>NZ_CP107840.1:5005993-10011987 GCF_036346835.1 Lentzea sp. NBC_00516
GACAGGCTCGGCTGATCTGGTTCGTGCCGCTGCTGACCTGGCCGTTCGTGTTGCTGATGCCGTTCACCAAACAGGGCTGGGGCATCGTGTTCGCGATGGCCGGGCTCGCGGTCAGCGCGTTCGGCGTCGTCGTCTACAACGTCGGCCAGGTGAGCTACCGGCAGGCCATCTGCCCCGACCACCTGCTGGGCCGGATGAACGCCTCGATCCGCTGGGTGGTGTGGGGCGCGACGCCGCTGGGCGCGCTGCTGGGCGGCGGGCTCGGTTCGTGGATCGGGATCGTGCCGACGCTGTGGGTCTCGCTGATCGGCTCGGTGGCCGGCATGGGGTGGGTGCTGTTCTCGCCGCTGCGCTCTATGCGGGACCTGCCGGCCACGTCTAGCGTCGAGGCCCATGGCTGATACCTCGGTGCTGCGGGACGGTCTCCACTTCGGCGAAGGACCGCGACGCGGTCCTGACGGCCGCCTCTACTACTCGGACTTCTACGCGGGCGAAGTGCACGCCCTCGACCTCGCGACGGGCGACGACGAGGTCGTCGTCGCCTTCGACGGCCAGCCCTCGGGCCTCGGCTGGCTGCCCGACGGACGCCTGCTCGTCGTGTCGATGCTCGACCGCACGGTCCGCCGCCTGGAGGGCGACGACCTGGTCCTGCACGCTCATATATCGGACATCGCGACCTTCCACGCCAACGACATGCTCGTCGACTCCGAGGGCCGCGCGTACGTCGGCAACTTCGGTTTCGACCTGCACGGCCTGATCGACGACGTCGGCATCGCGCGACTGCTCGAACCCGACTTCGAACCGCCGGGCGCCGCGCTCGCGCTCGTCCAGCCCGACGGGTCCGTCAGCGTCGCCGCCGAGGACCTCAAGTTCCCGAACGGCATGGCGCTGCTGCCCGACCCGACCGGTGAGTCCGAGAGCGGCAACATCCTGGTCGTCGCCGAGACCGTTGCATTCCAGCTCACTTCATTTTCGGTCGACCGAAACGGATCGTTGCAAAACCGCAGGGTGTGGGCCGATGTGAAGGAGTTCGGGATCGCGCCGGACGGGATCGCGGCCGATACATCAAGCACCAGCGGGGACGGCGTCTGGGTGGCTGCCGCGTTGCAGCCCGCGGTGTTCCGGGTGACCGAGGGCGGCAAGATCACCAACAAGGTGGAGACGACGCAGACGTGCTTCGCCGTCGCGGTCGTCGGCGACAACCTCGTCTGCCTGACCGCGCCCGACTCGAACCCGAGCGTCGTCAGGCCCGACCGGCTCGGGAAGATCGAGATCCACCAGCTCAACTGATATATCGGATATCAGTTGAGCGGTATCGGATCAGGCAAGGGCGTCCCACCAGGACTTGTCGAGCTCGCCGCGGGCGACGAGCACGGCAGGTCCGGTGAGGGTCGACGTCGTCGGCTCGATGGTGACGGACACCTGGCCGCCTAGGACGTCGACGGTCGCCGAGCCCGTGGTCCTGCCCTGGCCCGCGAGCCAGGAGGCGACGGACGCGACGGTGCCGGTGCCGCACGAGCGGGTCTCGCCGACGCCGCGCTCGTAGACGCGCATGCGCAGCGCGTCGGCGCCGATGACGTTGATGAGTTCGACGTTGACGCCGTGCGGGAACATCACCGGGTCGAAGCCGGGCGGCACGGTGAGGTCGAAGTCCTCGACCGGGACCTCGGTGACGCACGCGAGGTGCGGGTTGCCGACGTCGACCGCGAAGCCGCCGATGCCGGAGCCGTCGACCGCGGCGATGGACGTGCCGGTGACCCGTGCGGGACCCATGTCGTTCGTGACGGAGCCGTCCGGGTGCGTGGTGACCGTGCGGTCACCCGCGCGCGTGCCGACGACGAACGTGCCCTGCGGCTGGTGGCCCGCGTCGACCAGGTAGCGGGCGAAGACGCGCAGGCCGTTGCCGCACATCTCGGCGATGGAACCGTCGGCGTTGCGGTAGTCCATGAACCATTTGCCCTCGGCGCCGCCCATGCGCACGACGCGCAGCACGCCGTCCGCGCCCAGGCCACGCTGCCGTTCGCACAGCGCCTGCACGCGGGCGACGGTCAGATCCAACGCGTCATCGAGGTCGGGCAGGACGACGAAGTCGTTCTCCGTGCCGTGCCCCTTCACGAACTCCACGGGACAAGGTTACCGGCGGCCTCCAAAAGATCAGGCCGAGCACCGTCGAGCCAGGTGATGCGCTGGTCACGCCGGAACCAGGACCGCTGCCGGCGCACGAACCGGCGGGTGGCGCGTTTGGTCTCCTCCGCGGCGAAGTCGATCGTGCAGGCTCCGTCCATTGCGGACAGCACCTGCTGGTAGCCCAGCGCTCGCGACGCGGTCTTGCCGTCGCGCAGTCCGAGCCGGACCAGAGCGCGCACCTCGTCTTCCAGGCCGTCGGCGAACATCAGGTCCACCCGCAGGTCGACTCGGGTGTCCAGTTCGGACACCTCGCGGTCGACGCCGATCTGGACGGTGCCGTAGCGGGCGGGGCCGGGCTTGGGGAGGTTCGCCGAGAACGGTTGTCCCGTCAGCTCGATGACCTCCAGCGCGCGCACGATGCGGCGGCCGTTGGACGGCAGGATCGCGATCGCGGCGGCCGGGTCGAGCTCCTGCAGACGCCGGTGCAACGCCTCCGAGCCCGCCGAGGCCAGCTCCGCCTCGAACCGCAGGCGCACCGCGTCGTCGGTGCCGGGGAACTTCAGGTCGTCCAGCACGGCCTGCACGTAGAGCCCCGAACCTCCGACGAGGACCGGAGGACGCCCGGCGGCGAGCAACTCCTCGACGACGGCCCGCGTTTCGCGCTGATAGGCGGCCACCGACGCGGTCTCGGTGACGGACAGGACGTCGAACAGGTGGTGCGGCACGCCACGGCGTTCCGAGAGCGGCATCTTCGCGGTGCCGATGTCCATGCCGCGGTAGAGCTGCATGGCGTCGGCGTTGACGACCTCTCCCCCGAACCGCTCCGCGAGCGCGACGGCCAGGTCGGACTTGCCGGTCGCGGTGGGTCCGACGACTGCGATGGGGGTGATCACGGGCGCTCCCAGACAGAGACGTGGTAGCCCACGCCGAACGGTGCGAAGAACTCGGCGCCCAGGCTGCGCCACGGTCCTGGCACGCCCGCGAGGACCTGCCACGCCGCACGGCCCTGCGCGCCCAGTTCACGGGCGAGGCCGACGTCGAGACCGAGCAGGCCGTCCACGTCGGCGTTCGCCAGCAGAGTGTGGACCAAAGAATCAAAAGGTCCCGAACGCTCGTCGTCGGACCCCGGCGAGCGCGGGCCGTGCCGGGTGGAGCCGTCGCCGAGGAACAAGAGTCCAACGTCCTCAGATTCCGACCCGGAATTCACCTCGGAAGCGAGTTGTTGTCCAAACGAGACACATTCGGAAGCGGGCAGGTCAGGCGGTACGAGTTCGACGCGTGACACCTCGACTCCGCAGTGTTCCCGAAGCCACGCGGTGACCAGCACGGGCAACGGAATCCGCGCATCCGGCGGCAGGTCACCGCCGAGTGACACAGGCACATCGACCCCATAACCGAGAAAAGTTCCCGACAACGGCGTCGAGTACGTCGAGGGGCCGCTGTCGTCCACGGCGACCGCGACCCACGGACCGGGCAGTTTTCCTGCTGCGGCAAGGGTTGCGGCCCGCACGGGCTCGGTTTCTGCGGCGGCTCCCACGACCAGTTCTGGGACCAGAAGAGGTGGGTGCGGCACCACCGCGGCACGGGTGATCACGACCGACGAGGCTACCTATCGTGGACTCCCAGTACCGAGTCGAGCTCTGACCTGTTTGAATGCGCGCGGGGAACTGGGGACGGGAGACCCTCCAGCGCCCGTATTGCATCGGCCCCGCCAACGGCGGGGCGCCCGTGGCAGGCACGGGCGTCAGATGGGAGGAACCGGCGATGTCGGAGCAGGACAGCACACCGCAGACCGTGGCGGAGACCGCCCCAGTCGAGGGTGCAGCCGAGGGTGTGGTCGAGGAAACGCCGAAGGAGACCCCGGCGCAGGCGACGCCTTCGGCCGTCCCCGTGGCGTCGGACCACCCTGACCGCTGGGGGCGCGTGGACGCCGACGGCACCGTGTACGTGAAGACCGAGGACGGCGAACGTGCTGTCGGGTCGTGGCAGGCCGGTGAGCCGGTCGAGGGTCTCGCGCACTTCGCGCGGCGCTTCGACGACCTGCGCACCGAGGTCGAGCTGCTCGTGTCGCGGCTCAAGTCCGGCGCCGGCGATCCCAAGCACGCCATGACCAGCGCGAAGCACGTCAAGGAGCAGCTCGCCGAGGCCGCCGTCGTCGGTGACCTCAAGGCGCTGGCCGCCCGCGTCGAGCACGTGCTGGTCCAGGCAGAGGCCGGCATGGAGAAGGCGAAGGAGGCCAAGGAGGCCGCCCGAGCCCAGTCCGTGGCGCGCAAGCAGGCGCTCGTCGACGAGGCCGAGTCGATCGCGACCGAGTCGACGCAGTGGAAGGTCGCGGGCGACCGGCTGCGTCAGATCCTCGACGAGTGGAAGACCATCCGCGGCGTCGACCGCAAGACCGACGAGCAGCTGTGGCGCCGGTTCTCGAAGGCCCGCGACGCGTTCAACCGCCGTCGCGGCTCGCACTTCGCGGATCTCGACCGCCAGCGCACCGTGGCCAAGTCCTCCAAGCAGTCGCTGGTCGAGGAGGCCGAGAAGCTCGTCGACTCCGACGACTGGGGCACCACGGCCGGTCGCTACAAGGAGCTCATGGTCGAGTGGAAGGCCGCCGGGCGTGCGCCCAAGGAGGCCGACGACGCGCTGTGGCAGCGGTTCCGGGCCGCGCAGGACGCGTTCTTCCAGAAGCGCTCCGAAGCGTTCAGCGAGCGGGACGCCGAGTTCACGGCGAACGCGAAGCTGAAGGAGGAGCTGCTCGCCGAGGCCGAGGGCATCGACCCGACGAGCGACCTCGAGACGGCGCGCAACGCCCTCTACAAGATCCAGGAACGCTGGGACGCGATCGGCAAGGTGCCGCGCGAGCGCATCCGCGAGCTCGAGGGCAAGCTCCGCAGCATCGAGGAGAAGGTCCGCGGCGCGGTCGACGCCCAGTGGCGCCGGTCCGACCCCGAGGCCGAGGCCCGCGTGGCCCAGTTCCGCGAGCGCGTGGAGCAGTTCGAGGCGCAGGCCGCGAAGGCCCGTGCCGCGGGCGACAAGCGCCGCACCGAGCAGGCCGAGGCGCAGGCCGCCCAGTGGCGCGAGTGGCTCGCCGCCGCTGAGCAGGCCCTGGCGACCCGCTAGTTCTGACACCTGAAAGGGCCCCTCTCCCGTGCGGAGAGGGGCCCTCAGGCGTTTTCAGGGGGCACTGCGCCCGTTCGTCACAGCTGCGGCGGGCGCGAGGCCGCGATCTGCACCCACTTCACCAGCAGGAGGATCACCGCGATCACCGCGATGATCAAACCGATGCCGGGCCCGGGACCGATCGTCTTGTTGCTCGTCGTCGTCTGCTGCGTCCAGATCGACAGCACGCCGATGATCGACCCCGCGAACAGCCCCAGCGAGCACACCCACGTGAGTCCCCAGCGCCGCACCGCGAGCGTGACGCCGGAGCCGAGCACGCCGATGCCCAGCGCGAGGTAGGAGAACAGCGTCGGGAGGAACAGCGACGACTCCCCCAGCACGACCTGCAGACCGGTGTGCTCGCCGATCCACGGCAGGACCAGCGACACCAGGATCGCGAGCACCGCGATCGAGATCGTCAGCGCGCCCGTTCCCGGGTCGATGCGCTTGGCCGCCTCGTGCTCCACCGCGTCGATCTCTTTGCGCAAGAAGTCCTCATCACTCACTGGGCCGCGCACCCTGACACCACCGGCAACGGCTCGGGCGCTCCGAACGACGGCAGACCGAGGCCGATGCCCGCGGTCTTGGGCTTGATGCCGGCCTCGGAACGGTCACCGGCCTTGGTGCGGCGCCACGACAGCGGTTCGCCGTCCGCGACGAGGTAGTGCGGGGCCGCGTACGTCACGACGGTCTCCACGACGTCGCCAGGACGCGGAACGATCGTGCCGGGTGCGAAGTGCACGAGGCGTCCGTCGCGCGCGCGGCCGCTCATGCGGTGGGTCTCGGCGTCGCGCTTGCCCTCACCCGTTGCCACGAGAATCTCGACCGTGCGGCCGACCTGCTCGATGTTCAACGAGTGCGTCATCTCGTTCTGCAGCGCCACGAGCCGCTCGAAGCGCTCCTGCACAACGGCCTTGGGCAACTGGTCCGGCAGGTCGGCCGCCGGGGTGCCGGGACGCTTCGAGTACTGGAACGTGAACGCCGACGAGAAACGGGCCTGGCGCACCACGTCGAGCGTGCCCTGGAAGTCCTCCTCGGTCTCGCCGGGGAAGCCGACGATGATGTCGGTGGTGATCGCGGCGTCCGGCATGGCGGCGCGGACCTTGTCGATGATCCCCAGGTACTTCTCGGTGCGGTACGAGCGGCGCATCGCCTTGAGCAGGCGGTCCGAACCGGACTGCAGCGGCATGTGCAGGCTGTGGCACACGGCGGGCGTCTCGGCCATGGCGGCGATGACGTCGTCGGTGAAGTCCTTGGGGTGCGGCGAGGTGAAGCGCACGCGCTCCAGTCCGTCGATCTCACCGCAGGCGCGCAGCAGCTTGCCGAACGCGAGCCGGTCGCCGAACTCGACGCCGTAGGAGTTGACGTTCTGCCCCAGCAACGTCACCTCCAGCACGCCCTCGTCCACGAGCGTCTGCACCTCGGCGAGCACGTCGCCGGGGCGGCGGTCCTTCTCCTTGCCGCGCAACGACGGCACGATGCAGAACGTGCAGGTGTTGTTGCAGCCCACCGAGATCGACACCCAGCCCGAGTAGGCCGAGTCGCGCGAGGCCGGCAGCGACGACGGGAACGTCTCCAGCGCGTCGAGGATCTCCACCTGTGCCTCGGAGTTGTGGCGGGCGCGTTCGAGCAGCACCGGCAACGACCCGATGTTGTGCGTGCCGAACACGACGTCCACCCACGGGGCGCGCCGGACGATCTCGCTGCGGTCCTTCTGCGCGAGGCAGCCGCCGACCGCGATCTGCATGCCCGGGTTCGCCGTCTTCTGCGGGGCGAGGTGGCCGAGCGTGCCGTACAGCTTGTTGTCGGCGTTCTCGCGGACCGCGCAGGTGTTGAAGACGACGACGTCGGCCTGCTCGTCCTCGCCGGCACGCGCGTAGCCCGCGTCCTCCAGCAGACCGGCGAGCCGCTCGGAGTCGTGCACGTTCATCTGACACCCGAACGTGCGGATCTGGAAGCTCTTGCCAACCTGCGCGGTACTCACACGAACACGATAACCCCTGGTCAAACGCCCAAGTTTCGCGGACCGCACAAAGCATGTCCCATTCGCGCCGTGACCAGGCAGGACCTTCGTCGGGTGCAAGGGCCGGGCACCCCCGTGGCACGATGCGCTGGTGCTGGGACGACTGCATGCCGCCGTGAGCCTGTTGACCGCCGCAACGGTCCTGACGGGCTGTAGCAGCACGGTGACGGACATCAAGATCACGATGGCCACGGGCAGCGAGGGCGGCGTCTACTACTCGCTCGGCAACGGCCTCGCGGACATCTGGAGCGGGCGTCTCGGCATCGTGCGGCCCCAGGTCGTGCAGACGGCCGGGTCCAAGGACAACGTCACGCGGCTGATCAACAACCAGGCCCAGGTCGGATTCTCCCAGGCGGACGCGCTCGAAGGCATGCCCGGCTCCGACCGGTTGCGCGCGCTGGCCCGCATGCACGACGACTACCTGCAGGTCATCGTCCGCGCCGACCTGCCGGTGGCGAAGCTGCGCGACCTGTCGGGACTACGCGTGTCGATCGGCGCGAAGGAGTCCGGCGTCGAGATCATCGCGACCAAGCTGCTGCAGTCCGAGAACGTCCGGCCGCAGGCCGTGAACCTCGGCCTCGACGACTCCGCCGGTGCCATGCAGGAGGGCAGGCTCGACGCGTTCTTCTGGTCCGGCGGCCTGCCGACGCGCCGGATCACCGACCTCACCAAGGGACTCGGCGTGCGGATGCTCGACCTCAAGGACGAGCTGCTGAAGTTCCGCCAGCAGTACCCCGTCTACGGATCGGCGACGCTGCCGGCCTCCACCTACAACCTGCAATCCGGCCCGGTCATCACGCTCGTCGTGCGCAACTTCCTGCTCGTCAACGAGTCCATGTCCGACGACGTGGCCGAAGCTCTGGTGCGGCAACTGTTCGAGGGCCAGCCCGACCTGGTGAAGGCGCACTCGGCGGCGCGCACGATAGAGCAGCGGTCCGCGATCGAGACATCACCGGTACCGCTGCATCCCGGCGCGATGCGCTACTACCGCGAGGCCAAAGTCTGATTCCCGGGGTCTAGACAGCGGGCAGTTCGATCACGACCTTCAGGCCGCCGTCGTCGGGCGATTCCAGCTGGACGGTGCCTTCGACGCGTTCGACCAGCAGCCGCACGATCGAGAGCCCCAGCCCGGAGCCGGGCACGTTCTGGTGCGCCGGACTGCGCCAGAACCGGTCGGTGGCCCGTTCGAGCTCGTCGGGCTGCAGACCGGGTCCGTGGTCGGCGACGGAGAGCCGGACGACGCCGTCGGACTTGCGCGCGTCCACCACGATCAGCGTGCCCTCGGCGGTGAACTTCAACGCGTTGTCGAGCAGCGCGTCCAGGATCGTCTCGACACCGCGCGGCGGGACGAGGGCCATGCCGACGCGTTCCCCGTCGAGCACGAGATGCACGTCCTTCGCCGCGGCGGCCGACGACCACGCGGTCAGCCGTGCGGCCACGGACTTGTCGACGTCGACCGGCACCGGGTCCACGGAACTGGACTCGGCACGCGCCATGGCGAGCAGCTCGTCGAGGATGCGGTTGAGCCGGTCGGTCTCGCTCAGCGCCTCGACCTGGTGCACCTCCCCCTCGCCGTCGACGTGACCCTCCAGGTTGGACAGCCGGAGTTTCAGCGCGGTCAACGGATTGCGCAGCTGGTGCGACGCGTCCGCGACGAAGGCCCGTTGCGCGGCAAGCACATCGCTCACGTTCGCGGCCATCTGGTCGAACGACCGCGACAACTGCCGCAGTTCCGGCGGCCCGCTCTCCGCGCCCACCGGCCGCACCGGCCGGCCCGACACCACCGCGGCGAGGAGCTTCCCGGTCGCCTCGTCCAGCGCCTGCACCGGGCGCAACGTCCAGCGCACCACCGGAAGTGCCAGCAGCACCGCGAGCGCCAGCACCAGCAGGCTTCCCGCGAGCAGCAGCGCCCACCAGGCGAGCACCTCGAAGCGGGTCTTGGCCGTCGGGGAGAACGTGATCACCGCGCCGCGCACCTCGCCGTCGACCAGGACCGGTTCGGCGAGCACGACCTTCGCGTCGCTCCACGGCGTGAACAACGCCGGCGCGACCGGCAGGCGCCCGGCCAGCGCCTTGCTGACCAGGTCCTGCACGGCGGGGTCACCCAGCGCGAGGTCGTTGCGCGACGCCACCAGCGGCACGGTCGGCGCGTCGCGGGCCACCACGGCCACGCCGATGTCGTACAGCTCGTCGTAGCGCTCCAGCTCCGGCCGCAGCAGGTGCGGGCTGTCGTCGATCAGCGGCCGCTGCGCCAGCGAGGCGAACCGGCTGGTGTCGGTGAGCCGGTCGAGGAACATCTCCTGCTGCTCCGCGGCCGCCACGTTGCGGCCCAGCGGCACGCCGAGGCCCACCAGCACCAGCACGATCAGGGCGAGCACCACGCCCAGCAGTCGTGACCTCACCCGCCGTCACCCCGCCCGGCCGCGACACGCCGACGACAAAAGATCACCCAATTGAGATCACACCTGCCCCAGCCGATATCCGACGCCGCGCACGGTCTCCAGCAACGCGGGCCTGCCGAGCTTGGTCCGCAACGTGGCCACGTGCACGTCCAGCGTGCGGTTCGCACCGGACCAGGTGCGGCCCCACACCTCGGCGAGGATCCGCTCCCGCGTGCACACCGCGCCGCCCGCCGCCATCACCAGCGCGAGCACCTGGAACTCCTTGCGCGACAGGGCGACCGACTCCCCCGCGACCGTGACCTCGTGACGCCCCAGGTCGACCCGCACGTCGCCGGTCTCGAACACCTCTGTGGACACCGCTCCCACGCCGACCGGATCCGCGCCGCGGCGACGGCGGACGGCGTGCACGCGCGCGACGAGTTCGCCCACGTCATAGGGCTTGACCAGGTAGTCGTCGGCCCCGGCGTGCAGGCCGAGGATCCGGTCGTCGATCTCCCCTCTCGCGGACACCACGATGATCGCGACGTCCGAAGCGGCCCTGATGGCACGGCACAGCGTCACACCGTCCATGTCGGGCAGGCCGAGGTCGAGCAGCACCACGTCGACGCCTGCGAGGCGGTCGAGCGTGCCGCGGCCCGTGGCCTGCCGGTCCACGTGGAAACCCCGTCTGGTCAGGGCTGGGACCAAGGCCTCGGCGACCCTGTCGTCGTCCTCGACGAGCAGCACGCGCACTTTCGCTACCTCCCGGGCAACCGATGTCTGCCTGTGACAGAGTTGAGACCCTAAGTCTTGCTCAATGTCCTGGACTGGTGTGGTGGCGGACACCTAGGTTTCCGCCAACGCCGACGACCCCCAATGGAGGACTGGATGACTGCCGCCTCTGCACCGCCGATGATTCGTGTGGCGGGTGTGGACAAGTTCTTCGGCCCGTTGCACGTGCTCAAGAACGTGGAACTGGAAGTGCCGAAGGGGCAGGTCGTGGTCGTGCTGGGGCCGTCGGGTTCCGGTAAGTCGACCCTGTGCCGGACCATCAACCGCCTCGAACCGATCGATTCGGGTGTCATCGAGGTCGACGGGCAACCGCTTCCCGCCGAAGGAAAAGAACTGGCCCGCCTGCGCGCCGACGTCGGCATGGTGTTCCAGTCCTTCAACCTCTTCGCGCACAAGACCATCGTCGAGAACGTCATGCTCGCACCGACGAAGGTGCGCAAGACCCCTGCCGCCGAGGCGCGCAAGACGGCGATGGAACTGCTGGAGCGGGTCGGGATCGCCAACCAGGCCGACAAGTTCCCCGCTCAGCTCTCGGGTGGACAGCAGCAGCGCGCGGCGATCGCCCGCGCGCTCGCCATGAAGCCCAAGGTGATGCTGTTCGACGAGCCCACGTCCGCGCTCGACCCGGAGATGGTCCAGGAGGTCCTGGACGTCATGACGGGCCTGGCCAAGGACGGGATGACGATGCTGGTCGTCACGCACGAGATGGGCTTCGCCCGCAAGGCCGCGGACCGGGTGATCTTCATGTCCGACGGCGAGGTCGTCGAGGATTCCACCCCGGAAGCGTTCTTCTCGGCGCCGAAGTCCAACCGCGCGAAGGACTTCCTTGGCAAGATCCTGACTCACTAGTAGTCAGCCCACTTTCGAACGAATGGCAGGAGAAGGACGATGAGGGTTCGCACCCTTGCGGCGGTGCTGCTGACGGGCGCACTGGCCCTGACCGCGTGTGGCAAGGAGGGCAGCCCGACCGACACGGCGGCGCCCGCCGGCCTCTTCGAGGTCGCCAAGGACGTCAAGGTCGACGGCTCGCCCACGTTCGAGAAGATCAAGTCGCGCGGCTCGCTGATCGTCGGGGTCAAGGAGGACCAGCCGGGTCTGGGCTACAAGGACCCGACGACGAACAAGTACAGCGGTTTCGACATCGACATCGCGCGCCTGATCTCGGCGAAGCTGGGCTTCGACCCCGAGAAGATCCAGTTCAAGACGATCCAGTCGGCCGCTCGCGAGCAGGCGCTGATCAACGGTGACGTCGACTACTACGTCGGCACCTACACGATCAACGCCGGCCGCAAGGAGAAGGTCTCGTTCGCGGGCCCGTACTTCGTCGCCGGCCAGGACCTGCTGGTGAAGAAGGACAACGCCGACATCACCGGCAAGGACACCCTCAAGGGCAAGAAGGTGTGCTCGGTGACCGGCTCCACGCCGGCCAAGCGCATCAAGGACGAGAAGCTGACCGAAGAGGGCAACGTCCTCGAGTTCCAGGGCTACTCGCAGTGCGTCACCAAGCTCCTCAACGGTGAGGTCGACGCGGTCACCACGGACGACGCGATCCTCAAGGGCTACGCGGCCGCCGAGGACGGCAAGCTGAAGGTCGTCGGCAAGACGTTCTCCAGCGAGCCGTACGGCATCGGCCTGCCCAAGGACGACAAGGCCCTGCGCGACAAGGTGAACGACGTCCTGCAGGCCTCGCTGGACGACGGTTCGTGGCAGAAGATCTACGACGGCACGCTGGGCAAGTCCGGCTCGTCCGCCGAGAAGCCGAAGATCGACCGGTACTGACGGTTCCTCACGTGGCCGGTGGATCCCACGTGGGTCCACCGGCCGTTCCTTTGAAGGCGGACGGACGGCAAGGAAACCGATGAGCGTCCTCACCAACAACCTAGATCTGTTCCTGCGCGCTTTTGGCCAGACTCTCCAACTCTTCGCCGTCTCCGCGGTGCTGTCGCTGGTGTTGGGCACGCTCCTCGCGGCGCTGAGGGTCAGCCCGGTGCCGGTGTTCCGCGGTGTCGGCACGACGTACGTGACGGTCGTGCGCAACACGCCGCTGACGCTGGTCTTCGTGTTCTTCGTGTTCGCGTACCCGCTGCTGGAGATCCTGAAGATCGACGAGTACACGGCCGCGGTGGTGGCGCTGACGCTCTACACGGCGGCGTTCGTCTGCGAGGTCGTGCGATCGGGCATCAACACGGTGCCGGTCGGGCAGGCCGAGGCCTCCCGCGCGCTGGGTCTCACGTTCACGCAGATGCTCGGCAGCGTGGTGCTGCCGCAGGCGTTGCGCTCGGTGGTGCCGCCGATGACGAGCACGATGATCGCGTTGCTGAAGAACACGACGGTCGCGTCGGGCTTTGCCGTCTTCCAGGCGGGCAACATCCGCGAGCAGCTGTCGGACCAGGGTGACAACGTCCTCGTCGGACTCGTGTGGGTCGCAATCGGGTTCGTCATCCTCGTGATGCCGCTGACGTACGTCCAGCAGGTCTTCGAGAAGCGGTGGAGCGTGGCCCGATGAGCATGGTGCTGTTCGACGTCCCGGGTCCGAAGGCCCGCGTCCGTCACAAGATCATGGCCGTCATCGGCATCGCGGCGGTGGCCGCGGCGCTGGTGTACGTGGTGATGAGGTTCGTCGTCACCGACCAGTTCACCTCCCGCAGGCTCGACTGGATCAACTACAAGCAGATCCAGCTCTCGCTCGTCGAGGCCATCGGCAACACGCTCGGCGCGTTCGCCGTCGGCGCAGCGCTGGCACTCGTGTTCGGCGCGATCTTCGCCGCGGCACGGCTGTCCGACCACGGCTGGGTGCGCGCTCCCGCGGCGGTGATCGTCGAGGTCTTCCGCGCGATCCCGCTCGTGATCATGATGTTCTTCTTCTACTACGGCCTTCCCGTGGCCGGGGTGAAGCTGAGCGCGTTCACGGCGGTCGTGATCAGCCTGATGCTGTACAACGGCTCGGTGCTCGCGGAGATCTTCCGCGCGGGCATCAACTCGCTGCCGAAGGGCCAGAGCGAGGCCGCGTACGCACTGGGCATGCGCAAGACGCAGGTGATGACGTTCGTGCTGCTGCCGCAGGCGTTGCGGGCGATGCTGCCGACCATCATCAGCCAGCTCGTCGTGCTGCTGAAGGACACCGCGCTCGGCTTCCTCATCACCTTCGAGGAGCTGCTGCGGTGGGGTACGCGCATCGGTGGTGACGCGGTCAACTTCGGCCGCCCGATGATCCCGGTGATGATCGTGGTCGCCCTGGTCTACATCGGACTGTGCCTGTTGCTGACGTGGCTCGCGACCTACCTCGAGAAGCGCAACCGCCGCAACAAGAAGGTCATCAAGACCGACAACCCCGACGCGGAGAAGCCCGTCCTGATGGACGCTTCGGCCGGCTGACGGAGCACGAGCGGAACGGGGCGCGTCCACATCGGACGCGCCCCGTTCGCTATTTCCACAGCACGGACTCGCAGTTGTTCGCCACGTAGTCCGCCGCCAGCGAGCCGTCCCCGGCCTTGGCCTTCGCCGCGGTGTCCCGGGCGTAGCGCTGCCCGTCCGGGTCCTCCGGCGAGAACTTCGGCAGCACCTCGTCCATCACCTTCAACGCGGCCGTCTGCGCGGTCTGGTCGCCGCGCTTCTTCGCGTCCTCCCAGCCGAGGTACCAGGCGCACGAGTTGGTGATCTCCAGGACGATCCGTTCGCTGCCCGGCGGCGCCTTGTCCGGCCCTGGGCCGGACTTCTCCGCGAGCACGGCCAAGTCCGGCTTCCGGCCGTCCGGCCAGGTGAACTTCGCCGAGCCGTCCAGCATGTCCCGCGTGTACTGCCGCTGGTCGACGAGCTGGGGCTCCGCCGGTGGTGCCGCGCATCCGGCCAGCAGGGCGAGCGCGAGCAGTCCGGTCAGTTGCCGCTCCACCACAGCGTTCCTCCGACTGTGCCCGAGGTGTACGGGCTGTTCGAGGCGAGGCAGAACTTGGTGCCCGCCTTGAAGTTCGTGCCGACGTGCTTGCGGGTCTCCTCCATCCGCACGAACGCGCCGCGGGTGTTGCGGTCGCCGCACTTGTACCAGGCGAGCTGCATGACACCGCCGAGCGCGACCTGGGCGTCGATGTTCGACCCGGCGACGGTGATCGTGCGCGCGGTGGTGAACCAGGTGATCTGGTTCTCCTTGAACGGCACCGTGATCGTCGTCGACGCCGCCTGCGCGGGCGTGGCCGACAGCATCGCGAAGCCCACGGCGAGCAGGCCGGCGAGAGCGCGTTTCATCGAGAGTCCCTTCGGAAGGTCAGACGTTCCAGTCGACGACACCGCACCAGTCCTCGGCCGCCTGCCCCACCACGTCGAGGCAGAACGTGGTGCCGGCGCGGAAGTTCGTGCCGAGCAACCGGCGCGCGCGGTCCCCCGCCGGGAACAGCACGGGGCTGCCCGCCACCCGGTGGTCGCCGTCGCGGGACCACCGGATCTCCAGGTCGACGGGACTGTTCGTGACCCGGAGGTAGACGTCCGAGCCGTCCACGGTGATCGTCCGGACGGCGAGCAGATCGGCCGATGCGGTTCGCATGGCGCCGAACGTAGCGACGGAGGCGGAACCGGGTCGTCTCACGAAGAGTGGATCTCCCGTCAACTTTCGCGGTACGCTCCTGGTGGGGGATCTACCGCGGTGACGTCACAAGAATGAGGGCATTGTGACGCGCGTACTCGTAGTCGACGACCAGCCGTTGTTCCGTGCCGGCCTGGTCGCCTTGCTGAATGCTGCACCAGATCTGACCGTCGTCGGCGAGGCCGGGGACGGCGACACCGCCTGCGCGCTGGCCGGGTCGTCGAGACCGGACGTGATCCTGCTGGACATCCGCCTGCCGGGGCTGGCGGCGCTCACCCGTGCCGCGGCGTCCGCGCGGGTGCTGGTGCTGACCACCTTCGACCTGGACGAGTACGTCCACGAGGCGTTGCGGCTGGGCGCGGCGGGGTTCGTGCTGAAGGAGTCCGAACCGGCCAGGCTGATCGCCGCGATCACCGCCGTCGCGTCCGGGGAGATGCAGTTCGGCCCCACGGTGATGCGCAGGCTCGTGGCGGCGTACCTGAGGGGTGATTCGGCTGTCTCGCCGTGGAGTTCGGTCGGGCTGGACGAGCTCACGGACCGCGAACGCGAGGTGCTCCGGCTCGTCGGCACCGGCCTGACGAACACGGCGATCGCGACCAGGCTGACGGTCACGGAGGGCACGGTGAAGACGCACCTCAACCGCGTGATGACGAAGCTGCGGCTGACCAGCCGGGCTCAGGCCGTCGTGATGGCCTACGAGTCCGGACTGGTCATACCGCAGGCCGTCGCTAAGACCGCTTGAACAGCTTGTTGCCGAGCCAGACGATCGGGTCGTACTTGCGGTCGGCGACGCGCTCCTTCATGGGGATGAGCGCGTTGTCGGTGATGTGGATGTGCTCGGGGCACACCTCGCTGCAGCACTTGGTGATGTTGCAGAGACCGAGCCCGTGTTGTTCCTGGGCCTGGTCGACGCGGTCCGCGGTGTCGAGCGGGTGCATCTCCAGTTCGGCGACCCGCATGAGGAACCGCGGTCCCGAGAACGCCTCCTTGTTCTCCTCGTGGTCACGCACCACGTGGCAGGTGTTCTGGCACAGGAAGCACTCGATGCACTTGCGGAACTCCTGCGAGCGCTCGACGTCGACCTGCTGCATCCGGTACTCGCCCGGTGCCAGGTCCTTCGGCGGCGCGAACGACGGGACCTCGCGCGCCTTGGTGTAGTTGAAGGACACGTCGGTCACGAGGTCGCGGATGATCGGGAACGTCCGCATCGGCGTGACCGTGATCGTCTCCGACTCGTCGAAGATCGACATCCGGGTCATGCAGAGCAGCCGCGGGCGTCCGTTGATCTCCGCGGAGCACGAGCCGCACTTGCCCGCCTTGCAGTTCCACCGCACCGCGAGGTCCGGCGTCTGCGTGGCCTGCAGCCGGTGGATGATGTCGAGGACGACCTCGCCCTCGTTGACCTCGACGGTGAAGTCCTCCAGCGCACCGCCGGAGTCGTCACCGCGCCACACCCGGAACTTCCCCTGGTAGCTCATGACAACTCCTCGGCGGTGAGGTACTTCTCCAACTCGCTGCGGTCGAACAGGTCCAGCAGGTCGTGCCGGATCGGGATCTGCGGCTTCTCCGTCACCTCGGCCCCGTCACCGGACACCTTGCACACCAACAGTTTCCGGCGCCACTCCGAGTCCATCCCCGGATGGTCGTCGCGGGTGTGGCCGCCGCGCGACTCCGTGCGCAGCAACGCCGCCTTCGCCACGCACTCCGACACCAGCAGCATGTTGCGCAGGTCGAGGGCGAGGTGCCAGCCGGGGTTGAACTGCTGGTGTCCCTCGACGGTCAGCGCCTGCGCGCGTTCCTTGAGCTTCTCCAGCCGCTGCAACGCCTCTTCCATCTCACCCGCCTTGCGGATGATGCCGACGAGGTCGTTCATCGACTGCTGCAGTTCCATGTGCAGCGTGTACGGGTTCTCGCCGCCTTCCTGCTGGAAGGGTTTGAGGGCCGTCTCGCGTGCCTCGGTGACGAGTTCCTCCGGCACCACAGGGCGTTCGGTCATCGCCCGCACGTACTCCGAGGCGCCGGCTCCCGCCCTGCGCCCGAACACCAGCAGGTCCGACAGCGAGTTGCCGCCGAGCCGGTTCGAGCCGTGCATGCCACCGGAGACCTCACCGGCGGCGAAAAGCCCTGGCACAGAAGACGATCCGGTGTCCGGTTCGACCTCGACGCCGCCCATCACGTAGTGACAGGTCGGGCCGACCTCCATCGGCTGCGCGGTGATGTCCACATCGGCCAGTTCCTTGAACTGGTGGTGCATGGACGGCAGCCGCCGCCGGATCTCCTCGGCGGGCAGACGTGTGGACACGTCGAGGAAAACGCCGCCGTGCGGTGAGCCGCGCCCGGCCTTGACCTCGGAGTTGATCGCGCGGGCGACCTCGTCACGCGGCAGCAGTTCCGGAGGACGCCGGTTGTTCGCCTGGTCGGTGTACCAGCGGTCGGCCTCCTCCTCGTTGTCCGCGTACTTGTCCTTGAACACCTCGGGGATGTAGTCGAACATGAACCGCTTGCCGTCGGAGTTGCGCAGCACGCCACCGTCACCGCGCACGGACTCGGTGACGAGGATGCCCTTGACGGACGGCGGCCAGACCATCCCGGTGGGGTGGAACTGGATGAACTCCATGTTGATCAGCGAGGCCCCTGCGCGCATCGCGAGCGCGTGGCCGTCGCCGGTGTACTCCCAGGAGTTCGAGGTGACCTTGAACGACTTGCCGATGCCGCCGGTCGCGAGGATCACCGCCGGTGCCTCGAACAGCACGAACCGGCCGGACTCTCGCCAGTAGCCGAACGCGCCGGCGACCTTGTCGCCGTCCTTGGCGAGGTCGGTGACGGTGAACTCCTGGAACACCCGCAGGCGTGCCTCGTAGTCGCCGAACTCCTTGAAGTCCTCCTGCTGCAACGACACGATCTTCTGCTGCAGCGTGCGGATCAGTTCGAGACCGGTGCGGTCGCCGACGTGCGCGAGTCGCGGGTACTCGTGGCCGCCGAAGTTGCGTTGCGAGATCCGGCCGTCCTTGGTGCGGTCGAACAGCGCGCCGTAGGTCTCGAGTTCCCAGACCCGTTGCGGCGCTTCCTGTGCGTGCAGTTCGGCCATGCGCCAGTTGTTGAGGAACTTGCCGCCGCGCATGGTGTCGCGGAAGTGGACCTGCCAGTTGTCGCTCTCGTTCGCGTTGCCCATGGCGGCGGCGATCCCGCCCTCGGCCATGACGGTGTGGGCCTTGCCGAACAACGACTTGCAGAGAACGGCGGTGCGCAGGCCGTGCTCACGGGCCTCGATCGCGGCTCGCAGACCGGCACCACCCGCGCCGATCACGAGAACGTCGAACGAATGCCTTTCCAGCTCGGGCAAAACCACTCCTTAGTTGATGAAGCGGAGGTCGGAGATCGTTCCCGAGGCGACCAGCGCGACGTACAGGTCCGTGACGCAGACGAAGATCAGCGAGGCCCAGGCGAGTTGCATGTGCCGGTTGTTCAGCTTCGAGATCTGCGTCCACATCCAGTACCGGACCGGGTGCTTGGAGAAGTGCTTGAGCCGCCCGCCCGCGATGTGGCGGCACGAGTGGCACGACAGCGTGTACGCGCCCAGCAGGCCGACGTTGACCAGCAGGACGAGGTTGCCGAGGCCCACACCGGTGCTGAACGCGGAGACCGCGTCGTAGATGTTCACCAGCAGCAGGAGCGAGGCCGCGTAGAAGAAGTAGCGGTGCAGGTTCTGCGCGATGAGCGGGAACCTGGTCTCGCCGGTGTACTTGCTGTGCGGCTCGGCCACGGCGCACGCGGGCGGCGACGCCCAGGCCGCGCGGTAGTAGGCCTTGCGGTAGTAGTAGCAGGTGATCCGGAATCCCAGCAGGAACGGGATGATCAGCAGCGGCGGAGTCAGGAAGCCGGGCAGCGCCGGAAACCACTGGCCGAAGTGCGAGGCCGCCGGGACGCACTCCTCCGTGAGGCACGGCGAGTACATCGGTGTGAGGTAGTGGTACTGGTCGACCCAGTAGTAGTCCCCCTGGAACGTGCGGAACGCCGCGTAGATCGAGATGAGCAGCAAGCCGACGAATGTCGTCAGCGGCGGCAACCACCATCGGTCCGTGCGCAGAGTCCTGGCGGCGATCTCTGCCCTCGCCATTACTCACCTTTCTGGGGGTCCACGTCGTTGTGGAGGAACGACTACGGCCCCCGCGTCAGGCGGGGGCCGCGTGGTCAGCTCGGCTCAGGTCCGGTTGCGGTAGCCACCGAGTCCTTCGTCGTCTGCGTCCTTCCAGAGCGACTCGTCGTAGGGCGTGTCTGGCACGACCACGACCTCGCGTTCCACTTGAGGCGCTTCGCGCTGCCTCGGGGTGCTCAGGTCGACGAGTTCGGTTGCGTCGATGTCCATGCGTTCCACGTCGTTGGCCAGGCGTTGAACGGCTGCCACGTCGCCATACCTGGCGCGCAGGTTGCTGACGGCATGCCGCATCTGACCGATGACCCGGCGCAGCTCGACGATCTCCGTGGAGTTCATGGGACACCTCCGTTCCAAGGTCGTGCCCCGCACTCTGCCCAATCTCAAGCCATGTGACAAGCACCACACGCCAAGATTCAAAACTGGTCGCCTCCCATCTACTGAATCGTTTTTGTGTCCGCGACCAGCCATGACTTACTGTGTGTGGCGTCACGCCCGTCCGTGGGACGCCACCGTTGTCGTCTCGTAAGGGCCCCACCACGGCCCGTGATGACCCGGAGACCCCCATGACCGAACTGCATCCTGTTCTGACAGAGGTGACACGCCGGATCGCCGCCCGAAGCGCCGATTCGCGTCGCGTGTACCTCGAACGCGTGGCCGCCGCCGCGCAGGACGGAACGTCCCGGTCCGGCTTCGCGTGCAGCAACCTGGCGCACGGCTTCGCCGGAATCACCGGCGGCGACAAGGCGGCGCTGCGCGCGCTGCGCAAGTCCAACGTCGCGATCGTGTCCTCCTACAACGACATGCTGTCGGCCCACCAGCCGTTCCAGGAGTACCCGTCCTGGATCAAGGACGCGGTCCGCGCTGTGGGCGGCGTGTCCCAGTTCGCGGGCGGCGTGCCCGCGATGTGCGACGGCATCACCCAGGGCCGTGAGGGCATGGAGCTGTCGCTGTTCAGCCGCGACGTCATCGCCATGTCGACCGGTGTGGCCCTGTCGCACGAGATGTTCGACGCCGCGGTGCTGCTCGGCGTCTGCGACAAGATCGTGCCGGGCCTGCTGATCGGCGCGCTGTCGTTCGGGCACCTGCCGGCGATCCTGGTGCCCGCGGGCCCGATGTCGTCCGGCCTGTCGAACAAGGAGAAGGCCCGCGTCCGGCAGCTCTACGCGGAGGGCAAGGCGTCGCGCGACGACCTGCTGGAGGCCGAGGCCGCCTCGTACCACTCCCCCGGCACCTGCACGTTCTACGGCACGGCGAACTCGAACCAGATGGTCGTCGAGGTCATGGGCCTGCACCTGCCCGGCGCCTCGTTCGTCCCGCCGGGCACCACGTTGCGCCGTGCCCTGACCGAGCACGCCGGCCGCCGCGCCGTCGAGATGGCCAAGGGCGAGGGCTACACCCCGATCGCGCACATCGTCGACGAGAAGGCTGTGGTCAACGGCGTCGTCGCGCTGCTGGCCACCGGCGGCTCCACGAACCACACGATGCACCTGGTGGCCATCGCCGCCGCCGCGGGCATCGACCTGAGCTGGGACGACCTGAACGACCTGTCGGCGATCGTGCCGCTGATCGCGCGGGTCTACCCGAACGGCAGCGCCGACATCAACCACTTCCAGGCGGCGGGCGGTGTCCAGTTCGTCGTCGGCACCCTGCTCGACTCCGGCCTGCTGCACGCCGACGTCAACACCGTCGCGGGCCACGGCCTGAACCGCTACCGCCAGGAGCCGATGCTGGCCGACGGCGAACTGGTCTGGGTCGACGGCCCCGGCCGCTCCCTGGACCTCGAGGTCCTGCGCCCGGCCACGGACCCGTTCGCCTCCGACGGCGGCCTGCGCATGCTCACCGGCAACCTCGGCCGCGCGGTCATCAAGGTCTCGGCCGTGGCGACGGAGAACCACGTCGTCGAGGCCCCCGCCCGCGTCTTCACCACCCAGGAGGCGTTCCAGGAGGCCTTCAAGGCGGGCGAGCTCGACCGCGACGTGGTCGTCGTCGTCCGCCAGCAGGGCCCCCAGGCCAACGGCATGCCCGAACTGCACAAGCTGACGCCACCGCTCGGCGTGCTGATGGACCGCGGCTACAAGGTCGCCCTCGTGACCGACGGCCGCATGTCCGGCGCCTCGGGCAAGATCCCGGCCGCCATCCAGCTGACCCCGGAAGCCGCCGTCGGCGGCCCGCTCGGCCGGGTCCGCGACGGTGACGTCGTGCGGCTGGACGCCACCGCGGGCACGTTGGAGATCCAGGTGTCCGCGGAGGAACTGGCCACGCGCCCCCTGGTGGACTTCCCACCGACGAGCCGCGAGTGGATGGGCACGGGCCGCGAGCTGTTCGCCGCGCTACGCCGTAGCGTCGGACCGGCCGACCGCGGTGCGACGGTGTTCGGCCCCATCACCGCCGACCACTTCGCCCCGGTCACGCACCACTAGCCCGCTGTCCCGACATCCGCACGACCAATATATTGGCTCCGACACCACCGCTGACCTGCCCCTTAGCAACGAGTCTCTGGACTTCGTCCGCAAATGACTCATTGCAAAGGGGCGGTTCAGCGTGACCCACAGCCCGACCACAGCAGCCGACCGCTTGTCTCGCCGACCCTGCCCGCCCGCCTTTGCAATGAGTCTTTTGACTTCGTCCGCAAACGTATTTTGCATCCGGGGCAGGCAGGACGAGCACGAGGACGGCCTGCGATATATCGGTTTTCGATCAAGAGATCTGGCCAAGAGATCTGGCAAGGAGTGCACTCGTGACCAACGGTGACAATCTTCGGGTGACCACCGGGGCGGACCTGCTCGCGCTGTCGCCCGTCATCCCCGTCGTCGTGGTCGACGACGCCGACCACGCTGTGCCGCTCGCCCAGGCACTGCTGCGCGGGGGCGTTCGCGTCATCGAACTCACGCTGCGCACCCCTGCCGCGCTCGCCGCGATCGAGAACGTCGCGCGCGAGGTGCCGGAGATCGTGATCGGCGCGGGCACCGTCACGGCGCCGGAGCACGCGGAGCAGGCGGCGAAGGCCGGGGCCGCGTTCCTCGTCACCCCCGGCACGACCGACCGGGTGCTCGACGCCGCCGACGCGACCGGGCTGCCCTACCTGCCGGGCGCGGCGACGGTGTCCGAGGTGCTGCGACTGGCCGAGCGCGGGCTGACCGCGCTGAAGTTCTTCCCGGCCGAGGCGGCGGGTGGCGTCGACTACCTGAAGTCGATCGGCGGCCCGGTCCCGCACGTGCGGTTCTGCCCGACAGGCGGCATCACGCCGCAGAGCGCGCCGAACTACCTGGCGCTGGCCAACGTCGGCTGCGTCGGCGGCTCGTGGCTGGCCCCGAAGGACGCCCTCGTGCAGGGCGACTGGGAGCGCGTCGAGACCCTCGCCAGGGAGTCCGTCCGGCTGGGGTAACCCAGATCACGGACCGGAAGTTCGGCTCACATCACGAGACCGGCGTCCCACCACGTTGGATTGTTCACCCAACGGGAGGTGACGCCGGTCTCCACTTGACGACAGTTTAAGAGAAAGTGAACCGAACGGCCGCCAATTGAGATTTCAACCGGAATAACCCCAAACTCCCGGGTGTCACACTTGCTCGTTGCAATGGCGCACGAGAGGAGCGGGTGTGGCTGTCCAGGAAGCCGACGTGGCGGGGTTGGTCGGGGAACAGCTGACTATGTCGGCATTCAACCAGCTGTCCGGCAGTCTGGGTGGTTATTCATTCGTCAAGGTGGTGGTCGACCGGCACAACGGGACGATCCACTTCTTGAACAACGCACGTCACGAGTTCCACGCGCTTTACATCGGCACCGAGATCCTGGACATCGCCGAGACCGAGATGCGCGCGCGGATCGACGAGTTCAACCAGAGCTTCTACCACGCCTCTGACCGGCGGTTCTTCCTCGGTATCCTGTCGCTGCACAAGCGCGAGGACAGGCGGATGTTCTCGCTGGAGACGGTCGAGGTCGACACCATGTCGGCGGACATGATCGAGTTCTTCTACGCCGAGGTGCGCAAGAACGTCGACGCCGCCGTGCCGTTGTTCTTCAAGCCGGCGAACCATCTCCAGGAACAGGAAGTGGCGGAGCTGCCCGCGGAAAGGCTTCCACGGATCCTGGCGCACGAATTGTTCTCGACGGCTGAGTTCGTCGCGTTGAACCCCGGCATCACGAAGGGCCGTTTGCGCGCATTCCGCAGCGAGCAGGAGTACCGCGAGAACACGCTGGAGTGGTTCGACATCGTGGTGATGCACCGCGTTCCGGACGACATTCCGCGGCTCGCCGGCATCATCAACGCCGGGCACACCACTCCCCTGTCGCACACGAACGTCCTCGCGACCGGCTGGTCCATCCCGAACGCCATCCAGATCGGCGCGTTCGACCTGATCGATCGGGAGAACCTCGACGGCCAGTGGGTCGAGTACGAGGTGTCCCCGCGCAGCGCCGAGGTCGGGCTCCAGCTGATCGACGAGCCGCAGGACGCCGGCCAGCGGCCTGCCTGGTACGCGCAGCGCGTCACGCTCGACGAACCCGAGCACACCTACAACCCGATCCTCGCCCTCGGCAGGATCCGCTACAACGACCGCCACCGCTACGGCACGAAGGCCGCGAACCTCGGCGAACTGCACCACGTGCTCGCCACCGAGTCGCCGCGCCGTCTGCTCGGGTTCTTCTCGGTGCCGCGTCCGCCGCGCGACAACCTCATGCCGTACCTGGCGAAGCTGCTGCACAAGACCGAGGACGACGACCTGCTCGCCGCCGCCCAGCAGTTGCTCGCGGAACGGGTGCGGGTGCCGCGCGGCGTCGCCCTCCCGTTCTCGATGCACCAGGGTTTCCTGGAGTCGTCGCCGAAGATCCAGCAGGCCATCGGCAAGCTGAAGATGGCGCTGGAGCTCAACGCCCGTGAGATCGAGCCGTTGTGCGTCGAGCTGCAGCAGCTGATCCGCAAGACCCGCGTGCCGGACTACCTGCTGTCCGAACTGGACACCGCGCTGGTCGAGAACCTCGCGGGCGTGCGGACGTTCGTGGTGCGCAGCTCGTCGAACGCCGAGGACCTCGCCGGGTTCTCCGCCGCGGGCATCTACGAGTCGTACAACCACGTGACCACCGCCGAGAAGATCGTGGAGTCGGTCAAGGAGGTGTGGGCGTCCCTCGTGTCCGCCCGCAGCGTCCGTCTCCGGCAGCAGGCGGGCATCTCGCTGGACGACTGCTTCATGGGCGTCGTGGTCCAGGAGCAGGTCAGGGCCGACTTCGGCGGGGTCATGGTCACGACGAACCCGATGAACCGCAACGACTTCCGCAACGTCTACGTCAACGTCTCGCCGAACGTCACCGACGTCGTCGAAGGCTCGAAGCAGCCGATGCAGTACCTCTACTCCACTGTGGAGGGTGGCGGCCGTACGGTCTCCCTCGGTGACGCGAAAGAAGATCTCGGCATCAAGGCCCACGCGCAGTTGCAACGGCTCGCGATCGTCGGACGGCTGCTGCAGGCGCACTTCTCGCCGGACTACACGTTCGACTCGCCGGTCGACATCGAGTGGCTCGCCACCGACGACGTCCTGTACGTCCTGCAACTGCGGCCGTACTCGATCTGATGCTGGGTCTTCGCGTACCGGCGACTCCGGATGTGGCGCGTGCCGTCCGCCTGACGTACGGCTTCCAGTTCTTCTTCGGGCTGCTGCTGTGGATCCCGATCTTCTACGAGTACCAGAAGCAGCTCGGGCTCAGCGACGCCGAGATCTTCGGCATCCAGTCGATCTACTACATCGCGTTCTGCCTGCTGGAGATCCCGACCGGCATGGTCGCGGACCGCTTCGACTACCGCACGTCGCTGTGGCTCGGCGCGAGCGTGCTGGTCGTCGCGAACCTGGTGCCGGTGCTCGCCGGGAACTACACCGGGTTCCTGGTGCACTTCCTGCTGATCGCGCTGGCGAGGTCGCTGATCTCCGGTGCTCAGAGCGCGTACCTCTACGAGTACCTGCACGCACACGACGCCGGGCACCTCTACCTGAAGGTCGAGGGCGTCGGACGGTCGTACAGCCTGGTCGGCAAGATCGTGTACTGGCCGGTGATCGGCCTGCTGATGCAGTGGAACATGCCGTCGCCGTACTGGCTCACCGCGATCAACGCCGCGATCGCCGTCGTGCTGGCGCTGCGGCTGCCGCCGATTCCGAACTGGCGACGCCCGGAGGGCAAGACGGCGAAGCTGCTCGCGGGCGTCGGTGGCGCGTTCGGCTCGCTCAGGACGTCGCGCTGGCTGCTGTTGCTGATGATCCAGGGCATCGCGATGTTCACACTCGTGCGGATCCTGCAGGTGAACCTGTTCCAGCCGGTGCTGGAGTCGAAGGACGTCTCGGTCGGCTGGTACGGCTCGGTGCTCGCCGCGATGACGATCTTCGAGGCGATCGCGGCCGCCCGCCCGCACTGGCTGTCGCGCAGGATCGGGCCGGCCAGGTCGGTGTTCCTGCTGACCGTCGTGATGGCGCTGGCGATCGGCTTCATCGTGCCGTCCGGCGGCGTCGTGACGATCGTTTTGCTGTGCTTGTTCTCCGTGACTGCGGGCATGAGCTTCCCCCTCCAGAAGAAGCTGCTCAACGACGCGATCCCGGACTCCCGTTACCGCGCAACGCTTCTGTCGATGGAGTCCATCATGGACCGTGCGGTGTGCGCGGTCGTCGCGGTCGCGCTCGGCGCCTACCTCGCTGGCGGGCGGCTCAACGAGTTCCTGGTGCTGTCGTCGGTCGTCACCGTGATCATGATGGCGTTGCTGACGGGATTGCTGATCGCCGTCAGGACCACAAGGCGGCGACGAGCTCAGCTCGTCCCGTGATGCCGAGCTTGCGGTAGGCGCTCGACAGGTGCAGTTCGACGGTGCGGCGGGTGAGGTGCAGGGCTTCGGCGATCTGCCGGTTCGTCAGGCCCTGCGCCGCCATCCGCGCGACCCGGTTCTCCTGCTTGGTCAGGCCCTGCACCTGGTCGTCCTCGTCGCGGACCTCGTCGCCCGCGAGCTTGGCCAGCGGGTGCGCGCTCAGTTGACGAGCCAGTTCGAACGCCTTGCGCAGGTGCGGGGCCGCTGCCTCGGTGCGGCCCTTGCGGCGCAGGTGGTGGCCGAGCCAGTAGGACGACTGGGCGTGCAGCAGCCGGTGCGGTGACGAGCCGAGGATCTGTTCCGCCTCAACGAGAACGTCGATGTCGTCGGTACTGATGCCGACGCTCATCATCGCGGTCCCGATCACCCTCGGGGAACCCCACCGCTTGGCCAGGTCGAGTTCCTCGTGCGCCAGCCTGGCGGCGTCGTCACGGTTGCCGAGTGCCAGGTAGGCGCGCACGGCGTGGTGCCGCCACGCCATCAGCGCGGGGTTGGGCATCTCGCGGGCGGCGAGCCGCCGGCCCGCCTCCAGCAGGTCCTCCAGCGCGCCCTCCGCGTGGCAGGACGCGAGCTTGAGCCGGCCGCGGGCGAAGACGATGTTGATGTGCTGCAACAAGTCGCCGTCCTCGGCGACGAGCGGGGCGGCCTCGTCGAACTGCCCCATCTCGATGCAGACCTCGGCCAGCTTCGCGGTCGCGAGCACGACGGCGGGGCAGTCCCCGTTGCCGGTCGACACCGGCGGCGTCAGGAACGTGTACGCGCGGGCCAGGTCGCCGCTGTTGTGGAAGGTCGAGGCGCGGGCGATCATGCTGAGCATCCCGCGGCGCAGGTGCGGGTCGTGCGAGACCGGCGCGGTGCTGTGCGAGAGCCAGAACTTGTTGATGTGCTCGGGATCGTCGCCGAGCACCGGCACCATGAACGTGAAGATGTAGGGCTCGCCGAAGACGTCGACCCAGTCGCCTTCGAGTGCTTCCAGCGCGTACTCGACGGCTTCGGCGTACGAGTCACCGCTGCGGGCGTTGCCGACCGCGAGCAACGCCGACCGGGCGCGTTTGAGGTTCGGGTCTTTCGGGACGTCGCCGACCAGGTCGTCGAAGTACCTGCCGGCGCAGTTGGCCATGTGCGCGTTGCGGTTGGCGGCCAGGAGATAGGTGGTGCAGACGAGGTTCCAGACCTTGTCCCGGTCCTCCGGCAGCAGCCGCGCGACGACCATGATCGCCAGTGAGACCGCGAAGTGCGCGTCCGAGCCCGTGCACATGCGCTGGATCAACGACAGCGCGACGTTCGCGGCGAGGTTCGGGTCCTCGCACTGCACCAGGGCGTCGCGGACGCGATCGCGACCCAGTGCGTTGTCCTGCAGGTGTTCCGTGTGACCGAGCTCGACCTCGATCGCCAGCCGGTCCTCATCGGACAGGTGCTCCTCGAGCGCCCGTTCCAGGTGCTCGACGCCGCCGACCTCGCGCAGCACGTCGACAGACCACGGCAAGCGCACGGATCTGGCCTTCAGCACGTGCTCGGCGACGCGCTCGTCGGGAGCGTCCGACTCGAACAGCAGCCAGGCGGCGCGGGCGTGCGCGGCGGAACGGACGGCGATCGGCATGTCGGCCAGGATGCTGTTGCGCACGAACGGATACCGGAACGTCAGCGGGTCGGTGTCGGCGAGCACGCCGAGGCGGACGAGCGTGTCGACGGCGGGCAGCGCGTCGAAGCCAGTGAGCGCGGACAGCAGCTCGAGGCCCGCGTCGCCGTCCAGGACGGCCGCGGATCGCGCGACCTCGGCGGCTCCGGTGTACTCGCGCAGCCGCATGCCGACCATCTCGCCGACGGCCGCCGAACCCTCACCCTCCTCGCGCAGCAAGGCCTGGAGCAGATAGGGGTTGCCGCCGGTGAGCTCGTGGCAACGCCGCGCGTCACGACCGGGAAAGGTCTCGGTGAGGCTTTCGATGGCCGCGACGTCGAGGCCGGCGAGATCGATCCGGTGCGGGTGGGCGCCGGCGATCTCGGGCAGCGTGACCTCGTCGATGTTGAGGTAGCCCTGGGACGCGCCCAGCGCGATGACGACCGGCATCTGCTGCAGCCGTGGACGCAGGTACGCGAGCGCGCGCTTGGAGAAGGTGTCGGCGACGTGCACGTCGTCGATGACCATGAGAATGGGGCCCTTGCGCGCGGAGTTCGCGGCACGCGCGTACAGCTCTTCCAGGTCGTGCTCGTTGGCGAGGCACGGCGCGAGCTGGCGGACCACGGCACCGGGGAGGTGGCTCTCCAGGCGGGCGCTCTTGGCCAGGCGGACGGTGAACCCGCGTCCGCGGGCCTCGGCGGCGAGCGCGTCGAGCAGCGCTGTCTTGCCGATGCCGAACCCGCCGGTCACCACCACGCAGGAGCCCATTCCCTGCACAGCGTCGTCCAGCAAGCGTCCGAGAGTCGCGAGTTCCGCGTCCCGGCCGAGCAGTGGAGATGTCACCTCTGTCTACCCCTGCCTTCGGTACCGAGAGGACCGCAGGTCGAAGGTTCGGTGGTTCCTTCGGTAGCGACCGTAAAGACCTGCGCTTCGTCGTCGGGCAAACTTACCCACAGGTAACGGTGAACGGAACTGTGAGCTGTTCGCAGTGGTGAGTGGGAGCGAGTGATGATCGTGGCCAGGCTGATGCGCGGATGGCTCCGCCTCGCCTGCCTGCTCGCCGGCCCCCGCTCCGTGTCGCAGCGAGAGTTACACACGGCCGAGCAGCTCAAACGGCTGGGCGTGAGTGGACTGCGCTCGAGTGAGACTGCCGACATCGACCGGATCGGCGTGCGAGGACAGCGACTCGACGACCGACAGCACCGCGGCGATGGCCACCACGACGCCCGCCGCCACCAGCAGGATGCTGCGAGCGATCGGGCACGGCTGACGCGCACCGGGCGGGTTCTCCCGCAGCACCGGCCGCAACATCGGCGCGAACGTGCCGAAGTCGGCCACGTCGCGCCGGCAGTCTTCGCACCCGGCTAGGTGCCGGGAGAACATCACGTGCTCGGCCGGGTCGAGCACACCCAGCGCGTACCCCGCGACATCACCGCACGGCCCTTCCGGGCTCGTGCGGTTTTCGTCGTCCTGGTCCTGTCCTGCTCCTGCTCCCACGTGCTCGTGATGTGGTTGACGGGTCACCATCACTAGCTCCTGTCCTGCAGCGCCCGGCGGATCGTGTGCATCGCCTTGTACAGCCGGGACTTGACGGTTCCTTCGGGAATTCCGAGAACGATCGCGGCCTCCCTCACCGTTCGCCCCATGACATACGTTTCGTAGATGGCTGAACGGTGTTCGTCACTCAATTGGCGTACTACATCGGTAATGACCATCACTGAAAGTGTCTGTTCGGTGTCGTCCGGAGATTCGGCGATGTCCGGGCGCAACAATTCCACTTCCTGCGGGCGCGCCTGTCGGCTTCGCCATCCGTCGATCACAATGCGACGAGCCACAGTACAAAGCCAACCGCGCAACATCCCGGGTTCCCGAACGAGATGTGCGGAGTTCTGCCAAGCCCTGATCAACGTCTCCTGAACAACGTCTTCCGTCCACTGGCGGTCGTAGTTGGTCAGGCACAGGACCTGCGAGAACAGCATCCGCTGAAACTGACTGTAGAGCAGCGTGAGCAATTCTTCGTCCTGGTGGGCTTGTGCGACCTTGCCCTGATCACCCATGAAGCTGACGACCTCCCCAGATATCGGCGACGGGTTCGCTTCGGGCGGCAGACCTAGCGACTCGGTGGCCGAGCATGGAATCCTCCAGATAGTACATCCCGAACACGAAAACCTCTCGGGTACGTAAATTCAGTCCGAATGGTTCGCAGATTGCCGTGTGATGCACGTCACATGCATGCCTGAGCGCATCCGTGAACCCTGACCTCACCTGCGCGTATCACCTTTGAAGGCAGCTCGATCACGGGAGGGAACGGGCACTATGCGTCACCGGTTGGGCACGCTGGGACAGCACGCAGCGCTGTTTACCATCCTGTCTGTCGTATTTCTGGGGGCTTTCATCGGAGTCGTCCCGGCCAATGCGCAATCGACAGAAGTACAGCCGTCGGACCGCTCATTCATGGTATCTCTGCGCCAAGCAAACTCTTGGTTGATACCGGTGAGCAAAGAAGCTCCGGCACGCACGACGAATTCAGGCATAAGCAACGCCGGACGGGACATCTTCGAAGGGCATTCACGACTCGACATCGACCTCCTGAAATCCGCCGAAGGACTCGGCGTGGTCCTGCCGAACGACGTCAGCGGTGAGCACCAGGCGCTCATCGACGAGATGGCGCAACGCACCGGGGACAACCACGACCGCGCCTACGCGACGATCGTCCGGCAGACCCAGGGCGGCCTTCTCGTCATGGCCGTGCAAACGCGGGCAACAACGCAGAACACCACAATTCGCACACTCGCCCACCAGACCGTGCAAATGCTGATTCGTACAATGACGGTCCTGGAGAACACCGGCAGGGTCGATCCGTCGGCACTCGAATTGGTGACGGCCAAGGCCCAGGTGAACGCGGTACGCGTAATCGGCCAGAACATAGAACCGTCGGACCGGGAATTGCTCGTGATGCTCACCCAGCATTCACTTTGGCAGAAACCGTCCAGCCGCGAGAGCTCCGATCGCGCCCGCGACGCGAAGGTCCGCAAGGTCGCGGGTCAGCTCGCCGCCGAGCACACCCAGCTGACTCAGGCGGTCACCGAGGCCGCCCGGCAGATCGGCGTGGACCTCCCGGTCGAACCGACGACGGAACAGAAGTCGTGGGCGAACGCCATCTCGTCCAGTTCGGGGGACGAGCTCGACCGCATGTACGCGAACCTGTCCCGCGCCGCAGACGGCTCGCTCATCACCCAGGTCGCCCACGCCCGCGCGACGACCAGGAGCGTCCCCGCGCGCATCGCCGCGCAGACCGCCCTGACCCTCCTGCTCAAGCACATGCTCCTGCTGGAGGGCACCGGCCTGGTGAAGGCGAACTCGCTGCAGATGACGAACGTCCCGCCCATCGCGCAGCAGAAGTCCAACAGCAGCCCGCCGCCCCAGCCCGACGACTCGTCCACGAGCGTCGGCTTCCTCACCGGCATCGCCGTCCTCGTCGTCGCCGGCGCGGGCACCCTCTGGCTCGTCCGAGCCATCGGCCACCACGGCGAACACCGCCGCTGACCGCTTGCCCACCGATATATCGGCTGCCGCCCTCGCCAACCGATACGTCAGCGCCCGGCGGGCCTCCGCAGCCCGCCGGGCGCACCTCATCCACCCCTTTGCAACGACTCTTTTGACGACGAAGTCCAAAGAGTCATTGCTAAGGGCCAGGTCAGCAGGGGTGGCGGGTTGACATAATCAAGGTGAACGCGCAAACAGGCCGCGCGGCGCCGGACCCCGCCGACCGATATATGGATCTTGGAGCGCGGCTCGGATGCTGCCTGCGGCGGCTTACGGACGTGTCGAGGTCCGCGTCGTGTCCACCCGTTCGACGGTGTGCGCCTCGGTGGGGTCGACCGCCTCCCACTTGCCGGCGAGCCGGTCGATCACGGCGGCCGGCACCGGTTCCGGACGGACGCGGTTGCGCGCGTGGATCACGTTCTTCGGCGCTTCGAGCCCGATCAGGGTGATCCGGGCGTGGTAGTCGGCGGCGAGTCCGATGCAGCGCTCCCGCAGTTGCTGGGAGATGTTGGTCGCGTTCCAGACGAACCGCTCCCCCGCGCGCAGGAGCACGCGGGCTTCTTCGAACGCCGCGGCGGCCACCGCGCGCTGGTCGCCGTCAGGGGCGATGCCTAGCCGGGAGCGCACCGTGTCGAGACTCACCACGCGCCAGCCCGGACGGTGCTGGGCGATCCAGTGGTCCTTGCCGACGCCCGGCAGGCCGGACAGCACCGTCACCTCGACGCGCGTGTCGTCGTAGGCGGCGTAGTCCGGGTCGCGGCCGGGCGTGCGGAAGTACTGGAAGCGGGCGTGGTCGGACGGGAAAGCGCGCGGACGGTCGAGGCAATCGCGTTCGCGGCAGTACTCCTCGAACAGCGCGATGTTGTCCAGCACCGAGCCGGCGTCGCCACAGATCCGGCCGAGGATGTCGGCGCGGGCGAGCGTCGCCAGGTCGTCGTTGCGCGCGAGCAGGCTCACCCGGAACGCGATGCGGTCGAGGTCGGGGCGTTCCAACGCCCAGAACGGCACCTGGTGGTGCCGCACCAGCGCGGCGACGTGCTCGCGCCAGGCGATCGGACGTCCCATCTCCCACAGCAGCTTGCGCGCCAGCAGATCTCCGGCGCGCGAGTGTCCGTGCGCGGTGACGCGGCCGTCCGCGATCTGTGTGCGGAACGGCTTCGCGGCGTCGTGCAGCAGCACCGTCGCGAACAACCGCACGCGGTCCGGTTCGGGACGCGCGCGCCATTCGGGCAGCGACACCAGGGCCTCGCAGGCCATCCGGGTGTGCGTGGCGACGTCACCTTCGGCGTGGTGCACCGGGTCCTGCGGCACGTCTTCCATTGCGCGCACCCACGGGAACGCCGAGCGGACGGCGTCCCAGTCGAAAGTCCAGTGCGGACCGGTGGGGCAGAGTTGCTCAAACACGGGCCACCACCCGGTTCGGCAGGATCGGGCGGTCCTGCCAGTGGCTGCCCGAGTCCAGCACGGCGGTGACGAACGTCGGCCGCACCCACTTGTAGCGCTCGACCGTGCGCCCGTCCTCCTCCACCTTGATGTAGAGGCCTTCCATGTCGTCGTCCGAATCCGTCTCCGCGACAACGACTTCCGGGTCCTGCCCCGCCGCCCGCGCCGCCTCCACCAGCGCGTCACGCCACCCCGACGTGCGACACAGGGACGGGCCGATCAACGCGGTCAGGTTTTTCAACCGGAGCAACGGCCCCTCGTGCAGCACCGGCACGGACACCACCGGCGTGCCGGCGAGCACGCGGCGACGTTCCGGTGTGGACAGGAACTCCCCGGAAGAGCGGTCGAGCAGGTCGAACTCGCAGAAGTGGTGCGGCAGCGCGTCGTAGAACACGGTGTGCTTGGCGTACAACCATTCCCCGTAGAGCACGTACCGCGTGCCGAGCCTCTCCCACAGCACGCCCTGGTGCGTCGCGGCCCACGCCTTCAACGGCGCGAACTGCCGTTCCCGCGGCCCGCCCGCCAGGAAATGGCCGCGTGACTGGAGTTTCAGCACACCGCCGGAGTCGAAGCTGATGCCCGCGTTGGCACCGTCGAGCTTCTCCTCGACGACGAGGTGCCGCCCCGCGATCGCGCGGAACGGCACCTGGTCGAGGTCCTAGTCGCCCGGTTGCAGGCGCGAGCCCTCCAGGTGGGGCGTTCGCGGGTACTTGCGCAACATGCCCCGTTTTGTATCCCGTTCGCCCGCCCGCGAGCGAACGGTTTACGCCTGGCCGACGAACGCCGCCTTGTCGGAGTTGAAGGTCGGCTCGAACACGAGCTGCATCTCACCGGGCTGCGCGCCGACCGCGTACGCGACGTGGAAGGTGTAGGTCTTGCCCGGCAGCACGGTCGCCGAGTCGAACGTGCTGTCGCAGCCGCCGCTGCTGTCGAACACCATGTCGGCCTTCTGCCCGTTGAACTGCGCGTCGGTGCCGACCGACATCAGCGCGGTCTCGAACGTGGCGCTCGTCCCGTTGGTGATGGTGATCTCGAACTTCACCGCGCGGGCGATGTTCGGCGGCGCCGCGTACTGACCGGGCGTGCACGCGACCGGCGCGGCGACGTCTACGGAGAGGCCGTTCGCCCACGAGTACCGCTTGCCCCAGGTCGGGTTCTCGGCGATCGCGTCCTGCCGGGCGGTCTCGCCGGGCGCGCCGACCTGGCCCTGGTTCACGTCACCGTTGAAGATCTTGTCGAGTTCCTCGACCGCGGCCTGCTGCGCCACCACGGTGAAGACGATCGCCAGGACGCACAGGACGACACCGATCGCCGCGAGAACCTTGCGGGTGCCGAACAACGCGATGACGCCGAGCACGATCCCGACGAACGCGGCGATCGCGGTGAGGTTGTTGAGGAAGATGACCCACGAGCCGACGACACCGACGATCCCGAGGATCACCGCGGCCCAGGCGAGCGCACCGAATCGTGTGGGCTTCTGCGGTGCGGCCGGAGGCGGGGCGTAGACGGGCGTCGGATAGGTCATCACGGCTCCTGGCGGTTGCGATGTGTGACCACGACGTCGATTGGTCTGCTTTACCCGTTAGCGCCACCCGGCAGCGTCACTCGATCGAGTTACGATCGGCCAGTCAGCCGACTCCCGAAGGTAGCGAAGCGACTACGATCCGTACATGGCACGACGACTCGCCGGAACCCTGCTCGCAGCGATCGCCGTCCTCGGCGTGACGACGGCGCCGGCACAGGCCGCTGTCGACTTCACCGGCGCGGTGAAACTCAGCAACTGCTCCGGCTCGCTCGTCCGCCTGCCTTCCTCGGTTCCCTCGGACCAGGCGCTCGTCCTCACGAACGGCCACTGCGTCGAGCTCATGAAGCCGGGCCAGGTGTTCGTCGACAAGCCGGTGGACCGCACCTTCACGCTGCTCGGCGGCTCCGGCGCGGAGATCGGGAAGCTGAAGAGCTCCAAGATCGTCTACGCGACGATGACCGGCACCGATGCCGCGCTCTACCGGCTCGACGCGACGTACCAGCAGATCCAGCAGCAGCACAGTGGCCGCGCGCTCGAACTGTCTGCTTCGCGCCCCGCCGCCAGGACGGAGATCCGGATCGTCTCCGGGTACTGGAAGAAGATCTACTCCTGCCAGATCGACGGTTTCGTCCACCAGGTCAAGGAAGCAAGCTGGACGTGGCGCGACTCGCTGCGCTACACGCCCTCGTGCGACACCATCGGCGGCACGTCGGGCTCGCCGATCATCGACGACGCGAGCGGCAAGGTCGTCGGCGTCAACAACACCGGCAACGAGAGCGGCGGCCGCTGCACGATGAACAACCCGTGCGAGGTCGACGCCGGCGGCAGGATCACCGTCCGCAAGGGCATCAACTACGGCCAGCAGACCTTCGGCTTCGTCTCCTGCTTCGGCCCCGGCACGACGCTGAACCTGGCGCTACCCGGCTGCGCGCTCGCGAAGCCCTGAGAACGCGGGGAATCCGGGACGCCCCTGCCCGCGTCCCGGATTCCCCGTCTTTCGCCTTCAGAACTACCGCGCGGCGCGCACGATCAGGTCGGCCACGGTGTCCGGCTGCGACACCGCCACCGAGTGCGAGGCACCCCGGACCTCGACGACCGCACGGGCGTGGGCGCGCTCGGCCATCCACTTCTGCGCGGCGATCGGGATGTTCTTGTCCTTGCCCGCCACCACGAAGTACGACGGGATGGTGTGCCACGCGGGCTCGCCGGCCTTCTCGGTCAGCGCTGTGTCGTTGATCGGCCGCTGTGTCGCCGCCGCCAGCGTCGCGTCCTTGCGGGACACGTCGGCCGCGAACTGCTGCCAGTACTTGTCCTGCTGGATCGTCAGGTCCTTGCTGCCGTCACCGATGTCGATGGCCGACAACGTGTCGCCGAGGGTGCTGCCCGGGAACTTGTTCGACAGTTCGAGAGCGCTCTCGCCCTTCTCCGGCGCGAACGCAGCAACGTAGACGAGCGACTTCACGTTCGGGTTGCCGAGCGCGGCCTGCGACCCGACCATGCCGCCGTAGGAGTGTCCGACGAGGACGATCGGGCCGTCGATCGAGGCGAGCACCTTGCGCAGGTAGTCGGCGTCGCCGGTGACGGACCTCAGCGGGTTCGCGACCGCGACGACCGGGAATCCCTTGCGCTGCAGGCGCTCCACGACACCGTTCCAGCTGGAGGCGTCGGCGAACGCACCGTGCACCAGCACGACGGTCGGCTTCTTGGCGCCCTGCTTCTCGGTCTCCTCCGCAGCACCGGCGCCGGACGGAACAACGGCGGCCAGCGCCAGCAGCGTCCCCAGAACCGCGAACACCTTGCGAACTCGCATTGGTCTCTCACTCTCGTCGGGCACCGTGACGGTGGTGCATCGCGCTCGATTAGGTCGTGCACGATGTAAGTTACCCGACGAGTTACCTCGCACGCGATGTGTTTCAGCTCACTGGCGCTCGGTGCCGCGCTTGACCCGGTTCAGCGCCTTGCGGAGGACGGTGATCTCCTCCAGCGTCATGCCGAGCGCCTGACCGAGCTGAGTGAACATCTCGGCACCGATCCACCGCAGGTCACGGCCCTTGTCCGTGAGCTGCACGAGCACCGAGCGCTCGTCGTCGGGGTGCGTGACGCGCACCAGCAGACCGCTCTTCTCCAGCCGCTTGATCAACGGCGAGAGCGTGCTGTACTCCAGGTCGAGTTCGTGCACGAGCTCCCGGATCGGCCTCGAGTCCCGTTCCCACAGCAGCAGCATCACCAGGAACTGCGGGTAGGTGATGCCCGCCTTGTCGAGGATCGGCCGGTAGAAGCCGGTGACCGCTCGCGATGTCGTGTAGAGGTCGAAGCAGAGCAGATCGGAGACCGTGGGGGTCACGGCGGACGACGCGTCGGGAGTAGTGCTCACGCTTTTCAGGCTACTCGGAGCGAACCACCGCAATGGCGTGATCGGTTACGGCACGCCAACGAACACGTGGGCGGGACCCGCCCTGGCCTAAGACCAGGGCTCGTCCAGTGCCGAGGCTTCTGCCCCCGCGGTGCGCAACTCGTCGCGCACCACCCGATAGGCGAGGCCTTCCGCATAACCCTTGCGCGCCAACGCACCCACGAGCCGGCGGATCTTCGCCGTCTCGTCCACGCCGGACATGGTGCGCAGGCGTTTGCGGACCAGTTCGCGGGCACGCTCTTCCTCGGCCTCGCTGTCGACCGCGGCGACGGCCTCGGCCACCACCTCGTCCGCCACGCCCTTGCGGCGCAGTTCCATGGCCAGGGCACGGCGGCCCAGACCGTTGTACGTGTGCCGGGAACGCACCCACATCTCGGCGAACTGCGCGTCGTCGATCAGACCGGCGCGGTCGAACTTGCCGAGGACGACCTCGGCGACACCGGGGCTGATCTCCTTGCGCAGCAGGGCGTCGTACAGCTCCTGCCGGGAGCGGGCCCGAGCGGTGAGCAGCGCGTAGCAGATGTCCCGCGCCTTGCGCTGCTCCTCAGCCTCGTCCAACCCTCACGACCTCAGAACTCGACCGGCGCGACGGGAACCGTCTCGTCGGCGTCGAGGGTGGCGCCGATGCCGAGCTTGTCCTTGATGCGCTTCTCGACCTCGTTGGCGATGTCCGGGTTGTCCAGCAGGAACTTGCGGGCGTTCTCCTTGCCCTGACCCAGCTGGTCGCCCTCGTAGGTGTACCAGGCGCCGGACTTGCGCAGGATGCCCTGGTCGACACCCATGTCGATGAGCGAGCCCTCGCGGCTGATGCCCTTGCCGTAGAGGATGTCGAACTCGGCCTGCTTGAACGGCGGCGCGACCTTGTTCTTCACGACCTTGACCCTGGTGCGGTTGCCGACGGGCTCGCCGCCGTCCTTCAGGGTCTCGATGCGGCGCACGTCCAGACGCACGGAGGCGTAGAACTTCAGCGCCTTACCACCGGTCGTGGTCTCCGGGGAGCCGAACATCACGCCGATCTTCTCGCGCAGCTGGTTGATGAAGATCGCGGTCGTGTTGGAGTTGCTGAGCGCACCCGTGATCTTGCGCAGCGCCTGGCTCATCAGGCGGGCCTGCAGACCGACGTGGTTGTCGCCCATCTCGCCCTCGATCTCGGCGCGCGGCACGAGGGCGGCGACCGAGTCGATGACCAGGATGTCGAGCGCGCCGGAGCGGACCAGCATGTCCGCGATCTCGAGCGCCTGCTCACCGGTGTCGGGCTGCGACACCAGCAGCGCGTCGGTGTCGACGCCCAGCTTCTTCGCGTACTCGGGGTCGAGGGCGTGCTCCGCGTCGATGAACGCCGCGATGCCGCCGGCCTTCTGCGCGTTCGCCACGGCGTGCAGCGCCACGGTCGTCTTACCCGACGACTCCGGACCGTAGATCTCGACGACCCGGCCGCGCGGCAGGCCACCGATGCCGAGCGCCACGTCCAGGGCGATCGCGCCGGTCGGGATCACGGCGATCGGGGCACGGCCCTCTTCGCCGAGCCGCATCACGGAGCCCTTGCCGAACTGCTTGTCGATCTGCGCCAGGGCCAGCTCGAGCGCTTTGTCCCGATCGGGTGCTGCGGGTGCCATCTTGGGTCCACCTTTTGTCGTCTGCCGTTGCTTCGTCATGTTGGACCTGACGCTACTGGCGGGGTCTGACAATTCTGCGAAGCCGGGGGTCGGGGCCACTGTAGCCGAACACGTGTTCGAGCACACGCGACACTCCCGACGCCCGGTTCAGCGGCGATTTTCCGGAACATCGAACGCTTCGCAGACCGCGATCCAGACTTCCTTGCCCCCGGTTCCGGCCTCCAGCGCCTCGTCGGCGGTACGGCCCCCGAGCGACGACAGCACGTGGTCGCGGGCGATCATCTCGGCCCTGACCTGGCCGAACTCCCCCGCCATGAGTTTGCGGAACATGGTGATGCGCACCGGGAGACCCTAACGAACGGGCCTGCGCAGCGATGCGAAGAGGCACATGACGAGCAGTGGCAGCGCGGTGAACCCGACGATCAGCCCGAGCGCCGCGTACGACCACGCCGTCACGACGATGCCGGACACCGCTCCCCCGACGGCGGCGCCGACGTTCATCACCAGATCGGACAGTCCCTGCGCGGCGGGCCGGTCGTCGACCCGCACGGACTCGGTCAGCAACGCGGATCCCGCCACCATCCCCGCCGACCAGCCGAACCCGAGCAGCGCCAGTCCCGCTGCGAGCTGCGGGGCGTCGTGCGAGGGCGCCATGCCCGCGACCCCGGACGCCGCGACCACCAGCGACGCGCCGATCGCGAGCACCGGCACGCGGCCCAGCCGGTCCGCCATCCACCCGAAGAGCGGGCTCGCGGCGTACATCGCGGCGACGTGCAGGCTGATCACGATGCCGACCACGCGCAACGACGACCCGGCGTGGTTCATGTGCACTGGCGTCATCGACATCAGCCCGACCATCGCGGTGTGGCACAACGTCACACCAACGAGTGCAAGTCGTGCCATCGGGCCGAGCGTCGCCCAGACCTTGAGGCCGCGGGGACTCTCGCCGCTGGCACCTCCCGCGCAGCAGTCCGGAGATTCAACCGGTCGAGTGCTCTTCACGACGACCAGCGGGTCCGGCCGCAGCCCGAACTGGATCACCAGCACGGCGGCGACGAGCACGACGGCCGCCAGCAGGAACGGCCCCACCCCCGCGGGCAGGCCGAGGTACGCGGCCGCCCTCCCCGCGGGATCGGCGAGGTTCGGGCCGATGATCGCGCCGATCATGGCCGCCCACACCACGCGAGAGAGTTCGCGCGCACGGCGTTGTGGATGCGCCAGGTCCGTTGCGGCATAACGAGCCGCGTAGTTCGCACTGGACGCCCCTCCGAACAGGAGGAGGCCCACCAGCAGCACTTGCCACAGACCGAAACCCACGGCGACGGCGGCGATCAAGGCGCCGAGGGCGCCCATGCCGTAGCCGAGGATGAGCGCGGGACGACGTCCGCCGCGTTGCGCGAGCCGGGCTCCTGGCAGGGCGAGCATCGCGGCACCGGCGACCGCCGCGGTCTGCGCGAGCCCGCCGACGGCCTCGGACCCTGACAGCGAAGCGGCGATCAGCGTGCTGAACGCGAGGCCGATCGTCACCGCCGCCGACCCCAGGATCTGGGTGCCGGTCAGGACCCGGACGACCTTGCGCTGCACGCGTTCGACCTGCGGCGCGACGGTCACCATGATCACGATCGTGACACGGCGGGACCTCTCGCCGACAGGTCCATCAGGGGCGGTTACTCCCCCGGTTGCACGGACTTCTCGAAGAAATCGGCCATTTCGTCGGCCTTGAGCTCGTCCGCGTTCTCCTCGGCGGTCTTGGTGAGGATGCCGAACATCGGACGGCCCTTGGCGGTGAACACCAGCACGCCGGTGCCGCTCGACGTGGCCGCGCGGTAGTCGCCCTCCAGGCCGTTGCCGGTCCAGTCGGCCTCGACGTGGTCGGTCTGGAACGACTTCGAGATGGAGGCGGCGTTGTTCTCGGCGCCGGTGACGCTGTCGGTGAGGATGTACTGGACCGCGTAGCCGTCGCGGATCGTGCAGCTCACGACCGTGCCCTTGATCTCCTCCATGCCGGTGATCTGCGCGGAGTCGGCCTTCTCGCAGCCGCCGCCGTCCGGCACGGTGCCCGCGAGCTGGCGCAGGCACTTCGTGAAGCCCTGGCCGTCCTGCGCGGTGTCGTCCTTGCACTCGTCGGCGCTGGGCAGGTTCGGGCCGGACAGCGCGAAGGCCGCGCCGATGACGCCCGCCACCACGAGGATCGCCGCGCCGGCGCCGATGAGGACCTTCTTGTTGTCCTTCTTCGCCGCCTGCTGCGGGAAGTTCGCCGGGTAGCTGCCGCTGACGTTCGGGTTCACCGCGTACGGGCCGGTGACCGGGTAGGCGCCGCTCGCCGAGTACGCGCCGCTGGGGTACGAACCACTCGGGTACGAACCGCTCGGATAGGAGCCGCTGACCACCGGGTTCGGTCCGCTGACGTTCGGGTTCACCGGGTGCGGCCCGCTCACGGCGGGGCTGACCGGCGCGGTCACGACCGTGGGCGGCTCGACGTACTTCGGCTTCTCGTCCTCGGCCCTGAGCGTGATCGACGCCCGGTCCACGACCTGCGCGCCGGTCGCGACGATCGTCTCCGGGTGGTCGGGGTTGGTCGGGACGATGCCGACCTTCTCCGCGATGATCTGCGCGACCAGCGGCATCCGGCAGGACCCGCCGACGAGGTAGACGTGCTCGGGCGTGACCCCGGCCCGGTGCACCGTGGAGATGAGCAGCTCGGTGGTGCGGATCAGGCTCGACCGGACCAGCGCCTCCAGCTCGGCGCGCGTGATGACGACCTTCTCGAACGGCTCCGGCATCAGCACCTCGACCTGAGGCAGCTCGGAGAGGTCCTCCTTCGCGAGACGCAGTTCCTCGCGAAGGCCGAGGCGGGCGCGGTGGTCGTCCACCGTGACCGGGCGCATCAGCCGCTGCCAGCCGGCCGGGTCCTTGTGGGAGACCGTGCGGCCGATGTGCTCCAGCAGCGCCTGGTCGACGTCGAGACCGCCGACGTCGCTGAGGCTGCCGTCGGCGAGGATGCGGTGCTGGGCGTCGAGCACGGAGACGTCGAACGTGTCGGCGCCGAAGTCGTAGACCGCGAGCGGACGGCCACCGCTGAGCGAGGCGACCGCGGTGGCCTCGGGAACCGGCACGAGCTCGCCGGTCATGCCCGCGAGCCTGGCCGAGGACAGCAGCTTGTTGCGCCTGCTCGGGCCCCACTCCGCCGGGTGCGTCAGGCGGATCTCGTCGAGGTGCTCGCCTTTCAGCAGCGCCGTGACGGCCTCCAGCACGCGGGCGTAGATGGCCGCGAGCGCGTCGTTGACCGGCAGGTTCTGCTCGCCGAGCTTGAGCGTCGCCTTGTCGATGTGGCGCTTGGGGTTCGCCTCGTAGCGCGACGGGTCCTGGCGCGACCGCCGCTCCGCTTCCCTGCCGACGCGCAGGGAGCCGTCCTCGTCGAGGTAGACGGACGAGGGCATCGTCGGCCCACCGTCCACATCCACCACGCCGTGGTCGGACAGCACCGCAACCGTGTTGGCGGTGCCCAGGTCGACGGACAGGACGCGCACCGTGCTCCCCTCGCAGACGTACTGCGGTGATCGTGCCACAGAGGGCTTCGCCGGGTGCTCGGACCTGCGCGATCGGAAATTGTCGGACCCCGGCGTCATGATGGTCGCCATGGACGTGATGGAGGCATTCTCACCGGCGACCAGGCAGTGGTTCGCCGGGGCCTTCGCCGCGCCCACCCAGGCGCAGACAGGTGCGTGGGCGGCCGCGGCGGCGGGCGAACACGCGCTGGTCATCGCTCCGACGGGCTCGGGCAAGACGCTGGCCGCGTTCCTGTGGGCACTGGACCGGCTGGCCGCCTCCCCGACGCCGGCGGAGCCGAAACGGCGCTGCCGGGTGCTGTACGTGTCGCCGTTGAAAGCGCTGGCGGTGGACGTCGAGCGAAACCTGCGCGCTCCGCTGACCGGCATCCGGCAGGCCGCTCAGCGGCTGGGGGTGACGGAACCGTCGATCACGGTGGGCATGAGGACGGGTGACACGTCTCCCGAGGAGCGGCGGGCGTTCGGGCGCACTCCCCCCGACGTGCTGGTGACGACGCCGGAGTCGTTGTTCCTGCTGCTCACGTCGTCGGCGCGCGAGTCGTTGCGCGGCGTGGAGACGGTGATCGTCGACGAGGTGCACGCGGTGGCGGGCACCAAACGCGGCGGGCACCTGGCGTTGTCGCTGGAACGGCTCGACGCGCTGCTCGAACGGCCCGCGCAGCGGATCGGGTTGTCGGCGACGGTGCGGCCGGTCGAGGAGATCAGCACGTTCCTCGCCGGCGGGCGGCCTGTGTCGATCGTGCAGCCGAAGACGCCCAAGGTCATCCAGGTCGAGGTGGAGGTGCCGGTCGAGGACATGTCCGTGCTCGGCCAGCCGACGGGTGAGGTGTCGGGGTCGGCCGCGGGAGCCGAGCAACGCACCTCCATCTGGCCGTCGGTCGAGGCACGGATCCTGGAGCTGGTGCGGGCGCACCGGTCGACGATCGTCTTCGCGAACTCGCGGCGGCTCGCGGAACGGCTGACCGCGCGCCTCAACGAGCTCGCCGAAGAGGCGACCGAGCTGGAGTCGTTCCCGGCCGAGGCCATCGGCCAGTCGGGCATGACGGTGCAGAAGACCGCGTCCGTCGCTCGCGCGCACCACGGCTCGATGTCGCGAGAGCAGCGCACGGCCGTGGAAGAAGACTTGAAGACCGGGCGGCTGCCGTGCGTCGTGGCGACGTCGTCGCTCGAACTGGGCATCGACATGGGCGCGGTCGACCTGGTGGTGCAGGTGGAGGCACCGCCGTCGGTGGCGTCCGGGCTGCAGCGCGTCGGCCGGGCCGGTCACCAGGTCGGCGCGGTGTCGCGGGGCGTGATGTTCCCGAAGTTCCGCGGCGACCTGGTGTCGTGCGCGGTGGTGGCGGAACGGATGCGGGACGGCGCGATCGAGGCCGTGAAGTTCCCGCGCAACCCGCTCGACGTGCTGGCGCAGCACATCGTCGCGATGGTGGCGATGGAGACGTGGACGGTCGAGGAGCTGACGGCGCTGGTGCGGCGGGCGGCGCCGTTCGCCGGGCTGCCAGACTCGGCGCTGAACGCGGTGCTCGACATGCTGTCGGGCCGGTATCCGTCCGAGGAGTTCGGCGAGCTGCGGCCCCGGATCACCTGGGACCGGGTGAACTCCGAGCTGCGCGGCCGGCCTGGCTCGCAACGGCTGGCGGTCACCTCCGGCGGCACGATCCCCGACCGGGGGATGTACACCGTCATGACCCCGGCCTCGGAGAACGGCGCCGGTTCGCGTGTCGGCGAGCTCGACGAGGAGATGGTCTACGAGTCGCGGGTCGGCGACACGTTCCTGCTGGGCACGTCGTCGTGGCGGGTCCAGGACATCACGCACGACCGGGTGATCGTGGTGCCCGCGCCGGGGCAGCCCGCGCGGATGCCGTTCTGGAAGGGCGACGCTCCCGGCCGCCCGCTGGAACTCGGCCGGGCGATGGGCAAGTTCCTGCGCGAAGTGTCCACGATGGAGGATTCGGCGGCGCGTGAACGGGCCAGGTCCGCCGGTCTGGACGAGTGGGCGACGGACAACCTGCTCGCGTACCTGGGCGAGCAGCGGGAGTCCACTCGGCACGTCCCGAACGACAGGATCGTTCTGGTGGAACGGTTCCGCGACGAGCTGGGCGACTGGCGGCTCGTCGTGCACTCCCCGTTCGGCGCCCAGGTCAACGCTCCGTGGGCGCTCGCGATCGCGGCGCGCCTGCGGGAGAAGCGCGGGGTCGAGGTGCAGGCCGCGCACTCCGACGACGGCATCGTGCTGCGGCTGCCGGACGCCCTGGACTACGAGGGTGTGGAGGTGACGGCGAGCGCGGAGGACGTGCTGCTCGACCCCGACGAGGTCGAGCAGATCGTGGTCGCGGAGGTGGGCGGCTCCGCGTTGTTCGCGGCCCGGTTCCGCGAGTGCGCCGCGCGGTCCCTGCTGCTGCCCCGCCGTGATCCACGCCGCCGCACCCCGTTGTGGCAGCAGCGGCAACGGTCGGCGCAGCTGCTGTCGGTCGCCTCGAAGTACGAGAGCTTCCCGGTGGTCCTGGAGGCGATGCGCGAGTGCCTGCAGGACGTGTACGACGTGCCGGGCCTGCGGGAGCTGATGTCGGACGTCCGCGCGCGCAAGGTGCGCGTGGTCGAGGTGGAGACGCAGTCACCGTCGCCGTTCGCCCGCAGCCTGCTCTTCGGCTATGTCGGCATGTTCCTCTACGAGCTGGACGCTCCGCTGGCGGAACGGCGTGCGGCGGCGTTGTCGCTCGACTCGACACTGCTCGCGGAACTGCTCGGCTCGGAGGCGATCCGCGAACTGCTCGACCCGGAGGTCGTGGCCGAGGTCGAACGCAGCCTGCAGCGCCTCTCAGAGGACCGCCGGCCGCGGCACGCCGAGGACACCGCGGACCTGTTGCGGTTCCTGGGAGATCTCTCCGACGCGGAGGCGCTCGAACGCGGTGTGCCCCGCGCGTGGCTCGACGAACTGGTGTCCGAACGCCGGGTGATCCGGGTCCGGATCGCCGGCGAGGAACGCAGCATCTCGATCGAGGACGCGGGCAAGGTCCGTGACGCGCTCGGTGTCGCTCTCCCGGTCGGCGTGCCGGAGGCGTTCACCGAACCGGTGGCGGACCCACTGGGCGATCTGCTGAGCCGCTATGCCCGCACGCACGGACCGTTCCCCGCCTCCGAACCCGCTGCCCGCTTCGGCCTGGGCGTGGCCGTGGTGACGGGTGTGCTGGAACGCATGGCGGCCACGGGCCGGCTGGTGCGCGGTGAGCTCCGGCCTGGTGGCACGCACACCGAGTACTGCGACGCGGACGTGTTGCGGCGTCTGCGTCGTGCGTCGCTGGCTCTGCTGCGGTCCGAGGTGGAGCCGGTCGAACCTGCCGCGCTGGGCCGGTTCCTCCCGCAGTGGCACGGCCTGGGGCGCCGGTTGCGGTCGGCGCCGACGGTCGACGACGTGTTCTCGGTGGTGGAACAGCTCGCCGGGGCGCCACTTCCGGCGAGTGCCCTGGAATCGCTGCTGTTCCCGTCCCGGTTGCCCGGCTACTACCCGGCGTTGCTGGACGAGCTGACGGCGTCCGGCGAGGTGACGTGGACGGGGTGTGGCGCGTTGGCCGGTGGCGACGGCTGGATCGCGCTCGCGCCGACCGACGTGGCCGATCTGCTGCTGCCCGACCTCGTGCCGGAGTCCATTCCGGAGTCACCGCTGCACACGGCGGTGCTGGAGGCGTTGTCCGGCGGGGCGTTGTTCTTCCGCCAGGTGGTCGACCGGGCCTCGCTCACCGTGACGTGCACGGACGCCGAAGTCGTCGGCACGCTGTGGGATCTGGTGTGGGCGGGGCTGATCACCAACGACACGCTGGCGCCGCTGCGCGCGCTGGTGTCCGGTGGCGGGGCGGCGCACAAGCCTCGCCGCACGGCCCCGCGAGGCCGCTACGCGCGGCTGCGCGCCGCTCGTCCCGACATGCCTTCGCGCACGGGACCGCCGACCGCCGCCGGTCGCTGGTCCCTGGCGGTCGCGCCGGCGGAGGACCCGACCCGCCGGGCGCACGCCCGAGCCGAGGCCTTCCTGGAACGCCACGGCGTGCTGACCAGGGGCGCGCTGGACACCGAGCGCGTGACGGGTGGGTTCAGCGGCGTCTACAAGGTGTTGCGGGCCATGGAGGAGTCGGGTCAGGTCATCCGCGGTTATGTCGTCGAGGGGCTGGGCGCGGCCCAGTTCGCGGCGCGTGGCGCGGTGGATCGCCTGCGGGCGTTGTCCCGTCCTCCTGGTCAGCCGTCCCAGACCGACCAGGCCGCGGTGGTGCTCGCCGCGGCCGATCCAGCCCAGCCCTACGGAGCCGCGCTGGCGTGGCCGGATCCGTTGGGTGAGGGCAAACACCGGCCGGCCCGCAAGGCCGGCGCGCTGGCGGTGCTGGTCGACGGCACCCCGGCGCTCTACGTGGAGAGAGGAGGTAAATCGCTGCTGTCGTTCACCGACGACGAGCCGACCCTGCGCACCGCCGCGAACGCCCTGAGCCGGGCCGTCCGCGACGGCTGGCTGGGCCAGCTGGCGGTCCAGCGAGCCGACGGCGAGGTCGCGCTGACCTCGCACCTGGCGACGGTCCTGCAGGAAGCCGGTTTCCGCGCCACCCCGAAGGGTCTGCGCCTGCGCGCGTGACTTACGCGGGGAACAGGGAGCTGTAGGCGTTGAGTGCCGGCTGCCCGCCCAGGTGGGCGTAGAGGACCGTGCTGTCGCGGCCGATCTCGCCCGACGACACGAGGTGGATGAGTCCTGCCAGGGACTTTCCCTCGTAGACCGGGTCGGTGATCATGCCTTCGAGGCTCGCGCCCAGGCGCATGGCGTCCACGGTGGACTCGTCGGCGATGCCGTAGGTGCCGGCGTGGAAGCGGTCGTCGAGGAGGACGTCCTCTTCGGACACCGTGACCTCGCGGAGCTTGGCGGTGTTGTGCGCGATGCGGGTGATCTGGGCGAGGGTCTCGGCGGGTTTGGCGGACGCGTCGATGCCCAGCACGCGGCGGTTCGGGTCGTTCGCGAAACCGGCGACCATGCCCGCCTGGGTGCTGCCGGTGACCGAACAGACGACGATGGTGTCGAAATAGATGCCGAGCTGGGCTTCCTGCTGGCGGACCTCGTCGGCCCAGTTCGCGAAGCCCATGCCGCCCAGTGGGTGGTCGGAGGCGCCGGCCGGGATCGGGTAAGGCTTGCCGCCGTTCGCGCGGACCTCTTCGATCGCCTGTTCCCAGGCGGGTTTGACACCGATGCCGAACTCGGCGCTCACCAGCCGGACGTCGGCTCCCATCATGCGGCTGAGCAGGATGTTGCCGACCCGGTCGCTGCCGACGTCGGCCCAGTCGACCCAGCTCTCCTGCACCAGCACGGCTTTCAGGCCTGCCCTGGCCGCAGCGGCCGCGACCTGGCGGGTGTGGTTGGACTGGATGCCGCCGATCGACACGAGGGTGTCGCAGCCGGTGGCAAGCGCGTCGGCGACGAGGTACTCGAGCTTGCGGGTCTTGTTGCCGCCGTAGGCGAGGCCGGAGTTGCAGTCCTCGCGCTTGGCCCAGACCGCGGCGCCGCCGAGGTGCGCGGTGAGGCGGTCCAGACGGTGGACCGGCGAGGGGCCGAAGAGGAGCGGGAATCTGTTCACAGTTCGTCCTCCAGGGTGTTCCAGTTCTCGTCGACCAGGGTGGCGGCCAGCGCGGGGTCGCCCTTCTCGCACGCCTCGATGATCTGCTGGTGCTGGGTGACGGAGTGGCGGGCGTCCGGCGAGGAGAACCGGCTGTGCTCGGCCCGGCGCACCAGCGGGGTGAAGCGGTCGATGGTCGCGGCGATCGCGAAGTTGTCGCAGCGGTGGACGGCCACCGCGTGGAACTCGTCGTCGGCGGCCAGCGCGGCGACGGCGTCGTTGGCGTCGAGCGCCTTCTTGAAGGCCTTGTTCGCGGCGCGCATCGCGGCGATGTCCTCGGCCGGCATCTTCGGCACCGCGATGCCGATGGCGAGGGCGTGCATGGACTGGACGACGACGAGGGCGTCGCGCACGGGTTCCGCTTCCAGCGCGGTGACACGGGTGTACGCGTGCGGCTTGGTCTCGACCAGGCCCTCGTCGGTCAGAGTGGCGAGTGCCTCGCGCACCGGGGTGCGGGACAGGCCGAGCTTCTCCGCCAGTTCGACGTCCTTGATGGGCGTGCCCGGCTCCAGGTCGCCGCGCACGATCGCCGACCGGATCTCGGCCGCCGCCCGCTCCTTCAGTGACCCATATCCAATATATTGCATATCAGTGAGCGTAGGGCGCGGACCTGGTGATCGCAACAACAAGCCCCCGAGCCGCGGTGCGACTCGGGGGCTTGGGTGGTTCCAGGCGAGTCAGTTCACAGGCAGGGTGCGGCCGAGGACCGCGAACGGCCGCGGGTCGCCGGTGAACTGGTAGTGCCGCAACACGTCCACGAAGCCGACGCGGCGGTAGAGCTTCCACGCCTTGCTCGGACCTTCGGGCGTGGACAGCAGCACGCGGGAGGAAGACACGCCCTCCATCAGGCGGCGCAACAACTCCTCGCCGAGGCCACGACCCTGGGCGCGCGGCAGCACGTGCAGTTCGGTCAGCTCGAAGTAGTCGGTGAGCCAGTCCTCGACGACGGTGGGCGGCGAGACCTGCATCAGCCCGCGCCGCACCTGCTCGTGCCACCACTGGCCGGTCGCGCCGCGGTAGCCGTAACCGATGCCGACGAGCTCGTCCTGCTCCCCCAGCGCGACGACGCAGCGCCAGTCCTCGCGCATCATGTGCGCGAGCCACATCGGGGCGCGCTGTTCGACGGTGCCGGGCGGGTAGTTCATGGCCGTCACGTACAGCGCGAGCGCTTCGCCCAGCCGCACGTTCAGCTCCGAGGCCGTCATCTCGACGATGCGCTCCAGGCGCGGCGAGGCCGTCATGCCGTCACCACCGCCACGCGTCCGCCCGTCAGCGCCACCAGGTCCGCGAAGGTCGTGGGGTAGACGGCGTGCGGATGACCCGCGGCCGCCCAGATCTCCTCGTAGCCGGACAAGGCCCTGTCCACGATGGTCTCGATCGGCGCCGGGTGCCCGACCGGCGACACCCCGCCGATCACCTGGCCCGTGTACTCGCGGACGAACTCCGGGTCGGCGCGCTTCACCGCTTCCGCGCCCACGAGTTCGGCCACCATCGACGTGTCCGCGCGATGCGCGCCCGAGGTCAGGACCAGCAGCGGGGCGGCGACTCCGTCACGCACCGCGGCGAACAGCAGACTGTTCGCGATCGCGCCGACCTGCACGCCCACCGCTTCCGCGGCGGCCGCCGCGGTCCGCACGGCGTCCGGCAGCACGACGATGCGTTCGGCGGTGGCTGACGGCAGGGCTTCCGCGACCTTGCGGATTCCGGGGTGTTCGAGCGCACTCACGTATCCATCAGACCACGACTCGCGCCCACGTGGTGGGGCGGGTTGAGGAATCCATCGGCCGGGAGCTACGCTGACGGGGACTCGAACATGTGTTCGAGTCTCACCATGCCTCGGAGGTGGGGTGGGGGAAGCACCCCACCTCCGAGAGCCGCCGGCTTCCCCTCGGCGGTGACGTCGTCCACCGACGCCACGAGGAGGCCGAGATGACAGCCGATCTTTCGAATCCGGCAGCCTTCCCCATCCCGTTGCCACCCGCGTCCGCGCTCGCCCTGCTGCGGCAGGCCCACGACTCGCTCGCCGAGTCGGAGCGCACGCCCGAGCCCCCGCAGCGGTTCGCGACCGCTTATCTCGCCGCACTGCGCGCCGCCGCCGCAGTGCTCGCCTTACGTGGACGACCCCATCGCGGGCGGTCGAGGCCGACCAGCGCGTGGGTGCTGCTCGGCGCGCTCGCGCCGGAGATGAGTGAGTGGGCCGCTTTCTTCGCGTCGTGGTCGTCCACGCGGGCAGCCGTGCTCGCGGGGATCACCCGGCACGTCGACGCGCGCACGGCCGACGACCTGGTGCGCCAGACCCATCAGTTCGTGCTGCTCGTCGACCGCGTGATGAGCGAGGCGAAGCGGTGAACTCTCTCGACATCCTGCGTCGTGAGGCGGAACTGCTCGCCATGTCCGCGATCGGCCAGCCACCGCACAAGGGCGTGCCGGCCTGTCCCGGTCTGAACCTCGGGGAGACCGTGCGGCACATCGGCGGCGGTTACCGCGGCGTGCTGGCGTGGATCAGGCTCGGCCGGGAACCCCGAGCCGGGGAGTGGCAGGACTACCCGGCACCCGGTGAGGACACGCTCGACTTCATGAGGTCGGGCGCGGAGGCCGTGATCGCGGAACTCGAGGCGCACGACGAGGACGAGCCGTGCGCGACGTGGTGGCCCGACCGGCAGAACTACGGGTTCTGGCGGCGACGGCTCGCGCACGAGACGACGGTGCACCGCATGGACGTCCAGGGCGCCTCCGGCGTGGAACCCGGCGCCGTCGCCGACGAGGTCGCGATCGACGGCGTCGACGAGGTGCTCACGTTGTGGCTGGGGCACAAGCTGGACGTGCTCGGGGTGCGGGGGTCGCGGGAGAGCCTCGTGGCGATCCAGGTCGAGGACCACCTGTGGCTCACGCGCTGCGGCCCGCGCGGCGCGTCGGCGTGGCGCGTGGTCGACCCGGAGGACGCACACACCGCCGACGCGCAGGTGTCGGCGAGTCCGATGACGATGTACCGCTGGCTGTGGGGCCGGTTGCCCGACCGCCTGGTCACGACGGTCGGCGACGACGACGCCATCGCGCAGCTGTGGGCGCTACTGCGGCTCGCGACCAAGTAGGACGGACGCGGTCTCCTCGCCCGTTGCCGACAGCAGCCGGTAGCGGGCGCGGGGGCCGTCGAAGTCCAGCACCGCCACGGAGTTCCCGAAGTGCGGGCCGCTGGTCTTGCGCCAGTGCACCAGGTCCTCCGGCACGCCGGCCAGCGTCGCGAGGCGGCGGAACACCCATGAGGCCCCGCGCGACCACGACAGCCGGAACCCCGGCCGCAGGAACTTCGGCGCCTCGTTGTGGATGGGCGAGCACACGAGCTGCGCGACCACGGCCTTGGTGGGCCTGGGGAACTCGGCCTCGGCGACGTAGCTGTGGTGCACGTCGCCGGACAGCACGCAGACCGTCGCGGCGCCGTTGCCCGCGGCCTTCTCGATCATCCGCGTGAGCCGGTCGAACGACTCGCGGAACGCCGGCCAGTGCTCCAGGTCGACCGCCTGCCTGATCGCCTCGGCGGCTTTGCCCTGCCAGCCCGGTTTGCGCGCGCCGATCTCGTTGAGGGACTGGAAGTGACTGAGCGCGTGCGGCATCAGCCACGGCAGCGACGAGCCGATCAGCAGGTGGTCGACGTCGCCGCCGGTGTTCTGCTCGATCCAGTCGAACTCGGCGTCGCTGACCATCTGCCGCTTGTCCTCCTCGAGGATGCGGCCGCAGCGCGTGTCGACCATGAGCAGCCGGGCGCGGCCGAAGTCGCGGCGGAAGCTCCACCACGTCGACTTGCGGCCCTCCACCTCCTTGTCCGCCTCCTCGGCGAACTCCTCCAGCAACGGCAGCACGTCCGTGTCCTGGGCCTTCACCTTGGCGTACAAGGGATTTCGCGCGAGCTCGTCCGGGCTGAGGTTGCCCAGGTGCTGGTAGACCCAGTACGAGGAGAGCGCGCCGCGGATCCTGTCACGCCACCACGGCTTGTCCGCCATCTCCGCGCGCCACGTCGCGGAGGTGTTCCAGTCGTCGCGCACGTCGTGGTCGTCGAAGATCATCGCGGTCGGCACGACCGACAGCAGCCAGCGGATCTCCGGGTCGCCCCAGGTCTCGTGGTAGAGGCGGGCGTACTCGCCGAAGTGCACGACCTCGCCGTCCGGTTCCTCCGTGCCCTGCCTGCGCTCCCGCAGCCACTGCTTGGTGGCCTCGGTGGGTTCGTCGGCGTAGACCTGGTCTCCCAGCAGGATCAGCGCGTGCGGCCACTCTTCCTCGGGCGTCTCCATGAGCCGCTGCGCGAACGCGTCGAGGGCGTCGGGGCCGACGGGCTGGGTCGGCGCGGCGCGGCACGAGCCGAAGGCGATCCGCCGGACCTCGCCGGTGCGGATGACGGGTTTCGGGAACCCGCTGCCGGGTTCCGGCCACACCTGCTCGCCGTCGAGCCGGACGTCGTATTCCGTGCGCTCACCGAGGTTCTCGAGTCTGACAAGCGCGAAATGCTGCCCTCCCGCCTGAAACGTGCGCGCGGTGTTCCCCGCGATCACGACCTCGCACGCGGCGTCAGTCTCGACCCACACCGTCGCGGACGATTCGTCTACATGCCTCAGGAGGGGTCCGAGCACCAGCTTCGCCACGCGCGAGACAGTACCCTCGTACGCGTGGAAATCACGTTCGAGGCGGCGGATCCCCCGGCCCTGGCCGCGTTCTGGTCCGAGTTCGCCGGTGACGAGATCGAGTTGACGTTCGTGTGGAGCGACGCCCCGAAGATCGAGAAGAACCGGGTGCACATCGATCTGGCCTCGTCGTCGCCCGAACACCAGATGGACATCGTGGCGCGAGCGCTGAAGCTCGGCGCCGAACTCGCCGACGTCGGTCAGGGCGACGTGCCGTGGGTGGTGCTGCGCGATCCGCAGGGCAACGAGTTCTGCGTCCTCGAACCCCGCCCCGAATATCCCGGCGTGATCGCGGCCGTCGTCGTCGACTCGCGTGATCCGCTGGCGTCGGCCAGGGCGACCGGGCATCCGGTGGCGCGCGACGGGGACGGCTTCGCCTCGGTCCGGCCCGAGCCGGGTCCGTGGCTTGAGTTCGTGCGGACCGATGACCCGGAGCCGATCACGAACCGCGTGCGCGTCCGGTGGGCCGATCCGGCGTAACGACCCAGGACGCGCCGTGGCGCGACCGCTGACATCCGATATATCAGCCCGCCGATATATCAGTTATGCAAAAGACGTTTGCGGACGTCCGCAAACGTCTTTTGCATAAGGGTGGGTCAGCGCAGGTCAGAGCGTTGCGCGACGGGCGTGGATCAGAGGGCGGCCAACCGTTCACGGAGGGTGTCGAGGCCCATCGCGCCCATCTCCAGGGCTTCCTTGTGGAAGACCTTGAGGTCGAAGTCGGCGCCCTTGCGGGTCCGCGCGTCCTCGCGGGCGGCGAGCCACAGGCGCTCGCCGATCTTGTACGCCGGCGCCTGGCCCGGCCAGCCGAGGTAGCGGTCGATCTCGTCGCGGATGTGGGCGGGCTCCGAGAGCGTGCGGGTCATCATGAACTCGAGGCCGAGTTCGGGCGTCCAGCGCTCGCCGGGGTGGAAGCCGGTGCCGGCCGGGATCTCCAGCTCCAGGTGCATGCCGATGTCGATGATCACGCGGGCAGCGCGGAACAGGTGCGCGTCGAGCATGCCGAGCAGGTCGCCGTCGTCGTCGAGGTAGCCGAGTTCGCGCATGAGGCGTTCCGCGTAGAGCGCCCAGCCCTCGCCGTGGCCCGACACCCAGCACACCAGGCGCTGGAAGTCGTTCAGCGTCTTCGACTGGTACACGGCCGTCGCGCACTGGAGGTGATGGCCCGGCACGCCCTCGTGGTAGACCGTCGAGGTCTCGCGCCACGTCGGGAACACCGACTTGCCCTCGGCGATCGACCACCACATGCGGCCGGGGCGGGAGAAGTCGGCGGTCGGTTGCGTGTAGTAGGCGCCGACTGCACCGCCGGGCGGGGCGATCCTGCATTCGAGGTTCATCAGCGCGTCCGGCAGGTCGAAGTGCACGTCGCGCAGGTCGAGCAGGGCCTTGTCGGACAGTTCCTGCATCCAGTTCTGCAGACCGTCCCGGCCGTGCACCTGGTAGCGCGGGTGCTCGTCGAGGAACGCCGCGGTCTCCGCCAGGGAAGCGCCCGGCTTGAGCCGCCCGGCGACCTCCTTCATCTCGGCCTCGATGCCGAGGAACTCCTCCCAGCCCCACGCGTAGGCCTCGGCCAGGTCGAGCCGCGACCCGGTGAAGTAGCGCGAACCGAGGCGGTAGCGCTCCTCGCCGACCGCGTCCTTGACCGGCGCCTGCGGTGCCAGCGTCGTGCGCAGGAACGAGGCGAAGTCCGCGTAGGCGGCGGCAGCGGCGGTGGCGCCGGCGTCGAGAGAGGAGCGCACCGAACCGTCCACGTTGGCGGACGCGGCGAACGGGCCGAAGAAGGTCGTGGCGAAGGTGTCGCACTGCTTGGCGACCTGAGTGACCTGACGGATCGCGGAGACGTGCCCGCGGGAAGCGGCATGTGAGAGAGAGGCGCGCAGACCGTCGAGAGCGGCGGGCACGGCGGAGAGGCGACGGCCGATCGTGGCCCACTGCTCCGGCGTGTCGGTCGGCATCTGGTCGAAGATGTCGCGCACGGACTGGATCGGGCTCGCGATGACGTTCAGCGAGGACTCGGTCTCACCGGCCTCGTACAGCTCGTGCTCCAGGCCCGTCCGTTCCAGGAAGACGGCGCGTGCCGCTTCCTCCGAGGCATCCGCGGGCTGTGCGGCGGTGATGTCGGCGAGAGCGCGGACGGCGAGTTCGTCGCGCGCCGCGTGCCCTTCCGGAGAGAGGTCCGTCAGCTGGTCGTCGGCTCCCGCGAAGCCCAGACTGGTGGCGGTGATGGGGTCCAGCGCCACGTAGTCGCTGACGAATTTGTTGCTGATCTCGTGCACGGATGCCATGTTTCGAGACGCTACCTCGCGCCCCTCCACACCAAAAGGTAGTTAGTCAAGCTCACGACCTTCGGAGGGGACCTGCGTCGTTTGGGCCATGCTGGCAGGATGTCCGCGTGCGTCGTTCCCGGGCACTTCTGCTGCCGGTCTTCTTGCTGCTCACTCTGTTTTCGTTGAGCGGTTGCGTTCGCGTGTACGCCGCCATGGCCGTGTCGGACGACGACCGCATCTCCGGCGAGATCGTCGCGGCCACGCCTCCGACGCAGGACAACGACCCCGGTCCGCAGCTCAAGGTGCCGCCGGAGCTCGCGAGCCGCGTCACCACCAAGCCGTACCGGGTGGAGTCCTACGCGGGCACGCAGCTGTTCTTCAACGGTCTGTCGTTCGACGAGATGCGGACGCTGTCGGCGTCCACCAGCTCGTCGAACAGCCGCTACAGCCTCAGCTTCCGCCGGTCGGGTGATCTTGTCACGCTGTCGGGGTCGGTCGACCTGACCCAGGTCCCGGTGGAACGCGCGGACATCCAGGTGAAGGTCAGCTTCCCCGGCCAGATCGTGAACACCAACGGCCGCGAGGAGGAGAACAACACGATCGCGTGGTCTCCGAAACCCGGTCAGGCGTCGATGCTGCAGGCCACCGTGCAGTACGCGGGCGAGAACTCCAGCTCGTTCTTCGGCTGGGCGCTGCTGGTCGCCGGGCTCACCGGCGGTGCCGCGCTGATCGTCGTCGTGCTCGCCCTCATCGCGCACAAGCGCAACGTCACCCTCTAGGTGCGGGTCACCAGACCCAGGCGCCCCAGCACTTCCTTCGTCGCCTTGGACCTGTTCATCGTGTAGAAGTGCAGCGCGGGAACGCCCTCGTCGAGCAGCCGCTGGCACATCTCGGTCGCGATGTCGATGCCGGTCGCCCGGAACCCCGCGACGTCGTCCGCGTACGGCTCCAACCGACGCGCGACGTCGAGCGGCAGGTCTGCGCCGGACAGCTCCACGATCTTGGCCAGGCCGCGCGGCGAGAGCATCGGCATGATTCCCGGCAGGATCGCCGCGGAACAGCCCGCGTCGGCCACCCGGTCGCGCATCCGCAGAAACGGCTCCGGCGCGTGGAACAGCTGGGCCACCGCGTAGTCCGCGCCCGCGTCGAGCTTGCGCAGCAGGAACTTCAGGTCGGTGTCGAGGTCGCCGGAGCGCGGGTGCCCGTACGGGAACGCCGCCACGCCCACGCAGAAGTCGCCGAGCTCGCGGACCAGCCGCACCAGCTCGTCTGCGTAGTTCAGGCCCTCCGGGTGCGCGACCCACTCGCCCATCGGGTCGCCGGGAGGGTCGCCGCGCAGCGCCAGGATGTTGCGCACGCCGATCGCCGCGTACCAGCCGATCACGTTGCGCAGCTCGGCCACCGAGTGCTCGACGGCGGTGAGGTGCGCGACGGGGAGCAGCGTCGTCTCCTGCGCGACGCGGCCGGTAGCGCGGATCGTGCGGTCCCGGCGCGACCCGCCGGCGCCGTAGGTGATCGACACGAACGCCGGGTCGAGGCCTTCCAGCTCGCGGACCGCCTTCCAGAGGACCTTCTCGTCCTCCGCGTCCCGAGGTGGCAGGAACTCCACCGAGAACTTGGGTGACTCTCCCCGGAGCCGCTCCACCACCGACGTCATGCGACCAACCCTAGTGGGTCTTCCGCTAGGTGGGACTCCAGCTCATCATGTGGTACGCGGGCCCCGGCATGCGGGTGGTCCCGGACACAGCGGACCATGGACGTGTGTCCCACCACCCCATCGACGCCGCTCTGCCCCAGCACGTCGAAGCAGCGCTGACCACCTATCTGGCCTCCCGGCGCGCGTCCGGGGAGGCGATGGACCCGAGCTTCGCGAGCGCGGTGGACGCGCTCTCCGATTTCGTGCTGGGCGGCGGCAAGCGCATCCGCCCGACCTACGCGTGGTGGGGCTGGCGGGCAGCGGGCGGCGATCCCGACGGAGAACTCGCGGACGAGGTGCTCACGGCGGTCAGCTCGCTGGAGCTGATCCAGGCGTGCGCGCTGATCCACGACGACCTGATGGACGCCTCGTCGGTGCGCCGGGGCAAGCCGACCGTGCACATCGCGTTCGGCGCGCGGCACCGCGAGCAGGGGTGGCTCGGTTCGTCGGAGCGCTTCGGCATGTCGGCGGCCGTGCTCATCGGCGACGTCGCCCTGGCGTGGGCGGACGACATGCTCTTCGCCGCCGGCCTGCCGCCGGAGGTGCTGCGCCGGATGAGCGAACCGTGGCGGGACATGCGCACCGAGATGCTCGCGGGCCAGTACCTGGACGTGCTGACGCAGGCGCGGGGCGACTCGTCCGCGGACGCCGCGCTGCGCATCGACCGGCTCAAGACCGCCGCCTACACCGTCGAACGGCCGCTGCACATGGGTGCGGCGATGGCGGGCGGCTCGCCGGAGCTGATCGACGGGCTGCGCGCGTTCGGCGCCGACATCGGCGTCGCGTTCCAGCTGCGTGATGACCTGCTCGGCGTGTTCGGCGACCCCGAGGTCACCGGCAAGCCCGCGGGCGACGACCTCGCCGAGGGCAAGCGCACGCTGCTCGTCGCGCTCGGCATGCAGTTCGGCGCCGATATATTGGATATCGCTTTGGGCAAGCCCGACCTCGACCTCGACACCGTCGAAGAGGTCCGGCGCACGCTCATCAAGGTCGGCGCCGTCGACGCCGTCGAGGAACGCATCGCGGAGCTGACGAAGAGCGCGCTGGCCGCCCTCGACGCCGCTCCGGTGGCCGAACCGGCCGCCGCCAGGCTCGCCGGCCTCGCGATCAGCTCCACCAGGCGCACGTTCTGAAGTTGATCACCTTTCCCGGGCGGACGGCTTGATTAAGTCCACGTGACCAGTGTGGCCCGTTGCTTGCCGACGCTTCAGCGCCTTGTGCAACGATGTTCGGGCGATGGCAGCAACTCCGTCCCTACCCCGCACGAGCTCCGAGGCACCTCTACAGGAGCTTGATCCAGTCGTGCGCACGAACACCTACGCCATCCCCATCCGCACGACCATGCTCGGCCTGCTGGGCGTGGCTCTGATCGCGCTCGGGGGCATGGGTGCCGGCGCGATCCTCGAGCGCGATCCGCTGCTCGCCCAGGTCGGGCTGAGCTGGCTGCGCTACGGCCACGGCCGCGACCTCGCGAGCATGGTCCTGTACCTCGGGCTCGGCCTCGTCATCTGGGCGTGGATCCGGCTCGGCCGCCTCGTGCGGTGGGGTGAGATCGGCGACTTCGCGGTGCTGGTCGCGGTGACGGTCTGGACGTTGCCGCTGCTGTTCGCGCCGCCGCTGTTCAGCAAGGACATCTACAGCTACCTGGCACAGGGTCAGCTCGCGCTGAGCGGCTACGACCCGTACACGGTCGGGCCCGCGGTCCTGCAGAGCACGCTCAGCGAGAACGTCAGCTGGGTGTGGCAGCACACGCCGGCACCGTACGGACCGTTGTTCATCCTGGTCGCCAAGGCGATCGTGTGGATCACGGACGCGAGCGTCATCCTCGGCGTCGTCGCCATGCGCCTGTCCCTCGCGGGCGGGCTGGTGCTGCTGTGCTGGGCGCTGCCGGGCCTGAGCAGGCACCTGGGCGGCAAGTCGGCGATCGCGCTGTGGCTGGTCGCGGCGAACCCCCTGGTGCTGATCCACCTGATCGGCGGCGCCCACAACGACCTGCTGATGATCGGGCTGATGGCGGCCGGCGTGCTGCTGGTGCTCGACCGCAGGCACGTTCTCGGCTTCGTGCTGCTGTCCCTCGCGTTCTCGGTGAAGGCGACGGCGATCGTGATCGTCCCGTTCCTCGTCTGGATCTGGGCGGCGCGCCTGGAGGGCGACAAGCGCGCCCAGTTCCGCAAGGCGCTGCTGCCGGGCCTGGCCGCGTTCCTCGGGACGTTCTTCGTGTGCACGTTGATCGCCGGGGTGAGCCTCGGCTGGATCCCGGCGCTGCGCAGCTCGTCGATGATCATCAACTGGTTGTCGGTGCCGAGCGCGGTCGGCGACTTCGTGCGCATGGTCGTGAACTGGTTCGTCTACGTCGACGGCGGCATCTTCATCGGCGTGGCGCGGGCGCTGGGCTCCGTGGTGCTGATCTGGATCGCGTACACGCAGTGGTGGGCGTCGCGCGACGGCGAGGTGCGCAACGCCGTCCGGCGCGGCGCGCTGACGCTGCTGGCCGTGGCGCTGCTGTCCCCCGCGACGCTGCCCTGGTACTTCACCTGGGCGCTGGCGCTGGCCGCCGGGTTCGCGTGGAGCACGGGCGCGCTGGTCACGGTGACGACCGCGTCGCTGTTCCTGCTGCTGGTGACGTTCCCGAACGGCGACACGGCGCTGTACTCGTGGGCCTACCTGCTCTTCGCGCTGGTGGTGTCGGGACTCGCGGCGCGCTCGCTGGTGAAGCCGGACCCGTTCGGCCTGTCCTCTCGTTACGAATGAGTCCCGGGACTGTGGACCTGGGCTCCGCCTACGCCGCCTGCCGCCGCGTGAACGCGCGGTACGGCAAGACGTTCTTCCTGGCCACGACGCTGCTGCGGCCTGAACAGCGGCCCGCGGTGCACGCCCTGTACGCGTTCGCCCGGTGGGCCGACGAGATCGTCGACGCGGCCGGGGTGACCGATCGCGCGGGTGAACTCGACCGGCTGGAGCGGCTCCTGGAGAAGGCGCCGTCGAACCCGGTCCTGCACGCGCTGGCCGACACGATGCGTCGCTACGACATCGACAGGTCGCTGCTCGCCGACTTCCTCGCGTCGATGCGGATGGACCTCGACGTGACGGAGTACGCGGACCTCGACGCGCTCGGCGTCTACGTGCACGGCTCGGCGGAGGTCATCGGGCTGCAGATGCTGCCGGTGCTCGGCACCGTCGTGCCCCGTGAGGAGGCCGAACCGTACGCGGCCCGGCTCGGGGCGGCGTTCCAGCTCACGAACTTCCTGCGCGACGTCGGCGAGGACCTCGACCGCGGCCGGGTGTACCTGCCGCAGGACGTCCTCGGCGCGCACGGCGTCGACCGCGACCTTTTGCAATGGTGTCGTCGTCATCGTCGCGCAAACGACCGGGTGCAACGGGCTCTCGACGACCTCGTCGCGCACTCGTATGCGATATATCAGTCTGCGGAACCCGGCATCGGGATGTTGTCCGCGACGTCGCGGCCCTGTGTGCGGACCGCGTACACGCTGTACCGCGACATCCTCGGGCTCGTCGGCTGCGAGGTGCTGTGGCGGCGTGTGGCCGTGCCGAACTCACGGCGGCTCGCCGTGGCGGCGCCCGGCGTCGGCCGAGCCCTCCTCGCCCGTGTGACGACTCACGGGATTCCGGGGTGAGCCCCGCTCTTTTAGCCTCGCGCAGGGGCTCCGGACGTCTCTCACCTGCGGAGACGTCCGGAACCTCTGTGATCGGGGACCTAGAAGCCCATGGCTTGCGCGCGGCGCTTTACCTCACGCCCACGGTCTCCGCGCAATGCTTCGATCGGAGTGCCAGGGAGGCTTTCGTCCTCCGTGAAGAGCCAGCGCAGAATCTCGTCCGTGGAGTAGTTCTGGTCGCGCAGCACCGTGATGGTGCCGGGCAGACCCTTCACCACCCCTCCGGCAGCGAGAAACGCCTCGGGGACGACGAGAACGCCGGCCCGCCGCTCGGCGAGCAGTTGCCCGTCGCGCAACATTTGGTGGACCCGGGTGACCGGAAGTCCCATTCGGTCGGCCACCTCGGGGAGAGGAAGAACCTCCAGGTCGGCAGCCAATACATCCGCAGCGGCAGGAATCGCACTCACGGGGGTCACGATGCCATAACCGAACTGGGAACGCCCTTCCGCCAACCGGGTCATCCTGAGCTTTACCATCTCGCACTGTGGAGAGGTCGGTTTCGAACGTGATGGGTGGACTGCTGGAGCAGCGCTACCGGGTGGACTCCGTGCTCGCGCGCGGTGGCATGTCCACCGTCTATCGAGGTCGCGACACTCGCCTCGATCGCGATGTGGCCATCAAGGTGATGGATCCGCACCTGACGGCGGACCCGGCGTTTGTCGCGCGCTTCGAGCGTGAGGCACGCGCGGCGGCCCAGTTGCATCACCCGGCAGTGGTGTCCGTGCACGACCAGGGCGTCGACGGTGACCAGGTGTACCTGGTGATGGAGCTGATCGACGGAGGCAACCTCCGTGACCTGCTCAATCAGCGCGGCAAGCTTGCTCCCGCCGTGGCGCTGAGCGTGCTTGGTCCGGTGCTGTCGGCGTTGGGCGCTGCCCACCGCGCCGGCCTCGTGCACCGGGACGTGAAGCCGGAGAACGTGCTGATCGGACCCGGTGGCCAGGTGAAGGTGGCCGACTTCGGACTGGCTCGTGCGATCGCCGAGAACGGCGTCACGAGCGACAGCGAGATCCTGGGCACCGTCGCCTATCTTTCACCTGAACAGGTGGAATCTGGCTCCGCGAACGCGCGTAGTGACGTCTACGCGGCCGGGATCGTGCTCTACGAGATGCTGGCCGGCCAGGCGCCCTACCGCGGCGAGACGCCCATCTCGGTGGCCTACCAGCACGTGAACTCGGACGTCCCGTCGGTTCCGGAGATCCCGCTGGCGCTCGACACGCTGGTGCGCAAGGCGACGCGGCGCGACCCGGTGCTGCGGCCCGCGAACGCCGACGCGTTCCTGGCCGAACTGGAGCGCGTGGGCACGGACCTCGGTCTCACTCCGCAGCCGGTGCCGGTGCCCGGTTCGGCGCCCGAGAACGACAGGACGGTCATCATGCGGCCGGTTCCGGTCGCGGTCGGCGCCACTCCTCCCTCGGCAGCCGAGCTGACCAGGCCGGTGGTGCCGAAGCCGTCCCTGAACTCGGCGGCGATGACGACGGTGAGCACCGGTCCTCCTCCGACGCCGCCTCCCGGCATCCCCGTCGGCAACTCGGCGACGCGCACGATGCAGCGGCCGGAACCGCCGCGCCGTCGTCCCCCGCAGAAGAGGAAGCCGAAGGTCGACCCGGTCGAGGAAGAGCGCAAGAGGCGCAAGAAGCTCTTCACGATCTGGGGTTCCGTGGCCGCCGTCGTGGTGGTCCTCGTCGGACTGTTCACCTGGTACGTCAGCGCGAACCGCTACACGGAGATGCCGTCGGTGGCCGGGCAGTCCGAGCAGAACGCGATGGTGCTGCTCTCGAACGCCGACCTCACCGGGCTGGTCGAGAAGGTGCCGTCCAACGACGTCCCCAACGGCACGGTCATCAGCTCCGACCCTGGTCCTGGCGCGGAGCTGCGCAAGAACCAGCAGGTGAAGCTCGTCGTGTCGCGCGGCAGGCCCGTGGTGCCGTTCATCACCACCGGCGTCGACGAGGCCGCCGCGACCAAGGAGATCCAGGCCGCGGGTCTGAAGACGGCCAAGGACCCCACGAAGGACGCGTTCCACGACACCGTGCCGATCGGCAAGGTCGTGGGCGTCGATCCGCGTCCCGGCACGGCGCTCGACCTCGACGCGCCGGTGACCCTCATCCTGAGCAAGGGCCCGCCGCCGCGCCTGCCCGTGCCGAACGTGGCGGGCAAGACGAAGGACGAGGCGACCGCTGAACTGCAGCGCGCCGGTCTGGAGGCGGTCGACGCGGGTGGCGAGGACGCGCCGGAGAACAACGGGTCGCGCGTGGTGCGGACGGATCCGCCCGCGGGCACGGTGCTGGACCCGACGCAGAACAAGCGGGTCACGCTCTTCTACCAGAACAACCAGGAGATCGAGGTCCCCGACGTCACCCGGCAGAAGGTGCGGGAGGCCAAGGAGCAGCTCGAACGAGCCGGTCTGAAGGTGAAGGTCGAGTTCAACAAGAGCAACAACGCGACCGTGGTGAACCAGTCGATCCCGCCGCGGACGCGGGTGAAGCGAGGAACCGAGATCACGATCGTCGGCCTCTGATCACGGCAAAGGCGAAGGGCCCCGCGTTCTCGACGCGGGGCCCTTCGTTCTTCAGCTCGTCTTCAGGAAACTCGTCCCGAAGGTGTTACGACCGGAGCATCTCGGCGACGAGGAACGCGAGCTCGAGCGACTGCTGCGTGTTCAGGCGCGGGTCGCACGCCGTCTCGTAGCGGCCGGCGAGGTCGGCGTCGGAGATCTCCTGGGCGCCGCCGAGGCACTCGGTGACGTCCTCACCCGTGAGCTCGATGTGGATGCCGCCGGGGTGCGTGCCGAGGCGGCGGTGCACCTCGAAGAAGCCCTGGACCTCGTCGACGATGCGGTCGAAGTGCCGGGTCTTGTAGCCGGTCGACGACTCGTGCGTGTTGCCGTGCATCGGGTCGCACTGCCAGATGACCTTGTGGCCGCTGGCCTCGACCTTCTCGATGATGGCGGGGAGCACGTCGCGCACCTTCTGGTTGCCCATGCGCGAGATGAGCGTCAGGCGGCCCGGCTCGTTGCGCGGGTCGAGGCGCTCGACGTACTCGACGGCCATCTCGGGCGTCGTCGTCGGACCGATCTTGAGACCGATCGGGTTCGACAGCATCTCGGCGAACGCGATGTGCGCGCCGTCGAGCTGACGGGTGCGCTCACCGATCCACACGAAGTGCGACGACAGGTCGTAGAGCCTGGGCTCGTCGCGCGTCGTGTCGAGGCGCAGCAGCGCGCGCTCGTAGTCGAGGAGCAGCGCCTCGTGCGAGGCGAAGATCTCCGTGCCGTGCAGCGACTGGTCGTTCACGCCGCACGCCGACATGAACTTGAGGCCGCGGTCGATCTCGCCGGCCAGGGCCTCGTAGCGCTCGCCTGCGGGCGAGGTGCGCACGAAGTCGCGGTTCCAGTCGTGCACGCGGTGCAGGTCGGCCAGACCCGCGCCGGTCAGCGCCCGCAGCAGGTTCATGGCCGCGCCGGCGTTCGCGTAGGCGCGGATCATGCGACCGGGGTCGGCGACACGGGCTTCGGGCGTCGCGACCAGGGAGTTGATGATGTCGCCGCGGTAGGACGGCAGACCGAGAGCGTCGATGCCCGACGAACGCGGCTTGGCGTACTGGCCGGCGATGCGGCCGACCTTCACCACCGGAAGACTCGCGCCGTAGGTCAGCACCACGGCCATCTGCAGCAGGGTCCGGATGTTCGCGCGGATGTGCGGCTCGGTGTTGTCAGCGAACGTCTCCGCGCAGTCACCGCCCTGCAGGAGAAATGCCTCACCGTTCGCGACCTGCGCCAGTTGCGTGTGCAGCCGGTCGATCTCGGCGGGCACGGTGATCGGCGGCACGCTCTCGAGCACGGTCCGCACGCGACGCACCTGTTCGGCGTCGGGCCAGTCGGGCTGCTGGGCGGCCGGGCGCGACAGTGCGTCGTCCAGGCGCTTGCGCATCTCGGGAGGCAGCGGCGGAAGCTCGGGAAGCGTGTCGATGGGCACGTCCACGGTCCAGTTCACGCTGCTCATCCTAGTTGTCCCACACTGAGAGACCCTGCCGGGCCTGTCAGCTGTTCAGCACGTGTTTTCCACGTCACCCGGCCGGTGTGCCGATCCCCCGCCCGCCGGGTGAGGTCTGTTACTTGTCAACTATCTGCCCCTGCCCTATCGAGATGTCGCACTGCATGATGTGGGCCATGGACGCCACCCGATTGGATGACAGCACCGCTACCCGGCTGCTCGGCATCGCGATCGACAACATCCAGCGCGACCACCCGGTGCACTGGACGCACGTGATCGACGGCGACGACCGGCTGGTGCCCCAGCGGGTGCTGCATCCGGTGTTCGCCGGGTCGTTCGACTGGCACTCGTGCGTGCACCAGACGTGGCTCGCCGTGCGCCTGTTGCGACTGCGGCCCTCTCTCGCGGGAGCGGACACGGCCCGCAACGCCCTGGACAAGCTGATCACGCCCGAGAACTGCGCCGTCGAAGCCTCGTTCTTCGCCTCCCCGGCCGGACGGCACTGGGAACGCCCGTACGGCTGGGCGTGGCTGCTGCTGCTCGACGCCGAACTGCGCACCTCGGGCCTGCCGTGGTCGGTGTCGCCGATCGCGGACGTGCTGCGCGACCGATGGCTGGAATGGATCTCTGCGGCGCGCCTGCCGATCCGCACCGGCACGCACAGCAACACCGCGTTCGCGACCGGGCTCGTGTACGACTCCGCCCAGGTGAACGGCGACTCCGAACTGGCCTCCGCCTGCGTCGACGCGGCGCTGCGGTGGCACCGGGACGAGACCGCGTACGGCGGCTTCGAACCGGACGCCGCCGACTTCCTGTCCCCCGCGCTGACGACGGCCGACCTGATGCGCCGCGCCCTGGACACCGCCGAGTTCGCCGGCTGGCTCGACGCCTACCTGCCGGAGCTCGAGTCGGAACGGTGGCGGGTGCTGCGCGAGCCCTACCCGGTCGACGACCCCAGCGACCCCTACGGCTCGCACCTGGCCGGGCTCGCGTTGTCGCGCGCCTGGAACTGGGAGGCGATCGCGGAGGCGCTGCCGGCCGACCACCGGTACGCCTCGCTGGCCCGGACGGCTTCCGCCGCGCACCGCGAGGCCGGGTGGACGTACGTGTTCGGCGGCCACGGCTACATGGCCGACCACTGGCTCGGCACGTTCGGCGCCTACCTCGACGCAAAGGCATTCTGACCTGCGCTTACCCACCCCATTGCAAAAGACGTTTGCGGACGTCCGCAAACGTCTTTTGCATAAGGTCGGGCAAAACGGACGCCGATATATTGGATTTCAGGTGCCGTCCTCAGGTTCCAGCGGCCAGGGTCGCGCGCCGGATCAGCGTCAGAGCGATGCCCGTCGCCGCCGCGTGCACCGAGGCCGCGTGCGTGCGGGGATCGAACCGGGTGGTCGGTCCGGCGACGCTGACCGCGGCCACCACGGCGCCGTCGTGGCCGAGCACCGGCGACGCCACGCAGGCCAGGCCGACCCTGGACTCCTCGAACTCGTAGGCCACGCCGGTCTGCCGGATCGTGGTCAGCTGACGGCGGAGCATGCCGGGCGTGACGACCGTGCGGGGTGTTCGGCGGGCCAGCGGGGAGCCGAGGATCTCGGTGCGCAACGACGGCGACGCGTGGGCGAGCAGGGCCTTGCCGATCGCCGTCGCGTGCAGGGGCATGCGGCCGCCCAGACGTGACGGTGAGGACGCCTGGCGGTGGCCGCCGATCTTGGCGGCGTAGACGACCTCATGGCCTTCGAGGAGTCCGAGGTGGACGGTTTCGTGGGTGCGTTCGTAGAGGTCTTCCAGGTAGGGCGTGGACACCTCGACCAGGCGGCGTTCGACCGACGCGCGGATGCCCAGCTGGAACAGGTGGCCGCCCAGGCGGTAGCCGCGCGTGCCCCGGTCGAGCAGGCGGACCTCGACCAGGTCGCCCAGCAGGCGGTGCAGCGTCGCCTTCGACAGGCCGGTGCGCCTGCCCAGTTCCGCGAAGCCGAGCTCGTCGTCGTCGGCGCCGAAGGCGTTCAGCACCGACATCACCTTGCCCAGCAGGGTGTTCGGTACCTCGGTCATCACCTGATCGTGCCACCGAGTTCCGGTCAGCGGAACTCGGAAGTCCCCACGACGCAGCCACCACCGTCACGATGGGCGGCATGAACGAAGTCCTCATGGCAGCGGAGCGCCTGGCCACGGCGGCGCGCGAGAAGGTTCCATGTGCGCCCGTGCGGGACCTCATCGGCGAGGCCGACGCCTACGCGGTGCAGCAGCACAACATCGCCGCACGGATCGCGGACGGAGCCACAGTCGTCGGCCGCAAGATCGGCCTGACCTCTCCGGCGGTCCAGCAGCAGCTCGGCGTGGACCAGCCGGACTTCGGGGTGCTGCTCGACGACATGGCGTACAAGGACGGCGACGAACTGCCGGTCTCCGGGCTGCTGCAGCCGAAGGTCGAGGCGGAGCTGGCGTTCGTGCTGAAAGCGGACCTCACCGCAGGGCCGTTCGACGAGCAGACCGTCGCCAACGCCGTCGACCACGTCAAGGCCTCGCTGGAGATCGTGGACAGCCGGATCAGCGGCTGGGACATCACCTTCGCCGACACGGTCGCCGACAACGCCTCGTCGGGGCTGTTCGTCCTCGGCACCGAGCAGGCGGCTCTGGGCGAGATCGTGCCGAAGACCGTGTCGATGGTGCTCAGCGTCAACGGCGAGGAACGCTCGGCGGGGATCGGTGCCGCGTGCCTGGGCGACCCGCTGACCGCGCTGGCCTGGCTCGCCACGACCGCCGCGGACCTCGGCGCTCCGTTGAAGGCGGGCGACGTCGTGCTCAGCGGCGCGCTCGGCCCGATGGTGGGAGTCCAGGCCGGCGACCAGGTCGAGGCGACGATCACCGGGCTCGGCACCGTGCGGGCCACCTTCGCGAAGCAGGAGGCGTGATGCGCACGAAGGTCGCGATCATCGGGTCGGGCAACATCGGCACCGACCTCGTCATCAAGGTGCTCAAGCGGTCCACCACCCTGGAGGTGGCGGCGCTGGTCGGCATCGACCCCGCGTCGGACGGTCTCGCCAAGGCCGCCGAGCTCGGCGTTCCGACCACTTCGGACGGTGTTCAAGGCCTCCTGAGCATGCCGGGGTTCGAGGACATCGAGATCGTGTTCGACGCCACCTCCGCGGGCGCCCACGCGAAACACGCCGAAATCCTTGCCTCGCACGGCAAGCGAGTCATCGACCTCACCCCGGCCGCGATCGGGCCGATGGTGGTGCCGACGGTCAACCTCGACGAACACCTGAGCGCGCCGAACGTCAACATGGTCACCTGCGGCGGTCAGGCCACGATCCCGATCGTCGCCGCGATCAACACGGTCACCCCGGTGCCGTACGCGGAGATCGTCGCCTCGATCTCGTCACGAAGCGCGGGCCCTGGTACGAGAGCGAACATCGACGAGTTCACCGAGACGACCGCGCAGGCCATCGCGGACGTGGGCGGCGCGCGAAGAGGCAAGGCCGTCATCGTGCTCAACCCGGCCGACCCGCCGATCACCATGCGCGACACCGTTCTCGCGCTCGTCAACGCTCCGGATCCCCAGACACAGCAACGGATCCGCGCGTCTGTCGAGCACATGATCACCCAGGTGGCCGCGTACGTCCCCGGCTACCGCCTCAAGCAGCCCGTGCAGATCGACCCGGTCGACCAGCCGCACACGCTCACCGAGGAACCGGTGACGCACCAGGTCACCGTGCTGCTGGAGGTCGAGGGCGCGGCCGACCACCTGCCTGCCTACGCGGGCAACTTGGACATCATGACCAGCGCGGCACTGCGAGTCGCGGAGACCATGGCGAAGGCGGTGGTGCGCGCATGAAGATCTACCTCCAGGACGTGACACTCAGGGACGGCATGCACGCCCTGCGGCACCGCATCGATCCCCAGAAGGTCGCCGAGATCGCCAGGGCGCTGGACCAGGCCGGAGTCGACGCCGTCGAGGTCTCGCACGGCGACGGACTCAGCGGCGGATCGCTCGTCTACGGCCCCGGCAGCCACACCGACTGGGAGTGGATCGAGGCGGCCGCGAAAGCGCTGACCCAGGCCACGCTCACGACGTTGCTGCTCCCCGGCATCGGCACGCTCCACGACCTCAAACGCGCCCACAGCCTTGGCGTGCAGTCGGTTCGCATCGCCACGCACTGCACCGAGGCCGACATCTCGGCGCAGCACATCGCCGGCGCGCGCGACCTCGGCATGGACGTGTCCGGGTTCCTGATGATGAGCCACCTCGCCGAACCGCAAGAACTCGCGCGCCAGGCGAAGCTGATGGAGTCCTACGGCGCGAACTGCGTCTACGTAACGGATTCCGGCGGCCGGCTGCTCCCCCACGACGTCCGCGACCGGATCCGCGCCTACAAGGACGTCCTCGACGCCGGCACCGAGATCGGCATTCACGCACACGAAAACCTCTCACTGGCGGTCGCGAACTCGATCACCGCCGTCGAGGAAGGCGCAACACGGGTCGACGCGTCCCTGGCCGGACTCGGTGCCGGAGCGGGGAACTGCCCCATCGAACCGTTCGTCGCCGTCGCGAACCTCCAGCAATGGCAGCACAACGCCGACCTGTTCGCTCTCCAGGACGCCGCCGACGACCTGGTCCGGCCTCTCATGGACCGCCCGGTGCGCGTCGACCGCGAGAGCCTCACCCTCGGCTATGCGGGCGTGTACGGCTCGTTCCTGCGCCATGCGGACACCGCCGCCCAGCGCACCGGCGCCGACGTCCGGGCCCTCCTGCTGGAAGCCGGACGCCGGCGCCTGGTGGGCGGTCAGGAGGACATGCTCACCGACATCGCCCTGGATCTCACGCGGTAGCCGTCAAACGACAGGGAAGGTGGTTCCGATGCCCATGCCGGTGATCCACTCCGGCACGGGCTCGTAGCTCGTCCACACCAGCGGCAGGCCGACGGCGACCTGCCCGATGAGCCAGCAGCGGATCTCGTGCCCGCCGCTGCCGGCGTGGTCCTCCAGCGCCTCGTGCCCGAGGGAGGCGACCTCACCGGCCGACCCCGCCGACAGCCGGTCGAGGAACCACCCGTCCCACACCGCGTTCACGCGAGCGTCGGGGTTGCCGCCCATGGCCTTCACCCGCGGTTCACGGGCCGCGGCGAACTCCTTCGCGTACGCCCGCCCCCGGATCAACGACTCGCGCCGCTCCCCCACCACGGACGGATCGCGCGGGTCGTTGGACGGCAACCAGTGCGACAACCCGCCAGAAGCGACCACCAGCACTCGTCCGGGAAACACCGACGACCGCAGCGCGGCCCCCAAGGCACGTCCCAGCTCCATGCACCGGTCCAGCGACGGCAGCGGTGGCGCGGCCGTGTTGACCACCAACGGCACCAACGGAAGCGTCGTGCCGCCGGTGATCATCTCGTAGCTCTGCACGATGCCGTGGTCGACGGTCAGCGAGTACGACAGCGACACGTCGAACCCCGCGTCCGCCAGCCCGCTGTGCGCCGACCAGGCCAGCGTCTGGGCCACCGGTAACGGCCCCGAGCCGCTGCCGAAGTCGCCGAACCCCACCGCTTCCTCGACGCCGAGCACGAACGGGGGCATCACGTCGTAGAAGTTGGCGTGGAAGTGGTCCGGCCCGATCACGACGATCGCGTCCGGCTCCAGTTTCTCCACCGCGAGCCGCACCCGGTCGGCGTCACGCAGGAACACCGACCCCGGCCCGTCGGAACCGTCCGGCGGCAGCAGCGTCGCGAACGGGCTGTGCGACATCCCCGCGAATCCGATGATCTCGGCCATCAGGACGGGTCCTTTCCGTGCAGCAACCAGGTGCGGTGCGCGTCGAGGAACTCGGAGACCTTCTCCCACTGCGGCCAGTGCCCGGCGTCGTCGATGACGTGCAACCGCGCGTCCGGCAGCCACCCCAGCAGCATGTCGGCCTCGTCCAGCCCGCCTGTCGGGTCGTGGCTGGTCCACAGCAGCAACGTCGGCGCCGCGACCTTCCCCACCCATGCCGGGTCCCACGCGAAGTCCTTGCGCACCAAGGGGTCCTGCAACACGAGCGTGTTGGTGATCGCCTGCACGAAGCCCGGCCGCGAATACACCTGACGGCGCAGGTTCACCAATTCGTCGGTGACCATCTCCTTGTGGTGGAACAGGAACTCCACCCGCCTGCGCACGGTCTCCTCGCTGGGGTCGAGCACAGCGGCCATCGTGCTGTCCCGCATGCGTTGCATGACCTCGGGCTTGTTCGCGATGTTGCCCGGCGTGTTCAGCACGAGCCGGTCGACGCGGTCCGGGAAGTGCGCGGCGACCCACGCGACCACCCAGCCGCCCAAGGACTCGCCGGACAGGTGCGCCTTCTCGACGCCCAGCGCGTCCAGCAGCCCCACGAGGTGCTCGGACAGCACGTCGATCGTGTACGGCAGGTCCGGCAGATCGGACCAGCCGTGGCCGACCATGTCGTAGGCGGTGACGTGGAAGTCCTCCGCCAGTCCGGCGATGTCGCGCGAGTAGGCCTCCAGGTGGCCGCCGGTGCCGTGCAGCAGCACGAGTTCCGGGCCGGAGCCTGCCTGCAGGATCCTGGTCCGCACGGTGTGGCCGCGCACCGGGACGTCGACGTGCCGCACGGTGTGGTCCACATGCGACAGTTCGCCCCAGATGCTGACGTGCTCGGGAATCACTGGTCCTCCCCAGATGTCGTGTCGAAACGGGCGCGGGCCTCGTCGAACGTCGCGAGGCCGGCGCTCTGCCTGCGGGCGAGCCCGAACAGTGCGAGCAGCCGGGAGTTCTCGATGGTGAGGAACTCGACGGGGTGCTCGGTGGAGTCGTTGTAGTGGCGATGCCAGGTCCACGGCGGCGTGTAGACGAACGAGCCGGAAGTCCACGTCACCGTCTCGAACTTCTCCGGTTCCGCGAGCTGGATCTCGCTGTGGCCGTCGCCGGAGATCACGAAGTGCACGGTCTCGTGGTAGTGCCGCTGCATGTCCGAGCTCTCGCCCGCCGGGATCACCTGGCGGAACAGCTCGAACGTCGACGTCGGCAGCTTGCCCGCGATCCGCAGCGTGGTCGGGTTCGGCACCGCACCGGCGGGAATCGTCTCCAGCTCGTCGTCGTGCACGACCAGCGGACGCCCTCCGTCCGGGCGCACCGCGTGCGTGAGCGCCCCGAGGAAGTCGGTCATGGCGAAGTCGGGTCCTGAGGTGGCCAACGCGATCGTCCCTTTCAGACTGCGGTTTCGGTGCGGCCGCCGTCGACGGTCAGCACGGTGCCGTTGACGTACGAGGCTTGTGGCGAAGCCAGAAACGCCACGGCGGCGGCGATCTCGCTCGGGTCCGCCGCGCGCAGGGCTGGAATGTCCGCGAGGTCGTGCGCGGCGGCGGTGTCGAGATCCACGCCCGCCGCCTCGGCCCTGCGCCGCAACACCTCCAGCCTGCGCGGAGTCAGCGTCGCACCGGGAGCGACGCAGTTGACCGTGACGCCGTCCGCCGCGAACTGCCGCGACGCGAGCTTCATCGCCGACGTCACGGCCGCACGCAGCACCGTGGACGACGCAAGGCCGGGCTGCGGCTGCCGCACCGCCGTCGACGTGATCACCACGGCTCGGCCGAAACCGCGCCGCGCCATCAGCGGCAACGCCTCGCGCAGCAACGCCAGCGGGCCGAGCAGCAACAGGTCGAGGTCGCGGTGCCACTGCGCGTCCGGCACTTCGAAGATCCCGCCCGGTGACGGCCCGCCCGCGTTCACCACCAGCACGTCGAGCGAGCCGAACCGGCCGGCGACGGTGCCGACGACGGCGGTGGCCTCACCGGGATCGGCGAGGTCGCAGACGAGGTAGTCGGCGCCGAGCGGCCCGGCCGTCTCCTTCAGCGTGGATTCGGTGCGTCCGGCCAGCACGACGCGGTGCCCGCTCTCGACGAGCGCCGCGGCCGTCGCCGCACCGATTCCGCCGGCGCCGCCCCCGACGAGCGCGACCCGCGTGGTGTTTGCGTCCATGAGCTCCTACAGTCGCCGTGTGCGAATGGTCGACCAAGGATGAGTCCCAGTGACCGGGACTCGCAGTCAACCGAGCCGAGCGGTTCACTCGAACGCGCGGCGGCGATCCTGGACGCCTTCGACTTCTCCCACCGCGAGCTGGGCCTGGCCGAACTCGTGCGCAGATCCGGGCTTCCGCGCTCGACCGTGCACCGCACGGCGGGCCGCATGATCGAGCTGGGCTGGCTCGACAAACCGGGCGACCGCTACCGGATCAGCACCGGCCTGTTCAAGCTCTCCAGCCTCGTGCCCGTGCGGCACGAGCTGCGCGAGGCCGTGCTGCCGTTCCTGCAGGACCTCTACGCCGCCGCCCGCGTCACGGTCCAGCTCGGCGTCCTCGACGGCACTCAGGTCCTGGTCGTCGAGAAGATCACCGGGCACCGGCCGATGCCGATGCTCGACCAGGTCGGCGGCATGATTCCGGCGCACTGCTCGGGTCTGGGCCGCGCGATCCTCGCCTTCTCCTCCGCGTCCACTGTGGACGCGGTGATCGCCGCCGGGCTGAATCGCCGCACCCCTCGCACGATCACGAGCCCGACGGCGTTGCGTCGTGAGCTGGCCGCGATCCCGGACCAGGGCTGGGCCTACGACCGCGAGGAGGGCAACGTCGGCATCAGCTGCATCGCGGCCCCGATCTTCAGCGCGGGTGGCGACGTCGCCGCGGCGTTGTCGGTGACCGGCCCGAGCGCGGCGGTGCGCCCGGACCGGATCGGCCCGGCCGTGCGGATGGCGGCCGCGGCGGCGACCCGCGCCTACTCGACCCGGCGCTGGGAGTCCCACTAGCCGGGACTTCTGGTTGGCCGTGGCCAGGGCAGCGCTCCACAGTGTGGTCCGTCACATCCTCACTCAGGAGGACCAGGATGCGAGTAGCGATCATCGGTGCCGGAGTCGCCGGCCTCACCACTGCCAAGGTGCTGCTGCAGGCAGGGCACGAGGTCGAGGTGTTCGACCGGACACCGGACGTCGGCGGCGTGTGGAGCCGCACCAGGCGCTACCCCGGCCTCACCACGCAGAGCCCGAAGGCCCAGTACTCGTTCTCCGACTTCCCGATGCCGAAGGAACTGCCGGAGTGGCCGACCGGCGAGCAGGTGCAGGCGTACCTGGAGGCCTACACCTGGCACTTCGGCGTCGATGCCTGCCTGCGTCTGGAGACGACGGTGACGTCCGTCGTGCCCGTTGGCGACGCGTGGGACCTGACCACGCACACCGGCACGACGTATCGCTACGACAGCGTGATCGTGGCCAACGGCGTGTTCTGCGAGCCGTCCGTGCCGGCGTTCTCAGGCCGTGAGGAGTTCGAGGCTGCCGGCGGGCGAGTGCTCACGGGCACCGAGTTCCTCGACGTCGAGGAGGCGCGGGACAAGCACGCGCTCGTCGTCGGGTACGGCAAGTCGGCGTGCGACGTGACGGTGCCGATCAGCGGTGTCGCCGCGAGCACCGACATCATCGCGCGGCAGCTGCTGTGGAAGGTCCCGCGCAAGATCGGCGGCGTCGTCAACTTCAAGATGCTGCTGCTGACCCGCATGGGCGAGGCGCTGTTCCGCTACCGGTCGCTGCGCGGGTTCGAGAAGTTCCTGCACGGCCCCGCGAACGGGATGCGACGCTCGATGCTCAACTCGCTCGGATCGGTGTCTGTCAGGCAGTTCGGGCTCGCGCGGCACGACCTGGTGCCGTCCGGGCAGATGGAGGACATCGTCAAGGGCGCGATCGGCCTTGCCACCGAGGGGTTCTTCGAGGGCGTGGAGTCGGGCGAGATCCGCGTGCACCGCGACAGGACGATCGCGCGGCTCAAGGCCGGTGGCGCGGAGCTCTCGGACGGCACGGTGCTGCCCGCGGACCTGATCGTCTGCGCCACCGGGTTCACGCAGGGCGTGCCGTTCCTGCCGGGCTCCGTGCAGGAGCGGCTGTTCGACGAGCGCGGCAACTTCGCGCTGTACCGGCAGATCCAGCCGATCGGCGTGCCGGGCCTGTACTTCAACGGCTACAACTCGTCGTTCTTCAGCCCGCTCAACGCGGAGATGGCGGCGTTGTGGATCGCGGCCGACCTCGCGGGAGCGCTCTCGCTGCCGGACGCCGCCGCGCGCCGGGCGGACGTGGCCGCGCAGCTCGCGTTCATGGACGAGGCGACGAACACGCACCACTGCCGCGGCACGAAGATCATCCCGTTCTCGCTGAAGAACGCCGACGAGGTGCTCGCGGACCTCGGCCTGCAGATCGGCCGGACGACCCGCGCGTCGCACTGGCTCAACCCGGTCGCGCCGTCGGCGTACCGCAAGGTCACGCCCCAGTTGCTCGCCCGGATCAGTCGAAACGAGGTTGGAGATCATGGAAACCCCCGTGAAGCATCACGTCTACCGCAGCGGTGAGGGCACGAACGTCGGCGCGATCGGCCTGGGCATCTACACGCGGCTGACCGGCGCGGACACCAAGGGCGCCTACTCCCTGTTCGAGTACGTCGTGCCGCCGAACCTCGGCGGGCCGCCCACGCACATCCACAGCCGCGAGGACGAGCTGTTCACGTGCGTGCAGGGACGGGTCGTCGTCGAGCTGGACGGCGAGGAACACGTGCTGGGGCCGGGGGATTCGCTGCTGATGCCGCGCGGGGTGCCGCACATGTTCCACAACCCGTTCGACGAGGAGACGCGCGTCGTGGCCGTCGTGTCGCCGCCGGGGCTGGAGAACTACTACCAGGCGTTGTCGGAGCTGCCGCCGGGGCCGCGGGACATGAAGCTGGTCGCGGAGATCATGGTGCGGCACGGGCTTTCGCTGCAGAAGAAGCCATGAGGATCGAGATGGTGCGGCAGATGTGTGCCGCTGTCGATTCCGGTGACGCTGAAGCGTTCGGTGCTTGGTTCGCTGCCGACGCCACCTACACGTTCGGCAACAACGAACCGCTGATCGGGCGTGCCGCGGTCGTGGCGGCGACCGCGGGTGCCGCCGGTGCGTTGCCGTGGGTGCGGCACGTGGTCGATCAGGTCGCGGAGGTCGGGGACCAGCTGTTCTGCCGGTTCACCATCGAGACCGAGGCGCCGGACGGCGAACAGCTCGCGTTGCCTTGCGTGACGGTGATCTGGATGTCCGGAGACGAGATCGTCGACTATCGCGTGCACATGGACATATCGCCGGCGATGGCGTGAGAAGAGGGGCCCGGTTCGCCGGGCCCCTCTTCTCGTCATGCGGCTTGGATTTGCCGTGTGGCCGGGCTATGCACCGTGGCGAGGAAACGTTGGCAGGCCTCGAAGTCGAGTTCGTCGCAGCGCCACGCGACGTGGCCGTCCGGGCGGATGACGTAGAGGGCCCGCGAGTCCGGTTCGGTGAGGCCGTAGTGCTCGAACACCTGGGCCGAGTCGGCGCGGTGCACCCGGCCGTCCGGCCTGGCTTCGACACGGGCGACGAGGTGGCTCGTGACTGCGAGCTCGTTCAGGGCTGTCATGTGCTCGGTGATCTCGGTCGCGGTGAGGTGCTTGCGGGACAACGCGATCACGTGCAGCTGATAGCCCTGCAGAAGGTCGAACACCTGCTCGCGGTCGTTGATCCTGGCGTCGGGAACGCGCTGACCCGCCAGTGGCCCCTTGAGCGAGTAGAGCAGCTCGTTGACGTTGATCTCGCTGGGCCGGTAGCCGAGGCTCAGTTGCGAGAGGCGGTGGAACGACTTGCGGTGCGGGATCGGCGCCGCCGACATCCGTCCGATCAGGAACGGCCCCGCCGTGTCGCGCAGCCACGCCTGCCAGCCGCGCAGGCCCGCCGCGACCCGGTAGAGGCGGTCGGTGAACTTCAGCAGCCGCACGCCGGCCGGATGACGCTCGGCGGAGTACGTGTCGAGCAGGTCCACGTCGTCGTTGATCGCCGCCGCGAGCTTCCAGGCGAGGTTGGCGGCGTCGTGCAGGCCGGTGTTCATGCCCTGGCCACCTGCCGGGGAGTGGATGTGGGCGGCGTCGCCGACGAGGAACCCTCTGCCGCGGCGGTAGTCGTCGACGCCGCGCAGGTGGACCTGGTAGCGGCTGGTCCAGATCGGGGCGCTGAGGGTGACGGGCAGGTTCATCGCCCTGCGCAGCTCGTCCTGCAGGATCCCCAGGTCGAAGTCCGCTCCGGGGTCGCCGAAGTCGGTCACCATCACGCGTGACGTCTCGGCGCCCTTCAGCGGTAGGAACAGGCCGATGCGGTCGCGGTTCATGAACACCCGGAAGTGCGCGTGGTCCAGCGGCCACTCGACCTTGCAGTCGGCCAGGAGATAACGCTGGCCGTACTTGTCGCCTTCAAAACTGAGCCCGAGCTGCTGGCGGACCGCGCTGTGGGCGCCGTCCGCGCCGACTACGTACTGGGCGGTGATGGTCCGCTCTCCGACGACCGCGGTGACGGCGTCTTCGGTCTGGTTCAGTTCGGTGAGCTTCATGCCACGCCTGACGGTGACGCCGTGGCGCGCGAGGTCCTTGAGCAGCACTTCCTCCACTTCGGACTGCGGCGCCATCAGGATGAACTGGTACGGCGTGGTCGCCGCCTTCGCGCGATCGAAGTCGAGGCCGCCGGCCTGCCTGCCCCTGATGTGGAAGCGGATGCCGGTCGTGACCACGCCGCGTTCGAGCAGCTCGTCAGCGAGTCCGATACCGCGGAACAACTCGATGGTGCGGGCCTGGACGGCGAACGCCCTCGACTCCGTGGCGGGACCTGCGTTGGCGTCGACCACGCACACCCTGACGCCCTGGCGGACCAGCAGTGCCGCGGTCATCAGACCGCTCGGACCGGCGCCGACGACGAGCACGTCGCAGTCGTGGCGGGCCGGTCGTGCCTTGAGGACGGTCTTCGGTGGGGCGACCGTCGGTTTCGGCCGCGTCCTCGACTTGCCGAGAGCGGCCAGGAAACCGCTGCCGGGACGCGCGGTGACCTGCGGCAGCGGGTTGCCTGTGAGCCTGCCCCACATCCTGCGGGTGAGCAGGAAGAGCAGGGTGACGACGGCGAAGATCAGCAGTCCCACGGCTACCTCACCGCCGGCAGGTCGCTGGACATGCGCAGGAACTGCTGGACCAGGGGTCCTTCCACGAGCGGCTGGATCGCGCGCCGGAACTCCTGGACGTAGGGCTCGGCGAGGTGCTTCTCCAGGTCCTGCTTCGACCGGAACATCTCGTAGATCACGAACCGCGACCGGTCGGCCCGGTCGCGGTGGACGTGGAACTCGATCGAGCCCGGCTCCGCGCGCAACGGCTCGACGAGACCGAGGATCAGCGCCTCGACCTCGTCCTCACGGCCCGGCTTGGCGGTGGCGAATCCCAGGTGGGTGTAGGGCCCTGTCTCGTCGGCGTCCGGCTCGGGCAGGACGACTCGCGCGTCGCTCATCAGGTCTCCCTTGACTGCTCAACGGATGATGAATTCACCATCGCAGTCAGCGAGCGCACGGCCACAGCACGAGTCCCAGCGAGCGGGACCGCCCGCTTATGCAAAAGACGTTTGCGGTCGTCCGCAAACGTCTTTTGCATAAGCGATATATTGGATATTGCTCATAGGTCAGGCCCAGAGGTCAGGCCCAGAGATCAGGCACCGAAGAAGACCTCGGCCTCTTCGTAACGCTCGGTCGGGACCGTCTTGAGCTCGGCCGTCGCCTCCGACAGCTTCACGCGCACGATGTCAGTGCCGCGCAGCGCGACCATGGTGCCGAAGTCGCCAGCGGCGACAGCGTCGACGGCGTGCAAGCCGAAGCGGGTCGCGAGGACGCGGTCGTAGGCGGTCGGCGTGCCACCGCGCTGGATGTGGCCGAGGATGGCCGCGCGGGACTCCTTGCCGGTGCGGTCCGCGATCTCCTCCGCGAGCCACTGACCGACGCCACCGAGGCGGACGTGACCGAAGGCGTCGCGCTCACCGGAGTGCAGCACCTCGGCGCCACCCTCGGGGATCGCGCCCTCGGCGACGACGATGATCGGCGCGAACTCGCTCTCGAAGCGGCGCTCGACCCATCCGACGACCTTGTCGACGTTGAACGGGCGCTCGGGCACGAGGATGACGTTCGCGCCACCGGCGAGACCGGAGTGCAGCGCGATCCAACCGGCGTGACGGCCCATGACCTCGACGACGAGCGCACGGTGGTGCGACTCGGCCGTGGTGCGCAGGCGGTCGATGGCCTCGGTCGCGATGTGCACGGCCGTGTCGAAGCCGAACGTGTAGTCCGTGGCGCCGAGGTCGTTGTCGATCGTCTTCGGCACACCGACGACGCCGATGCCGTCGTCGGTCAGGCGCTTCGCGACACCGAGGGTGTCCTCGCCGCCGATCGCGATGATGGCGTCGATGTTGTTCGCCGCGATGGTCTCGCGGATGCGGTCGACACCGCCCTCGACCTTGTAGGGGTTCGTGCGCGACGAGCCCAGGATGGTGCCACCGCGGGTGAGGATCTCCTCGACGTCCGCGAGGCCGATCTCCTTGGTGAGGTTCTCGATCGGGCCCTGCCACCCGTTGCGGAACCCGACGATCTCCCAGCCGTGTGCCTTGATGCCCTTGCGGACCACGGCCCGGATCACGGCGTTCAGACCGGGGCAGTCACCACCGCCAGTGAGCACACCGATGCGCATCTGCTTCCCCATCTCTCGTGTTCTGTGTCACGCAGACTGTCACGAGCTGTATCGGTGCAGCAACGCGGGTCTCACTTACCGGACGGGAAACCCGATTTTCCGCCGCTGCTCCTCGATCACCTTCCACCGCGCGAGGTTGTGCCGCGCGTCGGCGAGGGCGTCGTGCGCGTCCGCCGGAGGAGCGGGCAGCCTGGGGCGGCCGACGTCGTCCCAGCGTTGCCGCAGGTCACGCGTGAAGCGGGGCAGCGCGCGCGGCAACGCCGGCATCGCACCCCACAGCTGCGCCAGCGCAACGTGGTCGTAGGCGGCGAACCACGCCCACAGCTCGACCTCGTCGCGCGCCGCGTTGCGGGCGTTGAGGAAGTCGAGCAGGTCCTCGCGGATGCGCTCGCGGCCGCGCCACGCCTTGTCCGCGGGCGAGGGCAGCTGGTTGAGCACGTTCTGCCGCACCCACGGTCCCGCGCGATCGGGATCGAACTCGGTGGACACGGCGTAGAACTCGCGGCCTTCCTCGTCGACCACACCGATCGACACGAGATCGATCGTCAGCCCGTCCTCGATGAACTCACAGTCGTAGAAAAACCGCACCGCGACACCCTAGGGGTGCGCTCAGCTCGCCTTCTTCTCGGGCACCCGGTCGCCCTTCTTGCCCTGTTCCGGCACGTCGGCGGTCTGCTCCTTGGCCTTCGCCGCGTAGACGTCGACGTACTCCTGACCGGAGAGCTCCATCAACGCGTACATGATCTCGTCGGTGATCGACCGAAGCACGAACCTGTCGCCGGACAGCCCCTCGTAGCGGGAGAAGTCCAGCGGCTTACCGATCTTGATGCGGATCGGGTACGGCTTCCACATCCTCGAACCGATGGGGTTCGCCTTGTCCGTGCCGAACATCGCGACGGGAATGACCGGCGCACCGGACTCCAGCGCGATCCACGCGACGCCGACCTTGCCCTTGTAGAGGCGCGCGTCCGGCGAACGCGTGCCCTCGGGGTAGATGCCGAGCAGCTTGCCCTCGCGCACGATCCGCACGCCGGTGTCGAGCGCTCCCTGCGCGGCGGACGCGCTGGACCGGTCGATCGGCACCTGGCCGACGCCGGTGAAGAACCACTTCTGCAGCCTGCCCTTGATCCCCTTGCCGGTGAAGTACTCGATCTTCGCCGGGAAGGTCATGCGCCGCGACAGCATCAACGGCAGGAAGAACGAGTCGGAGACGGCGAGGTGGTTGCTCGCCAGGATGGCGCCGCCGTCCTTCGGGATGTTCTCGGCGCCCTCGATGATCTTCGGCTGGAAGAACAGCCGCAGAATCGGTCCCAGGAGGACGTGCTTCATCAACCAGTACAGCACCTTGGGAAGCGCCTCCCTTAAGACCCCGCGAAACCTTGATCCCGACAATCAGCCTACGGAGCCGACCGCACCTCACACAACGAGTCCCAAGTTAGTGCGTCACGGCCGTGCCAGAACGCGGCCCGGGAAGCGCGACCGGGGACGTGACTGGGCCGACTGCCGTAACCCGCAACACATCCCGCCCGTGCAACGATGTGGGGTCAGAGGGTGGCGGCACGTGGGAGAGGCTCTGGATGAACGCCCGGCGCGACTCGACCGACGGACCGGAGAACGTCGACGAGCTCTTTGCCGAGATCGTCGCGGGTCTCGAACGGGACGGGGTCGGCAAGAACTGGCTCGACCTCGACGAGGCGAGTCCGCAAGAACCGGAACCACGCACCGTCGTGGCCGACGAACAGGCTCCGGAGCCCGTTGACGAGCCCGAAGCCCGTGATCCGGCCGACGAGGACCACTACGTCCCGCCGGAGCCGCCGCCGTTGCCGGTGCTGCGCGCCTCCACGCTCGCGGCCCTCGGTCTGTTCGTGCTGGGCATCCTGCTGCTGGTCGCGCCCGGCATCTTCGGACTGCAGGCGCGCATCGGCACCCCGCTGTCGCTGGTGGCGCTGTGCGCGGGTGTCGGCTGGCTGATCCTGCGCATGCGCAACACCCCGCCGCCCGACTCGGGCTGGGACGACGGCGCCCAGGTGTGACAGGTCACGTCTTGCTTGGTAACGACGTGATAACAGCCACTCAAACCTTCAGATAACGATTCGGTCGTGCTTACCGTGTCGCCCATGGACCAGATGCAGCACCTGATGATGGCCCGCGCCATGGCGACCCTGAGCAAGAAGGACGCGGAGCGCGCCAAGCGCCGCCCGCGCATCCTGCGCCTGCTCGGCCGCTAGATCTGGGTCCGGCCCTCTTCCGCCGGACGTTCGAGCTGGATGTTCGCGGCGGGTGAACAACCCCGACACGCCCGCCGCGACATTCCCCAAATCGATATATCAGTCTCGCTGGCCTGCACCTTTGCAACAGGTCTTTTGACTTCGTCCGCAAACGAGCTGTTGCAATGCCGCCCGATGCGAGGGTCAGCCGGACTTCGAACGCCGGCGCAGTGCGGACGGCTTGTGCACCGCGTCCCTGCCGCTCTTCGCGCTCTCCACGCGGTACTGGGGCTCGTCCTCCGAGGCCTTCACCTTGCGGCCCGCCGCGTCCTTCTCCTCGGTGATCTCTTCCTTCACCTCGCCGTGCGTCGTCGAGCCGTGGCTCGACCACTCGACCTCGTCACCCGGCTTGTAGGGATGCTTCGTCATGCCTGCCGGGTACCCCATTCGGACGCGTCAACCCAGCCAGAAGGACGCCTCGGAGCCCCTCGGGAAGTAGCTCAGGAGCGGCGCGAGTGGTTCTTCGCCGCCGGTGCGGTCGTCTGGGAGGCCATCTGGGCCGCCATCTCGCGGGCCAGGGTCGCCGCGCCCACGATGCCGGCGTCGTCGCCGAGCTGGGCCGTGCGGATCCGCGCCAGCGGGCGGTGACCCGCTCCCGTCACCACGGCGGAGTAGCGCTCGCGGGCGTCGTCGAGGAACAGCGGCGCCGACGTCGACACCCCTCCCCCGATGACGATCACCTCGGGGTCGTAGACGTCGGCGACGAGCGCCAGGCCCTCGCCGAGCCAGCGGGCCAGGTCGGCCATCGCGCGCTTGGCCAGCGGGTCGCCGTCGCGGGCCGCGCCCGCCACGCGGCGGCCGGTCACCGCGCGGGAGTCGCCGGCGGCCTCGCGGGCCAGAACGGTGGAGACGCCGGGGTGTTTGGCGAGCAGTTCCACCGCCGTGGCGCTCAGGGCCGTGCCGCTGCAGTAGCGCTCCCAGCAGCCGTTCTTGCCGCATGGGCAGGGGCGGCCGTCCGGGACGACGCGCAGGTGGCCCAGTTCGGGGGCGACGCCGTACGCGCCGCGGAAGACCTCGCCGTTGAGCAGCAGCGCGGCGCCGATGCCGGTGCCGATGGCGACCAGGACGGCGGTCTTGGCACCTCGGGCGGCGCCGAAGCGGTGTTCGGCGAGAGCGGCGGCGTTCGCGTCGTGTTCCAGGACGACCGGCATGCCCAGGCGGTCGCTCATGCGGTCGGCCACGTCGGCCTGCCGCCACGCCAGGTGGGGTGCGAAACGGACCGTGCGGCGGTCTGAGGCGATGAAGCCCGCCACGGCCAGTCCGACGGCGTTCACGGCGTGGCGGTCCGCCACCTCCTCCACGGCGGCGACGATCGCGTCTTCGAGAGCGCGTTCGCCCGCCGGGGTGGGCGCACGGGAGGTGTCCAGCACCGAGCCGCGCGGGTCCACGACGCCAGCGCGCACGCTGGTGCCACCGATGTCCACTCCGACTGTGAGCACTAGTCCGTCTTCCTGACGACCTTGATGTGCTGCACGCGCTGTCCCGCGCCGGAGTCGTGCTCGGGCGCGGACTCCTCGGAACCCGCCGAAGGAGGCGGGGTACCGGGCTCGCGCAGGGCCGCGCGCAGCACCGCCACCAGGCCCGCCGCGTGTTCGGCGGCCTTCGCGGCCAGTTCGGAACGGTCGCCGCGCAGCAGTGCCACGCCGTTGCACAACGGACACCAGCCGCACGTCTCGGGCGTGTGCGTACCGTCGCCCGCCTCGGAGACGCGCTGCAGCCACGGCTGCATGCGCTCGGCGGCCGTGTCGATGAGCAGCCGCAGCTCCTCGGCGAGCTTGCCGGTGTTGTCCTGAGTCATCTACAAGCTCCTGATCAGCGCCAGAGGGAAGGGTCCGGGCGGAACCCCACCGTCACGCCACCCGAGTCCATCTCCGCACCGGTGACGATGCAGCGCCTCAGCAACGACGGCAGCGCCACGAGCCGACGCCGGCCATCGACGGTCAGCGCCAGATCGTCGCCCACGCGCGCGAGGTCCAGCTCCGTGTCGTCGGCCAGCGGCAAAGCGATCCGCAACGAATATCGGGCGTCGAGTCCGCGACCGCTGCCCGACACCTCCAGCAACGACTCCGACACCGCGGCGCCCGGCAACGGGTCCGAGTCGCCGTACAACTGCTCGGCGACCTCCAGCAGCGCCGAAACGCCCACGGGCTCCGACGCGCGGTGGTCGACCGTGCGGATCTCACCGATCCCGGTCAGTTCGGCCAGCACCGCGTCCTGCTCGTGGCGACGCGTGCGCAGCCACGAGGCGGCGGCACCGCGCGCGGCACCCGGCGAGGGCACCAGCCGGTTCGCGATCACGCTGTCGACCCGGATTCCCTGCAACGCCAGCGCGGTCAGCGTGCGGCGGGTCTCGGCGGCGACGACGCGTTCCGGCGTCAGCACCAGCCGCACCGAGCACGACGACGAGTCCGTGAGCATCGAACGCAACGCGTCCAGCCGCTCGGCGAGCCGGCTCAGCGCATCGGCCGTCGCGTCCCACTTCTCGACGGTCCCGGTGCCGGCGACGCCCGCGAGAAGCCCGCGCACCACTCGCCGGTGCGTCGGGAAGAGCCGTTCGAGATAGCCGGCGAACGCCTCGGGCAGCGACAGCAGCCGCAACGTCTCCGCGGTCGGCCCGCAGTCGACGACCACGACCTCCCACGGCCCGGACGACGCGAGCCGCCGCACCTCCGCCAGCGCGAGGAGTTCCTCGACACCGGGAAGCACGGTCAGTTCCTCGGCGTCGAGCTCGTCGACACCGGCGCCGGCCAGCACGGTCCGCAGGTGCCCGCGCAGATCACCCCAGGCCTCGTCGACGAGACCGCGAGGGTCGATCTGGCAGGCGAACAAGCCATCCGAGCCGTCCACTTCGGACGGTTCGGCACCGAGACGCACGTCGAGCGCGTCCCCCAGCGAGTGCGCGGGATCGGTGGAGACCACGAGCGCCTTGCGGCCGTGCGCGGCCAGCGAGGCGGCCGTCGCGGCCGACAGCGTCGTCTTGCCGACCCCGCCCTTGCCGGTGAAGAGCAGGACCCGGCTCAAGCCGCCTTCTCCGCGCGCTTCTTCAGTTCCTTGAGCGCGGTGTCGAGGATCAGCTTCTCGGCCTTGCGGCGGAACAGCCCGATCATCGGGATCACCAGCTGCACCGACAGCGTGTAGGTGACCTTGGTGCCGGTGCCGGACGGCGCCAGCACGTAGCTGCCCTGCTGCGCCTTCTGCATGGTGCCCTTGACGAGCTGCCACTTCACCGACAGACCGTCGGCGGCCCAGTCGTACTTCAGGGTGTACTCGTCCTTCACGGGACCCTGGTCGATCGCGAACCGCACCTGCTCGGCACGGCCGTCGTCGCGGGAGTCGAGGACCTCGACTTCCTTCATCCCGTTCGCCCAGTCCGGGTACGACGGGAAGTCCGCGATGATCGCCATGATCTTCTCAGGCGGAGCGTCGATGACGATGGACTGAGTGGACTCGTCGGCCATGTGTGAGGAGGTTACTCGCGTCTTTACCAGTTGAGGACGTGAGGCTTGCCGCTGCGCTGGAAGTGCCCGACGTTGACGCACTCGGTGTAGCCGACGCGCACGCGCCTGGCCAACGGCTGGTGCACGTGCCCGAACACCGACCAGCGCGGACGCTCGCGCACGATCTTGTCCAGCGCGGCCCTCGATCCCCACTCGGGACGGCGCGCGACGACGTCGTAGGTCAGTTCCGGCACGAGCGGCGGGATGTGCGTGCACAGCACGTCGACCTGGCCGATCCGCTCCAGCGCGGCCGCCATGTCCTCCTCCGTGCGCAGGTACGGGAACCACGGCGCGTTGGGGTTGCGGACCAGTCCGGGCACCATCAGCCCGCCGCCCGCGAAGCCGAACCTCAGCCCGCCGATCTCCGCGGCCTCGCCGTCGAGCACGTGCACGCCGTCCCGGGCGAACTGAGGCCACAGGTGCGGACTGTCCACATTGCCCGGTGTCGCGTACGTCGGCGCGGACATGGCGCTGAACAACGCGTGGTACTGCTCCAGCACCGCTTCTTCGACGACGGAACGGGCGTCGGCGAGGCCGTCCCACAGCGAGCGGATGTAGCTCGCCGTGTCCGCGCGCCTGGTGCCGCGTCTCAGTTCGGCGAAGATCCCGACCTTCTCCGCGCCGAAGACTCGGCCGAGGATCCCCTTGGAATGGTCGTAGTAGTCGACGAAGTCGATCAGGTCGCCGAGCACGACGAGAGCGTCCGCCCCGTCGCCGGCACGCGCCAGCGCCTCAGCGTTGCCGTGCACATCCGAGACCACGTGAACCCGCACGGTTCCAACTTAGTTGACGCCGCATGGGGGTGTTCTGTGAGACGCACGTCAAGCAAGATCACCCTGCCGGCGGGCAGCCGGCCGGACGACCGTCCTCCAGAGTCAGCTTGAGCCCCAGTGCGACGGATTTCGCGTCGAGCTGACGGCGTTGCACCTCACGGCGGGCGTTGCGGGGTGTGAGCGAACCGGCGGGAGAATCAGCGCGGAGGAAGTAGTGCAACACGGTGCCGTCGAGCATAGGTTCGAGCCAGACCTCCATCGTGCCGACGAGTGCGCCGCCCACGGTCCAGCGCAGCCCCTCTTCGCCCCTGTCGGCGTAGACGTCCAGTTCTAGATCAGGCCAGAAAGCCCGCCACGACGAGGGCGAGGCAAAGGCGGCGGCGACCACGCTGGGTGGTACCGCGAGGAAAGTCTCGTCGACGACGTCCACGCTGGCCATGAGGACAAAAGGTAACGGAAGGGCGTACCAGCCTTTGTATCGCCGGAATCACACGCTAAGTTTCCCCACCAGTAACATTTCACCGTACGGAGGTTGACGTGCGCGAGTTCAGCGTCCCCGCCACCGCCGCTGTGGCTCCGGAGGAGAACCTCACCGACATGGTGTGGGCCAACGCGGAGCGCTTCGGCAACGCCGTCAGCTTCCGCAGGCAGGTCGACGGCACCTGGATCGACATCACCGCGCGTGACTTCGCCGCGCAGGTGATGGCAGTCGCCAAGGGCATGGTCGCGGCCGGTCTCGAACTGGGCGACCGGGTCGGTTTGGTCTCCAAGACCCGCTATGAGTGGTCGTTGCTCGACTTCGCCATCTGGGCGGCGGGCGGCGTCGTGGTACCCATCTACGAGACGTCGTCGGCGGACCAGATCGAGTGGATCCTGTCCGACTCCGGCGCGAAGGCGGTGTTCGTCGAAGCGCCTTCGCACCGCGCGATGGTCGACGACGTCGTCGGCACGCTGCCCGAGCTGCGCCACGTGTGGCAGATCGACGGTGCGGCGGCCGCGGTCGACGAGCTGACCGCGCTCGGTGCCGAGATCACCGACGAGCAGGTGCACGAGCGTCGCGGGCAGGTGCAGGCGGACCAGACGGCGACGCTGGTCTACACGTCGGGCACCACCGGCCGTCCCAAGGGCTGCACGCTGACGCACCGCAACCTGCTGTCCGAGGTGCGGTCGACGCTGTCGCGGTTCCCGGAGATCCTCGCGGCAGGCAACTCGCTGCTGCTGTTCCTGCCGCTCGCGCACATCCTGGCGCGCGCTCTGGCGGTGGCCTGCGTGTACTCGCGGGTGACCGTCGGCCACACGGCGGACGTCAAGAACCTCGTCGGGGACCTCGGCCAGTTCCGGCCGACGTTCGTCGTCGCGGTGCCGCGCGTGTTCGAGAAGGTCTACAACGGCGCGAAGCAGAAGGCGCACGCCGGCGGCAAGGGCAAGATCTTCGACGCCGCGGAGGCGACGTCGGTCGCGTACTCGAGCGCCCTGGACAACGGCGGTCCCGGCCTCGGCCTGCGGGTCAAGCACGCCGTGTTCGACAAGCTGGTGTTCACGAAGCTGCGTGCCGCCCTCGGTGGTCGCGCGATCGCCGCGGTCTCCGGTGGCGCGCCGCTGGGTGACCGGCTGTCGCACTTCTTCCGCGGCGCGGGCATCCCGGTCTACGAGGGCTACGGCCTGACCGAGACGTCGGCGGCGGCGTGCGTGACGTTCCGCGGCCAGGAGAAGGTCGGCACGGTCGGCCTGCCGGTGCCCGGCACGTCGGTGAAGATCGCCGAGGACGGCGAGATCCTCATCAAGGGCGACATCGTGTTCACCGGCTACTGGAACAACGAGGCCGCCACCAAGGAGGCCTTGGAGGACGGCTGGTTCCACACCGGTGACATCGGTGAACTCGACGCCGACGGGTTCCTGAAGATCACGGGCCGCAAGAAGGAGATCATCGTCACCGCCGGTGGCAAGAACGTCTCCCCCGCGCAGCTCGAGGACCGGATCCGGGCGCACCCGCTGATCTCGCAGTGCATGGTCGTCGGCGACAAGCAGCCGTTCATCGGCGCGCTGATCACCATCGACCCCGAGTTCTTCCCGTCGTGGAAGGAGTCGCACGGCAAGCCGAGCTCGGCCGAGGTTCCCGACCTGATCGAGGACGCGGACCTGCTGGCCGAGATCCAGGCCGTGGTGGACGACGCGAACAAGTCGGTGTCCAAGGCCGAGGCGATCCGCAAGTTCCGGGTGCTGCCGGTGGACTTCACCGAGGCAGGCGGCGAGATGACGCCGTCGCTGAAGCTGAAGCGCTCTGTCGTGGCGACGACCTACGCGTCCGACATCGACGCCATCTACGCGAAGTAACCGCAGGTCAAATGCGCGAAAGGCCCAGGAGCCAGAGAGTGCTCCTGGGCCTTTCGACCCCCAGCGATCGTGATCCGCGAACTTTCCGCGGAACCCGAGAAGTGTGATGCCCCGGCCCCCCGACCGGGACATGAAGAAGATTGCCGTATGGCGCTGACGTATCGCTGACGCGCCGATGTCACTTGGCGACAGTGCGCTAATAGGCTGTGAGTCAGACGGGGATCATCTGGCACGCACGAGGGGTAGGCGATGGCTTCGGGTCCGCAGTTCCGGCTGCTCGGCCCGATGGAGGTGCGCCTGGCCGGCTCCGCTGTCGTGTTGCGCGCGGGCAAGCACAGGGCGTTGCTGGCGGCGTTGCTGCTGCGGCCGAACCGCGTGGTTCCCGTGACGGAACTCGTCGAGCACGTGTGGGGGGACACACCGCCTGCGCGCACGCGTGGGACGTTGCAGACGTACGTGATGCGCCTGAGGGCGGCGTTGGGTGATCCGTCGTTGATCCAGACGGCCGCCGACGGCTATCGGATGCTGGTGGACCCACTGGCCGTGGACGCGCATCTGTTCGCGGACGCGGCGGCTCGCGGACGTGCGGCGGCGTCGTCGGAGGACCTGGTCACAGCGCGGAAAGCGTTTGCCGAGGCGTTGGAGCTGTGGCGCGGGCCGGTGCTGTCGGACGTGCCTTCGGAGACGTTGTACTCGGAGCACGCGCCGCGGTTGACCGAGCTGCTGATGACGGTGCACGAGCAGCGGATCGACATGGAGCTCGCACTGGGCAACCACGCGGACCTGGTGCCGGAGCTGTTCGCGCTGACGCGGGACCACCCGTTGCGGGAACGGTTCTGGGCGCAGCTGATGCTCGCGCTGTACCGCTGCAGCAGGCAGGCGGAGGCGCTGGAGGCGTTCCGGCAGCTCGACCGGACTCTGGACGAGCAGCTGGGCATCGATCCGTCCGCCGAGCTGCGAGCGTTGCACCAGGCGATCCTGATGGGGGCCCGGGAGCTGGCGGCGCCGGTGGTGGCGCGGGAGCCGGAACGCGTGCCGGCGTCGCCCATGCGGTTGCCGGACGACATCGCGGACTTCACCGGGCGGTCCTGGCACGTGGAGCGGATCTCCGGGCTGATCGCCGGCGGGTCGGTGCCGATCGTGACGCTCGCGGGGCAGCCGGGGGTGGGCAAGACGACGCTGGCCGTGCGGGTGGCGCACCTGCTGCGGGACCGGTTCCCGGACGGGCAGCTCTACGTCGATCTGCGCGGGTACGCGCTGGGCGCGCCCGCGGACGGGATGGACGTGCTGTCGCGGTTCCTGCGGGCGCTGGGCGTGCCGCCGGACGAGATCCCGCCGGACGCCGACGAGCAGAGCACGATGCTGCGGTCGTTGCTGTCGGGCCGCCGGATGTTGCTGCTGCTGGACAACGCCTCCGCGCCCGACCAGGTGCGGCCGCTGCTGCCGGGGACGGCGTCGTGCCGGGTGATCGTGACGTCGCGGGACGACCTGCGCGGCCTGATCGCGATGAACGGCGCGCGGACCGTGCCGGTGGACGTGTTCTCGGTGGCGGAGTCCGCGTCGCTGCTGGACAAGCTGCTCGGGCCCGGTGACCACGCGGAGCTGGCGTCGCGGTGTGGGCACCTGCCGCTGGCGTTGCGGGTGGCGGCGGCGTACCTGGCCGGGCGTGACGACGTGACGATCTCCGGTTCGCCGATCGAGCTCGCCTACGCCGCGTTGCCTCCCGCGCCGCAGCGGTTGTTCCGGCTGCTGTCGCTGGTGCCGGGACCGGACTTCACGGCGGAGGCGGCGTCCGCGCTGGCCGACGTGGACGCCGAGGGTCTGCTGACGGTGCTGGCGATCGCACGTCTGGTCGTGCGGGCGGTGCCCGGTCGCTACCGGTTCCACGACGAGCTGGTCCGCTACGCCGCCGCGTTGCGCGAGGAGTCGGACAGCCCGTCCGAGCAGCAGGCGTCGTGGACGGCGCTGCTCGACCACTACCTGCGCGGCGTCGAACGCTGCGCCGAGCTGCTCTATCCCGGAATCGTGCGGCTGCCGTCGTCGGCCTCCGGACCGGCGCCGCGGATCTCGACCTCCGCCGAGGCGCTGGCGTGGCTCGACGCGGAACGCCCGAACCTGATCGCGGCCATCCGGCACGCGGCCGACCACGGCCCCGCGGAGATGGCCTGGCAGCTGGCCGACGCGCTGCGCGGCTACCTGTGGATCGGCCAGCACGTCGGCGAATGGCTCGCGACGGCACACCACGGCCTGCAGGCCGCCCAGAAGTCCGCGCACCACCCGGCCGAGGCCGCGATGCACGCGAACCTCGGCACTCTCTACCTGCGGCTCGGCGAGTTCGCGCGCTCCGTCGAGCACCACGACCACGCCATCGAGCTGTACCGGGCGCTGGGCGACAAGGACGCCGAGGCGAGCGTGCTGAACAACCTCAGCCTCGTGCACCGCCGCTCCGGAGACCTGGCCGCCGCGAAGGACGCCCTGCTCCGCTGTCTGGAGATGCTGCGCTCGGCACCGGCGGACAGCGTCAGCACCGGTCTGTACAACCTCGGCCAGCTCGCCGTGGAACTCGGCGAGATCGACGGCGCCGTCGAGCACTTCTCGCAGGCACTGGCCCTGGCGCCGAACGCCGACAGCCACACCTACCTCGGCATGGCACTGCGCCTGCAGGGCCGCCTGGACGAGGCCCGCGCCCACCTCGACCGCGCCCTGGAGATCGGCAACGTCCCCGCGGGCGAGGCCGAGACCCTGGAGAACCTCGCCGCCCTGGAACTCGCCTCCGGTAACGCCGAAGCGGCCCTGTCCCTGGCCTCGCGCGCCCTGTCCCTGGTCGCGGACGGCGGCGACCAGCAGGTCGCGACCACGACCCGGATCACGCTCGGCGAGATCCGCCGCGCCCTGTCCGACCTCGACACCGCCGCCGGCCTGTTCGAACAGGCCCTCGCGACGGCCCGGCGCATCGGTTACGCGTCAGGCGAGGTCCGCGCGCTGATCGACCTCGCCGTGGTGCTGCGGGACCTCGACCGCGACGCCGACTCCCGGTCCGCCGCCGAACAGGCCGCGCGGCGCGGTGCCGAGCTGGGATTGCGCGCCCTGGAGAACCGGGCCCGCGAACTCGCCTGACCCCGGCGGCTCCCGGTGTGCGCGCAGCGCGGCGGCAAGCCAGGTGAACGCAGGCACGCTGGGCGGGGCCGGTGTGCGGTCGTTGATCAGGCTCAGCAGCTCCCAGTAGCGTTCGACGCGGGGTTCGGCCACCGCGTCCAGCCAGTCGAGCAGCGCCCGTGACTCGCTCTCGTCGAGATCGGCGGGCACGACGCGGTCGAGGATCGTGCGGCCGGCGTCGGACTCCGGTGCGATCTTCTTCTCGGCGGCCGGACCCGCGTGCTCGAGAACCAGTGGCCGGACGTTGAGGCCGAACTCGATGCGGTTACCGGACTCGCCGCGGCGCACCAGCAGTTGCACGGCGCGTTGGAAGTCGTCGTCGGAAACGAGTTCCGCGAGCTCTATCCAGGCGTCCACCTGCGCGGAGGTCGGGTCGTCCGGCAGCTGTGGCGGCATCTCCCGCATGAAACCCGCGATGACGAGAGCGTCCTCATCGGTGACGCCGGCGAAGACCTTGTCGACGAAGCCGTCGATGAGGTGTTGCCGTTCGTGTGCCGGCAACCGGGCGAGTTCGTACATCAGGGACAGTCCTTCGGACTTGTTCTCACGGCAGACGGCGTTGTGGAGGACGGCGCGGTTCAGCCGCAACATGCGGATCCGGGTGTCGAGCGCTTCGACGTGGACCGCGGCGATCTCGGCCAGCGTGGACCGCCGGTCGACCACCTTCCGCACCTCGTCCAGCCCGAGGCCGAGTTCACGCAGCGTCCGGACCAGGTGCAGGCGGCCGACCGCGTCGGCGCCGTAGATGCGGTAGCCACCCGAGTTCCGTTCCAGGGGCGGCACCACTCCGCTGTCGGACCAGAACCGGATCGTGCGCGCCGGCAGCCCGGTGCGGCGAGCCAGCTCTCCGATCGTGTAGCGGTCCGTCTCGTCGTCCATGCCATCAACCTGCACCTTCCACCTGCTGGAAGGTCAAGCCGATCAGGCGGATCCAGGTGCGATATATCGGATATCGGTCAGCCGATGAGGTTCTCGAGGCGGTGTGCGAGCTGGTCCCAGCGCCAGTGGTCGCTGACCCATTCCCTGCCCGTGCGGCCCATCTTGGACGCCGTCTCGGGATCGGCGAGCAACGAGGCGACCCGCTCGGCGACGTTCTCGACGTCGCGGCCGTCGACGACGTTGCCGGTGATGCCGTCGCGCACGGTCTCCGGAGCGCCGCCGGACCGTCCGGCCACCACGGGCAGCCCGGTCGCCGAGGCTTCCAGGTAGACGATGCCGAGGCCTTCGACGTCGAGACCGCGCCCACGCGTGCGGCACGGCATCGCGAAGACGTCGCCGGCGTTGTAGTGCGCGGGCAGTTCCTCCCACGGCACCGAGCCGGTCAGCACGATGTCCCGCGAACCGGCGGCCAGCTTCTCGAGCGTCGCCCGGTACGGCCCGCCGCCGACGATCAGCAGTGCGGCGTCCGGCACCGTCCGCTGGATCAACGGCAGCGCGCGGATCAGGACGTCCTGCCCCTTGCGCGGAACCAGGCGTGACACGCAGACGATCACCGGCCGGTCGCCCAGCCCGTACCGGCGGCGGATCTCGGCGCGCGCGGCGGGATCCGGGCGGTACAGCTCGGTGTCCACACCGGAGGGAAGGTGTTCGAGCGCCGCCATCGGACCGAACGCCGCCGCGAACCGCGAGCGGGTGTAGCGGCTGACGTAGGTCACGACGTCCACTCCGGACCCGATGGCCCGCAACGCCTGCCGCGCCACCGGCAACATCGACCAGCCGACCTCGTGCCCGTGCGTGCACGCCACCGCGCGACTGAGCCCGAGCGACGGCGCCAGCAACGCCAGCGGTGCCGCCGCCCCGAACCACGCGGCCTCACACGACTCGGCGCGGGCGATGTCGCGGGCACGGGCGAGGACGTCCGGCGTCGGCAGCATCAACGACGTCGGGTGCCGCACCACCGGGAACGGCTGCTCGGCGTCGAACTCCTCCGCGCCCTTCCACTTCGGCGCGTACACGACGAGCGAGTCCGCGGGCAGCCGTGTCGCCAAAGCGTGCAGGTAGGACTGGATGCCACCGGGGCGGGGCGGGAAGTCGTTGGTCACCAGCAAGGTACGGCGCACGAACTCAACGCTATCCGATGCTCGTTCTCAGGAACTCACGCCAACCCGCCACGTCGACGACGCTCGGGGCCACAGAAGACAACGACGCGTGCCGCAGGAAGAAGTCCACGACACCGCGCTCCCCCAGCCGCGACTCCAGGTAAACCATGATCGAGTACGCCTGCTGATAGGCCAGATCACGCCCGGAGCCGCCGAAGTCGGCAGGCAACGCCGAGACGTCCGGCGTGAGCAGCGGCGCGGCCTGGCGAAGCGACAACCCCGTGCCGTGGAACGCCACCCAGTCCGCGAACCCCTCCACCAGCCACAGCGGGGCCGAGTCCGAGGTCAGGTCGCGCGTCGCGACGTGCGTGATCTCGTGCCTCAGCAGCACGCGCAACTCCAGGTCCGACAACGCCGATGCCCGCACCCGGTTGATGACGACGCGCTGCCCGGAACCGTCGCTGTCCCGGATGGCGATTCCGGCCATGTCCGCGAACGCCGGTCCGACGAGCGACACCAGCTCGCTGTCCGTGGCCGGAACGACGACGTCGACCCGCCGACCCCAGCTGATATCCAATATATCGGCAACCTCGCGCACCGAGGAGTCCAGCGACCCCGACACCCTCGCCGCAAGCGCACCATCACAAGAACTGCTGGTCACGGTGCCTGATGCAGCCGTCAGCACAGCCTCATTGCAATGGGGTGTTGCGGTCGGCTGCAACTCAACGGGCCGTAGTGCAACGCTCATGCCCAGCAGGAACGTCATGGCGACGGTGACCGCCAGCAACGTCCGCAGGTGTTTCACCGGCGCAACGCTAGCCCTCGATGCGCCGAATCACCGCGATGGGCCCGATGGCGTCGATCGGTGCGATCTTCACCGGCTGACCCTCCGTCGAGGCGTGCACCGCCCGCGCGTTGTCGACGGCCATGGCGACGTGCGACCGGCTCGAGTAGTAGACGATCAGATCGCCCGCACGGACCTCGCCACGCGACACGGCGCGTCCGACCCCGGCCTGGCCGCCGGACGTGCGCGGGATCGTGAACCCGGCCGCCGCGTAGGCCTTCATCGTCAGCCCGGCGCAGTCCCACCGGTCCGGTCCGGTCCTGCCGTACTCGTACTCGTCCCCGCGCTGTCCCAGCGCGAAGTTCAGCGCGAGGCCCGCCGCTCCGGAAGGCACGCTGACCTGCGAGCGATCCCCCGGATCACGCAACTTGGTCACGACGGGGGCAGGCAGCCGCGTCAGCGCCGCCCGCACGTCGGTGATCTGCGCCTGCAACGCCTGGTTGCGCCCGTCGAGGTCGCTTTTCAGCTTCTCGGCCGCCGCGGTGGTCTCCGCGGCACGGGCGCGCGCGTTCTCCGCCACCTGGTGCGCCTGCCGGGCCTTCTCCACCGCGCCGGACAGCCGCGCGAGCGACTCCGCGTTGTCGGCAGCCAGCACCCGCATCATCTCGAGGCGGTTCAGGAAGTCCTGCTGCGAGTCCGCCACGAGCAGCGCCGACAGCTGGTTGAAACGCGCACCCTCGAACGACGCCTGGGCGATGAGGTCGACCTGCACCTGGAAGTCGTCCTCGTCGCGCTTGGCCTGCCGTTCGACCTGCTGCGCCGCCGACACCGTCGCGGTCGCGCGGTCGAGTTCGGCCTTGCGCTGGACGAGATCCTCCTGCGCGCGCAGGACTTCCTCGTTGAGCTTCGTCGCCTGCGCCGTCAGATCCGCGTACGCGCGCGCGGGATCAGCCGGCTGCGCGGCTAAAGACACGGCCGGAGTCGCCGACAGCAACAGCAGGAGAACCACAAGACCACGGGTGAAGTTGCGCGACATGAGGTCGCCGATCCCCCTCGCCAGAACAAGCCCGTCAAGATCGACGGCGTCAGGCTACCGGGTGATCAAACGCGCCCGAGACGGGCCAGCAACACCGCGGACGGCACCGGGTGCGCACCGCGGCGACGCACCGAATCCGCGACCGCGCGATCCGACGTCACGACCACCACGGGCCGTCCCTCAGGCTCCGCGGTGACCAGCGCACGAATGACGTCGTCCGCCAGAACACCGGGATCACTGAAGAGCACGCGCACGCCACGAGGAGCCGCGGCGGGTACCGCCACCACGCCGGCGCCGTCGAACACCAACGTCACCTCGGCACCCGTGCGCGCGGCGAGCACCGCCAGCTGGTGCACGAGCCGATCGCGTTGATCCGACAGCGACAGCTCCGGATAACCGGTCTTCGTGACGTTGTAGCCGTCCACCACCAAGTGCACCGCGGGCAACGCCAGCAGCCGGTCCAGGGCCGCCGGGTCCTCCACCCGTCCCACGGCCCCCTGGGACGTGCTGGCGCCTCGCACGAGGTCGGCGGGACGCGGCCCGGTGCCTTCGCCCAGGGCCAGCTCACGACGCAGGCCCGTGACGGCGCCGTCGAGGGTGTCCACGAGCAACGCGAGCCGCACCTCGTCGGCCTGCCGGGCCTCCCGCGCGGACTGCCGCGCCACCTCGGCGTCGGCGATCGCCCGTTGCGCCTTGCCGCGCTCGGTCTCGGCGCGTTCCCGTTCCCGGTCGCGCTCGGCGGACAGGCGCTTGACCTCGTCCGCGGTGCGCACCTGGATCTTGTCGACCTCGGCGGCCGCCGCCGCTGCCGCGTCCTTGGCCTCACGCAGCTTCACGCCCTGCTCGCGCAACCGCTTGCGCAGGCGTTCCAGCTCGACCTCGGCGTCCGCGCGAACGCGTTCGGTGGCGCCGTCGAGCTGGGTGCGCTCGGCCCGCAGCCGTTCCAGCTCGTTTTCCATCCGTTCCGCGCGCATGACGGCCGTGTCCCGTTCGGCTCGCAGCGTCGCGTCGCCCACCCGTCGCGAGACCAGCTCCACGTAGTGCAGCGCCACGTCGTCCCCGGTCAGCACTGCCGCCGCGGCCGCCGTCACCGGATCCGGCGAGGTCACCTCCAGCGTCGACGGCCTGTTCTTGCGCAGCCACTCGATCACGGCGGTGCGGAAGTTCGCCGAGTCGCGCAGGCCGGCGACGACCTGCGTGCCGCCCAGACGAGCGCGTTTGGTCGGGGCGAACTTCGCCACGGGGCGCAGGTGCTGGGGCACGTCGACCTTCGCCATCTCGCCCAACGCGTCGGCACCGAGTTCCGCGAGCCTCACCCGCAACGGCTCCGGCAGGGCCGACCAGTCCACAGTGGATTCCTCTGAGGATTCCTCTGCGGACTCACCCGCCTCGTCGGCGGGCTGGTCGAAGTCGGGCGCGGGCATCGGGTCGGGCACCCCATCAGGCTAGAGCCCTCGCGCTTGAGCAGCGCACGGACGTGTCCGCCCTTCGGAACAACGATCTGGAAAAGATCACCCGAAGATCACTCCAATGGAGCAACCGCAGGTCACGGCATCGCGAAGGATCACCGCCGAAAATTGTCAGACCCCGCCGCTAACGTCGGCCACGTGACCGGACAACTGTCCTTCGACGAGCTCGGGACGCCCCTGCGCGACACGACGTTCGTCGTCTTCGACCTGGAGACGACGGGCGGCAGCGCCGAGGAGGACGCCGTCACCGAGATCGGCGCGGTGAAGGTCCGAGGCGGCCAGATCCTCGGCGAGTTCGCGACCCTCGTCGACCCCGAACGCGGCATCCCGCCGATGGTCGCGCAGCTGACCGGGATCACGCAGCTGATGGTGACGGGCGCGCCGACCATGAAGACGGTGCTGCCCGCGTTCCTCGAGTTCGCGGCCGGAGCGGTGTTGGTGGCGCACAACTCGGGCTTCGACGTCGGCTTCATGAAGGCCGCCTGCGAACGGCACGGCTACCGCTGGCCGAAGCCGCCGGTCGTGTGCACGGTGAAGCTCGCACGGCGGGTCCTGAGCCGCGACGAGGCGCCGTCGTGCCGGCTGTCCGCGCTCTCGGACCTGTTCCACACGGAGACCAAGCCGACGCACCGGGCGCTGGCCGACGCCCGCACGACCGTCGAGGTGCTGCACGCGCTGCTGGAACGAGTCGGCAACGTCGGCGTGCACTCCCTGGAGGAGCTGCTGGCGTACCTGCCGGAGGTGACGCCGGAACAACGCCGCAAACGCTCCCTGGCCGCCCACCTGCCGTCCACGCCGGGCGTGTACCTCTTCCGCGGTCCGAAGGAGGAGGTGCTCTACGTCGGCACGGCGTCAGACCTGCGCCGCCGGGTCCGCCAGTACTTCACGGCCAGCGAAGGCCGCCGCAGGCTGCGCGAGATGGTCGCGCTCGCGGTGCGCGTCGACGCCGTGGAGTGCGCCCACCCGCTGGAGGCCGAGGTGCGCGAGCTACGGCTCCTGCGCGCACACCGCCCCGCGTACAACCGACGCTCGAAGAACCCCCACCACGCCTGGTGGCTCACCCTGACCGACGAGCCGTTCCCGCGGATCTCGCTGGTCAAGGTCCCCCGGGACGGCGCTCTGGGCCCGTTCCGCACCCGGAAGGCCGCCGAGTCGGTCGCGGACGCGCTGCTCGACGCCGTCCCGCTGCGCTCGTGCACCATCAAGATCCCCGCAGCGAACCAACGAGCGTCCCCGTGCGCACTGGCCGAACTCGACCGCTGCAAGGCTCCATGCGCAGGCAGGCAGTCCGTCGACGAGTACTCCCCCGCCGTCGTGGCCGTGCAGGATCTGGTCATCGGCCGCAGCGCGGACCCGTTACGCACTCTCGTCACCCAGCTCGACGACCTGGCGTCGGCCGAGCGCTTCGAGGAGGCCGCCCGCCGCCGCGACCGCCTGGCGGGCCTGGTCCGGTCCCTGGACCGCGCCCAGCGACTGGCCGCCCTCGCCGCCCTGCCCCAACTCGTGGCCGCCCGCCCGGACCGCGAAGGCGGCTGGGAGTTCTCCGTCGTGCGCTACGGCCGCCTGGCCTCCGCCGGGGTCGCCCGCCGCGGCACCCGCCCGATGCCGGTGGTCGACGCACTCGTCGCCTCCGCCGAAACGGTCATCCCGACCCCCGGTCCACTGCGCGGCGCGCCGCCGGAAGAAGCCGGGGTCGTCCTGCGCTGGCTCGACCAACCGGGCACCCGCCTCGTCTACGCCGATGAGCCGTGGTCTTCCCCCGCCGGCGCCGCCGCGGCATGGGTGCCTTGGGCCGAACAAGCCGCGAGCGCCCGCCCCATCCACGACCACTGGAACTGACCCCGAACGCCCCCGTTGCACACCCTTATGCAAAAAACGTTTGCGGACGTCCGCAAACGTTTTTTGCATAAGGGTTGATATGCGCAGGTCAGCATGGGTGGCGGTAACCGATATATCAGCTGGGATGTCGACAAAGCGACACGTGCGAGGTGAGCTCGGTTCGCATCCCGTGACCGGCGACGTCCTCACACCGGTGATCAGGCGGTAGGGCAGACTACGGGTGCTTGAGACACCGGAGCCCAGACCCGAGGAGGACGCCGTGGTCACCGCCATCGTGCTGATCCAGGCCGCCGCCGAACGCATTCCCGAGGCCGCGCAGGAGATCGCCGACATCGACGGAGTCACCGAGGTGTACTCCTGTGCCGGTGACGTGGACCTGATCGCGCTGGTGCGGGTCAGCAAGCACGAGGACCTCGCCGCCCTGGTGCCCGGCAAGATCAGCAAGGTCGCCGGTGTGCTGAACACCGACACGCACATCGCGTTCCGCAGCTACTCGAAGCGCGACGACGAGGCCGCGTTCTCCATCGGCCTGGACGACGCCCAGTAGCCCGAACCACCAAGACAGCGAAAGGCCCCCGTGAGGATTCACGGGGGCCTTTCAGTGCTTCACGACCGAGAAGGTCAGGCCTTCGGGTCGGACGGCTTGCCCGCGAGCTCGCCGGCCGTGTCCTGGGCGCTGGTGCCCTCGGTCACGTGGTTCTTCGCGCGCGCGTTCTCCAGGGCCACGGTCTCCTCGACCGGGTCCGGCGACCACGTACTGCCGGCGACCGGGTGACCGGCCGAGCCGAGCTTGTTCATCTTCTTCGGCACCGACGCGCCCTGGTAGGCGAGCGGGATCGGGTGGCCGTGGTCGTCCACCGGGCCGAGCGGCTGGTGGATCTCGATGAACTCGCCGTGCGGCAGGCGCTTGATGATGCCGGTCTCGACACCGTGCTCGAGCACCTCGCGGTCGCCGCGCTGCAGGCCGATGCAGATCCGGTACGCGACGAAGTACGCGATCGGAGGCAGGACCAGCATGCCGATGCGGCCCATCCACGTCGTCAGGTTCAACGAGATGTCGAACTGGTACGCGAAGATGTCGTTGCCGCCCATGAGCAGCAGGACCATGAAGTACGTGATCGCCATCCAGCCGAGCGCGGTGCGGACCGGAACGTCACGCGGGCGCTGCAGCAGGTTGTGGTGCGCGTAGTCCTTGGTCATCTTCTTTTCGATCCACGGGTAGACCGCCGCGATACCGGTCAGCAGCGGCAGACCGAGGATGAACGGCAGGAACGCACCGGGGATCGTGTAGTTGCCCAGGTAGAACTCCCACGCGGGCCAGATGCGGACCAGGCCGTCGGTCCAGCCCATGTACCAGTCGGGCTGCGAGCCGGCGGAGATCTGCGCGGGGTTGTACGGGCCGAAGTTCCAGATCGGGTTGATCTGGAAGACGCCACCCATGATCGCGATGACACCGACGACGATGGCGAAGAAGCCACCGCCCTTCGCGGCGAACACCGGCATGATGCGGACGCCGACGACGTTGGTCTCCTTGCGGCCCACGCCCGGGAACTGCGTGTGCTTCTGGTACCAGACCAGCGCCAGGTGCGCCGCGATCAGACCCAGGATGATCGCCGGGATGATCAGGATGTGCGCGGTGTAGAGCATCGGGATGATGTCCGTGCCGGGGAACTCCCCGCCGAACATCAGCCAGTTGATCCACGTGCCGACCACCGGGAACGAGATCAGCAGGGCCGCCATGACGCGGAGGCCGGTGCCGGAGAGCAGGTCGTCCGGCAGCGAGTAGCCGAGGAAGCCCTCGATCGCGCCGAGCATGAACAGCACGATGCCGATGACCCAGTTGATCTCACGCGGCCTGCGGAACGCGCCGGTGAAGAAGATCCGGAACATGTGCACGACGATCGCCGCCATGAACAGCAGCGCCGCCCAGTGGTGCACCTGGCGGACGAACAGGCCACCGCGCGTCTCGAACGAGATGTCGAGCGTGGACGCGAACGCCCGCGACATCTCGATGCCGCGCAGGTTCTCGAACGAGCCGTTGTAGGTGACCTCGGTCATCGACGGGTCGAAGAACAGAGCGAGGTACGTACCCGACAGCAGCAGCACGATGAAGCTGTACAGCGCGATCTCACCGAGCAGGAACGACCAGTGCGTCGGGAAGACCTTGTTGATTTGTTTGCGCAGGCCAGAGGCCGCGTGGTACCGCTCGTCGGCAGCGTTGGCCGCCGCCCCTGCGACGCGCGCGGCCGCGTTGGCCGGCTTCGTCGGCGTGGTGATGGCACTCATGACTTCCGCTCCCAGAACGCCGGACCCACAGCCTCGATGAAGTCGCTGCGGGCAACCAAGTATCCGTCTTCGTCCACCGTGATCGGAAGCTGGGGAAGAGGACGGGTTGCCGGACCGAACCGCGGCTTGGCGTACTCGAACACGTCGAACTGCGACTGGTGGCACGGGCAGAGCAGCAGACCGGTCTGCTGTTCGAACAGCGACGTCGGGCATCCAAGGTGCGTGCAGATCTTGGAGTACGCGTAGAGGTCGCCGTAGTTGAAGTCTTCCTGACCTGCGCGCTTGGTGACCGCCTGGTTCGGGCGCATGCGGATGAGCATGACCGGCGCGTCGGCCCGCTTGAGGGCCGCGACCAGGGCGTGCTCGTCCTCGCGCTCGGACTCCCGGAACGGGAACACCGTCTCGAAGCCGCCCGGCTCGACGTCCTCGGGACGCACCAGGGAGACCTCGTGGAAGTTGCCGGTGTGGCGGCGCAGGTAGACCTTCTCGCCCTTTTCGGCCTTCCAGCCGGTGTGCCACAGCGAGTTCTTGGTCTCGCTGTCCGCGTGCGGGTTCTTGATGAGCGCGCCCAGCGGGACGGCCGCGACGCCCAGACCCAGCACGCCGGCGCCGAGGCCCGCGGTGCGCTTGATCAGGCTGCGGCGCCCGATGCCGCTGCGCGCGCCCGCGTCGGCGAGTTCCGCGACCAGGGTGGCGCGGTCGACCTCGGCCGACGGGCCGTCGTGGCGCTGCTGCACCGCGAGCTCTTCGGGGATGAACTTCTTGGTGTAGAGCAGCGCGGCGACGCCGAGCGCCACCACCGACAGGCCCAGGAACAGGCCGATCAGCGGGTTGTAGAGCATGTGCAGCAGGTGGCCGTCGGTGTGCGGGGCCTCGTACTGCCACGGCCAGAACAGGAACACGCCGAGGAAGGCCAGCCCGGACAGCGCGGAGATCACGAACCAGAGCGCGACGACGCGCTCGGCGCGACGCTCGGCACGCGTCCCGGGGACCGGGAACCTCTCCTCGTAGTGGACGAGCTCGACGCCGTCCATCTTCGTGCCGAGCCTGACGAGGTCGTCCCGGCTCATCTCCGCGAGTTCTGCCTCGCTGGGCAGCTCGATCGGCTTGTCGCCGCTCATGCCTTGGCTCCGATCCAGAGGGTCACGCCGATGAGCGCGGCGATGCCCACGATGAACGCGATCAATCCCTCGGACACGGGTCCGAACCCGCCCAGGGGGTTACCGCCGGAGTTGTTGTTTCCGTCGGTGACCGACTTGACGTACGCGATGATGTCTTTCTTCTCTTCCGGCGTCAGCTGGCGCTCGCCGAACTTCGGCATGTTCTGCGGGCCGGTCAGCATCGCCGTGTAGATCTGCTCCTCGGTCACGCCGTCGAGTTCCGGCGCGAACTTGCCGGACGACAGCGCGCCGCCGCGACCCGTGAAGTTGTGGCAGCTGGCGCAGTTGAGGCGGAAGAGCTCGCCACCGCGGGCGGGGTTGTCGCCGCGCAGGGCCTCGCCGGACTCGGAGGGCTTCTTCGGGCCCTCGCCACCGTTGGCGGTGATGTAGGCCATCAGTGCGTTGATCTCCTCGGGGGAGAGCTTCGCGGGCTTGCGGATGGCCTGCGCCTCCTGCCGCGCCATGGGCATGCGGCCGGAGGAAGTCTGGAAGTACACCGCGGCGTCACCGACGCCGATCAGGCTCGGCCCGCGGTCCTTGACACCTTCGAGGGACTTGCCGTGGCAGCCCGCGCAGGTGTTCAGGTAGATCTGCTCGCCCTGGCGGACCAGAGCGTCCTCCTGCTGCGCCTGGGCGGTCTGCGCCTGGGGCGCGAACGCGGCGAACAGCATGCCTGCGCTGAGCAGGGCGAAGCCCAGCGCGAGCAGACCGGCGACCCGGCGGCGCAGCTTCGTGCGGGCGCCGCGCGGGCGTTTCGTAGTGGTGGTCATGGTGTGCGGCAACCCTTGCTGTCAGTTCGGGAGCTCGTGGCTGGGGAGCAGGTCAGGGCACGATGTAGATGATGGCGAAGAGCCCGATCCACACGACGTCGACGAAGTGCCAGTAGTACGACACGACGATGGCGGAGGTGGCCTGCGCCGGCGTGAACTTGCTGAGCTTCGTCCGGATCAACAGGTAGACGAACGCGATCAGACCGCCGATGACGTGCAAGCCGTGGAAGCCGGTCGTGAGGTAGAAGACCGTGCCGTAGGCCGACGACGGGATCGTCGTGCCCTCCTCGACGAGGGTGAGGTACTCACCCGCCTGGCCTCCGACGAAGATCGCTCCCATGATCAACGTCACGATGTACCAACGACGCAGACCGAACACGTCGCCCCGCTCAGCGGCGAACACGCCCCACTGACACGTGAAGGACGACGCGACCAGGATGATCGTGAAGACCGCCGCGTAGGGAACGTTCAGGTGGGTGGGCGCTGGGGGCCAATGCCCAGTGTCGTTCTGGGCCTTCACCGTGAAGAACATGGCGAAGAGGCCAGCGAAGAACATGAGCTCGCTGGACAGCCAGACGATCGTGCCGACGCTGACCATGTTCGGGCGGTTCAGCGAGTGCACGCGCTGGCCGATTGAAGGCGCTGCCGTGGTCACGCGCAGCATTATTGCCTGCGGAATTTCCGTCCGCCCATCGGGTCCTGCGCGGATCATGGGTCGGCTGGGTCACACAGCCGGTGATCGCGAGGAGATCAACGAATGGGTTCACTGGGCCGATTGCGGGACATGCTGCGCCAACTCCTGCGACGGGACGAGGTGCCGACGCTGTCGATCGACGATCCGGCGCTCGTCGTCGTGGTCGAGGCGTTCGACATCGCGGAAGCCGATTCGGCCGCTCTGGCCCGTTCGCCACAGTGGCGTGCCGACGATCTCGCGGTGCTCCGGCACCACCTGCGCATCCCCGCTGACCAGGTCGAACGCGCGCGAGAACTGCTCACGCCCGACGGCTGGGTGCTCGTTGCCGGTGATATATCGCATATCAGTCGCGTGCAGAAGCTGGACGCCCTGCACTGCGCCCAGGAGCGGTCGAGGATGGCCTCACTGGCGCAGCGACTCGGTGGCGACGCCCTGGGGTGGGACGCCCTGCAGAAACCACACGAACCGGCCCGATAGCATCACGGCGACCTTGGTCACTTTCTTCAGGACCGCAGTCGGCAGTCGCAGCGGAGGATCCAGAGATGAGCACGCAGACCACGAAGATCCTGGTGTTCAGCCACCGGCCCGAGGTGCGTGAGACGATCATCACTGCGGTCGGCCGCCGGCCTGCGCCGGACCTCGCGCGCGTCGAGTACGTCGAGGTGGGCGCTATCGCGGACGTCCTCTACGAGGCGGACAACGGCACCGTCGACCTGCTGATCCTCGACGGCGAGGCGCAGCCGACCGGCGGCATGGGCCTGTCCCGCCAGCTCAAGGACGAGATCACGAACTGCCCGCCGATCATCGTGGCGGTGCGCCGCAAGGACGACAGGTGGCTCGCGACCTGGTCGCAGGCGGACGCGGTGCTGGTGCACCCGCTCGACCCGCTGGCCGCCGCCGAGACCGTGGCCGAGGTGCTGCGGGGCTTGGCATCGCCCGTCGTCAAGGGCTGATCCCGCCATGAGCCAGCGCACCTGGCCCTCGCTGCTCAACCGGTTGCTCGACGGCGTCGACCTGACCGCCGACGACACCGCCTGGGGAATGGACCAGGTGATGTCCGGCGAGGCGACCGCGGCGCAGATCGCGGCGTTCGTCGTCGCGTTGCGCGCCAAGGGCGAGACGCCGGAGGAGGTCGACGGCCTCGCGACGATGATGCTCAACCACGCGAACCGGTTCACGGTGGACGTGCGGGCGACCGACATCGTGGGCACCGGCGGCGATCATTCCGGTTCGGTGAACATTTCGACGATGGCCGCGATCATCACGGCCGCCGCGGGCGTGCCCGTGGTCAAGCACGGCAACCGCGCGGCGTCGTCGCAGTGCGGCACGGCGGACGTCCTGGAGGCACTGGGCGTCGCGATCGACCTGCCCGCCGCCGGCGTGCAGGAGACCGTGCGCGAGCTCGGCATCGGTTTCTGCTTCGCGCCGGTGTTCCACCCCGGTTTCCGGCACGCGGGCCCGGTGCGGCGGGAGATCGGCATTCCCACGTCGTTCAACCTGCTCGGACCCCTGACGAACCCGGCACAGCCCACGGTCGGCCTGATCGGCTGCGCGCGGGCGTCCGCGGCGCCGCTGATCGCCGGCGTGTTCGCGCGGCGCCGCAACACCGCGCTGGTGGTGCGGGGCGACGACGGCCTCGACGAGATCACCACGACCACGACGACGTCCGCGTGGCTCGCGCAGGACGGTGTGGTGCGCACGGAGACCATCGATCCGACGGTGCTCGGCGTGAAGCCTGCCCGCGAGGAGGACCTGAAGGGCGGCGACTCGTCGGTCAACGCCCAGGTGGTCCGCGACCTCGTGGCCGGCAAGACGGGTTCGGTGCGGGACGCGGTGCTCGTGAACGCGGCGGGCGCCATCGCGGCGCACGGCGGGTTCTCCGACGACCTGCACGCCGACCTGACGGCCTCGCTGAGCCGCGCGGCCGACGCCATCGACTCAGGCAGGGCGGCGACGCTGCTGGGCCGTTGGGTGGAGCTCTCACAGGCTCTGAAGGCGTCTCCGAAGAAGTAACCGAAAGGCTGACTGAGCGGTTTCGGTCACGCGTCGTCGTCGACGCGTGACCCTGCTCGCACGGCCGCCGCATCGGCGTAGTCCGAGCGAGTGATGGGCCAGAGATGCGCGCCACGTGGTAACGCCGTCGCAACGGCCACCTGGAATGCTGGAGTCATGGCCCTCCTCTACCCGGTGATGAAGCACGTCGTCGCGCGCACAGCCCGTCTGGTCTACCGCCCGGTGGTGGACGGTCTGGAGAACATCCCCACCGACGGCCCCGTCATCCTGGCGGCCAACCACCTCAGCTTCATCGACAGCGTCGTGATCCCGATGGTCGTGCCGCGCCGGGTGTCGTTCCTCGCGAAGGCGGAGTACTTCACGGGCACCGGTCTGAAGGGCTCGCTGTCGCGCAGGTTCTTCTCCTCGCTCGGCCACGTGCCGGTGCACCGCGGCAAGGGCCGTGACGCGCGCGCCGCTCTCGACACGGCCGCCGACATCCTGGCGCGGGGTGACGCCTTCGCCATCTACCCGGAGGGCACGCGCTCGCTCGACGGCATGCTCCACCGCGGCCGGACCGGTGTCGCCCGCATGGCGCTGGAGTCCGGGGCCCCGGTCATCCCGGTCGGGATCATCGGCACGGACAAGGTGCAGCCGGTCGGCAGCAGGTTCCCGAAGATCGTCCCGGTGACGGTCCGCTTCGGGGAGCCGCTCGACTTCAGCCGCTACGACGGCATGCAGGATTCGCTGCCGGTGCTGCGCAGCGTCACCGACGAGATCATCTACCGCATCCTGGACCTGAGCGGCCAGGAGTACGTCGACGCGTACCAGAAGGCGCCCGAGAAGGTCGCGGCCGCCGCGTAGCCGCCGCAGCCTCGTTCCAGGCCTGCGAAAGGGCCCTCCCCGCTGTTGCCGGGAGGGCCCTTTCGCGCGATATGCGATGTATCACATACGGGATATCAGTCCACTCACGACTGAGGCCCCCTCCACAGTGGAGAGGGCCTCGGTCGAAGCGATATCCGACGTATCGGATAGTGGATATCAGTCGTGGTTGGGTCCGGTGTGGTACTCGAACACCAGACCGCCGACCATGACCAGCACCATGATGATGGCGATCACGAGCAGCCACACGTGCCAGAACGCCAGCGCGACACCGGTGGTCGCCGCCGCGGCGGCGAGACCGACCGGCCAGTACGAGCCGGGGCTGAAGAAGCCCAGCTCGCCGGCGCCGTCGGACACCTCGGCATCGGGGTTGTCCTCCGGCCGCACCTCGATGCGGCGGGCGACGAACCGGAAGTAGGTGCCGGTGATGAGGGCCAGGCCACCGGTCAGCGCGAGTGCCACCGTGCCGGTGGGCTCGACGTGGCCGGTCGCCAGGTGCGTCCAGTAGCCGTAGACGACGGCCATCAGGAACGAGAAGGCCATCACCAGGTCGAATACGCGAGCTTCGATCTTCATCGCGAGGCGTTCCCTACTTCTGGCCCGCACCGGAGGCTTCGCGCGCCGTCCGGTCGGTGTTGAACGGGGTGGTCGTCGTGGCCAGCGGTGAACACCACTTGTCACAGTTCACCTGAGAGAGGGCCTCGGCCGTGGTGTACGGCTTGCCCGTCTTCTCGTTGACCTGCTTGCGCAGCTCGATGTACTTCTCGAAGTCGGCTTCCTCCAGGGCGCGGACCTCGAAGTTCATCACCGCGTGGTACGAGCCGCAGAGCTCGGCGCAACGGCCGACGAACGCGCCAGGACGGTCGATCTGGTCGATCTGGAAGACGTTGTCCTGGTTGTTCTTCTCCGGCATCGGGAAGACGTCCCGCTTGAAGTGGAACTCCGGCACGAAGAACGAGTGGATGACGTCCGTCGAGCGCAGCGTGAACTGGATGCGCTTGCCGGCCGGCAGCACCATGATCGGGACCTCGCCCGAGGTGCCGACCGTGCTGACGACGTTGCCCTCTTCGGTCTTGTGGTCCGGGTACTGGAACTCCCAGTTCCACTGGAACGCGATCACGTCGATGTTGACGTCGGGCTTGCCCGACTTGTCCGTGATGTAGTTCTGCGTGACGGCGGTGAAGTAGAACAACACCGCCACGATCACCGTCGGCACGACGATGAGCACGATCTCCAGCGGGAGGTTGTACGCCGTCTGACGCGGCAGCTCCTCGGACTTCTTGCGGTGGAACACCACCGACCACAAGATCAGGCCCCACACGATGACGCCGACGACGAGCGCGGCGACCACGGACCAGGTCCAGAGCTCGCGCATCTTCTCGGCCTGCGGCGTGACGGCCTGCGGCCATCCGAAGCGCAGCACCTCGTCCGTGGAGCAACCGGTGGCCCCGATGCCGACCAGGCCTACCAGCCCAGCGGTCTTCACCAGCCGGGATGCCCTGGTGCCCTCCTTCAGGCCCACTGCTCGCCCGCCTCCTCGTTCCATGCCAACGGATCAAGCGGGAGCGTAGCCCAGCGCAACGGCGCTCACCCCTTGGGGGCACCGCCGCTGCGGTGCAGTTTCGGTCACACAAAGCCCCTTCGGCATACTGAGGACTTCCCCGTGGTCTTCCCCTTCGTGTTTCTTGAGAGGTGCGAGAGCCTTGTGCGGCCTGGCAGGACTTGTTTGCCCTAGCGAGAACGAGGCCGAGAACGCGCGCCCGGCCATGGAGGCCGCGCTGCGCTGCATGCGGCACCGCGGACCGGACGAGAGCGGCACCAGGCGGGTCGACGAGGTCGTGTTCGGCTTCAACCGGCTCGCCATCATCGACATCGAGCACTCCCACCAGCCGTTGACCTGGGGTCCGGCGGAGTCGCCGAGCCGGTACACGATCAACTTCAACGGCGAGATCTACAACTACCTGGAGTTGCGCGCCGAGCTCACCGAGAAGCACGGCGCGGTCTTCCACACCGACGGCGACACGGAGACCATCGTCGCCGCCTACCACTACTTCGGTCCCGCGGCGATCACGAGGCTGCGCGGCATGTTCGCGTTCATGATCTGGGACTCCGAGCGCGACATCGTGTTCGGCGGCCGCGACCCGTTCGGCATCAAGCCGCTGTACTGGGCGCAGGGTCAGAGCGGGGTCGCGTTCTCCAGCGAGAAGAAGCTCCTGCTGGAGATCGCCTCCACGATCGGCATCGCCCCGAAGATGAACGTCAAGGGGCTGCAGCACTACCTCACGCTGCAGTACGTGCCGGAGCCCGCCTCGCTGCACGACTCGATCTACCGCGTCGAGTCGGGCCACTCGTTCACGCTGGTCCCGGGCGAGTCGCCGAAGTTCGAGCGGTACTTCCCTGCGAACTTCAAGGTCCGCACGGTCCGCAGCGAGGGCGAGGCCGACGCGCTCTACGACGAGATCACCGCCGCGCTGCGCGACTCGGTCGCCAAGCACATGCGCGCGGACGTGACGGTCGGGTCGTTCCTGTCCGGCGGCATCGACTCGACGGTGGTCGCGGCGCTGGCCAAGGAGCACAACCCGGACCTGATCACGTTCACGACGGGGTTCGAGCGCCAGGGGTTCTCCGAGGTCGACGTGGCCGCGGAGTCGGCGGCGCTGATCGGCGTGAAGCACGTGGTCCGCACGGTCAGCGCGCAGGAGATGATGGACTCCCTGCCGCTGATCACCTGGTACCTCGACGACCCGGTGGCCGACCCGGCGCTGGTGCCGTTGTGGTTCATCGCACGTGAGGCGCGTCAGCACGTGAAGGTCGTCCTGTCCGGTGAGGGCGCGGACGAGCTCTTCGGCGGGTACACGATCTACCGCGAGCCGTTGTCGCTGGCGGGGTTCGAGAAGGTGCCGGGCGCGCTGCGCAAGGCCATGGGCAAGGTCTCCACGAAGATCCCGCACGGTGTGCGCGGCAAGGACCTGCTGCGTCGTGGGGCTTTGACGCTGGAGGAGCGCTACTACGGCAACGCGCGCATCTTCCTCGACGACCACCTGCGGCAGGTGTTGCGCACGTACGACCCTGCGGTGTCCCACATGGACGCGACGGCCCAGCCGTACCGCGAGTCGCGCAACTGGGATCCGGTGACGCGCATGCAGCACGTCGACCTGTTCACGTGGCTGCGCGGGGACATCCTGGTCAAGGCCGACAAGATGACCATGGCGAACTCGCTGGAGCTGCGCGTCCCGTTCCTCGACCCCGAGGTCTTCAAGATCGCGTCGCAGATCCCGAGTGAGTTGAAGATCACGAAGGACACGACGAAGTTCGCGCTGCGCAAGGCGATCCGCGACATCGTGCCGGCGCACGTGCTGAACCGCCGCAAGCTGGGCTTCCCGGTGCCGATCCGGCACTGGCTCAAGGACGAGATGCACGACTGGGCCGTCGACATCGTGCGCACGTCGCAGACCGACCAGTACATCGACAAGTCCGCGGTGCTGCGGCTGATCGAGGAGCACCGTTCCGGCGTGCTCGACCACAGCCGCCGCATCTGGGCGCTGCTGGTGTTCATGATCTGGCACGGCATCTTCGTCGAGGGCCGCATCCAGCCGGTGGTGCCGGAGCCGCACTACCCGGTCAAGCTCTAGCGGTTCGGGCCCCTCTCCGGAGGGGCCCTTCTCGTTCTACCGGCGTCCCTGAGCGCTGCAGATCGCGTACGAGCTGACGACGGTGTCCGGGGACGCCATCAGTTCCAGGTAGCGGTCGAACTCGTCGTCGGTGAGCGGGAGCTTCGGGCGCATCAGCCGCGCGGTCGCGGCGAGCAGGCGGCAGCCCGCGGAACCGCCCTCCCACTCCCGCACCTCACGGGAGCCGCTGACGTCGTTCAGCCCGGCGTCGATCAGCGCCCTCTCGACGCGCGCGCCCCACGCCAGTTCGGCGCCCGCGTGGTCGAGCAACGTCAGCAGGGCGTTCTTCACCCGCATGATCAGCTTCGCGTCCTCGGGGCCGGACGACGGCCCGGTCGACAGGACTTCGAGCGGGAGGCAGTCGAACTCCTCGAGCACGAGCCATCCGCCGGGACGCAGCGAGTCGCGCAGCTTGCGCAACACGAGCTCGCGGGCGGGGAGGTAGAAGAGCACCAGGCGGGCGTGGACCAGGTCGAACGCGTTGCCGGGCAATATATTGGATACCACGTCGTGCTCCAGAACGGTGACGTTGTCCCGTTCCTCGAGCCGGGTGACGTCGATGTCGGTGACCGTCACGTGCCCGGACGGAGCGACGACGTCGGCGAGCCAGTTCGCCACCGACCCGCCACCACCTCCGACTTCGAGGCAGCGCCAGCCGTCCGCCACACCCAGCTGCTCGACGCGGGCGAACGTGCCCGCGTCGAGCAGTGAGCTCAGCGCGTCGAACTTAGGATCGAGCGACTCACCGGTGTCGCCGAACAGGTACGTCCCCATTGTCCGATCATGGCAGGACGGGAGCGATCTCCTCAGCGGCTTCCGCACCAAACGCGCCACGAATGCGAGCGAGCGCCGCCTCGCGCTCGATCACCCACTCCTGCGTGCCCACGGTCTCGAGCACCTCGACGGCGATGAACGAGCCGAGCTGAGCAGCGCGTTCGATGCTCAGGCCCGCGGTGATGCCGGCCAGGAAGCCCGCGCGGAAGCCGTCGCCGACGCCGGTCGGGTCGGTCTTCGCGACCTCGGGAACGGCGGGGACGTGCAGCGAGAAACCGTCGCGGTCGACGATCTCGACGCCCTTGGCGCCGAGCGTGGTGACGCGCTTGCCGACGCGGGCGAGGACGTCCGCCTCGGTCCAGCCGGTCTTCTGCAGCAGCAGTTCCCACTCGTAGTCGTTGCTGAAGAGGTACTCGGCGCCCTCGATGAACGCACGCGCCTGCTCGCCGTCCATGCGGGCGAGCTGCTGCGACGGGTCGACGGCGAACCGGTAGCCGCGCTGACGGCACTCGTCGGCGTGCCGGAGCATGGCCGCGGGGTCGTCCGGGCTGATGATGACGAGGTCGAGGTTCTCGACGCGGTTCGCGATCGGCGCGAGTTCGATGTTGCGCGACTCGGCCATCGCACCGGCGTAGAAGGAGGCGATCTGGCACATGTCGTCGTCCGTGGTGCAGACGAACCGCGCGGTGTGCGCGACCTCGGACACGTACACGCCGGACGTGTCGACGCCGTGCCGCTCGAGCCACGAGCGGTAGTCGTCGAAGTCCTCGCCGACGGCGCCCACGAGCACCGGCCGCACCCCGAGCACACCGAGGCCGAACGCGATGTTCGCGCCGATGCCACCGCGCCGGACTACGAGGTCGTCGACCAGGAAGCTCAGCGACACACGGTCGAGACGCTCCGCGACCAGCTGATCCGCGAATCGACCCGGAAAGTGCATCAGATGGTCGGTCGCGATGCTGCCGCACACGGCTAGGGGCACGTCGGCTCCTCTTTTCTTGTTGCGCTACGTGACAACTCACCCGGACGAGTACCGCTGTGAAGACTACTGTTTGGTAGGGCTACCGCAGGTCAGACCGCCGTCATACGGTCGGAAGGTGACGATCCCAGAGGCGACCACGATGAGTGAACTGATCGAGGACTGCGCGCAGCTCCCCTTCGCTCTGACCCACCCCGAGCACCCCCTTCCCGCCCCGCGCGACGCCGCGCCCTGGCAGGTCGACGAGCGGTGCGCCCACCAGGTCGAAGGCCTCGCCGAATACGGCGTCTAGCTTCTGGGCTCTACCTTCTCGCATCCCAGTCTGTCCGGGTCGTACCTGGCAGATTTCCTGGTCCACACGCGGAGAGGCCGCGTTCCCGTCGATGCGGGAACGCGGCCTCTCCGCGTGGTCGCCTTAGTGGAACGAGTCGCCGCAGGCGCAGGACCCGCCGGCGTTCGGGTTGTCGATCGTGAAGCCCTGCTTCTCGATCGTGTCCACGAAGTCGATGACAGCACCTTCGACGTACGGGGCGCTCATGCGGTCGACGGCGACCTTCATGCCGTTGAAGTCGACCATCGCGTCACCGTCGAGCGCACGCTCGTCGAAGAACAGCTGGTAACGAAGGCCGGCGCAACCACCGGGCTGGACGGCGATACGCAGGTGCATGTCATCGCGGCCCTCCTGGTCGAGCAGCGCCTTGGCCTTGACGGCGGCCGCATCGGTCAGCGTCACGCCGTGGCTGGGCGCCTCAGTGGTCGAAGCGGCATCCTGAGCGGTCGTCATGGCTCTCCTAAGAGGTCCTTTGCGGGCGGTTCACCCATCAACAACACGGGCGTTCCCCGCCTTGTTCCACTTCCCATGGTCCCACAACGGCGGGCCTCGTCGCCTCAAGTGTCGACTGTCACGTAGACCACGCTCAAGCCAACCGATATATCAGCTGGCCGCGAGCACGGCCTCACCTGCGCACCTATCGCGACCACTGCGTCGCCACGTGCCGAGCCGTTGCAATGAGACTTTTGCGGGCGAACGCAATCGACTTTTGCACAGAGCCGACGTGCTCGGACACCGAGTAGGCGGCCTGGACGCCGGCGGCGCCCATCTCGCGGCGGCCGACGCTGACCTGGCCCGCGACGGCGATGCACGGGATGCCTCGTTCGGCGGCGCCCGAGGCGACTGCGGTGATGAGCTTGCCGCGCAGTGACTGCCAGTCGAAGCTGCCTTCGCCGGTGAGGACGACGTCGGCGTCGTCGAGGGCGGCGTCGAGTCCGGTGAGTTCGCGGACGAGGCCCGCGCCGGACGTCACCGTCGCGCCCAAGGAGAGGAGCGCGGCTCCCAGACCGCCTGCCGCTCCGGCGCCCGGCATGTCGGACACCGCCTTGAGGACGTCCATGGCGGCGAGCTTCGCTTCGAGGCGTTCGACAGCCTCCGGGGACGCGCCCTTCTGCGGGCCGAACGTGTGCGCGGCGCCGTGCGGGCCGAGGAGCGGGTTCTCGACGTCGGACGCGGCCACGAGCGATATATCAGTGAGGTCGACGCCGGCGTCGACCAAAGCGGCGAGCATGCCGGCGCCGCCGTCGGTCGTCCCGGAGCCGCCCAGGCCGACCGTGATGACATCGTTGTCATGCGTGGCTGCCGCGATGAGCTCGCCGACGCCTCGCGTTGTCGCTGTCTCGCAGAATTGCGGGCGGACCTCGGCTGGGATGAGGTGGAGGCCGCATGCTTCGGCGGACTCAATGTATGCGACCCGTCGACCGTCGGTGTGCACGCTGAGCCAGCGCGCTTCGACCGGTTCGCCGAGCGGGCCCGTCACGCTGATATATCGGATTTCACCGTGGGTGGCGGCGTGCAGGACGTCGACGAAGCCGGGGCCTCCGTCGGCCAGCGGGCGTTGGGTGACGACGTCGTCGGGCTTGGCGTCGCGCCAGCCGGTGGCGATGGCGTCAGCGGCCTCGCGGGCGGTCAGGGTGCCGCCGAAGCAGTCCGGAGCGATGAGTACGCGCACCTCGCGAAAGGTACAGAAGAACCACTGTCCTACCCTGTCGTTGTGAGGTTCCTGCGTCGCAACGCCGCTGATACCGATGCCCCGGCCACCGAGTCGGCCGACGAGGCCATCGACTCCAACCGTTCCGCGGGCAAGGGCAGGCCCACGCCCAAGCGGCGTGAGGCCCAGGGCAGGCGTTCCGGGCCGGTGCCGCCGCCTCCCCGCACGCAGCGCGAGGCGTTCAAGCGCATGCGCGGCAACAAGGTGAGCAAGGAAGACCGCCGTGCCGCGGCCACCGAGCGTCGCCAGCGCATGATGGCGGGTGAAGACAAGTACCTGCTGCCGCGTGACCGCGGTCCGGTGAAGGCGTACATCCGCGACCTCGTCGACTCGCGGCGCAACCTCATGGGCCTGTTCATGCCGCTCGCGGTCCTGGTGTTCGTGGCGCTGCTGACGCCATCGCTGGCCGTGCAGCGGTACGCGACGCTGGCGACGACGTTCATGCTGATCGCGATGATCATCGAGGGCCTCGTGCTCGGCCGCCTCGTCACGCGCAAGGTGCGGGCGAAGTTCCCGACCGAGCCGATCAAGGGCATCTCGATCGGCTGGTACTCGTTCATCCGTGCGAGCCAGATCCGCAAGCTCCGCGTGCCCAAGCCGCGCGTGAAGCCGGGCGAAGCCATCAAGTAAGTGCGCGCGAAGCCGCTCAAGCTTCAGCTGCCGGAGAAGCTCTGGTGGGACCACAACGCGTGGTACCGCCGGTGGCTGCTCCGGCAGTTGCCGTCGCGGGCCCGATCGGCGCTGGACGTCGGGTGCGGCCACGGTGTCCTGGCGCGGTCGATCCCGGCCGACGAGGTCACGGCCATCGACGCCAGCGCGCGCATGATCGAACTCGCGAGCGCCACGAGCAGCCGGGTGCGGTGGATCCACGGGGACGTGCTCACCCACGACCTCGGGCAGTACGACGTCGTCACGGCCGAGGCGAGCCTGCACCACCTCCCGCTGCACGAAGGCCTCACGCGCCTGGCCGAGCTGACCAGGCCAGGCGGCACGCTGATTGTTGTCGGGCTCTACCTGACGGCCACACCGGCGGACTGGGCCGTGGAGATGGTGACGTTGCCCGCGAACGCGATCGTCGGCGTCGCCAAAGCCGTCAACGGAACAGCCGGCAAGCCGCACGACGTCGACATGCCCGTCGTGATGACCGCTCCGACGTTGAACGAGATCCGCGCGGCAGCACGGGAGATCCTGCCCGGCGCACGCGTCCGGAGGCACCTGTTCTGGCGGTATTCCATGGTGTGGCACGCGCCCGAAGTTCATTAGCAGCACGAACGATTTCGGCTAAGCTCGGATGTATGAAGTTCCGTCGACTCGGCCGCAGCGGCCTGTCCATCAGTGAGATCTCGTACGGCAACTGGCTCACGCACGGTTCCCAGGTCGAAGAGGACCAGGCCCACGCCTGCGTGAAGGCCGCGCTGGAGTCGGGGATCACGACCTTCGACACCGCCGACGTCTACGCCAACACCGCCGCGGAGTCGGTGCTCGGCCGGGCGCTGCAGGGTCAGCGGCGCGAGTCGCTCGAGATCCTCACCAAGGTCTACTGGCCGACCGGTCCCGGCGGCCCCAACGACCGCGGGCTCGGCCGCAAGCACATCATGGAGTCGGCCAACGCCTCGCTCAAGCGCCTGCAGACCGACTACGTCGACCTGTACCAGGCGCACCGGTTCGACTACAGCGTCCCGCTCGAGGAGACGATGCTGGCGTTCGCCGACCTCGTCCGCCAGGGCAAGGTCCTCTACGTCGGTGTCTCCGAGTGGACCGCCGACCAGATCACCCGCGGTGCCGCGCTGGCCCGCGAGTTGAACGTCCCGTTCGTGTCGCACCAGCCGCAGTACTCGATGCTGTGGCGCGTGATCGAGCCGCAGGTCATCCCGGCGTGCGAGCGCGAGGGCCTGAGCCAGATCGTCTTCTCCCCCGTCGCGCAGGGCATCCTGACCGGCAAGTACCTGCCGGGCGCAGACGTTCCCGAGGGGTCGCGCCTGGCCGACGCGCGCGGGTCTCAGATGATCGCGCGCTGGATGCGGGACGACGTGCTCAACGCCGTTCAGCAGCTCAAGCCGATCGCCGAGGAAGCGGGCATCACGCTGGCGCAGCTCGCCGTCGCGTGGGTGCTGAAGAACCCGAACGTCGCGTCCGCGATCATCGGCGCGTCACGTCCGGAGCAGGTCTTCGAGAACGTGAAGGCCATCGACGTCGAGCTCGGCGACGACGTGCTCACGCAGATCGACAAGGTCCTCGAAGGCGTCATCACCGACGACCCGCGGCTCACCGCCCAGGGCTAACCCGCTGGGTGCAGGCTCATCGGGCCGTACACCTCGGATTCCGAACGCAGCAGCGTGACCTGGTCGACCCCGGCGTCGACCAGGTCACGCCACTGCGCGCTGAACCAGTCCTCGGCCTCGGTCTGCTCGGCGAACGTCACATCCGGGCCCGCGACGTCGCGTCCCTGTGCATCCTGGTAGCGCCAGCGGTATTCCACGGACGAAGGCTAACTCTTGTCATCTCGGACGCTCGTGCTCGGCGGAGCGCGGTCAGGCAAGTCGGCGCACGCGGAAGGTCTGCTCACCGAGGCGGCCGTGACCTACGTCGCCACGGCGCGCAGATACCCGGACGACCCGGACTGGGACGCACGCATCGCGCTGCACGTCGCACGGCGTCCGTCCACATGGCACACGGTCGAGGCGTCGGCTCCGGCCGATCTGCCTGCCCTGCTCACCGCCACCCAGTACGAGGACCCGCCGATCCTGGTGGACGACCTGTCGACGTGGCTGGTCGGCGTGCTGGACGACGCCGACGCGTGGGCAGGCGCCGAAGACGGACACAGCGGTGACGCGATCGCGAGCAGCATCGACGCGATCGTGAGTTCGGTCGCGACCTGCCGGGCGCGACTGGTGCTGGTGACGGCGGAGGTCGGCCTCGGCGTCATTCCGTCGACGCGTTCTGGCAGGCTCTTCCGAGATCACCTCGGTGCGCTCAACGCGCGCGTCGCCGAGGTGTGCGACGAGGTCACCCTGCTCGTCGCCGGCATCCCGTTGAAACTGCGATGAGGAGTGACCAGGTGAGCACCGAGTTCCCGCCGGTCGAACCGCCGGACGAGACCGTTCTGCGCGAGGCCGAGGCCCGGCACGCGGTGCTGACCAAGCCGGTCGGCTCGCTCGGACGGCTCGAGGAGCTGGGCAACTGGATCGCGGCCTGCCAGGGCGTCGTGCCGCCCAAGCCGTTCGTGCGGCCGCGTGTCGTCGTGTTCGCGGGCGACCACGGCATCACCGCGCAGGGCGTGTCGGCGTTCCCGAGCGAGGTGACCGGCCAGATGGTCGCGAACTTCCTGACCGGCGGCGCCGCCGTGAACGTGCTCGCGCAGGTCGCGGGCGCCACGGTGCGCGTGGTCGACATGGCCGTCGACGCGGACACCCCGGCCGCGGTCAGCCAGCACAAGGTGCGGCGCTCGTCCGGGTCGATCGACCGCGAGGACGCGCTCACCCGTGAGCAGTGCGAACTCGCGATCGCGGCCGGCCGTGCGCTGGCCGACGAGGAGGTCGACGCGGGTGCCGACGTGCTGGTCGCCGGTGACATGGGCATCGGCAACACGACGCCCGCCGCCGTGCTGATCGCGTCGCTGACCGGGTCGGAGCCCGTCGCGGTCGTCGGGCGCGGCACCGGCATCGACGACCAGGCGTGGATGCGCAAGACGGCGGCGATCCGGGACGCGCTGCGCCGGGCCCGCCTGGTGATCAGCGACCCGATCGCGTTGCTCGCCACGGCCGGTGGCGCCGACATCGCCGCGATGGCCGGATTCCTGGCACAGGCCGCCGTGCGCAAGACGCCGGTCGTGCTCGACGGCGTCGTCGTCGGTGCGGCGGCTGTCGTCGCCGAGGAGTTGGCGCCGGGTGCGCGCGAGTGGTGGGTGGCCGGGCACGAGTCGGCCGAGCCCGCGCACGCGATCGCGCTCGGTCACCTCAACCTCAAGCCGCTGCTGCAGTTCGAGATGCGGCTCGGCGAGGGCTCCGGCGCGGTGGCGGCGCTGCCGTTGCTGATCTCGGCGGTGAAGGTGCTCGCGGAGATGGCGACGTTCGAGAGTGCCGGCGTGACGAACCGCGAAGACACGAACCGGGACGACGTGACCCCAGAAGACGCGGCGCAAGAAGACACCGCCGGGTGAAGCTCGCGTTCTCTTGGCTGACAGTCCTGCCGCTGCGCGTCGACGACGTCGACCGCAAGGCGGCGGGACGGGCCATCGCGTGGACGCCGGTCGTCGGCGTCGTGCTCGGCGCGTTCGTCGTCGGCGTGCTGAAGCTGCTGGCGATATCCGATATATCGGCGCTCGTAGCCGGGTTTCTGGTCGTCGGTGTCGTCGCGCTGTCGACACGCGGTATGCACCTCGACGGGCTGGCCGACGTCGCCGACGGGCTCGGTTGCTACGGGCCGCCGGAGCGCGCGCTCAAGGTCATGAAGGACGGCGGTGCCGGACCGTTCGGCGTCGTCTCGCTGATCGTGGTGCTGGGCGCCCAGGCCGCCGCACTCCCCCACGCTCAGTGGGGTGTCGTGCTGCTCGCGTTCGCGACGAGCCGGGCGGCGTTCGGGATCTGCTGCATGCGTGGCATCCCCGCCGCACGTCCTGAGGGGCTCGGCGCGCTCGTTGCGGGCACGCAGCATCCGTTGATGGTCATCGGCACGTGGGTGGTGCTCGCTGCCGCGGCGATTCCGCTCGGATGGCGCGCGGTCGTGGCCGTCGTCGTCGCGTTCGCGCTCGTGTGGCTGCTGGTGAAGCACACCGGAAAGCGTTTCGGCGGCATCACCGGTGATGTGCTCGGTGCTGCCGCCGAAATCGCGCTTCTGGCCGTGCTGGTGATCGCCTAACCCCAGAGCTTGGTCATCCAGCCGTGGGTGTCGGCGACGTGGCCGTGCTGGAGGCCGGTCAGGCGCTCGCGCAGCTGCTTCGTCACCGAGCCGGTGCCGCCGTCGGCGATGTCGAACTCGCCACCGGCGTGCTTGACGTGGCCGACCGGCGTGATGACCGCGGCCGTGCCACAGGCGAAGACCTCGGTGAGCTCACCGGAGGCGTTGGCCTTCTCCCACTCGTCGGTCGAGATGCGGCGCTCCTCGACGGTCAGGCCGAGTTCGGAGGCCAGTGCCAGCAGCGAGCTCCGGGTGATGCCGGGCAGCAGCGTGCCGGTCAGCTCCGGCGTGATCACCTTGTCCCCGAAGACGAAGAACAGGTTCATGCCGCCCATCTCCTCGACCCAGCGGCGTTCCACCGCGTCGAGCCAGACGACCTGGTCGCAGCCCTTCTCGGCGGCCTGCGCCTGCGCCACGAGGGACGCGGCGTAGTTGCCGGCGAACTTGGCCGCGCCGGTGCCACCGGGAGCCGCGCGGACGTACTCGGTCGAGAGCCACACGCTCACCGGCCGGACGCCGCTCGCGAAGTAGGAGCCGGCCGGGGAGGCGATCAGCACGTAGAGGTACTCGGACGCGGGTCGCACGCCGAGGCCCTTCTCCGTGGAGATCATGAACGGCCGCAGGTAGAGGGACTCCTCCTCGGCCGAGGGCACCCAGCGGTCGTCGACCGCGAGGATCTGCCGCACGGACTCCAGGAAGAGCTCGTCGGGAAGTTCGGGCATCGCCATGCGGCGGGCCGAGGAGCGGAAGCGCTCGGCGTTGGCCTCAGGGCGGAAGGACGCGATCGAACCGTCGGGCTGCCGGTAGGCCTTGAGCCCTTCGAAGATCGCCTGGCCGTAGTGCAGCACCATTGCCGCGGGGTCCAGTGCGAGGGTGGAGTACGGGCCGACTTCAGCGTCGTGCCAGCCCTTCTCGCGGTTCCAGCGGATCGTCACCATGTGGTCGGTGAAGTGCTGCCCGAAGCCCGGCTTGGCAAGTACCTCCGCTACGCGCTCCGGGGTCGCCGGGTGCGGGTGGGGAGTCCGGGTGAAAGGCAACTCGCTCGTCATGTGAGCACGGTAACCCGCAGGTGGGGATACGGAAAATCCTCTTCCCAAAACTCGGACGTCCTACTAAGTGAACCTCGATAGAGTCCCCGGCCATGACCGAGCCGGAAAGATCTTCGAAGGGTGCGGACGTCCGCACGGTGCTGCAGGCCGCGCTGCTCGTTCTGGGCACCGGCATGACCTTGCTCGACGGCTGGGTGATCGGCGACGTGGGCGGAGTGGTCGGCGCGGTGTTCCTCGCCGTGTTCTTCCTGGCCGGCTACTACGGCATCACCAAGAACGGCCCGTCCAACAACGGCCGCGTCATCGGGCTTGCGGTGTGTGTTGGCGTGACGCTGCTCGTCTTCCTCTCAGTAACGCTGTCAGGCCAATGAGCCCGGTGCCGACGCCCAGTCCCGCGATGGAGATCAGCATCGCGGGAATCGGCATGCTCATGGCGAGCAGCACCGAGAGCCCGAGTCCGAGACAAGCCGTGCGCATGGGCCACGTGCGGTCGTTCTGCAGCAGGACTCGAGCCGACGCGTTCGTGAAGGCGTAGTAGAACAACGTCGCGCACGCCGCCACACCGAGCGCCATCCCGAACGGCATGAGCACCAGGGCGAGCGCGCAAGCGGCTACTACGACGAGCGTGAGCGCACCGGGCTTGAGGCGGGTCGGCAGGTCGCCGTCCTCGGCCAGTCCGGTCAGCGTGCGGTGGGCGGACGCGAGCACGAAGTGCAGCGCGGCCACACCGGCCACCGCCGCGGCGATCTGCACGAGCGGCACCAGCGCGGCCGAGTCCGCCGCGACGAGCGCGTCACGCAGCGGAGCCGGTGACAGCGCGAGGCGCGCGCTACCGAGCTGACGGAGCACACCGGCGCCCACGGCGAGACTGACCACGAACGACAGTCCGATGAGGACCGGAATCGCGATCTTCAGCACGGACGGCGAGTGGTGCTTCTCACCGCGATGCGGGGCGGTGACGCGCTCGAAACCGGCGAACGCCATGAACATCAGGCCGGCGACGCCGACGAGTTCGTTGACGGTGCCGGCCTCCCCCGCCGACGGCACGGGCGCGATCGAGAAGCTCGCCGCGACGACCAGCGCCAGCACACCGAGGACGACCACGGACACCAGCACGCTGACACCGGCCGTGAAGCGGAAGCCGACCGCGCCGAGCAACGCCGTCGCGACGACGAGGGCGAGCGCGCCGATCAACGGCTGGTCCGGCACCACGTACGCGCCGAACATCGACGCCACGGCGGCCGCCATGGCGAACCGGCCCAGGAGGTGTGCGCTCGCTGTCATCCTTGCGGGCCATACGCCGAGCTGCGCGCGCACGTATCCGTAACCGCCGCCTACGTCCGGGTAGGCACGGGACTGGTCGGCGGTCGAGAAGGCCGAGCAGAGGGCGGCTAACGCGGAGATGGCCAGCGCCGGGAGCACCCACCAGCCCGCAAGACCTGCGGCTGGGGCGAATCCGGCGAAGACCCCCGCACCGAGCACCGCGGGAAGACCGAGCGCGACCGTCGTGACGATCTCGCGAGGCGTGTGGGTCACGGGGTACACGTTCTCAGATGCGGCATCCGGCCGTAACCACCCGGTCGACTGATGCGTGAAACGGGCGAATCGCCACTGTGCGCAACTGTCAACGTCACGGATTGCGGCGATCGTGGCGGGGCTGGGCATTAGTGGGACAGTCCGACCTTTAGCATGAGTCACGATTCCGAGCCCCGCCCGCAACAACCCTGGAGCAGCACGTGACAGCCCCGAAGCTGGCCCTCACCGAGGGTGACCTGAGCACCACCGCCGCGGACGCAGTCGTCGTGGGCACCCTGCAGGGTGCGGACGGTCTGGAGCTCGCACCCGGTGCCGAAGCTGTCGCCGCCGCGTTCGACGGCGCGCTGCTCGACGTGCTCGGCACCCTGCGCGCGTCCGGCAAGGCCGACGAGCTGGTGAAGGTGCCGACGTTCGGCAAGATCGCCGCCCCGCTCGTGCTGGCCGTAGGCCTCGGCAAGACCGCCGGCGAAGAGCAGGTGCGCCGCGCGTCCGGTGTCGCCGCCCGTGCGCTGGGTGGCAAGAAGCGCGCGATCAACACGCTCGCCGCCCTGCACGTCGGCGCGGCGGCCGAGGGCACGCTGCTCGGCGCCTACTCGTTCACCGAGTACAAGTCCGACAAGGGCGAGGGCCCGGTCGTGAAGGTCGACCTGCACGCCGCCGGTTCCAAGGAGAACAAGGCCGCGCTGAAGGCCGCCGTCGCGATCGCCGAGTCCGTCGCCATCGCGCGTGACTTCATCAACACGCCGCCGAACGACCTCTACCCCGCCTCGTTCGCCGCCCGCGCGGAGAAGCTCGCCACCGCGGCCGGTCTCGACGTCGAGATCCTCGACGAGAAGGCGCTGAAGAAGCAGGGCTTCGGCGGCATCCTGGGCGTCGGCGTCGGTTCGACGCGCCAGCCGCGCCTCGTGCGCATCTCGTACAAGGGCACGAAGGCCGTCAAGAAGGTCGCGCTCGTCGGCAAGGGCATCACGTTCGACACCGGCGGCATCTCCATCAAGCCGGCCGCGGGCATGGACGAGATGACCTCGGACATGTCGGGCGCCGCCGCGATCGTCGCCACGATGGTGCTCGCCGCGAAGCTCAAGTACCCGCTGGAGATCATCGCGTCGATCCCGATGGCGGAGAACATGCCGTCCGGCGACGCCTACCGCCCCGGCGACGTGCTGACCATGTACGGCGGCAAGACCGTCGAGGTGCTCAACACCGACGCTGAGGGCCGTCTGATCCTGTCCGACGCCATCGTGCGCGCGTGCGAGGACAACCCCGACTACCTGATCGAGACCGCGACGCTGACCGGCGCGCAGGTCGTCGCCCTCGGCAAGCGCACCTCGGGCGTCATGGGCTCCGACGAGTTCCGCGACCGCGTGGCCGCCATCGGCACCGCCGTCGGCGAGTCGGCGTGGGCGATGCCGCTGCCCGAGGAGCTGCGCGCGGACCTCGACTCGCGCCTCGCGGACCTCGCGAACGTCACCGGGCACCGCTGGGGCGGCATGCTCGCCGCCGGGCTGTTCCTGCGCGAGTTCGTTGCCGAGGGCGTGCAGTGGGCGCACATCGACATCGCGGGTCCGGCATTCCACACGGGCGGCCCGTACGGCTACACCTCGAAGGGCGGCACCGGTGTTCCGGTGCGGACCATCGCGGCTGTTCTGGCGGACATCGCAGCCAACGGCTGAGCAATTCTTTCTGCGCACGGGCGGAGCTCCTTCGGGGGCTCCGCCCGTTGCGTTGCAACTGATATATCGGCTGCTTCGCCGTCGCTGACCAGCACCTTTGCAACGAGTCTTTTGACTTCGTCCGCAAACGTGTCGTTGCAAGGGTGTTCGGGGAAGGGCTTTGGCGGGGTGGCCGAAATGGGCCGCGCGGGCGGCCGCGATGGGGGCTGCTGTTTCAGCGAGAGGCGCGAAGAAGGCCTGCGAACATTTCAGGCGCGGTCGTGGAGAGTGACCTGGTAGCCGTCGGGGTCGGCGAAGGTGAACGTCCGGCCGAAGGGGCCGTCGATCGGCGCGGAGACGATGGGGTGGCCGTCGGCGGCGAGAGCGTCGTGGATGGCTTGGACGTCTGTCGCGTGGAACCAGATCGCGGCGCCGATGCCGGGCTGGGCGACGGAGGCGAGATCGGTGCCGGGGACGACGTCGCGGAGTGCGAACGCGATCGGCTTCGTCTCGAAGACGACGGCGTGCGGAGGTCCGGCCGGCGAGCGGACCAGACCGAGGTACCGCTCGTAGAAGGCCTGCGAGGCGTCGAGGTCGCGTGCCTGGAGTGAGATGAAGTCAGGGCCGGTGGCGGCCATGGTGATACTCCTTGTCTTCGTGTCAGTATTCTGACACGGGCCAACCTATGTCAGAATACTGACATGAGTCAAGACGGTGCCGGCGTCGACCTGGAGACGTCACTGGGCTACCTGCTGAAAGAGGCGTCGAGCGTGCTCCGCGCGGCCATGGAGGAGGTGCTGCGGCCGCTCGGGATGAGCGTGACGCACTACTCCTGCCTCGAGCTGCTGGCCCAGCGGCCGGGGTTGTCGAACTCCGAGCTCGCACGGGGTGCGTTCGTGACGCGGCAGTCGATGAACGTGCTGCTCCAGACCCTGGAACGGGACGGTTACGTGACCAGGCCCGCGGCGGCACCCGTCGGGAAGGTTCTGCCCACGCGGCTCACTCCCCGCGGGCAGCAGAGTCTCGAGAAGGCGTCCGCGGCGGTCCGGTCCGTCGAGGTCAGGATGCTGGCCGGCCTGACCGAGTCCGAGCAGGCAGGCGCGTTCCGGATCCTGCGGGGCATGATCCATTCCCTGCGCGACGGCGGCGACGGCGCCTAGTCGGTTCGCGGAGATGACGGTCGCTCAGGGCTGTGCTCCAGGCCCCGGTGAGAGGAGTATTTCCACATGGGGACGCATCACTACGAGGCCGACGTCGTCTGGACCGGGAACACCGGGAGCGGCACTTCCGGGTACAAGTCCTACGAGCGCGCGCACGAGGTTCGGGTCGAGGGCAAGGAGACGATCCTCGGGTCGTCCGATCCGTCGTTCCGGGGTGACCGCGGGCGGTACAACCCCGAGGAGTTGCTCGTCGCGTCGCTCTCGCAGTGCCATATGCTCTGGTACCTGCACCTCGCGTCGACCAACGGTGTCGTCGTGACCGGCTACCGCGACCACGCCACCGGCGTCATGGCCGAACATTCGGACGGGTCGGGTCGGTTCACCGAGGTGGTGCTCAACCCCGTCGTGACCGTCGCCGATCCCGCGACCAAGGAGACGGCACAGGCGTTGCACGAGAAAGCGCATTCGATGTGCTTCATCGCGGCGAGCGTCAATTTTCCCGTTCGGCACGAGCCGATCGTGAAGATTTAGAGTTCGCCGGAAGCCTTTTTGCGCGCGGTGTAGTCGCGCATGCGCTTCGGGTAACCCACGATGCCCGCGTCGTAGATCGGCATGCCGAGTTTGCGTGCGAACGACCGCGCGGCGTCCGGCGAGGCGACTCGGCGGCGTGTCCACTCGCCGTCGTGAGCGACCAGGACCACAGTGGTCTCGGTCACCGTCGTCTTCGGCTCCACGTAGGCCTCGACGCCGTGACGGCTCTTCGTCCACTGTTCGAGATGGCTCGTGTCCTGGTTCGAAGCGGTCCGCAGCACACCTGCGCGCGGCTTCCTGCGAAAACGATCGAACAGCCCCATCGAGCACCTCCTGCGCTTCCTTCCACCATGGTGCCAGGTAAGGGTGTTATGAGTAGGTGAATGATCAGAGCCGGGCGTGGTGTCCTATGCCGGATCACCGCGCTCCGGCAACTAGTGACAAGATGGCCGCGTACCTCGCGCGCACCCGCGCGTAGTAAGTAATCCCGAGGAGATCCGAAGTGACTTCGCCGGAACTGGAGTCGGCCACCAACGCCGATCTCGTCATCCTCGGCGGTGGTTCAGGTGGCTACGCCTGCGCGTTCCGCGCGGCCGAGCTCGGCCTGTCCGTCGTCCTGGTCGAGAAGGACAAGCTGGGTGGCACCTGCCTGCATCGTGGTTGCATCCCGACCAAGGCGCTGCTGCACGCGGCCGAGGTGGCGGACAACGCCCGCGAAGGCGACCAGTTCGGTGTGAAGAGCTCCCTCGAGGGTATCGACATCGCCGGCGTCAACTCGTACAAGGACGGCGTGGTCTCGCGGCTCTACAAGGGTCTGCAGGGTCTCGCGAAGGCCAACAAGGTCACCTTCGTCGAGGGTGCGGGCACGTTCGTCGGCCCGAACACCGTCGAGGTGAACGGCCAGCGCTACGTCGGCAAGAACGTCGTGCTCGCGACCGGTTCGTACGCCCGCAGCCTGCCCGGTCTGGAGATCGGCGGCCGGGTCATCACCAGCGACCAGGCGCTCAACCTGGACTTCATCCCGGAGAAGGTCGTCGTCCTGGGCGGCGGCGTCATCGGCGTGGAGTTCGCGAGCGTGTGGCGTTCGTTCGGCGCCGAGGTCACCATCGTCGAGGCCCTGCCCCGCCTGGTGCCGGCCGAGGACGAGTACGCGTCCAAGCAGCTCGAGCGCGCGTTCCGCAAGCGCGGCATCAAGTTCAAGACCGGTGTGAAGTTCACCGGCGCCACCCAGTCCGACTCGGGTGTGTCGATCACGCTGGAGAACGGCGACGTCCTCGACGCCGACCTGCTGCTCGTCGCGGTCGGCCGCGGCCCGAACAGCGCGGGTCACGGCTACGAGGAGGCCGGGATCACGATCGACCGCGGCTTCGTCATCACCGACGAGCGCCTGCGCACGAACCTGCCGAACGTCTACGCCGTCGGCGACATCGTCCCCGGCCTGCAGCTCGCGCACCGCGGGTTCCAGCAGGGCATCTTCGTGGCCGAGGAGATCGCCGGCCAGAACCCGAAGGTGATCGACGAGGCGGGCATCCCGCGCGTCACCTACTGCAAGCCCGAGGTCGCCTCCGTCGGACTCAGCGAGGCCGCGGCCAAGGAGAAGTACGGCTCGGCCGAGGTCTTCATCTACGACCTCGCGGGCAACGGCAAGAGCCAGATCCTCAAGACGGCCGGTGGCGTGAAGCTCGTCAAGGCCCCCGACGGCCCCGTCGTGGGCGTGACGATGGTCGGCGAACGCGTCGGCGAGCTCATCGGTGAAGCACAGCTGATCTACAGCTGGGAGGCTTACCCGGAGGACGTGGCTCCGCTGATCCACGCCCACCCGACCCAGACTGAAGCCCTCGGCGAGGCGTTCCTCGCCCTGGCCGGCAAGCCGCTGCACGTGCACGGCTGACCGTTCCCCACACAAAGTCAGCCACACGAGAGCACGAGGAGTCAGCGAACAATGGCCTTCTCCGTCCAGATGCCCGCACTCGGTGAGAGCGTCACCGAGGGCACGGTCACCCGGTGGTTGAAGCAGGAAGGCGACCGGGTGGAGGTGGACGAGCCGTTGCTCGAGGTCTCCACCGACAAGGTCGACACCGAGATCCCGTCCCCGGCGGCCGGCGTCCTGCAGAAGATCGTCGCGCAGGAGGACGACACCGTCGAGGTCGGCGGTGAGCTCGCGGTCATCGGTGACGGCGACGCCGCCCCCGCCGCCGAGCCCGCCCCCGCGCAGGAAGCTCCTCAGCAGTCGACGCCGTCCGCGCCGCCCGCCGAGGAAGCCGCTCCCGAACCCGCCCCCGCCGCCGAGGCTCCGGCCGCGCCGTCCGGTGGTCCGGCCGAGGGCACCGACGTCACGATGCCCGCGCTCGGCGAGTCCGTCACCGAGGGCACCGTCACCCGCTGGCTGAAGCAGGTCGGCGACAGCGTCGAGGTCGACGAGCCGCTGCTCGAGGTCTCGACCGACAAGGTCGACACCGAGATCCCGTCGCCGGTCGCGGGCACGCTGCTCGAGATCAGCGCCGGTGAGGACGAGACCGTCGAGGTCGGCGGCAAGCTCGCCGTCATCGGTTCGGGCAGCCCCGCGCAGTCCGCGCCCGCCCCGGAGTCCAAGCCTGAGCCGAAGCAGGAGTCCGCTCCCGCGCCGGCCCCGAAGCAGGAGTCCGCACCGGCTCCGGCTCCGAAGCAGGAGTCCGCACCCGCGCAGCAGTCCGCTCCGGCCGCCGCGCCCGCCGCGTCTTCTTCCGACGACGCGAACGGCACGCCGTACGTCACTCCGCTCGTGCGCAAGCTCGCGTCGGAGAACGGCATCGACCTGGGCTCGCTCAAGGGCACCGGCGTCGGTGGCCGCATCCGCAAGCAGGACGTGCTCGCCGCCGTCGAGGCCAAGAAGGCCCCGGCTCCGGCTCCCGCCGCCGCTGCTCCGGCTGCCGCTCCCGCCTCGCGCACCTCGGCTCCGGCCGCGGCTGACAACTCGGGCAAGCGCGGCACCGTGCAGAAGCTCCCGCGTCTGCGTCAGATCGTCGCGCAGCGCACGCGTGAGTCGCTGCAGATGTCGGCCCAGCTCACCCAGGTGTTCGAGGTCGACGTGACCAAGATCGCCCGGCTGCGCAACCAGGCCAAGAAGGCGTTCGAGGCTCGTGAGGGCGCGAAGCTCACGTTCCTGCCGTTCTTCGCCAAGGCCGCCATCGAGGCCCTCAAGGCCCACCCGGTGCTCAACGCGTCGATCGACGAGGAGCGCAAGGAGGTCACCTACCACGGTGCCGAGCACCTCGGTCTGGCGATCGACACGGAGCGCGGCCTGCTCAACGCCGTGATCCACAACGCCGGTGACCTGAACCTGTCGGGCATCGCCCACAAGATCGGTGACCTGGCGGCGCGTGCCCGCTCGAACAAGCTCACGCCCGACGAGCTCGCCGGCGGCACGTTCTCGCTGACCAACCTCGGCAGCAACGGCGCGCTCTTCGACACCCCGATCATCCAGCAGCCGCAGGTCGGCATCCTGGGCGTCGGCGTGGTCAAGAAGCGCGCGGTCGTCCTGACCGATGAGGACGGCAACGACACCATCGCGATCCGCTCGATGATGTACCTCGCGCTCACCTACGACCACCGCCTGGTCGACGGTGCCGACGCGGGCCGCTTCCTCACGACGGTCAAGAACCGTCTCGAGGAAGGCGCGTTCGAGGCCGACCTCGGTCTCTGACCCGCGTTCACCAGCACTGATATCCGATATATCGGATATCGGCTGAAAGCGTGACCTAGAAGTGTGCACAGAAGGCCATCCCGGTTTGCCGGGGTGGCCTTCGGCACATCCTGGGTCCGGTGTGCGAAGTACGGCTGTGCACGTGATGCGTCAGTGGGGAACGATCTAGGTATGCGCGTAGTCATCGCGGGATCGTCGGGATTGATCGGCACGAGCCTGGTGGCGTCCATGCGCGCCGCCGGCCACGAGGTGCTGCGGCTGGTGCGCCGCAAAGCCGCCGCGCCCGACGAACGCGGGTGGGACCCGTACGCCGGGCGCATCGACGACGGCACGTTCGACGGCGTCGACGCCGTCATCAACCTGTGCGGCGCGGGCATCGGCGACAAGCGGTGGGACGACGCGCGCAAGCAGGTCCTGCACGACAGCCGGATCGTTCCGGCCGAGGTGTTGTCGGCGGCGGTCGTCGAGCACGGCGTGCCGACGCTGGTGAGCTCCTCGGGCGCCCACTTCTACGGCGACACCGGATCGCGCCTCGCGGACGAGGACGCGCCGGGCGGCCACACCTACATGTCGCGGCTGACCCAGGACTGGGAAGCGGCGACGTCCGTGGCACAGGAAGGCGGTGTGCGTGTCGTACTAATGCGCACCGCTGTCGTCATCTCTCCGTCCGGTGGCGTGTTCGGGCGGTTGAGGCCGGTCTTCCAGTTCTTCCTGGGCGGCAAGCTCGGGTCCGGGGAGCAGTTCTTCCCGTGGGTGTCGCTGGACGACGTCGTGTCGGCCTACCGGTTCGTCGTCGAGCACGACGACGTCCGCGGGCCGGTCAACGTCGCCGGTCCGACGCCGGTCACGAACGCCGAGTTCACCAAGGCTGTCGGCACCGCGCTGCACCGGCCGACGCCGTGGACCGTGCCGGCGTTCGCCCTGAAGACGTTGCTCGGCGGTGAGATGGCCGAGGAACTGCTGCTCAGCGGTCCCGGCCTGACGCCGAAGGTGCTGGAGAGCCGCGGCTTCCACTTCCTGCACCCGGCACTGCCGGCCGCGCTGAACGCGGCGGTCGCGTGACTCGAGTCGTCGCGGCGCTTCTGCTGATCTCGTGGATCCTCCTGGGGCTCCCCGAGATGACCGGGCTCGACGTGTGGGTGCACGACGAGTTGCCCCGGCCGGAGTGGCTGCGGGACACGGCGTTCGGGGTGGGCCTGGTGCTCGGGCCGACGATCGGATGGGCGTTCGCGGCTGTGTTGTTCGTGCTCGCCTGGAAGCGGCGTGATCCGCGGCTGTGGAAGGCGTTGGCACTGCACGCGCTGTGCTGCGCGACCTTGCTGACGAGGTTCCTGTTCGACCGCGTCCGGCCCATCGAGTACCACCTGCCCAGCTATCCGAGCGGGCACACGGTGGCGATCGCGTCCACGGCGTTCACGCTGGTCGTGCTGCTGCGCCGGACCACCTGGAACGTGGCGCTGTGGGCCGTGCTCGCGGTGCTGGTGGGCGGCTTCGCCAGGGTCGTGCTGGAGATGCACTGGGTCACCGACGTCATCGGCGCCGTGCTGGGTGTGACGGGTGTTGGACTCGTGGCAGCACTCGCTCTGGGGTTGGTAACGTCGGGTCGTGAACTCGTGCCGCACCTCGTCAGACCCCGTCGTGATCCGTGAGCTGGGGCTCATCGACTACATGACGGCGTGGGACCTCCAGAAGGAGATCGCGGAGGCACGCGCGGCCAGTGGTGGTAGCGGCCCGGACACCCTTCTGCTGCTCGAACACCCGCCCGTCTACACCTGCGGCAGGCGCACCCTCGACGAGGAACGCCCGCGCGGCGGCAGCACCCCGGTCATCGACGTCGACCGCGGCGGCAAGATCACCTGGCACGGACCCGGCCAGCTGGTCGGCTACCCGATCGTCAAGCTGACCGAGCCAATGGACGTCGTGGAGTACGTGCGGCGCATCGAACAGGGCCTGATCGACGTGTGCGATCAGCTCGGCGTGCACACCGGCCGGATCGAGGGCCGCAGCGGCGTGTGGCTGCCCGCCGACGACCGGGGCCCGGAGCGCAAGGTCGCCGCCATCGGCATCCGCGTGCAGCGCGGCGTGACCATGCACGGTTTCGAGATCAACTGCAACGCCGACCTCGGCGCGTTCGGTGACATCATCCCGTGCGGCATCAAGGACGCGGGCGTCGCTTCTCTCTCGCACGAACTGGGCCGCGACGTCACCGTCGCCGAGGTGCTGCCGCTCGCCTGTGACGCTGTGCTCGCGGCACTCGACGGCACGCTCCCCCTGACGGACCGCACTTTGACCCGCACTGGCCCCGTCGCTCCGGGTATCACCTTCGCTAGCATTCCGTAGCCGCGGCGGGGAGTCGCGGATTGCGGAGGAGGGTGCGTCGTGAGGTTGTCCCGACGCCAGTTGTTCACGGCTGCCGGATTGACGGCGCTGGCAGGTGGAATCAGTTCGAACGGGCCGGTGGCTGCGGCCGCTCCCGTTCGGACGTGGAGCGGTGAGATCCAGGTCGGCGACTGGGAGCAGTACTACCTCGGGCTTGACGGTGGAGCGCACCAGAAGGCGCTCAGCGCGCTGGACATCGGACATCGCGACGGCGTCCGCGCCGACGAGCAGTACCTGATGGTGCCGGTCGAGTCCGTGCGACGGGCGGCACTGGAGTTCGGTGACCACGCGGCCGCCGACGTGTTGCGCGACCGCTTCGGTCTGGACTCGCCGTCGATGCTCGAACGCGGGCTCAAGCTGGTGCTCGGGCAGGACGGGCTGGAGCGCCGCTACCTCGACGAACCCGCGCTGCAGCTGCGATACATCGGATATCGGCGGCGGTTCGCGAACCACGTCCTGCCCATGCCGTCAGCGGTGCGCAAAGCGCTCGCCTGATATCCGATATCCAGTACCCGATATATCAGAGTTGGGGTGCGACGTCCGACGCGATGTCGGTGATGTGGTCGAGGTCGGCGAGGTCCAGCGTCTGCAGGTACACGCGCTGTACACCGGTCGCGTCCCGCCACGCGCCGATGCGGTCGACCACCTCGGCCGGGGTGCCGGCCAGGCCGTTCTGCTTGAGCTCGTCGACCTCGCGGCCGATCGCGGCGGCACGGCGGGCGACGTCGGCGTCGGTCCGGCCGACGCACGCGACGAGGGCGACCGAGCGGATGATCTCCTTCGGGTCGCGGCCGGTCTCCTCGCAGGCGGCGTCGACGCGGGCGAACTGCTCGACAGCGGCGTCGATGCCGACGAACGGCAGGTTGAACTCGGTGGCGTAGGACGCGGCCAGGGCGGGCGTGCGCTTGGCGCCCATGCCGCCGATCAGCAGCGGGACGCGCTCCTGCGCGGGCTTCGGCAGCGCGGGCGAGTCGGTCAGCGTGTAGTGCTTGCCCTCGAAGGAGAAGGTGCCGCCGAGCGGGGTCTCCCACAGGCCGGTGATGATCGCGACCTGCTCCTCGTAGCGCTCGAACCGCTCCCCCAGCGACGGGAACGGGAGCCCGTACGCGGTGTGCTCGGCCTCGTACCAGCCCGCGCCGATGCCGAACTCCACGCGGCCACCGGACATCTGGTCGACCTGGGCGACGCTGATGGCGAGCGGTCCGGGGTGGCGGAACGTCGCGGCGGTCATCAGCGTGCCCAGGCGGATCGTCGACGTGTCGCGGGCCAGGCCCGCGAAGGTGATCCACGGGTCGGTCGGACCGGGCAGGCCGTCGGCCGAGCCCATGCTGAGGTAGTGGTCGGAGCGGAAGAAGGCGCCGTACCCGGCGTCCTCGGCCGTCCTGGCCACCCGGAGCAGATCGTCGTAGCTGGCACCCTGCTGGGGCTCGGTGAAGATTCGCAGTTCCACGAAAGCGAATCTAGTCCGCCGAAAAGCGAGGTGCGGGCACGGCCGCGCCCAGCGGGGTGAACACTCCGCGCGCCACCAGATGCGGGTGCGAAGCCGCCTCCTCCAAAGTCAGCACCGGAGTCACACAGGCGTCCGTGGCGTCGAACACCTCCGACCACTCGTCGCGGGTCCTGGCCAGGAACGCCTCCGCGAACGTCTTGCGCAGCAACGGCCAGGAGTCGCGGTCCATCTGCTCGGGCAGGTCGGCGGCGTTCAGTCCCAGACCGGCCAGCAGCAGCGCGTAGAACTGCGGCTCCAGCGACCCCACCGCGACGGAACGGCCGTCCGCGCACTCGTAGATCGAGTAGAACGGGCATCCGCCGTCGAGCAGGTTCGAGTCCGGCGAGTCCTCCCACACCGACTGCGCCTTCATCGACCAGATCATCTGCGCCAGCGACGCCACCCCGTCGACGATCGCCGCGTCGACGACCTGGCCGAGGCCGGTGCGCTGCCGTTCCCACAACGCCGCCAGCACACCCAGCACCAGGTACAGCGAACCGCCGCCGAAGTCACCGACCAGGTTCAGCGGTGGCTTGCCGATCGCGTGCAGCACCCCGGTGACCGACAGGTAGTTGATGTCGTGTCCGGCGCGCTGGGCCAGCGGACCGTCCTGACCCCACCCGGTCATCCGCGCGTAGATCAGCCCGGGATTGACCGCCAGGCAGTCGGAGGGCCCGAGACCGAGACGTTCCAGCACGCCGGGGCGGAAGCCCTCGATCACCACGTCGGACGCCGAGATCAACGACAGCACGGAGGCGCGGCCGTCCGCGGACTTCAGGTCCGCCGACACCGAACGCCTGCCGCGCAACAGGAAGTCGCGGGAGGCGTCCGGCACCACGGACAGGCCGCCGGACGGACGCTCGACGCGCACGACGTCCGCGCCGAGGTCCGCCAGCAGCATCGCGCCGTGCGGGCCGGGACCGATGCCGCCGAACTCGACGACCTTCAGCCCGTCGAGCGGTCCCATCAGGACTCAGAGGCCACGAACGACAGGCGCGGGTTGAAGATCGCACCCGTGGACTCGGCCAGGCCGCGCATCGCCTTGGCGTGGTTGCCGAATTCCGGGTGGGCCAGTGCCGCGCGCAGGGCGTCGGCGCTCTCCCACAACGCGATGTTGATGTACGACGCCGGGTCGTCCAGCTGGCGCGACAGCGTGTACTGGATCAGGCCCGGCTGCTCGCGCAGGAAGGCGGCCGTCTCGTCGAAGGCCTTCTCGAACTCCTCCGGGTCACCGGTGAGCGTGAAGCGGTTGAGGAAGGTGATCATGAGGTGGCTCCTCCAGAAACGGTGTCAGGCTAGGCAGAACCATGCCCACCGCGTCTTGAGACGTGCTCAAGGAACGCCCGCCAAGCTCGACCACATGCGCATCATCGATCTGTCTTCCCACATTGACGCAGCCGCGTACGAAGCGGACCCGGTGACGCACGAGGTGCTCACGGCCGCCCAGGGTGCCGAACACATGGCCGAGCAGCTCAAGGCGCGGCTCGGCATCGAGTTCGACGTCTCCGTGCTGCGGGACTCCGAGTTCCTCACGCTGGACCGGATCAGCCTGACCTCCCACACCGGCACGCACGTGGACGCGCCGAGCCACTACGGCTCGAAAACCACGTACGGCAACGGAATCCCCCGCCACATCGACGAGATGCCGCTGGAGTGGTTCCACAACCCCGGCGTGAAGCTCGACGTCCGCGGCCACGGCACCGGCGTCATCGGTGTCGAGGTGCTGGAGAAGGAGTTCGCCCGCATCGGCTACACGCCGAAGCCGATGGACATCGTCATCCTCGACACCGGCGCCGCCGAGCACGCGGGCACGCAGACCTACTTCACCGACTACACCGGACTCGACGGTCCCGCCACGAACTTCCTGCTGGACCTGGGAGTCAAGGTGATCGCCACCGACGCGTTCAGCCTCGACGCGCCGTTCCCGGACATCGTCAAGCGCTACCTGGCGACCAAGGACCAGAGCGTGCTGTGGCCCGCGCACTTCGCCGGTCGCGACCGCGAGTACTGCCAGATCGAGCGTCTCGCGAACCTGGAGGCGTTGCCGGACTTCGGGTTCACCGTCGTCGCGTTCCCCGTCAAGATCAAGGGTGCCGGCGCGGGCTGGACGAGGGCCGTCGCACTGCTGGACGACTGACCCGAGCGACCATCTCTCAAGTGAGAGCTGAATCACCGTACTTACCTTGGTAGGTATGGATAACAGTGAATGGCCACCAGAGAACGAAGACCACATCGTCCGCGGCATCGACTAGCAGCAGCCGTCAAAGGGCCGCCCTCACCCAGAAGGATCCGATTCTGGAGAGGGCGGCCCTTTTATATTGCCGTCACACCAAACGAGCGCGAGCCGTGTCCACGGTGTCCGCGGCGTCCAGCAACGGCAGCACCTGCGATGCGCCGGAGCGCACGGCCTTCGTCCGCCGCGCGAACGACGTCAAAGTCTGTCCGGGACCGGCTTCCACCAGCAGAACGTCGTACATCGCCACGAGCTCGTTGAGCGCCGGCCCGAAGTAGACGGCGTCGGTCAGCTGACGGGTCCAGAACCGCGCGGACAACGCGTCCTCCGGGGTCATCAGCTTTCCCGTGTACCCGGAGTACAGCGGCATCTGCGGCGCACGCGGCGAAGCGCTCCACGAGGCCAGTGCCTCGTCCACGGCGGGCTGCATCGCCGGGCTGTGGAACGGCGTCGACGCCGGCACGGTCACGACGATGTACTCGTCGGCTTCCAGCCGCGCCCGCACACGGGCCAGCGGCTCGTCGGATCCGGCCAGCATCGTCTGCCGGGCCGAGTTCACGGCCGCGATCGCCACGTCGCCTTCCAGGTACGGCAACAGGTCGGCTTCCGAAGCGGCGACGGCCAGCATGCCGCCGGAGGGAATCGGCACGGCGGACAACACCCGGTCCCGCACCAGGGACACGGCTTCTTCCAGGGTGAACACCCCGGCCAGCGTCGCCGCGACGACCTCGCCCGCGGAGTGCCCGATCAACGCGACGGGCTTGACGCCCCACGACAGAACGGTGCGCCCCAGCGCGTAGTCGATCGCGAACAGCAACGGCTGCGCCCGCGACACGTGATCGACGTCCGCCCCGGAAAGCCAGTCCTCGCAGGCAAGAGAGCCGACCTCGCCGAACAGCTCGAACACCTCGTCGATCACCGAGGTGAACACGGCATCCGTGCCGTACAGGGACGCCGCCATCCGCGGGTACTGCGATCCCTGGCCCGGAAACATCAGTGCTACGTCCACAACACGCCTCCAGAAACGGCTCAAGGCCGTGAAGGGAACACCTTCACGGCCTTGAGGCACCTGACATCTACCTGTACTCGCGAACCACCATGGCGGAGTTGAAGCCGCCCTTGCCGCGCCCGAGCACCAGCGCGGCCTTGATCTTGCCGTGCCGCGCCTCGTTCATGACGAGGTCGATCTCGTACTCCGGCACCAGGTTCTCGACGTTGATGGTCGGCGGGATCGCGCTCCAGTAGATGGAGAGGATCGCCGACGCCACGTCGAGCGAGCCACCACCGGCGAACAGACGCCCGGTCATGGTCTTCGGCGCCGTCACCGGCACACCGAACGGCCCGAAGATGCCCTTGATCGCCTCGGCCTCGGCCTTGTCGAGCTCGGGAATGCCCGCCGCGTCGGCGAACACCACGTCGATCTCCGAGGCGTCCATGCCGGCGTCGCGCAGCGCCAGCTCGGCCGCCCGCTTCAGACCCGGCTCCCGCGACGGCATCTTCGAGTCGAACGTCGAGGCGTACCCGACGATCTCACCGTAGATGCGTGTCCCGGGACGGCCGGCCGCCGACTCCGGCGTCTCGACCACCATGATCGCGCCACCCTCGCCCGCGACGTACCCGGAGGCGTCGCGGTCGAACGGCAGGTAGGCGCGCTTCGGGTTGTTGTTGCGGGACAGGCAACCCGAGGCCTGGTGGGCAACCCACGCCCACGGGCACAAGGACGAGTCCATGCCGCCTGTGAGAGCCAGCTGGACACCCTTGCGCAGCTGGCGCCGGGCGTGACCGATGGAGTCGATGCCACCGGCCTGCTCGGACACCACCACCGCGCCGGGACCGCGCGTGCCGTGCCGGATGGAGATCTGGCCCGTGTTGACCGCGTAGAACCACGCGAACGACTGGTACGCCGAGACGTACTCCGGACCCTGGTGCCACAGCTTCTGCAGTTCGCGCTGACCGAACTCGTACCCGCCGGCCGTCGCCGCGGTGATGACCGCGATGTCGGTGTCGGGGATGTCGTTCGGCTGCACACCCGCACCACGCAACGCCCAGTCCGTGCCGACCAGTGTCAGCCGCGTCATGTGGTCCGTCTGCGGCAGCAGGCGACCCTGCAGGTGCCGCCCTGCCTCGAAGCCAGGCACCTCACCGGCGATCTTCGCCCAGTAGTTCGCGCTGTCGAACCGGGTGATCGGCCTGATCGCCGCCTCCCCGTGCAGGGTCGCCCGCCAGTACGCGGTCGGCCCCAAACCGTTCGGAGACGCGATGCCGATTCCCGTCACCACTGCCCGAGTCACCGGCCTGCCCCTTCCACCTTTTTGAGCACCATGGCGCTCTGGAATCCACCGAAACCACTGCCCACGGTCAGGAGGGTGTCGACCTTCTTCTCGCGCGCCACCAGTGGCGTGTAGTCGAGGTCGCACTCGGGGTCCTGCTCGTGGAGGTTCGCCGTCGGCGGGATGAGGTCCTGCTCGAACGCCAGCAGCGAGCCGACGATCTCGAGGGAACCGATCGCGCCCAGCGAGTGCCCGATCATCGACTTGAAGCCGGAGACCGGGGTCTTGTACGCGTGCGCACCCAACGAACGCTTGAAAGCGGCCGTCTCGTGCAGGTCGTTCTGCTTGGTGCCCGACCCGTGCGCGTTGATGTAACCCACGTCCGTGGCATCCGCACGCGCCTGCTTCAGCGCGATGTTGATGGCGTCGGACATCTCGATGCCCTCGGGGTGCAGGCCCGTCATGTGGTAGGCGTTGCACCGCGAGGCGAAGCCGGCGACCTCACCGTAGATGTGCGCACCGCGAGCGCGGGCGTGCTCCAGCTCCTCGAGCACGATGATCGCGCAACCCTCGCCCAGCACCAGGCCGTCGCGGGTCTTGTCGAACGGCCGGCACGCCGTTGTGGGGTCGTCGTTGCGGGTGCTCGACGCACGGATCACGTCGAAGCAGACCACGGTGATCGGGGAGAGCGGAGCCTCGGTGCCGCCGGTGACGACGACGTCCGCGGAGCCCTCCAGGATCAGGTCGGCGGCGTAACCCACCGAGTCGAGACCCGAGGTGCAGCCCGTGGAGACCACGGAGACCGGCCCCTCCGCGCCCACTGTCCACGCCAGCTCCGTCGCCATCGAGGACGGCGTGAAGTAGTCGTAGAGGTGCGGGACCGCGTAGGACGCGTCGACCTCCCAGTACTTGCCCCGGTCGGAGCCGACGATGAACTCGCGCTCCAGCGAGGTCGTGCAGCCGACCGCGGTGCCGAGCGAGACACCGATGCGGCCGGGGTCGAGCTGGTCGAACTCGATGCCGGAGTCGGACATCGCCTCACGACCCGCGACGACCGCGAACTGCGCGGCCCGGTCGAGACGGCGGATCTCCTGCGGTGTCAGGCCTTCGCGCACTGGATCGAAATCTGCTTCCCCCGCCATGCGGGAGCGGTACGGAGACGCGTCGAAGTGCGTGATGTTGCGAGTCGCCGTACGCCCTTCGGACAGCAGTTGCCAATACGCCTTCGTTCCGATGCCACCAGGTGCGACCACGCCCACCCCGGTGATGACGGCGCGACGACTCATCGGACACCTCCAATCGCCTTCTGTGCGGACACGGTCTGCTCCAATCTCGGACAGGGCACGGGAGCGATACCTTTTTCTGCCGAATGAACCAATGGTGGAACGCCCCGATCGAGGCCACCTCGAACGACGGCGTAGGACCCCTGTACGAGCCCGGCCCCCGCATCGGCCGCGAACAGCTGTTTCGCTGCCGAGCCGCCGTCGTCCTCACATCCGAAACCAAGGGGCACACCGGTTTCCGCGACCGCCGCGACGATCTCGCCGATCTGGTCCGGCCACAGCTTGCCCGCTGTGTCGTGCAGCAACACGGTTTCCGCCCCAGCCTCCGCGGCGGTCAGCACGACCTCCAAAGCGTGTTCGGGGTCGATCAGCCAGCCGTCGAAGAAGTCCCGCGCCTCGACGATCACTCGCCGTTCTGCGCGCACGAGTTGACGCACGGCCTCCCGAACCACCGAAAAGCCGTGCCCTTGGACAACTATCGACACCGCGGGGGTTTCCGCGGCGATGAGTGCGGCGAGATCCTCCGCACCGCCTGAAGCGATGAGGGTGGCGGCCCGCAACCGGAGTTCGACGCTCGCCCGGTGGTAGAACGACCGGGCGGGCCTGCCTCCGTCGACGAACGTGACTCCGAGCGCGTCGAGGCGCCGCGCCGCGACCAGTCTGTCCGAAATGGACAGGCCGGTGCGGCGCAGCGAGATGTCGTAGAGCTTCATCAGAACCCCGACAGCAGTACTCGGGAGGCCTCGATCTCGTAGGCACAGGGCGCCACGTCCGAAGAGGGACAACCCTTGCGCTGATGCTCGACCGCGGCCTTCTCCAGGTACATGGAGACCACGTGAAGTCCGTTGCGGCTTGCGGCACGTGCCGCGGCGGTCAGTAGTTCCGCGCCACCCAACCCCATCGCGTCACCTCACCCGTTCTCGGCGAATTCCTTGGCGTGCCGGAGCGTCGTGAGACTGTTGGTGCCCAGCGCGTGGCGGATGAGCTCGCGAGCGCGCTCGATCGTCCCGTCGGCTCCCAGGATCTCGGGGATGACCTCGGGCCGGATGACGACGGTGTGGTGCGACGTCGCCTCGATGCCGGCCTCGATGCCGTCGCCGATGTCCCTGAACGTCCACCGGCCGACGTGCGCCGCCATGATCGGCGGTGTGTGCGTCTGCTTGTAGACGATGCCGTCGTACGGGGTGCAGACCCTCACCGAGTGCGTGGTGTGGATCGACCCGTCCGGGCTGCGCGTGTCCATCTCCATGGACTGCACGCCGGTGACGGCTTCCTTGAGGTCCAGCTTCGCCACGTGCGGCAGACGCTCCGGCCACAGGTCCGACCGGTACAGGAACTCGTAGACGTCCTTGCGACTCGCGTGGATCGTGATGCTGTCCGAGAACGACAGCACCAGCTTGTCGTAGTCGTCGCCGTACTCGGCCGCCCGCTTGAGAGCGGCGAGCTCGGCGTCGCTGTTGTTGTTGACGGCGTTCAGGATGAGGTCGACCGCCTCTGGCTGCGCCGCGGTGAAGTGGTGGAGCAGATCGACCCGCGTCGCCGAATCGGCGATCGGGACGATCCGCCACTCCCCACCCATCGTCTTCACCGGTGCCGCCGAACGCTCCTGCTCGAACTTGATGTGCAGGTTCGCCGGGTCGAGCTCGCGCCGGGACGTCCACGTGCGCACGTCACCGTTGGCGAACGCGTGCAACCGCAACCGCTCCGTCGAGCCATCCCGTTCGAACACCTCGGCCTGGACCGTGGGTCCGAAGATGTACGGCCAGGTCGTCACGTCCGCGACCAGGTCGTACACCACCTTGGCGGGAGCCCCGATCATGACCGTGTGCGTGGTGGTGTGCGTCATGTCCGTCTCCGTATCCCGAGTCGCCGGCGTCAGGCCGCGATCTGTCCGTTGACCTTGTCCAGCAGCTGACGCGGCGTCTCGATGTACGCCAGCTCGTCGTCGGCGATGGCGGCACCGTGCTTGCGCTTGATCAGCGCGACCGTCTCCAGCAGGGCGAGGGAGTCGAAGCCCAGCTCGAGGAACGGGATGTCGAGAATGTCCTGGCCGGTCTTGAACGAGTCGTCGTCGCCCGCGGCCTCGTTGAGGATCTCCTTGAGACCCTCGATGGTCAGTGCGCTCACGGCTAGTTTCCTTTCCTCCAGCGGGCGATTTCCGCGCGCCCACGACTGAGGTTGTCACCGCACGCCTGTAAGCCGGTGGAGAGATTCTCGAAGAAACCGTTGCACGACAAGCAAAAACGGCCCGCGCCACAGTGTGGCGCGGGCCGCTTGATCCGTGATCTAGGCGAGAAGGCGTTGCAACTGACGGGTTTCGGCGCTGTCGAGGCGCGGGTCGGACGTCAGGATCGCGTGCTGCAACGTCTGCAGGCGCGACGACGGTTCGACGCCGAGCTCCTCGATCAGGGTGTTGCGCAGACCCTTGAACGCGTCGAGCGCCTGCCACTGCCGGCCCGCGCGGAACAGCGAGATCATGTACTGCGCGCACAGGTTCTCGTTCATCGGGTTCTGCACGGTCAGCACCGAGAGCTCGGACAGCAGCGCCTTGTGCTTGCCCATCCGCAGCTCGGCGTCGATGCGCGCTTCGAGCGCGCCCAGCCGGGCCTCTTCGAGGCGCACGATCTCGATGCCGAGCGGCATGCCCGGCCGCACGTCCACGACGGCGGCGCCGCGCCACATCTCGAGCGCCTGGCGCAGCAGCCGGGAGGCGGAGACGTAGTCCTCGACGTCGTAGGCCTGCTGGCCGGCGCGGGAGAGACGTTCGAACTCGTGCACGTCGACGGCCTCCGGCGGCACGTCGAGCAGGTAGCCGCCGTAGCGCGTGACCAGCACTTCCTTCGCCGCGCCCTCACCGGAGGTCGCCAGCGCGTCGCCGATGAGCTTGCGCAGTTGCAGGATGTAGGTCTGCAGGGTGGTGCGGGCGCTGCGCGGCGGACGGTCGCCCCACAGCTCCTCGATCAGCGTGGGAACGGACACGACCTGCCCGGAGTGCAACGCGAGCAGCGCCAGGATCTGCCGTGGCTTGGCCGCGGTTGGCGTCACTGAGCGACCGTTCACCTTGGCCTCAACGGGCCCCAGGACCTTGATCTGCATCGCGACCCCTCCTTCGGTTCCGAGCACGGGATTAGTCTGCTCGGCCCAACGGCGGGGCGTTAGTGCACAGGCCATCGATGTCAGGTGAGTTCTGCCCGTGCCGGGTATGAAAACTTCATACGGAGGCGCATTAGCCGGTAACTACCGATCCATTAGCGCTGGTCCCCATCATTACCCACAACAAATCACACGCAAACATCGGAGATGAACATGTACCCCACCGTCACCGTGGAGCACTTGTCTTCCGTCCCCACCGCCACAGACGACTCCGACGACATGAAGATCTACCAGTTCGACCGCGAGGCCTCGATGGACTGGACCTGGATCATCGGCTCCACCGGCTGGACCACGCCCGGCGACCGCTTCCAGGCTCACGAAGACGTTCTCGCGGCATGAGACCCGAACTGGCCGAACCGGGCGACCAACGCATCGGGTTCAAACGACACCTCCGGCCGCAGATCGTGCAGGGTGAAGCCGTCTACCTCATCGGCGAATCCGGAGTCACGGCGATTTCTGGCACCCACGTGGAATCGCTCGCGCCGCTGCTCGACGGCACTCGCGACCTGGCCGCGCTGCTGCGCGACGCCCCAGCCGATCTGACCGCCGACACGGTGGCGCGCATGCTCACGCGCCTCGCCGCGGCGGGACTGATAGGCAGATGGGGCGCGGAGGACGGTTCGGCCACGACAGAGGCCTCGCTCGCGTACTGGGACGCGGCGGGTCTCGACCCCACGGACGCGGTGGCGGCGACGACGACGTCGCTGGTCTCCGTCGTCGCGATCGGCGACATCGATCGTGGCGCGCTCGTGGAAGCTTTGCACCGCAACGGACTCACGGTCACCTCGGGGAGTGGCGACCTGACGGTAGTGGCGTGTGCGGACTACCTGGCCCCCGAACTCCGCGACGTCGACGCCGCACATCGCGCGGCAGGCACGCCGTGGCTGCTGGTCAAGCCGGTCGGGGCGCAGGTGTGCGTCGGTCCTTTCTTCACCCCCGGCGACGGCCCCTGCTGGCGTTGCCTGGCCGTCCGCCTGTCGGCCAACCGCAAGGCGGAGGCCCACGTGCGAGCGCGGTGCGGACAGCGTGGTCCCGCACCTCGTCCGGCCATCGGACTGCCATCGCTGCAGGCGACGGCTCTGGACATCGCCTCGGTCGAGGCGACCAAGTGGCTCGCGGGTATCCGCCACGAGACGCAGCAGTCGATCTGGAACTACGACAGCCTCTCCATGAAGGTCACGCAGCACGACGTGCGGCGCCGTCCGCAGTGCCACGGCTGTGGTGACCCCGAAGTTGTCGCGCGCAGGGCGTTCGAGCCGGTCGAACTCACGAGTCGCGTGAAGCGCTCCTGCGAGGGCGGCGGCCACCGGTCGTCGTCCCCGCAGGAGGTGCTCGACACCTACCGGCACCTCATCGGACCGGTCACCGGCATCGTGCGGGAGATCCGCAGGAACGTTCGCGGGCCGGCGTTCTTCAACTCGTTCGTGTCCGGCTCGAACGTCGCGGCGACGGGCGAGGGCGTCGAAGGACTGCGTTCGGCGCTGCGCGCCGACACAGGGGGCAAGGGCGTCACTCCGCTCGACGCCCAGGTCGGAGCGCTCTGCGAGGCCGTGGAGCGGCGCAGTGGCACCTACTTCGGCGAGGAGGCGCGGGTGAGCGGCAGCTACTCCTCGCTGGGCGACCTCGCGATCCACCCCGACGCCGTGCAGCAGTACCACCCGCGCCAGTTCGCGGACCGCGAGGCGTGGAACGCGGGCCACTCGGCGTTCCAGCACGTCACCACCCCGTTCGACGAGGACGAGGTGATGGACTGGTCCCCGCTGTGGTCGCTCACCGAGCAACGGCACAAGTTCATGCCCACCGGCATGCTCTACTTCGGCGCCCCCTGTCCGCCGAGCGTCGCGTCGGACTCCAACGGCTGCGCCGCGGGCAGCAGTCTTGAGGACGCAGTGCTGCAAGGACTGCTCGAACTCGTCGAACGGGACGCGGTCGCCATCTGGTGGTACAACCGCACGCCGGTGCCCGGCCTCGACCTGGACTCGTTCCACGACCCGTGGATCAACGAACTCCGCGAGGTGCACGCGGGCCTCGGCCGTGAGGTGTGGCTCCTCGACGTCACCGCGGACCTCGGCGTGCCGACGATGGTCGCCGTGTCCCGCCGCACCGGCGACGGACCACGCGAGGACATCATGTTCGGCTGCGGCGCCCACCTGGATCCTCGCATCGCGGCACGACGCGCGCTCGCCGAGCTGAACCAGTGCATGCCCGCGCTGTGCGGACAGGTGGACCTCTCGGAGTTCGACGTCGACATGCGGCACTGGATCGAGACCGTCCGGCTCGCCGACCACCCTTGGCTCGCTCCTGACTCCTCGGTGCCCGCGCACGACGTCTACCACCACGGTTACGTCCACCGCCCCGACCTGACCGACGACATCCGCGCCATCCAGAGCACCCTGGAGGCCAAGGGGATGGAGGTGCTGGTGCTGGACCAGACCCGGCCCGACGTCAAGCTCCCGGTCGTCCGGGTGGTGGTGCCGGGACTGCGGCACTTCTGGTCGAGACTCGCTCAAGGGCGCCTCTACGACGTACCGGTACAACTTGGTCGGCTGGCACGACCCCGGCAGTACGAAGAGCTCAACCCGATCCCGTTGTTCATGTGATGCTCACCCGTCAGAGCGGAGGCGCCGTGCTGCCCACGCAGTCGCACATCCCCGAAGGGCGGCCGCTGTGGTCGTTGCTGGAGGACGCCTTCGTCGACGAGGGCGCCGAGCACCTGACGGTGCACGGCAGATGGGGTGCGATCGAGATCGCCGACACGAGCCCGCTCGTGCGCGAGGCGTTGCACCGGATGAGCCTCGGGCCGGTGGCGCTGGAGAACATCTCCGCCCTGCACGAGAACTTCGTGCGGTGGAAGACGGGCTCCGGGCCGTGCCTCATCTGGCGCAAGCTCAAGAACACGCTCGACGAGCTGGGTGGTTGTCTTGTCCCGTCGCTCGGGTTGAACGACGGCGCCGGGCCGATCCTGTCGGTCGTCGCGGTCACCCGTGACGCCGTGTTCGCGTTGCCGCACATCGATGAGGACGCGATCGTCCGCATGCGGCCACGCACCGAGATCGAGCGCCTCAACGGAGACCAGGCCCTGGCGTGTCCAGGACTCTCCTATCAGGTGATTCTGCACAGCGCGCCCGCAACGGAGATAGCGAAGTCGTTGCTGCACAGCGAGAACACGATCGCTGAGGTGGCCGAGGCGTTGCAGGTGGAGAAGACTCTGGTCGGAGATGTCGTCGCTTATCTGGCGGGGGCCGGACTCGTCGTCGTCCAGAGGTGTTGAGCCATCGCCATGTTGCTCCGATCGCGGATGCCAAAACGCGAGACTTCCCAGGAAGCGCCCGTATCATGGCCGCGTCCCGACCCTCGCGTGGGAGCTGCTGTGACGCTACGACAGGAACGCTCGTCGGTCTCCCGTCGTTTGGCGTACGTCGTGATCAGCGTGGTGTTCGCCAACTACCTCGGCAACGCCTTCATCTACGTCGTGCAGGCCGGCGCCACGCCGGTGCGGATCGTCGGCTCGCTGGCCTGTCTGCTCGCGATCGGCTACCTGCAACTGGGAGTGTTCTCCCGGCCGAGCGCGAACCTGCGGTCCGCCAAGGCGTACCTGGCGCTGGGCGCGATGGCGCTGCTGGTGTTCGTGCCGGTGCCGTTCTTCGCCTACGCGTGGGGAGGCATGCCCGGATTCCTGGCGGGCAGTTGCCTGCTGGTGCTGCCCGGCCGGGTGCGGTGGTTCGTGTTCGTCGGCGTGGCGCTGGCCAACGCCGCGACCAAGGCGGGACCAGGCATCCAGCTCGGCCTGCTGGCCTACGCCGTGGCGGCGTCACTGGTCGCCGGCCTGGTCGTCTACGGCCTGTCCCGGCTTCCCTCCCTGGTCAAGCAGCTGGAGACGGCCAGGTCCGACCTCGCCGACCTCGCCGTGTCGCAGGAACGGCTGCGGTTCGCCCGTGACCTGCACGACCTGCTCGGTTTCAGCCTGTCGGCCATCACGCTGAAGGTCGAGCTCGCCCGCAAGCTGATCGGTGAGCGCACCGACCACGCCCTGCGCGAACTGGCGGAGATCCTCGGCATAGCCCGCGAGGCGTTGACGGACGTTCGTGCGGTGGCGTCGAGCTACCGCGAACTGTCGCTGGCCGACGAGATCGAGTCCGCGCGGTCCGTGCTGACCGCGGCGGGCGTCACGGCCACGATCAACGTGAACGGCACCGAACTCTCACCCCGGTCGCGGACGGCGCTCGCGACCGTGTTGCGCGAGGGCGTCACGAACCTGCTGCGCCACAGCGAGGCGTCCTGCTGCTCGATCACCATCGACGGTGACGGCCGGATGGCGTCGATCGACATCGTCAACGACGGCGCGCCCGCCGAGACCCGTACCGACCGGGGCAGCGGCCTCGCGAACCTCGCGACCCGCACCGGAGCCGTCGGCGGGTCCCTGCTGGCCCAGTCCTCCGCGGACGGCACCTACCGGCTGCACGCCGAGGTGCCGGCCGAACCGGTCCCGGCGGAACCGGCGAGCGACTCGCGACGACCGGCCGGTCCCCCGATCGCGACCCGGTTCGCGCAGGTGCTGCTCACGGCGGTGGTGGTCGGGTACGCCTTCATGGCGCCGATGCTGGCGTCGTACAACCCCGCTGTCAGCGCTGCCGCGCTCGCGGCCGCGGCGGTCAGCAGCGCGGTGATCGCCACACTGGTGCTGACCATCGTGAGCCGTCCGCGCGTCCGGATGCATCCAGCGCTCGGTTACGCGGCGCTGGCCGGGCTCGCCGCCGCCGTGTACGTGCCGCAGGTCGTGTTCCACAATCCCTATCTGGGCGGCGTGCCGGGCTTCCTCGCGGGCTCCGCGGCGCTGATCCTGCCCCGGTGGTTCGGCTGGGCGGGGTTCGTGGCGGTCGTCGCCGGTCAGGGCGTCATCCAGGGCGTGTTCGACTATCCGGCCGTCGACATCGCCTACGGCGTGATGGCGGCGATGAACCACGGACTCGTGCTGTACGCGTTGACCCGGCTGCGGTCGATGGTGACCGAACTGCACGAGGCACGGGAAGAACTCGCGACGGCGGCGGTGACGCAGGAAAGGCTGCGGTTCGCCCGCGACCTGCACGACCTGCTCGGCTACAGCCTCTCCGCGATCACGTTGAAGAGCGAGCTCACCCACCGGCTGGCCGCCGTCGACCCGGACCGGGCCCGCCAGGAGCTCACCGAGGTGCTGGAGATCTCCCGGCAAGCCCTCGCCGACGTCCGCTCCGTGGCGCTGAGCTACCGCGAACTGTCGTTCGACGAGGAGACCCAGTCGGCGCAGGCGCTGCTGTCCGCCGCCGACATCAAGGTCACCGTGCGGATCGACGCCTGCGACCAGCTGCCCAAGGAAGTGACGGTGACACTCGCGACCGTGTTGCGCGAGGGCGTCACGAACCTCCTGCGGCACAGCAAAGCCGAACACTGCGAAATCGTGCTCGCCAGCTCACGTGACCTGGTCACGATGGACATCGTCAACGACGGCATCCCCGCGGTCGAGCAGAAATCCCGTGACGGCAGCGGGATCGGCAACCTCACCACCCGCGTCCGCGCGCTCGGCGGCGATCTGCAGGCCGGCCTCACGTCCGAGCACACCTACCGGCTCCGCGCCGAGATCCCCTTGCCGCTCAACTGAAGCAGCTGATGTTGCCGCGGCCCGGCCCTCGCGTGGAAGCTGCCACTGTGACGCAACGACAGGAACGCTCGTCGGTGTCCCGTCGTTTGGCGTACTTCGTCATCAGCGTGGTGTTCGCCGACTACCTGCTCGACAGCTTCCTCGACGTGGTGACGGTCAGCGCGACGCCCGCCAGGATCGTGGGCTCGCTCGCCTGCCTGCTCGCGATCGGGTACCTGCAACTGCGGGTGTTCAGCAGGCCGGGCGCGGACCTGCGTTCCGGGAAGGCGTACCTGGCGCTGGGCGCGATGGCGGCGCTGGTGTACGGCCCGCTGCTGTTCTTCCCGGTCGAGTGGACCGGGATGCACGGTTTCCTCGCCGGCAGCGCGCTGCTGGTGCTGCCAGGCCGGATCCGCTGGCTCGTGTACGGCGCGGTGGCGCTGAGCAACGGGCTGATCCAGGCGTGGAGCGTCGAGGACACCTCCACCCAGGTCTACTACGTCATCTCGTCGCTGGTCGCGGGACTGGTCGTGTACGGCCTGTCCCGGCTGCCGTCGCAGGTGAAGCAGCTTGAGACCGTGCGCTCCGAACTCGCCTCGCCGGCGGTGTCGCAGGAGAGGCTGCGGTTCGCCCGTGACCTGCACGACCTGCTCGGGTTCAGCCTGTCGGCCATCACGCTCAAGGTGGAGCTGGCGCGCAAGCTGCTCGGTGCCCACACCGAGCGCGCGATGCGGGAGCTGGCCGAGATCCTCGGGATCGCTCGGCAAGCCCTGACGGACGTTCGTGCGGTGGCGTCGAGCTACCGCGAACTGTCACTGGACGACGAGATCGACTCGGCGCGGTCCGTGCTGACGGCGGCCGGGGTCGCGACGACCATCGAGACGGACCACCAGGAACTCTCACCGCGGTCCCGGACCGTGCTCGCGACGGTGCTGCGCGAGGGCGTCACGAACCTGTTGCGGCACAGCGAGGCCACCCGCTGCACCATCACCATCTCTGGCAGCGGCCCCGCGGCGTCGCTCGACATCGTCAACGACGGTGCTCCCGCCGAGTCCGGTGCCGATCAGGGCAGCGGCCTCACCAACCTCACCACGCGCGCCACGGCCATCAGCGGTTCTCTGCTCGCCCAGACCTCCCCGGACGGCACCTACCGGCTGCACGCGGAGGTACCGGTCGAGCCGGCGTCGGAGGAACCTGCCGACAGCCGCGCACGGCCTGCGGGCCGGCCGATGGCCACCCGGTTCGCTCAGGTGCTGTTCACCACGGTGGTGATCGGTTACGGCCTGATGTCGCTGTCGCAGGTGGCCTTCGACTTCCCCCGAATCGGACTGTCGGGGATGTCGATCGCGGTGCTCGCCACGGCGATCGAACTCGCGCTGGTGCTGACCCTCGTCGGCCGCCCTCAGGTCAGGCTCGACCTGATGAGCAGCCTCGCCGTGCTCGCCGCCATGGCCGGCTGCGTGTACGTGCCGGTGTGGATGTACGGCAACGCGCTGATCAGCGTGCCCGGCTTCCTCGCGGGGTCCGCGGCCCTGCTCCTGCCCCGCCCGTACGGCTGGTCGGGGTTCATCGCGATCGCCGCTGGTCAGTACTTCGTCTGGACCGCGACCGGCTTCTCCGCCTCCTGGGTCGCCTACGGCCTCATAGCCGTGACGAACCACGGACTCGTGCTGTACGCGTTGACCCGGCTGCGGTCGATGGTGACCGAACTGCACGAGGCACGGGAAGAACTCGCGACGTCGGCGGTGGCCCAGGAACGGCTGCGGTTCGCCCGCGACCTGCACGACCTGCTCGGCTACAGCCTCTCCGCGATCACGTTGAAGAGCGAGCTCACCCACCGGCTGGCCGCCGTCGATCCGGACCGGGCCCGCCAGGAGCTCACCGAGGTGCTGGAGATCTCCCGGCAAGCCCTCGCCGACGTCCGGTCAGTGGCGCTGAGCTACCGCGAACTGTCGTTCGACGAGGAATCCCGGTCGGCGCAGGCTTTGCTGTCCGCCGCCGACATCGAGGTCACCGTGCGGATCGATTCCTGCGACCACCTGCCAGGCGAAGTGAGGGTGACCCTCGCGACCGTGCTGCGCGAGGGCGTCACGAACCTCCTGCGGCACAGCAAGGCCGAACACTGCGAGATCGTGCTCGCCTGCTCACCGCACCTCGTCACCATGGACGTCGTCAACGACGGAATCCCTGCCACCGAACGGAGAACGGGCGACGGCAGCGGGATCGGCAACCTCACCACCCGCGTCCGCGCGCTCGGCGGTGACCTGCGGGCCGGCCCCACGTCCGGGCAGACCTACCGGCTGCGCGCCGAGATCCCGTTGCCGCTCAGAGCATCTCGATGACCGCGCAACCCCAGCTGTAGCCGGCGCCCACGCCGAACATCACGATCCGCTGGCCCGACGTCGCCTTGCCCGTCTGCACCAGATGGTCGAAGCTCGCGAACTGGTCGCCGGCGCCGAGGTGCCCGACCGTGCGGCTCCACTCCCACGTGGTGCGCTCCGGCTCGATGTCGTACGGGCGCAGGTAGTTCACGTCCAGCCGGCGGCGGCCGAAGTGCGGCAGGATGATCCAGTCCGCGTCACCGATCTTCATGTCGGCGTCGGACAGCGCCTGCTCCACGGCGAGCGCCTGGCCCGCGTTGGCCTTGTTGATGCCGTAGGAGAGCCCGAACTCGCGGCTGAACGTGTGCTTGGCCTCCTCGAAGTCCACCGGGATGCGGTGCGAGAACGGCGCGAGGCCGAACGGCACGTCGCCGCGGTGCAACGGTTCGAGATCCGAGTCAGCGTTGATAGCCAATGAAAGCAGCTTCGCGTAGCCGCCCCGAGTGGACAGCACGAGAGCCGACGCACCGTCGCCGTAGGGCGTTCCGGGGTCTGTCTTCCAGCGGTCGATTCCCGGCAGGCAGAAGCGATCTGAGGACGTCAGGAGGGCATCCCTGCCGGGACGGGCGATCAGGTAGGACACCGCGAGGTCCATCGCGGCCAGACCGCCGTTGGACATCTGCCGGATCTCCAGCGCCAGACAGGAGTTCCTGACCGTCTCGCGCTGGATGTAGGAACCGACCGGCCACAGGTCCTGGCCCTGGTGGTAGGTGGTGGCGTGCAGGATCAGGTCGATGTCGTCGGGCTGCGATCCCGCCCGTGCCAACGCGACCCGTGCCGCCTCGACCGCCATCTCGGCCGCCGACTCGTGCGGGGACACGGACACGGACTCGACGTCCGTGCGCGAGACGAGCTTCGGCTCGCACTCCCCCGACGCGATCGCGTCCGCGACGTTCAGCGTCGAGGGCAGGCGCACGCCGCTGCCGTTGACGAAGACATCCTTGACTCGCATCGCGGTCAGACCTCCTTCAGAGCACGTGCGACGCGCACGACGCGTTCCGCCTGGATCTGGGCCGCCTGCAACGCGATCTCGTCGACCGGCAGGTTGTCCGCGCCCAGGACGTGAGAGGTTCCGTAGGGATTCAGGTTCCCTCCCGGCGGCACGATGATCCCGCCGAAGTGGCAGACCATGTTGTAGATCGACACGAGCGTGGTCTCCATGCCTCCGTGCAGGCTGCCGCCGGAGGTGAACGCGCTGTACACCTTGTCGGCCAGCAGGCCGCTGAACCAGGCCGGCCCCAGCGTGTCGATGAACTGCTTGAGCTGCGCGGACACGTTGCCGAAGCGGGTCGGCGTGCCGAAGACGACGGCGTCGGCCCACAGCACGTCGTCGACCGACGCGACGGGCACGTCCGCGGTCTCCTCCAGGTGCGCCGCCCAGGCGGGCCTGGACCGCCACGCGGCCTCGGGCGCCAGCTCCGCAGCCCGTACCAGCCGCACCTCGGCGCCGTGCTTCTCGGCCGTCTCGGAGATCTCCGAGGCGATCCGGTGAATCGTTCCCGTCGAGGAGTAGTACACGACTGTCACGTTGACGCTGCGTTCCATGACGCATCCCTTCGCGAGGCAGCTCGGTTCACCCTTGCCGGGCCGCCTTGATGTGGCGTGGAGCGCGACATGAACGTTGGGAGATATGGTGTCGCGCGGAGGGGCGCGATGATCAGGGTTCTGCTCGCGGAGGACATGCACATGGTGCGCGGTGCTCTCATCGCGCTGCTCAACCTCGAACCGGACATCGAGGTCGTGGCCGAGGTGAGCTCCGGCGACAAGATCGTGCCGGCCGCGCGCCAGCACGGTCCCGACGTCTGTGTGATCGACATCGACCTGCCGATCCTCGACGGGCTGAGTGCCGCGTCGACGATCCGCGAGACGATGCCGCAGGTCAGGACGTTGATGCTGACGTCGCTGGGCCGTCCGGGGACGTTGCGCAGGGCGTTGGCGGCCCGTGTGGACGGTTTTCTGCTCAAGGACGCGCCGCCGACGGAGCTCGCCGACGCGATCCGCCGCGTCGCCGCCGGGGAACGCGTCGTGGACAGCCAGCTGGCCCTGGCCGCGTGGGACCGCGGCGAGTGCCCGCTGACCGACCGCGAGCTGGAGGTCCTCCGGCTGGCCGCGAACGGGGCCGACGCGCCTGACATCGCTGTCGCGCTGTCCCTTTCGGTCGGCACGGTCCGCAACTACATGACGACGATCATGACCAAGCTCAACGGGCGCAACCGGGTGGACGCCATCCGCATCGCCGAGGAAGCCGGCTGGCTGTAGCCCGGCTTCCTCCTCCGCGGACGGCATCTCCTCAGGCCGCCTTCTGCTGGCTTGCGCGCAGGTCGAAGCCGGGCCTGGCGACGATCTCCGGGGTGAGCGAGTTGCCGCCCTCCAGGATCCGGCGCCCCATCAGGAAGTCGATCGGCCTGTTGTAGGCCTCGATTCCAATCAACTTGTCATTCTTGAAGCAGAACACCGAGAACCTGCCCTCGGCCGGGTCGCCGACGGTGACCGTGCGGTCGTGGCCGTTGGTGAGGCCCGCGGTCTGCAGCTTCACGTCGTACTGGTCGCTCCAGAACCACGGCAGGGCGGTGTAGGGCTCCGCGCTGCCCATGATGGCCGCCGCGACCGTGGTGCCCTGGTCGGTGGCGTTCTGCACCGACTCCAGGCGGATCAGGCCGCCGGCGTGCGTGCTGGCGAACCGCGCGCAGTCGCCGAGCGCGTGGATGTGCGGGTCGACGGTGCGCAGGTGGGAGTCGACGAGAATGCCGTTGTCGACCGCGAGCCCCGCGCGCTGGGCGACCTCGGTGTTCGGGATGACGCCGATGCCCGCGACCACGAGGTCCGCGACGAGCACCGTGCCGTCCGTGAGCTCGACCAGGCCTTCCTTGACCGCGGCGACGCCCGTTCCGGTGAGGATCTGGACGCCTTCGCTGCGGTGGCGGTTGACGAGGTGCTGGGCCGTCTCCGCGGACACCGCCCGTTGCATCACCTGGCCCTGCGCCTCGACGACGGTCACCTCGTGGCGCAGTTTCCTGACCACGGCGGCGAATTCGAGGCCGATGAACCCTCCGCCGATGACGACGACGTCGAGCCCGATCTGGCCTTCGAGCCGCTGCCTGATCGCGTCCGCGTCGGCGACCGTGCGCAGGTTCAGCACGTGCTCGGCGCCGGGGATGGGCAACGGCCGTGGCCGCGCGCCCGTCGCGAACACCAGGTGGTCGTAACTGATCGTGCGGGCACATCCCAGCACCGCGACCCGCGCCTGGCGGTCGACCCCGATCACCCGCTCGCCTCGGACGAGCTTGATGCCGTGGTCGTCGTAGTACGAGTCCTGTCTCAGGACCAGCCCGGCGAGGTCGGTCTCCCCCGCCAGGTAGGCCTTCGTGAGCGGGGGCCGCTGGTACGGCGCGGCCTGCTCGTCACCGATGAGCGTGATGGGGCCGCGGTGTCCCTGCTCGCGCAGGGACACCGCGACCTGGCAGCCCGCCTGCCCGGCCCCGACGACGACTACCGACTCGCCGCGCATGTCAGTAGTTGCCCAGCCCGCCGCAGACGTTGAGCGCCTGTGCGGTGATCGAGGACGCGGTGTCCGTGGTCAGATACGTCACGAGACCGGCGACCTCTTCCGGCGTGCTGTACCGACCCAGCGGGATCTTGGCGTTGAACTTCTCGAGGACCTCTTCCTCGGAGACACCCCAGTGGTTCGCGTAACCCTGGCGAACCCTGCTGGCCATCGGCGTCTCGACGTAGCCGGGGCACACCGCGTTGACGGTGATGCCGGACTTCGCGAGCTCGATGCCGACGGCCTTGCTGAACCCGACGACGCCGTGCTTGGACGCCGAGTACGGCGCGGCGAACACGACGCCCTGCTTGCCTCCTGTGGAGGCGATGTTGATGATCCGGCCCCAGGACTGCTCGACCATCTTGCCGGTCGACAGCACCTCCTTGGTGAACCGGAAGACACCGTTGAGGTTGGTGTTGATGACGTCGAGCCAGAGGTCCTCGTCCAGCTCGGCGGTGATGCCGCCGCCACCGCGACCCGCGTTGTTCACGAGGATCTCGATGGGACCGAAGACCTCGACGGCCTTCTGCACCGCGGCGCGGATCTCCTCTGTGGACGTCACGTCGGAGGCGGCGCCGTCGGCCTCGATGCCTTCTTCACGCAGCTGCTTCACCGTGGTCTGGACGTTCTCGGCGTTGCGGGCCACGACGAAGACCGCGTGCCCCTCCCTGCCGAGACTGCGGGCGACCTCGAGACCGATTCCGCTGGTGGCGCCCGTGACCAGGGCGACCCGTCGCTTGCTCATGCTTCTCTCCCTCAGAGTTGCTTCTCAGGCATGTGCACGACGAGCCCGTCCTGCTCCTCGGTCACGGGGATCTGGCAGCTCAGCCGGCTGTTCTCCTTGCGCTCGCAGGCGGTGAAGTAGAGAAGCTCGTCCTCCACCTGGTGCATCTGCGACAGCGGCTTGGTGTTCTCCGGGTCGACGTACACGTGGCACGTACCGCACGAGGCCCCACCACCGCACTGGGCGACGATTCCCTTGATGCCGTTGAGAACCGCGCCGCGCATCACGGAGTCGTTCTGGGCAACGTCGACAACGGTCTCGATGCCGTCGTGCGAAACGTAAGTGATCTTTGGCATGGCAGTTCTCCCACGGATCTGCGGCTCGCCGGACGTGCTTCACCTTGCCCAGCAGCGCTGTGCACGTGGTGGAGACCACCTTGAGCGTTCATGGGCGCCAGAACGCGCGTGCTGCTCCGGCGGCATTCGAGGCCGTCTTGCGACTCTGCGGTGTCGGCGTACACCCACCCGCGGAGGTTCCACCGTGCCCCTCAAGGAGTTCTACGACCAGCAGGTGAACTGGTCACCGCCGTTCGAGGACGGCCTTGAACGCGCGACCGTCGTCGTGCCACGCGACTATTCCGACCCGGACGGTCCCAAGCTCACCATCGCCGTCGCTCGTCTCAAGGCCACGGACAGGACACAGCGCCGCGGCGTGCTGCTGGCCGTCAACGGCGGGCCCGGTGGCGACGGCGGCGACGGCCTCGGGTTGATCAAGCGGCTCGGCAAGCGGGTGCGGACCGCCTACGACCTGATCGGGTTCGACCCGCGCGGGTACGGCGAGTCCACCAAGCTCTACGCCGAGGTGACGATTCCCAAGGCGCCCTTCGACTCCCGGCCGCCGGACTCGCTCTTCGAGCAGCTGGCCGAGGACATGCGGCTGCGCGAGCTGGGATGTGAGAAGGGCGGCGGCGAGCTGCGCCCGCACATCACGACCCGCAACACCGCCCGTGACATGGACCTGATCCGGGTCGTGCTGGGCGAGGAGAAGATCTCGTTCGTCGGGTACGCGTACGGCACGTACGTCGGCGCCGTCTACGGCACGATGTTCCCGGAGAACCTCGACCGCACGGTCCTCGACTCGTGCATCAATCCACAGTGGACCTGGCGCCAGCAGTTCGTCACGCAGGCGGAGGCGGTCTACCGCAACGTCGCGCTGTGGGCGGACTGGACCGCCGAGCGCGACGGGCACTTCCACCTCGGCGACACGCGGGAAGCCGTCATCGCCGAGATCGAGGCCGTCGTCGCGAAGCTGGAAGAGGGCGACCAGATCCAGCTCCGCACGCTGTTCGACGGCGCGGTGGGCACGAGGTCCACGGACCGCGGGCAGTGGGACTCGCTGGGCTACCTCATCGGCGACCTGCGCACCACGTTGCAGGACAGCAACTTCGAGAAGGCGCGGGCGTTGATCGTCGGGCAGGCCACCTGGCGGCCGCAGGACTCCGAGGGCGACCTGCGGGTCGGCGTGCTGGAGGCCATCACGCTGGAGACCTACTGGCCGCAGGACCTGGAGGTCTACTACGCCGACGTCCGCAAACACCGCGCCCAGCACCCGTACGGCTACGGCGTGCTGCGCGCCCAGCCGTGGGTCGGCGCGTTCCGGACGTTCGAAAGCCTGGAGCCGCCGACGAAGCTCGCCCAGCCGGGCTACCCCAAGGGTCTCGTGGTGCAGGCCGACGGCGACCCGATGGACCGCGTCGAGGGCGGCATCGAGCTGGCCGCGCTGCTGGACCACCCGCTCGTCCTCGTCGAGGACTCCGGCGACCACGAGGTCTACGGGCTGGCGGGCAACGAGGTTCTCGACTCGCTGGTCGACGACTACCTCGTCGGCGGGGTGCTGCCGGCGAGCAAGCACACCAGGGTTCCCGGGCACGTGCAGCGCCCGAACATCCCGAAGGACTGACGGCACAACGCAAAGGGGCCCCGCACCGAAGTGCGGGGCCCCTTTCGCGTCTCAGTCCTCCGCGGGAATGTCCCAGGTGACCGGCAGCTCCCAGAGGCCGTAGATCACGGCGCCCTCCTTGCGGGGGATCTCCAGGAACGGCTTGGCCAGCCGCAGCGACGGGATGCGCTGGAACAGCGTCGCCCACACGAGCTGCATCTCCAGGCGCGCGAGGTCGGCACCGATGCAGTGGTGCAGACCGTGCCCGAACCCGAGGTGCTTGCGCGTGCCGCGCTCCAGGATCAGCTTCTCCGGCTCCGGGAAGATCTCCGGGTCGCGGTTGCCGTTGAGGCCCAGGCACAGGATGCCGTCGCCGGCCTTGATGGTCTTGCCGCCGATCTCGATGTCCTCCAGCGCGACGCGCGGGATGGCGGTGTCACCGATGGTCGCGAGGCGCACGAGCTCCTCGACGGCCGGCTCGATCATGCCCTCCGGGTCGTCCAGCAGCAGCTTGAGCTGGTCCGGGTTCTCCAGCAGGGCGGCGGTGCCGAGCGACAGCATCGAGGCGGTGGTCTCGTGGCCGCCGTTCATCAGCAGGCGGATCATGTTGAACAGGTCGCGGCGCGTGTACTCCTCGCCGGACGCGGCGTACTCGGCCATCGCGCGGCTGAGCAGGTCCTCGCCGGGCTCCTGCTCCTTCTGCGTGATCAGCTTGTCGACGTAGGCGTTCACCTCGACGATCGCGGCCTGACGCTGTTCGGGCGTCGAGTGCCCGCCGAGCAGACAGGTGCCGTGCTCGATGAAGAAGTCGTGCTCGTCCTGCGGAATGCCGAGCAGCTCGCAGATGACCGTCATCGGCACGGCGAGCGAGAACTCGCGGTGGAAGTCGATCGGCGGCGTCATCGTCAGGATCTTGTCGATGTACTCGTCGACGATCTCCTGGATGCGCGGGCGCAGCCGCTTCACCTGGCGGTTGGTGAACGTCACGGCCGCCTTGCGCCGGGTCTTGGTGTGCTCCGGGTTGTCGTAGCCGATGAACGACGTCTCGGTGCGGAACTCCGGCGGCGCGATGAAGTAGAACGGGAAGTTGTCGTGCTTGCGCGAGGCGCTGATCCGCGGGTCCGTCAGGAGCTGCTTGATGGTGTGGTAGCCGCTGATCGTCCAGATCCGCAGCCCGGAACCGGTCAGCGTCACCTCGACGACGTCTTCCTCGGCCATCTCGGTGTACTGCGCGGGTGGGGTGAACGGGCATGTGCGCTTGTACGGGAACGTCTCCACACCTGGCTCGGTGGCGCTGCTGGTCATCTGGGTCTTCCTCCTAGTCGGAAAAGTTGGCTCACGCCAGGTCAGCGCCGCCATCGAGCGTGATGACCTGCCCGGTCACCCAGGAGCTCGCGGGCTCGGCGAAACGGGTGATCCACGGAACGACGTCGTCGACCTCGCCGGTGCGCCCCAGAGGCGTCTGCGAGGCCTGGAAGCCGAAGTAGCCCTCGACCTCCTCGGGGCTCAAACCGTTGGCCGAGTAGACCTCCGTGCGCACCGCGGCGGGCGCGACCGCGTTGACGCGGATGCCCTGCGGGGCCAGTTCGAGGGCCCAGCTGCGGACCAGGCTGTCCACGGCGGCCTTGCTGGCGCCGTACACGCCACCACCCGGCACCGCGATGTGCCCGGCGTTGCTGGAGACGAACACGATGCTGCCGCCGGGAGAAGTCAGCTGCGGCAACAGCTTGGCGGTCAGCACCAGCGGGCCGACCAGGTTGGTGTCCAGCACGTCCCGGGCGGTGCCCAGGTCGAAACCGGCGACCGGCGTGAACCGGAAGATGCCGGCGTTGTGCACGAGCACGTCCACCCTGCCGCCGCCCAGTTTCACGGCGTCGGCGACCTTCTGCGCGCCTTCGTCGGTCGTCACGTCCGCGACGACCGCGGTGATAGCGGGATGCAGGGCGACGACCTCGGTGAGCCGGTTCTCCCGGCGGCCGGTGATGATCACGTTCGCGGCGCCGAGGTCGGCGAACGCCAGCGCCGCCGCGCGGCCGATGCCGGTTCCCCCACCCGTCACGACGACCTGCTGTCCGGCAAATGGTGCGTCCGACATGACGCCTCCAGCTTCTTTCCACTCGGTAGGGCAGTCGACGTCAACCCTGCTCGGTGACCCTTGAGTCCAGGTCTAGCTGGGGCGGAAACCCTGGGGAGCATGGGAACTCTTGCGGTGGGCAGGTGGCGCGCCCGAGTCGGCAGACCCGGCGGCCACACGGAGAGCGAGTTCGAGTTCGCGCGCGACGGCACAGCGATGCTGGTCGTGGGCGGAAAGGGAGCCGGGACGTGGACCCAGACGGGGCCTGACACGTTCAGCTACCGGATCAACGAGGAGTTGACCGAGGCACCAGGGACGATCGAGATCGCCCAGGACGCCGTGCTGCGCGGCGACGAGTTCGTCAGCAACGGCAACGCGGTGGTGCGCCTGGCGAACGGCACCACGGCAAGGGAAGCCGCGATCCAGATCACGGCACAACGCCTCGGATGAACCTCGAAGGGGGCGCCAGAACTGAACCGCTCCCCGGTAGTTGGACTGGGAATCCAGTTCCGACTCTCCGGGGAGCGGTTTGTTGCATCCGCGTAGTTCGTTGAGTGAGTGGCAGCGGGAGTCTGCTGTCGCGTTGTTCGAAGCCGGGCATGGCGAGAAGGCTGTCGCGACCCGGCTGGGTGTGTCGCGGTCGGCGGTGCGACGCTTGCGTGATCGTTGGAGGCTGCGAAGCGCGGGAGCGTTGGTGTCCATGCCGGGTAAGCGGTCGTTCACGTTCGAGTTCAAACTCGGGATAGTGCGCCGGTTCGTCGCGGGTGAGGCGACCGCGATCGAGTTGGCCCGCGAGCATGATCTGGCCTCGCCCAAGCAGGTCGAGACCTGGGTCAGGTTGTATCGGCGTGACGGTGAGGACGGGTTGCGGCCCAAGTCGAAAGGCCGGCCTGCCAAGCCTGTCGACCCGTCCGGGCTCAGCGAGCTGGACCGCCTGAGGCAGGAGAATCTGGAGCTGTCCGCGAAGGTGGCGTTCCTGGAAAAACTGCGGGCCTTGAAGGAGCAGGGGCGAGAGTGAAGACCCAGGTCATCGCCACCCTCAAGGCCGACTATCCGCTGCCGGTGCTGCTGGCGGCCGCCGGGCTTGCCCGCTCGACGTTCTTCTATCACCAGGCCAGACTCACCCGACCCGACCCGCAGGCCGAGCTCAAGACCGCGATCACCGAGGCGTTCGAGTCCGCCCACGGCCGCTACGGGCATCGGCGGGTTCACATCGTGCTGGCACGGCAGGGCCGGCGGGTGACCAAGAAGACCGTGCTGAAGCTGATGAACGTCCTCGGCCTTGTCTGCAAGGTGCGGCGGCCGCGGCGGTACCGGTCCTGGCTGGGACACACCGGCACGGTCGCGGACAACGTGCTCGGCCGCGAGTTCAGCGCGTCCGCTCCGGACACGAAATGGGTCACTGACGTGACCGAGTTCCGGATCGGCGTGGACAAGCTCTATCTATCCCCGGTGATCGACCTGTTCGACCGGTCTGTGATCGCCTACACCTACGGCCCATCACCGACACTGGAACTCACGAACTCCGCGCTGCGCAAGGCGATCGCGACCCTGCCCACCGAGGCCGGCGCCCGGCCGCTGATGCACTCCGATCAGGGTTTCCAGTATCAGCACGCCTCCTGGCGCACCCTGCTGACCGACGCGGGCTTGACTCAGTCGATGTCGAGACGGGGCAACTGCCTCGACAACTCCCTAGCCGAGAACTTCTTCGGTCACCTCAAGGAAGAACTGTTCCACCACAACAAGTTCGACACCATCGCAGAGTTCACCGCGGCACTGCACGACTACATCGGCTGGTACAACACCACCCGCATCTCGACCACGCTCAAGGGCCTGAGCCCGGTCCAATACCGAGCCCAGGCCCTCGCGGCCTAACCTTCAGTTAGCCAGTCCAACTTCTGGGGACCAGTTCAAACAGGCGCCCCCTTCTCACCGTGCGCGTGTCAGGAGATCTTGACCGTCACGTTGCCGGTGTACTTGCCCGCCAACAGCGACAGCAACGCCTGCGGCACGGTCTTGATCCCGCCCTCGTCGACGATGGTGTGCGGGAAGACGAACCTGCCCTCCTGCAACCACTGTCCGAAGTGGACGACCCAGTCCTGGATCTGCTCCGGCAGGTGGTAGCAGGCGAACGGCCGGATCTCCAGGTGCTTCGTGATCGCCGTCATCAGGTCGATCCGCGGGTGCTCGGCCGTGCCGTCGTTCTGGTTGGCGAGAGCGCCGCACAACGCGAACCGCGCGTGCGGGCGGGCCGCCTGGATCGCGGCCTCGAACTGCTCGCCACCCACGTTGTCGAAGAACACGCTGATGCCGTCGGGAGCGAGTTCGCGCAGCCGGTCGGCCACGGGGCCGTCCTTGTAGTTGAACGCGGCGTCGAACCCGAGCTCGTTCACCAGCCAGTCGACCTTCTCCTGGCTGCCGGCCGAGCCGATCACCTTGGCACCACGGGCCTTCGCGATCTGCCCGGCCAGCGAACCGACACCGCCGGCGGCACCGGTGACGAACACGACGTCGCCCTCACCGGCCTGCGCGATGGTCGCCATGCCGTAGTACGCCGTCGGTCCCTGCGACAGGAAGTAGACGGGGCTGGGCACGTAGTGCGGGTTCTGCTTGATGAACTGCTGCGCCGGCCCCGACCAGTACTCCTGCCACGGCCCGAACGACTGCACCAGGTCCCCGACCGCCAGATCGGGGCTGTTCGACTTGACCACGGTGCCCACACCACCGGCACCGGCGGGCTCGCCGACCTTCCACGGCGGCACACCGGGGATCTGGCAGTCGGACCTCATGAACTCCTTGAAGGCGGCGGCCACCGACACGTAGTCGACGCGGACCAGCACCTCACCGTCACCGGGTTCGGGGACGGCCACCTCGACGACGTCGAAGTGCTCGAGGGTCAGGTCGTCCACGACGTGCCTGGCCAGCCTGACCTCGCACTGCTTGTCGGGCATGGCTTTCTCCTATCCCCAGATCACCGGCAGGGTGCTCAGCGTGTGGTTGATCTCGCCGTGGTGCCACGACAGCTCGTTCTCCGGCTTCGCCAGCCGCAGGTCGGGGAAGCGTCGCAGCAGGCCCTCGAGCGCGATCGCCATCTCCATCCGCCCCAGCTGCTTGCCGAGGCAGTAGTGCATGCCGTGCCCGAACGAGATGTGCGGGTTGTGCTCGCGGGTGATGTCGAGCTTGTCGGGGTCGGCGAACACCGCCCCGTCGCGGTTGGCCGAGGTGAGCGAGAAGATCACCGGGTCGCCCGCCGGGATCCGCACGCCGCCGATCTCCACGTCCTCCGCGGCGATGCGCGGGAAACCGGTCGTGTCGGTGGCGAAGAGGTTGACGTGCCGCAGAAGTTCCTCGACGGCGGTGGGGATGAGCTCCGGCTGGGCGGCCAGCCTGTCCCAGTCGTCGCGGTGGTGTTCGAGCAGGGCCAGCAGCGAGTTGGCCAGCTGGTTCGCGGTCGTGTCGAATCCGGCGCCGATGAGGGTGAAGCCGAACGTCACCAGCTCCCGTTCGCTGAGCCGGTCGTCGTTGTCCCTGGCCGCGATCAGGTCGGACAGCATGTCGTTGCCCGGGTTCGCCCGCTTGTCCGCGATGAGGCCGACGATGTAGTCGTTCAGCCTGCCCAGCGCGGCCAGCGACTCCTCGCCGCCCGCCCGGTCGTCGACCGTGGCGAACGCGCGGGCGTCCTGCTCGAAGGCCCGCAGGTCCTCGCTCGGCACGCCGAGCATCTCACCGATGACCGTCAGGGGCAGCGGCACGCAGAACTGCTCGACGAGGTCGACCACCGGCCCCTTCTCCTGGATGGCGTCCAGCAGCTCGTCGCACACCCGCTGCACGTTGGGCCGCATCGCCTCGACGCGCCGCACCGTGAACGCCCCGGCGACCAGCTTGCGCAGCCGCGAGTGCTCGGAACTGTCCAGCGAGATGATCATCTCGGGGGTGGTGGTCATCGATCCGCCGATGCGCGGCGCACCCTCCACACAGGTCAGCGCCCGGCTCAGCCGCTGGTCGGCCAGCGCGGCCCGCACGTCCTCGTACCGGGACACCACCCAGGCATCCACACCGCCCGCCGTCGGCACCTTCGCCACCGGGCACTCGGCGCGCATCGTGGCGTAGGCGGGAGCCGGTCCGTGATAGGACGAGCCGGCGAACGGGAACTCTTCCAGCTCATGGGCAGACAAGGTGGCACCTCCGGAATTGCGGGACGGCTCGCGACGAGTCGGACGTCGGGCTCCGACAGTGCACGCCCCACCTCGAAAGCGGCTCGATCCGGAAGATCGCCGCAGCACGTCGACCCGGAATCGAGCACGGAAACCTAGCCTCGCCACCATGAACGCTGAACTCGTGCCGTTCCGGGTCGCTGTCGCCGACTCCGAACTGGCGGACCTGCGCACCCGGCTGGCGGCGACCAGGTGGCCGGACGCGGAGACGGTCGACGACTGGTCGCAGGGCATGCCGCTGGCGTATGCCCAGGAGCTGAGCGAGTACTGGGCAGACGGTTACGACTGGCGCGCGACCGAGGCGCGGCTGAACGCCATCCCGCAGTTCAAGACATCGATCGACGGCGTCGGCATCCACTTCCTGCACGCCCGCTCACCACACCCGCAGGCCCGTCCGTTGTTGATCACGCACGGCTGGCCGGGTTCGGTCGCGGAGTTCCTCGACATCATCGAACCGCTGACCAATCCACCGGACCCCGCCGACGCGTTCCACGTCGTCGCACCTTCGTTGCCCGGCTATGGTTTCAGCGACAAGCCGACCGACACCGGCTGGACGCTGGAACGCATCGCCGCGATGTTGGTGACGCTCATGGAACGCATCGGCTACGACCGGTTCTTCGCGCACGGCAACGACTGGGGCTCGTTCATCACGGGCATCCTCGGCCACATCGCACCGGACCACGTCGAGGCGATCCACCTCGTCATGCCGTTCGCCTCCGCTCCGGAGGCCGAGGTGCAACTGTCCCAAGAGGACTACAAAGGGCTCTCGAACCTCAAGGAGTTCGCGGCCAAGGAATCCGCCTACGCGGCGGTGATGAACACGAAGCCGCAGTCGCTGGCGTACGGACTGACCGACTCCCCCATCGGCCAGCTGGGCTGGGCCGGCGAGAAGTACTGGTCGTGGAGCGACCACGACGGTGACGCGGAGAAGATCATCCCGCGCGACCGGATCCTCGACATGGTGTCGGTGTGCTGGTTCACCGCGACGGCCGCCTCGTCGGGCCGGTTGTACTGGGAGAGCTACAACAAGTCGCCGCTGACTCAGGTCGGCGTGCCGACCGGGTTCTCGGTGTTCCCCGCGGACGCGCGGATGCCGAGGCCGTGGGCCGAGCACCGGTTCACCGACCTGCGGTACTGGAAGGAGATGCCGTCGGGCGGTCACTTCCCGGCGCTGGAGAACCCGGCCGTGCTCGTCGAGGAGCTGCGGACGTTCTTCCGCCTGGTGCGCTCATGACGGCCACGATCAGCAAGCCGGCCAGCAGACTCGGCCTCGTGCTGGCCGTCTGCTGCCTGGCGCAGTTCATGAACGTGCTGGACGCCTCGGTCATGAACGTCGCACTCCCCTCGATCTTCGACGAGCTGAAGTTCGAACGGCACCACCTGCAGTGGGTCAACAGCGCGTACACGATCGCGGTGTGCGGCTTCCTGCTGCTGGGCGGCCGGCTCGCCGACCTCTTCGGGCAGCGCCGGGTGTTCTTCCTCGGCGCCGCCCTGTTCACCGTCGCCAGCGCGGTCGGTGGCATGGCGACCTCGCCCGGCACGCTGATCGCGGCCCGCGGGTTCCAGGGCCTGGGCGCGGCCGTGATGGCACCGGCGTCGCTGACGGTCCTCGGCACCACGTTCACCGATCCCACCGCCCGTGCCAAGGCGTTCGGCTGGTGGAGCGCGGTCTCCGGTTCGGCAGGCGCGGTCGGCGTGCTGCTCGGCGGCATCGTCACCGAGTCGCTCGGCTGGCGCTGGGTGTTGCTGATCAACGTGCCGCTGGGCATCACGCTGATGGCCATGATCCGCGGGGCGGTGCCGGAGACGCCGAGCAACGGCGGCCGCAAGGGCCTCGACGTACCGGGCGCGACCTCCGTGACGATCGGCCTGATGGCGCTGGTCTACGGCATCGCGCAGTCGCACGAGTACGGCTGGGGTTCCTGGCAGGTCAGCGGTTCACTGGTGCTCGCGGTGGTGCTGTTCGCGTTCTTCCTGCGGCAGCAGATGGTGTCCGACCACCCGTTGATGCCGCTCGGCATCTTCCGCAACCGGGCGGTGACGGCGGCCAACATCGTGGCGTTCTTCGCGATCGCGGCCCTGTTCAGCACCTTCTACTTCCTGACTCTGGTGATGCAGCAGGTGATGGGCTTCGGCCCGCTCGCCACCGGCCTCGGCTACCTGCCGCTGTCGATCGGCATCGCGGTCGGCGGCTTCGGTGTGGCCAGGATCGTGCCGAAGATCGGCCCGCGGCCGGTGCTGATCGCCGGCCTGCTCACCGCGTGCCTGGGGTTGCTCTGGGTGTCCACAGCGGACGAGACGTCGACGTTCCTGGGCTCGGTTCTCGTCCCGACCACGTTACTGGGACTGGGAATGGGCGCCGTCCTCAACGCCACCACGAACGCCGCGACGTCCGGTGTGCCGCGCGAACAGACGGGGCTGGCGTCCGGTCTGCTCAACACGATCCGCCAGATGGGTAGTGCGATCGGCCTGGTCGTGCTCGCGACGATGTCGTCGGCCCGCGCGGATTCCTTGCTGGCTCAGGGTGAACCGTTGCAGCACTCGCTCGGCTCCGGCTACGGGCTCGCCCTGTTCGGCGCCGGCGTCTTCACGTTCTGCGGAGCTCTGGCCGCACTGGCCGTTCCGAAGAACAGGTCCTGAAAAGCCCTGGCCGTGCGGAGTCGAGCCGATGCCGAGAGGCCGCTGTCACGCTGGCCGATGAGAACTCGACTGTCACAGGGGGTCGACCATGTATGACGTCATCGTGGTGGGCGCGAGGGTCGCGGGAGCCGCCACCGCACTGCTGTTCGCCAAGGCCGGGTACCAGGTCCTGCTGGTCGACCGGGCGCGGTTCCCGAGCGACAAGCTGTCCACGCTGTACATCCACCAGCCCGGCGTGGACCGGCTCGCCCGCTGGGGCGTGCTGGACACCGTCGTGGCCACCGGCTGCCCGGCGCTGGACCGCGCGGTCTACCAGGTCGCGGACGTCCGGCTGGACGGGTGCTCGCTGCCGGCGGGAGACCAGCGCGCGGCCTACGCCCCGCGGCGCCACCTGCTCGACAAGATCCTGATCGACGCCGCGGTCGCCGCGGGCGTGGAGTTCCGGGAAGGGGTTTCGGTAGCCGGGCCGGTGCTCGACGGGAATCGGGCCGTCGGAGTCGAGTTCCGTGCCGAGCGCAACGGACGGACCACGGAGCGCGCGCATCTCGTTGTCGGAGCGGACGGTATGCGGTCGACCATGGCCAAACGCCTTGGCGCGCCCCAAGTCGTCCAGGACCCGCTGGGAACCTGCGCGTACTACAGCTACTGGACCGGCCTGCCCGCGGACTTCGAGCTCTACGAGCGGCCGGGCAACTGGATCGGCGTGGTGCCCACCAACGACGCGACGCTCATCGCCTCGTACTCGCCGCAGGCCGAATTCGACGTCGTGCGCGCCGATCCGCAGGCGCACTACCTGGAGAGCATCCGCACCACGGCACCCGCCCTGTACGAACGGGCGATGGCGGGTGAGCAGGTCGACCGCATGCACGGCAGCGGTGACCAGCAGAACTTCTTCCGCCAGGCGTCCGGTCCTGGCTGGGCCCTGATCGGCGACGCGGCGCACCACAAGGACTCCATCACCGCGCGCGGCATCAACGACGCCTTCTGGCAGGCCGAACTGCTCACCACGGCGGTGGGTGACGTGCTGCACGACCCGACGGCGCTGGACAAGCGGCTGACGGCGTATGCCGACGACCTGGTGGACGGGCTGTTCGAGTGCTACCGCAACACAGTGGTGGTCGCGCAACTCGCGGTCACCGACCACAAGCTCGCCATGCTGCGTGCGGTGGCGCAGTCGCCCACGCTCACCGATCGGTACTTCGCCACCGCGTCAGGCGTTCTGTCCGTCGAGGACTTCGACGACGACGAGCTCAACGAGGCCCTGTCCGCGTGAACAGTTCCGTCTCCGCACGAGCTGTGTTCAACCCGCGCGCGGGAAGCTGGTGCTGCACCAACCAAACCGCGTCAACACCTACTGGGGAGAGATCGGTGACCGTGAGAGAAGAGCAACTGACGACGTTGTTCGCTGAGGTGCTGGGGCTGCAGGAGATAGCGCCCGACGACAGCTTCTTCGATCTGGGCGGTCACTCGCTGCTGGCGTCCAAGCTGGTCCGCCGCATCCACGCCCAGTTCGGCGTCAAGATCACATTACGCCGTTTCTACGAGGCGCCGACCGTCTCCGCCGTAGTGCGGGAGCTGGACCAGTTGAGCGCCTGAGCGACTCGAGGGGAAGATCGCAATGCGTTGGGACAACCTGTACATAGCCGGCGTCGGCACCTACTTGCCGGACCAGGTGGAAACCGTCGACGAGGCGATCGCCGCCGGACGGTACACCGAGCAGAAGAAGGCCATGAACGACTACCGCGCGGCCCGCGTGGCCGCGCCCGGTGAGACAGGGCCGGTGATGGCCGCGATCGCGGGCCGGGAGGCGGTGGCGCGGTCCGGGCTCTCCCACGACGAGTTCGCGATCCTGGTGCACAGCTACGTCGGCCACCAGGGCCTCGACCTGTGGACGCCGGCCAGCTTCGTGCAGCAGCAGACCATCGGCGGCAGCGCGCCGGCGTTCGAGGTCAGGCAGGGCTGCAACGCGTTCCTGGGAGGCATGGAACTCGCCGCCTCCTACCTGCACGCCCAGCCGGACACGCACGCCGCGCTGGTCACCGGCGGCGACGCGTTCCAGCTGCCCTTCATCGACCGGTGGAACTCACACGAGCAGAACGTCGACAGTGACGGCGGCGGCGCGGTCGTGTTGTCCACCCGGTCCGGCTTCGCCCGCATCCGCTCGATGTTCTCCTACGGCGACCCCTCGCTGGAGCCGCTCGGCCGCTGCCGGGCCGAGTTCAGCACGGCGCCGTTCCCCGACGGCAAGACCCTGCAGCTCGACCGCAGCATGCAGGACTACATGCACAACAAGGACATCGACCTCGACGAGATCGTCGAGCGGATCTCCGGCGGCGTGCAGTACTCGGTGAAGCGGGCGTTGCACGAGGCCGAGATCGAGCTCGGCGACGTCCGGTTCTTCCTGCACCAGCAGCTCGCCGAGACCATCGCGGTGCACGGCCTGTACAACCTGCTGGGCGTCGATCGCGCCAAGACCACCTACGACTGGGGCAAGGACATCGGCATGGTCGGCACGGTGGACGTGATCCTCGGACTCGACCACGTGCTCGCCGAGCGCCAGCCGAAGCCCGGCGACTTCGTCCTCGTGCAGTGCGCGGGTGGCGGGTACGTGTGGACCGCCGCGGTGATCGAGATTCTCGAGACGCCGCACTGGGCTCGATCCTGAGTCCGTCCTGACAGGACACAAAAGGGTGGGCTTCCCGGTCGGGAAGCCCACCCTTTGCGCGTTCAGACGTACAAGGACCGAGACGACCAGTCCGGGTCGGGCAGCGCCCTGCGGTCGACCTTGCCGTTGACGGTGATCGGCAGTTCGGCCACGGAGACGAACCCGGCGGGCACCATGTGCTCCGGCAGGTGGGCACGCAGGTGGGCGCGCAGTGCCCGCCGGTCGAAGTCGTCCTCCTCGCTCACGACCCACGCCACCAGCCGCCGGTCCCCGTCGTGATGGTCCCGGATCCCCACGGCCGCGGCCCGCACCTGGGCGTGCTCGGTCAGCACGTTCTCGATCTCGCCCGGCTCGATCCGGTACCCGCGCAGCTTGAACTGGTCGTCCATCCGGCCGAGGAACTCGACCACCCCGTCCGGCCGGCGGACCACCCGGTCCCCGCTGCGGTAGAACCGGCCGGTCAGCCCGTCGAAGGTGCGCTCGACGAACACCTGCTCGGTGAGCTCGGGGCGCCGCCAGTAGCCACGGGACACCCCGGCACCACCGATCAACAGCTCGCCCTGCGTGCCAGGGGGCACCGGATCCCCCGCGACGTCGACCACCCTGACCTCGACGTTCTGCAGCGGCCTGCCGACCGGCACCGTGCCGCTCAGCTCCTCGTCGGGCGCGATGCGGTGGCACAGCGCGAAAGTGGTGGTCTCGGTGGGTCCGTAACCGTTGACGATCCGCAGGCCGGGAACGGCGTCGCGCAGCCGCCGCACGTGCGGCACGGACAGGACGTCACCGCCGGCCAGTGCGGTACGCAGTCCGCGGAACGCCTCGACGTCCACGTCGATCTGGCGGTGGAAGAGCGCCGCCGTCAGCCACATCACGCTGATGCCGTTGTCGCGCACCAGGTCGCTCAGCTCCTCGGCGTGCACCACGCCGGGTGGCGCCAGCGCCAGCCGCGCCCCGTTCAGCAGCGCGCCCCAGATCTCGAACGTCGCGGCGTCGAAGGCGACCGGAGCCAGCTGCAGGATCCGGTCGTCGGCGCGGATGTCCACGAAGTTCGGCTCGCTCACCAGGTTCGTGATGTTGCGGTGCTCCACCATCACGGCCTTGGGCTTGCCGGTGGATCCTGAGGTGTACATCAGGTACGCGAGGTCGTCCGGTGCGACCGGCGTGACGAACGGCGCCGTGGCCCCGTCCGGACGGGGCGGCACCTCCAGCGTCACGACGCCGGCGAAGACATCGGCGTTGTCCGATGTGGACAGAACGCAGTCCGCAGCCGAGTCCGTCAGCATCACCTCCGTCCGCGCGCCCGGACCACCCGGATCGATCGGTACGTAGGCCGCCCCGGTCTTGAGCACGCCGAGCAGCGCCACCACCAGCTCCAGTGAGCGTTCCAGGCAGACGACCACCCGGCCACCCTGCCGCACACCGGCTTGCGCCAGCCGCCACGCCAGCGCGTCCGACCAGCTGTCGAGCTCCGCGTAGGTCACCGTGTCCTGCCCGGCCGACACCGCGACCGCTCCTGGCGTCCTGGCAACCTGGTCGCGGAACGCCTCCGTCACCGATGTCGTTGTCACCGCCGTAGTCGTCATCCCAGCCTCCTCATCCGGTCAAGGATCGAGTACCGGGCTCGATGTCAGGTCGAGGCAGCCGTCCAGGACGGTTCCAGGCACCTCCTAGTCCCTGGCGGGACCATCACCGTGGATGAGAAGTGTCTTCACGAAGGAGGGGGCCGTTGAGCACCTCGTCAGAACAGCCAGCCGAACTCGGCCATTTTTCCGATGTGGACTCGAGCGCGGGCGCGTCCCAGCTCGTGGCGTTCATCGAGCACGCTGAGAGCATGGCTCCGATTCCTGCCCTGCGTGAGCGGTCCTACGACCTGCTCGACGTGCGGCCCGGTCACCGGGTCGTCGACGTGGGCTGCGGGGCGGGAATCTCGGTCGCGGAGCTCGCCAAGCGCGGTGCCGAGGTGACCGGGGTCGATCCCAGCGAGGGCATGATCAACGTTGCCCGGCAACGCTTTCCCGACTGCGACTACGGGGTTGCCGGCGCGGAGCAGCTGCCACTGGCCGATGCCACCGCGGATGGCTACCGGGCCGAGCGGGTGTACCAGCACCTCGCCGACTCGCAGGTGGCGATCACAGAAGCCCGCAGAGTGCTCAAGACGGGCGGGCGGATCGTGCTCATCGACATCGACGCCGACGGCTGGTGTGTCGACTCCGACGACAAGGAGCTGACGCGGACGCTGCTGCAGGCGTTCGCGGACACGATCAGCAACCCGTGGAGCGGACGGAAGTTGCGCGGTCTGTTGCTGGACAACGGTTTCACCGACGTCCAGGCGGAGGCGTTCACCTGCTTCTACACCAAGTACGCCGACTGCGTGCATGTGCTGGAGAGCATCGCCAAGGCGGGGGTGACCGCCGGCTCGGTGAGCCAGGAACAGGCCGACGGCTGGCTGGCCGAGCAGCGCGAGCGCTCCGAGCGCGACCGCACGTTCGTGCACGGCCCGCTGCTGGTGGCCGCCGGCGTCAAGACCGCGTAGCCCGGAACGCGGAACGAAGTGGCCATCCGCCTCGTCGCGGGTGGCCACTTCGGCGTTGGCCCACCGCCGGCTCCGCATCGGCGTTCGACCATTCCGCACACCCCGTCAACCAAGCTGGAGGCGTTTTCCTTGACCGCATCTCAGAAATCCCGTCGTGCGCGCACCGCGCTGGCCGCGTGCCTGCTCGCGTTTCCCCTCGCCGCCGCAGGCTCGGCCGATGCCACCGAAGAGGTCAGCCTCGTCGGCAGGTGGGAGGTGATGGTGACTGTCCACAACGGCGTGCCGCCGCAGCGGGGTCCCATGACCTGTGACTTCACCCCTGACCACCGGCTGGACTGCATGACCGGGCCCGGTGCGCCCCCGCAGAAGGGTGACGGCATCTGGACACAGACCGGTCGCGGCACGATCAGCTTCTGGATCACCCACCCCGAGCCGAACGGGTCGATCAACGCGACCCACCTCGGCAAGGTCACCCGCACGCGCTTCACCACCAAGGCCGTCGCCTACGTCCACCTGCCCGACGGCACACCGCTGATAGGGCCGGTCCAGGTGGAGGCCGAGGCCACGCGGCTCTACTAGTTCCCCGGAAGCCGAATGCCCCAGGCGTTTCCCGCCTGGGGCATTCTCAGTGGTGCGGGCTCAGGCAACGCCGGGCGGCGGAGCCAGCTTCTTCGGCAGCGCCCCCGCGAGCAGGAACGCCAGCACGGCCAGGCCGAGTCCGACCCAGAGGGTGATGTCGAAGGCACCGGAATGCGTGTTTCCGGACGCCTTCGCGGCGAACTTCTCCACGACCGGCTTCGCCTGCGGGTCCTGCGCCACCGCGACACAGCTCGCCGAGGTACCCGGCGACGCCGCGCCGCCGAGACGCTCGACGGTGCACGCCTTGAACGACCCGGCGATCTCGTCGGCACGCTCGGCCGTCACGCCCGCCACGACCAGCTCCTGGCGCAACTGGGGGGTGAGCTCCTCCGCGCTGCTGGAGGCGGACGAGCTCAACGGCGCGAAGAACGCCAGAGACACGATCGCGATGCCGAGCGTGAAACCGAGCTGCTGCTGGGTGCTGACCAGACCTGACGCCGCGCCCGCGTCGTCGTGGGACACGTCGGCGAGCGCGAACATCGCGATCGGCGTGGCCAGCGCGCCGAAGCCCAGACCGATGATGAACAACGCCGGCACCATGCCCCAGCTGCTCAGCTCACCGTTGTTGACCAACAGGAACAGGCCGATTCCCAGCGCGACCACGACCGCGCCGGCCTGCAGCACCGCCCGGCCGAACTTCGGCACCAACGCGATGACCGACGCCGACGCCGTGAGGAACGCGCCGATGCAGAAAGCCAGCAGCGTCACACCGTTGCGCAGCGGCGAGAAGCCGAGACCCTCCTGCATGAACAGGTACAGCGACAGCATGAACATACCGGTGAAGGAGAACGTCACCAGCATCAGCACGAGCGCCGAGGAGAAGCTGCGGGCCTTGAACAGCTTGAGCGGCACCAGCGGCGCGCCGTCGCGGCGCTGCTTGGCCCGCTCGTAGGCGATGAACACGGCGAAACCGCCGACCGACAGGACCATCGACACGATCGACCACACGGGCCAGTGCAGCTCGCGGCCGAAGGTCAGCGGGAACAGCAGCATCACGAGGCTGACCGTGGCCAGCACGACACCGACGATGTCCAGCCGCAGCGCCTTCGGCGCCTTCGACTCCGGGATGTACTTCCAGCCCATGAAGAAGCCGATGATGCCGATGGGCACGTTGATCAGGAAGATGGGCCGCCAGTCCCAGCCGAAGATGTTCGCGGCGACCAGCACGCCACCGATCAGCGGCGCGACCGTGGCCGCGATGCCGCCGACCATGCCGTGCACCGCGAAGACCTTGCCCTTCTCGTTGTCCGGGAAGGTCACGTGGATGATCGACAGCACCTGCGGCACCATCAGACCGGCCGACAGGCCCTGCAGCAGCCGGGCGCCGACCAGCATGCTCGGGTCGATCGCGATGCCGCACAGCAGCGACGACACGGCGAAGCCGATCACACCGAGCTGGAACATCTTGCGGCGGCCGTAGATGTCGCCGAGACGCCCGCCCGTGATGAGGGTGACGGCGAACGCGAACACGTAGCCCGCGGTGATCCACTGCAGCTGACCGAAGGTCGCGCCGAGGTCACGCTGGATCGACGGCAGCGCGACGTTGACGATGCTGCCGTCGAGCATGTCCATGAAGACGGCGACGGTCATGATCACGAAGGCGGCCCACCGCCTCTTGTCGGGGGCCTGCGCGTCGGCGACCTGAGTCGCCTGCGCAGTGGCAGTCGCCGGTGGCGACTCCAGGTCGGGATTGATATTGGTGGAGGTCACTGTTTCTCCTCAGATCACAGATGTTTCGCTGCGCACGAACGCCGGTGGGGTGCTGGGTCCTGACTACTCGTCGCGACGGGAAAGCCCGTCGAGTCGAACGTGGTCCCACCCCTCGCGTTGGTAGCGACGACTGCCGGTCGAGGCCACCAGGGTGATCCCCTCCACTCGAGTCCCGGTCAGGTCGCGACGGAGCCGAACGCGGGCACGCCGAAGGCCCTGGCGCCGGGAGGGGGACGTCAGGGCCGCGTTCCGGCGGGGTCAGCCGTAGAGCGACGCCGGATAGGTGCGCACCGAAGCGGTCTCGTAGCGCAACGCCACGTGACTGGAACTGCTCACCACGTCACGCCAGAACCGTTGCAGCGCACCACCTTCCGCGAGTCCACTGGTGCCGGCGGCCCGCACCAGGCCGCCGACCGCGTCGACCAGGACCTCGGCCGCGTAGGCGACGTTGCGCTCGTTGCGCGCCATCGCGGCCGGGGTGAACTCGCGGTCGTCGAGCACCCTGGCGTTCTGCTCGACGAGCAGCTTCGCCGACTCGACCTGGCCCGACGCGCGGACCAGGTCGACCGCGGACGTCACGGCCTGCTTCTTCCCCGACAGCACCGAAACGCACGCGTCGAGCGCTCCCATCGCCGCACCGACGGCCGGAGCGGCGAACGTGAGGCCGCCGACCGCCTGGAACGGGACGTTGTGACTCGGCACCGGCGACCAGCTGGTGCCGGTGACGAGGTCCGTGCGGGAGAACGACAGGTGAGCGGGCACCAGCACGTCGTCCACCACGACGGAATGGCTGCTGGTGGCCTTCATGCCGACGCTGTCCCACGTCTCGAGCACGGTGAAGTCCTTGCGCGGCACCGCGAAGAAGCGGCCCTCCTCACCGACCATGCCGCACAGCAGGGCCCAGTCGGCGAAGTCCACACCGCTGACGTAGGTCCACCGGCCGCTGAGCCGGTGCCCGCCGTCCACTTCCGTGCCCCTGCCCATGGGCGGCTGGCCGGTCACGACGAACGTGTCCGGTCCGGACGCCCAGATCTCCTCGTGGCCCAGTTCCGGCAGCAGTGCCGCGAACCGCGACGAGTAGGCGGACAGCGACGCGCACCACGCCGCGGCCGAACAGCCCTGCCCGACCGAGAAGACAGCCTGCGTCAGTTCGGCGAAGGTTCCCTGCGTGCCACCGCGTTCGGCTGCGACGAAGTGCCGCGCGAACCCGGCTTCGCGCAGTGCCTCCACGACCTCCGGAGCCAGCTTGCGAGTGGCGTCCGCCTGCGCGGCGTGTTCCGCGGCGAGCAGTTTGACCTTCTCCGCCACAGCTGCGAGGCCGGTGTTGTGAGCAGTCACCTCGTCACCTCCTCTAGATCACGCAGCCTGAACGGGCAGGTCGCGGTGGATGGTGCGGGACCTGGTGTAGAGCTCGCCGTCGATGCGCACGAGCACGTCGTCGATGGAGAACGTCGGTTCGAAGGTCACCTGGCCCTCGAGCGTCGTGCGCGTCACGAGCGACGCGTAGCTGACGTTCAGCGTGTTCTCGTCGACTTCTTCGATCAGGTAGTGGTCGTTCCAGTGCCGCACGGCGACGCCCTTGTAGCGGGGCAACGCGGCGCTGGCACCGGCGATCAGGGCGGCACGACCCTCGACCTTCTCACCGCGGTGGGCGTGGTCGGTGACCCCGTCCTCGGTGAACGTCTGGGCGTAGCCCTCCACGTCCAACGCGTCGAGCAGCCGCATCTGCCGGGCGTAGAACGTCTGAACCTCGATGTGGACCGCAACATTGACTGGGGACACGACGACTCCTCGGTCTGCCGGTTTCGCTGCCGCGAATATGGGTGGCCCCGCTGGACATCCGGTCGAGCCGTCCTGGTTCGACCCCGGTTCCAGGTGGGGTTGAGACAAACCGGGCACGGTCGAGCACGACATCACCCAATCCAAGAACTCGCGAGGAGGGCCACATGGCCTCAACTCCCGATGTCGCCAAGTCGGTGACGGTCGAGGCGACGATCGAACAGGCATTCGCGATCTTCGCGTCGAAGCCGATCGAGTGGTGGCCGGAGTCGCACGTGTTCGTCAAGGACCGGCAGTCCATCGCGATCGAACCGTTCGTCGGCGGGCGCTACTTCGAGCGCGGCGCGGAGGGCGAGGAGGTCGCCTGGGGCACCATCACCGAGTGGGACCCGCCGAAGCGCCTCGTGATGACGTGGCGGGTCGGCCCCTACTGGCAGCCGATCTTCGACGACGAGAAGGCATCGTTCATCAAGGTCGACTTCGAGGTCGTGGGCCCGACGACGACGAAGGTCACGCTGACCCACGCCGACCTGCACCGCCACGGTGAGATCGCCGAGAGCATCCACAAGGCTCTCAACGGTCCTTCGCCCGGTGAGACGCTGGAGAAGTACGCCGCCGTGGTCGACAAGCACGTCCCGAAGGCGGCCTGAGAGACCCCGGACTCTCAGGCGCACCAAGGAGACAGCCGCCCCAAGCCTCGGCGGGGGCGGCTTTCGTCCTGCTCAGAAACCTTTGCCGTGCAGGTCGACGGGCAGCGCGACCAGCCGGTGGTTCATGTCGGCCCCCTGCCACTCGAGTTCTTCCTCGGCGACCGCGAGGCGCGCGGCCGGGAACCGCCGGGTCAGCTCCTCGAACGCGGTGGTCAGCTCGATGCGTGCGAGCGGTGCGCCGAGGCAGCGGTGAATCCCGTACCCGAACGCGAGGTGCTCGTTGCCCGGACGCGCGAAGTCGAGTGTGTCGGGCTCGGTGAACACCGCCGCGTCGCGGCCGGCCGAGTTCGTCGACACGAACACCGCGTCCCCCTTGGGAATCGTGACGCCGGACAACGTCACGTCCTCCAGCGCGATTCGCGGCAGACCCGTCGTGTCGTTGGTGGGCAACGTGATCCAGCGCAGCAGTTCCTCGACCGCCGCCGGCACTTCCTCGGGGTGCTCGCCCAGCCGCACCCAGATGTCTTGGTGGTGTCCCAGCAACGTCAGGACCGAGCTGGCCAGGTGGCACGCGGTGGAATCACCACCGGCGCCCAGCAACGTGTACCCGAGGCCGATGAGTTCCCCTGCCTCCAGCTTGTCGTCACCGAGCCGCACCCTGGTCAGCGCGGACAGCACGTCGTCGCCGGGCTCGTTCATCTTGCCGAACACGAGCGCGGCCATGTACTCGCCGAGCTGCTCCCCCGCCGCGGCCGCGAGCTCCGGGTCGTCCACCGCGGCGAACTCCCGGATCAGCCGCGCGAACGTGTCGCGGTCCTCGGCAGGCACACCCAGCAGGTCGCTGATCGCGATGATCGCCAACGGGAACGTGAACTTCCCGAGCAGATCCACCGGCCCGTCGAGGCCTTCCTCGCCGGCCCGGTCCATGAGTTCGCCGACCAGCCGCCGGATTCGCGGTCGCATGGCCTCGATCAGCTCGACCGAAAACGCTTGCGAGACCAGGTCGCGCAGCCGGGTGTGCGCGGGCGGGTCCAACGAGATGATCATGCCGGGCGGTGCCTGGAACAGCCCGGGAAACGTCGGCGCGGCCGGTTCATAAGACGCCGCACGAGAAAACCGCACGTCGTCGAGCACAGCACGGACCGATTCGTGAGTCGTGGCGACCCAGCAGTGGCCACCACCGGTCGCGGGCAGGCGCACGACCGGCTGCGACTCGCGGAACCGGGCGAACTCCGGCGCCGGACCGCGGTAACTGGATCCGGGAACGGGAAAGGAGACCACCGTGCGCTCCTGACGTGAGTTGGGGACGTTTCGGCAGGTTAGGAGCGCTGACCTGAAGCTTGATCTAGCGCCGTTCGAGTGACCGAGTGGACGCTGAGCGTGATCGGCCATCCAAGCGAAACACCCAATTCGGGAGATTCACCATGACCATCCTCGTCACCGGGGCGCGCGGCAACGTCGGCCGTCGCGTGCTCCAGGGGCTCTACGCGGCGGGTCACAGCCTCCGCGCGTCCGGCCGAAACCCCGCAGAGCTCGACGTTCCCAACGGCGTGGAAACCGTCGCGCTGGACCTCAACGACCCGGAGACCTTCGTCGCGGCCCTCGCCGGCGTCTCCAAGGTGCTGCTGTACGCGGAGCCGGACGGCATCGTGCGCTTCCTCGACGAGGCGGAGAAGGCCGGCGTGGAGAAGGTCGTCGTGCTGTCCTCCAACACCGTGGAGGGCCCCGACGCCGAGAACGACCCGCTGGCGCACCACCACAAGGTCGTCGAGGACGCGGTCGTCGCGTCCGGCCTCACCTACACGATCCTGCGCCCCGGCGCTTTCATGGGCAACGCGTTCGGCTGGAGCTACTCGCTGAAGGCCGGCGACACCATCGACCAGGTGTTCCCCGAGGCCCAGGTCGCGCCCGTGCACGAGGATGACATCGCTGACGTAGCGGTCGTCGCGCTGACGGAGAAGACACTCGAGGGCCAGACCGTCTCGCTGAGCGGCCCGGAGTCGCTGACGTTCCGGCAGGAACTGGAGATCATCGGTGAGGTGCTCGGCCGCGATCTCGTGATCAACGCGCTGAGCCGCGAGGAGGGCGAGGCGCAGATGAGCAACTTCGTGCCGCCGCCCATCCTGGCTTCGCTGCTCGCGCAGTGGGAGGCCGCGGTCGGTGTCGTCGCGGACACCGGCGCCACCGCCGAGCGGATCACCGGCAAGCCCGCCCGCACGTTCCGCCAGTGGGTCGAGGAGCACAGCGCCTTCCTGGCCTGACGGCACAGGACACGCGGGCCGGGGCGGGGGCGGCGGACCCGCCCCAGCTCCGGCATGGTCAGACGCGGCTCATCGTGAAGGTGATGGCCGAGGTGCCCAGGTTCGTGCCGTCCACGAGGAAGAACGTGGACGGGCCGGAGCTGGTGAAGTTGTTCGGTCCACTTTGGACCGCATCCTGGTCGAAGTCGACGTAGGCGAAGTACACGCCGTTCTCGTCGTAGACCTTCTCGCCGCGGAACTTGTAGTGGAACGTGTTGGCGCCGGTGACCCACCACGACCCCTTCGTGGTGGTGTTCTGCTCGTTGGTGATGAAGACGTTTCCGCCGGCCTTGAACACCAGCTTGGTCGGGTGGTCGCCGTCCGAGCGCGTCACATGGCCCGTCCACGTACCCACCGGCGTGCAGCCGGTCGCGTTCGCCGTGGCGGTCAAGCCTGCCGAAGCAAGGAGAACCACGGCGGTGATGGCTCCTGTGCGCGCGAAGAAGGCCGAACGTCTCTGAGTGAATGTGTGCATCTGTGCGGCTCCAACCGGTCTGCGTACGACGGACGCGCGCAACCGTGGAGCAACCCCCTGCAGAACGGCTGCAGCTCGGCTCGAGCGTGCGGGTTTCCGTTCCGGCACAAGCCTCCTCTCACCTTCGCCAGTACTCCGCACCCCCGCCTCGGGCCACAACTGGGGCTATAGGGGTGCTTGAGCTGCGCGAACAACACTCAGCGCGTCCACCGCCCCTGCCCCACCCGTCCGGAGGCACATCCCCATGAACATCCGCAAGAAGGCACTGGCGGCCGTGGCCGTCTGTGTGCTGGCAGTCCCCGTCGCCGCCGCCGCTGGTGCCACGGCGAAACCCGGCTACAACGACGCACTCGTCGGCCGCTGGGATCTCACGGTGACCATCCACACCCAGGAGCCACCGGATCTCGTACCGCTGTTCTGCGACTTCACCGTCGACTACCAGCTGCACTGCGCGACCAAGCCGGGCAACCCCAACCCGCTTGAGGGCCGGGGAGTCTGGACGATGGCCAAGGATGGTCAGTTCAGCTTCTGGATCACCCATCACGCCCACCGCGACGAGAACGGCAACCCGGTCGGCTCGATCAACGCGAGCCACCTCGGCAAGATCAGCGCGAACAAGCGCAAGTTCAACACCAAAGCCCACACCTACATCGACTTGAACAACGGCAGCCCGTGGCAGGGACCCGTCAACGTCGAAGGCGCCGCGTTCCGCATCTGAAGGCGGGCCGGTCCGCGCCCACGCAAAGCGCTCGGCTGGGACACCCCAGCCGAGCGCTTGAGCACACTCCTGACCGAACCAGTTGATCGACCGCGTTGCGGCGACCCCTCGAATTCGTCCCAGGGGAAGCCGTTTCTCGTGTTTCTAGGCCGGAAGTTCGAGCGCTTCGTCGTGCGTGCGGTCGACAACGTTCTTCACGTCGACGATCCGGCCGAGCTGCTTGATGAGCTGAGCAAGCGTGCGGCCGGACTGCAGCGCGACGTCCACGTCGAGGCGCGAGAGGTCACCGCTCCCGGCCGGCCCGAGGCTCAGCGACTCGACGTCGACGCCACGACTGGAGAACAGCACCACGATCCGCGCCAGCGCGCCAGGTTCGTTGCGCAACAACAGGGACAGCGAATGTCTGGTCATCACTCTTCCTCGTCGAACAGGGGCCGGATGCCCCGCGCGGCCATGACTTCGTCGTTGCCGGTGCCCGCGGCGACCATCGGCCACACCTGGGCGTCCTGTCCCACCACGAAGTCGATCACGACGGGCCGGTCGCGGACCTCCACGGCTTCGAGGATGGTTCCGTCCACTTCGGACTGCTCCGTGCACCTCAGCCCGACGCAGCCGAGTGCCTCGGCCAGCTTCACGAAGTCGGGGTGGCGCTGGTGCGTGCCGAGCCCGGTGTTGGAGTAGCGGCCGTCGTAGAACAGGGTCTGCCACTGGCGGACCATGCCGAGGTTGCCGTTGTTGATGATCGCGACCTTGATCGGGATTCCCTCGGCGGCGCAGGTCGCGAGCTCCTGGTTGGTCATCTGGAAGCAGCCGTCGCCGTCGATGGCCCACACCGTGCGGTCCGGTGCGCCCACCTGCGCGCCCATCGCCGCCGGCACCGCGAAGCCCATCGTGCCCGCACCGCCGGAGTTGATGAACGAGCCGGGGCGTTCGTACTTCACGTACTGCGCCGCCCACATCTGGTGCTGGCCGACGCCGGAGGTGTAGATCGCCTCCGGACCGGCGAGCTGGCTGAGCCGTTCGATCACGTACTGCGGGGCGAGCACGCCGTCCTCCGGCCAGTCGTAGCCGAGCGGATAGGTGGTGCGCAGGCGGTCCAGGTACGCCCACCAGTCGGTGAGATCGGTGGCCCTGGTGACCACCGCGGACAGCGCGGCCAGCACGTCGCGGCAGTCACCCACGATGCCGACGTCCGCCTTGCGGTTCTTGGAGATCTCGGCGGGGTCGATGTCGACGTGGACCACCGCGGCGTGCGGCGCGAAGTGCGGCAGCGACCCGGTGACCCGGTCGTCGAACCGGGTCCCCAGCGCGAGCAGCAGATCGGCTTTCTGGAGGGCGGCGACGGCGGGCACCGTGCCGTGCATGCCCGGCATCCCCAGGTGCAACCGGTGCGAGTCGGGGAACGCACCGCGGGCCATCAGCGTGGTGACGACCGGGATGCGGGTCTTCTCGGCGAGTTTCAGGAGCTCCTGCGCCGCACCGCTGCGGATCACCCCGCCGCCGACGTAGAACACCGGCCGCTTCGAGGATCCGATCAGCTGTGCGGCGTTGCGGATCTGCGCCGGCGAGAGCACCGGACGCGACGGTGTGACGAGCTTCGCCGGTGTGTAGGTCGTGTCGGTGGCCAGCACGTCCTTGGGCAGGTCCACCAGCACCGGGCCCGGCCGCCCCGTTGACGCGAGCAGGAACGCCTCGGCGATCACCCGCGGAATGTCGGCCGGGTCGTGCACCTGGAAGCTGTGCTTGGTGATCGGGAGCGTGATGCTGCGGATGTCCGCCTCCTGGAAGGCGTCCGTCCCGATCACGCTGCGGGCGACCTGACCGGTGATCGCGACGATCGGCACCGAATCCATGTACGCGTCCGCGAGCGGCGTCACCAGGTTCGTGGCCCCAGGCCCCGATGTCGCCATGCAGACGCCCACTCTGCCGGTCGCCTGCGCGTATCCCTGGGCGGCATGCCCGGCGCCCTGCTCGTGACGGACCAGCACGTGCCGGATCTTCGAATCGAACAGCGGGTCGTACGCGGGCAGGATCGCCCCGCCCGGCATACCGAAGATCACCTCGCAGCCGACGTCCTCGAGCGCCTTGATCAACGCACCTGCACCGGTGGTATCCACGCTTGCTCCCCGAACTTTCAGCCCGCGAGCTGGCGCTCCAGCTGGCGCGGCGACAACGGCTTGTCGAGCGACGGTTCGGAACTCAGGATCGCCCGCTGCAACTGACGCAGCCTTTCGGACGGCTCAAGCCCCAGCTCTTCGATCAACGTGTCGCGCAGCGACTGGTAGGCCTCCAGCGACTTCCACTGCCGTCCCGCCCGGTAGAGCGCGAGCATGTACTGCGCGCACAGGTTCTCGTGCATCGGGTGCTGCGCGGTGAGCACCGACAGCTCGGAGAGCAGCGACTGGTGCTTGCCCAGCTGCAGGTCGGCCTCGATGCGGGTCTCCAGCACGCCGAGGCGGCTTTCCTGCAAACGGGTGACCTCCATGCCGAGCCGGACGCCGATCTGCACGTCCACGAGCACCGGTCCGCGCCACACCTCGGCGGCGCTGCGCAGCAGCCTGCTCGCGGATTCCAGGTCGCCGATCTCGAACGCCCGCTGACCCGCACTCGCGAGCCGCTCGTAGCTGCGGACGTCGACGCTCTCCGGCGGAACGTCCAGCATGTAACCGCCGTAGCGGGTCACGAGCACGTTCTTCGCGATACCGGGCCCCTCGCCCGGCATTGCCGCCTCGATGCGCCGGCGAACCTGCAGCACGTAGGTCTGCAGCGTTGTGAGTGCGCTGCGTGGCGGTGTCATCCCCCACAGCTCTTCGATCAGCGTCGGAACCGTGACGACGTGTCCTGCCTGCAGTCCGAGCAGCGAGAGCACCTGCCTGGGCTTCACCGCGCTCGGCGCGATCGAGACGCCGTTCTCCCGTGCCTCCAGCGGTCCAAGAACCTTGATCTCCATTGGAGCTCCCCTGCTCAGCGGCGGACGACTTGGTCGTGCCATCAAGTTCACCTGAGGCGGGCTATCGGACGCCACGTATCCGGCCATGACTCTCGGATGGCGAACTACTGCACCCGGCGTGAGATATTCATATACTCAAACGAACCCAAACCGTCCCGCCTCGTAATCGTCCGAACACGATCGGTGACAGTGGCGAAAAATACTCGGCCATTGGCGTGATATTGAGCGGCGAGTCAATGCGACTTCGCATTCTGAACCGATTCAGTTGCCGTCCCGAACTGCTCTCGCATGTCTAGTATTCGGCCTGGGCGCGCGCCGTGCGAGGTGTTTGACCGGCGTTAACACTCAGACTTTGCTCTGGAGCGGTTTGCTCTTGGGGGGCACGTGATTGCTTCGCCTGCGATACCGAGATACCGCGCGATCATCCTCGCGGTGTTCGCCACGGTGTGCCTGACCGACCTGACGCGCGCGCTACTTCTCACCGGCGAAGTCACCGAATTGGCGGTGTCGGTCATTGATTTAGCGGTACTTGTCCTACTGCAAGTGTCGTATTTCCGGCGTCTGAGCGCACTCCGGCGACACCTCGCACTGGCAGCCCAGGCCGCACTCCTGATCCTGCCGTACGCCCTCTTCGGCCATTCCTGGACGGGCGTCGCGGGCCTCGTCGCCGGCAACGCCCTTCTGGTCCTGCGCCCGGCGTTCGGCTGGTCGATCTTCGTGGCGACGGTCGTCGCGACCGGCCTCGTCCAGGCCGCCCACGGCGAGGCGATGATGGCCACCACGGCCACAGCGCTGCTGCTCGCGGGCCTGGCCACGGGCTTCGCGACCCACCGCGACTGGCCGGCCCCTGTCGCTCCTGAACCCCAGCCGGCCGCTCCCCTGGTCGTGGACCCCGTGGTCACCACCACCGCGGCGGTCACCGCCGAACGCGTCCGCGTCGCCCGCGACCTGCACGACCTGCTCGGCTACAGCCTCAGCGCGATCAAGCTGAAGACCGAACTGGCCCACCGGATCGTCGCCGACCGCCCGGACCACGGCTGGGAGTTCATGCAGGAGCACATCGCCGACATATTGGACATCACCCACCACGCCCTGGCCGACGTGCGCTCACTGGCCCGCGCCTACCGCCCGCTGTCGCTGGCGGACACGTCCGACTCGGCGAAGGCGATGCTGGCGGCGTCGAACATCGACGTCCGCGTCGAACTGGCCCACGACCCGCTCCCGGAGCCGGTCGAGACCGTCCTGGCCGCCGTCCTGTGCGAGGCCGTCACGAACGTCCTGCGCCACAGCGACGCCAGCACCTGCACCATCGGCGTGCACCAGCGCGGCACCACGATCCTGCTGGACGTCATCAACGACGGCGCCGCCGACCGCGCGGCCTCAGCCGACTGCAACGGCGTCCGCAACCAGGCCGAACGCATCAAGGCCGTCGGCGGCACCTTCAGCGCCCGCCACATCGGCGACGGTTCGTTCCACGTCCACGCCACCATCCCGGCGACCCCGGAGCCCTAGCCTCCAGGACCCCGCGGCCACCGTGCACACCGATATATCAGCGCGCCCCGCCGCCGTTCACCCCAAAGACGATCTTCCCGCACACTCCTGAACTGGCCCTTAGCAACGAGTCTTTTGACTTCGTCGTCAAAAGACTCGTTGCAATGGTCCCGGTGAAGCCTCGGCGAAGATCAGGAGCAGCCCTCCCAGAGCCGGCCAGGAGCCGTCCCCAGGGCCCGGCTCAGAACCAGCCGGACTTGCGGGCGATGCGGACGGCGTCGACCCGGTTGCGGGCGTCGAGCTTGGCCGTCGCCGACGTCAGGTAGTTGCGAACCGTGCCGACCGACAGGAACAGCGTCGTGGCGATTTCCATGGCGTCCGCGCCGTCGGAGGCGAGTCGCAGGACTTCCAGTTCGCGTGGCGTCAGAGGGCACTCATCGGTGTCCCACGCGGAAAGAGCGAGCTGCGAGTCGATCACGCGCCGACCAATTGAGACACCGCGAATGGCGTCAGCGAGTTCCCCGACTGGAGCATCCTTGAGGATGAAGCCATTCACACGTGCGTTGAGCGCGCGGCGCAGAGTGCCCGGCCGGCCGAGGCTCGTGAGAATGAGTGTGCGCGTCTCCGGTGCGGTGTCGTGGATCACGGTGGCGGCGGAAAGGCCGTCCATACCCGGCAGGTCGATGTCGAGCACCGCCACGTCCGGTTTGTTCTTCTCGACCGCCGCGATGATTTCGTCGCCCGTTGCGACGGACGCGACGACCTCAATATCCGGTTCAAGATTCAACAAGGCGACCAAAGCACCGCGGACCATTTGCACGTCCTCGGCTAGTAGCACTCTGATCATCCGACCCCCTAGCTTGCCCCCAGGTCACCATTTCGAGTCTTACACTCGGTGACCACGCAGGACAAGCATTGAGTCCGGGTGCGCCGAGCGTTACTCCAAATGCGCTAGGAGCAATTAATAGGGTTAATCGGCGGATGACATGGGGTCACCACTCGCTCACAGATAGCTCAAGGACCGAATCGGGTACCGGGACGACTCGAGCACTGCCCGAGCACAAAGCGGTACAAGCGATTCGGCCCCTGAAGCAGGTTCTGAAGCGATCATCACGGCGGCGACTCAGCGCGTCTCGCCCCACCGCTCCAGCAGTTCCAGGCCGCCGTCGACGGTGATCACCTGACCCTGGATCCACGCGGCCTCGTCGGTGCAGAGCAACGAAACGGCGTTCGCGATGTCCTGCGGCAGGGTGACGCGACCGGACGGGCTCTTGATCGCGAGCCGGTCCACCAGGTCCGGATCGATGTTCATGGGGCCGTTGTCCACAACGGTGGTGACGACGGCGTTGACCGCGACCTTGTACCAAGCCATTTCCAGCGCGAGCGTCCGAATCACGCCGTGCACCGGTGTAACCGTGTAGCCGGCGATGACCACGCGTCCGCCGTCGACGAGAGCCTTGGCGAGCGGCTCCACGATGTTCAGCAACGGCGTGAGGTCCGGCGACACGGCGTGATGCACGAACACGTCGAGCTGTCCGCGTTCCTGCTTGACCTGGTCGAGCAGGGAGCGAACCGAGTGACCGTCGTGGATGTTCAGCTTGGTGACCGTCACCGAGCCGGGCTTGCCCGCGAGCACGGTCTTCGCGCGCTCCAGGTCGACGTTGTCCTCGTCGGATGTCGTCAGGATGACGTGGGCGCCGTTGTCGCAGAGCTTGCTCGCGATGGCGAGGCCGAGCCCGTGCGTGCCCGACGTGACAACTGCGATCTTGCCGTCGAGTCCCAGGCGCGTGTTGACAGGTTCGATCATGATGCCGACCACCTCTGTTGTCCGCGTGGTGATCGACGTTGCGCCCGGTCGCTAGGGCCGAACTCGACTACTTCTTGCGCAAACCCTCCAAAACACGCAGGATCGCGCGTTCGACCTCGCGTCCGGTGCGCTTCGGATCGGACGAGCTCGCGATGGTGCTCGCGCACGCGGACAGCGCACCGAACAGCAGCCGGGCCATGATCTCCACCGGCGCTTCCTCGATCTCACCGGCGTCCACGAGCAGTTGCACCGCCGTGCGAAGCAGACCGAAGCTGAACTGCTCCTCCGCCTCACGCCAGCGTTCCCAGCCCATCACCACCGGCGCCTCGTGGACGATGATCCGCTGGTACTCCGGTTCCAGGCACTTGCGGACGTACGCGCGCAGACCGGCGACCGCGGTCTCCCAGGGGTCGCCGTCCGCCGTGATCACCGCGGTCAGCGAGGCGATCGAGCGGGTCTCGACCTGTGTGAAGGCCGCCTCGAACAACGCCTGCTTGCCGCTGAAGTGGTGGTAGAGCGCACCTTTCGTCACGCGGGCGCGTTTGACGAGCTCGTCGAGCGAGGTGCCGGCGTAGCCGCGTTTGGTGAAGAGGTCGACGGCGCTGTCCACCAACGCCTGCCTGGTCGACTCCGAGTACTCGGAGCGTCGAGTTCGCACGACCGAAACGTATCTCACATACCGACGGTACGTACCGGTGGTATGTTCGTGTCATACCGAGGGTATGCGAGAAACCGGGGGTACGAGACATGGGCTGGGCAGACCACTACCGTCGCCGCGACGCGCTCGACGCCGTCCTGCGCGACGCCCGCCGCGACCCGTCCGCGCCGCTGATCGTCGATCCCGACGTCTTCGGCTCACTGCAGGAACTGCTGCTGGCGCTCGACCACCGCTGGCAGAACAAGCTGACCGCCCGGATGGAGAACGCCGGGCTGACCGGCCACGTCGACGAGGATCGCGTCCTCGCCGAACTCGCCGCCGAGGAGCCGGTGTTGCGAGCGGTACTGGACACACACCTGTCGCTCGGCAGTTACCGGGCGGTAGGAATGACTCCATGAGTCGTTGGACCGAAGCCGACATCCCCGACCAGTCCGGCCGCACAGTCCTGGTGACCGGCGCGAACTCCGGTCTCGGCCTGCGCACCGCCCAGGTACTCGCGGCCAGGGGCGCCCACGTGCTCATGGGCTGTCGCTCGGTCCAGCGCGGGGAGACCGCGCGACGCACCGTCAAGGGGTCGGCCGAGGTCCTCGAACTCGACCTCGCCGACCTGGCCTCGGTGCGCGCCGCGGCGGAGAAGGTCGAGAAGCTCGACGTCCTCGTCAACAACGCGGGCATCATGGCCGTTCCGAACGGCCGGACCGTCGACGGCTTCGAGCGCCAGTTCGGCACCAACCACCTGGGCCACGCCGCGCTGACGTGGCTGCTGCTGCCTGCGCTGAGGCAACGTCCGGGCGCACGCGTCGTCACCGTCGCTTCTCTCGCGCACCAGTACGGCCACATCGACTTCGCGGACCCGAACTTCGACCGCCGCCCGTACACCCTGCGCGGCTCGTACGGTCAGTCGAAGCTCGCCAACATCCTGTTCGCACGTGAGCTGGAGCGCCGCTCATCGGATGTGACGTCCATCGCGGCCCACCCCGGCCTGACGGCCACCGACCTCACCAACAACATGGCCGACGCGCACAAGTCGGTGATCCTGCGGGTCGGCGGCAAGATCAGCCACTTGTTCTCGCAGTCCGTCGAAATGGGCGCGCTGCCGCAGCTCTACGCGGCGACGTCACCCGAAGCGCGTGGCGGCGAGTACTACGGCCCGGACGGTTTCAACGGCTTCCGCGGCTACCCCGCCGTGGCGAGGATGACCGCCGCCGCGCGTGACGACCTGGCCGCGAACCGCCTCTGGGAACTCACGATCAAGCTGACCGGAATCGCTCCAGAACTCGAGTAGGGTGCCGGCGCCCTCGTCCGGGGTGATCGTGAACAACGAGCGCTCCACCGGAAGCCCGGTTCTGGCGCTTAGCCTGACCTGGTAGTACGTGACCCCGGACACTTGAGCGCGCAGCGTAGGGTGATGACGTGACTGTGGTACCTGAGGGTCGGAAGCTGCTGCGGCTCGAGGTCCGCAACAGCCAGACGCCGATCGAGAAGAAGCCCTCGTGGATCAAGACCAGGGCGAAGATGGGCCCCGAGTACCGGGAGCTCAAGAGTCTGGTCAAACGCGAAGGCCTGCACACGGTCTGCGAAGAGGCCGGCTGTCCCAACATCTACGAGTGCTGGGAAGACCGCGAGGCCACGTTCCTGATCGGCGGCGAGCAGTGCACCAGGCGCTGTGACTTCTGCCAGATCGACACGGGCAAGCCCGCCGACCTCGACCGCGACGAACCGCGTCGCGTCGCCGAGTCGGTCCAGGCGATGGGCCTGCGCTACTCCACGGTCACCGGCGTCGCCCGTGACGACCTGGAGGACGGCGGCGCGTGGCTGTACGCGGAGACCGTCCGCCAGATCCACGAGATGAACCCCGGCACGGGCGTCGAGCTGCTGATCCCGGACTTCAACGCGGTCCCCGAGCAGCTGGCCGAGGTCTTCGAGTCCCGGCCCGAGGTGCTCGCGCACAACCTGGAGACCGTGCCGCGGATCTTCAAGCGCATCCGGCCGGCGTTCACCTACGAACGTTCCCTCGATGTGATCACCAAGGCCCGCGAGTTCGGCCTGGTCACCAAGTCGAACCTGATCCTCGGCATGGGCGAGACCCCCGAGGAGGTCACGGAGGCGCTCTCCGACCTCCACGACGCGGGCTGCGACATCATCACCATCACCCAGTACCTGCGCCCGTCGCCGCGGCACCACCCGGTCGAGCGCTGGGTGAAGCCGGAGGAGTTCGTCCAGCACAAGGAGACGGCCGAGGAGATCGGCTTCCTCGGCGTGATGGCGGGCCCGCTGGTCCGCTCCTCCTACCGCGCCGGCCGCCTCTACGCACAGGCGAAGCAGAAGCGCGGCGAGGACCTCCCGGAGAACCTCCAGCACCTGCTGACGGTCTCGGCGTCCCAGGAGATCACGAGCCTGCTCGCCCCGCGCTGAGCGGAGTGAACGGCGAACCAAGCGATATACCAGCTGGTCACCCACCCAGGGTGACCAGCTGTTTTGCATCCGGATGCAAAGACGTTTGCGGTCGTCCGCAAACGTCTTTTGCACAACCGATATATCAGTGCACTCGGGCGTCGGCCTTCGTGGGCGACATCCGGAACTCCACGGTGGCGTGCAGGTCGGGGGTGCCGAGCGCTTCCCGGAGGCGTGGCAGGCCCTCGTCGTCGATGCGGCGGCGGATCCCCCGCAGATCGGCGTCGCCGTGGGCGCGGACGACGAGGGCCAGGCGCGGGGCGGTGTGCGGACCGGTCAGCGCGGCTTCGACCTTGCGCACACCGGGATAGGCGGTGATCTCTTCGGCGAACGGCGCGGCGGCCGTCGCCGTGGTGATGCGAGTGGCGCCGGCCTCGTCGGCCCAGCGCCAGGCCGCGACCTTGCGGCGCGGGATCTGGGCGGTGAGCCAGCGCAGGCACAGCAGTGCGATCACCACCGCCGCGGCCGCGATCACCCACAGCACCCACGTCGGCGGCAGCGCTGTGCCGGGTAGCAGTGCGGCGGAGCGATCCACCTGCGGCACGTAGCCGAAGTGGACAGCGAGTGCGAAGGCGCCGGCCAGCACGAGCACCAGGCCCAGCAGGCCGAGGAGGAATCGGTTCACGGTGTGCTCCTGAGTGCCTTGACCCGCACCACGACCTGCGGCGGCCGGGCGAGGGCGAACTCACCGACGCGGTGTTCGACGGCCGCGCGGACGGCATCATCCAGGCCGTCTACCACGGCCCGCCGGGTGCGCACGACTGCGCGAACCCGGCGGCGGCGCACCTTCACGGCGGCGGATTCGACGCCGTCGACGACGGCAGCGGATCGCAGCGCGTTGCGCAGGCCGCGCACCGACACCGCGGTGTGCTGGTCCAGCGCCGCCGTCCGCGCCCTGCCGGGCACGACCGCGACGAGGAACAGCACCAGTCCGATGGCCGCGGCGACCCCGCCCGCCACGGCCACCCCCTGAGCCGACCACGTCGTGTCGTGCAGCAGGCCGGCCAGGGAGTCGTACGGCAGCAGGGGCGTCTCACCCACGGCCAGTTGGATCGCGCACACCGCCACCAGGACCGACGTGGCCAGCAGGACGAGCGCCGTGAGCATGGCGGGCAGGGCCCGGCGGGAGCGTCGGGTCACAGGACCCTCCTCACCGGGGCCGTGTCCGCGCGCAGCACGCCGACCGACACGTCCACAACGGACACTCGCAGGCCGGTGAGCTCGGCGACCCGTTCGACCAGGTGGGCGCGCACCCGAGCCGCGGTCGACGCGACCGGTGCCGGGTAACGCAGGTCGAGGCGCGCGTCGAGCGTGGCCACTCCCCCGGTCACCCGTGCGGTGACCGCGCAGTCGAGCACGTCCGGCACCTCCATGGCGGCGCGTCCGGCGATACGGCCCACCGCGCGGTCCGCGACGGTGGTCAGACCTGGCTGTGCCGCACCAGGTCGTGTGACACCTGGTTGGGCGGCGAGCGGTGTGATCATCGTCAGTCCCGATCCCTGCCCAGCAGTTGCGCGAGGTCGAGCTTGCCCTCGGCGACCCGGCCCGCGACCAGGCCGAGCGCGCCGAAGACGAGCACGAGCAGGAACGCGCTGAAGCCCCCGAACGCCGCGGCCAGGCCGAGCGCGAGCCCGGTCAGCAGGCCCAGTGCGGTGGTGCTCATGGCGGTTCCCCTCACTGCACGCGAGCGGTTTCGGGCTCTTCGCCCTCGGTGTCACTCGGGATGTGCACGTCGTTGACGTTGATGTTGACCTCGACGACCTCGAGGCCGGTGATCTGCTCGATCGCCGTGATCACGTTGGTGCGCACCGACTTCGCGAGGTCCGCGATCGGCACGCCGTACTCGACCACGAGCTCCAGGTCGACCGCGGCCTGCTTCTCGCCGACCTCGACCGACACGCCCTGGCCCGCGCTCGCGGTGGCACCGGGGATGCGGTCGCGCAACGCGCTCAGTGCCCGCGTCGCGCCGCCGCCCAGCGCGTGCACGCCCCGGATCTCCCGCGCCGCGAGGCCGGCGACCTTCTGCACGACGACGTCCGCGATGGTGGTGGATCCCTTGTCGGTCACCAGTTTCCCGCCCGCGACACCGTTCTTCTCCGCAGTCTGCGTGCTCATCGCAATCCCTTCCTTCGAAGCGTCCACATGAGAAAGACACCGGCTGCGACCGATTCGTCACGACCCGTTCAGGTGATCGAGGGCACGTTTGTCCACATCGGTCACCACGATCCGCACGATGGCCGTTTCCCATTGCGTGCCAAGGAGAACCGTCTTCAACGCCGCACCGGCCTCCGCGAGCGCCAGCGGCAGCCGGGTGGCGACGACGCGGACGCACACCAGTTCGTCCTCGACGTCGACGGCCAGCGCGTCGACGTCCCAGGAGATCCAGGAGCGGGCGGGTTCGGGCGCCGACGGCCGAAGCCCGTCGACCTTCTCCAGTGCCTTCAACAACTCCGTCACGATCACCATGCGACGTCCACGATCGTCACGAGAACGGACTCCACCTCGACACCGGTCAGTTCCGGCACGAGCGCGCGCACCGACCGTTGCACGGCACGAGCCACGGCCGCGGCCTGGTCCTGGCCCGAGATCACCACGTCCACCTCCAGCACCGCGGCCGTTCCCGACCACCGCACCCGCACGCCTTCCACCGGCGCGGGCTGCAATCCCTTGATCTGCTGCCTCGCCGCACGCACCACCGAACCCACCAGGCCGGCCACACCCGGCTGCACGCGCACGCCGGCGACCCGCTCGGCCGCGTGCACCGCGACCGCCGCCACCGCCGGAGCGGACACGACTGTTTCGATCACTCGCTCATCCTTCGAGAACGTCGGACACGACGAGGTCCAGGCGGGCGAGCCGCACACCGATCCGCGCGGAGGCCGCGGCCAGCACCCGGCGCCGCACCTCGTCGTACGCCTGGTGCGTGACCTGGCCGGCGGTGATCGCGATGCTCAGTTCGACCTCGATCACCGGGTCCATGCCGGTCGACTCCGGTGCTTCGACGACACGGCACGCCCGTGCCCGCACGCCGTCCACACCGTCCGCCGCGTAGCGCAGCACCGCCGCGACCGCGCGTGTGCTGATCCGGGCCAGTCCGTCGCCGGGCAACGGCACGACGTCGGACCGCCGGACATCGGCGCGCACCGCGGACATCACGCGGCTGACCAGGTCGAACGGTGGCTCGACCTCTTCGCGGACCATCTCCGCGGTCGCCTCGCGCAGAACCAGCAGACTCTCCCGCACTGCCCCGCAGTGCGGACACGAGCGCGTGTGTTCGTCGGAGAGGTCGATCGCCTCCCAGACTTCTTCCACGTCCCGCCCGCATGGCAGGACGTAGTCGGACGTCACCGCCACGGCGCCATCACCTCCGCGAGTTGTGCCCGTGCCCGCGCGAGCCTGCCGCGCACCGACTGCTGGGTCGTGCCGATCGCCTCGGCGATCTCGTCGTAGGACCGGCCGTGGACCTCGCGCAGCACCCAGCACGCCCGTTGCTCAGGGGTGAGGCCACGCAGTGCGGCCTGCAGCGCGTCGAGCTGCGCGCTCACCTCCACCGCGCGGTCGGGCCGGGTGCGCGGCGCCGGCGACTCGTGCTCGTCGAGCTCGGTGTCGGCGTGCGGTTTGCGCTTGCGCAGCACGTTCAGGCACTGGTTGGTGGTGGTGCGGTAGAGCCAGCCGAGGAACGCCCCGTCGTCGTTGAGCTGTCCGAGCCGCCTCCACGCGGTGAGGAACACGTCCTGCACCGCGTCCTCGGCGTCGCCGGTGCTGCCCACGATGCGCACCGCCAGCCGGTACATCGGACCCTGGTAACGGCGCACGAGCTGCTCATATGCCCTCACGTCGCCGTCACGGGACCTTGCCACCAGCGTGGCATCGTCGAGTGCGGCTGCTTCGGCCACGCTCATGCGCACACCCCCGCCCAATTTGCTTCGTCGCCCGATGGACACGTTCGAACGCGGAACGTCACGCGGTTCCCTGATTTCCCATCCGTGATCGCTCTCACCCGGTTTTCACCCGACCGTGGCGTGACGAAGCAGCGGGGACGGGCATCGAACAGGCGTCAGACCAACCAGCTCAGGAGGACGCGATGTCGCTGTCGGACAAGATCGGCAACAAGGCGGAAGAGCTCGGCGGCAAGGCCAAGGAGACCGCGGGTGAGGTCACCGGCGACGAGCAGCTCGCGAACGAGGGCCGCGCCGATCAGGCGAAGGCGGCCGTCAAGGACGGCGTGGAGAAGGTGAAGGACGCTGTCGGCGGGGTGGTCGACAGCGTCGCCAAGCACCTCAAGAAGTAGAGCACCTCAAGCAGCAAAGAATCTCAAGCAGGAGTTAGAGGCTCTAACTCAGCTGAAGCGGACCTCGCCCGCCACGACGCCGTCGAGCTCGCGCACGAAGTCGGCGCCGAACGCGCTGGACGGCGTGTGCGAGCCGGGCGCCACGCCGTTGATCTTGCCGATGGCGCGGAGCACGGAGTCCGCGGTGAGGCTGTAGGCGTTCGGGGTGGTAATCGCGCATTCGACCTTCGTCTGCGCGTCCCACGCCTCGCCGAACACCTCGGCCCTGGTGTTGGCGCGCTTGCGCTCGTCGGGGCCCTTCACCTTGCCGGCGACGGTCTTCGCGACGTTCTGGACGAACGGCGTCTGCAAGACGGGCGCAAACACCTGCTGCAGTTGCCCGAGCATGCCCGGCACGGTGGTGAACGTCGTGATGTTCGGGATGCCGGTCGAACGGTAGGCGGTGCTCACATCGCCCCACGGGATGCTGCCGACCTCGCGCGGCCCGGACCGGAAGTAGGCGGTGCGCCGCCGGTGCCCGATGCGGACGCTCTTCAGGTCGCCGTTCACGCGGATCCGCCCACCCACGGCGGCGGCCTCGACGGACGTCTTGGTCGTGCCCGCGCTAGCCCCTCCCCCGACGACGAACGCGAGGTCGAGGTGCGTCGCGGACGGCAGGGCGTTCTTCAGGATCGCGGCAAGGCAGTCGGTGGGGACGACGTCGAACCCAGCGCCCGGCAACAGCACGATGCCGGCCTTGCGCGCGTCGATGTCCCTCAGGCCGATGGACTCGAAGACGTCGATCTCGCCCGTGATGTCGAGGTAGTGCGTGCGGGTCCTCAGGCAGGCGTCCACCATCGCGGTGGACGTGTGCGCGAACGGGCCCGCGCAATGCACGACGGCGTCGACGTCCTCAAGATGCGCCCGCGCCTGACTCAGGTCGAACGCCCGGTGCTCGAGCCCGAGGGCGGCGGCGATCGGCTCGACCTTCTCGTGCGAGCGCCCGGCGAGGATCGGCCGCTCCCCGCGCTGGACCGCGAGCTCGGCGATGAGGCGTCCGGTGTAGCCGTTGGCGCCGTAGACCATCCACGTCATGCCGCGACCTTACCGGCGAGTAGCCCGTCGGGAACCGACCAAAGAGCCGATCAGCAGTAGTGCGCCCACCGCTGCCATCGGCAACGCCCAGAGCAGCCGGCGATGCCGGAGATCGGCGCAGATGTCCACATAGGCCGGACTGACCGCGGAGGCCGCGGGCTCGTCGAAGCCGAGGCCGAGACTGTTGCCGCACGGGATCAGCGACCCGCTCGGCGCCTCGACGGCCAGCGTCACGAACAGGATCGCACCCCCACCGAGCAAGAACGCTAGACCGACCACGAAGGCGAACGTGCGCACTGACATGAGCAAAAGTTACGTCTCAAATGGACTTGGGGATAGCCCTGGTCAGCCGCATTGGGGTTGATCCCCTAATCCCCCGCTAAACGCTCTCACGCCCCCGCGTCCCACGATGCGGGCGAAAACGAGTAGCGCTGCTCCACTCGGCCGTTGCGCGGATGTGGCGCGGGGGCACCGACCTTGATCCACCCAAGGCGTTCGTAGAGCCGCACGCCCCGGACGTTGTCGACATAGACCAGCAGCTCGGCCTTCTCGTATCCATTCTTGATCAACGCGTCGGGCAACGCGCGCAGCAACGCCTCGCCGACGCCCTTGCCCCACGCGTCCGGGTGCACACCCACGTAGTTGATGTAGGCCACTTGGTCAGCGTTCGTCTCATGTGGACCTCCGGCGATGAAACCCACGGCCTCACCGCCTTCCTGCGCGAGCAGCAACAGCGAAGGCTCGTTCGCGAGAGCGCTCTCCACGCCGGGACGCGCCGCTTCGAGCGACGGAACCTCGTCGTAGCCGTCCCGCTCGGTGACCGCGTGCGCCCAGATCAACGCGGCCGTGTCGACGTGTTCCGGTCCCCCTTGGATGATCTCCACGCGGCCCAGCGTGTCAGCGACGGAGCACGACCGGAAGCGATTTAAGGCTGGCCATGATGTCGTTGTGCGTCACCGCGGGCTGCTCGTCGCCCGAATAGGTGGTGCGCGGGAACCGGCTCGTGAGGTGCCGCAGCACCGTTTCGGTCTCCATGCGGGCGAGCGCCGATCCCAGGCAGAAGTGCGGGCCGTGGCCGAACGTCACGTGACCGGTCGTCTCGCGGTCGAGCCGGTACTCGTCGGCCTTGTCGTGCGCCTGCGGGCATCGTCCGGCGGCGCCGAGGTTGATCAACAGCAGCGTGTTCGCCGGAACCGTCGTGCCGCCGATCTCGACCGGCTCGGTGGTGATGCGGTGCGTGGCGCTGCGGACCGGCGAGTTGTGGCGGAGCGTCTCCTCGACGAGGCGTGGCACCAGATCGGGATCTTCGGCCGCCTCGTGCCACAGATCGTTGTCCAACGCGTCGTGTACCACGTTCGCGATGAGGCTCGCTGACGTCTCGTGTCCCGCAACGACGAGAAGGAACGCCATCGCCATCAGTTCGTCGTGACTCAGATGGTCGCCATCGTCGCCGGCGGCCGTGACCAACGCGCCGAACAGCGATCGGGGATCCAGGCCGTTGCTCGTGAGCAGCGAGTGGAAGTAGCCGCCCAGCGCGTCGCTCGCCGGCTGCGACACCTCGGGTTCCATCGACATCATCGTCTCGATCAACGTGCGGACGTGCGCGCGATCGTCGGCCGGCAGCCCGAGCACCTCGCCGATGACGTGCATCGGCATCGGCACGGCCAGCTCCGCGACGAGGTCGATCTCCTCGTTCTCGGGAAGCCCGGCGATCAGTTCCGCGCTGATCTCCTCGATGCGCGGCGCGAGCTGCTGCACCGCCTTGCCGTTGAACGCCTTGACCGCGAGCGCCCGGAGCCGGGCGTGCTGAGGGTTGTCGCTGTTGAGCATGCTCGGCCCGAAGAGACCGGCGAGGTCCGTCTGCGTGCTTCCGAGTTCGGTGAGCTGGCGTTTGATCTCACGCTGCAGGGCCGCGCTGTCCTTGGAGAGCCGCTGGTCGGTGAGCAGCTGACGGGTGAGCTCCAACCCGACCGTGACCACCTGCATCTCGACGCCGTTGGGCAACGTCACGGCGTGCAGTGGCCCCTCTTCCCGTGCGTCGTCCTCGATCCGGTGGTGGTCACGTGCGCGCAAATCGCCGCCGGTCAACAAGTTCGACATGGCCGGTCTTCGCCTCCGTTTGGATTCGACTAAGACCGTTCTACCGTGATCGCCGGCTATCCGAACGAGTCCAACGCGGTGATCGTCTGCACCGCAGGCAGTCGCGGAGGCTCAGCGGCAATGGCCTTGCGCCCCAGCACCCACTCCGGCAGGTGATGCCGAAGCGCCGCACGCCCCTGAGCCGTGATGTCGACCGGCGCCGCCATCCCGTGGTCCATTGCCCGTTCGGGCGCGACCCACGTGATCCAGTCCCGCAGCCGCAGGACCTCGAGGTCGTCCGAATCCCACTGCTTGGCGGGCCGGTGCTCCAGATACCAGCGCGTGGCGCCGCGGTGCACGCCACCCTGCTCCACGAGGGCGAGCAGTTTGACCTGTTCCTGCGTGACGGTGGTGGGGACGGGTTTCGCGGCCTTGCCCTTGCGCTTCACAGGCAGTCGTCGTCCTTCGGAGATGGCGAACCTCGAACAAAGTACGGCACCGTCTCAATTCGTTCCAGCGATCACACACACCAGTCCGAGTTGTGGATGACGCACGCGACCGCATTGCTCGTACTGGTCGTGCAAAACGGTTTCCCGTCGTAGCCGACCATCTGGACGCCGCTCCTGCCCCCGGCCGACCAGTCGAGCTCGATCACCCACGTGCAGTCGCACAACTCCGTGCCGGCGACAACGGTGAACACCTCCGGCTGAGTCGAGGAGACGCTGCAGGGAAGCCGGACCGGGTCCGCGGTCCGGCCCGATCACCGGGTCCGACACCGCCGTCGCCACCGATAGAAAGCAGACGACGATCACGACCGCCACCTCGGACCGAGGTTGAACATGAAGTTGTTGCCGTGGCTGCTACCCAGCTGGAAGACCGCGCCCGCGTCGCCCTCGACAGTGTTGGTGGTCTTGGAAGCCGGGCCCTGCTCGGGTCTCTCGTGCACCGGACCTCCTGCGCCGCAGCGGGGATCTACGCCCTTGCTGCTTCGACCGAGATCGTTGAGGTGTTACGGAATTCCACGCGAGGAGATCTGAACGGTGGTGGGCGCGACAGGGATCGAACCTGCGACCGCTCGGGTGTAAACCGAGTGCTCTTCCGCTGAGCTACACGCCCCGACCCGGCGCCGCGAAGCGCTGGGGTACAGCTACATCATGCCTTGAGGGAGGCTACGGCCTTCTTCCAGGCGTCCTGATCGCGGGCCTCGCCCGGCGCGTTCACCTCGGCGAAGCGGACGACGCCGGCGGTGTCGATCAGGAACGTGCCCCGCAGCGCCATGCCGACGGCCTCGTTGAAGACGCCGTAGGACTGCGCGACGGCCCCGTGCGGCCAGAAGTCGGACAGCAGCGGGAACTGGTAGCCCTCCTGGTTCGCCCACGCCTTCAGCGCGAACGGGGAGTCCACGGACACGCCCAGCGCCTGGACGTTCTCGTCCTCGTAGGTCGCCAGTTCGTCACGCAGCTGGCAGAGCTCGCCCTGACAGGTGCCGCTGAACGCGAACGGGTAGAAGACCAGGAGCACGTTCTTCTCGCCACGGAACGACGACAACGTCACGCGCTGCTTGTTGTAGTCGTTGAGCGTGAAGTCCGGGGCCTCCGAACCGACCTCGACCGCCATGCGCGAAACCCCTCCGGTGCGACAAAGGACCACGAACGCGCTGGGCGCCCGTGGTTCAACCCTATGTCAGCCCGATGAGGGTCAGCGCTTGGCCTTGGCCGACTTCGGCCACACCAGGCGGATGCCCGCCCAGTCGTCGGCGACGCTGATGTTGGAGGTCTGGGACAGGCCAGCGGTGGGGACCGCTTCGGCGACGTCGCTCGGCTCCACGTGGCCGGGGCGGCCGGTCTTCGGGGTGAGAACCCAGATCACGCCGTCCTCGGCGAGCACGCCGGTGGCCTCGAGAAGGGCGTCGACCAGGTCGCCGTCGTCCTCCCGCCACCAGAGCAGGACGGTGCTCACCGTCTCGTCGGCTTCCTCGTCGAGGAGGTCGCCCCCGATTCGCTCCTCGACAGCGGCACGCAAGGCGTCGTCAACGTCCTCGTCCCAGCCGAGTTCCTGGACGACCATGCCTGATTCGATCCCGAGCTTGTCGGCGACGCCGAGCTTGCCGGCGTCTTCCGCGGCGACCACGGTTTTCACTCCTCCAACTACGCAAGAGCGACAGCCCTAAGACTGCCGCCAGAGTCCGTTACTCGGGCTAGCGAACACTGTCAGCTACCTCCGGCGCAACTGTTGACCACGTGACACGCCGTAACAGGTACCCCTGTGGAGTTCCCTACACTGGCATGAGGCACGCTCTACATACCTCTTATCGCGCGCGCGTGAGCGACACGATCCAGAACTACCGACCGGTAGCGATGACGAAGTCGCCACGCAAGGACAACGATAGGAGCGCGTGGCACGGTTTCCGGGCCATCGCGTGTACCGCCAACGAAGCCGAGGAGACACCTTGAGCCCGCAGAACACAGGCCCCGAGCGGGTACGTGTCATTCGCGACGGTCTCGCAGCCCACCTGCCGGACATCGACCCCGAAGAGACGTCCGAGTGGCTGGAGTCGTTCGACGAGGTGCTCAAGGGCGGCGGGCAACAGCGGGCTCGCTATCTGATGCTTCGCCTGCTGGAACGCGCGGGCCAGAACCATGTCGGCATCCCCTCACTGACCAGCACGGACTACGTCAACACCATCCCCACCGAGCGGGAGCCGTGGTTCCCCGGTGACGAGGAGGTGGAGCGTCGTTACCGTGCGTGGATCCGCTGGAACGCCGCGATGACGGTGCACCGCGCGCAGCGGCCCGGCGTGGGTGTCGGTGGACACATTTCGACCTACGCCTCCAGCGCGTCGCTCTACGAGGTCGGCTTCAACCACTTCTTCCGCGGCAAGAACCACCCCGGCGGCGGCGACCAGATCTTCATCCAGGGCCACGCCTCCCCCGGCGTGTACGCTCGCGCCTTCCTCGAGGGCCGGCTGAGCGAGCACCAGCTCGACGGCTTCCGCCAGGAGTACTCGCACGCCGGACCGGGCGGCGGTCTGCCGTCGTACCCGCACCCGCGCCTCATGCCGGACTTCTGGGAGTTCCCCACGGTCTCCATGGGCATCGGCCCGATGAACGCGATCTACCAGGCGCGATTCAACCGCTACCTGCGTGACCGCGGCTTCAAGGACACGTCCGACCAGCACGTGTGGGCGTTCCTCGGCGACGGCGAGATGGACGAGCCCGAGTCGCGCGGCCTGCTCCAGCTCGCCGCGAACGAGCAGCTGGACAACCTGACGTTCGTGGTCAACTGCAACCTGCAGCGCCTCGACGGCCCGGTGCGCGGCAACGGCAAGATCATCCAGGAGCTGGAGTCGTTCTTCCGCGGCGCCGGCTGGAACGTCATCAAGGTCGTCTGGGGCCGCGAGTGGGACGCGCTGCTGCACGCGGACCGCGACGGCGCGCTCGTCAACCTGATGAACAACACGCCCGACGGCGACTACCAGACGTACAAGGCGAACGACGGCGCGTACATCAAGGAGCACTTCTTCGGCCGCGACCCGCGGACGAAGGCGCTCGTCGACCCGATGACCGACGACGAGGTGTGGAACCTCAAGCGCGGCGGCCACGACTACCGCAAGGTCTACGCGGCCTACAAGGCGGCGACCGAGACCGTCGGCCAGCCGACCGTCATCCTCGCCAAGACCATCAAGGGCTACTCGCTCGGCAAGCACTTCGCGGCGCGCAACGCGACGCACCAGATGAAGAAGATGACCCTGGACGACCTCAAGGGCTTCCGGGACAGCCTGCGCATCCCGATCTCCGACGAGGTGCTCGAGAAGGACCCGTACCTGCCGCCGTACTACCACCCGGGGCAGGACAACCAGGAGATCCAGTACATGCTGGAGCGCCGCCGTCAGCTGGGTGGTTTCCTGCCGGAGCGCCGCACGAAGTCCAAGGCGCTGGTGCTGCCGGGCGACAAGGTCTACGAGGGCATCAAGCGCGGCTCCGGCAAGCAGGAGGTCGCCACGACGCAGGCGTTCGTCCGGCTCGTCCGCGACCTCGCGAAGGACCCGGAGATCGGCCCGCGCATCGTGCCGATCATCCCGGACGAGGCACGAACGTTCGGCATGGACTCCATGTTCCCGACGCAGAAGATCTACAACCCGAACGGCCAGGCGTACACCTCGGTGGACGCCAACCTGATGCTCGCCTACAAGGAGTCCGAGCAGGGCCAGATCCTGCACGAGGGCATCAACGAGGCGGGTTCCACGGCGTCGTTCACGGCGGTCGGCACGTCCTACGCCACGCAGGGCGAGCCGATGATCCCGATCTACATCTTCTACTCGATGTTCGGCTTCCAGCGCACGGGCGATGGCCTGTGGGCGGCGGCGGACCAGATGGCGCGCGGCTTCGTGCTCGGTGCCACCGCTGGCCGCACCACGCTGACGGGTGAGGGCCTGCAGCACGCCGACGGTCACTCGTTGCTGCTGGCGCACACGAACCCGGCCGTGGTCTCGTACGACCCGGCGTGGTCCTACGAGGTGGCGCACATCGTCAAGGACGGTCTGCGCAGGATGTACGGCGAGAACGCCGAGAACATCTTCTACTACATGACGGTCTACAACGAGCCGTACGCGCAGCCGGCCGAGCCGGAGGGCCTGGACGTGGAAGGCCTCCTGCGGGGCCTCTACAAGTTCCAGGACGGCCCGCAGACCGGTGGCCCTCGTGCCCAGATCCTCGGATCGGGTGTGGGCCTCCCGTGGGCGCTCAAGGCGCAGAAGCTGCTCGCCGAGGAGTGGGGCGTATCGGCGGACGTGTGGTCCGCCACGTCGTACTCGGAGCTGCGCCGCGACGCCGTCGAGACCGACCGCCACAACCTGCTGCACGTCGACGCCGAGCCGCGCGTGCCGTACGTGACGCAGGTGCTCAAGGACGTGCAGGGCCCGGTGATCGCCGTCTCCGACTGGGCGTCGGCGATCCCGGACCTGATCCGCCCGTACGTCCCGACCGACATGACGACCCTGGGCACGGACGGCTTCGGCTTCTCCGACACCCGCCCGGCCGCCCGCCGCCACTTCCTGGTGGACGCGGAGTCCGTCGTCGTCGCCACGCTGGCCGCACTGGCCAGGCGCGGCGAGGTCGAGCAGGCCAAGGTCGTCGAGGCGTCCCGCAAGTACCGCATCAACGACGTGCAGGCCGCTGGGCCTTCCACGGGCGACGCGGGACTGGCCTAGCCACTCGCTGATCCGAAGGGCCGCTCCGCACACGCGGGGCGGCCCTTTTCACGCCCTGAGGGCGTACTCGGTGAACTGACCGGCGATGGTGAACCCCAGACGCCGGTAGACGGTCTCACCGTCCTCAGAGGCCTGTAGGACGGCAATGCGGTACCCCTCGGCGCGTGCGGTGCGCAACGCGGCCAACGTGATCGCGCCGCCGTAGCCGCGCCGGCGTTCTCCGGCGAGGGTCGCGATGTTGTAGATCCCGGCGACTCCGGCGTGCAGGAACACCTCCGCCGTGCACACCGCCCTGCCGTCCACGTACCCGACGAGGTAGCGCGCCTGGCTGGCCAACGCGTGCGGGGCGACCTCCGCGTAGAAGCGGCGAACCGTCGCCGCGGGCGGATCCCAGTTCGCGGCCAGGATCGTGGCGTAGTCGGCGAGGTCGGCCTCCGTGGTCACCGCGCGGATCTCCAGCCCCTCGGCGTGAGGCTCGGGCAACGCGGCGTCGGCGAGGTCCATCCACATCGCGGCCTCGGTCTCCGCCTGCACGACACCGGCCTGGACCAGCACCGCGCCGAGACCGTCCGGGGTCGAGGCGGGACCGACCCACCACGAGTGCGGACGCCCCGTCGCCTTCACCGCGTTCACCGTCTCGGCGACGCGAGCGGTCACGTCGTCCGAGGTGAACCTGGCCGCCGCGACCATGTTGAACGTGTCGTCGTCCAGGCCGCTGTCCGCGATCACCAGGTCGTCCGTCTCGCTCACGGTCGCGCCCGCGAGACGCCGGTGCAGGTGGCACGCGTGCTCGGCGAGGTTCTGCTCCATGCTCGTCAACAGGTCGGTGGTGACCTGACGCAACGGTTCGTCGGCAGGCTCGACGTAGTCGTACTCGTCGACGTCCAAAGAGGCGCGCACCGACGCGAGGAAGGCGAGCGACTCGGCGGAGATCCACCAGCCGAGACCGGCCCTGTCGCCGTCCCGGAAGTAGCGCACGACGACCAGACTGGCTGATATATCGGATATCGCCGTGAGCGCGACGAGCGCGTCGTGGACGGGACGCAGCCGGTCGACGACGTGCTCGATCTGCTCGTCGAGCCGCTTCGCGCCGCGGTCGACGATCTTCCAGGCGTGCGCCCGCGGGAGGTCGTGCTCCGGCCGCTTGCTGCCGCGGACGAGTACCTCGTCGGGCTCCAGCCCCAGCCGCTGAGCGATCTCGGCGGCGGACACGGAGTCGCTCTTGAGGGCGAAGTAGGCGTACTGCTCGACACGCACGACGCCCATCGGACCACGTCAACAAGATCACCCGCGACCGATATATCAGTCGGTCGACACCGCCTTGTGCAATGGACGTTTGCGGTCGACCGCAAACGTCCATTGCAAAGATGCAGGTCAGGCAGTTAGCACTGGGCGACGGACTGGGCAGTCAGGAGCGGGCCGTCGGCTCGGGCGTCCAGCAGCAGCGGGACCAGGGCGCGGGCCTCCTGCTTGAGCGGCACGATGCGATCGCCGCCGCGCAGGTACTGGGACGTGATGCCGTGCAGAGCCAGTTCGTCCTGCACGTCGCGGTACTGCGCACCGGTCAGCACGTAACCGCACGGCGGGGTGGTCACCACATCAGACGGATCCGGGGCCTGGTTGTCGGCGCCGCCGAAGTAGATCGGGCCGGTGCGGACGGCACGCGACGCCGCGTTGGCCGCCTCGATCGCCGACCGGTTCGTGCGGACGAACGACTGGGTGCCGTCCAACGCGAGCAGGTGGGACTGGACGCGGTAGGCAGGGGTGTTGTCGACGTTGGTCTCGACCAGCAGGCCCATGCCGTGCTTGAGGCCGCCGGTGTTGCGCAGGATGCGCTCCTGGCCGTCGCCCGCCACCTGGCGCACGGGCTCGCCGGTCACCGGGTCGACGTAGATGCCGTAGACGCCGGACGTGCGGCCGGACGCTTCCACCGAGGGCCGGACATAAGAGCGGGACAGCGACTCGGACAGGTCGTGCACCCCAGGAGCGACGTTGAGGTTGCGCGGCCACAGCCAGAGGACGTCCTTCACGTAGTAGGGCTCGGACGGGCCGAACTCGTGCAGGTCGTGGATGACGTCGGGCTGCCAGTCGCGGATCACCGAGGCCATGGCGCGGGCCTCGGCGGAGCGCAGCAGCAGGTGGTCGCGGTTGATGTCGATGCCGGCGGAGTTGCCGCGGGTGTCAGCGACGCGGCCGTCCGGGTTGGCGTTCGGGACGAACAGGTAGGTCACGTCGGACGAGCGCGGCAGGGAGCGCATGCGGATCAGGCACGCCTCGCGGCCGGCGGGTTCGTCGCCGTGCTGGGAGCAGATCAAGAGAACCACCGTGCGCGCGGAGCGGGAGCCGACGCGCACGAGCTGGACGGGGCGGCCCTGGGCGGTGACGCCGATCTCCGAGACGGGGAGGCCGGTGGCGCGCAGGTAGGCCTGTTCCTCGGCCTCGGTGGTCCACTTGCCGGTGAGCTCGAATCCGGTGCGCGGCGCAGGAGCGGCGACGGCCGGAACGGCTGCCAGCGACGAGACAGCGGTCAGCAAAGCGATCAACAGTCCCCTCATAGAGGAGACTTTGCCGCCTGTGTCAACCGGCGGGCGGTGCGGTTCCAGTCGACGAAACCGTGGATCACCAGGCCCGCGAAGATCACGTAGACGAACGCGCTGAAGTACAGGCCCGACTGGATCTGCAACGGCACGCCGACGGCGTCGACCACCAGCCACACCAGCCAGAACTCCACCAACCCCAGGCCCTGCAACGCGAAGGCCAGGATCGTGCCGATGAAGATCGCGGCGTCCGGCCACGGTGCCCACGAGGCGTCCAGAGCGTCCAGCACCAGCGCGAACGCGACCGTGCCGACGACGAACGCACCGGCAACGGCGGCACGTTCACGCCAGGAACCCTTGCGCACCACCACGCCGAAGACTGGGTCACGGCGACGCGCCCACGCGTACCAGCCGTAGACGGCGATCGCACCAACGGCGACCTGTCTGGTCGCCAGGCCACCCAGGTGCGCCGACATGTAGACGGTGAACAGCAATGCGACCGAGACCAGCTGAACGGGCCAGGTCAAGAGTGAACGGCGCTGCGCGAGGAACACCACCGCGAGCGCCAGCACCTGCCCGACCAGCTCCGTGTAAGCGATCTTCTGGCCGAAGAGCGTCAATCCCACGTCGTACCACACGGTCTGTTCCCCCGCGGTTCAGTCGCAGTACATCGGTGTTTCCTACGGTCCCACCATGTCATCTTCCTTAGCACTGGCGCTCGTGCCTTTGTTCCTCACCACCCCTGTGCCGCCCGTCATCACACCGACGGTCATCACGCAGACGTTCGAGGAGCCCGCCGACGCGGACGACCCGGCCATCTGGGTGAACCCGCGCAACACCGAACGCAGTGTGGTCCTGGGCACACTCAAGGAAGGCGGCTTGGCGGCGTTCGACCTCAACGGCCGCACGATCGGCGTCTACCCGGCGCCACTGCCACCCACGCCGGACGCGAAGCCCGGCCGCTTCAACAACGTCGACGTGCTCGGCGACCTGGCGTTCGTCAGCGACCGCGGCCGTGACCGCGTCCGGGTGTTCCAAGTGGACGAACGCGGCGCGAAGGACGTCACGAACCCCGCCACCAGGCCGGTGTTCTCCAGGACCGAGGCAGAGGTCGACGAACAGCACACCGCGTACGGCCTGGCCGCCGGTCACGTCGACGGCAAGGACGTCGTCGTCACCAGCCGCCGCAGCGAGACCAGCATCGCTCTCCTCCAGGTCGTCAAAGGCCCCGGGTACGACACCAGGAAGGTGTCCACTCTGGACCTTCCAAGCACCTTCACCCTGCCCGACGGCAAGAAGTGGACGGTGTGCGGCGAGCCCGGCGAGGGTCCGCAGGTCGAGGGCATGGTGATCGACGAGAGCACGAACACCCTGTACGCCGCGCAGGAGGACGTCGGCATCTGGCGCATCCCCTTGCGTTCCAACGGCTTCGGCAGGCCGCAGCTCGTCGACAAGGTCCGCACGTGGGGCGCGCCGCAGAAGTACGACCCGGAGACCGAGGAGTGCGAGGCCGACGGCCCGAACCCCGGCTTCGGCGGCAAGTGGCTCGAAGCCGACGCCGAGGGCCTCACGATCGCGAACGACGTGCTGCTCGCGTCCAGCCAGGGCGACTCGCGGTTCGTCGCGTACCGCAAGGCGGACATGAAGCCGCTGAAGGACTTCCGGATCAAGGACGTCGAGCACTCCGACGGCGCCGACATCGTCCTGGGCAAGCTGAACCTGCTCGTCGTCCACGACGGCGAGCGCCCGAACGGCACCGGATTCGCGTTCGTCCGGCATAACCTGTCCCGATGGGGACTCTGAGCCTGGACCAGCTCAACAGAGCGCTGATCGAACGCCAGATGCTGCGCGAGCGCGCGAACCAGAGCGCGCTCGCCACCATCGAGCACCTCTTCGGCATCCAGGCGCAGGAACCGAAGTCGCCCTACGTCGGCCTCTGGACGCGGCTGAACGACTTCCAGCCGAACGAGCTCGAAGACCTCCTGACCACCAGGGAAGCCGTCCGCATGCTCCTGATGCGCGGCACGATCCACCTGGTCAGCGCGCGGGACGCGCTCGGTCTGCGCCCCCACATGCAGCTCCGGCTCGACCGCGAACTGCAGAGCGGCCCGTTCGCCGGCCGTCTCAGGGGCCTCGACTTCGACGAGATCGCCGCAGCGGGCCGCGAGATCCTCGACGAGACCCCGCAGGGCACCGCGGACGCCGGCAAGCAGCTCAAGCAACGCTGGCCCGACCGCGAACACACAGTTCTCGGCAACGCGCTGCGCAACAAGCTCGCCCTCGTGCAGCTTCCGCCGCGCGGCCTGTGGCACAGCAGCGGCAGGGCCGTCTGCACGACCGTCGAGAACTGGCTGGGCAGGCCGCAGAACGCCATGGACAAGGAAGAACTCGTCCTGCGCTACCTCAGGGCCTTCGGCCCGGCCACCGTCATGGACGCCCAGCAGTGGTCCGGTCTCACGAAACTCGCCGAGACGTTCGCGGCACTGCGCCCGCGGCTCGCGACGTTCCGCAATGAGGAGGGCAAGGAGCTCTTCGACCTCCCCGACGCCCCGCGCCCCGACCCGGACACCCCGGTCCCCGTCCGGCTCCTGCCTGAGTTCGACAACATCCTGCTCGCCCACGCCGACCGCAGGAGGGTCATCGCCGACGACCGGCTCGGCGTCGTCATCGGCGGCAGGCCCACGGTTCTCGTCGACGGCTACGTGGTCGCCACCTGGGCGATCACCAAAGAGCGCCGGATCACCGTCGACTACATCGACCAGCTGGACAGGAGCAGGCAGAAGGCGGTCGCCGAGGAGTGCGACCGCCTTCAGGACTGGATCGACTAGGCAGCGACTTCGACGTGCGCGCCGTCACCGACGACCAGCCGGTGCTGGCGCGCCGAGCCGACGCGGGCCCGGCGGCCGATCAGCGACGTCTCGATGCCCGACACGTTGTGCACGGACGCCTCGTTCAGCACGATCGAGTCGGCCACCCCGGACTCGACGATCCGGCAGTCCGCGCCGATCGACGTGTACGGCCCGATGATCGACTCCTCGACCAGGGTCCCGGCGCCGATGATCACGGGCCCGACGATGCACGACCGCACCACGCGCGCACCCTCCTCGACCACGACGTCACCGATCAGCCGCGACTCGTCGTCGACGATGCCCTGGATGTCGGTCCGCAGGCCCATCAGCAGCTCGCGGTTGCACTCCAGCACGTCCTCGACCTTGCCGGTGCCCTTCCAGAACCCGGAGTACATCCGCGCCCGCACATCGCGTTCGTGCGTCACCAGCCACTGCAGCGCGTCGGTGATCTCGAACTGGCCGCGCCACGACGGCTCGATCGCGTCGACGGCGGCGTGGATGGCAGGGGTGAAGAAGTAGACGCCGATCATCGCGAGGTCGCTGCGCGGCTCCTGGGGGTGCTCGATCAGCCGCGTCACGCGCGAGTTCTCGTCCACCTCAGCGACGCCGTACAGGCGCGGGTCCTCGACCTTGTCCACGAGCACCTGCGCGGACGGCCGCAGCCGCTCGAACTCGTCGGCGATCTGGGCGATGCCCTCGACGAGAACGTTGTCGCCCACGTACATCACGAAGTCCTCGTCACCGAGGAACGGCCGGGCGATCCGCACGCAGTGCGCGAGGCCCAGCGGCACGTCCTGCTGGATGTAGGTGATCGAGACACCCAGGTACGCGCCGTCGCCGAACAGCTCGGAGATCTCCTGCGCGCCATCGCCCACCACGATGCCGATGTCGGTGATCCCGATGTCCCGCAGGTTCTCCACGACGTACTCGAGCACCGGCTTGTTCGCGATGGGGACGATCTGCCGTGGCAGCGAGTATCCGGCCGGGCGTACGCCCGCGGACAGCACAAGGGCTTTCATTGGTCCTCCACCGCGACGGAACAGTTCGGGTGGACACGAGGCTGCGGCCGGGCGCTGGATCGAAACTGGAGAACCGTCAGAACACCAGAAAGGGGCCCTGCGCGAGATGTTTCGCGCAGGGCCCCTCCAGGTACTGAGAACTACCTCTCGGACATCGGGGTGCCCGACGGAGGCGTCTGCATGTCACCCATGCGGCCGCCCACGGTGGACGGCATCTCCTGCGACGCACGCGGCATCGGCGACTGGACCTGCGCCTCGTCCTGCACGCGGGTCAGCCAGCCCTCCCAGCGCTGCTGCATCGGGCGGACCAGGCCGCCACCCACACCGATGACGATCACGCCGGCGACGGTGGCGAGCACGGCGATCAGGACCGGCATGGTCACCGAGACGGCGATGCCCAGCTGGTTGAGCGCCGCGATGACGCCGAGCGCCATCACGAAGCCGTAGGTGATGTTGCCCAGGATCTTCGTGTACGAGCGCTGGCCGAGCGCGCCGGTCACGAGGCCCTTCAGCGCCGTGCCGATGGCCGACGCGACGATCACGAGCACCATCGCCACGACGATGCGCGGCAGGTACGCGATGACCTCGTTGAGCAGCGTGCTGACCGGGTTCGAGGCGCCGAAGACGCCGAACGCCAGCTGCAGCGCGATGAGCAGCACGAAGTAGTACACGATCTTGGCGATCAGGCCGGAGGCGTCCATCGACGACTGCCGCATCGCGCCGTTGAGGCCGGACTTGTCGACGAGCTTCTCGAAGCCGACGCGCTTGAGCAGGAACTGGACGCCCTTGGCGAGCGCCTTCGCGATGAACCAGCCGATGACCAGAACGAGCAGGAAGCCGAGCAGCTTCGGCACGAACGTGGCGATCATCGCCCACGCCTGGCCCAGGCCCTCGGTGATTTGCGAGCCCACGGGCCCTCCTATGAACAAAGTTGCGGTGAGTGAAGATCAGACGACGTGATCGTTTCGTGGATCACACCGCTCCACAACTTCGACACTGCTACACGAAAGGGTGGCTGACGTGGATTTTTGTCGCAATACAGTCCAGAGTGGAACCACCGGTGGGGACCGGGGAGAGGGAAGCGCCCGCCACGCTCCGTGGCGGGCGCTTCCACATTTCTACGGTCGTGCGGACAGCCCCCGGCCGTCCAGATAGGCCTGGATCCCCTCGGGGGACAACGCGGGGGCCGCGCCGCCCTGACCGTCCTTGGGCACGTCCGGCCGCGGGTCACCGGCGCACTCGGAACTGCTGCCCGGCAGCGCCCCGTCGATCAGGTACCGGTTGACCCTGTCGTCGACGCACTTGTTGCCGCCGTTGTAGAGGCCGTGCTTGCCCTCGTCGGTGACGGTGATGAGGTTGTGCCCGAGCCGCTGCGCCATCGCCGGGCCGCTCGCGTACTGCGTCTGCGTGTCGCCCTCCGACTGCACGACGATGCCGATCGGATAGCCGTTGCGACCGATCCTGACCGGCGGCTCCGGCGGCGTGAACGACCGGAACGTGCAGGTCATCGGCGCGGCGCGGACGATGCCGAAGCCGTACGGGTAGCGCTCGCGGAACATCCGCATGTCCTCGTAGTAGACGTGCAGGTCGGTCGGCCAGTCCGACTCGCAGGTGACCGTGTCGAACACGCCGGACCGCAGTTCCTCCAGCCCGGTCTTCGCGAGCACCTCACCGGCCTTGGCGCCCTCGGCGTTGTCCGGCTTCTCCCCCGACCGCAGCTTGATCACGATCGACGCCAGGTCCGACCACAGTGGACGGTAGCGGGCACCGACACCCGTTGCGCCGTCGAAGGAAGAGCGGTTGTGCTCACCGATCGGCGTCGCGTGCAGCTTCGCCGCGACCTTCTCGACCTCGGCCAGCACCTCGTCGCGGGACTTGCCCAGCCCGAACTTCTCGTTGCGCTCCCCCGCCCACGCCGCCCACGCCTCGACGTCCATCCGGTACGCCACGGCCTGCTGGCGGAACTGCTCGTGCCAGATCCACTCCGGGTGCACGGCCGAGTCGAGCACGCTGCGGTCGAGCCGGTTCGGGAACAACGTCCCGTACACCGCGCCCAGGTACGTGCCGTAGGAGTAGCCCAAGTAGTTGATCTTCTGCTCGCCCAGCACGGCACGCACGACGTCCATGTCCCGCGCGGTGTTCGCGGTGCTGATGAACTGCCGGATCCCGCCGCCCGACTTCTGGCAGGCCTCCTCGGCCTCGCGCGCCTCGGCCGCCCACTTGCCGAACTCGCCGTCCGCGGGGCGGGATTCCGGCTCGGCGATCGCGGGCGCGGTGCGGCAGTTCAGCGCCGTCGAACCACCGACGCCGCGCGGGTCGATGCCGATCACGTCGTAGACCTGCGAGAGCTCGGACTTCCCCAGGAACAGCGGCAGGCCGAGCCCGGAACCACCAGGTCCACCCGGATTGGTGAACAGCACGCCGCGCCTGCGGTCGGCCGCCACCGCCTTCTTGCGGCTGATCGTCAGGTTGATCCTGTCGCCGCCCGGTTTGGCGTAGTCCAGCGGCGCGACGAGCGTGGCGCACTCCAGCTCGGCGAGCTTTCCGCTGCACTGCGCCCACTTCACCGGTTGGGCGTGGAACTCGGCGAGCGGGTCGGGCGGATCGGCCGCGGCGGTCACGCTCGTCATCAGCAACGCCACCACGCTCAGGGCAAGTGCCGGGAACCTACGCAAGACGAACCTCCGCGCCGCACTGAAAGAGCTCTGCCGCCCGACGGTATGGCCGCGCAAACACCCACATGGGTTCTGTCACCCATCCCGGTGATGTCCCCTCCTGAGCCCTAAGCTGCGGGTATGACCAGCAGCAAGGCGAAGGAGGAGCACCCGCCCACGCTCTCCGCCCGCACGATGCGCAAGATCGAACGCGCGTCGGGCTCACTCGCCACCGCCAGCGTGGCCGAGATGGAACGGCGGCTGTCGTGGTTCGCGCGAATGCCCGCGGACCAACGCGCGAGCGTGTTGCTGCTGATCCAGAACGGCGTGGCCGGGTTCGTCGAGTGGCTGCACGACCGGCAGCAGGCGATCCGGCTCACCGCGGACGCGTTCCGCAGCGCCCCCAAGGACATCTCCCGCTGGGTCAGCCTGCGCCAGACCGTGGAACTGGTCCGGATAGCGCTGGAGCTGTTCGAGGAGCAGATGCCGCAGATGGCGGCGGACGAGGCGGAGCGCGCGCTGCTGATGGAGGGCGTGCTGCGGTACGGGCGGGAGATCGCCTTCTCGGCCGCCACCTCGTACGCGACCGCCGCCGAGGCCCGCGGCGCCTGGGACGCGCGGCTGGAAGCGCTGGTCGTGGACGGCATCGTGCGTGGCGACCCCGAGGAGTCGCTGCTGTCCCGAGCCGCCGCGCTCGGCTGGGACCCGGCGATCGAGGCCACGGTGCTGGTCGGCAACCCCGGCGGCGAGGACCCCCCGACGATCATCTACTCGGTGCGCAGCAAGGCCGCCCGGGCCGGTCGGCCGGTGCTGCTGTCCGTGCAGGGCTCCCGGCTCGTCGTCGTGCTCGGCGGCCCGACCGAGACCGGCGAGGACGTGCTGGGCCGCATCTCCGAGGGCTTCGGCGAGGGTCCCGTGGTCGCCGGCCCCACCGTGACCAGCCTTTCCGAGGCTCATCGCAGCGCCAGTGACGCGCTGAGCGGCCTGCGCGCGGTCGTCGGCTGGCCCGCCGCGCCCCGGCCCGTTCGTTCGCTCGACCTGCTTCCGGAACGCGCGCTGGCAGGCGATCCGGAGGCCGAGTGGCAGCTGGTCGACAGGGTCGCGCGGCCGCTGGAGGACGCCGGCGGCGCGCTGCTGGAGACCGTGGACGCCTTCCTGGAGGTCGGGGGCGTGCTGGAGACGTGCGCGAAAAGACTGTTCGTGCACCCGAACACGGTCAGATATCGCCTTCGGCGCGTTCAGGAAATGACGGGAAGAAATGCACATGACGCTCGAGACGCACTTGTGCTTCGCGTCGCTTTGTCTGTAGGACGCCTTGCTCGCGCCCGGGGCCTGTGGTAGCCGAACGAGCTGTGACGGACTTCGCACGCCTCCGTTAGGGTGAGGGCCAAACGACCCCTCACCGCGCTGAGCTGGGCTTACGTCGCGGAGCGTTCACCTGGCAGACACTTTTGTAGGATCTCTACAAATACGATCGCAGTACTTCGTTCTTTACAGCATGGGGTACCGGTGGGTTCACCAGCTTTAGTAATCGACGTGATCGCACTCCTCGCGCCCGGACAAGGGTCCCAGACGCCCGGCATGCTCACCCCCTGGCTCGAACTGGAGGGGGCCGAGAAGCAGGTCCGGTCGTGGTCGGAGATCACGGGCCTGGACCTCGTGCGTCTCGGCACCACCGCGGAGGCCGACGAGATCGTCGACACCGCGATCACCCAGCCTCTCGTCGTGGCTCTCGCGCTGCTCGCGTTCGGTGAGCTGCGCCGCCGCGTCGAACTGCCCTCCGCCGTGATCGTCGGCGGCCACTCGGTCGGCGAACTCGCCGCCGCGTCGGTCGCGGGCGTCATCAGCGCCGACGACGCCGTCGCCCTGGCCGCCGTGCGCGGTGCCGCGATGGCCGAGGCCTGCGCCCTGGAGCCGACCGGCATGGCCGCGGTGCTCGGTGGCGACGAGCCGGAGGTGCTCGCGCGCCTCGAGGAGCTCGGCCTCGTGCCCGCCAACCGCAACGGCGCCGGCCAGATCGTCGCGGCCGGTCCGCGTGCCGCGCTCGACGAGCTCGCGGAGAACCCGCCGGGCACGGCGAAGGTCCGCAAGCTGGCCGTCGCGGGCGCCTTCCACACCAAGTACATGGCGCCGGCCGAAGACGCCGTGCGCGCGCGTGCCGCCGAAGTCACCACGCACGACCCGTTGCTGCCGCTGCTGTCCAACAAGGACGGTCAGGTCGTCACCGAGGGCACCGAGGTGCTGCGACGCCTGGTCTCGCAGGTCACGAGCCCGGTCCGCTGGGACGTCTGCCAGGCCACCCTCGTCGAGAAGGGCATCGCCGGCTCGATCGAGCTGCCGCCCGCCGGCGCGCTCACGGGTCTCGCCAAGCGTGCGATGAAGGGCACCGCCACCCTCGCCCTGAAGACGCCTGACCAGTTCGAAAAGGTCACGGAGCTCTTCGAGACCGTTGGAGCTACTAAGTGACAGGCTTTCAGGCCCCGCAGGCAGCTGCGGGTAGCCGCATCATCGGTCTCGGCAGCTACCAGCCCGAGACGGTGGTGAGCAACCACGACCTCGCCCAGCGCATGGACACCTCGGACGAGTGGATCCGCGAGCGCGTCGGCATCGTCAACCGGCACGTGGCGGCCAAGGACGAGGGCGTCGTGGACATGTCCGTCGCGGCGGGCACCAAGGCGATCGCGGACGCGGGCCTCACGGCGGCCGACATCGGCGGCGTGATCGTGGCGACGTGCACCATGCCGTCGACGATCCCGAACGCCGCCGCGCAGGTCGCCACTCGGCTCGGCATCACAGCGGCGGCCGCGTTCGACCTGAACGCCGCGTGCGCGGGCTTCTGCTACGCCGTCGCGACCGCCGCGGACATCGTCCGCGGGGGCGCCGTGAAGAACTTCCTCGTCATCGGCGCGGAGAAGCTCACCGACTGGACCCACCCCGACGACCGCTCGACCGCGATCATCTTCGCGGACGGCGCGGGTGCCGTCGTCGTCGGCGCCAGCGACGAGAACCACATCGGCCCCGTCGCCTGGGGCTCGGACGGCACGATGTCCGAGGTCATCAGGATCGACGACCGCGACTCGTTCATCCACCAGGAAGGCCAGACGGTCTTCCGGTGGGCGACGACCCAGATCGCACCGGTAGCGCTCCGTGCCGCCGAACTCGCGGGTGTCGAACTGTCCGAAGTGGACGTGTTCGCCCCGCACCAGGCCAACCTCAGGATCATCGAGGCCATCGCCAAGCGCCTGCGCAACAATGGTGCGCGCGAGGACCTGAAGGTCGCTCGAGACATCGTCGAATCCGGCAACACCTCCTCGGCCTCCATCCCCATGGCGCTGGACCACATGCGGTCGGCGGGCGAGATCTCCTCAGGAGACGTGGTGTTGATGGTCGGGTTCGGCGCGGGCCTGTCCTACGCGGGACAGGTGGTCCGGTGCCCATGAGCACCACTCAGGGTTTTTTCATCGTTTCAATCGAAAGGGAACTTCAGTGAGCGACAACGTCCTGACCGGTCTTGCCGAGATCGTCGAAGAGGTCGCCGGCGTTGCCGCCGACGACGTCACCGCTGAGAAGTCCTTCGTGGACGACCTCGACATCGACTCGCTGTCGATGGTCGAGATCGCCGTCCAGGCTGAGGACAAGTTCGGCGTGAAGATCCCGGACGACGAGCTGGCCAACCTCAAGACCGTTGGTGACGCGGTGAACTACATCACCAGCAACAAGTGAGTTCGGGCATCGAGGTCGTCATCACCGGGCTGGGTGCCACCACCCCGCTCGGTGGTGATGTCACGTCCACCTGGGACGCGCTTCTGGCAGGCAAGAGCGGGGTCGCACCCATGACCCACGAGTGGGTCGCGAAGTACGACCTGCCTGTCAAGATCGCGTCCGAGCTCGTGGTGGACCCGACCGAGGTGCTCCCCCGAGTGGAAGCTCGACGCCTGGACCGCTCCGAGCAGGTCGCCATCGTGGCGTCCCGCCAGGCATGGTCCGACGCGGGACACAACGACGACACCGTCGACAAGCAGCGCCTCGCCGTGATCATCGGCACGGGCATCGGCGGCGCGATCACCCTGCTGACCCAGGACGACCTCCTGGAACAGCACGGCCTGCGCAAGGTGTCGCCGCTGACCGTCCCGATGCTCATGCCGAACGGCCCGGCCGCGCACGTGGGCCTGGAACTGAAGGCACAGGCGGGCGTGCACGCCCCGGTCTCCGCCTGCGCGTCAGGCGCGGAGGCCATCGCGTGGGCCTACCGCATGATCATGTCCGGCGAAGCCGACGTGGTCGTGGCAGGCGGCGCGGAAGCGTGCATCACGGCGATCCCGGTAGCGGGCTTCTCCCAGGCCCGCACCATGAGCACCCGCAACGACGAGCCGGAAAAGGCCTCGCGGCCGTTCGACACGGGCCGCGACGGCTTCGTCCTCGGCGAGGGCGCGGGCGTCATGGTCCTGGAACGCCGCGAGTTCGCAGAGGCCCGCGGAGCTCACATCTACGGCCGTCTCGCCGGCATCGGCACGTCGGCCGACGGCTACCACATCACCGCCCCGGACCCCGAGGGCGTCGGCCAGTCGCGCGCCATCGCCGCAGCACTTCGCTCCGGCGGCATCGACCCGTCCGACGTGGGCCACGTGAACTGCCACGCCACCTCCACCCCGGTGGGCGACGTCGCGGAAACCGTGGCCATCCGCAAGGCGATCGGCGACCACCCGGTCCTGACCGCCCCGAAGGGCTCCCTGGGCCACCTGCTGGGAGCAGCAGGCGCGGTAGAAGCCATCATCACGGTCCTCTCGATCCGCGACGGCATCGTTCCCCAGACGCTCAACCTGGAGAACCTCGACCCGGCCGTCACGCTGGACGTGGTGGCGGGCGAACCGCGCAAGATCAAGCTGGACGCCGCGGTGAACGACTCGTTCGGGTTCGGCGGCCACAACGTGGCCCTGGCCTTCACCCCGGCCTAAGTACCACCCGCTCCACCGCACGCCCCGGTCCGCCCAGCGGCCCGGGGCGTTGCGCTTTCCGCCGTGGCCGTGGGGTTTGGGCGCGCTCGCGCAGGGGTCCCCTTGGGTTCAGGATCCCCCGCGACCCAACGTAGCGAGTGGGTCTGACAGTCCCGCGAGAACGAGAGCGAGAACTGGGCAGGCGGGAGCTGGGCAGGCGGGACGAGCGAGACGAGACGGCGGGACGGAACGGAACGACGCGAGGCAGGGCAAGGCGCGGCAAGGCGGGGCACTCCGCACGCGATGCCGCAGGCGAGCCGTCCCTACCGCGCGCTCATGGGTACGCCACTCGCACGCGAAGCCGAAGGCGAGCCCGTCCGAGCGCGCGCTCACATGATCCGCAGATCGCACGCGACGCCGAAGGCGAGCTGTCCTTACCGCGCGGTCAGGGTGGGGTGGTCCCGTCACGAGTCGCACCTCAGCTCTTGCTGCATCTGAGGAGGAGGGTCAAGTCGACACGCTTTTCGTCGACTTGACCCTCCTCCTCAGATGTGGCCCGCTCGGGTGCGGCTCGTGACGGGACCACCCCACCAACGCACCCCACGAAGCAACGCGCCTCCGCCCAACGCAACAGGCGTGCCATCTACCCGCGTGTGGCGTGGGCCGGTCTTTGATCAGATTGTGGGGGTCTGGGGGCGGAGTCCCCAGGAAGCAGCCGCCGCACAAGGACTCAACGCACCCACCTACGAACACCAAACCGGCGCCCGCCAACGAAACAGGGGGACGACCCACGCAACCAACGCGCCAAGGCCGAAGGCCAAAGGCCGAGGAGCCCAACCCCTCAGCACTTCTCCATCTGAGGGTTCCGGTTCTCCGCCGCCTCATCCACCTTCAACATCCCGCCCTCCCACACCAGCACGTACACCACCCGCCACCGAATACACCCCTCCGGCAACGCAGGCGGAGCCTTGGCGACATCCTGAGTGGACACGAACGAGATCAACACCCGCAGCCGCCGAGTGACCACATCGGTCTCGACCCGCTGCACCACCATCCCGCCGTCCTGAGTGGTCTCGTACGCCGCAACCCAGGAAGCCTCAGGCGTGGACGAGACCCGTCGAGCCGACACCACCCCGCGCCAACCGTCGAAGTCCCGAGAGTTGATCGCGTCGAAGTAGGCCTGCAGCACCCGCTGCACAGCGGTCCGATCGGGATGGGTGAACGAGTCCGGGCTCAGCCGGACCTCCGCGGACCCGGGCAACGGCCCGGCGACGGACGAGGACGCGACCACGGGCGCCCCCTTGGCCTCGGCCGGACGCGAGTACACGGTCCGGCCCACCATGCCTGCCGCCACCGCGGCGCCGGTGATCACCACCACGGCCGGCACCAGCCAGCGGCTTGCCACGCTCCCCACACGCGCAGCCTAGCCGCACGACACGCCGGGCAGCAGAGGGCCGCTCACGAAACGTGTCGCGTTACAACAAAACACGGATTTCACTCGAACGATTACATCACATAGGGATTTGGCGGGTTGCATGTAGCAAGACAATGTTTGCTACATAATTAGTCGGTAACCAATCTCATCCAACGAATGGGTTCCAACGGGGTATCCCTTACCGCCATTCGGCCGTATCAAACACGCAATGGGCGCCAATAATGGCTTCACTCGTAAAGAGCAACCAACACAGCGCGTACACGACGTTTACACCCACCTAACTATACGTCGCGATCGAACTGGAATACCGCAGGTCAGAAGCACGCATGATCAGGAACGCCTCGGTATCGTTTAGCGAAAACGCAGGACACCCCCGGCAAACCGACCGGCAGCAAACATCTCAACCGGGTGAGATGGACCCAAACCTCATCACACGAAGTGACATACGCACCGGTAACCGATGTTCTTTCGGACACGAACGGGGTACCCATATGACCCTAACGGCGGATTCCCCATAGCTCCGAGATTGTGCGGAAATATGCGGCATCAAAGAAACGAAAAACGAGTCAGGGAGGCGAATTCGGTGGACCTCAGATACGAGGCGTACTGCTTCGCGGATCGGCAGTTCTACGATCTGCAGAGCAGCACCGAAAGCACCTCCAAGGACGACTTCTCCACCGAACTCCCCGCTCTCCCACCCGATTGGGTGACGGTCGAGCGCAACGTGTGGCGGCACCACCACCCGAAGGGGGTACAGCTCCCCAACCAAGGGTGGAAAATCCACGTTTCCGCTGGACTCGACAACGCCGGCGGGGTACTCAAGGCCGCTTTCGACTACTGCGTCGAACAGCGAATCCCCTTCAAGTACCTGCAGACGATGTCGATCGTGCTGGCCCGCAACTCGAAGTACGCGCCCCGTGAGGGCAGCGGCAAGCTGGTCACGATCTACCCGACGGACACCGCGCAGCTCGAGACGATCCTCACCGATCTCGCGAAGATCCTCGACGGGCAGCACGGCGCCTACATCCTGAGCGACCTGCGGTTCGGCAAGGGACCGCTGTACGTGCGCTACGGCGGGTTCGTCGAGCAGTGGCTGGAGGTCGGCGGGCAGCAGGTGCTCGCGATCGCCGGGCCGGACGGCGAGCTCGTGCCCGACAAGCGCAAGCCCGTGTTCAGCCTGCCGGAGTGGATCGAGCTGCCGGCGTTCCTGAAGCCGCACCTCGCCGAGCGCAACGCCGGCGATCCGGCCGAGTTCCCGTACCAGATCAAGAACTCGCTGCACTTCTCCAACGGTGGCGGCGTCTACCTGGCCACGCGCAAGAGCGACGGCAAGGAGGTCGTGCTCAAGGAGGCGCGGCCGCACGCCGGGCTCGACCGCGACGGCGAGGACGCCGTGATCAGGCTCGAGCGCGAGTACGAGATCCTCACCAGACTCCGGGGAATCCCCGGCGTGCCCGAGGTGTACGACCGCTTCACCGAGTGGGAGCACCTCTTCGTCGCCATGGAGTACATGCCGGGCCGCTCGCTCGGTCAGTGGGTGGGCCTGCACTACCCGTTGACGCACATGGACGTCAGCGCCGAGACGCTCTCCGAGTACAAGGCCCGCGCTCTCAAGATGGTCGGCCGCATCGAGTCGATCATCGACAAGGTGCACGAGCGCGGCGTCGTGTTCAGCGACCTGCACACGCTCAACGTCCTGGTGGACGAGGACGACCAGGTCTCGCTGATCGACTTCGAGCTCAGCTCCACCATCGACGACGTCCGCAAGCCCACGCTCGGGTCGCCCGGCTTCCAGGCGCCACGGGACCGCGACGGCTTCGACATCGACGCCTACCCGCTGGCGGCGCTGCGGCTGTGGTTCTTCCTGCCGCTCAACACGGTTCTGGAGCTCTCACCCGCGAAGATCCCGCAGCACGTCCGCGTGATCCAGCAGCAGTTCGGGCTCAGCGACGAGTACTGCAGGCCGATCATCGACGTGCTGACGCCGCGCGTCGACCCGCCGGCGGACCGCGCGTTCACCGAGTTCGACGAGGAGAGCCCGGACTGGGCGTTGGTGCGCAAGGAGATCGCGACCGCGGTCCTGCACAGCGCGACACCGCACCGCCAGGACCGGTTGTTTCCCGGCGACATCGAGCAGTGGGAGGTCGGCGGCGCGGGCTTCGGCTACGGCGCGGCGGGTGTGCTGCACGCACTCGCGGAGTCGGGTCAGGGCCGCTACCCCGAGCACGAGAACTGGTTGATCGAGGCGGTCCGGCGCGAACCCCCGAAGCAGGCCGGCTTCTTCGTCGGCGCGCACGGCATCGCCCACGTGCTGGAGAACTTCGGCCACCACGACGTCGCCGGCGAGATCGTCGACACGTACGCGGAAGTGCTGCCGATGACGCAGGACCACGGGCTCAGCGCCGGCCTGTCCGGCATCGGGCTCAACCTGCTGCACTTCGCGGGTACCAGGCAGGACGACAGCTACACGGCACAGGCCGAGCAGCTCGCGGAACGCCTCGCGAAGCAGCTCGCGGACGACTCGGGACCGGGCGACAAGGCCAGGGCCGGTCTGCTGCACGGCTGGTCCGGCCCCGCGCTGTTCTTCCTGCGGATGTTCGAGCACACGGAGGAACGCCGCTGGCTCAGGCTGGCGGAGCAGGCACTCGACCGGGACCTGGCGGAGACGATGGTCGCGATCGACGGGTCGCTGCAGGTGCGGGACGGCACCCTGCGGAGCCTGCCGTACGTGGGTGTCGGCAGCGCCGGCGTCGCGCTCGCGCTGACCGAGTTCGCGCTGCGGGCCCCCGACCGGCCGTGCGTCGAGAAACTGCCCGAACTGCTCGGTGGTCTCACCGGCCAGTTCATCATCCAACCCGCGTTCTCGCTGGGCCGGGCAGGACTGCTCGCGACACTCGCCCACGCCACCAGGCACTTCCCCGACGAACGGCTGGAGCGCGCCGTCGAGCGGCACCTGAAGGCACTCGGCTGGCACGCCGTGCGCTACGGAGGCGGACTCGCCTTCCCCGGCGTGCAGCTGCGCCGGCTCTCCATGGACCTCAACACCGGCGGTGCGGGCGTGCTGCTCGCCATCGCGTCCACAGTGGACGGCCGCCCACCTCTGCCCTTCCTGGGCACCAGAACGCCGGTCTCCACAGACCGGTAGCAAGAACAGATCGATCCCTCGAAATTAGGAGACAGTCATGGGTTTCATCCTTGACATGCAGGACCTCGAGACGCCCGAAGCCCCCGCCACGATGATGGCCGGCGGCAGCGGCGGTGGCGGCGGCGGCTCGACCACCGCGTCGACCGTCTCCCTGCTGCTGCCCTGCAGCCACAGCGGCGCGTCGCTGATCCTCTGCTAAACCAGCTCCACAGCGCATGAACGGCTGATGAGCGGCATAGGCGAAGTATGCCGCTCACCCGCCACCTTCGAGGGCTCGGCAGCCGGCCAGCTGCCGGGCCCTCGCTTCATGATGGGCCCTCACCACCTCCGGAGGAACAGCCCGATGCGCAAATCCGGTGACCGGCTGCTGCTCGCCACGACGACGCGCGATCACCGTCCGTGGCTGCTGCTCCTCAACGCCGCTATCACCACCACCGCGGGCCTGTTGCTCCCCGCCGCTCTCGCCGGAGCCGTCGACATGGCGCTGGGCGGAACGTTCGTGCTGTTCACCATCTTGTGGTTGCTCGTGCTCGCGGGCATCGAGGTCGTCGGCGACGCCGTCGGGATCGTGCTCGCCGCGAGCATCACCGCCCGCGCCACGGCGTGGTTGCGGCGCCGGTTGACCAAGAAGCTCCTCACTCTCGGTCATCCTTCGCCTCTCGCCGCCGGAGACGCGGTCAGTCGCGTCACGGGCGACTGCGGCAACGCGGGAGGCATCGCCGGTCTCGTGATCGGGTTCGCGGTGACGGTCGTGTCCTCCGTCGGTTCGGTGATCGCGCTCGCGCTGCTGGACTGGCGGCTCGCGGCGGTGTTCGTGCTGAGCGTGCCGCTGGCCGCTCTGCTGATCCGCACGCACATGCGCATGACGGCCGACGACGTGCTGACCTATCAGGAAGTGTCCGGCGAGGTGTCCGCGCGGCTGCTCGACTCGGTGTCCGGCCTGCGCACGATCGTGGCCGCCGGCATCGCCGACCGCGAGACGAACCGCGTGCTGGAGCCGCTCCCCCGGCTCGCCGCGGCGGGCGCCGGCATGTGGCGCACCCAGGCGAAGATGATGTGGCGGGCAGGGCTGTTGCTGCCCGCCGTCGAGGTCGCGGTGCTCACCGCCGCCGGTCTCGGTGTGATGGAAGGCAGGCTGAGCACCGGTGACGTGCTCGCAGCGCTCGGTTACTCGGCGCTCGGCATGGGCATCGTCGGCCAGATGACCCAGCTGACCGTGCTGGAACGGACCCGCGCCAGCGCCGGCAGGATCGCCGAGGTCCTCGACACCCCGGCGCCCAAACGCCCTGCTCCCCAGCCGTCCAACGGAGTCATCGAGCTCAGGAACGTCAGTGTCGGCGACGCGCTGCACGACGTGAACCTGATGATCCCGGCCGGCACGTTCGCCGCGATTGTCGGCAGTTCCGGCGCGGGCAAGTCGACGCTGGCCGCGGTGCTCGGCGGACTGTCCGCTGTGGACGCGGGTGAGGTGATCGGCGACGACGCGGTCGGATACGCCTTCGAACGCCCGGCGTTGCTCGGCGCGACGATCGGCCGTTCGATCGGCTATGGAACGGACGCCGACGAGATCCAGGTGCGCGACGCCGCCGTCGCCGCCCAGGTGCACGACGTGCTGATCCGTCTGCCGCAGGGATACGAGACACCGCTGGCCGACGCCCCTCTGTCCGGCGGCGAGCTGCAACGGATCGGCCTGGCCCGCGCGATCATCCGGGATCCCGAGGTGCTCGTGCTCGACGACGCCACCGCGAGTCTGGACACCGTGACCGAGGCCAAAGTGGACAAGGCGCTCACCACGGCGCTGCCCGGCAGGACCCGCGTGGTCGTGACGCACCGCCCGGCCACGGCCGCGAGAGCGGATCTCGTGGTGTGGCTGGAAGAAGGCCGGGTCCGGGGCACCGGCACCCATCAGGAGCTGTGGACCGACGAGGACTACCGCGCAGTGTTCACTGGGGGCGAGTGATGCGTTTCTACCTCTCCACGCTGGCAGGACACCGCAGAGGTGTCCTGATCCTGCTCGGCTGGTCCATGCTCGAAGGCATCCCGGCGTTCTTCGGCGGCAGGCTCGTCGGCACCGCCGTCGACCAGGGCTTCGCGGCGGGAGATCCGCTGGCCGGCGTGCTGTGGCTGCTCGCGTTCGCGGCACTCGCGGTGGCCGGCGCGCTGGGCCAGCGGCAGGTGTTCGCACGGCTCGGCGCCGTCGTCGAACCGATGCGCGACGCCCTGGTCACGCGGGTGGTGAAGGGCGTGCTGAACGACCCGTCGCACCGCCGCACACCGGACGCCAGCGCGGTCGCCATGATCACCCGGCACGTCGAGGTGGTCCGCGACGCCACCGCGGGCGTGCTGGTGCAGGCTCGTGCCCTTCTGGTCACGACGATCGCCGCGCTCATCGGCCTCGCGACCACAGCCGCCGCGCTGATCTGGCTGGTCGTGCTGCCGATCGTGGCGGCGTTGCTGCTCTTCGGGTTGATGCTCCCCTCGCTGGCCAAACGGCAACGCGACGCCGTGATGGCCGACGAACGCACAGCGGAGGCGTCCGGCGCGGTGCTGACCGGACTGCGTGACGTCGCCGCCTGCGACGCGTCCGCCGAGGCGTACGAGGACGTCGCGAAGCAGATCGACCTGCAGGCCAGCGCCACCGTCACCGTCGCGTGGGCGAACTCGTTGCGCGCCACGGTGATCGCGATCGGCGGCTTCGCGCCCGTCGTGCTGCTGGTGGCGTTCGCTCCCCCGCTGGTCGCCTCGGGGCAGCTCACCACGGGTGCGGTCCTCGCGGCGGTCGTCTACCTGACCAACAGCGTGAACCCCGCGCTGCACGGCCTGGCCCGCACCACCAGCACTGTCGTGATGCGGCTGATGGTCGCGCTCAAACGACTTCAGGAGGCCGCGCCGCGCACCGGCGGGGAGATCGGCGCCGAGATCCCGGCCAACGGCGAGTTCGTGCTGCGGGACGTCACGTTCGGTTGGAGCCAGGACGCGGAACCGGTGCTGCGCGGCCTGTCACTCGGCCTGCGCCCCGGCGACCACCTGGCGGTGGTCGGTCCGTCCGGCATCGGCAAGTCCACAATGGCCAGTCTGCTCACCGGACTGATGCCACCGGACAACGGCTGTGTCCTGTTCGGCGGCGCGCCCGTCGACCGGGTGGCGCCGACGATCAGGCACCACGCGATCGCACTGATTCCGCAAGAGACTTACCTGTTCACGGGCACTGTGCGAGAAAACCTCACGCTTCTCGCGCCGTGGGCGACCGACGAGGATCTCGTCGACGCGGTGAAAAAGGTTGGCGCCAAACCACTTCTGGACGGGCTCGGCGGTCTGGACGCGGCGCTCGGTCATGGCGGAGAAGGACTTTCCGCTGGTGAGGCACAGCTGCTGGCACTCGCGCGGGTCTTCGTCACGTCCGCGAGCGTCGTCATCCTCGACGAGGCGACCTCACATCTGGACCCCGCCGCGGAGGCCAGGGTCGAACGGGCTTTCGCGGAACGGGAAGGGATTCTCGTGGTGATCGCGCACCGGTTGAGCTCGGCGCTGCGAGCGAACCGCGTGCTGGTCATGGACGGCGGCAAGCCGTTGCTCGGCTCCCACGAGCACCTGCTCAAGACGTCCACGCTCTACGGACAGCTCATGCTGGCCTGGGATCCCACGCACCGCGAGGAAACCCCGCTGCCCAAACGGTGAGCGGGGTCCACACAGGACTAAGCAGTTCCGTTAGCCGACACGGTGCAGCCAGGTCACAGGAGCGCCGTCGCCCGCGCGACGGAACGGTTCCAGCGCGTCGTCCCACGCGGCGCCGAGCAGCTCGTCGACGCCGTGCGCGAAGGATTCGCCGCCTCTGGCACGTACGGCCAGGGAACGCAGCTGGTCCTCGTTCACGACGATGTCACCGTTCGCCGACGTACGGGCGTGCCACAGCCCCAAAACGGGTGCGAAACAGAAGCGCTCGCCGTCCTGACCGGAGGACGGTTCCTCGGTCACCTCGAACCTGAGCATGGGCCACGCGCGCAGCGCAGCCACTAGTTTGGCGCCGGTGCCGGCGTCTCCGGTCCATGCGCATTCAGCGCGCAACTGGCCTGGTGCCGCGGGTTGCGCTGCCCACCTGAGGTCTACCCGGACACCGAGGGTGCCCGAGATCGCCCACTCGACGTGCGGACAGACCGCAGACGGCGACGAGTGGACGTAAACCACGCCACTGGTGCTGCCACGGGTGCTCACTGCTGACCTCCGCTACTCGACGAGGGACGTCTTCCCCTACGCCTTTGTCGAGAGTGAGGTGATCACCGTGGAACCCGTTCGCTGCATTCTGCCTCGACTTGAGGCAAGTCCGCCATAAGAACCAGCTCGATCATCACCCGACCGGGGCAGATACAGGTCTTAAGTCCCGATCTCCCGGCCGAGCGATGCCTGATCGTGATCTACAGAGCGTTTACCGCGGCCACCACGTCGACTAGACCGGTGCCCTTGTCGAACGACGAGGTGTAGGGGCCCGCAGGTCCGTAACCGGTGCCGTACTTGTGGGCCGTCGACTTCAGCGCCCGCTCGATGTCGGCGGGGGTCGCGGAAGGCTTGGCCTGGAACAGCTGTGCGACGATCCCGGCGATGTGCGGTGCCGCCATCGACGTGCCGCTGATCGTGTTGAACGTGCCGAGGTCGAGCAGTCCCGGCCCGTTCTGCGGCTTCAGGCCGGTCGCGCAGATCGGCAGGTAGAGCCGGCACGACGAGGTGATGTTCTCCCCCGGCGCCGAGATGTCGGGCCACGTCGCGGAGTCCGTGGCGAGACCGCGGGACGAGAAGTCCGACACGGCGCCGTCGCGGGTGCCGGTCTCCTGGTCGTTGTAGGAGGCCACCGAGATCACGCCGGGGGTCGGGTCGACGCCCGGCGGGTTGGACAGGTTCGCTGAACCATCGCCGCCGTCGTTGCCGTTCGCCCACACCACGACGACGCCTTCGGCCACGAGCTGTCGTTGCAGTTTGACAGTGACCGACTCAGGGTCGAACGCACCGCCGCCAGATGGCCCATAGGAGTTGTTGATCACCTTGATCGGCGGGCAGGTGGACGCGGGGACACCGGCCCCGCACGGAGCGTTGTGGTTCTCCAGCACCCAGTTCAGCGCGGCGTCCGCGCCGAGGATGAGGATCGCCGCACCGGTCGAGATCACGACGCCCTTCGCGCCCGGCGCCGCGCCGTGGATCACCGGTCCGCCGGTGGTCTGCACGTCGCCGCCGATCGCGATGCCCGTGACGTGGGTGCCGTGGCCGCCCAGCGACGTCGTGTCGGTGTCGAGGAAGTTCGGCACCGGCACGATGCAGTTCGTCTGCGTCGAGCCGTCCAGGCAGAGGCTCTTCAGGTTGCGGACGATCCGGCCGCCGAACGACGGGTGGTTCGGGTCGACGCCCGAGTCGATCACCGCGACCGACACTCCCGCGCCGGTCAGCCCGAGGCTGTTGCGGGCGTCCAGGCCGCGCGTGGCGGTGTGCGAGGTCGATCCGAGGAACTTGATCGGTTTCTGGACCTCGACGCGCGTCACGCCCGCTTTGGCCCTGGCGGAGGAGATCCGCGCGGAGTCGCCCCGCGCGGCCACGACACCGATCTTGCGGAAGCTCGTGAGCTTCTGCAGACCGGCGGCCTCGACCGCCTGTTCAGCGGCGGTGATGTCGGCTCCGTGGACGTAGACCGTGGAGGTGGGTGCGGCCGTCGCGACAGGGGATGCGGCGGCCACCAGCAGTACGGCGAGCAGTGCAGCGCGTGTGTACATGGACCCTCCGTGAACATTGGCAGGCAATCCATCTAACGAGTGATCCACTTATCGGTGACGGGCATCACGCAATGTCTCGACCGGCTGCGTTGGGACGACCCCGGACCGCTACGGTGTCCCCCCGTGCGGAAAGGTAGGGACTCGTGCGGCTGATCCGTCTGGGCGCTGAACCCTCGGCCATTGGGGCGGACGTCCGTGCCGCCCTCACGGCCTGCGGCGTGGGTACCCAAGCTCTGGGTGGTGTTGCGCTCATCGGCGTGCAACCACCCGACTGTCCGATGCCACTGGACGCGATCGTCGTGCTGCCCAAGGGCGTTCTCGTGATCGTCGGCGTCGACCTGCCCGACCCCGCGCTGAAACTGGAAGCACCGCTCGGCGGTCAGTGGACGATCGACGGCTGGCCGTTGGTCGCCCAGGACGGCGCACCCAACCCGGCGACCGAGGCCGTGGCGGCGGCGACCGCGGTGGCGCAGCGGATCCAGGCGATGCGCGCGGAACCGCTCCCGGTGAGCACCGTCGTGGCGGTCGGCCCCTTCGTGGACCAGGTCGTGCAGCCCACGGTCGACCTCAACCGCGGCGTGCGGGTGCTGCACCCCAAACCGTCCACTTTGCTCAGTGCGGCCCGCGAACTCGCGACGTCGACGGTGCCCTGCACGGCCGATCACGCCGTGAAGCTCCTCGCGATCCTGCAGACCACCGGCACGCCGCCGGACGCGCGGTCGCTGCTCTCCGAGGGTTTCAGCGACGCGGTGTCCGATCTCGCGTCCGCCAACACGATGCTGATCCCCAAGGCCGCGATGGGGCAGCTCATCTCGCGCAAGCGCTTGCCTCGCAAGCTGACCTGGCCGTACCTGGCGGTCGCGGCGGTGGTCGCGCTGATCCTCGTCGGGTGGCTGGCGGTGGCGCTGCCCGGCGACGACAAGCCGGCCGACGCGACGCCCGCGCCGACGTCCGCGCAGCCGACGACGGTGGTCGTGGACGGCACGACGTTCGTGCCGAAGGAGATGAAGAAGGACCAGGACTGCCAGGCGCAGGCGTTCGGCGACGTGAAGGCGTGGCTGATCGCGAACGACTGCGGTGTGCTGCTGCGCGCCACCTACGAGACGTCGGTGCAGGGCAAGCCGGCGACCGTGCTGGTGGCGGACATGGACCTGTACGACGCGCCCAGCGCGAAGTCGTTGCACGCGGTCGTCGTGCTGCCGGGATCCGGTGGCGTGCACGGGCTGGACGGCAAACCGCTGGAGAGCGCGGCTTTCGCGAACGGCACCAAGGGCAGCCACGTGACGCTGGCGTTCGCGGTGTGGTCTGGCGGCGCGGGCGACCAGACGCTCGACCCGATCGCCAAGCAGGCGTTGCGGCTTCCCACCACCCGGTAGAGGGTGGAGGGCATGGTCGGACAACTTCGTTCAGTGGTGCTTGACTGCCCGAATCCCTCCGAACTGGCGTCGTTCTACGAGAAGCTGCTCGGTGCCGAACGGCTGGCCGGCGGTGACGACACGTGGGTGGTGATCGTCACCGGCGGCACGCGGATCGCGTTCCAGCTCGCGCCGGAGTACCAGCCGCCGACGTTCCCCGATCCGCGCGGCTCGCAGCAGTTCCACCTCGACGTGCTGGTCGAGGACGTCGAGGAGGCCGAGCCGAAGGTGCTGGAGCTCGGTGCGAAGCTGGTGAGCAAGGACAACGACGACACGTTCCGGGTGTACACGGACCCGGTCGGGCACCCCTTCTGCCTCATGTGGCTTTCCTGATCCGGGCCTAGTCTGGCGGCCATGGACTTCGACGTCATCGTCATCGGTGGTGGCCCCGTAGGTGAGAACGTGGCTTGGCGGACGGCCGCGGGTGGCCTGTCCACCGCCATGATCGAGAAGGAGCTCGTCGGCGGCGAGTGCTCGTACTGGGCGTGCATGCCTTCGAAGGCGCTGCTGCGTTCCGGGCACGCGCTCGCCGCCGCGAAGCGGGTCAAGGGTGTGGTGGGCGGGTCGCTCGACGCGGCCGCGGTGCTGGAGCGGCGCACCGGCTTCACCTCCAACTGGGACGACACCGGCCAGGTCAAGTGGGCCGAGTCGGAGAACATCCACGTCATCCGCGGCGACGGTGAGGTCACCGGCGAGCGTGAGGTCACCGTGGGCGGAGAGGTCTACCGCGCCCGCCAGGCCGTGGTGGTGTGCACCGGCAGCGTGCCGAAGATGCCGCCACTGGAAGGCCTTGCCGACACTCCTGTGTGGACTTCGCGCGAGGCCACGTCGGCCCGTGAGGTGCCGGAGTCGCTGGTCGTGCTCGGCGGCGGTGTCGTCGGCGTCGAGATGGCGCAGGCGTGGGCGCGGCTCGGCTCGAAGGTGAAGCTGGTGGTGTCCGGGGACCGGCCGCTGCCGAAGTTCGAGGAGTTCGTCGGCCCGCTGGTCGTGGAGGGGCTGGAGGAGGACGGCGTCGAGGTGCTGCTCGGCGGCCGCGCCTCGTCGATCAAGCCGGGCGAGCTGACGTTGCAGGACGGCCGGGTCGTGCAGGGGGCGCACATCCTCGTCGCGACCGGGCGGGTGCCGGCGACCAAGGACGGCAAGCCGCTGACCATCGACGACTCCGGTCTGGTGTCCGGTGTGGACGGGCGCTGGCTGTACGCGGCCGGTGATGTCACCGGGCGGGCGTTGCTGACGCACCAGGGCAAGTACCAGGGGCGGGCGGTCGGCACGGCGATCCTGGAGCGGTCCCGCGGGTTCGAGCCGAAGCAGTGGTCGGCGGGTCAGGCGTGGGCCGATCACGTGGCCGTGCCGCAGGTCGTGTTCACCGATCCCGAGGTGGCGTTCGTCGGGCACACCGCCGAACAGGCTCGGGCTCAGGGCCGCGACGTCAAGGTGGTCGACCTGGACATCGCGGTCGCCGGGTCGTCGCTGCACGCCGACGGGTACAAGGGCAAGGCGCGGATGGTCGTGGACGAGCGCACGCGCACGCTGGTCGGCGTCACGTTCGTCGGTCAGGACGTCGCCGAGCTGCTGCACTCGGCCACCGTCGCGATCGTCGGAGAGGTCACCGTGGACCGCTTGTGGCACGCGGTGCCCTCGTACCCGACGATCAGCGAGGTGTGGCTGCGGTTGCTGGAGTCCTACGGGCTCTGAACCGGATCCTGGGGTTTCTCCAGCACCGACCCCAGCATGCCGCTGAGCAGTTCGTTCGCCGTGCCGACCACGTACGCGCGGTCGTCCTCGTCGACCCGTTCGGCGAGCTTGAACAGCGCGTCCGCGGTCTGCACGGCGATCCGGAACGTCAGCATCACCGGGGCGTCGCCGTGGGCGCCGAACCGGTTGACGAACATCTCCGCCAGCCGTTCGGCCATCAGCTCGTACTGGTCGACGCTGGAGTCGAGCCGGTGGCTGTCCAGCATGTCGCTGAACCGCACCCGGCCGAAGCCCGGCACGTCCGTCAGCATCCGCATGTACACCGCGACGATCTGCGTCATGGCCTCGCGCCACGTGTCCGCGATCAGATCCGCGGCGAACAGCTCCCCGACCTCGCGGAGATAGGTCTCCATACCGCGAAGTGCCAGAGCGTGCACAACGGATCGTTTGTCGGGAAAGTACTGATAGAAGGAACCAATGGGCACTCCGGCCACATCGACGATGCGAGCCGTGGTGATGTCGTCGTAGTCGTATTCGTTCAGCAGGCTCGCACAAGCGTCCAGGATCGCGGAGACAGTCGCCGCGCCGCGCTGTTGCACAGGCTGCCGGCGCATCACCCTGGCTAACCTGCCTTTTGCCGGATCTTCATGCACACGAACATCTTTATCCATAAGTGTGCTCATTGCCCAGCACAGGTTCCTGACAGGTTCAGCCCGGATCTCCGCGCCGTTTGCGATGAACCACCCAGACGAAGTCCACGAGACAGACGACGGCGAGTAGTAAAAGCAGGATTCCAAGCCAGGTGAAGTCAGCTCGCAGCGCCAGCCAGCCCGCGACCGAGTTGAAGACCAGCCCGAACCCGGCCAGCCACAACCGCAAGGTCAGCGCACTGCGCGGGGGCGCGGGAGGTGGCAGGTAGTCGCTCACCTCATCCGGTTTCCCGCAGCAACGGGGCCTCAACCCGCCTCAACTGGCGTGGAGGTTTCGTCACGTAGGGGCGAACGAGACGGGTCAGCGCCAGACCAGGAGCGATGAGCGGGACCACGGCGGTCAGCACGGCGGCGGTGATGCCCGCTCGCACGACGTCCTTCGGCATGACGGCGACGCGGTCGACGACGAACGCGCGCCGCCCGGTGATCGACACGGCCGCGAGGACGAGCAGGAACACGACCATGCTGAGCATCGCCCGTTGCACCGCGTGCTCGTACCCGGCCGCCTCTCCCGCGACGAGCACCGCGAACCACCCGGCGAGAGCGGGCAGCTGACCCTGTTCGGTGGTGGCCGCCCAGCTCAGACCGCCGAGCGTGGCGAGCCAGGCGAGGACCTCCGCGCGCTCCTGAGCCCATAGGGATGCCGAATCGAGGGGAATGCCGGTCCAGGCGAGTAGCCCGAGCGGGCTCAGGGGGTCTTCGGCGAGCTGGCCCAGCACCCAGGCGAGCGTCCACGCGGACAGCAGGACCGCCACGACGAGCTGCCACCGGGGCCGGCGCACCACGCAGCGGGCGAGCCGGACGATCTCCGCACGCGTCATACCCCCACCTTGCCGCTTACTGGTGGTTTGCGGAGAAACGTCACCCCAACGCTCACCCTGTCGGCCCCCGTCCGAGGCGGTTCCTCACGCAGCGCTATCCACGATCGGGGGACAGATCTTTTCTAGACTGACGACATGAGCATCGATCAGCTTCTGCGTCTTCCCAGCTACCTGATGCTCGGGCTGGTGAGGGAAGCGCGCCGGATCGGGCGGGCGGACCTGCGGGGCCCTCACCTGACGGTGCTCGCGTACCTCTCCGAGCAGGAGGCGGTGGCGCAGAAGCGGATCAGCGACCGGGTGCGGATGGACCCGAGTGACCTCGTGTCGGTGCTCGACGTGCTCGAGGGCTTCGGGTTCGCCCAGCGCAGACGTGACGAGAAGGACCGGCGGCGGTTCACCGTGTCGATCACCGAAGAGGGCAGACGGGCGCTGCGGGAGCGACTGGAGGCGGCGCGGGCGCATGAGGAAGAGCTGCTGGCGCCGTTGACTCCGCACGAGCGCGATACGTTGGCCACACTGCTGCGTAAGGCGTACCTGCATCACGCTGATATGCGTGTAGATTAGACAGTCTGCGCTCAGCGACCACAGCGCGGGCAGGACAGTGCGAATCGGAATAAAAGCCGACGCCGCATGATATCGAGAAATGAGGCAAGTTGTCAAGCCCCTCCGATGACCTCCGGCTCGCCGAAATGGAGCCGGAGCAGGAATACGTGGCCATGTTGTACGGCCGGCTCGACGACCTCCGCGAACAGACGTCGAAACGACTCGCACAATCGTTGCGACAAACCGGCGGCACGCATCAGATGCGGTCCGAGCGCGACACCTCCGTCGCGATGTACACAGATCAATTGGCCCAGTACAGCGCGGTCGAGAACGGACTCGCGTTCGGCCGGCTCGATTTCCACAACGAAGACCGCTTCTACATCGGCCGAATCGGTCTCTTCGACGAGGACAAGGATTACGAGCCGCTGCTGATGGACTGGCGGGCACCCGCCGCCAGGCCGTTCTACCTCGCCACCGCCGCCTCCCCTGACGGCGTGCGGCGGCGCAGGCACCTGAGGACCCGCTCGCGCAAGGTGATCGGCCTCGACGACGAGGTGCTCGACATCAACTCGGTCGACCGCTCGGCCAAGGACAGCCTGACCGGCGAGGCGACGCTGCTCGCCGCGCTGAACGAGTCGCGCACCGGCCAGATGAGCGACATCGTCGCGACCATCCAGGCCGAGCAGGACAGGATCATCCGGTCCGAGCTCAACGGCGTCGTCGTGGTGCAGGGCGGACCCGGCACCGGCAAGACCGCCGTGGCCCTGCACCGAGCCGCATACCTGTTGTATACACACCGTCGACAGCTGGCGAAACGCGGTGTTCTGGTCGTCGGCCCGAACACGACGTTCCTGCGATACATCAGTCAGGTCCTCCCCTCGCTGGGCGAGACCGGCGTCCTGCTGTCCACGGTCGGCGAGCTCTACCCCAACCTGACCGCCACCGGCCGCGAGCCGGCAGCGGCGGCCGCGATCAAGGGCCGCCTCGAGATGGCCGAAGTGATCGCCGCGGCCGTGCGGGACCGCCAGGAGGCGCCGCCGTCCGTCGAGATCCGCTTCGACAACGACGTACTGCGTCTGGACCGGCGGGCGATCGCCGAGGCACGGGGCAGGGCGCGCCGGACCCGTCGCGCGCACAACGAGGCACGCCGCACGTTCGCCCGCGAGATCATCTCGATGCTCTCGGGCATGGTGGTGAACCGGCTGGGCGGGCATCTGCTCGACAAGGCGGACGTGGACGACATCCGCCGCGAGCTGCGCGAGTCCCCGGAGGTCCAGGCCGCGATCTCGGCGCTGTGGCCGGTGCTGACGCCGTTCTCGTTGCTCTCGGAGCTCTACCGGAACCCGAAGCGCCGCGCCCGCGCGATGTCGAAGTTCACTCGCGAAGAGCGCGATCTGCTGCAGCGTTCGAACGACGACTGGACGCCGGCCGACGTGCCGTTGCTGGACGAGGCCGCCGAACTGCTCGGCGAGGACGACACGGAGGCCAAGGCCCGCGCCGAACGCCAGCGCCGCCAGGCCGTCGAGTACGCCCAGGGAGTTCTCGACATCCTCGACCTGGAGGACGACGCGGATCCCGACATGCTGACGGCCACGGACCTGATGGACGCGTACCGCCTGGCCGAGCGCCACGGCGTCGACCGCTACGAGACCGCCGCGGAACGTGCCGCGGCCGACCGCACCTGGACGTTCGGCCACATCATCGTGGACGAGGCCCAGGAACTGTCGGCGATGGCGTGGCGCACGCTGATGCGCCGCTGCCCCAGCAAGTCCATGACGGTCGTCGGCGACATCGCGCAGACCGGTGACATCGGCGGAGCCACCTCGTGGGGTTCCGTGCTGTCGCCGTACGTACAGAACCGTTGGCGCCTCACGGAACTGACGGTCAACTACCGCACGCCGGCCGAGATCATGGAGGTCGCCGCGGACGTACTCGCCTCGGTCGACGCCTCCCTGGTGCCGCCGACGTCGGTGCGCGAAACCGGTGTGGCGCCCTGGGTCTCGACGGTGACATCGTACGCGTCCGAGGTGCCCGCACTCATCGCGCGCGAGGTCACCGCGGTCGGCGACGGCAAGATCGCGGTGATCGTGCCGGCCGCACTGCTGTCGCCGGTGGGCTCTGCCGTGGCGTCGTCGGTCGCGGGTTCCTCCGTCGGCAACGAACTGGAAGAGGCGCAGGTCGTCGTGCTCGGCGTGACCGACGCGAAGGGCCTGGAGTTCGACGCGGTGGTCGTGGTCGACCCGGACGGCATCCTCGCCGAGTCGCCGCGCGGCGCGTCGGACCTGTACGTCGCGTTGACCCGTGCCACGCAACGGCTCGGCGTCGTGCACACCGGCACGCTGCCCGATGTGCTATCCCGACTGAAGGACGTTTCGTAACGAACGTCCGGAGGCCTGGGAGCGAGCGCGGACGCTCGTTCCCAGGCTCTCGCCCAGCCGATGGCTTCTTCGAACAGGAGCTTCCCGTTGCCCAGCATCGAGTCGATGGTCGTCCGGGTCGTCGTCGACGTGAGCGACCAGCTCTCCGCTCGTCTCGCCGGCAAGGAGGAGCTTCCTCCGGCCGCGGCCACCAACGCGGCGACCACCGACCTCTTCGCGGACCTTGGCCGCTCCGACGTCGAAGCGTTGGAGAGCTATCTCGGCTCCCCCGACTTCGCGACCGTGGTCGTGCAAAAGCGCGTCGGCAACATGATGGGCAAGGCAGCGAAAGACCAGCTGCGCGAAGGACTTCGGCTCGCCGGATTATCCGACCACCCTCTGACTCGGATCACCGACATCCTGCACGACGTCATGGTCGTCGCATGCCAGGAGGTGGCACCGCACTTCGGTGGCGCCGGAGCCAAGATCCACCGCGCCGATCTGTACGCCGCGGCCATGCACAACAGCATCCTGCTCAAAAGACTCAAGTCCTCTGCCCGGATCCACGTCTTCGCGGCCCGCATGCGCGACCAGGTCGCCGCACTGCACAACAAGATCCGCATGCCGCACAGCGGAGTCAGCCGGTCGGTCCGCTACGACCAGCTCTACGTGAAACCGACGCTGGCCTCGTCGTTCGTCATCCGGCTCGGCGTTCCGGGCGAACGTGTGCTGGTGCAGGGCGATCCCGGTGCCGGCAAGTCGACCCTGGCCGCGAAGTTCGCGCACGACATCGCCGTGGACGACGCCGGTCGCGTGCCGTTCCTGTTGGTGCTGCGCGAGTTCGCCACCTCTTTCGACGAGGGTGGACGCGACCTCTTGCACTACCTGGAGAAGCTGTGCCAGGCGCCGTACAACGTGAAGCCGCCCCGCGACGCCGTCGAGTACTTGCTGCGCACCGGACGGGCGGTCGTCATCATCGACGGCCTCGACGAACTGGTGCAGACCCAGTTGCGGCGCCGAGTCGTGTCGCTGTTGGAGGGGTTCGCTCACCTCTACCCGTTGGTACCGATCTTGGTCACCGCGCGAAAGATCGGGTACGAGGACGCGCCGCTGAGTACGGATCTGTTCCTGACGGGCCGCATCGCGGAGTTCGACGAGCAACAGGTCGCCGGTTACGTGTCACGTTGGTTCGCACTGGATGAGGCCACCTCACCGGCAGAACGAGAACGCCTGGCCAAGTCGTTCATGGAGGACAGCCGGCAGATCCCGGAGTTGCGCAGCAACCCGTTGCTGCTGACGTTGTTGTGCGCCATGTACTCCAGCGACCGGTACCTGCCCCACAACCTCGCGCAGGTGTACGAGCGGTGCGCGTTGATGATGTTCGAGCAGTGGGACTCGAAGCGCGGCATCGACCTACCGCTGAGCTTCGAGGGCCGGCTGCGCGGTGCGGTGCAGCACCTTGCTTGGAAGATGTTCACCGCACCGGATTCCAGCAAGACCCTGTCTCGCGTCAGGATCGTACGGATGCTCACCGAGTACCTCGAGGTCAAGATCGACGACTACGACGAGTCCATTGCCATGGCCAGGCAGTTCCTGGAGTACTGCACAGGACGGTCTTGGATTCTCACAGACGTCGGCGCCGAGCGGTACGGCTTCACACACCGGACGTTCCTGGAGTACTTCGCGGCCGAGCACCTCGTGCGCACGCATCGCTCTGCCGCCAGCCTATGGACCGCGCTGGAGCCGAACATCGACCAATGGGACGTCGTCGCCCAGATCGCTTTGCAGCTCTACGACCGCCAAGTCGAAGACGGGGTAGACGAGCTGCTCATGGAGGCACTCGGCGGTGGACTGGGTTTTGCCTCTCGATCACTGCGACATGTGCACCCTGCGAACCGCACCATCAGAGCGATCGCCACTGCGGCGGTGGACGCGGCTGTGTTCGTTCCAGCGGAAGCGCGTTTCGACTCCGAACAGCTGGCCGTTGAGACGGACACGCCACTTCTGATTTGCATGAACGAGTGCTCGCAGGCGAACCACCTGGTCGTCAAGCAGACTTTGCGAAACCGCCTCGACGAACTGGTCCGGCAGGGTGAGCTCGGAGCGGCTTTGGTGCTGGACGGCCTGTTCTTCAGCGAGGGCGGTGAACTGTGGAGGGCAATGCGCTGGGAGTTGATCTCCCAGCATCGCGAGCGTCTGCTGGAAATCAGGAAGACGGCACCATGGGCAGGCGGCTTCGCGATGGAGGAACCGGGCTTTCTGCTGGCGAGCGTCGAACGCCACGGCATGCGCGCTCTCTACACGACGTGCGTGGTCCACTACACGCGGCAGGCCAGCGCCGCGCAGAAGCTGCTGCGAGGTATCGGACCTGTGTTCGTAGAAGCGGAGTTCGACGCCATCGCGGCCGCAGCCATCGGGCAGCCAAGTCCGTGGCTGGCGTCACGTCCGTTCAAGCCCAAACTGCAGACCCTTAGCGCTGCCGGCGACCTCCGGCTCGTGCTGTCGCTGCCCTTCCTGGAAGCAGTGGGCTCCAGGGATCGGGCAGTCAGCTGGCTCGACCGGAATCACATCACGCCAGCGGTGCGTGAGTTCGTCACTCGTTGGGCCCACGGTGAGATCAACGTGCTAGCCCCAGGCCGATAGCGGCCGCGCCCACCCCGAGCACCACGCTGACCAGAACGTTCAACAACGCCGGGCGGTACTTCTCCGCCTCCAGCAGCTTCACCGTCTCGTAGCTGAACGTCGAGTACGTCGTGAGCCCACCGCAGAACCCGACCCCGAGCAGCGGCATCCAGGACGTCCCAACGACAAACCCGATGAGCAGGCACCCCACGACGTTCACCGTCAGAGTCCCGAAGGGGAAGTCCGACGAATGCCGAGACTGCACGAGCCGATCGAGCAGGTACCGCGCCGGAGCACCCAAAGCGGCCCCGAGAAACACCACCAGCACGGTCACCGCGTCACCCGCAACCCGAGAAACGCCGCCAGCACAGCACAAACCGGCGTGGCGAGCAGCGCCCACGACCACGAAGCCGCGTACGACGAGAACGTCGTGAACCCGCCCAACATCCCGACCCCGAAGAAGGCGCGCACCAACGGCCGAGGCACCAGCCCCATCAGCACGCCGATCAAGAACGACCCCAGCACGTTGATGACGAACAGCCCCCACGCGCCCGGCACGAACACCGACAGGCCGTAGCGCGCCACTCCGCCGAGCCCGCCGCCCAGCGACACCAACGAGACGAACGCCAGCGGTCGAGACTCAGGCCGTGGGCTCGGCAAGGTGCTCCACCAGGTGGTCCAGAGCCTTCAACGCGCGCACGACGTCCTCCCGTTCCGAGGACTCCAGCTTGCCCAGTGCGGCGCCGATCCGCTTCTCGTGTTCGCGCTGCCAGACGAGCAGCTGTTCGTGTCCACGGGGTGAGACGGATAGCCGGGCTACCCGTCTGTCCTTGGGGTCTCCGCCGCGGACGACGAGGCCCGAGTCGATCAGTTGGGACACCAGTCCGGACACCGTGTTGGGGGCCAGTCGCAGGGCCGCCGCGAGGTCGCCGACCTTCATCGGCGGGCGCTCCGCGAGGGTCTGCAGCAGCTCTACCTGCGCCATCGGCAGGGATTCCCACGGCCAGTCGGCCCGGATGCTCGTCCGCAACGCCCGGCGCAGGCGAGTGACGACGTCGGTGAGCGTGCGGGCTTCGTCTGACATGCGGAAATCTTACTGAACGCGAGGCAATAGCTCTGTGTCAGATATAATCTGGTCACGATGAACTGGTTCGTCACGGAGTCGCCCAGACCGGCGTGGATCGCCCGCCGGTCGTACGCGCCTTGGCTGGTCATCGCGACAGTCTGCTTCGGCGCGTTCATGGGCCAGCTCGACGCCTCGATCGTCACGCTGGCGTTCCCCGCGATGAGCGCGCACTTCCAGGCCGATCCGGAGTGGATCTCGCTCAGCTACCTGATCACTCTCGTGGCTCTGCTCGTCCCAATGGGCAGGATCGCGGACCGGATCGGCCGCAAGATCGTCTACATCTACGGCTTCGCGTTGTTCACCGGCGCGTCCATCGCGTGCGTGTACGCGCCGGGGTTCGACTCGCTCATCGCCGCCCGGATCGCGCAGGCCGTGGGGGCGGCGATGCTGCAGGCGAACAGCGTCGCGCTGGTCACCACGGCGGTCGCGCCTGAACAGCGGCGCAAGGCGCTCGGGGTTCAGGCCGCGGCGCAGGCGACCGGGCTGGCTGCGGGACCGTTGCTCGGCGGGTACCTGACCGAGAACTACGGGTGGCAGGCCGTGTTCGCGATCAACGTGCCCATCGGCGTCGTCGCGATGGTCATGGGTCACTACCTGCTCCCCCGCACGAAAACCGCGCGGGACAAGGGAAAGCCGACCTGGAAGGTGCTGCCGGGGCTGGCGGGTGTGCTGCTCACCTACGCCGCGTTGTTCGCGCCGATGACGTTGCTGCCGTTCACCATGAAACAACCCTTGGCACATATAGGACTCACGGTCGCCGCGTTGCCCCTCGGGTTCGCGGTCGCGGCGACGCTGCTGAACAGGACGGGGATCAGGACCGGAGCGCTGATCACGGTCGTGGCGCTGGTCCTGCCTGTGCCGCAGGTGATTCAGCTCGTCGTCGCGGGCGTCGGGCTCGGGATCATCGCGCCGGCCTGCACGAAACGGGTGATGGGCGTGCTTCCGGACGGGTCGGCCGGGGTCGGCAGCGGGCTGGTCAACGTCGCCCGAGGCCTCGGCACCGCACTGGGCGTCGCCGTCGCGACACTGCTGATTCACACTTTCCAGTGATAGCAGCGGTTCTGTTGGAGCAATGGGGCTCAGGTACTGCCGTACGCGTGTGGCGTCTCAGTAGCCTGGTCACATGTCTGAACGGGTGAGCTGGGTTCCGGAAGGTCTCGACACGGGCAGGCCGAGCGCCGCGCGCCTCTACGACTACCTGCTCGGGGGTGGGCACAACTTCGCCGCCGACCGGGCACTCGCGGAGAAGTTCCTGAAGGCCCAGCCGAACGCCCGCACGATCGCCCGGCTGAACAGGGGATTCCTGCGCCGGGCCGTGCTGCTCATGATCGACGAGGGCATCCGCCAGTTCCTCGACCTCGGCTCCGGCATCCCGACGGTCGGCAACGTGCACGAGATCGCCCGCAAGGCCGACCCGGAGTCGCGCGTCGTCTACGTGGACTTCGAGGAGGTCGCGGTCGCGCACAGCCAGCTCATCCTGGAGGGCGACCCGCTCGCTGCGATCATCCAGGAGGACATGACCAGGCCTGACGCGGTGCTGCGGGCGGCGCGGGACAGCGGCCTGATCGACTTCTCGCAGCCCGTCGGGGTGCTCACGGCCGGTGTCTTCCACTTCGTGCCGCCGGAGGCCGACCCGAACGCGGTCGTGGCGGTCTACCGCGACGCCGTGCCCGCGGGCAGCTACCTCGCGGTCTCGCAGTTCACCCAGGACCTGCAGCCCGAGGAGATGGCCGGGGTCGTCGAGGTCATGAAGAAGAGCCAGAACCCGATGTACCCGCGCACGAAGAGCGAGATCGAGGCGCTCTTCGCCGGGTTCGAACTCGTGGAGCCCGGCATCGTGCCGACGCCGTTGTGGCGGCCGGAGGGCACGAACACCGACGATCCGGACAAGGCGGGCATCTACGCCGCCGTCGGCCGGAAGGTGTAGTGCGCCTGTCGTTGTTGGCCGGACAGCGGTGAATCCGTACGCTCTGTGAACAGCATGGAACTTCCGGAACTCGCCGCCCGCTGGATGCACGCGCTGACTCCCACCGCGTACATCCCGCTGTCCCACGCCGAAATCGAGCAGGCACTGCTCGATTCGCTGCGTGAGCTGCCGGGGTCGCCTGAATCGGTTGCCTATCGATTGGTGTCACTGCACGCGACCGGTCCCGACTCGTTGCGCGCCACGATCGAGGTCCTTTCGCCCACGTTCGACCTACCTGTGCTGGCCCGCATGGCCTCGGCGTACGCACAGGCCGTGCGGATGGACGCGTTCGACCAGCAGGAGCAGATCAAAATCGCGATCGTGCGGGCCAAACAGCGGGTCGAGCGCACGCTGATGGTCAGCCAGGCGCGGTTTCAGGAGATGTTCGACTCCGCCGCGCTGGGCATCGCGATCACCGATTTCACCGGCAGGTGCGTCCAGGCGAACGACGCGCTCGCCGAGATCGTGGGGCTGGAGTCGGGCACCGACGTCCACGACCGCGACCTGCGCGACTTCTACCACCCCGAGGACGTGGCCGCCCTGGGCGCCTCGTACCGGAAGGTGCAGGAGGGGCGCGTCGACAGGTTCCGCGACCAGCGCAAGCTGATCCGCGTGGACGGCGAACCGGTGTGGGTGCACCTCGCGGTGTCGGTGCTGCGCGACGCGGACGGCGAGCCGACGCACCACGTGACGATGGTCGAGGACATCAGCGAGCTGCACCTGTTGCAGCGCAGCCTCGACCACCAGCTGCTGCACGACTCGCTCACCGGTCTGTCGAACCGCCAGCACTTCATCTCGCAGGTGGAACGCCAGCTCGACGGCCGGCCGATCACGTTGTACCACCTGGGTCTGGACGCGTTCTCGGTCGTCAACAACGGCCTCGGCCAGGAGACCGGCGACAAGCTGCTCAAGATCGTCGCGACCAGGCTGGGCAGGTTCGCCGCCGAGAAGGGCGCGGTGGTGGCGCGGGTCGGCGGCGACGAGTTCGCGATCATGGTCGCCTCGGACACCGTCACCTCGACCGTCGAGGAGATCCAGGAGGTCCTCGACGAACCGACCTTTGTGGACGATCATGGCATCGCGCTGTCGGCGAGCATCGGCGTGGTGGACCGGCCGCCTGCGTTCGTCACGGCCGCCGAGCTCATGCGCTGCGCGAACTCCGCGCTGCGCCAGGCGAAAGCGCGCGGCAAGCGGCAGTGGGCGTTGCACGACCCGCACGACGACGCCCGGCGCCGCGGCAAGTACGCGCTGGCCGCGTCCATGCCGGGTGCGTGGGAGCACGGCGAGATCGAGATCGTCTACGCGCCGGTGCACGACCTGGAGACGAGCGAGGTGCTCGGCGCCGTCGCCCGCCTGCACTGGGACGACCTGAGCCACAACGACACCATGGCGCTGGCCGACTCGACGGGTCTGTCGCTGCCGATCGGCCGGTGGCTGCTGCGGGAGGCGTGCGCGCAGGCCGCGAGATGGGTGGCGGAGTTCGGCGACCGGGCGCCCACGCTGCACATCGCGTTGGGCGCCCTGCAGTCTCGCGACGAGGACCTGGTCGCCGACGTGAAGCGGGCGCTCGACGAGACGGGGCTGCCGGCCGAACGGCTGCGGATCTCCCTGGACATCGCGTCGGTGCTGGCGGGTGACGACAACGCGGTGGTGCTGCACGACAACGGCATCGTCACAGCCCTGGACGGGTTCCGCGGCGGCCACGACGAACTGGCCGTGCTGACCGAGGTACCGGTCCGCTCGGTGATCACCCGCGCGCCCGCGCCCAGCCCGGACTCCCCGCTGTACCAGGCGATGCGCGCTCTGATCGCGACCGTGCACGGCTTCGGCGTGCGGTTCGGCGTCGACGAGGTGCACACCCTCGACGACGCCGAGCACTGGAGACAGGCGGGCGCGGACGGCGTGATCGGGTTGCTGCCCGCCCTGACCGCGGCCGAGGTGACCGAGCTGCTGGCTACAGCTGCTTCACCGCCGACAGCAGCTTCGTGAGCGAGTCCTTCGCGTCCCCGAACAGCAGCGTCGTCTTCGGGTTGTAGAGCAGCTCGTTGTCCACACCGGCGAACCCCGGCCGCATCGAGCGCTTCATGAACACCACGGACTTCGCGCGGTCCACGTCGAAGATCGGCATGCCGTAGATCGGGCTGGACGGCTCGTCCCGCGCACCCGGATTCACCACGTCGTTCGCGCCGACCACCACGGCCACGTCGACCGACGTGATGCCGGGGTTGACGTCGTCGAGCTCCTTGAGCTGCTCGTACGGCACGTCCGCCTCGGCCAGCAGCACGTTCATGTGCCCCGGCATGCGCCCCGCGACGGGATGGATTCCGTACGCCACCGACACTCCACGCCGTTCGAGCTGCGACACCAGCTCACGGACGGCGTGCTGCGCCTGCGCGACGGCGAGCCCGTACCCCGGCACGACGACCACGTTGTTCGCGTACCCCAGCAGGATGGCCACGTCCTCGACCGTGCCCGACTTGACCGTCCGCTGCTCTTCTCCCTGCACCGCGACGGTCGTGGCTTTGAACGCGCCGAACAGGATGTTCGTGAGCGACCGCCCCATGGCCTGCGCCATCAGCCGGGTCAGGATGGTGCCGGACGCGCCGACGAGCGTGCCCGCGACGATCAACAGCGTGTTCGCCAGCACGTAGCCGGACGCGGCGACCGCGAGGCCGGTGAACGCGTTGAGCAACGAGATCGCGATCGGCACGTCCGCGCCACCGACCGGCAGCACGAACAGCGCACCGAGGGCGAGCCCGACGACGGCGAGCAGCCAGAGCAGGAACCCGTTCGGCACCGCCATCACCAAGGCGCACAAGGCGACCGACGACACCCCGGCCGCGATCGCGAGCTGCTGCCCGGCCGGCAGGAGCACCGGGCGGGTCGTCATCAGCTCCTGCAGCTTGAGGAACGTGACCACCGAACCGGAGAAGCTGACCGAACCGATCAGCACCGTCAGCACGGTCGCGAGCCGGAACAGGACGTCGGTGTCCGGCACCGCGAAGAACTCGGCCAGCGCCACCAGGGCCGCCGCCGCGCCACCGACTCCGTTGAACAGCGCCACCATCTGCGGGATGGCCGTCATCTTCACCGACCGCGCGGCCGGAATGCCCACCACGACACCGAGTGCGACGGCGATGAGGATCCACAGTCCGTTGTGGACGACGCCGTGCACGTACGCGGTGATGACGGCGACCAGCATGCCGAACGCGCCGATGAAGTTGCCGTAGCGCGCGTATTTGGGCGAGCTCAGGCCTTTCAGCGCCAGGATGAAGCACACCGACGCGACGAGGTACATCAGCTGGACCGTCATCTGGAGCCCTCCAAGGAACCCAGCCCGTTTGGAACCACACAGCATCCGCTAGATTTGAACTGTGAGCAGCCAGGTGAAGCGGGGACTCAAGTACCGCTTCTATCCGAGCGAAGCGCAGGCCGCCGAACTGCTGCGCACGTTCGGGTGTGTCCGCAAGGTCTACAACCTGGCTCTGCAGGCACGGACAGAAGCGTGGCGGCAAGGTCTGGAGTCGATCGACTACAAAGCCTCGTCGGCGCTGCTGACGGCCTGGAAACGCTCCGAGGAGCTGGCATTTCTCAACGAGGTGTCGTGTGTTCCGCTGCAGCAGACTCTGCGGCACCTGCAGGTGGCATTCAACAACTTCTGGGCGAAGCGTGCACGATATCCACGCTTCAAGTCCCGCAAGCGATCGCGATCCAGCGCCGAGTACACGCGTTCGGCATTTCGTTGGCGCAATGGTGCGCTGACGCTGGCCAAAGTTCCCGAACCGCTGAACATCCGTTGGTCGCGGCCGTTGCCGGCAGGCGTGGAGCCCTCGTCGGTGACGGTGTCGCGAGATGCGGCGGGACGTTGGTTCATTGCCATGCTTTGCGATGACCCGCACGTCCAGGTGCTCCCGATCACCAGTTCCGAGGTCGGCATCGACCTCGGACTCGAACACCTGCTGGTGCTCTCGACCGGAGAAAAGATCAGCAATCCCCGACACGAACGTCGTGACAGGCTGGCTCTCGCCAGGGCTCACCGAGCACTGGTACGTAAGCAGAAGGGCAGCAACAACCGGGCGAAAGCCGCACTGAAGATCAGCCGCGTCCACGCTCGGATCTCGGATCGGCGCGCCGACCACCTGCACAAGGTCACAACTCGGCTCGTGCGTGAGAACCAAACGCTCGTGATCGAGAACCTGGCCGTGTCCAACATGATTCGCAACCGCCGTCTTGCCCGCTCCATCAGCGATGCGGCCTGGCGGCAGTTCCGGCACATGCTGGAGTACAAAGCGGCCTGGTATGGGCGGGAGGTGATCGCAGTCGATCGCTGGTTCCCGTCCTCCAGACTGTGCTCGGTCTGCGGCACTCTCACCGCGAACATGGCGCTGAGCGTGCGCACCTGGACTTGTGACTGCGGAGCCATCCATGACCGAGACGTGAACGCAGCACGCAACATCTTGGCCGCCGGGCTGGCGGTGACAGTCTGTGGAGCCGGTGCAAGACCTCAACGGAACACTCCGGGCAGGCGATCGGCGACGAAGCAGAAATCCCTCTCGTCAGCAAGGGGAAAGGTCAACGTTTGAACATCTCCAGCATCCGGTCGGTCACCACGAAGCCGCCGACCACGTTGACCGTGGCCAGGAAGACCGCGAGCAGTCCCAGAACCAGTTCCAGGGTGCTCTCGGCGGACCCGGTGATCAGGATCGCGCCGACCAGGATGACGCCGTGGATGGCGTTGGCGCCGGACATCAGCGGTGTGTGCAGGATCGTGGACACCTTCGAGACCACCTCGAAGCCCACAAAGACGGCCAGCACGAAGATCGTCAGCAGGTCGATCACGGCAACTCCTTGCGGATCTGACCGTCGTGGGTGAGGCAGCAGCCGTCGAGCACCTCGTCGGAGAGGTCCGGCCGCACCGACCCGTCCGCGATCATCAGCTTGAGCAGGTTCAGCACGTTGCGCGAGTAGAGCTTGCTCGCGTGCACCGGCATGGACGACGGCAGGTTCAACGCGCCGTGCACGAGCACCTCGCCGACCCAGGTCTCCTGCCCCGCAACGGAAGCAGCGCAGTTGCCGCCGGACTCCGCCGCCAGGTCGACCAGCACGGAGCCGGGGGTCATGGCCTTGAGCATGTCGGTCGTGACGAGCACAGGGGCCTTGCGGCCGGGGATCGCGGCCGTGGTGATCACCACGTCGGACGCCGCGACGTGCTCGCCGATGAGTTCTCGCTGGCGTTCCAGGAACTCCTCGGACTGCACGGACGCGTAGACGCCGGACTGGGTCTCCAGTTCGAGTTCGAGGAACTTCGCGCCGAGGCTGCGGACCTCCTCGCCCGCCGCCTTGCGCACGTCGTAGGCCTCGACGACGGCGCCGAGCCTGCGTGCGGTCGCGATCGCCTGCAGGCCCGCCACTCCCGCGCCCAGCACCAGCACCTTCGCCGGCGGCACGGTGCCGGCGGCGGTGGTGAACATCGGCAGGAACCGCGGCAGTCGTTCGGCGGCGACCAGGACGGCCCGGTAGCCGGCGACCAGCGCCTGGGAGGACAGGGCGTCCGCGCCCTGGGCACGGGTGACCCTGGGCAGCAGGTCGAAGCTGAACGACGTGACGTTCCGCCGCGCATAGACCTCTAGTAGTTCCCGCTCGCCTTGGGGCTGCAGAAAACTGATGGTGACCGCGCCGGGTTTGAGCTTCTCGGCCTGGTCGGTGGTCAGCGGTTGCACGGACACGACGACGTCGGATTCCGGCGTCGGGTCCTCGGGCGTCACGGTCGCCCCGGCCGCGCGGTAGGCGGCGTCGGGGGCGTGGGCATGACGCCCGGCGTTTTCTTGGACGTGCACGGTCAGTCCAGCGTCGACCAACGACGACACCGTTTCCGGTACGCAGGCGACTCGGCGCTCGGCGGGCCGCGACTCTGCGGGGGTTCCCACTTTCACCGTACGCACGTTACGCGATCAAAGGTGACCTGGGCCACATCACAGTTGCCAGTCCACCGCACCGGCCAATGTCAGGCACCCCACCAGCCCAATCACCGGTACGAGGCGCTCACCGAGCGTTCCAGAGCACCCGGACCCGGCCGCCGCCGCGGCCGGGGAACGCACCTTCCGAATCAGTGGGACACGGGGCATCCGGTGGGCTTGTCCGCGGGGAAGAAGTTCGGCAGCAGCTCACCGGAGTCGTAGTAGCGGTGGTAGACCGGCGTCACCCCGCCCGACACGGGTGGCACGATCCAGGACCAGTCGGCGGGACAGGATCGTCCCGCGGCCTCCTCCTTCTCCAGGTGCGTCAGGAACCTCTTCGACTCGGTGTGGTGGTCGGTGATCGTCACGCCGGCCTCGCCGAACGAGTGCAGGACGGCGCGGTTGAGCTCCACGAGAGCTCGGTCGCGCCACAACGTCGCCTCCGACGACATGTCCAGGCCCATTCGCTTGGCGAGGTACGGCAGCAGGTCGTAGCGGTCGTTGTCCGCCAGGTTGCGGGCGCCGATCTCGGTGCCCATGTACCAGCCGTTGAACGGCGCCGACGGGTAGTCGATGCCGCCGATGCGCAGGCGCATGTTGCTGATGGCGGGAACGGCGTGCCACTTCACGCCGAGCGCCCCGAGCCACGGGAAGTCCGGGTGCGCCAGCGGGACCTCGAGCACGGCGTCGGCGGGGATCTCGACGAGCGCGGGGTCGTGGCCCTTGCAGGACACCATGAGCGGCAGCACGTCGAACGGGCCGCGCGTGGCGGGTGGTTGCCAGCCGCGTTTCACCGCGAGGTCGGTGAGCGCCAGGTTCCGCGCGTCGCCGAGCACTCCTCCGTCGGTGCCGCGGTAGGCGGCGTAGCGGATGATCTGCTCGTTGATGATCTGCGGCGCGTCCATGCCGGGCTCGGCGGGGGCGAAGATCGTGATGACGGGCCGGATCTTGCCCTTGTTCGTCGCGACGCGGAGGTGCTCGACGCAGTCCGCCGCCACGTCGGCGGGGGTCGAGACCTCGCGCTGGTCGCGCACTTTCAAGCTCCGCCAGTACAGGCGGCCGATGCAGCGTGAGCTGTTGCGCCAGGCCACGCGGGCGCCGAAGGTCAGTTCGGCGGTCGTGTGGCGGTAGGTGCCGGTCGCGGCGATCTCCGCGTGCACCTCGGCCAGCCTGGCCTCGACGGGACCGAGTTCCGGATGTTCGGCGTGGTGCTGCCGGACGAAGTCCTCAGCCTCGGAGATGTCGAACTCGCCGATGCTCTCGACCTGCGCCGGGGGAAGCGCCGTGAGGGAACGGGGAAGCACATCAGTCGGGACGGGGGTCATGGCGAGGCACCGTAGTTGCGCTTTCGTGGAGCGGGAACCGCCTGTCGCGTTACGCCATCTGGATCACTGGACCGCGTCCGGTACGCACAGCGATTACTTGATACCGCAACCGGGTGACAATGGACGCTACAAAGGGTGGTTCTCGACCGTTATCGCGCCGACATCAAACATTGACCAGTGATTCAGCTCACCATTGGATTCGACCCGTTCGAGTGAACTTCGCGATTCCACCGCGCGGGAACCATCGCGAGGATCCCATTGACGCGCCCCGCACCGTCCACTGTGTACACATCATCGTGGCATCACGGGAACCTCCCACGCGGAGAACCGGGTCATCCCCCGCACGGCCAGTGACGACGGCACCACGCGGAAGGCGAAGTTCCGCAACGCAAGCGCGATCGGCGACCGCACCTCGATGCCGAACCGGCCCGCCATCCGCGAGCCCTTCCACACCGACTGCGAGCGCGGCCTGCGCAGCGCGTCGTAGCGGGCGAGATCACCGTCGACCGAGGCCAGCGTCACCGCGTCCTCCAGCGCCATGCACGCGCCCTGCCCGAGGTACGGCGTCATGGCGTGCGCGGCGTCGCCCAGCAGCGCCACCCGGCCCTTCACGAACGTGGGCAGCAGCGGCAGTTCGTAGATGTCGTGCCGGATCACGTCGGCCGTCGAGGCGATCAGGTGCGGCAACGGGTCGTGCCAGTCCGCGAACAACGAGACCGGGTCCAGGTCGGCCTGGGCGGGAGCGACGGCCGCGACGTACCAGCAGACCCTGCCGTCGCCGAGCGGCAGGACGCCCGCCTCGCCGCCAGGGCCGAGCGTCTGCGAGATGGGCAGGTCATAGGGGCCCGGCGCCACCCCTCGCCACGCCGTGGCCCCCGCGTACACCGGTCCCGGCGCGTCGGGCAGCAGTTCCGCGCGCAGGCGGCTGTTGATGCCGTCCGCCGCCACCACGAGGTCCGCGTCCAGGTCGTCGGCGCTGGTCACCTCGGTGTCGGTGAGGAGGATCTCGGACGGCAGCGCGCGCAGCAGGACGCCGTGCAGGTCGGCGCGGTGCATCGCGATGACCTTCTCCTGGCCGAGGTCGGGCAGGTGCACGAGCCAGCGTCCGTCGACCGCACGGACGCCACCGGACACGCGCGGTGTGCCCAGCCGCCGGACCTCGTCGGCGACGCCCATCCACTCCAGCGCCCGCAGCGCGTTCGGCATCACGCCCACGCCGGCGCCGATCTCGCCGAAGGCGGCCGCGCGTTCGTGGACGACGACCTCCCAGCCGACGCGGCGCAACGACACCGCTGCCGCCAGCCCGCCGATGCCGCCACCCACCACGATCGCCTTCATCGCATCCTCCTCTACAGGTGTAGAGGACTCTACATCTGTAGACTACAGCTGTAGAGAGATGAGGAGCACAGTGCGCAGGGACCTGATCACCGACGCCGCGATCCAGCTCGTCGCCGAGCAGGGCATGCGCGGGCTCACCCACCGCGCGGTCGACCGTCAGGCCGGGCTGCCGGAGGGCTCCACCAGCGCGTACTTCCGCACGCGCAAGGCGTTGATCGAGGGGTTCGTGGCACGGCTCGCGGACCAGGAGCGACTGGACGTCGTGCCCGATCCCGACGACGTCGCGGGCAGCATCGCGAGGACGCTCGACAGCTGGCTCGTCGAGCGGAACAGGACGCTCGCGCGGTACGCGGCGATGCTGGAGGCCACGCACCACCCCGAGCTGAAGTCGATCATGGTCCACTCCCCGCGCGAGCAGGCCACCGCGATCGCGAAGATGCTGGGCCACGAGGATCCCGAACGGGCGGGCGCGCACTTCACCGCGTTCCTGGAGGGCCTGCTCTTCTACCGGCTCGTCGGCGGCGGCAGCACGGTCGGCCCGGAACCTGGCACCGAGGAGAGCGTGCGGGACCTCCGCAAGGCCGTCGAAAAAGCGTTGCGACCGTAAGTACCGTGGGTTTCATGGGATTCGGGTACGGGGTCTTCTACCTCTGATCACGGACGTGTGCCACCGCGCTACACGTCCTGATTTCGCGTACCCAGAAGAGGATCCCCGTGCGTTCGCATGTTCATTTGACGACCCAAGATCTCACCAAGGGCTATGAGGCCGGGCCCGTCGTCGACGGCATCTCACTGAAGGTCTCCGCCGGCCAGCGTCTCGGCATCATCGGCGAGAACGGCCGCGGCAAGACCACCCTTCTCCGGCTGCTGGCCGAGGACCTGGTGCCGGACCAGGGAACTGTCACCCGGCACGGTTCGTTGAGCCTCGTGCAACAGGAAATGCCGTTCCACACAACCGAAACGGTGGGGGACCTGCTGTCCGAGGCACTGCGCGAAAGCCGTCAGGCACTGTCCGAACTGGACGGTGCGGCGGAGCCGTTCGACGAGCAGCGCTACGAGAAAGCCCTGGCTCACGCCGAGAACATCGAGGCGTGGGACGCCGAGCGCCGTGCCGACATCGCGCTCAAGGCCCTCGACGCCGACCACGCCAGGTCGACCAGGCTGTCCGGGCTCAGTGTCGGGCAGCGGTACCGCGTCCGGCTCGCCTGTCTGCTCGCCGAGCGCGCGGACGTCCTGCTGCTGGACGAACCGACCAACCACCTCGACGCGGCGGCGCTGGCGTTCCTGACCGAACGCCTTCAGCAGCACCACGGCGTCGTGGTGCTGGTGAGCCACGACCGCACGTTGCTGGACGACGTCTGCACCCAGTTGCTCGACCTCGACCCGTCCCCGGACGGCGAGGTGCACCTGCACGGCGGCGGCTACCGGGCGTTCAAGGAGGCCAAACGCGCCGAACGCCAGCGGTGGGAACAGCGGTTCGCGCAGGAGGAAGCCGAGCACGGCGACCTGGCCGAGAAGGTCGATCGCGCCCAGTCCCGCCTGATCGACGGCTGGCGTCCGCCGAAGGGCACGGGCAGGCACCAGCGCACCACCCGTGCGGCGAACAAGATGCGCAACGTCGCACGCCGGTTGGAGGAGTTGGACGACCAGCGCGTCGACGCTCCCCCGCCGCCGATGCGCTTCACGCCGCCGGCGCTGGAGGCGAGCGGCGACCTGCTGCACGCCACCCCGCTCGAAGTACCAGGAAGGCTGAACCTCACCGAGCCGATCTCCCTCAGCGCGGGCGAGAAGCTGCTGGTCACCGGTCCGAACGGAGCGGGCAAGTCGACGCTGCTGAACGTGCTGGCCGGGCGCCTGCAGCCGTCGAACGGCACGGTGCACCACGTCGGCCGGGTCGCGTTGCTGGCCCAGGAGTCGACGTTCGAGAACGAGGACGCCACGGCAGCGCAGCTGTGTTCGCGGGTGGGGGAACTCGGTCTGCTCAGAGGGAAAGACCTGGTGCGCCCGGTCGGCCGGCTGTCCACTGGACAACGCAGGCGCCTGGAGCTGGCGATCCTGCTGAGCAGCGCTCCGCACGTCCTGCTGCTCGACGAACCGACCAACCACCTGTCGATCGCCCTGGTCGACGAACTGACCGAAGCGCTGGACCAGACCCGTGCGGCGGTGGCCGTCGCGACCCACGACCGGCAGATGCGGACAGATTTCGGTTCGTGGCGGTCCGTGGCCCTCGATTCGCCTTCACGAAGTCATGAAAGTTCTGTAGCTTCGAAATAGGTCCTCTACCGAGCACTGGGAGGTGTGCGAGATGACCGAACTGATCTCCGAGAAACTGCCCACTACGCGCCAGAACCCGTTCGACCCGCCCGCCGAGGTCACGGCGATCCGCGAGCAGGCCCGCATCAGCAGGCTGAAGTTCGCCGACGGTCACCTCGGCTGGTTCGTCACCGGTCACCACCAGGTGCGCGAGGTCTTGGGAAGTCCACATTTCACGAACGACCCCTCCAGGCACCACCTGCTGGACGTCAGGTTCCAGGGCGAGGCGCCGGCAGAGAGGCGCAAGGTCGAGCCGGGCATGTTCCTGAGCCAGGACCCGCCGGACCACACCCGGCTGCGCAGGATGCTGCAGGGCCAGTTCACCGTCCGGCGGATGAACCAGCTGGCCGAGTGGATCGGCACGATCGTCGACGACCAGCTCAAGCACCTGCGCACGTTCGACGGCCACGCGGACCTCGTGAAGGAGTTCGCGCTTCCGGTGCCGTCGCTGGTGATCTGCGCGATTCTCGGCGTCGACTACGACGAGCGGCACAGGTTCCAGGAAGACACGACGAAGATGCTGAGCCTCGAGTCGACGTTCAAAGAGGCCATGGAGGCGATGGCACGCATCCAGGAGTTCATGCGCGAGCTGGTCGTCCGCAAGAAGGCGAACCCGGGCGACGACATGATCAGCGATCTGCTCGCCACCGGCGAGCCGACCGACGAGGAAGCGTCGAACATGGCGCTGCTTCTCCTGCTGGCAGGCCACGAGACCACGGCGAACATGCTGGGTCTGGGCACGTTCACGCTGCTGCGGCACCCGGACCAGCTCAAGATCCTGCGTGACGAGCCGGACGTCGTCGACAACGCCGTCGAGGAGCTGATGCGGTACCTGTCGATCATCCACTTCGGACCGACGCGCACCGCCGTCGAGGACGTGGAGATCGACGGCCACCTCATCAAGGCCGGTGACACCGTGGTGATGCACGTACCGGCGGCCAACCGCGACCCGGAGAAGTTCCCCGGCAACCCCGAGGAGCTCGACCTGCGCCGCCCGGCCGGCGGCCACGTGGCGTTCGGGCACGGCATCCACCAGTGCCTGGGCCAGCAGCTCGCCCGCATCGAGATGCGGATCGGTTTCTCCAGGCTGTTCCAGGAGTTCCCGGACCTCCGGCTCGACATCGACCCCGAGGAGGTGCCGCTGCGCACCGACATGGGGATCTACGGGGTCCACTCGCTGCCAGTAGCGTGGACGGCATGAAGATCTCCGTCGACCAGACGAAGTGCTGCGGTTCGGGAATGTGCGTTTTGACCGATCCGGATCTCTTCGACCAGAGCGAAGACGACGGCACCGTCGTACTGCTGGAAGAGCACCCCGACGCCGCGCACGAGGCCACCGCGAAGGAAGCGGCGAGTCTCTGCCCGGCGGGCGCGATCACGATCAGCTGATCCGCGCCGCGTTGAAGAGCGGCCAGGCGACACCCGTGCCCCGTCGCCTGGCTCCAACGACTGCGCGAAGTCGTACGCTCTCGGCATGAACACCGCGCCGGGCTGGTACCCGGACAACGCCGACCCGTGTTTCGTGCGGTGGTGGGACGGCGCCCAGTGGACGCCCCACGTGCAGCCGCGCCAGGAACAGGCCGACGCCCACCACGCCGAGGTGCAGATGGGCGGCACCGGCCAGGAACGGGTGGCGGCGCAGGTGCAGCGCGCCGGCGTCCAGGGCGTCGGCGGAGGCGGTGGCACCCTGTTCACCGAGCCCGTCCTGGTCGTGAACCAGAAGGCGAAGCTCGTCGAGATGTCGAACTCCTACGTCATCTACGACCAGCACGCCCGCCACATCGGCACCGTGGAACAGGTCGGCCAGTCCGGCGCAGCCAAAGCCCTGCGCGCCTTCACCAAGATGGACGCGATGCTCGACGTCCGCCTGGAGATCCGCGACGTGCAGGGACTTCCGCTGCTGCGCGTCACCCGTCCCGCGACGATGTGGAAGTCCAAGGTCCTGGTCGAGCGCGGCGACGGCATGCCGATCGGCGAGATCGTGCAGGAGAACGTCTTCGGCAAGGTCCGCTTCTCCTACGTGTGCAACGGGATGAAGGTCGGCGGCATCTACGCGGAGAACTGGCGCGCGTGGAACTTCTCGCTGCAGGACCACACCGACACCGAGGTCGCGCGCATCACCAAGACCTGGCAGGGCATGTCCAAAGCCCTGTTCACGACGGCGGACAACTACGTCGTGCAGTTCCACCGCCAGGTGCCGGACCCGTTGCTCAGCATGATCATCGCGTCCGGGGTCACGGTCGACACGGTGCTCAGCCAGAACCAGGGCTAGGGCCTGAATCGAAGTCTGGTGCGATGAGAGTCGTGCTTGAGGTGGTTCCTGGTGGTGCGGCCGAACGGCCCGCGTACCGGTGTTGTACGTGGGCCGTTCGGCCGTGCCGCCAGGGGCCGCCTCGGGCCCGGCTATCGCGGACCAGACTTCGATTCAGGCCCTGGTCGCCAGGCGGAGTTCGTCTACCTCGGCCTGGAACCCGGCCGCCGTCAGCGTTTCCTCCGCCAACTGCCAGTGCTCGCGCGCCTCCTCCAGGCGCCCGGCCCGCTCCAGCGCGTTGCCCAGCACCCGCAACGACCGCCCGAACTCCGGCGGCGACCCCATCTTCCGAGCCTGCTCCATGGCGAGGGAGGCCAGCGTCAACGCCTCTTCCGCGGAGGAGGCCATCCCGGACCTCAGGCGCCACACCCAGATGCGGCCCTGGCGGTCGTCGTGCTCCTCGAAGAACTCCCAGGCCTGCCGCAGCTGGTCCTCGGCGAGGGAGTCCTGCCCCGACCGGATCAGCGTGTCCGCCAGGAACAGCCGGATGTTCGCGGCCAGGTCCGGGTCGCCGAACTTCCGCGCGGCGGCGAGGGAGGCCCTCAGGAACTCCACGGACAGCGTCAGCTCGCCGGTGAACTGGTGCAACCGCCCCAGTTCCAGCGTGGCCATCAGCTCGCTCTGCGAGTCCCCCATCTGCCCGGCGAGCCGGCAGGCCCGCTCCAGGTAGCCCTGCGCGGCGACCAGTCCGCCGGCGCGGCGCTCGATGGCGCCCAGCGAGCAGAGCACCTCGATCTCGCCGTGCGGGTTGTCGGAGGCGGCGAATCGCGCCTTGGCCTCACGATGCGCCTCACGGGCCTCCGAGGAGCGTCCGCTCCACTCGTGCATCCAGCCCATGCCGTACCAGGCGTAGGCCTCGCCCCACACGTCTCCGGCGGCGGCGAAACCCTCCTGTGCGGCCTGGAAATGAGCCGAGGCCGCGGCGTAGTCGTGCCGCCGCGCGCTCAGGATCCCGCGCTGCTGGAACAGCATCGGCCGGCGGGACTCGGGCGCGCACGACAGGCCGAGGTCGTTGATCTGCTCCCAGTCGTCGAACCGAGCCCGCAGGTCGCAGAACGCCGCCGACCGGATCACCAGCTCGGCGGCCAGCGCTCCCAGTCCCAGCGCCGCCGCCTGGGTGATCACGGCGTGGATGTTCAGCCACTCCGCGTCGAACCAGTCGGCCGCGTCGCCGAGGTCGAACCGTTCCAGCTCAAGGGGTTCCAGCCGGACGCCCTGGTGCGGCAGCTCCGCGTCGGCCCGCATGGCGAGGTCCAGCCACTGCTCGAACAACGCCCCCAGCGCGATGGCCGGATCCTCGGAGGCGGCCTCCCGGCCGAAGGCGCGCAACAGGTCGTGCAGCCGGTACCGCACCTGTCCCAGCGCGTCGCGGCCCGCGTAGTCGACCAGGCGAGCGTCGACCAGCGCCTCGACGTGGTCCTCGGCGTCGTCGAGATCGAGGCCCAGCAACGGGGACGCGACCCACGCCGGGAAGTCCGGGGTGTCCACCAGGGACAGCAGCCGGAACGCGGTCTGCCGCGTCTTGTCCAGGCCGTCGTAGGACAACGCGAGCGAAGCCCGCACGTCGAGGTCGCCCAGCGACAGCTCGTCGAACCGGCGGCGTTCGTCGGACAACCGGCCGGCGAGCTTCGCGAGCTGCCAGTGCGGACGCGCCACCAGGCGGGCCGCGGCCACCCGCAACGCCAGCGGCAGCTTGCCGCAATAGGTCACGATCTCCTGCGCGGCACCGGGTTCGGCGGCACATCGGGCCTCGCCGACCGCGGCCCGCAGCAACGCCAGCGCGTCCGCGGACGGCAGCACGTCCAGCGGCACGACGTGCGCCGCCTCCAGCCCGGCCAGCGCGGCCCGCGAGGTCACCAGGGCGGCGCCCGAGGTCGTCCCCGGCAGCAACGGCCGGACCTGGGCCTCGTTCACCGCGTTGTCCAGCACGACGAGGATCCGCCGGTCCGACAACAGGTCCCGGTACAGATCGACCCGATCCTCCACAGAGGACGGAATGGCGCCGCCGGACACGCCCAGGCCGCGCAGCAACCGGTCCAGCGCGGCCGCGGGTTCGACTGGCTTCTGCTCACCGCCGCGCAGGTTCAGGTACAGCTGCCCGTCCGGGAAAGCGTCACGAACGGCGTGAGCGCAGTGCACGGCCAACGACGTCTTGCCGACGCCACCGGGCCCGGTGATCGTCCACGTCCCACCGGCGCGCAACCCGGCGGTCAGCCGCGCGACCTCGGCGGACCGCCCGGAGAAGTCGCCGACCGCGGGCGGCAGCCAGGACGGTCCGGACTGGACGGACACGGGTGCCGACGAGCCCGCCAGGACCTCCATGTGCAGGGCGCGGAGCTCGGCGTTCGGGTCGATGCCGAGCTCGTCGGCGAGCACGTCGCTGGCCCTGCGGTAGACGTCCAGCGCCTGCGCCTGCTGACCGGTGCGGTGCAGGGCGAGCATGAGCTGGTACCAGAAGCGTTCGCGCAGCGGGTGTTCCGCGACGAGCGAGCGCAGTTCGTCGACGATCTGGTCGTGCCGGCCCAGCTGCAGCTCGGCGTCGTTGCGGCGCTCCAGCACCTCCCAGCGCTGTTCGTTCAGGCGCTGCACGTCGGTCTGTTCCATCCGCAGCGACGACACCTGGTCCAGGGCCGGTCCGCGCCACAGCGCCGCGGCCTCGCCCAGAAGCCGTGCCTCCGTCTCCAGGTCGGGCGCGCGACGAGCCTCGGCGCGCAGCCGCTGGAACGTCAGCAGGTCGAGCTGGTCGTCCTCGAGGTGGATCGAGTAGCCGGTCGGCCACGTGCGCACGAGTTTGCGGTCGGCCAGGTCGTCCAGCGACTGTCTCAACCGCATGACGTACGTCTGCAAGGTGGCGCGCGCCGCACCTGACGGCTCATCGCCCCAGAGGTGTTCCATCAGCTCGTAGGACGAGACCGGCGCGTTCGCCTTCATCAGCAACGCGGCGAGCAGGACACGCTGTTTGGCCGAGCGCAGCTCCACCGCCCGGCCCGAGTCGGTGACCTGCAACGATCCGAGAACCCTGAACTCCCACCGGCGTTGCATGGGCCCGATCCTAACCAGCCGGTAACCCGAGGTGTCAGCGAAATGTCAGCGGCCGTCGTGATGCTCACAGCCCATGAAGAGGTCAGCACTCATCGCCGCAGGTGCCGTGCTTCTCGGCCTGATCACCGCGAACAACGCGCTGGCCGAGAGTGCTCCCGGCTGCGGACCCGTCACCCAGATCGGCAGCACCGCCTACGTCGGTGACAACGGCCAGAAGTGGGCTTCGGTCAAGCAGTTCAAGGGTTGCGGCAAGAACTGGGCGTACGTCTACACCTGGTCGAGCGTCCACAACGCCGGTGCGCCTTACACGCCGGAGATGATCTCGATCGAGCAGTGGGCCTCGAAGGACGCGCGTGAGCCGTACGGCCACCCCGGCCTGAAGAAGGGCGGCTACCGCCAGCAGGAGCTGTGGTCAGGCGGCACCAACACGCTGAGCGACTGCACGTCGGCCTACGTGGAGTGGAACTCCGGCGCCATGACCTACCGGGTGCGCACCGACATCCGCTGCTGATACATCGAGCCGGAGCGGCGTCTTGGCCCCCCAGCGGGGCGTCGCTCCTCCCCAGACGGTGTCGCCGGGGCCCGAAGCCCAAACCTCTCCTCGGGCCCCGGTGACGCCTCCAGTGTCAGGCTGCTCCCTGTGACGTCATGAACTTCCCCAGACGTGACGCCAGGTCGTCCGCGGCCTCGTTGCCCCGCAATCGTTCCGCCTCCTGCTTCAACGGCCGCATGCGATCCCGGGTGCGGGCCGAGCGGATGGGACCGGACACCGCGATCGCCTGTTCCCCGACCTCGCGCGCGCGTTCGGTCTCGTTCTGCACCAGGTAGTTCATCGCCAGCGCGGCCAGCCGGAACGACTGGCTGCGCGACGTTTCCTCTCCCCCGGTGGAAATGGCCCTGGTGAGCAGGGGGATCGCCGTCCGCGCGTACTTCACGTCGCAGGTGCGTGCGAGTTCGGTGTGCACCATGCCGCCGATGGACACCAGGTCGGCGAGGTCGAAGAACCGCGCCCACGGCGGTGCGTCCTCCGCGACGGACTGTCCGAACTCGTCCTCGGCACGCGCGAACTGGCGCAGCGCCTGCCTTTCCGCGCCCATCTTCGCGAACGCCCACGCCTCGTTGGCGTGCAGGATCGACACGGCCAACGTGGACCCGCTGGCCTGCGCGATGGGCAGCCCGCGTTGGAACGAGCCCAAAGCGTCCTCGGCGAGCTCGTAGTGCAGGTGCACTCGGCCCATCCGGTAGTGGATGTTCGCTTCCAGCGCGGTGTTGCCGGACGCGCGCGCGAGGCTCATCGCACGGCCGAAGTGCAGGTGTGCGGACTCCAGCAGTCCCATGTCGAACGACGCCCAGCCGGCCAGGTTGTGCAGGTCGGCGATCGCCACCTGGAGGCGGTGCAGGACCTGTCCGCCGGAGCCGGTGTCGAGCAGCGGGTTCGCCCAGTTCAGCAATGCGACGCAGGCGTCCCGGCAGGAGCCGCCGCCGTATTCGTGGTCGAGTGCCCGCAGCGCATTTGTCAGAGTTTCGACATGCCGCACGTCGGTCTTGTCCACGCGAGCTGGAAAAGCTTCGCTGCTGAACATAGGTTGGCCCTCCTGACGTGCGCCGCGCACCCGCTGTACAGATACCCGTTACACACCGCCGGTATTCACCGCGCCGCCGCCACCATCCCTCTGTAGGGCCTGGTCGGGAAGGGTCTTTGGACTCTCCCGGGACACGCCGGCGCGGCCACCACAACGCCGTGGTGGCCGCGCCTACGATTTCGGACGGCCATGGTGATCGGAAAGGGGCCAACAAGGTGTCAGCACCGCCGAACTGAATCCATTTCCGGTAATTGCGCCTCACCGGAACGGCCGATCAAGTCACTCTTCCAGGCTCACCACCTGAGCGGGACACCTGTCCACCGCGTCACGAACGCCCGGCAGCAGCTCCGCGGGCGGTTCGGCGACCAGCACGACGCCGATCCCGTCGTCATCCGACTGATCGAACACGTCCGGTGCGGCGAGCACGCACTGGCCCGATCCGATGCACTTCGTCTGGTCTATCCGGACTGTCGTCACCAGGCCACCGGAATCTCGGCCGCGCCGTAGGTGATCATGTCGTTGCGGTAGTTCATCTCCGTTACGGGCACGGCGGGCCGCAGGGTCGGGAACCGTTCGAACAGCGACCGCAGCCCGATCTGCAGCTCGGCGCGGGCCAGGTTGGCGCCGAGGCACTGGTGCGGCCCGAAGCCGAACCCCAGGTGCGACACGGCGTCCCGGTCCAGGTCGAGCTCCTCCGCCCGCGGGCAGAGCTCCTCGTCGAGGTTCGCGATGAGCGACACGCTCACCCAGTCCCCCGCCCTGATCAGCACGCCGTCGACCTCGACGTCCTCGGTCGCCCTGCGGGTCAGGCCGGCCCCGCCGAGCTGACCGACCGTGTACCGCATCAGCTCCTCGACCATCACGTCCGCGCGGCTCGGGTCGCGCCGCAGGATCTCCAGCTGGCCGGGCTTCTCGAACAGGTGCAGCGTGAACAGGCCGAGGAAGTTCGACGTGGTCTCGTGCCCGGCCGCGAGCAGGCCGATGCAGAGGAAGATCAGCTCGTCCATGCTGAAGTCGGTGTCGTTGGCCATCAGGCCGATCATGTCGTCGTTCGTGCCGGCCGCCTTCTTCTCCGCGACGATCGGCGCGAGCACCTCGGCGAGCTTGGTGGCGTGCGCGAGATACTCGTCCTTCGAGCCGTTCTTGCCGAACAGGTCGCCGGCCGTGGCCTGGAACAGCTCCTGGTGCTCCGGAGGCACGCCCAGCAGCTCGGCGATCACCAGCGACGGCAGCGGCAGGCACAGCGAGGTGACCAGGTCGGCGGGAGAGCCCTTGGCCTCCATCACGTCGAGGTGCTCGTCGACGATCTGCTGGATGCGCGGACGCAGCTCGTTCATGCGCTTGACCATGAAGCCGCGCGCGAGAGGACGGCGCAACCGCATGTGCTCGGCGCCGTCGATGCCGTTGATGTTGCCCGGCTGGTCGGGGTCGAGCACGGCCTCGCCCTCGTCGGTGCGCATCTCGGGCTGGCCGCCCTTGCGGGTGATGAACCGCGAGTCGGACAGGACCTGCCGGACACCGGCGTAGCTGGACACGACCCAGGCCTCGACGCCGTTGGGCCAGAGCATCTTCACCGGTCCGTCGCCGACGGCCTCCGGAAAGCCGGTCGGCGGCTGCAGCGGGTGGTCGCGCTCGTGCGGGACCGGGCAGACGGCAGTTTCGGTCACGGGAAATCCCCCTCAACAGAACAGAACTGTTCTTTTGAATCCATGACCGAACGTAGCGCAACGACTACGATCTGACGAGTTATTTGGTCCGAAATGTACTGATCAACGGTCTCAACAGGCCGTCGACGATGCCCTCGATCACGCCCGGTTCCTCGGACCGCAGGACGAACGTCGAGATCAGCGCGGTGATGAGGATGTCGGCGTCGAGCCGCTCCGGCAGCTCACCGCGCGCCTTCGCCCGGTCCACGGCGACCCGGAGGTGCTCGGTGTAGGCGCGGTCGACGTGCTCCGCGCGCAGGCACGCGAGATCGGCGTCCTGGCGGCTGCCCTCGAGCAGCCCGAGGAAGATCCCGGCGGTGTCGAACGGCATCGGCTCGCCCCACGCCAGCAGGATCTGGCGGACGTCCTCGGCGAACGTCCCCTCGTCCGGCTGCGGCAGCTGGGGCAGGTTCGCCTTCAGCGCGTCCGTGATGAGCCGCGCCTTGGACGGCCAGCGCTGGTAGAGACTCGCCTTGCTGGCCCGCGCCCTGCCCGCCACCAGGTCCATGTTGAACCGGGCGTACCCGACCTCGGCCAGCACTCCGAGCACGGCGGCGAAGACCTCCTGCTGACGCGCCGGTGCGTCCAAAGGCGTGCGGCCCAACCGTGCCTCCTGTGGATCAGGTGACGTGCACCGTACCGCCGGGTGCGTCCGTGAGCCGACCCGTGCGCCGCACCGACATCCACCTCAGCTGCGTCCCGTGCACCGCCGTGATCAACGACTGGATCACCACGACGTACATCAGCTGCCGGTACACGACCTGTTGCAGGGGATAGGCCCACAACGGCTTGAGCGACTCGCCGTCGAGCCTCAGCGCGTAGCCCGCGCTAGCGGTCTGGATCAGCAGGAACACCATCCACACGATCAACGCGAGCGGTGCGTCGGCGACGAGGAACCCGTACAGCACGAAGAGGTCCATCACCGGTGCGAGCAACGGCAGCAGCAGGTGGAACGCCAGCAGGTAGAGGATGCCGAACCGGCCCATCGGCCCGTTCTCCACCAACGCGCCGCGGTGCTTCCACATCGCCTGAAAAGTGCCGTACGACCAGCGATATCGCTGCTTGAACAAGCCGTGGACGGTCGCCGGCGCCTCGGTCCAGGCCTTGGCCTCCGGTCGGTAGGCGACCCGCCAGCCCGCGCGCGTGACGGCCATCGTGAGGTCCGTGTCCTCGGCCAGCGTGTCGTCGCTGACGCCGCCGACGTCGACGAGCGCGGCCCTGCGGAACGCCCCGACCGCGCCCGGCACCGTCGGGATGCACCGCAGCGCGTGCAGGATCTGCCGGTCCAGGTTGGACCCCGCGCAGTACTCCAGGTGCTGCCAGCGTCCGAGCAGGCCCTGCCGGTTGCCGACCTTCGCGTTGCCGGAGACAGCGCCGACACCGTTGTCCGCGAACGGCTGCACGAGCTGGCCGACCGTGTCCGGCTCGAAGATCGTGTCGCCGTCCACCAGCACCAGCACGTCGTGCGTCGCCTCGCGGATGCCCGCGTTCAGCGCCGCCGGCTTGCCCTGGTTGGTCTGCCGGATCACGGTGACGCCGGGCAGGTCCAGTTCCTCGGCGACGTCCGCGGTGCCGTCCGTCGAGCCGTCGTCCACGACGATCACCTCGACGTCGGCGAGGTGGTTGTTCCCGGCGATGGACCTGACGGTGGCGACGATGTTCAGCACCTCGTTGAACGCCGGGACGACCACCGAGACCGGCGGCGCGAACCACGGCGGCGGCTCGTCCTCGCTCTCGCGCCGCAGCCGGCGGTCGGTGTGCGCGAGGCCGAGTTGCATGAGGGTGCGCAGCAGGCCGAGCAGGGCGGCGATCGCGATGGCCGTGCCGAACAGCACGAGCACGACGCCGCCGTTGCGCTGCGACCACGTGGTGACCGCGCCGGTGAACCGTTCGCGCGAGGAGGCCTCGACCGGCTGCTCGTCGCTGATCAGCACGAACCGGTAGCCGGGCTGCTTCGCGAGCTCACGGGCGATGTCGCCGCCGATGCTGCCGTCGTCGTGCAGCCGGACGACGCCGCCCTTCTCCCGCAACGCCATCCGGACCAGCGTGCCGATGTCCTGGTACTCGCGGTCGCCGCTGTCGACCTCGGCCGGGGCGCCGACCAGTCGCGTGTGGACACCCAGCGCGTCGGCGAGCGCGGCCTGGGCGAAGGCGAGGTTGAGCGAACTGGCGAGATCACCCTCGGCGCGGAACCCGTCGAGGCCGATCCGGTGCCCCTCGGCGACGATCCTGCGTGCCACGTCCGGGTGGCGGGTGACCTGGGCGCCGGTGACGTAGAAGGTCGCCTTGATACCGGCGGCCCGCAGCCTCTCCAGGGTGCGCGGCGTCCACTTCGGGTCGGGGCCGCCGTGGAACGCCAGCGCGAGCGTGCCGGCGGGCAGTTCCCGGTGTTCCCCGGCGATCCGCGCGGGTCCGGGCTTGATCGCGGCGTAGGCGTGGAACGACACCACGCTCATCAGCACGAGCAGCCCGAGCAGGATCGAGATCCAGTGCAACCGCGGCGTGCGCTTCACCACACTTCCAGCAGCGTGCCGCCCACGACCGCGGCGAACAGGATCAGTCCACTCGCGACGGTCCAGCTGACGAGTCTCGCCGCTACCCGTCTAGCGCCGTTTCGATCGACGAAGACCTGCATTTCCTTCTGCCCCCAATGAAAACGCGGACGACCACGACCACCAGTGCCGCGACGACCGCCGCCGCCATCCACGGAAACCCGTTCACCAGCCACGGGATCGCGTCTGCGGCGAACTCCTTGCTGCTCCCCCACGACGGCAGCCTCTTCGACTGTCGCTCCCAGGCCGCGTTGCCCACCGCGACGACGACGAAAACGAGAGGTGGCGCCGGTGCCACCGTCCACAACCCGATGCGACGAACCAGTGCCGAGGCCACGACCGTGCCGCCCACCAGCCACACGCCGAAAGCCCAGCCGATGTCGCCCCCGTCCACCCAGACCCCCGTCTGCGTGAACACCGCCAGCATCGCGAGCGCGGCGAGACTGGGCAGTTGAACCCCCATGAACACCTAGAATAGTTCAGGGGGTGTCCTGTTCATGCAATCAGGTGGTGTCCGTCACCGCACGGTCTTTCTCGTTCTGACGCGGACCGCCTGGCTGGCCCTGAGCGCGGTCCTGCTCGCCACCTCGGCGTTCGCCTGGTCCACTGTGTCCACCCTCTCGACCGGTGTCGAACGGTCCTACGCGATCCCGGACGACGCGCCCCGGTCGGAGTCCGGCCGCAACATCCTGATCATGGGCCTGACCACGAGACTGGACCTGCACGGCGAGCCACTGCCCGACGACGTGCTGCGGCGCATGCAGGCGGGCGAGAGCGACCGCGGCGGCTACAACGCGAACACGCTGATCCTGTTGCACATCCCCGTTTCCGGGCCCGCGGTGGCGATGTCCGTGCCGCGTGACAACCTCGTGCCGCTGACCTCCGGCGGCGAGGGCAAGATCAAGGAGGCGTACGGCCGGGCCAAGATCGTCGAGGAGGACCGGCTGCGCGAGGCCGGGACGCACGACAAGCGCGAGTTGGAACGCGCTGGACGTGAGGCGGGGCGCAGAGCACAGGTGCGGACGGTGTCGGCGTTCCTGAGCCAGCCGATCGACCACCTCGTGGAGATCTCGCTGATCGGGTTCTTCCACATCGCCGAGGGGCTCGGCGGCGTGGACGTGTGTCTGCGCAACGCAGCGCGGGACCCGTTGTCCGGCGCGGACTTCCCGGCGGGGCCGCAGCACCTCGACGCGGGCCAGGCGCTGTCGTTCGTGCGGCAGCGGCACGGCCTGCCGAACGGCGACCTGGACCGCACGCGGCGGCAGCAGGCGTTCCTGTCGGCCGTGACGAAGAGGCTCAAGGGGGCGGACGTCACCGCGGTGCAGGCGATGATCGACATGGCGAAGCAGGACGTCGTGCTGGACGCGCGGTTCGACCTGGTCGAGTTCGCCGGAAACATCCCTTCCGAGGTGCGGTTCGACACGCTGCCGATCGAGGGCGGCGCGCACCTGGGCGGGCTCGACGTGAACAAGGTGGACCAGGCCAAGGTGCGGGCGAAGGTGACCGAGCTGGCCACGGCGCCACCGCCCCCGCCGCCGAACGACGGCATTCCGTGCATCGACTAGAGGCGTCGTTCAGTGACCCAGGTGGCGATCTGCGCGCGTGAGGTGAAGCCGAGCTTCTGCAGGATCCGCTCGACGTGCCCCTCGGCGGTCCGCCGCGCGATCACCAGCCTGGCCGCGATCTCCTTGTTCGACTTGCCGCCGGCGATGAGGTCGGCGACCTGCTGCTCGCGGCGGGTCAGCGGGGTCAGGGTCACGGCCGGAGCCGGGTCCTCGGCCTGTTCCTCGCCGACGGCGAACGCGATGGCGTCCTCCAGCCGGAGGTCCATGCCCTTGCGGAACATCTCCCGGAACTCGTGCTCGCCGAGCGCGGCGACCGCCGCCGACTCGCACTCGCCGTGCGGGGTGCCGAAGTAGCGCGACCCGAACATCGGGTAGCCCACGGACTGCCAGATCTCGTTGGTGGCGCCCAGCAGCGTGGCCGCGCGCACCGCGTCGCCCTGCGAGGCGGAGATCCAGGCCAGCAGCTCTGTCGCGAGCACGATGCCCAGCAGGTCGTGGAACGAGCGCTTCATCCGCAGGCACTCCCGGCCGAGCCGGTCGGCGCGCACGAAGTCGCCGCTGACCCACGCGCACAGGGCCAGCCCGTAGACCGCGTACGCCTGCGCCCACAGCTCGCCGTGTTCCTCGCCGACGGCCCTGGCCTCGACGCAGAGCCGTTCCGCGGCGACGAAGTCGTGCTGGAACGTCGCGGAGATCGCGAGTTCGATGCCGGCGAGCATGGTGTGGCTGTTGACCGTGCCCTGGCCCTGGTAGAGGCGCATGGCCTCCTCGAACAGGCTGTCCGCGAGGTCCAGGTCGTCGCCGATCAGATGCGTGCAACCGAGGCGGTGGGTCGCGTAGGCGAGCGCGGGACCGTCGCCGGACGCGACGGCGTACTCGCGGCACTCGTCCAGCATCCGCGTCGACGCGGGCAGATCTCCCTGCAACGTCGACACATAACCGTTGACCCACAACGCCTTGGCCCGCAAGGGGCCGGGTTTCGCGCTCGCCACGGCGCGGTCGAGCCAGTGGCGGCCCTCGCCGAGCATGCCGCAGCCCGCCCAGTAGAACCACAGCGTGCTGGCCAGATGCACGCAGTGGTCGGTGTCGTGGTCGAAGCAGAAGTCCAGGGCGGACCGCAGATTCGGGTGTTCCAGGCGCGTCAGCGAGAAGATCTGCGGCTGGGCGGGGCCGAACCACTCCCGCTCGCGCCGCTCTGCCCATTCGATGAAGTGGTCGCGGTGCCGTTCGCGCAGCACCTGCTCGCGGCCGGCCTCGCGCAGTTTTTCCAGGCCGTACTGGCGCAACGGCTCCAGCAGCCGGAACCGGGTGCCGGACGGGTGCTGCTCCGACACCACGACCGACTTGTCGACCAGGCCCATCAGCGAGTGCATGACCTGATCGGGCGCGACGCCGTCACCGGAACAGACCCGTTCGGCCGCCTCCAGGTCGAACGTGCCGGAGAACACCGACGCCCGCGCCCACAGGATCTGCTCGGGCCGCGTGCACAGGTGGAAACTCCAGTCGACCGCGGCGTGCAGCGTCTGGTGGCGCGGATCGCCGCCGCGCTTGCCTTCCACGAGCACCCGGAAGGTGTTGTCCAATCTGGACGACAAGTGGTCAAGGCTCAACACGCGCAGGCGCACCGCGGCCAGTTCGATGGCCAATGGGATTCCACCGAGCAGGGCGCAGATCTGGCTGACCTCGGCGTGGTTGCGCGCGGTGAGGACGAATCCAGGTTCGACGGCGGCGGCCCGTTCGGCGAACAGCGCCAGCGCCGGGTCCTGCGGCAGCGGCGCGACCTGCCAGAGGTGTTCGCCGTCGACGCCGAGGCGTTCCCTGCTGGTGACGAGCACGCGCAGGCTAGGGACACCGCGCAGCAACGCGTCCACGAGGTCTGCGGTGGCCCCGATGACGTGCTCGCAGTTGTCCAGGACCATCAGCACCTGCCGGTCGTGCAGGTGTTCCATCAGAACGGTGCGGTGCATGCGAACCGTGTCGTTGTGCACGCCCAGTTGCTCCAGAACGGTGTGCACGACCAGTTCCGGGTCGGTGACGCCGCCCAGTTCGACGAACCACACCCCGTCGCGGAACGCCCTGCTCGTCTCGGCGGCAGCACGCAACGCCAGCCGTGTCTTGCCGACGCCACCAACACCCGTAAGAGTGACGAGGCGCGACTCGGACAGCAGCCTCCTCACTTCGGCGACGTCGTGCTTGCGGCCGACGAAAGTAGTTGTGTCAGCAGGCAAATTGCCTCTGCGACCTGGGGAAAGCGAACCGCCCACAGCCGCACCCTAGGTCGGTGCGATCTCCCGCTGCAACGCGGTCCCCCGGAGGCACCAACGTGGAAACACGGGTAGTTACCCCCTAGGGCCCATGCGGTGACCCCACCAGTCTTGGGGGCTTGGGAAACGTGCCTGTAGGAGGGGACGGGGTCATGGCCGGTGACAGCCTCGGGGTGGACGTCCGGGAGCAGAACGGCGTGCTCGTCGTCCGGCTCAGCGGGCAACTCGACTGGACGACTTACATGCGCGCGCAGGACGTGCTGCTCGACTGCGCGACCAAGGAACTCGTCGGCGTGGTGGTGGAGCTGGACGACCTCGTCGCCGAGTCGCCCGCGCTGCTCGTGCTGTTCGACGTCGTGTGGCTGTCCGCGGCGCGCTGGCCGGGAATCTCGCTGAGCCTCGTCGTGAGTGATCACCGGCTGCGGTCGACGCTGGAGTCACGCGGTCTCCCCCGGCACATCCCGCTGTACTCGACGACGCCGGAAGCGCTGGCCTCGGTGGTGCGGCTCAGGCACGAGGACCGGGTGGACGCGCAACTGCCGTCGTGCCGCTGCCTGCCGCACGTGGCCGAGCGGATCACCGAACGCGCCTGCGAACGCTGGGGCGTCCAGGCGTTGCTCGACGTGGCGCCGCAGGTGGCCGTGGAGCTCGTGTCGCACATCGAGGACGACAGCCCTCTCGCGCTGCTGCTACGCATGCGCGGCGACAAGATGTCCGTTGCGGTGCGCACGACCGCACGCTTCGACCTCAAGCAGTGGCACGTCATGCGGCACAACGTCGCGTCCATCGCCGTCTGCAACTTCACCATGGGCGAGACGCCGGCCGGTGGCGGACGGCACATCATCTGGGCGTTGCTCGACGTGCCGGAGGACAGCCAGCGGCCTCCGAGTCATCTCCCAGAGGCCGCCGTCTTCACCCACCAGGTTTAGTTCTTCCGGGTCGTTCTACCGCGTGCACGTTCTGGCGTTCATCGCCGCGATGCTCGTCCGGTAGGCCCGGACGAACTGACGATTCGCCGCGGTGTCCGGCGGTGAGGCCACGCATTGGTGCAACCAGCACCGATGCCGGCTGCACGTCACGCGGGCCTCGGGATCGAGGCCGAGCTCCTCAGCCAGGTCTTCGGCGTTGAGAACCGCCGTCAGCGTCGTGTCCACGACCTCGGAGGAAGTAACCAGCCGCAGGTGCGTGCGTCGCCTCATAGGCACAGAATGCTCGCACCGGCCAGAGCAGGTATACCCGGATTTATACCTGTTCAATCGCGTCTTCCGCAGAATTCCATTCGACACCGGCCCCCTTTTCAGCAGACCGTGCGCGCCCTAGGCTCGGATTCCAACGGCGGCGGCGCAGAGGTGTACTCCATGGCGGATCCTGCGTTCTTCCCTCCTCCGCACTCCAGCCGCATCGGCACGAGCGACGTGGAGCAGCTGGAGGCGCAGACCCGTTCGTTGCGCTCGGTCGACTACCAGTACGGCGGAGGGGCGTGCCGCGACGCCGTCGTCGTGCGGATCTATTGGGCGCAACAGCTTCTGACCGCCGAGGCCTCGGACACCGTGCGGGCGCGCCTGCTGTCCGCCGTCGCGGATCTGCACAACCTGGCCGGGTGGACGTCGTTCGACTGCGGTCAGGTCGGGGCCGCTTACCACCATTTCGACCGTGCGCTGGATTTGGCGCGTCATGACGAAGACCTGACGACCAACATCGTTTATCGGCGTGGGCGCGTGCATCTGCATCACGGCGCACCGGGCGATGCGCTGGCTTACTTCCAGAGGGGTGCTTTCGCGCCGTTGGCGTCGAGCATCATGTATTTGAACGAGGCGTGGGCGTACGCGCGCCAAAGCCGTTCCGCCGAGGCGTTGCGCGCGCTGGGCAAGGCACACGACTCGTTCGCCTCCGCGGACCCTGAACGCGCGCCGGACTGGGTGCGGTTCCACGACGAGACGGACCTGACCGCGATGACCGGCACGATCCACGCCGAGCTCGGCGACACCCGGCTGGCGATTCCGGCGTTGTCGGCGGCGATCGAGAGGTTCGGGCCGGCGATGGCGCGCAGCGGCACGTTCTGCCTGATCGCGCTGGCCTCGTGCCACTTCCTCGACGGCGACCTCGACGAGGGGCAGGCCGTGGGGCTGCGGGCGGTGAGCGCGGCGGAGGAGCTGCGGTCGGAACGGGTGTGGGACCGGTTGCGGCCGATGGCGCAGGCGGCGGCCACGCGCGGGATCTCCCTGCGTTGACGTTGCCGCGCTGACGTTGCCGGGGTGATCTTTGCAGAACCCGAACATTCGGCGGACCGTGCTCTGATCGTGGGCGGTCATCGTTCTGTGCCATGAACATTTCGCGAATCGGTGGGCTCGTTCTGGGGATGCTGCTGCTGGGCGCGGGGACCGCGTCGGCGCAGGAACCGATCACGATCAGCCCGGAGAAGGTGCAGCAGATCTGCTCGAACCGCGTGCCTCGCGTCGAGGCCAAGGTCAAGGCGCTGACGGACAAGATCAACGGCAGTCCCGAGACCCTGGGCTCGAAGAAGTGGATCGAGCAGAAGGCCGCCGACGCCCGCAAGGCCGGCAACACGGCCCGCGCGGACGTCCTGGACGCACGGCTGAAGCTGCGGGACGCGCAGCTCGTGAAGCTGGCGAAGGCCGGCGAGCGCGTCACCAAGTTCAAGTCCGAGCACTGCGGGTCCAAGTGAGGTGGGTCGCGGCTCTGGTTCTGCTGGTGTCGCTGACGGCGTGCCGGGGTGAGGCGCCGGTGTCGGACCTCGATGATGTGGAATCAACGCTGAACAGCATCGAGTCGGACATCAACCAGCCGGGGTGAACGCGTGGAACGTGGCCTGGTGCTCGTCGTGGAGGACGAACCGGCGATCGCCGAACTCGTCGCGCTGTACCTGAGGCGCGACGGCTTCGGCGTGCACCTGGAGTCCTCGGGGGACGCGGCACTGGCCGCGGTCCGGTCGCTGTCGCCCGTGGCGGTCGTGCTCGACGTAGGCCTGCCCGTGCTGAACGGCATCGAGGTCTGCCGGGCCATGCGCGCCGCCGGTGACTGGACGCCGGTGCTGTTCGTGACGGCCCGAGACGACGAGGTGGACCGCTTGCTCGGGTTGGAACTGGGCGCCGACGACTACATCACCAAGCCCTTCAGTCCACGCGAACTGGCACTGCGCGTGCGCACGGTCCTACGTCGCTCGTCCGGCCCCGCGCCGGACGTTCTGCAGGTGGGTTCCGTACGGCTCGATGTCGGCGAACGGCGCGCGTTCGCCGGTGCTGACGAGGTGTCGTTGACGTCGACGGAGTTCGGGCTGCTTTCGTACCTGATGAAGAATCCACGTCAGGTGTTCTCGCGCGAGCAGCTGCTGTCCGCCGTGTGGGGCTACTCGTCCGTGGCCGGCACACGGACCGTTGACGTCCACATAGCCCAGCTACGAGCCAAGTTCGGTTCGTTGAGTCCAATCAGGACAGTGCGCGGCGTCGGCTACTCGGCGGACGCGTCGTGAACCTCGCCGGCCGGATCGCGTTGCTGTGCCTGGGAGTCGCGTTCGTGGCCGTGGTCGTCGCCGGCTTCGTGTCGCTGCGCCTGGTGCTCTCGACCTCGCAACAGGTGAGCCGCGAGTTCCTGCGCTCCCAGGCCGACGTCGTGGCGGGCCAGATCTCGAACAACCGCGTGGAACAGATCCTGGAGGGCCAGGACATCGCGATCGTCCGGATCACCGCCGCCGGCGACGTCACGGGCGCCGATCGCGCCGCGGTCCGCGCGGTCCGCGCCGTCGGCTACCGCGAGGTGCTGTCAGGTTCTCCTGTGTCCGGGGCGAGCGGCCGTCTGAACGTGGAAGCCCGTCCGTCGGGGGCGGGCGGCTTCGCCCTGGTCCAGGAGACCGAGACCACCGGCACCTACCGCAAACTGGTCCGCAACATCCTCGGCGCCCTGGGCATAGGCCTGGCCGTGGCCTGCCTCGCCGGCCTCGCCCTGGGCACGTTCCTGTCTCGCCCGCTACGCCGAGTCGCCTCCGTGGCCCACGCGATGAGCGCGGGCCGCCGAGACCTCCGAGTCCCGGTGGCCGGCACCCACGAACTGGCCGAGGTGAGCACGGCCGTCAACTCGCTCGCGGACGCGTTGCAACGCAGCGAATCCCGCCAACGCGACTTCCTGCTCTCCGTCTCCCACGAACTCCGCACCCCGCTCACCGCAGTGACGGGCTTCGCGGAATCCCTGGCGGACGGCGTCGTCTCCGGCGCACAGGTCGCCCCTGTGGGCACCGTGATCCTGGAGGAGTCCCGCCGCCTCGACCGCCTGGTCACCGACCTGCTCGACCTGGCCCGCCTGGGCGCGGACGACTTCCGCCTGGACATGGCGACCGTGTCCCTGGAACCCGTCGTCCGCACGGCAGCCGAGGTGTGGCACGCCCGCTGCCACGCCCGAGGAGTGACCTTCGTACTGGACGTGTCGTCCTCGCCGGTGGTGCAGGCCGACGCCCGGCGCCTACGGCAGGTCATCGACGGCCTGATGGAGAACGCGTTGCGCGTCACCCCTGCCGGACGTCCCGTCGTGCTCGCGTTGTCGTCCGTGCTGGAGGTGCGGGACGGCGGCCCCGGCTTGGCCGCCGAGGACTACGCCGTCGCGTTCGACCGCGGGGTGCTGCACGCGCGCTACCAGGACTCTCGGCCTGTCGGGACCGGCGTGGGGCTCGCGTTGGTGCACGGGCTGGTTACGCGGATGGGTGGGACGATCACGGCCGGGCCCGCCGCGGAGGGCGGGGCCGCCTTCACCGTGACGCTGCGGTCAGGACCTCAGCATCCGGGACGGGAACACGACGCGGCCGGCTGACGGCAGGGCCGCGCCGTCCGGCGACGCCGCCGCGACGTTCCAGATCTCTTGCAGGGCAACGAACAGCTCGTCGATCTGCCTTCCGGTGCGGGCGCCCAGCGAGTTGCTGCGTTCCCAGTCCACCTCGCGCCAGGTGCCGTCCGACACTCGGCGTGCCGCATTGGCCAACGGCCGCAACGAGGCCTGCAACCGGTGCTCGAGCCCTTCGCCGACGGCCTTGACGCCCAGCCTGTCGATCGCCTCGGCAGCCGGTGGCAGCTGCGACCACCCCACCACCACGACCCGGTGCCAGATCTCGGGAGGGAACGTGTTCGCCAGGTGGTGGCTTTCGCCGATCGCGAGGTCCTTCAGCCTGCGTCCGGCCTCCAGCGTCTGCCCGACGTACAGCAGTCCCCACTGCAGCCACACCCCGTAGACGGCAGGCCCCGTCAGACCGCCGGCCAGCGCTTGCCCGAGCTCGTGGGCGAACGTGTACCGGTGCCGGCGCCAGGCGAGCGCCGTGTCCTCGGTCGCGGCGACGTCGCGCATCGCGTGCCACCAGCGGTCGAAGGGGACGTCGGGTACTCCGGGGTCCATCTGATCAATCTAGTGGTCACTTCGCCTGCGGCAGCTTGACCTTCTTCTTCGAACCCGGCGAGGACGGCGGCGGCACCACGGGCCCGATGTCCCCGTCAGGAGCCTCGTCCAGGTCCACGATCACCGGCGCGTGGTCGCTCGGCCCGGTCCCCTTGCGGGCGTGCCGGTCGATCCAGGCGGCCTTGGTCCGCGGCGCGACGGAGCTGGACGCGAGGATCAGGTCGATCCGCATGCCGAGGTCGCGGTGGAACATGCCGGCCCGGTAGTCCCAGTAGCTGAAGATCCGCTCCGTCGGCCACCGGTCGCGCACGACGTCGTGGAATCCCAACGCTTCGATGGCCTGCAAGGCGGCGCGTTCGGGTTCGGTGACGTGGGTCTGGCCGATGTAGGCCTCGGGGTCGAACAGGTCGGCGTCGGCCGGCGCGATGTTGATGTCGCCGCACACCAGTGCGTCAGAAGGCCCTGCCTCCAGCACGTCGCGCAGGGCGGCGAGCCATTCGAGCTTGTACTTGTAGTGGTCCGACTCGGGCTCACGGCCGTTCGGCACGTACAGCGAGTGGACGCGCACGCCGCCGCACGTCGCAGCTACGGCGCGGGCCTCGACGTGCGGGAAGCCCGGTGCGCCGGCTACGCCTACAGCTACGTCTTCCAGGCCCACGCGGGAGAGGAGGGCCACGCCGTTCCACTGGGTTTCGCCGAACAGCGCCACCTCGTAGCCGCGTTCCTTCAGGGCGTCTCCGAGCAGGGCGGTGAAGGCGTCGTCGGCCAGCTTCGTCTCCTGCAGGCACACGACGTCCGGCTGTCGCTGGTCGAGCCACGGCAGCAGGCGGGGCACGCGTTGCTTGACGGAGTTCACGTTCCAGGTCGCCACTCGCACGCGCTCCACGGTAGTCACAGCGGCTAGAGCCCGCATCGAGCTACACGCGCACAGGTGATCGCAAACCGCGTGCGGCCACCCACGCGACGATGGGCAGCACTACGAGAGACAGCAGGCCCCACTGGAGGTTCGTAGCGCTCGCGACGGCACCGACCACCGGCGATCCCAAGCCACCGACGCTGACGGCGAGGCCCAGCGTGACGCCGCTGGCGGTGCCGAGACGGTTGGGCAGGTAGTCCTGGCCGAGGGTGACGTGCAGCGAGAACGGCACGTACAACGCCACGGCAGTAAGCGCCACCATCAGGTACACGGCAGGACCGGGCACCAACGCGACGCCCGCGACGGCAGGTATCGCAGCCGCGTAGGACACCTGCAGAACCCGGACGCGCCCGAACCGCCCGGCCAGCACGCCGCCGAGCAACGTGCTGGCGGCACCGGCCCCGAACAGCACGACCAGCGCCGCCGCGCCGGCCGCCGGACCGCCGCCGACCCGTTGCGTCACCCAGATCGCGAGGAACGTCCCGAGCCCGAACGTCACCATCGACCGCGCGACGATCACCGCGGTCAGCCGACCGAACTGGCCCCAGTCGTCGCGACCCACCACCACCGGGACCGCGGCCGAAGCGCCGTGCACGCCACGCAAAGCAGCGAACGTCAACACGCCTCCCACCAGCGCGGGAACGGCGAGCAACGGGCTCCACGCGAGCCCGCCGAACGCCAGCACCGGCGTGACGAGCACCGGTCCCAGCGCGAACCCGACGTTGCCGCCCACCGCGAACCAGCTCATGCCGACGTGACTGTCCTGCGCGACGCGACGCGCGAGACGAGCGGCTTCCGGGTGGTACGCGGCGACGCCGAGACCGGACAACGCGATCGCGAGCCACGTGAGGACGTACGAGTCGCTCAGCCCGGACAACCCGATGCCCACACCCGCCAGCGTCATGCCCACGGGAACCAGCCACGGCATGGGCCGCCGATCCGTCAGCACCCCGAACAACGGCTGCACGACCGACGACAGCAGCGTCGCGGCGACCGTGATGCCGGCCGCCGCGAGATAGCTGTAACCGCGTTCGAGCACGAAGAAAGGCACGATTGCCGGCACCGCGCCCTGGTAGAGGTCGTCCACCGCGTGACCGGCGACCAGGACCGACATCCGCCAGCGAGAGTTGTTCACGTACCGATCGTGGCCCCGTCCGGTACGTTCGCGATTCCGATATTCTGCCGATGTATGTCGAATTCTCGCCATCTGCCGGCGGCGCCGACCACGAGCCGCGACCTGGCAGCCGCCAGTGGTGTCAGCGCGCACTGGCACGACGAACACCAGATCGTCTACGCCAGCCGCGGCGTCGTGGCCGTGCACACCGAGACGTCGAGATGGATCGCGCCCGTGCACCGTGCGTTGTGGATCCCGTCCGGCGCCGTGCACTCGCACCGCGCGTACGGCGTCACACGGCTGCACTTCCTCGGCCTCACGCAGAATCCGTTGAAGCTCCACGAGCCGACAGCTCTCGCAGTCTCGCCACTACTGAGAGAACTTCTGATCACCTACACAGAGCTCACCGACCGAGAAACCCCTGCGGGCAAACGAATGCGCTCGGTGCTGCTCGACCAACTCGCCACCGCGTCCGAACAACCCGTGCGCGTCCCCGCCGCCCACGACCCCAGGCTCGCGGCGGTCTGCGCGACACTCGAGACCGCCCCCTCGGACGCACGCGGTCTCGAAGCGCTGGGACGGGAGGCCGGCGCGAGCGGCAGGACGCTCACCAGGCTGTTCCGCGACGAGATGGGCATGACCTTCCCCCAGTGGCGCACGCAGCTGCGGCTCTACCACGCCCTGCGCCTGCTGGCCGAGGGCCAGCCCGTCACCGCCGTGGCTCTGCAGTGCGGATTCGCGACCGCGAGCGCGTTCATCGACGTCTTCCGCCGCTCACTCGGCCACACCCCCGGTTCGTACCTCTAGAGAACGTTGAACACCTCCTCCGCGCGGTCCCGCTTCACGAACATCTGCCACGCGGTCTCGGCGATGTCGTCCGGGTCGAGCGTGTGTCCGGCCAGACCCCCGAACTGCTCGGGCCTGGACTCGACCAGCTTGTGGATGTCGCCGCGTTCGACCACGCCGCCGATGGTGAGCGTGCCCGCGTAGGCGCCCTTGTCCGCGAGCGCCGCGTTGAGCGTCAGCGCGTAGTTCCGCAGCGCGGCCGACGACAGTGCGAGAGCACCGAGCACCGGCATCGGCAGCACCGAACTCAGTCCGCCGGCGAACAGCAGCCCGCCTCCGCGCTCGACCACGCCCGGCAGCACGTGCTGCGTGACGTCGATCGCCGGGTAGAGCCAATCCATGGCGGCACGCGCCTCGTCGGACGTGGTCGTCGTGATCTCACCGGGCATGTCGTTCAGGTCGGTCGCACCCGGCCCGTAGTAGGCGACGTCGACCGGCCCGATCGAGTCCAAAGTGGACGACAGCTGTACGCGATCACGCACGTCGGCCGCGAACGCCCGCGCTTTCACCCCCGCCTCGGCAAGCGAAGCCAGGTAGCTCTCGTGCCGCTGGGCGCTGCGCGAGATCAGCACCACGTCGTAGCCCTCGCGACCGAACCGGTGCGCGATGGACATGCCGAGCCCAGGGCCGACCCCGAGCACAACTGCGGTGGGAGACATGGGTTTCGTCCTTCCGAACGCTAATTCGAGGTAACCCTCGACTTACCGGACCGACGCTACCACAAAACTTGAGGGCACCCTCGACTTAACCCACGAGTAGGATCCCGCCCATGGTCACCGCGTCGAAGCCCCTGCGTGCGGACGCGGCACGCAACCGGGAGAAGCTGCTGGCAGCGGCCACCCAGCTGTTCGCGGAACGCGGCCTCGACGTCCCCATGGAACACATCGCACGCCGCGCGGAAGTCAGCATCGGCACGCTCTACAAGCACTTCCCGACCCGCGAGGACCTGGTGTCGGCGATCTTCCCGGAACGCCTCGCCGCCCTGGACGTCATCGGCGAGAAGGCCCTGGTGGACCAGGACCCGTGGCACGCGTTCGTCGTCTACCTCGAAGACCTCTACGCCCTGCAGGCAGAAGACCGCGGACTCAACGACATCCTGGCCCGCGACCTCCCGAACGCCCCGGAAGTCGTCTCAGCCTGTCACCGCGGCGCGGGCCACGCCGAGACCCTGATCATGCACGCCATCGCCGGCGGCGGCCTGCGTCCTGATTTCTCGATCACGGACATGGCCACGCTGACCAGGGCCATGGCCCAGGTGATCCGCGATTCTCCCGGCGAGTGGCGCCGCTTCCTGTCGATCTACGTCGACGGCCTGCGCGCGCAGTAGATCTTGTGGGGAAGGTGGGGCGCGAACCCACGACCTTCCCTAATAGTCCAGTTCGAAGTCGCGGTGGTCGTCGGGGTCGACCGACGCGACGAGCTTGTTCCCCGGCTTCAGGCTGGGGTCGTATCTGGCGTCGTGCTCGATCACGAACTCGGGCACGTCCGGGCCCTTGATCAGGAGCCGGACGCGGACCGTGGGGTCCTCGCTGATCGGCTCCACCGACAGGACCACGGCGATCGCGGGCAGACCCACCGCGTCCAGACGCAGCAGCCGCCGCTTGGCGCGCTCGGTACCGCGCCACACGGCGATGCCCAGCGGCAGCATCACCACGGTGAGCACGATGCCGACGGTGCCACCGTCGTTGGCCGCGTAGACGATCGGTCCGGTGACCATCAACGCCACGGCGAAGAGGTGCGGGAGCACGTTGTTGCCCCGGTTGGCCCCGCGTACTTCGACGAACCCGTCCTCCGCCATTCCGGCACCTTAAGCGAGTCGCGGGGTGCGGTGGGCCGGGTTGGCGCGAGTACTGCTGGACGGCGACATGGACAGACGATCAATCCTGGATCTTCGAGGAGCCCCGTCGCACTGGTAGTTCTAGTGGGGAAGGTGGGGCTCGAACCCACGACCTGACGGATTATGAGTCCGCTGCTCTGACCAACTGAGCTACTTCCCCCCGCTCACGCTGCGTCGTGGAGGATACCGATCACGCCGAACGGCCCTTGCGCACCCCCGTGGCGAGCGACACATAGGCTGGACACGTGCGTTTGACCCTCCGCGACTTCACCCCGGCGGACGAGCCCGGGGTGCTGGCGCTGTTCGCCGACTGCGACGACTGGTTCCAGGCTGCCACGGGCCATCCTTCTGGACCCGGTGATGTGCAAAGTCTCTTCTACGCGTTGCCCGAGGGTGCCGCGTTCGAGCAGAAGCACCTGCTGGTCGCGCAGGCTCAGGGCATGATCGGGTTCGTGGACCTCGTGGTGGACCACCCCGCGCCGGGCCAGGCCGACATCAGGTTCTTCCTGGTGCCGAAGGACCTGCGCCGGTGGGGCATCGGACGGGAGATGGCACGGGCGCTCACCGAACGCTTTCCCGAAGTCACGCGCGTGCACGTCCGGCTGGACGACTTCAAGCCCGGCAACGAGTTCCTGAAGGCGATGGGCTTCGTGCTCAACGGTCAGCGGGCGGTGCTGGAGGTCGCGCCCAGGTCCGACGGCCGGTAGCCGCGCGGGTAGCCCGGATAGGTGCGGTTGGGGGTGCTCGTGAGCTTGAAACCCTTCCGCACCGGCATCTGACGCACCACGAAAGCCCTCAGGCGCAACGCCTGCCGTCCTACGGCGCCGACCCACGAAGGCGGGGCGGTGAAGCCGAACGCGCGGACCATCGCCGGATCCAGCATCGCGACCACGGCTCGTGCGACCACAGGACGCGCCACGGACGGATACCACGAGCAGAACAGGTCGAGCGTGTACTGGCCGATGCGGCGGTTCGACGGCGCGAACACGAAGTGCTTCTGCTCGTAGGCCGTCTTGAACGCCAGGAACTCGTCGTAGCCGGCCGGGATGTCCCGGATTCCCATGCGGGTGCCGACCGCGCGGTAGAAGTGGAAGCCCGCCAGCCGTTCGTTGTGCGTCAGCGGGCGCCAGCCGTAGCGCTGGAGCCAGTCGATCGGGTCGTAGACGAACGTCGCCAGCACGTAGCGCATGTCGTCGTTCGAGATGTCGTAACGGCCGTGCTGGCGGTTGACCACGCGCAGCGCCTCACGTCCGCGCGGGGAGTCGTAGCCGTGCTCGACGAGTTCGGCCATCAGGATCGCGGTGTCGTCGTAGCGCTTCTGCGGCCGCCGTTCGAACTCGCCGGTGCGTTCCAGCAGGCCCGAGATCGTCGGGACGCAGTACGTGCGGAACAGCGCCATCTCCAGCGACTTCTGGTAGTCCCACGGGAACTCCAGGCCGGCCGAGATCCGCATGATCTCCTCGTGGTCCGCGACCGGGTCCAGCGAGGAGATGCGACGAAGATTCGCGTAGCGGGCCATGCACCCCAAGCTGAAGCAAACCCGCACAAAGCGAAAGACCCCAGTCGGTGGACTAGGGTCTAGGCGGTAGCTCCCCCAACTGGACTCGAACCAGTAACCCTGCGATTAACAGTCGCATGCTCTGCCAATTGAGCTATGGGGGAATGTTCGGTTGTTCTAGCTCGTCAGGCTTGGTTCCTCCTGACAGTGGGTAACTCTACATGAGCCTGGAAAGGGGTTTTGCAGGTACCCCCCACTTGGCCGCAACACAGACTCTGACCAGGCACGATGCGAGAGGAGACGTCACATGAAGGGCATCTTGGTCGGCGCGGCGATCGGCTACGTGCTCGGCGCGAAGGCCGGACGAGAGCGTTACGACCAGATCGTGCGCCTCTGGCACCGCTTCACCGCGAACCCGACGGTGCGCAAGACGGCGGCACAGGCGAAGGACAAGGCGTTCGAAGCCGCAGTTCAGGCCAAGGATCTGGCCGCGGACGCTGCGGGAAAGGCCGCGGACGCCGCCGGAAAGGCAGCGGAGAAGGCTCCGTGGCGCCACCAGGAGGAGGAGACCAACGGCAAGGCCTACACGCCTCCGGTGACGCCGCGAACGTGACGGGACTCACACCTGCGCTACCGCGAAGATCCGCCTGAACGGGAACCAAGTGGCGCCGTCGGCTCGCTGGGGATACGCCTCACGCAGCCGCGGCGCCAGTTCCGCGACATAGGCCTCCCAGTCCGTTGAGGACAGTGCCGCGCGCACCGGCCGCAAAGCCGTGCCAGTCACCCATTCGAGCACCGGGTCCGGTCCGGTGAGCCGCTGCACGTACGTGGTCTCCCAGACGTCCGCGACAGCGCAGTCACCGAGCAGGTCCGCGTAGTCCACAGGGTCCAGAACCGGTTTCTCCGCACGGAAAACGTGCGCCAACGCCTCCCCCGCCACCTCACGGATCAGGCGGTGCGAAGGGTCCGCGTAGTTGCCGGGGACCTGGAACGCGAGCCACGCGCCGGACGGCAGCGCCGCGATCCACTTGGACACGATCGTGGGATGTGACGCGACCCATTGCAGGACCGCGTTGGACACCACGACATCGGTGTCCGGCAACGGTTCCCACGTCGTCACGTCGTCCACGCGGGCATCGACGCCGGCCGCCCGCGCCGCCTCGACCATCTCCGGCGACGAGTCGAACGCCTCGACCACGGCCGAAGGCCACCGCGAGGACAGCGACGCGGTCAGATTGCCGGGCCCGCAGCCCACGTCCACCACGCGGCGAGGCTCCGAAGCCCGCACGCGCGCCACAAGTTCGTAGAACGGCCTCGCACGGTGATCGGCGAAGGCCAGATACTGCGCCGGATCCCACATACGACTAACAGTACACGCGTACTGCTAGCGTGCCAGCCCCTCGGCGAACACCGCCACGGCCGAGCGCACGTCAGCGAGATCCACGCCCGCATCCCCGCGCGCCTGCCACACAACGCCGTCACGGCCGGGGATCTTGCGCTGCAGAATCCACACGCCGGGCGACTCGACGCGTTCCCGCACCCGGATCGACCCCTCGACGCGCTGGCTGATCGCCCGCAGCACCCGGCGCGGGTCGTCCAGCGCGAACCGTTGCGCGGGAAGGTCTTCCAGCAACACCACGGCGCCCTCGGTGGAGGCCTCGACGGCCTCGACCACCCGCAGCGCGCCCTCCCACTTCACCTTGCTGATCAGGTGCCAGCCGATCCGCCGCGGCGACTCGCCTGGCACCCACAGCCCGAGCGACGTCGCCACCAGGTGACCGCCGGTCTGCACAGGCGCGTGCGCGATCACGGTCTCGTCGCGCTCCAGCACACCGGTGAACCCGTCCGGCGCGCCATCGCCGAACACCCGTCGGAACAACCCCACTACAGCACTCCAGCACTCTGCTGCAGGAGCGCCTTGCGGTACTCCTCCATCGCCACCAGGTCTCCCCACAGCGCCCGGTACTCGTCGGCGTCCTTGATCGGGGACAGCCGTCGCAGGCGCGACTTCACGTCCTCGACCTGCTTGCCGACCTGCACCTCCTGCAGCCGCGCGATCACCATCGACACGTAGCGGAACTCGTCGTTCTGCTTGACCGCCAACGGTTCCACGGCGAGTTCGGTCATCACCGACCGCACCGACGCGTGCGAGCACGACTGCGAGATCGCGTCCAGGTACGCGGAGCCCTCCAGCCCGCAGGAGGCGCCGCCGGCCTCGCGGATGGCCCGGTGCAGCGCCACGTACGCCGGGTCCGTGAAGGACTCGTCCGGCAGCGAGTCGTACAGCGGCCCCGCGTACTCGGGCAGCCGCAGCGCGATCTTGAGCACCTCCCGCTCGAAGATCAGCCTCGGGTCGCGCGGGTTCGGCCGGGCCGGGCCGTCGACCTCCACGCTCAGCGCGATCTGGTTCGGATCGGCCCGTTGAGGGGTCGCGACCGGCGTCTTGCCGCTGGAGACCTGACGGACCCGGCGCACGACCATCGCCTCGTCGTCCCAGCCCACCCACCAGGCCAGACGCGTCGCGTACCCGTCGCGCTTGGCCCTGTCCTTGATCTGCCCGACGAACGGCACCATCTTCTTCAAAGCCTCGACGCGGCCGTCCACCGAGTCGAGGTCGTACGCCTTGAGCTGGGCCTTGATCGCGAACTCGATCAGCGGGATGCGCCGCGCCACCAGGTCGCGCACGGCCACGTCGCCCTTGGCCTGCCGCAGTTCGCACGGGTCCATGCCGTCCGGCGCGACCGCGATGTAGGTCTGCGCGGAGAAGTGCTGCTCCCCCTCGAACGCCTTGAGCGCGGCCTTCTGGCCGGCCTCGTCACCGTCGAAGGTGAAGATGACCTCGCCGTTCACGTCGTCGTCGATCAGCAGCCTGCGCAGCACGTTCATGTGGTCCGTGCCGAACGCCGTGCCGCAGGAGGCGACCGCCGTCGGCACGCCGGCCAGGTGCATCGCCATCACGTCGGTGTAGCCCTCGACGATGACCGCCTGCTTGCGCTTGGCGATCTCGCGCTTGGCCTGGTCGAGCCCGAACAGCACCTGCGACTTCTTGTAGATCATCGACTCGCTGGTGTTGAGGTACTTCGCCTGGATCGGGTCGTCGTCGAAGATCCGCCGCGCGCCGAACCCGACGACGTCGCCGCTGATCTCCTTGATGGGCCACAGCAGCCGCCGGTGGAACCGGTCGATCGGCCCCTGCTTGCCCTCCTTGACGAGCTGTGACTTGATCAGTTCCTGGAGCTCGAACCCACGCCCCAGCAGGTGTTTGGTGAGCTTGTCCCAGCCGCCGGGCGCGAAACCGCAGCCGAACTGGCGGGCGGCGGCCTCGTCGAACCCGCGCTCGGCCAGGAACTCCCGCGCCTGCTGCGCGTCGGGCGTCGCGAGCTGCTCCGCGTAGTACTCGGCGGCCACCTTGTGCGCCTCGATGAGCCTGCCGCGCGTGCCCCGGTCGCGCTGGATCGTCGCGCCGCCGCCCTCATAGGTGAGGTGGATGCCCGCACGGTCCGCGAGCCGCTCGACGGACTCCACGAACGACAGGTGCTCGACCTTCATCACGAAGGCGATCACGTCGCCGCCCTCGCCGCAGCCGAAGCAGTGGAACGTGCCGTGCGACGGGCGCACGTTGAACGACGGCGTCTTCTCGTCGTGGAACGGGCACAATCCCTTGAGCGCGCCCCCGCCCGCCCGCTTCAGCGAAACCTGGTCACCGACGACCTCGTCGATCCGGCTGCGCTCACGCACCAATGCGATGTCGCTTTCCCTGATGCGTCCTGCCACGTCTCTGAGTCTAATGCCCTGGCAAACTGCCAAGCGTGACCACCGCTGACGTCTTCGGACTCCACCGGACGCACCTCATCGGCGTCGCCTACCGGCTGACCGGCAGTCTCGCCGACGCCGAGGACGCCGTGCAGGAGGCGTGGCCCCGGTTCGCGAAGGCCGACGGCGTGAAAGACGCCCGTGGGTGGCTCACGACCGTGGTGAGCCGCATCTGCCTCGACCGGTTGCGCTCGGCCGCCGTGCGCCGCGAGACGTACGTCGGCTCGTGGCTGCCGGAGCCGTTGCTCACGACCGGTGAGCAGGACGACCCGCTGGAGAGCGTGGTGCGTTCCGACGGCGTGCGGATGGCGGCGCTGGTGGTGCTCGACCGGCTCACCCCGGACCAGCGCGTGGCGTTCGTGCTGCACGACGCGTTCTCGTTGCCGTTCACCGAGATCGCCGAGGTGCTGCAGGTCTCGGAGGCCTCCGCGCGCCAGCACGCGTCCCGTGCCCGCAAGGCCGTCGCGGACGCCGAACCGCCGCCCCGCGCGGCGCTGGCCGAGCAGCAGGAGGTGCTGGAGAAGTTCCTGCGGGCCATGGCGAACGGGGACCTCGACGCCGTGCTCGCCCTGCTGCACCCGGACGCGGTGATGATCGGCGACGGCGGCGGCAAGGTGCGCACCGCGGTCCAGACGGTCACCGGCGCGGACAAGGTGGCGCGCTTCTTCCTCGGTCTCATCCGCAAGTACGGCTTCCCGGAGGAGCACCGGCCGGTGTTCGTCAACGGTGAGCTCGGCTTCACCATGCCGGCGTACGGCGACGTGACGGCGCGCGTGACGTTGTTCACCGTGCACGAGGGCAAGGTCGTGGCCGTCTACGACATCGCGAACCCGGACAAGCTCACCCACGTCGCGTTCTGACGGGTTTTGGTCTGGACCGTAACTGGAGCCGGGATCGTTTCGTCGCTAACGTCCTGTCCGCTGGTCCAGCCCAAGCCCCCTGCCGCGGGTTGCAACCACCGGAGTTCGAACATGCCCGAACATGACAACCCCTCACGCCGGGCGTTCCTGGCGACCGGTGCGGCCGCTGTGGTCGCACTGACCGCCGCCGGCACCACCACGGCGCGCAGCGCGCCTCTCCCCCTGACCCCGACCTGCGTCGATGACGACGACACCCCGTCGAACATCGAAGGTCCCTACTTCAAGCGGAACTCCCCGCAGCGCACGAACCTGCGCACCCCCGGCGTCACCGGGATCGTGCTCAGCATCACCGGGTTCGTCTACACGATGAAGTGCGCGCCGATTCCCAACGCACTGCTGGACTTCTGGCAGGCGGACGACCGGGGTGTGTACGACAACACCACGTTCAAGATGCGCGGCCACCAGTTCAGCAACGCCTCCGGCGCGTACGTGCTGGAGACGATCGTGCCGAAGGACTACCCGGGCCGCACCCCGCACATCCACGTCAAGGTGCAGGCGCGGGGCGGCCCGATCCTCACCACGCAGCTGTTCTTCCCGGACAACCTCAGGGCGTACGGGATGAACATGCCCTACCTGAACCGGCGCGACGCCTACCTCGACCGCGAGTGCGAGGTCGAGCTCGGCCCGCTCGTCGGCAACCGCTACACCGCCAAGTTCGACTTCGTCATCGACTCCTGAACTACCACCGCAGTCGCAGCAGCTTCCCGACGTCGCGGAGCTTCGGGATCGCGCTGACGACCTTCATCTGGATCCTGCCGGACCTGGGCAACGCGTCCAGGTGCGGCAGGTCCACGCTGCGCCAGGCGTCCACTGTGGTCAGTCCGGGACGCAGTGCCTCGATCTCGCGAGGATCGTCGACGCCCCAGTGCAACACCGCGCCGGCGTTGCGCACGGCCGGCACGAGCTTCTGCAGCTTGATTCCCCACGAGCCGTACACGTCGAACAGCAGCTCACCACCGGCGAACCGGTGGGTGATCCGGCTGATCAGCGCATGGCCCTCCGCCTGCGTGAGATACATCGAGAGGCCCTCGAACACCGCGACGACCGGACGGTCGGCGGGCACCTCGGCGAGCCACGCGTCCTCGGTGACCGACGACGCCACCAGCCGGTAGTCGCCTTGGGGCGTGGGCAAGAGCTTGTGCCGCAACGCGACGACGTCCGGCATGTCGACGTCGATCCACCGCACGGTGTCCGGCCGTTCGATCCGATGCGCGCGAGTGTCCAGCCCACAGGCCAGATGCAGGACCGTGCAGGAGGGATTGCGCCGGAGGAACTCGCGGGTCCAGTCGTCGAGCACCCGCCCCCGGATGGCGACGCCGACCGCCGACGTCGTGTTCATCCCGGTCTTGCCGAAGTCGTAGTCGATGCGATCGACGGCGCGTTTGGCCTCGGTGTCGTGCAGCACGGACGCGGGGCGCTCGCTGTCGAGCGCCCTGCCGTACAGCGTGGCGAGCATGGTCTCCTGCGCACCCGTCAGGGCGATCTTCTCCACCGCTCTAGTTTGTCGGTACGCGGCAGGCATCACCACTGGTGAAGCCCTGGTCCTTGATGTCGAACGCGCTGTTGAACCGGGCCCGCTGGTTCTCGAGCGCGATCTGGTAGGTCAGCGCGATGAGTTCCTTGCGCCCCAGCAAGTTCTCCAGCTCCGCGACCTGCTCGTCGGTGACGGCGACGGGCGTGTCGGTCATCGCGTCGGCGTAGGCGAGCGCCTTGCGTTCGAGGTCGGTGAACAGCGGTGAGGTGGCGTACTCGTCGATGTGCTTGAGGCGTTCGATGTCGAGGCCTCCGTGCTTCATCAGCATGGCGCCGAAGTCCACGCACCACGAGCAGCCGAGCTTCACCGCCGTCCGGTAGACGCACAGCTCGAACAACGGCCCGTGGATCGCCTTCTTGACCGCCAGCTCGTGGCGACCGCTCGCCATCAGCAGTTTCGGGTGGTGCGCCATCACCGTGACGGGCTCCGGCACCGCCCCGAACTCACGCCGCGCGAACCAGTACACGGCCTTGAGCAGCGGGCCCGCGTCCTTCTTCGTGATTCCCTTGATCCTCGTCATTCCCTGTGGACGAGACAGTCCACCGGAACGTGACAACACCTTTGGGTGACTGGGTTGCGAGGCGGCCAGCTCATAGGGTCCATCCATGAGCAACGACTTCGTGCTGGACATCGACCACGAGTCGGCCGGCCTGCTCGCGGGAACATTGCTGGCAGGCGACTCGTGCGCGGTTCCGGTGCGGCACCAGAACGTCAAACTGCTGCTGTGCGCGCTTCCGGGCGAGGACGGTATGCGGCTGTTCCTGCGCCGCAACACCCCTTAGCGGTCGTAGACGGCCACGTACTCCATCAGCACGTCACGCGACCGCTCGTTGTCGAGAGCGACGGCGTGCATGCGCTGAAAAATGGCCACGGCCCGTTCCACGGTCGCGGTGTCACTGGCGAGCGTCCAGTTCGCGAGGTAGACCAGCGGCGGCTCGTGCTCGTACTGGACGAGCGCGTAGTCGAGCCCGACGGCTGCCGCCCCGCCCGCGCTGGCCGGCACGATCCGGATCGACGGCGCGTGGAACAGCAGGTGCAGGACCTGGTCCTCCATCAGCCGGTTGCCGCCGACCACGGTCTGCAGCGCGTACTCGTGGATGAAGAACACGCACTGCGGTAACACGCCGTCGCGCTGCAGCTCCGGCGTCGGCGCCAGGCCCAGCGCCCTGGCCAGCGCCTTCGCGTAGCACTCGGTTCTGAGCAGGACGGGAATGGTGACGCCGCTGAAGCAGGTGATCTGGGTGGCGCCCGCCGCGGCGAGCACGACGAGCTGCTCGCCGGCACCGTGCTGGGTCATGCTGGAACGGTAAAGCCATGATCATGATCTCGCCGTGCGAAACGCTCGTCATCAGGGCGAATGGACCCCGAAAGTGGTCACGGCGGTCGCGGCAGCGCCTTCCAGGCCCTGTTCGTCGAGGCGCAGCACGGCCTCGTGGGTCACCGCGCTGACGAACAGCGGGTCAGGCGAGAGCCCGCCGAGGTCGGCTCCGGGAGTGAACATCGTGCCCACGCCGAGCCGCTCCAGCGTGTCCCGCGGTTCGAACTTCTCCCGAACGTCCACTTTGGGCAGTGACAGCTCGACGGCGGTGCTGTCACGCACGTCGAACGCGGACGGCGGCAGCGGCTGCTCCAGAGACTGGTTCGGCAGCAGCACCAGCGCCTCCACCTCCGACCCGGCGGGCAACGCGATCGTCTGCCAGCCCTCGGTCCTGGCCGAGCGCGGCCAACGGGTCGAACACGTCGACCAGCAGGCGACGGAGAACTGCGACCAGCACGCGTTGGCATCGGGATCGGGCACGGCGACGCGGTGGAGGTCCAGCGCGAAGGTGGTCTGACCGGTCAAGGACGGGCGACCTGCGCGAGGAAGTAGATCGCGCCGGACCGCGCGTGCCGCACCGCGACCAGGAACGGCCGGTCGACGGTCACCACGATCGGGTCCACCGGGATCTCGATCGACACCGTCCGGAACGTGACGGCGGTGGCCGCCGCGCCTTCGAGGCCCTGCTCGTCCAGGCGCAGCACGGCCTCGTGCACGACGTCGTCGACGAACATCCGCTCGTCCGGTGAGAGGCCGGAGAAGTCGGCGCCGCGCGTGAACATGCGCTCGACCCCCAACTGCCGCAACGTGTTCTTGAGGTTGAACCTCGCCCGTACGTCCACTTTGGGCAGTGAGAGTTCGAGCCGGGTGAAGTTCTGCGCGGCGAGCACGGACGGGCTCAGCGGCTGGTCCAGCGACTCGTCCGGCAGCAGGATCAGCGTCTCGACGCCCGAGTCGGCGGGCAGCACGATCGTCTGCCAGCCGTCGTGGCGGGCGTAGCGGAACTTCTCGGTCACCTTCATCGTCGGCACGTCCACGTCGCCGCCGGGCGCGTGGAAAGGTTTCGCGGCGGTCTCCCAGTCGGAGAACGGGTTCAGCCAGCCGACCTTGAGGTACAGGGCGTTCACGATGATCGCGGCGGCGTCCGCGGGCGGCGCGTCCGTCAGCAGTTCGGGGATCAGGCCGCGGGTGGTCTCGGCGACGTCGGTGTTGACGAGCTTGCGGACCGTCGCGGGGTCGGAGAACGCCGTGCGCCGCACCGAACCGGCGAGCGAGAAGCCGGGGTCGATCGTCAGGTCGTCGTCGGCCCACAACGTGTTCGCGACGGCCAGTTCGGGCACGTCCGTGGCGTCCGAGGCGTCGAAGTCCCGCAGCAGGCCGTCGAGTTCGGCGCGGGTCTCGCCGCGGGCGGCTTCGCGGGCCAGTGCGAGGGCGCTGGCCACCGAGAACGGCGACCAGCACGCGTTCGACGACGGATCGGGTACGGCGACGCGGTGCAGGTTGAGGGCGAAGTCGGCCTGGTCGGTCACAGATTCTCCCCGAGGATCGGACTTCGGCACGGACCCCCTCGAACCTACGCCGATGCGCGGTGCCAGGCCACGGCCTGCGCGTCGGTGAGCAGCGCGACCTGGTCGATGACGACGCGAAGCCTTGCGGCGTAAGAGGAAGCGGCCGCGAACACCGGGCGGAACGCCGGGTCGAGCAGCGTCGGGCGCTCCATCAGGCGGGCGACGAGATCGGTGATCAGGTCGCGCTGCTTCGCCTGCATGGCCAGGCGCGCCGGGTCGCTCATCACGTACCGGACGGCCATCGCCTTGAGCAGCGCCACCTCCGCCGCGACCTGCTTCGGGACCTCCAGCGCGGCGTTGTACCTCGTCAGCGACCCGTCGCCGTGTACAGCGCGGGTCGCGGTGACGGCGGCGGAGGCGAAGCGGCCGACCAGTTCGCTGGTGAGGTTCTTCAACGCCACCTGCGCGCCGAGCGAGCCGTCGTACTCGCGGTCGGTCCAGTACTCGATCACCGGCAGTTTCAGCAGTTCCTCGGCGGTGGCTTCGAGCGTGGCCACGGACTCGTCGGAGAACGTCTTCGCGGCGAGCGACGCGATGGCGCCCCGTTCGTCGGGACGGGCGAGCGCACCGAGGCTGATGCGGTGGGCCAGCACGCCGTCCTCGACGTCGTGCACCGAGTACGCCACGTCGTCGGACCAGTCCATCACCTGCGCCTCGATGCACCGCTCACGGTCCGGTGCGCCCGCACGCATCCACTCGAACACTTCGAGGTCGTCGTCGTACACGCCGAACTTCACGATGCCCGGCGTGCGCGTCCACGGGTACTTCGTCGACGCGTCGAGCACGGCACGTGTGAGGTTCAGTCCGTGCGCGGTCTTGGGTTCGAGGCGAGCGAGGATGCGGAACGTTTGCGCGTTGCCCTCGAACCCGCCGCACGGACCCGCGAGTTCGTTCAACGCCCTCTCGCCGTTGTGCCCGAACGGCGGATGCCCGATGTCGTGCGCGAGGCCGGCCGTGTCGACGATGTCGGGGTCGCAGCCGAGTTCCTCACCGATGCCGCGGCCGATCTGCGCGACCTCCAGCGAGTGCGTCAGGCGCGTGCGCGGCACACCGGTGACCTCGGAGCCCTCACCGGGGCCGACGACCTGGGTCTTGCCGGCGAGCCTGCGCAACGCCGCGGAGTGCAGCACGCGGGCACGGTCACGGGAGAACGGCGTGCGCGTGTCGGTGCGGGCGCCCGGCAGCGCGGCGCTCTTGGGGTCTTCGGAGAGCAGGCGCTCCGCGTCGTGGCCGGTGTATCCCATCAGCCGATTTTAGGGAGCTTGAGCTCGTCGAACACGCCCGCGTGAGCCTTCATCAGGCGGTAGTACAGCAACGCTCCGGTCTCGCGCTTGATGTAGAACCACTGCGTCTCGCGCGTCTGCACGTTCGGACCGCTGCGGGTCGGCGACGTCCAGGCGTGCAGACCGGCGTCCTCGGCCATCGTGCGGGCGCGCAGCGAGTGCCACGGGTCGCTGACGATCACAGCGGTCTTCAGGTCGCGTTCCTTGGCGACGGACGCGACGGCCCGCAACGACCCGAGCGTGTCCGCGCCCTCGCCGACCTGGAGCACCCTGTCCTCCGGCACACCGCGCTTGACCAGCCACAACTTGCCGACCTGGCCCTCGGTGAAGTTGTCACCGGGCTGCCGGCCACCGGTCGTGGCGATGTAGCCGACGACGCCCTCCTGGTAGAGGCCGAGCGCGTGCTCCAGGCGTGCCGCGAGCACGTCGGACGGGACGCCGTTGTACTGCGCGGCACCGAGGACGATCGCCATGTCGGCCTTCGTCCAGTCGTCGACGCGGGCGACCTGCCAGACGCGGAACGCCGTGCCGCCGCCCACGAGCACGCCGATGACCAGCGCTCCGAAGACGAGGCGCAACACGATCCGGCGAATCCGGGCGAGGGGCTTGAGGGGCGTGGTCCGCACACCATGCATGCTCCCAGACCGGGCGGGTGCCGCGTTGACGCCCCTGCGAGGATCATCGTCATGCCTGCTGAGCAGCCCACCATCCTCGCCACGTCCGGAGGTCTGCGCTCCGGACGCCGGACCGTCGTCGAGTTCAACAAGCTGATCCACTTCGCCCTCGACCTCTCCGGCGTCGACGGCCGCACACCGCGCCTGTGCCACGTCGGCACCGCGGGCGGCGATCAGCGGAACATGAACGCGAACATGGCCGAGGCGGGCAAGGTCGCGGGCGTCGACGTGTCGATCCTGAACCTCTTCACGATGCCGCCGACCGACGACCTCGAGGACTACGTGCTGTCCCACGACGTCGTCTGGGTGGGCGGCGGTTCGGTGGCGAATCTGCTCGCGGTCTGGGAGGTGCACGGCCTCGGCGCGGTCTTCCGCAAGGCGTGGGAGGCCGGCGTGGTGCTCAGCGGCGTGTCGGCGGGCTCGATCTGCTGGCACACGGGCGGCGCGACGGACTCGTTCGGCCCGGACCTCCGGATCGTCACGAACGGCCTGGGCTTCCTGCCCTACGGCAACGGCGTGCACTACGACTCCGAGGAGCAGCGGCGTCCGAAGATCCACAACGCGGTGGCCGCCGGGGTGCTGCCGACGACGCACTGCACCGACGACGGCGTCGGCCTGCTCTACCGGGGCACCGAGCTCGTCGAGGCGGTGACGGAACGGCAGGGTTCCGGCGCATACGTGGTGGTCAGGGAGGATTCTTCAGCAACCGCACAGGAGGAAAAGCTCGACACCAGGCTCCTGTGAGACGGACCTTGGAAGTGTGCGCTGGGCTCTGATCCTCTTCCTCGTGGCGGCCGTGTTCGTCGTCCCGGAGGCGGCGCCGTGCCACGCGCACGGCAAGCCGTCGGCTGATATATCGCGTGGTCCTGATGTATTGGATACCGGTGACGGCTCACTGGATCCCGGCGACGCCGATATATCGGATACGGGCTCGTCGTCGTCGGCGATATCCGATATATCAGCCGCTGACATTTCGGATGTCGCGGCCGCGGGTGGCTCGTCCGACGTCGGCGTCGCGGTGCTGGACCTCCAGACGAACCAGGTCGTCTCCGAGCAGGGCGACAAGCCGTTCTACTCGGCGTCGCTGGCGAAGCTCATCCTCGCGTTCGACGCGTTGCACCAGCAGCTGTCGGCAGGCGACACCGACCTCATCGACCGCGCGCTGAGCGCGAGCGACGACAACGCGATGGACGTGCTGTGGACGAGGTTCGACGGCATGGACGCCATCGGCCGCGTCGCCGCCGAAGCGGGCCTGACCGGCACTCACGCCCCGGACGATCCTTCGCAGTGGGGAGAGGTCGTCATCACCGCGAACGACATGGTGCGGCTCTACCAGCACATCCTCGGCTCACCGGAGCGCGACGCGATCGTCGGCGCGCTGTCGAAGGCGCCCGCCACCGCCGCCGACGGCTTCGACCAGGCGTTCGGGCTGCTCGGGGTCACCGGCGCCTACGCCAAGCAGGGCTGGATGTACTACCTGCCGAGCGAGGTCTACCTGCACAGCGCGGGCGTGCTCGACGACCGCTACGCCGTCGCGGTGCTCACCACGAACCCGACCGGTTCCTGGACCACGGCCAGGCAGTCGATCAACGCGGTCACCACGGCCGTCCTCGCGAAACTCGGCGTCAACGGCTGACCCGCCGGGTCTCCTGCCACGGCCGGTCCCACATTCCGGTGAACTCGCGCACCACGAGAAGCGCGATCACCAGGAGCACGACCGCGCCGAAGATCAACCCGCCGACCAGCATCCCCGAAGCGCCACCGATGGACCCGGCCTTGGCCACCGCGTACCCGCAGGCGCCGGGGAGGACGAGGTACGCGGCGACGTTCCTCCGCCGAGCCGCGTAGACGTCCTGCACGCGCACCAGCAACACGCCGAGCAGCACCGGCGTGAGGGTCACCAGCAGGCCGGGGAGTTCCAGCACCAGCCAGAGCGGCGGTGCCGTGAACGCCACCGCCAGCACCCCGGCCGACAACGCGACACCCGCCGTGACGAGCACTGTGCCGAGCACCCTGATCCGCTGGGCGGGCGCCTCGGCCCCGGAGTCCGGCACGATCGGCCCGAAGGCATCGACGACGATCATGTGCACGGCACGGCTGCCCAGCACCACGAGCGCCAGCGCGGTGACCACCGGGATCGCGAGCACGATCACGAACACGAATCCCACGAGGAAGTATCCGGACCCGCCCGCCGGCTCGAGGCCGAGCCCGAACCAGTAGAACGGGAAGAGGAGCGACAGCGCGGCCCCTTCGAGCACGACGAACACGTGCCGCAGGCGAGCGGCCGATGCCTCGTCGGTGATTCGCGTGGCCACCACTCCGCCCGCCACCGCGCACAGGCACACCAGCCCGCCACTCACCGCGGCGCCCAGGAGGACCTGCGGGTTCCCGACGTCGGCCAGCGCCGAGGACACCACCACCCAGGCGACCAGCGCCACACCCACCGCGGCCTGCACCAGGCCGCGCCTCCTGATCTGTTCCCCCGTCACGCCTCTCTACACGCGAGAGCGCCCGGGATTGTTGCCTCAGCCGACCCGCAACACCTTGCGCGCGGTGAAGAACGCGACGCCGCCCAGCACGACGAGCAGGCCCAGCACCGCGAGGTACACCGCCGACCCGACCGTGAGGGGAACCGGCCGAGTCGTCACGTTCAGCGCCATCACCTCGGCGAACCAGGCGACCAGCACGCAGAAGATCGCGCCGCCCCACCACGCCCCGAGAAGGCGGCGGACCAGCCGAGCCCCGTTCACGTCGACGAACTCACCTCGAGCGCACGACCGAGCCGTCACGAGACTCACGCCGGACAAGATCCCGCAGAACGCGCCGATCCCGGCCGTCATCACGCCGATCACGTTGATCGGGCTGTGGGAGGACGGCAGGTTCAGCCCGATCACGACCAGCGCGACACCGAACACCAGCGCCAAGCCGATGAGCGGCAGGCCCGTCAGCGCCAGCCGCGTCCTGATCCGCTCGACGCGCGGCGCGGACACCCACACCCACGCCGGTACCGGCCCTTGACCGATGATCATCATTTGCCGGCCTCGGCCACTGCTCTCCCGAACTGAGCGGCCTGACTAGCAGCCGATCAGGCGTGCGGCGAGGTACGACTCCAGCTGGTCCATCGCCACGCGCTCCTGCGACATCGTGTCGCGCTCCCGCACCGTCACGGCGAGGTCGGTGAGCGTGTCGAAGTCGATCGTCACGCAGAACGGCGTGCCGATCTCGTCCTGACGGCGGTAGCGGCGGCCGATGGCTCCGGCGTCGTCGAAGTCGACGTTCCAGTTGCGGCGCAGGGCCGTCGCGAGGTCGCGGGCCTTGGGCGACAGGTCGGCGTTGCGCGACAACGGAAGCACGGCGACCTTGACCGGCGCGAGACGGCGGTCGAGCTTCAGCACGACGCGCTTGTCCACGCCGCCCTTGGCGTTCGGGGCCTCGTCCTCGGAGTAGGCCTCCAGCAGGAACGCCATCATCGGGCGGCCGACACCGGCGGCGGGTTCGATGACGAACGGCTTGAAGCGCGAGTTCGTGGCCTGGTCGAAGTACGACAGGTCGACGCCCGAGTGGTTCGAGTGCGTCGTCAGGTCGAAGTCGGTGCGGTTCGCGATGCCCTCGAGCTCACCCCACTCCTGGCCGCCGAACTGGAAGCGGTACTCGACGTCGACGGTGCGCTTCGAGTAGTGCGACAGCTTTTCCTTCGGGTGCTCGTAGTGACGCAGGTTCTCCTTGGAGATGCCCAGGTCCGTGTACCAGCGGGTGCGCTCGTCGATCCAGTACTGGTGCCACTCTTCGTCCGTGCCCGGCTCGACGAAGAACTCCATCTCCATCTGCTCGAACTCGCGGGTGCGGAAGATGAAGTTGCCCGGCGTGATCTCGTTGCGGAACGACTTGCCGATCTGACCGATGCCGAACGGCGGCTTCTTGCGCGACGTCGTCTGCACGTTCAGGAAGTTCGTGAAGATGCCCTGCGCGGTCTCGGGGCGCAGGTAGTGCAGGCCCTCCTCGGTCTCGATCGGACCGAGGTGCGTCTTCAGGAGCCCGTTGAACATCTTCGGCTCGGTGTAGGTGCCGCGCACGCCGCAGTTGGGGCACGGCACGTCGGAGACGTCGCCCTCGGCGACCTCCTTGCCGGTGCGCTCCGCGTACTCCTCGGACAGCGTGTCCGCGCGGAACCGCTTGTGGCACGACTCGCACTCGACGAGCGGGTCGACGAACGCCTCGACGTGACCGGAGGCGACCCACACGTCACGCGGCAGGATCACCGACGAGTCCAGGCCCACGACGTCCTCGCGGCCGCGGACCATGAAGTTCCACCACTGACGCTTGATGTTGTCCTTGAGCTCCACGCCGAGAGGTCCGTAGTCCCATGCCGAGCGGGTACCGCCGTAGATCTCCCCGCACGGGTAGACGAACCCCCTGCGCTTGCAGAGGCTGACAACGGTCTCGATGCGATCGGCGGGCAAGGGGAACTCCATCGGGCGAATGAGAATCGGGGGCTCAAGCCTAGCCCGTCACGTCACGCCCCGAACGGGCGACCGGAGCCTTACCCTGCACGGATGGAAGACCGGCTGCGAGAGCTGTGGGACTTCGCCGACCTGGGCGGCACCGAGGCGCGGCTCCGTGCGGCGCTGAACGACGAGGCGTCCGACGACGGGCGCGCGGAGGTGCTGACCCAACTCGCCCGCGTCGAGGGTCTGCGCGACAACTTCGCCGCAGGTCACGCGTTGATCGACGAGGCGGAGACGCTCGTGTCCCCCGACTCGACGGGCCGCGTGCGCGCGTTGCTGGAACGCGGCAGGCTGCACCGTTCCGGCGGTGATCCGGAGGCCGCGCAACCGTTGTTCGTGGCGGCGTTCGTCCTCGCGAAGAAGCGCGGCGACCTGTGGTTCGCCGCGGACGCCGCGCACATGGTGGCCCTGGTCGACGACCCGGAGAAGTGGACGCAGGTCGGGCTCGACGTGATCGCGGAGCACCCGAACCTGACGCACTGGCTCGGGCCGCTCCACAACAACCTCGGCTGGTACTACTTCGAGCACGAGCGCTACGAGGACGCACTGACGGCGTTCGACCAGACCCCCGCTCCGTACGCGGCGTACGGCAAGGCCAAGACGCTGCACATCCTCGGCCGCACCGCCGAAGCCGCGCAGGCCGCGCGCAGGGCGTTGGAGCTGCTGCCGGACGGATCGGACGAGGAGTTCCTCGCGGAGATGACGAAGATCGCTAGCGAGGAGTAGCCGGACCCGCAGCCTCGCCGAGCCGCACCGTGAACGCGTCCTCGGCGAGCACGCTCGTGTGCGTCTCGACCTCACCGGCCGCACTGGTCAGCTTCGGCTCGTACATGGCGGGCTCGTCGGTCAGGGCCTCGGACAGCAGCGGGATGACGTGTTCGCGCACGGGGAACGGCGACATCGCGCGCCGGTAGGCCACCACGGACTCGAACTCGACGGTCAGCACCCAGCGGTCGTCCTCGTCGGTCGACCGCGCCAGCGTGCCCCCGCGGCACCCCGGCTGAGCCGTCAGCAGCTTCAACGCCTGCTCGACGCGCGAGGTGAACGACTCGGGATCGGATACGCGGAAGCGGCACACCAGCAGCACGGTGCAAGGATGGCACGGTGACCTCCAAGCGCCCTCTCCTGCCCGGCGACGGCCCACTCGCGCGCGTCCGCCCCGTCGTGGCGTTCGTGCTCGTGCTCGGTCTGTTCATCACCGGCGTGTTGGTGGGCGGCACCCTCGGCGCGGTGCTGCTCGGTGTGCTGATCGTGGGCGCCGGCGTGTTGCTGGCAGCCACCTGGAAGGTTCTTTCCCCAGCTCACCGCACATTGCGCGTGGTGGTCCTGCTCGTACTGCTCATCATCACCGTAGAATTGGTTGTGAAAATCCCTACCAGGTGAGGTGCGCCGCCATGACCGTCCAGCTGCACGGCGAGCACTCCCCCGAACGCGCGGCCCCCGCGCCCGCGCCACCCCGTTCCGCGCACACCCTCGCCGAGGCCGGCGACCTGCTGCGCGCGCTGGCCGCCCCGGTCCGCATCGCCATCGTGCTGCAACTGCGGGAACACGACCGCTGCGTGCACGAACTGGTCGAGGCACTGGGAGTCGCCCAGCCGCTGATCAGCCAGCACCTGCGCGTGCTGAAGTCGGCGGGCGTGGTGCACGGCGAAAGACACGGCCGCGAGGTCGTGTACCGACTGGTAGACGAACACCTGGCGCACATCGTGGTGGACGCTGTGACGCACGTCGAGGAGAAGTTGTGACCGGACTGAGGTCCACCAAGCAGCGCACCGCGGTGTCGAACCTGCTCGACCAGCTCGACGACTTCCGCAGCGCCCAGGAACTGCACGAGGAACTGCGCCGCCGCGGCGAGGGCATCGGCCTGACCACGGTCTACCGCACACTCCAGTCCCTCGCGGACGCCGGCCAGGTCGACGTCCTGCGCACCGACTCCGGCGAGGCGATCTACCGTCGTTGCTCGGCGCACCACCACCATCACCTCGTGTGCCGCCACTGCGGCCGCACGGTCGAGGTGGAGGGTCCCGCCGTCGAGAAGTGGGCGGACCGGGTGGCGGCCGAGAACGGCTTCTCCGAGGTCAGCCACACCGTCGAGATCTTCGGCACGTGCGCGGAGTGCACGGCCAAGGGCCTCAAGTAGGACTCTGACGCGGGAGCGGCGCGGCGGTCACGGCAGCAGCGCGGTGACACGGGCTCGCAAGGCGACGGCCCGCACGCCAGCGCAACCACCCCGCTGGAACCGGCGCCAGCCACCGCACCCCGCCCCGCGCGGTGCCACCAGGCGCGGCCCCCACAAAAGCAACCACGTACGAAGCCTGGCGTGGCGATGCGGAGCGAGCCGTCTGAACCTAGGCCGCCGGGTAAGCGGTGCACCCCGCTCATGGCGATTGGGGCTTTACCTTGAGGGGGCGGGATGCTCCCCTCTCGGGCACGGCCGGGCGCTTTTCAGCCCGGCCTTTTCCGGCCGTCAAGCATCCCGCCAGAGGCTCAAGGTCAAGCCCCAATCGCAACCCCGCACTTCGTCACGACCCGCAGGACCACCCTCGCAAGGCGACCGAACGTCAGGAACGCGACCAACCCCGCTGGAACACAACGGCCCGCACACAAGCCAACCCGCACCTTTGCAACAGGTCTTTGGACTTCGTCCGCAAAAGACTCGTTGCAAAGGCCGGGCAGGCAGGGATCGCCGCAACTGATATATCGGTGACGAGCGGGCTGTAGGCCTAGGACTCGTACGGCTCGACCGGCTCGGCCACGGCCGTGAACGACTCCACGGTGAAGGTCGGCACCCACGAGTTCTTCTCGGAGGCCGACTTCGGCACGACCTGCCCGGTCACCTCGACCCACTGCTCGTCCGGCAGCGCGGGCACGTCCCCGGTCACCCGCACCTTCAACGGGCGGGCGTCGGCGGCGCAGCACGAGATCGCGAGCCGCGCGACGTAGGTGTCGCCGTCCGCGCGCAGCAGGAACCCGGTCAGCTTCACCCGGCGGCCGTCCAGGGTGCCGGACTCGTCCCACGCCGTGCGCGTGACGAACTCCGTCATGGACAACGGGATCACGTCGCCGGACGGCAGCTCGCCGAGCAGGTTGCGGGAGCGCTGCGTCTGGTTCGTGTCGGCGGCCGAGTTGACGACGTCGCCGCCCAGCGCCGGGGGCGAGATCAGGAACACCGCCAGCACCGGCAGCAGCATCAGCCACGTCGAGCGGGACGAGTGCGAGTGCTCGTGGCCGTCGTCGGCGGCCTTGCCGCGGCGGATGTCCCGGATGATCGCGAACAGCGCGAGGCCGATCATGATCACGCCGGCCGCGATGAGCAGCGGCAGCAGGCTCTTCTGCACGTACCTGAGGTAGAGCCCGGAGAAGCTGATCTTCAGCAGCGCGCCGCCGAGCAGAACCAGCAGGATGTTCTGGGTTTCCCGCCTCACAGCAGCACCACTCCTGTCACGACGGCGCACAAGACCGCCACCACGAACGTGGCGGGTGCGAAGCGGAACGCGAAGGACTTGCCGAACGCACCTGCCTGCAGCGCGATCAGCTTCACGTCGACGGCCGGGCCGACGACGAGGAACACCAGGCGCGGCAGCAGCGGCAGCGCGGAGAACGCGACGGCCACGAACGCGTCGGCCTCCGAGCACAGCGCCAGGATGACGGCCAGGAAGGCCATCACGATCACGCCGAGCACGATCTGGCCGCCCAGCGTCTGCATCCACGCGACCGGCACGAACGTCTTGAACGTGGCCGCGAACAGCCCGCCCAGCACCAGGAACCCGCCGGCGTCCACGAGGTCGTGCCGCGCGCTCTCGGCGAAGACGGACCACTTGTTCTGCCCCGAGTGGTCTCCCAGCCGCGCCAGCGCGCGTTCGGCGATCCACTCCATCTTGCCGAAGCGCACCCACAGCCAGCCCATGACCATCGCGGTCAGCAGCGAGCCGACGAACCGCGCCACGACCATCATCGGGGTGTCGTTGAACGCCACGGCGGTCGACACCAGCACGATCGGGTTCACCGCGGGCGCTGCCAGCAGGAACGTCAGCGCCACGGCCGGGGCTACCCCCTGCTGCATGAGCCTCTTCGCCACCGGCACCGAGGCGCACTCACACCCCGGCAGGGCGATGCCCGCGACACCGGCCACGGGCACGGCCAGCGCCGTCTTCGAGGGCAGCAGCTTCCGCAGCGCCGAGGCCGGTACGAACGCCGCGATGGCGCCCGAGATCAGCACGCCCAGCACGAGGAACGGCATCGCCTGCACGCAGATCGCCACGAACACCGTCGAGGCCGTGCGCAGCTTCGGCACGTCGAGCAGGTCGACGAGCCTGGACTGGAAGAGCAGTGCGAGAACAAGGATCCCGCACAGCACCTCCAACGACGTGATCTTCAGCCGAGGCGGGCCTGAGCGCCGCTTCGACGAGCGGATCTCGCCGGTGATCGTCATTCCGCGTCCGCGTCCAGGTCCAGCAGGCGGCGGTACTGGCGCGCCATGCCCTCGCGGATCTCCTCGGGCGAGGGCGGCTCGTCGAACTCCGCCTCCTCCTCTTCGAGGTCGTCGTCGTCGAAGTCGACGGGAGTGCCGTTGACGGTCTCCTCGGCGTCGGCCTCTTCTTCGAGGGCGGCTTCGCGGAGTTCGTCGATCGTGGCGGAAACGTCCTCCGCCGACAGCGCGGGCAGCATCGGCTTCACGATGGCCAGCACGCCGCCTTCGGCGTCGTCGAGCGCCACCGCCTCGGCCAGCGCGACGGCGTGGTCACGCTCGTACGGGCCGCAGATGAACGAGTCCCAGTCGTCGCCGCCCGAGGGCTCGAACGTGACGGTCCACGGGAACTCGTTGACGTCCGAGTCCTCTTCCGGCTCGTAAATGATCACGCCACCCATGGAAGGGTCCTTTCTCAAGAAAAGCGGGAGAGGAGCTCGCCGCGCACCTGCGACGCGGTCGAGACGACCAACATGAGGAGCGTGCTGAGCGGTTCCGGCTTGAGGCCGTCCGCCGGGAACGCGTAGCGCAACATCACGTCCGTGCCGCGTTCGGAATGAATCACGCCGAGCGTTCCGAACAGGCCTTGACCAGCGCGTTCAGCGACCCACCCTGCCGCCTCGGCCGGCAGGTCCCACGCGACGACGACCGTCAGCGAGAGAACAGTCAGCCCTTCGGCAAGTTCCATGCCCTGCACCGCGCACGGCACGTCGCCGTGGCGGAAGCTCAGCGCGCCGTCATCGTCCACGGAGACGTCGTGGAACAGCTCCAACGCCTTGCGTGCGGCCTCCAGGGCCTCACCACTCGCGTTCACGACGACGCCACCTCCTCACCGGGCTTGTCGACGGCACCGCCGAAGCGACGGTCGCGGTCCGCGAACTTCTCGCAGGCGCGCCACAGGTCGCGGCGGTCGAAATCGGGCCAGAGAATGTCCTGGTAGACCATCTCGGCGTACGCGGACTGCCACAGCAGGAAGTTCGAGATCCGCTGCTCACCGGACGGCCTGATGAACAGGTCGACGTCCGGCATCTCCGGCTTGTACATGTACTTCGCGAGGGTGCGCTCGTCGACCTTGTCCGGGTTGATCTTCCCGGCGGCGACCAGGCGTGCGACCTCGCGGGCGGCGTCGCCGATCTCCGCGCGGCCGCCGTAGTTCACGCACATCACGAGGTTCAGCACGGTGTTCTCGGCCGTGCGGACCTCGGCCTCCTGCAGCTGCTTGATGACGCTGCCCCACAGGCGCGGCGAGCGGCCGGCCCAGTGGATGCGGACACCCATCTCGTCCAGCTCGTCGGTGCGGCGGGCGATCACGTCGCGGTTGAAGTTCATCAGGAAGCGGACCTCTTCGGGGCTGCGCTTCCAGTTCTCGGTGGAGAAGGCGTACAGCGAAAGCCACTTCACGCCCAGCTCGATGGAGCCCTTCGCGACGTCGAGCACGACCTGCTCACCGCGCTTGTGGCCCTCCACCCGCGACAGTCCGCGCTGGTTCGCCCAACGGCCGTTGCCGTCCATCACGATCGCGATGTGCTTGGGCACCAGATCGGCCGGGATGTCCGGAGGCGTCGCACCGGACTCGTGCGGCTCCGGCGGGCGCGGAACGCGCTTCTCACGCTCAGAGCGGCGGCGACGCAGCATGGGACCAGATACCTTTCGAGCGAAAACCGTTGTCGGTAGCAGCCACATTAGCCGTCCGCCGGCTGCGCCTTTCGCTCGACCAGAGGCAACGACCGCAGCTGCCGTTCGAGGTGCCACTGCAGGTGCGCCGCGACCAGGCCACTCGCGTCGCGGCGGGCGATGTGCGGGATCTCGTCGACCACGGTCCACTGGCCGTGCAGCAGCGCCGAGAGCAACGCCAGCGTGTCCGGGGAGGGCGACGAGGAGCCGGCCGGACGGCAGGTCGGACAGCACGAGCCACCGGCCTGGACGCTGAACGCCCGGTGCGGACCGGGATTGCCGCACTTCGCGCACTCGTTCACCGCGGGCGCCCATCCCGCGAACGCCATCGCGCGCATGAGGAACGCGTCCAGCAGCAGCGACGGGTCACGCTCCCCGTTCGACAACGCCCTCAACGCCCCGGCCACGAGCATGTAGAGCCGCAAGACCGGTTCGCCCTCTTCGGCCGTGAGGCGATCAGCGGTCTCGAGGATCGCGCACGCGGCCGTGTAGCGCTGGTAGTCCGTGACGATGCCGACGCCGAACGCGTCCAGCGTCTGCACCTGCGTGATGATGTCGAGCGACCGGCCGGGGTGGAACTGCACGTCGACGTGGCAGAACGGCTCCAGCCGCGCGCCGAACTTCGACGACGTGCGGCGCACGCCCTTGGCCACGGCGCGGAGCTTGCCGTGCTTCTGGGTCAGGAACGTGATGATCCGGTCCGCTTCACCGAGCTTCTGCACGCGCAGCACGATCCCGGTGTCGCCGTACAGATGTGCCATCAGAACCCCAGGCGGCGCAACTGCTTCGGGTCCCGCTGCCAGTCCTTGGCGATCTTGATGTGCAGGTTCAGGTAGACACGACTGCCCAGCAGCCGCTCGATCTGCTTGCGGGCCTCCATGCCGACCTGCTTGAGCCGCTCACCCCGGTGACCCAGGATGATCGCCTTCTGCGACGACCGCTCCACGAACACGAACGCGTGGATGTCGATCAGGTCGTTGCGACCCTCGCGCGGCGCCATCTCCTCCACCACGACGGCGATGGAGTGCGGCAGCTCGTCGCGCACACCCTCCAGCGCGGCCTCGCGGATGAGCTCGGCGACGAGGGTCTGCTCGGGCTCGTCGGTCAGGTCGCCGTCCGGGAACAGCTGAGGGCCCTCCGGCAGCTTCTTCAGCAGCAGGTCGCTCAGCGTGTCGACCTGGAAGCCGTCCACCGCGGACACCGGGATGATCTCGGCGAACTCCATGATCTTCTGCAGCGCGAGCAGCTGCTCCATCACCTGCTGCTGCGACACCAGGTCCGTCTTGGTGACGATGCCCAGCACGGGCGTGCGCTTGGCGACCTTCTCCAGCTCGGCGGCGATGAACTTGTCACCGGGGCCGACCTTCTGGTCCGCGGGCACGCAGAAGCCGACGACGTCGACCTCCGACCACGTCTCGCGCACCAGGTCGTTGAGCCGCTGGCCCAGCAACGTGCGCGGCCGGTGCAGACCGGGGGTGTCGACCAGCACGAGCTGGCCGTCCTCGCGGTGCACGATGCCGCGGATCGTGTGGCGGGTGGTCTGCGGCTTGCTGGACGTGATGGCGACCTTCGTGCCCACCAGCGCGTTCGTCAGCGTCGACTTCCCTGCGTTCGGGCGGCCGACGAAGCACGCGAACCCGGAGCGGTAACCATCCATCCGTCCATTGTCCCTCTTGCTGGTTATGGCCGTTCGCGGGGCCTTCCGGCCACCTAGAACTGGTCGCGCACCTCACCGGAAACGCTCGCGAGGAGCACCGGCCCTGACTGCGTGAGATCGCGCACCGCCGCCAGCGACGCCTCGTCCACCTGGGACGCCTCGGTGACGACCGCCGCCGCCTCCAGTCCCTGCGCGCCACTCGACACGGCCGCCGAGACGGCCGCCTGCAGCGCGGTGAGCTTCAGCGACGGCAACGAGACCGTGGAGGCGTTGTAGGTGCGGCCGTCGAGGTCCCGCACCGCCGCGCCTTCCGCGGCGCCGTTGCGTGCGCGGACTGACCGCGCGAGCGTCACGAGCTTGGCGTTCTCCGGATCTACGTCAGTCATCTTCGTTCTCCTTCTGCGCGGGGCGTACGAGCACCGTCGTGACCCGGATGCGGCCGCGTTCGTCCTTGCCGCCCTCGGCCCGCATGCGCAGGCCGGCGATCTCCGCCTCGGTACCGGGCAGCGGCACGCGCCCGAGCCGTTGCGCGAGCAGGCCGCCCACGGTCTCGACCTCGTGGTCGTCGAGGTCGGTGCCGAACAACGCGTCCAGGTCGTCCACCGGCAGGCGCGCGCTGACCCGCACCGCGCCGTCCTCCAGGTGCTCGATCGGCGGGCGGTCCTCGGTGTCGGACTCGTCGGTGATCTCGCCGACGATCTCCTCGAGGATGTCCTCGATGGTCAGCAGGCCGGCGGTGCCGCCGTACTCGTCCACGACGATCGCCATGTGCCTGCGCGACACCTGCATCTCGCGCAGCAGGTCAGCAATGGGCTTCGAGTCCGGGATGAAGCTCATCGGGCGCATCAGCTCGGAGACGCACTTCGGGTCCTCGCCCTCGGCGAGCGTGGCCCGCATCATGTCCTTGAGGTTCACCACGCCGAGCACGTCGTCGACGCTCTCGCCGATCACCGGGACGCGGGTGTAGCCGGTGCGCAACGACAGCGCGAGCGCCTGCCGCAGCGACTTGGACTGCTCGATCCACACGATCTCGGTGCGCGGCACCATGATCTCGCGCGTGATGGTGTCGCCCAGCTCGAACACCGAGTGGATCATCTCGCGCTCGCCCTCGTCCACGACGCCGCGTTCCTGCGCCATGTCGACCAGCTCGCGCAGCTCGACCTCGGAGCTGAACGGACCCTCGCGGAAGCCCTTGCCGGGCGTGATGGCGTTACCGATGAGGATCAGCAACTTGGACAACGGCCCGAGCACGCGCCCGAGCTGCCGGACGGTGCCGGCCGCGAGCAGGCTCACGGCGTACGGGTGCTGACGGCCGAGGGTGCGCGGCCCGACGCCGACGAGCACGTACGACACGATGAGCATGCTCAGGCAGGCGTACAGGACAGCGAGGCCGTCCTGTTCCACGAAGTCGAGGAACACCGTCGTGGTCAGCACGGCCGCCGACATCTCGCAGGCCAGGCGCAGCAGCAACAACAGGTTGACGTGCCGTGGCCGGTCGTTGAGGACGTGCAGCAACTGCCCGGTGCCCCAGCGACCCTGCCGTTGCAGGGCCTCCACTCGTGCGCGTGACACGGTGCCGAGAGCGGCATCCACACACGCGAACAGTCCGGCGGCGAGCACGAGCAGAACGGCCAGCACGATCACACTGGCAGGGTTCGCGGTCATCGCGTCAGGCTTCTTCGTTCTTCTCGTCCAGGCCGACCGCGCCGAGCACCTTGTCGTCGGTGCTGCGCTGGTGAGCGGCCCGCTCTGCCTCGTCCCGCGCGGTGCGGAAGTCACCGAGGATGCGGTTCTGCAACGTGAACATCTCACGTTCCTCCGCGGGCTCGGCGTGGTCGTAGCCGAGCAGGTGCAGCACGCCGTGCACGGTCAGCAGGTGCAGCTCGTCCAGCAGGCCGTGGCCCGCCTTCTTGGCCTGGTCCTTGGCGAACGCGGGGCACAGCACGATGTCCCCGAGCAGCGCCGGGCCGAGGCCCGCCGCGTCGGGACGGCGCGCGGAGTCCAGCTCGTCCATGGGGAAGGCCATGACGTCCGTCGGACCCGGCAGGTCCATCCAGCGCTCGTGCAGGTCGGCCATCACGTCCAGCTCCACGAGCAGCACGGACAACTCGGCCAGCGGGCTCACGCCCATGCGGTCCAGCGCGAAGCGGGCGGCGGAGACGATGGACCCTTCGTCGACTCCGACACCCGACTCGTTGGCGATCTCGATGCTCACGGCGCCTATCGTCCTCGCCGCTGGTTCCCCCGGCGCGCACCGGGTCCGTGGTGCTGCCCGTTCTGGTCGACGAGGTCCTGCTGGACCTGCCACTTGTCGTACGCGTCCACGATGTCGCCGACCAGGCGGTGGCGCACCACGTCCTGGCTGGTCAACGTCGAGAAGTGCACGTCGTCGACGCCTTCGAGGATGTCCTTGACGACCCGCAGACCGCTGCGCTGGCCACCGGGGAGGTCGACCTGGGTGATGTCACCCGTGACGACCACCTTCGAGCCGAAGCCGAGGCGGGTGAGGAACATCTTCATCTGCTCGGGCGTCGTGTTCTGCGCCTCGTCCAGGATGATGAACGCGTCGTTCAGGGACCGGCCGCGCATGAACGCGAGCGGTGCGACCTCGATCGTGCCTGCCTGCGTGAGGCGCGGGATCGACTCCGGGTCGACCATGTCGTGCAGCGCGTCGTAGAGCGGGCGCAGGTACGGGTCGATCTTCTCGTAGAGCGTGCCGGGCAGGTAGCCCAGGCGCTCGCCGGCCTCGACGGCCGGGCGGGTGAGGATGATCCGGTTGACCTGCTTGGCCTGCAACGCCTGCACGGCCTTGGCCATGGCGAGGTAGGTCTTGCCGGTGCCGGCGGGGCCGATGCCGAACACGATCGTGTTCTTGTCGATCGCGTCGACGTAGTGCTTCTGGTTCAGCGTCTTCGGCCTGATCGTGCGGCCGCGGCGGCTCACGATGTCGAGGCTCAGCACCTCGGCGGGCGACTCGGCCTCGTTCGCGCTGAGCATCGCGACGATGCGGCGGACGGCGTTCTTGTCGATCGCCTGTCCGCGGCCCGCGAGGGTGATCAGCTCGGAGAAGACGCGCTCGGCGAAGGCCACGTCGGCGGGGTCGCCGGACAAGGTGATCTCGTTCCCGCGCACGTGCACGTCGGCGTCGAGCAGTTCCTCCGCGAGCCGGAGGTTCTCGTCGCGCGACCCGAGCAGCGTGAGCACCGCACCTTCCGGCACGGCGAACCGGGACTGACCTTCCTTGTTGCTCTGCTGTGTTTCGTCGGCCACGTGGCCCCGGCCTGCTTCCTGTCGCTCGGATCTGGTGCCGTCGATGCTAGTCCGGCCGAAAATGGGTGGCTAGCGCATTGCTCACGGTGTGTGCTCAGGAGCTGTGGAGATCCGCAGGCTTGGTGTCGACGACATACCCGAGTGCATGAAGCTGATCACGGACCGGGGTTGGAGCTGGACGCCCGCGCAGTGGGAGATGTTGCTGTCGCTCGGTCCGGGCTTCGGCGCCTTCGACGAGACGGGGTTGCTCGGCACGACCGTGGTCACGCCGTATCCCGAGATGCAGGCGATCAGCGGCGTGCTGGTCGGCTCGTGGGCCGGGCGCAGGGGCATCGCGGGCGCACTGATGTCCGATGTATTGGATACGGGACCTTCGGTGTTGTACGCGACGGCGATGGGTGAACCGCTGTACCGGCGGCTCGGCTTTCACTCGGTCGGGCAAGCCTCGGCACACCACGGCGAACTCGATGGCGCGGCGACCGGAGTGACGCGGCGGGCGACGCACGCCGATCTGCCCGCGGTGGTGGCGCTGGACCAGGCGGCGAGCGGGTTCACGCGGGAAGCGTTCTGGGCGCACGTGTTCGGTCCGTCGTCGGTGTACACGCCCCACATCGCGGAGGACGGCTTCGTCTGCACGCGGCGCACGGGTGAGACGCTGGTCATCGGGCCGTTGGTGGCACCGAACGCGGCGGCGGCGTGCGAGATCATCGTTGACGTGGTCGCCGGCGCCGGGCCCTCCCGCGTCGACGTCAGCGACCCGGACGTGGCGGCGTTCCTGCTGGGCAAGGGTTACGAGGTGCGCGGGAGCTGCACCCTGATGGTGCACGGCGTGGACGATGTCGGCGGCGATCGTGCGCGTTATTTCGCGCCCGCGTCGCTCGCGCTGGGATGACTGGGGAATCTGTGGAACTGCGACGACTCGACCTGGACGACCTCCCCGCGTGCTCCGACCTGGCCGAGAGCCGGTCGTGGTCGCGCGATGAGACCAAGTGGGAGTTCCTGCTCACGCACGGCGAGGGCTGGGGCCTGTTCGACGAGCACGGCCTCGTCGGCACGACGATCGTGACGCGTTATCCGGAACTGGCGTCGGTCAGCATGGTGCTGGTGGCCGAACGCGCCGCACGCCAGGGCCACGCCCGCCGACTGGTGTCCCATGTATTGGATACGGGCGTCTCGACGTTGTTCGCGACGCCGATGGGTCGCTCGCTCTACGAACAGCTCGGCTTCCACGCCGTGGGTTTCACCGACATCCACACAGGCCAGTTCACGGGCCCGGCAGCCGATATATCGCATATCGCCACGCACGCCGACCTCGACGACCTCGTCGCACTCGACATCAAGGTCACCGGTCTCACGCGGCCGTTCCTGTGGGAGTCGTTGCTCACCAGGGGATCCGTCAGGGTCTCCGACCACGGCATCGCCGGGTCGTGGCGCGTGCGCGACGACCTCCTCCTGATCGGCCCGGTCATCGCGGACTCCCCGACCGACGCGTGCGCGCTCATCGCCGACTCGGCCGTCGGCAACGGCCGTGTGCGAGTGGACGTGCACGACCCAGAAGTGATCGCGTACGTCCGGAAACACGGCATGGAGTCGTGGGGTGAGGCCGTCTGGATGGTCCGGGGCGCCGAAACCCTGCCCGGCGACCGCACCCGCTACCACGCACCGCTGCTGCAGGCCCTCGGTTAGAGACGCTTGCCGCCCAGCAGGTGCAGGTGGGCGTGGAAGACCTCCTGCCCGCTGTCCGGCCCGGTGTTGAACAGCAGCCGGTATCCCGATTCGGCCACCCCCTCGGCGTCGGCGACCTCTCGCGCCGCGGCGAAGAGGTCGCCGAGCTGGTCGCCGTTCAGGTCGACGGCGTTCGGCACGTGCTCGCGCGGAATCAGCAGCACGTGCACGGGCGCCTTGGGCTGGATGTCGCGGAACGCCAGCGTCGTCTTGGTCTCGTGCACGATCGTCGCGGGAATCTCACCGGCGACGATCCGGCAGAACAAACAGGACATGCCCCAAGCTAAACGAACAGCCGGTCCAGCTGCTCGTCGACGGCCTCGATCATGTCGTCGACCGTGAGCTCGTCGGGCCCGAGCCCGTGGTGGATGTTGAGCCCGTCGATCAGCACGATGAACCGCCGTGCGGCCTTCATCGGCACGACGCCGTCCCGCAGCTCACCGGCTTCCTGTGAGGCAACGAGAACGCGCGCGATCTCGGCGTACAACCCGCGCGTGCCGACACGTTCCAGCTCGTGCAACGACGGCTCCACCATCGCCCGCGGCAGGAACGACAACAGCACCGCCGCCTCGACCCGCCGATCGTCGTCCATCGCCAGCATCTCGTGAGCGAAGGACCGCAGCACCTCCCTGTTCCCGGCCGAGGTGTCGATCTTCTCCAGCCGCGCGATGAACCGCCGGTACGCGAGTTCCATCGCGAACCCCAGCAAGGCGTCCTGCGTCGGGAAGTAGTGCCGCAGCGACCCGCTCGACCACCCGGACTCGGCCGCGACGGCGCGCACGGAAGCGTGGTCTATCCCGTCCCGCTGCACGATGCGCCACACGGCCTCGGCGAGTTCGCGGCGGCGTTCCTCATGGTCGACAACCTTCGGCACCGGCCCTTTCTAGCAGCCGCCCGCAAGGCGCCCGACAGCCGCGCGGCACCTCTCCCACGACTCGGTGCCCGGCGTGATCACGTCCATGTGCCCGGCCCCTTCCACCACAACGAGTTCGGCCTGTGGCTCCACCGCGCAGAACCCGATGGACTGCTCGACCGGGACGTCCTCGTCCTGGTCACCGTGCACGCACACCACCGGCTTGCCGATGGGAACCAGCGCGGCCGGCGAGGCCTCCGCGAACTGCTCCTCGGTGCACAGCTCCAGCGCCCGCGGCGTGATGTGCCGCGTGAAGTCCAGCACCGCGGCCTGAGCCACCGCTCCGACCACTCGCGCGCTGTGCTTGGCCGCCCACACAGCGAGGTGCCCTCCAGCACTGTGCCCGAGCGCGACGACAGGCCCGATGTCGACAGCGTCAATGGCCGCGAGCACGTCCTCACCGGTCCGCGGCCACCCACCACCACCGCCAACTCGCCGGTACTCGATGTTCCAGACAGCGAATCCGTCGGCGACAAGCACGTCCGCAAGGGGCCGACCAAGTTCCAAGCCATACCGCTGATGCCAAAAACCACCGTGAATGACGACAACAGCACCCTGAGCAACACCATCAGGAAGGTAAAGCTCGCCAAACTGACTGGGATGGTCACCGTAAGCAATTCGCTGCACACGCAGAACTTACGTCAACGCCAATAAATAACAAGGAAGACACAACAACGGCCAGCAACCGCCGCCCATAGGCAAGTTAAGCGGGCCGCGCCTCATGCACCTGATGGGCCACCCGATGCCGAAGGCGAGGTGGCCGGGGGTCCGGGGGCTTGCCCCCGGCGTGGGGTTTGGGGGCTCGGCCCCCAAAGGACACCCTTTTGGTGCAGGCGGCGAAGGCGCGCCAGCGCCGAGCAGCCAGCACCAAAACCAAAAGGGGCGCCTCGCGGTCCGAAGCCTGGGGGTCGCTTCGCCGCGAGGCGCCGACGCCGGACCGAGGGGGGAGGTGTCCGGCGAGTCTTTTGGTCAGAAGGTCTAATCGTCTACTCCGTTTCCGGATAGACCAATCAGCCCCTCTGGAAACCAGGGTAACCCCATCGGCCTGGGATTCGCTACAACTTCCGTCAAGCCAATCCATCCGATGTTCATCCCAGGAGTGATCGGGGTCACCACCGAGCTGTACGCACCCCAATGGCACCAAGAGCAACCGCTGCGGCGGTAGATGCACGCAGAACGGTTGGGCCCAATCGGACGATCCGTGCACCCGAAGATCGCAGGGCGTCGAGTTCCTCCGGCGTGATTCCGCCTTCAGGTCCCACGACGAGCAGCACGTCTCCGGATTCGGGCAACGGGACGTCGGCAAGCCGTTCGGTCGCGCTCTCGTGCAACACGAGCGTCAACGCGGACGACGACACGCGCTGAGAGAGCTGAGTCGTGCTCACGGGTTCGTCGACCGCCGGCACGCGCGAACGGCGGGCCTGCTTCGCCGCCTCGCGCACGGTGGATCGCCAGCGTCCCAACGCTTTCGCGCCGCGCGGCCCGTCCTCCCACTTGGTGATGCACCGGGCGGCGCGCCACGGCACCACGCCGTCCACTCCGGCCTCGGTGGCGAGTTCGACCGCGAGTTCGCCGCGGTCGCCCTTCACCAGCGCTTGGGCGAGCACCACGCGCGGCGCCGGTTCGGGCTCCACCCAGCGTTCGACCACGCGCAACGCCAAGGAGTCGCGCTCCACCGCCGTCACCGAGCACCGCACCTGGGCGCCGGATCCGTCCGACAGCACGAGTTCCTCGCCCACGCGCAGACGCTTCACCGTCGCGGCGTGGCGGCCTTCCGGGCCGTCCAGCACGAACTCCTCGCCCGCCGGCAACGACGAGACGAGGAAGACGGGCAGTGTCATCGGTTGCCGCGCGAGGCACGCAGGCGGGAGAACAGTCCGCCGCCGCCCTTGCCGTTGTGGGACAGGGAGGGCTCGTTCTCGCCGCGCATCTCGGCGAGGTCGCGCAGCAACGCGGACTGGGCGGCGTCGAGCTTGGTCGGCACGAGGACCTCGAGGTGCACGTGCAGGTCGCCGCGGCCGTCGACGCGGCCGGTGGAACGCAGCTTCGGCATGCCGCGGCCCGTCATGACGAGCTGCGTGTTCGGCTGCGTGCCGGGGTCGATCTGCAGTTCTTCCTCGCCGTCCAGGGTCTTCAACGGCAACGTGGCGCCCAGGGCGGCCGTCGTCATCGGGATCTGGACGATGCAGTGCAGGTCGGCGCCGTCGCGTTCGAAGATCTCGTGCGGGTGCTCCTCGACCTCGACGTAGAGGTCGCCTGCCGGGCCGCCGCCGGGACCGACCTCGCCCTGGCCCGCGAGGCGCACGCGCATGCCCTCGGCGACACCGGCGGGGATGTTCACGGAGATCGTGCGGCGCGACCGCGTGCGGCCGTCGCCGGCGCACTGCTGGCACGGGTCGGGGATGACCTCGCCGTAGCCGCGGCACACCGGGCACGGCCGTGACGTCACGACCTGGCCGAGGAACGAGCGCTGCACCGACTGGACCTCACCGCGGCCGTGGCAGGTGTCGCACTGGACGGGCTTGGAGTTGTTCTGGGTGCCCGCGCCGTGGCAGCGGTCGCACAGGATCGCCGTGTCGACGGTCAGCTCACGGGTGGCGCCCGCCGCGCACTCCTCCAGCGTCATGTCGAGCCGGATGAGCGCGTCGGAACCGGGCTGCACACGGCTGCGCGGACCACGGCCACCACCGGTCGAGGCGCCGAAGAACGCGTCCATGATGTCGCCGAGGCCGAAGCCGGAGAACGGGTCTCCACCGGGACGGCCACCGCCGCCCGAGTCGAGCGGGTCGCCTCCCAGGTCGACGACGCGGCGCTTCTCGGGGTTCGACAACACCTCGTAGGCGGCCGTCACCTCCTTGAAGCGGGCCTCCTCGTTGGGATTGACGTCCGGGTGCAGCTGCCTGGCGAGCTTGCGATAGGCGCGCTTGATCTCATCCTGCGTCGCGTCCTGCGAGACACCGAGGATGCCGTAGTAATCCCTGGCCACCTTGTTCGCTTTCATGTTCATCAACTACTGCAAGTACGTGTGGTCAACGACCGGTCAGGATCTCACCGACGTAGTTGGCGACCGCGCGGACGGCCGCCATGTTTCCGGGGTAGTCCATGCGCGTCGGTCCGACGACGCCCAGGCCCCCGAGCGGATTGTCACGGCTGCCGTAGCCGATGGACACCACGGAAGTGCTGCGCATCTCAGCGGCCTCGTTCTCCTCGCCGATGCGCACCAGCACGCGACCGGGGTCGCGGGAGGCGGCGAGCAGCTTGAGCACGACGACCTGCTCCTCCAACGCCTCCAGCACCTGCCGGAGCGAGCCGGGGAAGTCGGTGATGTTGCGCGTGAGGTTCGCGGTACCGCCGAGCACGAGCCGTTCCTCCGGGTGCTCCACCAGCGTCTCGATGAGCACAGTAGCGACCCGCAGCATCGGGTCGCGCAGGTTCGGCGGAACCTCGTCCGGCAGTTCGGCGACCTTGGCACTGGCCTCGGCCAGCCGCTGTCCCGCCATCGCCTGGTTCAGCACGCCGCGCAACTGCGCCGTGTGCTCCTCGCTGATCACGTCCCCGAGCTCGACGATCCGCTGGTCGACGCGGCCGGTGTCGGTGATCAGCACCAGCATCAGCCGCGACGGCGTGATCGGCAGCACCTCCAGGTGACGCACGGCCGCACGCGACAGCGTCGGCACCTGGATCACCGCCACCTGCCTGGTCAGCTGCGCGAGCAACCGCACGCTGCGGCGCATCACGTCGTCGAGGTCGATCGCCCCGTCGAGGAAACTCCGGATCGCCCGCTTCTCGGCCTGCGAGAGCGGCTTGATCTCGCTCAGCTTGTCGACGAAGAGCCGGTAGCCCTTGTCCGTCGGCACGCGCCCGGCGCTGGTGTGCGGCTGGGCGATGTACCCGTCGTCCTCCAGCGCGGCCATGTCATTGCGCACGGTCGCGCTCGACACACCCAGGTTGTGCCGCTCGACCAGGGCTTTCGACCCGACGGGCTCCTGGTTGGACACGTAGTCGGCGACGATGGCGCGCAACACTTCGAACCGACGCTCATCGGCGTTCATCGCTGTTCACCTCCGTGTCCACTGCTCCCGAGTTTACCCAGCCGATTTCCTGCCCGGTGCCCCCTCTGAAGTCGTGCTCGATCCGGCCTCCGGTTTTTGTCGGTGGCGGTCGCTAGGGTCCAAACGTGGACAACGTGGTGTGGCTGCGGCCACCCGGCAAACCATGCCTGGTGCTCAGCGGCGACGAGTGGTGGAGGGGCACGGTTGTCTGGGAAGAGGCCCGCCGGGAGGACGGGCTCTGGTGGGGCACGGTGACGTACGAGAAAGAAGGCCAGGAGATCGTCGAGGTGCGCAGTCAGCACGACCTGCGCGCCCGGTGATCACGGCAGCAGGCGCCTGACCACGGCGTCGGCGAGCAGGCGACCGCGGTCGGTCAGCACGCAGCGGTCGTCGTACGGCTCCAGCAGTCCGTCGGCGATGGCCTGCTTGGCCTCCTCACGACCGGCGTCGTCCAGCACGTCGACGGGCAGTCCTTCGGCGAGGCGCAGTTCCAGCAGCACGCGCTCGACGCGCTGATCCTCGGCCGACAACTGCTCGCGACCGGCGGCGGGCGACGTGCCCTCGGCCAGCAGGGACGAGTAGCGGGCCGGGTGCTTCACGTTCCAGAAGCGCACTCCGCCGACGTGGCTGTGCGCACCGGGCCCGAAGCCCCACCAGTCCGCGCCCTTCCAGTACAGGACGTTGTGCCGGCACTGGGCTTCCACCGAAGTGGCCCAGTTCGACACCTCGTACCAGGAGAACCCGGCGCCGCTCAGAACGGAATCGACCATCTCGTACGACGACGCCAGCACGTCGTCGTCCGGCATGGGCAGGTCGCCGCGGCGGATGCGGCGGGCCAGACCCGTGCCGTCCTCCACGATCAACGCGTAGGCGGACACGTGGTCGACGCCCGCGGCCAGCACGGCGTCCAGCGACGAAGCCAGATCGGAGGGGCGCTCCCCCGGCGTGCCGTAGATCAGGTCCAGGTTCACGTGCTCGAAGCCGGCTTTCCTGGCCTCCAGCGCCGCTTCCCCCGGACGGCCGGGGGTGTGCTTGCGGTCCAGCACAGCGAGAACGTGCCGCGCGGCCGACTGCATGCCCAGCGACACGCGCGTGTAGCCGGCTGAACGGATGCCCTCGAAGAACGGAACGGACGTCGACTCGGGGTTCGACTCGGTGGTCACCTCGGCGCCGGGAGCCAGGCCGAACGACTGACGCACCGCGTCCAGCACCTCGCCGAGACCCGAAGCGCCCAGCAAAGATGGCGTACCGCCACCGACGAACACGGTTTCGGCCAGCGGAGCGGTCCCGAGAACGGACACGGCCAGGTCCAGTTCGCGGCGCAGGCCCTCCAGCCACGACTCGGGTGAGGCGGAAGTACCCAGTTCGCCGGGCGTGTAGGTGTTGAAGTCGCAGTAGCCGCAGCGGGTCGCGCAGAACGGCACGTGCACGTAGATGCCGAACGGGCGGGAACCGACACCGGCGAGAGCGGAAGCGGGAAGCGCACCGTCGGCGGGCGCGGGCTCGCCTTCGGGCAAAGCGGAGGGCATGACTCCCAGTGTCCCCTACACGGCCCGAATGGCGGTGTTCGACCAGGGAAAGTATCTGTCGGTGACAGAAGTATTACGGAGTGAAACCAGCCTAGGATGTCAACTTCCCCTCGTCAATCCCAGCATTCGGTTGTTGGTGGACCAGGTACTGGACGCGGGGCACACTGGGGACATGCATTCGACTGGAGTCCGCCTCGTGGCCCGCCGCCACGTCGACTTCCGTCGTGTCTCCAGCGCGATGTGCCGTCGTTCGGCCTGACCGCGCGCTGATTTGTTCCCGTCGGCGCCCGGCGCGCTGACGACGCCCCCACCACAAGCACCTCCGGGCTCGCATGCGCACCGAGCGCCTCGAAACCCCGGAGGATGGCGATGGTCCCGCCGCAGACGTCACCGCGCGCCAAGCAGCGTCGCGGCGAGGGACAGTGGGCACTCGGTTACCGAGAGCCGCTGAACCCCAACGAGCGGAGCAAGAAGGACGACAACCCGCTCAACGTCCGCACCCGCATCGAGAACATCTACGCCCACGGTGGTTTCGACTCGATCGACCCAGCCGACCTGCGCGGACGTTTCCGCTGGTACGGGCTGTACACACAGCGCAAGCCCGGCATCGACGGCGGCCGCACGGCCACGCTGGAGCCGGAAGAGCTGGACGACGAGTACTTCATGATGCGCGTCCGCAGCGACGGTGGCGCGCTCACCACGCAGCAGTTGAAGGTCCTCGGCGAGATCTCGCAGACCTATGCGCGTGACACCGCGGACATCACCGATCGGCAGAACATCCAGTACCACTGGATCGCGATCGAGGACGTTCCCACGATCTGGCAGAAGCTCGAAGCCGTTGGCCTGACGACGATGGAGGCGTGTGGCGACAGCCCGCGCGTCATCCTCGGCTCGCCGGTCGCGGGCATCTCGCGGGACGAGATCATCGACGGGCAGCCGGCGATCGACACGATCCTCGAGCGCTACATCGGCGACCCGCGGTTCTCGAACCTGCCGCGCAAGTTCAAGACCGCCATCTCGGGCCTGCAGGACGTCGCGCACGAGATCCACGACATCGCGTTCGTCGGCGTGAACCACCCCGAGCACGGCCCCGGTTTCGACCTCTGGGTCGGCGGTGGCCTGTCCACGAACCCCATGCTGGGCAAGCGTCTGGGCGCCTGGGTGCCGCTCGACGAGGTGCCGGACGTGTGGGAGGCGGTCATCTCCGTCTTCCGCGACTACGGCTACCGCCGGCTGCGCCACCGTGCGCGCATCAAGTTCCTCGTCGCCGACTGGGGCCCGGAGAAGTTCCGCCAGGTCGTGGAGGACGAGTACCTCAAGCGCAAGATGATCGACGGCCCGGCGCCGGAGACCCTGAAGCAGCAACTGGACCACATCGGTGTGAACAGGCAGAAGGACGGCCTGTACTACGTCGGTGCCGCGCCGGTCGCGGGCCGCGTCTCGGGCTCGATCCTGGTCGAGGTCGCGAAGATCGCCGAACGGGCGGGCTCCACGCGCGTCCGCTTCACGCCGCAGCAGAAGATCATCGTGCTGGACGTCGCCGAGTCCGAGATCCCCGAGCTCAAGAGCGGTCTCGCGAAGCTCGGCCTGCAGGTCGACCCGTCGCCGTGGCGTCGCGGCATCATGGCCTGCACCGGCATCGAGTTCTGCAAGCTCGCGATCGTCGAGACCAAGGCCCGCGCCAACGACCTGGTCACGCAGCTCGAGGCCAACCTCAAGGACATCGTCGACGGCGTCACGGCGCCGATCACCGTGCACATCAACGGCTGCCCCAACTCCTGCGCCCGCATCCAGACCGCGGACATCGGTCTCAAGGGCCAGATCGTCACGGACGAGCAGGGCAACCAGGTCGAGGGCTTCCAGGTGCACCTCGGCGGCGGCCTCGGCCTCGACGCCGGGTTCGGCCGGAAGTTGCGCGGCCACAAGGTGACGGCGAACGAGCTGCCCGAGTACGTCGAGCGGATCGTGCGGAACTTCGTCGCCCAGCGCGAGGAGGACGAGCGGTTCGCGCAGTGGGTCGGCCGGGCGGAAGAGGGTTCGCTGCGATGACCGCCAGCCGACGTACGTGTCTCAGCGGAGGCTGCGATGAGTGAGAGGGCGACGCCGTTCTACTGCCCCTACTGCGGCGACGAGGACCTCCGGCCGCAGGAGGAACCCAGCTACGCGTGGCTGTGCACCGGGTGCCGCCGCGTCTTCAAGGTCTCGTTCGTCGGGCTCAACCTGCCGCAGGAGGTGAAGAAGTGAGCGATCTCAAGGAAGACCTCAAGATCGTCGCCGAAGCCGCGGAACTGGAGCTGAGGGACGCGAACGCCGAAGAGGCGCTGGAGTGGGTGGCGCGGACGTTCGGCGACAACTACATCGTCGCCTCCAACATGCAGGACGCCGTGCTGATCGACCTGGCCGCCAAGGTGAAGCCGAACTTCGACGTGCTGTTCCTGGAGACGGGCTACCACTTCCCGGAGACGATCGGCGTGCGGGACGCGGTCGGTGTCGTCTACCCGGACGTGCGGATCGTGAACGCCGCGGCCGAGCAGTCCGTCGCGGACCAGGAGGCGGAGTTCGGCCTGCTGTACCAGTCGGATCCGGCCAAGTGCTGCAACCTGCGCAAGGTCGTGCCGCTGCGCCGGGAGCTCGCGAAGTACGACGCGTGGGTCACCGGCGTGCGCCGCGTGGACGCGCCGACCAGGGCGAACACGCCGATCGTGCAGTGGGACGACCGCAACGGCCTGGTGAAGATCAACCCGATCGCGCCGTGGAGCGACGACGAGTTCAACGCCTACATCCAGGAGAAGGGCGTCCTCGAGAACCTGTTGGTGCAGGAGGGTTATCCCTCCATCGGCTGCCTGCCGTGCACCGCGAAGCCGCTGCCGGGACAGGACGCCCGCAGCGGCCGGTGGGCCGGTCAGTCCAAGACGGAATGTGGGTTGCACGGATGACACTCGCGCTCGACACGTTGGCACGTCTCGAATCCGAGGCGATCCACATCTTCCGCGAGGTGGCGGGAGAGTTCGACCGGCCGGTGATCCTCTTCTCCGGCGGCAAGGACTCGACGCTGCTGCTGCACCTCGCGATCAAGGCGTTCTACCCGGCGCCGGTGCCGTTCCCGCTGCTGCACGTCGACACCGGGCACAACTTCGACGAGGTCATCGAGTTCCGCGACCGCGTCGTCGCGCAACACGGGCTGCGTCTGGAGGTCGCGAAGGTCCAGGACTGGATCGACGACGGCCGACTGGAAGAGCGTCCGGACGGCACCCGCAACCCGTTGCAGACCGTGCCGCTGCTGGACTCCATCACGCAGCACAAGTACGACGCGGTGTTCGGCGGCGGCCGCCGGGACGAGGAACGCGCCCGCGCGAAGGAGCGGATCTTCAGCCTGCGCACGGCGTTCGGCCAGTGGGACCCGAAGCGCCAGCGCCCTGAGCTGTGGAACCTCTACAACGGCCGGCATCGCGCCGGTGAGCACGTCCGCGTGTTCCCACTGTCGAACTGGACCGAGCTCGACGTCTGGAACTACATCGAGCGCGAGGGCATCGAGCTCCCGGACATCTACTACTCGCACCAGCGCGACGTGTTCCTGCGCGACGGCATGTGGCTCGCCGAAGGCCCGTGGGGCACGGTGCGCGACGGCGAAACGTTGCTGCGCAAGACAGTTCGCTACCGCACGGTCGGTGACGGCTCCTGCACGGGCGCCGTCGAGTCCGACGCCGCCGACATCCAAGCGGTGATCGCCGAGGTCTCCGCGTCACGACTGACCGAGCGCGGCGCCACGCGGGCCGACGACCGGCTGTCCGAGGCCGCCATGGAAGACCGCAAGCGGGAGGGCTACTTCTAAATGAGCGACCTGTTGAGGTTGGCTACCGCTGGCAGCGTGGACGACGGAAAGTCCACGCTCGTCGGCAGGTTGCTCTACGACACCAAGTCCGTGCTCGCGGACACGCTCGACGCCGTCCACCGGGCGAGCGCCGACCGGGGTCTCGCGACGCCGGACCTGTCACTGCTGGTCGACGGCCTGCGGTCGGAACGCGAGCAGGGCATCACGATCGACGTGGCGTACCGGTACTTCGCGACGCCGAAACGAAGCTTCGTCCTCGCGGACACCCCCGGCCACGTGCAGTACACCCGCAACACGGTCACCGGCGCCTCCACCGCGCAGCTGGCGGTGCTGCTCGTCGACGCGCGCAAGGGCGTCATCGAGCAGACCCGGCGCCACGCGGCGGTTCTCGCGCTGCTGGGCGTGCCCCGGCTCGTCCTCGCGGTCAACAAGATCGACCTCGTGGACTACGACGAGGTGACGTTCTCCCGCATCGCCAAGGAGTTCACCGCTCACGCCACGGCACTCGGCTACACCGAGGACGCGGTCGTTCAGATCCCGGTGTCCGCGCTGGCGGGCGACAACGTGGTGGACAAGTCCGTGAACACGCCGTGGTACTCCGGCCCGACCCTGCTGGAGCACTTGGAGAACGTGCCGGTCGAGCCCGACCCGCACGACGCCCCGTTCCGCTTCCCGGTGCAGTACGTGATCCGCCCGCGCACGGCCGAGCACCTCGACTACCGGGGTTACGCCGGTCTGATCGCGGCCGGCACGGTCAAGCCGGGCGACGAGATCGTGGTGCTGCCGTCGGGCCGTCGCTCGACGGTCACGAAGATCGACACAGCCGATGGCGAACTGACCGAGGCGGCGGCGGGCCAGTCCGTCACGCTGCTGCTGGCGGACGACATCGACATCTCCCGCGGTGACCTGATCTCGGTGGCGGGCAACGAGCCCACGGTCACCGACGAACTGGACGCCACCCTCTGCTGGCTCGCGGAGAAGCCGCTGCGACCCGGCGCCCGAGTCCTCGTCAAGCACGGCACGCGCACCGTGCAGGCGATGGTCACCGACCTGCGCGACCGCTTCGACGAGCAGAACCTGTCCAGTGTGGACAGCCCCAGTTCGTTGGAGCTCAACGAGATCGGCCGAGTGGCTCTGCGCCTCGCCGAGCCCGTTCCGCTGGACGACTACAGCTTCAGCCGGCGCACCGGGTCCTTCCTGGTGATCGACGCGAGCGATGGTTCCACGCTCGCCGCCGGACTGGTCGGGGCTCCGCTGCCGCTGCTTGAGGACGGCGTGGAGAGCTGTACCGGGGGTGGCGTCAACGCCACCCCCGACGACCACGCCCTCGTCTCCCCCGGTCCCTGAAAGGCCATTTCCCCGTGAACCTCAAGCCCGCCATCGCCGTCACACTGATCGCACTGACAGCCCTGTCCGGTTGCAGCCGCGCCGGCAGCGGTGAGACCCCCGCCGCCGAGTCCAAGGGTGCCGCCGCCGAGGTCCGCCTCGGGTACTTCCCGAACATCACCCACGCCGCCGCGTTGATCGGCGTCGAGCAGGGCCTGTACGCCAAGGAGCTGGGCAGCACCAAGCTGACGACGCAGACGTTCAACGCGGGCCCCGACGAGGTGAACGCCCTGCTGGGCGAGTCCCTCGACATCGCCTACATCGGCTCAGGACCGGCGATCAACGCCTACGCGAAGTCCAAGGGCGAGGCCGTGAAGCTCATCGCGGGTGCCACCTCGGGTGGTGCGCAGCTCGTGGTGAAGCCCGAGATCAACTCGATCGAGGAGCTCAAGGGCAAGGTCGTCGCCACGCCGCAGCTCGCGAACACGCAGGACGTGTCGCTGAAGAAGTACCTGGCGGAGAAGAACCTGACCGGCCAGGTCACCGTGCAGAACGTGGAGAACGCCGCGTCGCTCGACCTGTTCAAGAAGGGCGACATCCAGGCAGCCTGGGCGCCGCAGCCGTGGTCGGCGCGCATCGTCAACGAGGGTGGCGGCAAGGTGCTGCTCGACGAGAAGACGCTGTGGGACGGCGGGGCGTTCCCGACCACCGTGGTCATCGTGCGGACGAAGTTCCTGCAGGAGCACCCGGAGACGGTCGAGGCCGTGCTGAAGGGCCACGTCGCGGCGATCGACTGGGCGAAGGCGAACAAGGACGAGGCGAAGAAGGCCGCCAACGCCGCGCTGGAGAAGCTCACGTCCAAGAAGCTCGGCGACAAGATCCTCGACGCCGCGTGGGACAACATCGAGCTGACCACCGACGCGCAGGCCAAGCACTTCCCGCAGCTCGCGAAGGACGCCGTGACCGCCGGGGTGGCCAAGGAGGCCGCGAACGTCGCCGGGTACGCCGACTTCACGTTGCTGAACAAGGTTCTGCAGGCACAGGGCAAGCCGCAGGTCCAAGCAGCGGGCCTGGACAAGAAGTAGTTCCGAGTCGTTGAGGGGAAGGCACACGACCATGACCGCCACGCTCGAGACCACTGTTCGGTCCACTGTGGACGTCGCCGTCGAACTGACGGGAGTCCGCAAGGTGTTCGGCCACGGCAGTTCGGCCGTGGTGGCGCTCGACGGCGTCGACCTCAAGGTCAAGCCGGGTGAGTTCGTGTGCCTTCTCGGCGCTTCCGGCTGCGGCAAGAGCACGCTGCTGAACATCGTCGCGGGCCTGGACGCCGCGACGTCGGGTGAGTTGCAGATCAACACCTCGCGCCCTGCCGTGATGTTCCAGGAACCCGCTCTGATGCCGTGGCTGACGGCGTCGCGCAACGTCGAGCTGGCGCTGCGGTTCGCCGGTGTCGGCCGTCTGGCGCGCAGGCGTCGCGCTCAGGAGCTGCTCGAACTGGTGCGGCTCGGCGACGTCGCGGACAAGCGTCCGCACGAGCTTTCCGGTGGTATGCGTCAGCGCGTGGCTCTGGCTCGCGCGCTGGCGTCCACCACCGTGTCCTCCGACGGCGCTCCCGCCCTGCTGCTGATGGACGAACCGTTCGCCGCGCTCGACGCCATCACGCGCGACGTGCTGCAGGCCGAGCTGATCCGGGTGTGGGAGACCACGAACACCGCGATCATCTTCGTGACGCACGACGTGCGCGAGGCCGTGCGACTCGGCCAGCGGGTGGTGCTGCTGTCGTCACGTCCTGGCCGCGTCGTGCGCGAGTGGGACGTGACGGACTCGCGTGACGAGGTTCTGGACGAGATCAACACTCATCTGCGAGAGGTCATCAGTGGCCACGCCTCCTGACACGCTCGACAAGGTCGGCGCTGGTCTCGACGCACTGGATGCGCCTATCGAGGCGCACAGAGCGTCGCTGGGTCAGCGTTTCCTGAAGACCGGCGTGCCACCGATCATCGCCTTCGCACTGCTTTTGGGCGTGTGGCAGGGACTCTGGGCCTCGGCTCTGCTGCCGGAGTTCCAGCTGCCCGCCCCGGTCAACGTGTGGAACGAGCTCGTCCGCTCGATCTCCACCGGCGAGGCGTTCGGCATCCTGTGGACCTCGTTGCACCGCGCGGTGCTCGGGTTCCTCGCGGCGGTGCTGATCGCCACGCCGCTGGGTCTGCTGGTCGCCAAGGTGCGGGTGGTGCGGGCGGCGATCGGGTCGTTGCTGACCGGTCTGCAGTCGCTTCCCTCCGTCGCCTGGGTTCCGGCCGCGATCCTGTGGTTCGGCGTCACGCCGTCCACGATCTACTTCGTGGTGCTCATGGGCTCGGTGCCGTCCATCGCGAACGGGCTGGTGGCCGGTATCGACCAGATTCCGCCGCTGCTGCCTCGGGTGGGACGCGCGTTGGGCGCGGGACGGCTGGCTTCGGCTCGGCACATCCTGCTTCCGGCGGCTCTTCCCGGCTATCTGGCCGGTCTGAAGCAGGGCTGGGCGTTCTCGTGGCGGTCGCTGATGGCCGCGGAGATCATCGCGACCTCGCCCCAGCTCGGCATCGGTCTCGGGCAGTACCTGCACAACGGGTCGTCGTTGAACGACATCAACATGGTGATCGCGGCGATCTTCCTGATCCTGTTGGTGGGCATCGGGATCGAGCTGCTGCTGTTCCGTCCGTTGGAGCGCGCCGTGCTGCGGGCTCGTGGTCTGACGGGGGCGCTGTGACTCCGCTTGTCGCCGTAGCGCACGGCAGTCGGGATCCCCGCTCGGCCGCATCGATCCACGCTCTGCTGGACGTGGTGCGGTCGTTGCGGCCCGAGCTGGACGTGCGCGGCTGCTTCCTCGACCTGTGCGCGCCTCGGCTTCACGACGTGTTGCGCGAGCCCGCGGTGGTCGTGCCTTTGTTGCTGGGCAAGGCTTATCACGCCCGCGTCGACGTGCCGGCCGCCGTGGCCGAGTCTCGGGTGCCTGCCGTCGTCACCGATGTGCTGGGCCCGGACCCGCGACTGGAGTCGGCCGCACTGCGCCGGCTGTCCGAGGCCGGGGTCTCGTTCGGGGACAAGAACCTGGGTGTGGTGCTGGCCGGCGCCGGGTCCTCGCACGCTCCGGCGAACGAGGCCGTGGCGCGCGTGGCCCGGCGCTGGGCTCACGAGTCGGGCTGGGCAGGCGTGGAGGCGGCGTTCGCGTCGATCGCGTCGCCGACCGTGCCCGAGGCGATCGAGCGGTTGCGGATGAGGGGGGCCACGAAGATCGCCGTGTCGTCGTGGTTCCTCGCTCCTGGCCTGCTGCCGGACAAGGTGGCGACGCTCGCGGGCGACGCCGTCGTAGCGCGGCCGTTGGGTGACGACGTCGAGGTCGCGCAGCTCGTCCTGGACCGGTACGACTTCGCCCTGGCGCGGCAGACCGTCGCCGCCTAAGCCTTCTGGTTCGACAGGTAGCCGACGGTTGCCCAGCCGATGCCGAGCAACGCTCCCCCGGCGATCGCGACGGGGGTGAGCAAGCTCGAATCGGCGACCGCCAGCAGGGCGATGACGGCCGCGTAGACCATCGACAGGATCAGCAGGACCAGTCCGGACTTCTTTCTCGTCATGGCTCCGAATCCTCGGCTTTCCGGGTGCCGGCGCGCATCGACGGACCGGTGGGTTTCGCGCTCAGTCGACCGGCTACTGGTGTTTTCGCGCATGGGGCCGCACAGTTCCCCGGTGTCGTCTGATGACGCCTGGGACCGCACCAAGGTCGCCTGGCACGTTGCTTTCGCGGTGTTCGCTCTGGTCGGCGTGGTGCTGGTGTTCGCGGAAGGCCGTTTCGTGCCGGTCGCCCTGGTGCTGCTGGCCGCGCTTTGTGTTTGGTACTGGCGTGTCGGAGCACCGCTCGCCCGTGACGCACGCGGCGTGCGCTACCTGGCCGTCGCGATCCCGTTGGTGATCGCGATGTTCGCACTGGTGCCCGCGCTGTCGGTGCTGTTCTTCACGCTCTACCCGCACATCTGGTCGTTGCTGGAACCCAGACTCGCCATCTGGGCGACCGCGCTGACGTCCCTGTCGATCGGCACCGTCGTGCTGGTGTCCGGCAGCTTCAGCGAGAACTCGGTCGGCGCCGCGGTGGTCATCTTCCTGAGCGTCGTGCCCGCCGTGATGCTGGGCCTGTGGATCGCCAGGATCATCTCGCAGAGCCGCGAACGCGCCGACCTGGCCGTCGTCAGCCACGAAGCCGGCGTCCTCACCGAACGCGAACGCCTGGCCCGCGACCTGCACGACACCCTCGCCCAGGGCGCGACCTCGGTGCTGCTCCTGTTGCGAGCGGCCCGAACCACCACCGATCCCGTTGCGCGCGAACAACACCTGGCACTCGCCGAGCAGACCACGTCCGAGAACCTGGCCGAGATCCGCGCGCTGGTCGCCGCACTGACACCCGTAGAACTGAACGGCGCCGCCCTGCCCGCCGCTCTCGAACGCCTCACGTCGCGGCTGGGCCAGGAGTTAGGGCTCTCGGCGTCGATGACCGTTCACGGCACGTATCGCCTGTTGCCACCGGACCACGAAGTCACGCTGTTGCGCGTCACGCAGGAAGCGCTGGCGAACGTCCGCAAGCACGCACACGCCTCGGCTGTGACCGTCTCTCTCGACTACGCGGCCGGTGTCGAGCTGTCTATCGTCGACGACGGCTGCGGTTTCGGTTCCGACGCTCCGCGCGGCTACGGCCTCGACGGGCTGCGAGACCGTGTGCGTGCCGCGGGCGGTGTGTTCGACATCCGTTCCGAGCTGGGTTCAGGAGTCCGCGTGCACGTACGACTGGAGGACGCGTGATCCGGGTGCTGCTGGTCGACGACCACCCCGTCGTCCGCTTCGGCCTGCGCACAATCCTTGAGGCACAAGAAGATCTGACCATAGTCGGTGAGTGCGGCTCCGGCTCCGAGGCAGTCCGGCTGGCTTCGGAACTCCAGCCGGACGTCGTGCTGATGGACCTCAAGATGCCCGGCATGGACGGCGCCACGGCCACCGCACAGGTCGTCGCGTCAACGTCCAGCCGCGTGGTCGTGCTGACCACCTTCGACACCGACGGCGACATCCTGCGCGCGATCGAAGCTGGTGCCACGGCTTATCTGTTGAAGGACGCGCCGAGCGAGGAGCTGATCAGCGCGGTGCGTGCCGCTTCGCGCGGCCAGACCGTGCTGGCTTCTCCTGTCGCCACCAAGCTCGTGAGTGCCGTGCAACGGCCTGGGCTGAGCGCACGTGAGGCCGAGGTGCTCGGGCTTGTCGCGGGTGGGCTGTCCAACGGCGCGATCAGTCAGGCGCTGAACGTCAGTGAGGCGACGGTGAAAAGCCATCTGCTGCACGTGTTCACCAAGCTCGACGTGAGCGACCGAACGGCCGCGGTGACCGTGGCGATGAGCCGCGGCTGGCTGCCGCCGCCGGTCTGATCCACCGAATCGCCCCCGGAGTGGAACCACGACGTGGTACCAACTGTGCAACGGCACCGGGGGGCGACGTGCACGACGATCAACACCATTTCGATCACAGCGTTCGCGACGGCATCTTCGACGGCAGCGCCGACGACATCCAGGATCTCAGCCATCCGGACTTCGAGGACGACGACTTCCCTCACTCGCGACGCCGTTCCCGTTCAGGCCGTCACGACCTGTCCGGGGCGCCCTCGTGGGTCAAGGCGTTCATCTGGGCGGGCGTCCTCCTGGCGATGTCGGGCTTCGGCGTCATCCTGTTCGGCGTCGTGATTCCTCTGATCACGCACGACCCGTTCACGCCCACCTTCCCCGTCGTCGACCCGACGCCGATCCTCACGGTCGGCGACCTGCCACCCGGCTTCCCCGCCGACCAGTTGCCACCCGAGTTCCGGCCCGTCGGCCCGACGAACTTCCCCTCCACCACCGGTCAGTTCACGCGCCCGACCTTCGACGGCACGAACCTGGCACTGGGTTTCGGGCTCTTCTTCACCGGCTTCGTGCTGACGGCGATCGGCGCGCTGGGCCACAGCACCTCGACCCGGCGCTGACCGGCCCCGGGGACCTCCTTCGGCCTAGACCACAAGATCGAGTAGGCAGCGCCGTTCGGGCGATGTGAAGTGTGAACTGTTGACGTGAAACCTACTCATGAGTAGTCAGTTGACTACGCCGTGTGCTGGAAGTGTCCCTCGTCCACTCAACGGGGAGAGGCCATGAAGCTAGCCGGAATTGCCGCAGCCGCACTGGTACCGATGCTGATGTTCGCCACCCACGCGTCAGCAGCCGCTCCGCAGACGATCACCTACAAGCTCCGGGCGACTGCCGTCGGGCAGACGTCGGACTTCACGCTCGACCAGGGCGTCGACGCGTCGGCGCCGGCGACCGTCGCCCCCGGTGGCACGGTCGCGGTCACCGTCGACCCCGCGCCCAACAAGATTCCGACCGAGGCCGGTGGGCGGCAGGTGCGGGAGATCAAGGGTCTCGCGCTCCGGTTGCCGGTTCCGGCCAACTCGAAGTTCCAGTCCGCGTCGCTGTCCGGCGGCTCCGGACTGGGTGGCACGCCGACGGTCGCCTTGTCGGGCAACGACGTCGTGCTGAACGTACCCGGTCCGATCAAGGGCGGCGCCGACTTCGAACTGCCGACCGTCACGATCAACCTGCAGGCCGGCGGCACCGGGACGATCACCACGAAGCTGGGTGGCACCAGCTACGACGCCCCGGGCCTCACCTTCACCGCGGTCGTCGTCGTCATCGGGTTCCCGATCAACGCCGCGGCGAAGGGCTACCCGGACCCCAGCCCCGTGCTGACCACCACCACGATCGGCTAGAAACCCCGATGCCCCACCCCCTGCCGGGCATCAGGAAGTAGCCGCGACCAACGCGGTCATCGTGGCGAGCGTCGTGCGCAGGTCTTCCAAGGAGACCTGCGCACTGACGCGGTCGGCCCACTCGTACTGCGCGTCCCGCAACCGTTCGATAGCCGCATATCCCTCAGGTGTGGGCTGCACGAGCTTCGCGCGGGCATGCGCTGGGTTCGGCAGGTACTCCGCCAAACCCTTGTCCACCAACAGATCCGCGATCCGCTGCACGGACTGTCGCGCCAGCCCCATCTCCCGTGCGATCCCGGAGACGGACAACGGCTCGCGCAGCACCGCGCCGAGCACCTGCCACCACGCCGCGGTCAGGCCGACCGGCTTCGTCATCACCTCGGCCGCGTCGAGAAACGCCCCGTACAAACGGAAAGTCCTCATCACGACGTCGGTCAGCACGTCACCTGATTCAGTCCTGGACGCCGTCTCACTCGTGGACACTGGCCACCAGCTTCCCGAACGCCGCGGGCGTGTCGTCGCGGTTGAACTCGTACCAGGCCTCCAACGTGGCCGGCGAGAACGTCTCCAGCTCCGCCAGCACCTCGCGAGCGAACTCCAAAGCAGAAGCGCCACCGGCCGTGATCACACCATCAGCGCGCACCACGCGTTCGTCGCGGTACAGCGCCGCACCACCGTAAGAACCAAGCCCCTCAAGGAAGTTCGACGTGTGCGCCACGTCGTCGAGCAACCCCTCGGCCGCCAGCCCGACCGTCGCACCGCAGATCGCCGCGATCGGCTTGCCCGCCTCGCGGAACCGCCGCGCGAGCTTCCCGAACGCCGCCAGTTCACCGGTCTCCCAGCCGTCGCCGCCGGGCATCACGAGCATCGCCGCATCGTCCAGCGAAACGTCCTCGATCGCGACATCGGGCAGCATCCGCACGCCGCCGACGGTGCGGATCGGGTCCGTGGTCAGCCCGACGGTACGAATCTCGTACCGCCCCGGCTGCTGCTGGAACTGCTGCAGGCTCACCTGTGCGGCAACGTGGCCGTACTCCCAGTCGGCGAGCTTGTCGGCCAGAACGAGGTACACCGTCTGTGTCATGACAGTAGACTGTCATAAGTGACAGTATCCTGTCAAACACCGCCGCAGCTAAGGTCAGCCTCATGGCAGATGAGCTGGTCCACTACGAGGTGCAGCGTGGCATCGCGACGATCACGCTGGACTCCCCCCACAACCGCAACGCGCTGTCGTCACAGCTGCGCAGGGAGCTCAAGGAGCACCTGAACACAGCGGCGAAGGACGACGGCGTGCGCGTGGTCGTGCTGACCCACACGGGCTCCGTGTTCTGCTCCGGCATGGACCTCAAGGAGGCCGCCGGGGCGAGCGCGGGCGACCAGGGCGTCAACGAGTTCCCCGCGATCCTCGAACAGCTCTGGACCAGCCCGAAGCCGGTCGTCGCGGCGCTCAACGGCCCGGCCCGCGCGGGTGGCGTCGGCATCGTCGCGGCGTGCGACATCTCCATCGCCGCCAACAGCGCCACGTTCGCGTTCAGCGAGGTCCGGATCGGCGTCGTGCCGGCCGTCATCTCGGTGACGGTGCTGCCGCGGCTGCTCCCCCGCCAGGCTCACGAGCTGTTCCTGACCGGCGAGACGTTCGACGCCAAGCGCGCCCAAGAAATCGGCCTGCTCAACGCCGCGACCGACGACGTCGACGCGGAGGTCCGCCGCTACACGGACATGCTCGCGCTCGGCGCCCCCAACGCGTTGGCGGCCACCAAGGAGATGCTGCGGCAGGAGCGGTCCACGAACCTCGGCGAGGTCTTCGCGGACATGCTCGAGCTGTCAGCCCAGCACTTCGGCGGACCCGAGGGCCAGGAGGGCATCACGGCGTTCAAGGAGAAGCGCAAGCCGTCCTGGGTGCCCGCCGAGAACTGATCTGACTAGAACCAGCCGGTGCACTCGATCTTGCCCTGCGAGGACCCGCACGCGCGCATCAGCTTGCCGTCGTTCTTGAACGCATCGGTGTACTTCGCGGTCCCCGAGTCGATCCTGGTGTAGCCGAGGAACCCCTCGTGCCCGTTGGCCGAGGGGTCCTTGCGGTCGGTCCAGATCTCCTCGCCGGGCGTGCCGTGCGAGATGCGGCCCCACGCGCACTTTGACTCGTTCGACGCGCGCAGCTCGACCACACGGCCGTTCTGCATCGTCACGGGGTTGTCGCCGTCGAGAGTCTCGAACGGCGAGAAGGGTCCCTCTTGAGAGCAGTCGGGATCACCGGCGAATGACACCGCCGGACAAAGCACTCCAACAACCACGACGACGCCGAGCGCACAGCTCAAGCGGCGGAATTGCGTTCCCATGGAATGGCACTGTCCACTCCGGACGCCGAACCCGCAGCCCCAGTCACCGTTCTGTGCGAATCACGCGCACTTTCCGGTCACCTGATTCAGCGGTCTGCTTCGCAGCGTCACGCAGCACCGACAAAACGGAAGAGTCCAAATCAGCGGGCACGACCAGCGTGTACTCACCTTCGGGCAGCCACGAGAGATCAGTCAGGCTGTCGTACAGGGCATCGAGGTTCTGCCCGAACCACTCGGGGAAGTCCAGCGCGGCGGCAATGGCCGAGATCGCGGCGGACTTTTCCGAAACGAGAATGTGCCGTTTCATTTGCCCACGTCCACGACGACGAACGACGAATAGTGGTCGCCGGTGTAGAAGACTTCCTTTTCCGACCCGGTGACGATCCGCCGCGCGCCGCGGTCAGGACTGTTCGGCGTCGGCACGGTGTACTCCTTGTAGTACCCGGACTTCTGCTGCGGCAGCCGCTTCTCGCGGTTCTCGAACGTCACGCCGTCGTTGCGCGGGTACGGGAACGGCCCCTTGGCCTCGATCAGCTTCCACGTCTTCGCGGCCTCGGGAGGCAGCTTCGACAGCGACTGCACGTCCAGGCCCGACTTCACGCCGGGAACGGCGAGCTGGGACGCGGACGGCGAGATGCTCGCGGGCGGCGTCTCGGGGTTCGAGGCGGTGTCCTTGAAGAACCATCCGACCACGACCAGGACAACGAGCCCGACCAGTGCGACGGTCAGGCGACGACCAGGACTCACGCTGCGACCTTCTCCGATTCGGGTTCCGGGTCCGGCTCGGGGACCGACGCGGGGTTGTTCGCTCCCCAGTCAGCGACCCGGTCGATCAGCCGTGCCACGCCCAGGCACAAGGGCAACACCACGATCATCACGACGGGGAACTGCACGGCGACGGGCAGCTGCACGACCCACAGCTCGACCCCGTCCCACCACTGCACCAGCCAATCCACGCCCCCGAGCGTAGTCCCGTGACCCGTGTCACGGCATTTGGCCACGATCCAGGTGGGTATGTTGCGAACCATGTTCGCCGTATACGCAGCAGAACCCAGTCCCGAGAACCCGCTGGCCTCGCTTCGCGTGGGCGAGCGCCCCGAACCCGAGGTCCCCGCCGGGTGGGTGCGCGTCGCGGTCAAGGCAGCCAGCCTCAACATGCACGACCTGTGGACGTTGCGCGGGGTCGGCATCAAGCCGGAGCAGTTCCCGATGATCCTGGGCTGCGACGGTGCCGGCGTCCTCGACGACGGCACCGAGGTGGTGCTGCACTCCGTCATCGGCGACCCGAACTGGTCCGGCGAGGAGACGCTCGACCCGAAGCGCACGCTGCTCACCGAGAAGCACCAGGGCACGTTCGCCGACTACGTCACGGTGCCGGCCAACAACGCGCTGCCCAAGCCCGCGGACCTCACGTTCGCCGAGGCCGCCTGCATGGGCACGGCGTGGCTGACGGCGTACCGGATGCTGTTCGTGAAGTCCGGCCTGCGCCCCGGCCAGACGATGCTCGTGCAGGGCGCGTCGGGCGGTGTCTCGACGGCGCTGATCCAGCTCGGCCGCGCCGCGGGCTTCCGCGTGTGGGTCACGGGCCGCAGCGAAGAGAAGCGCGCGCTGGCCACCACCCTCGGCGCCCACGCCACGTTCGAGTCCGGCGCCCGGCTGCCCGAACGGGTCGACGCGGTGTTCGAGACCGTCGGCAAGGCCACCTGGTCGCACTCGATGAAGGCGTTGAAGCCCGGCGGCATCGTGGTGATCTCCGGCGCCACGTCCGGTGACGCCTCCGCGGCCGAGCTCCAGCGACTGTTCTTCCTGCAGCTGCGCGTGGTCGGCTCGACCATGGGCACGCGCGAGGAACTGGGCGACCTGATCCGGTTCTGCGCCCTCAACGACCTCAAGCCGCAGATCGGTGCCGAGCTGAAGTTCGAGGACGCCGAGCAGGGCCTGCGGGCGATGCTCGACGGCGACACCGCGGGCAAGATCGTCTTCACCCGCCCGTAAAAGGCACAAGACGCCTGAAAACGCCCTTCTGCCCAGCGGGTTCGGACGAACCGCGTGACAGTGGTCTCCATGACCACACAGGGCGTTTTCAGGCGCAAGCCCATAGACCAGATCGCCGAGGACAAGGGCGACGGGCTCACCAGAACACTGGGCCTGTGGCAGCTCACGGCGATCGGAATCGGCGGCATCATCGGCGCGGGCATCTTCTCGCTCGCGGGCGCCGTCGCGAACAAGACGGCAGGACCGGCTGTGCTGGTCTCGTTCCTCATCGCGGGTATCGCGAGCGCGGCGGCGGCGTTCTCGTACGCGGAGTTCGCGGGCATGATCCCGAAGGCCGGCAGCGCCTACACCTACGGCTACGCGGTGCTCGGCGAGATCGTCGGCTGGTTCATCGGCTGGGACCTGTTGCTGGAGTACACCGCGATCGTGGCGGTGGTGGCGATCGGCATCTCCGGCTACTTCACCGAACTGCTGTCGTTGCTCGACATCCATCTACCGCAGTGGATGCTGGGCGCGCCGGGCACGGAGACGGGTGACGTCGCCGCGGGCAGTTACAAGGTCAACCTGTTCGCGGTGGTGCTGTGCCTGCTGATCGCGTACGTGCTGAACACGGGCATGAAGAACGCGGCGCGGTTCGAGACCACGCTGGTGTACCTGAAGGTCGCGGTCGTCGCCCTGGTCGTGATCGTCGGCGCGTTCCACATCAACACCGACAACTACAACCCGTTCTTCCCGTTCGGCATCTCCGGTGCGCTCACGGGTGCGGCGACGGTGTTCTTCGCGGTGTTCGGCTACGACGCCATGTCGACGGCGGCCGAGGAGTCGAAGGACTCCCAGAAGCACATGCCGAAGGCGATCATCTACTCGCTCGCGGTGTCGATGGTGCTGTACGTGCTGGCCTGCCTGGTGCTGACGGGAATGGTGAACTACAAGGACGTCGACGCGGAGTCCGCGTTCGCCACGGCGTTCGCCGACGTCGGCCTGCCCGCGCTGGGCATCATCATCAGCATCGGCGCCATCCTCGGCATCACGACGGTGCTCTTCACGTTCCTGATGGGCGCGGCCCGCGTCGGTTACTCGATGAGCCGCGACGGCCTGCTGCCCCCGTGGTTCGCGAAGACGCACCCGGTGAAGCACTCTCCGTCGCGCATCACCTGGGTGCTGGGCATCGCGTCGGCGCTCATCGCCGGTTTCCTGCCGATCGCGGAGGCCGCCGAGCTCACCAACATCGGCATCCTGCTGGCGTTCGTCGTCGTCTGCGTCGCCGTGATCGTGTTGCGCTACAAGCAGCCCGACCTCCCGCGCACGTTCAGGACGCCGGGCATGCCCGTGGTGCCGATCATCGGCGTGATCTTCTCGATCTGGCTGATCACGTTCCTCAACCCGGAGACCTGGCTGCGGTTCGCGATCTGGTTCGTGATCGGCCTGATCATCTACTTCGCCTACTCGAAGAAGCACTCCGTCATGGAGCGTCAGCCCAAGCAGTGACGATCTGGTCGAGGGTGGAGAGCGGCACCGCGCCGCTCCCCACCACCAGGTCGTGGAACGCGCGGACGTCGAACCGGTCGCCCATCTTCGTCTCGGCCTCGGCCCGCACGCGCTGGATCTCCAGGCGCCCCACCATGTACGCGAGCGCCTGGCCCGGCGTCTCGATGTACCGGTCGATCTCGGAGTCGATCTCGGGCCCGGTCATGACGGTGTTCTCACGCAGGTAGTCGACGGCATGCTGCCGCGACCAGCCGAACGCGTGGATACCTGTGTCCACCACGAGCCGCCCGGCGCGCATCGCGTCGAGACCGAGCATGCCGAGGCGCTGCTCGTCGGACGAGTACAGGCCCATCTCGTCGGCCAGGCGCTCGGTGTAGAGACCCCAGCCCTCCAGGTACGCCTCGATGAACGCGTACTTGCGCATGTTGGGCAGTTCCGTCTCGGAGGCGATCGAGAACTGGTAGTGGTGGCCCGGCACGGCCTCGTGGAACGCCGTCACCTCGGACAGCGTGCGGCTGCGTTCGGTGGCGCCCAACGGGTTCAGCCAGTACGTGCCGGGACGGCTGCGATCGGCCGGCGAGGGCTGGTAGAACGCGATGGCCGACGTGCTCTGCTCCTCCTCGGGCACGGCGCGCACCTGGCACCCGATGCTCGGCATGCGGCCGAACCACTTCGGTGCCTCGGCCTCCGCGCGGGCGATCGCCTCGACGGCGTTCTCGATCATCTGCTCTTCGCTGTCCCACAACATTTCCGTGCGCAGCCGGTGGAAGATCTCCGGCACGTCCGTGGTGCCCCACAACCGCGAGCCGATCTCCGCGTACTCCTCGCGCAGCGCCGCGATGATGTCGAGCCCCAGCCGGTGCAACTCGCTGGGCCTGCGGGAGGTCGTGGTGTAGGTGCGGACCAGGTTCGCGTAGTTCCGCTCGCCCTCGGGAAGCCAGCAGAGCCCGGCCCTGTCGTCGGCGCGACCGTCCTCGATCGACGCCAGCACGTCGCGGAACCCGGCGACGGCGGTGCGGATCCGCGCCGAGTGCGCGCCTTCCCACTCCTGCACCGGCAGGGCCAAGAAGCCCTCCATGCGCTGCACACCGGTCCGCAGATGACGGCTCAGCGGCCTGCGGTCGGACTCGCGCAGCCTCTGCGCCGCCTGCTCGATGTAGCGCGGGAACTGGTCGAGGCGCTGGGACACGTCGAGCTTCGACGAGACCATGAGCAGGCTGTTCACCGGCGCGCTCATGGTCGCGACGGTGTGCTCGACCAGCCTGGCGTCGATGCGGTCGACGATCGCCTGGCCCTGTTGCCTGATGACCGCGAGCGTGACGGGGTCCTCGGTGTCGTCCGTCTCAGCCTTGTCCAGGAGCCTGGCGACCCGGTCCCTGATCACCTGCTCGCCGTCCGTGCTCAGGTCCTCGAGCCCGTCCTCCCAGCCCGGCACCCCCAGCATCGTGGCCGACAGCGGCGAGTGGTCCATGGCCGCCTGGAACATCTCTTCAGCGAGCGACATCAGGCCCTCCCGGACCAGTCGGAGACAAGTTTGCCGAGCGTGGGCAACGGCACGATGCCGTTCTCCAGCACGAGATCGTGGAACGCCCTGATGTCGAACCTATCGCCCATCGCCGACCGGGCCTCCTCGCGCACGCGCTGGATCTCCAGCCGCCCCACCATGTACGCGAGCGCCTGACCCGGTGCCTCGATGTACCGGTCGACCTCGGAGTTGATCTCCGCGTCGTCCATCGCGGTGTTCTCGCGCAGGTAGTCGACGGCCTGCTGCCGGGGCCATCCGAGCGCGTGCAGGCCCGTGTCGACCACCAGCCGGCCGGCGCGCATGGCGTCGAGCCCCAGCATCCCCAGGCGCGCCTCGTCCGACGAGTACAGGCCCATCTCGTCGGCCAGGCGCTCGGTGTAGAGGCCCCAGCCTTCGAGGTAGGACTCGATGAACGCGAACTTGCGCACGTTCGACAACTCGGTCTCGGCGGCGATCGAGAGCTGGAAGTGGTGGCCGGGAATGGCCTCGTGGAACGCCGTCACCTCGGACACCGTGCGGCTGCGTCCGGTGGCGTTCAACGGGTTCACGAAGTACGTGCCGGGACGAGACCCGTCGAGCGCGGCGTCCTCGTAGTACGCGAACGCGGCGTTGTGGCGGTCGACCTCCGGCACGAACCTGATCTCGCAGCGCGCCTTCGGCAACCGCCCGAACCAGTTCGGCGCCTCGGCCTCGGCCCGCGCGACGGCGTCGACCGCGCTGACGAGCATGTCGTCCTCGTTGTCCCACAACAGATCCGTGCGCAACCGCTGGAAGATCTCCGGCACGTCCGAGATGCCCCAGACCCGCGAACCGATCTCCGCGTACTCGTCCCGCAGCGACGCGATCAGGTCGAGCCCGAGCCGATGCAGTTCGGCGGGGCTGTAGGGAGCGGTCGTGTAGTCGTGAACGAGCTTGCGGTAGTTCTCCTCGCCGTCGGGCAGCCAGCAGAGACCGGCCTGCTCGTCGTCCCGTCCCGGCAGGCCGAGCAGGACCTCGCGGTACCGGGCGAACGCCGGCCGCAGGTCCGCGTCGCCCTCCCACTGCTGGCGCGGAGAGACGAGGAACCGTTCGACGTAGGCCGCGCCGTTCTCCACGTGCCGGCGCAACGGTGTGCGGTCGGTGTCGAGCAACCGTCGCTGTGCCTGCTCCAGGAAACGCGGAACGAGGTGCAGCCGCTGCGAGACGTCCACCTGGGAGGCGGTCCTGAGCAGGCCCGCGACCGGTGCGTTGGCCCCTCTCGACACCGTGTGCTCGACCAGCCGCGCGTCGACGCGGGTGATGATCGACTCGGCCTGGTGCCGGATCACGTCTCGCGAGACCGGGTCCTCGTCGCTGTCGTCGAGGCGCTCGAGGATCCCGGTCAGCCTCGTCCGCAGCGCCTGGTGGCCGTCGGCGCTGAGGTCTTCGAGCCGGTCGTCCCAGCCCGGCACACCGATGAGCGTGGCGAACAGCGGGTTCGAGTCCATCAGAGCGTGGAACATCTCATCGGAGAGCGAGGTCACGCTCTCCTTCTTAGCCGCGCTGGAACCGCTGAGCCAGGGATTTGATCGTTTCGGTCAGCTCCGAGCCGATTCGCCGCACGATCGCGCCCGCCGGTTCGGCCGTCGCGAGCGGATACGTGGTGCCCGCCCACAGCGACATGACCTCCACCTCGCCGGTCGCGCGCACGGGCCTGGTGAGGTGGTGGACGTTCGGGTACGCGGCCGGCGCGTGCGGGCCGTGCTCGATCAGGAACCGGTTCACGAGCCCTCGGGCGGGCCGTCCGCTGAACGCCCGCGTGAGCGCCGTGCGCCGGGCTCCTTCGGCGAGCGCTTCCCGTTGCGTCGCATTGGTTCCCGCCTCCGGGCAGCCGAGAAACGCGGTGCCGAGCTGTGCCGCGACCGCACCCGCTGCCAGCACGGCGGCGACGTCGGCGCCGCTGACGAGGCCACCGGTCGCGATCACCGGCAGGTCGACGGTGCTCTTCACCAGCCTGATCGCCGCGAGGGTGCCGTAGAGCTCACCGCCGCCGGGCGAGATGCCGTCGTCGGCGAACGTGCCGCGGTGGCCGCCCGCGTCCGAGCCCTGCACGCACAGGACGTCGGCGCCGATCTGCCGTGCCTGCCGCGCCTCGCTCGGGGTGGTGACCGTCACGACGATCGTGGAGCCCGCCGCCTTGAGCCGCTGGACGTCGTCGGCGTCGGGCAGGCCGAAGGTGAACGACACCACCGGAACCCGCAGCGCCAGCACCAGTTCGAGCTTCGCCGCGTAGTTGTCGTCGTCCCAGCGGGGATCACCGAGCGCGGCGCCGACCTTCTCGGCACAGGCCGTGACGCGACGCACGTAGGACGAGATGTCGCTGGTAGGCCGTGTTCCGGGCACGAAGAGGTTGACCCCGAACGGCTTCGCGGTGAGCTCGCTCGTGCGTGTGATCTTCTCCGCGAGCTGCTCGACGGTGACGTATCCGGCCGCGAGGAACCCGAACCCGCCTGCCTCGTTCACCGCGGCGACCAGTTCGGGGGTGGAGGGGCCACCTGCCATCGGCGCGGCGATCACAGGCACGGCCAGCGTGTGGAACATGGAAGACAACCTAGTTGGATCGGCCGGCAAATGCCTGGTGAAGCCCTGTGTCCTTGATGACGCAAGGACTGCTCCGAACGGGCGTCGGCGCCACGTCCACTGTGGACGTGGCGCCGACGCTTCCATCATCTAGGGCAGGGAGTCCAGATGAGGGGCAACGGTGTTCGCGAACTGCCAGTTGTTCGAGGCGTCCCAGTTGATCGACCACGTCATGGCGCCGCGGATGGACGGCCAGGTCGTGCTCGGCTTGAACGTCCCGCAGTTGGTGCCGCGGGCGAGACAGCTGAGCGCGTTGTTGACGTTGGACGGCGACTGGTGACCGCCACCGGCACCGGACGGCGACGCGGGCAGGCCGAGGCCCACCTGGTCGGCGCGCAGGCCGCTCTGCAACTGGATGCACGCGAGCGCGGTCAGGAAGTTGACCGTGCCCTGGCTGTAGACCTGCTGGTCACAGCCGAGCATCGAGCCGGAGTTGTAGTACTGCATGTTGACGATGGTCAGGATGTCCTTGGTGGCCAGCGCCAGCTTGAAGTACTCGGAGGCGACGTTCTGCATGTCGATCGTCTGCGGCGCCATGGTGATGACGGTGCCGCCGCCGGCGTGGATGGCCCGCAGCGCCTGACCCATGTACTGGGCGTTGACGCCGTTCTCCAGGTCGATGTCGACGCCGTTGAAGCCGTAGGTGGAGATCAGGCTCTTGACGCTGTTGGAGAAGTTGGTCGCCGCCGTGGAGTTGCCGACGCTGATCGTGCCCTTCTCACCGCCGACGGAGATGATCACCTTCTGGCCGCGGTTCTGCACGGTCTTGATGTCCGCGCGGAACTGCGCGTCGGTGTAGCCGCCGAGCTGGCTGCTCAGGCCGGGGTCGAGGTTGAACGCGACCTGGCCCTGCACCGCCGTGGCATCGGCGAACGAGACCGCGATGATGTCGTAGGTGGTGGGAACGTCCGCCAGCTTCAGAGCGCGCGCACCGTTGTAGAAGTTCTGCCAGTAGCCCGTCAGGACGTGCTTCGGCAGACCGGTGTTCGGCGGGTTGCTGGTCGTGGTGGTGGTCGTCGTGGTCGTCGTCGTGGTGGTGGTCGACGTCGTGGTGCTCGTGGTCGTCGGCGGCGTGCCGGGGCCGTCGAGGTTGACGTCGTCGGCGTAGTACGCGGGCTGGCCGTACCAGCCGTGCAGGTAGATCGTGACGCTGGTGGCGCTGCCGGTGGTGAAGTCCACGGTCAGCTGCGAGAACCCGCTCGTGCCGGGCGTCCAGGTGTTCTTCTCCACGCCACCGGTGACGCCGAGGTAGACGTAGCTGCCCTGCACCCACGCGGACAGCTTGTAGGCCGTGTTCGGTTGCACCGAAACGGTTTGCTGGCACCGCGCGTTGCTCTGCCCGGCGGGCGCGCCCTGCAGGGCGTACGTGCCGGTGCGCTTCGTGCTGTTGGAGACGCTCGTGCCCTCGGTGCAGGTCCAACCGCTGAGGTTGCCGGCCTCGAAGCCGCTGTTGGCCGCGAGGTTCGCGGCCGCAGCGCTGCCGTTGATCACCAGCACCAGACCGGCGCACGCGAACAGCGCGGCGAGCAGCGCTACAGCTGCTCGTCTGGTCTTGGACATGGTCCACCTCCACACATCATGCGGCGGCCATGTTGTGAGTGGACTAAAAATGGACTAGACCACTGCGTCTGGTCAAGCCCTGGTTTAGCTTGAGGGGCGTGTTCACCCTCGAAGACGCCATCACGATCGCCACCGCGGCCCACGACGGCCAGGTCGACAAGTCGGGCCGGCCGTACATCGGGCACCCGTTGCGGGTCATGGCGTCGATGACAGGCGAGCACGAGCAGATGGCCGCCGTCCTGCACGACGTCATCGAGGACACCCCGGTCACCGCGGACGACCTACTGGCGCGCGGTTGTCCTGAGGTCGTGGTCGACGCCGTCGTGGCTCTGTCGCATCTGCCGGAGGAGCCGCAGGAGGACTACCTCCGCCGCGTCGCCGCGAACCCGTTGGCACTCTCCGTGAAGCGCGCGGACATCGGCGACAACCTCTCCCCCGCCCGGATGGCCCGCCTGGATGAGGAGACCCAAGATCGTTTGAAGACCAAGTACGCGCGCGCCCTCGGGTTGCTCGCGGAGTACGTGAGCTAACTCGCTTCTTCATCGGTACAGGTCGCTTGAACAGGGTGTATTATCGAAACGTAACCAAGATTGGAAGGACAAGATGACCCGCCACGACCTGTCCGTGAAGTCCCTGCGTTCGAGCCTGGCCTCGCGCCGTGAAGCTCGGTACTCACGCCGGAGCCTCGAACGGCAGTTGGCCAGCTACACCACCGAGAGCGACCGTCTCGAACTGGACGCCATCCTGTCGCGCCACAGCGCGGAGGAGACCGGCGAGCTCCGTTCGATCATCAACCGGCAGGCGATGGACCGCCTTCTGCGGTCCGCCTGACGAGTCACCCTGGGGCCACCCCGGCAACGTTGCCGAGGGTGGCCTTCGCGTTTCTAGAACAACCTCTTGAGGGTCAGGACGTTGTCCTTGCGCGTCTCCTGCTGGCCGTCCGGCCCGACGAGCGGCCGTTCCACCACCTCGTCGGTGACGATGATCCAGTTGTCCTTCAGCGCGAGATGGTCGAGCACGTCCTTCGTCGTCGGGAAGTAGTAGTCCTGGTGCTCGGACCACGACGGCGCCGCCGCGTGCCCGCCGACGACGAGGTACCCGCCCGGCGCCACCGCCTTCGAGGCCCGCTTCAGGATGCTGTTGCGCTCCCCGTCCTCCTCGACCGGCGAGTGCAGGAACTGCGCGCTCACCAGGTCGTACAGGCCGTCGGGGAACGTGGCCTTGAGATCGTGCTGCTCCACGGAGATCTCGACGCCGGCGTCGTACGCGTGCTTCAGCGCCCGGTCCAGCGCGACCTGCGACACGTCGACGCCCAGCACCCGCCAGCCCCTCTTCGCGAGCCAGACGGCGTCACCACCTTCCGCGCACCCGATGTCGAGCGCGCTGCCGGGCGTGAGCCGTTCGGCCTCGCGCACCAGCAACGGGTTCGGCTTGCCGGACCAGACCTGGTCCCGCTCCGAGTAGAAGGTCTCCCAGAACTCCTGTGCGGTCGTCATGGTTCCAAGGTGCACTCCGCCGTGCCAGATTGGCAATCTATGTTGCTGATCCGGCAACGCCAGGGCCGGGCAGCAGGTCGACATCGCCCGCGCGCATCGGCTCACCGCAGTGGTCGCACCGCAGTTCGACGTTCGCGATCTCCCCGCACGCGTGGTGCCGGTAGAGCACCGACGGCCCCGCCTCGCCCGCCAGCCACCGGTCACCCCAGCCCCTCATGACCATGATCAGGTCGAGCAGTTCCGTGCCCTTCTGCGTCAGCACGTACTCGTAGCGCGGCCGCTGGTCGTACGGCCTGCGTTCCAGAACCCCTTGTCCCACAAGGTGATTCAGTCGCTCGGTCAGCACCTTGCGGGAGATCCCGAGATCGGACTGGAGCTGCTCGAACCGGTTCATCCCGACCCACACGTCGCGCAGGATCAGCGGCGACCACGGCTCCCCGATGACGTCGAGCGTGCGCGCGATCGAACACGCCATCCCGCTGAAACTCGTCCGCTGCATGGTTCGACTCTAGCGCGCCGGGGTTCCCTTAAGGAACTCTGCCCTGCTACGGTCCACGGAGTCTCTTAAAGGAACCCAGGGGGAGCCTCGGATGAGCAAGGTCATAAGCGCACACTCGGTGTCGGTCGACGGGTACATCACCGGCCGCGACCCACGTCCGGGCCACGGCCTGGGCGATGGAGGCATGCTGTTCGACTGGTACTTCGACGGCACGGTCGCAAGCGAGGTGTTCGACGGCTTCAAGCTGAGCGAGGCCAGCGCCCCCGTCTTCGACTTCCACGCCGGACGCGTGGGTGCCGTGATCGCCGGCCGCAACACCTACGAGGACTCCGACCGCTTCGGCGGCGGCAGCCCGCACCCGGCCGCCAGGCTGGTCCTGCTCTCCCACCGCCCGGCGGACCTCACCGAACGCCAAACCCCGGCCACGACCGTGGAAGAGGCGATCGCCAAGGCCAGGGAACTCGCTGACGGCAAGGACGTCGGCCTGATGGGCGGCGGCGTGCTGAACGCGGCACTGCAGGCCGGTCTGGTCGACGAGGTCGTGCTGCACCAGGTGCCGATCCTGCTGGGCTCCGGCCGCCCGTTCTTCCAGGACCTGCCGAACCACGTGCGCCTCAACCTGATCGACGTCACCCCGGCCCCCGGCGTCACGCACCTCCGTTACGAGGTGCAGCGATGAACCCGGACGTCCGCGAGATCCTCGACGGCAACCCGATCGCCCACCTCGCCACCGTGCTGCCCGACGGCGCGCCTCACTCCGTGCCGGTCTGGATCGGCACGCACGGCGACCACATCGCGATCGCCACCGGGCCGGGCGCCCGCAAGGCACGCAACCTGCGCCGCGACCCACGCGTGGCGATCTCGCTGACGGCGCCGGACAACCCGTTCAAGCCGATCATGCTGCGCGGCCGGGTCGTGGAGTGGCTGGACGGCGACGCGGGGTGGGAGGTCGTGGACGCGATCGCCCAGAAGTACATCGGAAGCCCGTACTCACGCGACGAAGAGCGCGTAGTTGCGCTAATCGAAATCGCACACTGAAAATTGCGCTCACGACGGGACTCGAACCCGTGACCTCCGCACTGACAATGCGGCGCCCTAGCCAACTAGGCCACATGAGCTTGAAACGCTGCTGTTCACGGCAGCACGCACACCGGCCCTGACCGTCAGACAAATAAAGGCCGGACCCTCCCGAAGCGAATCCGGCCCCTTTCACGACTCAGCCCAGCAAGGCGATGTCCAACCGCCCGTAGTGGTACTCACGAACCGCGATCACCAACTCGTCGACAGTGAGGTTCCCGGTCCCATCCAGGTCGATCCGATCGAACGCAGCATCCGAGTCGGCATCGCTCAACCCCACCGCCGACCCCAGCCACCGCCGCAGCTCGACCTTGCTCACCAGCCCGTCGCGGTCCGTGTCGCACAGATCAGCGATCGCCGAGATGGCCGGCCGCAACAACTCGTCGAACCCCGAGTCACCACGGCCGAACATCAGCTCTTGGTTCGCCGCGAGGTACTCCCGCTGGTTCATCGCACCACGAGGACCGACCCCGGCCGCCTCGGCCTGCCGCCGGTGCAGATCCACCAGCGCCTCCATGACTGCACGGCCACGCCCACTGTTCAGGCTCTCCCCGAACGCGGCAACGATCCGCCGCGCCTCGGCCTCGTAGTCACTGCGGTCGATGATCCCGTCGCCGTTCACGTCCCACTTCTGGAACCGGCGGACGTCGATCTCATGGCTCGTAACAGAGGTCATGACCACCGACGTTAGGCAACGCCCCACGACCCCAACAGTCGCACAAACAGCTGAATCATCGATTCACGGTGCCGCACCTGCAGGCGGTCGGCTTACCACCGAAGACCGGCGCAAGCGGGATGATGTCGAGTAAGCGACCGGCAAACCGTTCGAGCTCGTTGTCCCGCAGCTCCGGCAGCTCGCTGAAGCTGATCGCCACCTGGTCGGTGATGTCGTCACACTTCCGGCAGTATCGGTCGAGGTGCTCGCCTGCGTCCAGGTTGAACACGTACTTGACGATCTTCTCGGGCAGATCGGGCAGCAAGGACATCGCTCACCTCGCGCTGGCGGGCTTACGCAGCAGCTCCACGACCCGCCGCGAGTGGAACACGAAGTACAGGAGCATCCCGGACAACGCTCCCGCGGCGAAGAACACCGTGAAGTTGCGCAGCGGAGCGTCGTAGAAGTAGCCGAAGATCGCGATCGAGCTGGTAGTCGTGAGGAACATCGTGATGAGGCCCTGGATGCCGGCCCGCAACTGGATCGCCCTCTGCACGCCCCAGAGCACCAGAAAACCGATGAACAGGCCGGTCAGCGCGGGCAGCCACGCACCGTCCACACTGGGCAGACCTGTGTTCTTGGCCGTCTCCGCGTCGCCGGACATCATGACGTAGATGATGAACATCATGATCCCGAAGCCGCATCCGGCGAACGCCGAGATGCGGTGTGTGGACTCGGCTCTCATCGCGATGATGACGCCCATCACCAGCATCGACGCGAGGATTCCAGGAACGAGCGCGTAGAAGATCACGCCGAGCACGAGTTCGCGCATGTCTAGTCTCCGTTCTTGAAGTGCGAGAAGGTGAGTCCGCCGAGGATCAGCGAACCGCCGGTGCCACATCGCCCGATGACCGGCGTCCGCGTCCCGGGGGCGTTCGTGTACGAGATCTTCAGATGGGCTCCACGCCTGTCCCACCACTTACCGCCCGGCGTCACAACGCCCCGTCCGGGCAGGTCGCCACCGTCCAGCACAGTCCTGTGCCCTCTCAGCACGAACTGGGCGATCTCGACGGGCTCGGCGCCGCTGCTCACGACCAGCAGACCGGTCAGCGCCCTCCCGCGGCGGAAGCCGAAGTACAGCGCTGAGGCCACGAGTGCGGACGCGAGGAGCACGAGGATCGGCAGGAACAACGGCGACCCGACAGTGCGGGTGAGAGCCACGGACGCGGACCGTGTGGTGAAGTCGCGATCGACGCCGAGATCGATCTCCGGTTTCAGCGACGCTGTCCACCCCGACCGCACCGTCGCGCTCAACTGCACCGCGGTCTCGGTCGTGACCGGGCGTCGCATGAACAGGTCGTCGGTCGATTGCTGCACCAGAGAACCGTTGACCTCTATGGACTTTCCCGGCTCGATCACGTGCTGCTGAGGCTCGATGTCCACCCGCGCCGCACCGGCGTCCATGCGCACGTTGCCGACTTCCAGCGGCACGTTCGTCATCTTCGACGTCAGCGTGACCACCACGCGGGCGTTCCCGCCGTCGACGGGCCTGATGTCCCACTTGGCGTCGAGCGACTTCCCGATGTCCTGGCCCAGCACGGTGCGGGCCTTGTCCATCGTCACCTTCGTCTTGGAACGGTTCAGGTACTCGCGGAGGTTCTGCACGTCGGCAGGCGCGAGGACGATCGCACCGTCGAAGACCGACTTGACCACCGCCGCGCCGGAAGTGCCGTCACCGAGCGGGACGGCGTAGACCGACAACGCCTGCCCGCTCCTCTTCTTCGCCTGCTGCCGAAGGGTTTCCCACGCCGGAGCCTTCTGGTCCGCGTACGGCGAACCCGGTGGAGCGTCGTGCGCGCCGTCAGTGATGATCACGACGTTCGCCACCTGTGCGGCACCGTCGCGGCCCAGTTCCTGCAAGGCGACCGACATCGCCTGGCCGAGGTCGGTGGACCCGGACGGGTCCGGAGCGGCAGGCAGTTTCCCGAGCAGGTCCGCCGGCGGCAGACTCGGCCCCAGGTACTGCGGATCCGTTGTGCTGTCGAAGGTGTAGAGCGCGATCCGGTCCTCCGCCGGCAACGCCTCGAAGAGCCCGCCGAGCGCCTGGACCGCTGTGATATAACGGTTTCCCTGCGCCATCGAGCCGGACGTGTCGAGGAGCACCACGTAGTCGGCAGGCACCTTGTCAGACCCGAGCGAGGCGAGGATCTCCGCCCTGGTGGGGTCGGCCTCGGCTGCCGCGGGCAAGGCCGACATCGCGATCAGCAGAACAGCCGCAGCCATCGAAAACCGGTTCATCTCCGCCCCTCGCGTTCGAGCCACTGGTACCAGTCGCGCTTGTTCATGACGTACTCGCCGAACGGATGCTGTTGGTCGCTGAACAGATGCCTGGACAGCGCCGCGGCGGCCATCCGGTCGTTCCCGTTCTTCTGGTGGAGCCGCCGCAACAGGTCGTCCACCGCGACGGAGTCCGATCGGAGGGCGTAGTCGTGCAGAAGGCGCACCACGTCGCCGATCGCGGAGGCCTCGCGCAGCGCATCCGTTGCCCGGCCGAACACCTCCGGCACGTCGACGGTGGAGACGACGAGCGACTGCAGCTCGCGCAACGCCCTATACCACTTGAGCCGGTCGCGCCTTTTCAGGTTCTCCTGCCAGGCCTGGGGAAGGTCCAGTTGCATCACCTTCGCCACGCTTCCGCCCAGCAGCATGTGCTCCAGCCTGTCGAGGTACCGCGGTTCCAGGCCGAGGCCGAAGTCCCGGTCAAGCCGTTGCACGACCTCGGAGGGCACCTCGGCGAACTTCGTTTCCACGTAGTTGATGAGCCCCTTGCTCACCAGCTCGCCGCACGGCCCGGACACCGCGTACCGGAACGCGGCGACGTACTCCTTTCCCGGCGTGGTATCGGTGAGGTCGACATACCGCGGCTGTCCCTTGCACAACAGACTCAGCGCGTCGACCTGCGCCTCGTACTTGGCCGGCCGGGCCTCGCGCTTGCGCGGCTCCATGCCGATCAACTCGGCCACGACTTCGCGCGCCTTCTGAGAGTTCTGAGTGGACAGCAGATGGGAGATACCTGACCAGCAGATTTCCATGCTGTGCACCGCGCTGGACTTGTGGGCCAGCAGCGTGACCAAGCAGTTCATCGCCGCAGGTCCCCACTCGGCCAGCGTCTCGACGTCCTCCGGCGCGATGCGGTCCGCTTCTCGCCCTGCGGCGAGCAGGATCGGCTGGACCCAGGTCGGTCCCTCGGAAGCAGAATGCGCTTCCAGCGCTCTCACGAACGCGTTGATGTTGGAGCTGAACTTCTTCCTGAGGTACGCGGCTTGGCGCATCAACGGACTGCTCGACCCGCTCAGCAGAATCACCCGCAAGACGCGGATCAGAACGTGCGGCTGCGCGACCAGAGCCTGATAGGTCGGCCGGTCGAGATCTTTCGTCCTTGCCAGGTATTCCACCGTCAGGCCAGCAAGGACCTCCCGAACCCGATCCTGCGGCTCGACGGCAGGAGGCCGCAGCGCGTGCCGGAGAAAGGACGCCGCAGCGTCGCTGTGCCGTTTGTCCGCGACGAGGCTCAGTTCGAGCCACTTCTCGCACGTCTCGACGGCCGCCCCCTGTCCTGCACGGCACAGGTCACCGAGCACCAACGCGAACGTCGGGCACCAGCGGTCCACGATGACCTCCCCCGCCGCCTTCGCGTCTTTGCGGTCGGAGGAAGTCACGCGCCGAGCCAGGAAGTCCGCGAACACCTTCAGGTGCCGGTCCGAGCAGTGCTCCTCGAGCGCCTGACCGACCTTGTCCACCGAGCCACGGCCCTGCAGGACCTCGTCGTAGACGACCGAGACGAGCCGCACCTCGCGCAGCACGCTGATCACTCCGGCATCGAGGCGGCCGAGCGGGTCGGTGTAGGTCGCGAGATGCGCGACGATCGCCGGGACGCTGTAGTCCTCCTCCCGGATCCTGGTGAGCTCCTGCAGGTACTCCTTGCCGAGGTCGGTCGGCGGGGAGGAGAACTCCTTGCTGCGCCACAACACCCCGACCTGATCGGACTGGTAGTCGTCGGAGAAGGTCAGCATCGCGTTCTGGCCCGACTGGGAGCTCGCCCAGGTCGCGACGGTCAGGCAGTTGCGCGCACCGAACGGAAGCAGCGCCAGCACCGCGTCCAGCAGCCGCAGTCGTTGCGGGAGAGTCATCTCGTCGTGCTGGTCCAGCACGATCGCGACGCGGCTGCCATCGACCAGATGCGCCGCGATCGCCGAGACGAAGTCCAGGTCACGCCGAACGATCTCGTTGACGAGATCTCGCTGGTCCGGCTGACGCACGGCGATCTCGGTCCGGTGACCTGCCGCGCCCGCGGGACCGGCGTCCACCGCCGGCCAGGTCAGCTGCCGCACACCTTGCCACAACGAGAAGTGGTCGAGCCCGAGGCTCGCGACGTCGTTCCACGGAAGCCAGACCATCCTGGTGGGCGTGATCGGCTGCCCGGTGCCGTCCTGGTCCTCCGACCACACGACCGAGGCGAGTGCGACCATGTCGGGCGCCTCTCCACCGCCACCGGAGATGGTCAGCCACGGCAACGCGTCCAGCTTGCCGTCACGCTGCCCGTGCGGTGTGCCCATCATGTTGGCCTGCATGACCAGCCGGCCGACGACCTTCTTGTTCAGGGTGGCGCAGTTCGTCTGGTACCCCTGGGTCTTCCCCGGCGTTTTGCTCGATATCGCCCACGTCGCAGTGAGGGCGTGCTCTGCTTTCACGCCATGCCTTCCTGGTCACGAACGCGGTCGGCCAGCGAGATGATCGGTTCGAGGACGTTGATCGGCGCCGCCGCGCTGAGGAAGTGCCGCCCGTCCTCCGCCACGTTCGAGTAGTCGCGCAGGTTGAACTTGCCGTTGTTCAGGTGAAAGCCGACCGAGGAGGTGGCGAAGTACTTGACCCGTTCCGGCAGGAAGTCCGACTGAAGGGTGTCGCAGACCCAGCGGGAGCCTTCGTCCTGACACAGACTGCGCAGGAACTCCGGGGCGATGGAGGAGGGCACGACGGGCATCGCGCCCTCGTGCTCCTGGTAGATGATTCCGGCCTTCATCGCGGCGTCGAAGATGTCCGGGTGGTCGAACTTGGTCACGCACACCGAGACGAAGTGCGGAAGACTGCTCCCGGCGAGCATGTCCAGTTCCCGCATCTTTTCCTTGAGCCGGTCGACCGTGTCGTAGTAGAAGTCGAAGCTGCCGGCGCCCTTCTCCTTGTTCCCGATCGGGTCGAACACGTAGACGATTCCGTTGGCGTTCAACAGGTGGTCAAGCACACCCGTGTTCTGACGCGCGGCTTCGTCTTCCCCGAACGACTCACCGGCGGCATCTTGCATCTCCACGATGAACTCGCGGGTGACTTCATGCGAGGTGCCCGCCGACAACTTCTTGCGCAGCCGCCCGAACAGGCTTTCGACTTCGTGGTGGCGAGCGCCCTGGAACCGCCACGACAACGGCCGATAACCGATGGTCGCGGGAGGGAAGTCCTTGTCACGAACGAACCTCTGGACGCTCTCCTTCAAGAACTTCACCGACGCGGGATCACATCCGGAGATGCTCCAGTTGTATCCCCCCACCGGCTTCTGCGCGGCGATGCGCAGGGCGCTGAGATAGGTGGTCTTGCCTGCTCGCGGCGCTCCCCACAGCCCGAGACGCACGTCCGCCGGAGCCCTCTGCGGTGCCCTGGGCGTCACCGGACGTGGCCGGACGACGTTCGGGGGCTCAGTTCGCGGCCAGACCGGTGCCGGGATTTCCCTGACTTCCGCGACTGGTCTCGGGCGCGCGATTGGAACTGACGGTTCGTCGTCCGCGACGAACGACGTTTCATCATCATCGGTTGCCGGTGGCGCATCGGAGAGGTAGTCGTAATCGTCGGGTGTGGCGGATTCAGACATCGACTGACCTCCATCGGCGCGGCACGAATTCAGGGCGCGATTCATCGCGCCACGACAAATTCGCCGCGGTGCACGATTTCGCGGTGCTCCCTTAACAGTTCTGGATGCTGTCTACGCCGCTCATCGAACGCCGCCGAACGGTCGTTACCGACGGCCGCAGGTTGAGTCCGAACGGGTGACAGAAACGGCGTGTGGCCCCAAACCGAATTTGATCACGTGGTTTTTCCAGGCCACCACTATTCCAACCCGCGCGGGATTTCCGGATACGAGAAGAGCCGGACCCGACATGCGGATCCGGCTCTTCTCGGCGGAATGAACCTACTTCTTGCCCTTCGGCTCATCAGTGGACAGCGCGGCGACGAAGGCCTCCTGCGGCACCTCGACGCGGCCGACCATCTTCATGCGCTTCTTGCCTTCCTTCTGCTTCTCGAGCAGCTTGCGCTTACGGGTGATGTCACCGCCGTAGCACTTGGCCAGCACGTCCTTGCGGATGGCGCGGATGGTCTCGCGGGCGATCACGCGGGCACCGATCGCGGCCTGGATCGGCACCTCGAACTGCTGCCTGGGGATGAGCTCACGCAGACGCGTCGCCATGCGCGTGCCGTACGCGTAGGCGTAGTCCTTGTGCACGATCGCGCTGAACGCGTCGACCGTCTCACCCTGCAGCAGGATGTCGACCTTGACGAGCTCCGCGTCCTGCTGGCCGGACTCTTCGTAGTCGAGCGACGCGTAGCCGCGGGTGCGCGACTTCAGCGAGTCGAAGAAGTCGAAGATGATTTCGCCGAGCGGCATCGTGTAGCGCAGCTCGACGCGGTCCTCCGACAGGTAGTCCATGCCGCCGAGCTGGCCGCGCTTGGACTGGCAGAGCTCCATGATCGGGCCGATGTAGTCGGACGGCGCGATGATGGTGCACTTGGTGATGGGCTCGTAGACCTCGGCGCGCTTGCCCTCCGGCCAGTCGGACGGGTTCGTCACGACGATCTCCGTGCCGTCTTCCATCACCACGCGGTACACGACGTTCGGGGCCGTGGAGATGAGGTCGAGACCGTACTCGCGCTCGAGGCGGTCGCGGGTGATCTCGAGGTGCAGCAGGCCGAGGAAGCCGCAGCGGAAACCGAAGCCCAGCGCGGCCGACGTCTCCGGCTCGTAGGTCAGGGCGGCGTCGTTGAGCTGGAGCTTGTCCAACGCCTCGCGCAGCTCCGGGTAGTCCGAGCCGTCGACCGGGTACAGGCCGGAGTAGACCATCGGACGGGGCTCGCGGTAGCCGGCCAGCGGCTCCGTGGCGCCCTTGCGCTCCGACGTGACGGTGTCGCCGACCTTGGACTGGCGCACGTCCTTCACACCGGTGATCAGGTAACCCACCTCGCCGACGCCGAGGCCCTGCGACGGCTTGGGCTCCGGCGAGACGATGCCGACCTCGAGGATCTCGTGGGTCGCACCGGTCGACATCATCTTGATGCGCTCGCGCGGCGTGATCTTGCCGTCGACGACGCGGATGTAGGTGACGACGCCGCGGTAGGTGTCGTAGACCGAGTCGAAGATCATCGCGCGGGCCGGGGCGTCGGCGCTGCCGACGGGGGCCGGCACCTTCTTCACGACCTCGTCGAGCAGCGCGCCGACGCCGAGACCGGTCTTCGCGGACACGCGCAGCACCTCGTCCGGCTCACAGCCGGTGATGTGCGCGATCTCCTTCGCGTACTTGTCCGGGTCCGCGGCGGGCAGGTCGATCTTGTTCAGCACCGGGATGATGGTGAGGTCGTTCTCCATCGCCAGGTACAGGTTCGCCAGCGTCTGCGCCTCGATGCCCTGCGCGGCGTCGACCAGCAGCACGGCGCCCTCACAGGCCTCCAGTGCGCGGGACACCTCGTAGGTGAAGTCGACGTGACCAGGCGTGTCGATCATGTGCAGGACGTGGTCCTGCCCGTCGAGCTGCCACGGCAGGCGCACGTTCTGCGCCTTGATGGTGATGCCGCGCTCCCGCTCGATGTCCATGCGGTCCAGGTACTGCGCCCGCATCGCCCGCGCGTCGACCACGCCGGTGAGCTGCAGCATGCGGTCGGCCAGCGTCGACTTGCCGTGGTCGATGTGCGCGATGATGCAGAAGTTCCGGATGAGCTCCGGCGGCGTGAAGGTCGTGTCGGCGAACGAGGTCAAGGCAGTCCTCAACAGGAAATCGGACGGGTGTCCCCTTATGGTCCCATAGAGGTCGCTGTGCCCTGCACCACTAGGGTGCGTCCGTGCAGACGAACGGTGAAGACCCCCGCCCGGCGAAGGGCGCGGTCCGTGAGGTTTTCGACGCGGCACAGGCCGCCAAGCTGGACTACGCGCCCACCATGGACGGCGACGCCGACCCTGGCGAGGTCGTGTGGGCGTGGGTGCCCTTCGAGGAGGACGCCAACCGCGGCAAGGACCGCCCGCTGCTGGTCGTGGGCCATGCGGGCAGCGACCTCGTGGCGCTGATGCTCTCGTCGAAGGAGCCGCGCGACGACTTCCTGGAACTGGGCGCGGGCGCCTGGGACCGCGAGGGCAGGCCCTCCTACCTGCGCCTCGACCGCGTCTTCGCCCTCGACTCGGACGACGACATCCGGCGTGAGGGTGCCGTGCTGGCACCCGCCGCCTTCGGCCAGGTCGTGGACGCCCTACGCGAACGTCACGGCTGGCGCTGAACGAACGCACGCCACGCGGGTGCGCTGAAGCTCAGCGTGCCCGCGTCGGCGTTCTTGGAGTCACGAACCAGCACGTCGTGGCCGAACGCCACCTCGACGCACTCGCCGCCCTCGGTTGCTCCGCTGTAGCTGCTCTTACGCCAGACGCGGTCCCCGGCCATCGAATTCCTCTCGCGGTGGGCTGACGTACTCCGCCAACTTCGTCCGCGATTGTCCCGCATCCAACGCGACCTGATCCAGATGGTCGAAGAGGAGCCTGGTCCGCGCGATGGCGCCCGGATCCTGCACGAACACGTTCACGAGATCGGCCTCGCAGTAGACCGCTGACGTCGACTTCTCATACGACCACAAGACGCAGCCTGACGACGGCACCACGACGTCCGCGGGCACGATCCGGATGTCCTGTGCGGAGAAGAGCAGCTTGGCGTACTGGTCCTCCATGATCTGGTCGTTTCCGACCGTCTGCCGGAGCGCCAACTCGTGGACGTAGAACAAGCAAGTCGGCCGATCATGTCGTCGCAGGATCGCCTGCCGCTCGATGCGGAACCGCACGAGGTTCGGGATCCGCTCCTCGGGGACGAATCCGCCCAGCCTGTACAGGGCATCGGCGTACTCCGACGTCTGAACCAGCCCCGGCACACCCCTCGGGGAGTAGCTGGTCATCGTCTTGGCCGTGGACTCGGCGAACGCGACTATTCGCAGATCCTCGTGCACCTGCACGACGTACTCCTCGAAGGCGTTCTTGTAGCGCCTTCGGAAGTCCTCGAAGAAGTCGATGTCCTTGCCGCACATCGTCAGGAACTGCACCAGGTCGATCTCGCTGGCGCGCGCCTTGCCCTTCTCGATGTTGGTCACCTTGCTCGGGTGCCAGCCCAATCGCACGGCCATGTGGGCACCGCCCAGATCGGTACACGTCTCCCGAAGCCGGCGCAGTTCGTCGCCCAAAGCCCTGCTGCACGCGGTCGATGTGATCACAGTCATAGGGCGACGCTAGGGATTGCCCTTGCTCCAAAATAGAGCCTCGTTCGGGTGAAAACGTCCTACGCGAGGCGCGTGATGTCGACCGTCACCTCCAACGCGGTCGCCGCGCTACCCGAGTAGATCCCCTTCAACGGAGCCACATCCGCGTAGTCGCGGCCGAGCGCGACCCACACGTGCCGAGGCCCGACCGGCATCGCGTTCGTGGGGTCGTACCCCCACCATCCGCCGGTCCAAGCCTCGATCCACGCGTGCGACTCGCCGCGCACCGTCTCTCGCAGCGCGCCGTCCTTCTTCGTGTGCAGGTATCCGGACACATAGCGCGCCGGAATCCCCATGCCGCGCAACAACACCAACGTCAGATGCGCGAAGTCCTGGCAGACGCCCTTCTTCTCCTGCCACGCGTCGACGGCCGAGCTGTGCACGCCGGTCGACCCTGGCTGGTACGTCAACTGCTCCCACACCCACTGCGACGCCGCGAGCACCGCACCCGAGGGCGACTGCCCCTTCTTCAGGTCGCGTGCCACGGCCAGCAGGTCGCGGTTGCGCGGCGTGTAGCGCGTGGGCTCGAGGAACTCCGTGTAGCGGTCAACGATGTTCTCCGCGCGCACGTCGCCCCACGTGCCCGTGGTCACCGGTTCGATCTCCGCGCTCGTCTCGACGACCGATGACGCGACGACCTGCAGTTCCTTGTGCGGTGCGTGGAGGTCGAACGACGTGACCTCCGTGCCCCAGTAGTCCGTGTACCGGTACGCACGGGTCGCAGGGGTGGTCTCGACGCGTGAGACGACCACGTTCTGTCGGCGGTCACCACGCGGTGTCAGTCGCGCCTCGTTGTACGACTGCACGACGGGTGCGTCGTACTGGTAACCCGTCGTGTGCACGACACGTACTCGCCAGCTCATGGTCAGCCCACCTCGGTGTTCGTCCAGGCAACCCACTGCGCCACGTGGAAGTACTGCTGCGACACGGCTTCACCGACATCACGAACCGTCTTCTGCAACGCCGCCAGCCGCTTCGGCAGGTCGTCCAGCAGATCGTGCGGCCGCAGGAACTCCAGCTCACTGCGAGCCTGGCCCAGCAACCGGAGCGCCTCCGCCCGCGCCCCCACGCGCACCGACGGCTGGTTCTCCAGCTGCTCCAAACAGGCCTCGGCCTGCCTCAGCGCGTGGAACACCGACCGCGGGAACAGCCTGTCCAGCAACAGGAACTGCACCACTCTCGACGCGTCCAACGCGCCGCGGTACGTCCTCAGGTACGTGTCGTGCGCACCGGCCGACCGCAAAACCGTGACCCAACCAGGAGAAGACGCCTTGTCTCCCACACGAGCCAACAGCAGCCGCACGATCATGTCGACGCGTTCGACAGACCGTCCCAGCACGAGGAACCGCCAGCCATCGTCCCGTGACATCGTGGAGTCGGCCAGGCCCGCGAACATCGCCGCCCGTTCCTCGACAAAGCTGAAGAACGCGTGCGGTCCCATCGTGCGCGCGTAGGTCTGCCGTTCCGCGACGGCGTTCCACATCGCGTTGAGGCACTCCCACATTTCGGTCGACACGACCTCACGAGCACCACGTGTGTTCTCGCGCGCGCTGTTGACCGACGACACGATGGAACTGGGGTTGTCCTTGTTGTAGGCCACCAGTTCCGTGAGCGACCACACGTCGAACTGGTCGGCCCCGGGCGGCGGCTTGATGCCCAGAACCGTCAGCAACTGCCGCGACGTCGCGTCAGGGTCGACGGTCGCGTCCTCCAGCAGCTGGTGGACCGAGACGTCCAGAATGCGCGCCGTGTCGTCGGCCCGTTCAACGTAACGGCCGATCCAGTACAGCGACTCCGCGTTGCGTGCCAGCATTTCGCGCGCCTCCTTACTGCTGCTGTTGTTGCTGTTGCTGGGAAGTGGACAGCTCAGGCCCCTGCTCGGCGGCAGCGGCCTCCATCTCGCCCGGCCCGGCCAGCCCGGGCTCCGCGAGCTCCCGTTCCTGGTTCGACGACTTCGCCGCCAGCACCCAGGTGTCCTTGGACCCGCCGCCCTGCGAGGAGTTCACGATGAGACTCCCCTCCGGCAACGCCACGCGAGTGAGCCCGCCGGGCAGCACGAAGATGAAGTTGCCGTCGTTCACCGCGAACGGCCGCAGGTCGACGTGCCGCGGAGCCAGCCTGTCCCCGATCTTGGTCGGCACGGTGCTCAGCTGCACCACGGGCTGCGCGATCCACCCGCGAGGGTTGCTCTTGATCCGCTTCCGCAGCGAGTTCAGCTCCCGGACCGTCGCGTCCGGCCCGAACACGATCCCGTACCCGCCAGACCCCTCGACGGGCTTCACGACGAGCTCGTCGAGGCAGTCGAACACGTGCGCCCGCTCCTCGGACAGCCAGCACCGGAACGTGTCGACGTTCGGCAGCAACGGCTTCTCGTGGAGGTAGTACTGCACGATCTCCGGCATGTACGTGTAGACGAGCTTGTCGTCCGCCACCCCGTTGCCCACCGCGTTGGCCACGACGACGTTGCCCGCCCGTGCCGCGTTCAACAGCCCGGCGATGCCCAGCACCGAGTCCGGCCGGAAGTGCACGGGATCGAGGAAGTCGTCGTCGATGCGCCGATAGACGACGTCGACCTGGCGCTCCCCCTCGGTCGTCCGGAGGTAAACGAAGTTGTCGCGGCAGAACAGATCCCGCCCCTCGACCAACTCCACACCCATCTGCCGCGCGAGCAGCGAGTGCTCGAAGTACGCGCTGTTGCCGAGACCCGGCGTCAGCACAACAACGTTTGGATCCGCCGCGTTAGGCGCGGCAGCGTTGCGGAGTGCCCTCAGCAGATGCACCGCGTAATCACCCACGGCGCGCACGCGATGCCGTGCGAACAGATCGGGAAACACCCGCGCCATCGTCCGCCGGTTCTCCATGACGTAGGAAACGCCACTAGGACAGCGCAGATTGTCTTCAAGAACCCGGAACGTCCCCTGCTCGTCCCGCACCAGGTCCACACCCGACACGTGGATGCGCACCCCGTTGGGCGGACTGATGCCGGCGGCCTCCCGATGGAAGTGCTCGCAGCTCGTAATGAGACGTCGAGGCAACACTCCGTCCCGAACGATCTGCGCGTCGCCGTAGATGTCCGCGAGGAACATCTCCATCGCCCGCACCCGTTGAACGATGCCTTTTTCGAGCTTCGACCACTCACTCGCGGTGATGATCCGAGGAATCAGATCAAGCGGAAACGGCCGTTCCTGACCGCTCAGCGAGAACGTGATCCCTTGGTCGACAAAGGCCCGCCCCAACGCTTCAGAGCGCGCATTCAGCTCGTTGACCTGCGACGGAGCCACCGACTCGTACAGCGCGCGGTAAGCACTCCGCACCCCGTTGTCGGTGGAGAACATCTCGTCGTACGCGCCGGCGTGCGGCCGTTCCGGATTCAGATAGCCGTTGAACAGCTCACCGAGCCTCGGCGTGGTGACCGTGCGGCTGCTGCGCAGTCCTGAGGTGCGGGCTCGGCGTTCCATGGTCCACATCTTCACCCTGTTCAGGCCGATTTCGCACTAGTCCGACCGGACAGAAACCTGCCGGAAACGAAACTCGTCCCTTTCCCGACCTTGCAGGCGTGACCTCAGCCGAGCCGCAGCGGATGGAACTCGAACGCACGATCGAGCTCAAATCACCCATCACCGGCCTCTCGGGAGGCGACGACGACACAGCCGACCAAGAGATTTCGGTGTACTTCGAGGAGCAACGGGCGCAAACGTTCGACTTGGCCACCGGTGAACTCGTTCTCGAGATACCCGACTCCCTCATGGAGAGACCACCCAGGCCACAACGCTCTCTGACCACAGAGGACTTCCGGATCAACGCCGACGGCCCGGACATCCTGGTGACCTCCAGTTCCGGTCTGTCCCGTCGGCTGATCGGGCACGGCACGCCTGTCACCACGTTGAGCCTGTTCCTCACTCCAGGTGCGCCGATGCTGCTGTCGGGGAGCGAGGGCGGCTCGATCCGGATCTGGAACCCGCGCACCGGCGAGCTCGTGAGCCAGAGTGCGCCGTGCAGGGTCTCCGCGCTGCTCGTGTTCACGGGACCGGACGGCCGGCCACGTATCGCGTCGGGCGGCCGTACCGGAAAGCTGCGCGTGTGGAACCCACGGCTGCCATGGGGCCCGCTGACCGGCCTGGTGTCGACCCACGGGTTCAGCGACCGGGTGGCACAGCAGGACCTGCTCGGCCGCGGCGCACTGGTGGAAGCGCTCAGGGACATGCTCCGGCCGAGAGGTGTGGACGCACCGACCATCATCACGGTCGAAGGCGCGTGGGGTTCGGGTAAGAGCACACTGCTGGAGCTCGTCAAACGCAAGCTGTCCCCACCGCCGCTGCGGATTCCGAAGGGGCGCAGGCTCACCGTGTTCGGCGCGGACCTCCTGCTGTGGCATCCGCACACCAGGAAGAAGCCGAAGCCCTCGAAATCCCTGCCGGAGTCCAGGCCTGTCCTCGTGTCGTTCAACCCGTGGCGGCACCAGTCGAGCGAACAGGTGTGGGCAGGACTCGCAAAGGCCGTGACGGAGGCCGCCGAGTCGGTGATCATGCCGCATCAGAACGCCCGCGAGCGGTACTGGTTCACCCGCAACGCCGGCCGCGTCGACCGCCGGCACCTCCAGCGTCAGCTGTGGCGGCGCACCCTCTCGCCTTTCCTGTCGCTGGCGGCCCTGGGGTTCGGGCTGTCGGTGCTCAACGCCCTCACCAACCTGAAGTTCGGCTGGGCGTGGTGGGTGACCGCGGGCCTCGCGTCCACCGGGGTGCTGCACACGGGATGGCGATACCTGTTCGCCAGGGCCTCGGCGTTCCTGCCGGGTGAGCTGTTCGCCGGCCCCGTGGCGAGCAACGCTTTCGCAGGCACCACAACAGATCCGCTGATCCGTGATCCCTACTACAACGCCCGCGCCGGTTACCTCTACCTCGTGCAGCACGACGTCGAGGCGTTGGTGAAGGACCTGGCTGCCAGTCATCACGAGCTGATCCTGTTGATCGACGATCTCGACCGCTGCACACCCCGCACGACGGCGCAGGTGTTCGAGGCGATCAACGTGTTCCTGTCGGACGACTTCCCGGCCACGAGGTTCGTGCTGGGGCTCGACACCACGGTCGTCGCCGCCCACGTCGACTACGCCTACAAGGAGCTCGCCGACGCGAAGATCGTGACGCATCCCGACGATCCGAGTCCTGGGTGGACGTTCCTGCGCAAGCTGGTCCAACTCCCGGTGAGGCTGCCTCGGGCCACGACGCACAACGTCGACCAGGTGCTGTTGTCCCAACTCGGCCCGGTGCATCGCGAAGACGAGACCACCCCGGCCGAGGCCGAGCCTGAGCGGATCTTGTTCTCGATGTCCGAGATCGCGGCCCTCAGCAGGATGGGGAAGTCCGTCGTCGCGATCGAGCAGCACCCAGAGGTCCGGGAACATCTGCGCCGACGGCTCAGAGCTCAGCCTGAGCAGTCGGTGCGGGAGGAGAAACGGCTGCTCAACGTCTGGCAGTTCTACCTGCGAATGCTCGGCACAGTGGACGCTGAGGAAGCCGGCCACCTGGTCGCCGTCGCAGAGATCGCCACGCGCTGGCCAGCGTATCTGCACCGGACGCGCGGTGCCTGGCAGGAACTGGCCGACGCGGTCGAGGACGACGTCCAGTGGGGCGCGACGATCGCCAGGCTGGGTTTCGCCTACTCGGACCGCCGACCCGCGGCGAGCCTGCGGGACCTGCTGCGCGACTGCGATGCGCCGGCGGTCGCGGAGCTGGCGAACAGATTGTTCTAGAACATGAAAAAGCCCTGCGGGGAGCGCTCAATGGCGCTCGACCCGCAGGGCAAATTAAGTTCGGCGGCGACCTACTCTCCCACACCGTAACCAGTGCAGTACCATCGGCGCAGAAGGGCTTAACTACCGGGTTCGGAATGGGACCGGGTGTTTCCCCAACGCTATAACCACCGAAACACTATGGAATTCAACCTAGAACCCCGATCCAACAGACCCCAGAAGGCCCGTAGCGGGTTCGATCGGTTCTGGTTGTTCTTCCAGAACCGCACAGTGGATGCGTAGCGTCTTTGTAACAAGTCCTCGGCCTATTAGTACCAGTCAGCTCCAACCGTTACCGGTCTTCCACCTCTGGCCTATCAACCCAGTGGTCTAGCTGGGGGCCTTAACCCACGAAGGGTGGGATACCTCATCTTGGAACGAGCTTCCCGCTTAGATGCCTTCAGCGGTTATCCCTTCCGAACGTAGCCAACCAGCAATGCTCTTGGCAGAACAACTGGCACACCAGCGGTCCGTCCGTCCCGGTCCTCTCGTACTAGGGACAGCCTTCCTCAAGTATCCTACGCGCGCGGCGGATAGGGACCGAACTGTCTCACGACGTTCTAAACCCAGCTCGCGTACCGCTTTAATGGGCGAACAGCCCAACCCTTGGGACCTACTCCAGCCCCAGGATGCGACGAGCCGACATCGAGGTGCCAAACCATCCCGTCGATATGGACTCTTGGGGAAGATCAGCCTGTTATCCCCGGGGTACCTTTTATCCGTTGAGCGACCACGCTTCCACAAGCCATGGCCGGATCACTAGTTCCGACTTTCGTCCCTGCTCGACCCGTCAGTCTCACAGTCAAGCTCCCTTGTGCACTTGCACTCAACACCTGATTGCCAACCAGGCTGAGGGAACCTTTGAGCGCCTCCGTTACTCTTTGGGAGGCAACCGCCCCAGTTAAACTACCCACCAGGCACTGTCCCTGATCCGGATCACGGACCGAGGTTAGACATCCAATACGACCAGAGTGGTATTTCAACGTTGACTCCACACTGACTGGCGTCAGCGCTTCACAGTCTCCCACCTATCCTACACAAGCCGAATCGAACACCAATACCAAGCTATAGTAAAGGTCCCGGGGTCTTTCCGTCCTGCCGCGCGTAACGAGCATCTTTACTCGTAATGCAATTTCGCCGGGCCTGCGGTTGAGACAGTCGAGAAGTCGTTACGCCATTCGTGCAGGTCGGAACTTACCCGACAAGGAATTTCGCTACCTTAGGATGGTTATAGTTACCACCGCCGTTTACTGGCGCTTAAGTTCTCAGCTTCGCCCCGAAGGACTAACCGGTCCCCTTAACGTTCCAGCACCGGGCAGGCGTCAGTCCATATACATCGTCTTGCGACTTCGCATGGACCTGTGTTTTTAGTAAACAGTCGCTTCTCGCTGGTCTCTGCGGCCGTCTCGCCCTAGCCTGCAAGAGGCTTCAAGCGCTACGGCCCCCCTTCTCCCGAAGTTACGGGGGCATTTTGCCGAGTTCCTTAACCACAGTTCGCCCGATCGCCTTGGTATTCTCTACCTGACCACCTGTGTCGGTTTGGGGTACGGGCCGCGTGAAAGCTCGCTAGAGGCTTTTCTCGGCAGCATGGGATCACTCTACTTCGCCTCAATCGGCTACGCATCACGTCTCAGCCTATGTGAACTGCGGATTTGCCTACAGTTCGGCCTACACGCTTGCACCAGTACTACCACTCACTGGCGGAGCTACCCTCCTGCGTCACCCCATCGCTTGACTACTACAAGTTCAGTTCCCGCGCTCCACAGTCCCCATCGGCCCGAAGGCTTTCAGGAGGTGCTTTGGGCGGTTAGTATCACAAGGTTCATCATGGGCGCGTTCACACGGGTACGGGAATATCAACCCGTTGTCCATCGACTACGCCTGTCGGCCTCGCCTTAGGTCCCGACTTACCCTGGGCGGATTAGCCTGGCCCAGGAACCCTTGGTCATCCGGCGGACGAGTTTCTCACTCGTCTTTCGCTACTCATGCCTGCATTCTCACTCGCATAGCGTCCACGGCTGGATTACTCCGCCGCTTCAACCGCTACACGACGCTCCCCTACCCATCCCGAGTAAACTCGAAATGACACAGCTTCGGTGGTGTGCTTAAGCCCCGCTACATTGTCGGCGCAGGACCACTTGACCAGTGAGCTATTACGCACTCTTTAAAGGGTGGCTGCTTCTAAGCCAACCTCCTGGCTGTCTGTGCGACCCCACATCCTTTCCCACTTAGCACACACTTAGGGACCTTAGCTGGCGTTCTGGGCTGTTTCCCTCTCGACTACGAACCTTATCGCCCGCAGTCTCACTGCCGCGCTCTCACACCACGGTATTCGGAGTTTGGTTGATTTCGGTAAGCTTGTAGGCCCCCTAGACCATCCAGTGCTCTACCCCCGTGGTGAAACACACGACGCTGCACCTAAATGCATTTCGGGGAGAACCAGCTATCACGGTGTTTGATTGGCCTTTCACCCCTAACCACAGCTCATCCCCCAGGTTTTCAACCCTGGTGGGTTCGGGCCTCCACGCGGTCTTACCCGCGCTTCACCCTGGCCATGGCTAGATCACACCGCTTCGGGTCTAGACCACGCGACTCAAGCGCCCTATTCAGACTCGCTTTCGCTACGGCTACCCCACACGGGTTAACCTCGCCACGTAGCACTAACTCGCAGGCTCATTCTTCAAAAGGCACGCCGTCACCCCTAAAGGCTCCGACGGATTGTAGGCACACGGTTTCAGGTACTATTTCACTCCCCTCCCGGGGTACTTTTCATCTTTCCCTCACGGTACTAGTCCGCTATCGGTCACCAGGGAGTATTTAGGCTTAGCGGGTGGTCCCGCCAGATTCACAGCGAATTTCACGAGTACGCTGCTACTTGGGAACACTCTAAACAGACGATAGGTTTTCGAGTACGGGAGTTTCACCCTCTACGCTCACGCTTTCCAGACGTATTCCTCTAACCACACGTTTTCTGACTGTTTGCCAGTTCGGCAGAACTGACCAAGAGGTCCCACGACCCCGTACACGCAACCCCTGCCGGGTATCACACGAATACGGTTTAGCCTCATCCGCTTTCGCTCGCCACTACTCACGGAATCACGGTTGTTTTCTCTTCCTGCGGGTACTGAGATGTTTCACTTCCCCGCGTTCCCTCCACATACCCTATGTGTTCAGGTATGGGTGAACCCACATGACTGGGTCCGGGTTTCCCCATTCGGAAATTCTAGGATCTCAGCTCGGTTGACAGCTCCCCTAGACTTTTCGCAGTCTCCTACGTCCTTCATCGGCTCCTGGTGCCAAGACATCCACCGTATGCCCTTACTAACTTGCTACAAAGATGCTCGCATCCACTGTGCAGTTCTCAAAGAACAATCAGATCTCTCCGCACTACTGCGAACGCCGACCAAGTCCAATGACTAGGTGGTTCATCCGCGGCAGAGAGCCGATCACCGAAAGACACACAAAAGCGTGTTCTCTCAGGACCCAACAGCGTACCGATCTGTTCACCCAGCCCCCCGATGACCTTTCCACGCAGGCAAGCCTGCAGTACTCACTCATCCGGCAACCGGACGTCTAGCCAGCCAGCATCCACTAATGAGCCCACCCAGCATCAAGGCTGGTGTGGTTCTGACCGATGCTCGGAACGTTTGCCCAAGATCATCGGTAGATGCTCCTTAGAAAGGAGGTGATCCAGCCGCACCTTCCGGTACGGCTACCTTGTTACGACTTCGTCCCAATCGCCAGTCCCACCTTCGACCGCTCTCCCCCTTGCGGGTTGAGCCACGGGCTTCGGGTGTTACCGACTTTCGTGACGTGACGGGCGGTGTGTACAAGGCCCGGGAACGTATTCACCGCAGCGTTGCTGATCTGCGATTACTAGCGACTCCGACTTCACGGGGTCGAGTTGCAGACCCCGATCCGAACTGAGACCGGCTTTATGGGATTCGCTCCACCTCACGGCTTAGCAGCCCTTTGTACCGGCCATTGTAGCATGTGTGAAGCCCTGGACATAAGGGGCATGATGACTTGACGTCATCCCCACCTTCCTCCGAGTTGACCCCGGCAGTCTCCCATGAGTCCCCGGCATTACCCGCTGGCAACATGGAACGAGGGTTGCGCTCGTTGCGGGACTTAACCCAACATCTCACGACACGAGCTGACGACAGCCATGCACCACCTGTGAACCAGCCACAAGGGAGGCTCTATCTCTAGAGCTTTCTAGTCCATGTCAAGCCCAGGTAAGGTTCTTCGCGTTGCATCGAATTAATCCACATGCTCCGCCGCTTGTGCGGGCCCCCGTCAATTCCTTTGAGTTTTAGCCTTGCGGCCGTACTCCCCAGGCGGGGTGCTTAATGCGTTAGCTGCGGCACAGAGGGCGTGGAAGCCCCCCACACCTAGCACCCACCGTTTACGGCGTGGACTACCAGGGTATCTAATCCTGTTCGCTCCCCACGCTTTCGCTCCTCAGCGTCAGTGTCGGCCCAGAGACCCGCCTTCGCCACCGGTGTTCCTCCTGATATCTGCGCATTTCACCGCTACACCAGGAATTCCAGTCTCCCCTGCCGAACTCAAGTCTGCCCGTATCGACCGCAAGCTTGGAGTTAAGCCCCAAGTTTTCACGGCCGACGCGACAAACCGCCTACGAGCTCTTTACGCCCAATAATTCCGGACAACGCTCGCACCCTACGTATTACCGCGGCTGCTGGCACGTAGTTAGCCGGTGCTTCTTCTGCAGGTACCGTCACTTGCGCTTCGTCCCTGCTGAAAGAGGTTTACAACCCGAAGGCCGTCATCCCTCACGCGGCGTCGCTGCATCAGGCTTTCGCCCATTGTGCAATATTCCCCACTGCTGCCTCCCGTAGGAGTCTGGGCCGTGTCTCAGTCCCAGTGTGGCCGGTCACCCTCTCAGGCCGGCTACCCGTCGTCGCCTTGGTAGGCCATTACCCCACCAACAAGCTGATAGGCCGCGGGTCCATCCCATACCGCCTGAACTTTCCACCACAAGACATGCATCCCGTGGTCGTATCCGGTATTAGACCTCGTTTCCAAGGCTTATCCCAGAGTACAGGGCAGGTTACCCACGTGTTACTCACCCGTTCGCCGCTCGTGTACCCCGAAGGGCCTTACCGCTCGACTTGCATGTGTTAAGCACGCCGCCAGCGTTCGTCCTGAGCCAGGATCAAACTCTCCAATAAGGATTGTGTTTGATCGCTCCAGACGGAATATGTCTGGCATCAATCTGGTCTTGCCTCAAAGGAACTACCTCGACGAGGAGGTAATTCATATATTACTGGCTGTGTTTCGGCACGCTGTTGAGTTCTCAAAGAACACGCGCTCACCGGTTCCAGTCTCCGTTTCCGGAGGCTTTCTCTCGGGGCTGTGTTTGAAGCTTATTTGGTGTTGCTTCCCGGTGTCAAATCGGCCTCTTGGAGGCTCTTTGTCTTCCGGTTTTTTGGCCAGGCCCGTTCCGGTCTGTATTTCCCGGCCCGCTTCGCTCTGACATGGAGAACATTACACGGGGCTGTTTCGATCTCCAAATCGGGGGGTCCTGGTGACCGCGAAACGTGCGATCACCAGGACAAATGCGTTCGTCAGGGCGCGGAGACCCCGACATCGGCCTTCGTCAGCGGCTTCCGCACCGCCGACGAGTTGTACTCATCCGCCCCGACATCAGGCTTGCCCGCGCGTGGCTGCGGGTCGAAGTCACGCGTCACATAGGAGTAGGTGCCCACCGACGCGTCGATGGCAGGACTACCGGAAGACAGCCGGAGCAGCCCGTTGGCGTCCTTCACCAGCTTCGGGTCCACGGACTTGTAACCGGACGCCGGCATGTTGCCGCCGGTCCCGCCCCAGATGACGTTGCCCTCGTACTTCACGGTCGAACCGGAGTGCATGGATACGACGCCACCCGAAGAACCCTTGATGACGTTGTTCGCGAGCACGCAGTCCTTCGGCTTGAAGTCCCCGCCGTCGCTGTCGACCACCGCGCCGGTACCGATCAGAGTGTTGAACGCGACCGTCACGCGGTCAGGACGATCGTGCAGCTTCGAGTCGGGGCCGCTGTCGGCCTCCTTGCCGGAGCCGAACACGATCGCGCGGTCCTTGGTGGTCTCCACGTAGTTGTTGATGACCTTGTGGTCGTTTCCGTGGAAGCGGATGCCGCTGTTGAACAGCAGGTTGCCCTCGACCGTGGTGCGGTGGCCGTGACGCAGGACGATGTAGCCCTTGCTGTTGCGGATCGTGTTGTAGCGGACGATGTTGTCCGACGACTTGATCGAGATGGCCTCGGCGTCGCCGTCCGCCTTCTCGAACAGGTTGTGCTCGACGATCGCGTTCGCCGACTTCGACTGCTTGTGGCTGTAGCCGAGCCGGATCGACTCACCGCCGTTCGCGCCGGTGAACTGGTGGTTGTAGAAGTAGTTGTGGTGGATCCACGACCGCTTGGCGATCTCGCTGCCGGGGCCGGTGATCTGCAGGTAGACGCCCTCGTTGTTCCGGTTCTGGAACGTGTTGTGGTCGATCTGGACGTCGTCGGCGCTCACGCTGAGCGAAGCGCCGTCCTTGTTCCCCGAGTACGTGTTGCGGGTGATGCGCGTGGCCTGCGCTTCCGCCGGTACCGAGAGCGTGCTGGTTCCGTTGAAGACGAAGCCCTCGATTGTCACGTCTCGAACGGCTCCGAGTTCGAAGCCGCCACGGGTGAACACCGTGCCGCCGACGGTCTGCGCGGCGACGGTGATGCCCGATTTGGTGATCTTGATGGGTCGGTCGGCGGTGTGCAGGCCCTGGGCCAGCACGATGCGCTGACCGGCTCGCGCGGTGTCGAGAGCGGCCTGCAGGGAGGACACGCTCGAGACGCTGACGACAGCCGCGTGGGCCGGCACGTGAACGAAGGACGACAGCAGGGCGGCCGCGCCGACTGCGGCCAGTGATCGGATCATTCGCCAACTCCATTGGAGGCAAGTTGGCGGCGGTAGAACGAAATCTACCGCAAGATTCCGGCAGGTGGGGCAGTCCGATACAAACCAAGGGCCGTATCGAGGGACGGCACGCGGTCCAGTTGTCCGACCTCTGCCACGGGGAACCAATGCGCGAGGTCGGTCGAGCCGCCCACCTCGTTGCGCAGCTCGCCGCCCACGATCCGCACCTCGTACATGATGCGAAGCGCGTGGTAGTCGCGGTCCGGCTCCTCGCGGAACTCGGAGTCGATGCCGAGCAGGCGGAGCACCTCGACGGTGTGGCCGGTCTCCTCCTCGAACTCCCGGATGACCCCGTCGTACGGGTGCTCGCCGTGGTCGATGCCGCCTCCGGGCAGGATCCAACGTTTGCCCTTTGGGCCAATCCAGCGCGCCAGCAGGATCTCGTCGTCGTCGTTGATGCAGACCCCGTACGCGGCCACGCGCTGCTTCTTCGCCCTCATGCGATCCAGCCTAACTGGCGATCACCCGCGAAAAGTGATATCACTTAGCTACTACTTCGATAGGGGGTCCGAATGAGCGCGACGATCGAAGCGACAGTGCACATGCCCGCACCTGCCGTCCGTGAGAAGCACGCGCGGGAGCTGTCGGGTCTGCCGATGTTCTTCGCAGGGTTGGCGGTGTTCGCATTGGCTGTGTGGACGATCATCAAGGGGATCGACTACGCCGTGACGACCGAAGAGGCGCCGGTGGGGTGGATGATCGCCAGCGTTCTGCTGGTGCTGGCGGCGGCGCTGATCTGGAAGGGGCTCTTCACGGTCGCGCCCGGCGAGGTGCGGGTGTTGCAGTTCCTCGGCCGTTACGTGGGTACGGTGCGCACGGACGGTCTGCGGTGGGCGAATCCGATCACCACGCGGGAGAAGATCTCCGTCCGGATCCGCAACCACGAGACCGCGACGTTGAAGGTGAACGACGCCGACGGCAACCCGATCGACATCGCCGCCGTCGTCGTGTGGCAGGTCGAGGACACTGCGCGCGCACGGTTCGAGGTCGACGACTTCGTACGGTTCGTCGGCATCCAGACCGAGACCGCGGTGCGGCACATCGCGAACAGCTACCCGTACGACAACCACGAGGAGACCGGTCTTTCACTGCGGGAGAACGCGGACGAGATCACCGAGACGCTCGCGATCGAGATCTCGGCACGGGTGCAGTCCGCGGGCGTGAAGGTGATCGAGTCGCGGCTCACGCACCTCGCGTACGCGCCGGAGATCGCCCACGCGATGTTGCAGCGGCAGCAGGCGAGCGCGGTCGTCGCGGCGCGGACCCGGATCGTCGAGGGTGCCGTCGGCATGGTCGAACTCGCGCTGGCCCGGCTCGCCGAGCACGACGTCGTGGAGCTCGACGAGGAACGCAAGGCGGCGATGGTGTCGAACCTGCTCGTCGTCCTGTGCGGTGACCGATCCACCCAGCCCGTGGTGAACGCGGGATCGCTCTACACCTGATGGCTGAGCGTAAAAGCGTTCTGCTCAGGCTGGACCCGGCGGTGCACGACGCGTTGAGCAGGTGGGCGAACGACGAGCTGCGCAGCACCAACGCGCAGATCGAGTTCCTGCTGCGACGTGCGCTGGCGGAAGCCGGCCGGTTGCCCGACGGGGCAAAGAAAATGCCGCGTCGAGGCAGGCCACCGAAGGATCCTGAGCAGAACGCCGAGGACTGACCGGACGGTCGTGCGTACGGTGGAAATCGATGACAGATCTCCACACATCTGACGCACGATCGCTTGCGTTGGCTCTGCAGGGGTTGTTGGAGGAGGCCAGGAAACTGGTCTCCGACGGCGCGGAGTCGACGCTGGTCCGGAAGGTCTCCGGGCACATGGGCATTCCGATGGCACAGGTTCCCACCGTGACGGCCAAGTTCATGGCCTGGGAGCACGTCAACGTCCACCGCGGGATCGAGACGTACCTCGCCGAGCACTCTCCGGAGGCGGAGTGGTTCGGCATAGCGGGAAAGCGCGCGTTCCAGTACCTCGTGGACATGGTGAGCGGGGCGGTCCACGACGGCAGCTTCGGGCTCGGGCCCGTCGACTACGCGACGGTGGCCACCGGTCCCGACACCGCGGTCGAGGCGGTGCAGCTCGGGCTGGTCCTCTCGCGGTCACCGGACGGTGAGCCGGTGGTCCTCGCGTTGCAGGGTCCGGGAGAGGACTGCGACTCGCTCTGTTCGTTGCAGGTGCTGGCAGGGTCGAGAGAGATCGCGACGGCCACGCGTGAGGCGGTCGAGAGACAGATCGCGCGGCACAACCTGTTCCAGGGCAAGGTGATGGCGTTCGGACTCAGCGAGCACCGGCGCAATCAGCTCCTCACCTTCCTGCCAAGACCGTCCTTGCAACCCGAGGACGTTGTTCTGCCCGAGGGCGTGCTGGACGCGATCGAACGCCACGTCGTGCGCACGGCCGAACAAAGCGCACGGCTGAAGGCACACGGACAACACCTGAAACGCGGACTGCTGCTCCACGGACCGCCCGGCACCGGCAAGACGCACACGATCCGGTACCTGATGGGACGGCTGGAGTCCTCGACGGTGATCGTGCTGAGCGGCGTCGCGATGCTGAAGCTCCTGAAGGTGGCGACGTCGATGGCACGAAAGCTCGCACCGTCGGTGATCGTCGTCGAGGACGTGGACCTGATCGCCGAGGACCGGCGGCACACCGAGTCGGGAAGCCCGGCGTTGTTCGAGCTGCTGAACGAGATGGACGGCATCGGTTCCGAGGCGGACGTGACGTTCGTGCTCACCACCAACCGCGTGGACGTGCTGGAGCAGGCCCTCACCCAGCGGCCCGGCCGGATCGACCTCGCGACGCACGTGCCGTTGCCCGACGCGGACGCCCGCGAACGGCTGCTGCGCCTCTACGCCTCCGGCACCGATCTCGATCTTTCGGACGCCTCGGCGATCGTGGCGGCGAGCGAGGGCGTGACGGCGTCGTTCGTGAAGGAACTCGTGCGGCGGGCGACGCTGCTCGCGTTGGACGAGCAACCGGGTGTCGGACGCGTGCGACTCGACGAGGCCACGATCTCGGCCGCGCTGGCCGGACTGATGGAAGAAAAACAGTTGTTGACGCGCACTCTCCTGGGCGGCTGAACAGGCGTTTCACCAGCATGAAAACGCTGTCATTTAGTTCATCCGTTCGGGGGTGTTTTGACCGACTCCTCCACGCGATCGTGTGCGGCGGGCGCACCGGGGTACGTGGAGGAGTCTTGTCTTTGTTCTCCCGCAAGCGCGCTGGTTTCGGCGTGCTGGGCGTTGCTGTGGTGATCGCGTCGCTGACACCGGCGGGTGGTCTGGCGGCGGGTAAAGAGATCTATTTGGACAGTCGGGCGTCAACGGAGCGACGGGTCGAGGACCTGCTGCGCAGAATGACGGTCGAGGAGAAGATCGGGCAGATGGCCCAGATCCGCGTCGGGAAGCTGCGCGGTGACTGCAACAACGTCAACGGGCCGTTGGTCGACTCCTGCCTGAAGGCGGTGCTCGCGGACGCGCACGTCGGTTCGATCCTGTCCGGCGGCGGTGACGCGCCGCTCGACAACACGCCCAGGGCGTGGGCCGAGATGAACAACGCGATCCAGCGCTATGCGTTGGAGAACAACAGGTTGAAGATCCCGATCATCTACGGCGCGGACGGCGTGCACGGGCACAACAACGTCATCTCGGCGACGATGTTCCCGCACCAGATCGGGCTCGGTGCGACGTGGGATCCCGGGCTGCAGGAGAAGATCGGCGTGTCGGCGTCGAAGGCGTTGCGCGCGACCGGTGTCTTCTGGAACTTCGCGCCGGTGTCGGACATCGCGCGGGACACGCGCTGGGGCCGTTTCTACGAGACCTACAGCGAGGACCCGTTCCTGGCCGGGCAGCTGGCGGCGGCGAACGTGCGCGGGCAGCAGTCCAAGGTGGACGACACCGCGCAGCTGACCGCGACGGCGAAGCACTTCGCCGGGTACTCGGCGCCGGCGAACGGGCACGACCGCGCGGCGGCGCAGATCCCGATCCGGCAGTTGCAGGACCTCGTGCTGCCGTCGTTCCAGGCGCAGTTCGACGCGGGCGTGAAGACCGTGATGATCAACTCCGGCTCGCTCAACGGTGTGCCGGTGCACGCGTCGAAGTACATGCTGCAGACGCAGCTGCGCGACAAGATGGGCTTCAAGGGCGTCGCGGTCTCGGACTGGCAGGACATGAAGTACCTGGTGGACCGGCACAAGGTCGCGCCCGACTACAAGACGGCGATCGCGATGAGCGTCAACGCCGGTGTGGACATGGCGATGGAACCGTCGAACGCGGCCGAGTTCACGTCGTTGCTGCTGGCGAACGTTCGCGACGGTTCCGTGTCGCGCGGGCGGATCGACCAGGCCGTGCGGCGGGTGCTGAAGCTCAAGTTCGACCTGGGGCTGTTCGAGAAGCCGTACGTGGACCCGGCGAAGGCCGACGGCAACGTGGTGAACGTGGATCGCTCGCTGGCTCGCCAGGCGGCCGCCGAGGGCACCGTGCTGCTGAAGAACGACGGTGTGCTGCCTCTTTCGTCGTCTGCCAAGAAGATCGTCGTGACCGGTGAGACCGCGGACGACGTGCGCCGCCAGCTCGGTGGCTGGACCGTCGAGTGGCAGGGCGTGCCGGACGACTCGCCGTTGCCGCCGACCGCGACCGTGCTGGCCGGTGTGCGCGAGGCCGTTCCTGGTGCGTCCGTCGTGCACGCTCCGACTCAGGCCGCGGCGGTGGCTGAGGCGGACGGCGCGGACGCGGTGGTCGTCGTGCTGGGTGAGAAGCCCGGTGCGGAGGGTCCCGCCGACACGGAGAACCCGGTGCTGACGCCCGAGCAGCAAGCGTGGGTGGACGCGGCGCAGGCGACCGGCAAGCCGGTGGTCGTGGTGCTGCTGACCGCGCGTCCGCAGGTGCTCGGTGCGGCGGCGGACGCGAACGCGCTGGTCGCGGGCTGGTTGCCCGGTAGCGAGGGTGGCCGTGCGATCGCCGACGTGCTGTTCGGCGCGGTGAACCCGAGTGGCAAGCTGCCGGTGTCGTGGCCGAAGGCGCTGGGCGACCCGACGCTGACCTACGACCAGTTGCCCGGCGCGAACACCTCGGCGGGCGCGAAGTACGACCCGCTCTACGCGTTCGGGCACGGGCTGTCGTACACGTCTTTCACGACCTCGGGGACCTCGGTGTCCGTTGATCGTCACAACGGCGTGGTGAAGTTCACGGTGGCGAACACCGGTGGGCGTGCGGGCACCACTGTGGTGCCCGTCTACGTGCGTCAGCCGGCCTCCCCCGTGCTCACGCCGGACGCCCGGCTGGTGGGCTTCACGCGCGTGGAACTCGCCGCGGGACAGTCGAAGCAGGTAGAGGTGTCGTTCAAGCTCTCGCAGCTGGCCCTGACCGTCGGCGACGTGGACGGCGACGGACGGCGTGAGGTCGCCCGCGGCGGCTACGAGGCCGTGGTGGGTGCCGAGAAGGCCACCTTCACGGTGCGCTGAGCTGGCCTGATATCCTTCGTCGTCGTGAACGCGCGGCTCTCCGCCGTGGAGGAGACCTGGCCCTTGTGGCCGGTGCCGACGTAGCGCGTCACGAACTCCGGTTTCGACAAGAAGGGTGATGTCGCATGGCGAACATCAAGTCCCAGCTCAAGCGGATCAAGACCAACGAGAAGGCTCGCCTTCGCAACAAGTCGGTCAAGTCGTCCCTGAAGACGGCTGTCCGCAAGTTCCGCGAGGCTGCCGAGGCCGGTGACAAGGCGAAGGCCCTGGAGATGCTGCAGGACGCGTCCCGCAAGCTCGACAAGGCCGCCAGCAAGGGCGTCATCCACGCCAACCAGGCCGCCAACAAGAAGTCGGCGATGGCACTGCGCGCGAACTCCCTCGAGGGCTGATCTCGCTCGTAGCTCGCATCGAGCTTCTGCAAAGGGCTCCACTTCCTCGCGGAGGTGGAGCCCTTTCGCGTGTTGTCTCGGGCACGGTAGGCGTAGCTCCATGGAATCGCTTCCGCGCATCGACTTCGTCGAGCTCCACGATCTCGACGGCACGCCGGCCGTGTTGCGCACGCTGCACACGGAGTCCATCACGACCATCTACCGGCTCACGGATGCCGCACGCGAGTACGCACGCCCGTTGGCACTGGCTCTGTGGTCGGGCGCGGACCACCGGATCGTCGACCTCTGCGCCGGTTCGGGCGGGCCGGTGCCACTGATCCAGCGCCGGCTGCACGCCTCGGGTGTCCACACCCAGGTCACGCTGACGGACCTGGTGCCGAACGTGCCCGCTTTCGAACGCGTCGCCGCGGGAAACCGGCGTCGGCTGCCGGACCCGTGCTGCTCGGTCGATCACGTGCCGTCGCCGGTCGACGCCACGGACTGCCTGTTGGAAGGGACGCGGACGATCTACGGCGCCTTCCACCACTTCCCGCCCGCGCTGGCCACGCGCATGTTGCAGAACGCCGTCGACACACAGCAGCCGATGGTCGTCGTGGACACCAAGCGTTCTTGGCTCTACGTGCTGGTCTTCCCGTTCTTCCTGACGCTGGCCGTGCTGCTGGCGGCGCCGTTCCAGCGCAATCCCCTGCCGCACTACCTGCTGCGGCTGGTGCTGACCTACGTCGTTCCGGTGCTGCCGTTCATGATGTTCTGGGACAGCGTCGTGTCGTTCCTGCGCATGTACGGGCGCGCGGAACTGCGGCGGATGGTCGACGGCCTCGACGGCACCGAGTCGTTCGCGTGGACGATCGGCGTCGAACCCGGCTTCACGGGAGCCCAGTACCTGATCGGGATACCGCGCTCGCCGTGATCTCGCGGCGTCAGCGGCGGCTGTGCGCGGACACGATCCGGAGCACGGCACGTTCCAGCGCGTAGCCGGCGTCGGCCGCCACGCCCTTCACGTCGGCGTTGAGCCCCGCGACCACCTGCATCGCGTCGGCGAGCCCCGCCTGGTCCCAGCCGCGCGACTGGGCCTGCGCCTTCTTGATCTTCCACGGCGGCATGCCGAGTGGCCCGGCCAGGCTGAACGGGTCGGCGCGCCCCACGGCGGACACCCGTGCGACCGTGCGCACCGCGTCCGCCAGCGCGTCCGCGACCAGCACGTGCGGCACACCGAGCTGCATGGCCCAGCGCAACGCCTCCATGGCGCCCGCCCGATCACCGACGACGGCCTTCTCCGCGACGGCGAACCCCGTCACCTCGGCCTTGCCCTGGTGGTAGCGGCGGATCTCCTCGACCGTCACCTTGCCGTCGGTGTCGGAGACGAGCTGCGACGAGGCCGCGGCGAGTTCGCGGAGGTTCGTGCCCACGGCGTCGATGAGCGTGGCGACGGCCTCCGGGTCGATCTTGCCGCCCGCCCGCCGCACCTCGTTGCGCACGAACGCCTCGCGTTCAGCGGACTTGGTGACCTTGGCGCACTCCGTGACCGCGGCACCGGCCTTCTTCAGCTGTCCGGGGAGGTCCTTGGCCGCCTTGCTGCGACCACCGCCCGTGTGCACGACGACGAGCGTGACCCCGTCCGCGGGCGCCTTGACGTAGGAGAGCACCGTGTCGGCGACCTCCTTGCTGATGTCCTGCCCGTTCTGCAGGACGATCACGCGACCCTCCGCGAACAGCGACGGGCTCACCAGTTCGGCCAGCTCCGGAGCCGTGAGATCAGTCACCTGGACGCGGGTCAGGTCGGCGGTCGAATCGACCTCGCGGGCAGCCTCGAGAGCCGCTCGAACAGCACGTTCGACCAGCAACTCCTCCTCGCCGATGACGAGGTGCAGTGACTCCGGTGCGCTCACGCTCCGCATCTTCCCACGTCCCGAATCGTGGACGTTGGTGGCTGACCACCGGACAGGTGCCGTACGTTGGTAGCCACAACTGAACACCGCTCATCCAGAGGGGCAGAGGGAACGGCCCGACGAAGCCCCGGCAACCGGCGTCACCGCTATGCGCAGAACTGCGCGTAGAAGACGATCACGGTGCCAATTCCGACCCGTTCGATTTCGCGGGAAAGATGAGGAGATACCTCGCGATGACTGCTGTCTCTGTGCCTACGAGCACCAAGTTCGACCTCGGACCCGCCCGCGCGCTGCTGTGCCGTGAGTGTGGAAACGAAACCCCTCTCGCTCCTGAGTACGCCTGTCTCGAGTGTTTCGGGCCGCTGGAAGTGGCCTACGACTTCGGGAAGATCCGGCGCGAGGACATCGAGGCCGGCCCCAGGTCGATCTGGCGCTACCGCGGCCTTCTCCCTGTTCCGTCCACTGTGGAACAGCACCCGAACACCGATCCCGGTGGCACCCGCCTGGTCGAGGCGCACAACCTCGCCAAGGCCCTGGGCGTCCGCAAGATCTGGGTGAAGGACGACACCGGCAACCCCACCCACTCGTTCAAGGACCGAGTCGTCGGCGTAGCGCTCGCCGCCGCCCGTGAACTCGGCTTCAAGGTGCTGGCCTGCCCGTCCACCGGCAACCTGGCGAACGCCGTCGCCGCTGCCGCCGCCCGCGCGGGCTGGAAGTCGGTCGTTCTCGTCCCCTCCAATCTCGAGCGCGCCAAGATCCTCATGAGCGCGGTGTACGACGGCGCCCTGATCGCCGTCGACGGCAACTACGACGACGTGAACCGCCTCGCCCAGGAACTCGCCGCGGAGAACGAGGACTGGGCGTTCGTGAACGTCAACGTCCGCCCGTACTACGCGGAAGGCTCGAAGACGCTCGGCTACGAGGTCGCCGAACAGCTCGGCTGGCGCCTGCCCGACCAGATCGTCGTGCCGATCGCGTCCGGCTCGCAGCTCACCAAGGTGGACAAGGCGTTCCGCGAACTCGGCCAGCTCGACCTGGTGGAAGCCACGCCGTACAAGGTGTTCGGCGCGCAGGCCACCGGCTGCTCCCCGATCTCGGCCGCCTTCAAGGCGGGCCACGACGTCATCCGCCCGGTCCGCCCGGACACGATCGCCCGCTCACTGGCGATCGGCGCCCCGGCCGACGGCCCGTACGTGCTCGACGCCGTGCGCCGCACCAACGGCGCCATCGACGACGTCACCGACGAAGAGGTCGTCGAGGGCATCAAGCTGCTCGCCCGCACCGAAGGCATCTTCGCCGAGACCGCCGGCGGCGTGACCGTCGCGACGGCGAAGAAGCTGTTCGAGTCGGGCCAGCTCGACCCGGACGCCGAGACCGTGCTGCTGATCACCGGCGACGGCCTCAAGACCCTCGACGCGCTCGGCGACACGATCGGCCCGCGCGCGACGGTCCCGGCGTCCGCCGAGGCCGTCATCAAGGCACTGGGTTAATCACCTCCTTCCGGTTCGGGGACGCACCCGCGTCCCCGAACCGCGTTGTGCCTGATCATCAACTCCTGCCATGCTCCGGGCGTGGACCTGTGCCCGAGCTGTTCCGCGCCGCTGACCGGCCGGACCGTCCGCCAAGCCTCGCCTGAGGACCCGCTTCGCGCGCGCCGCAAGGACATTCGTGAGCTTCGGCGATGCGGACACTGCGGTCACGTCGCCTGGCGACACGAAGGCGGCACGGGTCCGTGGTCCGATGGCGGATCGCTTCCCGAGCACGACTACCTGTTCGCGACGCTACGACCACTGCCCGAACCGTGGGCGACGATCACGCACAAGGACACCAGAGCCGCTCTGGAAGCCCAGTTGCGCACCGAGGTCGCGAACGGACACCCGTTGTTCGGCAAGACGATCATCGCGATCGCTCGCTGCGATGCCTGCGACGAGGTGGTGTTCAGCGTCGAAGAAGACCCCGTGTGGTTCGCTCAGGTCCACCTCACGTGGCGATCGGCTCCCGACCGCCCTCCGTGGCCCGACAGCAGACGCCTTTCCCTGCCACTGGCCGACAGTCTCCTCGACCACCATCACTGAACACGGTGGCTCACAAGGTGATCGCGTCCGTCCTGAGCCAACCCGTGCGCGGGAAGCGCTGCAGGCCGTCCACGACGTGCGGGCCGACCGGTTCCACGTTCGCGCGCCACGCCACGATCCGTTGCGGCCACGGGGCTTCCGCCTTGAGCGCGTTGTAGTGGTAGTCGTGCCACACGTCCGGCTCGATCCGCAGGCCGTCGTCGAACACGTGCTGCGCGGTGAGGTCGTACGCCTCCTCCGGAGTCGCGGCCTTCGTCGGCGGCAGCACGTGCGTGGTCGTCGCCCGGTACGTGACGGCGCGTGTGCCGTCTTCTAGCGTTTCGCAGATGTAGTAACCGAAATCGGGTTTGAGCTCGTCGTGCGGCCACGGCGTCGCCGTGTAGTTCGTCTGCCACAACGCCCATGCGAGTCCTGGCGTGCCGCCGGGAATCGGGTAACGCGCGTTGAACAACCTGACCCAGACCATCTCTTCTCCTTCGTACGATTCGGTTTCCCGGCAACACCGCCAGGTCTCCGTCCTTGTCCGTGCGCAACACCAGCGCGCCTCCCGTCCGCAACACGTCGAGGACGTGCGGACTCGGGTGCCCGTACCTGTTGCCCGTGCCGACGCTCACCAGCGCCACCCGCGGCCGCACCGCCTTGAGGAACGCGGGCAGCGAGTACCGCGACCCGTGGTGCGGCACCTTGAGCACCTCGGCATTGAGGTCCCGCTCCCCCAGCAACGCCGCCTGGCCGGCCAGTTCGACGTCGCCGGTGAGCAACACCCGGCCCGCCCTCGTGTGCGCCTTGAGCACGAGCGAGTAGTCGTTCACCGTCGTGTTCTCGTCCTGGGCGACCGGCGGCCGCCTCGGTCCCAGCACCTCCAACTCCAGTCCTGGCAAGGTGAACCGCTCGCCCGCCTTCGGCTCCACCACCCGCACGTTCCGGGCGCGGGCTCGTTGGCCGACCTCCCTCCACGCCCACGCGGGCTCCTTGAGCGGCCCGACCGCGACCGCCCCCACCGCACGCCCGGTGAGCACGGCGTCGAGACCGCCGATGTGGTCCGCGTGCAGGTGCGTCAGCACCACCAGCGGAATCTTCTTTATTCCCAACGTCTTCAGGCACCGGTCCACCGCGCCGGGGTCGGGCCCGGTGTCGACGAGAACTGCCGTGTCCGCGGTGTCGGTGGCCAGGACCAGCGCATCGCCCTGGCCCACGTCGCAGCTGACGACCTTCCACCCGTCGGGCGGCCAGACCGGCGCCACGACTCTCATGGGCACCAGCACCACGAACCCGCCGACGAGCACAGCGACGATCAACGTTCGCGTCTTCTTGAACCGCAGCAACAACACGACCGCCACGGTGACGGCGGCCAGCGCGATCGCCCCGGCCCAGCCCGCGGGCCAGCCGACCGCCGCACCGGGCACGGAGGCCGCCTGCCGGCCGACCTGGATCAGCCAGGTCACCGCGGGCCCGGCAACGCGGGTGATGGCCTCGGCCGCCCAGGGCGAGAGTGGTGCGACGGCCGCCGCCAGCACACCCAGCACCGTCGCCGGCGCGACCACCGGCCCGGCGACCAGGTTGGCCAGCACCGACACCAGGCTCACCTGCCCGGACAGCCCCGCCACGAGCGGAGCCGTGGCGAGGCTCGCGGCCATCGGCACGACAATCGCCTCGGCCAGCCCGTTCGGTACGCCACGCCGTTTGAGCGCACGCGCCCACCTCGGCGCGACGAGCACCAACGCCGCCGTAGCCACCACGGACAACGCGAACCCCGGATCACCACCCAGCGCCGGATCGTGCAGCACCAGGACGAGCACCGCCGTCGCGAGGCTCGGCACCGCGGACCGTTGCCGCCCCAGCACCAACCCCACCAACGCGACGGCACCCATGACCGCGGCCCGAAGAACGCTCGGCTCCGGCCCGGCCAGGACGACGAACCCGACCAGCGCCGCCAGAGCGGCCAAGGCCGCCGGCCGCGGACCGAGCCGCCTCGTCAGGAGGTAGACCGCACCGCACACGATCGCTAGATTCGCCCCGCTCACGGCGAGCAGGTGGGAGAGGCCTGCCGTGCGGAACTCCTCCACGATGCGCGGCACCATCTGCTCGGTGTCGCCCACCACCAGCGCCGGCAGGAGACCGGCCTCCTCGTCGTCCAGCACCGTGCTGGCTTGCCGCAGGCCGCCACGGAGTTCGTCGGCCCAGGCCTGCCAGACCGGCGGCGGTTGCGGATCACCCGGCGGACCTCGTACGCGCAGCAGTGCCGACGCCAGGTCGCCGCCCCTGGGTGGGGCGAGCGTGCCTTTGACCGTGACCTTCTGGCCTGGCAACAGATCCCGCCACTTGTCCGCAGGAGCCAGCAGCACGAGCTGGGCGCCGTTCGCGGTCGCTCTGATCACGACGTTCTCCACGCCTGCCTGGGTTCCGCCGAAGCCCGCTGCTCGGATTCCCTTCGGTCTGGTGGTGAGCTCGACGGTGAGGGTGGTCGTGCGGCCCTCGTTGGCGGCCAGGCGGAGCGGGTGGGACTCGGCTCGCAGGACGTGGCCTCCTACCCAGGCCGCCGCCAGCGGACCGGAGATCAGGAGGGCTATCGCGCAGGTCCTGGTCCACCACGCTCTTCGCCAAGCGATCAGGCCTACGGCTCCTGCTGCCAGGCCGGCGATCGCCGCTGCCTGCCAGCTCACGAAGAGGCCGGCCACCGCGGTGGTCCAGACTGCGGCGGCCGCTGGGACCAGGCGGTAGTCGTGGGTTATCGGATGTTTGCGAGACATCGGCGCCTCCCCTGGTCGGTGGGAGGTCTCGGGTCAGGGGTGGGGCTGCCCTGGCGGGGTTGGGGCAACTTCGGAGGGCGCGGCCGTGAGTGGCGTGGGAGAGCTTGCGGCTGGATCTGGGGGCGGCGGGCAGTGGGGTGGTGCCAGGCGGTGTCGATGCGGGTGTGGCGGGTGATGCGGACCGAGGGCATGGCTGACTCCGATCGGTGAGGTGACGGCGCGGGTGACGTGCGGCTGCTGCTCGGGGATGAGTGCGAACCGGCGGCCGATCCGGGTCTGGAATCACGGCTCGGCGGGGCACGCCCCGCTGGTTTTCGTTGGGATTGCGGCAAGTTCCGGAGCCACGGCACGGTGCAGCGGAGAAACGGGCTGCGGTTGGAGAGAAAGCGATCGGACGGCGGGGAGCGGGAAAGCGGTTGATTCCGTTGTGCCGGCAGCAGATTCAGGGTTGAACGGTTGCCGCGCACATGCGGCAAGGTCGCCGATGGGGAACCGCCGGGCTTGGGAGCGGAGCGGGTGGTGCCGGGCGCGGTGGTGCGGGTGGGGGCGGCGAGAAGGCTTCGGCCAGCAGGTGACGGAGGGCTGTCGTCAGCGGGCGGGATCGGCGGCGAGGTGGGGTTGGGGAGCGGTGGACCGGGAAGGCGATGGCCAGCCGGCGGACGGGGTGGTAGTGGTCAGCTGGGACGAGCGATGGGCTGGTCAGGTGGCGGTACTGGGCCCTGATGCGGTGGTAGAGGGCCAGGACTTGGACGGCGAGGCTCATGTGTGGACCAGATCGGCCAGCTTGGCCAGCTTCGAATCGCCGATGCCCTCCACGTCGCGAAGCTGGTCGACCGAGGCGAAGGGGCCTTTGCGGGCGCGGTGGTCGACGATGCGCTGAGCCGTCACTGGGCCCACGCCGGGCAGGGCGTCCAGTTCGGTCGCCGTGGCGGAGTTCAGGTTCAGCTTCGGCTGGGACGCACCGGCCTGGGCCGCGCCGCCTTGGGGCGGGGGTGGGACGCCCACCGCTATCTGCTCGCCGTCGGTGAGTTTTCGGGCCAGGTTCAGGTTGTGGAGATCGGTGCCCGGTTTCATGCCTCCTGCCAGGCGGATGGCGTCGGCCACCCGTGCGCCTGACGGTGCGGTGATCAGGCCTGGCGTGGCCACCTCGCCGATCACGTTCACGACCAGTTCGGGGGCCGGGGCCGAGGTGCTCACCAGTGCCAGGTCCGGGGCGGGTTCGGCGGCGGGGCTCTGCCACCAGCTGCCCAGGCCTATCACCGTGCACGCCACGGCCACGCCCAAGGCCAGCAGGCCTCGGCGTGGGAGGCGCGGCAGGGAGAGGCGGCGGCGAGGCGGGCCGTGTTCGTCCGAGTCCTCTGATCGTGCGTAGACCAGGGTCGGGTCGGCTCTCACCTTGTCGGCCAGGGCGGCCAGGCGTTCGGTCGGGAGGGTGTCCTGGTGGGAGCGGGGGAACATGCGAGCGACGTTACGGAGCGGGGTGGGCGGGGAGGTGGGGTTGGCTCCGGGGCTGTGGATTACTCGCGGGTTGTGGACAGGTCGCGATCACTCGGGCCGTGAGGACGGGGAATTGTCGGGGGTCTGTGGGAGACTGTCCGGTCCTCCCGGCAGCACCACGACTCCCAGCACGCCTGGGCCCGTGTGCGCGCCGATCACCGCGCCCACCTCCGAGATCACGCATCCCGTCGAGCCGGGCAGCCGTTCGTCCAGGCGGGTCGCCAGTTCCGCGGCGCGTTCGGGAGCGGCCAGGTGGTGCACGGCCAGTCCGACTGGGCCGTCCCCCGCCGCAGCCGCCGCCAGATCGACCAGGCGACCCACGGCACGGCTGATCGTGCGCACCTTCTCCAGCGGCACGATTCGGCCGTCGTCCATGTGCAGCAACGGTTTCACCGCCAGCGCGGTCCCCACCAGCGCCGCCGCCGTGCCGATCCGGCCGCCTCGGCGCAGGTGCTCCAACGTCTCGAGGCAGAAGAACATCCGGGTCTGGGACGCGGCCGAGGAAGCGGCGTCCTCCACCTCGGCGTGCGAACCTCCAGCCGCCACGGCCGCGCACGCGCGCAACACCGAGAACCCGAGTCCCATGCCCGTCGACCGCGAGTCGACGACGCGGATCTGCGAGGGGCCGACTTCCTCCGCCGCCAGCCGTGCCGCCTCCCACGTCCCGGACAGCTCACGAGAGAGATGCACGGACACGACGGCATCCGAGGACGACAAGGCCTCGCGGTAGACCGCGGCCATTTCGCCAGGTGTGGGACGGGACGTGGTCACCCGGCGGTGCTCGGCGAGGGCGGCGGCCAGTTCGAAAGGACCGAAGTCGACGCCGTCGAGGCGTCCGGCACCGTCCACCGCCACGTGCAACGGCACGACAGTGATCGCATGGCGCTTCGCGAACCCCTCAGGCAGGTATGCCGTCGAGTCGGTGACGATGGAGATGCGCACGAGCGACGAGCCTACGGTGCTCACTCCTCCGAGGGACTCAACGCCACGGACGAGATGGTGTCCAAGGACGAGATCAACTCCGCCATCGCCTTGCCCACCAGCTCGTGTCCCTCCCAGCCCCAGTGCATCCCGTCCGGATTTCCGGCACCGGACCGCACGTGCTCCCCGATCACGGCGGGCAGGTTCAGCAACGGCACACCCGCACCCGCGGCCCACCCGCGCACAGCGGCAACCGCAGCCGCGTGCCCCTGATGCGCATACGCGTACGTAGCTGCGCGGTGCACCGACGGCACGATCCCGACCGCCGGCATCGTGTACTGAAGATTGCGGACCGACTTGTGCATGTCGCGCAGATAGCGCGCGGTCAGCGCAGGGGGCAGCGACGCGCGTGTGTACGGCGCCAACCGCGGCTGCACGGCCTGATAGCCCGCACGCACCCAACGCCGCAGCCAGTCCGGCCGCACATAACGCAGCCCCTCGCGCAGGTACGTCGGCAACGGCGAGGGCAACGTGTCCATGCTGCCCACCGCGAACACCAGCACGTCCGTGCGAGGCAGCAACGACCAGATCCGCGGGTCCCCGGTCAACGCCCACCAGGCATCCCGCGCCGTCCACCCGAACCCGGCCGCCAGCTCCGCCGATCCACCCAGCGCCTCGGCACAGATGTTGTGCCACAGGCGTGGATGATCAGCGGGCAGCGGCCCGGAAGGTCCGAAGAACGACAGCGAGTCCCCGAGGACGAGCAGTCTCAACGCGTGGTGCCCGCGTTGTACGACGACAGCCGCCACCGGTCGTTGCGACGGGTGAACACGGTCCAGTGGCAGTTCGAGATGCCGCCGAGCTGCGACCAGTTCGCCACCGGCAGTTCCAGCAGCCGCCCGGTCAACGCGCTGATCAGGCCACCGTGCGCGCACAGCAGGACAGTGCCGGAGAACTCCGCGTCCACCTCGTTGACCAGCTGGATGGCCCGCTCGGCCACCTCGACGCGCGACTCGCCGTCCGGCGGCGCGAAGGTCGGATCGGTGCGCCACACCGTGACCGCGCCCGGCCACTCCTGCTCGACCTCGGCCACGTTCAGGCCCTGCCACTTGCCCAGGTGGGTCTCGCGCAGCCGTTCGTCGATCCGCAGCGGAACGTCCGTCGACGAGGTGAAGACGCCGGCGGTGTTGCGCGCGCGTTGCAGGTCGGAGGCCACGACGATCTCAGGTTCGAACCCGGCGAGCACCGGCACGGCGAACCTGGCCTGGTTCAAGCCGGTCTCGGTGAGCGCCGAGTCCAGATGACCCTGCAGACGACCTGTCGCGTTGTAGTCGGTCTCACCGTGCCGCCACAGCACGAGCCGGCTCAGGGCCATCAGCTACCTCATTCAGCCGTGGAATCGGCGGGGACGTCCGCTTCGAACTCGATGCGCGGGCAGTCCTTCCACAGCCGCTCCAGGCCGTAGAAGCTGCGCTCCTCCGTGTGCTGGACGTGCACCACGACGTCCACGAAGTCCAGCAGCACCCACCGGCCCTCGCGGGCCCCTTCGCGGCGCACCGGCTTCGTGCCGGCCTCCCGCAGCTTCTCCTCGATGTTGTCGACGATCGCGCCGACCTGCCGCTCGTTGTGAGCGGACGCGATCACGAACACGTCGGTGATCACGAGCTGGTCGGAGACGTCGAGCACCGTCACGTCGTGCGCCTTCTTGTCGGCCGCTGCGTTCGCCGCGACCAGCGCCAGCCGTCGTGCCTCGTCGGTGGCTGCCACGTCACTCCTCTGACTTCCGGCGAGCGTCGATACGCCCACACGAGTTACTGAGGGTACCGGCGCGCGCCAACGTGTACTTCACACCCACGCATGACGAAGGCCACCTCAGCGCCCTGAGGTGGCCTTCACCGGTGCCGAAGCCTTAGAGCGGGCGGACCTGCTGGGCCTGCGGCCCCTTCTGGCCCTGTCCGACCTCGAACTCGACCTTCTGGTTCTCTTCGAGCGAACGGAAACCCTTGGACTGGATCTCCGAGTAGTGCACGAAGACGTCAGCCGAGCCGTCGTCGGGCGCGATGAAGCCGAAGCCCTTTTCGGCGTTGAACCACTTCACGGTGCCTGTAGCCAAAGTCTTGCCTTCCACGAACCAGCAACAACCCGCTGATTGTTGCTCCCCGAGCGCTCGGATGCACGCAAAATCCACTCGAACGTGGTTACGACTCGGAGTACAGACCTGTTTTTGCGATGTATTGGACTACCCCATCGGGGACCAGGTACCAAACGGGCTGACCAGATGCAGTACGCGCGCGGCATCCGGTCGACGAGATAGCCATGGCAGGGACCTCGACGAGCGACACGGACCCCGGCGGCAAGTGCCGGTCGTTCAACGTGTAGCCCGGACGGGTGACACCTATGAAGTGGGCCAGTTCGAACGCGTCCGCCGCGCGCTTCCACGACAGGATCTGCTCCAGCGCGTCCGCGCCCGTGATGAAGAACAGGTCGGCGTCGGGGTACTGCTTCTTGAGGTCTGAGAGCGTGTCCACGGTGTACGTGGGGCCCTCACGGTCGATGTCGACCCTGCTGACCGAGAAGCGGGGGTTGGAGGCCGTGGCGATGACCGTCATCAGGTAGCGGTCCTCGGCGGCGGAGACCTCCCGCGACGACTTCTGCCAGGGCTGTCCGGTCGGCACGAAGATCACGCGGTCCAGGTCGAACCTGGCCTGCACTTCGCTGGCGGCCACGAGGTGGCCGTGGTGGACGGGATCGAACGTGCCGCCCATGACGCCGATGCGCATCGAAACAGCGTAGACCGGCGTCGGGCCGCTCCCGAGGCCTGACGCCGGTCGTGCTGATCACACCGCACGGCCCAGGGGGAGGACGGGCCGTTCGGGTCGCGGCTTACCCCGAAGCAAAGCCGCGCGCACTGGAGGAACGTGCGGACCGGTCCCCCATTACGCGGGTTGGCCCAAGATTTTTCTCACCAGGCCACAACAAGCCTCAGCGGGCCCCTGACCAGCGATCCCTTGCGGAACTCGACGGGCTCCGCGAGTCGCAGACCGGGCATCCGGCGCAGCAGCGTGCCGAGTGCCACCCGCAGTTCCATCCTGGCGAGCTGCGAACCGAGGCAGAAGTGGATGCCGTGGCCGAACTGCAGGTGCTGGCCGACTTCGCGTTCCAGGTCCAGCTCGGCGCTGTTGGCGAACATCTCCTCGTCGTGGTTCGCCGACGACAGGACCACCAGCACGGCGTCCCCCTCCTTCACCAGCGCGTTGCCGACCTGGACGTCCTCGGTCGCGATGCGGGGGAAGCCTGCGCCGCTGCCCAGCGGGATGAACCGCAGCAGTTCCTCGATCGCGTTCGGCAACGTCTCGGGGTGGTCTTGGAGGCGCTTCATGGTGTCCGGGTGGTCGAACAGCGTCACGACGCTGTTCGCGAGCATGTTCGCCGTCGTCTCGTGTCCCGCGACCAGCAACGTGATGCCGAACCGGACGAGTTCGTCCTCGCTCAGCCTGTCCTCGTTGTCACGGGCGGCGACGAGCGCGCTCATCAAGTCGTCCGTGGGGTGCGCACGGCGTTTCGCGACGAGGTCGGTGAAGTAGGCGTGCAGCTTCATCACGCCGTCCATCGCCTCTTCGGGCGTGTAGCCGCCGACCGTGGACAGCGCCTGGTTCGACCACTTGCGGAAGTCCTCGCGGTCCTCGAACGGCACGCCGAGCAGTTCGCAGATGATCGTGATCGGGAACGGCATGGTGAAGCCCTCGACCAGGTCACCGGGGTTGTCCAGGCGGTCGAGCAGCTCGTCGGTGATCTGCTGGGCGCGCGGCCGCAGTTCCTCGATCCGGCGCACCGTGAACGCCTTGGACACCAACCGACGCATGCGCGCGTGGTCCGCCCCGTCGTGCGTGAGGATCGACCCGCCCGGTGCGATGAGGGGCTGCATCCGCGGTACGTCCTGGTCGACCGTGCGCGCACGGCTGAACCGCGGGTCGCCCAGGACGAACTTCGTCTCTTCGTAGGACGTGACGAGCCAACCCTCGCCGCCGTACGGGTACGTCACGCGCGTGACGGGCTCATCACGCCGTAGACGTTCATAGGTCGGATCGAGGGTCAGGCCGTCAGTTTCGGAGAACGGGTAGGTGGGAGCCATGTCTCCGAACGTAGAGCTACGCCTTCGGGCGTGTGTGTCCTTCGCCCCACACGACCCATTTAGAGGACGTCAGCTCGGTCAGGCCCATCGGGCCGCGAGCGTGCAGCTTCTGCGTGGAGATGCCGATCTCCGCGCCCATGCCGAACTCCGCGCCGTCCGTGAAGGCCGTGGAGGCGTTGACGAACACCGCCGCCGCGTCCACACGGGCCGTGAACCTGCGTGCGGCCGCCACGTCGTTCGTGACGATGGCCTCGCTGTGGCCGGAGCCGTACGTCGCGATGTGCTTCACCGCCTCGTCCAGCGAGTCGACGACCTTCGCCGCGATGTCGAGGCTCAGGTACTCGGTGCCCCAGTCGGCGTCGTTGGCCTCGACCACATCAGGCTGCTGCGCGAACTGCTCGTCGCCGTGGATCGTCACACTCTCCTGCTGCAACGCCTTGGTGATGCGCGGGACGAACTCGTGCGCCACGTCCTTGTGCACCAGCAGGGACTCCGCCGCGTTGCACACGCTCGTGCGCCGCGTCTTGGCGTTGAGGACGATCGCCTCGGCTATGTCGAGGTCGGCGTTCGCGTCCACGTAGACGTGGCAGTTGCCGACGCCGGTCTCGATCGTGGGAACCGTCGCCTGTTCGACGACGGCGTTGATCAGACCTGAGCCACCGCGCGGAATCACCAGGTCCACCAAGCCGCGGGCGGTGATGAGGTGCGTGACGGACGCGCGGTCGTGGCACGGCAGGAGCTGCACGCAGTCGGGCGGCAGATTCACGCTTTCGAGTGCGTCGCGCAGGACGGCGACGAGCGTGGTGTTGGAATTCTCGGCGGTCGAGGAACCCCGCAGCAGCGCGGCGTTGCCCGACTTCAGCGCGAGACCGGCGGCGTCGACCGTGACGTTCGGGCGGCCTTCGTAGACCATGCCGACGACGCCCATCGGGACGCGGACCTGCTTGACCTCCAGCCCGTTCGGGAGGATGCCGCCGGTGATCACCTGGCCGACCGGATCCGGAAGTCCCGCAACGGTTTCCAGGCCCGCGGCGACGCTGTCGATGCGAGCTTCGGTGAGCGTGAGACGGTCCAGGATGTTCTCCGGAAGGCCCGCCGCCCTGCCTGCTTCGAGGTCCTTCTGGTTGGCCTCGATGATCTCTGGCGCGCGCTTGCGGAGCGCGGCGGCCATCTCGAGCAGCGCGGTGTCCTTGCGCTCACGGGTGGCGAGGACTAGTTCGTCGGCGGCGACACGGGCGCGGCGAGCTGCCGCGTGCACCTGATCGCGCAGGTCATCAGTCACGCCACACAGCTTACGACCTGCGACAATCACAATTGTCAGACCTGCCTGGCAGGCTTGCTGCCATGGATGACGACATCGCGAGTTCGCGTCGGTCGTCCGGTCAACCGCACGTGCCGAATTCGGCGAAGCCCAATTCGGCGCGGGCGATTCGGCCGGACGACCGACTTCCCGGCGAACTCGCCGCCGTCTGCGAAGCAGCGGCCGACAGGCACAGCCTGGCAAGCTTGCGCCTCATGGACGACATCGCGTTGCGAGAACTGGCGGAGGAACGGCTCCGGGCACTGGCGGGCCCGGAGGCGGTGCTGCGCGAGGACCAGTGGACAGCGATCCACACCCTCGTGGCGCAACGCCGCCGGGCTCTCGTCGTCCAGCGCACGGGCTGGGGCAAGTCGGCCGTGTACTTCATCGCGACGGCGCTGCTGCGTCAGCTCGGTGAAGGGCCCACGATCATCGTGTCGCCGTTGCTCGCGTTGATGCGCAACCAGATCGACGCGGCGGCGCGGGCCGGTGTGCACGCGGTGACGATCAACTCGGCGAATCCCGGCGAGTGGGACACCGTGCAGGAGCAGGTCGCGGCCGGCGAGGTCGATGTGCTCCTGGTGAGTCCGGAACGGCTGAACAACCCTGACTTCCGCGATGCGGTGCTGCCGTCGCTGACGGCGTCGGCGGGTCTGCTCGTGGTCGACGAGGCGCACTGCATCTCGGACTGGGGCCACGACTTCCGGCCGGACTACCGCAGGCTGCGGACGTTGCTGACGGAGCTGCCCTCGGGCGTACCGGTGCTGGCGACGACGGCGACGGCCAACGACAGGGTGGTCCACGACGTCACCGAGCAGCTGGGGCTCGGCGCGGACGAGGGCACGCTGGTGCTGCGCGGGCCGCTGGACCGCGACAGCCTGCGTCTGTCGGTCGCCGTGCTGCCCACGGCGGAGTCGCGCCTCGGGTGGCTGGCAGAACAGCTCGACCGCATGCCCGGTTCCGGGATCATCTACACGCTCACGGTCGCGGCGGCGGACGACATCGCCGCGTTCCTCGCCTCACGGGGCTTCGCGGTGGCCTCGTACTCGGGCAAGACCGAGCCCGCCGAACGGGAACGCGCCGAGGAGGACCTGCTCGGCAACAAGGTCAAGGCGCTCGTCGCCACCTCCGCCCTCGGCATGGGGTTCGACAAGCCGGACCTGGGGTTCGTCGTGCACGTCGGCGCCCCGTCCTCCCCGATCGCGTACTACCAGCAGATCGGTCGCGCGGGCCGTGGCGTCGAACGGGCCGAGGTGGTGCTGCTGCCGGGGCACGAGGACCGCGACATCTGGGCGTACTTCACGTCGCTGGCGTTCCCGCCAGAGGTGGTGGTGCGGCAGGTGCTGTCCGCGCTCGACGGCGCGAGCAAACCGCTCTCGACGGCGGCGCTGGAACCGATGGTCGAGCTGTCGCGCGGCAGGCTCGAGGTGGTGCTGAAGGTGCTGGACGTCGACGGCGCGGTCCGGCGGGTGCGCGGCGGCTGGGAGTCGACGGGCCGGCCGTGGGAGTACGACGGTGAGCGGTACGCGCGCATCGCGGAGGCGCGCAAGGCCGAGCAGCAGGTGATGATCGAGTACCAGCGCACCGGTTCGTGCCGGATGAAGTTCCTGCAGGACCAGCTGGACGACCCGACCTCGCACGACTGCGGGCGTTGTGACAACTGCACCGGCGAGCGGCTGTCGGTCGAGGTGTCCGAGGTGGCGGCGGAGGCTGCCCGCGAACGGCTGCTGCGTCCCGGCCTGGACGTGGCGCCGCGCAAGATGTGGCCGACGGGCATGGGCGCGATCGGTGTCCCGCTGTCCGGCAAGATCCCGGCGGGCGAGGTGGCGGCCACCGGCAGGGCGCTCGGCCGCCTCACCGACATCGGCTGGGGCAACCGGCTGCGAGACCTGCTCGCGGACGGCGCCGACCGCGAGATCCCGGACGACGTGTTCGCGGCCTGTGTGAAGGTGCTGACGGCGTGGGGCTGGGACGAACGGCCGGTCGGCGTGGTGACGGTCGGCTCGCGCCGGCGCCCTGAGCTGGTGGGCAGCTTCGGGCAGAAGATCGCATCGATCGGGCGGCTGCCGTTCCTGGGCACCGTGTGGCTCGGTGAGTCGACGCACCGGGCCAACAGCGCGCAGCGGCTGGCCGGGCTGGTGCGGGCGGGCGAGGTGCCGGACCTGTCCGGCGTGGACGGTCCGGTTCTGCTGGTGGACGACCACATCGACACCGGGTGGACGATGACGGTGGCGGCTCGGATGCTCAGGAAGGAGGGGGTGTCCGCGGTACTGCCGTTCGCGCTGGCGGTGACGAACTGACCCCTCCCTCGAGGACTAACAGTTGTGGATGGCCGAGGTCGCGGACGACACCACCAGGTCCACGCCGGGCAGCGTGATGTGGGCGCCGTTGACCTTGAGGCCGCCGGGTACCGGGACCTGTTCGTTGATCACGACCTTGCCGCCGGGCAACGAGATCGTGGTGTTGGGTGCCGTTGTCACGGTGACGGGGAGGCCGGCGACCGTCAGCGCACCGATGGTGACGTTGCCGGTCGTGGCGCCGCAGGTGCTGCGGGAGGTTGCCACCACGTCTCGCAGGGCCACCAGGCCTACGCCCAGTTCCGCGACGGACGTGCGGGTGGTCGAGGTGCCGGGGGCCAGGGTCGTGGTCACCGAGGTGCACAGCGCCCAGGCTCCTACCGGGGCTGAGATCGTTGCGGCGCAAGGTGGTGCGGTGGTGGTGGCTTGGGCCGTGCGGACTTCGCCGGTGTCCGGGGTCGGCGCGACGGTGAGGCCCGCTGCCTTGCCGGAGAGGCCGAAGCCTCGGCCTGTCATGTGTCGCAGGGCGAGCGTGGCGGAGGCGGTGCTCGGTTCGTAGAACTGGTCGCCGGTGAACTTTGCTGTCACTGGGACGGTCGCGGCGGCGTTGAGCGGTTGGTCCGGGGAGGCGATCGTGCACTCCGCCAGGCCTGCGGCGTCGGTGGTGTCCACACAGGACTGGGTGCCGCCCAGGGTGAGCTGGATGCTGCGTCCGGAGACGGGAGTGGCGTCGTCTTCGGTCAGCTTGGCTGCCAGGCGGGCTGGTTCGGCGTTGGCCACCTTGGTGTCGCCTAGGTAGGTCAGGCTGGTTTCTTCTTTGGTCACCGCGAAATCTGTGGTGGCACCGGAAGGGAGGAGGGCCTTGCTGCCGGTGAACGTCGCGGTCAGCTGGTAGGTGCCTGCCGGTTCGCCGGGCGTGAGGGAGCAGACGGCCACGCCGTCGGCGTTCGTGGTGCCTGTGCAGGTTTCGGTGTTGTTCAGCTTGAACACCACGGGCTGGGACGTGACCGGGGTGCCGGAACCGGTCAGGGTGAGGCGGGCGGACACCGTTGCGGGGTCGTGGAAGTCGCCGGTCAGGGCGCCGGTGTAGGTGAGTGTGGTCGGTTTGCGGGTGACCGCGAACTGGACCTCGGTGCTCGACGGCTGGTGGGTCACGTCGCCGCCGTAGCCGATCGCCAGCGGGTAGTTGCCCGCGGATTCGGCCGGGGTGATCGAGCAGGTCGCGACGCCGTCGGGGTTGGTGGTGCCGACGCAGGTTTCGTCGGCGTTGAGCCGGAACACCAACTGGGCCCCTGGCACCGGGCCGGTCGCGGTGGTGAGGCGGGCGGAGAGGGTCACCGGGTCGCCGGTGAAGCCGGACGTGGGGCCGGTGTAGGTGATCGCGGTGGATTCGACCAGGTAGCTGATGGTCACGGACGGCTCGGCGGCGGTTTCCGCCGCGGAGAAGTTCGAGACGCCGGCGCCTGCCCGTGCGGAGCCGTGGCCGCCGTCGCCGCCGTCCACGGCGACGGCCAGCGGGGTCGGCGCCTGGGAGCCGGACGCGCCGCCTCCGCCGCCGTACCAGCCACCGCCGCCTCCTCCCCCGCCGCCACCGCCCGCGGTCGCGGGGTTGCCTGGCGCGCCTACGCCGGCGAGACCGAAGATGCCCGGGAAGCCGGGGAATCCGCCTGGGCCGGGGATGCCGGGCGGGCCGCCGTTGTTGTCGCCGCCGTTGCCCCCGTCGTTGCCGGAAAGGCAGCCGATCGCGAAGCAGCGCCCGCCGCCGCCTCCGCCGCCCGGGGCCACGACGACCTTGTCGCACGACTGTCCTGAGCAGATCCGCACGTCGCTCGCGCCGCCACCCGCGCCGCCCGCGAACGGGGTGCCGAAACCGCCGGACGCACCGCCGCCGTAGCCGGGGTCGCCGCCGGTCGCGCCGTTGCCGTCGCCGCCGTTCTGGCCCACGCCGACCACCAGTTGCGTCACGCCCGTGGGGACGGCCAGGTCCGCCTCGGCCCGGTGGCCAGGTCTGCCGCTCGGGCGCGAGTCGTCGCCGCCGTCCGCACCCTGGCCGCCGCGTCCACCGATGGCGACGACGTGGAGCTTCTTGACGCCCGCGGGGATCGTGTAGGTCTGTTCGCCGCCGGTGGGATTGAACGTCTTCGAGACGAAGTGGTCGGCGAGTGCCGACGGAGCTAACACGACGCTCGCGCCTACAAGGCCGACGGTGAGTGCCATCGCGAGCCTGGCTCGGGACATCAAGGATGCCTTCCGTGCAGAGAGTCCCCCGACCCGGCGAAAGGATCTCGCAAAGTAGTTCGGGATGACACGACCTTCACCCGAAAGCGAATCGATGTGAGCCGCTTGGCCGTCAGGGCAGGAACCGCGGCACGGCGTCGCGGAAGTCGGCGGGCCGCGTGCTGTGGATCCGGTGGCCCGCGTCGATCGTGGCAGTGAAACCCGTGCTGCCGTTGCGAACCGTCCCCCGGTGCGGTGTGGCACTGTCAGCGCCATGATTCCGGACGTCGTGCGGTACCGGCAGGCCGATCTCCTTTCCGGTCTGCACCGGCGGTTCGGACCGGTCGTGCGGGTGGGGCCGTACACCTACCTGCTCGGGCCGGAGGCGAACCAGTTCGTGTTCGGCAACTCCGAGCTGTTCGAGGTGGAGCAGGCGTTCCAGTCGCTGGTGCCGGTGGACGGGCCCACGTCGTTGATCGTGAGCGACGGCGAGGACCACAAGCGGCGGCGCCGGTTCGTGCAGCCCGCGTTGGCGCATCGGCAGATCGCGAGCTACGTGCCGGTCATGCGGGCCAACGCGGAGGCGACGATCGACGCGTGGCGGCCGGGCGAGACCGTCGACGCCTACCAGGAGTGCCGCAGGGCGATCCGGCGCAGCACGATCCACGCGCTGTTCGGCGAGGAGCTGGCGCAGGATTCGGACTTCTTCGGCGCGCACCTGCAGGTGCTGATCAACCTGATCGACCGCAACCCGGCGGTCGTCAAGGTGCTGAGAACGATGAAGGCCCCGGCCTGGCGCAACGCGATGAGAGCGCGCCGAGCCGTTGACGCGCGGGTGTACAAGGCGATCGAGGAGACGCGTCAGGGCAAAACGGCCGGTGACGTGCTCACCTCTCTCGTGCAGGGCGACGGGCTTAGCGACCTGGAGGTGCGCGACCAGATCGTCACGCTGATCGCGGCCGGGTACGAGACGACCAGTGGCGCGATGGCGTGGGCGGTGTTCAACCTGTTGCGGCACAACGGGGTCTGGGAGCGAGCACAGCAGGACGACGACTATCTGGCCAACGTCGTCAACGAGACACTCAGGCTGTACCCGCCGGCAGTCGTCTCGGCGCGGGTCGCCGCGCAGTCGTTCGAGTTCGCCGGGAAGAAGATCAAGCAGGGCACGTTCCTGCTGTACAGCCCATACGTCACGCACCGGCTGGCCGAGGTGTTCCCGGACCCGCTGAAGTTCGACCCGGACCGCTGGGAGACCAAGCCTGCGCCGCACGAGTTCCTGCCGTTCGGCGGCGGCCCGCACCGCTGCGTCGGTGCCGGGCTCGCCACGACCGAACTGACCGTGATGCTGAAAGCTTTGCTGCAACGGCCGAAACCCGAACTGCTCCCCCAGCGCCTCACGCCGACCGGCCTCGCCGCGATGCGCCCCAAGAACGGCCTCAGAATCCGAGTAGCAGGATGACCATCGAGGCGAGGCAGGCCAACGCGCGCAGGTGGTTCCAGATCGTCCACGTGCGCAGGTACTCGGGCCAGTAGGCGTCGTCGGTCCGTTCGAGACGGTTGTTCATCGGCACGTTGACGAGCATCGTGAGCAGGAACGACCCGACGATGTAGGCCAGGCCGCCGACGATCCGCCCCTGGAAGACCTCGATGCCGCACAGGACGGCGGTGCCGAGGAACACCAGCAGGAACACCGGGCTCTGGATGCGCGCGTTGATCCGGCGCATCGCCTCGCGGGCCCGCTCGGCGGGCAGGTCGGCGAGACCAGGCATGACGGCGACGGAGAAGGCGAAGAACACTCCGGCCATCAGACCGGTAGCAGCGGCTGCGATCAGCGTGATTGTCCCCATGCCACTCACTCTGACCTGCGGGCGCCGGACTCTCAATGACAATTCATCGCGCGAGCTTGCTCGTTCGTCCAGAATCAACGCCATGACGGACGCGCTGGGCGAGGCACTGCACCTGTTGAGGATGTCCGGCACCTTCTACTGCCGCAACGAACTCACCGAGCCGTGGGGCCTGACGATGCCTGACATGGCGGACTGCCTGTGGTTCCACGTCCTCACCAGCGGCCAATGCGACGTCGAGGTCGACGGCCAGGTCACCTCGCTCGAACCCGGCGACGTGCTGCTCGTCCCCGGCGGTCAGGGCCACCGGCTCTTCCACGGCGACGCGGAGTCGCCGATCGTCACGACGTTGCCGCACGAGTTCGAGACCGACAACTACGCGATCCTGCGACACGGCGGCGATGGTGCCATGACGCACCTCGTGTGTGGCGCGGTCCGCTTCGACCATCCTGCCGCGAAGCACCTCATCAACGTATTGCCGAACGTGCTGTACGTGCGGCGCGCCGACGACATGCGCGCCACGATCGACCTCATGGCCGCCGAGGCTCAAGCCGTGCGGCCCGGCGGCGAAGCGGTCATCACCAGGCTCGCGGACGTGCTGGTGATCCAGACGATCCGCTCGTGGCTCGCCAACGACCCGGCCGCGCGCACCGGCTGGCTCGGCGCGTTGCAGGACCAGCAGATCGGGCAGGCGCTCGCGCTGATCCACCGCGATCCCGCCCAGCCGTGGACCGTCGAACGCCTCGCGCACCAGACCGCCATGTCCCGGTCGGCGTTCGCGGCGCGGTTCACCGAACTCGTCGGCGAACCGGCCATGCGCTACGTCACGCGGTGGCGCATGCACGTGGCGATGAACAGGCTGAAAGACCGCGACAGCACGGTCAGCGAGATCGCCCGCGGCCTCGGCTACGAGTCGGAGGCCGCGTTCAGCCGGGCGTTCAAACGGATCGTCGGGGTGTCGCCCGGTCAGGCGCGGGCGGGCTGAAACAGGTCCCAGCGGTTGCCGTAGAGGTCCTCGAACACGGCCACGCGACCATAGACCTCGTCACGCGGCTCCTCGCGGAAGTGCACGCCAAAAGCGACCATGCGGGCGTGGTCACGGTCGAAGTCGTCGGTGTTCAGGAAGAACCCGACGCGGCCACCGGTCTGGTCGCCCACTCGTGCCTGCTGCAGACCTGTGTCAGCCTGTGCCAGCAGCAGCGACGCCCCCTCGCCCGCCGACACCACGACCCAGCGCTTGGCGCCCTGCGGAGTGTCCTCGACCAGCGTGAACCCGAGTCCCTCCACGTAGAAGCGGATCGCCTCGTCGTAGTCGCGGACCACCAACGTCACCAAACCAATAGATCGCACAGCGATGAGTATCGCCTCCCGGGAAGGTCTACACGCGCATGGCTGACTCACTCGTACTTCTGCACCCCGGCGGCGCGGACCCTTCAGCGTTCGGGCCGCAGTTCGACGCTCTCGCCGACTTCGCCCTGCACGCGCCCCATCGCGTCGATCAGGCCACTCAGGACCACACCGAGATGGCTCGGGAGACGATCGAGTTCCTGGAACGGACCGGACCTGCCCACCTGCTCGGCTGCAGCGACGGCGCCACGATCGCGCTGCTCACGGCCGTGCTAAGACCTGATCTCGTGCAACGGCTTGTGGTCGTGTGCGGCGTCTACCACCACGACGGCTGGGACCCGGCCACGGAACTCACGCCGATGCACCGCCGTTCGCCGGCTCTGACCGAAACAGATCTCGGGAAACTCCCGAACCGGACGCTGATCATGATCGGCGACGACGACGAGGTGACGCTGGAGCACGCCACGGCCATGTACCGGGCGTTGCCGAATGCCGAGCTGGCAGTCGTTCCAGGCACGTCACACGGCCTGCTGCACGAGAAACCCGCGCTGTGCAACGCGATGATCGTTGACTTCCTGACCAATGAACCGGTTGAGACGTACGCGCCAATTCGTCGCCTTGTGTGATTGGGTGCCTCTATGGCGGTTACTTCGGAGACGCATCGACTGCCCGTACGCACGCTTGTCGCGTCAAGCGCCGGCAACGCAGTGGAGTGGTTCGATTGGGGGATCTACACAGCGTTCAGCATCTACTTCGCGACGCAGATCTTCCCCTCCGGCAACGAGACCGCCGCGCTGCTGAGTACGTTCGCCACGTTCGCGCTCGCCTTCTTCTTCCGACCCCTCGGCGGCTATCTGCTCGGCCGGTTCGCGGACCTGAAGGGCCGCCGCACCGCGATGATCTTCACCATCGTGCTGATGTCCGGCGGCTCGGTCGCGATCGGACTGCTGCCGACGTTCGAGCAGGTCGGCTGGCTCTCCCCGGCGCTGCTGGTGCTCGCGCGCATCGCGCAGGGCATGGCGCTGGGCGGCGAGGTGTCCAACGCGTCGGCGTACCTAGCGGAGATCGCGCCCGCAACACACCGCGGCCGCTACTCGTCGTTCTTCTACATCTCGACGGGCGCGGCGGTGCTGATCGCGTCGCTGCTCGGGTTCTTCCTGTCGCGCAACCTCGACAAGGCCGCGATGGCCTCCTACGGGTGGCGTGTGCCGTTCCTGATCGGCGGCGTGCTCGGCCTGATCGGACTGTGGCTGCGGCGGGAACTCAAGGAGACCGACCAGTTCGAGGAGAACAAGGCCAAGGCCGAGAGCCTGCGCAACCCGTTGATGATGACCCTCAAGGAGCATCCCAAGGCCGTCGGGCAGCTCATCGGCATCACGCTGCTCTCGACGCTGAGCTTCTACACGTTCTTCAGCGCGCTGACGCCGTTCGCGGTGAAGACCAAGGGCGTCAACGACATCGACGTGTTCCTGGCGCTGTCGATCGGCACGGTCGTGTTCATCGCGTTGCAGTACCCGATGGGGTGGATGGCCGACCGCTACGGCCGCAAACCGCAGATGCTCGTGTGGTCGGCGGCGATGGCGTTGCTGGTGGTGCCGCTGTCGAGCCTGGTCAAACCCGGCCTGACGAACCTCGTGATCGTGTTCGCCGTGGGGCTCGGGCTCTACACGGCGATCACGTCGATCGCACCCGCGATCATGAGCGAGCTGTTCCCGACCGAACTGCGCGGGCTCGGCATCGGCGCTTGGTACAACCTGACCGTCGCGGTGTTCGGCGGCACCGCCCCGCTGGTCATCCAGGCCGTGGGCGGCACCGTCTTCTTCTGGTACGTCGCGGTCAGCGCGGTGATCACGTTCCTCGTCGTCCTCACGCTTCCGGAGACAAAGGGTGTTCGGTTGAGCTGAGGCAGAACTCGTTGCCTTCGGGATCGGTCAGCACGAACCAGACGCCGTCGCGGCTCACCACCGAGGCACCGACTTCGACGAGCCGCGCCACCTCGGCCTCGACGTCGTCGCACCACAGGTCGACGTGCACCCGGTTCTTCACCGTCTTCGGCTCCGGCACGCGGGTGAAGAAGAACCGCGGTGACCCGTCGAGCAGCACCGACGGGTCGTCCTCGGGGTCGTCGATCCCGATGGCGCTCAGCCGCGCCAGCTCGGCCTCGTCGTACGGGGCGATCTCGTGGTCGTCGAGCGCCTGCGCCCAGAACCGGGCGAGCGACGCGGGATGAGCGCAGTCGATGACGACATCGTGCATCCGTGCCATGCACCGACATTAGGGCCTGTATCGGAGTCTGGTTCGATGAGAGTCGCGCTTGAGGTGGTTTCTGGTGGTGCGGCCGGACGGCCCGCATACCGGTGTTGTATGTGGGCCGTCCGGCCGTGCCGCCAGGGGCCGCCTCGGGCCCGGCTATCGCGGACCAGACTCCGATACAGGCCCTAACGATGCAGTGGCACCAAGTCGTCCGCGTGCACGACTTCGCGGCGCTGCTCCTCCGGCAGGTCGTGGGTCTTGCGGCCTATCAACGACGGCAACTCCGCCGCGTCGTAACCGACCACGCCGCGGGCCACGACCTCGCCGGCCAGGCTGACCAGCTCCACGACGTCGCCTGCCTCGAAGTCGCCTTCCACACCGGTGATTCCGGCGGCCAGCAGCGAACGACGCCTGCCCACGACCGCGGCGACCGCGCCGTCGTCGAGGTGCAGGCGGCCGTTGGCGTCGGTGGCGTAGCCGAGCCAGAAGCGGCGGGCGGTGAGCCGCGAACCCGTGGCGGCGAACGCGGTGCCGACGTCGGCGGTGGTCAGCGCACGACCGGCCTCGGCGGAACCGGTCAGCAGCACCGGGATGCCCGCCGACGAGGCGAGGCGGGCTGCGGCGAGTTTGGAGGCCATGCCGCCGGTGCCGAGGCCGGACGCACCGACGGTTCCGGCCTGCACACCGTCCACATCGGACGCTGACGCGACCTCGGAGATGCGGACGGCCCCCGGCTTGCGCGGGTCGCCCGAGTAGAGAGCGTCCACGTCCGACAGCAGGAACAACGCGTCTGCGCCGACGAGGTGCGCTACCAGGGCCGCGAGACGGTCGTTGTCGCCGAAGCGGATCTCTTCGGTGGCAACGGTGTCGTTCTCGTTCACGACCGGGACCGCGCCGAGAGCCAGCAGACGCGAGAACGTGCGCTGGGCGTTGCGGTAATGGGCGCGGCGCACCACGTCGTCGGCGGTCAGCAGAACCTGGCCGACCGTCAACGAGTAGCGGCCGAACGAGTTCGCGTAGGCGTGCGCGAGAGTCAGCTGCCCGACGCTCGCGGCGGCCTGCTGGGTGGCGAGGTCGCGCGGGCGGCGGGACAGCTTCAACGGCGCGAGACCAGCGGCGATCGCACCGGAGGACACGAGCACGACCTGGCTGCCTGCCGCGGCACGAGCGGCGAGGGCGTCGACCAGCGCGTCCAAGCGCGCCGGGTCGAGGCCACCTTCCGCCGTGGTCAAAGAAGAAGAACCGACCTTGACCACGATGCGGTTCGCCGAAGCCACCGCGTTTCGAGCTTGTGAGACCACGGGGGCCGTCACTGTGTTACTCCTCGCTGAGATCACCGTAATCACCGGGCGCGCGGCGGGCCTTCTTCAGGGCCTTGCGCTCGTGGGCGCCGATGCGGTCGTTGTTCTCGAAACGGATGTCCGTGCCACGCCCGGACATCGTCATCGCGATGCCGGCCGGGGTGCTCGGTTCCCAGTCGAAGATCAGGTCGCCGATGGTGACCTGGCAGCCGGGGACCGCGCCCATCTTCACGAGCTTTTCCTCGACACCCAGCCTGTTGAGGCGGTCCGCGAGGTAACCGACGGCTTCGTCGTTGGAGAAGTCGGTCTGGCGGATCCAGCGCTCGGGGCGTTCGCCCTTGACGATGAAGCCACCCTCGACCGAGGGGTCCTCGATCACGGTGAAGCCCTGGTCGTCGACGGCGGTCGGCCGCAGGACGATTCGGGTCGATTCCTTCTTCGGCTGGGCGGCGCGGTACTCGCGCACGACCTCGGCCAGCTTGAACGTCAGCTCGCGCAGGCCCTGGCGGGTCACGGCCGACACCTCGAAGACCGGCAGGCCGCGGGCCTCGATCTCGGGACGGACGATGTCGGCGAGGTCCTGGGCGTCCGGGATGTCGACCTTGTTGAGGATGACCACGCGCGGGCGGTCCTCGAAGTTGCCGCCGAGCGACGGGGTGTACTCCGCGAGTTCCTTCTCCAGCGCGTCGATGTCCGCGATCGGGTCGCGGCCCGGCTCGTACGTCGCGCAGTCGACGACGTGCGCGAGAACGGCGGTGCGCTCGATGTGGCGCAGGAAGTCGAGGCCGAGGCCCTTGCCCTGCGACGCACCGGGGATCAGGCCGGGGACGTCCGCCATCGTGAAGATGGTCTCGCCCGCGGTGATCACGCCGAGGTTCGGGACCAGCGTCGTGAACGGGTAGTCGGCGATCTTCGGCTTGGCCGCGGACAGCACCGAGATCAGCGACGACTTGCCGGCCGACGGGAAGCCGAGCAGGCCGACGTCCGCGACGGACTTGAGTTCCAGCACCAGGTCGCGCGTCTCGCCCGGCTCACCGAGCAGCGCGAAACCGGGGGCCTTGCGGGCCCTGGACGCGAGCGAGGCGTTGCCGAGGCCACCACGGCCACCACCGGCGGCGATGAGCTGCGTGCCCTCGCCGACGAGGTCCGCGACGACGTCGCCTGCCTCGGTCAGCACGACGGTGCCGTCCGGGACGCGCAGGATCAGGTCTTCACCGTTCGCGCCGTCGCGGTTCGCACCGGCGCCGGACTTGCCGCTGGTGGCGGAGGCGTGCGGGTGGAAGTGGAAGTCCAGCAGGGTGTGCACCTGCGAGTCGACGACGAGGACGACGTTGCCGCCGCGACCCCCGTTGCCACCGTCAGGGCCGCCGAGGGGCTTGAACTTCTCGCGGTGCACTGAAGCACAACCGTTGCCCCCGTTGCCGGCGGCAGCGTGGATCACCACCCGGTCTACGAAGCGGGCCACGGAAATACTTCCTCTCAAAAGACTTGGACAAACAACGAGGGGCGGGGCCGGATGACCGGGCCCGCCCCTCGCAGAGGTCTAACTACGTTGCGGAAACGGTCCTCAGACCGCGACCGGAACGATGTTGACGGTCTTGCGACCGCGCTTCGAACCGAACTCCACCGCACCGGGCAGCAGGGCGAACAACGTGTCGTCCTTGCCGATGCCGACGCCGACGCCGGGGTGGAACTTGGTGCCGCGCTGGCGGATCAGGATCTCGCCGGCCTTGACGACCTGACCGCCGTACCGCTTCACGCCCAGGTACTGAGCGTTGGAGTCACGGCCGTTGCGGGAACTGGACGCACCCTTTTTGTGTGCCATGAGAAGTCAGGTCCTCACTTACCGGTGATGCCGGTGACCTCGACGCGGGTCAGCTTCTGCCTGTGACCCTGTCGCTTGTGGTAGCCGGTCTTGTTCTTGAACTTGTGGATGCGAATCTTCGGGCCCTTGGTGTGCTCGACCAGCTTGCCGGTAACCGAGAACTTCTCCAGGGACGCCGCGTCTGCGGTGACGTCGGTGCCGTCGACCACGAGCAGCGCCTGGAGGGAGATTTCGGTGCCCGGCTCGCCCTCGAGCTTCTCGACCTCGACGATGTCGCCGACAGCGACCTTGTACTGCTTGCCGCCGGTCTTGACGATCGCGTACATCAGGACGGAAGTCTCCTGCTACTCGATGGTGACGGGCCATGCGCCAACCCGTCTGCGAAGGAAAACAGCAGAGGGGGCACACGACAGGACCCGTCGGATGGCGGGCCGTCCACAAGGTTACGGGAGTGGGTACTGCCGGAGCAAACTGGGGTGCCCTGATCACGTTCCCGCAGGCTGTGCGGTCCCTCACAAGCGAAAACCGGGGCCGCCCGCAGGCGACCCCGGTTCTCACTTCATTCGCGTCAGTCCTCCTGGACCGGCGGTCCCGCGGGCCGCGACACGGCGCGGCGCCTGCGGGTGGTGGTGACCACCGGTGCGGGCATCTGGACCTCGGGCTGCTTGGGCACCTCGACGACGATCGGCGCGGGCGCCTCCGCGGCGGGGGCACCGGCGGCGCGCTTGGCGGCACGACGCCGCGGACGTGCCGCGGGGGGCTCCGCAGCGGCCACCGGGGCCGCGGCGACGGGCTCGGGCGCGGAGACCGGCTGCGGGGCGGCCACGGGCTCCAGCTCGGGCTCGGCCACCTGCACGGGCCTCTGCGAACCGATGCGTCCCGTCACGAGCGGCCTCGCGACCTCGACCGGCGCCTCTTCGGCGATCGGTTCGACGAGCTCCTCGGCCGTCTCCTCGATCACCTCGGGCTCGGCGTCGGTGACGACGGGCTCGAGTTCGACGGGAGCCGGGTCCTCCGCGACCTCGTGCGGCACGTGACCGTTGAGCGCCTGCTCGTCGACCGCGACCGCGTCGACCACGGCCTGCGGCTCCTTGTCGCGGCCACGGCGACGACGGCGACGACGGCCGTGGGCCTCGTGCTCCTGGTCGGCCGCGACCACGTCCTCGGAGGTGTCCTCGGGCTCGCCGGGTTCGACGATCTCGGGCTCGACCGGGGCCTCGGGCGCCTCGACGGACGCCTCGACGACCTCGGTGGTCTCGGCCGCCTGCTCGCCGCCACCCTTGTTGCGGCGCGACTTGCGGCCACCGCTCTGCTGCTGCGGCTGCGGCTGCTGCGGCTGGCCGCCACCGTTGCCACCGCCGTGCGAGTGCACGGGCTCGGTGGACACGACGACGCCACGGCCGCGGCAGTGCTCACAGGTCTGGCTGAACGCCTCGAGCAGGCCGGTACCGACCCGCTTGCGCGTCATCTGCACGAGACCCAGCGAGGTGACCTCGGCGACCTGGTGACGCGTGCGGTCGCGGCCGAGGCACTCGGTCAGGCGGCGCAGCACCAGGTCGCGGTTCGACTCCAGGACCATGTCGATGAAGTCGATGACGATGATGCCGCCGATGTCGCGCAGCCGGAGCTGGCGGACGATCTCCTCCGCCGACTCCAGGTTGTTGCGCGTGACGGTCTCTTCGAGGTTGCCGCCGGAACCGGTGAACTTGCCGGTGTTGACGTCGATGACCGTCATCGCCTCGGTGCGGTCGATGATCAGGTAGCCACCCGAGGGCAGCCAGACCTTGCGGTCGAGCGCCTTCATCAGCTGCTCGTCGATGCGGTACTCGACGAACGCGTCGTTGTTGCCGACGTGCTTCTTCAGGCGGTCCTGCAGGTCCGGCGCCACGTGGCGGACGTACGAGTCGATGACCTCCCACGCCTCGTCGCCTTGGACGACGAGCTGGGCGAAGTCCTCGGTGAACAGGTCGCGGACGACCTTCACCAGCAGGTCCGGCTCTTCGTACAGAAGCGTCGGCGCCTTGGTGGAGGTGCTGGCGGACTTCTCCTTGATGACCTTCCACTGAGCCTGCAGACGCGTGACGTCGCGGCCCAGCTCCTCCTCGACGATGCCTTCGGACGCGGTGCGGATGATCACACCGGCATCCTCGGGGACGACGCGCTTGAGGATGTCCTTGAGGCGCTTGCGCTCGTTGTCCGGCAGCTTGCGGCTGATGCCGGTGGCACCGCCGCCCGGCACGTAGACGAGGAAGCGGCCGGGGAGGCTGATCTGCGTGGTGAGGCGGGCGCCCTTGTGGCCGACCGGGTCCTTGGTGACCTGGACGAGCACGCTGTCGCCACTGGAGAGCGCCTGCTCGATCTTGCGGGACTTGCCCTCGAGACCGGCGGCGTCCCAGTCGACCTCACCGGCGTAGAGCACGGCGTTGCGGCCGCGGCCGATGTCGATGAACGCGGCTTCCATGCTCGGCAGCACGTTCTGCACGCGGCCGAGGTAGACGTTGCCCACGATCGAGCCGGAGCCCGACGACGTGACGAAGTGCTCGACCAGCACGCCGTCTTCCAGCACGCCGATCTGGGTGCGGTCGCCGCGCTCGCGGACGACCATCGTGCGGGCCACGGCCTCGCGGCGGGCCAGGAACTCGGCCTCGGTCAGCACCGGGGCGCGGCGGCGGCCGGCCTCGCGACCGTCACGACGGCGCTGGCGCTTGGCCTCCAGGCGCGTCGAGCCGCGGATGCTGCGCACCTCGCTCTGCGCGGCCTCGGAGTCGGCCTTGTCGTCGCGCGCGTCCCGCGTCTCGCGGACGTGCACGACCGTGTTCGGCGGGTCGTCCTCGGACGTGACCTCGTCCTCCGCGCCGGTCTTGCGGCGACGGCGACGACGGCGGCGACGGGTCGAGCTCTCGTCACCCTCGTCCTCGGCCTCGGCGGCGTCGTCGCTCTCGGCGGGCTCGGAGGCGTCCTCGGCCGCAGCCTCGTCACCCTCCTCGCCGCCCTCGGCGTCCGTGCCCTTGCCGCGGCCTCGGCCACGGCGGCCACGGCGGCGCCGGCGACGGCTGTCCGCCTCGTCGTCACCGTCCGCCTCGGCGTCGGTCTCGGCGGCTTCGGCTGCCTCGAGCTCGTCCGCGGCGATCTCGCCGACGGACTTCTCCTCGGCGACCGGCTCCTCCTCGACGACGAACGGCGAGGGCGGGGCCTTCGGCCGTTCGATCGGCTGGGGAGGCAGGAACACCGCGCTCGGCGCGGCGAAGATCGGCGCGAGCGCCGGTGCCTCGAACGCCGGGATCGCGGGCGCCTCGTAGTCCTCGGTGACCTCACCGGTGACCACGTCGTCCCAGTCGACGAGCGTTTCGGCGACCTTCAGCGCGACGTCGCGGCTGACGCTCGACTGCGCGCTCTTGGGGACCTCACCGAGGTCCGCCAGCGCCGTCATCACGTCCTTGCTGCTGACGTCCAGCAGTTTCGCCAGAGCATGGACCCGCAACTTGTCCGGCAGGTCCGCCAGTTCAGGGCGTGCGGCAACCACGCCCTGCCCGCCGGTGACACCGGCAGGCTTGTCCTTGTTCGACATGCAGCTCCTCCACCCCCGGGCGCGTCCCGTGAGGACGCGGCCGCGCAGGGGCCTCTCTTGTCTCTCTCCACCGCTGCTCGCGGCGGGAATCCTTGCCATGCGCGCAGTGGCGTGGCGCCTCACTGGGCGAACGCTTGCGCAGGTCCCACGACGACGCCGCTGTCAGCGCCGCTCCTCCTGTTTGCGCGTCACGGTTGACGTTCCCAGCGCTCGTCAGGACTCTCTGTCCTGCTGGAGCGGGTCCACCAGCCTGCCCTCGCCGTCGAGCCTTCCCTGCGCCATCCGGGTTGCTCTCGCAGGTACCGGGGGCACGAGATCGGCCACGACGCGAAGCGCATTCAGCACGTCGTCGGGTCGCACGGTAGGCGTTACCTGCCGTACAACCGTCATGAGTATCCCACACGGTCGTGACAAAGCGGTGTCATCGTGTCCGGCGTCGCTCGAACGTGGTTCGACCAGCGCTGACACGACGGCGGGCCGCACGTCGAGCATCTTCGTGCCGTTCTTGGTGAGCCGCTCGACCTCCACGGACTCGGCCGCGAGGAAGACGCTCACCGCCTTCGCGAGCTCATCGGGCTCGACACCGTCGAGCTCGATCCGCCATTCGCTCGCGTCGATGCGCTCGGTGAGGTTGCCACCGCGCGCCTGGACGATGTCGACGACGTCGATGCCGGGTGGCAACGCCTCGTCGAGCGCGATCTTGAGCGCCTCCGGGTCGAGCTCCTCGACCACCGACACCTCGACGTACTCGGCCTCGCTGGCGACACCGGTCGGCGCGGCGCCGACCCACGACACCTTCGGGTGAGGGCTGAACCCCTGCGAGTACGCCATGGGTACGCCTGCCCTGCGCAGCGCACGTTCGAACGTGCGAGCGATGTCGCGGTGCGAAGTGAAACGCAGCCTCCCCCGCTTGGTGTAGCGAAGGCGCAGTTTCTGCACGGCGACGGCCGACGGGTTGTTGGGCAGGTTGCGGCTCAGCGGTGCTCCCCTTGGTGTTCCGACGGGTGAGCGGTCCCATCGGCGCAGGCTGTTCGTCCAGTAGGACGGTACCGTGAACCTGATTCAGAACGTTCAGCTTGTCTAGATCGTTGCGCGTGGCTACGGTCCGGCTGACTGGACGCCCTGCCGACTGGAGGTCCCTGGTGCCTCTGCCCCACCGCGCTCGAGCGGCGGCGATGACCGCACTGCTCGTCGCCGGGTGTCTGGCGGCATCCCTGCCGGCCGGCGCGGAACCGGACCCCGCACCCGAGGCCCAGTCCTGCATCCAGCCCGGTCCGCTGCTGCGCTACCTGGTGGTGTTTCCGCAGTCCACGCCCGCTGAGGCGGCGAACGCGGAGATCACGGAGGCGTGCGGCCTGACCACCGTCTACTACCCGCAGATCTCGGTCGCGGTGGCCACTTCTCCCGACCCCGGCTTCCTCAGGCTGATCGGCCCGGAGCGCGCGTACAGCGCCCAGGGCGAGAGCATCGCCAAGCGGTCGGTGAAGCGGAAGAAGGACGACACGGAGCTGTTCCGGCCCTCAGGCGTGCGCTCGGCCGAACAATGGGACATGGATCTCATCAAGGCGCCGGCCGCGCACGAGATCACGACGGGTTCCAAGTCCGTCGTCGTGGGCGTCCTGGACTCCGGCGTCGACGCCCGCCACCCCGATCTCGTGGGCGCGCTGGCCCCCGAACTGTCCGCCGGCTGCCTGACCGGCAAGCCCGACACGTCACCGTCCGCGTGGATCCCGACGACCTCCGCCCACGGCACGCACGTCGCCGGCACCATCGCCGCCGCTGACGACGGCCGCGGCACCACGGGCGTCGCACCGGGCGTGCGCATCGCGTCCGTGAAGGTCGTGGACGACGACGGGTTCATCTACCCCGAGTACGCGGTGTGCGGCTTCATGTGGGCCGCCTCGCAGAACATGACGATCACCAACAACAGCTACTTCATCGACCCGTACCTGTTCACGTGCCAGAGCGAGCCTGGTCAGCGCGTCGTCTACGAGGCCGTGCGACGTGCCGTGGACTACGCGACCTCGCGCAACGTGCTGACGGTCGCCGCCGCCGGAAACGCCGGCGCGGACCTGTCCCGGCCGGGCCGCGACTCGATGTCGCCGACCAACGGCGAGGCGCAGACGCGGCCGGTGGACTCGACGTGCGTGGTGCTTCCGGCGCAGCTCAAGAACGTGGTGGGCGTGTCGGCGGTCGAGTCGACCAAGACCAAGGCCGGGTACAGCTCGTACGGGCTGGGCGCGATCGACGTGACGGCACCGGGCGGCGATCCCCGGACGCCGACCGGCTGCGTGCTGTCGACCGTGCCGTCCGGCTACGACTACTCGTGCGGCACGTCGATGGCGACTCCCCACGCGACCGGGGTGGCGGCGCTGATCGCGTCGACGCATCCCGAGACCGACGCGGTGTCGCTGGGACGCATGCTGAACGCGCAGGCGGAGACGCTGGCCTGTCCCGGCGACTACGACCTGAACGGGACGGGTGTGCAGGACGCGTTCTGCACCGGGTACTCGGAGTACAACTCGTTCTACGGCCACGGACTCGTGGACGCGCTGGCCGCCGTCACGAAGTAGGGCCCGCTTTCGCGGGCCCTGACCTCGGATTATTCGTTCAGTGAAGCTGCTCTACGGCGTGAGCGAGGGGTTCTTCACCGGCGAGCCGACGCCGACCGGGGAGATCGGCAGCAGCTTGCGGCCCGTCGGACCGACTTCGATGTCCGTGCCCATCGCCGGGCAGACACCACAGTCGAAGCACGGGGTCCAGCGGCAGTCGTCCTGCTCGCGCCCGTCGAGCGCGTCCTGCCAGTCGGCCCAGAGCCATTCCTTGTCGAGGCCCGAGTCGAGGTGGTCCCAGGGCAGGACCTCCAGCTCCTCGCGCTCGCGGGTGGTGTACCAGGCGAGGTCGACGCCGAGCGGCTCCAGCTGTTCCGACGCCTTCGCGGTCCAGCGGTCGTAGGAGAAGTGCTCGCTCCAGCCGTCGAACCGGCCACCGTCGCGCCACACGGCCTCGATGACCTTGCCGATGCGGCGGTCACCACGGCTGAGCAGGCCTTCGATGAGGCTCGGCTTGCCGTCGTGGTAGCGCATGCCGATGTTGCGGCCGAGGCTGCGGTCGGAGTTGACGGCCTCGCGGAGCTTGCGGAGACGGTCGTCGACCACGTCCGGGTCGCACTGCGGGGCCCACTGGAACGGCGTGTGCGGCTTGGGCACGAACCCGCCGATCGAGATGGTGCAGCGGACGTCGTTGCGGCCGCTGGCCTGCCTGCCCGCGCGGATGACGTTCTTCGCCATCTCCGCGATCTGCAGGACGTCCTCGTCCTCCTCGGTCGGGAGGCCGCACATGAAGTAGAGCTTCACCTGCCGCCAGCCGTTGGAGAACGCGGCCGACACCGTCCGGATGAGGTCCTCTTCGGACACCATCTTGTTGATGACACGGCGCATCCGCTCGCTGCCGCCCTCGGGCGCGAAGGTGAGACCCGAGCGCCTTCCGTTGCGGGACAACTCGTTCGCGAGATCGATGTTGAACGCGTCGACGCGGGTGCTCGGCAGGCTCAGGCCCGTGTTCGTGCCCTCGTAGCGGTCCGCGAGGCCCTTGGTGATCTCGGCGATCTCGCTGTGGTCGGCACTGGACAGGCTGAGCAGGCCGACCTCTTCGAAGCCGGTCGCCGCCAGGCCCTTCTGGACCATCGCGCCGATGCCCTCGATGGACCGCTCGCGCACCGGGCGGGTGATCATGCCCGCCTGGCAGAAGCGGCAGCCGCGGGTGCAGCCGCGGAAGATCTCGACGCTCATCCGCTCGTGGACGCTCTCGGCGAGCGGCACCAGCGGCTGCTTCGGGTACGGCCACGCGTCGAGGTCCATCGTGGTGCGCTTGAAGACGCGGAACGGGACCCTGTCGCGGTTCGGCACGACGCGCTGGATGCGGCCGTCCGGCAGGTACTCCACGTCGTAGAAGCGCGGGATGTACACGCCGCCGGTCTCGGCGAGCCTGGTCAGCACCTCGTCGCGGCCGCCGGGGCTGCCCTCGGCCTTCCACGCCCTGACGATCTCGGTGATCTCCAGGACGGCCTCTTCGCCGTCGCCCAGCACCGCCGCGTCCACGAACTCGGAGATCGGCTCGGGGTTGAACGCCGCGTGCCCGCCGGCGACCACGATCGGGTCGTCCTCGGTGCGGTCCTCGGCGTGCAGCGGGATGCCGGCGAGGTCCAGCGCCGTGAGCATGTTCGTGTAGCCCAGCTCCGTCGCGAAGCTGATGCCCATCAGGTCGAACGCCTTCACCGGGCGGTGACCGTCCACCGTGAACTGCGGGACGTCGTGCTCACGCATGAGCTTCTCGAGGTCCGGCCACACGGCGTAGGTGCGCTCGGCGAGCACGTCCGGCAGCTCGTTGAGGATCTCGTAAAGGATCATGACGCCCTGGTTGGGCAGCCCGACCTCGTACGCGTCGGGGTACATCAATGCCCAGCGCACGGACGCCGCGTCCCAGTCCTTGACGGTCGCGTTGAGCTCCCCGCCGACGTACTGCACCGGCTTCGAGATCCGCGGCAGCAGTGGCTCCAACCTGGGGAAAATCGACTCGACACTCACACGACCAGAGTAACGGCCCTCACGTGGCTGGGCCGAATCGCGCCTCAGTCCAGCAACAACTTGCCCAATCGGCGCGCCGCCACCACCGTTCCGACGGCCGCCAGCACCGCGAAGTACGCGACGTGGCCGAGCATGCCCCAGTCGACAACGCCCAGCGTGAGGCCCCGCATCAGTTCAATCGCGTGGTAGAGCGGCGTCCACGTCACCACGGTCTGCAACCAGCCCGGGTAGACCGACAGCGGGTAGAACGTCGTCGAGAACAGGAACAGCGGCAGCACCGCGAGTTGCACGAGGTCGAAGTCCTGCCACGACCGCATGAACGTCGTCGCCGCCATGCCCACCGCGGCGAACGCGAACGCCACCAGCAGTGCCGCCGGCAACGCCAGCAGCGCCCACGGCGAGAAGATCAGCCCCATCCCGAGCATGACGGCCAGGAACCCGGCCGAGTACAGCCCGCCCCTGATGAGCGCCCAGGCGATCTCGCCGATCGCGATGTCCATCGGCCCCATCGGCGTCGTGAGCATCGCGTCGTACAGCTTCACGTACTTGAACTTGAAGAACACGTTGAACGTCGCGTCGTACACGGCCCCGTTCATCGCGCTCGCCGCCAGCAGCGCGGGCGCCACGAACGCCGCGTAACTGATCGGCCGCCCGTCGGGCCCTGCCACCGCGTTCACCATCTGCCCGAACCCGAGTCCCAGCGACCACAGGAACAGCACGGGTTCGAACGCCCCGCCGACCAGCACGAACCACGCGCGCCGGTTCACGAGCGCGGCCCGTTCGACGAGCATGCTCGCCTTGCCGCCGTAGAGCCCCGGCGGAATCACGCGCCACAACAGCCCCACGCTGGCGGGCACGGCCTTCTCGCGATCGAGGGTCTGCGTCATACCGCCAGCCTCCGGTGGAAGAACTTCACGCCGAGCGCGATACCCGCGGCCGTCAGCGCCGTCAGGTACGCGAGGTGCCCCAACGCCGGTAAGAGATCCATCGTGCCGAACGTGGTGCCTCTGGCGAGCTCGATGCCGTGCCACGCGGGCGTCAGCCACACCAACGGCAACAGCCAGTCCGGCAGCTGGCTGACCGGGAAGAACGCCCCGGTGAACAACGTCATCGGCATCATCACGAACCGGAAGATGGTGGTGAAGCCGTCCGGCTTGTCCAACGTCGCGCTGTAGGCGACCAACGGCGCGCTGAACGCCAGCGCCGCCACCGTCGCAACCGGAATCGACACGAGAATCCCAGGCCCGGCCGCAGCACCGAGCACCACCGCGATCCCCACGAACACAGCGGACCGCACGAACATCTGCGACCCGATCCACAACATCTGCCCGTAGAGCACCTGCGCGGGCGTGATCGGCGTGGCCACCATCCCGACGTACGACTTCTGCCACAGAAACGCCGACATGATCGCGTACGTCGACTCGAACGTGGCCCCTTGCAACGCCGTGACGACGACCAGCGCGGGCGCGAGGTACTCCAGATACGGCATCCCGCCGATCAACGCCGTCGACTGCACCTGCGACCCGAACCCGAGCCCCAGTGCGAGCAGGAACAACACGGGCGTCAGGAAGCTCGACACGACCGTGGCCCGCCAGTTGCGCCGGTACCACGTCCAATGCTTCTCGAAGCCGAACCAGGAGGCCCTGAGCGTCTGCATCAGTCCACCAACGTCCGGCCGGTGAGCCGCAGGAACACGTCCTCCAGCGAACTGCGCCGCACCAGGCTCTGCACCGGCGCGACCCCGTGCTCGTGGACTCTTTGGAGGGTCGCCTCCCCGTCCTGCGTGTAGAGCAGCAACCGATCCGGCAGCACCTCGACCCGTTCCGCGAACCTCTCCAGATCCGGCTTCTCAGCGCCGGGCTGGAACCGCAGCTCCAGCACCTCTTTGGTGGAGTACCGGTTGATCAGCTCGCTGGGCGACCCCTCAGCCGCGATCCGCCCGCCGTCCATCACCACGAGCCGGTCGCACAGCTGCTCGGCCTCGTCCATGTAATGGGTGGTGATGATGAGCGTGACACCGTCCTGCTTCAGCCGGAACAGCCTGTCCCACAACAGATGGCGAGCCTGCGGATCCAATCCGGTGGTCGGCTCGTCGAGCAGCAGCAACTCCGGATCGTTGACCAGCGACCGCGCGATCGTGAGCCTTCTCTTCATCCCGCCACTGAGCGGCTCGACCTCGTGATCGGCCCGGTCGGCCAGCTGCGCGAACTCGAGCAGCTCCTCGGCCTTCTCCCGGCACTTCTGCCGCGACATCCCGAAGTACCGCCCATAGGTCTGCAGGTTCTGCCGAACAGTCAGCTCGGTGTCAAGGTTGTCGAGCTGCGGCACCACCCCGAGCCGAGCCCGAATCTGCGGCCCTTGGGTGGCCGGATCCATGCCGAGAACCTTGAGCTCGCCCCCGCTCCGCCCGGAGACGCACGAGATCATCCGCATGGTCGACGACTTCCCCGCCCCGTTGGGCCCGAGAAACCCGAACGCCTCACCTCTGCGCACCTCGACGTCGATGCCGCGCACGGCCTCGAACGACCCGAAGTGCTTGGTCAGAGCCTTGGCCTCAACGAGGTTGTCCACCCACCCGACGTTAACGAACAGGTCTGACAATTCTCGACGCAATTACGATCGCCCCATGCCCACGACGACCTTGCACTGGCTCTCGGAAGCCGACGACACCCTCCGCACCGAGATCCACACAGTCGTGCACGACGTAGTAGCGGCAGGCGGCGCGGTCGGCTACCACGAGCCGCCGACCCACGAACGCATCTCGACCTGGCTGGACACCGTCCTGAAGCAGGTCCGCGACAACAACGCAGCCTTCGTAACCGCAACCGTGGACGGCGTAGTGCGAGCCGTGGGCCTGTGGCGCCGAGGCTCAACCGCCGTCTTCCAGCACCGCGCAGAAATCCAGCAGATCATGGCCCACCCCTCAACTCGAGGCCTGGGGCTGGGCAAGCTGGTGGTGGAGGGCCTGATCACCAACGCTCGTGCCCAGGGACTCGAGATCCTCTCGCTGGGCGTACGCGGCAACAACCACGGCGCCATCGAACTGTACGAAGCCTTGGGCTTCAAGGAATGCGGCCGCATGCCGAACGCGATCGCCGTAGGAACGGAACGCTGGGACGACGTGTGGATGTACCTGCCGCTCGGCTACCCCGAGGGCACCACTCTGAACGGCGCGTCAGCGGGTGGACTGGGCGCCAGCCCACGGCGAGGGGCTTGATCCGCGCGCACAAATGGCAAGCACCTGATCGCCCGCGAAGCCGAAGGCGAGCTGTCTTTACCGCGCGCTAAGGGTGGGGTGGCTTCGTCACGAGTCGTGCCACAGCTCTTGCTGCAGGCAGAAGGGGATGTCAAACGGACACGCTTTTCGTCCGTTTGACATCCCCTTCTGCCTGTGGCCCGCTCTTGGCTCGACTCGTGACGAAGCCACCCCACCAACGCGCCCCACTACGCAACGCAACTCCGCCCAAAGCAACAGGCGTGCCATCAACCTGCCGGTGGCGTGGACCCCGGCTTTTGATCAGATTGGCGGGGTCTGGGGCGGAGCCCCAGGAATCAGCGCAAGGCCACGCCCGCAACCCAACCACCTACGGACACGAAACAGGCACCCGCCAACGAAACAGGGGGACGCCCGCACAAACGCAGGCGTCCCCCCGGAACCGTCAAACCCCTCAGAGGTTCGGGAACCAGATCTTGATCTCACGCTCGGCAGACTCAGCCGAGTCCGACCCGTGCACCAGGTTGTACTGAACCTCGGTCCCGAAGTCCCCACGAATCGTGCCGGGCGTGGCCTTCTCGACGGGGTCGGTCCCACCGGCGAGCTGACGGAAGGCCGGGATGGCCCGAACACCCTCCACCACGATGGCGACCAACGGCCCACCGGTGATGAAGTCGACGAGGTCGCCGTAGAACGACTTGCCGTCGTGCTCCGCGTAGTGCTGCTCAGCGGTGGCGCGGTCGGCGGTGCGCAGCTCGAGGGCGGCGAGCTTCAGCCCCTTGCGCTCGATGCGGGCGATCACCTCGCCAACGAGACCACGGGCAACGCCATCGGGCTTAACGAGAACCAGGGTGCGCTCGGACACGACGGTGTGACTCCTTGAAGAACAGGTACGGGATGTGGCCAACAGGGTAGCCACTCGCCCAGCCACGGCTGTGCCTGACCTCATACCAACGGCGGCGGACGATCTGACCGGGCAGACCCGATGCGCCATAGTTCTGCCTCATGAGCGCAAAGCACACGGGGTCCGCTCTGACCGGCGCCGCTGTCCTGTTCGTCCTCCTGCGGCTCCTGGCCGTGAGCCACTACAACTGGCACACCGCGTTCGCGCTCCTCCACACACTCGAACTGGACGACGCCCCCGGCCTGTTCCTCGGCACGTTCATGGCCGACGACCGCATCAGCACGGTTCTGCTGATGATCGTCACGCCGGCGACGTTCTTCTTCTACTTCCGCACGCGCAAGGACCCCGAGCGTGCGAACACGACGGCGCTTCTCACACTGATCGTGCTCATCGCGCTGATGGTGTCCCACACGCTCACGTACCACCGTTGGTGGCTTGCGCTCGGGGCGGTGGTGATCGGCGCGGCCATGGTGCTGGCCATTCGCAACGCCCGGTGGCTGCTCAAGTGGTTCGCCTGGCTGCTGGCCGGGTCGGCGCTCGCGGTCGCCGCCATCGTCAGCACGCCGTGGGTGCCCAAGGAGCGGATCAACGACGCCGAGGAGGTCTACGTGTTCGAGACGAGCCCCGGCTTCCTGAAGGTCCTCGGCGCCCACGACCGCAAGTTCAGGATCCTGCGCACGGAAGACGTCCGGAAGCGCGAAGAGCTGGCCGAGCACTGACAATTTCCATAGACATAAAATAAATGCATCAGCATTATTGCCACACGATCTGGAATGCTTCACTCGATCGTGTGATTTCGGGCGTGCCCATACGACTCCTGCGGGTAAGAAGTAACGACGGCGGTCGCTCTTCAGATGAGCGGTAGGTGCCCATTTGGGTGATGAGTACGCCAGGATTCCGCCGAGTAATCTCGAATTAACCCGGAGTGACTTCTGAAACGCGACTACCGAGCCGCATTCGACGTCCTCGCGCACGCTCTGGCGCAATGCCACATTGATCGGATCACCGGGGCATTGCGCGTCGCGGGCAACGCGGGCGGAGTGTTCCACCTGCGTGACGGCGCGGTGGTCGCGGTGGACAGCGCGGGCTCGCCCGGAGTGGAGGTGCTGCTGCTCAGCTCGGGCAGGGTCAGTGCGGAGGACTGGAACGCGGCGCTGGTGGAGAGCGTCGGGACGGGGTCGCTTCAGGCGGCGCTCGTCGCTCGCGGGCACCTCGGGCCCGACGAGATCCAGGCCGTCGCGATGGCCGCCGTCCAGGACGGCGCGTTCGCCGTTGCCGCCGGTGACGTCGAACGATGCGTCGTCGAGGACGACGCCGACGAACCTCTGCTGCCCTCGGCCGACGGTGTCGCGCCGGAGGTGTTGCTGTCGGACACGGCCGGACGGCTGGACGTGGTCGCCTCGCTGCCGGTCCCGTTGTCGCCCTATCTGGACCGCGTGGTGGCGGCCCGCGGAGCCGATCCGTCCACCGCGGAACGACGGGAGATCATCGCGCTCGCCACCGGCAGACGCAGTGCGCGGGACATGGCGTTCGCGACCGGACGGAGTCTGCACTCGGTCACCGTCGAGATCTCCCGAATGCTCGGTGAAGAACTGCTGGAAATCGCCCCGCCGGCGACCGCGTTCAGTTTTTCACACTGGGGCCTGCCCTCGTTGCGCCCCCGCGCAGAAACAGGGCAGACCAGCGGAAAGGAACTGCATTGGACTACGACGCCCTGGCCGCCGAACTGCGGAAGCTTCGAGAAAACGTCGCCGGAGTGACCGACACGGTGCTGGCCGCGTCCGACGGAATTCCCATTCTCACCGATGTGGCGAAGAACGTCGAGCCCGCGCACATCTCCGCACTCGCCGCCGCCGACCTCGGCATCGCACGCCAGGCGGCGGAGGTGATCGGCCTGGGCAAGCTCAACCAGACCGTGGTGTTCGGCAGCAGCGGCTACATGGCCGTGTACGCCGTGAGCAGGACGGCGCTGATGGTCGTGCTCGGGGACAAAGGACTCAACCTCGGGCGTCTTCTCCACGAGTCCCGTCCCGTGATCGAGCGGATCGGCTCGATCATGGCACCCAACGCACCGTCCACCGAATAAAAAATGGTCGCAGCACATGTCCGAATTGGGTTCATTGCTCTCGGCAATGTGGAGCCGTGTCCGCATGCGATCGAGGAGCGAGAAACCGGTCACGTCGCCTCGATCACCAGTTGACACAGAAAAGTGGAGTCTGATGAACATCGATATCGCAATGAAAGAGGCCATGTCCATCTCCGGCGCCGTCGGCGTCGCGCTGGTCGACTACGACAGCGGGATGTCGCTCGGTACCAGCGGCGGCGGCGACTGGCTGAACCTGGAGGTCGCGGCGGCCGGGAACACCGAGGTCGTCCGGTCGAAGCTGCGCGTGATGCAGACCCTCGGCCTGAGCGACACCATCGAGGACATCCTGATCACGTTGCACCGCCAGTACCACCTGATCAGGCTGATGAGCGGCATGAAATCCAGAGGCTCGCTCTTCCTGTACCTCGTGCTGGAAAGGGAATCGTCGAACCTCGCGCTGGCCCGCCACCACCTCAAGCGCATCGAGTCCGAGCTGCAGATCTAGTCCGCGGCAAAAAAGAAAGGGTGTCGGGGCCAGCCCCGACACCTTTTCACCGCATTTCCGTCAGTGCACCAGAACGGGTCCGGCATCCCGCGACACGGTCACCTGCCGCAGCACGAAAACGGCCAGCCCCAGAGCCACCGCCACGAGCACGGCCGAGATCCAGAACGCCAGGTGGAAGCCCGAGGTCAGCGCCTCCAGCCGGCCGACGCCCGATGCCAGCAGCGACGACGTGTACGTGGTCGAGGTAGTGGCCAGCACCGCGAGACCCAGGGCACCGCCCACCTGCGCGGTCGTGTTCACGAGACCGGACGCGAGACCCGCCTCGTCGTGGGAGGCGCCGGACATCGCCAGCGTCATCAGCGCCGGGAACGACAGGCCCAGGCCGATGCCCAGCGGCGCGACGGCGGGCAGGATGTGCGCGAGGTACGAGCCGTCGACCGGTACCTGCGTGAACACGATCATGCCGACGAGCATGAACAGCAGGCCCACGATCAGCATGTTGCGCTCGCCGAACCGGGAGTTCAGACGTGCCGAGAGCGACACCGAGAACACCGCGATCGCGCCGGCGACGGGCATGAACGCCAGGCCGATCTGCAACGGCGTGTACTGCAGCACGAGCTGCATGTAGAGCGTGCCGAGGAAGAACAGCCCGAACATGCCGGCGACCATCGAGATCTGCACGAGGTTCGCGCCGGTCACGTTGCGGGACTTGAACACCCGCAACGGCAGCAACGGCTTCGCGGCGGTCCGTTGGCGCAGCACGAATCCCGCCAGCAGTGCCACCGCGACGGCACCCAGGCCCAGCGTGTGGGCGGAGCCGAAGCCGTAGTGCTCCGCCTTGACGATCGTGTAGACGCCGAGCATCACCGCGGCGACGATCAGCAGCGCGCCAAGCACATCCGCACCCTCACGCAGGCCGAGGCCGACGGAGTCAGGCACCAGACGCACGGCGGCGACGGCGGCCACGATGCCGATCGGGATGTTCACGAAGAAGATCCAGTGCCACGACATGGCGTCGGTCAGCACACCGCCGAGCAACAGGCCGAGGGACGCGCCCGCCGCCGCGACGAAGCTGAACACGCCGATGGCGCGCCTCTGCTCGTCAGGCTCGGGGAACATCGTCACGACCATGCCCAGCGTCACGGACGTGGCCAGCGCACCGCCCGCACCCTGCACAAAGCGAGACACGATCAGCATCTCGGCGCTGAGGGACAAGCCGCACAGCACCGACGCGACCGTGAAGACGCCGAGGCCGATCAGGAACACCTTCTTGTGCCCGATCAGGTCGCCCAGACGACCCGCGAGCAGCAGCAGACCGCCATAGGCGATCAGGTACGCGTTCACGACCCAGGCCAGACCGGCCTGGCCGAACTTGAGGTCTTCTTCGATCGCGGGCAGCGCGACGTTCACGATCGTCTGATCCAGCACGATCATCAACATCCCCGCACACAGCACGATCAGCGCGAGCCAGCGCGAATCCGTCTTCGGTCCCCCTGAAGTCATAAGAGGAACCGTAGCAGATGGTTTTGTACGGGACTATCTTCTACCCAACGGCATGACGCAGAGCACGCTTGCGCGGCGGCTTCTCGCACGGCATCGGGGCACTCAGGCGGCCCTCCATCAGCGTCGTCAGACCCTTGACCAGGCCGTCTCGCTCGTCACCCGGCAACGAACCCAGCACACTCTCGTAGACATCAGCCACGACCTGATCGGCCTTGACCAGGATCTCGCGCCCCAGATCGGTGACCGCGACAACGCGCGCACGGCGGTCCGTGGGCGACGGCTTGCGCTCGGCGTACCCGGCCAGCTCCATGGCGTCCATCGTCACGACCATGGTCGTCTTGTCGATGCCGACGTGCTCGGCGATCTCGGACTGCGTGCGTCCCGCGTCCAGCGCGCTCGACAGAACGCAGCGGGCCCGCGGAGTCAGTCCGATCTCCGCGAGCCTCGCCGTCAGCTCTGTCTCCAGCGCGTGGCCAGTCCGATGCAGCAGCATCATCAGGTCAGTACACCCCGTCGTGCCCATGAGCACCACGGTACCAAACTAATCTGGAACGAAACTATTTCTCAGCGGGACTATCGCTCCAGGACGACGACCGATCGCGCCGCGCCGACCTTCTTCTCACTGGTCACGGGCTTCCAGTCGCCTGCGGGCAGCGTCACGGCCTGGTCCGTCGGGTACGGGTTGATCACCACGACCAGCCCGCGACGAGCCGGGTCCACGTCCGGCCCGGCGGTGTCGTCGACGTGCATGACGATCACGCCGGACGCCGCGGCCGGGAACGACACCTTCTGCTGCACCAGATCCGCCGACCCCAGGGAGAACAGGGGCGACGACTGCCGGATCCGCAGCAGTTCCAGGGTCGCGTCCAGCGAGGCCCTCATGTCCCCGGAGGACGGCTTCGGCCCGGCCAGCAGCGGCTTCGCGTACGGCCACTTCGACTCGTTGTCGGCCTTCGGCGGCAACCCGCGGCCGAAACCGTTGTCGCGCAACGACGGGTCGTAGGCGTTGAACCAGTCCCCCGAGTCGTAGCTGTTGCGGTCCAACGACTTCGAGCGCAGGAACTCGGTACCCGCGTGCACGAACGGCCGCCCCTGCCCGAGCAACGCCGGTGCCAGCGCCACCGTCTGCATCTTCACGCGGTCGGCGGCGGACGTCTCGGGCTTGAGCTTGTAGGTCAACGCGTCGAACAACGTCTCGTTGTCGTGCGCGTCGACGTACGTGATCGCCTCCAGCGGCTGTCCGGTGTACCCGGCGGCCGTGCCGTTGTAGTTCACGTCCCGGCCGGCGACGACTGGCCCGGCCGTCGACCGGAACTGGTACGAGGCCATGTTGCCCGCCATGCCCAGCTTCACCAGGTCGCTGTAGTTCTCCAGCCGCGCGGCCACGTCACCGTTGGCGGGCGAGGAGTTCACGTCGCCGGCCAAACCGGAGCCAAGGCCCTGCACGCGCGGGTCGTCGTCGAACGGCCCGCCGCCGCGCACGGCATCGCGCAGCCTGTCGCTGAACGTGCCGACGCCCGTGCCGGCCATGTTCGCCTGCGTGGCCTGCTCGAACCGGGCGTTGCCGGCGACCTCGCCGAAGTCCCAGCCCTCGCCGTAGACGCCGATCTTGCGCCCGTCCACGCCGTCACGTTCGACGGTCAGCGCGTCCAGGGCCGCGCGCACCGCGAGGATGTTCGCCTTGGGGTGGTGGCCCATCAGGTCGAACCGGAAGCCGTCGATCTTGTAGTTGCGCGCCCAGCGCACCACCGAGTCCACGACGAGCTTGCCCATCATGGCGTTCTCGGTCGCGGTGTTCGCGCAGCACGTGGAGTTCGCGACCGAGCCGTCGAGGTTGAGCCGTTGGTAGTAGCCGGGCACGACCTGGTCCAGCACGGACGTCGGCGCGTCACCGAACGCCGCCGTGTGGTTGTAGACGACGTCCACCACCACGCGGTTGCCGTTGTCGTGCAACGACTTCACCATCTCGCGGTACTGCTTCGACCGCGCCGAGCCGTTCTGCGCGTCCGCCGTGGCGTACGAGCCCTCGGGCACGTCGTAGTGGAACGGGTCGTAACCCCAGTTGAAGCCGTCCTTCGCCGCGACCGCGCCGACGCAGGCCTGCTGCTGGTCGGAATCGGCCGGCAGCGAGGGCAGATCGCAGGCCGGGGCGGCCTGTTCGGAGCGCTTCTCGGGGATGGTCGCGATGTCGAACGTCGGCAGCAGGTGCACGGTGTCCATGCCCGCCGCGGCCAGCGTCCTGAGGTGCTTCATGCCCGTCGAGTCGCGGTGCGTGAACGCCTTGTACGTGCCGCGATCCCCTGCCGGGACGGACTGGTCGTTGATCGAGAAGTCCCGCACGTGCAGCTCGGTGATCGCGCCGCCCATGCCCTTCGCGACGTCCTTCGACCACCCGGCGGGCATCGAGCGGCCGTCCTTGAGGTCGGCGAACTGCGAGTGCGTCGAGTTCACCGAGAGCGCCACGGAGTACGGGTCGGTGACGACGACCGTGCGCTGCCAGTTGGTGACCTCGAACTGGTAGTACTTGTTCTTCCAGTCACCCGTGCCTGTCCACGAGCCCGAGGCGTCGTCGCGCTTGAGCTGCACGACCTTCCTCGGTTCGCCGGAAGGCTGGTCGAACAGGCGCAGCTTGACGTTGGACGCGGTCGGCGCCCACAGCCTGACCGACGCGCGGTCGTGGTCGAACGTCGGCCCGAACGTCAGTTTCGTTGCGGCAGAAGCGAACCGATCGTCGAGCACGCCCGCGATCTGCACGCTCGTGCGGTGCCGGATCGCGCCACCCGCGTCGACGTGCACGGCGGAAAGCCTGTCCCGCAACGCCTCGTCCACGAACCCGCGCACGGCGAACACCGGCTTGCCCTTGAGGTGCGGGAACTGCGCCGGAACCTCCTCGGTCGTGGGAGCCAGTCGCAGCACCCGTGAGCCGTATTCGAGGCGGTAGCCGTCGGACTGCACGGACGGCACGTCCCAGACGACCTTGTCCTTCGAGATCCAGATCGCCTTGGCCTTGGTCAGGTCGTCATCGGCGGCCGGGCCGACGCTGGACGGCAGCAGGTACGTCTCGTTGCCCTGCAACTGCCACACCTCGTTCCCCTTCTGCCCCAGGTCGAGGAACTGGTCGGGACCCGGATCCTTGGCGTCGCCGCGGTGGACGATGTAGCTCAGTCCCGCCGCGCCGGCCGCCAGCGGCACCGACCAGTAGACGCCGAACTGGTCACGCCCGTCCGGCACCCGTGACTGGTTCCAACCAGGTGACGGCTCCGCGGAACCCGTCCAGTGGTACATCGTCCAGTCCGTGTAGTCGCCGTCCGCGCGGTTGTAGTGGATCACCGCCCGGTTCTCGGCGGCGGCCTTCGTAGCGTGCACCTTCCCGCCCGCGACCCACGAGTGGCCACTCGTGAACTTGCCGGAAGCCTCCACGGTCGTGCCGCGCACGACGGAGAAGTCGGTCGTGGGCGGAAGCTCCGCGACGCCGTTGGTGAACGGCATGTCAGCCCGTCCGGCAACCCGCACCACAGCACCGGACGCGTCGCCGACGTAGTGCACGACCGCCTTGGCCGTCGCCGCCTGCTCGGACGGGTGCACGGCCGGATCGCCCTGCTTCAGCCAGATCTCGGGCGTCACGCTCGGGTCGACGAACCGGTCGACCGACGTGTCCTTCTCGTCGCCCTTGTGCGCGATGAGCCCGACCGACTTGGCGCCCGGCTTCAGCTTGATCCACGCGAAGCGCCCGTAGGCGTCCTCCCCCGCGAACGGCAGCGGGGCGTTCCACTCGGTCGGCGTCTCGACGTCGCCCCAGGCGTGCAGGCCCCAGCCGTCGTAGTTGTCGCGCGCGTAGTGCACGACCAGCCAGTCCGGGTTCTTCGTGCCGGGATCCGGGATCGGCGGCGCGGCCACGAGCGACACGAACGCGCCGTCCGCGCCGATCTCACCGGACTTCGCCACCACGCGCAGTTCGACGCGCTTGCCGACGGCCGCGCCCGGAAGTGCTGACAGGTCAGCGAAAACGCGATAGGGAGCGGCGTCGTCGGTGCCGAGCACGGTCCAGTCCTTCGAGCCCTCGACACGGGCGGCGAAAGTGGCGGCGGCGTTGGGCGCGGTGATGCCGTCCGCGCGGAGTTCGACGCGCTCGTCCAGCACCGTTCCGGCGGCCGGGGCGACCAGGACGGGTGCGGGCTTCGACTTCGCGACGTCGCTGGTTCCCTTGAGCACCAAGGAGGACAGCGCGGGCACGGTCACCGTGACGCGGCCGTTCTGGACCTGCGCGTTCTCGAAAGCCGAGGACGACACGGGCACGGTGACGGTCGCGGGCGAGGTGCTGGCGTTCGCGACCACGAGGTGTTCACGGCCGAGGATGCGGCTGAACGCGAAGACGTCACCGTCGGCGTACCGGAGCACCTGGTTGCCGTCACGCCACACCGGATCGCGGTCGACCTGCGCGGCCAGGGCCTTGAGCTGCTGGTACAGCGGGTGGGTCGTGGTGAAGTTGTCCTGAGCACCGGTGCGGTCGCTGCCGACGAGCTTCTCCGCCATGTACTCCGGCGTCCTGGAGGCGAACATGTCCTGGCGCGCCAACTTGTCGCCGCCCGTGCCCGCGAAGCCCTGCTCGTCGCCGTAGTAGACGACCGGGTTGCCGCGCCACAGGTACATCAGGGTGTTGCCGAGCTTGAGGCGCTCCAGCAGTTCCGCGTCCGAGATGCCCGGCTTGTCGTTGCGGATCATCCACGCGACGCGGCCCATGTCGTGGTTGCCGAGGAACGTGGGCAACGAGGAGGCGTTCGAGTCGGCGTCGGTGTAGCGGTCGTCGTCCAGCAGCACTTCACCGAGGCGCTGGGAACCCTTGCCGGACAGGAAGCTCAGCGCGCTGCTCTGGAACGGGAAGTCCAGCGTGGCCTGCATCTTGCCGGTGGTCGTGTACTTCGAGGTGTTCTCGGGCGAGGAGTCGAAGACCTCGCCGAAGACGAAGAAGTCCTTCTTGCCCTTGCGATTCGCGTACTGCTTCACGTGCGGCGCCAGAGCCTGCCAGAACTCCAGGTTGACGTGCTTGACGGTGTCGACGCGGTAGCCGTCGATGTCGAGCGTGTCGATCCAGCTGGTGAAGATGTCCTTCATGCCGTTGACCACGCGCGGGTGCTCGGTCATCAGGTCGTCGAGGCCGGAGAAGTCGCCCTGCTCGCTCGACTCGCCGGAGAACGTCGAGTCGCCGCGGTTGTGGTAGAGCGTGGAGTCGTTGAGCCACAACGGGTACTTCGTCTGACCGTCCTTGACCGGTGTGTACGGGAAGGACTTCTTCGCGTCGAGCTTCGGGAAGTCCTTCTTGCCCGCGTAATCCGCGATGTCGAACGGCTTGCCGTCGGCGTCCAGGTACGGCTGCGCGCCCGTGCTGACGTACTGGGTCTTGTTCTCGGCGTACTTGATCACGTCGGCGGTGTGGTTCGCGACGATGTCGAAGAAGACCTTGATGCCACGCCGGTGCGCGTCCTTGATCAGGTCGCGCATCTCCTGCGTGGTGCCGAAGTGCGGGTCGAGCTTGGTGAAGTCGAGCGTCCAGTAGCCGTGGTAGCCGGCGCTGTCGCCCTGCACCCAGCGGTTGAGGAACATCGGCGTCATCCAGATCGCCGTGATGCCCATGCCGTCGAGGTAGTCGAGCTTCCCGCGCAGCCCCTTGAGGTCGCCGCCGTGGTAAAAGCCCTTGTCAGCGGGGTCGAAGCCATTCTCGGCAGCGTTCGTGCGGCCGCGGTCGTTGCTCGGGTCGCCGTTCGCGAACCGGTCGGGCATCACGAAGTAGAAGCGTTCGCCCCGCAGGTCGTCTCGCTTGGGCGGCAACGCGAGTCTCGCGTCCCCGTCGCGCACACCGGGCGCTATGTCCACCACCTCCCCCACGGCCAGACGTTGCGGTGGTGCGGCAACGGCCTGAACGGGTGTGAGAGGGAGCAAAACCAGTGCAGCGAGCGCGGCGACGACCCGACGCATCGCGACCTCCTTGTCGCAAACTCTTGCAGGGCTGCTGCACGAAACCACGACAAACAGCGGGAAACAATACGTCGGGCGTTGCAAATGTTTGCGATCAGCCCGCCGGACGCTTGTAGGTGATCGCCATCCGCAGCGGATGTGAACGCCACTCGTTGACCGCCATCCCGGCGATCAGGCCGATGCCCACGACGGACTCCCGGGTCGCGGGCGCGCTGCGGCTAGGCGAGCCGGCGAGCGGTCCTTCGGTCGGAGTCGGCGAGAACTGGGCGATGGCCATCTGCTGGCCCTCGTGCGGCTGCACGGCCAGCAGGACGTGCGGATCCGCCTGCTCGCCCTGGTTCTCGATCGGTTCGAGGGAGAGGTACTCGCCGCGTTCCGCCGCCTCGCCGCACATCTGACCGGCCCACCGGAAGGCGTCCAGGACGTCCTCGTCCGAGAGCTCGGCGTCCGCCTGGTGCAACGTGACCTGGGTCAGGCGCGTGCCGTGCGCGGTCATCTCGCCGTTGGTGGTGAAGCGGTCGGGGATCATCACCTCGCCCGTCTCGGGGTCGATCATGAGCATGTCGCGGAACCTGGTCTCGGCGAGCGGCGACCGGCCCATGAGGCCGCGGCCGAGCATCTCCCGCAGCTTCGGGTCACTCGTCCGCCAGAACGTCGTCTCCTCGCCGATCTGCAGACCGACGAAGTCCTTGACCGGCAGGCTCGGCAACGCGGTCACCAGCGTCTGACCTGGCGCGACCGGTGGCGGCGGCTGAACCTGGAACGGCGGCAGGGAGGCGAACTGCGGATCCACCTGTGCCGTGCGGACCACGTGATGCGCCCACGCCCGTGCGCGCGACAACGGGTGGTCGGGGAACCGTGCGTCGTGGCGCGGGTCATCACCCGCGTGGAACGGCAGCACGCCCTGCAGCTCAGGTGCGTACGGGTGCGGCTTGATCCAGTTCTGGAACCCGATCTCGGCGGCCAGGATGGCCTCGCGGGTACCCGTCATGCCGCGTTCCATCGCCCCGAGCTGCAGCACCGCGCTGCAGTTGGCCTTGGGAATGGTGAAGGAGCAGACGAAGCCCTGCCCGTTCGGCTGGTTCGGCAGCGGCATCTTGACGATCCGCAGCAGCGCGGGCACCCCGCCGAGCTGGACGACGTGCGCCTCGATCAGGCAGCCGGTCTCGCCGTGGATCAGGGCGAGGTGGTGCCTGAGCCTCTGCAGGTCGTCCAGCCCGGCGGGTAGATCCGGGACCACGCCGTAGTAGGTCAGTTCGGCCTGGTCACCGCTCGGGTGCTGCCAGTTGTTCTGGTCGAGCTGACGGAAGCCGGAGGTGTCGAACGAGATGGGCACCCACCGACACTACGTCTCGCGTCAGGCGGCCCTGAGCGTTTTGGACCAGAGCGAAGCGCCAGTCGCGTCGCGCAGCCACACCGTGAGCTCGTGCTGCGACGCCTTGACCTCGCCGAAGTGCTGGAACCCGTCCAGCGGCGTGGTGTTCGCGGCAGGCGGGGCGTGCACGAACACGGCCTGCGGACCGAACGTCGGGTCGAGCGTGTTGGGGCCGAACGCGCCGGCGTGCAGCGGGCCGGACACGAACTCCCAGAACGGGTCGAAGTCACCCACGGCCGCGCGGTCGGGCGAGTAGTGATGAGCGGCCGTGTAGTGGACGTCCGCGGTGAGCCAGACGGTGTTCTTGACGCGGCGGCGCCTGAGTTCCCTGAGCACCCACGCGATCTCGTGCTCACGGCCGTTGGGCGCGCCCGGCAGGCCGTTCGCGACGCCTTCGATGTCATTGCCGTCCGGCACGGTGAGTCCGATCGGCAGGTCCGCCGCGATGATCTTCCACGTGGCGGTGCTGCGGCTGAGCGCGTCGACGAGCCACTTCGCCTGCCGGGCGCCGAGGATCACGCCCGGCTGATCCTTGGGCGAGGTGTTCTTGTCCTTGTAGGTGCGCATGTCGAGCACGAAGATCTCGACGTTCCGCCCGTACGCGAACTTCCGGTAGACACGGCCGTCCACCGCACGCTTCTGGTCGATCGGCATCCACTCGTGGAACGCCTGGAAAGCGCGCTGCGCCAACACGTCCACGCGCTTCTCGGTGTACTGCGGGAGTTCCAGGATCTCGCCGGGGTACCAGTTGTTCGTGACTTCATGATCATCCCATTGCGCGTAGACCGGCACCTGGGAGGCGAATCGCTTCACGTTGTCGTCGAGGAAGTTGTAGGCGAACTGGCCGCGGTACTCGTCGAGCGTCTCGGCCACCTTGGACTTCTCGGGAGTGACGACGTTGCGCCAGATCCGGCCGTCCGGGAGCGTCACGCTCGCCTGCATCGGGCCGTCGGAGTAGACGCTGTCGCCGCTGTGGATGAAGAAGTCGGGCCTGCGGTCGGCCATGGCCTGGAAGATCGGCATGCCGCCGATGTCGGGGTTGATGCCCCAGCCCTGGCCGGCGACGTCACCGGACCACACGAACCGCACGTCGTCGCGGCCGAGCGGGGCGGTGGTGAAGCTGCCCGTGACGGGTTCGCTGCGGGTGCGGCCGTGCAGGTCTTCTGCCGTGACGCGGTAGTAGGCGGGGCGGCCTGGCAGCAGGCTCGACACCCTGACCTGCCCGGTTCCGCCGGTCTCCGGGGTGAGCAACGGGCCGCGAACGCGACGGGAGAACCGGAACTCGGGGTCGTTGGACACCTCGACGAGCATCCGCGAGGGACGGTCGGCGCGCGTCCACACGATGCCGCCGTCCCAGGTGACGTCGCCGGACTGCACGCCGTGGGTGAGGATCGGGCGGTCGGTCTTCGCGAGGCTGATGCCCGAGGGCACCAGCGCCGCGGCCGCGCCCAGTGCGCCTGCCTTGAACAACGTGCGACGGTCGAAGGTCATGCGCGGTTTCTAGTCGCCGGTTCTGGCCAGTTCTGAAACCCGAGGTGAACTTCAGCAGCGCTTGTCGGTCCAGCCGCTGACGTAGTCGCCGCCCGGCACCGTCACGCTGGAGACCGCGCGGGTGCACTTGTCGAGCGTGGCCGCTCCGGCGCCCCACAGCTCCTGCTTCGTGCCGCTGCGGAGGTCGCCGCCGGGGTACTCCTCGTTGCCGTCGATCACCGCGATCCAGTTCGAGACGCGGTAGGTGTGGTTCCTGGCGTAGGAGTCCCAGACCCAGGTGTAGGCGAAGTTCTTGCCGCACCCGGCGAACTGCTTGACCGACGCGATGGTCGCGCCCTGGTACTTCACGTAGCCCGTGGTGCCGATCTGCTGGGCAGAGGCACAACCGGGGACGGTCTCGGCGTGGGCGGTGCCCGAGCTCAGACCGGCGGACAGCAGCGTCGCGGCCAGTGCGGCGGCGATGGCGAATGGCTTTCTCACAGCCGCGACGCTCGCGCATTTCGGTTATGCGGCGGTAAATCCGTTATGTGAGGCGCTTCAGCCAGTCCGTGATGATCTGGCGCGTCGCCGGCGTGGCGTGCACCCACGTCTGGTGGTTGTGGTCGGTGTACTTGACCACGAGCCAGCGGCCGTCCTCGAAGTCGATCGTGGTGAGGAAGGTCTTGGCGCGCTGCCTGCCCTCGCCGTTGCGCTTCGCCGCGTACAGCTTCGCCGTGCCCTGGCGGGGCTGGGCGAGCAGCTGGCGCAACGAGATCGACGGCGACGCCTTGCCCGGCTGGTGCACGTTGATCTCGTTCGCGCGCACGTTGATCGACGCACCGCGCCCGGCCGGCACGTCCGGCAGTTGCATCGCGAGGACCTCCGGCGCGTTGTCCGGCCGGATCGGGTGCAGCTGCACGAACCCGTTGTCGTGCACGGCGAGCACACCGTGCTGCGAGTTCGCCGCCACGACCACGGGCCTGGTCTCGTTCGGCGTGACCGCGATCCAGGCCGAGTAGTCGTGCTCGGCCTTGGCGATCAGGTGCAGCGTCCCCCGGACGTCCGGGTGGTCGAGCCCGACCCGGCGCAGCTCACCGATGACGTCGCGCTCGATGAGCACGCGTTCGTCCTCGGTCTCACCGGGCGAGTCGACGGACAGGGCGGGGTGGTACTCCCCCAGCTTCTCCTGCTTCCACAGCACGTCGAAGGCGAGGTCGGACAGTTGGATGGACGACCGAAGCACGTCACCCCCCGATCGTCGGCGGTGCGACCATCGGCATGTCACCGATGATCTCGTTCGTGTTCTCCTCGGTGATGAGGTAGTCGGCGGACTTGTGCTCCAAGTCGTCCTCGCCCTGGCCCTTCTGGCCCTGACCACCCATCCCGCCCATGCCGGCGCCGCCTGCGCGACCCGCCGCGCCTGCCGCACCACCTCGACCGGCCGCGTTCGCACCGGTCTCACCCATGCCGCCGAACACACCGGCCTTGCCGCCGGGCTGCTGGGCGGACGTGCCGCCTGTTCCGCTACCCGTTCCGCTGCCAAGGCCGCCGGAGCCGAACTTGCCCGCGCCGCCCGCACCCGCACCTGCGCCGCCACCGCCGCCGCCACCGAACTTGCCTGCTCCGCCAGGACCGCCGACGCCACCGGGGCCGCGACCGGGGCCGGTGCCACCAGGTCCGCCAGGGCCGCCCGTGGTGGGGCGGACGGGCACGCCCATGGGCGGGAGGCCGGTGTTGTTCGGCCTGTCGATCACGCCGCCGACCGGGGGCTTGCCGGTGAGGTTGTCACCGACGGAGGGCCTGCCGGTGTTGTTGGTGTTGCTCGTGTTCGTGTTGTCGGACGAGCTGGTCGTGGTGGTGGTCTGGTCGCCGTTCGTGGTGGGCACGGTCCAGCCGGTGCCGGTCGTGCTCTGCGGCGTGCTCGTCGAGGAACTGCTCGAGGTGCTGGACGACCGCGTGGTCGTGGTGTTGTTGTTCGTCGTCTTGTCGTCACCGTTGTCGCCGCCGGTGTTGGCGATCTCGACCACGAGACTGTCGGTCGTGACGCCGGGGAACTCCTTCGGCAGCTCACCGCGGTTGGTGTTGCTGGCGCTCTGGAACTCCTTGTAGACCTCGCGGTTGTGCTTCTCTTCAGCGTTGTAGCTGTTGACCTTGTCCTCGGTGTCGGTGTCCCAAGGAGTCGCGTCGTCCCAGAAGCTCGTGTCCGGCTTGGCCGCCGGCATGTCCTTGAGCTGGTTCTTGTTCAGGTTGAACTGGTAGACCTGGTTCGAGATCGAGTGATCGGCCTGCCGCAGCGCGTCCTGCATCTGGATCATGGCCTGGTTGATCGGGTTGGCGGCGGCCTGAGCGGCGCTCGCACTCGCTCCGGTCCACGCCTCTCCGAGCGTCTCGCCGACCCGCTTGAGCCTGGCCTCGATACCCGCGTAGCCGCGCTCCAACGCAGTGGCGGTGGTCGCCGCCGCCTGCGCCGACCCCGTACCGGGACCGCTGGTCATCTGGGAGTAGATCTGCGCTCCCGAGAACCCCTCGGCTCTGGTGTTGTCCTCGGTGAAGCAACTGGGCGCGGGCCGTGTCATTTCGCACCTGCCTTGATCGTGGTGATGACGAGGTTCGCGAACTCGGTCACCGCGCCGCAGGGGTCGGCGAACCGCGGGCTGCCTTTGTCACTCTGGAAGGAGACGCTCACCGCCTTCTCGTCGGAAACTCCGACGAGCACGGAGCAATAGCCGTTCTTGCGACTGTCCGCGACCAGCGCCATGTAGGTCGGATAGCCCTGGATGGCGGGCTGCGTCTCGAACGTCTCGAACGTCGTGGCCGCGGTCGGGACGATGGTGGAGAGGTTCGTGCCCTCCGGCAGGATCGTCACGCCGGGAGCCATCTTCGCCGGGGTGCTCGACCCCAGCCACACGCAGGAAGCACCGGGCGAGGTGGTGTTCACCCGTCCGGCCACTCCGGGAAGTCCGTACGCCTGCACCTGATCCGGTGTGGCCATGCTGCACGGGGCTGCTTCGAAGGCCTTGACGTCGAGCGGGTTCTCGATCTTGGGGGCTCCACCACTGCTGCTCGGCGGCTGACTGGCGGTGGTCGGCGTGCCGGTCGTGCCGCCGCTGTCGCCGCAGCCTGCCAGCAGTGCAAGTGCTGCGGTGCCCGCGACGATGGTTCGGATGCGCAACAGCCCGGTCCTTCTACTTGAGGTTGTCACGGTTGCCCTGCTCGGTCTGCTCGTACTGGCGAAGCGTGGCCTTCAGGTTCTCGATCCGGGTGACCAGCGTCTGCTGCAACTGTTCGTTGGACAGCTGGTGCCCCTTGCCCGCGGCGTTCGCCCAGTTCGCGTAGACCTGGCTCGGCATGTCCTTGCCGGCGCCCTTGACGATGGTCAGGTCTTCACCGGACTTGTGAGCCATCTGCAGCTCGTCCTTGACGGACTCGTACTCCTTGATGGCAGCGCGCAGCGTCTCGAGATCGACCTTGGTCCCGCTCATCCCCAGTGCCCTCCCAGCAGATTCGTGCGCCTAGCAGCATAGCGCCAGGTCGCGGGACCCGTCCCGGTTTCAAAGCACGATCGGGTGAATACGACGAACCCTCGCCGTCGCATTGCGACGAGCGAGGGTACGAAGCGTGGAATTCGTTTGGTGAATGTTGTTGCCGAATTGCGTGGAAATGCGCCCGGTCAGGACTGCTGGTCGGCCTGCTGCTGTTGCTGCGCGGGCAGCCTGCCCTCGGCCATGCGCTTGAGCAGGTCCTTGCGCAGCCACAGGAGGTAAGCCCAGACGAGCCCGAAGATCACGCCGATCACGCCCATCGCCGGCAGCAGTAGCCAGGTGGCGATCAGCAGGACGTGCAGTCCGACGACGGCGCCGATCGCCCACGGCTTGCGGACGAACGCGCACATCGCGATGAACACCGCGATGAAGCCGAAGGCGATCCAGCCTACGAGGGAGGTGACGCCGCCGTGCAGTTTGGCGATCACCGGGAGGGCCAGAGCGACGACGATGACCTCGAGGATCAGCGTGCCGGCCATGATGCCCCGGAACGCCTTCATCGGGTCCTTCTTCAGAGGGGCCGGGGTGGTCATGCCGGCTCCTTTCCGAACAGCGCACGGGCCTCGCCGGCGGTGACGACGGAGCCGGTGACGATCACGCCGCCGCCGGACTGTTCGTCCTCGATGAGGTGGATGGCTTCCTCGATGGCGTCGACCAGTCTGGGGCGCACCTCGAAGCGGTCCTCGCCGAAGATCGGGACGGCCAGGCCGGCCAGGACGTCCGGGTCCATGGCGCGCGGGGAGGAGTTGGTGGTGATCACCAGTTCCTGCACGACCGGCTCCAGCGCGGCCAGGATTCCCTCGGCGTCCTTGTCGGACATGACGGAGACGACGGCGACGAGCTTGCGGAAGCCGAACTCCGACTCCAACGCGCGAGCCAGTGCCGCGGCGCCGTGCGGGTTGTGCGCGGCGTCCACGAAGACGTTGGGCGCGGAACGCACGCGCTCCAGGCGACCCGGCGTGACGACCGAGGCGAAGCCCTCGCGGACCATCTCGATGTCGATCTTGCGCTCGGGGCCCGCGCCGAAGAACGCCTCGACGGCGGCCAGTGCCAGCGCGGCGTTCTTCGCCTGGTGTTCGCCGTGCAGCGGCAGGAAGATGTCCTCGTAGACGCCGCCCAGGCCCTGCAGGGTGATCATCTGGCCGCCTACGGCGACCGCGCGTGACAGGACGCCGAACTCGCTGCCGAAGCGGGCCACCATCGCGTCCACCTCGGCGACGCGTTCGTGGATCACCCTCATGACCTCGGGCGTCTGCTCGGCGACGATCGCGACGGCGCCCGGCTTGATGATGCCGGCCTTCTCCACCGCGATGTCCTCGGGACGGGTGCCGAGGTACTCGGTGTGGTCGATGCCGATCGGGGTGAGCACGGCGACGCGGGTGTCCACGATGGACGTCGCGTCCCACGTGCCGCCCATGCCGACCTCGACGACGGCCACGTCGGCCGGCGCTTCCGCGAATGCCGCGTACGCCATGCCGGTGAGCACCTCGAACTTGCTCATCCGGATCTCGGACTTGGCGTCCACCATGGCGACGTACGGCTCGATGTCGCGGTAGACCTCGACGTAGCGCTCCGGGCTGATCGGCTGGTTGTCCAGGCTGATCCGCTCGGTCGCGAGCTGCAGGTGCGGGCTCGTGAACCGGCCGGTGCGCAGGCCGATGCGCGTGAAGAGCGCATCGACCATGCGCGACGTCGACGTCTTGCCGTTCGTGCCCGTCAGCTGCACGACCGGATACGACGTCTGCGGGTCGCCCAGCACGTGGGCGAGCGCCTTGATGCGGTCCAGCGACGGCTCGAGCTTGGTCTCGGGCCACCGCTGGTTGAGCTCGTTCTCGACGTCGAGGAACTCGTCGAGGTTCGTTTCCACGGTTTTACGCCTCCGGCAGCGCGGCCAGGCGCTCGTTGATGCGGGCGATCTCGGACTCGGCGACGGCCTTGCGCTTCTCGATCTTGGCCTTGACGTCGGCGGGCGCCTTGGCGAGGAACGCCTCGTTGCCCAGCTTCTTCGTCGTGCCCTCGAGTTCCTTCTGCGCCACGACGAGGTCCTTGGCGAGACGCTTGCGCTCGGCGGCCACGTCGATCGTGCCGGACAGGTCCAGCTCGACCTTCACCGCGCCCTTGGGCAGGCCGACCTCGAGCGTCGCGGAGACGGTGAACTCGTCGCCCGGCTCGGTCAGCCGCGTCATCGCGCGGACCGACGGGACCTGGTCGATCAGGCCGACACAGCACGCGCCGCGGACCTTGCCCGCGACCTTCTGGCCCGGGTTGAGGCCCTGCTCGGAACGGAACCGGCGGATCTCGGTCGCGAGCTTCTTCAGGCCCTCGACCTCCGCCGCCGCGTCAGCATCTCGCTCGGCACCCGAGACGGAAGGCCACGCGGCCACGACGAGTGACTCACCGCCGGTCAGCGTCGTCCACAGCGTCTCGGTGATGAACGGGATCGACGGGTGCAGCAGGCGCAACAGGACGTCGAGGACGTGGCCCAGGACGGACTGCGTGGCCTCGGCGCGGCCGTCCGCGATCTGGACCTTCGCGATCTCCAGGTACCAGTCGCAGAACTCGTCCCACGTGAAGCTGTACAGCGCCTCGCAGGCACGGGAGAACTGGAACGCCTCGAAGTTTGAGTCCACAGTGGACACCAGGGCGTCGAGCTCGTCGAGGATCCAGCGGTCGGCCGCCGTCAGCTCGGCGCGATCGGGCAGCGGACGCTCCACCGTCGCACCGTTGGCCAGCGCGAACCTGGTGGCGTTCCACAGCTTCGTGGTGAAGCTGCGTGAGCCGACCGCCCGCTCCTCGGAGACGGCCATGTCCGAACCGGGGTTCGTGCCACGCAGCAGCGTGAACCGGGTGACGTCCGCGCCGTAGCGCTCCATCCAGTCCAGCGGGTCGATGCCGTTGCCCTTGGACTTCGACATCTTCTTGCCGTGCTGGTCGCGGATCAGGCCATGCAGGAAGACGTGGTCGAACGGCTGGACCTCGTCCATCGCGTACAGACCGAACATCATCATCCGGACGACCCAGAAGAACAGGATGTCGTAGCCGGTCGAGAGAACGGACGTCGGATAGAACTTGCGGAGGTCCTCAGTGGACTCCGGCCAGCCCAGCGTCGAGAACGGCCACAGGCCCGAGGAGAACCACGTGTCGAGGACGTCCTCGTCCTGACGCCAGCCCTCACCGGTCGGGATCTCGTCGTCCGGTCCGACGCAGACGACCTCGCCGTTCGGGCCGTAGAAGACCGGAATGCGGTGGCCCCACCACAGCTGGCGCGAGATGCACCAGTCGTGCAGGTTGTCGGTCCAGTCGAAGTACCGCTTGTTCAGCTCGGCCGGGTGGATCTTGGTGCGGCCGTCGCGGACGGCGGCGGACGCGGCCGCGGCGATGGTCTCGACCTTGACCCACCACTGCAGCGACAGGCGCGGCTCGACGACCGTGTTGCACCGCGAGCAGTGGCCGACGGAGTGGACGTACGGCCGCTTCTCCGCGACGATCCGGCCCTCCGCGCGCAACGCGGCGACGATCGCCGGACGCGCCTCGAGCCGGTCCATCCCCTCGAACGGGCCGTGCGCGGTGATGGTCGCGCGGCCGTCCATGATCGTGAGGTTCGGCAGGCCGTGGCGCTGGCCGATCTCGAAGTCGTTGGGGTCGTGGGCAGGCGTGACCTTGACCGCGCCGGTGCCGAACTTCGGGTCGACGTGGGTGTCGGCGACGATCGGGATGCGGCGGCCGGTGAGCGGCAGCTCGACCTCGGTGCCGATGAGGTGCCGGTAGCGCTCGTCGTCCGGGTGGACGGCGACCGCGGTGTCACCCAGCATCGTCTCGGCGCGCGTGGTCGCGACGACGATCGACGCGTCCCCGTCGCCGTAGCGGATCGAGACGAGCTCGCCCTCGTCCTCGCTGTGGTCGACCTCGATGTCCGACAGCGCGGTCTGGCAGCGCGGGCACCAGTTGATGATCCGCTCGGCCTGGTAGATCAGGCCGTCGTCGTACATCTTCTTGAAGATCGTCTGGACGGCGCGCGACAGCCCCTCGTCCATGGTGAAGCGCTCACGCGACCAGTCGATGCCGTCGCCGAGGCGCTTCATCTGGTCGAGGATCTTGCCGCCGTACTCCTCTTTCCACTCCCAGACGCGCTCGACGAACTTCTCGCGCCCGAGGTCCTGCCGGGACATGCCCTGCTTGGCCAGGTCGCGCTCGACGGCGTTCTGGGTCGCGATGCCCGCGTGGTCCATGCCGGGCAGCCACAGGACCTCGTAGCCCTGCATGCGGCGACGCCTCGACAGCGCGTCCATCACGCTGTGGTTCATCGCGTGGCCCATGTGGAGGCTGCCGGTGACGTTCGGCGGGGGCAGCACGATCGTGAACGGCGGCTTGTCGCTCTTGACGTCGGCCTCGAAGTAACGCCGGTCGACCCACCGCTGGTACAGCTCCGCCTCTACCTCCGCCGGAGTCCACGCGGCGGGGAGGTCAGGACGCTGGGTTGCGGTGTCGAGTTCAGTCACAGCCGTGAAGTCTACGGAGCCCAGGGTCTCGACTTGAAACGAGATACCTGATAACGCCCCCGCGGCAACCCCGAGCCGGTCGACAGCGTGGTTCCGGGTGACCGAAGATGTGCCCGAACATCTGGGGGAACGTTGCAGTACGACATTGATGATCATCCTGATCTGAAGGACGCGGCCTGGATCCGCGCCGCGAACAAACGCGCCAAGCGGGACATCCGCAGGCAACGCCGCAAGGCCAGACGAGGCAGACACAGCGGCAAGGTCGTGTCCGCCATCGCACTGGTCGTCATCGGCGCGGTGCTGTTCGGGCTCTACAAGGCAGGCAGGTTCGGCGAGGTCTCGCTGCCGGACGTGAAGGTGCCGCACGTGGGGGCGAACGTCGAGGTCCCGTTCGCCGGCACGCCCGCGGAGCAGTGGCCCGACGGCGACAAGGGCATCGTCGTGCCGGACGCGAATCCGGCGTTCGAGCAGGTCCGGCAGGCGCTCATCGCGTCGCGCCTCGACCCGGTGATGCTCGGCGAGCACAAGCCGGACCGGTTCCTCGCGATGCTGGCGCCGGAGGTGCGCGAGTACGTCGTGAAGGAGATCGCGGGCTGGACCACCCGGCTCAAGCAGGGCACGAAGCTGCTCCCGAACGGCATCAAGGTGTCCGGGAAGATGACTCTCGGCGAGAAGGACGGCTATCCGGCCGTGACGGCGGACTACGTGTTCGCCTACGCGTTCGAGCCGCCGGAGCCGCAGAAGCTCCTCAGCCAGATGGAGATGGTCGCGGCGGTCCGCGAGAAGATCACCTACTCGATCACCCCCGAAGGACTGTGGCCCTCGGACTCGACGGGTTTCCAGTACTCGATCGCGTGCCAGGCGGCGAGGGACGGTTTCCTCGCGCCGCAGTTCACCGAACCGCCCAAGCTCGGTGAGGGCATCGCCGGTGACGAGAAGAAGTACTTCTCCGTGGACGGACAGGTGCCGACCGAGAACAGCTGCGATTGATCACTCTTTCAGAGGTGCCGGAGGAGAGTGACGGCGATCACAATTGACCGTCACGGACCGTTCAAACCCCTTGGGGCCCGTGTCGACGGCGCCGCCGCGTTCTTCGGGGGCGCTGGCGGCGCCGACCTCGATCAGCGAACAATGGACGCATGAGCAGCAAGCCCCCGCAGCACGACGTCGACGAGTCCGCGATCGAAGTCAGCACCCCCAAGACCTGGGCAGCGGGTATTCCCGGTGTTCTCGTGTCGCTCGACCGCGCGGTCGAGCAGATGGGTGTCGTGCGCACGGTCAAGACGTTGCGACTGCTCAACCAGCGTGAAGGTTTCGACTGTCCTGGTTGCGCGTGGCCGGAACCACAGGGTCACCGCAAGATGGCGGAGTTCTGCGAGAACGGCGCGAAGGCCGTCGCGGAGGAAGCCACCAAACGACGAATCGGGCCCGAGTTCTTCGCCGAGCACTCCATCGAGAGCCTGCGGACGAAGACCGACTACTGGCTCGGCCAGCAGGGCCGGATCACCGAACCGATGGTCCTCAGGCCCGGTGCGACGCATTACACACCGATCAGCTGGGACGCCGCGTTCACGCTCATGGCCGACGAGCTGACAGCGTTGTCATCCCCGGACGAGGCGATCTTCTACACCTCCGGCCGCACCAGCAACGAGGCCGCGTTCCTCTACCAGTTGCTGGTCCGCTCGTTCGGCACCAACAACCTGCCGGACTGCTCGAACATGTGCCACGAGTCGTCCGGCTCGGCGCTGAACGAGACGATCGGCATCGGCAAGGGTTCGGTGTCGATCAAGGACTTCGACCTCGCCGACCTCATCGTGGTCATCGGCCAGAACCCCGGCACGAACCACCCGCGCATGCTCAGCGCGCTGGAGGACGCGAAGAAGAACGGCGCGAAGATCATCGCGATCAACCCGCTGCCGGAAGCGGGCCTGATGCGGTTCAAGAACCCGCAGAACGTCGCGGGCGTCGTCGGCCGCGGCACCGCGCTGAGCGACGAGTTCGTGCAGATCAAGGTCGGCGGCGACCAGGCGCTGTTCCAGGCCATCGGTCACCTGCTGCTGCAGTGGGACAAGCTCGACAGGACGTTCATCGAGGCGAAGACGCACGGCTTCGAGGCCTACGCGGAGAGCCTGCGCGAGCTCGACTGGGACGGCGTGCTCACCGCGACCGGCCTGACCCGCGAGCAGATCACGCGCGTGGCCGGGATGTTCGTCGACTCGAAGCGCACGATCGCCTGCTGGGCAATGGGTCTGACGCAGCACAAGCACAGCGTGCCGACGATCCGCGAGGTCACGAACGTCATGTTCCTGCGCGGCATGATCGGCAAGCCGGGCGCGGGCCTGTGCCCGGTGCGCGGCCACTCGAACGTGCAGGGCGACCGCACGATGGGCATCTACGAGAAGATGCCGGAGAAGTTCCTGCTGGCGCTGGAGAACGAGTTCAGCATCTCCGTGCCGCGCAAGCACGGTTTCGACACCGTCGACGCCATCAACGCGATGCGCCAGGGCCGCGGCAAGGTGTTCATCGCGATGGGCGGCAACTTCGTCAGCGCCACCCCGGACACCCCGGTGACCGAGAAGGCGCTGGAGCAGTGCTCGCTGACGGCGCACGTCTCCACGAAGCTCAACCGCTCGCACGTCGTCCACGGCCGCACCGCGCTGATCCTGCCCGCCCTGGGCCGCACCGAGAGCGACGTCCAGCACTCGGGCGAGCAGTTCGTGACGGTCGAGGACTCGATGTCGGTCGTGCACCGCTCCCGCGGCCGGCTCAAGCCCGCGTCGGAGCAGCTGCTGTCCGAGGTCTCGATCGTCTGCCGGCTCGCACGCAAGACGCTCGGCACCTCGCATCCCGTGGCGTGGGAGGAGTTCGAGAAGGACTACGACGTCGTTCGCGAGCACATCTCCCGTGTCGTACCGGGCTGCACCGACTACAACACGCGCGTCCGTCAGCCCGACGGGTTCGTGCTGCCGCACCCGCCGCGTGACTCGCAGGAGTTCGCGACGGCGACCGGCAAGGCGAACTTCACGGCGAACGAGATGACGGTCATCGAGATCCCCGAGGGCCGCCTGATCATGCAGACCCTGCGCAGCCACGACCAGTACAACACCACGATCTACGGCCTGGACGACCGCTACCGCGGCGTGAAGGACGGCCGTCGCGTGGTGTTCGTGAACCCCGACGACATCAAGGCCCTGGGGTTCTCCGACGGGCAGATGGTGAACATCATCTCGGAGTGGAAGGACGACCCGACGGGCGTCGTCGAACGCCGCGCCGAGTCGTTCCGGATCGTCTCCTACTCGACCGCGCGTGGGTGCGTGGCCACGTACTTCCCCGAGGCGAACCCGTTGGTGCCGCTGGACTCCAAGGCGGACATCTCGGGAACGCCTACCTCCAAGTCGGTGATCGTGCGACTCGAGGCTATCTAGCAAGCACGGTGTAGTTGCTGGCACCGCCGTTGGGTCCCAGTTGAACCTCCCCCGCCCGGAAACCCTTGGCGTACAGGCGGAAGGTCTTCGGGGACCCTTCGGTGTTGACCAGTTGGAGGCCGCTGTCGAGCCACAGCGCGTCCATCCACGGACGTTTGCCGAGCCGCGTGTCGACCGCGACGTAGACCAGCGCGTCGCGGTTGATCGTGAAGCGCGCCAACGGGTTCTGCGTCGCGGACTTCGAGTCGTTGGCCGTGCGGATCCAGTGCGCGCCCTGGACTTCTGAAGGCACCGCGCTGAACGTGAAGTCGCGGTCTCCGTACTGCGCGACACCCGTGCGCAGGCCGGTCTGCACCGACCAGTCGCCCGCGTTCCCGGTGTCCGCCACGGTCAGTCCGCTCAGTTCCAGTTCCGCGGGCTGGTCGCCGACGGTCAGGATCGCGACGGCCGACCGCGTGATCTGTCCGGCCGTGCCGATCACGTTGATGTTCGTCGAGCCGTGCGGTGTGTCCGGCAGCGTCGCCACGGTCATCGTGGACGACTGACCTGCGTTGATCGTGGCCGGGTCGAACCGCACGACGGTCCCGGCCGGCACGTTGCCGGCGTCGAGGCTGATCGGACCCGGTGAGCCCGTCGAGGCCGCGCTGACGGTGAACGACGCCGTCTCCCCCGGTTCGACCACGCGTGACGCGGGGTCGACGGCAAGACTGAAGTCGTTCCCGCACTTCTCGGTGGAGCCGGTGTTCTGCACGCGCGGCGAGCCTGAGTTGCGGACGCAGAAGCCGTTGGTGTTGCGGAAGAGGAAGTCCGTCGGACTGCCGGTGCCGCGCTCCCAGCCGAAGGTGTCGAACGTGAGGTCGGTGGAGTTGTCGGCGATCACCGCGGGCCGGCCGTCGTTGTTGGTGAACGCCACGGCGCTGTCGAGGAACTTGATGCGGTCGGCGTAACGGAGGTACCAGCCGTACGCGGGCCGGGTGCCGATGCTGTTCGGGTTGTAGTTGGTGCGGTCGTTGCTCGGCGGGTTCGTCGACATGGTGCCGTTGCCGCCGGGCAGGTTGATCTTGACGTTGGTGAAGGTCACATCCGTGACGTGGCCGTCGACATCACCCATGATCGTCGGGCTGAACGACGGCGAGGCGCCGTTGATCGTGATGTTGTCGTAGGTGATGTTCTTGATGGTGCCGACGCCGGGACTGTTTCCGCAGCGTTTGCGGGCGCCGACCTTGAGCATGATCGGCGACCGCACGCCGCTGACGGTGATGTCCCTGTAGTGCACGTCGGAGATGACCGCGCCGTCCATCGAGACGAGCCCGAGCCCCGACTTGTTCGAGCCCTGGATCTGGATGCGCTGGAAGTCGTAGCCGGTGAAGTCGCCGCACGTCTCCGAGCCGAACATCAACGCGTTGCAGCAGCCCGCGCTGAGCTTGGTGTCGTAGACCTTCACGTTGCCGTTGCTCAGCTTCTGGCCGAGCGCGTAGTCGCTCTTGAACGCCAGCGCGTCGTCGTTGCCCGCGAAGTCGCCGTTGGTGATCGTGACGTTGGTGGTGCTGATGACGTTCCAGCCGTCGCGGTCTCTCGCGGTGTCGATCGTGAGCCGGTCGGACACCACGTTGCGGCAGCCGTTGATCAGCATCGCGAAGTGGCCGCCGCGACGGAGTTTGATGCCGCTGACCGTGAGGTTCTCGCAGCGCGTCAGCGAGATGATCTTGTCGGCCTGCCCGCTGTCCGGGTTGCCGGTGATCAGCGCGCCACCGCCGTCGATCGTGCCGGAGCCGACGAAGCCGATGTTGGTCAGCCGGTCGCCCCAGATCATGGCGTTGCGGAAGTGGCTGTGCCCGTAGTCCTGGTACTCGTCGTGGGGGTTGGGCTCCGGCTTGTCGTAGCCGCTGCCGCTCGCACCCATGATCGTGGCGCCGGAGTCGAGCTGGAGCGTGACGTTGCTCTTCATGTGGATCGAGTTGGGCGAGCGGTACGTGCCGGACGGGAACCGCACGGTCCCGCCGCCCGCCGCGTTCGCCGCGGTGATCGCCCTGTCGATGGCCGCTGTGTCGTTCGCGCTGCCGTTGCCGGCGGCCCCGTAGTCCTTGACGTTGAAGTCCGCCGCCTGAGCGGGTTCCGCCAGCATCGTGATGCCGAGCAGTGCCGCGGTCACCGCCACGCCGAGTCTCCGTAACACGGATGTCCTCCCCGTTGTAACGTCGTGAAAACGTTTACGGCGGCGGGGAGGTCACACGCTACGCCGGTCGAACGCGACCGAACAGCCTCCAGCGGCGACGACCTGTCGCGAGCAAGCCTCCGCCGACCCGCTTCTCGGGCTGCGCGGCCTCCTCAGGTGCGCGAACGAGCCTGCGCGCGGCCGCGTCGGCCTCGTAGTCGGCCTGCTTCTGCTTTGCGATAGCAAACGCGTCGTGGTGCGAGAACACGGCAAATCCCCTTCGGTCGGTTGATCAGTCGGGCGAAACGGTCGTGCTCAGGAAGTAGCGAACGGGCCGGGCTCCCTCAGGACGCAGCTCCGGGTTGTGCGTGCGGTCGCTGTAGCGGTTGAACAGCTCGCGCAGCTCACGCTGAAGCTCACCGGTCTCCTCAACGGTGAGGAACTTGGTGGTGGCGCTGATCCCGATGCCGCTCTCCTCCCTCCGCCACTCGTCCGGCAGCCGGTCGTGCTGGCGGAGGCGTTCGCGAGTGCGCTCGAACTCGTGGTCCAGGTAGGCCAGCACGGCGGTCTCGGCGGCCATCGCGGCTTCGCCCTCAAGCCCTTCCGACGAGATCATCTGGCGCCGACTGATGATCTTCCACGGCTTCTGCCGGCCAGGGCCTTCCACCTCGGCCACGAACCCGTACTTGGCCAACATGTTCAGGTGGTACGAGCAACTCGCGACGCTCTCGCCGAGCACGGCGGCGCACTGCGTGGCGGTGCACGGACCCTCCTCGGTGAGCAGGTTGATCAGCTTCCACCGGAACGGGTGAGAGAGCGCCCGAAGCGCCTTGGGGTCACTGATGGGTCCGTCGGTCATGCCGCCACGGTACGCGTATCAAGAAGTCTTTAGCAAGGTTCCTTGATATACAAATCCTGATATACCGTTCCACCATGACCTGGGGGAAGTGGTGGCTGCTGGGCGCGTTCGGCGCGCTGGTGGCGGTGACGTGGATCAACCCGCTCTGGCCCGCCGAGCAGGCGTTGCACAGCTCGTTGACGGCGGTGGCGATCGTGGCGCTGTGGCTGCTCAGACGCAGGCTGGACACCGCACAGTGGGCGTGGGCGCTGCTCTTCCTCGCGCTGCACACGATCGCGGCGAGGTGGATCTACTCGTTCGTCCCGTACGACGACTGGACGAACGCGCTGTTCGGCGTGCGGCTGTCGGAGGCGTTCTCCTGGGACCGCAACCACTTCGACCGGCTCGTGCACTTCGCCTACGGCGTGTGCCTGACCGCGATCCTGCGGCGGAGGTGGGTGCGGTCGGTGGAGATCGTGCTCGCGACGAGCGCGCTCTACGAACTGCTGGAGTGGGCGATCGCGATGACGCTCGCCCCTGACGTCGCCGAGGCCTACAACGGCCAGCAGGGCGACATGTGGGACGCCCACGCCGACATGGCGCTGGCCGCGTTGGGCGCGCTCGTCACCAGTCTGGCGAGTTGCGCGCTACGGCGGTCACGAGCGGCAGCGACTCGATCACCGGCACCCGCAACAACTCCGCGGGAACGTCCGGGTCGCGAACCGGCTCGATGAGCTCACGCAGCAACGCGCCGACGACGTCGTCCGCGGCCTGGTCGACCTCGTGGATGAGGTCGCGCAACTGGTCCGCGGCCTCGTTGAGCACCCGCGGCCGTTGTGGTTCCTCCAGCATCAACGCCGCGAGCCGCAGCACTCGACGGCAGGTGCGCAGCCGAAGGCTCCTGCTCGCGGACTCGCGCGTGCCCGCGAGGCCGAGCCGGCCGCGCGTGCGTTCGATCCACGGCTCGACCGTCTCGCGCCGCCAGATCGGGCCGGACGCGAGTTCCGCGTCAGGCTCAGGAATGCCGTGCGAGCGTCTTTTGCGCCAGACAGCCACCAGCTGCCGACTGAGCCCCATGGCGTCGGCGATCTCCGCGATCCCGTAGAAGTCCCCCACGCCGCCAACTGTAACCAGAGATGACGCGGAGTGTCATCAAAAATGTCTCAAATGCGGCCGAGTACCGCCCTCGCCGCGTTGTGGCCGCCGATGCCGCTCACACCGCCGCCGCGTCGGGAGCCCGCACCGCAGACGAAGACGTTGTCCACGTCGGTCTCCACGCCCCACTTCCCGACCTGGTCGTCGCTCTCGGCGAACGGCCAGTCGAGCTCCCCGTGGAAGATGTTGCCACCCGGCAGGCCGAGCTCCTCCTCCAGGTCCAGCGGAGTGCGCGCCTCGATGCACGGGTTGCCCTGGGCGTCGGTCGCCAGGCAGTCCTGGATCGGCTCCACCAGGTGCGCGTTGAGCTGGTCGAGGTAGCGCTTCACCAGTTCGTCGCGCAGCTCGGTGTTGCGGCCCTCGAACAACGACGCCGGCAGGTGCAGGCCGAACAACGTCAACGTCTCGTGGCCGGCCAGGGAAGGCCCGAGGATCGACGGGTCGGTCAGCGAGTGGCAGTACATCTCGCCCGGCAGCACCGACGGCACCTGCCCGGCGGCGCTCTCCAGGTACGCGGTCTCCAGCTGGTCGTACGACTCGTCGAGGTGGAACGTGCCGGCGAACGCCAGCCGCGCGTCGACCCCGGACTTCAGCTCGGGCAGCCTGCGCAGCAACATGTTGATCTTCAGCTGACAACCGGGCGCGTCGTGGACTTCGAGGCCCCGCAACCGTCCCAGCACCGACGGCGCCACGTTGGACAGCACGAACCGGGCCTCGACCGTCTGGTCCCCGTAGGTCACCGAGGCGGTCCTGCCGTCCGACTCGACGGAGGTGACCTCGGCGCCGGTGATGATCCGCGCACCGGCCTCGCGCGCGACCCGTTCCAGTTCGGCGGTGACTCCGCCCATGCCGCCGACCGGGACCTTCCACTCACCGGTGCCGTTGCCGATCACGTGGTAGAGGAAGCACTTGTTGGCGCGCAACGAATGCAGCGACGAGTGCGTGCCGATCAACGCGTCCGTGGCGACGACCCCGCGCACCAGGTTGTTGTCGAACAGCTCCTGCAGCGTGGCGCCGAGCGGCCGTTCGAAGACCTGCTCCCACAACCGGCCGCGCACCACCTTGTCGACGTGCACGCGCAGATGTTCCCGTGACACCAACGGTTCCAAAAGAGTCGGCGCCAACGCCTCCGCCATCAGCTCCAGGTCGGCGTACCAGCGCTGCCACCGCTCCCAGTCCTCCAGAGACCCGCAGACGGCCTCGAACGACGCCACCGTCGCCGCGCCGGGCGAGCGTTCGACCAGCAGCCCCGACCTGCCGTCCGGCGTGTACGAGGAGGCCGCACGAGACTTCAGGGCCAGCTTCAGCCCCAGATCCGACACGATCCGGTCGGGCAGCAGCGACACGAGGTACGAGAAGCGCGAGAGCCGGGCGTCGACGCCCTCCCACGGTGAGGCGCTCACCGCCGCCCCGCCGACGTGCGGCAGCTTCTCCAGCACCCTGACCGATTTCCCCGCCTTCGCGAGGTACGCGGCCGCCACCAGCCCGTTGTGCCCGCCCCCGACGATCACGACGTCGTCCATGCCCCGGAATCCCTCCCACGTAGCCTGGTCGGTGGGAAAGATAGCGGTCCGAAGGAGATGTGCACATGGGCCGAGTGACGGTGCGCCGAGCGGTCGAACGCGTGTCGCCGAGCGGTCGGCGCCGCAGGATCGACGCGCTCGCCGCCGAGGAACCCATGGAGTTGCGGGTCGACGGCAAGGCTTTGGCCGTCACGATGCGCACTCCCGGTCACGACGTGGAGCTCGCGCACGGCTTTCTGCTCAGCGAAGGTGTCATCGGGTCGTCGGAGGACATCTCGATCGCACGGTTCTGCGAGGGCACCGGGCCGGACGGGATGAACACCTACAACGTGCTGGACGTCGCGCTGGCCGAGGGTGTGCCGCCGCCGGACACCGGGGTGGAGCGGAACTTCTACACCACGTCGTCGTGCGGGGTGTGCGGCAAGGGCGCGCTGGACGCGGTCAAGCTCAAGACGCGCTACTCCCCCGCGCTGGACGAGGTCAGGGTCACGCCCGAGGCGTTGACCGGCTTCCCGGACGCGTTGCGGGAACGGCAGAAGGTCTTCGAGAGCACCGGCGGGCTGCACGCGGCCGGGCTGTTCGTCGATGGCGAGTTGCTGGTCGTGCGCGAGGACGTGGGCCGGCACAACGCCGTCGACAAGGTGCTGGGCTGGGCGGTGCTGCAGAACCTGGTGCCGTTGCGCGGTGCGGTGCTGATGGTGTCCGGGCGGGCGTCGTTCGAGTTGGTGCAGAAGGCCGCGATGGCCGGGATTCCGGTGCTCGCGGCGGTGTCGGCGCCGTCGTCGCTCGCGGTGGAGCTGGCCGAGGAGCAGGGCATGACGCTCGTCGGCTTCCTGCGCGGCGACTCGATGAACGTCTACACCGGTGGGGAGCGCGTGGTTGAGACCGCTTGACGGTGTCGTGGTGGTGAGCCTGGAGCAGGCCGTCGCGGTGCCGTACGCGACGCGGTTGCTGGCTGATCTCGGCGCGCGGGTCGTCAAGATCGAACGGCCTGGCGCCGGCGACTTCGCGCGTCACTACGACTCGTCGTGCGGCGAGGTGTCGTCGTACTTCGCGTGGACGAACGTCGGCAAGGAGTCGGTGTCCCTGGACATCTTCCACCCCGATGGCCGTGAGGTGCTGGAACGGCTCGTCGCACGCGCTGATGTGCTGCTGTGCAACCTGTCGCCGCGGGTGTGGGAGCGGCTCGCGCTGGAGCTTCCCGAGACGTTGATCGTCGGTGAGCTGTCCGGCTACGGCTGGGACGGCCCGTACGCGGACCGCAAGGCGTTCGACGCGCTGGTGCAGTCCGAGGCGGGGCTGGTGTCGCTGACCGGGGAGGGCGACGTGATGGCCCGCGCCGGGATCTCGGTCGCGGACATCGCGGCCGGTGTCCAGTTGCAGGCGGCGGTGCTCGCGGCGTTGCTGCAACGGGGCCGGACCGGTGTTGGCGCCCGGCTGCGGTTGTCACTCTTCGCGGCGATGGCCGAGTGGATGCACCAGCCGATGCTCTACGCCGCCGGAACGGGCGCCGCGGCCCCGCGGTCGGGCGCGCACCACCCGAGCATCGCGCCGTACGGCCCGGTGGCCTGCGCGGACGGCGCCGTGCACCTGGCCGTGCAGAACGACGGGCAGTGGCAGCGGCTGTGCGACCTGATCGGGCTGGCGCCGGAGGAGAGGTTCGCCACAGTGGTGTCCCGCGTGGAGCATCGCGCGGAGCTGCAGAAACTGCTCGAACAGGCGTTTTCGGACCTCACGGCGGCCGAGTTGCTGACCACTCTGGACGCTGCCGACGTACCGGCCGCGCTGACCCGCCCGATCACCGACCTGCCCACCCACCCGCAGCTCGACACCTGGGTTGACGTGCGCGTTCCCGGCGGAACGGCCCGGATGCTGCCGCCACCGGTGGCCGGGTTCGAGTGGTCACCGGGTGCGGTCCCGGCACTCGGCGAGCACAATCAGGACGTGTTGACGTGGCTGGGCTATTCGAGTGAGGAACTGTCTTCCTTACGCGTGCGTTCCGTCCTCTGAGAAGGAAACGAGGAACGGTGCCCACGCGATGAGGTGAGCATGGGGGAACCGAGGTACAGCCGCCGCACCCTCCTCGCGGCGATCGGCGTGGTCATCGCGACAGCCACCGGCGTCGCGACCTACGTGTCGTCGTCCAACGCCGTCGAGCAGCAGATCGCGACCGCGGACCGGGTGAGGACCGCCTCGGCCGCGAAGCCGGCGATCCGCTTCGAGCGCGTGTACTCGGTCGCCCGTCACCGCGACGTCACCCTCGCCTTCTACCTCCCGGCCGGCGCGAACCCCCGCGGCCTGCCGATGTCGATCCTGCTGCACGGCCTGCACGGCGACGCCCGGCACGCGGCCGTGGGCAACCTGCCCGAGGTCCTGGCCGCCGCCGTCGCCAAGGGCTCGGTGCCCGCGTTCGGCTTCGTCGCGGTCGACGGTGGCGACAACTACTGGCACGAGAACGTCCCCGGCGACGACCCGATGGCGATGCTGCTCGACGAGGTCCCGCGCTGGCTCAAGGAACGCGGCTACGGCGAGCCCTTCGCGGTGACGGGGGTGTCGATGGGCGGCTTCGGTTCGCTGCTCTACGCCCGCCGCCGTGCCGAACGTGGCGACCCGATCGCGGCCGCCGCGGCCATCTCCCCCGGCCTGATCACCACGTGGCCGGAGATGGCCAAGCGCAGGGCGTTCAAGAACGAGGGCGAGTGGACGTCGCTCGACCCGTTGCGTCACATCAGGTCCACCGGCCCGACCGCGCTGGGCGTGTGGATCGGCGACCGCGACAGGTTCATCGAGGGCACCCGCCGCTACATCCGCGAGGTGCGGCCCGAGGTGAGCGCGGTGAAGGGTGGCGGCCACGACGACGGGCTGTACCGGAAGGTGACGCCCGACGTCGTGCAGTTCCTCGCCAAGTACGCCAAGCGCGCGGTCTAGACGCGCCGGGCCGCCCGGCCCCAGTGCAGCCACTTCACCCGGTCCTGCTCGTCGCGTCCGCACAGCACGACCACCGGGTGGAACCCGTTCTCCTCCTCGACGGCGATCAACGCGTCGTCCCGCAGCCCGGTGTACTCGTGCTCGTCGTCGTCGACGAAGGACTCCCAGCCCGGGTCGAGCGCCACGTACCGCAGCTTCACCCGGCCCCCGTCGCCTTCGGTGACGTGCCTCTCCAGCCCGGTGGAGCGGTAGACGCCGACGATCCTCTCGACGTCGACCGGCACCGGCAGCGGCGGCGGCGTGGGAAAGTCAGGCACGGTGATGCCCGCCAGGTCGCCCAGCACCTCGTCGAAGACCGCGCGCACGAGCGGCAGGGGCGGTCCGCCGTTCGTGAGGACCGCGACCGCGAGTCCGGCTTCCGGAACCACCCGCAGGAAGGCCCGGAATCCCACGGTCGATCCGGTGTGGCCCATTCCGGTGACTCCACCGGCGTAGTCGTGCAACATCCAGCCGAGCCCCTGTTTGCCGCTGTAGCCGAAGTCCGGCGGCACGACCTGAGGCTCGCGCATCGCGTCGAACTCGGTGGTGCCGAGGTGCATGCGCACGAACTCCAGCAGGTCCCGCGCGCTCATCGCCAGCACCGTGCCGGCCGGGGCGTCGCTCTCGGCCATCAGCCTGTCCGCGGGCTTGGGCTCCTTGCCCGGATGCCCTGTCGCACACGTCTGGCCGACGTACTCGGCGTGGCTCACGGCGGCGGTGCGCAGGCCGAGCGGGTCGATCAGGCGTTCCCGGAGCACGCCCCGGAAAGGCTTGCCGCGCAACACTTCCACGATCCGGCCGAGCAACGTGAAGCCGCTGTTGCAGTACGTGTAGAGCTCGCCCGGTGGGACCTCCTGGCGTGCCTCCGCCAGTCGCTCGACGTACTTCTCGAGCATGTCGTCACCGTTGCCGGTGTCGTGGAACAGGTCGCCCTGGAAGCCCGCGGTGTGGGTGAGGAGGTGGCGTGGCGTGATGACCCGCGCTGCCTCCTCGTCGGCGAGCGTGAACTCCGGCAACACGTCCCGCACCGGACGGTCGAGATCGAGCAGACCCTCGTTCACCAGCTCCTGGACGAGCGTCGCCGTCCAGATCTTGGTGATCGACCCGATCTGGAAGATGGAGTCCGTCGTCACCTTCTCGCCGGTGACGTTGTTCAGCACACCTGCTGCCACGTCAGTGATTTCGCCGTTGTGCAGCACGGCGACTTGGGCACCGACGACGCCGTGTTCCTCGATCAGTTCATCCAGGTTGATCATGCTTCTCCCCCAGGAGTTCTCAGATCCGGGCGGCTGCCCGCCCGAAGTGCAGCAAGTCGTTCATGAGCACCAGCACGGTGTGCGGTTGCTCCACGGCGATCAACGCGTCGTCGCGCAGGGCAACGAACTCGCGCTCCTCACCGTCGAGCCGGACCAGCACGCGTCCGTGATCTGCTTGCGTGACAACCACTTCATGGCCCGCGCAACGGTAGGTGCCCGCCACGCGCTCCACGTCCACCGGCTCGGGGTGGGCTGGCGGGACCGGCGACTCGGCCCTGCGCACGCCCGCGAGTTCGCTGAAGACGTTCTCGATGACGGCGTCGAACACCGCCTGCGGCCGGCCGCCACTGGCGACCAGGGCGACCGCGACCCCGCGTTCCGGCGCGACCCGCAGGTACGCGCTCAGTCCCTTGTTGCCGCCGTTGTGGCCCACGACCAGGCCACCGGAGTAGTCGTGCAGCTCCCAGCCGTGGCCCCACGACCCGCGATAACCGAAGTCCGGCAACGACACCCGCGGCTCGCGCATGATCGCGAACGCCGGTGTCGCCAGGTGCATGCGCGCGAACGCGAGCAGGTCCCGGGCGCTCATCGCGAGCGCCGACCCGGCGGGCCAGTCGGACTCCGGTCCCGGATCGGCCACCGGCTGCCCGTCCACGTGCCCCACCGCGGCGTGCCGTGCCGCGCCCTCCGCGTAGTTCGTCGCGACGGTGAGACCGAGCGGTACGGCCAGCCGTTCTTTGAGGACGGTGTTGAAAGGCTTGCCGCGCAACACTTCCACGATCCGGCCGAGCACGGTGAACCCACTGTTGCAGTAGGACCAGAACTGGCCCGGCGGGGCGATCTGCCGAGCATCGGCCAGGCGCGCCACGAACTTCTCGACGGCGTCGTCGCCGGAACCGGTGTCGTGGAACAGATCGCCGTCGATGCCGGACGTGTGGGTCAGCAGCTGCCGCGGTGTGATCACCGGCCGGAAGCCCGGCAGGAGGTCGCGCACCGGGCGGTCGAGGTCGAGCCGGCCCTCGTTCGCGAGCTCCTGGACGAGCGTCGCCGTCCAGACCTTGGTGATCGACGCGATCTGGAACAGCGAGTCGGTCGTCACCGGTGCGCGCGTATCGGCGTTCAGCACGCCCGCGGCGACGTCGGCGATCTCGCCGTCGGTCAGGACGGCGAGCTGGGCGCCGACGACGCCATGTTCGTCCACGAGCTCGTCAAGGTCGATCACGTTCCCCCCAAGGAAGTGACGTCTAGCGCGGTGAGAGCGGCACCGTCTTCGACCGCACCCACTTGAGCACCGCGGGCCACTCCCCGTAGCCCGCGTCGATGTTGATGTGCCCGGCGCCCGGCAGCACGTCGATCTCGATCCGCAGTGCCTCGGCGAGCTGCTTGGCGGCCTCCATCGAGCAGTGCGGGTCGCCCTCGCCCGCGATCAGGCGGGTCTCGGTGGCGGCGCGGCGCAGGCCCGCCGGGTCGAGCGGGGCCGGGAAGAACGACTTGATGGCCGGTTCCGGGTGGTCCAGCTCGGGCGGGGCGACCAGCAGCACGCGGTCGACGTGCGCGATGTTCTCGCGGGCCGCGTGGTGCAGCCACAGGTAGCAGCCGAGCGAGTGCGCGATGACGACCCGTTCGCGATCGGCCGGCAGCGCTTCGAGGTGGGTGTCGAGCTCACTGAGCCAGGTGTCGCGGTCGGGCGCCTCGGGACTGCTGAAGTGCGGCAGGTCGGCGAGGCCGCCGTGCTCGGACACCGTCTGGGCCAGCCAGCGCTGCCAGTGGCCGGGGCCGGAACCGGTGTAGCCGTGGAGCAGGAGCACGTGAGGCAACGACATGCCTCCACCTTAGAACGACGAAGGGCGCCCGGTCAGTGACCAGGCGCCCTTTCGACTTGAAGATCTACTAAGCGGACTTCTCCCGACGCTCCCGGCGCGAGGGCTGCCGGGCCACGATGGTCGGGTTCACGTTCTCCTTCACCGTCTGCTCGGTGATGACGACCTTGGCGACGTCCGTGCGGCTCGGGATGTCGTACATCACGGGCAGCAGGACCTCTTCCATGATCGCCCGGAGGCCACGAGCACCGGTCCCGCGCAGGATCGCCTGGTCTGCGATCGCTTCGAGCGCGGTCTTGGTGAACTCGAGCTCGACGCCGTCCATCTCGAAGAGCTTCTGGTACTGCTTCACCAGGGCGTTCTTCGGCTCGGTGAGGATCATCACCAGCGACGGCTTGTCGAGGTTCGTGACGGAGGCGACCATCGGCAGACGCCCGATGAACTCGGGAATCAGACCGAACTTGATCAGGTCCTCCGGCATGGAGTCGGCGAAGAAGTCCGACGCCTCCACCTCGGCCTTGGAGCGGACCTCGGCACCGAAGCCCAGGCCTCGCTTGCCGACGCGGTCCTGGATGATCTTCTCCAGGCCTGCGAACGCACCCGCCACGATGAACAGCACGTTCGTCGTGTCGATCTGGATGAACTCCTGGTGCGGGTGCTTGCGGCCGCCCTGCGGTGGCACCGACGCCGTCGTGCCTTCCAGGATCTTCAGCAGTGCCTGCTGAACGCCCTCGCCGGAGACGTCGCGCGTGATCGACGGGTTTTCACTCTTCCGAGCGATCTTGTCGACCTCGTCGATGTAGATGATGCCCGTCTCGGCACGCTTCACGTCGTAGTCGGCGGCCTGGATGAGCTTCAGGAGGATGTTCTCGACGTCCTCACCGACGTACCCGGCCTCCGTCAGCGCCGTCGCGTCGGCGATGGCGAACGGCACGTTCAGCATCTTCGCGAGCGTCTGCGCGAGGTAGGTCTTGCCGCACCCGGTCGGGCCGAGCATCAGGATGTTCGACTTCGCCAGCTCGACGCCGTCGTCACGACCCTCGCGCCCGCGGTCGCCCGCCTGGATGCGCTTGTAGTGGTTGTAGACGGCGACGGACAGGGTGCGCTTGGCGTCACTCTGGCCGATGACGTACTGGTCGAGGAACTCGTGGATCTCGGCGGGCTTCGGCAGCTCGTCGAGCTTCACGTCACCGGCTTCGGCCAGCTCCTCCTCGATGATCTCGTTGCAGAGATCGATGCACTCATCGCAGATGTAAACGCCGGGGCCGGCGATGAGCTTCTTCACCTGCTTTTGACTCTTTCCGCAGAAAGAGCACTTCAGCAAGTCGCCGCCGTCACCGATACGCGCCATGACCGCTGACCTCTGTCCCCTCCGGCGCACACCTGCTGTAGTGCGCCTGCTGACTTGCTGTGGCAGTCCCACTGGCTGTGGGTGCTGAGCCCGTTCTCCTGACGGTACCTGGCCGACCCCGTTTCAGGGGAGGACCCGCAGCCCCCCGACGCGCCGATCAGGCCAGATATCCGGTCACATCGGCGTGTCGGGTGGGTACGCGATGCCCAAGGACTGGTGTTTCCACTCCCTGGGACGTGGCCCCGGGGTCTGGGGTGTCCCCAGATGACACCGGGCGGCGGAGGGGCGAGCGCTCTTCGCGAGCACAACTCGTCCGCCCGCCGAACCGTCAGGACTTGGCGGAAAGCTTGCGGTAGGGCAGCACCGTGTCGACGATGCCGTACTCCCTGGCCTCTTCGGCCGTCAGAATCCGGTCGCGCTCGATGCTCTCGCGAACCTCCTCCGCCGTCCGGTTCGTGTGCCGCGCGAGGGTGGACTCCATCAGGCGGCGCACGCGCTGGATCTCGTTCGACTGGATCTCCAGGTCGGACACCTGACCGTACGCGCCCTCCATCGAAGGCTGGTGGATCAGGATTCGCGCGTTGGGCAGTGCGTGGCGCTTACCAGGCGATCCAGCCGCCAGCAGCACGGCCGCGGCGGAGGCCGCCTGGCCGAGGCAGTAGGTCTGGATGTCCGGGCGGACGAACTGCATCGTGTCGTAGATGGCCATCAGCGAGGTGAACGAGCCACCCGGCGAGTTGATGTACATCAGGATGTCGCGGTCGGGGTCCTCGGACTCGAGCACCAGCAGCTGCGCCATGACGTCGTTCGCCGAAGCGTCGTCAACCTGCACGCCGAGGAAGATGATGCGCTCCTCGAAGAGCTTGTTGTACGGGTTCGACTCCTTCATGCCATAGCTGGTGCGCTCGACGAACGACGGCAGCACGTACCGCGACTGCGGCAGGTGGAACTGGCTCACTTGAGGTCTCCTAGCTGACGTCAGTTGTTCGAGTCGCCGACGGGCTGAGCCCTGGTGACGACCTTGTCGACGAAGCCGTACTCCAGCGCTTCCTGCGCCGTGAACCAGCGGTCGCGGTCGGAGTCGCGGGTGACGGTCTCGAGCGTCTGGCCGGTGTGCTCGGCGATCAGCTCGGCCATCTCGCGCTTGGTGCGCGTCAGCATGTCCGCCTGGATCGCGATGTCCGCGGCCGTACCGCCGACACCGGCCGACGGCTGGTGCATGAGGATCCGGGCGTGCGGAAGCGCGTGGCGCTTGCCGGGTGCGCCGGCGGAGAGGAGGAACTGCCCCATCGAGGCGGCGAGGCCCATCGCGTACGTGGCCACGTCCGGCTGGATGAGCTGCATCGTGTCGAAGATGGCCATGCCCGCCGTGACGGAACCACCCGGCGAGTTGATGTAAAGCGTGATGTCCTTCTCGGGGTCCTCTGCGGCGAGAAGCAGCAACTGAGCGGTGATCTGGTTCGCGATGCCCTCTTCGACCTGTGAACCCAGGACGATGATCCGCTCGCGGAGCAGCCGCTCGTACACCGAGTCGTTGAGGTTCATCCCGGCGGTGGCCGACCGCATCTCGGGGGTCGGGAAGGAGTGCTGCGTCACGTCTGCCTGCCTAACTCCAGGTGGAACGAATCTGGATGTCAAAACTCTCTGCGATCGACCTTAACGAAGACGGGCGGCGTCAGATGCCCGACACCGCCCGCGTTCGCTAAGGGCTTTACTTCTCCGAGTCCTCTTCGGACTTGGTCTCGCCGAAGAGCTCGTCGAGGTCCAGCTTCTGACCGGTCGAGTCGCTCACCTCAGCCTGGCGCACGACGCTCGCGAGAGCCTTGCCCCGGCGGACGTCGGCGAAGATCGCGCCGAGCTGACCGGACTGCTGCGCGCGCTTGACGTACTCGTCGGGCGAGATGCCGAAGCGCTGCGCCTGGTAGATGATCCGCTCGGTCAGCTCGCCGTCGGACACCGTGACCTGCTCGGCGTCGGCGATCGAGTCGAGCACGAGCTGCGTCTTGACGGCCTGCTCGGCGGCGGTGCGCAGCTCGGCGTCGAACTCCTCCTCCGACTGACCCTGCTCGGTCAGCCAGGCGGCGAACTTCGCTTCGTCGTGGTCGAAGGCGTGCACGGCGTCGTGCTTGCGCGCGTCGATCTCGCCCTGGACGATGCCCTCGGGCAGCGGGACCTCGGTGGTCTCCAGCAGCACCTCGAGGACCTTGTCGCGGGCCTGCACGCCCTGCTGCATCTTCTTGACGCGGCCCAGGCGGGTCTGCAGGTCGGTCTTGAGCTCCTCGAGCGTGTCGAACTCGCTGGCGAGCTGCGCGAACTCGTCGTCGAGCTCGGGGAGCTGACGCTCCTTCACGCTGCTCAGCACCACGGTGACCTCGGCCTCGCGGCCCTCGTGCTCACCGGCGACGAGCGTGGTGGCGAAGGTCTTGGTCTCGCCCTCGGACGCGCCGACGAGCGCGTCGTCGATGCCCTCGACGAGCTGGCCGGAGCCGACCTCGTAGGACAGGCCGCTGGTGCGGGCCTCCTCGACCTCTTCGCCATCGACGGTGGCGGACAGGTCGACGACGACGAAGTCACCGGTCTCGACCGGGCGGGTGACACCGGTCAGCGTGCCGAAGCGAGCGCGGAGCTCGTCGAGCTGGGTGGTCACGTCCTCGTCGGTGACCTCCTGCTCGTCGACCGTCACGGCGAGCTCGCCGAACGCGGGCACGGTGATCTCGGGACGGACGTCGACCTCGGCGGTGAACTCGAGCGTCTGACCGTCCTCGATCTTCGTGACCTCGAAGTCGGGACGGCCGAGCGTGCGCACCTCACCGGCGTTGACGGCCTCCAGGTACTTGGCCGGGATGGCCTCCTGGATGACCTCGTCCAGGACCGGGGCGCGGCCGATGCGGTTCTCCAGAACCTTCGCGGGGGCCTTGCCCGGGCGGAAGCCGGGGATTCGGACCTGCTTCGCGAGCTTCCGGTACGCCTGGTCGAAGTTCGACTTGAGCTCGTCGAACGGCACCTCGACGTTGATCCGGACCCTCGTCGGGCTCAGGTGCTCGACGGTGCTCTTCAACGTGGACTCCTCGTAACGAACAAAGAACGTGCAAGACAGCCGGTACCACCACCTGGGCGCCCGGATTTCCAGCGAGTCTAGGCGAGACCCGTGCTGTGACCGCCGCCACCCCGCTTTGGGCTCATGACAGCCCGCCCCGGGAACCGATAGCTTCGGCCCAGCGGCCCGACAGGTCCGCTATGGGGGCTTCACCGAAATCGTCCTGGGGGACAAGCATGCCCAAAACCTCTGCCCGCCTGCTCGCGGTCTGCGCGGCCGGCGCCGCTCTGCTGACCACGGCCGTCCCGGCCATCGCGGCCACCGCACCGGAAGCGACCGTCGCCGCGTACGTGTTCACCGACAACAACGCCGCCACCGAGGCGCTCATCGCCGAGAACGCCGACCTCACCGCCCCGTTCCTCGCATCCGGGCACACCGACGCCCACCGCGCCTGGGACATCCGCCTGTCCGACGAGGCCTACGCACCCCCCACCCTGCCCACGCAGCCGTTCGTCGCCACGGCCTCGCACACCGACACCAACGCCAGCGCGCGCGTCGGCGGGTTCGTCTCACTGACCGACCGCCACCCCCGCGACCTCCCGTTCGCGGTCCTGAAACTGGGCAGCCGCAACGTGTCCTGCACGGTGGACGGCCCGGTCTTCACCGGCGGCGGCGGTAGCCCGGAGCTCTGGGTGCGCCACGAGACGCAGCTGGTCAAGCTGAACGACATCGGGCACACCCAGATCATCAGCGTCATGCCCGCGCACTTCCCCGGCAGCATCCGGGTCCCGACCTCGGTGAGGGCGACCCCGATCTCGTCGGCGAGCCAGATCGCCGCCTACCCGCAGTTCGCCAAGTACGACGGCCGCGCGAACGCCGGCGTGATCGGCTACGAGATCCAGATCGTCCAGCGCGGCGAGGAGCCCTACACCGTCCTCGTGGCCGCCGCCGCGTCCTGTTAGTCACCGCTCCACAGCGCCGTCACCCACTCAGGGTGGCGGCGCTTTTTTGTTCGCCGAGCGAACCACTTAACGCACAAGAGTCGCCCCGCTACCGCCCGTCAAAGCGCCCGTCTCAATTTCACTCTTTCGGCCGAAACAGCCTTTCCAGACCGATCAAGATGACTCCATAAGCACTAATCGTCCCGGCGCGGCTGACAGGTAGCGTTACTGCTCCCGCACCATCCGTAACAGGACCACGGGAACGAACGAGAAAAAGTCGTCGCACCGTTTTACCCCGAGGATCCGCCTGATGGAGACACGCCAGCTTCTCGCGTTCACGACCGTGGTTCAGACAGGGAGCTTCACCAAGGCCGCTGCCACGCTCAACTGTTCGCAGCCGACCATCACCACCCGCATCAAGGCACTGGAGGAGGGCCTCGGGGTCGTCCTTTTCCGACGCCTTCCCAGAGGTATCCAGATGACCTCCGCGGGCGTGGAACTACTGCCGTTCGCACGAAACATCATCAACCTCACCGAAAAGGCCCGAAAAGCCATAACGATGAACGGTGAGCCACACGGCAAACTCGTCATCGGTTCCGCACAGAGTTTGACCGACTACCGTCTGCTACCGCTCATCGAATACATGTGCTGGCGCTACCCGTCGGTCCAACTGTCGCTGCACTCCCGCAACGCGTTGAACAACCTGAACTCGGTGCGCGACGGCCAACTGGACTGCGCGTTCTTCATCGGCGCGATCGAGCCCCGCGAGGGCCTCGAGACCACGGTCCTGTGCCCCGAGCCCCTGGTGATGATCGCGGGCCCGAACCACATGCTCACCCAGCGCCAGTCGCTGTCCGATGACGACCTCACGAGCAGCACGCTGATCCGCGCCGAGAACGGCGCCTCGTACCACGAGCTCTTCGAACACTCCCTGGGCTACGACGACACCCGTGCCCCCGTCCTGGAGCTGGACTCGGTGGACGCCGCCAAACGCGCGGTGGCGTCGGGCCTGGGCATCGCGCTCATGCCGGAGGTCACCGTGTCCGCCGAACTCGCCGACGGCAGGTTGGTCCGCTTGCCCTGGTCCTCGACGTTCCGCGTCTACACGCAGTTCGGCTGGCGCCAGGACAACTCGACGAACCCGGCGGTGACGGCCCTGGTGTCCGCGGCAGCCCAGGTGGTGAGCGACCAGGTCGCCTCTCTCACCTGACGCGTGGGGTGGGGTGCTCGCACCCCACCTGCACCGCCGGTGCCGTCCCGGTGCTCCCCCGGACCACCAGTTCGGGCAGCACGTCCTCGACGTCGGTAGGCGAGGCCCCGCCGATCACGGCCACCAGCGCCCGAGCCGCGCGGGCCCCGAACGCGAACGTGTCCCTGGACAACGCGGTCAGCCGCCCGTGCTGGCACAGCACCGAGTCGTCCCAGGCCACGAGCGACAGCTCGGACGGCACGGCAACCCCGAGCGACGCGGCCACCTCGGCCCCGGCCACGGCCATCACGTCGTTGTCGTAGACGATTGCCGTGGGCGGAGCGGCCATCCCCAGCAGCTCTCGCGTGGCCCGCGCTCCGGACTCGGCCGTGTAGTCCCCGGCCACGACCACACCGTCCACAACGGACGAAGCGAACGCCGAGTCCCGCCGGACGGTGTGCAGCAACGAGGCCAACCCGGCCACCCGGGCGATCCGCTGATGCCCCAACGACTTCAGGTACTCGACGACCGAGGTCATGGCCGCGTAGTCGTCGGCCCACACCGAGGCCAGTTCCCCGTGGTGCCCGGCGCCACCCACCACCACGGCCGGCAACCCCAAAGCGGACATCAGCTCGACCCGGGGATCCGACACCAGCAGGTCCACCAGGAACACCCCGTCGACCCGGTGCTCGGCCCACCACCGCTGGTACAGCGCGATCTCGGCCTCGCGGGAGTCCACCACCTGCAACAGCAGCGCGCAGGACATCTCGGACTGCATCCCGGCGATCAACTGAAAGAAGAACGCCTCGTCCCCCAGCGCACGGGGCGGCCGCACCAGCACCAGCCCCACCGCGTCGGCAGAGGCGGAGGACAGCGCCCGAGCGGTGACCGAAGGCCGGTACCCCAGGGTCGACGCGACCTCCAGCACCCGCGACCGCGTCCGCTCGGACACGCCCGACCGGCCGTTCAACGCCAACGAGACAGCACCTTTGGACACCCCTGCCGCCGCCGCGATGTCCTTGATCGTTGGCCTCTTCACCGCACCCGCACCCTGTCCAGAACGAGACAACAAGACGTTCGGAGGCTAGCCGGAGATAAACCGGTTTAGCTAGGGTCCGCGACAAGGAGGTGGGTGTCAATGAAGAGGCGCACGTTCCTCGCGGGCCTGGCGGCGGTGCCCGTGGCGGGATGCGGACTGTCCGGGACGTCGAGCACGTCCACAGGCGGAACCGGCCAGGTCACGGGTGAGATCACGTTCCAGACCTGGTCCCTCAAGCCCAAGTACACCGACTACGTCAACGGTGTCATCGACGCTTTCCAGAAGCAGCACCAGGGCACCTCGGTGAAGTGGGTCGACCAGCCCGCGGACGGGTATCTGGCGAAGGTCATGGCGGACGCGAGCGCGGGAAGTCTTCCCGACGTCATCAACGTGCCGCCGGACCTGAGCTTCCCGCTCGCCAAGGCCGGCCAGCTCGTCGACCTCGACGAGTCTCTCAAGGAGGCCAAGCCCGAGTACCTCGGCAACGCCTGGCAGGCGTTCGAGATCCCCGGCAAGGGCGGCTGCTACGGCTTCCCCTGGTACCTCAACACCGGCCCGATCTTCTACAACAAGGCCCTGTTCAGCCAGGCGGGCCTCGACCCGAACAAGCCGCCCACGAACTTCAAGGAACTCGAAGAGCAGGCGCTGAAGCTCGCTGAGAAGAAGATCGCGATCCTCGGCCAGACCCCGAGCATCGCCGACTTCGGGCTCTACGGCGTGAAGCTGTTCGAGAACGACAAGTTCACGTTCAACGAGCCCAAGGGCGTCGAGTTCGCCGAGAGCTACAAGCGGATGTACGACGCGGGCGCGCTGATTCCCGAGGCGCTCACGCAGAACTACACCGGCGCCGGCGCGAAGTTCATGGCGCAGCAGACGGCGCTCAACTCCGGCAGCGCGTACGACCTCGGCAAGTTCAAGACCGACGCGCCGAGCCTCTACGCGAACATCGGCATCACCACGCCCATCACGAACACGGGCAGCGCCAACATGTTCCTGCACGGTGTGAGCGTGCCGAAGAGCAGCAAGAACCAGGCGACGGCGCTGGCGTTCGGCAGGTTCGTCACCAACGCCGAGAACCAGGTGAAGTTCGCCAAGCTCGCGTCGATCTTCCCGAGCACGTCGAAGGGCGGGGACGACCCGTACTTCACCACGGAGGACGGCACCGACGAGGCCCGCGTGCGGGTGGCTGCGGCCAAGCAGCTCAAGACCGCGGTGAACTACACGCCCGTGCAGTTCAGCGACCAGATGCGCGAGGCACTTCTGCAGCAGCTGGCCGACGCCATGCTCGGCAAGAAGTCGCCGAAGCAGGCGCTGGACGACGCTGTCGCCGAGTGCAACCGGCTCCTGAAGTAGGCAGCCGCACATGACTCATCGCCCGTACACGCCGTGGCTGTTCCTGGCTCCAGGACTGGTCGTCTGCCTGCTGTTCGTCATCTTCCCGTTCCTGAACATGATCGTGCTCGCGTTCACGGACGCGAGTGCGTTGGGCGGCGGCCAGTTCACCGGTGTGGACAACTTCGTGCGGATGTTCGGGGACCCGAAGTTCTGGGCGGCGGCGCGCAACAGCCTGCTCTACATGGTGGGCGTCGTCCCGCCGCTGGTGTTGTTGCCGCTGCTGATCGCGATGCTCGCGCAGAAGATCGTGCCGGGCATCGGGATCTTCCGGACGGCGTTCTTCACTCCGGTGATCGCGTCCACGGTCGTGGTCGGGCTCATCTGGACGTGGCTGCTCGACAGCCGCGGCCTGGTGAACAGCATGGTGGAGGCGCTGGGCGGCAACAGGATCCCGTTCCTGACCGACTCGACGCTGCTGCTGGTCAGTTCGATGGTGGTGACGGTCTGGCGGGGCCTGGGCTACTACATGGTGATCTACCTGGCCGCGCTCGCGAACGTGCCGAAGGACCTGCACGAGGCCGCGATGGTCGACGGCGCGGGACCGGTCAGGAGGTTCTGGTCGGTCACCGTGCCGAGTCTGCGGCCGACGATGGTGCTCGTCGCGGCGCTGAGCGCGGTCAACGGGTTCCGCGTGTTCTCCGAGATCTACCTGCTGTCGGGCGGGTCCGGGGGTCCGGGCGGGGCGAGCACCACGCTGGTGATGCTCATCCAGTCCGTCGGCCGCGGTCTCACCGGTGAGGTCGGGTACGCCTCGGCGCTGAGCGTCGTGCTGTTCGTGATCCTGCTCGGCCTGCTGCTGGTCACCCTCAAGCTCAACCGCAGGGAGGACCAGCTGTGAAACGCGCCCACGTCTTTCTGGCACTGCGTTATCTCGGGCTGTTGAGCATCCTCGCGATCAGCATCGGGCCGTTCCTGTGGCAGTTCGCCACGAGCATCAAGGGGCCCGGCGAGGACGTGTTCGTCCCCGACTTCTTCCCGGACGACCCGACGTTCGGCAACTACGCGGCCGTGGCCGACGTGGTGCCGGTCTGGACGTTCGCGCTCAACTCGCTCGGGGTCGCGAGCGTCAACGTCGTCACGAACTGCCTCGGCGCGGCCATGGCCGGCTACGCGTTGGCACGGCTCAAGTTCCGGGGTCGCAGGTTCGCCGCGGTGATCTTCGCCAGCAGCATCCTGGTGCCGTTCGAGGCGATCATGATCTCGCTGTTCCTGGTGATGCGCGGGTTCGGTCTCACCAACACCCTCACCGGCGTCGTGCTGCCCGGCGCGATCGCCGCCCTCAACGTCCTGTTGCTGCGCAACGCGTTCCTCGCACTCCCCGCCGAGGTCGAGGAGGCCGCGGTCATCGACGGCGCCAACGCCTGGCAGCGCTTCACCCGGCTCGGGTTGCCGTCGGTGAAGGGCACGCTGGTCGTGGTGGCGCTGTTCTCGTTCATGTTCAGCTGGGACGACTTCCTCTGGCCGCTCATCGTGCTGAGCGACCAGGAGAAGTACACGCTCACCATCGGCCTGGCGTACCTCCAGGGCACGTTCGTGCAGAACCAGCGGCTGGTGGCGGCGGGCACGATCATCGCCGTCGTCCCGCTGATCCTGTTGTTCCTGTTGCTGCAGAAGCACTTCTTCCGCGGAGTGGGAGAAGGCGCGATCAAGGGCTGACACCCCGAGGAGCTCAACCTTGCGTTTCGGCGTGAACTACACCCCGTCCCAGGGCTGGTTTCACCACTGGCTCGACTTCTCCCTCGACGACGTGAAAGCCGACTTCGAGTCCATCGCGGCTCTCGGCCTCGACCACGTGCGGGTCTTCCCGCTGTGGCCGGTGTTCCAGCCCAACCGCGGACTGGTCCGTCCGCAGGCCGTCGAGCAGCTCTGCCAGATGCTCGACGCCGCCCGCGAGACAGGTCTCGACGTCCAGGTCGACGTCCTGCAGGGGCATCTGTCGAGCTTCGACTTCTACCCGTCGTGGGTGCAGACCTGGCACCGCCGCAACATCTTCACGGACCCGGACGTCATCAGCGGGCAGAAGTTCTACGTCCGCACGCTCGCCGAGGCCCTGCGCGACAAGACGAACTTCCTCGGCTTCACCCTGGGCAACGAGGTCAACCTGCTCACCGAGTCGAACCCGTGCTCGCCCCAGCAGGCCGGCGAGTGGATCGACGCGCTGCTCGACGAGTGCGAGAAGGCCGCTCCTGGCCACCCGCACGTCCACTCCGAGTACGACGCTGTCTGGTACGAGAGCGAGCACGCGTTCCTGCCGGAGCACGCGGCCAACAAGGGCGCGATGACGACCGTGCACTCGTGGGTCTTCAACGGCACCGCGCAGCGCTACGGATCGCTCAGTCCGGAGAGCGTTCATCACGCCGAGTACCTGATCGAGCTGGCGAAGGCGCACGCCGAGGACCCGCAACGGCCCGTGTGGCTGCAGGAGGTCGGCGCCGCCCAGCCCGAGATCACCGCCGAACAGGCGCCGGAGTTCGCGGAGCAAACGCTTGCGAATGCCTTGACCTGCTCGAACCTGTGGGGCGTCACGTGGTGGTGCTCGCACGACGTCGACCGTGCGTTGGTGGACTTCCCCGAACGCGAGTACGAGTTGGGGTTGTTGACGACGGAACGCAAGGTCAAGCCGCTCGGCGAGGCGATCGCCCGGATCGTGCGCGAGGCAGTGCACGAGCCGGCCGAACGCACGCCGATCAAGCTGCACGGCGACCGGCCCTCGTGGGGTCCGGGCGGCGCTTTCTTCGACGAGTGGATGGGCCTCGCGCGGGACGGCGTGCGGGCCTCGATCGAACTGGGGTGACCACGTGCACGACGAACGCGCGCTGCTGGAAGAACGACTCAACCGCACGCTGAAGGAACGCATCCGCCCGGCCGTCTACGGCGAGACCGCGCCGCTGGAACTCGCCGTCTGGACGGTGCCGGACGAACCCGTCCCGGTCGACGAGGCTCTTGCGGCCACCTACGAACCCGCGAACGTCGGCGACGCCTGGGGCGCGCCGTGGAGCACGAGCTGGTTCCGGCTGACCGGCAGCGTCCCGGAGGCGTGGCAGGGCAGGCAGGTCGAGGTCGTGCTGGATCTCGGCTTCACCCACCCCGGCCCCGGTTTCCAGTCCGAGGGCCTCGCGTACACGGCTGATGGCGTGCCCATCAAGGGCATCGAGCCGCGCAACACCTACCTGCCCGTCGACGGCTCCGAGGTGCTGTTCTACCTGGAGGCCGCGGGCAACCCGACGATCCTCGACTTCCACCCGTTCCTGCCGACCGCGCTGGGCGACAAGGCGACCGCGGGCACCGAGCCGTTGTACAAGATCCTCAAGGCCGAGCTCGCGGTGTTCCAGCCGCAGGTGTGGCACCTGATGCTGGACATCGAGGTGCTCCAGAGTCTGATGAAGGAGCTGCCGGACCACGATCCGCGCCGGCACAAGGTCCTGCACGCGCTGGACCGGGCGATGGACGCGCTGGACCTCAACGAGGTGGCCGCCACCGCCGACCTCGCCCGGGCGGAGCTGGCCGGCGTGCTGGCGTTGCCCGCCAACGCCTCCGCGCACAAGGTCTCCGCGATCGGCCACGCGCACATCGACTCCGCGTGGCTGTGGCCCTTGCGCGAGACGGTCCGCAAGTGCGCACGCACGTTCTCGAACGTCACGAAGCTGATGGACGAGTACCCGGACTTCTACTTCGCGTGCTCGCAGGCCCAGCAGTACGCGTGGATGAAGGACCACCACCCGCACGTGTGGGACCGCGTCCGCGAGAAGGTCCGGAGTGGACAGTTCGTGCCGGTCGGCGGCATGTGGGTCGAGTCGGACACCAACATGCCCGGCGGCGAGGCGATGGCCCGCCAGCTCGTGCACGGCAAGCGCTTCTTCCTGGACAACTTCGGCGTCGAGACCGAGGAGGTCTGGCTGCCCGACTCGTTCGGCTACAGCGCCGCGCTCCCCCAGCTGATCAAGCTGTCGGGCTCGCGCTGGTTCCTCACCCAGAAGCTGTCGTGGAACCAGATCAACAAGTTCCCGCACCACACGTTCTGGTGGGAGGGCATCGACGGCACGCGGATCTTCACGCACTTCCCGCCCGTCGACACCTACAACTCGTCGCTCTCGGGCGAGGAGCTGGCACGGGCGTCACGCCAGTTCGCCGAGCACGCCAAAGCATCGCGGTCCCTGGTCCCGTTCGGCTACGGCGACGGCGGTGGGGGCCCCACCCGCGAGATGATGGAGACCGCGCACCGCGTCGCGGACCTCGAAGGTTCGCCGACCGTCCGCGTGGAGCCGCCGCGCGAGTTCTTCCAGGCAGCGCAGGACGAGTACCCGGACGCGCCGGTGTGGGCGGGCGAGCTGTACCTGGAGAAGCACCGCGCCACCTACACCACGCAGGCCAAGACCAAGCAGGGCAACCGCCGCAGCGAACATCTCCTGCGCGAGGCCGAGCACTGGTCCGTGGCAGCCGCCCTGGCCGGCGCCGACTACCCGTACGACGAGCTCGACCGGTTGTGGAAGACCGTGCTGCTGCACCAGTTCCACGACATCCTGCCGGGCAGCTCGATCGCCTGGGTGCACCGTGAGGCCGAGGCCACCTACGCCCGCGTGGCGTCCGAGCTCAAGGCGCTGACGGCCCGGGCCATCGACGCGCTGAAGGGCGTCGGCGACGACGAGCTGACGTTCGACGTGCTCGGCGGAGGCACCCCAAGGCCGTTCGTGGCACCGGCCGATGGCGTGCTGGACAACGGCCGGCTGCGCGTCACGATCGACACCGAGGGCATCGTCACATCCATTCTGGACCTCGAGGAAGACCGCGAAGTCCTGCCACCGCACGGTTTCGCCGGCATGCCGCAGCTGCACCGCGACAACCCGAACCAGTGGGACGCCTGGGACATCGACCCGTTCTACCGCAACTGGAAGGCCGACCTGATCCCGTCCGAACGCGTCGACACCTCCGACGGCGTCGTGGTGCGGGCGAAGTTCGGCGACTCCGTGCTCACCCAGACCATCCGGCTGCGCGAGGACGCCAAGCAGGTCGACTTCGACACCGAGGTCGACTGGCAGGAACGGGAGAAGCTGCTCAAGATCGCGTTCCCGCTCGACCTGCGCGCCGAGGTCTCCACGGCGGAGACCCAGTTCGGCCACCTGCACCGCCCGGTGCACACGAACACCTCGTGGGAGGCGGCGAAGTTCGAGATCTGCGCCCACCGCTACCTGCACGTCGGCGAACCCGGCTACGGCGTCGCTGTGGTCAACGACTCGACCTACGGCCACGAGGTCACCCGCACCACCCGCGAAGACGGCGGAACCACCACGACCGTGCGCCTGTCCCTGCTGCGCGCACCGAGGTTCCCCGACCCCGAGACCGACCAGGGCGAGCACCGCTTCCGCTACGCCCTCGTGGTCGGCGCGGGCATCCCGGAGGCCATCGACGCCGGGTACCGCATCAACCTGCCGCCGCAGGCAGTCCGCGGCTCGAACGCACCAGAACCCTTGGTGCGCACGAACAACCCCGCGGTCAGGGTCGAGGCCGTGAAGCTGGCCGACGACCGGTCGGGCGACGTGATCGTCCGGCTCTACGAGGCGCACGGCGGCCGTGCCCGCGCCTCGATCAGCACCTCCTTCGCCCACACCCGGATCCAGGAGACCGACCTGCTCGAACGGCCCCTGGCCGACGCGTCGGCAGAGGTGGTGCTGCGCCCGTTCCAAGTGATCACCCTGCGATTCACGAGGTAACGCATGAAGAAGCTGTTCCTGGCCCTGCTGCTGGTGGCGCTCGCCGCGCCACCGGCCCAGGCGGCCACCCAGAAGCGCACCGTCGTCTACTACCAGACCCAGTACAGCAACGGCGCGACCGGAACGTACGTCTCGCCCAAGCCCCTGCTCGACCGCAACACCGGCGTCACGGACGTCCTAGTCGCGGCGATCCACCTCAACGACAACAAGATCGTGCATCTCAACGACCACCCGCCGTCGCACTCGCGCTACACCCAGATGTGGAAGGACCTCGCCGCGATGCAGGCCCGCGGCGTCAACGTGATCGGCATGGTGGGCGGCGCCGCGCCCGGCTCGTTCACCAGGCTGGACACCCAATTCGACACCTACTACCCGTTGCTGCGCGACACGATCCGCACCTACAAGCTCAACGGCGTCGACCTCGACGTGGAGGAGCGCATGTCGATCGGCGGCATCCGGCGCGTGATCGACCAGCTCAAGACCGACTTCGGCGCGAACTTCGTCGTCACGCTGTCACCGGTGGCGAGCGCGCTCTGGGGCGGCGGCAACCTCTCCGGCTTCAACTACGAGGAGCTGTACCGCAGCCACGGCTCGAAGATCGCGTGGTTCAACGGCCAGTTCTACAACGGCTGGGGCAACGCGGGCAGCACCGCGAACTACGACCAGATCATCAACCGGCGGCTGATCCCGGCGAACAAGGTCGTGCTCGGCGTGCTCACCAACTCGGCCAACGGCGGGTCGGGCTACGTGAACATGACAACGCTCGGCAACACCGTGCGCAGCCTCAAGACCAAGTACACCAACTTCGGTGGTGTGGCGGGCTGGGAGTACTTCAACTCGCTGCCCGGCGGCACCGCGGCGCCCTGGCAGTGGGCGGCGGACGTGACGGCCATGCAGAAGTAGGCGGAACGGCGCGGTTCGGGTGAGGTGCGCGAGACGCACCTCGCCCGAGGACTCTGCCGTGCGAGTCCCTAGTCGAAGCGGAAGGTGGCTGTCTCGAGGTTGTCGAGCATCCACTCCCTCCGCACGAGTGGTGCGCCGGTCTCCCTGCGCAGCAGGGGAAGCCGGCGCACCATCTCTTCGAGCAGCACGCGCTTCTCCAGCCGCGCGAGTCCGGCGCCCAGGCAGTAGTGGGGCCCGTGCCCGAACGTCATGATCCGGGTCTTCCGCCGGATGTCGAACGTGTCCGGGTCGGCGTAACGCTCCGGGTCGCGGTTGGCCGCGCTGAGCCAGCCGCTGATCCACTGCCCCGCCCTGATCTCCTGCCCGCCGATCGTGACGTCCCGCATCACCTGCCGGCGCGGGCCGGGGAAGATCGGGTACCAGCGCATCGTCTCCTCTATCGCGCCCGGGATCAGCGACGGGTCCTCGCGCAGCTCGTCCCAGCAGCCGAACTCGGTCAGGAACAGCACGGCGTTCGGGATGGTCGCCGCGGTCGTGTCCAGGCCGGCGCCGAGCAGCATCGCGCAGTAGCCGACGAGGTCCCAGTCCGACATGGGCCTGCCGTCGACGAGGTAGCCGGAGGCCTGCACCGCCAGCAGTTCGGCGATCAGGCCGTCACCCGGCTCCACGCGCTGCCGGTCGAGTTCGGCGGCGAAGAACTCCGCCATCTCGGCCTGCGGCGACACGGTGTTGGTGGTGGCGTCGTCCTCGTACCGCCGTTCCTGCCACTCGGTCATCCGCTCCTCAGCGCTCAGGTCGACGCCGAGCAGGTGGCAGATCACCCTGGTGGGCAACGGCCTGCCGATCGCGGTGACCACGTCGAAGCCGCCGGGGTCGAGGCCGTCGACCAGCTCGGTGGCGATGGCGCGGATCAGCGCCTCGAGCCGGGACATCACCCGCGGGCTGAACGGGTCGGCGACCGCGGCCCTCAGGTCGCGATGACGTTGCCCGTCGGCAGCCCACATGCCGCTCAGGAGGGGGTTGGCGAGCGGCCTGGTCTCGTCGGTGAGGCCGTAGTCCGACGAGAAGCACTCGACGTCGGAGAGCACGCGCTGGACGTCGGCGAGGGAGAAGACGTTCCAGGAACCCAGCTGCTCGTCGTAGTGGACCTCGGTGGTGGGATCGAAGAACTTCGCAGGTCGCGTGGGTAAGTGGGCGACAGTCATACCCTCGATCGTGCCCCTTACCCAGGCCACGGGGATCCGCTGATCCGGCTATCCGGGTGTGGCGTAAGGGGTCGTACGCCGATGCCTTAGGTGATCGTCCGATGTAAGGGGTCACCCCTCAGGAGCAATCTCATCGTTGTCAGCAAGCGAGAGAAACGCACTGAGGAGTGAGTTCGATGGAGTGGACGCCCGAGGCGATCAAGGCGGAGATGGACTACCGGCAGACCGCCCTGCGTGAGGACGCCCGCCGCGTCCAGGAGTACTACCGCAACGGCGGGAAGCCGCGGTCGTGGTGGCACCGCATGACACATCGGCACGAGCCTGAGGTACCCAACGGTCACCAGGCCGCCTGATGCCGGGGGTAGCCGTGGGGGTGTGGTTCCTCTCGTCCAGGAACCACACCCCCACGGCTCTTTTCATGCTCTGACTAGGCCTTGGGCAGCCACGCCTTGACCTTGTCGGCGTTGGCGTCCGCCCACTTCTTGGCGGCGTCCTCGGGCTTCATCTTGTCCTCGGCGATGTACTTCGCGACCGTGTTCTGGTCCTCGTTGGTCCACTTGAAGTTCTTGACCAGCTGGAAGGCCGGGCCGTTGGCGTCGGCGAACTTCTTGGACACGAGCTTGTCGAGGTCGTAGTCCGGGTAGTCGCAGGCGATCTTCTCGGCGTCGGCGTCACAGCCCGCCTTGTACTCGGGCAGCTTCACCTTCTCGAGCTTGATCTCGTTGAGCAGCCACTGCGGCGAGTAGAAGTAGCCGATGACCCACTTCTTGTCCTTCTCCGCCTGGCGGAAGGCCTGGATCAGCGCGGTCTCGCTGCCGCCGTAGACGACCTTGTAGTTGAGGTTCAGGTTCTTCACCAGAGCCTCGTCGTTCGTCACGAACGACGGGTCGCCGTCGAGCAGCTGGCCCTTGTCGCCGGACTCGGACGTCTTGAACTGGTCGGCGTACTTGTTGAGGTTGTTCCAGTCGAGGATGTCGGGGTGCTCCTTGGCGAGCCACGGCGGCACGTACCAGCCGATCTGGCCCTTCACGCCCGTGGAACCCGCGCTGACGGCGGTCTTCTGCTCGTCGATGTACTTCTTGCGCAGGTCGTCGTGGCCCCAGTTCTCGACGACGGCGTCGACCTCACCGGTGCCGAAGCCCTGCCAGGCCACCTCTTCCTTGAGCTCCTTCTTGGTGACCTTGCACTTGAGCTCCTTCTCGGCCACGTACGCGAGAACGGCCGCGTTCGCCTCGTAACCGACCCACGGGTTGATCGCGAGGTTGAACGTGCCGCAGTCGCCGGTCGCACCCGAGGAGGTGTCACCGACCTTGGCGCCACCGCAACCAGCAAGGGCGAGTGCTCCTACGAGCACTGCTCCCAGCACGCTGTGCCTAGCCACTTTCCAGACCTCCTAGTTGGTCCACCGCTTGGCGGCCGCCTGCGTGAGGCGGTCGAGCATCACGCCCAGCACGACGATCGCGACACCGGCCGCGAGCCCCTTGCCGTACAACTGGCCCTGCGAGAAGCCGGCCACCACGTCGTAGCCGAGCGCGCCGGCGCCGACGAGACCGCCGACGACGACCATCGAGAGCACGTAGATCAGGCCCTGGTTGGCGGCGAGGGTCAACGCCCCGCGCGCCATGGGCAGCTGCACCTTCACGATCGTCTGCCACGAGCTCGACCCGAGCGCCGTGGACGCTTCGACGGTCGCGGTCGACACCGCGCGGATGCCGTCCGCGATGATCTTGATCGCCACCGGCGCCGCGAACACCACGGCCGCGATGATCGCGGTGAAGCGGGACGCGGAGAACAACGCCAGGAAGGGCACCAGGTAGACGAAGGCGGGCATCACCTGCGCCGCGTCGAGGATCGGCCGGATGAACCGGTCGGCCTGCCTGCTGCGTCCCATCCAGACACCGACGACGATTCCCAGCAGCATCACCAGGATCGTGGCGACCAGGGTGGACGCCAGCGTGATCATCGAGTCCTGCCACAGGCCCGTCGCGATCAGCGCCGCGACGCACACGGCGGAGACGATCGCCGGCCGCACGCCGCCGATCATGAACGACAGCGCCACGATCACCAGCGCCACCAGGAACCACGGCGACTCGGCCAGCAGCGCCTGCAGCGGGTTGATCAACGCGAACGTGACGAAGTCCTTGAAGCCGTCCGTGATCACCGGCAGCGAGTCCTGCGCCCACTCCGTCACGGCGGTCGCGCCCTTGCGGATCGCGCTGCCGATCTCCACGTCCGACTGGAACTCCGCCGCCCACAGGTAGGTGTAGGAGAGGTAGACGCAGACGCCCGTGACACCGAGGCCGCCGAACAGCGCCCAGCGCGGGAGCTTGCGGCGCTCGCTCGCGGCGGCCGTCGTCACGCGGTCCAGCACGATCGCCAGCACCACGATCGCGAGACCCGCGTTGAACGCCGTGCCGACGTCGAGGGTCTGCAACGCCTTCACGACCGTCTTGCCGAGACCCGGCGCGTCGATCAGCGCGGCGATCGTGACCATGGACAGAGCGGCCATGATCGTCTGGTTGATGCCGAGCACGATGGTCTTGCGCGCGGACGGCAGCAGCACCTTCACCAGCGTCTGCTTCTGCGTCGCGCCAAGGGACTCGCTCGCCTCGACGGTGGTGCGCGGTACCGAGCGGATGGCGTGCGCGGTGATCCGGATCGCCGGCGGGGCGGCGTAGATCAGCGTCGCGATCGTCGCCGAGGCAGGGCCGATCAGGAAGAACAACGTCAGCGGCGCCAGGTAGACGAACGTCGGCATCGTCTGCATGAAGTCGAGCACCGGCGTCAGGATCCGGTGTGCACGATCGGACAGTCCCGCCCAGATTCCCAGCGGAATGCCGATGAGCAAGGAGATCACGACCGCGGCGAGCGTCAGGGAGAGCGTGTCCATGCTCTCCTGCCACAGGCCCTGCAGGCCGAGGAACACGAAGCCCGCGACGGCGAGCAGCGCGACCCGCCAGCCGGCGACCGCGAGGCTGACGAAGCCGGCGATCGCGACCACGCCGAGCCAGCCGATCACCGGCACGGGCCGGCCGAACGACGGCTGCGCGATCAGGGCCTGGATGAAGGTCACGAACTCGTCGATGACGAGCCGGATCTCGTTGAAGAAGTACAGGAACACGGGGTTCGAGTTCCTGGACGCGCCGACGGCGTCGTTGACCTCGTTGACCCACCGGTGCAGCGGGGTGAGGTCGGCGGCGCCGAGCGACAGCGTCCCGACGTTGCGGAACACCAGCCACAGCACCAGCCAGGCCAGCACTATCCCGGCGAAGATCAGCGCCTTCTTGTGTTGCAACAGTCGCGGAAGTTGCCTTGGGGCGGCGACGGCAACCATGTTCACGCCTCCCCGGCCACGACCCCGAGGATCTCCTCGTCCGCGACCACACCGAGCAGTTCGCCGTCCCGCACGACCTTCACCGGCTTGTTGGCGCCGAGGACGCTGCGCACGGCTTCGCGCACAACGGTTTCCGGCGACAGTTCAGGCCCGTCGAGGTCGTCTTCCGGACGCGGCGGGCGCATGATCCACTTCAGCGTCAGCACGTGCGCCTTGGGCACGTCCCGCACGAAGTCGCGGACGTAGTCGTCCGCGGGCGCGCCGACCAGTTCGTCACCGGTGCCGACCTGCACGACCTTGCCGTCGCGCATGATCAGGATGCGGTCGCCCAGCTTGAGCGCCTCGCTCAGGTCGTGGGTGATGAACACCATCGTCTTGCCGACCTCGCGGTGCAGCCTGATGACCTCGGACTGCATGTCGCGCCGGATCAACGGGTCGAGCGCGGAGAACGGTTCGTCGAAGAACAGGACGTCCGGGTCGCCCGCCAGTGCGCGGGCGAGACCGACGCGTTGCTGCATGCCGCCGGAGAGCTGATCCGGATAGGACTTCTCGTTGCCGGACAGTCCGACCAGGTCGATCACTTCCTGCGAACGCTCCGCACGTTTCGCCCGCGGTACCCCGCGGATTTCCAGCCCGTAACCGACGTTGTCGGCGACTGTCCGATGAGGAAGCAGGCCGAAGTGCTGGAACACCATGGAGAACTTGTTCCTGCGCAGGTCACGCAAACGCTTGGGGTCCGCTTCGAGAATGTTCTCGCCTTCGAACATGACCGTGCCCGCGGTCGGTTCCACCAGCCGCGTGAGACAGCGGACCAGTGTGGACTTTCCCGATCCAGAAAGGCCCATGACCACGAACATCTCACCGGGAGCGACGTCGAAGTCGACTCCCCGTACTGCGGCAACGGAACCGGTGCGGTCCATCAGCTCCTGCCGCGACAACGCCTTGAGCTCGTCCGAGGCCACCAGTTGAGATGCCTTGGGGCCAAACACCTTCCACAGGTCCCTGACCGAAATCACGGGATCCACGCCAAACCACTCCGACCTGTTGCGGACTGCGCACACCGTTTCTCGATGCGCGACAGCATTGACCTTCGCACGGGTACGGTCAAGGGCTGATACATATCTGATCCTTTGTGGACAACCAATCATCCCATGACTTGACTGTGTCTGATCGATCGGGAAAAGCTGAACTGAGCGGTCTCCTGCATCGCTCTTCCCCCCGACGAGGAGCTGTTCGTGCAAGCCCCCAGAATCGCTCTGGCAATGACGTTCGTGTTGACAATTGCCGGTTGTGGCGGTGGATCAACGGCGTCACCCCGCTCCAGTTCGGCAGCACCGACGGAGCCCTGCGACTCCGTCACCATCGCGGTCAACCCGTGGGTCGGCTACGAGGCGAACGCGGCCGTGGTCGCGTACCTCGCCGAGAAACGGCTCGGCTGCAAGGTCACGAAGAAGGAAGTCGACGAACAGACTGCCTGGCAGGGCCTCGACTCCGGCGAGATCGACGTGATCCTGGAGAACTGGGGTCACGAGGACCTGAAGCAGAAGTACATCGAGGAGAAGCGCAGCGCCGTGCGGGTGGGCCCGACCGGCAACAAGGGCGTGATCGGCTGGTACGTGCCGCCGTGGATGAAGAAAGAGTTCCCGGACATCACGAACTGGCAGAACCTCAACAAGTACGCGGAGAAGTTCAAGACCCCGTTGTCCGACGGCAAGGGCCAGGTGCTCGACGGCGACCCGTCGTTCGTGACGAACGACGAGGCTCTGGTGAAGAACCTGAACCTCAACTACAAGGTCGTCTACGCGGGCAGCGAGCAGGCGTCGATCAAGGCGTTCCGCCAGGCCGAGGAGAAGAAGACGCCGCTGATCGGCTACTTCTTCGAGCCGCAGTGGCTGCACCTCGACATCGAGCTGGTGAAGATCGAGCTGCCCGAGTACAAGGCGGGCTGTGACGCGGACGCGGCCCAGGTCGCCTGCGACTACCCGCGCTACGAGCTCGACAAGATCGCTGCCAAGAAGTTCATGGACAAGGGCGGCCCCGCGGCCAGGCTGATCCAGAACTTCCAGTGGAGCAACGACGAGCAGGACACGGTCGCGTCGTTCATCGCGAAGTACAAGATGTCGCCCGACGAGGCGGCGAAGCGGTGGGTCGAGGCGAACCCGGACCGGGTAGAGGACTGGCTGACGAAGCCCAAGCCGTAACTATTGTTCTGGTTTGGCGGGCGTCAACTCCTGCCCCGCGACCACCACTTCTCGTCGGGGCCGGAGATGTCCTCGACACTGAGCCTGCGCACGGACCCCGCTCGCTTGAGCCGGGCCACCAGCTGATCCTGTCGTTGCGCGAGCCGGCGGTAGATCTCCACGGCGGAGGTCTCCTGCCGGCTCCGTCGTTCGTCCTGGCCACGTCTTTCGACGGTCCGCCAGTTTCCGAGGAACTCGAGTGTGAGATCGGCGACGGCCTGCCCGCCGTGCGCGGTCAGCGTGTCGGCGGGCGAGGCGAACCGTCCCGCGTGGAACGCCAGGTTCCTGGTGACGTAGAGCCACTCCAGCAGCGCGGCGGCGGTGTCCTCCTGTTCACGCAGCCAACCGGCGAGGACCTTCGAGTCCGCGAGCCGGTCGCGCCAGAGTTCCGCGAGGTCCTGAACGAGACCTCCCTCACTCTCGGCGAGCGCGGTGATGGCCTTCTGGGCGGCGTCGAGCCGTGCGTCCGGGCGGTTGTGACCGATCAGCACCTCCAGCCAGGCGTCCACCGACTTCAGGTGGTGCTTCACGCCGGTGGTCGGCACGTGCTCGTCGAGCGGTTTGCGCAGTTCGGTGTCGTGGTTGGTGACCACGACGTGCAGGCTGACAAGGTGCTGCCGCAACATCTGCAGCGCACAGGCCTTGGCCAGCCATGCGATCTTGCTCGGATCCAGCCCCGTCGCCTCCAGCGCACTCCACGCCAGCCCTGCGCTCGCCATCGGCGCGTCGACCTGCCGCGCCAGGTTCGCCACCCGCATCGCGCTGCGCAGTTCGGCGGGCCAGTACGCGGTGAGCGGATAGGCGTTGCCGACGGTGCGCTGGTGCTCGGTGCCGCGGGTGACCCGGCCGCCCGGCGCGCTGACCTGCCAGACCGGCGCGATGGTCAGCTCGGTGAGCCGCTCCCCCGCCGCGTACTGGTCGAGCACCTCGCTGAGGATCCGGCGGGCCCTCAGTGCGGCCGTGTGCACGTCCGCGGCCTCCACCGGCACCCGTACCAGCACCGACGACCCGGTGACGGCGTCCTTCAGGAAGTCGTCCTTGGGCAACCTGTTGCGGTGCAACGGTTCCTGCCGCGCCTCGGGAAGCAGCTCGTCCAGGTGCCTGAGCACTCGCGCGCCCCTCACCACGAGCGCGACGACGTGCCGTTGCTCCCGGGGCCACAACACATCGGCCAGATCACCGGGCTTCTTGAGCCACCGCAGCAGATCCGTGCGAAGCTGCCTTCCATCCCGCCCGTGCATCGCCACGACAACGGCGATCTCGGCGATCATCCTGGTGCGCAACGGAAGCCCGACGCCGTTCCACAGTGGAGCGATCCACCCCTTCACGGCCTTTTCGAGCGTTTCCGGGTCGAGCTTCGCGGCCGCGGCGGCCGTCACCTGAGGATCGAGCCGCTGCCCGTCCGCCACGATGGCCGCGTCCACGCCCCGCAGGACCTTGCGCGCCTCGGCGAGTTCCTCGGCGCCGCCGTGGGCGTACGCGGGCCTCGCCGCGTCCATGCACGCCAGCGAAGTGGTGATGATGCGGCGCAACAGGTTCCACCGCGGCTGGTCCTCCGTCGCGTGACTCTCCAGGGCCGTCCTGGCACGCGTGACGGCGAGAACGGCGCTGTTGAGGCCCGCGACGTGCTCGCCGAGGTGCGCGTCCGGGTCCAGTGCGCGCAGCACGCCCTGCAGCAACGCCCGCTGCCCGCGGTCGAGGCCGGCGTGGTCGAACGCCTGCCGCAGCCGGTCGTCGAGGTACTGGTAGCGCACGTGACGCACCATAGAGGTCATGGACAACCGGAAAGCGGTCTTCGCGGGCATCGACGGCCAGGCACTGGCGGGCCGGCTGGAACTGCCCGCCGGCGACGTGGTGGCCACCGCCGTGTTCGCGCACTGCTTCACCTGCGGCAAGGACTCGGTGGCGGCCACCCGGATCTCCCGCCGGCTCGCCGAGCGCGGCGTGGCGGTGCTGCGGTTCGACTTCACCGGCCTCGGCCAGTCCGACGGCGACTTCGCCAACACCACGTTCACGTCCAACGTCGACGACCTCGTGTGCGCGGCCAACCACCTGCGCGACACCATCGGAGCCCCGAGCGTCCTCATCGGACACTCACTGGGCGGCGCTGCTGTGCTGGCCGCGGCGCGTCAGGTGCCGGAGGTCAAGGCCGTCGTCACGATCGGCGCCCCCGCCGACACCACCCACGTCGAGCACCTGCTCGGCCCGTCCAAGGAGAAGATCGAGGCGCACGGCGTCGCCGAGGTGCTGCTCGCCGGGCGGCCGTTCCGGATCAGCAACGACTTCCTGCTCGACATCAACCAGCAGAACCAGACCGCGTGCATCGCCGGCCTCGACCGCGCGCTGCTCGTCATGCACTCCCCGCAGGACGACACGGTCGGTGTGGACAACGCCCGGCTGATCTTCGACTCGGCCCGCCACCCCAAGTCGTTCGTCTCGCTGGACGGTGCCGACCACCTGCTGACCGACCACGCGGACGCCGCGTACGTGGCGGAGGTGCTCGCCGCCTGGGCAAGCCGCTACCTGGTGAAATGAGCCAAAAGCCCTCGGCGAGGTTCCTTCGCCGAGGGCGTTCGACAACCGATCGGGGCGACAGGATTTGAACCTGCGACCCCCCGCTCCCAAAGCGGGTGCGCTACCAAGCTGCGCCACGCCCCGGTTGTACCTATCTTACCGCCACCCGCTAAGGTAATAACCGCAGCCCCTCAAGGGCGGCAAACGCGGGCGTAGCTCAATGGTAGAGCCCTAGTCTTCCAAACTAGCTACGCGGGTTCGATTCCCGTCGCCCGCTCTGACGAAGGGCCGAGTGCATCAGCACTCGGCCCTTTCTCGTGAGCTAGGTCACGCCGACGCCACACCGATCTGCGTGCAGCGGTGCTTTGGGTCGTCGATTTCGTCCACCACGGCCACGGCGAAGTCCTCGTAGGTCAGTTCGTCCGCCGGATCGACCTCGCTCAGGCGGTACCGGCCCGTGGGCGTGCCGCCGAAGTTGCCGGACGGGCTCATGACCAGCCAGTCCGCCTCGGATTCGGCCAGCACCTCGACCCCCGCCGCATGGCCGAGGCAGAACGGCTTGTGCTCGTCCGGGAAGTCCGGGCCGTCGATGACCCGCACGCCCGGCGAGGTCTCCAGCAACGTGTAGATGCCGACCACGATGATCCGGCCGGCACCGGACGCCACGAGCGCACTTGCGGCCTCGCGGTAGAACTCCGCCGCGTCGCGCGAGAGGTCGGCCACCGAACTCACCGCGACGTCGTAGCCCGCCGCCACCTCGGCCGCGGCCTGCACACCGGGGTCGCGCCCGATCCTGGTCACCTCGTGGCCGCGAGCCTCCGCGACGGCCGCGATCTCCTTGCCTGCCTTGCCGGACGCTCCGAACACAACGATCTTCGCCATGAGCGCGAAGGTAGGGTGCGGGTGTCCGGTTTCCGCAACGATATCGGGGGTGAGCAGGTGGAATGCACGCATGGGGACCTGCCGTACCGCATCGGTGACAAGTGGACCGCGCACGTGCTGCGGGCGTTGCAGGACGGGCGTCGGCGGTTCACCGAACTCCGTGCCGAACTGCCGGGCGTGACGCCCAAGGTGCTCACCGAGACGTTGCGGGCGATGGAGCGCGAGGGAACGGTGGCGCGCGAGGCGTTCGACGAGAATCCGCCGCGGGTCGAGTACGAGCTGACGGCACAGGGCCGCAAGGTGCTCGGACTGCTCGACCTGTGTTGCGACTGGGCCCGAGAGAATCTGGTGAAGACGTGAGGCTGCAGCAGATCGTCGTCGACAGCAACGACCCGTCCCGGCTCGTCCGGTTCTGGGCCGAACTGCTCGGCGGCGAGCCGGTGAACCGCGAGCACGGGTGGGCGCACGTCGAACCGCCCGGTGGCGTGCGGATGTCGTTCCAGCCGGTGCCGGAGCGCAAGGACGTGAAGAACCGGCTGCACCTCGACTTCGAGGTCGACGACATCGAGGCGGCGGTCGTGAAGGCGGTCAGTCTGGGCGGCACCCGCGAAGGCGTGATCGTCACGGACGAGCAGGGCAGCTTCCAGGTCATGCGCGACCTCGAGGGGAACGAGTTCTGCTTCGTCCACTGAGGAACTACTGCACGGCCCGCCAGAGCGCCTCACCGAAGCGGATCGCGAGGATCAGAAGCAGCACACCGATCGCGAAACTGATGAGGCACCGCACTACGACCAGCAGTTTGGTGCCCTTCACCCCGTCATGATTCAACGTCGGCGGGCATGAACGACAGAGTCCATCGGTACCAATACGATGCGGGCGTGACCGACTGCCTGTTCTGCCGGATCGTCGCGGGCGAGATCCCGGCGACCCTGGTGACGGAGACCGACACGACGCTCGCGTTCCGCGACATCGACCCCAAGGCGCCCACGCACGTCCTGGTGATCCCCAAGGAGCACCACACGGCGATCGGCGACGTCGACCCGGTGCTCGCGGGGCAGATCCTCGCCACCGCGCACCAGGTCGCGAAGGCCGAGGGCATCGACGAGTCCGGTTACCGGCTCGTCTTCAACACCGGCAGGGACGGCGGCCAGACCGTCTTCCACGTGCACTGCCACGTCCTGGGTGGACGCGGTCTCACCTGGCCTCCGGGATAGCCATCTCACGGACGAACCGAGCGTCGACCGGGTCGCCGTGGCCGGGCACGACGATCCGCGGGTCCAGCTCGAGCATCAGATCGAGGACGTGGCGCCAGTTCGCCGGCGTCGCGTCCGGACCGGCCTGAGCGGGAGCGCCCTGTTCCACCAGGTCGCCGGCGAACACGACGCCGGCGTCCGGCACGTGCACGATCACGTCGTGCGAGCTGTGCGCGGGGCCGAAGTGGTGCAGGTCGACCCGGCGGCCGCCGACGTCGAGCGTGATGGTGTCGCGGAACGTGTGCGTGGGCGCGATGAGCGTGCCTTCGAACGGGTCGTCGTAGTGCTTGGCGCGGTCGTCGAGGAGGCTGTCGTCGACGACGCAGTCCTCGTGCGCCCACACCTCGCACGGCAGGAACGCCTCGGTGGCCAGCACGTGGTCGAAGTGGTTGTGCGTGAAGACGATCCGCGACGGCCTCACCTGGCGCGCGAGTGCCGGGTCCATGCCGGAGTCGACGAGCAGCGAATCACCTGATCCGGTGATGAGACCGAGCGTCAGGTCCAGCTCGGTGTGCCGGAGGACGAAGATCCCGTCCGCGATCTCGATCACCGCAGCACCCCGTCGACCAGCACGGGCACGGCGTCGCTCACGCCGATCCGGACGGCCAGGTCCACGTCCGCGGCGTGACCGTTCTCGATCAGCTCGCGGCCGGAGCCGCACTCCCGCACGGCGGTCTCGACGTCGGTGTTGCGGAACGCCGTGGCCGCGAGCTGCGCCTCAGGAGAGGCCTTGCCCTCCAGCGCCGCGAGCACCGCGCCCGCACCCAGGTAATCCTCGACGCACGGCCGCAGCGGTCCGAACTCGCGCGGACCCGCGTTGAGGATGTCGAGGCCCCACCGCTCGCCGCCCGGGATCACGCCGATGGTCTGCCCCAGCTCCTGAGCGCGCCTGGCCACCGCCGAGGCGTTGCGCAGGCAGGCCGCGAGCACGTGGGCGCCTGTCTCGGCGGCGAGGAAGCACAGGTTCGACCCGTTCGGCGACGGCAGCTCGACCAATCCGGTCGTCTCGGCGAGTGATGCTGGTCGCAGCGTCTTGCCCGACGCCGGCTTCCACCGAGACGGCCGCACCTGCCCGCCGTTGCCCACGACCAGGTCGACGGACGTCGTGAACGACAGCACGTCGACGACTATCAGCACGTCACAGTCCCGCAGAGCGCCTACGCCCTCGGGCCCCCATTCCAGCTTCAGCTGGTACCCCTCCTGGCTGAACACACCCACCAGCGTGTCAGACTCCGTGACGTGCGCGTTTATCTGGCAGCAGACCACGCTGGCTTCGAACTGAAGTCCCACCTGTCCACGGCTCTCACCGAGCAGGGCTACGAGGTCGTCGACGTCGGCGCCCACGAGTACGACGCTCTGGACGACTACGTGTCGTTCTGCGTCGACGCCGCGGAGAAGGTCGTCGCGGACCCCGGCAGCCTCGGCGTCGTGATCGGCGGCTCCGGCAACGGCGAGCAGATCGCCGCGAACAAGGTGAAGGGCGCCCGCGCCGCGTTGGCGTGGAACGTCGACACCGCGCAGCTCGCCCGTCAGCACAACGACGCTCTTCTGGTCGGCATCGGTGCTCGCCAGCACACGGCCGAGGAAGCGACCGAGATCGTGTCGGCGTTCCTCAAGACGCCGTTCTCGGGCGAGCCGCGGCACCAGCGCCGCATCGACCAGGTCAGCGCGTACGAAGACAAGCGTGCCTGAGGGCCACACGCTGCACCGCCTGGCGCGGCTGCACCAGCGCCGGTACGCGGGCAGGCCCGTGACCGTCACCAGTCCACAGGGACGCTTCGCGGCGTCCCTTGTGGACGGACGCAGGCTCGTTCGCGCCGAGGCGCACGGGAAGCACCTGTTCCACGTCTACGGCCCGGACGCGATCGTGCACGTCCACCTCGGCCTGTACGGCACTTTCACCGAGTCGCCGCTGCCGGTCCTGCTGCCCGTGGGCCAGGTCCGGATGCGGATGGCCGGCGAGACGCACTGGACCGACCTGCGCGGCCCGACGGCGTGCGAAGTGCTGAACAAGGACGAGGTGAAGCTCATCCGCGAGCGCCTCGGGCCCGACCCGTTGCGCCGCGACGCCGACCCCGACCGCGCCTACGAGCGGATCATCCGGTCGAAGCAGTCGCTGGCCGTGCTGCTGATGGACCAGAAGATCCTCGCGGGCGTCGGCAACGTGTACCGCGCCGAGGTGCTGTTCCGGCACAACGTGAACCCGCTGCTGGTCGGCAACAAGGTCAGCCGCGAGCTGTGGGACGCGATCTGGGCCGACCTGGTCGTGCTGATGAAGGACGGCGTGAAGGTCGGCCAGATCAACACCGTCCGTGCCGAGCACATGCCCCGTGCCATGGGCCGCGCACCACGCGTGGATCGGCACGGCGGTGAGGTGTACGTCTACCGCCGTGCCGGGGAGCCGTGCCTGATCTGCGGCACCGAGGTCCTGACCACGGAACTGGCGGCGCGCAACCTCTTCTGGTGCCCCGCCTGCCAGCCTTAGAAGTCGAAGCCGCCGCCCATGTCGCCGAAGTCGAATCCACCGGCATCGCCCGCGTCGGCGACACCGCCCATGTCACCCATGTCTCCCATGCCGACGTCACCCATCCCCATGTCGCCCATGCCGTAGTCGCCGACTCCGTGCATGCCGGAGAACATGGCGTCCATCAGCAGGAACGTGCCCACGCCCCATGCGCCGGCCACGAGCGCGGGCTTCCACCACGGCTCGGAGTACCAGCCACGCGGCACCGGACGTCCGGCGACCATGCCACCGGGGTAGTAGTAGGGCGTGCCCGAACCGGACTGCGGCGACGCGGCGTACTGGTGTCCCTCGACGGCGACCTGACGGTCCTCGCTGACGGCACCCGCCTGCTTCTGACCGGCACTCTCGGGCAGCGCGGGACCGGGGTCCATGCCCATGGCCTCACGCGCGGCGCGCACGTAGTGCAGGCCTTCCATCGCGGTCTCGGTGACCAGCCGTGCCTGCGGGATCGTGCGGGCCTGCTCCATCTGCGAGCCGGCGGCGGTGAAGCGCTCGGACGCGTCCGCCATCGCCTGCGTCGACGCGGTGTTGCTGCCGGTGAGGCTCATCACCTGCCCGCCCAGCCGCTCGACCCAGCGGCGTGCTTCCGCCTTGGCGTCGTCGAGTTCCCGCGCTTTGCGCGCGTTGCTCTGGCTGACCAGGTAGAACACCCCTGCGATCAGCAGTACCAGCACAACAATCCACACCACGGCGGCCACGGCTTTACCTCCCACACCAGGTGAACCGTCAACGAGCGACCGCGGCCGTGAGTTCCGTCAGAACACCTCGGGGCAATGCGGCTCACGCGCGCCGAGGAACGCCATCGACAACGCGTCCACGTGACCGGGCGTGTGCTCGATCACGCGGTGTGCGCGCTTGAGCACGGAAAGCCGTGCCCCACCGAGGAAAGCACTGCCGAGGGACGCGATGTCCAGCGACACGTCCACCGGGTCCTCGGTGCGCGTGACGGTGGCTTCGCCGCCCTTGGCCGTGAAGCGCCAACGGCCGGAGTTCCACGGACACAACGAGTCCTCGACCTCCAGCACGCTGTCCACATCGGACGAATAGCGGCGCAGCGGGAGAGCCCGGTCGATGTCGACGATCCGCATCCACAACGCGTCGCCTGCCTCGCGGCGGACCATCCGCGGGTTGTCGACCATGTGCAGGATCGGGTCGTCCCAGGCGGTGTAGAAGGAGATCTCCCCGACGAGGTCCATGTCCAGCAGGAACCGGTAGAGATCGGCGTACGCCTGCTCGGTCTCGCAGACCAGTTCGCGCACGTGCAGCTCGCTCGAACCACTGTCCGCCTTGACCCGGAACACCACATAGCCCTCGGGATGCAGGCAGTAGCGGTACGAGGAGAGTCCGCCGCGATCGATCTCGCGATCGGCCAGTTGCACGTCCCAGGTGTGCTCGACCCGGCTCAGCCAGCCCACCCGCGTGACGCGCACCCGTTCGTGGATCTCGCGCATGACCGGCAGGGCTTCTTCTCGCGACACCTGACGGATCCGTGCGTCGCTGACGTGCACACCGGGGTGGAACGCCATCCGCGTCGGCATCTTCAGCATGGCGATGCTGGTCGCGTATTCGCCGTAGCCGTACCGGCGGTAGATTCCGCCCTCCGACGCCCACAGCATCGCGATCGGCTCGCCGCTCTCATGCATGCCGTGCAGCTGCGTCTTCATCATCAGCGACGCCACGCCGCGACGCCGGTGACCGGGCTTCACCGACACCACGGTCACCGCGCCGGCCGGTGCCTGCCGGCCACCGGGAACGGTGATCTCGCGAGTGAGCACCGCGGCGGTGCCGATCAGCTCGTCACCGTCGAAGACAGCGTGCGCCCGGTCTTTCTCCAGGACCTTGAGCCACTTGCTGTCCTCCCCCATCGAGTCGCTCAGAAACGCCCACGCCATCACCCGCTGGTAATCGGGGAGGTCGGAGTCGGTGATGGTCCTGATGCTCAGCGCCGAGTCAGCCATGGCAGCAGTGATACGCCGCCATGGCCTCATTCGCAGCCCAATTAGCGCTGGACCGACTTGACCTCGCAGAACTCGTCCAGCCCGAACCTGCCGAACTCACGCCCGTTGCCCGACTGCCGGTAACCACCGAACGGCGCGCTCGTGTTGAACGCGGCGGCGTTGATGTCGACCTGCCCGGTCCGCAGACGCCGGGCGACCCGGAGTGCCCGGTCGGTGTCTGCGGAGAACACACCACCCGCCAGCCCGTAGATGGTGGAGTTCGCGATCCGCACCGCGTCGTCCTCGTCTGCGTACGGCATGACCGACAGCACCGGCCCGAAGATCTCCTCCTGCGCGATCGTCATCTCCGGCGTCACGCCACCGAACACCGTCGGCGCGACGTAGAAACCCTGCGGCAGCGGGGCTTCCGGCCCACCCGCGGCAAGCGTCGCGCCTTCCTCGACACCCTTGCGGATGTAGCCGACGACCCGGTCGCGCTGCGCCGCGGACACCGCCGGCCCGATCCGCGTGGACGGCTCGCTCGGATCCGCCGACGTGTACTTCTTGGCGGCCTGAGCAGCCAACTCGACGGCCTCGTCATGCCGGTCCGCGGGCACCAGCAGCCGGGTCCACGCACTGCACGCCTGCCCGTTGTTCATGAACGAGTTCGCGACCGCGATCTTCACCGCCCGCCCGAGGTCGGCGTCGTCGAGCACGATGCACGCCGACTTGCCACCCAGCTCGAGCGCGACCCGCTTGACCGTCTCGGCGGCGACAGCGGACACCCGGCGACCAGCCTTCGTCGACCCGGTGAACGACACCATGTCCACGTCCGGATGCGCGGCCAGCGCCTCACCCACGACGGGCCCGGTGCCGTGGACGAGCTGAAACGCTCCTGCCGGAGTGGCAGCCGTGATGATCTCGGCGAGCAGGTCGGCGGTCCCCGGCGCGAGCTCGCTCGGCTTGAGCACCACGGTGTTCCCGGCGGCCAGCGCCGGCACCACCTTCGCCACCATCTGCTGCAGGGGGAAGTTCCACGGCGTGATGGCCGCGACGACCCCGATCGGCTCGCGGAAGACCAGCGAGTTGCCGATCTCCTCGGGCTCGAAGTAACCGCGCTCCAGCACGTCCGCGACCCCCTCCGCGATGGCGACGGGGTTCGCCACCTGCACCTTCTGACTGAAGGTGAGAGGCGTGCCCATCTCCCGGGTCATGGTCGCCGCGAGCTCCCCGGCCCGCTCACGCAGACCGTCGATGATCGCCCGGACCACCTTCGCCCGCTCGTCCACCGAGGTCTCCGCCCACGCCGGGAATGCGGCCACCGCGGCGGCCACGGCCACGTCGACGTCGACCGGCGTGCCCTCGGCGAGCGTGCCGATGACTTCCTCGGTGGCGGGGTTGACGACCTCGATCACGGGAGCCCTCCAGACAGATGTGACACTCACAGCGCTGACAGCAGTCAGACTGTCACATCCACTGGCAACGGTCACGCCGACCGGTGGGTGGCCTGGCGAGCCGACAGGTGGCGGATCTCGGGTGGGCCTGAGGGCGGTGGCGGCCGGAGGGCGACCCGGTGAGCGAGGGCAGGCACTGCGGATGCCACGCCCAGCGAACCGCCTTCGGCGAACTCGGCTGACGAGCAAGGGCAGGCGCCGCTGGCAACGTCGCCTACGACCTCGACCTGGCGAGCAAGGGCAGCCGTCGTCGGCACCGTTGCCGGCAACCAGCGTCGAAGGCCTCGGTCTCGTGAGCGAGGGCAGGCACCGCGCATGCTCAGGCAGACGCCATCGCACCTCCCAGCCGCCGCTCACGCAGCACCCGAAGGTGCACCGAGGCCCAGGTCCGGTACGGCCGCCACGCCTCGGACACCTCGGCCAACGGCCGCCCGTACCGCTCGGAAACCTCATCGGTGAGCCGGGACTCGTTGTGCGGCACAGCATCCGGAGCGTTGGCTCCGCGCAGCACGACCAGCTCGGCCGCGAACGGCCCCAGCCCCTTTACCTGCTGCACCGCCAGCACAGCCGCCGCAGGCTTGAGAGAACGCAACGCCACCGCGTCCAAAACCCCGTCCAGCGCGGCCTCGGCAACCGCACGCAGGTATTCGGGCTTGCGGCCGGGCAGGTCGAGGTCGAGCCGCAGCAACTCCGCCGGTGCCGGGAACACGCCGTCCCGCAGCAGCGAAGCCTTCAGCACAGCCGCCTGCGACACGCGGATCCGCTGCGAGAGCACGGACCACGCCGCTGCCTCGTACGGCGAGTAGAAGCCGCACGGCCGTAAGCCGGGTAAGGAAGCCTGCGCCGACGCGATCACCGGATCGCGCTGACCGACGTCCGGCCACGCCCGCCCGTCAACGTCCAGAGACAGGAAGCGGCAGACCTGGGAAGCCGCCAGGTCGAGGTCGCCCTCGCCGGACAGCTCCAGAACGGCAGTGGCGCCGTGCTGGGTCACGGAGACCGAGGCACGGCGCCACTCACCTTCGACCAGGAACGTCGCCTGCAGCGCCTCTCCCGCACGCGCGGGCAGCGCGGACGGCGTGAAGCCCTCCCAGAACTCCCTGGACGTCGCCAACGACCAGGGGCCCTGAACTGCGACTTCGACGCGGTGGTGTGCCATGTCAGGAGACGCTAGCCAGCACCTCTGACAGAAAATTCAGGCGAAGAGTTCAGAAGAGCCCGGCAGGACTCAGCTGAAGTCCAGTTCACCCGTACGGGTCCGCTTGAGCTCGAAGAAGTACGGGAAGCCGGCGAGCAGCCGAGCACCGTCGAAGATCGTGCCCGCCTCTTCGCCGCGCGGGATCTTCGTCAGCACCGGGCCGAAGAACGCGACGCCGTCGATGTGGATGGTCGGCGTGCCGACGTCCATGCCGACCGGGTCCATGCCGCGGTGGTGCGACGCCCGCAGCGCCTCGTCGTACTCGGTCGAGTGCGCGGCCTCGGCGAGCTCTGCCGGCAGTTCGGCGTCGGAGAGAGCCAGCTTGATGACTTCGTCGAAGTCCTGGTTGCCCTCGTTGTGGATGCGCGTGCCCATCGCGGCGTACAGCTTCGGCAGCACCTCGTTGCCGAACTTCTGCTCGGCGGCGATGGCCACGCGAACCGGACCCCAGCCCTTCGTCATGAGCTCCCGGTACTGCTCGGGCAGGTCGCGGCCCTCGTTCAGCACGGCGAGGCTCATCACGTGGAAGCTCAGGTCGATGTCGCGGACCTTCTCCACCTCGAGGATCCACCGGGAGGAGATCCAGGCGAACGGGCAAAGAGGGTCGAAGTAGAAGTCGACCTTCGCCTTGTCGGTCATGCGTGCCCCTTTAGTGACGGTCGGTGGCGTTATCGCCCCATCAGCCCAACCAGATCACCCTGTCATCTCTTCCCGTACGCCGGTTCCGTGATTGGATGCGGGAGTCATAACCATTCCCGACGACGTCAGCGCGTAACCACACGCGCGGCAGACGAGGTGACCAGTGGCCGCGCCCAACCTCACCCGCGACCAGGCTCAGGACCGTGCTGAGCTGCTGGAAGTGGAGTCCTACCGGATCGAGCTGGACCTGACGGACGGCGGCGGAAAGCCGGGTTCGGACACGTTCCGCTCCACCACCACCGTGGTGTTCCGCAGCCGGACTCCGGGTGCTTCCTCGTGGATCGACATCGTGGCGGCGACCGTGCACCGCGCTGTGCTCAACGGCAGCGAGCTCGACGTCTCCGACTACCGCGAGGAGGACGGCGTCAAGCTGCCGGACCTCGCGGAGACCAACGAGCTCACCATCGAGGCCGACTGCCGGTACATGAACACCGGCGAGGGCCTGCACCGGTTCGTCGACCCGGTCGACGGTGGTGTCTACCTGTACTCGCAGTTCGAGACCGCGGACGCCAAGCGCATGTTCGCGTGCTTCGACCAGCCCGACCTCAAGTCCGTCTACTCCATGAAGGTGACGGCGCCGCACGACTGGAAGGTCATCTCGAACGGCGAGATCATCGCCACCGAGGACGGCGAGGGCGGTTCGGACGTGCACACGTTCGCCACCACCAAGCCGATGTCGACCTACATCGTGGCCCTGGTCGCCGGCCCTTATGCCGAGTGGCGTGACGAGTTCGTCGAGGGTGACTTCAAGATCCCGCTCGGCATCTACTGCCGCGCCTCGCTCGCTCCTCACATGGACCACGAGCGGTTGTTCACGGAGACCAAACAGGGCTTCGGGTTCTTCCACAAGGCGTTCGGCGTGCAGTACCCGTTCGGCAAGTACGACCAGTGCTTCGTGCCGGAGTTCAACGCGGGCGCGATGGAGAACGCCGGCTGCGTCACGTTCCTCGAGGACTACGTCTTCCGCAGCCGCGTCACCCGCTACCTCTACGAGCGTCGCGCCGAGACCGTGCTGCACGAGATGGCGCACATGTGGTTCGGCGACCTGGTCACCATGCGCTGGTGGGACGACCTGTGGCTGAACGAGTCGTTCGCCACCTGGGCGTCCGTGCTCGCGCAGGCGGAGGCCACCGAGTACCGCCAGGCCTGGACGACGTTCGCGAAGATCGAGAAGTCGTGGGCGTACCGGCAAGACCAGCTGCCCTCCACGCACCCGGTCGCAGCCGACATCTCCGACGTGCAGGCGGTCGAGGTCAACTTCGACGGCATCACCTACGCCAAGGGCGCCTCGGTGCTCAAGCAGCTCGTCGCGTACGTCGGGCTGGAGAACTTCCTGGCGGGCCTGCGGGTCTACTTCGGCAAGCACGCCTGGGGCAACGCCACGCTCGCGGACCTGCTGGGTGCGCTGGAGGAGGCGTCCGGCCGCGACCTGTCGTGGTGGAGCGCGCAGTGGCTGGAGACGACGGGCCTGAACCTGTTGCGCCCCAAGTTCACCGTTGACGCACAGGGCAGGTTCACCGAGTTCGCGGTGCTGCAGGGCGGCGCGCGACCTGGCGCCGGCGAACTGCGCACGCACCGCATCGCGATCGGCGTCTACGACGACGACGGCTCCGGCAAGCTCGTTCGCACGCACCGCCACGAGCTGGACGTGACGGGCGACCGCACCGAGGTTCCCGAGCTGGTCGGCGTGCACCGCGGCAAGATCGTGCTGGTCAACGACGACGACCTCACGTACTGCACGATGCGCCTCGACCCGGACTCGCTGGCCGGGCTGATCGACCACATCTCCGACATCGCCGAGCCGCTGCCGCGCACGCTGTGCTGGTCGGCCGCGTGGGAGATGACCCGCGAGGCCGAGCTGAAGGCCCGCGACTTCGTGAACCTGGTGCTCGGCGGGCTGCACTCCGAGTCCGAGGTCGGTGTGGTGCAACGACTTCTGCTGCAGGCGCAGACCTCGCTGTCCTCCTACGCCGACGACTCGTGGCGGGCGGAGGGCTGGCGCCGGTTCGTGGCCAAGGCGATGGAACTGGCGCAGGCGGCCGAGCCGGGCTCCGACCACCAGCTGGCGTTCGTGAACGCGCTGGCCTCGTCGGTGCTCGACGACTCCACTGTGGACGTTCTGCGCGGCTGGTACGACGGGACCGCCGTGCTGGAAGGCCTGGACGTCGACACCGACCTGCGCTGGCGTCTGCTGCAGGCACTTGTCGCGCACGGCAAGGCGGACCTGCCGGAGATCACCGCCGAGGAGGAGCGCGACCCGACCTCCACCGGTCACCGCCGCGCGCAGTCGACCCGTGCGCTGCGCCCGACGACCGCGGCCAAGGACGAGGCGTGGGACCGCGCCGTGAACGACGACGACCTGCCCAACGCGGTCAGCGAGGCGATCATCGCGGGCATCTCGCACCCCGGTCAGAAGGAGCTGCTCGCGCCGTACGTCGAGCGCTACTTCGGCGACGTGAAGGGTGTGTGGGACCGCCGCACCTCCGAGCGCGCGCAGTCGATGGTCGTGGGCATGTTCCCGGCGTGGTCGATCGCGAAGTCCACTGTGGAGGCCGCTGACGCGTGGCTGGCGGACGAGCACCCGCCCGCCCTGCGCCGTCTGGTGTCCGAGGGCCGCGCGGGCATCGTGCGCGCCCTTGCGGCGCAGGAGTTCGACCGCTCGTAAGCTGTGGTGGGGAAGGCCCCGTAATGCGTTCGCGCGTTGCGGGGCCTTCCCATAGCGTCGAGCGGCTGTCCTGGGGAGGTCCGGTGAGAGTTCGCTACGAGGTCGTGCGCTGGTGGCTCGAGGACGGGGAGTTCGTCGACGAGGTCCTGGCACGGGTCGTGGACGTCGACGGGCTGTTCGCCGATCCCGTGCCGCCCGAGCGCGAACGGCTGGTGCTGCGCGGATGCACGGTCGCACCGGACGAGCTCACCGGCGACTTCCACCTCGGCGTCTCGGGCTCGCAGTGGTGGCTCCTGGGCGATCTGGTCGTGCACGCCGAACTGCCCGGCGGTGATCTCGTCGCCAGTGCCTGCGTGAGCCAACTGATCGACGGCGGCGACTTCGGCACTCCCCCGGCGTACACCCTGTACAAGGACCTGCGGGAGACCGGCACATGTCGTGCCGTGGAAGGGTTTCCCCGCTCGTTCGAGAGCGTCTGGCCACCGGTGACGCTGATCGGCTGCGACAACCCGGGCCGCATCCGGCCCTCGGCGCCCGTCGACGAGCAGGGTCCGTGGGTGGGGTTGCGCGCCCTGGACCGCGGCGGCCGGATCGTGGCGCACGCCGGGGTCGCGCTGGACGTCGCGTCGATGTCCCCGTCCGCTGCCGGTGAAGGACTTTTCGACGTCGTGCTCGACCAGTCCCGTTACGGCGAGGACTGGACGGTGGCCGAGCGGCCCACTCCCGCCGCTCGCGGGGCGTGGCGCGTCTGGATGGAAGGCGTTCCGGCGGAACGGAACCTGTGGGCGCCGCTGAGCGCCGAGGGCCGCATGTGGTGGAACGAGATCGCCGCCAAAGCACCCCGCACGCGCCCCACGGCAGGCGTGCACCACGTCGACGGCAGGCACGCGACGGACGAGTTCGGCCTGCACCTGGCGCTGAGCGAGGCGCTGGTCGGGCCTGGCCGGTTCCTGGGCAGTGTCTACGCCATCACCGGGATGTACGAGGAGTGGTGGTTCGTACCGGGCATCACGCTCGTGTGGCACGAGCCCGGCGTGGCGTTCGAGGCGATGCCCGACTACTTCCTCGGACTGCTGAAGAACCTGCGGCGCAACGGGGTCGACGTCGTGCTGGAATCGTCCACAGAGGACCTGGCCGACCGGCTCGACCGGTGCGTGGAGCTCGGCGCGTTCGTCGACCGCTGGATCGCCGGCTGGGCCAGGGCGCAGGAGGTGGAGCCGCACGACCTGCTGGACAACTGGCACGTCTGGGCCGATCTGCCCGGCCGGGAGGAGGAACGGATCCTCGCGGGGGACGCGAACGTGATGCAGCACGCCGAAGACGTGGAGCTCCAGTCCGTGCCGACCTGGCTGACGGTGGCGACGGACTCGCCGGACGAGGTGACCCGTGTGGTCGAGCAGGCCGGACTGGTCGCCCGCACACCGGAGACGTTCATGCGGCGCGGCCTTTTCGACCACCCCGCGCCGAAACCTCCCGACGGCTACTCGGTGCGAGTGATGCCGGGAGACGTGATCGAGGTCGTGGTGACGTTCGACGGCGAGGAAGCCGCGAGCGGTCTCATCGCCGTGGTGGGCGAAGACGCTGTGCCCCACCGCATCGAGACGAAGCCGGCGCATCGGCGACGCGGGCTCGGCAGCGTCGTGATGGGCGCCCTGGTCCAGGAGGCGGTCAAGGCCGGCGCGAGTGACGGACTGCTGTTCGCGACCGAGGAAGGCCTGCACCTGTACCGGAAACTGGGCTGGGACACGATTTCCGACGTCGTGATCGCGGCGAACGACAAGGGGGAAGCATGATCGGCGAACTGGTGGAGCGCTGGCACCGCGGCTGGATCGCGGCCGACGGGCTGACGTCGGAGTACCGCGACGGCTACCTGGTCGTCCACGTGAACCGGTCGCACCGGGTGTTCGAGTGGATCGCCACGGACGACGCGGAAGCCGGTGCACTGGCCGGAATCGTCGCCGCGACGAAGGAACCGAGCTGGCTGAGCGTCCCCACGCACTCGCCGGCCAAGGTGATCGCGGAGATCGAGGCGGGTGGACTGGTCGTCGCACGCCCTGACGAGACGTTCATGCGGCGCACGCTGGCCGGCCACCCGTTCTCCGACCCACCAGAGGGCTACACCGTCGAGGTGACCAGGAACCCGGTGCTCGGGGTTCAGGTGCTGGCGAACGGCGAGGTGGCCGCCAGCGGATTGATGGCCGTCGTCGGGGAAGACGCTGTCGCGCACCGCATCGAGACGGCGGAAGCGCATCGGCGGCGTGGTCTCGGCAGTGTCGTGATGGGCGTGCTGGTGCGAGAGGCCGTGGCGGACGGGGCGACGACCGGGTTGCTGTTCTCGTCGACCACGGGCGTGCACCTCTACCGCAGCCTCGGCTGGGAGAAGATCTCCGACCTGGTGGTGGCCCGCAACGACGTCAGCGCGTGAAAAACGCCCCCGGCTGCGTGCCGGGGGCGTTCGAGAACAAGATCAGGAACGCGGTGCGCTGCCCGCCTGGTCGGTCAGCATGCGCAGGCCCGACACGAGGCCGCCCGCGAGGTCGCCCTCCTTGAAGGACGCCACCATGCTCATCACCGCGAGCTTGGCACCTCGGTCAGCGAGACGGCGGTGGGACTCTTCGCCCGTCACGATCTCGACGACGCGCTCACCCGGCGACACGGCCACGAGGACGTGGTGCGTCGGACGCTCGGTGGAGCCGTGCAGCTCCTGCGCGCGCTCGTGAGCGTTCGAGCCGAGCTCGCCCAGATACACGCTGAAGTCGAGGCCCGTGGAACGACTGGAGAGCGTCAGCGCCTCGTCCAGCTGCGCGAGCTGCGAGGGCGTGAACGGCAGCTCCGGCGCGTGCGGCTCGTACATCTTCGCCGCGGACACCCGGCCGCTGTTCGTCACGACGGCACCGACGGGCAGCGTCGACGGGTCGACGGCCTCGATCGCTTTACCAGTTGCCACGTGCGCCTCCCTTGGCGGTCGAGTCCGAGGCACCGGACTCGGCGGCGCTGTGGTGCTCGGCGCTCAACCCTGCCGGGTTCGCGCTCCACCACACCGGGGCGTAGCCCCACTCCTGGCCGGGCCGATACCGGGGAATCCGGGTGGCCTTTGGCCTCACCGTCAGCAGCGTGATCACGCCGTAGATCGCCAGCGGGATCAACGCGAAGACGAGAACGGTCTCCACGATGGTCACGGCGGGTACGGTAGCCGAACTCAGTCGCGCGCGAGCGGCCGGGCCAGCAAGATCGCATTGAATCCCACGATCGAGCCCGCCACGACGTGGACGGTGCCCGGCGACGTCGCCTCGGCGAGCGATCCGGCGAGACCCGCGCCCCAGTGGCGACAGTCCCCGGCGACCACCCGATAAGCGCTGGTCACACGACCCGTCCCGCGCCCCACCGCGCCGCGAGCCGCGGGAACGGCTGGACGCCTAGCAGAGCACCGGCCACCGTGCACCCGATGTGAACAGGAACCACCGGTTCGGCGAGGCCGAGCACCTGGATGGAGTAGAGCGGCCGGCATGGCGTTGATCGCGGCCGCGCGGACAGCTGTGATTGCAACGGCAACTACCAGTAACCACAGGACAGCGCGTCGAGCGCGAAACAGGCTGCGAGCGCCCACCAGAACAGCACCGCGGAGGTCGGCCCGAAGGCCGTGACGCACAAGACGACGACCGTCGCGTGTCCGGTGTGGACTTCCGGCGCGAGCACTCCGGTCACCCCGGCGCGCAGCCAATGTGCCACCACGACAACGGTTCTCGGTCTCCAGCGGTCCACAAGGGCGCCAGCGGGCAGCGCGACGAACAATCAGAGCAGGATAAGGGCGACTGGCCACAGCGGACACCCGAGCGGACCGTGGGCGCCGGCGGCGGCGAACAAGGGCAGCGCGACAATGCGCACGCCGCCGTCCACGAGCGACACCGCCCAGGCACCGGTGAGCGCTCGAAAACCCCGTCCACGCACGCCTTTTGCGCTATGACGCACATCACGTTCCATCGGATTGAGCGCTACGGAGCGTGTCCATACCCGCCAGTAAGGGCAATGAGTGCTCTCGTGCGGCGCAGCGGTTACACCCGGTCAGGCCTCACCCGGTCGGCGGCGAACGGGTGCCGGTTTGGGGTCTTGTTCCCGGATCACCCACCTCTTAGCTTTTCACCTATACGGGTCTTGCGCACCCGCCCCGAGCAAGCTGGAGGACACAAAATGTTCACGATGACCCGCCCCCAGGCCGTGACCTTCACTCTTCCGAGCTACAAGGACGATTCAGTGCGTATCACGGCCAGTGACTCCGTCCGGATCACGATGAACGACTCCGTTCGTATCACCGCGAGCGATTCGGTCAGGATCACGGCCCGCGACTCCGTCCGCATCACCATGGACGACTCAGTGCGCATCACGGCGAGCGATTCGGTCAGGATCACCTGCTCCGACTCGGTCCGGATCACGGCCCACGACGACTCCGTCCGGATCACCGCTCAGCAGGATTCGGTGAGGATCACCGCGCGTGAGGACTCCGTGCGGATCACCATGGACGACTCGGTGCGCATCACGGCCCACGACGACTCCGTCCGCATCACCATGGACGACAGCGTCCGGATCACCGCCCACGACGACTCGGTGCGCATCACCGCTCAGCAGGACAGCGTCCGCATCACCGCACGCGAAGACTCCGTGCGCATCACGATGGACGACTCGGTCCGGATCACCGCGCTCGACGACTCCGTGCGCATCACGGCGCGCCAGAACGACTTCTCCCTCGCGGCCTGACCAGGACGACCAGCCTCAGGCAGCCGGTTCGCCCAGGTACGGCAACCACTGCGGATCAGCTTCGGCCACGCCGGCGAGCAGTCGCCAGTGCGGGCCACGTGGCGCCACGGGAACGACGCGCAGCCGCCAGCCCAGTTCGGACAGCATCTTGTCCGCCTTGCGGTGGTTGCACTTCGCACAGCAGGCGACGCAGTTGGTCCAGGTGTGAGGTCCGCCACGCGAGCGCGGCACGACGTGGTCGATCGTCTCGGCCCGCCCGCCGCAGTAGGCGCAGCGATAACGGTCGCGGTGCATGAGCCCGGCACGGGTCATCGGCACGCGACCGCGATAAGGCACGCGAACGTAGGAGCTCAGCCGGATCACGGACGGCACGAGCACCTCGGACTTCGACGAGTGCAGCACCAGCCCGGAGGCGTCTCCGTGCACGACTTCGGCTTTCCCGCACACCACCAGGACGACCGCGCGGCGCAGTGACAACGCCGTGAGCGGCTCGAACGTGGCGTTCAGCAGCAGGACCTTGCGTCTTCCCCAGGGGAAAACAGCCGGCGCCGGACCGGTACCTTCCCCGTCTCGATCCCCATCCGGCACGGCCCGCAGCTCGGGCGGTTTTCGGCATGGGGGGACCGTCGGCGCCGTCTCGCCAGGTAGCGAGGTGCCGATAGGGGTCGGTTGTCGGTCTGGCACGCGACCACCTCCACCGGTTCAGCCATAGGAGACCACACTTACCAGGAAAAAATCACGTGTGATAAGTGACGCGTCACGGATGTGTGATCGAACCTGGGGTGAACTCGCTCCCTATCGGAAGTCGTTTTCAAGAGCCCGCTACCCTTGACAAGGTGACAGAGGCTCCTTCCACTCCACTGCCTGCGACGATCACCTACCCGATCGCCGAGCGGCTAAACATCGCCGAGCAGATTCACGGGCGCGTCGTCGCCGATCCGTACCGGTGGCTCGAAGACACCGCGGACCCCCGCACCGCGGAGTGGTCGCAGGCGCAGGACGTGCTGGCACGTTCCTGGTTGGACGCGATGCCCGGCCGCGCACGCCTGGGCGAGCGCCTCAAGGAGCTGATGCGCACGGGTTCGGTGTCCACGCCGACCTGGCGCGCGGGCAGGGCGTTCTTCAGTCGCCGCGGCCCTGAGCAGGACCATCCGGTCGTCATGGTGCGCGAGATCGACGGCACCGAACGCGTGCTGCTCGACGTCAGCACGCTCGACCCGTCCGGCCGGACCACCCTGGACGGCTGGTCCCCCAGCCTCGAAGGCACGCGCCTCGCGTACCAGGTGTCCGTCGGCGGCAACGAGCACTCGCTGCTGCACGTGATCGACGTCGAGTCGGGCGAGCTCATCGAGGGCCCCATCGACCGGTGCCGCTACTCCTCCATCGGCTGGCTGCCCGGCGGCGAGGAGTTCTTCTACGTCCGCCAGCTCGACCCGGCGCTGCTGCCCGAGGACGAGAAGCTGTTCCATCGCCGCGTGTGGCTTCACCGCGTCGGCACGGACCCGGCCACGGACCTCAACGTGCACGGCGACGGCCAGGCGCACACCTTCTACTACTCGCTCACCGTGTCGCAGGACGGCCGTTGGCTGGTCGTGAGCGGTGCGCCCAGCACGATGAAGCACGACTCCGTGTGGATCGCGGACCTGCACGGCGACGCCGCGCTCAAGCCGGTGATCCTGACCGAGGCCGGCGTGCAGTGTTCGGCGTTCGTCGCCCGCGACGGCAGGCTCTACCTGCACACCAACCACGGCGCGCCCCGGCAGCGCCTCTGCGTCGCCGACCCCGGGAACCCCACCGAGTGGACCGAGCTGATCAGCGAGGAACCGGACTCGGTGCTGGACGGCGTGCGCTGGCTCAACGGCGACCTCGTCATCCTGCGCACCCGGCACGCGGTGTCCGAACTGCACCTGCACGACGCCGCGACCGGTGCGCACGTCCAGGAGATCCCGCTGCCCGGCACGGGCTCGTTGCACGGCATGTCCGTCGTGGACGCCCAGACCGCCCACGACCAGGACACGCTGTGGTTCGGGTGGACGGACTTCGTGACGCCGCAGTCGGTGTTCCGATTCTCGAAGACCACGGGTGAGACGGTGCTGCACGAGGCCGCACCAGGTCGTGTCGAGCTGCCCACCGTGACGACGCAGCAGATCGCGTACACGTCCAAGGACGGCACGACGGTCCACATGTTCGTCGTCAGCGGCGAGCAGAAGCCCGACCTGCCCCGTCCCGCCCTGCTCACCGGCTACGGCGGCTTCGCGATCGGCCGCGGCCCCGGCTACAGCGCGACCACGCTGGCGTGGGTCGAGGCGGGCGGCGTGTGGGTGCACGTGTCGTTGCGCGGTGGCGACGAGGAAGGCGAGGACTGGCACCTCGCCGGCATGCGCGCCAACAAGCAGAACGTGTTCGACGATCTCCACGCCGCCGCCGAACGTTTGGTGCGTGACGGCTGGACCACGCCGCAGCAGTTGTCCATCATGGGAGGCTCCAACGGTGGCCTGCTCGTGGGCGCCGCGCTGACCCAGCGCCCCGAGCTCTACGCGGCCGTGGTGTGCTCAGCGCCACTGCTCGACATGGTGCGCTACGAGAAGTTCCTGCTCGGACGCCTGTGGGCCGACGAGTACGGCAGCGCAAGCGTTTCCGAGGAGCTGGGCTGGTTGCTCTCCTACTCGCCTTATCACCGAGTGGTAACGGACGTTGAGTACCCTTCGGTCTTGTTCACGGTGTTCGAGTCGGATTCTCGTGTGGACCCCAACCACGCCAGGAAGATGTGCGCGGCACTGCAGCACGCTTCGTCCAGTGATCCGACCAAGCACCCAGTGCTGATCCGCCGCGAGACCGAGGTCGGTCACGCCGGACGATCGGTCAGCCGGACGGTGGCTCTCGCCGTGGACCAGCTGACGTTTCTCGCGAATGCCACTGGCATGGAGTTGTAGGAGGGCACGAGCACGTGTTGGCGACGAGTCCTGTGGATGACGCCGCGAACAAGACCGCTCAGGCGGTCGAGTTCTTCGAGAAGTACGGCCCCACGATCCTGGCGGGCGCGATCAAGATCGTCGTGATCCTGATCGCCGCCTTCATCCTCAGGGCCATGCTGCGCAAGGTCATCGACCGGATCACCACTCCCGGCAAGGAAGGCAAGAAGCCGGGCCTGCTCAAGCCGCTGCGGGAACGCGCTCCGCAGGCGCTCGGGAACCTCATCTCCGAGCGCCGTGAGCAGCGCGCCCGCACGATCGGCTCGGTGCTGAAGTCCATCGTCACGATCCTGATCTTCGGAATCGCGTTCCTCGAGATCATGATCGTGGTCGGGATGGACATCACGCCCGTGCTGACCTCGGCGGGCATCCTGGGCGTCGCCATCGGTTTCGGCGCCCAGAACCTGGTGAAGGACTTCCTGGCCGGCATGTTCATGCTGCTGGAGGACCAGTACGGCGTCGGCGACGTCGTGGACCTCGGCCCGGCGACCGGCACCGTCGAGGCGGTCGCGCTGCGCACCACCACGATCCGGGACACCGGCGGCACGGTCTGGTACGTCCGCAACGGCGAGATCCTGCGCGTCGGCAACTCGTCGCAGGGCTTCGCGGTCGCGGTCGTCGACCTGCCGCTGAGCTACGGCGCGAACCTCGCCGAGGCCACCCAGGTGCTGGACCGCACGGCTCGCGAGGTGGCCGACAAGGACCCGCTCAAGTCGGACATCACGGCCAAGCCCGAGGTGCTGGGCGTGGAGAAGTTCACGCCGGAGGGCATCACGCTGCGGGTCACCGTGAAGACGCGCCCCGGCCGTCAGTGGGCGGTCCAGCGCAACCTGCGCGCGCAGCTCATGCCCGCGCTGGAAGAGGCGGGCTTCACCGCCAAGTGAGTTAGAACACCCATTCGAGACGATGATCAACCGGCGTCCTGCCAGTTCACACGCCTATGGCAGAGCCAACAGCCGGGGCGGCCTGCGCGCGGTGGCTGTCGTGAGTCAGGATGGGTGTGTGGGAAACCCCGTGAGCTTCTTCGAACAGGTCGGTGGCGAGGAGACGTTCCACCGCATCGTCGCGCGCTTCTACAAAGAGGTGAAGGCCGACGAGATCCTCCTCCCGCTGTACCCCGAAGAAGACCTCGGACCTGCGGAGGAGCGGCTGCGGCTGTTCCTCATGCAGTACTGGGGCGGCCCCCACACCTACTCGGACAACCGGGGCCACCCGAGGCTGCGGATGCGCCACGTACCGTTCAAGATCGGACCGATCGAACGGGACGCGTGGCTGCGCTGCATGAGGATCGCCGTCGACGAGGCCGGCCTGGACGAGGCTCACCGCAAGCAGCTCTGGGACTACATGGAGATGGCCGCGAACAGCTTGATGAACAGCTTTTCCTGAGCGCCCATCACCCGTTCGGGTCCTTTAGCAGCGAGACGAATGGCAGGATGACCCCCCGTGCGACGTTCCTCCGACCTCAGTCCCGAGATCGCCGAAGAGTCCGTCTGGTGGCGTGACGCCGTCTTCTACCAGGTCTACGTGCGCTCCTTCGCCGACTCCAACGGCGACGGCGTCGGCGACCTCGACGGCATCCGGTCCCGCCTCGGCTACCTGGAGCTGCTCGGGGTCGACGCGCTGTGGCTCACCCCGTTCTACCGCTCGCCGATGGCCGACCACGGCTACGACGTCGCCGACCCGCGCGACGTGGACCCGATGTTCGGCGACCTGGCCGCGTTCGACCGGCTGGTCGCGGACGCGCACGAGCACAACATCCGCGTGACGGTCGACCTGGTCCCGAACCACACCAGCGACCTGCACGTGTGGTTCCAGGAGGCGCTGCAGGCCGGTCCCGGCAGCATGGAGCGCGCCCGCTACATCTTCCGCGAGGGCCGCGGCTTCGACGGCTCGCAGCCGCCGAACAACTGGACGTCCGTCTTCGGCGGCCCCGCGTGGACCCGTGTGCCGGACGGCCAGTGGTACCTGCACCTGTTCGCGCCGGAGCAGCCCGACCTCAACTGGGACCACCCGGAGGTCCGCGCAGACCTGGAGCAGACGCTGCGGTTCTGGCTGGACCGCGGGGTCGACGGCTTCCGCATCGACGTGGCGCACGGCATGGCCAAGCCCGACGGCCTGCCGGACATGGAGATCCGCGCGCAGGCCCCCGGCGTGCTGTCCGACGACGCGCACGACCCGCGTTTCGACAACGACGGCGTGCACGAGATCCACCGCATGATCCGCAAGGTGATGGACGGCTACCCCGGCACCATGGCCGTCGGCGAGATCTGGGTGAAGGACGACGAGCGCTTCGCCGCCTACGTCCGTCCCGACGAGCTGCACCTGGGCTTCAACTTCCGGCTGGTCGAGGCCGGCTTCGACGCCGACGCGGTCCGTTCGGCCATCGAGCACTCGCTCGGCGCCGTCGCACTCACCGGCACGCCCGCGACCTGGACGCTGTCGAACCACGACGTGGTGCGGCACGTGACGCGGTACGGCGGCGGCGCGCTGGGCGAGCAGCGGGCCCGCGCGATGACGCTGGTCGAGCTGGCGCTGCCGGGCGTGATCTACCTCTACAACGGCGAAGAGCTCGGCCTGCCGAACGTGGAGCTGCCGGACTGGGCCCTGCAGGACCCGACCTGGGAGCGTTCCGGGCACACCGAGCGCGGCCGGGACGGCTGCCGCGTGCCGATCCCGTGGGAGGGCACCAGCCCGCCGTTCGGGTTCTCCACGGCCGTGAACACCTGGCTGCCGCAGCCGAACGAGTGGGACCACCTCACGGCCGAGGCGCAGCTGGAAGACCCCGGCTCGATGCTCTCGCTCTACCGCGAGGCGCTGGAGCACCGGAAGTCCAACGCGGGCTTCGCCGGTGAGGAACTGGAGTGGTACGGCGCCCCGGCCGGCTGCTTCGCGTTCCGGCGCAAGGGTGGCGGGCTGATCTGCGCCCTGAACACCTCGGGCGCCTCCGTGCCGCTGCCTCCCGGGCAGGTGCTGCTGTCGTCCGGTCCGATGGACGGCGACCAGCTGCCCCCGGACACCGCGGTCTGGCTGGCCTGAACCTGACGCGAACAGCGCCCCGGGGGTCCTGGGGCGCTGTTCGTGGTGAACCGGTCAGGCGAACGTGCGCACCTGGGACCAGTCACCGCCGATGGACCACGTCACACCGGCATACGGGACTCCGCCGGGATTGACGAGAGAACCGTTGGCGTACACCGACAACTTCCCGTCCGGCTCCACGGCCACGATGTCGGCGTAACCGTCGCCGGACGCGTCCATCACCGTGAACTGCTTGACCGCGGACCAGTTGCTGTTCCGGATCCGCCAGGTCTCCCCGGTGAACGGCTTGCGATCACCGCTCACCAGCGTGGCGTTGTTGTACCCGAACAACTCGCCGTTGCCGTCGACCGCGACGAGGTCACCGAAACCGTCCCGGTTGAGGTCGGCGACACCGAGGTGCTTGACGTTGCCCCAGCCCACGCCCAACCGGTAGGTCTCCCCGCCGAACGGCTTTCCGCCCGGATTCACCTTGCTGCCGTTGGCGTACACCACCAACGCACCCGAACCTTCCACCGCGACCAGGTCTCCCCAGCCGTCGCCGGTGACGTCCGCGATCGCCAGCTGCCGGACGTCCGCCCAGGAACCCTGGTACGTCCACGTCACGCCGCCGAACGGCTTGCCGCCGGGGTTGACCTGAGAACCGTTGCCGTACACCGACAACGTGCCGTCGGTGCCCGTCGCGACGAGGTCCGCGTAGCCGTCACCGGTCACGTCGCCCGATGCCAGCAGCTTCGTGCCGGTCCAGTCGCTACCGGCGTACCGCCACGTCTCCGAGGTGAACGGCTTGCGGTCGCCACTGACCAGAGTGGCGTTGTTGTAGCCGAACAACTGGCCGTTGCCGTCCACCGCGATCAGGTCACCCCAGCCGTCCCGGTTGACGTCGCTCACCCGGTCCGCCGGGATCGCGACCTCGGCCAGCAACGTTCGTGCCGTGCCCTCTGCCTGGTCGTACCGCTCGGGGTAGTCCGAGCGCTGGACCTTCTGCGCGAGCCGACCCGCGGACAGCCCGGGGTTGGCACGGTCGACGCTGATCGCCGACTGGAAGAACGCCCTGGACGCGTAGGTCACGTCCATGATCTGCTCCGGCGTTCCCCAGCCCTGTGAGGGCCGCTGTTGGAACACCCCGACGGAGTCCAGGTGACCGCACGGCACGTTGTTCATGCGCGACTCGACCCAGCCGGCCTCGAAGCCCGCGAGCATGACCTTGTCCGACACGCTCAGGTCTCTGGCCACCTGGTAGACGATCTTGGTGACGTTGAGGTCGCGGTTCGGCGGGATGACGCACACCTCGTCCGCGTCCTGGACGCCCGGCGCGTCTCCAGGTGTCGCGTGGGCGATGGTTGCTCCACCGGTGATCACGGCGGTCACCAGGACACCAGCCGCAAGTCGTTGCAGGAAAGACATTTCCTTCTCGTTTCTCGTCGGCTCGGTGGATCAGGCCAGGGTGCGGACGCCGGACCAGTCGCCGGCCGCGGACCACGTGCGGTTGGTGTAGGGAATCCCGCCGGGGTTGACGAGGGAACCGTTGGCGTACATGGCCAGCTTGCCGTCCGGCTCGACCGCGATGATGTCGGCGTAGCCGTCACCGCTGGCGTCCATCACGCTGAACTGCTTGACCGCGGACCAGTTGCTGTTCCGGATCCGCCAGGTCTCCCCGGTGAACGGCTTGCGGTCGCCACTCACCAGAGTGGCGTTGTTGTAGCCGAACAACTCGCCGTTGCCGTCGACCGCGACCAGGTCACCGAACCCGTCCCGGTTGAGGTCGGCGACACCGAGGTGCTTGACGCCGCCCCAGCCCTGACCCATGCGGTAGGTCTCGCCGCCGAACGGCTTGCCGCCCGGATTCACCTTGCTGCCGTTGGCGTACACCACCAACACACCCGAACGCTCCACCGCGACCAGGTCACCGAAACCATCGCCGGTCACGTCCGCGACGGCTACGTGGGACACCCCGCTCCAGGCGCCGTCGTAGCGCCAGGTGACGCCGCCGTAGGGCTTGCCGCCCGGACTGACCAACGCGCCGTTCGCGTACACGACAAGGGAATTGCCCTCGACGCCGACCAGGTCCGCGTAGCCGTCGCCGGTCACGTCACCCGAGGCGAGCGTCGTCACCGCCGACCAGTCGCCGCCGGCGTTGCGCCAGGTCTCGCCGGTGAACGGAGAACGGTCCCCGCTGACCAGGGTGGCGTTGTTGTAGCCGAACAGCTCACCGTTGGCGTCCACGCCGATCAGGTCGCCGAACCCGTCGCTGTTGACGTCGCTCACGCGGTCCACCGGGCGAGCGTCGGTGATCCTGTTGTAGCGCCACGGCAGGTAGCTCGAGTCGCCGAAGTAGGGGTACGGGATCGTGCGGCGCACCGTGTGGCCAGGACTTCCCGCCTGCTCGATGCCTGTGTACGCCGTCCTGGCGTCGTTCGCCCACGCCTCGAAGATGACCACGTGGCCGGCCGGGCCGCCGGTGCCGGGACCGAGCTTGCCGAGCACGTCGCCCGGCAGCAGGTCGTTCTTCGCGATCCGCTGGGAGACAGCGGGAAGGGACTCCGTGGTCCGGCTCGAGCCGAGCTTCCAGGCCATCGAGACGAACCCGGAACAGTCGGCGCGGTACCCGCCGAACCAGCCTCCCATGTCGTACGGCACCGGCCCGCCGTTGTTGGCGGTGAGCCAGGTCTTCGCGCGGGAGATCACCTCGCCCCTGGTGATCGGCTCGTCCACGCCGGCCGCGGCCAGTCCGGCGATCGGCACCTCGGTTCCCTGCCTCTGCACGGTCTCCTGTGCCGACACCGGCGCTGCCAGCGCGAGCGCGGCGAGTGCCGCGACCACGCCGAGTCCTAACGTTCTCCTGGTCCTCATGCTTGCCCCCAGACAGTTCGCGGACCCGTTGCCCGCGGTGCTGCTCCTACTCTGGGCCGAGCGCCTCCAAGCGATCTGAAGATCGGATTTGAGGTTTTCCCTCGCGTGCCTCACGGGCGCCGTGCTGCTGGAAGACCGCCAGTGCCTCGTCCCACGCCGCCTCGTCACCCAGTTCGGCCAGTGACCGCAACGTCCTGGCGCGGAAGAGCGGCAGGGACAACGCCTCCCACCACCGCAGCGCCCGTTCGAGGTGGTCTCTGGCGTCGTGCGGCCTGCCCTGCGCCAGGTGCAGCTCGCCGAGGGTGCGCAGCACGAGCGCCTGCCCGAAGCCGTCCTGCATCTCGTTGCACGTCACCAGGCACGCCACCAGGTCGTCCTCGACCTCCGCGCCGCGGCCCTGCCTGATCCGGACCTTCGCCAGTGCCTGCACCGCGTACGCCGTCATGAGCCGGTCACCGCTGTCCCGCAACAGTTCCAGCGCCCGTTCGCAGCACGCCGCCGCCTCGGGCAACCGTCCGGCGGCCCGGTGCACGATGCCGACCGAGCGCAGCACGATCGCCTCGGCCCGGCAGTCCCCTATCCGCTGGTAGGCCTCCAGGGCGCGCAGACCCGCGTCGAGCGCGGCGTGCAGGTCTCCCTGTTCGGTCAGCACCCGGCTCCTGCCGTGCGCGGCCTGCGCGATCGCGCTCGGGTCTGCCAGGTCGGGCAGTGCGTTCTCCAGCGACACCAGGGCTTCCGCCAGCCTGCCGCGCTCGCGCTGCACGCTGCTGAGCGCCAGCCGGACGCTCGCCAGGCCGCGCCGGTCGCCGCCGGACTCGTACGCGGTGATCGCCCGCTGGTAGTAGTCCTCCGCCTCGTCGAAGCGGTCCTGCTCGAACCGCAGCCAGCCGAGCCCCGCCAGCAGCCTGGCCTCCCCCGCCCGGTCACCGGTCCGCCTGGCCGCGCCGAGTGCCGCGCTGTGCGTGCGCCACCACGGCCCGAAAAGGTTGTGCACAGCGAACCTGGACGAGCACAGCGTCGCCGCGAGGGTGGTCGCGTCCTCGCTGAGGTCGAGCTCGCTGACCCGTTCCGCCGTCGCGACGAGCCCGGCCTGCTCGGCGGCGAACCACTGCTCGGGGTCGGCGAGCTCCTCCATCACCATCCCGTCCAGGTGTGGCACGGCGTCGAGGCGGTCGGCGGCGAACGTCGCGCGCGGCATCCGGTCGCCGGCGATCCGCACCAGCGCCGACGCCGACCGGGCCGCGCGCGACGCGGCGGCGTGGACGTCGTGCACCGGTTCCTCGGCCTCACCGCGTTCACGGGCGAACGCGCGGATGAGGTCGTGCAGGTGGTAGCGGACCATGCCACCGCTCATCGACATGTCCACGAGCTGCGCGTCCACCAGGCGTTCGACGGTGTCCTCCGCCTCCGGCACCGGGCAGTCGAGCAGCGCGGCCACGAGCCAGGTACCGAAGTCCGGGACGCCGAGCAGGCCGAGCCGGCGCAACGCCACCCGTTCCCGCGCGGGCATGCCGTCGTAGCTCAGCGCGAGACTCCCCCGCACCTCCAGGTCACCGACCTGCAGCACCCGCAGGACCTCACGCTGGTCCGTCAGCCGGTCGGCGAGCCTGCGCAACGGCCACAGCGGCCGCGCGGCGAGCCGGGCCGCCGCGATCCGCAGGGCGAGCGGCAGGTGCCCGCACAGCCGGGCGATGCGCAGCGCCTGGTCCCGGTCCGCGTCGATGCGGGCCTGCCCGGCCACCCGGCCGAGCAGGTCCAGCGCCTCCGCGTCGCCGAACACGTCGAGACCGAACTGGGTGCCGCCGCCGAGCGCGTCGAGGCGCCGCCTGCTGGTGACGAGCAGCGCGCACCCGTGACCGCCCGGCAGCAGTGGGCGGACCTGCTGCTCATCGGCGGCATCGTCGAGAACGACGAGCATGCGCCGGTCCGCCAGCAGCGTCCGGTAGAGCTGGGCGCGTTCCGCGAAGCCGTCCGGAACGGCCGTGTTCGCGACGCCGAGCGCGCGAAGGAAGCCCGCCAGCACGTCCGCCGGCTCCGCGCGGACCGGCTGCAGCCCGCACAGGTCCGCGAACAACCGGCCGTCCGGGAAGTGGTCCGCGACCTCGTGGGCCAGGCGCACCGCGAGGGCCGACTTGCCGACCCCCGGCTTGCCGGAGATCACGCACAGCCTCGTGCCCGCGCGCAGCCGACGGGTGAGCTGGTCCGCTTCCCGCGTGCGGCCGGTGAAGTCGCCGATGCCGAACGGCAGCTGGTCCGGACTCTTCGGCAGCGGCGTGGGCAGCGCCAGGCCGTTGTCCCGCAACACCTTCTCGTGCGCGGCGCGCAGTTCGGGCCCCGGCTCGACCCCCAGCTCGTCGAGCAGCAGGGCCCGGCCGTCCCGGTAGCAGGCGAGCGCGTCGGCCTGCCGGCCCGCCTGGTGCAGGGCGAGCATGAGCCTGCCGCGCATCGGTTCCCGCAGCGGATGTTCCGCTACAGCCGTCGTGAGGGCGTCGACCAGCGCCCCGCCGCGGCCGAGTCCCAGCTTCGCCTCCGCGGTGTCCTGCACGGTGACCAGCCGCAGTTCCTCCAGCCGCGCGCGCTCCGTCTCGACCCACTCCCCGTGCGTGTCGCCCAGCGCCGGCCCGTCCCACAACGCCAGTGCCGCGTCGAACCGGCTCGCGGCCTCCTGGAGAGAGCCGTCGGTCAGCAGTCCGCGGCCGTCGTCGACCAGCCGGGTGAACTCGTGCAGGTCGACCTGGTCCGGGCCGGCGCTGAACAGGTAGCCGCCGTTGCGCCTGCTGATGGCGTCACCCAGTGCCCGCCGCAACGCCGACACGTAGGTGTAGAGCGAGGACCGGGCCGTGTCCGGTGGTTCCTCTCCCCACACGGCGCCGACCAGGTGATCCATCCCGACGACCCGCCCGGAGTTGACCACCAGCAGCGCCAGCAGCGTCTTCGGCTTGGGCCCGCCGAGCGGAACAGGTCTGCCGCCGACGAAGGCCTCCACCGATCCCAGCAGGCGGATGCGCATGTGTCCCCCCAGACAACCGGCACCGTAATCACCAGACTGATCTCATCAGCAGTCTGAGTCATTAAAGTGATCGGGCGCCGACTGTAGACTTCTCGCGTGGGAGACGTCAACGAGGCCGCTGCCGCCCCCGGGACGTTGGCGGAGAAGGTCGATCACCTCTTCCGCGAGGTGCGTCCGAGCGGCCGGAAACCGTTCACCCATCCCGAAGTCTCGGCCGCGACCGGCCTGTCGACCGGGCTGCTGTCCGCGTTGCGGTCCGGCAAGAACACCAACCCGACGAAGGACACCCTGCAACGGCTGGCCGACTTCTTCGGCATCCCGGTCGCCTACTTCTTCGACGACCAGACGACCGAACAGGTCACCGCGCAGATCGGGCTGGCGGCCGCGATGCGGGACGCGGGGGTCGCGAGCGCCGCGGCCAGGATGGTCGGGTTGTCCCCCGGCAGCGTGGACGCGGTCCGCGCGCTGACCGAGCAGCTGCGCAAACTGGAGGGCCTCGGGTGAACAGGCTGGCCGCCAAGCTCGACCTGCCACGCCCGTTCGACATCCACGAACTGTGCGGCCGCATCGGCGCCGAGCGAGGCCGGCCGATCGTGCTGACGCCCTTCCCCATGACGTCGCTGGGACCGTGCGGGCTGTGGCTCGCCGGCGAGCACGCCGACATCCTCTGCTTCGAGCAGCACACCTCCGTGCTGCACCAAGAGCACATCATCCTGCACGAGCTCGGGCACGTCCTGCACGAGCACAGCGGCGCGGAGACGATGGGGCAGCTCTTTCCCGACCTCGGCGGAGAAACGTTGCGGATCATGCTGGCCCGTCAGCACGACACCTTCTCCGACCGCGCGGAACGGCAGGCGGAGGACTTCGCCTACGCCGTGCTCGCCAGGGCCAGCAGGGCGTCGGGCTTCCGCCGCGTGCTGGAGGCCTGAGCGTGGCGGCGGCCGTCGCGGCACACCTGGTCCTGGTCGCCGTGATCGCCGCGGGCACGCTGAACCGCTGCCTCGCCTGGCGGCGCAACCCGTCCGACCAGGCGGCCCGCGCGGTGGTCTTCGCGTTGGTGTGCATGGAGATCTCGACCGCGCTCGGGCTCTCCGCCGTCTACTGGCCCGTCCACCGCGCGTTCGGGGAACTGCCGGGTTTCCCGCAGTTGCCACAACACCTGGCGAGCATGGGAACGGCGTTCTTCGCCGTTGTGTTCACGCTCGCCGTCGTCAGGCCGGATGCGCCCGTCCGCTCCCGTGCCCGACTGTTCGCCGCGGCCTCCGCGCTGCTGGCCGTCTGCTACCTGCTCGGTCCGGTGCGCCTCGGGTTGCCGTTGCTCGGCGAACGTGGCCACGCCGACGCGGGTGTCCTCGCGTACGTGCTGGTGTGGCAGGGCTACAGCTCGTTCGCGATGGCGGACGTGCTGAGGCTCGCGTGGCTCCACCGCACGCGGGAAAGCGGTGTGCTCAGGGCGAGCCTGACACTGATGGGGATCAGCTGTGCGCTGATGATCGCGTACGCGGTGCACAAGGTGACCTACTCGATCGCCGTGTGGCTGGGTACGCCCCCGCCCTGGGCCGAGCACGGACTGTCCGGGGTGCAGATCCTGCTGATCGCGCCGGCCGGGATGTTCCTGCTCGCCGGCCTGCTGCTGCCGTCGGCGAGCGCGGGACTGCGCAGACACCTCCTCCACCGGCGACTGGCTCCGCTGGCGACCGCGCTCGGGGTCAGCTCGCCAGGCGTGCGTGGTTCCCGTGCGCGGTTGCTGAACCAGGTGATCGGCATCCGGGACGCGCTCATCGGCCCGTTGCGTTCCCACCTGGACGCCGCCGTCTACGACGCGGCACTGGCGTCTGCTTCAGCCGCGGGACTCAACGCGCGGGCCTGCGCCGAAGCGGCGTGCATCGACGCGGCCCTGCGCGGCGGGCCAGGAGGCCTGCTCCCCGAGTTCCACACGCCCGCCGCGGACGAGGAGGCGGACTGGCTCGCCGAGGTGAGCTCCGCCTACGCCGCGCTTCAGACGAGCAGCGGCAGCATGGAGTGGCGCCGCCGGACGACCGCGCCGTAGCGGGCGTCGATCCGCAGCCACGAGTCGGTCGCGGTCACCCGGACATCGCCGTCCTCGCCGAGGAAACCCATGCCCGACAACGCGAACAGGACCCGCAGCGCGATCTTCACGTCCAGTCCGGACCCGCTGACCGTCAGCACCGTCTGGTCCAGCAACGAGGCCGGCGGCGTCCCCTGTGGCCCGGTGTTCTCCCTGGCCACCTCGACGCCCTCGTCCGCGATCTTCGCGACGACCTCGACCGGCAGCCGGTCGACCACCAGCCAGCCCTCGGCGGGCGGCAGGGCCGAGCGCCACATCAGGTCCTTGGCAGGACCGGGGTCGATGCGTTCGTCGCGCATGACCGCGAGGCCCGTCAGCAGCTCCGACCCGGACACCGTGACGTCCGCCGGAGTCGCCTGTCCCGCAACGGTTCGCGTGGCGAGCGTGTCGAACGGCGTGGCCACCCACGCGTCGAGCAGCTTCTCGTCGCGGTTGCGCAGCCGCACCACGGACTGCGCGTCGAGCCGCACCGCCCGCGCGGCGAACGCCCCGAGGTCGTCTCTCTCGGCCGCGTCGGCCAACACCAGCTCAGGCACCGTTTCCCCCTGCCCGCCACCCGGCGAGAAAATCGCGCTCGGCCTCGGTCAGCCGGCGCGGTCGTGCTGTCGTCACGTTGTAGGGCGCCATGAGCGTCTCCGCCTTGACCACCACCGGGCTGTTCACGTCGCGGCTGCCGCGCACCACGTAGTCGAGCGTCAGCGACGCGGACTTCAACTCCCGCACCGACATCTCCACCAGAACGTCCTCGCCGGTGAACACGATCGGCGCGAGGTACTCGACCACGAGCTTCGCCACGACCATGCCCTCGGCCAGTTCCTTGACCCCGTGGCGGGCCGCCTCGGTGAACAGCAGCTCGATGCGGGCCTCTTCGAGCAACGTCACCGTGTTCGCGTGGTTGACGTGGCCGAACGCATCCATGTCCGACCATCGCGGCCGCACACCAGTGACGAAGACACCCATGCAGGGACCCTACCGTCCACGAACCTTCACAGGACCTCCACACCAGCCGATTGAAAATCGATAGGCAGCTCTCGATACTCGATCTATGTCTCGCGTAGTGGTGTTCTTCCTGCAGGCCCTGCTCGCCGTCGCGGTTCTCGGCGGCCTGTTCGCGCAGGTCGTGGTGATCCCGGGGACCGCGGAGGGCGAGGTCGAACTCTTCCCGCCCTACGAGTCCGTGCGGCTGCCGTTCGTGGTGTTCGCGATCGTCTTCATCGCGTGCCTTCAAGTCCTCGCCGTGGCGTTGGGCGGAATGCTGCAGCGGGCGGGTGAGGGCACCGTGTTCGAGTCCGGCGCGCTTCTGTGGACGAACATCGCGATCGGCGCCATCGCCGGCGGTGGCATCGTGCTCGGGTCGCTGTTCGTCTACGTCACGTTCGCGGACATCCCCTCGCCCGCCGACGGCATGGAGGTCCTCGGGCTGTGGATGGGTTCCGCCGTCGGCACCATCGCGGCGATCGGTGTCGCGTTGCTGGTCGTCATCGGACGGCAGTGGCTCGGCAGGGCGATCGCCCAGCGCGCGGAACTGGAGCAGGTCGTCTGAGAAACGCCGGGGCGCCGCGGAGGGGATTCCGCGACGCCCCGGTTCTCGTTCGTGCTCCTGCTAGCGGACCATGCTCCGCACCTGGCGGGCGGCGACGGACAGGGTCGCCAGGTCCAGCTGGTGGACCCGGTTGATCTCCTCCAGCGCGCCACGCGAACGCGCCAGGCGGGAAGCGTTGGCCTGCTCCCACTTGGCGATCTTCTCGGTCGCCGTGTCGCCCTCGTCGCTCGCCCTGAGCACGTCGACGGAGATGGCCCGCAGCGACGAGTAGAAGTCGTCGCGGAGAGCCAGCCTGGCCAGGGCGTGCCAGCGGTTGCCGCGCTCCAGGTTCGTCACCGAGTCCAGCATGTGGTCGATGTCGAGGTGGTCGGACAGCGAGAAGTACAGCTCGGCCGTCTCCCGGTGCGTGCGCTCCGGGCCCGCGCCGCCGGTCGGGCCGAACTCGCGTTCGGCGAGCTCGGCGATCTCGGTGACGTCGAGCAGGCCGTACATGTAGAGCAGCGCGGCCACCTTGCGGGCCAGTTCGGCCGGGACGCCCTGTTCGACGTAGTGGTCCGCCTTGCTCGCGACCACGTGCAGTTCCTTGCCCTGCAACAGGTCGAAGGCGTACGGGCTGAGCTCCTCGACCACGCCGCGGAAGCGGTTGATCGTCGAGCCCACCGCGAGCGGCTGCGGGCGGTTGGACAGCAGCCAGCGGGACGCGCGGTCCAGCAGGCGGCGGGTCTCCAGGACCATGCTGTCCTGGACGTCCGTCGGCACCACGGTGTCGAGCGCCTGGATCTCACGCCAGATCGACGGCAGGTCGAAGACCTCGGTGACGACGGCGTAGGAGCGGACCGCGTCGGTCGCCGACGCGCTCATCTCCTCTGCCAGGCGGAAGGCGTAGGACACGCCACCGCCGTCGACCACCTCGTTGACGACGACCGTGGTGATGATCTCCTTCGCCAGCGGGTGGTTCGGGATGGCCGTGCCGAAGCGTTCGCGCAACAAGGTCGGGAAGTAGACCGGCAGCTTGTTCTTGAACGTGTCGATCGTCGGGATCTCGCTCGCCAGCAGCTCTTCCTTCAGCGTGAGCTTGGTGAAGGCGAGCAGCGTGGAGAGCTCCGGCGAGGTGAGGCCCTGGCCGTTCTTCTCCAGCGCCTTGAACTCCGCCGCGCTCGGCATCGCCTCCAGCTTGCGGTTGAGGGCGCCGCGAGCTTCGAGGTCAGCCGTGAGACGCGCGTGCACCGACAGCATCGGTGCGGCGTGCGCCCGGCTGACGCCGAGGACGTTGTTCTGCGAGTAGTTGTCCGCCAGCACGAGTTCGCCGACCTCGTCGGTCATCTCGCTGAGGACCTCGTTGCGCTGCAACTGTTCCAGCGACCCCTCCCGGACCAGGTGGTCCAGCAGGATCTTGATGTTGACCTCGTGGTCGGAGCAGTCGACGCCGGCGGAGTTGTCGAGCGCGTCGGTGTTGACCTTGCCGCCGGTGCGCGCGAACTCGATGCGGCCGCGCTGGGTCAGGCCCAGGTTGCCGCCCTCGCCGACGACCTTGACCCGCAGGTCGGCGCCGTCGACGCGGATCGCGTCGTTCGCCTTGTCACCGACGTCGGCGTGCGACTCGGTCGACGCCTTGACGTACGTGCCGATGCCGCCGTTCCAGAGCAGGTCGACCGGCGAGAGCAGGATCGCCTTCTTGAGCTCCGGCGGCGACAGCTTGACCACGCCCTCGGGCAGGCCCAGCGCGACGCGGGCCTGTTCGGAGATCGGGATCGACTTGGCCGTGAGCGGGAAGATGCCGCCGCCCTCGCTGATCAGCGAACGGTCGTAGTCGTCCCACGACGAACGCGGCACGTTGAAGAGCCGCACGCGCTCGGCGAACGAGGTGTCCGCGACCGGGCTCGGGTCGATGAAGATGTGCCGGTGGTCGAACGCGGCCACGAGCCGGATGTGCTCGGACAGCATCATGCCGTTGCCGAACACGTCACCGGACATGTCGCCGATGCCGACGACGGTGAACTCCTCGGTCTGCGTGTCCACACCGAGCTCGCGGAACGAGCGCTTCACGCTCTCCCACGCGCCCTTGGCCGTGATGCCCATGGCCTTGTGGTCGTAACCGATCGAGCCACCGGAGGCGAACGCGTCGCCGAGCCAGAAGCCGTAGCTCTGGCTCACGCCGTTGGCGATGTCGGAGAACGTCGCGGTGCCCTTGTCCGCGGCCACGACGAGGTACGTGTCGTCGCTGTCGTAGCGCACGACCTGCGGCGCGGGCACGACCTCGTTGTTGATCAGGTTGTCGGTGAGGTCGAGCAGGCCCGAGATGAACATCTTGTAGCAGGCGATGCCCTCGGACATGAAGTTCTCGCGGTCGATGCCGGGGTCGCCCGTCGGGGCGATCGGCTTCTTGACGACGAAGCCGCCCTTCGCGCCGACCGGCACGATCACCGCGTTCTTCACGGCCTGCGCCTTGACCAGGCCGAGCACCTCCGTGCGGAAGTCCTCGCGGCGGTCGGACCAGCGCAGGCCACCACGCGCGACGCTGCCGAAGCGCAGGTGCACGCCCTCGATCCGCGGCGAGTACACGAAGATCTCGAACTTCGGCCGCGGCGCTGGCAGGTCCGGGATGGCCTGCGGGTCGAGCTTGACCGACAGGTACGGCCGGGCGTTGCCGTCGGCGTCGCGGAAGAAGTAGTTCGTCCGCAGCGTGGCGTTGATCAGCGTGAGCAGGCTGCGCAGGATGCGGTCGGCGTCGAGGCTCGTCACGTCGTCGATCAGCTTGCCGGTCTCGACGACCATCGTCTCGGTGCGGTCGACACGCGTGGAGTCGTCGAGCCGCGGGTCGAACCGGGACTCGAACAACGCGACCAGCGCGATCGCCACGCTCGTGTGGCTGAGCACGGCGTCCTCGATGTAGTCCTGCGAGTACGGCGTGCCCGCCTGACGCAGGTACTTCGCGTACGCGCGCAGCATCGCGGCCTGCTGCCAGGTGAGCCCGGCCTGCAGCACCAGCGAGTTGAACCTGTCGACCTCGGCCTCACCGCGCCAGACGGCGGCGAACGCGTCCTGGAACCGCACGCGCACCTGGTCGAGGTCGGACTCGGACAGCTGCGCGAGCGCGGCCTTGTCGATGCGCAGGCCGAAGTCGTAGATCCAGCACTGCACGCCGTCTTCGCGGGCGATCTCGTACGGCCGCTCGTCGACCACGATGACGCCCATGCGCTGCAGCATCGGCAGCACGTCCGACAGGGTGATGCCCTCGCCGGTCACGAACAGCTTGAAGCGCCGCTCGCCCGCCTCGGCGTCCTCCGGCACGTAGAAGACCATGTCGAGGCCGCCCTCGACGAGCGCCTCGATGCGCCGGTAGTCCTCCAGACCGATGGCGGCGTTGAAGTCCTCCTTGTAGGCCTCCGGGAAGACCGCGGCGAACCGCTGGCCCTGCTCCGTGGCCGACTCGGCGCCGAGCTCACCGCTGTCGCCCGTCACGGCCTCGACCATGCGGTCGTCCCAGCTGCGGATGGCCTCGGCGAGCTTGCCCTGGATCGCGTGGACGTCCGGCTCCAGCGTGCGCGAAGGCTCCGTGTGGACCATGAAGTGCACGCGGGCCAGCGCGGACTCGCCGATGCGCGCGCTGTACTCGAGGTTCAGGCCCCCGAGCTCGGCGAGCAGCACCTCCTGCATCGCGAGGCGGCTCGTCGTCGTGTAGCGGTCGCGCGGCAGGTAGACCAGGCACGAGAAGAACCGGCCGAACGGGTCGCGGCGCAGGAACAGCCGCAGCCGGCGGCGTTCCGCGAGCGCGATGACGCCCGTCGTCGTCTGGTAGAGCGTGTCGGCGTCGACCGAGAACAGCTCGGTGCGCGGGTAGTTCTGGATCACCTCGAGCATCCGCTGGCCCGAGTACGACTGCAGTGGGAAGCCCGCGCGATGGATGACCTCGCGCACGCGGCGTTCGATCACCGGGATGTCGAGGACGTCCTCGTGCAGCGCGGTGGTGCTGAGGATGCCCAGGAACCGGTGCTCGCCGGAGACGTTGCCCTCGGCGTCGAACGTCTTCACGCCCACGTAGTAGGGGTAGACGCTGCGGTGCACGCTGCTCTGCGCGCTCGCCTGCGTCAGCACCAGCAGGTCGGGGCTCAGCGCCTGCGCGCCGTTGTCCGGCCCGGCGGTGAGGCTGCGCGCCGCGAGGCTGTCCTGGCGCAGCACGCCGAGCCCACTCGCGAGCACGGCCCGCAGCGCGGGTTCGCCGCCCTCCCGCACCAGCTCGTACTGCCGGTAGCCCATGAACGTGAAGTGCCCGTCCGCGAGCCACTTGAGCAGCTTCGAGCCGTCCGTGGTGGCCTCGGACGAGTCCTTCTCCAGCTCCTCTGCCAGCTGCAGCGCCGTCGTGACCATGCGGTCGGTGTCCTCGACGACCTCGCGGACGTCGGTCAGCACCGTCAGCAGGCGTGTCTCGAGCTCGCGGGCACGATCGGGGTCGGTGATGAGGTCGACCTCGACGTTCATCCACGACTCGGCCAGCGCGTCCGAGGGCGGATCGGCCGGGTCGGCCGTCGGCAGCACCTCGATGCGCTCACCGGTGACCGGGTCACGCCGCACGACGACGATCGGGTGCACGACGCGCTGCACCTGCACACCACCACGCGTGAGCTCGGACGCGACCGAATCCACCAGGTACGGCATGTCGTCCGTGACGACCTGCACCACGGTGACGGGACACTGCCACCCGTCGGTACCGCGGGTGGGGTTCAGAATGCGCACCGCGGCGCGTCCGGGAACGCGGCTCTCGGCGAGCTGGTAGTTCGACCGCACCGCTCCGACCAGGTCCACCGGGTCGTCGTCGTTGACTTCCTCGGCGGGCACGTGGCGGTAGAACAGGCGGATCAGATCAGCGAGTTCGGGGGCATTGGCGGCGGCCCGTTCGATCAGCTCGTCACGGACCTGCTCAGGACTGGCCGTTGGACTGCCATCACCCGCGGCGGGGGCCGCAGAGATGTCGTCGGTTCGGGTCGGGGCTCCAGTCGAGGTCATCTTCAGGCGACTCCACGCTATCCGGCACCTCTGTGTGCCGGGTCCGACCCCACCCTAGATGGGGTGGCGGCCGTCACCGGCAACGGGAGGGGCACTGACGGACCACTGAATCGTGGGCTGAATCGAGTCACATCATCAGTGGTGACAAGGCTTTTCGCATCGTGCGACGCGCCGGGACACCAGCCGGCTCCGGCAACCTCCACCAGACCCGGCACCCGGCCGATCCACAGCATTCATCCGATCATGGGTGTGACCACCACCGAACCGCGGGAGATCACCGGCCGGCCCACTCCAGGTCGCCGTCCCGCCGCCCCCGCGCCTTCTCCCCCGCCACCGGCCGGACGGGGTTGGGCAAGGCTTGAGGTGTGGTGCTGGCCACCATCACACCCCGGGCAACGTCCAGCCCGCCGGTCCGTCGTGACGAACGCGGCGAATGGGACCGGTGGTCTCGCTGTCCGGCGCGGCACCCACCGGGGCGATCGGTCCGGTCTTCTCCTGCTCGGACTCCGCGGGCGGCTTGGAGAGGAAGTAGGAATCCTGGTTCGGCTGAGGGATGCCGAACGACGGCGTGGTGGTGAAGGCGAGGTCTGTGCCCGGCAGGCTTTCGGGCTCCGCCGGGGGCTGCGCGGAGCCGAAGGACTGGCTCGGCCGAAACGGCGTGTCCGAACCGGACGAGGTGTCCGCCGCCGAGTTCTGATGCGAACCGAACGACGAACCTGGTCGAAACGGCGTGTCCGAACCGGACGGGGAGTCCGCAGCGGAGTCCTGCTGGGTACCGAACGACAGGCCTGACCGAAACGGCGTCTGCGAACCGGATCCGGCTTCCACCTCAGGATCCTGCTGGGAGCCGTCCCGGCCATGCCGCGACGGTCCGTCCGAACCGGGCTGAGCTTCCTCCGCCGGATCCTGCTGCGCCCCGAAAGACCGCCCTGCCCGGAACGAGACTTCCGAACCAGACGCTGTGTCCGCTGTGGAGTCCTGCTGGGAGCCGAACGACAAACCGGGCCGAAACGGCGTCTCCGAACTGGGCGAGGCCTCCGCCGCCGGGTCTTGCTGGGTGCCGAACCGGCCAGGCCGGAACAGTCCGTCCGAGCCGGGCTGGGCCTCTGCCTGTGACTCGTGCCGGCCACCGACCGACTCACCCCGCCGGAACAACGCCTCCGAACCGGGCGAGGTGTCCGCCGCGGCATTTTGCGGGTCGCCGGTCGGGGCATCCGTCGCCTGGTCGGGCTGCGAGCCGAAGGAGAGGCCCGTCCGGAACAACGCCTCCGAGCTGGGCTGGTCCGCGGTTGCGGGCTCCTGGGAGCCGAAGGGCCGGCCCTGCTGGAAGAGCGCGTCCGAGGACGGCCTGGCCTCTGCTGACCGTCCCAGCTGCGGGCTGAAGGGGCTGCCTTGACTGAAAGGGGTGTCCGAACCTGCTTGCGGGTCTGTCGTCGCGCCTTCTGCCGAGGGGCGTTGTGCGCCGAACGACTCTCCTGTCCCGAAGAGGGCGTCCGCGGTGGTGGACGGCTCGGGTTCGGTGGTGCGGTCGGGGGTGGCTTCCGGCTCTGGTTCGTCGGCTGACCAGTGCGGGGCGCTCAGGTCTACCGCTTCCAGTTGTTCCTCGTCGGAACGGCGGCCCGTCTCGTAGGCGACGAGTGCTTCGGCCAGCAGGTCGGCGAGGCTCAGGTCGCTCGGCCTGCGGCGGCTGCTGGGACGGCCCGTCCGATCACCGGGGTCGTTCGTGGTGGCCGGGTCGGGCTGGCTGACCGCGCGGAAACCTGTCTCGGTCGGCGCCTCGGAACTCGCCGAGGCGAAGCCGTCCGGCTGGGTCGCGAGGTCTGGCTGTGCGGCCTCTTCGGGCGACTCGGGCTGCGTGCTGTAGCCCGTGTCGGAGTCGAAGCCTGGTTGGGCGGCGAAGGCCGGCTGGGTGCCGAAAGCCTGGGTGCCGAAAGTGGATTGCGTGCCGAAGCTGGTTTGGGTGCCGAACGCCGGCCGGGGCTGCTCGGCCTGCGACTGCACCTGTACCGGGGTCGTGGGGACGTCCGAGGTGTCGTCGTCCATGTCCGCCGAGCTCAGGAACGTGGTCGACATCAGGTCTGGTTCCGGGGCCTGCGGGATCTCGGCCGGGGTCGGCACGGACGGGATCGGGTCCGGGATGGACGGGAGCGGCTTGTGTTCGGGCTCCGGGTCCTCGTCCGGGTGTTCCGCGGGAGCGGGCGGCGTGGGGATCGAGACGGCGGGCCTCGGCTTCGGGGTGCTGAAGTCGAGGCCGCTGAAGTCCAGGTCGGGGAGTTTGCGCTCGTCCGGGTCCGCGGCGGCGGCCGGGAAGCCTCCTGCCGGGGTGTGCAGGGGGTACGCCGGTTCGTCGAGGTGCGGGCCGAAGTCCGGGGCCGCCGGTGCACGGGAGAACGCCGCGGACAAGCCTGAGCGGGTCGGACCGTCCTGGGTGTCCTGGTCCGCGAAGTAGTCCGGCCGGGCCGGGCCACCCGAGTCCGCGAAGAAGTTTCGCGGCTGCGCGGCCTCTGCCGCCGGGTCGGTCTGGCGCAGGCCCGACGGGGGTTCCACGCGCCACGACGGGGTTTCGGACTGGGATTCGGCGTCACGGGCCCGGCGGCGGCCTCCTGCTCGCAGGCCCTGGGCCTTGAGCATGTCCAGCACGCTTTCCGACTGGGAGCTCGACGCCTCATCACGCGCGGCGGCCTCGGCACGGGCCGTTTCCTCGCGGGCGGCGGCTTCTCTGGCCGTCTCCTCGCGTTCCACGGCCAGGCGGGCGACTTCCTGGTGCGCCGCTTCCTGACGGGCGACGTCCCGGCGGACCGCTTCCTGGCGGGCTGCCTCGCGGCGGGCCTCCTCCTGGCGCACGGCTTCCTGACGGGCCGCCTCCTGACGGGCCTGCTCCTGGCGCACCGCTTCCTGGCGAGCGGCTTCCTGCCTGGCGGCTTCCTGGCGCGCGGCCTCTTCGCGAGCCGCCTCCTGGCGAGCGGCCTCCTGGCGGGCCGCATCTTCGCGGGCGGCCTCCTGGCGCGCGGCTTCCTCGGCGGCCTGGGCTTCGCGTTCGGCCTGGGCGCGCTGCTCGGCGCGGGCCTGGCGTTCCGCCTCGATCTGGCGGCGGGCCTCGCGCTGCAACTCCATGAGCTGCTGCTCGACCTTGCGCTTGCGTTCCTGCTCGACGGTGAGCTGCGGCTGCGGCTCGGGATCAGGAAGTGCTGGTGTGATGGGGATTTCGGCGATCGTGGTGGGCCGGTCGTCGTCGATCTCACCGGCGGCCACGCGGGCGGCGCGGCGACGGCCGCTCACCATGGCTCCCGCGGACGCGATCAGGCCGGAGGCGGGGACGGTGCGGTCAGAGGAGGGGGAATCAGATGACGGCAGGGATTCGGGTGGCAGTTCCACTGGTTCCGGGGTCTTGTCATCGGGCTCGCCGAACGGCTGGACCATGCGCCACCGGTCGGCGGCGTGTTGTCGGGCCGCGGACAAACCTTCCACGGTCATGTCTTCGGCAGCGCGCCGGACGCGCTTGACCTTCAGCCCATCGCCCTTGCGGACCTGGACCTGGCGCCACTGCCGAAGTTGTTGCTTCAGTGCGGCGGTCAGCACGCCGTCGGTGACCACCTGCATGCCCTCGATCGGGCGGAGCACGCTCGCCAGCTGCTGGTGCAGGTCGGCCGGCTGGCGGTGGACACCGGAGAACTCGGCGGCGAGCCGGGCGCGCACCGCGTAGACGGCGCGGGCACGGCGGCGTTCGGCGGCATGGGCTGAGCGCAGGTTCTTCAGCGCGTCGGCCAGTTCGCCGGACACCTCGTGCACGTGGGCCAGCGCGAGCAGGCTTTCGGCGAGCAACGTGTCGAGCTGGTGGCGTTCGGCGCTCGCCGCGGCTTCGCGCAGCATCTCGCGGGCCAGCGCGACCCTGCCGGCGGGCAGGTGCACGCGCGTGGCCAGAGCCAGGCGCAACCACCCCGTCGTGGACGCCGACGGCGCGCGCACCGGGAGGTCGAGCATCGGGGTGCCGACGTCGCTGGCGTCGAGCAGGCGGTTCGCGTCCATCAGCGAGAGCACCAGTTCCAGCGTGAGCCGGCCGGCTGCCTGGCCGCTGTCCGCGCACGGATCGGAGAACCTGCTCAGCAGGTCGAGGCCTTCTCGTGCGGCACCGATGGCGGCGGCGAGGTCGCCCCACCGCCGGTGCTGCGCGGCCTGCACCGCGCGGATCAGGCCGCGCAGCAGCAGACGCGTGTCGTCGTCGAGCGTCGTGTCGGCGACGTAGAGCTGGTCCGCCTCGGCGAGAGCCCGCGTGGGCTCGTCGCCGCGGCCGACCGTGACCAGGCATTCGCTGGCCTGCACCAGCGCTGAGGCCCGCAGTTCCGCGGGCACGTCCGGCGCCTCGAGCACCGGTGTGACCGCGGCGAACCCCGTCAGAGGGGCTCCCACGGACCGCGCGCACGCCGCGAGTTCGACTCGCAGCAGCCACGCGGTCTCGTGTTCACCGGCGGCCTCTGCCGCCTTCAGCGCGTCGATCGCCCTGTCGGCGATGCGGACGCCGCGGCCCACGCGATTGCTCGCGAAGACCACCAGCGACTCCGCCCGCAGGCGGTCGGCTTCGTCGCGGCGGGTGGTGGCGAGCGCGAGTGCGCGCTCGCCGAGCACCAGAGCGAGCTCCGGTGCCCGCCAACGCAGCATCCAGGCGGGCACGACCAGCGTGCTCACCTCGACGTTCGCCTGCGCCTCGCCCCTCGCCGCCACGACGTCGCCGTTGCCCTCTCAGTCCCGTGTCAGCTTGCGGTAGGTGACACGGTGTGGCCTCGCGGCGTCGGCACCCAGGCGAGCGAGCTTGTTCTTCTCGTAGCCCTCGAAGTTGCCCTCGAACCAGTACCACTTCGACGGGTCTTCGTCCGTGCCCTCCCACGCGAGGATGTGCGTGGCGACGCGGTCGAGGAACCACCGGTCGTGGGAGATGACCACGGCGCAGCCGGGGAACTGCTCGAGAGCGTTCTCCAGCGAGCCGAGGGTCTCGACGTCCAGGTCGTTGGTCGGCTCGTCCAGCAGGATCAGGTTGCCGCCGAGCTTGAGCGTGAGCGCGAGGTTCAGACGGTTGCGCTCACCACCGGACAGCACGCCCGCGGGCTTCTGCTGGTCCGGGCCCTTGAAACCGAACGCGCTGACGTACGCGCGCGACGGCATCTCGACGTTGCCGACGTGGATGTAGTCGAGTCCGCCGGACACGACCTCCCACACGTTCTTCTTCGGGTCGATGCCGCCGCGGTTCTGGTCGACGTAGGACAGCAGGACCGTCTCGCCGACCTTCACCACACCGGCGTCGGGCTCCTCCAGACCGACGATGGTCTTGAACAGCGTCGTCTTGCCGACGCCGTTCGGACCGATGACGCCGACGATGCCGTTGCGCGGCAACGTGAACGACAGCCCGTCGATCAGGACCCGGTCGCCGAAGCCCTTCTTGAGCTTGTCGGCCTCGACCACGACACTGCCCAGACGCGGGCCCGGCGGGATCTGGATCTCCTCGAAGTCGAGCTTGCGGGTCTTCTCCGCCTCGGCCGCCATCTCCTCGTAGCGGTCGAGACGCGCCTTCGACTTGGCCTGGCGGGCCTTGGCGCCGGAACGCACCCACTCGAGCTCGTCCTTCAGCCGCTTCTGCAGCTTCTGGTCCTTCTTGCCCGAGATCGCGAGACGCTCGGCCTTCTTCTCCAGGTACGTGGAGTAGTTGCCCTCGTAGGGGTGGGTCTTGCCGCGGTCGATCTCGAGGATCCACTCGGCGAGGTTGTCCAGGAAGTACCGGTCGTGGGTGACGGCGAGCACGGCGCCGGTGTACTGCGCGAGGTGCTGTTCCAGCCACAGGACGCTCTCCGCGTCCAGGTGGTTGGTGGGCTCGTCGAGCAGCAGCAGGTCGGGCTTGCTCAGCAGCAGCTTGCACAGCGCGACACGGCGGCGCTCACCACCGGAGAGCTTGGTGACGTCGGCGTCCGGCGGCGGGCAGCGCAGTGCGTCCATCGCCTGGTCGAGCTGCGAGTCGATGTCCCACGCGTTCGCGTGGTCGAGCTCCTCCTGGAGCTTGCCCATCTCCTCCATCAGCTCGTCGCTGTAGTCGGTCGCCATCAGCTCGGCGATCTCGTTGAAGCGGTCCAGCTTCACCTTGATCTCGCCCAGGCCCTCCTGGACGTTGCCGAGGACGGTCTTCTCCTCGTTGAGCGGCGGCTCCTGCTGCAGGATGCCCACCGTGTAACCGGGGGCAAGGTAGGCCTCGCCGTTGCCGGGTGTGTCCAGCCCCGCCATGATCTTGAGCACGCTCGACTTGCCGGCGCCGTTGGGACCGACCACACCGATCTTCGCGCCGGGGTAGAACATGATCGTGACGTCATCGAGGATGACCTTGTCACCGTGCGCCTTGCGCACCTTTTTCATGGTGTAGATGAACTCGGCCATGGCGGCGATCGTAGAGCGGTGCTCAGAGGCTCCTGACCTCGGTCGCCGACAAGCGGCCGCCCACCCCCGGATCGAGCGTCACGCGACTCGGTGACCAGCCCGTTCCGTTCGAACGTGAACGACTCTCGGCGATCGGTCCTCAGCGGCCCCGATCTACGAGCTTCCCTCCTTCTTCGTGGTTCGCAGTACGTACATCTTCTCCGGCGCTGCCGCCGGATCGGGCGGGTTCCCGAAGTCCGGGCACGGGTTGCCCCGAACGGCTCAGAACGGAACGGGTTCCCCGGCGAGATCTTCGGCGGCCCGCGGTTCAACGAGCGGGGCGGAGCCCAGTGACTGCACCCGGCTCAAGTCCAGCCCGACGTGCAACGCGTCCAGGCTGAACGCCTGCCGCTTCACGTCGTCCTTCTCGTAGTGACGGATGCGCAGCTTGCCCTGGACGATCACGGGATCACCCTTGGACAGCGTCGTCTTCACACTGTCGGCGAGCTTGCGCCAGCACGAGACACCCAGCCACAACGTCTCACCGTCCTCCCAGTCGCCCAGCGCCGTGTTGTACCGGCGCTCGGTCGAGTTGATGCGGAAGAACGCGTTCGTCCTGCCGTCCTCGCCGTGCTTGTACGTGATCTCGCTGACGACAGTTCCAACGACGGTGATCACGGTGGAATTCCAGGACATCGGGCTTGCCTCCAGGTCGCGGGGTTCTGGTCCAGGTTGCTCCGGAGGCGGGCGGTGCGGGCGGGGTGGCGGCGGATCTGTGGACAACTCGCGGGGTGTGGACAGGTCGAGATCTTGAAGAGCCTCGGACCGCGGAATTGTCGGGGGCGTGTGCTAGTGCGGCGCTGGAGCCAAGCGAGTGAGTGAGCGCCCACTCATTGACATGAGTGAGGACTCACTCATACAGTTGCGGACGTGTCAGAGGAACCACGCCGCCGCCGCGCCCCCGCGATGAGCCCGGAAGATCGCCGCGAAGCGATCGTCCAGGCCACGCTGCCGCTCGTCGTGAAGGCCGGCGCGAACGTCACCACCAGCCAGATCGCCGCCGCCGCCGGCATAGCGGAGGGCACGGTGTTCCGCGTCTTCAAGGACAAGGCCGAGCTGCTCGACGCCGTCATCCAGCGGGCCCTGCTCTCCGACGAGGAAGTGGCCCGCATCAAGGCGGTGCCCGCGAACCTGTCCATCGAGAAGCGGCTCGTGGAGGCGACCAGCACGGTCAGCGGCTACCTGGACCGCATGTGGAGCGTCATGGGCGCGCTGCGCGAGTCCGGCTATCAGCCGAGCCAGGAGGACCACGAGAAGCACAAGGGTCCGCAGGCGGGCATGCAGCGCGTCTCGAACGCGATCGCGGAGCTGTTCAGCGACGCGGACCTGCGCACCAGCCCCGAACACGCCGCCCGCCTGCTGCTCGGTTTCGTCTTCACCAACCGCTTGCAGGGCAAGGGCTTCGGCGAGACCACGGTCGATCCGGAGCAGCTCGTGGAGCTGTTCCTGCACGGAGCACTCAAACCAGGGGGAGCAAATGACTGAGCTCATGATCGAAGCCCACGAGGTGAGCAAGAAGTTCGGTGACGTGACCGCTCTCGACGGCGTGAGCGTCACCGCGAAGAAGGGCTCCGTGCTCGGCCTGCTCGGCCACAACGGCGCCGGCAAGACCACGCTGGTCAACCTCCTCACCACGATGCTGCCGCCGTCCAGCGGCAGCGCGAAGGTCGCGGGGTTCGACGTCGTGAAGCAGAGCCACGAGGTCCGCAGCCGCATCGGCCTCACCGGCCAGTTCGCCGCCGTCGACGAGCAGCTCAGCGGCCACGACAACCTCGTGCTGATCGCCCGCCTGCTCGGCGCCAGCCGCAAGCAGGCCCACCAGCGCGCGGACGACCTGCTGGAGCAGTTCGACCTCACCGACGCCGCCAAGCGCAACGCCAAGACCTACTCCGGCGGCATGCGGCGCCGCCTCGACCTGGCCGCGTCGCTGGTCGGCAACCCCGAGGTGCTGTTCCTGGACGAGCCGACCACCGGCCTCGACCCGGCCAGCCGCCTCGCGATGTGGGAGATCGTCGAGAAGCTCGTCGCGGACGGCACGACCGTGCTGCTCACGACCCAGTACCTCGACGAGGCCGACCGGCTCGCCGACTCGATCACCGTGCTGTCCCACGGCAAGGTCGTCGCGTCCGGCACGAGCTCCGAGCTCAAGGCCCAGGTCGGCCAGCGCACGGTCACCGTCACGCTCGACTCGGTGTCCGAAGTGGACATCGCGCTGACGGCCATCAACTCCGTGGGGCTACACCCCGTCGCGGAAGGCCTCACGCTCACGACCCCTGTCAGCGGGTCACGCGACCTTGCGACGGTCGTGCGCGCGTTGGACGACAACGGCTTGGAGGCGCACGAAATCGGCCTCAAGGAGCCCACGCTGGACGACGTCTACCTCACTCTCGCCGCGAACTAGGGGGAAATCATGGCGACCTTGACCTGGCACGGCAGCAGTTACCCGACGCAAGTCCTCGTGCTGACCGGCCGTTCGCTGCGTGCACTGCTGCGCACGCCCGCACTCGTCTTCTTCAGCATCCTGCAGCCGTTGATCATGCTGACGTTGTTCAGCCAGATCTTCGGCAGCATCACGTCCACGGCGAACTTCCCGCCGGGCATGAGTTACATCAACTACCTGCTGCCCGCGATCCTCGTGAACACCGCGATGCAGTCCTCTCTCGCGTCCGGAATCGGGCTCGTGCAGGACATGTCCAACGGTGTGCTCGCACGGTTCCGTTCGCTGCCGATCCGTCCGAGCACGGTTCTGCTGGCACGAAACCTGTCCGACGCCGTCCGCACCGCGTTCCAGCTGGTGCTGATGATCCTGTTCGGCGTGCTGGTGTTCGGCTTCCGCCCGGACGGCGGCATGCTCGGCACCCTCGCCGCGCTGGGTCTCGCGCTGGTCGTCGGATGGGCGCTGAGCTGGGTGTTCATCGCGATCGCCGCGTGGGTGCGCAAGGCGGAGCTCATGCAGACCGTCGGCTTCCTGGCGATGTTCCCGCTGATGTTCGCGTCCAGCGCGTTCGTGCCGGTCAACGGCCTGCCGGGCTGGCTGCAGGCGATCGCGAAGGTCAACCCGCTGACCTACGCGGTCGACGCCGCCCGCAGCCTGGCGCTCGCCCACCCCGTCACGGGCGTGCTCGGCGCACTGGTCACGAGCGGCTCGATCGCGGTGATCGGCGCGTTCTTCGCGGTCCGCGGTTTCCGCCGCCCGCTGTCTGTTTGATCTTCTGTCCTTGCTGCGCTAACCCTTTCCGGCAATTTTACGAAGCATCGCGTTGTAGGCCTCGAGGTCGGCGTCCCCATCGGCGTCGGCCTTGCGGTCGTAGCGCTTCGCGTCCCGGCCGTCCTGCCGCGCCCACTGCGTGAGCAGGGCGACCATGACCACCAGCAACGGGATCTCCCCCGCCGCCCACGCGATGCCGCCGCCGAGCCGCTGGTCCTCCAGCAGGTTCTGCACCCACGGCAGCGCCAGGCCGCGGTAGAACTGCTCGCCGATGACGGTCGCGGAGCTCATCAGCACGACACCGAAGAACGCGTGGAACGGGATCGACGCGAACAACAGCCCCAGCCGGCCGAGCGGCGGCAGCTTGTTCGGCGACGGATCCACGCCGATCACGGGCCAGTAGAAGACGTAGCCGGCGAGGATGAAGTGCGCGTTCATCGCGAGGTGCGCCCAGTGGAACGGCAGGGCGGCCTCGAAGAGCCCCGAGAAGTACAGCGCGTAGAAGGAACCGACGAACAAACCCAGTGCCACGAAGGGGTTCGTCAGCAACCGTGCGACCGGTGACTGCACGAAGGCCAGCACCCACTCTCGCGGACCCGGCACCTCCTTGTTGACCGGCAACGCGCGCAACGCCAGCGTGACCGGTCCACCCAGGACGAACAGGATCGGCGTCAGCATGGACAGCACCATGTGCGCTTCCATGTGCACGCTGAACATCGCCGGCGAGTACCGGCCAATGCCCGACGACGTCGCGAACAGCAGCGAGAAACACCCGCACAGCCATGCGACCGTGCGTCCCACTGGCCACTTGTCGCCGCGCTTGGTCAGCCTGCGCACGCCCAGCACGTAGAACAGGGCGAGGGCCAGCGCCGCGGTTCCGAAGATCAGGTCGAAGCGCCAGTCGAACAGGATGGCCGCGAGCGTCGGCGGTCCGTCGAGGTCGTAGCCGATCGCGATCTCCGTGCGGCTGGGCAGTTCGGTGCTGCCGCCGGGCGGAGGCGTGCGGGCCAGCGCCACGGCCAGGCCGATCGTGAACATCATCAGCAGGACTTCGAGGCCGGCGAGCTTGAGCAGCGCGTGCGGCTTGCCGTCGATCACGCCCTTGACGCCGCGTTCGCGCTGGAAGTAGCCGAACACGCCGAGCAGCAGCAGGCACGCCAGTTTGCCGAGCGTCAGCCAGCCGTAGGTGGACGTCACGAGGTCGACCGGCGTGATGCGCACGAGCGCGTTCACCACGCCCGACACGGCCATGACGATCCAGCAGACCAGCGCGATCTTCGAGAACCTCGTCGCGGCGAGGGGAAGGTGCGCGCCGCCACGCCTGCCGTGCGCGAGCAACGCGATCAAGCCGCCCACCCACAGCACCGCGGCGACGAGGTGGAACAGCAGGCTGTTCGTCGCCATGTCGTGCGAGCCGCCCGACGACGAGTGTCCTGTGACGGCGACCGGTATCAACGCGAAGATCGCCCCGAACAGCAGGACCGTCGTCCATCCCCACGACAGCACCAGACGGCAACCGAGCGCGAGCAACGCCACGATGATCGCCGTGAACAGCCATGCCTTCGACTGCTCCAGCAGCATCGCGGTCGCGATCATCTGGCTGAAGGTGAACGAGCTCACCGGCCGGTCGATCGCGGCCGCCGTGGTGAACGGCACCGACAGCAGGGCACCGACGAGCCACACCATCGCGAACCAACCGGCGGTGCGCATCGCGGCGTAGCCGTCCGCTGCCAGAGTGCCGGACTTCTGCGGTGGCACGAGGAACGCCGCCAACAACAACGAGCCGATGGTCACCACCGCACCCGTCTCGGTCAGCACGCGCACGATCTGCACCCCTACTGGAGGGTTGCTCTCGATCGAGCTCAGTGCGACGGCGGCGAGGGACGCCACCGCGAAGCCGATGACGACGAGGGGCACCAAACCCGTCTTGGTGGAGCGTTCGATTGGCACGCCTGGAGCCTACGACGCTCTAGTGTTGCGCCGTGTGAGACGTTCTCTCCTCCTCCTACCCGTGCTGCTCTCGCTGGCCGGCTGCGCGTACTCGATCCAGGGCGAACCCGTCGCCGCGCCGCTGCCGCCCCTCGCCATCGCGACGCCGCGCAAGACCGCGGGGGTGGACCCGTGCACCCTGGTGACGGAGAAGGACCTCAAGCCGCTCGGCACGCTCAAGTTCCAGCCCGCACCCCGCGCCGAACTGGCGAACTCGTGCCTCTACGCGCTCAACGAAGGCCCGTACGTGCTGGTGGCGGTCCCCTACCGGTCGTTCGACGATTCGAAGAAGTCGCAGATGGCAGGGCGTGAGATCGACACCGCCAAGCACGCCACCTGGCTCAGCTGCACCCGGCCGGCCGCGGACAAGGACATGGTGTGCACGGCCACCATCGCCGTGACGCGCGACGAGTCGTTGATGGTCGCCATCGGCATGGCCAGTGGCGCTGCCGAGAGCAAGGTGACCTCCGCGCTGGAGCCGATCAGGCAGGAAGCGCTCAAACGGATGCCGCCTGCCTAGCGGCCCTCCTGGCCAGCCAGGTCGCCGGGATGATCAGCGCCGTGACGAGCGCCACGAACCCGAGCGACAGCACGAGAGAACTGACGTGTGCGAGCCCGCCCACGATCGGCGGTCCGGCGAGGAAGCCCGTGTAGGCGATCGTCGTGACGAGGCCCAGTTGGCGTTCGCCGCCGCTGCCGTCCGCGCGTTTGCCGGTCTCGCTCGCCAGATCCATGACCACCGGGAACGAGAACGCGAGCCCCAGCCCGGCCAGGCCGAACCCGACGTATCCGGCCGCCGGCAACGGGACCACGACGGCGAGCGCCAGACCTGTTGCGGCGAGGCCACCACCCGCGGCGAGCAGGCGATGCGGGCCGAGACGGCGTTGGATCGGTTCGCCGAACCACCGTGCGAGCGCCATCGCGACGGAGAAGCCCGCATAGGCGTACGCACCTGCCGCGTCGCCCATTCCTCGCTCACGCACCATGAACAACGCCGACCAGTCCGCCGCCGCCCCTTCCGCGATGGCACTGCACAGCGCGACGCTCGCCAACAGCCAGAGGACCGGGCTCTTGAGCACGTTGGCGTGCTCGGCGACTTCTTCCCTATGACGCTCCCCTACTCCTCCGGGGATGTTCTTCGCGATGACCGCTGTCACGACAAGACCCACGCACGCGGCCACGAGGAAGTGCTTCATGGGCGTCCAGTGCGCCTGAGCGGCGGCGGCGCTGCCCAACGACCCGATGAGACCACCGACGCTGAACCCCGCGTGGAACTGCGGCATCAACGGGCGTTGCAGGGCTCGAACGACGACGACCGCGGCGATGTTCATCGACACGTCCATCATGGCGATGCTCGCGCCGAGAGCGACGAGCGTCAGTCCGAACTGCAGCGGTGACTGCGACAAGGCGAGCACGGGCAGAAGCAGCGGACTGAGGAGGCTGCTCGCTATCAGGACTCCACGCGACCCGTAGAGCGCGCAGATCCGTGCCGCCAACGGCGCCGTGAACGCCAGGCCGGCACTCGCCCCGAGCAGCGCCAGACCGAGGCTGCCCACGTCCGCGCCGATCTGCCCGGCGAGTGCCGGCACGCGGGAGGCCCAGGTGCCGAAGACAGCGCCGTTCAACAAGAAGACGACGAACGTGGCAAAGCGCGGAGACATGCGATCCAGCATGACTGAAGCGCTTCAGCGGCGCCACCGATCGGGGTGCGATCTCTCGCATACGATGCGTCCGTGGACTCCGACCGCCGACGCAGGCCGACGCTGGACACCGTCGCCGCGGCCGTAGGGGTCTCCAGGGCAACGGTGTCGAACGCGTACAACCGGCCGGACCAGCTGTCGTCGTCGTTGCGCGAACGCATCCTCGAAACGGCGCGGTCTCTCGGCTACTCGGGACCCGACCCGGTCGCCCGCTCGCTGGCGACCCGTTCGTCCGCGGCAGTGGGTTTCATGCTGCCGCAGGGCCTGTCCGGCGCGTTCTCGGATCCAGCCCTGTCGATCGTGCTCGACGGCCTGGCCCAGACCGTCGACGGCCACGACCACAGCCTCGTGCTGATGCCTGGCGACTCCACCGGCGGCCCGCGCCCCTCGATCGTGTCGCGCGCACAGGCGGACGTGATGGTCGCCTACTCACTGCCCGACTCGGCGCCGGCCCTGGACGCCGTCGCCGCCCGCGGACTACCTCTCGTGGTGATCGACCAGCCGGTGCTGCCGGGCTCGGCGCGAGTAGAGGTGCAGGACTACACCGGCACGTCGGCCGCCGCGGCACACCTGCTGGCGCTGGGACACCTGAGGTTCGGCGTGCTGACCTTCGCGCTGCACCCGGACGGAGTATCCGGACCGGTCTCGCACGAGCGCCGTTCGGCCGTGCCGTTCCGCGTGAGCCGCGACCGCCTGGGCGGCTACCTCGACACTTTGGCAAAAGCAGGGGTGGAACCGGACAATGTTCCGGTGTGGGAGGCGCGCGGCAGTGATCGCGAACTCGGACGTCTCGGCGCGCGGTGGTTGCTCACCCGCACGCCGCGCCCGAGCGCTTTGCTGTGCACGTCGGACCAACTGGCGTTCGGAGCCCTCCAAGCGGCCCGCGATCTGACGTTGACCGTCCCGGGAGACATTTCGGTCGTCGGCTTCGACGACGTCCCCGAAGCGGCCTACAGCGACCCGCCACTGACTACTGTGCGTCAACCCCTGGCCGACAAGGGCCGCCGAGCCGGCGAACTGGCGCTGAAGTTACTGGCCGGCGGAAGACCGCCACGGCCGACGAGACTCGATGTTTCCCTCGTGGAGAGAGCCTCAACGGCCCCACGGACGTGATCCGCGTCACGTTTAGACAATTTTCGTCACCCGTTTGGACGTAGGGCGGAAACGGTCGATCGACTCCGGACGATGTGTCCGGTGGGGGCACCGGTGACCACGCGTCGTGGTCACTTTCGCACCCCTCCAGCCTCTGTAGCTCAGTGGAGAGAGCGAGGGACTTCTAATCCCGAGGTCGCAGGTTCGAATCCTGCCAGGGGCGCTGGAAAATATGGCCGCTGACCTGCATCGACAGGTCAGCGGCCACTTTCTTTCTTGATCTTAACCCCCGTTCGTGGAGCCAAACGTGGAGCCTAGGGGTCGTACGCTGGCTCCATGACCCCTCGGAAGACGCCCTCCAAGCCCCAGCAGCGGGGCGAGATCCTCCCGCTCCCCAGCGGCTCGCTGAAGGTGCGCGTCTACGCCGGGAGAGACGCCCTGACGGGCAAGAAGCACTTCCTCACGGAAACCGTCCCGCATACGCATCCCGAACTCGCGAAGGAAGCGGAGCGGGTACGTACACGGTTCCTCAACCAGGTAGACGAGCAACGCGGCCCGCGAACGAGCGCGACCGTGGACAAGCTGATGGACGACTACCTGGAGAAAATCAACGTCGACAAGAGCACGCGCCTCGGATACGAGTCGAAGATCCGAAACCACATCAAGCCCCTGATCGGGCATGTGAAGGTCGCGAAGCTGGACGCTCACACGATCGACTCGTTCTATGCGACGTTGCGCGCTTGCAGCGCTCACTGCGGCGGCAAGGGAAAGTTCATCGAGCATCGAACCAAACGAGACCATGCGTGCAACGAGAAGTGCAGGCCGCATAGCTGCGAAGGCCTAAGCGTCTCGACCATTCGGCAGATTCACTCGATCCTCGGTGGCGCGTTGAAGCGGGCCGTCAAGTGGGACTGGCTTCGGGTGAATCCGCTGGACCAGGCAGAGGCACCTCCGACGCCCACGCCCAACCCTCACCCGCCCGAGCCCGAGGAAGCGGCCGCCGCCCTCAACGAGGCGTTCCGCGATTTCACGTGGGGCGTGTTCGTCTGGCTCACGATGGTCACGGGTGCACGTCGCGGAGAGATGTGTGCGCTTCGATGGAGCCTCCTCGATCTGGACCGGGCAGTGCTTCAGATCAAGACGAGCATCGGCCAGGAAGGTAAGGAGACCTGGGAGAAGGACACCAAGACACATCAGCAACGCCGAATCGCGCTGGACCAGGAAACGGTGGCGTTGCTCCGCGCGTATCGACAGCGCTGCGAGGAAAGCGCGAAGGAGTTCGCCCAGACGATCGAGCGTGACGGCCGGATCTTCTCGAACTCGGTCGACCACAGCACCTACTGGAAGCCGGACACCGTGTCGCAGCGGTACTCCCGACTCTGCGACAAGCTGGACATTGACACCGATCTCCACTCACTGCGGCACTACTCGGCCACCGAACTCATCAGTGCGGGTGTGGACCCTCGAACCGTGGCCGGACGCCTAGGGCATGGTGGCGGCGGTGCCACGACGTTGAAGGTCTATTCAGCGTGGGTCTCGGAAGCGGACCAGCGCGCGGCCGGGAATCTTCGAGGCAGGATGCCGACCGTGCCCGTGACCATCGACGTGGACGGTTCAGCCACAACGACCGTGGAGCCTGAAATTCGCGGCCCCTACCAGCAGATCGCCGCCGACTTGCGCGGCGCGATCGTGTGCGGCGCGTTGAAGCCGGGCGACAACCTTCCGACCGTTGTCGAACTCTGTCAGCGCTACAACGTGGCGGCCGGAACCGCGAATCGCGCAGTAGCCGAACTGAAGGCCTCAGGGCTCGTCACAGCGAGCCGAGGAAAGCGCGCGGTCGTGGCTCCGCTAAGTGAGTCGAGCTTTGCGAACGTGGTCAGCCTGAAGAGCAAGCGTGCGGGTAAGTAAGGCGGCTACAGGTCCAACGCCTTCAGCACCGGCCGGTAGATGCGTTCGGCAGGGATGAGTCCGACCAAGCTGGACTTGTCCACCCACATGACGTCGGCGTTCTCGAAGTCATCCACGTTCTTCGCGACGCCGGCGACGTAGTCACACAGCACGTAGTCGCACAGGACCCGCGTGGCCGGATGCAGCCGCGTCCCCAGTCCCCCGCGCACGACGCAATGAACATCGGTCTCGCTGAGCGTCTCACGCACGGCGATCGTTTCCGGAGCAGCGCCCGGCTTGACCATTCCAGCCGGAAACTGCCACGAGGTCGTTCCAAGATCGTCTCCGCGGCGACGTACGACGAGGACTTCCGTCCCTCTCAACACCACCGCGATTGCGACCCGCAACGGGTGGCTGTCGGCTTGCCGGGCGGTTCGTTCGGGCGGCGAGAGCAGTTGAGAGATCGGTAGGTCAAAGATGCGTTCCAACAGCCGGGCGTTCGCCGGGCGCATCGACCCCAGCGGCGTTCCGTCCTTCCGCACGCCGGCGACCAACCGGAGAAGGTGCCGCACGCTGAGCGTGCCCGGCTCATCGTGGATGCGCGCGAACTCCATCGCGTGCTCCACGAATTCCTCGTAGGTCATCTTCAGACCGGTCTTGATCCGTTCTTCGAGCACCGTGCGCGCCGGTGTCTCCGTCAACGTCGTTCCGGTCATCCGAACCTCCTGCCACCGTGGCACCCAAACGGCGCGCATATGGCACCCGCGTGTCATGTTCAACCGCCTGGGTCAACGTCAGGCTTGATTTCAGTCTGGCACAGACCCGATCCAACCGGGTCATTCGAGTGCCTCGTTCACGCGGACAGAGGCGGGTGTTGACGGTGTGGAGCGAACTGGCCAAGGACGCGGGCGGAATCGCACTCTTCGTGCTCTGGCTCGTGCTGCCACTCGCATACGTGGTCGTGCTCGGACGTAGGTACGTCCGACTGGCCCGAGAGGCAGCACACGAGGCCGTGTGGGCGAATGACGAGATTCAGGCCGTCTTGGAGGACCTCCAAGACGACGAGGGGCCTGACGAAGGCGATCCGCCCACTGTGCCGACTGCGCGCACAGAAGCCACCTGGGAACTCCCCCGCGTCCAACCGCCCGAGCGCGCTGGAAAGCACCGGCTCGACCGTTCGGAGGTGCCGTCGTGCCTGAAGTGAATCCCCCGGTCCTTCTCGTTCGCCTCCGCAGTGGAGTGGTCGGAGAGACGCAGCGAACCTGTCACCTCGTTCCCGCGCCTCCAGACGACACGGTGCCCACTTCCCTGGCGGCTTACTGCGGTCTCGCGATTGAGCCCGGCACAGCGGAGCTGCTGAGTGCGCCAGAAGGGATGCCGTGCGTCGGCTGTCTGTTCCGCGCACCGCTTCCTGTCACTTCGACCGAGGAGAGCCAGTGATCGTTGAGCGTCACTTCCAACTCGCCTCACTGACCAACGACATGCTGGAGCGTGTCCAGCAGTACGCGAACCTTTCGCCCGACGAGGCTCTGTCCGTGCTCGTCAGGTACGGGTTCGTCGCGTACCGCATGACCGTGCTGCACCAGTTCGCATTGGACCCGCGCACCGGTTCGCTCCTCGATCTTCCGGAACAACCAGGCCACCAGCCCGAGTGAGGCTGGTGCGGGAGTCGACGCGGCGCGCGCAGCCGCGTCGACTTCCCTCATCACATCACCACGGAGTCAGTCGACAATGCCCAAGGACTTCAAGTCCAACCTTCAGAACCGCGCGGTCGCGCGTGCACTTGCCTTGTGGCGCAAGGAAAGTGGCTTGAGCCTGGCCGAGGTGACCAAGCGCGTGCACTGGTCATCGGCCAAGACGTCGATGCTGCAGAACGGCCTGGTCCCGATCACCGATGCCGACGTCATGGCGCTTGCCCTGGTCTATGAGATCGACGACGTGCGGCGGGGACCGGTGTTCTGGGGAGCGCAGCGGGCACGTGATCCCCGGATGTTCGACCTCGCGACCGGCGGTACGGCGTCATGTGTCCAGTGGACCTACTCCGAGGTAGAAGCCGAGGCGAACTACGTACGGACGGTGGCGCTGGACGTGTTGCCGCCGTTGGCCTGGACGCGCGAGTACTCGGCTGCGATCAGGGGTGTGCAGGTCGAAGCCATCTCCGAGCAGGGGCAACGCTTCTACCCCGACAAGCACCGCGAACAGATGATGGAGCAACTGAGCGACGGTCCGTCACTCCGGATGGATCTGGTTCTGGGCGAGGCGGCGTTGCGGCGTCCGGTCGGCGGTGCGCTGGTGATGGCGGACCAGTTGTTCCAACTCGCGTCGTTCGCTCAACTCGCCGGCGTGCGGGTGTTCCTCGTGCCGGACAGGGTTGGCGAGCTTGCGCCGATGGCCTCGTTCTCGGTGTTGTCGTTCCGAGAGGCGCAGTTTGACGACGTCGCGCACTTCGACTGCCCGCACGGCGGAATGTGGCTGGAGAACGAAGCTGAGCGACGGCCCTACGTGGACACGTTTGAGCGGCTGATGTTGGCAGCGCTCCCGGCCGCCGTGACGACGGGAGCGATCGTCAAGGCCGCACAGCACTTCAAAGACACCGCACACCGACCGGCCGTCGCCAAAGATTCGTGACTAGTTTCGTGACACGACCTGCTACGCTCGCCGTGCGTCACGAAACTAGTCACGAATTAGGTGGTGTGCCGTGAAGTGCATGGGATGCGGACAGCCGTTGGTGGCAAGGGCGAAGCGCGGGCGCCCGGCCCGCTATCACAACGCGGCATGTCGGCAGCGTGCTCGACGCGCCCGTGTCGCCACCCGTCACGGGGATGCCTTGGCGGCCGTGGCCGCTGTCGAGGCTGCCGCTGCCGAGGTACGTCACGCGGTACTGACAGACGGCAACGCGGACCAGATCACCCGTCAGCTCACGCGTGCCGCTGCCGAAGTCGCCCGGCTCGTGACACCTGCTGCCGAGGCAGCCGAACCGCCCGCACCCGCTGTCACGAAACCAGTCACGGAAGCGAAGCCTCGAACGAGCCGTTCCCCGCGATCGACGCGACCTGCTCCGCTGGACCTGGACACCGTTCGACTCGAACGCTCATCAGATCCGACACGGACAGGTTGGCGGGTCTTGGCAGGGAAGACAGGCGCGCCGGTCCTGGTGGGGTTCTTGGAACCGGTGCTGTCGGTGACAGGGCGGCGTAATAGCCGCTGGGACGCGCAGACCGCAAGCATGACTCGCGTGCACGGTGGACCGTGGCGCAACCGGATGGACGCCCTGGCGCGTCTGGTGGACGACTACCAGCGTGCCACGGCGCGGCCACTACGACCCACGATCACATAACCCCGTGTGTCGCAGGTTCGAATTCTGCCTGGGCCACCACCTTTCGCCGGGTGAAATCAAGCCCTGACCAGCGATAACACAGTCAGGGGCTTGATCTTTTTGGTCAGTCAGCATCAGCCAGAATCTGCCCCTGTTTGCCGCCATCTACGGACGGACCACGGACTGGATCCGTGCGACTTGAGGCGGCCCGTCTACCGAACGATGGTCAAGTACTCGGACCGCCACGCATGAGCCCCGCCAGCCAGCGTTGTCAGCTCGCGACTGAACCTTCTCTCGCGAAGTCTCAAACGCAAACCAGGCTCCGTCTTCGATGCCGCAGAGCTGGCGACGCGACACCAAGATGAGCCGCCGAAGGTGCCGCACGACCAAGTCGGAGGAGTCGGATAGAGTTCTGACCGCTCACGTCTCCCAAGAATTGCCTGTACGCACTGAACTAGGAGTAGCGTGCCCAGTCTTCTTCTGGATTCCGTGTTCGACCAGTTGGCCGAGAAGATCCAACTGACAGAAGACGACCGCATCCGATTCAGGTCGCGAGCAGACGACGTGCGAGAAGCATTGATCAAAACGAGACTCACTGACGAATGTTTCTTGATCGGCTCACTCAATCGAGGAACGGCTTTGCAGGACTTTTCTGACGTTGACCTGCTGGCGGTAGTCGATCCAATTTGTACTGACAACTCCCGCCCTGCAGATGTATTGCCCAGGCTCGCCAGCGCACTCACTCAACGTGGCGAGCCAGCGATCTACGGCAAGATCGCCGTTACCGTTACATACCCAGATAATCCATCGGTTGATGTGCTTCCAGCCAGATCGCTACAGGAAGACAACACCTTCCTGATTCCCGCATACGGCGATATTTGGCGCAGGTACAAACCTTCCGAACTTGATACGCTGGTCGAATCCACCACAGACGTACTCGGACCACGAGTCCGACGATTGATCCAGCTAATCAAGTATTGGAACAACAAAAATGCCGCAGGACTTATTTCCTCAGACCTCGAAGAGATCGCCTGCATCGTAGTGCTTAAGCATCACGAGATGCCATCCTACCTGAAGGCATTCGCCGAGATCTTTGAATTCTTGCTTGACTGGACCACGAACGCAAGTCGTGCCGTCAAAGCCATAGACCGAACTTTCCCCATCGAGCCCACCAAGAGGATTCGCAGCTCTATAACACAAAGCCTTTCACTGGTTTCAGAATATGAGAGACTTTCACCGGGCCGCGACCTCCTTAAGGAACTTTTCGGTGCCAACTCCGCCAACTAGCCCCGCATACTTGCATGCAGTCGCACACGAGCTGCATGACGACGCGTCCAAGCTCTACCTCAGAGGGCGATACTTGCAGGCCGCCGCTCTAGTTTTGGGTGTGCTCGCCGTCTTCGCTCCTAAATTGGGATACTTTGGCGCACTTGCCCTCCTTGGAATCCAAGGAGTTACCTGGTCATGTCGACAAAGCGCACAGAAGAAACAGGGAGTTGGCGACGAAATTAGACGACGCGGACTTCTCCTGGACGCTCTCGGGCCATTCGATCAGTCATACGACCTAACCGAATTGATGAGAAAGGCCGGCACCTCAGCTAGTGAGCGCGCACTCACCAAGACGAATTCCGGCTACTACGCCAGCGACGCTAAAGATGGCCTCGTTCGCCTTCGCGATCATCTTCGAGAAAATTCCTTCTGGAACCGTTGCCTCTATCTCGAAGCATCGAAGCGCGGCAAGAATATTCTATGGGCGATCGGGATCGCGTTCGCGCTCACACTGTTTCTAACGATTGCATTGGCTTCGTCACAGGATGCCGTGGTTACCGCCACGCGGGTATTCATACTTGCCTTGACGTTTCTGCTCGCGTACACCTTCGTCGTGGATGTACAGGCGTGGGCAAATGCATCGACTGCGATCGAAGCCTTGGAGCGGCAACTCGATGGCATCAAGAACCTCGGCGAGAACTCACTGCGAACCACTAATCTAGACCAGATGATGACCATTCTTTCCGAGTATGCCGTAGCTACGTCGAAGATTGCCCCGATCCCGCCAGTGATCTACCTAAAGCACCGCGACAACTTGAACAAACTTTGGAACGAAAGAGAGGCAAGACCCATAGCCCCACGACATGATTCGTAAATTCTATCTCCCACAAGGAATCTTCCTAGACGCCCAGCAGCTGCCCAATCCACTCATTTACGATTTCCTTATGCCGTCAATGCACTTCGGATAGACCTCCACCAAGACATCGAAGAACGCCGCCAGATGCGTACCTCGGTCAGCATTCCTACGACCGACATAGGTCACGGCCGTCGCCGGCCAGCAGCTCTCGACGAGCACCGTCAGGGGCACGCGAAGTTGCAGCTCCTGATGCTCGGCTGCCGCGACGGCTACGCCGCCTTGCCACTGCAACAGTGTGGCCAGGCGAGCCGTCTCCGCGGCCCCTAAACCAAATCGAACCAAAGGTGCCTTCCAGGGAAACGGCCAGCTCTACGAGTGGCGGATGCGCAAGATGACTATCCGCTTCAATTCTCGATGAGCACGCCAGCTGATGCAGGGTCAAACCCTTCCGGCCACAACGTTTCCGCGTCCACGCGAGCACCTTTGAAGTCTGCATGGTGCTCACCTTCAACCTGCAGTATCGCGTCAGCAAAATTTGCACCACGTAGATCGGCCTTGGCAAATCGCGCACCACACAGAAATGCACCCTCAAAATCAGCCATGAAAAGATCTGCGCCGTGGAAGTCAGTTCCAACCATCAAGGCTTGACTAAAGTGCGCTCCCGAGAAGTCTCCGCAGAAGTTCGCTCGCGAGCAGTTGGCTAAAAAGAACACTGCACCCTCGAAGCGTCCGCCAGATAGATTTGCCTCGCTAAGGTCTGCCCGCCGGAATGTCGCGCCATCGAAATTTCCAATCGCGAGTCGAGCGCCGGCGAGATTCGCCGAATCCAGATTGAGTAGACTCCTATGCTGGACGTCCAGCAGCTCCTCTAGATTAGATTCAAGACCTTCACGCAATCGACCGAGCACTGTGAGCGCAAGCTGGACTTCCACACTTGGAGCTCGCACCGGCTCTCCCCACCAACCTGTCGCTTCGCCGTGAGCCACTCTCTCAACAGCGTCATCAGCGCTTCCCTTTGGGAGCCACTTCGAGGAGTCAGCCCGTGATGATGAAGCGATAAAAGCAGACAAAATCTCCATTGTCAGGTCACGAAGCCGGGGATCCTCAGTGGCCAGAAGATCTAAAGACGCAACACCACCGAGGCGAGTTGTGACACTGTCACTTCCAAGTTGATCTACCGCACGAGTCAAGGTCTCACCCTGCTGCGCTTTTCGAGACGCTTCAAGCCCAGCAAAGCTTGTTTGACGTGTCAGATCCTGCTGCGCCCAGTTCGCTGCGAGCTGTTCTCGATTAACGCGAAGTTGCCTCGTAGTCAGAAAAATTCCGACCAGGAGCGCTAGCGCCCCGAACGCCTGTATAAGACTTGTTCGAACGTTATTTTCTGCACTGAGACGCTCCGCAGCGGACATGGAGCTACCAGCACTTGTTCTCGTTTGACCGTCATTGACGATGCGCTGCGGCGCCCACATAACCATCCAGAAAAGTGCGATGCCCCCCAGACAAAGAACTATTGCCATCATAATGTTTCGCGGCCAGCTACTCAGCGAGGGAGTTGCTGAACCTACACTTTTCGCCGGTTCGACAGTTGGCTGCTGATTCGCTACCGACCTATCCATGAACCGCCCTCTCCGTCTCTCACTCACGCGAGTATGACGGCGGTCCGCAGTGTCAGGTCAAGACTGGAACGAGCACCCTCACCCGACAACCCCAACACCGTGACCGCCGTGCGGGTCGAAGCGGACGGGTGACCGTCCACGGACCACAGACTCCTCACGGACTGGCGCTGCCAAGCGCTTCAACGGATGCAGGCAAACCCACAGGTCAGCGGGCATCAGCCGCCCGGCAGCCCACTTGCCTTCCTAAACCATGTGTCACAGGCTCCAACCCAGCCTAGGCACAACCTTCACCGGTGTCAGCAGGTCCTTCGCAACTGCGTTGCGCGTGATACTTAGGCGCTACGTCACCAACCAGGCCAAGGCGCGCATTGGACAAGCCCTCTACTTTGGCGTTGATCATCTCGCGTTGACCGTCGATGCATTTCGCAACGGATGATCGTGTGGTGACAGGTCCGGCCGTGTGCCGCGCCTGTGTCCAGATGGCGCGGCACACAGCCGTTTCCCGTGGTTGTGACGGGTCATCCGTCACGCGTCACACCCGTCACGGTGGCCCGTTTCCGCTGGTGAGTACCGGTTTGTCACCCGTCACAGGGCGTGTGACGGCTGACGGGTCCGCTGGGACGGGTTGTGACGGGTCAGCGATCATCGTCGATCACCTCCGCTTCGATCACTGCGGCGTCGCGGGCACGCTGGATCGCCGCGCGTATGTCGGCGACGGCGTAGCCGCGTACCTGCTTCACACCGTCCTGTGTGGGCACGCGGTCGCGGGTCGGGCTACAGCCGAACTCGGCCATGTCGAGTCCGAACCCCTTGGGCTCGACACCCAACGCGTCCACGAGTTCGGCCGTGGGTACGAAGTTCCGTCCGTCGTCGCTGCCGAGATCATCGGCGAGGTAGTCCACAACGGACGCCAGCGGTTCCGGTAGCTCGATCTCGTCCACGCGTTCGGCGGCAGCGGGTGCGGGTGCACCGCCACCGATGGCCTTCGCCACGGCTGCGTGGTCCAGCACTGGTTGCGATGCCTGCCCTGCCGCGTGTCCGGTGAGCGTTCCTTCCGTCTCCCGCAATGCTCGCCCGCGTTGGCAGATCTCCCTCCAGTCCTCGTTGGGCATGTAGAAGGTGCGCACGGTCAGCGCGAGCACGTCGGCACCCGCTTGGGTCTCTCCGTCCGGGCGCAGGATGCCCACGCCCTTGTGGGAGGGCAGGAGACGACTGGAGTCGTACCCGCGTGTGTTCATCTGCTCGCCGAGGATGATGTTGCTGTCGCGCCAGTCCATCACCCGCAACGCGAACCGCGACCCGAGTACCGCGCGGAGGCTGGACGGGATGGTCTTGCTGTCCGGCCGTTGCGTCGCGAGTACCAAGATCACACCGGCCGCCGGCGCCTTCTTCGCCAACCAGGTAAGAAGCTCGCCGATGTACTCACCAGCGGTGAGCTTCTTCCCTTGCACCTCAACGGGAGTACGGTCCTCCAGCGGGATCTGAACCTCGTCCACGATCAACGCTGTGATCGGCATGTCCAGCGTCCGATCACGCGACATGTCCGGAGTCACCTTCGACTCCGGGCATGTCAGGTCATCAAGGTCCTGCATCCTGCGGTAGCGGCCCTGGACATCGGCGACCAGTTCCACGAGCCAATCCAAGAACGCCAACACATGCTCACTGTCGTCGCCAGACATGAACCGGTGCGCGACCTGTTCGGCAGCCTTCCAATCCTTGCCGTTCTTGAAGTCCGCCACGTACAGCCGCGTGTGCGGGTCCAAGATCAAACCCGCGGCCGCCAATCGCTCGGCCATTGTCTTGCCCTGCCTAGGGATCGCACCGATGAGCACCGACGTCCACACCATCGGCAGGTCGATCCGGCGTCCACGAGCGTCGGTCCCGAACGGCACCGGCTGCCAAGCGTCCCACCGCTGCACCCTGAGCAACGGCGTCCGGATGGGCGGCGTGGCGTAGGGGTCCTCATCGGCTACCCACATGGCCACCCGTCCGGCATGCCCACCGTTGCCGCGCACTCGCTCCACGCTGAGTTGGATTTCGTCCACCGCGAGCGCAGACGCGAGGGCTTCCCGGTGCTTGACGACATCGGCAGCCTTGCGGGTGGCGGGTAGGTCGACGGTAACCGCCCACCCCTCGCCCCTCCGGGTGGCCCTGTCGACCAGGCGTAGCGTCTCGTCCTTCCCGATGAGCTTGGCGTCCCGGAACGCGTCGACGAGTACCTGAGGGTCCATCGTCCACGTCAGTGTGCGCGGACCGGCGAGCACGGCCTTACGTCCAGGGCTGCCGTCCTTGCGCCTCCCGAGGATCGCCAGCGCCACGGCGACCACGACGCCGGCGATCCAGAACACCCGGTGCCCGTGCACGAGATCGAGCACCGCGACCACGACCACCACGGCGGTCACCGTGGCCCCGGTGACCTTCCACCGGAACAACGTCAGTTCCCGAATGTCGGTGAACTTGTCGGCGAGCTTCTCCGACTGCTCGGCTGCCTCCCGGTAGTCCCGCACGGACACCCATGAACGCCACCATCGCACCGCGACCACCAGGCCGCGCACGACCGCGCCTATAAACCGGAACGGTGAACGCAGCACCGCCACCACGAGATCCTTCACGGCCTGCACCGCGTGAACGCGATCCTTCGCCCACAGCGGCACGCGCGGTGAACGCCGCCACCAGTTCACGACCCGGCGACGCCACGACGTCCGCTCGACCGGCGGGACGTCGTTCACGAACTCGCCTTCGAGCACTGCCCGCACGGGCAGGGAGGAGTCCACACCGACGACTTCCCGATCACGCTCACTCATCGCCGTCACCTCCCCGCACCTCAGCCGCGAGCGTGGCGGCGAGCCGAGACGACAGGCCACGCGAGCAACTGGTGACCTCACGGACCCACGCCGGACTCACCACCACACCAGGGGTCCACGCTTCGCGCGCGACCGTCAGGTAGTCCGAGAAGGACACTCGCCCTTTACTTCGTTTATTGTTTCCTTGCTTGGGTTTCGACGGTTCGTGAACGAACTTCGCGGGCAAGTCCGCGGTGACTGCTGTCGCGCGTGCGGACGCTTCTGTGAACGCCGCCGCAACCGCTTCGGTGAGCTTGTCCCGTAGATCCGTGACAGCCTCAGCGGCGACGAACACCACGAGCGGCGGCACAGAGTGCAGCACCACCCCGGACACCGAACCGGCCGCCCACGAGTGCCAGGTGTTCATGACGTAGGTGGCGGCGAGCGTGAACCACTTCGCCCGACGCGTCCACGAACCCGTGCGCACCCGGTAACGCGCGGTCACCTGCTCTGCCCGCAGGATCGCCAGCAGCACCAGCGACACGGTCGGGTCGAGCAGCCATGCCGCCAGCCACGGCAGCGACCACGCCGGCGTTCCCGCCGCCGCGAACGACTGCACGTTGGTCATCGTGAACCCGAGACCGAGCACGATCCCCGACCAGCACAACCGGTCCACCTGAGCGCGCACCCGCTCGACCCGCAGCGCGATCACGTCCGGATGCGTCGCATACGCGCGCAGTTCCGCCGCCTCCGCCGCATCAGCGGCCAACCTCTCGGCTGCCGGGGCGGCGGGTGGCCGCCCGAAGGCGGCCACCCCTTCCCGAACCCACTCCAGCGTCTTCATCGCCGCTCACCCCGGCCACGCGGACCTTCATGCCCGGTGATCGTGAGCGCCTTCGTCAGCGTGTACGCCGCGAACAACGCGGGCAGCCCCAGCACCACGAGCAACAACGTCGTGTCACCTGGGTGCGTGATCACCACCCACTGAACACCCACGATCGCCCCGGCCATCAGCAGCACCCGCCCGGTCAGCGAAAGCAACCGAGCACCAGCACGCGCCGCTCCAGCTGCCGCCTTCGCCCGCCGGGCACTGGCCCGCCAGACCGACAGCAGCACCACGACCACACCGATAGCCGCAAGGATCTGCGTCGGAGTCAGGTTGATCGTCATGACAACTCACCGCCTTCACGGCGAGCACGCCACACCCGGAACACCTCGCGGCGGTCGTCCTGCGACAGACCACCCCACACACCCACGGTGTCCTCACCGGCCGTACGCAACTCCAGTTCCAAGCACACCCCACGGACCGGGCAGTCTGCGCACAACCGCGCGGCGGCTTCGCGGTCGCTGATCTCCTCCGTCTCCCACGCAGGACCGTCCTCGTTGGCCCACAACCACATGCACGCACCGTCCCGCGTCACGATCTCCAACAGGACTTCGTCCGGCACCTTCGCGTAGCGGTCCAGTTCGGCCGCGATCACCTCGTAGTAGTTCTCCGGGTTCACCACGCACCCCCGGACTTCTTCTCGAACTCACGAGCCGCACGCCGCTCAGCGGCAATCCTCGCGGGGTCAACCAGGCCACCCGTTGCCGTCGCCTCGTCCAGCAGCCGCTCAAGTGCGACGGCGGGCACGACGTAGCGAGTACGCAACTGCACTGCTGGGAAGTCGCCTTCCCTGATCACTCGATAGAGGGTGGAAGGCGCAACCCGCAGAATCCGGGCGGCCTCTCGGACTGTGTAGAACGCCGGACGGTCGTTCTCGGTCTTCTCGTTCATTGGATTGGTTCCCTTTCGAACGCAAAGCTGGATAATTTCGACCAAAAGATCGGGATGATTTCATCCCATCCAGGTGCAAAGGGAGCCAAAACCGCGGCCACACCCCTCGTTACGAAGGCCGCGGAATTGCCTCCGCGCTACGCTCAGCAGCGAGGCGGAGCGCGGAGGAATACGTGGCGGACGATTGGGGCGCGGTCGCAAGAGCGATCAACCAGCGCATGACCGAACTCGGCATGAATCAGCGAGAACTCACGGAGCGCTCGCAAGTGTCGAAGGCAATCGTTGGAGAACTCCAGAACAACACCGTTCAGCGCCGGCGCAGCGACCGAACGCTTGAAGCCCTCTCCGTAGCGCTCGACTGGCACCCCAACCACCTGGGCGCAGTACTCGGCGGTCGCATCCCACCGCAGGTAGGCGAGCCTGTCGCACGTGACGACGACGTCCTCGGCCGACTGGCCGTGATCGAGCACCAGTTGCGCGAAATCACGGCTGCTCTCGGCGGAATCGACGCTCTCGCCGACCAGGTCCGCGAGATAGACAAGAACGTCAAGAACCTCACTGGGAACCTCGGAATCGACCGCAAACAACCCGGGCGGTGATGGATTCGAATGGCTGTTTCTCATGCCAATGAGTCAACGATGAAATCCGCGCACAGACCATGCACGTCCAGTGCAAAACCACTGCAAGTTCCATGCAACTCCACTGCACTTCGCCAGCGAGCGGCGGTGTAGACCGTGGATCGCGTGCACGACTGGACCGGCCGCACAGCGACCGCACTCCAGCGCGCACTACGCGAGTCCAACGAGACCTTCGCCGCCACACTCGGTCTCTCACCGCGCGCAGTCGCGAAGTGGCACGCAGAGCCGGACAGCCGGCCGCGCCACGAGACCCAGCAGCTCCTAGACCGCGTACTTGAGCGCGCGTCAGTCTCCGAGCGAGCGCGGTTCGCGGTAGAGCTTGAGCCTCAGCAACAGACCGAACGGTCACCGACGAGGCAGGACAGCGGTCACGTCCTACGAGTCGCGATTGCGGTTGTCGTGGACAACGGAAATGTCCTGATGGTCCAGCGAAGAGAAGACCACACCTCGACGTCGTGGCAGTTCCCCGCAGGAATGATCAAGCCTCGCGCCTCATCCGAGACAACGGCGATCCGCGAAACACTGTCTGAAACAGGCGTTCATTGCCGCGTGACACGACACCTCGGAAGCCGGTTGCATCCAATCACTCAGGTGTACTGTGAGTATCTTCTTTGCGAGTACTTGCACGGAGAGGCACAGAACGTGGACGTCGTCGAGAACGTCAGCGTGATTTGGACTCCCAGTGACCGACTCACCCGGTTTATCCCCGTAGAGACCATCTTTCCTCCGATACTGGATGCCCTGGAGGTACGGAACAGTGAGTGAACAGGCACCTGACGATCAGCGGCCGCCGATTGCAGCCGCCGTGGTTATTCAGGATGGCGCGGTACTACTCGTCAGGCGTCGAGTCAAGGAAGGCAGCCTTTCCTGGCAGTTCCCCGCTGGCGAAGTCGAGTCAGGTGAGTTGCCGGAGAGCGCAGCTGCCCGCGAAGCAAACGAGGAAACCGGGATCACTGTCACCAACGGCAAGAAGCTCGGCGAACGAGTCCACCCAAACACTGGCCGAAAAATGGTCTACATCGCGTTCGACTCCGCTAAGGGCGAGGCGAGCGTCGTAGACGACGAAGAACTGGACTCACTGGCCTGGGTTAAGCACAGCGAGCTAAAAGAGTACGTTCCCTACCCCTTCTTTGGCCCAGTTCAAGATCATTTGGATGCGGCCCTGCTGTCAAGCTGAGGTGATTAACACGAACGACCCTGGGCTTACACCGATAGCCCAGGGTCACCTCGCCTGCACTCCTATTAACAACAGTGCCTCTATCAACAAGGAGGAGAGGCCCCTTACCTCAATCTAGTCGGTATCCACAGGCGATCCACCAACAGCAGCATCACTAGGACGCACTCCGACCACCCGCTGAAAGCTATGCTCAAGGTCGATAAGTAGATCCTGACGCGCGGAGATAAAACCACGCACATCGTTGTTAGCGATTGCCCGAAGCGCGCTCGGATTCAACCCGTGCGATGCAATTACATCATCGCCAACATTTGAAAGCTCGCGGTCGATCCACCCTCGCAGACTACCGCGCTCACCCCCCGGTGGCCGGATCATGCGGTTAGCCGGATTTCCAAGCAGGTCCCGAGGAAGTTCATTGAAGACATAGCCAACCCCGTCTGGACCTTTCTCCGCGATTGGCCGCCATGGGTCGACGATGACGTCACCCTCAGGCCGCCGCGGCTCGATGCTGAGCATGACCAAAAGCAACGTGCGAGTACGCGCACTGCGCATGTCGAATGTAGATGGAAATGGTAGCGACATTGCACTCATGTCGAAGTTTTCCAGTCGCCTGCTCAGCTGATCCGCCGACTTGCGACGTATCTCGGTAATCAACGAGTTCACACGAGAAGGATTAGCGAAGCCAAACCACCCAGAAAATGACGATACCCAGAACCACCGTTTCAAGAATTCAAGCTGCCCCGCTGAAGGCTCGGGAAAATTTCCGAAGTATGCAGAAAGCACAGTCACTTGCATCGTATACGGAAGAAGTCGACTGGTCTTAACTCCCAAGGCCTTTAGGAATTCGACCGCTTTATCAAGACTTGCCGAGGTTTTGATGACTCCATTTTCAAGCTGAGTAAGTATCTCAGCACGCCTACTACTTGCGAGGCGTGTCCAGTCGGTCTTATAGATGTCCTCACCAATATTTGCGAGGATAGCTCGCAAGATCGTAGTTCGGTCCACATCGCCATAATCTTGTTCGCCAAGCTGGGCGGACATCTCATCAATCTTACTGGCGAGATCAAAGCCTTTCGTTTCGCCCGACTGTCGATATGTCAGTGCGCTGACCATCTGATCAGCCGACATAGCCTGACCTTTAGAGTTCAATCGCGCGAAGATCTCTACCGCTTGCGTCAGACCTGTTTGCCTGATGCGAATAACCGGAACCCGATAATGCTGGAAAGACCGAGCAAGCTGACTTACTTTGGCAATGTGCTCTTCAGCTAGCCGCGGGCGGCCGGCCAGAGCAGAACGAGTTGCGTCTGCAGCCTCAAAAAACTTCAGAGTGTCGAGCAATGCTGTTAGCGGGAACAGCCTCGACCTATCTTGGTCAGCACTGCCGTGCTGAAAGCGCCCCTGCTCCATGTCCCACGACAACTCCCATTGCAGCGGGTCAGGGCCATTTTCGGCGGAAAATTGTTCTTCACGCGAGACCAATGCGCCGGCCAACGTGGACAACCGCTGGTGTCCATCCAGAAGGTATCCCACCGAGCCTTCAGGTGCATGCGGAAAAGAAAAAGGACCGAGCCCATCCAGGGTAGCGATTTTCTCGTCCGTCTCCCACACCAAGAGACTTCCGATCGGATACTGGTTGTACACCGAATCTAGAAGATCGGTCATCTGATCCCGCCGCCAAACAAATGGGCGCTGAAATCTTGGAATTCGAAGGCGGCCTTCCTTGAGTTCTTGAAGCAACTCGTAAAGGAATACGACCTCCGGGCGCACCTCGACTACCGACGGTGGACGTGCACTAGAAGTAGTCATAGGTTACGCTCCAATTTTTCCATCAGATCATCAAGCTCACCAATTCCATCCCTGCCCCTAAGCTCACTGGCAGACATTGTGTGATAGAAATTGGCAAGGAAGTCCTGAATAAAATCTCCCACGCCCAACTCTAGCTTAAGATCACTTGGATAGATGGTGGACATATGCGCTTTATCAATGCCGGTCTTCAAAGGGTAATGGTCACGCGCAGGACCAGTTAAAGAGACGATCTGCTCTACGGCACCTCTTCGCTCTCTGCGCTGGTCAGAATATTTCAGTAAGGCGTCGTCTGGCACATAGTTCTCAATAGTTCGCTTCTGTAGTATATGAGAGGTTGCTCCGATCGCATCCGCAGCTTTTTCAACCTCTTTGGCACTGTCCGACACCTTGCCTGGCTCTTGCGCATCACTATCCGCCAACGCAACCACTCGGAGAGGCACGCTTTCGTGGGGCCTTGCAGCGATATATCTTTCTGCAAGCCTGCGAACTTCCTTTGGTATCTCCCCGATGCCGCCTGCCTGCGACACGGAGATCATGGCATTCTTTCCACTGAAGCGACGTGCGACGGCAGGACGCAACCGATCAGCAACAGCCTTCAGCCAACCACCGTCTGTTTGCGCGTTTTCCACAACCACTAGGGTGGGCAAGGAATAAAAAGTTGCCAGTTTCTCCGGATCGCAGTTGCCGCAATTGCTATGGCGAACCCAACTCTGGGAAGAGTTAACTAGGTTGCCGTATTCACGCGCAAGAAGGCTGCCATAAAGAGACCATACGTGCGGAGGGAGCAGTTTCTTCAAGTCGTTAGGAGAAGGATCCGCAATAGCGTGCCAGCGCCAGGCAATAGTAAGAAGAAACCGATGCAGGTGCACCTCATTCGCCGGGGCGAATAGCGGGCAGCTTTCCGACAACGCAATGATCATTCGCCGGTCCCGAGCGGGCCCATTGCAGCCAGTTTTGCTTGAACGATCGCTTGGGCTTCTTCGGCGTCCTCTTCAAAGACCCCAACAGGCCAGTTCGCCGCGATTCCCTGAGCGTCGATTTCAATCGGAACAGCATTGTGATCCTCATCGACGTAGCAGAAGGAGATCTGATCGGGATTAATTGCTCCTTCCGCAATGCGCCGACGGAGCCGAAGTATCAAATTCTCCGAGTGTGTTTCAACTACGATCTGAGAATGACCACTTGCCTCAATAAGTAGATCACCCAGCGCGCCATGCGCCGACGGGTGGAGGTGTTCCTCAGGCTCCTCCACTACAATAAGGCGCGCACGCCGTTCTAGCCGGGCAACTGCCAGAAGCAATGCCACCACTGGCAGTACAGACTGTGTACCGCGTCCACTCTCAGACAGGCTCACAGCGACATTTTCGTGGACTTCCACCAGGCGGAAAGCAAACGCTGCTAGATCAACGTCAATCACAAGACCATTCATATTGCTTTCGAACCAGGCCGCAACCTCGCTCATAAGACTGTTGTTCGTCGCCAATAGATATGGAACTTCGCCGAGTGTCCATGCGTTTGGCTCACGGGTTGCGTAAGTGGTCTCCACTTTAGCGCGAGCACTCGGAATATGGATTGTGTCGCGCACCAGCCTTTGCAGAAAGTCGCGCCGTTGCGTGATCGCAAATACTTCATCGCGCGTCAGACGGTCGCGGTTCATCGCTCGGATAGTTCCATCCGACGGCTTGCTCAGCTTGAACTCAACAGGCGGCTCATCATCAATGATCAGTCGCCGAGCCTGGACGTCATGCCGTTCAATTCCAGAAGAAACGTATTGCAACTCACGAGCGAGCGATCGTGCTGTTGGCTCTTCTCCTTCCGCTTGCTGCTCCCAGCGCATACGAAGAAAGATTCTTGGATGGGGCTGGTCACTGCTTGCTAGGTCAGCAAACGAAGAACCAAACCTTATATCATCAACAGAGAGAACATAGTTACTTCCTCTGCTAGCAAGGCTAGCGGCAGCAAACAGAGGGAGCCGGGCCAAGGTAGTCTTGCCACTATTGTTTTTCCCAAAAATGACTGTAAGAGGACGCAAGCTTAGTCGCGTGCGGGCACTAAAAGTTTTGTATCCTTCACATTCAACTTCAGTGAGCACTACGACAGCCCTTCAGCTCTGCGTCGACCTGTTGACCGCGACGGCACGACTTAGAATACTCGTGAACCTGGCCTGGTGGGTACACCACACCTACATCGGTACATGTACACAGCTCAACGGCGAGCGGAGCGTCACAGAGGTTGCGGACATCACCGCTAGTTTCCCCAGCTCGCTTCTTGGGCTGAGAAGCCCAAACCCTTAGGTGCTGATTGACTCATTCAAACACCACATCAGCGAGCCTCAGTCGAGCCGATTCCGCGTGTAGCAGTTCCGGCAAAGCCACCCCGCCGACTGCGTCACGAGTGCTTACAACATCTTCGATACTTCCTGACGGCAACTCAGCCAGAATCGCAATCGCACGGTTGGCCCAGAGTTTCGCCAAGTCGAATCGACGACATCCTTTCACATCATAATTTCGATACAGAATTGCAAGCGCGTAGGCAGTTTCGGCCGCTGCGCGTGGATTAGTCTTTTGCTCACATTCAAAAGCCGTTTTCAGCTCATCAAGCGACACGTGGCGGCTCGCGTCACCCATGACGACTCCTCAGTACGCGAACTTCTCAGCAAGCGTCTCGTACTCAAATCGCTCTGCAACCTGGAACCAAAGCTCGATCTCGTATTTTGCCTCCTCTGCATTGCCGGAAGCGTGGACTAGATTCATCACTGCTTTTCCACTGACTTCAGAGGATGACTTTGTCTGATGCGCAAAGTCCCCTCGCACGGTGCCCGGCGGAGCTTGGTCAGGGAATGTACCGCCGATAATCTTCCGAACCTTGGCAACCGCATCCACGCCTTCAAGAGCCAACGCAATGACGGGACCGCTCTGCATGAACTGGGCAGTCGTATTGAAGACGTCAGCTCCTGCACGCTCTTCGAGGTCAAAGTAGTGTTTCCGCGTGAACTCTGCGTCCAAGGTTTTCATTTTGACGCCCACAATCTTCAGTGCAGCATCCTCGAAGCGGGTGATTATGCGTCCGGCCAAGCCCCGCGCAACCGCGTCCGGCTTCAACAACACGAGAGTCCGCTCAACGCCAAGATCCTGCGAGTCAGACATATTTGTCCTTTCCCAGTCGGACTTGTGACCCAGACCATACCGACTGCTGAGCACAAGGGCAGCGCACCTCTGATCGCGACGTCACACTGCCGTTGAGTCCACGAGAGATGATCAACTTAAGGCCGCCGAGGGGACGTGCGGCGTGGAGCCAGTCGTGGAGCCAACAGCATGGGCACATGGCTCTGTGGAGACGACATGAACATGGCTCCACGCTAAAATCGCTGCTAGAGACTTCATAGCGTCACGATTGCATCACTTCTAATCCCGAGGTCGCAGGTTCGAATCCTGCCAGGGGCGCCTCACAGCCACCTCTGACGCCGCAAGGTCGTCGAGGTGGTTTTTCTTTGCCCGGACATGGGCTTGCGACACGCCCAAGCCCATGCGGCACCTCCCGGTCAGCCACCACAAGTGCTTGATAGGCTCCCGCAACTCAACATCGTCATGTTCCGATTGCCATGTTGCATTTGGAACAGGGCACTCCGGAGGGGCCTGGTGCGGCGAAAACGCAAGATCTTCATCCTCTGGGTGCGCGGCGACCTCAGCAGGGTGGTCGTGCCCGTCCTCGATCTCGAGCTCAGGCGGCACAAGCTCGATGTCGAGATGGATCGCGTCCTGAAGACGTCCAACCGCGCGAGCCTGGCTCAGTGGATGGCGAACAACATCGAGAACCTCGTGGTGATCTGCGTTGTGACGCCCGAGCTCGCCGCGTTGTTCAACTGCGACGAGGACGCGCCGCCGCAGGAGCACAAGGGCGGGCAGTGGGAGATCCGCATGTTGATCCAGCGGCTCTACGAACACGGCATGGGTGACGGATGCCCCGTGATCCCCGTGCTCCCGCCCGGTGTCGACGCCGAGGACGGCCCCATGATCCTGCGCGGTTTGGAGAACACGCGCTTCGACCACGTCACCGGCGAAGGCATCGACACCATCGTGAAGCGGGTGCACAACGCCTACGACCACTCGGAGGGGGTCGTGCTCGGACGGTTGCCGGCGGAGGACAAGACACAGGTCCCCACCCAGCCGTGGGACGGCCTCACCGAGAAACTTCGGCACGTCGACCCCTGCCACCCGCACGCGTACGAGATCGGCATGGCCTGGGTCAGGCGGGCTCTCAAGAAAGGCGTGTCGCACTCGAGCGACCTGCTGCCGGTGTTCAAGAGGATCAGGCTGGCTGCCTTCCGCGTCGACGACCTCGTGCTGCTGGAACAGATCACGGACATCTGTCTGAAGGCGGTGGAGCAGCTCGACCTCGACGACGAGAGCAGGGTGGAGAAGTGCACCTACCTGCTCAACAAGGCGTTTGTGTTGTGCTGCAACCACAAGCTGTCCATGGCACAAGTGGTCGCCGAGCAGGCGTACGGACTGGCGTGCGCCGCCAGAGACGCCGCGTCGATCGCGAGGGCCAAGCGCTGCCTCGCGTTCATTCACGTCCGCCTCGCCGGGTTCAGGTCCGGCGAGGCGCGTGCCGAGGAGGTGGCACGAGCGCGCGTGTTCGCGGTGTCGGCGATGAACCAGTTCCAGTCCGTCGACTCCGAGGACAAGCACCTGGCTGCCCTCGCGATGGCGGAGGTCCACTTCACGGAGTACCGGTACGAGCGCAACAAGCGGTCGCTGGACGAAGCCGCCCGGTTCAGCGCCGAGGCGGCCAAAGGCTTCTCCGACCAGAAGTTCCACTGGTACGACGAGGCGAGGCTGCTGCAGTCCGCGGTCGCCTTCGAGCAGGGCGGGACCGCCGGCGCGACCAAGCTCCTCGACGAGACGCTGCTGGACCTCAGGGCGCGCGCCGAGAGGGCGGAGGCGTGCACCGAGTTGCTCGCCAACGGACATCTGCTCCGCGCCCGGTTCTGGGTGCCACGCCGTCGTGGTGACGCGCAGGTCGAAATCGGCGCCGCACGGGCCATCTTCGACAAGCTGAACCGGCGGCGGATGGTGGCCGAGTGCGACTGGCTGTCTTTCACGTGCGACCGGAAGCGCTATCGCTTCGGGGCCTACGACATCAGAGCACTGGAACGGAACTGCCCGAACCCGGTCCGGCGGCTGAAGGTGGCGCGACGCGGTCGTACGTGGTCGGTCATCGGGGGTCTGCTGTGGGGCCGGATCGATGACAAGTACTGGAAGCGCGCGATCCAGGAGACGCCGGACGACGACAACGACGAGTGCTAGCCGCCCAGCGCCGCGTCACAGCGCTGGGCCTCAACGGTTCGATGCTGGCTGCTGAACAGGTCACGAGCCCGGCGGAGAACCTCGGCGGCGCCGGCGTCCCCGCGCGACGCCAGCACGAGGCCCAGGCGCTCGGTCACCTCGGCCTCGAAGAAGCGGTCCTCCTGCTCGGCGGCCAGTCGCACGGCCTCGGAGAAATGGGCGACGGCCTGATCGAACGCGCCCGTGCGCCGGGACAGCACACCCAGGTTGTCCAGCGCGACGACGCGGCCGCTGCGGTTGCCGAGTTTCTCGCTGAGGGCAAGGGATTCGGCGCAGCTGCGGATGGCGGCCTCGTCGTCGCCCAACTCGCCTTGAGCCCGGCCAAGGGCGTTCAAGGCGTGCGATTCGCCTATGGCGTTCCGTGCTTCACGATAGCGGCGCAGGGCTTCAGAGGAGTGACGCAGGGCGGCCGCGTGGTCGCCGGAGCGGGCGGCGAGCCTGGCGAGGTCGTGGTGCACGTGGCCCAGCTCCGCGTCGTCGCCGTCCTCGCCGATCGACGCGAGCGAGCGGCGCAGGCATTGGGAGGCCTCGTCGAAGTCGCCGACCCTGGTGTACGCGCGGCCGAGCTGTCGCAGGGCGATGGCGGTCCACACGGTGTCGTCGAGGGCCACGGCGGCGATGACGCCCACGCGGGAGGTCTCGACGTTCTCGGCCAGCCGCCCGCTGCGGTAGTGGTAGGTGTCCAGCGAACGGGCCAGGTGCCACGCCTGCTCGTGCCAGCTGCCGTGCACGGCTTCGTCCAGCGCGGCGCGTAGTTCCCGGTACTCCACGCCCAGCCACCGGACCGCGTCGTCCTCGCCGTCGAACGTCAGGGGGTCGCTGCCTTCCGCGGGCGCGGACAGCAGTACCGCGGAACGGTTCGGGTAGAGCATGCGGTCGGCCGCTCGGGCGGTGTGGGTGTAGAAGTCGACCAGCCTGCGCGTCGCGTTCATGATGTCCCCCGACTCATCTGTGGCCACACACATCTGCCGCGCGAACGAGCGAACGAGCGGATGCATGTGGAATCTGTGCCGACTGCGCTGGGTGAGGAGGTTCCTCGACGTCAGCCTGCGCAGGTGCCGGGTCGCCGCGACGCCGCGCACGGCCAGGAGGCTCGCCACCGATGCCGCTGTCAGCTCGGTCGCGGGCGAGGTGCCCAACACCCGCAGAACGCGTGCATCTGCTTCTGACAACGACGTGTACGCCCACGTGAACACCGCGCGCAGCCGGTTGTCCCCATCAGCGGAGTCGAATACATCGAGTTCGTCGTCGGCGTCGTCGAACTCGGCGGCGAGGCTCGGCAGGTCCTGCTCCTCGGCGGCGCGTGCGGCCACGATCGCCAGAGCCAGAGGCAGGCCCGCGCAGCGGTCGACCAGCACCTCCACTGACTCGCGCTCGGCTACTTCGCCGAGATAGGCCCGGAGCAGCCGCGCGGCTTCCGCTTCGGCCAGCTCGCCGAGGTGGAGCGCCGAAACACCGTTCATGTCCGGCCCTGTCAACCGGGCGCGGCTCGTGACCACCAGAGCGCTGGTGCCGGTTCCGGGTATGAACGGCAGCACCTGTCCAGCATTCGCGACGTTCTCCAGCACGACGAGCACGGAGCGCTGTGCCAGGACGCTGCGGTATGCCGCCGATGCGGTTCCCACTTCCTGAGGCAGGGCAGCCGGCTCCATACCCAGTGCGCGGAGGAAACCGTGCAGCACCGCCAACGCAGGCGCGCCGGGTTCCCCGCCCAGATCGGCGAACAACTGGCCGCCGGGAAACTCGCTCGCATGATCGTGTGCCCACCGCAGCACGAGACTGGACTTCCCCATCCCGGCCGCGCCCTCGATCACCATCACCGGCACCTCGGCGCGAGCCCGCATCCTGACGAGTGACTCAGTTAGAAGTCCCAGCTCCGGATCACGGCCGACAAGCACACGAGGAGGTGCGGGCAACTGGCGCGCTCGAGACCACGCAGCGTCTCCCGACAGAGGGACGGTGAGGGATCCGAGAACGGTTCCAACCTGCACAACGGATCCCGCTGAGGAGGAATCGACCTGGTTGTGCACCTCACCGGAATGCTCAGGCGGACGCGTCATCTGTCACTTACCCGTCGGTCGTCACAGCCCTTTGACGTCGGTGATGAACATCGCCCAGGAAGCCTCGCTGAAGTGCAGTCGCCCACCATCACGATCACGCGAGGTCCTGACCGACACATCGCCGTCCGTCTTCGACGCGAATTCCACGCAAGATTGCCCAGTGGTAACGGGTCCGCTCACGGAACTCTTGAGCCACGTACAACCCGTTTCATCCACTTGAACCACGCAGGCTCGCCCTGTCCTGTTCTCTGTCCTGTTCACGACTGCCCCCTAACCCCACTGGCGCCCACCAGCAGCGCCCCTTGCGAAGTTAGCTCGGTAGGCCGGAGAACTGCACCGCCGATCGAGTACGTGAACAACCGCAATGTCCTAGAACATCAACTGTCCCGCGAACCGATCAGACCAGACGATTACTCGATTGAGCCGAGCACTCGAGCGCCAGATCAGACCATTGCACTCACGTCGGCGACTACTGGAGCAGAAACCGCGTTTCACTGATGAGCTGTTCAATGCGCTCGACTGAGTCTTCTTCATTCATTGCAAGTTCCTGCAGCACAGCGAAAGCTTCTACATATTTGTCGATGTCCTGCTGGTCGTCCCTGACCATGACGTCCCGCAACGGCTCTTCCAGCACGAGCACGTGCCCATCGTCACCAGGGAGATCCAGGAGGGAGAAAGATCCGCGCATGCCTCGATGCGCCTTCGCGTCACGCGGGCGCAGCGGCAGGACCCTCACGGAGACGTTGGAGAGTTTCGCCTTCTCCAGGATCTTCTCCCATTGCTCGATCATGATCTCAGGGTCGCCGACGAACCTCAGCAGTACCGCCTCGTCAATGATGAAGCGCAGCTCAGGGCCGCCCTCGGTCACGATGCCCTGGCGTTTTGCGCGAATGTCGATCCCGCGATCGATCTCGGTCCTGCTGTCTCCGAAACCCGACACGAGCGCACGGGTGTAATCGCGTGTCTGAATCAATCCCGGCATCGCCAGCGCCTGATACTGACATATTCGGACAGCAGAGGCCTCATACCCGATGAACACGTACAGCTGCGGGTCTATGTGCGGACGATAAGGCGTCCACCACACGCTCTTGCGACTGGCACGCGCCTCGTCCAGCAACGGATCAATCTCATCAGAACTGGTGACCCCGTAAACGTTCAGGAGAGCCTTCAGATCGGTGACGCCGACCTTTGAAGTTCCGTTTTCAATCCTGATGACCTTGGAAACAGACCATTCCAGTTGCTCGGCTACCTGCTTTTGGGTGATCCGAGCGGCCTCGCGCAGCTTGCGCAGTTCGCCCCGTAGCCGCCGCTGGTGGACGATCGGGGTGTCTCTCTGGCTCATGACGCCCTCCCAATGTGGGATCATCTTGCCACATGGCAGATCCCATATCGCGCAGTGCATCTAACCGTTACAACGTCGCTCACTGACACCAGCCAAATCGCCACCTCTGCCGTGACAGCTTCACCATCTGAGACGACGCGCACCCTCGCCGCACGCCAGCCAGATAACGGTGAGTAACGAGAACGGCGATGAAGTCTCCATCAGGGTGTTCACTAAAGCGCGAGGCACTACAGCGACAGCATCGTCTACTTGGGAATCTTCCCAGCGTCGACGAAGCGTCAGCGGTGATCAAACCCGACATACCACCACCACGCGCAGTGATCTTCATCGATGAACGTTCGAATCACGTGCGCCCCAGTTGGGCAGGATCCGGCGGGAAGCCTCCGGTTCGGCCCGACCGATCATTGATTCCCGGCTTCGGTCTCGACCCCGGACGACTGAATAATCAGGCTCGTGGACAAGACGCGGTTGGGCATCGGGCTGGTCGTCGGCGTGCTCGTGGTGCAAACGGTGGCAAGCCTGCTGTGGAACCCCGACGCGACGCTGACCGGCATCGCCCTCGCCTTCAACGCCGTGGCCGCGGTGTCGGCGTTCCTCTTCGTGCGGCGGGGTGGGCAGGCGGCCTGGGTGGTCGGCGGGTGGTGTGCCGGGTTCTTCGGGTGGCACGTGCTGGGGCTCGGCGAGCTGGCCGGCTGGTGGACGACCGGGCTGGACGCCGCGTTCCTCGTTGGGGGCGGGTACCAGGTGTCGGTCGTCTACCAGGCGGTGATGGCCACGGCTGCTGGGTTTGCCGTGCACCTGTTGTTGCCTCGTCAGCGCCAGGTTTCGGAGACGTAGGTCTCGAAGCTGGTGGCCGGGCGGTTCAGGAGGCGAGCGATGTCGTCGGTCGGGGTGGCCAGGTGGCCGGTGCGCATGGCCTCGAACATGCCGTTCAGCTCTGTGGCCACCTCTTCTGGTGCTCCTTGGGCGAGCAGGGCTTCGCGGTATTCGGCCGGGGTCAGTTTCACCAGGTCGATCTGGCGGCCGGTGGCTGTGGCGATCTGGGACACGGCGGTGGCGAAGGTGACTCCCTCCGGGCCGGTCAGGTCGTAGGTCTGGCCCTCGTGGTCGTCTGTGGTGAGGGCCAGGGCGGCTACCTCGGCGATGTCCTGGACGTCCACGAACGGTTCCGGGGTGTCGTCCACGGGGAGGGAGAGGCGGCCCGCCTCGATTTCGGGCTGCCAGATCTCCTCGGAGAAGTTCTGGTTGAAGTTGTTGGCTCGCAGGACGGTCCAGGCGAGGTCGCTGGCGCGGACGGCCTTCTCGGCGGCGTGCATGCTCTGGAAGACGTCCGGTGGTGTCTTGTCGAGGCCGCGGCCGGAGAGCAGGACCAGGCGGCGGACGCCGGAGGTTGCTGCCTGCTCGACGAACGGGGCGACGGCGGACGGGTCTTCCGGGGCGATCAGGTAGGTGGCGGTGGCGCCGTGCAGGAACTGCTTCCAGGTCGACGGGTCGTTCCAGTCGAAGCCGGTCGCGCGGGAGGCCTTGCGGGGTGTCAGACCGGCGGCTTCGAGGGTGCGGACGACGCGGCGGCCCGTCTTGCCGGTCGCGCCCAGGACCAGGATCTCTTCAGTCATGGTCCCAGCCAACCCGTGTGGGCCCGGAGAGGACATGGGCGAGAGTTCATCGATGATGTTCGATCGTTCGGGCCGTATCGTGGACGGCATGGAGCCGTTCGACGAACTGCTGCGCGGGGTGCGCGCGGATGGCGCCGGGGTGCGCCGGACCGAGATCGACGGGACGCGGGTGTTGCCGGGACTCACTTTGTACGCGGTGGCGTCCGGTGAGATCAGTGTGCGCGGGCAGACCGCCAGGGCCGGGGACATCCTCGTGGTGCAGGAGTCCGTTGCGGCGCAAGGGCGTGCCTCGGTGGTGAGCGGAACGTACGAGGTCAGCACGGCCGTGGCGCGGCGGCTCACCGCCGTGTTGCCGGACGCGTTGGTGGCGCCGGGCGAGGACGGGTGCGCGGAGTTCTACGCCACCATCGGCATGGAGGGGCCGGGTGTGGTGGCGGATCGGTTGCTGGACTGGCTGATGGTGTGCGCGCTCAAGGAGTGGTTCGACCGCGAGCACGGCGACGGGTGGCTGGGGGCCCAGGCCGACGTGGTGGTCGGGCCCGTCCTCGCGGCGATGCACGCGAGTCCCGAACGGGCCTGGACGCTCGCTTTGCTGGCCAAGGAGGCCGGGGTGGCGCGGACGACGCTGGCGAGCAGGTTCGCGAAGCTGGTCGGGGTGCCGCCGCTGACGTACCTCACCGAGTGGCGGATGGCGCTGGCCGCGGATCTGCTGGCCGAGTCGTCAGCGACGGTGGCGTCGGTGGCGCGCAAGGTCGGGTACGCGGACGCGTTCGGGTTCAGCGCCGCGTTCAAGCGCGTGCACGGGTTCAGCCCGAGCGAGTGCCGCAGCCGGTGCGCCGCGAGCGCGTGACGTCGAGGCAGCAGCGGACGAAGTCGGTGGCTGCCTCACCGGGGTCCGGCAGCCACGCCACGGCCACCTCGCTGGGGCTCACGCCCCTCACGGGCACGTAGACGATGTCCGGCCGCGAGTAGAAGTGGGACGTGGACGCCGGAACCAGCGCGACGCCGTAGCCGCCGGCGATCGCGCCGAGGAACTCGTCGGGGTGGTCCGTGACGGCACCGACGCGGACCTCGCGGCCGTCCCTTTCGGACAACGCCAGCCAGTGCTCGCGCCAGGTTCCCTTCAGGGCAGGGGCGACGATGACCGGGTCGTCCCACAACTCGTGGAAGTCGATCGAGGAACGGCCGGCCAGCGGGTGCACGGAAGGCATTGCCACGCAACGGGATTCGTTGAACAACGTCCGCACGCCGAACGTCTCCTCGCCGGGGAAGGGCAATCGCAGCAACGCGACGGGCACCTCCGCACCGGCGAGGCCCGCTGTCGGATCAGACCAGGGTGCCTGTTTCAGGTCGACCCGCCAGCCTGGCCGGAGCCTCCCGAACGCCTTGACGATGGCCTGCGTCGCGTCGTTCGCCGCGCTGGCCAGGAAACCGACGCGCAGCACACGGGCGGCGCTCCTGGTCTCGCTCACCGCCGCGTCCCAGCCCGCGAGCACTGGCTGGACGCGCGCGGCGAGCGCACGGCCGGCCTCCGTCAGCCTCATCCCCGTGCTGGACCGCGTGAACAGCCGCACACCCAGTTGCGTCTCCAGGTGCTTGAGTTGTTTCGTCAGCGATGGTTGTGACACGAAGAGGCGGTGCGCCGCGCGCGTGAGGTTGCCCTCCTCGGCGATGGCGGCGAAATATCTCAGCAGCCTCGTGTCCACGTCCATGCCGTCAGGTTATGGACGTGGACATCAACCACAAGTGAGCACACTCGCGAGTTGGTGATCCACCAGGTCCACCGCGGCTTCCTGCGAGACCTGGCCGATCAGCACCTGAAGCATCAGCCCGTCGACGAACGCCAGCAGCGCCATGGCGTCGCGTTCGGGATCACCGCCGGGACGCACCGCGGTGATCATTCCCGCCAGCCACGCCACCATCTCGGTGTTGCCCTGCCGCAACGGCGCTCCCAGGCGCGGTTCGACCACGGCCTGCGCGAGGAACGCGGCGAGCACCGGCGCCTCCGCACGGGCCGCGGCGTTCAACGGCAGGAGTTCCAGCAGGATCGCCCGCAGGTGCTTCGCGGGATCGTCGGCCACGATCGACCCGAACCGAGCCGCCACCCTGCCGCTGATCAGCTCGAACGCGAACATCAGCAGTTCGTCCTTGGTCGCGAAGTAGTGCTGGACGCGCCCCATGGACACGCCGGCCTCCGCGGCCACGTGACGCAGGCTGACGGCGTCCAGACCTCGTGCGGCGATCACCCGGCACACGGCGTCACCGATCTGGCGCCGGCGTTCATCGTGGTCGACCTGCTTCGGCATGCATCAACTCCAATGCGATCGCATTGCATCATACGGCCGGCCTGTTTTACGATGCGTTCGCATTGCAAAACGTGAAGGGGGACGTCATGCAACTGTGGGACTTCGCCGCGCTCACCTACTACCGCGTGCTGGACCGGTTCTCCGGGTCGCTCAACCGGCTCGCGATCGAGAAGCTCGGCCTCAAGCCCGGTGATGCCGTGCTCGACATCGGCTGCGGCACCGGCGCGTTGATCCCCGCGCTCGTGGAAGCCGTTGGGCCACAAGGACGTGTGGTCGCGATGGACTTCAGCGCGCGCATGGCGGCCATCGCGAACGCGGCGGCCGCGCTCAAGCCGGGCGGGCGGTTGTTCGTGTTCGACGCGCGGCTGGCCAGGAACACGAGATCCACGAAGCTCACGGATACGGCCACCCGTTCGGCGTGCACACCTTCCCGTCCTGCGGGATGAACACGCCCTGGGACACACCGTTGGTGATGCGGACGATCTCGTCGTTGGACACGCTGAACGTCTGCTGCATCATCACCGGCGCCGGGCCACCCGCGACGCCACAGGGCTGATGGCCCTGCCCGAACGCGTGCCCGACCTCGTGGTTGACCATGTACGTGCGGTAGGCGTTCAGGTCCGGCAGGAACGCGACGGCGCCACGGATCCAACGGGCGGCGCTGAGGAACACGAAGTTGCCGTCGCGGCACGAGACGTCGACCGGGATCTCGTAGCCGCAGACGTTCCGGGCGGTCTGCTGGGACGTCAGCCGGACGCGCACCGAGGCCGCGCCGGAAACGCGCTGCACCGAACGCGCACCGCCGGCCGTCCAGCCACGCGGGTCGCCGAGGGTGGCGTCCACGAACGCCGCGAAAGCCTGTTCGTCGACCGTGATGCCGTTCTCGATCTCGACGGCATAGGTCCGCAACGGGCCCGTGCCGACGACCGGTCCGTTTCCCGGAACGACGTGGAACGTGCCCGCGCCGGACACCGGGAACTCCGGGCCGTCCGGCAGGTCCGAGCTCGACGCGTAGACGCGGGGCGGTGGTGGCGGAGGCGGGGCCGGCGAGGAGGCGACCTCGACGGGCTTGACGGTCGACGGCGTGGTGGGAGCCGCCGCGGGGGACGTCTCTCCTGCCAGCTGCGTCGTCGTCAGCAGGATCGCGGTCAGCGCGACCGCCGCCAGAGCCAGGTGCACCTTCATGACGGCAACGCTCGCCGGAACTGATGAAGAACCTGTTTACGTCCCGCTTGACTGTCGTGAAGGCCTGCATACTTCGCACTGTGTGTGCCCACATTCTCGTCGCCGAGGACAACGTTCACCAGGCTGAACTCGTCCGCCGGTACCTGGAGCACGACGGGCATTCCGTGGTGGTCGTGCACGACGGGCGGGCGGCGATCGACGAGACGCGGCGCCGCAACCCCGACCTGCTGGTGCTGGACGTGATGATGCCGCTGGTCGACGGCATCGACGTGATGCGCGCGATCCGGGCCGAGTCGGACGTGCCGATCGTGCTGCTCACCGCGCGGTCCACTGAGGACGACGTCCTGCTCGGGTTCGATCTGGGCGCGGACGACTACATCACCAAACCGTTCCGGCCACGGCAGATGGTCGCGCGGGTGCGGACGATCCTGCGGCGCACAGGTCGTGCGCGCGAGACGAGCGCCACGGTGCTCAAGGTCGGCGATCTGACCGTCGACCCGATCCGGCACGAAGTCCGCATCAAGGACGAGTTGGTGAGCCTCACGCCCGCGGAGTTCCGGTTGCTGGCCAAGATGGCCGCGCAGCCGCAACGGGTGTTCACGCGCGAGCAGCTCCTCGAAGACGGGTTCATCACCGCGCGCACGGTCGACGTGCACATGATGAAGCTGCGCCGCAAGATCGAGCACGACTCGCGCCGGCCGGAACGACTTCTCACCGTCTACGGCATCGGATACAAGCTGGTATGAAAAGCCTCCTCGTCCGGTTCTTCCTGTTCTCCCTGGTGATCGCGGCCTGTTCGATCGCCGTCACGGCGTGGCTCGCGTCGCAGGCGACGACAGGCGCGATCCGCCAGGAGCAGGGCGAGGCGCTCGAGACGGACGCCGCGATCGTCGACGAGCTGGTGCAGTACGCGGCCACGCACAAGGACTGGTCGGGCGCGAAGCCCACGGCCGACGAGATCGCGCGGAAGTACAACCGGCGCATCGCACTGGCCGATCACAACGGCAAGAAGCTCGTCGACACCGGCACCGACAGCTCGCCGCAGCTGCCCGTCACCCCGAGAGCGGTGGTCGACCCGTTGAACGTCAACGGCAAGATCGACCCGCGGGCGGTCGGGCCTTTCAAGCTGACCGACGAGGAGCACCGGCTCCTGCACGCCTATGCGGCGCAGCTCACCGATTGCAACCGCTACATCACCATCGTGGACGCGCCCAACGGCAGACCGCGGCTCTCCAACGACCAGCCCGGCAACCTGTCGAAGTGGGAGGACTGCACGGTCGGCGACCGGCTGTACACGATGACGGCCACGGAAACCGCCGCCTACGCGGAACTGCAGACCCTGTTCACGAAGTGCATCGCCGAACAGGAGGGCGATCCATCCATTGTGGACAAGCCACCGGGCAAGGTGACGCTCGACTGGGAGACCGTGACGGTCCGCGACTCCCCGCCGGACGTCGTGAGCTGCATGGACACCGCACGCCGTGAGCAGCTGAAGCCGCACGTCGCCGAGCCGGTGCAGCTGTTCCTCACGCAGGTGACCGGGAACGAACCGCAGTCGATCGACCTGTCCACGACCGGCACCACCCGGATCGCGTTGGTGGCGCTGGGCATCCTCGCGATCGCCGGCTTCGCGTCGTGGCTCACGGCGACGCAGCTCGTGCGGCCGATCCGCGCGCTCACCGCCGCCACCAAACGCACGGCCGAAGGCGATCGCACGGCACGAGTGGACGGCGGCGCGGGCGAGATCGGCGAGCTGGCCAAGTCGTTCAACTCCATGTCCGAGAAGCTCGCCGAGACCGAACGCCAACGGCAGGCCATGGTCAGCGACGTCGCGCACGAGCTGCGCACGCCGTTGGGCAACATCACCGGCTGGCTGGAGGCGACGCAGGACGGGCTGGCCGAACCGGACCCGCACCTGATCGCCATGCTGCTGGAAGAATCCCTTCTCCTGCAACGACTCGTGGACGACCTGCACGACCTCGCCCAGGCCGACGCGGGCACGCTCAGGCTCCACCCCGAGCCGATCGCGCTCGACGACGTCGTGGACCAGGTCGTCAACGCGCAGCAGAACCGGGAGATCCTGCTGCGCGCGGAGACCACGCCGGTGCACATCAGCGCGGATCCGGTGCGGCTGCGACAGGCGCTCGGCAACCTCGTCGCGAACGCCGTGCGCTACACCCCGCCGGGCGGCGAGGTGGTCGTGAAGCTGTTCCAGCGGCAGGACAGGGCGATCCTGGAGGTCACGGACACCGGCACCGGCATCGCGCCGGACGACCTGCCGCACGTGTTCGACAGGTTCTGGCGCGCGGACAAGTCCCGCAGCCGCCGCACGGGTGGCAGCGGGCTCGGGCTCGCGATCACGCGGCACCTGGTGGAGGCGCACGGCGGCACGGTGTCGGTGACGAGCACGCTCGGCGAGGGCTCGACGTTCCGGATCAGCCTGCCGCAGGTATGAGGCCCAGCAGGTCCATGTTGATCATTCCGGCCGCCTGGGCGCCCTGCGCCGCGGCGACGATCACGATGGCCGTCGGATCCGTGACGTTGCCCGCCGCGTAGACGCCGGGCACGCTCGTGCGGCCCTTCGCGTCCGTGCGCACGAACGGGCCTGCCATGGTCTCTTCGGTTTCGGCACCCAACGCGAGCAGGAACTCGTCGCGCGGTTTGACCGGTGCGGAGTACACGAGTGCGTCGGCCGGGATGCGTTCCGAACCGGAGATCACCGCGACCAACCGGTCGTCCTCGACCTCGATGCCGTCGACCGTGGGCACGTGGGTGACGTCGTCCGACCACTGCCGGACCAGCTTCACCTTCATCTCCTCGCCGAACACCGCGAGCTTCTGGTCGCGGACCTCGTAGCCGTGGCAGTACGGGCACCCGAAGACGTCGCGGCCCCAGCGTTCGCGCAGGTTGTCCGGCACCTCGTCGACCAGGCCGGTCGCGAACAGCAGGCGCTGGGCGTGCACCGTGCGCCCGGCCAGTTCGACCGCGAACCCGTCGCCGGTCCTGGTCACGCCGCGAACGTCGTCGTTGACGATCTCTCCGCCGTAGCCCTCGACCTCGGCCCGTCCGTGCTTGAGCAGGTCCAACGGCGAGAGGCCGTCGCGAGAGAGGTAGTTGTGCATGTGCGCGGCCGGCGCGTTGCGCGGCTCGGCACCGTCGACCACGAGCACGCTACGGCGCGCCCTGGTCAGCATCAGAGCGGCGCTCAATCCGGCCGCTCCCCCACCAATGATCACCACTTCGTATGTCATGCCTCAACAGTGCGGTCGACAGCCCAGTTTTGGCAAAGTAAGTTGCTGTTATGGCAACAACCGTGGGGCAACGGCTCGCCGCGCTGCGGGCAGAGCACGAACTGACGCTGGCGTCGTTGTCCGAGATGACGGGCATCTCGAAGTCGACGCTGTCGCGACTGGAGACCGACCAGCGCAAGCCGACGCTGGAGCTTTTGCTGCCGTTGTCGCGGACCTACCAGGTGACGCTGGACGACCTGGTAGGTGCGCCGGAGGTGGGTGACCCGCGCGTGCAGATGAAGCCGCGCGAGCTCGACCACGGTCGGGTCGGCATCCCGCTGACCAGGTCGATCGGGCCGTTGCAGGCGTGGAAGATGATCCTCTCCGACGCCGAGCTGCACGAACCGCGTGTGCACGAGGGCTACGAGTGGTTCTACGTGCTGAGCGGGCAGGTCCGGCTGCGGATCGGCGACAAGGAGGTCGTGCTGCGGGCGGGCGAGGTGGCCGAGTTCGACTGCCGCCAGCCTCACGCGCTGAGCAGCGCCGACGGACGGCCCGCCGAGATCATCAGCCTGTTCGGCAAGCAGGGGGAACGCATCCACACCCGCGCGGCGCCGCCCAACAGGTCATAGTGGAGTCATGTGCCGAAACATCCGGGTGCTCCACAACTTCGAACCGCCCGCCACGTCCGACGAGGTGCAGGCCGCGGCGCTGCAGTACGTGCGGAAGGTGGGCGGTGCGGCCAAACCGTCCGCGGCGAACCAGTCCGCATATGACAAGGCAGTCGCGGCCGTGGCGGCGGCGACTCAGGAACTGCTCGACGCGCTGGTGACGACCGCGCCGCCCAAGGACCGCGAGGTCGAGGCGGCCAAGGCGAAAGCCCGGTCAGCGGAGCGATACGGGAGTTAGCGCGTGACGCGGGTGTCGAGGTACATGCAGATCAGCTTGGCCGCGACGCCCGCGGAGCCGACGATGAAGGCCTGGTCAGGGCCGAGCGTGACGGCGATGGCCCACAGCAGAAGAGCGATCAGCACGAGGATGACCGTCACCTGAGCCGCGTGCGGCCAGGTGCCGGGGTGGGTCAGCCACCCCGCAGACAGCCGCGGCTGCGGAACCTCTACGTCACCCGCTCTATCGGGTGAACGCTCCGCCTTTACCGCCATCGTGCTCCCTCGCCGTGATTCCTCCTGACGAACCCATTCTGCTGAGTTGATCTTCTACGGAGGGTTACTTCCGCCGGTCATGCGGTGAGCGTTGGGTGAGCGTCGGCGAACGGCAGACGAACGGTCATCCGCGTGATCGGTTGCCGGTCCGTCACCGTCCGTTTACCGATTGCGATCAAGGTCGCAACTCTGCGTGTCACCCACTCGGGTGACTGTTCGACGCAAAGTGACCGTTGCGCCGCTCGGAGCAGCGCCGTTTTTGTCAGACCCCTCGGATAACGTCAGGTGAAGCTCGCGGTACGAGGGGAGAAAACGTTGCCGGACAACAACGTCAGCGTCACCGCACTGTCGTTCACCGAGTACGTCATGAGCGGTCAGCGTGGACGCATCAACATCGTGTCGGAACAGCGGGGGATGTACCTGGCCTCCGATACCAGGGTGTGCGGGTTCTACAACCCGATCCGCGACGCCATGCGACGAGCGGTCAACTCGACGGAGCCGGAGATCGAGCTCAAGAAGGCGATCATGAACGCCAACCGCACGGGCCAGCCGCGGGCGTTCGAGGAGATCGCCGACGGCTTCCTGCCCTGGCTGACGGCCTTCAAGGCGACCGGGGTGCCGGTGGAGGGCGCCACCTACCGCGCCGGTGAGCTGACCTTGAAGGTGCGGCCGCACCTGGGTCTGCGCAAGAAGGACGGCACGACCTACGCGGTGCTCGTGCACGCCAAGGAGCTGCCGCTGACCAGGGAGGCGGCGAACGTCGGGCTGCGGATCCTGCAGCACACGGTCGCGGACACGCTGCCCGGCGCCATCCCGCTGGTGCTCGACGTGCGGCGCGGCAAGGCGTACCAGATGCCGGCGCGCACGAACCTCGGGAAGCTCGACGTGCTGATCGCGGCCGAGGCCATGGGGTACGTGACGCACTGGAAGCTGTCCGGCCTGTTCGAGGCCGTTCAGGTCGGGTAGGGGGAACAGCGGACGACGCGGCCCGTCTGGGGGGCGGGCCGTGTCGTTGGCACCGCCGCAAGCCACGGAACCGTGGCATTCCGGCCTGACTAACAGGTCTTGAGCAGCACGGCCAGCGCGTCGTGTTCCGGCTGGTCCACGGTCAGCTTGTAGGCGACCTTCACCGAGATCCAGTGCTGCGCGTACGTGCACCCGTACGCCGCGACCGGCGGCTTCCACTTCGCCGGGTCCTGGTCGCCCTTGGAGCGGTTGGACTTCGCGGTCACGGCGAGGAGCTGGATGCCGCCGAGGTCGTTGGCGAACGCCTTGCGCTCGTCGTCGGTCCACTTGTCGGCGCCGGAGCGCCAGGCTTCCGCGAGCGGCACGGTGTGGTCGATGTCGACCTCGCCGGCCTCCTTGATCACCACGCCGTCGTAGGCGCTGTTCCAGGTGCCGGAGATCGCCTTGCAGTCCTTGTCCTGCTTGACGTCGGTGCCCTGCTTCTGCAGCACGATCTCCCTGGTGTCACAGGAGTTCCCCTGCGAGGCCCAGTGCGGGAAGCGGTCGCGGCTGTAGCCGGCCATCTTGCTCTCGGGCGCGATCTTCAGTGCGGCGAGGTCCGACGAACCGGTCGGAACGGGCGCGGGCGTGGTGGGCGGATTCTCCTGGGAGGACTGGAGATTCGTGAGGTACCAACCCACTGCCACGAGCAGTACGAAGACCACCAGTGACGTCACCGCCGCGCGATTCATGCGGCAATGATCGACCATGCGGATCACGGACCGGTCACCCGGCCCGCGATCCGCGTGTCGGCACTACGGGCGAGAGGTGAGATAACCGCCCATGTGCTCGAAGTACTCGTGCGCCTTGAGCTCGGTGCCATCGGCGGTACGAACCTTCTTGACCAGCAACGCCTTGCTCTTGCCGCGCCTTGCCTCGGCGCCGGCGACGATCGTCACCCCGTCGCCCTCGCGGTAGAAGATCCGGCCGGGAGTTCCGCCGTAGACCTCGTCGGACACGTCCGCCTCGATGATCTCGAGACGCTGGCCGCGGTGGAAGCAGTACGCGCTCGGGTACGGCGCACACTGCGCGCGCACCAGGCGATCCAGCTCCTCGGCGGTCCAGGTGAAGTCGATGCGGAGGTCTTCCTCGGCGCGCTTGTGGAAGAACGAGGCCTGCGAACGGTCCTGCTTCACGAACTCGGTGCGGCCGGACGCGATCTCGGCGAGGCCGTCGACCGTGATCGGGCCGAAGAGCTCCAGCGTCTTCTCGAACAACACAGCCGTCGTGTCGCGCGGGCCGACCGGAACCGAGCGCTGCAGCACGATGTCACCGGCGTCGAGCGTGTCGTCCATCATGTGCGCCGTCACGCCGACCTCCTTCTCGTCGTTGAGAAGCGCCCAGATCAACGGCGAGAAGCCCGCGTACTTCGGCAGCAACGAGTCGTGCACGTTCAACGTGCCGTGCTTGGGCAGCGCGAAGACGTGCGGCGGGATCCAGGTCCGCCAGTTGCAGGCGACGATCACGTCCGGCTCGGCGGCCTTGAGCGCGTCGACCAGCTCCTGGTCCTCCGGGCGTTCGCGGACGAGGACCTCGACGCCGTTCTCGCGAGCCAGGTCCTCGACCGAATCGCTCCAGACCTTCTCGTACGCGCCCTCACCCTTGGGGTGGGTCACCACCAGGACGACCTCGTGCTCGGACGCCAAAAGTGCCCGCAGGGTGCGATGACCCCAGGTCTGGAATCCGAACATGACGACCCTCATGGGGTGTCCTCCTTCAGTTGGACGCGATATGGTCAGGCTAACCTAACTGACAGCTTGCACAGATAGCTTAGGCTGCCCTAAGTTCGGTGCTCATGCATCCGATCTACGACATCGTCGGTATCGGGTTCGGTCCCTCGAACCTGGCGCTCGCCATCGCTCTGACCGAGCACAACGAGCAGGCCGAAACCCCTGTCACCGCGGTGTTCCTGGAACGCCAGCAGGCGTTCGGCTGGCATCGGGGCATGCTCCTGGACGACGCCACCATGCAGGTCTCGTTCCTCAAGGACCTGGTCACCATGCGGAACCCGACCAGCCGTTTCTCGTTCCTGTGCTATCTCCAGGACCGCGGCAGGCTGATCGACTTCGTCAACCACAAGAACCTGTTCCCGCTGCGCGTCGAGTTCCACGACTACTTCGAGTGGGCTGCGGCCCAGGTCGACGACATGGTCGCGTACGGCACCGAAGCCGTTGGCGTGGAAGCGATCCAGGACGACCTGTTCGAGGTGACAACGGCCACGGGTGACGTGTACCACGCCCGCAACCTCGTCTTCGCGACCGGACTGCGCCCGACCGTGCCCGAGGGCATCACGCTGTCGGATCGCGTGTGGCACAACAGCGAGTTCCTGCACCGCGTCGGCGAGCTGAGCGACCCGAAGCGCTGCGTCGTCGTGGGCGCCGGGCAGAGCGCCGCCGAAGCCGTGGCGTACCTGCACCGCGAGTTCCCCGGCGCCGAGGTGTGCTCGGTGTTCTCCCGCTACGGCTACAGCCCCGCGGACGACAGCTCGTTCGCGAACCGGATCTTCGACCCCGAGGCCGTCGACCACTACTACGACGCGCCGGACGCCGTGAAGCAGCGGTTGATGGCCTATCACCGGAACACCAACTACTCCGTGGTCGACATAGACCTCATCGCGCAGCTCTACCGCACCGAGTACCAGGAGAAGGTGCTGGGCACCGAGCGCCTGAAGATGATGAAGATGACCCGGCTCGTCGCGGTCGAGGAGTCGCCGGACGGCGCGCGTGCGGTGATCCAGTCGCTCGTCACCGGTGAGCAGGAGTTCGTCGACACCGACCTCGTGCTGCTCGCGACCGGCTACGACGAGGCCGCGCCGATCCTCGGTTCACTGGACAAGACCTGCGCACGCGACGAGGCCGGCCGTCTGGTCGTAGGCCGCGACTACCGCCTTCAGACGTCGCTCAGGGGCGGCATCTACCTGCAGGGCGGCACCGAGCACTCGCACGGCATCACGTCGTCGCTCCTGTCCAACGTCGCGGTGCGCTCGGGTGAGATCCTGACGTCCGTGCTGACCAACACTCCTGTGCCGGTCCTCGCGACCGCGTGAAACTCGATCTCAAGCTGACGGGCTGCCGGGCCATCACGATGGACCCGGCACGCCCCGCCGCGTACACGATCGGCATCTGGCAGGGCCGCATCGCCGGGCTGGACGAGCAGGTCGAGGACCTGCCCGCCGCCGAGACCGTCGACCTCGGCAACGCCGTGGTGCTGCCGGGTTTCATCGACGCCCACACGCACCTGGCGTGGAACGGCCGCCGCACCATCGACATCACCGGCCTGACCGCGGTGACGCAGATCCTCGACCACCTCGCCGACGCACCCGGCACGGGCTGGATCGAGGCGTCCGGCTACGACCGCCGGATCATGGACCGCCCGCTCACCGCCCTGGACCTCGACCGGGTCAGCGGCGACAGGCCGACGTACGTCGCCGACCTGTCCGGCCACGCGTGCGTCGTGAACTCCTTGGTGCTCAAGCAACTTCCGGAGATCACGAGCGACGGCTGGCTGACCGAGAACGAGCAGCTGGCCGCGCGCACGTTGCGGCTGCCGTACTCACTCGACGAGATCACCGCCGAACTGCACACGAGCGCGCGTCAGGTGCTGTCCGAGGGCGTCACGATGTGCGCGGAGGCGGGCATCGGCGCGGGCCTGATCGCCAGCAGCCCGCTCGAAGCGGCCGCGTACCAACGCGCCCAGCTGCCGATCCGCGTACAGCTCATGGTGTCCGCCCACGTCCTGCACGACGTCGTCGCCGACCCGTCGGACGGCATCCCACGCGCGATCGACCTGGGCCTGCACACCGGTTTCGGCAACGACATGCTGTCGATCGGCGCCCTGAAACTGTGGACCGACGGCGGCATGATGGCCCGCACGGCCGCGTTGTCCGAGCCGTACCTCGGCAGCGGCAACGCAGGCCGGCTCGCCGAGTCCGAGGAGTTCCTGCGGGCGGCGATCATCGACGGCCACCACGCGGGCTGGCAGCTCGCGATCCACGCGATCGGCGACCGCGCGATCGACGTCACGTTGGACGCGGTCCAAGAAGCACAACGCCAACGCCCCCGCACCAACACCCGCCACCGCATCGAACACTGCGGTCTGGTCCGCCCAGAACAACTCGATCGAATCGCGACCCTCGACATGGTCCCCGTGGTCCAGCCGACGTTCCTCTACGCGTATGGCGATGACTACAGCGAGATCATGGGCGAAACGCGGGCACCGTGGATGTACCGCGGACGCTCGTTCCTGGACCACGGCATCACCGTCGCGGGCAGCTCGGACCGCCCCGTCGCGGACGGAGCACCGTTGCGCGCCATCGAGTTCATGGTGCGCCGACAGTCATCCAGCGGTCGCGCGATCGGCCCGGCCGAGGCGATCACCGTCGAGGAGGCGATCCACGCGTACACGCTCGGCAGCGCCTACGCGTGCCGCAAGGAGCACGTGCTCGGCAGCCTCACGCCGGGCAAGCTCGCGGACCTCGTGGTGCTCGGCGAGGACCCGCGCACGAGCGACGCGATCGCGGAGATCCCGGTGCTGGCGACCATGGTCGGCGGCTCGTTCAGCTTTCAGCGAGCTTCTTGATCGCGGCCAGTCGCTGGTCCCACTGGGAGGCGAGCGAGGACATCCACGTGGCGGTGGCGTCGAGCGCTCCGGACCGGACGGAGAAGTTGTTCTCCCGGCCGGCGCGCACGGACGCCACCAGCTCGGCCTTCTCCAGCACGACCAGGTGCTTCACGATCGCCTGACGGCTCACCGGCAGCTCGCCAGCGAGCGTCGACGCCGAGACGGGCCCCTTGGCCGCCACGAGGTCGAGCACCCGCCGTCGCATCGGATCCGCGAGCGCGGCCAGCACGTCGTCGACCTGACTCACTCGCACACCCCTTCTGCAACCCGTCGGTTGCAGAACAGGCTACTGCAGGTGGAAGGTCGCGGCCAACGTCGTGAGCCGGTCGATGATGTCCGCGTAGACGTTCGTGCGGCGAACCCAGTTCTCGCTTCCGGACGCAGCCGACGGCGGCGGGCCGAGCGGCGTGACCGCGTCCGTGACGCCGTACTCCAGCCGGTACGCGAGGACCGCGATCGCCGACTCGAGCCAGAACGACGGGTCCGGCGTGGGAATCTCGCCCAGCCCGACCCGGAACCACACGGGCATGCGCGCGTACTGCCCGAGCGCCTCGGAGATGCGCCGCGCGGCCGCGTCCTTGATCTCGCCGCGAGCCTTGCCCCCGGCCAGCACGGCCTCGGTGCGCCACTCCTCCCCCACGGCGTCCTCGTCGGCCTCCAGCCGCTCGGCCGCCCGCTGCGCACTGGCCTCGTTCGCGTTGATCAGCCATTCCATCTGGCGAACCTCGTGCGACAGCGCGTCCCGCTCGAACCGGGGCACCCGCCCACCGTCCAGTTTGGACCTGGCCTCGTCGCGCCGAGCCTTGAGCCCGTCGAACTCCAGAACCTCGGCCTTGAGCTCGACCCGCGCCGGATCAGCGAGGATCTCCTGCTCGGCGTCCCACCCCTTGCGCAACGCCTCGACCAGCGGCTCGACCTCGCCGGACACCACGTCGAGGTCGGCGAGCGGCCCGTCGCCGGCGCCGGACAACCGCCGTTCCAGCACAGTCAACCGAGCCGTGACGCGCTCCAGCTCCGCGGACAGCTGACCGACATGACTGATCAACGTGGCGATCTGGGGCTCGACCACGTCAAGCCGTTCCTTCTCCGTGGGCACGCGACCAGCGAACCGGACAGCAGAGACGCGCAAAAGCGGGTACCCGACGAATACACGCATTAGAGGAGCGGTTCCGCCCGGCCGTGGCAGCCACCCTCACGCACCGTCACAACGCTGGGTGAACCCGGACAAAACGAGGTATTAATAGAAAATGGCGACCTCCGTTACTGAGACCGAACGCAAGTACGAGGCACCATCGGACGCGAGTCTGCCGGACCTCACAGAGATCACCGGCGTGGCCACCGGCCCGGAGGAGTTCGACCTCGAAGCCACGTACTTCGACACGGACGACTACCGCCTGGCCCGCGCCGGCGTGACCCTGCGCAGGCGCGTGGGCGGCAACGACGAGGGCTGGCACCTCAAACTCCCGGCAGGCGAAGACTCGAGGCAAGAACTCCGAGTCCCCCTGGGCAAAGCGGTGAAGAAGCCCCCGAAGGACCTCTCCTCCTTGGTGCGAGCGCACACCCGAGGCCAAACCCTCACCCCAGTGGCCGAAATCCGCACCAACCGCCGCCGCTGGCAACTGACCAACGGCACCGACGAAATGCTCGCCGAGGTAGTCGACGACGTGGTCACCGCCCAAACCATGGGCTCCTCAACGACAACCACCTCATGGCGCGAAATCGAAGTAGAGCTGGGCGAAAGCGGCGACCGCAAACTCCTGGACACGGTAGAACGCCACCTGGGCAACGCAGGCATAGTCCCGTCGTCCTCAAAGTCCAAGCTCTCCCAGGTGATCGGCGTAAAACGAGACGCGGGCCCCACCCTCGGCAAAAAGCCCACAGCAGGCGACGTCCTACTCGCCTACCTCTACGACCAGCGCGCAGCGCTGCAGAACCAGGACCCCCGAGTCCGCCGCGACGAGCACGACGCAGTCCACCAGATGCGAGTAGCCACCCGCCGCATGCGCTCAGCACTACAAGCGTTCGGCAAGATCGTCGACCGGGACCAAACCCGCGCCCTGACAGACGAACTCAAGTGGCTGGCCTCAGTCCTGGGAACCTCACGAGACCTGGAAGTACTCCGCACGCGCTTCGAGAACAACCTCCACGCCCTCCCGCCAGAACTGGCCCTGGGCGACGTGGCGGCCCGCATGACGCGTTACTTCGCCCCACTGGAAGCCAAGGCGCACAAGGACTCCGTAGCGGCCCTGAACAGCGAGCGCTACTTCACCCTCCTCAACACCATCGACACCCTGCTAACCGCACCCCCTCTCACACCTCGGGCGTCAGACAAGGCAAAGGATGTCCTCCCACGCCTGGTGGAAAAGGCCCGCCACCGCCTGGACGCCCGCGTAGAGGAAGCACTGAAGGTCAACGACAGCGACGAACCGCTACACGAGGCCCGCAAAGCAGCCAAACGCCTCCGCTACTCGGCAGAAGTAGCCGAACCAGCACTGGGCAAACACGCCAAGGCCCTGCGCAAGCGCGCAAAAGACGTCCAAACCCTCCTGGGCGACCACCAGGACTCGGTAGTGGCACGCCCAGTCCTGCTGGAGCTGGGCAGGGGCGACGAGAACGGCTTCACCTTCGGCCTCCTCTACGGCCAAGAGGTAGAACTGGCCCACAAAACAGAAGCAGCACTCCCAGCCCTATGGCACAAGCTGAGCAAGGAACACCTCTAGCAGCCACTCACAGCGAAGCCGAAGGCGAGCCGTCCTTACCGAACGGGCCCGGCGGTGGGGTCCCGTCACGAGTCGCACCACAGCACTTGCTGCACCTGGGGATGGGTGTCAAACGGACACGCTTTTCGTCCGTTTGACACCCATCCCCAGGTGTGGCCCGCTCTTGGTTCGGCTCGTGACGGGACCCCACCGCCAACGCAACCTTCTAAGCAACGCGCAGCCGCCCAACGCAACAGGCGTGCCATCAACCCACCCACGGCGCCACCCCCCGATCAGATTGCCGGGGGTCTGGGGGCAGAGCCCCCAGGGAAAGCACCCAACGCAAGCTGGCCGCCCGCAAGGTGACCCACCTACGGACCTCGCGTGGAATTGGTCTAAACCTTGACACCGAAACCCCGCCCCTGAAACCGTGACTGAACGCCGCCAAGGTCCCCCCATGCCCTGTGGAGGATTGGCGTGACATCAAAACAACTGCAGTCCGCACTAGCGGCGCTGGTGATCGCCGGATCAGGAGTGCTGGTGACCGACACAGCCGAGGCAGCCAAAGCCACCGCCCTACAAGAACTGGTCCCCCAACCAGTACAGATCCAGCCCCGCCCGGACATCACCTACACCCTCTCGGCGACGGCCAAGATCCAACTGGGCACGGCAGACGCCCGCAAGCCGGCCGAACTGCTGGCCAACATCCTCCGCCCCTCCACCGGCTACACACTGCCGATCTCTGATGGCGTAACAGGCGACGGCATCGTCTTCACAAATGGCGCAGACCCGAAAACGGGCCCAGAGGGCTACCAGTTGGACGTAACCCCAAACCAGGTGGTAATCCGCGCCAACACCACAGCAGGCCACTTCAACGGCATCTCCACCCTCCGCCAACTCCTCCCACCAAAGGCAGAGGCGAAGACGAAGCAGCAGGGCCCGTGGCAAGTCCCCGGAGCCAGCATCCTGGACCACCCCAGGTACCACCACCGAGGCGCCATGCTGGACGTCTCCAGGCACTTCTTCACCCCAGCCCAGGTAAAGCGCTACATAGACCAAATCCAGCAGTTCAAAATCAACTACTTCCACCTGCACCTGAGCGACGACCAGGGCTGGCGCCTGGAAATCAAGAGCTGGCCAGAACTGACCAAGATCGGCGGCAGCACGGAAGTAGGCGGCCGCACAGGCAAACTCTTCTACACCCAGGACGAGTACAAGGACCTGGTCCAGTACGCGGCAAACCGGGGAATCACCGTGATCCCGGAGTTCGACATGCCGGGCCACACCAACGCCGCCCAGGCCAGCTACGCCGAACTGAACTGCGACGGCAAGAAGCGCCCCCTCTACACCGGCACCGAGGTCGGCTTCAGCTCCCTGTGCATCAACAAGGACATCACCTACAAGTTCGTGGAAGACGTCATCAGGGAAGTCTCCGCGATCACTCCAGGCCCGTACTTCCACCTGGGCGGCGACGAGGCGCTCAGCACCCCGGACGCCGACTACACGACGTTCATGAACCGAGTCCTGCCGCTGATCAAGAAGTACGGCAAAACCACCACAGGCTGGCACGAGTTCATCAAGACCACCAAGGACACCACGGCGATCCCGCAGTTCTGGGGCACCGAGACAACTGACGCGAACGTGGCCGCGGCGGCCCAACGCGGCAACAAGATCGTCATGTCCCCGGCCAACCGCATCTACCTGGACATGAAGTACAACAAGGACACCAAACTGGGCCTGGACTGGGCGGGCCTGGTCGAGGTCAAGGACGCCTACAGCTGGAACCCGGGCGCGTACCTCAAGGGCGTCACCGAAACCAACGTCCGCGGCGTAGAAGCTCCACTGTGGACCGAAACCCTGAAGTCCTCCGCGGACATCGAGTACATGGCGTTCCCAAGGCTCCCGGCAGCAGCAGAACTCGGCTGGTCACCGGCAAGCGTCCACAACTGGGACCGCTTCGCCCCACGCCTGGGCGCGCAGGGACCACGCTGGAAGTTCCAGGGCATCAACTTCTACGCGAGCACCCAGGTGCCCTGGAAGAAGTAGCCCTCAGAAATACCCCTGCCCACGGTCCGAGTAGCTGACCAGCAGGTGCTTCACGCGGCGGTAGTCGGCGAGCACGGCGGTGTTCGCCGGGTACGCGTGGTAGTTGTTGATCCACACCCGCTCGGCGCGCAGTTCCTGGCCGACGTTGTGCGCGAGCGCGACGTCGCGGCACCAGATGCCGGCGCCGAACTGGGCGGCGGCCTCGTTGGCGATCTTCAGCGCGTCGTCGCGGTCGTCGAACCGGGTCACCGACACGACGGGCCCGAGCACGTCATCGGAGAACACGGAAGACCGGTGATCGCCCTCGAAGATCGTCGGCTCGACGTAGTGGCCGGAGGCCGAGCCACCGACGACCAGCCGCGCGCCCTCGGCCTTGCCGCGCTCCACGTACGCAAGAACTCGATCGCGTTGCGCAAGACTCACGACAGCGCCGACCATGGTGTCCGTGTCGAGCGGGTCGCCCATCCGCAACGCCTGCGTGCGCACCGTCGCGAGCTGCAGGAACTCCTCGTAGATGGCGGTCTGGATCAACGCGCGCGACGGGGCCGTCGAGATCTCGCCCTGGTTGGCCGCGAACATCGCGAAGCCTTCCAACGCCTTGTCCAGGAAGCTGTCGCGCTGCGCGGAAACATCCGAGAAGAAGATGTTCGGGCAGCGCCCCGCCACGACAGGATGGTCGTCCGAGCCGGTCACGACGTTGACGACACCGGGCGGCAGCAGGTCGGCGATGACGCCCAGCAGCACGTGGATCGACGCCGGCGTCTGCAGGGCGGGCTCCAGCACCACGGCGTTGCCGGCGGCCAACGCGGGCGCGAGCACGCGGCAGGCGTTCATCAGCGGGAACGTCCACGAGACGCGTTCGTGCACGACGCCGATCGGCTGGAACGAGCGGTAGTCGCAGGTGTCGCGGCCGAGCTGCTCGACCTCGCCCACCTCGGTGCGGATGACGGCGGCGAACTGGCGGAACAGCTCGATCACCATCGGGACGTCGGCGACCAGGGCCTCACGGACCGGCTTGCCGTTGTCCCACGTCTCGGCGACGGCGAGTTCGGTCGCGTGCTCCTCGATGCGGTCCGCGATCTCGCACAGCACGGTGGCGCGTTCTCGGGCCGTGGTGCTCCCCCACGCGCGTGCGGCGCCACTGGCCGCGTGCAGCGCACGGGCGCGGTCGGCGTCGGTGCCGCGGGCGACCTCGGTGAACACCTCACCGGTCACCGGCGTGACGTTCTCGGCGTACTCGCCGGCCACGGGCGACACGTAGTCGCCGCCGATGAAGTGGTCGTACCTCGCTCGGTACGCGACCACGCTGCCGGGCTGCCCCGGTGCCGCGTACTGCGTCATTCTCGACTCCCTGCCAGAAGAGGGCCCACACGTAGGCTGAGGTGGGGGAAATGAGAAAGTAGGCAGCAGAACGTTGCATGCTCGTTGCAAGCCGTGGATGGATCAGTGACCCACGAACCCGGGCAACACGCACTGTTGCTGAGTCGAGTCAGAGATGCCGTGTTGAGTGGTACTCACACGGTTGATTTGCCACGCTCAGTGATTTCCGCGTCGTGGCAGCGGTCACTCGCCGCGAACGTCGATCCCGACCTGCACACCGCGCCGACCGTGTTCGCCGCCGACGAGCTTTCCGACCTGCGCAAACGGCATCCGCTGCACCCAACGCTGCCACTGCTGCGCGAGACGTTGCTGGGCTTCGCGGAAGAGGCCAAGCACATCATGATCGTCGCGGACGCCCAGGGCCACATCCTGTGGTGCGAGGGCTCCAAGGACACCCGCGGCAGCGCCGAGGACGTCGGCCTGGCGGAGGGAACGCTCTGGTCAGAGGGGGCGGCGGGGACGAACGGGATGGGCACCGCGCTGGCGGTGAACTCCCCCGTCACGGTCCACTCCGCCGAGCACCTCGTGCGGACCTACCACCACTGGACCTGCGCGGCGAGCCCGATCCGCGACCCCGACACGGGCACCACGATCGGGGTCGTCGATCTCAGTGGCCCGATCGAGACCGTCCATCCCTCGATGGTGGCGCTGGTGTCCGCGTCGGCCCGGCTGGCCGAGTCGGAGATGCTCGCGCGGATGCACGCGCAGGACGAGGAACTGCGGGCGCGCAACATGCGGCACCTGATCGCGTTGCGCGGCGAGCCCGGCGCGCTGCTCAGTCCCACGGGCCGGGTCGTCGCGGTCGAGCCGTACGGGCTGCTGCCCCCGCGCGTCGACGTCTCCACGGACCGGGTGGAGCTGCCGGACGGCCGCGAAGCCGTGCTGGAACCGCTCGCCCACGGCTACCTGCTGCGCATTCCACGCCAACGGCACGTGCGGCGCAGCGTGCTGTCGCTGTCGTTCCTGCTGCCCGAGCCGAAGGTCGTGCTGGACGGCCGCGAGGTGCCGCTCTCGTTGCGGCACGCGGAGATCCTGTGCGCGCTGACGTTGCAGGGCAGGGTGACCGCCGACCAGCTCGCGCTGCACCTCTACGGCGAACGCGGCAACCCCACGACCGTGCGCGCCGAACTGCACCGGCTGCGCGCCCAGCTGGGCCCCGACGTGCTCGCGACCAGGCCGTACCGGCTCACCGCCGACGTCGAGACCGACTTCCTGGCGGTGCGGGCCGCGCTCAAGTCCGCCGACGTGCCGCTGGCCGCGAGCAGGTACCGCGGCTCGTTGCTGCGCCGCTCCGAGGCACCCGTCGTACTGGCCGAGCGGGACGACCTCGCGACAGGCGTGCGCAAGGCGGTCCTGCAGCGCGGCGACGCGAACGCGCTGTGGACCTTCACCCAGACCGACTCCGGCGAACACGACGTCGAGGCACTGGAACAGCTGGTCAAGCTGCTTCCACCGGACGACGTGCGGCTCGCGATCGCCACCGCCAGACTGAGAAGACTCAGTCAGGACGATTGACAAGAGTCTCACGAATTGAATATCTTCCTGACTAAGAGACTTAGTTGAGGGGGATGTTTCATGCGCGTACTCATCATCGGAGCGGGGACCGGTGGCCTGTGCCTGGCGCACGGGCTGAAGAAGGCCGGCGTGGACGTGGTGCTGTTCGAACGTGACCGCACGCCGCGCAGCATGCTGATCGGCTACCGGGTGGGGATCAGCCCGGACGGAAGCAGAGCGCTGCACAGCTGCTTACCTCCGGACGTGTTCGCCGAATTCGTCCGCACCACGGCCCGGCCGCCGAAACACATAGTCATGCGCACGGAGAAGTACAAGGAACTGCTGGTCGGCGACGTCGCGACGGACCTCGACGACAGCCGCAGCGAGAAGTCGGTCAGCCGCATCGCGATGCGCACGGCGTTGCTCGGCGGCCTGGACGACGTCGTCCGGTTCGACAAGACGTTCAAGCGCTTCACCCGCAACGACGACGGCACCGTCACCGCGTTCTTCGACGACGGCACGTCCGTCACCGGTGACGTGCTGGTGGGCGCGGACGGCGCACAGTCCAGGGTGCGCAGGCAGCACCTGCCGGACGCCAAGGTGGTCGACACCGGCATCACGTCGATCGCGGGCAAGCTGCCGCTGACCGAGGAGAACGCGAAGCTGCTGCCCCCGCTGGCCGACGGCGGCATCACGTTGCTGTTCGGGCCGCACGGCGAGTTCGTGATCATCCACGTGATGCGCTTCGACGGCACGGGTGTCGAGGACGACTACATCATGTGGGGCTACGCGGCCGCGCACCACAAGTTCCCGGACATGAAGGGCATGAGCCAGGCCGAGCTCAAGCAGGCCGTCCTGACCATGACCCCGAAGTTCCACCCGAACCTGCGCAAGCTCTTCGCGCTGGCCACACCGGAGACCGTGTTCCAGATCAGGGTCCGCACGTCCGAACGGCTGCAGCCGTGGAAGCCGAGCAACGTCACGATGATCGGTGACTCGGTGCACCTCATGACGCCCGGCCGCGGCATCGGCGCGAACACCGCGCTGCGCGACGCCGAACTGTTGTCCCGCAAGCTGATCGAGGCCCACCACGGCAAGAACGTCGTGGAGGCGATCGGCGAGTACGAGCAGGAGATGGTCGAGTACGGCTTCGAGGCCGTGGAGGCGTCGCGCGAGATGATGGACGGCAACAGCGTCGTCCACAAGCCCGTGATCGGGCGGGCCGCGGCGGCGTTCCAGCGGACGTTCCTGCGCGTGACCAACGCCGTGCCCGTGCTCAAGCGGAAGATGCTGGCCGAGGACGCGGCGGAACGTGATCACGTAAGTTCTGACCATGAGGTTGTTCACGCCGGGTGAGGTCGTGGTGCGGCGTGAGGTGCTGCACGGCAAGGTCTGGTCCGAGATGCCGACCAGGGTGATCGCCGACGAGCCCGGGCTGCTCGCGGTGTTCGTGGAGCCGGGCACCCGGCTCACCTACCCCGACCACCACCACCCGCACCCGTGGGACAAGCCGGAACGCGGCTTCTGGCGCGGCCACGGCAAGCTCATGCTGCACCGCCCGCAGGACGGCTACTCCGTCGACCTGTTCTGGAAGGGCGAGAACAGGACGTTCGGCAACTACTACCTGAACCTGCAGGCGCCCTACCGCCGCGTCGAGGACGGGTTCGAGACCCTCGACCACGCCCTGGACTACACCCTCGACCCGGACGGCACCTGGGCCCAGCGCGACCTCGACGAGTTCGAGGAGCAGGTCGCCTCGGGCAAGTACTCCGCGCGGGAGGCCGAGGAGATCAGGGCCGAGGGGCTCAAGATCGAGAAGATGCTGGCGTCCGGCGAGATCTGGTGGGACACGACCTGGGCGGACTGGCGACCACCACTGGATTGGCGGTGAAGGTCCGGCCGCTCACGTTCGACACGCTCGTCGCCGAGATCGTCGGCCAGGTGTCGGAGATCGACGGACGGGTGCGCGTCCTGATCGACGGCGCACCCGCCGCCGAACCTGGCAGGCTCGCGGACGCCGTCGTGGAACCGTTGCGCGCCTCGGGTCGCCCGGTGCAGCGCGTGTCCATTGAGGACTTCCTGCGGCCGGCGTCGGTGCGGCTGGAACACGGCCGCACCGACTCGTACTCCTACCGGCACGACTGGTTCGACTTCGGCGGACTGCAGCGAGAGGTCCTCGACCCGGCTCTCGACGGCAAGGTGCTGCCGTCGCTGTGGAACGCCGCCACCGACCGGGCCAGCCGCGCCGAGTACGTCGACGTGCCGGAGAACGGTGTGGTGCTCGTCGACGGAACGCTGATGCTCGACCGGTGGCTGCCGGCCGAGCTGACCGTGCACCTGTGGCTCTCCCCCAGCGCTTTGAAACGCAAGACCGCCGAGGAGTGGACGGTGCCCGCATTCGACGACTACGAGCCGGTGGCCGACCTCTTCGTGCGCTACGACCACCCGGAACGGCCGGGCCTGGTCGAGTCGTGAACCACTCTGCCCGTCGCGGACATAGGCGGGACAGAGAGGAGGGTCCGTGACCGACGAAGAACTTTGGGGGCAGGTCCGGGCCGGTGTGAGCGAGGCGTTCGGGCAACTGTTCGAACGCCACGCCCAAGCCGTGTTCGCCTACTGCTTACGCCGCACCGGTACATGGGCGGTGGCCGAGGACCTGGTGTCCGTGGTGTTCATGGAGACCTGGCGCAAACGCACGTCCGTGACCGTCGAGGAGTCGCTTCTGCCTTGGCTCTACACCGTCGCACTGGGTGTCACCCGCAACCACCAACGTGCCCGCACGCGGTACAAGGCCGCTCTGGGCAAGGTTGCGCCGCAGCGCGCCGACGACGACCACGCGGATGACGTGGCACGGCGGGTGGACGCGGAGGCCAGGACTCGGGAGGTGATCGCGGAGCTGGAGAAGCTGCCCGCCGGGGATCGGGAGGTGCTGGAGATGTCCGCGTGGTCGGACCTGAGCCAGACGCAGATCGCCCAGGTGCTCGGCATCCCGGTCGGCACGGTGAAGTCCCGACTCGCTCGCGCGCAACGCACCGTGCGTGGCGCTCTGGTTGAGGAGGCACTGTGATCAAGCCCGACATCCCGCAGCTGGACCCGATGCGGCTCCAGGTCCGCAAGCAGGCGCTGCTGAACGAGATCAGCCCGAAGCCGTCGCGACGCTGGTGGCGCTTCACCGTGCCCGCGACGGCTCTCATGGCCGCCGTCGCCGTGACGCTCGTGCTGTGGACCCCGACGAACCAGGACGCCTCCGCGTCGTGGACCGCCGAGCCGAGGGCACCCGGCGACATGGCACCCATGATCGCGGCGTGCGGGAAGACGCTCGACCGGCACGACGCGGAGGGCGGGGTCGAGGGCCAGCCGGTCTGGCCGGCCCCGCGTGAGGTGTCGGTCACCGACCACCGCGGCAACATGACGATGGTGCTGTTCAGCGGTCCGCAGTCCGAGGCGCTGTGCTGGGGAACACCGAAGAGCGTCGGCATGAACGCCCACGGCAGCATCGAGGAACGCGAGCCGCTCGGCGACCGCCTGTTCGCCGACTTCGCCCCGCAGATCGGCATGACGGAGGTGAGCAGCGGCACCAGCACGACCGTTCTGACCGGCCGGGTGAGCCCGAAGGTCGGCAAGGCGGTCATCGTCACCGAGGACGCGCTGGAGGTGACCGCGAGTCTCGGCGACGGCTGGATCGTGACTTGGTGGCCGAGCCTGGGCAAGCCGAAGCAGGTCCGGCTCTACGACGAAGCGGGCAGCCTGCTGGAGACCGCCCCGATTCCCGTCAAGCACAGGTAGTCTGCGAGGCATGTGGCGGCAGGAGACCAAGCAGCGAGCGATGCTGATGCTCGCGGTCTTCCTGCCTGCCCTCTACGCCTTCACGCTGTTCTCGTCTCCGACCGAGGTCGTCGCGGCCGTGACCGCGCTCGCCCTCGCGTTGATCGTGGTCGTCGCGCTGGTGCCGCTGTCGGTGGCACCGGCGCGGTCGCTCTCGATCCGCGAACGAGCCCAGCGCACAGCACAACTGCGGCTGCGAAACCCTGACGCCGCAGGCAAATCCCGTCCCCGAGCCCCGGGATGCCGGACGTTCTGACACGTCCCGCACTTCCCTGACTCAAGACGGAGAAACACACCTTGTTCGCTGACCTGGGCGCTGCCCTGGCGAGTTTCGGCATGCCCGCGCTCGCCATCGTGCTGTTCACGATCGTCGTGCGGCTCGCGCTGCACCCCTTCTACCGCGCGGCCGTGCGTGGCGAGAAGTCCAAGGCCAAGCTCGCGCCGGAGATCCAGAAGCTGCAGAAGAAGTACGGCAAGGACATGCTGCGGCTCTCGGAGGAGTCGCAGAAGGTCTACAAGAAGAACGGCGTGTCGATGTTCGCCGGCATGCTGCCGATGCTCGCGACCGTCCCGTTCTTCATGGTCATCTACCAGGTGGTGACGACGCCGAACCCGTTGCTCGACGGCACGTTGTTCGGCATCTCGCTCGGCTCGCACTTCACGACCGGTTTCGCGTGGGTGTTCTTCGTGCTGTTCGGGCTGCTCGCCGTGGTCGCCTATCTGACCGTGAAGTGGCAGCAGTCGCGGATGACCACCACGCCTCAGCCGGGGTTCATGACCGGGCTGGTCAAGGTGCTGCCGTTCGGGACGATCCTGGTGGCCGCGTACCTGCCGCTGGCCGCCGGGTTGTACCTGCTCACCACGACGACGTGGACGATCGCGGAGCGGGCGTTGCTCTACCGCATCCTGAGCTGAAGCTGGGCGATGAGCCGGACGAGCGGGTCGTCCAGGTCGAGGTCGATCCGCTTGAGCCGGTACCTGAGCGTGTTCGGGTGGACGTGCAGCCGGTCTGCCGCGGCGCGCACGTCACCCAGCGCGTCGAGGTAGGTCAGCAACGACTTCGCGAGCTCCGGGTCGAGCGCGTCGATCCTCGGATCGCGGATCCGCGGATTGTCCTGCAACAACGCCAGAATCTCGCTCACCAGGACCTGCGAGCGGACGTCGGCGAGCGTCGCCACCTCGGCGTCGAGGTCGCGCGCCATCGCGTCCAGCACGCGTTCGGCCTCTTGGCGGGAGATCTGCGCGTCGTCCAGTGTGGACACCGTCGAGCCGACGGCGGCCTGGACGGCCGTGTGCAGGTGACGGCGTGCGGTGGTCACGATTTCCCTGGTGAGGCTCAGGAGTTGGGCGTTCGGGGCGAGGTCCGGCAGCAGGACGTAGGTGCGGCCGCCGGACTCGCTGACCAGCGCGCTGCGCCGGTAGGCCGCCGCGTGCACCGAGATCAGGCCGGTCATCTCGGCTCGGCGCAGCTCGTGTTCGCTGCGGTCACCTTCGGCGCTGCGCACCGCGAACACCACTACCGCCGCGGGTTTCTTCGGGTCGGCGCCGATCTGGCCGGCGACGGTGGCGGCGTCCATCCGGCCGGTGAGCAGGGCGGCCAGGAGGTTCTCGCGGAACCTCGACGTGGGCTGGTTGCGCTGCTGGATCAGGTGCGGGGCGGTGACGCGGGCGGCGCCGAGCAGTGCCCGTTCGGCCTGGTCGGTCAACGGCTGGTCGCCCTCCTGCACCCAGATCGTGCCGAGCGGCTGCCGGCCGGCGTGGATGCCGACGGCGATGCGTCTCCGGATGCCCAGCTCAGGGCGTTCGTCGATGCGGACGACCTCTTCTCCTGACCGGAGGAGGTTGTAGACACCCCACTCGCGCAGCATCTTCAGGTACGGCTCCGGGCCCTGGCGGCCGAGGATCGAGAGCCGGCGCAGTTCGTCGACCTCGTCGGACGAGCGGGAGTAGGCGAGCACGCGGCTCGCGGTGTCCTCGATGCTGACGATGCCGCCGGTCAGGGTGGCAATCGTTTGCGCGAGCGCGAACAGGTCGCCGAGAACCTCGCCGTCGTCGGTCGTGGTCGTCAGGACGCCCTTGGCCAGCGACTCCAGGTGGCCCCACCGGACCTCGGGGCGGACCTCCAGCAACGCCACTCCAGCGTCCGTCGCCGCCTGTTCGAGCGCCTGGGACGACTCCTTGACCGCGACCGCGGCGGCTTTGGCTCGTCCAGCCGCCCTGATCAGCGGCAATGCGGCCCGGCCCCGTGCCCCGATCAGCAATGCCAGGTCGCCTTGAGCCACGTCCGGCGGGTCGTCCGGATCCATGATCACCACATCGCGCACGTCTACCTCCAGGCCGTTGGGGGCAACCTGCAGTTCGACGAGCGGATCGCCCAGCGCGATGAGAATGTGGCGGAGGCTCATAACTGTTCGATCGTACATCCGGGACGGTGAATCTTGGCCAGTCGCACAACGGCCGGTGACCTGCGCGGACTTACGGTTTGCGTACCGAACAAGCCCATAAGGAGTTGCGAGTGGACGCGGTCACCCAGGTTCCCGCCCCGGTCAACGAGCCGGTCCTGCAGTACGCCCCCGGTACCCCGGAGCGTGCTGAGCTGCAGGCCAAGCTGGTCGAGCTGCAGAAGGAGCCGCTCGATCTGACGCTGACCATCGGTGGCGAGCAGCGCATGGGTGGCGGTGAGCGTTTCGACGTCGTCCAGCCGCACAACCACCGCTCGGTCCTCGGCACCCTCGCCGGTGCGACCCAGCAGGACACGACTGACGCCCTGCGGGCCGCCCGTGAGGCTGCTCCGGCGTGGCGCGCGATGTCGTTCGACGACCGTGCGGCCATCATCCTGCGTGCCGCCGACCTGCTCGCCGGTCCGTGGCGCCAGACGCTGAACGCCGCCACGATGCTCGGCCAGTCGAAGACCGCGATCCAGGCGGAGATCGACGCGGCCTGCGAGCTGATCGACTTCTGGCGCTTCAACGTGCAGTTCGCCCGCAACCTGCTGGCCGAGCAGCCGATCTCCTCCCCCGGTGTGTGGAACCGCACGGACCACCGTCCGCTCGAGGGCTTCGTCTACGCGATCACGCCGTTCAACTTCACGGCCATCGCCGGCAACCTGCCGACCGCGCCCGCGCTGATGGGCAACGTCGTGCTGTGGAAGCCGTCGCCCACCCAGTCGTTCGCCGCGCACCTCACCATGCGCCTGCTGGAAGAAGCCGGCATGCCGCCCGGCGTCATCAACCTGCTGCCCGGTGACGGCCTCGCGGTGTCCGAGGTGGCGCTGAGCTCCCCCGACCTCGCGGGCATCCACTTCACCGGCTCCACGCCGACGTTCCAGAAGCTGTGGGCGCAGGTGGGCGCGAACATCGCGAACTACCGCTCGTACCCGCGCATCGTCGGCGAGACCGGTGGCAAGGACTTCATCCTGGCGCACCCGTCGGCCGACCCCGACGTGCTGCGCGTCGCCCTGATCCGCGGTGCTTTCGAGTACCAGGGCCAGAAGTGCTCCGCCGCGTCGCGCGCCTACGTGCCGCGCTCGGTGTGGAACAAGATCAAGGACCAGTTCCTGTCCGAGGTCGACGCCCTGACCTACGGCGACGTCACCGACTTCTCGAACTTCGGTGGCGCGGTGATCGACCGCCGCTCGTTCGACAAGTTGTCGGGCGTGCTGCAGGCCGCTCGCGCCGACTCCTCACTGGAGATCGCCGCCGGTGGCACCGCTGACGACAGCGACGGCTTCTTCGTGCGGCCGACCGTGCTCGTCGGTTCCGACCCCACGAACTCCGTGTTCACCACCGAGTTCTTCGGCCCGGTGCTCGCGATCCACGTGTTCGAGGACGCGGACTACCTGACCGTGCTCAAGCAGATGGAGAGTGCGGCGCCCTACGGTCTGACCGGCTCGATCATCTCGCGTGACCGTGCCGCCGTGGCGCACGCGCAGGAAGAGCTGCGGTTCGCCGCCGGCAACTTCTACGTCAACGACAAGCCGACCGGTGCCGTCGTGGGCCAGCAGCCGTTCGGCGGCGGCCGCGCGTCCGGCACGAACGACAAGGCGGGGTCGGTTCACAACCTGCTCCGCTGGGTCAGCCCGCGCTCCATCAAGGAGACCTTCGCGGCGCCCACCTCCCACCTCCACCCGCACCAGGGCTAGATCCGGCCCTTCTGAAGTGAGGGGAACGTCCTTGAGCCACAAGCACTGGGACGTTCCCCTCACCTCTCACACCCTGAGGACGTGAACCATGTTGCGCTCCAGCCTTCTCTTCGCGGCCCGCAACGCGAGCGCCCGCAAGCTCGTCGAGTCGACGCCGCTGACCCGGCCCGTCGTCGAGCGGTTCGTCGCCGGTGCCGACGTCTCCTCCGCGATCCGCGCGACCGCCGAGGTGCTCGGTGACGGTCGCCTGGTCACGCTGGACCACCTCGGCGAGGACACCTTCGAGGAGTCGCAGGCCAACGACACCGTCGAGGCGTACCTGACGCTGCTGTCACGACTCGAGGCCTCCGGGCTCACCGAGGGCGCCGAGGTGTCGGTCAAGCTGTCCGCCGTCGGTCAGTCGCTGGCGATCGACGGCGAGAAGATCGCGCTGGAGAACGCCCGTCGCATCTGTGCCGCCGCCGCTGTCGTCGGCACGACCGTGACGCTGGACATGGAGGACCACACCACCACGGACTCGACGCTGGGCATCCTGCGCGAGCTGCGAGTGGACTTCCCCTGGGTCGGCGCGGTGCTGCAGGCCTACCTGAAGCGCACCGAGCAGGACTGCCGCGACCTCGCGTACTCCGGTTCGCGCGTGCGGCTGTGCAAGGGCGCCTACCAGGAGCCTGCTTCCGTTGCGTACCAGGACAAGCACGACGTCGACCTGTCGTACGTGCGGTGCCTGAAGGTGCTGATGGAGGGGCAGGGCTACCCGATGGTGGCCTCGCACGACCCGCGCCTGATCGCGATCGCCGCCGACCTGGCGTCCGCGCGCTCGAAGGACACCTACGAGTTCCAGATGCTGTACGGCATCCGGCCCGAGGAGCAGCGTCGCATCGCCGCCGAGGGCAACCGCATGCGCGTCTACGTTCCGTACGGCGACGAGTGGTACGGCTACTTCATGCGCCGCCTCGCGGAGCGTCCGGCCAACGTGGCGTTCTTCGTGCGCTCGCTGCTCACGAAGAGCTGAGCTCCGCGGCCGTTTCGAGGGCGAACCGCAACTTCACCGGCTCACCTGCCTCGCGGAAGACTTCAGCCGCGCGGTGGGTGAGCCGAAGTGCTTTCTCCGTCTCGTACTTCGTCTCCGCGCACAGCCTTCCGTAGATCGTCAGCGCGTCGCCGTAGCCGGCGTGGCTGTCGAGGTCGAGGCCTGCCATGTGCCACAGCACCACGGCCGTGTGCGCGGTGTTGCGCGCCTCTTCTTTCCGTTCCGCACCACGGAGTCTGCACACGTGCTGCTGCAGAGCCGAGAGGTAGACGGTGGGCGCCGTCCTCGCCTTCAGGGCCTGGCAGACACCGACCGCGAACTCGGACATCCGCAACGCGCGGACGTGGTGGTCCGCTTCGGACAGTGCGCGGGCCGTGTTCTGCAGCGGTGGCGCCAGTTTCGCGCCGAAGAACTCGACGAGCTGCGACGGCAGGCGGTGGCAGAGGTCGAGGCACTCGTCGGCCGTGTGCAGCGCCTGCGCGTCCTGCTCGTGCAGGAGCTGCTGCTCGACCAGCATCGCGAGGGCGATCACGAGGCCCGCCTGGTTCCAGACGAGGTCCTCCGCGGCCAGTTCCCGGTACACCTCAACGGCTTCCTCGGCCGCGCCGACGTCGCCCACGACCTTGGCGACGTTGAGCAGTGCGGCGCCCAGGCCCTTGCGATCCCCCGTCTCCCGCCAGAGCATCACGGCCTCGCGGGCGGTGAGCGCGGCGTCGATGTCGTCGGCCAGCTCGCTCAAGGCCTGGCTGCGCTGGGTGAGTGCCTCGGCGAGGTCGGTGCCGAACGTCTCGGGGTTCGCTACGGCGAGGCGGCGGAAGAGGTCGATGGCCTCCTTCAACGCCTCGCTTGCGGCCTCGGCCCTGCCCAGGTCGACGAGCATGGTGCCCGCCGCGACGAGGTTGCGGGCCAGTTCCGGTTCGAAGCGCGGATCTTCCTGGGCGAGCACCCGCCAGTTCGCGATGGAGAGCTGCATCGAGTCGGCCGCGTGCTGCCTGTTGCCCTCGACGTGGAAGCGGCGGGCCATCGCGGCGGCGACCCTGGCGAAGTCGGCGCGGAACAGCGCCGGGTGGTTCTTCGCGAGCTCCTGGAAGAGCAGGGTGGCGCGGCTGATGGCGGTCATCGCGTCCTCGTCGCGGCCGAGCGCCTGGTAGCGGTAGCTGATCTGCTCCAAGGCGGACGCGAGCTGCGGAATGGTCTCCTGGTCGTCTTCCGCGATCTCGCGCCAGAGGTCGATCGCCTCCTCCGAGACGGGCAGCACCTCGTCGTTGCGTTGGGCGTTGATGAGCCGGAGTCCCAGGTCTCCCAACGCGTCCGCGAGCAGCGGCCGGTTCTCCGGGTCCTGCCTCGCGAGCTCGCGGTAGCACTCGACCTCGGCCTGGGAGGCCTCGACGGACTCCTGGCGCAGGCCGCACAGCATCGTGCGGGCGCTGAGCATCCCGTACATCTCGGCGCGTTCGAGGACGTCGTCGGCGCGGTCGATCAGCCGGTGGGTGACGATCGACGGGATCGCGTCCGTGGCGAACCGCTCGTCGCGGAAGACCCGGCGGGCGATGGTCTCCAAGGTGGCGAACGACCCGATCTCCGCGGCGACGCGGAGGCTGTCGCGGGCCATGTCGCGCACGATCTCCGGGTTGCCCGTGACGAGCTCGTCGAGCCTGGGCCTGAGGTTCGGCCAGCGCAGGGCGGCGCGGGCCAGCAGGTCCGGGTCCGGGGTGTCCGGAGTGGCGACCGCGAGGTAGTCCTCGGCGATGCGGCCGGTCTTGCGGCCGTCGTCGCGTTTGAGGAGTTGCCGCACGAGCTGGGTGCGGTTCACGTCGCACGGGTCGCCGTGCACCGCGGTCAGCGCGGCCATGTGCAGGTCGAGGACCGTCTCCCCGGCGATGTTCGGCGGCGGCTCGTCGGGTGCGGTGACGGTGAGGTGCTTGGCGAAGTGCTGGCAGGCCAGCGTGAACGACTCGGCGCGATCGTCCAGCGTCGAGGCCAGTTCGAGGGCGGTGACCTCGTGGTCGAAGTCCGCGATGCGCTGGCGGGTGGAGGACCACCACCAGCCCGTGGTCCTCGCCGCCAGCAGCACCCGCGTGCGCGCCGGCCCGTGCCGGAGCGTGTCCTGCAGCAGCAGGAAGACGTCCTGCCACCGGAGGCGATCGGCGTCGTCGATCACCAGCAGCCTGCCGTGCGCGTCGTCGTCCCAGAGCTCCTCCTGGAAGTGCTGGAGCAGCCTGGTCTTGCCCGCGCCCGCCGGGGCGTGCAGCAGCAGAGACGCCTGCGGCGCGGGGCTGTCGCGCCACAGCGTGAGTGTGCGCAGTTCGGATTCTCTGCCGTGAAAGGGGACCACCTGGTGGGTGGGATCCAGCAATGCGGCGACGCTGAGTGCTCGGTCCACGGCTTCATAGTCGGCCGGTGACCAGGCGAGGGATAGCAAGACCACACCATCGTGGCCTTTTCCCGTTTTTCCTTCACTCCATTGCCTACTGGCTTGGAGAAGCTCCAACAGCTACCCGCGACGGGCCAGGTGGTGACGGTAGCTCTCGTACTCGCCGACGAACTTCGTCCGGATGCGGGCGAACTCCAGCACCTTCGACAGCGCGTCCTTGTGGCCGATGAAGTCGGCGCCAGCGTAGTGCGCGCCGTTCAGGCCACCGATGATCCGGGCCCGCAACGGCATCTGCTTGCGGGCGTACTCCTTGCGGAAGAAGCTGCCCGGAGCCATCCGCTGCTGGATCGCGCTCTTCACGTTCTCCGTGACGTCGCGCTCCGCGATCCAGTCGAACTCGGTGACGTTCTGCTGCAGGCTGCCCCTGAACCGCTGGTTGGAGCGGGGGTCGAACACGTCGATGATCGAGAAGTGGCCGCCGGGCTTGAGGACCCTGGCCACCTCGCGGAAGAACTTCTCGACGTCGGGGTAGTTGTGCGAGCTCTCGACGTTGATGACGAGGTCGAACTCGCCGTCCTCGAAGGGCAGGCTCTCCGCGTCGCCCTCGACGTAGGTGAGCCGGTCGCCGCGCGCGAGGATCGCGTTGGCCCTGCGGATGGCCGCGCCGGAGATGTCGAGGCCGACCGCCTGGGCCGGGTCGACCAGGCGGGTGAGGAAGTTGAGGCCCTCGCCCATGCCGCAGCCGACCTCGAGGACCTTGAGGGTCCTGAAGTCGTTCGTCGTGTACGGCAGCCCGCGCAGGGTCTGGAAGTAGAGCTGCTCCGAGAAGCCGTCGCTCACGCCCGCGTTGAAGTTCGGGCGCAGGCCGTTGAGCTCGTTCAGCAGTTCGGGGCAGTGCATGCCCCAGTTCCAGAAGTCGCCTGTCCGCGACCACGACGCCACGTCGTCGTAGACCGTCGAGACAGCGCCCTTGATCTGGGCCGCGTCGGGGATGCCGGCGTTGAGGTCGCGCAGGCCGGTGGCCGCGTTGCCGTTGGTCATGAGAGCTCTCCCAAGGTGAGCGTTCCTTGGTTTGGCACTGTGGCAGCGCTTCCACTAGGGGATGACCTGTGGTTTGAATGAAAACCTTTCCGGTCTTTGGTTCAGCCTGGACTGAAATTGTCAGACCTGACCTGCACAATCTGGGTGTGCTGGTCGCTCTGGTTGTCGATGCCGACGGTGCCGGGCGGTGGCAGAAGCTGCACGACGACGGGACGCCTTCTGGTCCCGTGATGACAGCTTCGTCGCCGGCCTCCGCCGTCGCGTCGCTGGAGCGCGCCCACAGACCGCGCTGGGTGTGGGCGGACACGTCCGAGATCTACCCCATCTTGCTGGCCGCCGGGGTTCGGGTCGACCGGTGCTGGGACCTGCACCTGACCGAGGCGTTGCTGCTCGGCGTGGAGGGCCGGCATCGCGAGCCGAAGGAACTGCCCGGCGCGTTGGCCAGGGTGCTCGGGCTGCCCGCTCCTGCCGACGTCGGGCCGCCCAAGAAGGACGACGCGCTGACGTTGTTCGGGCCGGAGCCGGTGGCGCTGCCGGGTGACACGGACGAGTTGGCCGCGTTGTCGCTGGTTTTCCGTTCGCAGCAACGGAATCCGGCGCTGGGGCTGCTGATCGCGGCGGAGTCGGCGTCGGCACTGGTGGCGGCGGAGATGACCTACCACGGGTTGCCGTGGCGGGAGGACGTGCACAACCGGTTGCTGGAGGAGGTCCTCGGGCCGCGTCCCGCGCCTGGCCAGCGACCGAAGTTGTTGCAGGACCTGGCGGATCAGATCCAGGAGGCGTTCGGCGGGCGGGAGATGAACCCGGACGCGCCGGCCAGCATCGTGCGGGCGTTCGCGCGGGCGGGCATCGAGGTGCCGTCCGCCCGGCGGTGGGTGTTGAAGAACGTCGACCATCCCGCGGTGAAACCGTTGCTGGACTACAAAGAACGCGCACGGCTGTGGGTGGCGCACGGCTGGTCGTGGCTCGACACGTGGGTCCAGGACGGGCGGTTCCGGCCGGATTACGTCGTGGGTGGAGTCGTCACCGGACGTTGGGCGTCGCGAGGCGGAGCCGCGTTGCAGATTCCGCGGCTGATGCGGCAGGCGGTGATCGCCGACGACGGGTGGTGCCTCGTCGCGGCGGACGCGTCGCAGCTCGAACCGCGGATTCTCGCTGCCCTGTCAGGAGATTCGCGGTTGATCGAGGTCTGCGGGGACGACGACCTCTACGCGTCGCTGGCGGAGGACTCGTTCAAGGGCGAACGGCCACGCGCGAAGATCGCGATGCTGTCGGCGATGTACGGCGGCACCTCTGGCGAGGCCGGGCCGCTGCTCGCCGTGCTGCGCAAGAGGTTTCCGATCGCCGTCGGCTACGTGGAGGACGCCGCGCGCGCCGGCGAGCAGGGCCGCATGGTGCGCACGCGGCTGGGCCGCACGTCACCCACGCCGTCGGCGGCGTGGCAGGAGCTGACCGGGGGCGCCGACGACTCGGGCGAGTCGTCGAGCTCGTCGCGGCAGGCGGCGCGGAACTGGGGCCGGTTCACCCGGAACTTCGTGGTCCAGGGCAGCGCGGCGGACTGGACGGCGGCGTTGCTGGGCGTGCTGCGCAGCCGGTTGCCCGCCGACGCGCACCTGGTGTTCTTCCAGCACGACGAGGTGCTCGTGCACTGCCCGCTCGCCGACGCCGACGCCGTCATCGAGGCGATCGCCGAAGCCGGACGCGAGGCGACGCGACTTCTGTTCGGCGGGACAGCGGTGCGGTTTCCGATGAACGCGGTGCCCGTGACCTGCTACGCGGACGCGAAGTGAGTCCAAACGAGACGCTGCGCAACCTGGCGCGATTGGGGGCGTTAGTCCGAACGGAGGCTTGTTCTTACCCCGTGAGAGCGCTCTCATAAATGGACTGCACCCGTGACAAGGAGGTCACCCGCGCATGAGGCAACGACGCCGCATCCTCGCGGCCACGACAGCTCTTATTGCCGCGGTACCCCTGGCGATCGCCGCCATGTCCGCCAACGCTTCGATCCCACCCCCTGCCGCGGGATGGACGCAGGTGTGGGGTGACGACTTCAACGGTTCCAACGGATCGCTGCCGTCGAGCTCCAACTGGATCATCGACACCGGCCACGGCTACCCCGGCGGACCTGCCAACTGGGGCACCGGCGAGATCCAGAACTACACGAACAGCACGAACAACCTCAAGCTCGACGGCTCCGGCAACCTGCGCATCACCGCCCTGAAGGACGGCGGGGGCAACTGGACGTCGGCGCGCATCGAGACCCAGCGCTCCAACTTCAAACCGGCGGCCGGCGGCAAGCTCGCCATCGAGAGCCGCATCCAGATGCCGAACGTGACCGGTGAAGCCGCTCTGGGCTACTGGCCCGCGTTCTGGACTCTGGGAGCGCCGTACCGCGGCAACTACTGGAACTGGCCGGGCATCGGCGAGTTCGACATCATGGAGAACGTCAACGGCATCAACTCCGTCTGGGGCGTGCTGCACTGCGACGTCGCTCCCGGCGGTGCCTGCGGCGAGTTCACCGGCATCGGCAACTCGCGGGCGTGCCCCGGCTCGTCCTGCCAGTCCGCCTTCCACACCTACCGCTTCGAGTGGGACGCCGCCGCGAAGACGTTCACGTGGTTCGTCGACGGCCAGTCGTTCCACCAGGTGACGCAGGCGCGCGTCGGTGTCAACGTGTGGAACGCGATGACATCGCACGCCGGGCACTTCATCCTGCTCAACCTGGCGATGGGCGGCGCGTTCCCGAACGCGCTGAACAACAACCAGCCGACCCCTGTCGCGGCCACGCAATCCGGGCACTCCATGGTCGTGGACTACGTGGCCGTGTACTCGGCTGGCGGCGGGACCACCACTCCCCCGACGACCACGACCACCACGTCGAACCCCGGCGGTGGGGGTTCCGCGTACAGCGAACTGCAGGCGGAGAACGCCTCGGAACGCTCCGGTGGTTCAGTGGCGCCTGGGGATGGTGGTTCCGGCGTTCACCAGATCGCGAACGGCGGCTACCTGAAGTTCTCTGGCGTGAACTTCGGCTCCGGCCCTGCCCGCCAGTTCCTGGCGCGCGTGGCCTCCGGTGCCGGGGGCGGGGTGAGCGGCCTGGTCGAAGTGCGGCTCGGATCGCGCACGGCAACTCCGGCCGGTTCGTTCGCGGTCGGCAACACCGGTGGATGGGACGCGTGGAGAACGATCCCCGCGAACATCTCGAACATCTCCGGCACGCACGACGTGTACGTGACGTTCACGAGCGGCCAGCCGGCGGCTTATGTGAGCGTGAACTGGGTGAAGTTCGGCCTCTGACCCCCTGAGCGCAGGGGTCGGTTCGTCCGCTAGAATGTCATCCGTACGACACGGATGATTAGCTCAGCGGGAGAGCACTACCTTGACACGGTAGGGGTCACTGGTTCAATCCCAGTATCGTCCACTTCACTCGGGGCGAGTTGTGTTCGCGGAAAGCGCGAACCTGCTCGCTCCGTCGTGTTTTCTGGGGGTGCAACCCCCAGACCCCGCCCGGCGGGCTTCGCCCCCGGACCCCCACCTGTGGTCACGTTGCGCAGTTCGGGGTCACGTCGCGCAGGTCGGGATCACGTTGTTCAGGTCGGTCCTCTTGTGCAGCTGGGACAATGGGCCGGTGTACGCCGAACGTCCTGCTCCCGCGGGTCTGGCCTGCCTCTGGACGCGCACGGTGCCCGCGCCGACCGTGCAGCGGGTGGTGCCGGACGGCTGCACCGACCTGATGTGGGCGCCCGCCACCGGTGCTTTGTTCGTGGCCGGTCCGGACACCTCGGCTCAGCTCGCCGTGGTCGCTCCCGGGACGTTGTACGGCGTGAGGTTGCCGCCAGGAGCGTTTCCGTCGGTGTTCGGGGTGCCCGCGCACGCCGTCCGGGATCTGCGGGTGCCGTTGTCCGAGCTGGTGCCTGCCGCGCGGCTCGAGTCGTTCTCCGAGATGGTGGCGTTCTGCGCTTCGCGGGTGGTCGTGGACCCGGCGGTGGCCGCGACGGCCTCGTTGTTGCGTTCTGTGGACGTGGCTTCGGCGGCGTGGGAGATCGGGCTCAGCTCACGTCAGCTGCGGCGGCGGTGCCTGGACGCGTTCGGGTATCCGCCCAAGGTGTTGCAGCGGGTACTGCGGTTCGACGCGGCGCTGCGCCTGGCCTGGGACGGCGTGCCGTTCTCCGCCGTTGCCTTCGAAGCCGGCTACGCGGACCAGGCCCACCTGGCCCGCGAAGTGCGTGCGTTGGCTGGAGTGTCTTTGGGTCAGCTGATCCGGCCGTAGCGACGCAGGGCGAGCAACGCGTCGACCGTGGCGATGGAACGCCATTCGAAGTCGACGACCGGGGTGAAGGCGGGGAACCCGAAGTTCCAGCCGCCGTCCTCCTGCTGGCCTCGCTCGAGTTCGTCGAGGTCTTCGGTGAGTTCTTTCTCGGTGAACCAACCGCAGGCGAGGCTGGAGGGTTTCTGCGCGTACGTGTGAGGCTCGAGTGCTTCGCCGTCCGCGTAGCCCTCGGTGCTCGGCTGGAGGTGCTTGAGCTTCTCGGCCGCGAGTTCGGCGCGGGACCGGTCCGGCACCTCGTCCAGGAACATCACCGCTGCACGCAGCTCGTACGGGTGGGTGTTCTCGAGCTTCTCGATCTCTTGCCAGCAGTAGTTCGTGGCCTTCTCCAGCCACGGGTGGGTCGTGCCGAGCGCGTGGAGGGCGGCGGCGATCTGGGCGGTCAGGAGGAGTCCTCCCTGGTCGTCGGCGGCGACCCAGGGCGCCTTCGGGTGGTCCTTCGAGGTGGACATGCCGAACGGGACCGAGCCGTCAGGGCAGGTCTCGGTGAGCCAGTGCACGATCGATTCGGCCTGCTCCGGGGCGTTGACCTCGACGAACACCTGAAGAGCGCGCAATGCGTGCAGCGGCTGGCTGGTGGGACCGCGGTGGTCGGGTTCGAGACCGTACCCGTAGCCGCCGTCGTCGTTGCGGTAGGCCAGCACGGCCTGGACGACGTGCTCGGCCTTCCCCCCGTCGAAAGCGTGTTCGAACCAGCGCTGTTCCAGCGTGCGGGCGTTGAGCCAGAGGAAGTTCCTCGCCTGTTCGATCATGCCCCGAACCTATGCCGGTCACGGAGCGCGGTCTTGAACGAATCGGCCATGTGACCTGATCAGCTGATCCGTTCGACTCCGCAGGGAACCGGTCCTATGCGAAAATCCTCTAACAGGGGTGTGGAGTTCTGAGGGGAGCTGGCCAGGATGCTGATGTTCGACGCACTCGTACCGATCAAGAGCGCGGCGATGGGGGCTGCCGCCGGCGCAGCCGCTGGTGCGGCGGCAGGCGCGGGTGGTGCTGGAGTCGCGAAGTTCAGCGTTGAGCCCGACCAGGCCCAGAAAATGATCGACGGGCTCAACCAGGCCCTCACCGAGTTGCAGACGCTGAGGAAGACTGCCGAGCAGCTTCAGTTCAGCGGCGCGCCCGGTCCCGACCCCTACAGCGGCTACGCCACCATCGCGATGCGCACGACCGCTGGTGACAAGCCCGGCGGTTACCTGTGGGCGAACGAACAGGCCCAGAGTGCGCTGGAGCAGACCATCGCGAACATCGAGAAGGCTCTCGCCGACTACCGGGCCACCGACGAAGCGGCGACGTCCGCGTTGAAGGGCTGACACGATCTTGAAGCGCATGACCGCTCTGCTCACCGCTGTCCTCGCGTTCGGCCTGACGGGGTGCACGGGCAACACCACCGGCGGCACTCCCACCACCCCCTCCGACACCGGGGCAGGTCAGACGAGCAGCACACCCACGTCCGAGGAGTCGTCGTCCGGCCTGAGCATCACGGAGTACGTGAGCAAGCCCTGCGACATCCTCAAGCCTGATCAGGTGGCGACGTTCGGATCCGTCAAAGCGGGCACGCCAGGCACTGCTGTGCTCGGACCGTCGTGCAAATGGGACGGCCAGAGCCCGACCAAGAACACGGGTTACGAAGTCACCGTGACCACGGGGAAGGACTTCGAGGCCCAGGTCGCGGGAGTCAAGGACCGTCCTGTCTTCGAAGACAAGAAGATCGACGGTGTAAGGGTCATCACCACCGACGGCACCGACGGCAAGACGTACTGCCTGGCCTCGATCCAGATTTCCAAGACCGATTCGGTCACCCTGCAGATCGCCAGCGCCGCAGCCGAACGTGCGACGAAGAAGCCCTGCCCGGAAGCCGAGCGGGTCGCGCAGCTGATCATCACAAATTTGAAGGGGTAGCGAGATGGCAGGGAACGAGCCGGACATCAGCGGTTTCGCGTTTCTTCCTATCGCGGGTGGCGAAACGATCTACAAGTGGTTCCAGAACGGCAGCGGACCGAACCAGACCACCGCGATCACCGCGGACGCTTGGCACGGACTCTCGACCGGCCACGGAAGCGTCGCCGAGCTTATCGAGAAGGCTGTGCGCGACTCTGGCGCCGCGTGGGAGGGCTCTGCGGGCGACGCAGCGCGTGGTGGAACCTCACCGCTCGCCACCTGGGCGACCGTCACCGGCGACTCCGCGACGCAGGCGGGCAGCAACGCGGACGCTGTCGGCAGCGCCTACTCCAGCGCCGCGAACGCCATGGCCAACCCGCCGACCGTCCCCGACAAGCCGTTCCTGAACGACTACCGGCCGTGGGACACCGACTACGACGTCGCGCTCAAAGAGAACCAAGAGGTCAGCGAGCAGAACGTGCGGGCGTTCAACCAGTACGCCGCGGCCGTCAGCGAGACCGTGAACAACCAGCCGACGTTCATCGCGCCCATGGCCGACGACGCCGGTATCGAACGCGAGAAGGAACCTCCGATCCCGCCGGTCACCCCGCCGAAATACGGTGAGCCGCCTCCCATCGGCAGCAACCCGCCCGGCGGTGGCGGCGACCGGAACGGCTCCGACGACAGCCAACTGTCGTCGTGGAAGCCTCCCGGCTCCAACGACGACACCAGCACCGCGGGCGTCGACGACCGGTTGCCACCTCCCACCGATGACGGCGGGCGCCGCCCGCCGCCCAACATCGGTGTCCCGACCCAGCCGCCGGACGGCGTGTTCAACCCGAACGACCCCCGTCGTCCCGGTGGCCCGCTCGACCCCAACAACCCCCGCAACCGTCCCGGCGGTCCTGGTGGTCCCGGTGGACCCAACGGTCCCGGTGGTCGTGGTCTTGGCGGACCCGGCGGCGGTGGCGGTGGTGCCGGCGGCGGTCGTGGTGGCGGTGGCGGTGGCCTCGGCGGACCCGGTGGTGGCGGCCTCGGTGGTGCTGCGGCGGCCAAGGGCATGGGTGGTCCTGGCGGCATGGGCAGCGGCTTCGGTGGCGCGTCCGGTGTTGCCGGTGACGGTCGTGGTGGCGCCGGTGGCTTCGGGCCGTCCGGTGCCGGTGCGGCGGGTGCCGGTGGCCGTGGTGCGGCGGGTGCGGGTGCCGGAGGTATGGGCGCCGGTGGCGGTCGCGGTGACGGCGAGGAGGACAAGGAGCACAAGTCCGCGTCCTACCTGCAGGAGACCGAGGACATCTTCGGCGACGGAACGATGGTTGCTCCGCCGGTCATCGGCGGATAAGGGGGAATCGTGCTGCGGAGCAGGGTCGCAATCCCTGTCACGGCGCTCTATCAGGCGTGGCAGGCCGCGGGCCTGCCGACGATGCACCGTGCGCTGATCGCTCAGGTCGACTTCGACGAGGATCTCCTCGAGTCGGGTGACGTGAGCGAGCTCGAACGGTTGCAGCGGTCGGCGTGGGCGCAGCTCGAGCAGTACGGGCTCGCGCGCGGTGGTCAGATCCACCCGGATCTGACGAACGCGCTGCGGCTCGTGGTCGAGGCCGGCGTGGAGTACTGGGCGTTCTTCAGCTTGAAGGACGGTCCGCAGCAGAGCGTGCTGGTCGTGTCGAACGGCCAGGACGCGCTGCGGATCGTGCTCACGCAGGATCAGCAGTTCGTGCTCGAACCGGTGCGTGCGGACGAGGCACCGCAGGCGTTGGTCGGCGCGTTGCCGCCCACGCCGGCGGGCAGGGGCAACCCGATCACGCTGCCCGAGGAGGCGCTGCAGCAGAAGCCGCGGCAGTCCTACGAGGACACCGGGTCGTTCATGCAGCAGAGCAGGCCGACGAGCACGCCGAACGACCAACTGGTCGCGCAGCTCAACGAGATCATGAGCCAGCCGCGCACGGGTGGCGGTCAGGTGTTCTCGGCCAAGCGCGACCACCTCGGTCGCAAGCAGCGCTGCGTCAACCCGCTCACGTACATCGACACTCCGAGTGGGCGGTACCTCGCGGCCAAGAGCGACGGCTGGCTGCGGGTGCAGCCGGCCGACTTCGGCACGCTGGCGCGAATGACCGCCACCATGCCGTAACAGGCGAAGAAGAACCGCCACGTCGGCCGGGTCGCAGCTGCGGCCCGGCCGACGTCGTTCAGGAGAACCGCAGCGCGTCCGGCCCCAGGTCGGCCGGGCTGCGGTGACCCGACAGCCCGAGCGTCAGGTCGAAGTCCGCGAGCAGGCTGCGCAGCACGTGCGTCACGCCGACCTGGCCGCCGTGCGCCAGCCCGTAGGCGAACGGCCGCCCGACCATCACGGCCTTCGCGCCCAACGCCAGCGCCTTCACGATGTCCGCACCGGTGCGGATCCCGGAGTCGAACAGCACGTCGACCTGCTCCCCCACCGCCTCGACGATCGACGGCAGCGCGTCCAACGAGCCCACAGCGCCGTCGACCTGACGCCCGCCGTGGTTCGAGACGACGACACCGTCCATTCCGTACTCGACGGCCTTGCGCGCGTCGTCCGCGTGCTGGATTCCTTTCAGGACGATCGGTCCGTCCCAGTGCTCGCGCAGGAACGCCAGCTGGTCCCAAGACTTGTCGGTGCCGGTGAACAGCTGCACCCACCGCAGGATCGCCATCGGCAGGTCCTCCTCCGGCGACTTCTGCAGTCCGGAGCGGAAAACCGGGTCGCTGAACGGAATCGCCGTGCCCACCCCACGCAGGAACGGCAGGTAGGCCTGGTCCAGGTCGTGCGGCCGCCACGCCAACGTCCACGTGTCCAAGGTGACGACCAGCGCCGTGTACCCGGCCTTGCGCGCCCGATCCAGCAACGACGCGCACACGTCGGGGTCGTTCGGCCAGTAGAGCTGGTACCAGCGCGGCCCGTCGCCGGACGCTTCGGCGACCTCCTCGATCGTGTGCGAGGACGCCGTCGACAGCACCATCGGCACGCCGAGTTCGGCCGCCGCCCGCGCGGTCGCCAGCTCACCGTCCGGGTGCAGGATCGACTGCACGCCAACGGGTGCGAGCATCACCGGCGCCGGCAGCTCGGTGCCCAGCACGGTGACGCCGAGGTGCCGTTCGGTCGCGTTGGTCAGCATCCGCGGCACGATCCGCACGCGGTCGAACGCCTCGCGGTTCGCGCGCACGGTGGCGCTCGAGCCCGCGCCTCCCGCCACGTACCAGAACGGGCCCGGTCCCAGCCGGTCGCGCGCGGACTGCTCCAGCGCGTCCGGATCGGTGGTGAACGGCGGCACGGCGCCACCGAGCCCCTGTAGGTAGATCTCGTTCTGGTACCCGGCGAAGGAGGTCATGCCGCCTACTTTGCTACGAAGCGAGCTGCACTAGGAAGAACTCGTTGCCGAAAGGGTCGCTGAACCAGGTGGCCCGATCACCCCACGGCATGGTCTCCGGTGCGCCCTTCACCCGCACCCCCTTCCCCACCATCCCGGCGACGTCACCGTCGACGTCGTCGGTGATGAGCGAGATGCCGCAGCCCGTCGCGAACGACACGTTCGGCGCGTCCGCCAGGGTCAGCGCGAACGCCGTCCGGGCGCCGGGAGGAGCGACGGTCAGCCAGCGCATGCCCGCCTCGTTGCTGTCCTGCCGCTTCTCCCAGCCCAGCACGTCCACGTAGAAGGCCAGGGCCTCGTCGAGATCGCGGACGTTGATGGTGACCGAGTGCACATGAGTGATCATGCGCGGAACGTTAGGCCCGTGCTGCCGCCGGGCGCTTCTTCGAAACTGCTCGACGCGGCCAGCGCGACTCCAGCCAGATGGCGACGGGCGCCGCGGTGACCACTGTGGACGCCGTGCCCGCCACCAGGCCGATCAGGAGCGCGGTGGCGAAGTTGGCCAGTGAGCCGTCGCCCAGCACCAGCAACGCCGCGAGGACGAAGAGCACTCCGATGCCGGTGTTCACGGTTCGTGGCACGGTTTGGACCACCGCGTCGGAGACGACGTCCGGGTACGAGGCCTTCAGGCGGGACCCGCGCAGTTCGCGCAGGCGGTCGAAGACCACGACCGAGTCGTTGACCGAGTAGCCGATCACGGTCAGCAGGGCCGCCAGGAACACGCCGTCCGCGGTCTTGCCCATCCACGCGAAGATGCCGACCAGCACCAGCACGTCGCTGAGCAGTGCGGCGACGGTGGCCACGCCGAGACGCCAGTCGAATCGGATGGCCAGGTAGCCGAGTTGGGCCGCCACCGCGATGGCGAGGCCGATCACGGCGTTGCGGCGCAGTTCGGACGACAGCGACGGGCCGATCAGCTCGTTGCTCGACTGGCGGGCGCCACCGTCGACGGCCGAGGAGACGACCTCGCCGAGGCGGGACGAGGTCGCGTCGTCGATCGGGCCGGTGCGCAGCGAGACCTCGTTGCCCGACGACGAGACGACCACGTCGGAGAAGCCCGCGTCACCCAGAGCGGTGCGCACACGGCCTGAGTCCACAACACCGCCCGCGGTGAAGTCGAGCATGCGGCCGCCGGTGAACTCGACGCCCAGGTTCAGGCCGCGCGCGAAGAGACCGGCGAAGGCCACGAGCACCACGGCACCGGCGCTGATCAGCCACAACGACGGACGCCGGTACAGCACGACGGACAGACGCTGGCGGACCCAGCCCAACGTGTGCAGGCCGCTCAGCCGAGGATGCCGGCCGACGAAACGGGTGCCGAGCGCCCAGACCACCAGGACGCGCGACAGCACCAGGGCGCTGAACATCGACGCCAGCACACCGATGGTCAGCGTCACACCGAAGCCCCGGACCGGGCCGGTGGCCAGCCAGAACAGCAGACCGGCTGCCAGCAACGTCGTCACGTTCGAGTCCGCGATCGCGCTCAACGCGCCGCGGAAGCCGTTCTCGGAGGCGCGGCGGAGATTGGGTTTTCGGGCGTACTCCTCACGAGCTCGTTCGAAGATCAGGACGTTCGCGTCGACCGCCATGCCGATCGCCAGCACGAAGCCGGCCAGACCCGGCAACGTCAGCGTCGCCCCCACCGCCAGCAGCCCGGCGTAGGCGACGCCCGCGTAGCCGACCAGGGCGACCACGGCCAGGAAACCGGCCAGGCGGTAGGCGAACATCAGGAACAACGAGGTCAGCGCGATGCCGATGACCGCGGCCTTGGCGCTGGCCTCGATGGCCTCGGCGCCCAGCGTCGCGCCGACGGTGCGCTGTTCGATGACCTCGACCGGCACCGGCAGCGCGCCGGAACGGATGACCAGGGCCAGTTCCTTGGCCTCCGGCTGGGAGAAACGGCCGGTGACCGTGGTCGCGCCACCTGCCTGACCAGCACCGCAGGGCGTGTCGAGGCTGACCTCCGGTGACGAGATCGGCTTGCCGTCCAGCACGAACGCGATCTGCCTGCCGGGAGTGCCGGACGGCTCGCAGGCCGCCTCACCGGTGACCTTCTGCCAGGTCTTCGCGCCTTCGCCCTGGAACTGGATGTTGACCACGAATCCCGCGCCCTGCGAGTTGCGCGTGGACTGCGCGTCGGAGATGCCCTCGCCGGTCATGACGGTCTGGCCGTTGCGCTGCACGGTGAGCTGCGCGGTCTGGCCGAGGACCTTCACCGCCTCGGCGGGGTCCTGGACGCCGGGCAGTTCGACGACGATGCGGTTCTCGCCGGAACGGGCGATCACCGGTTCGGCGACGCCCAGAGCGTCGACTCGACGGCGCAGAACCTCCAGCGAGCGGTCGGCGGCGTCGGAGTCGCCCTTGGCTTCGAGGACGATCTGGGTTCCACCGCGCAGGTCGAGGCCGAGGCGGGGATCTGTTGTGAGCAAAAGAAAAGCGGATGCGACGAGGACCCCGAGCGCTATGAGACCGCGCACGAGAAGACCCCGGCGCGCGTTGTCGCGCGACATGGGTGAGTGAGCCTTCCGAAGAGGGTTGCTGGAAAAGGAGATTCAGCGACCGGAAGGCGGTGAACGATCCCGCTGCGGCGTCCAGCGGATGCCGTCGGGGGTGCGGTGCACGCGCCGGGCGAAGGCAACGACGAACCGCATCGGCAGCGCGGGTTTCGCGACGGGCGGCACGTCGGACGGCACCTGGGCCTGCGGGACCTGGGCTGCCTGGAGGTTGTGCGGTTTGGGCGTGGTGACGGGCAGGTTCGCGAAGTCGTGGCCGTGCCGGATGACGGAACCGGCGGTGACGGGCTCGGCGGGCGCGGCGACGATGAACAGCTGTCCGAGGAACAGCAGAAACGCGAGCGCGACCGCGTTGCGACGCATCACCGCTTCCTGCCTCCACCGACGTAGACGAGCGCTCCCCCTACGACAGCGCACAACCAGGAAAGCACAAGTGGCTGCATCGTGGTGGCGCCGAAGAACAACGCGACGGTCCAGCCGACCAGGATCAGGGCCGAAGCGGCGAGCAGGGACACCGTCACGGCGAGCTTGCGCAGACTGAACAGCAGCTTGTACGGACGCAGCCGCAACGCCACGACCAGGCAGCACAGCACCAGCGCGCCGGTGAAGAACCCCAGGTAGGGCGTCGGCCGGGGCATGCCGGCGATCAGCGCGAGTAAACCGCCGCCGACCAGCAACAACGAGAGCATGCGCAGCGCGCGCCACACCTGCACCTTGTTCAACTGCAGCTGGGTGGGCCGGGTCGAACGCCGCCGTTGCACGGTCGCGAGGTTCGCCTTGGAGTCCGCGTCGGACGGGTCGAGCTTGATCGCCGACCGGTACGCGTGCTCGGCGGTGCCCCAGTCGCGCATGCGCAGCGCCGCGTCGCCGAGCACCTGGAACGCCCGCGCCTCGGTCGGTGCGAGCTGGGAGGCGTGCAGGGCCGTGTCGAACGCCTCGACGGCGCCGTCCGGGTTGTCGGCGAGGACCTCGGCGAGCACGACGTAGCAACGCCAGTCGCCGGGCTTGCGCCGCACGGACTCCCGCGCCGCGACCGCCGCCTCGACATGCCGGCCGAGATCGCTCAGTGCCAGGGCCGCGAGCCGCTGCGGCCAGGCGGGCTCGCCGTCGAGCACCATCGCACGCTTCGCCGAGTCGAGTGCCTGGTCCGCCTCACCCAGGTCGAGGTGGGCGGCGGCGAGCCGGCACCACGCCTCGGCGTGCCGAGGGTTCGCCGCCACGAGGGGCCGCAACAGGTCGATCGCCTGCCGCGGCTTCCCCGAGGCGGTGAGCTCGGCTGCGCGCAGCAGCACGGCTGTCATCGGCTCGGACACGCCGCACAGTGTGGCAAAGCGCCTCCGGCCCTCGAACGGGTGACCTCAGCCGGCCGTCCCGAACCAGCGCGCGAGCTCCACTTCGAGCGCCTCCTGGTCCTCGCCGGCCCACGCCACGTGCCCGTCCGGCCGCACCAGCACGGCGGGCGCGTCGAGGTCCTCGCTGACGTCCACGACGTGGTCGACCCGGTCTGCCCAGCCGCCGACCGACAGCGTCCCCGCCTGGTCGAGCAGGATGCCGCGACCGGCGTGCATCTGGTCGTAGAGGCCGCCGCGCTTGAGCGAGAGGTCCCCGATCCGCCTGCCGACCAGGTCGTTCTCCGAGCCGAGGTCGTACCGGACGGAGACCGCGATGATCTTCTCGATCAGGTAGCGGTTGACCTCCTCGAACTGCACGAGCTCGGTGAACAGCCGCCGCACCGACTGCGGCCCCGGCTCGACCTTCATCAGTTCGATCTGCGCACGGGTGTTGTTCAGCACCTCGTCCGCGACCGGGTGCCGTTCGGCCTCGTAGGTGTCGAGCAACCCGTCGGAAGCCCGGCCGTGCACGGCCGCCGCGAGTTTCCAGCCCAGGTTGAACGCGTCCTGCACGCCGAGGTTGAGCCCCTGGCCACCGGTCGGCGGGTGGATGTGCGCCGCGTCGCCCGCGAGGAACACGCGACCGGCCCGGTAGCGCTCGGCCTGCCGGGTGGCGTCGCCGAAGCGGGACAGCCAGCGCGGCGAGTGCACGCCGAAGTCGGTCCCGGCGACCTTGACGAGCTGCTCCTTGAAGTCGTCCAGAGTCGGCAGGACCGCGCGGTCCTCGTTCACCCCCTCCGCGGGCACGACGACCCGGTACGTCGCGGTGCCGCCGATCGGGCCGACACCGAACCGCTTCTGGGTCTTGCGGACCTCCAGCATCAACGGCATCGCCTCCTCCCACGGGACGCCGATCTCCATCTCGCCCAGCAGCGTCTCCACCCGCGACGGCTCGCCGGGGAAGTCGATGCCTGCCAGCTTCCGCACGGTGCTGCGGCCGCCGTCGCAACCGACCAGGTACCGCGCCCGCAATGACGTGCCGTCTGCCAGTTCGACGGTCACGCCCTCGTCGTCCTGTGCGAACGCGGTCACCGTGCTGCCGCGCCGGACCTCGGCACCGGTCTCGACGGCGTGCTCGGCGAGCAGGCGCTCGATGTCCGGCTGCGGCAGACCGAGGACGACCGGGTACTTCGTGTTCAGCCGTTCCGGTGCGGGCTTGTCGATGCCCGCGAAGAACCCGGCCAGCGGGTGCGTCGTGCCGGCCGTCAGGAACCGGTCGGCGATGCCGCGCTGGTCCAGGATCTCGATGCTGCGCGCGTGCAGGCCGAGCGCCCGGACGACCTTCGTCGGCTCCGGATCCCGTTCGAGCACCAGCACGCTCACGCCGTGCAGACGCAGTTCGCCAGCCAGCATCATGCCGGTCGGTCCACCGCCGGCGATGATGACGTCGATCATGGAGTCTTCCCCATTTCCCCAGGTAGATGACGTTGGCCGGGAAATGATGAAGCACACCCAGGGTCTTGTGGCAAGGCCCCCCATGCGCTATATGTTGAAGTGGGAGGAGAGCCGCGCTCTCCTCTTTCGTCGTTTCCGGGGGTCACGACGTGGTGCGCTGGTACTTCGCCGGCCTCGTGCTGTCGTTCTTCGGGACGAGCGCGATGATGCTGGTCGCCGGGATCTGGGTGAAGTCGCTGACCGGCAGCGACGCCCTCGCGACCCTCGCCCTGCTGTGCGTTTACGCGCCGGGCGTGCTGTCACCGTGGATCGGCCGGTTCGCCGACTCCTACCGCCGCAGACCGTTGCTGATCTGGACTGACCTGGCGGTCGTGCCCGCGCTGGCCGTGCTGTTCTTCACCGACGAGCTCTGGGTGATCTTCGTGGTGCTGCTGCTCTACGGCACGAAGGCCGTGCTCGTCAGCGCGGCGGAACCGGCGTTGCTGGTGGCGATGCTCCCGCCCGACCGGCTGGCCAGGGTCAACGGGCTGCGCATGTCGTTGCAGGAGGGCATGAAGCTCATCGCGCCGTTGGCGGGCGCGGCACTGTTCGCGGCGCACGGGGCGTGGCCGGTGGTGGCGATCGACGCGCTGTCGTTCCTGCTCGCGGCCGGCGCGACGGCGATGATCAAGGTCGACGAACCGCCGCCGGCTCCGCGCGAGTTCGCGAGCCTGCCGCATCTCAAAGCGCTCCGGTGGCCGATCATCGGGACGGCGGTGGCGTTGTTCGCCTCCTCACTGAACACCGCGGCGGCGTTTCCGCTGGTGGAGCACGGTCTGCAGTACGGACCTGAGTTCCTGGGCGTCCTCGCCGCCGCTCAGGGCGCGGGATCGGTGCTCGCGGGCCTGCTGGGCCGGCGCGCGAACGTCACGGCGGGGTTGGTGCTGATGGCCGTCGCCGCGGCGGCACGCATGTCGGCGTGGTTGCCCGCGGTGCTGGTGTCGGGGTTCGTGAACGGCGTGGGTCTCGCCTGGACCGTGATCGCGGTGGCGACGCTGGTCCAGCAACGCACGCCGCCCGCCGTGCTCGGCCGGGTCAGCGCCACCGCGATGAGCATCGTGTTCGGCGCCGTGCCGCTCGGGCTGGCCGCCGGTGCGACTCTCGTGGCGAACGTGAGCTTCGAGGTGATCTACCTGGTCATCACGGCACTCACCGCGGGAACGGCGCTGTGGACAGGAGTTCGCGGCCGCGGTCCGCGAACGTCAGGACAGCACCCCGGTGTCCCGCAGGTGAGCGAAGATGATCCGGTCGACCGGTGAGATCCGGTCCGCGTCGGCGGTGGTGAGCCAGGCGAGTTCCTCGATCTCGGCCGACGCCACCGGTTCCCCCTCGAACGACGCGGTGTAGCAGGTCATGCGCACGGTCACCCCCGACGTGTGGCCGTGCGCCTGCGCTTCGAACGTCCCCAGGTGCTTCGCCGACGCCGCGTCGATCTCGACGGACAGCTCCTCGCGGATCTCGCGCACGAGCGTCTCGACGTCGGACTCGCCCGGCTCTCGCTTGCCGCCGGGCAGGTAGTACGTGTCCTTGCCCGCCGACCGGGTGCCGAGCACGCGGCCGTCCTTCAAGTAGATCCAAGCCACCTTGTCGATCACGCGACCGAGGTTAGGCGCTGGCGAGTTCCTTGACCACGCGGTGGGCGTCGGCCAGCGACTCCACCGCGAGCTCGCGGAACTGGTGCATCTGCGGCACCACGTCCGCCAGGGTCAGCTCGGCGTGCACGAACTCCAGGTTCTGGTCGAGGCCGACCATCGACAGCACGGCGCGCAGGTACGGCTCCTGGAAGTCGAAGCCCTCGCGCGGCGTGCCCGGCTTGTACGAACCGCCACGAGCCGTCACGACGACAACGCGCTTGCCGCCCCACGCGAACGTGCCGTCCTCACGGGCGAAGTGCTCGGAGGTCGCGACCTGGTCGATCCAGGCCTTCAGCGTCGACGGGATCGAGAAGTTGTACATCGGTGCGCCGATCAGGAGCACGTCGGCGGCGTCGACCTCGGCGATCAGGCCGGCGGCGATGCCCTGGTCCGTGCCGTCCTTGTGCGGGATCGGCGACGCGTGCAGGTCGCGGTAGGTGTAGCCGGAGCCGGGGTTCGCGGCACGCCAGCTCTCCGCGAACGCGTTGGAGATCTCCCGGGTCACGGAGCCCTCGTACCGAATGCTCGTGTCGATGTGAAGCAGATTGGTCATACTCGGAACATACGAGTGAAGAACTTCCGAGTCAAGATGTTCCGAGCCGAGAACATCTCCGCCGGGATGTAGGATGGGACACATGGAGGAGCAGCCCGAACTCGTCGAAGCCTGCTTGGAGAAGTGGGATTTGAACTGGCTGCTGCACCGCGCCACCCAGCGCGTCGGCGCCGCGTACGCCGACGAGATCGCCAAGTTCGGGATCTCGTTGCGCGGTCAGCTGGTGCTGGGCGCGCTCGCCAACGAGGAAGCCCAGCGCACCCAGCTGAAGCTCGGCGCGATGCTCGGGCTCGACAAGACCACGCTCACCAGCGAGCTCGACAAGCTGGAGCGGATCGGTCTGGTCATGCGCGTCCCTGACCCCAACGACCGGCGCGTGCGCACGCCGATGATCACCGACAAGGGCCGGGAGCTGCAGAAAGAGGCGGGTGACGCGCTCGCCGAGGTCGAACGCGCCTTCCACTCCCGCTTCACCGCCGAAGAGATGGCGCTCATTCGCAAGGCCCTGCAGGACCTCTCGCGCGGCGAGGGCCCGATGCACGGCTCCTGCATCTAAACAAGCGCACCCAGGTCCGCGTCCCGCAACTGCTCCGGCGTCACCGTCGCCTGCGCGTCCACCAGCGCCTTCAACGCCGTGCCGTGGTCCCAGACGTTGACGTTCATGGCGGCCCGCAGCCGTCCGTCACGCAGCCAGAACGCGATGAACTCCCGCGAAGCCACGTCACCGCGCACGACCAGTTCGTCGTCGGGGCCGGCGAGGCCGCGGTACTCCATGCCCAGGTCGTACTGGTCGGTGAAGAAGTACGGCGACTTCAGGTACGGCTCGTCCAGCCCGATCAGCGGCCCGGCCACGTGCGTGCCCTGGTCCTTCGCGTTCGCCCAGTGCTCGACGCGGACCCGGTGACCGTAGCGCGGGTGGTCCTGCGCGGTGATGTCGCCGGCCGCGAAGACGTCGGGCGCGGACGTGCGCAGCAGCGCGTCCACCGCGACGCCGCCCTCGGCCAGTTCCAGGCCGGCGGCCTCGGCCAGTTCAAGACGGGGCGAGGCCCCCACGGCCAGCACCGTCACGTCCGGGTGCAGCTCGGTGCCGTCGTCCAGGCGCACACCCGCCGGCGAGAAGCTCGCGACACCCGTGCCCAGCTTGAACTCCACGCCGTGCTCGGTGTGCAGGCCGCGGAACATCGCGCCCATCTCGGCACCCAGCACGCGCACCAGCGGTTCGGCCAGCGGGTCGACCACCGTGACGCGGCAGCCGTGCGCGCGGGCCGCGGACGCCACCTCGCACCCGATCCAGCCCGCGCCGACGATCACGACGTGTCTGCCTTCGCGCAGCGCGGACTTCAGCGCCAGCGAGTCGTCCAGGGTGCGCAGCACATGTCCTTGCGCGCCAGGCAGAACGCGCGGACGCGATCCGGTCGCGAGCAGCAACCGGTCGTAGGTGCGCACTGCCCCATCCGAGTCCACGATCGTGTGATCGCCGGGCCGCAGCTCCAGCACGGACACGCCGAGCTGGAGGTCGATCTCGTTGTCGGAGTAGAAGCTCGGCTCGTGCACCCACGCGGGTTCGGTCGCCTTGCCGAGCAGCACGTCCTTGGACAGCGCGGGAAGTTCGTACGGGCGGTGGTGCTCGGTGCCGAACATGGTGATCTTGCCGCCGTAGCCGCGGTCTCGGAGCGCGCCGGCGGCGGAGGCACCGGCGAGGCCGGTCCCCACGATCACGATGCGTTGCGGTTCCACCATTTTCACCCCTTCAGGTGACCTGGTCTCGTCCCACGTGCGACGCTATCCGCAGCTCGGCACGGTCGCTGAACGGAGAACGCGAAACCTTCGTCATGACCAACGGTGACGCGCGTCTCTATGACGCGAGCACCGGCATCACCGGGCCGGTGCGCCGAGTGAGCTGGAGGAAGAAACCCGTGGGAGCCCAAGAGGAGTGGCAGGTGAGCTGCCGCGACATCGCTTCGCGCCGACGGGACATGACGGTGTTCGTCAGCCAGGGGCACATAGTGATCACCGTGCCGCCGGGAGAGGCCGCCGTGCTGACACCACTGGAGGTCGGCCGGCTGCGGGCGGCGTTGCGGGACGCGGTCGTGAGCGCGTCCAACACTGACATGTGACCGCCGTCACACCGTTACCTACTCGCTAGTAGGTAGATGGCAGAGTGGGTCGCATGGTGACCCGCGTGCTGCTGACCCTGGTCAAAGCCGGAGTGATCCGGCCGTTGGGCCCGCGCGGGCTCTCCGGCACCGTGCGCGGGTATCTGCAGTGGGACATCACGCTGGCGTGGGGCTTCCAGACGGGCGCGGGACGGCACCCGGACCGTGCGGCGATCATCGACGACGACGGCGTGCTGACGTACGCGGAGGTGAACGAGCGCACCAGCCGGCTCGCGCATGCTTTCCGCCCCAAGGAACGCGTCGGGCTGCTGTGCCGCAACGGCCGCGCCTTCATCGAAACGATGACCGCGTGCACGAAGATCGGCGCGGACGCCGTACTGCTCAACACCGGCCTGAGCACAGGACAACTGGCCCAGGTCGCACAGGACCAGAAGATCGGCAGGATCGTCGCCGACCGCGAGTTCGCCGACGCACTGCCCGCGGACATTCCCGTGTTCTTCACCGACGAACTCGAGTCGCTGATCGCCAACGGGCCCACGACCTCGTTGCCCCGCAGGCCTCCGCGTGGCCGCCTGATCATCCTCACCTCCGGCACGACCGGCACGCCGAAAGGCGCCCGCAGGCCGGAACCCGCGAGCCTCGCCCCGGCCGCCGCGCTGCTGTCGCGGATTCCGCTCAGGCACGGTGACGTCATCTCCATCACCTCCCCGCTCTTCCACGCCTGGGGCCTCGCCGCGTTCCAGCTCGGGCTCGTGCTCGGCGCCACCCTGGTGCTGCGCCGCAGGTTCGACCCGGCACAGGCGCTGAAGGACGCCGACAGGTGCACCGCGATGTTCGTGGTTCCCGTGATGCTGCAACGCATGCTGGAGAACTCGCACCGGCCGAACCTGCGGGTCATCGCCTCCAGCGGCTCCGCCCTGCCACCCCGCGTCGCCGCCCGCACGCTGCAGGAGTTCGGCCCGGTGCTCTACAACCTCTACGGCTCAACGGAAGTGAGCTGGGCGAGCATCGCGACACCGGAGGAGATGCTGCGCGAGCCGGGTACAGCGGGCAAGCCGCCGCTCGGCACCAGACTGGCCATTGTGGACGATCAGGGCAAGCCCGTGGCGCCGGGTGAGACCGGGCGCATCTTCGTGGGCAACGAGATGTTGTTCGACGGCTACACCAACGGCACCAGCAAGGAATCGCTGGACGGCCTGATGTCGACCGGCGATCTCGGCTATCTCAAGGACGGCCTGCTGTTCGTGGCAGGCCGCGACGACGAGATGATCGTGTCAGGTGGCGAGAACGTTTACCCGCACGACGTCGAAGATCTGCTCTCGACGCTCGACGGCGTCACGGAGGTAGCGGTGCTCGGCGTGCCGGACGACGAGTGGGGCCAGCGCCTGGCGGCGTTCGTTGTCGGCGCAAAAACCCTGACGGCCGAACACATACGTGAACACGTGAAGGTGAATCTGGCGCGATACTCCGTTCCCCGGGATGTTTTCTTCGTCAACGAGTTGCCGCGCAACGCAGCCGGAAAAGTGTTGAAACGTCAACTGCGAGATCACCACTAGAGTCAGCCTCCGAATGAGGGGGCTCGACCATGACGGTTCCCGGCAGGACCGCGGATCCGCGTTCCAACGCCGTGCACAACCTGCGCGAGGCACGTATCGCCCTGGACGAGGGCAGGCCGGGCGAGGCGTTGGAGTACGCGGAGAAGGCGGTGGCCGCGTTCGCGTGGCTGGACGACGTCGAGGGCGTCGCGGAGGGTGTGCTGGCGCAGTCGGTGGCGCTCGGCAAGCGGGGGCTGTGGCCCAGCGCGCTCGACACGATCGACAAGGTGCAGGAGATCGCGGCGGCGAACCGCCACATCGGACTGCAGGCGCGGTGCAGCTTTTCCCGTGCCGTGGTGGAACTGCGGCTCGACTCGCGGGAGCGGAGCTTCAACTCCTTCGCCCGCGCGCTGGGTCTCGCGGAGCTCACCGGTGACAACGAGCTGATCGGCTCGGTGCTGTTCGAACAGGCACGGGTGATGCGCATGCAGTACCACGAGCACTGCATGATCCGCACCGAGGAGAACCGCTGCAGCCTCGACGGTGAGCCGTGCGTGCGCAAGATCCGTCGTGCGGAGGCGTTGTGCGCTCAGGTGCGCGATCGGTGGAAGACGCTCGGCGATCCGGTGCGGATGGCGATGGTCAACGTCCTGCTGACACACGTGCGCATTGATCTGGGTGAACTTGACCGCGCGCACCGCAGCTGGCAGCGCGCTGACCAGTTGCTTGCCGGAAGGAACCGCCCGGTGGCGCGGGCCGAGGCGCTGATGGCACGGGCGCGCCTCAGTGGTGCGCGGGCGCGCTACCCCGAGCAGATCGCCCAGCTCACCCAGGCCGCCGAACTCGCGATGAGCTGTCTGGCACGGGAAGTGGCGGTGCACGCGCACCAGCAGCTGAGCGAGGCGCACGAACGGACCGGCGATCTGGAACGGGCGTTGCGGCACGCGCGCCTGCAGTTGGAGCAGTACCGGTTGTGGGAACTGCAGGAGGGCCGCGATCTGCTGCGGATGCGCGAGCACGACCTGTCGTCACGACTCGTGGAACAGTTGGCGCACAGGCGTTTCGAGCCCAAGCGGGAGGACACCGTGATGCGTGTCCCGCATCCCGGCGAGCTCCACGAGACCGGTACCGCCGAACACACGAACGCCCGGATCGCCCGCGCGCTCAGGGCAGGGCTCACCAAACGCGGCATCGAGGTGCTGCGGCTCGTGGCCGCGGGGGCGAGCACGGCGATGATCGCGGAGTCGCTCGGTCTGTCCCCCAAGACCGTGCAGAACCACCTCCAGCGCATCTACGCGACCCTTGACGTCAACGGCCGTGCCGGTGCCATCGTCTGGTGGATGAACCTGGCCGTCACCTAGTCAAACGTTGTCAATCGATTGACAACTGCTCCGACCAGGCATACCGCCCATCGACCGTTCGGTCGCTGGATGCCGACCGGTAACTGCCGGTTCCCGGGTGTTTTACCCATGTTCACGCGGTGTAATTGGGTGATGTGGTGGGTATCTGGTCTGTGTCATGCTCCGTTAACAAGGTGTCCAGTTAATGAGCGAGGGGCGGTCATGACGAGGCAACGCCGCTCGGCGCTAGTGCTTGCGCAGCGCGATGCGTGCCACGTCTCGCCAGAGCAGCGGGTCGACACCCTCGGGGTTGATGTGTTCCAGCAGGGCGGCGAGTGCGGTGCGCGCGTCGGCGCCGCCGTCCGCGTCGACCTCGTCCGCCGCCCGCACGAGCAGCAGGTGGCACCGCAGCTGCTGCTCGGCGTCGAGCTGGCCGGTCGCGAGCGCGACCTCAGCGAGTTCGCGGGCCCGGTCGACCTCGCCGTCGCGCAACGCCAGTTCCGCCCGCAGCGCGCGAGCGTGCGCGAGCAGGTTCTCCTGGCGGCGCATGGCCGCGACCGTCGTCTCCACCTTGTCCAGCAACGCGACCACGTCGTCGAGGTTCGCTCCCGGCGTGCGCAGCGTGATGGACGCGCCGGCCAGGCGGACGCGGCAGCGGTACTCGGGATCGCCGTCGAAGTCGTCCAGCATCGCGACGGCCTCGCGGATGCAGTGCGCGGCCTCCATGCGGTCTCCCAGGCGATCCGCGACCTTGGCGCGCACCCACCACGTGGAGATCGCGAGCCGGTCGCGGCCGAGTTCGGGCAGCCGCGCGGAAAGCTGGTCCACGACCTGTTCGGCGTCCGCCAGGCGACCGGCCGCGGTGAGCTCCGCGCACAACGAGATGAGCGCGCGCGTGTGCACGCGACGCACCCGTTCGCCGTCACCGTTCGACAGTTCGACGGCCTCGGTCGCGGCCTTCACGGATTCGGCCGTCCGGCCGAGGCGCCGCAACGAGGATGCGCGCAGGATCTCCACGAGCGCGTCCACCGCCGGACCGGGAGACCACGACTTGCGCAGCTTCGCCCCCGCCAGCAGCAGGCCCTCGTGGTCTCGCTGCCGCGCGAGCATCACCAGGCGCGTCCAGCGCACGCACCAGCCGAACATCTCCTCGTCGGACCGCTTTCCCAGCGTTTCCAGCAGATCGACGGCCATCACGAGGTCGCCGTCGTGGTACGCGAGCAGCGCTTCGCACCACGCCAGCGCCTCGTCCTGCATCGCGGTCCTGTCCTCGTCGACCATCAGCTCGGACGGGTCGACGCCGAGCACCTCGGCGAGCCTGCGGACGACGGTGGGGGACGGCACCCGTTCGCCGGACTCCAGCCGGGACACGTAGCTCATCGAGACGCCGGGGCACGCGAGGTCCTTTTGCGACAAGCCTCGTTGCAGCCGGACCGCTCGCAACCGCGCACCGAACCTCGTCAACGACTTCCTGCCCTCATCCACGGCCGCCACCTATCGAAGGAGCCCCTTAATGAAGTTGAACACTATCGCTCGAACCGTCGCGGCCGTGATCCTCAGTTTGGGGGCGCTGCTGGCGATTTCGGGCGCGGCCTCGGCTGACGAGCCCGACAGCGCCTTCACTCCCCCGTACTGCGCCCGTCCCTGATCGGATCGTCTGAGCCGGGGTGGTCCCGCCTCCCTCGCAAGCGGGACCACCCCGGCCACCGACACACCAATTGACACACCTGACCACACCACCAGGTACCGGTGAGGCACCCTTGTGGGGTGACTCTGCAACTGCGCACGCCTCGTCACCAGGTGAGCCCGAAGTCCGTCCTGCTGTGGACGATGCAGGCCGCCGTGTTCTGGCTCGTGCTCTTCGTGCCCCAGCTGATCGTGTTCCTGCTGGTGGGCAACCCGCCGACGTGGCAGCTGGCGCTCCTGATCGCCACGCTCGTCGTCGGAATCGTGCACACCGCCGTTGAACCGAGCTGGCGCTACCGCGTCCACCGCTGGGAGACCACGCCGGACGCCGTCTACACCCTCTCGGGCTGGCTGAACCAGGAGTGGCGGGTCGCGCCGGTGTCGCGGATCCAGACGATCGACACGAAACGCGGACCGTTCCAGCAGTTGCTCGGTCTGTCGACCGTCACGGTGACGACGGCGTCGGCCGCCGGTCCCGTGGAGATCGAGGGCCTGGAGCACGAGGTCGCGCAGAGGCTCGTGGTGGAACTGACGAACACGACGCAGGCCACCCCCGGTGATGCCACGTGACCACCCCCGCCGAGGTGCCCGCCGGACTGCCCGCCGCACCGGAGTTCACCGAGCCGCTGCAGGAATGGCACCGCCTGCACGTGCGGATGCTGGTCGTGCGGCCGCTCAACGAGGGCATCGCGATGCTGGTGCCGATCCTCGTGCTGTTGTTCACCGGCAACGGCGAGAAGTGGCGGCTCATCGCCAGTGGCGCGACGGTCGCGGCGATCCTCGCGTTCAGCTATCTCATCTGGCGCACCACGAAGTACCGCATCACCGGCGACCAGGTCGAGCTGCACACGGGTCTGCTGACCCGCAAGCAGCTCGCGGTGCCGCGTGATCGCATCAGGACGGTCGACCTCACCTCCAAGCCGGGTCACCGGATCTTCGGGCTCTCGGCGGTGCGGATCGGCACGGGACAGCAGGACGTCCCCGGCACGGACGGCCTCACGCTGGACGCCGTGACGCAGCAGGAGGCCGAACGGCTGCGGTTGTTGTTGCTGCAGAAGGGAGTCGTGCCCAAGGCTCCGGAGGGCGAGGACGCGGAACCGGTTCCGCTGCCCGAGTCCGAGGTCATCTCGCAGCTCGACCTGAAGTGGCTGAAGTTCGCGCCGCTGTCGCTGTCGGGCCTCGTCGCGATCGGCGCCCTGTTCGGCGTGCTGTCCAACTACGCGGACGACCTCGGCCTGCACCCGGTGATGGACCTGTGGGAGTGGCTGTTCGAACACCCGAGCTACACGCTGTTCGCCGTCTTCCTGGTCGTGCTGGTGGTGGTCGGGCTCGTGCTGTCGATCCCGCTCTACATCCTCCAGTTCTGGAACTACCGGCTGACCCGCGAGCCGGACGGAACCCTGCGCGTGCAACGGGGTCTGCTCACCACCCGGTCGGTTTCGGTGGAGGAGCAACGTCTTCGCGGCGTCGACATCCAGGAGCCGCTGCTGGTGCGCGCCGGCAAGGGCGCGAAGCTCGCCGCGGTGACGACGGGCCTGGGCTCAAAGGGCGAGAGCAACCTGCTGCTGCCGCCCGCGCCGCTGTCCGTGGCACATCAGGTGTCGCGGGACGTGCTGAAGGTCGGCAACGACCCGACGACGCTGAGGCTGCGCAAGCACCCGTTCGCCGCGTTGCGCCGCAGCATTGTCCGGCACGTGATGCCGTGGGCCGTGATCGCGGTGGGCCTCGCGGTCTTCGCTCCGGCGTGGGCGTGGCCGATCCCGGTGGCGATCATCCCGTTCGCCGCGTTGGTCGGCTGGGACAACTACCGCTCACTCGGCAACGCCCTGGACGAGCGCTATCTGGTTACGCGCAACAACTCTCTCGTGCGCAGCACCGTCGCGTTGCAGCGCACCGGAATCATCGGGTGGCGCATCCACCGGTCGTTCTTCCAGCGCCGCAGCGGTCTGGTGACGATCGGCGCGACGACCGCGGCGGGTGCGGGCGTCTACCGCGTCACGGACGTCGGCGAGTCCCACGGGCTGGCGCTGGCCGACGAGGCCGTGCCGGACCTGTTGCGCCCGTTCCTGATGGACTCCACTGTGGACGGTCAAGCCGAGCGGAACGTCTGACGGTAGGCGCTCGGCGAGACCCCGATCGATGCGGCGAGCTGCTGTCGCAACGCCGCGCCGGTCCCGAACCCGGCGTGGTTCGCGACCTGGTCGACCGGCAGGTCGGTGGACTCCAGCAGGTGCCGGGCCCGGTCGACGCGCTGCTGCGTCAGCCACTGGCCCGGCGACATCCCCGTCTCGGCGCGGAAGCGGCGGGTGAACGTCCGCACGCTCATCCGCACCTGCGCGGCCATCGCGGCGAGGTCGAGCGGTTCTTGGAGGCGCTCCAAGGCCCATTCGCGGGCGAGCGCGGTGGACGTGTCCGGGTAGCTCGGCACGGGGCGGTCGACGAACTGGGACTGGCCGCCCTGCCGCCACGCCGGGACGACGCAGTAGCGGGCGATCCAGTTCGCGACCTCGCTGCCGTGGTCTGACCTGATGACGTGCAGGCACAGGTCGATGCCCGCGGCGACGCCCGCCGACGTGAGGATGTCGCCGTCGTCGATGAACAGCACGTCCGGGTTGAGGCGCACCTTCGGGTAGAGCGCGCGGAACTCGTCGGTGGTGCCCCAGTGCGTGGTGGCGGGCCTGCCGTCGAGCAGCCCGGCCGCCGCGAGCACGAACGCACCCGTGCAGATCGACATGATCCGGCGCGCGTTCGTCGTCGTCAGCGCCTCCAGGACCGCGGGTTCGAGCCAGCCCTCACGCGCCGGCTTGTAGTGGGTGCCCGGCACGAGCACCGTGTCCGCGTCTTGGAGCACCTCCAAGCCGTGCTCGGGCGCGATGGTGAAGCCGCCGCTGGTGGGGATGGGGCGGCGGTCCGGCGAGCAGACGACCACCTCGTAGCGGTCCGCGAGCCGGGCGAACATGTGCGTCGAGCTGCCGATGTCGAACGCCACCGACTGATCGAGCGCGAGGACAGCGATCCGGTGCATGGCCTGATTCTTTCACATGTTGGCCATCGGGCCACTGGTTGACGGGTTCGCCATCACCGAACCTTGTCGGCGTGAGACTCCATTGGGCCTGGGTTGTCGCAGGCGTGTCCTTCATCGCCTTGGTCGGTGCCGCGTCGTTCCGCGCGGCGCCAGGTGCGTTGATCGAGCCGTTGCAAGCGGAGTTCGGCTGGTCGACCGGCACGATCTCCCTCGCCATCTCGATCAACCTGTTGCTGTTCGGGCTGACCGCGCCGTTCGCGGCCGCGCTGATGGACAAGTTCGGCGTGCGGGTCGTGGTGACCTGCGCGTTGACGTTGGTCGCGATCGGCAGCGGGCTGACGGTGTTCATGACCGCGTCGTGGCAGCTCGTCCTGCTGTGGGGCGTCGTGGTCGGGCTCGGCACCGGCTCGATGGCGCTGGCGTTCGTCGCGACGATCACCGGACGCTGGTTCGTGAAGCACCGCGGCCTGGTCACGGGCGTGCTGACGGCAGGTGGCGCGGCCGGCCAACTGGTGTTCCTGCCGACCGTGGCCTGGCTGTCCGAGTCCTACGGCTGGCGGTACGCGTCGCTGGTCATCTGCATCGCCGCGCTGGCCGTGGTGCCGCTGGCGGCGTTCTTCCTGCGCGAGTACCCGCGTGACGTCGGGCTGTTGCCGCTCGGCGCGACCGAGGACACTCCCCCGCCACCGTCCGGTGGTGCGGCCAAGCGCGCTCTGGGTGCGTTGGCCACCGCTGCCAGGAGCCGGCCGTTCTGGTTGCTGGCCGGCGGGTTCGCGATCTGCGGAGCGTCCACGAACGGCCTGGTGGGCACGCACTTCATCCCCGCCGCGCATGACCACGGCATGCCGACGACGACCGCCGCCGGGCTGCTGGCGCTGGTGGGCGTGTTCGACATCGTGGGCACGATCGCGTCCGGCTGGCTGACCGACCGCGTCGACTCGCGGCTGCTGCTGGCGGGCTACTACGCGCTGCGCGGCCTCTCGCTGATGCTGCTGCCCCAGCTGTTCGGCGCGTCCGCGCACCCGTCGATGCTGGTGTTCATCATCTTCTACGGCCTGGACTGGGTCGCGACCGTGCCGCCGACCGTGGCGTTGTGCCGCCAGTACTTCGGCATGTCCGGGCCCGTCGTGTTCGGCTGGGTGTTCGCGTCGCACCAGCTCGGCGCGGCCGTCGCGGCGTCCGCGGCCGGGCTCACCCGCGACCACCTGGGCAGTTACGACCTGGCCTGGTACGTCGCGGGCGCCCTCTGCATCGGCGCGGCCGTGCTGTCAGCGTCGCTTGCGCGAAGTCCCGAACAGACCTCGCGTGATCTCGCGCGCCAGGGCACTGCCGGCTGACCGCAGGAACGACTTCACGGCGCTGTTGCCCAGCACCTTCTCGACCATCCCCGGTTCCTCCTTCTCCTGACGAGGAGGTTCCGGGGATCGTTCCCGCTGTTCTTCCTGCGGGGGCGCGACCTTCTGCATCAACTGCTCGTAGGCGGACTCGCGGTCGATCGTCTCCGAGTACTTGCCGTGCAGTTCCGACGCCTGGGAAGCCTGCTTGATCGCGTCGTTGCCGATGGTGTCCATCAAGGAGCGCGGCGCCCGCAGGCGAGTCCACGCGACCGGGGTCGGCGCGCCCTTCTCGCTGAGCACGGTGATGATCGCCTCGCCGATGCCGAGCGACGTGAGCGCCTTCTCCAGGTCGTAGTGCGGCGTCGTCGGGTACGTCTTCACCGTGCGCGCCAACGCCTTCTGGTCATCGGGCGTGAACGCGCGCAGTGCGTGCTGGACGCGCGCGCCGAGCTGCGACAGCACGTCGTTCGGGATGTCGGTCGGCAGCTGCGTGCAGAAGAAGACGCCGATCCCCTTGGACCGGATGAGCTTCACGGTCTGGGTGATCTGGTCGAGGAACGCCTTGGAGGCGTTGGAGAACAGCAGGTGCGCCTCGTCGAAGAAGAAGACGAGCTTGGGCTTCTCGACGTCGCCTTCCTCTGGCAGCGTCTCGAACAGCTCCGCCAGCAGCCACATCAGGAACGTGGAGAACAGCGCCGGATTGCCTTGCAGTTCCGCGAGTTCGAGCAGGCTGACGACACCTTTGCCGTCGCGCTGCCGCATCAGGTCGGCCGGGTCGAGCTCCGGTTCGCCGAAGAACCTGTCGCCGCCCTGCGCCTCCAGGTTGACCAGCGCCCGCAGGATCACGCCCGCCGTGGAACTCGAGACGCCGCCGATGCCCTTGAGGTCGGCCTTGCCCTCGTCGCCGGTGAGGTGCTGGATGACACTGCGCAGGTCCTTGGTGTCGAGCAGCGGGAGGCCTTTCGAGTCCGCCCAGTGGAAGATCAGGCCGAGCGTCGACTCCTGGGTGTCGTTCAGGCCCAGCACCTTCGACAACAGGATCGGCCCGAAGCTCGTGACCGTCGCCCGCAGCGGCACCCCGAGACCGCCGGTGCCGATCGACAGGAACTGCGTCGGGTACGACTGCGGCTGCCAGTCGTCGCCGGTGTCCTGGGCGCGGGCCGTGGTCCTGTCACTGACGCCGCCCTGCTGCGACAGACCGGACAAGTCGCCCTTCACGTCCGCCATCAGCACGGGAACGCCGTTGTTGGACAGCTGTTCGGCGAGCAACTGGAGCGTCTTCGTCTTGCCGGTTCCCGTCGCGCCCGCGACGAGTCCGTGGCGGTTGACCATGGCCAGCGGGATGCGGACGTGCGCGGTCGGCTCCACGGTGCCGTCGACCAGCACGGCGCCGAGTTCGATGGCCGCGCCCTCGGACGCGTATCCAGCAGCGATCTCAGCTTGGGCCGTCATGCAGGAGGAGCGTAATCAGGTTGCTGCACGCCGCCACTCGAAGTTGAGCGCTCGCGCAGTAATGTTTCCGGCGTGATGGATCGTCTGGTGTGGATCGACTGCGAGATGACCGGACTCGACTTGGGCAAGGACGCTCTGATCGAGATCGCGGCACTGGTCACGGACGCCGAGCTCAACGTGCTCGGCGACGGCGTGGACATTGTGATCCACGCGGATGACGACGTGCTCGCCTCGATGCCGGACGTCGTCATGGAGATGCATGCCAAGTCGGGCCTGACCGAGGAGGTGCGCGCGTCCGCCGTCTCGATGGAAGAGGCAGAGGCCGCCGTGCTGGCCTACATCAAGGAGTGGGTCCCCGACCCGCGGACCGCTCCCCTGGCCGGCAACTCCATCGCCACCGACCGCGGCTTCATCGCCCGCGACATGCCGGCGCTGGACGCCCACCTGCACTACCGCATGGTCGACGTGTCGTCGATCAAGGAGCTGTGCAGGCGCTGGTACCCGCGCATCTACTACGCGCAGCCGGGCAAGGGCCTCGCGCACCGGGCGCTCGCCGACATCGTCGAGTCGATCCGGGAGCTCGCGTACTACCGGCGGACGGCGTTCGTGCCGCAGCCCGGTCCGTCGTCGGAGCAGGCCCAGGCCGTGGCCGCTGACCTGCTGAAGAACGCCGACTGACCCCCGATTTCAATATCGGTAGCTCTCGTTGCTATGCTTTCCTCGCCGGTCAACGACTGGCAATGGTGGGTGTAGCTCAGCCGGTAGAGCACTGGGTTGTGATCCCAGGTGTCGCGGGTTCAAGTCCCGTCACTCACCCGGATAAGCCGGACTATGTTCGCAGAAAGCGCGAACATAGTCCGGCTTCGTTGTGTTTCCTGGGGGCCGAGCCCCCAGACCCCGCGCCGGGGGCAAGCCCCGCGGACCCCCAGCCATCGGAGCGCGCTGTGACCACCCTGGTTGCCAAGGATCTCGCCGCGGGTCACGGTGACCGCGTCCTGTTCTCCGAGCTGGACCTGGTGGTCGCTCCCGGCGACGTCATCGGGCTCGTCGGCGTGAACGGCGCGGGCAAGTCGACGCTGCTGCGGACGCTCGCCGGCCTGATCCCGCCCGAGCAGGGCCGCGTGTCGCTGAGCCCGCCCGCGGCCAACGTCGGGCACCTGTCGCAGGAGCCCGAACGCCGTGAAGGCGAGACCGTGCGGGACTTCCTGGCCAGGCGGACGGGCGTCGCGGACGCGCAAAAGGCCTTGGACGTGGCCACCGAGGCGTTGACCGCCGGCAACGACGAGGGCTACTCGGAGGCGCTGGACCAGTGGCTCGCCCTGGGCGGCGCCGACCTGGAGGAACGGTCCCTGGAGGTCGTGTCGGACCTCGGCCTGACCGTGGGCCTCGACGCGTTGATGACCTCGCTGTCCGGCGGCCAGGCAGCCCGCGCGGGCATGGCGTCGTTGCTGCTGAGCCGCTACGACATCTTCCTGCTGGACGAGCCGACCAACGACCTGGACCTCGACGGCCTGGAGCGGCTGGAGAAGTTCGTCACGGGCCTGCGCGCCGGAACCGTGGTGGTCTCGCACGACCGCGAGTTCCTGGCCCGCACGGTCACCAGCGTGCTGGAGCTCGACCTGCACCAGAACTCCGTGCGCCTGTACGGCGGCGGCTACGAGTCGTACCTCGAAGAACGCGCACGGGCCCGTCAGCACGCCCGTGACGACTACGAGGAGTTCGCGGACACCAAGGCCTCGCTGGAAGCCCGCGGGCGCATGCAGCGCGCGTGGATGGACAAGGGCGTGAAGAACGCCCGGCGCAAGGCGACGGACAACGACAAGAACGCCCGCAAGTTCCGCGCCGACGCCACCGAGAAGCAGGCCTCGAAGGCCCGCCAGACCGACCGCATGATCGAACGCCTGGACGTCGTCGAGGAGCCCCGCAAGGAGTGGGAGCTGCGGATGGAGATCGCCGCGGCCCCGCGTTCCGGTGCCATCGTGGCGTCCCTGCGGGCAGCGGTGGTCGAACGCGGCGGCTTCCGGCTCGGCCCGGTGGACCTGCAGATCGACTGGGCGGACCGGGTCGCCATCACCGGCGCGAACGGCGCGGGCAAGTCGACGCTGCTGGGCGCGCTGCTCGGCCGGGTCGAGCTGACCTCGGGCTACGCGACGCTGGGCTCCGGCGTCGTGGTCGGCGAGGTGGACCAGGCGCGCGGGCTGTTCCTCGGCGACCTGCCGCTGGTGGAAGCGTTCGAGGAGGCCGTGCCGGAGATGAACCCGGCCGACGTGCGCACGTTGCTGGCGAAGTTCGGGCTGAAGGCGGTGCACGTGAAGCGTCCGGCGGCGTCGCTGTCACCGGGTGAGCGGACGCGGGCGGCGCTGGCGTTGCTGCAGGGCCGCGGGGTGAACCTGCTGGTGCTGGACGAGCCGACGAACCACCTCGACCTGGCCGCGATCGAGCAGCTGGAGTCGGCGCTGGAGAACTACCCCGGCACGTTGCTGCTGGTGACGCACGACCGGCGGATGCTGGAAGCGGTGCAGGTGAACCGTCACCTGGCCGTGTCGGGCGGCCAGGTGACGGTCTCCTGAGTGGTTAGCGGTTGCCCTGGACCCACTGGGCCCACGGCACCTGCCAGTCGCCGAAGCCGTCCCACGACTCCAGGGGCGGGCCGCCGGAGTTGGTGACGACGACGACGTCGCCCTGCTTGCTGTTGTCGATGACCCACTTGGCGTTCTCCGGCGACAGGTTGAGGCAGCCGTGACTGACGTTGCGGTTGCCCTGGTCGCCGATGGACCACGGCGCGCTGTGGAAGAAGATGCCGCTGTTGGACATGCGGTAGGCCCAGTCGACCGGCGTCTTGTAGCCGCCGTTCTCCAGCGCGAGACCGTACGTGGTCGAGTCCATGATCATGTGGTCGTGCTTCTCCATCAGCACGTACGTGCCGTGGGGGGTGGTGTTGGCCGCGTTGCCCATCGAGGTCGGCATGGTGCGCACGACGTTGCCGTTGACCTTGACGTTGACCTGGTGCGACTGACCGTCGGCCTCGTAGATGACCTCGTCGCCCACGGTCGTGGTGATCGTGCGGTCTTCCTGGCCGTAGATGCCGTCACCGATGTGCTTGCCGTAGACCTTGATGTTCATCGTGATCTTGGTGCCCGACTTCCAGAACTTCTCCGGACGCCAGTGCACCTCCTTCTTGTTGAACCAGTAGAAGGCGCCCTCGACCTTGGGCTCGGTGGTGATCTCCAGCATCTTCTCGGCCGCGACCTTGTCGGCCACCGGTTCGTCGAAGTAGAAGGCCAGCGGCTGGCCGACACCGATGGTGGTGCCGTCCTGCGGGTTCGTCGACACGTACGTGAGCGTGCGCGGCTTCACCGTGGTGAAGGACGACTCCTTGGTCTGCGGCTTGCCGTCCTCGCCGGTCGCCGTGGCGGACAGCTTGTACGTCTTCGAGTACCCGAGCGGCTCGGTGTTCGTCCACTGCGTCGACTCGGGGTTCATCTTGCCCTCGACGACCTTGCCGTCGGGGTTCGTCAGCTTGACGTCGGTCAGCTTCCCGTCCGCCGCGGTCGCGATGACCGGCAGACCGGGCGACACGTCCGCCGCACCGTCGTTCAGCGCCAGTGTCAGCGTGACGGGCTTCGGCGGAGGAGGAGCAGCGCTCGACTCCCCGCCGGCACCGCCTGTCCCGCTGTCGCCGCCCCCTGAACAGCCTGCGATCAGCATCACAGCGACACCCGCTGCGACGACCCCACGACCGCGCCTGCCCCACATCCCCATCGACGTACTTCCGATCTGCTTGTCGCCGCTCCCGAGACTGCCTGCACGAAGTCGTTTTGGCGTCCCCCGATTAGGTGACGACAGGGGGTGCACCGAAGTTGCGCAAGTGGCCGGATCGTTACGTGGCCGATGCACCCCAAACCGGTGCTGACCAGCCGATTGGGAGCGCGCGGAGGCGCTGTGCTAACGTTCTTCCCGTCGGAACGAGCAAGCCTCCGGCACACAAACAAGCGCCGCTAGCTCAGTTGGTTAGAGCAGCTGACTCTTAATCAGCGGGTCCGGGGTTCGAGTCCCTGGCGGCGTACTCCAGAGAAGCAGGTAGAGATTCGTCTCTACCTGCTTCTCTGTGTTTCCAGACTCATCGTCATTCTCCGTTTCGCCGTTGTCGATCATGGTTTGCGAGTCCGAGGAGTCCTCGGGCGCGTTGGCGGTCGTAGTAAAACCGTGCGCCAGGTGAGCCCGCGAGCGCAGCCGTCGCCTGGCGCATCAGTGCACCGCGTACGCCCTGCCGTTCGACGATGCCTCGTTCGACACGGTGGTGTGCGCACGCTGGGCTTGTGCGCGATCCCGGACCACGAGCGCCGGATTACTGCTCGGCACCAATGGGTCGTCAACGACGTTCCGGACGACATCGACCAATTCAGGCCGGACAGCCTCTCGGATGACAGGATGGAAATATTCGTCTCACATGACCTTGGTACCCGAAATGAATTGTCGGTCTTATATATTCAACCTCGGAGCTTTGATTCATTGCTTAGGCGAGGACGACGACCGCTTGCTGCGCGAGAGCCGGACGCAACGGATGGCGAACGACTGGGAGGACACGACCCGTGAAGGTGGAAGAACTGCTGTGGCGTCTGGCCGACAAGTACGCGCCCGCTCCACCGGCGTACTCCAAGGTGGTCAGGCCCACGTGGTTCGACCACTCCGGTGATCTCGTCGTGGTGGACGGTCCGATCACCTGGGAGACCCCGTGGCTCACTGAAGGAGGGTTCAGTCACCAGCTCCCGTCGGGTACTCACCCGGTGTATGCGGGAACCTGCGCCTTTCCCCCGGAAGACGAGGACCCCGAGGCGTTCTGGCATACCGTCACCATGGTCGTGATCCCGCTGGCCGAGCCCTGTCGGATCGAGGAGGCGAACTGGGACGTCGCGGGCTACCACGACGTGCACCTGATCGAGGACTTCGCCGTCCTGTGGGGCGAAGAGGCCATGCGTCGTTCGCTCCCGCACGTGGACGACGCGTCCTCGTTCATCCGTGACGCACGGGACGGCATCCTGGCCAAAGGGCCACGCCATCGCGGGGACAACTGGACGAACGTCGTGGTGGACCGGGAGACCGGCGCCAACGCCTTCGTCTTCCCCGTGCACGACTCGGAGTACGTCACCGGCTACGAGATCGTCGACGACGAGGGCGAACTGCTCTGCCTTGTATTGGCGGCGTGCGGATAGGGCGGCCGACGGTGAGACATGCGCGCGTCATGATCTTGCCCACGAGCAGACGCAACCGACTTCTGCAAACGGTGCCATTTCCCTAATTCACATATCTGACTTTTCACATGCTCGAACATTGTCGCGAATTAGCCGCGAATCATTGACGACTCCTCAGGAACTATTCACAATTCGACTCCACGATGTGAGCCGCCCCACACACGTGGTCGAACTGTTCCCTGGAGGCATGCGTGTCCCGAAGTCAAAGTCTGCGACGAGCCGCCACGCTCGGCATCGTGGGCACTCTCGCCGCGGCGGGCGTCGCCGTGCTGGTCAACGCCGCGGGCGCGGCTCCCGGTGCGGGCGCGCTCACCGGGCTGGACACCTCGGCCGGCAATCGCCGGGCGCCCGTGAGCGGGCTGTACGACTGGAGCAAGGCCGGTTATCGGGGCGGTCAGAACCTCCCCGGCGCGAACGAGGTCAATCCCGGTGAGGCGTGCCAGATCACCGCGGCCGAATTGGCGAGCCAGTTCGCCGTGAAGCCGAATGACGGTCTGGACGATTCCGCCGGTCTGCAATCAGCGATCGATTCGATCAAGACGACCTGTTCGCCGTCGGCGAGCTACGCGAAGCTGAGTCTGATCACGCTGCCGGCCGGTGAGCTGGCCGTGTCGCGCGAACTGCACGTGGACGCGGACTACCTGATTCTTCGCGGGGCGGGCAAGGACGCCACGAAGATCACGTTCCGGCCGGACGCGAACACCCTCTACGACGCCCTCACCCCGGACGGCTCCGACTGGGACGAGGACGGCATGACGTCCGGTGCGGGCAAGGGCGGCTGGCTGTGGCCGGGCCGCGGCCTGTTCCGGGTCCAGTCGCGCGGTGTCGACCCGAGCTACGCGAGCGACCACGCGGCGGCGCCGGAGAACCGCAAGGACATCTTCGAGGGCACGGTGAACGTGCACTGGAAGGTCGGCGCGAAGGTGGCCGCCGCGGCCAGGACCGGTGACCGCACGATCACGCTGCAGTCGGCGAGCAGGATCAAGGCTGGCATGTTCGTGAACGTCCGTGCCGCGAACTCGGTCAAGTTCTACGAGCAGCAGCAGGCGACCGGCGCCGGGTTCCCGATGCTGAACATGCACATGCGTCAGCAGATCTTCACCGTCACCTCGGTCTCGGGCAACACCGTGACGCTGGACAAGCCGCTCGAGTACGACGTTCCGGTCAACTCCACTTCGGACGGTTCGGCGCCGATCGACGGAACGCCGTACGACTCGAAGGTGTCCCCGCTCGTCGACCCCGTCGAGGGCGTCGGCTTCGAGGACTTCGGCTTCACGCAGGCGATGCCCGGTCTCGACCAGGCCGACGCGATCAACAACTACGGCAACATGGCGCCCGCCGCCGAGATGCACGGCATCGTCTTCAAGTGGGCGGCCAACTCCTGGGTGCGCGGCATCAGGGCGGAGATGACGGGCTCGCACCCGATCGTCACCGAGGAGGCCAAGAACCTCCAGATCGTGAACAACGAACTCGACGGCTCGTGGAACAAGGGCAAGGGCGGCAACGGTTACTTCCGCGGCTCGCGCGTGTGGGACTCGCTGTACACCGGCAACACCTCCCGCAACCTGCGCCACTTCACGTTCCAATGGTCCGCCTCGGGCAACGTCGTGATCGGCAACGACTTCGACTCCGACCTGAACCTGCACGGCGGCTGGGAGCGCAACAACCTGTTCGAGCTGAACACCGTCCGGGTGCCCTACGCGCACCGCTCGGCCAACTGCCGCGCCAACTGCGGTGAGGAGGGCGGCGGCGGTCCCGACAACTCCAACTGGTTCCCGATCTGGTGGGGCGCCGGCAAGAAGGCCGTGAAGTGGTCCGGCGCGTCCGGTCCCCGCAACGTCTTCTTCAACAACACGATGACCAAGCAGACCGCGACCGGCGGGCCGTTCAACGACTTCTACGCCGACCACTCGCGGGTCTACCAGTTCGGCTGGAACGGCACGGCCTACCAGCACCTGGACATCGGCGGCACGCCCATCACCGACTGGGCCACCAACGAGCAGCGCGACTTCACCGGCGGCCACGGCGTCGACGCCACGAAGACCGACTCGGCGGCGTCGCTGTTCCTGAGCTCGGTCAACGGCACCCCTCCGACCAGCACCACCACGTCCACGACGACGACCACTACGACGACAACCACCACCACGACGACCACGCCGCCTGCGGGTTCGTGCGTCACCGCCAAGGTCACCCAGACCTCGGTGTGGAACGGCGGCTACGGCGCCGACGTGACGATCACCAACGGCTGCGCCACGGCGACGACGTCGTGGACGGTCGAGTTCGATCTGCCGGCGGGCACCACGGTCAGCAGTTCCTGGAGCTCCGTGCGGACGTCGACGGGCCAGCACCACAAGTTCACCAACGCGAGCTTCAACGGCGCCGTCAAACCAGGCGCCACCACGAAGTTCGGCTTCAATGCCTCGGGTGCCGGTCTTCCCACCGGCTGCACCGTCAACGGCAAGTCCTGCGGAGGCAACTGATGAGCACACGAGCACTCGCGCTCGCCGCGGTGACGGCAACGGTCGCGGCGCTGCTGAGCGGTGGGTCCGCGCAGGCCGCGGCACCCGTGCTGAAGGCGGCGGTCACCCAGACGTCCGTGTGGAACGGCGGCTACGGCGCGGACGTGACGATCACCAACTCCGGTGACGCCGCGAGCACGTCGTGGACGATCGAGTTCGACCTGCCGTCCGGCACCACGATCACCAGTTCCTGGAGCTCCGTCCGCACGTCCACGGGCCAGCACCACAAGTTCACCAACGCGAGCTTCAACGGCGCCGTCAAACCGGGCGCCGGCACGACGTTCGGCTTCAACGCCTCCGGCGGCAGCCTGCCCACGAACTGCACGATCAACGGCGTGGCGTGTGGCGGCGGTACTCCGCCCACCGACACGCAGGCGCCCACCGTGCCGACGGGTCTGCGGTCCACGGGCGTGACGTCCGGTTCGGTGTCGCTGGCGTGGACGGCGTCCACGGACAACGTCGGCGTCACCGGTTACGAGGTACTGCTCGGCAACGCGGTCAACGCGACCGTCACCGGCACGTCGGCCACGATCACCGGCCTGTCCCCCGCCACCGCGTACTCGTTCTCGGTGCGCGCCAAGGACGCGGCGGGCAACACGTCGGCGGCGAGCACGGCGGTCAGCGCCACGACCAGTCCGGGCACCGGCGGCGGCACCACGGTCGACGTCTCCACGGCGGCACAGCTCCAGGCGGCACTGGCCGCGGCCACCGCGGGCCAGACCATCAAGCTCGCGGCGGGCACCTACCGCGGCTCGTTCGTCGTCAACGGACGCGCGGGCACCGCGTCCCAGCCCATCACCCTGAGCGGCCCGCGGGACGCCGTCCTCATCAACGACGGCCCCACCGGCGAGGCCCCGTCCTGCCCCGCGCCCACCGCGGGCTGGGACTCCGGCTACGGCCTGTGGGTCTTCGGCTCCCCGTACTGGAACCTCACCGGGTTCACGGTGCAGGAGTCGAAGAAGGGCATCGTCCTCGACAACTCCCACCACACCACGATCGACTCGGTCTCCGTGCACCACGTCGACGAGGAAGCCGTCCACTTCCGCCGTTCCTCGGCCGACGGCATCATCCGCGGCTCCACCATCACCGACACCGGCCTGGTCCAGCCCGGCTACGGCGAAGGCGTGTACCTCGGTTCCGCCAACTCCAACTGGGCGTGCCACGGCAACAACGGCGGCATCGACCGCAGCGACCGCGTCCAGGTGCTCGACAACAGGATCGGCCCGAACATCGCGGCCGAGCCGATCGACGTCAAGGAGGGCACCTACGAGGGGATCATCCGCGGCAACACCTTCGACGGTCAGGGCATCAGCGGCCAGAACTCGGCCGACTCCTGGATCGACGTCAAGGGCATCGGATACCTCATCGAGGACAACACCGGCACGTTCCGCAGCCCCGGCACCTTCGCCAACGGCTACGAGACGCACAACACCAGCACCACCCCGAGCCTGCCCAACGGCTGCGGCAACGTCTGGCGCAACAACCGTTCCGACCTCGGCGGCGTCGGTCAGTACGCCATCAACATCACCTCGGTGTCGAAGTGCACGGCGATGCCCAACGTCGTCTACGCGTCGAACACCGTGACGGGGGCGGTGAAGGGTCTGACCAACGCTCAGGTCACCCCGTAACCGCCTTGAGTGGCCCGGCGGTCCCGACGACCGCCGGGCCACTTTCGTTACTCTCGAAAGCCGGGGGGACACATGGGCGGAACGGATCTGTACGACGAGATCGGCACCGGGTACTCGTGGGGACGGCGCACCGATCCGCGCTGGATGGCCAAGATCCTCGCCGTGCTCGGCACCGCTCGAACGATCGCCGACGTTGGCGCGGGCACCGGCTCCTACGAACCGCGCGACCGGACGGTGCTCGCTCTCGAACCGTCCGTCGAGATGATCCGGCAACGCCCACCCGGCGCGAGTCCGGCCGTGCGCGCCGTCGCCGAAGCCCTGCCGGTCCGCGACAACGCCGTCGACGCCGCGCTGGCCGTGCTCACCGTCCACCACTGGACCGACTGGCGCGCCGGTCTCGCCGAACTCCGGCGTATCGCACCACTTCAGGTCGTCCTCGCCTACGACACGCGCCGGCACGCCGACTTCTGGTTCGTCCGCGAGTACGTGCCGGAGATCGCCGACCTGGAACACACCCGGCCTTCGGCGGACGACATCGCGCACGAACTCGGTGCCCACAGCGTCACCGTTCTGCCGCTGCCGTGGGACTTCACCGACGGCGTGTTCCCTGCCTACTGGCGACGCCCGGCCGCCTACCTCGATCCGCGCGTCCGCCGCGCCTGTTCCGCGCTCGCCCAGACCGATCGCGGCTCCGTCGATCGGGGTGTCCGGCAATTGCACGCCGACCTCGGCAGCGGCCGATGGCACGAGCGCCACCGCGACCTGCTCGACCTAGACGAGTGGGACGCAGGGTTCCGCCTCATCGTGTCGCGTACCTGAAGGACCTCACCACTTCGGGGAGCGCCCCAGGGCGGTCAGAACGCGGTTCAGCGGATCTTCGTCGTCCGCGGCGAGCGCGGGCGCGAAAGGCGCGCCAGGCTTCAGCCTGCTCTCGCCGTCCGGCACCGCCAACGCGATCCGCAACGCGGGCTCGGCCAGTTCCGGAGCCAGGCGGTAGTCGAGCCCCAGCGAACGCGCGACGTCCCAGCCGTGCACCACGTAGTCGATCAGGTGGAAGCCGATCGCCTGCATCGCCGGGAACCGTGCCCCGAACTCCGGCAGCTCGAATTCCCGTTGCGGCACTTCGGGTTCCGCGAAGGCGGCGAGCACGTCCTCCGCGGCTTCGGCGTAGTCGGCGACGGGCCGCGAACTGACGGAGACCTCCCAGGCCGCGAGATCCCCGCCGTTACCTCTGGCCGCGGCGGCGAACCCGTGGTGCTGGGTGGTCATGTGAGAGAGGAGTTCGGCGAGTGTCCACTCGGAACACGGCGTGGGCTTTCCCAAGTCGTCAGCGGACACCTGGGACACGATCTCGACGCTGGTCCGCACCGCCGTGCGATGCAGAGCCAGTAGTTCATCAATAAGCATGTGCCTACGATAGGCAGGTGCTTACTATTTACGCAAGGTCGCTATCATCCTGTTCGTGGATGGCCGGCGACGTGACCTGGCGGCGATGATCGCGCCGTTGCAACGAGCGCTGGTCGCCGCCGAGCAGCCGGTGCTGCGCGCGCACGGGCTGAGCATGTGGGGCTACGTCGTGCTCGACACCCTCGAAGGCCAGCCGGTGCGCACCCAGGTAGCGCTCGCGGAGTTCATCGGCGCGGACAAGAGCCGGATCATCGGCGTCCTCGACGAGCTGGAGAACGACGGCCTGCTGGAACGCACCCGCGACCCGGCGGACCGGCGCGCTCGACTCGTCACGATCACCGAGGAGGGCCGTCGCCGGCACGCCGCGGCGCAGGCCGAGATCCAACGCGGTGAGGAACGTCTGCTCGCCCAGTTGACCGCCGCGGACCGGGAGGCGTTGCTGCGCTCGCTGGCCGTGCTCGTCGACGCGCTGCCGAAGCTCGGCCAGGACTGAGGAAAGTCCGCACACGTGCGGCACGAAGAGCGCGGAATTCCGCGCACCTCCTCCATCGTTCTCTGTGTCGCAGGTGTTTCACATAGCGCACAAATAGGTTGTGACCTGCGCTAACAACCGCCAGGATGGGCGGCGACAAACAACGACTGATTGTCATGGGGGCAGTCGAATCATGCGATTCAAGCGTGTAATGGCAGCTGTGCTCGGTATCGCGGCGATGGTCACCGTCGTCGCGGCCGCTCCGAGCGTGGCGCAGGGGGACAAGAACTCACTCTCGGGCAAGGGCCTTCCGCGTGACCGTGGCGCGACCACGCTCACGACCAACGGGCAGTCCTTCCTCGAGATCAACGCCGCCAACGAGCTCGTCCACTGGTCGCGCTCCGGCGAGAGCTACGCCAAGCAGGTCCGCGGCTGGGGCTGGAGTGGCACGCGTGCCATCACGACCCTCGACGAGCAGACCTTCCTCGAGGTCAAGAACGACGGCCGCCTGTCCAAGTGGTCGTGGAACGGCACCTGGTACTCCGAAGCCGTCATCGGCTGGGGCTGGAACAACGCTCGCCTGATCACGGGCACGAGCCTGGGTCAGTTCATCGAGGTCAACAACCAGGGCGAGCTCGCCTACTGGACGATCGACGGCTCCAACGGCCTGAGCAAGGTCGTTCGCGGCTGGGGCTGGGGTGCGACGCGCAGCATCACGGGTCTCGACCCGTTCCTCTTCATCGAGGTCAAGGGTGACGCGAACCACTCCGTCTCCTACTGGGTCAACGAGCAGAGCGGCCTGACGGAGTACCCCTCGATCGGGGGCAGCTTCAGCGGTGTCCGGCTGATCGCGGGTGGCGACGTCGACCACTTCACGGTCATCGGGACCAACGGCAACCTGGTGGAGTTCGCCTGGGTCGAGGCCGGCGAGGAAAGTGGCTACTACGGCACTGTTCGCGGCTGGGGCTGGGGCGGCACGCGCCTGATCGGCTGATCGACCTGCTGTGAGGAAGGGCCCCGACCGGTTCGCCGGGCGGGGCCCTTTTGCAATGTCTGCCCGCAGTGGTCAGGATCTGGTGATGACCGACCTGCACGAGCTCTACCGCGATCTGCACAGCAACCCCGAACTGTCGCTGCACGAGTTCCGCACGGCAGGTGTGCTCGCCGATGCCTTGCGGCCGCTGGGTTTCGACGTCACCACCGAGGTGGGCGGCACCGGCGTGGTGGGCGTGCTGCGCAACGGCGACGGCCCGATCGTGATGCTCAGGGCGGACATCGACGCGTTGCCCGTCGAGGAGAAGACCGGTCTGCCGTACGCGTCAACGGTTCGCGCGTCGAACGCGAACGGCGAAGACGTGCCGGTGGCGCACGCGTGCGGGCACGACATGCACGCCACGTGCCTGATCGGGGCGGCCGAGCGGTTGGCGCGGACTCGTGAGGAGTGGGCGGGGACGCTGCTCGTGGTGTTCCAGCCCGCCGAGGAACTGGGCAGTGGCGCGCGGGACATGGTCGCCGACGGGCTGTTCGAACGGTTCGGCAAGCCGGTGGTCGTGTTGGCGCAACACGTCAGCCCTTTGCCCGCCGGGATGATCGCGTACGGCAGCGGGCCGCTGATGGCGGCGTCCGACTCGGTGCGGGTCACGTTGTTCGGGCGCGGTGGCCACGGTTCGGCGCCGGAGACCGCCGTGGATCCGGTGCTGATGGCCGCGCATGTCGTGGTGCGGTTGCAAGGCATCGTCGCGCGCGAGATCGCACCGTCCGAACGTGCCGTCGTCACGGTCGGGCGGCTGCAGGCCGGCACCAAGGAGAACGTCATCCCGGAGACTGCCGAGATCGGCGTCAACATCCGGACCTTCAACGAGCACATCCGCGGCATCGTCCGTGCCGCCGTCGAACGGATCGCGCGCGCCGAGGCCGTCGCGTCCGGAGCACCGTGCGAGCCCGAGTTCGACTGGTACGACGGCACTCCCGTGCTCGTGTCCGATCCGGACGCGACCACGACGACCATGGCCGCGCTCGCCGAACACTTCGGCAAGCAGAACCTGATCCCCGGCGCGGTGGTCAACGCCAGCGAGGACGTCGGCGTTTTCGGTACGGCCGCGGGGATTCCGACGGTGTTCTGGTTCCTCGGCGGCACGGACTTCAGCACCCGCGAGCCCGGTCAGCCGGTCGCGATGAACCACTCCCCCGAGTACGCGCCGGACATCGAGCCGACGCTGACCACCGGAGTCGACGCGCTGGTCGTCGCCGCGCGGACGTGGCTCGGCTAGGCCCTTGCCGCGATGCCGTCGTACATCACGCGTCGCAGCGCTTCGCTTTGCGCCGCTTGCGCTTCCGGCGTGCGCAACGACGAGATCGCGGTGCCGAGGATCATGCCGTTGATGGCCCTGGCGGTGTTCTCGACGTCGAGGTCTGCGCGCAAGTAGCCCAGTTCCACGCCGTGTGAGAGATACGCGGACGTGAGCGCGGCGGCCAGGTCGAACAGGTCGAGGATCCGTTCGGCCATGGCGCGGTCGATGCCGGGCGCCTCGAACAGCAGCAGGCGCGGCACTCGGGGGTCCTCGCCGAAGATGCGGCCCAGCGACTCGCCGATGCGCGCGGACTGCTCGCGGTACTCGGCCAGCGTCGACACCGCGTCCGGCGCGTTCTCGGCCGTCAGGGCGCCGGTGACGCGGCCGACGAGGTCGTCGACGACGTGGTCGACGATGTCCCGCTTGTTCTGGAAGTAGCGGTAGAACGTGCCGTGCCCGATGCCCAGGCGCGTGGCCACGTCGGCGATTCCGGTGGCGTGGTAGCCGCGTTCGGCGAAGCAGTCGAAGGCCGCGTCGATGATCTCGCGGCGCAGCTCCTGCTTCTTGCGCTCGGCGCGGCTGACGGGCTCGGCACTGGACGTCATGCGGCTGAGTCTATGACCTGCGGAGTCTTGCGATCACCTCGGAACTGACATACGGTTCCGAAACTGACATGCGATTCCGTTTCAGCAGGAGGTCGGGATGGCCCCGCAGTACGACGCAGTCATCGTCGGCGCCGGGTTCGGCGGCATGGGCGCGGCGATCGAGCTCAAGCGGCTCGGGCTGCACGGCCTGCTGATCCTGGAGCGGGAGGACGACCTCGGCGGCACCTGGCACGTGAACCGGTATCCGGGACTGGCCGTCGACATCCCTTCCTCGACCTACTCCTACTCGTTCGAGCCGAATCCGCACTGGTCACGGCTGTTCGCGCCGGGTTCCGAACTCAAGCGGTACGCCGAGCACGTGGCCACCAAGTACGGGTTGCGGCCCTTGATGCGCTTCGGCGTGACGGTGACCGGCGCACGCTGGCGGGACGACCACTGGGAGGTCGTCGCCGGCGAGGAGACCTTCACCGCGCGGTATCTCGTGACCGCCACGGGGTTCCTGTCGATGCCGAGGACGCCGGACATCGCGGGCGTCGAGTCGTTCCAGGGCAAGGTGATCCACACCGCCGCCTGGGAGCCCGCCGACCTGACCGGCAAGCGGGTGGCGGTGATCGGCACCGGTGCCACCGCTGTGCAACTGATCCCCGAACTGGCGAAGCAGGCGTCCGCGCTGACCGTCTTCCAGCGCACGCCGATCTGGGTCAGCCCGAAGCCCGACTACCCGATCCCGTCGCCGGTCAGGAAGTTGTTCGCGCGGCTGCCGTTCGCACAACGGGCCGTGCGGTGGGTGGGCAGTTCGGTCCTGGAACTGATGATGATCTCGGGAGTGGTGCGCTACAAGCAGTTGCGGGTGGTGAACCGGCTGGCGGAGCGGTGGTGCCGGACGCACCTGCACCGCCAGGTCCGTGATCCGGAACTACGTCGCAAGCTCACGCCGGACTACTCGTTCGGCTGCAAGCGGCCCACGTTCTCCAACGACTACTTCCGCACGTTCACGCGACCGCACGTGCGGCTGGAGACGTCGGCGATCGAACGGATCGACGCCAACGGTGTCGTGACGGCGGATGGCCGCACCGAGATCGATGTTCTCGTGCTGGCAACGGGATTCAACCTGTGGGACACCAACTTCCCGGCGTTCGAGGTGATCGGGCGTGACGGCAAGGACCTCGGCGCGTGGTGGCGGCAGAACCGGTTCCAGGCCTACGAAGGCGTGACGGTGCCTGGGTTCCCCAACTACCTGTCGCTCAACAGTCCCTACTCCTACAGCGGACTCTCGTACTTCACGACGATCGAGTGCCAGATGACGCACATGCGACGGCTGTTCACGGCGATGCGCTCCCGTGGTTCGTCGGTCTTCGAGATCTCGCAACGGGCCAACGACGAGTTCCTCGAACGCATGCGCGCCAAGGTCACGCAGAACTCGGTGTTCTCCCTCGGCCAGTGCTCCACCGCGCACAGCTACTACTTCAACCAGCACGGTGAAGCCACGCTGCTACGACCGACCTCCACGGTGAGCGCACACCGTGCGGCGAGGAGTTTTCCGGTGTCGCACTACGACTTCTCGAACGTCCGCTTGATGGCCTCCAGTCCGCGCGACATCGAGTCGGCCATGGGCGCGGCCAGCCGGTCGGGCAGCACGTCGCGCGTCCACACCAGCCGGCAACGCCGTTCGTCGTAGGGGAAGACCTGCATGGACGCGTTGTCGTGGACCGGTTCCACGGAGCCGCCGACGATCGAGTAGGCGATCCGGCGCGCCTGGTCGTCGACGCCGATCCTCCGCTCCGTGACCACGGTGCCGTCGGCGAACGTGACGGTGCGGACGTCGGCTTCGGACTGGGTGTCCACGACGAACCCCGGCGCCATCCGCGACGGGCCGGTGGCGAACTCGCCGATCACCTTCCACACGTCGTCGGCATCGGACTCGACCACGACTTCCAGGACGATGGAGGCCACGTGATCACGCTGCCAGGCAGAGCAGGTGGCCCTGCGGGTCCGCGAGCACGGTCCACTGGCCCTCACCGGGCTGGAAATCCGGTTTGGTGGCACCGAGTTCGAGCAGCTGCTTGACGGTGAGCTCGACGTCCTCGACGTGGAAGTCCAGGTGCGCCTGCTTGTCCGAGCCTGGCCAGGCCGGGGGCTGGTAGTCCGGCACGCGGACGAACGCGAGCTGGACGCCGTTCTCGCCCAGGTAGACGGAATCGTCGTCGCTGGAGGTGATCTTCCACCCGGTGACGGCGCGGTAGAACTCGGCCAGCGAGCCGGGGTCTGCGCAGTCGAGGACGATCGTGGTGAGCTGGGCGGGCATGTTCGTTCTCCTTCTGGATCGACGGGCACCAGCCTGCTCCGCGACCGCCTCTCCGGTCTTGAACATCCTTGCGCGCGAAAAATTGTCAGACCCCGTCCCTAGCCTGAAGGGGTGCTCTCCTTCATCGCTCTCGCGGCCCGCCCGGAGTTCAGCGTGTCCGCGGTGGACTGCCGCGACGACCACCGCGGCTGGTCGGCCGAGCAGCCGCGCGCGGACGTGCGGCTCGTGCTCGTGCGCAGTGGCGGTTTCCGGCGGCGGGTCCGGGGCGTGTGCACCGATCTGGATCGCACGGTCGGCTATCTCGGCTTACCCGGCGAGGAGGAGCACTTCTCCCATCCCGCAGGCGGAGACGTGTGCACGTCGATCAGCCTGCGGCCCGACCTGTGGCGCTCATTGGCCGGTGAGGCGCCGCTGCTCGCCGGATCGTCGCTGTACGTGGACGGCAGGCTCGATCTGGCCCATCGGCGACTGCTGCTGGCCGCGCGTGACGACGGGGCCGAGGAACTGGTGGGACTGGTGGCGCACGCCGTCCAGCAGGTCGTCACCACTCCCACTCCGGGCGGCAGCGGCGACGGCGCGTTGGTGGCGAAGGCTCGTGGTGTGATCGGCGACGACCACCCGGCAGCGTCCGGACTGATTCCGTTAGCCGATCTTCTCGACGTCTCGCCGTATCGCCTGAGCCGCGCTTTCACCCGTGAACTCGGGGTGTCGCTGACCCGCTACCGCAACGGGATGCGCGTCTCCCGCGCGCTGGATCGCCTGGAGGAAGGGGAACCCAGCCTCGCCGCGCTCGCCGCCGACCTCGGGTTCGCCGACCAGGCGCACCTGTGCCGCACAGTGCGCGAACACCTCGGACACACGCCAACCGCCCTGCGCAGACTTCTCGGGGCAAATCGAACATCAAGCCAGACAAAGGAATGCGCGGGCGCAAGTCCTACAAATGCGCACGAATTGTTGGTGTGAATAAGTTAGTACTTGTTAACGGTCGCCGCGCAACCCATTCTTTCCCTGCTCCGCCACCACATTCACCTCGACGAACGCACCGGCTCCCCCTGCAACCGAGGGCCGGTCAGTTCGCCCTGCAACGAGGAGAAAAATGCAAGCCAGACGCACACTCGTGCTGGCCGCGGCAGGTTCACTGGTCGCAGCCGTTCTCACCCAGACCGGCGCGCAGACCGCCGTCGCCCAACCGACTCAGACCGCCGAGGCGCTGGCCGTGGACGCGGCCGCGAGCCTCGTCGCGAGCCGCCCGTCGCAGCTGCACGCCGGATCGAACGACGAGTTCGTCCGCCACGGCGTGATCTCGTCGACGAACGGCCTCAAGTACGTCCCGTACGACCGGACGTACAAGGGAATTCCGGTAGTGGGCGGCGATTTCGTAGTCGTCACGAACTCGACCGGCCAGGTCCTGCAGACCTCCGTCAGCCAGAACGCGACGATCGACCTGGCGAGCACCACGCCCTCCGTCACCAAAGCGCAGGCCGAGACCACCGCGAAGACCACGATGTCCACAGTGGACGGCGTGGGCACCGCGGAACAGGTCGTCTACGCGCTCGACTCCGCTCCGACGCTTGCCTGGAAGGTCACCGTCACCGGCCGTGACTCCGAGGGCCCGAGCAAGCTCGACGTGGTCGTGGACGCCGCCACCGGCAAGGTGCTGCGCAAGCAGGAACGCGTCATGCACGGCACCGGCACCAGCGGCTGGAACGGCCCGAACCCCGTCACCATCGCCACCACGCAGTCCGGTTCGAACTACTCGCTCAAGGACCCCACGCTGACCAACGTCAGCTGCCAGGACGCGGCGAACAACACCACGTTCACCAAGACCACCGACACGTGGGGCAACGGCACCCAGACCAACCGCGAGACCGGCTGCGTCGACGTGCTGTTCGCGGCGCAGACCGAGTCGAAGATGCTCTCGCAGTGGCTGGGCCGCAACGGTTTCGACGGCAACGGTGGCGGCTGGCCGATGCGCGTCGGCCTGAACGACCAGAACGCCTACTACGACGGCAGCCAGGTCCAGATCGGAAAGAACTCCGCGGGCCAGTGGATCGGCTCGATCGACGTCGTCGCGCACGAACTCGGCCACGGCATCGACGACCACACTCCAGGCGGCATCTCCGGCGCGGGCACGCAGGAGTTCGTCGCGGACGTCTTCGGCGCCACCACCGAGTGGTTCGCGAACGAGCCGTCGCCCTACGACACCCCGGACTTCCTCGTCGGCGAGACGATCAACCTCGTCGGCCGCGGCCCGATCCGCAACATGTACAACCCGTCCGCGCTGAACCACGCGAACTGCTACTCCAGCTCCATCCCGAACACCGAGGTCCACGCGGCCGCCGGCCCCGGCAACCACTGGTTCTACCTGCTCTCGCAGGGCTCGAACCCGACCAACGGCCAGCCGGCGAGCACCACGTGCAACAACACGTCGATCACCGGCCTCGGCGTCGAGAAGGCCATCAAGATCTTCTACAACGCCATGCTGCTCAAGACCTCCAGCAGCGCGTACCTCAAGTACCGCACCTGGACGCTGACCGCGGCGAAGAACCTCTACCCCGGCAGCTGCGCGGAGTTCAACACGGTCAAGGCGGCCTGGGACGCGATCAGCGTGCCCGCGCAGTCGGCCGACCCGACGTGCAGCGCGACCGGCACGGTGACGGTCGGCAACCCCGGCAACCAGTCCAGCGCCGTTGGCACCGCGGTGAGCCTGCCGCTGTCGGCGAGCGGCGGCACCGCGCCGTACAGCTGGTCCGCCACGGGCCTGCCCGCCGGCCTGTCCATCAACTCCGGCAACGGCACCATCTCCGGCACCCCGACCACCGCCGCCACCTCGAACGTCACGGTGACCGCGACGGACAGCGCCTCCAAGAGCGGCACCGCGTCGTTCAGCTGGACCGTCGGCACCAGCGGCGGCAACTGCTCCGGCCAGAAGCTCGCCAACCCGGGCTTCGAGGCCGGCGCCACGTCGTGGACGGCGTCCTCGGGCGTCATCGGCCAGCACAGCGCGGACGGCGAACCCGCCCGTTCGGGCACCTGGTCGTCCTGGCTGAACGGCTACGGCTCCTCGCACACCGACTCGCTGTCCCAGTCGGTGACGATCCCCGCCGGCTGCAAGGCGTCGCTGACGTTCTACGTCCACATCGACACCAAGGAGACCGGCAGCACCGTCTACGACAAGCTGACGGTCACCGCGGGCACCACCACCCTCGCCACGCTCTCGAACACGAACGCGGCGGCGGGCTACGTGCTCAAGACGTTCGACGTGTCCTCGTTCGCGGGCCAGACGGTGACCGTCAAGTTCACCGGCGTGGAGGACGCCTCGCTCCAGACGTCGTTCGTGATCGACGACACGGCGGTGACCCTGAGCTGAGGCTTTTAGTCTGAGCTCATGAAGAAGCAGGCGTACGCGGTTGCCGCGATCGTGGACTCGATCGCGGCAGCCGTGCGCGGCGCCAAGCCCGCGCGCACTGTGACGAAGACCGCGCTGATGCCCGCACTGGCCGTCGCCAGCCCACCTCACGACCCCGGTATGGCGGTCGGCCTGGCCGGCTCGTGGCTGGGTGACGTGGCACTGCTCGGCGACTCGGACAAGGCGTTCCGAACAGGACTCTTCAGCTTCCTGGTGGCCCACGTCGGCTACACCGCCGCACTGGCCCGCCGCTCGTCGCCCGGCTCACGCAAGGCCGTCGTGCCCATCGTCATGGCGTCGGCCGCAGGAGCCGCGGTGTTCGCGCGAGCGGCAGGCCCAATGGGAAAGCCGGTAGGCCTCTACGCCCTGACGCTCGGCACGATGGTCGCCGCCGCCTCCACGGCCCGCGGCGCCGGCGCCCGACGGGTTTTCGGTGGTGCGGCACTGTTCGCGGTCTCGGACGCCCTGCTCGGCGCGAGCCGGTTCGTCCTCAAGGGACGCGCGGCGCGAGTGGCGTCGACCGGCGTCATGCCGACCTACGCGGCGGCCCAGTGGCTCCTGCACACGGGGTTCAAAACGTCGAACGGGTGACCCGCGTGAAAACCCGTTGGAACCCCTGTGCTAACGTTCTTCACGTCGGTACGAGCAAGCCTCCGGCACACAAACAAGCGCCGCTAGCTCAGTTGGTTAGAGCAGCTGACTCTTAATCAGCGGGTCCGGGGTTCGAGTCCCTGGCGGCGTACTTCGCAAATGGAAGGCTCATGCTCACAAAGAGCGTGAGCCTTCTTTGCTTCGTTGTGTTTTTTGGGGGCCGAGCCCCCAAACCCCAGCCGGCGGGCTCCGCCCCCGGACCCCCGGTGGGTCTCGCTTCGCTCGACCCAGGCCGATGCGTTCAGTCTTGCCGACGTGCCACAGAGCGGCGTTGTAGTGGGCACGCTCCCGGTGATGCCGCTAGTGCTGCCACCGCTTGCCGGCCACCGAGGTGGCCGGCCATCACGAACCTCGTCACCACTTGTCGGAGGTGACGATCGCCTTCAGCTGGTCGAGGTTCAGCGGCGGCTGCGGCGAGTAGATCCGGCCGCCCGGCGAGTTGATCACGGCGCCCGTGGGGTCCTCCTGGTTGCCGACGCGCAGGAGGACCGTCGTCCCGTCTGGCCGCTTGAGGCACGCCATGTACGCCACCGCGCCGGGAACCGACCGCACGGTCTCGGTCGCCAGCCGGGAGCCGTCGGGCAGCGTGCTGACAGGACAGTCCTCTGGTCGAGCTGGAGTCAGGCCGGGACCCGTGCGGTGAAAGCTGCACCACGCGCTGGGCTCGGAATCTGCGGGGTAGATCGTCAGGCTGAAGCTCCCGGTGACGCCTGCGGAGGTCAAAGTCCCGCCGACAAGCGCGCTGGTGGGGAAGTTCGGGTTCACCGTCAGCGGGACTGCCCCTGACCCCGGTGGCGCGTTGTTACCCGAGGGCGCGGGACCTCCTGACAAGGTGTGGTTCGCGGTCGCCTCGAACGTCGCGGTGTCTCCGAGCACCACCCTGAACCGGGCGATCAGCTCATCCGGCGTGGCGGGGACCGGGCTGCGCGCCATGGTCATGGACGATGTGGTCGGCGGCGGGCCGGCGACGTGCGTGCCGGAGTCGCCCGGCATCAGCCACACCGCACCCGCGACCAGGCACGCCACCGCGACGACGGTGGCCGCGACGGGTACCAGCCGCACGGCCCTGCGCCGCCGCACGACCGGGGCCCTGTACGCGGCCGCGGCGTCGACCTGCCGCTCCAGCTCGGCGAAGGCGTCGTGGAGAGTGCGCAGGTCGCTCATGAGGTCTCCTGGAAGTTGGGGGCGGTGGCGGTGAGGTCGATGCGCAGAACGTTGAGTGCCCGGTGGATCTGGCTGCGCACGGTCGGCTCCCTGCATCCCAACTGTGTCGCGATCTCCCTGTCGGACAGGCCCGCGTAGTAGCGCAGGACCACGGCCGCGCGCTGCTTCCTGGGCAGGCCGGCGAGGCGGCTGATCATCGCGTCGCGCTCGGCCCGCTCGTCCGCGCCGTCGGAGACCACCCGCGGCTCGATCTCGGCGCGCGGGGACGTACGCGTCAGCCTCCTGCGCCAGGACAGGTACTCGTTGACGACCATCCGCCGCACGTAAGCGTGCGGCTCATCCATCCCCGAGATCCGTTCCCAGCGCTCGAACGCCCGGCCCAGCACGTCACTCACCAGGTCCTCGGCCAGCCACGTCCGGCAGGTCAGGACCATGGCGAACCGCATCAGCGCGGGACGCTGCCTTGCCACGTACTCGGCAAACTCCACCGGCCACTCCCGATCGTCGACTCAACCTCGATTTCGACCCCTAATGGAGAAGTGACCCTCAACGTTGCATTCGGTCTCTCAACGGCTGCCGAGAGCTCTCACGCGCGCTTCCCAGAAGCCGGGCCGCCCGTCACCACCGCAGAGCGCTGAGCTCACGGGTCAGGACAGGCGAGAGCGTCCCGTCGGCGGTGGTCATCGCGTGGCCGACGCCGGGGAGCACCACGCGGTGGCCCACGACGGACGCGAGCTGGTCAGTCGTGTGGCAGGGCACCTGGGGGTCCAGCTCGCCGCAGGTCAGCAGCACGGGCATCGGCGGCAGCCCGCGTGCGACGTCGGGTGGGAAGACCGCGTCGTCCGTGGTCACGAACCGGCGGTTCGGTCCTGCCAGCGACTGGAAGAGCGCGGCGAGCGGTGCCGGCATGGTCGTCGTGTCGACGGGGCGACCACCTCGCAGGTCCGCGACGGCCACGTCGATCGCCCGGTCGATGATCTCCGCTTCCTGCTCGGTCAGGCCTCCGGCATCGACGAGTTGCCCGATCTGGTCGTGCAGTTGCATGGCGAGCACGTCCAGCAGCCGCAACGCCTGGGGCTGCAGCATGATCAGGGCAGCGGCGCGCTGGCGGGGAGGTGCTTGCGCGGCGAGCACCAGTGCCGTCATGCCTCCTTCGCTGTGACCGGCCAGAGCCACCCTGTTCCGTGCCACCTCGGCACGGCGTTGCAGCAGGTCGCGGGCTGCTGCGGCCTGGCGCACGAAGGCCGGGTAGTCGATGTCCTGAGGCCGCCCGGCCCAGGCGCCCAGTCCTGTCTGGCCCGTTCCGTACTTGTCGAACCGGAGGGTCACCACCCGATCGCGGTCCAGTGCGGCGGCGAGGTCGCGGATGGTGTTCGGCGTGAGCGACGGCGGCTGGTTGCCGTCGCGGTCGGTGGGGCCGCTGCCCGGCAGCAGAAGGGCCGCGGGCAGACGTTCACCGCGCCGCCGCGCCGGCACGTGGAGCGTTCCGTAGGTGGTCGTGCCCTCGACCTCGAACGACACCTGCTCGTCGCGTGCGGGCAACCAGGCCGTGGAGTCATGGCTGCCGGCGGCGAGCACGGTGGTGGGCGTGATGCCGGCGGCCAAGACCGCCGCCACTAGCACCGAAGCGACCTTGACGATCATCGGCTCGTGGCCTGTTCGACCATCGCCACCACCGCGCGGGGGTCGTCGACCTCGACGACCAGACGGGTGTAGTGCTCGTCGGCCAACTCCACGACCACCGCCTTTTGCGCGTCGCGGACCGCCCAGAAGACCTTTTCGCCGTCCTGGTGGAACGTGCCGGCCGTGATCACCCCTGGCAGATGCGTGCCGGGCGCCCGAATCCCCTTCGGCTCCCCCAGGATTCCCGGATCGACCGTGGCACCACGCACGTGCGCGAGCGGGATGGTCAGCTTGCTCTTCAACGACCACAACTTGTCCAGGCCGTTCATCTCCACCACCAGGTCCTGGCCTTGCACGCTGATCGTCGCCATGTCAGATCTCCTTACCGGGCACCGTTTCCGGCGCGTCACGAATGGTGGGGACGTCCGCGGCCTCCCCGTGGCGCACGGCCTGCGGTCTGGCGCGCAGCCATCGGCCCAGCAGCACCTCGGTGGCGCGCGGGTCACCCGTCGCCTCGTCGACCTCGGCGAAGACCGACGACACCAGGCCGGCGACCTCGAGGTCGTCCGGCGCCCGATCGACCGCGGCCACCAGCAGGAAGTCCCACGCGGGCAGGTGTTCCGACTGGGCGGCACGAGCCAGGTGCGGGCGAACGTCCTGCTCGATGTGACGGCGCAACGCCGCCAGGTACAGACCGCGCTTGCTGCCGAACACGCCGTAGAGACTGTTGCGGTGCACTCCGAGTCGAGTGACCAGGTCGTCGATCGAGACACCGTCGTAGGCACGGCGGGCGAACAGGTCGGCCGCCGCCTCCACGGTCTCGTCCACGTCGAAAGACCTGCGTCGTCCCATGTGACGACCGTAGCGTTTTCAGGAACGATCAGTCAAGAACAATCGTTCCTGAAAACGCGGAACGGGCCCGCCACCGCATCGGTGACGGGCCCGTCCGCGTGGTGCGGGATCAGCAGTTGCCGAGCAGACCCCAGTAGATCCACACGCCCGAGGCGCCGCCGGAGATGTTCCCGTGGGCCCACGTCAGGTCCGGGCCGCCGGACTCGAACACGTCGAAACGCCGGCCGCGGTGCACCTGACCCAGCGGCGTGCCTTCCGGCGTCTTGCGATAGATGACGTTGTTCTGCTGAACGCAGACAACTGATTGTGCGGACATCGGCGCCGCCGAGGCGGTGGACGCCCCGACAGTGATCAGCGTGGCGCCAACGGCGACCACAGCGGCCAATGCGGTGAACTTCATGCGGTGAACTCCCCAGTGAAGAAGTGATTCACGACCCAGGTCGCAATACCGGCCCAGCCTCGATGACACCCCCAATTGATGGCCATCGAGGCCGGACCCGGGATGTGTATAGCGTGGTCGTGTTGTCAGGCGCCGGAGAGCGGCGCACCGGACAACACGAATCCGAGGAGAGACATCAGGTGCCACGACCGGAGCGACCGCTGGAGCTCGATGGGACCGCTCTTGTCGAGTTCGCCGTTGACCTGCGGCGTTTGCGTCAGGACATCGGTGGTCCGTCGTATCGCGAGCTCGGGAAGCGCGGCGGCTACTCCGCGACGACGCTCGCCGAGGCCGCCGGCGGGCGCAGGTTCCCGAGTCTGGAGGTCACGCTCGCCTACGTGCGCGCGTGCGACGGTGACGTCGAACTGTGGGAGCAGCGGTGGCACTCTCTCGCGGCCGAACTCAACGCGACTGCCGCCGCCGAACCAGAGGATCACGACCAGGCGCCCTATGTCGGACTTTCCGTCTACCGCGCCGAGGACGCTTTTCGGTTCTTCGGCAGGGAACGCCTTGTCGACGATCTCCTCGCCCTTGTGCAACGGCAGAAGTTCGTCGCGGTGTTCGGACCGTCCGGGTCGGGAAAATCGTCCCTGATTCGCGCGGGACTTCTTCCGCGGCTGCCTGCGCACGTTCTCCGCACTCCGGGTGAACATCCGATGCGGCTGGTGCCCGGTTTTCCGTCCGACCCGGAGACCGTGATCGTGGTCGACCAGTTCGAGGAGGTCTTCACCCTCTGCCAGGACGCGGACGAACGGGCGCGGTTCATCGCCGAACTGCTCGGCCGCCGGGCGGTGATCGGCGTGCGGTCGGACTTCTACACGCACTGCTGCATGATTCCCGAGCTGGCGGGCGCGCTGCAGGACTCCCAGTTCACCGTCGGGCCGATGACGGCGGAGGAGCTGCGTCGCGCGATCACGTTGCCCGCGATGAAGGCGAACTGCACGGTGGAGAGCAACCTGGCGGCCACGCTCATCGCGCACGCCCACGGCCAGGCGGGTGTCCTGCCGTTGCTGTCGCACGCGTTGCTGGAGACATGGCGCCGGCGCAGCGGAAACCGGCTCACGCTCACCGGGTTCCAGGCCGTCGGCGGCATCGACGGCGCGCTCGCGAAGACGGCCGAGGCGGTGTACGGCTCGTTGGACGCGCGCCAGCAGGGCCGTGCGCGGGACCTCTTCCGGCGCCTCGCCGTGCTGGGTGAGAACACCGAGGACACCAAACGCCGCATCTCCCCTGCCGAGCTCGACGACGACCAGGACACCGCGGTGGTGCTGGACAGGTGCACCGCCGCACGGCTCGTCGTGCGCGACACGGACAGCATCGAGATCACCCACGAAGCGTTGATCCGCACGTGGCCACGGTTCCGGGAATGGCTCAGCAGCGACCGCGACGGGCAACGCGTCCACCGGGAGCTGACCCACGCCACCGACGTGTGGGAACAACTCGACCGCGACCGCAGCGCGCTGTACCGGGGAGCCCGGCTGGCGATCGCCCGCGAATGGGCCACCCGATCTCAGGCCCTCACGGCTCGCGAACGGGCGTTCGTCGAGGCCAGCACCGATGCCGAGGCCGAGGAACACGTGGTGGCGCGGCGCCGCGCGAAACGCCTCAGCTACCTGGTCGGAGTGCTCGCGGCGCTGTTGGTCGTCTCGGCGGCGACGACGTTCTACGCGGTGCGGACGCGCAACGACATCACGTCGCAACGCAACAGCGCGATCGCCCAGAACCTCGCGTCCGAGGCGGTGGTGGAGCATCGCGCGAACCCGTCCCTCGGGCTGCAGCTCGGTCTGGCCGCGCACAACCTCGCCGCGACGCGCAAGACGCGCGACGCGGTGCTGAGCACGCTGGCGACCGTCGTGACGGCCCACGACGAGGAGGTCTACGCGGCGACGTTCAGCAGCGACGGCAAGCTGACAACGGCGGGCCGCGATCGCTCGATCCGCCTGTGGAACGTCGGCGACCGGCGCAAGCCGGTCCGGCTCGGCACTCTCACCGGCCACACCGGCCCTGTGCGCGCGCTGTCCTACCGCGCGGACGGGAAGGTCCTCGCGTCGAGCGGCGACGACGGAACCGTGCGGCTGTGGGCCGATCAGAAGGAGATCGCGGCGCTGAGCGGCATGGGATCCGTGCGCGCGGTCACGTTCAGCCCGGACGGTCAGACCCTCGTCGCCGGCTCCGGCACGGGAGAGGTGCGGACGTGGAACGTCAGCGACCCGCGCAACCCGGTGCTGACCGCGACGGTGCGCGGCCACACGGACGCGGTGCGGACGGTGGCGTTCAGCCCTGACGGCAGGACGCTGGCCACCGGGAGCGACGACCACAGCGTGCGGCTGTGGCAGGACGGCGCCGAGATCGTGTCGTTGTCCGACACCAGGCTCGACGTGTACGACCTGGCCTTCAGCCCGGACGGGCACACGCTCGCGGTCGGCAGCGGCAACGACAAACCCGTGCGGCTGTGGAACGTCTCCGACCCTCGCAAGCCTTCCGAGCACCCCTCGCTCACCGGTCATGAGGACGTCGTCGGCAGCGTCGCGTTCAGCCCGGACGGTCGTACGCTCGCGTCCGGCAGCGACGACCGCACGGTGCGGCTGTGGAACGTCACCGATCCCGGGCACGTCACCGAGATCGCCACGTTGTCCGGCGCCGCCATCGCCGTCGCCGACATCGCGTTCAGCCCAGACGGCCGGACCCTCGTGTGGACCATGTTCGATCCGACCATGCGGCTGCTGAACGCGGATCTCGGCGCCGCCGTCGCCGAGGCGTGTGACTCGGTGGGACCGCGCCTGACCGAGGACGAGTGGCGCAGGCACGTCCCGGACGTTCCGTACACCCCGCCCTGCTGACGAACGCGGTGAGGCCAGGCCGGAAATCCCGGCCTGGCCTCACCGCGCTTCTGGTCGTCAGCCGCGGTGCCACTTCTGGTTGGCGCCGCCGACGCAGTCCCACATGTGCAGGACCGCGTCGTTGTTCGGGTTCCACTCCGCGATGTCCACGCACTTGTTCGCCTGCGGGTTCACCAGGTCACCGGTCCCGGACAGCACGAACTGCTGGGCCGCGTTCCCGGAGCAGGTCGCGAGCTGCACGGCCGCGCCGTTGTCCCTCGAACCCCATGCCACGTCCACGCACTTGTTGTTCTCCGTGCGCAGCGTGCCGCCGGTGAACTCGAACTTCTGGTTCGTGCTGCCCGTGCAGTTCCACACGATCAGGCGCTGGCCGTCGGCGAAGTTCCAGTTCGGCACGTCGATGCACTTGCCGTGCCAGTCGCTGACGATGCTGCCGGCGGCGGCGGGCGGAGGCGTCGTGGAGCCGCCGCTGAACGGGGTGAGGATGATCCCGGCCGAGCGCGGATCGCCGTCGTGCACCAGCGACTCCTGCGCCTGCACGTCGTCGAACGCGAACCCGTACGCCTTGCCGTCCACCATGTTCTGGTGCACCAGCCGCGAGTAGTGGTTGGTGATCGCGCCCTGGTAGAAGTCCGCGGGACCGCCGCCGGGCTGCACGTCGATGCGGCCGAGCGTGGAGCGGTGCAGAGCGGCGCACAGGGTGCGCGCGATCGGGCCGACCACCTGGTCGTTGGGTGCGTGCAGCGCGCCGTCGCAGCCCCACACGTTCGAAGTGGACGGCTTCGCGAACGACGCCACCTGCTGCCCGGCGGTGTTCCTGAAGTTCATCGTGCCGCCGGACGTGCCGCCGAAGTACTTCACGTCAGGACGGTCGCCGAACGGCTGCACGGTCAGCGTCTTGGTCATGTACGCGTTCCACGCCTGGGTGATGTACGAGTCCAGGTAGTTGCGGTCGAAGTTGCCGACGTCGGCCGCCTTGCCCGGCGCGAGCACGCGCAGCACCGTGCCGTCCGAACGGGACATGACCGACCCGCCCCAGCCCGACTGGTTGCGGATGCCGTTGATGACGGCGTCCCGCCCACCGGACTTGAGTTCGCCGGTCTTCTTCGTGGCGCCGCTCGCGCCCGTCACGGTCACCGCGTGCGGTACCGCGAACATGTCCACCTGGGAGCTGTTGAGCCACAGGCCCGCGTCGTTGTAGGTGAACTCGCTCCAGTCGAACAGGATGCCGCTGTTCGGGTCGCCGGACGCCCACGGCGCCGGCTGCACCAGGCCGTCGGGCGTCAGGAAGAACTTGAGCTTCTCGCCGAACGACATGTAGACGCGGCCCGAGATGAACCGCGGCACCCGCAGCGAGGCGGTGCCACCGGGACCAGGACCGGCGATCGACACGTCCGGCGCGGGCGTGGGCGGGTTGCCACCCGGCGACCACGGCGTGAACGCGCCGGCCTGGTTGACGTACCCGAGGCGCCCGCTGCGGATGTCCGTGCCCAGGACGTACAGGTGCACGGCCTCGGACCGGCCGCTGTTGTTGGTGACGTTGAGCGGCAGCAGGTCGGGGCCGATCGCCTGTGCCGGTGTGCTCGCGATGGCCGCCGATGCGATCGCCGCCAGTGCGGCGAGCGCGCTGAACCACTTCGTTCGAGTGCGCATCTGACTCCTTGTGCAGGGGTGCTCTGCCGGCAGGTCCCCCGACCGGCTACAGGGCGGTCGGCGGCCTCCGGTCCGAGAACTGGTCCAGACCGGTTATGAGAGCGCTTCCATGGTTGTTCGCAGATGGCGGCTCTGTCAATACCGGGCAGAAGCCGGGCAGGAGCCGGGCAGGCGGCTGATCGAGCTGATCCACAGCAGAAAGGCGGGGCCGACCGAAGTCGACCCCGCCCCTTGATCACCTCGTGGTCACGCCTTCACGGAGTGCTTCCCGTGCGTCCAGGACGCGGCGTCGCCGCCGTCGCCCGCCGGACCGGAGTGGCCACCGACCGTGTTGCTGTGGTTGGAGGCGTCGCCGGTCGAACCAGTGGCACCGGTGTCACCGGAGTCGCCCGAGGTGACCTCGGTCCAGGACTTGGTGCTGTGGTTCTTCCAGCCATGGTTCTTCCAGCCGTGGCAGTTGTCGCCGCGGTGGCCGTTCCACTTCTGGTGCTTGTTCTCGGTCTTCACGAACGCGGTGTTGCCACCGGTGTCGCCCGAGTTCCCGGAGTTGCCCGAGTTACCGGTCGTGGCGTTGTTCGAGCTGCTGGCGTTGCCGCCGTTACCCGACTTGCCACCATCACCCGCGGTCGCCTCCGTGGAGCCGGACTTCTTGTGGTGGCCCCACTTCTGGTCCTTGGTCATGACCGCGGCGTCGCCACCGTCACCGGCAGGACCGGAGTTGCCGCCCACCGTGTTGCTGTGGTTCCACGCGTCACCGGTCGAACCAGTGGCACCCGTGTCGCCGGAGTCGCCCGACGTCACCTTGGTCCAGGACTTGGTGCCCTGGAACCAGTTGTGGCCCTGCTTCGAACCGATCGAGCGGACGACGGCCTTGTTGCCACCGGTGTCGCCCGAGTTCCCGGAGTTGCCCGAGTTACCGGTCGTGGCATTGTTCGAGCTCGTGGCGTTGCCGCCGTTACCCGACTTGCCACCGTCACCCGAGGTCGCCTCGGCGGAACCGGACTTCTTGTGGTGGCCCCACTTCTGGTCCTTGCTCACGACCGCGGCATCGCCACCGTCACCGGCAGGACCGGAGTTTCCACCCACCGTGTTGCTGTGGTTGGAAGCGTCGCCGGTCGCACCCGTGGCACCGGTGTCACCCGAGTCGCCCGAGGTGACCTCGGTGTGGCACTCCGCCAGCAGGCAGACGCCGTAGGCGCTGTTGCCGCCGGTCGCACCCGAGTTGCCCGAGTTACCGGAGTTGCCCGACCGCGCGGTGTTCGAGCTCGTGGCGTCGCCGCCGTTGCCCGAGTTGCCACCGTTGCCCGCGGTCGCGCCGGTGTTCTGCGTGCGGCCGGCGGCAGTGGCGTCGCCACCGTTGCCGGCGGCGCCGGACTTGCCGCCCACCGTGTTGCTGTGGTTGGAGGCGTCGCCGGTCGCACCCGTTGCGCCGGTGTTGCCCGAGTCGCCCGAGCTCACCTCGGTGTGGCACTCGGCCAGCACGCAGACGCCGTAGGCGCTGTTGCCGCCCGTTGCGCCCGAGTTCCCGGAGTTGCCCGAGTTGCCGGACTTGGCGTTGTTCGAGCTGGTGGCGTCGCCGCCGTTGCCCGAGTTCCCGCCGTTGCCGCCGTTCACGACCGAGTGCACGACGTCGCCAACGCCGCCCAGGAGGCCGTTGCCACCCGTGTCAGCGCTTGCCATCGCCGTTCCGAACAGGAGGAAGCCTCCCGAGAACGCTGCGGCCATCAGACCGCGTCGCACGTAGCTGTGCATTGTCGAACCTTCCTGTCAAACAAGCTTGGTGATCTGTCGGCTTGGTTGGCAGGAGTGATCAACTGGGATGACTTCGGCCGTAGTAGTAGCACCACGACCCGTGGATCTGGTGATCCGTGACCACCGCGAGCGACTCGACGCCCGGACGAATTCCCGATCCTGCCGGGAGATCCGAGAGCGCGAGACCCGTCGATCCGTTCGAAGACACCGACCCCGTCGTACCGGGCAGAACCAGCGGCACGTCAGGCGACGGCGAGGAGGGCGCCTCGATCGGTGGCGCCACGTCAGGTGCGGAGATCTGTTGCGGGGCCTTGGCCACCGGGACCGGGACCGGGACGACACCGGACGTCGTCACGGCGTTCGCCGTGAGGGCGACGGCCGGCACCGGCGGAGTCTCCGGAACGGCGACCGGCGGCGGCACCTCCGCAGGAGCGGAAGGCTGTGCCACCAACGGTTCCGCGATCCGCGGCACCACCGGCACGTCCCGCACCGTGTTCACCACAGGAGCGAGCAACGGCGCTGTCACGGGCTGAAGAGGCTCCAGCACCGGGCTCAGCGTCCGCACGGCGGTGTCGACGACCGGCGTCAACGGTGCCAGCACCGGTTCGGTCACCGGAGCGACGAGTTCGGCGACACCACCCAGCAGGCCGGGCGAGTCACCGTCGTCCGCGCTCGCGACTCCCGCGGAGAGCAGGCCGAACCCGATCAGGAACCCGGCGACACCGAGAGTGCGCCGGAGAACTGTGGAGCAGGTCGACTTCATGTAATCACCCCCTTTCGGCGAATCGGCACCCGTACATCAGGCATTCGGATTCACCCAGGAGAGTGGATTGCACGAAAGTGGAGAAACTTTTGTTCGCGCAGCTCAAAGCGGTAAAACAATTCCAAACATCAATTTCCCGCCACTGCGGTAACAGCAAAACTCCGGGAACCGCACTGTGCGGTTCCCGGAGTCGCGGTACTGCTGCCCTCTGGAGATGTCAGGCAGGGAGCAGGACCGAGTCGATGAGGTAGACGGTGGCGTTGGCGGTGTGCACGCCGCCGCAGATGACGTTGGCGTCGTTGACCTTCAGCGCGTCCTTGGAACCGGTGACCTTCACGGTGCCGGTCTCGACGGTCTTCTGGTCGCCAGCGATCTTGTCGGGCGAGATCTGGCCGGGGACGACGTGGTAGGTCAGGATCTTGGTCAGCAGCGCGTCGTCGGTCTTGAGCTTCTCGATCGTCGCGGCGTCGATCTTCGCGAACGCCGAGTCGACCGGCGCGAACACGGTGAACTCGGCGCCGTTGAGCGTCGAGACCAGGTTGACCTTCGGGTTGAGCTTGCCGGACACGGCGTCCACGAGCGTCTTGAGCAGCGGGTTGTTGCTCGCGGCGACGGCGACCGGGTCGGCGGCCATACCGCTCACGGAACCGGCACCGGACGGAACCTGCTTCGCGTAGTCGGCACAGCCGGGGCCGACGAGGTCCTTGGCCGGGTCGGCCATCGCGGCGGACGAGGTGGCGGTCGAGGTGGGCGCGGCACTGGACGAGGTGCCGCTGCTGGCCATGTCACCCGAGCCGCACGCCGCGCCGAACAGGGCGAGCGAGACGGCGCCGGCGGCCAGGACGGTGTTGCGGACGGTCTTGTTCATGACGGGACATCTCCAAGGGGTGATCGAGCAGTTGCTGCCCGTGATTCGCCACCCCTCGGGGAGCGGATGGGTGTGGTTATCGATCCGTTACCAACCAGGACGTGACCCATCCGGCACCGATCCACCGGCGCCTCCGCTGCGAACACCAGAGGGACAACGCTGAGGAGAGGACCAGGGATGCCTGAGCGTGAGCGGGCGCTGCAAAGCCTGCCGAGGACACCGCGGGACGTCGGTCCGACCGCCGACGAGCTGCTGGCGCTGGTCGCACGGGGCGACGAGGCCGCGTTCGAACGGCTCTACGACGTCGTGTCCGGCTCGGTGTTCGGGCTGATCAGGCGGGTGGTGCGAGATCAGGCGCAGTCGGAGGAGGTGTTCCAGGAGGTGATGCTCGAGGTGTGGCGGACCGCGACCAGGTTCGACCCCGACCGCGGCAGCGCGAACACCTGGATCCTCACGCTGACGCACCGCCGTGCCGTCGACCGCGTCCGGTCCGCCCAGGCCGCCACCCATCGCGAGGACCGCGCCGCCCGGCTCGATCCGGGCAGGCCCTTCGACGAGGTGAGCGAGCAGGTCGACGGCCGGCTCGAACAACGCCAGGTGCGCCGGTGCCTGAGCTTCCTGACCGACCTGCAGCGCGAGTCCGTGCTGCTCGCCTACTACCAGGGCTACTCGTATCCGGAGGTCGCGAGCCTGCTGAGCATCCCGCTCGGCACGGTCAAGACCAGGATGCGCGACGGCCTGATCCGACTGCGGGACTGCATGGGGGTGACCGGATGAGGACCACATCCGCTGATCTGCACACGCTCACCGGCGCCTACGCCGTGAACGCGCTGTCCGACATCGAACGGACCGCCTTCGAGGCGCATCTGACCCGCTGTGCGAGCTGCGCGGTCGAGGTCGCCGAGCTCGCGGCCACGGCCGCACGTCTGGGCGTCGCGGTGGAGTCCCCGCCGCCACCGCAGCTGCGCGCCCGTGTGCTCGCCGCTGCGGCGGAAACCCGGCAGGTCTCTCCCCACACGGCCCGCGTGCCGGACCCGCGCAGGGTGCGCTGGGCCGGAGGGCTGCTCGCGGCCGCCTGCCTGGTCGCCGCGGTCTTCGTGACCGTGCAGTACACGGAGTCCGACCAGGACAGGCAGCTGGCACAACTGTCCAGCGAGTACAGCCGGTTCTCCGACTTCCTGTCCACACCGGACGCGAAGCTCATCAACGGCAAGGCACCGAACGGCGCCACCGGCACCGCCGTGATCTCGGCCAGCCGCGACGAGGCGCTGTTCCTCGCCAAGGACCTGCCGGATCCCGGCGACGGCCGGATCTACCAGCTCTGGCTGATCGGCGCCGACAACGACCCGCACCCGGCCGGACTGCTCCAGTCCCGGTCGACGCCGGTCGTGGTCAGCGGACTGACCGGGGCGAAGGAGGTCGCGCTGACCGTGGAGCCCTCGGGAGGGTCGGAGAAGCCGTCCACGCCACCGGTGATGGCGATGCCGCTGGTGTGATCCAGGGCGGTCGTTGTCCTCGATCCGTGCCAGCATCCCGCGCATGATCGGACGTTGGCACGGCCTGGTGATCGACTGCCCTGATCCGCAGGGCCTCGCGGAGTTCTACGAGAAGCTGCTCGGGATGATCCGGGTGCAGGACGACGGCGCGTTCGTCGTCATCGGTGACGCCCCCGACCGGCCCGGTGTGGCGTTCGCGCGGGTCGAGGGCTGGCAACCGCCGAAGTGGCCGGCCGAGACCGCCCACATGCACTTCGACGTGCGCGTGGACGATCTCGCGTCGGCGGGCGAGAAGGTGCTGGTGCTGGGCGCGCGCAGGCTCGAAGGCGGTGGCGAGCGGTTCCACGTGTACGCGGATCCCGCCGGCCACCCCTTCTGCCTGGTGGGTTAGCGCAACCGGGCTCGCATGATGTGCGCGTCGAGCGGCAAGGCCTGCGTCTCGACCAGCTCGAAGCCGGCCTCGGCGAGCAACGCGCGGTAGTGCGACTCGGTGCGCTCGCGGCCGCCGGTGTTGCACAACATGTGGATGTCCCACGGGATCGCGAGCGAGTCCACCTCGCCGGCCTCGGGCAGCAGGCGCTCGATCACCAGCAGTTCGGCGTGTGCGGGCATGCTCCGCGCGCACGTGGCCAGGATGGTGCGGCACTGCTCGTCGTCCCAGTCGTGCAGCACGCGCGACAGCAGGTAGACGTCACCGGTGCCGGGGATGGAGCGGGTGAAGTCGCCGGGGACGAGGGTGACGCGGTCCGCGAGGTCGGCGAGACGGGGAACGGCTGCGGCGAGGGCGTTCGGGAGGTCGAGCAGAACGCCCCGCAGCGCCGGGTTGGCGTGCAGCACGCGGGACAGCAGCTCGCCGTTGCCGCCGGCCACGTCCACGACCGTGCCGGCGGTGGAGAAGTCGACGACCTTGGTGACGCCGGTGAACATCGCGTTGCTCGCGGCCATGGACCCGTGGAACAGCTCGGCCAGGTCCGGATCCGTTGCCATGTGGGCGAAGTGGTGGGCGCCGAACGCCTTCGCGTACGACTCCTCACCGCTGCGGACGGCCTCGGTGAGTTCGGCGAACGACCGGTAGAACGGGCCGCCGTACATCAGGGCGAGCGGGCGCATCGAGCCCGTCAGGTCCGACCGCAGCAGCTCGCCGAGGTCGGTGAGGCTGTGCCGCTCACCGGACATGTGGACGACACCGAGCGACGTGAGGTACCGCAGAAGCCTTGCCAGGCTTTGGAGTTCGGTGCCGGTGGCCGACGCCAGGCCGGGCAGGTCCGGGATCGTCACGAGGTGGTCGAGCAACCGGAGTTCGGCGGCGGTCGCGATGGCCTGCGTCGCCCACGCGCCGGTGAGCAGGCGCAGCAACTCGGTGCCGGCACAGGATTCGCGCTGGTGCGTGGCCTGCAGTTGCGGGAACCGGCCGGTGGAGATCAGTTCCAGGCGGCGGAACGCGGGGTCGGCGCAGTGCGCGTCGCGGAAGTAGAGGACCGAGTGGTTCTCGTAACCGTTGTACCCACCGCCGTCCGGGCGCATGACACCGGCGATCATCGTGCGCAGTCCGCGCAGCAGCACCGGGTCCGGCCGCCGCACGGCCAGCGCGACGTGGTTCTCGTGTTCGTGGCGGCGTTCGTCCTCCGCGATGTGCGCCAGTTCCGGCGGCGTCACCATCACGAAGATCTCCAGCTCGCACGGCCAGCCGTTGCGGTCGGAGACGGGTGCGCGCAGGATGCCGACCTTCAGGTCCGCGACGGGCACCGAATAGCGGGCGCTCAGCCGTTCGCGGACGACGACGCTCGGGGTCATCGTGCCGACCTCGATGCCGTGCCGCGCGAGCTCGTCCGCAAGCCCCGCAAGGGTTTCCGGGAAGATGAGCAACGCGGCGTGGTCGAGGGTGGCGTGCCGCGTGACGGCGTCGCGCTGGTCGGCGGGCAGCGACGGCACGGCGGCGGCGAGAGCCGAGTGCGTGTCGTGCGCGCCGATGAGGGCCATCGTGGCGGTCAGCCGGTCGAGGTCGGCCGCGGCGATGACGGGTGTGCTGGTCGAGATCATGGTGACGGTTCCTGTGGCTCAGATGCCGACGTAGTGCTCGGCGAAGAAGTTCTGGTGGGCGCGGCAGTCGCGCAGGCTGTGCAGCCGGGCGCGGCGTAGAGCACGGTGGAAGTCGTCGTCCTGGGTGTGGAGCAGATCGATCATCCAGCGCGAGAACTCCTGCGCCCGCCAGACGCGGGGCAGGCAGGTGCGCGAGTACGCGGCCAGCGGCCGTTCGTCGTCCTGGTGCAGGGCGGAGATCAGGGCGGAGGCCAGCACCTCGGCCTCCATGATCGCCAGATTGGCGCCCTTGGCGGCGGACGGGCTGATCAGGCCGGCCGCGTCACCGACGAGGAACAGCCTGTCGTGCTGGATCGGGTCGACGACCTCGGAGCGCAGCCGGACGATCCGGCGCTCGGTGATCGGGCCCTGTTCGAGCTGACCGAACTCGGCGGTGCGCATCCGGGTGCCCAGAGCGGCCCAGATCCGTTCGTCGGTCCAGGCCTCCTGGTCGTCGCCGGGAGGAACCTGGAGGTAGTACCGCGTCACCTCGGGGCTGCGCGCCATGTGGCCCGCGAAGCCGTCGTCGTGGATCGCGTAGGTGACCGCGGCCATGCTCTGCGGCGCCTCGGCGAGCACCGCGAGCCAGCTGACGCCGTGGTCCTGGGTGTGGCGCTGCCCTAAGTCCGCCGGGATGGCCTGCCGGGTGGCCCCGTTGCCTCCGTCGCATCCCGCGAGGAACTGCCCGGTGGCCACACCTTCGCCCTGCTCGTCGCGATAACGGATCGTCGCGGTGCCGGAATCGACACCGGTGACGGTGACACCGAAGCGGATCTCCCCGCCGCGGTCCAGGTACTCGGCGATCAGATCGGTGACGAGGTCCTGCTGCGGGTAGACGGTGTGCACCTCGCCCTGGCCGAGCGCGGCGTAGTCCAGCTCGAACTCCCCGTCCTCGCCCCGGAAAGCGCAGACGCCGTGCGATCGTCCTTTGTGGAGCATCCCGGCGCCGAGCCCGTGCCGGACGAGGATCCGGGCGCTGTTCGGTCCCAGGAAGCCCGCCCTGGCCCTCGTCCGCACCTGCTCGCGGCTCGCCCGCTCGACGATGAGCGTGCCGATCCCTTCCGCGCGCAACAAGTTGCCTAACACGAGCCCCGCCGGCCCCGCGCCCGCGATGAGCACGGTGGTGTGGTCGACCACGCCTTCTGGTCCTCTCTCCGGATCGGCCCGCGTCCGCGGCGGGCCCGATTGCGCAGCACTGGACCTCAGCGGCCAGGGCGGGGGCCAGCGGCTCGCCGAAGATCAAGATCATGATCACCTGATCGTGTCGGTGCGTGACCGACCCAAGCGGTTTGTAACGACTTCACCGGCCGTGCATGACTTCGTCGCCGCCATCCGGCATTCTGCGCAAATGGCACTCCGGCAGGCGAGCGACTTCGCCCACTTGGCGGCCGAGATCAAGCAGGCTGGCCTGCTCGCTCGGCGGCGTGGTTACTACTTCGCTCGAATCGGCGTGAACCTCGCCGTCTACGCGGCGGCATGGGTGGCGTTCGCGCTGCTGGGCGACTCGTGGTGGCAGCTCGCGGTGGCGGCCGTGCTGGCGGCGATGACCACGCAGCTCGCGTTCATCGGGCACGACGCGGGCCACAAGCAGATCTTCGCCACGAAGAAGTGGAACGAGATCACCGGCTACGTCCACAGCGGACTGGTCGGCGTCAGCTACGACTGGTGGGTCGGCAAGCACAACCGCCACCACGCCAACCCGAACCACGAGGACGAGGACCCGGACGTCGACATCACGGTGCTGGCGTTCACGCAGCGGCAGGGCGCGGACAAGCGCGGGGTGTTGCGGTGGATCGCCTCGCACCAGGCGGTGTTGTTCTTCCCGTTGCTGCTCCTCGAAGGCTTCGCGCTGCACTGGCACTCGATCCGGTACTCGGGCCGCGAGCGGTACGTGATGATCGCGAACGTCGTGGTGTACCTCGGGGTCGTGTTCTGGGTGCTCTCGCCCGTGTACGCCATCGCGTTCATCCTCGTGCACCAGGCGTTGTGGGGCCTCTACATGGGCTGTTCCTTCGCCCCCAACCACAAGGGCATGCCGGTGCTGTCGGCGGGCCACTCGCTCGACTTCCTGCGCAAGCAGGTGCTGACCTCGCGCAACATCCGGGGCGGCTGGTTCACGGACATCCTGCTCGGCGGCCTGAACTACCAGATCGAGCACCACCTGTTCCCGAGCATGCCCCGGCCGGCGCTCAAGCACGCGCAGGTGATCGTCCACAACTTCTGCGAGCAGCGCGGCATTTCCTACGCGCAGTGCGGTCTGTTCCGCTCGTACGGCTACGTGCTGGAGCACCTCCACGAGGTCGCGGCACCGTTGCGGGCGAAGGTCGCGGCCTGACGGTTGTCCGAAAGTGGACAAAGGCTGACCAAAAGGCTCGCCTGACCCGCACGGCGCTGGTTTCCTCGGTTCTATACCGAACTGGGGGAAGTTCATATGCGCAAGAAGCTATTTGGCGTGCTCACGGCAGGTGTGGCACTCACTCTGGTCGCTGCCGGACAGTCGGTGGCAGAGCCCGCGCCGCAGCTCAGTCAGCCCGACCCGATGCTGGCGTTCCTGCCGGCGGAGGCGCAGGTCGACTGGGCCGCGGTGCACCGCAACCGCGAGTCCCGCAAGCAGTCGCGCGTGGCCGCGAAGAGCGCGGGCCAGCCGTTGACGTACGGCGAGAAGGAGACCGGCCAGGGCGCGAACGACGCGCCCGCCCAGGCCGAGCACGTGGCGGGGTTCGGGACCGGCAAGGGCAAGAACCCGAAGCTCTCGATCACCGGTGACCTCGCGGGTGACCCCACGATGCCCGTCGTCACTCCGTTCGCCGAGATCAACGACGCCATCCCGCTCGCGAGCGACACCGGCGTTCCGGCGCGCGGCAGGGCTCTGAAGACCAGCGGCACGATCGGCGACGGCCCGTACGGCAGCGGCGGTGACGGCTCCGGTGACCACGACTTCTACAAGCTCACCGGTGGCGCCGAGTTCAAGTTCGTCGTCGTCGAGACGGACACCCCGTCCGGCGACCTGGACACGCACCTCGCCGCGTACGACGCCGCCGGGCAGGTCCTGGTGCAGCAGGACAACCTCGCGGGTACCACCGACAGCAGGATCCAGGTCCCCGTCGGCGCCGGTCAGGACGTGTACGTCATGGTCGCCGCGGCCGGACCGGGCGCGATCCCGTCCGACCCGATGACGCCGGGCACCGGCAAGCGCGCGGGCACCGAGGGTGCCTACGACCTGACCATCTCGTCCGGTGACGGCCCGGCGGACAGGGACTTCTTCTCCGTCGACCTCAAGGCCGGCGACGTGCTCGGCGCGTCGGCGAAGGGCAAGGCGACCAGGGTCGTCATCAACGACCCCGCCGGACGTGAGGTCTTCGGCTCGTCGCAGGACTTCAGCTTCCTGTACGCCGAGAACTCCCCGATGCCCGCCGGCGGCAACGCCGTCGCGGACTTCGTGGCGCCCAAGGACGGCCGCTACACGGTCGGCGTCGAGAACGGCGACGGCCGCTACGACGTCACGGTCGAGGCCTACCGTCCTGGCTCCGAGCTCAACCCGCGGCCCGACGTGCTGACGCTCTTCCTCGACTTCGACGGCGCGCGGGTCAACACCCGGATCTTCGGCACCGACCCGACGGCCGGCAACAAGGACCTCTCGCCGCTCAAGAAGTTCCTGCCCGGCTGGGGTCTCACCGCCGCCGACGAGAACGCCGTGATCGACGGCGTGGTCGCGACCGTGCGCGAGAACATCGAGAAGGACCTGGCCGCGAAGGGCACGAACAAGCGGTTCGCCGTGCGGATCCTGAACAGCCGCGACCACGCCGACCCGTGGGGGCAGCCCAACGTCAGCCGCGTGGTCGTCGGTGGCTCGATCGCCGAGTCCGGCATCCAGACCGTCGGCATCGCGCAGTCGATCGACGCGGGCAACTTCGGCAAGGAGGAGACCTCGCTGGTGCTGCTCGACATCCTCAGCGCACCCGCCGCGCAGTCGCGCACCTCGCTGAACGGGTACATCACCCCGGCCAGCGACAAGATCGCGTTCATCGGCAGGGCGATCGGCAACATCACCGCGCACGAGGCCGGTCACATGTCGGGCAGCTGGCACCAGGACCAGTTCAACGCGCTCGACGCCATCATGGACCAGGGCGGCAACCCGAAGGGCATGTTCGGCGTGGGCCCGGACGCCGTCGGTGGCACCGCCGACGACATCGACGTCGACTTCCACGAGGACGTCCTCAACCCCAACGAGGGCTTCACCGGGATCGAGGACTCCCTCAACCGCACCGCGTGGGCGTACGTCCGCGGCAACAACTGACGGTCCGATTCCCGCCAGAATCCCGGCGGTGATTCCAGCAGGCTGATCGGCATGGGATCACTTGCAGGAAAAGCGGCTCTCGTCACCGGCGGGAGCCGCGGCATCGGAGCCGCGGTCGCCGAGAAGCTCACCGCTCTCGGCGCCCGCGTCGCCGTCACGTACCAGAACACCAAGCCGGACAACGGTTTCGCCATCCAGGCGGACAGCGCCGATCCGGACGCCGTGGTGGCGGCGGTCGACGAGACCGCCGTCCACTTCGGACGGTTCGACATCCTCGTGAACAACGCGGCCGTCTTCCAGGTAGGACCGCTGGAGGAGCTCGGCCGTGACGAGTTCGACCACACGATGGCCGTGAACGTGCGCGCACCGTTTCTCGCGGCGCGTGCGGCGGTACGGCACATGCGTGAAGGCGGGCGAATCATCAGCATCGGCAGCAACGTCGCGGTGTACGCGCCGTTCCCCGGCTTCGCCCTGTACTCCGCCAGCAAGACCGCGCTGATCGGGATGACGAAGGGACTCGCTCGCGAGCTGGGACCATTGGGCATCACGGCGAACGTGGTCAACCCCGGCCCCACGGACACCGACATGAACCCGGCCGACGGGCCGATGTCGGACACGATTCGCGGGCTGACCGCGTTGGGACGCTACGGAAAGCCGGCGGAGATCGCCGAGTTGGTGGCGGCTCTGGCTGGAGACGCCGGTGCGTACGTCACCGGTGCCAGCATCAACGCCGACGGTGGCTTCACCGTCTGACGGGTACTACGCCCAGGTGACCGGCAGGGCGTGCACGCCGTAGATGTTCATGTCGGTCCTGAGCTTCACTTCCCCAGCCGGAACAGCGAGTTCCAGCGACGGGAAGCGGCGCAGCAGTCCCTCGAACCCGGCCCGCATCTCGATCCGGGCGAGCTGCTGACCGAGGCACTGGTGGACGCCGTGCCCGAACGAGAGGTGACCACGGGCGTTGCGGTGCACGTCGAGCGTGCCGGCGTGCTCGTAGCGCTCCGGGTCGTGGTTTCCCGCCAGCAGGGACAGGATGACCGACGAGCCCTTGGGGATCGTCTCCCCGAAGAACTCGATGTCCTCGGCGGCGTACCGGAAGAAGATGTCGGCGACCGCGAGGTAACGCAGCAGTTCCTCGACGGCGTCGGGGATCAGCGCCGGGTCCGACCGCAGCGCTTCCAGCTGCTCCGGGTGCTCCAGCAGCGCGAAAGTGCCCAGAGACAACATGTTCGCGGTCGTCTCGTGACCCGCGAGCAGCAGCAGGAACGCCATTCCGCAGAGTTCCTCGATGCTGAGGTCCTCGTCGCGGGCCAGATCGGACAGCAGGTCGTCACCCGGTTCCGCGCGCTTGCTGATGACCAGTTCGGCCAGGTACGTGTTCATCGCCATGTAGGCGGCCATCTTGTCTTCGAGGTTCACCTCCCGTTCCATGAACTTCGACGAGTTCGTCTGGAACGTGTCGCGGTCCGCGTAGGGAACGCCGAGGATCTCGCAGATCACCAGTGACGGCACCGGAAGTGCGAACTCCTTGACGAGGTCGACCGGCGGGGTGAGCTTCGCCAGCTCGTCCAGCTGCCGTTCGGTGATCTCGATGATGCCCTCTTCCAGGGCCTTCATCCGCTTGACCGTGAACGCTCCGGTGAGCTTGCGGCGCAACCGGGTGTGGTCCGGCGGGTCCATGCTGATGAACAGTCCCGGCGTCTGCGGGGACGGCTCGGTCTGCTCGGGCATGCCCGGCGTCGGGAACGGCACGTGGATGATGCCGAGGTCCTGCCGGTTGCTGAACCTGGTGTCCGCCAGCGCCTGCCGGACGGCCTCGTAGCCGGTGATGAGCCAGCCCTCGTGACCGTCGGGGAAGAGCATCGGGCTGACCGGGCGGGTCTCGCGTACCAGGGAGATCTTGCCGGGCGGGACGAACGGCGTGACGTCGCGTTCCATGGGAAGGCCTTGCAACATGATCGGTGATCTCCTTCAGCGGGTGGATTCGCGGTTGAAGAGCTTCTTGGACCAGAGGTAGCCGCCGAACCCGATGACAGCGCACCAGGTGAAGGCGATGTAGCCGCTGTTGCCGATCGGTGTGCCCATCAGCAAACCACGCAGGGCGTCGATGAACGGGGTGAACGGCTGGTACTCGGCGAACCAGCGCAGCACGGTCGGCATCGAGTCGGTGGGCACGAAACCGTTGCCGAAGAACGGAAGCAGGATCAGCGGCAGGCCGACGTTGCTCGACGACTCGACGGACTTGCTGGCGAGGCCCAGCGCGGCGGACAGCCAGATCATCGCGAACGACATGGCGATCAGCAGGCCGGCCAGCGCGAGCCAGCCGAGAGCGCTCGCCTGCGGACGGAACCCGATCGCGACCGCGACGCCGAAGACGAACGTCATGGCCAGAACCGTCTGCACGAGGCTGCCGACCACGTGTCCCGTCAGCACGGACACCCTGGCGATCTTCATCGTGCGGAAGCGGTCCACGATGCCCTCGGTCATGTCCATCGCGATCGAGATGCTCGTGCCCTGCACCGCGGCGGTGATCGACATCAGGATGATCGTCGGCGTGACGTAGTTGAGGTACTCGCCCCGCCCGCCGCCCGGTCCGCCGAGCCCGGCGCCCAGCGTGCCACCGAAGACGTAGACGAACAGCAGCAGGAACACGACCGGCATGATCAGGAGCTGGAAGGTCAGCGACGGGTAGCGGATCATCCGCGTGAGGTTGCGGCGCACCATCGTCGCCGAGTCGGCCAGGACGTAACTCATTACTGGGCCACCGTTTCGGGCTTGCCTGTGAGGGCGAGGAAGACGTCGTCGAGGTCGGGCGTGTGAGTGCTGAGCGAGTCGACCAGCACCGAGTTCTCGTCCAGGCGGTCCAGCAACGCCTTGAGCGAGCGGACGCTGCCGTCGCTGGGCACGCGCAGGGCGAGCGACTCACCGTCACGGGAGGCGTCGCGCACGATCCGCGTCGCGGCCTCGAGGTGCCGGAGATCGGTGAACTGCAACAGGACGTGGCCACCGGGGATGCGGCGCTTGAGCTCGTCCGCGGTGCCCTCGGCGACGATCTTCCCGTGGTCCAGCACCGCGATCCGGTCGGCGAGCTCGTCGGCCTCCTCCAGGTACTGGGTCGTCAGGAAGATCGTGACGCCGCTCGCCACCAGTTCCCGCACGATCTGCCACATCGTGCGGCGGCTGCGCGGGTCGAGGCCCGTGGTCGGCTCGTCCAGGAAGATCACCTGCGGCGACCCGACCAGCGTCATCGCGAGGTCGAGCCGGCGCCGCATGCCGCCGGAGTAGGTGGCCGCGGACTTGTCGGCCGCGTCCACCAGGTCGAACTGCTCCAGCAACTCCTCGGCCCTGCGCTTGCCGTCGGCCTTGCCGAGGTGGTGCAGGTCGGCCATGAGCTTCAGGTTCTCGCGGCCGGTCATCAGGTTGTCGACGGCGGAGAACTGGCCGGTGACACCGATCGCGCCGCGGACGGCGTCCGGGTCGCTCGCCACGTCGTGACCGGCGACGGACGCGCTGCCGCCGTGGGCGCCGATCAACGTGGAGAGGATCTTGACAGTGGTGGTCTTGCCGGCGCCGTTCGCGCCGAGCAACGAGAAGACGGTGCCGCGCTGGACGTTCAGGTCGACGCCCTTCAGCACTTCGTTGTCACCGTAGGACCGGCGCAGGCCGGTCGCCGTGATCGCGTTCATGGAGTTCACCTCAGCTGCGGCGGACGGCGATGTCGCCGAAGGACGTGTGGGCGGTGACCTTGACGGTCTGCGAGGAGTTGCCGGGGCCGTCGCTCCCGTCGAGCGTGTTGGTGACGCGGCCGAACGAGGTCTTGGCGTCGATCCACGCGGCCGTGCCCTGGGCGATCCCGATCTCGATTCCGCCCATCGCGGTGTTCAGCGTGACGGTGTCGCTGACGACCTCGGCGACCTCGATGGACCCCATCGCGGTCCGGGCCTCCACCAGGGCCGACGCGCGTTCGACGTTGATGTCGCCGTTGGCCGAACGGGCCCTCAGCTCGCCCTCGACCGTGCCGACGTCGATGTGGCCGTTGGAGTTCTTGACGACCAGCGCGCCGTGGACCTTGCCCACGCGGATGTGGCCGCTACCGGTCTTGACCTCGGCGTTGCCGGTGACGGCACCGATCTTGACCTGGCCGGCACCGGTGTCGGCCCTCAGCGGGCCGGTGCGGTCGAGGTGGATGTTGCCCGCGGACATGTCGACCTCGGTCGCGCCGAGCACCCCGGAGGTGCGGACGCTGCCCGCCGTCACGTCGAGGTCCGCTTTGGACCCGGCCGGCAGCTCGAGCACGATGTCGACCGACCGGGTCTTCTTGGAGAAGTCGAACGTCCGCTTCGGCCCGCGCACCATCAGCGTGCCGTCGGCGAAGTCGACCCTGGTCTTCTGCGCGGCCTCGATGTCCGACGAGTCGCGTGAGTCGGAGGGCCGCACGTCGACCGCGGTGGTCGTGCGGTCGGTCGCGACGATCTGGACGTGGCCCGCGTAGATGTCGAGCAGTACGGAAATCGGTTCCGGCGTGTCGTAAGAAGGCATGGCTGTCCCCTCAGAAGGTGTCGGTGGAACATCCCCGCAGGTCGGGGCGATGTGGTGCCGGGCTGGTGCTAGCGGACCCAGCCGACGAAACGCTGCGAGCCGGTGATGCTGTTCTCGATCGCTTCGGCGACGGTGTCGCGCTTCGGGTTCAGCTGCGCGGACGCGGCGCGCACGAGCCAGGCGTTGGCCGAGCGGCCCTCCTTGGCCGCGGCCTCGTCGATCGCGGCCTTGAGCGGTTCGGGCAGCCGGACGTTGATGCGCACGGTGGTGCCGTCGTCGAAGCCGGCCGCCACGTCCTCGGCGGGCGCCGCGGCGACGGGCTCCTGCGCGACGGCGGCGGGCTGTTCCGGCGTCCGGCGTGTCACGACGAACTTCGGGTCACGGCCCCGCAGCAGCACCTGCACCGAGTCCGGTGCCAGGTCCGCGGTGATCTCGTCGGCGGCAGCGGACAGCGCCTCCAGCAGCGCCAGCCGGATCGCCGACTCCATCGTCACGGTCAACCGCTCGACCAGCGCGCTCGCTTCGTCGCCGCCGGTTTCGACGGCGGTCAGCAGCTCGCGGCCGAGGGAAGCCACATAGGGGGTCAGATCCATGGCATCACTATGGCACACGGTGGTGCCACCAGCAAGCAATTCTGGCTCAGTTTGGCATCATCGTGGCTCAGCGCAGGTCAGAGGCCTGATCGAGGTAGGTCACAGTCTCCGCGAGCGGCGCCCGGCCCGTCCGTGGCTCCACCACGGCGGTGTCCGCGTACCCGATCGACATGCCGCAGAAGAGCACGAGCCCCTCCGGCGGAGCCACGACCTCGGCAACCGACGCGGTGAACTTCGCCCACGCCATCTGCGGACAGCTGTGCAGTCCTTCCGCGCGGAGCAGCAGCATCACGGTCTGCAGGTACATACCGACGTCGGACCACTGCGGCGAGCCCATGTCCCCGTCGATGTAGCAGAACAGGGCGGCGGGAGCGCCGAAGCAGTCCCAGTTCGCCGAGGCCGCACGCTGCCGTGCCTCCAGGTCTCCACGGGCGATGCCGAGCGCGCCGTAACGCTGCGCCCCGAAGGCCGCACGGCGTTCGCAGTACGGCGACTTCAGCGAGGGCGGGTACTGCTGGTACTCCGGCTCGTCCCACGGATCGCCGATGGCGAGGCGTTCCCCAGCACGCTTCTTGAGCTCCGCCAACGGTTGCCCGGTCACGACGTAGACGTGCCACGGCTGGATGTTCGACGCCGACGGCGCCCAGGCCGCCGCCTCCAACACCCGTTCCAGCACCTCTCGCGACACCGGCTGGTCGGCGAACGCGCGCACTGCCCTCCTGCTCGTGACGGCTTCGTAGACATCCATCACAGGTCCCCTCACTTGACGTGGTCGTGTGGTTACACCTGAAATAGTATCGTTCGATACGATATTGAGCGATACGAAGTAGGAGAGGACACATGGCCACGCTGCTGCACATCGACTCGTCCGTGTTCCCCAGCGACGCGTCCCACTCGCGTTCCGTCGCGGCGGTCTTCCGCCGGACCTGGGAGGAACAGCACCCGGACGGCGAGGTGATCTACCGGGACGTCGCCGCCGAACCCGTCCCGCACATCACCGCCGAGGGCCACCGGGACCCCGGGGCCACCGGCAGGCTCGTGCTGATCGAGGAACTGGAGCGCGCGGACGCCGTGCTGATCGGCGCCCCGATGTACAACTACGGCATCCCGTCGACGCTGAAAGCGTGGCTGGACAACGTGATCCTGCCCGGCCGCACGTCCGGCGAGAGTCCGTCGTGCCAGGGCAAGCCGGTCACGGTCGTCGCCAGCCGGGGTGGTTCCTACGAGCCGGGCACGCCACGCGAGGGGTTCGAGTTCGTGCGGAACTACCTGCGGGCCGTGCTCGCCGGCAGCCTCGGGCTGGACGTCGGTTTCATCGTCCCGGAACTGACGATGGCACCCCGCAACCCCGCCATGTCCGCGCTGGTCCCGCAGTACGAGGCGTCCCGCGAACGCGCGTTGGAGGAGGCGGTCGTACTGGCGAAGAGGCTCTAGGCGTCGGAGTGGGCGAGCTTGGTCAGCAGCGCTTCCAGCTGATCACGCTCGCCGGGTTCGAGCACGGACCCCAGCCGGTCGGACAACGGTCGCGCGGCCACGTGGATCTCGTCGAAGAGCGCGAGCCCGGCCGGGGTGATCTCCACCGCGCGCGCCCGCCGATCGCCCGGCACGGCCTTGCGCACGGCCAGTCCCTTGCGCTCCAGGTCGTCCACGACGCGCATGATCCCGGCCTTGTCGGTGCCCGTGGCCGGCGCCAGATCGCGCTGCATCACGGGACCGTTGTTGACCAGTTCCACCAACACGGCGAAGTGCCGAAGCTCGATGCCGAGGGGCCGCAACGACTCCCCCATGACCGCCGCCGCCCGCCAGTGCGCCCGGCGCAGCAACAGCCCCAGCGCGAACGGCGACGCGTCTCCTGGACGGTCGGTCGCGCGCACGGGCTCGGTGGTCATGCCCGGCATGCTACCCATGCAGAACGTCGGCGAACGCCGTCAGCGTCGGCGTGCCCTTCTGCCGGTCCAGCACCGCGAAGACGACGTGGTCGAAGAAGCGGTTGTCCCGCAACGCGAGTGCGAAGATCCGGGCGACGGTCGCGGGGTCGTTGCCGAAGACACCGCAACCCCAGGCGCCCAGCACAAGCCGGCGGTGCCCGTGCGACGCGGCAACGTGCAGCACGCGGATGGTGCGGCGCAGCAACGCGAGCGGGACGCCGTCGACCCGGTCGGGCTGGTTCCGCAGGATCGCCGTGAGGTTGGGTGCCGCGGCGGTGAGGAACGAGACCTCGTACGGCTCCGGCAGCAGGTTTCCGTCGTCGTCGCGGAACACCGGCACGCGCGGCGAGTAGATCACGCGGTCGCTGTAGGTGAGGTCGTCGTGCGCGCGGTGGTGGTCGTAGAAGTCACCGGCGGCGCGCAGGCACGGGTAGAGCGCCGACGCACGGGCGATGCTCTCCTCCTGCGCCTCCCGGCCGTTCAGGAAACCTCCGCCGGGCTTGCGGGCCGAGGCGAAGACGAGACCGGCGACGTCACCGCCGAGCCGGCGCGCAGCGTCCAAAGTGGACTCGTTGGTGACGTCGATCCGCACGCCAGATGTCTCCGAGGGCAGCGGCAGCACCTCGTCGGGCAGGTGGAGCCGGGTTCCCGCGACGGCGGGAGCGACGGAGACGGAGACCTCGCCCTCGCCGGCGGAGTAGGAGCCGCGCTCCGAGATGGCGACGGTGTCGTGGGCGATCGCTCGCAACCTGCTGCTCATGATGCCCACGAGTCTGACCGCCTTCACCTGACACGCCAAGCGGTTATGTCCGGGCGTAGACCTCGGCCACCGCGCCGAACGCGGCCTTGGGCTCCCAGGTGCCGTCCTCGTAGACCTTCACGATGCCGGGACCGGCCATGTCCAGGTCGCGACTCGGGTCGTCCGGCCGGTGCACGTAGTTGTTGAGCGCGAACATGTAGACGAACGCGCCGTCGACCCCCTCGGCCTCGAAGGTCTCCAGCACCTCGCGCAGGTACGTGGCCTGCTCGGCCTCGTCGCGGACGTAGCCGTCCTTCACCCGCACCGGCAGCCCGGCCTCGTCGTGCTCGATGATCTCCATGCTGCGCGGCGCCACGGCCCCCGAACCGTGCCAGGCCGCCGTGCCGAAACCCGTGATGGCGACGGGCTTCCCTTGCGCCACCACGTTCCTGATGCTCTCGGCGTACACGTCGGCGACCTCGGCGGAGCGGATCAGCTCGAACGACTTGATGTCGAACAGGTCCCAGTCGGGGTTCTCGAACGGGATGCAGGCGTAGGTGACCTTGCCCTGGAAGTGTTCTCGCACCACCGCGACGGCCTGGGCGAGGAACTCGTTGAGCCTCGCCCCCGCCTCCCGCATCCGCTCCGCGCGGCCGTCGGCCTCGCCCAGCAGCCGGGTCAGACGGTGCACGAGGTCGTCGCCGGGGAGGAAGCCGGCGTTCATGATGCTGAGCTCGACGCCCGTCACGAACACCACCTCGGCGCCGGCCCGGATCCGCTCGGCCCGTCGCGCGCAGTCGGTGAACAGGTCCAGGATCTCGGCGGGCGTCAGTTCCAGCGGGTAGGGCGAGAACCAGATCTCCAGCCCCAGCTCGGCGGCGATCTCCGCGGCCCGCTCGAGCCGTTCCGGATCACCTCCGACCAGGTGGACGGCGTTGCAGTGCAGGTCGTCCCTGATGACGGTCAGGTCCCGCCTGACCGCGTCCAGGTCGAACTTCTCCAGCGAGATCTCTCCGTGGCGCACGAAACCGGTGTCGTACGCGATGCCTTTGGCGCGCATGCCACCGAGACTAGAAGACAAAAGTGCGTGTACGCAAGTTTGCGCAATCGCAGTTATGACGGCCAGACGAGGAGCACCGGACAGGGCGCGTGGTCGACGACGAACCGGGTCGCCGGGCCGAGGCTGCGCGGGCCGACATGGCTCACGTCGCCGTCGCGGCAGAGGATCAGCAGCGACGCTTCCCGAGCAGCCGCAACGACTTCGTGCTCGACCCGGCCGACGCGCGCTTCCTTGACGCACGGCTGCCCCAGGCGTTCCGCGGCCGCGTCGAGGATCTGCGCGGCATGGCCGGCGGCGAGGTCGTCCAGGCGGCTGCCGGGATCGCGGGCGGGCTGACCCCGGCCGAACAACCCCGCGAACGCACCATGGGCCGCGCCGGGCACGTCGTGATCGCTGACGTGCAGCAACAGGAAGTCGCCCGAGTACGCGCGAGCCGCGTCGACGCAGTCCTGCCAGGTGTCGCCGGCGATCCACACGACCACCGTCATGGTCATCCTCCGATCACGTGCAGGGACGCCCACAGTGCCACGACGGCGCCGATCAGGGTGGCAGGCACGGCGAGCAGGCCGAGCTTCGTGAACTCCGGCAGGTTCACCTCGGTGTCGTGGTCGTGCACGATCCGCCGCCACAGCAACGTGGCCAGCGACCCGGCGTAGGTGAGGTTCGGGCCGAGGTTCACACCCAGCAGCACCGCCAGCACCACTCCCGGCCCCATCGGCGCCACCAGCGGCAACAGCACGAGCACCGCCGGCAGGTTGTTGATCACGTTGGCGAGCACGGCGGCGACCGCGGCCACCCCGAGCAACGCCCACAGGCTGGTGCCGCCGGGGATCGCGAGCCGCAGGACGTCGTCCAGCCCGTTGTCGACCACCGCTCGCACCACGATGCCCAGGCCGAGCACGAACGCCAGGAACGCCAGCGACACCGCCCGCACCACCTTGACCACGGTCGTGCGCCTCTTCGCGAGCGCCCGCACCGCCATGACGAGCGCGCCCGCGCAGGCCGCCCACGCCGGGTCGATCCCGGTGGCCGACGCGACGACGAACCCGACCAGCGTGCACCCGACGGTGGCCAGCGCGAACACCGGCAACTCCTGCGGGTCCTGCACCACCGGCGCGTGCGCGGGCGCGTCGAGATCGGTGCGGAAGAACCGCCGGAACACCACGTACTCGGCAATGATCGCCACGATCCACGGCAACGCCATCAGTGCCGCGAACCGCGTGAAGCTCAGCCCGCTCGACGCGAACGCCAGCAGGTTCGTCAGGTTCGACACCGGCAGCAGCAGCGAGGCGCTGTTGGACAGGTGCGTGCACGCGTAGACGTGCGGCTTCGGCCGAACACCCAGCTGTGCGGCCGTCGCGAACACGACCGGCGTGAGAAGCACGACTGTCGCATCCAGACTCAGCACCGCCGTCGTCACCGATGCCGTGACGAACACACCGCCCAGCAACGTCTTCGGCTTGCCGCCGGACGCCCGCGCCATCCAGGTGCCGCACGCCTGGAACAGTCCCTCGTCGTCGCAGAGCTGCGCGAGCACGAGGATCGCGGCCAGGAACCCGATCACGGGCCCCAGCCGCTCCGCCTCGTCCACCACGTGGTCGAACGGCAACGCCCCGGCGAGCACGACGAGCACCGCCGCGGGCACCGCCACGGCCGCCTCCGGCCAGCCCCACGGTCGGACGACCGCGCACACGAGCACAGCGACCAGCAGCAACACCGACAGCGCCAGCACGGGATCCTCCTGCGCCGGCGGGCCCCGGCTCTACCTCATCTTGGCCGCCGCCGACTTTATGGCCTGCCGGATGCGGAAGTAGGTGCCACACCGGCAGACGTTCGCGATCCGGTCGATGTCCTCGTCCGAAATCTCCTTCTTCGTCCGGAGCAACGCCGCCGCGGCCATGATCTGGCCGGGCTGGCAGTAGCCGCACTGCGCGACGTCCTGCTCCAGCCACGCCTCCTGGACCGGGTGCAGGTCGTCACCGGAGGCCAGTCCCTCGATCGTGGTCACCGACTGCCCTGCGCACTCGGCCACCGGCGTCACGCACGGCTGGATCTCCGCGCCGTTGAGGTGGGACGTGCAGGCGCGGCAGACGCCGATGCCACAGCCGAACTTCGGGCCGCGCACGCCGAGCTTGTCGCGCAGCACCCAGAGCAGAGCCATGTCGGCGGGAGCGTCGACGGTGACCGGCTTCCCGTTGACGATCATGGTGTAAGTAGGCACAGGGGACGCTCCTTCAGCGCGGGAACGGCTCGAAGTCGACCGGGAAGATGATCGGGAAGCTGCGCGGCACCACGCCGGTCGCCCGCGCGTAGGCGTTGGCGATCGCGCCGACCGCGGCCGGCACGCCCAGTTCGCCCGCGCCGCCCGGTTCCCCGGTCGCCGGCATCACGAAGATCCGCACGTCCTTCGGGGCGTCCTTCTGCCGTGCGTAGTGGAACTGCGAGTACGAACCCTCCAGCGGCAGGCCCTTGTCGATGTGCAGACCGGCGCGCAACGTGGTGGAGATGGCGTCGGTCAGGCCGCCGAGGATCTGCGCCTCCAGGCCGCGCGGGTTGATCGGGCGGCCGACGTCGACCGCGATCACCGCCTTGACCACGCGCGGGTTCTGCGGATCGCGGGCGTCGATCTCGACCAGGCACGCGGTGCAGGACTTGTACTCGTCGTGGAAACCGACGCCCTGCGCGAAACCCTTCGGCATCGCGCGGCCCCAGTCGCCTTCCGCGACGACCTTGTCGAGCACGGCACGCTGGCGCGCGGTCTTGAGGTACTCGCGGCGGAACGCGACGGGGTCCTTGCCCATCTTCTTCGCGAGCTGGTCGACCAGGATCTCTTCCGCGCCACGGGTGTTCGCGGAGTAGACCGACCGCCACGAGCCGGTGTGCATGCGCAGCGGCACCTCGTTGAGCAGCGAGGTCACCACGCCGAAGTTGTACGGCACCTTGCAGGTCGTGAGGAACACCGTCTGCGCGAACGACAGGTTGCCCGCGACCGGCAGCGACGCGGCGGTGGCGGTGAGGATCTCGCCGAGGCCGTGCCGGAAGTCGGTCTCCACCGAGGCGACGCGGTGCTCGAACGTCAGCACGTTGCCCAGCGCGAACGTCGCCCGCAGCTTGTGGTGGCTGGCGGCACGAGCGCGGCCGTGCCGCATGTCGTCCTTGCGGTCCCACATGAGCTTCACCGGACGCCGCAACGCCTTCGAGATCTGCGCGGCCTCCATCGCGGCGTCGAAGAACAGCCTGCGCCCGAACGAGCCGCCGCCCTGCATCACGTGGACGGTGACCGCGGACTCGGGCAGCCCGATGGCCGCCGCGATGGTCTGGCGCGCCACGATCGGCGACTTCAGCCCCGCCCAGATCTCCGCACGGTCGTCACGAACGTCCGCGATCGCCGAGTTCGTCTCCATCGGCGCGTGGCTGACGAACGCGAAGTCGAACTCCATGTCGACGTGCTGGGTCAGCAGCGGTGGCACGATGAACGGCAGCGCGGCCGCCTGCAGCTTCGCCCGGATCTCCTTGTCCGACAACGCGTCGATCGTGCCGGCGTTCCAGGTGACCTTCAGCGCGTCCCGGGCGGCCATCGCCTGGCCGAACGTCTCGGCGACCACCGCGACCCCCGTCGGCACGACCCCGATCGCGAGCACACCGGGCATCGCCTTGGCCACCGTGGAGTCGACCGACTTCACCGAGCCGTTGATCGTCGGCGGCCTGCGCACGACCGTCGGCATGGCGCCCGGCACGTCCTGGTCGAGCGTGTACCTGAACTGCCCGGTGACCATCGCGCGGGCGTCGATGCGCGACTGCGGCGTGCCGATGATCCGGTGCTCTGAGGCCGGTTTCGGTTGTGCAGCAAAGACTCCGGTCAACTGCGCCGCGGCCGAGGTCAGCAGCCCGTAGACGATGGGGTGCCCGTCCGGAAGGATCACCGCACCATCTTTTGTGGACAGTCGGTCGACCGCGACACCGTGCTGCTTCGACGCCGCCGCGAGCAGCCTGGCCCGCGCGGCGGCCGCCGCCTGACGGACCGGGCCGTACACCGACCGCATCGTGTTCGAGCCGCCGGTGAGCTGGTTCATCAGCAGCTCGGGCCGCGCGTCGGCGAGCGTGACGCGGACCTGGGCCAGCGGCAGATCGAGTTCCTCCGCGACGAGCATCGCGCACGCCGTGGTGATGCCCTGGCCGACCTCGGCGCGGGGCAGTTCGAGTGTGACGACGCCGTCCTCGCCGACGCTGAGCACGGCGAGCGCGCCCGCGGTCGGAGTACCGGCCAGAATCAGAACGTCGCCGAGATCCAGGATCTCGGCCGGTTGCGGCAGCGTCGGGATGACGGCCTCGGCCGTGCCGGGAACGGCGACGGTGAGCACCGGCGCCGCGACCAGGAACGTGAGGAACTGCCGCCGGCGCACGGGGACCCGGGCTTCGGGGACCGGGACTTCGTTGTCACAGGTCATGTACTCGTCAACGACGTCTGCCGGACCGGGGTACGCCTGTCAGCCGAACGTGTGGGGGCTGGCCGGAGGATTACCGTAACTGCGTCTTCACCGGGGACGATCTGCCGTACATGAGACGATTAGCAGTACTGCTGCTGGCACTTGTCCTGGTCTCTCCCACTCCGGCCCTCGCGGCGGACAGCCCGATGGCGATGATCTTCTCGCCCACCGAGGGGGCCTCCGTCCCGCTGAACGAGCCACTTCTCGTGATCGGCGGCGCCGTCAACGGCGAGGCGGGCGGCATCACCGAGGTCGACTTCTCCACCGACAACGGCACCAACTGGACTCCCGTCGACGCGCACGGCGAGCGGTGGTCGGTCCTGCTCTTCCCGTCCGTTCCCGGCCCGGTGACGATCCTGGCCCGCGCCCACACCGCGTCGACGACCGGCCCGGTCACCGTGTCGCGCACCATTCACGTCGGCGGCACGACGGTCCCCGCGCTCCCCCACGAGACCTCGCTGATCCTGCACGACACGCACAACCCGGCGGTCAACGATCCCGACGAACAGGCCGTCGAACTCGGCCTGCGCACCCAGGTCGACCGTCCGGGCTCGATCACGGCCGTGATCATCAAGCGCGGCGACTACACCGGCCCGGTGACCGCGCGGATCTGGTCCGACGGCACGCTGCTGGCCGAACAGGAGGCCCCCGGCGCCGCCTACGGCCAGCGGATCACCTTCAGCACACCGGTTCCCGTGGTGGCGGGCACCGAGTACGTCGTCTCGTACGTCACGCCGTCAGGTGGTTACAAGGCGACGGAGAACTACTTCGTCGGCAACCTCGTCCAGACGCCGTTCAAGATCCCGGTGAACGCCGGTGTGTACAGCTACGACGGCGGATTCCCGACGGACAGCTGGTACGCCAGCAACTACGGGATCGAGCCGGTCTTCAGGCCGTAGCCACCCGGCGCTTCAGCACGGTCTCGGTGCCGCCGGTCGCGTCGAGCAACCTGATCAACGCTCGTTTCACCGCGTCACCGCCGTGCACGTCCAGCTCACTGCGGAGCCGGCGGCTGTCCTCGACCAGCCGCCGGCCTCGGCCAGTGAGCCCCGCGCGCTTGATTCGGCTGTCGGTGCGGTCCGGCACACGCGTGACGTAGCCGAGGCGTTCCAGCTCCAGCAGTTGCTTCGAGGCGGCCTGCTGGGTGACGCCGAGCAGCTCACCCAGTTCGGACACCGTCGGCGCGCCTTCGATCAGGTGCTGGATCACGTAGCCGTGCGACACCCGGACGCCCTCGTGCCCGATCTCGTGCAGCCGCTTGAGAATCGCGTCGTTCGCGGAACTGCCCGCCAGGTAGGCGAGGGTCGCGAGGTCGATGTCCATCAGGTCCACACCGGACATGGTGACATTGACAACCACGGTTGTACAACTATGGTTGTGGACATGAACCCTGTTGCCGCTGCCACCTCACTGCACCGCGCACTCGAAGCCGGGGAGTCCGGTTCCGCGCTGCGCCACCACTTCACCGCCGACGCGGTGACCGTCGAACGTCCGAACCTGATCAAGCCGAACGGCGCGCGGACGCCGTTGGCCGAGATGCTCGCGAACTCGGAGAAGGGCGTCGGTCTGCTGGCGAGCCAGAAGTACGACGTGCACTCGGCGTTGGTCTCCGGAGACACCGCGATCCTGCGCCTGACCTGGACCGGTGTGCTGCGGGACGGCAAACGGCTCGTCGCGCACATCGCACAGTTCGTGGACACGCGCGACGGGCTGATCAGCGCTGTCGAGACATTCGACTGCTACGAGCCATTCTGAGCTCCTCCCCCTGCCACCGCTGGCGCAGCAACCGGTCGTGCGATGCCACGACGACCGCGCCGGGATAGTTCTCCAGCGCGGCTTCCAGCTCCTCCACCAGCGCGAGCGACAGGTGGTTGGTCGGCTCGTCCAGCAACAACACGTCGGAGTGCCGGTTGAGCAACCGGGCGAGCGCGAGCCGCCGCCGTTGCCCGACCGACAACGCGCCGACTGGCGTGCCGAAGTCCTCTCTGCGCAGCAGACCCAGCGCTTCGAGCTCGTCCGCGCTCCCGCCGAACGCTTTCAGGACCGTATGCTTCGGTTCACGCACAACGGTTTCCTGCGGCAGATACCCGATGACGCCGTTGCGGACGACCGTGCCGTGAGCAGGTTCGAGAGCACCCGCCAGCACGTCGAGCAACGTCGACTTGCCGGCGCCGTTCGGTCCGGTCACCAGCAACCGCTGCCCGGCCTCGACTGTCAGCTCCCCGAACTCGAGAACGGTGCCCTCGCGCACCGCCGCAGTGAGCGGAGCGTTGAGACGCAACGGTTCCGGCGGTTTCGGCACCGGTTCGGCGCGCAGCCGCTCCAGCCGTTCGGACGCGCTGCGCACCCGCGTCCTGATCGACGCCTGCACACGGCGGCCGTCGCCGTTGTACTTGCACTTGTTGTGGTCCCGGATCGGTCGTGCCGGCGCGACGCGGTGTGCCGTCGTGCCGCGCCACTCGCTCCAGTGGCCGATCTCGCCGATCCACTCCGCGTAGGCCTGCTCCCACCGCTGCCGCGCCGCCCTCTTCCCGGCGACGTAGCCCGCGTAACCGTTGCCGTAGCGGGTGATCGTCCTGTTCTCGACCTCGACGATCGCGGTGGTCACCCGTTCCAGCAGCAGCCGGTCGTGCGTGACCACGACCAGCGTTCCCTTGTGCTGCTTGAGTTTGCTCTCCAGCCAGGCGAGTGCCTGGTCGTCGAGGTGGTTGGTGGGTTCGTCGAGCAGCAGCAGTTCCGGTTCGGCCGACAACACGCCCGCGAGCGCCAGTCTGGCCCGCTCCCCGCCGGACAACGTGCCGAGCCTGCGCTCGCGGCCGACATCGCCAAGGCCCAGTGCGGACATGGCGGCCTCGACCCGTGCGTCGGCCGAGTAGCCGTCGCGCAGTTCGAACGCCGTGAGCAGATCGCCGAGCTCGTCGAGTTCTTCCCGCACAGCAGCCGCCGCGATCTGTTGCTCCAGCAGGCGAATCTCCACGAGAGCGGCATCGATCGCGTCGCCGGCGGTCGCGTCCTCCGGCAGGTCGAGCACCTGCCCGAGATAGCCGATGCCCTGCGCCACCACGGTGATCTCACCGTCGTCCGGCACGTCCTGCCCGGCGATCAACCGCAGCAGCGTCGACTTGCCGGAGCCGTTCTCGCCGACCACACCGAGCTTCTCGCCCGGCCGGACCGTCAGGGAGATGTCGTCGAGCACGCGCTTGTACGCGTAGTTCCTGGTGATTTTCTTGATCGTCAACTGAGCTGACACGGTGACCCCCACCGCCGAAGGAATTCGGACACGGATGCGCTGGAAGCGGGGTCAGTAGATCACCTAACCGATGTTGCCATACACCGTACGAGGCCGCAACCACATACATCCGCGTCGCCGACCCGTGGGCGTACGGCTACAACCTGAGCGTCACGATCGACCGCATCCGGGAGACGTTCCCCGGCGCCAAGATCTGCGGCACCGCCCTCTCGCCGAACAAGACCACGAACCCGAACACCTGGTACGGCAACCCGAACTGGAACGAGCTGACGTACGCCGAGACCCTGTCGCGGTGCGCCTCCAAGTGGCCTGGCAAACCCGTGATCGCGACCGTGCAGACCAACCCCGGCGGCCTCGACTTCCACGAGAACGTCGGCTCCGAGGGTGCCCGCGGCTACCGCAAGCGACTGAGCGAAGGCGGCCTCTGACCCCTTCCCCAGGTAGACTGTCAGGGCATCTACCTGGGGGTTTGAGTGCAACGGAACGTGCGCACGATCGACGACGTGATGGCGTTGCTGGACGGGTTGTTCGCGCCGGAAGCCGACCGCTGGACCGCTCAGGCGGGCGACTGGTGGGACGGCTTCTACGCGGACCGCACGCGCGAGGTCCCGTTCTTCGTGGCCAAGCCGGACGAGAATCTGGCCGGTTATCTGGAACGCGGCCTGATCAGTCCGGGCAGGGCGCTCGACGTCGGCTGCGGGCCCGGCCGCAACGCCCTCTTCCTGGCACGCAACGGGTTCCAGGTCGATGCCGTGGACATCTCGGCCACCGCCATCAGGTGGGCCGACGAACGAGCCGAAGGCCTCGACGTCCGGTTCCGGCACGGCGACGCGTTCGCGACCGAGGGCTCGTACGACCTGGTCTACGACTCGGGCTGCTTCCACCACCTGCCACCGCACCGCCGCATCGGCTATCTCGCGCTGCTCGACCGCGTGCTCAGGCCCGGCGGCCACTTCGCCCTCACCTGCTTCACCGCGGACGAGGGCACCGCCACGCCGGACGTGGAGCTGTACCGGCAGTCCGGGCTGTCCGGCGGGGTCGGCTACTCCCCGGACGACCTCCGCTGGATCTTCCAGGACCTCACCGAGGTCGAACTCCGCCGCATGACCGAGGAGCCTCCGGACTCCCGCGCGTTCGGCAAGTCGTTCCTGTGGACGGCGCTGTTCCGCAAGTAAGTGCAGCCAACGGACGCGGGCGTCCGGCAGGCGGAAAAGTCGGTGGTCGCCACCTGCGAAAGTAGGGTCAACGCCCTGCTCCAGTAGGTGATCCAGGGCACAAAACCGGCAGTATCGTCACTCGCGTGACACGGGCCGGAGAGCTGGCGCTGGCGCTGCTCGTGGCAGCGCTGGGGATCGGGCGCGAGTTCGCGCTGCCCGCGCCGTCCCATCTCGTGGCCGCGGGGACGACGTTCTACGTCACGGTCCACCTGCTCGCGGCGGCGGCGTTGTGGTGGCGGCGCACCCATCCCGTCGCGTCCGGTTCGGCAATCGCTTTCCTCACGCTCCTCACCCCGACCTTCGCCTCGGTCGTGTCCGTCTACTCGATCACCGCCCACACCACGAGGCACCGCTGGCTCGTGCCCGTCCACGCCCTCGCGTGGCTGGCCGGCTCCGCGATGTGGACGTTCCCGGACGGACTCGTCGGCCCCTGCCTGATCGCGATCGCCGGGCTGACCGGCCTCCACCTCGGCGAGCGGCGCCGGTTCGTGGAGGCGCTCGCCGAGCGGGAACGTGAACTGATGGCCGAGCACGCACGCGCCGACGAACGCACCAGGCTCGCCGCCGAGATGCACGACGTCGTCACGCACCGGCTGAACCTGATGGTGCTGCACGCCGGTGCGTTGCGCATGGCCGCCAAGGACGATGACGTGCGCAAAGCCGCCGAGGAACTGCGCGCCGCCGGCTGCCACTCGCTGGCCGAACTGCGCGACCTCGTCGGCGTGCTGCGGGCCGGCCGTGCCGCGCGCATCCCGGACGTGCTGCCCGACCGGCTCTCCCGCCTCGTCGCCGACTCCGCCGCCACCGGCCTCGAGATCACCCTGACCGAACACGGCGACGCCGACACCATCTCGCCGGCCGTGCGCCGCACGATGTACCGGGTGGTCCAGGAGTCGCTGACCAACGTCCACAAGCACGCTCCCGGCGCCCACACCGAGATCACCATCCACTGTGGACCGAGCAGCGTCCGCGCGGTCATCCGCAACACCAGGCCGTCCGCGGTCCCCGCCCTGGTGCTGCCCGGCTCCGGCAGCGGTCTGCTCGGCCTGCGCGGCCGCGTCGAGATGGTCGGCGGCACCCTCACGGCGGGCCCGACCGACGACGGCGGCTTCGAGGTCGACGCCGTCTTACCCGCGTTCGTGCCGACCTGACCTCACTCGTCGGAGGCGCGGACCGCCCTGCAGGCCAGATGCACCGCGAGCCGCTCGTCCGGGTTCAGCAGGCTGACGCCGAGCAGCTGTTCGGCCCGGTTGATCCGCTGCGCCACCGTGTTGCGGTGCACCTTCAACCGCACGGCCGCCGACGACGTCACCGACTCCTCGTCCAGGTAGATGGCGAGGGTGCGCAGCAGTTGCCCGTCCTCCACTCCCGCCAGCGGGTCCAGCAGGCGCGCGGCCTGCTCGACCAGTGCCGGCGTCTCGGCCGCCATCGACAACAGCCGCCGGACGCCCAGTTCGTCGATGTGCACGACCTTCGCCGCCCCGGTCATCGCCGCGGCCTCGCGCGCCTCCGCCAGTGACCTGCCCACACCGGAGACGCCGTGGTGCGGGCGCCCGATGCCGGCGACGAGCGTGCAGCCGCCCAGCACCTGGGCGATCTTCGTGGCCAGCTCGCGGTGCTGTGACTGCGGCGGCTCGGAGTCGTTGGTGAGCCAGAACGACCAGCCCTCCGCGCCCTCGACCAGCTGGCCGTGCAGGCCGCGGCGGGACAGCTCGACGCGCAGCCGTTCGGTGTTGGCGGTGTCGAGCGCGTCCGGCGCGGGCGGGTTCGGCACCATGTGGACGCCGGTGTGCCAGCCGTCGAGCCGCCACCCGGCGAGCACGGCCTGCTGCACGAGCTGCGGCGGCACGTCGTCGCCGGAGGCGAGCAGTTCGGACAGCAGTGAGCCGCGGGAACGGGCGCGGCGCTCGGTTTCGAGGCGTTCGGAGGCGACCCAGTTGCCGAGCGCCCACGAGGCGACCTGGCTGATCTGCAGGACGGTCTCGGCCCAGCGCTTGTTGCTGCCGCCGGCGTGCGAGACGAGCCACAGGTGCACGTGCCCGGTCCGGTCGGTCTCCACCGGCACGGCCACGGCGAAGCCCTCGGCCAGCTCGACGGTGGCGGCGACGGAGCCGGCCAGCAGGTCCGGCGGCAGGCCCGGAGGGGAGACGCCCTCGATCGCGGTGCCGTCCGCGCTGATCACCGCGCACGTCACGTGCAGCTCGCCGGACAGGATCGTGATCACCGAACGCGGATCGGGCCTGCTGCGTCCCAGCCGCGCGGTGACGGCGTTGAGCAGGCGGGCCGCCGCGACCTCGGGACGTCGCACGGCGGTGCGCAACGCGTCCGCGACCAGCAACGGGTCGTCCGCGTCGATCTGCAGCAGCGGCACGCCGAGCCGGTTCGCGAACGAGATCGTCGCGGTGGACGGAGCCTGGTAGGAGCCGGTCGACGGCCGCACCAGCACGACGGCCCGCACGTCCGCGCTGTAGGCCCGGCGCAACGCCACCTCGACGAGGTACGGCTGGTGCCCGGTCAGGATCACCAGGTCGCCCGCCGAGCACGCCTCGACGGCCGTCATGTCCGCCGCCAGCCGCACGTCCACGACCTCGGTGCCGACGCCGCGCTGGCCCGCCAGCAGGGTCGCGTCGCCGAGCACGCCGATCTCCAGCAGATCGCGCACGGTCAGGGAGTCGGCGTCGTCGATCACTCGGCGGCCCGGAAGGGGACGTAGTCGAGGTCGTAGCCGAACGCCCGCGGATCGACCCTTCCGAGCATCTCTCTTCGCACCCATTGCGCTGGCGATGGGAGCGCTACCACGTCCACGACCGCGCCGAACCTGAGTCGTTCGGTGGACAGCGGGTGGCCGGTCTCGGCGTCCAGGCAGCACAGCAGATCCGGCGTCGTCACGAGGGGCTCGCCGTCCGCGAGCGCGACGAGGTACTCACCCTGCATCTCCAGGCGCACGTACGCATCGTCGGCGTCCAGCCGCCGCAGCGCCACCGTTCCGCGCGGAAAGTCCCCGACCGACTCCCGCCACACTTCGACGACTTTTCCCCGCGTGACAAGGAAACCGCCGGAAGCCTTGGCTCTCTCGGCGACGGAGACCGTGTGCTGCGACCAGATCCCGCCCAGTTCGAGAGCACGGGCGAGCGAGCCCGTTATGCCCGCTTTGAGCGCGTCCGCGAGCTTCAACGGCTTCGCGACCATCATCGCCCAGCCGCCGAAGTCGACCATCACGGTGCGCGCGAGCTTCTCGATACCGGTCGAGTCGAGCACCGCGCGGTTGCCGCTGGGTTCGGTGATGGCCAACGGGGTCGTGGGCAGGCCGGCCGCGTCGTAGGTCGTCTGGTCGACCCGTGGGAACGCTCTCCCCATCCCGTCCACGTCGACGTACGGCAACCCCAGCCGTGCGGCCAGGATCAGCGGCAACAGGCCGTTGCACCCGCCGATCTCCCACCCGATGACGGCCGTCACGGGCGTGGAGTCCTGCGCCTGCAACGCTTTCAGGGCTTCCTCTGCCTCCCGGCCCGAGGGCAGCTTCTCGATCATCACGGTCGGTGCGCCGATCAGCCCGACCCGCGCGCCGTAGCCGTCCGGATCGGCCTCCTCCGGCGACAGCACCGTGACCGGCCCGCTCTGCCGCATCTCGTGCCGCAGCATCGCGGCGAACGCGTGGGTCTCCTGCTCGCCGCCCCCGCCCCCGCTGCCGAGCACGACCACGCCCAGGGCGAGCTGGTCCACCTCGTCGGACCGGAGCAGGTGCATGCGCGTGACCCTAGTGGCCGAGCAGCAGATCACCCACCGCACGCGCCCGCACCCGGCTCGCGTTTCCCGGCAGGTACGCCAGCGGGATCTCCTCGACCTCGACGATCCGCACGCTGTCGGCCTTGGCACCCGCCGCGACGGCCTTGTCCACGGCCTCCTGCCGGGCCGCGTCGAGCACCTCGTCGCGCCGCCTCGGTTCCATCGTGAACACCCGGTCGACCTCGCCGCCGACCTGCGCGATCGCGGCGCCGATCGCGTTGGCGAAGGCGTGGTGATCGGGCCGGACGACCTCGCTGACGCCCTCGATCCCGTCCGGTACGAGGACGCTGCCGCCGCCGACCAGCACGACGGGCAACGGCGCCGGGCTCGTGCGCATGCGGTCGACCTGCGTGGCGATCCTGTCGCGGACGTGGTCGAGCACGGACCGCACGAGCGTGCGGTCGAGGTGGCGCACCAGTCTTGGGTCACCGATGTCGGCGAGGCCCGCCGCGACCGCGACGTCCGTCGCCGTCAGCGTGGCGCCGCCGAACACCAGGGCCTGCCGGGACAGGCGGAATCCGACACTGTCCGGCCCCACCTGGACGTTGCCCTGCTCCTGCCGCACGACGCTGCCGCCACCGAGGCCGACCGACAGCACGTCGGGCATCCGGAAGTTGGTGCGCACGCCACTGATGAGCACCTCGGACGAGGCCTCGCGCGGGAAACCGTTGTGCAGCATGCCGATGTCCGTCGTCGTGCCGCCGATGTCGATCACCGCGCAGTCGTCCATCCCGGACAGGAACGCCCCGCCGCGCATGGAGTTCGTCGGCCCGGAGGCGAACGTGGCGACCGGGTGGCTGCGCGCGTACTCCAGGTCCATCAGCGTGCCGTCGTTCTGGCTGAGGAACAGCGGGGCGTCGATGCCTTGTGCCCTCAGGGATTCCGTGAGCCCGTCGGCGATCTGCTCGGCGAGCACGCGCAGCGCGGCGTTGATGATCGTCGCGTTCTCCCGCTCCAGCAGGCCGAGCCGCCCGATCTCGTGCGAGAAGCTCACCAGCAGGCCCGGCACCTCGGCCGTGAGGATCTCCGCGGCCCGGCGTTCGAAGTCGCTGCTGACCAACGAGAACACCGACGAGATGGCGACCGACCGCACGTCGTTGGCCGCGATGTCGGCGGCCACCGCGCGCAGCTCGTTCTCGTCGAGCGGCGAGATGACCCTGCCGTCGTACTCGTGGCCGCCGTGACAGAGGTACGAGTGCCCGCCGATGGCCTGCCGCAGCTGCTCCGGCCAGTCGACGAACGGCGGAAGTGCCGTGGTGGCGGGAAGTCCGAGCCGCACCGCCGCCGTCCGGGCGAGCCCGCGGCCCTCCACGACGGCGTTGACGAAGTGCGTCGTGCCGATCATGACCGCCTTGATGGCCGACCGGTCGAACGCGAGCCCGCTGACCGCTTTGATGATCCCCGTGGTCACGTCGGCCGTGGTCGTCGCCTTGCACTCGGCCAGAACCCGACGGCCCTCGACGAGAACGGCATCGGTGTTCGTGCCGCCGACGTCGATACCGATGTGCATGTGCACCCCTCAGGCGGCCGTCGCTTCCCCGACCACCTTACGGTTGGTGGCTCGTCGCGTCCGCATCCTCAAGAGGTCCAACCGCCCAGCGGACACGTACAGCGCGAACGCGAGCACGAGAGAGTTCACACTGGACTGCCCGAACGGCAACAGCTCACCCACGATGGCCGCGGCAGGCCAGACGACCACGGTGACGGGCACCCACGAAGGCGCCGACCGCGGCACGTACGGCCGCGTGGAGATGATCTCGTTGCGCCACCGCCGCACGACGTAGTACTCGGCGACCATGATCCCGGCGACGGGCGGGAACACCACACCCAGCAACACCAGGAAGTGGCTGAACTGGTGCACGATCCCCGCCGCCGCGAGGAAACTGCCCGCGCACCCGACCATGATCGTCACCTGCGCCCGGCTGATCCTCACGGCGAACACGGCGTCGACGAGGTTCACGATCCCGAGCGAGGCGGAGTAGAGGTTCCAGTCGTTGATCTTCAAGACCGCCGTGACCACGATCAACGCGCCGATCCAGCCACCGGACGAACTGATGACGCCCATGACGTCGGTCGTGCCGACCCCCCGAGCGAGCACCACCCCGGCGAGGCTGATGACCCACTCGCCGAGCGTGATCCCCAGAACGGTCTGCTTGACGACGTCCCACTCGTTGCGGTTGAAGCGAGTCATGTCCGGCGCGATCGCCGCGCCCACGATGAAACTGCCGGTGACCAGCGTGATCGCGGTCAGCATCCCGATCGCCGGCCCCGGAGCCGGACCGGCGAGAGCAGCGCTGACATCGTTGACGTTGGTCAGCACGAGCCAGAGCAACAGGGCCAGGAACGCGGGCACCGCGACGTACGAGGTCCACGCCATCCACCGCACGCCGTAGGCAGCGATGACCGTGACAACGATGCCAAAGAGCAGCGACCACACCGGCGCCGGCAACACCCCGGCCACCCCGGCGAGCGTTGCCCCGGCCAGCCCCGTCTGCACCCCGAACCACCCGGTGCACGACAGGGCGATGATCAGCCCGAGCACCGCCGACCCGGCGTGCCCGAAGCCGGTCCACCGCGTGAGGATGGCCGTGGAAAGACCTTCCCGCTGCCCGATGACACCGACAGTGATCGCCACGGCGTTGAGAAGCACTGCCCCGATCGTGAGCGCGATGAACGCGTCCCAGAACGTCATGCCGAAGCCGAGGGTCGCGCCCAGCAGCAACTGACTCAGCGCGGTCGTCTGTCCGAAGCGCTGGGTCGCGACCGACAACCAAGGGTGCCGCGCCTGGTCAGGGACACGACTGAGAGCCTGATCATCGCGCCCGAGAAGAGCGGTCATGATCATCCCTCCGCCCTGTGATCGACAACCCGGACAGTAATAGCCGAGCCACGATCGAGCTACAGACACTCTGCACAGTCGGATGAATCACCACGTTGCGATTCGCACAGGCCACCGCTAATTCATCGCCAGCGCAATCCGCCTGCGCGCCACCAGCCGAGTCTGGTGCACGTCCATGCTCACACCGAGCCCAGGCCGCCGCTCAAACCGGTCGTAGCTGCGGCTGAGCAGCCAGTGAGCCGCCACCGGGGTGATCAGCTCCAACCGCATCTCCTCCCTCAGCCGAGCCAGCGCCTCCTCGACCTGACGAGTCAGAAACGCATGCCGCGTGAGGCTGCCGCTGATTTCGTCGATCATGAAAACCATCGCGTGCGGCGACTCCCCGTACGAATAACTGCACAGCAGTGCCAGATATCCCGCGTCGATCGACCGGTCACCAATCCAGCATTCCCCAAATGAGAGCGCTCCCAGATCCCACTGAGGCTCGTCCTGATGCCGAGCCGCCTCCTGCGCCCACACCCCGGACCGCCCAGGAAGCAAATGCCCGAGCGCCGTCAACAGCGCCGCACTACGCCGGCTCGGCACCTCCTCCAGATGCCGGACGACGACCTCCCACAACTCCTCGTTGTCAGCGAACGGCCCCGCGAACGAACTGACCTGGAGCTCGACCTCCAACGGATCGGTCAGCTGCGGCAACGGACGCCCGGCGTCCACCACCGCCTGCTGCATGGGAGTCAGCCTCGTCCGCATGGCGGGAGATTAGGCCGAACAGCCCAACGCGAGCCGTTCGTCGATCAACGCCACCACGGGGATCACCCCATCGTGATCACCACCTGCCCGCGATCCCCTGGCAGTCACCACTGCTCCCGGTGAGCGCGGCGCACCTTGTTCGTCAGGTAGCCGGCGGGGACTCGGCACCGGCCGCGAGCCACTCCAGGGTGTGCGGGCTCCAGCTCCACGGCCACCTCGCGAAGGAGGCCTTCCGTTTCCACCTGCCGATGGCACGAGCTCCCCGGTCGGTACCTGGATTCCGTCACGGGAATCCGGCGCCCGCCCTGTCACCCGAAAGCCCTACAACGCCAGCTACGGTGGCACAGGTGACGACGTTCCCACCGGTGCCCGCGGACCTGTTCCGCTTCACCACGACCGCCCACGCGGAGCTGCACACTGCGGTGATGCGCGTGTTCGGGGTGGCGAACGAGCGCCTGCAGACCGTCCTCACGGCCGATGACGTGCAGCAACGGCTGAGGAACGTCGGCTGGTCCGAGCAGGTGACGGACGACGAGCTCCAAACGTCCCTCAACGCTCTCCGTGGCTGGGGCCTGCTGGACGCGACGCAGCACCGCTACGGGCTCACCAAACTCGGCGAGGCCGCGTGCGCCGGCCTCAAACACGCGCTCGACACCCTCAGCGGCAACGGTTCGCTGCAGACCGCGGTGCTCGACGCGATCGCGGCCCACCTCGACGACCTGGCCAAGCCGCTGGACGACCGCGGCGCCTTCACGGCGCTCACCCAGCTCGAAGGGCACATCGACGCCTTCGAGACCGGCACGACGCGGTTCAACGCGGACCTGCAAAGGCTCCTGAGGGACGAGCAGACCGACCTCGCCACGTTCCAGGACGTCAAGCGCACGACGATCACCTACCTGCGTGACTTCATCGCGGATCTGGACGCGCGCAAGCAGAAGATCCGCGAGACCATCGCGGGCATCGACGCGACTGAACTGCACGAACGCGCGCGCAACGGCGCCGGGCTCCACCAGAGCGACGAGCTGTGGCTTCAGCAGCGCAAAGAGCGTTGGAGCAACCTCAAGAGCTGGTTTCACGACAACCCGCCGCGCGTCGACGAGCTGCAGGACGTGTCGCGCAAGGCGATCGTGCAGTTGTTGCGGGTGCTCGACCGGATCAGCGAGCAGCGCAAGCCGACGAACACCGCGGCCGACTTCAGGGCGTTGGCGCGGTGGTTCGCGCGGACCGAGACCGAGGACGAGGCGCACGAGCTGTTCAACGCCGCGTTCGGACTGTGGCCGGCTCGGCACGCTCACCTCGCGCACACCGACGGGGAACTGATGCCGAGCGGCGAGGCGTGGCACAACACGCCGCCGGTGCCCGTGTCGCCGCAGCTGCGCGCTACCGGCAAGCAGGAGCACATCGGTGCCACCGGCAAGGTTCGCAACGTCGACGAGGTGCGTCGCAACCGCCGGGAACGGGCGCAGAAGGAGCGCGAGGAGCTCGAATACGCCTGGTCGCAGATCCAGACCGACGGAGCAGTCCGGATCTCGACGCTCACCAACCTCGACCACGACACGTTCCACCGGCTGATCGACCTGGTCGGGCGGGCGCTCGGCAGCGATCCGGACAGCACCGGCACGCGCACGGCCGGCACGAGTGACGGGCGGATGCAGATCAACCTGCGCAACGCGCGTGGCTGGGCGACCATGACCACCCAGAAGGGCACGCTGAGCGGGCCCGACTACGTGATCGACGTGCAGAGCCGATGAGCCGCACGGGGAACCAGCTCGCACGGCTGGAGAGCGAAGAGGTGGCGCGTGGTGTTCGTCTGCTGCTCGTGCGTCCGTTGCTGACGGCGACGCTGGACCACGACGGGTTCGACCTCATCAGAAGGCGCCGCGAACCGATCGTGAAGTGGTTCGACTACTACTGCGGCTGGCGGGTCCATGTCGAGCCACGTGCCGGATACGCGCGTCTGTTCAAGACCACGCAACGGCCTGACCGCACGCGACCGGCGTTCGATCGGCGGCGGTACATCCTGCTGTGTCTCGTGTGCGCGGAACTGCTGACCACGCCGACGATGACGCTCGACGAGCTGACGACGCGCACGAAGCACGCGGCCACTGACGGCGTCCAGTTCGACCCGGCCAGGCGCAGCGACCGGAACGCGTTCAACGACGTGCTGACGTTCCTCGAGGAACACGGCGCGGTCGAGACCGACGAGCAGGTCCGCGCGGACCCGACGCTCATCACACGCCTGCTGGCCGCACCCGCGCCACCCTCCACAGTGGACACGGTCGGGGACCTCACCCGGGAGACCCGCTATGACAACGCGCACCGCAGCCTGTGGCAACGACACTCCGTGATGCGCAGGCTGATCGACGACCCCGTGGTGTACAAGGAAGATCTGAACGCGAGCCAGCTGGCGTTCCTGGCCTCGCCGACCGGGCGCAAGGTCGTCCAGACGGGCGTCGGGCTCGCCGGTTGCACGCTGGAGGAACGCGCCGAGGGTTTTCTCGTGGTGGATGCGGACGCGATCGCCACGGACACGAGGTTCCCGGACGACGACAACAACGCGAAGGTCGCCGCGTTGTTGTTGCTCGACCGGTTGGCACAAGGTCCGGCGACCACCGAGGAACTGGTCGAGGAGACACGCGAGCTGCTCACGAAGTTCCGCACGTGGGCCAACGCCTACCAGTCGGACGGTGGCGCGGGCAGGCTCACGGCGGACGGGCTCGAACTGCTCGAGATGTTCGGACTCGCACGCACGAAGAACGGCACCGTTCACAGGCTGCCCGCCGCAGCCAGGTACGCGGTCGAGGAGCTCAATGACTGACCGGTGGCAACCCAGCCGCGCCGGCATCATCAACGTCTGGCGCTACTACGACGAGATCTTCTCGTTCTACCAGGGCAGACTGCTGCTCAGAGGCCCCAACGGCACGGGCAAGTCGAAGGCGCTCGAGCTGCTGCTGCCGTACCTGTTCGACGCGAACCTGCGTCCGCACCGGCTGTCGACGTTCGGCAGCGCGGACCGCACGATGCACTGGAACCTCATGGGCGAGGGCAACCAGGGCAGCACGCGCGTCGGTTACGTGTGGCTGGAGTTCCAGCACGGCGAGCAGTGGTTCACGTGCGGTGCGCGGCTCCAGGCCACTACGAACACGTCGAACGTCAACGCCACGTACTTCACGACGTCGCTGCGGGTCGGCGATCTGGCGCTGGTGAACGAGGCCGGGCGCCCGTTGACCAAGACGGATCTCGTTGCGGCGATTGGTGAACACGGCGTTGTACACGCCTCACCGGCCGATTACCGCCACGCGGTGCGGACGACGTTGTTCCCCGGCGTGACCGAGCAACGGTACGACTCGCTGATCACCGCGCTGCTGCAGCTGCGCACGCCGAAGCTGTCCGAACGGCTCGACCCGAGCGTGCTGTCCTCGTTGCTGTCCAAGGCACTTCCGCCGCTGGACCAGTCCGATCTGACCGAGATCGCCGAGGGGTTCGAACGGCTCGACCGACGGCGCGAAGGGCTGCGGCGCCTCGACGAGGAGATCGCCACCGCCGAACGGCTCGCGGACGTCCAGCGCGTCTACGCCCAGCGCGTTCTTGGAGTGGCTGCAAGGACGTTGGAGTCGACGACCGAGCAGCTCGAGGACCTGACGCGGGCCGCGCGGATGAGCGAACGGCGTTACCAGCGCCAGATCACGCTGACCGACGAGGCGTTCGACCAGCTCACGGCGCTGGGACGCGAGGCGAGCGCGGTCGACGCGGAGATCTCCGGCATCTCCGATCTGCCCGCGTACCAGGAGGGCAAGCAGCTCGACCTGTTGCGGCAGCAGCTTTCCGCCGCGACCCTGCGCGCGTCGGAGGCCGCCGGGCACGCCGCGAAACTGCGCGCACGGGCCGTTGCCGAGGAAGAACAGGCCGCGCAGGCCAAGTCCGACGCGGCCGCACGAGCCGATGAGCTGCGGCGTTCCGCCGTGCAGGCACGGGAAGCCGCCGAACGGGCGGGCATGCCGTCGGTCTTCGAGGAGATCGAGTCGGGCGCCGACGCACGGGCGGGACGGCAGCTGCTCACCGCCGCCGTCGAGTCCCGTTCCGCCGAGATCACTTCGATCATGCGGGCCGTCGCCGCGCACAAGAGAGCTGTCGACGCACGGGACGCCGCACGCCAACGGCTTGAGGAAACCCGTGACGAGCTCGAACTAGCCACGGAAGCGGAGATCGCGGCGCAGCAGGCGTTCGAGCAAGCGTTTGCGAAGTTCGGAGCGGACTTCGAGACGTGGGCACACGGCTGCTCTGAACTGAGCGTGTCCGAGCACAGCGAGATCGTCGAGGCCGCCGCTCTCTCCCGCGAGGAGTTCAGCCGCATCGAGGCGCGCCTGGACGAGACGCGCACGGCGTTGAACGGCCAGCTCTCGCAGTACAACTCCATCCGCGAGAAGCTCGCCAATCAGGTCGATGTGCCGCCGCCCGCGCCGTACACGCGCGCCGACGATTACCGCGTTTCCGCCGCGGGCGCTCCGTTGTGGCGTCTGGTCGACTTCCGCCCTGGCACGCCAACGGCCGTGTGCGGTGCGGTCGAGGCAGCGCTGGAGGCCTCGGGCCTGCTCGACGCGTGGCTCGCGGCGGACAACTCGTTCGGCCTCCCCACCCAGGACCGTTTCGTCGAACCGACGCTGGCGCCTCCCGCTCCCGGTTACACGCTGCTGGAGGTGCTCGTCACCGACGACGAGCGCTGTCACCGGTTCCTGGAAGGCATTGCGTTCGGCGAGACGGCCACCGGCCACGCCATCGCGATCGGCGCGGACGGGACGTGGCGACTGGCCAACGCGCACGGCCGCTGGACCAAGCCCCTGCCCACCTACATCGGCGCCGATTCGCGCAAACGCGCCCGCGCCGGGCGCATCGCCGAGCTCACCGGCCTGATCGAGCAGCTCGCCACCGATCTGTCCGGTGTGGACGCCGCGCTGAACCAGATCGCGGTGCGCCGGGCGACCCTGGCCGGCGAACTGGCCAGGCAGCCCTCGGCCGACCCGATCGAGATCGCCGAGGACCAGCGCACGAAGGCCCAGTTGCGGTGCGCGGCGAGGAAGGACGCAGTCGCGGCCGCGACCGGGCGGGTCGCCGAGGCGGAGGCCGCCGTCGCCCGGCACAGCCTGAGCACCGAGGTGCCCGACGTGGAGGCGCTGTCCGCGTTCGGCACGACGGGCCACCGCTGGCTCGACGACCGTCACGACGCCTTCGCCGCGGAAGCGTTGTCGCTCGACGCCGGCAACCGTGCCTCGCTGAGCAGCACGCTGGCCGACGAGGCAGAGGAGACGTCGGCCGCCCGTCACCAGGAAGCCGCCGACCTCGCCATCACGCTGGAGACCGTCGAACGGTCCGCGGGCTCCGAGTTCCACGCCCTCGACCAGCAGCTCATCACGTTGCGCACCAAGGCACTCGCATTGGCCGAGGAACGCGAAACGCTGCAGGACAAGCAAACCGGCCTGGCGCGCACACTCGGCACGTTGGAGGAAAAGCGCAAGATCGACACCTCCCGTGCCGCCGAGGCCACCGTCGCGCGTGACGCGGCCGAGGCCCGCTACCGGCACCTGACCAGCGGACACCTTCCCGCCGACGCCGGTGAGGTGCCCGAGGACGTGGTGGATCCGCGCCTGATCCGCGACTTCGAGTCCCGCCTCGGTCTCGCCGTGCACCAGGCCCGGCAGCAACTCGCGGGCCGCATCGACCTGTCGCTCGACCCCGACGACGACGTGACAGTTCTGACCGCGACGCTGGACGGCGCGCGCATGGGTGCGCAGGCCCTGCTGCAGACGTTGCAGGCAGAACGCGACCGCGTGCGCACGCACATCACGGACGTCGAACGCGACCTCTTCGACCAGACCCTCACCGGCGACACCCGAAGGCACATCGCCCAACGCATCCAGGGCGCCTCCGAGCTGGTCGCCACCATGAACCAACGCTTGGAGCGCGTCCAAACCGCGTCCGGCATCCGCGTACAGCTCGACTGGCAGGTCGATCCCCAGCTACCGCCGGGCACCCGAGAGGCGCGCGATCTCCTGCTGCGATCGGACCTGAACGACGACGAACGCGAGCTGCTGCACCAGTTCTTCCGTGAGCGCGTGGAAGAAGCACGCGCACACGACTCCGCAACGGGCTGGGAACAACAACTCGCCCAGGTGCTCGACTACACGACGTGGCACCAGTTCGTCGTGAAGGTGGACAGGGGCGAAGGCTGGGTCCCGGTCACCAAACGGGTGCACGGCGCGTTGTCCGGCGGCGAGAAGGCCATCGTGCTGCACCTCCCGCTGTTCGCCGCGGCGGCCGCGCACTACCACGCCACGCCGACCGCACCCCGACTGATCCTGCTGGACGAGGTCTTCGTCGGCGTCGACGCGACCAACCGCGGCCAGCTGCTGGAACTGCTGGTCAACTTCGACCTCGACCTGGTGCTCACGTCGGACCACGAGTGGTGCGACTACCGGGAGCTGACCGGCATCGCCATCCACCAGCTCACGACCGGCACCGATGGGGACGACGCCGTGACGACCGTGCGCTTCACGTGGGACGGGCACAGCCTCACGGCCGATGACTAACTTCCGAGCAATGCAAGCAGTTCGCGTTGTTCGGAAGTGAGCGGGAACGACGGGTTGCGCCGCGGATAGATCTCCGCGGCGTCCCACAGTTCCGTGCGCACGCTGGACTGCATGCCAACCTTCAGGCCAGTACGAGGTAGAGGTCCGGCCCCTTCTCCTTCATGTCCAGCGGGCCTTCTCGCTTCGTGTGCCACCGGCGCGCGGCCACCCGGTCCATCGCGCTCATGCCGACCCGCTCAGCTGACCGAGCAGACCGGCGAACAGGTTCTCGGACACCACCGGAATCCCGTACGTGCGCGCCTTGTCCGCCTTGCCCGACATGGAGTCCGGGTCCGCCGCGATCACCACCGCGGTCCGCTTCGTCACGCCGGCCTTCACGGTGAGCCCGGCCGACAGCGCCCGGTTCTCCCACACGTCACGGCCTTCGCGCATCTGGCCGGTGAAGACGACGAGATCCCCCAGCGAGAGCCGGACCGGCCCACGCAGCGCGTCGCCGACGTCCACGCCGAGCAACGACGCGACCAGCCGCAGGTCCGCCTCCTCGTCCGCGGTCACCCTGCCGTCCTCCCAGGCGGCGTCGGCGAGCGCGGCGAGGTAACCGCGGTGCAGCTCCATCACCTGCGGCAGGCCGAGATCGAGCGCGCGAGCCACTTCGAGCAGCTCTTCCTGTTCCTCCAGCGTCAGGTGCCGGTCAACCAGCGCCCGGTCGAGCACGTCGAGGTACTCGTCGCCCGACGCGGTGTCCACCCGAGGCAGCAGCCGCACGAGCTTCGCCAGGAAGTGCTGTTCGGTTCCGTGGGGATGGCTGCGTTGCACGGCGAACGCGTTCAGGGTTCGTGGCACCGTCAGACGTACCGGCTCCACGCCCCCGACGCGGTCCAGGCAACGCGCCAGCAGCCCCGCGGACGCCCGCGCGTCGTGCAGCGCGGAGTGCGCGGTGCCCATCGGCACGCCGGCCACCTCGCAGCACGCGGCGAGCGACCGTGACGAGGCACCGAGATACCGGCCGGCGAGGTCCATCGTGCAGAGCCCCTCCGCGAAGAGCTCGTGACCGAGCCTCGCGAATTCGGCCCGCAGGAACCGCAGGTCGAACGACAGGTTGTGCGCGACAAGCACCCGTCCCGACAGCCTCGCGGCGAGCTCACCGGCGACACCGGCGAACTCGGGCGCGCGCCGGGCGTCCGCGGCGCTGATGCCGTGCACGTGCTGGGCGCCGAGGTCGCGGCGCGGGTTGACCAGCGTGCACCACTCGTCCACCCGGCGGCCGGACGCGTCGAGGTGCACGACGGCGACCTCGATCACCCGGTGGTGCTGACCAGGTGAAAGTCCGGTGGTCTCGACGTCGACGACCGCGTACCCGTTGCTCATGCCGGACCTGTCGTTCGGACCCGTGCCGCGCGTTATCCCCGTACGCCGAGGTCATCCGTAAGGACCAACGCGAGCTCACCGCGGGTCGCGATCCCGAGCTTCACGTAGGCGTTGGAGAGGTGGTTGTCGACGGTCCGCACGGAGATCACCAACGACTCGGCGATCTCCTTGTTCGTCAGGCCCCGTGCGGCCAGCACGGCCACCTCGCGCTCACGGCGGGTGAGTGGCGTCAGCGTCATCCTCGCCAACGCGGGCGTTTGTGCGCCCTCGCATTGCCTCACCAGCCGCCCGAACAACGCCCGATTGCCCGACGCGGCAGCAGCTTCGGCCGCGAACAGCACGTACCCGGCCTCCTCGAACCGCGCGGCCACCTCTTCCAGCGCGGTGGAGTCGTTGCGCACCAACGCCTCCGCATGTGCGGCGTACACCGGGACCAGCAGCCCGGTCGTCGTGGCGGCGAGTTCCCGCAGCCGTTCGAGCGCGTCGGAGGCGCGCCCGAGCCGGACGGCCTCGTGCAGGAACACCGCCTCGGCGGCGAACTCGCTGTGCGCCCGTGCGTCCCGCACCGCCTCGAAAGGTGACGTCCCACCGGCCCAGATTCGCGCCTGCCACAGCCCGATGCCGTACGGGCGCATCCCCGGCGGCGCCAGCTCTTCCGCCTCCGCCAGCAGCGCACGCGCGTCGTTGCCCAGCAACGCCTCCACGTGGGCGAGTTCGCAGAGTCGTACGAACGGCTGCACGGGCCGTGCCTCTCGCAGCAGGCGCCGTGCTTCGAGCAAACGGCCACCCGCCCGTGCCAACCCGGCACACGAAACGGCCCAGCTCGACCGCATGGAATCCCACTCGGCCTTCTCCCGATGCGCTTGCACGGCAAGACGTTCCGCACGAGCCAGTTCACCGTGCAAGGCGTGCACGAACACCTCGGAGAACGCGTTCATCTCGGCGCCCAGCCCGATGTCGGGGTTCGGCGGGACGACCGGGAACGGTCCCGTGTACCTGCCCTGCACCACGTCGATCATCGCGAGGATCGCCGCTTCGGCTGGATCGGCGTACGAGAGCAGCGCACGAGCCTCGTCGTACTTGCCGGCGAAGAACAGGAGCGCGGCCCGGCCCGCCGGCATCACGATCATCTCCGCGGCTTCCTCGGTGCGCCCGAGCGCCCATCCGAGGTTCATCGCGCGCATGGTGCGGACCTCGATCGGGTCGTCGTCGGTCGCGACCCGTGCGAAGAGCTCCTCGGCCTCCTCCGCACGATCCGTGAACACCAGCACGTAGGCCAACTGCCGTGCGGCCTCCACGCCACCACCGACGGACCACGCGGCACGTGCGAGCCGTTCTGCCAGAACGACTCCACCTGTTGAAGCAGCGAGGAAAGCGGCCCGCAGCAACTGTGTGGGGTCGTCCGCCGTACCGCTGTCCAGCCGCAACACGGCTACTCGCAACGGATCGTCGAGCACGGAAGCCAGGTACCGCTGATGGTTGCGCTTGCGCAGAGGAGGGCACTGCGCGCGCAACACCTCGCCGTACAACGGATGCGCGAGCCTCAGTCCCTCATCGGTCACGGTCACGAGCCCGTCCAACGCCTCCGACGCGGCCAGGTCCAGCGGTTCGCCGAACGCGAGCAGCTCCAGCACCCGGCGTTCCTCGGCGGGCACCGCGGCGAGGTGCGCCTCGATCAACTCCACGAGCCGTGGCGACAACGGCAGTGGACCGTCCAACGACCACACACCGCCGTGCGACACCCACTGCGCGGCGAAGTGCATCTCTCGCAGCAGCAACATGTTTCCTGCTGACGCCGTCCACAGTCGATCGGCCGTCGCACTGTCCAGCACGCCGCCGAGCACGGTCTCCAGCACCTCGACGACCGCGGCGCGTCCGAGCGGTTCGAGCTCGATGCGCGGCAGCAGCTCGTCCTTCCACAGCGCCACCACCGGATCCGGTGCGCGCTCACCCGACCGCAGCGTCGCCACCACGACGGCTTCCCGATGGTGCACGAGCTGGTGCAACAGGCCTGCCGACGCGCCATCGAGCAGATGCACGTCGTCGACCACCACGACGCGATCGCGCAACGCGGTCCGTGCGGCGGTCAACATCGCCAACGGCGAGGGATCAACCAACGGCAAGAAAGGCGCCATCACACCAAGTGGAATCTCCGACATCGCCGCTGTCGCACGCAACCAGACGTCGCACCCGACCTCGTCCAGCAACCGCGTCTTGCCCACGCCGGCAGGACCAGCCACGATCAGCCCCGCACCACGCACCGCACGGCGGACCGCGGCGAGTTCGGCGTCCCTCCCCACGAACGGCCACCCCACCCCGTCAGGCTAGGTGATCCGCGCCGCCAAGATGGGTGATCGCCTACTCATGCCTCTGACCAGCGCGAACAACACCATGACGGCATGAGCTTCTACACCGATCCGACCCCGTACTTCGACGAGTGGCGCGAGCGCGGGCCCGCGTTGATCGAGACCCCGGACGGCCAGCAGTCATGGATGATCAGCCGCTACGACGACGTCGTGCAGGCGCTCGGCCACCCTTGCCTCAGCAGCACCATCATCCCCGGCGGCATGCTGAACCACACCGACCCGCCGGAGCACACCCGGTTGCGCAAGCCCATCACACGCGCGTTCTCCGCACGGCGGATGGAAGCGCTACGGCCACGCATCGAGGAGATCGCCAACGAGCTGCTCGACGCGTGGCAGGACGCGGAGGAGGTGGACGTCATCGACACGTTCGCCTATCCGCTGCCGATCACTGTCATATGTGAACTCCTAGGTGTGCCCAAAGAGGACAGAGACGAGGTCCAGAAGCTGACCGCGGAGCTGCTCTCACCGGCGACCATGGCCGAGGCCTACGGCAGGTTCGCCGCCTACGCGCAGGACCTCGTGCACAGAAAAGAGCCCGGTGACGACGTCATCACCGAGCTCCGCGACGAACCGAACCTCGTGAGCACCCTTGTGTTGCTCATCACAGCAGGTCATGAGACGACCTCGCAGCTCATCGGCAGCGGCCTGCTCGCCCTGCTGCGCGATCCCGCCCTGAGGCGGTCGCTGGTCGACGATCCGATCCTGATTCCGGAGGCCGTCGAGGAGTTCCTGCGCCACGACGGTCCGTTCGCGCTGGGTCTGGGTCGTGTCGCCACTGCCGACGTGGTGATCGGAGGGGTCACGATTCCGAGATCTTCGCAGGTCACCGTCTCACTTGGGGCGGCGAACCGGGATCCGTCCCGGTACCCCGATCCGGACGTGCTGCAGCTGGGTCGAAACCCACACGTCGGGTTCGGTCACGGGATCCACTACTGCGTGGGGGCGCGGCTGGCACGTGTCGAGGGCGAGATCGCGTTCGGAACGCTCCTTCGACGATTCCCGGAACTCGTGCTCGCCGCTGAGCCCGAGTGGCGGGAGTCATTCATCCGAGGCTTGGGATCATTTCGCGTGCGACCGAAGCCCTGACAGCGGCACGAGCCGCCACCAGGTCGTCGACCGCGTAAATCTCGGGGCAGGACGCGATGACCAGGTCCTTGTCTGACGCGACGGTCAGCAAAGAAGCTTTCTCGGTCAACGACTTGGCTTGCCGCACAACTCCCTTGGCATCAACGCGGATCAACGTGACCCACGTCTCTGACCAGGGAAAGTCGGCGACGGCGCTGGATTTACGCAGGCCTTCCACATCGAACTCGGCAAATCTGGGCATGACACCAAGATAACGAGTCGAGGTAGCGGAAAGGCAAAGATCACCCTTTCACCGCAATGCAGCCAGCAGATGGGACAGGTTGACACCAACGGCGTCGGCCAACCGGCGCACGACTTCCGGAGCGGGTGCCAACGGGTGTGTCTCGCGGGTGAACGGGAGACCTTCACCTCCGGAAAACTTCGATTGCGGCGTAACGGGCGCGAGGATCGGGTAGACGCGCCAGCGCGGCACCTTCGAGTCCGCCATGGCGAGAGTGTTCTCGTGCCACAACATCACGGCCGATGACCGAATGTTGCGCGCGAGGACGCAGCCATGGCCCGTGAGCGTGATCGCGCGCGCAGCGGCCCGCACGGCGTTGCGGAACTCGCCCTCCACCACCCACACGCCGTTCATGAACTCCGCGGTGAAGCCCTCGGTCTCCAGCGCGGCGATCGTCTCGGCGTGCTGGTCGTCCGCCGCGGCCGTGGCCAGTTCGATGACCTCCCGCACCTCCGACTCCGTCACGACGCGCGCACCGGCCTCCGTGGAGGCGTGCAGGAGCCGTTCGACGTGACGGTCCTCCGCGTAGGCCGCCCACTCCTGGGCCTTCTCCCACGCCGACCGTGCGATGACGTCGGCCTCAGAACCTCCGCGCAGCCGTGCGTCCTGCAGCAGCTGTGCGAGCACCACGGCGATGACAGAGCTCAACAAGGCGTCGTCACGTGGCTCGTCGTCCTCGGGCACGAGAGAGACGACCAGGTCGCGCAGATCGGCACGCCAGCTCTCGTCGCCCGCCCACACGCCGACGGCGAGCAGGTTCAGGTAGTGATCCGCGAGGGCCATCCGCACGAGCAACGGCTGAGTGCCCGCCTCCCGTGCGTCGCGGCGCGCGGTCACCTTCATCTGCTGCAGTTCCGCGGGATCCACCACGCTCACGCGGATCTTGTCGAGTTCGTCGAGGAAGTCGTCCCACCGGTCGTCCGAGAACCGGGCGAAGACGTCGTCCACCTGTTACCTCCAGCTCAGAGTCGAGCGACGGACTCGAGTACTCGTCTGGTGCGCGCCACCTCGTGCGCGCGAAAGACCGCGGCGCCCGCCAACGCCGCGATCACGGTCGCGACGAGGGTTCCCTCGACGCGCTCGTGCAGTTCCACGCCGAGGGTCTCCCCGACGAAGTCCTTGTTGGACAACGCCATCAGCACCGGCCACCCGGTCGCCACCAGCTCGTCCGTGTGCCGCACCAGCGCGAGGCTGTGCCATGTGTTCTTGCCGAAGTCGTGTGTGGGGTCGATCAGCACGCTCTTGCGAGGCACACCGAGCGCGACCACCCGTTCCGCGCGCGTCGTCGTCTCCGCGATGACGTCCGCGACGAGGTTCGGATAACTAACCCTATGCGGACGCGTGCGGGGCCGCGCACCGCCCGTGTGCGAGCAGACGTAGCCGGCGCCGTACTCCGCGGCGACCTCGGCCAGTTGCGGGTCCGCGCCCGCCCACGTGTCGTTGAGCAGGTCGGCGCCGGCCTCGCAGACGAGCCGGCCGACGTCGGCGCGCCAGGTGTCGCTGCTGATGATGAGGTCCGGGTAGGCGTCGCGCACGCGGGTGATGAACGGCACGACGCGGCGGACTTCCTCGCCGGAGTCGACCAGATCGCCGGGGCCTGCCTTCACACCGCCGATGTCCACGATGTCCGCGCCCTCGTCCACGACGCGGTGCACGGCCTCCATGGCCACGTCCTCGGCGTAGGTGGCGCCCTTGTCGTAGAACGAGTCCGGCGTGCGGTTGATGATCGCCATCACCAGCGCGTGGTCGCGGACGACGGTCCGGCCGCGGAACTGGAGCTCGATCACATCCCGTGTCTACCAGGTGGTCCCCGTCCTTTGCACATGGCGGACGTCTCATACTGAATGGCGTGGAACTGGTGAAAGCGGTCGACGCGCTCTGGCAGCGCGGCTGGCTGCCGTACGACCTTCGCGAGATCGTGTCGCGTTCGCTCGACGAGTCGGCCTCGTCCCTCGTGGTGGACGTGATCGCTTTGTCCTGTTCGCCGCATGCCGAGGCGACCGTGCATCCGCGGTGGCAGCGTCAGCTGGACGAGATCGGCGCCTCGGTGTGGTGGGAGGGGCCGCTGATCGAGGCGTGGGCGACGCGTCACATCGAGACGATGTCGTATGCGAACCGCACGGCCGCCGAGTTGTTGAAGTTCCTCGGGCGGTTGCCTTCGTTGCCGCACATCCTGCCGTTGCCGGGCGACGTGTTGATGTTCGCCGTGCGCGCGGGGCTGGACCCGAAGGTGCTCAACCGGGTGCGAGGCCTGCTGGCGAAGGCCGAGTCGACGGCGTTCCCCGAGGAGGCGGAGGCGCTGTCGGCCAAGGCTCAGGAGCTGATGAACCGGCACGCGCTGGAGCGGGCGATGCTCGACGCGGACCTGCCGGCGGAGGCGACGTCGCGGCGGATGTGGCTGGACAAGAGCTACTTCAAGGAGAAGGCGCAGCTCGTGCACGTGGTCGCGGAGGCGTTCCGGTCGCGGGCAGTGGCCTACGACGGGTTCGGCTTCATCGCTCTCGTGGGTGACGAAGTGGACCTGGAGAGCGTGGAACTCCTGTCGACGTCCCTGCTCGTGCAGGCGACACGGGCGATGGTGGCCATCGGTGGACCGGCCGGGAAGGGCAGCGAGGCGCGCTCACGGCCGTTCCGGAAGGCGTTCCTGGTGGCGTACGCGTCGCGGATCGGGGAGCGGCTGGAGGCCATGACGGCTGCGCCGGTCTCGCCGGACGACCCGATCGTCTCGGACGAGCGGCTGCTGCCGGTGCTCGCGGACCGCAAGCAGGCCGTGGACACGTTGTTCGAGCAGATGTTCACGCGTACGCGCACCTCACGCGTGACGGTGCGGTCAGCCGCGGGCTGGGGTGCGGGGCGTGCGGCCGCAGACCGCGCCGACATCGGTACCGGGCGAAGCGCCGTGACGTCGGGTTAGGCGTGGCCCCCACCCCTTCGAGTGAACTCCCCCGCCCAACGGCCTCTCCGGAGGCTCACCCCGGAAAAAGAGTCAGACCCCCTCCCTAACGTCGACCCCATGACATCCACCTTCCACAACGAGATCAAGCTCGGCGAGGTCAACTACCGGCTGAGCGCGACGACCGACTCCGACGAATCGATGGTGCTCGACCTGCTGGGCTCGCTCGACTCGGGCGAGGTGGTCGCGGACGGCCGCCTCCGGCTGCCGGTCGAGGGCGGCACCACGATCGGCAAGCTCCTCGCCCGCGTCCTGGGCGCCCACACGCGCCTGCGCAGCCGCGCCTCTCGCCACGCGAACGCCAACCAGCCCTGGACCGAATCCCTCGACACCGAACTGCGCACCACCTGGCTCACCCCGACCGACCTCCTGTCCCCCGCGCTGATCAGGTCCCTGGCCGACGACATGCAGCGCTCCCCCACGGCCATCCGCGCCCGCCTGGCGAGGGTGGGCTGCGATCCGGACGTGCCCGGCCGCGAACTCTCCGCCACAGCCGCCGTGCTGCTAGGGGGAAAGTCAGGGGCCACTCAGGGAAAGACCTGATTCGCGAAGCCCGCGCCCAGCGGATTCTGGAGTAGGAAGCACCAGAGTCTCAGGGGGTAACAGTGGAAATCGGCGGCTTGTTCACCGCGCTGCTCTTCGGAGCCATCATCGGTGGTCTCGGCCGCCTGGTGATCCCAGGCAGGCAACACGTCTCGCTGCTCGCGACCATCCTCGTAGGCATCGTCGCCGCCCTGCTGGGCACCGCGGCCGCCACGGTCCTCGGCGTCGCGAACACCTCGGGAATCGACTGGATCGAACTGGCCCTGCAGGTAGGCCTCGCCGGCGCCGGCGTGACCCTGCTGGCCAACCGCTCCAGGCAGAAACTCCACCGCTGACCCTCCGGGCAAGGGCGGCCCACAGCCGCCCACCCACCCGTCCGCCCAAGACCCGAGCCGCCACGCCCTCCGCGCGCCCACACGCCACCGCGCCCGGACCGCACAGCGCCCAACGGGTCCACGGCCGGCCGGTCCCGGCGAACGCCTGCCGTTCCCGGCCGCTCCGCATTGCCGGCGTGCACCTCTCACACAGCTGTCCGCGGTCCGAACCGCGCTGCCTCCCGCGCCCCAACGCGCCCGAACCCCAGCGCCCCAGCGGATCTCACAACATCGACACCTGGCCGCATGCAGGCGCCGAGCGGCTGCATGCGTCGGTGTTCCTGCGCCTCGGCTGGGTCTGATCACGCAGGGGTCAGTTCGCGGCAGTCGTCCCGGGCCTGGCCTCACCACGAAAGCCTCGCGGTCCTGTCACCGGCCGGCTGCACGACGAAGCGGACCGCACCAAGCCGTCCACCGGTAAGTCGATCGACGACCTGTTCTAGTGTCCTGAGTCGTTAATTCGGCATCAGCACTAGATTGTGTCGGTGCCGAACCCGAAACTGGTGCCGCTGACCCTGTCCGATGACGAACGTCGAGTCCTGGAGAGCTGGACGCGTCGGCGGACAACTGCGCAGGCGTTGGCGTTGCGAGCCCGGATCGTGCTGGCATGTGCTGAGACTGGTGAGTCGAACACCGTTGTGGCGCAACAGTTGAGCCTGGGCCGTCAGACGGTGGCGACCTGGCGGGCACGGTTCCTGCGCGACCGGCTGGACGGGTTGTCGGACGAGCCTCGCCCAGGCCGGCCGCGCACGATCACCGACGATCAGGTCGAGCAGATCGTGGTCACGACACTGGAGACCAAGCCGGTCGGCGCGACGCACTGGTCGACCCGGTCACTGGCCACGCAGGTCGGGATGTCGCAGTCGGCGGTCTCGCGGATCTGGCGGGCGTTCGGCCTCAAGCCGCACAAGGTCGACACCTTCAAGATCAGCAAGGATCCGTTGTTCGTGGACAAGGTCCGCGATGTCGTCGGCCTCTATCTCGACCCGCCCGCGAAAGCCGTGGTGTTGTGCGTGGACGAGAAGACCGGAATTCAGGCACTGGACCGCTCGGCGCCGGTGTTGCCGATGCTGCCCGGCGTGCCCGAGCGACAGAGTTTCGACTACATCCGGCACGGCACCACGAGCCTGTTCGCAGCGCTGGAGATCGCCACCGGACAGGTGATCAGCGCGGTGAAACGCCGTCACCGGCACCAGGAGTTCCTGGCGTTTCTGCGCACTATCGACAAGAACGTGCCCACCGGCCTGGATGTCCACGTCATCCTCGACAACCTCAGTACCCACAAGACACCCGCGGTGAAGACGTGGCTGCTCAAGCACCCACGCTTCCACTTGCACTTCACCCCGACCAGCTCAAGCTGGCTCAACCTGGTCGAACGCTTCTTCGCCGAGATCACCGTCAAGCTTCTTCGCCGGGGCGTCCACCGCTCGGTCACCGCACTGGAGAAAGACATCCGCGGCTGGATCGAGCAGTGGAACACCAACCCCAAGCCCTACGTCTGGACCCGCACAGCAGACCAGATCCTCGAGTCCCTAGCCGCCTACTGTCAGAGAATTAACGACTCAGGACACTAGTCGCCCGGCTTCAGAGCGAGATACGCCGGACGCAACAGGTCGGCCAGCGACGACCGGCCCACCGTGATCGGCACGCCGTCGAGCTGGTCGAGCACCGCGTCCGTACGCACCGCCGCGGTCGGGTCGCCGAGGTTGATGCTCGTGGCGGTCTGCTTCTGCCAGAACGTGTCCAGGCACCTCGTCAGCGGAGGCGCCTCCTCACGCACCACAGCCGAACGCACGGTTCCACGCAACGCACGGAGGCGGTCGAGCAGTTCCTCACGGCCGCGGCCACGCCAGGCGAGGATCTCGAACGGGTCCTTGTCGAACGACTCGGCCAGCAGGTAACAGGTGGCGGCGAGGTGCTTGCACGGCACCTCCCAGTCCGGGCAGCTGCAGTCCATCGTCAGCTCGCGCTGCGTCGCGGGGAAGAGCCGCAACCCCAGGGAGGCGAACAACGTCTCGATGTCGCTCGGCATCTCGCCGGCCAGCAACTTGGCGGCGTACAGGGCTTTTCCGGCCAGTGCGTGCTCGATGCGCTGCCATTCCTGGCCGGTGAACGACTTGATCGCGATCCGCGTCTTGTACGGCGTGGGACGCGAGCCCTGCACCAGCGCGACGACCATGCTCGTGGACAGCGACAACGACAGAACCTGGCCCTGCCGCGCGTAGTTGCGGCCCCGGGTCAGCCTGCCGCCCATGCCGAACGACTCCAGCACCTCGATGAACCGCCTCGACCACCAGGTGGCGCCGATGTCACCGCGTTTGCTCGTCGCCTTGATGCCGTTGTCCACCTTGATGGTCTTGCCGAAGCGAGGGCGTTCGCCCGACCAGTGCTCACTCACCGATGGCCTCCCCGGACAGCGTCAGCAGGTCCCGCAGCTGTGCGGTGGACAGGTCGGTGAGCCAGTTCTCGCCGGCGCCGACCACCAGCTGGGCCAGGGCGCGCTTCTCCTCGATCATGGCGTCGATGCGTTCTTCCAGCGTGCCGATGCAGACGAACTTGCGCACCTGCACGTTGCGGCGCTGGCCGATGCGGAACGCGCGGTCGGTCGCCTGGTCCTCGACGGCCGGGTTCCACCAGCGGTCCAGGTGGATCACGTGGTTGGCGGCGGTGAGGTTGAGGCCGGTGCCGCCTGCCTTGAGCGACAACAGGAACAGCGACGGGCCGTTCTTGTCCTGGAAGCGCTCGACCATGCGGTCGCGGGAGGCCTTGTTCGTGCCGCCGTGCAGGAACATCACCTCGGTGTCGAAGCGCGCGGCCAGGTAGGGCACGAGCATGCTGCCGAACTCGGTGAACTGCGTGAAGCACAACGCCTTGTCGCCCTCGGCGAGCACTTCCTCGAGCACCTCCTCCAGGCGCGCGAGCTTGCCGGAGCGGCCGGCGACGCGGGAGCCGTCGCCGAGGAAGTGGGCCGGATGGTTGCAGACCTGCTTGAGCTTCGACATGGTCGCGAGCACCAGTCCCTTGCGGCCGATGCCCTCCGCTTCCTCGATCTTCTCCAGCATGTCGTTGACGACGGCCTGGTAGAGCGAGGCCTGCTCGGTGGTGAGGTTGCACAGCTGGCGCATCTCGACCTTGTCGGGCAGGTCGCTGATGATGCGCGGGTCCGTCTTCACGCGGCGCAGCACGAACGGGTTCGTGATCTTGCGCAGGCGGGCGGCGGCGCCCTGGTCGTTGTGCCGCTCCACCGGGACGGCGAAGCGGGCGCGGAACGTGTTGACCGTGCCCAGCACGCCGGGGTTGGCGAAGTCCATGATCGACCAGAGCTCGGCCAGGCGGTTCTCGACGGGCGTGCCGGTCAGCGCGACGCGGTGGCGCGCCTTGATCTGGCGCACGGCCTGGGACTGGCGGGTCGCGCTGTTCTTGATGTTCTGCGCCTCGTCGAGCACCACGCGGTCGAAGGCGAGGTCGCTCAGCGCGTCGGCGTCGCGGGCGGCCAGCGCGTAGGTGGTGAGGATGAGGTCGTTGCTCTCCACGGCTTCGCGCAGCGCGTCACCGCCCAGGCGGTCCGCGCCGTGGTGCACGTGCACCGAGAGTTCCGGGGTGAACCGCGCCGCCTCGCGTTGCCAGTTGCCGACGACCGACATCGGGCAGATCAGCAACGTGGGCGGCCTCTTGCCGTGACTGCGGTTCAACGCTTCCAGCGCCAGCAGCTGAACCGTCTTGCCCAGACCCATGTCGTCGGCGAGGCACGCGCCGAGGCCGATCTTGTCGAGGAACGCGAGCCAGGCCAGACCGCGCTGCTGGTACGGGCGCAGCTGCGCGAGGAAGTTCTCCGGCGGCTCAACGGGTTCGATCTGCTCGTCGGCCTTGCCGGACAACAGGTCGCCGAGCCAGCCGTCGGCCTCGACGGACATCAGCGGCAGCGGCAGGCTCTCGTCCTCCTCGGTGAGTCCACTGTGGAGCATCACTTCGGCCGCGGTCATCTGCCCGCCGCCGCGCTTGAGGAACGCGAGTCCCGCGGCGAGCCGTTTCTGATCGACCTGCACCCACTGGCCGCGCACCTTGACCAGCGGCACCTTCGCCCTGGCCAGTTCGGCGAGCTCGGCGTCGGTCAGCGTGTCCTCGCCGAGGGCGAGCTCCCACTTGTAGTCCACAATGGACTTCAGGCCGATCTCGCTCTCCTTGGCAACGGTTCCGGCCGTGCCGCGGCTCTTCGTGGTGAGCTTCAGGCCGAGCTTCGTGGTCTGCTGCCACCACGACGGCAGCAGCACGCCGAACCCGGCCTGCGCCAGCACGGGCGCCGCTGTCAGGAACCGGTACGCGCCTTCCGCGTCGACCTCCATCTCGGCCGGATGCGAGCCGCGCAACGCCTCGTCCAGCTCGGGGTGCAGCTTGCTCGCGCGGCCGAGATCGGCCAGCAGGTGCTCCTGCGGTGCCGGGATCCAGCGCCGCAGCACGCCGTCGTCGGCGAACCACACCTGGTGCGCGGGCACGAGAACGCTCGGCTCGTCGACGGCCTGCAGCAGGAACTCGACGGCCCACTCGTCGTCCTCGCGCTGCTCGGGCGAGCGCAGCCGGAAGCACGTGCGCACCGGGCTCTCGTTGCCCGCGCTGTCCCGCCAGCGGTCCAGTTGCTCGCGCAGTTCGTAGAGCTCGACCGGGTCGGCGTCGAACGCGGGTTCGCCGGTGAGCGCGGCGAGCCACGACTCCGCCGTCGTCACGCGGCCACGTCGTGCCGGAGCGAGCGCGGCGCCGCTCAACCGGCTCCGCACCTGCTCGTCGACCGCGGTCGTGAGGGCCGCACGCACCAGTTCCGCAGGGTCGCTGACGATCTCCTCGCACCGGCAGGCGGGAGGCATCGCGGCCTGCAGCGCCGCGAACCGAGCCGAGTCCGTTCCCGACAGCACCGGCACCCACCGCGCGACGGCCCGCTCCGGCGCGACCGAGGGCAGCACGCGGCCGCGGTCGACCAGGTCGGCGGCGAACCCGGCCACGTCGAACACGAACCGCGCGGAGTCGCTCAGCCGCATCTCGCCGCCGAGTTCCGGGGCGCCGTCGAGGCGGATCGTGGGGACGCCCCACTGTCGCAACTGGACCTTGCCGCGCGGCGCCCGTCCAGCCGTCAGCGGGTCGCGGACCAGCTCGGGCGACGCCATCGGACCCGACGAGAAGGACGGCAACAGCAACGCCCGCGTGGTCGTTTTGAGCGGTTCCTGCCCGAGCGCGGCGGCCAGCGACTCGGCCGTCGCCGCGAACGGGTGCGGTGCGTCCCGTCGCGTGCTCTCACTGCGTGCGGGCAGCCCGGAATCTTCGGCCCACAGCGCGAGGACGCCGTCGGTCGTGCACAGGCCATGCAGTACGAGCACCTCCGAACCCTATGTGCTCACATTGGTGCCATGGTCGAAGACTCCCCTGTCGTGCTGGACGGTCAGTCCCTCAGCGCCGACGACGTGGTGCGCGTCGCGCGGTACCACTCCCCGGTGGCTCTGCACGCTGATGGCGTCGCACGCCTCGAAGCGTCGTGGGGCGCGAGCCAGCGCCTCGTGGTGCGACGACAGGTCTACGGCCGCACGACCGGTGTGGGCGCGAACCGCGACCAGATCGTCAGCACGGAAGGCTGGGCCGAGCACGGCCTTCGTCTCCTGCGCAGCCACGCGGGCGGACTCGGCGGCATGCTCCCCGAGGAACAGGTGCGCGCCATGATGGTCGTGCGCCTCAACCAACTCCTCGCGGGCGGCGCCGGCGTGCGCAGAGCCGTGGCGGACGCACTGCTCGCCGCCCTGAACAGCAGCTGCTACCCCGGCGTGCACGAGTACGGCGCCATCGGCACCGGCGACCTCACCGCCCTGGCCGAAACGGGCCTGACCCTGCTCGGCGAGCGCTACTGGCTCGGCTCCACGCAGACCCCGGACCCGATCGAGCTCGACTCGGGCGACGCGCTGGCGTTGATCAGCAGCAACGCACTCACCATCGGCATGGCGGGCCTGGCCTGGCAGGACGCGCACCTCCTGCTGAAGGCCACGCACGTAGTCGCCGCGCTCTCGTTCCTGGCCGTGGACGGAGCCGCCGAGGCCTACGACGAACGCGTCCACCTGGGCCGCCCGCACCCAGGCCAAGTCGCCGTGGCCGCCGAAATGCGCCGCCTGATCGGCGAACCCCCACGCCCGGCCGCACGCATCCAGGACCCGTTCGGCTACCGCTGCTTCCCGCAGATCCACGGCCCGGCCGTCGACGCCGCCACCGACCTGGCCCGCGTCCTGGACGTGGAGTTCAACGCCGCCGCCGAGAACCCGCTGATCGTCTCTGACCACTTCGGCCCGGAGGACGACGCCGCCTACCACCACGGCGCCTTCCACAGCGCGTACCTGGGCCAGGCGCTGGACCGCCTCCGGCTGTCGATGCTGCACACCGGCCACATCTCGACCGCCCGCCTGGCAACACTGGTGGAACCGAACTTCACCGGCCTGCGCCCGTTCCTGGCGGAGGGCGTGCGAGGCAGCTCGGGCGTGATGATCCTCGAATACAGCGCCAACTCGGCACTGGCCGAGGTCCGCACCCTCGCCGAACCCGCGAGCATCGGCAACGCCGTCGTGTCGCGCGGCCAGGAGGAGAACTCGAGCTTCGCCTTCCAGTCCGCGTCTCAAGCCCTGCGCTCCCTGACCGCGTTCCGCCTGGTCCTGGCCTGCGAGGTGGTCGCCGCCGTCCGCGCCCTGCGGCTGCGCGGCATCACCCCGCAAACCCCGTCGCTGCGGTCCGCCTTCGAGACAGCCGAGTCGAAGCTCAACCCGGACATGTCCGACCGCCAGCTCAGCCCGGACGTGGAGGTGGCCTCGGCACTCCTGGACGACTTCGCCACCAGCTGACATCCAGCCTTGATCTCCACCAAACTTGAGCTTTTACGGTGGAACGCGACCAGGTTGATCGAGTTGGGGATGTGGTTGCGGTGCGTGCTGTCCGTGTGCACGAGTTCGGCGGACCCGAGGTGCTCCGCGTGGAAGAGATCCCCGAGCCGGCAGCAGGTCCAGGACAGGTCGCGGTGGCCTTGGAAGTCGCCGACGTGATCCTCCTCGACACGCTGCTGCGCAGCGGCTGGGGCGGCGAGTACTTCCCACTGACCCTCCCGTACGTACCCGGCGGAGGCGGCGTCGGCCGCGTGCTCTCGGTAGGCGAAGGCGTGGACCCGGCCTGGCTGGGCCGCCGCGTCCTCTCCCGCGCCCCCGGCGGCTACGCCGAGCAGACCCTCTTCCCTGCCGACGAGATCGTCGAGGTCCCGGACGGCCTGGGCTCGGCGGAGGCGGCGGCCATGGTGCACGACGGCGCCACCGCACTACTGCTGGCCCGCCGAGTGGAGATCACCAAAGGCGACTGGGTCCTGGTGGCGGCCGCGACGGGCGGCGCGGGTTCGCTGCTGGTCCAACTCCTGCGCGACGCCGGCGCACGGGTCATCGCCGCGGCCCGCGGCGAGCGCAAGCTCGCGCTGAGCCGGGAACTGGGCGCGGAACTCGCCGTCGACTACTCCCTCGACGGCTGGCAGGACCAGGTCCGCGAGGCAACGGGCGGGGTCGGCCTCGCCTTCGACGGCGCGGGAGGCGCGCTCGGCAGGGCCGTGTTCGAGGCCGTGGCCGACGGCGGCCGCTTCGTCACCTACGGCAGCTCGGACGGGTTCGCCGACATCGACCCGGAACAGGCGAGCCGGCGGCGAGTGCACGTGGACAACGTGCTGGCGGCCGGGGCGCCCGACCCGGCGACCTTGCACGGACTCCACACGGACGCGCTCGCTCTCGCGGCGCAGGGCCGGCTTCGGCCGGTGATCGGCGCGACGTACCCGTTGGCGGAGGCCGAGAAGGCGCATCGGTCGCTGGAGGAACGCGCCACCCTCGGCAAGTCGCTTCTGCTGATCTGATCACTCCCGTGCAGCAGGGCGGGTCCGCTCGGGGCAACCGGTCGATGACGGCCAAGCAAAGGGCACTGGTCGGGGTGGCCGGTCACGGCGATCGGTCACGGCGATCGGTCACGGCGATCGGTCACGGCGATCGGTCACGGCGATCGGGGCGGCTAGCCGGAGATCGATCGGGATGCTGGTCTGGGCGGTCGATCGGGCGATCAGCGGGGCGGCCAGCCGGGGGTCGATCAGGATGGCAGGTCTGGGCAGTCGATCGGGGCGGTTGGTCTGGAGGGCCAGACCAGGGAGTTCGTCCTGTCCAGTCGGGCCTTCTCGCTCGCCTCCGTCTGCCGCCCTTTCCGCCGCCGCCCGCCCCCTTCCGCTTTGCGGGGGAAGGTGATCATGGTTTCCGGACATCTACTAGACGGCGTCAGGCGTGGATCGGGACCAGCTTCACCCGTCCGGGTGGCCAACGCTGGCCGGAACTGGCTGGAGTTGGGCCACGGCTCGTAATTCCCCGCGACCCGACCCGACCCGACCGGACACGGCCCGCGTGCTGCTTGCCGGCCTGGCCGGGGTGCGCCGCCATCCCCGGTACGGCGCAACCCGGCCCTGACCAGGCGTCAGCCTCCTGCCACCGACGGCAGGATCTGGATCTCGGCGCCTGCCGGGAGTGGGGTGGACGGGCCGGACAGGCGGCGGCACTCCTCGCCGTTGACGTAGAAGTTCACGTAGCGGCGGAGGGTGGATCGTTCGTCGCGCAGGCGGCGGTCCAGGGCCGGGTAGGTGTCTGCCAGTACGTCGAGGGCTGCTCCCAGGGTGGCTGGGTCTGGGACTTCGACGTCCAGGTGGGCGGCGCCGTCGGTGGTGTTGCGCAGGACGCCTGGGATCAGGACCGTGACTTTCACGTCGGGATCACCGCGGCTCGGACCGACATCACGTCCGGGAGGTGGGCGGCTACCTGGTGCCAGGTCTCGCCCTCGTCCGGGCTGGCGTAGACCTCGCCTGAGCGGGAACCGAAGTAGACGCCGGGGACCGGGGCGTCGTCGGCGCACATGGCGTCGCGCATCACGGCTGTCCAGAAGGCGTCGGGGAGACCTTCGCCCAGAGCCTCCCAGGAGGCGCCGGCGTCGCGGGAGCGGTAGACGCGGCACTTGCCTTCCGGTGGGAAGCGGCGGCCGTCGGCCTCGATCGGGAACGTGAAGATCGTGTCCGGGTCGTGGGGGTGGACGACCATCGCGAAGCCGAAGTCGGTTGGGAGGCCCTCGGCGATGGACTGCCAGGTGTCGCCGCCGTCGTCGCTCCGGTAGACGCCGTGGTGGTTCTGGGCGTAGAAGCGCGAAGGCGACGAAGGGTGTTGTGCGACCTTGTGGACGCATTGGCCGAACTCCGGCCACGGGTCCGGGAAGAAGTACGCCTTGATGCCCTTGTTGCGGGCCTCCCAGGACTTGCCGCCGTCGGCCGTGCGGTAGACGCCGCCGGTCGACATCGCCACCAGCATCCGGTCGGGGTCGACCGGGTCGGGCACGATCGTGTGCACCGCCTGGCCGCCGAAGCCCGCCTCCCACTCCGGGCGGTGCGGGTGGTTCCAGAGGCCCTCGACGAACTCGAACGAGCGGCCGCCGTCCGACGACTTGAACAGCGCCGACGGCTGGGTGCCCGCGTAGACGACGCCCGGTTGCGAGGCTGGAGCCGGTTGGAGTTGCCAGACGCGTTCCAACGCGGCGTCCTCCACCGGGAATGCGATCGGTGGCGTGGAGGACTCCTCCCAGGTGGCGCCCAGGTCGTCCGAGATGGACACGCCAGGGCCGAAGTGTGGTGAGGACACGCCGGCCATCAGGCGCAGGCCCGCACGCGAGTCGAACGCGACCGCGTACACCTCCTGCATCGCGTGGTGCGGCCCGTCGACCTGCCACGTGACCCGATCCTCACTACGGGCGAGCCACAGTCCCTTGCGCGTACCGATCGCCACGACCACCGTCATCGCAACGCAGCCTCCCAGTCAGAAGATGTGATGCGGAGCACGTTACGCCGGGGGTCTGACAATTTCTGAGCGCGAGGGAAACCCCACGTAGACCCACAAGTTACTCACTGGTAGCGTCCGAAAGAAGAGACGCAAGGAGGCGCCAGTGCTGCTCGACCCGAACCACTACGACCCCGCCCACCTCGACGACGAGACGCGGCGCCTGCTCAGGGCGACCGTCGACTGGTTCGAGGCCCGCGGCAAGCGGCAGCTCATCGCGGACGCGCAGGACAAGGTCTGGTACACCGAGTTCCTCGACTTCGTGAAGCGCGAGAAGCTCTTCGCCACCTTCTGCACGCCCGCGAGCGTCAACGGCACGAAGCGCTGGGACGCCGCCCGCAACGCCGCGTTCAGCGAGGTGCTCGGCTTCTACGGCCTGCAGTACTGGTACGCCTGGCAGGTCACGGTTCTCGGCCTCGGCCCCATCTGGATGAGCGGCAACGAGGAGGCCAAGCAGAAGGCGGCGGCCCTCCTCGACAGCGGCGCGGTCTTCGCGTTCGGCCTCTCCGAGAAGGAGCACGGCGCCGACGTCTACAGCACCGACATGATCGTCACCAAGACGGAGACCGGCTACACCGCGACCGGCAGCAAGTACTACATCGGCAACGGCAACGTCGCCGGCATGGTCAGCGTCTTCGGCAAGCTCGCGGACTCCGACGAGTACGTCTTCTTCGCCGTCGACAGCCAGCACGAGAACTTCGAGCTGGTCAAGAACGTCGTGGACAGCCAGATGTTCGTGAGCGAGTTCCGCCTCGACGACTACCCGATCACCGACGCGGACGTCCTGCACCGCGGCCCCGACGCGTTCAGCGCGGCGCTCAACACCGTGAACGTCGGCAAGTTCAACCTCTGCACGGCCAGCATCGGCATCTGCGAGCACTCGTTCTACGAGGCGATCACGCACGCCCACAACCGGATCCTCTACGGCAACCCGGTCACGAACTTCCCGCACGTGCGCCAGAACTTCGTCGACGCCTACGCGCGCCTCACCGCCATGAAGCTGTTCGCGGACAGGTCGGTCGACTACTTCCGAAGCGCCAACGAGAACGACCGCCGCTACCTCCTCTTCAACCCCATCACCAAGATGAAGGTGACGAGCGAGGGCGAGAACGTCATCGACCTGCTCTGGGACGTCATCGCCGCCAAGGGTTTCGAGAAGGACACCTACTTCACCCGCGCCACGGCCGACATCCGCGCGCTGCCCAAGCTCGAGGGCACCGTGCACGTGAACCTGGCCCTGGTGCTGAAGTTCATGCCGAACTACCTCTTCAACCCCAAGGCCTACGACGAGGTCCCGACGCGTCACGACGCGACCGACGACGACTTCTTCTGGCACCAGGGCCCCGCGCGCGGCCTCGGCAAGATCCAGTTCCACGACTGGGAGCCGATCTACGCCGAGCACGCGCACCTGCCCAACGTGGCGCTGTTCCACGAGCAGGCGAACGCCATCAAGACGCTGCTCACCACGGCCGCGCCGGACGCGGACCAGCAGAAGGACCTCGACTTCCTGCTCAACCTGGGCCACCTGTTCACCCTGGTCGTCTACGGCCAGCTGGTCCTGGAGCAGGCGAGGATCACGAAGACCGACCAGAGCGTCCTAGACCAGATCTTCGACGTCCTGGTCCGCGACTTCGCCGGCTACGCGACCGCCCTGCACGGGAAGGCCAGCAGCACCGAGGCCCAGCAGCAGTGGGCCGTCGCGCAGATCCGCAAGCCGCACGTCGACCAGGCCCGTTTCGACGCCGTCTGGCAGCAGGTCGAGGCGCTGTCCGGCCAGTACGAGATGCGCCCCTAGGACTGGTAGCGCTCCAAAGCCGCGATCATGAGTTCGAGCCCGAACTCGAACTCATGATCGTGGTCGTAGGTCCCCAGCTCGTCGAGAACCCCGGCGGACAGCGGAAACGCCGCCATGTCGACGTCGACGTAGGGAGACAGCGCGATGCCGCCGAGCTCCGGCGAGGTCGCGACCTCCCGCATCAACGTGCCCAACAGGTACGACACCATCGCCCGCATCATCCCGACGGCGATCTTGCCCCGGAACCCGGCGCGGTCGAAGTTGATCAGCGCCGCCTCGATCGTCCGGAACCCCGCCTCGGTGCTCAGCCGCCGCGTCGCCAGCATCACGAACGCGCGGGGGTGCCGGCGCGCCAGCTCCCGCACCGCACGGGCGTGCGCCCGGATGTGATCACGCCAGTCGTCGCTGTCGACGGTGTACGGCTGCGCCTCGGCCATGATCCGCTCGGCCGCGAGATCCACCAGTAGCGCCTTGTTCGGCACGTGGTTGTACAACGACATCGTGCCCGCGCCCAGCTCCGCGGCGAGACGACGCATCGAAACGGCCTCCACGCCCTCACGTTCGATCAACCGCACTGCCGCATCCACGATGCGGGCACGGGTCAGCGGTTCACGTGATGAGGACACTGGCGGAGACCATACGACGTGGAGTAACTTCCCTGCGACGTACGGCGTACGTAGGAGGGTCGGCCGGCATGACCGAGTCCAAGGCGCTCAGAGCGCTGCGCGAAGCGATCGTCTTGGAGCACATGGAGTCGCAGAACGAACACGACTTCGACACCTCCCTGAACACGTTTCCGCACCCCCGCTACGAGATCATGGCGTCCGGCCAGGTCTTCGAAGGCGTGGACGCGGTCCGCGACTACTGGCAGCGCACCCGAGCGGCGTTCCCCGACCAGCGCAACAAGGTCATCGACGTCCATCACGCGGACGACGCCGTGATCCTCGAGTTCGAGTTGCAGGGCACGCACCTCGGCAGCCTCATCGGCGAAGAAATCACCGGACGGTCGTTCAAGGTCAGGATGGTCGGTTTCTTCCTCTTCGACAAGGACGTTCTTGTCTGCGAACGGGTCTACGGCGACACGGCGACGGTCATGAGCCAGCTCGGCATGCTCGACGTCCCCGAGAAGTTCTAGAGGACCACGCGCACCTCCCCGACGACTTGCCCGCCCCCGAGCACCGGCACGGACAGGGATTCCTCGGCGGGCGACACGTCGAACCCCAGGGCCGCCAGCGCCGTGAGCCCGATCGCCGTCGTGGCACGGGGGTTGCCGTCGAGCACCTTCACCGCGACCGCGTGCCCGGCCGTGGTCGCCAGCACCAGCACACCCTCCGCGCCACCCTTGGCCACCACGCCCGGCAACCGTTGCATGACCACGGTGTTCACGTGCCCGGTTCCGCCGACGTACTCGGGAAACCCGCGCATGGCATCGGCAACGGGTGTGCGCACCAACCCCTGCATCGCGCGCGCCAAGCCGTGCAACGACAGTCCGTACACCGGCGCACCGCAGCCGTCGATCGCCGTGTGCGCGACGGACTCGCCCGAAAGCTCCTCGACTGTCCGCATCACCAGCTGCTGCAACGGATGCGAAGGCTCCAGATAGGTCTGCGTCGACCACCCCGACGCCACGCACGCCGCCAGCATCGCCGCGTGCTTGCCGGAGCAGTTCATCCGCACTCGCGAGGGTTCCGGCACACGCTGACGGGTCTCCTCGTCCTCCGGCCACGACGGCGGGCATTGCAACAACCCCACCGGCAATTCGCCGAGCAGCCGCGTCACCAGTTCGACGTGCCGGTCCTCCCCCGTGTGCGACCCGGCCGCGATCGCCAGCGCGGGCCCCGCGAGTGGCGCTCCGGCGGACAGGCACGCCAGCGCCTGGAACGGCTTCATGCACGACCGCGGCAGCACCGGATCCTGCACCGCACCAACGGACACGCCCATGTCACCGGACGGCAGCAGGCCGACGACGCTGCCGTGGTGCAGGCTCTCCACGAACCCGGACCGGGTGACCTCAGCGAGCAGTGCGGGCACGAGAAGCCTCCAGCCGATGGGCCAGCCTGGACAGCGCCAGGTTGACCACGAGGTAGACGAACGCGACGACGATGAACGTCTGGATCAGCAGACCGTTGTAGTTCGCGAGCACCCGGCCGTTGAACAACAACTCCGTGTAGGACACGACATATCCCAGCGAGGTGTCCTTCAACAGACTGACAGCCTGGGTCACGAGCAACGGCGTCATGTGCCGCACGGCCTGTGGCAGCACCACGAACCGCGTCACCACGTCGTCCGGCATGCCGAGGGACAACCCGGCCTCGCGCTGGCCGGGATCGACCGCCGAGACGCCCGCCCGGAAGATCACCGCGTAGGAGGCCGCGTGCGACAACGCCAACGGCACCACGAGCTTCCAGAACAGCGGCAGGTTCACGCCGAACGACGGCAGCACGAACAGCATCACGTACACGAGCAGCAACACCGGAACCGTGCGCATGACCTCGGCGTACGCGCGAGTGAACCGGTTGGGCCGCAACGCGAGCAGCAACCCGCCCGCCATCGCCAGCACGCCGGTCGCGCACGCCGCCACCACTGTCGACCACAGGCCGTTGAGCAGATACCGCCAGACGGGCCAGGTCAGGTACGGCCTCCACCGGACAGGATCCAGCTGCCCACCGGCCGCGAACTGCCGCAACCCCAGCGCCACCAGTCCGGCCAGCACGAGAGCGGCCACCACCGAGATCCAGAAGATCCGGCGGCGCGCACGTGGTCCGGGAGCGTCGAACATCAGGCCAGCCGCCGTTCCAGCACCCGCGCACCGAACCCGATGCCGGCGGCCATCACCAGATAACAGAGGCCGACGCCGGTGAAGACCAGCAACGGCTGCGCGAGCTCCAGGTTGATCCGTTGCGCCGCACGGGTCATGTCCACCACGCCGACGACACCGGCCAGCGCCGTGGCCATCGTCAACGCGATCGCGATGTTCGCCAACGGCTGCACGACGCGTCTCGAAGCCTGCGGCAGGATCACGTGCCGCAACGACTGCCGGAACGAGAGGCCCAACGCCCGCGCGGCCTCGCCCTGCCCGGACGCCACCGAGTTCACACCCGACCGCAGCGCCTCCGCCACGAAAGCCGCCTCGTACAGCGCGATCGCCGTGAAGGCCGTCCAGAACAGCGGCATCTTCACGCCCACCTCCGGCAGCCCGAACACGAACAGCACCAGCCACGCGAGCAGCGGGATGTTCCGCCACAACTCGACGTAGGCCGCCCCGGCACCCCGCAGCAACGGCACGGGCACGATCCTCAGCACGGCCACCAGCAACCCGACGAGCAACGCGCCGGCGAACGACAGCAGGGTCAGGGCGACGGTGTTCAGAAAGCCTTCGAGGACCAGGCTCATGAGGCGATCGCGGGTGGCGCCGGCGCGTCGCCGGTGACCACTGTGCCGATCGTCTGCTTCCAGACCTCCTGCCACAGCCCCGACTTGCCGATCTCGCGCAGCCAGTCGTCGACGAACTCGGTGAACTCGGCGTCGCCGTGCTTGATGCCGATGCCGTACGGGTCCTCGGTGAACGGCTCACCGACGAGCTGCAGTTCGCTGTCCTTCGAAGCGTCGGCCACCAGGATCGCCTGGTCCTGCACGTAGGCCTCGCCGCGGCCCTGCTTCAACGCCGTCAGGCACTCGGGATCGGACCCGAACTCGAGGATCTTCGCGGTGGGCGCCGCGTCCTGCACCGCCTTCACGCCAGGGGTGTTCGCGCCGACGATGACCGTCTTACCGGCGAGATCGGCGGGTTTGGCGATGCCGGACGTGCCCTTGCGGACCGCGATGGACTGCCCTGACTGGTAGTACGGGCCGGCGAACGACACGCGCTCGGCCCGTTGCGGGGTGATCGTGTAGGTCTGGATGATCACGTCAACGGTGCCGTTGGCCAGCAACGGTTCGCGGGTCTCTGAGGTCGCGGAGAGCAGCTCCGTGGAGGGCTTGCCGACGACGTACTGCGCGAGCAGCTTGCCCAGGTAGGCGTCGAAGCCGGTGAGCTCGCCGCTGATCGGGTCGAGCTGCGAGAGCAGCGGGGCGTCCTGGGAGCCGCCGATGATCAGCTCGCCACGCTTCCTGATGCGGTCGACGGCCGAGCCGGGAGTCACCTGACCTGTGTAGACGGGTGCCTTGGCCAGCAGGGCGTCGATCTTGCTCCCGCCAGGAACAGCACCTTCACCGCCGGAACAGCCGGCCACGAAGAGCAACAGAGCGGCTACGAACAGTCTCCCCATGCCGCGACGCTACTGATCGCGATCAATCAGGCACAAGATACGACAAAGCCGCTTGTCCGATAGTGGACAGGCGGCTTGTCAGATTCAGATCAGATGTGCTGACCAGTCACAGACTCAGACGGCGCGAACACCCTGGGCCTGCGGGCCCTTCTGGCCCTGACCGATCTCGAACTCGACCCGCTGGTTCTCTTCGAGAGCCTTGTAGCCGTTCATCTGGATCTCGGAGTAGTGGACGAACACGTCGGCGCCACCGTTGTCAGGGGAGATGAAGCCGAAGCCCTTCTCCGAGTTGAACCACTTGACGGTGCCCTGTACTGCCATCTTGCTACTTCTCCTCTAACAGGTGCCGGATCGCGCTCGCGACCACCGGGGTCAGGACACGACGGTGCCTTCTCCGGAACCTGGAGAAACCACACACTCGCGACCTCGTTCCGCGAGCGGGGAAATCCACGAACACGCAACGTACGACCATAGACAGTCAACCACGCACCACCACTCTCAGTCGAGCCATCGATCTCACTGATACCGTGAGATCCCAAATGACCCCGCGGAGGTACTCGTGCCCGAGCAGACGACCCTGTCGATCAAGGTCGAGGTCGCGCCACAGGTCGCCGGCGGGCTGTCCGCGTTGGTAGAGAAGCTGCTGGCCAGCGCCGTGCGAGAGGCCAAGCGGAAAGATCGCGACGGGGGCCGCGGGCCCGTCGTCAACAAGCACAGCGGCACCGTGCACGGCACCCTGTTCCAGATCGGAAACGTAGAAGGAAACGTCCACTACCGGGACCGGTAACCTGGAGGGTCGTTGACCCAGGGGGCCGTGGCTTGACCGGCAGCGACAGACTGCTCTTCTTCTTCATCGGCTTGGTGACCACATTCGTGTTCATCCGAATCAGCGTGCGCTTGATCAGGGCGAAGGTGCGCTGGTGGCCGGGCAACTTCGTACACGGCGACACGCACGTGCATCACGTCGTGTTCGGCACCGTGCTGTTGCTGTTGTCGAGCGTCACGAGCCTCGTCATCCCGGACGACATGCACGGCGCCAGACTGGCCGCCGCGGCCGTTCTCGGCGTGGGCGCGGCGCTGGTGCTGGACGAGTTCGCGCTGATCCTGCACCTGAGGGACGTGTACTGGACGAAGGCCGGCCGGCTGTCCGTGGACGCCGTGTTCCTCGCCGTCGGTCTCACCGGGACGTTCCTGCTCGGCGCACGCCCGTTCGGCTACGACGAGGTGCTGCAGCTCAACCCGGAGACGACGCCGGCGTCCACGTTCACGCTCCGGCTGATCATCATCTCCGTGAACCTGTGCTTCGCGATCGTGGCCCTGCTCAAGGGCAAGATCTGGACCGGGCTGCTCGGCCTGCTCGTGCCGGTCGTGCCCGCCGTGGGTGCCGTGCGGCTGGCCAGGCCCGGCTCACCGTGGGCGCGCTGGCGCTACCACGAAGGCTCGCGCAAGCTGACCCGCGCCTACCGCCGGGAGGCACGGATCAGGCAGCCGATCATCCGCGCGAAGATCGCCGTGCAGGAGTTCATCTCGGGACGTCACGACCTGCCCGATCAGGACAGGCCGTGACGAGCGAGCACTAGCACTAGCTTCCGACGATGTCCTGCTGGGCGCAGGCCGCGGCGAGGTCGCCGGCGCACAACTCCGCCGGTTTGATGATGCCCTCGGTGACCAGCGTCCGGACGTTCTCCTTCTTGATCAGCGTCGCGCCGAGCAGCACCGACTTCATGTCACGCCGTGCGACGGGGTCCCGCAGGTTGCCGGTGGCGAGGTCGTCGGCACCCTCCAGGTCGCCGCGGGCGATGGCGATCGCCAGCCTGGACGCGGCCTCGGCCTCGTCGCGCACCGGCTTGTAGACGGTGATGCACTGGTCGCCGCGCAGCACGGCCCGCAGGCCGTCCACAGTGGCGTCCTGGCCGGTGACCGGGACCTTGCCCGCGAGGTTCTTCTTCTTGAGCACGGCGATGACCGCGCCCGCCAGGCCGTCGTTGGCCGCGACCACGCCGTCGACCTTGCCCTGGTTCTCGTTCAGGATCTGCTCGAACAGCTGCCCGCCGAGGTCGTTGTTCCAGTCGGCGACCGGCTGCGACTTCACGAGCTTGAGCGCGCCGCTGTCGTACTTCGAGGACAGCCGCGACTTCTGGCCCTGGGTGAAGAGCGTGGCGTTGTGGTCCGTCGGAGCGCCCTCGATCTCGATGATGTTGGCGCCCGGCTTGTCGCCGAGGCAGGTCAGCAGGCCGTCCGCCTGCAGCTGGCCGACGTTCACGCTGTCGAAACCGACGTGGTACTCCGCTTGACCTCCGAGCGTGACCCGGTCGTAGTCGATGACCGGGATGTTCGCGGCTTTCGCCTTCTTCTGCACCGCGAGGCCGCCCGCCGCCGACAACGGCGTGATCATCAGGACCTTCACCTTGCGGCGGATCATCTCGTCGGCGATCTGCGCGAACTTCGCCTCGTCGCCTTCGGCGTTCTCCATGAACGGTTCGATGTCCGCGTAGTTGAACGCCTGTGTGAGCAGGGGACGATCCTGCTCTTCCCAACGCGTGGATGTCGTTCGGTCGGGAAGGATTACCCCGACGATTGGTTTGGGACCACGCGTAGGCAGCGTCGGAGACCCCTGACCTGCTTCACCACAGGCAGACAGGAGAAAGAGCAGGCACGCCGACGATGCCATTACCCGTCTTCGCATAAACGCGGAGTCCAGTCCTTGAATCTTGTTAAGTCAAGATTTGTTCTCATAACATCACGCTCCGCTTCCGATCGGCTACAGTTCGATTCCGTACGAAAGGCGCTGATGCGCGGCGAATTTTCGTGTCAGTGTGTCCAACTTGGGCGGCAATCGGGGGCCGCGCCGTGTTGTTGGATCCAGCCCTGACCGGGTGTGAGGAGACAGCTAGGTGAGAACGCGCAGAACCGTGATGGCGGTGGCGGCAACGGTGTCGCTGATCGCAGCGGGCACTTCGGCGGCGGGGGCCGCACCGGCCTCCACAGGGCCGATCACGGAGTACACCGTCCTTCTGGAAGAACCCGGAAACCGCGACTTCGCGATCGACGCCGTGGAAGCGGCGGGCGGCGAGGTCGTGCGCAGCAACGACGCCGTCGGCCTGCTGACGGTCAAGGCGCCCGCGAACGGCTTCGCGGAGAAGGTTTCCGCTTCGAGCGCGATCGTCGGCGCCGCTCGGTCCAAGCCGATCGGGCACGCGCCCGCGGCGAAGGCCGAGAAGGCCAAGCGGGAGAACGTCGAGAAGGAGAACAAGGGGCAGAAGCCGAACAAGGCTCCCGCCCAGCAGGGGTCGACCGCCGGCATGGACCCGCTCGACGGGGACCTGTGGGGCCTGAACCTCGTTCGCTCCAACATCGCGCGGGCCAAGCAGGCCGGCGACAAGCGCGTGTACGTCGGCATTCTCGACACCGGTGTGGACGGTTCCCACCCGGACATCGCGCCGAACTTCAACAACGAGCTCTCGCGCAACTTCACCGTCGACATCCCGAACGACTCCGACGGTGGCGTGTTCGACGGCCCGTGTGAGTTCCGCGGTTGCGTCGACCCGGCCAACTGGGACGACGGCGGCCACGGCACGCACGTCGCCGGCACCATCGGCGCCGCTGCCAACGGTTTCGGCATCTCCGGTGTGGCACCCGGCGTGTCGCTCGTCAACATCCGCGGCGGCCAGGACGCGGGTTCGTTCTTCCTGAACCCCGTCGTCGACGCGCTCACCTACGGCGCCGACATCGGCCTGGACGTCATCAACATGTCGTTCTACGTCGACCCCTGGTACATGAACTGCACCAACGACCCCACGGCCTCGGCCGAGGAGCAGCTGGAGCAGCGCACGATCACCGCGACCGTGCAGCGCGCGCTGAACTACGCGCACCGCAAGGGCGTCACGCTGATCGGTGCCGGTGGCAACAACCACGAGGACCTGGGCAAGCCGCGCCAGGACACCGTGAGCCCGAACTACCCGCCGAACCACGCTCGTCCGCGTGCGATCGACAACGCGACGTGCCTCAACCTCCCCACCGAGGGCAACCACGTCATCTCGGTGTCGGCTCTCGGCCCGTCGACCGCCAAGGCCGACTACTCGAACTACGGCCTTGAGCAGACCTCGATCTCGGCTCCCGGTGGCTACTTCCGCGACGGCCTCGGCACGCCGTGGTACCGCACCAACGAGAACCTGATCCTGTCGACCTACCCGCGCAACGTCGCTCTCGCCGAAGGCGCGATCGACGAGGCCGGCAACATCACCGAGGCCGGTCTGGCCGCCGGTGTGAAGAAGGCCGTGCAGGGCGACAAGGTCGGCTACTACCAGTTCCTGCAGGGCACCTCGATGGCCGCCCCGCACGCCGCTGGTGTCGCCGCGCTGATCGTCAGCCAGTACGGCAAGAAGGACAAGAAGAACGCCGGTCTGACCCTCGACCCCGACAAGGTCGAGAAGGTGCTCTACAAGACCGCGACGCAGCGCGCCTGCCCGAACCCGCGCACTGTCTCGTACGTCAACGTGGGCCGCACGCCGGAGTTCGACGCCACCTGTGAAGGTGACTCGAAGTTCAACGGCTTCTACGGTCACGGCATCGTGGATGCCTACGGCGCTGTCACCCGTGGTGGTCAGTTCCTGTAAGTCCTTGTAGGACAACGAAAGGCCCCCGGGTTCTTGACGGGGGCCTTTCGCATGCGACGAAAGTGGACTCTCCCCCGCCACCTTCGTCTGAAAGATCCGCGCTGCCTTGACCGTGCCGTAGCGGCATAGTTTCAACTGGGTCCTGTCAGCAACCGGAGAGGAGAACGTCGTGGCGTGGAGCACCAATCAACTGGCCGATCTAGCCGGCACGACGTTGCGCACGATCCGGCACTACCACGAGGTGGGCCTGCTCGCCGAGCCCGAACGCCGAGCCAACGGCTACAAGAGCTACGGCGTGCCCCATCTGGTGCGGGTGATGAGGATCAAGCGCCTCACCGATCTCGGGTTGTCGCTCACGCAGATCGCGAACCTCGGTGACGGGGACGAACATCCCGGTGAGGCGTTGCGCGAACTCGACGCCGAACTGGCCGCGACGATCGAGCGACTGCAACGGATCCGCGCCGATCTGGCGTTGATCCTGCACCAGGAGGCGCCGACCGATCTGCCGTCCGACGTGGCGGCGATGATCGCGGAAGCGAACCTGTCACCGCAGGACCGCTCGTTCGCCGTGGTGCTGGCGCAGTTGCTCTCGCCGGACACGCTCACCAAGTACGCCGGGACGCTGAAGGACTACTCGAAGGATCCCGCGATCGTGGAGTTCGACTCGCTGCCGGAGGACGCGGACGAGCAGACCCGGCAGAGCCTGGCCGAACGCATGCGCGCGATGCCGTACATGCAGGAGATACGCGACGCGTTCCCGCACGCGGACGGTCTGTACAGCGACGCACCGCGAGGCGTGGAGCACGCGAGGCGGACGGTCATCAAGGTGATGGTCGAGCTCTACAACAAGGCCCAGCTGGACGTTCTCGTCCGCATGGCCGGCTGACATCCATTGGTTTGGCGCGCCGAGAGGGCGCGTCGTCGGGGAGGTATTTGCTAATGCGAAAATCGTTGTCTCTGGCCGCGGTCGTGACCGCCGCCGCAGGGCTGGTGGCGGTGCCGGGGGTGTCGACCGCCGCCACGCCGAAGCCCGAGGTGCAGTGGGTCGCCTGTCCCACCGACGTGGCGCTGCCCGGTCTGGAGTGCGGAAAGCTCCAGCTGCCGCTCGACTACCGCAAGCCGGAAGGCCGCAAGACCGAGGTGATGATCACTCGGCTGGCCAGCAAGAACCCCGCGAAGCGCAAGGGGATCCTGCTGACCAACCCCGGCGGGCCGAGCGAGGGCCTGACGTTCCCGTTCGTGCTGAAGGCGGTCGGACTGCCGCAGGACGTGCAGGACGCGTACGACATCATCGGCATGGACCCGCGCGGTCTAGGCTACAGCTCACCGTCCACATGCGACATGACCGACGAGCAGATGGCGGACGGCAGCGTGCCCCCGTACGCCAACAACTCCGCCGAGGTGCGCCAGCGCGCCGACGAGGTCAAGAAGATCGCCGAGCAGTGCCTCAAGTCGTCCTCGGCCGGCGCACTGCCCTACAACACGACCCAGAACATCGCGCGTGACATGGACTCGGTCCGTGCGGCGCTGGGCGAGAAGAAGGCGTCGTTCCTCGGGTACTCGTACGGCTCGTACCTGGGTTCGGTGTACGCCACGCTGTTCCCGAAGACCTCCGATCGCGTCGTGATCGACAGCAACCTGCCGAAGGGCGGCTGGGACGTCGAGGGCGGCCGGCTGATGGGCCGCGGCGTCGAGGACACGTTCCCGGACTTCGCGAAGTGGGCGGCGGCGCACCCCGAGTACAACCTGGGCACGACGCCGCAGCAGGTGCGCGCCAAGTTCTTCGACCTGGCCGCGAGGCTGGACAAGAAGCCCTCGGTGGAGGGCATCGACGGCAGGCTGTTCCGCTTCCTCAATTTCACGGCCCTCTACGCCACCGGTGACGAGGCCTTCTCGAAGCACGCCGCCTCCTGGAAGGCCTTCGACACCGGTCAGCCGCAGCCGCCGCAGGAGTACCCGGAGGTCCCGCGCGTCCAGGCCCTGCTGGCAGGCCGCCTGAACGTGATCTGCGGTGACTCCGCCTGGCCGTCGTCGGTCGGCACGTACGAGCGCAACGTGGCGATCGACCGCGTCCGCAACCCGATGTTCGGCGCGGCCGCCGCGAACATCCAGCCGTGCGCCTACTTCCCGAAGCCGGTGGAGAAGCAGGTTCTGCCGTCCGACCGGGGCCCGCGCAACGTGCTGCTGGTGCAAAACGAGCGCGACCCCGCGACGCCGCTGGTCGGAGCCCAGGGGACGCGCCGCGCGTTCGGCGACAGGGCCGCGATGATCACGATCGACCAGGGTGGGCACGGCGCCTACATCTTCGGCAAGAACAAGTGCGCCAACGACAAGGTCACCGAGTACCTGCTCGGCGGACAGCGTCCGAACGACGTGAAGTGCGCGGCTGAAACTGGCTGACTCCTGAAGGCCGGCTCGCCCACTCGGGTGAGCCGGCCCTTGTCGTGCGCGCGCTCTCACGCTACGGTCGAGCCCACGTCGCCGCCGATTCCACTGTGGAACGGAGCGGCATGAAGACGTTTACACGGCTCGCGGCAACGGTTCTGTGCGCGGCGGCCCTCGTCACGCCCGGCGCCGCCCAGGCGGCGGACCTGAACGACCCGCAACTCAAGGACATCGCGATGCAGCTGGTGTCCAGCGCGGAGAACTCCTCTTTGGACTGGCGCGCGCAGTTCGGCTACATCGAGGACATCGACGACGGCCGCGGCTACACCGCCGGCATCATCGGCTTCTGCAGCGGCACCGGCGACATGCTCGACCTCGTCCGGCTCTACCGCGACTGGAAGCCGGGCAACGTCCTGGAGAAGTACCTGCCGGCGTTGGAACGGGTGAACGGCACGCCGTCGCACGACGGCCTGGACCCGAACTTCCAGGGCGACTGGCAGTCCGCGGCCCAGGACGGCACGTTCCAGGGCGCGCAGGAGCACGAACGCGACCGCGTCTACTTCGACCCCGCGGTCAATCGCGCGAAGCAGGACGGCGTGCAGGCGCTCGGCCAGTTCGCGTACTACGACGCGATCGTGATGCACGGCGACGGCTGGGGTGACCTGGACTTCTCCAGCATCCGCCAGCGTGCGCTCAACACCGGTGCGCGCCCGCCGGCCCAGGGCGGCGACGAGGTGCAGTGGCTGCACGCGTTCCTGGACGCACGCGTGTGGACGATGAAGCAGGAGCCCGCGCACGAGGACACCAGCCGCGTCGACACGGCCCAGCGCCGGTTCCTCGACGAGGGCAAGCTCAACCTCGAACGCCCGCTGCAGTGGCACGTCTACGGGCAGCAGTTCGACATCCGCTGACCCTGACATTCCGGCGGAAACGTTTGCGAGGCAAGTGTTTCCGCCGGAATGCACCACCTGACGGCAATTGTCCGTTTCGCGAATTAGTAAAGACTCTTGCCAATAAAGGTATGAACCCCTTACCGTTGCTCCCACGCCGCCCGGGCCCCCAACATCCCTGCCCCGGAGGGAACTTCGTGAAGATCACTGGTCGCATCGCGGCCGCACTGCTGACGTGCGCCGCTCTTTTCACCACCACCGTCGGTACCGCTTCGGCGGCCAACCTCGACGAACCGCGCCTCAAGGACATCGCGATGCAAATCGTGTCCAGCGCGGAGAACTCCTCCACGGACTGGAAGTCGCAGTTCAGCTACATCGAGGACATCGACGACGGCCGCGGCTACACCGCGGGCATCATCGGTTTCTGCAGCGGTACCGGTGACATGCTCGACCTGGTCGAGCTGTACAAGACGAAGAAGCCCGGCAACGTGCTGGAGAAGTACCTTCCCGCGCTGCGCAAGGTGAACGGCACCGAGTCGCACTCTGGCCTCGACCCCAACTACACCAAGGACTGGAAGACCGCGGCCAAGGACTCCGTCTTCAAGGCGGCACAGGAGTCCGAACGCGACCGCGTCTACTTCAACCCCGCGGTGAAGCAGGGCAAGGCCGACGGCGTGCGCGCCCTGGGCCAGTTCGCTTACTACGACGCGATCGTCGTGCACGGCGACGGCGGCGACAAGACGAGCTTCAGCAACATCCGCAAGCGCGCGCTCGGCAAGGCGAAGCCCCCGTCGCAGGGTGGCAACGAGACCACGTGGCTCAACGCCTTCATGGACGCCCGCGTGTGGGCCATGAAGCAGGAAGCGGCCCACGAGGACGTCTCCCGCATCGAGACCGCGCAGCGCGTGTGGCTGAAGGCCGGCAACTTCGACCTGAAGACGCCGCTCAAGTGGAAGGTCTACGGCGACAGCTTCACGATCAACTAGCTCCACCGTTTCACACATGGGAATTAGGGGCGCTTCCAGCCGGGAGCGTCCCTAATTCCCATGTGTGACAACAGTTTCGTAATAGAATGAACATCCTTGCCGGTGAAGGTCCGAACCCCTTACCGTTGCTGCACCGCCGCCCGGGACACCCCCGGGAGGAATGCGTGAAGATCCCAGGCCGCACGCTGGCCGCAGTTCTGATGTGCGTCGCGCTCGCCACCGCGACCACGGGCACCGCCCAAGCAGCCGACCTCAACGACCCGCGCATGAAGGACATCGCGATGCAGATCGTGTCCAGCGCGGAGAACTCCTCGACGAACTGGAAGGCCCAGTTCAGCTACATCGAGGACATCGACGACGGCCGCGGCTACACCGCCGGAATCATCGGCTTCTGCAGCGGCACCGGTGACATGCTCGACCTGGTCGAACTCTACAAGCAGCGCAAACCCGGCAACGTGCTGGAGAAGTACCTCCCCGCACTGCGCAGGGTGAACGGCACCGACTCGCACTCGGGCCTGGATCCCAACTACACCAAGGACTGGAAGACCGCGGCCAAGGACTCCGTCTTCAAGGCAGCACAGGAGTCCGAACGCGACCGCGTCTACTTCAACCCCGCCGTACGCCAGGCAAAGGCCGACGGCGTGCGCGCACTCGGCCAGTTCGCTTACTACGACGCGATCGTCATGCACGGCGACGGCTGGGGCAGCCTGGACTTCTCCGGCATCCGCAAACGCGCACTGGGCAAGGCGAAGCCCCCGTCACAGGGCGGCAACGAGACCACGTGGCTCAACGCCTTCATGGACGCCCGCGTGTGGACGATGAAGCAGGAGCCCGCACACGAGGACACCACCCGCGTGGACACGGCACAACGCGTGTGGCTCAAGGCCGGCAACCTCGACCTCAACACGCCACTGAAGTGGAAGGTCTACGGCCAGAGCTTCGAGATCAAGTAACCGCACGAACGAAGAAAGGGGCGTCCCCGGCAACAGGGACGCCCCTCCTTCTTCTCGTCCTACAGCTGGGTCCAGTCCAGCACCGGTGCCGCGAAGTCGCGGATCGACGCCAGCAACCCGAGCCGCGCGGCCTTCACCTTCTCGTCCTCGGCCATCACGAGCACCTCGTCGAAGAACGTGTTGATCGGCGCGGTGAGCCCTTCGGCAGCACCGAAGAACGCAGCCAGTCCGACAACATCCCGCGAAACCCCGTCGAACGCCTTGTGCAGCGCCACTTCCGCAGGCTCCGACAGCACCGAGGCGTCGTAAGACCCCTCGACAGCAGCAGGCACGATCCGGCGCACCCGCTGCAACGCCGCAGCCAACGCGTCAAAGGACTCGTTGCCCGCCAAGGACTCCAACTGCGCCAGCGTCTCATCGGCCAGCACCGGCGAGTCGGCCAACGGCAGCACCGCCTGCACAAACCGGTGCTCATGCCCACCGTCGAGCAGCGCCTGCTCGTACCGCCGAACCGCGAACTCGCGCGCCGTCTCCAACGCTTCGGCGGACACCTCAAGCCCCTCAGCAGCAAGGGAAAGCGCCACCGGCAGCGTGATCGCACGCAGGTCCGGGAACGCCCGAAGCACAGTGACCGCACCAAGGGCCGCACGGCGAAGCCCAAACGGATCCGACGACCCGGTCGGCTGCGCACCGATTCCGAACAACCCGGCCAGCAGGTCGAACCGGTCTGCCAACGACAGCAACGCACCCGGAACCGACGACGGCAGCGCGTCACCGGCCGAACGCGGGAGTTCCATCTCCCACAACGCCAGCGCGACCTCGGACGTCTCCCCCGCGCGCACCGCGTACTCCCGAGCCATCACACCGGCCAGCGAGGACAACTCGATCACCATCTGCGAGCCGAGATCGAACTTGGCCAGCGCGCCAGCGCGTTCCAGCGTCTCGCGGTCGACGTCGACCACCGAAGCGAACCGCCCCGCGAGCGAAGCGATGCGCCCGGCCCGGTCCGCCATCGAGCCGAGCTTGTCCGCGAACGTGAGCTTCGCGAGACCGGACTTCATCTCCTCCAGCGGCGTCTTGAGGTCCGCACGCCAGAAGAACGCCGCGTCCTCGTACCGCGCGCGCAGCACGGCCTCGTTGCCCGCGCGCACCAGGTCGGCGTCCACGGACCCGTTCGCCACGGCCACGAAGTGCGGCAGCAAGGCACCGTCAGCTGACCGCACCGGCAGGTAGCGCTGGTGCTTGCGCATCACGGTGGTGAGGATCTGGGCGGGCAGCTCGAGGTACCGCTCCTCGAACGAGCCGAGGATCGGCGTGGGCCACTCGACCAGGTTCGTGACCTCGTCCAGCAGGCCGTCGACCTCGACGACACCGCCGACCGACGCCGCCAGCTCCTGCGCCGCGGCAACGATCGCGGCAGAACGGACAGCGGAGTCGACCTGAATGCCGTGCGACTCCAGGAACTCCAGGTAACCGTCAGCCTGGGACACCGGCACCACCGGCGAGGCAGCGGTCCGGTGCACCCGAGTCGTGGTCCCGGAAGCCAGCGACGACACCGCGACCGGCACCGGCGTCTCCCCCAGCAACGCGAGCAGCCAGCGGATCGGCCGGGTGAACGACAGCTTCGGGTCGTTCCACTTCATGTTCTTCTCGGAACGCAGGTCCGACACGACCTCGGCCAGCAGCCCGCTCAGCACCTCGACGGCGCCGCGACCCGCGTCGGACTTGGTCAGCGCCACGAACTCGACGCCGTTCTCGACCACGCGCCCCAGCGAGGAAACCTCAACGCCCTGGCCACGCGCGAAGCCCTGCACGGCCTTCGTGGGGTTGCCGTCGCCATCGAACGCGGCGGACACACGCGGGCCACGCACCGTGCGCTCGGCGTCCGGCTCCCGCGGCGAAACCGCAGGCACCAGAACGACGATCCGGCGCGGCGTGCCGTGCACGGTCACCGAGCCGTGCGTCAGCCGAGTCGCCTCCAGCTTCGACGAGACCGCTGAGCGCACCGCGTCCACGGTCCGCAGCACCTCGTGCGGCGGCAGTTCCTCGGTGCCGATCTCGAACAGCAGCGTCGCCGGCGCCACCACGTCCGTGAAGGACGAGGGCTTCTCGACCGCGGCGGGAAGTTCCGCCACACCGAGCGGATGCCCGAGTTCGGCACGACGCTCGGCCCACAGCGAAGCGACTTCCCGCGCCAGCCCCCGCATCCGGCCGAACGCACGGGCGCGCTCGGTCGTGGAGATCGACCCGCGCGCGTCCAGCACGTTGAAGATGTGCGAGCACTTCAACACGAAGCTGTGCGCGGGAACGGGCAGGCGGGCGTCGAGCATGCGCCGGGCCTCGGCCGCGAACTCCTCGAAGAGGCGCTTGTTCGCCTCCACGTCCGCGTCGTCGAGGTAGTACCGCGACATCTCGTACTCGGCCTGGCCGAACGCCTCGCCGTAGGAGATGCCGGGCGCGTAGGCGATCTTCTTGAAGTGGTCGACGCCCTGCAGCGCCATCATGATCCGCTCGATGCCGTAGGTGATCTCCACCGACACCGGGTCGAGCGTCATGCCGCCGGCCTGCTGGAAGTAGGTGAACTGGGTGATCTCCAGGCCGTCGAGCCACACCTCCCAGCCGAGGCCCCAGGCGCCGAGGGCGGGCGAGGCCCAGTTGTCCTCGACGAACCGGACGTCGTGCCCGCGCACGTCGATGCCGAGCGCCTCCAGCGAACCGAGGTAGAGCTCCTGCGGGTCGCCCGGGTCGGGCTTGAGGATCACCTGGAACTGGGTGTGCGTCTGCAGCCGGTTCGGGTTCTCGCCGTAGCGGGCGTCGTCGGGCCGCACGGACGGCTCCACGTACGCCACGCGCCACGGCTCGGGACCGAGCACGCGCAGCACGGTGGCCGGGTTCAGCGTTCCCGCCCCGACCTCGGTGTTGAACGGCTGCACCACGATGCAACCTCGGTCGGTCCAGTACTTGGTCAGCGCGAGCAGCGCGTCCTGCATCGTCAACACGGCGACGAGTCTACGAAACGGACAAAACCGCTGGTCAGGGGGCCTTGATCGGGTGGTCTCCGCCACTGTGTCACCCTGTGCACAACCGAGTGGCGGCCCCGCACGTCTACTTGGTGTACCCGATTTCGCCGAGAGGAGTGGGTGTGGACAACCGGCCGCCGCGGCCAGGAGACCCGAACGGGAATCCCAGGCGACCCTCTGCCACCCCGCGTCCCCAGGCGGGCCAGCCCCGCCGTCCCCAGGTACCGCCGCGCAGCTCAGAGCCCCCGCGCAGGCAGCCGGGCCGGGCCGATCCCCCGAAGCGCTCAGAGCCGCCGAAACGCTCCGAGCCACCGCGCCGCGAGCCGGTGACCCGCGGCGAACCGCCCCGCCGCGAACCTCCGCGCCGGGAGTCGGCCAGCCGTTCCGAACCCCCGCGCCGCGAGCCCCAGCGCTCCCGTGAACCGGGCAGGGCCTCGTCGTCCGCCCCGCGTCCACGTCCGGTCGCCGACCGCCCGACGGTCCGCACCACCCCGGCGAAGGCGAAGGCCGCCGCACCCGCGGCCCGGCCGAGGCCCAGGCCCGCCGCCCGCAGGCCGAGCAAGGCCGAGCGCGGCGCGTCCACCGGCGCCAAGATCTTCCTCAGCATGCTGTCCGCCACGATCCTGCTGGTCACCGGCGTCGCGTGGCAGAACCTGACGGCGCTGACCGACGGACTGACCAAGCAGGACCTGAACCTGGCCGACGCGGGTGAGAAGCCCGCCGACGGCGCGATCGACATCCTGCTGGTCGGCATGGACAGCCGCACAGACTCCAAGGGCAACCCGCTGCCGCAGAACATCCTGAACGAACTGCAGGCGGGCGGCAGCGACGACGGCGGGTTCAACACCGACACGCTGATCCTGCTGCACATCCCGAACGACAGCGGCAAGGCCTACGCCGTGTCGTTCCCGCGCGACTCCTACGTGAAGATCGCGGGTGGGTTCGGGCGACACAAGATCAACTCTGCCTACGGGTACGCCAAGGGTCAAGCCGCCGAGAAGCTGCAGGGCAGCGGCAAGGGCGCACCTGAGATCGAGATGGAGTCGCGCAAGGCCGGCGCGAAGAACCTCATCGACACCATCCAGACCCTGACCGGCTCCACGATCGACCACTACGCCGAGGTCAACCTCGTCGGCTTCTACGACATCACCAAGGCCGTCGGCGGCATCGACGTCTGCCTCACCAACAAGGTCCGCGACAGCTTCTCCGGTGCGAACTTCGCCGCGGGCCCACAGACCATCGAGGGCAAGAACGCGCTCGCGTTCGTCCGCCAGCGGCACGGCCTGCCGATGGGCGACCTCGACCGCGTCGTGCGCCAGCAGGTGTTCATGGCCGGTCTCGCGAAGAAGATGCTGTCCGCGGGCGTGCTCACCGACAGCACCAAGCGCAGCGAGATGATCAAGGCCGTCAGCAGCGCGATCGTGCTCGACGAAGGCTGGGACATCACCAAGTTCGCCCTGCAGATGAAGGACATGACGGGCGGCAACATGACGTTCCAGACGATCCCGACCGGCAACCCCGACCTGCAGACGCCGGAGGACGGCTCCGCGGTCGAGGTGACCGAGTCCGAGGTGCGCACGTTCGTCAAGAACCTCGGCAAGGCCCCGGCGACGTCGAACCCGGCCGACCCGAAGTTCGACAAGTCCACCGTGACCGTCGACGTCCGCAACGCCTCCGGCCAGCCCGGCCTCGCGGGCCAGGTGCTCCAGTCGCTCGTCGCGAAGGGCTTCAAGGAGGGCCAGACCGGCAACGCCGAGGCCATGGCGAAGTCCGTCGTCCGCTACGGCAAGGGCGGCGAGGCGGGCGCCAACGCGGTCCAGGAGGCCCTCGGCGGCCTGAAGATCGAAGAGGACGTGAACGTGCCCGCCGGGGCTGCCCGCGTCTTCCTCGGCTCGGACTACTCGGGTCCCGGCGCGCAGGGTTTCACCGGTTCCGGAGTACTCGCCCTGGACGGTGCGCGTCAGCAACCGGCTGACCCCGCGGCCCCTCCGCCCATCTCCGCAGACGGCGTGCGCTGCGTGAACTGATACGCAGAGTAGAGAACCTTAGCCCGTTCGGGGGATAAACCCGGCAAGTTGCGTAAGCGGCGAAGCACTGGCGCCTTCCATCACCGTGAGACCCGCTCACGGGGTGGAGGACCAGGGTGCAGACTGCGAACGGCCAAATCGACACAGTGGCGTACCAGCGCGTGCTCGGTGATGAGATCCGCAGCCTTCGCAAGCAGCGCGGATGGACCCGCAAGGAACTGAACAAGCGGCTCCAGACGGAGATCTCGCTGCAGACGCTGGCGACTTACGAGCTCGGCACGCGGCAGTGTTCCGTCGTACGGCTCGTGGAGATCTGTCACGCGCTCGACGTGCCGGCGCACGAGGTCCTCGCCCGCGTGCACGAACGCTTCTTCGGCGACACCCCCGCCGGCCACCTGACGCTGAGCCTCACCTCGATCGCCGCGACCGACAACCCGCGCGTCCTGCCGCTCAAGCGGTGGGCGGCCGGACGGCTGCACGCGTTGCCGCCGAGTGCCTCACCGGAGGTGCACCTCGACCTGCCCGCCCTGGAGAACATGGCGCAGTTGTGTCAGCTTCCGACGGTGGAGCTCATCCGGATTCTGCGCGGACTGAGTCGTTAGTTGTACCGAAGCCCGTTCACACCAACGCAACGACCGTCCGAAAAGGGGCAAACGGCAACGCCGGTAACATCGCTGAGGTGAACGATTCCCCCGCCCGCCTCCCTCTGCGCACCGCAGCCGCCGTGAAGCTGGGCAACCTGAGCTCCACGCTGTCGCAGAAGATGGGCCTCGGCGCCGGCGGCATGATCGGCGGCCGGGTTGCGCTGAAGCTCGACCCGCAGGCCCTCAACCGCCTCACCCAGGGCCGCAACGTCGCCGTCGTGACGGGCACCAACGGCAAGACGACCAGCACGATGATGCTGGCGAGGGCCGTGGGCGCGCTGGGCGAGGTCGCCACGAACCACAGCGGCGCGAACATGCCCGACGGTCACGTCACGGCGCTCTCGAAGCAGCCGGACGCGCCGTACGCGGTGCTGGAGTGCGACGAGGGCTACTTCCCCGCCGTCGCGGGCGCCAGCAACCCGTCCGTCGCGGTGATCCTGAACCTCTCGCGCGACCAACTCGACCGCGTCGGCGAGGTCCGCACGATCGAACGCTCGCTGCGCGACACCGTCGCCAAGCTGGCGAACTGCACGATCGTCGCGAACTGCGACGACGTGATGGTGACGAGCGCGGCCTGGAACGCCTCCAAGGTCATCTGGGTCGCCACCGGCACCGGCTGGCACCACGACTCGGCGAGCTGCCCGCGCTGCGGCAACCCGATCCGCTGGCAGGGCGAGCACTGGCACTGCACGGGCTGCGACCTCGCCCGCCCGCACCCGAACTGGATCACCGCCGACGAGGCGATGATCACGCCGGAGCACCAGAAGCTCGAACTGCGCCTCACGCTGCCGGGCAAGTTCAACCAGGCCAACGCCGTCATGGCGGCCGCGGCCGCACATGCGATGGGCGTGCCCGCGGACGAGGCGGTGCGCCGGTTGCGCGGCGTCTCGAACGTGAGCGGCCGCTACCGCACGATCCACCGCAACGGCCGCAGCGCGCGCCTGTTGCTCAGCAAGAACCCGGCGGGCTGGAGCGAGACCCTCACGGTCGTCAAGGAGGCCAACCACCCGGCCGTCCTGGTGATCAACGCCAACGAGGCCGACGGCCGCGACCTCTCCTGGTTGTGGGACGTCCCCTTCGAGCGCCTGCAGGGCCGCACGGTCATCGCGTCCGGCGAGCGCGCGACCGATCTCGCCGTCCGCCTGACCTACGCCGAGCTCCAGCACACGATCGTGCCCGACCCGCTGAAGGCCATCGACCAGATGCCACAGGGGGCGGTCGAGGTCATCGCCAACTACACCGCGTTCCGCGACTTGAATGCCAGGGCTGCCGCTGATGAGTGAGTCGACAATCCAGATCGCGCTCGTGCTGCCGGATCTCCTCGGCACGTACGGCGACTTCGGCAACGCCGTGGTCCTCGAGAAGCGCATGACGTGGCGCGGCATCAAAGCCGAGATCGTGCCCATCAACTACGGCCAGCCGGTGCCGGACTCGTGCGACATCTACGTCGTCGGCGGAGGTGAGGACACCGCGCAGACGCTGGCGGTGAAGCACCTGCGCGAGCACCCCGGCCTGCAGCGCGCCGTCACGAAGAACGCCGTGGTGCTGGGCGTCTGCGCCGGCATCCAGATCTTCGGCGAGAGCTTCACCCGTGCCGACAACATCACCCACCCCGGCATGGGCCTGATCGACTCGACCTCGCACGCCGGCGGCAGCCGCGCCATCGGCGAGGTCCTCGCCGAGCCGGCGAACGGCCTGTTCGAGGGCGTGCTGACCGGGTTCGAGAACCACCAGGGCCGCACCGTGCTCGGCCCGGCCGCCCGGCCGCTCGCGCACGTCAAGGTCGGCACCGGCAACGACGGCAGCGTCGAGGGCGCCGTTCAGGGCCGGATCCTGTGCACCTACCTGCACGGCCCGGTGCTGCCGCGCAACCCGCAGCTCGCCGACCTGCTGATCGAGTGGGCGACGGGCACGAAGGTCGCGCCGCTGGACCTCCCGTCTGTCAGCGCTATGCGGGCTGAACGGGTGAAGGCCGCTTCATAAGCTTGTCTGAGACGCCTGGCCAGATCACGGCCATCACGTAGTCGGTTGCGAGCGCAGGTCCCACCGAGGGCCTGCGCTCCATCCACACCGCGAGGCGTTCCGTCGCGCCGACGACGATCTCGGCGAACGCCTCCGCCTCCAGCAGGTCGATCTCGGGCGTGAACGACGCCAGCACGGCCCCGATCATGTCCGTCTGCTGCTGACGGATGCCTTCCACCTCTTCCTGCGCCGACGGCACCGCCACAGCAGCCTCCTGCCGCAGCAAAGCCCACGACCTGCGGTGCTCGTCGATGAACTCGAAGAACGCGAGCAGCCCGAGCCGGAGGAACTCCTCCGGGCCTTCAGCGCCCGCGATCGCCGCCGCCGTCTTCTCCCGCAGCTCCGTGCGCGCCCGGTGGATGCAGCCGATGAGCAGGCCTTCCTTCGAGCCGAAGTACTCGTAGAGCATCGGCTTCGAGACGCCCACGCGTTCGGCGATCTCGTCCATCGAGGTTGCGAGATAGCCCTGCTCGGCGAAGATCTCCTCAGCGATGGTGAGCATCTGAGCCATGCGCTGGGCCTTGGGCATTCGGCGCCGAGGGGCTGTCACAAGAATGGAGTCTACCGCTCGTAACTTACTCGGGGTAACCTACTGCGAAGTAGCTACCGCGAGCGGAGGGACTTCCCCATGCACCGAGAGACGAAAGTGCTCGTCATCGGCACCGGCTTCTCCGGCCTGGGCATGGCCATCGAGCTGAAGCGCCGCGGCGAGCACGACTTCGTGGTGCTGGAGAAGGCCGCCGACCTCGGTGGCACCTGGCGCGACAACTCCTACCCCGGCTGTGCGTGTGACGTGCCGTCGCACATGTACTCGTTCTCGTTCGAGATGAACCCCAGGTGGTCGCGGATGTTCGCGCGGCAGGGCGAGATCTTCGACTACCTGCAGCGGGTCGCCGACAAGTACCGGCTGCGGCCGCACATCCGCTTCAACACCAAGGTCTCCGGCGCGCAGTGGGACGACGAGGCCAAGCACTGGAACGTCACGACCGAGCAGGGTGACACCTACACCGCCCAGGCCCTGGTCGCGGGCGTCGGCGCGTTGCACATCCCGAACGTCCCCGAGCTGCCGGGCATCGAGAACTTCGGCGGCAAGACGTTCCACAGCGCGCAGTGGGACCACGACTACGACCTGACCGGGAAGCGCGTCGCCGTCATCGGCACCGGCGCGTCCGCGATCCAGTTCGTGCCGAAGATCGCGGGCCAGGTCGCGTCGATGAAGATCTTCCAGCGCACGCCGCCGTGGATCATGCCCAAGGCCGACCGCGAGATCAACGGCTGGGAGCAGAAGCTGTTCCGCGCCTTGCCCTTCACGCAACGGCTCTACCGCGACTTCGTCTACTGGACGCGCGAGTCCTCAGCGCTGGGCTTCGCGGTCAACCCGAAGATCATGCAGTTCGCGCAGGGAATCGCGTTGCGGCACCTGAAGAAGCAGGTGCCGGACCCGAAGCTGCGGGGGAAGCTGAAGCCCGACTACACCATGGGCTGCAAGCGCGTGCTGATCTCCAACGACTTCTACCCGGCGCTGGGCAACCCGAACGTCGACCTGGTGACGGACAAGGTCTCCGAGGTGCGCGAGAAGTCCATCGTGGACAGTGCGGGCGTCGAGCACGAGGTCGACGTCATCATCTACGGCACCGGGTTCCACGTGGTCGACTCGTTCGACTACCTGGACATCCAGGGCAAGGGCGGCGTCGACCTCGCGAAGCAGTGGCGTCAGCAAGGGATCGAGACCTACTACGGCATCACGGTCTCGGGTTTCCCCAACCTGTTCTTCCTGCTGGGCCCCAACACCGGGCTCGGCCACAACTCGGTCGTGTTCATGATCGAGTCGCAGATCCGGTACATCTCGCAGTGCCTCCAGCTCCTCGACACACACCGCGCAGCGGAGCTGGACGTACGGCTGGAGGCCCAGCAGGAGTTCAACACGGAGATCCAGCAGAAACTCACCAAGGGCGTCTGGACCCAGGGTGGTTGCAAGAGCTGGTACCTCGACGCGCAGGGCGTGAACCGCACCGTGTGGCCGGGATTCACCTGGCGGTACTGGATGCGGACCAAGCGCGTGCGCGCCGAGGACTACGTGCTCACGACGGCTGCACGATGACCTTCAGGGCGGTCCTCTCGTCCATCGCCTGGTAGCCCAGCGCGACGTCGTCGAGCGAGACCGTCCGGTCGAACACGGGACCGGGGTCGATGCGGCCGGCGAGCACGTCGGCCAGCAGCTCCGGCAGGTAGGCCCGCACAGGCGCGACGCCGCCACCGATGGCGATGTTGCGCCCGAACAACTTGCCGAGCGGCAGGCCCTTCATCTCGTGCGGCACGCCGACGTAGCCGATCCGGCCGCCGTCGCGCACGATGCCCATCGCGGTCTCCCACGACTGCTCGGTTCCGACGCACTCCAGCACGGCCGACGCCCCGAGGCCGCCGGTCATCTCCTTGATGCGCTCGATCGCGGCGTCACCGCGTTCGGCGACCTGGTCCGTGGCGCCGAATAGCGATGCGATCTTCGCCCGGTCCTCGTGGCGGCCCATCGCGATGATCCGCTCGGCACCGAGGCGCTTGGCCGCGAGCACGCCGCACAGGCCCACCGCGCCGTCACCGACGACCGCGACCGTGCTGCCGGGAGCGACGCCAGCGCCGATGGCCGCGTGGTGACCGGTTCCCATGACGTCGGACAGGCTCAGGAACGCGGGCAGCAGCGACGCCGGCGCGTCCGCGGGGACCCTGACCAGCGTGCCGTCGGCCTGCGGCACGCGCACGGCCTCGCCCTGACCGCCGTCGCTGCCCTTGCTGCCCCAGAACCCGCCGGCGCGGCACGACGTCTGCAGCCCGGCCTGGCAGTACGCGCACGTGCCGTCGCTCCACACGAACGGCGCGATGACGCGGTCGCCGACCTGGACGCTCTTCACGTCCCCGCCGACCTCCTCGACGATGCCGAGGAACTCGTGCCCGATCCGCTGCCCGTCCTCGCGCTTGGCCACGCCGCGGTACGCCCACAGGTCGCTGCCGCAGATGCACGCGAGCTCGACCCTGACGACGACGTCGGTGGCCTCCTTGATCGCCGCGTCCGGCACTTCCTCGACGCGGATGTCACGAGTGCCGTAGATCGTCGTAGCCCGCACGTTGGAGCCTCCTCTTGTCTCGTTGCCCAACCGTTACAGGGTCCTCCTATGTGGTCGTTCCCGCCGAATCGAGACGCTGTGCAATTGGTTACGCATGCTTAGGATCGGTGTCGTGCCGATCAACGAAGGTCTCGTGCGGGTTCGTGGTGTCCGATATGCGACCGCTTCCCGGTTCGCCGCGCCCGAGCCGTACAAGTGGGACGGTGTGATCGACGCCGGCGAGCGCGGACCTGCCTGCCCGCAGCCGCCGTCGGCGCTGGCCGCGCTGGTCGGCAGCTCCGTCGACGGCCTGACGTTCGACGAGCACTGCCAGGTGCTGTCCGTCACCGCGCCCGCCGACGCGTCCGGTCTGCCCGTGATGGTCTGGTTCCACGGCGGCGCCTACGTGACCGGCAGCGGCGAGTCGACGAAGTACGACGCCGGTCTGCTGGCCTCCGAAGGCGTGGTGGTGGTCAGCGTCAGCTACCGCCTCGGCGTTTTCGGTTATCTGCAGGACAATCTGGGCCTGCTCGACCAGCTCACGGCGTTGCGCTGGGTGCGGGACAACATCGCCGCGTTCGGTGGCGATCCGACGAACGTGACGGCGTTCGGGCAGTCCGCGGGCGCCGACTCGGTGTACGCGTTGATGCTCACCGACACCGAGCACCTGTTCCACCGCGCGATCCTGCAGAGCGCGCCGCTCGGTACCCGCAGCCCCGAACGGCCGGAGATGACGGCCGCGCTGCGTGCGTCGATCTCGGTCGACGCCACGACCCCTGTGGACGACGTGCTGGCAGCCCAGGCCGCCGCAGTGGTCGCGATGGGACCGCGGTTCGCCCCGTCCGGCGGCATGCCGTTCGCCCCGACGCTGGGCGAGATCGACCTCGCCGCGGCGGCGTCCCGCGTCGAACTGCTCGTCGGGCACACGGCCGACGACGGCAGCCCGTACGTGCCGAGCCGTGAGCACTGGGCGGCCGTGACCGAACTGGTCTTCGCCCTCGGAGCCCGTGAACTGGCGCGGGACTGGACGGCGGCAGGCGGGCAGGCCGCGACCTACATCTTCCGGTGGGCGCCCGCCGACGCCCCCATGGGCTCGTGCCACTGCATGGAGCTGCCGTTCCTGTTCGACCCGGACGGCTGGACCGGCGCGGGCATGCTGGCCGGGCAGGAGCCGGACGCCGAACTGGCGAAGACCATCCGGAGCACTTGGGCGGGATTCGCGCGAAACGGGATGGACGCGCTGCCGTCCCGCTCGCTTGAATTCGGCGGGTGACCGACCGCGAGCGTTTGCGCACCACGTTCGGAGAAGACGCGGCCCGCTACCACCGGGCCCGTCCCACCTATCCCCCGCGGCTGTTCGAACGCCTGAACGGCCCGCGAATCCTGGAGATCGCCCCCGGCACGGGCCAGGCCACGCTGGCGCTGACCGCGCTGGGCGACGTGACGGCGGTCGAGCTGAGCGCTGAACTGGCCGCCGTCGCCCGTTCCCACGCGCCCGGCGCCCACGTGGTCGTGGCGGACTTCGACGACTGGCCGTTGCCCGCCACGCCGTTCGACCTCGTGGTGTGCGCGACGGCGTTCCACTGGCTCGATCCGCACACCCGCATGGCCCGGTGCGCCGCCGTTTTGCGTCCCGGCGGCGTGCTGGCCGTGATCTCCACGCACCACATCGCGGGAGGGACCGAGCAGTTCTTCGTGGACGTGCAGGAGTGCTACGAGCGCTGGGATCCGTCGACGCCACCGAACCTGCGGCTCTACCCAGCCTCCGCCGTCCCTTGCGAGTTCGACGAGAGCGCGCTCTTCGACGAGCCCGAGTTCCACCGGTACGAGTGGGAGCAGGCCTACGACACCGAGGCGTACGTGGACCTGCTCCTCACGTATTCGAACCACATCGCGCTGCCTTCACGCGATCAGCTGATCACGGACATCACGTCCCTGATCGACACGCGGCACGGCGGCCGGGTCGTGAAGCGGTACATGACCCAGCTGGCCACGGCTACGCGCAGGTGATGCGCGGCGTGGCCCAGTCGCCGTGGTCGGAGTTGATGCCGTCACCGGCGTCGGTCAGCACCAGCCGCAGGTTCTCGGCGTCGGTGAGCGACGCGGTGAGTTTCTTCGCCGCGTCGGTGCCCGTGAGCCTGCCGGAGTCGGCGACCTTCACGTCGTCCGCGAACACCTGGAAGATCACCGATCCCTTGCCCGCGGCCACCTCGTCGTCGATCCCGACGTCCACGGACAGCGTGGAACACTTGCGACCCAGGTAGAAGTCGATCGTCCCGGCCGCGTGAGCGCCGAAGCCCTTCTGATGCACGACTCCGTTGATCGTGATCGTCCTGCCGTCACCGGCGGCCTGGTTGCCGACGGACCTGTCGATCTCGACGGGACCCCAGCCGTTGGCCGAGGACGACGCCTCGAACGCCGACAGGTCGGTGGTGCCGGCCGGCGGGGTCGGCCGCGGGCCGTCCTTCGAGACGCGGTAGATCACCGTGGCGAGCGAGGGCACCGACGCCGAGATCGTGCCGGTCGTGGTGCGCGCCGTCTTGGTCCAGAGGTCCTTCAGCACCGCCGGGCCGGACATGCCGATCTCCGCCAGCGAGGTCGAGATCGTCTGCGTGGAGCCGGACTTGTTGAACAGCGCCACGGCCTTGTCGCCGTTCGCGAGCGGCTTCACGATCACGTCGACGCCGGACTTGCCGGTGGTGCGGATCCGTTTGCCCTGCACGCCCAACCGATCCTGGTCGACCGCGATGACGTCCTTGTTCTCCAGGATCGTGAACGTGTCCGCGGAGACCTTGCGCAGGTCCGAGCCGATCAGCAGCGGCGCCGCCATGATCGCCCACAGCGAGAAGTGGCTGCGGTACTGCACGGCGCTCATCTTGCCGTTGCCGACTTCGAGCATGTCCGGGTCGTTCCAGTGCCCAGGACCGGCATAGGAGTCCAGCACGACGTTCTTCTCGTAGATGTCCATCGTGCGCGGCCAGGTGTCGTTGATGTCGCCGGTGGTGCGCCAGAGGTGTCCGGTGTCGGAGGCCCACTCCCACGGCTTGTTCTGGCCCCACTCGCAGAGGCTGAACACGATCGGACGGCCGGTCTTCTTCAGCGCGTCCCGCATCTTGCGGTAGCGCTGCTTCGCGTCGACGCCCTGGTTGTTGCAGTTGTCGTATTTGAGATAGTCGACGCCCCAGCTCGCGAACTGCTGCGCGTCGGACTCCTCGTGGTCCAGGCCGCCGGGGAAGCCGTTGTCCTTGTTGCAGGTCTTGGTGCCGGCGCTGGTGTAGATGCCGAACTTCAGGCCCTTGGAGTGCACGTAGTCGGCGACGGCCTTGATGCCGTTGGGGAACCGCGTCCTGTTCGGGACGAGCTTGCCGGCCGAGTCGCGGGTCTTCTCGGCCCAGCAGTCGTCGATGTTGACGTACTCGTAGCCCGCGTCCTTCAGGCCTTTGTTCACGAAGATGTCGGCGATGCCCTTGACCATCGCCTCGTTGAACTCGGTCCGGCAGGCGGTGGTGTTCCAGTTGTTGAAGCCCATCGGCGGGGTCGGGGCGAGGCCGTCCGGCAACGCCTGCGCGGCGGGGACGACGAGGACCGCACTGACCATTGTGGACAGCACGGCCAAGGCGATGGTGCGCATGGGGCTTTCCTCTCCGAGCATCACGCGGGAAGACCCCAGGGCTTGCCGGGGGTCGTGATGGCGACCGGCCGGACGGCCAGGTCGGGGCGGCGGCCCCTGGGGTGCACCAGGACTTCCTGCCCGCGGCGCAACGGGATCTCCAGCGTCCCGTCACCGCGGTCGCGATAGCGGACCGGCGCCACCACGGACACCGGGCCGTCGATGCCGTGCCGCAGCACCAAGGGCTCCCCCGCGCGGCTGCGGACCAGCACGAACTCGGTCCTGCCTCCGGAGCGCCGGGCCGTCACCGAGAACCCGCCCTCTGCCGAGTGGTCGGCGATCATGACCTCGGGCCACGCGGACGGCACGGCGGGGAACACCCGGACGATCCCGCCCCAGCTCTGACACACGAAGTCGTGGATCGTCTGCGCGCCGGACAGCGGGGTCTCCACGACCGGGCCGGCCTCGGTGTACATGGTGTTCTCGAGCACCGGGTAGCGCTTGGTGGTGTCGAACATCTTCACGAAGTACGTGTAGGCCTCGTCGCCGCGGAACATTCGTGCGGTGATCGAGCCGGACCCGGAGTAGCTGTAGCCGCGGTGCGCGGGCTCCAGCGACATCCAATGGTGCAACGACTTCTCGATCAGCTCGCGGTTCTCCTGCTGATCCCAGTTCACCGTCATCAGCGGGAACGTCGCGAGCAGGTGCGAGAAGTGCCGGTGCGACACGGCGAACGGCACCCCGGCGCCGATCATGAACCCGTTGGCGTCGACCGGGTACGGGGCCAGGTCGCGCAGGACCTCACGCCACTTCGGTTCCAGCGGGTCGTTGATCTTGAGCTTGGCCGCCGAGTCGATCAACGTCTGGCAGCCCCAGCGGATCAGCTGCAGGTCGTAGTTGCAGTCCGGTGCGTCGCCGTACTCGGGCGAGGTGGTGGCGTCGAGGTGGAGCTTGCCGTCGCTCCCCTTCTTCAGGAAGTGCAGGTAGTAGTTGATCGACCGGCGCAGCAGCGGGAACACGACGTCGGACAGGATCCGGGCGTCCATGCTGTGCCGGTACGACAGCCAGACGTTGTGCAGCGCCCACGTCAGGTTGCCGAGCTCCTTCACGCCGGTGCCGCCGGTGCCCGGCTCGTACAGCGTGCCGGCGTTCGACGTCGTGCGGTCGGTGCTGCGGCCGACGCCCGCCGAGTCGTGCCGGTACTGCTCCTTGACGTTGCGGACGAGCTGCTCCTGGTTGCCCTTCAGGGTGCTGGCGATCGAGTCCAGTTCCAGGTGGTTCGAGCCGTGGATCAGCCAGTACTCCAGCTGCACGTTGAGGTTCCACCAGGCCGCCGCCCACGGCGTCTTCTCGAGCCACGGGCCGGTCGTCGCCATCACCGGGCTCCCGGCGCGTGAACCGGACGCGACCTTGTAGAGCTGGATCCAGTAGAACGACTGCAGCCGCTGCTCGCCGAACGACAGGAAGCTCTTGCGGTAGAAGTCGTTCCACCACTTGCGGTGCGACATCGTCAGCCGCCCGCCGAGCACCGCGGCCTCGCGCACGGCCTTCAGCACGATCTTGTCGGCGGCGGCTTCGGGGTAGGTGTGCGCGACCGACAGCAGCAGCCGTTGCGTGCGACCTTGGGTGATCAACCGGAAAGCGGTTGCCGTCTGCCCGCCCGCGTTCAGCGCCTGCGTCACCAGCGTCTCGTGGCCGTCCGCCGCCATCACCGGGCCGGGGTTGCGGACGTATCCCTCCGGCAACGGGTCGAAGTCCGCGCGAGGCGGAATCGCCTGGGCGGGAACGAATTCCAGCACCGGCTTTTCGGCGCCGGTCGCGGTGACGTCCAGCGAGAACACCGAGCGTTCGGAGTGGACGTAGGCGGCGAACGTGAGCACGCCGAGCGACGTGGTCACGGTTCCACGCAGCTCCGCGTTCCACAGGTCCAGGCGCCAGTCGACGGCCGTGACGGTGCCGGCCGCCGTCATCTTCAGGTTTCCGACAGGAAGCCGGCAGACCCCGAACTGGCTGCCGCCGCTCGTGCGGTGATCCTGCACGTCGGCGTGCTGCACGGTGAACCTGACGACGTTCTCCTCGGCGTAGACGACGCTGCCGAGGCGCCCGTCACCGAGGAACGGAGCCTGCCCGTACCGGGTCGGAGGTTTTTTCCACACGAGATCCTGCGCTCCGACGAAAGTTTCCCAGTCGTGTTTCGACATGCCGTCGCAGCCGGAAACATCCGATGGCCCGGTCTCTTTCCCGGTCGCTATCCCCGCCTGACCGAGCAACACCGCTGCCGTGGTTCCCCCGAGGAAACCCCTTCTTCCCAAGCCCATTGCCCACTCCTCGCCCGAGCATGACGACTGCTCACGTTCAGCTGCGCGGCGAGGCAGCGTGGTTCAGACAACTCGAAAGGTAGGAGTTCTGGGGCACATCACGCAAGACCCAACCAACCGCAACACGATGCAACAACCGGGTGCTGCTCACCCTGCGACATGGGTAAGACGCCTAGGATGTGCCGCCAAAGGGGCGGGGAGGACACGCATGAGCCGTGCCCTGTACGAGGAGGTGGCCATGGCCGTGTCGACAACGGCGTTCAACGAGGGCAGGGTCCCCCAGCGGGGGCGTCCTCGCGACGCCAGCAGGGACGACGCTTTACGTCAGGCAGCGCTCGAGGTGATGGCCGAGGTCGGGTACCGGGCTCTCACCATGGACGCCGTGGCGGCCCGTGCGAGAGCGGGCAAGGCAACGATCTACCGGCGGTGGGAGTCGAAGCTCGATCTCGTGATCGACACGTGCACCCAGCTCGCCACGCAGAACCTCGCGGCACCGGACACCGGCTCTTTGGCCGGAGACCTGCGCGAGTTCCTCTCGTCGTTCGCCGCGTTCCTCTCAGGACCGATCGGCAAGGCCGCTCAGGCGCTCGTGGGCGAACTTCCGCACGAGCCGGAGCTGGCGGCGGCGTTCCGGGAGACGTTCCTGATCTCCCAGCGCGACGTGCTGCGCGGCATCCTGGACCGGGCCGCCGAACGGGGCGAGCTCAAGGCCGACGCCCCGCGCGGCATGGCGGTCGAGATCGCGGGCGCCGCCCTGATCTACCGGCTGATGCTGACCGGGGACCCGCTCGACGAGCCGTTCGTGGAGAAGGTCGTCGAGCAGGTGCTCCTGCCGTTGGTGCGGGTTTCCTAGCGGAAGAGCTTGCGGACCAGCGCGAAGCCGACCACGACGCCGACCGCGATCAACGTGTACTTGACCTTGGGCTGGCTCAGCACGTCGAGCACGGACGACTTGCCCTGCTCGACGAGCTTCTGCGGGTTGGCGCGCTCGCTGAGCTCGTCCAGGGTGGCGGCCAGCGCGGTGCGAGCCTGCTCGATCTCGCGCTGAATGGTCTCGGGATCGCGAGCCACATGTCCTCCTAGCAGCGGTTCTGCCCGCAACCGTAGTGGACGGTCAGGAGTGCGGCTTCGCGCGACCCGCGAGAGCGAGTCCATGAACGGCGGATAGGCTTTCGAACGAGGGGTCGTAGCCCAATTGGCAGAGGCACTGGGTTTAGGTCCCAGCCAGTGGGGGTTCGAGTCCCCCCGACCTCATTGATCAGCAGTTTCAGTGGTTCGCCGCGGGGGCTGGCCCGCGGCGAACCACCTTCAAACTAGCCGCTGAGGCACCGGGTACATCACCAGCGAACTGCTCCGCGAGCCGTTCCCTGCCGTAGAGCCGGACCGACTCCAGTTGCTCGAACCGGCCGGCCGCGGTGAACGTGAGCAGCGACTTGGCCACGAGCGCCGACAGCACCACCAGCACCCGGTCCGAGGGCAGGTCGCAGGCCTGGACCGCGACGTCGAGCCCGAAGCCGCGAGGGCCCTGCGAGATGCACCGGAACACGTGCTGCTCGTCGGCGCTCAGGTGGTCGTAGCTCCAGCCGATCGCGGCGCGCAGGCTCTGGTGACGTTCGGCGGCGGTGCGGTTGCCTCGGTTGAGCAGCTCCAGGCGGTCGTCCAGCCGCGCCAGAAGCTCCTTGACGGGCAGCACGGTCACCAGGCGTGCCGCGAGTTCGATCGCCAGCGGAAGGCGGTCCAGGCGCGCGCACAGAGCGGCCAGCACGTCCCTGTCACCGAGTCTCAGGCCCACCTGGTTCGCGCTGGCGCGGTCGATGAACAGCTCCACCGCGTTCGTGATCGACAACGGCGGCACCGCGACCAGCACCTCGCCCGGCACCCGCAGCGGTTCCCGGCTGGTCGCGATGACCGTGAGGCCGGGGCAGCCGAGCAGCAACGGCTCCAGCAGCGCCGCACATTCCGCCGCGACGTGTTCGCAGTTGTCCAGCACCAGCAGCATCTTGCGTCCGGCGAGCGCGCGCACCAGCGTGCTCAGGACGGGCTCCCCGATCGGCTCGCCGAGCGCCGCCGCGCACGCCCGTGCCACGTCCGTCGCCGAGGCGAGCTCGACCAGCGTCGCCCGGCTTCCGACGAACTCCTTGATCAGCCTGGTCTTCCCGACCCCGGCCGCTCCGACGAGCGTGAGCATGCGCGTGTCGGTGAGCCCGGTGAGACGGAGCAGTTCGGCGTCGCGGCCGATGAAACTGTCCAGCGCCATCACGGGTTCGTTGACGCGCTGCCGGTAGGCCCGTTGCCGGCAGGCGTTCGAGCAGTACCGCGCGTGTCTGCGCCGGGAGGTGGCGGTCGCGGTGCCGCAGATCGCACACGTCCCCACCTGGTCAGCCATCGAAGTCCATCGTAGTCAAACGATTAACCGCCGGAAAGGCCTTACCGACCGGTTGTGGACCAATGGCCCTCGACGGCGTATACATCGGATCTGTCGCCGCCGCGACCGACGTCTGAGGGGACTGGGCATGCGGTTGTCCACCGTGCGATGGCACGCGGCGGGAGCACTCGTCATCGCGCTGACAGCGAGCGTCACAACTCCAACAGCAGCAGCACAAAACGATCCATGGCCGAAGGCTGTCGTGACGCTGTCGAACGGCGTCCCGACCCTGGCGGTGAGCCGTGGCGGCACCACGGTGCTGGAACCGGGCCCACTGGGCGTGGTGACGGAAAGAGCGGATCTTTCGACCGGCCTGCGCCTGACGGGCCGGACCGAGCGACGCGTGGTCGAGCACTACACGGCGTCGTCCGGGAAGCAACGACAGCGCACAGTCGTCCACGAAGAAGAGCGGTACTCGTTCACCGGAGCGGCGCGTTTGGATCTTGTCGTGCGGACCGCCGCCGACGGTGTGGCCTATCGGTACGAACTGCCGGCCGGGCTGGGCGACGTGCTGCGCGAGACGTCGACGTTCCACATTCCGGGTGCCGCCACCGCCTGGATCGCGAAGTACCGGCGTGACTACGAAAACCCGTTCGTGCAGACGAACGCGGCCGCCGCGGAGACCGCCGACTACCTGCACCCGGCGCTGTTCGAGACGAACGGTGTGTACTCGCTGCTCACCGAGTCCTTTGTGGACGGACGACACTCCGGGGCGCACCTCGCGCATGCGGCCGGTTCCGGTGTGTACTCGGTCAAGTACTGGGACGAGCAGGTGGCGGTGGACGGACCGTGGCAGTCGCCGTGGCGCACCGCTGTCGTCGGTTCGCTGGCGGACGTGTCGGCGTCGACCCTCGTGGACGACCTGGCGCCCCGTTCGAAGGTGCGCGACACGTCGTGGATCAAGCCGGGCAAGGTGTTCTGGAGCTGGCTCGCGGGTGGCCGCGAGGCCGGCCAGAGCCTCGCCGTGCAGAAGCAGTACGTGGACTACGCGGCGGCGCACGGGTGGCCGTACGCGCTGGTCGACGCGGGCTGGTACTTCGACCCGAACTGGGACCACGACCCGTCGTGGGAACAGACCTCGTGGATTCCCTCGCTGGTCTCCTATGCCGCCGCACGGGGCGTGAAGATCCATCTCTGGGTGCACTACGACGAACTGGACACGCCTGCGGAGAGTGCGCCCCGGCTGGCGTTGTTCGAACGGTGGGGCATCGCGGGCGTGAAGATCGACTTCATGGACTCCGACGGCCAGGACCGCTACCGCTGGTACGACCGGATCCTCGCCGAGACCGCCGCTCACCGTCTACTCGTGAACTTCCACGGCTCGACGATCCCGCACGGCATTCACCGCACGTGGCCGCACGTAATGACGATGGAGGCTGTGCACGGCGGTGAGAAGTCCTCGGGCCTGACAGGTCAGCATCTGACCGCCTTGCCGTTCACGCGCGGTGTCGTCGGTGGCATGGACTACACGCCGCTGGCTTGGCACCGTCCATCCCGCACGACGTCCGACGCGCACGAGCTGGCGTTGACCGTGATCTACGAGTCGGGTCTGGCGAACCTCGCCGGGCGGCCGGAGGACTACGCCGCGCGGCCCGTCGCCGAACGGTTCGTCGACCAGGTGCCGACCGCGTGGGACGAGACGCGGCTGCTGTCCGGGCGACCCGCGGACCACTCGGTGTTCGCGCGGCGGTCGGGCGAACGGTGGTTCATCGGCGGTGGGTACTCCGGTGCTGCACGGACCGTGTCAGTGCCTTTCTCCCTGCCTTCCGGGCGCTGGCTGGTGGAGATCACCCGAGACGGTCCTGCGGGGCTCGTGCGCGAGTCACGGACCGTGCGCGCCGGGGCCACGCTGACGTTGGACGTGGCCGCCAATGGAGGTTTCGCGGCCATCGCTTGCCGGGCCGGGTCTTCCACGTGTGAGCGGCCGGTTTCCGCGGTGCCTTCGACTTCGGTGTCGGCTTCTGCCCGCGGGTTCACGGTGACCGGGCTGTTCACGACTCGCTCGGACGTGCGCGGGGTGACGTTGGCGCCGCGCGTGCCCGCGGGATGGTCGATGCTCGGATCCCCTGTCACAGCACGGGTTGTGCGTCCCGGGCAGGCCTTGTCCGGCACCTGGACCGTCGTGCCGCCTGCTTCGCCCTCGTCCTACGGCTACTTCGACATCCCTGTCGTGGCGTCGTTCAACTCGGGCGTGGAGTCGGAGAAGACCGCCCGTGTGCACCTGGTTCGGCCGCTTCCGGAGGGCTGGTCGTACGTGTCGGACCGGCTGTGGACGTCGGCCGTCGGCGGTGACGGCCCGGTCGAGAAGGACCTGACGAACGGTGGCGCCGCCGCGGGCGACGGACGTGGCATCGCTCTGCGCCGCGTGACCTACGGCAAGGGCCTCGGCACGCACGCATCGTCCGAGATCACCTACGCGCTGGACGCACGCTGTACCGCGTTCGCCGCCTCGGTCGGTGTCGACGACGAGGCCGGTTTGGACGTGGCCCGCCAGCGCGCCGGCGGCACCGTCGCGTTCCAGGTGCTCGGCGACGGCGTGGCGCTCGCCGGTACGGACGTGCTCGGCGTGCGTTCCCCGGCCCGCGACCTGGCCGTGGACTTGACCGGCGTGAGGACTCTCACCCTGCGGGTTCTGGACGGTGGTGACGGCACGCAGAACGACCACGCTTCTTGGGCGGACGCAAGGATTCGCTGCGCCTAGGGGCTCACCCCTGAGGTCGGGGTGGGGTTTTCCCCACCCCAACCTTGCGGTTTACCCCAATGTCCCCGCCCTCGCGCGTCCGTAACTTGGACTGCATGAACTTGGTCGACTGGGTCACCGACCTGATGCACGTGGCCGGCGCACCCGGAGCGGCTTTGGCGATCGCGCTGGAGAACCTGTTCCCGCCGCTGCCCAGCGAGGTCTTCCTGCCCCTGGCCGGCTTCACCGCGGCCCAGGGCAAGATGTCGCTGTTCGACGCCATCCTCTGGACCACGTTCGGGTCCGTGGCGGGCGCGCTGCTGCTGTACTGGATCGGCGCCGCGCTGGGCCGCGAGCGAGTGCGGCGCATCGCCTCCCGCATGCCGCTCGTCCGGGTGTCCGATGTGGACAGGACAGAGGCCTGGTTCCTGCGCAACGGCTACCGCGCGGTCTTCTTCGGCCGCATGATCCCGGTGTTCCGCAGCCTGATCTCGATCCCGGCCGGCGTGGAACGCATGCGATTAGCGCCGTTCCTCGCCTACACCGCCGCGGGCAGCCTGCTGTGGAACACGGCGCTGATCCTCGCGGGCTACCTGCTGGGCGACAACTGGCACCTGGTCGAGCAGTACGTGGGCATCGGCTCGAAGGTCGTCCTGGGCCTGGCCGTGGTGGCCGTGGTGATCTTCGTGGTCACCCGGCTGTCGAAGAAACGCGCCAACTCCCGCGTCTAGGAGCAGCAGCGCCGAGCAGGCCAAGCCCGCGAAGCCCAGCCGAGCGGGCCACGACGTGGATCTGCTGGTCTGCCACACGGCCGATGAGGACGCCGAACTGTTCCAGCGCCCGACGATGCGGCTGGCCGACGAGCACGGCGGCGCGTTCCGTTCGATCTACGCCCGCACACCGGCACACCACGGCGCCGACGTGCCGGACATGTTCCGCGGCGACATCGCGCGGGCATGGGCGAGGTTCGCCCGTACGGGCAATCCCGGCTGGCCGGCCACAGAACTCAAACGCTGGGTCTAGCTCTCCGTCGTGAGACCGAGCGTGCCGTTCAACCGCGGCACGCACACCCCGTCGCGCTTGTCCGAAGCCAGGAACTCGGTGAGACACCGGCCGATCTGCTCGTGACCGCGGGCGTTGGGGTGGAACGACTCCTGCAACGCGTGCGACGCGCACGCTCACGACGCCTGGCGGCCGCGCCCTGTCCTCATCGCCGCACCGCCAGCCCGTCAGCAGCCTCGTCACCGCATCCACAGCCCACCCAGCCTTGCGGCCGCGCCATGCACTCCTCGCCGCACCGCCGACCCGTCAGCCGCCCCACAGCCCACAAGCCGCCCAGCCTTGCGGTCGTGCCCTGCCGCGACACCTCGCCCAGTTCACGTCCAAGCCGAACACTCCGCGAGAGGCGGCCCACTGGTGCCGACACTGCGAAGCAACACCGTGCCCCACCCCCAAGGCGCAGGACACTGACACATCCGCGGTGTGCCCCAAGTCCCGTCACCGCTCCAAGCCGCACCCGGAGCCCACCAGCCGCCCGTGATCCCCTGACGGCTCAGGTCGCGACCTTCAGCCCGTCCAGGTGGCCCATCAGCTCCCGAACAGCACTGCGCCCGGCCCGGTTCGCCCCGATCGTGCTGGCCGAAGGCCCGTACCCCACGAGGTGGATCCGCCGATCGGACACCACACGGGTGCCGTCCACCTGGATCCCGCCGCCGGAAGCCCTCAACCGCAACGGCGCGAGGTGGTCCAGGTCGTGCCGGAACCCGGTGGCCCACAGGATGACGTCGGCGTCGAAGCGTTCCCCGGACGCCCACTCGACGCCGGAAGGCGTGACCCGCTCGAACATCGGCCTGCGGTCGAGCACCCCGGACGCGATGGCGGCGCGGGTCTGGTCGGTCAGCGCCAGCCCGGTGACGCTGACGACGCTGCGCGGGATCAGGCCGGCCCGGACGCGTTCCTCGACCATGCCGACCACCCAGCGGCCGTAGTCCTCGGTGAACGGGCCCTCCCGCCACACCGGTTCGTGCCGCGTGACCCAGCGGGTCTCCGCTGCGAAAGGAGCGAGTTCCATGAGCAGTTGCGTGGCCGACGCGCCGCCGCCCACGACCACGACGCGCTTACCGGCGAACTCGGCGGGGCCCTGGTAGTCGGCGGTGTGGAGCTGGCGGCCCTGGAACGTCTCCTGACCTGGGTAGTGCGGCCAGAACGGGCGGCGCCACGTGCCGGTCGCGTTGATCAGGCCGCGCGTGGTCCAGACGCCGTCGGAGGTCTCGACCTTGAGCAGCGCGCCGTCGTTCACCACCTGGGTGACGTTCACCGGGCGGACGACGGGCAGGGCGAAGAGCTGTTCGTAGCGGGCGAAGTAGGACGGGATGGCCTCGTTCGCGCGTTCGTCGGGTGCGGGCTGCTCGAACGGCATGCCGGGCAGCTCGTGGATGCCGTGCACGGTCCGCATGCGCAGGCTCGGCCACCGGTGCAGCCAGGCGCCGCCGGGCGAGTCGTTCGCGTCCAGCACCACGTGCTCGACGCCGCGCCGCTGCAAGAAGTACGAGGCGGACAGGCCCGCCTGTCCCGCGCCAATCACCACCACATCCGTCACATCACGGTCAACGGAAGGAGGCCGCCGGTTCTTCTCACCTGTGAGCTACAAAACATCAGGCAAAAGGTTCGGACTGCCGCTAACTTCCGGCAGCGTGCACCTACTTCTGACGCTGGCGTTGCTCGCGGCACCCGTTCCCACCACGACGGCCTCCTACGCGGTCTACGACCGGATCACACACACGTTGACCGGCCGGGACGTGCACAAGCCGATCAGATCCGCCTCGCTGGTGAAGATCCTGATCGCGATCGAACAGCTGGAGACCCGCGGCGACGACCCACGCATCGAACCCATGCTGCGCGTCAGCGACGACAACGCGGCGAGCGAGCTGTGGGTGGAGAACGGCTGGGACCAGCTGGTCGTGCGCACGGCCGAGCGGTTGAAGCTCAAGGACACGCGGCCGCCGGAGAAGCGCGGCATGTGGGGTTACACGGCCGTGAGCGCCTATGACGTCGTGAAGATCTACCGGTACCTGCTGGAGGACGCGAAGCCGAAGGTGCGGCACACGATCATGGGGCACCTGCAGCGGGCCGAGAAGTGCGCGTCGGACGGGTTCGACCAGTCGTTCGGGCTGCCGTCCGCCACCTGGAGGCCCGCGTTCAAACAGGGCTGGTCGGGGTTCGGCGACCCGACGAAGCCGTGCGTCGACAGGCCGCGCCCGCGCATCCAGTGGGAACTGGACACGAAGTCGCCGGCCCTGCACACGTCTGGAACGTGCCTGTTCAGCATCGTCGTGGTGCTGACGCTGCACCCCGAGGGCACCACCTACGAGAAGGCGGCGAAACGAGTTACCCAGCTCACGGAAGAAGTCACGAAGCATCGGTGTTGATCGATGCATGAGCCGTCTGAGTGAGATCCCGCTGTCCGTACTCGACCTCGCGCCCATCACGTCGGGGTCGGACGCGACGACCGCGCTGCGGAACTCACGGGAACTCGCTCAGCAGGCCGAACGTCTCGGCTACCACCGCTACTGGTTCGCCGAGCACCACAACATGCCCGGCATCGCGTCGTCCGCGCCGGCCGTGCTGATCGGGCACATCGCGGACGCCACGTCGACGATCCGCGTGGGCTCCGGCGGCGTCATGCTGCCCAACCACGCGCCGCTCGTGGTGGCCGAGCAGTTCGGCATGCTCGAAGCGCTGCACCCCGGCCGCATCGACCTCGGCATCGGCCGCGCGCCCGGCACCGACCAGAAGACGGCGCGGGCGCTGCGGCGCACCGAGGCCGGTCTCTCCGCGGAGAACTTCCCGCAGGAGCTGACCGAGCTGATCAAGTACTTCGAGGGCACCGCGGACCTCAACGCCGTGCCCGCCGCGGGCAACAAGCCGCCGATCTGGCTGCTCGGCTCGTCGGGTTACAGCGCGCAGGCCGCGGGCCTGCTGGGCCTGCCGTTCGCGTTCGCCCACCACTTCAGCGCCCAGAACACGCTGCCGGCGCTGGAGCTGTACCGGCGGCACTTCCGGCCGTCCGAGGTCCTGCAGGAGCCCTACGCGATGGTGTGCGCCTCGGTGATCGTCGCCGACACCGACGAGCACGCCCGGTACATCGCGGGCCCGGGAGCGCTCTCGTTCGTGCGGCTGCGCCAGGGCAGCCCGGCGCCGCTGGCCACTCCGCAGGAGGCGGCGGACTACCCGTACACCGAGATCGACGAGCTGGTGATCGAGGACCGCATGTCCAGCCAGATCATCGGATCCCCCTCAACGGTCCGTTCGGGGCTCGACGAGTTGATGGAGTCGACAGCGGCCGACGAGCTCATGGTGACGACGATCGTGCACGGTCACGAAGACCGCCTTCGTTCGTTCGAACTCCTCGGCGAGGTGGCCGAACGGACGCCATCGATGGGCCGTTCAGCCGCACATACGTGAGTCGGTCAGGCGTGACCTTCACGTTTCGTACGACTGACACTGCTCTGAACGGGTGATAAACGGCTCCGCTTGTAGCGCGCGGCACACAGTGGGCGATGATCGGTATGAGCGCGCACGCCCCCCGACGCGCTCCCTAGCATCACCTGCGGCCTCGGTCGCAACGGACGGCGTGGGGCCGGCGCACTGTGTGGCGCCGCCCACGCCGCCCATTACGAGTCGGCCACGGCCCGGCACCAGGTCCGCTTCTTCAGGCCTCTTTCGTTCGCACAGCCCCTTCAGCACCGTCACAGTTGACGTGAGTCGCTCACACCCACCGCCGGGGTGGGAAAGGGGAGTTCGTGAAGTTCGCCAAATCGGCCGCGGGCCTGTGCCTGTTGCTGGCCGTGGCGGGATGTGCGGGCCCCAGTGTCGCCGTCACTCCCAACGAGAACCTGACAGTCGAGCAGCGAGCCGAGACGCCCAGCGCGTCCGGTGCCGCAGCTTTCGGCACCCAACGCGTGTGGGCCTCCGGCCTGTCCGTCGTGGTGTCCGCTCCCCGCTCCCTCGCGCCGTCCGCGACGGCGATCCCCCCGGCCAAGCGCACGGCGGTCTTCACGATCACCGTCTACAACGGCTCCAAGTCGCCCTACCGCTCCTCCCAGCTCGCCGTACGCGCACTCGCGGACGGCCAGCCGGCCGCAGAGCTGGTCGACTCCGTGCAGGGCCTCAACGGCCTAGCCGCCGCCGTCGCCGAACTCCCACCAGGCCGTGACACCCAGCTCCAACTGGCGTTCGCGGTACCGGAGTCGGCCGTGCGGATGGAACTGACGATCCAGCCGGGCGGACAGGGCCAGGACGCGCCCACCGTCTTCGAGGGCCAGGCGTAGTCCCCCGAATAGGCTCAGGGCATGACCAGTCGTCTCGAACCTGGTGACACGGCGCCCGCGTTCACGCTGCCCGACAGCGAGGGCAAGCCGGTGTCCCTGTCCGACTACCTCGGCAAGTCCGTGGTCGTGTACTTCTACCCGGCCGCGAGCACGCCGGGCTGCACCAAGCAGGCCTGCGACTTCCGCGACAACCTGGGAGTCCTCGCCGACTCCGGCTACGAGGTCGTCGGCATCTCGCCGGACAAGCAGGAGAAGCTCGCGAAGTTCCGCGACGCCGAAGGCCTGACCTTCCCGCTCCTCGGCGACACCGACAAAAAGGTCCTCACCGAGTGGGGCGCCTTCGGCGAAAAGCAGAACTACGGCCGCACCGTCCAGGGCGTGATCCGCTCGACGTTCCTCGTCGGCCCGGACGGCAAGATCGTCAAGGCCATGTACAACGTCCGCGCCACCGGCCACGTGGCCAAACTCCTGCGCGAACTCCCCGCCTGACCTTTCACCGCACATGAGGCCGCCGTCGCTTTGGTTGCGACGGCGGCCCTTTTTTCAGGTACATTGGACCAGAGGGTGCGCAACAATGCCGCCCCTGTTCCGGTGAGGGTGATACACCGTGTGTCGTTTGACGGCACCTAGCGGCCCCGACATCCCGTCTGATTTCATCTTGCGAGTCCACTTCCCCACGCGCGGCGGCTGACCAGGCCTTTCGCCTGCCTGTCACCCGTTCCTTCAACACGCACGCCTAGCGCTGCGTGCATTTCGTGCTGGGAAAATTCAATGCTCAAGTGGATCCTGCTAGCCCTCGCCGTAGGCGCGGAAGTCTTCGCGACCCTCTGCCTCAAATACTCGGACGGCTTCACCAAACCCTGGCCGACAGCCGGCCTCGCAACCGGCTTCCTAACGGCCCTCTACCTCGAATCACTAGTGATCAGAATGGGCGTGCCCGTCGCCATCACCTACGCCATCTGGGCAGGCGCGGGCATAGCCCTGGTGGCCATCACCAGCCGAGTCCTGTTCGCCGACCCTTTGAACCTGGCCATGCTCGCCGGCATGGCCCTGATCGCCGCCGGTGTCTGCGTCGTGTCGGTGGCCTCCCACGCCCAGGCGGCCGTCTAATCTCGTTTGGGTGGGCTTAGAAATCCAAGCTGTCTCCAAACTCGGCCAGTCAGTAGCGCTCCGAGCAGCCACCGAGTGGCTGGCGAGCCACACCGACGAGCGCACATCATCGCTGACCGAGCTAGCGGCCGCAGAACTCTCCAGGCCCACCCAACGAGCCAAGCTGGACACCCTGATCCAGCACATCGGCCACCAGGTGACCGAACAGCTGGAATCAGCTCTTGAACGCTTCGCCGACGACGACATCGCCTCCTCCCTCACCGCAGTGGAGGAGGCGATGTCGTCCATCGACCTGTCCGACGCGGCCCTCCTGGCCGACGACACCGACCCAGAAGTCCTGGCCCAACGCATCCGCCGGTCCCTGCCACGCCAGGACCTGGGCCGCTGCCACGAGGTCGCGCTGGACCAGTCATGCCGCTACCTCGTGCAGATCATCAGAAATCTTCCGTCATTTCAGCCCCGTGCCCTCGCCGAGGTCCTCTCCCGCGCCACCGCCCAAGCTGCACAACTCGACGATGTCCTGGCTCGACTCCCCCGTACTTCGCTCTACGCCCCACGGGGCACGGACAACGACGACGAGTTCCGCGACGAGTACATGCGCTTCATCGAGAACCACCTGGATCGTCTGGAACTCCTCGGCCTGACTCTGAAGGACCGCCCGCAGCTCACGCTGAGCGTTGCCTACCTGAGCCTCACCGTGACAGGTGAGAAACGACAGCGCGGCAACTGGTTCAGCGAGACAGACCATCACGCGCACTCCGGCATCCGGGTCGAGTCGGCGCTGGCCGCACGCACCTACGTGCGCGGAGAAGCGGGCTCCGGCAAGACGACGCTGCTGGACTGGCTCGCCATCACGGCGGTACGCGGCGGCTTCACCAGCAACCTGGAGTCGTGGAACGGGATGGTGCCCTTTCCGATCCGTCTGCGCGCCTACGCCGACGATCCACTGCCGACCAAGCCGGAGGAGTTCGTCACCGGCTGGCTCACCGGGGTAATGCCTCCAGGCTGGGTCCACCGCGTTCTACGTGCGGGCAAAGGACTTCTGCTCGTGGACGGCGTCGACGAGGTACCACCGCAGAAGCGCCAGAAGGTCCGCGAGTGGCTCCGCGAGCTCGTGCAGGCCTTTCCCAGGTCCCAGGTCGTGGTGACGGCGCGCCCGGCAGCCACGGACGAGAAGTGGTTGGCAGAACTGGGCTTCTCCGCCGTCGAGCTGGAGCAGATGAGTCCCAGCGACGTGAAGGCGTTCTTGAAACGCTGGCACGAGGCCGCTGGAGCATCCGAAGAAACCCAAAGACGACTCCTCGCCCAACTTGAAAGCCGGGAACACCTACAGGGCTTGGCTTCCTCGCCTCTGCTGTGTGCGATGTTGTGCGCACTGAACCTCGGCAGGGTCTCGGAACTGCCACAGAGCCGCATGGAGCTGTACTCCGCGGCCCTCACGATGCTGCTGGACCTCCGTGACGCGGAGCGCGGCATCGCCAGAATCCTGACCACGTCGGACAAGACGGTGTTGTTGAGGGATTTGGCTTGGCGCCTGCAGTTGGGCGGACTGTCGCAGCTGGCGACTGCGAAGGTGCGCGAGCACGTGACCCGCAAGATCCGCTCGATGCCCAATGTCGACGAAGAACCGGAAGCCGTCCTCGCGCACCTGCTGGAACGCAGCGGCGTCATCCGCGAACCCGTCCCCGGCCGCGTCGACTTCGTGCACAGGACTTTTCAGGAGTATCTGGCAGGCGAGGAGGCAATGCAGGACGGCCAGGTCGAAACCCTTGTCGCACACGCACACCAGGACTCCTGGACTCAGACAATCGTGCTGGCCTGCGGACACGGTCAGCGATCCCAGGTGAACGAACTGCTGACCGAGGTGCTCGACCGCGCTGACCGCGACTCGCGCAAAGCCCGCCGCCTACGAATTCTCGCTGCCGCCTGCCTGGAAACCGTCAGGGATGTCGACGCCGAAGTGTGCGACCGGATCGACACCATAATCAGGGACAAGCTCGTACCGCCGCGCAGCATGAAGGAGACCGCGTCGCTGGCCGCAATCGGCCACCGCGTGCTCCGGTACTTGCCAAGCTCGCTCGACGAACTCTCCGATGCCGCAGCCGCCGCGACGGTGCGCAGCGCTGCGCTGGTCGGGTCTCCCGAAGCCATCAGCAAACTCACCGAATACGCAGGTCATTCGCGGTCAAGCGTCCAAGAAGCACTGATCGCCGCATGGCTGAGCTTCGACGTTCAGCAGTACGCAGACGAAGTTCTGGCGGATGCACCCTTGAACAGCGGGCTCGCCAAGATCGAGTCAATCAGACTGTTCCCCCACTTGGCCCGTCTTCGGCACCTGACGTGTGTGGACGTCTGGCTACCACCGAACGAGCCGTTGCCGAGCCTGAGCCTTATCGAGGACCTGCCCCCGCTGAACGTCTTCGTCACGTGGTTGCGAGGAGACATTGATCTCAGCCCCTTTGCGCAGAAGACCCCGGACTCGATCTTTCTGACGGGCGCTCGTCGCTATACGAACATCGAACGCATGCCGGATGTCTCGTCACTATGCCTGTACCAGAACGAGCCGTGGCAAAGTCTCGACTTCCTGGGTGGTAGATCGGTGCGATACCTGCATCTCAGTGATTTAGCTCCTGGTTGCGACCTAAGCGTGCTCAATGAACTGCCCGATCTAAAAGCCCTGTACTGCCGTGGCTGGGGCGATCCTCAGATCCTCTCCGCGCTGCCACCCTTAGATCGTCTGTCGCTCACGGGCAAGGAACCGATCGATGTCCGGCCGCTCCGCGATCGATCCCTGAAGCTGCTGTTGTACAGATGGTGCACCTACGTCGGGGTCGAGGATCTCGGCCCCGACGTCAAGGTCGAATGGACCAGCTAGACCAGTTTGCGCAGGTATGGGACCAGGAGCTTGAGGGCGCGGCCCCGGTGGGACTCCGCGTCCTTCTCCTCCGCCGTCATCTCGGCCGACGTGATCTCGTAGCCCTCGGGCACGAAGATCGGGTCGTAGCCGAACCCGTTGGTGCCACGACGAGCCCGCAGCAACGTGCCACGCCACTCCCCACGAACGACAACTTCTTCGCCACCCGGCACAACCAGAGCCACCACCGACACGAACGCCGCACCACGGCGCTCGTCCGGCACGTCGCCGAGCTGCCCGAGAAGCAGGTCCAGGTTCGCGTCGTCATCCCCATGACGCCCAGACCAGCGGGCAGACAACACGCCAGGCATGCCGTTCAGCTCATCAACAGCAAGCCCGGAGTCGTCCGCCACAGAAACCAGCCCAGTGGCCAAAGCCGCGTCGCGAGCCTTGGCCAGCGCGTTGCCCTCGAAGTCCGGCGCGGTCTCCGGAGCCTCCGGGAACTCGGGCACGTCAGCGAGCGACAGCACCTCGATGCCGGACAGGTCCTCCGACACCACGATGCGCTGCAGCTCGCGGAGCTTCTTCGCGTTGCGGGAAGCCAGCAGGAGCTTCATCGCTTGCTCGCCTTGGGCTCCGGCAGCACGCCGGGGTAAGGCTGAGCCAGGGCCGCGGCCTGCAGGCGGTTGAGCTCGGCGCAGCCCTGGAGGGCGATGTCGAGCATGCGGTCCAAAGTGGAGCGGGCGAACGTCGCGCCCTCGCCGGTGCCCTGGACCTCGATCAACGTGCCCGCGTCGGTGGCGACGACGTTCATGTCGACCTCCGCGCGTGAGTCCTCCTCGTACGGCAGGTCCAGGCGGACGCGGCCGTCGACCACGCCTACCGAGATGGCGGAGACCGCGCACGACAGAGGTGACGGGTCGGCCAGGCGGCCGGCTGCGCCCAGGTACGTGACCGCGTCGGCCAGTGCCACGTAGGCGCCGGTGATCGCGGCGGTACGGGTGCCGCCGTCGGCCTGGATGACGTCGCAGTCGATGACGATGGTGTTCTCGCCCAGGGCGGCGAGGTCGATGCAGGCCCGCAGAGAACGGCCGATCAGGCGCGAGATCTCGTGCGTGCGGCCGCCGATGCGGCCCTTCACGGACTCGCGGTCGCTGCGGCTGTGCGTGGCCGAGGGGAGCATCGCGTACTCGGCGGTCACCCAGCCGAGGCCGGAGCCCTGGCGCCATCGGGGGACGCCTTCGGTGACACTCGCGGCGCACAGCACGCGGGTGTTCCCGAACTCGATCAGGACCGAGCCCGCGGGCCAGGTCTGATATCCACGCGTGATCCGGATGTCACGCAACACGTCGTCGTTTCGGCCGTCGCTTCGCACCACGGCGCCTACCCTAATGAACCCTGCGGAGCGCCATGGCGTAGGGAGAGACATGCTGACGATCGACGGTATTCCGCTTCACCCGTTGCTGGTGCACGCGGTGGTCGTGCTGTTGCCTCTCGCGGCGCTCAGTGCGGTCGCGATCGCGCTGGTCCCGGCCTGGCGGCGCAGGTACGCGTGGCCTGTTCTCGGGGTCACGCTGGCCGGTGTGGCGGCGGTTCCGGTGGCCAAGCAGGCCGGCGAGGACCTGCAGGCCGCGCTCGCGAAGAACGGCGTGCAGAACCCCGCCATCCAGACGCACGCGGACCTCGGCACCATGCTGTTGCCCATCGCGCTCGGGTTCGGTGTCGCGGTGATCGCGCTGCTGGTCGCTGGCCGGCTCGCGGACCGCGAACGCCAGGCGGAGGCACCTACCACGAAGACGTGGCGGGTGATCTCAGTCGTGGTGTCCGTGCTGGTCGTGCTGCTCGCGGTCGGGACGACGGTGCAGACCGTGCGCACCGGTCACAGCGGGTCGGGCGCGGTCTGGAGGGGCACCGGGAGCTGAAGCGGCGACGTCGCCGACTGCTTCAACGTCCGCGTGACCGTGCAGAACTGCTCCACGGCGCGCCGGACGACGGTCTCGAGCGCCTCCGGGTCGTCCACTGCGGACAGGTCGTACGAGAGCGTCACCGGGATGGAGATCACCTCGTTGCCGCTCTCGGACTGGACCGCGTCCGCCTCCGCTGTCAGCTGATCGCCGCCTGTCCGCCGCAGGATCAACGTCTCCGACGTCACCATCGCGCAGCCCGCGGCGGCCGCGACCAGCAGTTCCACCGGGCTGAACGAGCCCTCCTGGCCCTTGCGGCCGATCCGCACCGACGCGCCGCGCCCGTTGGAAGCGACGAACTCGTGCTCGCCGACGCGCTCCAGGTTGATCATGTCCGCTCCCCCACCTCGTACCGGCCGCCCTGCACGACCAGCTCACTCGGCCCGCCGAAAGCGGACCGCGCCTCCCGCAGCACGTCCTCACGCGACGTCCACGGCGGCACGTGCGTGATCAGCAACCGCCCGGCGCCCGCTCGCGCGGCCAGCTCCCCCGCCTCGCGCCCGGACAGGTGCAGGCCGGCCTGCCGGTCCGGGGAGTGCGTCCAGCTCGCCTCGCTCAGCAGCACGTCGGCGCCGGAGGCCAGCGAGTCCAGCGCGGGACACGGCCCGCTGTCCCCGGTGTAGGCCAGCGTGACCCCGCCGCAGGAGATCCGGAACCCGTAGGCCTCGCAAGGATGCGCCACGACAGCGGAGTCCACGGTGAACGGTCCGATTTGGATCGAAGAGCCCAGGCCGTGGAACGAGAACACGTCGCTGAAGTCCAGCGACGACCGCTCGGCCTCGTTCGGCGCGTAGGCCGCGATGAACCGCGAGTGCGCCTCGGCGGGTGCGTAGACCGGTAGAGCCGAACCAGGCGGCTCTGGGTGGTACTTCCGTGCCACGTAAAGAGAAGACACGTCGACGCAGTGGTCGGGATGCAGGTGCGAGAGCACCAGCGCGTCCATCGAGAACAGCGGCCGCTCCTCCTGGAACCGCGACAGCACGCCGTTGCCGAACTCCAGCGCCAGCGTGAACCCGTCGGCCTCCAGCAGATAACCCGATGCCGCCGCGCCGGGTCCGGGGATGCTGCCGGAGCAGCCGAGCACGGTCAGCAGCACATCAGCCCCACTGTTCGAAGGTCGGCAGGAACCGGGCGGCGAGCTTCGCGAACCGCTCCGGCGGACCGGTGCACGTCACCCGGTGCAGAGCAGGCTCAGAGGCGAACTCGTCGCGTTCGGTCAGCAGCCGCACGACGTCCTTCACCGTCTCCTCGGCACTCGACACCAGCGTCACGTGCTCGCCCATGACGATCTGGATCACGCCGGTCAGCAACGGGTAGTGCGTGCAGCCGAGCACGACCGTGTCGACCTCGGCGCGCTGCAACGGTTCCAGGTAGGCCTGCGCCAGCCCGAGGACCTGCCGTCCCGAGGTGACGCCGCGCTCCACGAAGTCGACGAACCGCGGGCACGCCGCCGCCGTCACGGTGACGTCGCGCGCCGCCTGGAACGCGTCCTGATAGGCGTGCGAGTTGATCGTGCCGACCGTCGCGATCACGCCGACACGACCGCTGTGGGTCGTCCGGACAGCGCGGCGCACGGCGGGGAGGATCACCTCGACCACCGGCACGTCGTAGCGCTCACGGGCGTCGCGGAAGCAGGCGGCGGACGCGGTGTTGCACGCGATCACCAGCATCTTCGCGCCTTCGTCCACGAGCCGGTCGCAGATCTCCAACGCGTGCTTGCGCGCCTGTGCGATCGGTAGCGGCCCATAGGGACCATGCGCCGTGTCGCCGATGTAGTGGATCGACTCGCCCGGCAGCTGATCCATGATCGCGCGGGCGACCGTCAGGCCGCCGACGCCCGAGTCCATGATCCCGATCGTCACGCCGTGAATGTAGCCGGTGCGCTGGTGCGGCGGTTGTCGCGGGAAACACCCCACGCAGCCAAAACGCCGCCGATTGCGCCGAACAGGTGGCCTTCCCAGGACACTCCCGGCTGGCCCGGCAGCACGCCCCACAGCGCGGCGCCGTACAGCGCGAACACGCCGACCGCGATCACCAGCTGCAGCCACGAGCGCGCGAAGATCCCGCGCACGAGCAGGAACGCCAGGAACCCGAACACCAGTCCGGACGCGCCGATGTGGCTGCCGGGGCTGCCGAACACCCACACGCCGAGCGTCGAGGCCAGCCAGATGATCGCGGTGACCTGGAAGAACTGCTTGAGGCCGCCCGAGGTCGCGAGGAACCCGAGCAGCAGCAACGGAACGGCGTTGCCGGTGAGGTGACTCCAGTCGCCGTGGATCAACGGCATCCACAGCAGGTTGTCCCACTGGCTGAAGTCGCGCGGCCGCACGCCGTCGTCCTCCAGCGAGCCGCCGGTCGCCACGTCGAAGGCCTCGACCAGGTACAGGAACCCGACGAATCCCGCCACGACGAACAACGACAGCACTGGATGCGGCGGTATTACCCGTTTCGCGAGCGCGGTGCGGTCCACTCGTCCAGGGTACGTGCCGATTAGGGTGGTTGGGTGTCGATCGAAGTAGCCGTACGCGCGTCCGCCCAGCTCGGCGAGGGCCCGACGTGGGACCACAGCAGTTCCACGTTGCTGTGGGTGGACATCCTCGCCTCCGAGGTGCACCGGTACGCACCCGCGCGGGACGACGACGCGGTGCTCCCGGTGCCGCAGCACGTGGGTGCCGCCAAGCCGCGCGCGCAGGGCGGGATCGTCTGCAACCTGCGGGACGGCATCGCGCTGATCGACCGCGACGGCGCCAAGAGCTGGCTCGTCTACTGGGCGCGCGAGGGCGTGCGCGGCAACGACGCGGGCATCGACCCGTCGGGCCGGCTGTGGGCGGGCACGATGCGCTACGACCAGGCCGCCGACGAGGGCTGGCTCGCCAGGATCACCGGCGACGGCGGCGCGAAGGTCATGGTGGACAAGGTGAACACGAGCAACGGCGTCGGCTGGAGCCCGGACGCGAAGCTCATGTACTACATCGACACGCCGACCCGCCGCATCGACGTCCTCGACTTCGACAACGCCACCGGCACCGTCGCGAACCGCCGCCCGCTCACCCACGTCGGCAACACCGACGGCTGGCCGGACGGGCTCACCGTGGACGCCGACGGGTGCGTGTGGGTCGCGCTGTGGGGTGGCCGCGCCGTGCGCCGCTACACGCCTCGGGGTGAGCTGGACCGCGAGATCGAACTGCCGGTCGACAACCCGACGGCGTGCTGCTTCGGAGGCCCCGACTTCACCGACCTCTACGTCACGTCCGCCCGCTCGGGCCTCTCCGACCAGGCACTGATGGACCGCCAGCTCAACGGCTCCGTACTCGTCCTTCCCGGTGTCGGCCAGGGCGTGCCGAGCGTCGCGTTCAACGGGTAGATGCTCTCCCGTTTCATCGGCCGCACGAAGCTGCTCACCGACCTGAACGAGCTGATCACCGAGCACCGGCTCGTGACGCTGACCGGCACCGGAGGCGCGGGCAAGACGCGGCTCGCGGCCGAGATCGCCGGGACCGTGTTCGTGGAGCTGGCCACGATCGGCCAGCCGGACCTGCTGGAGCTCCGGGTCGCCGAGGTGCTGCGCGACCGCACCGGGCGGGAAACGGTGCTGGTGCTCGACAACTGCGAACACCTCAGGGACGCCGTAGCGGATCTGGTCGTGCGCCTGCTCGACGGCGCGCCGAGCTTGAAGATCGTCGCCACCAGCAGGGAGAGGCTGGGGGTGCCCGGCGAACGCGTCCTCGTCGTGCCACCACTCGACGTGCCGCCGTCGGACGGTCCGATGAGCACGGCCTGCGAGTCGGTCGCGCTGCTCGCCGACCGCGCGCCGGACTGGCAGCTCACCGCGGCGAACTGGCCGGACGTCGTGCGGCTGCTGCACAGGGTCGCCGGGCTGCCGCTGGCCGTCGAGCTCGCGGCCGTGCGGCTGCGCGCGATGCCACTGCCCGAGGTCGTGAAGCGTCTGGACGACCAGATACGGCTGCTCACCCGCAACGACCGGGTGGCGCTGCCCCACCACCGGACCCTGCGGGCGGTCATCGACTGGAGCCACGACCTGTGCACGCCGTCCGAGCAACAGCTCTGGGCGCAGATCTCGGTGTTCGCGGGCGGCTGGGACCTCGCCGCCGCGGAGGCCGTCAGCGACAACGAGAACGTGCTCGACGACCTGGCGGGGCTCGTCGCCAAGTCGATCGTGACGTTCGAGCGGGACCGCTACCACCTGCTGGAACCGTTGCGGCAGTATGGCGCCGAACGCCTGGGGGCCGACCGCGACGCCGTCCTGAAGCCGCACCTGGAGCACTTCGCCGAGCTCGTCCGCCGAGTCTCGATCGGCTGGATCGCCGACCCCGCGCTGATCGGCGTCCTGCGGGACGAGCTGGGGAACGTCGAGGTCGCCCTGGAGACGAGCCTGAGCGAACCCGGCCGCGCGCTGGAGCTCGAGTTCCAGCTCGGCCGCACGCACGCCGCGTTCTTCGCGACCGGCTGGCCCGACCAGTACCGCAGGCTGCGCCGGGCGCTCAAGGGCGGCACGGGCGACCACCTCCACGTCGAGGCGCTCGCGTACGCCGGTTCACTCGCGCTGGCACTGGGGCACGTCGACGAGTCCGCCGAGCTGCTCGCCGCGGCCGAACAGGTCGACGCGACGTTCGCCGGGGTGATCTACCTGCGCGGTGAGCGCCGGTGGCTGTTGCAGGGCGACTACGGCGCGCTCGCCGACCTGCGCGAGGGACGCGACCGGTTCGAACCGGAGCGCTACGAGGTCTGCTCGGTGCACGTCGCGATGGCGTCGGTGATGCTCGCCGACGTCGCCGAGGCCCGCGCGACCGTCAGCGAGTTCGCGTCCCTGCTGGACGACGCCGGGGCCAACCAGATCGCGGCCGCCGGGGTGCTGGTGGCGCAGGGCGTCCTCGAACTGCGGTCCGGCGCCCCCGGCCGGGCCTGCGACCTGCTGCGGCAAGCCCTTGAACGGCAGCGCGCGAGCGGCGACCAGTGGGGACCGGTCTGGGCGGTGGAGGCGCTCGCCTGGGCGACGGCCGCGACCGGCAACGCCCGCCGTGCGGCACGACTACTCGGTGCGTCCGAGGCGGTCCAACGACTGACCGGGCGTTCCATCGCGGCGCACGAGACGTTCAAGCAGATGCGCGCGCAGGCGGTCGCACGGGCGCGGTGCCCGGAGTACGGCCGGGAGCACGCGGCGGGTGCGGCGCTGAAGTCGTTCGACGAGGTCTACGCGGACGTGTTCGACGAGCACGACGGGCCGCTCACACCGGCACAGCTGGAGGTCGCGAAGCTCGTCGCGGCGGGCCTCACCAACCGCGAGATCGCCGCCCGGCTGCACAAGTCGCAGCGGACTGTCGAGACCCAGGTGCAGCAGATATTCGCTGCTCTGGGCGTGCACCGGCGCGTTATGATCGCCCAGCGGATCAACGTCAGGTGATGAGTGCCCGTACGTAGGTGACACTGCGGCTTGTACGGATGTGCGCTCGTATGCCGGTGAACTACAAAAGAGCAGTTCACCGGCCCGCACGAGCATCTGGGGGGATGCACATGAGTGAAGATCTGGCCTGGAAGGGCGCCCTCTAGGGGGTTTGTTTCGTCACGCCCAGAGGTGGCCGTCGAGCTTGGCGGCCGCCTCGTCCAGCGTTCCGGCGTAGGCACCGGTGGACAGGTACTTCCACCCCGCGTCGGCCACCACGAACACGATCTCCGCGGCCTTCCCCGCCACCTCGGCCTTCTGCGCCACGGCCAGCGCGGCGTGCAGGATCGCGCCCGTCGAGATGCCGGCGAAGATGCCCTCGGTCTCCAGCAGCTGCCGGGTGCGGCGCAACGCGTCGTAGGAGCCGACCGAGTACCGCCCGGTCAGCACCGACTCGTCGTACAGCTCCGGCACGAAGCCCTCGTCGAGGTTGCGCAGCCCGTAGACCAGCTCGCCGTAACGGGGTTCGGCGGCGATGATCTGCACGTCCGGCTTGGCCTCGCGCAGGTACCGCCCGACGCCGACGAGCGTGCCCGTCGTGCCGAGCCCGGCGACGAAGTGCGTGATCTCCGGCAGGTCCTTGAGGATCTCCGGGCCCGTGCCGCGGAAGTGCGCCTCCGCGTTCGCCGGGTTGCCGTACTGGTAGAGCATCACCCAGTCCGGGTTCTGCTTCGCGATCTCCTTCGCCGTGGCGACGGCCTGGTTCGACCCTCCGGCCGCGGGCGAGAACACGATGCGCGCGCCGTACGCCTGCAGCAGCTGCTTGCGCTCGGTCGAGGTGTTCTCCGGCATCACGCACACCAGGCCGTAGCCCTTGAGCTTCGCGGCCATGGCGAGCGAGATGCCGGTGTTGCCGGACGTCGGCTCCAGGATCGTCGCGCCGGGACGCAGCACGCCGTCCCGCTCCGCCGCCTCGATCATGGCCAGCGCCGGCCGGTCCTTGATCGAGCCGGTCGGGTTGCGGTCCTCGAGCTTCGCCCAGATGCGCACGTTCTCGGACGGCGACAGGCGCGGCAGGCCCACCAGCGGTGTTCCGCCGAGCGCGTCCAGGAGCGAGTCGTAGCGGGCCATGAGGAAGATCAGCCGCCCGCGACGGCCGGGAGGATGGTGACGTTGTCGCCGTCCTTCACCTCGGCCGCGAGGCCACCGGAGAAGCGCACGTCCTCGTCGTTGACGTAGACGTTGACGAAGCGGTGCAGCGTCCCCTCCTTGACCAGGCGGGCCTTGAGGCCGCCGTGGTTGTTCTCCAGGTCGTCGATGATCTCGGCGAGCGTCGTACCGGCAGCGGACACCGACTTCTCGCCCCCGGTGTGGGTGCGCAGGATGGTCGGGATCGACACGGTGACTGCCATGGTGGTTCTACCTCCGGGAAACGGGTGCAACTCAGGATTCGACGATCTTGACCGGTTCCTCGGTCACGACACCGTCGACGATGCGGTACGACCGCAGCTCGTGCTCGATCGGGTCACGCGTGGAGACCAGCACGTAGTGCGCCTCCGGCTCGCCCGCGAACGAGATGTCGGTGCGGGACGGGTACGCCTCCGTGGCGGTGTGCGAGTGGTAGATGACCACCGGCACCTCGTCGTTCGCGTCCATCCCGCGCCACACCTTGAGCTGCTCGGCCGCGTCGAACCGGTAGAACGTGGGCGACCGCTCGGCGTTCTCCATCTCGATGAAGCGCTCAGGACTGTCGGACCCGTACGGCCCGGCGATCACCCCGCACGCCTCGTCGGGATGGTCACGGCGCGCGTGGGCCACCATCGCGTCCACCAGGTCACGGCGAATCACCAGCACGCGCTCAATCCTACGGGCTGGCCGGAGTTGTCTCGGTATGCGAGATACCCACGTCAAGCTGCATTGTTTAGCTCTGGCTTATATTAGCGTTGGCTACTACAGTGACCGCCGTGCACGCGTTCGACGTACTCGGGGACCCGGTCCGCAGGCGAATCCTGGAACTGCTCGCCGGTGGTGAGCGGGCGGCAGGGGACGTCGGCGGAGCGGTCCAGGCCGAGTTCGGCATCACCCAGTCCGCCGTCTCACAGCACCTGAAGGTGTTGCGGTCGAACGGGTTCGTCGAGGTCAGGCCGTCCGGGACGCGGCGGCTGTACGCCGTGGCACCCGACCCGTTGCGGGAGATCGACGCGTGGCTCGACCACTTCCGGCGGTTCTGGGAACCGCACCTCGACGCGCTCGCGACCGAGCTGGCACGAGGCAAACGTGGGCGAAGGCTGGAGGCGGAAGATGACTGACCGCGGCTACGAGGACGAGAAGCTCGTCATCCGGCGGCACTACAAGGCCGATCGTGAGGACGTCTGGGACGCCATCACCACGCCGGAACGCCTGGTCAGGTGGTTCCTGCCGATCAGCGGTGAGCTGCGGCCCGGCGGCCGCTACCAGCTCGAGGGCAACGCGGGCGGCGAGATCGTCCGCTGCGACCGGCCCAGTGAGATCGTCCTGACCTGGGAGATCGGTGAGATGAACACCGACGTGCTGGTGCGGCTCGACGCGGACGGCGACTCGACGGTCCTCACGCTGACGCACTGCCCCATGCCCGGCGAGTTCGTCCCCGGCACCGGCGTCGGCTGGGAACTGGGGCTGGTGGCGCTGGAGAAGTACCTCGCGGGCGAACTGCCGGAGGGACGCGCCCTCGACTGGATCGCCGCCTCCGCGCCGGAGGACCTCGCCGCGGCCCACGCACTGGCGGAACAGCTCGCCGGAGAATGGGTCAAGGTGCTCGGATGAGGTTCACCAAGGAGATCGTGCTCGACCAGCCGATCGAACGAGTGCGGGTGCTCACGTCCGACCCTGCGCACGTCCACCACTGGCAGCCGGACCTCGTCAGCATCACCCAGCACGGTGAGAACCCCGGCGCGGCGGGCTCGACCGCGACGCTGACCTACCGGAAGTTCTCCCTCGAAGAGACCGTGCTGGCCGCGACCGCCGACGAACGCACCTCCCGCTACGAGACGCGCGGGATGGTCCACACGATCACCAACCGCTACTCGGCGATCGACGCGCACACCACCAGGCTGGTGTGCGACAGCGAGATCGAGCTGTCCGGCCTGCTCAAGCTGGGGCGGAAGCTGCTGGAGAAGTCGCTGCGCGAGCAGTCCGAGCGCAACCTCGACAACTTCAAGGCGTTCATCGACGCCGGCTGAGCACCACCACGAGGTAGAGGGCGAGCAACGCCACTCCGCGCCGCCGTTGCGCCTGGTCGAGCCCGCGCCACGCGGTCAGTTCCGCCCACGCCGCGAACGGCGTGACGGCGACGCCCAGCTTCATCAGCACCTTCCCCGGCCCCGGTGGCACCAGGAACGCCGCGGCGAACAACCCGGCGGGCGCGACCACCGCCAGTTCCCTGCCGGGGATCTCCCGCGCCGCACCGGGCGGCGCCAGCTCGGACACGACACCTGCTGCCTGATCGATGACATCGGCCATGCCCGGCGGGTACCCACTCAGAGGTCGCGGAAAGCCGTCACACCGTTCAACGACGTGGCCTCACGCGTACCGGACACCACGGCATCCGCGAACATCTCGGCGGCCGCGGCACACAGCGCGTCCAGCGCGAACACCCTCGGCTCTGACAGCGGCACGGCACCGGTGGCCAGCGCGAACACCGTGTCACCGTCGAACATCGAGTGCGCGGGCCGCACGGCGCGGGCGAGGCCGTCCTGCGCGGCCATCGCGAGCCGCTGACACTCCGCTTTGGACAGGTCCGCGTCCACCGCGACGACGCCGATCGTGGTGTTCAGGCCGTCGGGCTTGCGTTCGGGCAACGCCACCGCGGCTGTGCCGAGCGAGGGCAGCCACGGCAGGCCGGACGCGCGGTCGACGACCTCGCCGGCCGCGTTCACCACGGCCAGAGCGCCGATCTGATGCGCGCCGACGGTGGCCGAGGCGACACCGACGCCGCCCTTCAGCGATCCGACCCGCGCACCGGCACCCGCGCCGACGCAACCGAGCTCAAAGGACTCCGAGGCCGCCTCGCAGGCCGCGTAGCCGAACGAGGAGTCCGGCCGGTTGCCCCACTCCGACATCGGCAGGTCGAAGATCACCGCTCCCGGCACGATCGGCACGACGTGGTGCGGCTGGGCGCCCACCTGGAAGCCGATCGAGCGTTCGGAGAGCCAGCGCATGACGCCGTCCGCGGCCGCGAGCCCGTAGGCGGAGCCACCGGACAGGCAGATCGCGTGCACCTGCTGGACCAGGTTCGACGGGTCCAGCAGGTCGGTCTCGCGGGTGCCGGGCGCCCCACCGCGTCCGTCGACGGCCCCGACCGCGCCGGCCGGCACCAGCACGACGGTCGTGCCCGTCGCCCAGCCCGGTTCGACGCGGTGGTGATGGCCGACGAGGACGCCGGGAATCACGGCAGCATCGCTTCGACGAGCGTGTCCTGCACCCAGGTCAGCCAGTGGTAGACGCCGAGGTGCGGCGAGCGCGGGTCCTCCGGCGGCAGTTCGTCCGGCATGTCCTCGGTGACGTCCAGCGCGGTGCCCAGGGCCAGGCGCACGTCGTTGAGCGACGCCATCCAGGCCTCGGCCTCGGCGATGGTCAGCCGGAGCTCACCGCCGTCGGGCGAGCACGTCTTCAGCACGGTCTCGGCCGCGGCCGTCTTGTGGTCCAGAAGCTCCGGCTCGTGCAACGAGCGCAGCGCCGCCGCCGAGTTGACCTCGTCCGGGTCGGGCGCGTCGTCGTCGAGACGGTGGAAGTCGGGCAACAGCCTGCCCAGGATCGGATCGTCGGGTGCCTCCGACGGGCCTGTCCTGATGCCGGTCAGCTCCGCGAGCTCGTCCTGGGGTGCGTCCTCGGCACGGGCCAGCAGCATGTCCTGGATCTGGCTGACCAGACCGCGCACGACCGCGGCCTCCTGCCGATCCAGCCTGCCGACGACGACGTCGCCGTCACGGATCCACCTCTTCACGAGGCCCGCTGCATGGTCGCCCAGAGCCCTGCCGCGTGGAGTTTCGCCACGTCGGCCTCCACCTTGTCCTTGGTGCCCGATGTCACGATCGCCTTGCCCTTGTGGTGCACGTCGAGCATCAGCTTGGTCGCATGGTCCCTGCTGAACCCGAACAGCTTCTGGAACACGTACGTCACGTAGGACATCAGATTTACCGGGTCGTTCCAGACCACGGTCTGCCACGGTCGGTCCTCGGCGGCGATCTCCTCGCCGACGGCCTCCGGCTGCGTCCGTTCCTGTTCGACGGGCGTGCTCATACCGCCAATGGTGTCATGTTCGCCGCAGTGACGGAGACCGCGTGCGGGTAAACCGGATGCGACCTTAGGGTTGGTGACCATGAACTCGACGGCGTTGCTGACAGACCACTACGAGCTCACCATGCTCGCGGCCGCGCTGCGTGACGGCACCGGTGACCGTCCGTGCGTGTTCGAGGTCTTCGCCCGCAGGCTCCCGGACGGGCGGCGCTACGGCGTCGTCGCGGGGACGAACAGGCTGCTCGACGCGATCAAGGACTTCCGCTTCGGCGAGGAGGAGATCGACCAGCTGCGCCGCAACGCCGTGGTCGACGATTCCACGTTGGAATGGCTCGCGAACTACCGGTTCTCCGGCGAGGTCGACGGCTACCCCGAGGGCGAGCTGTACTTCCCGGGTTCGCCGGTGCTGACGGTCCGCGCGTCGTTCGCCGAGGGTGTCGTGCTGGAGACGCTCGCGCTCTCGATCCTCAACCACGACAGCGCGATCGCGTCCGCCGCCGCTCGCATGGTGACCGCCGCCAACGGCCGCCACATGATCGAGATGGGCTCGCGCCGCACGCACGAGGAAGCCGCCGTGGCGTCCGCCCGCGCGGCGTACCTGGCGGGCTTCCACGCGACCTCCAACCTCGAGGCGAGCCGTCGCCACGGCATCCCGACGGCCGGCACGTGCGCGCACGCGTTCACGTTGCTGCACGACTCCGAGGAAGAGGCCTTCCGCAGCCAGGTCGAGGCGCTGGGTGTCGGCACGACGCTGCTGGTCGACACCTACGACATCAGCGAGGGCATCAAGACGGCCGTCGCGGTGGCCGGTCCCGACCTCGGCGCGATCCGGATCGACTCGGGCGACCTGGGCGTGATGGCCAGGCAGGCCCGCGACCAGCTCGACTCGCTGGGCGCCCGCAACACCCGGATCGTCGTGTCCAGCGACCTCGACGAGTACGCGATCGCCGCCCTGCGCGCCGAGCCCGTGGACGCGTACGGCGTCGGCACGTCGGTCGTGGTCGGGTCCGGCGCGCCGACCGCGGGCATGGTCTACAAGCTCGTCGAGGTCGACGGCAGGCACGTCGAGAAGCGCAGCACGTCGAAGCAGTCGCGGGGCGGCTGGAAGAAGGCGCTGCGCCGTCACAAGGACACCGGAACGGCGCTGGAGGAGGTCGTGTTCCAGGCCTCGGCCGAACCCGAGCTCGGCCCGTACGACAGGCTCGTGCAGATTCCGCTGATGCGTGGCGGGCAGGTCACCGACGAGGTCCCCACGCTGGAGCAGAACCGTGAACGCCTGCGCGCGGCGCTGGTGAGCGTGCCGTGGGAGGGCCTCAAGCTCTCGCGCGGCGAGCCCGCGATCCCGACGATCTACCTGGAAGGCTGACATGACCAAGGCACTGATCGTCGTCGACGTCCAGAACGACTTCTGCGAGGGCGGTTCGCTGGCCGTCAACGGTGGTGCGGCCGTGGCAGCGGCCATCTCGCAGCACATCGCCACCTCGTCGTACGACCACGTCGTGGCGACGCGCGACTACCACGTGGATCCGGGCTCGCACTTCTCCCTGACCCCGGACTTCATCGACTCGTGGCCGGTGCACTGCGTGGCGGGCACGCCCGGCGCGTCGTTCCACCCGGAGCTCGACGTCGCACGCGTGGAGCAGGTCTTCTCGAAGGGCCGTTTCGCCGCCGCCTACTCGGGTTTCGAGGCGGAGAACGACCTCGCGGGCTGGCTGACGGACAGGGGCGTGACCGATGTGGACGTCGTCGGCATCGCGACCGACCACTGCGTCCGCGCCACGGCCCTCGACGCGCAGCGCAACGGCTTCCGCACGACGGTCCTCGTCGACCTGACGGCGGCGGTGGCGCCGACCACCCGCGACGCCGCAGTTGAGGAACTGCTCGCCGCGGGTGTCGGTGTCGCCTGAGGTCCTCTACGGAGTCGGCGAGCAGGCCACCGTGCCGACGGTGATGCTGCCGGTGTAGCCGGACGACGGTTCGAAGGTGATCTTCAACAGCGTCATCGAGATGCTGCCGTCGTTCGGCACCGGGAACACCGTGTCGGTGAACTTGGCCTTGGCCAGCACGGTTCCGTTGGTGGCCTTGACGTCGTGCACGTAGCCGGGCGTGATGTTCTGCGGCAGCCCGGTCCACCCGGACATGCCCTTGAGCTCCCAGCCCGCCGACGTGCCCTTCTCGGTGGCGTCACAGGTGATCGTCCACTCGGCGATCTTGAGCCGCGGGCCCTTGTTCCCACCGGACAGCCCGGCGAGGGCGGACAGGTCGAACCCTGCGCCCTTCGCGACGGACTTCGTCTTGGTGAGGAACTCGTCCGGATTCACGACCTCGGTCGTGCACGCCGAACTGGTCTCACCGATCTTGAGCCCGGTCCTGCTCACGGCGGGGCTGGCGCCGGTGACGGTGCCCGCCGCGTCCGGATTCACGTCGCACACCGCGAGCGGGGCGACCTTGAACGTCTGGTTCGCCTTGGCGAAGTCGGCGGAACCCGACGACGCGGTGCCGGGCGGATTCGCCGCGAGGGCGGTACCCGCGGTGGCGAACGTCAACGCGAGCACAGCGCCCGCGATCGAAATTTTGCTCATCTTTCGCATTGCCTCTGTTCCCACGGCCCGATAATGGTGGTGATGGGTGGCACTGATGACGACCCAGCACCTCATGTCACCCGTTCGTGTAGGCAATTACCTGATTGAGTGACAGGCGTTTTCGTCAGCGGACGCCCACGAGCGTGGCGAACGGCTCCCGGCGCGGCAGGGCGGTGGGGAGACCGGCCAGCCTCTCCAGCGCGGAGCACACCCTCACGGCGGCACGCCCGTCGCCGAACGGGTTGCGCCCCAGGGGAAGCCGCAGCCGAGAGCCGAGCACCCAGCCCGCCTCGGCGAGGATGCGGGTGGTGTCGGTGCCGACGAGCCAGGCGCACCCGGCGTCGACGGCGAGCATGCGTTCGGTGGTCTCGCGCAGCACCAGCACCGGCACGCCGAACGACGGCGCCTCCTCCTGGATGCCGCCGGAGTCGGTCAGCACGAGGGCCGAGCGGCGCAGCACGCGCACCAGGTCCGGGTAGTCGAGCGGGTCGGTGATGACGACTCGCTCGTGACCGCCCAGCAGCGACACGACCTGTTCGCGCACACCGGGGTTCGGGTGCGCGGGGATCAGCACGTGCAGGTCGGGGTGGCGGTCGGCGATGGCGCGCACGGCGTTGAGCACGCGCATGAGCGGGCGGCCCCACGACTCACGGCGGTGCACGGTGACGAGCATGAGTCGGCCGCCGGTGGCGTCCAGGGAGCGTTCCAGGGCGACGACGTCCGGGCTGGACGCGGGGAGGTCCGCGGACGCGACGCGCTGCACGGCGTCCACGACGGTGTTGCCGGTGACGACGATGTGGCTGTCCGGAAGGGACTCGGCGGTCAGCGCGTTCGCGGCGTCGTCGGTCGGCGCGAGGTGCAGCGACGTGATGCGGGAGATCATCTGCCGGTTCCCCTCCTCGGGGAACGGGCCGTACAGGTCGCCGGTGCGCAGACCGGCTTCGAGGTGTGCCACGGGGATTCCGCGCCAGAACGAGGCCAGCGCCGCGGCCAGGGTCGTCGTGGTGTCACCCTGCACGAGGGTGACCGCCGGGTCGCGCTCCTCCAGCAGGGCGTCGAACTCGGGCAACATCCGGGAGACCAGCTCGGCCTGCGTCCCGGTGACGCGGGGAACGTCCAGCAGCACGTCCGGTTCCAGGTCGAACGCGCGCAGCGCCTGCTCGACCATGCCGGAGTGCTGTCCGCTGTGGACGATCGTGGGACGGAGGCCGGGGTGCCCCTTCAGCGCGATGGCGACCGGGGCGATCTTCAGTGCTTCCGGCCGGGTGCCGGCCACGAGCAGAACTTCTTTCCTCACCGTTGTCCTCTTCTCGGGGAGACCGGGAGGTCCGCCTGGGGCCGGGGGTACACCCCAGGCGGACCATTTCAGCCAGCTCGGTCAGGTCTGACCTGGACCGGAACCGCTCGGCGCTTCTTGCGCGTGCTGTGCATGAGCAACGCACCAGCGAGCAAGAGCACGATTCCCGCGGCGATCCACCACGTCACGTCCGCACCGGTGACCGCGAGGGCGCCCACGCTCGTGCCGACACCGACGCCCGTACCGGGGACCTTGTACATTCGCCGCTCTCCTCAGTCAGGCCGCGTTGAGCGACGCGCGACGGCGCAGCGCTGTGAACGCGACCGGAGCGGCGACGACACCGAGCAGGCCGAGGCCGATCCACAGGCCCGCCCCCGACGCCATCGGAATGGGCAGGCCCGCGGGGCCGCACGTGGCGGACGAGAGGATCACGTCGCCCGTGCCGATGCCGCCGAGCACACCCTGCAGCAGCTTGATGTGAATCGCGTTCACGGTGAGGCTGCCGTCGTCGTTCTTGATCTGCTCGTTGAAGATCACCTCAGCGATCTTGACGCCGGCGAGCTGCACGTCGATCTTGGTGTTGGCCGCCGGGTCGGCGTTGACCTGGCCGAGCGTGCCGAGGTTCACGCCCGCGAGCTTGGACTTGCCGGCCAGACCCTTCTGGGTCGCCGTGCACTCCGCCTCCACCAGTTCGGCGGAGACCTTTCCGGCGACCTTGGAGAGCAGGTCGACCCGGACGTCCGCGGTGCTCGCCCGCGAGTACACGCCGCCGGACTTCTCGTCCCGCGACGCGGAAGCGTTGATGACACCGGTCTTCAGGATTCCGGTGAGGTCGACGCCTGCGAACGTGTTCTTCGTCGGGCCGTTCGCATTGGCTGCGGCGAAAGGCTCCGCGTTGACCGCGGGGCTGCCGAGCAGCGTCACGTTGAGCTTCGCACCATAAGCCGAGGCGTCCCCCGGTGCGGCCGAAGCAGGTGCGGCACCGACCAGGAGTGCGGCAATCGCGATGACTCCAGCCAGTCCCGTCATTCGGACACGCATGAAACTCCTTCCCTTGGTTCCTCCGGCCCCAGGGCGCGTTGATACCACTGTGGTTTCACGCTTTCCGGGGCAATTACCGGCATCGGCGTTCTTTCGAGGGAACTGAGGGTTACTCCCCGTATCGGGCGACACGACCACTCGACTCGCCCAACCGGCGCCACCCATCGTGGCCTTTTTGATCAATTTCCGGTTACGGCGTCACCCGATCCGGGGGTGAGGGATGACGTTGCGTCTACCGATGGAACGTCAAGTAGCCCGTCTGGGCGCTCCCTCATCGGTGGAAAGGATCCTCGGGTGACGCTTGCCCTGCGCCGCGCCACATTCCCGAGCCGGGTGACCGTGGTCGTCCTGCTCGCCGTAGCCGCGGGACTCGTGTTCGCACACCGCCTGTACCGCACGGCCGAGATCTCCCTGTCCGGCGCGATCCTGAGCGTCATCAGCTCCTACGGCGTCCACGTGATCCCGGACCGCCAGACCGTCTACTTCGGACTGGGCTCGGACACCCCGCTGGGCCTGCGGATGACGCCGGAGTGCACGTCCGCGTTCCTGGTGCTGCCGCTGATCGTGGTGGGCGCGGTGATGATCGCCCTGCGCCCGCGCATCCGGAACCGCGTGCTGTTCGCGCTCGGGATCGCCGCGCTGGCGGTCGTGATCGTCAACCAGTTCCGCGTGCTGACGCTGGTTGGCCTGGTGCAGTGGCTGGGCGTCGACACCGGCTACTACTGGGGCCACACCCTGCTCGGCTCGATGGTGAGCGTGTTCGGTGGCGCGGCGGCGTTGGTCGCGTTCGTCTGGCTGGCCACGCGGAAGTGAGCCTCGACCTCGTTCTCGGGTTCACGCAGGCACTCGCGCTGACGATGAGCGTCGCCTTCGTGACGTACGTGTTCGTGATCGTGATCCCGTACCTGCGGCGCAAACCCGCGCCCGTCGGCGAACCCTCGTCGCTGGAGTGGCACTTCTTCGTGCCGTGCCGCGACGAGGAGGCCGTCATCGGCGACACGATCCGGTACCTGCGCACGACGTTCCCCATCGCGCACGTGTGGGTCATCGACGACGGCTCCGACGACCGCACCGCCGGAGTCGTGCGGACGTTGAAGCGCAACGGCGGTATCCGGGATCCGCAGATCCACCTCGTGCAGCGCCAACGCCCGTATGCCCGCACCGGCAAGGGAAACGCGCTGAACGACGCGTACCGCACGTTGAAGATGTGGATGGGCCGGCGTGCGGACGCCGACCGCGCGATCATCGTCGTGGTGGACGCGGACGGCCGTCCCGCACCGAACTGCCTGGAAGTCTGTGCGGCACAACACCTCTTCGGCAACCCGCGGATCGGCGCCGTGCAGGTGGACGTGCGAATGATCAACGCGGGTCAGCGGCAACCCGGCGTGACGTGGTGGCGGCGCGCGTTCGGCGCCGGGCTCGTGCGGATGCAGGACCTGGAGTTCCGCACGGCCATCGCGGCGATCCAGATGTCGCGCGGTGCCACCGGCACGATCTCCATGGGCGGCAACGGCCAGTTCACCCGACTGTCCGCTTTGGACTCGATCGCCGGGCCGACCGGAAGCCCGTGGCGCGGCTCGTTGCTGGAGGACTTCGAACTCGGCGTGCACCTGCTGACCGCGGGCTGGCACACGGGTTTCTCGTTGGACACGCACGTGAATCAGGAGGCGCTGTACTCGTTGCGACGCTTTTTGGCGCAACGCACGCGGTGGGGTCAGGGAACCATGCAGTGCATGCGTTATCTGCGGCGCATCTGGGACTCCGACCACCTGACCACGCTGGGCGCGGCGGAGATGATGTACTACCTCGCGCAACCCTGGATGCAGTTGCTCGGCACGCTCATCTACCCGATTCCGATGGCTCTCATGGCATACCGGTTCGCGGTGTCCCCTACCGAAGTCGTCACGTGGTTCTTCGACGGCGCGTGGATCCTGTTCACGGTCTACGGCGCGTTCGGGCTCATGCCGTTCGTCCTGTGGGGACCGGTGTACCGCGCACGCTGTGAGCCCGTTGGGTTCTGGAAGTCCATTGCGTACGGGTTCGGCTACGCGCTGTACATCTACACGTTCTACATCACGTCGTGGCGCGCGCTGATCCGTTTGGTGCGCGGCAACAACGGTTGGACCAAAACGCGCCGCAACGAGGACCGCGTGGCAGGCAAAGTCGCCCTGGATGTGTGACCGGTCACTTTGTGGAGATCGAACAAAGACGTTCTCGAGCTTCCGTGGTTAACCTCGGTTCACTCGATTCCGTCTGGGAGGGAACGTGGCTCTCGCACTCGCGCCCCGTCGCACCGTGCTCGCCGACTTCGTGCCGGGCGCACTGGCCCGCGACCTGATGCTGGTCGTCGCCGGCGCCGCCTTCACCGGTCTCGCCGCGCAGGTGGCGCTGCCGATTCCCGGCAGCCCGGTTCCGCTGACGGGCCAGACGTTCGCCGCACTGCTCGTCGGCGCTTCCCTTGGCTGGCAACGTGGCGCGACCTCGATGCTGCTGTACCTGATCGCGGGCGTCGCGGGCGTGCCGTGGTTCCAGGGCGGCTCGTCCGGCGTTCCGGTCTCGCTCGGTTACGTCGTCGGCTTCGTGTTCGCCGGTGCTCTCGTGGGCTACCTGGCCGGCCGCGGCGGCGACCGCACGCCGGTGCGCACCCTGGGGACGATGGCGCTGGGCAACCTGGCGATCTACTCCGTCGGTGTGCCGTGGCTGATGGCGATGACCGGAATGTCGTTCGGCAAGGCCCTGGCCGTCGGCGTGCTGCCGTTCCTGATCGGTGACGCGCTGAAGATCGCGCTGGCCGCGGGCGTGCTGCCGGGAGCCTGGGCCCTCGTGCGCCGCCGGTAGTTCGGACTGGGTGGTGACACCTGGGGAGTACCTGACGTTCTTGGATGCGCGCCTGCCGGGTCTCGTGGCAGGCGCGCATCTTCATGGGTCGACCGTGCTGGACGACGTCGTCGCCGACTCGGACCTGGACATCGTGATCGAGCTCCACGCGAGCTGACCGCGTCCACAATGGAGTGCGCGGATGTCCCTGCCGCGCTTGCGGTCCAGGTGACGAAGCGGTTGCGCCGCGGACGTGGTCGCTCAGGTTCTCTCGCGCGGTGGGCAGGGCCCCGCCCTCCCAAGGGGGCAGACCGGCCAGCGCCTCCAGCCTATTCGCGAAATCGGCTTGTCAAGGCGCTGCCTGCCAATCTGTGGACAACTCGCTGCGAAGTTCGAGTTGTCCACAGATCGCCGAACGGTGCCTTGACAGCTCGTCGGCGCGGCTAGCTTGAGGTTGTGACTGCGTGGCGGTCAGCCCCCGGGAGGGTGGGGCCCTGCCTCTCGCCGCCGTTCAAGATCGCCGGCAAGTCCCGCGCCGGCGAACAGGCCGCCGCCCGTCGGCCCGACCTGCCGATCCTCGACCTGGTGTCCTCCCGGCGGGGTTCGGACGTGCCGCTGACGGTCGGCCACGCCCAGGCCGCCCTCGAGTTGTTCGACCGGATCCTGGCCGACGTAACGACCTGACCTCCGCGGCCGAGAAATCCGCGTGACCACGCATACCCCCGAAGAGCTGGGTTGCCTGGCCGGCGGCCCTGCCCGCGCGGCAGAGGTGGCCCTGGCCCGCCTGATCCAGGCCGGCCTGGTCCGGGTCTCGCGCGAGGGCGTGCTGAGCGCCGTCCACGTGCCCGGCGCCCGCCCGGCGACCCCGCTGGAGGCGCAGATCCTGCACGGCCTGCGCTCGGGCCGGCACCTGAACGACGTCGTCTTCGGCGCGTTCAGCTCGTCGGAGGCGGAGGGCCTGCGCGGCCACCTGATCAACCGCGGGCTGCTCCGGCGCCGCCGCTCCCTGCGCCCCCGCCTCTTCCCGTGGCTGTTCCTGCTGACGCCGCTGCTCATGATCGCCGGGGTGATGAGCGCCGTGGCGCCGTGGCTCCTGGTGGACTTCCTGGACTTCGCGGCGCCGCTCACCGAGTTCCCGTTCTGGTACTTCTTCGCGGCCGCCGCGGTGACGCTCGTCTGGGCCTCGGTGCTGCGCGCCCGCGACCCCGGCCGCCTGCGCACCAGGGCCGGCTACGTCCTGCTCAAACGCGCCAAGCGCCGGGTGGGCCCGCAGGACCCGGTCGGCGCGGTCGCCGTGCGCGGTCTGCGCGGGAGGATCGGCGGGGTGGCGGTCGCCGGGATGTTCGGGCTCAGCGCGGTCATGATCGCGACGCTGCCCGGCCGCGACACGACGACCAGCAGCAGTTGCGGGGGCGGTTGCTCGTCCGACAGCGGCTGTTCGTCGGGTGACAGCGGCGGTAGTTGCGGAGGCGGTGGCTGTGGTGGCGGATGCGGTGGAGGCGGCGGCGACTGACGTCGTAACGGCCTGAGTGCCGAACCCGACAGGCGCGGCATGAGCAAGTGGGACGAGCACGACCTTCTGCCCAAGGTGACGGCGGCACTGCGGCAGGACGGCCGGCCCTACTTGACCGCCTACCAGCTGGCGATCAAGCTGGAACGCGCTCACCCCGGTCTCGCCGAGCGGCTGGGCAAAGTTCTCGGTGGCGCGGGTATCGGTGTTCGGAACAGCCTGGCCGAGTACCTGGGAGGCCAGCTCGCCGGCCGCATCGACCGTGAGGGCGCTGCCTTTCCCTTCGAGCGCGCGTACCTCTGCAACGACGAGATCCGCGAAGTTCGCTTCGCCGGCCCGGACGGGAACGACTTGGTCAGCAGCCTGACCGGTAGCGGATACCACCTCTCGATCTTCCGGTGGCGCGGACCGGTCAGCGACGCCTGACCGAGACTGTCGGACCTGCCGGGTACGGTCTGTCCCGTGCCTGAAGTTCCCCCCACCCTGAGCCTGCTCGAAACCGCCGTCCACGCCGTGGGTGGCGCGGAGCGTCCTGGTCAGGTGGAGATGGCCGAGGCCGTCGACCACTCGATCCGCACGGGCGAGCATCTCGCGGTGCAGGCGGGCACGGGTACCGGCAAGTCGCTGGCGTACCTGGTGCCGGCCATCCGGCACGCGGTGGCCGAGGCCGAGACCGTGGTGGTCTCGACGGCCACGATCGCGTTGCAGCGGCAGCTGGTCGACCGGGATCTGCCTCGGCTGTCCAAAGCGCTCAAGAAGGACCTGGGGCGCGAGCCCACGTTCGCGATCCTCAAGGGTCGCAGGAACTACCTGTGCATGCACCGCGTGCACAACGGGGCTCCGGACGAGCCGGAGGAGGACGCGCTGTTCGACCCGTTCGCGGTGTCGAAGCTCGGGCGCGAGGTGAAGCGGCTGCACCAGTGGTCGTCGGACACCGAGACCGGGGATCGCGACGAACTGGTGCCCGGCGTCAGCGAGCAGGCGTGGCGGCAGGTCAGCGTCACGGCCCGGGAGTGCCTCGGGGTGTCGAAGTGCCCGATCGGGGCCGACTGCTTCGCGGAACGGGCGCGGGCCGAGGCGGGCAAGGCGGACGTGGTGGTCACGAACCACGCGATGCTCGCCATCGACGCGTTGGAGGGCTACCAGGTTCTGCCCGACCACGACGTGGTGGTGATCGACGAGGCGCACGACCTGGTCGACCGCATCACGTCGGTGGCCACGGAGGAACTGAGCGGCGCGAGCGTCTCGATGGCGGCGCGGCGGTGCGGGCGCCTCATCGACCAGGACATCGCGGACCGGCTGGCCGAGGCCAGTGACGGGCTGGCGATGATCCTCGAGGACATGCCTTCCGGTCGGCTGGACGCGCTGCCCAGGGCTCTCGCGGGCGCGCTGGCGGCCACGCGCGACGCGGCGCACGCCTGCATGTCGGCCATGGGTTCGGAACGCAAGGAGGACCCGGACGGGGCGACGGCGCGCAAGCTCGCGCTGGCGTTGCTGGAGGAGGTCCACGACTGCGCGGTGCGGGTGCTGGAGGCGTTCGACGAGGAACACGACGTCGTGTGGGTGTCGGGTGACTTCAACCAGAAGGCGCCGGCCATCAGGGTCGCCCCGCTCGGCGTGGGTGGCCTGCTCAGGGAACGGCTGTTCGCCAAGCGCACCACCGTTCTGACGTCCGCGACGCTGACGCTCGGCGGCGCTTTCGACACGATGGCGCGCCAGTGGGGCCTGCCGCCGTCGGAGAAGGTCCGCAAGATCGAGGGCGCGGCGACCGACAAGGACATCGACGGTCCGAAGTGGTCCGGCCTCGACGTCGGTTCGCCGTTCGCGCACGGCACGAGCGGCATCCTCTACGTGGCAAGGCATCTGCCTCAGCCAGGGCGGGACGGCCTGCCGCCGGAGTACCTGGACGAGATCGAGGGCCTGGTGAACGCGGCGGGCGGTCGCGCGCTCGGCCTGTTCTCCTCGACGCGTGCGGCGAAGGCGGCCACGGAGGCGCTGCGGGACAAGCTCGAGTACCCGATCCTGTGTCAGGGCGACGACGCGACGGGCCTGCTGGTCAAGAAGTTCTCCGAGGACGAGCGCACGTGCCTGTTCGGCACGCTGTCGCTCTGGCAGGGCGTCGACGTGCCAGGCCCGAGCCTGCAGCTCGTGATCATGGACCGGATCCCGTTCCCCCGCCCGGACGACCCGCTGGCCTCCGCCCGCCAGAAGGCGGTGAGCTCACGCGGCGGCAACGGCTTCCTGACCGTCGCCGCCACGCACGCCGCCCTGCTGCTGGCCCAGGGCGCGGGCCGGTTGCTGCGGTCGATGTCGGACAAGGGCGTGGTGGCCATCCTCGACCCGAGACTGGCCACGGCCCGCTACGGCGGCTTCCTCAGGGCCTCACTCCCCCCGTTCTGGACGACCTACGACCCCGAGGTGGTCCGGGGCGCCCTCAAGCGGTTGGACGAGGCTCAGACCCCTTGATCCGCTCCACGAGCTCGTCTCGGTAGGCCTGAGCGTCCAGCAGTTCCGGTTCGGAACCGTCGGTCCGCTTCAGCGCGCCTTCGAGGATCTTCAACGCCTGCCGCTCGTCCCCCTTCGCGTCGCCCAGCCGTGCCGCGTCCTCCATGGCTTTCGCGAGCTTGGTGCGCGCCTCGGGTTCCTGGGTGGCCTTGCTGATCCGGATCCAGTTGCCACCCGGATCGATGACGGCGAACCCGGTGTACCGGTCGTTGCGCAGCCGAGGCCTGGTCATGCGCGGAATGCCGGAGATGAGCAACTTCCCGTGCACAGCGCGCATTCGAGCCGCGAAGTCCTCGAACAACGGCCCGGTGTCCTCCACGATGACCACGCACGTGCTGTGCGACTGCTCCGGAACGTGGCCGTCCATCCCGTAGAAGTGCAGGTTGATGTCTTCAAGCCGCAAGCAGACGTACGGGTTCGGCCGCGTCTGCCGATAGGTGATCGAGAAGCCGAGCATCTCGTAGAAGGACGCGATTTCGTCGATGTCCCGACAGGGAAGGAGTGGAATCGTCAGTTCGTTTGCCACCGCCCGAAGCTAAGCCCGGACGCGCCGAAACGACACGGAGCTATTTGCTCAAGCGAATAGCATCGCAACTCCGCCCAGCAACAACAACGCGGACACGACGGCGATGACGAGCACACGCCCACGTGGCGTCTTCGCGTGCTTGAGCGCGATGGCGAGCGGTCCAACAGGCACCATGACGGTTCCCTTCGACGGAATGGCGGCTACAGCGACAAGTGCGCCGAGTGCGACCTTGAGCGGCGACATGCCCAGTTCGCGCGCACCAACGACATCTGCTTCCCACTGCTCGCGATAGCGCTCATCGCCCACAACGGCCGCCGCGAACCGCACCAACAACAACGCGACTCTCATTGCGCCGTCCTGGGCACGAACCGAGGCGCCGGAGCCGACCGAGCCACGACTCGACGGGCTTCCGCGGCGCCCTCGCCGGTCAGCCGATACATCCGCCGGCGCGGCCCACGCCGTTCCGCGTCGTCGTCCCAGGTCGAGGTGACCCACCCGGCCCGTTCCAGCCGGTCCAGCAACGGGTAGACGCTGCCGGACGGCCTGCCGGTGAGCTTGATGATCTCCAGACCCCAGCGCGGCTCGTCGGCGCCGAGCAGCACCTCGAGCACGTCGACGGTGGCCTTGCCGATGCGTTGCAGTGGCTCCACGCCGCCAATACTACCTATGTAGATTAAGCCGTTCAAGCAGCTCTTCGCGGAACTCCAAAGCCGACGCCCGCTCCTCCTCCGAAGCGTGCACCTCCCGCACGAGCGCCCCTTCGAGGATCTTCAACGCCTGACGCTCGGCCCCGTGCGACCCGGCCAGCGTCACCGCGTTGGTCAACGCCCTGGTCAGCCCGTTGCGCGTGGCCTCCCGCTCGCGCACGGCCGGCACCACCCGGATCCAGTTGCCGCCGGGGTCGACCATCAGGAACCCGTCCCGCCGCGGCCGCGTCATCCGCGGAATGCCGGTGACCAGCACCTGCCCGTAGACCGCGCGCATGCCGTGGGCGAACGCCTCGTACAGCTCCCTCGGGTCCTCGACCTGGATCAGGCACGAGCTGTACGACTCGGCGGGCTCGTAGCCCGGGATGCCGAAGAAGTGCAGGTTGATCTCCGAGCGGCGCACCGAAAGGTACGCGTTCGGCCGGTACTGCCGGTACGTGACCGTGAACCCGAGCATCACGTAGAACTCGGCCACCTCGTCGATGGAGGCACACGGCAGCAGCGGGATCGTCACCTCGTTGGCCACGCCGCCACGCTAGCGGCGCAGGTCAGCCGTCGACCAGCAATCCACGTAACGGTCCTTGCAATCTTCCGGCACGGCGGGACACACCGGGCAATGGCGTGACCCGCGCCGGACGCTCCAGGGCAGGCCGCCAGATCTCGTCGACCACCTGGTGGGCGGGCCCGGAGACGTCCGCGCCCAGGTGCTCGGTCCACAGCCGCAGGCGGGTCGAGCGGGCCACCTCCGGGTCGTCGGTCACGACGTTGACCTCGGTGTCGTTGAACAGCGAGTGCTCGTTCAGGTTCGCCGATCCGACCGTGAGCCACCGATCGTCCACAATGGCCAGTTTGGCGTGGATGTAGACCGGGGCATCGCCATGGGAGACAAGGGTTGCGGCGACGAGTCGCTTGTCGGTGTCCGCGTCGATCAACCGGCCGAGCTGACCGCGGGTGGTGTCGGCGCCGTTGCTGGGCTTCTGCGGCAGCAGCAACACCATCCGGAACTCGGGCGTCGGCGGGTTGCTCAGCTTCTCCAGCAGCACCTCGGTGATCTCCGGCGACCACAGGAACTGGTTCTCCACGTAGATCAACGACTCCGCCGACCGCAGCGCCCGCAGGTACGAGTCGAGCAGGCTGAAGTCGCCGTGCGGGGCGAACGAGTAGGTCTTCTCCGGGATCGTCCGCACCAGCTGCACCGACGACGACCCGGCCTCCGGCGGCACGACAGGTGCGGGCAGCGTCTCCCCCGCGATCTCCAGCCAGCGTGCCGCGAAGTGCGCCGCGACCTCTGCCACGACAGGGCCTTCCAGCTTGGCCACGTGGTCGTGCCAGCCGAGGTCACGCGGCGGGTGCTCCGGCGAGTCGTGCCGGTCGCCCTCCACCGCGGTCATGTCCAGGCCGCCGACGAACGCCACGTCGTCGACGATCACGATCTTCTCGTGGTGGCAGTGCAGGGTCCGCTCGCGCGCGTCCAGCTCGCACCGGACGGCACCGCACTCCCAGAAAGCCTTCTGGGCGGCCAAAGCGCGCTTGCGCGTCGGCTCGAACATGGGGAAGGGCGGACCGGCCCAGAGCAGCACGCGCACCGGAACCCGTTCCGCGGCAGCCGAAAGCAGCTCACGCAACTGCGGCGCGCCCGGCTCGCGGGTCAGCCGGAAGTCCGGCGACGCGTGCCAGTTCGCGATGTGCACGTACTTCTGCGCGTTCTCGATCGCTTCCGCCACAGCGGGAAACGCGGAGGCGCCGTCGATCAGAACCTCGATCTTGTTACCGTGCTGCACCGGTCGGCGCGGGGTGAATGACCCCGCGCCGTCGCCGTCGAGCACCTCGCCCCACCCCAGCCGTCGCAGTCTGCGCGTGTGGTGCGAGCACAGCATGTTCTCCAGCCCGTCACCGAGCCGGGCGTCGAGAACGTCGAGTAAGCCCACGAGGCGGATTTACCCGTTTCACACGCTTCTAAACAGCGAGCACCGTCGTCGTTCCCGGCTCGACCTCCGTGAAACCGGCGTCCCGCACCGCGACGACGTCGTCGCGACCGAGCAGCGCGTCCCACTCCGCGACCGACGGCGTCCGCACGGCACACCGGTAGTCCAGCAGGGCCCACGCCTTGAGGTCGGCCTCGGACAGGCGCGGCGCCAGCAGCATCGACGCGTGGCCTACCTGGGCCGCGAGCTTTCCGGCGGACATCTCGACGCGCGGGTTCACGTACAGCAGCCGCGCACCCTCAGGAACCGCTCCGGGCTCGTCCGGAGGCAGGTCGGACCCGGAGATCTGCAGCTTGGCGACCTCCCGAGGCGTCTCGGTCACCAGCACCGGCAGCAACGACCGGACCGACGCACCGTCCACGGTGATCGTCACCCCGGGCAGCTCCTGCACGGCGTCCCACTGCACGCCACGGGCCCGCCGCGACACCTTGCGGATCCGCCCGGCCACCCACGCCCGCACGGCCTCGTGCCACTCGCCACCGACGTCGGCCCGCGGGTCGAGGCACACCGCGACCGCCGAAGCGGCCGCGGCTTCCAGCAACGCCGTCCGCGACGGCGGATCAACACGTTCGATGCGCAACACCATCGGCATCGCGCGGACTTCGGACTCCTCCGCGTAGTTCCGGGAGGCGATGAGGTCGAGAATCATCACAGCCGGGTCAGCTCCAAGCCGTCCGCGGCGTCCGCGGCCTCCACCTCGGCCCTCGTCACGCCGAGGATGAACAGCACCGCGTCCAGGAACGGGTGCGACAACGCCGTGTCCGCCACCTCGCGCAACGCGGGCTTGGCGTTGAACGCGATGCCCAGACCGGCCGCACTAAGCATGTCGATGTCGTTCGCGCCGTCACCGACCGCCACGCACTGCGCCAGCGACACGCCGACCTCCTCGGCGAACCGGCGCAGCGCCACGGCCTTGCCCGGCCGGTCGACGATCTCGCCGATCACCTGACCGGTCAGCTTGCCGTCCACGATCTCCAGCGTGTTCGCCGCGCAGAAGTCCAGCTGCAGCTCGTCCGCGAGGCCCGTGATCACCGACGTGAAGCCGCCGGACACCACACCGCAGTAGAAACCGAGGCGCTTCAACGTGCGGATCGTCGTGCGCGCACCGGCCGTGAGCTCCAACGAAGCCCCGACCTCCGCCAGCACCTTCTCGTCGAGGCCCTCCAGCAACGCCACCCGGCGCCGCAGCGACTCGGCGAAGTCGAGCTCGCCGCGCATCGCGGCCTCGGTGATCTCGCGCACCTGCTCCTCGCACCCGACGTGCGCGGCCAGCATCTCGATCACCTCGCCCTGGATCAGCGTGGAGTCGACGTCGAACACCACCAGGCGCTTGGCCCGCCGGGTCAGGCCGGCCCGTTCGACCGCGATGTCGAGGCCCACCCGCACCGACACCTCGGCGAGCGCGGACCGCAGCTCCGTGTCGTTCTCCATCGTGTCGTCCGCGACCGAAACGCGCAGCTCAAGGCCCGTGACGGGGTAGTCGGCGACGCCGCGGATCGCGTCGATGTTCACGCCGAGCGACGCCAGCCGGCGCGCGACCTCGGTGAACGCCTTCGCGGTCACCGGACGGCCGAGCACGATCAGCACGTGCGACGACTCCAGTCGCGCGGTGCGCTTCGAGTCCGCGCCGATCTCGATCTCGACGTGCATCGAGACGGTGGCCATCGCCTGCTCGACCGACTCCTGCAGGCCCTCGGGATCGTGATCGGTCGAGACCAGCGCGCCGAGCACCAGCCGGCCCCGGATCACGACCTGCTCCACGTCGAGCACCTCGACGCCGTGCCGTGTCAGCACTGCGAACAGCACGGAGGAGACACCAGGCTTGTCGGGGCCGGTCACGGTGATGAGCACGGGCGTTTTCACGTCGTCGTCTCCTCGTAGGACGCGAAGAGCCCCGGACCGCGTGACAGCGACCCGGGGCTCAGCGTTGAACCTGTTACTGGCAGGTTACTTGTCGTGGTTCGGATCTTCCTTCTCGGAGGCCGTACCAGACTTGATGGCCGCTGCAGCGAGCTCGGACGGAGCAGGCTTCGCGTCCTTGTGCGCGATCGTCTTGCCGGTGAAGGACACGTGGCCCTCGTTCCGGATCCGCTCGATCATGTGCGGGTAGTGCAGCTCGAACGCCGGGCGCTCCGAACGGATCCGGGGCAGCTCGGTGAAGTTGTGCCGCGGCGGCGGGGACGAGGTGGCCCACTCGAGCGAGTTGCCGTAACCCCACGGGTCGTCCACCTTCACGACCTCACCGAAGCGGTAGCTCCGGAAGACGTTCCAGATGAACGGCAGCGTCGACGCGCCCAGGATGTAGGCGCCGATCGTCGAGATCATGTTCAGCGTCGTGAAGCCGTCGGACGCGAGGTAGTCGGCGTACCGGCGCGGCATGCCCTCGTTGCCCAGCCAGTGCTGGACGAGGAACGTCGCGTGGAAGCCGAGGAACGTCGTCCAGAAGTGCAGCTTGCCGAGCGGCTCGTCCATGAAGCGGCCGGTGATCTTCGGGAACCAGAAGTAGATACCCGCGAAGGTCGCGAACACGATCGTGCCGTAGAGCACGTAGTGGAAGTGCGCGACGACGAAGTACGTGTCCGACACGTGGAAGTCGATCGCGGGCGCGGCCAGCAGGATGCCGGACAGACCACCGAAGAGGAACGTGACGATGAAGCCGATGCTGAACAGCATGGGCGTCTCGAACGTCAGCTGCCCCTTCCACATCGTGCCGATCCAGTTGAAGAACTTCACACCGGTCGGGACCGCGATGAGGAACGTCATGAAGGCGAAGAACGGCAGCAGCACGGCGCCGGTCGCGTACATGTGGTGCGCCCACACGGCGACGGACAGGGCCGCGATGCCGAGCGTCGCGTAGACCAGCCCGTTGTAACCGAAGATCGGCTTGCGGCTGAACACCGGGAAGATCTCCGACACGATGCCGAAGAACGGCAAGGCGACGATGTAGACCTCCGGATGCCCGAAGAACCAGAAGAGGTGCTGCCACAGGATCACGCCGCCGTTGGCGGGGTCGAACACGTGAGCACCCAGATGCCGGTCCGCCAGCAGGCCCAGCAGGGCCGCGGTCAGGATCGGGAACGCGAGCAGCACCAGCACCGACGTCACCAGGATGTTCCAGGTGAAGATCGGCATCCGGAACATCGTCATGCCGGGCGCGCGCAGGCAGACCACGGTGGTGATCATGTTCACCGCGCCGAGGATGGTGCCGAGACCACCGACCACCAGGCCGGAGATCCACAGGTCGGCGCCGACGCCGGGCGAGTGGATGGCGTTGCTCAGCGGCGTGTACGCGAACCAGCCGAAGTCAGCCGCACCACCGGGGGTGATGAAGCCCGCCATCACGATCAGGCCACCGAAGAGGTAGAGCCAGTACGAGAAGGCGTTGAGCCGCGGGAACGCCACGTCGGGCGAGCCGATCTGCAGCGGCAGCACGAAGTTCGCGAAGCCGAAGACGATCGGCGTCGCGTACAGCAGCAGCATCACGGTGCCGTGCATCGTGAAGAGCTGGTTGAACTGTTCCTGCGAGAGGAACTGCATTCCGGGCCGGGCCAGCTCGGTCCGCATCAGCATGGCCATCGCGCCGCCGACCATGAAGAAGGCGAACGAGGTGACCAGGTACATGATGCCGATTTGCTTGTGGTCCGTGGTGCGGAACATCCGCAGCAGGAAGGACCCCTTGACCGCAGTGCGCGTCGGATAAGGACGCGTTGCGATCGGCTGCGGGGCTACGGCCGTCACGGTGCCTCCAGGCCTTGGTGGGACCAGTTCGTTCGGGAAACTCCCCGGGATATTAGACGGAGCCGATCAGCTCCATTCGGGTGGGCCATGGCCGGTGGCCAGCGGCGTAGCGCACGTCACACGTATCCTGCCGCCGTGCTCCGATTGCTCGCTGTCGCTTCTGTCCTGTTGCTGGCCGCCTGCGGCTCTCCCGCCACGCACAACTCCGCGGACGTCGAGTTCGCGCGGGGAATGGTCCCGCACCACGAACAGGCGCTGGAGATGTCCGGCCTCGTCGCGTCCCGCACGGAGAACCCGCACGTGATCGATCTGGCCAAGCGCATCGAGGGTGCGCAGAAGCCCGAGATCGACCGCATGAACGGCTGGCTCCGGACGTGGAACGCGCCGGTGCAGGCGTCCTCGCACTCCGCGCACGGCCACACGGAGTCGCACGGCATGGTCGAGCTGGGCAACCTGGCCGAACTGGACGGCACCGACTTCGACCGCCAGTGGCTGTCGCTGATGATCCAGCACCACCGCGGCGCCGTGGACATGGCGCAGAAGCACCTCTCGGCCGGCACCGACCCCGAGACCCGCAAGCTCGCCCAGGACGTCGTCAGCCACCAGGAGAAGGAGATCGCGGAAATGGAGTCGCTTCTCCCTCAGGGCTGATGCCAGCCTTCTAGCCGTGGATGCTTTGGCAGGCGTGCGCGCCGCAGTGTCGTTGGCGGCCTCGCACGGCGTGGTTTCTACCGACCCCGTCGTGCTGAAGGACGGCAGCAACGTCATCGTGCACCTGCGTCCGGCCCCGGTCGTGGCCCGGATCGCCGCGCGCACGGCCCTGGTTCGTCCTGCCGTCGCCGACCACTTCGCGCGCGACCTGTCCGTGTCGGCCTTCCTGGCCTCACGCGGCGTGCCGGTCGTGACACCTTCTGAGGAACTTCCTCCCGGACCGCACACGCGCGATGGCTTCGTGTTCACGTTCAGCACGTACGTCCCGCACGACCCCACGGCCGAGCTGACTCGGCCGGAGGTGCTCAAGCTCCTGCCCGACCTGCACGCCGAACTGCGTCTCTACGACGGCTTGCTGCCCTCACGCGGCCCCGTGGACGACGTCGACAACACCCTGATCTACCTCGACGGCCTGGGCGTGCCGGACCTGGAGCAGTTCCGCTCCCGCCGCGCCGAACTCCTGTCCAGGTGGGACGCGCACTACAACGACGTCCAGCCGCTGCACGGCGACTCGCACTACGGCAACCTGCTGATGACCCCGTCCGGGCCGGTCTGGAACGACTTCGAGGACACCTGGCGCGGCCCGATCGGCTGGGATCTGGCCTGTCTGGCCGGCGCACGCGGCAAAGAAGCCGCCCAACGCGCCGTGGACGTCTACGGCGGCGGGGCGGCTTCTTCGGACGTGGAGTTTCACCTGGAGGTGCGAATTCTCTTCGGCACGCTCTGGGGCTTGCTGATGGAGAACAGTTAGACGCGACGCCTGCGCATCACGAGCAGCACGGCGGCACCAGCGGCCACGAGCGCGGCACCCAGCCCGAGCAGCCACGCGGACCCGAACCCGGTAGCCGCCAGCCCGCCCGTCTGAGCGACCTGGGCGACCGGCACCTCGGTGGTCGTGGTCGTCGGCACGACCACTTCCGAAGACGAGGTGGTCGTGGTGGTCGGCGTCTGGGAATGAGTCACGGTCGAGGTTGTCGTCGTAGTAGTCGTGGTGGTGGTGGTGGTCGTCGTCGTGACCGGAGGCTTCTCGACGGCCACACCACACCCGAACCACTCGCCGATCTCCGGCAGGTTCGCGTCCCCGACGACCGGAGCCCGCAGCCCCTTCCACGGCAACGCCTCGCCGAGCTTGCCGGCCAGGTAGACGTTGAACACGTCCCCAGCCCTCACCAGCACGCCCGTGACCTTGAAGTCCGACGGCAGAGCGGTGATGTCCAGGTTCTGCTGGTTGTCACCACCGGCATAGGTGAACTTGGTGGGGTGGATCGGCGTCCCGGTCAGCCCACCCACGGTGCAGGCCTCGGGATGGTTGAAGTCGACGAACTGAAGAAAGGGCTGCGCACGAGCGTCGTCAGTGCTCACCCCGTCGGCGAACGCACTGGTCGCCAGCACCAGCGAGGCCACACCGGCCAGCGCGGCCGAAGCGAGCAGGCCGGATCTTCGAGGGAACGTCAAACGCATCGGGTCACTCCGTGGGGCTCGGCGGATGCCGCGATCTAAGACGATCGACGTCCCCCAAACGGGTTACATGACGATCAACAGTGATCCCTGTGGCCGAGTTGTTACTGCTCCGTGAAGTGGCGCCCCAAACGACCGAACGCCGAACAGGGCCGGAAATCGGCCCCGTTCGGCGTTCGAAGATCAACGCGTAGATCAGCTCTGCGAGCCCTCGGCGGGCTTCACGTAGACCGTTCCCCCGGTAGGCATACGCCTGAACCACTGAACGGGGGTGACCGGCTGACCGATCACCGGGCCCACCCCTGGCACGGGGTGAGCGACAGGCATGCCGGCGTTCTGCGGGAACTGCGGCAGGCGTGAAGGCTGGTTCGGGGAGGTCATTGTTCCTTCTCGGGAGGCGACTAATGTGCTTGGTCGGGCATCTCGACGAGGGACGAAGCGAGAAGCGAACCGAGTGCATTTTCGAGCCGGACCGCCGCCGCGGCGGAGCCGACCTTCCACTCCTCGGCCGCCCGGGCGAGTATCGACCCGAACGTTTTCGCGTTTCTATCGTGACGCCACTGGCAAAGAGCCCAGCTCGCGTCCTCGTCGAGCCAGAAGACTTCAGGCGGCGACACCACCCTGCCCGCCACCACTCGCCCCGTGATCGAGCGCTTGTGGCGCACGTCCGGTAGCGGGCGAAAATGGCAGTCTTCTGAAAACTGCGGGGACAGTGTCGCACCGTCCACTTGCGACGGCGAGGCGACCTCACCTGTGGGTTCGATCGGGCCGCTCACCAGGGCACGAAGCAGCCAGCGGGCATCCGCGCGCAGGCTCGCTTCATGCGCGAGCAACCACTCGCCGATCTCGTCGGCCCGGTTCCTTGCTCTCGCCAGCAATGAATCTGCGCCGCATTGTTCGGCACCAATCGACAAGCTGAACTGCGCGAGGCAGCTGTAGGCGTGCCAAGCCGCGAAGGTCTGTTCCAGTGGCCATCGTACGTGCGACCACGAAGTCTCGAAATAATCCGCGTCCTCGGCACTCACGTCAAGAAATTCTTTCGCGATGGCGAGGTCGAAGAACTTTTCGTGCGCACCTTCGTGAACCAGCGCTTCCGCCACGTCCATCGGAAGAACGGGTTCGTCGATCAACACGATGCCCGGGACGTACCTGGACGACGCCGACACGAGCCCACCGGAAGTCTCCCGCTTGAGCACCGCGAGCATCGAGACGTGCGCGAGGAGGTCCTCCGCCATGTCCGGGGCGAACTTGTGCAGCAGCCGGACGCCCTCTTCCACGATCGCGAGGGCGTTCTCGAACCGCTCTCCGTCGGCCTCGGTCAACGGCTGTGGGCGCGCGCCGGACGGGGCGGTGATGCGCAGCGGGGCCTCGAGCACCTCGGCCGCCGCCGGGTCCGAGGCGACGGGCACGCCGGCGTCACGCACTCTCATCGACGCGACCTGGGTCAGCTGTGCGGGGTCCACATCGCCGTGGCCGGCGAGCGCTCTGCCGATCTCGTATCGGACGATCGGGTGATCCGCGAGGTTGTCGGACAACTCGGTCCCAGGGGCGAACATCTCGGCCGCGAGGCGGTACAGGGTGCGTCTCTCGTCCACCAGGGCGGGCGCAGGAATCAGCGCCGCATGCAACGCATGCGTGCTCACTGTGGGCGAACCCATCACAGAAGACCCCGAACTGACGTCCCCCGACGCACCGGATCCGCGAAACTTTAGAGCAAGCAGTGACCTGTGCAACACATTGGATCCCCCTACAAAATGCCGGTGCCCCGGCCGCGTCTGGCGAGGACGCGGCCGGGGCACCTGGTTGGTTCATCAGCTGAACATGATGCTGGTGACGTTCACGAAGCCGATGACGGCCAGCGCGATGATCGAGACCGCGACCATCGTGAGCATGGTGCGCCACCCGATGGCGGTGACGGCGACTGCGACGGCTCCGGCGATTCCGAGTGCACTCCCTGTGGACATCTCGTTCCCTCCCGACTAGCGAGCACGTGCTCCCAGGTGTGGGCGGTCCCGGGCGTCTCGCCTGGTATTCAGGGTCCCGCGTTGTAGGTTGTCTGTCAACGGTCGCCAGGTTGCCAGACAAGTTGCAACCGGCAGGCAACAGGCCTACCCTGGACCAATGCCCGCCGACGACGTCCATTTCGGCGAGAGCTGGTCGCTCTCGCCTGATTCGCGACGGCCTCTCCCGGAACTCATCGAGCAGAAGCTCCGGGAGCAGATCATCGGCGGCACGCTCAAGGCCGGCGACCGTCTCCCCACCGAACCGGAACTGGCCCGCAAACTGGATGTCGCCCGGTCCTCGTTGCGTACAGCGCTGCAGCGACTGCAGCTGCAGGGCATCGTCGAGGTCCGCCGCGGCCTGGGCTGGTACGTCCGCCGCACCGATCTCGCCGCCGTCGAGGAACACCTCGAGGGCAGGCTCGCCGCGAGGCAGTTCTCCCACACCGACCTGCTGGAAGTGCGGATCGCGCTGGAGACCACCGCCGCGTCGCTGGCCGCGGTGCGCGCGGGCGACGGTGAACTGGACGAACTGGCCAAGCTCAACCGCCGCTACCAGCGCGCGCCGGTCGACGACATGCAGGAGGTGATCGAGTCGGACGAGGAGTTCCACTCGGCGCTGATCCGCGCGTCGCACAACGAGCTGCTGGAGCAGATGTACCAGACGCTCGTGCCCGGTCTGCAGGACTGCAAGCGGCACGCACACCCGTCGCGCGAGGTGCACAACCGGGCCGCGAACGAGCACGAACAGGTGATCTGGTTCCTCCGCCGGCACGACGAGGTGGGCGCGAAGAGCGCGATGACCACCCACCTGCTCGGGCTGTACAACGACGTGGCCACCGACGACACCCAGCCGCGGGCGTCGCTGAGCACCTACGTCGGGGTGTCGGACAACCCGATCTGGGGCAAGCCGCGCTGAGGCGTTCCTGATACGACAAGGACCGAAAGGGTCTGGCGCCGATCGGTCATCACTCCCACCATGTATGGACAACCGGTGGAGTGAGGGGGCGGCGACCAGGTGGCGATGGCGCGCAGGCACAGGCAAGCGCTCACCGTCGCGATCCTTCTGGTCGTCGTCGCGGCCGTCGACCTGACCGTCATCCTGCTGTGGCAGCCCACGTCGCGCAGCGTGCTGCACGACGTGCTGGTCGTGCTGTGGCCGTTACCGGCGCTGGCCGGCTTCCTGCTGGGCACCTACGAACTGTTCCTGCACCAGCGGCTGGTGAGCGAGATCGGCCGCATCTCCGGTCCCGGCATAGTCGAGCACCTGCTGCCGAGCGAGGTGCTCAAGGCGTTCCTGTCCAGGATCTACGGCACCGGCCAGCGCAACGACGACGTGGTGTCCGGCGTGCTCGGCGGCAACGGCATGCGCCCCAAGGGCGACGACCTGACGATCAGCACCCGCACGACGGTCCGGCTCGCGTTGCAGGGCGTCGACACCAAGACCTACCACCTGACCACGACGCAGAGGCACCACTTCCGGCACAGCGTCCCCGTCGACAGGTTCGTCATCTTCGCCACCAGCAACGCCACCCTGCGCGACACGATCAGCGCAGCCTGCCGCTATCCCCTGTTCGAGCTCTACTTCATGCCGGACGCGTCGTTGTTCCTCGACTCGGTGGACGACATCCGCGACTCGACCAAGATCACCATCGACTACCTCGACCACGACGGCCAGAGCCGCTCCGCCGAGCCGAGCCAGATCCCGCCGATCGAGGTCAGGTTCGACCAGTGGGCGAACTACCTGACGTTCTTCCGCGAGGCCATGGCCCCGCTCCCGAAGCTCAGCCCGCTGGACCACATGAGCGACCTGCGCATCCTGGAGTGCGACCTCAGCGGCATCGCCGACGACCACGTCGTGCGCGCGATCCTGGGTCTGACCGTGTCGTCGCGTTCCTTGCAGCGCACCAACGACGGCTTCGCGTACTGGCAGTCACCGTATCCGTCCTATGTGGACACGATCAGCTTCGACGCTACCGAGCTCGCGGTCGACCACTCCCCCGGCCACGAGTTCCGGATCATGCCGTTCACGTTCCGGTCCGGCACGGAGGCGGCGCAGTGGTTGCGCGCGGACGAGCTCGGGGACCTGGACGTGCGGTCGTGGATGCTGCCGGGGCACGGGGTGGCGCTGCTGTGGCGGGAAGCCCGCGGCTGACGTTCAGTCGGCGGGCCTCACGTAGACCGTGCCTCCACCGGTCGGCATGCGGAGGAACCAGTCGACTCCGCGGACCGGCTTCAGCGGCCAGCAGGAGCGTTCGGGATCCTGCGGAACGGGCACGGGAACGGGCTTGAGCGGGTCGGTGGCCATCTCGGTCTCCCTCACCTGCGGATGGCATTGGAGCCTAGCCACGACGTGCCCCGGCGGGCGCCTGCCAGGAGGGTGAGCGTGGTGCTGCAAGCGAGCGCAAGAAATTGCGTACACTTGCGCCATGACGCAACGGAGGCTGGCCGAGGTCGCGGCCAAGGTCGGGGTCAGCGAGGCCACTGTCAGCCGGGTGCTGAACGGCAAGCCGGGGGTCTCGGACGCCACGCGGAGTGCGGTGCTCACGGCACTTGACGTGCTGGGTTACGAGCGGCCGACGCAGCTGCGGGGTGAGCGGGCGCGGTTGGTCGGGCTGGTGTTGCCCGAGCTGCAGAACCCGATCTTTCCCGCGTTCGCGGACGTGGTCGGGAACGCGCTGGCGCAACGGGGGTTCACGCCCGTGTTGTGCACGCGGACGGCCGGCGGGGTGACGGAGGCGGAGTACCTGGAGCTGCTGCTGGAGCAGCACGTCAGCGGGATCGTGTTCGCTGGTGGGCTGTACGCGCAGAAGGACGCGAGTCATGGCCATTACCAGCAGATGATGTCGCGGAAGCTGCCTGCGGTGCTGGTCAACGCCGCCATAGACGATCTGGCGTTTCCGCGGGTGTCGTGTGATGACGCAGTGGCCGTTGAGCAGGCGTACGGGCATCTCACGTCGCTTGGGCACAAGCGGATCGGGGCTGTGCTCGGGCCGCCGGATCACGTGCCCAGTCAGCGGAAGATGCAGGCCATCGACAAGTGCGGTGGCGCGGACGTCGAGCACGCCATGTTCAGCCTTGAAGGTGGGCAGGCCGCGGCGATGAAGCTCGTGCAGCGCGGGGTCACGGCGATCATCTGCGCCAGCGACCCGCTCGCACTCGGTGCCATAAGGGCCGTGCGGCGTGCTGGGTTGGATGTGCCCAAGGATGTGTCGATCATCGGGTACGACGATTCGGCGTTCATGACCTGCACTGATCCGCCTCTTACGACGGTGCGGCAGCCCATTGAGGCGATGGGGCGGGCGGCCGTCGAGCTGCTGGCCAACCAGATCTCCGGCAACGCGGTGGCGCCGGACGAGTTGCTGTTCGAGCCGGAGTTGGTGGTGCGGGCGTCCAGTGCGCCGGTGAGGTAACGAGCATAGTCGTCTTCTTGCGAGTTTTCGTCTGGATATTGCGTTCAGATGTAACGGGGACTTATGGTCGCCGTCACATCGACGCGCTCGCGAGAAGGGCGGCCCCACCATGAAGAAGTCCGCTGCCGTGCTGCTAGGCGGTGTCCTCGTTCTGAGCACCGCCGCCTGTGGGAGCGGTTCCACGACTGAGCCCGGCGGCAAGGTCACGATCAACATCAATGGTCAGCCGCCGCAGACTCAGGCGTTCGACCGCAAGGTCTTCGACGAGGACGTCGCGGAGTTCGAGAAGCAGAACCAGGACATCGACCTCGTGCCGCACGAGGGGTTCATGGACCCGAAGACGTTCTCCGCCAAGCTCGCCGGCGGTCAGCTCGAAGACGTCTTCTACGTCTACTTCACCGATCCCGCTGCGCTCATCGCACGCAAACAGGCCGCCGATCTCACCGACTACGTCAAGGACGTCCCGCACTACGGCGACCTCAAGCAGGAGCTGAAGGACGTCTTCACGGTCGACGGCAAGGTCTACGGGCTGCCCACCGCGAACTACACGATGGGCCTGCTCTACAGCCGCACCAACTTCACCAAGGCCGGACTGAACCCCGATCAGCCACCGAAGACGTGGGACGAGGTTCGCGCCGCCGCCAAGAAGCTCAAGGACGCCGGTGTCACCGGGTTCGCCGAGTACAGCAAGAGCAACCAGGGTGGCTGGCACTTCACCACCTGGATGAAGTCCGTCGGCGGTGACATCGCCCGCAAGGACGGCGACACCTACAAGGCCGACTTCAACAACGACAAGGGCAAGGAAGTCCTGCGCAGGCTCAAGGAGATGCGCTGGGACGACAACTCCATGGGCGAGAAGCAGCTCCTGGAGATCGGCGACGTGCAGAACATGATGGGCGCCGGGCAGCTCGGCATGTACCTGGCCGCGCCGGACAACGTCGCCGCGATCGTCAACCAGTTCAAGGGCAAGTACGACGACTACGGCCTGGCCGCGATCCCTGAGCAGAAGGGAACCCTGCTCGGCGGCGAGGGTTACATGATCAACCCGAAGGCGACGCCGGAGAAGATCAAGGCGGGCCTGAAGTGGATCCAGTGGAAGTACCTGAACCCGGACCGACTCGAGGGCAACCTGCAGAAGTACAAGGACCGCGGTCAGCCCGTGGGCCTGCCGATCCCGCCGATCGCGGACATCTGGACCGGTGAGCCGCGCAAGCAGCAGGAAGACCTGAAGGCCAAGTACGCCACCATGCCGGTGAAGAACTTCCAGGCCTATGTGGACGGTTCGGAGTCCACCAAGGGCTCGCTCGAACCGCCGCAGGCACAACAGGTCTACGCGATTCTCGACTCCGTCGTGCAGGCCGTGCTGACGAACAAGGACGCGGACCACGCGGCGCTGCTCAAGGACGCCGAGACCAAGGTCAACGCCGTTCTGGCACAGGTGAAGTAAGTGCGGCGCCACGTCACCGCGTACGGCTTCCTGAGTGCCGCGCTGGTCGTCTTCGCGGTGTTCTCCTGGTACCCCATCGTGCGCGGGGTGGTCCTGAGCTTCCAGCAGGTCAACTTCGTCACGAGTCCCGACTGGGTGGGCTGGGAGAACTTCGAGCGACTCTTCGCGGACCCGCTGTTCGGGGTGGCGTGGCGCAACACGCTGTACTTCACGCTTCTGGCACTGGTTCTCGGTTTCGGCGTCCCGTTCCTGACGGCCGTGGTGCTCAACGAACTGCGGCACGCCAAGGGCTACTTCCGGTTGCTGGTCTACCTGCCGGTGATGTTGCCGCCGGTCGTCACGGCCCTGCTGTGGAAGTGGTTCTACGACCCGGGGCCGGGCCTCTTCAACTCGGTCCTCAGAGGACTCGGGCTGCCGACGTCGCAGTGGCTCGACTCCGCCGACACCAGCATGATCAGCCTCGTCCTGGTGATCACGTGGGCGAACATGGGCTCGGCCACGCTGATCTACCTGGCCGCGCTGCAGACCATCCCCGGTGAGCTGTACGAGGCCGCCGACCTGGACGGCGCCGGAATCGTCAGGAAGGTCTGGCACGTCACGATCCCGCAGACCAAGTTCGTGATCCTGATGCTGTTGCTGCTCCAGGTCGTGGCGACCATGCAGATCTTCACCGAGCCGTTCATCATGACCGGCGGCGGCCCGGAGGAGTCCACGGTCACCGTGCTCCTGCTGCTGTACCGCTACGCCTTCTACTACAACGACTTCGGCACCGCGAGCGCGCTGAGCCTCATCCTCTTCGCGGTGCTGGGCGTCTTCTCCTTCCTCTACCTCAAGATCACGAAGAAGGCCGACGCATGAGGACTCTCACGAGGGGAACGGGCCCGGCGTACTGGATCGTCCTCGCCGGCACGCTGGTCCTGTTCACCGCGGCGTTCCTGCTCCCGCTGGTCTGGGTGCTGATCGGCGCGTTCAAGCCGCCGGCGGAACTGGCGCAGCAACCGCCGACGATCCTGCCGGAGACCTGGGAGCCCGGCGCGTACGTCGACGCCTGGAACTACATGGACCTCGGCCGGTTCTTCCTCAACACGTTCGTCGTCGCGATCGGCGCGTGGGCCGTGCAGATGGCCGTGATCGTGCCCGCGGCCTACGCGCTCAGCAAGCTCCGCCCGATCTTCGGCAACGCGATCATGGGCCTGATGCTGGCGACGCTGATGCTGCCGTCGACGGCAGTGCTGGTCCCCGTGTACCTCACGCTGACCGACCTCGATCTGCTGAACAACCCGGCGGGCATCTGGTTGCCGGCCGCGGCGAACGCGCTGAACGTGTACCTGCTCAAGCGCTTCTTCGACCAGATCCCGGAAGAACTCCTCGAAGCGGCCAGGATCGACGGCGCGGGGACGTGGACGACCCTCGTCCGCATCGTGCTGCCGATCTCTCGCCCCATCCTCGCCGTCGTCTCGATCTTCGCGGTCGTGGCGGCGTGGAAGGACTTCATCTGGCCGCTGCTCGTGTTCCCCGATCCGGCGAAGCAGACGCTCAGTGTCGCGCTTCAGCGCTTCGCTCCGGACACCCCGATCAACCTCCTGCTCGCGGGCCTCGTGCTGGCGAGCCTGCCGATGGTGGCGCTGTTCCTGGCGTTCCAGCGGCACATCCTCGCGGGGCTCACCGCGGGCGGCGTAAAAGGCTGAAAGGACACCAGATGAGTTGGTGGCGCAACGCATCCATCTACCAGGTCTACCTGCGCAGCTTCGCGGACGGCAACGGAGACGGCATCGGCGACCTGGCCGGCCTCCGCGCCAAGCTCCAGCACATCGCGAGCCTCGGCTTCGACGCGATCTGGCTCAACCCGTGGTACCCGAGCCCGCTGGCCGACGGCGGCTACGACGTGGCGGACTACCGCGACATCGAGCCGGTGTTCGGATCGCTCGCCGACGCCGAGAAGCTCATCGCGGACGCGCACGGACTCGGCATCCGGATCATCATCGACCTCGTCCCGAACCACAGCAGCGACCAGCACCCGTGGTTCAAGGACGGCCTGTGGGACCGCTTCCACGTCCGTGACACCAAAGAGATCCCGAACGACTGGCAGTCGCGCTTCGGCGGCCCGGCGTGGAGCAAGCTCGACGACGGCCGCTGGTACCTGCACCTCTACGCCGCCGAACAGCCGGACTTCAACTGGGAGAACCAGATCGTCCACGACGAGTTCGAGGACATCCTGCGGTTCTGGCTCGACCGCGGCGTCGACGGCTTCCGCATCGACGTGGCCGACGGCCTGGTCAAGGACTTCAGCAAGCCCGACGTGGATCTCCCCTACTCCGACCAGGACGGCGTGCACGAGATCTACCGCAGGTGGCGGCAGATCGTCGACGAGTACGACGGCGACCGCATCCTCGTCGGCGAGATGTGGCTGCCCGACCCGGTCAGGTTCGCCAGGTACCTGCGCCAGGACGAGATGCACAGCGCGTTCAACTTCGACTTCCTCTGCTGTCCCTGGAACGCCGACGAACTGCGCATGGTCGTGGACAGCACGCTCGCCGCGCACGAACCCGTTGGCGCGCCACCGACCTGGGTGCTCTCCAACCACGACGTCACGAGGCACGTGACCCGCTACGGCCGCGAGAAGACGGGATTCTCCTTCGCGGACAGGCAGCACGGCGCCCCGACCGACTTCGAGCTCGGCACCCGCCGGGCCCGCGCGGCGATCATGCTGACGGCCGCGCTGCCCGGTGGCGTGTACGTCTACCAGGGCGAGGAACTCGGGCTCTGGGAGGTCGAGGACCTGCCGGACGAGCTGCGCGAGGACCCGGTGTGGCACCGTTCCGGCTTCACCGACCGGGGTCGCGACGGCTGCCGCGTGCCACTCCCCTGGTCCACTGAGGATGGTCCGAGCTGGTTGCCGCAGCCGGAGAACTGGCAGGACTTCTCGGTCGCCGCCCAGACGGACGACCCCGACTCGATGCTCGCCCTGTACCGCCAGGTGTTCGCGCAGCGCCGCGGCATCGACGGCGACCTGGAGTGGCTCGACCTCGGCGAGAACGTGCTGGCGTTCAAGCGCGGCGACCACACGTGCGTCGTCAACCTGTCGGACGCGCCGATCGATCTACCGGGCGTGCCAACGTTGTCAAGCGTCCCGCTGACCAACGGCCAGCTGCCGCCCGACGCGGCGGCCTGGCTGAAGTAGACGGGGGGTCGGGGGTGGCCACGAGCCACCCCCGAGCTTCACCTCGTCGCGTAGGGCGAGTTGTCGACCTTCGCGGTCTCGGTGGGCAGGTTCTTCACGACACCGATCGCCACGTTGTCCACGATGGTGTCCGCCGCCGCCTTCGGCATCACACCGGCCAGTGCGGCCTTGGCGTCGTCCAGCACCCCGAAGATCTTGTCGATGATCTTGGACAGGCCCCGGACGGCGGCGACCACCTTCTTGATCCAGCCCGAGACCTTCTCCGCCCACTTGACGACCAGCCGGATGCCGTCCGCGATGATGCCCGGCGTGGCGAGCCCCATCGTGATCAACGCCGCCGCGGCCCACCGGATGAGCGCCTGCGTCAGCTCGCTCATGGCCATCGCGATGAGGTCGCGCACGATGGTGCGCACCGTGGCGACGGCGATGCCGGCACCGGTCAGCGCGGCACCCACCCCCTCGGCGGCGATGCCCGCGGCCTTGACGCCGGTCGCCTCCACCTTCGCCACGGCGGTGTAGGCGTCCACCGCGGCGCCCCGCCACGCGGAGGTGTCGGCGTCGACGACGCGCGACATCTCCTCGGCCGCCTTCTTGAGGTGATCACCGACGTTGCCCCACGTGGCCGCGTTCTGGTTGATCACGCCGGGATTTCCCGCCAGCGAGTCGAGCATCGACTTCAGCGGTTCGACGTGTTCGATGAACCAGGCGAACGCCGAGGACAGCAGCGTGCCGAACGGGTCGCTGAGAAAGCCGAGCGCGTCGATCCCCGCACCGCCGATGTTGACGAGGCCTTCACCCCACTCGCCGCGCTGGATCGCGGAGATCGCGTCGGCCGCCGGCTCGACCAGGTTGAGGCCGGCGAGTGCGCCGGGGCCGTCGGGTGCCTTGGCCACCAACGGGTTCGGTGCGGTCACGACGTCCACTCCCCGAGCTTCTCGACGATCTTCTTGAAGTTGCCGCTGAGCTTCTGGTCGACGGCGTCGTAGGTGTCGGCCATGCCGTTCACACCGTCCACAGTGGCGTTGACGACGCCGTGCGCGGTGTTGACGGCGCCGGTGCCGGCAGCCTCGATCGTGCCCATGATCGGCTCGATCAACGGGCTGCAGAGGATCCCGTACGCGTTGGCGCCGTTGATCTGCGCCTGTCCGATGGCCTGCTGCGCGGTCTCGATCTGCTTCACGATGCCTTCCAGCCGCTTGGCGTGCTCACGCATCGCCTCCGTCTGGACGTTGAACGATCCGGTCATGCCCCTCACCAGCCCTTGTTGTCGCGGGCGAAGTTGTGCCCGCCGAAGTCGTCGTCGTCCGAGGGGCCGGGAGGACGCCGGGGCGCTGCGGGTTCCTCGGGCGGGGGCTCCGGGAAGCGCTCGTGGTAGCCGCCCATCAGCGCGTCCATCGTCGCGGAGTCGTCACCGATGATGGGCGCCATGGCCTCCTGCATCTTGGCCGCGATCTGCGCCTGAGCGGTCCGCATCGCACCGAGGATCTCAGCCGACAGCTGCGCGGGCTGCTTGCGCAACGCCGCGTCGGTCAGGTCCAGCACCGAGACGACACCGTTCTGGTCGACCGTGACGGACACCGACCCGTCAGAGGAACGGTGGGTCACCTTGACCGCGTTCGCGACCTGCTTCATCTCGTCGGCCTGCTTGAGCTTGGCCTGGATCTGCGCGTCCCACTGACGCATCATCGCGTCGGGATCGGCCGCTGCCGGATTCATAGATACCCCTGTTCCCTGTTCTGTGCCTTCTTGCGTCGGGACGCCAAGGTGCCGAGAACGGCCAGTGCCCCGATCCCACCGATCCCCAAGCCCCCGAGCATCGAACCGATGCCCAGCACGACGCTCGGCTCGTACACGGTCCGGTACACCGGTGGGTTGCCCGAACCGTTGCGGACCTTGCCCTCGCCCCGCTGCACCACCGGCACCTCGGAACCCTTGTCGGACGGCGTGAGCTGGCCCGGCTCGGCCGTCATCCGCTCCTGCCGCCCGCTTTCCCAGACGATGTCGGCCTGGCAGCTCCACCAGGTGCCGAAGCCACGAATGCTGACCGGCCCCTCGCTCGTGCAGTCGGTCACGCGCGCGACGCCCCGGTCCGCGACGGCCGTGGTCCCCGCGGTGGGCGCGAACTTCGTGAAGCCCGTCAGTCCCAGCAGGACGCCGGCACCCAAGATCACCAGGGCGAACAGTCCAGCGACCCACTTCATGCGTCTCGTCCCCTCGTAGACCCCTGTTCGACTTCGTACCGATCCGCCCGGTTCCACCGAATTCAGCAACGATCTGGAGGCCATCCGGGCACGCGCTGACGGCAGTTCGGGCGTGCCCAGTCTGGTCGACCTGCGTGAACACACCGTCACGCACGGCGAACCGGGCATAAATCGGGCAGGATCTCACCCAGTTGTGGCACCCACCACAATGTTTCGAGGGTGTTTCATCTATGCACGGCCCGAACGGGCAACCCGAGAGCCGAGTGGGCAGGTGACATGCGAGCCGAGGAACGCAAGCGGCGCATCCTGGCCAGGGCCCGCGCCGACGGCCGCGTCGACGTGGTGGAGATGGCGCAGGAACTGCGCGTCGCGCCCGAGACGGTTCGGCGCGACCTGCGCGTGCTGGACGAACACGGCCTCGTGCGCCGCACGCACGGTGGCGGTGTCCCCGTCGAGAGCGCGGGCTTCGAGACAGGACTCCGGTTCCGCGCCGGGTCGCACGTCCCGGAGAAGCGGCGCATCGCGAAGGCCGCCGCCGAACGGCTCGACGACGCCGAAACGGTCTTCATCGACGAGGGCTACACGCCGCAACTCGTCGCGGAGGCGTTGCCCACGACCAACCCGCTCACGATCATCACCGCGTCGCTGCCGACCGCGGCGGCGATGTCCGAGCACCCGTCGTGCACCGTCCTGCTGCTGGGCGGTCGCGTCAGAGGCCACACACTGGCCACTGTGGACCACTGGACCACCAGGATGCTCGGCGAGATGGTCATCGACCTCGCCTACATCGGCGCGAACGGCATCTCCCGCGAGCACGGCCTGACCACCCCGGACCCGGCGGTCGGCGCGGTGAAGGCCAAGGCTCTCAGCGCTTCCCGGCGCAAGATCTTCGTCGGGACGCACACGAAGTTCGGCGTCTCCAGCTTCCACCGGTTCGCCGAGGTCTCCGATCTGGAGGCGGTCGTCACCGACAGCGGCCTGTCCGCGCACGAGGCCCACCGTTACACGTTGCTAGGCCCCAAGGTCATCCGCGCCTGATCATTTCGGGCACTGAACGCCCCTCACCTTTGGGCGCCATCCCCCTACTTTGACGCGCCCAAAAACCCTTGAAAGGAACCGACGATGCCGTCGATTCGCACACCACTTCGCACATTCGGGGCCGCCACCGCCGTGTTGCTGCTCGCGTCCGCCTGTTCGGGTGCCGGTGGCGGGGGTGGTGGTGAGAACTCGGTGAACGTCCTGATGGTGAACAACCCGCAGATGCAGGACCTGCAGAAGCTCACCGCGGACAACTTCACCAAGGACACGGGCATCAAGGTGAACTTCACCGTGCTGCCGGAGAACGACGTCCGCGACAAGATCAGCCAGGACTTCTCCAGCCAGGCAGGCCAGTACGACGTCGCGACGATCTCCAACTACGAGACGCCGATGTACGCCAAGAACGGCTGGCTCGCGCCGATGGACGACTTCGTGTCCAAGGACAGCGGGTTCGACCAGGCCGACATCCTGGAGCCGATCAAGCAGTCGCTCACCGCGGCCGACGGCAAGGTGTACGCGCAGCCGTTCTACGGCGAGTCGTCGTTCCTCATGTACCGCAAGGACCTCTTCGACGCCAAGGGCATCACGATGCCGGAGAAGCCGACCTGGGCGCAGGTCGCCGAGGCGGCGCAGAAGGTCTCCACTCCGGACGTGCGCGGCATCTGCCTGCGCGGCCAGCCGGGCTGGGGCCAGGTCATGGCACCGCTCACGACGGTCGTGAACACCTACGGCGGCACGTGGTTCACCAAGGACTGGCAGGCGCAGGTCAACGCGCCGGAGTTCAAGGAGGCCACCAAGTTCTACGTGGACCTCGTCCGCAACTACGGTGAAGCGGGCGCTCCGCAGGCCGGGTTCGCCGAGTGCCTCAACAACATGACGCAGGGCAAGGTCGCGATGTGGTACGACGCCACGGTCGCCGCCGGTCTGCTCGAGGCCGACGACTCGCCGATCAAGGGCAAGCTCGGTTTCGCCCAGGCACCCGTGGTGAAGACCGACACCTCCGGCTGGCTCTACACCTGGGCGTTCGGCATCCAGAAGGCCTCGAAGAAGCAGGACGCGGCCTGGAAGTTCATCTCCTGGGCGTCCGGCAAGGGCTACGAGGAACTGGTCGGCAAGAACGTCGGCTGGGCGAAGGTGCCGGACGGCAAGCGTTCGTCGACCTACCAGCGTCCTGAGTACAAGCAGTCCTCCGGTTCGTTCGCCGCGGCCGCCGAGACCGCGATCAAGGGTGCGAAGCCGCTGAACCCCGGTGTGCAGGAACGCCCCGCGCCCGGCATCCAGTTCGTCGGCATCCCCGAGTTCACCGACCTCGGCACCCAGGTGTCGCAGCAGATCAGCTCGGCGATCGCGGGCGCGGTGACGGTGGACGACGCGCTGAACAACGGTCAGGGACTCGCCGAGAAGGTCGCAGCGAAGTACAAGGGGCAGTGACATGGCGGTCATAGAGCGGGAGCGGCCGGTGGTGGACCGGCCGCCTCCCGCCCCCCGCAGGAGCTATCCGAAGTGGGCGCGGCGGGCACCGTTGCTGCCCGCGCTCATCTTCCTGATCATCGTGACGCAGCTGCCGTTCGTGGCGACGCTGGTCATCTCGTTCATGAAGTGGAACTCGCTCGACCCCGGCAGCCGCGGGTTCGCCGGCTTCGACAACTACGTCAACGTCTTCACCGACCCCGACCTGCGGTCCTCGGTCGTCAACACGATCGTGCTCACCGCGTCGGTGGTGCTGATCAGCCTGATCCTCGGACTCGGGCTGGCGTTGCTGCTGGACAAGAAGTTCAAGGGCCGCGGGTTCGTGCGCACCATGCTCATCGCGCCGTTCCTCGTGGTCCCGGTGGCGGCGGCGCTGATCTGGAAGCACGTGCTCTACAACCCGGAGTACGGCCTGTTCAACGGAATCCTGAACTGGCTCGGCTTCGACGCCCAGCCGGACTGGATCAGCACCATGCCGATGAGCGCCGTCGTGCTGTCGCTGGTGTGGCAGTGGACGCCGTTCATGATGCTGATCCTGCTGGCGGGCCTGCAGTCGAAGCCGATCGAACCCGTCGAGGCGGCCACGATCGACGGCGCGTCGTCGTTCCAGATCTTCAAGTACCTGACGTTCCCGCACCTGCGCCAGTACCTGGAGCTCGGCGGGCTGCTCGGGTCGATCTACATCGTGCAGAACTTCGACGCGGTCTTCACGATCACGTCCGGCGGTCTGGGCACGGCGAACCTGCCGTACATGATCTACCAGACCTTCTACCAGGCCCACGAGTACGGCGAGGCCTCCGCGGCCGGCGTCATCGTGGTGGCGGGGTCGATCCTGATCGCGACGTTCGCGCTGCGCACGGTGTCCTCGTTGTTCAAGGAGGAGAAGCGATGAGCCGGATTTGGGGTGTGCTCGCCTGGTTCGCCGGCATCGTCTTCTTCGCGCCGGTGGCCTGGATGTTCCTGACCTCGCTGCACAGCGAGTCGGACGCGGCGACGAACCCGCCGTCCATCGCGGCGCCGCTGACGCTGGACGGGTACGCGGAGTTCTTCGACGCCGGTGCGTGGCCGCCGCTGATCAACTCGTTCAGCGCCTCGATCGGATCGACGATCATCGTGCTGCTGCTGGCGATCCCGGCCGCGTACGCGTTGTCGATCAAGCCGGTGGAGAAGTGGACGGACGTCCTGTTCTTCTTCCTGTCCACCAAGATGATGCCGGTCGTCGCGGCGCTGCTGCCGATCTACCTGATCGCGCAGTTCTCCGGGATGCTCGACAACATCTCGTTCCTCACGCTGCTGTACTGCTCGATGAACCTGCCGATCGCGGTGTGGCTCATGCGGTCGTTCCTCGCCGAGGTCCCCAAGGAGATCCTCGAGGCGGCCTCGATCGACGGCGCCGGGCTGATCACGACCCTGCGCCGGGTGGTGGCACCGATCGCGATGCCCGGCATCGCGGCGACGGCGTTGATCTGCTTCATCTTCAGCTGGAACGAGCTGCTCTTCGCACGGGTGCTGACCGGTGTCGTCGCCGGTACCGCTCCCGTGTACCTGACCGGGTTCGTCACGTCGCAGGGCCTCTTCCTGGCCAAGGTCTGCGCCGCGGCGGTCGTGGTCTCTCTGCCGGTGCTCATCGCCGGGTTCGCCGCTCAGGACAAGCTCGTCCAGGGCCTCTCGTTGGGAGCAGTCAAGTGAAAGCAGCAGTGATCACCGGCGTCGGGTCCGTCGAAGTGACCACTGTGGACGATCCCACCTGCGGTCCCCGCGAAGTGGTCGTCGACGTGGCGGCCTGCGGGTTGTGCGGCACGGACCTGCACATCCTGCAGGGCGAGTTCGCTCCCACCCTGCCGGTCGTGCCGGGCCACGAGTTCGCCGGCACGATCGTCGAGATCGGTTCCCAGGTCAACGAGCTGAAGGTCGGCGACCGCGTGGCCGTCGACCCGTCGCTCTACTGCCACGAGTGCCGGATGTGCCGTTCCGGCAAGAACAACCTGTGCGAGCGCTGGGCCGCCATCGGCGTCACGACGGCCGGTGGCGCTGCGGAGTTCGCGAAGGCCCCGGTGGCCAACTGCGTGAAGCTGCCGGACCACGTGCGGACCGAGGACGCGGCGCTGATCGAGCCGCTGTCGTGCGCGGTGCGCGGTTATGACGTGCTGCGGTCGCAGATGGCTTCACGGGTGCTGATCTACGGCTCGGGCACGATGGGCCTGATGATGCTGCAGCTCGGCAAGCTGACCGGCGCGTCGTCGATCGAGGTCGTGGACCTGAACGCGGAACGCCTCGAAACGGCCCGCCAGCTCGGCGTCACGGCGGTCGCGGCGAACGCGGACGAGCTGGACCGGCCGCAGGGCTGGGACGTCGTCATCGACGCCACCGGCAACGAGAAGGCCATCCAGGACGGGATCGGGCGGGTCGCCAAGGGCGGCACGTTCCTCCAGTTCGGCGTCTCGGACTACTCCGCGCGCGTGACCATCGAGCCGTACAAGATCTACAACCAGGAGATCACCATCACCGGCTCGATGGCGGTGCTGCACTCGTTCGAACGGGCGGCGGACCTCTTCGCGACCGGAGTGCTGGACCCCGAGATCTTCATCAGTGACCGGGTGCCGCTGGCCGACTACGCGGTGGCGTTGGACCAGTTCAAGGCCGGTAAGGGCCGCAAGATCCAGGTCCTGCCGTGAGCTGATCCGAGAAAGTTCTCAGATGTTCGTGGGCACTCGTGTATCCAGACGAGTGCCCATGACTCCTTCCAGGCATGTCGAAACCCCGGCAGAACGTAGAAGTACCGCCGTACTTCTCGCACATGTCCGACGAAGAGCTCCTCACCTGGTACGCGGAGCTTCAGGCGCGCGCGATGAACGCGCCGCCTGGGGACGTCGACTTCGATCACGGTCACCAGCCGGCCAAGCCGGTGACCGTCGAAGAGCTCCGCCAGCGGATCATGACGTTCCAGGGCTGGCCGGGTGGGCTCTCCACCCTCGACGCCGGTTCTCCGTTCCACAACCTGTGGCACTGGCTCAGCGACTGACGCGGCGCGAGGTCACCCTCGCCCGCGTCGTCGGCGCGTTGGTGGCCGCCTGTGTGCTCTTCGCCGTCGTGCACACAGCGGTCACCGGCGCGGTCTCGCATCCGCGGAACTGGCTGGTCGCGTTCGCCTGCACCCTGCTCGGGGTGCGGGTGATCGGCCACGTCCGCAGGTCGTCCGTCGGGTGGTTGCTGCTGGCCATGGGCGTGTTCGGCGCCATCGCCATCGCGGTCGCGGGTCAGCCCGCGGACCATCCCGCCCGATGGGTCGAGGCGTGGGTCTGGTGGCCCACGTACGCGTTGCTGCCCGCTGTGGCACTGGTCTTCCCGAACGGCAAGCCGCTGAGCAACCGCTGGTGGATCGCCATCGGCGCGTCGCTCTTCAGCGCTGTCGCCGGCACGATCGGGATCGCCTGGGCGTCGTGGGGCGATCCCGCCTCGTTCTGGCAGAGCAGTGGCGGTGGGCTCGCGAAGACGATCACGCTCGTCGCCGTGCTCGCGGCCGGGGTCTCCGTGCTGGCGGCCGTGGTGTCCTTGGCTCTGCGGTGGCGGAGGGCGGAAGGGGACGAACGTCGGCTGCTCGTGTGGGCGTTCGCGCTGCTGACGCTCGCCGGGGTGGCGACCGTGGTGGAGACGACGGACGGGCACATCGCGTGGATCGTTGGTGTGCTTGCGTTTCCGGCTGCCGCGGTCATCGCGATCCTGCGGTACGGCCTGTACGACATCAGCCTGCTGATCCACCGGTCCTTGCTCTACGGCACGTTGACCGTGGTGCTGCTGCTCGTCTACCTGGGCGTGATGGTCGGTGCGGGCCAGCTGTTCACGAACGACGCCGAGGTGATCGGTGTGGTCGCGGCCGGGCTCGTCTTCGCCCCGATTCGCAGCTGGGTGCAGCGCAAGCTCGACCGCTGGCTGTACGGCCAGCGTTCTGATCCTTACGCGACCCTGTCCACGTTGAGCGAGAAGCTCGAACGCTCGCAGGACGTGCTGCCGACGGTCGCGCAGACCGTCGCGGAGTCGTTGAAGCTGCCGTACGTGGCGATTCGCGGTGGCTCGGTGCTGGCCGAGCACGGACGCAGTCGCGGATGGCCGCAGCTGCGCTTTCCCATGACATATCGGGGTTCTGTCGTCGGCGATCTCGTCGTGGAGCCGCGAGCGCCGGACGAACGGCTGAGCGACCAGGAACTGAGCCTGCTCGTCGACCTCGCCCGCTCCACCGCTCCGGCCGCACAGTCGATCAAGCTGACCGCCGATCTCCAACTCGCCCGCGAACGGCTCGTGCGCGCCCGCGAGGAGGAACGGCTGCGGTTGCGGCGCGACCTGCACGACGGCGTCGGACCGGCGCTGGTCGGGATCCGCTTGCAGCTCAAGGCGTTGCGCCGCTCACTGGGCGACGTGCTGGACCCGGTGCTGGGCGACGTCGACTCGACGGCCGGCGAGGTGCGCAGCCTCGTGGACGGGCTGCGGCCGCCGATCCTCGACCAGGGCCTGGCCCTGGCCGTGCGCGACGAGGCCGCGCGCTTCAACGGCGACCTGCGGGTTCAGGTGGAGGCCGAGGAGATAGACGGGCTGTCCGCGGCGGTGGAGGTCGCGGCCTACCGGATCGTCGCGGAGGCGCTGACCAACACCGCACGCCACTCGGGCGCGTCGACGTGCGTGATCACGGTGCGGGCCGACGGCGACCTGATCGTCGAGATCGTGGACGACGGACGTGGGGTCGCGGCTGATTCCAAGCCGGGCGTGGGCCTCGACTCGATGCGCGAACGGTGCGCGGAGCTGGGTGGATCGTGCACAGTAGGACCCGCGGAACCACACGGCACTCGGGTGGTGGCGCGGATCCCGTTGGAGGCCCAGTAGTGGGTGAGGCAGTGACGCGCGTGGTGATCGCGGACGACCACCCGGTGTTCCGGCGCGGGCTGAAGGCGTTGCTGGACGGGGAGGACGGCCTCGAGGTCGTCGGTGACGCCGCCGACGGGCAGGAGGCAGTGAAGGTCGTCCTCGACCTGGAACCGGACGTCGTCGTGATGGACCTGCACATGCCCGTGCTGGGCGGGGTCGAGGCCGCGAAGCAGATCCGTGAGGTGTTGCCGGACATCGGTGTCCTCGTGCTGACCATGCACGAGGACGACGAACTCGTGTTCGCGGCGATGAAGGCCGGAGCCCGCGGCTACCTGGTCAAGACGACCGACGACGACGAGATCGTGCGCGCGGTGCAGGCGATAGGAGCCGGAGAGGCGATCTTCAGCGCCACCATCGCCCAGCGGATGATGGGCTACTTCACCGCGATCTCGTCGTCCAAGGCGGTGCTGTTCCCGCAGCTCACCGACCGCGAACGGGACGTGCTGGAGCTGATGGCGTCCGGGCTCGACAACCCGTCGATCGCCTACAAGCTGAGCCTCTCGGGCAAGACCGTGCGCAACCGGGTCTCCGCGATCTTCACCAAGCTCCAGGTGGCCGATCGCGCGCAGGCCATCGTGCGGGCCCGGGAAGCCGGGCTGGGAAGTCCCTCCCACTAGGGACACCGGTCACCTGACGACGGGACTGGTCCCTCGTTTGGATCGGCGTATCCGCCGAAGGGGGCCCGATCGCATGGACATCACCTGGGACGTCGCACACGCGCGGCTCAGCCACGACCAAATGCTGCACATCGCACAGGCGCTCATCTCGATGCGCCCCGAGACAGTCACGCTGGGAGGCGGGGAACCGCTGGGAGTCCCCGGCCTGTTCGAGATCGTCGAACTGTTCCGCGCCGCCGGAATCGACGTCGTCCTGCGCACGTCCGGCAAGTCACTGCACCCGTCGATGGTGCGGACGCTGCTGAAGTCGTGCTCGCGCATCGAGGTGTGCGCGATGGCGTTCACGCACGCCATGCACGCGTTGCACCTGCTCGACGTAGGTGCCGCCAAGCTCGACCAGCACGCCGTGTTCGGCCTCGACGCCACCGGCATCCGGCGCGGCTTCGACCGCCTGGAGGAGTTCTGCGCCATGACCGCGTTCGAACTGCCGCGCCTGGCGTTCATCGCGTTCAGCGACACGATCGGCTCGGACCACGCGCAGTACCTGCAGTCGCTCGCGCCTCAGACCGTCCGGGTGACGGTCGAGACCGCGAACACGTCGGTGGTCAGAGCGAGTTGATCAGGGCGCGCCAGGCAGGGGTGGAGAACGCGAGTACCGGACCGCTCGCGTTCTTCGTGTCCCGCACCAGCGTGTCCTTGGCCAGCGACACCTCGACGCAGTTGCCTGAGCCGCTGCCACCGCTGTAGCTGCTCTTACGCCAAGTCCGATCCTGGAACATCCGAGTCCTCTCGCAGACCGCTGATGTACTCCATCAGCTTGCTCCGCGATTGTTCCTCATCCAGGGCAACGGCATCCAGCCGCTGAAAGAGCCTCTTCGCCCGCGCGACAGCGGTCCTGTCCTGCGCAAACACCTGGGCCATGTCGGTTTCGCAGTACACGACCGAAGGTGCCTTCTCGAACTCGTACAGCACACACGGAGATCGAAATGCGGTGATGTGTGCAGGCACGATCCGAAGGATGTGGGTGTTGAAGAGGAGACGCAGGTACTGATCTTCACGAACCGAGGCGCTGCCCAGCCGCATCCGCAGTGCCAGCTCGTGCACGTAGAACAAGCACTCCGGACGGCTCGGCCGCCTCAGGATCGCCTGTCGCTCGATGCGCGCCCGGACGAACTTCTCGATGTCCTCAGGCGCCTCGATGTGGGAGTCGACGAACAGCTCCCGCGCGTAGTCCTCCACCTGCACAAGGCCGGGCACCGTCATGACGTCGAGGCTGACGATCTTCGTGGCCATCGCCTCGGTCATCGCGAGTGTGCGCAGTTCGTCCGGCACCTGGGCGAAGTACAGGTCGAAAGCGTTGTAGTAGCGGCTGCGGAACTCGTTGGCGAACTCGATGTCCTTGCCGCACGTCGCCATGTACTGCACGAGGTCGACCTCGCTCGCCCGCACCTTGCCGAGCTCGATGTCGGACACCTTGCTCGGATCCCAGCCGAGCTGGATCGCCATCGCGCGACCGTGGAACCGGGTGCACGTCTCCCTCAGCCGGCGCAGCTCGTCGCCGAGATTACGGCTGTACGGAGTGGAAAGAGTCGCAGTCATGCCCAATGACGGTATGGCTTGGATTCGATCCATGCCACTGACTCATTCGGGTGAAAATGAGCTAGAAAATGCCCCCGCGAGCTGCGAAAACGTCCCCGATAGGTTGCATAGCGCCGATAGCGAGACGCAGCAGCACGCGCGCCTTACGGGGACATAGCCACCCCGCCATCACGACCCCGCGCTGGATCAGGTCCGACTCGGATCCGGTGAAGCCGTAGGTGTCGCGGAACGTCGTCCCAGCGCCCGTCCGTGTCGCGACCACCACCGGGAACTGGGCCCGGGAGATCGCCTCGGCCATACCGGCCGACACGTGACCGACGCCCGCAGCGGCAACGACGGCGCCCTTGACGTTGAGCCAGTCGAGGACGGAACCGTCATCGTCCAAAGTGGCCTCGATGAGCGGAACCGCTGGTGCGTCGAGAGGTCGTGGCAACGCAGGAAGCCGGTGCGCGGGGTGGAAGTACTGTGGCGCGCCTTCGACTACGAGTCCGAGCGGGCCGGGGAACGACGTGAAGGCGTTCGTCAGGCTGCTGTGCGTCTTGCGGACCCAGCGGGCGGCGTGGATCTCGTCGTTGAGGACGAGCAGCGCGCCGCGTCCGCGCGAGTTCTGGGCAGCCGCAACGGAAACTGCCGCGGCGAGGTTGGCGGGGCCGTCCGCGCCGGGGAGTCCGGGGTGCCGCATCGCGCCGGTGACGACGATCGGTTCCTCGTGCGGCCACAGGCAGTCGAAGAAGTACGCGGTCTCTTCGAGGGTGTCGGTGCCCTGGATGACCACGACACCTTGCGCGCCTTGGGAAACCTGCTTGTCGGCCCAGTCGAAGGTCTCCAGCAGCGTGGCGAACGTGAGCGAGGCGCCGGGGATCGTGGCGAGGGTGGCGATCTCGCCCACCTCGAGGCCCTGGACCAGGTCTTTGGCGCCCAGGGTCGGTGACACCGCGCCGGAGCCCGTCATCGTGATCGTGCCGCCGAGCGATGCCACCGCCACCTGTGAGCTCATGCCCTCACTCTAGGGTCACTGGCGCCAGTAGGTGATGTTGCGGAAACGGGCCTCCGCGCGGCCGCTGCCGTGGTGGTAGACGCCGTTCTTGAAATAGCGCGTCGCCGGGCCCTCGTCCTGGTGGGTGAGTTTGAGAGCGCCGTTGTAGTAGGTCTTCACGGTGCCCCGGCCGCCCGCGACGGCGGTGTGCTCGACGCGGATCTTGAACCATTTGTTGTAAATGCCGGTCGCGATGACCTGGTTGCTGTCCTTGCGCAGGGTGCCGCCGTTGATGTTGGCGACGTTGAGCATCACGTCGGTGGCGCGGGTGCCGTCCGGTCGGCTGCCGCGCAGGATCTGCACGACGGTCGGGCCGCTGACGCCGGCCGGGATGTAGATCTCGCCCTCCCAGGCGCGCGACCCGCTGGAGTACTCCTGGTTGAAGCGCATCTCGGTGCGCGGATCCGTCGGGCTGCCCTGGGTGTGCGGCTGGTCGTAGTCGTACACCCACATCGTGTGGACGCCGCCTTCGAGCTTGTAACGGCTGCTCAGCGCCAGGTTGTACGGCTTCTGGACGGTGTAGGTGTACGGCGCGGACACCCACTGCGCGGACGGCGGCTGAGCGAGGGCCTGAGCCGCCGGGGCCACGAGCAGGGGTGCGGTCAGCGCGAGGGCGAGCACGGATCGTCGTGTGTGGAGTGCAGGGGTTTCCACGTTGAATCCCTCCGACCTTCGATAAGTGGTCTGTACCACTGTGAGGTCAGAAGGCGGAGGGAATCAATAGTTCGTTCAAATTCCGGAACAATGTTCAGATAGGCGAACTTTTCACATTTCTGAACCGATCTCGTCGAAGGTCGGGAACTTCTTCGCGATGTCGCTTCCGGTGAAGTTCCCGATCCAGCCGTCGTCGTCGTGGAAGAACCTGACCGACACGTAGTCCGGCGTCGTGCCCATGTCGAACCAGTGCGTCGTGTTCGCCGGAACGCTCAGCAGGTCACCCGCCGTGCAGAACACCGCGTAGACCTTGTCGCCGATGTGCAGGTAGAAAACCCCTGCACCACGGGCGAAGTAGCGGTCCTCGTCGTCGTCATGAGTGTGCTCGGCGAGGAACTTGTTCCGGAACTCGACGGCCTTCGCGCGGTACTCGTCGGTGTCGGCCGGCGTCATCTCCATCGCGTCGACGTAGCCGTAACCCTCCGTCTCGCTGACGCGGGCGATGTCGTCTTTGAAGATCTCCAGGGCGTTCTCGGCGGTGACACCGTCCACAACGGACCAGCGGCTGAAGCGCACGCCGTGCTCCTTGAGAGCGGTGGCGATCTCCTCGGCGTCCGTGGTGCGCAGGACGGTCTCCTCGGGGCCGGATTCCGGCCACACGGTCAACAGCGTCATGAGTGCCTCCCCGTAAAGATGTCTCGCGTCTCCATCTTGAAGCGCAGCAACCACTCCAGGCATTCCAGGCGGTGCCGTGCCTGCATCAGGTCATCGCCCCACACGTACACGCCGTGCCGTGCGACGAGCAGTGCCGGGACCTTCGGGTCGAAGCCCTTCTCGAAGGCGTCGCCCAGTTCGAGCATGTCCTGGGAGTTCTTCACGACCGGGATGACGACCTCTTCGTGGTCGTGGCGGCCGAAACCCTTGAGCATCTCCAGGTCCTTGAGGACCACGCCGTCGGGCCAGTGTTCCGCCGCGACAACGGTCGCCAGCGCGTGGACGTGCACGACGGCACCCGCGCCGGAGACGTGAGCGATCCTGGCGTGCAGGCCCGCTTCGGCGGACGGGACCTTCGGCGAGTCGACCGCGTTGCCGTCGACGTCGATGATCACGCTGTCGTCGGCGGTGATCTCACCCTTGTCGACGCCGCTGACCGTGACCGCGAGCCGGAGCGGATCACGTTGCAGGACAACGGAAAGGTTGCCGCTCGTGCCGCGCATCCAGCCCATCTGGGCGTAGCGGACGCACTCGCGGGCGAGCTCCGCCGTCACGACAGCTCCCAGACCGTGGGGTGCGGCGTGAAGTCGGCGTTGCCGTACGGCTCACCGGCGCGCGCGACGCCGACCGTCTTCCAGCCCGCCTCCTGCGCGGCGTGCAGCTCGGCCGGAACGTCGCTGTAGAAGGTGATGTCGTCGCTCTGGAGCGTCTCCGCGATCTTGTGGTACGACGCGGCTTCGCGCTTCGGGCCTGCGTTGACCGTGTCGAAGTGGTGCTCCAGCAACGGGGTCAGGTCGCCGTCGGTGGTGTGCTGGAAGAACGCGACCTGGCCCGCGACCGAGCCGGAGCTGAAGATCGCGAGCTTCACGCCGTCGTCGTGCCACTTGCGGATCGCGGGGACGACGTCCGGGAAGAACTCCGCCACCAGGTCGCCCTGCGCGTAGCCCTGCTGCCAGATGAGGCCCTGCAACGTCTTGAGCGGCGTGACCTTCTGGTCGGCGTCCATCCAGTCGTGCAGCGCTTTGACAACGTCGTCGTGCCCGCTCAGTTCCTTGATCTGCTTCACGGCATCAGCGACCACCGGGTCGTCACCGTGCTGCTCGATCCACGGCCCGAGCCGGGGACGGGCGTAGTCGTAGAGGACGACCAGCACCTGGTCCGTCGCGCTCAGCGTGCCCTCGATGTCGAGCACGACCCACTTGCTCACCGCAGTTCTCCCTCGTAGTACTTGTCAAGCGCGCCGGCGGCGTAGACACCCCGGTCCGTCACCACGGTCGTGACGAAGCGCGGCGGTGTCACGTCGAACGCCGGGTAGTGCCCTTTCACCCTCGGCGTGGCACTGGGCCTGCCGAGGACCTGCAACACTTCCGAGCCGTCGCGGTACTCGATTTCGACGTGGTCCGTCGTCGGCGCCTGCAGATCGGGTGCCTGCACTTGGGCGTGGAACGGTACTCCGAACGCGTGCGCCGCCACGGCCAGCCCCAGTGTGCCGACCTTGTTGACGACGTGCCCGTCCATGGTGACGCGATCCGCCGCCGTGACCAACGCGTCGACCTGTCCGCTCTGCAGGACCGCGGCGCCCATGCCGTCCGTGATGAGCGTGGTGTCGACGCCCATCTCGATCAACGTCTCCGCGGTGAGCCGGGCTCCCTGCAGATACGGCCTGGTCTCGGTGCAGAAGAACTTGAGCTGTTTGCCTTGCGCCTGCGCGGCTTTGACCGTTTCGGTGAGGTACAGGTCGGCCCAGCAGTGGGTCATGACCGTGGCGTCGCCGGGCAGCAGGTTCGCCGTGTGCTCGCCCAGCGCCTGGCTCTTTGCGCGGTACCTGCGGTCGCCTTCCTCGGCGCCTTGGAGCGCGTGCGTGATGTCCTGCGCGACGTCCACGTGTTCGAGGACGATCTTGGTCGCCTTGCGCAGGGCGTTGTTGGTGCGCCTGGTGTTCTCGAGCATCCGGGCGGTCTCCGCGAGCTGTGCGCGGGCGGTCTCGAACGGCAGGCCTTCGAGGGTGCGTGCCTTGAGCACCATGGCGAACAGCACCGCGAAGTACGGGCCGGAGGACTGGGTGACCATGTCCTCGATGGCCCGCGCGACCTCCTCGGCCGTGCGGCAGAGCACCCAGTTCCGTTCGAACGGGAACTGCCGCCGGTCGAGGATCAGGACGCCGTTCCCGGTGAGCTTCACCGAGTCGGCGAGGACCGGCTGCATCAGCTGTACCCGGTGTGCGCGGGGCGCGCGCCGGTGAGGAAGTGCTCGCCGACCTCGCGTGCCTTGTAGACGACCGGGTCGTGCAGCGTGAGCGTGCGGGCGTTGCGCCAGAAGCGGTCCACGCCGTACTTGGCCGCCGTGCCGCGCGCGCCGACCTGCTCGAAGATGCGGCTGGTGACCTCGTTGACGAGCTTGGTGCTGACGACCTTGGCCTCGGAGATGACGACCGCGACCTCGCCGCGCTTGGCGGGGGTCAGGTGCCTGCCGAGCTCGGTCGCCTCCCAGAGCTGCCGCGCGGCTTCGTCCGCGAGCAGCCCGGCGGCCCTGGTCTGGGACACCATCTCGCCGTAGGCCGCGACGATGTACGGGTCCTCGGTGGCCGTTTCGACGCCGCTGACGAACCACGGGCGGGTCTTGGTGCGGGTGTAGTCGGCGGCTTCGTGCAGGGCGCCTTCCGCGATGGCCACGTAGAGCTGGGCGAGCACGAGCTGGAAGCCGATCGCGGCGAGGCTGATGCGTGGGTCCTCGTTCGCGGGCTGGACGCCGAGGATCTCGGTGACCGCGACGTTCTCGAAGTTCACGCCACCGGACGCCGTGAGGCGCTGGCCGATGTTGTCCCAATCGTCCAAGTAGGTGATTCCGCCGGCTTTTCCGTCGAGCAGGAACGTGAGTTTCTCGCCGTTGTCCGTGCGCGTCGCACTGACCACGAGGCGGTCGGCGACGGCGGCTCCGGTGGCGAACGTCTTGCGACCGTTGAGGACGAAACCATCTTCGGCGGGGCTGAGTTCGAGCGCCGCGTCGAGCGGGTTGCTGACGCCTGCCCAGAACTGGTCGGGCCGGACGCTGAACTGCGCGTCGAACAGCCCGCTGCGCCAGATCTGCAGGTAGTGGTACCCGAGGAGGTGCCCGATGTTGGCGTCGGCGGCCCCGATGATCCGGCCGATCCGCTGCTGCTGAGTCCAGTCGCCGACGTTCAGCAAGCCGCTCTGCCTGAGCAGTTCCACCTCTTTGGCGGGTGGCTGGTTCGCCCGGTCCCTGTCCGCCGCGTCGGACCTGAGCGTCGCCGCCACCTCGTGCGCGACGTCCAGCCAGTTCGTCATTCCTGCTCCTCTCGGGGTACCACGTTCAACTTACTTCGTCACACCACCGGGCTAACCACGATGTGAGAGAGACCGTCGACTGGCAGACTGCCCGCGCACCTCGCTTTGGCGAGGGACCAACATCTAGGGAGCATTCGGTATGGCGCAGGGCACCGTGAAGTGGTTCAACGGCGAGAAGGGCTTCGGATTCATCGCGCAGGACGGCGGCGGTCCGGACGTGTTCGTGCACTACTCGCAGATTTCCGGCTCGGGCTTCAAGTCGCTGGAGGAGCAGCAGCGCGTGGAGTTCGAGATCGGCCAGGGTCAGAAGGGGCCGCAGGCGCAGGACGTCCGCGCCATCTGATTCAGCTCTTGGGGCCCGCTCGGTTTCTTGCCGGGCGGGCTTCTTTTGTGCCCATACCGATTTCGTCGCTGTCGGCGACGGTCGAGCGGCTTGCCTTTGAGGGCAACGATGCCCTGAGCTGTGATTCTCAAGAGCGTCAGACCCGTCTGTCATCGTGGAGACATCAGCTCGTTTGGAGAGCCACGACGATCGAAAGGGCCTGGTACCGCCGTGCGTTCGGTCCCCTCACTCCACTCTGGACTCCACGGTCGTCTGCCGGATCCGGCCGCGCGGTGACGGCGCGGCAGGAGCAGTTGCGTGAGGGCTTGAGATACGTCGGCGATCAGCTGCGAGCTCTGGGCAGATCCCGCAGCACGCCGCGCGACCGTGACGCCGGCACGACGTTCAGCGGCGATCCGCCGTTCTGAGACGACACAGGCGCCGCGGTCCGTCGACCACGACGCCTGTACTTGCCGCCGCGGGATGTCGACGACGTGCGCTCACGGGACGTGCCCGGAGCAAGTGGCAACCGAGGGAGTCGAACCCTGCGCGGCTTGTGAAGGCGGCGCCCGAGTACCGGCCCTAACCCTTCGGTCGGGCGACGGCTGCCGTGGAGTTGTTCTGCGACGTGCTGATTCGCGTGGGTCCCCTGCTCGTCAAGAGCGATTCACGATGCTGGGGATACCCACAGTGTTAAAGGTTCATACCCTTGAAAGCGTTTCATGTTTCACGCCGGTGCATGACTCTGGTCACCATGCGATACCTCCCTACCATCGCAGCCCTGCTGCTACTTCCCCTGGTACCCGCCACCGCCGACGCGGCTCCCGCGGGCACGTTCTACGTCACCAGTGTCAGGACCGGACTCAACGTCGCCCAGAGCGGCAGTGGACTGGCGCTGCACCGCCCCAAGGGCAACGAGGACCGCCAGCAGTGGCGGCTGAGCGACGGGAGGTTCGAGAACACCGACTCGCCGGGTCAGTGCATCACCCGTCAGCTCACCATGGGTTCGTGTTCACAAGGGGATACGGTTCACGAGCCCCGTCAGTTCGGTGATCAATGGGAATTCTTCAGCCTGAATGGCGAGTCGCGCTGGTACCTGACGCCGGTCAGCAGTCCGACCGAGGCGATGCCGGCGGATCCGCGGCTCGACCAGATGACGTTCCTGACCGCCCACAACGCCTATGCGAACGGGGTGGACGGCGGGTTCGCGCCGCCGTTCATCGACCTCGCCAAGAACCAGACGCGCGGCATCGTGCAGCAACTGGGCGACGGTGTGCGGGGCTTCATGCTCGACATTCACCAGACCCCGGACGGCGCGATCCTGTGCCACAACAGCTGCACGCTCGTCAGCAAGCCGGTGGCGCTCAACGTGGACGTCCAGCGGATCGTGGACTTCCTCAAGAACAACCGCAGCGAGATCATCACGGTCTTCCTGGAGGACTACGTCGACGCGAACACGCTGCGCGCCGAGCTTCGCAAGGTGCAGGGGCTGAACGACGTCCTGTACCGGGCGGAAGGCGTGCAGCAGAACGGGTGGCCCACCCGCAGCCAGCTGCAGGGCAGCAACAAGCGGCTGATCATCTTCACCGACCACGGCAAGGACGGGCGCGAGGACAGCGGTGTGCTCTACCAGAAGGACTGGACGGTCGAGAACTACTGGTCGATGGGTTCGGGTCTGGGCAGTTCCGACTGGTCCTGTTACAGCCGATGGGATGAAAAACCGCTCACCGCGACGGGCGGCTTCCAGCCTTTGTTCGTCATGAACCACTTCCGCGACGTTCCGTTCACCGGCACGGCCACGACGGACAACGGCAAGCTCGCGAACCGGGCTCAGCAGTTCTGCCAGCCGGCGGCGCGGAAGAAGCCGAACTTCCTGGCAGTCGATCTTTATCACCTGGGCAATGCCCAGGCGGCGGTGAGCCTGCTCAACTCATACGCATATAGGCCGTAGCCCAGATTGTGGGAGTTGTACGCTCCGCGCATGGCCTCGATCCTGTTCACGCGCGGAGCGCCCTCTCTCGACATCATCGACCAGGAAGGCCTGCGCGAAGCAGCGCAGAAAGCCTTCACGGACGACCCCGGCGGCACCTTCGCGTACGGCACGAGCGTCGGCTACGTCCCGCTGCGCACCTGGCTCGCGGAGCAGCACGGCGTCGCGCCGGAGCAGGTGCTCGTCACCAACGGCTCGATGCAGGCCGACGCGTTCCTGTTCGAACTGCTCGTCCAGCAGGGCGACGACGTCGTGGTCGAGGCTCCGACCTACGACCGCACGCTGCTGAACCTGCGCCAGCGCGGCGCCAAGATCCACGCGATCGAGCTGGAGACCGACGGCATCAACGTCGACGCGCTCGAGAAGCTGCTGGAGAGCGGTGTGCGCCCGAAGCTCGCGCACATCATCCCGAACTTCCACAACCCGGCCGGCTACACGCTGTCCGAGGCGAAGCGCACGCGTCTGCTCGACCTCGCGGCCAAGTACGACTTCGTGCTGTTCGAGGACGACCCGTACGTCAAGGTGCGGTTCGAGGGCGAGCCGCTGCCGACGATGCTCTCGCAGGACAAGAACGAGAAGGTCGTCTACGCGTCGTCGTTCTCGAAGACCATGGCGCCCGGCATCCGCTGCGGCTACCTGGTGGGCCCGAAGGCCGTCATCAAGAGCGTCCAGGACATCGCCACCACCACGTACATCTCGCCGAACATGGTGGCGCAGTCGATCGTGAACTCGTACTGCCGCTCCGGCCGTCTCGACGAGTCGGTCGTGAACGTCCGCACGGCGCTGCGTGCGCGCAGGGACGCTCTCGTGGCGGCTCTGCGGCGTGAGCTGCCGGAGGCGGTCTTCACCGCGCCGCAGGGCGGCTACTTCATGTGGGTCGAGCTGCCGGGTGTGTCGATCGACAAGCTGGTGCCGGTCGCGAAGGAGCACGGCGTCGAGTTCGTGAAGGGCTCCGACTTCCTGCTGGAGGGCGGCGACAACGCCCTCCGCCTCGCGTTCTCGGGCGTGACGCCGGAGCAGATCGACGAGGGCATCACTCGCCTCGGCGCGGCCGTCCGCGCGCTCTAAAGCACCAGAAAGCGTCAGTTACTGCCAGAACTTCTGGCAGTAACTGACTCTTCGCGCTACCGTGGCAGCGTGGACACCTTGACCACGCGCGCCGCGAAGGACCTGCGCACCCGCCTCGCGATCCAGGAGGCGGCCATCGCCCTGTGCCTCGACCAGGGCTTCGCCGCCACGTCGACCAAGGCCATCGCCGATCGTGCGGGCGTCTCCGAACGCACGCTGTTCCGCACGTTCGGCACCAAGGCCTCGATCTTCTGGTACGACGCGTTCCTCAGCCGGGTCGTCCGCGCCCTCGTCCCGGACCCGGATCCCGTCGCGGCGCTCACGACGGCCGTGCGCACGGCCATCGACACGATCACCCCCGAGCAGTGGGCGCTGGAACTCGGTCGCCGCGCGGTGATCGTCAAGGAACCGGACCTCATCGCGACCGGCACGCAGGAGCTCAACACGGGCGCCGCGCAGATCGCGACGATCCTCACCCCGCCGCTCGCCTCCCCCGACCAGGCCTTCGACCTGGTGCTCTTCGCCCGGTTCGCGGTGGCGGGCATGGGCGCGGTCCCGATCCACGCCGGCACCACGCCCGCCGAATGGGGCGCGGCACTGGAACGGGTCGCACACAAGGCCGCGCACGGCGCGTTGGAGCAGTCATGAAGCTGCCGAACCTCATCACCGACCCGAACACGCTGGCCGGCCTCAGTCACGACGAGGCCGAGTGGGCACCGGCGGGCACGCCGTACGCGGCGCTCCGGCCGCAGTCCACAGAGGACGTTCAGCAGGCCGTGAAAGCCTGCGCCGAGCACAACATCCCGATCGTGCCGCGAGGTGCGGGCACGGGCCTGTCCGGCGGCGCCAACGCGACGGACGGCTGCCTGGTCCTCGACCTGAGCCGGATGAACCAGATCATCGAGATCGACCGGGACAACCTGCTCGCCGTCGTGCAACCGGGCGTCGTCAACGACGACCTCAAGAAAGCCGTTGCCGCGCAAGGACTCTGGTACCCGCCGGATCCGGCCAGCTCGCCGTGGTCGACGATCGGCGGCAACGTCGCCACGAACGCGGGCGGCCTGTGCTGCCTCAAGTACGGCGTGACGCGCGACTACGTGCTCGGCCTGGAAGCCGTGCTGGGCGGCCCTGTCCCCTACGGCACCGCGGTGCGCCTGGGCAGGCGCACGACCAAGGGCGTCGCCGGCTACGACCTGACCAGCCTGCTCGTCGGTTCCGAGGGCACGCTCGGCGTCGTCACCGAGATCACCGTCCGCCTCCGTCCGGCCCCACGGCCCGCAGACACCGTGGTCGGAGCGTTCGACAGCCTCGTCGCCGCAGGTCAGGCCGTTGCGCTGAGCACCAGCCGAGGCCTGCAGCCCGCCGCGCTGGAACTGATCGACCGTGCGTGCCTGCAGGCCGTCGAGGACTGGAAGCACCTCGGCATCGAGCCGGACACCGAGGCGATGCTGCTGGCCCGCGCCGAGACGCCCGACGACGCCGACGGGCTGGTCGCGGCCTTCACCGACGCGGGCGCTGTCTGGACGGAGCGGTCCACCGACTCGACCGAGGCCGAGGCCCTCTTCGCCGCCCGCCGCCTCACCTACCCCGCGCTCGAACGCCTGGGCCCGCTGCTCACCGAGGACGTGTGCGTGCCCCGGTCCGCGGTCCCCGCGATGCTCGCGCACATCGAGGAGATCGGTGCGCGCCACCAGGTCCGGATCGCGACCATCGCCCATGCCGGCGACGGCAACCTGCACCCGTTGCTGATCACCCCGCCCGGCGACGACAACGCCAGGATCGCGGCGCAGGCGGCGTTCGAGGACATCATCGACCAGGCCCTGGCGCTGGGCGGCACCGTCACCGGCGAGCACGGCGTCGGCCTGCTCAAGCGCGACGGCATGATCCGCGAACTCGGCCCCGGCGCGCACGCCGTGCAGCAGGCGATCAAGCACACGTTCGACCCGCTGAACCTCTTCAATCCCGGCAAGGCCTAAGGAGTCCGCATGTTCGTTCCGGTAGACGGTGGCGACCTGGCCGTCGAGATCCACGACGGCGACACCCCGCCCGTGCTGGCGATCCACGGCGTCAGCGGCAGCCGCGAGCTGTGGAACTGGGTGGCCGCCCACCACTTCTCCCTCATCGCACCGGACCTGCGCGGCCGCGGCGACAGTTCTGAGGTTTCCGGCGCGGGCATCGGTCAGCACGCCGACGACATGGTCCGCGTGCTCGACGCCCTCGACCTCCAGGCCGTGACGGTCTGCGGCATGTCGATGGGCGCGTACGTGGCCGTCGAGCTGGCCGTGCGCCACCCGGACCGCGTGCGCACGCTCGTGCTCGTGGACGGCGGCTTCCCCATGCCCGCCCATGCCCAGATGACCGAGGAACTGCTCTCAGCCGCGTTCGCCCCGCAACTGGCCGCGCGCGAACGCACCTGGACCGTCGACGAGTACCTCGCCGTCCAGGCCATGGTGAACCCGCTGATCGACGCCACCGACCCGTTGATCCGCGACTACTTCGCGCACGACCTGACCCCCGACGGCCACCTGAGGCTCCCGGCCGACACCCTGGTCGCCGACGCCACCGACGTCGTCTTCGGCACGTCGCGCTGGCAGGAACTGACCATGCCGACCTGGTTCCTGCACGCCGAGTGGAGCACCGGCCCGGACAGCCCGCCCGCCTACACCGTCGAGCAGGCGCAGGGGTTCCGCGCCGCGCTGCCCGTTCTGCACGAGCCTGTGCTGATCAACGAGGTCGACCACGGCGGCACCGTGATGACCCGCGCGGGCGCCGCCGTCACCGCCGAGGTCCTGGCAGAAGCCCTGAAGTGACCGTCTGAGCATTGCGCCACACCTCTTGGATCTCAGCACGCCTCCGAGTTAGTGTGTACACCAATGATTAGTACACCAAGTATCCCGGAGAACCCGCTCGAACTGGAGCGGCAGGTCTGCTTCGCGCTGGCCGTCGCCAGCCGGACGGTGATCGCGGTCTACCGCCCGATCCTGGAGCCGCTGAACCTCACGCATCCCCAGTACCTGGTGATGCTGGCGCTCTGGGAACGGTCGCCGCGCACCGTCAAGGACCTGAGCAACGTCCTGCAGCTCGACCCCGGCACCCTCAGCCCGCTGCTCAAGCGGCTGGAGGCGGTCGGCTACGTCGAGCGGCAGCGGGACAAGGCGGACGAACGCGCGCTCGCGCTCACCCTGACCGAGGCCGGGCAGGAACTGAGAAAAGAAGCGCTGAAGATTCCCTTCAAGGTCGTGGAGCAGCTCGACATGACGTTCGAAGAGCTCGCGCAGCTGAACCAGGTGCTGCACAAGGTGATCGCCAAGGCCACCCGATGAACCCGGGCCTGAAGCTCTGGTACTACGCGGGCGGCAGGCTGCCGCAGAAGTACCGGGAGTTCGTCTTCGACGACGTGACCGGTCCGAAGTGGCTGGTGCGCTTCACGGTGCGCAGTCTTGTGCAGGTCACGCCGCTGACGACGGCCATCACGCTGGCGCTGGTCTTCGGACTCGGCTCGGCGTGGCCACTCGCAATCGCGTGCGGAGCGCTCGGTTTCGTTGTAGGACTGTACTTCGCGCTCTCCTACGCACCCGAAAGCGTGGATTACCGGCTCACGAAGTACGGGTATCCACGGGGTTCGGCGACTCAGGGTCGCCGGGATCGAAACGCCGTGCGGGACCGCGAACGACAAGCGCAGTACGACGCGGTCTGGCGGCGATCCGAAGGGTAGAGACCTATGGCCTTGTTGAACGATCAGTTCGAGTTCACGAGGCCGCAGGCGCTCACTCTCACGGCGGGCTTGCTGCAGCTCGCGTTCGGATGGTTCGACGTGTTCGGATTGGACCCGAACTACCACGTGGTCCAGATCGGGGTCGGGGCGCTGGGCGTCGCGATGGCGTGGCGGCACGACCTCGCGCGGATGTACGGGATTCTCCTGCTGTTGTCGTTCGGGATGCTGGCTTTCTCGCTCAACGACCTGACGACCGAAAGTTTTCTCGAGGTGCGGACGGCCCTGATCGGGCTGGTGATCACGCTGGCCAGGCCGGCAAAGCACGCTCAGAACTGACGTCGCGGTCCACCGAGCGCAACGCCGTCACCGTTGCGAAACCCTCTGCCAGCAGAGCAGCGTCCGTGCCCGGCACGAGCGACTCCTCCGAGTACACGTTGACGAGCTCGACCTGACCGTCGTCCAGCTCGTCCACCCGGCTCTGCACGGTGCCGAACCGCGCCAGCTCTGCCCAGCGAAGTCCTCGCACGTCAGCGATGTTCGGCACGTTCAACGACAGCACCGAGGCCGCGGGCATCTCCAGCAGCACCGGCAGCACGACGCGCACCACCTCGCCCGCCTTGTCCCACAACGGTTCAGGCTCGTCCAACCCCACGTCGAGCGACACCGCCATCGCCGTGACGTCGTTCAGGTGCGCGGTCAGCGCCGCGCCGACGGTGCCGGAGTGCAGGACCGCGCGGCCGACGTTCGCGCCGAGGTTGATCCCGGACAGCACCACGTCGGGCTTGCCACCGAAGCCGCCGCGGCACGCGATCAGCGAGATCAGGCCCGGATGCGCCGCGACCGCGTACGCCTCCACGTCGAGGCCCGGCAGCGAACGACGCTCGCTGACCACCTTCCCGTCGTCCCCGACCGCCGCGACCGAGGCGCTCGTGCCGCTGGCCTGGGTGGCCGGTGCGGCCACCACCACCTCGAGGCCGCGGTCGAGCGCGGCCAGAGCCAGTGCCGCGAGGCCGGGCGAGTCGATTCCGTCGTCGTTCGTGATCAGCGCGCGCATCCGCTCATTCCTCGATCGGCTCCAGTTCCACGCGTTTGCTCAGCTCGCGCACGGCATCTCCCCCTCCGCTGCCGAGGCCGTGCCGCGTCACGTTCACCGCGCCGGCGGCCGCTCCGAGCTTCACCGCGTCCGTCAACGACATACCCAGTGCGAGGCCGGCTGAAATCCCCGCGGTCATGGAGTCACCGGCGCCACGCGTGTCGACGGGTTCCAGCCGAGGCATCCGCACGAGGTAGAGCTGGTCTTCCAGCAGAGCCAACGCTGGTTCGTCGGCGCGTGACACCACCACGCCGTGCACGCACGAAGAAGCGATCTCGCGGGCCTTCTTGATGAGCTTGGGCAGCTCTTCCTCGCCCAGTTCCTCGTGCGACACCTTGACGACGTGCGGGCCGCCGCGCACGGCTTCGGCGAGCCGCTCGCCCGCCAGGTCGACGATCACGCGACAGCCGTTGCCGGTCAGGTCGGAGGTGAGGCGGAAGTACGTGTCGTGGGGCAGCACTCGGTCGTCGGACGGCCCGCTCAGCACGGCTGTGCCCGCACGGATGCCTTCCACCAGTGCCGACTCGTACACGTCGTCGAGCTCGTGCCGGGACAACGCGTCCGGGAGCATCTCGACCATCTCGTCGCGGCTTCCGTCGCGACGATCGTGCACGTAGGCGCCGTTGCGTGCGGCGACTTCGCGTGCTTGCAGTTCGACGTGCTCGCCTTCCAGCAAGGTGCGCAGCACACGGCCTGTCTCGCCGCCGAACGTCGCGCAGACGACTGCTTCGACGCCGAGGGCGGCGATCATTCTGGACTGCCAGAAACCCTGGCCACCGGCGTGCAGGTGCACATCCGGTTCGCCGTCGAGGTCCTCGACGGTGACGGTCAGTTGAGGGGACGGGGCGAATACGGCAACTCGGGCATTCACGACAACCTGATACCCGGTGCGGGCGAGTACTACTCGTCCGCACCGGAGCAATCAGCGATCAGCAGACGCCTGCGTCGCGCCAGACTCCCCACTGGCCGGTGGTGCCTGGCTCCTCACCTCGCGTCCACCACTGGGCGTTCCACTTGTGGCCGTTGTGCGAGACCACGTTGCCGCCGGTGTAGACCTTGTCGCGTTCCCACGCCGGCTGCGCGCAGGGGCCGGGTCCGGGGCCGCCGGTGTCCCACGGCACCTGGGTAGACCGGTAGAAGTTGATGCCCATGGTCGTCCAGCGCGGGCCCTGGTTGCCCAGGCGCACCTTGAACTGGTCCCAGTTGTGCGTCGACCACGGCGACCAGGCCAGTTCGGCGATCGCGCCGAGCCTCGGGAACGCCATGAACTCGATGTCCTGCCCGGTCACCAGCGTCTCGCTCCACAGTGGAGCCTCGACGCCGCGGACCGCGGACTCCGGCACACCGCTCAGGTGCGTTCCGGGGTTCCAGTCGTACGCCGTCTGGACCTCGATCAGACCGGCCCACGACAGGCCCAAAGGCGTGCTGGAGTTGTACTTCATGTCCAGGTACGCCTTGTTCGCGGGCGACATGATGACCTTGTGGCCGCGTGCCACCGCTGCCTGCACCACGGCGTTGGACGTCGAGGTGCCCCAGTACTGCGGGATGGCGGTGGTGTCGGTCGTGGTCTTCACGAACTCGTGCCAGCCGAGCGCGGTCTTGCCGTACTTCTTCACGATCGGCAGGGTGCGGTTCATGAACGTCTGGTAGTCGGCGTCCGGCGTCGAGTGCGCCTCGTCGCCGCCGATGTGGAAGTACGGGCCGGGCGTGAGCGCCGCGATCTCGCGGATCACGTCGTCGACGAACTGGTAGGTGAGCTCCTTGCCGACGCACAGCGAGGAGTAGCCGACCTCGATGTCCGTGCGCAGCGGCGGAGCCTGGCCGTTGCAGTTGAGCTCCGCGTACGAGGCCAGTGCCGCGTTGGTGTGGCCCGGCAGGTCGATCTCGGGGATCACCGTGATCTTGCGCGAGGCCGCGTACTGCACGATCTCGCTGTACTGCGCCTTGGTGTAGTAACCGCCGGGGCCGCCGCCGACCTGCGTGCTGCCGCCGTACGTGGCCAGACGCGGCCAGCTGTCGATCACGATCCGCCAGCCCTGGTCGTCGCTCAGGTGCAGGTGGAAGTAATTGATCTTGTACAGCGCGAGCTGGTCGATGTAGCGCTTGACCGTGGAGACCGGGTGGAAGTGGCGGGCCACGTCGAGCATCGCGCCGCGGTAGGAGAACCGCGGGTAGTCGACGATCAGCGTGCCCGGCACGGTCCACGGACCGGACTGCGCGGTCGTGCTCTCCACCTTGGCGGGCAGCAGCTGCCGCAGCGTCTGCACGCCCGTGAACAGGCCCTCGGACGTGTTGGCGCGCAACACGATGCTGTTCGCGGCGACGTCGAGCTGGTAGCCCTGCTCCCCGACCGTACCGGGTGCGCCCGAGAGCAACAGCGAGATTCCGTCCGCCGGCGTTCCTGTCGCGTCGGACACCGGCAACGCGTAACCGGTGGAGGGCCGCAGGACTCCGGCGAGGAAGGTGCCGACGTCGCGTGCGGCCGGAGCCGTGTAGATCTTCGTGGCGGCCGTCAGGGTGTGCGTGACACCGCTTCTGGCCTGCACCGACACCGGGACCGGCACCAGGCTCTGCAGTGGTTCCGCGGCTTGCGACTGCGCGCTGACGGACAACGCTGCCGTGACAGCGATGACCGCGGCGAGAACGCGAGTTCTCACGACTCCTCCTCACGAGTCGGGGGCGGCGACCCTGCCTTCAGCCTGCTCAGACATCCCTTTTGTCGTCAATGGTCTGAGCCAATTCTTTGCTCGAGACATGCCAGAATCACGGGCATGGGGGACTTCAGAAGGCTGATCGACGACGTGGTGCCGGCGATCGAGGCGCTCATCCCGAACGAGCCGGCGGCACTGCTGGGCCGCCACACCGAGCGCAGGAGGCAGGACCACTTCGCGGTCGGTTCCGTGGTGCAGCAGGCGTTGCACGCGTTCCCCTCACTGCCGGCGGAACGGCTGCTCGGCGCGCTGGAACTGGGCGTCGCCCGGCTGGACCTGACCGCGCCCGCCGACCTCGTCGCGCGACTGCGGCCGTTGCCGGACGGCAGCAGCTTCGGACTGATGTCGATGAGCGGTCAGAGCGCGCTGGCCACGCCGATGAGCATGGTGAACGCGGTGCACCAGGGCGCCACCGACCTGATCGTCGAGCAGGTGCGCGCGATGCTCCCGGACCTGAGCGAGGTCACGGGCGACGAGGCGTCCATCGCCGCGAAGCGCGGGGCCGCGCACCTGGCGGTGGCCGTGGCGGTGTCCAGGGCGATCCTCAACGCGCTCGGCACCCCGACCGCGGCCGATCCGGTGGCGGCCATCGGGATCGCGATCGGTGCGACCGCCGAGATCCTGCCGGACGTCCCCCTGCCTCCCGCCTACGAGAGGGCGTTGCTGGAGAAGCGGCGCCGGGAGTACCAGGGCATGTCCTGGAGCACGAGCGCACCGGTGTTCGACCACGAGTTCGTGCTGGTCGAGGAACTGGGCAAGGCCAAAGCGGACTTCACGGCGACGGGCCTGGCGGGCGCGATCGACACCGGGTTCGCGGTCCGCACGGGCATCGCGCAGGGTCAGGTCCCCGTCTCCGTGAGGGTCCTGCTGGACGAGCCGGGACCGCCGGAACTGGAGAGCTGGGACGAGGTCGCCGAGATCAGCTACGTCGCGGTGGAGGGTGACGCCAGGTTCGGCCACGGCGCCACCGCTCCGTGGCCGGGAGAGTTCCGGGTCCGCGTCTGCGCCGGCGGCCGTGACGAGGACGACGAACGCTACGAGCTGACGATCTGGCCGCAGTCGATGTCGGATCCGTTGCTGCACAAGAAGACCGACCGAGTCGGGCACCTGCAGCGCGGCGAACCGGTGCCACCGCCGATCTCCCGTCCTGAAAAGCCGTACCGCTGGCTCAAGGAAGTGCTCGGTGAGGCGGCGACGGTCACGATCATCACGAACGCCGGAGTGGACGACGTCGTGGGCGAGTTCGAGGAGGACTCGATCGCCCTGGAGATCGACGGTGGCGTGCTCGTCGTGGAGGGCAACAACTGGCAGGGCTCTCGCGGCGAGGTGCTGGAACGCCTGTCCCGCAACGGGAGGGCCGCGAGCCACTACTGGAACGTCAACCGGCTCACCCGGCTGTCGTTCGCCCGCGCCGGCCAGGTGGTCGACGCCCAGGAGGTCATGGGCCACACCTCGTTCGACGACTCCGAGATCCAGGAAGCGTTGGAGGGCTTGAGCTTCGCCGACTACCGCCACCTCGACGCCAAGGGGATCACGGCGGTGGTGAGGTTCACCGGTGCCGTGATCCCCGAGGACGACGTCCGCGCGGCGATCCAGGAGAAGATCAGTAGCTGGGAAGGCTGAGGCTGTTGACGACGTCGGCGAACTCCTCCGTGGGCGCGCCGCCGTTCGCCTGATTCTTCAGCGCCATGTCCTGGTTGGCGACCACGTACGGCCGCAGGATCTCCTCGTAACGCTCGAAGGCGGTCGACGGGTCCTTGGCGAGCTCACCGGCGAGCACGTACGCGCCGACCAGCGCCATGCTGGTGCCCTGCCCGGACAACGGCGAACCGCAGTAGCCGGCGTCGCCGAGCAGCACGACGTTCCCGCGGGACCACGAGTCCATCCGGATCTGGCTCATCGAGTCGAAGTGGAAGTCCGGCGCCTCCCACATGTGCTTGAGCGCGGTCTGCCACGCCCAGCCCGCGTCGGCGAACTTCTCGGCGATCAGGGCGCGCTGGGCGTCGACGTCGCGGTGGTCGAAGTCGGTCACGCCGTTGAAACCCATGTACACACGGCATTCCGCGTTCGAGCGGGCGCTCATGATGCCGCCGCCGACGACCTCGCCCTGCTGGAACGTCTGCCAGTGGTCGAGGCCGAGGAAGTTCGGCGCGGTGAAGACGGCGAGGTTCGTGCCGAGGTGCGTGATGAAGTCCTGCTCGGGGCCGAACGCGAGCCTGCGGACGTTGGAGTGCAGGCCGTCCGCGCCGGCGATGACGTCGAAGTCGCGCGGTGCCGCCTTCTCGAACGTGACGCGGGTGCCGTCGATCGAGGTGATCGTGTCGTCGAACAGGTACTCGACGCCGTCCGCCGCGTCGAAGAGCATCCGGGCGAGGTCGTCGCGCAGCAGTTCTACGTCAGGGCTCGACAGGTCACCGCCGCTCAGGGTGTGCGTGGTGGAGCGGTAGAGCTCGTTGCCGTCGGCGTCGACCACGTTCATGCCGCGCATGTTGGTGCTGAACGACCTGAGCTGGTCGCCGAGGCCCATGCGCTCGATGACCTCCAGGGCCGGGCCGCGCACGTCGATGGCCTGGCCGCCGGGCCGCATGCCGCGCGCCCGCTCCACCACGGTGACGCTGAAGCCGTTGCGGCGCAGCCAGTAGGCGAGCGCGGGTCCGCCGATGCTGGCGCCGGAGATCAGGACGTTCTTCATGGTGTTTCCCCCTGTGAGTCGGTGTTGCTCACAAGGTGACGGCAGGCGCTGACCGTCCACTGACCATCGGCGGTCAGCGCCTGACAGCGGCTACCGGGTGAGGAGCCGGGCGGCCGACGTGCCGAGGCCCGACGGGCCCTGGCTGAACGCTCCCGAGTTCACCGGGGTCCGGATCTCGTCCTCGCCGTACCGGCTGGTCTCCTCGTGCCAGTTGATGATCGCGACGATCCAGTCCTTCAGCTCGTCGGCGTACCGGGTGAGCGACGCCCGCGTGGCCGAGTCCAGTGAGAGGTCCTCGAACATCTTCGGCAGGTGCGTGTCGACCGACGCGATGAACTGCCCCAGGCGGGCGTCCATCAACGCGTAGGTCAGTTCGAAAGCGCGGGACTGCGAAACGCCGAGGAAGGTCTCGACCACCTTCACCATGTTGTGCACTTCGCCCTCGTACTGAATCTCCTTCAAGTACGAGAAGACGTCGTTGAGCATGCAGCAGTAATCCATGGCCGACCGCTCCATGGTCTGGATGACCCTGGTTCCCCAGATCTCCGGCGGCACCGTCGTCGAATGCGAAAAACGCGACAGCGACGTCGTCAGCTCGGAACCGAACGTCGACCGCCGCATCTCCAGGTAGTCGACCGGGTCCGGCACGCGGTTCTGCTGGATGTTGACGACTTCCCACACCCACGCGTCGATCATGTCGTCCACGGTCTGCCGGAACGTCGTGCGGAACTCGCCGGACATGGGACCGGCGGTCTTCTGCCACAGGTCGGCCAGGGCGCGTTCCATCGCGTTGGCCGGTGCCACGGTCAGCACCATGTCGAGCGGCATGCACTGCTTGAGCCGCGCGGTCTGGATCTTCAACCCGGCCAGGTCCCGCAGCCGCCCGAACACCCACGGGTAGACGTCGTCGGCATAGGTGCCCCAGGTCAGCCAGGCCGCCGAGAGGAACAGCTCCTCCGGCGTCGCGTCCGGATCGAGCCCAGAAGAGCACAGCGCGAGGTCGAAGCCCCGGTGCTTGGCCTCGTCCCAGATGCCCTCGTCGTGGATGCCCATCTCCCGGCCCCACGTGATGACCTCCTCGCGCGCCTGGTCGAGGTGCGGCGACAGGGTCAGCGTGAAGGGGGGCCTGAACTCCGGCAGCGTGTACGGCTCGACGACCTTCGGCGTGCTGCTGAACTGCTTGAGCCGCTGCGGCATGGTCTTGGCGTACGAGCCGAGGACGTTCGTGGCGGAGAGGCCCGTCCTGGCCCCCTTGTTCATGTACCGCGACGACCGCATGTGCCACTCGTGGCCGCCCGCCTGCCAGTCCTGCAGGCCCTTCACGTAGCCCAGGACGGCCGCGCGGCCGATCGGGTCGATGGCGTGCTCGTCCAGCAGGATCGGCACCTCCGTGAGGGCCGTGTGCTCGAACTGGTGCAGCCGGGACGTCAGCAGGTCGTTGACGGCCTCCGCGGCCTCCTGGGTGGGCACGTCGAGGAACTTCTCGAACACCAGCACGCCGTTGGACAGTTCGCCCTCGTCGAGCACCTCGCGCTCGTAGGAGAACAGGTCGTTGCGCAGGTGCACGGCGTCGCTGAACGTGTCCCGCAGGACCCCGATGGGCCTGGACAGGGCGATCGAGGCCGGCACTTCGAGGCCGACCGCGTGCTCGACGAGGTTCGCGCTCCACGGCGCCCCGCCGACCTTGCGGCGCATCTCGATGTACTCGATGGGGTTGCTGAGCCGCTGCGCGCTGATGTTGAGCAGCTCCCACATCGACTCGTCGAGCAGGTGCTTGGTGTTGTCGGCGAACCGCTCGCGCCAGTCCAGCGAGTGCTTGCCGACCGTGCGGCGCCAGAGGTCCGCGAGGCCCTTCTCGACCGGGTTCTCCGGCGTCGCCGTGATCACGCCGTTGACCGGCATGAACAGCGGCAGTCGGTCGAGGTAGGCCTGCGCGCCCTTGATGTCCGGGTCGCGCTTGTAGAGCTCGACGAAGTGGTCGTCGAAGTAGAAGACCCAGACGTACCAGTCGGTGACGAGGTCGAGCGTCTCACCGTCGCAGTCGGGGTGGGTGTACGCGCAGAGCAACGCGTAGTCGTGCGACTCGAGGTCGTCGTCGGTCCAGATCACCGTCCCGTGCTGCGGCACGTCGATCATGTCCATCTCGTGCGCCCAGGCCCGTGTGTGGACGCGGGCGCGTTCGAGGTTCGGATTCAGCCTGGCCGGATAGGGCGTGTAGAACTCCGGCAGCTGGAACGGCTGCATGTGGTGTGAACCTCCGCGCGGTGGACGTGTCGCGATGCACGCAACCAGCCCGACGCGCGGGGACGCCAGATGGTGAAACGTTGATCCACACGTTCGTAGATCGCTGTCGCCCGTTCAGCCCAGTCCGTTCCGACCGGCGACCACTCAGCGCACCAGTGACTGGGCGCTGAGTTTCACCGCGAACGGGAATTGCAGCTCGATGATCTCTTCGCCGTCGGACCGCGCCTGTTCGACGTAGACGCCGTTCTCCAGGTGCAGGCATCGCAGCCACGGACTGTCGTAGTCGATCATCCAGTAGTTCTCGCAGCCGACTTCCTGGAACTTCGCCCGCTTGAGTTCGAGATCCACGTGCCGTGTGCGCGGCGAAAGGACCTCGACCGCCAGCACGGGCGGCCCGATGAGCGCCTGTTTCGAGAACTGCTCACGCCGGCCCACCACCAGGTCGGGAATGAAGACCGTGTCGTCGGCGAGCACGACGTCGACCGGAGCGGGAAGGACCTCCAGCTCCGGTGGGCAGACAGCGGTCAGCGCCACCAGCAGCCGGGCGACCACCCGCTGGTGCACGGGGCGCGGTGAGGGGCTCATGACGAGCACCCCGTCGACGAGTTCGAAACGGTGCCCGTCATCAGGCATCGCCTCCAGATCCGCCCACGTCAGCGGTCTGCCGTGGGGAAACGTCGGGACACCACCCATGGTGCGTTCCACCCCCGCGTCGAGGCCACTGTCCGCCGGACGGATCCCGGCGATGCCATTAGACAAGACTGGTCCGTTTCTCACGACTCGCAAGCCCCTTTTGGCCGACCCCGCACCACTGCACGCACACGTCTCCGTCAACACCGTCCCGCAGGGTGAGCAGCGACTGGTCCTGCCGTGGAAGGCACCACCCGGACGGAGCAGCATCATGGTTGCAAACGAACAAGTGACTAATTTTTGATCAATTTTCGGGCGATTTTTGATAACGTCGCCCGCCCTGCCAATTGCCCGCGAATGCGACCCTAACGGAATCTTACGGGGGAGCCAAGCACTCGGTTGGAGCAATACCTCACACCAGCCTTACGGTCGAAAGATCAAATCACCCAGCGCGGGTTTCAGGCCGAATTCCGAGTAAACCGCGCGGGCCGCCGCTTCCAGCTCGGCGGCGACTTGAACCTCACCGCGCGCCCGGTGCACGCGAGACAGTTCGAGGCGCGCCCGCGCCGCTCCCACGACGTCGAAGTTCGCCTCGCAGAGGAGCGCCGCCTCGTGCAGCGAGGCGCGGGCCTGGTCGAGCCGGCAGCGCACGAACTCGTTGCGCCCCAACGCGTACAGCACGAAGCTCTCGCCACGACGGTCCCGTGCGGTGCGGGCCAGGTCGAGCGCGGTGGTCAGCACGCCGAACGCCTCGTCGTGCCGTCCGTCCACGGCCAGCAGCTTGCCCAGGCGGTAGTTGATCTGCGCCAGCACCCGTGCGGGGCCGGTTCCGTCGCACGCGGCCAGCGCGGCGCTCAGGCGTTCCCTGGCACCGGCGGTGTCGCCGTCGTACAGGTCGATCTGGGCGAGGTGCTGGAGCACCGACGCCTGGCCGACCGGGTCGGTGAACCGCTCGTACACCGCGAGCGCGCGCTGGTACCACCGGCGGGCGTCGGCGAACTCGCCGGACGAACGGGCGACGATGCCGAGGTTGCGGTAGACCGGTCCGAGGCCCGCGAGGTCGTCGTGATCTTCGAAGAAGTCCTTGGCCCGCAAAGTCATCTCGTGCGCCAGGTCGTAGCGGCTCTGGCTGATGTGCAACGACGCGAGCGAGCAGTGCAGCACGGCCGCGCCACGCCGGTTGCCCGCCTTCTCGCACGCCGCCAGTGCGATGTCGTGCGTGTGCTGCCAGCCTTCGAAGCCGGTGCGCGTTTCGAACAACGTCACCATCCGGCGCGCCAGCTCCCAGGCCTGCTCGTCCAGACCGGCCCCCGCGGCCAGTTCGACCGCGTCGCACAGGCTCTCGTGCTCGGACTCCAGCCACTCCTGCGGATCGGTTCGCAGCAGCCGGTCCGGCCGCACCACCTCGCGTGCCGAACACCCGCGCACGACCGAGAAGTCGCCGCCGTACACCGCTGCGTGGGCCTGGTCCAGCAGGTACAGCCAGCCGCCGAGCACGCGGCGCAGGGCCTCACCGGCGTCGGACTGCCCCGCCGCGAACTCCCGCACCAGTTCGGGCACCGCGTAGCCGTCCGCGCAGGCCGAGACGAGGTGCGCCGACACCAGTTCGTCCACAGCGGACTGTCCGCGCACGTCCCCGAACGCCACCACCGGCGCCCAGGACGGCAACCGCCGCGCGCCCACGCCCGCGAGCAGGCCCAGCAACCGGCGGGCGTGCGGGCTCAGGTCCCCCGCCGTCTCCTCCAGCCCCGCCCGGACCGACAAACCGCCGTGCGACAGGGTCTCCAGCCGGCCGCGCGGGTCGCGAAGGCGGTCGGCCAGCAACGCCAGCGGCCAGTGCGGGCGGGCCGCGAGCACGGCCCCGGCGATCCGCACCGTCAGCGGCGAACAGTCCGAGGCGGCCACCAGCGCCTCCGCCGGCGCGCTCTCGGCGGCCAGCCGGTCGAGGCCGATCTGGTTGCCCAGCAACGTCATCGCCTGCGCGGGTTCCAGCGGACCGACCTCGACGACGTGGGGCAACTTCAACATGTGCCGGGAAGTCACGAGCACCGCGCATCCAGGTGCGTGCGGCAGCAACGGCTTCACCTGGTCGACGCACGTGACGTCGTCCAGCACCAGGAGAAGAGACTGGCGCACGACAGCGTCTCGATAGGCGCTCAGCCGGGCGGCGAAATCTCCGGGAGCGGGCAGCCCGAACGCGGTGAGGAACCGGCCGAGCACCTCGTGCGGGGTCGTGCCGCGCAGCCGCACGAACAGCTGACCGTCCGGGAAATGGCCGTTCGCGACCCGGTGCGCGGCCTGCACGGCGAGCGTCGTCTTGCCGGTGCCGACCGGACCGGTCAGCAGCACCACCTGCGGAAACGGGATGATCCGGTCGACGACGGACTGCAGCAGCTCCTCCCGCCCAACGAAGTCGGCGACGGCGGCGGGAAGCTGGTGCGGGCGGGGGAACAGCGCGGTCTGCACATCGCTCCCTTCCACCGGAGACCTGTCAGGGCAATTCAGTTTCACACAGAATTCCCGCGGCTTCACGGCCCGTGTGACCGCGGTGGGGACGAGGTGGGGACGGGCTTCACGACCCTCGGTGGCAACACCACCGAGGGGAGCCGGGGATGCGCAGGACCAGGGACAAGGTGCAGCAGTGGGTGGCGTTCGCCGTGCTGGCGGCGGCCGTGATCACGCTGGTGACACTGGGGCTGACGCTGTAGCGAGTGCCTGCCTGGCGCGATCGGTGGTCCGCCGCTGGCACAGGCGTTCGGCGGCCTGCACCGCCTCCTCGCCGCAGCGGACAGCGGCGGCGGTGTCCCCGAGCACGTGGTGCAGGCCGGACAGCTGGATGAGCAGACGTGCCTCGCCCCAGCCTCGCTTGTTGTGGCGGATCAGCTCGAGGCACCGCTGGGCGTAGCGCACCGCCGCGCCCAGCCGTCCGTTCAGCTCCGCGTGCAGCGCCAGCGAGATCAGGATCGCGATCCCGCCCTGGTGGTCCCTGACCTTCGCCATGGCCGAGAGGACGGCCTCGTCATCGGGCTGCCTCATCGACTCGCGGGTCTGCCGGAGCATCACGCGCATCATCTCGCGGGCCTGGTCGAGTCTGTCCATGGCGTACAGCAGGTAGCCGAAGTCGGCCATGGCCATCGCCCCGCCACGCCAGTCGCCCGACTCCCGGTACGCCGCGAGGGTCCGTTCGACGAACGTGACGGCCTCCTCGTCCCTGAACTCGTTGTAGTGGACGTAGCCGATGTCGTGCAGGATCATCGCGCACGACCGCACGTCGCCGTGCTTCGTCAGCAACTCCAGCGATTTCTCCAGGTAGGCCAGAGCCTGGTCGTTCTCACCCCGGTCTGCATGCACGATGCCGATGTTGTGCAACGCGTTCGCCTCGCCCGTTCTCGCGCCGATGTGACGCATCAGGGTGAGACCGCGTTGGAAGTACTCCATCGCCTTGTCCGACTCGCGGCGCTCCCGCGCGATGATGCCGAGAACACCCAGCGTCGAGGCCTCGCCGCGCAGGTCCTTGATCTGCCGCATCAGGTCGAGCGCCTGGTGCAGGTGTTCCACCGCACGCGGGTCGCTGTCCTCCACGTACGCCGAGCCCAGTCCTCGCAGCGCTTCCGCGCGGGCCTTCAGGTCACCGAGCTGGTGAGCAGCCGCCAGGGCGAGGCTTTGCAACTCCACCCGTTCGCGGCCGTAGCCTCGCATCAGCAGGAAGTACGCGATGAGGTGCGGTATCTGCCACGCGTGCCGGTAGTGCCCTTGGTAGGCCGCGAGGTACACGGCCGCCTTCAGGTTGAGCCGCTCCTTCTCCAGCCACGCCACCGCATCGGCGTGCGTCGCGAACCGCAGCGGGCCGGCCGGCTCGTACCGGACGGCGGTGTCGATGCGCGGCCGGCCGGGGTTCAGCACGTTCGCGGCCTCAGCCGCGTTGCGCAGGTAGTGGTCGAGCAGGCGGGTGGTGGCCTCGTCCCTCTCGTCCTCCTCGACGCTGGCCTTCGCGTGGTCCGCCAGCAGGTCGTGGAACCGGTAGCGGCCGTTCTCCTTCTGCTGCACCAGATGTGCGTCCAGGAGCTCTTCCAGCAGCCGTTCGGCCTCGGCGCGCGTCGCGCCGACGACCGCCGCGGCCAGGTAGGCGTCGAAGTCCTCGCCCGTGTGCAGGCCCAGCCGGCGGAACAGGCGTTGTTGCTCGGACGTGAGTTGCTGGTAGGACAGGGCGAACGCGCCCGCGACACTGTGTTCGCCCGCGATCAGCTCACTCAATCTTTGCCCGGTGAGGCGGCGGGTCAGGTCCTGCGCGGACCACGCCGGTCTGGTGCGCCAGCGGGCGCCGACGATCCGGACGGCCAGCGGCAGGTAGCCGCAGAGCCGGACGATCTCGCGTGCGGAGTCCAGGTCCTGGTCGAGCTTCGCACGGCCGATGATGCTCGCGAGCAGGTTCAGTGAGTCCTCTTCGGACAGCACGTCCAGCGAGATCGTGTGCGCGGCGTCCAGGTCGACGAGCCGGCGCCTGCTGGTGACCAGCACCAGGCCGGTGCCGGGCAGCAGCGGGCGGACCTGGGCGGCGCTGCCCGCGTTGTCGAGCACCACGAGTGCCTTGCGGTGCGCCATCTCCGCCCGCCACCGGGCAGCGCGGGCGTCCAGGCCGTCCGGGATGTCCTGCGCGGGCACGCCGAGTGCGGTCAGCAACGCCAGCAGCGCGTCGGACGGGGTGCGCGGCTCGACGCCCGCGGTGTAGGAGTGCAGGTCGACGAAGAGCTGCGCGTCCGGGAAACGGGCGGACAGCCGGTGCGCGGCGCGGACCGCGATCGTGGTCTTGCCGATGCCGGCCATGCCGTCGATCGCGGTGATCGCGACGCAGCCGGACGGCACGGCGGCGAGGATCTCGTCCAGGTCGGAGGCGCGGCCCGCGAAGTCGGCGATGTCGCCGGGCAGGTCGTTGCGGGAGCGCGGGCGGTTGTCCGCCGTGAGCACCTGCTGGTGGGCCTTCTGCAGGTCCTTGCCGGGGTCGAGACCCAGCTCCGCGGCGAGTCTGCCGCGGATGTCGTCGTAGGCCTGCAACGCCTCGGTCTGCCGGTCGCAGCGGTGCAGCGCCACGATCAGCTGGGCCCACATCCGTTCCCTGGTCGGGTGTTGAAGAGTGAGCGAGCGCAGTTCGGGCACGAGTTGCTCATGTCCGCCGCCACGCAGGTCCTGCTCGATCCGCGCTTCCAGCGTCGCGAGGTACTTCTCCGTCAACGCGGGCACGTGGTCGCGTTCGAGCGCGTCGCTGCCGATGTCCGCGAACGGGCGCCCGCGCCAGAGCGCCAGCGCCTCGCGCGGCTCCAGCCGGTCGAACCGGTGGACGTCGACCTCGTCGGGCCGCACGTCCAGCAGGTATCCGCCCGGCTTGGTCAGCACCAGCCCCGGCAACACCTCGCGCAGCCGGCCGACGGTGGTCTGCAGAGCGTTGCGCGAGCCGCCGGCCAGCTCGACGAGTTCGTCCACTCCGACGACCTGACCGGGGCGCAGCAACAAGGCGGCGAGCACCATCCGCCGTTTGCCGGGCGGGATGTGGACGTGGTGCCCGTCGAGCACCACGTCCAGCGGCCCGAGCAGGCCGAACGATCTCACTTCCACTGACCCCAGTGCACGACCTCGTCGAACGCCTTGCGCTTGCGCCTGAGAGGCGAGGCACCCTCGGAGATGCCCTCCTCCGCCGAGTGCCCGATCGCGATGATGCCGATCGGCACGTACATGTCCGGCACGCCGAACGCCGCACGCAGCTCCGGCCACGTCTCCTTGTCCGTGCCGAAGAACACCGCGCCCAGGCCCTCGTCCACGGCCGTCTGCAGGATCAGCAGCGCGGCCATGCCGGTGTCGATGTCCCAGTAGGGCACGGGCCAGCGTTCCTCGGTGAGGCCGGCCGCGGCCTTGTCGGGCTGCGCGTACCGGTCGAGGTAGACCTGCTTGGCCGAGAACGGGATGACGACGACCGGTGCCGTCTTCGCGTCTTCTCCGCCCCACCACTCGAACATCTCGCTGAGCCGTTGCAGCTGCTCACCCTGCAGCACGAGAAAGCCCTGGCCCTGCGAGAACCCGGCGGACGGGCCGCGCACGGCGTTGCGCATGATCCGCTGCAAGCTCTCGTCGCTGACCGGCTCCCCGGTGAACTTGCGCACCATCCGCCTGCGCCGGACGACGTCCTGGAACTCCACCCCGTACCTCCCCAGATAGGTCTCCCGACCGTAGCAGCGTCGGTGAGGACCCACTCAGAGGCGGCGCAGCCCCGCCAGCACGCGTTCGAGCAGCATCCCGTCCGGCCGGTCGCCGCCGTAGGACGACGCCGTCCGGTGCACGTCGATCAGCCCGTGCCCGGCCATGTCGCCGAGCAGGACCTTGGTGACGCCCAGCGGCAGCCCGCGCAGGGCGGCGATCTCCGCCACCGACCGCGGCTGCGTGCACAGGGCCAGCACGTCCTGGTGCTCAGGGCGCACGGCGGTGGCCGAGAACTCGTTCACCGAGACCAGGGTCTCGATCTCCAGGTGCACGTCGGACGTGGTGCGGCCGCCGGTCCACGCGTAGGCGCGCACGATCGAGGACGACGCGTCGTCCTCGATCGACGGCAACGGTGGGACCGGTTCGAACGGCGCCGTGGCGTACGGGTCCGGCTGCTCCGGCGGCGGTTCCGGCGCACGCTGCGCCTTCTTGCCGCGCTTGCGGATCCGTTCGCTGTCGAAGCTGAAACCGCTGATCAGGTCACCGAAGTTGACCTGATCGTCAGGCTCTCTGCTCATGCCAGCTCTGCCCGCAGTTCCGGCGTGAGCAGCTGGCCCACCTGCCGCACGACCACGGTCATCTCGTACGCGATCTGCGCGACGTCCGCGGAGGACGACGCCAGCACCGCGAGGACCGAGCCGTCGCTGATCGCCGACAGCAGCATCACGCCCCGGTCCATCTGCACGACGGTGCGCACGACCGACTCCCCGGCGAAGCACTTCGACGCGGAGTCGGCCAGCGAGACCACGCCCGCCACGATCGCCGCGAACTGCGGTGCCACGTGCTCGGGCAGCTTCGAGGACGAGATCAACACCAAGCCGTCGGCCGAGATCACCACGGCGTGCTCGATGCCTGGTGTGCGTTCGGCGAAGTTGGTGACCAGCCAGCCGAACTGGTCAACCTGCGTGCTCATCGACTCTCCTGGTGGTCGGGAAGGCCGCGCTGCACACCGCGCTGGAAGGCGTCGAGGAAGCCTCGAGCCGAGTCCGGCGTCTGACGTGCGGGTGCGGGAGGAGGCGGCGGTGCGGCGGCCGGACTCGTCTGCTGGAACCACGAAGCCTGCTGTCGTTCGATCGTCTCCCCTCGGAAAGACTCCCAGGACTCTTCCCGTCGTGGTGCCAGTTCGGCCGGAACCAACACGATCGCGCGAGTCCCTTGGCCCTGTTTGGCGTCCAGACGTACCACGATCTGGTGGCGTGCCGCGAGTCTGCCGACGACGAAAAGTCCCATTTCGCGGAACACCTGGACGTCGACGCCCTCCCCCGCGGCCTCCAGGCGCTGGTTCACGCCGTCGAGTGCCTCGGGGTCGATGCCGATGCCCTGGTCGACCACGTCGATCTGGACGATGTCGCCGGCCTCGATGGACGCGCTGATCGAGACCTGGGTGTGCGGCGGCGAGAAAGCCGTTGCGTTGTCAAGAAGTTCGGCCAGCAACCGGACCAGGTCGCTCGCCACGTAACCGACGACCTCGGCGTTCGGCGCCGTGTGCACCATGACCCGCTGGTACTGCTCGATCTCCGCGGCCGCCGCGCGCAGCACGTCGGTGAGCGGGATCGGCTTGTGGAACCGCCGTGCCACGTCGCCGCCGGAGAGCACCATCAGGTTCTCGTTGTTGCGGCGCATGCGGGTGGCGAGGTGGTCGAGCTTGAAGAGGTTCGCGAGCTGGTCCGGGTCCTCCTCGTACTTCTCCAGCTCCTCCATCAGCTTGAGCTGGCGTTCGACGAGACTCTGGCTGCGCCGCGACAGGTTCACGAAGATGTTGCGCATGTTCGCGCGCATGCCGGCCTGTTCGATGACCGACTTGACGGCCTGCTGGTGCACCTCGTCGAACGCGCGCGCCACCTGGCCGAACTCCTCGGTGGTGTCCACCGGCACGCGTTCGATCTCGGTGCTGCCGCGTCCGGTCGCGACCATCTCGGGAAGCTTCTCCCAGGCCACGTCGAGCGCGGAGCGGCGCAGCGCGTTCAGCGAACGCAGCAGGTAGCGGCCGACGACGAACCCGATGGTGCCGGCCAGGATCAGGCTGGCGAACAGGATCGCGGACGCGGTGCCGGCGGCGTCACTGCTCTCGTCGCGCAGACGGTCGGAGGTGGACCGCAGGTCGTCCTGCAGACCCGTCACCACGCTGTCCATCGCCGTGACGACGGCACCGGTGGCCTTGGTCCAGTCCTGCGTCGCGATCGGCAACGGCTTGGGCCGGTTGGGCCCGGTGGGAGGCACGTCCGAGGTCGGGTGCAGCACGGCGGCGGCCAGCATCGTGCGCTGGGCCTCGGTCTCCGGGCCGCTGAAGTTCTTGCCGTAGAACTTCAGCTGCTCGGGCGTCGCGAGGGCCGCGAACTCGTCCGCGATGTAGCCGAGCTTGACGTTCGACTCGACCAGCGCGCGAACCTCGGCGTTGGTGAGCTGGCCGCGGGTGAGCCCGGACAGCACGACGGCCTGCTGGTAGAGCACCTGGTCGCGGACGTGCACCACGTGGTGCAGGCCCATCGCGGTGCGCAGCAGGGCGGCGTCGCCGAACTCGCTGGCCATCACCTCGTCGACGTCGAGCAGCGAGTCGGTGAGCTCGGTGTAGATCTTGATCACCGCGGGGATGTCGTTGCTGCTGCGGTCGCGCAACACCGTCAGGTCGCCCATGCGGTTCTGGACGTCGTAGATGCGGTCGGTCACGACCTCGCTGAGCGAGGTCTTGCCGATCTGGTCGCGCAGCACCGCGCGGGCGTCGTCGGTGCGCTTGCTCTGCTCGGAGAGGAGCTCCGGACCGACGCCTTCGGCGACGATCCGCCGTTCCGCCTGCACGCCCTCGATCACGGGGATCAGGGCGGCGCGGACCTTCACCAGTCGCTGGAGCGCCGCATAGGACTCGGCACGATCAATCTGTGAATTGATCTGCAGTACGCCGGAGCCCACCGCGATGGTGACCGGAACGATCAACACCGCGGCGAGCTTCACCGGCAGGCGCCAGTTGCGCCAGTTGACGAGCGCGTTGAACATCAGACGAAGAGCTTGGCCGCGTTCAGGAAGAGCCGGTACAGGCCGTAGGCGAGCGGCAGACCCACCCACAGCCAGGCACCGACCAGCAGCAACGTGCTCGATCGGTTTTCTTGGGGTGAGCTCACTTCTTCACCACGCCTTCCGCGTCTTCCTTGTCAACAGCCGTCTCGGCAGCGTCGGCGGCCTCGGCTTCGTTCCACTTGGCGACCGTGGCCTCGTCGTCGTCCTTGGACGAGGGCTTCTCGGTCTCCTCGACGGCCTTCGGCTCGTGGAACTTCGGGTCGACCGGGCGGATCAACTCGTTCGCGACGAAACCGACGACCAGCAGCGCGATCATGATGTAGAACGACGTCGCGTACAAGTCAGGACCGACGTGCCCGGCCTTCTTGCCCGCGTCCGCGATGGCGTTGACGATCAGCGGCCCGAGCACGCCCGCCACCGACCACGCGGTCAGCAGGCGACCGTGGATCGCGCCGACCTGGAAGGTGCCGAACAGGTCGCGCAGGTACGCCGGGACGGTCGCGAAGCCCGCGCCGTAGAACGACAGGATCACCATCGCCGCGATCACGAACAGCGGGGTGCTGGTCGAGCCGACGGTCAGCAGCACCAGGTAGAGCAGCGCGCCGACGCCGAGGTAGAGGCGGTAGATGTTCTTGCGGCCCACGAGGTCCGAAGTGGACGACCAGACGAACCGGCCCGCCATGTTCGCGGCGGAGAGCAGCGCGACGAAACCGGTGGCGGCGGTCGCGGCCACGGGCGTCGAGGACTCCTTGAAGAAGTCGACCAGCATCGGCGCGGCCTTCTCCAGGATGCCGATGCCCGCGGTGACGTTGAAGCACAGCACGACCCAGAGCAGCCAGAACTGCGGCGTCTTGATCGCGTTGTTCGCCGAGACGTTGAAGCCGACGGTGGCCTTCGGCTTGTCCTTGAGCAGCGCTTCCTTCTCCGCCGTGAACTCCTTGGAGGGGAGGCGGATCAGCAGCACGCCGACGCTCATGAAGACCGCGTAGACGATGCCGTGCACGAGGAAGGCCTTGCCGATGCCCGACGTCGAGGTGGCGCCGAACGCCGTCAGCATCGAGGTCGACCACGGCGACGCGATCAACGCACCGCCGCCGAAGCCCATGATCGCGATGCCGGTCGCCATGCCAGGCCGGTCGGGGAACCACTTGATCAGCGTGGACACCGGCGAGATGTAGCCGATGCCGAGACCGATGCCGCCGACGAGGCCGTAGCCCAGGACGACGACCCAGTACTGACCGGCCCACACGCCGACCGCCGAGATCAGCAGACCGGAGCAGAAGGCGATCAGAGACATCAGCATGGCCCAGCGCGGGCCCCTGCGCTCGACCGTCGTGCCGAGCACCGCGGCGGAGAGCCCGAGCATCACAATGCCGAGCTGGAACGGCAGCGCGGACTGCGTTCCGGTGATGCCGAGAGTTTTCTCCAGCGGAGTCTTGAAGACGCTCCAGGCGTAGGCCTGACCAATGGAGAGATGAATCGCCAGTGCTGCGGGCGGAACGAGCCAGCGGTTCCATCCGGGAGGCGCGACCTGACGTTCGCGCGCTAAGAACCCCACTTTATCCCCAACCGTCACCAATACGCGGACCGATCGATCCTAGGCCAGGTGCACACGTGCGACAACGGGCTTGACCAAGGCTTCAGGTGTTGCACAAGACGCAACCTCGGACTCTTCACTTGAGACAAAGCCCGGGACGTACCATTTGAGACGAATGGCGTCCGGTTTACAGTCCGGTTTCAGTCCGATGACCGCCCGGCATTGGTCCGGTTTCGTCCGTTTCCGGGAGATCCGCGTCGTTGACTGCACACGTGAGAGCGCTACAGTGGGCGCCGCACACGAGGGGCAGGGGTACATGACCAAGGCGATGAGGTCGCCTGGCGAAGCGCAGCACGAGTACCGGGAAAGCCGGGGTTTCGCGTCGTTCGACGACCCCGAGACTTTGTCGTACGTCGATTCCGACGGCAACCCGAAGTACGAGCTGATTCGGCAGACCGACGAATTCCGCGTCCTGCGCCGGCGACTCACGACGTTCATCTTCCCGATGACGGCGCTTTTCCTCTCGTCCTACCTGACCTTCGTACTGCTGTCCGCGTACGCGAAAGACTTCGTCAGCACCAAGGTGATCGGGGTGATCAACCTCGGGATCCTGCTGGGCCTCGGACAGTTTGTGACTTCGATCATCATCACGCTCGGTTATGCCCGTTACGCAAAGCGACGGCTTGACCCGCAGCGTCAATTGCTCGCAGAGATGACAGGCGTCGAGGAGTAAGGCATGCCCACCACCGGCAACCCGGTGCTGAACCTCAGCGTCTTCGCGGTGTTCGTTCTGATCACCCTTTACATCGTCTACCGGTTCAGCAGCCGGAACGTGACGGCGTCGGACTACTACGCCGCCGGCAGCTCGTTCACCGGCGCCCAGAACGGCGTGGCGCTGTCCGGTGACTTCCTGTCCGCCGCGTCGTTCCTCGGCATCTCCGGCGGTATCGCGGCGCACGGCTACGACGGGTTCCTCTACTCCGTCGGCTGGGTCGTCGCGTGGCTCGTCGGCCTGCTGCTGATCGCGGAGGGCCTGCGCAACACCGGCCGCTTCACCGTCGGCGACGTGCTGGCGTTCCGGATGAGGCAGCGCCCGGTGCGCGCGGCCGCGGCGAACGCGACGCTGGTGATCTCGTTCTTCTACATGATCGCGCAGATGGCGGGCGCCGGCGGCCTGATCGCGTTGCTGCTCAACGTGACCTCGAAGTGGGGCCAGGCGATCCTGATCGCGCTGGTCGGCATGGTCATGGTGCTCTACGTGCTGCTCGGCGGCATGAAGGGCACGACCTGGGTGCAGATCATCAAGGCCGTCCTGCTGCTGCTCTGCGTGACGCTGATGAGCGTGTTCCTGCTGGGCAAGTTCGGTTTCAGCCTGTCGGCGATCATGCAGCAGGCCACCGAGAACAACAAGCTCGGCGAGGCCGTTCTGGACCCTGGCGCCAAGTACGGCTTCAGCGCGATGTCCAAACTGGACTTCGTGTCGCTGGCGTTGTCACTGGTGCTGGGCATCGCTTCCCTGCCGCACGTGCTGATGCGCTTCTACACCGTGCCGAACGCCTCCGAGGCCCGTCGCTCGGTCGTGTGGGCGACCTGGACGATGGTGATCTTCTACCTGTGCACGCTGGTGATCGGCTTCGGCGCGATGGCACTGGTCGGCACGGACAAGATCGCCGCGGCACCGGGTGGTGAGAACTCGGCGGCGCCGCTGCTCGCGTTCGAGATCGGGGGCGCGGTGCTGCTCGGCATCGTGTCCGCCGTCGCGTTCGCCACGATCCTCGCGGTCGTCGCCGGCCTGACCCTGGCGGCCTCCGCCTCGTTCGCCCACGACGTCTACGCGAACGTGATCAAGCGCGGCAACGCCGAGCCGCGCAGGGAGATCAGGGTCGCCCGGCTGACGGCGGTCGTCGTCGGCATCCTGTCGATCATCGGCGGGATCGCGGCGAACGGGCAGAACGTCGCGTTCCTCGTGTCGCTGGCGCTCGCGCTGGCGGCCTCGGCGAACCTGTCGACGATCCTCTACACGATCTTCTGGCGGCGCTTCAACACCACCGGCACGCTGTGGAGCATCTACGGCGGCCTGGGCTCGTGCCTGACGCTGATCATCTTCTCGCCGGTGATGTCCGGCGCGAAGACGTCGATCTTCCCGGACATCGACTTCGCGTGGTTCCCGCTCGGCAACCCCGGCCTGGTGTCGATCCCGTTCTCGTTCCTGTGCGGGTTCTTCGCCACGATCTTCTCGAAGCGCGAGCCGGAGATGTCCGCCAAGGCAGCGGAGATGGAGGTGCGGGCGATCTCCGGCATCGGCGCCCGCACCTGATTCAGCCCGCGTAGTCCGGCAGTTCGACACCGTTGATCGCACGGTCGACGACCGCCATGAGCGCGTCCATGTCCGGTTCCTGAGCCGGCTCGGCGTCCGGATCCGGAACGGCGCGGCTCGCCACGTGCAGCCGGCCGATCTCCTGGTTGGCCTCGACGAACGGGCGCATCCGCTTCCTCGTAGCCGGCGAACCCGGCCCGGGGGTCCCAGTCGGCGGCGGCCAGTTCCCCTGCCAGCAGGTAGGCGCCGACCAGGGCCAGCCCGGTGCCCCCGCCGGACATCGGCGACGAACTGAACGCGGCGTCGCCGATCAGCCCGACCCGTCCGTCCGACCAGCGGTCCATCACGACCTGGGCGACCTGGTCGAGGTAGAAGTCCGGGCTGTCGCCGACGTGGGCGAGGATGCGCGGCGCCAGCCAGCCCAGCCCGTCCGCCTGCTCACGCAGCAGACGCTTCTGGCCCTCGATGTCACGGTGGTCGACGTCGAAGTCGGCCGCGGGGAACGAGAACATCGCCATCGCCTTGGTGGCGTCCTTGAGCGGCCGCAGACCGGCGGAGCGCCCGGTCACCTGGTCCTGGTAGTCGATCATCCAGCCATCCACGCCGAACTCGTTGGGCACGGTGTAGAAGGCCAGCACGAGTCCGAGGTGGCGCACGTACTTCTCGCGCGGCCCGAAGACCGTCGAGCGCAACGCCGAGTGCAGCCCGTCGGCACCGACCACCAGGTCGAAGCGCCGCCGCCCGCCGCTCGCGAACGTCACGTCGACGCCGTCCGCGTCCTGGGTGAGCTCGGCGATCCGGTCGCCGAAGACGTACTCGACACCATCGCGGGTGTCGTCGTAGAGCACCTGGGACAGGTCTCCGCGCAGGATCTCGATGTCCGCGATGTACCCGTCGCCGCCGTCGTCGTCGGCGCGGTAGGTCTCCAGCACGGTCCCGTCGACGTCCACGGTGTACGCGCCGACCGTGTCGGTGCAGGCCGCGCGCACCTGCGCGTCCAGCCCCATCCGCGCGATGACCTCCTTGGCCACCCCGCGCGCGTCCACCGCCTGACCGCCGGGGCGCAACCTGGGAGCCCGTTCCACCACGGTCACCTCGGCTCCCCGCCGCCGCAACCAGTGGGCCAGCGCGGGTCCCGCGATGCTCGCCCCCGCCACCAACACCTTGATCCCGCTCACCACAGCCCCGTTCGCCAGTCCGATGACGGTCCGGAGTGTACGGTGACCTGCGGCACATGCGAGTGATTTCGCTTGTGCCGCAAGAACATTCAACCCACTTCGGACTTATCCGGCGGGGATGATCCCGGACTCGTGGGCGATGATCGCCGCCTGCACGCGGTTCTTGACGCCGAGCTGGCGGAAGATCGTGCTGACGTAGACCTTCACGGTGCCCTCGACGACGTGGATGCGGGCCGCGATCTCCGCGTTGGACAGGCCGGCGCCGACCAGGCCGAGCACCTCGCGTTCCCGTGCCGTGAGCACCTCGATCCGTTGCGTCGCAAGCGGTCGCGGGTGCGCGCGGGAGAGCTGGTCCACCACTCGCTTGGCCACCACGGGTGACAGGAACGCGCCGCCGCTCGCGACCGCCCGAACACCGGAGATGATCTCCTGCGGGTCGCCGGTCTTCAGCACGAACCCGGCCGCGCCCTCCCCCAGCGCCCGGCTGATGTACGCGTCGTCCGCGAACGTCGTCAGCACCAGCGTCTTCGTGCCCGGATGGCACTCGCGGATCACCTTGGCCGCGTCCAGCCCGTCGAACACGGGCATGCGGATGTCGAGCACGGCGACGTCGGGCCGGTGCCGGGCGACGAGGTCGATCGCCTCGCTGCCGTTGCACGCCTCCGCGACCACCTCGACGTCCTTGGCGGTCGCGAGCACGGCCTTGACGCCGAACCTGACCACCGGTTCGTCGTCCGCGAGCACGACCCTGATCAACCGCTCCTCCTGGCGAGCCACTGCTTGGACACGAGCCGATCATCCCGGAAGCACAGCTGGTGCAGGTCGTGGCGGTCGCCGTCGAACGGGTTGGGGTGCGTGCTGTAGTAGCGGCACTCGGTGCCGGGCGGCGCGGTGACGCCGAGCGGGTTGTCGACGCGGGTGCGCAGCGGCAGATCCATGTCGTCCTCGTTCTGCCCGAGTTGTGCCCGTTCGAACTGCTCCGGTGTGAGAACGGACGTCACCGCGTCGAACACCATGTAGCCCGGCACCCCGATCGCGATTCCAACGCACACGACCGATGTGATCAGCACGGTCCTGCGAGCACTCTTGCGGAGTTCTTTCTCCGTGCGTTCGCGACGCACGTGCGTGGGCGTGTTCCGCGCACGCGGGCGTTCCGGCAGCTTCGCCCTGACCTCGAACCCGCCGTCGTCCGAAGGCGCCGCCTCGAACCAGCCGCCGACCAGCGCGACGCGTTCGGCCAGGCCCACCAGTCCCTTGCCGCTGCCGACCGCGTGGGTCTTCTGCGCCGGGCCGTTCGTGATCCGCAGTTCGAGGTTCGCGGTGAGCTGGATGGTGACCTTCGCGCCGGGTGCGTGCTTGATCACGTTCGTCAGCGCTTCGGCGGTCACCCGGTGCACGGTGCGCGCGATGATCCCGTCGATCGGCGTCGTGCGGCCGTTGGTGAGCTCGACGTCGATTCCGCTCCTGGCAACGACCTCCTCGATCGTCGCGACGGGTTCGTCCTCGTCGGCCCGCAGCACCTGCATGACGTCGGCCAGCCGTTCCGCGGCGGCCGTGACGCTGGCCCGCGCGGTTTTGGCTGCCTCACGTTGTTGTGCGGTCAGAGTGGGTTCCAGCTCCAGCGCACCGGTCAGCAGCGCGGCCCGTGCGAGTTCGTGGCCCACCAGGTCGTGCATCTCGCCCGCGAGCCGGGCCCGTTCGGCGTTGCGCGCGTTGTCGACGTCCCGTTCCAGCAAGGAGGCGAGCTCCCAGCCGACCTCCCGCAGTTCCCAGTAACGGCGGCGGAACCGGCCGAAGGCCCAGGGGATGACGCCGAGCACACCGACGCCGGAGGTCACGGCGAGCGCGGTGTCGGAGCCGCCGCGCTCGGTCAGTGCGACGACGACACCGGCGATCTCGGCGACGGCCAGCGCGATGGCGGCCGGGCGCGGATCCGGGGCGTTGCGGCCGGCGAGAAAGCTGACCAGCGCCAGTGCGGGAGCGAGCGCGATCACCCGGACGTCGAACTCCACGCTGACCAGATAGCAGACGAGCCAGGCTCCCAGCGCGATCCCGAGAGCCACCGCGGGCCTGTTGCGCACCAGGAAAAAGGCCGCGCCGAACAGGACCAGGTAGAGCAGGACCTCCCACACGGCACCCATCATCGCAGTCGCTGCATCACCACGGTCGGCGCGTCGGCGTTGGTCACCACCCTGCGCTGCCGCTTCTCCAGCAGCACCGCGATCCCCCACGACACCAACGCTCCGAGCGCCAGCCCGGCCATGACGTCGTGTACATAGTGGACACCCACGATGACCCGTGACGACGCCGCCGCGATCGCGCACACGGCCGCGATCCAGCCGTAGGTCCGGTGCAGCGCCCAGATCGCCATCGCGGACGAGCCGGCGATCACCGAGTGGTTGCTGGGGAACGACCAGTCACCCACCTCCGGGCACTCCGCCATCGACGGCCGCGTCCGGCAGGGCCTGTCCTCCTGCACGATCAGCTTGACCACCTCGCTGATCGCGTACGCCACCACCACACCCGCGCCGGCGAGGAACGCCCGCAGCTTGTGCTTGAACCACAGCAACAAAAACATCAACGCGAACACGCCGAGCACCGCGTCGGTACCCACAGTCAGCCAAGTCACCCAGCCGAACCTACGAAGGTCCCGGTCCGTGCGCCTCTGCCGATCGGAACCGAGTACCCCTAACTTTCGACAAGGAATGCGTCAGCACAAATAGCAATACAAAAGGAAACTTCGGTGACCGACATAGTCCCTGGACCGATATTCAATCGCTCCCATACTTTGGTCACCGAATTGACAACATAGGGTGACTATCGAGATCCTCAGCGTCATGCGCACCGCTGTCGTCCTGGTAGGACGCCTTCACGTGGACCTGGGTCACCAGGCCAGCGCACTCTGTCGCTCCTTCTGAGCACCCCCTTCCCCGCTTGACCGCTGCTTTCCGCGCACCTCCGGAAAACGGCGAGTTCGGCATGCCCGAAACAAGGAGAACAACGCAATGCGATGGCGAAAAACCCTGGCCGGAGCCGCTGTTGCGGTACTCGCGGCCGGCGTGGTCACGGCCAGCGGGGACAACTCCCCCGCCTATGCCGATGTGCAGACGTTCGTGGACAGCAAGACCGCGTCGGACGGCAAGCAGTACTGGGTGAAGAACCACCTCACCCCGCAGGCACAAACGCGCAGCGGCAGTGGCGAACGGAAGAAGTGGCTTCTCGTCTGGGCTGGAGACGAGAACATCGCGGACACGATCGTCAAGGACCTCAAGAATCTGCCGGGATCGCTGACCGGCGGCCTCGGCAAGGTCACCAACGCGCTGCCGGGGCCTGACTTCCTCGCGGTCATCGACGCGACGGAGGGCTCGCCGGACTACGGCAAGGTCGTGAACACCGCGACCGTCGGACCGTTGGTCGAGAACGAGCCGCACCACATGCAGTACGTGTGGCACAAGGGCGACACGATCTACGCGGGCGCGCTGTTCGCGGCGGCCACCTACGCGTTCGACGTGAGCGCGCTCCCCCAGTTGAAGCTCAAGGGAATCAGCCTGCCGACGAACACGCTCGGCGGCTCCGTCCCGGACGCCTACTGGACGTTGAAGGACGGCACGGCCTACGGCACGTACATGGGTGGTCCCGTGGTGCCCGGTCCGTACGTCTACGCCAACGGGCAGACCGTGGTGGGCAACGGTTTCGCCGGCTCGCCCGGCTCGTTGGTGCGATTCGACCAGACCGGCAAGGTGCTCTCCCAGGTGTCGGCGGCGACGCCTCAGGGCGACGACCCGAAGCTGTGCGCGAACCTGCCACGCCTCGGCGCCCCGTCCTGTGCGAACCCGCACGGCATCCAGGCTCGTGAAGACCTGAACATCCTGGTGACCTCGGACTACGCCGAGCCCCGCAACATCATTCTCGACCCGGTCAAGGCGCCCTCGCCCTACCTGCGTCGCCCGACGGTGCGCACGTGGGACATCTCCGACCGGAACAACCCGAAGCTCAAGGCCGTGAGCTACCTGCAGAACGGTCCCCGCTCCGATCCCGCCGACCGGCTGCACCAGGAGAGCCGCGCGGTCATGGAGACGACGGTGACGAACCTGCCCGGTCACAAGGGCGCGTTCGCCCAGACCATGCAGGGCGGCGCGGTGCACTACACGCCGGACATCACGGCAGCCGAGCCGCACTGGTACGAGGTGTTCGACGACGGATCGGCCGGCAAGGCGATCCACGCGGGCAACGACTCGAACGGCGGCGGTTCGAACGGCGGGTGGATCCAGACCTCGCCCGACGACAAGTACCTCTACCGCGCCATCTCCGGACGGGGCAAGGGCGCGCTCGGCCCGAACGACCCCGGCACCACCGGTGGCGTGTACGTGCTGAACATCGAGAAGCTGCTGGCGGCGGGTACTTCGTTCAAGTGCCGCATCGACACGCTGGCCGAGGCGCAGAACGGTGGCGCCGAGGCCGACTGCCCGTCGCTCGCGGGTGCCGTCCCGATCAACCCCGGCACGCCCGCCGCGGGTCCGCACTGGGGCGCGTACGACAACTTCGAGCTCGGCTCCGACGGCTTCTACCGCGAGATCACCTCGCCGAAGCGCATCGCGGTGTCGAACTACTTCGTCGCGCGCACCGGTCTCGACGGTGACCACAAGGTCAACATCGTGAAGATCGGCCCGAACGGCCAGCTCACGCTCGACACGTCGTTCAAGGACGAGTTCTCCGGCCAGGTCGGCATCAACTTCAACCGCAAGGACTGGCCGCACGGCCCGTTCGGCAACGCGAAGCCGCACTCCGAGCTGTTCGTGATCGCGGATGCGGACGTGAAGTAATGGATCATCCCCACGGAGGTTTCGACGCCGCCGAGGGCGTCTCGGTCTGGGTCGTCGTCGTGCGGCTCGCGCTGCTGCTCGTGTCGGCCCTGATCGCGGGCTCCGGTCTCGCGGTCACGGTCCCGAAATGGGTGAGGGCCGCGAACTTCGCACTCGCGGCGGTCGCTGCCGGGCTCGTCACGGTGTCTCTCGTGGCGTTCGACGCGCACGTGCTCGGCGCGGTGGCGCATGGCGTGCTGGTGGCTCTTGTGCCTGCGCTGCTGGGCAAGCCCGCCGTCCGGTGGGTGGCGGCGGCGCTGACGTTGCTGCTGGTGATCGAGACCTCCGTGGGGGACTCCGGCCTGCTGCTGGTGGCCAACACCGCCTACGTGGCCGGTGCGGTCGCGTGGGTGGCGCTGACGCTGACTCCGGGCGCTCGTTTCCGGCAGCACGCGCTGTCGCTGGGTGTGGTGCTGGCACTGGCCGGTCTGGTGCGGCTGGTGTCGTCCGGGCTCGCGTTCGACCGCCGGATCTACGAGACGGTGCTCGGCCTCTGGCTGGTGGTCGTGGTGGTGCTTCCGTTGGCGGCACTGGGGATTCGCCGGTACGGAACTCTTGCGGTCGCGGCCTCCCTGCTCGCCTGGAGCGGACTGGCCGCGATCCCCTCGCCGCAGGAGCTCCCGATTCCCGGTGTTCCCGTGCTGGCGTCGGCGGGTGGCGTTCCGGTGCTGATCAGCCCGCACCGGCCAGGCGCGAACCTGGTGCACTTCCCGTCCGGGAACCACCACGTGAAGGTCGGCGACGGGCCGGAGATCGCGGCCGTGCCCTCGGCGGGCGCGGACGGCACGTGGGCGCTGGTCGCCCTGCCGGCCGGACGTGGCGAGATCACGGTGATCACCGGCGAGGACTCCTCCGGGGTCTCGTTCGACACCGGAACCGCGCCTGGTCCGGCAGCCGACGAGGAGTGCGCGTCCGCGGCTCTCGGTTCTCTGGTGAGCGGACGGCGGGACGTGCTCACGTCGTGCCCGGCCGACGAACTGTCCACTGAGGACGCGGATTCGCTGACGAAGCTGGTGACGTTCCTGAAGAACAAGGGAGTCACCAGCGTCAAGCTCGTCGAGGACGGCACACCGCGCGGAGTCCGGGCCGCCGCGCTGGTGCGTTCCTCGTTGCCGGTAAGTGATTCTGGCGACGCTCTGGTGGTGCTGTCCGGCTGGTCGGACGGGTACAGGGCGTTGTCACGGGCGGGCGTCGAGCAGGCGGAAAGCCCGGTCCACCCGCACGGCCTGTACGTCGCACCGTGGTTGCTGACGACCCCCATCGCGACCTCGGTGACCACGTTGGCCGTGCCTCTGCGGTTCGACCCGCGCGAACAACTGCCGATCGGTTACGCGATCGAGGTCGGTAACGAGTTCGGCGGCGCGAACCCGACGCCCGCGGGGTTCCGGTCGTGGCTGGGCGGTCAGTCCACCGGCGACCAGGTGCAGATCTACGCGGTCGCGCAGGTGACCGCGATGCCGATGGGACCGGGCGAGGCGCACGGTCCCGGCATGCCCATGCAGGAAGAGCTGGCGGGGCAATGGGTCCCGAAAGCCACCGTCGTACCGGTCAGTCCGGTGCTGTCGTGAAGGAGAGAGATGGCGACGCAGTTCCTCACCGAGTCCGTGCCGATCTGGGTCCTGCCCGGACTCGACCTGGGCTCCGTGCTCGACCCGGCGATCGGCGTTCCCGCCGCTCTGGCACCGATCTTCGAACTGCTCAAGTTCGTCGGCGGCTGATTTTTCCCTCCAGGAAAGGAAGTTCCATGAAGAAGATCGTTGCGGCGGCAGTGCTCAGCGGCGCCGTGCTCGCCGGTTTCGCCTCGCCCGCGCTCGCCGACCCGGTGGTCGTGGACAAGCCCGACACCAGTGATCTCACCAACAAGTGGACGACCGCGCCGCTCGGCGTGCCGATCTTCGGCCTGATCGAGTCCGTGGTCAAGGCGCCCAACTTCATCATCCCCAACTAGTCCCGTTCAGGAGTTCCCGGTGACGACGCAGTACTTCCCGACATCGTGTGCGGCCCCGCTCCCCTCTCCGGAGGAACCGGTCCGCACCGTCCCGCTGGTCGTCGCCGGGCTCCTGGCGGTCGGCCTGACCTGGTTCGTGTGGGCGTCCTACGGCGCGAAGCAGGGCGTGTTGCTCGCGCTCGGCCTGGCGCTGGGCCTCGCGTTGTTCCACTCCCGCTTCGGTTTCACCTCGGCGTGGCGACAGCTGATCGCCGTCGGCAACGGCGCCGGGCTGCGCGCTCACACCGTGCTGCTCGGCACGGCGGCCACGCTGATCGCGTTGATCATCTCGACCGGCTCCGGGCTCTTCGGGTCGGTGCCCAAGGCCGCGGGCAGTCCCCTGGGGCTGGCGTTGCTGGTGGGCGCGGTGCTGTTCGCGATCGGCATGCAGCTCGGCGGGGCCTGCGCTTCCGGCACGTTGTTCGCCGTCGGGTCCGGGCAGTCGACGATCGTGCTGACGCTCTTCGGGTTCATCGCCGGGTCCGTGCTCTACACCTGGGCGTTCCCGCTGTTCGACGGCTGGCCCGCACTTCCGGCCGTGGTGCTGTCCGAGCACGTCGGCTGGTGGGGTTCGTGGCTGATCACGATCGCGGCGCTCGCGGCCATCTTCTTCGTGACGCGGCAGGTGCAGGCCCGTCGCAACCCGCCGCCCGCCGACGTGGTGCCGACCGCGCACGGATTGGCGCGGATCGTGCGCGGCTCGTGGCCCCTGCTGGTCGGCGCCGTGGTGCTGGGCGTGCTGGCGGCAGCCGTGTTCCTGGTGTCCGGGGGCATCTGGGGCGTCACGTTCGCGTTCGCGCTGTGGGGTGCGAAGGTCGTGCAGCTGCTCGGGCTGCACCCCGAGGCGTGGGAGTTCTGGCAGACGCCGGCCAACGCCAAGGCGCTCGCCGCTCCGATCTGGACGGACAAGACGTCGCTGACCAACATCGGCATCATGATCGGCGCCGCTCTCGCTGCGGCGGCGGCCGGAGCGTGGAAGATTCACAGCAGCATCCCGTGGCGGACGGCGCTCGCGGCCGTGCTGGGAGGTGTGCTGATGGGCGTCGGAGCTCGGCTCGCCGGTGGCTGCAACATCGGCGCGTACCTCGGCGGCATCTCCGTCGGATCGCTGCACGGGTGGCTGTGGGGCGTGTTCGCGCTGGGCGGCACGTGGATCGGGCTGAGGCTGCGGCCGTTGTTCGGGCTCGCGAACCCGCAGCCGAGCGACTCGGTCTGCTGATGAGACGGGCGGCCATCGCACTCGTCCAGGTCCTCGGTCTGGCCGTGTGGTTCTCGATGTCCGCCGTCGTTCCTTCCCTGCGGGTCGAGTGGGGCATCAGCGCGGGCGCGGCGGTGTGGCTGACCGCGTCCGTGCAGCTCGGGTTCGTCGTGGGCGCGGTCGGGGCCACGGTGCTCAACCTGGCCGACCGCGTCCGCCCGCACCTGCTGATCGCCGGTTCGGCAGCTTTGGGTGCGGCGTTCACGCTGGTGCTCGGGCTGTTCGTGGACGGGCTGGCCGCCGCGATCCCGTTGCGGTTCCTGACCGGGGTGGCGCTCGCGGGCGTCTACCCGGTGGGCATGAAGCTGATGGCGTCCTGGTCGGAGAGCCGCACCCGCGGCCGTGCCCTGGGCGTGCTGATCGGGGCGCTGACGCTGGGGTCGGCGCTCCCTCACGTGTTCGGGCGGCTGCCGTGGCGCGAGGTGCTCGTCGCTGCCGCTCTGATCGCGTTTCTCGGTGCCGTGGTCGCGCTTCTGTTCGTTCGGCCGGGGCCGTTCGTGAGTGGAACGACCGCGCAGCTCAACCCGCGCTACGCCGTGCAGATGTTCCGCGAGCGCAAGCCCCGGCTGGTGAACCTCGGCTACTTCGGCCACATGTGGGAGCTGTACGCGCTGTGGACGTGGCTGCCGACGTTCCTGCTGAGCTCCGGGGAACCCGTCGGCCTCACCGTGTTCCTGACGATGGGCGTGGCAGGGTTCGCCGGCTGTCTCGCAGGCGGCTGGGCGGCGGACCGGTTCGGCCGCGCGCCCGCCGCCGTCGGAGCGCTGACGGTGAGCGGACTCTGCTGCCTGCTCTCGCCACTGGCCTGGGGAACGCCGCTGCTGATCGCGTTCTGCGCGGTGTGGGGCGCATCGGTGATCGCGGACTCCGGGGTGTTCTCGGCGTCGCTGAGCGAGGTCGCCGACCCGCGCTACGTCGGGACGGCCCTCACCGCGCTGACCGCCGTCGGGTTCGGCCTGACCGTGGTCAGCATCCAGCTCGTTCCGCTGCTCGCCGAGGTCGTGACCTGGCGTTACGCGTTCCTGCTGCTCGTGCCCGGTCCGGTGGTCGGCGCGCTCGCCATGCTCAGGACCAGGTCGTAGTAGCCGTCGGGGTTGTCCGCGCCGGACCGCCCGTCGATGAGCTCCCGCACGACGTCGCAGTGCCCGGCGTGCTGCGCGGTCTCCGCCGTGACGCGGACGAGCAGGTGCCCGAACGTGGTCTGCCGCTTGTGCTCCGGCCACCACTCCACCTCCGCCGGCGCGTCCAGCGGCAGTTCCGCGATCGACTCGTCCGAGTGCTTCCAGGCTGCGCGGTACAGGTCCACGAGGTACTCGCGGCTCTCGGTGGGCTTGGCCCACAGGTCGCCGTTCTCCCAGATCGACTTGTCCTCGACCCACGGCAGCGTGACCGGAGCCGGGCGGCCCGCGCTCGCGCCGAGGTAACCGAACTCGATGCCGATCAGGTGCTTCACCAGGCCGAGCAGGTTGGTGCCGCTGGGCACGAGCGGGCGGCGGACGTCGTACTCACCCAGTCCGTCCAAAGAGGACACGATGGAGTCGCGGGAAGCCTGCAGGTAGCGCTGGAGGTCCTCAGCAATCATGCTTTCGACACTAACGTTGCCGGGCAACGACTTCCTCTGGTTTCGCCACATTCTCCCGCGGAGGCCGCAACACGTCCGGTGCGGTGCCCCACTGGCTGTACACGGCGGTGAGACGCGCCTGCTGCCTGTCGGGTGACGGCATGCTCTGCTCGACCCGGACCACCCGGTTCTCGTCGTCCACCTCGACCACGAGCCGGACGTCGCCGTTCGCGTAGCCACCCGAGTGCGGCACTCCGCCCGCGCCGAACACGTACCGATCGCCGTCCCGTTCGGTGAGGCGAAGCGTGTCGCGGTCGATGTCGGAGAACAGGTTGCCGGGGTGGTAGTCCTTCGTGGCCATCGACAGGTCGCTGGAGTACGGCCCGACCCACGGCGCGTCGTTGAGTCCCATGCTGGAGAACGTCTTCCCCGGCGGCAGGGTGAGCCCGCTGTGCTGCAGGTAGCCGTCGTCGCCCACGGTCACCCAGCGGTAGTCGGTGGTGCGGTACCTGTTCTCGGTGTGCGCGGTCACGTCCTCCTGCGTGGTGGCGCCGGCGCTGCCGACGTGGTGCACGCCCGCGTAGGTCTGCCTGCGCGGATCCTTGCCCTCGACCTCGATCCTGACGTCGAACCGCACCGACCCCTGCCGCTGGGCGGCCTGCCGCCACTCCTTGAGCAGGGCCACCGGGTCCGCGGGTGTGGTCGAGCATGCGGTCAGCACGAGAAGCAGGGACAGGGCCAGACGCATGGCGCGAGTCTGGTCGATCTCCGACCCGGACCATGTCACTTTCGACTGACTCACGGACAGTGAGCACAGGTCAGCCGCGTACCGCTTGAACGGCGCTCAAGTTTCACTTGAGCGGCCGTTCGTCTAGGACACAAGCTGACCTCAAGTAGTCCTAGAGTCCTTCATGTCGGGACAAACGAGCGAAGGACAGAAGCGATGACCACCACCGAGACCCTCACCGGCGAGCGCGCGGACCTGCTCGAGACCCTCAAGCAGCACCGCTGGTTCCTGACGTTCACCGCGCAGGGTCTGAGCGACGAGCAGGCGGCGTCGAGCCCGACGGCCAGCGCGCTGAGCATCGGCGGCCTGATCAAGCACGTCGCGTCGGTCGAGGAGAGCTGGGTCAAGTTCATCGAGCAGGGCACCTCGGCCATGGAGACCGACCCCGAGTCGACGGACTACGAGAACCACGAGGCGAACTTCCGGATGGAGCCGGGCGAGACGCTGGAGAGCATCATCGCCCGCTACAACGAGATCGCGGCCTACACCGACAAGCTGGTCGAGACGGTCGACATGGACCTCTCCCACCCGCTGCCGTCCGCCCCGTGGTTCCCCGAGGGCAAGACGTGGTCGGCGCGGCGCGTGTTCGTGCACATCGTCGCCGAGACCTCGCAGCACGCGGGCCACGCGGACATCATCCGCGAGACGATCGACGGTCAGAAGACGATGGGCTAAGCCTTGGGCGGGCTGAAGGTCGAGAGGAACTGGTCCCGGAAGTCGCTCATCCGCGACACCGGGGCCGACCCTCCCGGCTTGATCCCGTCGTCCCACTTCCAGTCCTGGACCTCGGCCATCACGGCCGGGTCCTTGGCGACGATGGTGATCGGCACGTCCCGCGACGCTCCTTCGCCGGTCACCATCTGCGCGGGCTGGTGGTCGCCGAGGAACACCATCACCAGGTTCTCGTCGCCGTACTTCTCGATGTAGGAGAGCACGGACTCCAGCGAGTACGAGATGGAGTGCGCGTAGTCGGCGCGCACGGCCGCCGGGTCGCGGCCGAAGATCGACTCCGGCGGGTCGTTCGAGGCCGGCATGGTCGAGTAGATCGAGCCGTCGCCCAGCTTGTCCCATTCCACGGAGTCCGGCGTCGGTGACCACGGCGCGTGCGAGGACACCATCGGGATCGCCGCCATCACCGGGCCGTGGGCCTTCGAGCGCTCGTTGCGTTGGAACGACTCCAAGGTGAACTGGTCGGGGGTCGTCGCGTAGCCGAAGCGCGGTCCCTTGTAGCCGAGGTCCTGGGCCGCGTAGATCTGGTTGTAGTGGAAGAAGTCGCCTTCCGGCCACGCCTGCGTGATGCCGGGGACGACACCGACCGAGCGCCACGACGACTCGCGGAACGCCCTCGGCAGCGTCAGCCGGTCGGAGGCCACGAGGTTGCGGTAGCGCTGCTGGTTGTCGATCCACAGCCCGGACAGCAACGTCGCCTGCGCCATCCAGCTGCCACCGCCGGCGGTCGGCGAGGTCAGGTACGCGGAACGAGCCGAGTAACCGGCCGCCTTCAGCCGTGAGTTGCCATCAGCCAGCTTCGACGCGATGTCCGGCATGTCGAGGGCGGACTTGCCGTAGCTCTCCACGAACGTGAAGACGACGTCCTTGCCCTGCAACGAGGACAGCAGTCCGGGATGCCCGCGGAACGCGTCGACCGAAGCCTCCGCCGCGAACACCTCCTTGTCGTTCAGACCGGCCTGCACGCGGCGCGCGTGGTCCACCAGCGACGTGGCGGCGGCGTCGGAGTAGACCGGAACCCCGGGCACGGCAAGCGAAACACAGGCGACCGCGAGCAGAGCCACCGCGCGGATCGCGATCGGGCGCCGTCCGGCTGCCACGGAACTGAGGCGCTGCACCGAGATCGCCGCCAAGAACACGATTCCCGCGACCAGCGCGACCGCGAGACCCACGGCCAGGACGGAGGCGAAACGGCCGAACGTCACGTCCACGAAGTCGATGGCGGGCACCAGCAGCGGCCAGTCCAGCACGAGGTCGAACGGCCGGTACAGCACCATGTCGAAGCCGATGTCCATGATCTTCACGACCGTGAACAGGCCCAGCGCGATGCCACCGGCGATGGCGGCGGGCTTGCGGAACCGGTCCGGCAGCAGCACCAGCACCAGCACACCGATGAGGCCTTCGAGCGGCACCCGCAGGAACGCCTCGAAGGAGAACTTCTCGAGGTCGCTCGGCGCGATGAGCACGAACAACACGAACAGCCCTGCCAGGACCGTGGCCGTCCGCCGCAGCAACATCCTCACCGAGTTCCCCTTTCCAGACCCTATGAGGTAAACGCGGCACAGCCCGCGAACGGTTCAACTGGCCTATCATCGGATCCCGTGACCCGTCCGCACGTTCTGCTGAGCGTCGCCGTCAGCCTCGACGGCCACATCGATGATCGCGGCACCGAGAGGTTTCCGCTTTCCAACGACGAGGACTTCGATCACGTCGACCGGATGCGCGCGGAGTCGGACGCGATTCTGGCCGGGGCCGAGACGTTGCGCCGCGACAACGCGCGACTGCTCGTCTACAGCGACGAACGACGCGCACGGAGAATAGCGGACGGCAAACCCGAGTTCCCGTTGCGAGTCACCGTCACCCGAAGTGGCCAACTAGACCCTGACCTGCGGTTCTGGCACTGCGGCGGGGAACGGCTGGTCTACTCGAGGAGCCAGGAGACCACGGTCGGGCACCTCGCCGAAACGAAGACCTTCAGTGATTTTTCAGAAATCCTGGACGATCTCGGCGCGCGCGGAGTGAGAAGGCTCATGGTCGAAGGCGGTACGAGCATTCACACGGCGTTCCTCGAGGCCGGACTGGCCGACGAGATCCGGGTGGCGGTGGCACCGATGCTGATCGGACAGGCGACGGCCCCGCGTTTCGTGAATCCCGCCGAATTCCCCGGTGGACCGGCACGCCGATTCCACCTGGAGGACGTCACGAAAGTCGGGGACGTCGCGGTGCTCCGCTACTTCCCGAAAGTCACTTCCTGACGAGCTTGAGCGCACCGAAGATCTGCTCGCGGCGGTAGACCGCGATCACCAGCGCCCACACCATGAAGATCAGCGGCATCATCGCGTCGTCGAAGCCGCCGTTGGTGACCAGGGTCAACTCGGTGAGCGCCGCGCCGGCCATGATGCCCGCGAGGCCCAGCGCCGCGAGGCCGCAGATGGGCGGGATGAGCAGGCCGATCGCGGTGCCGATCTCCAGCACGCCGGTGAAGTACCGGAACCACTGACCGAGGCCGATGTCGTCGAACTTGGCGACGAACGAGTCGGTGAACAACGCGTAGCCGTTCATCACGAACTGCACGGCGAGCACGATCTGCAGGATCCAGACGACGATGTTGCCGATCTTCGCCGCGGTCGAGGTCTGCTCAGACATGCCGGGATTCTCCCACCGCGACAGCGGCGTTGGTCCACAGCCAGAGCACATCGCGACCGAACGACCACACCAACGATGCCAGCGCGAGACCGACGAGGACGCCCGCGTACGGCAGCAGGCCAGAGGCCGCCACGACGAGGAAGATCCCTTGGACCGCGGCCACGACCTTGCGGGCGTAGCTGGCCGGCAGCGGTGCGTTCATCCAGCGCAAACGCCAGGAAGCAGCCACGAACACGTACCGCATGAGCCCGATCGCGAGCACCCACGGACCCATGTGCACGGCGACGTACGCGCTGAGCACGAGGATGAGGAACGCGTCGACCTCCATGTCGAACCGGGCGCCCAGCGCGGTCGAGGTGCCCGTGCGGCGAGCGACCTGACCGTCCACCCAGTCGAGTGACAACGCGACGGCCGCGAGCGTCACGACCAGCGCGACCGGCACGTCCTGCCCTGCGCGATCGGCGACCAGCGCGGTGACCGCGCCGACCATCAGGCCGCGGGCCAGCGTGACCCGGTCAGCCGGTCCCAACGCCGAGGTGCGGTGGCGTTGCATGCCGTAGCCGAGGAACGCCCACGTGGCGAACCCGTAGGCCAGACCGGCGGCCCAGCCGAGCGGCCCGAGACCGGTTGTGGCAGCGACCACGCCCAGCGCGAGGACCTGAAGTCCCGCCCAGATGGCAGGCTCCCGGAGGACGGGTGCCGTCCTGGTGTGCTGAAGTGTGATCATCAGGTGCCCCTAACGAACTTCGTGCGGCGGAGGTGTTGTGAGTGACACGTACGGCGAGTGCTTTTTGGCTCAATGATTCGGGAAAAGGGGAAGTTCGGCAGGTCACACTGGCCGAGCCCGGTCCCGGTGAGGTCGAGGTGCGCACGCTGTTCTCCGGCGTCAGCCGCGGCACGGAGACGCTCGTGTTCCGCGGCGGCGTGCCGGAGAACCAGTACGCGGTCATGCGGGCGCCGTTCCAGGAGGGCGACTTCCCGTGGCCGGTGAAGTACGGGTACCTCAACGTCGGCGTCGTGGAAACCGGCGACCTGAGCGGGCGCACGGTGTTCTGCCTCTATCCACATCAGACTCGTTACGTGGTCCCGGAAACCTCGGTCACGCTCGTGCCCGACGCGGTTCCGGCCGAACGGGCGGTGCTGGCGGGCACCGTCGAGACGGCGGTCAACGCCGTGTGGGACGCGCGTCCGCTGATCGGTGACCGGATCGCGGTGGTCGGCGGAGGCATGGTCGGGTCGAGCATCGCGGCCGTGCTGGCGACGTTCCCCGGTGCCCGCGTCGAGCTCGTGGACGCCGACCCCGCGCGCGAGGAGATCGCCCGGAAGCTCGGTGTCGGGTTCGCCTTGCCGGGCAACGCTCTCGACGGATGCGATCTGGTCTTCCACGCCAGTGCGACCGAGCCCGGCCTCACCACCGCTCTGAACCTGCTCGCGCCGGAGGGCCGCGTGATCGAGCTGAGCTGGTACGGCGACAGGAAGATCTCCGTGCCGCTGGGCGAGTTCTTCCACTCGCGCCGGCTCACGATCCGCAGCAGCCAGGTCGGCACGGTCGGCCGTCCCGACCGCAGCTACGCCGAACGCATGGCGGTCGCGCTCGATCTGCTGGCCGACGACAGGTTCGACGCGCTGATCACCGGGCACAGCGCGTTCGAGGAGCTCCCGGACGTGATGCCGAGGCTGGCCGACGGCGAGATTCCGGCGCTGTGCCACCGGATTGACTACGGTCAAGCGCATGTTTCCGAGTGACACCACGGTCGACGTCCGCGGCATGAGTGTGGCCGTGCTCCCGATCGGCAGCACCGAACAGCACGGCCCGCACCTGCCGCTGGCCACCGACTCGGTGATCGCGTGGACCATCGCGTCGGAGATCGCGGCGAGGTATCCGGTCCGGCTGCTGCCGCCCGTCCAGTTCTCGTGCTCGCAGGAGCACGCCGACTGGCCGGGGACCGTCAGCATCTCCGCACGCACGCTGATCTCAGTGGTCACGGACATCGCGGAGTCCTTGCGGCGCAACGGTGTCACGAACGTGGTGCTGGTCAACGGCCACGGCGGCAACTACGTGCTGTCGAACATCGTGCAGGAGGGCGAGGGTCTGGCGTTGTTCCCCGGACGGGACGACTGGGCGTTCGCGCGGGAGAAGGCCGGCATCGAGACCTCGGCGTACAGCGACATGCACGCGGGCGAACTGGAGACCTCGATCCTGCTGCACGCCCACCCCGATCTGATCCGTCCTGGCTACGAGACCTCTGACCACCTGGCGGAGGACAGGCGACACATGCTTACCCGGGGTCTGGCGCCGTACACGTCCTCCGGCGTCATCGGGCGGCCGTCGCTCGCGTCAGCGCGCAAGGGCGAGCTCCTGCTCGCGGGGCTGGCCGAGTCGTTCCGTCACTACCTGGACCTCTTCGGTCTTCCGGCGTGACAGGAAGAGCACGACCGCACCGGGCAGCGCGGCGATGAGCGCCAGCACGCCGTAGACGATGCCGGTGGTGAAGCCCTGCGCGGCGCCCAGACCGGCGGCGCCGAACGCCACCGCGAGGAACGCCTCGCGCGGGCCGAACCCCCCGATGTTCACCGGGATGGCCATGATCAGCAGCGCCAGCACGACGACCGGCGCGAGCTGGGCGATCGTGGCGTCGGACCCGGCGGCGCGGGCGGCCACCAGGAACATCGCGACGTAGCCCGCGACCGTGGCGGCCGACAGTCCGATGACGGCGGGCCAGGTCCGGAAGGACAGCAGCCTGATGCCGTCGGCGAGGGTGTGGACCAGGACGCGGCGCACCGGCCCGATCTGCCAGCCGACGATCGCGGCGACGGCCAGACCGGCGAGAACGAGCCCGGCGGTGGTGCCGTCCGGCGCGAGGTCGAGGCCGGGCGCGGGGTGCGTGAGCAGCACCGCGAGCCCGATCCCGATGAGCACGATCTGACCGGCGAAGCGCTCGAAGAACACGGCGCGCACGCCCCGTCCGACGTCGCCCGACTCACGGCCGTGGTTGACCGCGCGGTGCACGTCGCCGAGCACGCCGGCGGGCAGCACGGCGTTGACGAGCTGGGCGCGGTAGTAGTCGCTGACCGCGGACTTCAGGGTCAGCGGCAGGCCGAGGCGGCGCGCGACGAGGACCCAGCGACCCGCGCTGAGCACCGTCGTCACGAGCCCGATCGCCAGTGCGGCGGCGACGGAGAACGCGTCGATCGCGCGCAGTCCGTCGAGGAACGCCCCGGTGCCCAGGCGTACGCCCAGCGCGACCAGGATGCCCAACGCCAGCACCAGGCGAAGCCACGGCCAGAACTTCTTCATCATGCAGCTCCAGGTATTGCCAGCAGATCGACGTGGTGGACCGTCACGGAGGCCGTTGACCTGCGGCGCAGGTACTCGGAGGCCTCGGTGGCGAGTGCGGGTTCCTGCTCCACCGCGGCGTCGACCCAGCCCTTGAGCCACTCGGACTGCAGGGCGTCGCCCTGCATCCGCCAGGGGCTCTGGGCCGTCCGAACCGAAGCGCCGGCTGCCACGAACGCCTCTTCGGCAGCGGCGGGAGCATCAGGTCCGAGCAGACGGCGCCCGTCCACGACGCGACGCTGGTGAGCGTTGAACGCGTCCTGGAAGGCGGCGTCGAGCGGCTCGGCCGGATCGATGTCGATCCGGCCTGCCACCGAGAGCGTGAACAGAGCGGGCACATGTGCTTCTACGCATGCAACCGCCAGAGCGTTCATCTCGTTAGTAGTGAGCAAGTCGAGCAAAGCGGAGCAAGTGACCAGGTCAGCGCCCGCGATGTCGGCGGCTTCGAGGGACGTGAGGTCGCCCTCACGCGTCTCGACGGTGACGTTCTCGAAGGCGCTCATGCCGGCCTCCGCCAGCCCGAGCAGCCGGGGGTCGCGGTCGTGCAGCACCCAGTGCTGTACGCCGCCGAGCCTCCCGGCGAGCCATCGTCCCATCGATCCCGTTCCACAACCGAGGTCACGGATCGTCAGGGGGTTTCGGTTCACCAGAGTTTCGCGGACCACGTCGGCGAGCTCGGTCGAGCGTGCCTGTGCGTCGGCGATTTCGCGCAGTGCCAGCCATTCCGGGGCGAAGGTCATGGCCGGAGCGTAGCCAGCACCCTCCGGAGGTCCTCTGTGGATTCGTCCCATGTGGACAGAATGGCCCGCCGGGCGAGCGACCTCGAGCGCAAGTCGGCCCGGAAATCTTGATCTTGGAACCAGCGCGTTAGTGCAGCTTCCAATGCATTTTCGTCCCCGGCGGGAATGAGCAGACCGCCGTCGCCGAGTGCGTCCGGGACCGCGCTCGCGATGACCGGCAGACCGTGGGCGAGCGCCTCGGTGACGACCATGCCGTAGGTCTCGTTCCGAGAGGCCAGCACGAAGAGGTCCGCACTGTCGTATGCGCTGGTCAGGGCCTCGCCGATGAGTGGTCCGGGGAAGCTGACGCGGTCGTCGCGCGGGAGTTCGCGCAGGAACGGCCGGTGTGGGCCGACGCACGTCAGCCGCCAGTCGCGTTCGATCCGCCGCAACGCTCCGACCAGCAGGTCGTGGCCTTTGCGGGGTGTGACGGACGCGACGCAGAGCAGGTGGTGGACGCCGTCCGTGCCACGTGCCCGTGGCGCCGGATCGGTGCCGGGGACGACGACGTGGACGTGGTCGAGGCCGTGCCGCCGCTCGACGTCCCGCGCGGCCGTCGGACTGGTCGCGATGACCGCCCTCGCGGCCCTCAGGACCTGGCCTTCCCTGGTGTCGAGGTCGCGGGCGGTCTCGGGGTCGAGACCTGTCTCGTCGGCCAATGGCAGGTGGACGAGCACAGCGAGCCTGAGCCGTTGGGCGTGAGGGACGACGACTTCAGGTACTCCGCAGCTGACCAGGCCGTCGAGGAGCACCACATCACCGTCGGGGATCGCCGCAAGCGTTTGCGACAACGCGGTGGTGTCGCTCGGACGCGGCCAGTCACCAGCGACGGTCAGTCTGGTCAGGCCCGCGCTCACGCGCAGGTCGTAGACGTTGCCGCCGCTGGGACTGCCCGGATCCCCGACGTCAGCCGGAAGGACGAAGTGCACGTTCGTAGCCGGCCCACGCCACATGCGACTCGTGAAGTGTGACGGCGATCGCATCTATCCCGTGAGCGCCCTCACCCAGAGCACCCTCGGAAATCTTGTCCGCGAGCTGGTCCGCGATGTGCTTCGCGAGCCACTCCGTGGACGTGTTGATGCCCGCGAACTGGGGTTCTTCGTCCAGATTGCGGTAGTTGAAGGCGGCCAGGACCTTGTTGAGCTCCTGGGTCGCGAGTCCGATGTCGACGACGATGTTGTCCGAATCGAGCTCGGCACGTTTGAACGTTGCGTCCACCAGGAACGTTGCTCCATGCAGACGTTGTGCCGGACCGAAGACCTCGCCGCGGAAACTGTGGGCGATCATCACGTGATCGCGGACGGTGATGCTGAACAGGGTGACCTCCGCTGTGCGGTCGGGTTACGGTGCGACTCCATCCGAGCGTAGCTGCACGTTCGGAAGGCGCCTGGTGACAAGGGGACCGGAGATGTTCGAAGAGGCCTTCACCGAGGAAGACGTTGCGGAGTCCGACCTGGTGACCCGCCGTGGCACCTTCCGCGCAGTCGCGTTCCGAGCGGACGGTCACGAGCACATGGCTCTCGTCTACGGCAAGACGAAGCTGCGCGAGAACGTCCTGGTGCGCATCCACTCCGAGTGCATGACCGGAGACATCTTCGCCGCCATGCGCTGTGAGTGCGGCGAGCAACTCGACGCCGCGTTGAACACCATCGTGCGTGAAGGCAGCGGCATCCTCGTGTACCTGCGTGGGCACGAGGGACGCGGAATCGGTTTGGTGTCGAAGATTCGCACGCACGTGCTGCAGGACGCCGGACTGGACACGTTGGACTCGGCCACGTCGCTCGGTCTGCCCGTGGACGTGCGCGACTACTCCCCCGCGGCTCGCGTGCTCAAGCATCTGCGCGTGCAGTCCGTGCGCCTGATGTCCAACAACCCGGACAAGATCGCGGCGCTGGAGTCCCACGGAATTTCGGTGACGGCGCGCGTGCCGTCGTTGATGACGCCCAACGCCCACAACATCGCCTACCTGACCGCGAAGCGCGACCGGCTCGGGCACGACCTGCCGCAGGTCGACGAGTTCACCCCCCTGCCGCACGCACGCTGACCATTGCTTTCCCAGCATGTGGCGCTCAGAATGTGCCGATGCTGGCGCTGCGGGCAGGGCGTGCGTTCGACGGTGAGCGGTCGATCGCCGGACCCGTCACGGTCATCACCGAGAACGGGACGATCAAGGCCGTCGAGCAGGGGCATCCGGACGTCGCCGGTGCCGAGGTCGTCGATCTCGGCACCGCCACCGTCCTGCCCGGACTGATCGACACCCACGTCCACCTGGGCGCGGACAGCGAGAACGGCGCGCTGGACCGGCTGCCCGAGTTCACCGCCGAACACCTGGACGCGGTCATCAAGGACAGCCTCGACCGTCAATTGCGGGCCGGGGTGACCACCGTCCGCGACCTCGGCGACCGGCGGTGGTCGGTGCTCGACCAACGCTCCAGGCACCGTCAGCGCGTCCTCGCCTCCGGCCCGCCCATCACCTGTCCGCGCGGCCACTGCTGGTCGATGGGCGGTGAGACCAGCGGCGACGACGCGCTCCGCGGTGCCGTGCGTGAACGGGCCGAACGGCAGGCCGACGTCGTCAAGATCATGGCCAGCGGCGGGTTCGCGACGCCCGGTACCGCCGTCGACGACTGCCAGTTCACCGAACACGAACTCCGTGTGGTCGTGGAGGAAGCCCACTCCCACGGCCTGCCGGTGACCGCCCACGCGCACAGTCTCGCCGCGATCCAACGGGCCGTGGCCGCGGGCGTGGACGGCATCGAGCACTGCTCGTGCCTCACCGATCGAGGCATGCGGATGCCGGTGGAACTGATGGACGCGCTCGCCGAGGCGGACATCGCCGTCTGCCACACCCTCGGCAACACGCAGGATCCGCCGCCGCACGTCATGGAGGCGTTCGAACGGGCCGGGATGAGCATTCCGGCGAAGCTGGACATCGTGGGCCGCATGCACGACCACGGCGTCCGGGCGGTGTCCGGCACCGATGGCGGGATCGGCGCGGGCAAGCCGCACGGGATCACGGCCCACGCCCTCGGTCACATGATCGAGGCGGGCGTCCCGAACGCGGTCGCGCTCGCGAGTGCCACCAGCCAGGCGGCGAAGGCGCTGAACGTCAGCAAGGGCGTGCTGAAGCCTGGCTGGGATGCTGACATCATTGCCGTGCAAGGAGATCCCATGCGGGACATCACGGCGTTGCACCACGTGACGACCGTGGTGGTGGGTGGTCAGATCGCGACGACCGTCTTGCCGACCGACCGTCGCGAGTAGACGTGGTCCACCGCGTTCAGTGCTTCGGACAGCGGGAAGACCTCGCCCACCGCGGCTTTCAGCGTGCCTGCCTCGACCATGACACGCAGCTCGTCGAAGACGACGCCGAGTTCCTTCGCCATCAACGGGACGAACTTCCTGGACGAGAACGGGTTCAGGAACAACGCGCCGAGCGACTTGTGGAATCCTCCCGTGATCGATCCCCCGGTCTCCGCGCCGACCAGCACGATCCGGCCGCCCTCGTTCGTCGCCTTGCGCAGCCTGGACAACGGCCTGGCGCCACCGCAGTCGAGGATCAGGTCGAACGTGCCAGTGAAGTCCGCGACCGTGTAGTCGAAGACCTCGTCGGCGCCCAGCGACCTGGCCAGCTCGACCTTGCGCGTGCTGCACACCGCTGTCACGTGTGCACCATGGGCTTTCGCGATCTGGACTCCGTACGATCCGACGCCGCCACCGGCGCCGAGCACCAGAACCCGTTGCCCCGCCCGGACTCCGCGCAGTCCCTCCAGCGCGGTCCCGCCCGAGATCGGCATCGCGGCCGCCTCGGTGAACGAGATTCCCTGCGGCTTGCGCGCGAGCCGTGAGACCGGCGCGACTGCGTGTTCGGCGAACGACCCCTCGCACGTGCCGAACACCTCGTCGCCGACCTCGAACCCGGTCACGTCAGGCCCGATCTCCGTCACGACACCGGAGACGTCCCGTCCCGGCACCGGGGACTTCGGCCCGCGGAACCCGAAACCGAGGAACCGCAGCAGGTACGGCTTGCCGGTGAGCAGGTGCCAGACACCCATGTCGACGCCCGCCGCCCGCACCTCCAGCAGAACCTCGCCCTTCCCAGGCACAGGCACATCGAGGTCACCGAACACCGCCGATCCGTATCTTCGTTGCACGACAGCCTTCACAGCTCTTCCTCCTCGGGGTACTGGAACACGTCTTCTAGCGACACCTTGAACACACGCGCGATCTTGAAGGCCACTTCCAGCGAGGGCGAGTACTTGCCCTGCTCGATGGCGATCAGCGTCTGCCGCGTCACGCCGATGGCCGTGGCGAGATCGGCCTGCTTCATCTCGCCGTGCGCGAACCGCAGGGCGCGGATGGAGTTCGTGACCTTCGTCGGCTTCACGCCATCCCCCGCTGGTAGAACATGATCTTCGCCAGCGAGCCCAGCACCGCGGACAGCACGAAGCACAGGTAGAGCACGTTGGCGATCCAGAAGTACGGCGCCTCGAGCATCGCGAGCGCCATCGCGGACATACCGCCGATGACGACGAACGACTGACCGATGCCGTCGCCGATCCGGCCGATCTCGCGGTCCCGTTCGTCGGCCTGCAACCCGTCGCCCCGCGAGGCGATGCCGAACCAGATGCCCGACACGATGCCGGCGACGATCCCGAGTGAGATCGTCCACAACATCGCACTGATGTACGGGGCCTCGACCAGCGAACGGCCTGCCGCTCCAGTCAGGACAAGCACGACATACACGGCGTAACCAGCCACGGCGATGACCGCCAAGGCCCACGCCCGCTTCTCCTCGAACGCCATGGTCCCGCTCCTGATGTCAAAGAAACCTGACATCACCAAGGTAAAGCGAAACGGACACCGTGTCAAACATCTTTGACTTAACCTTTTCGTGATCAACGCGTCCGTATGGCGGTCGACTACCTCCGATCGGAGCCATTAGCGTGCGGCGCATGCTCCGTCCGATCCTTGTTGCGTGCGCGCTTGCCCTCACGGCATGTGGCCACGCAGTGACGGCGGAACCTCCCGCCGCCGCACGCACACAACCGCCGTCCCACACCCCCGCGGCAGCGCCTCTCGTCGCGACGCCCGAGGTCTGCCCGCTGCCCGACAGCGGGTTCGAGTGCGACTTCCAGAAGCGCCTCAAGGCCGCCCAGGACTACGCCGAGACCAGGCCGGGAACCGTGGGTTTCGTGCTGCGCGACCGCAAGAACGGGGCGACCTGGCGCAACGACCACGCGGGCGACATGACGTGGACCGCGTCCACGATCAAGCTCGCAATGGTCGTGAACCTGTTGGAGCGCCACCGCGCCGGCAAGATCAAGCTGAGCAGCGACGACCGCAAGCTGATGAACGCGATGCTGCACACGTCCGACGACGACGCGGCGGACTCGTTGTGGAAGAAGTACAACGGCACGACGTTCAACGCGGCGTTCGGCAAGTACGGAATGACCGATTTGGTGCCACAAAAGGGATATACGGCCACATTCCCGTACTGGGGCTTCGAGAAGTGCACCGCGAACGACCTCGACCGCCTGATGAACTACATCCTCGACACCGTCCCCGCCGACGACCGCGAGTACATCGTCGGGCAGATGCGCCAGGTCGGCACCGTGCAGCAGTGGGGCGTCTGGGGACCGGACTCCGGCGCGAAGAACGGCTGGTCGGAGGAAGAGGGCGGCTGGGTGATGAACTCGGTCGGGTTCGTCGGGCAGGACGCTCGGTACACGCTCGCGATCATGAACAACCTCAAGGGCGAGGGCGCCTACGACGAGGGCCGCGCAACGGACACGGAGATCACCCGAATCCTCTTCCGCTGAAGCGTCAGCGAGGTGTCAGACCGCGTTGCTAGCGTGGTGAGCGACCTGTTCAGACACTGGGGAAGGGGTCGCCGTGCCGGACAGAAGGGCACAGATCGAGCAGAAGATCCGCGCGTTCCAGGAGCAGGCCGCCAGAGCGGGCCAGCTCAAGGACAAGATCGCGGAACTGCGCGGCCAGGCTCGCAGCGGCGACGGCTCCGTCACCGTGACCGTCGCGCCGTCGGGGGCGGTGCTGGGGTTGCAGCTCAGTCCTAATGCGATGAAGTACAGCCACACGCAGCTGCAGCAGGAGATCCTCGCCACCATCAGGGCGGCGACGCAGCAGGCCGCGCAGGCGTTGCAGGACACCGCGACGCCGGTGCTGGGTGATCAGGCCGAGCGGTTCAAGGACGCGTTCAGCGCGCACTCGGCCGTGATGATGCCGGAGGCTCCCGCACCTCATGCGGCGCCGACCGTGCCGCAGAACATGACGCAGAACGTGATGCCGCCCGCACCGCCTGCCGGGAACCGTCCGAGGCCGAGGCCGGTCTCAGACGATGACGACTTCGGCGGCAACTCGATCCTGAGGTGATGGGGGCATGACGGGATTCCAGGTGCAGGGCGGTGCGCTGACGGCGCACGGCCAGGGTTCGCGGGAGGCCGCGGGCCACTTCGGACAGCTGGCGACCCTGCTCGACCAGGCACGCGTGAGCGACGACTGCTTCGGTCCGCTCGGCGAGCTCATGGCGTTCAAGTACTTCGAGGGCCTTCAGGAATGCCAGGAGATGGCCAACAAGGCCAAGGGTTTCCTGGAGGGCGTGGCCGAGCGCACCGACCAGACGGCGCAGACGTACCGCGACGTCGAGGACGCGATCCAACAAGGGCTGCGGCAGTTCGGCAGTGGCGGCCCGGGTTCGTTGGCAGACCTGAACAGCGCGGGCAACGGCAACCGCAAGAGCGACTTCGAGCAGAACGTGGGCTATGGCAGCTCGTGGATGAGCACGAGCGGGGACATCTCCCGCGCCGGCAGCCCGCCGGACGTCGCCATCGCGGCGGTCAACGCGCGCATGGAGCAGCTGCGGTTCGTGATGAGCCCCGGCCAGTCGTTCATCGACAACGGCCTCGGGTTCCTGATCGGCATCGTGATCAGCCCGATCGTCGAGCTCGTGCTCGAACCCGCGATCGGCGACCCCGAGCAGATGCGCAGCACCGGCACCGGCTGGGGCAAGGTCGCGGACTGGGTGAAGCAGACCGGTGAGCACGAGAAGACCCGTGCCGCCGCGACTTCGGAGCCGTGGACCGGGCAGGCGGGCGACAAGTTCCGCAAGCAGATGGACGAGTTCGGCGCGGGCGCGGAGGCGTTCTCGAACGAGATCCGCGGCCTGCAGCAGATGCTGGAGCTCGCCGCCGACCTGTTCGACGCGTTCGTCGAGATCTGCATCGACATCCTGCAAGAGCTGGTCATGGGCCTGATCATCGAGTGGCTGGCCGCACTGGCCGCCTCGTGGATCACCGCCGGTGCCTCGATGGCCGCCGCGGGCGTCGCCACCACCGCCCAGGTCGGCGGCACGATGGCACGCCTGGGCCTCAAGGTGAAGCAGCTGCTCGGCAAGCTCAAGCCGTTGATCGACAAGCTCGAGGACCTGCTGCAGGCGCTGCGCAAGGGACCGCTCCGCAAGCTCGTCGAGAAGGCAGAGGGCCTGCGCGAGGGCAACATGGCCGAGAAGTGGGTCATGCGCAAGATCGACGCCAACCCGCTGGCCAAGATCGTCACGAAGGCCGACCCCGCGACGATGGCGTCCAAGACCGGCAACCGCTTCGCCGGCCGGTTCGGCGTCGACGGCGCCGGCGCGGACTCGCTGACGACGAACCTCACCGAGGCGGGCCTGCGCACGGCGGGCCTGAGCGGCACAACCCACGTACCGACCGCCATCACCAACGGGATCATGGAGAATGCTCCCGGTCTCGCCGTCGAGCAGGGCATCAAGTACGGCTACAACAAGGGTCAGGACCCGTCCTCCGACGAGGACCGCGCTGACGCCATGAACCGGGGATTCGAGTACGAGTGATCTTCGCGGAGCCCCTGGGCCCCGGCCACGTCGCCCGGCAGCAGGTCTGCCGGGCGGGCGAGGCGCTGGTGTGGGCGATGTACCGGCGGACCTTCTACTACGCCGTCGACGGCCTCGACCAGCTCGGCGCACCGGGCCGTTCGCGGTTCGCCCGCGGGGCTTCCGCGGTGGGCCGTGGCGTGGGCGACTTCGCGCTGACGGTGCTGGGCGGCGGTGGCGACTCGGGCGACGACAAGGCCCCGGCCGCCGATCACCTGGTGTTCGGGCCTTCTTCTGCTTCGCTGGCCGCTTCGGCGATGGCGCGGTTCGAGCCCGGCAAGCGCGTGGATCGGTTGTGGGCGTTGACGTCCACTCGGCTGGTGATCGCCGAGCGTCCCTTGCCTTCGCCTGCTGTCGAGGAGAAGTCTTTCCTGGGCAAGGCGATCGGGTTCGGCCGCGAGGTCGGCAAGATCCTCGCCGACAACCGCAGGAAGTACGGCGAACACGTGGAGGGCGAGCCGGTCGAGGTGCCGGACTACCGGATCGTGTGCGAGTTCTCGCGCGCACAGATCGCGTCGGTGGAGCCTGGCCGCGTGACGTTCGTGGACGGCTCGGGCTTCGAGTTCCTGCTGGAGAACCCTGCCGTCGCGGACGACGAGGTGGTCGTCTCGGAGCTGACGAAGTTCTGGCTGCGCCCCGGCGAACGCCTGGTGCTCGGCCTGCCCCCGATCATCGGTTACGTGGGCGGCGTCGTCGGCGGCGAGGTGCGGCTGCCTCTCGTCGCTTCGAGCCCGATGCCCGCACTGGAACTGGACAGGCAGCGGTGGCCGTTGCCCGCTCCCCCGTCACCGCGGGACTGGACCGACGATCCGACGCTCGGCTACTGGGTCGACGCGCCTGCTGCCTCGTGCCTCGCCGTGTCTCTGGCGGACCACTTCGCCTTCAGCCGCGGCAACGCCCGGCTGGCGGTGAGCGACCAGCGCGTGGCCGTGGTCTACCCGACGCGTCTGTTCGAGGCCAAGCCTTCCAGCGTGTTCACCACGTTCGCGGAGATCCCCAGCGGTGCCGTGCGGTCGTTGGAAACCCCTTACGTGGGAGCAAGTCTGCCCGTGCGCCCGGTCGTCAGGCTGACGTTCGCGGACGGCTCGTCGCTGGCTCTGCGCCGTCAGTCCTGAATCGACTCCCACAGGCACAGCACGCTGCCCTCGCTGTCCTTCACGTACTGCGAGAACCCGAAGTCACCCACGCGTTCCTTGGCGTTGAGCACCACGCCGCCGGCTTCCTCGACCTTCCGCGCCACCTCGTCGACGCTGGGCACGTCGATGATCAGCACAGGCCCCTGCACGAACTCGGTCCGCGGGGAGATCCCGCCGTCGGCATCGCCGACGTCGACGGGCTCACCTTCGGTGTCGACGAGCACGTAGTCGAACGGCAACTGCTGCGCCGACCACCCGAACACATCGCGGTAGAAGGCCGTCGCACGCCCGAGATCGTCAGCGGGCAGCTCGAACTTGACCCTGGTCACAGCGCGAGATCCGGCACCTGGGCAACGAGCTCCTCCGGCGCCGACAACCGCCACGCCTCGAAGACCAGTTCCTTCATCTCGTCCGCCTCGATGCCTTCGAGGTACACCACGACCCAGCCGAAACCGCCCGTCGTGAACTGCACCTCGAACACCTCTGGCCGTTCCGCCACCAGCGCCAGCTGCTCGGACAGCGTCTGCTTCAGCCCGACCGTCTGCGTGCGCGGCCAGTAGTAGCCGAACAACTTGCCCCGCACGCGGAACGAGTCGTACTGCTGCCCGGACGACCGCTGCGCCTCGGCGAGCCCGTCCAGGATCTTGAAGAGCTGCTTGCTCGTTGTCGCCACTGCCGACCCCCAAAGCCGAAGAGCGGAAAGTATAAATCCGGCTTTCAGGACGCGTGAGCGGTGAGCCTCCTCAGGTGGTCGGCGATCAGGGCGGCATGGGACAGCGGCGTGCTGAGGTCCTCGACGTCGCCGTTGGTCGTGTAGTCGAGCAGCACGACGTCCGCGGACTCGGCCAACTCGTGCAGCCGCGCGACTTCCGCCTGCAGCCGGTGCTCCAGGACCCAGCGGTAGGCCGGTAAGTAGATCTCCTGCCGGGCGGTGCGGTAGTCGAGCAGGCGCTCGCCGGCCAGGCCCTCGCGGTGGCCCCGGACCTGACCGAAACGGCGGACCGTGCGCTTCAGGCCCTTCATCGACGTCACCGCGAGCTTCGACGGATCGACGTCAGTGCTCTCGAAGACCTTCAGCGCCTGCCAGAGGCCTTCGACGGACTCGCTCGTCACTCCGGGAGACAACGGCACCGGGATCTGGCCGTGCGGGTAGAACGGGCTGAAGCGCACCCACGGGTCAGGGCCGCGGGAGGTCACGTCGATGACCACCGCGTCCGGGCGCTTCAGCTTGCGTCGCTTGCTCGCGACTTCGATCGGCATGGGTCGAGGATGGCAGGAGGGTCTGACAGTTTTGGGCCGCCGGGCACGCGGCTGCGTTGGGTCAGCACGACGCAGACGAGCACGACGGCCGCGGTGGCGAGGGCCTGCCAGCCGACCGGTTCACTCAGGACGAGCGCGGACCACATGAGCGTCAGAACCGGTTGGGCCAGCTGGATCTGGCCGATCTTGGCCACACCGCCCGCGGCCAGGCCCGCGTACCAGGCGAAGAAGCCCAGGAACATCGAGATCATTGACACGTAAGCGAAACTGAGCCACACGACGCCGTCAGCGCGCGAGAAGTCCGCTGTGTACAAGGAAACCGGGATCGTGACGGGCAGCGAGACGACCAGCGCCCAGCACACCGTCCTGGCGCCGCCCAGTTCCCGGGAGAGCGCGCCTCCCTCGGCGTAACCCAGGCCGCACAACACAACGGCGACGAGCAGGTAGACGTCGGCCAGGTTCAGCGAACCGGAGAGGCCGCCGCCGGTGGCCACGAATGCCAGCACCGCGAGCAGACCCGCGCCGCTGGCGAGCCAGAACGCGATGGGCGGGCGTTCGGAGGCGCGCAGGACGGCCCAGATCGCCGTGGACATGGGCAGCACGGCGATCACGACGGCGCCGTGCGCCGAGGTCTGGGTGGTGAGGGCCAGGGACGTGAAGAGAGGGAAGCCGATCACGATGCCCACGGCGACGACGACCAGGCGGCGGATCTGCGCTGCCGTCGGGCGCGGCGCTCGCGATAACGCCAGGTAGGCGATCGCCAGGACCCCTGCGACGAGGGCGCGGCCGAACGCGACGAACCACGGGTCCAGTCCCGCCACTGCCAGGCGGGTCGCGGGCAGGGAGTAGCTGAACCCCAGGACGCCGAGCGCGCCCAGTGTTACCCCCGCCGGAAGGATAACGTTACTCTTGGCTCTCATGAATGAGGATAACGCAGCCGTCCGCGTTATCGAGGAGCTGAGAGCAGCGGCACGCTCCGGCCGGGTCGGCGACCGCATGCCCTCGGTGCGCGATCTCATGGCGCGGCACCGGGCCTCGCCAGCGACGGTCCAGCAGGCGATCCAGCGCGTCGCCGCCGAGGGACTGGTCGAGGTGCGGCCCGGCCGCGGCAGTTACGTCGCCGCGCGCACGACCGCGACCAGCCGTGATCTGTCGTGGCAGGCCGTCGCGCTCGGCGAGGGCAGGCCGGGTGAGGACCTGGTGGCGAACCTCGTCGCGGTACCGAAACCCGAGGCGATTCCGTTGACCAGCGGCTACCTCGACCCCGAGCTGCAACCCACCGACGCGCTCGGTGCCGCGCTGACTCGCGCGGCGCGGCGGCCTGCCTCGTGGGGGCGCGTTCCCGTCGAGGGCAAGGAAGAACTGCGCGCGTGGTTCGCGAAGGAGGCCGGCGGCGAACTCAGGGCCGGCGACATCACGGTGTGCGCGGGCGCCCAGGAAGCGCTCGCGACGGTGTTCCGCGGACTCGGTGACCGCGGCGATGCCGTCCTGGTCGAGTCGCCCACCTACCTCGGCGCGATCGCGGCGGCGCGCGATGCCGGGCTCAAGGTCGTGCCGGTGCCAGCGGATCAGGACGGCGTGCGGCCGGACCTGCTCCAAGCCGCCTTCGAACGCACGGGCGCGAAGGTCTTCTACTGCCAGCCGTTGCACGCGAATCCGCACGGCGCCGTGCTGTCCGACGAACGCCGTGCCGAGGTCATGCGGATCGTCCGCCGCATGGGCGCGTTCCTCGTCGAGGACGACTGGGCGCGCGGCTTCACCATCGACGGCACCGCGCCGCCGACGCTGGTCTCGCAGGACACCGACGGTCACGTCGTCTACGTCCGCTCGCTCACCAAGGTCGCCGCGCCCGGACTGCGCGTCGCCGCGATCGGCGCCCGCGGCCCGGCGGGCACCCGGCTGAAGAACACGCGGTCCCGGCAGGACCTGTACGTCGCAGGCCCGTTGCAGGAGGCGGCGATCGACTTCGTGACGTCCCCGGTCTGGCGGCGGCACCTGCGCACGCTCCAGCAGTCCTTGAGGTCCAGGCGTGACGCTCTGACGCACGCGGTCGGCGAACACCTGCCGGAGTTCGAGCTCGCGAAGTCGTCCGGTGGCCTGCACCTGTGGGCGACGTTGCCGGACGGCGTGGACGACCTGGAGCTGACGACGGCCGCCGCGGCGCGCGATGTCGTGGTGTTCCCGGGACGGCCGTGGTTCGCCGCTGAACCGCCGGGCAGTTTTCTTCGTTTGACCTACGGCGGCGCACCTGAGCACGTGCTCGCCGAGGGCGTGCGGCGGCTGGCCGACGCCGTGGTGGCCGTGCGGCGGTGACCGCGTTCGGGTGAACTGCATCGTTCATTAACTTGACTCATTCCAGAAAAGACGGCAGGGTGGCGTTCGTGCCCACGGCTTCCGATTTCGAGCGTCTGTTGCGTGGAGCGTCGCTCCGGGTGACGGCTCCGCGGATAGCCGTGCTGTCCGCGGTGCACTCCCACCCGCACGCCGACACGGATTCGATCATCGGCGTCGTGCGTCAGAACCTCGGCGCGGTCTCCCATCAGGCCGTGTACGACGTTCTCCGCGCACTGACCGGCGCCGGCCTGTTGCGCAAGATCGAGCCCCAGGGATCGGTCGCCCGCTACGAGGCGCGCGTCGGGGACAACCACCACCACGTCGTGTGCAGATCCTGCGGTGCCATCGCCGACGTCGACTGCGCAGTCGGCCACGCACCGTGCCTGGACGCATCCGACGACCACGGGTTCGTCATCGACGAGGCCGAGGTCATCTACTGGGGCTCCTGCCCCGAGTGCACGACCGCCGCGAAAAGTTCCTGAACACCCGGAAGGATTCCCGTGTCCGACAGCACTGACGCCAAGCTGGCAGACCTGAACGAGGAGGAGGCCGGCGGCTGCCCGGTCGCGCACGGTCGCATCAGCCACCCCAGTGAGGGCGGCAGCAACCGAGACTGGTGGCCCAACCAGCTCAACCTCCGAATCCTGCGCAAGCACCCCGTCCAGGCGGACCCGTTCGGCGGTGAGCTCGACTACGGCCAGGAGTTCCTGACCGTCGACCTCGACGAGCTGGCGCGCGACGTCGACGCCGTGCTGACCGAGTCGAAGGACTGGTGGCCCGCGGACTTCGGGCACTACGGCCCGTTCATGATCCGCATGGCGTGGCACAGCGCGGGCACCTACCGCACCCACGACGGCCGCGGTGGCGCCGGCGCGGGCATGCAGCGCTTCGCCCCGCTGAACAGCTGGCCGGACAACGGCAACCTGGACAAGGCCCGCCGTCTGCTGTGGCCGGTGAAGAAGAAGTGGGGCAAGAAGGTCTCCTGGGCCGACCTCATGATCTTCACGGGCAACCGCGCGCTGGAGACCATGGGCTTCGAGACCTTCGGCTTCGCCGGCGGCCGCGCGGACGTGTGGGAGCCGGACGAGGACGTCTACTGGGGCCCGGAGACCACGTGGCTCGGCGGCGACGCCCGCTACAGCGGTGAGCGCGACCTCGAGTCGCCGCTCGCGGCCGTCCAGATGGGCCTGATCTACGTCAACCCCGAGGGCCCGAACGGCAACCCGGACCCGCTGGCCTCCGCCCGCGACATCCGCGAGACGTTCGGCCGCATGGGCATGAACGACGAGGAGACCGTCGCGCTCATCGCCGGCGGCCACACCTTCGGCAAGGCGCACGGCGCGGGCGACCCGGACCTCGTCGGCGCGGAGCCCGAGGGCTCGCTGATGGACTCGCAGGGCTTCGGCTGGATCAGCACGCACGGCACCGGCAAGGGCCGTGACGCCATCACCTCCGGCCTGGAGGTGACCTGGACGCAGCAGCCCACCAAGTGGACGAACCTGTTCTTCAAGAACCTCTTCGCGTTCGAGTGGGAGCTCACCAAGTCCCCGGCCGGCGCGCACCAGTGGAAGCCGAAGGACGGCGCGGGCGCCAACACGGTGCCGGACCCCGAGGACGGCACCCTCAACCGCGTTCCGCAGATGCTGACCACGGACCTCGCGCTGCGCTTCGACCCGATCTACGAGCCGATCTCGCGCAAGTTCGCGGAGAGCCACGAGGCGTTCGCCGAGGCCTTCTCCCGTGCGTGGTTCAAGCTGACCCACCGCGACATGGGCCCGATCCAGCGCTACCTCGGCGCGCAGGTGCCGCAGGAGGAGCTGATCTGGCAGGACCGCCTGCCGGTCGCCGACCACGAGGTCATCTCCGCTGACGACGCGACGTCGCTGAAGGCGAAGATCCTCGAGTCCGGCCTTTCGGTCTCGCAGCTCGTCAAGACCGCGTGGGCCTCGGCCTCGTCGTTCCGCCAGAGCGACAAGCGCGGCGGCGCCAACGGTGCGCGCATCCGCCTCGAGCCGCAGCGCGGCTGGGAGGTCAACGAGCCCGACCAGCTCGCGCAGGTCCTGCGCACGCTGGAAGGCGTGCAGGAGGCGTTCAACGCCGCCCAGTCGGGCGGCAAGAAGGTCTCGCTGGCCGACCTGATCGTCCTCGGCGGTGCCGCGGCGATCGAGCAGGCCGCCAAGGCCGCGGGCCACGACGTCGAGGTGCCGTTCCTCGCGGGCCGCACCGACGCCACCCAGGAACAGACCGACGCCGAGTCGTTCGCCGTCCTGGAGCCCACGATCGACGGCTTCCGCAACTACCGCGGCAAGGGCCACCCGCTGCCGTCGGAGTACCTCCTCGTCGACAAGGCGAACCTGCTCGGCCTCTCCGCACCGGAGCTGACCGTGCTGGTAGGCGGCCTGCGCGTGCTGGGCGCCAACCACGGCGGTTCGACCGCGGGCGTGCTCACGGCCAAGCCGGAGACGCTGACCAACGACTTCTTCGTGAACCTCCTCGACATGGAGACGGAGTGGAAGTCGGTCACCGAGGACCAGGAGAACTTCGAGGGCCGCGACCGCTCCACCGGCGCCGTCCGCTGGACCGGCACCCGCAACGACCTGGTGTTCGGCTCGAACTCCGAGCTGCGCGCCATCGCCGAGGTCTACGCGAGTGACGACGCCTCCGCGAAGTTCGCCCAGGACTTCGTCGTCGCGTGGAACAAGGTCATGAACGCGGACCGCTACGACGTCTGATCCAGCCCCTCCCAGGTACCCCAGGCCACTCCCCCGGCCTGGGGTACCTTCGTCTTCATGGGGGTCACGATCTCGGGGACTGCTCTGCCTTCGCGCGCTCAGGTCTCGTTCGTCGTGGACGGAGACCGGCTGCGCACCACACCTTCGTCCACTGCGGACTCCCTGTGGCTGCTGCCGGGGCTGACCGACGTGCACTCGCACGCCGGCATGGAGAAGCCCGGCGACGACTACTCGCACTCGATGTTCCGCCGGCACATGCTCGCGCACCGCGCGGCCGGGGTGCTGACCGTGCGGTCGCCCGGTTCGCCAGATCCGCTGCCGGACCGGCCGGACGATCCCGATCTGCCTCGCCTGGTGCGCGGCGGCGCCTGGCTCGCCACGCCCGGACGGTTCTTCCCGTCCTACGGCAGGCGGGTCTCCGAGGAGGAGCTGGTCGCCGCCGCGGTCGAAGAGGCCGCGGTGGGGTGGTGCAAGGTGATCGGCGACTGGATGCCGGACGATCCCCCTGTGCCGCTGGACCTTCTGACCGCTGTGGTCTCGGCAGTGCACGCCACCGGCGGACGCGTCGCCGTGCACTGCCAGACAGCCGAGGGGTGCCGCAACGCCGTGCTGGCCGGAGCGGACAGTCTCGAGCACGGGATGCACCTCGATCATTCACTTCTTCCTCGGATGGCGGCTCAGGGGACTGCTCTGGTGCCGACCTTCTCGGCTTTCGCCAAGGCGGCGTCAGGCTTGCACGATGTTCCGGACCCGCGGTTGCGGGAGTGGCTGCTCGGCGGGTGGGAGCACGCGTTTCCCACCGTGCGGGCGGCGCACGAAGCCGGGGTGACCGTGCTGGCGGGAACCGACGACAAGCCCTGCGGCGAGGTGGCGGGTGAGATCTCGTGGCTGATCAAGGCCGGGATGCCGGTGGAGGCCGCCATCGGGGCCGGGTCGTGGACCGCGCGGGAGTGGCTGGGGCTGCCTGGGCTGGAGGACGGCGGGTTCGCCGACGTGGTGGCCTACGACGCGGACCCGGTCGAGGATCCGTCCGTGCTGACGCGTCCCAGCCTGATCGTGTTGCGCGGCAACGTCATCGCTGACGCCTGACACCACGATCGAACTGACGACGCGGCTCGCAGCGATCGCACGAAGCCGAGAATGCCGGCTCTGACGCGGGGCGGCCGGATTGTGTTGCGCGGCAGCATCAGCGCTTCACGCGCGGTAAGACGGCCGTCGCCTCCGGGTCGCCCGAGGAGCGCCGGCGCAGGCGGGTGACGACGAAGAGCGTGATGGCGACGACTACCGCGGCGATCACGAGCTTCTGGAAGATTCCCGCGTAGGACTCGACTCGGTGCCAGTTCTCGCCCAGCACATAGCCGGCTCCTACGAAGATGGTGTTCCAGATCAGGCTGCCCAGCGTGGTGAGCAAGAGGAACTTCGGGAAGTTCATGCGTTCCACGCCCGCGGGCAGCGAGATGAAGCTGCGGAACAGCGGCACCATTCGACCTAAGAACACGGCCTTGGTGCCGTGGCGGGAGAACCAGGCTTCGGTCTTGTCGAAGTCCGATACGCGGACCAGCGGGATTCGGGCTACCAGTGCGCGGGTTCTGGTACGGCCCAGGAGCATGCCCGCCAGGTAGACGATGACGGCTCCCGCCACGGAGCCGAGGGTGGTCCAGAACAGGGCCGCCGGCAGGCTGAACACGCCTTTGCTCGCGGAGAAGCCGGCCAGGGGCAGCACCAGTTCGCTCGGGATGGGCGGGAACAGGTTGTCCAGGCCCACGACCACGGCCGCGCCCACTCCTCCCAGTGACTCCATCAGCGAGACGGCCCATTCAGCCAGCATTGGATTTCCCTTCACACAAAGGCGATTCGGTCGGGGTCCACGTTAGGAATGGGTGACACGCCGGACCATGAGGTTGTCCGTCGGGAATCGTGGGGGAAACCGCAGGGCGATACTGCGGTAAACCGCAATGCCCGGGATCGGATGGGCCAGTACGGTGGCGAATGTGCATCAGGAGGGGCAGCTCAGTGCGGGTTCTCCGGTGCGCGGCTGGTTCCGGATGCTCGCCGGGCTCACGATCGGTTCGGTGACGGGGCTGCTGGGTCTCGCCGCCGCGGCCGTCGACGTGGGTGTGGTCGGGCAGACCGAATACGAGTTGGGCCGGATCGCGCGGTTCGACCGGGCCGTGCACACGAACCCGCTGACGCGAAAGGGATGCCGTCGTTACCTCGCGGTGCGGTGGCTGGTCGGCGCGCTCGGCGCGGGCGTGATCTGGATGCTGGCGTTCTGGTACGCCGTCGCGATCTCGATGGTGACGGCGTGTCTCTTCGACGGCGACTGGAGCCTGATCGAGGACGGGGATCGTGTCACCCTCGAACTGATCGCGCTGGTGGCGATTCCGGGTGCGCTGGTCATCTTCGTGACCACGGCCGGGGTGGTCGGGGTGGCGGTGCTGGACCGCTGGCTCGCCACCGCGATGCTCGGGACGAGTCAGCAAACGCTGCTGCGGCAACGGGTCGCGGAGCTGACGAGCACGCGGGCCGAGGTGATCGAGGCGATCGACGACGAGCGCCGGCGCATCGAACGCGACCTGCACGACGGCGTTCAGCAGCGGCTCGTCGCGCTCGGCATGCTGATCGGCAGGGCTCGCCGGGCCAAGGGTGAGGAGCAGCTGCAGGAGTTGCTGCAGCAGGCGCATCTCACGGCGGGCGAGGCCATCGACGAACTGCGCGAGGTCGCCACCCGCGTCTACCCCGCCGTGCTCGACGACTCGGGGCTGGACACGGCGCTCGAGGTGCTGGCGGAGCGGTCGAGCGTGCGCGTCGCGATCAGCAACGAGCTCAAGGCGTCGCCCGGCACGGCACTGGAGACGGTGATCTACTTCGTGGCGTCCGAAGCGGTCAACAACGCGGCCAAGCACGCCGATCCGACGGTCGTGGAGATCTCCGTCTGGCCGACGCCCGGCGACATCACGGTGATGGTGTGGGACGACGGCTTCGGAGGCGCGGATCCCACCGGCACCGGGCTGTCCGGGCTGGCCAGGAGAGTCAAGGCGGTGGACGGCACGTTCGAGGTGACCAGTCCTGAAGGCGGTCCCACCACGATCTACGCGAGGTTGCCGTGCGAGTGATCCTGGCCGAGGACTCGACGCTGCTGCGCGAGGGCCTGATCCGGTTGCTCGCCGAGGAGGACCACGACGTCGTGGCCGCCGTCGGCACCGCGCCGGAGCTGATCAAGGCCACCGAGGAGCACCGGCCGGACATCGTGGTCACCGACGTCCGGATGCCGCCGGACCACAAGGACGACGGCATGCGTGCCGCGCTGGAGATCCGCGAGCGGTGGCCGGAGGTCAGCGTCCTCGTGCTGTCCCAGTACGTCGAGAACCGCTACGCCACCGAGCTGATCACCAGCACCGGCGGCAAGGTCGGCTACCTGCTCAAGGACCGCGTGGCGCAGGTGGACGAGTTCCTGGAGGCGCTGGACAGGGTCGCGGCGGGCGGCGCGGCGTTCGACCCGGAGGTCGTGCGCAGGCTGCTGACCAGGACCACCCACGTCGACCCGCTCGAAACGCTGACGGCGAGGGAGAAGGCCGTCCTCGAACTGATGGCCCAAGGCCTCACGAACGCCCGCATCTCCACGCAGCTGCACATCTCGCAGAGCGCCGCGGAAAAGCACATCAACGCCATCTTCGACAAGCTCGGCCTCTCCGGCTCGTCCGGCGTGAGCCGCCGCGTGATGGCCGTCGTCCGATACCTGGGCAGCTGATGACAGTCGAGGACCTGCTCAGGACGCCGGGTGCGGAACTGGCGCGCGGCACGTTCAACGATGCCGTTGTGGTGCAGGGGAAGTGGGTCGCCCGGTTCCCCCGCAGAGACCTCGTGGACGCGAGGCGTCGCGCGCGGGCACTCCGCCTGATCTCACGCCTGGACCTGCCGTTCGCCGTGCCGGAGGTCATCGAGGACCGGCTGGACCTGCCGCTCGGCGAGGCTCACGTCGTCCTCTCCTACGTGCCCGGCGAGCCCGCGGAGACCGCGAGCGACGAGGCCGTCCGCGAGGTGCTGGACGCGCTCGCCGCAGTGGAACCGGACGCCGAACTCGGTGCGCTGCTTGATGAACCGCTGCACCACGCGGGCGGCCGGCGGGCAGCGGAGGAGATCACCGAGCTGGTGTTCCCGCTGCTCGACGCCGACGAACGCGCCCAGGCCTCGCAAGTCCTGCAACGGTTCGCGGACCTGCCGGAGGTGACGGGATTCGTGCACGGCGACCTGGCACCGGTGAACCTGCGCCGGCACAACGGAAAGATCAGCGGAATCATCGACTGGGACTTCGCCTGTGCCGGCGATCCGGCCCTCGACGCGGCCGCGTTCGCCGGCTACGGCTGGCCACTGGTCAAGCGGGTCCGGCCCGGCCTCTACGAACGGTCGCGCACGCACGCCGCGATGTTCCCGCTGACCGGCGCGGTGTCCGCGCTCCGGCAGGGCGGTGACCCGGCGAAGTTCCTAGCCTGGTTCCGCCGCCGCTGCGCGGTCCGCGAGCACCCACCGGCCAGCTGAGCTGAAGGCAGGCAGGCTCTCCGCCAACGACACGGGTGTGCTCATCGTCACAGACACGAAGCGCACGGTCACCGGCGCCGAAGCGTTCCGGGTTCTACGGGGCCGGCGACAGGCTCGACGACCTCCCGCTGACCCCAGGTTCGTCCTGCTCAGCACCGCCGCAGCAGCCTGGCCCGGCTCGGCTGCCATCGGTCGTGCAGAACCCCGGAGACCTGGTGCCACCACGCACGTTCCAGCCACAAATCCGGCTAACACCGGTGCGTCTCCGTTGGCGCCTCAAACCGCCGAAATTGTGCTCTTGGGCAGCGGAATCGCGCTTGTCGCGGCGACGAGAAGGACTAATCGAGAGGGCATGAATCGGTTTGCGCCAACGCACTTCACCCGTACGGAGGACCTGATCACTATGATGGGTGAGTGCCCCTGAGTCGTCGACCTCTCGCGTTACTCGCTGCGCTCGCGCTGGTCAGTGCGGTTACAGCGTGCACCAACGCGGCGGTCGGCGACCCGGTCGGAGCACCGTCTGAGCAGACCAAGCCCACTTCGTCGAAGAAGCCGGCAAAGGCGTCGCCTCCCAGGGACAACCTCAAGCTCACCGCGGAGAACGGCCGCCAGAGCGGTGGCACGGTGATCGCCGGGGCCGGGGACGCGCCGTACAACTACGCGCCCGCCGTGATGCTCGAAAGCGGCAAGGTGCGCGCGTGGTGGTGCAGCCAGCTGAGCGCGGCACCGCCCGGCGGCGACGACATCCTCTACAGCGAGGGCCCGTCCGTCGGTGGACCGTTCTCGACGGCGGCACCGGTGTTCTCCGGCAGCGGCGGCAGCTTCGACGCGATGCACACCTGCGACCCGTCGTTGATCAAGATCGGCGGCGTCTACTACATGTATTACACGGGCGCCTCGCGGGACAACCACGCGAACGGCAGCTCGGCGGGCGTCGCGTCCAGCAAGGACGGCATCACCTGGACGCGCGAGAACGGCGGCCAGGCGATCCTCGGCCCGGCCGGTGACAACATCCGCGAGAACACCTACGGCGCGGGCCAGCAGTCGGCGATCTACCTCGACGGCTGGGTGTACCTGATGTTCACCGACACCACCGGCCTCGCCTCGCACCAGAACGGCGCGGGCCAGTACGTGCTGCGCTCGAAGGACCCGACGTTCGCCAAGGGCGTCGAGGCGCTCGGCCAGCAGGGCTTCAAGCCGGTGACGTCGAACAACGGGCCGCGCACCCGGTCGGTGGTCGAGGCGTTCAGCGCGGACTGGATGTGGATCGACGCGGTGTCGTCGTTCGCCATCGCCCACGAGACCGACAACGGCACCACCATCACGTTCTGGAACAGGGACTTCACCCGCCACCCGTTCGAGCCCGTGCTGATCCCCGGTCCGTGGAAGGAAGGCCCCGGCCTCCTGCGCACGCCCGAAGGCCACGCGCCGATCGACGCCAAGGACCCGTGCGGCCGAGTCGCGATCGACGTGCTGCGCGGCACCGTCGACGGCCCTGCGGGACCGACGAACATCTCCCACTTCGGCATCGACGTGAAGGGCACCAGGGGATGCGCCACCGCGGCCGAGGCGAGGGTTCTCAACGGCTTCGCGGTGCCCTCCCCGGAACGCACGCTCGACGTCATCGCGGGCGGCAACCTGATGCGGTTCGAACGCCGCTCGGTGGCCGAGAAGTTCTCCCGCGGCGTGCTCGGCACCCGTCCGCAGGGCGTCGAGTCGTTCAACCTCACGGCCAAGGTCCCGGCCGGTGCGCCCGCGGTGAGCAGCCCGGACGGCGCGGTCGGGCTGCTGCTCGACGGCAAGCTGTGGGTGGTCGGCTCGACGGAGCTCGCGGCGCTGAACTCGTCCCAGATCAGCACGGTGTCCGCCGAGCAGTGGGCGGCGTACGAGCGCCTGCCGGACCTCGTCAGGCCCTGACCGGCTACGTTCTCCCCTGGCTCGAAATCGGACACGGGGGACCGACTGATGGCTTTCACGGTGCAACGGCCCAGTGCGCTCGCGGACAGCGTGCTGCCGCAGCCGGACGAACCGCGGCACGAACTGGCGTGGCTGGGTCTCCTGGGCGGGTTCGTCGCCGCGATGGCGTTCCTGCTGCTCATCCCGGCCGGCTGGTCCCGGCTCGACCACCTGTGGGCCGAGGACGGCGCCCGGTTCATGGTCGACGCCGTCCGCTCGCCCGTGCTGTCGAACCTGACCGACCCGTACGGCGGCTACCTGCACATGCTGCCGCGCCTGGTCGCCCAACTAGTCGCGCTGCTGCCGCTGGAGTGGACGGCCGCGGGGTTCGCGGTCTGCGCCGCGGTGTTGCGGGCGCTCATCGCGTTGATCACGTTCGCGGCCTCGAAGGCGTACCTGAAGTCGACACCGATGCGGTTCGCGCTGGCCGCGCTCGTCATCGTGTTGCCGGCGGGCAACTCCGAGACGTTGAACAACATGGCGAACCTGCACTGGTTCCTGCTCTACGGCGCCTTCTGGGCGTTGTTGTGGCGCAACGCCCCGCGCGTGCCGATCGCGCTGTTCGTGGTCCTCGCCGCCCTGACGAGCCCGCTGGTGTTCATCCTGGCGCCGATCGCGCTCCTGCGGCTCTTCCAGCCGCGCAAGGAGGTGCCGATCGCGTTCCTCGCCGGGCTGGCCGTGCAGGGGCTGACGATGCTGTTCGCGTCGCGCACGCCGTACTCGCACGACGAGGTCGACCCGGTGCAGGTGCTGCTGGCGAGCCTGCTGCGGGTGCCCGTGGTGGCGTTCACGGGATCCGAGCGGGCCGGCGAGCTCTACCCGGCGATGGGCAACCTGCTGATCTTCGGCTCGCTGCTGGCCGCCGCCGTGCCGATCGCGGCGGGCCTGCGGTTCGGTGACCGGGCCGGGCGGACGCTCGCGCTGGTCGCCAGTGCCTACTGCGTGATCCTCATCGTGGCGTGCCTGGTGCTGAACTGGACGCAGGTCCTGCAGGTGCAGGCGGAGGACGTGGTGATGGCCGCGCAGCGCTACAGCATCGCGCCGTGTCTGTTCCTGTTCACCGCGATCTTCGTGGGCCTCGACGCGACGCCGGCGAAGACGTGGGAACGCGCGGTGGTCGCCGGAAGCCGTTACCTGATCGGATTCCTCGTGGTGGTCAGCGTGTTCGCCTACATCCGGGAGCCGAAGACGGTGCTCACGGGCGTCGCGTGGGACGAGAGCCTCGCGAACGCCCGTGCGGAATGCGCTGCGGGAGCGACGGAAGCACGGCTGGAGCACGCGCCTGACGACTGGTTCTTCATGGTTCCGTGCGAATCGGTGCGCTGACTCGTCGAAAACGCGGTTCCTCGTTCGACGTAGTTGTATGACGAACTCGACGATCGACACCCGCAACCTCGACCAGTACGGCAACGCCGCTCTGCCGTGGAGCCAGGCACAGGACCTTCTCGCCACCGAGTCCGCGGCGAAGGACGTGCCGTTCTTCCTGAACACCGTGCGACCGGACGGCAGGCCGCACTCGGTCGGCATAGGCGCGATCTGGTTCGAGGACGCGCTGTACTTCGTGAGCGGGCTCGACACCCGCAAGTCGCGCAACCTGGCGGAGAATCCCGCCTGCACGATCTCGGTGCGGCTGACCGGAATGGACCTCGTGCTGGAGGGCGACGCGCGCCTGGTCGGCGACGAGTCCACTTTGGACAGGGTCGCCGCGAGGTACCGGGAGTCGGGCTGGCCCGCACAACGCGAGGGCGCGGCGTTCACCGCGCCCTTCATGGCGCCGAGCGGAGGCGCGGGACCCTGGTACGTCTACCGGATCACGTTGCACGGCGCGCACGCCGTGGCCACCGCGGGTCCGGGTGGCGCTACGCGCTGGACGTTCGCCTGACGAAGTCGCGGAACGACCGGGCGGGCCTGCCCGTCACGTCCTCGACGGTCGTGGCGACCCGGTCCTCCGCCCCACCGCGGATGTCCTCGTCGAGCGCGGCGAGGATGGCGGCGAACTCCTTCGGCAGCACCGACGCGATCCGTTCGGTCATCTCCTCCGTGCTCACCGAACGGTGCCGCACGGGCTTCCCGGTGACCTCGGTGATGATCGCGGCGGCATCGGCGTAGCTGAGCGCCTCTGGACCGGTGATCAGGTGCTCGGTGTTGTGCGGCAACGGATCCGTCAACGCCCGCGCGGCCACCGCGGCGATGTCGGCGGCGTCGATGAACCCGACCCTGCCGTCCCCGGTAGCGGTGACGATCTCACCGGACCGGACGCCCTGGGCGACGAGGTGGTCGCCGGTGAAGTTCTGCATGAACCACGACGGCCGTAGCACCGCCCACTCCGGCATGGCGCGCACGAGCGCCGGGAGAGCGCCCATCCCCGTGGCGCTCTCCGGCACCGCGGACGAGCTCAGCAGTACCACTCGCCGCACGAGCCGCGCTCGAGTGAGCAGCGACTCGACCACCGGCGCGGGATCGACGACGCCGACCGGGGGGATCAGGTAAAGACGATCTATCCCCTCCAGCGCGCGTTCAAACGTCGCCGGCACGTCCCAGTCGAACCGGACCTGGCCGGGCCGCACCGGTTTCCTGGTGCCGACTCGGGCGTCGGGCAGCAACGAGGCGAGGCGGCTGCCGGTCGTGCCGGTGCCGCCGATGATCAGTGCGACCACGCCAGGTCCTGCACCATCAGCGGGTTCCAGTAATCGCGGTAGCTCACGATCTCGCCGTCGCGGGTCGTGACCACGACGATGTAGGCGGCCCGGTACGGCTCTCCGGTCGCGACCACGACACCCTCGGCCTCGAACTCGGCGATGACGACGTCCGGGTCGGTGCTCTGGTGCACGACCTGCCTCGGGAAGCTCCGGATGTCGAGCTTCTTCGGGTAGTCGCGCACGTAGTCCTCGACCGCCGCGCGGCCCTCCAGCCTGGCCGGCCAACCGGGCGGGGCGAACGGGAACTCCGCCACGCCGTCCTCGGCCCACAGGCCGGCGAACCCGATCATGTCCTTGTCCAGCAGCAGTTGCAGTGCCCTCGGGATGAGGTCCACGAAAGCTCCTCAGATAGAAATGGACGAGACGGTTCCGTCCCGTCCACAACACTAGGCGGGACGGGACCGTCTCGTCCAGTCCTATGATGTGCGCCATGACCAAGCGCACCCCCACCGGAGCAGCCGTCCTGCAGCCCCAGGTGACGCAGGCGATCACCGACGCCGTGTTCGACGAGCTCGCCCTGCACGGCTACGGCCGGCTGTCGATGGAGGCCGTGGCCAAGCGCGCGGAGGTCGGCAAGAGCGCGCTGTACCGGCGATGGCCGTCCAAACAGGACATGGTGGTCGCGGCCCTGTCGGAGTTCTCCGTGCCACTGGCCGAGGTTCCGGACACCGGGTCGTTGCGCGGCGACCTGCTGGCGACGGTCACGGCCGTGCACGACTGGCTGACACACCCCCGGTTCGCCACGATCCTGCCCGACCTCACCGCCGAGGCCGTCCGCACTCCGGCGTTGTCCGACGCGATCGCCGCGACGATCGGCGAACCCCGGCGCGCGCTCGGCGCCGTGACGCTGAGGCGGGCGATCGACCGGGGCGAACTACCGGCGGATCTGGACTTCGAGATCGCCTTGGACCTGGTCGCGGCCCCGGTCTACTGGCGACTGTCGGTCCGGCGGGCCGAGGTCGAGCCCGACTACCTCGAACGGCTCGTCGACCACCTGCTGCGCGCGCTTCAGTGCTGATGGCTGGGGTAGTCGACGTACCCGGTGGGTGTCTGGAACCAGGTCTCCTGGTCGGAACTGGTGAGCGGCAGGCCCTGGCGGAACCGTTCGACCAGGTCGGGGTTGCCGATGTACGCGCGCCCGTAGCTGATCAGGTCGGCGCCGTTGGCGAGCCAGCGCTCCCCCTGCTCCTGGGTGCTCTCGTTCGGGCCGATCTGGCCGCCGGGGTTGAGGATGAACGCGCTCGGCCACGCCTTGCGCAACTCCATCAGCCGCTCGTCGTCCACGGTCGCCAGCACGTGGATGTAAGCCATGTCCGGCAACGCTTTCAGCAGCTCGCCGTAGAGCACGGGCACGTTCTCCTCGACGATGCCCTGGATCTCGCCGCCCGGTGAGAGCCGGATGCCGACGCGGTCAGGGCCGATGGCGTCCACGGCCGCTTCGACCGCTTCCACGGCGAACCGGATGCGGCCGCTGATCGAGCCGCCGTAGCCGTCGGTGCGCTCGTTGGCGCTGGAGGACAGGAACTGCTGGATCAGGTAGCCGTTCGCGCCGTGCAGCTCGACCCCGTCGAACCCGGCGTCGACGGCCTTGCGGGCCGCGTCCCCGAACGCCTGGACCTGGTCGGCGACCTCGGCCGCGGACAACGCGCGTGGCACCGGCGCGGGCTTCATGCCGGTAGGGGTGAACACGTCGGTGCCGGCCGCGATCGCCGACGGACCGACGGGCTGGTGCCCGGCGACCTCGGCGTGACCGATGCGGCCGCCGTGCATGAGCTGGGCGAAGATGCGTCCGCCGTTCGCGTGCACGGCGTCGGTGACCACGCGCCAGGCCGCGACCTGCTCGTCGGTGTGGACGCCCGGCATGAACGGACCGGCCTGGCCGACCGCGTTCGGGTGCACGCCTTCGGTGACGATGAGCCCGGCGGTGGCACGTTGGGCGTAGTAAGTGGCCGTGGCCTCGGTCGGTTTGCCATCAACGGCCCGTGCGCGGGTCATCGGCGCCATGACGAGGCGGTTCGGCAGGGTCAGGTTTCCGAGTTCGTAGCTCGTGAGCAGCATGAGAGCTACGCTAGAAACCTGACGTTGACGTCAGAGGTAGCTTTTGTGGCGGAGGTCTCAATGCGCATCGGTGAGCTGGCGGAACGCACAGGCGTGAGCGTGCGCGCGTTGCGCTACTACGAGGAGCAGCGCCTTCTCTCCTCCGAACGCAGCGGGAGCGGGCAGCGGAGATACGCCGAGAACGCCGTCGGCCGGGTCAAGCTGATCCAGCAGCTCTACGCCGCCGGGATCTCCAGCGCGTCGATCCTGGAGATGCTGCCGTGCGTGGTGACGGGGGTGGCGGCACCGGAGGTCCTGGCGAAGCTGCGCGGGCACCGCTCGTCGGTGGTGAAGCAGATCGAAGAGCTGCAGGAGACCCTCCTGCAGCTCGACACGGTGATCGCGGGCGCCACGAAGGCCTACACGACCGGGGTGCCGTGCCCGCCCAGCTGAGCGGGCACGGCGCGGTCCTCAGATCGTGGCGGTGTCGATCACGAACCGGTACCGCACGTCGCTCGACTGCACCCGCTCGTAGGCGGTGTTGATCTCGTCGGCGTTGATCAGCTCGATCTCGGCGCCCAGGCCGTGCTCGGCGCAGAAGTCCAGCATCTCCTGGGTCTCCGCGATGCCGCCGATCATCGACCCCGCGAGCGTCTTGCGACCGCCGAGCAGCCCGAACAGGTTGATCGAGACGGGCTCCTCCGGCGCGCCGACGTTCACCAGGGCGCCATCGGTCTTGAGCAACCCGAGGTAGGCGGTGAAGTCCAGCGGCGCGGACACCGTCGAGACGATCACGTCGAACTTGCCGGCCAGCTCGGTGAACGTGGCCGGGTCGCTGGTGGCGCGGTAGTCCTGGGCGCCGAGCTTGAGCCCGTCGTCCTTCTTGCGCAACGACTGCGACAGCACGGTGACCTCGGCGCCGAGCGCGGCCGCGATCTTGACGCCCATGTGGCCGAGCCCACCCAGGCCGACGACGGCGACCTTCTTGCCCGGTGCGACGCCCCAGTGCTTGAGCGGCGAGTAGAGCGTGATGCCCGCGCACAGCAGCGGCGCGGCCACGTCGAGCGGGAGCGCGTCCGGGATGCGCACGACGTAGTTCTCGTCGACCACGATCTGCTGCGAGTAGCCGCCGTAGGTGACGTCGCCGCGGCGGTCGATGCCGTTGTAGGTCATGGTGTTGCCGTTCGCGCAGTACTGCTCCAGCCCGCGCAGGCAGAACTCGCACTCACGGCACGAGTCGACCATGCAGCCGACGCCGACCCGGTCGCCGACGGCGTGGCGTGTGACCTCGGAACCGACCTCGACGACCACGCCGGCGATCTCGTGGCCGGGGACCATCGGGAAGATGCCCTGGCCCCAGCCCTCGTCGACCTGGTGGATGTCGGAGTGGCAGATGCCGGCGAACTTGATGTCGATCAGGACGTCGTGCGCGCCGACCGCGCGACGTTCGATGGTGGTGCGCTCCAGCGGTGCCTTGGGTGCTGGAGCGGCGTAGGCAGCGACGGTGCTCATCAGGTTTTCTCCTCGTTGTCGTGTCGAGGACGACACTGCCGGGGTTCCGAGGAGCTACCCAGACACCTGGTTTTCGTACGTCTGCCGTGCCTACCACCAGCAGTAGCAGGCACGGTTCGCCCAGGCCGGGGATACTCGAGGGCATGGACGTAGACCCGCGCACCGAGCTGAGCGAGTTCCTGCGCAGCCGCCGGGCGCGGCTGTCCCCCGACGACGTCGGACTGCCCCGATACGGCCGCACCCGCCGTGTCCCGGGCCTGCGCCGTGAGGAACTGGCGCAGCTCGCGGGCGTCTCCGTGGCGTACTACACACGGCTTGAGCAGGGCAACGGCCGCAACGTCTCGGACGAGGTGCTGGACGCGATCGCAGGCGCGTTGCGGCTCAACGATGCCGAACACACGCACCTGCGCAACCTCGCCGCCTGCCCGTACGACAACAAGAAGCAGAAGAAGGTGGGGCGCAGCAACGTCCGCCCGGCGCTGAGGTACCTGCTCGACAACATCAACGTGCCCGCGTACATCGGCGGACGGCGCTGCGAGGTGCTCGCGTGGAACCCGATGGCGGCGGCGTTGTTCGGCGACTGGGGCGAACTGGAGCCGCGTGACCGGAACTGGGCGCGGTTCATCTTCCTCCGGCCCTCCTACCAGGAGCTCTTCGTCAACTGGGAGAGCAAGGCCTCCGACGTCGTGGCGTTCCTGCGGATGGACGCGGGCTGCTACCCGAACGACCCCGAGCTGACCGCCCTGATCGGCGAGCTGTCGGTGAAGAGCGAGCTGTTCCGGCAGCTCTGGGCAAGGCACGACGTCAAGGAGAAGTCCTTCGGCACCAAGGCGATTCGCCACCCGCTCGTCGGCGAGATGACGCTGTCGTACGAGACGCTGCGGATGCCCAGCGAGCCCGACCTCTTCCTGACCACCTACCACGCGGAGCCGAGCACGCCGTCCGCCGAGGCACTGCAGCTGCTGGCCAGCTGGGGCAGGGACGCGACCCGCTCCGGGGAGTCTGTTAAGAATCGGACATGAGGACACCGCGTCTGGAGATCGAGTACTGCACCCAGTGCCGGTGGCTGTTGCGCGCCGGGTGGACCGCGCAGGAGCTGCTGACCACGTTCACCGCGGAACTGGGCGAGGTCGCGCTGATCCCCGGTACCGGAGGCGTGTTCGACGTGCGGCTCGACGGCGAGACCCTGTGGTCGCGGAAGGTTCAGGAGGGCTTCCCGGACCTCGCCGTGCTCAAGCAGCTCGTGCGCGACCGGGTGGCACCGGAACGCTCGCTGGGCCACACCGACCGCAAGAACTCAGCCGACGCCTGAGGACAGTCGCGCGTTCTCCGCGGCCTGCGTGACAGTGCTGCCGACACCGCTGAACCAGACGGTCGGCTTCGTGCAGCCGCCCTGGACCTCGTAACCGCCGGAGACGGCGCGCACGCCGTTGTGCGAGCAGTACCGGCCGGGCGCGATCTCCTTGAGCAGCCTGGCTTCCCGCGCCGCGTCCGTCAGCGTGGTGCCGAAGGCGTTGACGAACGAGGTCGGTTTCGCGCACGACATCTTGACCTCGAACCCGCCTGCCGCCGTCCGGCTCAGGTCGCCGCTGCAGAACGGCCCGCCGTTGCTCTGGAACTGCCTCAGCAGCAACGCTTCCCGGTTCGCGTCGCCGGTCGTGCTGCCGTACCCGTCGATGAACGCGGTCGGACTGGAACAGGACACCTTGGCGACGTAGCCGCCCGGAGTGGTCCGCGTCGAGTCGACCGAACACGGTCCAGCCGCACTCGCCGGTCCCACCGCGACCACCATGCCGCTCACGGCCAGTAAGACACCTAACAGGGTTGCTCGCATTCGCTTCTCCCCCTTCGGTTTCCCCACAACCTCCCGCGCTGGACCGGCAACGTCAATCGGGCAAAACGCCTGCCGCGCTGGGCCTTCTGCGAATTCCCTGCGGCCTGGCCTCACGGCTCGTATGGTGGCTGCCGTGCATCCGAACCAGGGTTGGCAGGCGCAGCAGCCGCAGGGACACGGCCAGGGTTACGGCCCGGCCCCCGGCTGGGGCCAGCCGTTGCGGCCGAGCGTCGCGCCCGCGTTCCTCGCGGGTGGGCTGTGGCTGCTCGTCGCGGTGCTGTGCTTCGTGCTGGCAGGGCTGAACTCCGCCGACGGCAAGGGCATCCGGCAGACCCCGGAGGCCGCCGTCGCGTTGCTGGGACTGGCGTTCGGGCGCGGCTTCATCGCCAACGGCGACCCGGCGATCGTCGCCACCTACGTCGCGGGCGGTGTGGTGCTGCTGTTCGCCGCGCTGGTGATCGCCCGGCTCGGGTTCGCGCGCTGGGTCCTGGCCGGACTCGGGTTCCTCGTGGTCGCCTACTACGTCTTCGCCGTCGTGCGGCTGACCATCAACCACGGTGGCACGCTGATCATCGTGCCGGGCATCGCGCTGATGCTGTGGCTCGCCGCGGCGATGGTCTCGGTGCTGCCTCCGGTCGGACGGGCGATGCGCTGATCAGTCCGTCCTGATGAACCCCTTCGACACCATCCAGTCGCGCGCCACCTCGCCCGCGTCCCTGCCCTCCACGTCGACCTGACGGCACAGCTCGATCATCTGGTCGTTGGTCAGCGCGGCGCTCACCTTCTCCAGCGGGCCGCGGATCTGCGGGTACCGCGCGAGGAACTCGGCGCGCACGGTCGGTGCGACGTTGTACTGCGGGAAGGCCTTCTTGTCGTCCTCCAGCACTCGGAGCTTCTGCGCGGCGATGCGGCCGTCGGTCGTGAACACCTCGCCGACCGGGCAGGTGCCGCCCGCGACGGCCGAGTAGATCGTGCCGATGCCGAAGTTCTTCACCTCGGTCGTCGGGAACCCGTAGGTGCGTTGCGCGGCCGGGAAACCGTCCTGGCGGCTGGTGAACTCGGTCTCCAGGCAGAACACCGCCTGGTCCGGGTTCTGGGTGAGGAACGCGGCCAGGTCGGAGGTGGTCTTGAGGCCGTGCTGCTCGCCGTAGGCCTCGGTGACCGCGAACGCGTACTGGTCGTTGAGCGGCGAGTAGGCGAGCCACTCGACGCCGTACTTCTCCAGGTCGGCCTTCTTGGTGGCGTCGTACTGTGCTTGTTCGCCGCCGGGCACCGGGAGTTCGTTCCCCTGGTAGTTGATCCAGCCGGTGCCGGTGTACTCCCAGGTGACGTCGACCTCGCCGTTGAGCAGCGCCTGCCGGGCGGTCTGCGAGCCCTTCAGGTCGGTCAGGTCGATCACGTCGGCGCCGGCCGCGGACAACGCCATCTCGGCCAGGTAGGCGAGCAGGATGTTCTCGGTGAAGTCCTTGGACCCCACGGTGATCTCGACGCCCTGAAGCGACTGCTCGGGCTGGATCGAGCCCGGCAGCACCTTGTAGGGCAACGCGCTGTTGACGTCCAGACCGCAGCCGGCCAAGCACAGCACCAGAACGAGCAGAAGCCTTTTCACCGAACCCCCTTGGGGCCGAACCACTGCTCGATCACCGCGCCGGCCCAGTCGACCAGCAGCGCGAGTCCCGCCGCCAGCACCGAGCCGGTCACCAGGACCTTCATCAGGTTCAGCTTGTAGCCGGCGTCGATCAGCAACCCGAACCCGCCCGCGTTGACGAACAGGCCGAACGTGGCCGTGCCGACCGCGAGCACCAGCGCGGTGCGCAGACCGGCCAGGATCAGCGGAACGGCCAGCGGGAGCTCGACGCGCCACAGCACGCCCGACGCGGACATGCCGATGCCCCGACCGGCGTCCACAAGGGACGGATCGACCTGCTGGATGCCGACGATCGTGTTGCGCAGCACCGGAAGAAGCGAGTAGAACGCGAGCGGCAACGCGGCCACCCACAGCCCACCGGAAGCACCGGTGACCAGGAACCACAGCACCAGCACGCCCAGCGCGGGCGCGGCCTGGCCGACGTTCGCGACCGCCAGGAACACCGGTGCGAGCCAGCGCGCCCACGGCCTGGTCGCGACGATGCCCGCCGGCACCGCGACCACCACCACGATCGCGGTCACCACGACCGTCATCGCCAGGTGGTCGCGCAGAGCCGTCAGCAACGACGACGCGTTGAGCGTGCCCCTCTCGGTCGCCGTCAGCTCGCCGGAGAACACCCACAGCAGCACGCCGCCGACGACCAGCAGCACGAAGGCGGGTTGCGCCCAGAACCGGATCCGGTCGGCCGTCATGCGTTCGCCCGCAGCTGTTGCACGACCTCGGTGACGGTAGCGAGGTCGAGCGTGCCGACGTACTCGCCACGACCACCCGTGACGACCGCGCGGCCGCCCTCGGTGAGCATCGCCTCCAGCGCGTCCCGCAGCGTCGACTGCAACGACACCGAGTCCTGCACCGGCTGCCCGATCTGGGCGAGTGACGTCGCACGCTTCAGTTCGTTCGCGCGCACCCACCGCAACGGCCGGTCGCGCTGGTCGAGCACCAGCAGGAACTTCTCGCCGCCCAGCTCCACGGTGGACGGATCGGCGTCGGAACGGGCGGTCACCGCCTGACCCAGTTCGACATCGCGCACCCTCATGAGCGTCAGCGCCTTCAGCGACGCACCTGCTCCGACGAACCCGGCCACCGTGTCGTCCGCCGGGTTGGCCAGGATCGCGTCGGGCGTGTCGTACTGCAGGATCGTGGACCGGTCGCCCAGCACGGCGATCTTGTCGCCGAGCTTCACGGCCTCGTCGAAGTCGTGCGTGACGAACACGATCGTCTTGTGGAGCTCGTTCTGCAGCCGCAGCAGCTCGTCCTGCAGGTGCCCGCGGGTGATCGGGTCGACCGCGCCGAACGGTTCGTCCATCAGCAGCACCGGCGGATCGGCGGCCAACGCGCGCGCGACGCCGACCCGTTGCTGCTGGCCACCGGAAAGCTGCCGGGGAAAGCGCGAGGAGAACTCGCCGGGGTCGAGCCCGACGAGGTCCATCATCTCGTCGACGCGGTCCGCGGTCTTCTTCTTGTCCCAGCCGAGCAGCCCCGGCACGATCCCGATGTTCTGCGCCACCGTGAAGTGCGGGAACAGCCCTGCCTGCTGGATCGCGTAGCCGACGCGCCGGCGCAGGTCGTCCGGGTCGATCTTCAGCGCGTCCTCACCGCCGATCGTGATCGTGCCGGACGTCGGCTCGATCAACCGGTTGATCATCCGCATGGTCGTGGTCTTGCCGCAGCCGGACGGCCCGACGAACACCACGATCTGCCCGGCGGGCACGACCATCGAGAAGTCGTCGACCGCGGCCGCCTTCTGCCCCGGATACCGCTTGGTGACGTGGTCGAGCCGGATCTCGATGCCTTCAGCCACGGACGCCCCTCGACACGGTGAAACGGTTGACCAGCACGTACACGCCGTCGAGCAGCAGGGCGAGGATCACCACGCCGATCGTTCCGGTGAGGGCCTGGTTCATCGAGTTCGCACTGCCCGCGTTCGCGAGCCCGGAGAACACCTCAGACCCCAGACCCGGCCCTTTCGCATAGGCCGCGATCACGGCGATCCCCATCAGCATCTGCGTGGCGACCCGCATTCCCGCGAGAATCGCGGGCCACGCCAAACGCAACTCAACGCGCGCGAGTACCCCGAATCTGCTCATCCCAATCCCTCTTGCGGCATCACTCACAGCCGGATCCACTCCGGCCAGTCCAACCACCGTGTTGCGAACTATTGGCAACAAGGCGTAAAGCACCAATGCGACGACCGTGGTGTTCGCGCCCAGTCCGAACACCGGAATCAGCAACGCCAGCAGCGCGAACGACGGAATGGTCAGAATCGTGCTCGCCAACGCCGTGGCCAGCGCGGATCCGGCCGGGCTGCGATAGACCGCGACCCCGATCGCCACACCGAGCACAGTCGCCAGGACTGTGCACTGCACAACGGCACTGACGTGCAGAAACGCTTGCAAAGACAGCCGATCCCAACGATCGGCCACGTACTGCAGAACATTCATCCTCGCGGCCCCGCCCTCGAAGTTGGCATCTACCCAACACCACTGTGGACGGTGGGGCAACCATTCGCCACCGAACCACGCGTCTCAATGGGCGGGAATCCGTTGCCGTTCAAGGCGGTTCTGGTAGACCTCCTCGGCTGGTCACCAGGCAGATCGCTCCAGTGGGTTTCGAGCCGTTACTCATACGTTCTTCAACTAACCAAGAACGCGCTCGCACCACTCTTGCCTGTCGACCGCTTGGGGGATTTCTGAGATGTCGCACGAAGCTGAAGTGGACGGCGGCTGCCTCCCGGACCTGCTGCGCAAGCAGGTGGAGGAACACCCCGATCGCACGGCCGTCGTCTTCGGCGAACAAAGCATCACCTACGGCGAACTCTTCGAGCAGAGTTCCGCGCTCGCCACGCATCTGCGCCGCCTCGGCATCAGCGAGGACGACTGCGTCGGCATGTTCGTCGAACCCTCGCTCGACCTCGTGGTCGGCGCCTGGGGAATCCTCTGCGGCGGGGGCGCCTATCTGCCGTTGAGCCCGGAGTACCCGGAGGAGCGGCTCCGGTACATGATCGAGGACTCGCGCACGAAGGTCGTCGTGACGCAGCCCGCGCTGAAGCAGCGCCTGGCCGAACTCGCGCCCAGCACAACGAGAATCGTCACGCTCGACGACTGCGACGAGGCGTTCGACGACGGCTTCTCCCCCGCCCACGACAGCCTCGCGTACATCATCTACACCTCGGGCAGCACCGGCAGGCCCAAGGGCGTGATGATCGAGCACCGCAGCATCGTCAACCAGATGCTGTGGCTGCACGACACCCACGCCATCGACGGCACGAAGCGCGTGGTGCAGAAGACGCCGATGAGCTTCGACGCGGCGCAGTGGGAGATCCTGGCCCCCGCGGTCGGCAGCACCGTGGTGATGGGCCGTCCCGGCATCTACCGCGACCCCGAGATGCTGATCGGCACCATGCGCGAGCACGGCGTCACCACGCTGCAGTGCGTGCCGACGCTGTTGCAGGCGTTGATCGACACCGAGGAGTTCCACACCGTCACGTCGCTGAAGCAGGTCTTCAGCGGTGGCGAGGCGTTGTCCCGCACGCTCGCCCAGGCGTTCGTCGCGGACATGCCGAACGTCGCGCTCATCAACGTCTACGGCCCGACGGAGACGACGATCAACTCGTCGTCGCACGTGGTCGATCCCGCCGAACTCGCCGAGGCGCCGAAGTCCATCTCGATCGGCCTGCCTGTCGCGAACACGACGTACCTGGTGCTGAACGACAACCGCGACATGGTCACGCCGGGCGAGATCGGCGAGCTCTACATCGGCGGCGTCCAGGTCGCCCGCGGCTACCTGCACCAGCCGGAGCTGACCGAGGAACGGTTCGTGGACGGCATGTTCCGCACCGGTGACCTCGTGACGCAGAACCTCGACGGCACCGTGCAGTTCGCCGGACGCGCGGACAGCCAGGTCAAGCTGCGCGGCTACCGGGTCGAGCTGGACGAGATCCGGCTCGCGATCGAGACGCACGACTGGGTGCGCAACGCCGCGGTGATCGTCAAGGAGGACGAGCGCACCGGGTTCCAGAACCTGATCGCGTGCGTGGAGCTGAACCCCAAGGAAGCCGCCCTGATGGACCAGGGCAACTCCGGCTCGCACCACCAGTCGAAGTCCAGCCGCCTGCAGGTCCGCGCGCAGCTGTCGAACCCCGGCGTGCGCGACGACCTCAGCGACCGGCAGAGCTTCGAACTGCCCGGCGAGGAGGCGAGCTGCCTGCAGCGCAAGGTCGTCTTCTCCCGCAAGTCCTACCGCTTCTACGAGGGCGGCCAGGTCACCGACGCCGACCTGCGGCGGTTGCTGGAGCGCAAGCCGATCGGCGCCGGCTCCAAGGACCCGAAGGCCATCCACTTCGGCGAACTGGGCGAGATCCTGCGCTACTTCGGCGCGCACTTCAGCGACCAGCGGCTGCTGCCGAAGTACGGCTACGCGTCACCGGGCTCGCTCTACGCGACCCAGCTCCACCTGGAACTGCACCACATCGCGGGACTGCCGAGCGGGTTGTACTACTACCACCCGCTGCGCCACCAGCTCGTGCTGATCTCGTCGCTGCCGGAAAGCTATGAAGCGCAGGCGAAACTGCACTTCATCGGACGCAAGGCAGCGATCGAGTCGGTGTACCTCAACAACATCCAGGAGGTCCTGGAGATCGAGACCGGCCACATGGTCGGGCTCTTCGAGGAGGTCCTGCCCGGCTACGGACTCGACATCACGGCCGCCGCGCACACCCCGGAGACCAAGGAACTGCTGGACGTCGCCGACGAGGACTACTACCTCGGCACGTTCGAGCTGAGCGCCTACACCGGCATCCGCGAGGACGAGGTCGACGTCTACGTCCAGACGCACCCCGGCCGGGTCACGAACCTTCCCGGTGGCCAGTACCGGTTCGCCGACGGCGAGTTCGAGCGCGTGTCCGACGACCTGGTGCTGCGCAAGCACGTCATCGCCATCAACCAGGCGGTGTACGAGCGCGCGAGCTTCGGCATCAGCGCCATCGGCCGTTCCACGGAGCTGTGGCGGCGCTACATCGACCTCGGCCGGACGATGCACCGCTTGTCCGCCAACGATGTCGACCTCGGCTTCATGTCGTCGGGCTACAGCTCGAAGACGAACAACGACCTCCCGTCGGCCAAGCGCATCTGCGACGTCCTGAAGGCCGCCGGCCGGCAGGACGGGCCGTCGTACTTCTTCCTGGGCGGCAAGGTCTCCTACGACCAGCGCCGCAGCCCCGGCATGAAGGAGGACGTCGTCCACATGAAGGGCCCGGCAGAGCTGATCCGGGACGACCTGGTCAACTTCCTGCCGGACTACATGATCCCGAACAAGGTCGTGGTGCTGGACGCGTTGCCGGTCACCGCGAACGGCAAGATCGACGTCAAGGCCCTGGAGAAGTCGGACAAGACCAACGTCGACGACCAGGACCGGCCGTTCGTCGCGCCGCGCACCATCACCGAACGCCGCATCAGCGAGATGTGGAAGAAGCTGATGAAGCGCGAGACCGTCTCGACGCACGACGACTTCTTCGAGACCGGCGGCAACTCGTTGATCGCGGTGGGCCTGGTCAACCGCATCAACAAGGACTTCGGCACCTCCCTGCCGTTGCAGGTGCTGTTCGAGTCGCCGACCATCGAGCAGCTCTCGCGACGCGTCGACGGCCTGCACGAGGGACCGATCTCGCGGCTGGTCCCGTTGCAGCCCAACGGAGACGCGGTGCCGGTGTTCTGCTGGCCCGGCCTGGGCGGCTACCCGATGAACCTGCGCACGCTCGCAAGTCGTTCGGAGCGCCCGTTCTACGGCGTGCAGGCGCACGGCATCAACGAGGGCGAGACGCCGTACAGCACGATCCGCGAGATGGCCGCGGCCGACATCGAGGCCATCAAGGAGGTGCAGCCGGAGGGCCCGTACACGTTGTGGGGCTACTCCTTCGGCGCGCGGGTCGCGTTCGAGACGGCCTACCAGCTGGAGCAGGCGGGCGAGGAGATCGCGAACCTGTACCTGATCGCGCCGGGGTCGCCGAAGGTGCGCTCGGAACGGGACAGCGACGAGGCGTCCTACGACAACAGCGCGTTCGTGACGATCCTGTTCTCGGTCTTCGCGGGCAGCATCACCGACGCGCGGCTGGACCGGTGCCTGGAGGTCGCGAAGGACGACGACAGCTTCGCGGCTTTCATCAGCGGCGAGTTCCGCGACCTCGACAGCGAGCTCGTGCGGCGGATCATCAGGATCGTCACCGAGACGTTCTCCTTCAAGTACACCTTCAGCGAGCTGGCCGAGCGCACGATCACCGCGCCTCTCACGATCTTCAAGGCGCGCGGCGACGACTACTCGTTCATCGAGGGCAGCGAGGGCTTCTCGGTCACCGATCCGGTGATCGTCGAGCTGGAGGCCGACCACTACAGCCTGCTGCGCGAGCCCGACATCGACGAGCTGCTGGCGTCGATGCAGCAGAACGCCACCGTGCGCGAGGAAGTGGCGGCGGTGCCGGTGCTGCTGTCCGACGAGCAGATGGCCGAACTGATCGCGGCCGTCACCAAGGCGGTCACCCTCGCCATCGCGGGAGGCCAGTCGTGAGGAGGTCGCGGTGCCGCACGTGAACATCAAGCACTTCCCCGCCCCGCTCAACGAGGAGCAGACGTCCGAGCTGGTCTCGGCCATCACCGAGGCGGTGACACGAGCGTTCGGCTGCGACGAGGGCGTCGTGTCGATCGCCGTGGAACCGGTCGACCCGCAGGCGTGGCAGGACCAGGTCTACGCGCCGGAGATCTTGGAACGCAAGGAGTTCCTGCGCAAGACCCCGAGCTACTGAGGTGCCGATGAACATTCCCCTGGTGTACGGCGAGGAAGTGGCCGAGGCGATCACGGCGGGGCAGCCCGTCGTGGCACTGGAGTCGGGCGTGCTCAGGTCCGGCCCGGACAGCGCCGAGACCGCGCGCCTGATCGAGGACGCGGTGCGGGCGAGCGGGTCGGTGCCCGCCACGATCGGCATCGACAAGGGTCGGATCCTCGTCGGCCTCTCGGAGACCGACATCGAGCGATTCGCTTCCACACCAGGTGTTCCGCGGGTCGGCAGCCGTGACCTTCCGGTCGTGCTGGCCCGCGGGACGATGGGCGCGACGACCGTCACGTCCTCGTTGATCGCGGCCGAGCTGGCGGGGCTGAAGTTCCTGTCCGCGGCCGAGATCGGTGGTGTGCACCGCGACGCGCGCCGCGTCTCGCCGGATCTGGTCCAGTTCACCCGGTCCCGGGTCGCGGTGGTCTGCGCGGGCGCCAGGAGCACCCTCGACCTCGGCCTCACCCTGGAGTTCCTGGAGACGCACGGCGTTCCGGTCGTCGCCTACCGGTCGGACGACTTCCCCGCGTTCTACTGCGTGTCCAGCGGACTGCGCGGTCCGCACCGCGTCGACGACCCGGCCGTGCTCGCCAGGGCGATCGAGAGCCACTGGGCCCTCGGCGGCCCCGGCTCGTTCCTCGTCACCACACCGACCAAGCCCGCGGACGCCATCGACAGCGCCGAGATCGAGTCGGTGATCACCTCCGTGCTCGCCGCGGGAACGAAGTACCTCGAGCGTGCCGTAGACCGCGCGACGGAGGGGCGTTCCGCGAAGGCGACCATGGCGGTGCTGATCAACACCGCCGAGGTCGCCGGGGAGCTCGCCGCCGCCCACGCGAAGGAGTTCTCCTCGTGAACCGTTGCGCGATCTTCGATCTGGACGGCACGCTGGTCGACTCCCCGCGCGGGATCGTCACGACGTTCGCCGCGGTGTTCGTCCAGCTCGATCTGCCCACAGTGGACTCCGCGACCATCCGCGGCACGATCGGGCTGCCGCTGCCCTCGGCGTTCGCGAAGGTTCTCGGGCTGCCCGAGGACGAACCGGTGGTCGCCCGATGCGTCGAGGTCTACCAGTCGACGTTTCGCAAGATCGTGCTGCCGATGGCGACGCAGCTGGTGTTCCCCGGCGTGTACGACGGGCTGCAGGCGTTGCGGGAGGACGGTTTCCGGCTCGCCGTCGCGACGAGCAAGTTCATCGTGAACGCCGAGGCGCTGCTCACCGCGGCCGGTCTGCGCGAGGAGTTCTCCGTCGTCGTCGGCGCGGACCAGGTCGCGAAACCCAAGCCCGACCCGGAGTCCGGCCTCCTCGTGCTGCGCAAGCTCGGCGTGGCACCGGGGAACGCGGTCATGGTCGGGGACACCACGCACGACATCCACATGGCGCACGGTGCCGGGATGTCGTCCGTCGGCGTGACCTACGGCGTGCACAGCGTCGACCAGCTGCTCAGCGCGAACCCGACCTGGCTGGTCGACTCGTTCACCGGAGTCGTGGCCGCGGTGCGAGAGTGCACCTGATTCAGCGCACGACGTCGTAGACCAGCTTCTGGATGCCGTTCGAGTACGACTCGCTCTCCACGACCTTGAGCATCTGCTTGTCCTTGTCGGACTCGCTGAACAGCCGCTTGCCCGCGCCGAGCAGCACCGGGAACACCAGCAGGTGGTAGCGGTCGATCAGGCCCGCGTCGGAGAGGGCGCGGTTCAGCGTCGCGCTGCCGTGCAGCGAGATCGGGCCGCCCTCGGTCTCCTTGAGCGCGGCGACGTCGTCCAGCGACCGCAGGATCGTGATGTCGCCCCAGTTGTCGACCAGCTGGTCCTCCTTCAGCGTGCTGGACACGACGTACTTCGGCATCGCGTTGTACTGCGGGAAGTAGTCGAGCGTCGGCCACACCGGGGCGAACGCCTCGTAGCTGACGCGGCCCATCATCATGGCCGCGGCTTCTTCCTGCTCACGACCCTTGATCTCGTAGGCGGCCTCGTCGAACTCGATGTCCTTGAAGGTCCAGCCGGCGCTGCGGTGACCGGGTTCGCCGCCCGGTGCCTCGACGACGCCGTCGAGGGAGACGAAGGCGGTGGCGATCAGGGTGCGCATCTGGTTCTCCTCGGTGTTCGCGCTTGCTCTCATCAGTGCGTCGAACGGGAGATGCCCGGTATCGACATCTCGCGCCAAGGAAGTTTCCGGCATGAGTGCCGGCGGCGCTGAACACCCCACCGAGTCCAGCGCCGCCGGCCAGGTGAGGGAGTCTTCCCGGCGGCGGCCCGGCTCACATGGGTACAGAGCCCCCAATTAGCGGCCGGGCGTAGGCGATGAGGTCGGCGCGGCTCTGCCGGCCGGTTCGGGCCTTGAGGCTCGCGACGTGGCGTTCGACCGTTCGGGGGGACAGGAACAGCCGTTCGGCTATCTCGGCGTTCCCGAACCGGTCCACGACCAGGCGCAGCACCTCGTACTCGCGGACGGTGACACCGGCTTTGCGCAGGTCGGCGGGCACGGTGTCGTGGTCACGGCGGCGGCGTTGCCGAGGCGCTCCGGCCTCGCGCAGCACGGCCCGGCAGGCGGCGGCGACGGCGGGCACACCGGACCGGTGGAAGTGCTCCTCGGCCTCGCGCAGCCATTCCAGCGGCTCGCCCCAGCCGTCCGCCAGCGCGCTCGGGCCCGCCAGCCGCAGGCCCAGGTAGCGCGGCAGGCCGAGGCCGGTGCTCAGGTCCAGCGCTTCGGCAGCGGCGGCGTCGGCTTGGGCGATCTCTCCTTCGCGGCCCAGCAGGATCGCACGGCTCCACGCGAAGTACGTGCGGTGCAGCCGGACCTGGGACAGGTGCGACTCGGCCAGCCGTTCGTGCTCCCGCCAGCCCGCGAGGCCGTGCGCGACCCGCACCAGCAACCGCGGGCCCTGGTAGAAGGTGCCGCGGAGGATGCGCGGTTCCGTAACGGCCTTCTCCAACTCGTCGAACTCGGCCAACGCGCGGTCGTACCGCTCCTCCATCAACGCGCAGACCGCCGAGCTGTACGCCCAGATCTCCTCGGACCCGCCGTGGTCACGCAACCGGGCCAGTGCCCTGTCGGTCGCCTTGCGGTCGCCGTGCATGGCCGCGATGCCGGCCTCGATCGCGACGGCCAGCGCCTTCAACGCGTGCAGGCCCAGCTTCTCGGCGGCCTCTCCAGCACTCGCCCCGTACCTCGCGGACTCCTCGTAGTCACCGCGCACCAGGTAGGTGGCGCCCAGGTGCAGATCGGCGGCGATCAGGATCACGATCGCACCGGTGTCGGACGCGGCCTGGCGGGCGGCCAGCAGCGTGTCGACGCCGGCCGTCAGGTACTTGTCGGTGATCCCCAGCTCCAGCAACGCCCGCAGCCGCCACGCCGCCAGTCCGTGCTGCTCGGCGACCTGCAGCCAGCGCTGGACGTGCTGGCGGGCCTCGGCGAGGTCCTGCCCCCTGGTGCAGCGGGTGAGCACTTCGAGGGCTTCGCAGACGATCTCCGGCGTGCCCGTGGCGGCGGCGCGTTCGGCCAGGGCACGGGCTTTGGGCAGGAGGTCGAGCTGGTTGAGCCCGAGCAGAAGTGCCGCCTTGACGACGTCGACGGACGCGCAGGTCTCCTTGGCCGTCGCGAGCAGGTCGAGGCCGCGTTCCCACTGGCCGGCGACGGCGGCGACCCTGGCCTGCGCGAGACGGACGGCGGCACGGCGTTCGGGCTGGGCGTGCGCCGCGGTCAGGGCCTGCTGAAGTCGCTCTCCCAGCGCGAAGGCCCTGGCTCCGTCGTCGGCGGGGACGACGACCGCGGCCAGCGGCAGGACCAGGGCGAGCGCGTCGAGCAGGTCCGCGGTGAGGTCAGGGTCGCCGGTCAGGGCCTGGCCGCGTTCGAGCAACTCGACGGCGGTGCCGAACCGGCCGAGCGCGGCGGCGTGCTTCCCGGCCCGCACCAGGCATCCCACGGCCTTCGCGGTCTCGCCGCCCGCCTCCCACAGCTCGGCGATGAGCTCCAACTCGCTGGGACGCAACGCTTCCGTGGCTCTCGCGGCTCTTCTGGCGAGTGTCGCCCGCGCGGTCGGCGTCATCCGGCCGGTGATCGCGTCGGCGGTCAGCGAGTGCCGGAACTGGTGGCCGTGGACGAGCTGCGCGCGTTCGGCGTCCTGCCACAGCTCGTCCGTGCTGTTCGCGACGGCCGTGACGACGTCGAGAGGGAACGTCCGCCCGAAGATCGCGGCGGCTTCGAGCAACGCGACGCACTCCGGTCCAAGGGCGTCGACCCGCCGCAACGTGGCCGCCGCGACCGTCGGCGGCACGGCCCGCGGGTCGCCGTTGATCAGCTCCTCGACGACGAACGGCACGCCGTCGGAGACCTTGACCAGCTGCGCCAGAACGTCGTCCCGCGCGGGTTCGCCCAGACAGTGTCGGGCGAGTTCGGCCACCTCTTCGTCGGTCAGCCCGGAGAGCCGCACCGTCCCGGCGACCCGGCGCGCGGTGGCCTCGTCCGCCAGCCGGTGCGCGCCATCGGGATGAGGCCGCAGCGTCGCGACGATCAGGACGGGTTCGTCCGCGAGGTTGTCGAGCAGGTAGTCGACGACGGCCAGGGTCTCGCCGTCCGCGTCGTGCAGATCCTCCAGCACCAGAAGGGTTTTCTCGGCCGTGAGCAACCGCAGGACGGCCTCGGCCCTCACCACGGCCGGATCGGGAACGCCGGCGGGCGCGTCCGGCGTCATCCGCAGCAGCACGGGCAGATAGGCGCCGAGCTGCTTCTCGTCCGGTGCGTCGGCCTTGCGAAAAGCCGACAGGACCGCCTCGCACAGCGCCCGCAGCGGCACCGCCCTGCTCGCCCGTCCCCGGAGCACGCGAAACCCGCGGCCCGAAGCGTGCCCGGCGATCTCGGACGCCAGCCGCGACTTGCCGATTCCGGGCTCCCCCACCAGGAACATCGCGCCGCCGCGACGGTGCTCGGCCCTGGTCACCGCGGCCCGCAGTGCTGAGGTCTCCTCGACCCGGCCCACCAGCACCGGGGACTGGAACTGCATGGCGCACGACAGTACTAGCTCCTCAACCAGCGCTAGCTCTTCAACCAGCACTAGCTCTTCAACCAGTCCCAGCCGAACCTGCGGACCACGAGAACCAGGCCCAGCAGCGCCATCACCGCGTACGCCGTGACGCGCAGCGCGTCCGGCATCTCCACGTAGTTCAACGCGAACCAGCTCTTCGAGCCACCGGTCAGGTTGTTGATCAACCCGCCGCCACCCTGCACGAGCAACACCAGTGCGATCAGCTCCACAGCTCCCCCTGATGAATACGAACGTATTGATTTGATGCTCGACGGTAGCCGCGATCCGACATGTGGTCAAATCAATGCGAACGTCTCGAAAAGAGGGAGCCGAGTGAAGCCTGCACGAGGCAGGGGCGCCGCCCACGACGAACGGCGCGGCGCGATCCTGGAGGCGGTGTTCGCGATCGTCGACACCGAGGGCACCCATCAGGTCAGCATCCGCCGCGTGGCCGAGCAGGCGGGCGTGTCCGTGGGCCGCGTCCAGCACTACTTCCCCAGCAAGGACGACCTGCTCACGGCCGCGTTCACCGCGATCAACGACCGCGGCACCGCCCGCGTCCAGGCCCGGCTCTCCGAGTCGTCACCGGCCGAGGCACTGCTGACCGAACTCATCCCCGCGACCGACGAAGACCGCCGGCTGTTCCGCGTCGCGCAGGCGTTCGAGACGCACGCCCTCACGAATCCGGAGCTGGCCGGGCGACTCCGCCAGGGCTATGACGAGCTGATCGCCGTGCTGACGGCGATGGTCGGCGACGCGGCGAAGAAGCTCCTCGCCCTGGCGCTGGGGCTCGCAAGCCTGACCCTGACCGGCAACCTCACCCCCGAGGAGGCCCGCGCGATCGTCCGGTCAGGAATCGAGAAGCGCGGCTGAGCCCACGCTTCTACCGTGGTCCTCAACAGCAATCGGGAGGACCGCGAAAATGGCCGGCAGCAAGGGAATCCGTCAGTTCCACCGCGTGGTGAGCATGGTCTTCATGGCCACCGTCGTGTTCACGGCCGTCGCACTGACCGTGGACAACTCGGTGGTGTGGGTGTCGTACGTGCCGCTGCTGCCGTTGTTCGTCCTGATGGGAACGGGCGTCTACATGTGGTTCCTGCCGCAGATCGCCCGCCGCCGCGCCCAACGGGCGGCCTAGTCGCTGAGCCTGTTCTGAAGGTGCGTGAGGGTGGCGTTGAGCGCCACCCCGTACACCGCGATCCGGCACGCCAGCCGCCACAGCGTCGCGTCCGTCGGCGCCACGGCCAGACTGATCACGAACTCCCGCACGAGCCGCCGGGTCTGCGCGACCAGCACCCCAACGCTCTCGGTGATCTCCCCGAACGCCGCCGACACCGAACTGAGCCCGCGGATCGCGTCGATGTTGTGGCCCATCAACCGCAGATGCTCCTCGGCGCCGCTCCACTCGGGAACGTCCTGGTCGAGGAAGTCCTCGAGCTCGTCGGCCATGTCCTGCTGCTCGGCCGCGATGTTGTACCAGGTCATCGCATGTGCGGCGACGACGTCCGGCAACCCGGTGAGCTCGTCCAGCACGTCCCGCATCGGCCCGATCAGCTCCATCGCCGCCCGCGCCGAGTCCTCGACCGGCGCGACCAGTGAAGGCACGGCGGCCTCCCGCACGGGGTCGGGACAAGGCGGCCGCACGCCGTAGAGGTCGTACAACCCGGCCACGATCAGACGCAGGTTCTCCTCGACGTAGGAGACCAGCTCGTCCTGCCGGGCGTGCTTCTCCAGGACGGGGTGGATGATCCACCGGCACAACCGCCCGTACACGGTCTCGTCGCCGACGACGACCGCGCTGGCCTGGTGCACGGCCGCGAACCGCACGCGCACGGCCTCGATCTGGCCGGCGTGGCGGACGATCTGGCCGGTCACGCGACTCCTTCGGTTCGACAACCACTCGCAACGGTAGTGGGAACGGACTTGACCTTGCACCACGGTGCAGGGCGCATCGTGAGCGGCATGACCCAAGATCACGTGACCCGCTGGGGCAAAGCCGGCGCACTGTACGACCTCGTGGCGAGCATCGCGTTCGTCACGCCCTGGACCGGCGCGCTGGTGCTCGACCTCCTCGGCACACCCCACACCGAGGAAACGCTCCTGTTCTCCACGCTGTTCGGCACGGTCGTGGTGATGTGGTCGATCGTCCGCTGGCTGCGCCCAGAACCGTTGCTGATCGCCGCCGACACCGCGGGGCGCGCTCTGTTCAGCCTCTGGTTCGCGTGGGCGTTGTGGAACGGGCACACCCCGGCGCTGGCCGGGTTCCTGGTGCTGGAGCTGTTCTGGGGCGCGGCCCAGCTGCGCGCGCTGGTGCGGAGGTAGCGTCCGGTGGTGCGCATATCCGAACTGGCCCGCGCCGCCGGGGTGGGCATCAGCACCGTGCGGTTCTACGAGCGCCGCGGCCTCGTCGTGCCCACCGCCCGCACCCACGGCGGCTACCGCCACTACGACCGGGATGCGTTGAAGCGGCTGAAGTTCATCCGCCGCGCGGCACGGCTCGGCTTCACGCTCACCGAGGTCGAGCAGCTCCTCTCCGCCTCCACTACGCCCGACGTCGGTGACGTGATCACCGGCAAGGTCGCCGAGATCGAGGAACGGCTGCGCGACCTCGACCGGGTGCGACTGGCGTTGCTGGACGTCGCGGAGAACGGCGTCCAGGACCAGTGCCCGGTGGTGGCGGCGTTGAGCGACTGAGCGGCCTTTCGGCTCGTAGGCTGTCGGGCATCGGTGGCGAACGGGAGGTCGAGCGGTGGCAGAGACGGTGACCGGGCTGATGGCCGAACTGGCCGCGCTCGACGACCCCAAAGCGCGCGCGGTGAACGAGAAGCACGGCGACGACCACGGCGTGAACCTCGGCAAGCTCCGCGCGATCGCGAAGCGCCTCAAGACCCAGCAGGACCTCTCGCTCGAACTGTGGGCGACGGGCGACACCGCGGCCCGGCTGCTGGCCCTGCTGATCTGCCGCCCCAAGGCGTTCTCGCGCGACCGGCTCGACACCATGCTGCGCGAGGCCAAGCGCCCCAAGGTGCACGACTGGCTCGTGAACTACGTCGTGAAGAAGGGCCCGCACACCGAGGAACTGCGCGTGCTGTGGTTCGACGACCCGGACCCGGTGGTCGCGAGCGCGGGCTGGGCGCTGACCGTCGACCGCGTGGCGAAGCAGCCGGAGGGCCTGGACCTCGACGGTCTGCTCGACGTCATCGAGAAGGACATGAAGGACGCCCCGGAACGGCTGCAGTGGGCGATGAACCACTGCCTGGCTCAGATCGGGATCGAGCACCCGTCACTGCGCGCCCGTGCGATCGAGATCGGCGAACGCCTGGAGGTCCTCAGGGACTACCCGACGCCGGCGGGCTGCACGTCGCCGTTCGCTCCGATCTGGATCAACGAAATGGTGCAGCGCAAGAACTAGAGCCAGCCGCGTTCGCGGGCGGTGTTCGCCGCCTCGGAACGGTTGCGCGCGCCCAGTTTCGCCATCGCGGTCGACAGGTAGTTGCGGACCGTGCCCTCGGCGAGGTTCAGCCGGGCCGCGATGTCGGCGTTGCTCGCGCCGGTCGTGACCTCGTGCAGCAGCTCGCGTTCGCGCGGTGTCAACGGATCGGCGCTGTCCCACGCGGCCATCGCGAGCTCGGCGGCCACGACGCGTTCGCCGGCGTGCACCCGACGCAGTGCCGAGACCAGGTCGGCGATCGGCGCGTCCTTCAGCACGTACCCCGCGACGCCCGCGTCCATCGCGCGCCGCAGGTACCCGCTGCGGGCGAACGTCGTGATGATCAGGACGCGCGTCGGGTCGCCTCGGGAGCTCAGTTCCTGGGCGACGTCCAGCCCCGTGCGGCCCGGCATCTCGATGTCGGTCAGCAGCACGTCGGGACGGTGTTCCGCCACGGCCGCAATGGCTTCGTCGCCGTCCCCCGCGGTCGCGACGACCGTGACGTCGGGCTGCAGGTCGAGCAACTGGGCGAACGCGCCGCGCACCATCGCCTGGTCCTCCGCCAGCACCACCCTGATCACGTGGCCACCTTCAGCGGAACGGCGATGGTGACGGTGGTGCCGGCCGCGGCGGTGCGTGCGACCAGGCCGCCGAGCGCGGCGATCCGTTCGCGCATGCCCGTCAACCCGTTGCCCTCCGGCGCGTGCCCGCCGATGCCGTCGTCGGCGATCACCAGCCGCAGTTCGCCTTCGCGGGCCTCGACACCGATGTGGCACGTCCTGGCCCGCGCGTGCCGGGCCACGTTCGTCACGGCCTCCCGCAGCGCGAGCGCCAGTTCGTGCTCGGTCGAGCCGACGATCACCAGTCCGGGATCCCTGCGCACGACGACCTCGACGCCGAGGCTCGCCAACGCGGTGCGCGCCGCCTCCAGTTCGGTCTCGAGCGACGCGCTGCGCCAGCCGGTGACGGCGTCGCGGATCTCACCCAGCGCCGCGCGGGCGGTGCGTTCGATCTCGGCCGCTTCCTCCTGCGCCCGCGCGGGATCCGCGGCGACCAGCTGGGCGCGCAGGACGATCGCGGTCAGCGTGTGGCCGAGCAGGTCGTGCAGGTCACGGGCGATGCGCTCACGTTCGGCGATGGTGGCGAGGTGCTCGATCCGCGCGGTGCGGATGCGCAGGTCGGATCCCTCGCGGTCCCGTTCGGACCACTCGACCTGCACGATGCCGATCACCCACAGGAAGATCAGCGACGGCAGCAGCGCCCACAGCCGGTACGGCATCTCGACGACCGACACCACGCCGAACACGCAGATCAACGCGGTCAGGCCGACGAACCACCGCATCGCCACCCGACGTGACTCCGCGAGGCCAGCGAACGCCCCCGCGTAGACGAAGAGCACGGCGGCGCCGGCGTTGAACGGCGTCGTCAACGCACCGAGCACCACCGTCGGCACGAGGCACCACCAGCGCACCCGGTCCGGCCGCCGCCACGCCAGCACGTACATCGGGACGAAGGCCACGGCGACGACGGCGACGAGCGCCCAGTCCACCCAGTCCGTGGCCGGGTCGAAGATCGGTGCCCACAGCAGGTTCCCCAGGTAGATCAGGTGCAACCAGCGGGAGATCCCAGCGACTTTTCTCATGACCGCGCATGACGATACGACACGGCCGCGAGCACCGCAGCCACGATCGCCGTGCCCAGCAACACCAGCACATGCGTCAGCACGGGACCGCCGGTGAGCTGCGCGCGAGCGAGTTGTGACAGGTGGTAGGTCGGCAGGAACTGCGCCACGTCACGGAAGAACGCGGGCATGATGTCGAGCGGCATCCACAGTCCGGACACGACGGCGGACGGGATGAGGATCGCGTTGAGCACGGCGGCCGCGGCACCCGAGCCGACCTGGAACCCGATCGCGAGGCTCAGCAACGCGAACGGCAGAGCCCCGACCACCAGCACGCCCAGAACCCTGAGCAGCGCGGGCAACGGCGCGTTCAACGCACCCGTTACGGCCGCCGTCGCCGTCATCGCGACCAGCACCCCCGCCGCGTAAGGCAGTGCCGCCACCACCTTCGCCGCCAGCGTCACGCCGATCGGCACCGCGGACACCTGCTTCGCCCGCAGCCAGCCGCGTTCCCGGTCGGCCGCGACGCCGATGCCGGGGTTCATCAGCACGACCGAGATCACGCCGAACGCGCCGAACGTGGCGATCATCGTGGTGCCGGAGGACAGCCCGCCGTCGCTGAACTTCCCGAACAGCGACACGAAGAGCGCGAAGAACGCCACCGGCATGACGATGGAGAAGAACAACGCGGCGGGTTCGCGGACGATACCCCTTAGCTCGTCCGCGAGCTCGACACCGAAGACCTTCCCGGCACTGTGCCCGGAAATGTGCACCGTCACGCCGCACCCCTCTCGATCAGACCGGCCACTGCCTCTTCCAGCCCGGCGCCCTCGACCCGCAGGTCGGTCAGGCCGGGGTCCTCTGCGAGCAGCACTCGCAGCAACGCTTCCGGCGCACGCGTGCCGAGGTGGACGTGCTCGCCGTCGTTGCGCAGCGACACGACACCGGGCAGCGCTTGGAGCCGCTCCAAGCTGAGACCCGTCCGGGCGATGACCGTGCGGTCGGGCAGCCGCGCGACCAGTTCGTCCGGCGTGCCCTCGGCGAGCACGCGGCCGTGGTCGAGCACGACGACGCGGTCGGCGACGGCCGAGGACTCCTCGATGATGTGCGTGGTGAGCAGCACGCCGGTCCCGCGCTCACGCCGTTCGGCCAGGATCTGCCAGAACCGCTTGCGGGCGGGCACGTCCAGGCCCGCCGTCGGCTCGTCCAGCACCAGCAACAGCGGATCGCCGACCAGCGCCATCGCGAGCTGCAGCCGTTGCTTCTGACCGCCCGACAACTTGGCCGCTCGCCGTCCAGCCAGGTCGGTCAGGTCGAGTTCGGCCATCACCGGCCCGGCCGCCGACCGGGGCTTGCCCGCCCGCACCGCGGCCCCCGTGACCAGCTCGGACACCTTCAGGGTGTTCGGGAAACCGAGCGACTGCTGCACCACCCCGAGGTGCCGCCGGGTCGCCGCGACCCGCGGATCTCCGCCGCGCACGCGCACCGACCCCGCCTTGGCGGGCAGCAGCCCGATCACCTGGTTGACCAGCGTCGTCTTGCCCGCTCCGTTCGGCCCGAGCAGCGCCACACACTCCCCCGCGCCGACGTCGAGATCAACGCCGTCCAACGCTCGCGTGGCACCGTAGTCGTGCCTCGCGCCCCGTACTTCGAGCACCGTTTCCATGGCGTTGAGCCTGGTCGGCCGGGGCCCGCACCAGTAGTGAGGCAGCGTCACCAGGTCCGGATGACAATTGTCATTCCGGCCGGACGGCCTGCGCCCTCGGGTACTTGCGGCCGGGCAACGGCGAGGGCGACCCGGTGAACGACACCGTCGTGCCCGCCAGCAGCAGGGTCAGTCCCGACGGCAACTCGTCGCGCGAGACGAACCACGACCCGCCGCGCGTGTCGGTGATGAACCCGTGCGCCTGCCCGGTCTTCCAGCTGGCCACCGTGCCCTTGCGACGTCCACGCGGCGCTCCGACCGGCGACGCCACCACCTGCGACGACCGCACGAAAGCGCGCCGCAACGGGTAATCGGCCTGGTCACCGGGCGCGAACAACGCGTCGAACCCCGGTGTGAACGGCGTCGCGGCCCGCAACGGCGCCGCGGTGCGCGGCGTCCACGCGGGTGGTGCCTGCACCGTCCGGATGTCCACCACCGGCACGATCACGTGCACACCTCGCGCCGCCAGCCTCTCCGCGAGCGGAGCGAAGTCCGAGTCGCCGGTCAGCAGCACGACCCACTGCAACGGCACCGTCGTCGCCCGGTCCCACGCCTCCAGCGCGAGCAGGACGTCGACACCCTTCTCCTTGCCGTTGTGCAACGGCAGGTCGTGCCGCGTGATGCCGGCCGCGGCCAGCACACGGTCGAAAGATTCAGCGGGAGTGTCGATACGACCGCGAACGTAATGCGCCTCGGCGACCACGCACTCGTCCAGTGGACGACCCGTCTCCGTGTGGACGTACCAGCGCAACGCGTCGTGCAGGCCGTCAAGAGAGATGCGCGCGCCCCTGGGGTGCGCGGTGGCGTAGAAATCGCTCAGGTAGGCGAACCACGTGCCGTCGTAGAACACTCCGATCCGGTCGGTCTCACCCACCGGACGAGATTACTACTTCCCCTCGAACGCGGACTGTCCCGGCGCGGCGGGCAGCCCCAGCAACTGGCCCGCGACGTCCAGGAACTCGCCACCGCACTGCCACATCGCCAGATCGGGATCGACGACGAACGGGTCCGCGGGGTCCGCGTCGCTCTCGGCCACGCGATAGGCCAGAGCCTCTGACTCCGATAACGCGAGCACCGTCTCGTTGGTGCCGCGCCACACCCGTCTGAACATCACAGCGTTGGCGCACGTGAACCGATCGTGCACGACAGTCCGCCGGAACCCGCGACGCAGCAACAACTTCATGCATTCTTCGACGCTGCTCACAACGCCTGATTCTGACCGCGCGACACAGCCGTCCTCATCGGCCATCACTCGATAGGGTCAAATGTTTGGGGCACGTGCACAACGGGGGTGTCCCTCTTTCGTGCAAGCAACCACACCGGAACGGGCTATCGCCTGCGGCTCGCGGATGCGCAAGCCTCTGGCGGTGGTCGACATCCAGGCACCGAACCCCGACTCGCCGCTGTACGACCGCGTCGCGACGCAGATCCCGCGCATCGCCGAGAGGGTGCTGGAGGCGTTCTTCGCCAGATCCGCGACGTATCGGCAGCTGCCGCACCAGCTGGTCGACCGCGAGATCACCGAAGCGGTGACGCGGCACCTGCAGGTCTTCCTGCGCGCGTTGCGGGAACAGCGGCCGCCCGCGCCCGAGGAGCTCGACATGCAGATCGCCACGGCGGTGCGCCGCGCTCAGCAGGGCGTTCCTCTCGACATCGTGCTCAGCACCTACCACGTCGCCGCGACCGTCGGCTGGGAGGCGATGGCCGCCGTCGCCGAGCCGGACGAGGTGCCTGACCTGCTGGCGACGGTGCCGGCGCTGCTGCGGTACCTGAGCGTCGCCGTTCCCGCCGTGGCCGGGTCGTACCTCGCCGAGCAGCAGGCCCTGCACGCCGAACGCCGCGAGGCCGGTCGTGCGCTGGTCGCGGCCCTGCTGACCGGCAGGGAGGCCGAGCCGCTGGCCGAACGGATCGGGCTGGAGCTGTCCAGCCACCACGTCGTCGTCGCCGTGCGAGTCGACGCGCCGTCACTGGCCGAGGGCGCCGACGCACGGCTCGCCGTCCATGGTCTCGTGCGGCGCCTACGAGCCGAACTGCCGAAGCACGCCCTCTCGGCGTTGGACCACGACGGCGGGACGGTGCTGCTGCCCACCACCACGGAGACCGTCGAGTCGGACCTGGAGGACGCCGCCGAGCTGGTCCGCAGCCTGCACACCGCCGCGGGCACCGTCCTGATCGGCGGGATCGCCGCGGCGGAGCGCCGTGAGGACGTTCCCGCCGCCGCCCGTCAGGCCGCCGACATCGCCGAACTGGCCCAGCGCCTCGGACGTCCGCCCGGCGCCTACGTCCTCGACGACGTGCTGCTCGAGTACCAGCTCTGCCGCCCCGGCCCCGGCCGCAAACGTTTGGCCCGCGTGATGGACCGGCTCGCCGAGCACCCCGACCTGCTGCACACGCTCCGGACGTTCATCAACAGCGACCACAACCGCCACCGCACGGCCGACGAGCTGCACCTGCACCGCAACACGCTCAACTACCGCCTGCGCCGCGTCACCGAGCTCACCGGCTACAACCCTGCCGATCCCACGGACATCCGGCTGCTCTCGGCGTCGTTGATCGTCCACGACCTGAGGTCCTGAAACGCCGGAAAGGCGAGCGCGTCGAGCGCTCGCCTTTCCGGAAACGAACTCAGATCAGTCGCCGTACGGGTTCTGCATCGAGACGTGGACGTGGTCGTAGTGGCCACCGGTCACACCGCTGCCGGCGGTGTAGTTGCGCCAGCCCTCGGACGCGCGGGCGACGCTCCAGATCTTGCCCTGCCAGATCACGTAGCGGACGTCGAGCTTCACGGCGTGCTTCTGCAGCCAGTAGGCCAGCTTCCAGCCCTGGGCCTTCTGCGTGGCGTTCGGGTACGAGCCGATCGCGTTCGAGATGGTGCAGTCGAGCGCGTTGCCGGTGTTGTGGTTGCTCGTCGAGGACTCACCCGAACGGTAGTCACCCACGTAGCACTGCTTCTCGTTGGTCAGCGTGGAGATCTGCGTCCGCACGAACGCGGTGCGCTTGCTGGCCTGAGGCGCGCGGACGGCCTCGGACGGCTGGTTGTTGGTCGGCGGCGCCGGGTAGGTGCCCGGCGACGGGTCCGGGTCGCCACCGGCGTCACCGAAGCGGTGCGAGGCGTTCTCGTTCTTCAGCTCGGCCTTGAGGTTGCCCTTGGCGCCGGCCGCGAACGTCTGCTTCGCGCCACCGTAGTTGCTGTTGTAGAAGACGGTGACGGCCTTGCTGGACTTGTTCCAGACCGACGCGGCGTTGTTCTTGACGCACACGCCCTGGCCGTTGCCGGCGCTCTTGAACTCGTAGCAGCTCGGCTGCGAGTCGCCGTAGTCGGCGATCGAGTCGGCGAAGTCCGACACCGAGCCCGCGTTGTCGCTGTTGTAGTACAGGCAGAACTCGCCCGACTCGCAGGAACCGTTGCGGTCCGTCGCCGCGTTCGCGACACCCGCCCCGAAGGACGCGCTGACCAGCGCGCCCATCAATGCCACAAAAGTGAATTTCTTCAGCACGATCAACCCTTTGTCCCGTTTTACCGGCCCCAGCACACCCCAGTCGTGCCGGGGAAGCTTCGTTTCGACTGAAGGATTGCGAGAGCCGCTGACATTCCGCTGACACCGGCGGCCACCGGTTTGTCAGGGCACACTGGATTCATGAGCGAGAACAAGTGGGACGCGCTGCCCGACCGCCCGAAACCGGAGGAGTGTGTGGCGGAGAAGGACACGAACCCGCCGCTGCCCGGTGCCCTCGACGAGGCCGAGGGCGACCGTGAGCTGCGGGAGGCGCGCAACGTGCTGGAGCGCGGCGGCTTCTAGCTACTTCTCACAGGCCACGCCGTCACCATCGCGGTCGAGGGCCGAGCTGTAACCGGGCTGTCCCCGGTAGAGCGGCGCCGCGCCGGCCGCCTTCACCGCGGTGCAGTTCGCGTAGCGCACCTGCGCCGGCGCAGGTGGCGCGGGCTGTGGTTGTGGTTGTGGTTGTGGTTGTGGCGCGACGGGCGGTGCCACGGCAGGCGCGGGCTTCACGTCGAGGCCGCCGCACGACGGACCCCAGAAACCCATCGTCGCCCGCTTGGCAGCTGTCTCCGCGACCTGGATCGCCGTGTCCGCCCCAGCGATCGCACGTGCGGTGCCCTGTCCCACAGCCAGGACCGCGTAGTCCGTGCCGTCGGCCAGCAGCAGTCGCGACGCCGCGACCTGGACGGGCTTGCCCACCAGGGTCTTCGTCGCGAACTCTACGGCCGACGCGGCCCAGCACTCCCCTGGCTGCGCGAGTCCGGACAGCACAACCTTGGTGCCGTTGGACAACATCGCCGTACGACCGTCCACGATGGACTCCACGGTCACCGGCGGAGGCGTGGTCGTCGTGACGGCCGAACTGGTGGTCGTCGTGGTCGTGGTGGTGAGATCGGCCGCGAGCCCCGCAGGCTCCGGGGAGCCGCACGCGGACACCACGAGCAGGAAACCGGCAGCGATCGCGGCTGTCCTCGACAGCTGCTGGAAAACGGTCATGGCCGCCACATCGCGACCTTCGCCACGCGTCGTTACACAAGTCCGTGCGACTGGGCATAAAGCGCGGCCTGCGTCCGGTCCCGCAGTCCGAGTCTGCCGAGAATGCGCGAGATGTGGTTCTTCACCGTGCCCTCCGACAGGTGCAGGCGCTCGGCGATCTCCTTGTTCGTCGCCCCACCGGCGACCAGCCGCAACACCTCGACCTCGCGCACGGTGAGCGGTTCGCGATGGCCGTCGGACCGGCCGAGCACCGCCGCCAGCCGGGCCGCCGCGGCCGGGTCGAACTGGGCCACGCCCGCCGCGGCGAGCTTGACCGCCGCCGCGAGTTCCTGGGACGGCAGGTCCTTGAGCAGATAGCCCGTGGCACCCGCACGCAGCGAACGCACCACGTAGTCCTCGTCGTCGAACGTGGTCAGCATGACGACCTTGCAGGCGGGCGCGCGCCTCCGCAGCAACGCCAGCGCCTCCACTCCGTCGAGGCCGGGCATCCGCACGTCCATCAGCACCACGTCCGGGGCCAGCGTCACCGCCTGTTCGACGGCCTCGTGCCCGTCCGCGGCGGTGCCGACGACCTCGATGCCGGGTTGCAGTCCCAGCAGCGACGCGATGCCCTCCCGGATCAACCGCTGGTCGTCGACGACCAGCACGCGCGTCACGCCGTCCTCACCGGAATCGTCACCGTCAGCGTCGTGCCACCCGGCGAACTGGCGAGGTCGACCCGTCCACCGGCCAGCGCGACCCGTTCCCGCATCCCGAGCAACCCGAACCCCTCCGCCGCGGCACCCATGCCACGTCCATCATCGGCCACGGTCAGCCGCGCCCGCTCGGCGTCGAGTTCGACCGCGACGGCGATGCTGCCGGCAGCGGCGTGCCTGCGCGCGTTGGTGATGCCCTCCTGCGCCGCCCGATACAAGGCGTGCAACGCACCTGTGTCGTGAGCCTCGGGCGAGCCGCTGACCGTCAACGTCACATCCCCTTGCCCCGCAACCAGTTCGTCCAGGGCGGCCGGCAGGTGGAACGAGCGCAGCGACCGGACCGACTCCCGCACCTCGCCCAACGCCCGCCGCGCCGACCGTTCGGCGTCGAGCACCGCGGTCTTCGCCGTGCCCGGTTCGAGGTCGTGGAACGCGGCGGCCTTCTCCAGCAACACCACGATCGCCGTCAGATGGTGCCCGAGGTCGTCGTGCAGATCCCTGGCCACGCGCGCCCGTTCCGCCGCCGCCGACAGTTCCGCGACCGTCCGATGCGACTCCTGCAACCGGATCCGCCCGTCGCGCTCGCGCACCGCTACCGCCGCCATGGTGGTGGTGAGCACCAGCCCCACGGCGAACATCACGAGGTCCGACGCCTGTTCGAGATCGGCGTACCAGTCCGGAGAGCTCACCACGGCCACCGCGAAGCACGCCACCGCAAGCACGACCGCGACGCCCTGCCCGAACGCGAAGTAGGCCGTGAACGGCACGAGCAGCAACATCACCCGCGCCAGCCCGGAACCGTCCACATAGGCCAGTCCCACGTACAGAACCACGCGCAGCACCAACAATCCTGCCGCCACCACCTTGGGCGTGCGCACCGGATAACGCCGGAACTCCACGAGGTCCGCGGCCACCAGCACCACCAGCCCGCCGACCAGCAAGGGCACGCTCGTGTAGCCAAGCCCGGACACCGCCGCGTACACCCCCGCGACCAGCACCGCGGCACACATCACAGGCGAGACCCAGAACGCGGGCCGCGAGGTGTACATGCCGCTCAGGCTAGTGCCGGACGCGCCGACCACACCGCGACAGACAGCCACACCAGCACCGCCGCACACACGACGTGCACCAGCGCTGACAACGGCGTGTCCGGTAGCGCCGCGAACACGGCCAGCAACACGAAACTGATCCCGTACCCCCAGGCCGGCACCGCGGGGAACACCTTCGCCCGCACCATCGACACCCCGAACAACACGGTGCCGGCCACGAACACCAGCGAGGCCACCTTCACCACCACCTGCGTCAGCGGCGCCACCTGCCCTGGTTCCAGGAAGAAGATCACCAGGTTCAGCGCGAACGCCACCCCGGTGAACAACCCGAGCCCGAGCAGGTTCGCGGCGAACGCGACCGCCCCGAACCTCCCCGACGCGTGCGCCTGGTGCCCGTGCAACGCCAGAACCGCGGGCGCCCCGAAAGCCGTCCCCAACCCGATCACCGCGCTGGTGACCGCCGTCTCCCCGGTGAAGGCCTCAACGGCTCCCGGCAACCCGATCGACAGGGCGAGCACAACCCCGCACACGGCCCCGAACCTCGGCAAGAAGATCTTGTTGTCCGTCACACCCCCGACGCTAGGGACGTCACCACCGTGCCCCGAAGTCCCGACCGGCCACTTCGGATGCCGCAGGTCAGGCCCTCAGGGGTGCCGATCGACACGTGCCGCGAGCCCCCGGAAATCTCGAACGCCTGAGTGACCACCGCCACCATTTCAAGTGAAATCCAAAATTTAGGCCATCTGATGCAGACCTCGGCGGCCTGACCGTGTACGGTGATCTCATCAGTCATGGCTACGAAGTACCGTTCGCCCGTGATCGCAGGTCACGGGCATTTTGCTGTTCGGAGTCTTCGGCCATGACGGATTACCCGGCCCCGCGCAGTGCGGGCGCCACATTTATGCTTGGAGTGCACCATGGCCACCGGAACCGTCAAGTGGTTTAACGCTGAAAAGGGCTTCGGCTTCATCGAGCAGGACGGTGGCGGCGCCGACGTCTTCGCCCACTACTCGAACATCGCCGCTCAGGGCTTCCGTGAGCTCCAGGAGGGCCAGAAGGTCTCCTTCGACATCACGCAGGGCCAGAAGGGCCCGCAGGCGGAGAACATCGTTCCCGCCTAGTCCCCTCGCCCGCCACTGAACTCTCAGCGGCAAGCAGGACGACACCGAAGCCCGGCCGGATGACTCATCCGGCCGGGTTTTGTCGTGTCTGAAAGCGGCGTCCAGCGCCTAGAGACCGAGGCGCTGCTGCTCGGCCCGCACCACTCGCTGCTCCACCGACACCGCCGAGTCCAGCGCGCTCGCGTGCGAGTGCTTCGTGTCGCTTTCACGCGCGTAGTGGTCGAACAGCAGGGTCTTGTGGTCGCGGATCTCCTGCACCCGCGCGTCCACGCTGTCCTTGATCAGCAACCGGTGCACGTGGACCTTGCGGACCTGGCCCATCCGGTGACAACGGGCGATCGCCTGGTCCTCCGTGCTCGGCTTCCACTGCGGCTCGGTGATGATCACCACGGACGCGGCCTGGATGTTGAGGCCTACGCCGCCCGCCTCGATCTGGGCCACCAGCACCGCGTGGTCCTCACACGCCGTGAACGCGTCCACCAGTTCCTGGCGGCCCTGCGCCGACGTCGCGCCGGTCAGCGGACCGAAGACCTCGAGGTGGTTCGCGACCGCGTCCAGCACGTCGTGGAAGTACGAGAACACCACGACCTTCCAGCCGTTGTCCCTCGACTCCTCGATGATCTCCAGCAGCCGTTCCAGCTTCGCCGAGCCGTCGGGAGTGCCCGGCGCGTAGGCGGCGCGGCGCATCGCCATCAGGTTCCCCTCGCGCACCGCCTCGAGGTACGCGCCCCGGTCCTGCTTGCCGAACTCGACCCAGTCCTCCACCTCGAGCAGCTCCGGCAACTCCCCCAGCACGTCCTCCTGGTTGCGCCGCAGGTACACCGGTGCGACCACACGGCGGAAGGCCTTCGCCCCCACGACGGCGTCGGTGGCACCGGTGTGGGCCGCGACGCTCGGCTGGAGATAGGCGACCAGGGTGCGGAACTCCTCGACGCGGTTCTCCATCGGCGTGCCGGTGAGAAGCATCGCCCGCTCCGCACGTTGCACGATCGTGTTGACCGCCTGTGAGCGCTGCGTGTCCGGGTTCTTCACGTAGTGCGCCTCGTCGACCACGACCAGCGCCGGGCGGAACCTCCTCGGCAGCACCAGTTTCGGCAACGTGCCGAACGTCGTCACGCCGACTCCGCCCTGCGCCAGCCACTCGCCGACCGCGCCGTCGCGGCCCGCGCCGTGCATCCGGTGCGGCACGAGGTCGCTGTGCCTGGCGATCTCGTTGACCCAGTTGACGACGACGCTCGCCGGGCAGACCACCAGGAACCCACGTCGCCCGCCGGCGGCGAGGCTGGCCATCACCGCGATGGCCTCGATCGTCTTGCCCAGTCCCATCTCGTCGCCGATGATGACGCGTTTGCGGGCCAGCGCGAACTTGGCCCCGAACACCTGGTAGCCGCGCAGCGCCACCTTCAGCAGACTGGTGTCCAGTGTGGTCGCGTCGACCTCGTGCTCGATGTCGGCCGGGACGAAACCCTTGGCAGCACTGCGATCCGGCGCCGCCTCCGCACCGGCGAGGTCGGCGAGCAGCGTGTTGTAGGCGGCCGCGTCGCGCTCGTAGTCGCGCCACAGCGAGCGGTGGTCCAGGTCCGGCACGCGCAGCTGCGTGCCCACCGCCCGCAACGCCGCCACGTCGCGACTGGCCAGCAGGGCCTCGAGCCGGTCGAGCGACTCGATGGCGGCCTGCCGGTTCTTCCGCAACGAGAAGAACATCCGCACCCGGCTCCAGGCACGGGACGCGGCACGCACGTCGGCGTCGACCCTGCCCAGCACGTCCCCGAGCGGCTCGCGCAGCGGCCCGACGAGCTGATTCGCCCTGCGCAGCTTGGACATCAGCTGCAGCAACTCGGTCTGGGCACGATCAGCGCGATCGGGGTTCAACCGGACAGTCGTGTCCCGCGCGACGCCGTCGACAACGGCGCGGGCGACCCGCACGATCTGCTCGGCGGACTGCCGCCCGACCCCAGGCACGCCGTCAAGCTGTTCCAACCGCGCCTCGGCGACATCGGCGACAGTCCGATACCCGGCGGCCTTCAGCGTGCTCAGCCGCAGGTTCGCCTTGGTGTCCCGAAGCTTGTCCACCGGCATGGCGCGGAGCCGTTCGGCCACCAGCGAGTCCCGGATCGCCTCGTACCTCGAGCGGGCGAGCGCAAGCAGCCGCTCCGGTTCCGCACGCACCCCTGCCGCCTCGGCGCGAAACTCCTCCGCGGCGCCCAGCACCGCGCGAGCATGCCGACCAACCTTCGACGAGTCGTCCACCCGTGTCCTTCCGTCAGGCGGTCCGAGAGTACCCAGCATCCCAGCCCGAAAGCAGAAAATGGTTGTGGCGCAGCACTTTCACGAACACAAGACATAGCTGACCAGCGACAATCGCAAGAACCTCGACCGCCGGTCAACCTACGGGGGGGTCCGGGGGCTTGCCCCCGGCGTGGGGCCTGGGGGCTCGGCCCCCAGAAAACATGAGCGAAACGCAAAAATGGCGAGTGCTCTTGCGAGCACTCGCCATCCAATGCGTGGAGCTGAGGGGACTCGAACCCCTGACCCTCACACTGCCAGTGTGATGCGCTACCAGCTGCGCCACAGCCCCTTGAAGGTCCACGTTCCCGGTAGGTTTCCCTGCCGTTCTCGTGTGGCAATACCGTACAACATCGACGCCACAAGATAAAAATCGGGGGTATCCAAAGCGCATTCAGGCTGGTAGGACCGGGTGATGACCGCCGGAGCACCGCTTGACCCGAAGATCGAGTGCATGGACCCCGAGGCCCGTCACGAGCTGCAGGAACAGCGTCTGCGAGCACTCGTCGACCGTCTGCTGAGCACGGACAACCTCCAGGGTTCCAGGCTCAGGGATTCGGGAGTGACGCGCGGCACAGACGTGCGGCTCGACGAGATCCACTTGCTGCCCACGATCAGCAAGCAGGACCTGTGGGACCACTATCCGTTCGGGCTGCGGATCGCGCCGCAGGAGGACATCGTGTGCGTGCACGGGTCGTCCGGCACCGGCGGCAGGCCGACGCTGATCCCCTACACGGCCAACGACGTCGAGATCTGGGCCACGGTGATGGCCAGGGCGTTGAAGGGCGCGGGCGCGACCACGAGTTCGATCGTCCACAACGCCTACGGCTACGGGCTTTTCACGGGCGGGCTCGGGGTGCATCACGGTGGCCTGAAGCTCGGCGCCACCGTCATCCCCATGTCGGGCGGTATGACGGAGCGGCAGGTCCGGCTCATCGAGGACCTCAAGCCGGACGTGCTGTGCTGCACGCCGTCGTACGCGTTGCGACTGGCGGAGGACCTCGGCGAGAACTCCCTCCAGGTCGGCGTCTTCGGCGCCGAGCCGTGGACGGACGAGATGCGGCAGGAGATCCAGCAGCGGCTGAACATCAGGGCGCTGGACATCTACGGGTTGTCCGAGATCATCGGACCGGGTGTGGCGTGCGAATCCCTTGACTCCGAAGGGCTTCTCAACATCGCCGAGGACCACTTCTACCCGGAGACGGACGACGGCGAGCTCATCTTCACCACGCTCACCAAGACCGGCATGCCACTCCTCCGCTACCGCACGGGCGACGTGGCGACCCTGCACGAACCGGCAGGACGGCGCACCCTGAAAAGAATGAGCAAGCTCAAGGGACGCAAGGACGACATGCTCGTCATCCGGGGCGTGAACGTGTTCCCCACGGAGATCGAGGCCGTCGTGCTGGACCTCGCGAGCCCGCACTACCTGATCGTCGAGGACCGCCGGACCACCACGGCGCAGCTGCACGTGGCCGTCGAGTCCACAGAGGACGTCAAGAGCCAACTGACGAACAAGCTCAAGGAACGCCTGGGCATCACGTGCCAAGTGCACGTACTCGCGCCGGGCAAGCTGCCGCGCACCGAGGTGGGCAAAGCACAACGCCTGGCCCGATGGACTCAGGGCCAGGCGCCGATCGACGGACTTACCTAGCCAGGTCGGACAGCCAGTTCTTGTTGTCCAGGTCGACGAGCTTGCCGCCGGAGGCGACGCTGGGCGTGCCGCGGAAGCGGCCCGTCTCGCCGTCCTTCAGAACGGGATCGTTGCTGGTCTTGGACATCAGCTCGTCCAGCTGCGACTTGTAGGTCTGGTTCTGCACGCACGACTCGAACGAAGCGGAGGTCACGCCGACCTCCTTGCCCAGCTTGATGAGCTGGTCCTTGGTGTAGCCGGCGTCGCCTTCCTCGGGCTGCGAGTTGAACAGCGCCGCGTGGAACGCGTTGAACTTGCCGTCGTCGGCCACGCACAGGGCGGCGTTGGCCGACTCGGTCGAGTAGCCCTCCGGATTCGACGCGCGGTTGAGCATCGGCAGGATGTTGTAGCGGATCTTGACCTTGCCGTCCTCGACGGCCTTCTTGATGTCGGTGCCGTAGGTCTTCTCGAACGTGCCGCAGATCGGGCACAGGAAGTCCTCGTACACGTCGACGGTCGCGGTGGCCGTGTCCTTGCCGACGAGCACGGTGCTGCCGTCACGGACGGCGGGCGCCGAGATCGTGTGGTCGGCCGGCGCCAGCGGAATGGCGTCCGTGCCCGACGTGGACGGCTTCATCTGCTGGAAGATGACGTAACCGATGACCGCGACGGCGAGCACCGCCACGACGGCGATGCCCGCGATGACCTTCGTGCGGTCAGAACCCGACGAACGAGCCTGGACCACCGCACGCGCGGCCTGCTTCTTCTTCCGCGCACTGCGCTCTGCTCCACCCACGGCGACGAGGGTAGCGACACAAACTAAAAGAAAGCTGAGCGCGCAATCACGCTTCAGGGTGACGTGGCTTGCCGCCGACGCGTTCGCCGGTCGGAATCTCGGCGCTTTCGTCGAGGCAGCCGCACTCCGGCGCCACCGCGGCAGCCGTGTGTTCCTCCTCGTGTGTGGGCAGGGTCTCGGGAGCGACGAACCAGAAGCCCACGGCCAGCAGCAGCGAGGCGCCGGTGATGGCGAACGACGCTCCGAAGCCGAACGAGTCGGCCAGCAGGCCCGCGGCCATCGGGCCGATGATCGCGCCCAGGTCCGTCACCATCTGGAAGCCCGCGAGCACGGGTCCGCCCTTGCCGCGCGCGCCGATGACGTCGGCCACGACCGCGTTCTGCGGCGGGTTCAGCAGGCCCGCGCCCATACCCGCGATCAACGACGCCGCCATGAACGTCCACAGGTCGCCGGTGAAGCCCATCCCGACCGTGGCGAGACCACTCACGACGAGACCGACGATGGCGACGGGCTTGCGGCCGCGGGTGTCGGCGATCCGGCCGGACAGGAACAGCATCGCGGCGTTGCCGGCCGCGAACACCGACATCGAGATGCCCGCCACGGCCGCGCTGTGCTCCAGCGCCTCGATGACGAACACCGGCACCAGCGAGATCCGCACGCCGAACACGGCCCAGCCGTTCGCGAACCCGGACGCCAGCGCCGCACGGTATGCGGGGTGCCGTGCGGCCTCGCGCACCGTCATGGGCACTTCGGTGTTGGTCCGGTCCAGCGCGACCAGTGTCGACCGCCGGAGGAAGATCCAGACAACGAACGCCGCGACGCACAGCAACAGGCCGTACGACACGAACGGCACCCACAGCCCGAACGGCACGAGCCCGGCGCCGATGATCGGACCGGCGATGTTGCCGATCAGGAACCCCGCCGCCCACATCCCGGACGCCCGCCCGCGCATCGGCGCCGGCGTGATCCGGATCAGCAGCCCGAGAGCGGCGACCGTGAACATCGTCGAGCCGACACCGGCCAGCGCGCGCCACGACAGCATCTCGGCGTAGCTCGTCGAGAACCCGGACATCGCGGTGCCGAACGCGACGATCAGGATCCCGACGATGTACACCCGAGGCTCGCCGAACCGGTTGACCAGTTTGCCGCTCACCGGCGCGAACGCCAGCCTCACGAACGCGAAGGTGCTGATCAGAGCCGCGACAGCGGTGTGACCGACACCGAACGAGGACGCGTACACCGGCAGAACAGGTGCCACGATCCCGAACCCCACGGCGATGATGAAACTCGCCGCGACCAGAACCCACACCTCGACCGGCAACCGCTCGCGCACAAAGCCTCCCTTAGCCCTGCTAAGGATATGTCACGCAGCAACTAACCAATTCAGTCGAGCAGCTCATCCACTCTGCGTACATATGCCGTCACCGGATAGGCCGCCGCGAACCCGCACGCCTCGGCGAACCGCTCCCCCGGGCCCTCGTCCACCTGGGACGCGAGCAGCATCGCGCCGGACGAACGCAACGCGGCGACAGCGGACACCACCAACGACCGCCCCACGCCCCGACGTCGTCGCGCCGGACGCACCACGCACTGCTCGACCAGGCCCACACCGCGTTCGGCGAACCCCGACACGAACCCGCCGATCCGGTCGCCGTCCTGAATCACCAGCACCAGGCACCGCGGGTCGTCCAGCCGATGCCCGAGCCACCGCGACAACCGCTCCCGGTTGCCGACCAACTCGTCGGACAGGAGCTCGACGATCCCGGGAACGTCCGCGTCGACCGCCCGCCGGACGTCCGGGGCAGCCGAAGCAGACCCGCGATGAACGACGGTCTGCAGCTCCTCGACCGCGTACCAGCCGGAGTCGTCGGCGATGCCCTCGATCTCGTCCACAGTGGTCGGCGAGGCGTACACGACGGCCTCCGCCCTCCCCGCCGCGGCGAACGTGTGCTCGAGCTGCAGCAACGTCGACGCGACCTCGACCGACGTCCCGTCCAGCGCGCAGCCGAAGTTGCCGGACGGCAGCGGGTTCTCGCGGTTGATCACCACGGCCGCGGAACCAACCTTGCCGACCTTGCCGTACCGGACGGCGCCGGACGCGAGCCGCGCCCCTTCCACCAGGATCGCGAGCGACCTCGACTGGTAGGGGTCGAGCAGCTCCGGGTCGTCCGGGTCGCGCAACGGGTCAACCAACGCGGCGGTCCTTCCACTGGGCACCTGGACGCAACGCGCAGTCCAACAGGAACACCCCAATCGTCGCCCACGACAGCGGCGCCAGCACAGCCGCGGTCTCCTGCTGCCCGTTCCGGCGCAGGAACTCGCGGTGCGGCACGGTCTGCGCGAACCACGCCAGCCACGACCACGGCGACCGCCACCGCAGCAGCGGGACCAGCCCGTACACGAGGTGCAACAGCCCCGCGACCACCAGCAACACCCGTCCCCACGGCCCGAACATCTCCCGGAACGCCGGCTGGATGCTCTTGCGCAACGACCGCCAGCAGTCGCCGAACGTGTCGATCCCCGAGGTCGTCAGCAACGCCGAGGCGTCGACGAACTTCACGAACCCGCCGGAGTCCCTGATCAACGTCCCCAGGCCGACGTCGTCCGCGTGGGTCCCCGCGATCGCCTCCCAGCCACCGGCGGCCTCGAACGCGGCCCGCCGCACCAGGATGCAATGGCCGACCGCGAGCGCCGTGGCCCCGCGGCCGTCCGGCGGCGAGCCCTCGAACACCAGCGTGTTGAACGCGGGCAGCAGGAACCACCAGGCAGGCCCGGTGCCGCGCGCCGCCGACGACACGAGGTCCGCACCGAGCTCCGTCGCCGACGCCACCAGCCGTCCGACCAGGTCAGGCGTGCAGGTCACGTCGGCGTCCACGAACAACAGCCACTCTTCGTCCCTGGCGGACGCGACACCGAGATGCATCGCGCGCGTCTTCCCCGCCCAGCCAGGTGCCGGGCCGGTCGACTCGACCACCTCGGCGCCCAGCGACCGCGCGACGGCGGCCGTGCCGTCCCCGGAAGCGTCGTCCACCACCACGACACGCACACCCGGCTGCCCGACCAGACCGGGCAACAACCGCGGCAACGTGGCTTCCTCGTCGCGCGCCGGCACGACGGCCAGGACGGACGCGTCCACGGACGACGCCGACACCTCCGGCACGTGCCTCCACTGCCGCACGGTCCGCCCGGACCGCAACACCGACAGGACCGCGGTAGCCACGCCGATCATCCCCATGCGACCACCCTGACACACTCATCGACGTGGACCTGCCCGATCTCCCGGTGAAATCCGTTCTCCCCCAACTCCTGGAGCAACTCCAGGAGCACGGGGCCGCCGTGCTGGTCGCGCCACCGGGAACCGGCAAGACGACGCTGGTTCCGCTCGCGCTCGAAGGCAGGGTCGTGGTCGCCGAACCACGCAGGATCGCCGCCAGAGCAGCCGCCGCCCGCATGGCGAGCCTGCTGGGCGAACCCGTCGGCCACACCGTGGGCTACTCGGTCAGGGGCGACCGCAAGACCAGCAGGCACACCCGAATCGAGGTCGTGACCAGCGGTCTTCTCGTCCGCAGGCTGCAACACGACCAGGAGTTGAAGGGCGTCGGCACGGTTCTGCTGGACGAGGTCCACGAGCGCCACCTCGACGCCGACCTCCTGCTCGCGCTCCTGCTGGACGCCAAAGCGGGCCTGCGCCCGGACCTCAAACTCCTGGCCACGTCAGCAACCGTTGCCGCGCAACGACTCTCCGATCTGCTCAACGCCCCGGTCCTGCACACCGAGTCGCGCATGTTCCCGACGCAGATCACCTACGTCCCGCCCGCGCGCAAAGAGCACATCGAGACCACGGTCGCCAGGGCCATCAACAAAGCACTGTCCGAAGTGGACGGAGACGTGCTGGCGTTCCTGCCGGGAGTCCGGGAGATCAACCGGACCGCGAGCCTGCTCAACGTGGAAACCGTGATCCTGCACGGCCAGCTCAACGCCCAGACCCAGGACGCGGCCCTCAAACGCGGCTCGAACCAGCGGGTCGTCCTCGCCACGAGCATCGCCGAGTCCAGCCTCACGGTCCCCGGCGTGCGAGCGGTCGTGGACGCCGGCCTGGCCCGAGTACCGCGAGTCGACCACCGCCGAGGTCTCGCCGGCCTCGCCACGATCCGCGTCTCCCAGGCCGTCGCCGAGCAACGCGCCGGACGCGCCGGACGTGAGGCCCCCGGCCGCGTCTACCGCTGCTGGCCGGAACACGAGCACTCGACGCTCCCCCGCTACCCGGAACCGGAGATCAAGACCGCCGACCTCACCCGGCTCGCCCTCGAACTGGCGGTGTGGGGCACCCCGGACGGCAGCGGCCTGAACTGGTGGGACGCCCCACCTGAGGGTGCGCTCAAGGCGGCACAGGAGACCCTCGACGCGATCGGCGCGCTCGCCCCCGATCGCCGCGACCGCATCGCGAGCGTCGGCCTGCACCCCCGGCTCGGCCGCGCCCTCATCGACGGCAGCGCGCTCGCGGGCAACCGGACCGCCGCCGAGGTCGTGGCGCTGCTCGACGACAGCACGCACACCAGCACGACCGACCTCGCGACCGCGCTGAAGGCCCCTGGCAAGTGGCGCCAGGAGGTCAAGAAGCTGGAGAAGCTCGGCTCCAACCCGGCAGGCAACGGCGACCCCGCGCTGGTCGTCGCCCTCGCCTACCCGGAACGGCTGGCGAAACGCCGGTCCAAGAACAGCAACGTCTACCTGATGGCCAACGGCACGGCCGTCGAGCACACCGACTCGCAGTTCCAGTGGCTGGCGGTCGCGATCGCCGACCGCGAACCGGGCAGCAAGCACGGCCGCGTCCGCCTCGCCGCCCCTGCCGACGAGGAACTCGCCGTCACCGCCGCGGCAGCCCTCGTGCACACGGTCGACGACATCAGGTGGAACGGCGACGTCATCGCGAACGAGGTCCGCAAGCTCGGCGCCATCACCCTCGGCGAACGCAAGCTCAACGACCTCGCCAAGTCGCAGCAGGCGCTCCGCCTCGGCCTGGAAGCCGAAGGCCTGGGCCTGCTCAAGTGGACCGACGCCGCCGAACGCCTGCGCGAGCGGATGGCGTTCCTGCACCGGACCCGCGACTGGCCGAGCGTCGACGACGAACGCCTGATCCGCGCGATCGATCTCGGCAAGGCGAAGAAGCGCTCCGACCTGGCCAAGATCGACACGGTGGCACTGCTGCGGAGTCTGCTGCCGTGGCCGGAGGCGGCTGAGTTCGACAAACTCGCGCCGGAACGCATCGGCCAGGGCAAGGTCGACTACACGCAGGACCAGCCGGCCCTGCACGTCCGTCTCCAGGACGCCATGAAGTGGGCGGACACGCCGCTCATCGCCGGAGTTCCGGTGGTGGTGCACCTGCTGTCCCCCGCCGGCCGCCCCACCGCCGTGACCAGCGATCTCCGGTCGTTCTGGCGCAACGGCTACCTGCGGGTGCGCAGTGAGCTCAAGGGCCGTTATCCCAAGCACCACTGGCCGGAACGCCCTTACGACAAAGGTAATAACAACAAAACCTGAACCGAGTCACCACAATCTCTTTGAACCATTAGGAATCGAACAACGTTATTCTGGTCTATGGCTCATATCGCGATCTTCCTCATGCCTGAGCGCGGACACGTCCTGCCCGCGCTCGGGCTGATCGCCGAGCTGGTGCGCCGAGGCCACCGGGTGAGCTGTCCGGTCACCGCGCGGTTCGCCCCCGCCATCGCGGAGTGCGGCGCGACCGCGATCCACTACGAGTCGACGCTCCCCGACGAGCTGCCCGCGTCGCTCTACGACGCCGCGCAGCTCGCGCTCACCGAGGCCGAGTCGGCGTTGCCGCAGCTGGAGGACACGTTCCGCGACGACCGGCCGGACGTCATCGCGTGGGACATCGCGGCCTGGTCGGGCGGTGTCATCGCGCACCGCCTGGACGTGCGGAACGTGCTGCTGGAAGTCCTCCTGACCAGCAACGAGCACTGGTCGCTCGGCACCGCGGTGGTGCCGCCGCGCCGGTTCGACCGGGCCGCGATCAGGTTCTTCACCAGGGTCCACGGCTTCCTCGGCAGCTCGCTGCCGGAGTTCGTCTCGGGTGCTCGCCGCCGGATCGCCCTGTTCCCCAGGGAATTCCAGCCAGAGGGTCACACGTTCGACGAGCGCTTCACCTTCACCGGCCCGTGCCTGACCGAACGCACGTTCCAGGGCACGTGGACACCGCCGCCCGACCGGCCGGTGGTGCTCGCGACGACCGGCACGCAGATCTGCGCGGACGCGGCACGCGGAATGCCGTGGCACCTCGTCACGAAGGGCAACGTCCTGAGTCCCGCGATGAATGTCGAAACGCACGACGAGGTGCCGCAACTGGCCGTCCTGGAGCACGCCGGCGTGTTCATCACGCGCGGCGGCATGGGCGGTGTGATGGAGGCGCTGCACCACGGTGTTCCGATGATCGTCGTGCCGCACATGACCGACCAGCGGCTGCACGGCCAGCGCGTCGAGGAACTCGGGCTCGGTGTGCTGCTCGACACGGTGACCGTGGAGGGGGTGCGCTCGTTGGTGAGTCAGCTGACGTCGGATTCCGCGATCTCCGCGCGGGTGAAGGACATGCGGCGCATGATTCACCAGGCGGGCGGCAGCGCGGCTGCCGCGGACGTCGTCGAGGAGGAACTGGCGCGGTGAGACGGATCTGGGACGACGCGGTCCGCACGCTCGGTGGCGCACCGGACGCGGGCGATCTGATGGAGCGCTACGCCGAACCGCATCGGACCTACCACAACACCTTCCACGTGATGTCCGTCGTCCGCGACTCGTCGGCGCTGGCCGACGCGTTCGCGTTCACCGTGGAGGAGCGCTCGATCCTGGCGCTGGCGGCCTGCGCGCACGACGTGATCTACGACGGCAAGCCCGGCGAGGACGAACGCGCGTCGGCCGCCTGGGCGCGAGAACGCCTGGCCGGGGTGGAGGACAAGCACATCGCGCGCGTGGAGTCCCTGGTGCTGGCGACGATCACGCACTCCTCCAGCGACCCGCTGGCGCACGTGCTGCTCGACGCCGACCTGGCCATCCTCGGCTCGGAACCGGAGCACTACGAGCGCTACAGCCAGGCCGTGCGCCAGGAGTACTCGCAGTACGACGACCCGGCGTGGCGCGCGGGCCGCAGCCGCGTGGTGAAGACGCTGCTCGACCGCGAGGTGCTGTTCGTGACCGAGCCCGCGCGGCAGCTCTGGGACGCCGCCGCGCGAACCAACCTGGCCCGTGAGCTTCAGTCCTTGGCGTAAAGGACCTTCGTCGCGGTCGTGAAGCGCTTCACCGTCTCCGGGATCGGTTCGACGCCGATGCCCGGCCCCGTCGGCACGTGCATGTGGCCGTCTCGGAGCTCGAACGGTTCGGTGAGGTCCTCGGCGAAGTAGCGGCGGGACGCCGAGACGTCGCCGGGCAGCACGAATCCGGGCAACGCGGCCAGCGCGAGGTTCGGCCCGCGCCCGATGCCGGTCTCCAGCATTCCGCCGCACCACACCGGGATCCCGTGCGCCACCGCGACGTCGTGGATCCGGCGCGCCTCCAGGTAACCGCCGACCCGCGCGGGCTTGACGTTGATCACCCGGCACGCGTCCAGCGCGATGGCCGTCGCCGCGTCCCTGGCCGAGGTGATCGACTCGTCCAGGCAGATCGGCGTGCTGATCTGTTGCGCGAGCAGCGAATGCCCGCGGATGTCATCCTCGTCGAGCGGCTGTTCCATCAGCAGCAGGCCGAACTCGTCCAGCCTCCGCAGGTGTTCGGCGTCGGCCAGCGTGTACGCGGTGTTCGCGTCGACCTGCAACAGGATGTCGCCGAAGCGTTCGCGCACGGCCCGCACCGGTTCGACGTCCCAGCCCGGCTCGATCTTGAGCTTGATCCGCGCGTAGCCGTCGGCCAGGTAGCCCTCGACGTCGCTGATCAGCTCGGGGATCGAGTTCTTGATCCCGACCGACACCCCGGCGGGCACCTTCGCGGCCGTGGCGCCGAGGAACGTGCCGAGCGGCATCCCGAACGACCGGAGCTCGGCGTCCAGGATCGCGGTCTCCAGCACGGCCTTGGCGAGCTTGTGGCCCTTGACCGCCTCGGTCCTGGGAGCGACCTCCGCGGCCGTGATCTCAGGCGTCACCCGCGGCACGAGGTGGTGCTCCAGCACCAGTTCCGCGGCGCCGACGAACTCCGAGCAGTACAGCGGCGCCGGGTCGGCCGCGAACTCCGACCAGCCCTCCGCCGCGTCCGTGACGACCCGAAGCAGGAACGTGTCCTTGGTCGTCATCGTCCCGAACGACGTGCGGAACGGCGACACCAGCGGAATCGCGACGTGCAGCAGCTCGATCCGTTCGATCCTCATCGGCGCTCCAGCTCGTACCAGCCCTCGCGGGACATCGACGTGGCGACGTAGCCCTGTTCGAAGGCGTCGACGAACACCTCGCGCACCGCCTCCCGCCACTGCTTGGCAAGATCCCGCGATTCCTTGCGCACCTGCACGACGTCACGCGGCACCCGGCACCAGATCCGTTCGCCGTCCGTGCGCGCCAAGGGTTCCCCGTCCGGCGCGGTCTTCGTGACCTCGCCCACGGGCACCGACTCGTGCGGTTCGCGGGACTCGGTGAGGTCCCAGCGCACGGTGAGCCGATCGGTCTCGTCGCCGTCGTTCACGCCGTCGCGCATCGGCCCGTAGAAGTCCACTGTGTACTCGGTGACGACCGCGCCGAGCTTGACCAGGTTGAACCGGGCGTTGCGCGACACCAGCGGGTCGTAGGTCCACCGCATCGACTTCGCGCCGAGTCCGACCGCCCAGTCCTTCTGCGCGAGCTTCAACGGATGCCCGACACCGGTCCGCGCGGCCGCGATCATCGAGTACACCGAGCCGTCCGGGCAGAAGAGACCGGTCGTGGCGCCGATCAACTCGTCGCCGTCGAACGCCCCGATCGTCGCGCCACCCGAATGCCGGACGCAGTGCAGGGTCTCCGAGGACAGGACGTCCTCGGTGGTGTCCCAGACCTCGGCGTAGTACCTGGCGGCGCGGGCGATGCCGGCGACGTCACTGATCACCTGGAACCGCAAGGCGTGCCTTCCTGACGCTGTACCCGAAGTAGATGACGAACCCGAGGACCATCCAGGCGAGGAACGCGATCCACGTGTCCAGCCCGAGGCTGAACATCATGTAGACGCAGAACGCCAGGCCCACCAACGGCGTCACGGGCGAGAACGGCACCCGGAAGGTGCGCTTGCGGTCCGGTTCGGTGCGGCGCAGGATGATCACCGCGATGTTGACCAGCCCGAACGCGAACAGCGTGCCGATGCTGGTCGCGTCGGCCAGCGACCCCAGCGGCACCAACGCGGCCAGCACACCGATGAACAGGCCGACGACGACCGTGTTCACGAATGGCACCCCGGTCTTCGGGCTCAGCCTCGCGAAGATCGACGGCACCAGCCCGTCGCGCGACATGGCGTACAGGATTCGCGTCTGTCCGTAGAGGACGGTCAGCACCACCGACGTGGTCGCGACCACCGCGCCGATCGACAGCAGGATCGGCCAGATCGCGCCGTCGACGTTGTCGGTCAGCACCCGGCTCAGCGCCGCCTCCGTGCCCTCGAACGTCTGCCACGGCATGGCCCCCACGGCGGCCAGCGCGACCGCGCAGTACAGCGCGGTGATCACCACCAGCGAGATGATGATCGCGCGCGGCAGGTCGCGCTGCGGGTTCTTGGCCTCCTCGCCCGCGGTCGACGCGGCGTCGAACCCGATGTAGGAGAAGAACAACGTGGCCGCGCCGGCGCTCATCCCTGCCAGCCCCAACGGGAACAGCGGCTGCAGGTTGCCGGCCTTCAACGCGGTGAACGCGACGGCGCAGAACATCAGCAGCGCACCGATCTTGATCCAGACCAGGATCGTGTTCGTCCGCGCACTGCCCTTGGAGCCACCGAGCAACACCAGCATCGCGATGACCACGATCGCCACGGCCGGAATGTTGACGACCCCGCCCGCACCCGGCGGCTGGCTCAGCACGTCCGGAATCCGCAGTCCCGTCACGAGGTGCAGCAACTCGTTGACGTACTGCCCCCACCCGACCGCGACCGCGGCGACCGAGACCCCGTATTCGAGGACAAGACACCAGCCGCAGACCCAGGCGACGATCTCGCCGAGCGTGGCGTAGGTGTAGGAGTACGAGGAACCGGACGCGGGGATCAGGCCCGCGAGTTCGGCGTAGGACAGCGCGGAGAACAACGCGGTGATGCCGGCCAGCACGAACGACAGCACGATGGCGGGCCCGGCGAGCGGCACCGCCTCCCCCAGCACGACGAAGATGCCGGTGCCGAGCGTGGCCCCGATGCTGATCATCGTGAGGTGCCCGACGCCCATCGTGCGTTTGAGCTCGCTGCCAGGATGAGTCAGCTGGTCGATCGGCTTGCGCCGCAACACCCGCGCCCCGATGCGCTGTTCGTTGCTCATCAGGACAACCTAACGCTCACCGATGCATCTAGCGGCCACCAACGGGGCGGAACGTGCGGCGATATGTGTCCGGTGGCACACCGACGGTCCGGTGGAAGTGCCGGCGCAAGGTCGTGGCCGTGCCCATCCCGGACGCCTCCGCGATCTGGTCCACGCTGTCGTCCGTCATCTCCAGCAACTCCTGCGCGCGCCGGATCCGCTGGGTGTGCAGCCACTGCAACGGCGTGGTGCCCGTCACGGCCCTGAACAACCGCCCGAGGTGCCGCGAACTCATGCTGGCCTGCCGAGCCATGTCCTCCACGGTGATCATCTGGTCGAACCGCGCCGACACCCAGTCGAACAGCTCGGTGAGCGGATGCCCTTCCCCGGACGGCACCGGCGCGAGCACGAACTGAGCCTGCCCGCCGTCCCGATGCGGCGGCACGACGAGCCTGCGCGCCGCCGTGTTGGCCGTGGCGGCGCCGTAGTCGTTGCGGATCACATGCAGGCTCAGATCGATCGCCGCCGCCTTGCCCGCGCTCGTCAGCACCTGCCCGTTGTCGACGTACAGCACGTCCGGGTCGACCTCGACCCGCGGATACCGCCTGGCCAGCTCGTCGGTGTGCCCCCAGTGCGTCGTCGCCCGAAGCCCGTCGAGCAGCCCCGCCTCGGCCAGCACGAACGCCCCCGTGCACAACGACACGATCCGCGCCCCTTTGTCGTGAGCCGCTTTCACAGCCTGAACGAGCGCGGGGCTGAGCGGCTCGTCCACGTCCTCGATCGCGGGCACGATCACCGTGTCCGCCCTCCGCAACTCATCGAGCGGCAGGTCCGGCTCCAGCGTGAACTTGCCGAGACGAACCGGACCGTCCGCGCAGACCTGGACCCGATAACCGAGCTGCGGAGCGGTGAAGATCTCGTAGGTGGCGGTCAGCTCGAAGTGCAGCATCCCGTCCGTCACAGCAAACGCCAGCATGTCCGAAACTGTACGCATCGTGTCGTTCCAGACACTAGCCCCACCCCGGCCCCAGCACTTGAATAGTCCACATGGGACACAAGATCGCGGTCTACGGCGCGTCGGGCCACACGGGACGTTTCGTCCTGGCAGAACTGGAAAAGCGCGGCCACACCCCACTCCCGTTCGGCCGCGCCCAGGCCACCGCCGACAACCCCACGGCCCTGGACCAGGCCCTGACGAACGCCGACGCGGTGATCAACACGGCCGGCCCGTTCGCAACGACCGCTCTCCCGCTGATCGCCGCCGCCGAACGCGCCGGCATCCCGTACGTCGACGTGGCGGCCGAGATCGAGGCGAACGCCGACACGTTCGCCCGCGGCGCCTCGATCCCGGCCGTACCCGCGATGGCCTTCTTCGGCGGTCTGGCCGACCTCCTGATCACCACCGCGATGGTCGGCTGGACCACGGCGGACGAGGTGCACATCGCCTACGGCCTCAGCGGCTGGCAACCCACCGCAGGCACCATCACCGCAGGTCAGGTCTCCCGCGACCGACGCGACAACCAGCGCGTCCGGTTCCGCGACGGCGAACTCCAGTACCACCACGACACCCCGCGCCCGACCCTGAAGTGGGACTTCCCGGACGGCGAGCGCCAGGTGATCGCCGAGTTCTCGATGGCCGACATCGTCACGGTCCCCAGCCACCTGAAGATCCCGTCGGTGACCAGCTACATGTCAACGGAAGCGGCCACCGGCCTCCAAACCGCGGAAGCCCGACAGACCCCGGAGACCTTCGAGGTGGACGTCCGAGTCCGCAGGGCCGGCGAAGAACGCCGTCTGACCGCCTCCGGCAAGGACATCTACGCCGTGAGCGCCCCTCTGGCAGTAGAAGCAGCAGAACGCCTCCTGACCAACCGCTACAACCTCACCGGCGTCGCGTCAGCAGGCGCGATGTTCGACGCCCCGGACTTCCTGGCCTCTCTCGCCGACATCATTCAGACCAAGCATCTTCACCGCCTACCCTGACCTGCGGATTCCAGAACCCCTGCAAGCCCAGCCCACTACCGTGCCAAGCACACAAAAGCACGGAGGGAACCAACATGCGGATCTTCACCTGGCTAGGCCTGACCCTGCTGGCCGTAGCAGCCCTGGCAACAGGCGCAACCTCAGCCGAACCAGATTTCACGGTGGCCAACATCTACTACGTAGACGGCAACCAGTAGCCCGGATGGGCCGCCAAGGTCGCGAAGCGACAAGGCGGCCGGGGGTCCGGGGGCTTGCCCCCGGCGTGGGGGTCTGGGGGCTCGGCCCCCAGAAGACATCCGAAAACGAGGAACGGCGAGCGCCCGCAGGGTGCGAGCACTCGCCGCCCACCGAAGTGGAGGTGCCGGGAATCGAACCCGGGTCCTGTGCCGGTTCATCAGGGCTTCTCCGTGCGCAGTCCGCTGTGTCTCTGCTTGACCCCACCTGTCACGCGAACGAGCAGGTGTGACGGGCCCAGTCGCTGTGAGTTTCCCGAACAGTCTCCGCGACCGAGACTGCAGGTAAGCCCTCTAGCTGATGCCGGGAACTAGGCCGAAGGCACTCCTAGGCCGACAACCGCTAGCTCCGCTGTCAGGCAGCGAGAGCGTACGCGGTGCGCTTGTCGTTAGACGTGGCGCTTATTGGTTTGCGATGACGCTTAACGGTGGTCTCTCGCCTGCACCGACACGCTTCCCCTGAATCAACGTCCACAGTCGAAACCGTTCACCCCCTTGTAGTGGTACGCATAGCATAACGACTGCGGCCACTGAGTTCTTCCCGAGGCAGGTAGGGCTGTCCCCACCTCCGACCGGATAGCTAGCCAGATGGTCTCTGACCAGCGGGAACGACACCATGGACGTCATGAGGAAACCGAACGCGCTCGCAGCCGGGTTCTACCTGCTGACCAACCTGGTGACCGGCATCTTCTGGTTCACCCTCGCGGTCGTGCTGACCGTGGTCGGGTTCGCGACCGCGATCGTCTGGGTGGGCATCCCGCTGCTGTGGCTCGCGATGAACGTCGTGCGGGGTGGCGCGACGATGGAGCGGTCGTGGGTCAGGGCGGCGCTGCGCACGGACATCCCCAGCCCGTACCGGGACGCGCCGCCGGGTGTCACGCTGTGGCAGCGCTGGAAGGCGCAGTTCACCGATCCGGCGACCTGGCGCGACTACGGGTACCTGTTGTTGTTGCTGCCGATCGGCATCGTGGAGTTCGCGTCCGTCCTCACGATGTGGGTGGTGGTGGCGGCGTTCATGGCGGTGCCGTTCTGGATCGGCGAGGCGCCGTTCGCGGTGATCGTCGGCGAGTTCTGGACGATCGACTCGTTCGTGTCGGCGCTGCCCGTCTCGTTGATCGGGCTGGCGCTGATCCCGTTCGCCGTCCTCGGTACCAGGGCGCTCGGCACGGTGCACGGCAAGTTCGCGCGGGGCATGCTCGGGCCGACGCGGGCCGACGCGCTGGCGATCGAGGCGGAGCGGCTGTCGTCGAGCCGGGCCCGCGGCGTGGAGGCGGCCGAGGCGGAGCGCCGGCGCATCGAACGCGATCTGCACGACGGCGCGCAGCAGCGGCTCGTGGCCGTGGCGATGGGGCTGGGCCGGGCGAAGTCCAAAATGGACACCGACCCGGAGGGTGCGGCGGAGCTCATCGCGGAGGCGCACGCGGACGCGAAGCTCGCCATCAAGGAACTGCGGGACCTGGCGCGGGGCATCTACCCGTCGGTCCTGGGTGACCGGGGGCTCGACGCCGCGCTGTCCGCGCTCGCCGCCCGTGTGCCGATCGAGGTCGAGTTGCAGGTGGACGTGGAACCGCGGCCGCCGACATCGGTGGAGAGCGCCGCGTACTTCACCGTCGGCGAGGCGCTCACGAACATCACCAAGCACTCCAACGGCACCAGGGCGACCGTGCGGGTCAACAGGGTGGACACCGGGGTGCTGGTCGAGGTCACCGACAACGGTCAGGGTGGCGCGGAGCTGAAGCCGGGCGGCGGACTCGCCGGGCTCGCGGACCGTGCTGCCACGATCGACGGTGTGGTTGTCGTCGTCAGCCCCGTTGGTGGGCCGACCGTTATTCGAGCGGAGTTGCCGTGCGCGTGGTGATCGCCGAGGACTCGGTGCTGCTGAGGGTGGGCGTGCAGAGGTTGCTCGCCGACGAGGGCATCGAGACCGTCGCGGCGGTGGAGAACGGCGACGACCTGCTGGACGCCGTGACCGAGCACAGGCCCGACCTGTGCGTGGTGGACGTGCGGATGCCGCCGACTTTCACCGACGAGGGCCTGCGGGCCGCTATCGAGTGCCGCCGCCGCTTTCCGGGGCTGCCGGTGCTGGTGCTGTCGCAGTACGTCGAGGAGCGCTACGCCGTGGAGCTTCTCGCGGGCGGCGCCAGCGGTGTCGGATACCTGCTCAAGGAACGGGTGGCGGACGTGAAGGAGTTCGTCGACGCGGTGCGGAGGGTCGCCGACGGCGGCACGAGCATCGACCACGAGGTGATCACACAGCTCATGGTGCGCAGCAAGAAGAGCCCCGTCGACAAGTTGACGCCCCGCGAACGCGAGGTGCTCGGGCTGATGGCGCAGGGCCTGTCCAACACGGCCATCGCCAACACGCTCGTGGTGTCCGACGGCGCCGTCGAGAAGCATGTCGGCAACATCTTCGCCAAGCTCGGCCTGGAGCCGTCGAACTCCGAGCACCGCCGGGTGCGCGCCGTGCTCGCCTATCTCGACAGCTGAAGCAGACGGGCGCCGTTGTCGTGCAGGATCGCCTGCTCGGCGGCGGCGTCCAGGCCCCACGACCTGATGGCGTCGATCTGCACGTCGTACGGGTACGGGATGTTCGGGAAGTCGGTGCCCAGCACCACCCGGTCTGCCATCCCCGCGATCCGGGAACGCCAGTCGGCCGGCAACGGCACCATCCGCTCGGTGAACGGAACGCCCACCATCGTGGTGTCGACGTGCACGTTCGGATAGCGCTCGACCAGGTCCAACGCTCCTGAGTAGTCCGGCATCCCGGCGTGCGCGATGACCGCCGTCAGCCGCGGGTGCTTCTTCAGCACTTCCTCGAAGACGCCGAGCCCGGTGAACTCGCCCGGCATCGGCCCGTCGCCGCAGTGCACCACGACCGGCACGCCGGCCTCCGCGAGCTGGCCCCAGACCCCGTCCAGCAGCGCGTCACGCGGGTCGTAGCCACCGACCTGGACGTGCGACTTGAAGCACCGCGCACCGGCCTCCAGGGCCTTGCGCACGTACGCCTCGGCGCCCGGTTCCGCGTAGAACGTGCCCGTCGGCACCGCCTCGGGCACTCGCGCGGCGAAGTCGGCCACCCACTCGTTCAGCCACTGCGCCATCCCCGGCTTGTGCGGGTAGAGCAGGGGTGCGAACGCGACGACGCCCAGCTCCCGCAGTGCGGTGAGCCGGGCGTTCTCGTCCGTGCGGTACTGGATGAACCAGTCGACACCGGATTCGCGCACGCGGTCGAAGTAGGACCAGACCTTGTCCAGGACGTTCTGCGGCATGAAGTGGACGTGGACGTCCACCAGTGCCATCAGTAACGACCCTTCAACGCCCGTCCGTGCGCCTTCGCGATCTCGCGGTTCGCGTCGCGCTTCGCCAGGTCCTGGCGCTTGTCGTAGGACTTCTTGCCCTTCGCCAGCGCGAGTTCGATCTTGACGTAGCCGTCCTTGAAGTACATCTGCAGCGGCACGAGCGACAGACCGGACTCCTTGGTCTTGCCGATCAGCCGCTCGATCTCGCTCTTGTGCAGCAGCAGCTTGCGCTTGCGCCGGACCTCGTGGTTCGTCCAGGTGCCCGCGACGTACTCCGGGATGTGCAGCGCGTGCAGCCAGATCTCGCCGTCGTCGACCTGGGCGAAGGCGTCCACCAGGGACGCCCGTCCCATGCGCAGGCTCTTCACCTCGGTGCCGACGAGCTGAATGCCCGCCTCGTAGGTGTCCAGAATGGACCAGTCGTGCCGAGCCTTGCGGTTCGACGCGATGACCTTCTGCCCGCGTTCCTTGACCATGACGACCAGTCTAAGTGGTTCGCAAAACTCTTAAAGCCGCACGTAGAGACGGAGTGTCACGTAGCCGGTGGTCGCCGAGATGACTATCGCGACGAGGAACAGCCAGGGCGACACGATCAGGATGTCCAGATACCCGATCGGCGGGATGATGCCCGACTCGGTGAGGTTCCTGGTGATCCGGTCGAGGAAGAACGCCTTGAACAGCACCAGGCCGCCGACCGCGGTGACCGAGCCGATGATGCCCGCGACGACCGCCTCGATGAGGAACGGCAACTGCGTGTACCACCGGGTCGCGCCCACCAGTCGCATGATGCCGACCTCGACGCGGCGGGTGAACGCCGACACCTGGATGGTGTTCGAGATCAGCAACAGCGCGGCGAACGCCTGGATGAGCGCGAGGATCAGAGCGACGTCACGCATGCCGTTGAGGCCCTCGAAGAACCGCTCCAGGAACTTGCCCTGGTCGTCGACGCCCTTCACACCGGGCTTGCCCTCGAAGGCCTGCTTGATGACGTCGGTGCGCTCCGGGTCCTCGAGCTTCACGCGGAACGTCGCCGGGATGGCTTCCGGACGCGCGAGCTTGAGCAGTTCCGGCTGGGCCTCGAAGATCTTCTTGAAGCGCTCGAAGCCCTCGTCGCGGTTCTGGAACACCACGGTCTCGACGCCGGACGTCTGCTCCAGGGCGGAACGCAGGCCCGCGCACGGCTGCTGGGTGCAGTCCTTGTCGTTGGCGCTGACATCGTTCGTCAGCAGCACGGAGACCTCGAGCTTGCCCGCGTAGTTGGCCTGCATCTTGTCGACCATGCGGACGACGAGCAGGCCACCGCCGAGCAGCCCGAGCGAGATGGCGGTCGTGAGGATCATCGCGATCGTCATCGTGACGTTCCGGCGAAGTCCGGTGATGACCTCGCTGAACACGAAGCTGGTACGCATCGGGGGCGGGGTTCCTTGGGGTTCGGGGGCTTAGGGACGCTTAACGGCCAACGCCGTAAACGCCGCGCGCGTCATCACGGACGACCTTGCCGTACGACAGCTCCACCACTCGGCGGCGCATCGAGTCGACGATGCCGTGGTCGTGCGTGGCCATGATGACGGTCGTGCCGGTGCGGTTGATCCGCTCCAGCAGCAACATGATGTCCTGGCTCGTGTCGGGGTCCAGGTTTCCGGTCGGCTCGTCGGCGATCAGCACCAGCGGGCGGTTCACGAACGCACGGGCGATCGCGACACGCTGCTGCTCACCACCGGACAGCTCGGTCGGGAACCTGTCCTCCTTGCCGTCGAGGCCCACCAGCTGCAGCACCTCCGGCACCACCTTGACGATGGTGTTGCGGGGCTTGCCGATGACCTCCAGCGCGAACGCGACGTTCTCGGCGACCGTCTTCGTGGGCAGAAGACGGAAGTCCTGGAACACGCAGCCGATGGACTGACGCAGGCGGGGGACCCTGCGACGCGACATCTTGGCGACGTCGAAGTTGGAGACGTAGACGCGTCCCCTGGTCGGCACCTCTTCGCGCAGCAGCAGACGCAGGAACGTCGACTTGCCGGACCCCGAAGGACCGATCAGGAAGACGAACTCGCCCTTCTCCATCTCGACGGACACGTCGTCGAGCGCAGGACGCGTGGAGGTCTTGTAGACCTTGGAAACGTGTTCGAGACGAATCACGAGGCGCGAGTCTACTCATGGCCGGGGTAAAGCCCCCGTTCCGGTTAACTTCCGCACCGGAACGGCCGGTCAGTCCCACCAGTGGAAGAGGGCCTGACCGGTGTTTTCAGGCTTCCAGCAGGCCAGATCGCGCCCCGACACATGAGGGTGATCCGGGTGGTTGAACGGTCGCTCCGCGTCGGCCTTGGACAGCACGGTGAAGCCCTCGGACCGCCTGACCACGGCAGCGAGTTCCGGTTCGTCAACGAAGGCCAGTGACCAGCCAGAGCGCACGCCAAAGGACTCGGTCATCACGACCGAGCCGTCGTCACGCGAACAGAGCATCGCGACCGTGCGGTCGCGGTAGGTGATGAGCGCCTGGTGGAAGTTCGGGGTCACGTCCAGAGCGGGCGTGAACGCCGTCAGCCGCCCACCGGTTCGGTGGGCGGCTTCGTAGGCCAGGGTCTTGAACTCGGTTACCCCTGCTGGGACTGCTTGCGCCACCGGATGCCGGCCTCGAGGAAGTCGTCGATCTCACCGTCGAGCACCGCGGACGGGTTGCCGACCTCGTGGTTGTTCCGCAGGTCCTTGACCATCTGGTACGGGTGCAGCACGTAGGAGCGCATCTGGTTGCCCCAGCTGGAGCCGGAGTCCTTCAGCGCGTCCATCTTGGCCTGCTCCTCCTGCCTGCGGCGTTCGAGGAGCTTGGCCTGCAGGACGTTCATGGCCGTGGCCTTGTTCTGCAGCTGCGAGCGCTCGTTCTGGCAGGACACCACGATGCCGGTCGGGATGTGCGTGAGGCGCACCGCCGAGTCCGTCGTGTTGACGCCCTGGCCACCGGGGCCGGACGAGCGGTAGACGTCGACGCGCAGTTCCTTCTCGTCGATCTCGACGTGGTCGGTCTGCTCGACGACCGGCACGACCTCGACGCCGGCGAACGACGTCTGGCGGCGGCCCTGGTTGTCGAACGGCGAGATGCGCACGAGACGGTGCGTGCCCTGCTCGACGCTCAGCGTGCCGTAGGCGTACGGGGCGCTGATGCGGAACGTGGCGGACTTGATGCCCGCCTCTTCGGCGTAGGACGTGTCGAACACGTCGACGCCGTAGTTGTGACGCTCAGCCCAGCGGGAGTACATGCGCAGCAGCATCTCGGCGAAGTCCGCGGCGTCGACGCCACCGGCCTCGGCGCGGATGGTGATCAGCGCGTTGCGCTCGTCGTACTCGCCGGACAGCAGCGTGCGCACTTCGAGGCTGGCGATCTCGTCACGCAGCTTGGCGCGGTCGTTGTCGGCGTCGGCCGCCGCGTCCGCGTCCTCGGCCTCTTCCGCGAGCTCGTAGAGCAGGGGGAGGTCGTCGAGGCGTTCACGCAGGTTGGTGACACGACGCAGCTCACCCTGCTTGTGGGAGAGCGCGCTGGTGACCTTCTGCGCCTTCTCCTGGTCGTCCCAGAGGTCGGGGCGGGTCGCCTGCGCCTCCAGGTCCGCGACAGCGGCGCGCAACGCATCGAGGTCCAGCACCGCCTCGATGCTCGAAAGAGTGGCGGAGAGGTCCTTGATGTCTGCTTCGACGTCCGGGTTCACGCAAAAAGATTACGCCAGCACCGGTCACGGTTGGCGACCGGTGCTTGCTGGCGCTCTCCTTAAGCAGTCGGAATGGCGTCGAGCAGCTTGAGAACTGCCTTGGCGTGAGCGAGACCGAACTCGGCCACCGCCTTGGCGTAGGGGTCCTCCGCCGTCTTGGCCGCGCTCTTCGCGCTCTCCTGTTCCTGACCGTACGTCGAGCGCGCGGTCGTGATCAGGGATTCACGCTGCTTCGCGGTCAGCGAACCGGCGTGCACCAGACGAAGGATGAGCGGGCTGCGCAGGTGGTCCGGGCCAGGCTCGGACAGCAGCCAGTTCTTGAAGGCCTTCTTGCCCGCGGCCGTCAGCACGTACTGCTGGCTGGACCGCGGTCCCTGCTTGCCGAGGCGCAGCAGGCCTTGGTCAGCCAGCGCGGGCAGCTCGCGGTACACCTGGGAGCGGGTCACGCTGAAGAACGCGCCGAAGCGGTCTCCTGCTTCCGCCACCAACTGGCCACCGGTCTTGGGTCCGTCGTGCAGCAGCCCGAGCAGGGCGGCTGCGGTCGCATTCAGGTCTGACACAACGACAACGTTCCCACGTCTGGGGGAAGCTGTCCACAATGGTCAGCCGTTCTGTCCACAGTGGCTGATCACCGGGCTAGTCTGATGGGCCATGCGGAGCAACGAAAAGTCTCGCTGAGTAAGCGGCAGTTTTCGAGCCTCACGCGTTTGGCCGCTTGACCGTCCGTGTCCATCCCGGATGGAAAAGTCCTTTCGCAGAAACGAAAGTCCCCCGCTCTCACTCGATCGGCGGTACGAGTCTCACCGGCCGGAGCCACTCGAATGGACGGTCGGGGGCGTTCGTCGCACGACCTGGTGATGTCCGCGCAGACCCCTTTCCCGCGCCCGCCGTTGCGGGAAAATGATCACTGCCAGGCAGCGGTGCGAGACGACGGAGGTCGGGGACCCATGAAGAACCTGAACTTGAAGTGGCTGGACCACAAGAAGGTGGCCGCGCACACGAGGGCGTGGGTGACGGGCGGCATCCCGGAGCAGGCCGGCAAGGACGAGTGCATGGTGTGCGGCAAACAGATCCGCAAGCACCGCACCGTCAACGGCGAGGGCCGCATCTGCTCCAGCATGCTGTGTGCCCAGTACTGGGCGGAGAACATGACCTGAACGACCCCGCCCAGCCACCCACCCACGCAGTCCGGGGGCTCGCCCAACTGGCCACCTACGGGGCCTGGGGGCTTGCCCCCAGGGTGGGGTTTGGGGGCTCCGCCCCCAATGTAAATGCGAAAAAGTCCTGTTCGCGATATCCGCGAACAGGACTTTCCCTACTTTGTAGCGGGGACAGGATTTGAACCTGCGACCTCTGGGTTATGAGCCCAGCGAGCTACCGAGCTGCTCCACCCCGCGCCGCTTCTTGCTTGTCTTGCTGTTGTAAGTAGAACTATACACCCTCTGAGAACCCGTTTTTACCACCCCCTCTAAACGAGGTTTTCGCAGTTCAGGGGCAGTGCGGGTGCCGTAGGCGCCAGTTGCGGCGAGGAACCGCGGCCGGCGTGGTCGTGGATGTAGTTGTCGACGTAGTTGCGTTAAAGCAAGAAGCCCGGAACCTGATGGCTCCGGGCTTCTTGCTTCAGTAGCGGGGACAGGATTTGAACCTGCGACCTCTGGGTTATGAGCCCAGCGAGCTACCGAGCTGCTCCACCCCGCGTCGGTATGAATAGAACCTTACGCGGGGTGGAGCGGATAAAGCAAATCGTATGGTCAGCCGGACGGTGTGGGGCTCGGCACAACCGACGACTGGCCCGTCGGAGGGGTCGCGGCAGCGGTGTTGTACTGCTTGAACCTCTTCGTGGCGTCGTCCAGCTTCGAGTAGGCCTGGCCGAGCTCGGTGAAGTTCCCGCTCGACTGGGCCCTCTTGATGTCGGCCAGCGCCGCGTCGATGTCGTTGACCGCCTTCTGCAGCTCAGGGCTCAGTGCCCCGTTGGCCGGCGGCGTGGTCGACGGCGGCGTGGAGGTCTGGCCGTTGCCGTTGCTGTTGTCGCTCGGCGGCGGCACGACCGCGCCGGCACCGCTGAGGACCTGGTCCAGCGCCTCGTTCAACGTGGACGCGTAGCCGACCCGGTCGCCGTACCAGACGAGCACCTTGGACAGCTGCGGGTACGACGTGTTGTTGGACGCGCGCTCGATGTAGACGGGTTCGACGTAGAGCAGCGCTCCACCCACGGGAAGTGTGAGCAGGTTGCCGTAGACGACGGTCGTCTTCTGCTGGGTCAGCAGGTTGAGCTCGCGGCTGACGTTGTCCGACGTGAGGAACTGCGTCTGGATCTGCTGCGGACCCTTGGCGTCCTGACTGAGCTGCAGGACGCTGATCTTGCCGTAGTTGTCCGGGTCGGATCCGACCGAGACGTGAGCCGCCATGAACTCGCGGTTCTCACGCACGAGCGGGCTGGTCAGCTGGAAGCGAACCTTGCTCGGGTCGCTCGGGTCGCCGGCGAGGACGTAGAACGGCGGCTGGGCGTCCCTGCGCTTGCTAGCCGCGTCGCGCTGGGCGTCGGCCGTCGTCACGTTGTCGATCGTCGGGTCCTGCGGCGGTGCCCAGTAGGCGACACCGGAGTAGAAGTCCGACGGCGACGAGACGTGGTACTTCGACAGGATCTGCCGCTGCACCTTGAACAGGTCCTCGGGGTAGCGGAAGTGCTGGCGCAGCTCGTTCGAGATCTCGCTTCCCGGCTTCACCGTGTTCGGGAAGACGCCCATCCACGCCTTGAGGACCGGGTCCTTGTCGTCGATCTGGTACAGGTTCACCGAGCCGTCGTAGGCGTCCACAGTGGCCTTGACCGAGTTGCGGATGTAGTTGACGGGCTTGTTGACCTGCGAGATGACGACGCCGTCCGCGGTGAGCGAGTCGTTCGTCGCGTCACCGAGCTGGGTGCGCTGCGCGTACGGGTAGTTCTCCAGCGTGGTGTATCCGTCGACGATCCACGTGATGCGGCCGTTGACGACGGCCGGGTACGGGTCGCTGTCCACCGTGAGCCACGGGGCGACGGCCTGCACGCGGTCGCGCGGGGTGCGCTTGAACAGGATCTTCGAGTCGTCCGCGATCGACTGGTTGAAGAGGATGTTGCGTTCGCCGTAGTAGGCCGCGAAGGCGAGCTTGTCGAACAGGCCGCCGATCGGGACGCCACCGGTGCCGGTGTAGGTGTAGGACTTGGCGTCCGTGTCGTACTCCGCCGCCGAACCGGCCGGGCGGCCGCCGACGATCGAGTAGTCGTTCTGGCCGAACAGCTCGCCGTAGTAGGTGCGCGGCTGGTCGACCTTGATGCCGTTCTGCACGTTGCCGACGTCGCCGTTGGACTTGACCTCACCGGTCTTGAAGTCCGGGTAGCCGCCGTTGGACTCGTCGGCGACCGCGTTCACCTTGTTCGCCTCGGCGTAGACGAAGCCGTTGCCGTGCGTGTAGATGAGGTGCTGGTTGATCCAGTCGCGCTGGCCCTGCGGCAGGCTGTCGAGCTTCAGCTCGCGCACCGCGACGATGTAGTCGCGCAGCTTCCCGTCCACTGTGTACCGGTCGACGTCGAGCTTGTTCGGGAAGCCGTAGAACGGCCGCAGCTGCTGGAACTGCGTGAAGGTGCGCGACAGCACCGCCGGGTCGAGCAGGCGGATGTTGCCGAGCGTGGCCGCGTCGTTGGTCTTGACCTGGTCGTTGCTGACGTTCTGCTTGCCCTCGTAGGGCTTCGTCTCGACCTTGTCGTCGGTCAGCCCGAACGACTGCCGTGTCGCCGCGATGTTGCGGGTGATCGACTCGGCTTCCTTCTGGATGGCGTTCGGCTTGACCGAGAACTGCTCCAGCACCGCGGGCCACGCCGCGCCGACGAGCACGCTCGACAGCACCAGCAGGACGGTCGCGATGGCGGGCAGCTGCACGTTGCGCATGAACGCGCCCGCGAAGAACGCGACGGCGCAGAACACCGCGATGCACAGCAGGATCAGCTTGGCCGGCAGCACCGCGTTGAGGTCGGTGTAGCTCGCGCCGACGAACTTCTCGTTCTCGTGCAGCAGCAGCGTGTACCGGTCGAAGAAGTACGCGACGGCCTTGAGCAGCACGAACGTGCCGGCGACGAGCGCCAGGTGCAGCCGCGCGGGGCCGGAGAGCTGACCGCCGCGACCGGCCAGCCGGATGCCGCCGAACAGGTAGTGCGCGATCACCGCGCCGATGAACGACACCGCGACCGTGATGAACAGCCACGACAGCAGCCACTCGTAGAACGGCAGCTGGAACGCGTAGAAGCCGATGTCGAGCTTGAACTGAGGATCCGTCACGCCGAACGGCTCGGAGTTCAGGAACAGCTGGATCTGCTGCCAGTCGTCCTGCGCCGACGCACCCGCGATCAACCCGACGAACACGGGGATGCCGATCGCGAAGAACCGGACCCGGCCCATCACGACGGTGCGGTAGCGCGCCACCGGGTCGTCAGGACCGGACACCGGCACGAACACCGGCCGGGCCCGATAGGCGAGGTAGAGGTTGAGCGCGACGATTCCGCCGACGACGGCCCCGACGGCCACGAACAAGGCCAGCCGGGTGAGCAGCACTGTGCTGTAGACGTCGCGGAATTTCACCTCGCCGAACCACAGCCAGTTCACGTAGGTGTCGAGCAGCCGCGATCCCGTGATGAGACCGAACAGGAGCACAACACCTACGATGAGCAGTATTCGGCTTCGCCGGGACAGTTTCGGCAGTCCGACCGGAGGCCGTGTGGCCACGAGGCACGCTCCTGGATCGCGGTATTTCGTTACGTACGTTTAGTCCAACTCTACGGACGACGCCCTGGGTTCCCGTGAAGCCCGCAGTCTTACGATGACACGCGTGTCAGCGAGTGAAACGCCAGCGGTCATCCTCCCGACGGTCGCCCGCGAGGTTGAGGAGTTCGTAGCGGCAGGCGGCTGGGAGCAGCCTCCGCAACTCTTCGCCCTCGTGGCGACCTCAGACCTGATCGACCAGCAGCCGGAGCTGCGCAGCCAGCTCGACCCCGAGGCGAGCCCGCTGACCCCGATCGCCCAGGACGCCCTGGAAGGCGACCTGGCCGACGCGCTCGCGGGCATCGAATGGCCCCCGGCCGTCACCGGCTGCGCCCTGGCCCAGGAGATCGTCGTGCTGCCCCCGGAGGCGGAGACGGAACTGAGCCACGGCGACCTGGACGACGAGGCGGCCCGCCAGTTCGCGGCCGCACACCCGGCGCGGCGCGAGGCCCGCCTGGTGGCAGTGGTGCTGCGCGACGGCTCGGTCTCCTGCCTGCTGCGGCTGCGCGGCACGGTCGAGGTGCCGGAGGAGGTCGTCGAGCACCCCGAGCTGGCGCCCAACCTCACCGACGCCCTGCTCGCCACGCTGCGGCCCTAGTCGTCACGTCCCCAGGCTGGCACAACCCCGGCACGTGTTCGCGCCGGGGTTGTGATCTCGTTGCCCGGTTTCGCGGCAAGCGGACAGCTCGCGCGCCGCGAGAAGCGAACAACGCCACCCCTGCGCAAGCGCGCTCCAGCCTCGTGACGTGTGCAGCGTTCAGCAGCCCCACACGCACTCGGGGGAGCCCCCGCACCCAGAACAGGCGCGAAAGCTCCCCCGAGTGAGAACCGTCAGCAGCTCGGCGTGTCCTTGCCGGAGTTGAGCGCCTCCAGCGACGACACGGCGTCCGACAGGTTCTCGACCTTGATCAGCTTGAGGTCGCTCGGCGCCTGCTGCTTCGCGTCCGTGCAGTTGGCGGCGGGCACGAGGAACGCCGTCGCGCCCGCTTCCTTCGCGGCGACCATCTTGAACGCGATGCCGCCGATGGGCTTCACCGTGCCGTCGCCCGCGATCTCGCCGGTGCCCGCGATGGCCTTGCCGCCGTTGAGCTCGCCCGGCGTCAGCTTGTCGACGATCGCCAGCGCGAAGATCAGGCCGGCCGAGGGGCCGCCGACGTCGGAGAGGCTGATCTTGATTTTGAACGGCACGTCGGCGCGGTCGACCGGCGAGATGCCGATGAAGCCCGCGGTGCGGCCGTCGTCGCGGGTGCCGAGGGTGAGCTGGGTCGACTGGGAGGTGCCGTCCTTCTCGAACGCCACCTCGATGCGGTCGCCGGGCTTGGTGTTCTCCAGGGCGCTGCTCACGTCGGCGGCACTCTGCACCTGCTTGCCGTTGACCGAGATGATGCGGGCGCCGAGGGGGATGATGTTGTCCGCGGGGCTGCCCTTGGTGACCTGGTTCGCGATCACCATGCCCGGATACTTGAGGTAGTGCAGCGCGGCGACCTCGGCGGAGGTCTGCGACTCGCTGAACGCGAGCTCGTTGTTCTTCTGCACCTCCTCCTCCGACTCACCGGGCTTGAAGAACTCCTCGCGCGGCGCCAGGGCGTAGCGGCCGGAGAGCCACAGGCCCAGTGCGCCGAACAGCGAGACGTCGTCGGTGAGCGAGACCGTCGTCATGCGCAGGGTGCCCTTGGTGGGGAACGTGTCCTGGCCGTCGACCGAGACGACGTCGGCGTCCTTGACCTTGCCGAGCACGTCGTAGGTGGGGCCGGGGCCCAGCGCGACGTACGGGACTCTGGCGAAGCCGCCGAGCAGTCCGAGCGCCGCCACCACTAGGAAGCTGACGATCAGCGTCCACGTCCGGCGGGTCAGTCCGCGTTCCCTCGGCGGGAGCGCGGGTGGGGGTGCGGTCGTGACGGTTTCACTCACGGCTGAACAGCGTACGACCATGTCTGTCCGCGTACGGTAGAGGCATGAGTGACGTGCCGTTCGGGTTCAGCCCGCACGACCCCGAGGACAAGAGCGGGAAGCCGGGAGACAACCCGTTCGACTTCAGCCAGCTGGGCGACATGCTCAGTCAGCTGGGCTCCATGCTGAGCAACGCGGGGTCGTCGAGCGGGCCGGTCAACTACGACCTCGCGAAGCAGATCGCGTTCCAGCAGCTGTCCTCGACGACGACCACGATCGGGTTCGCCTCCGACCAGTCGAGCGCGGTCACCGACGCCGTGCACCTGGCCGAGATGTGGCTGGACCCGGTCACGTCACTGCCCGCGGGCACCCGCACGACGCAGGCGTGGACGGCGCGCGACTGGATCGAGCGCACCATCCCGACGTGGCAGCGCCTGTGCGACCCGGTCGCGCAGCGCATGTCCGGCGCCTGGGTCGAGGCGATGCCCGCCGAGGCGAAGCAGGCGGCCGGTCCGCTGCTCGCGATGCTCGGGCAGATGGGCGGCATGGCGTTCGGCTCGCAGCTGGGCAACGCGCTCGCGCAGCTCGGCTCCGAGGTGCTCACCTCGACCGACGTCGGCCTGCCGCTCGGGCCCGAGGGCACCGCGGCTCTGCTGCCGGCGAACATCGAGAAGTTCACCGAGGGCCTGGAGCGCCCCGCGTCCGAGGTGATGGTGTTCCTCGCCGCCCGCGAGGCAGCCCACCAGCGTCTCTTCACGCACGTGCCGTGGCTGCGGCAGCGCCTGCTCGACACCGTCGAGGAGTTCGCCAAGGGCATCAAGGTCGACACCTCGGCTCTGGAGCAGCTCGCGGGCCAGATCGACCCGTCGAACCCCGCCTCCATCGAGGAGGCCATGAGCTCGGGCCTGCTCGAGCCACAGACCACCCCGGAGCAGAAGGCGGCGCTCAACCGCCTCGAGACGCTCCTCGCGCTCGTCGAAGGCTGGGTGGACGTCGTGGTCGACGCCGCCGTCTCCGACCGCCTGCCCGGTGCTCCCGCCCTGCGCGAGACGCTGCGCCGCCGCCGTGCCTCCGGTGGCCCGGCCGAGCAGACGTTCGCGACGCTCGTGGGCCTGGAGCTGCGCCCGCGCAAGCTGCGGGCCGCCTCGGCGCTGTGGAAGCTCATCGGCGACCAGCACGGCGTCGAGGTGCGCGACAGCGTGTGGGAGCACGCCGAGCTCGTCCCGACCGCTGAGGACCTCGACGACCCGCTGGAGTTCGCCGAGCGCCTGACCAACACCCGCAAGGCTCTCGAGGACCCGATCGCCGAGCTGGAGCGCACCATGCGCGAGGACGGCGAGAAGGGCGACAAGCCCGACGAGGCCTGATCGAAGTTCTGAACGACGCGCCCGGTGAGGACTTCCTCACCGGGCGCGTTGCGTTCTGGGCTCGGCGCGCACACCCTCGCCGAGCGGTTCCGCGGTCGGTCAGTCTTCTGAGATCCCCCAGCCTGCAGCGGCCGAGAGTCCCTCCAGATAGCCCATGGCCCGCTCGGTCTTCTGGTAGCGGTGGACCCACTCCCAGAAGTCCTTGCCGTGCCCTGGCACCAGCAGGTGCGCGAGTTCGTGCACCAGCACGTAGTCGAGCACCCACGGCGGCACGTCGCGCAGCCGTTCGGACACGCGGATCGTGCCCTCTGTCGGCGTGCACGACGCCCAGCGCGTGCGCATGGGCGGCACCCAGCGCACGCTCACCGGTTCGGCCAGCGCGTCGAGATACCGCGCCGACAGTTCGACGCAGCGCTCCATGAGCGCCTCGTCCGATGCACGCGCAGGGGACTTCCTGCGCGTCTCACTGCGCTGGAGGCGGCTCAACATCTCCGCCACCCAGTGCTTCTCTTCCCCCTTGGTCATCCGTGCCGGCAGAAGGACGACGACGGTGTCGCCCTCCCGGTACGCGCTGACCATGCGGCGGCGCCGGGGGCTCCGCCGCACTTCCACCCGCGGTTCGGCCATGCAGTCACCGTAAACGTCGCCACCGACAATTTTCGGCCCCCAACCGGCGGCAGGCGCGCACCCGGCGGGTGAAGTTCCACCGAACGGCGGCTGGACACGCGCGGGATCGACATGCGCGATTTCGCACGCTTGCGGAGGTACGGTCGCGCCAAGGTCCCCGAGTGTGTCCGCACTCACAACTGCAAGGGAGGGGCTGTGGCCGAGTCCTACAACGGCTATTGCGTCAAGTGCCGCGAGAAGCGGGACTTCGACGGCAACGTCGAGGAGACCAATGGTCGGCGCATGGCGAAGGGCACCTGCCCTGTCTGTGGCACGAAGATGACGCGGATCCTCGGCAAGGCCAAGGTCTGACGTTTGCGCTGGCAGGGGGCCCCGCCCCCTGCCAGTCTCTACCCTCGTGGACACAAGACCCCGTGTGCGTGCAGGACTGGCCGTGGTGCGCAGAGCCCCCGGCGTCGTCCAGGTCGGCACCGACCCGAAACACGCCGTCGTGATCGACTCGCTGCCCGAGGCGGTGATCGACGAACTGATCACCCTCGACGGCCGCCACACCGTCGCTGAACTGGGTGAAAGACTGAAATCCCGCGGCGAGGACCCCACCCAGTTGAGTGAAGTTCTCGTCTCACTCGAAGAAGCCGGCCTGCTCGACGACGGCCCGCCTTCGAGGGGCGGAACGGCCGCGGTCCACGGGTCCGGGCACCTCGCTCTCTCCATCACCTCGCTTCTGGCTGAATCCAGCGTTCAGCTCGCGCACAACGCCGATCTGACGGTGCTGGCGGCGACGCAGGTCCCCGATCCGAACCTCGTGAGCACGCTGATGGCGTTCCGGACGCCTCATCTGGCCGTGCGCGTCCGTGAGGGCGTGGGCATCGTCGGACCGCTGGTCCTACCTGGTCGTTCGTCCTGCCTGAACTGCGCGGACCTGCACCGCGCCGACCAGGATCCGGCGTGGCCCGTCATCGCCGCCCAGCTCGCGAGCCGACCGGCCTCCACCGACGTGCTGTTCGCGTCGGGCACGGCGGCGCTGGCGGTGGCGCAGATCCTGGAGTCGTTGATCTACGTCCGCGGCCGCGACCTGGCTCCCCCGCCCGTGCTGAACGCCACTCTCGAACTCGACCTCGCGGCGGGCGTCGCTGAGAGGCGAAGCTGGTATCCGCACCCTGACTGTCAGTGCTCCGCACATAACATGGCCGAGTGACCGAGATTCCGCGCAAGGCCGTGCAGCGCACCGCCAAGCTGGCGAGCCTCCCGCTCGGGGTGGCCGGCCGGGTTGTCGGCGGCTGGGGGAAGCGACTGACCGGACGCGCGGCCGACGAGGTCAACGCAGAGGTGACGGCCAAGACGGCGGAACAGGTCTTCGCGGTGCTGGGCCAGCTCAAGGGCGGCGCGATGAAGTTCGGCCAGGCCCTGAGCGTGTTCGAGGCCGCGGTGCCGGACGAGTTGGCCGCCCCGTACCGCGAGGCGCTGACGAAGCTGCAGACCGCGGCCCCGCCGATGCCCGCCCGCACCACGCACCGCGTGCTCGCCGAACAGCTCGGCGCGTCCTGGGCGAAGCGCTTCCAGGAGTTCGACGACACCCCGGCCGCGTCGGCGTCCATCGGCCAGGTGCACCGCGCCGTGTGGCACGACGGCCGCGACGTGGCGGTGAAGGTCCAGTACCCCGGCGCGGACGAGGCCCTGCGCGCCGACCTGAAGCAGCTGCTGCGGTTCAGCCGGTTGTTGCAGGCGATCATGCCCGGCACCGACGTGCGCCCCCTGCTGGAGGAGCTGCGCGACCGGTACCTGGAGGAGCTCGACTACCGCGACGAGGCCGCGAACCAGCGCACGTTCGCCAAGGCCTTCGAGAACGACCCGCACGTGCTGGTCCCCCGCGTCATCGCCTCGTCGCCCAAGGTCATGGTGACCGAGTGGACGTCGGGGGTGGGCCTGTCCCACATCATCCGCGACGGCACCGCGGAGGACCGCGACCTGGCCGGCCAGCTCCTCGCCGAGTTCCACTTCTCGGCCCCGTCCCGCTCGGGCCTGCTGCACGCCGACCCGCACCCCGGCAACTTCATGCTCGGCGACGACGGCCGCCTGCGCGTGCTCGACTTCGGCGCCGTCGCCCGCCTGCCCGACGGCCTGCCGAAGACGCTGGGCCTGATGACCAGGCTGGCGCTGGACGGCCGCTCCGCCGACCTGGTCGAGCTGCTGCGCACCGAGAACTTCATCCGCGAGGGCATGGAACTGCACGGCGAGGACGTGCTCGGCTACCTGGCGCCGTTCGTGGAGCCGCTGCGCGCCGAGTCGTTCCACTTCACCCGCCGCTGGCTGCAGTCGCAGGCCGAACGGGTGGGCGATCTGCGCAGCCCGGACTCGCAGACGGGCCGCTCGCTGAACCTGCCGCCGCAATACCTGCTGATTCACCGCGTGACAATGGGAGCGACGGGCATTCTCTGCCAGTTGGACGCCCATGTGACCGCACACGAAATCGTTGCGCGCTGGCAGCCGGGATTCGACGACTAACTCGTCCGAGTGAATCCGGGCGAAGTTGTCCACAGGTTGGCTTCCAGCCCGGTTCGGCGTCCTCCCAGTGCTCCACGATGAACGCATGCCACACATCGCAACCACCGCTGAGCTGCGCGAATCCGGCATCTCCCCGCGTGAGATCCTGCGCCACTGCACCCCCGCCGGGTCGTGGCAGCAGCTGCTGCCCGGCGTCGTCCTGACCAAGCCGTCCCCACCGACCCGCCTCGACCGGCTACGTGCTGTTCTTTCCTTTGCAGGACCTTCCTCGGTGATCACGGGAGCCGACGCATTGGTCCGCCAAGGCGCCGCACTTCCCCTTCCACGACACATTCACGTGCTCGCGGGAATGAATGCGCGAAGAGCACATCCGTGGATTCTGCTCGAACGCACCAGCCGCCCGCCGGACGTGGTGGAGCGCCACGGGCTTCGGCTGGCAGGTCCCGCCCGGGCTGCCCTGGACATGGCCCGGCGGGAGCTGAACCCCCGCGCCGTCATGGAGATCCTCGACGCCGTGGTGGGGGCGCGGCTGTGCTCGCCAGCCGATCTCGCGGAGGAGTTGCGGGTGAGCAGCCGGAGGGGAACGGCGCTGGTCAGGCAGGCCTTATGCCACCTCTACCCGACCTGACGACTCGACGTTCGCGGTAGGTGTCCGCCGCAGGTCAGTGGGGTCTGGTTCGGCGTCGCGCGAGCACAACAGCTTCGGAGGCGGCCCCTCACCCGTGATGCATGCCCTCAGAAGGGCTTCACGTCACCTAGCCCGCCGTGCGATCCGTCTCACCGACTCCGCGCGATCGGACCACCGAGCCTCGCCAGGGCTGAGCCACCGCAGGTCAGGTGGCATACCCGGCAAACGAACGCACCCACAGCATCTCGCGTGCCGCGCTGGAACTCGGGTCTGCCCGCTCCCGGCACAGACTTGTGCCAGCGCGGCCCACACCCACGGCATCCCGCGAGCTTCACCGGAACTCGCGCCCGCCCATCCTGGGTCGGACCGGCGCCCGGCACGGTCCCGCCCACAGGCCCACGTCACCTCACACGTCGGCACGATCCCGCTTCACCAAAACCGCCCGATCGGACCACCGACCCTCACCACGTCTGAACTACCGCAGGTCAGATGGCATGCCCGGCGAACAACACTCGCCCACGGCATCCCGCGCGAACCCCACCGGAACTCGCGCCTACCCACTCCCGGCTCGGACCTGTACCCGGCACGGCCCACACCCACGAGTCGCCAGCCACCTCACCCATCGCGCGATCCGCGAGCACAGGTGAGTCAGCGCCAGTACTCGTCCGGCAACTTGCCCTCGATGTCCCGCACGTGGGTCTTCGAGCAGACCTGACACAACCACCGGATCGAGCCACCGGTCCGCTCGGACGACCAGGCCAGGAACTCCAGGTCGGAAACGGAGGAACGCAGCCGCCCGCATCTGTGGCAGGCGGTCACCGGCGCCGTCCCACGTGAACGGTGTCGGTCTCCAGCAGGAACACGTCCTCGCGGGCACCCGCGTACTCCGAGTCGGAGGGGTTGAGCAGGCGGCGCAGCGCGTCGCGGTCGGACGGGTGCAGGTGCGGGCCGGTGACCTCGGACAGCCAGGTCAGGCGGTCGACCGCCCAGTCGCGGACGAGTTGTTTGGCCGGGGCCGGGTGGTCAACTACGAAGCTGAAGGCGCTGATCTCGCCGAGGCCCGCGTCGGCCAGGGCCACGTTCCAGCCGACCGGGAGGCGGACTGAGCCGGTCATGTTCTCGCGCATCGCCGTGAACCACGACGCGCGGGCCGCGGCCATGCGGTCCTGGAGGCCCGGTGAGCCGACGCCGAGGTCCCACGGGAGGAAGCGGGTTTCGAGGCCGCCTTCCGCCAGGGCGAGCCATCCGCCGGGAGCCAAGGCTTCTACCAGGCGTTTCACTCCGCGCAACTGATCAGGGAGGTGGTGGATCACCCGCGAGCCCCAGATGAGCTCGACCGGGCCGGCGAACGACAGCGGGTCTTCGGCGGTCAGGTCTGCCAGCACGGGTTTCACCGTGACAACGCCGTCGCCTTCGATGCGGGCCGCGGCGCAGGCCGCGTCCAGCAGTTCGGGCGTGGCGTCGACCAGTACGAGGACGCCTCCGCCGTGCTCGCGCAGGGCCGAGACGAGCGGCACGCTCATCGAGCCGGCGCCGCAGCCGACGTCCATCACCACCGGCGAGTCCGGTAGTGGGGCGACGAGCCTGCGCGCGACCGAGGTCAGCGCCTCCGCCTGCAGCGAGCCGTAGCGCCTCATCGCGTGGAGGCGGGCGGACCAGTCGATTCCGTCGTGAGTGTGGTGCGGCACAAAGGGAACGGTACGGAGGAACGGCCGAGGCCGCCATCCACCTTCTCGTGGATGACGGCCTCAGCTCGAGACTGTCAGAGGTCGAAGCGAGCCGCTCTGCGTCCCGCCCATCGCGACAACCTGCGCCAACGTTGCGCTGACGCGAGGCGGTTCGCCAGGCGTTGCTCTTCCGCGAACCTCTGGGCTTCTTGTATTCGTATTCGCACGAGTTCTTCATTCAGAGACATGGGTGTCAGGCCCTCGTTCAGGTAGGCGGGGATCGTGCCGTTGTTGTTGAGCTGGTCGGTGTTCACGCCGCCGCCTCCGTCTTGCTGGCAGTGACAACGGTCGCGTCCTTGCGCGGACGGCCACGGGGCCGCTTCCGCGCGATGACGACACCGCGCTCGAAGATCTCTCCACCCCAGACGCCCCATGGCTCGTGACGTGCGATCGCGCCGGCGAGGCACTCCGCGAGAACCGGGCAGGACCCGCAGAAGGACTTCGCCTTCTCGAGGTCAGCAGGTGCGTCGGCGAACCAGAGGTCGGGGTTGTGGGTGCGGCAGGGGATGTCCAGCCCCTCCGCGAGGTCCGGAAGTGTCTCGCCCGTGAGCGGGACAGTCGCGGTCAACATCAGGGTTTTCTCCTTGTGTGGGGTACAGCAAAAAACACGAAAGCCGCGGACTCTTGGCGAGTCCGCGGCTTTCGTGAGCCTGGTGGTCCTTCGACCCTCTAGGGGGTCGGCAGGAGCCTTCTCACTTGATGCGCGGACAGCGCATTCGTGTAGTTGTCGACGTCATCGATGACCGGCAGCGCGATCGGCTGCTCGCTGCCCAGTTCGGCGGCAGGCAGAGCGGTTCCGCGCAGAGCGGTGCCCCGCTCGCGGCCCAGCAGTGCCACTGGCTTGTGGGCAGAGGTGTGCCACATGGCCTGAGCGGATGCGGACGTGCAGATGCCCTCGGTCAACGGGAGGCCGAGCGCGCGAGAGATGCTGAAGATCTTCACAACGGGCCACCTCCTCCGAACGAGAGAGCTCTGCATCGAGAGCTAGTAGTAGTTCTTCTTCCCCAGTCGGGTCCTCCGGACCCGGCATGTGCAGGTTATGACCCCGTCCCTGGGGCTCGCAACCTATTTAACGAAACTTGTCCCGATCAGGTGGCGGAGTACCCGACACCGGCTCGGACCAGGCCCAACACGTCGTCGCCGAACTTATCAAGCTTGGAGGCGCCGATGCCCGAGATCGCGACGAGTCCGGCCGAATCCGTGGGTCGCTGCTCCGCGATCGCCACCAGGGTCGCGTCGGTGAAGACGACGTACGCGGGCACCTTCAGTTCCCGCGCCCGTCCCGCACGCCATCGGCGCAGCGACTCGAGCAGCTCTTCGTCCACATCGGACGGGCAGGACCTGCATCGGCCGAGCTTGACGGCCTGCGCCTCGACCAGCGTCGACGCGCACACCCGGCAGGTCGGCTTCTCCTTCTTCATGAGAGGAGGGCGCTGAGCGGCGGCGGATACGCGTGCGGCCGGATGGTTCTCGGGAACGAGGTTGTAGAGGAACCGCGAACGGCGGCGGTACTTGCGCCCGCCGGCCGCGCGCGCCAGCGCCCACGACAGCCAGATGTGCTCACGCGCACGCGTCACACCTACGTAGAGAAGGCGGCGTTCTTCTTCGATCTTCGCGTCGTCGCCGTCGGCGTACTGGATCGGCATCGTGCCCTCGACCAGTCCGACGAGGAACACGGCGTCCCATTCGAGGCCCTTCGACGCGTGCAGCGACGCCAGCGTCACGCCTTCGACCGTCGGCGGGTGCTGCGCCTCGGCCCGCACGTCCAGTTCCACGCAGAACCGCGGCAGGTCGGCGTCGGGCACGGTGACGGCGAACTCCTCGGCGAGCTCGACCAGCGCGAGCAACGACTCCCAGCGTTCACGGGCGGTGCCACCGGTCGGCGGCTCGTCGGTGAGCCCGACGCGGTGCAGCACCGAGCGGACGACCTCGGGCAGGCTCCCCGACACGTCGCCCGCCGAGCGCAGCGTGATCATCGCCTGACGCACCTCGGCGCGCTCGAAGAAGCGCTCGCCGCCACGCACCAGGTACGGGATGCCGAGGCCGGCGAGCGCCTGCTCGTACGCCTCGGACTGTGCGTTGACGCGGTAGAGGATCGCGATCTCGGACGCCGCGACGCCTTCGTCGAGCAGCGTCTTGATGCGGCCGGCGACGGCGTCGGCCTCGCTCGGCTCGTCGTCGAACTCGTGGAACCGCGGCTTCGGCCCTTCCGGCCGCTGCCCGATCAACTGCAGCCGCGAGCCGGCGGGACGCCCGCGCGCCCACTTGATCACGTCGTTGGCCAGTTCCACGACCTGCGGCGTCGACCGGTAGTCGCGCTCCAGCCGCACGACGACCGCCTCGGGGAACCTCCGCCCGAAGTTGAGCAGCGGCTGCGGAGAGGCACCCGCGAACGAGTAGATGGTCTGGTTCGCGTCGCCGACCACGGTCACGTCGTCGCGATTGCCCAGCCACGAGTCGAGCACGCGCTGCTGCAGCGGCGTCACGTCCTGGTACTCGTCCACGACGAAGCAGCGGTAGCGGTCGCGGAACTCCTGCGCGACCTCCGCGTTGTCCTCGAGCGCACCGGCTGTGTAGAGCAGCAGGTCGTCGAAGTCGAGCAGCTGTGCCTCGTTCTTGAGCTGCTCGTAGGTCGTGTAGAGCTTCATGATCTGCTCGGCGGGCGCCGGGATGTCCCGCGCGGCGCGAGCGGCGGCGGCCGGGTAGTCCTCCGGCGTCAGCAGCGACGCCTTCGCCCACTCGATCTCGCTGGTGAGGTCGCGCAGCGCGTCCGGCTCCGTCGGCAGTCCCAGCCGGGACGCGGCGCGGGCGACGACGCGGAGCTTCTGGTCGACCAGCTCCCAGCGCGGACCGCCGATGACGCGCGGCCAGAAGTAGCGCAGCTGGCGTGATGCGGCGGCGTGGAACGTCACGGCCTGTGCGCCCTGCACGTCCAGAGAACGCAAACGTGTGCGCATCTCCCCCGCGGCGCGCTTGGTGAACGTGACGGCCAGGACCTGCGACGGAGCGACGTGACCGCGTTGGCAGAGGTAGGCGATGCGGTGGGTGATGGTGCGCGTTTTGCCGGTACCGGCACCCGCGAGCACGCACACGGGGCCGCGTGGGGCCTCGACCGCGGCGCGCTGTTCAGGATCAAGACCCTCCAGCAACGCGTCCATCCCGGCAGTCTCGCAGACGGCCGATGCGAGTCTGATACCACCGCGCCGTATCCTGTCCACATGGCTGGTAAGCAGGACAAGGCGGCGGCAAAGGAAGCGGCGAAGGTTCGCCGCGCGGCCTCACGCGAACGGCGCAAGCAGATCTTCGAGGCGTTCAAGATGCAGCGCCGCGAGGACAAGGCGCTGATCCCGATGATGCTGGGCGCCCTGCTGGGCGTCACCGCGATCGCCGTGGTCCTGGGCATCGTCTTCGACGCGGTCTGGATGTTCGTGCCGCTGGGCGTCGCGATCGGCGCGCTGCTGGCCGTGATCATCTTCGGCCGCCGTGTGCAGAGCAACGTCTTCCGCAAGGCGGACGGCCAGCCGGGCGCCGGTGCCTGGGCCCTGGAGAACCTGCGCGGCCGTTGGCGCGTCACGCCCGCCGTCGCGGGCACCACGCAGCTCGACGCCGTGCACCGCGTGCTGGGCCGGCCGGGCGTCGTCCTGGTCGCCGAGGGCGCCCCGCAGCGGGTCAAGCCGCTGCTCGCGCAGGAGAAGAAGCGCATCGCCCGCGTCATCGGCGAGACCCCGATCTACGACTTCATCATCGGCACCGAAGAGGGCCAGGTCCCGCTGAAGAAGCTCCAGTCGAAGCTGATGAAGCTGCCGCGCAACATCACGGCCGCCCAGGTCGAGACGCTGGAGACCCGCCTCGCCGCACTGGCCAGCCGTGGCCCCGCACTGCCCAAGGGCCCGATGCCGGCCGGCGCCAAGATGCGCAACGTCCAGCGCGCCATGCGCCGCCGGGGCTGACCGAACCCGCTCCCACCAGCACGAAGAGGCCCGCCGCACATCTCGTGCGGCGGGCCTCTTCACGTTCTGGGTGAGCTAGCGGACCTTGATGACGACGGTGCCCGCGGCCTTGTCGTGCAGGCAGCGGCCGTCCGCGTCCCAGACCAGCGCCGGGATCAGCGGGAAGATGAGCACGGTGCGCAGCAGTGCGCGCGGCAGGTGCACGAACGTCTTGCCGTCGATCCGCGCCACCCGCAGCCCGAACAGCGCGTGCCCCGGCGTGAACCCGAAGAACGCCACCGCGACCACGGTGATCACGAACCAGGCCAGCAGGCTCCAGTTCTTCGGCAGGTCGGGCTGGGTGAACACCGCCGCGACGCCGGCCGCCAGCAGGAAGTCGACGAAGATGGCGAACGTGCGCCGCCCGATCGAGGCGATGGAGCCCGGCCCCTTCTCGGGGAAGCCGTGCCGCTCGCCTCGCCAGCGCTGTTGCGCGCCGTCGTTCGAGTCGTCACCCGGCGACAGCACCGAATTAGGTCCAGACAGCCACGAACCGGTCCACCTGCTCACCCCACCAGAGTAAAGCCGTGCTCAACGGGTGAGCACGGGCAGGTCGCCTTGCCCGGTTGAGCGTCCCCGTTAACACTGGCGAAACATCGGAGTGACGGACGGGCAACACCGCCCGCATACGGTCGCACGCGATGGCCAGCCGTATTCCATAGCCAAGGAGTCGACGAGGGTGTTCAAGAATTCCGACGAGGTGCTGAAGTTCATCACCGACGAGGGCGTCAAGTTCGTCGACGTGCGGTTCAGCGACCTGCCCGGCGTGATGCAGCACTTCACGCTGCCGGCCAAGGCGTTCGACGCCGACGCGATCGAAGAGGGACTCGCCTTCGACGGCTCCTCAGTGCGCGGCTTCCAGTCCATCCACGAGTCGGACATGCTGCTGCTGCCCGACCTGTACACCGCGCGGCTGGACCCGTTCCGCATCGAGAAGACGCTGATCGTCAACTTCTTCGTGCACGACCCGTTCACGCGTGAGGCGTACAGCCGCGACCCGCGCAACATCGCGCGCAAGGCCGAGCAGTACATCACTGACTCGGGCATCGCGGACACCGCGTACTTCGGCGCCGAGGCCGAGTTCTACATCTTCGACTCGGTCCAGTTCGACACCACCGCGAACGGCTCCTTCCACAAGGTCGACGCGGTCTCCGGCTGGTGGAACACCGGCCGTGAGGAAGAGGGCGGCAACCTCGGCTACAAGGTCAAGTACAAGGGTGGCTACTTCCCCGTCACCCCGAACGACCACTACGCCGACCTGCGCGACCAGATGGTCCTCAACATGGAGGCCCAGGGCTTCACCGTCGAGCGCGCCCACCACGAGGTCGGCACCGGCGGCCAGGCCGAGATCAACTACAAGTTCAACACGCTGCTGCACGCCGCGGACGACCTGATGCTGTTCAAGTACATCATCAAGAACACCGCCTGGCAGGCCGGCAAGACCGTCACCTTCATGCCGAAGCCGCTGTTCGGCGACAACGGCTCGGGCATGCACACGCACCAGTCGCTGTGGAAGGACGGCACGCCGCTGTTCCACGACGAGAGCGGCTACGCGGGCCTGTCCGACACCGCCCGCCACTACATCGGCGGCATCCTGCACCACGCGCCGTCGCTGCTGGCCTTCACCAACCCGACGGTGAACTCGTACCACCGCCTGGTCCCGGGCTACGAGGCCCCGGTCTCGCTGGTCTACTCCCAGCGCAACCGCTCGGCGTGCATCCGCATCCCGATCACGGGCAACAACCCGAAGGCCAAGCGCGTCGAGTTCCGCTGCCCCGACTCCTCGGGCAACCCGTACCTCGCCTTCTCGGCGATGGTCATGGCGGGCCTCGACGGCGTGAAGAACAAGATGGAGCCGCCGGCCCCGATCGACAAGGACCTCTACGAGCTCCCGCCCGAGGAGGCCCGCGACGTCAAGCAGGTCCCGGCCACCCTCGACGCGGTGCTGGACAACCTGGAGGCCGACCACGAGTTCCTGCTCGAGGGCGGCGTCTTCACCCCGGACGTGATCGACACCTGGATCTCGTTCAAGCGTGAGCAGGAGATCGACCCGCTGCGTCTGCGCCCGAACCCCTACGAGTTCGCGCTCTACTACGACGTGTGATCGGCGCGGGGCTTTGACCAGCCGTTTCACCGGTTGAAGCCCCAGTCAGGCCGTCTCCAGGAGAGGCCGCCTGATCGACCACAGGCCGAGGGCCGGGTGACTGTCTCAGTCGCCCGGCCCTCGGTCGTCGTGTCTCCTGATCCAACTGACGCTCGGCCCTCAAGGCCTTTGACATGATGACCAGGTTGAATTTCTGGAGCAGACCGCACGATTGCAGTCGCACATTGGGACGCTGAACGCGGCAAGCCGATCGTAAAAATTGCTTGACACAAGAACAAGGTGAACTAGACACAAACAGCACCTTGACATCAAAGCACCTACAGCCGCCTCATAAACTTGTCGATCGCGAATCTCGCACACTCATGACTCGACGGCATCAAATGAGTGTAGACACAAAGCGTGAACGCCGGATCTGCGTGACCCAAGTAATCCGCCAGCGCCCGGATGCTGGTTCCCTGCTCTAGCAGCATGCTTGCGAAGAAATGCCGTAACGCGCGCGAGGCCGGAGCAGTCGTCTTGGACAGTTCAGGCAATGATCATTGACTACCGTGGAGCGCGTGTTCTCGGCGGCATGGGTGGATGTTCCGTTAGTGCAGGGTCGCGTGCTTACGAGCCCAGGCTTCTGCTGAAGCAAGGCTTTCAGCTGGCGGAGAATCGAGTAGGCACTCACTGCACCGGGCGAAGAACGCCCCGTCTTCCTCCCATGCGTGCACCTGCCCAGGCTTCACCCAGTCGGGCGACCAGTCCACTTTGAAGGCGTAGAGCACGCCCGAAGTAACGCCTTCCATCAGCCGCTCAATCGTGTCGTCGCTCAGCCCCAGCCCCAGCATGCCGTTCGTCGCCTCGAGTTCGCTCCTCACGTTGTCCTCCAGTAGGAGGGTCACGCGGGTATCACGTGTGCCGTCAGCCTCTTTCGCCATGTGCACATCCTGCAGGACGCTCGGTCACCGACCTGAGCGGACATCAAGCATCAGGTGGAGCCAGAGTGTCAAGCATCAGCCGAAACACGACACCGTCGATCAGGATGCACTGCTGAATTCAGCTCTATGGGATCGAGGCGCCGCCGTCGGTTGAGCTTCGCATTGAAGGCCCGGCGGGATTCCCGCCGGGCCTTCGGCCTGTCTAGGTGCCGAGCAGCGTCACGGTGGACGACACCCCGTTCATCCCCTCGCTGACCCGGACGTTCGAGACCAGGACCTCGGCCTCGCCGCCGGTCGGCAGCTTGATCCGGGCCTCGCCACCGGTCAGTTCGGTCATGGCGGTCCCGGCGCCGGACAGCTGCCAGAGCCCGCCGTCGTTCACCGTCTCGATCAGGTCCACCCGGTCCAGCTCGACCGCGTTGCCGTCCGCGTAGACGAGCCGGGCCGGCCCTGAGTAGCTGAACATCACTTCTCCTCTGCCAGATCTCCCCGACTCCCTGACACACGGGCGGGAAGGCCACGGGGTTCATCGAGCAGGAAGCGACGGCCGCGTGATAGTGGTTGCCGCGTGACGCAGTGGACGGTGCACGGCACCCGCAGGATCTACGAGTCGGAGTGGATGAGCGTCGACCTCGACGACGTCGAGGTCCCTGACGGCGAGCGGTTCGAGCATCACGTGTTGCGGTTGCCGTTCGCCTCGACGGCGGTGGTCGTGGTGCGGGACGAGCACGTGTTGCTGATGTGGCGCCATCGGTTCACGACCGACGTGTGGGGCTGGGAGGTTCCGGCCGGTCGGCTCGAAGCGGGTGAGACGGCCGAGACCGCGGCCGTGCGGGAGACCGAGGAGGAGACGGGTTACCTGGTCAGCGTTGAGCCGTTGGTGACGATCAATCCGTTGAACGGCCTCAGTTCTCACACCACGTACGTCTTCACCGGCACGGACGCGGTCAAGACCGGTGAGCACGATCCCGCCGAGGCCGCGCGGGTGGAGTGGGTGCCGCTCAACGAGATTCCCGCGTTGATCCGAAAAGGACTCGTTCCCTGCGGGATCACGCTGGCGGCACTCACCACCTACCTCACGCTGACAGCCTCGAGCGGACCTCCATCAGGGCCTCGCCGAGCAGGTTGAGGCCCAGCCACGAGGACGGGTCCTGGGCACGCGGGTCCGACGCCACGAGGCCGATGCCCCACACGCGGTCCTGCGGGCTGGCCTCGACCAGGACGCGGGAACCCGTGCCCAGCAAGTAGGAACGCAGCGCGGGGTCCTGGCCGAACTTCGCCAGGTTTCCCTCGACGACGATCTCCAGCCGCGCGGAATCCCAGATGGGGCCGGAAAAACCCGACACCTCACGGCCCAGTGCCTTGGCCTCGGCCGGCGTGCGGGCGGCCAGCACCCGCGAAGCAACGGACGCGTCGCCGAAGAGCAACGCCTTGCGCCACATCATGTAGTGCTCGGCGGACGCGAACTCCTGCCCGTCGGCGGTGAAGGTGCACGGCCACCACTGCGAGAGGCAGCCCTTGCCGATGCCGCCGTCACGTTCGGGCTGGTGGCCCCAGAAGAACAGGTACTTCACGGGCTCAGGCTAGGCGAGCCGACCCCGTGCGTCCTCAGGGTTTTCGTCCGGCTCTCGCCAGAAAATCACTTCGGCAGCGGGATTCCGGTGACCGTGATGGCGGCGCCGGTCGGCGCGAACTGGCCGGAGATCGACGAGAACGTCAGCGTGAGCGAGTTCACACCGGTGCCGAGCTTCTCGTCGAGGACGACGGTGCCCGAGGCGGTGGTGCCCTGCGTGACGGGGCCGTCCCACTTGCTGCTCGACGCCGCGTAGGTGCGGTTCAGATCGTCCAGGACCGCGATGCCGACCACGGGGAGGGTCATTCTGGCCTGGGAGGCGTTGGTGGCCGTCACGAACAGCTTCACGCGGCCGTTCGCCGCTTCCACACGATTGACCTCTACGGTCAGCATGCCGCGCTGCTGCTTGAACGAACCCGTCTGCACCTTCACGTCCGCGGACGGCTCGGTGGTTTCCAGTGCGCCATCAGGGGTTTCGACGACGTTCGACGTGGTCGTCGTGGCGGTGACGTTGGGCTGCGCGGCGGAGTTGCTGCCGTTCAGTGCATATTCGATCACACCGAGTAGTGCCAGCACGCCGGCCGCCACGCCCGCGATGGCGATCACGGTTTTTCCTCGGCGCGTGACCCTGCGATGCTGCATGACTTCCTCTGCTAGACCCCCGTGACGAACCACAGCTCCCCCACTGAGCGGGCCTAGTCTCATCTCGATTGGGTGAAACGTCAATGCGCTAGGGTCCGCCCGTGTCTCAAGATGTCGCCGAATTCACGGCTCCGCAGCTGCTCACCACTCACATCTTCGACTCGGCACCGGACGCTCTCGAAGCGGTTCAGGCCGCTGACGTGCTCGACCTCGGTGTCCGCGTCTACAACCGGCTCGTTCCCGACGCCGACGACGCGGAAGCGTTGGAGGAGGAGTGGGTGGTCGAGGTTTACACCAGCGCTCCCGCGGTGGACCCCGATTCCGACGAGGACTGAGCAGTCAGAAAAGGGGGCACACCGGCAGGTGTGCCCCCAAACCTGAAGAAATACCTGAAGATTTCAGACGGTCAGTACAACTTTTCCTCGTACATGGCCACCTTCGAGAAGCCTGTGCGCCTTCACGGCCTCCTCCAACGGAAAAGTCTGCTGCACCTCGACGCGCAGCTTTCCGTCAGCGACCAGATCCACGAGCCACTGCGTCTGCTCCGCGTTCGGCCGCGCCCAGGTGTTGACCACGCCGTTCTCCAGCGCCCGCGGTCCATCCACAATGGACGTCATCCGTGCCCGGTCGCGCACCAGCTGCAACGACTGGTCGAACGCGAGCCCTCCCGCGTTGTCGACCACCACGTCGACCAGGCCGTCGCCGCCGACGATCTCCGCCACAGCGTCGACCAGCGCGTCACCGTAGGAGACCGGTTCGGCTCCCAGTGATCGCACGAACTCGTGGTTGCGCGGCGAAGCGGTGCCGAGCACCCGCGAAGCGCCCAGCTCGCGCGCGATCTGCACCTGGAGATGCCCGACGCCACCGGCGGCGGCGTGCACCAGGACGACGTCGCCGGAACCGGTGCCGACGGCCTTCAGCGCCTGCAACGCCGTCAGCCCTGCCAGCGGCAACGCGGCCGCGGTCACGAAGTCCACGGTGGACGGTTTGCGCGCGACCATCCGGTCCGGCACCGAGATCAACTCGGCGTAGGTGCCGAACTGGACGTGGTCCTTGCGGGCGTAGGCGAGCACCTCGTCGCCCGGCTTCCAGTCCTGCACGCCGATGCCGACGGCCCGCACGACGCCTGACACGTCCCAACCGGGGATCAACGGCAGGTGGTGCGGCATCAGACCCTGCAGGTACCCGGCTCTGATCTTGTAGTCCACCGGGTTCACGCCGGCCGCGCGCACCTCCACCAGGACCTGGTCGGGCCCGAGCAGCGGGTCGGGCAGTTCCTGCAACGACATGACGTCGGCATCGCCGAACCGGGTAAACGCGATGGCTTTCACAGTCCCTCACCGTAGAAGACACGCTCCGCCACCGCACGTGCACGACGAGTGGTCCTGCGATATTCCTCCAGGAACTCCCCCGGATCGCCTCCTGGCTCGTACCCCATCACCGACGCGACCGCCACGAGATCGCGCCCGGACGTCGGCAGTTGATCAGATGCCTTGCCCCGCACCAGCATCAGGGCGTTGCGGGCCTGCGTCGCGAGGTTCCACGCGGTGGTCAGCGCGGTGGCGTCCTCGGCGGCCAGCAGGCCGGCGGACACAGCGGCCTGCATCGCGGCCATTGTGGACGGTGTGCGCAGGCCGGGCACGGCACCGGAATGCTGCAGCTGCAACAACTGCACGGTCCACTCGACGTCCGCGAGCCCGCCGCGGCCGAGCTTGGTGTGCGTGCTCGGGTCGGCGCCGCGCGGCAGCCGTTCCGCGTCGACCCGCGCCTTGATCCGCCGGATCTCCCGCACGGACGCCGCGTCCAGACCGTCCGGCGGATACCGCAGCGGCTCGATCAACGCCTCGAACTCGGCGCCCAGGTCGGCGTCGCCCGCGATGAACCTGGCCCGCAGCAGCGCCTGCTTCTCCCACAGCTCGGCCCACTGCCGGTAGTACGCGCGGTAGGAGTCCAGCGTCCGCACCAGCGGTCCCTGCCGCCCCTCCGGCCGCAGGTCGGCGTCGACCTGCAGTGGCGGGTCCTGCGACGGGGCGCCGAGCAGTCGCCGGATCTTCTCCACGACCCCGCTCGCCCACTTCACCGCCTCGGCGTCGGACACGTCCTCGAACGGCCGGCACACGAACATCACGTCCGCGTCCGAGCTGTACCCGAGCTCGTGCCCGCCGAGCCGGCCCATGCCGATCACGGAGATCGCGGCCACCGCTTCACCGGACGAGCGCACGGCCGCGTCCAGCGCGCTGCGCAGCACCGACCCCCACACCTCGGACAGCGAGACGCACACCGTTTCCAGCGGCATGAACCCCAGCAGGTCCGCGGCGGCGATCCGCAGCAACTCGTGGCGCCGCAACGATCGTGCGGCCGCGATCGCCCGCGCCGCCTCGCCGTACCGGGAAACGGCGCTGCGCAGGGGTTTCCCGATCGAGTGCGGATCACCGCCGACCAACGCGTCGGTGTCGGCGAGCAGCCGCAACACCTCCGGCGCCCGCACGAGCAGGTCCGGCACGAAGCGCGAGGTGCCCAGCAGCACCGCGAGCCGTTCGACGACGGCGCCCTCGTCGCGCAGAAGCCTCAGGTACCAGGGGGTTTCCGCGAGCGCCTCGGACACCTTCCGGTACGCGAGCAGCCCGCCGTCGGGATCGGGCGTGCCGGCGAAGAGGTCGAGCAGCACCGGCAGCAGGGCGCCCTGGATGCGAGCGCGCCGGGACATCCCGTGCGTCAACGCCTGGATGTGCCGCAACGCGCCGTCCGGCGAGGTGTAGCCCAACGCCGCCAGCCGCGCCACGGCCTCCTTCGTGGTCAGCCGCAACGCCTCGGTCGGCACGCCCGCCACGGACTGCAGCAGCGGCCGGTAGAACAGCTTCTCGTGCAGTCGCCGGACCTGGTTGGCGTGCTTGCGGAACTCGGCGAGCAGCACCTGCCCCTCGGACTTCTGCCCGTCCGCCGCCAGCCCCGTCGACCGTGCCAGCCAGCGCAACGCCGTCACGTCGTCGTCGGCCGGGAACAGGTGCGTGCGCAGTAAACGCTGCAGCTGGAGCCGGTGCTCCAACGTGCGCAGGAACCGGTACGAGCGTCCGAACTCCGCCGCGTCCTCACGCCCGACGTACCCGCCCTGGCCCAACGCGGCCAACGCGGCCGTCGTCGCCTGGATGCGCAGGTCCTCGTCGGAACGCCCGTGCACGAGTTGCAGCAGCTGCACCGCGAACTCGACGTCGCGCAGTCCACCGCGGCCGAGCTTCAGTTCGCGGTCGGCCAGCCCCGACGGCACGTGGTCCTCGACCCGGCGCCGCATCGCCTGCACGTCCTCGACGAAGTTCTCGCGCTCGGCCGCCGTCCACACGTAAGGCCGCACGACGTCGAGGTACGCCTGCCCCAGTTCGACGTCCCCGGCGACCGGCCGTGCCTTGAGCAGCGCCTGGAACTCCCAGGTCCGCGCCCACTTCTTGTAGTACGACGCGTGCCCGTCCAGGGTGCGGACCAGCGCGCCCGCCTTGCCCTCCGGCCGCAGCGCCGCGTCGACCTCGAAGCACGACTGGCCCGCGATCTGCATCACCGTGCTGGCCAGCCGGGTCGCCACACCCAGATCACCCTCGGCGACGAACACGACGTCGACGTCGCTCACGTAGTTCAGCTCGTTCGCGCCGCACTTGCCCATCGCGATCACCGCGAGCCGGCAGCGGTCGGCGCCGTTCACCTTCGCCGAAGCAAGCTTCAACGACGCCTGCAACGCCGACACGGCCAGATCGGACAGTTGCGCGGCCACCGTGTCGTACGGGACGAACGGCAGATCGGGCTCGACGACGTGCGCCAGGTCGTTCGCGGCGACGAGCAGCAGCTTCGCCCGGTACTCGGTGCGCAGCACGTCGTCGTCGGCGAGCTCCAGCGACACGTCGACCTCATCGGTCAGCGAACGCCACCTGTCGGGGTTCACGACGAGGAAGTCCGACAACGCGGTGGACGAGCCGAGTACGGCGAGCAGACGCCCGCGCACCACGACGTCCTTGTGCAACGCGGCCGACAGGGCGTCCCAGTCGGCGACGGCGTGCAGGCGCTCCAGGCCTCGCAGCGCGAGGTCGGGGTCCGGGCAACGGGAGAGCGCCGCGAGGACCGGTTCGGAGCCGTCGGTGGGCCGGCGGTCAGCCCACAGGCCCAGGCCGCGCAGCACTTCCTCGCTGCGCGGCTCGGTGAGCCCGAATCTTGCTGGGGACGCGTGGCGGACTGGTTCGCTCATCGTGAGCCAACCCTAATGCCCTCACACGGTCAGAAGACGATCAGTGAGAGTCCGTAGAGCACCACGGCGACGCAACCGGCGAAGCTCGCGTACGCGGGAACCTTCTTGTCACCCGAGAGAGCGCGGATGCCGACCACGAACAACGTCACCACGAGGACCGTGGCCAGCAGCGTGGCGCCGAAGACCTGGAGCAGCGCCGTCCAGTCGACCTTCATGCCGCCACCTTGTGCAGCTCGGCCTGAGCGGCGACCTCGTCGACGATGTGCTCCGGCTTGATCGGCTCGCGTCGCGCCAGGATCCAGATGAAGATCGCCACCGCGAGACCGATGGCGGCGACGCCGATGATGCCGACCGTGCCGGTCGACGCCCACTTGCCCGCGAGGGCACCGACGATGCCGGAAGCGGGCAGCGTGAACAGCCAGCCCGCGGCCATCTTGCCCATCGTGCCCCAGTTGACGCCGCGGCGGTCGCGTCCCAGGCCGGAGCCCATGATGCCGCCGGACGCGACGTGCGTGGTGGACAGTGCGAAGCCGAGGTGCGACGACGCGAGGATGGCCGTGGCGGTCGAGGTCTGCGCCGCGAAGCCCTGCGCGGGCTCGATGGTCGTCAGGCCGCGGCCCAGCGTGTGCGTGATGCGCCAGCCGCCGAGGTACGTGCCCGCCGCGATCGCGAGACCGGCGCTGATGATCACCCAGGTGGGCGGGCCGGAACCGGGGGCGAGCGAGCCGGACGTGATCAGCGCGAGCGTGATGATGCCCATGGTCTTCTGCGCGTCGTTCGTGCCGTGCGCGAGGGAGACCAGCGAGGCGGACGCGACCTGACCGACCTTGAAGCCGGTGTGCGAGACGCGCGGGTCCGCCGCCTTCTTGAGCCGGTAGACGACGATCGTGGCGATGGCCGCGACCAGGCCGGCGACCAGCGGCGCGACGATCGCGGGCACCAGGACCTTGTCGACGACCTTGACGAAGTGGATGGCGTCCACACCGGACGCGACCCAGGCCGCGCCGATCAGACCGCCGAACAAGGCGTGCGACGAACTCGACGGCAGGCCGACGTACCAGGTGACGAGGTTCCACATGATCGCGCCGACCAGCCCGCCGAAGATGATGGCGGGCGTGATCTGGGCGTCGTCGACGATGCCGCCGGAGATGGTCTTGGCCACCTCAACGGAGAGGAACGCGCCTACGAGGTTGAGAACCGCCGACAGCGCGACCGCCGTGCGGGGCTTCAGGGCACCCGTGGCGATGGAGGTGGCCATGGCGTTGGCCGTGTCGTGGAACCCGTTGGTGAAGTCGAAGATGAGAGCAGTGACAACGACGATGATCACTACAAGTGCGGGATCCACACTGATCCTCCGGCTGGATCGAACAAGCTGTCCAGGAGATTACGGTACCGCCAACGGAGGATGTCTTAAAACCTACGAAAGTAACGTCACACCAACGGAAGTTGTGTGCCCGAACCCAGTGCGGGCAACAGTTCTCCCCGAACGAGTTTCGCGAATCTGCCGACGAACGGCTGCCACACCTCTTCGAAGTCGCGGTGGGCCTCTTCGAGGAACTCCTGGTCGAAGTGGTGAGCTCGCGCACAGGATGCCGAATCAGGATCCTTCGAGGCCCAGTTCAAGACGATTTCCGGGGTCGTCTCGATGTGGAACTGAAGGCCGTAAGCGCTCTCTCCCACCCGAAACGCCTGATTCGGATATTTCGGGGACGCCGCGAGGTGTTCCGCGCCGGGCGGCAGCAGGTGCACCTCGTCGTTGTGGAACTGCAGGACGTCGGGGGTGAACGGCAGGTCGGCGAACAACGGGTCGGTGGCGGCCGCGTCGCGCTTCGCCACCAGCAGCACCCCGACCTCCGGCCCCTGCGGCCCCTTGCGCACCTGGCCACCCGTGGCGGCCGCGAGCAGCTGCGCACCGAGGCAGATCGCGAGGGTGGGCAGCCGCTTCGACACGGCGCTGGACAGAAGCCGACGGGCATCCGCGAGCCACGGGTGGTCGAGGTCGTCGAGTGCGCCCATCTCGCCGCCGAGACAGACGAGGCCCTGGTAGCCGTCGAGGTTCCGCGGCGCGGGCATCTCCTTCAGCGGCACGAGGTCCAGCTCGATGCCCTCGGCCTCCAGCCAGTCCCCGAGCTTGGCCAACGGGTCTGACTGCGAGGGCTGCAGGACGAGCAAGCGCGGTGCGTTCACGCAACTGAGCCTAGGTGGGCCCAGGTCAGCAATGACACGCGACCTTGGATACACCTGCTCCGACGAGCTGATCCGACTCGACCGGATAGCCCGCCTCGCGCCACGCGCTGATGCCGCCGGACAGCCGCTTCACCCGGAAGCCGCGCTGGGCGAGCGCGAGGGCGCCCTTGGTGGCCGCGTTGCACTGGAAGCTCTCGCAGTAGCAGATGTAGACGAGGCTCGGATCGAGGTCGAGCCGCTCGGGCAGGTCGCGGTAGGGCAGGTTGATCGCGCCGGGGATGCGGGCCTGCGCGAACGCCTCCGGGGCGCGCGTCTCCACGAGGACGTAGCCCTGGGTGTTGCCTTCCTGGAGGTCGCGGTGCACGTCGTCGGGGTCGGCCTCGAACGCGAGCTCGGCGGCGAAGTGGGTTGCGGCTGTCTGTGGATCGGCGGCGGGGAAGCGCAGTGCGTTCGTCATGTGTTTGATCCTGCTTGGCGTTGGCGTCGCTCCGACATGCGGAAGTCCAGGCGTTCTGGGTGTTCTCCCTATGATTTCCAGGTGGAACTCGACGCGGTGGACTGGAAGATCCTGTCGTTGCTGCAGCAGGACGGACGGATGTCGTTCACGTCGCTGGGCCGTCTCGTCTCGTTGTCCGCGCCGGCGGTGACCGAACGGGTGCGGCGCCTGGAGTCGCTCGGCGTGATCACGGGCTTCACCGCGGTCGTCTCTCCCGCCCGGCTCGGCCTGCCGATCGAGTCGATCGTCCGCGTGCGGGTGCGGTCGCTGGACACGCCGCGGTTCCGCACGCAGGTGCTGGTGCTGCCGCAGATCCTCGACGCCGACCACGTGACCGGCGACGACTGCTGGTTGCTGCGGGTCGTGTGCCGGTCGATGGTCGAACTGGAGGAGCTCGTCGAGGTGATGCAGCGCTACGGCGACACCACTACCTCGCTCGTGTTCTCCTCCCACGTCCGCAACCGCCCGCTGGCGCCTGAGCTGTTCAGCTAGCTCGGCTCGTCTCGCCGTTCGGCCAGCTCCGGCTCGAGCGGCCGGGGCGGTTCGCGCTGCCGTTCGCCCAGCCCCCGCTCAGGCAGGCGGCTCGCCCTGCCGTCGCCCCAGCCCCGCTCGGGCGGCTCGCACCGCCGTTCGGCGCGCCCCGCTCTGGTAGCTCGATCGGCTCGCTGTGCCTGTGGGCTGCCGAGTCGTCAGATCGGGTGGTGGTTGTCCTGATCCCGGCCCGGCTTCGTCTCGTTCAGTGGGCTCGACAAGGGCCTGCGAGTTGTCCACAACCTGAACGGGTGACGATTGTCCTGAAACAGCGTTTTGTTTCTCCCGCATATGCGGAAGCGCGGGGGGATGCGACAGGGAACTGCGGCGGCGTCAGTCCCAGTGGTACTCCGACCAGTCCGAGACCGGCCGGAAGCCGATCCCCTGGTAGACGGAGTTGGAGGTGGGGTTGGCGAGGTCCGCGGTGAGGACGACGTGCTCGGCGCCGGCCTCGTACGCCCACTGGCTGACCGCGGCGGTGACGGCAGCCGCGTAGCCACGCCTGCGGTGGGCGGGCGGGGTGTAGACCGGCCCGACCCGTGACACGCCGCCGACCGGCGTCGTGCTCCCAGCCCAGGAGACCGGAGCCCCGTCTACCTCCCAGATGACGTGGCCGGCTGACATCCACCGGGAGTCCATCGCCCGCTTCTCGGCCTCGTGGCGGGGAAGACCGTCCAGCTCCTCCACGAAGTCGACCCACCAGCCGGTGATCAGCTCGTCGTCGGCCGGTGTCGCTGGCCTCGGCTCGCCCGGCACGTCCGGAACCTCCAGGCCTTCCAGTCGGTACAGCCGCAGGGTCCAGAGTTCCTTGCCGCCGTCGCGCCACAGGGTGCGGAAGGCCTCGACGCGGTCGCGCGTGCCGCTGATCTCGTGGATCTCCCTGCCCCGCAACGCCTCGACGACGAGCGGGGCCGCGGCCGGCGGCATGGCGGCGACGTGCAGTGGGCGGCCGACCATCTGGGTCACTGCGCCGACGACGGTTCCGTTGTCGTGCAAGGAGATCAGGGTGGCCGGTTGGCGTTCGCCCCGCTTGGCCGCGTCCATGGCGGTCAGGTGCACGCTGTGGTTCACCGGGTCGGCGTTGAGGAAGTCCTCTGCCGTGGTCAGGAAGTCGTCGAGGTCGTTGTGGCTCAGTGCTTCCACCAGAACTCCGCCCAGTCGTCGAGTGGTTGGTAGCCGATGCGTTGGTAGATCGAGTTCGACACTGGGTTGGTCAGGTCCGCGAAGAGGAGGACGTCGGTGGCGCCCTGGTCGAGCGCCCACTGGCTCGCGAATGCGCTTACCGCGGCGCCGTAGCCGTGCTTGCGGTGTTCGGGCGGGGTGTAGACCGGGCCGATCCTCGTCATGCCGGTTTGGGGGAGGCTGGCTGCGGCCCAGGCGACCGGTGTGCCGTTGATCACCCAGAGGGCGTGGCCGTTGCCGAGTCGCAGGGAGGCGCGCATGGCTTCGGTCGCCGGCTCGTTCGGTGCTTCTGGCACGGCTTCGCGGACGAACGCTTCGCGCCAGGCGGCGAGGAGTTCTACGTCTTCCTCTGTGGCCAGGCGGCCGGTGCCTTCGACGGTGGGCCTGGCGAGGGTGCCCAGGCGGTATTGCCTGGTGGTCAGGGACTCGGTGTAGTTCTTGCCCGTCGCTGTGGCGAAGGCCTCGGATCTGGTCCGCGGGCCGGTCACTCCTGGGGCGTCCGGATCGATTCTGGCGGCGAGGTTCGCCGCCAGTTCCACCGCGGAGAGTGGGAGGTCGGCCGTTTGGAACGGCCACGGTGGGGTGCGGATCAGGGAGCCGATCACTTCGCCGTTGTCGTGGAAGGTGATCAGGGTCAGCAGGAGGTCGGTGGCCGGCGAGCGGCGGATGCGGTCGAGCGAGGTGAGTGCCACCGTGTTTCGCACCGGATCGGCTGTCAGCCGATCGTGGGTGGCGGCGTCGAACGATTCCAGGGTGGCGTGCACGACCGCGTCCATGGGTCCATCAGATCAGAGCGCGCAAGCGAAAATTCGCACGCAAAAAACCCCTGAGGGGAGCACCGAAGTGCTCGACCCTCAGGGGTCTTCTGGAAAGAATGTTCGGCGACGACCTACTCTCCCACACCGTAACCAGTGCAGTACCATCGGCGCAGAAGGGCTTAACTACCGGGTTCGGAATGGGACCGGGTGTTTCCCCAACGCTATGATCACCGAAACTCTATGGAATTCATACCTGCGGCGATCGGAATGCCCGTAGCGGGTTCGATCGGTTCTGGTTGTTCTTCCAGAACCGCACAGTGGATGCGTAGCGTCTTTGTAACAAGTCCTCGGCCTATTAGTACCAGTCAGCTCCAACCGTTACCGGTCTTCCACCTCTGGCCTATCAACCCAGTGGTCTAGCTGGGGGCCTTAACCCACGAAGGGTGGGATACCTCATCTTGGAACGAGCTTCCCGCTTAGATGCCTTCAGCGGTTATCCCTTCCGAACGTAGCCAACCAGCAATGCTCTTGGCAGAACAACTGGCACACCAGCGGTCCGTCCGTCCCGGTCCTCTCGTACTAGGGACAGCCTTCCTCAAGTATCCTACGCGCGCGGCGGATAGGGACCGAACTGTCTCACGACGTTCTAAACCCAGCTCGCGTACCGCTTTAATGGGCGAACAGCCCAACCCTTGGGACCTACTCCAGCCCCAGGATGCGACGAGCCGACATCGAGGTGCCAAACCATCCCGTCGATATGGACTCTTGGGGAAGATCAGCCTGTTATCCCCGGGGTACCTTTTATCCGTTGAGCGACCACGCTTCCACAAGCCATGGCCGGATCACTAGTTCCGACTTTCGTCCCTGCTCGACCCGTCAGTCTCACAGTCAAGCTCCCTTGTGCACTTGCACTCAACACCTGATTGCCAACCAGGCTGAGGGAACCTTTGAGCGCCTCCGTTACTCTTTGGGAGGCAACCGCCCCAGTTAAACTACCCACCAGGCACTGTCCCTGATCCGGATCACGGACCGAGGTTAGACATCCAATACGACCAGAGTGGTATTTCAACGTTGACTCCACACTGACTGGCGTCAGCGCTTCACAGTCTCCCACCTATCCTACACAAGCCGAATCGAACACCAATACCAAGCTATAGTAAAGGTCCCGGGGTCTTTCCGTCCTGCCGCGCGTAACGAGCATCTTTACTCGTAATGCAATTTCGCCGGGCCTGCGGTTGAGACAGTCGAGAAGTCGTTACGCCATTCGTGCAGGTCGGAACTTACCCGACAAGGAATTTCGCTACCTTAGGATGGTTATAGTTACCACCGCCGTTTACTGGCGCTTAAGTTCTCAGCTTCGCCCCGAAGGACTAACCGGTCCCCTTAACGTTCCAGCACCGGGCAGGCGTCAGTCCATATACATCGTCTTGCGACTTCGCATGGACCTGTGTTTTTAGTAAACAGTCGCTTCTCGCTGGTCTCTGCGGCCGTCTCGCCCTAGCCTGCAAGAGGCTTCAAGCGCTACGGCCCCCCTTCTCCCGAAGTTACGGGGGCATTTTGCCGAGTTCCTTAACCACAGTTCGCCCGATCGCCTTGGTATTCTCTACCTGACCACCTGTGTCGGTTTGGGGTACGGGCCGCGTGAAAGCTCGCTAGAGGCTTTTCTCGGCAGCATGGGATCACTCTACTTCGCCTCAATCGGCTACGCATCACGTCTCAGCCTATGTGAACTGCGGATTTGCCTACAGTTCGGCCTACACGCTTGCACCAGTACTACCACTCACTGGCGGAGCTACCCTCCTGCGTCACCCCATCGCTTGACTACTACAAGTTCAGGTCCCGCGCTCCACAGTCCCCATCGGCCCGAAGGCTTTCAGGAGGTGCTTTGGGCGGTTAGTATCACAAGGTTCATCATGGGCGCGTTCACACGGGTACGGGAATATCAACCCGTTGTCCATCGACTACGCCTGTCGGCCTCGCCTTAGGTCCCGACTTACCCTGGGCGGATTAGCCTGGCCCAGGAACCCTTGGTCATCCGGCGGACGAGTTTCTCACTCGTCTTTCGCTACTCATGCCTGCATTCTCACTCGCATAGCGTCCACGGCTGGATTACTCCGCCGCTTCAACCGCTACACGACGCTCCCCTACCCATCCCGAGTAAACTCGAAATGACACAGCTTCGGTGGTGTGCTTAAGCCCCGCTACATTGTCGGCGCAGGACCACTTGACCAGTGAGCTATTACGCACTCTTTAAAGGGTGGCTGCTTCTAAGCCAACCTCCTGGCTGTCTGTGCGACCCCACATCCTTTCCCACTTAGCACACACTTAGGGACCTTAGCTGGCGTTCTGGGCTGTTTCCCTCTCGACTACGAACCTTATCGCCCGCAGTCTCACTGCCGCGCTCTCACACCACGGTATTCGGAGTTTGGTTGATTTCGGTAAGCTTGTAGGCCCCCTAGACCATCCAGTGCTCTACCCCCGTGGTGAAACACACGACGCTGCACCTAAATGCATTTCGGGGAGAACCAGCTATCACGGTGTTTGATTGGCCTTTCACCCCTAACCACAGCTCATCCCCCAGGTTTTCAACCCTGGTGGGTTCGGGCCTCCACGCGGTCTTACCCGCGCTTCACCCTGGCCATGGCTAGATCACACCGCTTCGGGTCTAGACCACGCGACTCAAGCGCCCTATTCAGACTCGCTTTCGCTACGGCTACCCCACACGGGTTAACCTCGCCACGTAGCACTAACTCGCAGGCTCATTCTTCAAAAGGCACGCCGTCACCCCTAAAGGCTCCGACGGATTGTAGGCACACGGTTTCAGGTACTATTTCACTCCCCTCCCGGGGTACTTTTCATCTTTCCCTCACGGTACTAGTCCGCTATCGGTCACCAGGGAGTATTTAGGCTTAGCGGGTGGTCCCGCCAGATTCACAGCGAATTTCACGAGTACGCTGCTACTTGGGAACACTCTAAACAGACGATAGGTTTTCGAGTACGGGAGTTTCACCCTCTACGCTCACGCTTTCCAGACGTATTCCTCTAACCACACGTTTTCTGACTGTTTGCCAGTTCGGCAGAACTGACCAAGAGGTCCCACGACCCCGTACACGCAACCCCTGCCGGGTATCACACGAATACGGTTTAGCCTCATCCGCTTTCGCTCGCCACTACTCACGGAATCACGGTTGTTTTCTCTTCCTGCGGGTACTGAGATGTTTCACTTCCCCGCGTTCCCTCCACATACCCTATGTGTTCAGGTATGGGTGAACCCACATGACTGGGTCCGGGTTTCCCCATTCGGAAATTCTAGGATCTCAGCTCGGTTGACAGCTCCCCTAGACTTTTCGCAGTCTCCTACGTCCTTCATCGGCTCCTGGTGCCAAGACATCCACCGTATGCCCTTACTAACTTGCTACAAAGATGCTCGCATCCACTGTGCAGTTCTCAAAGAACGAACGGTCATCATCTCTTCTGTGCAACTCGCCTCCTGGCCCTGGGGCCGGCGGTTCAAGCGCTGAGATGATCCGATCTGCTGAAAGACACAAAAAGCGTGTTCCCTCAGGACCCAACAGCGTACCGATCTGTTCATTCAGCCCCCGCGACACCTTTCCACGCACCCGAAGGCGCAGTACTCACTGTCGAAGCAACCGAACGTCAAGCCAGCCAGCATCCACTAATGAGCCCACCCAGCATCAAGGCTGGTGTGGTTCTGACCGATGCTCGGAACGTTTGCCCAAGATCATCGGTAGATGCTCCTTAGAAAGGAGGTGATCCAGCCGCACCTTCCGGTACGGCTACCTTGTTACGACTTCGTCCCAATCGCCAGTCCCACCTTCGACCGCTCTCCCCCTTGCGGGTTGAGCCACGGGCTTCGGGTGTTACCGACTTTCGTGACGTGACGGGCGGTGTGTACAAGGCCCGGGAACGTATTCACCGCAGCGTTGCTGATCTGCGATTACTAGCGACTCCGACTTCACGGGGTCGAGTTGCAGACCCCGATCCGAACTGAGACCGGCTTTATGGGATTCGCTCCACCTCACGGCTTAGCAGCCCTTTGTACCGGCCATTGTAGCATGTGTGAAGCCCTGGACATAAGGGGCATGATGACTTGACGTCATCCCCACCTTCCTCCGAGTTGACCCCGGCAGTCTCCCATGAGTCCCCGGCATTACCCGCTGGCAACATGGAACGAGGGTTGCGCTCGTTGCGGGACTTAACCCAACATCTCACGACACGAGCTGACGACAGCCATGCACCACCTGTGAACCAGCCACAAGGGAGGCTCTATCTCTAGAGCTTTCTAGTCCATGTCAAGCCCAGGTAAGGTTCTTCGCGTTGCATCGAATTAATCCACATGCTCCGCCGCTTGTGCGGGCCCCCGTCAATTCCTTTGAGTTTTAGCCTTGCGGCCGTACTCCCCAGGCGGGGTGCTTAATGCGTTAGCTGCGGCACAGAGGGCGTGGAAGCCCCCCACACCTAGCACCCACCGTTTACGGCGTGGACTACCAGGGTATCTAATCCTGTTCGCTCCCCACGCTTTCGCTCCTCAGCGTCAGTGTCGGCCCAGAGACCCGCCTTCGCCACCGGTGTTCCTCCTGATATCTGCGCATTTCACCGCTACACCAGGAATTCCAGTCTCCCCTGCCGAACTCAAGTCTGCCCGTATCGACCGCAAGCTTGGAGTTAAGCCCCAAGTTTTCACGGCCGACGCGACAAACCGCCTACGAGCTCTTTACGCCCAATAATTCCGGACAACGCTCGCACCCTACGTATTACCGCGGCTGCTGGCACGTAGTTAGCCGGTGCTTCTTCTGCAGGTACCGTCACTTGCGCTTCGTCCCTGCTGAAAGAGGTTTACAACCCGAAGGCCGTCATCCCTCACGCGGCGTCGCTGCATCAGGCTTTCGCCCATTGTGCAATATTCCCCACTGCTGCCTCCCGTAGGAGTCTGGGCCGTGTCTCAGTCCCAGTGTGGCCGGTCACCCTCTCAGGCCGGCTACCCGTCGTCGCCTTGGTAGGCCATTACCCCACCAACAAGCTGATAGGCCGCGGGTCCATCCCATACCGCCTGAACTTTCCACACCGAATCATGCGATTCAGTGTCGTATCCGGTATTAGACCTCGTTTCCAAGGCTTATCCCAGAGTACAGGGCAGGTTACCCACGTGTTACTCACCCGTTCGCCGCTCGTGTACCCCGAAGGGCCTTACCGCTCGACTTGCATGTGTTAAGCACGCCGCCAGCGTTCGTCCTGAGCCAGGATCAAACTCTCCAATAAGGATTATGTTTGATCGCTCCAGACGGAATATGTCTGGCATCAATCTGGTCTTGCCTCAAAGGAACTACCTCGACGAGGAGGTAATTCATATATTACTGGCTGTGTTTCGGCACGCTGTTGAGTTCTCAAAGAACACGCGCTCACCGGTTCCAGTCTCCGTTTCCGGAGGCTTTCTCTCGGGGCTTGTGTTGAAAGCTTAGCCAGTTCGTTTTCGCTTTGTCAAATCGGCCGTTTCGGCTTCTTTAGCTCGGCGCAAACTCGCTTCGCATTCAGTTTTTTGCTTGGTTCAGAAGTTATCTGAGTGGCTTTCCCGGTGTCAAATCGGGGTCATTTTCAGATCCCGGACAGCACGTTAGGCCGCTTATTTACTTCTGGGGGTTTGACGCCGTGAGACTTTACCCGGCCCGATCCGCGGTGTCAACCGCTCGTTCCGGGGTCTCGCTTGCGACTTGGAGAAAGTTACTGATGGGGACGATCAAAGTCAAATCGCCTGGTCAGCGGGCTGCTTGATCGGAACGGACGGTGCGGGAGCAGCCTGCTTGGGCCCGACCGGGCGCGGTCGGAGCCACAGGGTGATGGAACGAAGTCCCTCCATCGCCCGCACGATCTGGTCCGCCGAAGCCGGCTGACGCGTCGCCACCGGCACCAGGTCGTAGCCCCAGACGCCGAACTCCTTGAGCACCGTCACCGGATCGTCACCGAAGTCCGCCGTCGAGGTCGCGGAGAACTCGAGGAACACGTGCGGCCTGTCGCGACGCAACAACCGGACGAGTCCCGCGAGAGCGCGATGCCCACGTCCAGGCGTGTCGACCTTGACGACGGAAAGCTTCATGCCCTGCACCAGGGCGATCTCTTCGAGCGCCTTGTCCAGGCGCACCGACTTCACCCGTGCCACGTCTTCCCCGGCATCGGCGGGCAGCGGTGACACCGACACACCACCGGTCAACGTCGGTGAAACGGCGAGCTCGCCCGCGCTCTCCCACGCGGCGCCCTCGACCACGGTCATCCGATCGGCGACCGCGGCGGGAAGGTTCGCCGAGACGTTGTGCCTGAGCAGAGCGGCGGCGGACGCGTCCGGTTCGACAGCGACAACGGCGCCCATCAGCCCGAGGCGCGACAACATGCGAATCGAGTGGTAGCCGACGTACGCGCCGACGTCGAGGAAGATCCCGTCCGGTTCCAGCACGGAGTCGAGCAGTTCCGCGAGCTCCGGCTCCCACACGCCGTTGGACGACAACAGCGGAAGCATGAACGCGTCGTCGGAGGGCAGTCGCATCATGCCCGCGTCGCACAACACCAGCGACGAACGCACGGCAGGCGCGTCACCAGCGTTCTCGTGCTGACGAACGACCACACGCCGCAACGCGTCCGCGGTCTGTTGTGCCTGATGGGCGGTGCGAAGAGCGGCGTCCAGGCGCGTGTCGCGCTCGCGGAACACCTCGACGACCTTCGACTCCAGCGAGTCGATCCGGTCCAGGGTCCGATCGAGGGCGACGGTGAGCTTGTCGATCCGCTCGGCCAGCACCTCGTCCGACTTCGCGCGCTTGGCCGCCTCGGCGACGACCGCGTCCTCGACGTCGCGCTGCCGGCGGCCCTGACCGGCCATGTCGGCGCGCACCCGCACGACCCCGTCGTCGACGCCGATCAGCTGGTCGGCGAAGTGCGACTGGCGTTGCGCGACCTGTTCGACCTCGGCGCGGAGCAGTTCCAGTTCACCGGCGCCGACGCCGGCCTTCAGCGCGTCCTGCCGGTTGACCAGCTCGGACACCGTGCGCTCGACCCCGTCGATCAGGGTGTGCAGCACTTGGCGCATGTGGTTGTCGTAGTGGTCCAGCGCGCGCAGCACGACCTTGCGCAGCGCGGGTGCCATCGGTGTCCGATGAGGGCCGTCCACGGTCGGCTGCCGCAGTAACGCGTGCTTGGCCGACTGCAGCGCGAGCATCGGGTCGACCTCGGCCTTCGGCTTCGGCCGACGTGCTCGCCACCCCCGGTACGCGTGCTCGACGCGTTCACGGAGAACTTCGGCCACGCGTGCGACGGAGCGCACGGACAACACGTGCTCACGTCCGGCCGCACCGAGTGCCTCGGCCGTGGGCAGGTCATCGGCCAGTGAACGCAGCAACTTCGCGGCGGCCTGCACGTCGGGTTCGGCGCCCTGGTGACACGGCACGAGAACCGCCGTCTTGCCGAACAGCTCGGCAACGGCGCCGTGGTCCGACGCCACGACGGGAACCCCTCGCACCGCCAGTTCGGCCAGGCGCAACGCGATCCGGTCGTCCGCGCCACCGCGGTGCAGTGACACCACGGCATCGGCGACGGCCGCCACGTCGAGGTCGTCGATCAGCGAAATCCGCGGGTCGGAGCCGGTGGCGAGGCGCAAGCGCTCGGCGGCCTCCGGGTGCTCGACCGCGCCGGACACCGCGATCCGCAGTTCGACGTCCGTGCGGTCGGGGAACGCGGTCAGGAACGCCGACACGGCGCCCAGCACGTTGCCGGGCCGGTCCAGCTCGTGGTCCGCGAGCGCCGCGAACACCACCACTTCGCCTGACTCGTGCTCACGTGCGCCAACGTCGTGCACGGGCACAGGCACCACACGCACGATGGGCCCGCCGATGCGTTCGGCGGCGGCACGCGACACGTCAGACGAAAGCCAAAGTTCGTTCACGCCCGTGCGGTCGTCCGCAGCCGTGGCGTCCAACGCGACGTCGACGACGAACCGTCCGGCCGGCACCTCGTCCCAAGAAGAAGCGCGCACCACGACGGGATAACCGGCGGCGGCCGACACAGGCAGTCCGGACGCACGCGCGGCGGCGAGCATCAGCTCGGCCAGCGGTCCCGAGCCCACGACGGACACGCCGAGCTGGTCGAGCAGTGCCGGACCTTCCGAACGGGGCTGCGGCACGGCGGGCGCGGGCAACCGTCCGGAAGCGACACCGACCCCGGCACACCACTCGCGCCAGGCCTCGGCGTCCGCGGCGAACGGCGCCGGGAACTGCTGTTGCAGCGAGGTGTCCGCACGCCACACCGCGTCGGCCCACCGCGTGCCACCGTGCTCGGTCGCCTCGCACGCCCACATGAGGAACCCGCCGCCACCGTCCTCACCGAACGCCGGCGGCGGCGTCAGCGCGGAGGCCCGGTAGTCGGCCCGCAGCTCGGACGGGATCTGGGTGCCGTCGATCAGGGAGTCGAACCGGTACCGCACGGGCGCCGCGGACCAGCCGCCGCGCACCAGTTCGGCGCGGTAGGCCTGGCAGAGCTCGGCGACCTCGGAGTGCTCCGACAGCAGCACGCGAGGACGTTCGGCGAAATCGGCCGACAGGAGCCAGGGCCGACGCGGGTCGAACCCGCGGAAGTGCACGGTCAGCAGGTCTTGGCCGACCACGGCCAGAGAGCCAGATTCCGTGCGGTGCAACGGACGGTCCGCGACGTTCCACACGGACACGCCGAGCCGTGCGTCACGCACGACGAAATGCGGCACGATCGCCGGCATGTCCAAAGAGGTCAGGTAGGGCTCGGAACCCTTGCCGACCGCGATGAACCCGGGGTCGAAGGCACCCTGGTCGTGCAGGTCGGCGGGGCCGGGCTGCAGACCGTCGGACGGCAACGGCCGCAACGTGCGAGGCAGCATCACGACCGGTGCGGTGCGCAAGGCCTCCAGCACGAGCTTCGTCAGCGACCCGAACACCTGCACCCACGGGTCGAGGTACAGCACGGGCATGCCCTGCGACAGCAACGCCTCCAGCAGCCGCGGCACCATCGCGGCCTTCAGCTCCGCGGCGTCGAGCGACGTCGCGAGCACGTGCAGCTCGTCCTCGGTGACACCGATCTCCATCGGCGAGACCAGCCCGGGACCGGTGTGCTCCGACTGCGCGTCGACGATCAGAGCGATGAACCGGCCCTCGGGGTGCTCCGCGAGGAACGAGCTGGACAGGACCTTGACCGCGGGCAACTCCGCCGCCGTGGCGACGGTGCAGGCGCAGATCGTCGGCTGGAACTCGGGTACCTCAGTCACGGAGAGCACGTATCTGCCTCACAGCATGGGGAGAAGAGTGCGCAACTCGTACGGGGTGACGCTTCGACGGTACGCGTCCCACTCCGTCCTCTTGTTGCGCAGGAAGAAGTCGTAGACGTGCTCGCCGAGCGCCTCGGGCAGCAGCTCCGAGTTCTCCATCTCGGTCAGCGCCTCGCCGAGGTTCTGCGGCAGGTTCGCGTACCCCGCCGCACGGCGCTCGCGGTCCGTCAGCGACCACACGTCGTCCTCGGCGGGCGGCGGCAGCTCGTAGCCCTTCTCGATGCCCCGCAGGCCGGCGGCCAGGATCACCGAGTAGGCCAGGTACGGGTTGCACGCGGAGTCCAGCGAACGGACCTCGACGCGGCGCGACGACGACTTGCCCGGCGAGTACATGGGCACACGGACCAATGCCGAGCGGTTCGCGTGACCCCAGCACACGGCCGTGGGGGCTTCACCGCCGACGATCAGCCTCTTGTAGGAGTTGACCCACTGGTTCGTGACGCCGGAGATCTCGCGCGCGTGCTTGAGAATGCCCGCGACGAACTGCTTGCCGATGTCGGAGAGCTGGTACGGGTCCTCGTCGTCGTAGAACGCGTTGCGGTCGCCCTCGAACAGCGAGAAGTGCGTGTGCATGCCCGAGCCCGGCTGCTCCGAGAACGGCTTGGGCATGAACGAGGCGCGCACGCGTTGCGTGATCGCGACCTCCTTCACCACGTAGCGGAACGTCATGACGTTGTCCGCCATGGTCAGCGCGTCGGCGTAGCGCAGGTCGATCTCCTGCTGACCGGGCGCGCCCTCGTGGTGGCTGAACTCGACGGAGATGCCCATGGCCTCCAGCGCCTCGATGGCGTGGCGGCGGAAGTGCGTGGCGGTCTCGTGCGAGGTCTGGTCGAAGAACCCGCCGTTGTCGGCCGGGATCGGCTCGCTTCCGTCGCCGGGCAGGTCCTTGAGCAGGAAGAACTCGATCTCGGGGTGCACGTAGCAGGTGAACCCGGCCTCGCTGGCCTTCGACAGCGTGCGGCGCAGCACGTGGCGCGGGTCGGCCCACGACGGGGAACCGTCCGGCATGGTGATGTCGCAGTACATGCGTGCCGAGTAGTTGCTGCCCTCCGGCGTCTGCCAGGGCAGCACCTGGAACGTCGAGGGGTCCGGCTTCGCGACCATGTCCGACTCGTAGACGCGGGCGAAGCCCTCGATCGCGGAGCCGTCGAACCCGATGCCCTCGCTGAAGGCGCCCTCGAGCTCGGCCGGTGCGACCGCCACGGACTTCAAGAAGCCCAGGACGTCCGTGAACCAGAGCCGGACGAACCGGATGTCGCGTTCCTCTAGCGTGCGGAGCACGAACTCCTGCTGGCGGTCCATAGGGCGCAGCTTAAGGGCTCGGGACTCTCTACGATCAACGCATGTCCGCCCGTTGGTTGTTGGTTTGCGCACTCGCCCTGCTCACGAGCTGCACGTCCGGGGGAGATCTCCCCGATGGTGCGACCTTGCTCTCGAAATCGGCCGAGTCGATGCGCTCGGTCAAGAGCGTCCACTTCACCATCAAGGTCGACGGTGAGCTGCCGGACGTGCCGGTGAAGGAGGCCGACGGCGACCTCACCTCGGCGGGGGACTCGAAGGGCACCGCGAAGGTGAACTTCGCCGGGCAGCTGCTGGCCATCGAGTACGTCCTGACCGGGGGAAACCTGCACTTCAAGGGCCCGACCGGCGGGTTCACGAAGCTGCCGGCGGCGTTCGCGGGCCAGGTGTACGACCCGTCCGCGATCCTGAACCCGGACAAGGGCGTCGCGAAGGTGCTCTCCTCTTCCAAGGACGCGAAGACCAAGTCGTCCGGTGACGTGTCGGTGGTCGAGGCGACGGTGCCGAAGGACGTGGCGGCCGGGCTGGTGCCGGGCATCTCCGCGGACGTGAAGGCGACGTTCTCGATCGACAAGGACAACAAGCTCAAGAGCGCGTTGTTCGAGCTTCCCACTGGTCAGAAGGTCGACATCGGGCTGACCGACTTCGACAAGCCCGTCACCGTGACAGCGCCTGCCTAATGCGCAAAATCGCTCTCGCCGCGTCCGGCGCGGCTGTGCTGCTGGGCGCGCTCGACGCGTACGTCGTCGTCGGTGTCCTCACGGACATGGTGCGCGACCTGGGCATCGCGGTGAACGAGCTGGAGCAGGCGACGCCGATCGTCACCGGTTACCTGCTCGGGTACGTGGCGGGCATGCCGTTGCTCGGGCAGCTGTCGGACCGGCTCGGCCGGCGGTTCGTGCTGCAGATCTCGCTGCTCGGGTTCCTGGTGGGCTCGGTGATCACGGCGCTGGCCGCGGACGTGCCGCTGCTGGTCCTGGGCCGGGTCGTGCAGGGCCTCGCCGGTGGCGCGTTGCTGCCGGTGACGATGGCGCTGGTCGCGGACCTGTGGGAGGAGCAACGGCGGTCGTCCGCTCTCGGGACCGTTGGTGCCGCTCAGGAGCTGGGGTCTGTTCTCGGCACGCTGTACGGCATCGCGGTCGCGTCGCTGTTCAACGCGATGCCGTTGTTCGAGGCGTGGGAGCCGCAGAGCTGGCGGTGGATTTTCTGGGTGAACATCCCGTTGGCCGTCATCGCGATGGTGATCGTGCAACGGTCCGTGCCGAACACACGGCGCGAGGTGCGCATCGACGTCGTAGGTGGGGTGTTGCTCGCTCTTGCCTTGTCGTTGCTGGTGGTGGCGCTCTACAACCCGACTCCCGCCGAGTCCGTGCTGCCGTCGTGGGGCTGGCCGACGCTCATCGCGGCGTTCGTCGTGCTGGGCGGCTTCTTCGTCTGGGAACGCCGTAGTGCCGTGCGGCTCATCGACCCTGATGGCGTGCAGTGGCGGCCGTTCTGGGCCGTGCTCGGGGTGTCGCTGGCCGCCGGTGCCGCGTTGATGGTGACGCTGGTCGACGTGGAGTTGTTCGCGCAGACGGTGTTGCGCCGCGACTCGGCGTCCGCGGCGACGTTGCTGACGCGGTTCCTGATCGCGTTGCCGGTCGGCGCTGTCCTGGGTGGATTCCTCGCGTCACGGCTCGGCGACCGCTGGGTGTCCTTCGGCGGACTCGCGATGGCGTCGGTGTCGTACGTGTTCATCGCGCAGTGGCCCGCTGACGTCAGCGGGCTCGTGCTCACGCGTGACCTGGCCATCGCCGGTTTCGGGCTGGGACTGGTCATCGCGCCGTTGTCCGGTGCTGTGCTGCGTGTGGTGCCCGCCGTGCGTCACGGCGTGGCGTCGGCGTTCGTCGTCGTCGCGCGCATGACGGGCATGCTCGTCGGTGTGGCGGCGTTGTCCGCGTGGGGACTTCACCGGTTCCGCGAGCTCACGGCAGGCCTGAACACGCCGCTGCCGTTCGGCGTCGAGAAAGCCGAGTTCGAACGGCAGATGGCCGAGTACCAGCGCGGGCTCACCGAGGCGCTGCTCACCGAGTACCACGAGATCTTCCTGATCACGGCGGTGATTTGCGCGCTCGGAGCGCTGGGCTCGATCCTTCTGCCGGGCCGTCAGCAGACCGAGTCTGTTTCGGGCAGCCTCAGGTCCACCAGGTAGTTCGTGCCCACGCCGTCCACGCAGTTGATGCCCGCGAGGAACGCCGTGTGCTGGTTTCCGTTGTACGTCAGCAAACGCGCGCCCAATGCCCGTGAGAGGTCCACGCCGGACTGGTAGGGCGTCGCCGGGTCACCGGTCGTCGACACCACCAGCACCTGCGGCAGCCCGTTCACGTTCGGCGGATGCGGTTCCGACGTGTGCGGGGCCGGCCAGAACGCGCACGGGCCGAGGGCGGTCTCGTCGGTGGGGATCGTGTCGTTGCCCAGCAGTTCCAACAGCCTCCGACGGTTGGACTCCAGGGTGGCCCGGTCCTTGATCGGCGGTTCGTCGACGCAGCGGATGGCCACGAACGCGTCCTGGATGCGGCTGTAGGTGCCGTCCGGGGCGCGGCCGAGGTACTGGTCGGCGAGCTGCAGCAGGGTGTTGCCCTTGTTCTGCCGCAGTTCCTGCAGGCCCTTGAGCGCGGTCTCCCACAGCCGGTCGGTGTACATCGCCTGGATGATGGCGGTGTTCGCGTCCGAGTGGGACAGCTTGCGGTCGCCGACCTGCATCGGGGTCTTCTTGAGCGGCTCGATCATCTGCCGGTACTTGGACTCCGCCGTGGCCGCGTCCTTCCCGATGGGACAGTCGCGTTGCGCGCACCAGCCGGCGAACCGCTGGAACGACTCCTCGAAGCCCTGCGCCTGACGTGCCGACGCGGCCACCTTGTCGCCGTCGACCTCCACCGCGCCGTCGAGCACCATCGCGCGCACGTTGCGAGGGAACATCTCGGCGTACAAGGTGCCGATGCGCGTGCCGTAGGAGTAGCCGAGGTAGCTCAGCTTCTTCTCCCCCAGCGCGGCACGGAGCACGTCGACGTCCCGCACGACGTCACGGGTGCCGACGTTGCGCAGCAGGTCGATACCGCTGCGTTCGGCACAGCGGTCGACGAAGAACTTGTTCTCCTGTTCGGTCTGGTTCGCGCTCTCGCCCTTGGGCCGCAGCCGTTGCGCGTCGCGTTCCGCGTCGGTCAGGCACTGGACGCGGGGCAGGCTCGCCCCCACGCCGCGCGGGTCGAAACCCACCACGTCGAACCGCTTGCCGACCGGGTTGTTCGGCTGCATGTTCGCGACGTGCGACATGCCCGAACCTCCCGGACCACCGGGGTTCAGCACGAGAGAACCGACCCTCCGGTCCTTCTCGGTGGCGGGCCGGCGCAGCAGTCCAACGGTGATCGTTCCCGCGTCCGGCTTCTCGTAGTTGAGCGGGACCTGCAGACGAGCGCACTGGATGCCCTCGCGCTCGTACAGGCCCTTGCTCTTCGCATCGGTCGCGTAGGGCTGGCACGCACCCCACGACAACACCTGCGAGTAGAAGCGCTCGATGCCCTTGCGGCCGGCGACGGGCGAGCCGTCGATGCGCGCGAAGGACGTGGACGTACCGAGCAGAACGATCAAGGCGAACAAGGCCGCGGTGACTCGGGATCGCCTCTTCGTCATTAGGCGCACCGGGTTCCGTCAGCGGGCAAAGTCTGGTCTACCAGGTACTTCACACCTGCGGCGTCCACGCACTGGTCACCCTGCAGGAAGACCGTGTGCTGGACGCCTTCGAACGTGAGCAGCCGCGAGTTGAGCGCTTTGGCCAGGTTCACGCCGGCCTCGTACGGCGTCGCGGGGTCGCCGGTCGTGGAGATGACGAGCAGCGGCGGGATGCCGTCGGCCTTGGGCGGCGCGATGGTGGCGCTCACCGGCGCGGGCCAGAACGAGCACGCGTCGAGTGCCGCGCCCGGCGGGTTGCCGTCGTCGAGGAACGGCGCCGCCGCCTTGTACTGCTTCGCGGTCTCCAGCAGGGCGTTCTTGTCCGTCAGCCGTGCGTCGTCCACGCAGTGCACTGCGTTGAACGCGTCGGTGATGGTCGAGTAGTCGCCCTGGTCGTCACGGTCGAAGTACGCGTCGGCGAGGGCCAGCAGCCTGGTGCCCTTGCCGTTCTTCAGCTCCTGGAGGCCGTCCAGCAGGATCGGCCAGAGCTGTTCCGAGTACATCGCCTGGATCGCCGCGGTGATGGCGTCGTTGTAGGACAGCTTGCGATCACCGACGTCGACCGGCTTCTGGATCAACGGGGTGGTCAGCTGCCGGAAGCTCGCGTTGGCGTCGTCGCCGAGAGGGCAGTCGTTCTTCCCCCGGCACCACTTCACGAACTCGTCGAAGGCCTTCTGGAAGCCGGCTGCCTGGGCGACCAGCGACGCGAGCTGGTCCTGGGTGGGGTCGACTGCGCCGTCGAGGATCAGTGCGCGCACGTTCTGGGGGAAGGTCTCGGCGTACTCAGTGCCTATCCGGGTGCCGTACGAGTACCCGACGTAGCTCAGCTTCGCGTCGCCGAGCGCAGAGCGGAGGACATCCATGTCCTTAACTACGTCCCGCGTGCCCAAGTTGGCGAGCATTGATGCACCGAATTTTGTCTCGGCGGCACACTTCTCGGCATATGCCCTGTTCTCTTGCTCCGTTTGGGCGATTCCGGCCGGACTCGTGTCCACATCGAGGTCCAAACGCTCCGCGTCGCGCTCCGGTCCGGTCAGACATTTGACCGCCGGCTCGCTCGCGCCGATGCCCCTCGGGTCGAATCCGACAAGATCGAACTTCGCCGCGAGCTCGGTCTTGCGGTAGGCGGTGATCATGCCCGCGGCCGACGCCATGCCGGACGCGCCGGGGCCGCCGGGGTTGGTCAGGAGCGAGCCGATCTTCTGCCCGGTGGCCTTGTACCGGAGCACGCCGATGGTGATCGTGTCGCCGGTTGGCTTGCCGTAGTCGAGGGGAACCCTCAAGCGCGTGCACTGGACGTCGCGCTTGGTGCCGTAGGCCTCCCTGCTCGACCCGGTGGTGGCGTACGGAGCGCAGTCCTCCCAGCCGAGCTTCTGGCCGTAGAACTCCTCCAGACCGGCGGGCACGGTCCCGGCCGGACCCGTCTTCTCGAAGACGACGCCAGGCTTGGACGTCCCCTCGATGATCGACGTGCAGGACGCGAGCAGCGGAATGACGAGCAACACGCTCAAGAGACGGGCCACAGCCCGATCGTATGGGAGATGATGAGGGCATGCCGCAGCTTCGGATCGCGCTCGCCCAGGTCAACGCCACTGTTGGTGACCTTGCCGGCAATTCGTCGTTGGTCGTGGAGTGGACGCGCAAGTCCCGTGAGGGCGGCGCGCACCTCGTCGTGTTCCCCGAGATGGTGCTGACCGGCTACCCGGTCGAGGACCTGGCGATCCGCACCTCGTTCGCCCGCGCTTCCGGCGAGGCCCTGCAGGCGCTGGCGGGGTCGCTGGAGGCCGCGGGCCTGGGTGACATCGCCGCTGTCGTCGGGTACCTGGAGCACGACTCCGTCGGCCCGCGCAACGCTGTCGCCGTGCTGCACGGCGGCCGTGTCGTCGCACGGCAGAACAAGCACCACCTGCCGAACTACGGCGTGTTCGACGAGCGCCGGTACTTCAAGCCGGGTTCGGCGCTGGACGTCGTGCGGATCAACGGTGTCGAGGTCGGCATGGTGATCTGCGAGGACCTGTGGCAGGACGGCGGCCCGATCACCGCCCTCGGCAACGCCGGGGTCGACCTGGTGGTCTCGCCCAACGCCTCGCCGTACGAGCGCAACAAGGACGACCAGCGGCTGCCGCTGGTCGCGCGCCGTGCGGCCGAAGCCGGTGCGCCGCTCGCCTACTGCAACCTGGTCGGCGGCCAGGACGAGCTGGTGTTCGACGGCGACTCGCTCGTCGTGGCGGCCGACGGTCAGCTGATCGGGCGCGCGCCGCAGTTCGTCGAGCACCTGATGTTCGCGGACTTCGACCTGCCGGGCGGCCGCGAGTACGAGCACGGCCAGATCGGCGACTTCTCCGTGCGCCGTGTGTTCCTGTCGGAGGCGGTCCCGGCCTACGAGCCGCTGCCCGCACCGCGCGTGTTCGAGCCGCTGTCCGACGAGGCAGAGGTGTGGCACGCGCTGGTCACCGGTCTGCGTGACTACGTGCACAAGAACGGCTTCCGGTCCGTCGTCCTCGGTCTGTCCGGCGGCATCGACTCCGCCGTGGTGGCCTCTCTGGCCGTGGACGCTCTCGGTGCCGACTCGGTCTACGGCGTCTCGATGCCGTCCTCCTACTCGTCCGAGCACTCGCGTTCGGATGCCTCCGACATGGCCGTGCGCACGGGCCTGCACTTCACCACCGAGCCGATCGGCGAGATGGTGTCGACGTACGTCTCGCAGCTCGAGCTGACCGGCCTGGCCGAGGAGAACATCCAGGCCCGCTGCCGCGGCATGCTGCTGATGGCGTTGTCGAACCAGAACGGCCACCTGGTCCTCGCGACCGGAAACAAGTCCGAGCTCGCCGTCGGCTACTCGACCATCTACGGCGACGCGGTCGGCGGCTACGCCCCGATCAAGGACGTGCTGAAGACCCTCGTCTGGGACATCGCCAAGTGGCGCAACGCCGAAGCGGAGAAGCGCGGCGAGACCCCGCCCATCCCGGAGAACTCGATCTCCAAGCCGCCGTCGGCCGAACTGCGCCCCGGCCAGGTCGACACCGACTCGCTGCCCGACTACGAGGTGCTCGACGCGCTGCTGGACGACTACGTCCACGGCGACCGCGGGTACGACGACCTGCTGGCCGCCGGGCACTCGCCGGAACTCGTCGACCGGGTGCTGCGGATGGTCGACAAGGCCGAGTACAAGCGCCGGCAGTACCCGCCGGGCACGAAGATCTCGAACAAGGCCTTCGGGCGGGACCGCCGGCTGCCGATCACCAACGGATGGCGCGAGGGCTAGATCCCCCAGCTGATCCCTTCGAAGATCCGGGTCACCCGCAGGCGTGGTGCGTCGAAGAGGCGGGCTTCGCCGGTGTGCATGGCGACGAGGGTGTCTCCTCGCCGACGACCTTGGTGATCCGGGTCGCCATCGGGACGGCGTGGTCCGCGAGCGCCAATGCCTCCACCCAGCCTTCGACTGACTCGTGCAACACCACCAGCGCGTCGTCCTCGATGCCGAACTCGCCCTTCGGCCCGATCAGGAACGTGTAGGCAACGCCGTCCGGACAGCTCCCGCTTCGAACCACTGGCCGCCGAGCCCTTCCTGCGAGAGGCCGGCCTCGAGGCGACGCGGGCCACCGTCGTACTCCAGCGCGGGCGGCAGGACGAGACCTCCCCAGCGTCGTTGGTACTCCCCGCGCCGGTCGGCCTCGGTCTCCCGCATGTCCTCGCCGAGCGAGTACTGGCGGTGGCCGTGCACGTCGAGGAAGATCTCGGTTCTGCGGGTGAGAGTCATGCGGCCACAGTAGGAGTGGAGTCTGCTCTACCGCGCCGGTCCTGGTCAGACCGCTACGTTTGCCCCTATGAAACGGATTTGGGCGGCGCTGGTCTACCTCGCGAGCGGCCTGTTGACGGCCATCGCGTCGTGGCTTGCCATCGGCGTCCTGCTGCTGTCCGTGGTCGTGCTGCCGTTGCTGCCGGTCACCGCACCGTGGATCCGGCGGATCGTGGACCTCGACCGGCGGCGGCTCGCGCGCTTCACCGGCGTCGAGATTCCGCCGCCGCCACCGCTCGACGGGCCGTGGCTGCACCGCGCGCAACGGGTGCTCGCCGATCCGGACAGCCGCCGGGACGGGCTGTGGGTGTTCCTGCACGCACTGCTCGGCACGCTCTTCGGTGCGATCGCCATCGGCGTCTTCGGCGCGTTGGTGCAGCAGCCGGTGGCGGCGTTGCTGTGGTGGGCGGTGCCGATGGAGAACTCGTTCGGCCTGCGCGTCGACTCGTGGGCGAAGGCGGCACTGAGCGTGCCGATCGCGATCGGGCTGGCGTTGGTCCTGACCCAGTTGCCGCGGCTGGCCGCGCTGGACGCGAAGTGGGCGCGGAAGCTGCTGGCACCGCCCAAGGCGTCGCTCGAGAAGCGGCTGGCCGAGGTCGTCGCGACCAGGGCGGCGGCGTTGCAGGCGCACGGGGCCGAGTTGCGGCGGATCGAGCGGAACCTGCACGACGGGACGCAGAACAAGCTGGTCGGCGTGGTCATGATGCTCGGGATCGCGGAGCGGACGCTCAAGCAGAACCCGGACAACGCGGCGCAGGCGTTGCTTCGGGCGCAGGACGCGGCGGGCGACGCGTTGGAGGAACTGCGGAACGTCGTGCGGAGCATTCATCCGCCGGTGCTGGAGGATCTGGGACTGGACGGCGCGATCCAGGCGTTGGCGGCGCGATGTCCGGTGCCGTGCGTGCTCACTGCCGAGCATCTCGGGCGGTTGCCCGCGGCGGTGGAGGCGGCGGCGTACTTCGCGGTGGCCGAGGCGCTCACGAACGTCGCCAAGCACAGTGGCGCCAGGCATGCCTGGGTCAGTCTTGGCGTGGAGAACGATCAGCTCACCGTTCTCGTGCACGACGACGGCAAGGGTGGCGCGGACGAGAAGCAGGGGACGGGCTTGGAAGGCATTCGTGGCAGGGTGGCGGCGCTGGACGGCAGCGCGGACGTGAGCAGTCCCGAGGGTGGGCCTACTGTGCTCACCGTCGTGCTGCCGGTGGGGAGGTGACCATGCGCATCGTGATCGCCGAAGACGACGCGTTGCTCCGCGAGGGGCTGACGTTGTTGTTGCGCAACGAAGGGCTGGACGTGGCCGCGGCCGCGGACAACCCGGACGACTTCCTGAAGGCCGTGGCCGAGCACGAGCCGGACATCGCCGTGGTCGACGTGCGGATGCCGCCGACGTTCACCGACGAGGGCCTGAGGGCCGCGGTCGAAGCACGGCGACGGCACCCGAAGCTGGCGGTGCTGGTCCTGTCCGCGTGGGTCGAGCAGAGTTACGCGCACGAACTGCTCGCCGGTGCGGGAGGCGGCGGCGTCGGCTACCTGCTCAAGGAACGCGTCGGCAAGGTCGCGGACTTCCTCGACTCGCTGCACCGCGTCGCGAACGGCGGCACGGCGCTCGACCCCGAGGTCGTGTCGCAGCTTCTGGTGCGGCGCAAGGCGGACGACGCGCTCAGCGTGCTGTCACCGCGGGAGCGCGAGGTCCTCGGCCTGATGGCGGAAGGACTGTCGAACGCCGCCATCGGCGAGAAGCTCGTTCTCAGCGCGGGAGCCGTGCACAAGCACATCGGCAACGTCTTCCTGAAGCTCGGCCTCAACAGCGAGGACGGCGCAGGCGACCGACGCGTCCAGGCCGTCCTCGCGTACCTGGATCACTGAGGCAGGGGTGGCGCCCAGGCCGGACGGCGCACGAGGCAGAACGGGTGCCCTGCCGGGTCGGCGTAGACGTCACCGCCGAGACCGGTCGCGCCCAGCGCCACCACGCGAGGCCCGGCGTCCGCCGGGTCCTCGACCATGACGTCGAGGTGGAACTGCTGCGGCACGGCCGGATCCGGCCAGGTGGGCGGCCGGTGACCGGGGGCCCGCTGGAACGCCAGGCCGGAGGTCGTGTCGTCGTCCGCCACCACCACCCAGTCGTCGCCGCGGTAGGTGATGGGCTGCCCGAGCAGCGCCGAGTAGAACGCGGCGAGAGCAGCGGGGTCGGGACAGTCGAGAACCACGTGGTGCCGTCGTCCGATCATGGCGTCCGATGATGGCACCCCCGCGTCAGGTCGGGCGGACGAAGGGGAAGAGCACGGTCTGCCGGATCGACGTGCCGGTCAGCATCATCAGCAACCGGTCCACGCCCATGCCGAACCCACCGGTCGGCGGCATGCCGTGCTCCAGCGCCCGCAGGAAGTCCTCGTCCAGCTCCATCGCCTCGACGTCACCGGACGCGGCCTTCAACGACTGCGCCTCCAGCCGGCGCCGCTGCTCCAGCGGGTCGGTGAGCTCCGAGTAGGCGGTGCCGATCTCCGCACCGAACGCGACGAGGTCCCACCGCTCGGCCAGGCGCGAGTCGACGCGGTGCTGCCGGGTCAGCGGCGACACCGACGTCGGGAAGTCGATGTAGAAGGTCGGGCCGACGGTGGAGGCCTCCACGAACGAGTCGTACGCCTCCTGCACCAGCTGGCCGTGGTCCCAGTCGTCGTTGATCTCCACGTCCCGCGCGGACAGCAGTGACCGCAGCTCCGAGACCGACGTGTCCGGGGTGATCGAGGCGTCCAGAGCCGAGGAGACCGCTGTGTAGACCGGAATCACCGGCCACTGTCCCGACAGGTCGAACGTGCCGTCGGGCCGGTGCGCCACCTCGGAACCGAACGCCTCGCGCGCCGCGTGCTGGATCAGCGTGCGGACCAGGTCGAGCATGACCCGGTAGTCCGCATAGGACTGGTAGGCCTCGAGCATCGTGAACTCGGGGTTGTGGGTGGCGTCCGCGCCCTCGTTGCGGAAGTTGCGGTTCAGCTCGAACACCCGGTCCACGCCCGCGACGCACAGCCGTTTCAGGTACAGCTCCGGCGCGATCCGCAGGTACATCCGCATGTCATAGGCGTTGATGTGCGTGACGAACGGCCGCGCGTTGGCGCCGCCGTGCACGGCCTGCAGCATCGGCGTCTCGACTTCGAGGTACTCCTGCGCGTGCAGGAACTCCCGCACGCTGCGGATGACGTCGCTGCGCAGTTTCAGCAGGTGCGCCGAGTCCTGGTTCACCACCAGGTCGAGGTAGCGCTGACGGACGCGGGCCTCCGGGTCGGTGAAGCCCTTCCGCTTGTCCGGCAACGGGTGCAGGCACTTCGCGGTCATCGTCCAGGACGAGGCCAGCACGGAGATCTCGCCGTGGTCGGACTTGATCACCTTGCCGGTCACGCCGACGTGGTCGCCGAGGTCGACGTCCGACTTCCACGACGCCAACGCGTCCCCCAGCGCGTCGACGGACAGCATCAGCTGGATCTCGCCGCTGAAGTCCCGGATCCGCGCGAAGCAGAGCCTGCCCATCTCCCGCAGCGCCACCACGCGTCCGGTCACCGACACGTCCTCGCCGAAGCGTTCCCGTGCCGCGGCAAGAAGATCCGTGCGGGCGAACCCGACCGGATACGGATCGACGCCCTGGGACAGGAGCCGTTCGACCTTCGCGATCCGCACCCGGACCTGTTCCGGCCTGCGCACGGCCTTCGGTTCGATCCGGATCGCGTCGATCTCGGCGACCTTCAGCGCGAACTCGGAGCTCACGTCGGTCTTCTGCAACGCCCGCTTGCGCAACGACCGCAGCGACGGCACGAAACCCTCGGCGACACCGGCGGCGATGCTGACCCGCGGCAGCGAACGGGAGCGCTGGTAGCAGAGGAAACGCGGCTCCCACTCCGGCAGGTACTTGGCGTTCGACCGGTACAGCGACTCCAGCTGGAAGAACCGCGAGGCGAGCGACAGCACCCGCCGCCACGCCCGCAGCACGGGGCCGGCGCCGATCTTCTCGCCCTCCTCGAACACCGCGCGGAACATCGCGAAGTTCAACGAGATCCGTTGCACGCCAAGGTGTCCGGCGGCGGCCGCGAGCTGGGCGACCATGTACTCGTTGAGGCCGTTCTCCGCCGCCCGGTCGCGGCGCATCAGGTCCAGGGACACGCCCCGGCGGCCCCATGGCACGAACGACAGCAGGCCGCGCAACGCACCCGACTCGTCGTAGGCCTCGACCATCACGCACCGGCCGTCGCTCGGATCTCCCAGGCGCCCCAACGCCATCGAGAACCCGCGCTCGGTCTCGGCACCGCGCCAGGCCTCCGCGAGGTCCAGAATGGACGCCATCTCGTCCGGCGCGATCTCGCTGTGGCGGCGGACCCGCGTGGTGTACCCGGCCCGTTCGACGCGCGACACCGCCTGACGCAGCCCGCGCCGTTCCGGACCGGCCAGGTTGAACTCGCGGACGTCCAGGATCGCCTCGTCGCCGATCTCCAGAGCCTTCAGGCCGGCGTCGGAGTAGACCTGCGCTCCTCGTTCGGAGGCGCCCAGAACTCCGGGCATCCAGCCGTAGGTGCGCGCTTCGGACAGCCACGCCAGCACGGCCTCAGGCCAGTGCTCGTCGTCGCCGATCGGGTCGGCGGACGCCAGCGTCACGCCGCCGATCACCCGGTACGTCAACGCCGCCCGGCCGGACGCCGCGAACACGACGCTCTTGTCGCGCCGGGTCGCGAAGTAGCCCAGCGAGTCGGGCTCGCCCTCCGCCGCCAGCAGCCGGCGCACGTCCAGCTCCTGTTCGCCGGTGATCATGCTCTGCGAGCGGACACCTCGGAAGAAGATGTACATCCCTCGGGCCGCGACGAGCGTGCCGCCCAGACCGAGGAGCACGCTCAGCCACTGCGGGCCCTCGGGGATGTCGAGCCTGCCCAGCCGGACGACCTCACCCGTCGCCTGGTTCGCCGCCCACGCGACCTTGTCGAGCTGCTCGACCAGCTTGCCGGGGAAGATCTCGGCGAGTCCCCAGCCGAGGAGGACCAGCGCGATCATGCCGAGCACGAACGACGCCAGCGCCCGCCGCCACGCACCACGGGCGACGCGGGCAGGGAACGCCTCCCGCACCGCGACCAGCAGCACCACGAACACCAGCGAGGTCGCGACGCCGGCACCGAGAAACACCCAGTGCGGTTTCTCGCCCTCATCCAGGATTTCTTCAGGCGCCAGGGCCAGGATGACCATGATGAAGCCGACCAGCACCAGGCCCATGACCTGGAACAGCAGCAGCGTCCACAGCGCCGCTCGCTTGTGCCTGCGCAGGGCGGCGCCGAGGACGAAGAACACCATGGCGATGAACAGGTTGCCGTCGATCGGCAGACCGAAGAAGTACCCGATGCCGTCCGCGACGTCGGTGAACCAGCTGTCCTCCGGCAGGATCACTCTGAGCAGCGACAACGCCCCGGCGAGCTGCACGATCGTCGCGATCGTGCCCGCGGTCTTCCACTTCCACGCCGGTGCCACTGCATCTCCTGAGGTCAGCCGATGACCGCCATGATTCCGTCTTCGGCCGGACGAGTGCATGTCGCGTCCTCCGGGCGTGTCGAGGCACCCGTCGTGGTGCTCAGCTCAGGCCTGGGCGGGGCGTGGTTCGACTGGGACCGGACCGTCCGTCTGCTCGAACCACTCGCACGGGTGATCGTGTTCGACCGGCCCGGCCTGGGGCTGAGCGGTCCTGCCCGGCGCGGGCCGTCGCTGGCGCGGGAGGTGGCGGTGCTCGACGCGGTGCTGCGCGGGGTGCCGCGGGCGATCCTGGTCGGGCACTCGATGGCGTCGATGCACGTCGAGGCCTACGCGCGGCTGCGGCCGCATCGGATCGACGGGGTGATCCTGCTCGATCCGGACGCCGAGGCGCCGGGCTCGGGGGCCCCGTTCGACCTGTCGGCGGTGGTCGCCCAGGGCATGCGGGCGTTCGGCAGCCGCTGGCTCGGCGCCCGGTTCACGCGGCGGTACGGGCACTCGTTCCGCAACCTGCTGACCGCCGTCTCGACGCTCGGCGTGACCGATCCGGCACCCTCTGACCTGGTCGAACTCGTCTACCGGCGGCCCGGTGTCGGGCGGGCGGTGCTGTGGGAGCTCGCGTCGTACCCCGGTCAGGTGGCGACGCTCGAACGGCTGCGGGGGCGCCGGCCGTTGCCTCGTGTGCCGTTCCTGGTGCTCACGGCCGGACGGAAGGTCTGGCCGGAGCACCGGTCGTTGGCCGCCCTCGTGCCGTGGGGACGCAACGTGCCGGTGCCCGGCAGTCGGCACATGATTCAGATGGACCGCCCGGACGCCGTGGTCATGGCCGTCCGGGAGGTGCTCAGGGGTCTACCCGGCCACTGAGCAGGCAGAACTCGTTGCCCTCCGGGTCCTGCAGGGTGTACCAGCTCACGTTGTCGCCCTGACCGATGTCGGCACGCGTGGCGCCGAGCGCGAGGAGACGCTCCAGTTCCTCGTCCTGCTCGCGGTCGGTCGCCCGCACGTCGATGTGCAGGCGGAGCTTCTGCAGCTTGCGGTCGGGGTTGCGCAGGAACAGCAGCGTCGTGCGCCGGTCCTTCGGTCCGATCTCCACCGAGACGTCGTCGCGGTCGAGGATCTCGTAGCCCAGAACTTCTCCCCAGAAGGTGGCAAGGCGTTCGGGATCGGTGCAGTCGAGTACCAGTTCGGTGATTCGTGCGGCCACGCGTGTGACGGTAACCGCATCTGCATTCCGTTTCCGGCTGACGGTGCCACTCTGGAGTTCGGCAACCGTGCACCAAGCGCCCGGGGACCCGCTGATGCGGGCCTCGAGGAAAGGACCGGTCGACGATGACCACTGCCGATGTTTCCGCACCCTACGGCTCCGGAGCGGGCCAGAAGCCCCCGGCCAAGCGGGTTCGCGTTCACCACCTGCGTGAGATGAAGGAACGTGGCGAGGCGTGGCCCATGCTCACCTCGTACGACACGTTCACCGCCTCGATCTTCGACGAAGCCGGCATCCCCGTCCTGCTGGTGGGCGACTCGGCGTCGAACACCGTCTACGGGAACGAGACCTCGCTGCCGGTCACGGTGGACGAACTCGTACCGCTGGTACGCGCGGTGACGCGTTCGGTCAAGCGTTCCCTCGTCGTCGCCGACCTGCCGTTCGGCTCCTACCAGGTGTCGGTCGAGCAGGCCGTCGCGACGGCCGTCCGGTTCATGAAGGAAGGCCAGGCGCACGCGGTCAAGCTGGAGGGTGGCGCGTACTTCGCGCCGCACATCCGGGCGATCACCGCCGCGGGCATCCCGGTCATGGCGCACATCGGCTTCACCCCGCAGTCCGAGCACCAGCTCGGCGGCTACCGCGTGCAGGGGCGTCACGACAACCACGACGTCGTGGTGCAGGACGCGCTGGCCGTGCAGGAGGCGGGCGCGTTCGCGGTCGTGCTGGAGATGGTGACCGCCGAGGTCGCGAAGCAGATCACGCACGACCTCGTCATCCCGACCGTGGGCATCGGCGCCGGTCCGGACACCGACGCCCAGGTGCTGGTGTGGCAGGACATGATGGGCCTGAACCGCGGCAAGGCGCCCAGGTTCGTCAAGCGCTACGCGGACATCGGCAACATCATGCTCGGCGCGGCCACCGAGTTCGCCAACGAGGTGCGCGGGCAGCAGTTCCCCGGCCCCGAGCACACCTTCCACTGAGTCTTGTCGCTCAGCGGGTCCAGACTTCCGGGTCTGGACCCGCCGGCACGATTCCGGTCGGATTGATGCCGTGGTGCGTCACGTAGTAGTGGCGCTTGATGTGGTCCCAGTCGACCGTGTCGCCGAATTGCGCGTAGAGGCGTTTCGCATAAGCCCACAGGTTCGGCATCTCGGCGAGCTTGTTCCGGTTGCACTTGAAGTGGCCGTGGTAGACCGCGTCGAACCGGACGAGCGTGGTCCAGAGCCTGATGTCGGCCTCGGTGAGCTGTTCTCCGACCAGGTAGGTGTGGTCGGTCAGGTGCTCCTCGATGCGGTCCAGTCCGGTGAACAGAGCTGTGTAAGCCTGCTCGTACTCCTCCTGTGACGTGGCGAAACCGGCCTTGTAGACGCCGTTGTTGACGTGGTGGAAGATCGGCTCGATCCAGGCGTCGATCTCCTGGCGCAGGTGCTCCGGGTAGAGGGTGCTCTCCGGGCGCCACTTGAGGCTGAGGTCCAGGGTGATCTGCGGGTAGTCGTTGGTGACGACCTCACCGGTGGTGGTGTCGACCAGCGCGGGGACGGTGACTCGGCCCTCGTAGTTCCCGTCGGCCTTGTCGTAGGCCTCTTGGAGGTAGTCGATGCCCAGGACCTGGTCGGTGCCCTGGAAACGCCAGCCCTTCTCGTCGCGGATCGGGTCGACGACGGCCAGTGAGATCGCGTCTTCGAGGCCGAGGAGCTTGCGGACGATGACCGCGCGATGCGCCCACGGGCAGGCGAGGCTGACGACGAGCCGGTAGCGGCCGGGTTCGGGCTCCGGCCGCGCGGTGAAGCGGTTCGGCTGACGGACGAACGCCCCCGTGGTGGAGGTCTCCTGCGAGAACTGCGCCATGTGTCCGACGATAGGCCCATGTACCCGGAGATCGAGCCCCACACGTCAGGCCACCTGGACACCGGTGACGGCAACCTCGTGTTCTGGGAGGAGTGCGGCAACCCGGACGGCAAGCCCGTCGTGTTCCTGCACGGTGGCCCCGGCGGCGGTTGCTCGCCGTCGCACCGGCGCCTGTTCGACCCGTCCGCCTACCGGATCATCCTGTTCGACCAGCGCGGGTGCGGGCGTTCGCTGCCGCACGCGTCGATGTCCGGTGATCTGTCGCTGAACACGACCTGGCACCTCGTGGCCGACATGGAACTGCTGCGGACGTCGCTGGGGATCGACCGGTGGCAGGTCTTCGGCGGGTCCTGGGGTTCGACGCTGGCGCTGGCGTACGCCGAGAAGCATCCGTCGCGCGTGTCGGAACTGGTGCTGCGCGGGATCTTCACGCTGCGTTCGTCCGAAGTGGACTGGTACTACCGCGGCGGAGCGGCGAACCTCTTCCCCGATCTGTGGGAGAAGTTCAGCGAGCCGCTCGCCGGTCTCTCGGGTGATCCGGTCGAGCTGTACGCGAAGCTGCTGGCCTCGGACGATCCCGAGGTGCACGGACCGGCGGCGGTCGCGTGGAGCACGTGGGAGGGGGCGACGGTGACGTTGCTGCCGCGGCCGGAGCTGGTGGCGGAGTTCGCCGTGCCGGAGTACGCGCTGGCGTTCGCGCGGATCGAGAACCACTACTTCGTGAACCACGGGTGGTTCGAGGAGGGGCAGCTGATCCGGGACGCCGTGCGGCTCAAGGACATTCCCGGCGTGATCGTGCAGGGCCGCTACGACATCGCGACGCCCGCGGTGTCGGCGTGGGACCTGCACAAGGCCTGGCCGGAGTCGGAACTGGTGCTGGTGCCGGATGCCGGGCACGCGTACGACGAGCCCGGCATCCTCACGGCTTTGCTGGAGGCGACTGATCGGTTCCGCGACTAGCGCAGGCCGATCCACTTCGCGCTGGACGTCGTGCAGGTGTCGACCGCCACCTGCGCGGTGAGGCACTTGTTGGTGCCCACGTTGCGGAACTGGAACGAGGAACCCGACGCGACGCGGCGCCAGCGCTGGCCGGCGCTCGTCGTGCAGGCCTGGCCGAGCACGTCACCGGACGAGGTGGCGGCCAGGCACTTGTCGGTGGCCATGTTGTGCGGCCAGTCGACGCCACCGCTTATCGGGACGATCCAGCGCTGCTCGTCGGAGAGTTCGTTGCACGGCTTCAGAACGACGTTGCTGCCGGTGTCGGCGAGGCAGCGGGTGCTCCCGGCGAGCTGGTAGACGACGACGGGTTCGGCGCTGGCCGGGAGAGCGGTGAGCGTGACGGTGGCGGCGGCTGTCGCGATGATCGCGGCTAGTTTCCCCATGGCCGAGAATCCTGACAGCGCCGGGAGTTCCGCGAATCCACCCGTGGTTGTCAACCCTGGCCGTAGTCGAGTGCCCTCTGAAGACCAGGTTTTGCTTCTACGAGCGAAGGCCCGTACCAGGTCAGGTGCCGGCCGTTAACGAGCACGTACGGCAGTCCGGGAAAGCTCTCCGGGCCGTCCTCGTGGGTGAACACGTACGGCTCGTCGGGAAGGATCACCAGGTCAGGGCGCCTGTCGTTGAGCTGCTCCAGGCTCGGACGCGGGTAGCGCTCCTCGTCGGAGGCGTAGACGTTCTCGATTCCCAAGCGCCGCAACACATCGGTGGCGAAAGTATCGCGGCCGACGACGACCCACGGGCGGCGCCAGACCGGGACCAACGCCGTGAGCTTCGCCGGTGCCGTCTCGCGCCAGAGGTCTTCGGCCTTCGTGAGCCACTCCGGTTCGAGGTCCCAGCCGAGCCCGAAGAGCCTCCTGAGCGAGGCCAGGGCCATCGGGACCGTCTTCGGCGCCTCGGTCACCCAGACGTTGACGCCGTTGGCGCGCAACCGGTCCACGTCCTCGGCGCGGTTCTCCTCGGAGTTGGCGATCACGAGGTCCGGTTGCAGGTTCAGGACCTTGTCGACGTCCGGGTACTTCGAGCCACCGACCCGCGCGACGTCCAAATCGGACGGATGGGTGCAGTAGTCCGTTGCCCCGACGAGGGCTCCGGGCACGCTGACGGCGACGGCCTCGGTGATCGACGGCACCAGACTGACCACACGTCGTGGCCGGTCGAGCGGGACCGGCTCACCGAGGTCGTCGGCGGGAAGCATCAGACGCCCGTGATCTTCAGACCGGCGTGGGTCTTGTACCGGCGGTTGATCGCGATGAGGTTCGCGGTGAACGCCTCGACCTGGTGCGCGTTGCGCAGCCGCCCGCCGTAGACGCCGCGGAAGCCCGGCACCAGCTCGGCCAGTTCGCGCACTGTGTCGGTGGCCTCGCGGTCGTCGCCCAGCACGAGCACGTCCATGTCCACTTCGGACACCGAGAGGTCGGCCAGCAGCACGGCGGACACGTGGTGGAACGCGGCGGTGACCTTGGACTCCGGCAGCAGGAGCTCGGCCTGCTGGGCCGCGCTGCCCTCGGTGACCGGGAGCGCGAACGGCCCCTGCTTGTCGAAGCCGAGCGGGTTCACGCAGTCGATGACGATCTTGCCGGCCAGCTGGTCGCGCAGGGACGCGAGCAGGTCCGCGTGGCCGTCCCACGGCACCGCGACCAGCACGATGTCGGAGTCGGCCGCGCAGTCGGAGTTGTCCGCGCCCCGGACGTCGCCGCCGGCGATCTCGACGATCTCCTTGGCCGCCAGCTCCGCCCGGTCGGCGCTGCGGGAACCGATGATCACCTTGAGGCCCGCCTTGGCCCAGCGGATGGCGAGGCCCTTGCCCTGGGCTCCGGTGCCGCCCAGGACGCCGACGGTGAGGTCACGAATGTCAGTCACCCCTGCATCTTCACACGACCCGCCGGAAGCGGGCTGCCCAACGTGACCTTGGGCTCTCAGACCGCCTTGAACCGAACGCGCCGCTCAGCGGGGTCGGCCTCGTCCAGCCGGACGCGAATCCGCTCACCTTCCGGCAGGCGCTTCCCGGTGCACTTGGCGAGGATCGGCGGAGCGGACACGAACACCTCGGCGTCGTTGTCGCCGGACCGCAGCACGACGGCGTCGAACTCCTGCCCGACCCGTCCGGCCAGCACCCACGCCTCGGCCTGGTCCAGCGACGCCCGCTCCACCTTCGACGCCAGCGAGTCCGAGGCCCCCATCAGCGACGGCAGCTGCGGCAGCGCCTCGGCCAGCCAGGACGGCAGCTCCTGCCCCGCCGTGACCGCCAGGCACACCTCGGTGGCGAAGCGGTCCACCAGGCGGCGCAGCGGCGCGGTGACGTGCGTGTACGGAGCCGCGACACCCGCGTGCGTGACGACCTCGGGAACGGATCCGTTGAACGCCGAGTAGCCCGCGCCGCGCAGCAGCCGCGTGGCGTCCGTGAACAGCGCCAACGCCTCCGGCGTCGAGGCGTCCAGACCGGCCAGGAACGCGCCCGGCGACAGGTCCGCGGGCCACGCCACCTTCAGGGCCGCCGCGTCCTTGCGCAGCGAGGCCACGGCCTCGGCGTCCGGATCGGGCAGTGTGCGCAGGATGCCGACGCGGGCCTCCAGCATGATCGAGGCGGCGGCCATGCCGGTCATCAGCGAGATCTCGGCGTTCCAAGAGTCCACCGCGGCGCGCGGCCTGGTGACCAGCTTCCAGCCGTCCCCGTTGGACTCGATCTCCTGTTCGGGCAGCTGCAGCTCGATCGCGCCGCGCTGACGGGCCAACTCGCGCCGCAGCGGCCCGAACTCGGCCAGCGCCGCCACGGACGGGTGCGGATCGCCCGCGTCGAACGACTTCTGCACCGACTCGTAGTCGAACTGGGCCGTGGACCGCACCAACGCCCGTCGCACCTCGACAGCCGTCGGCACGCCGTCAGCCCCGCAGGTGAACGTCCACAGCACCGCGGGCCGCACGACGCCTGGCAAGAGAGAGGCCGCGCCCTCGGAGAGCACGGTGGGATGCAGCGGCACATTGCCGTCAGGCAGGTAGATGGTCTGACCGCGCCGCCGGACCTCGAGATCCAACGGGCCGCCGGGCGTCACGAACAACCCCAGGTCGGCGATCGCGTAGTGCACGACGAAGCCGTCACCGGACTTCAGCACGCACAGCGCCTGGTCCAGGTCCTTGGCGCCGGGCGGGTCGATCGTCACCAGCGGCAGCGAGGTGAGGTCGGGGCGATCTCCCGGGGAACGGGAGATCGCCGCCTCTGCCTCGGCGAGCACGGCCGCGTCAAAAGCTGACGGCAGGCTGAACTCGGTGCGGATGCCGTCGAAGGACACGTCCGCACGGCCCGTGCGGATCACCAGGGAAGCCACCCGCACAGACTAGTGGCGTGACCTGGAACGTTGCCGGGCGCATTCGCGGTCAGACGGGTGCATCGTGGTGCCGCCCCCACGTCCTCATACTGGACGTATGGGGGCGTGGGGGCGGTGCCGCGAGGCGCTCTGCTGAGCGTGAATGCGCTCGCCAACGGGCCAGGTCACGCCACTAGGACCGGAAGATCAGTCCTCGTCGGCGCCGCGCCACTTCTTGTCGGACTCGTCCGCGGCCTTGGTGCGTTCACGGGCGATCTCCAGAGCGTGGGCCGCGGTGGCCTCGTCCGGGTACGGGCCCATGCGGTCGCCGCCCTTGCAGCCCTTGCCCTGCTCCACGGTCTGGTGGGTCAGGCAGAAGTACCAACCACTGCTGTCACTCATCTGCGTTCGCCTCCCAAAGGCGCCGGGAATCCCCGCGGCGGCGTCGACTGGTTGGCGTTGGCGTACTCCGACGGGATCGGATCCAAACACGAGACCAGCACCGTGCGGTCCTCGGCGTTCTCGATCTTACGTCCGGAACGGTCCCGGTAGACGAGAGATCCGTCGGAGTCGATCTCCATGATGGCGCCGACCTCGGCCAGCTGTTCCTCGTCGAGATCGGCGAGCTTCTCGTAGCGCGACGGCACCACGCGGTAGACCGGCCACTTCAGGTGGCCGTACGTCCGGTGGAAGTCCGCCAGCAGGTGCACCAGGTGCTGCTGCCACGGCAACGGCATCGCCTCGGCCAGCGCACGCGGGATCACCACGTAGTCGGCAGAGACTCCCGGAGCACCGGCCGCCACGTAGTCACGCACTGGTGTGCTCGACGCGGGTGGTCCGGAAGGCCTCGGGATGGGGTCGTGGTTGAACATGCAGCGCCTCCCCGCGATCTACACGCCCGGCCGGACGGCCAGCGGCATCAACTCTTGATAATTCCAGTTGATCTTGCTGATCTTCACGACGTCACCCGTCTGGGGGGCGTGGATGTACTCGTCGTTGCCGAGGTACATGCCGACGTGGTGCACCGAGCGCGGGTCCGCGGTGTTGTACGCCCAGAAGATCAAGTCACCGGCTTGGGCGTCGCGCACCGGAAGGTGGGCGCCGCCCTTCTCGTACTGGTCGTTCGCGACGCGCGGGATGCTCACACCGGCCGCGCCGAAGGCCTTCACCAGGATGCCGGAGCAGTCCCACGCGTCCGGGCCGTTGCCGCCCCACAGGTACGGCTCGCCCAGCTGCTCCTTGGTGAACTGGATCGCGATGCCTGCCGCGTTCGACGCCAGCAGGAACTCCCCCGCGCCGGAGCCGCAGCCCGCCGGGTCGCTGATCGCGCCCAGCTCGCTGAGCAGGAACGCTCCCATCGACTCCCAGTTGTGGTACCGGTCGGGGAACGCCGAGCGCTCCACCGCCTGCGCCGAGTCACCGGGCCGCTTGTTCTCCCAGTCCGGCACCTTCAGCAGCACGTCGTAGAACTTGTTGATCGCGTACGTCGGATCGGTCACCTGGGCGGGAGTGCCCCAGCCCATCGACGGACGCATCTGGAAGATGCCGAGCGAGTCGCGGTCGCCGTAGTTCAACGGGCGCAGGCCCGACTCGGTCATGCCCGCCTGGATCGCGATCTGCCACGCGAGCGGCGGCAGCTTGCGCTCCTGGCCGATGGAGATGATCCGCGCGACGATGTTGCGCTGCTCCTCGTTGAGGCGCGCCGCGTCGGCCTGCCCCCTGGCGGCGCCGCCACCCGCGTCCCACGGCCCGATGGCCGCGTTGCAGCTCATCTTCAGGACGTTCCCGCCGGCCGCGGGGTTCGTGGAGTTGCTGACCACCTGCGACACGCCCGACGTCGCCACCGCGATCACGACGATCGCGGCGAGCGCCCCGATCAGCAACATCACGCGCATGGGTCAACTCGCCTTCGTGTAGCCGTTGACCCGCCACTCGTTGCTGGGCGAGAGCTTGATCAACGTGATGACGACCTTGCCGGTGTCCGTTCCCACCTCGAAGTCCGCCGACGACACGGTCGACCGCTTGGCCGCGACCTTCTGAGTGATCTTGTCCGGCACGTTCTTCGGGTCGATCGTCGCCATCTGCGCGAGGAACTCCTCCGTCGTGTACGGACGGAGCTGCGCGAGCCACTTGGTGACGTCGTTGTCCGGCGGCGGCTTGATCCAGTTCTCCGCCCACAGCTCGGCGATCAGCTGCGCGTCCGCCGCGGGAGGGGCGGCCGACGCGGCGTTCGTGGGCGGCGGCTGCTTGGTCGGCAGCGAGACGCCGCTGCTGCCCGGCAGCTGACCGACCTGGGTGCCCGACGAGGAAGTCGAGGTCTGACCGGCCGCGGACGGGTCCGTGGCCTTGCGGTCGAGCACCTTGGGGATGACCACGCCGAGCGTGACGACCAGCACCACGAAGATGATGATCGAGGCGCCCAGGTGCCGCGGGGAACGCAGCGGCCAGCCCCACAGCCTGCGATAGACCGCGGCACGGCCGCGGTTGGTACGGATCGGCATCTACGCTCCCCTCAGCTGTTGTCTCGGACTTCGAAGCCACGCGACGGCCGGTAGATCACGTGCACCGGACGCCCCGCCACGACTTCTGTCTCTGCCCGGCGAGGTTCCTGCGCCGGCGCGGAGTAGCCGCCGCCGGAACGCGACGGCACGAGCACCGCGTCGTCGACCCGGTCCCACTGCCTGTCGGTGACCGTGGGGCTGTCCACCACGCGCGACCGGGCGACGGGCAACGCCGCCGGACCCGATCCCGAGGGCAGCGCGCCCGCACGGACGCCGTTCCCGTGGGAGCCGCTGACGATCTGGCCGGGCTGCGAGTCGCGGTCGAGCCGCTGGGCCGTCGCCATGACCGGGTTCGAGGCCTCCGGGCGCACCCGGCCGCGACCGCGCTGCGGTGCCGCGTCGCCCTCGGCGTCGCTGTCCCGCACGGACTCCCAGAACTCGTCCTGAGGCGTCGGGCCGGTCTGCTTCTTGCGGCCCATCATCTTGGACCAGACGCCACCGCTCATCGGCAGGACGTTGCTGGCCGAACCGACCGACATCTCGACCATCTGCCACATGCGGCGCAACGGTTTGCCGATCACGAAGCACACGAGTGTCAGCATCAGGCCGAGCAACGTGCGCGTCAGCAACGACAGCCCGGTCGCGTTGAAGATCGCCTGCAGCAGCAGCGCGTGGACACCGGCGAGGACCGCGAGCACCAGCACGTTGAACACCGTCACGGCGGCCGCGCGGGCGACCTTGCGCAGCAGGTCGTGGTGCAGCAACGCGACCAGGCCGATGAGCGGCCCGGCGAGCGTCAGGATGCGCAGCAGCAGCTGGGCCAGCAGCACCGCGGCCTTCGCGAACAACTGGAACAGAGAGAACGCGACGGACTGCAGCAGCGCCAGGAAACCCGCGCCGGTGCGGCTGCCGTCGGTGCCGTCGAAGTAGCCCTTGGAGGTGCCGAGCTGCGCTTCCAGCGCCTTCCACTCGGCCTTCTTCGCGTCCAGGGCCGCCTGGTCGCCGTCCTTGCCCTCGGCGATCTCGGCGGTGGTCCAGGCCTGCGCCTTGAGGATGCGCGGGCCGAACTCGGCGGCCTGCGGTGCCTCCGGCGTGCCGAACGCGCCGCGCAGCCAGCTTTGGTAGACGACGGCGTCGTGCAGTTTCGTCGGCAGGACGTGGAGCGTGCCTTGTTCCTCAGGCGCCTCGATGAACCCCGCCTGGATCTCCGACGTCTTGGAGACCAGCGTGTTGTCGAGGAGGTTGTAGAACTGCGGCAAGGCCAATGTGGACGTTGCCAGCCACATGGCCGCCAGCGCCCAGAGCCCGCGTTTGGAGATCGCGGCGAAGTCGCCGGTCCAGATCTGCCGGAACATCAGGATCGCGAGGAGCAACGCCACCAGGCCGAACCAGCGCAGGTAGACGTTGTCGTAGACCTTCTGCACGCCGTTCTTCACGGCGTCGTCCAGCGGGACCAGCAGACCGCGGCCCATGACGGTGTAGTGCAACGCGTTCGTGGCGCCGACGATGTTCTTGCCGATGCTGAACAGCTCGTTGCCCGCCCACGTGTCGAGCGTGGCGTTGGCGTCGGGCAGGACGTTGCACTTGGCGTTGTAGTTGTGCCAGACCATGCCCGCGTAGCCGTACTCGAGATACGGCGAGCCGGGCAGGCCGTTGCCGACGGGCGGGTCGAGCGCGCCGACCATGCCGGCGCCGGGACGTTCCGGATTCGGTGCCTCGCCACAGGTTTGGGCGTGCGCCATCGGGGCACCCATGACGACCTGCAACGCCAGGATGGCCGCGACGAGGCCGACCGACCTGGTGCGTGCTGACGCGCGCAGCGCGAACCGCCGCCTTGCCCAGAGCAAGGCGGCGATCGCGAGCACGATCGTCAGCGCCGTCATGCGCCGCCGTCCCGGTGGCGGTTGGTGCCGTCACCGTGGGCCACCAGCTGGGCCTCTTCCTCCGTCAGTCCTAGTTCCATGTCCGCCGCCAGTTCGTCGTCGATCTCGTCGGGCACGTAGGCGGGCGGCTTCGGGGCCGCGTTGGGGTCGTCCGCCGGCACGAGCTCGCCCTTGCCGTTGTCGCGCTTGGCGTCGGGGGTCGTGTCGAGGGCGTTGCGCAGGTGCTCCAGGTGCGGGCCGCTGAAGTCGATGCGGATCCGCTCCACGCCACCGGCGCCGTCGCCGAAGATGAACTGGCGGGGCGCGCGGTCGCGTTCGGTCGCGTTGCGCTCGCCACCGGGGCGGCGGCCGAGCGAGGCGACGACCTGCTCGTACCCGGCGCCGATCGGCACCTTGAGCAGCCGCAGCGCGTCCGCCTGCGCCGAGTCGTCGTCGAGCCGGCCGACGAAGACCGAGTCGAGCAGCGTCACGAAGCCCTGGATCTTCAGGAAGTCGGCGGGGATCTGCGACGACAGCAGCACGCGGACGTTCCACTTTCGCGAGTCACGCGCGAAGCGGTTCATCAGCACACGACCGGTCGGGACCTCGGAGAGGAAGAACGCCTCGTCGATCCAGACGCCCTTGCGCTGGTCCTTCGGCTTCTCGTAGATCGAGCGCTGGGTGAGCCAGGCGGCGAGGTTGAGCATCTCGACGCCGAGCGACTCCGCGTCCGTCCAGTGCTCGCGGCCGACGCCGTCCTTCGGCAGGTTCAGGCCCGCCATCGTCAGGACGGTGAGGCGGTCGTCACGCACCTCGTTGTACGGGTCGTGGTTCTCCTCGGGGATCAGCAACGACATGCGCTCGCGCATCTCGTCGAGGAAGTCCGCGACGACGACGGCGTGCTCGTGGTGCTCGGACGCGTCCCGGCGCAACGCCTCGAAGACGAGACCGGGGTGCGCGTCGAAGCGGCCACCGACCGTGCGGACCGCACGCAGCAGCGTGATGCGCGTCTGCGGCAGCCGGGCGACCTCGTAGGGCAGCAGACCGGTGAGCACGTCCAGCACGAGACGACGGCGGGTCGCGGCCGCGAGGGCCTTCTCCCGGCGCCAGGCCCGTTCCGGGTCCTCCTCGTCGAGGAAGTGGTCGAGCAGCGGCTCGGCGACCACCCGGTACGGGTTCAGAATCCCGGGCTGGGCGTTGAGCAGGTTGATCGGCCGCGCGTAGGGCCGCAGCTCCGGCAGTTCGCACAGCGCGGACAGCGGACCGGACGGGTCGAGCAACGTCCAGTGCGCGCCGGCCCGCAGGGTCTTGTAGACCATGCCGCCGCCGAGGAACGACTTGCCGGCGCCCAGGCCCGCGACCATCGCCGTCAGACCTGAGGCGTCGCGGAGCTCCTGCGCCATCCACGGGTCCCACGCGACCGGGCGACGGGTGGCCGTGACGGTCTCGCCGAGCAGAATGCCGCGGCGGTCACCGACCTCCGCCGTCGCGGTCGGGACGGCGGACGCGGCCCACAACACGCTGCCGCGGCGCAGGTACGCGCCGTTGGACAGCGGCTCGCCGGGGATGAACTCGCGGGCGATCGCGTACTGGGCCTCGGGGTGGTCGATCGAGACCTTCGGCTTGTACAGCTCCAGCAACGACTGGGCGAGCCGCAGCGCCTCGCGCTCGGTCGGGCCGGACACGGCCAGGCGCCACCAGCTGCGCACCCGGGTGCCCAGCGCGGTGAAGCCCGACGTCATCTCGTCGTCGATCTCCAGCACGCGGCCGGCCTGGCGGGCCAGCGACTGCGGCGGTTCCAGCTCGTGCTCGTCGGTGTAGTGCCGGACCTGCGAGCGGACCTTGCTCATCTGCCGCGACAGCTCGCCCGACACCTCTTCGGGCTTGCGCACGTAGATGCGCGCGGACCACTCGACGGAGGCGGGCAGCCGGTCGGCACGCTGCACCCACGGGTCGTCGACCTCGGGGATCTGCAGGCCGTGCATCAGCCCGACCGTCAGCACGCAGACGTGCCGCTTGATGCCCGCGTTCGAGCCGGTGCGGCCGCGCACGGTCACCGTCGGTGAGTACGGCTCCTGGTGGAAGTCCGCGGCGTCGGTGAAGGACGCCAGGTCCTCCGGTTCCCACGCGGCACCGGGCACGGCGGGCAGGTTGCGCGGCGCGGGCAGGCCCAGCGAGCACGACCGGTGCATCAGCCAGGACATCTCCTCGGCCGTCGCGGGACGGCCTTCGAGACCCGCGGACCCGATGACCTGGTCGAGGTGCTCGACCTCGGAGTCGAGCGCCACCAGTTCGGCGTCGACGGCGTCCGGGAAGACCTTGCGCAGCACGGGGGCCGCGCGTTCGACCGCGCGGTCCATCATGTTGCGGGTCTGCACCTGAACGCCCAGGTAGACCTCTTTCTCCGCCATCGAGCGGCCCATGAGCTGCTGCTGCTCGCCGACCATGTAGTCGTCGAACGACAGCGTGCCGGGAGTGTCCGGCAGGCGCTTGACGGCGTTGTGCACGTGCGCCTCTGCCCACATGCGGATGGGGTACGGCCGCGTGGTGACCCGCAGGTGCATCCAGCGGCCCTGCAGCTCGGCGTACTGGCCCGCGATGGCCGCGATCAGGTCCTGGCGCTGCGAGTCGCTGCGGAACGACCAGCGTTGCGGCGCGAGCCGGTACCAGGCGTAGACCTCCTGGCCGGTGCGCAGCAGGTGACCGTCGATGCTGCGCGCGGCGATCGACGGTGTGTAGCTCGGCACGGACTGCTCGCCGGGCAGGCGACGTCCGCGCTTGGAATACGCTGCCCTGTCGCGCTCGCGCGGGTCCGCGGCGGCGTGCTGGGCGATGTGCTGGGCGGAGCGACGGTCACGGTCTCGCCGGCGTCCGAACACCGCGAACCTCCTTCTTACGGCTGTCTGACGTCCGGCGGGGCTGGGCCTGCTGTCTCGCCCGTCGTTGTTGTTTCTTGCTCAACTTGGGACGAGGCCGCTGCGGACTGACCCGGATCCGGGCGGCACTGGCCGCTCCGCCGGTGCTTGCCGTGCGCTCTCGAGGTGCCGTCAGCTCGCGGACCCACATCGACATGACGGCCGTGAGGGGCCGTTCATGGCTGATCCGCTGGGTGATGAAGCGGGTGAGGATGATCGTCGCGACGAGGGCCCACGCGGTCGAGAAGAACCCGAACCCGACGCCCATCTGCCGTTCGATCGTGAGTACGACGAGGAAAACGACGATCCCGACGCCCCACGCGACGTATCGCGCGCGCCAGGGAAAAGTCGCTTTGGGCGGACCGAGCCAGACGGCGTCGACCCGGTAGACCTCGTCGTCAGTGCGGACCCGCACGGATCAGCCTCCGACGAACAAGCCGGCGAGCCACTTGCCGATGTTCGCGCCGGCGTCGGTGGTGACGGCGAGGCCGATGATGGCCAGCGCGACGATCACGCCGCCCAAACGGCGCATGACACCCGCGTTGTCGCCTTTGCCGCCTCCCAGCCAGAGCAGAAGCAGCGCGACCGTCAGCAGCAGCAGGGGGACGATGTTGTTCAGGATCCAGTCACGGACATTGCTTGTGCCCGGCACCGTCGGCTGCTGCTGAGCGAGTGTCACCAGGTCCATGGCGGTCATTCGGTACTCCAGAGTGCGCGGGGGCTTGCGCTACGAGTAGAACACGAGTTCGTCACGACGTGTGGGGCTGTTGCTGCGGGGTGTAGATCATCTGGCCGTTCCCCCTGGGAGGAATTACGTCTAATCTGGCCGACACATCATCACTGAGGAGACGTCAGTGGGGAACACCCGGATCGAGATTCTCTCCGTCGCTGGCAAGGTTCACCCGACTGCGAACGCCCTGGTCACCCACAGTGCGTGGGCCCTAAACACACGCACGTGTACATCCATGTGAATGCCCTGATCGGCCGGTTCGCGACCCCGTCGGCAGACACGGCGGGCGCAAGCCGGAGCGACGACTCCGAGGAGATTCGCCCATGCTCGAACCTGACCTCGTGCCGGACGGAAGTGTGGACGGAATCACAGCCTCCCCTAATGCTCCAGGCGTGGATGAGCCTACCGGGCAGAGCACGCAATCCCGGCGCCGGGTCCAAAGGACGATCAACTTCGACAGGTCGGTGCTGGAACGCGCGCGTGCGGCGGCCACCTACCTCGCCTCCTACGAGCCCCAGGCGGGGGTGCGGTCGCTCGCCGACATCGTGAATCCCGCGGTGCTCGCCTACGTGACCGAGTTGGAGGAGCTCTACAACTCGGGGGAGCCGTTCCGGCCCGTCCTGAGGATGCCTTCCGGGCGGCCGGCCAACCGGTGAAGCCCGACGACCGAGGGGTCGCCGGGCTTCGTCGTGCGTCCGGGCTCCTAGGAGGCGCCGGAGATCCGCCAGAACAGGCCGGTCGAGGCGTAGTCAGGGCCGACGCCCGTGCCCTTGCCCCAGAAGTAGTCGTTGAAGTTGCCCAGTCCACCCGCCGTGGTGACGGGGCCCATGGTCGCCCAGCGGACCGCCGCCGGCTGGGTGTCGATGCTGGCCTGCGCCCACGCGTCGCGGACCTTCATCGGGTTGTTCCACCACAGGAACGGCGAGCGCCACATGTAGTGACCGAACTTGCCGCCGTGGTTGGCGGAGTTGTAGCTGACGGTCGTGAAGCTGTTGATCTGGTGCAGGCCGCGGAACGCCTGGCCCCAGCGCTGCGCCCAGGTCTGGCCGCCGGTGCTGTCCTCGAGGATCTGGCAGGTGAACAGGCTCATCCACTCGACGTCGTTCTGGCCCCAGCGCGCGTCGGTGTTCGCGAGCTTGTTGTCGGTGTGGTTGGAGCAGCCGGTGAAGTAGAAGCCGGTGCCGGAGCCGTGGCCCTGCCAGTAGGTGAGGTCGACGTCGTCGGCCCAGTTCGTGTCGTCACCGCCGGCGAAGGCGGGGTCCTTGAAGTCGCTCTCCCACGCGTTGGCGTTGAGCCAGCTGAAGTCGCGGGCGATGCCGTGGTTGCTCGCCTCGGTGTTGAACGTGCCGATGTTGGCGACGGTGTTGGGCAGGCCGGAGCAGTTGCCGGTGCCCTCGCTGCCGACCTGGGTGCCGACGGCCTGGCTCTTGAACTGCTGCTCGGGCCGCGGCTCCTGGCCCGGTCCCGGCTGCGGCATTTCGGCGCCGACCGCGGCGGGCAGGGTGATGGCCTGGGGTGCGCCACCGTCGTCGTTGCGACCGGCGCAGCGGAACGAGGGCTCGACCTTGTCGACCTTCTCCTCCAGCGGCGGGGCCACGTAGACGTAGCTCACCTCGGGCTTCACCGAGGCGCCCAGGTACTTCTGGCACAGCTTGGCGCCGTACTCGAGGTCGTTGACCTTGACGGTGCCGGCCTTGTCGTAGGTGCGGGCGGCGTGGCTGACCGCCGTCACGCCCTGCGCGTCGAACGCGACGCGGATGTTCGCGCCCTCGCCCTCCAGCGGGAGGCCGTCGAGCTGGAACGTGTACGAGACGCTCGTGTCGAGGTTGGCCGTGAGTGCGTTGCGGCCGTTGGTGTCCGACAGTTCGAACGTCGTGTGCTGCGCGCTGGGCGTCGCGTTGGCCGGCAGCACACCTGCCGCCCGCAGGCCTTCCTGTGCGCGCTTGGCCGCGTCCTCGGCGGGGATGGTCTTGATGCGCTTGATCGCCTCGGTGTCGAGCGCGGTCTGCGTGGTGGCGTTGCCGTCCTCGTCGGGCCTGCCCTGTCCTTTGTCGACGGTCGGCAGGTACTGGTAGCGCTGCTCGTCCGCGAAGGACACCGCGCCGGCCTCGGATCTCTGGACGTCTTTGAGGCCGAACGCCCGTTGCAGCTTCTGCGCCTGTTCCTGGTCGAGACCGGAGCTCTTCACCCCGTAGACGGGCAGTTCCGTGGCGTCGGCGGTCGCGACACCGACCACTCCCGCGGTGACGAGACTGGACAGGGCCAGCACCACCGTCAGCTTGCGTTGCATGTCTGTTCCCTCCCTTGGAGACGGCCGGCTGCAGGGGCCGACCGTCTGACAGGAGGATCTGGCGTTATTCGCCGTGATACCGAGAGTGGACTTTTACGACGGGCGCGCCACTCGAACGGCCGTAATTCTGTAACACCCTTGGGGCAGCAAGGGACTTAGAGGCGGACACTTGGATATTTGATGCCCGCACCGGTGTTCAGCACGACCACTTCGTCGTCCGCCGTGAGCCAGCCGTCCTCGCGCAGCGACCGGACCGCGCTGATAGTCGCGGCACCTTCCGGGCACAGGAACACGCCTTCGAGGCGGGCGGTTTCGGCGCGGTCGGCCGCGATCTGCTCGTCGGTCACCGCCACCGCCGTGCCATTGGTTTCCCTGATGGCTTGAAGGATGATGAAGTCCCCCAACGGTTTCGGCACGTTGATCCCGAACGCGCCGGTGTAGGCGCCGTCCCAGAACGTCGATTCGGCCTTGCCCTCGTCGAACGCCTTCACGATCGGCGCGCATCCGGTGGACTGCACGGCGACCAGGCGCGGCAGCTTTCCGTCGATCCAGCCGAGCTCGCGCATCTCGTGCAGCGCCTTGTGAATCCCGATCAGACCGACCCCGCCGCCGGTCGGGTAGATGATCACGTCGGGGACGCGCCAGCCGAGCTGCTCGGCGATCTCGTAGCCCATCGTCTTCTTGCCTTCGATGCGGTAGGGCTCGCGCAGAGTCGACGCGTCGAACAGGTCGACGTCCGCGATGGCCTTGGCGGCGTCGGCGATGGTGCCGGGCACGATCCGCAGCTCGGCGCCGCTCGCCTCGACCTCTTCACGGGTGATCAGCGGGGCGTCCTCGGGCATCGCGATGACGCTGCGGATGCCCGCGCGCGCCGCGTACAGGGCCCAGGCGGCGCCCGCGTTGCCGTTGGTCGGCATCTTGATGCCCTCGATGCCCAGCTCCTTGGCTCGCGCCACGCCGACGGCCGCGCCACGGGCCTTGAACGAGCCGGTCGGGATGAGCGACTCGTCCTTCATGAGGATCTTCGCGTCCAGCGCCCGGCTCAGTGCGGGCAGCGCGACGAGCGGGGTCATGCCCTCGCCGAGGCTGAACGCCGGATCGAGGTCGCGGACCGGGAGGACGTCGCGGTACCGCCACAACGAGTTCTCGGTCGTCGGACGGGCGACTTCGGTGAGGTCGTAGCGCGCCAGCAGTGGCGACGCGCACTCGTGGCAGAGGTTCTGGACGGCGTTGGCGTCGTGTTCGCGGCCGCAACGGGCGCATTCCAGATGCGAGAGCATGACTTCATGCATACAGGCGGATGAGCCGGCATGTAAGCCGGATCCTGTTCATGGGACCGAGGTCCCAGTCGGCGGCCATCCATCTGGGCCTGCCGTTGCCGACAGGCTCTAGCAGCCTACCCGCGAGCATCGGGCGGGCAGCCCTCGAACGCTCGCGCAGCACCTTCACTTGCGATCCGGTGCCCTCTTGGCCTTGCTCCGGGTGGGGTTTACCTAGCCGCCCCAGTCACCTGGGGCGCTGGTGGTCTCTTACACCACCGTTTCACCCTTACCGCGGCTTTCGCCGAGGCGGTCTGTTCTCTGTGGCACTGTCCCGAGGGTCACCCCTGGTTGCCGTTAACAACCACCCTGCCCTGTGGAGTCCGGACTTTCCTCGACAGCCTGCGTCACTGACACAGCCTGCCGCGGCCGCCCTGCCGACTCATCCGCGCTGACCAGGATATCCCAGCGGCTGGGAGCAGTTGTCCACCGGTGCGGACGTTGGTTGACTTCCGTCATGACACGACGTCGCCACGTCGACTACGGCCGCGTGGCAGCAAGCCTGTGTTGCCTCCGCTGAGTGCGTTCTTCGTGCCCGCGACCTCAGGGAGTGCCTTGTCATGTCCGATCTGCTGATCATCTCCGGTGCGCCGTCCCACTCCGCGCCGACCGGTGTCGTCGTGTCGTTCGTGGAGGAGCGGTTGCGGGCCGCCGGGCACCGGGTGTCGTTGCTCGACGTGCGGTCGCTGCCCACGTTGTCGCTGCTCACCGAGGACCTGCGCGATCCGGAGATCTCCGATGCCGTGAGCAGTGTGCTGTCCGCGGACGGCCTGGTGGTGGCCTCGCCGGTGTACCGCGCGGCGTACAGCGGGCTGGTGAAGGCGTTGCTCGACCTGCTGCCGAAGAAGGCGTTGCGCGGACGTGCTGTGCTGCCGTTGGCGACGGGTGGCAGCCAGGGCTTCCTGGTGGCGATGGACTACGCGCTGCACCCGTTGCTCGCGGCCAAGGGCGCGGACCAGGTGGTGCGCGGCGAGTTCGTGCTGGACCAGAACGTGAACACGCCCGGAGCGGCCGCCGCTCTGGAAGCGGCGGCCGACCGGTTCACCGCGGCGCTGACGCCCCGGCTGCGCAAGGTCAGCTGAGCTTGTTCGGCAGCACGTAGACGGCGCTCATGTCGGAGTTGTGCTGGGCCGCCGTCCTGCGCCCGTCGGTCATGCCGGTCGCGACGCCCTGCACCGCGCCGGTCTCACCGCCGAGCCACTTCACGAGCACGTAGGCGTTGAACCGCGGCGCGCAGTCCGGACGGACCTTCAGACCGGTCTTCTTCAGCGGCACGACGACGTGGTGCACGTAGTACGGCGTGTCCAGCACGACGTTGGTCGAGGTGTCGCTCTGACAGAGCGTGCCGTCGGCCTTCCACTGGTTCACGATGAGCGTGAACGACGCCTTGGACGTCCTCGTCTTGTCGCACTGGCCGGTGGTGTGGCAGATCATGTACTCGACGTCCGCGACCAGGTCGAGGCTCTTGACGTCGGGCGTCACGTCGAACGTGGACAGCACCGGCTGCCGGGCGACCGGGTTCGTCGCGTCGACCTTGTAGAGGCCGGGCGGGACGACGCTCTGGATCGGCTTGCCGGCGGCGTCGTTGACGACCGAGGCGTTGGCGATCTTCAGCGAGCCGCTGACGAGCCTGAGCGTGGAGTCGTCCCAGCCCAGACTGGCCGTGCGGATGAAGGCGGTGCAGGTGACGCGGGTGGCGACGCCGGGGTGCACGAGCTGGCTGGCCGTCAGCGTGATGTCCTCGAACTCCGACTTCCCGGCCTTCTGGTAGACGTTCTGGCCGAGCACGGTGTTCTTGCTGCCCCCGGCCCACTTGCACACGATCTCGTTGTCGAACAGCGAGCGGATCGTCGCGTCGTTGACCCGCATCACCGCGACCACCTGGGCGGTCTGCGTGGCGGACATGTCGAGCGTGACCGAGCCGAGCGCGACGACGTTCTGGTCCGACGTGCCGTCCCTCGGGATGCCCGGTCCCAGCACGGTCTGCGGCTCGAACGCGACCGTCGTGGCCGCCGACGCCGCGGGTGCGTTCACCGCCACCAGTGCCATCGTCATGGCGGCGACCAGCGCCAATGCCTTTCTCATGCCCACCCCTCACCGATCCCCGGCCGTGAAGCTCCCCCTCACGACCGGGCGAACGTATCGAGGCGTTCTACACGTCCCCTACACGGCTTTTCCGGGTCAGCCGAGGTGCGAGGTGTCGTTCACGAGCTTCACCGACGCGGGCCCGTCCGGGTAGAACTCGGCGATCGAGACACCCGTGAGATCGAGGTGCATCCGGAACAGGAACTGCGGCCCGACGTCCAGCGCCTGACGGAGCATCGTCTTGATCGGCGTGACATGGCTGACCAGCACCAACGTCTTGCCGCCGTACCGCGCGATGATGTCCGCCCGCGCCTTGCGCACCCGCGCGTGCACCTCGTCGAAGCTCTCCCCGTTCGGCGGCTTCACGCTCGTGTCGCCCAGCCACCGCCGATGCACCTCGGGATCCTGCTCGCTCGCCTCGGCGAACGTCAGCCCTTCCCACGTGCCGAAGTCGGTCTCGATGAGCCCCTGATGGGTGACGACCTCCAGCCCGATCCTGTCCGCGAGCTTCTTCGCCGTCTGCTGAGCCCTCTGCAACGGCGAGGAGATGACGGCCGCAATGCCGTCCATTTTGGACAGCCGCGCCGCAGCCTTCTCCGCCTGCTCCAGCCCGAGCTCCGTCAGCGGGTGATCGCCCCGCCCCGAGTAACGCCGGTCGACCGACAGCCTCGTCTGCCCGTGCCGCAACAGGATCACGCGCGTGGGCTCCCCCGTCGCGCCACTCCAGTGCGGCTGCTTGGCACCCTCGGCCTTCGCTTCGGGTTCGCTCTCGGCCTTGCCCTGGGCGTCCATGGCCTCGTTCGCGAGCCGGTCCGCATACTTGTTGCGCTCGCGCGGAATCCACTCGTAGGTGATCTTCCCGAAGGCGCTCGCGACCTCCTGCGCCTCCCGCGCGAGCGGCTGCATCGAGGGGTGCTTGATCTTCCAGCGCCCGGACATCTGCTCGACGACGAGCTTGGAGTCCATCCGCACGTCCACGGTCTCGGCGTTCAGCTCCCTGGCCGCCCTGAGCCCCGCGATGAGCCCCTGGTACTCGGCCACGTTGTTGGTGGCGACACCGATGAACCCCTTGCGCTCGGCCAACGTCTCGCCAGTGAGCTTGTCCCGCACAACCGCGCCGTATCCAGCAGGACCGGGGTTGCCCCGCGAGCCGCCGTCAGCCTCGACGATCACCTTCACGGGCCGATCGTAGCCCCGCGTTCAGGCCCCTCCGGACGCCCTGTATTCTGTTCACATCAGTCTGGGTGGCGGAATGGCAGACGCGCTAGCTTGAGGTGCTAGTGCCCGAAAGGGCGTGGGGGTTCAAGTCCCCCCTCGGACACTGATTTTATCCCTACCAACAGGGCGGATGCTCCCATCGAGCGTCCGCCCTGTTGCGTTGTGGACGATCCCCAGGTTCGGTTCACCAGGCCGTTCAGATCCGCCTCGGAGGATCCTCCAGGATCTCGGCCAAGCGAAGGGTGTCGCTCAGATACCGCTCGTAGGGGAAGCCCGCGTCGAGCAGGGCGGTGCGCAGTTCGTCGTACATCGGCTTCCCGTTGTCGTGGAACGCTTTGCCGCCCGCCTCGGTGAGGCTGACCAGGCGACGACGCGCGTGCTCGGGGTCAACGCGGACCTCCACGTGCCCTGCCGCCTCCAGCGGCCGCAGCGCTCTGCTGATCGCCGGGTCGGACACCGACAGCGCCTGCGCGAGCTGGTGCTGTGTCGCCGGCTGGATCTCCTCCAGGGTGCCCAGCAACCGCAGCTGGCTGTAGGTGAGCCCGTCCTGGTCGGCCTCCCGCTGCCGGGCCGATTCTCCGAGCAGGTACACGACCCGGTGCAACAGGTCCGCAAGTCCGTCGTCCACGGTGTCGATCATACCTGAATGTTGCGCGGTTAATATTAACCATGCAAGACTCGAAGCATGGACACGTTCTCCTACCTCGCCCAGACCTCGTCCCCCCTGCTCTGGCTGCTGATCGCGGTCGTCGGCGCGGCCGTGCGCACCCGCCACAGCCCGTCCCGCGCGGCGAAACTCGAGACCTGGCAGCGGTGGTGGGCGGGCGTCGCGCTCGGCTGCGGCAGCCTGTGGCTCGTCATCGCGTTCCTCGTCGTCCCGGACGAGATGGCGGCCACCATCGGCTTCGCCCGCACCCCGTTCGAGTTCGAGATCGCCTTCGCCAACCTCGCCCTCGCGGTCCTGGCCTTCCGCGTCGCGTCCCCGTCGGCCACCACCAGGGAACGCGTACTCGTCGGCCTGGGTGCCGGGATGTTCCTGTGGGGCGCGGCGATCGGTCACCTCCACCAGTGGTTCGCGGCCGGCAACCACGCACCGGGCAACACCGGCGGCATCCTGGTCTACGACGTGCTCGCACCCGCGGTCCTGATCGTCCTCGCGCACAGGGCGCAGCGACTGTCCAGTGCGAACGAGTCGGCTCTCGCGAGCCGGTTGTAGGTTCCCGGCATGATCAAGGCCGCCCCGGACCTGCTGGAGATCGCCTCCGCACTGCTGCCCGGCGTGCGCCTGGACGACGCCTTCGTCGCGGCCGACGGCAACATCCACGACGTGCTGCTGGTCCCAGGCGTCGCCGCCGTGCGAGTCAGCAAGCGGCCGCTGGGCGCCGCGTCGATGCCCCGCCGAGTGGAGGTGTTGCGGCAGCTGGCTTCCGCCGGACTGCCGTTCCAGGTACCGGAGCCGCTCACTCCCGTGACCACGTTCGGCGAGCGGGCCGCTGTCGCCGTGTCGTGGATCGACGGTGCCGCCCTGCCCGAAGGCGTCGGAGATCCGGTGCAGGTGGCCGAAGTCCTGGAAGCCGTTCGGTCCGTGCCGCTCGGCGACTCGCTGATGGCGGCCCTGGACGACCGGGCGCAGGGTCCGTCGTGGTCGACGATCATCGTCGAGGAGATCCTTCCCCGGCTGCCCGCTCGCTGGCGGCCAGAGGGACAGCGACGCCTCGACGCCGCTCTGGCGCTGGAGCCCGCGCCCGACGCCTTGGTGCACGGCGATTTGAGCGGTTCCAACGTGCACTGGTCGGCGGACGGGAAGCTGCTCGGCGTCCTCGACTGGGACATGGCGATGCCCGCCGACCCCGCCATCGACGCCGCCCAGATGGCCTGGCACGGCTGGGACAACGTCCGTCGTGCCGTCTCCGCGACCACCTACCGCCGCGCCCGCACCTGGGACGCGCTGTTCGGTGTCGGTCACCTGGTCGCCACCATGAACGGCCGTCCCATGACCAGCCCCGACGGCTTCGTCGCCGCGATCGTTCCGTGGCTGGAGAGGCACGCCTGAGCGCTTAGGACGTGCGCGCTCGGAGGATGCCCTCGACCGCCTCGCAGAAGGTGTCGCCGATCGGGCCCGGATCCGCTAGGCAGCCGGCCGCCATCGCGCCGTCGCGCAGCATGACGAAGTGCCGTCCGTCGAGTTCGGCCGGAGCGTTGCCGACGCGTGCGAGCAGGTCCGTGACGGTGTCGAGGAACCATTGGCGGTGTGCCTGCACTGCCCTGTGCACGGGGTGCGCGGGGTCGGCGTACTCCGCCACGGCGTTGAGGAACGCGCAGCCGCGGAAGCCCTCGATCTGGATGTGCCCGGCGATTCCCCTTGCGACGGCGCGCACGGCGTCCGCGTCGTTCGTGGCCGCGGCGACGCCTGCGTCGACGTTCTGGCGGGTCGCCCTGTCTGCCTCGGCCAGGTATGCGAGGACCAGGTCTTCCTTGCCCGCGAAGTGGCGGTACATGGTCGCGCGGGTCACCTTCGCCTCAGCGAGGATGCGGTCGACTCCGACGGAGTGCAGTCCCTCCCCGTAGAACAGCCGGCTGGCCGTTCCCAGCAGGCGGTTCCTGGCGTCGGACACGGTGCGGGTCACCCTGTCGACGGTAGCAGAGAGAACGTTCGGTCTTGACAGCGTCGGCAGGTGCTGACAGCCTCAAAGTAGAAAGAACGTTCTCCCTACCTCAAGGACACCTCGTGAGCATCGACGCAGCCCCATCCGCGACTCTCGCCCCCGCCCTCCGCACGCTCTACCTCGTCCGCTTCGGTTTCGCGATCGTGTGGGCGGTGCTGCTGTTCCTCACCGGGGCCGAGATCGGGCCGGTCAGCGGCACGTTGCTGGTGCTCTACCCGCTGTTCGACGTGGCAGCGATCGTCGTCGACAGCCGCGCGGCACGGGGTGGGCGGGCCTCGGCCGCCCTCTACGCCAACATCGCCGTCAGCACGCTCGCGGCGGCGGGTCTGGCGTTCGCCGTGACGTCCGGGATTCCGGCCGTGTTGCAGGTGTGGGGTGTCTGGGCCGTCGTGTCCGGCGTGGCGCAACTGGCCGCCGGTCTCGTTCGCAGGAGCCTCGGCGGTCAGTGGCCGATGATCATCAGCGGCGCCATCTCCACGCTCGCGGGCACGTCGTTCTTCCTGCAGGCGAGCGGTGAGAACGCGACGCTGACCAACCTCGCGGGCTACGCGGCGATCGGTGGTGTGTTCTTCCTCGTCTCGGCGCTGCGTCTGCGTCGCGTGCGGGGCGCATGACGAGAAAAGGGGACCGCCCAGATGGGCAGTCCCCTCGTCGGTTTCGGATCTGGCTACAGACCTGATTCCGTGGTGCGGACCAGGATCGCGCCGCACTCCTCACAACGCAGGACCTCGTCGGCCGCGGCTTCCTTGAGCTTCGACACCGCGCTGCGGTCGAGTTCGATCCGGCACGCGCCGCAACGGCGGGACTGGATCAGGGCCGCGCCGATGCCGCGCTGCTCGCGCTGGCGGTCGTAGGCCTTGAGCAGGTCGTCGGGGAAACCCTTCGCCATCACCGAACGGTCGGCGGTGCGGCGGGTCTCGGTCGACTCCAGGTCCGCGAGGGCCTCGTCACGGCGGTGGCTCGCGTCCTCCAGGGCGGTGCGGGCCTTGTCGAGTTCCACGCGCGCGAAGGACGCGTCGGCGTCGACGGCTTCGCGGCGCTCCATCAGTTCCAGCAGGTCGTCTTCGAGGACGCCCTGGCGGCGCTGGATGGTGGCGAGTTCGTGTTCCAGTTCGGTGAGCTGCTTGGCACCGACCGAACCTGACTGCATCAGCTTGCGGTCGCGCTCGCCGCGGGCGCGGACCTGCTCGATCTCGGTCTCCTGGCGCTTCACGTCGCGGTCGAGGTCGGTGAGCGTCGTCTCCACGGCCACCAGTGCGTCCTGCTTCGTCCGCACCTGCTGCTCGACCTCGTTGATCTCCGCGATTACGGGCAGCGTGCGGCGACGGTGGGTGACACGCGCCAGTTCGGCGTCGACCTCGGCCAGGTCGAGCAGCCTGCGCTGCACTGCGGGATCGGCTTTCACGCATGTCCTCCTGCTGCTGTGCTCGTCGCACCGACGGTCCACGGATCGGTCCGGCGAGTGGAGACGAGTACGTCGACCCTACCGCCGAAGGCCTCCCGCAGGATCTCCGCCGCCTGCTCGCACCACGGCCACTCGCTGGCCCAGTGCGCGACGTCGACCAACGCCGGGCCGCCGGACTCGATGTGCTCCGAAGCCGGGTGGTGCCTGAGGTCTGCGGTGACGTAGGCGTCGACGCCGGCGCGCTTCACCGTGTTCAGGAAGCTGTCACCCGCCCCGCCGCACACCGCGACCCGTTTGATCAGGCGTTCCGGGTCTCCCGCCGCCCGCACGCCCTGCACGGTGACGGGCAGCGCGTCGGCCACCCGCTGGGCGAACGCCCTGAGCGGCTCGGGTTCCGCGAGCTCACCGATGCGGCCCAAGCCGGTGTCGCCCGGCAGACCAACGGTCTCCTGCAACGTGAAACTTGGTTCCTCGCAGGCGTCGCGGAGTGCGTTGATGACCGCGTTGCGGCGTGCGCGTGGCACGACGACCTCGATGCGCGTCTCCTCGTGCCCGGTCAGCTCGCCGGCCGCGCTCGCGCCCGCCTCGGTCAGCGCCTTGAGCACCTGTTCCGAGTCCGCGGCCGGCACGTACGTGGTCAGCACGTCCTTCGGAGTGTGCGGAGTGGCGTCGAGCGGGCCGGTGACGGTGAGCCCGATGGCCTTCGCGAGCGCGTCCGAAACGCCGGGAAGCGCGTTGTCGGCGTTGGTGTGCGCGCAATACAAGGCGGCGCCGTTCCGGATCAGCTTGTGCACCAACGCACCCTTGGGGTCGTCGGCCGGAACCCCGTTGACGCCCTTGAGGAGCAACGGGTGGTGGGCGAGCACGAGCTGCGCGCCGCGTTCGACCGCCTCGTCCACAGTGGACGACGTCGGGTCGACGCAGACGAGGACCCTCGTGACCTCCTCCTGCGGATCACCGCAGACCAGGCCGACCGCGTCCCACTTCTCGGCCGTCTTCGGCGGATACGCGGACTCCAGGACCGCGATCACGTCCGCGAGCTTCACGCCATTTCCTCCATCACTACCCGCAACGCGTCCACGAACACGGCGAACTCCTCCGGCGGCCGGATCGCCACGCGCAGGTACGTGTCATCAAGTCCCGGGAACGTGTCGCAGCGTCGTACCGCGATCCCCTTGTCCCGCAACGCTTGCCGCGTGCCCCTCGGCGCCCTGATCAGCAGGAACGGCCCTTTCGGCGCAACGACGACGAGGTCTTGGAGCTGCTCCAACGCGTAGGCCGCATGGCGTTCGGCCTCCTGAGCGAACCCCGCGGACTGTTCGAGCGCTTCCGGTTCGCAGCACGCCGTGATCGCCTCCAGCGTGAGACTGCCCACGGGCCAGTGCGGACGGCCGTGCGCGAGCCGCGCGAGGGTCTCCGGGTCGCCGAGGAAGTAGCCGGCGCGCAGGCCGGCGAGGCCCCAGGTCTTGGTGAGACTGCGCAGAACCAGCACGTCGGGGTCGTGCGCGAGCGACTCGGGTTCGCCGGGAACGGCGTCCATGAACGCCTCGTCGACGACCAGCCTGCCGGGCAACGCCTTGAGCCTGGCGGCCTCGTGCAGCACCGACGTCGGGTTCGTGGGGTTGCCGATGACGATCAGGTCGGCGTCCGACCGCACGTCACGCAGCTGGAAGTCGCCGTCGAGCAGCACGTGTTCGACCGGAATTCCGGCATCGCGAAAAGCCACCTCGGGCTCGGTGAACCCGGGGTGGACGATCGCGGCACGGCGCGGCGCGAGCTTCGGCAGCAGCGCGAAGCCCTCCGCGGCACCGTTGAGCAGCAGAACCTCGTCCGGTGAGCGCCCGTGGCGGCGTGCGACGGCCTCACGAGCGCGTTCTTCAGCCGGTTTCGAGGGGTAACGCCCGAGTCCGTCGAGCGCCGCGGCCAGCCGTTCGCGCAGCCAATCGGGCGGGTGCGGCACCCGCACGTTGACGGCGAAGTCGGCAAGGCCTGGCGCGGCGTCGACGTCACCGTGGTGGCGCAGATCTGAGCTGGTCATCGCCGGAAATTCTAGGCGACGGGCTCAGGTGCCCGCGTCACTGCATGTAGCGGCGGAGCTCGGTGAGGTGGCTGATCAGCTCGTCCAGCTGGAAGGCGTCGAGCTGCGCGGACTCACCGGGCGGGGTGCGGAAGCAGACGCGACCCTTCTCGTTGAGGTACACCTCGAACGCACGACGGCGCCCGAGGGCGTCGGTACATCCGATGATCTCCCGTTGCGGGGGCACGTCGGTACCTGTCTGCATGGGCGGCCTCCATGTCGTTTGTCCATACATCTTGCGACAGCGGTTGAGCGTTACCGTGCGGCGGTGCTCATTCGCCGATCTTCTTGGCCGACAAAGTGATCACCGTGGTGCACTCGACGACCTGACCGGCGGCCACGCTCTGCGCCGTCGTCTCCCAGTTCCGATCGAGCACGAGCATGCGGCCGCGGCCCGTCGCGTCCTTCTCCTGCAACACGTGGAGACCAGCGGCCTGCATCGCGTCCTGAGCGTACTGGTGCACCATGCCGACCACGTTCGGAACGGTGCAGGTCTTGGGCGCGGCGGCGACGGGAGGCGCCGTGGTCGTGGCGATCGTCGTGGTGCTGGACGTCGGCGTCTCGACAGGCGTGCGAACCGACGTGGGCCCACACGCGCCGACAACGGACAACGCGAACACCGCACCCATCGCCACGGGCCAGTTGTGCCTGTTCAGATGCAGCTTCATCGTGTGCTCCAGGACCGATGCGGGCGGTTCGGCCGTTCCGTCGAGCCTTAGGCTGCGCGACATGCACGTCTCGTTCGTCTGCACCGGCAACATCTGCCGATCCCCCGTGGCAGCCCTCGTGTTCCGAGAATGGCTGTCCCGAGAAGGATTGTCCTCCGAGGTACGGGTGTCCAGCGCCGGAACGGGTGGATGGCACGTCGGCGACCCCGCCGACCCTCGCGCACTGAAGACGTTGGCGGACAACGGCTATCCCACCGACCACGTCGCCGCCCAGGTCGGTCCAGACCACCTGGACGCGGATCTGCTGGTGGCGCTCGACGCCGGGCACGCCCGCGCGTTGCGCCGGATGGCCGATCCCGATCGCGTGCGGCTGCTCCGTTCGTTCGATCCGGACGCCGACGGCGCGGACGTGCCGGATCCGTACTACGGCGACGATTCCGGGTTCGACGAGGTGCTGGTCATGACGGAGGCGGCGATGCCGGGATTGATCGCGTGGGTTCGCGAGCGGCTCTGAGGACGAAGCACCAGTCACCCCAGGCGACCGCTGCGGAGGCGGCCGGTCTGCGGTGGCTGCGCGTCGACGGCGGCCCGCCGATCCCGTTCGTGCACAGCGCCGAGGGCGGCACGCTGGTGATCGACGAGATCCCGGCCGGCGAGCCGAATCTTCAGGCGGCCGTGACCTTCGGGCGCCGCCTGGCCGTGCTGCACCGCGCCGGAGCCGAGGCGTTCGGCTCTGCACCGCCCGGTGGTCCGCGCGAGGCCACGATCGGCATGGCGCCGATGGCCAACGAGCCCGCGCCGGAGTGGCCGTCGTGGTTCGCGTCACAACGCATCGAGCCGTACGCGCGGCAAGCGGGCATCGACGTGAGTGAGGTGTGCGCGCGGATCAGCGAGATCGCCGGTCCGCCGGAACCTCCCGCACGGCTGCACGGCGACCTGTGGAGCGGCAACGTGCTGTGGGGCGCCGACGGCCAGGTGTGGCTGATCGACCCCGCGGCCCACGGCGGGCATCGGGAGAGCGATCTCGCGATGCTCCGGCTCTTCGGCTGTCCGTTCCTCGACCACGTGCTGGGCGCGTACCAGGAGGTGGCGCCGCTGGCCGATGGCTGGCAGGCACGGGTGAAGTTGCACCAACTGTTCCCGCTGCTCGTGCACGCCGTGTTGTTCGGCGGCGGCTACCGGTCCGAAGCCGTGGCCGCGATGCGAGCGGTTTTGCGAGGATGAGGTCATGGACCTCATCGGCTGGACGTGGCTCAACGAACCGCGGAAGTGGTCGACCGACCCTCTCGCCGTGCACGCCGACCCTGGCAGCGACTTCTGGCGCCTCACCGGCAACGGCATCGTCCGCGACAACGGCCACCTCTACGGCGTGAGCCTGACCGGCGACTTCACCATCACGGCGACGTTCACCGGCGAGTACGTGGCGCAGTACGACCACGCCGGCGTCGGGCTGCTGATCGACGGCGAGAACTGGATCAAGGCCGGGGTCGAGGTGTTCGACGGGAAGCGGCAGGCCAGCACGGTGGTCACGCGTGGTTTCTCGGACTGGAACCTGGCGCTCACCGAGCCGTTCGAGCGCTTCACCATCAGCGCCGAACGCAAGGGTGACGCGGTGTGGGTCCGGTACGGCACCGACGGCCGGGAGCCGGCGAACGTGCTGCGCAAGGCCTACTTCCCGCCCGGCGAGGAAGCCAGGGTCGGGATCATGGCGGCGAGTCCTGAGGGCGAGGGGTTCGTGACCCAGTTCCACGAGGTCCAGGTCACGCATCTACCGTGAGGACGTGCGGTTCAAGTTCCTCCTCAAGCCGGGCTGGCTGGCGCTGACCCTGGCCGTCTGGGTGTTCGCGGGTGCCTGCGTCTACTTCCTGTCGCCGTGGCAGTTCGGCCGCAACGACGAGCGGCAGCAGCAGAACTCCGCCATCACCAAGTCGTTGAAGAGCGATCCCGCCCAGTTCGGTGCGCGGCACGACGAGTGGCAGAAGGTCGAGATCAAGGGTCGCTACCTGCCGGAACTGGAAGCACTCGCGAGACTCCGCACGGTCCAGGGTGAGGCGGCGTTCGAGGTCATCACGCCGTTCGAGACCACCACGGGCCACCGGATCCTGATCGACCGCGGGTACGTGCGGCCGGTCAACGGCATCAAGCCGCCGGACTTCGCGAAGCCGCCTGCACAAGAGGTCACGCTCATCGGGCTCGCGCGGCCCAACGAGTCGAACGAGCAGCCCGCGTTCGAGCAGGACGGCCGCAAGCAGATCTACTCGATCAACAACAACGCGGTGGGCGCGGGCATCGAGCCCGGCTACTACCAGCTGATCGAGAACCAGCCGGGTGCGCTGGACACGTTGCCGTTGCCCCGGCTCGAGTCCGGGCCGTTCTTCTCCTACGCGCTGCAGTGGATCGCGTTCGGGGTCATGGCGGTCGGTGGCTGGTTGTACTTCACGATTCGTGAGGCGCGGCCGGGTGGCGTGCTCTACGAGGGCAAGAAGAAAAAGAAGTCGATCGCCGAGCTACTTGCGGAAGAGAGCGACGAAGGCGCTGACGAGGCCCGCGCCGAAACCGACGACGCGGGACAGCTCCACGGCACGCGTCACGTGACCTGAGTCCGGGTTGCGGCCGTGGCCGAGCACCGGGCGCTCTTCGACGCCGTGCGAGTAGACGGTGCGGCCGCCCAGGCGGATCTCCAGGGCTCCGGCGAACGCCGCTTCGACCTGGCCCGCGTTGGGCGACGGGTGCGCTGACGCGTCACGGCGCCAGGTCTCCAGGGCCTGTGAGGCCGAGCCGCCCACGACCGGGGCACCGCCGACCGTGAGCAGAGCGGCCAGGCGTGAGGGCAGCAGGTTCAGCAGGTCGTCCAGGCGGGCGGAGGCCCAGCCGAACCGCAGATACCGCGGCGACTTGTGGCCGACCATCGCGTCCAGCGTGTTGGCGGCGCGGTAGCCCAGCAGGCCGGGGACCCCGTAGACCGCGCCCCAGAACAACGGGGCGACGACGGCGTCCGAGGTGTTCTCGGCCACGGACTCCACGGTCGCGCGCGCCATGCCCGTGGTGTCCAGGCGGGCGGCGTCGCGGCCGCACAGGTTGGGCAGGCGGCCCCGCGCGGCCTCGAGGTCGCCGTCGGCCAGTTCGCGGCCCATCGACGTGCCCTCGGTGGCCAGGGAGTTGCCGCCCAGCACCACCCAGGTCGCCACGCCCGTCGCCAACGCCTGCGTCAGCCAGTGGTGGCGCGCGAGACGCTCCACGGCGACACCGGCGGCCACGGTCCCGCCGACCAGCACGGCCGTGTACGCCGCACCGGCGGCCTGCGAGTCGGCGTAAAGACGCTTTTCGAGGGCCGCGGCCGACGATCCGAATGCCGCTACCGGGTGAAATCGGCGGGGATCACCGAACACCGCGTCCGCCGCCACGCCCAGCAACAACCCCAACGCGCGACCCGCACCCACGGCAGCCTCCCCAGCTCGTCGAAGGCACCGTAGCGCCGCAGCACACCCGCACGCGCATTAGGGTGGCCGGTCGTGGAGCACAAGCGGCTGAAGCTGTACGCCTATCTGGACGCGCGCGATCACCAGCGCACGTACCTGGCGATCATGCGGCTGTTCACCTCCACGCTGCTCGCGGATCTCAGCGCGGGCGAGGTCGCGGGCGCGCTCGCGGGCCAGGAGCGCGAGGGCAGGGTCGAGCAGGGCGAGAGCCGCATCGAGAACGTCATCAACCGCCTCAAGCAGCTGGTCGAGTGGGGCAACCTGGTCCAGGGCCGCCGTGAGGTCGTCGCGGCCAGCATCGCCGAGTTCCAGCACGGCAGCGTCCGCTACCAGGTCTCCAAGCTCGCCGTCCGCGTCCAGCGGGACGTCGACGAGCTGCTGCGGGTCCCGGAAGGCGCCCGTGAGGTCTCCCGCGAGCTGCTCCCCGCCATCGAACGCGGCCTCAACGAGCTGGGCGGATCGCTCAGCGTGGCCCTGCTCAACGAGGGCGACAAGACCAAGGAGCTGCTGGCCGAACGCGTCACGACGCTGTTCCTGCAGCACGCCGAGCTCGCGGCGACGGTCCGCGACTTCTACGCCTACCTCGGCCAGGTCGTCACCAGGAACCACCTCGCGCCCGAGGAGATCGCCGGCTTCCGGAACCTGCTGGTCGAGTACATCCAGAGGGTCGTCGAGGACGTCCTGAAGTACACGCCCCCGATCGCGGAGGCCCTGGCCGGGTTCACGAAGGCCCGCACCGAGCTCCTGCGGCTCCTCGGCACCGACCTCGGCCACAACGTCGAACGCGCCCGCGGCCGCACGCCGGAGGACTGGCAGGAGCTGACGGACTGGTTCGTCGACCGTCCAGGCCGTCCGAGCCAGGTCACGGCTCTGCGAGAGGCCACGGCCCGCGCGATCGGCAGCCTCCTGGCCAGCGTGAAGCGCGCGACGTCCGGCGGCGGGCTCCTGCCAGGACGCCGCGCCGAACTGCTGAAACTCGCGAGCTGGTTCGACAACTCGACCCGCGAAGAGGCGCACGAGATCTACGCGTCCGCCTTCGGCCTCTACAGCGCCCGGCACCTCTCCCCCGCGCCCGAACACGACTCGGACAACGAGCGCACGGCCTGGCGCGACGGCCCGGTCTGCGACGTCACCGTGAGCGTCCGAACCCGAGGCGACCGGGGCGGGCGCGGCAGGCCGTCCAGGATCCTCGACGACCCGATGACCGAGCAGTCGCTGCTGGCGGAGGCCCGGGAGGCGGACGAGATCCGCGCGCGGCACGTCGCGGAACTGACCAAGGCCGCCGGAAACCTGGAGAACTCCACGCTCACGCACGGCGCGTTGGAGGTCTTCTGCGAGCTGCTGACGCTCGCGATGGCCCAGCGCGACTCCCCGCACGACAGCGGATCGGCCAGCGACCCCGTGCGCGGCCTCAAACTCGAGATCGCCCACGGCACGACGACCCAGATCAGGTCGGCCGCCGGGACGCTCACCCTGCACGACGCGACGGTGGCACTGAAGCAATGAACCACTTGGACAACCTCTCCGACATCGACGCCGCCAACGTGGTGCGGTGCGCGCGAACGTTGCTGCGCAGGCCTTTGCTGCGCAGTGACGGCCCGGACGGCGAACTGCTCAGCCTCGTCTACCGGCACCGGGCGACGCTGCAGGACCTGTTCGCGGGCCTGCTCGGCTACCGGCTGGTCGTGGAACGCCGGTTCGCGCGCCTCTACAAGTCGGGCCCCGGCAACGACGACACGCGCGGCGTGCTCAGCATGTCCCCGCGCGGCTACGCGTACCTGGCGCTCACCCTCGCGGTCCTGACCGGCATCGGCCGCCAGACCCTGCTGTCCCGCCTGGTGGCCGACATCCGTTCCGCCGCGGTGGAAGCCGGCATCGACGCGCCGGACGACGTCACCGAACGGCGTGCCCTCACCGCGGCGCTGCGCCACCTGGTCTCCCTGGGCGTGCTGCAGGAGACCGAGGGCTCGGTCGCGCAGGACGTGCTGCCCCAGGAAGCGTTGATCACGATCGACACGGACCTGCTGGGCCAGCTCGTGACGGGCCCGGTCGGTGAGGCCCAGAACCCCGCCCACCTCATCGAACTCGCGGCACGTCCCGGTCCGCGCGGCATCGAGCACGCGGTGCGGCGCAAGCTGGTCGAGACGCCGCTGGTCCTCTACGCGGACCTGCCGGACGAGCAGGCGGAGTGGTTGCGCCGCAACCAGCGCAAGGAAACGGCGTTGCTGGAGCAGGCTTTCGGCCTGCACACCGAGTGCAGGGTCGAGGGCGTGCTCGCCGCCGACCCCGAGGACTTCCTGACCGACCTGTCGTTCCCCGGCGTCTCGACGGTCGCCCGCATCACGTTGCTCGCGCTGCCGGACCTGCTGGACAGCGAGGACGAGGACGCGCCCGCACGCCACGTCGTCACCGTGGAACGGCTGCGCGAGGTCTGCGCCGGGCTGGTCGAGGACTATCCCGCCGCGTGGTCGAAGCAGTTCACCGACGACCTCGACCGGCTGGTCGCCGAGGTGACGGAACTGTTGCGCCGCATGGGGTTGGCGGCACAACAGGAAGACGGCGCGTGGGCCGTCAGCGCGGCCGCGCACCGCTGGCTGCCGTCCCCGGACGGCGACCCGGAACGAGAACAACCGGAACAACCCGTCGTGGTGTCCGAAGTACCGAGCTGGTCCCTGTTCGACGAGGAGAACGTTTCATGAGCAGGTGGCGGCTGCACCGCGGCGGCGTGGTCAACATCTGGCAGTACACCGAGCAGACGTTCGACTTCTCCGGTGGCCGCGCGATCTTCCAGGGCACCAACGGTTCCGGCAAGTCCCGCACGCTGGAGCTGCTGCTCCCGCTGTGTCTGGACGGTGACCTGCGCCAGCTCGGTTCCAAGGGCTTCGACACGGTCAGCCTGCGGCGCCTGATGCTGGACGACTACGACGGTGGCCCGAACCGCATCGGCTACGCGTGGGTCGAGCTGATCCGCGAGGCCGACGACCACTCGGGCAACGAGTACCTGACGTGCGGACTCGGCGTGAAGGCGTCGAAGACCTCGCAGGCGATCACGGACTCGTGGCGGTTCGTCACGCCGATGCGCGTCGGCGCGGAACTGCAGCTCGCGGGCCCGGAACGCGTTCCGCACGGTCCGGCGCAGTTGCGGGATCTGATCGGCGCGGACTGCATGTTCGAGGAGCAGGCGTTCCGCGCGAAGGTCGCCGAGACCGTCTACGGCGTTCCCGCCGCGCGCTACCCCGACCTGCTGCACCTCCAGCGGACGCTGCGCAACCCGGACGTCGGCCTGAAGGTGCTGGAGGGCCAGCTCGAACAGATCCTGAGCGACGCGCTGCCGCCGCTGGACCAGGCGATGGTCGAGCAGCTCGCGACGTCGTTCGACGACCTGGAGTCGATCCGCGAGAACATCGTGCGACTGTCCTCCGCGGACAGTGCGCTCGGCACGTTCCTCAAGACCTACAGCGACTACGCGTTCGGCGGGCTGCGCAGCGCGTCCGAACGGCTGGAGGGCGCCGAGAAGTCGGTCGGGAAGCTGCGGCGCGAGCAGGCGAAGCTCACGCAGGAGCTCGACCTCACGCGGATGGAGCGCACGGCGTCCGAGCAGGCTCTGGTCGACATGGAGACCGGTGAGCAGCAGGCTGAGGAGACCATCGCGGCGCTGAAGGAACTGCCCGCGTTCCGCGACCTGCAGGACCTCAAGACGCGCGAGAACCTGGTGGCGCAGATGCGGTCCTCCGCCGTCGCCTCCCTCGAGACGGCTCACCGCCAGCGCGCCCAGGAGGACGCGTCGGTCGACAACGTGCTGCGGCTGCTGAAGCGCCTCGCGGAGGATCTCCAGGCCGCCGACGCGCTGAGCGACCCGTTGCGGGAGAACCTGCGCCTGGCCGGGATGGACTCGGACCTCGCGCCGGACGTGCCGCAGGTGCCTGCCGCCGAAGCCACCGTGACCACGGCCTCTGTGCGTGCCAAGCCGGATCCCGAGGCCGGTCCGCTGCCGATCGAACGCCGGGTTCCACCGGCCGCCGCGACCGAGGACGTGCTGGCGTCGCTGACGTCGGTCGTCGACCAGACCTCGGGCATCGCTTCCCTTGCCCGCCAACGGGGAGCGCTCGCGCTGGCGTTGCACGAGCAGGCGCTGGCCCTGGACGCGCAGCAGCGCGAGGTGGAGTCGTTGCGGCAGAAGGCCCGCGACGCGCAGCTCGGCGCGACCGAGTCGACCTCGTTGCGCAACCAGGAGATGCAGGAGCTGGCCGAGGTCGTGCAGGCCTGGCTGGAGCAGGTCGAGGTGTGGACGTCGAGCGGCCCGCTGCGCGACGAACGCCCTGCCGAGGCGCTGAAGCTGCCGCGGACCGCCGATCCGGCCGCCGCGAAGACGCTGAGCACGACCGCCCGCGAATGGGCCGGACCGCTCGTGCAGACGGCCCGCGACGCCGCGCACGCGTTCACCCAGCAGCGCACCGACCTGCGTGCTCGCCTCGACACGCTGGACGAGGAGCTCATCGGCCTGCGTTCGGGCAACGAGCGCGTGCCGATGCCGGGCCAGTACACGTCGGCGGACCGCGATTCCGCTGTCGGCGCGCCCTTCTACCGGCTGGTCGACTTCGTGCCGTCGCTGACCGACGAGGAACGGGCGGGGCTGGAGGCCGCGCTGCAGGCGAGCGGCCTGCTGGACGCCTGGGTGACGCCGGCCGACGCCGAGCTGAACGACGTCCTGGCCGTGCCGAGGCCCGCCGCCGACGGCCGTTCCCTGACCGACTACCTGGTGCCTGCGGTCGAAGGCTCGCCGGTGCCGGAGACGTTCGTCGCGGACCTGCTCAAAGCGGTGTCGCTGGACGACATGACCACCACCGGCGACTGGCGCACGGGCGTGCTGACCGGCCGCTGGACCAAGCCCGAGGCCGAGTTCATCGGCGCGGGCGCGCGGGAAGCCGCCCGAGGCCGCCGAATCGTGGCCCTGGAAGAGGAACTCGCCGACCTGCGCGGCCGGCTCGGCACCGCCGAGGACGAACTGGCCCGTGCCCACGAGCACGTCGCCACCTGGGAGGCGCACCTCGCGGCGTTCCCCGCCGACGGTGAGCTGATCGCGAAGCACAGCCGCGTCCAGGCGGCCGAGGAGTCCGCGGCACGGTCCCAGCAGCGCACGTTCGAACTGCGGGACGCCCTGGAGAACGCCAACTCCCGACTTGAAGCGGCGCGCAGCGAACTCACCAGGCAGGCGGGCGACGCCGACCTGTCATCCGACACCGAGGCGCTCCGGCAGGCCCAGGCGGCCGCCGGTGAGGCCCAGCGGACCGCCGACCTGCTCGGCGACGCGGTGCGAAGGCGTTGCCAGGGAACGATCTCCGACCTCACCGACGCCTCGCACCGCTACCACGAGGCCGTCGCCGACCGGCAGACCGCGGAGGCCGACGCCGACAGCCGCTGCGTCGACTACGCGGCCCAGGCCGGGACGCTGGCCGAGCTGACCGACGCGGTCGGCGGTGAGGCCAAGGAGATCAGCGAGCAGCTCACGTCGCTGGAGAAGTCGCGCAAGAAGATGCGTGAGGACCTCAAGGGCGTGCGCGAGAGCATCACGACCGCGCGTGAGCAGGCCGCGAAGCTGGAAGCGTTGCTGGAGAGCAACTCCACGCAGGTCACCGACGCCTCGGAAGCCCTGGAACGCGCCTCCGCGAACTTTCAGGCAACCGTCCGCGCCCCCGGTCTGCTGGCGGCGGCGTTCCCGGAGGCTCCCGAGGAGGCCCAGGTGCGCCAGGCCATCGCCGAGACGCCCGACCGCCGCGGCGGCACCGAGGCGACCGTGATCGCCAAGCTGCAGGCGCTGCAGACCGCGCTCGCGGGCAGCCACGACATCGCCGCCGAACAGCACGCGGGCCTGCTGACCGTGACGGTGACCGGCGAGGAGGGCGCGAAGCCCGTCGCCGTCGCCGCCCGCCAGGTCACGACGAAGCTGGCCGAGCAGCGCGGGTTCCTGGACGAGCAGTACCAGAGCGTCTTCGCCGACTACCTGATCCGCGACCTGGCCGAGTGGCTGCGCGGCCAGATCTCCGTCGCCGAGAGCCTCACCAAGCGCATGAACGAGGTGCTCGGCCAGGCCCGTTCCAGCCAGGGCGTGCACGTCAAGCTCGCCTGGAAGTCGTCCAGCGCCCTCGACGACTCGACCCGGCAAGCGCTTGCGCTCGTGCGGCTGCCGTTCGGCGAACGCACGCCCGAGCAGGACGCCACGCTGCGCCGCGTCTTCACCGAACGGATCGAGAACGAGCGGGACACGCACTCCGGCGGCTACGCCGAGATCCTGTCGCGTGCCCTCGACTACCGCACCTGGCACCAGTTCACGGTGACCGTCGCGGACACGGGCCCGGACGGCAACCCGCGCGAACGGCGGCTGCGCCAGCTCTCGTCCGGCGAGACCCGGCTGATCTCGTACGTGACGCTGTTCGCGGCCGCGGCGAGCTTCTACGACGCCGTCAGCGACGAGTTCGACCCGCTGCGCCTGGTCCTGCTGGACGAGGCCTTCGAACGCCTCGACGACCCGACCATCGCGCGCATGCTGGGCCTGCTGGTCGATCTCGACATGGACTGGGTGATCACCTGGCCGAGCGGCTGGGGCGTGTCGGACAAGATCCCGCGCATGCACATCTTCGACGTGCTGCGGCCCAAGAACGGCCGGGGCGTCGCGTGCACGCAGACCACGTGGGACGGCGCGGCGCTGGACCGGATCGACCCCTAGAAAGGCACTCCTAGAAAGGCACCTCGGTGTCCAGCGGGGCGGTCCCGCGACCGGAGAGCGCGCGGCAGAACTCGACCGCGTCGAACTCCAGTTCCGGACCGCCCTCGCCCCAGGTGCCGCCCGCGGGCCCGGTCAGGCGCAGCGCGACCGGGCGGCCCAGCCTCTCGTGCCATTCGCGGACCACGTCGTCGACCAGCACGCCGTCGTGCTCGGCCGTCAGCACCAGGGGCGCGCCCGTGGCCCGTGCGAGGTCGGTCCGGTGCATCCACGGGTCCCTGGTCATGATCACGTCGGACAGGAACCCGAGCGTCCACGTCTCCTCACGCGCGTTGACGACCTGCGCGGCCGGCATCTTCTGCCTGCGCACGAACCACGGCATGCGCCGCCGCGCCTTCACCGCTTTCGGGGCCACCTCGGCGTAGCGGGCGACGATGCCGGCGGGAGCCATGCCCGCCCGTTCGGCCACCTGGAGGTCCGTCAGGTCGTCGATGAACACCCCGCCGCGTGCCTGAGCCGCCTTGACCTGCCGCATGCTCTCGCGCATCGACGCGGACATCTCGGCCATCCCGAGCAGGTGCGCCGCCACCGCGCGGACGTCCCACGCGGGGCAGTCCGTGGGCTTGGCCCAGTCCTGCGGCGCGAGGCCTTCCAGCAGGGCGACGACCCGGTCGTACTCGGTGGCGGCGAGCCGCATCGCGGTGTCGCGGCCGAGCGCGGAGGCGCGGGGTCTGGCGGTGAGTGCGGCGGTCATCGTGAGCTCCTCAGGGGCGGTCCGGGCAGGCCGACTTCGTCGGCGAACATGTCGATCACGCGGGGCAACTGCTTCAGCCAGCGGTCGCCACCTGGCTCGTTCGCGAGCTGCCGGTCGAGCAGGCCGCCGCACAGGGCCAGGAACAGGTCCACGTCGCCGCCGTCGGGGACCCCGAGCCCCCGCAGGGTGTCCTGCAGCAGGCCGATGACCTCGACCGACGGCGCGTAGGCGGACTCCGAGGGCGTGAAGCCGGGAATGGCGTGCTGGTTGAGCAGCTGGTAGCGAGCGGGGTCGGCGAGCGAGAACGCGAAGAAGTGCTCGGCGATCGCGAGCACCGCCTCCCGCGGCTCGGCGGGCAGCGGGCGCTCCCTCATCTCGGCGAGGTAGAGCGTCCAGGCCTGCCCGAACATCGCGTCGTAGATCGCGTTCTTCGAGTCGAAGTGCGAGTACAGCGACGGCGACCGCATCCCGATCATGGCCGCCACCTCCCGCAACGTGACGGCGGCCAGCCCGTCGCGCCGCGCGATCTCCCACGCGGCGTCGACGATCTCCCGTCTGGTTGCCTCACGCCGTTCGGCTTGCCTATCACGATTAGGCAGAACGCTCATAGTTAGGCAGAGTCCGCTCCTCGCGCCTGGCTGTCAAGGCCCACCGGCTATGTTGGCGAGGTGACCGAGTACGACCGCCCCGAGCTCGCCGAGTTCTGGCGCCTGGCCCGCGAGACCATGGAGGGCGGCGGCCGCTCCGCGTTCAGCTTCCGCGTGGAGGACGCCGGCACCGCCACCGTGCTGGGCGAGCTGTTGCGCAAGCCGGTCGCCCATCCGGCCCGCCGCCAGATCTCGTTGGCACGCCTGGACGAGCACATCCGCGCGCACGGCAGCTCCCTGCCCGAAGTGCTGGAATCCGTGCACGGCAAGCCGATCGGCCTGTCGACGTCCCAGGAGTCCTCGACCGCGGACGCCGTGCTGAAGTTCGCGTTGCGGGAGCACGGTCTGCTGCAGGAGTCCTGGGCGGCCGAGTGGATCGAGCACGTCCGCAGGTACGGCAAGATCCCGCAGCCCGCGTTGCCGATGATCGCGAACCAGGCCGTGTCGATCCTCGCTCGGCTGCGCCCCGAACCGCGCCGGTGGACGACCCGGTTCGCCTTGGCGGGCAACGATCTCGACGACGGTCGTCCGCTCGCCCGCATCGTGCGGAAGGCGCTGGCACTGGCCGGTACCGACTGGGAACGCTCCGGGGTCCTGCCCGATGCCTACCGCAATCCCGTTCTCACCTCGCAGGGCTACCTGACGCTCAACGACTCGTTGGCAGCGCAGGAGATCACGGTCGTCCGCAGCCCGCGTCTACTCGAATCCGGTGTGCCCGGACCGTTGATGGTGCTCACGGACGGCCTGACCGCACAGGCCAGGCACCACCTCGACGGCAGGACCGTCCGGTGCCACCACGACTTCACGCCCGACGGCATCCGTGTGATGAACGAGGTCCTCGCCTGGACCGGCGGCACCGCGTGGCGGATGTCAGCGGCCGACTACCGCGAGGCCGTCGCCACGCTGATCGCGCGCGGGGTCGAGCTGCCGACGTTGAACGCTCGTCCTGAGGAAGCGAGCTGGGATCCGGCTCTCGCCGAGACCATGGCCACCACGGGTCTGATGGTCACCGAGGAGCACGTCCTGCCGTCACTCCTCTGAGGGCGCGAACCGCTTCACGTCCCAGCGCCCGTGCCCCTCCATCAGCTTGCGGCCGATCCGGCGCAGGTCGGCGAGGTCGCGTTCGCTCAGCAGTTCGGTGAACTCCTCGGCCAGCGACTCCCGGTACACCCGTGCCGTGGTCCCCACGCAGGCCTTCTCGCCCTCGGGCGTGAGCACGGCGATGACCAGCCGCCGGTTGTCCGCGGGCTGTTCCCGGACCACCCAGCCGCGCTTGACCAGCCGTTCGATCAGCCGCGTGACCCCGGACGGGCTGACGTCCAGCAGTTCGACGAGCTCGGACATCTGCAGCCGCCCGCCGTTGTGGTGCAACTGGTAGAGCGCCACGTGTTCCAGCAGCGAGCACGCGGCCTCTGCCTCCATGCGCCGCCCGATCGCGGCCTTCACGGCGTCGACGCCCTGCTGCACGTACAGCCACGAGTAGATCGGCTCCGTCACCACGTCAGTCTAAATCAAGTTTGACGGCGCGATGTTTTCACGCTCAAATGTTGAGCATGAAAGCTTCAGGCGTCACCGTCGTCGGCGCCGGTCCGGTCGGCCTCCTGCTGGCGTGCGAACTGGCCCTGCAAGGCGTCCGCACCACCGTCCTGGAACGCCTGACCGCTCAGTCCGGCACCATCAAGGCCCAGATGATCAGCGGCCGCACCCGCGAGATGCTCGCCATGCGTGGCTTCGGTCCCGCCGTCGACGCCGCGAGCGCCGAGGAGGCCACCCGCCTCGCGTGGCCCGTCCGCCGGTCCACCGGCCACTTCGCCGGACTGTTCAAACTGGACGGTCTACCGCTCACGATGCTCACCCAGCAGGCGTTGGAGCGCATCCTCGAAGCCCGCGCCCTCGACCTGGGCGTGCGGATCCGCCGCGGCGTCGAGGTGACCGACCTGGACCTCGGATCGGAGTACGTCGTCGGTTGCGACGGCGGCCGCAGCACCGTCCGCGGGCTCGCGGGCTTCGACTTCCCCGGCACCGGCCCGACCCTGACCGGCCACCAGGCGGTCGTCGACCTCGACGGCGACCTGCCGAACGGCTGGCACCGCACCGCGACCGGCGTGTACGCGTCCGGCCCGCTCCAGGGCCGGATCATGCTCATCGAGTACGACGGCCCACCGGCGACCCGCGAGGTCACCCGCGACACCCTGGAGGCCGCGCTGCGCCGGGTGAGCGGCCACGACGTCCGAATCAGGCACGTCCACACCGCCACCGTCTGGACCGACAACACCCGCCAGGCCACGACCTACCGCCGCGACAACGTCCTGCTGGCCGGCGACGCCGCGCACGTCCACTCGCCGTTCGGCGGCCAGGGCCTCAACCTGGGTCTGCAGGACGCCTTCAACCTGGGCTGGAAACTCGCCACCGGCGACTCGGCCCTGATCGACACCTACACCGCCGAACGCCACCCGGTCGCCGACGCCGTCCTGCGCAACACCCTGGCCCAGGTCGCCCTGACCCGCCCGGACCCGCGGTCGCGTGAACTCCACTCGCTCGTCAGCGACCTGCTCGACCTCCCCGAGGTCAAGACCCGGATCTCCGCGATGGTCCAGGGCACCGACATCCGCTACGAGACCGGCTGCGACCACCCGCTGGCGGGCACGTTCGTCCCCGGCCTCGACCTCTCCGACGGCAAGGGCGCCACCACCGTGCTCGACGGCCTGGAAACCACCGTCCGCCCGGACGGCCACATCTCCTGGATCGGCCCCCGATGAGGATCACCGGCACCGGCATCCCGCACTTCGACACCAAAGCGGAGATCGAACGCCGCCTGGCCGCGCACCATCCACACCGGACTGTTCCGGGTCCGGCCGAGTTCGCTGAGTTCGGCTGGCACTCCTGCGCGGCCTGGCTCACCCACGTGAAGGCACGTCAGCTGCCAAGATGACGGCCATGAAGCCGCACCACTGGCCATTCGTCGCGCTGGGCGTGTCGGCCGTCGCCGCGATCACCGTCGTGATCGTCATGGGCAGCAAGAACCCCTTGATCAACATGCCGATCATCGTCGGCGTCCCGTTCGTCGCGACGTACCTCACCCACCTGGTGTCGAAGCGTGCGCCGGGCAAGGTGCTGTTCGAGTTCCGCGTCGATCCGCGGCCCAGCTGGTACACCGACGCCGTCGAGGTCACGACCAGCGGCTTGGAGATCACGGCGGTGTCCGGCGGTGGACGACTGGACTCCTCCGGACCGACGAAGGTGTCCTACGCGTTCAACGACCTCCTCGGCATCAGCACCAGAGCCGCGGTGCCCGGCGAGCGGCCGTGGATCACGCTGTCCGACGGCCGCGGCCTGCCCGTGCCGCACGGCGAGGTCGTGGTGTTGCGAACCACGAGGGGCGAACAGGTGCTGCCGGTCGAGGAGCCGCGGAAGTTCGTCTCCCTGGTGCGGTCCAAGGTTTCGGGCCTGGCCGAGGTCCACTCCAGCGCCACCGTCGTCTCCGAGACCAACGAGGTCGGCGAGGCTCCCCCCGCTCCCGGCCTGCGGACCACTCCGGTGCAGGGACCTCCCGTGACGCTCACCGGACCGTCGCTCGCGGTGCGCCGGCTGGCCGGTGCGGCGCTCGCGCTGGCCGGAACCGTGGTGCTGCCCGTGGTCGCGCTGTTCCTGACGCCCGGCGACACGTGGCCGGCGATGGCGTTCGCGGGTGTCGCGGGCGTGGTGTGGGTGCTGAACCGGAACGTGCCTCGGGTGTGGGGGCGGGTGGCGTTCCTCGCGGTGCCGATCAGCGTGTTCTGGTTGATCGGCCGGGGCGGCTTCATCTGGATCCCCGTGCTGCTGGTGCTGTGCCCGCTGCTGGGTCACCTCGGCGCACGCATGTTCCGGCTGGGAGCGAACCTCGGTCCCAGCGTCGAGGTGGAGGTGCGGCTGCGCAACGGCACCCGGCTGTACGTGCAGCGGGATCGCCTGGTGCACAAGCTGAACCTGGCGCACGACGGCGGGGTCTACCCGCAGGCGATGTGGCTGGCGGACGTCACCTTGGTGCAGCCAGGCACAGCGCCGGACGAGATGTGGCGGGTGCCCGGAGGGGTGCCGCTCCGCCTCGGCGGAGGATCGATGGTGCGGCTCGTCGCCCGTCCGCAGCAGTGGCTGCTTCCGCTGGAGCAGGCCGGAGAGCTGGCCGAGTTGATCAGGTCACGGCAGGGATCGCGGGAGGTGCGGCCGAGCAGCACATCGGTCGAGGAATGGCGCGAACTGCATCGGTGGGCCGTGCGGCGGACGACCGGGACGTATCAGGGCAACTACTTGACCGTCGGCATCGGGTGGCGGCTGTTCATCGCGTCCATCACGGGCAGCTTCGCGTGGATGTTCCTCAGCATCGGCTCCGCGGTGTGGGTCGGCAGCCTGATCACGGGGCTGCTGACCGCGGGGCTGCTGGGAGACTGGTGGCGGGTGCGCGGGCGGATGCGGCTGGCCGAGCACAACGTGCTGCCGCCGGGCAGCCCGGACTGGGGCGAGTCCCGTGCGGATCATGCCCCGATCCCCGGCTGGCAACCCTGGCGGTAGCTACTTCTTCGGCGGTGGTGGCGGGTCCGGCAGGTCGAGGTGCCCGACCATCCGCGGCGGGTTAGCCGAGGACTTGACCTGGTAGTCGCTGTCGTGCGGGTCGTTGACGTTGTTCGGCCCGATCGCGCCGGGGACCGTGGTCCAGTAGCCGGCCCGATCGGACCTCCACCCCGGCGTGTACGGGTTCCGGGGATCCGCGGCGCGCACGGTCGACCCGTCCGGCGTCGTGAAGGTGTGGCCCTGGGTGTTCGACCCGGCGTTGACCTCGCGGTTCTGCGACGTCCCGGTCGCCCAGGTGTTGTCCAGGCCGTCGTGGCGGCCCTTCATCCCGCCGACCGCACCGCCGACGCTGCCCGAAACACCGCCGGACACCGCCCCGCTCACGAAGTCGCCCGGGCTGACCTTGCCGTGCGCGACGTTGTTCAGGATGTTGCCGGCCGCACCCGAGATGGCCCCTTCGACCGCACCACGTCCGGCGGCCTGGGCGAAGTTGCTGGTCGTGGTGCCGAGCGCGCTGCTGCCGATGCCGACCGCTCCCGACGCGACGCCGGCGGCGACGCCCGCGATGCCCGCGTCCACCGTCTTGCCGACGTCCCAAGACTTCCGGTCGCCTTTGGCGAACTGGATGCCCTGGATGGCCGCGTCGACACCGACGTTGATCGCGACGTTGATGAGGATCTGCTTGACCAGCTGCTGGAAGATCATCTGGACCGTGATCCGGGTCGCCGCCTGCGCGATCGGGATGCCCGCGGTCGACGTGCCGAACGTGGCCACCGCCGAGGCGATCATCGCGGCGATCTGAATCGCGAGGATGCCCAGAGCGAAGATGATGCTGAGTTTCGTGTACTCGACGCCCAGCGCCGCGTTGTCGCAGCCCGCGGCGAGATCCGTGCAGATCTGCTGCAGGTTGACCAGGTAGGCGTCGCCCTCGACGTACTTCTGCCAGTACTCCTCGAACTTCTCCGCGGTCTGGCCGCTCATGCAGCCCAGCGCCGCCTTCGACGCGTTGTTGCCGTCACCGAGCACTTCTTCCACGGACTTCGCGGCGGCCGTCCACGCGTCCCGCATGGCGCGCAGCTTCTCCTCGTCACCCTCCGGCCACGAGGCACCGACCACGATCGGCATCAGCCACTGGAGGGACTCCGGCATCTCCATTCCCACGGCTCACTTACCCCCGACCGACTTGCGGTTGGCCTGTTCGACGGCTTCCCAGGTGTCAGCCGAGGCGTCGAGGCCGTCGCGGATCGAGTGGATGCCCTCGGTGAGCGCCGGGAACGCCTGGCGAGCCTGGTCGGCGATGGGCAGGTAGGAGTTGGCGAACTCCTTGCCCGCGTCGTCGCCGCCCCAGCAGCCGTTGTTGGCGTCGAGAACGGACCGCAGGGTCTCCCAGGCGGTCTGCAGCTTGTCGCCCGCCACCGAGAACTTCGGCGACTGCGAGCGCAGCGCCGTCGGGTCTACCTCGAAGCCCGTCACCACTGGCTCCCGCGGCGGTCCATGAAGGACTCCGGCGGCTCGTCGTCGTTCCGCGGTGCCTGCGGTGCCGGCGGCACGACCGGCGGCGGGGTCGGGATGAGGTCCTTGATCGACGGCATGCCCGGGAAGAAGTCGGGCAGGTCGGGAAGGCCCTCGGTGAACGGGGTGAGCACGGCGTCGGCCTGTGCTCGGGCGTTGAGGGCGGCCTGCTGGATCGTCGCGACGACGCTCTGGCCGAGCTTCTCCGGTGTGCTGCGGTCGAACGCGGCCGGGGCGAAGGTGACGCCGGTGACGATGCCACCGGCGTTGACCGTCACCTCGACCAGGCCGTCGGGCGAACTCGCGCGGCCGACCTTGGACATCGCCTCGGCCTGCGCCTGCTTGAGCTGGGCCGTCTGTTGTTCGAGGTTCGCCAGCATCGAGTCGACCTGGCCGCGCAGAGCGGCGTTGCGCGCCTCGAGCTCCGGATTGGTCATGCGTAGACCGAACCGGAACAGGCCGATCGGCGCAACCCCACTACACCGAGCGCGACCAGCTCTGCAGCATCCGGAACGCGATCGACGCGCCACCGGCGAGCCCGAGGCCGGGAACGCTGCCCGGTTCGTCGATCGCCTTGCGCACGTCGGCCCGCGAGACCCACTTGGCCTCGGCGATCTCGCCCTCGGCCAGTCGCAGCGGCTCGGCGGGATCGGCCACGGCCTCGAACCCGATCATCAACGACCGGGGGAACGGCCACGGCTGCGACCCGAGGTACCGGATGTCGCGGACCGCGACGCCGACCTCCTCGGAGATCTCCCGCGCCACGCAGGCCTCCAGCGACTCGCCGGCCTCGACGAACCCGGCCAGCACGGAGAACCTGCCCTCCGGCCACTCCGGACCGCGGGCGACGAGCACCTGGTCCGCGCCGTCGTGCACGAGACAGATCACCGCGGAGTCGGTGCGCGGGTACTCCTCCCGCTCACAGCCGGAACAGACCGAGGCCCAGCCGGACTTCTCCAGCACCGTCCTGGCGCCGCACTTGGCGCAGTACTTGGCGAGCCGATGCCACTGGAACAACGCGGCGGCCGTCGTGAAGAGACCGGCCGACGTGTCGTCCAGGGTGGCGCCGGCCTGCCTGAGGTCCAGCCACTGCGGTTCGTCCGAGAGCTCCGGCGGGCCCCAGACGCGAGTGGAGGGGACCTCGCCCTCCTCGACGGCGGGCATCAGCACGGCGAACCAGGCCACGCCGTCCTGCTCACCCAGCAGGACGGCGTTCACGGGCGGCTGGTCGCCGAACTCGAGAGCGGGACGGTCGACCACCCGCGTGCCGCGATCGGCGATCAGCGTGCGGCCGCGCGTGTCCACGACGAGCATCCGTGCCTTGGGCCAGAGCGCGGCGAGCTTCTCCTCGTCGCCGCGCAACGGCTCGCACCGGTCGACCCCGAACCGCGACAGCGCGGGCAGACCGACTAGTTCGAAACTCACTGGAACGAGACCCCGCCCAGTACGGAGAGCTTCGGCTTGAGCTGCTCGGCGTCACCGACGAGCACGCCGGTGAAGTTGGCCGGCGCGAAGAACTCCAGCGCGGCCGCGGCCACCTGCTCCGGCGTGACGGCCGCGAGGCGCTGCGGGTGCGCGACCAGCCAGTCGAGGCCGAGGCCCAGGCCGACGAGGTTCACCAGGAACGACGCCAGACCCGACTGCGAGGACGTCGACGTCAGCAGCGTGCCGACGGCGTAGCTGCGCGCGGTGTCCACTTCGGACTCCGACGGCGGCACGAGGCCGAGCCGAGCCAGTTCATAGCGGGTCTCCAGCAGCGCCGCGGCCGTGACGTCGGACGCCGTGTCGGCGTCGATCAGCAGCGTCGCGCCGTGCACGGTGAACTCGGGGTGCGACCGGGCGCTGTAGGTGTAGCCCTTGTCCTCACGGATGTTCTCGACCAGCCGCGACGAGAAGAACCCGCCGTAGACCAGGTTCGCGAGCTGCAGCGCCGGGTAACGCGCGTCGGTGCGCGGGATCGCCTGCGCGGCAAGGCGGATCTGCGACTGCACGGCACCGGCGCGGTGCACGAGCACCACGTCGCCACCGGACACCTCGGGCAGCGGCGGCAGCTGGACGGCCTCGCCGTCGCCCTGCCACGCACCCAGTGCCTCGCCGATCTGAGCGACGGCCTGAGCCGGTTCGACGTCGCCGACGACGACGAGCACCGAACCGCGCGGCAGCAGACCCTTGCCGTGCAACGCCACCACGTCTTCGCGGGAGACGGCGGCGACCTCGTCGGCCTGCGGCATCTCCTTGGCGTACGGGTGGTCGCCGTACAGGACCTTCTGCAGAGCCTCACGCGCGATGACGCTGGGCTGCGACCGGGCGATCGTGATGCGCTCGACGAGACGGGCGCGCTCGCGCTCGACCTCGTCCGCCGGGTACGAGGCGTTCGTCAGGACGTCCGCCAGCACCTCCAGCACGGTGCCGAGGCCGGTGGCCAGGGCGTTGCCGGTGAAGCTCAGGCGCTCCGGGTCGACCACGGCGTCGAGCTCGCCGCCGACCAGGGCCAGTTCGGTGTCGATCTGCACGCGCGAACGCTTCTCGGTGCCCGTCAGCACGGTGTTCGCGAGGATCTCGGCCACCGCGGAGTGCTGGGAACCGGTGCTGGCGCCGGCCGGGTCCGCGAACGGGACGCGCAGCCGCACCTCGACCATCGGCACGGTGGCGCGCTGGACCGCGATGACCCGCAGGCCGTTCGGCAGCGTGGTGTCCACAGTGGACAGCTCGGCCGACACCTTCTGCGAGCCCAGTTCCGGCAGCGGACGCGGGCCGGTCGACGTGCGTCCGATCTCCTCGGCGGTTCGGTGGGTCTTGGCCGAGGTCACTGGGCTCCTCCGGTGGGCTTGACGAAGAGAAGGGCGCGGGCGTCGGGACGCAGCGCCTTGGCTGCGGCGGACACCTCGTCGACGGTCACCGAGGCGATCCGCTCAGGCAGTTCGTAGATCAGTTCAGCGCGGCCGTACAACAGCTCCGCGGAGCCGAGGCCCAGCGTGCGGTTCGTGAGCCGGTCGTGCTCCTTGTGCATGGTCGACGCCCAGCGGGCGGTGACCTTCGCGAGCTCCTCGGCCGACGGCGGCTCCTGCGCGAGCTTCTGCAGTTCCTCGTCGATGGCCGCGATGACCTGGTCGGCGGAGACCTCGGCGGCGTGGATCGCGGTGATGCTGAACGTGTCCGGGTCGCGGGCCTCGAGCGGGCCGAACAGGCCGCAGCCGGCGTTCAGGTCGATGACGATGCCCTCGCGGTGCACCAGGCGCTGCTGCAGGCGCGAGCCGTCGCCGTCCGCCAGCACGCCGGCGAGCACGAGGTAGGAGAGGTAGCCGTCGATGTCGGTGACCGGGTCCGGCACGCGGTAGCCGATGGCGATCGCGGGCAGCGGGGCCAGCGCGTCGCCGTGCTCGTGCCGCACCTCGCCCTGCGGGGCCGGCTCGGCGAACGAGGGGCGCTCCGGGCGCGGCCGCGCGGGCACGTCGCCGAAGTGCTTCTCCACCAACGTCTTCGTGGTCTCGACGTCGAGGTCGCCCGCCACCGTCAGCACCGCGTTCGCCGGGCTGTAGTAGGTGTCGAAGAACTCCGCGCAGTCGTCGACCGTCGCGCTCTCCAGGTCGACGAAGTCGCCGTAGCCGTTGTGCGCGTTGGCGAACGTCTTGAACAGCACCGCGGGAAGGAGGATCCAGGGGAACCCGCCGTACGGGCGGTTCAGCACGTTGAGCCGGATCTCCTCCTTCACCACGTCGATCTGGTTGCGGAGGTTCTCGTCGGTGAGCTTCGGCGCGCGCATGCGGTCCGCTTCGAGGAACAGCGCCCGCTCCAGCGCCGCGCTCGGCAGCACCTGGTAGTAGTCGGTGTAGTCGGGGTGCGTGGACCCGTTGAACGTGCCGCCCGACGACTGCACGTGCCGGAAGTGGGCCAGCTTCTCCAGGCTCTCGCTGCCCTGGAACATCAGATGCTCGAAGAGGTGCGCGAACCCGGTGCGCCCCTCCGGCTCGGAACGGAAGCCGACGTCGTAGTGCACGCTGACGCCAACGACCGGTGCGCTGGCGTCGGGGGCGAGCACCACCCGCAGGCCGTTGGGCAACGTGAACCTGTGCAGTTCGGGTGAGGCCATGGCGCAAGACTACGGGTTCGGCGTCCGGAGCGATCGCAGGTGGCCCGCCTGGGCGAGCACTCCGTCGAGCGCCCCCAGGAACGCGGGGAAGCTGCGCCGGAAGTCGGAGGCATTGCCGTACCAGTAGAGGTCCTGCTGACCGAACGTGGTGAGCCAGCGCTCGGTCTCGCCGAGCACCACCGCGTACGGCAGGGACCGGGAGAACACCAGTTCGCGGTCGGCCTCGGGCACGTCGTCGGGCGTCACGCCGTGGAGGTAGCCGCGCAGGCCGCGGACGTGCTCCAGCAACTCGCTGCCGCGCCTGGTGCGGGCGGGCATCGACCGCGCGCCGAACGCCAGGGCGACACCACCGACGGCGACGACGAGCCCGAACAGCGCGTTGCCGATCGTCAGCGCCAGCACGACCGTCGCGACCACGCCCAGCACGGCGATCACGATGCCGGCCCACCAGAACAGGTTCCGCTCGGCGTCCGGGCGGCGCACGAACCAGCGCTTCTCCACGACGTCCGCGTAGAGCCGTTCCCGGACGACCGCGAGGTCGATCTGCCGGCCGCGCAGCTCGGACACGCTCACCGCGTCCACGCCGTGGGGCAGAAGGGCTTCGCAGACGGCCTTCTCGTAGCCGGACAGCGAGTCGTCGACCGGGTTGCGGCGCATGATCTGCCAGTCGTGGCCTTCTACCTCAGTGATCCACAGGTAGTTGCGGACGGCGAGGTCGATGACCGTGGCGGTCACGTCGACCACGTCCACGTGCTCGTCGACGACCGTGCCGACCTGGCCGGGCAGCACGCCGTCGGGCGAGGCGAACGCGACCCGTCCGCCCTGGTCGCGGACCAGCACGGTCACCGCGCCGACCTCGCTCGCGAGTGCCGCCGCGTCCCGGCCGCGCAGGTACCAGAGCAGGGCGACACCGCCGAGCAGCAACACCAGCAGCCCGCCGAGCGCGGCGCCGCTGGCCGGCGTGAGAGCGAACGCGGCGGCCAGGCCGGACTGCTCGACCACGACGGCGTTGGGCGGCACGACCCCGGCGGACAGTCCGATCGCGACGTCGACGCGTTCGCCGGCGCCGAGCTTGATCTCCTGCGCGCGCACGCCCTTGCCGTCCGCGAGGTCGGCGCTGGTGCACGGCTGGGACGAGCCGACGGGGCCCGCGAGGCAGTTGACCGACGTCGGGGAGTCGGGTGCGGAGAAGGAGACGGCGACCTTGTCCAGTTCGGTGTCCCAGCCGCCCGCGACCTGCCAGCGGACCTCCAGGGCGTCACCGACCGGGGCGACCGCGCCGGCGACCGTGTACGTCAGTACGGACTGGCCGCCCTCGAGCGTGACGGAGAAGCTGTCGTCGTCGGTGGAGGTGCTGCCCTTGCCGTCGATCTTGGCGTCGGTGACCTGGTACTGGCGCTCCAGGTCGTTGCCCACCGCTAGTCGCAAGGGGACGGTCCGCTTGACGGTCTTGCCGTCGGGCACCTGGACGGTCTCGGTGACGGACAGCCTGGCGTCGCGCTCCAGCTTCATCCGCACCTCGGTGCTGACGGTGCCGGGAAGCGGCTGCGCGAGCGCGCCGGCAGCCGTGGTGGACGTCAGCGCGACGGCGACGAAGATCGCCGCTCCCCAGTTCTTCAACACGGCTGCGGACAATAGCGGAGTCCTCATATGCTCCGGCGGACTTTCGTACAGACGCCATCTGGGGGATCTTCGGCGATGACGCAACCACTAGGAGTTCCCAGCAACTGGCCACCGCCACGCCCGGTGGGCCCACCTCCGTTGCCCGCCCCACCGCCGTACGGGCCGCCGATGCCTCCTCGTCCAGTTCAGGGCCCTCCGTCAGGCATGCGCCCGCCGATGGGCCCGCCCCCTCCGTACGGCCCTCCGCCCGGACGCGCACCGCTTCCGCCGCCCCGCCCGATGATGCCGCCGCCGCGCCCGGTCATGCCGGGGCCGCGGCCGGGCTGGGGCCCGCCTCCTCCTGGGTACGGGCCTTATCCGGGAATGCCGCCGCGCAAGAACAACGGCCCGATCGTCGCGCTCGTGCTCGGCGGAGTGGTGGTCCTCGGCCTCGGCGCGATCGGTTTCCTCGCGGCGACCCTGAACAGCAAGGTGAAGGACACGGGCTACTCGAACTACACGACGTACAGCCCGACCTACTCCTACACAACGACTACGACGACAACGACCACCACGACGACGGCGTCCACACGCACCTCATCGACGCGGACCTCCAGCACGCAGCCGACCCCGGTGGGCCCGAAGGCGATCTACAAGCTCGCCGACCACCCGATCTTCGGCACCGGGATCGGCGCGAACGACATCGCCTCGTGCCCGTTGCCGCAGATGGAATACAGCCCGGCGGGCGAGGAGCGGTTCCTCTCGGCCGCGCTGCCGTGCATCGAGAAGGCCTGGCAGCCGGCGTTGAAGGCGGCCAACCTGCCGTACCAGCCGGCCGAGCTGCAGGTGTTCACGGGCAGCGTGCAGACGCCGTGCGGTTCGCGCCAGGCCAACTCGACGGCGATGTTCTGCCGCGGCGTCATCTACTGGCCCGGCAACTTCTACGCGAACGAGGGCGGCTCGACGGTCCGGCACCCCGGTGTCTACCTGGGGCAGCTCAGTCACGAGTACGGCCACCACATCCAGTGGCTGACCGGCATGCTGCGCGCCTCGGACCAGGCCCAGTACGACGTGGGCGGGTTCGACACGCCGAAGGGCCTGGAGCTCAACCGCAGGCTGGAACTGCAGGCGACCTGTCTGGGCGGGATGACGCTCGCGCCGTTCTCGCACAAGAACGTCGTGCCGATCGAGGTCGTGAACACCGGCCTGAGCGATTCGGGCAAACGCGGCGACTACGACCGCAGGCCTGATCACGGCAGCGCGCCCAACAACGAGCGTTGGGTGATGCACGGCCACAAGCAGAACGACATCAAGGCCTGCAACACCTGGGCGGCGAACTCCGGGGACGTCTCATGAACCGATCCCCCGGCCCGTGCGTCTCAAGTACGTGGAGGGGACGTGTTAGCCCGGCCGGGGGACGCGCGATCTCGGTCCGCCTATGCTCGTACCCGACCCAGGATGACCATTGGGGGGACCTCAGGCGATGACGCAACCACCGCCGGGCACTTGGCCGCCACCGCGCCCGGTCGGCCCGCCGCCGATGCCCGCACCGCTCGGACAGCGTCCGCCGCAAGGCCCACCGCCGCCTCCTTACGGGCCGCCACCGCCGCAGGGCCCGCCGCCCGGTTACTACGGCCCGCCGCCGCCCGGCCCGGTCATGCCGCCGCCGCAGCCGTCGTGGGGCCCGCCCCCTCCCGGCTACGGGCCGTATCCGGGCATGCCGCCGCGCCGCAAGAACAGCGGCCCGATGATCGCCCTGATCCTGGGCGGCGTCGTGATCCTCGGTCTCGGCGCGGTGGGCGTCCTCGCGGCGACCCTGAACAGCAAGGTGAAGGACACGGGCTACTCGGCGTACACGACGCAGAGCCCGACGTTCAGCATCCCGACCACGTCGGACACGCCCACGGAGACATCCGCACCAGCGCGCACGTCCGCGTCCCGCACGCCTTCGGCTCCGGCGACCCCGGCGGGCCCGAAGGCGGTCTACGCGCTGGCGGACCACCCGTTCCTCAAGCCGGGATTCGGCGCGAACACGATCTCGGGCTGCAACCTCCCGGCGATGGACTACTCCCCCGCGGGCCAGGACCGGTTCCTGCGCGCCGCCCTGCCGTGCATCGAGAGCATGTGGAAGCCGGCGCTGAACGCCGCGAACCTCCCGTACCAGCCCGTTGAGCTGCACATCATCACCGAGAGCGCGCAGTACCCGTGCGGCACCGTCCGCCCGGACCAGACGGCGCGGTACTGCCAGGGCGGCATCTACTGGACGGCGAACGCCTACGCCGCCGAACGCAACCCGAACAACCCGAACCACCCCGGCAAGTACCTGGGCCAGCTCGCCCACGAGTACGGCCACCACATCCAGTGGCTCACCGGAATGCTCAAAGCCTCGGACCGCGCGCAGTACGACGCGGGCGGATGGGATACTCCGAAGGGCCTCGACCTGAACCGCCGGATGGAGCTGCAAGCCACCTGCTTCGGCGGCATGTCGCTGGCCCCGATGTCGCACGGCGCGATACCGATAGACGTGATCCGGGTGGCCCTGACCGACGCGGGCAACCGGGGTGACTACGACGTCTACCCGACGAAGGACCACGGCACACCGCAGAACAACGCGTCCTGGGTCGACCGGGGCTACAAGTCGAACAAGGCATCAGAGTGCAACACCTGGGCAGCCGACCCGGGTTCTGTCTCCTAGGAAGGGGAGAACGTGACCCAACCAGCCAAGAACAACCCGGTCGTGCTCGCGGGAGTGTTCGTGCTGGTGGTCGCGTTCGTCCTCGGGATCGGTCAACTGAGTCGCCCGAGAGTGGTCACCGGTCACGCGCTGGCGGGTTCGCGTCCTGCCACGTCGCCGTCGACCGAGCCGTCGACCCCGATCCGCCCGCGGGCGGTCTACCGGCTGGACGACCACCCGTTGCTGGTCAAGCCGGTCTCGTTGCCGCAGGTCACCTGCGCGATGCCGCCCTTCGGCGTCGCGGACGGGGAACTCGCGGCCTACTACGCGGCGGGCGTCGCGTGCCTGGACGGTGCCTGGGGCCCGTTGCTGACGACGGCGAACCTGCCGTTCGACAAGCCGACGCTGGACGCCTCGCCCGAGCTGAAGGACGGCCCGTGCGGCGCGGCCCCGGAGTCCGACCACGCGGTGGCCTACTACTGCGGCCGCAACCGCACGATCTACATGCCCACGGCCCGCCTGCGCGACAACGGTGGCGGTGACGCCCCGGCGACTCACCTGGCCACGCTCGCCCACGAGTACGGCCACCACGTCCAGGCGCTGACGGGCCTGCTGCGGGCGGCGGACCTGAAGATCACCGACGCGGGCGAGAAGACCCCGGCCGGCCTGGAGATGTCCCGCCGGATCGAGCTGCAGGCGAACTGCTTCGCGGGCATGTTCCTGGCGTCGGCGGCCGGACGCGGTTCCGTGACGGCGAGCCTCGCGCGTCAGGCGCAGGAGGACTTCAAGTTCGCCGTCGAGGAGAAGCCCGAGAACAACGCGCACGGCTCCGCCCAGAACCAGGCGCAGTGGGCGGCCGCGGGCTTCAAGGCGAACTCGACCGACGCCTGCAACACGTTCGCGGCGGCTCCGGCCGAGGTCGGTTAAACGCAGACAGGTCTGCCAAGCACGCCTGATCGCCCGCGAAGCCGAAGGCGAGCCGTCCTTAGCGCGCGGTCAGGGCGGTGGGGTCCCGTCACGAGTCGCGCCATAGCTCTTGCTGCATGCAGGTAGGGGTGTCAAGCGGGCACGCTTTTCGCCCGCTTGACACCCCTACCTGCATGTGGCCCGCTCCTGGTGCGGCTCGTGACGGGACCCCACCGCCAACGCAACCCCACTACGAAACAGGCAGCCGCCCAACGCAACAGGCGTGCCATCAACCCACCCACGGCGCCACCCCCCGATCAGATTGCCGGGGGTCTGGGGGCAGAGCCCCCAGAGGAAGCACCCAACCGCAGGCCCGCCAACGCAAGCCAGGGAAAGCTACGCAACCGACGCGTCCACACCGATGGAATCAAACGTGGCTCGGCTGAGCGACTGGATTAACCGCGGGCAGCACCACGCGGAACATCGCTCCCTGCTCGGACGGCTCACACGTCAGGTCTCCGCCGTGCGCCCGGATCACCCCTCGGGCGATGGCCAGTCCCAGCCCGGAACCACCCGAGCGCCGGTCGCGGGCGTCGTCGAGCCGGACGAGCCGGTCGAAGATCCGCTCGCGTTCGGCCTCGGGCACACCCGGTCCGTTGTCGGACACGGTGAACCCGGTCAGGTCGACCCTGATTCGGACGGTCCCCTGTGGACCGGTGGCCTGCCGGGCGTTGTCCACGAGGTTCGCCAGCACCTGCGCGAGTCGTTGCCCGTCACCGACCACCGCGACCGGGACTCCTTCGGCGGCGATGTCGAAGTCCGGTGCCACGAACCGGGTCCTGGCCACCTCGGCCTCGGCCAGTCCCAGCAGGTCCACCGACTCGCGCTGCATCTCGTACCCGGCGTCCAGCTGGGCCAGCGCGAGCAGGTCGTCGACCAGTCGCCCTGCCCTGCGCGCCTCTCTGACCAGCAGGAACGACATCTGGTCCCGGTCAGGCGAGTCCACCGGCGCCTGCACCAGCGCCTCGGCCACGGCCTGCACGCCGGTGATCGGCGTCCGCAGTTCGTGGGCGGCGTCGGCGACGAACCGCCGGGTCCGCTGCTCGGAGCCCTCCAGCGAGTCGAGCATCCCGTCGAACGCGGCCGCCGTCCGTCCCAGCTCGGTGTCGGTCCGCGAGGGGTTCAGCCGTCCGCCCCGATGGCCGTCGGCGATGGCCTGGGCGAGCGAGGTCATGGCGTCGAGCGGGGCCAGCGCCCGCCGCACCACCACCACGATCAGCAGGCCGGTGATGACGATCGCCCCGAGTCCCAGGATCAGCAGCAGTTTTCGCAACCGGTGCTGCGCCTGCGAGATCGCCTCGGTGTCGGCGTAGAGGGTGACCTTGTTGCGGCCGACGTTGCGGACCTTGCGCTCGAACTGCCCGTCCTCGGGCGCGCTGCCGACGGTCGTGCCGTTGGGCAGCTCGATGGTGACGTGGATGTTCCGCTTCGTCAGCACGCCGGCGACCTCGGCCGGACGCCTGCCGTTCTTCAGCATCTCGACCGCACGCGTCTCGGTGGTGCCCAGCACGCCGTCGACGTCCTTGGAGGACTGCCCGGCGAACGTCCGGTCGACGGAGATCACCAGCGCCACCAGCACGAGGAACAGCACCAGCAGCACCGACACCGCGACCCGCCTGCGCAGCGAGACCGTGCGGAGGTTCATTCCTCGGCCCGCAGCACGTACCCAAGGCCACGCACGGTGTGCACGAGCCGGGTGCCGTGCTCCTCGATCTTGCGGCGCACAGCGCTGACGTGGACCTCGACCAGGTTCGGGTCGTAGTCCTCGTAGCCCCACACGGCCGTGAGGATCTGCGTCTTGGACACCACGCGCCCGCGTTGCGCCGCCAGGTACACCAGCAGCCGCAGTTCGGTCGCGGTCAGTTCGATCGGCCGGTCGGCGCGCATGACGACACCCGCGTCGGCGTCCACGACCAGGTCGCCGACCTGCACGGTCGACGGCGTCCTGCCCAGCCGCCGCAGCACCGCGGAGACCCGTGCCACGAGCTCTGCCAGCACGAACGGCTTGCCCACGTAGTCGTCGGCACCGCCGGAAAGCCCCCGCAGCCGGTCCGGCACGCCGTCGCGCGCGGTCAGCATGACCACGCCGGCTCCCGACGAGCGGCGAATGACCTCCAGCAGCTGGAAGCCGTCGCGGCCGGGCAGCATCACGTCGAGCACGACCAGGTCGGGGCGGAAGCGGCCGAGATCGGTCTCCAGCTGACGCCCGTCCAGCCGGTGCTGCACCTCGTACCCGGACTCACGCAACGCGGAAGACACCGCGGCGCCGATCGCCTCGGCGTCCTCGATCACCAACACCCTGGCGGACACCCCACCATTCTGCTGATCATCGGGACTTCGGGCGACTCGCCTTCAGCTTGCGCTCAGATTGCACGCGCACCCTGGGGCGCATGTCGAAGAAATCAGCGTGGGCCGGCGCCATCGTCGCGGCCGTCGGACTCACCGTCGGCGGTATCGCTGTCGCGACGGCGGCCGAGGGTCCCGACGGTCCTGCCGCGGCGTTCGCGGAACGCCACCCGGGAGGTCCCGGCAAGCCCGGCCGCGGGGACAAGGCCAAGCTCAAGGACAGCACCCTGGTCGTCGGCCGGGTCAAGTCGGTCGAGACCGGCAAGCTCACGATCACCAAGGACGACGGCAGCGAGGTGTCGTTGACCACTGACAGCGCGACGAAGCTGCGCGGTGGCGATCTCGCCGGACTCAAGGCCGACCAGCGCGTGACCGTGCGCGCGAAGGACGGCAAGGCGCTGAACGTGGCGCTGGCCAAGGCGCAGGTGCGCGGCACCGTCAAGGACGTCAACGGCAACAACGCCACGTTGGTGCAGGTCGACGGACTGCAGACGCCGCTCGACCTGTCGTCGGTGAGCGAGAAGCCGAAGAACGGTGACCTCGTCGCCGTGACAGGAACCGTGTCCGACGGCAAGACCGTCAAGGTCGACCAGCTGCGCCAGCTGCCGAAGTAAACCTGGGCTCCACGCGGGCCGCCGCGTCTGCGAACATCGCAGTGTGGCGGTTCCGCGAAGCCCGGACAGATGGGTGTTCATCCTGCTGGTCGTCGGACTGGTCGGGATCGGGGTCGCGATCGCCCTTTTGGCGCCGGCCAGGGTGCTGGGCGCCGAGGAACCCCCCAGACCCGTGACCGCGACCGTCGTCGAGAGCGGCTCGTGCGGCCAGGGCATGGACACGGTCGAGTGGGATGCCGACGGCCAGAAGAAGCAGGCCAAGCTCGACGGCTGCGGCCACACCAAGGGCGAGACAGTCGAGATCATCAACACCGGTGGCGAGATGGTGTCCTCCGCCGCCTCCCAGCCCGTCGGACTTCCGGTCGGGCGCCGCCTCACCGCGCTGCTGCTGTGCATGGCAGCTCTGGCGGGTGGCTTCTACGCGTTCCTGTTCCGCTACGCGCCTCTGCGCGCGCCGGCCGTGCTGCCTACTCCTCGACGGGCTGACCCGGTTTCCTGACGTCCACGAGGATGCCGACCACGTCGCACGCCATGGCGGCCACGTCGTCGATCTGCTCGGCGAGGTCCATGTCGGTGAAGGTGAAGCAGGCGACGCCGTCGGCGATGTCCACGGCGGGCGGCTCGTACGACCTCAGCTGGGCGAGGACCTTCCGCTCGGTCTCTCCCGACATGAGAGGCGCCAGGCTCCCCAGGATCCCGTAGCGCCGGGGGCCCTGGATCGGGCTCAGCCGCAGGTCTCCCGGCAGTTCCGGCGCGTCCACCGCCACCACGAGGCCCGGCACGAAGGCCCACCTTGTGGGGACGCCATGATAGGTACCGGCGACCCTCGACAAGGCGAAGACGGCGACCCGCACGGCCCGCCCGTCGTGTGTTCCCGCCACCGCCGCGTGCCGCGTCCGATCCACCTCGCCCATCCGCCCCGCCGGCACGTCCTCGTCGTCGGCGAGCCGCCGCCACCGGGAACTGCCCGCCTGGCGCCGGAGTGTGCCCGCGCCGACCGAGAGCGCGCGGGCCTGTGCGTTCTCCTGCCCGACGTTGATGATCGACACCACGATGATCGTGATCAACACGAGGGCCCCGATCACCATCAGGACCTGCGGCAGACCCATGCGTCCTCCGAGGAACGTTCGCCGGCACGGCTCCCCGGCGGCGGGAAGCCCCTCATTGGACTACACGGCGTGCGTCGTCATCACTCTTCTCCGGGCGGGGTCACCTTCTTGACGTAAAGCAGCCGGTCACCCGGCTCGATCGCGTCCGCCTCCGGAGCGTCCACCCGGTAGAGCGTCTTGCCCCGCACCACACCGAGCACGATGTCGGACAGGTGCCGCGGCGACCCGCCGATCTCGCTCTTCTCGACGTCGCGCTCGGCGATCGCGAGCCCTGCGTCCGGCGTGAGCAGGTCCTCGACCATCGCCACGACGGACGGCGTCGCGGTCGCCATGCCGAGCAGGCGCCCGGCCGTCTCCGACGACACGACCACCGAGTCGGCGCCGGACTGCTTGAGCAGGTGCTCGTTCTCCCGTTCCCGCACCGACGCCACGATCTGCGCCGTGGGGGCGAGTTCGCGGGCCGTCAACGTCACCAGCACCGCCGTGTCGTCCCTGTTCGGGGCGACGACGATCGCGCGCGCACGGGCCGCACCGGCGACCCTCAGCACGTCGTTGCGGGTACCGGACCCATGCACGGTCACGAGCCCGATGGCGGACGCCGCGTCGAGCGACTCCTGCACCGTGTCGACGACGACGATCGAGCCGGGCTCGGTCCCGTCGCCGAGCAGTGCGGCGACCGCCGAACGTCCCTTCGTGCCGTAACCGACGACCACCACGTGGTCCCGCACAACCCGCCTCCACTTTTGAATGCGCAACGCCTGACGGGAGCGCTCGGTGAGAACTTCGAGTGTCGTGCCGACCAGCACGATCAAGAACAGGACCCGCAACGGCGTGATGACCAGGACGTTGACCAGCCGCGCCGACGACGACGCGGGCGTGATGTCGCCGTAGCCGGTCGTCGAGAGAGACACCGTCGCGTAGTAGAACGAGTCGAGCAACGAGACGCCGTCCTCGTTGACGTCGCGGTAGCCGTCACGGTCCAAGTAGACGATCAGCACCGCGAGCAGCAGTGCCGCCATCGCTCCCACGACGCGCTTGAGGATCGCGCGGGCAGGGCTCTGCGCCTGGTCCGGCATCCTGATCACGCCGACGAGCGAGTGCGACGCTTCCTCAGACAGGCTCATCGGGACAACCTCTTCGCGATTTCTGCTTTCGCAAGCATCCGCCACAGGTGAGCGGCCGCCTCCGCGCCTTTGAGGAGCAACGGCACCACTACGCGCTCGTTCGGCGCGTGGACGCGATCATCCGGCAAGGTCGCGCCGAGGTAGACGAGGGGCACCCCGAGGCGCTCCCGCAGCACCGCGGCAGGTCCCGATCCGCCGGCCCGCGCGAACCTCACGGGCTGGTCAAAGGCCAGTTCCAGGGCGTCCTTGACCGCGGCGTTCGCCGGGTCGTCCGGGCTGATCGCGTACGGCGGGACGCCCTCGCCCCGGAAGCTCACCTCGGCCGTGATGCCGTTCGGCGTGTGCCGGGCGACGAACTGCTTGAGCTGTTCCGCGACCTTGTCCGGCTGCTGGTCGGGCACGAGCCGGAAGCTGATCTTCGCCGTGGCGGACGCCGGGATGATCGTCTTCAGGCCGGGTCCGGTGTAGCCGCTGTTGATGCCGTTGATCTCGGCGGTGGGCCGCACCCAGATCCGTTCGAACGTGCTGTAGCCGGTCTCACCGTGCGTCGCCTGGGCGCCGCCTCCGTTGTGCGCCAGCCACTTCCGCTCGTCGAACGGCAGCGCCGCGTAGTCCTCGCGTTCTTTCGCGGTCGGTTCCGCGACGTCGTCGTAGAAGCCTTCGAGCTGGATCCGGTTGTCGTCGTCGTGCAGCGCGGCGATGAGTTTCGCGAGCGCCGTCGCCGGGTTCGGAATCGCGCCGCCCGCACGCCCGGAATGGACGTCGTCGGTGCCGCCGAAGAACGTGATCTCGCCGCCGAGAACACCCCGTTGCCCGGTGTTGACCGTCGGTGCGTCGCGTTCGTGCAATGCCGTGTCGGTGAACACCACAAGATCACAGCCGAGTTCGTCGTGGTGATCTTCGAGCAGCTTTCGCAGATGCGGCGAACCCGATTCCTCCTCGCCTTCGACGAAGAGTTTCAGCGTGACGCCCGGCGCATTCTGTCCGGTGGCGGCCAGATGTGCTTTCACCGCGAGCAGGTGCATCGCGACCTGTCCCTTGTCGTCGCTCGCACCCCGTCCCCTGATCTCGTCACCGCTGATCACGGGCTCGAACGGCGGATGCTCCCAGCGTTCGACCGGATCGACAGGCTGCACGTCGTGGTGCCCGTAAACGAGCACGGTCGGCGCCTCCGGATCCGCCGCGGGCCAGCACGCGAACACGGCGGGAAGCGCCGGTCCGTCACCCCAGATCGCGACCTCCGGCCACCCGTCGCCGCGAAGCTGATCTGCGAGCCATTCGGCAGATCTCCGCACGTCAACGTGATGCCGGGGATCGACCCCGATGCCCGGAATCGTGATCCAGTCGCAGAGCCCGGCGACGAAGGAATCGGTCAGCGCGGCGACAGCGGCGCGTTCGGAATGACGAGAATCACCTGCCACGCCCGTGGAGAATAGGCCAGCCCCATCTCGCCTACGTGGCGTAGGCATGACAGGGTGACGGCATGGAACCAACCCGTTCCCGAGCGCGATCGGCGCTGGCGCTCGCCGCACTGCTAGGCCTGGCCGGAGCTACCCACTTCAGCAGGCCGAAGTACTACGACGCGATCGTCCCCCGCTCGTTGCCCGGCACCCCGCGGCAGTGGACGTACGTGTCCGGCGTGGCCGAACTCGCCGTGGCAGCGGCCGTGGCCACTCCCCGAACGCGCCGCCTGGGCGGCTTCGCGGCCGTCGCGCTCTTCGTCGCCGTGTTTCCGGCGAACGTGAAAATGGCTCTCGATTTCCGGGACAAATCACCCAAAGCCCGTGCCATCGCCTACGGCCGCCTGCCACTGCAGATCCCACTCGTCGCATGGGCGTGGAAAGTCGCCAAAGGCTCACCATGACCACCCTGGGTAATCCTTAACCAAGTGTCCCGCAAACGCTGTCATTTTCCGCGCGAGGAACCTTAGGATGCGCCCTGTGCAATCGCTGCTTGAACGCGCCGCAACCGCGCTCGGCTGGGACGGAGTCGTCGTACCCGACGTCGCCGTCCTGGGCCAGCAGGTGTCCGCGGTGGTGCGTTTGCTGCCCGAAGTGCACGAGTGGAGAACCGCGAACGGCTGGCCCCCGCGAGCCGACCCGTCGTGGTTCCGCTCGTGGTTCGAGCCGGACGCACACGACCGCCTCCCGGTGGCGGCGGTGGAACTGGTCGGCGTCCTGGTGAGCGAGTCCACCACGGACCGCGCCCTCCAGTCGTGCGGCACCCTCCTGACCCTGGCCCCGTGCGCGGTGATGCTCCCCCGCACCGAAGAGTCCCAGGCCTGGTCGTACATCGAACTCGACTACTACGGCATCGGCGTCGTCGTGGGCGACGACAGCACCGCCGACCTCATGGTGCCGCCGGAGGACCGCTCGCCGGAGTTCGGGCCGTCGCTGTTCGGGCGGTGGCTGCTCGAGGTGCTGTACGAGCGGGTGCTCAAGGCGTCGCACGCACCGGCCGGCAGCAGCCCTCAGGCCTGACGCGCCCGATCACGACTCCACGGACCTGATCAGGTCCTTCAGACCCTGCTCCTCCAGCAGATCCGCCGGCCGCACCGTGTGGTCGTGCCGCACGTAGTGGAAAGCGGCCCGCACCTGTTCCAGCGGCGCGCCGACCAGAGCGGCCCAAGCCAGCCGGTACGCGGCGAGCTGCACCGACAGCGCGGGCAGGGCGTCGGAGTCCGGGACGGCGCCGGTCTTCCAGTCGACGACGGTCCAGCCGTCCGGGTCGCGGTAGACGGCGTCCATGCGGCCGCGGACCGAGATGCCGTCGAACTCCGCCTCGAACGGCACCTCGACGTCGTGCGGGGTGCGGTCCGCCCAGGCGCTGGCCAGGAACGACTCCTTCAACCTCTCCAGATCCGCGTCCGGGGCCGCGTCGGCGTCGCCTGCTCCGGGGAGTTCGTCGATGTCGAGCAGGCGGGTGGCTCCGAAGCGGTTCTCCAGCCACGTGTGGAAGGCGGTGCCTCGGCGCGCCAGTGGGTTCGGCGGGAACGGGAGTGGGCGGCGCAGGCGGCGGGCCAGCAGGTCCGGGTCCTTCGCGAGCTCCACCAGTTGGGAGACCGAGAGGTGGTCCGGCAGGGCCACCTGTTCGCGGCGGTTCTGCGAGGCGGCGCGTTCGGCCAGCAGCACGTCCACGTCGCGGGCCCAGCCTTCCGGGTCCTCGTCGATCGGCATTTCCGGGTCGTCCGGGACCACGTCGTCGGGGAGTGGTTCCGGCTCTGGCGGGAAGTCGTCGTCCGGGGGCTCGTCGGTGGGCGGCGGGTAGTCCTCGTCCAGGACCTCGGCGGCGGGCTCGTCGAAGATCAGCGGCAGCGGGGCCGGTGGGGCGTTGCGCAGGGCGTCCAGAGCTGACAGGACCATCGTCGCGCCTTCGACCACGGCGTCGCGGCGCTTGCCCAAGGGGTCGGCAGGCCATTGCGAGGTCTTGACGTCTTCGGCCAGCGGGTTCGGGGTGTCCGCATCGGGTTCCGGGGTCCAGACGGAGATGTCGCCCGGCGCGGTGTCGCGTTGCAGGACCTCGTGCATCTCCTGCAGGAACACCGACGGGCCCTTCGGCTTGTCACCGGCCTCCGCCCACCAGTGGCCCGACATCAGCAGGCTGTGCTCGGCTCGCGTCACGCCCACGTAGAAGAGGCGGCGTTCCTCGACGAGGCGGCGTTCCTCGAACTCCTCCGCGTGGATCGTCAGCGCCTCGTCGACCTCCTTGCGGTTGTAGCCTGCGGACAGCTTCAGCGTGGGCAGGTCGGCCGAGTCGCCGCGCAGTGGAGCCGGGAGTTCGGTCACGGACTTGAGCCAGCACGAGGACTTCTTGCGGCCCGGGAACACGTCGCGGACCAGGTGCGGCAGCGCGACGATCCGCCACTCCAGGCCTTTCGCCGAGTGGACGGTCAGGATCTGCACCCGGTCCTCGGAGACCTCGACCTCGCCGGGTTCCAGGCCGTCTTCCGCGTGTTCGGCCGTGTAGAGGTAGTCGAGCAACGACGGGAGCGTCGCGGACGGGGAGGCGGCAGCGAAGTCCGTCACGACGTCGGAGAACGCGTCCAGGTGCGCGCGGCCGACCATGCCGGGGCGCGACATCGACTCGATGTCCAGCAGCAGCGTGCGTTCGACGTCGGCCACCAGTTCGGACAGCGGCTGGTCGAGCCTGCGCCGCAACGTCGCCAGCTCGCCGCCGAGCCGCCGGATGCGCCGGTAGCCGTCGGTGGAGTAGGCGTCGGGGTCGCCGGGATCGTCCAGGGCGTCGGCGAGGCCCGCCTGTTCGGCGTGTTCGCCGGGCAACGCGTCCGCCAGGACCAGCAGTGGATCGTCCACAACGGACTGTCGCGGTGCGACCCCCGCCAGTTCACGGGCCCGCGACCACAACGCCGCCAGGTCGACGGCCGCCAGCCGCCAGCGCGAACCGGTCAGCAGACGAGCGGCGGCGGTGCCCGCCAAGGGATCGACGAGCACTCGCAGAGCGGACACCAGGTCGCGCACCTCAGGCTCGTCCAGCAGGCCGCCGAGGCCGACGACCTCGACCGGCAGGCCGCGTTCGCGCAGGGCCGCGGCGATGGCGGCCATGTCCGAACGGCGGCGCACCAGCACGGCCGCGGTCGGCGGGGCGCCCTCGGCGTCGAGGTGCGCCTCCCACTGCGCGGCGACGTTGTCCGCCATCCAGTCGAGCTCGGCGCGGATGTCGGTGTGCAGGGCGAGCCGGACGTCACCGGCACCGGCACCCGGCCGCGCGCGCAGTTCCTCGACGTCCAGACCGGCCTCGCGCAGCGGCAACGACACGGCGTTCGCCAGTTCCAGGACCTCGGGCGGGTTGCGGAAACTGGTCAGCAGCCCGAACTTCCGCGTCGGCGGGAAGTCGTCGGCGAAGCGCGGCAGGTTCGCCGCGGACGCCCCGCGCCAGCCGTAGATGGCCTGCGCCGGGTCGCCCACCGACGTGACCGGCATCGGCTCGCCCTCACCGAACAACGACCGCAGCAGCACGCGCTGCGCGTGCCCGGTGTCCTGGTACTCGTCCAGCAGAACGGCGCCGTAGCGCTCACGTTCTCCGGTGGAAACCTCGTCGAACGAAGCCAGCTGCGCGGCCAGCGACATCTGGTCCGCGAAGTCCAAAGCGGCCTCTTTGCGCTTGCGCTGCTGGTACGCGTCCAGCAACGGCAGCATCGCGATCCGCAACCGTTGCGCCGCAACGATTTCCTTCAGCTTCTCCGGCAGTGCCTCCCGCTGGCGAGGTGCGCGCGGCGCGTTCTCGATCAACGCGCACAGCTCCAGGGCGTGCGCCTCCAACGCGTCGGGCGTCACGAGGTGCTCGCCCAGCTCACCGGCCAGCGACAACAGGTACCCGGTGACCGTCGCCGGCACCTTGTCCGTGTCCAGGTCCTTGGCCCACGTCGACACGACCCGGTGCGCGAGCTGCCACGACGCCGTCTGCGTCAGCAGCCGCACGCCGGGCTCCACCGGCAACCGGAGCCCGTGCTCGGTCACCAGGCGTCCCGCGTAGGCGTGGTACGTCAGCACGACGGGCTCGCCGGTCAGCACGGCCATCTTGCGCTCGCCGCTGGGATCGAGTTCGTCCAGCAGGGACGATCCCGCCAGCCTGCGCAGCCGGGCACGCACGCGGTCCGCGAGCTGGCGCGCGGCCTTGCGCGTGAACGTCAGGCCGAGCACGCGATCGGGCAGCACGAGCCCGTTCGCGACCAGCCACACCACGCGCGCGGCCATGGTCTCGGTCTTGCCCGCTCCGGCGCCCGCGATCACCAGCGCGGGCTGCGCGGGTGCGGCGATCACCTCGGCCTGCTCGGGTGTCGGCTTGTTCAGCCCGAGCGCCTCCGCGATCTCAAACGGGCTGACGGTCACCGGTACATCTTCCTACCCAGGCCGAACGTGTCCGCACCACCCGGGACGGTGTGTTCGCCGACAGTTCGAGAACGAGAAACGCGCAGGTCAACAGTACTTACTCACTGACCTGCCGCCCGGAGGGGTGGACCGGGCACGTCGTGCGCGCCGGGCAGCGATCGCAGTCCGCGTTCTCCCGAGCCGTGTACTGCGGCCCGAGCACGGACTCCGCGGCACCCTGCACGACCTCCAGCCACGCCCGCACGCCCTGTTCGTCCAGCGGCGCCTGGGTGCGTTCGACAGCTCCTGTCTTCTTGTCCTCCTTCGCCACGTAGAGCAGGCGGGCACCGCCTGGCTCGGTTCCGAGTCCGATGTGGGTGAAGCCGCCCAGCGACGACGCCAGCTGGTAGACGGCCAGCTGCGGGTGTTCCTGCGACGCCTCCCGCGACACCGGGCTCTTGCCGGTCTTGAGGTCGATCACGACGGGGCGGCCGTCCTCGTCGTGTTCGAGACGGTCGACCCGGCCTCGAACCTGCAACCAAGGCCCGCCGTCGCGCTTGGGCACCTCGACGACCATCTCCTCCTCGACGGCGACCTGCGTGAGCTGGCTGCGGCTCATCGTCAGCCACGCGAGGAACGTGTCGAGCATCTTCTCCACGCGCTGGCGTTCGCGGCGGGAGAACCACGGGGCGCCCGCGTCCACCGCGGCCCACGCCTCGTCCAGCTTCACCCGCAACTGCGCGGAGTCGGCTCCCGAGGCCGCGGCCTGCGCCAGCGCGTGGACCAGCGTGCCCGTGACCGAGGCGAGCTCGGCCGGGTCCTGGCCACCGTGCCGTTCCACGACCCACCGCAGTGGGCACTTCGTGATCACCTCGATGGTCGACGGCGTCACGCTGACCTTCTGATCCTCCGTCCACAGTGGAGAGTCGACGGACACCTCCGCCAGGCCGTACCAGGACTCCGGGTGCGCACCGGGCACGCCCGCCTCGGCCAGCCGGGCCAGTTGCTCGGCGGCCCGGAAACGGCGATCGACGTCCTCGGTGTCCGAACACACCACCCGGCGCAGCTCGCCGACCAGTTCGCCCAGCACCAGACCGCGCTGCGGCCGGTGCAGCTTCCGTTCGTCCTCGGCGGACGACTCGATCTCGTCCAGGAACCGCGACGGCTGCTCGTCCTCGCCCCGAACGGCGCTGATCAGCAGCTTCGACCGGGCCCGCGAGGCCGCGACCAGCAGCAGCCGGCGTTCCTCCGCCAGGATCGGTGCCACCGCCGACACCGAGGGCTCCAGCCCGGCCAGCACGTCCACCATGCGTTCGACGCCCAGCACGGTGCCGCGCAACCGCAGGTCCGGCCAGCTGCCCTCCTGCACGCCGGGCACCGCGACGACCTCCCACTCACGACCCGCCGCCGAGTGCGCCGTCAGCACGGACACCGCCTCCCCGGTCGGGGCGGAGGCGGCCAGCGTGTCGCCCACGATCCGTTGCGACTCCAGGTAGTCCGCGAACCCGGCGACGCCCGAACCCGGCAGCCGGTCGACGTACTTCGCGGCCGCCTCGAACAGCGCCACGATCGCGTCGAGGTCGCGGTCCGCCTGCATGCCCGGCATGCCGGGCCGGGCCGACTGCGCCACCCACCGGTCCTGCAGACCGGTCGCCGTCCACAGGTCCCACAGCACGACCTCGACGGACCTCCCCGCCTCGATCGCCTTGCGCGCCAACGCGAGCAGGTGCCCGATCCGCCGTGCGGGCAACGACTCCGCGTCCTCCAGCGCCGCCAGCCTGTCCGCGGTCTCCACGACCTCGACCAGCAGGTCGCCGCTCGGCCTGTCCCCGCCCGCCGCCATCTCCAGCCGCCGCAGACCACGCCGCAACCGCCGCAGTGCCAACGGATCCGCACCGCCATAAGACGACGACAGCAACATCGCCGCCGTGTCCTCGTCCAACGTTCCGGGCGCGGCCGCGGCACGAACCAAGGCGAGCAACGGACGCACGGAAGGCTGTTGTGCCAACGGCAACTCGTCCGACGCCACGGACACCGGCACACCGGCGGCGAGCAAAGCCCGTTGCAGCACCGGCAACGACAACGTCGCCGACCTCACCACCACGGCCATCTGCGACCACGGCACCTCGTCGGCCAGGTGCGAGCGCCGCAACTGGTCCGCCACCCACGTCGCCTCCTGCGCGGCCGACGCGAGCAACCGCACCTGCACGGACCCCTCGCCCTCGACCGGCTCCACCAGGCGTGACGGAGAAGCACCGGGCAGCCGGGCAGCCAGCCGGGCCACCGCGTCCCTGACCTCGGGCATCATCCGGTGCGACTGCCGCAGCACCACGGTCTCGCCGTCGACGTCCCGCAGGATCTCCGGGTCGGCGCCGCGGAACGTGAAGATCGCCTGGTCCGGATCACCGGCCAGCACGAACCGCGCGGCCTCCGACCCGAGCGAGCGGATCAGCGAGTACTGCATCGGATCGAGGTGCTGCGCGTCGTCGACCAGCAGATACCGCACGCGCCGCCGTTCACCGAACAGCAGGTCCTCGTCGTTGATGAACGCCGCGTAGGCCGACGACACCAGCTCCGCCGCGTCGTAGGCGGGGGCGTACGCCGTCGCGGAGTCCATGCCGGACAGCAGGTTCACCGCCTCGTACTGCGCCCCGAACCGCCCGGCGGCCACCCACACGTCCCGCCCGTGCTGCTCGCCGAGCTCGATCAGGTCCTCCGGCCCGAGACCGCGTTCCGCCGCCCGCAGCAGCAGATCCCGCAGCTCGTGCGCGAACCCCGGCAGCTCCAGGGCCGGCCGCAACCGCTCCGGCCATTTCAACGCGCCCAGCTCGACGTCACCGGCGAGCAGTTCGCGCACCATCGCGTCCTGATCCGGGCCGGACAGCAACCGCGGCGGCGGCTCGTCGAGCAGCACCGCCTGGTTGCGCAGCACCGCGAACGCGTAGGAGTGCACGGTCCGCACCAACGGCTCGCGAATCGCCGACAGGTGCCCCGTCAGCAGCTGTGTGATCTGCGCGCGCAACGCCACCGACGCGCGCCTGTTCGCCGTCAGCACGAGCACGTTCTCGGGATCGGCCCCGTGCTCCAGCACGACGTGCGCGGCCAGTTCGGCGAGCAGCGTCGTCTTGCCGGTGCCGGGGCCGCCGAGCACCCGGACGAAGCCCTCGTGCTCGAAGACCCGCTGGGCAGCGGCGTCCCACCGGGGACGCGGGCGCGTCTCCGGCTTCCGGCGGACCAGCTGGGGTGGAAGTGCCACGACTCGATTGCACCACGCGGCACCGACAAGATCGTCAAAGGCCGCCCGACGGGTCGGCGGCGATTTCGTCTACCTTCTTGACAGATAGTGGTGGTCTAGTCCATTTTTGAAGACGTTGTGAGCCCCCTCACTGCCAGCTCCGCCGCCCTGGACCGAGCAGTCTTTGGAGGACTGATGAAGCGGTTCCTCGTCGGCGCTGTCGCTGCCACGTGCGCGGCGATCATGCTGCCCACGACCGCACAGGCGGCCGTCAACCCCGTGCTCGCGGCCCCCTACCTCTACCAGTGGGGCGGTCAGCCCAACCCCGCCACGGTGATGCAGCAGACGGGCATCAAGTCGTTCACCCTCGCGTTCATCCTGAGTGACGGCACCTGCAACCCGAAGTGGGACGGCAGCCGTTCGCTGACCGGGTCGGACAAGACCCTGATCAACTCGATCCGCGCGGCCGGTGGTGACGCGGTGCCGTCGATCGGCGGCTGGTCCGGCAACAAGCTCGGCCAGTTCTGCAGCTCCGCGAGCGCACTGGCCGGCGCCTACCAGAAGGTGATCGACGCCTACGCGCTCAAGGCGATCGACATCGACATCGAGGCGGCCGAGTTCGAGAACAACACCACGCAGGACCGGGTGCTCGGCGCACTGAAGATCATCAAGCAGAACAACCCCGGCGTGAAGACGGTCATCACCATGCCGACCGACCGCACCGGCCCGAACTCCTGGGGCAAGCGCCTGATCACGCGAGCCAAGGAGCTCGGCGCGCCGATCGACACGTGGGCCGTCATGCCGTTCGACTGGGGCACCGGCGGCGACATGTTCGCGTACACCAAGAGCGCCGTCGACGGCCTGAAGAACCACGTCAAGTCGACGTACGGCCTCACGGACGACGCTGCGTACCGGCGCAGCGGCCTCTCGTCGATGAACGGCAAGACCGACACCGGCGAAACCGTTACCCCACAGAACTTCCGCGACATCGTGGGCTGGGCGAACTCCAAGCACCTGTCGCGCGTCTCTTTCTGGGCCGTGAACCGGGACCGCGGTAACTGCGGGGCAATGAGCTCCTCATGCAGCGGCATCAACCAGCAGACCTACGAATTCACCAAGGCCCTGGCCGGTTTCACTGGTTAGACCACGAACTCCTCCGGTGGCCGGACGTGACCCCGACCCCGTCCGGTCACCGGAGATCCAGCTTCTCCAGGAACTCACCAGGCTCACGAGCCACCCCGAAGTGGTCGCCGGTCGCGTAGTCCGCACCGGCGTCACGCCACCACGCGGCCAGTTCGGCGCTGTCGATCCCCTCCACGGCGACCGCCACGCCCCGCTCCCGCAGCAACGGCAGCAGCGCGGCAACGTACTCGGACCGGCTCTCCACCAGTCCACGCGCCACCCGGACGGCGCGCAGCGGGATGTCGGCGGCGAGCAGGCCGAAGTCCAGCGGCCCCATGCCGAAGTCGTCGATCGCCGTCAGGACGCCCATGCGCGCCAGCACCGCGACGTTGTCCGCGGCGTCGGCCCCGGCCAGCACCGCGCCGGGCATGCTGATCATCAGCTTCTCGCCGGGCATCCCGATCTGGTCGAGCGCGTCGACCACCCGTGAGACCAGGTCCGCGTCGGACGCCTGGTGCGCGGTGAGCCGCACGGCCAGCGGCTTGTCGAACTGCCCGCGCTGCCGCCACCACGTCGACTGACCGCCGGCGACCTGCAGCAGCCACCCGCCGAGCGGCAGGATCAGCCCGGTCTGCTCGGCGAGTTCAGCGCATCGGTCGTGGCCCAGCACGCCGGATCCCGGCCTGTCCCAGCTCAACTCCGCTTCGACGCCGACGGCCGAACCGTCCGTCAGCCGGACGATCGGCTGGTACCGCACGGTGATCTCACCGTTCTCCCACGCGGCCGGCATCTCCACGGCCAGCGCGTCGTCGCGGCGTTCCTCGGCGTCCTGACCGGCGTGGAACAGCTCCCACTGCCCGCGCCTGCCCTTCTTGGCCCTGCGCAACGACCGTTCCGCCGCGCGCAGCACGTCGAGCGGTTCCACGTCGCTGCCCGGCCGGTGCACGACACCCGCGCTGACCGACGCCGACACCCCGTGGCCTTCCACGAAGGTCGGTTCGAGCGCCAGGTCGTCGTTGATGCTCCTCATGATCGTGTCGATGCCCGGCGTGGTCGCGGTGTTCTCCACGAGGACGCCGAACTCGTCGCCGCCGAACCTGGCGATCATGACCTTCTCGCCCGCCAGCAACGCCTGCAGCCGTTGCGCCACGTGCTGCAGGAACCGTTCGACGACCCGGCCGCCGAAGGTGTCGCGCAGCATGCCGAACGCGTCGAGGTCGATGTGGAAGACCGTGATGCCGTGCTCGGAATCGCTCTTGCGCAGCGCGATCTCCAGCCGCGTGGTGAAGAACTGGCGATTCGGCAGCCCGGTCAGCGCGTCGTGCAGCGACTGCCGCTTGAGCTCGTTCTGCAGCAACGCCAGTTCGGTGCCGTCCTCGACCACCACGACGAAGTGCATCGGCTCGTCGTCGGCACCGCGCAGCAGCGACGCCGTCAGCGTGACCCGCGCGGACTCGCCGTCCTTGCGCAGCAACCGTTGCGACTGCCGGACGCGGTCGACGGCGCCGGCGGCGAGCTCGGTCATCGCCTCCCGCAGCATCTCGGTGAAGGCGGGCTCGATCAGGTCGAGCAGCGGCACGCCGGTGAGCTCGTCCGAGGTGTGCCCGAGGATCTGGCCGATGGCCGCGTTCACCTTCAGCAGGCGCCCGTCGAGGTCGACGATCAGCACGCCGTTGGTGGACGACGTGACCACCTCGTTGAACCGGGCCTCGCTCTCCTTGAGGTTCCAGTTCGCGTCGCGGACCGCCTTGAGCAACGAGCGCTGCATGCTCTCCTGCTGCGCGAGCACCGACTCGGCGTTGGCCGCGGTGAAGCCGGCGCCGAGCGCGCCCATCGCGAGCGCGATCCGTTCCGCGTAGCGCTGCACCGGCTGGAACTCCGGCAGCGCCAGCAGACCCTTGCCGAGCACCTCGCTCGTGCAGCGCAGCCCGAACTTCCCGAGGTGACCGAGTGTCGCCAAATCAGCGCCGACAGCCTCGATCGGGGTAGTGACGAACGGTTCTTCGTGCAGCATCGCGCACAACGCGTCCAGGCGGATGCGCAGTTCCTCGTCGAGATCTTCGCGCCCCAGCGGAATCGCCACCGCGCTGAGCAGGCGATACGACCATTTCCGGGCAAGCGTCATCCGCGCCCGCGCATTGTCCTGCGGCGAAGGCGTTACACCAGATATTCGACCCGGGTTGGACATTCGAGGACAGCCTCGCAATGACTCAGAAGGTCCCGGCAGTTTACCCACGCACAGTCGGTCACACCTCAACCGGCCGTGTGAATCAACTTCACACCATCGATAATCGTTATGGCTTCCGGCCGATACCGGCGAACGCGATCCTGTTCACCGCCGGATCGTCCGAGATGTCACCGGGACCGGCAGGTCGCCATTCGGCGTACTTGACCAGTCCGGGCTCGACCAGTTCGAAATCACCGAAGAAGCCCTCGATCTCGTCGCGGTCGCGATAGGTGACGGCGCCGCCGCCCGACTTGCTCATCCTGTCGGTCACGGCCCTGGCCTCGTCGTTGACGTGGTCGCCCGCCATGTGCGAGATCGCGAGGAAGCTCCCGCTGGGCAGGGCCTCCCGGTAGCGCTTGAGCAGGCTCTGCGGGTCCGCCTCGTTCGGCACCCAGTGCACCATGAACAGCATCAGCAGACCGACCGGCTGATCGAGGTCGAGCAGCCTGTTCAGCTCACCGCTGTTCAGGATGCTCTCCGGGTCGCGCATGTCCGCCTGCAGCACGCCGACCTGGTCGTTGCCCGCGACGATCAGGTCGCCGTGCGCGACGGCGACGGGATCACGGTCCACGTACAGGACGCGGCACTCGGGCGCCTCCTCCTGCGCGACCTCGTGCACGTTGGCCACGGTCGGGATGCCCGAGCCGATGTCCAGGAACTGCCGCACGCCCTGATCCGTCATGAAGCGCACGGCACGGCGCAGGAAGGCCCGGTTGAGCCTGGCCGCGCTGCGGGAGTGCGGCATCATCTGCTCGGCCTTGTCCCCCATGACGCGGTCGACCGCGAAGTTGTGCGCGCCCCCGAGCAGGTAGTCGTAGACCCTCGCCGCACTGGGCACGGAAACATCCACGCTCTGTGGAACCCAGTTCTGCTCGCTGGACACGCTGACCACCTCTTCAGGTTGCGGACGCACTAGCTTAGTCATGCACAAAGCGCACTCGACTACGCCACAAGTGTGAACGCAAGCCACCCGATCGGGCACTGTCACTCTGCCCCGAACGACTCATAGGGTGGCCCGATCTCTTTCCACCTCGCGAGGAGCGATGATGTCCGTCCCGGTGGCACCCGGCAGGCTGCCATTTCTCGGGCACTCGTTGCCTATGCTCAGGAAAAGATTCGCATTCACCAGGAATCTGCGAGTTCAAGGTGATCTCGTCGAAGTCCACTTAGGTCCGATGCGGGCCTATTTCGTCGCCAGCCCGAAGTTGACGCATCAGGTGCTGGTCACGGACGCGCCGAAGTTCCACAAAGGCCGGATGTACGACAAGTTCCGCGCGTTCGTCGGCAACGGACTGGCGGTGTCGAGCGGGTCCTTCCACCTGCGCCAGCGCCGGATGATGCAGCCGGCGTTCCACCGCGACCGGATCGCGGGCTACGCGACGATCATGTCCCGCGCGGCACTCGGCCTGCTGGACGGCTGGCGGCCAGGCGAGGTGCGGCAACTGGAAGCGGACATGCAGGGCCTCGCCGTCACGATCGTCGGCGAGTCGCTGTTCTCCACCGAGATCGGCAAGAAAGCGATCGCCGAGGCCCGCCGGTCGGTCTTCGTGATCATCAAGAACGGGATCCTGCGCGCGCTCTCACCGGGATTCGTCGAGAAGCTGCCCATCCCGGCCAACCGCGAGTTCGACGAGGCGATCGCCCGGATGCGCGCGATCGTGCACGAGGTCATCGAGAGCCGGCGCGACGGCAGTGATTCCAGCACCGACCACCAGGACCTCCTCACGATGTTGCTGGCCGCCAGGGATCCCGAGACCGGCGAACCGATGACCGACGAGCAGGTCTTCGACGAGGTCGTCACGCTGCTGACCGCGGGCATCGAGACCACCGCGCTGGCACTGGCCTGGATCTTCCACGAGATCGCCGCCAACCCCGAGGTCGAACAGCGGGTGCAGGCGGAGATCGACGACGTGCTGGCCGGGCGGCCAGTCACCATCGACGACGTGCCGAAGCTGACGTACATCGGCCAAGTGGCGCACGAGGTTCTGCGCAAGTACCCGCTCTGGCTCGTCATGCGCCGCACGGCCGAGGAGGTCGAGCTCGGCGGCGCTGTCCTGGCGCCGGGCACCGAGGTGATCCTCAGCCCGTACACGATGCACCACGACCCGGAGCACTTCCCGGACCCCGAGCGCTTCGACCCGGACCGCTGGACGCCCGAACGCGCCGCGTTGTTGCCGAAGGGCGCGTACGTCCCGTTCGGCGGCGGCGTCCACCAGTGCATCGGAAACCACTTCGCGCTGACCGAGATCGCCATCGTCGTGGCGACGGTCTGCTCGCGCTACCGGTTGGTCCCCGACCGGCCCGTGCGCACCACGTTCACCAATGCGGCCTACCCCAACGACCTGATGATGAAGGTCGTCCCCCGCTAGCTGGAGGTTGTTCCCCCATGCGTTTCCGCCGGCTCTGTGCCGCCGTGCTGCTCGCCGCGTTCATACCGGTACCCACGCCGGCGAGCGCCGCGCAGACAACTTGCGAGGACGTGTACACGCCCGTTCAGTTCGGGCTCATCCGGCAGACGATGTACGGCAGGCTCTGCGTTCCGCAGGGAGCCAGGACAGTCCAGGTGCTCGTGCCCGGAGGCACGTACACCGGCGGGTACTGGGACATCCCGGTGAACGGCGAGACCCGTTCGGTCACGCGGGCGATGAACGGCGCGGGCATCGCGACCATGGTCGTGGACCGGATCGGCTCCGGTAGGAGCACGAAGCCGCTCAGCATCCTGGTCGACGTCCCGAACCAGGCCGAAGCGGTGCACCAGGTCATCCAGAACCTGCGTCCGCGGTTCAGCAAGGTGCTCGTGGGCGGGCACTCGATCGGCTCGGCCATCGCGATGGCCGAGGCGGGCAGGTACCGCGACGTCGACGGCGTCCTGGTCACCGGCATGACGCACCAGTGGGACTACATCAGGGCCGTGCCCGCGCTGACCAACCTGATCCCCGCCCCGCTCGACTCGAAGCTGAGCCTGCGCGGCCTCGACGTCGGCTACCTGACCACGGTGCCGGGCAGCCGCTACACCATGTTCCACGCGCCTGGCCCGAACGTGCCCGCGGTGGTGGACCTCGACGAGGCCACGAAGGACGTCGTCTCGGCCGGCGAGTTCGTCACCACCGCCCTGATGTCCAACCTCGTGCTACCCGTGAGCGCCCTGATCAACGTGCCGGTGATGACCGTCCAGACCTCGGCCGACTACTTCTGCGGCACCCCGCCGCTCGGTGCCGACTGCTCGTCGTCGGACGCCCTGGTCAGGTCCGAGAAGCCGTTCTACCCCAAGGCACCGCGAGTGGACGGCTTCGTCGTCAACGGGTACGGGCACGTCTTCAACTTCGACACCAACACCGCCGTGCGCTACCACAACGCCGTGGTCGCGTGGCAGCGCACGATCTAGCTCAGCTTTCGCAGGAACTCTCCCGCGTCGAGCGGGGAACCGAGGTGGGCGCCGTTCGCGAGATCGGCGCCCATTTCCGTCCACCACTGGGCCTGCTCGGCGGTCTCGATGCCGTCGACGCAGATCTTCACGCCGAGTTCGCGCACGGCCGGGATCAGTGCGGCGGAACGAGGATCCTGCCGCCGCACCAGATCTTGCGGCACGAGCACGGACACCACGGGCAGTTCCGAGAGCCAGGCGAGGTCGCGCGGCCCGAGCCCGAAGTCGTCGAGCGCGATCCGCACTCCCATGTCCGCCAGCGTGCTCAGGCTGTCCGCGGCGTCGGCCACGCCCAGCACGCCGACCGGCATGCTCAGGGTCATCCTGCCGCGCGGCATACCGGTCTCCTCCAGCACCTTCGCCACCCGTGACACCAGGTCCGCGTCGGTCGACTGGTGGTGCGTGAGCCGCACGCCGAACTGCTGGTCGAGCTCGCCGCGCTGGCGCCACCACTGCGCCTGGCCGGCCGCGATCCTGATCAGCCACTCGCCCATCGGCAGGATGAGCCCGCTGTCGTCGGCGAGTGCGGCGCAGCGGTCGGACAGGTCCCAGTGCAGCAAGGCTTCGACGCCGGCCAGGTCGCCGGTCGCCAGCTCGCGCACGGGCCGGTAGACCACGCCGATGTCGCCCTGTTCCCAAGCTCCTGGCATCACCACGGCCAGTGCGGCGTCGCGCCGTCCGTCCGCGTCCTCGCTGGTGTGGAACAACTCCCACTGCCCGCGGCGGTCGCGCTTGGCCTGCCGCAACGCCAGATCGGCCGTGCGCAGCAGTTCCACCGGGTCGACGTCGGGCAACGGCCGGTGCACGACGCCGGCGCTCACCGACACCGCCAGGCCGTGACCGTCCACATAGGTCGGTTCGCCCAGGTCGGCGTTGATGGCCGCCATCGTGGTCGCGATGTCCGGTGTCAGAGCGGTGTTCTCCACGACGACGCCGAACTCGTCGCCGTCGAACCGCGCGATCATGGTCTGCTCGTGCGACAGCACGGCCCGCAGCCTGCGTGAGACGTGCTGGAGCAGGTGTTCGCCGACCCGTGCGCCGAGGCTGTTGCAGACCAGGCCGAACGCGTCGAGGTCGAGGTGGAGGATCGTCACACCGAACTCGGGATCGGCCCTGCGCAGCACGGTTTCCAGGTGGGTGGTGAAGAACTGCCGGTTCGGCAGGCCCGTCAGCACGTCGTGCAGCGACTGGCGGCGCAGTTCTCCCTGCAGCAGCGCCAGTTCCGTGTCGTCGTCCGCCATCACCAGGACGTGGCTGGGCTTGCCCTCGTCGTCCCGCAGCAGCGATGCCGTGAGCGTCACCTTGGCGAACTCGCCGTCACCGCGCACGAGGTGCATCGGTTCCCGCTCGAACTCGTCGCGTTCGGACAGAACACGTTCCATCATCTCGCGGAACACGATGATCGACGTCGGCGCGATGAGCTCGACGAGACGGGTGCCCGGCTCCGGCGGACGTCCGATGATCACCGCGATCGAGTCGTTGCCCCACGCGAGGCGCCCGTCGAGGCCGACGATCAGGACGCCGTTGGTGGACGAGGACGCGATGCCCTCGAACTTCGCCTCGCTCTGGCGCTGGTCCCGTTGCGCGTCATGGGCGGCCTTGAGCAGCGAACGCTGCATGCTCTCCTGCTGGTCCAGGATCAAGCGTGCTCGCGCCGCGGTGAAGCCGCACGTCAGCGCACCGATGCCGCCAACGACGCGGACGGTGTGCTGGTCGCTCGCGGCGAACTCCTCCAGCGCCAGCAAGCCTTTGCCGAGGACGTCGACGGTGCGCTTGAGGCCGGGCTCGTTCACGTAACCGAGAGCGACGAGCCGCTCGCCCATCTCCTCGAACGGAGCGGGGTCGAACGGTTCGCTGTGCAGCGCCGCGCACAATGCGTCGAGCTGGGCGCCCAGTTCGGCGTCCAGCTCCTCCCTGCTCAGCGCGACTACTACGACGCTGCTGAGCAGGTAGCTCCACTTGCGCGACAAGGCTTCTCGCGCTCGGACGGCGGCGGGCTCCGTTGGCGGAGCGGCATCGGGTCTTCGGCTTGGATTCGTCATTCCCGTTGCCCTGTATGGGTTGGAGAGTGTCCGGCAGTTTACCCACCGGCAGTCGGCGCCCATTGCGCCAACCGTGTGATCCTCCGACACTACAGCGTGGTTTCAGTCCTTACGACCGACCCCAGCGTACAAGAACATGTTCATCGACGCCTCGTCGGCGAAATCCCCAGGTCCGTCCGGGCGCCACTCCCCGCAGCCGACCAGACCGGGCTCTACCAGCGAAAACCCGTCGAACAACGCGCTGACCTGCGCGTGCGTGCGCATGTGCATCTGGTCGGCGCTCTTGCTGCGGTTCACCACCGCGGCGGCCTGGTCGACGTTGTCGTCGATCTGGTCCCTCGCCACGTGCGTCATCACCAGGAAGCTGCCGGCGGGCAGCGCGTCGCGGTAGTGGGCGACGAGCTTCTCCGGGCCGTCCTCGTCGGGCACCCAGTGCATCATGAGCAGCATCAACAGGCCGACAGGTTCGTCGAAGCGCAGCAACTGCTTCACCCTGGGGCTCGACAGCACCACCTCCGGGTCGCGCATGTCGGCGTGCACGATGGCGGCGTTCTCGTTGTCAGACAACATCAATTGACTGTGTGCGACGGCGACCGGGTCCTTGTCGACGTAGACGACGCGCGCGGCCGGGTCTCGTTCCTGCGCGACCTCGTGCACGTTCGCGACGGTCGGGATGCCGGAGCCGATGTCGAGGAACTGGCGAACCCCCTGGTCCATCAGGAAGTTCACCGCGCGGCCGAGGAACCGCCGGTTGAGTCTGGCGACGCTGGGCAGTCCTGGCACCAGCTTCTCGATCTGCGCGCCGACCTGCCGGTCAGCGGCGAAGTTGTGGGCGCCACCGAGGATGTAGTCGTAGACGCGGGCCATGCTCGGGACGTTCGTGTCGATGCCGAGCGGTACCCAGTTCTGGGTTTCTGCCACGGGGAACACCTCTTCGGTCTTTCGTGGCGGATCGGGGATGACGCACGAGCTTAGTCACCCGAGCGGCGTCCGCACTGAACCATCAGAGTGATGACGAACCACCCGTTCAGGCACTGTCGTCTTCCCCCAAACGGCTCCTAGGGTGGTCCGTCCCCATTCGGCCCAACTCCTCAGGAGTCCGAATGCCCGTCCCGGTGGCTCCTCGCCGCTGGCCGCTGCTCGGGCACACCCCGTCCATGCTCGCCCACCGCGCCAAGTTCACCGACGCGTTGCACGAACACGGCGACGTGGTGCGTCTCGACCTCGGCCCACTGCACGCGCACTTCGTCACGAGTCCTTCGCTGACTCACGAAGTGCTGGTGTCGCAAGGATCGAAGTTCCGCAAGGGCGCCATGTTCGACAAGTTCCAGCCGTATCTCGGAACGGGCCTGCTGCTGTCGAACGGCGAGTACCACCTGCGCCAGCGCCGGATGATGCAGCCGGCCTTCCATCGGGAACGGATTGAAGCGTATGCCTCGACGATGGCTCGTGCTGCTGCTTCGCTGGCTGCGCGCTGGCAGCCGGGCGAGATCCGCACCATCGAGAACGACATGCAGGAGCTCGCGGTCACCATCGTCGGCGAGACGCTCTTCTCGACGGAGATCGGCAAACGCGCGGTCGCGGAGGTCCGCCGGTCCATCTTCACGGTCATCCAGCAAGGCATGATCCGCGCGCTGTCCCCCACGTTCGTCGAGAAACTCCCGCTGCCGGGCAACAGGGAGTTCGACGCGGCCATCGCCCGCATGAAAGCCGTTGTGCTGCAGGTGATCGAGAGCTGGCGCGCGGACGGCACCGACAACGGCGACGTCCTCTCCATGCTGCTGCTCGCCGAAGAGGACGGCACCCGCATGACCGACCAGCAGACCTACGACGAGGTCCTGACCCTGCTGACCGCGGGCATCGAGACCACCGCGATCGCCCTGGCCTGGGCCTTGTACGAGGTCGGCAACGACCCGGAGATCGAACGCCGCCTGCACCAGGAGATCGACGCGGTAGTGGGCGACCGCCCGGTGACTTACGCCGACGTCCAGTCTCTGCACTACACGGCCCAGATCGTGCAGGAAACGCTGCGCAAGTACCCGATCTGGTTCGTGATGCGCCGAACGCTGACCGGCGTCCAACTCGGCGACGTGTCGTTACCCGCAGGCGCCGAGGTGATCGTCAGCCCGCACGCGCTGCACCACGACGAGCGCTACTTCCCTTCCCCGGAACGCTTCTGGCCCGACCGCTGGACTCCGGAGTTCGCCGCCGCCCTCCCCCGCGGCGCGTTCATCCCGTTCGGCGGCGGCAACCGCCAGTGCCTCGGCAACACCTTCGCCCAGACCGAGATCGTCATCACCCTCGCGACCATCGCGGCACGCTGGCGACTGGTCCCGACCCGTCCGGCGCGCGTGAAGTTCACGTCCGCGCCGTACCCGAACGGCCTGCTCATGAAAGCCGTCCCCCGCAACTAGCCGGAAGGTAGTTCTCCCATGCGTTTCCGCAGGCTCACCGCCGCGGCTCTGCTCGCCACCGCAACCCTGTTAGTCCCGCTCCAGGCCAACGCCGCCACGTCCTGCCAGGACGTCGCCTATCCCGTGCGAATCGGCCTCACCCCACTGGTGACCTCGCAGGAGACAGTGGCGGGCAGGCTCTGCGTCCCGGCCGGCGCCACCACCGTGCAGGTCCTGATCCCGGGCGGCACCTACGACCGCACCTACTGGGACGTCGGCTTCGAACCGTCGACCCACTCGTTCACGCGGTCCCAGAACAACGCGGGCTTCGCCACCCTCGCCCTGGACCGCATCGGCACGGGCAAGAGCTCCAAGCCCCTCAGCGCCTTCGTGACGGCCTCGACCCAGGCCAGCGCCGTCCACCAGGTCATCTCCACCCTGAAACCCCGCTTCACCAAGGTGATCGTCGCGGGCCACTCCATCGGCTCCGCGATGGCGATGATCGAAGCAGGCACGAACCGCGACGTGGACGGCGTCCTGGTCACCGGCTTCACGCACAAGATGAACTACATAACCGTCGTACCGGTGCTCGCCAACATGTTCCCGGCGGGCCTGGACCTCGGCTACCTCACCACGATGCCGGACACCCGCTACAACTCGTTCCACAAACCGGGCCCACTGATCCCGGGCTCGATCTTGTTCGACGAGGCCACCAAGGACGTCTTCGCCGCAACCGAGGCCGTGGACACCATCCTGCTCAACACGGTCATCATCCCGATCTCACGCAGGATCAACGTCCCGGTCCTCATCGTCGTCGGCAACGACACCCACTTCTGCAGCTCCGGCATCCCCCTGATGGGCAGCGACTGCTCCTCCCCAGCCGCTCTGAAGGCAGATGAGGCCCCGTTCTTCCCAGCAGTCCCCCGCCTCGACACCTACGTCCTCAACGGCTACGGCCACTCCATCAACTACGCCCCGAACGCCCCGGACTACCACGCCGCCGTGGCCAACTGGTCCAAGGGCATCTAGCTAGAATCACCGCATGGACGAAGAGATCCACGAGCGAGTCCGCGAGTTCATCAAGGCAATCCCACGCGGACGAGTCGCCACGTACGGCGACATCTCAGATCTCGCAAAGGCGCCGTCGCCACGGCTGGTGGGCCGCATCCTCAACGAGGACGGCCACGACCTGCCGTGGCAACGCGTGCTCAAGGCAGACGGCACCTGCGCCCCGCACCTCCGCGACACGCAACTCCAAATGCTGCACGAGGAGGGCGTCCCGAACCTCGACGGCAAGGTGAACCTGCGGGAGTACCGCTGGGAGGACGCCCGCAAGGAGGAGCCCGAGGTACCGGGCCTCTGGTAGAGCCCTGCAAGGCACGGCCTACGGAACCACTCTCGCAAGGTGACGCAAGCACGGCAGGCGCCCCCTCCGCTGAAACGCGACGAGCCAACGCAAGCCGACCCGCACGGCCAAGCCCGCCAACGCAAAACGACCCGCGCGGTGCCAACAGGCGCGGCCCCCACAAAGCAACCACGTACGAGACCTGGCGTGGCGATGCGAAGCGAGCCGTCTGAACCTGATGCCTGCATGGGTAGCGGTGCACCCCGCTCATGGCGATTGGGGCTTGACCTTGAGGGGCTGGGTGCCACCCTGTCGGGGCTCGGCCGGGGCGCTTTTCACCCCGGCTTTTGAGGCCGACTACGCGCCCAGCTAGAGGCTCAAGGTCAAGCCCCAATCGCAACCCCGCACTTCGTCACGACCTGATGGACCACGCTCGCAAGGTGCCCACTCGCACGGAACGCGACCAACCCCGCTGGAACGCAACGGCCCGCACGCAACTAGACCCGCACGGCAACGCCCGCAAGCGAAACTCAACCCCTGTCAAACCGTCCAATGGAACAGTTCCATTGAGGCCGTTCCCGACCACCCCTCATGCTGTTCGCAGCAAAACCGCCCGAGCCTCGTAGTACTTGCGCAGCAAAGCATCGACCACAAGAGGATGCGCCCCGACCGGTTCGGAGACCACATCCGCACCGCACTCGGCGAGCGACCCGTGGAATGCCCCAGGTGCCAAGAGCCACGAGGCAACGGCCACGCGGCGCCCCCGCAGCCCGGCGACGACATCGGGCACGCGGGGCGTCGCGGTCGCCACATACCCGACGGCAGCCGCCCCGATCAACGCAGCCGCGGCACGCACGGTCGCCAACGCCCGCGAATCAGACGATCCCGCCGCGGCGAGCACAACTGCGTCGCCGCGGCGGACACCTGCCTCCCGCAACCGATCGCGCACAGCCGGCACCGCGTCCAGCCCCAACGGCGACGTCAGCACCACCCCAGGCCGCCGCCCGATCTGCGCGGGGATGTCAACCCGAACGTGATACCCAGCAGCCAAGAACACCGGCACCACAACACAGGGTCCGTCCACAACGGACCGAACGTCCGGCTGCACCACGTCCGCGAACGCAACCTCCACAGGAACGTCCACCGAAGGACGGACCAAGGCAGCGATCTCCGAACACACCGCAATCCCACGCGGATCACGCGTCCCATGAAACGCCAGCACAAGTTTCACGCGGGCTCCATCGCAAGCCGGTAACCACGCTTCACCACAGTGCACACCATCTGCGGCGACCCCAATGCGGTCCGCAGCCGCCCAATAGCAGTCTCCACAGCATGCTCCTCACCACCAGAAGGCAGAGCAGCCAACAAGTCCTGCCGAGACACCACCCGCCCGCGAGCGGCGACCAAGGTCCGCAACACAGCCATCGGCGCCGGAGCAACGGGCCGAAGCTCGCCATCGATCACCACGGCCTGAGCCCGCATCTCCATGTCCATGGAAGCGATCCGCAGCCGCAACGCCCGCGAAGGCAACTCCAGAGCCAGCTCCCGGACCATCGACCCGATCCGAGACCGAGCAGGCTGCACGACAGGAATCCCGGCGGCCACCAACGGCCCAGCGGTGATCGCGCCAACGCCGACCACAAGAACATCCCGGCGCAGGCAGGAGACCAGAGCACCGTAGTCGGGAGCCGTCCGCAGAACAGAGGAAGCCGCAGGCGCCGAGGTGAACGTCAAAGCATCCACCTGCCCCGCCATCACAGCCTCGATCAACCGCTGCAACGGACCGAGATCAGCCGGAGGTTCCCACCGATAAACCGGAATCTCGACGACTTCGGCCCCGGCAGCCGCCAAGGTGTTCACAAAATCCGGCAACGGCTCACCGTGCAGCTGAACGGCGACGCGCTTGCCGGACACGCCCATCCGCAACAGGTACTGCAACAACTCAGCGTTCGACTCGGAGGACGGCGACCAGGCCTCGACCAGTCCGGCCGCCCGAACCGCACCCTTGGCCTTGGGGCCGCGAGGCAACACCACAGCGCCTTCCAGCGCACGGTGCAACCGACCAGCCAGCCCCCACCCCTCAGCAGCCTCGAACCATCCTCGGAACCCGATAGCCGTAGTGGCGACAACAACATCGACAGGCGACGCCACGAGCTCCAACGTCGCCGCGTGCAGGGTCGCGTCATCAGGCAGAGGCACGATCCGCAAGGCAGGCCCGTGCAACACCGAAGCACCCTTGCGCTCCAGCATCGCGATGAGCTCATCGGCACGACGAGCCGCCGTGACGCCGATGGTGAAGCCCGCCAAAGGCCCCGTCATGTCAGCTCCACGACGCCGTCGCGCACTCGCACTTCATGCACGGCAACGGAAACGGAAGGCTGGTCCAGGCACTTGCCGGTCGCCAGCTCGAACGCCTGCTTGTAGACCGGCGACACCACGACGGGAACGCCACCGCGGTCGCCCACGATGCCCCGTGACAACACTGCGGCCCCGCTGAACGGGTCGATGTTGTCCAACGCGTGCACGGAGCCATCAGCGGTCAGGAACACCGCCACCTGAGAGCCGTCCGGCAGCAACGCCGCGACACCCTGCTCCGGACGCAACACACCAAAGTCACAGACGATCACCTGACGACCTCCGGGATGCCGAGTTGGACGGGGACGCGCTGACCACGCTCGGAACGGAACTCGATCGTGGGATCAGGAGTGCCGGGCGCGTTGACGAACGACGTGAAGCGGGCGAGCTTCTCCGGGTCCTCGAGCACCCCGCGCCACTCGTCGGCGTAGTCGGAGACGTGCTCCGCCATCGCCGCTTCCAGCTCCTCGCAGATGCCGAGCTTGTCGTCGACGACGACCTCGCGCAGATGGTCGAGCCCGCCGTCGAGCCCCTCCAGCCACACCGAGGTGCGCTGCAGCCGGTCCGCCGTGCGAATGTAGAACATCAGGAACCGGTCGATGATCCGAATCAGCTCCGCCGTGTCCACATCGGACACCAGCAGGTCCGCGTGCCGGGGTGTGAAGCCACCGTTGCCGCCGACGTAGAGGTTCCAGCCGTTCTCGGTGGCGATCACACCGAAGTCCTTGCTGCGGGCTTCGGCGCACTCGCGGGCGCACCCGGAGACGGCCGACTTGAGCTTGTGCGGCGACCGCAACCCGCGATAGCGCAACTCCAGTTCGATCGCGAGACCGACGGAATCCTGCACGCCGTAGCGGCACCAGGTCGTGCCGACGCAGGACTTCACCGTGCGCAACGCCTTGCCGTACGCGTGCCCGGACTCGAAGCCCGCGTCCACCAACCGGCGCCAGATCAACGGCAGCTGGTCGACGGTCGCGCCGAACAGGTCGATGCGCTGGCCGCCGGTGATCTTCGTGTAGAGCCCGTAGTCGCGCGCCACCTCGCCGATGACGATCAGCTTCTCCGGCGTGATCTCGCCGCCGGGGATGCGCGGCACGACCGAGTACGTGCCGTTGCGCTGCAGGTTCGCCAGGAACTTGTCATTGGTGTCCTGCAACGAGACCTGAGCCTCGCCCAGGATGTGTCCGTTGTTCAGCGACGCCAGGATCGACGCCACCGCCGGCTTGCAGATGTCGCAGCCACGGCCGCTGCCGTGCTTGGCGACCAGGTCGCTGAAGGTGGTGATCCGGGTGGCACGGACGATCTCGAACAGCTCCGCCCGCGAGTGCGTGAAGTGCTCGCACAGCGCTTTGGACTGCTCGACACCGCAGTCGGTCAGCAGCTTCTTGAGCATCGGCACGCACGAGCCACAACCCGTGCCCGCCTTGGTGCACGCCTTGAGCTCCGCGACATCGCAGGCGACACCGGACTGAATCGCGTCGGTGATCGTCTGTTTGGTCACCGCGTGACACGAGCAAACCTGCGCATCCGCGGGCATCTCGACGTCGACAGCCCCGCCCGGCTGCAGCAGTGCCGCCGGAACTTCCTTGCCCACCAACGGCCGCAGCGACAGGTAGGACGACGCGTCACCGACGAGCACGCCACCCAGCAGGGTCTTGGCGTCGTCCGACACCACGAGCTTGCTGTAGGTGCCGGCGACCGCGTTGTTGACCACGACCTCCAGCGCGCCCTCGGTCTGGGCGTGCGCGTCACCGAACGACGCCACGTCCACCCCGAGCAGCTTCAGCTTCGTCGACAGGTCCGCACCGGGGAACACCCTGGAGCCGCCGCCGAGCTGGTCCGCGACGGCCTCCGCCATCGCGTAGCCGGGAGCCACGAGCCCGTACGCCACACCGTCGACCGCGGCGCACTCGCCGATCGCGAACACCCGCGGATCGGCGGTCCGGCAGGCGGCGTCGACGAGGTAGCCGCCGCGCGGCCCCAGCTCCAGTCCCAGCTCCAGATCGGTGCGCGGCCGGATGCCCGCGCTGAACACCACGACGTCGAGGTCCAGCTCGACACCGTTGGCCAGCTTGGCGATCAACCGCGTGCCGTCGCGTTCGATCGAGGAGGCCGAAGTGCCGGTGTGCACGGTCAGGTCGAGCTTCTCGACCAGCCGCTTCAGCAGCCCGGCACCGCCCTCGTCGACCTGGATCGGCATCAGCCGCGGCGCCATCTCCACGACGTGCGGCGAGACTCCCATGCCGCGCAACGCGTTGGCCGCTTCGAGCCCGAGCAGGCCACCGCCGAGCACCATGCCGGAGTGCCGTCCGGGCCGGTCGGCGGCCTCGATCGTCGCCCGGATGTCGTCCAGGTCGTCCACCGTCCTGTACACGTGGCAACCGGGCAGGTCGCGCCCCGGAACGGGCGGCACGAACGGCACCGAACCGGTGGCCAGCACCAACGCGTCGTACGTGACCTCGACACCGGACGCACCGACCACGACACGACGTTCCCGGTCGACGGACACGACCTTCTCGCCGAGCCGGATCTCACAGCCGCTCAGCGGCGTGAGCTCCAGATCGGCGAAGTTCCAGCTGTCCACATAGGACGACAACGCGACGCGGTCATAGGCGGGGCGGGTCTCCTCACCGAAGACCACGATCCGCCACGAAGAGTCACGGAGGATCTCAACGAGCCGGTGGCCGACCATGCCGTTGCCGATCACGACCAGGGTCTGGGTCATCGGGCATCCCTCCTTCGCCCGGTATGCTCACCGGGCGGCGTGTCATCCCAAGGTCCGCAGCATTTCGCGGTTGTTAAAGGAAACTCTCTTCGCAGTTCAGCGAGGTGTGCGTCACACGCCGGCGTAGGCGAGCGAGGGACGCGCCGCGAACACGTTGCGCCGCAGGTAGAACCACCACGTGGTGCCGACGCAGAGCCCGTAGAAGACCAGGAACGCGGTCAGCGCGGGAGTCAGGCTCTTCGAGGACCCTTCGAGCGAGAACTTGAAGACGAGGTTCACCAGCACGCCACCGGCCGCGCCGATCGCACCCGCGATGCCGACGACGGCGGCGGCCTGGCGCTTCGCGGACTTGTCGTCGTCGGACTGGGTGCGGAAGATCGCCGGGATCATCCGGTAGGTCGAGCCGTTGCCCACTCCGGCCAGCACGAACAGCGCGATGAACGAACCGAAGAACAGCGCGAAGTTCCGCGTGTCGACGCTGAGGATCACACCGACCGTGCCCACCCCGAGCCCGACGAACGTGCCCAGCGTCACCTTCGCGCCGCCGATCCGGTCCGCGAGCCAGCCACCGAGCGGCCGGGCCACCGAGCCGATCAACGCGCCGAGGAACGCGAGCGCCACCCAGCCCTTGTAGTCCACGAAACTGATCTTGATCAGCGACGGGAACGCGAACGAGAACCCGATGAACGACCCGAAGGTGCCGATGTAGAGGAACGACATCACCCAGGTGTGCGGGTTGGACAGAGCGAGCTTGTAGGACTGCCCGTCCGGCTTGGCCTGGGTGAGGCTGTCCATGAAGAACCACGCGCAGGCCGTGGCCACCACGATGAACGGCATCCAGATCAGCGCCGCGTAGGCGAGGTGGATCCCGGTCCCGATGGTGATCACGATCGGCACGACGAGCTGCGTGATCGCGACACCGAGGTTGCCGCCGGCCGCGTTCAGGCCGAGCGCCAGGCCCTTCTTGCCCTCGGGGTAGAAGAACGAGATGTTCGCCATCGACGACGAGAAGTTGCCGCCACCGAGGCCCATCGCGGCCGAGGTGAGCAGGAAGAACCAGTAGGGCGTGCCCGGCGTCGCCACGGCGTAGGCCAGCATCGTGCACGGGATCAGCAGCAACCCGGCGCTGATAGTCGTCCACACCCGGCCACCGAAGCGCGGCACCGCGAACGTGTACGGCACCCGCAGCGCGGCACCCACCAGGTTCGGCACGATCAGCAGCCAGAACTGCTGGCCGACGCTGAAGGCGAAGCCGACGGAGCCGAGGCTCACGACGACGATGCTCATCAGCACCCAGACGCTGAACCCGAGGTTCTCCGCGAGAATGGAGAACACGAGGTTCTTGCGGGCGATCCGCTTGCCCCTGCTCTCCCAGAACTCGGGCTTCTCCGGCTCCCAGTGGTCGATCCAGCTCATTGAAGTCCTCCGCGGGGTCGGCGTTGCCGGGAAACCTAGGAAACGCGCATTACCAGGGCGCTCTGGCCGATGACGGCGGCGGCAACTCCACCGCACATCACGCAGAGGCGGGCTGTGAGGCCCCGAGCCAGTCGATCAGCCCGCACACCGCGTCCTTGCAGCCACCGCACCCGGTCGTCGCACGAGTGGCCTCCGCGAGCTGCGGCAACGACTCCGCGCCCGCCCGCCAGGCCGACACGATCTGTCCTTTGGAGACGGTGTTGCACCGGCAGATCACCGCACTGGACGGCAGGTCGGCCGGCGACGCGGCCTCGGCGGGCAGTGCCCTGCCCAGCAACAACGCCAGGCGGTCGGTCGGCGCGGGAATGCCCCGGTCGTAGAGCTGGGTGATCGTGGCGGCCGCGTCCGGCGCGCCGAGCACGATCGCGCCCGCCACCCGGTCGTCGCGCAGCACGAGCTTCGCGTACCTGCCGCGCGAGGGTTCCTGGAAGCACAGGACTTCCGAGTCCGGGCAGTCCACATCGGTGTGCACGTCCCCCAGCGCCGCCAGGTCGACGTCCCGTGCCTTCAACCGCGTGACGACGGACGTTCCCCGGTAGCGGGCGGCCGGGTTCACGCCGGTCAACCGGTCCGCGAGCACGGCCGCCTGGTCCCACGCGGGCTGCACCAGCCCGGACACCGTGCCGGGATGCTGGGCGCAGTCCCCGATCGCGTGGATGCGCGGATCGCTGGTGCGCAACGCGTCGTCCACGACGATGCCGCGATCGACGGTCAGTCCCGCCTTCACCGCCAACGACGTCTCGGCGCGCACACCGGCGGACACCACGACGAGTTCGGCGGGAACGTGGGTGCCGTCGTCGAGGATCAGGCCGTCGCCGGGGAGGTACTTGGCGGCCATGGCGTTCAGCCTGAACTCGATGCCGAGCTTGCCGAGCGTGCGGGCGAGAACGCTGCCGGCACCGGGGTCGAGTTGACGTTCCATCAGGTGGCCGACGGGGTGCACGACGGTGACGAGGCAACCGCGTCCGGCCAGGCCACGGGCGGCCTCGATGCCGAGCAGGCCGCCGCCGAGCACCGCGACGGGAGCGCCCTTGTGGGCCTTGGCCTCGATCTCGGCGCAGTCGTCGAGGGTGCGGAAGGCGACGACGCCGGGAGCGAGCTTGCCGTCCTCCACCAGGCCTTCCGCGGGCGGCACCCAGGGAACGCTGCCGGTGGCGAGGACCAGTGAGTCGTAGGGAATTCCGTCGATCGTCCGGCCGGCACGATCGATCTCGTGGACCTGGGTCCCCAGCCGCAGGTCGATGTCGTGCTCGGCGGCCCACCTGTCGTCGTGCAGCCGCGTCGACTGCGGCGTCATCGAGCCCGCCACGACGGTCGACAGCAGCACTCGGTTGTACGCGGCGTGCGGCTCGGCGCCGATCACGGTGATGGAGATTTCGGGGTCCCGCCGGCGCAACTCGTCCGCCAGCCGCGCCCCTGCCATGCCGTACCCGACGATCACTACTCGCCTCATGCCGGCTCCAATCGCACAGCGCAGACCTTGAACTCGGGCATCCGGCTCGTGGGATCGAGCGCGGGGTTGGTGAGCAGGTTCGCCCGGCCGTCACCGGGAAAGTGGAACGGCAGGAACACCGCGTCGGCACGCATGCTCGGCACGCACCGGACGACCGCCGTCACCGTTCCCCGCCGGGACACGACGTGCGCGGACTCGCCGGAGGCAAGCCCCGCCCGTGATGCCGTGTCGGGGTGCACCTCCACGTACATCTCGGGAACGGCCGCGAGCAGCTCGCCGATCAACCGCGTCTGCGCACCCGACTGGTAGTGCTGCAACACCCGCCCGGTGGTGGCCTGCAACGGGAACTCCGCGTCCGGCGGCTCGGCGGGGCCGCGGTGGTCGACGGGGATGAACCGCGCCAGGCCGTCGGGATGCGCGAACTCGTCGAGGAAGAGCCTTGGCGTGCCGGGATGATCCACCGACGGCACCGGCCAGTGCAGCTGCTCGGACTCCAGCCGCTCGTAGGTGATGCCGGAGTAGTCCGACAAACCGCCGGCGGACGCCCGTCGCAGTTCCTCGAAGACCTCGACCGGCTCGACGGGGAACTTCGAGCCCACGCCGAGCCGCGAAGCCAGTCCGTGCAACAACTCCAGATCGCTGCGGACGCCCGCAGGAGGATCGAGTGCCTTGCGGCGCCTGATGATCCGGCCTTCGAGGTTGGTCATCGTGCCGTCTTCCTCGGCCCACTGCGTCACCGGGAACACGACGTCGGCCATCGCCGCGGTCTCCGACATCACGAAGTCCGCCACCACCAACAGGTCCAGCGCCTTGAAGCGGTCGACGACACCGGACGCGCGCGGCGCGGACACCACCGGGTTGCTGCCGAACACCAGCATCGCCTTGATGTCGTCCGCGACCAGCAGTTCGTACGCGCTGCGCCCAGGACCGGGCAGCCACGACACGTCCCAGACGTCCATGATGTGCTGCCGTGCAACGGGATCGTCGATCTTGCGGTAGCCGGGCAACTGGTCGGCCTTCTGCCCGTGCTCGCGCCCGCCCTGGCCGTTGCCCTGCCCGGTCAGGCAGCCGTACCCGGAGCCGGCCCGGCCGGGAAGTCCCAGTGCCAGCGCCAGGTTGATCCACGCCGAGACGTTGTCGGTGCCGGTCGCGTGCTGCTCGGTGCCGCGACCGGTCAGCACGTACGACCGCCCGGCCAGCATGTGCACGGCGGCGCGTTGATCAGCGGCGGACACGCCCGTCACGCGTTCGACGCGCTCGGGCCACCACCCCGCCGCCACCCTCCAGGCGTCGTCGAAACCCGAGGTCCTGGAGGTGATGTACTCCTTGTCGATCACGCCCTCGATGACCGCGGTGTGCAGCAACCCCAGTGCCAGCGCCAGATCCGTGCCCGGCGCGGGCTGCAGGTGCAACGTCGCGCGCTCCGCGGTCGGCGTGCGGCGCGGGTCGATGACGATCAGCCGCGCGCCCTCCAGGTGCCGCAGGAACGGCGGCATGGTCTCGGCCGGGTTCGAACCCGCCAGCAGCACCGTGTCGGCGCCGCGCAGGTCGGTCAGCGGGAACGGCAGGCCGCGGTCCAGCCCGAACGCCTTGTTGCCCGCGGCGGCGGCCGAGGACATGCAGAACCGGCCGTTGTAGTCGATCTGCGAGGTCTTCAACGCGACGCGCGCGAACTTGCCGAGCGCGTAGGCCTTCTCGTTCGTCAGCCCGCCGCCGCCGAACACGGCGACCTCGTCGGGTTCGCAACCGGCGATCCGCGCCGCGACGAAGTCCAGCGCCTCGTCCCAGGACACCGGCTGACCGTGCAGAAGAGGTGAGGTGAGCCGGCCGGGATGGCGCAGCAGTTCCCCCGCCGTCCAGCCCTTCTGGCACAGCCCACCGGGGCCAGGTGCCACCTGGCCGTCGATGACGCTCATGGAGCACTGCAGCGCGCAGTAGGGGCAATGGGTCACGCCGCTGACGCTAAGAAGCCCGCGTTAACCCGATGCTCCGCAATGTTTCGTCGGTGGAAAATGGCCCGCTCAGAGCAGGGTCGTCACCTGGTGAGCAGCTCGTTCCAAGCCCGCAAAGGACTGTGACGTTGACAACGGGTGCAGCGCGTGCACGGCCAGCCGGAACAGCATCGCGCGCACGAGCGCCTGCTCCCACTCGGCCTGATGGCTCCACCGGTGGAACAGGCCGGAGTCAGCGCCACCCCACGCGACGGCGTCCACGGCGATCACGGCGGCTGCCCACTCGGCGGGACGCCAGTAGGCGGTGAAGTCGATGACGGCAGGCGGCGCGTTGCCCGCGAACAGCACGTTGCCGAACAGGTCGCCGTGCACGACCTGCGGCTTGAGGTTGAGCGGCTTCTGCGCGTCCTTGAGCAGGTCGAACAGCCGGCCGCCGAGGTCGGCGTCGAGCGGCACGTCCTCCTCGCCCCACGCCTTGCGGTCGGCGACGGCGAACACGTCGGTGCGCGCGTCCAGGAAACGGGGTTTGGGCAGCTCGGCCGTGGCCTGGTGCAGGCGCTGGGCGACGGCGATGACCTCGTCGTGGCGCGCCTCCGCCCGGCCGGCGAGGAACTTGGTGGCGGACCAGCCGCCGACGACGTATCTGCCGTCCGTGGAACGCAGGGGTCTGCCGATGCGCAGGTGGTGGACGTCCAGGCCGTCGAGGGTCTTGGCGATCCAGGTGGCCTCGGCGGGCCTGGGCGCGGGCCTGATCGTGGCTTCGCCGCACCGCCAGGCGGGGCCGCCGTCGATGAGCTCTGGCTCGGCGTCACGTGCCCCGAACGCCGCACGCACGTGCGCTGGGGGCGGTTCGGGGGACCGGGTCACGGTCGGGCACGCTACCTGGCTAGACCGTCCGGGTGGTGGACCCTGACACGCCGTGATTCATGCCACCACCCGAACAGCCCAGAGTTGGAGCGCCTGCAAGTACTACCGGCTAGGCCGTTGGCAGTACTCGCAGTCGCCGTCACGCAATCAGTAGGTCGGCAGGCTGGGGTCGACCTCGCGGGCCCACGCCAGCACACCGCCACCGACGTGCACGGCGTCCTTGAAGCCCGCCTTGTGCAGCGCCGCGAGCGCCTCCGCCGAACGAGCACCGGACTTGCAGTGCAGCACCAGCGGCTTGTCCTGCGGCAGCTCGGAGAACGCCTCCCCGGACAGGATCCTGTCCTTCGGGATCAGCACCGAGCCCGGGATCTTCACGATCTCGTACTCGTGCGGCTCGCGCACGTCCACCAGCAGGAAGTCCTCGCCGGACTCCTGCTTGTGCTTGAGCTCGAGCGGCGTGATCGTGTTGCCCGCGGCCGCCTGCTGCGCGTCCGTGGACACGACACCGCAGAACGCCTCGTAGTCGATCAGCTCGGTGATCTTCGGCGACTCCGGGTCCTTGCGGATCTTGATGGTCCGGTAGGACATCTCCAGCGCGTCGTAGACCATCAGGCGGCCCAGCAGCGTGTCACCGATGCCCGTGAGCAGCTTGATCGCCTCGGTCACCATGATCGAGCCGATCGACGCGCACAGCACGCCCAGCACGCCGCCCTCGGCGCACGACGGGACCATGCCGGGGGGCGGCGGCTCCGGGTAGAGGTCGCGGTAGTTGAGGCCCTGGCCGTCCGGGGCGTCCTCCCAGAAGACGCTGACCTGGCCCTCGAACCGGAAGATCGAACCCCACACGTACGGCTTGCCCGACAGCACCGCGGCGTCGTTCACCAGGTACCTGGTGGCGAAGTTGTCGGTGCCGTCGAGGATCAGGTCGTAGTCGCGGAAGATCTCCAGCGCGTTCTCGGAGTTGAGATGCGTCTGGTGCAGGTTCACCTTGACGAACGGGTTGATCTCGGCCACCGAGTCGCGTGCGGACTCCGCCTTCGGGCGGCCGACGTCGGACTGGCCGTGAATCACCTGGCGTTGCAGGTTCGACTCGTCCACGACGTCGAAGTCGACGACGCCGAGCGTGCCGACCCCGGCCGCGGCCAGGTACAGCAGTGCCGGGCTACCAAGGCCGCCCGCGCCGACGACGAGCACCTTCGCGTTCTTCAGCCGCTTCTGCCCGTCCACCCCGACGTCCGGGATGATCAAGTGGCGGCTGTAGCGCGCGACTTCTTCCTTGGTCAGCTCCGCGGCTGGCTCAACGAGCGGCGGAAGCGCCATGCTGGTCCTCCTCGACGAATGTCTCCGTGTCCGAGACAACGTCTACCCTGCCTCGACTCTTCCCCGTTGGAAAGCTGTCTCAGCCTGCGGGAAACGCGTTCGGCGTGCACACCTTGCCGTCGGCGGGAACGACGTCCTGGCCCGCGTTGAGCTGAGACACGAAGTCGTTCGAGACGCCGAACGTCTGCTGCATCATCACGGGGGCGGGAGCACCGTTCTCCCCGCAGGCCGCGTGGCCGCTGCCCAGCGCGTGACCGACCTCGTGGTTGATCACGTAGGTGCGGTATCCCGCCAGGTCAGGGCCGTAGACCATGGCGCCGCGCACCCAGCGGGCGACGTTGATGATCACGCGCTTGGTGCCGGGGTTCCAGCAGGAGGTCTCGAACGGGATCTCCTTGCCGCACAGCGTGTGGGTCGTCTTCGTGGTGGTCAGCGCCACGAAGAAGTCCGGGTTCTGGTTCGCCTCGACCCGCTGCAGCGCGACCTGCTTGGTGCCGACCCAGCTGCGCGGGTCGGAGAGGATTCCGTCGATCGTGCGCGCGAACGCGGCCGGGTCGTCGTTGTAGTCGGCGGGCTTCACACCGTCCTCGACGGCGATCGCGTACTTGCGGAACTTGGGCGCGTTCGCCTCACCGACGCGCGGGCCGTTGCCGGCGATCACCTTGAACGTGCCGACGCCGTCCTGCGAGAAGTCCGGACCGGCCGGCAACTCGGCGGTCGGGATCTTCAGGTCGGGCTTCTTGGCCGGCAGCTCGGTGGCGGGCACCTCCGGCGTGCTGGCGGGCGTCTCGGCGGCGTTCGTGCCGGCGCCACCGATCGCGGGGGTCTTGGGCTGGACCGTGTCGAGCACCACCAGCGCGGTCAGCACGAGAAGCACCGGGATCGCGTAGATCCGCCACCCGTAGTTGGCGACGAGCTTCTTCACGCCGCGGCGCTTGCGGGGCCTTCGCAGAGCCTGCGTGGCCTCCGGTTCCCAGGCGGCCGCGAGCGGTTCCGCGCTGGTCCGGCGCTCGCCGCGGCGGTAGCGGTCAGCGGGCGGAGCAGTACGTCCTCGCTCGGGGGCGCGATTCACGTGGTCCAGGGTCCCACATCCCCCGTATGGCCGTCGTTCATCACCATGAGTGTCGATCGACCGCCTCCCACATGCCCAGCACAGCCCTCGCCACGGTGGCGGGCCGCTCCATCTGGGCGACATGGCCGGTCCTGGGAAGCACCAGCAGTCGCCCCTTGGGCAGCGACCGCGCCGTTCGTGGCCCCTTCCGCACGCTGACGAGCCGGTCGTTCTCGCCCCAGAGCACCAGCGTCGGCGCCTTGACCAACGGCAGCAGCCGCCACAGCGACCTCGGGCCGGGCGTGAGCCAGCTCTGCATCAGGCCGAACGTGCTGCGGTTGAGCGCCTGTCCCGCCCACTTCTGCCGGGCGCGCTCCTCGTTCTCCGCGATCGACTCCTCGATGCGGTGGTCGGGCACGACGCTCGGGTCGGCGAAGCACAGTTCGAGCATCTGCCTGGTGCGCTGGTGCGCGCTCAGCTTCGCGAGCTCGCGGCGCACCTTCGACCCGATGATCGGCAGGACGGCGAGCGCCATCCGCGGATCGGACATGCGGTCGAGACGCGGCCTGAGATCGGGCACGGCCGGCGAGACGAGCGTGAGCGTCCTCACGAGATCCGGCCTGCTCGCGGCGACCATGACGGAGATCGCGCCGCCCATGGAGTTGCCGAGCAGGTGCACCGGCTGTGAGAGCGTTTCCAGGTACTTGATCACCGTGCGGGCGTGCGTGGCGAGACTGAAGTCGTAGCCGGGAATCGGCTCCGACCGGCCGAACCCCGGCAGGTCGATCGAGTAGCCGCTGACGTGTTCCTTCAGCTGTGCCGCGAGATCTGTCCAGTTCGTCGCGGACCCGCCAAGTCCATGCACGTACACGGCCGGCGGACCGTCGCCAGGGGTGACCCTCACGTGCACCTCGTGGGCGTCGACCTGGTGAAACTCACCTGGCCACGGCGTCTGGGTCTTGTCCAGCGGCGGCAGCGCGACCGTGGACAACGGGGCGGGAATGATGGTGCTCACCAGACCAGGATGCGGGAAAGAACGCCCAGATGGTTCCCGGATGTGGGCTACCAGCGAGTAAGGTTGCTCTCAGCCTCGGTCTGGCAACCCCTCTCCGACGGCGCATCACTCGTGCTGGAGGCACCATGACGGAGACGGCGCAGAGCGCACCCGCAGGCAGGGGCGTTCGACTGCCGCGCACCGCCCGCCGCGCGCAACTGCTGGCAGCGGCGCAGGACGTGTTCGTCGCCAACGGCTACCACGCCGCGGCGATGGACGAGATCGCCGAGCGCGCGGGCGTGTCCAAGCCGGTGCTGTACCAACACTTCCCCGGCAAGCTGGAGCTCTACATGGCGCTCCTCGAGTCCCATGTGGACGAGCTGGTCGGCCGTGTCCGCACCGCCATCGGCTCCACCACGGACAACAAGCTCCGCGTGCGTGCCGCCGTCGCCGCCTTCTACGACTTCGTGGACGGCGAGGGCCAGGCGTTCCGCATGGTGTTCGAGTCGGACCTGCGTTCCGAACCGTCCGTGCAGTCGGCCGTCGAGCGCGCCACCACGGACTCCGTGGACGCCATCACCGACACCATCACCGCGGACGCCGGCCTGGACGCCGAACGCGCCCGCCTGCTGGCCGTCGGCCTGGTGGGCCTGTCCCAGGTCACCGCTCGCTCCTGGCTCGCGGACAACCGCCGCGTGCCCAAGGAAGACGCCGTCGCGCTGATCTCGAACCTGGCGTGGCGCGGCATCGGCGGCGGTTTCCCGCTCCAACACTGACAACGATGAAAGAGGGGCTCGCGAGTGCGAGCCCCTCTTTCTCACATCAGCGCGGCTATCCGTCTCGCCACGTCCTCGGACCGTTCCAGCGGCAACATGTGCCCGGTCTTCGGATAGATCACGAACTGCGCGCTCGGCAAAGCCTCGGCCAGCACCCGTGAGTGCCGCATGGGCGTCAACACGTCCCAGGACCCGGCCATCACGACAACGGGGATGTCCGCCAGCACGGCAAGCGCTTCCCGCCGCTGATGCCGGGTGAGTTCGCCCCGGATCCCGACGAACGCTTCCCCGGTGGTGTTGCCGGCCATCGCCGCCGCGGCCCGGACATCGGCCCAGGACGGACGCCGTCCGAACGTCACCCGCAGCCCAGGCGTGATCAACCGTCCGAACCCGACCTTGGGTCGCTTGACCAGCCACTTCCCCGCGAGCCTCTCCACACTGCTCTGCCCGGGAAGATCCCCGCACGACGTGGCGATCAACGCCACTCCCGAAACGCGTGCGAACAGCTCAGGCCGTTGCTCTGCCAGAGCCATGATCGTCATGCCGCCCAGTGAATGGCCGGCCAGCACGATCCGTCCGGTGGGCACGTGCTTCTCCAGCACGGCGGCCAGATCGTCGGCGAGCTCCGAAATCGTCCCGGTGCCCGTTCCGGCAGACCTCCCGTGACCGCGCACGTCGTACCGCACCACCCGGCCAGGCAGTGCGGCGGCGACGCGGTCCCAGGTGGTCAGATCCATCGTCCAGCCGTGCAGCAGGACCGCGGTCACGTCGGAGGGCGAAGTCCCCGACGTGACGACGTTCAGCCGATCAAGAACGAGCGACGCCATGAGCGCATCCCCGGCCTTCCCACGAGTCCGGCCTCGTCGAGGAACGTCATGATCCGCTCGCCGGACCAGCGGATGGTCTCCTGGAAACGCTCGTTGCCCAGCGCGACCCGGTGCGCCTCGCGGACGTCCAGCCCGACGGCGGCGTACGCGGCGGGGTTGATGATCGCGCGCGTGATCATCATCGACACGTACCCGACCAGCCACTTCTGGTACGGCAGCTCGTAGCCCTTGAGCTCCGACATGCCCCGCAGCAGCTCCTCGCGGGCGAACCGCACGTGCCGCGCCTCTTCCAGCACGTGGATCCGGTTCACCATCCGCACGAGCGGCTGGATGGTGTCGTCGGTCATCGCCTCGCGCTGCAACCGGTCGAGGATCTCCTCCGCGACCAGGATCGAGCCGTACATCGCGGGGCCGTAGCCGATGATCGGCAGCAGCTTGCCCATGCGGTGCGTGTGGCGCGTGGGCCCGTAGGCCGGGCAGCCGATCCGTTCGACCAGGCGCGCGAACATCGTCGAGTGACGGCACTCGTCGGCGACCTCGGTCAGCGCGTACTGGGCGTGCCGCGTGGTCGGGTCGGTGTTGTAGACCATCTTCACGAGCATCTGCATGAGCAGCAGCTCGAACCACAGGCCGACAGACGCGATCGACGCCAGCTCGTGCTTCGACAGCTCGATGCGCTGCTCCTGCGAGAGCGAGTCGTAGAGAGGCGTGCCGTAGAGCGAAATGCGCTTTTCAGGGATGTAGAAGAGACCGTCGACCAGAGGTGCGGACCAGTCGATGTCCACCTCGGGGTCGTAGAACTTCTCGGCGGACGACTTGAGGAGCCGTTCCGCTGTCTTCTCCCGATCGGCGACCCTCATCGGTTGCCCTCCCCGGTAGGTGTTACTTGAGGTAACGGTTACTTCTGGTAGCGTGCGTCACATGGCACGCACTGTCAAGGGGCCGGACGCGCGACGTGAGCGGTGGAAGGGTCATCGCGAGCAGCGCAGGGCGGAGTTCGTGGAGGCCACGATCGCCGCCGTGGCCAGGAAAGGTCCCGACGTCGGCATGGAGGACGTGGCCGCGGAGGCGGGCGTCAGCAAGCCCGTGCTGTACCGGCACTTCACCGACAAGTCCGACCTGTACCTGGCAGTGGGCCAGAAGGCCACCGAGCTGCTGATGGACCGGATGGGTCCCGCCCTCATCGCCGACGGCCCGATCCGCGGCCGCATCCTCGGGATCGTCGACGCCTACCTGTCGGTGATCGAGGAGAACCCGAACCTCTACCGGTTCGTCGTGAAGGGGTCCTTCGTGGACCGCCCGGTCGAGAAGGACGTCGTCGCCGAGGACAAGAACCTCATCGCGTCCACGCTGGCCAGGATCCTCGGCGACTACCTGCGTTCCTTCGAGATGGACTCCGGCGGCGCCGAGCCGTGGGCGCACGCGCTCGTCGGCATGGTGCAGAACGCGGGCGACTGGTGGCTCGACCGCCAGACCATGTCCCGCACGAACCTCAGCGAGTACCTCACCACGCTGATCTGGCACGCCATCGACGGGCTGCTGCGCTCGGCGGGCGTCCAGGCAGACCCGGCAAAGCCACTCACCCCGCTGCGATTGGTGGACTGATGAGCGAGCACGAGCACGACGAAGAGGGCTACACCGGCGCCGCCACCCTCGTCTTCGGTTCCGACGAGGTCGCGGTCGAGGTCGATCTGCGGGGGTACTTCCAGCCGATCGACGGCCGCTACCACTGGTACGGGCGGATCAAGAAGCACGACGACGTCACCAGCCGGGTCGAAGGGGGCGCGCGCACCGCGGTGCTGCGCACCCCCACCGGGCAGGCGGAGGGGACGCTCACCGACCCCGACCCGTGGGGCCGTTATCGGGTCGGTGGCATCTCCACTCCGCCTTACAAGATCGAAGAGCCGGCCTAGGCCCTTCGCCTGATCAACACACCCGCGAGCACCAGGACCAGGCCGAACGCCGCCAGTGGCAGGGCCGGGAAACCGGTCCACGCGATCGGCGGGTCCTGCCGCACCTTCACGGTCGCGGCACACCTCGGGTCGGAGCCGCCGGGCTTGCAGTTCGAGCCCGGCACGTCCGAGGTCACCACGTTCCGCAGCTCACCGGGACCGGACGCGGTGACCCAGTACGTCACCGTGGCCGAGGACCCGACCGCCAGCTCACCGGACCAGGTCAGCACCGGCGACGCGAACGTGCCCGCGTCGATGCCGCCCCACGTCGCGGCCTTCAGCACGTCGGCCAGCGAGTCGGTGAACGATCCGGTGACCGGCGTCTGGCCGGTGTTCCGGACTGTCACGGTGTAGGTGACGCGGTCGCCCGGTTTCGCGTCCGTCCGATCCGCCTTCTTCACGATCTCCAGGCCCGACACCGGGGTCTCGGTGCCGCACTCCTCGCCGGGGCAGTTGGACGGCGTGTCCGACGTGACCACGTTGCGCAGCTTGAAGTCCCCGGTCGGCGGGTCGTTGACGCGCACCCGGTACGTCACCGTCTTCGTGGCCCCGATCGCCAGCTCACCGGTCCACGTCAGCTTCGGCTTGGCGAACGCACCGGCGTTCGTGTCCACAAAGGACGCGTCGTCCAGCACGCCGCTCAGGTCGTCGACGAAGCTCGCCTTCGGCAACGTGGTCTGGCCGGTGTTCGTGACCGTCACGGCGTAGGCGACGAGGTCACCGGGCTTGGCGGAGGTCCGGTCGGCCTTCTTGAGGATCTCCAGCCTCGGCACCAGCACCTCGACCGCGCAGCCGTCGCGGCAGTTCGAGCCGGGGGTGTCGGACGTGACGACGTTCTTGAGCCGCAGGTCGCCCTTGCTCGTGACGGTCACCGAGTACCGCACCGTCTCGGACGCACCAACCGCCAGATCGCCCTTCCACGTCAGCTTCGGCGCCGCATAGGTCGCCAAGCCCGAGGTCGAGGCGGCGTCGCCGTTGTACGTGGCGTCGTCGAGCACCTCGGTCATGTCGTCGACGAACGCGGCGTCGCGCAGCATCGTGGCGCCGGTGTTCGTGACGACGACCGTGTAGGTGACCTTCTCGCCCGGCTTGGCCTCCGCCCGGTCCGCCTTCTTCACGATCTGGAAGCCGGCGATCGGGGTGTCCGTGGTGCAGCCTTCCGAACAGTCCGTGTCCGGGACGTCCGACGACACCACGTTCTTCAGCCGCTTGTCGCCGTCGCCGGTCACCTTCACCGAGTAGGTGATGGTCATCGACTTGCCTACCGCCAGATCACCGGTCCACGTCAGCTTCGGCGACGTGAACGTGCCCGCGCTCGTGCCGACCCAGGTCGCGTCGTCCAGCACACCGCTCAGATCGTCGGTGACCGTGATTCCACTGTGGACTGTCCGGCCGGTGTTGGTGATCGTCACCGTGTACTTGACCTCGTCACCGGGTTTCGCCGATTCGGGCTCGGACGTCTTCACCAGCTTGAGCCCGGCGACCGGCGTGACCGTCGTGCACTCGACGCACTTTCCGCCTGGCGTTTCGGTCGTCACGACGTTGTCGAGGCTGAAGTCGCCCTTCACCGGGTTGTTCACCTTGACCGAGTAGGTCACCGTCACCGTCGCGCCGACCGGCAGTTCACCGGTCCAGGTCAACTTCGGCGACGTGAACGTGCCCGCGCTCGTGCCGACCCAGGTCGCGTCGTCCAGCACCTTGCTCAGGTCGTCGACGAACGACGCCCCGGCGATGTCGGTCTGGCCGGTGTTCACGACCTTCACCGTGTACGTGACCGCGTCTCCCGGCTTGGCGCTCTGGACGTCGACGGACTTGCTGACCTCCATGCCCGGCAACGGAGTCGACGTCGAGCACTTCGGGTCCGTCGATCCCGGCGGGCAGTTGCCACCGGGGTCGTCCGAGGTGACGACGTTGTTCAGCCGGTGGTCGCCGGCCGCGGTCACCTTCACCGAGTACGTGATGACGGCCTGCGACCCGATCGGCAGAGCACCGCTCCAGCTCAGCTTCGGAGCTGCGTAGGTCACCTCGCCCACGGACGCCTGCGCGTCGCCGTTCCAGGTCGCGTCGTCCAGCACGCCCGTCAGGTCGTCGCCGAACGAGGCGTTCTGCGGCGTCTGGCCGGTGTTGCGGACCGTCACCGTGTACGTCACGACGTCGCCCGGCACCGGCTTGCCCGGCGCGGCCTTCTTCACGATCTCCAGGCCCGCGACCGGGGTGTCGGTCGTGCAGCCCTCCGAGCAGTCGGTGCCCGGAGTCTCCGACGACACCACGTTCTTGAGCCGCTTGTCCCCCGCACCCGTGACCTTCACCGAGTACGTGACCGTCACCGAGGCACCCACGGCCAGATCACCGGTCCACGTCAGCTTCGGTGCCGCGAACGACACCGAACCCGCCGACGCCGCCTGATCACCGTTCCACGTCGCGTCGTCCAGCACCCCGGTCAGGTCATCGGCGACCGAGATTCCACTGTGGACTGTCTGGCCGGCGTTGGTGATCGTCACCGCGTACTTGACGGTGTCACCGGGTTTCGTCGTGGCCGGCTCCGACTTCTTCACCAGCTTCAGCGCGGCGACCGGCGTGTCCGTCGTACAGCTCGGCACGCAGTTGTTGCCGGAAGTGTCGGACGTGACGACGTTCTTGAGCCGCTTGTCGCCCGCCCCGGTCACCTTGACCGTGTACGTGACGGTCGCCGTCTCGCCGACGCCGAGCTGCCCGGACCACGAGAGCTTCGGCGCCGCATAGGTCGCCGTGCCTGTAGAGGCGTTCACGGACTCCCAGGTCGCGTCGTCCAGCACACCGGTGAGGTCGTCGGCGAACGACGCGTCGAGCACGGTCTTACCGGTGTTCCGCACGGTCACCATGTACTTGACGGTGTCGCCAGGCTTGGTCGACGCGGGCTCGGCGACCTTCTTGATCTCCACGCCGGACACCGGTGTGTCGGTCGTGCAGCTCGGCACGCAGTTGTTGCCGGAGGTGTCCGACGTGACGACGTTCGTCAGCTGGTGATCACCCTTGCCGGTCACGACGACCGTGTACTTCACGACCGCGGAACCGCCCACAGGCAGCACACCCGCCCACGTCAGCACGGGCGAAGTGAACGTCCCCGCGTTCGTGCCGCCCCAGGTCGCGTCGTCGAGGACCTTGGTCAGATCGTCGCGGAACGACGCGTTCAGCTCGGTCTGGCCGGTGTTCCGCACGGTCACGGTGTAGGTGACGGTGTCGCCGGGGTTCGCGGACCTCCGGTCGACCTCCTTCACGATCTCCATGCCGGGCAACGGGGTCGTGGTCGAGCACTTCGGATCCGTCGATCCTGGCGGGCAGTTGCCGGGAACCTCGCTGCTGACCACGTTCGCCAGCCTGTGGTCACCCTTGATCGGGTCGTTGACCTTGACCACGTACGTCAGCGTCGCCGAAGCGCCAACCGCGAGGTCACCGGTCCACGTCAGCGTCGGCGCGGCGAACTCCGCCTTGCCCGTGGAGGCCTGCACGGACACCCACGTGGCGTCGTCGAGCACGCCGGACAGGTCGTCCGTCACCTTCTCGCCGGCCAACGGCACCTGACCGGTGTTGGTGATCGTCAGGGTGTAGGTCACCGAGTCGCCGGGGTTCGCGGACTGCTTGTCGGCCTTCTTCTCGATCGTCAGCTCACGGCCGGGCGTCTCGGTGCTGCACGACGGATCCGTGGAGCCCGGCGGGCAGTTGTTGCCGGGCGTGTCCGAGGTGACCTTGTTGTTGAGCTTCTTGTCGCCGGGGTTCGGGTTCTTCACCGTCACCGTGTAGGTGATCGTGGCGGTGCCGCCGATCGGCAGGTCGCCCTTCCACTCCAGCCTCGGCCACACCAGCGTGACCGCGCCGGTCGTGGCCTGCGCGTCGTCGTTGTAGACGGCGTCGTCCAGCACCTTGGTCAGGTCGTCGGTGAACGACGCTCCTGTGTGGACGGTCTGACCGGTGTTGGTGACCTTGATCTGGTAGGTCACGGTGTCACCGGGCACGACCTGGTCGCGGTCGTCGGACTTCTCGATCCGCAGACCGGCGATCGGCGTGCTGGTCGAGCACTTCTCGCCACCGGGGCAGTTGGCGCCCGGAGTGGTCGACGTGATCACGTTGTCCAGCTTGAAGTCCGCCGGATCCCCGACCTTGACCGTGTACGTGACGGTGGCCGTGCCGTCGACCGCGAGGTTGCCCGTCCAGGTCAGCTTCGGGGCCGCGAAGGACGCCGAACCCGTGGAGGCCTCGGCGGAAACCCACTCGGCGTCGTCCAGCACCTTGGTCAGGTCGTCGGTGAAAGTGGCACCCTGCAACGGAGTCTTGCCGGTGTTCCGCACGGTCACCGCGTACTTGACGGTGTCGCCGGGCTTGGCCGACTGCCGGTCCACCGACTTCTCGAACTGGACTCCCGAGATGGGCGTCGTGGTCGTGCAGTTCGGCACGCAGTTGTTGCCCGGCGTCTCCGAGGTGACGACGTTCGTGAGCTGCTTGTCGCCCTTGCCGTTCGCGACCACGGTGTATGTGACCGTCGCCGACTCACCGGGTGCCAGCGGACCGTTCCAGGTCAGCTTCGGAGCCGTGAAGGACGGCGTGCCCGAGGAAGCGCTGACCGAGCCCCACGCGGCGTCGTCGAGGACCTGCGTCAGGTCGTCGACGAACGAGGCGTTGAGCTGGGTCTTGCCGGTGTTCCGCACGGTGACCGTGTACTTCACGGTGTCGCCGGGGTTCGCCGACTGCCGGTCGACCTCCTTCTTGATCTCCACCCCGGAGACCGGCGTCGACGTGCGGCAGTCCGGATCGGTGGAGTCCGGCGGGCAGTTGTTGCCGGGTGTGGTCGAGGTGATCACGTTGTCCAGCAGGTGATCGCCCTTGCCGGTGACCTTCACCGTGTACGTGATCGTCGCCGAACCACCGACCGCGAGAGTGCCGCTCCAGTTCAGCTTCGGTGCCGCGAACGTGGCCGTGCCGGCAGAAGCGTTGACGGAGCCCCACTCGGCGTCGTCCAGCACCTTCGACAGGTCGTCGGAGAACGTGGCGTTCAGCGAGGTCTTGCCGGTGTTGGTGACCTTGACCGTGTAGGTGACGGTGTCGCCGGGGTTCGCGGACTGCCTGTCCACCGCCTTCTCGATCTTCAGCCCGGCGACCGGAGTGGTCGTGCCGCACTTCGGATCGGCCGACCCCGGCGGGCAGTTGCCACCCGGCGTGCTGGACGTGATCGCGTTGTCCAGCTGGAAGTCGCCCTTGACGGGGTTCCTGACCTTCAGGGAGTACGTGACGGTCGCGGATCCGCCGATGGGCAGGTTGCCGGTCCAGGTCAGCTTGGGCGGGACGAACTCCGCCACGCCCGAGGACGCCGTCGCGGACACCCACTCCGCGTCGTCGAGCACCTTCGCCAGATCATCGGTGAAAGTGGCTCCCTGCAACGGAGTCTTGCCCGTGTTCGTGACGGTGACGGTGTACGTCACGGTCTCACCGGGGTTCACCGACTGCTTGTCGGCCTGCTTCTCGAACCGGACGCCGGACACCGGGGTGTCGGTCGTGCAGCTCGGCACGCAGTTGTTGCCGGGCGTCTCCGAGGTGACCACGTTCGTCAGCTGCTTGTCGCCGTTGCCGGTGACGACGACCGTGTAGGTGACGGTCGCCGACGCGCCGACGGCCAGCGCACCCGTCCAGGTCAGGTTGGGCGAGGCGAACGTGGCCGTGCCGGAGGAAGCCGTCGCACTGCCCCAGGTCGCGTCGTCGAGCACCTTCGTCAGGTCGTCGGCGAACATCGCGTTCAACGGCGTCTTGCCGGTGTTGGTGACCTTGACCGTGTACTTCACCGTGTCACCGGGGTCGGCCGACTGCCGGTCGACCGACTTCTCGATCTTCACGCCCGGCGTGTTCACCGTGGTCGAGCAGTCCGGATCGGTCGAGCCCGCAGGACAGTTGCCCGCGCTGCTGACCACGGCGTTGCGCAGCTGGTGGTCGCCGGTGATCGGGTTCTTGACCGTGACGGAGTAGGTCAGCGTGACCGTCTTGCCCTTGGCGACGTCACCGGTCCACGTGAGTTTCGGTGCGGCGTAGGAGATCGAGCCCGAGGTCGCGGCCTGGTCGTTGTTGAACGTCGCGTCGTCCAACACCTGCGTCAGGTCGTCGGACACGGTCAGGCCGGTGACGTCCGTGGCGCCGGAGTTGGTGATGGTGACCGTGTACGGCACCTGGTCGCCGGGGTTCGCGGTGGTCTTGGGAGTGGACTTCTTGATGTCCAGGCACTCGACCGGCAACCGGTAGTCCTCGACCTCACCGCTGTCCGCGAGGCCCGTCGCGTTCGCCGCCTGGTCGGTGTTGTAGCTCGCCCGGAAACGCGCGTAGGTGTTGCCGCACTTGACGTTCTGCGGAATCTTCCAGGTGATCGTCGCGGATCGCGCACCCGCCGCGAAGGTAGCGCACGCGCGTTCGTTGTTGTCGAACGAGCCGTTGCCGTTGAAGTCGATCCACGCGCACACCCGGCCTGCCTGCGAGGCTCCGGACAACGTCACGGGCACCGAGTAGTCGTCACCGGCGTTCGACCTGGCCAGCCGCGGGAACGCCGCCACGCCGTCGTCGAGGTCGTCACCGGCCGGCAGGTTGTTGTCCGCGCCCGCCGCCACCGCCTTGGGGCTCGGCGTGGTCGAACCGAGGTTGATCGTCGTGGGGTTGTCGACCGACACGCCCGAGCCCAGAGCCAGATCACCGACGACGTGGCTGGCCGCCGCACCGATGTCGTAGCTCGCGGGCGCGTCACCGAAGTCCTCGTCCACCGAGACGCCCGCGACGTAGAAGTCGTCAGTCGCGTTGCTGCTGTTGGTGAGCATGTCGACCTGGAAGCTCACGGAACTGACCGTGCCATTCATGCGGACACTGCCGCACGACGCGGGAGCCGACCTCGCGCCGCTGGAGTTGCACAGCACGTTGAGGTTGCGGTTCGGCGCCTCGACTCGGGTGCCGTTCTGCCCGATCGTCATGTTCGTCGCGCCGGCCAGCGGCCCGTCCAGCGTCACTCCCGGCGTGGTCAGGGTGTGTGCGACGTGCGTGCTGCCGGTGTTGCCGATGGTCGCGCCGCTGCCCGCGATGTGCAGCACCGGGTCGTGCACTGGCCGGTTGAACGAGAACGTCAGCGTGCCCCGGTTGAAGCAGTCCACGAACGCGGCACACCCCGCGGCGGCCGCGGTGAGACCGATCAACGCGGTGTCGGCGGGGATCTGCGGCCGGAAGTTGCCGGGCACCGCCCCTCGGTCGCCGGGAGGCGAGTTCAGCGTGGTCAGCCGCAGATTCGCCCCCGACACCGACGCCGTGACGACCGCACCGGACGTCAGCGTCGAACGCGCCGACGCGTTCACCGCCGGCAACGCGGAACTCGTGGACCACGACCCGGCCGCGTGCGTCTGATAGGCCTGCGCGGGCAGGGTGAAGGTCGTTGCCGAGACCACGAGCAACAGGGCCAGCAGGGCGGCGCGCATAGCACTCCTCAGCAGCGTGACGACTCCGTCACGCTAGGTGCGCGCACATGCTCCTACCAGCGAAGTCACCGCTTCAGGCGACCTCGACGCCCAGCCGGACTGCGGGTTCGGCAGCGGTGATCGATACTGCGCCGTTCCTGAACGGGAGAGGCCCCGGTCGCGAACGACCGGGGCCTCTCTCACGTTCTGCCGTCTCAGGCGCCGAACCCGACCTTGCGCGAGTCCTGCGGGCCGATCTCCACGTACGCGACGCGGCCAGCGGGCACGACGAACCGCGCACCCTTGACGTCCACCAGCGACAGCACGCTGGACTTGCCGGACACCGCGTCCGCCACCAGAGCCTCGACCTCGGACGGGTTGAGTTCACTGGTCACGACGAGTTCGCGCCCGCTGTCCGCGACGCCGATCCTGACCTCCACGCTGACCTCCGTGCTCAAGAGAAAAATCTAGTCGCGAGCCTACCTAGCCCAGACCCAGCTGCGTCATGCGCCGCGCGTGCGACTGCTGAAGCCTGCGGAACAGCTGACCGATCCCCGCGAGGTCGCCAGAGCCCCGGATGATCAGCTCGGAGAGGCCGTCCCGCTCCGCCACCACGTACTGGGCCTGCGTCAACGCTTCACCGAGCAGTCGCCGGCCCCACAGCGCGAGCCGGTCGCGGACCCGCGGATCGGTCTCGACGGCGGCCAGGACTTCGCGTTCAGCGAACGCCGAGTGACCCGTGTCGGCGAGCACGTGGAGCACGAGCTCCTTCGTCGGCGCGTCCAGCCACTCCGCGATCTCGCGGTAGAAGTCCGCCGCCAGCCCGTCCCCGACGTACGCCTTCACCAGCGACTCCAGCCACGACTTGGGGCTCGTCGACTCGTGGAACGCGTCGAAACCCTTCACGAACGGCGTCATCGCGTCCTCGACGGTGATGCCCTCGGTGGCCAGGTGCTTCTGCAGCAGCGTGAAATGCCCGATCTCGGCTGCGGCCATCTGCGCGAGCGCCGCGCGTCCCGCCAATGTCGGCGCCGTGCGCGAGTCCTCCGTCATCCGGTCGAAAGCCGAGAGCTCGCCATATGCAAGCGCTCCCAGAAGATCGACAACACCCTCCGCAACACCCATGAGAAGCAAGCCTAGTGGTCAAATAGGTCTTGGCAGGTAGAATGGCCTTGGACGCCCGGCGTGACGAGTGTGACGACCACGCTGCGCGGCGTTGAAATGGTGCGCGTACACCTTTCCCGCAGCTGCTCATCTAGCGCGGTCGAGAGGCCCGGCCAGGGCTCGTACGCGCTTGGTACGAGAGAGGCTGATCACCCTGACCGCTGAAGTAGAAGCACATCTGGACCCGGTGGCACTCGAACACAGCGAGGCCGGAGTTCCCGAAGAAGACACGTCGCACCCGTTGCTGGCAGACGCCCCGGTGCAGTCCGAATCCCCCACGTTCGCCGAGCTCGGCGTGCGTCACGAGATCGTCAAGGCGCTCGGCGAAGCCGGCATCGAACGCACCTTCGCCATCCAGGAACTGACGCTCCCCATCGCTCTCGCCGGTGACGACCTCATCGGCCAGGCCCGCACCGGCATGGGCAAGACCCTCGGGTTCGGCGTGCCGCTGCTGCACCGCGTCGACCTGCCCGGCGACGGCACTCCGCAGGCCCTTGTGGTCGTGCCCACCCGTGAGCTGTGTCTCCAGGTCTCGCACGACCTCACCGACGCGTCGCGCCACCTCGGCGTGAGGGTCGCCGCGATCTACGGCGGCATCCCCTACGAGCGGCAGATCGCGCAGCTCCGCAAGGGCGCCGACGTCATCATCGGCACGCCCGGCCGCCTGCTCGACCTGGCCGAACAGCGCCACCTGGTGCTCGGCAAGGTCCGCATGCTGGTGCTGGACGAGGCCGACGAGATGCTCGACCTGGGCTTCCTGCCCGACATCGAGCGCATCCTGAACATGGTTCCCGACGAGCGGCAGACCATGCTGTTCTCGGCGACCATGCCGGGCCCGATCATCACGCTGGCGCGCACGTTCCTGAACCAGCCGACGCACATCCGTGCCGAGGAGAACGACGCCGGCCAGACGCACGAGAACACCTCGCAGTTCGTCTACCGGGCGCACTCGATGGACAAGCCGGAGATGCTGGCCCGCGCACTGCAGGCCCGCGACCGAGGCCTGACGATGGTCTTCGCGCGCACCAAGCGGACCGCGCAGAAGGTCGCCGACGACCTGACCGAACGCGGGTTCGCCGCGGCCGCCGTGCACGGCGACCTGGGCCAGGGCGCGCGCGAGAAGGCGCTGCGGGCGTTCCGCGCCGGCAAGGTGGACGTGCTGGTCGCCACCGACGTCGCCGCGCGCGGCATCGACATCGACGACGTGACGCACGTCATCAACTACCAGTGCCCCGAGGACGAGAAGACCTACGTCCACCGCATCGGCCGCACGGGCCGTGCCGGGCGCAACGGTGTCGCGGTCACGTTCGTCGACTGGGACGAGACGCACCGCTGGGCCTCGGTCAACGACCTGCTCGGCCTCGGCCAGCCGCTGCCTGTGGAGACGTACTCCACGTCCGACCACCTGTACGCCGACCTGGGCATTCCGTCCGGTTCCACGGGCCGGTTGCCGCTGAGCCACCGCACCCGCGCGGGCCTCGACGCCGAGGAGGAGGAGAAGCTCGACACCGGCAAGCGCAAGCGCCGCAGCAGTCGTCGTCCCGGCTCCACTCCCGCGGGCGCCGAGCAGGCTCCGGAGGCGAACACCGAGGAGACCAGGCCGAAGCGGTCCCGCTCGCGCACGCGCAGCCGCGCGGGCGTGACGACGGAGGGCGAGCAGACGCCGGCCTCCGAGGGCGGCGAGAGCTCCGCGAAGGCCGCCTCGGACAAGCCGCGCAGGCGTCGGCGTCGCCGAAGCTCTGCCGAACAGGCCGCACCTTCGGCAGACTGATCACCATGTCGTCCCCCGGTTCCGACGTCACCGACGTCGAGGACGTCCTCGACGAGCCCGCGCACGAGAGCGTGCCCGAGTCCAAGCCTGTCGAGGAACGTCCGCCCGCCCGCTCCTGGCGCACCCGCGCCGACTTCGTCGCGGTCGCGCTGATCGCCGTGGTGTCGGTGACCGCGTCCGTGCTGACCTGGGCGTTCAGCGATGCTCGTGCCACGACGTCGGTCACCGGGCCCTCGTCGTGGGAGCAGCTGCCCGAGGTCACCGCGCTGCCCCCGTCACTCGGCGAGGTGTGGCGCGCGAAGAGCGGCGCCACGCAGTCGCCCGTGGTCGTGCTGACCGCGTCGAAGGACACGGGCGAGGAGAAGCCGTCGACGGTCGTGACCGGCGACGGCGGCGAGGTCAACGGGCGCGACCCGCTGACCGGGGACGTCCGGTGGACGTACGAGCGCGACCTGCCGCTGTGCGTGGTGAGTCCGGCGTGGGGCAGGGCGATGGCCCTGTACTCCAAGGGCACGAACTGCTCGGAGCTCACCTCGCTCGACGGCGTCACCGGCGAGCGCCGCGCGCAGCGCAACGGCGACGCGGAACCGGGCACGGCACTGCTCAACGAGGGCTCGCACCTGATCACGACCGGCTCGAAGTTCGTCGAGGTCTACCGGCGGGACGACCTGGTGCGCTCACTCGAGTACGGCTCCCTGCGCGCGATCGTGAACCCGGGCAAGCAGCCGCGCACCGGCTGCACGTACGGCTCGACGGCCGTCACGTCCGGCAAGTTCGCGATCATCGAACGCTGCCCGGACGACGCGTCGGAGCGGGTCACGGTGCTCAAGCCCAACCCGGACAAGTCCGACGAGCCCAAGGTGTTCTCGACCGCGATGACCGGCGGCAAGAACGTGCAGATCGTCGCCATCACCGAAAAACTCGTCGCCGTGGCGGTGCCGGGCCCGAGCCGGCTGCAGATCTTCGACACGGAGACCGGCAACCAGGTCGGCGAGGCGCCGCTCGACATCCCCGACGCCGACTTCACCGACCCGCCGAACCACGTGGCGCGCGTCTTCACGACGAAGACGAACGCCTTCTGGTTCAGCGGTTCCCGCACAGTCGCGCTGTCGCTGGAGACGCTCACTCCACTGTGGACCGCCGAGGGCACGCTGGGCGCCGGTACGACGCTCGCGGGTCGCGCGCTCATCCCGGTGAAGGAGGGCCTGCGGGTGTACGAGCAGGCCACCGGTGCCGTCGTGGGCACGATCAAGCTGAACCGCGAGGGTCACACGGGACCTGTGCAACTCGCCACAGCCGGTCCCGTCGTGCTCGAGCAGCGTGGCGAAACCCTGGTCGCGCTGCGATAGTTCAGCTCGTGTACTCGCAGATCAGCCCGAACCGGGCGCAACGCGTCGACTTTCCGGGCCGCTACGGCACGATCGCGGCTCTGCGCGCGCCCGCGATGGGCGACGACGCGATGCGCACGACCGTGCTGCTCGTGCCGGGCTACACGGGTTCCAAAGAGGACTTCGCGCCGATGATCGACCCGATCGCGGACGCGGGTTTCGAGGTCGTCGCGATCGATCTGCCCGGCCAGCAGGACTCCACCGGCCCGGACGACGAGGCGCTCTACCGGCCTGGCCCGCTGGGTTCCGTGCTCGCCGAACTGATCGGGAAGATCGCGGCGGATGGCCGGAAAGTGCTGCTGCTCGGCCATTCCTACGGCGGTCTGGTGTGCCGGGCAGCCGTGTTCGCGGGCGCCCCTGTCACCGGTCTGACGCTGATGTCGTCGGGCCCGTCCGAACTGCCCGCGGGCCAACGCCGCACCGGGCTGGAGGTCGGCGAGCACGTGCTGGCCGAGCAGGGCGTCGAGGGCACCCAGAGGCTGAACGAGCTGCGGTCGTCGCAGAACCCGGCCTGGATGGCGCTGCCGCAGGAGCTGAAGGACTTCTACCGCACCAGATTCCTCAAGTCGCGGGCCGCGGCGTTGCTCGGCATGGCCAACGGCCTGCGCTACGAACCGGACCAGGTCGCGAAGCTGGCCCGCGCGCTGCGTTCGTCCGGCACACCCTGCCTGGTGGTGTGCGGCGACGCGGACGACGCGTGGACGCCCGCCGCCCAGCGCGACATGGCGGAACGGCTGGACGCGGACTTCGCCGTGCTGCCGGGCGTGATGCACTCGCCGAACACCGAGGCTCCGCTGGACCTCATCTCCACACTGCTGCCGACGTGGCGAGCCTGGCTGAGTTCGTGAAGTTCCTGACTTCGTCGGCACGCGAGCGCTTTTCTCGCGTGCCGACGAAGTCAGCCGGCTTCCAGGAATGTCACAGCCACGCTCGGCGCGGTCACATCACCACGGGTTGATCCGGATCTGCTTCTCGTCACTCGCGGAGTGCGGGTACGAGTTCAGGTCGGCCTTGGCGTACGCGATGCCCGCGCTGAACGGCCAGCCCGGCTGCGCGGTCGCGGTGACCTTGACCGTCTCGAACCCGCCGGTGCAGGTGACGACCTTCGAACCGCTGCCGGAAGCCACCCCGATGATCTTGGACTGGGTGACGGTCAGGTACACGTACGACTGCGTCTGACCGACCGGGCAGGAGTAGGTCACGTCGACCTCGACCGCGGCGCCCACCGCCTTCACCTTCGCGGGCGACTCGACTCTGACGGCCCCCAGGGAAGGCGACTGCGCGCTCACCTCGGCCATGACCGGCGCGATGGACGCGAGAACCGCGCCACCCGCGACGGCGACGACGGCCAGCGTCTTACCCCCGGAAAACTTCTTCATGCTGCTGTTGCCCCCTCACTCATTCCGTCCTTTGTGGACGGAAACCCCAGACCGGCGCAGAGGCCGGCGACGACGAGGACGACGGGCAGGTGCCACAGGAAGTCGAAGCCGCTGTGCACCTGCACGACGACCACCGCCGCCATCGCCCCCGCGTGCAACGGCGTCCCGCGCCCTCGCCACATCGCGAGCAGCACGGCGGCCACAACCCCCAGCGCGAGCACCAGCCCGACAGCCCCCAGCTCGACGAGCACCTGGAGGTACTCGTTGTGCACATAACGCATGACGCGGGTGCTTTCGTTGCCCCCGCTGAAGAAAAAAGATCCATTTCCTGGCCCGACACCGAACAACGGCGTCCGCGCGACGAGTTCCAGCGCGGCCCCGGTCGCCCCGGCGCGGTCCGGTGAGCTGAACGAGACCCGCGTGGCCAGCCGGTCGGCGAACCCGAACGCGGCCACCCCGGCACCGGCCGGCAGGAGCAGCGCGATCGGCACCACGAACCGCCCCAGCCTGGGCAAACCGAGCGCCACCAAGGCGCCACCGGCCAGTCCCGCGATCGCGAGCAACGGCCGCGGCTCATCGGCCACCCGCATCGACGGCAGCACCGCGGCGACAGCCACCACGGCCCCGAGCAACGGCGGCACAGCAGCCATCACCGTCTTCTTGAGACCCCAGAACGCACACAACGCCAGCAACCCTGCGAGCAACGCGATAACACCGGCCCGGCTCATCGTCGCGCCGATCCCCGCACACAGCAGGAAACTCATCACCGCCATGAGCAACGTGGGCCGCAAAACCAGCGACAACACGGCAGCCGCCGCCATCACCGCCGCGGCAGCATTCGGATAGGTCAGCGTCGACGCGGCGCGCAACAACCCTTCCGCGACCGTCGTCCACGACGGCACCCGGAACACCACGGCCACCCACCCGGTGAACCCGACCAGCGCACCGACCCCGACAACAACCGCGGCGAGCAACTCGCGTTGTTCACGATCAGCCTGTGCCGCAACAAGTGTGGCGCCGACGAACACCACGGCAGCGCCCGCGGACGGCAGCCCAGACACCACGTCGCCTTCGAGCCCCCCGCGCACCAACGCCCACGCGGCAAACGCTCCCCCAAGCGCCGCAAGGAGATCAGGCCGCGGCCGGGCGAGCACAACGGCCACGCCGACCAGAAGCCCCGACAGCACCCGACCAGGCAGGTAGTACCCGCCCTGCGCGACAACGGCAGCGGCGAACCCCGCCACCACCAGCAACACCGGAACCGGCAACGCGACCGATTCACGGCGCGCGCCAACGACGTCCCCCACGGCCATCGACTTCCCCCAAGGATTCCGAACCGCCTCCCCAAGCGGATCGAAAGCACACTGTAGGGGCCCGGACGACTCGGGCGGAAGTGCGAATTTCGGTCAATACAACAAAACCGGCGCGGCCATGGCGGGCTGGGCCGGTCCTGGCGGGCTGGGCCAGTTTGGCGAGCTGGACCAGTCCCAGCCGGCCGGTCCTAGCGGGCTAGGCCCACCAGAAGGTCCACAGCGTCGCGCCACTCACCACGAGCACGGTCAGCGAGGCGACCGGCGCCTTCCAGTCCGCGTACCGGTCGGCCACGATCTGCCCGGCGACCACGAGCAGGGCCGCCACCACGTGCGCGACGACGGACAACGTGCCGGGCCCAGGCAGGTCGCGGGAGTTCGCGTAGAACTGGACGCCGATGTTCCCCAGGGCGAGCAGCACCATGCCCACCGCGAGCACACCGCTCACAGCGCGCAGGATTCCGTAGGTCCGCGACGGCCGCTTGGCTGCTTCCACTTCCACTCCAGCCACCCTACGGGGCAAGGGGTGCGCGGGCAGGCATGGCCCAGCCGCCACAGCGAAGGTCTACGGCAAAAGCCGCACTCCGCGCCTCCTTACGGGGCACGCACCGCCGTCCCACACGCACCGCCGGTCCGCACGCACCGCCGGTCCGCACGCACCGCCATCTCACACCAGCCAGCTGGTCCGCACGAGCCGCCGTCCCACACCAGCCAGCTGGTCCGCACGAGCCGCCGTCCCACACAAGCCAGCCGTCCCACACCAGCCAGCCGGTCCGAACGAGCCAGCCGACCTACTACGAGCCACCGGTCGTCTTACGAGCCACCAGTCGTCCGGCTCCGAACTCGCTGCCGCTGCCCCCGCGCGCTTCCTTGTCACGCAACGAGTGAAACGCCTCTTCGGTTCCCGACTATCCACAGGTTAGCCGCCCGGACATCACCGCAGGTCAGAAAGCCGAAGCCTGTGGACAACTCGCGATCATGACCCGAAAGCTGACTCCGAGACCTGACCGGCCCTCTACGGGGCCAGAAGCGCCCAGGGGTCCAGCGGCGGCGCCGCCTCCTGCCCCTCCGCACAACTCCGCCGGAAATCGCACCACTGGCACTGCCGCCCCGTCACCGGCGGAAACAGGATCTCCTGGTCCCCGCCGGCCTTCAGCGTCTCGGTGGCCAGGTCGATCTCGTCCGCGGCCTCCTCGGCGCGCCGAACGTGCCGGGCCAGCGACTCCTCCGTGTGCTCCCACTCCGCCACCGACCCCGACGGCAGGTGGTGCAATTCGACCCGGCGGCACGGCTTGCGCAGCGTCCGGCGGGCAGCCAGCGCGTAGAGCGCCAGTGCCTGCGAGCCGCGCGCGTCGTCTGACGTCAGGACGTGGCGGCCGGTCTTGTAGTCGACGATGACCAGCTCGCCGTCGCGGTAGTCGATGCGGTCGACCCGGCCCTCGGCCACGATGCGGTCGGTCGGGGACGACACCCAGCGCTCGACGCCAAGTGGTTCGAAGTCGACGTCGAGGGCGCTCACGTAGTCGTGCACCCAGCCCTGGGCGCGGGTGCGGTACTCGGCGGCCTGGTCGACGTCGCGGAAGCCCTCGGACTTCCACTGCCGGTTCAGCAGCGCCACGGCCTGGTCGGGGGTGCGGCGGTCCGGCGGCAGGTCGAAGAGGGCCTTCAGCGCGTTGTGCACGACGGCGCCGAGGGTGTTGTGCGCCCACGCGCCGCCTCTGGGTGGCGAGGGACGGTCCAGGTACGTCATGCGGAAGCGGCGCGGGCAGCTCGTCCACGTCGATAGCTTCGCGGGCGTGACGCGCACGAGCCGACGTGGTGCCGCGGTGCCGAAGTCGAAGCCGAGTTGTTCCACCCCAACCAAGTTACTCAGGCACCCTGACAGTGTTGGATCGCCCCTGCTCCGCAGATGGCGGCGAGTTCGTCGGGAAGTCGGTCGTCCGGCCGAATCGCCGGCACCGAATTGGGCTCCGCCGAATTCGGTGCCGGCGGTTGACCGGACGACCGACACGAACTCGCTACATTTCGCCCCATGGAGATCTGGCACAACCCGCGCTGCTCGAAGAGCCGCGCCGCCAAGCAGCGCCTCGACGACAGCGGCGTCGACTACACCGAACGCCGCTACCTCGACGACGTCCCGACGGCCGAAGAGCTCGACCACGTCCTGACGCTGCTGAACAAACAACCCTGGGAGATCGCCCGCGCCAAGGAAGCGGCCTACCCCAAGGACCTCGAGCACGACCGCGCCAGGTGGATCGCGCACATGGTCGCCAACCCGAGCCTGATCGAACGCCCGATCATCATCGACGGGACGAAAGCCCACATCGAGCGCTAGACACCCGAGGCGATGAAGCCCGCCACCGACGACGCGACGAGTTGCACGGCGATCGCGGCCAGCAGCAGACCGGCGATCTTGGCCATCAGCAGGATCCCGCTCTCCTTGAACACCTTGATCAGCAGGCCGGCGGACCGCAGCGTCCCCAGCAGCACGAGGTGCACGGCCACGATCGCCGCGGCCAGAGCGAGGTAGGAACCCCACGCCCCGTCCGCCTGCCGCACGAACACGATCGTCGCGGCGATGGCACCGGGGCCGGCCAGCAGCGGCGTCCCCAGCGGCACGAGGGCGATGTTCACGTCCTCGACCTCGGGGTGGTTGGTCGCGCCCTTGCCCGTGAGCAGGTCCAGCGCGATCAGCAACAGCAGCAGCCCGCCCGCGCCCTGCAGCGCGGGGATGCCGATGTGCATGTAGGCCAGGATCGAGTTGCCCGCCACGGCGAACAGCGTGATCACCAGGAACGACACCAGCACGCCCTGCCGCGCCGCCTGCTTGCGCGCCTCGCGGGACTTGCGACCCACCAGGCCCAGGAACACGGGCACGGTGCCTGGCGGGTCCATGATCACCAGCAGCGTGATCGAGGCCTCGATGAAGAGCCGCAGGTTGAACACCGCAACACCGCCCTATCCGACGAGGATCTTGCCGCCTGTCGCCCGCTCGGCCAGAGCATCCAGCATTTCCGGCGCCGTCGTCTCCGCGCCGAGCCGCACCGTCTTGTTCGTGCCGTGGTAGTCACTCGACCCGGTGATGATGAGGCCCAGCGAGTCGGCGAGCGACCGCAGCGAGCGTCGCGTCTCCGGATCGTGGTCCGGGTGGTCCACCTCGACGCCGGCCAGTCCGGCCGAAGCCAGCGATCGTACGACGTCAGGCGACACGACGGGGCCGCGGGAACGGGCGAAGGGGTGCGCGAGCACGGTGACGCCGCCGGCCTCGGTGATCATCTCGATCGCGCGCTCGACGGGCGTGTCCGTGCGGCCCACGTAGTACTGGCCGCCGGTCAGGAACGTCGCGAACGCCTCGTCCACGGACGTCACGACCCCGGCGCGGATCAGCGCCTGGGCGAGGTGCGGGCGTCCGGCCGGCGCGTCGAACGGCAGGCGGGACATCAGGTCGACCGGGTCGATCGGGAAGCCGTCGGCCTGCATCATCTCGGCCATCTTCTGCAGCCGGGTCCGCCGTTCCTCGCGCAGGCGCGACTGCTCCTTCATCAGCATGGCGTGCGTCGGGTCGTACAGGTACGCCAGCAGATGAACGGTGACCGTGTGGCCGTAGCCGTCCGGCGAGGAGCACGACAGCTCTGCTCCACGCACGAGCCTGAGCCCGGCAGGCAACGCCGCGACGGCCTCTGCCCACCCCGCCGCCGTGTCGTGGTCCGTGATCGCCACCGCGTCGAGTCCCGCGAGGGACGCGGCCCTCACCAGGTCGGCGGGGCTGTCGGTGCCGTCGGACTCGGACGAATGGGTGTGCAGATCGATGACCACGTCGTCCAGTGTGGACGACGTCACCAACGACCCGTGTTACGGGACCATCTTCTTGCCGCGCGCCGCGCGCTGGGCCTTGATCATCGAGAACCGCTCGGCCTGGGCCTTCTTGTCGCCGAAGGTCAGCTCCGAGATGGCGTCGTAGACCTCTTCGGGGTTCGGCAGGAACTCCAGGCGGTTCAGCGCCTGGATCTGACCCGCCGACTCCACGATGAGCGTGCCGTAGCCGAACATGCGTCCGCCCACGGTGCGCTCGTAGGTGAGGTCGGTGACCTTGGTGATGGGCATCATCGCGACCTTGGTCTCGAAGACGCCCGAGGTCAGCATGAAGCGCTTGTCGGTGACGACGATGCGCTCCACCCACCACTCGATGATGAAGTACGCGACGCGCAGCAACACGAGCAAAGCCCCGTACCACAGCACGTTCTGGATCACGCCCGCGTTCGCCGGGAGCAGGTACGAGATCATCATGAAGCCGGCGAGCAGCGCCGCCGCCTCCAGGACGTCCCAGATCAGATAGGACCAGTGCCTGCGCACGCGGATGACCCGACGCTCACTCTGGAGCAGGTAGTCGTCCGGATCACGTGGTGCGAACATGCGCTACCAGCCCTTCCTGGTACCAGGCACTGCCCTGTCCATCCTGCTCCCCCGGCCACCGCGATGGGTAGCCGGTTACCAGGAAGCCTAGAAGACGGAGCGCACGAAGGTGATCAGAGCCTCAGCCGCGGTCCTCAGCGAGTTGAGGATGTTCTGCACCAGTTGGGCCGCCTGCTGGGGCTCCGCGATGAGGAAGAAGAGCAGCAAGGCGATTCCAGCGAAAGTGAGAATCTTCTTCAAGTTCACGGTGTCCACCCCGTCCGCGTCGCACCCGTTTGGCGCCGTTCGTGACCGTTGTACAGCACGATTCAGCGCCTTGGGAGATTTGTACCGCAGCCGGGGTAGCGGAGAGCACCGCCGTTCCGGTGTGACTACGCTTCGTGATCGTGACGGCCAGCAGCAAGCGCACGATCCGTTGCGTCGGAGCCATCGTTCATGACTCGAATGGGCGACTACTGCTCGTGCGACGCGCCAATCCTCCTGGTGAGGGCATGTGGTCGATACCGGGTGGTCGCGTAGAGCCAGATGAGACGGATGAGACTGCCGTGACTAGGGAACTGCTCGAGGAGACGGGACTCTCCGTCACCGTCGGACGCCTCGTCGGCCACGTGGAGCGACCGGCCCCGAATGGGGTTTATTCGATCTTCGACTACGAATGCCAGGTCACATCGGGTTTGCTCCGAGCGGGCGACGACGCATCGGATGTCGCTTGGGTCGACGGTGCGACCTTGGACACACTTCCGACCACGGATGGCCTCGTGGAAGCGCTCTCCCAGTGGAACTGCCTGCCCAAGGCCTGATCAGGGTTCACGCGTTAGTGGCCAGCGTTCAACGCCATACGAGACGTTGCCCGTGGGCCTCGGTGGTCGCCAGAGTGGTCGTCTCCACGCCTGAGTCACGCACATGGATGAGCCGCAGCTCACCGGCCTCGTGCGCGGCCCACCAGACAGGTCTGCCCAAAGCCGACAATGCGGGCACGAGGTCGAGCCCGGACCCGCTGGAGATCACGACGAGCGGCGCGTCGATCGGCTCGACCGCCTTGGCGAGGTCCGTGAGCGGGTCGCCGGTCACCAGGCGCGGCGGGTTCTTGCGCAGCACCCCGCAGGCCACCCCGAACAGACGCAGCCGTTCCGGTTGGTCGGCCCACACGCAGGCCTCCAGCCACGCGTAGGCGTCCTCATCGGCCAGGTCGGCGGGCGCCACCCCGATGCCGGCTTTCGCGGCCACCTTGACCGTCTTGGGCAGCTTCGGCAGCGCCGCGCCCGGCGCGAGCTCCAGCGCGCAGTGCAGCCCCAGCGCGGCCTTCGTCGGACCGGCGACGAGCTGACCGGCCTCCGCGGTCTGGTAGCGGTACGAGTACTGGTCGAGCCCGAGCAGCAGGCCGGCGGTCGTCGCGGCCTCCACGAGCCCGATCGGCCCGCCCGCCTGCTTCGCCGCGGCCACGACGGCCGGGTAGAGCAGGGCGGCGCGCCGCACCTCGTTGGTCTGGATCACCTGGGTGCTCACCAGGGCCCGCACCCGGTCGCCGCGTTCCAGCAGGAAGTCCCGGAACAACGGCCAGGTGTTCTCGTCGGCGCCGTACGTACCGCCGAGCGACGGGTAGTAGTTCGAGAGCTGGTGGAACGGCTCGGCCTGCACCAGCCGGTGCGCCGCCGCCAGCAGGAGCTCGCCCGTGGCGCTGTCCTCGCTGGCGGCGGTCAGCAGGTCGGCGACCTCCGGATCGGCGGCGGCACGCGACGCGAGGTGCTCGTAGAGCGGCGACGTAGCCGCGGCCTCCTCCGCGAACGCGCGCAACCGTTGTTGTGCCAGATCCAGAGAAGTCACTTCACTCCTTGGGTTCAGGGCGTCCCGGCTGCTCGCCACCGCGAGCGTCACCGTAGGACTGCTTGGGCACCATGACCTTGCGCCTGAAGACGCACACGACCGTGCCGTCCTGCTTGTAGCCGCGAGTCTCCACGTAGACCACGCCCCTGTCGTCCTTCGACTTGGACGGCGTCTTGTCGAGCACCTCGGTCTCACCGTAGATCGTGTCACCGTGGAACGTGGGCTTCACGTGCCGCAGCGACTCGACCTCCAGGTTGGCGATGGCCTTGCCGGAGACGTCGGGCACGGACATGCCCAGCAGCAACGAGTAGATGTAGTTGCCGACGACGACGTTCTTGCCGAAGTCCGTCGTGTTCTCCGCGTAGTTCACGTCCATGTGGAGCGGGTGGTGATTCATCGTGAGCAGGCAGAACAGGTGGTCGTCGTACTCCGTCACCGTCTTACCGGGCCAGTGCTTGTAGACCGCTCCGACCTCGAACTCCTCGTAGTACCGACCGAACTGCACCGCGCCTCCAACTACGTGTGATCGAGATCTGCCTCAGGTGGGGAGACAGTCTTTACGCGGAGGGAGTACCCTCGGCAACCGGTGTGTGAGGATTTCCACCACCCGTGCCCTTCGCCCTTAGGAGGTGAGGACCCCGAAATGAGCAAGGACCCCCACCCTGCCAGTACCAAGCGCGTCCTCACCGAGGTGGCCTGCTAGATCGTTCTAGTTCGCTGAGTCTCCCCCGGTGGGACGCCCGTCGTGCTTTTCGTGCACTTCGACGACGTGTGGCCCTGGAGGAACTCACCATGCCCAGCCTGCCCTCGATCCGCGGACGCGGCGCCCAGCAGCGCCCGACGCCGCCGATCGCCGTGCCGTTGTCGCACTACGTGGTCGACTGCGCGGTGTACGTGGACGGCAAGCGCCTGCCAGGCCGCTGGACACACACCGACGCCGTCAAAGAGGTGCGCAAGCGCAAGGACGGGTTCGTCTGGATCGGCCTGCACGAACCGGATGCCGAGCAGATCGAGGGCATCGCGGAGACGTTCGGCCTGCACGAACTCGCGGTCGAGGACGCGGTGCACGCGCACCAGCGCCCGAAGCTGGAGCGCTACGACAACACGCTCTTCATGGTCTTCAAGACCGTGCGCTACGTGACCAACGAGCACCCCGACGCCGCCAACGAGATCGTCGAGTCCGGCGAGATCATGGTGTTCCTGGGCAAGGACTTCGTCATCACGGTGCGGCACGGCAACCACTCCGGCCTCTCCAAGCTGCGGCACGTGCTGGAGGCCGACCCGGAACGCCTGGAGATCGGCCCGTCCGCGGTGATGCACGCGATCGCCGACCAGGTGGTCGACAACTACCTCGAGGTCACCGACCACATCGAGGACGACATCGACCGCATGGAGGAACGGGTCTTCGCGCCGCGCACCGAGGTGAGCGCGGAGCAGATCTACATGTTCAAGCGCGAGGTCGTGGAGCTGCGCCGCGCGGTGATGCCGCTCGCGAACCCGTTGCGCCGCTTGGCGGAGGGCTACACGCCGCTCATCCCCGAGCAGGTGCGGGCGTTCTTCCGCGACGTCGACGACCACCTCACCGAGGTGTCCGAGCGCGTCACCGCGTTCGACGAACTGCTGACGACGCTGGTCGACGCGACGCTCGCGAAGATCACGTTGCAGCAGAACACCGACATGCGCAAGATCACCTCGTGGGTCGCGATCATCTCCGTGCCCACCATGGTCGTCGGTGTGTACGGCATGAACTTCGACTACATGCCCGAGCTGAAGTGGAAGTTCGGCTACCCGCTGATCATGAGTCTGGTCCTGATCGCCTGCCTGACGCTCTACCGAATACTGCGCCGAAATCGCTGGCTCTAGTCCCGGTTTCGCCCGCTTTCTTCGTTGTGGAAGGGCCCCGTCATGACCAGAATCCTCACCAACATCCGCTTCTGGATCCTCGCGTTCCTGCTCTGCTGGATCACCACCGTGTTCGTGCTCATCAGCGGAACCCCCTGACGTGAGAGCGCGGCTGACGAACCTCAGGTTCTGGCTGCTGGTGTTCCCGATCGGCTGGCTCGCGATGGTGTTCGTCTGCATCGCGGTCTGGCCGTCTCCGGGCGCCGGGTCACCGGACGAGCTCGCCGCCGAAGTGACGAACGCGTTGCGCGCACACGACTTCCACAAGCTGGAGCCGTTGCTGGCGGTCGGCGGCGAGGACGTCGCGAAGTCGACCGCGGACCAGTTCCAGACCGCACGGGTGGAGCGCGGCGTCTACCGCGATGGTGCCGTCGTCGTCGAGTACACGCACGACGGCACCCGCGCGGAGTTCCGGCTGCCAGTGGAGATGCAGGACGGCCGGTACGTGGTGAACCCGGTCGTCACTCCCAAGGGGTGACGTCCCAGGTGAACGGCGTGCCGTGGCCGGCGCCGTGGCCGAGGTTCAGCGAGATCCCGGCCGGCCAGAGCTTGAGCAGCAGCTCGAACCGGTAGTCGTCGTCCGTGCGGCGCGGCTCGAAGACCAGCAGTGCCAACGGTGACGTGGGTGTCGCCTTCGCGGCCGCGTCGGCCAGCACGGCCCTGCCCATCGCCCTGTCCGCTGGCGAGACGTACTGCCACACCACCGAATGCCAGACGACGGTGAGCACGTCGCGTTCGGCGCGGGCGAGCCGGTTCGCGAGCCATTCCGGGCCCGCCGACCGGTCGACCTTCACGGGATCCGTGGCGGCCAGGTCGAGCGCGTCCCTCAGCCGGTTCCACCTGTCGAGCTGATCGGCCCAGACGAACGAGCTCAGGTGCAGCCGTCCGTCCTCTGTGGACACGTCGACGGGGGTGAGGTCGCAACCCGCCCTGCCGACGACGCGCAGCCGGTGCCCCAGGTCCGCCGGTGGCCTTCCGGTCCACTCCGGGTCGAGGACCAGCAGGCTGTCCGCGTCGCCGAGGACCGTGTCCTCCAGCCGGTAGCCGACGTGGTGCGGGCGCAGGTTGAGCCCGCCGCTCGCGCCGACCTCCAGCAGGCGCACGCAGAACGGCACCTGCCTTCCCGCTGCCTTCGCGGCCTCCTGTGCGGCGACCATCAGGCCGCCGTAGAGGGGCGCGCTGCGGCCGGGCTCGTTGGTCTGCACGACGGTCGCCAGGACTCGTTGCCTCAGGACGTCGGCGTGCGCGTGGAGAGCGGGCAGCGCGTCCTCCCACAACGTCGGCAGGTTCGGCTGGCCACCGACGGACGGGTAGTGCTTCGCGAGGCCCGGCGCGCGCCCTTCGAGCACGAGCCGGTGGACGGCGCCCGCGAACCGCAGACCGGGCACGGTGCCCTCCCGGTCGCGTTCGGAACCCGCCATGATCCTGGTCGTGACGCCACCCCGCCGGAGGTCGTCGGCGGCGTCGGTGAGGAGTCGCTGGGTCAGCGGACTGCGGTCGCGGCATCCGTGGGCGGCCGCGGCGAACAGCTCGGCAAGCACGACGTCCACGGTAATGGGAGCGCTGCCGGCCGTCATGTGGGGAAAGTGCTGATTACAGTGCTGGGATGGCTCGGATTCTGGCTGTCGCGGACGAGGTGGTCGAACAGCTGTGGACCGACAAGGTGTTCCAGTACGCCGACGTGGACCTGATCGTCGCGGCGGGTGACCTGCCGTTCGACTACCTGGAACACCTGGCGAACACGCTGGACAAGCCGCTGGTGTTCGTCCCCGGCAACCACGACGTCGACCTGTCCGGCTACTCGAACGTGCGCGGTCTGTGGACCAAGGCGGGCGTTCCGGTGCGCTGGCCAGGTCCAGCCGGTGCGGTGAACGCGGACGAACGCGTGGTCGACGTCGCCGGCCTGCGGATCGCCGGTCTCGGTGGTTCGATCCGCTACAACAAGGGCCCGAACCAGTGGACGGAACGGCAGCAGGCCCGCCGCGCCCGCCGGGTGTCCCGGCTGGCCGCGTGGCGCAGGCTGCGGGACGGACGTGGCGTGGACGTGCTGCTGACCCACTCGCCGCCGTTGGACTGCGGCGACGAACCCGACGCGCCGCACCGCGGCTTCGAGTGTTTACGCGGACTTGTCTCGCGGTTGCAGCCGTCGTTCATGCTGCACGGCCACATTCATCCGCACGGCCATCCACGCCCGGACCGCGCGTTGGGCGCGACACGGGTGATCAACGTGGTTCCGCAGAAGGTGCTGGACATCTCGGGAGGTCGCGATGAGACGTGACACCGGTTTCCCCGTCGCCGACGCCGAAAGCGACTTCCTGCGCGCCCGCCGGCGCCAGGTGATGTCGCGCCTCGCGGCCTGGCTGCGCCGCGAACCCGACGACGTGAACATCATGCTGCCGTTCCACGAGGTCGTGGACGCGCTGGGGATGGCGTCGGAGAAGCGACTGGGCCTGCAGTCGATCCGGCTGGACTCGATCGTCGGCAGCGTCGACCGCACCCGCGACTTCGACCGCCGCTTCCGCCCGACGTCCGGCCGCGTCCGCGAACGCTGGCAGCGACTGGCCCTGGCCGCGCGCCGCGGCGAGAGCGTGCCGCCGATCGAGGTGTACCGGATCGGCGAGCTGCACTTCATCATGGACGGCCACCACCGCGTCTCGGTCGCGCACGCCCTCGGGCTGACCACGATCGACGCGTACGTGACGCAGGTGATCACGCGGATCAACTCCTCCGGCATCCGGTACCGCGGCGACCTGATCGTGAAGGACTACCGGCGCCTCTTCCTGGACCGCGTGCCACTGGGCGGCGAGGCCCGTGCCGCCGTGGTGCTGTCCGACCCGTGGCACTACGCCCAGCTCGGCGAGCACGTCGAAGCGTGGGGGTTCCGGCTGATGCAGGACACGGGCCAGTTCCTCGACCGTGCCGAAGTCGCGCGCCGCTGGTACGCCGAGGAGTACACGCCGGTCGTGGCGATGCTGCGGCAGGCCGACATGATCGGCGACCGGACCGAGACCGAGGCGTACATGTGGGTCGCGGCGGAGCGGTACCGGCTCATCCGCACGCACCGATGGGACGCCGAGGTCATCAACGCCGTGCGCGAGGAAACCCGCACGCACGGCCGCACGGGTCGTGGCTAGCCGACCAGCACGACGGCGGCGTGCATCCGTTCGACGGCCTGGTCGTCGGTGAACGCGCCGGCGAGCCGCCACAGCACCTCGTCGGCCTCGTCGCCGCGAAAGTCCCGGCGCACCCGCGCGGCAACCCGCTCCGACACGGTCACCGGGGTGCCACCCGCGGCCCGTCCGCGTCCGGCAGCGGCCGCGCCTGGTCCAGCACCTCGTCGGTGTACTTGTCGAGCAGCCGCGTGCCAATCTGCTGCGCGTAACCGAAAATGACCGCCCACAGCAGCAAAGCGGCCGCCGACGGAATGCCGATCAGCCCGCTCGTCACGCCGGCGCCCAGTGCCAGGATGCCGACCACCGCCAGTGCCGCCCCGAGCATGATCTTGATCAGCGCCTGGTAGCCGATCATCACGTACGGCGAGAGCGATGGCCGGCGGCGCAGGAGCAGGACCACGGAGGCCAGCACCGCGCCGAACGAGCCGAGCACCTGCACGAGCCACACGTCCACACCGGACGCTTTCGCGGTGCCTCCGGGACAGACGGTCGGGAGCGCGTTCTCCTTCGGGTCGACGCACAGCGGGATGATGCCCGGCTTCACGATGCCGACGACGCCGAGCACCGTGTTGATCACGAACAGCACCAGGGACGCGGCGATCAGCTTGTTGCGCAACGCACGGGAACCCGCGTGCGCGAAGTCCGAGTTGTCGTAAGCGGCACGCAGCGCGTCCACCACGATCGCGCGCTCGACCGCGGGCGTGAACTCCCCCGGCCGCAACGCTTCCAGGGCTCGGCGGCGCTGGTCGTCCTCGTCCAGGTACTGCGCCACCCGTGCCTGCAGACCCGGCAACCGCCCCAGGAACCCGCGCTCGGCCGAGATCGTCGCCACCTCGGCCTCGTGCAGGGCGCGCCAGGCACGTTCGATGTGCCAGCCCGACCACCACGACGGCAGCATGCGCCACCACGGCTCGCGACTGCCGAGCATCGCCTCGACCACGGCGGCCTGCGCCTCGGCCGTGCGACGCCACACGTCGCCCTCGGGATCGACGGGATCGGACGGGCCGAGCGCGGCCAGATCCGCGCGCACCCGGTCCAGCCGGGACTGCACGACAAGTCTCCAGTCGGTGACTCTGGGTTTACGTTCGGCCATGTCCCGATGGTGACAGGCGACACCGACAATTTCCGCAGCCATCCGTGTGACGTGCGCAAACATCACCAGAACGCCTATATGTACTTGCACTTATATACGTGCTGAGTTATAAAACTGAGCGTGGACGTCTTCGAGGCAGTGGCCGAACCGAACCGGCGGCACCTGATCAGCCTGCTGGCCGAACGCGAACGCACCGCGGGTGAACTCGTGGACAGCCTCCCGGCGCTGACCCAGCCGGCCGTGTCCCGTCATCTCCGCGTCCTGCGGGAGACGGGACTGGTCGAGGTGCGACCGGACGGTCAGCGCCGCATCTACGCACTCAAGCCCGATGGCCTGCAACGCGTCGACGACTGGATCACCCCGTACCGCCGCTTCTGGCGCGATCACCTCGACGCACTTCAACAGCACCTGGAGAACGAATGAACGACCTCGGCACCATCACCGGCGAAGGCGCGCACGCCACCCTCGCGTTCCACCGCAGGTTCCGGTTCCCGATCGACCGCGTCTGGGCGGCCATCACCGACGACGCCGAGCGCAAGGCGTGGTTCGGCGAGGGAACCGTTGACCCGCAAGGCGAAACGGTCGTCATCGAGCCCGAGGACCCGCCCGCGCCGATGGAGGCCAAGCGCGTCACGGGCCGCATCCTGACGTGGCAGCCGCCGGAGAACGGCCACGCGGTCTTCGAACACGAGTGGCACCAGCGGATCGTGGAGGACAGCGTCGTGCGCTACGAGCTCACCGCGGACGGCGACGAGACCCTGCTCCGGTTCACCCACCGCGGACTGTCCGAACGCAACGCCAAGGGCTTCGCGCCCGGCACGCACGCGTTCTTCGACCGCGCGGAAGCCTTCCTGCGCAACGAGACCCCGCCGAACTGGAGCGAGCGCTACGCCGAGGTCGCGCCGAGCTACCCGTCCTGGCGGTGAAACCGGGCAACGTACGAGTGCGCCCGTGCGAACTGCGCGTCCGCGTCCCCGCTGTAACCCCAGGGCCACCGCGACGCTCGCTCGCCGCCGCGCGCGAGGTGCAAGGCAAGCCTGTCGGTCACGAAGAGCTCGAAGTAGTAGTTCGCGAAGATCTGGTGCGCCCACAGGGAACGTGGGTGGTCGTCGGTACCGGCAAGCAGGCGGTCGGACGCGGCGTCGACCTCGGCGCGCTGCTTCTTGAGGTACGACCGGGCGATGGTCTGCCACATCCGCACCAGGAAGCTGGTCTTCCAGGTCAGGTACACGTGCATCTCGATGTGCGCGGCCGGGATCAACGCCAGCAGCGGGTGCCCGTCGGGCGCACCGCCGGCGGTGCCCCTGGCGAATCCGAGCATCTCCTCGTGGCTGCCGTACCACTTCTTGCAGGCCGCGTGCAGCCGCCGGAACGACGCGTTGACCAGGTCGGGGACCCGCTTCACAACCTCCTCGTAGACCTCCGCGGCCTCACGCCGGTGCGTGGGCAGCGCGACGGCCATCGACATCATCAACGCCCACGGCGCGACGTCGTCGGGGTCGAGCGCGGCGGCACGGTGCAGCGTCTCGTGGGCCCTGTGGGAGAACTTCCGCAGCCCGTCCCACTGTTCCTCCGCCGTCTGGTCCGCCCCCGCCGCACCACGCGACTGCCATCCCGCGACGGACTGGGCGCTGCCGAGCAACAACAGCAGCTCCAGGTCGTCCGGCCGCTCCTCCTGCAGGTCGAGCAACTGCGGCAGGACGACGTTGCCCGCGCCGCCGAGCACGTCGAGCACGAGCTCGCGGCGGTGCGGCTGGTCACGGGTGGCGGCGACGAGACGGAGAGCAGGGCCGAGGTCGCCGGAGACCAGCGCCAAAGCCGTGCTCATGAGTTCGTCGTCGTCGAAGTCGGTGTCGACGTAGGACGGAAGCTGGGAAACCACGCGCGGAAGCTAGCACCGCGTCAAACGCGACAGTCCACAGTTGACCACAGCGGGGAGGCGCCACCCGGGGCGCCGGGCGACACCTCCCCCGCGGGCTCAGGCGGTCTGCGAAGGCTCCACCAGCGCACGGAGCCGGGGAGGCATCCTCTTCTCCAACCCGTACGGTTCGAGGTGGGCCTGCAACACGCCCGTGAACGCCCGCTCCACCGAAGCGGTGTCCCAGTTGTCGCTCTCCAGGATCGGCTGCTTGAAGTACGGCTGCCCGACGATGTGCAGCTGCCTGCCGTTGCACCGGATGACCTGCCCGGTGATGCCCTCGGCGCGGTCCGAGAGCAGGAACAGCACGAGCGGCGCCACCTTGCCCGGCGTCCGATCGGCCGGAATGGCGCGCAGGGAACGTTCCGACTTCCACACCATCCGCGTGTGCGCGACAGGGCACACGGCGTTCACGCGGATGCCTTCGGACTCCAGGTCGAGAGCCCACGAGTAGCTCAGTGAGGCCACCGCGCCCTTGGTCGCCGAATAGGTGGCGAGTTTGCGCTGGCCGAATGAGGCGCCGGAGGAAATGTTGATGATGGAGCCACCGCCGGTGGCGCGCATCGCCCGCATTGCCGCGATTCCGACATAGATGACGCCGAGGACGTTCACCTCGACCACTTGCTTGATCGTCTCGGGGTCGTCCTCCCACGGCGCGGTCTCGTAGTTCAGGCCCGCGTTGTTCACCAAACCGTCGACACGGCCGAATTCGTCGACGCACAGGTCCACGATCTTGGCCGCCTCGCTGGGATCGGCGACCGTGTGGTTCGAGGCCACGGCGCGGCCGCCGAACTCACGAATGTGCTCCGCGACCCGTTCTGCCAGGTCACCGTCGTTGTCGTTGACCACCACGGACGCGCCGGCGAGGGCGGCGTGCATGGCGTAGGCCTCGCCCAGCCCTCGGCCTGCCCCCGTGATGACGACCGCTTTACCGTCCAGGATCCCCATTGCACGCTCTCTTTCACTCGGCGGCGGTTCCCGAACCCCCCTGTGGTCCTGTACCCGCCTCCGACAAGCGTGCGGACGATCCCGGGCCGAGCAGAACATGTTTCGATGAGATGACGCTGCCGAGCGCCCAATGGCGAACCGAGTTCGGCCGGGCAGATGACCCGCACTAATCGGCCCTCACGAACACGGCCCTTTGACCCTAACTCGATTGGGTGACAAAAACGGGCCGCCTTCCCGCGAGGGGAAGGCGGCCCGAGAAACGAGAATTCACCGTTCCGTGTAAGTCAGGTTCCTGCCGCTGGACGGATCGAAGAGCTGCACCTTGTCCGCGTCGAACCAGATGTCCGCGGAAGCGCCTTCCACCGCGCCCGAGGCCGACGACAGCCGCGTGACCATGGAGATGCCGTCACCCGGCACGTCGTCCGATCCCGCGTCCGCCGCGAGCTCCTGGAGTTCGGCCGACGCCGCCTGCTCGCCCGTGAGGTTGAAGTAGGCGTACTTGTCCGAACCCATCGACTCCAGCACGTCCACCTGCGAGGTGAACCTGCCACCGGCCGACAGCGCGGCCGCGTCGACCAGTGCCGCGTCCTCGAAGTGCTCAGGGCGGATGCCCATGATCACCTCTCGGGGCGCGTCGGCGCCTTCGAGCAGCTGCCGCACCCGGTCCGTCAGCGTCACGTCACCGAGCACCGACCGCAGCGAGCCGTTCTCCAGCGACGCCGGCACGAAGTTCATCGACGGGGAGCCGATGAAGCCCGCGACGAACAGGTTCGCCGGCTGCTCGTAGAGGAACTGCGGCGCGCCGATCTGCTGCACGACACCGCCGCGCATGACGACGACCCGGTCGCCGAGGGTCATCGCCTCGGTCTGGTCGTGCGTCACGTACACCGTGGTCGTGCCGAGCTGCTTCTGCAGGCGCGACACCGAGGTGCGCATCTGCACGCGCAGCTTGGCGTCCAGGTTGGACAGCGGTTCGTCCATCAGGAACGCCTTGGGGCTGCGCACGATCGCGCGGCCCATCGCCACGCGCTGCCGCTGGCCACCGGACAGGTTGGACGGTTTGCGGTCGAGGTGCTGCGTGAGATCCAGGATCTCCGCGGCCTCCTTGACCTTCTTCTCCACCGTCGCGTTGTCGACCTTGGCCAGCCGCAACGGGAAGGCCATGTTCTCCTTCACCGTCATGTGCGGGTAGAGGGCGTAGGACTGGAACACCATCGCGATGTCGCGGTCCTTGGGCGCCTTCTCGTTGACGCGCTGCCCGCCGATGCGCAGCTCGCCGTCGGTGATGTCCTCCAGGCCCGCGATCATGTTGAGCGTGGTGGACTTCCCGCAGCCGGACGGTCCGACCAGGATGATGAACTCGCCGTCGGCGATCTCGAGGTTGACCTCCTGCACGGCCAGCGCGCCGTCGGGGTACTTCTTGGTCACCTTGTCCAGAACGATCTCTGCCATTGGTCAACTCACCCCTTGACGGCGCCGGAGGTCAGGCCGGCGACGATCCGGCGCTGGAAGAACAACACGAAGAGGATGATCGGGATGGTGATGACCACGGCGGCCGCCGCGATCGACCCGGCCGGGTCCTCGAACTGCGAGCTGCCGGTGAAGAACGACAGCGCCACCGGCACGGTCCGCGACTGCTCGGTCGAGGTGAGCGAGATCGCGAACAGGAAGTCGTTCCAGCAGAAGATGAACACCAGGATCGCCGTCGTGAACACACCCGGCGCGGCCAGCGGCGCGATGACGCGACGGAACGCCTGCCCCGGCGTCGCACCGTCCATCTTCGCCGCCTTCTCGAGCTCCCAGGGGATCTCGCGGAAGAACGCCGACAGGGTGTAGATCGCGAGCGGCAGCGCAAACGTGATGTACGGCAGGATCAGGCCGGGCCACGTGTCGAACAGGCCGAGCGAGCGCTCGATCTCGAACAACGGGGACACCAGCGAGACCTGCGGGAACATCGCGATCAGCAGCGAGACGCCGACCAGCAGGTTCTTGCCGGGGAAGTCCAGCCGCGCGATGGCGTAGGCGGCCATCGTGCCGAACACCACGGCGATCGCGGTCGCGATGATCGCGATGCCGATGGAGTTGATCAGCGCCCGCGTGAACTCCGACGTCGAGAAGATGTTCTGGTAGTTCTCCAGACTCCACTCGCGAGGGATGAAGTTGCCGTCGGACAACGTCGCCGACGACTTGAACGACAGCGACACGATCCACAGCACCGGGATCAGCGCGTAGATCACGACGACCGTGTTGAGAACGCCCCAGCCCCACTTCTTGGCCGGGGTCTCCGCTCCTCCGATACCCGCCATCAGCGCTTCCCTCCGTCGTCACTGCCGGGGGCAGCGGTGCCGAAGAGCTTGATGAACACGAACGCGATGATCGCGACCATGATGAAGATCAGCACGGACATCGTGGATCCGATACCGAGGTTCAAGCCCTTGATCAGGTTGTTGTAGGTCAGCATCGACACCGACGACGTGCCCTGCGAACCCGCGGTGAGCACGAAGAGGTTGTCGAAGATGCGGAACGCGTCGAGCGTGCGGAACAGCAGTGCCACGAGGATCGCCGGCTTCATGATCGGCACGGTGATCCTGATGAACCGCTGCCACCCGTTCGCGCCGTCCATCGCGGCGGCCTTGAGCAGGTCGTCCGGCACCAGCGCCAGGCCCGCCATGAGCAGCAGGGCCATGAACGGCGTGGTCTTCCAGATCTCCGCGAGACCCACGACCATCAGCGCCGGGATCTTCTCCGTGAGCACGGGATCGCCACCGAGCGCCTCGGCGAGGTAGCCGGTGCCGGGCGTCCAGGCGAAGCGCCAGGAGAACGCGGCCACGACCGTGACGATGCCGTACGGGATCAGCGTGGTCGTGCGGACGATGCCGCGGCCGACCAGCGCCCGGTGCATGATCAGCGCGAGCGACATGCCCAGCACCAGTTCGACGGCGACCGTGACGACGGTGAGCAACACCGTCACCCAGACCGCGTTCCACCAGTACGGGCTGCTGAGCACCGTGACGTAGTTGTCGAACCAGATCCACTCGGTGCGGTCCGGGAACTTCAGGTCGAACCTCTGCATCGACAGCAGCAGCGAGTAGAGGATCGGCCAGCCGGTCACCGCGACCATGGTGATCGCGGCGGGCGCGCAGAGCAGCCAGCCGAGCCGGCGTTCGGCCCTCTTGCCCTCGCTCAGCGCGACCTTCTTCTTGGGGGCGACCGATGCAGGCGTCGCCCCGGTCGTCGCCGTGTCTTCCGTTGCTGTCTGGCTCACGGCAGCACCCCCTTCGAGTCGAGAGCGTCCTGCAGTTCCTTGCGCAGCCTGTCCGCCGTCGCCTGCGGGTCGATGCTCGCGGGCGGCGAGAGGATCGTGGAGATGACCGTCGAGACGTTCTGGTAGGCGGGCGTGCGCGGCCGCACACTCGCGTTCTTCAGCGTCTCCTTGATGTCGTCGCGCATCGGGTACGCCTCGGCCATCTCGGGCTCGTCGTAGACGGCCTCGATGGTCGGCGGCACACCGTCCTTCAGCGCGGCGATCTTCTGGCTTTCCGCTCCGCGCAAGCACAACACCGCGTCGAACGACTCGTCCGCGTGCGTGGTGTAGTTGCTGACGGCGTAGTTGATCCCGCCGACGGTGACCTTGGCGGCGTCACCGCTCACGGTGGGGTATGGCGCCCACTTGAAGTTCTTCGCGAAGTCTGGCTTCTTCTGCGCCGCCGCGTAGACGTACGGCCAGTTCAGCTGGAACGCCGCGTTGCCGTTCTCCATCGCGAGGCGCGCGTTGTCCTCGGCCGCGTTGGAGAACGACGGGTCGATCGCCTTGGACGTGGCGAGCTTCTTCAACGCCGCCAACGCCTGCACGGCCTTCTCGTCGACGATGGCCTTGGTGCCGTTCTCGTCGAGGATCGTGCCGCCGTTGGAGTTGACGAGGGTGTTGTACAGCACGACGAGCCCCTCGTACTGCTTCCCCTGCGCCACGATCTGGCCGGGCTTCCCTTCCGCCACCAGCGCCTCGGCCATGGAGATCATCTCGTCCCACGTCTTCGGCGGCGTGGGCACGAGGTCCGAGCGGTACCACAGGAGCTGGACGTTCGTGTTGTCCGGAGCTCCGTACAGCTTGCCCTCGTAGGTCGCCGTGTCGAGTGGCGTCTTGAGCGTGCCGCTCTCCACCTGGGACTTGACGGAGCCGGTGAACTCCTTGATCCAGCCCGCCTTCGCCAGTTCCGCGGTCCACGTGACGTCGAGCCCCAGGACGTCCATGCTGTCGTCCTCGGCCGCAAGTCTGCGCACCATCTGTTCGCGCTGACCGTCCGCCTCACGCGGCAGCTTGTTGTAAACGATGTTGTATCGCCCGCCGGCCTTCGCGTTGCAGCTGTCAACGATGGCCTGGAAGTTCTCCTGGGGATACTTGTAGACGTTGACGGTGATGCCGCCGTCGCCCGACCCGCACGCCGTGAGCGTTCCTGCCGCGAGTACCGCGGCTCCCACTCCGGCGGCAAGTCGATAGCGCCGTGTCGCACCCATCGGCCCTGCCTCCTTCCCGACTACACGGAGGAGCCAGACCGCAGCGCCCGGCACCTCGTCGTGCCACCGGCCGCACCGGGCGGACCGGTCAGATGAACCTAGGCCGGGTGATCACGAGCCGCAACCAAGAGAGGCAACGATTCAGAACCAATGGTCCACTTCAGCGTCTCAATTGCCGGGGTTCACGGGCCGCATCGCAAGCCTCGCGAGCAGGTCACGCCCCTTCTCGGCGGACTTCGGGCTGCACAGCACGTCGTACCGGTTCGCCACCAGCTGACTGGCCGACTGGAAGTCCCGCTTACCGCGCGCCGACCCGTACCCGACCGCCGCGAACACCAGCCCGAAGAACACACCGGTGATCAGACCAGTGAGCACCGGCCCGACGGTCACTCCCGGTTCGGGGCTGAAGAGGGTGAGCAAGAGCCCCACGAACAGGCCGAACCAGGCCCCGCTCGCCGCACCGGTCATGAGGACACGGCTCCAGGTGAGCTTGCCGGTGATGCGCTCGACGAGCATCAGGTCCACGCCGACGATCATGACGTCCTGGACCGGGAAATCTTCTACGGCGAGATGGTCAACCGCACGTTGCGCTTCCTCATACGTGGCGTACGAACCGACCGGCCACCCCGTCGGCGGGGTGGGCAGGCGGGGAGGGACGCCGGGCCGGTTCGGGTTGGCGAACGGACTCGTCACGGGGACCACCTCTGTCGGACGCGCTGATCGTCCCATCCTGCCAGTGCCCACTGCGGGGTGCCGAGACGCCTGCGGGTGTTTTGCCGGGATCACCTCTTCTGCGGCACGACCACGTGCTCGGCGTCGCGACAGGGCCGGAAGACCGCCAATCCTCGTCGCGCGGCTCTGCCATGATGGGCCGGTCTCCCGCGAACACCTTCAACGGGCATTGGACGTGCAGCGCCGGCTCGGCGATCTCGCGGATCTCACCGCGATCGTCGGTGATCTCACGGATCGGCCCCAAACGGGTCAGACGATGTCGGCGGCGTGGTATCCGCTTCGAAGCCACGAATCACCACGCCGTCCACACCGATCAAATGGTCGCGAACCAGAGTTCTTCCGCTGAGAACGCCTCTGCGCTCCCGCTTGGCAGAGCGTCAGGCAGGACGCGCCCTGGGAACGCTCTGCGCAGGGTGTCGACCTCGGCGGACAGGATCCGTTCCGTCCACGAGTTCACGGTCAGCGTCACAACGGAGCTTCTCGTCGATCGACGTGACGGTCATTTCGGCGGTCGAACAAGTCGGGTCCCCCGTGGTCACGCGCATGTCCCCCGACAACACAAGAACACCCGCTCGTTCGAAAAGGTGTTCGTCTTCTAGTGTCCTGAGTCGTTAATTCTCTGACAGTAGGCGGCTAGGGACTCGAGGATCTGGTCTGCTGTGCGGGTCCAGACGTAGGGCTTGGGGTTGGTGTTCCACTGCTCGATCCAGCCGCGGATGTCTTTCTCCAGTGCGGTGACCGAGCGGTGGACGCCCCGGCGAAGAAGCTTGACGGTGATCTCGGCGAAGAAGCGTTCGACCAGGTTGAGCCAGCTTGAGCTGGTCGGGGTGAAGTGCAAGTGGAAGCGTGGGTGCTTGAGCAGCCACGTCTTCACCGCGGGTGTCTTGTGGGTACTGAGGTTGTCGAGGATGACGTGGACATCCAGGCCGGTGGGCACGTTCTTGTCGATAGTGCGCAGAAACGCCAGGAACTCCTGGTGCCGGTGACGGCGTTTCACCGCGCTGATCACCTGTCCGGTGGCGATCTCCAGCGCTGCGAACAGGCTCGTGGTGCCGTGCCGGATGTAGTCGAAACTCTGTCGCTCGGGCACGCCGGGCAGCATCGGCAACACCGGCGCCGAGCGGTCCAGTGCCTGAATTCCGGTCTTCTCGTCCACGCACAACACCACGGCTTTCGCGGGCGGGTCGAGATAGAGGCCGACGACATCGCGGACCTTGTCCACGAACAACGGATCCTTGCTGATCTTGAAGGTGTCGACCTTGTGCGGCTTGAGGCCGAACGCCCGCCAGATCCGCGAGACCGCCGACTGCGACATCCCGACCTGCGTGGCCAGTGACCGGGTCGACCAGTGCGTCGCGCCGACCGGCTTGGTCTCCAGTGTCGTGACCACGATCTGCTCGACCTGATCGTCGGTGATCGTGCGCGGCCGGCCTGGGCGAGGCTCGTCCGACAACCCGTCCAGCCGGTCGCGCAGGAACCGTGCCCGCCAGGTCGCCACCGTCTGACGGCCCAGGCTCAACTGTTGCGCCACAACGGTGTTCGACTCACCAGTCTCAGCACATGCCAGCACGATCCGGGCTCGCAACGCCAACGCCTGCGCAGTTGTCCGCCGACGCGTCCAGCTCTCCAGGACTCGACGTTCGTCATCGGACAGGGTCAGCGGCACCAGTTTCGGGTTCGGCACCGACACAATCTAGTGCTGATGCCGAATTAACGACTCAGGACACTAGTTCGCGAACACCAGCTCGAAGCGGTGTGCGAACGCGCGGTACGACCTCGCGTAGACGTCCTTGCTGTCCGCCACCCGTTCCCGCTCCTTCTTCAGCACCTCACCGGCCGCGCCGACGTTCCCGTTGAGCACGTGGATGATCGCGAGCTTGCGCGCCCGTTCGAAGTCGAGCAACGACTCGGGCCTGGCGACGAGGTCGCGGGACAGCGCGTCCCACTTGGCGTGCTTGTCGATGTAGGGCTTGCCGTGCTTCAGAAACGCGCTCACCAAAGAGGAAGCGGTCGCCGTGTGGTCGCCGCCGGGTTCGAAGGTCCAGCGCCACACGGGTTTCTCGCCCATCAGCGAACCGACAGGCGTGGAAACGAAAGGCGTGGTCGGGATTCCGACGCCGAGCACGCGGCACACCTCGTCGTAGCGGCGGAAGCAGACACCGACCAGCGGGGTGACGTCCACCGAACCCGCCAGGCCGAAGCCGAGCCAGCCGGCGACGCCGTCACCACGCTCCTGGAGCCAGACGTGGCCGCGGCGGACGAAGCCCGTGGGGCGCAGGGCGGCGTCCACGGCCATGAGCACGTCAGTCTTCGGTGAAGGCCTCACGGAGGACAGGGTCCCAAACGACAGCGCATCTCGCCGGGTCAGTGCAGGACCGGGGTGAGGAACTCGGTCAGCTTGCGCAGGACGTCCGGCGGCACCTCGTCGAGGTGCTCCGTCAGCTGTAGAAGAATGCGGCCGCCACCCAGATGCTCAACGGCGACAACCGGCGCGGTCGCGCAGACTTCTTGCACACCACCCAAAGCGGCGACCTGGCGCGGTCCCAGCAACGTCGCCCAGTGCGGGCCGCGCGACAACTCCGCTGCCATGAAAAGGGATTCGTCCAGGCCCACGCCGGCGGCGACCTCGTGCGCGGTCCGCACGCCGACGCGGTCCAGCGTGATCCAGCCGCCGCAGGCCTGTGCGAGCGTGGCGCCCGAGCGGAACGTCGACAGCCATTCCTGTTGCACCACATGGGAAATCCAGCCGCCGAACAGCGAGCGTGCGGCCGTGACGGTGATCTGGTGGGGGAACGCGGGATCGTCCTTCAGCAGGATTTCCGCGCACCAGCCGTCGTCCACCAGGGGCAGGCCCTGGGAGTCGAGCTGGACGAGTTGCACGCGCAGGAACGACGGCAGGTCGTCGAGGGCGGCCGACCACGACGGAAGGGTGAAGTCACCCGAAGAGAGCAGGAGGCGGGCATAACCCGGCGGACCCCAGGGCGTTGTGTCGGAAGGGTGGTAGTCGCGCGCCACTGCCACGAGTTCCTCGACGGAGGCCGGGCAGAGGGGTGCGAGCAGACCGGTGAACAGGTCGCCGAACCACTTGGCCAGCGCTGGACGGTCGACGCCGGAGAACGTGTCCAGCTCCAGACGGACCACGTGTGGCGGCGACACAGGTCTCGGAAGTGTCAGATCTGTGCTCAAAGTGAGCGAACCTTATGGCCCGCGGGCAAAAACCGTTAGGGACCAATCCCGTGAAAGATTGGCCCCTAACGGACGAACGTCAACTCGCGGCTAGCCGCGTGACTGGTAGTCGCGCAGCAGGCCGCGCGAGATGATCGTCTTCTGGATCTCGGACGTGCCCTCGCCGATCAGCAGGAACGGGGCCTCGCGCATCAGGCGCTCGATCTCGTATTCCTTGGAATAGCCGTAGCCGCCGTGGATTCGGAACGACTCCTGCGTCACCTCGGCGCAGTATTCGGAGGCGATGAGCTTCGCCATGCCGGCCTCGACGTCGTTGCGCTGGCCCGAGTCCTTCAGCCGCGCGGCGTTGACCATCATCAGGTGCGCGGCCTCGACCTTGGTCGCCATCTCGGCGAGCTTGAAGGCGATGGCCTGGTGCTCGACGATGGCCTTGCCGAACGTCCTGCGCTGCTGCGAGTACTCGATCGCGAGCTCGAAGGCCCGGATCGAGATGCCGCACGCGCGGGCGGCCACGTTCACGCGGCCCACCTCGACGCCGTCCATCATGTGCCGGAAGCCCTGGCCCGTGACGCCGCCGAGCACCTGGTCCGCGGCGATCTCGAAGCCGTCGAACACCATCTCGGTGGTGTCGACGCCCTTGTAGCCCATCTTGTCGATCTTGCCCGGGATCGTGAGGCCAGGCAGGACCTCGCCGTAACCCTCGGGCTTCTCGACCAGGAACGTCGTGAGGTTCTGGTGCGGCTTCTCGGCGCCCTCGTCGGTCTTCACCAGCACGGCGGTGAGGTTGGACGTGCCACCGTTCGTCAGCCACATCTTCTGGCCGTTGATCGTGTAGCCGGAATCGCCGCGCACGGCACGGGTGCGGATCGCCGCGACGTCGGAGCCGAGTTCGGGCTCGGACATGGAGAACGAGCCGCGCACCTCGCCGGTGGCCATGCGCGGCAGGTACTTCTGCTTCTGCTCGGGCGTCCCGTGCTGCTTGAGCATGTGCGCCACGATGAAGTGGGTGTTGATGACGCCGGAGACGCTCATCCAGCCCCGCGCGATCTGCTCGACCACCAGCGCGTAGGTCAGCAGGGACTCGCCCAGGCCGCCGTACTCCTCCGGGATCGTCAGGCCGAAGAGACCCATCTCCTTCATGCCCTCGACGATGTCGGCGGGGTACGTGTCGCCGTGCTCCAGCGTCTGGGCGTGCGGGATGATCTCCTTGTCCACGAACGTGCGAACGGTCGCGAGGATTTCTTCCTGGATGTCCGTGAGACCCGCGGTCTGGGCGAGGCGCGCCATCGCACTTCCCTTCCAAGGCTTTGGTTACCGGCGAGTATGGACCGGTTAACGCCCGTTTGCGACCGGGGTGTGCTCTCCGCAACAACAGCGGCACCTGCTGTACCGAAACAGCATCCCTGACAGGTGTAATCGCGCACCCACGCGCGACGAACTGAAAGGCGGGACCTTAAGATCCCGCCTCACCACTTCTAGGGGGACCACCATGACCTACGACCCGTACAACCCGAAGCAGCCAGGGGATCCGTACGGCCAGCAGCAGCCGCCTTACGGCCAGCCCGGCCCGTACGGCCAGCAGCCGCCCTACGGCTACGGCTACCCGCCGCCCATGCCGCCGAAGTCGCAGCAGAGCGCGATTCTCTCGCTGGTTCTGTCCTGCGTGGGTTTCGTGTCGTGTGGCGTGACGGCGATCGTCGGCGTCGTCTTCGGTCACATCGCGATGGGGAAGATCAAGCGGGGCGAGGAGGAAGGACACGGTTTGGCCATGGCCGGCCTGGTCGTCGGCTACCTCGTCATCGCCGGATGGCTGGCCTACTTCGCGATCATCGTCATCGCGATCATCGCGGGCGTGAACAGCAGCACGTACTAGCGGAAAGCTCAGCCCGCGAGGGCGATCTCCAGTGCGCCGCCGCAGTGGCGGCAGACGTCGGCGAACACGTGGACGTCGGAAGCGCATCCAGGGCAGCTGCGGAAGCTGCGCTCGAGCAGGTCGTCCTCGCGACGTTTGAAGAGCCGCAACCGTCTGCTCGTCTTGCCGTTACTGGAACGTGACATGCCCAAGAGCATGCCCCCGCGCCGGGGGTGGATCGCAAACTTCAGTGACGGATTGTGCGCCACTTCACCAGTTTTGAATGCAACCCGTGACGGTCGAACACGTCCGGTGACATTCGTGGTGAAGTAGCGCACAATCCGTATCGGAATCAGGCCTCCGGCGGCGTCCACACGTTCGCGCGCGCCATGCCCGCGGCACGGCCCTTGCCGGAGATCACCAACGCCATCTTGCGCGACGCCTCGTCGATCATCTCGTCGCCGAGCATGACCGCGCCGCGCCTGCCGCCCGCCTCGGACGTGTAGAACTCGTACGCGTCGAGGATGTTCTCGGCGTGGTCGTAGTCGTCCTGCTTCGGGCTGAAGACCTCGTTGGCCGCGTCGATCTGGCCGGGGTGCAGCACCCACTTGCCGTCGAAGCCCAGCGCAGCCGAACGACCGGCGACGCGCTTGTAGCCGTCGACGTCGCGAATCTGCAGGTAGGGGCCGTCGATGGCCTGCTTGTCGTGGGCCCGCGCGGCCATCAGGATCCGCATCAGGATGTAGTGGTAGGCGTCGCCGACGTCGTAGCCGGGCGGCTGTTCGCCGACGACCAGCGACTTCATGTTGATCGACGCCATGAAGTCCGCCGGGCCGAAGATGATCGTCTCGACGCGCGGGGACGCGGTGGCGATCGCGTTGACGTTGTTCAGGCCCAGGGCGTTCTCGATCTGCGCCTCGATGCCGATCTTGCCGACCTCGTAGCCCATCGTCTTCTCGATCTGGGTGATCAGGAAGTCGAGCGCGACGACCTGCTCGGGCGTCTGGACCTTCGGCAGCATGATGCAGTCGAGGTTCGCGCCGGCGCCCTCGACGACCTCGGTGACGTCGCGGTAGGTCCACTCCGTCGTCCAGTCGTTGACGCGGACGACGCGGGCCTTGTCGCCCCAGCCGCCCTCGTTGAGCGACGCGACGATGGTCTTGCGGGCGTCGGGCTTGGCCAGCGGCGCGCAGGCGTCCTCCAGGTCCAGGAACACCTGGTCCGCCGGCAGCGTGCGCGCCTTGTCGATCATCTTCTGGCTGGAGCCGGGAACCGCAAGGCACGAGCGACGGGGACGCTGCTGGTCGACCACTGGAGTACCTCCTTGTACCGGCCGGTAACTATGAGCGCCACAGTGGCACGCATCATCTCCGGGCGCATATTCGCTGAGTCCCGTTTCACAAAGCCTGGCAGGCTGAACCGGTGGAGATCACTCGAGTACTGGACGCGGCGCTGCGGAAAGCGGCGGCCGTCTGGATCACCTCGCCCGGACACGAACCCCGTCTCGTGCACTCCCACTGGCGCGCCGACTCCCTGTGGGTCATCTCCGGCGGCACCGAACCGGAGGTGCCGGGACTGACCGATGGAGCAGAGGTCACCGTCACCGTCCGCTCCCCCAGCACGCACTCGCACCTCATCGACGCGTCCGCGGTCGCGCATCTGACCGAGCCCGACGACGAGACGACGCTGGCGTTGAAGACCGCCCGGCTCAACACCAAACCGGAGTGGGACGCGGTGTACCGGCTGGAGTTCGGCTCATGATCACCGTGCCCGAGGGCTTCGGTGAGGGCCTGGGCGACGGCGCCGGCGAGTGGGTCGCGAAGCTGCCGAGGCTCGCCACCAAGGCGTGCGCTCGCTGGCAGCTCACCCCGGACGGCGCACTGATGAACGGGTTCTGCGCCGTCGTGCTGCCGGTCCGCAGAGCCGACGGCCATCCCGCCGTGCTCAAGCTGAGCTGGGTCGACAACGAGACGGCGCAGGAACCGCTGGCGCTCAAGCTCTACAACGGCGACGGCGCCGTCCAGCTGCTCGGCCACGACGAGGAGCTCGGCGCGCTGCTGCTGGAACGCCTCGACCAGCACTCGCTCGACGACGAGCCGATCGACCTGGCGATCGGCGTGATCGGCGAGCTGCTGCGCCGCCACCGCGGTGTCGAGGCTCCCGGCGAGATCCGGCGCTTCGCGAACACCCTCCGAAGCCATCCCGCGATCCCCGCGAAGCTGCTCGACGCCGCCCGCGAGGCCGGGACGGGGCCGATGGGCACGACGCTGGTCAACGAGGACCTGCACTACCAGAACGTGCTGCGCGGCGACCGCGAGCCGTGGCTGGTGATCGACCCGAAACCACTGTCCGGTGATCCCGAGTACTGCGTGATTCCGTTGCTGTGGAACAGGTTCGACGAACTGGACGGCCACCGGGGGCTCACCGACCGGTTCCTCGCGATCTGCGACGCGGGAGAGCTGGACGTCGCGAAAGCACGTGACTGGACGCTGCACCGCGCTGTCGCCAACTGGATCTGGTGCCTGGAAGAGGACTTCGAGGACATGGCGGTGATCTGCGCCGACATTGCCGGGTGGGCGGCCCGGACCTGATCTAGCCTGGGTGTTGTGGTGGCTGTGAACAGGATCTACATCGCCCAGCTGGCCGGACTTCCCGTGTTCGGCCCCGACGGCGAACCCATCGGCAAGGCCCGTGACGTCGTGATCAGCCTCCGCATCGACCGGCAACCGCCGCGTGTGCTCGGCATGGTCGTCGAGCTGGTGACGCGCCGGCGGATCTTCGTGCCGATGCTGCGGGTCACCTCGATCGAACCGAACGCCGTGACGCTCGCGACCGGATCGGTGAACCTGCGGCCGTTCCACCAGCGCGTCAACGAGGTGCTGGTGATCGGCGAACTGCTCGACGCCAAGATCCAGGTCGGGGACGACGCGACCGCGGTGGTCGTGGACGCCGCGATGGAGGTCACCCGCACCCGCGACTGGCGCATGGTCCGCGTCGCCGGGCGCGAACGGACCGGCAGGTTCAGCCTCAAGGGGCCGGTGCAGGTGTGGCGGTGGGAGGACGTCGCCGGCCTGAGCGTGAACGAGATCGCGGGCCAGCCGCAGAGCGCGCACCAACTGGTGGCGGTCTTCGAGGGCATGCGCGCGGCCGACGTCGCGAACTCCCTGCACGAGCTGCCGCCCAAGCGCCGCTACGAGGTGGCGGACGCGCTCGACGACGAACGGCTCGCGGACGTCATCGAGGAACTGTCCGAAGACGACCAGAAAGACGTCCTGTCGCACCTGGACGAGGAACGCGCCGCGGACATCCTGGAGGCGATGAACCCGGACGACGCGGCGGACCTGCTGAGCGAGCTCGCCGAGGGCATGAAGGACCGGTTGCTGGAACTGATGGAACCGGAGGAGTCGGCCCCGGTCCGGCGCCTGCTGGAGTACTCGTTCGACACGGCCGGCGGCCTCATGACACCGGAGCCGATCATCCTCACGCCGGACGCGACGATCGCGGAAGCGTTGGCACGAGTGCGAAATCCCGACCTCACGCCCGCGCTGGCGTCGATGGTCTTCGTGTGCCGTTCCCCCTCCGCGACGCCGACCGGCCGCTACCTCGGCTGCGTGCACATCCAACGGCTGCTGCGCGAACCACCGTTCGACCTCGTCGCCGGAGTGCTCGACACGGACTTGACCTCCCTGTCGGCGGACGCCTCGCTGAGCGACGTGACGCGCTACTTCGCGACCTACAACCTGGTGTGCGCCCCGGTGCTCGACGAGGCCGAGCACCTGCTCGGCGCCGTCACCGTGGACGACGTGCTGGACCACCTGCTGCCGGCGAACTGGCGCGAGACGGGACTGAGCCATGCCTGAACTGCTGCCTCGGCGCAGACTCGACCTGCCGCGCGAACCACGCGGCTTCCGCTTCTCGATCGACCCCGACACCTTCGGCCAGCTCTCCGAACGGCTCGCGCGGTTCCTCGGCACCGGCAAGTTCCTGTTCTGGCAGACGCTGTTGGTGCTCGCCTGGATCGTGGTGAACCTCGTGGCCGTGTCGCTGCGCTGGGACCCGTACCCGTTCATCCTGCTGAACCTGGCGTTCTCGACGCAGGCCGCCTACGCCGCGCCGTTGATCCTGCTCGCGCAGAACCGGCAGGACGACCGGGACCGGGTGTCGCTGGAGGAGGACCGGTCGCGGGCGGCGCAGACCAAGGCCGACACCGAGTACCTGGCGCGTGAGCTGGCGGCGGTGCGGCTGGCGCTGGGCGAGGTGGCGACGCGCGACTTCATCCGCGGTGAGCTGGAGAAGCTGATGAAGGAGCAGAACAACCTGAAGAAGGTCCGGCCTTGACGGCGCCGGCGGAAGCGCGCCGGATCACGTCCTGATCCGGCCACTCGCGACCAGGTCCGCCAGGACCTCGTGGATCGCGGGAGCGGTCTCGGCGTGCCCGCGGTACTCGTCCCGTGTCACGTACGTCAGTTCGGCGATCTCGCTCGTGGGCTGCGGCGTGCCCAGCAGCGAAGCCGTGAAGCAGGTCATGTCGACCATCGCGCCCTCCCCCTCGCCGTAGGCCGGGGCGACGTAGCGCTTGAGGACCTCGGGGCCGTCGAGTTCGATGCCGAGTTCTTCCCTGACCTCCCTGCGCACGGCGTCAAAGGGGGTCTCACCTGGCTCGATCTTGCCGCCGGGAAGGTAGAAGGCCTTCTTGTTGCGTGAGCGAACAACGAGGAGGCGGCCAGCCTCGACGTGCACCAGTCCCACCACCGTGATCACGGAAAGACGTCGTCCGTGGCCAGGCGATCGCAAGTGCGGCCGAAGGCCTCGAGCTCACCGGGGCCGAAGCTCTCCCCGAAGTGCTCGGCGACGCCGGCGAGGTGGGTGGTGGAGGCACTGCGCAGGCGTTCTGCGCCCAGCGGTGTGAGCACGGCCACGATGCCGCGTCCGTCACCGTCGGCGCGTTCCCGCCCGACGAGGCCTGCCCGTTCCAGACGGTCCACCAGGCGGGTCACGCCAGAGCGGGACAGCAGAACGGCATCGGCCAGTTCGGTCATGCGCATGCGCATGGAAGGCGTCTCGGCCAGTTGAACCAGCACGTCGTACGCCGCGAGCGATAGGCGCTGCTCAGCAATCAGTTCGGCCTCGAGGACCCTCGTGATCCGTGCATGCGCGCGGAGGAACGATCGCCACACCCCTAGCTCGACACGGGTGGGCAACCGGGAACTACCCGATTCCGGCACGGGCGTCGATGTTACGGACAGCGCGCTCCCGGCTACGACCTGGGCCTGTGCGGAGAAGTGACCGGCCGGTAGTAGGGGCGCGAACCGGACGTAGCATGGGGCAGGTGACCACCACACAGCCACTCCCCACCGTCGAGGACGTCCGCAAGGCGCTCTCCGGTGTGCAGGACCCCGAGATCCGCCGCCCGATCACCGAGATCGGCATGGTCAAGGACGTCGAGGTCGGCGCGGACGGCGTCGTGGTGGTCGGCATCTTCCTCACGGTCGCGGGCTGCCCGATGCGCGACAAGATCACCAAGGACGTCACCGCGGCCGTCACGGCTCTGGACGGCGTCTCGTCCGTGCGCGTCGACCTCGACGTGATGAGCGACGCCCAGCGCACCGAGCTCCGCAAGACGCTGCGCGGCGGCGCGGAAGAGCCGGTCATCCCGTTCGCCCAGCCGGGCTCGCTGACGCGCGTGTACTGCGTCGCGTCCGGCAAGGGCGGCGTCGGCAAGTCGTCCGTGACCGTGAACCTCGCCGTGGCGATGGCCGCCCGCGGACTGTCCGTCGGCATCGTCGACGCGGACATCTACGGCCACTCGATCCCGCGCATGCTGGCTGTCGAGGGCAAGCCCACCCAGGTCGAGAAGATGATCATGCCGCCGCAGTCGCAGGGCGTGAAGGTCATCTCGATCGGCATGTTCACGCCGGGCAACACACCGGTCGTGTGGCGCGGGCCGATGCTGCACCGCGCGTTGCAGCAGTTCCTCGCGGACGTGTTCTGGGGCGACCTGGACGTGCTGCTGATCGACCTGCCGCCCGGCACCGGCGACATCGCGATCTCCGTCGCCCAGCTCGTGCCGAACGCCGAGATCCTGGTCGTCACCACCCCGCAGCAGGCCGCCGCCGAGGTGGCCGAGCGCGCAGGGTCGATCGCGCTGCAGACCCGTCAGCGGGTCTCGGGTGTCATCGAGAACATGTCGTGGCTGGAAATGCCCGACGGCTCCCGCATGGAGGTCTTCGGCACCGGTGGCGGCGCGGCCGTCGCCGAGTCGCTGACCAAGGCCATCGGCTCCGACGTGCCGCTGCTCGGCCAGGTGCCGCTCGACCCGCGTCTGCGGGAGAACGGCGACTCTGGCACGCCGATCGTGCAGGCGGTGCCGGAGTCGGCCGCGGCTCAGGTGCTGACCGAGATCGCCACGAAGCTGTCGGTTCGTTCGCGCGGACTGGCGGGACGTTTGCTGAACGTCTCCCCCGCGGGCCGCTAGAAACTCAGGTCGCGTCCGGGTCGTACGGCGGACGCTCGCCCGGTGCGAGCGGACGCTGTTCGGCCGCGGGCGGGGTCGACGGCGTCGGGTAGCCGTTGGACTTGGTCGGTTCGGGGTCGTCGAAGAGGTGCTTGGTCACCGCGCGCTTCGGGTCGAAGTTGCGCAGCTCCCGCAGGTCTTCGAGGGGCTTGCGGAGCGACTCGAACTCCGGGCCCATCTCCTGCTTCAGCTGCTCCCGCGCGCCGGTCGCGTACTCGCGGACCTGCCTCACCGTCTTGCCCAGCCAGGCCGCGGCCGATGGCAGGCGTTCGGGCCCCAGGATGAAGAGACCCGCGACGACGATGATGAGGATCTCTACCCATCCGATGCTGTCGAACACAGGTCTCAGCCTACTTCTCAGTCGCTCTTGAGTGTGACGTCTAGTTTCAGCTCACGGCCTTGGCGGGCAAGGACTACCTGCACGGTTTCGCCGATTTCGTGCTCCCTGACCGCGACGACCAGTTCGGCGGCGTTGCGGACCATGCGGTCGCCGAGCTTGGTGATGACGTCGCCCTCCTGGATGCCCGCGGCGGCCGCGGCACCTCCCGCGGGGACGTTCTGCACCTGGGCGCCTTCGGAGGTCTCGGCGGACACGGACTTCACGTTGAGGTTCATGTCCGCGTGCTTGACCTGGCCGTTGCGGATCAGTTCCTCACTGATCTTGCGGGCCTGCTTGCCGGAGATCGCGAAGCCGAGGCCGACCGAACCGCCGGTCTCGGTGCGGATCGACGAGTTGATGCCGATCAGGGCGCCGCGCGAGTCGACCAGCGCGCCGCCCGAGTTGCCGGGGTTGATGGCGGCGTCGGTCTGGATCGCGTCGTAGGTGACCTGCGGGCCGCCGTTCTCGCCCGCGGCGGTCACCGGGCGGTGCAGCGCGGAGACGATGCCCTCGGTGACGGTGTTGGACAGCTGCAGCGGCGAGCCGATGGCGATCACGCTGTCGCCGACCTGGAGGTCGTCGGAGTTGCCGAACTGCAGGACGGTGGGGTTGGTGACCTCGACCTTGATGACCGCGAGGTCGGTCTTCGGGTCGCGGCCGACGACGCGGGCGGCAGCGCGGGTGCCGTCGGTGAAGACGGCGCTGAGCTTGGCCGAGGAGTCCTGCGCGGCCGGGGCGACGACGTGGTCGTTGGTCAGGATGTAGCCGCCGGCCTCGATGATGACGCCGGAACCGACACCCGCGACGTTCGCGCCCTTGAACTCGATCGAGACGACGCTGGGCGTGACGCGCTTGGCGATCTCCGAGATCGAACCGGCGGGACGTTCCTTGCCCTCCGTGATCTCGGCCAGAGTGACGGTCGAGTCGGTCAGGGGGTTTCCGGCCCGTCCGATCAGCCAGCCGACGAGACCGCCGACGGCGCCGAGCACGAGCGCGACCGTGAGCAGCAACGCCATCGCGGCGGGCTTCACCCGGCGGCCGAACAGCAGTTCGGGAACGCTCAGCTGCGGACCGGGCTCGGGCTTGCGCTCAGGTTCGCCGGGCGGGTCCTCACCGACGGCGGGCGGGCCGATCACGGCACCGGAGGCCGGGTCGCGCCACGGGTCACCGGCGGGCTTGTCGCCCCAGAACACCGGGTCGATGTCCGGATCCGGGTCGGACACGGGCTGCGGCGGCCGCTGCAACAGTTCCTGGGAGCCCTGCCGGCCGAACGCCGTGACGAGGGACTCGGGAGGCGGCGGCGCGGACTGGAGCTGGGACACGGGCACGTCGCGCGCGGCGAACGCCCCGGCGACACCATCCGGGCGGCCGAAGGCGGTGGCGGACGCGGGGTCGACCGGCGGCTGCACCAGTGGCCGTGGCCGGAGCCGGCGATGGGCTCCGTCGTCCACTCCGGAAACGGGTGTGGACGTCTGGCCGTTGGGCGACTGCTGGCTCATCTCTCCCCGAGTTTTCCGCTAGGAGTGCTGAACTACAGCGTGCCTCACGAACAGTGAAATGACTGTCAGGGGGTGGTCGCGAAGATCGCGCCGGCGTTCTGCGGGACCGGCGTCGTGGCAGGCGCCTCGCTCTCCGGTGTGGTGAACGCGAGCGCGCTCAGCAACATGCCGCTCACGACGACCCCGGCACCCTGACGGGCACGGCGGCCGCTGAACCAGCCGTTGCTGCCCAGAGGTCTCGACGAACCCAGCACCGGCCCTGAGCCGAACGCGGGCTTGTCCGTCCTCTGCACGGCGACGAACTGACCGTCCTCGGTGATCGCGAGCCCGTCCGGAGCGGACGGCAGTTCGACCTCCTGGGGGATCGCGCCGAGCCTGTCCAGCAGCGAGGCCGACGCCGTGGGCGTCGAAGCGGTGCGCACCGCGGAGCGCGCCTGCTGCTGCGTGAAGGTCTCGAATGCGCAGAAGCCGCAGCGCTGGATGTGCGCGGAGGCTCGCTCGTGGGCGGTCGAGGACAGTTCTCCGTCCACGAACGCGACCACGGCATCCGGCAAGAGATGCTGCTCAGGCAGGCCCCAACCACGGAGGTCGGTCATGCAGAGTCCTCCAGCAACGATTCTTGACGACGGCGTTCGAGCGCGACCCGCAGAGCCTGGCGGCCCCGGTGGATCCTGCTCCTCACCGTACCCATCTTCACCCCTAGCGTGGCGCCGATCTCCTCGTAGGAAAGGCCCTCCACGTCACAGAGCACGACCGCGGCACGGAACTCCGGCGGGAGCTCGTCCAGCGCGGCCTGCAGGTCGGGGTCCAGATGGTTCTCGTCATAGATTTCCTCAGGGGACAGGTCGTCACCCTCGAGGCGGTCGTTGTCCTCAGGCAGCGCCTCCATGCGCACGCGGCTGCGCCGACGTGCCATGTCGAGGAAGAGGTTGGTGGTGATGCGGTGCAGCCACCCCTCGAAGGTGCCCGGCTTGTACGATGCCAGCGACCGGAAGACGCGGATGAAAGTCTCCTGCGTCAGGTCTTCGGCGTCGTGCTGGTTGCCGGTCAAGCGGTACGCGAGCCGGTAGACCCTGTCCGCGTGCTCACGGACGATCGCGTCCCACGAGGGCGGCGTCCAGTCGGCCGTCTCGATGGGCGCGACGGCCTCCGGAGAACTCGACTGCGTGCGCATCAGGTGTTTCGGCACCTCCATGTGGGCCGCCCGGCGACCCTTATGCGGCTCAACGGGCGACGGGTCCGGCTTGTTCCCGACTAGAGCCTGGCTTCTTGCCTCTGTACCTTCTCCTGCGCGCTTTAAACGATCGTGAGAGTGGGCTGAGAGCACCCTGAGAATCTCGGTTCGGGCCACGTTCACCCGTTTTGGGCACCGGAAGCACTAACCTGCTACCCCGTGACCCCGGAATCGGCCCTGCGGGAGTACGTCGAGCAGTACCTCCCCGAGGACGACATACACCTGGCAGCACGAGCACGCGGCCAGGAACTGGGCTGCGTGCCCATCGGCGCGGGCGGAGGCGCCGCCCTGCGGTTCCTGGCGACCGCACTCCAGGCCCGCGCGGTAGTAGAAATCGGCACCGGCGCAGGCACCAGCGGCCTCTACCTACTGGCAGGCATGCCACCTTCAGGCATCCTGACCTCGATAGACGTGGCCTCAGAACACCAACGAGCTGCCCGCGAGGCCTACGCGGCGGCAGGAATCTCCCCGTCGCGCACCCGCCTGATCATGGGCAAGGCCCTGGACGTCCTCCCACGCCTGACGGACGCGGCGTACGACCTCGTCTTCGTAGACGCCCACAAGCCTGAGTACCCGCAGTACCTGCAACACGGCGTCCGCATGCTGCGCCCAGGCGGCGTGATCGCGTTCGACAACGTCCTCTGGCACGGCTCGGTCGTAGACCCGAGCAACCGGGAAGACTCCACCCAGGCAATGCGGGACATCGCACGCCTGGTGAGGGAGGACGACCGCCTGGTACCGGTGATCCTCCCGCTGGGCGACGGCCTACTGGTAGCAGCGCGAAGGCCCTGACCTCACGGCAAGCACCTGTTCGCCCGCGATGCCGAAGGCGAGCCGTCCTTAGCGCGCGGGCCCGGCGGTGGGTCCCGTCACGAGTCGCACCACAGCTCTTGCTGCATGTGAGAGGGAGGGTCAAGTCGACACGCTTTTCGTCGACTTGACCCTCCCTCTCACATGTGGCCCGCTCTTGGTGCGGCTCGTGACGGGACCCACCGCCAACGCAACCTTCTAAGCAACCGGCGGCCGCCCAACGCAACAGGCGTGCCATCAACCCACGTACGGCGCCCTCCCCCGATCAGATTGCCGGGGGTCTGGGGGCAGAGCCCCCAGGGGAAGCACCCAACAGAACCCGCCGCCCGCAACAGAACCACCTACGGACAGAGCGACTCAGTAAGCCCGAACACCCTTCCCCAACACCGTGACCCCAGACGCGGACACCGTGTACCGCTCCCGATCCATAGGAGCGTCCACACCGATCAACGCCCCATCAGGCACAACAACGTTCTTGTCCAAAATAGCCCGCCGAACCACAGCACCCTTGCCGATCCGAACCCCCGGCAACAGCACAGACCCCTGCACCACAGACCCGACCTCGACGATCACATCCGAGGAGATCACCGACCCGTGGATCTTCCCGGAGATGATCGCTCCAGGCCCGACCATCGAGTCCTCAGCGGACCCTCCGGCGATGAACTTGGCGGGAGGCAACGGCGGGGTGGCAGTCCGAATAGGCCACAACTGGTTGTACAGGTTGAAGATCGGATGGACCGAAACAAGATCCATGTGAGCGTCGTAGTAGGCGTCGATCGTCCCGACGTCCCGCCAGTACCCACGATCCCGGTCGGTAGCACCGGGCACGTCGTTGTCCTGGAAGTCGTAGACGTGCGCCTTCCCCCGGTCCACCAGCATGGGGATGATGTCGCCACCCATGTCGTGGTCCGAGTCGGGGTTCAACGCGTCCCCGCGAAGCGCGTCCAGCAGCGCCTCGGTCGTGAACACGTAGTTGCCCATTGAAGCGAAAGTTACTTCCGGGTCGTCCGGCACGTGCGGCGGCTCGGACGGCTTCTCCAGGAACCGGGTGATCTTCCCGGACACGTCGGAGTCGATGCAGCCGAACGCCTTGGCCTCGTTGCGCGGCACGCGGATGCCGGCGACGGTCACGGCCGCGCCCGACTCGACGTGCTGCGAGATCATCTGGCCGGGGTCCATCCGGTACACGTGGTCGGCGCCGAAGATGACGACGTGGTCCGGCTTCTCGTCGTGGACGAGGTTCAGCGACTGGAAGATCGCGTCCGCCGAGCCCGTGTACCAGCGCGGGCCCAGGCGTTGCTGCGCCGGTACCGGTGTCACGTACTGACCGAGCACATTGGACAGGCGCCACGTCGTCGAGATGTGGCGGTCCAGTGAGTGCGACTTGTACTGCGTCAGCACGCAGAGCTTCGCGAGCCCCGCGTTGACCAGGTTCGACAGCACGAAGTCGACCAGCCGGTAGTTGCCCCCGAAGGGCACAGCCGGTTTCGCGCGGTCGGCCGTCAGTGGCCACAGGCGCTTGCCTTCACCACCGGCAAGCACAATTCCGAGAACGTGCGGCTGCCCCTTCACAGCATGTGACCCTATCCGTGCGATCGTTCTCGAACCAGACGCAAACCGGTTTGTCCCAACAGGCACGTCCGTGATCTACGGTGAGTGCGTGCGAGTTGCGCTGCTGACGCGGGAGTATCCGCCGGAGGTTTACGGTGGAGCTGGTGTGCACGTGGGTTTCCTCGTGCCCCATCTTCGCGAACTCGTGGACGTCGACGTGCACTGCTTCGGTGCACCCCGATCGGATGCCACGGCCCACAACCCACCGCACAGCCTGGAGCAGGCGAACGCGGCTCTGACGACCCTCGCGGTCGATCTTGAGATGGCCGCCGCGGTGTCCGCGGCGAACCTCCTGCACTCGCACACCTGGTACGCCAACATGGGCGGTCACCTGGGCAAACTCCTGCACGGGATCCCGCACGTGGTGACGGCGCACTCGCTGGAACCGCGCCGGCCGTGGAAGGCCGAGCAGCTCGGCGGCGGGTATCGGATCTCCTCCTGGGCGGAGCGCACGGCGTACGAACACGCCGACGCGGTCATCGCCGTGAGCGAGGGCATGCGGACCGACGTGCTCGACGCCTACCCCGCGCTCGACCCGGCAAAGGTGCACGTCGTCCGCAACGGGATCGACAGCGTCGCCTACCACCCGGTCGGGGAAACGGACGCCCTGACGTCTCGTGGAATCGATCCCACGAAGCCGATCGTGGCGTTCGTGGGAAGGATCACCCGGCAGAAGGGCGTCGGTCATCTCGTGGCCGCCGCGCACCACATCGACCCGGAAGCGCAGATCGTGCTGTGCGCCGGGGCGCCGGACACCCCGGAGATCGCCGAGGAGACCCGGCAGGCGGTCAGCGAACTCTCCCAGGCACGTCCCGGTGTCTTCTGGATCCAGAAGATGCTGCAGCCCGCCGAGGTCCGGCAGATCCTGAGCCACGCGACGGTGTTCGCGTGCCCGTCTGTGTACGAGCCGCTGGGCATCGTGAACTTGGAGGCGATGGCGTGCGGCACGGCCGTCGTCGCGAGCGATGTCGGCGGCATCCCCGAGGTCGTCGTGCACGGCGAGACGGGCCTTCTCGTCCACTACGACGAGCATGATTTGTCGACATATCGACAGCAGCTCGCCGAATCGATCAACGAACTCATCACAGACCCCGAGCGCGCGAAGCGTTTCGGAGCCGCCGGACGCACCCGCGCTGAGCAGGAGTTCTCCTGGTCCACGATGGCCGCGCAAACGGTCGAGGTGTACCGCAGTGTGATTTGAGCCACACCCGTCCAGGGCAACCCCAAAGTGTGAACGCCGCCTTTAACCAGTAGTGACGTTGTGGTTTCAACTGGTGAGGGGCGCGAGGACTGTGCGTTGTGCGGTGCTGGGTCTGACGGTCCTTCTGGCAGTGACCGGATGTGCCACAGCTCCCGCCGCCCAGCCGGCCGCGGTCCAGCTCACGGTGGACGGCAAGAAGCTCGCCGAGGCCTCTGACCTGCAGGCGAACGCCGAAGCACAGCTCGCCTACACGCTGGAGTACGGCTACGTGGCACGGGCGGGCGCCGCCGCGGTCAGCTGCTGGTTCGCGAAGACGGGTCTGGAGTCCGAGGTCGACAAGCGGCTGTGGTGCGGACCGGTCCAGGTCCCCGGCACCGGTGCCGGCACCGACTGGGTGCCCGTACCGCTCAAGGAAGTCACCAAGACGGATGACGAGGTCCGTTACGAGGTGCAGTCACCTCAGGTGCCGGAGAAGGGCAACCGCAGCACGCCGTCCGGCAAGCTCGTGCGCACCGACGGCAAGGAGTTCGACCCGTCGAAGCAGCAGGACCTGACCGCCGGGCGCGACTTCCTGGCCGTGCTGCCCGACGACGGCAAGCGCAACAACGTCGACCTCGGCCTCGGCAACGCCGACATCAAGCTGCGCGACGACCTGCTCGGCACCGCCGTCACCGGCTGGGCGAATCCGGACATCTGGTTCACCGCCGAGGGCACGGTGCGCGCGGAGGCCGGGTCACGGCTGCGCGTGGTCAGGATGAAGGTCGAGAAGCTCAACGAGACCGACAGCGGATTCCACCGCACCAACTGGCAGGGGTTCGCCCCGCAGCCGTCCGAGCTCGCGCTGGAGGTGCCGGGCAAGCGCCAGGTGCTGCCCGCAGACCGGCTGCCGGCCAACGGCTCGGTCTTCGTCGTCTACACCGTGCCCGACCCGCAGGCGGGCACCGAGTCACTCGTGCTCGGCACGCTCGGCGCCAAGTCGCTGGAGCAGCGCGCCGAGGTCCCGTCCGGCAAGCGCACCGACAACCCGCCGCACGTGCTGCAGCGCGCCGCCGCTCCCCCGCAGTTCTCCGACCAGACGCAGAAGATCCGCTTCGGCGACCGCGAGCTCGGCATGAAGGTCACCGGCGTGCGGCTCGGCCGGCAGCGCCCGGTCAAGCTCGGCGAGAGCCAGTACGACGTGGCCACGATCTCCGCGCCGGACAAGGCGTTGCTGGAGGTGCGGGTCGAGGCGACCGGCAACCTGCCCGACACCGCGGGCGGCCTCCTGACCAAGGACCTGATCACCGTCACGCTGCCGGACGGGTCGACCGCCCGGCAGGTCGGCGCCCGCTACGACGGTGGCCCGCTGCCGTTCGCGATCGTGGTCGAGGTCCCGGCGGACACCCGTTCGGTCTCGGTCGGCATGGTCGACGGGACGGTGGACCTGTCGCGCCTCGGCAAGACCACCATCGCGCCGGTCGACTCGCGCGTCACCCTCGCCCTGGAGTTCTGAGCGAGCATCGCGGCCAGGGCGAGCCAGCCCAGGATCACCAGGACCAGGCCTCCCCAGCCCCACTCCTCGTACGCGGTGGCGCCGGACGTCCCGCCGACGCTGCTGCCCACGTAGAACCCGGCCAGGTACAGCCCGGACGCGTGGCCGCGGGCGTGTTCGGGTGCCCGTGCGGCGACCCAGCCGCTCGCCGTGGTGTGCGACGCGAAGAACCCGGCGGTGACGATCGCCAGGCCGAGCGGCACCCACAGCAGACTCGCCAGTGCGCCGAGAGCCAGCACGCCGATGCACAGCAGCAGCACCTTGCCGCGGCCGAACTTGTCGGCCAGCCTGCCCGCGAACGCCGCCGAGGTGCTGCCGAACCCGTAGAACAGGAACACCAGCGTCTCCAGCCACGCCGGACCGGTGAGCTGGAAGCCCGCGACGTTGTAGAACGAGATGAACGCGCCCACGAGCAGCACGGCGACGACGTACATCGACAGCAGCACCGGGTCCTTCAACGCCGCCTTCATGCCACTGGGCGCGCGCTTCGGCATCGTCTGGGCCTTGGGCAGGAAGAACACCACGACCAGGGCCGCGACCAGCCCGAACACGCCGGCGAGCAGCACAGAGCCGCGCCACCCCAGCCAGTCGGCGGTCATGCCGGTGACAAGCCGCCCGGACATGCCTCCGAGGCTGTTCCCGGCGATCATCGCGCCCATCGCGGCGCCGAGCTTCTTCTTGTCCAGCGCGTCCGCGAGGTAGGCCATGGACGCCGCGGGCACCCCGGCCGCCGCGATGCCCTGCAGCACCCGCAGACCCAGGAAGACCTCGTAGTTCGGTGCGAACGGCAGCACGAGGCCGAGCAACGCCGCCGCCAGCACGCTGACCACGATCACCGGGCGACGCCCGACGCGTTCGGACAGCATCGCGATCGGCACGACCACCACGGCCAGCGCGAGGGTCGCCGCGGACAGCGCGAGCGACGCGCTGCCCGGGCCCAGCCCGTACTCGGCGGCGATCTGCGGCATGACCGGCTGCGGGGTGTACAGCAGCGCGAAGCACGCGAACCCCGATGCGGCGATGGCCGCGGTCAACCTGTTCACACGATTGACGCTAAGCCATACGTCCAATACGGAAATGCGCCAGAATCGATCCGTGGATGAATTGGAGCTGGCACCGAAGCTGGCGGTGCTGAAAGCACTTGCCACCGACGAGCACGTGACCCGTGTCGCCGAACGCGTCGGGCTTCCCCAGCCCACCGTCAGCCGCTGGATCGCCGAGCTCGGCGATCAGCTCGGCGCACCGATCATGACGAAGACCGGCAGGCGCGTCCGTCTCACGCGGGCAGGCCGGCTGCTGGCCGAGGCCGCCACCCGGTCGCTGGCCGCGCTGGAACCGGGTCTGCGCGAGGTCGAGGAGGAGCTCGATCCGGAGAAGGGCCGTGTCGTGCTGGGCTTCCTGCACATGCTCGGCCGCGCGGTCGTGCCGGAACTCGTCCGCAGCTATCGCGCCGAGCACCCGCACGTGCGGTTCGGCCTGGTCCAGAACGCCCGCCAGGCCGTGATCGACAAGCTCGTGAGCGGCGAGATCGACCTCGCGCTGGTCGCCCCGCCGCCCGTCGGTCCCGAGTTCGAGTCGGTGGTCGTGTTCGAGCAGCCCCTGATCGTCGTCGTGCCGGCGGGGCACCGGCTGGAGTCCAGGAGGTCGGTACGGGTCCAGGACCTGGAGGGCGAGGACCTGATCACCCTGGAACACGGCTACGGCCTGCGCCAGATCACCGACGACATGTGCGCGGCCGCCGGGTTCGCGCCCCGCTACGTCTTCGAGTGCCAGGAGATCGAGACGGTGCGGGGCCTGGTGGCGGCGGGCCTCGGCGTGGCACTGCTGACCCACGCCGAGTTCGCTCCACCTCCCGGACTGCGCGAGCTACCGCTGACCCCGCGCACCGGCCGGATCTTCGGGCTGACGTGGCTGAAGGACCACCCGTTGCCGCCCGCCGTCCGCGCCTTCCGTGAACACGCGCTCAGGACTCACGGCGTCCAGCGCTGAGTGCCCGACCACGTCCGCAGGTACGACTCGGCGCCACCGAGCATGTCCTTCACCAGCTGGTCGCCGCCGAGCTGACGGACCTTCTCGACCCAGTCCGGCAGCAGACCGATGTGCGCGCCGCCGTCGACGTTGATGTCCCAGACCCGCTCACCGGTGCGCTGCCGGTCGACCAGCGGGCCGTCCGGGTAGCTGCGGAACGGGTAGGTCACGCCGGTCTGCGGTGCCGGGTGCGAGCCGACGCCGTTGTAGTCGGAGCCGAACCCGATGCCCACGTCGTACTTGCGCCGCAACGGTTCCGCGGCGGCCGCCTGGGAGACGTACCCCTCGGGGCTGTTCTCGTAGCCCGCCACGAACCCGCCGAGCTGGTAGACCTTCTCGGTCCACTGCGCGTCCATCCAGCTGTGGCTGGAGATGATGCCGGGGAACTTCGCCTGTGCCGCGAGGTCCAGCGTGCGGCCGGCTGCCTTCACGCTCATGTGGTCGACCTCGATCATCATGTGCCGGCGCATCATGCCCTGCACCGCGTACTCGCCGAGCGACGTCAGGCCGCGCACGTTGCACCGCTTGGCCGGGTCGTACGCGGGTGCGACGGCCGAAGCCGGGACCAGCGCGTTCGGGCCGACGGTGCCGATCGGGTTGTCCTGCTGCGGGCCCTTGCACTGCTCGGTCTGCCACCACTGGCCGGTGCGCAGGAACTGGCCCGCGTTGATCACACCGCCCTGCGTGCCCGAGTCGAACCGGACGCCGCACAGCGCGTTGTCGAACTTGTGGCACAGGAACGCGCTGCGGACGCCGAGCGCGTACATCTCGTCGAGGCCGCGGTCGATGTCGCCCTTGTTGCACAACGGGATGTCGAGGAACGTCCGGCAGCCGAAGAGCTCAGAGGTCTCGATGCCGAGCACCACCGCGAGCTTGCCCTGCGCGACCACGTCGCGCGCCTGCTCGGCCGACGTGACGATGCGGAACCAGCCCTTGCCCGCCCCGCCGAACTGCTTGTCGACGAACGCCTGCAGCTCGTAGGTGCGCTGGGCCTGCAACCGGACCGACTGCATCTCGTCGCAGGGCTTGTCCTTGAACGGGTGGATGACGCACAACGTGGCGTTGCTCGTCAGGTCCTGGACCAGCACGCGCTGGCCGCCGCGCCACGCACGTTCCAGCCAGGCGTAGTAGTTCTGCTGGTGCGAGACCGTCGTGGAGGACGGCCAGCCCTTGAACGTCGGCCAGCCCACCGGGTCGTGGCCGTCGAGGTCGCCCGTCACGATCGCCTCGAAGATCGCGCCCAGACCGGCCGGGTAGTGCTCGGGGCAGTCCTTCAGCGCGTCCGCGATGCCCTGCTCCGAGAACGGCTTGCCGCAGATCAGCTTGCCGCCGAAGCCCTCGTTGGTCATGAGGTGGTTGTGCGCGTCGACGAGCCCGCGCACCCTGCCCTGCCCGTCGACGCCCTTGAAGGGCTCTCCGGTCACGTTGATCTGCGAGTCCTGGGCGGGCCTCGCCACCGGTTCCCACCACGGCGTGGCCGCGGTGGCAGGGGACATCGCCGCTAGAACCAGCGAGACGGCGAGAGCCAGGCGGAGTAACACGAGCGCTCCTCTACGACGTTGTGAAGGAGCTCACATCATGCCGTGGAACGTCGCCGTCTCGAATGGGCTGATCGTAGGGACTAACGTGAATATTTTTCAGCCAGCTCGATCAGCGTCCGCGCGCCGAAGCCCGTGGCTCCCGCGACGACCTCGTCGTAGACCTTCTCCGACCGCGCGGGGCCCGCGATGTCGAGGTGCGCCCACGGCACGTCGCCCGCGAACTTCTGCAGGAACAGCGCCGCCGTGATGCCACCCGGTCCGGGCGGGCACTGCTTGTAGTCCGCGACCTCACTGGAGACGGCACCGACGTGCTCCTCCAGCAACGGCATCCGCCACCACTTCTCGCCGACGTTCACACCCGCGGCGACGACCTCGGCCGCGAGTTCGTCGGACGCGCTGAACACCGCGCCCGTGCGCAGGCCCAGCGAGACCTTCATCGCGCCGGTCAGCGTCGCCACGTCCACGACGAGGTCGGGCTTCAGGTTCTTCACCGCGTACGCCATCGCGTCGGCCAGGACCATGCGGCCCTCGGCGTCGGTGTTCTGCACCTCGGTGGTCGCGCCGCCGTAGTGGCGCACGACGTCGCCGGGCCGGTAGGCGGAGCCGGAGACGTGGTTCTCCGCGCACGGCACGAGCCCGGTGACCCTGACCGGCAGCCGCCTGCGCGCCACGGCCAGCAGCGCGGAGATCACCGCGCCACCGCCCGCCATGTCGGTGCGCATGAGGTGCATGCCGTCCGCGGGCTTCACCGAGATGCCGCCGGTGTCGAACGTGATGCCCTTGCCGATGAACACCAGGTGCGGGCCGGTGGTGCCGTACGTCAGCTCCAGGAACCGCGGCGGGCGGGCAGATCCGCCGCCGACCGCGAGCACACCGCCGAAGCCCTGCTGTGCCAGCCACTTCTCGTCGCGCACAGTGGCGTGCAGCCCGTCGACCTTGTCCGCCAGCTTGGCGGCGGTCGTGGCGAGCCAGCGCGGGTCCTTGACGTTGGACGGCGTGTTGGCGAGATCACGTGCCAGTGCGGTCGCGGTGGCGAGCGCGTGGGCCTTCAGCGCGGCCGACGTGAGCACCTCCTCGAACCCGTCGTCGGCCGTGATCAGCCGCAACGAGCCGACGCGCTTCGGGCCCTCCTCGCCGGTGACCTTGAAGCGGTAGCCGCCGAGCGCCGCGCCCAGCACGAACGCGCGCACCTTGTCGGCGTCGAAGTCCGGGGTCAGCAGGACGTCGGCGGTCTTGGGCGCGTCCTCACCGCTCAACGCGCGGACGAGGCTGGCCCCGGCCGTGCGGTAGTCGGCGAGCGTCCCGGTGCCGACGCCGAGGGTCCAGGCCTCGTCGTGCCGCACCGCCTCGCCGGCCTTGCCGGTCAGGTCGGAGACGTCGATGCCGTCGCCGCCCGGTCCCAGCGCCGGTCCGGTGGCCGCGAGCACGACCGCCGGAACGTTGCGGCGCGTCGAGGTGGCCACCTCGACGTCCACGAGCTTGGTTGGCACTGACGGCATCGTCGACGCCACGACTGGACCTCCCCTATTGCATTAACGACCGTTCATTCTCTCCCGGTGCCGCGATCGCCGTCGTCCGCCCCGTGTTTCGCGGGCCAGACAGGTGCTCTCGGCAGCCGGAGAGAACGAAGCGATGCCCCGGTCTCCACTGTGGAAACCGGGGCTTCACGTGCTTCTCACCGGGAGGCCTCAGCCGGCGGCGGCCTTCAGCGCGTCGCCCAAGGCGCTGGCCTCGTCCGCCGACATCTCGACGACAAGGCGCCCACCACCCTCGAGCGGAACGCGCATGACGATGCCGCGTCCCTCCTTGGTGACCTCGAGGGGACCGTCACCGGTCCGGGGCTTCATGGCCGCCATCGCGTGCTCCCATCGTCAACATCTTCCCCGTCCGGCCAGGCCGGATCTCTCCATTCTCCCCTATGGCGACTCAGGGGCGAAACCGAACCGATCTTTTGGCGAGTCCGGGTGACGTTTGTCGATCTTGACTTGTCCCTGATCAGTACCTGTTTTCGCGCCAACGCAACACTTTGGGCACGCCCTGCCGTGTCGTGACAGGATGGGACGGGTGCGAGCCCGTTCCGCGCTCTTCGACGTCTACGGCGGCCACCTTCGCGAACGCGGTGGCGCCGCCACCATCGCCGCGCTCGTACGCCTGCTCGAGCCGCTGGGTTTCGCCGCGCCGGCCGTCCGCACGGCCGTGTCCCGCACGGTCCGGCAGGGCTGGCTGCAGCCCTCCCGGCTGCCTGACGGGCCTGGATATGCGATGACACCTCGCGGGGAACGGCGGCTCGACGAGGCCGCTGCCCGCATCTACCGCACCGGGCCGTCCACGTGGGACGGTCGCTGGCACGTGGTGGTGCTGGAGGAGATCCCCGGCCGCGACTCGCGCGATCACCTGGCGTCGGAACTGCAACTGCTCGGCTACGGCGCGCTCGGTCCTGTGACGTGGATCGCTCCCCGGCCGTCCCCGGAGCTGGCCGACGTGCTGGCCGCCGGCGAGGTTCCCGCACGAACTTTTCACGGTTCACACGACGGTGGGGACGCCGAGCTCGCCGCGAAGGCCTGGGACCTGGCCGAGCTGGGGCGCGACTACGCCGGGTTCGTCGCGCACTGGCACGAGCAGGTGTCCGTTGTGGACGAGACGGACGACGCGGCGGCGTTCGCGGCGTCACAGCAGCTGCTGCACGCGTGGCGGAAGTTCCTGTTCCGTGATCCCGGTCTTCCTGCTGAACTGTTGCCACCGGACTGGCCGGGCCACGCGGCAGCGTCGTTCTTCGACGAACAGACGCTGCGGCTGGCGCCGGGCACGAGTCGGTTCGTCGACGAGTGCCTGCGGCCGGTGCGCAACGTTTCCACTGCTTGATGGAGGTCCAGTGTCCGAGCTCCTCGTCGACGACGCCGATGGTGTGCGCACGTTCACGTTCAACCGCCCGGAGTCGTTCAACGCCTTCACCGTCGCGCTGAAGGAGTCGTTCCTCGCCGCGCTGCGCGAAGCCTCGGCGGACGAGTCGGTGCGCGCGGTGGTGATCACGGGTGCGGGCAGGGCGTTCTGCGCGGGTCAGGACCTCAAGGAGCACATCGGCCTGCTGCAGGCCGGTGATCCGGCGCCGCTGCACACCGTCGAGAAGCACTACAACCCCATCGTGCGTGAGCTGATCGGCATGCCGAAGCCGGTGATCGCCGCGGTCAACGGCAGTGCGGCGGGCGCGGGCGCGTCCTTCGCCTACGCCGCCGATCTGCGCATCGCGGGCAAGTCCGCGAAGTTCCTGATGGCCTTCGCGAACGTCGGCCTGACCGCGGACTCCGGCGCGTCCTACACGCTGCCGCGGCTGATCGGCCACGGCCGCGCGATGGAGATGATGCTGCTCGCGCAGCCCGTCGGCGCCGAGGAGGCGTTGCGGGTCGGCATGGTCAACCAGGTCGTGCCGGACGAGGAACTGCTGTCCACCGCGCACCTGCTGGCCGCGAAGCTCGCCGCCGGCCCGACGACGGCGTACGCGAAGATCAAGGAAGCGCTGGCCGCGGCCGCCGACGGGACCCTGGAGGACGCGCTCGAAGCCGAGCGCCGCACCCAGGCCGACTGCGGCGCGACCGAGGATCACCGCGAGGCGGTCGACGCCTTCGTCAACAAGCGCGCCCCGAAGTTCAGCGGGAAGTAGCCCTGAAGCAGGTCGCTATGTGGTCGTCGACCATGCCGGTCGCCTGCATCAGCGCGTAGCACGTGGTGGGGCCGAGGAACTTGAAGCCGCGCTTCTTCAGTTCCTTGGCCATCGCCTTGGACTCGTCCGTGATCGCCGGGACGTCCGCGAACGTCGCGGGCCGCACGTGATCGGCGGGCGCGAACGACCACAGCAGCGCGTCCAGGTCGACGCCCTCCGAGACGATCACGCGGGCGTTGTGGATCGCGGCGTCGATCTTCAGCCGGTTCCGGACGATGCCCGCGTCGGCCATCAGCCGTTCCACGTCGGCGGGTCCGAACTTCGCGACCAGGTGCGGGTCGAAGTCGCCGAACGCCGCCCGGAACGCCGCCCGCTTGCGCAGGATCGTGATCCACGACAGCCCGGACTGGAACGCCTCCAACGACATCCGCTCGTACAGCTCGGGGGTGCCGTGCAGCTCCACGCCCCACTCGGTGTCGTGGTACTCGGCGTAGTCCGGGGTCGAGTCGCCCCAGGGACAACGAACGATCACCGGTACTCCTCGGCGAAACGGGCGAACCGCCGCAACGACCGTCGCAGCATCAGCACGAAGAGCGGCTTCACCAACGGGTAGAAGAACGGCACGTCGAGGCTTTCCGACCACACGAAACGGCTGCCGCGCACGGCGAACACACCGGTTCCGCGCACGACGCGGCCGAGATGAAGGACCTCGACGGCGTGCGGCGGGTCCCAGCGCGTGATCCGCATGCGGTCCGAGACGCCCAACGTGACGGCGTCGATCTCGCTGCCGACCGACTTCCCGTCCCCGGCGACCACCTTCACGGTGGTGCCGAAGATCCACTCCGACTGGCGTTCCCAGTCCGACATGGCCCGGAAGATCGTGTCCGGCGGCGCCGCCACCTCGACGGTCAGCTCAAGCTCGGTGCTCACTGCTCTCCAGGTTCTCGGCGTCCTCGAGCTCCGCGACGCGCGCCCGCAGCGTCTCGACCTCGGTCGAGAGCCGCTGCAACGCCCAGTCGACCTCGGACATCTTGTAGCCGCGGAACACCTGCTGGAACTTCAGCTCGCGGACGTCCTCCGCGGTGATGTCGCCGGACGGCAGCCGCGTGGGCGACGCACCGGGCGGCAGCGGCGCGAGCTCCTCGCCGCGCCCGAACACCAACGCCGCGAGCAGGAACACCACTGCCGCGACGGCGATCATCACGATCAGGTAGATCAGGGCGTTGGTCACGCGACGATCGTGGCACAGCTCAGGCAGCGGCGAGCGAGCAGACCGAGACGAACGATCACGATCCAGGTGATCAGGCTCGCGATGCTCATCGGCAACGACTGCACGAGCCGCGACACGTCGAGGTGCGCGGTGGCCACGATGATCGAGACGTTGCCCAGCAGCACGGCGCCGACAGCCACGATCGCGATGGTCGCGCCGAGCTTGGCCAGCAGTTTCGCGTCGTACCTGCGAGCGAGGACCCGGCCGAGGATCAACGCCACCAGCGCCACCCCGGACGCGATGCCGCTGGTGAGGTCGTTGGCCTTGGCGACGAACAGGTACCAGGCGGGCGGCATCGTGCCGAAGTCCTGCCACGGGCCGACGAGCAGCATCCGGCCGTACTCCCACGCCATGTGCATCAGCGGCAGCACGATCGCCAGCCAGACGAGCGTGCGCGTGCCGTACGCGACGGCCAGCTCGGCCTGGTACTCGTTCGCGATCTCGCGCACCGGGCCGAACTCCTCGACCGCGCGCTTCTGCGCCTCGCGCTCGGTGAGTCCGCGGTCCAGGTGCGCCTCGGTGGCGTCGGCGAGGCTGTCGCGGGTCTCCGTGAGCAGCTCGCGAACCTGCTTCTTCGAGCCCTGCAACCGCGTCCCGAGATCGGTCACGTAGCGCTCGATCACGTCTGTGCCCATTTGCCGTCACCTCCCAGCACCCCGTCGATGACCGTCGTGAACTCGCGCCACGCGGTGCGTTCGGCGTTCAGGGCGCGCTTCCCCGCCTGCGTGAGCTTGTAGGTCCTGCGCTTGCGTCCGCCGACCGTGCTCCAGTCGCTGACGACGTGGCCTGCCCGCTCCAGCCTGCGCAACGCCGGGTACACCGTGCCTGTCGGGAGGTCCAGCGCCCCTCCGCTGCCCTGTTGCAGCGCCTCGATGATCGCGTAGCCGTGCAGCTGCCTGTCGTCGAGCGTCGCCAGCAGCAACGCGTCGAGGTGGCCGCGGAGCGCGTCGGGCTTCATGAGTAGTGACTCTACTGATCCACCCCCTGGAAGTGATCCCTGAAATCTCCGCTCAGGGTCAGCCCTGAGATCCCCCTGAAATGCTCGTTCGAGCCTTCATAAGTAGCGGGGCTACACATAGCGTCGCTGCCTATGAGCGCAAGTGACCTCGCCCGCCTCCAGTTCGCGCTGACGACCTCGTTTCACTTCCTGTTCGTGCTGCTCACGCTGGGTCTGGTCACCCTGCTGGTGATCATGCAGACGAGGTTCACGATCACCGGCGCGCCCGTGCACGAGCGGATGACACGGTTCTGGGGACGGATCTACGTGATCAACTACGCGCTGGGGATCGTCACCGGCATCGTGATGGAGTTCCAGTTCGGGCTGAACTGGTCGGGCCTCGCGACCTACGCCGGCGACGTGTTCGGCGCGCCGCTCGCGATGGAGACGCTGATCGCGTTCTTCCTGGAGTCGACGTTCCTCGGCCTCTGGATCTTCGGCTGGGGCAAGCTGAACCGCTGGGTGCACCTGTCGTTGCTGTACCTGACGGCGCTGACCGCGTTCGCCTCGGCGTTCTGGATCATGGCGGCGAACGGGTTCCTGCAACACCCCGTCGGCTACCGGATCGACGGGAACGTGTTGCGACTGGACGATTTCAGCGCGTTGCTGTCGAACCCGACCTTCACCTCGGCGCTGACGCACGTGATCTTCGCCTCCATCACGGTCGGCGGCGTGTTCATGACCGGCGTCTCGGCCTACCACTTCATCAGGCGAACGCCCGAGGTCGACTTCTTCCGGCGGTCGCTGCGGATGGGCGTGGTCACCACGGCCCTGGCCACCCCGTCGCTGATCGGGGCAGGGTTCGCGCAGTTCCCGGTGATCGCGCAGTACCAGCCGGACAAGACAGAGGCGGCGCCGTGGATCGGCGCGCCGCTCGGGTTCATGATCATCATCGGGATGACGCTGACGATGGTCAGCTGGCTCACGCTGCCGTTGCTGATCAAGGATGCCGTGATCCGGATGCGCTTTCCGCTGTACCTCATGGTGATCGGCATTCCGCTGCCGTTCGTGGCGGCCATCTTCGGGTGGATGTTCCGCGAGATCGGACGGCAGCCGTGGCTGATCTACGGCCTGCTGCGCACCGAGGACGCGGTGTCGCATGTGGACGCTTCGCAGATCCTGTTGTCGCTCATCGTCTTCACGTCTCTGTTCGTCGTGCTGGCCGTCACCGACTGGGCGTTGATCGCACGTGCGGTCCGTCGCGGTCCGGACGTGGCGCCCGCCCCTGTCTCGCCGCTGGTGGTGACTCTGTGATGGAAACGCTCTGGCTCGTCGTGCTCGGCATGCTGACCGTCGGTTACTTCGCGCTGGCCGGATTCGACTACGGCACAGGACTTCTGCTGCCGTTCCGCAGACGCGAGGTCGCTCTGCAACGCATGAACCCGTTCTTCCTCGGCAACGAGGTGTGGCTGGTCGCCGCGATCGGCGTGCTGTTCGCGGCGTTCCCGCGACTCGAAGGCGAACTGCTCTCCGGCGCGCACAGCACGTTCACGCTGGTCCTGGCCGGGTTGGTGCTGTTCATGGCGGCCGTGCAGCTCAGGCTGTGGTGGTGGCTGGTGTTCACGGGCGCGCTGATGGTGTCCGTGGGCTGGGGGCTGTTCCTGGCGCATCTGCTGCACGCGCCGTGGCCGGTCGCGTTCGTGATGCCGGCGCTGTTCGCGGTGCACGGCTGGGTGTTCCAGACCCGGCAGTGGAAGCTGTTCCCGGTCACCGCGCTGCTGTGCGCGCTGCCGATCCCGCTCGCGTTCAGCTCGATCGACGTCACCGGGCTCATGGCGCACAACGACACGCTCGGCCTGCTCGCGTGGGTCGCGATCCCGATCATTCCGCTGGTGGTGTTGGTGCAATGGTCGATCGTCGCCATCTCCTCGCGCTGATCCCGATCCCGTTCCTGGTGCTGGCCCAGGCCGAACTCCTGGCGTCGGCGCTGAGCGGCGAGACCGGGCTTGCCCTGCTGTGCCTGGTCATCGGGCTGCGGGTGCTGGTGTGGTGGGTGCACCGCGAGTGGGCTCATCGGGCAGCCGAACGGACTCGCGCACGTCTGCGGGAGGCGTTCCTGCGCTCGCCCGGCACCAAGGCCGGCGAGGTCGCCACCCTGGTCACTCGTGGCGTGCACGACGTGACGCCGTACGTCGTCGGGTATCTGCCACAACAGGTTCTGGCCGTGGCCGTGCCTCTCGCGGTGGTGATCAGGCTGGCGTTCGCCGACCTCACCGCGGCTCTGACGATCCTCGCGACGCTGCCGTTGATCCCGATCTTCGGTGCGCTGGTCGGCGCGCACACCCGTGAACGAACGGCCCGCCAATGGGACGCGCTGGCCACTCTCGGCGGGCACTTCCTCGACGTGGTCAAGGGAATCGGCACGCTGCGGGCGTTCGGGCGGGCCGAGGCGCAGTCCGCGACGGTCCGCAAGCTGGCCGCGCAGCACATGACCGAGACGATGTCCGCGCTGCGAGTCGCGTTCCTGTCGGCGTTCGTGCTGGAACTGGTCGCCACGATGTCGGTGGCGATGGTCGCCGTGCCGGTCGGGCTCAGGCTCCTGGACGGCGGGGTGCCGCTGTACACCGCGCTCCTCGTACTTTTCCTTGCCCCGGAGGCGTTCCTGCCACTCCGAGCGGCCGGCGCCCAGTACCACGCCAGCGCCCAGGGCCGGGAGGTGCTCGCCCAGGTGCCGGTCCGAACCGAGACGACGGGCCAGGCGCCGCCGGACCTCGCGCAGGCCGAGATCGTGTTCGACAACGTCTCAGTGCGCAGCCTCAGGAACTTCTCACTGCGCATCCGGCCCGGCGAACGGATCGCGCTGGTCGGCCCGAGCGGCGCGGGAAAGAGCACGATTCTGGCGCTGCTGCTGGGTTTCGTGCGACCTGACGAAGGGCGCGTGCTCGTCGGCGGTGTCGACCTCGAGGAGATCGACCACGAGAAGTGGCTGGAAGCCCTGTCGTGGGTGCCACAACGGCCCACGCTCGTCCCGGCGAACCTCTCGTCCGGCGAACAGCAGCGGGTCGCGTTGGCCAACGCACTGGGCCGGCGCCGGGCAGCGTTGTTCCTGCTGGACGAACCGACCGCGCACCTCGACGCGGAGACGGAAGCGCTGGTGCTCAAGGCAACGCGCGACTTCACGCAAGGCAGGACGGCGGTGATCGTGGCGCACCGCCCGACGCTGCTCACCGAGGTCAACAGGGTGGTGGCGGTGTGAAGCTCGCAATCCTCGTCGGAACGCTCGCGGAACTGGCCGGCGTCGGCCTCACCGCCACGGCGACCTGGCTGATCATGCGTGCCGCCGAGCATCCTCCGATGCAGGCGCTGACCGTGGCGATCGTCGCGGTCCGCACGCTCGCGCTGGCCAAGGGCGCGCTGCGCTATCTCGAACGTCTGACCAGCCACAAGGCCGTGCTCAGCGAGGCCGTCGAACTGCGCGGCCAGGTCTACGACGACCTCGCGCACCGCAGGCACATCCCGTCCGGCACGGCCCTGACCCGCATCGTCACGAACGTCGACCAGCGGCTCGACACCAGGCTCCGCGCTACCCTGCCGTGGATCACCGCGGCCCTGGTCGGCGCCGTCGTCGCAACAGTTTCAGGCTTCTCGCTGCCGCTGATCGCCGGTCTGCTGATCAACCTGGCCCTGCTCCCCTGGCTCGCGATCCGCGGCCCGCGGAACCTGACCCCGTTGCGCGCCAGGCTGACCGAACAAACCACCGAACTGGTCCACAGCAGAGAAGAACTGATCGCCTACGGCCTGTTCGACGGGAAACTCCGCAATGCCACCAAGACCGCGAAAGAACTGTCCCGCGAGGAACGCACCCGCGACCTGACCCCGCTGGCGATCGCCGTCCAGTTCGGCGCGGCCCTGCTCATGCTCGTCCAGCACGAGCCGGCCTGGCTGATCATGGCCGCCATCGCCACGTTCGAGATCACCGTCCCGCTCGCGGCGCTGACCAGACCGAGCCCGGAACCCACCGACGAACCCGAACCGGCCTGCCCGACAGAGACCCCTGATCTGCAAGGTAAAACGGCGATCGTCGGCCCGAGCGGCGCGGGCAAGACCACGGTGCTCAACGCCATCGCCCGCCGCCTCGAACCGAGCAAGGGCGCGCTGGCCGACGCGCACGTCTTCCACACCACGGTCCGCACGAACGTTCTGCTGGCCAAGCCCGATGCCACGCAGGAAGAACTCGACCGCGCGGCCGAGATCGCCGAGCTGGACCTCGACTGGGACCAGGTCGTCGGCGAACGCGGCGAGGAGATCTCCGGCGGCCAGCGGCAACGCCTGATCCTGACCAGATCAGTGCTGGCTGATCCCGAAGTCCTGCTCATGGACGAGCCGACGGAAGGCCTCGACCCGGAACAAGCCGACCGCGTGCTCGGCAAGATCCTGGACAACTCCCAGGGCACCGCCCTGGTCATCACCCACCGGACCGAGCAGCTAGCCCTGTTCGATCACGTGCGCCATCGGGGGCCGATCAGCCACGAGCACGTCGGTCGAGTCGGGTAGCCACTCGCCGCCGACCTGCACGAACTGGGTCAGCGGCCCGGAGTCCGCGACAACCCCGCACCGGGCCAACGCCGTCCCCATGATCTGCGACGACATCGCGCCGAGCTGCAGCAACGATCGGTTCCGGTGCTTCCGGACGCCCAGATTCACCTGTGCCAGCGCGGAAAGCCCGTGCACCCGGTGCACGTCGAGCAACAACCCGATCTCCACGCCGTACCCGGCCGCGAAGGGCACCGACTCCAAAAAGGACCGGGTGGCCGCGTACTCGCCGCCGAGCGGTTGCACCACACCGGAAAGCTCCGGCCGCAACGTGTTCAGCAACGGCCGCGCCACCAGTTCGGTGACCCGTCCGCCGCCACTGCTCTCCAGCCGCAACGGCCGCCGGTAGAACCCCTTCACCAGATGCACATCGGCGTCCAGCAGCAACGGCCCCAGCAACGCCGTGACGAACGCGGTCTCCGGATCCACCAGGTCGGAGTCCAGGAAGACGATCAGGTCCCCGGTGGTCGCGGCCAGCGACCGCCACAGCACCTCACCCTTGCCGGGCAACGGTGGAAGCCACGGCACGACGTCCTCGCGCAGCACCACCCGTGCCCCAGCGGCGGAAGCGACGGCGACAGTCCGGTCGGTCGAGCCGGAATCCATCACCACCAGTTCGTCCACAAGGGTCCCGAGCAGCGGCTTGACCACGGAGACCACGTCTCCGACGGTCTCCTCCTCGTTCAGCGCGGGCAGCACCACCGACACGGTCCGGCCGCGCTTCAACGCGACCAGTTCGTCCGGCGTCCAGGTCGGCTGCTGCCAGGTGTGCGAGGCGAACCAGGCTTCGACGGAGGGCAGCATCAGGCGAGCGCCCGCATCGCCCGGACCGGCGGACGGGTGCCCGTCACGCTCGCGACCATCTCCACGACCTTCCTCGCCTGCCGTACGTCGGAAGCACGAACCGCACGTGCTCCGGACACCGCAGCCACTGTCGCAGCCGCGAGCGTGAAGTCCTCGTCCCCCGCTGGGATCGTCACCACATCCAACGTTTCGAGCAGTGACGGCAGCTCCAGATCACCGTCGAACTCGACGACGTCGGCACCGTCGGCGACGGCCTGCGCCACGGCGTCCGCGCTGGTCAGATGCGCAACGACCAGCACGCGGTCTTTCGGCAGCTCAGTGACGCGGAATCGGTTCACACCACCCAGCGTAGACAGTGAGCTGGCTCACAGCTTCTTGCTACTCACGAGTAGCCACCTGGTTTACTCCGCAGTAACAAACCCTGTGTGATCTACGTCATGGTCAAGGAGGACCAGAGTGCGACGATCACTTGTTTTAGTCCTGGTACTCCTCTCCACCCTGCTCGGTGCTCCTGTTGCCGCCACGGCGGCCCCTGGACACCAGATCTCGTACCGGTCGATCCCCGGCGTCGGCGGCACCGTTCTGAAGGCCCTCGTCGTCGAACCGACCGGACAGGGCAACGGCCCCTTCCCGTTGCTCGTCATGCCGTCCAGCTGGGCGGTTCCCAACATCGAGTACGTCGGCGCGGCGGCCAAGCTCGCCAAGCAGTCCGGGTACGTCGTGGTGAGCTACACCAGCCGCGGCTTCTGGGACTCGGGCGGTCAGATCGACGTGGCCGGCCCCGACACCGTCGGTGACGTCAGCTTGGTCATCGACTGGGCAATCGCCAACGCGCACGCCGACGGCACCAAGGTCGGCGCGGCCGGGATCTCCTACGGCGCCGGGCAGTCCCTGCTGGCCGCGGCGAACGACAAGCGCATCAAGGCCGCGGCGGCGCTGAGCACGTGGACCGACCTGGCCCGCTCGCTCTACCCCAACAGCACCGTCAACAAGCAGGCCGTCGAGGTCCTGCTCGCGGCGGGCAAGGCCACCGGACGTCCCGGACCGGTCCTGCGGGAAGCCGAGGACGCCTATCGTGACGGCCGGTTCTGGGAGGTCGTGCCGATCTCCGCGGAACGCTCGGCCGCGGAGAAGATCGCGCAGATCAACGCCAACGGCACGGCGGTGATGCTGGGCAACGCCTGGAACGACGGCATCTTCGCGCCGGGCCAGATCACGGACTTCTACGGCAAGCTGACCGGCCCGAAGCGGCTCATGCTCTCGCCGGGTGACCACGCCACCGCCGAACTGTTCGGCGCGGCGGGGCTGCCCAACGAGATCTGGGAGTCGGTCGGCCGCTGGTTCGACCGCTACGTCAAGGGCACGGCCAACGGCATCGACGCCGAGCAGCCGGTGCAGCTCAAGCCCAACAACGGCGGCGCGTGGAAGTCGTTCGGCGCCTGGCCGAACGGCAACGTGGACACCGTGCAGCTCGACGGCAAGCGGATCGCCGCGGGCTGGGGCACGGTGGCCGACAGCGGCACGATCCTGCTCTCCGGTGCGCTGCAAGGGTTCCTGAACATCCCGACCGGGGTCTCACTGCCGTTCGTCGACCGCAACGTCGCGGGCGTGTGGGGCGGGCCCTCGTATCCCCGCGGGGCGACGGTGGCCGGCACACCGAAGCTCAAGCTCCAGGTCACACCGAGTGCGGAGACGACGACGTTGTTCGCGTACCTGTACGAGGTGGGGCCGCTCGGGCTCGGCGCGCTGATCACGCACAAGCCGGTCAAGGTGACCGGCGCGGGCCGCACGCAGACGCTCGACGTGGAGCTGGAGCCGACGGTGTGGAACGTCGGCGCGGGCAACCGGCTGGCGCTCGTGATCGACACGGTGGACCCGCGTTATCTGACGGAATCAACTCGCGGCTCAACCGTCACCTTCGGACCGTCGAGCCTCACGGTTCCGAAGGCGTAAGAATGTCCGGGTGGACCTCACCCGGCAGCAGGTGCTCCTCCACCGGATCCATCAGCACGAACTGGACCGGCGGATCTCTGACGCGACCGAGCTGGCGGTGTTGTCACTGGGCATCCAGGACAACACCTCCGGCTCGGCCCTGCTGAGTCTCGCCGCGCGCCTGAGCGCACCGTCGACGGAGGACTTCACCCTCATCTGGTCCGTGCGGGGAGCTCCTCACCTGCACCGGGACGGTGAGCTGAAGGCGTTCTCCCGCGCGCTGTGGCCGTGGAGCGACGCCGACGCCCGCGCTCGTGCCTCACGTCCGAAGGTGGACGACATGGTGGCGGCGTTGCGGCACATCGCCACCGCGATGCGGTCGATCGTGACGAAGCCGATGACCAAGGGCGAGGTGAGCAAGGCCCTGACGCCGTTGGCTCCCCAGCAGACGATCGAACCGTGCCGGGGCTGCCAGACCGAGCACGTCAGCGACCCGATCTTCCGCCTCGGCGCACTGCCCGCGGGTCTCCGGATCATCCCGGAGGAGAAGACCGTGACGTTCGAACGCATCCACGGCTGGCCGGGCGTCCCGCGCAAGACCGCGGGCTTCGACGAGCTGGTGCACCGGTACCTGACGCTGCACGGCCCCGCCGGACCGTCCGAAGTGGCCGGTTACTTCGGCACGTCGACGCGCGAGGTCAAGAAGCGGTGGCCGAAGGACGGCCTGGTCGAGGTGACCGTCGAGGGCGAGCAGGCGTGGCTGCCGGAGGAGCTGGAGATCGCCGACGCCGAACCGCCGGAGGTCCGCCTGCTGCCGCCGACCGACCCGTACCTGCAGGCGCGTGACCGCGACCTGCTGCTGCCGGACAAGGCCGCGCAGAAGGACATCTTCCGCGTCCTCGGCCGGCGCGGCGCCGTGCTGGTGGACGGCGAGATCGCGGGCTCCTGGCAGGGCAGGGTGGTGTCCGGCAAGCGGTTCGAGGTGACGGCGACGCCGTACCGCCCGCTGCCGGATCTCCTGCCGGAGACCCAGATCCTGGCTCAGGCCAAGGGACTAGACGACGCAAGCGTCAAGAGCGACTGACACGTCGTCCGTGACGATCAGCGACTGCAACGCGGCGTGCGAGACGAAACCCTTGTCCCGCAACTCCGTCAGCCACTCGACGAGTCCCTTGTAGTGGTTGTCGACGTCGAGCAGCACGACGGGCTTGCCGTGCATGCCCAGCACACCGGCCGTCCACACCTCGAAGAACTCCTCGGCGGTGCCGATGCCACCCGGCAGCGTCAGGAACGCGTCCGCCTTGTCGTCCATCATCTTCTTGCGCTCGCGCATGGTGTCGACCACGTGCAGCTCGGTCGACTCGCGGTCGGCGATCTCCCTGGTGGCCAGGCCCTTCGGGATCACGCCGTAGGTGTGCGAGCCGCCCGCACGGGCTTCGCGCGCCACCGCGCCCATCATCGACGTCTGCCCGCCGCCCCAGACGAGGTGCCAGCCGCGAGCCGCGATCTGGCGCCCCACCTCGGCGGCGAGGTCGATGTAGCTCTGCGGGACGGTCGCGAGACTTCCGCAGTAGACAGCGACATACATCAGTGTGAGTCCGCCCATGCCTTGTGCGCGTCCTTGACCACGCGCACCGCGTCGTCGATGTCATCGGTGAGGTGCAGCAGCGCGAGGTCCTTCTCGCCGACCTTGCCACCGGGAAGCACCGAGTTCTGGATCCAGTCGTAAAGACCCTGCCAGTACTCGGTTCCGAACAGGACGACCGGGAACTTCGTGACCTTCTTCGTCTGCACCAGGGTCAGCGCCTCGAACAGCTCGTCGAGGGTGCCGAAGCCACCCGGCAGGCAGATGAACGCCTGCGAGTACTTGATGAACATCGTCTTGCGCACGAAGAAGTAGCGGAAGTTCACGCCGAGGTCGACCCACGGGTTGAGGCCCTGCTCGAACGGAAGCTCGATGCCGAGCCCGATCGAGAAGCCACCGGCCTCCGAACACCCGCGGTTGACGGCCTCCATGGCGCCGGGACCACCGCCGGTGATCGCCGCGAACCCGGCCTCCGCCAGTGCCGCGCCCAGGTCACGCCCAGTCTGGTACTCCGGGTGGTCACGGCCGGTGCGCGCGGATCCGAAGACCGTCACCGCGCTCGGAACCTCGGCCAGCGCGCCGAAACCCTCGACGAACTCGGCCTGGATCCGCAGCACCCGCCACGGGTCGGTGTGCACCCAGTCCGACGGGCCGCGGGAGTCCAGCAACCGCTGGTCAGTGGTGGTGGTCTGGTCGTCCTTGCGATCACGCCGTTCCACGACCGGACCGCGACGCTTCTCCGATGGGCGCTCGTCGACGGCGCCGTTCTTCTTTTCTTCCGTCATCACTGAGATCTTAGGGATCAGTTCAACAGAAATCGCTTAAGCACGGCGAAACACCCGGTGATCTGCTGGACCGGCACGTTCTCCTCCTGGGTGTGCGCGAGCGTCGGATCACCCGGCCCGAAGTTGACCGCGGGCATGCCCAGCGCCGCGAAACGCGCCACGTCCGTCCAGCCGAGCTTGGCGACCGGCGTGCCTCCCGCGGCCTGGACGAGCTCCAGAGCCGCAGGGGCGTTCAGGCCCGGCAGCGCACCGGCCGCGCGGTCCGTGACGGTGACGTCGAAGCCCTCGAAGACCTCGCGCAGGTGCTGTTCGGCCTGCTCCACCGTGCGGTCCGGGGCGAACCGGTGGTTGACCGTGAGCACGGCCTCGTCCGGCACGACGTTGCCCGCGACGCCGCCGCTGATCTTCACGGCCTGCAGGCCCTCGTGGAAGTGGCAGCCGTCGATCTCGGGCTGACGCGGCACGTAGGCCTCCAGCCTGCGCAGCGCCTCGCCCAGGCCGTGGATGGCGTTCTTTCCCATCCACGCCCTGGCGGTGTGCGCGCGCTTGCCGGTGGTCCTGATCTCGATGCGCATCGTGCCCTGGCAGCCGGCCTCGACCGTGCCGTTGGACGGCTCGCACACGATCGCGAGGTCGCCCATCAGCCAGTCCTGCTGCTCGCGCTCGATCCTGGTGAGCCCGTTGCGCTCGGCCTCGATCTCCTCGCAGTCGTAGAAGACGAACGTGAGGTCGTGGCGCGCGTTCTCGCTCAGGGCCGCGATCGCGAGCATGACCGCGTCGCCGCCCTTCATGTCGACGGTGCCGCAGCCGTGCAGGATCTCGCCCTCGCGGCGGCTCGGGAAGTTCTGGTTGATCGGCACGGTGTCCAGGTGCCCGGCGAGCACCACGCGACGGTCCTTGCCGGCGTTCGTGCGGGCCAGCACCGCGTTCCCTGATCGGGTGATCTCCAGGTGGGGCGCGTGGAGTCGCAGCGACCGCTCCACGAGGTCCGCGATCTCCGCCTCCTCCCCGGACACGCTGCGCACATCCACCAGCGAGGTCGTCAGATCGATCGGGTCGGCGAACAGATCAAGGGTGTCGGACACGCGATCACCCTACTCAAGCGGCTTGGGCGCTAGGCCGTTCAGCCGATACCGTGCTCTGCGTGATCAAGCGCACACTCCTGGTCATCTCCCTGCTGCTCCTGGCGACCGGCTGCGGCGAGGCCCCTGCCGCGTGCGACCGGCAGTGCGGAGAGATCCGGACGTTGTTCACCGCGCCGTGCGGCTCGCAGCACAGCTTCACCCCGGCCGACTGCGCCGGATGGGTCGGCGAGGTCAGCACCATGACCCGGCGGCTGGACACGTCCCTGCGGGGCAAGCACGTCCAGCAGGACGTCAGCGAGGTGCTGCCCCGCCTGATGACCGCGATCGGCGACTTCGAGGCGCACCGGTGCGGTGAGGTGCGCGTCGACAACGTGTCCAGCACCGACGCGCGTCAGTCGAAGTGCAACGAGGCCCTGATCGCGACCAGGGGCGACCTGGGCTCGCTGTACTTCTCGGCGGAAGTGCCCGACTGAACCATCGGACTAAGCTCGGTAGCCGTGAGCACCGCATACGGCATCGGCTTGGCCACTGTGACCCCGGACGGCACCGTCCTCGACACCTGGTACCCGTCCCCCGTCCTCGGCGACACGGCGGACCTCGGCACCGTCCGCGTGTCGTCCGCCGAGATCGCGGAAGCGCTCGGCGAAGCCGCCGCGAAGCTGCTCGGCGAGGACCTGGAACGCGGTGTCGAGGTCGTCGGCGTCAAGGTCGTCATCGACCTGGAGGCCGCCCCGGAGAACACCTACGACATCTGGCTGCGCCTGCACCTGCTCAGCCACCGCCTGATCAAGCCGCACGGCGCGAACCTCGACGGCATGTTCGGCCTGCTGACGAACGTCGTGTGGACGAACCACGGCCCGTGCGCGGTCGACGGCTTCGAGCAGACCCGCACCCGCCTGCGCCTGCGCGGCCCGGTGACGGTCTTCAGCGTCGACAAGTTCCCGCGCATGGTCGACTACGTCCTCCCGTCCGGTGTCCGCATCGGCGACGCGGACCGGGTCCGGCTCGGCGCCCACCTCGCGTCCGGCACCACGGTCATGCACGAGGGCTTCGTGAACTTCAACGCCGGCACGCTCGGCAGCTCGATGGTCGAGGGCCGCATCTCCGGCGGCGTCGTGGTCGGCGACGGCTCGGACGTCGGCGGCGGCGCGTCGATCATGGGCACGCTGTCCGGCGGCGGCAAGCAGGTCATCAGCATCGGCGAGCGCTGTCTGCTCGGCGCGAACGCCGGTCTGGGCATCTCGCTCGGCGACGACTGCGTGATCGAGGCGGGCCTCTACATCACCGCGGGCACGAAGGTGACGTTGCCGGACGGCGAGGTCGTCAAGGCGGTCGCTTTGAGCGGACAATCGAACCTGCTGTTCATCCGGGACTCGGTGACCGGCACGGTGAAGGTGAAGCCCCGGAAGGGCACCGGCGTCGAACTGAACGCCGCGTTGCACGCCAACGACTGAGACAGCGAAACTCGGTGTCTGGGGCCCGGTCTGCGAAGGCAGACTGGGTCCCAATCGCTTTCAGGGGCCGACTCCAGGAGGTGCACGTGCTGAAACAGCGACTTGAGTTGAACGCTCGCGCCGCGATCGAACGTGCCCTGGAGGGGGCCCAGTCCGAGGACTCCTTCGTGGAGTTCAAGACGCAGTGGCCGATCGACCACGGCAAGGCCGCCCGTCAGATCGCCGCGCTGTGCAACGCCGCGCGCGGGTCGGAGGCCATGTGGATCGTCGGCGTCGACGAGAAGGGCCGCTACGTCAAAGGCGCGCTGGCCGAGGAGCTGTCGAGCTGGTGGCCTCGGGTCGAGAGCCACTTCGACGGCGTGGCACCGGGTCTGACCACCGTCGCGTTCGACTGGGCTCGTGGCCGCACGGTCGTCGTCCTCAGCCTGCAGACCGACAACGCGCCGTACGTGTTCGTCACGAAGAAAGAGCCGTACAGCAGGGAAATCCCGTGGCGCTCCGGTGAACGGACGCGGTCCGCGCGCCGCAGCGAGGTGCTGGAACTGCTGGTGCCCAAGCTGGACATGCCCGGCTGGGAGTTCGTCAGCGCCCGCGCGACGCTGAGCCAGCACTCGCCGACGCTGCGGTTCGAGGGCGACCTCTACCTGGAGACGAACCAGCCGTTGTCGTTGCCGCACCACCGATGCCACTCGTACGCGACGTACGGGCTCGACAGCGAGACGGTCGACCTGGCGTTCAGCTTCCGCACCAACACGCGGGACGTGCGGGCGGTCGAACGCGTCGTGCGGGTCGCGGAACCGGCGGTGCTCCACGTCAGCGCGGACGCCGACGTGGAACTGGACGCGTTCTCCGACCTCTGGGACCTGCACTGGCACCTCGTGCTCGGCCTCGGCCTGAGCGGCGAGGAGATCAGCACCAGCGTGCGTCTGACGACGGACGCGGTGCCGCCCAACCAGTTCACCCGCAGGGTCTGGTCGGCCCTCAAGCCTTGAGGCGTTCCACGGCAGCGCCGATCCGCTCGTCGGTGGCCGTGAGCGCGATCCGCACGTGCTTCTCGCCTGCCGGTCCGTAGAACGTGCCGGGTGCCGCGAGGATGCCGCGATCGGCCAGCCACGAGATCGTCTCCCAGGCGCCCTCACCGCGCGACGACCACAGGTAGAGTCCCGCCTCGGAGTGCGACACGGTGAACCCGGCCGCCTCCAGCGCGGGCTTGAGCACCTCACGCCGGGCCAGGTACCGGGACCGCTGCTCGGCCACGTGCGCGTCGTCTTCGAGAGCGGCGCGCATGGCCTCCTGCACCGGCCGCGGCACGATCATGCCGGCGTGCTTGCGCAGTTCGAGCAGGCCCGCGATCAGCTCCGGGTCGCCGGTGACGAACCCGGCCCGGTAGCCCGCGAGCGAGGACGACTTCGACAGCGAGTGCACGGCGAGCACGCCGTCGAAGGAGTCCACAACGGACGGATGCAGCACGGACACCGGTGAGGAGTCCCACGGCAGCGCGAGGTAGCACTCGTCCGACGCCACGATCGCGCCGACCGCGCGTGCGGCGGCGACGGCGGCACGCAGCTGCTCGGCCGACAGCACTCGGCCGGTCGGGTTCGACGGCGAGTTCAGCCACACCAGCTTCGTGCCGGCGGGTGGCGGTTCACCGTCGGCCAGGCGCACGACCTCGGCCCCCGCCATCAGCGCGCCCACCTCGTAGGTGGGGTACGCGACGGCGGGCACCGCGACGACGTCGCCCGGCCCGACACCGAGCAGGGTGGGCAGCCACGCCACGAGCTCCTTGGAGCCGATCGTGGGCAGCACCGCCGCCTCCGCGACACCGACGATCCCGTACCGGCGCTCCACCGCGGCGACGAAGGCCGCGCGCAGCTCAGGAGTGCCGTGGGTGGTCGGGTAGCCGGGGATGTCGGCGACCGACGACAACGCGGACTGGATCACCGCGGGAACCGGGTCGACAGGGGTGCCGACCGACAGGTCGACCACGCCACCGGGGTGCTTGCGCGCCTTGGCGGCGTGGCCTGCCAACAGGTCCCACGGGAAGTCCGGCAGCGCCGGACCCCTGCGGTTGATGATCAATGCCCCTCGGCCTGCGGCGCGAGGACCTTCACGAACTCCGGGTCGGCGCTGACCTTGCCGACCTTCGACGCGCCACCGGGCGAGCCGAGCTCGTTGAAGAAGTCGACGTTCGCCTTGGTGTAGTCCTTCCACTCATCGGGGACGTCGTCCTCGTAGTAGATGGCTTCCACCGGGCACACGGGTTCGCACGCGCCACAGTCCACACACTCGTCGGGGTGGATGTAGAGCATCCGGTCGCCTTCGTAGATGCAGTCGACAGGGCACTCTTCGATGCAGGCCTTGTCGAGCAGGTCCACGCACGGCTGGGCGATCACATAAGTCACTGCGCTCTCCAACTTCATCGGTCACACCGCGCAAGCCGGAGAGTACGCGGCACGTTCGAGTATCACCCGGTCAGGCTTGCCTTAGCTGTGCGGTGTGACACGTCACAACTCCTGACCGGAAACTCCCTCGCCAACATAGTCAGGATGGACGTGTGCACACCGTGGATCACCTGGAATCACTCTGCGCGCAAGCATGGCCCGTCCTGGCAGAAGTTCCGCTTGGAGACTGGTTGATGCGCGCCGCCGACGGCTTCACCGGCCGCGCCAACAGCACGTTGACCTGCGGTGATCCCGGCATGCCGATCCCGGACGCGTTGAGGGCCGCTCAAGTGTTCGCCCGCGAGCACGGCATCAAACCCACCGCTCACGTGATCAAGGGCTCACCACCGGAACCCGAGTTCGCCGCCGCGGGCTGGATCGTCGATCTGGATCACCCCGGCGGGGCGGAGTCGCTGGTGATGACCGGTCCGCTGGAGAAGTTCGCCGACGGCGTGGCCGAGAGCCGCGATCTTCCCGGATGGTGGGAGCTCACGGCCGGATCCGAGGTCTCCGCCGCCCAGCGGCACGTCCTCGGCAGCGGCGGCAACGTCTGCTTCGCCTCGATCGCCGAGGACGGGGTCGTGATCGCGGCTGTGCGGGGCGCCGTGGTCGAAGACGTCCTGCACGTCGCCCGCCTCGCCGTGCGGCCGTCACATCGCCGTCAGGGCCTCGCACGGCGGCTCATGGGCGAGGTGGCCGGCTGGGGACTCGCTCAGGGCGCCACGACGTGCGTGCTGCAGGTCGCCGAGCACAACGAGCCGGCGATCAGGCTGTACGAGGAACTCGGCTGCACCGAGCACCACCGCTACCGCTACTGGATCCCGGCGGTGTCGTAGAGGCCGGGCCGGTTGGCCGCGTTGCGCGCCATCACGGCCCCCACGGCCACCGCACCCGTCAACGCGCCGCCCGCGAGCAAGAACAGCCCGCGCCAGTCCTGCAGCAGCAGGACGGGGCTGCCCGCGGCGTAGCCGGGCTCGAAGTAGCCGAACACCATCAGCGTCAGGAACCACACGATCAGCGGCAGCGCGGCGGTGAAGACCCGTTCGGACAGCGAGGCCGCCCACGACACCAGCAACGGCATCGTGACGGCGGCCACCACGATGGTGATCGGGAACGGCCAGTCCCCCAGCCTCGGCAGCAGCGTGCCGTCGAAGCGCAGGGGCAGGAACATCGTTTCCAGCACGGCGAGTGCTGCTGCCTCGACGCACAGGAGCAGCAGCAGAACGACTCGCCAGCTAACGATCACCCAGGCCTCCGAACAAATCCGTGGCCGCACCCTCCGGTGAGCCCTTCGCGAGCACGTAGTACTCGGCACCGACCAGCGGCTGCGCGATGTCGTTCGACAACGCGTATCCGCCGTCCCACACACTGACCTGCGTCGAGTGTGCACGCAAAGCGCGGCGCTTGGCCGTCAGGTGCTCCGACACGTCGACAACCGTTGTGATCTCTTCATCCGGCGTCGCCGGGAGCTCGCCCGGCTCGGGCAGCCGGAACGCCTCGGGGACGTTCTCCAGCGCGGCCACACCGGCGTTCGTGGCGTCGCGGGACGTCACCGCGTAGAAGACCCGCTCGACCTCGGAGACCTGGGCGCACGCGGCGACCGTGATCTCGTGCGCGCGGATGTGATCGGGGTGGCCGTAGCCGCCGAACGCGTCGTAGCTCACGACGACCTGTGGCTTGACCTCGCGCAGGATCTCGACCAGTTGGGCGGTCTGGTCCTCGAGCGCTCCCTGGACGAACGCGCGCGCCTTCGCGTTGGACGGCACGTCGACCATGCCGGAGTCGCGCCAGCGGCCGATGCCGCCGAGGAACCTGTGGTCCGTCACGCCGAGCGCGGCGCAGGCAGATCTCAGCTCGCCCACGCGGTACCCGCCCAGCTGGTCGGCGGCGTCGGCGGCGAGATGCGCCAGCGCGGGCGGGATGATCTCGCCCTCTTCCCCCAGCGTGCAGGTGATGACCGTGACGTGCGCGCCGGCCGAGGCGTAGCGCGCGATGGTGCCGCCGGTCCAGAGACTCTCGTCGTCCGGGTGGGCGTGCACGAAGAGCAACCGTGGTGGGGCAGTCAGCGTCACCGAATCAGAGTAAAGCGGTGTTTAAGGCCCCTGCTCCGCAGGGGCGGCGAGATCGCCGGGAAGTCGGTCATCCGGCCGAATCGCTCCTGTCGAATTGGGCTTCGCCGAATTCGACAGGAGCGGTTGACCGGATGACCGACGCGATCTCGCGATCCCCGCGCCAGGCCGAAAACACCTGGTCAGCGAGGCGCTAGACGACCGAACGTTCCTCGGCGAAGTGGCAGGCGGACAGCGTTCCTTCCGGTCCGCCGCGCCTTTCCAGCTTCGGTTCTTCGGTGGCGCAGATGTCCTGGGCCTTCCAGCACCGCGTGCGGAAGCGACACCCCGACGGCGGGTTGACCGGCGACGGCACGTCACCCGTCAGAACGATCCGCTGCCGCTGGCGTTCCTTCTTCGGGTCCGGCATCGGCACCGCGGACAGCAACGCCTGCGTGTACGGGTGCATCGGCTTGCCGTAGATGGCTTCCCGCTCGCCCATCTCGATGATCTTGCCGAGGTACATGACCGCGACCCGGTCGGAGATGTGCCGCACCACCGAGAGGTCGTGCGCGACGAACAGGTACGCGAGCCCGAGCCGTTCCTGCAGTTCCTCCAGCAGGTTCACGACACCGGCCTGCACCGAGACGTCCAAAGCGGACACCGGCTCGTCCAGCACCAGGAACTTCGGGTTGAGCGCCAGCGCGCGGGCGATGCCGATGCGCTGCCGCTGACCGCCGGAGAACTCGTGCGCGTAACGGCTGCGGTGTTCGGGGTTGAGCCCGACGAGCTCCATCAGCTCGTTGACCCGCCGCTGCACGCCACCTTCGACACCGTGGATCACCAGCGGTTCCGCGATGATGTCGTTGACCTGCCACTTGGGGTTCAACGACGCGTACGGGTCCTGGAAGACGATCTGGATGTCCTTGCGCAGCGGCCGCAGCTGCTTGGCGCTCATGGTGGTGAGCTCGCGGCCCTCGAACTTCACCGAGCCCGAGGTCGGCTTGTGCAGCTGCAGGATCGCGCGCCCGGTCGTGGACTTGCCACAGCCGGACTCGCCGACGAGGCCGAGCGTCTCACCGGGGTGCAGCGTGAACGACACCCCGGACACGGCCTGCACCGAACCGGTGTTGCGCGGGATGATGCCCTTGCCCCGCACGGGGAATTCCTTGACGAGGTCGGTGACCTCCAGCAGTGGCGCGGTCACTTCGCCTCCTCATCCTTCAGTTCGGTGATCAGAGAACCGTGCACGGCGGTCACCTCGAGCGACTCGTCGGGGTTGGCCGCGGCGAACACGGCCGGGTTCTCCACCGTGCCGATCTCGTCGTGCAGGAACAGCTTCTGCGGCTGCTCGAACGTGGCCAGGTGCTCCCAGCGGTGGCACCGCGTCGTGTGGTTCGCGGCACCGGCCTCCTCCAGCAGCGGCTCCCACTCGTGGCAGACCTCGGAGACGAGCGGGCAGCGCGGCGAGAACGAGCACCCGGTCGGCAGGTTCACCAGCGACGGCGGCGCGCCCTTGATCGGGGTGAGCCGCTTGCCCAGGGAGGCCGGGTTCGGGACCGAACCCAGAAGTCCCACCGTGTAGGGCATCCGCGGCCGCTCGAAGACGTCGTCGACCGGGCCGGACTCGACCACGGTGCCGCCGTACATCACCTGCACGCGGTTGACCATGCCCGCGACCACGCCGAGGTCGTGCGTGATCATGACGATCGCCGCGTCGGTCTCGGTCTGGATGCGCAGCATGGTGTCGAGGATCTGCGCCTGCACCGTCACGTCGAGCGCGGTGGTCGGCTCGTCGGCGATGATCACGCTGGGGTCGTTGATGATCGCCATCGCGATCACCACGCGCTGCCGCATGCCGCCGGAGAACTCGTGCGGGTACTGGCTCGCACGCTTGTCCGGCTGCGGGATGCCGACCAGTTCCAGTGACTCGACCGCCTTGGCCCACGCCGCCTTCTTGGAGACGTTGTGGTGCGCGCGATAGGTCTCGGCGAGCTGCCACCCCACGGTGTAGACGGGGTTCAGCGACGTCATCGGGTCCTGGAAGATCATCGAGATGTGCTTGCTGCGGAACGGCTGCATCTGCTTGTAGCTGCGGCCGTTCAGCTCCTCGCCCCGGTAGCGGATCGAGCCGTCGATGACAGCGTTCTTGGGCAGCAGGCCCATGATCGCCATGGAGGACACGGACTTGCCGGAGCCCGACTCGCCGACGATGCCGAGCACGTCGCCGGCGTTGAGGTCGAACGAGACGTTGCGCACGGCGCGGACGTCACCGTCGTCGGTCGGGAAGGTGACCGACAGGTCCTTGACCGAGAGCAGCGGTGCGGTGGTGTTGGAGGGCAGGAAGTCCTCCGACAGTTCGGAAACAGTGGTCATCAGGCACGCACCTTCGTCTGCCTCGGGTCGAACGCGTCGCGCAGACCGTCACCGATGAAGTTGACGGCCAGGGAAAGCGACACGAGAACGATGAACGGACCCCAGAACAGCCACGGCCGGTTCATGAACTGCCCGTAGTTCTCCAGCACGATCACACCGAGCGAGGTGTCCGGGGGCTGGACGCCCAGTCCCAGGAACGACAGCGCGGCCTCGGTGAGCACCGCGGACGCGATCGCCAGCGTGGCGTTGACGGTGATGCTGCCGATCATGTTCGGCACGAGGTGCTTGAAGATGATCCGCGAGGTGGAGGCGCCACAGGCCCGCGCCGCCTCGATGAACTCCCGCTGTGCCAGGGAAAGCGTCTCACCGCGCGTGATGCGGGCGATCTGCATCCAGGCGAACGCGGCGAGCACCAGCGCGACGACGTACCAGCTGCCGGAGAAGCCCTTCACGACGATCGCGGCGACCGCGATCTGCGGAATGATCAGCAGCAGGTCGACCAGGCGCATCAGCGCCGTGTCGACGAAACCGCGCAGATATCCCGCCAGGGCACCGAAGATCACGCCGATCGCGGTCGCCAGCGCTGCCACGATCAGGGCGATCTGCAGCGAGTAGCCGGTGCCGCGCATGAGCAGCGCGAGCATGTCCTTGCCGACCTGGGTGGTGCCGAGCGGGTGGGTGCCGCTCATCGGCTGGTAGGACTTGCTGGTCACATCCTCGTAGTCGTACGTCCAGATGAACGGCCCGAGGAACGCGAACAGCACGAGGAAGATGAACACGCCGAGGCTCACCATCGCGAGCCGATGGCGCAGGAAGCGCCGCAGGACGAGTTGGCCCTGTGTGCGGGTCTTGGAGGCGTCGAACTCGTGGGAGTCCGACTGGGGAGCGCTGTTCACCACGCCGCCCTCGGACGCCAGGTTGATGTTAGCCAAGGCGAATCCTAGGGTCGAGGACGCCGTACACGATGTCGGCGAAGAGGTTGAACAGCACGATCAGGGTCGCGGTGACCGCGAGCCAACCCATGAGCATGGGCGGGTCGAACTGCCGCACGGAGTTCACCAGCAACGTGCCCATGCCGGACCAGCCGAACACGGTCTCGGTGATGATCGCGCCGGACAGCACGGCACCGAAGTTCAGCGAGAACAGCGTGGCGACGGGGATCAGCGCGTTGCGGAACGCGTGCTTGAAGATCACGCGGCCCTGCGAGATGCCCTTCGCCCGCGCGGTGCGCACGAAGTCCGAGTGCAGGATCTCCAGCATCGAGGCGCGTTCGAACCGGCTGTACGCGGCGAAGCTGATCAGCATCAGCGCGAGCGTCGGAAGCAGGAACGTGCCGGTGTACTTGAAGATCACTTCACCGAGGTTGCCGCTGAAGCCACCCGGCCGCGGGCCCGCGGTGGTGAGCCAGCGGTCCAGCCCCATCGACTCCAGGACGTTGTTGAACTGGATGCCGTAGTTCTTCACGATGACCGCGACGCAGAAGATCGGCATCGAGAACATGAGGAACGCGGTGCTGGTGGCGAGGTAGTCGAAGATCGAGTACTGGCGCACGGCGGCGAGCACGCCGACCGAGACGCCCAGTGTGAGAGCGAGGAGCTCGGCGCCGATGACGAGGCGTCCGGTGGTCCACAGCGCGTCGGTGACGGCCGGGAAGACAGCGGTCTTGGCCTGACCGAGGGCGATGCTCTGGCCCCAGTCTCCCGACAGGAAGTCGGTGAGCCAGTTCCAGTAGCGGAGGATCACGGGCTGGTCCAGGCCCAGCGCGATTTCCGCGGCCTTGATGTCGGCTTCGGTGACACCGGGCCGGAATCGCATTTCCGCCAACGGGTTTCCGGCGGTCGCGACGAGGACGTAACAGGCGAAGCTGCCGATCAGCAGGATGGGTATGGAGATCAGCAGGCGCCGGATGATGTAGCGGATCACGGGCGGGCTCCTAGGGGGCAACCCGGCTCGGGCGGGGCCGGACTCGTGGTCCGGCCCCGCCCGGTCAGGCGTTGCGCACTTCAGCTGATGAGCTAAGGCGAATTACTTGGTCTGCCACTCGTTGGCGTTCCACAGCGCGCCGTAGTAGCTCTGGAAGTACACGCGGTCGAGACCCTTGAAGGCCCACATGTTCGGCATCTGGAACAGCGGGAGCGAACCGTACGCACCGGCCAGGGCCTGGTCGGCCTCCGACCAGTACTTCAGCGCGTCGGAGATCGACGTCTGCGAGACCGCCTGCTTCATGGCCTCGTCGGCCTTCGGCACGGTCAGGTTCTGCCAGTTCTGGCCACCACCGGTCTCGTAGATCGACTTCTTGCCGCCCTTGAACGGCGAGCTGGACCACGCGAACAGGGCGACGTCGTAGTCACCCGCGGAGACGCGCTCGTCGAGGAAGTTCGGGTCGGTGTCGTCCTTGACCTCGATGCCGGCGTCCTTGCACTGGCCCTGGATCAGCTCGACGGTCTGCTTGCGACGCGGGATGTCGGTGTGGCTGATCCGGAAGGAGGCGCGGACGCCGTCCTTCGCGAACACGCCGTCGGCACCCTGCGCCCAGCCGGCGTCGGTCAGGATCTTCTTCGACTCGGCCGCGTCACCCTTGGCCTTGTCCGCGTAGACGTCCTTGTAGCCCTCGTCGGTCGGGAAGAAGACCAGGCTGCCCATCGGCTTGGCGTCGGACTGGACCTCGCTGATGAGCTTGTCGATGATGTCCTGGCGCTTGACGCACATGAAGAAGGCCTTGCGGATCTCCTCCTTGGCGAGCACCGGGTTCTTCATCTGGATGTCGAGGTGCTCGAACGACAGGCCGGGGCCCGCGCCGAACGTCACACCCTGGGCGTTGAGGCCCTTGAGCTTCGTGGCCGCGTTCGCGTCCGGCTGCGCGAAGGAGTTGACGGCGAGCTCGCCGTTCTCCAGCGCCTGTGCCTGCGCGACGGGGTCCGGGATCGCCTTCAGGACGATCTTCGCGGGGCCACCGGGCTTGCCCGGCCACTTGGGGTTGCGCTCCAGGGTCACCGACTGGTTCGGCTCGAAGCCGGTCAGGACGTAGGGGCCGGCACCCGGCATGAGGTCCTTGGTGAAGCCGTTCCACTTCTCGTTCCAGAAGTCAGCGATCTTCTGGATGTCAGCGGCGGCGGTGTCCTTGTTCACCTTGGTGATGTCGGCGACGCCGGCGTTCTTCTCGAGAATGTGCGCCGGGAGGACGTCGTTGTTGAACATGTCCTCGTAGTCCGGGTACGGAGCCGAGAACGTGCCGACGAACGTCTGGTCGTCCTTGCACTCACCGGTCATCAGGTCGTACCCGGTGGTGCCGGCCGGCTTGAAGTACTTGGCGCCGTCGGCCTTCTTCGCCGAGTTCGACTGCGTGAACCACGCCATGTAGATGTCGTCGCAGTCCCAGGCCTCGCCGTCGGACCAGGTGACGCCCTTCTTCAACTTCCAGGTCACGACCTGCGGAGACTTCGAGGTGACCTCGATCGACTCCGTGGTGTCCTTGTTCAGGATGACCTTGTTGTTGCCGTTGATGATGTGCACGCCAGGCTGCACGAGCGTCAACGCGAACGTGTTGTAGGACTGGTTGGCGTCCTCCGTCGCGTTGTTGTACGAAGTGAACGGCTTGTCGGTCGACACGACGACCTGGTCGCTCTGCTTCGTATCCGGCGCGGTGTAGCCGTCCGCGGACTCACCACGGGCAGTCGCCATCTCCGCGACCGTGGCGTCGCCACCGTCAGCGTCGCTGGTTCCGCCACCGCCACCACAGGCACCCAGCACGAGAGACGCGCTGGCAACCAGCGCGATCGCCGGAAGTGCTTTGGATCTCCTCATCGACACGTGCCCTCCTAGCACTGGGCGGCCGCTGCCAGGTCGGCATGCACGCCCATAACCGTGATGTGCCATACGCGCCCCGAACCGGCACATCGTGGGCAGCACGGTAAGAACCCGTGGAGGTGGCGGTCACTACCTGAGAGGGGGATCGTGACCCAATGGAAACAGGTTGTTGCAGGCCGCAATGGCCCGATTACCGGGCGCCAACGTTCGTTGACCGGGCGCGCGGAATTCTGTCAACGAGAACGGCCGAAAGTAGCAACGCGAAAAGGATTCGCGCAACGGGATTTCCCACCCGCCGGCTACTTGTCGAGACGCCGCCATTCGGGTGCACCGCTGAGCACGCCCGCGAGGGGTGCCCCGGTGTCGACGCCTGAAACCACCGACGGCAGAACTCCGAGCAGATCGACGATCTGGAACAGCGGTACCGAAACGGCCTGGGCCGCGATCAACGGCTCGACGCGGGCCAGCACGTCGGACACCAACGTCCTGCCGTTGAGCGCGGCGTCGATGTCGGCCTGAATCGCCGGGTCGCAGAAACCGGCGATGTTCTGCGGGCTGGGCGTCGACCCGTCCGGAGCGTCACCGGCGCACCCGTACTCGCTCGCGAGCGCCGCCGCCGTGTCGCCCGCGTCCACCCTCGGGACGACGGCGATGTCGATGTCCTTCTCGGTCAGCTGCTTGCTGAAGAGGTCCTCGGCGGCGGGCGTGACGACCTCGGAGTCGATGCCCCGGTCCTTGAGCTGAGCCTTGATCCGGTTCGCGATGCCGGCGTACGGCTCGACCTTCTCCGGCGCCGCGATCCGGAGCTTGAGCGCCTTGCCGGACTTCTGCCACTCGGTGCCGGCCTTCACATACCCGGCCTCGGTCAGCAGCTGGTCGCTCGCCGACGCGTCGAGCGTGTTCGCGGTGATCGTCTTCACGTACCCCGCGCGGCTGGGCGGCACCACGTACGAGTCGGCCCGGAACGGCGTGCTCGGCCCGCTCTGCGTCCCGGACGCGATGAGCGCCTCACGATCGAGCGAGGCCACGATCGCCTTGCGCGTCTTGACGTCCTTGAGCTGCTCGCTCGCGGGCCGCAGCAGCACCTGCACGACCTCGTTGCGCGGCACGGGTTTCGTGGTGACGTCCTTGATCGACTGGAACAGGTTCACGTCCGCCGCGTCAGCCCGGAGAAGCGCGGCCTGGTTGTCGCCTTTGGACAGTGACTCTGCCATCGCGCTGTGCGTGGCCCTGCGGATGACGACCCGGTCGAGCGTCGTCGGCGTCTCCCAGTACCGGTCGCTGCGTTCGAGCACGACCTCACCGCGCGGCTCGTCGAGGCTGCGCATCTGGAAAGGTCCGGCGGTGGCGGGAAAGCCGGTGGACAGCACGTTCGACCACGTACCGGGCGCGTCCTTGAGCAGGTGCGCGGGCAACAGGTTCGAGAAGAGGCTTCGCCACCCAGGGAACGGCTTGCCGAACGCGACCTCGACGACCTTGCCGCCCTCACGCGCGCTGATGTTGTTGATGAGCCGGTAACCCGCCGGATCCACAACACCGGGTTCCGTCCGCATACGCTGCCAGAGGTAGTAGAAGTCCTCGGCGGCGATGGGAGCGCTGTCCGACCAGCTGGCGTCCTTGCGAATCGTGTAGGTGACCGTGAACGGCTCTGCCTTGGTGACCTTCGCGCTCACCATGAGGTTCCGGTCGAGCTGCGGAGCGCCGTCGTTGCCGGGCCGGAACGGACTGGGCAGCAGCAACGAACTCAGCGCCGTCGTGATGGGGCTCTGCGCCGCGAGGGCGTGCGGGTTGTAACCGCCGGCCACGTCGTCCACGCCCACCACGATCTCGGTGACCTTGGGCCCGGTGGTGGTGATGACAGGCGCCTCGGACTTCGCGACCAGGGGCGGCGGCGGTGCGTTCGTGCACGCCGCGGCTGTGCCGCACAGAACGGCAGCAGCAAGCACTCCCCCGAGTCGCCTCATGGTCCTCACATTGCCAGAAGGTTGGTGGTGGCGTTCGGGCAACCCGGAATTTGTCACCCGTGCCACTGAAGGGACGTGGCGCGTGGTCGCGGGGTTGCTCGCCCGGTGGGTACTACGGCTCACCTGGTCGAGTGGTTCGACCCGGACACCGTGCGGTTGTGGTGGCTAAACCCGAGGCCCACACGCCCCCACACACGACGAAGGGCGGCCAGGCCATCGCGGCCCAACCGCCCCTGTCGGGCGTTACGTCAGCGTCGTGCTCAGCCGCGCGCCTTGAGACGCGAGCGCTCGCGGCCGCGCAGGTTCGCGTCCAGCGTGACCTTGCGGACGCGGATGACCTCCGGGGCCACCTCCACGCACTCGTCGGACGCGCAGAACTCCAGCGCCTCCTCCAGCGAGAGCTTGCGGGGGCGGGCCAGGGTCTCCATCACGTCGGCCGTGGAGGAGCGCATGTTCGTGAGCTTCTTCTCACGGGTGATGTTGACGTCGAGGTCCTCGGCGCGCGGGTTCTCGCCCACGACCATGCCCTCGTAGGCGTCAGCACCCGGCTCCACGAAGAACGTGCCGCGGTCGGCCAGCTGGATCATCGCGTAGGCGGTGATGGAGCCGGTGCGGTCGGCGACCAGGGAGCCGTTGTGGCGGGTGCGGATCTCGCCCGCCCACGGGGCGTAGCCCTCGGAGACGGCGTTCGCGATGCCGGTGCCGCGGGTCTCGGTGAGGAACTCCGTGCGGAAGCCGATGAGGCCACGCGACGGAACGACGTAGTCGAGCTTGATGCGGCCCGTGCCGTGGCCCGACATGTTCTCCATGCGGCCCTTGCGGTTGGCCAGCAGCTGCGTGACGGCGCCGAGGTGCTCCTCGGGGCAGTCGACGGACAGGCGCTCGAACGGCTCGTGGATCTTGCCGTCGACCATGTGCGTGACGACCTGCGGCTTGCCCACGGTGAGCTCGAAGCCCTCGCGGCGCATCTGCTCGACCAGGATGGCCAGCGCCAGCTCGCCGCGGCCCTGCACCTCCCAGGTGTCCGGGCGCTCGGTCGGGAGCACCTTCACGGACACGTTGCCGACGAGTTCGGCGTCGAGACGCGCCTTGAGCACGCGGGCGGTGAGCTTCGTGCCGCCGTTGCGACCGGCCAGCGGCGAGGTGTTCACACCGACGGTCATCGAGATGGCCGGCTGGTCGACCGTGATCCGGGGCAGCGCCTCGGGGGTCTCGGCGTCGGCCAGCGTGTCACCGATGGTGATCTCCGAGATGCCGGCGATGGCGACCAGGTCACCCGCACGGGCGAACTCGGCCGGGACGCGGTCCAGCGCCTCGGCGATGAGAAGCTCGGTGATGCGGACCTTGACCGGCTCGCCGTCCTCGCGGCACCAGGCGACGGTCTCGCCCTTGCGCATCGTGCCCCGGTGGATGCGGCACAGCGCGATGCGGCCGAGGAACGTCGAGGCGTCGAGGTTCGTGACCAGCGCCTGCAGCGGCCCGTTCACGTCGACGTGAGGGGCGGGGATGTGGTCGAGCAGCACCTGGAACAGGACGTCCAGGTTCTCCTCGTCCGGCTGGCCGCCGTCCTCGGGCTGGTTCAGCGACGCACGACCGGAACGCGCGGAGGCGAAGACGACCGGCAGGTCCAGCACGGACTCGTCGGCGCCCACCTCGGTCGCGAGGTCGAGCAGCAGGTCGTGGGCTTCCTCGACGACCTCGGAGATCCGGGCGTCGGGGCGGTCGACCTTGTTGACCAGCAGGATCACCGGCAGGCCGGCCGCGAGCGTCTTGCGCAGCACGAAGCGCGTCTGGGGCAGCGGGCCCTCGGACGCGTCGACCAGCAGGACGACGCCGTCGACCATCGACAGCGCGCGCTCGACCTCACCGCCGAAGTCGGCGTGGCCGGGGGTGTCGACCACGTTGATGATCACGTCGCCGTCCGGCGTGTGCCTGCGCACAGCCGTGTTCTTGGCGAGGATCGTGATGCCTTTTTCGCGCTCGAGCTCGCCGGAGTCCATGACCCGGTCGACGAGTTCGGCACGCGCGGAGAAGGCGCCGGACTGGCGCAGCATGGCGTCAACCAGGGTGGTCTTACCGTGATCGACGTGCGCGACGATCGCGACGTTTCGCAGGTCAGTTCGCGTCTGAAGGGCAGACGCGGTGGCCGTGGGCACGCGGAACTCCTAGAGCTTCGAAGGCGTTGGAGGGGCTCGCGCCAGACACGTCGATGCGCACAGCCGTTTCCGATACTACCGGCTGCGTCGCCATTACCACACAAGACTGCCAGTGAAGTGAGCCTCACCTACTCTAGCCAAACGTGTCGGAGTGGAGTGCAACCAGTGGGTAAGAAGCTCAAGAAGAAGTGCTGCCGGTCGAAGCCCCAGTGCAAGCGCTGCCCGGTCCCGTTCCTGCTCAAGGAGCGTGACAAGGCCAGGAAGAAGGCTGCCAAGAAGGCCGCGAAGGCCGCCAAGAAGGCGTTGAAGAAGGCGGCTTGAGCATCGCCGAGGTCCGCGCGCATCTGGACAGGTCACTAGAACTTCTCGAGCGTCACTCGATCGAGAGCGCGAAGGCCGACTGGCCTGCCCCGCGTGCCGAAGCTCACGTCGCCACCGCCTCGGCGAACGGGCCCGAGGACACCGGTGAAGCGATCCGTCACGTGATCGCCACCCTCGGCAACCCGCACACCCACCTGATCACGGCCCAGCGGGCGGCCTCGCCTGCACGGCGAACCGTTCCGACCGGTCGGTTGCTCGGACCAACCGGTCGGTCGCTTGAGCCGACCGATCAGTTGCCTGGGTCGACGGGTCGGTCAGTCGAACCAACCAGTCAGTTACCTGGGTCGACGGGTCGGTCAGTCGGGCCAACCAGTCGGTTACTTGGGCCAACCAGTCAGTTGCCTTGGTCAACCGGTCGGTCGATCGGACCAACCAGTCAGTTATCTGAACCAACTGGTCGGTTGCTCGAACCAACCGGCCAGCTATCTGGACCGACCGGATGGTTGCTTCCGCCCGAGACCGACTCCCGTAACGGCAGGGCGTACGTCACCGCCGGTCTCACCCTCCTGCGTGGCTTGATCGCGTGCGGGCCGACCGGCTGGGTGGTGGACCTGCGCGGCAACCGGGGCGGCGACAAGCACCCGATGCTCACGGTGGTCGCCCCGCTGCTCGGCGAGGGCGAGAGGGGCAGGTTCATCGGCCAAGACGGCGAAGCGACGGGCTGGGGCGTCCGCCGCGGCCACGTCTATAACGGCGGCAACACGGCGTTCCGGTGGCGAAGGATCCCGGCCGCCCGCACCGGCAGGACGTACCGCAACGAGCCGATCGCCCAGCACGAACACGCGACGAACCCAGACGACACCCACGATCGCGTGCTCAACACCGCGATCGCCTGGCTCGCCTCAAGGGCCTAGTGCTGGAGCACGGCCTCGTTCAGCTTCACGAGTTCCGGCGCCGTCCGAGTCGCCTCGAACTCGCAGATCTCGTACTTCACCAGTTTCTGCTCGGCCCACGGGTCCGTGGCGAGCAGCGCCTCGAGCTTGCCCCGGGGCATGGGCCGCGTGATGATCACGCCGCCCGTCCTCGGCACCTGACGCCCCGAGGCGAGGAACAGGCCCCGCTCGTACTGCTTCTCGACCCAGGCTCGGTGGTCGGGCAGGGCGTAGTCGATCTGTTCCAGTGGCGCGGCGTACTTGAGCAGCACGATGAACATTCCTCGACGGTAGCCCTATACTGGGCGACGTGCGCACTCTGAACGCCTTCTGGTGGGCCGCCTTCAGGCGGCCGGAGTAGCTGCGCGCAGACATCACCGCTGACGCGTACACAGGCCGCCCCGACGGGCGGCTTTTTTGATGCGTTCGTCCGGGGCGGTCCTTCGAACGGAAGGACCAGCAAAATGATCCGTCTCTCCGCCATCACCCCGTCGGGCCAGCCCACCTTGGGCAACTACCTGGGTGCGCTGCGCACGTGGGCTCGTGAGGGCACCCACGAGGACGTGTACTTCATCAGCGACCTGCACGCGATGACGTCGTCGCACAATCCACAACGTCTGCGATCCCTGACGCGCGAACAGCTCGCCGTTCTCATCGCGTCCGGCATCGACCCGGCGAGCGTGTGCGTGCAGAGCGATCTGATCCGCGAGCTGGGGGCGCTGAACTGGGTGCTGGAGTGCACCTGCACCTATGGCGAGGCGGCGCGCATGATCCAGTTCAAGGAGAAGTCGCTGGGACGGGAGTCGGTGCGGCTGAGCCTGCTGACCTATCCGGTGCTGATGGCCGCGGACATCCTGTTGCAGGGCACCGCGGAGGTCCCGGTCGGCGAGGACCAGCTCCAGCACGTCGAACTGGCCCGTGCGCTCGCCCGGCGCTTCAACCACGCCTACGGTGACGCGTTCATCGTGCCGACCGCGGTGGTGCCGAAGGTGGGGGCGCGCATCAAGGACCTCTCGGACCCTGCGCGCAAGATGGACAAGTCGGCGCAGAACTCCGCGGGCGTCGTCTTCGTGCTCGACGAGCCGGACCTGGTGCGGCGCAAGGTCCGCAGGGCCGTCTCGTCCACCGAGGGCATCGCGAACCTGACCGAGATCCTCAGCTCCTGCACCGGGAAGGAGCCGGAGGACTACACGAGCAGGTTCTCCGACCTGAAGGAGGTCGTGGCCGAAGCGGTGATCGAGGAGCTCAAGCCCGTGCGCGACCGCACGCTGGAGCTGCTCGCCGACCCGGCCGAACTGGACAGGATCAGGGAAGCCGGTGCGGAACGGGCCCGCGACCGCGCCCAGCACCGGCTGAACGCGGCCCTGCGCCTGTCCGGACTCAGTTGAGGAGCTGCTGAAGGGCCGGCACCAGCACCCGGTCCGCCGGCAGCCAGTCCAGGCCGGCCAGCTCGCCGGCGGTGAGCCACCGGACAGCGTTGTGCTCCAACGCTTCCGGCTCACCGTCGGCGAGCTCGGCCGCGAAGATCCGCAGCACCATGTCCTTCTTCAACGGCACGTCCGGCCCGATGTGCTCGCCGACGACGATCGTCACACCGAGTTCTTCCACGCACTCGCGCACCAACGCGTCCGCGGGCTTCTCGCCGGGCTCGACCCGGCCACCGGGCAGTTCCCACTGTCCCGCATGGCTTTCCGGGTAGGACCGCTGCTGCGCCAGCAACCGTCCGTCCCGGACGATCGCGGCCCCCACCACGACCCGCGCCGCCCGCAGCTCCTCACACCTCCGCGCGAGCAATGCCGAGCGCTTCTCCAGCACCCGCAACGCCATTCCGCGCCCGACCGTCATGTCCGCGAACCGCCCTACGGCGCCGCGCACGGAGGTCCAGCTCACCCGGTCGACCACCATCGTCCCGGCCCCGGTGGCCACGAGATCCGTGTGCAGCTCCAGGAAATCGCCGGCGGCCGACACACCGGACAGATCAGCTCGGGTGACCGTCAGCCGGACCCCGAACGGCCCGACGAGCACATCGCCGAGGCACAGCAACGGACCCGGGACCGTCACCCCGAACCCCGTGATCAGCGACGTGTCCAACAGGGCACCCGCAACAGCGGCAACAGGCGCGTCGACCAGCGCCGACGCTCGCAACTCTGGCACCAGAGCTTGCTACCAGGACGGCCAGCGGATCTCCAAACGCGCACCACCGGCAGGTGACTCCGCGGCACGGACGGATCCACGCCGCCGCCCGACGAGATGCGCCACCAGCGCGAGCCCGAGACCGAACCCGCCGGAGCGGCGCCCGCGGTCCTCCTCGACCCGGTAGAACCGGTCGAACACCTTCGTCCGGTGCTCGGCGGGAATCCCGTGCCCATCGTCGTCCACGAGCAACCGCACGTCCCGCCCGACCGGCACCAGCGTCAGCGTGATCGTCGAGTACGCGTACCGGGCGGCGTTGCGCAGCAGGTTGTCCAGCACCAGCTCGACCTCGGACCGCGTGGCCGACACCAGGCACGCCGACGGCGGCGCGGTCAGCCGGACCAGCAGTTCCGTGTCCAGCCGGGAGATCGCGGCCTCGGCTTCCAGCACGAGGTCCACCGCCTCCGCCCGCGCCGGCACCCCGGTGTCCGCCCGCGCCAGTATCAGCAACGACTCCACCAGCGCGCTGAGCCGGATCGACTCCTCGACCACCGACTCCAGCACCTCGATCGAGAAGTCCGGATCCGGATGCGCCACGGCGACCTCGGCCTGCGCCCGCACCGACGCGACCGGCGACCTCAGCTCGTGAGCGGCGTCGCCGGTGAACCGCCGCAACCGGTCCGACGCCTCGTCGCGCCTGGCCAGCAACGCGTTCAGCGCCTCGGCCAGCGCCTGCAGTTCGTCCCGCGCGAGCGGGACCGGCAACCGCTCCCCGTGCGGCAACTCCCCCGCCGCGACCCGCATCCGTTCGACGGGCCGCAACGACGACCGCACCGACAGCCAGGTCGCGATCCCCACGAGCACCGCCACCAGCACCGCCGCGACCGCCAGCCAGCGCGTGCCGAGCGTGTTGGCCTTCCCATAGCCGAGCAACGTGCTCGCGTAGACCTCCAGGCGAGGTGTCCCGTCCCCGGAGAACACCACCTGTCCCCGGAACCTGAGCGCGGACTCCCCGTCCATCCGCAGCACCGGCTCGCCGGACCTCAGGGCCCGGATGTCCTGCGCCGTCAACGGAAGCGGCGGCTGGCCGTCCACCGGCGTCCCGGACACGTCGAGCACCCGCGGCGGCGACTTCTCCAGTTCCTGGTCCACCGCGGTGATCTGGATCAGCCCGATCAACGCCGGCGCCAGCCCGGTGAACGCCAGCAGGCACAGCAACGCCACCCCCGTGGCCACCACGGTGATGCGGAAGCGCAACGTGCGCCGCAACCACCAGCGGCGAGGGTTCACTTGTTCCCCAGCGCGTTGTCCAGGTCCGGGGTCGACGCGATGTACCCGTGCCCGCGAATGGTCCGCACGACCTCCCCTGCCCCCACGGCGTCCAGTTTGCGCCGGAGGTACCCCACGTAGACCTCGACCGCGTTGCGCGTGGCGGCCTGCTCGTCTCCCCAGACGGTCCGCAGCAGTTCGTCCTTGGTCACCACGGACCCCGCCCGCGACGCCAGCACGTCGAGCACCGCGTACTCACGCGGCGAAAGCGACACGTCCTGCCCGGCCCAGGTGACCTCGCGCAGGCCGCGATCGATCACCAGGTGCCCCAGCGTCAGCCTGCGGCGAGCCCCGCCACCGCGTCGGAGCAACGCCCTGACCTGGGCGACCAGCACGACGAAGCTGAACGGCTTGACCAGGTACCCGTCGGCGCCGAGATCCAGCCCGTCCGCCTGGTCGACCTCGCCGTCCTTCGCCGACACCATCAGCACGGGCGTGCGCACCCCGTCGGCCCGCATGCGCTGCAGGATCCGGTACCCGGACAGGCCGGGCAGCATGATGTCGAGCAGCACCACGTCGAAGGCACCGGTCAACGCCACCCGCAACGCCGTGGGCCCGTCGGAGGCGGTGACGACCTCCATGCCCTCCGCGGTCAGCCCGCGTTCCAACGCCCGACGCACGCCGACTTCGTCGTCCACGACCAGCACCCGAGGCTTCACGGGTCACAGCATGCCGCGCGCGACTCCCAGCCGCGCGCAAGATCTCAGCCGACTCTCAGAAAGCGTTCAGCGGCAGGCACAAAACCGCAGGTGGGAGTAGTCTCAGCACCATCTCAGCAACCCACCACCAAGCTATGAGTACAACCCTTGGAGGAGGGGACCACTGATGAACAAGCGAAAGGTGACCCTGGCCGCTGCGGCGGCCGGAGTGATCACCGGTGCGACAGGCCTGAGCCTGCTCGCCATGCCGGCGGGTGCGGGCCAGCCGCCGTCCCTGCCGGACGTCTCCGCGGAGACGCTCGTCGAGCAGGTGCTGACGAGCAACCCGAGTGCGTTCGGCGGAACCGTGGAGGTCGACAACAAGCTCGGTCTCCCGTCGATCGCCGAGATCCCGCAGCTCGCCGACGGCAAGCACAGCGCCAGGATCTGGACGGACGGCAACGGCAAGTTCCGCGCCGCCCTGCCGAACGGCCAGTCCGAGCAGACCATCGTCGACGACGGCACGACCACGTGGTCGTGGAACTCCGCCGACAACGAGGTCACCAAGTCCGAGCACAAGGCAGACCAGCCGAAGCCGGACACCGAGAAGGCCGAGACCATGGACCCGGCCGCGGCGGCCAAGCAGGTCGTCGGGCTGACCAAGGAGTTCAGCGACATCAGCGTCGACGGCACCGCGCGGGTCGCGAACCGTGCCGCCTACGAGCTCGTGCTGACCCCGAAGGCCAGCGAGAAGACCCTGATCCGCGAGGTGCGGATCGCGGTCGACTCCGAGCTCAAGATGCCGCTGCGCGTCGCCGTTCTGACCAACGGCACGAGCGAGCCGGTCGGCCTGGTCGGTTTCAGCGAGATCAACGTCGGCCCGCAGGACTCGAAGCTGTTCGAGTTCACGCCGCCCGCCAACGCCAAGGTCACCACGCCGGAGGCCAAGGAGGAGAAGGGCCGCGACCGCATGCCCGAGATGGGCATCGAGCAGGCGCTTCAGGGCAAGGACCCGCAGATCTTCGGCACCGGCTGGGACACCGTCGTCGGCGCGAGGATTCCGGCGGAGGCCATGACCCAGGTGCCCGCAGAGGCGCAGGGCATGGTCGACAAGTTCACCAAGAAGGTGAGCGGCGCCTGGGGTAGCGGCAAGATCTTCAACACGAAGGTCGCCACGATCCTGATCGCGGACGACGGCCGTGTTGTCGCGGGCGCCGTGCCCGAGCAGGTGCTGTTCGACACGATCGGACAGGTGAAGTGACCACCTCGACCAGCGCGCCGGTGACAGCGCCGTCGAAACACGCTGTCGCCGCGCGGACCAAGGGTCTGCGCAAGGAGTACGGGAGCACGGTCGCCGTGGACCGCGTCGACCTCGAGCTGCCGGAAGGTGCCGTGCTCGGCATGCTCGGGCCCAACGGGTCCGGCAAGACGACCACGATCCGGATGCTGCTCGGGTTGGTCCGCCCCACGCAGGGGGAGATCGAACTGCTCGGCAAACGTCTTCCCGACGGAGCCGAGCAGGTGCTGCCGCACGTCGGCGCGCTGGTCGAGGGTCCGGGGTTCCACCCGTTCCTGAGCGGGCGGGAGAACCTCGTCAGGTGTGCCGCGTTCGAGCCTCTGCTGCCGCGCAAGCAGATCAAGCAGGCGGTCGAGGACGCGATCGAACGCGTCGGGCTCGCGCAGGCGGCCCACCGCAGGTACCGGGGGTACTCGCTCGGCATGAAGCAGCGTCTCGGCCTGGCCGCGGCGCTGCTCGTGCCGCGCAAGCTCGTCGTCCTCGACGAGCCGACCAACGGCCTCGACCCGGCCGGCACGCGGGAGATCCGCAAGATCATCGCGGAGCTGCACGCGTCCGGCAGCACCGTGATGGTGTCGAGCCACCTGCTCAGCGAGGTCGAGGCCACCTGCACGCACGTCGCCGTGCTGCACCGCGGAACCGTTGTGGCGCAAGGAGAGCTGACCGAACTGCTGCAGGCGGGCGGATCGGCGCTCCAGGTGATCACACCGGACGTCGAGAAGGCGCTGAGCGCGTTGCGGCAGGCCAAGATCTCCGCCAGGCCGCTCGGTGACGGCCTGCGGGTCGAGCTCGCGGGGACGAGCGCGCCGCAGGTGATCGAGACGCTCGTGCACGGAGGCGCCCAGGTCTACGAGGCGACGCGCTGGAAGACCGGTCTGGAGGAGCTGTTCGCCCGGCTCACCGAGGCCGAGGAGGCAGAGCGCGGAATGTCCGCTGTGGACACTCTGGACGGGGGACGGCGATGATCACGCGTCAGTTCGGTTCCGAGGTGCGCTGGATGCTGCGCAGGCCGCGGACCCTCATCGGGTTGTTCGGCCTGATCCTGGTGCCGATCATCATCAGCTTCGGCATCTGGACCGCCGGCGACGACGGTGGCGGCGGGCCTGGCCTCGCCGCGATCATCGAGGGCAACGGCATGGTCGTGCCGATCTTCACGTTGTTCCTGTCGCTCAACCTGTTGCTGCCGCTGGTGGCGTCGATCTGGGCGGCGGACGGCCTGGCGGGCGAGGCCCAGCACGGCACGTTGCGCGGCCTGCTGGTCGCGCCGGTGTCCCGAGTGCGGCTGCTGTTCGTGAAGCTGTTCGGCCTCACCGCGATGTCGTTGCTCGCCGTCACGCTGATGGCCGTCGTCGGCATCATCGCCGGCACCGCGTTCCTCGGTTCCGACGGCATGGCGACGCTGTCCGGCACCACCCTCTCGACCGGAGAGGGCCTGCTGCGCATCGGTCTGTTCATCCTGCTGGTGACGTTCCAGATGGTGTCGATCGGCGCGGTCGCCCTCGCCGTCTCGTCCGCCACCGAGCACCCGCTGGTGGTGCAGGCGGCGACCATGGTGACGATCATCGTGTTCCAGGTGCTGGGGCAGTTCAGCTCACTGGACTGGCTGCACCCGTTCCTGATCACCACGGGCTTCCCGGGGCTGATCGACGTGATGCGCGACCCGATCCCGTTGGGGCAGATCGGCGACAGCACGTTGCTCGCCGGGTGCTACCTGCTGATCGGCACGGGGCTGGCGGCGATCCGCCTGATCACCAAGGACAGCTAGCAGTTTCTCCGCATAAGGCCGGCGTTGCTCGCCGGTGGCGAATCCCGGTAGCGGCTTCGACCCGTAGAGGTCGTCGCCGTGGTACCGCGGGATGACGTGGACGTGGAAGTGCCACGCGTCCTGGCCACCGGCGGGCTCGTTGTGCTGACGGGTGGAGATCCCCTCGCAGCCGTACGCGTCCCGCATCGCGACGGCGATCTCGCGGACGACGTCGTGCACGGCATGGCCGTACTCGGCGGGCAGGTCGTAGATGTTCTCGTGGTGCGCGTTGGGGATCACGATGACGTGGCCACGATTGTTCGCCCACCACCCGGACGCGACGAACGCGGTCGCCAGTTCGGTGCGGAGCACAACGTCGCTCTGGCTGTCGATCTCGGTCTCCCCGCCGGCGAGCAGGAAGCAGAACGGGCACTCGTACCCGTCCGGCGCGTGGCTGGTCGTCACCGGAACCCGCCCTCGCTGTTGATCACCTGACCGGTGATCCACTCGGCGTCGTCGGTGCAGAGCCAGGAGATCAGCCTGGCGGCGTCGTCCGGCTGACCCCAGCGGCCGAGTGGCATGCGTTCGCGCACCCACTCCCTCGTCTCCTCGCCCGCGTAACCGGTGTCGGTCGGGCCTGGGTTCACCGCGTTGACCGTGATGCCCTGCCTGATCAGCTGGTGCGACAGCGTCGACATGATCCCCACCAGCGCGCCCTTCGACGCCGCGTAGGCGATCTCGCCCGGCATCGGCCCGAGGTTCTGCCCGGACGTCATGAACACGACACGGCCGCCCGGTGCGCCGTCGTGCTGGCGGGCAAACGCTTGCGCCAACAGGATCGACGACCTCGTGTTCACCGCGTAGTGCGCGTCGATCTTCTCCGCGTCCAGCTCACCCAGCGCGCCGTCGGGCCCGCTGCTCGCGTGGTTGCACACCAGCACGTCGACGCGCCCGAAAGCCTCGACAGCGGCCTCCACCAGGCGGTCGGGCGCGTCCGGCAGGGCGAGGTCGGCACCGGCGTGCTCGACGCGACCGCCGATGCCCGCGATCACGTCCTCGATCGAATCCGCGCCCCACGGTCGCTCGGCGTCGTGCGCGACGTGGTGCTGCACGAACAGGTCCGCGCCCAGCCCTGCCAGCCGCTGCGCGATCGCGTACCCGATGCCCTGGCGCCTGCTCACGCCCGTGACCAGCGCGACTCGTCCTTCGAGAGATCCCATAGGACTCACAGTCAACCGATGCGGGCGACGCCGTCCAAGTCAATTTCGAGCCGGACCCGGTCCCCGATCTCGGTCATCGGCCCCACGGCCTCGTACTCCTCGCCGTCGATCTCCACGAGCAGCCGCACGTGATCGCGCCGGTGCACCCGCTCGACGACCGTGCCCTCCAGCAGGCCGTCCGGGGCGACCCGGAGCGCTGTGGCCCGCAGCCCGACCCGTTCGACATCGAGCCCCACGAACGACCCCGGCACGAACTTGCTGCACCCCAGGAACTTCGCGGTCTCCACGTCCACCGGCGACGACCACACCTCGGCAGGCGGCCCGACCTGGACGATCCGGCCACGCGACATGATCGCCACGCGGTCGGCCAGCGTGAACGCCTCGTCGTGGTCGTGCGTCACCACGAGGGCCGTCGTCGCGGCCTCCCGCAGCAGCCGCGCCAGGTCGACCGCGAGCTGTTCGCGCAACGCCCGGTCCAGCGCAGACAAGGGCTCGTCCAGCAGCAACAACCGCGGTGACGGCGCCAACGCCCGTGCCAGCGCGACTCGCTGCTGCTCGCCGCCGGACAGCTGCGTCACCCTGCGGTCGGCATAGCCTTCGAGCCCGACGAGCTCCAGCAGCGACAGCACTCGCTTGTCCCGCGCCTCGCGTTCGACCCTCTTCATCCGCAGGCCGAACGCCACGTTCCCGGCGACCGTCCGGTGCGGGAACAGCTGCCCGTCCTGGAAGACCAGCCCGAACTCGCGCCGGTGCACCGGAACGCCGGCCAGGTCGGCGGAATCCCACCGGACCGCGCCGGCGGAAGGCTTCTCCAGCCCCGCCACGGTGCGCAGCAACGTCGACTTCCCGCACCCCGACGGCCCGAGCAACGCCACGACCTCGCCGTCCGCCACCGACAGCGACACGTCCGACACCGCGGCCGTCTGTCCATAACGGACGGTGATCGAGTCCAGTTCCAGCGCCATCAGAACTCCCCGCTGCTCGGCACGCGCAACCGCTCGATCAGCAGCACGCACCCGACCGTCACGACCATCAGCAACGCGCACGCCGCGTAGGCCATCTGGCTGTTCAACTCCCCCGGCCGCGACATCAGCCGCGCGATCACGACCGGCAGCGTCGGCGCGTCCGGGCGGGCCAGGAAGCTCGTCGCGCCGAACTCCCCCAGCGCCACCACGAACCCGAACCCGGCCGCCGCCACCAACGACCGCCCGACCAGCGGCAGGTCCACCTCACGCCACACCCGCAACGGTGAGGCGCCCAGCGTCGCCGCCGCCTGCCGCAGCCGTTCGTCGACGGCCCGCAGCACCGGCAGCACCATCCGCACGATCAGCGGCGTGACCACCAGCGCCTGCGCCAGCGGCACCAGCATCGGCGACGTGCGGAAGTCGCCGGGCAACGCGTCCATCGTGATCAGGTAGCCGAAGCCGACCGTCACCGCGGACACCCCGAGCGGCAGCATCAGTGCGGTGTCGAGCACCTCGGAGACGCGACTCCCGGACCGCCGCAACCCGACCAGCACCACCGCCGAGAACACCCCGACCACCAACGCGACGAGCGTCGCGTCGAAGGCCGTCCGCAACGAGTTCACCGCGGCGTCGATCCCGGTCACCGCCAACGTGCCGCGGTCGCCACGGGAGTTCAACGCCACGTACCCGGCGAAGCTCCAGCCGTCCCGAGTGGACAGTGACCGCGTCACCAGTCCGACCACGGGCGTCAGCAACGCCGCCACCACGGCGAAAGCGCCGAGAACCACGTACCACTCGCCGCCGGACGGCCGCCGCGCCAGCTCTTCCCTGCCCCGCAACGCCAGCGCGGTCTCCCTGCGCCGCCGTGCCAGAGCGCCCAGCACCAGCACCGCGAGTACGGCGAGGAACTGCAACAACGACAGAGCCGCTGCCCCGGACAGGTCGAACAGCTCGACCGTCCGCAGGTAGATCTCGGTCTCCAGCGTCCGGTACCGAGACCCGCCCAGCACCAGCACCACGCCGAAACTCGTGGCACAGAAGAGGAACACGACCGCCGCGGCCGACCCGATCGCCGGTGCCAACGCCGGCAGCACCACAGACACGAACGCTCGCGGACGGGAAGCCCCAAGAGCCCGAGCCGCGTCCTCAGCCCGTCGATCCGTGTGCGCCCACAGCCCGCCGACGGTCCGCGCGACCACCGCCACGTTGAAGAACGCGTTGGCCAGCACGATCGGAAGCACTCCGCCGTCCGGCCAGAACGTCCGGAAAGCCAGGCCCACCACCACGGTCGGCAGCACGAACGGCACCATCACCGCGGCCCGGATCACGCCGAGCCCGCGGATCCGGCAGCGTGCCAGCACGAACGCCAGCGGCATCCCGGCGACGACTGCCACGACCGTCGACGCCAGGGCCTGCCCCAGCGTGAACCCGACCAGTTCCCAGGTGTCGCTCTCGACGAGCACCGAGGCCACGCCACCTTCGCGCAGCCCGAGCGACACGATCGCCAGCACGGGCCACGCGAAGAACAAACCCAGGAAGGCCAGCGGCAGCAGCGCCGCCGCCGACCACCCCGTGCGGGAACTCAGCCCTGCACGAGCTTGCGCCACTGCTCGACCCACGCTTCGCGGTTGTCCTTCACCTTGTCCGCGGGCAGGGTCTGCGGATTCGGCGGCAACGGCGCGTCCTTGGCCCACGACTCGGGCAGCGCGACACCCTCACGCGACGGGTAGACGTACATCTGCTCGGCCACCTGGGCCTGGAACTTCTCGCCCAGCAGGAAGTCGAGGACCTTCTGAGCGTCAGCGGAGTTCTTGGCCCCGGACAACACTCCCGCGTACTCGACCTGGCGGTAGCAGGTGTCCAGCACGGCCTTGGTCTTGCCGCCCTCGGCCGACGGCGACGACGCGTACGACACGACGATCGGCCGGTCGCCCTTGGTGGCGGAGAACTCCTGGTTGTAGGCCTCTTCCCAGCCGCTCACGACCTTGACGCCGTTGGCCTTGAGCTTGGTCCAGTAGTCCTGCCAGCCGTTCTCGCCGTACTTGGCGATCGTGCCGAGCAGGAACGCGAGGCCGGGCGAGGACGTGGCCGGGTTCTCGACGACCAGCTTGTCCTTGAACTTCGGGTCGGCCAGGTCGTCGTACGACTTCGGCTCGACGCCGCCGAGCTTGGCCGGGTCGATGTTCAGGCACACGTCACCGACGTCGACGGCCTGCAGGCGGTTCGACTCGTCCGCCTTGTACCGCTGAGCGCCCTTCGAGGCCTCCGGCGAGGCGTACTCGGCGAACACACCCTCCGCCAGCGCACGCGAGGCGAACGTCGAGTCGACGCCGAACGCGACGTCGCCGATCGGGTTCGCCTTGGTGAGCACCAGCTTGTTCGTCAGTTCGCCCGCGTCACCGCTCGCGATCTGCTTCACGGTGATTCCCGAGGACTTCTGGAACTCGTCCAGAACCTCGGGCTTCACGACGAACGAGTCGTGCGTCACCAATGTGACCTCGTGCGTCTGCGGCGCGGTCGAAGTACCGGCCGAACAACCGGTCAGCACCAGAGCAGCGCAAACAGCGAAAATCTTTCTCACGTCAAATCTCTCCCTACGCCGGTATGACCCGGATCAGGTGGACGGTCGAGGGCTTGCGAGCCCTCCTCTCAGCCCGGCGCTTCACCGGACTCCCGTGGCAACGCGCAGCCTACGTGACGTGGTGGGACGATCAGGACATGGCCGAGCTGTTGAGCGACGATCAGTTGAACGACGTGCTGCCCAAGCTGCCCGACTGGGGTGCCCAGGACGCGGCGCTGGTCCGGACCGTGGAGCTGGCGAGCTTCTCCCACGCGATCATGGTCGTGAACCGGATCGCGGAGATCGCCGAGAACGACAACCACCACCCGGACATCGACATCCGCTACAAGACGCTGACATTCCGCCTGAGCACGCACTACAAGGGAGGAATCACCGCGCTCGACGTGTCTCTCGCCGAGGAGATCGACGGAGTCCTGGACGCGATGAGCTGATTCGGTCAAGATGTGCGCTGCCGCCGCCCGCGGAAATGAGAGGGAACACCCTCATGCGGTTGCGCACATCTGTTTTTGCCGTCGTTTTGGCCGGGAGTCTTACCGCGGTTCCGGCCGGTGCGAACGCCGTACCTTGTGCCGTGACGGACACGATGATCAAGGTCAGTGCGACGTGGGTCACCAAGGGCCCCGATCTCGCGGCGAACAACTGGTCCAACGCGAACTTCCACGTCGGCAACCTCGCCCAGGTGCGGACCACCGGGATCAGCAACCACAAGACGTGGCCGTGGGTGCAGGCGAACAAGTACCTGCTGCCGGTCGACCCGGCGAACCCCTTCGCCCCGGACGCCCAGTCGACCGGTGAGCCGTACCTCGACGTGGCGTACTTCCACCCGGAGCCCGAGGTGCTGCAACCGTTGCGCGACAACCTGCGCGCCCAGGTGAAGGACGGGAAGACGCACTACTGGCGCTCGCCCGACGCACTGAACATGGCGCTGCCGTCGTTCACCCGCGTCGCCGTGGCCGACCAGGACCAGGCAATGCTCGACTACTCGTTCAAGTCGTACCGCAGCCTCAAGGCCCGGACGTTCAACGAGTTCACGGGCCTGTGGAGCCTGAACGTGCAGACGAACGGCTGGGCCGTGCAGGGTCTGGCCAAGGCGATGCTCGCGCTGCCGGCCGACCACCCGTACCGCGCCGAGTACGCCAAGACGTTGCGCAAGAGCGTGCAGACGCTCAAGTTCCTGCAGCGCCACGACGGCTTCTGGGGCAGCACCGGCAAGGACTCCGCGGCCACCGCGATGATCACCTACGCGATCGCCGCCGGCATCAACGCGGGTGTGCTCGACCGGGAGACCTACCTGCCGCACGTCCAGAAGGGCTGGCAGGCCCTCCTGACCGCGCTGGACACCGACGGAACGCTGGGCTGGGTCGCGGCCCGAAACTCGTGGAAGCCCGCGTCAGCCGGTGACACCGGTGGGTTCGCCGTGGGCAGTTTCCTCATCGCGGGGCAGCAGCTCGTCCCTCTTACGCCGGGTTGCTAGGCCGATCGCGACGAGCGTGAGCAGGCCCGCGGCCGGATAGCCCCAGCCGAGCGCCACGAAGACCCAGGGCCGCGGGAAGTCCCAGATGTTCGGCTGGGCGAGCAGCAGGAACGAGATCAGGTAGCCGCCGGTCAGCAGCACCCACAGGCCGGCGGTGATCCTGCACAGGAGGTGTCCGCCCTCGTAGATCAACCACAACAGGGCGGGCACCATCCACACCCAGTGGTGGCTCCACGAGATCGGCGAGACCAGCAGGCCGAGCATCTGGACGCTGACGATCAACGCCAGCACGTCCTTGGTCCTGCTGACCGCGAACCACGTGAGCGCGGCCGCGACGAGCACGGCGACGATGTAGATCGGCCCGGTCTTCACGTCGTACCCGACCGTGCGACTCAGGGCGCCGCGCATCGACTGGTTGATCGCGCTGCCGACCGGCCCGACGCGGCTGGCGTCACCGAGCAGCTGGAACCAGAACTTGTCCGACTGGGACGGTGAGATTGCCCAGCCGATGCCGTACACCACGACAAAAGCGACGAACGACCACACAGCGGCCATCCACCGGCGCTGAATGAGGAAGTACAGCCCCGAAATCGCGGGTGTGAGCTTGATCCCCGCGGCGAAACCGACCCCGGCGCCGCCGACCCAGTTGCGCGCGCTGGCGAGCGTGCCGATCAGGATCGCGACCAGCACCAGGTTGATCTGACCGTAGTTGAGCGTGGTGCGGACCGGCTCGATCCACAGCGTCAGCGCGGTCCACATCATGGCGCGGCGCGGGTCCTGCAGCTTCAGCAGCTTCAGGCTGGTGCGCACGATGTAGTAGAGGCAGCCCAGGCAGAGCAGCTGCCAGATCCAGCGCGACGCCTCCCACGGCACCCAGCTCATCGGCGTGAAGATCGCCGCCGCGAAGGGCGGGTAGGTGAACGGCAGCGGGAACACGTCCGCGTACTGGTCGAGCCGCCACTCGTAGAGGTCGCCGGAGAACAGGTGCGGCGACCCGTTGCGGTACACCAGCAGGTCGATCATGGTCATCTTCGCCTGGAACGCGACCATGAACAGGTGCCCGGCGACGGACAACGCGAGCAGCCACGGTGCTACGGAGAGCACACGCGCTTCCACAGCACGGAGTTTCACCCCGAAAACGTTACCCGAGGCAACGAAACGGGGTACCCCGGCGTCATTAGGACGGGAGAGATCGCAAGAGGGAGTTTTCTGGTCATGTCTGTTGATCTTGTAGTTGCCGCTGTCGCCGCTCTGGCCATGCTGGGGGTCGCGTTCGGAGTGTTCGCCGCTGCCGCACGCGCAAAGAACAACGTGTAAGAGCTTGTGAGACAAGCAGAAGGGGGAGCCTCCACAAAGGAGGCTCCCCCTTCACCGTTTCCGAGGGGAGGAACGGTGACTTGGTGCGCGTTTAGAAGTAGTGCGCCCGTCCGCCGATCGGCTTGCCGACCGCGCCCAACACGGCGAGGATCGCGCCGATCACCAGGAGCACCACTCCCAGGGTCGTCAGGATGCTGATACCCATCAGCCACCCGACGACAAGCAAAATAAGACCGAGGACGATCATGACACCTCCAGGTGGGGAATCCTTTTCTGGATTACCCCACGGGGGTCGGTACAAACCTCGCTTCATACATTCGTCACCGATGCGATCAGCTCCCGCACCTGGGCGGCCCGCCCGTCCCCCAACTCCTCGAAGATGGACAACGCCTCGCTGAGGGATTCACGGGCCGCGGGCCGGTCTCCCGCCGCCACCTGAGCCTCGGCCAGTTCGGTCAGGGCGTCCGCCAGGTCGTGCGTCTCCCTCATCTCCCTCATCATCTGCACAGCCTCGCTGTGGCGGTCCACTGCTTCCGCGACCCTGCCCAGCCTCAGGTAGATGACGGCGAGCGTCTGGCGGGCCAACGACTTCGTGGGAGACGGGAACGGCTGACGCTCTCGAAGCCACTCGTCCGCCACGAGGCAGAGCTCCAACCCGCGTTCGTGGTCACCCACGCGGTGATAGGCACGCCCCAGCTCGCCCCGCAGCGCGGCCTGCTCTCCGGGTTCGCACTGCTCTATCAGCGGGTACACCTGGAGCAGGACCTCCAGTGCCTCCGCGTTGCGGCCTTGCTGTTCGTACAGGAAAGACAGTCCTCGCGAGAGGTTCGACCGGCCGTCGACCCGGCCGAGGAGCTCCTCACATCGCATCGCGGCGTTGATCTGGACTTCCGCCCTGGGAAAGTCGCGTTGCGCGACGAGCACACCCGCCAGCGAGCGGTGCAGGCGTGCCTGTGCGAACACGTCCTCCAGTCGTAGAGCCGCTGCCAGCCCTGCCCGTTCGACCACTTCGGCTTCGGCCAGACGTCCTCGGGTCACCAAATGCATGTGCGGCGTGTAACTCAGCCGCCAGGCGAGGTCGTCGGCGCCCGCGGCGACCATCGCCGACACCACGCGTAGCAGCACCTGCTCCTCAGCGTCGTACCACGCGTGCGCGTCCGCCACGTCCGGCACCGGCACCAGCACCACCCCTTCGGCCGGTGGAGCCAACGGCGTCCACTCGACCGCGATCGAGGAAAGCCAGTCGCAGGCCGCGAGCGAGACGTGCAGGTAGTGGTCGAACATCCGGCCCTGAGCCGTGGACCGCGGGCCGGACGGCAGCTCCGCGGCGCGTTCGGCGGCGTAGTCACGCAGGAGGTCGTGCCAGGTGTACCGGCCGTCGCTCCCCCGGGTGAGCAGGCTGCCCGCGACGAGTTCGGCGAGGGCCTTCCTGGCCCGAGCGAGTGGTAGCGCCGCGAGACTCGCCACGGCCTCAGCGGTGAAGTCGGGTCCGGGATGCAGACCGAGCAGCACGAACACCGTGGCCGCGAGGTCGCTGACCGACCGCAACGACCAGGAGAAGACCGCGCGCACGGCGGTGGAGGCGTCCTCGATGTCGAGAGCACCGAGCCGTTCCTTCTCCAGTTCGTCCGCGAGCGTCGTGAGCGAGTCGCCGTAGGCCGCGCGGGCGCCCACGATGCCGAGCGCCAGCGGCAGGCCCGCGCACCGTTCGACCAGGCGAGCGGCCGCCTCGCGTTCGGCGGCGATCCGATCCGCACCGACCCGTTCGGTCAGAAGGTCGATGGCCTCCCGCTCGTCCAGCACGTCGAGGGCGACAGGCCGCGCGCCCTCTCGCGCGACCAGTCCGCTCAGGCGGTTTCGGCTGGTGACCAGCACGAGGTTGCCGGCCCCGCCAGGCAGCAACGGACGGACCTGGTCGACGTCCCTGGCGTTGTCGAGCAACACCAGCATTCTCCGCCCGGCAAGTGCCGACCGGTAGGCGGCGGCAAGTGCGTCACCGGACGACGGGATGTCGTTCTCCCCGACGCCCAGCGCCAACAGGAAGGCGCGGATCGCCACCTGCGGGTCGAGCGGGTCGGTGTCGGTGTCGAACCCACGAAGATCGACGTGGAGCTGGCCGTCCGGAAAGCGGCCGGCCACCTGATGCGCCCACTGCACCGCGAGCGCCGTCTTGCCGACGCCCCCGATGCCGTTGATCGCGGAGATCAGCACGGGTTCGCCGGGCCGGGTTTTGACCATCTCGGACAGCCGGGCCAGCTCGTGCTCGCGCCCGACGAAATGCGGGTGGGCGGGCGGCAGCTGCCGAGGCACTACCGGTGAAGCGGGCATCTCACCGCTGAGGACCTGCTCGTGCGCCTCGCGCAGCCGTTGGCCGGGATCCACACCGAGCTCGTCCGCGAGCCGCTTGCGGATCTCCTGGTAGGCCGAGAGCGCCTCGGCCTGCCGCCCCGCGCGATGCAGCGCGAGCATCAGCTGAGCCCAGAAGATCTCCCGCAACGGGTGCTGCCGCACCAGCGACCACAGTTCCGGCACCAGCACGTCGGCGGTCCGGGCGAGATCCTCGTCGATGCGGCGTTCCAGCGCGACGACCTGCTCCTCCACGAGCGGCGGCACGTCGTCGCGGTGCAGCGACTCCGACGTGACGTTGCCCAGCACCGGGCCGCGCCACAGCTCCAGCGCCGTGTGGTGCTCGCCCCGTGCGGTGAGCCGGCGGAACTCGGCCAGGTCGAGCTGTCCGGGGCCGACCTCGGCCAGGTAGCCGTGCGACGACGTGCGGACGCAGTTGGCGGCGCCCAGCGACTGCCGCAGCCGCATCACGACGGTCTGCAACGTCCTGCGCGCACGGTCGAGGGCGGGCGGCTCGCCGTCCCACACCCGTTCCACCAGCTCATCCGCCGACACGAACTCGTTGGCGCGCAACAACAGCGCCGCCAGCAGCACGCGCCCGCGACCTGCGGGAACAGCTACCGGCTCGCCGTCGAGCAGCACTTCCAACGGCCCCAGGACGCGGTACTCGGCAGTCATTCGGGCGAACCTACCGGCACACCGCAGTCCCGGTAGGCATTGGCGGCCAACGCTTCCGCGGCCTTCGCGCCTTCCTCGTCACCCAATGCACGGCGCACGGTCGCGAGAGTTTCGTGCGACTGCCCTTCCAGATACCGCTGGCGGTGCCGCTGATGCGTGGCGACTGCCTCTTCCACGCACGACAACGCTTCCGAAGGCTCGCCCATCGCAAGGTGGAGCAACGCGCGCTCGCTGAGCAGCACTCCTTCTCCCCCGACCGCGTAGCCGGCAGCGGTTCGGACTGCGCGGGCCTCGTTCAGATGGCTCAGCGCCGGTTCGAACTCGCCGAGTTTCCGGTACGCCCGCGCGGCCGAGCAATGCGCGGTGAGCCGATAAGAGGGAACGGTGGAGTCCTCACCCACGAGCCCCAGGCGCACCATGGCGGCGGCCAGCGCGTCCTCATGCGCACCGCAGTGGTCCATCACGTCCTCCAGCGCATGCCAGACGTGGAACTCCTCCTCGACACCGATCCTGTGCCGCGCCTCTTGGAGGAGGCCGAGCACGAGGTCCAATGCCTCGTCGACCCTCCCGAGTGCCAGGTCGATCCTGACGACGGAGGCGGCGCCGATGGAGACGCGCAGGGGGTCTCCCAGCTCGGCCAGCAGCGCGAGGTACTGCTCGTAGTGCGCTCTGGCATCCGCGAACCTGCCCAGTTCCAGACAGATCGTGACCAGGCCTTCGTGAGTGCTCACGCGAACGGCGGGTGAGTCGGCCAGCTCCAGAACCCTGAGCAGCGCCTGTTCGGTGGCCGGGTAGTCGGACAGTTCGCACCAGAGGGCGGCGAGGTTCCGCAGGGCCAGCGCCTGCCCCTCTGTCGACCCCCGGAGCTCGTGGATCGCGAGCGTCCGCTGCAGGTGCTCGACAGCGGAGTCCGCGTCACCGGCGATCCGGGCCATCGCCCCGATGCTGAGGTGCGCGCTCGCCTGGATCGACAGGTCACCCTCCCTGACGCCGATGTCGAGCGCTTCCTGTGCGAGTTGCTTCACCTCCGCGAAGTCCCCTTGGCAGTAGCGGTAGATGGAGGCGCCGAGGTTCGCGCCGGCGACCAGCAGGTCATCGCAGGACGCACGGCTGGAGCGGTCCCGGATCTCGCACAACACCGCCCAGTTCGCGTCATAACGAACTTCGTAGTAGAAGCCGTTGGCCACGGCCCCGAGCTCGGCGACCAGCCGGTGATCACCCCGCTCGGTCGCGACGAGCATCGTCGCGATCAGATTCACGTGCTCGGCGTTCAGCCACGCGAACGCCTCGTCCGTGCTCTTCAGCACGACGCCGGGCAGTGGGGTCGTGGTGGTGTTGAGCGGGTATCTGCGCTGGTCCGGGAACAGCAGTTCGGCAGCGGCGTCGGCCATGCGGCGATAGAAGTCGTACAGCCGTGCGATGGCCTCGTTGGTCTCCTCACTCGTGCACCGTTCCCTCGCGTACACGCGCAGCAGGTCGTGCAGGGCGAAGCGGGTGCCGCGCTGTTCGACGAGGTGCACACCGACCAGGTGGTTGAGGTGGCGGCGGACGTTGGGCAGGCCTGCGATCACCGCGGCGTCGTTCGCGGTGAAGTCCGCGCCGGGCAACAATCCCAGCCTGCGCAACACCATCCGTGTCTCCTCCGGCAACGAGGAGTAGCTCTCGTCCAGGACGACGCTGACGGCCGCGGCGGGATCACCGGGCACCGCGAGCTCGCCGAGGCGGTCGTCGCCGAGCTGCGCGACCTTGTCCGCGATGGTCATCGTGTCCTGGGAGGACAGGTCCGCGGCCGCGATGCGCAACGCGAGCGGCAGCCCGCCGCACAACCGCACCAGCGCGGCGGCGGCCTCCGCCTCGGCCCGCACCCGGTCCGCGCCGAGCGCCCGCTCCAGCACGCGCGTTCCGCCGTCATCGCTCAGCACCGGGAGCCGCAGCAGGTCGGCGTCGTGCAGGGCGAGTCCGCGCAGGTCGCCTCGGCTCGTGACGATCGTCAGGGCGCCGGCGGACGCGGGCAGCAGCGGCCGCACCTGCTCGGCGTTCGCGGCGTTGTCCAGCACCAGCAACAACTTCCGGTCCGCCACGAGCGACCGGTAGAGCGCTACCTGTTCGTCCAGTCCGGCAGGCACGTGGTCGACGCCCAATGCCTTGAGAACGAGGGTCAGTGCTTCCTGCGGTGCCATGGCCCGCACCGGATCCTGACCGCGCAGGTGCACGAAGATCTGCCCGTCCGTGAACCGCTCGCTGATCCGATGGGCCCAGTGCACAGCCAGGGAGGTCTTGCCGACTCCACCTGTGCCCGCGATGGCCAGCACCTTCGCCCCGCTGGCCGCCAGCCGTGCCACGTCGTCCTCGCGCCCGGCGAACGTGGCGAGATCCGGCGGCAGCTGCCTCGGCGTGACGCGTTTCTCCTTCGGCGGCACGACCTCTCCGCGCAGGATCTGCTCGTGCAACTGGCGCAGCGCCGGTGCCGGGTCGATCCCCAGCTCGTCCGCGAGCATCTCGCTGACCTGCCGATACGTCGCGAGCGCACCGGCCTGCTGCCCCGACCGGTACAGGGCGAGCATCAGGTGGGCCCAGAAGCGGTCGCGCAACGGATGCCTGCGGGTGAGGTCCTGCAGTTCCGGCACCAGGTCCGCCGACCGCCCGGCCGTGAGATCCGCCTCGATCCGCTGCTCCAGCACGGCGAGCTGCTCCTCCACCAGCGACGGCACCTCGTCGCGGTGCAGCGACTCCGACGTGACGTTGCCCAGCACCGGCCCCCGCCACAACGCGAGCGCGGGCCCGAACTGCTGCCGGGCGACCAGCGCGCGGAACCTCAGCAGGTCGAGCTGCTCCGGCTCGATCTCGGCCAGGTACCCGCCGGGCTCGTGCCGCACGCAGTTCGCCTCGCCGAGCGCCTGCCGCAGCCGCATGACGACCGTCTGCAACGTCTTGTGCGCCCGGTCCAGATCCGGCGGCGCGCCTTCCCACAACCGCTCGACCAGCTCGTCCACGGACGTGAACCGGTTGGCGCGCAACAACAGCGTGGCGAGCAGCACCCGGCCGCGGCCGGCGGGAACCGGCACGGGCTCACCGTCGAGCACTACCTCCAGCGGTCCCAGCAACCGGTACTCAGCTCTCACACCGCGGAAGTCTAGGTGCGCCACCGAGACACGCGCTCGACGTCGGACGCGGCGCGATGCCACCCTTCCAGACATGCGGGGAGTGAGCAGAACAGCGTTGTGGGTCGCGTCGATGCGCGCCGTGGAAGCCGCGAGATCAGACCGCCTGCACGACGACCCACTGGCCGCGTTGGCGGTATCACTCGGCGAGCCGATCCCCGCCGCCCCACCAGGCGCGGCCGAGTTCATGGCCGTGCGCACCCGCTTCTACGACGACTTCCTGCTCGGCTCCGCGCTGCCCCAGATCGTGGTGCTCGCCGCAGGCCTGGACTCCCGCGCGTTCCGGCTGGACCAGCCCTCCGGCACGCGACTGTTCGAGCTGGATCTCCCCCGAACTTCTGGAGTTCAAGGAAGAACTCGTGGTCGCCTCGGGCCTCGTCCCACGATGCACCCGCGTCGTCGTCCCGGTGGACCTGCGCACCGACTGGACCACCGCCCTGGCCGGCGCGGGGTTCGACGCTTCGTCGCCCACCGCGTGGATCGCCGAGGGCCTGCTCCAGTACCTGACCGAGGACGAAAAGAAACGCCTGCTCGACACGGTCCACTCGCGGTCGGCGCCAGGCAGCCGGTTCGCCTTCGACCACATGGACACCTCGGCGGACGACCGCGAGTCGGTGGCCGGCACGCTGGAGCAGATCCGGAGCATGGGCGCGGAGTTCGTGGCGACCGCGGCTGATCCCGCCGGATGGCTGGCCGCGCACAGCTGGACCACCGCTGTTGACCGCGTTCCCGAGCTGGCCGTCGCCTATGGGCGGCCGCTGCCGGACTTCATGGATCCGGCAGCGGCGAACGCGACCGCGCTCTGCACGGCCGCTCTGAGCTGATCAGACGTTGAAGCGGAACTCCACCACGTCGCCGTCGGACATGACGTAGTCCTTGCCCTCCATTCGGACCTTGCCCGCCGCCTTCGCGTCGGCCTTCGAACCGGAGGCCGTCAGGTCGTCGAACGACACGACCTCGGCCTTGATGAAGCCGCGCTCGAAGTCCGTGTGGATCACACCGGCCGCCTGCGGGGCGGTGGCGCCCTTCGGGATCGTCCAGGCGCGCGATTCCTTAGGGCCGGCCGTGAGGTACGTCTGCAGGCCGAGGGTGTGGAAACCGGCGCGGGCCAGGGCGTGCAGGCCCGGCTCGGTCTGGCCGATCGACTCCAGCAGTTCGAGGGCCGACTCGTCGTCGAGTTCGATCAGCTCCGACTCGACCTTGGCGTCGAGGAAGACCGCGTCGGCCGGGGCGACGAGCTCGCGCAGTTCCTTCACGCGGGCCTCGTCGGTCAGCACGCCCTCGTCGGCGTTGAAGACGTAGAGGAACGGCTTGGTGGTGAGCAGGGAGAGCTCACGCAGCAGTTCACCGTCCACTTCGGACTGCGCTGCGAACAGCGTGCGGCCCGCGTCGAGGATGTCCTTGGCCTTCTTCGCGTTCTCGAGGACGGCGCGGCGGTCCTTCTGCATCCGCGCCTCCTTCTCGATCCTCGGGATGGCCTTCTCGAGGGTCTGCAGGTCGGCGAGGATCAGCTCGGTGTTGATCGTCTCGATGTCGCTCGACGGATCGACGCGGCCGTCGACGTGCACGACGTCCGGGTCGTCGAAGACGCGGATGACCTGGCAGATCGCGTTCGCTTCGCGGATGTTCGCGAGGAACTTGTTGCCGAGGCCCTCGCCCTCCGACGCGCCCTTGACGATGCCCGCGATGTCGACGAACGACACCACGGCGGGCACCTCGCGCTCGGAGCCGAAGATCTTGGCGAGCGTCGTGAGGCGGGCGTCCGGCAGCGGCACCACGCCCACGTTCGGCTCGATGGTCGCGAACGGGTAGTTCGCGGCGAGCACGTCGTTGCGCGTGAGCGCGTTGAACAGGGTGGACTTGCCAACGTTGGGCAGGCCGACGATACCGAGGGTCAAACTCACGGTGAGCGAGTCTACGGCAGCCGACGGTCGTGTCCGATTCCCGCGAGCCATTGGACGTTCCCGCTGGCAGGATCGTTGGCATGGTCATTGACGAAGAACACGCGTACCGGGTGTGCTCCGCACGTGACGCCCGTTTCGACGGGTGCTTCATCCACGCGGTCCGCACGACCGGCATCTACTGCCGGCCGTCGTGCCCCGCGGTGACCCCGAAGCGCCGCAACAGCCAGTTCTTCCTGACGGCCGCCGCCGCGCAGTCCGCGGGCTTCCGGGCCTGCCGCCGCTGCCTGCCGGACGCCGTGCCGGGCTCACCCGAGTGGAACCTCCGCGCGGACCTGGCCGGCCGGGCGATGCGCCTGATCAGTGATGGCATCGTCGAACGCGACGGTGTGACCGGGCTGGCGACCAAGCTCGGCTACTCGGAACGCCACCTCACGCGGGTGCTGACCGCCGAACTCGGCGCCGGTCCGCTGGCCCTGGCCCGCGCCCACCGCGCCCACGCGGCCCGTCTGCTGATCGAGACGACCGAACTGTCGTTCGCCGACATCGCGTTCGCCGCGGGCTTCGCGTCGGTGCGCCAGTTCAACGACACGATCCGCATGGTGTTCGCCTCGACCCCGTCCGACATGCGCGGCCGGGGCAAGGCACCGGTGGGCACGCCGGGCCGCATCGTCCTGCGCCTGCCGTACCGGCCGCCGTTCGACGCCACGGGTCTGCTCGCCCACTTCCGGGCGCACGCGTTGCCCGGCGTCGAAGAGGTGACCGCCGACTCCTACGCACGCACCCTCTCCTTGCCGCACGGTGAGGCGACGGTCCGCCTGACGTTCCCCACCGACCACGTCCTGTGCTCGCTGCGTCTCGCCGACGTGCGGGACCTGGGCGCGGCCGTGGCCCGCGTCCGCCGTCTCCTGGACCTCGACGCGGACCCGATGGCCGTCGACTCGTTCCTGGGCGCCGACCCGCTGATCGGCCCGCTGGTCCGCGAGGTGCCCGGCATCCGCGTGGCGGGCAGCGTCGACGGCGCCGAGACCCTGCTGCGCCTGGTGGCCCCGTTCACGGGCGTCCCGCTGCAGATCCCGGACGGCACCCTGACCCACCTCTACGCGGCCGGGGACCATCCCGTCACCGAGGCGCTGGCGAACGGCAGACTCGTCGTCGACGTGGGCCGCTCGATCGAAGACCTGACCGAAGAACTCACTCCCCTGGTCGGCGCCTCCGTGGCCGACGAGGTGGCCATGCGAGTGCTGGGCGCACCGGACGTGCTGGTGCTCCCCGAGGCCTCGCGACATCTGGCTTCCCACGGCCCGAACTGGCGGCCGTGGCGCTCCTACGCCGGAGCACACCTGACGAGGAAGGCAGCAACATCATGAGCGTCGCGCACACGTCCACTGTGGACACCCCGGCGGGGCCGTTCACCGCGATCGTCGCGCCGGACGGGGCAGTGCTGGCCAGCGGCTGGACCGGCGACCTCGCCCTGCTGACGCCCCAGATCCACGCCTCCCTGATGCCGTCCGAGATCACCTCGCGGCCCGATCTGGGCGACGTCACCAAGGCCGTCGTCGCCTACCACGAAGGCGACCTGACCTCGATCGACACCATCGAGGTCCGCCAGAGGTCCGGCCCGTTCCTGCAGCACGCGTGGGACGTCCTGCGCACGGTCAAGGCGGGCGAACCGGTCACCTACTCCGAGTACGCGGAACTGTCGGGACGCCCGGCGGCGATCCGGGCGGCGGCCTCGGCCTGCGCCCGCAACTCGGCGGCGCTGTTCGTCCCCTGCCACCGGGTGATCCGGATCGGCGGCAACCTCGGCGGCTTCCGCTGGGGCCTGGACGTCAAGCGCTGGCTGCTGGCCCACGAGAACTAACCCACGAGGTTGATCTCCGGGGCGGCACCGGTGGTCAGTTCGGTGCCGCACCTGGGGCACGAGCTGGTCACCGGCGCCGCGCCGGAGACCAGGTGACCCTCGATGCCCAGCCACTCGCCGACCCCGTTGTCCCGGCAGGTGTGGCAGCCGACGCGGTAGTTCAGCCGCACCCACGGTTGCGCCGTCAGCTCCGAGGCCTGGACTTCAGGCTCCATCAAGTCGTTGAACGGTGCCCACCACGACGTGATCCGGCACCGCAACCTGCGCTCGGCACCGTGCTCGGTGGCGTCGAACGCGCTGACGCGCATCGGGGCGGGGTGCTCGTTGCCGGTGCAGAGCCCGTGGGGCATGCCGTGCCGCAGCTGCACGACACGTCCGACGCGCAGGCAGACGAGGCAGTCGTGGGTGAAGTCGAGCCGGTTCGACCACACGAAGTGGGCGGCCGGGGTCACGGTGACACGCGCGGTGACTTCCACATGGGACAGCACGGGCCGAGATTAGAGCCAACTCACGCCAGCGACATCTCCAGCGTCGACCCGGTCCTGGCCTTCCGCACCCGCAGCCGCGTGGGAATCCGCTGCCGCAGCTCCTCCACGTGCGACACCAGCCCCACGACCCGCCCACCGGCGCGCAGTTCGTCCAGTGTGTTCATGACGATGTCCAGCGTGTCCGAGTCCAGGGTCCCGAACCCCTCGTCGACGAACAGGGTGTCGAGCAACGCCCCGCCGGTCTCGTTGGCGACCACGTCGGCCAGCCCGAGCGCGAGCGACAGCGAGGCCAGGAACGACTCCCCGCCGGACAGCGTCTTGGCCGGCCGGGCCCGCCCCGAGTAGTCGTCCAGCACGTCGAGGTTCAGCCCGCCTCGGGTGCCGCGCGCGCCCGCCGAGTCGGAGTGCACGAAGCTGTACCGGCCCTGGCTCATCCGGTGCAGCCGGGCGGACGCGGCGACCGCGACCTCCTCCAGGCGCGCGGCCAGCACGTACGACCGCAAGGTCATCTTCTTGGAGTTCTGCCCGCGGCCGTTGATCACGTCGGTCAACGCGTCCAGCTCGGCGTACGTGGCCTCCAGCGGCTCCAGCGACTTCCACTCGGCCCGCAACCGCGCGGCCAGCTCGCCGACTCGGTCCAACGCCGCCTGAGCGCGCGCCAGGCCGGTGGCGGCGGAGGACGCGGCGGCACGGGCCGACGACGCCGCGGCCGTCACCTGGCCGAGGTCCACCTCGTCCGCCGGGTCGATCTCGGCCAGTTCCTCCACCGTCGCCGAGGCAGAGGCACGGGCGCGTTCCCAGGCCGCGATGCGGTCGTCGAGGGCCTGCAGTTTGATCGCCGGACGGGCCGCGGCCAGGACCGCGTCGACGTCGGGGAAGCCCGCGTCGGCGGCCATGGCCGCCACCAGGGCCTGCTGTTCTTCCACACGGGCGAAGGCGGCGTCGCGAGCTGCGCGGCGGTCTGCCAGTTCCACCAACGCCTTCGACAACCGGAGCAGGTGGTCGCGGCGGGTCAGGACGTCGTCGTGCTCGCCTCGCGCCTTGTCCAGGCGGGCGCCGCGTTCCTCGACGACGGTGACCAGCGATCTGTGTTCGGTGTGCAGGCCCACCAGGTCCTGCTCCACCTGGGCCTTCTCCGCGCCGAGCTCACGGGTCTTGGCTTCCAGGCCGACGAACTCGTTCTGCCGCTGCGAACGGGTGTGGGCCAGGTCGTAGGCCTCGCGGTACTCGGAGATCGCGACAGCGGGCTCGGCGGAGCCCAGGGCCTCCCAGCAGGCCTGGATGCGCAGCTCGGCGGCGTGGGCGGCGCGCTCCGCCTCGTTGCGGCGGTCCAGGGCGAGCTGTTCCTCGGCGGCCGCGTCCTCCTCGGCAGTCGCGTCGACGCCGCCGAGCATCGGTTGCGCGGGCGCGGGGTGCGACGGCGAGCCGCAGACGGCGCAGGGCTTGCCGCGCTTCAACGCCGCGGCCAGTTCGATGGCCATGTTCTCGAGGCGCTGGTGGCGGACCTGCTGGAGGACGTCCTTGGCCTTCTGGTGGACGTCGATCGCCTCGTGCAGCTCTTTCTTGGTGCGCTCCAACGCTTTCCCGGCGTCCGGCAGTGCCAGCGCGGCGTCGGCGCGGGACTTCAGGGAGTCCAGGCGTGCCGAAGCCTCCGCGGCCGCGTCCAGCTGGAGGCGGCACTGCGCCACCCGTTCCGGCAGCACCTCCAGCTCGGCGTTCAGGGCCAGCAGCCGGCGTTCGACCTGGTACGAGGAGTTCTTCAGCACCGACAACCGGCGCACGTCCGCCTGCTGGCGTTCGGCCTCGGCGGCCAGCTCGCCCAGGCCACCTGCCTCCTCGCGGTAGCGCGAAGCGTCCTCGCGCAACTCCGAACCCGTGTAACCCAAGCGCTCCAACGATTCGAGAGCGCGGGCCTCGTCGCGGACGGCGAACTCGCAGGACTGCTGAAGCTTCGCGATCTCCCCGAACGCCGGCACGACCGGGACGGCACGGCGGGCCGCGTCCCGTTCGGCGAACCACGCTGCGGAGTCCGCAGCTTCCACGCGGGCCAGCAACTCGCGGGCCTCGCGCACGCGACGGATCTGGTCGGCCTGCACACGGGCCTGGGCCAGCAACGCGTCCGCGCCATCGGCCAGGCCCGCCGTCTCCTCCGCCAGCGCACCGGCCGCGGACACGGCGGAGGTCAGCCGCTCCAGCACGGATTCCAGCCAGCCCGGCTCGAACGACGGCTCCTCGCCCGCGGCCTCTGCCACCCGGTGCATCAGTTCGCCGGCGCCCTGACGGCGGTCCTCCAGCACCCGGCCGGCGACGACCCGCTTGTCCCGGAACCACTTCTCCACGTCGAGGAACCGCTCGGTGCCGAAGAGCTTCTCCAGCAACACCTCGCGTTCGGCCGTGTCCGACCTCAGGAACCGCGCGAACTCGCCCTGCGGCAGCAGCACGACCTGGAAGAACTGCTCGTACGACATGCCCAGCATGTCCTCGACCGCGCGCGCCACGTCGTCGATGCGGGTGATGCCCTCGCCGTCCCAGCCCTCGAGCCAGGTCAGCGAGCACTTCGCGGGCTGGGTGGTGAAACCGCCGCCGCGCTTCTTCGGCCTGTCGAACTCCGGCGAGCGCACGATCCGGAACCGCCGCGACTGCACGGTGAGCTCCAGCGACACCTCCGTCGGCACCTCGGGATCGGCGTACTCGCAACGCAGCTTCTTCACGTCGCCGCGTGCGCCCGGCACCCGGCCGAACAGCGCGAACGCGACCGCGTCGAGCAACGTCGTCTTGCCTGCGCCCGTGTCCCCGTGCAGCAGGAACAGCCCGTCCGCGCCCAGCTCGTCGAAGTCCACGGCCTCGGGCTTCGGGTAGGGACCGAACGCCGTGAGCTCCAAGCGGTGCAGTCTCATTGCTCCTGCTCCCTCGCCACCGACGCGAACGCCTCGCGCAACAACGCCATCTCCGCCGTGGAGGGCTCGGAGCCGCGCGCGTCCGACACGAAGCAGCAAGCCACTTCCTCGTCGGAACGGCCGCGCACCCGGTCCGCGTAGGTCATGTTGTGCTGCTGGCCCTGTTCCGGCCGCCACTCCACGTGCACCGCGTGCTCGAACCGCTTCTGCAGCTGCCGCAACGCGTCCATCGGCCGCACCTGGTCCGTGAGCACGACCGACAGGAAGTGGTCTTCCAGCGGTTTGTGCGCCGGATCCTCCAGCACCTCCGCCAAGGTGCCGCTCACCACGGCCAGTTGCCGCGGCACCGGCAGATCCCGCCGTTCCACCCCGACGAGCCCGCCCGCGTCCAGCTCGACCAGCCACACCGACTTGCGGTGCCGCGCCTCGGAGAACGAGTACGCGAGCGGACTGCCCGAGTACCGCAGGTTCTCCGCGAGCGTCTGCGGCCCGTGCAGGTGCCCGAGAGCCACGTAGTCGACGCCCGCGAACACCTGCATCGACACGTCCTGCACACCGCCCACCGCGATGGTGCGCTCGGACTCCGACGGCGCCCCACCGGTCACGAAGGCGTGCGCCAGCACCACGGAACGCGCCTCGCGTGATGCCAGGTCGGCGCGAATCCGCCGCATCGCCTCACCGAGAACGGGCGCGTGCCCCTTGTCCGCCACCCCGAGCACGTGCCGCGCGGGCTCCGGCTCCAGGAACGGAATCCCGTACACCGCGACGGGCCCGTGCTCGTCCTCCAGCTCGACGGGCTTGTCCAGCAACGAGATCTGCGTGCGCAGGTACAGCCCGCCCGCTGCCGCGAACTCCCCGAACACCCCGATCCGCGCCGCCGAGTCGTGGTTGCCGGGCGTGATCACGATCCGCGCCCCTGCCGCGCGGATCCGCATCAGCACCCGCGCGCACAACGCCACCGCGTCGGCCGAGGGCACCGCCCGGTCGTACAGGTCGCCCGAGATGACCACGACGTCGACCTTCTCGGAAGACACCAGGTCAGCGAGGCCGCTCAGCACCGACTCCTGCTCCACGAGCAGGTCGCGGCCGTGGAAAGTGCGCCCCACGTGCCAGTCGGAGGTGTGCAGGATCCGCATGGCCCCAACCGTAGAGACGGGGTCTGACAAATCTCCGGGAGGGTTCCCGGCGTGTCACCCGATCGAGTTCAACATCTTCGAGGGAGCATCATCGGTGCCGTGACCGCAGTGATCATCACCGCCTCGATCGTCCTGGCACTCGTGAGTGCCGGGGCGCTGCTGTTCGTCTGGCGTCTCTACCAGGACAGCGTCCGGCGCACCGACGAAGCGCTCCAGGCCATCGGTTCGGAACGCGCGCGCTACGACGCGCAACAGGTTGCCCTGCAACGCTACGAAGTGGCGTTCTCCAGCGTCAGCGGACGCGGTGAGCTGGGCGAACAGGTGCTCGTCGAGACAGCGCGCGCACTCGGCCTGAGGGAGAACCTCCACTACACGCTCCAGACGGACGTGGCGGGCGGCGGCGCGGTCCGGCCCGACATGGTGCTGAACGTCGGCGGCGGCCGCGCGGTCCCGGTCGACTCGAAGATGTCCATGGCCACCTGGGCCGAGGCCGTCGAGACGGACGATCCACAGGAACGCCAGGACGCGCTGCGGGTCCACGTCCGCAACATCCGCTCGCGCGCCGCCGAACTGGCGGGCAAGGGCTACCAGCGCTGGGCCGACGCCATCTACGGCACGATCATGTTCGTCCCCAACGACGGCGCGGTCGTCGCGGCCCTGGACACCGATCCCGAACTGCTGCGCTGGCTGCTCGACCGCCGGGTCTTCCTGTGCGGCCCGACCGGGTTCGCCGTGATCGCGTCGAGCGCCATGTTCGCGGTCACCGAACGAGCGCTGGCCGACGACGTCGAGCAGGTCAGGCTGCAGGCCGGCCGGGCGAACCGGGCCGCCGACAGCGCCATCGACGCCGTCAACCTCTCCACCACCCACCTGCAGCGCTTCCTCTCGGCGAGACGCAGGGAACTCGACGCCCTCGAGGGCTTCCGGGCGAGCGTGGAGCCGCTGACGGACGCCTCCGCCACTCCTACGCCCCTCCCACTGGTCCGAAGGGCGGACGAACAGTCCGCTTAAAACGCACGCAGTGTGCCCGCGGGTTGCTTCTGGGTGAGAAAGCCGCGGACTGACGAACACCGAATGGCCGAACGGCTACCGTGTGCGTCGTGAGTGCGTTGCGCGAGCGTTCAGCAGCTTTCGATGATGACGATGTCGAAGACTACGACGCGGTCCCGTGGAACTACCGAGCGATCTTCGGCGAGTTCAAGGGCATCCCGTGGTGGGCGGCGATCCTCGCTGCCCTGGTCCCGGCGCTCATCGGCGCGTTCATCGACATCAACTCCAGCAAGACCGTCGGCTGGACGTTCAACGCGGTGTTCTTCCTGGGCGCGCTGGCCGCGATCCTGCTGGTGCAGCGCCGCAGCCTGTTCGGGCCGATGGTGCAGCCGCCGCTGATCCTCGCCATCACGGTGCCCTTGCTCGTGCTGCTCACCGGCGGCATCGCGAAGGGCGGCCTGACCTCCATGGCCCTGGGCCTGGGCAGGCCGTTGATCGACAGCTTCCCGGTCATGGCCGTCACCACCGCCGTCACGGTCGGGCTGGGCATCCTGCGGATCTTCCTGCAGAAGGACCCGAACCGCCCGTCCAAGGACGAGGTGCGCGAGGCCAAGGCGGAGATCAAGGAACGCTCCAAGCCCGTCCGCAGGCCCCGCGAGGAGCCCGAGGAGGAAGAGCGTCCGCGCCGCCCCCGTCCGGAACGCGCCGAGGGCACCCCTGCCCGTCGCCCGCGTCCCGAGGGCACCCCTGCCCGCCGTCCGCGCCCGGAAGGCGCCGCCCGCGGCGAACGCCCGGCAGGCCAGCGCAGGCCCCGCCCGCCGCGTGACGACCGCTAGCCCGTTGTTCGCGATCGCCCCCTAGAACGTCGTACAACGGATCACGGACAACAACCCCCTGACCAGCACGCACTCTGCGAGCATGAGTTCGATGCCTAGGGGAGAACGTCCACTGGACGAGGGCGACAGCCCGCTGTTGCTGTTCGCCGCGGACCTGCGCCAGTTGCGCGCCGACGCGGGAACGCCGAGCTATCGGGAACTGTCCCGGCGCGCGCACTTCTCGGCGAGCACGCTGTCCGACGCGGCGGGCGGCCGGAAGCTGCCGGGCCTCGACGTCGCGCTCGCGTACGTCCGCGCGTGCCACGGCGACGAGCCCGCGTGGGAACGGCGCTGGCACGACCTCGCCGTCGCGATGGCGCAGAGCAGGACGAACGACGGACCGTCGCCGTACGTGGGCCTGAACCCGTTCACGCGAGAAGACGCCGACCGCTTCTTCGGCCGTGAGGCGCTCACGCACACGTTGCTCGACAGGCTCGAACGGCAGCCGTTCCTCGCCGTGTTCGGCGCGTCCGGCGAGGGGAAGTCGTCGCTGATCAGGGCGGGCATCGCGGCGAAGTTCCCGAACGCCGTGGTGTGCACGCCCGGCCCGGATCCGGACGCGGCCCTCGCCGACGCGCTCGCGCTCCTCCCGGACCTGCTGGTCGTCGACCAGTTCGAGGAGCTCTTCACGCTCTGCGAGGACGAGGTGCAGCGCCAGGCGTTCCTGGACGCGCTGCTGGCCGTGGAGTGCCGCCGCGTCATCGCCGTCCGATCCGACTTCTACCCGCACTGCGCCCAGTACCCGAGGCTCGCGGAAGCGCTCACGGACGCCCAGGTGCTCCTCGGCACCATGACGCCGGACGAGCTGCGCCGCGCCATCACCCAGCCCGCCGCGACCGTCGGCTGCACCGTCGAAACAGCCCTGCTGACCACCCTCGTGGCCGAGGCGGCGGGACGCAGCGGCGTGCTCCCCCTCGTGTCGCACGCGCTGCTCGAAACGTGGCACCGCAAGCGCGGCAACACCCTCACGCTCGGCGGCTACCAGTCCGCCGGCGGCATCCAGGGAGCGCTCGCGCAGAGCGCCGAGGCCGCGTTCGCCACGCTGGACGAGTCCGAGCAGCACCTGGCCAAACAACTGCTGCTCCGGCTGAGCGCCGACGGCACCAAACGGCCCGTGCCGCGGCATGAGGTCGTGGGCGAGGAAGTGCTCGACGTGCTCGCCGACACCCGGCTCATCACCGTGGACGAGCACACCGTCGAGGTGACCCACGAGGCGCTGTTCCAGGCCTGGCCGAGGCTCCGGGCGTGGCTGGACGAGGACCACGAGGGCCTCAGGACGCACCGCAGGCTCACCGACGCCGCCCGCACGTGGCGGGAACTGGGCCAGGACGACGACTCGCTCTACCGCAGCACCAGGCTCGCCGAGACGACCGAGTGGGTCACCCGTGCCAGGCCGGAGCTGACCGGCACCGAACGCGAGTTCATCGGCGCCTCGAAGGCGCGGGAACGCCGCCGCACCCGCCGTCTGCGCTGGACCGCGGCCGTACTGGCGGTGATGCTGGTGGCCACCGCCGCGAGCGCCGTCGTCGCCGTCCAGCAGCGCCGTGAGGTCGAACGGCTCGGCCTGATCTCGCAGTCCCAGCGGCTGGCGGCCGCGTCGGAGGCACTCGCCGTCAGCGACCCCCAGCAGTCCGCCCGCAAGGCAGGCGAGGCCTACCGGGCCTATCCCACGCCCGAGGCGCGCAGCCGCGTCCTGAGCGCGTCGGCGTCGGCACGCGGGCGCAAGCTCGACCACCTCGGCGGGTGGAGCTTCGCGTTCGGCAAGGACTTCGTCGGCCTGATGGGGCCGGAGGGACTGGTCGTGCACGACACGGCCACGCTGTCGCTGAAGGCCCGCTGGCGCCCGAGCACGACCGACGTCGTCTACTCCTGGACCGTCGCGCCGGACGGGCGCACGATCGCGGTGTGCCTGCACGACGGCCGGATCGTGCTGTGGACGGGCCCGGAGGACGACCAGGTCGTGCTCCAGCGCCAGGGCACGCGTGGTGGCGTCGCGTTCACCGCGGACGGCCGCTCGCTCGTCGTCGGTGGCGACGTCTGGGACCTCGCCACCCGCAAGGTGCGGTTCTCACTGCCGGTCGGGCCGATCAACGGACCGTTCGACATCGCGGACGACCGGGTGCTGGCGCTGGTGACCGCAGGCTCCCTCTCGGTGTGGGACCTGCAGACGCGGCAACGAACCGGCGGCCTGCAGGTGCAGTCCGGCGAGATCACCAGGGTGCGGTTGCTGCCCGGCGGCAGACTGGCCGCGCTCGCCACCACCGAGGGTCAGGTGCAGGTGCGGGACCTCGCGACCGGTGCCGTGGTCGCCACTCCCCCGGCGCACACCGGCGTCGTCAACAGCCTGACGCTCAGCGCCGACGGCAGCATGCTGGTCTCCGGCGGCGAGGACGGCCGCGCGCACATCTGGGACGTAGCGCACGGCAACGCCATCACGACGGTCGTGATCAACGAACCGGCCAGGAGCGTGCAGTTCTCACCGGACGGCGGACTCGCCGTGCTCACCCCGCGGGCCCTGCGGTTCTGGCCTCCCGGCAGCGTCCCGCGGACCGCCGGCTACACCGTCCGAGCGCTCACCGTCGACGACGACGGCACGATCGTCACCCTCGACGAAGCCGGCGTGATCGAACGCCGCGACAGCACGCTGCGCACGCTCAAACGCATCGAAACCGGTGTGCCGCAAAGCCGTTCCGGCCGCTTCAGCCCGAACCACGACCTGGTCGTCCTGAACGACGACCTCCAGGTGCTCGACGCCAGGACCGGGGAGAAGGTCAGCGCACCGGCGGTGCGCGCCGGGAGCTCGATCACGGGCATCGCGTTCGGCGAGCAGCAGATCGCCGTCGTGAACTCCGCGGAACCCGACGCGGTGTGGCCGCTGGAGAAGGAGAGCAAGCCGAACTTCATCGGCGGCGACTCCAGCGGCCCGCGCAGCGCCATCTCGTTCGGCAGGGACGACGGGCAGCTGGTCTTCGCCCGCGAGGACGGCGAGGTGCTGGTCCGGGACTCCGGCGTACCGAACCAGAACCTCGCGCTGCCGCACACCCACTCCGCGGCGGTGCGGGCGCTCGCGCTCTCCCCTGACCGCAGGATTCTCGCGACGGGTGGCGACGACGGCCTGATCGCGTTGTGGGACACCACCGGCTGGCAGAAGCTCGGCGAGCTGCGCGGGCACGCCGACGCCGTCAAGGCCCTGGAGTTCAGCCCGGACGGCAGCCGGCTGGCGAGCGGGAGCACCGACCGTTCGGTGATCGTGTGGGACGTGCGCGAACGAACCGCGTGGGCGACCCTGCGCGGGCACAGCCGTGGCGTCACGCACGTGGCGTGGCGCCCCGACGGCTCGCAACTGGTGTCCGCAGGCGCGGACGCGATCCAGGTGTGGGGCCTGGACATGGCCCACGCCCTCCGCGTGGTCGAGAACTAGCAGCGCTAGCGGACGAGGTCCTTGCGGAGCTCACGCGGCAACGAGAACGTGATGCGCTCGTTCGCCGTGGTGATCTCCTCGACCTCGCCGTAGCCCTGCGTCTCCAGGTACTTCAGCAGTTCCATCACCAGCAGGTCCGGCACCGACGCGCCCGAGGTGACGCCGACGGTCTCGACGCCTTCGAGCCACGCGGGGTCGACCTCCTTGGCGTAGTCGATCAGGTAGGAGGCCTTGGCGCCGTGCTGCAGCGCGACCTCGACCAGCCGGACCGAGTTGGAGGAGTTCTTCGAGCCCACGACGAGCACCAGGTCGCACGACGGCGCCATCGTCTTCACCGCGGTCTGGCGGTTCGAGGTGGCGTAGCAGATGTCGTCGGAGGGCGGGTCCTGCAGATCGGGGAAGCGGTCCTTGAGCTGCCGGACCCGCACCATGGTCTCGTCGACCGAGAGCGTGGTCTGCGACAGCCAGATCACCTTGCTCGGGTCGCGGACCTCGACCTTGGCCGCGTCCTCGGCGGTGTCGACGAGCTTCACGTGGTCCGGCGCCTCACCGGCGGTGCCCTCGACCTCCTCGTGACCCTCGTGGCCGATCAGGAGGATGTCGTAGTCCTCCTTGGCGAACCGCACCGCTTCTTTGTGGACCTTCGTCACGAGCGGGCAGGTGGCGTCGATCGTGCGCAACGACCGGTTCGCCGCCTCCTCGTGGACGGCGGGCGACACGCCGTGCGCTGAGAACACCACGAGTGCGCCCTCAGGAACCTCGTCGGTCTCGTTGACGAAGATGGCGCCGCGGTCGGACAGCGTCTCCACGACGTACTTGTTGTGGACGATCTCCTTGCGCACGTACACGGGGGCGCCGTACTTCTCGAGGGCGAGCTCGACCGTCTCGACGGCACGATCAACGCCCGCGCAGTAACCACGCGGCTTCGCCAACAGGACTCGCTTGGGCATGGGTCCAGGGTACCCAGCCCTGTTCCTAGGCATTCGCCGCACAGTTGCGGCAGGCTAGGACCCATGAAGCCACTGCCGTTGCCGGTCCGACTCGCTGCCGGGCTCGCGGTGACCGCCCTCGAACAGGCGCGCAAGCTGCCTCAGCAGCTCGCCGGACTCCCGTTGACGGTGGTCAGCGAGGCAATGCAGTTGTCCATGCGCGTGCAGCAGCATGTGACCGAACTCGCCATCAAGGGCGACGACGTCCTCTCTGGACTGCGCCCGGCCGAGGAAGAACCGGAGTGGGCGACGTTCGACGAGGACGAGACGCCCGTCACGACTTCTCAGGAAACTCCCGCCGACGACCCGTGGGAGGAAGAGGAACGCGCGATCGCCGAGGTTCCCGAGTTCCTCCCCACCTACGACGAACTGTCGATCGCCCAGCTGCGCGCCCGCCTGCGCAACCTGGACGTCGAGCAGCTCGAAGAACTGCTGCGCTACGAGAAGGCGCACGAGTCGCGGCCTGAGTTCGTGGGGATGCTCAACCGCCGGATCGCGACGGTCAAAGCCCAATCGTGAGTGAAGCCAAATCCACGCTGGAAAACCCCTGGCCCGTCCGGACGGTCGCCCGCAAGCTGCTCGACTGGATCAACCGGCTCGGCGACGTGTGGGTCGAAGGTCAGGTCACGCAGCTCAACGCGCGCAGCTCGACGGCGTTCCTGACGCTGCGCGACCCGAGCGTGGACATGTCGATGTCGATCACCTGCAACGCCTCGATGATCCGCGAGCTGCAGCTCACCGAGGGCAGCAGGGTGATCGCGCACGGGAAGATCAGCTTCTACCCGAACCGGGGCACGCTGTCGTTGCGGGCGGACGACATCCGCGCGGTCGGCATCGGCGAGTTGCTCGCGCGCCTGGAGCGGTTGCGCAAGCTGCTGCACGCCGAGGGCCTGTTCGACCCGCGCCGCAAGCGCAAGCCGCCGTTCCTGCCCGCCAAGATCGGCCTGATCACCGGACGTGCGTCAGCCGCCGAGCGGGACGTGCTCACGAACGCGCGAAACCGTTGGCCTGGAGCGCATTTCCGCGTCATCAACGTCGCCGTGCAGGGCCCGACCGCCGTCACCCAGGTGATGACCGCACTGTCCACTTTGGAGAGAGATCCCGAGTGCGACGTGATCATCATCGCCCGCGGCGGCGGCAGCGTGGAGGACCTGCTGCCGTTCTCCGACGAGGCGTTGTGCCGCGCGGTCTCCTCGTGCCGCACGCCGGTGCTGTCGGCGATCGGGCACGAACCGGACACCCCGCTGCTCGACCACGTCGCTGACGTGCGTTGTTCGACGCCGACCGACGCAGGCAAACGGGTGGTTCCCGATGTCGCTGAAGAGAGTGAACGCGTCCGCCAGATGCGCGATCGCGGCCGGCGCGCGTTGCACGGCTGGGTCGATCGAGAGCGCAAACTGCTCGACGCTCTGCGCTCCCGACCAGTACTTTCGGACCCTCACGGGCCACTGGAGCGGCGTTCCGAGGAAGTGAAGCGTTTTCGCGACCAGGGACGCAGGGCCGTGACGCAACGACTCGATCGGGAGGACGTCCACCTCTCGGGGACGAAAGCCCGCTTGACGACCCTCGGACCAGCCGCCACGCTGGCGCGCGGATATGCCGTTGTGCAACTCGTCACACCTGACGGGCCCGACGGCGTGCTGCGTTCTGTGACGGACGCGCCGAGCGGAACACAGCTGCGGGTACGCGTCGTTGACGGGGCAGTGCGAGCGGTTGTCTCCGGCTCGGAGGTCGACTCGGAAGGGGGAGGTACCGATGATGCGTGATGCCGTGTTCCTGCCCCTGACCATGGAGGCGGCCGGCGACTGCGCGACGGGACTGCGGAGCAAGGCGGAGGCGGCGAACCGCGCCGCAGCCGACTGCTGGACGGCGATGGTGGGCGACTGCGACACCAAGAGCCGCCGCACGCTGATCCTCACGTTGCACGACCTGAGCGAGGCCACCGCGGGCACGGTGCAGTACCGGCGCGTCGCGGAGGCCGAGGCGCTCATCGACGAGGCGGTGCGAGAGGGTGACGGCGAGGAGTTCGCGGAGGCGCTGGTCGGGTACGACCTGGCCGTCGCGACCGTGCTGAGCCGTCTGAGGAGTCAATCCGCGTGAGTTCGGAAGCCAGTCAGGAAACTTCACCGGGTTACGAGGCCGCCCGCGACGAACTGGTCGAGGTGGTCCGCAAACTGGAGGCCGGCGGGCTGTCCCTTGAGGACTCGCTCGCGTTGTGGGAACGCGGTGAGGCGCTCGCCAAGACGTGTGAGCAGCATCTCGCCGGTGCGCGCGAGCGAATCGATGCAGCTCTCGCTGTGGTCGAGGAGGACGTTTCGCAGGCGTGATCCCGTGCAAGGATTCAGTTGCCGATCACAAAATCCGGCACGCTGAGTAGTCGCATGGAGGCGCGCAATGGTGAACACCCCCGCGGAACGACGTCGCGAAGCCCCCGACCGGAACCTGGCATTGGAGCTCGTGCGCGTCACCGAGGCAGCGGCGATGGCCGCGGGCCGGTGGGTGGGACGCGGCGACAAGAACGGCGGTGACGGCGCGGCCGTCGACGCGATGCGCAAGCTCATCCACACCGTCTCGATGCGAGGCGTCGTGGTGATCGGCGAGGGCGAGAAGGACGAGGCGCCCATGCTGTTCAACGGTGAGGAAGTGGGCAACGGCGAGGGTCCCGACTGCGACGTCGCGGTCGACCCGATCGACGGCACCACGCTGATGGCCAAGGGCATGCCGAACGCGCTGGCCGTGCTGGCGGTGGCCGAGCGCGGGGCGATGTTCGACCCGTCCGCCGTGTTCTACATGGAAAAGCTCGCCGTGGGCCCCGAGGCGGCCGACGTCATCGACATCACCGCGCCGCTCGCGGAGAACATCCGCCGCGTCGCGAAGGCCAAGCACAGCGACGTGTCCGACGTGAACGTGTGCATCCTCGACCGGCCCCGGCACGAGCAGATCGTGCAGGAGGTCCGCCAGGCCGGCGCGCGCATCCACTTCATCTCCGACGGCGACGTGGCCGGCGCGATCGCCGCCGCACGCCCCACGTCGGGCGTGGACATGCTCGTGGGCATCGGCGGCACCCCGGAGGGCATCATCGCCGCGGCGGCCCTCAAGTGCGTCGGTGGAGCCATTCAGGGCCGGTTGTGGCCCAAGGACGACGAGGAGCGCGAGAAGGCGATCGGCGCGGGCCACGACCTGTCCCGCGTGCTCACCACGAACGATCTCGTCTCGGGCGACAACGTCTTCTTCTGCGCCACGGGTGTGACCGACGGCGACCTTCTGCGCGGCGTGCACTACCGGGCGGGCGGCTGCACGACCCAGTCGATCGTCATGCGCTCCAAGTCCGGCACCGTGCGCATGATCGACGGCTTCCACAGCCTGCACAAGCTGCGCGAATACGCCTCGGTGGACTTCGACCTGCCCGAGGCCGTGCAGCAGCCGCTGCCGTAGTGCGGCTGTGAATCTGTGAACCGTTAACGGAGGGTCACCCTCCGAGTGACCCTAGTGACCAAGTCACTTTCGTCCTTAGTTTCCGACCTGACCCCGGCAACCCTGCGCCGGGTTCAGGAAAGGAACTCAACGATGAGGGCACGTTCGTTGTTCTCCGCATTCGTCGTGGCCGCGGGCGCTCTGCTCGCCTCGGCCGCTGCGGCTACCGCGGCTCCGGCTCCCACCGCTGACGGCGATGTCTCGCCGATGATCGTCGGTGGCACCAACGCCTCGCAGGTCTACCCGTTCATGGTCTCCCTGCAGAGCACCTCGGGTAGCCACTTCTGCGGCGCGTCGCTGGTCAAGGCCAACTGGGTCGTGACGGCCAAGCACTGCGTCCAGGGCTCGTCCGCGGCGTCGATCCGCACTCGGATCGGCACCACGAACCGCACCAGCGGCGGCACCACGACCGGCGCCTCGCGGATCATCACGCACCCGTCGGCCGACCTGGCGCTGGTGCAGCTCAACACCTCGGTCAGCCAGGCCCCGATCACCATCCCGACGTCGTCGGGCGCGGTCGGCACGGCGACCCGCATCATCGGCTGGGGCCAGACCTGCCCGGTCCGCGGCGCCTGTGGTGCTCCCGTGACCCTGCAGGAGCTCAACACCTCGATCGTCGCTGACAACCGGTGCTCCGGCATCAGCGCGGCGTCGGAGATCTGCACCAACAACACCGGTGGCAACAAGGGCGCCTGCTACGGCGACTCGGGTGGCCCGCAGGTGAAGTCGGTCGGCGGCCGCTGGGAGCTCATCGGCGCGACCAGCCGCTCCGGTGGCGGCGCGAACTGCGCCCAGGCCCCGTCCATCTACGTGGACGTCGCCTACTACCGCTCCTGGGTCAGCTCGAACGTGGGCGGCCTGTAACCCGGTAAACGCATTCCGAGGGCCCGTCTCCCATTCGTTATGGGAGGCGGGCCCTCGCCGTTGCAACCTGAGAACACCTCCCGCCGTCTACTTCGGCAAGGGATGGAACAACCAGGGGGTGCGCGATGAGGATGCTGCTCGTGGCGGTCGCGTTGATGTCGGTGGCGGGGTGCGCGCAGGGGGCCGTGCACGCCGAGACTCCAACTACGCCACCATCTTCGGCGTCATCGTCGGCACCGTCCTCGGAAGCGCCGCCTTCCACGCCCCCGCCGACGTCGTCGGAGGCTCCTCCCCCGCCGCCGCCACCTCCGCCCGTCGTGAAGCCGACGCCGTGCACCATCAGCGACGGCGCGTGCATCCAGCTCTCCACGAACCAGTCGTGGGTCGTGCGGGGCGACAAGATCGTCTACGGCCCGACGCCGATCACGCACGGGCGCAAGGGTTTCGAGACGCCGCTGGGCAACTTCCCGGTGCTGCGCAAGGTGAAGGACGACTGGAGCCGGCCGTACAACGCGGCGATGCCGTGGTCGACGTACTTCACCGAGAGCGGCATCGCGTTCCACGAAGGCTCGCTGACCGTGCCGTCGCACGGCTGCATCCACCTCGACCCGCCGTCGGCCCAGTACTACTTCAGCAACCTGTCGATCGGCGACTCCGTCCAGGTGGTCTCATGATCACCAACTGTGCGGGTGCATAAGAAGATGATTGAGATCACCCCGTGGTGGTTACTCCACTACTGAGGGGTGATGAGAGATGCGAGTTCTGATCGCGACGGTGCTCCTGATCCTCGGTTTCGCAGTTCCCGCGCAAGCCCAGGCGGGATGCACCGTCCACAACGGAGCATGCCTGGAGAAGCACTCCAACCAGGCGTGGCTGGTCTTCAACGGCAAAACGAGCTACGGGCCGGTGACGATCAGCCACGGCAAGCCGGGGTACGAGACCCCGGTGGGCATGTTCTCGGTGCTGCGCAAGGTGAAGAACGACTGGAGCGTCCCCTACAACGGTCCGATGCCGAACGCGGTGTACTTCACCACGACCGGTATCGCGTTCCACCAGGGTGACACCGCTGTCCAGTCGCACGGTTGCATCCGGATGCCCATGGATGCGTCACTCGTGTTCTACGACAACCTGATGGTCGGCGAGCAGGTGCAGGTGCTGCCCTAGCCGGCGGTGACACTTCGAAGGCCTGGCCGCCCTCCGGTCGGGCCTTCACCCCTGCGCCTGGAGCAGTCTGCCGACCGTCGCCTCGATCCTGTCGACCCTCTTCAGCGCGGTCTCGTGGTCGGCCCCGTCGTCCTCCCTGGCCAACGTGTAGATCACCCCGCCGGCACTGGCGACGTGATCGGGAACCCAGACGATGCCGCGCTCGTCCAGCAGATCGGCCACGTCGTCGTCGGTGAGCTGGTTGTTGGCGGGCCCCACGATCAGCTTGACGTCGAGGTGCCGCACGGTTTCCGGGCTCAGCACGCCGCCCACCGCCGCAGGGATCAGCACGTCGGCCTTGACCTTGTACGCCTCATCGGGGTGCACCCAGCCGAACTCGCCGGTGCGCCTGCTTTCGTCCACATCGGACACCGTGATGTCCGCGCCGTCGAGCCCCTTCGCGATCAGCTCCCCCACCGAACCGAACCCGCTGATCACCACTTTCCTGCCGCTGAGGTCCGGCGTCCCGAAGACGTGACGCGAGGCCGCTTTCAACGCCGCCAGCACACCTCGTGCCGTGGGACCGCTCGACGAGCCGGTGCCGCCGTGCTCCTCAGGCAGGCAGTAGGCGTGCGGCGTCACTTCCCGGAGCACCAGCATGTCGTCCGGTCCCGTTCCGACGTCCGGGCCGGCCTGGTAGGCGCCGCCGAACTCGTTGATCAGGTCGGCGTGGTCGAGCAGCACCGCGCGCCTGAGTTCCGGGGTGAGCTCCCGGTCGACCACGATCACGCTCTTGGCTCCGCCGTGCGGAATCCCGGCCGCCGCGCACTTCAGCGTCATGGCCCTGGACAACCGCAGGACGTCCGTGACGGCGTCGGTGATCCGCGCGTACGGCTTCATCCGGCACCCGCCGACTGCCGGCCCCGCCTCGGTCGAGTGCAGGGCGACCATGGTGGTCATCCCCGACCGCTTCCCCGTGCGGACGACGAGCTGTTCGTGCTCCCACATCTGCGTTCCCCTCCCGAACTTCGGTCAAGCTCTGACCTCGAAGTTAGGGTGAACACCAGTGCTCGATGCACTTCACCGAACATTATTCGGCACGGTGACGTGAGGAACGTGATGGATGAACTTGATTCGGCGATCGTGCGGGAACTGCAGCGCGATGCCCGGCAGTCGAACCGCGACATCGCCCGCAAGGTGGGCGTGGCCCCGTCGACGTGCCTGGAACGCACCCGCCTGCTGCGCGAACGCGGGGTGATCCGCGGCTACCACGCCGACATCGCCCCGTCCGCGCTGAACCGGGGCGTGCAGGCGCTGGTGTCGGTGCAGGTGCGCCCGTTGAGCCGGGCCGTGATCGACGCCTTCAAGGCGTTCACCGTCGGCCTGCCCGAGGTGACGGCGGTGTTCGTGATGGCGGGCAGCGACGACTTCGTGATCCACGTGGGCGCGCAGGACAACGAGCACCTGCACGCGTTCCTGGTCGACAGGCTGAGTCAGCGCAAGGAGATCGTCGGCTTCCGCACGTCGATCATCTTCCAGCACCTCGCGAAGCACGACCCCGCGCCGTTGCCGGAGGCCTGACCGCTGCCGGTCAGGCCTCCGCGCCGGGTCAGCTGCCGTCGCTGGAGTGCCCTGGGAACAGGTGCGCCGACGGGTTGAGCACCACCGCGATGTTGTTGACCGCGGTCGCCGCCTCGCCGAACCCCGTCGCGATGAGCTTGACCTTGCCGGGGTACTGCGCGACGTCGCCCGCCGCGTAGATCCTGTCCAGCTTGGTCTTCATCGTGGAGTCGACGAGCACGGCGCGATGGTCGAGCTCGAGGCCCCACGACTCGATCGGCCCGAGGTCGGCGGTGAACCCGAGCGCCGCGACCACGGTCTGCGCGGGCAACGTCCGCGAGTCGCCGCCCTTGACCTTGATGTCCACTTCGGACAGCGTCTCGCCGCGCAACGCCAGCACCTCGGCGTCGGTGATGATCTCGACCCCGAGCTCCCGCACCTGCCGCACGGTGGCGGCGTGCGCGCGGAAGTTGGCCCTGCGGTGCACGATCTTCACGCTCGCGGCGATCGGGTGCAGCGCCAGCGCCCAGTCGAACGCCGAGTCGCCACCACCCACGATCACCACGTGCTGCCCGGTGTGTTCGGCCAGCACCGGCACGAAGTGGACCATGCCGCGCCCCAGCCAGCCGTCACCCGCGGGCAGCGGACGCGGGTTGAACTCGCCCATGCCCGCCGTGATCAGCACGGCCTTGGTGTTGATCGAGGTACCGTCCGCGAGCCCGACCCGCAGACCGTCCTCAGTGGACTCACAAGTGCGTGCCTGACGGCCGAGCAGGTAGTTCGGCTTGAACTGCGCCGCCTGCTCCACCAGGCCGTTGACGAGGTCGCGTCCCCTGACTGCGGGGAACCCGGCCACGTCGAAAATCATCTTCTCCGGATACATCGCGGTGACCTGGCCGCCCGGTTCGGGCAGCGCATCGACCACGGCGACGTTCATTTCCCGGAAGCCAGCGTAGTAAGCGGCGAACAACCCCGTGGGACCAGCTCCCACGATGAGGAGGTCGACGTCACGCTCCATGAGTGGTGCCCTTCTGCCAGTGGTAGGTGGCAGTGCTGTGATCGACGATAGAGACTCGGAGGTATGTCTGAACAGGAGTACCGCGTCGAGCACGACACGATGGGTGAGGTCCGCGTGCCTGTCGACGCATTGTGGCGCGCCCAAACACAACGCGCGGTCGAGAATTTCCCGATTTCCGGTCGAGGCCTCGAACGAGCCCAGATCAGAGCCCTGGGCCTGCTCAAGGCAGCGGCGGCCCGAGTGAACGCCCGCCTCGGCGTTCTCGACGAGGACCTGGCCGCGGCCATCGCCTCCGCGGCCGACGAGGTCGCCGCCGGCAAGTGGGACGACCAGTTCCCGGTCGACGTGTTCCAGACAGGTTCCGGCACGTCCTCGAACATGAACGCCAACGAGGTCATCTCCACCCTGGCGACTCAATTCCTGGGCCGCGACGTCCACCCGAACGACCACGTCAACGCCTCGCAGTCGTCCAACGACACCTTCCCGACGACCCTGCGCGTGGCCGCCACCGAGGCCGTGGTGACCGACGTGATCCCGTCTCTGGAACATCTGCTGGGCGTGCTCGAGTCACGCGCCGCCGAGTGGTCCGACCTGGTCAAGTCCGGCCGCACGCACCTCATGGACGCCGTCCCGATCACGCTGGGCCAGGAGGCGGGCGCCTGGGCGGCCCAGGTCCGCTACTCCGTAGAGCGCCTGCAGGCCTCGATCCCGCGCCTGGCGGAACTGCCGATCGGCGGCACCGCGGTCGGCAGCGGCCTGAACGCCCCCGCGGAGTTCGGCGCTCTCGTCGCCACCGAACTGGCCAAGGCCACCGAACTGCCACTGGTGGAGGCCCGCGACCACTTCGAGGCCCAGGCCACCCAGGACGGCGTCGTCGAGATCTCCGGCCAGCTCCGCGCCACCGCCGTAGCGTTGTTCAAGATCGCCAACGACCTCCGCTGGCTGGGCTCCGGCCCCCGCACCGGCCTCGGCGAACTGGCGCTCCCCGACCTCCAGCCAGGCAGCTCGATCATGCCGGGCAAGGTCAACCCGGTGATCTCCGAAGCGACGATGATGGTCGTGGCCCAGGTCATCGGCAACGACGCCACCGTCGCGTTCGCGGGCTCGCAGGGCAACTTCCAGCTGAACGTGATGCTGCCGGTCATCGCCCGCAACGTCCTGGAGTCGTCCCGCCTGCTCGCCGCCGTAGCCCGCCTGCTGGCGGACAAGGTCCTCACCGGCACCGAGGCCCAGGCCGACCAGATGCGCGAGTACGCGGAGTCGTCCCCGTCCATCGTCACGCCGCTGAACCGCTACATCGGCTACGAGGAGGCGGCGTCGATCGCCAAGCAGTCGCTCAAGGAGCGCAAGACCATCCGCGAGGTGGTGCTGGAGCGCGGCCACGTGCCGGGCAAGCTCACCGAGGAGCAGCTGGACGCGGCGCTCGACGTGCTGCACATGGCCCGCGGCGGCCGCTGACGCGCAAGTGTTCCGGTGCCGGGGCTCCCGGCACCGGACTCAGACGAGCTGCTCTGGCGTCACCGTGAACTGGTCGCGACCGGTCTCCGTGGTGACGTAGGCGGGGCGAGTCGAGATGGTGACGAGGTCCCGTCCGCTCGCGTCGGCGTGGCGGGACACGATCTCGCAGTCCACCTCGACTTCGAACGGGTACACCGCGCCGAGCCACACGTTGACGTCGGCGTCGAAGACGTAGTACTTCTCGATGAAGCTCCAAGCAACGCCATCAGCGTCGGTGAGCTGCGCCTCCACCACACCGGGCTGAGGTTCGTCGCTCACCCAGCGCACCGCCTGGCACCGGACCCGCGTCACGAGTACATCGCCAACCAGATCGCGATGTAGTGGCAGATCGCCGCCACGACAGTCGCCGCGTGGAAGAACTCGTGGTACCCGAACACCTGCGGCCACGGGTTGGGCCACCGCGTCGCGTAGAACACCGCACCAACGGTGTAAAGCGCCCCACCCACCAACAACAGCACCAGAGCAGCGACCCCGGCGTGGTGCAGCAGCTCGGGCAGCACGAACACCGCGACCCATCCGAGCGCGATGTAGATGGGCACACCGAGCCACCGCGGCGCGTGCGGCCAGGCCAGCTTCAACGTGACACCGAGGATCGCGCCGATCCACACCACGGTCAGCACGATGCGCCCGGTGTCGGGATTCATCGCCAGCAGCGCGAACGGCGTGTAGGTGCCCGCGATGAACACGAAGATCATCGAGTGGTCCAGGCGCTTCATCCACGTGCGCACGCGCTCGGACTTCCACGTCACGCGGTGGTACAGCGCCGAGACGCCGAAGAGGCCGAGGACGGTCAGGCCGTAGACGGAGGTGGCGAGGGCAGCGCGCGCAGACACTGTGGACGCTGCCAGGGCGATCAGAGTCGCGCCTGTCGCCACCGAGGCGACGAACGACCAGAGGTGCAGCCATCCACGCAGGCGCGGCCGCAGTCCGGGCTGAGGAGGAACGGTCGCAGTGGTCACAGGGTCCTAGGTTACGCGACCGTAGGTTTCCTACCGCGACTCAGTGATGAACGTTGCACGGCGTACGCTGTTCGGACGTGGCACTCCGCACCCGTGTGAAAGACGTCGCTATCCACTTCTACGAGTGGATTCTCCGCCGCGAGCTCAGCGCGACCACGCAGGTGCCCAAGCACGTCGGCGTGGTTCTCGACGGCAACCGCAGGTGGGCCAGGGAAGCCGGGTTCACCGATGTCGCGCACGGGCACAGGGCCGGCGCTCGCAAGATCCTCGAGCTGCTCGACTGGTGTGGTGACGCCAAAGTGGAGGTCGTCACCCTCTGGATGCTGAGCACCGACAACCTCAACCGCGACATCGACGAGCTGGCGCCGTTGCTCGACATCATCGCGGACATCACCGACGAGCTGGCCGAGGACGGCAAGCCGTGGCGGGTCCGGCACGTCGGCGCGATCGACATGCTGCCCAGGGAGCACGCCGAGCGCCTCACCAACGCCGCGAACAAGACCAAGAACCGCACGGGCATCCAGGTCAACGTCGCCGTCGCGTACGGCGGGCGGCAGGAGATCGCGGACGCCGTCCGGAAGCTCCTCACCGCGCACGCCGAGCGTGGCGGCACCATCGAGGAGCTGGCCGAGGTCCTCGACGTCGACCACATCGCGGAGCACCTCTACACGTCCGGGCAGCCCGACCCCGACCTGATCATCCGCACGTCCGGTGAGCAGCGGCTCTCCGGTTTCATGCTCTGGCAGTCGGCGCACTCGGAGTTCTGGTTCTGCGAGGCCTACTGGCCCGGTTTCCGGCGCACCGACTTCCTGCGGGCCATGCGCGAGTACGCCAAGCGTCACCGCAGGTACGGCGGCTGAGAACAGCAGAAGGGGCGCCCACCGCGACGGTGGGCGCCCCTTTTCAGCCTGATGACGATCAGCCGTGGTAGTGGCCGAAGTCGTCGCCGTCCTCGATGCCGCCGGCGGCGCAGGTCTCGGTGATGGAGGGCGAGTTCACCGGAACCGCTCCACCGAGCACCGCGACGTTGTTGCCACACGCACCGACAACGCCGTTCAGGTTGTTGGCGTTACCGACGATCAGCAGCGGCTCGTTGACCCAGTGGTGGCCGGGAGCGGCCATCGCGGGGGAACCGACGACAACGAACGCAGCAGCGACACCGAGAGCGGCGGCAGCCTTCTTCAGCACGATTTTTCTCCTCATGAAGGTTCAAACGGGAAAACGCGTCTGGGGGCGCCAGAAATGACGCCCCCAGACGTAGAGCTAAAAGGGAGATCAGCCCTCGTCGACGATGCCGCCGGCGGCGCAGGTCTCGGTGATCGACGGCGAGTTGATCGGCACAGCGCCACCCAGCACGCCGACGTTGTTGCCGCAGGCACCGATCGTGCCGTTGAGGTTGTTGCCGTTCAGCAGAACCAGCAGGGGGCCGTTCTTCCACTGGTGTCCGTACCCACCGTGGCCGTGGCCCTCGCCGGCCATGGCGGCCGGGGCGAACGCGAGCGACAGCGCGGCTGCAGCGGCAACCACGGCACAAGCCTTCTTCATGTGATTCTCCTTCATGTCGGGTTATCCCCGTCATTTCCGGAGTCTTCGGGGATCTCCGGAGCGGTGGGGTCTCCGGGCGGAAACGCTATAGGTATTGATCTCGAATGGCGGCCTGTGTGACCCCATTGTGTGACGCCAAGATCAACAACATTCCCCGATCAGGTGGTCGTCGATTCACGATTCGGTCGCGAGTAAGACGCTGTGGTAGACGCTCTACGCTCTCCGACTCATGGACGCCAACGAGCTGGTGCGCGGCTACCTGGTGCTGGGGCTGCGCCTCGGGCGCCTGGTGTCCGGGTTCGTCGACTCGTTCACCGGCGACCCGGCACTGAGCCGCGCTGTCGACAACGAACCGCGCCTGCACCCCAGGGCGCTGGGGGACCACGCGCGGCTGCTGCGCAGGGAGATTCCCGGCAGCGACCTCACCGACCAGCGCAAACAGTTCCTCGACGCGCACCTGAGGGCGCTGGAGTGCACCGCCCGCAAGCTCGACGGCGAGCACATCTCGTTCGTCGACGAGGTCCAGCAGTACTTCCAGGTCCGGATCCGCCCCGGCGACGAGGACGCGTACGCGCAGGCCCACCGCCACCTCGGCGCGGTGCTCGAGGGCCCGGGCTCGCTCGCCGACCGCCTCGCCGACTTCCGCGAGACCGACGAGGTGCCCCCGCGCAGGCTCCAGGGCGTCGTACAGGCCCTGTCGAGCGCTCTGCGGGACCAGGTGCGCCAGAAGTACGCGCTGCCCGAGCGGGAGATCGTGGAGTACCAGGTCGTCACGAACAAGCCGTGGAGCGGCTTCAACTACTACCTCGGCGGCTACCGCAGCAGGGTCGCGATCAACGCCGACATGGGTCACCGCATGTCGAACCTGCCGCACCTGGTCGCGCACGAGTCCTATCCGGGCCACCACACCGAGCACTGCCGCAAGGAGGCGGGCCTGGTCGCCAAGCGCGGCCACGCGGAGCAGTCGATCTTCCTGATCAACACGCCGCAGTGCCTGATGGCCGAGGGCATGGCGGACCTCGGCCTGCACGCCGCGGTCGGGCCGGGCTGGGGCGTGTGGACGGAGCGGATCCTCGGCGACCTCGGGTTGCGAATGGACGGCGAACTGTCCGAAAAGGTCGAGGCGGCGGCATCGGGCCTGCTCACGGTGCGGCAGGACGCGGCTCTGCTGCTACACGATCGTGGTGCGGATCAGGATGACGTGGTTGCGCATCTGCGCAGGTGGCTGCTAGTCCCCGACCGTCGCGCACGGCAGATGGTCCGTTTTCTGGCCGACCCGCTGTGGCGCGCGTACACCACGACATACGTCGAAGGGGTGCGTCTCGTGCGGGCCTGGCTGGACGTCCGCGCGCCCGGCGAGTCGCTCGACTCCCGCTATCTGAGACTTCTCGACGAGCCCCTCGTGCCGAAATCACTCGAATCCCAGGTCAGGGACGGTTTGTCGTGGTTGGCGCGCAACACCCACGAGAACAGCATCTGACCAGCGGAAACACGGCTGCGGTCACGTTTCGGGTTGTTTTCGGGCAGATGACGAATCGGGAATCACCTGTGTGGCTTCGTGCAGACGGGGCACTTTCGCAGGTAACTTCGAAAGCGGCGGGACGCGACCACTGCGGACCGCGCAGGGAGGTCCTGATCGTGGCTGAGAACGTCGCGAGGGGGCCGGCACCCGGCCCTCGTGGTCGACCTGCCTGACGCCTTACCGGCGTGAGGTGAGACGACCGATCAGGGTGGTGCCTGGCCCAGCGAGGAGCGGACGCGGGTGCCGCGTTCGTGAGGGAGTTGCCGTGAACGCACGACGTCCCGCGAGCCGTTCCTCAGGCTCATCGCGCAGTTCTTCCTCCCGGCGCAAGTCCGCCGCCCCAGCCATCACGACATATGTGCTGGACACGTCGGTACTGCTGTCCGATCCTCTCGCCGCCACCCGTTTCGCGGAGCACGAGGTCGTGCTCCCGCTCGTGGTGATCAGCGAGCTGGAGGGCAAGCGCCACCACCCCGAACTGGGCTGGTTCGCGAGGGAAGCACTGCGACTGCTCGACGACCTGCGCTTGCGGCATGGTCGCCTCGATTCGCCGATCCCCATCGGGGATCTGGGAGGCACCTTGCACGTCGAGCTCAACCACTCCGACCAGGAGGTGTTGCCATCAGGTTTCCGAACGGACTCCAACGACGCCCGAATCCTCGCCTGCTCTCTCAACCTCGCTGCTGAGGGACGCAACGTCACCCTGGTGACGAAGGACATGCCGCTGCGGGTCAAGGCCGGATCGGTCGGCCTGCAGGCGGAGGAGTACCGGGCGCACGACGTCACCCTGTCAGGCTGGACGGGAATGTCCGATCTGGACGTTCCACAGTCCCTGGTGGACAGCCTGTTCAAGGAGAACGTCGTCGACCCCACCCAGTTCGAGGACCTGGAGCACATCGCGGAACTGCCCTGCCACACCGGAATCCGGTTGCTGGCGGGCACCTCGAGCGCTCTGGGCCGGGTGACCGCGGACAAGCAGATCAAGCTGGTGCGCGGAGATCGGGAGGCGTTCGGACTGCACGGGAGGTCCGCCGAACAGCGGATCGCACTGGATCTGCTGCTGGACTCCGAGGTCGGCATCGTCTCGCTGGGCGGGCGTGCGGGCACCGGCAAGTCGGCGCTGGCGCTGTGCGCCGGTCTCGAAGCCGTGATGGAACGAAGGCAGCACCGCAAGGTCGTGGTGTTCCGGCCGCTGTACGCGGTCGGTGGCCAGGAGCTCGGCTACCTGCCGGGTAGCGAGAGCGAGAAGATGGGGCCGTGGGCGCAGGCGGTGTTCGACACCCTCGGCGCGCTGGTGAGCCAGGCGGTGGTGGAAGAGGTGATGGACCGAGGAATGCTCGAGGTCCTGCCCCTCACCCACATCCGCGGCCGCTCGCTGCACGACTCCTTCGTGATCGTGGACGAGGCGCAGTCGTTGGAGCGCAACGTGTTGCTGACCGTGCTGTCGCGTCTGGGCAGCAACTCGCGGGTGGTGCTGACGCACGACGTGGCGCAGCGCGACAACCTGCGGGTGGGCCGGCACGACGGCGTGGCGGCGGTGATCGAGAAGCTGAAGGGCCACCCGCTCTTCGCTCACGTCACGCTGACGCGCTCGGAGCGTTCGCCGATCGCGGCTCTCGTCACCGAGATGCTGGAGGACTACGCCTCGTAGTGCCGTGAACGAGAACGGCCCCGCGCATTTCGTTGCGCGGGGCCGTTCTTCATTTCGGCTTTAGTCGAGAGCGCGCTTCATGAAGCCGCGCAGGCCGAGTCCGCCGAAGCCGGCGATCGCGAAGACGAGCACGAGCAGCACGATCGGCAGCGGGATGTGCGGCACGGCCGGCACCAGTTCGGCGCGCATGCCCTCGCTCACGTATGTCAGCGGGTTGAGCGCGCAGACCACCTTGAACCACAGCAGGTCGTCGCTCAGCGACCGCCACGGGAACTGGGCGGACCCCGTGAACAGGATCGGGGTGAGGATCACCGCGAACATCACGTTGATCCGGCGCGCGGGCACCGACGTGCCGATGACGAGGCCGACGCTGCCACCGGCGAGACATCCGAGAACGATCACCAGCAGGGCGCCGGGGATTCCCGACCACGCCCACGACACGTCGAGCATCACGAAGCCGACCGGCACCATCAGCACGGCCGCGAAGAACCCGCGGACCGCGCCGAACACGATCTTCTCCACCGCGACGAGCGGGATGGAGATCGGCGCGAGCAGCCGGTCCTCGATCTCGCGCGTCCACGAGAAGTCCAGCACCAGCGGCAGCGTCGTGTTCTGCAGCGCGCCCAGGAACCCGTTCATCGCGATGATGCCGGGTAACAGCACCTGGGCGAAGTCGTCCTGGACGTACCCGATGTCCCCCAGCACCTTCGCGAAGATGAAGAGGATGAAGAACGGCTGGATGATCACCTGCGCGAGGAAGCTCGGCAGCTCGCGGCCTGTGACGAAGACGTCGCGCCACAGGATCGCCTGGAACGTCCTGAGTTGGCTCACCGAAGCTCCCTGCCGGTCAGGTGGATGAAGACGTCTTCCAGGCTGGGCTTGCCGATCGCGACGTCGCTGACCGTGACGTCGAGGTCCCGCAGGACGTTCAGCACGGCGGGCAGCGTGATCGAGGTGTCGCTGTCGGTGTAGACGCGATACATGCCGTTCAGTTCCTCGACGCGCTGTGCGCCGTCCACTTCGGACAGAGCTTGGGTGATCTTGGCGATGTCGTGGCCGTTGGGGCTCACCGTGACACTGACCGTGTCGCTGCCGGGCAGGCTCTTCGTGAGCTCGTCCGGCGCGTCCAGGGTGAGCAGCTTGCCGTGGTCGACGATGCCGACGCGGTCGCACAGCTTCGTGGCCTCGTCCATGTCGTGCGTGGTGAGCACGACCGTGACGCCGTCCGCGTGCAGTGCGGCGACGCGTTCGTGGACGAAGAGCCTGGCCTGCGGGTCGAGGCCGGTGCTCGGTTCGTCGAGGAACAGGACCTTGGGACGGTGCATCAGCGCGCGGGCGATCATCAGCCGTTGCGCCTGACCGCCGGACAACGTGTCGACGAGCGCGTTCTGATGGTCCTTGAGACCCATCCGCTCGAGGATGTCGTCGGCGAGCGCCTGGCGTTCTTTCGGGCCGATGCCGTGATAAGCCGCGTGGAACAACAGGTTCTGCCGTGCGTTGAGCGACCGGTCGAGGTTGTTGCGCTGCGGCACGACAGCCAGCAACTGCCGCGCGCGCTTGGAGTCGGCCACCACGTCGACGCCCTCCACGAACGCCTGCCCCGAGGTGGGGCGGACGCGCGTGGTGAGGACACCGACCGTGGTCGTCTTGCCCGCGCCGTTGGGCCCGAGCAATCCGAAGACCTCACCCCGGCGGACGTCGAAACTCAATCCGTCCACCGCGGGTTTTTGTCCCGTTTTATAGACTTTGCGGAGATCTCTTACCGAGACCGCTTCATCCACTTTTTCACCATCCCCCTGGCAACGGCCTTCCTTCCGCGAATCCGGCGGCGGACTGGATGCCGAGCACAGCCTTGTCGTGGAATTCCTCCAGCGAGTTCGCACCGGCATACGTGCAGGCCGAGCGAACGCCGGACGTTATCGCATCGAGCAGGTCCTCCACGCTCGGGCGCACCGGGTCCAACCTCATCTTCGAGGTCGAGATGCCCTCTTCGAACAACCCCTTCTTGGCCCGGTCGAACGCGTTGTCGCTGCGCGTCCGCGCCGTCACAGCGCGCTTCGACGCCATTCCGAAGGATTCTTTGTAGAGGTTCCCGCGCTCATCGCGTTGCAAATCCCCAGGCGACTCGTACGTCCCCGCGAACCAGCTGCCGACCATCACGCTGCTGGCCCCTGCCGCCAACGCCAGCGCCACGTCGCGTGGGTGCCGCACGCCGCCATCGGCCCACACGTGCTTGCCGAGCCGGCGCGCCTCTGCCGAACACTCCGCGACGGCGCTGAACTGCGGCCGCCCCACGCCGGTCATCATCCGCGTGGTGCACATCGCGCCGGGGCCGACGCCGACCTTGATGATGTCCGCACCGGCCTCGACCAGGTCCCGCACACCCTCCGCGGTGACGACGTTGCCCGCCGCGACCGGCACGCTCGGGTTCGCTTCCTTCACGGCCTTGAGCGCCGCGATCATCTTCTCCTGATGCCCGTGCGCCGTGTCGACGACCAGCACGTCCACCCCGGCCTTGATCAACGCTTCGGCCTTGGCCCGCACGTCCCCGTTGACCCCGACCGCGGCCGCGACCCGCAGCTTGCCGTCATCGTCCTTGGCCGGCTGGTAGACCTCGGCCCTGAGCGCCGTCAGCTCGGTCAGCACGCCCCTCAACCGGAGCGAGTCGTCCACGCCCAACGCGATCTTGTGCGCGCTGTGGTGCAACTCGTCGAACACGTCCTGAGGCCGCGAGTCGAGCGACAGCTTCAGCACGTCGGTGTTCATGACGTCGCCAAGGCGCGCGAACCGGTCCACGCCCGTGAGCGCGGCCTCGTCGACAACGCCAAGAGGCCGCCCACCGTCGTCCACGATGACAACCGCGCCGTGCGCCCGCTTGTGCAGCAGGTTCCAGGCGTCCGCCACCGCGTCACGCGTGGTGAGCGTCAACGGGGTGTCCCAGACGGGATGCCGCTCCTTGACCCACGCGATGATCTCCGCGACGGCCTCGGTGGGCACGTCCTGCGGGATGACGACGAGCCCGCCCCGCCGCGCGATGGTCTCCGCCATCCGCCGCCCGGCCACGGCCGTCATGTTCGCGACGACGATGGGGATCGTGGCCCCGGTGCCGTCCGAAGTGGAGAGGTCGACGCCGAACCGGGACTCCACGGCACTACGGCCGGGAACGAGGAAGACGTCGTCGTAGGTCAGGTCGTAAGAGGGTCGATGCCCTTCGATGAACCGCACGTGCTTCCACGATACCCGCACCGTCTCACTTGGGCAGTCGGTCTCACGGCCGCTTCCGCTCGGGGCAGGCGCGTCACGGCTTCCAGACGTAACCGGTGGTCGTGGTCACCACGACGAACCCGAGGCGTTCCAGGATCGGCCTGCTGTCCTCCGACGCGTCGACCTGCAGGTACTTCAAACCTCGTTCGAGCGCGACGCGCGCACGGTGCGCCACGAGAGCGCGGTAGATGCCCTTGCCCCGCCACCGCTCCAGCGTGCCGCCACCCCAGAGCCCGCCGAACTCGGTGCCCGGCACGATCTCCAGCCGCGCGGACGACACGACCTGGCCGTCGGCTTCCGCGATCACGACGACCGTGTTCGGGTCGTCCTTCTTCTCCAGCAGGTAGTCGGCGAGCCAGCCGCTGTCGTGCTCGAACACCTCCGTGGCGGTGGCGGCGAGCCGATGCAGGTCTGCCTCCTCCCTGGTCTCGAGCAGGACGATGCCGTCCTCGAGGTGGACCGGCCCCGCCATCTCCTCGGCGAGCCCGACGAGCACGGTCTCGCGGCCCTCGGAGACGAACCCGGCCGCCTCCAGCCGTTGCGGCAGGTCAGAGGGCCTGTCGTGACCCCAGGTCTTCCACTCGACGGCCTGCCCGCGAGCGGCGAAGAAGTCGCGCTGACGTGCGATCACCGCGTCCAGCTCGGCGCCGGCGAGGCGGAGGTTGGGCGGGCCTGAGACGAACCCGCGGCGGTTGTCCCAGGCGACCCGGAACACCTCCGCGTCCTGCACGGCGTCGGGATACGCCTCCCACTCGGCGGAGCGGGCCTGGGTGTCGAATGCGCTGAGCAGCGCGGAAGCGTCGGGCACTGGCATGACGCTATTGCCGGGCGCCGGTGGCCGCACCCGATTTTCGAACCAGAACCGCCCGAGCGCGAGCACGCTGACCGGCCACTTCTCGGTGAGCACGCGCCGCAGGGCGGGGTGCTCGGAGCCGGTGACGCGGGGCAACCACTCGCCTGGTTCTCCGGCGAACGTCACCGGGGCGCCGTAGACCTCCGGCCAGGGCTCGACCACGTTGAGCAGGAGTCCTCGGGCGGGCACACCGCGCCAGCCGTTCTCCAGCTCGGAGGCGAGTTCGCCGCTGTCGCCGAAGTCGAGGACGACCCAGACCTCGAGCCGCACGGTTTCTCCGGTGTCGAGGCTGATCGGCAGGACCACTCGGATCGTGAAGCCGAAGTCCTGCACGGCGAGGACCCGACCGTCGTACCAGCTCACCGTCGCGCCGCGGTCGAACTCCGTCCACTGCGCGAAGTCGTCCGGCTCGGCGTAGACGCGGCTGAACTCCCGGCACTCCCCCATGCCGCCACACTAGCGGCGGTCAGGCTTCGGGATTCGGTTGTGCGGCAGGCAGAAGCGCCCTCACCTCCTCGATGGTCGTGGCCTCCGACGGGTCCTTGTCCGGGCGGTAGCGCACGACGCGGGCGAACCGCAGCGCGACGCCACCGGGGTAGCGCGGCGAGACCTGCACGCCGTCCAGCTCGATCTCGATCACCAGCTCGGGGCGGACCATGACCACCCAGTCGTTCTGTTCGGCGGCGATCTCCTGCAGGGCCTTGGTCTGCCACTTCAGCAGCTCGTCGGTGAGGCCCTTGAAGGTCTTGCCGACCATCACGGGCGGGCCGCCGTCCGGGTCGCGGGCGCCCAGGTGCAGGTTCGAGAGCCAGCCGCGGCGGCGGCCGCTGCCCCACTCGACGCCGAGCACGACCAGGTCGAGCGTGTGCACCGGCTTCACCTTCTGCCAGGCCTTGCCGCGGCGGCCTGCCGCGTAGGGCGAGGCCAGCGACTTCACCATCACGCCCTCGTGGCCCGCGGACAGCGATGCCGTGACGACGGCCGCCGCCTCCTCCGGTGACGGGTCCAGCACTCCGGGGATGACGTGCTCGCCCGCCACCTGCCGCAGTGCGGCGAGGCGGTCGCGCAGCGGCTCGTCGAGCAGGTCCTTGCCGTCGAGGTGCAGGCAGTCGAAGAAGTACGGGTGCAGCAGCAGCTCGCGTTCGTCCTGCGCGCCGAACCGGCTCATCGTCTCCTGGAACGGGCGGGGTCTGCCCTCGTCGGTCAGCGCCAGCGTCTCGCCGTCGAGCACCACCGACGTGCAGGGCAGGCCGCGCACGAGTTCGACGAGCTCCGGCACCGTCTTGGTGATCTCGCGCAACGTGCGCGTGTAGACGTGGACCTCGTCGCCGGAGCGGTGCACCTGGATGCGCGCGCCGTCGAGCTTGTGCTCCACCACGACGCTGCCCAGTTCGGTCAGCGCCTCGTCCAGCGACTCCGCGGGCGAGGCCAGCATCGGTCGCAGGGGGCGCCCGACCTCCAGCCGGAACGCCTCCAGGGCCGGCGCGCCGCCGTCCAGCGCGGCCACGGCGGTCTCCGGTAAGCGGCCGGACAGCATGAAGGCGCGCCGCACCGTCTCGCCCGGCACGTCCGCGGCGGAGGCGATCGCGTCGAGCATCACGCCCTCCAGCGCGCCCTGGCGGAGCTCGCCGGTGAGCAACCGCCGCAAGAAGTCCTGCTCGGCCTCGGTCGACCGCCCGAACAACGCCGTCAGCAGGTCGATCCGGCGCTGCGCAGAGCCCTTGCCGGACGTCGCGGCCACCTCGGCGAGCGCGGCGTCGACCTCGGCGATCGTCAGTTCGGCACGCGCGACCGGAGGCACGGCCAGGTCGACGACGGTGCGCCAGCCCGCACCGATACGACCCTGCCGCGGGGTGCCTATGAGGAACGACACCACCGCGACCACTACGTCCGCCGTCGCCGCGCGCAGCAACGCGGACAGCGCCTTGACCTTGGCCAGGCGCGACCGGGTCGCCGCTACGGCGGCCGACGTGTCGACCACTTCGGAGAGAAGCACGTGTTCAATGGTGCACCCTGGCACTGACAATTTCTGGAGGCGCGGGCTAGGCTGCCCCGCCAACCGTTCTACCTGGGGGTTTACCGAACCATGAACGCTTTCAAGATCGTCGCGGCCGCCCTGCTGTTCGCCGCCGCCGCGGTGACGACGCTCGGTGCCGCCGGTGACGGCACCGACCGCGAGCACATCATGAGCGACCGCGAACACATCATGTGCGACCCGCGCGAGCACATCATGTGCACCGACCGCGAGCACATCCTCTAAGCAACAGCCGCATCAGCGATCTCCCTGACCGCCTCGCGCAGGCGGTCAGGGGTGAGCGCGGCGTAACCGAGCACCAAACCGGGCCACATGGGCGTGCGCGTGTACTGCGCCAACGCCCAGACGTGCATGCCACGGTCCGCAAGCCTGCTCTTCAACGCGAGGTCGTCCGTCCCGTCAGGCATGCGCAGCACGACGTGCAGGCCAGCCGCAACGCCGATGGGCTGCCATGCGGGCAGATGCTCCGCAACGGCTTCCAGCAGCGCGTCCCGCCTCTTCCGGTAGAGCGCGCGCGTACGGCGCAGATGCCGGTCATAGCCACCCGTCCGCAACAGGTGCGCGAACGCGGCCTGCGGGATCGTGGCGGTGCCCATGTCGTTGTACTGCTTGCGTTGCACGATGCCTTCGCGCAGCCGTTCCGGCACCACGAGCCACCCGAGGCGCAACGCGGGCGCCAGCACCTTGCTCGTCGTGCCCTGGTACACCACGTGCTCGGGCGCGAGGGCCTGCAACGCCCCCAGGGCCGGCCGGTCGTACCGATGCTCGGCGTCGTAGTCGTCCTCGATGATCAACGCGTCCCGCTCGCGCGCCCAGTCCACGAGCGCCCGCCGCCGTTCCGGATGCAGCACCACGCCCAGCGGGAACTGGTGTGCCGCAGTGACCAGCACCGCCTTGCAGTCCGTTTTGGACAGAAGGTCGACCCGGATGCCCTTGTCGTCCACCGGAACCGGCACGGTGTTGAGTCCGTGCGACCGCAGCATGTTCTCGCCGCCGAAGTGGCTGGGTTCCTCGATCGCGATGCTGCCGTTCAGCATCCGGGCGGTGAGCTGCAACCCGTCCGCCGCACCGTTGGTGATCACCGCGTCCTTCGCGACGACCGCCCGCACCCGCGAGAGGTAATCGACGATCTCCTTGCGCAGCCCCACGAAACCGGCAGGATCGGGATAGGCGAGGTCCTCGTCGGGGAGCTCGGCGAGCGCCGAGCGATGAGCCGCCACCCACTCGGCGCGGGGAAACGCGCCCAGCGCGGGCAGCCCGGGCCGCAGGTTGTACCGCCACCGCGGCGGTGGCTCCGGCACACCGCACACGCCGGCCGGTCCAAGGCTCGCGACGATCGTCCCCGACCCGCGCCGACTGGTGAGATACCCCTCCGCGACGAGCTGCGTGTACGCCGACGTCACCGTCCCGCGCGCCACGTCCAGCTGCGCGGCCAGGTCCCTGCTCGACGGTAGCCGCGTGCCCGGCAGAAGCCGCCCGTCCCGGATCGCCCGGCGCAGTTCGACCTCCACGCCGCGCCGCCGCTGATGCCCCGGCAACAGCAGCTCGCGAAAAGTGGTCCAGTTCGTAGCCATCGAAGTGGAGCTTATATCTGGACCAGTCCAGCGCAAGGGTGGTGAGCATGAAACTCGGGGTGGCCGCGGGAGCGACAGCGGCAACGATCGTCGGAGCGTCCGTTCCGATCACGGGAATGCTGGAGGGCTACCCGGTCCTGACCGGTCAGGCCATGCGCTACGCCCTCGGCGCGGCCGTGTTGCTGCTGGTGGCACGCCGTCTGCCGATGCCGTCGTGGCGTGACATCCCGCCGTTGCTCGGTGTGGTCGTCACGGGCATGCTCGGCTTCAACGCCGTGCTCATCGCCGCCCAGCAGTACGCGGAACCGGGCTTCGTCGCCGCCGTCATGGGCGGCGCCCCCATCGCACTGGCACTGCTCTCCCGCCAACGGACCGCATCGGCCGTAGTGGGCGCCGTGGTGGTGGCGGCAGGCATCGTGCTGTTGTCCGGCGGCGGCTCGTGGCACGGCCCGGGCCTTGCGCTCGCATTGATCACGATGGTCGGCGAGGTCTGCTTCACCTTGTTCGCCGTGGGAGTCGTACGGCGCCTTGGCGTGCTGGGCGTGGCCACCTGGACGTGCATCCTGGCGACGGTGATCGGCGCGGTGCTCGGCACGTTCGTCGGCGGCTGGCAGATGCCGAACGCCAGGCAGGGCTTCTCTCTCGCACTGCTGGCCGTGGTGGTGACCGCGCTGGCCTTCGGACTCTGGTACTTCGCCGTGAACCGCCTGGGCTCCGACCGCGCGGGCGTGCTCATCGGCCTGATGCCGGTCTCCGGCCTGGCAACTTCCGTACTGCTGGGCGCACAGGAACTCACGCTCGTGTCCGTCGCCGGTGTCACCACGGTCGCACTCGGGTGCGTCATCGGGCTCCGGAGGGGAACGCACGAACCAACCGGAACACACGAACCAACGGAGGCCCACCACACACACGCCGCGGGCCGGGTACCCCCAAATTCAACAATAGCGAACGGGTCTGACACTCCCGCGCAAGTCGTTGCGCCGTAAAGGCGTTCAGGGGTTGGCGACCACGACGGCCATCTGCCGGACGATCGCCCGGGAGTCGCCGGGCTCGGCGAGGACCCGGTCGAAGATCTCCCGCTGTGCCGCCGTGAACCGGCCGCGCTCGATCAAGGCGACGGCAAGGCTGTGCACGTCGATGTCCGCAGAGTCGCCCTTCGAGTACCAGAACCACACGGCGTGAAGAGCGGCCTCGCGCGGTGCGCCGTACCAGTGCGACGGACGATTCGGGTTGGGCGCGGACGGATGCGGCACCCGATAGCCCAACTCCTTGGCACGGCGCCGGAGCACGCCGTAAGCGTGCAGTTCGGCCTGCCAGGCGGAGTAGCTCGCGGTCAGCAGTTCCATCGCCCTCGGCAACGCGGCCGGGTCACGGATGAAGTCACCTGCCACGAACCGAAGAAAGCTCAACGCCGCGTGGAACCCGATCGGCCGGTAGCGGTTCAGGCAGTAGCACAACGCCGTCACACGACGATCCAGCGGAAGCGAGTCGTCGAGGACTTTCCTTCTGTTACTGGAAAAGCTCACGAGCTGACCTTCGAGAGCCATGAAGCAGCCTCGTCGGCGGGCAGCACGCGAGCGATGTCGACGAGAGGCGTCATCATCGGGTAGAGGCGGCCCGTGTTCCACGAGCGCTGGTACGGCGGCGGGCCCAGCACGACGACCCGGTGGCCCTCGAACAGCGGGATGTCGGACGGACGGCCCTCGTTCCAGATCGTGTCGCCGAAGCCGTCGGAAAGCTCGAACTGGCCGCGGATTCCTCCCTCGGGCTGGAGGTCCGGGCCCACCGACGCCGCCTCGACCCACGAGTCCAGCGGCGGTTCGCCGGGCACGTGCTCGGGGACCAGGCGGTACGCGAGCAGCGTGTGGAGCTGGAAGTTGTCGCCGAGGCCGCCGATCGTCACCTCGAAACCGGTGCCACTGGGCCGATGCAGCACCAACAGCGGTTCGAGGTCCACGACCATGAGCAGGCCGTACAGCCACGAGTCGGTTGGCACCGCGGCAAGAAGGCGCTCGCGGTGCGGCAAGCCGGCGCGGACGTCCTCGTCCTGCAGCGGCAGCAGAAGAGCGCGCTCCCAGGCCTCGCCGTCACCGCGTTCGAAGGCTTCCACGACGCGCAGAACCAACGGCTCCAACGCATCGCACGCGCCGATGTAGAACAGCAGGTTGCCGAGCAACTCGTTGACCTGGACGTCCGGCGACGAGGACAGGACCAGGGCCGCCGCCGACATCTCGTCGGGCGAGCGGCCCTGGGCCTCGTTGATGAACGTTTCGAACGCGCCCGGCTCGTCCCGGACGACCGCTTCCGCGACCGACGTCAGATCCACACGCAGGAGGTTAGGCCAGATCAGGCCCCTGCGAGCGGAGATCGTCAACCTTCGACATGGCGTCACGCAGTTCGTCGAGCCACGTGTCCGCGTGCTCGCCGACAAGGCGCACGGCCCATGCCAGAGCGTCTGCCCGTGAGCGGGCCACGCCGGCGGCTACCAGCGTGTCGAGCACCTGGCGTTCTGGCTGGCGCAGGCGCGTCATGACCGGTACGGCCAGGTGCGTGAAGAGTTCGCGCGTGCTGCCCTGCACGGCACCCCACGCGACCTTGCGGCCGTAGCGGTGCTCGGCCTGGCGGGCGATCTCGATGCGTTCCTCGCGGGTGTCCTCACGCCAGCGCGAGATGCGGCCCGACTCGGCCGCGGCGCGCGAGGCGTCGTCGAACTCGCCCTCCAGCGCGGGCAGCGTGCCGACGACCGTGATCTCCTCGCGGTCGATGATCACCTCGGGCGTGCCGGCGAACCACGCGTCCGGGAGCCTTCCCGCGAACCACGCCGCCGCGTCGTCGGCCGAGGGCAGGTCAGCCTGCTGCCACCCGCCTCGTCCTCGCCATCCACGTCCCATTACAACCAACCCCTGATTACTTGATTACGTTGTAACCGACGTTACGCCTGCAATCAGCGGGTGGTGTTCGCCGTCAGCGAAGTGACCAGGGCATCTACCGACACGACAGGCCTGTCGCACACGTAGCCACGGCACACGTAAGCCGCAGGGCCTTCATCGACCAACGGCCGGTCTTCGAGCAACGGCACGGACGCTGGCTCACCGGCCACGACGACGCCGCCTCCCGGCACATGCGCCACCGCCGCCGCCCATAGCGACGCACGGCGCGAGTCGTCGGCACCTACTACGGCCACCTGCAACGGGCCGGCCACCAACGCTTCGGCGACGGTCAGCCAGTGGCCGGCGAACCGGGGCGCCCGCGCGGCCAGCAGACCGGCCCGCGTGACTGCATCCGACGCGGCGGTGAAGTACAGCGACGAACGATCGGCGCCCGCCAGCAAAGACGCCGTCGCCAGGGCCGAGGCCAGCGAGGACGCCCCGGAAGGCGACGCGTTGTCGGTCGAGTCGGCGGGACGGCGAACCAGCGTCTCGGCGTCGTCGGCGGTGTCGTAGTAGGCGCCGGGCGAGTCCGGGACGGCGAACCGCGAGAGAGCGGTGTCCAGCAGGCCGCACGCCAGATCGAGCCACCGGATCGAGCCGGTGACCTGGTGCAACGCCAGCAGGCCGTCGGCGAGGCAGCCGTAGTCCTCCAGCACGCCGAACGACGGCCCCGCCACGCCGTCACGCGAGGTCCGCAGCAGCCTGCCCTCGACCATGTGCACCGAGGCCAGCAACGACGCCGCCTCCGAGGCCGCCGCGATCCACGACGGTTCACCGAAGAACGCGCCCGCCTCGGCCAGCGCGGCGATCGCCATGCCGTTCCAGGAGGCGATCACCTTGTCGTCCCGGCCGGGCTGCGGCCTTCCGGCGCGCACCGCCAGCAGCGCGGCCCGCACGTCCTCCCCCGGCTCCGACACGAACCGCAGCGTCGACTTCCCGTCCTCGAAGTTCGGCTCGGAGGTCACGCCGAACGCGGCCGCCGCGTCACCCAGTTCCTCGAACGACCACACGTAGGTCAGGCCCTCGACACCCTCGGTGTCCGCGTCCAGCGAGGCCGCGAACCCGCCCTCGGCCGTGCGCAGATCCCGCAGCAGGAACGAAGCCGTGTCCCGCGCGACCCGCTCGTAGCGCTCAGAACGCGTCACCCGCGTCAGGTGCGTGTAGAAGCGGAGCAGCAAAGCGTTGTCGTACAACATCTTCTCGAAGTGCGGCACCACCCACGACGCGTCGACGCCGTACCGCGCGAACCCGCCGCCGAGCTGGTCGTACAGGCCGCCGTTGGCCATCGCGTCGGCCGTCGCGGTCGCCATCGAGACGGCCTCGACCGAGCCGGTGCGTTCGTGGTGGCGCAGCAGGAACTCCAGCGCCATCGACGGCGGGAACTTCGGCGCCCCACCGAATCCGCCGTGGCGCCGGTCGAACTCTCCGAGCAACGACACCACGGCGCCCGCCAGCGCGTCCGAGTCCACAGCGGACGGAGGCAGCGGCGCCGCGTGACGCGAGATCTCCTCCACCACAGCGGAAGCGGACTCCAGGATCTCGCCAGGGCGTTCGGCCCACGTCGCCGACACGGCCTCGATGAGCTGCGTGAACGACGGCATGCCCGGCCGCGGCGACGGCGGGTAGTAGGTGCCCGCGTGGAATGGCCGCGCTTCCGGCGTGAGGAACACCGTCATCGGCCATCCGCCCTGGCCGGTCATGGCCTGCGTGACCTCCATGTACACGGCGTCGACGTCCGGGCGTTCCTCGCGATCCACCTTCACCGACACGAAGTTCGCGTTCAGGAAGGCGGCGACCTCCGCGTCCTCGAAGGACTCGTGCGCCATCACGTGACACCAGTGGCAGGCCGCGTAGCCGATGGACAGCAGCACCGGCACGTTGCGCCGTCGTGCCTCCTCGAACGCCTCCGCGGACCACGGCCACCAGTCGACCGGGTTGTCCGCGTGCTGCAGCAGGTAAGGGCTGGTCGCGTCCGCAAGCCGGTTAGTCATGCGAACCACACTAAATGAGCAGCGCGAAGGCCGACTGTCGATCAGACTCGACCTCGTGTTGCTCACCTTGACCACGACGCACCAGCCGGCGACCGATCTCGGCCACCTGCTGCACAAGCATCCCGACCGGGCTCAGTCCTTCACGACGAGTTCGGGCATCGCGCACGTCTTCTACCCGAAGGCGACGAACGAGGAATGCACGGTCGCCCTCCTGCTGGAGGTCGACCCCATCGCGCTCGTGCGAGGTCCCGGCAGCACGCTCACCCAATACGTCAACGACAGGCCCTACGCGGCCGGGTCGTTGCTCACGGTCGCGCTCGGCAGCGTCTTCCGCACGGCCATGAACGGCCGCAGCGAGAGCTACCCCGAGCTCGCCGCGACGCCGATTCCGCTGGTCATCCGCATTCCCGCGCTGCCGCACCGGCTCGCGGACCGGTTGTTCACGCCACTCGGCTGGGACGTCGCGGTCTCCGAGCACGGCGACTCGCGGTTCGCGGACGTGACGCTGACCGGCACCGTGAAGCTCAGTGACGCGCTGAAGCACCTCTACGTGCTGCTGCCCGTGCTCGACGGCGGCAAGCACTACTGGGTCGCGGCCGACGAGGTCGACAAGCTGCTCAAGGCCGGTGACGGCTGGCTGGCGGCGCACCCGGACAAGGAGCTGATCACCACCCGCTACCTGGCGCGCAAGCGACCGTTGATCACCTCCGCCCTGGAACGCCTCGCGGACGTCGACGAGGTCGAGCCGGAGGAGCTGGACAACGCGCTGGCCGAACCGAAGATCTCCCTTGCCGTGCAACGCAAGGAGGCCGTGATCAAGGCCTTGAAGGACGCGCGGGCCAAGCGCGTGCTCGACCTCGGTTGCGGTGGTGGGGCGTTGCTGCGCGCACTCGTCAACGAGCCCGAGTTCACCGAGATCCACGGTGTCGACGTGTCCGCGAAGGCGTTGCAGGAGGCCGCGCGCAAGCTGCACCTGGACCGCATGGGAGACCGTCAGCGTGAGCGGATCACGTTGCGGCAGTCGGCTTTGACGTACGCCGACCCCGAACTGGCCGGCTACGACGCGGCGGTGCTGATGGAGGTCGTCGAGCACGTCGACCCGTCGCGCCTGCCCGCGCTGGAGCACTCGGTCTTCACCGTGGCGCGACCGGCGACCGTGCTGGTGACGACGCCGAACGTCGAGTACAACGCGCTGTTCGACACATTGCCGGAAGGGCAGATGCGGCACTCCGACCATCGTTTCGAATGGACTCGGGTGGAGTTCGCGGCGTGGGCGGACGGTGTCGCGGAACGCCGTGGTTACCGCGTGCGGTACGTGCCGATCGGGCCGGAGGACGCCGAACGCGGCGCGCCGACCCAAATGGCCGTGTTCAGCTTGGGAGATGCGAACTGATGGAACTGAAGATCCCTGACCTGTGTCTGGTCGTGCTGGTCGGCGCCTCCGGTTCCGGCAAGTCCACGTTCGCGCGCAAGCACTTCCTGCCCACGCAGGTGCTGTCGAGCGACTACTTCCGCGGGCTCGTGTCCGACGACGAGAACGACCAGTCGGCCTCCGCGGCCGCGTTCGACGTGCTGCACTACGTGGCGAACAAGCGACTGCAGGCCGGGCGCGTCACGGTCATCGACGCGACCAACGTGCAGGCGCCGGACCGCGCCAGGCTGATCGAGGTCGCGAAGAAGGCGAACGTGCTGCCGGTCGCGATCGTCCTCGACACCCCGGCCGAGGTGTGCCTGGCGCGCAACGCACAGCGTCCCGACCGCGACTTCGGCGCGCACGTCGTGAAGCGGCACCGGTCGGCTTTGCGGCGCTCGTTGAAGTTCCTCGGCAAGGAGGGCTTCAAGCGCGTCCACGTGCTGCGCTCCGAGTCCGATGTGGACAACTCGACGATCGTGTACGAGCGCCTGCTCAACGATCTCAGGCACGAGACCGGCCCGTTCGACGTGTTCGGTGACGTGCACGGCTGCCGCGCGGAACTGGAGGAGCTGCTCGTCGAACTCGGGTACTCGCTGGTTCGTGACGACGAAGGCCGTGCTGTGGACGCGGTCCCGCCCGGCGACCGCAAGGCCGTGTTCGTCGGCGACTTGGTGGACCGCGGGCCGGACACTCCGGGCGTGCTGCGCCTGGTCATGGGCATGGTCGCGGCCGGTCACGCCTTGAGCGTGCGCGGAAACCACGAGGAGAAGCTCGTGCGGGCGATGCGTGGGCACAAGGTGACGGTCCGGCACGGGCTGGAGAAGTCGCTGGAGCAGCTCGCACACGAGTCGGAGGAGTTCCGCCTGGCCGCGACTCGGTTCTGCGACGGCCTGGTCGCGCATTACGTGCTGGACGGCGGAAACCTCGTCGTCGCGCACGCCGGCCTGCCCGAGCGCTACCACGGCCGTGCGTCCGCGAAGGTGCGCAGTTTCGCATTGTACGGCGACACGACCGGCGAGACCGACGCGCACGGAATGCCGGTGCGCCTGCCGTGGGCGAACGACTACCGCGGTGCGGCGATGGTGCTGTACGGCCATGTTCTGGTGCCCGAGGCCGAGTGGATCAACAACACCATGTGCCTCGAAACGGGCGTGGTGTTCGGCGGGAAGCTGACCGCGTTGCGCTACCCGGAGAAGGAAACCGTCTCCGTGAAGGCACATCAGGTCTGGTACGAGAGCGACGCGCCGTTCCCGCCGAAGGCCGTCGAGCGCGCGCCGGACGTGCTGGCGCTCACCGACGTCACCGGTCTGCGCCGGATCGACACGTCGCTGATCGGTGCCGTGACGATCCGCGCGGAGCAGTCGGCTTCGGCACTGGAGGTCATGAGCCGGTTCGCGATCGACCCGCACGACCTGCTGTACCTGCCGCCGACGATGGCGCCTGTGGCGACCTCGCAGCGAGACGACGTGCTGGAGCACCCATCGGAGGCGTTCGCCGACTACCTCGCGGCCGGTGTCACGCAGGTGATCTGCGAGGAGAAGCACATGGGCTCGCGTGCGGTGTTGTTGGTGCGCAAGGAAGGTGGTGCGATCTACACCCGCACCGGACGTGCGTTCTTCGACGGCGCGCTGGGTTCGTCGTTGCTTGATCGCGTGCGTTCGGCCTGTGCCGGGCTGTTCGACGAGTTCGCCACGGACTGGCTGCTCCTCGACGCCGAGCTGATGCCGTGGAACGCCAAGGCCTCCGGGCTGATCCGCGAGCAGTACGCGGCGGTCGGGGCGGCGGCCGGCGGTGCGCTGCCGGTGGCGGTCGACGCGTTGTCCGCGGCTGTCGCTCGTGGCGTGGACGTGGCGGACCTGTTGGCGCGCACGTCGCAGCGTGCCTCGAACGCCGCGGCCTACAGCGCCGCGTACGAGCGATATTGCTGGCCAGTGGAGGGGTTGGAGGGCGTGCGGATCGCGCCGTTCCAGCTGCTCGCGGCCGAGGGGCAGACGTTCCACGACCGTTCGCACCTGTGGCACCTGGAGACTTTGGGGCGTTTGGAAGGTCCGTTGTTCCAGCACACCCGGCACCTCGTGGTCGACGTCGGCGACCCGTCGCAGGTGGCCGCCGGTGTGCGGTGGTGGGAGGAGCTGACCGCGGACGGCGGTGAGGGCATGGTCGTGAAGCCGCTGGCGAACCTCGGCGGACGTGTGCAGCCGGGTGTGAAGGTGCGCGGGCGCGAGTACCTGCGGATCATCTACGGCCCGGACTACACGACGCCGTCGAACCTGTCGCGGCTGCGCAAGCGTGCCCTCGGCCGCAAGCGCGGACTCGCCCTGCGCGAGTACGCCCTGGGCATCGAGGCCCTGGAGCGTCTCGTGCGCGGCGAACCCCTGTGGCGGGTGCACGAGTGCGTCTTCGGCGTGCTCGCGCTGGAGTCGGAACCGGTGGACCCAAGACTGTGATCCTCGAAGCCGTGATCGGCTCGCACGCCTACGGGCTCGCGAGCGCGGAATCCGATGTGGACAGACGCGGGGTGTTCGTCGCGCCCACGGAAGCGTTCTGGCGCCTGGAGAAACCCCCGACGAGCGTCGAGGGACCGGACCCGGAGCAACTCAGCTGGGAGGTCGAGCACTTCTGCCGACTGGGCCTGAAGTCGAACCCGACGGTGCTCGAAACGCTGGTGAGCCCGCTGGTGGAGATCAGCACGCCGATGGGAGAGGAGCTGCGGGATCTACTGCCCGCGTTCCTCTCCCGGTATGCCGTACGAGCGTTCACGCGCGCAACGGAGATGCAGCTGTCGCGCGCGGGTCGCAACCTCAAGCCGAAGCAGCTCATGCACGTCGTGCGGCTGCGCTTGGTGGGCCTGAACCTGCTGCGCACCGGCCGCTACGACATCGCCGCGGACCGCGCGCTCCTCAAGATCCGCAACGGGGAGATGCCGTGGGACGACGCGGTCGCCTGGGCTCACCGGCTCGGCGACGAGATCGCAAGCGTGGAAAGCCCGCTGCCGGAGGACCCGGACCGGGCGCGGGTCGAGGACTGGTTGGTGTCGGTGCGCAGGAGGATGTTGTGAGCTACGAGGTACCGGACCTGAGCGACGTGGTCGCCGAGCAGTCGCACGGCCTGCTGTTCGCGACCGTCTCCGGCGCGCACCTGTACGGCTTCCCGTCGCGGGACTCGGACGTGGACCTGCGAGGCGTGCACGTCCTGCCGCTCGCGGAGATCCTGGGCCTGCGGCACGGCCCGGAGACCAAGGAACGGATGTGGGTGCGCGACGGCGTCGAGATCGACCTGGTCACGCACGACGTGCAGAAGTTCTGCCGCCTGCTGACCCGCCCCAACGGCTACGTGCTGGAACAGCTGCTCTCACCGCTGGTCGTGCACACCACGGACGCGCACCGCAAGCTGGCCGACCTAGCCGCGGGATGCCTGACCTCACGGCACGGGCACCACTACCGCGGGTTCGCCGCGACGCAATGGCGGCTCTTCGAGAAGACCGCCGAGATCAAGCCGCTGCTCTACACGTTCCGCGCGCTGCTGACGGGCGTGCACCTGCTGCGCACCGGCGAGGTGAACGCGCACCTGCCGACGCTGCTCGAGAAGCTCGACGGCCCGGACTACCTGCCGGGTCTCATCGAGGCCAAGATCCTCGGCGAGCACCGGGCGCTGGCCGGAGTGCCGGGGCGGCCCGCTCCCGAACGGCTGGAGGCGGACCTCACGCATTGGCAGGAGGAGTTGCGGCAGGCGCGGGAGAACAGCGACCTGCCGGTGGAGCCGCCGGCGTTCGACGAGGTCCACGACTTCGTTGTCTCGACCCGGCTGTGCTGACTTGAGGTCGGCTGCGCCCGGCTCGGCTGGCCTGGCTCAGCTGGCCGGGCGTGCACAGCGCGGGTGGCCTCGCGTAGGACTCGCTTGCTTGAGTCGGCTTGGCCGAGGTGGGCTGGCCTGGCTGTGCGGCCGCGTGGCCCAGCTGGCTGCGTGTCTGCGTTGCCTAGCTGGGCGGACTGCCCGAGCGGGCTGGGCTGCCTGAGCTGGCCGGGCGGGCCGGCTGGACCTGCCGTGGCCCACGTCCCGTCTGCCGCGACACAGAAGATCTGACCTGGTCGGGCTGACCTGACCCTCGCCCCCCGCGCTTCCTCCTCTTGCGGAACGAAGGAAACGCGATTTGCGTTCCCGCCTATCCACAAGCTAGCGCGTTCCGACATCGCCGCAGGTCAGCAAGCTCAAACCTGTGGACAACTCGCGATCATGACAATCGAGCGAGTCGTTTCACCACCACGGGCCGCGACGTCAGTCCTTCTTCTTCGAAGCCTTCGCAGCCTTGGAGACCGAAGGCTCGTCCGCGGACTCAGAAGGCTCCGTGGCAGGCACAGCGGCACCCTCGGCCGGCTCGTCGAACGACGCCGGCAAGCCCTTGATGTGCTTGTTCATCGACTTGACCAGGAAGAAGATCGCGATGAAGAAGACGATCAGCAGGACGAGGCCGACCGGGGAGGACTTGCCGAAGTCCTCGCCCTGGCCGCCCTTGTCATTGCCGTCGTTCGGGTTCGACGGCTGCACGGCGACCAGCGCCACCGTGCTGCCGAGGGAGAAGTCTGGGGAAAGCACCCCTAGACCTTAACTCCGGCGAACAGGTCGTTCTCCGGCAGAGTCGAGTCCACCTGCGACCGCACGAGCTCGTACTCCTCGGTCGGCCAGATCTCGCGCTGCAGCTCCATCGGGATGGCGAACCAGCGGCTGGTCGGGTCGATCTGGGTGGCGTGCGCTTTCAAAGCCTCGTCGCGGACGTCGAAGTAGTCCGCGCACTCGACCTGGGTGGTCACGCGGTCCATCACGTCCGGGCGGTCGGTGCTCCAGTTCGCGAGCCACTCGGTGTACGGCGACTCGATGCCGCGCGCTTCCATCGCCTCGTGGAACGCGACGATCTTGGCGCGCGAGAAGCCGTGGCCGTAGTAGACCTTCTGCGGTTCCCACGGTTCGCCCAGTTCCGGCTGGTACGAAGCGTCGGCGGCGGCGTCCAGGGCTGCCATCGAGATCTCGTGCGTGCGGATGTGGTCGGGGTGCGGGTAGCCGCCGTTCTCGTCGTACGTCACCACGACGTGCGGGCGGAAGTCGCGGATGGCCTCCACCAGGGACGGCACCGACTCCTCCAGCGGCACGAGGGCGAAGCACCCCTCGGGCAGCGGCGGCAGCGGGTCGCCCTCGGGCAGGCCCGAGTCCTTGAAGCCCAGCCAGCGGTGCTGGATGCCGAGGATCTTGGCCGCGCGGGCCATCTCCTCGCGGCGGACCTCGATGATGTTCTCGAGCACGTCCGGCCTGTCCATCGCCGGGTTGAGGATGCTGCCCGCACCACCGTCGGTACAGGTCACGACCATCACGTCGTGCCCTTCCGCGATGTAGCGAGCCATCGAGGCCGCGCCCTTGCTCGACTCGTCGTCGGGATGTGCGTGCACTGCCATAAGGCGCAGCTTTTCGGCCATGACCCCCGTGGTCCTCCTGTGTGAACGGTCCTGCGACACTCATCAACTGAACGCCGGGCACCATTGTTCCCCAGAGGCTCAGGAGGGCGCGGACAAGTGGCACAGCGCGTGCTCCCCGAGGGGCGCTACAGCAAACAGAGCCGCAAGCCGCTGGCCAAGTGGGCGCGGTGGGTGTTACTCGCTGTAGCCGTCGCGGTGGGTGCCCTGATCGCCTTCGTCGGTTACCGAAATCTCGGCACTAAACCGATCGAAGCCAAGCAGACCGCGTTCATCCTCCTCAACGACGACCAGGTGAAGGTCAGTTTCGAGGTTTCCCGCGATCAACCGGAGCGCGCTGCCGTCTGCATCATTCGGGCCCGGTCCAAGGACGGGGACGAAGCGGGTAGACGCGAAGTTCTGGTGCCGCCGGGAAATGACGTCGTCGTAGAGACAACAGTTCTCCGCACCTCGAAGCCGCCGGTCACCGGCGAGGTGTTCGGGTGCTCCTACCAGGTTCCCGCCTACTTGTCCACGAGCTAGCGGCCAAGCGGGTGATCTGCGGTTTAAACGGCGAGATGGGGAACAAATCGCCGTCGCTGAACGTTGTCTGCGTGTTACTATTGCCGCTCAAGCACGGCCCCGGCGCGGGCCGTGTTTTTCCGTTCCGGGCCAGCGGCCCGGGAACTATCTGGTGACACGCGTGCACCAGAGCAAGACGAGGAGTTGGTGACCGTGAGCGACACCCAGGTGACCTGGCTGACCCAGGAGGCCTACGACCGGCTCAAGGCTGAGCTGGACGAACTTATCGCGTACCGCCCGGTCATGGCTGCCGAGATCAACGCTCGTCGCGAAGAGGGCGACCTCCGCGAGAACGGCGGCTACCACGCGGCCCGCGAGGAGCAGGGCAAGCAGGAGGCGCGCATCCGCCAGCTGCACGAACTGCTCCAGGCCGCCAAGGTCGGCGAGGCTCCCACCACCAAGGGTGTCGCAGCGCCGGGCACGGTGCTCACGATCCGCTACGAAGGCGACAACGAGTCGGAAACCTTCTTGCTGGCGACTCGCGAGGAGGGCGCGCACGGCGAGATGGAGGTCTACTCCCCGCTTTCGCCGCTCGGAAAGGCGCTCAACGGCGCGAAGGACGGCGAGACCGTGTCCTACGAGCTGCCGAACGGCAAGCAGCAGAAGGTCACGCTGATCTCCGCGGTTCCTTACCAGGCGTAGTCACGCCACAAAAACGTGCGAAGGGGCGGTCACCTAGGTGGCCGCCCCTTCACGCGTTCCAGTAGAGGCCGCACGCGTGGAGGCACTGGCGTCGACAAAGCAATAGAGGTCGACAAACGACGAACGTGAGGCACGTCGACAATGTGATCGACCACGCGCTGCAGATCCGCATTCGACCTCGCGACCATTCTCACGAACAGATCGCCTTGGCCCGTAGTCGCGTGCACCTCGCACACCTCACTGATCGCGGCCAGCCCTTCACACACTTCGGCACGGCGCCCCTGTGCGATCTCCACCGTCGCGAACGCCGTCAGCCCGTAGCCCATCGCGCCGAGGTCGAGCGCCGGCGGGAACCCGGTGAGCACGCCCCGCTCGACCAGCCTGTCCAGCCGGGCCTGCACGGTTCCCCGCGCGACGCCCAGCCGGCGGGAGCATTCGAGGACGCCCAGCCGGGGCTCGTCCGTCAAGAGCAGGAGCAGCTTCGCGTCCAGTTCGTCCACGGGCTGGTCAGAGTGCTCACTCTGCTGATCCAAGGGCATAGATCACTATACAAAATGTCCTGTGAATTCGCTGACTGTTGCTCATCCTGCTAGGTCGAATCATGCTGATGAACATGACGCAGCAGCTTGACGACGTGAGCTACGACCAGCTCCGGCAGCTCGTGGGGTTGGTCGACTACGACGCGACCAAGGACCCCTTCCCCGTGCGCGCCATGGACGCCGTGGTGTTCGTCGCGGGCAACGCCACGCAGACCGCGTGGCTCTACCAGGTGGCGTTCGGCATGGAGCTCGTGGCCTACGCGGGCCCCGAGACCGGCCAGCGCAGCCACAAGTCGTTCGTGCTGAAGTCGGGCTCGGCCCGCTTCGTGATCCACGGCGGCGTCACGCCCGGTTCCGAACTCCTCGACCACCACCGTCGTCACGGCGACGGCGTCGTGGACCTCGCACTGGAGGTCGGCGACGTCGACCAGTGCATCAAGCACGCCCGCGAGCAGGGCGCGACCGTCCTCGAAGAGCCGCACGACGTGTCCGACGAACACGGCACCGTGCGCCTCGCCGCGATCGCGACGTACGGCGAGACCCGCCACACGCTCGTCGACCGCTCGAAGTACGAGGGCATCTACCTGCCCGGTTACGTGGCACGCAGCTCGTCCGTGAAGCGTCCGGAAGGCGCCCCGAAGCGCCTGTTCCAGGCCGTCGACCACTGCGTCGGCAACGTCGAGCTCGGCAAGATGGACTACTGGGTCGAGTGGTACAACCGCGTCATGGGCTTCGTGAACATGGCGGAGTTCATCGGCGACGACATCGCCACGGACTACTCGGCGCTGATGTCCAAGGTCGTCTCCAACGGCAACCACCGGGTCAAGTTCCCGCTGAACGAGCCGGCGATCGCGAAGAAGAAGTCGCAGATCGACGAGTACCTGGAGTTCTACGAGGGCGCGGGCGTCCAGCACATCGCGCTGGCGACCAACGACATCATCAAGACCGTCACGGCCATGCGCGACGCAGGTGTCGAGTTCCTCGAAACGCCGGACTCCTACTACGACGACCCGGCGCTGCGTGCGCGCATCGGCGAGGTCCGCGTCCCGATCGAGACCCTGAAGGAACACCGCATCCTGGTCGACCGCGACGAGGACGGCTACCTGCTGCAGATCTTCACGAAGCCGATCGGCGACCGCCCGACCGTCTTCTACGAAATGATCGAGCGGCACGGCTCGCTGGGCTTCGGCAAGGGCAACTTCAAGGCCCTTTTCGAGGCGATCGAGCGCGAACAGGAGCGACGCGGCAACCTCTGACGCCGATACCCCGGTAGGCTGCCTTACGGGGGACTCACATCGGGTGGAGGTGGCATGGCATTCGCGCGACGCGTGGCCGCGGTGATTCCGCTGGTCGGAGCCGTGACCACGGCTGTGGCACTGACCGGCGCGGCGTTCCTGACCGTGGCGCACGCAGGCTGTGACGAGGCCGGCCGCTTCGTCCGCACCGGCGACGCGATCCAGTTCGTCGGCGGCTGTGTGAACGGTGCCGACCTACCGTCGGCTCCGACAGCCGAGGCCGAGAACGTGGACAGGTTCGGCGGCTCGAAGAAGCCTTAGAAGACGCAGAAGGCCCCTCCCACACGGGAGGGGCCTTTCGCATGTGCGGAGGTCACCCCTCCGCTGGAACGTGCCCGGCCACCGCAAGGACCCGCGCGGTGCCAACCGGCGCCCGCCAACGCAAGGCGACCACGTACGAGGTCTGGCGCGCGGTGCCACCAGGCACGGCCCCTCGCAAAGCAACCACGTACGAAGTCTGGCGTGGCGATGCGGAGCGAGCAGTCTGAACCTAGGGCGCCGGGTAAGCGGTGCACTCCGCTCATGGCGATTGGGGCTTTACCTTGAGTGGGCGGGATGCTCCCCTCATGGGCACGGCCGGGCGCTTTTCAGCCCGGCCTTTTCCGGCCGTCAAGCATCCCGCCAGAGGCTCAAGGTCAAGCCCCAATCGCAACCCCGCACTTCGTCACTACCCACGCGCCCACCCTCGCAAGGCGACCACTCGCACGGAACGCGACCAACCCCGCTGGAACGCGACAAACGCCCGCACGCAACCCGCGCGGCCGAACTCAGCCCAGGGCTTCGAGCAGGTCAGCCACCAGGTCGTCACCGGACTCAATACCCACCGACACCCGAATCAGGTCCGCCGGAACCTCCAGCAACGACCCGGAAGTAGACGCGTGCGTCATCTTCCCGGGGTGCTCGATCAACGACTCGACCCCGCCCAGCGACTCGGCCAGCAGGAACAGCTTGGTCCGCGAGCAGACCTCCAGAGCCGCCTCCTCGCCACCGTCGACGATGAACGACACCATCCCGCCGAACCGGCTCATCTGCTTGGCCGCGACGGCGTGGCCGGGGTGCGACTCCAGGCCGGGGTAGATGACCTTCTTCACGCGAGGGTGCCGGGTCAGGGCCTCGGCGACCAGCTCGGCGTTGTCGGAGTGCTTCTCCATCCGCAGCTGCAGAGTCTTGATGCCGCGCAACGTCAGGTAGGCGTCGAACGGCCCGGGCACAGCTCCGGCACCGTTCTGCAGGAAGCCGAACGCCGCGTCGACCTCCTCATCAGAGGTGATCAACGCACCGCCCACGACGTCGGAGTGCCCGCCGACGTACTTGGTGGTGGAGTGCAGCACGACGTCCGCACCCAACTCCAACGGAGTCTGCAGGGCGGGCGAGGCGAAGGTGTTGTCCACGACCAGCTTCGCGCCGGACTCGTGCGCGACAGACGCGATGGCGGCGATGTCGCCGATGTTCAGCAACGGGTTCGTGGGCGTCTCGATCCACACGAGCTTCGTCTCGGGACGGATGGCGGCGCGGATCGCGTCCACGTCGGACACGGGAGCCGGCGAGTGGGTGACGCCCCACTGCGAGAAGACCTTGTCGATCAGCCGGAACGTGCCGCCGTAGGCGTCGTTCGGGATGACGATGTGGTCGCCGGGCTTGAGGAACGTGCGCAGTGCCGCGTCGGTCGCACCCATGCCGGAGGAGAACGCACGGCCGTAGCGGCCGCGTTCGAGCGACGCGAGGCACGTCTCCAGTGCGCGGCGGGTCGGGTTGCCGGTGCGCGAGTACTCGAAGCCCTCACGCAGGCCTCCGACGCCGTCCTGGGCGTACGTCGAGGTCGCGTAGATGGGCACGTTCACCGCACCCGTGGTCGGGTCCGGGTCCTGACCGGCGTGGATCGCCCTGGTGGCGAAGCCGTATGGGGTGCTCATGTTCGAAGGGTACTCACCCATCTGGCCGCCGACCGCAAGTGTCCAAGCAGTGAAAACAGACCAGCCCCCGGCCGTGATGGCCGGGGGCTGGTCGAAGTGCTGCAGAAGGACTTACCAGCCCTGCTGCTGGCCGCCGTAACCCTGCTGCGGGGGCTGGCCGTAGCCGCCCTGCTGCGGAGGCTGCTGCTGCGGGTAACCGCCCGTGCTCGGCTGCTGCGGGTAGCCACCGGTGCCGGGCTGCTGCGGGTAACCGCCGCCGCCGTAGGACGCGGTGTCCGGCCAGTTGATGACGACCGTGCCGCAGATCTTGTCGGAGTAGGTCTCCTTCTTCGGCTGGTTCCACAACGGCGCGAGGTAGTTGATCAGCGAGCCGATGCCGCAGAGCAGACCGAACGCGTTGTTCAGCAGAAGGCGCAGGAAGGCCACACCGCCGCCGGGCGGCTGCTGCGTGTCCTCCTTGATGACCTTGATCTTCGCGACCTTCTTGCCGATCGACTGGCCCGTGGAACCGCCCTTGAGGACCGTGTTCCAGATGTAGAAGCCGAAGAGGCCGCCGTAGCCGACCACGTACGCGATCAGGATGAAGAGGCCGGCGGAGGACGCGTCACCCGAGCTCGCGCCGATCGCGCTGAAGACACCGATGATCAGACCGGCGACCAGGCCGGGAGCGGCGTAGTCGATGAGGCCCGCGACGGCGCGCGAACCCCACTCGGCGTAGCCGGTCGGAGGCATCGGGGCGCCGTAACCGGGCTGGCCGTAGCCGCCGGGTGCGCCACCGTAGGCCTGCTGCTGAGGCTGGCCGTACGGGCTCGACTGCGGAGCGCCGTAGGGCTGCTGCGGCTGACCGTAGGCCTGCTGCTGAGGCTGGCCGTACGGGTTCGACTGCGGCGCGCCGTAAGGCTGCTGCGGCTGACCGTAGGGCTGCTGCGGAGCGCCGTACTGGGGCGGCTGCTGGGCGGGGAAACCGCCAGAGCCGGGTCCCTGCGCCGGGAAGCCACCCGAAGCAGGAGGCACCTGCCCGGGGCTGACGACCTGGGTGGCGTCCGCATTCTGCTGCGGTGCGGCGGGAGCCTGACCAGGCGAGACGACCTGCGTCGCGTCCGGGTTCGGGTATGCCGAAGTCGGCTGCCCACCTCCCGGGACGATCTGCGTGGCGTCCGCGTTGGGCTCCTGCTGCGGCTGACCGCCGAACTGGTTTCCTGGCGGCTGCGGAGCGTTCATCCGGTTTCCAACCCCCTTGGCTGGGCCGTGGGTACGAGTAAGACTGATGATGATCTGGGGCGTCACGCTATCGGACGCACCGGCCTCTACGCTCAGCGACCAGCCAAGAACCCCAGAATGTCCTGACGAGTTACGACTCCGGCAGGCTTGCCGTCCTCCAGCACGAGGGCCGCGTCGGCGTGCGAGAGCGCGTTCATGGCGATGCCGACCGGCTCACCGGCGCCGAGCGTGGGCAGCGGCGGCGACATGTGCTTGTCGAGGCGGTCGGACAGCTGGGCCTTGCCGGTGAACAGGGCGTCGAGCAGGTCGCGCTCGTTCACGGCGCCCGCGACCTCGGCCGCCATGATGGGCGGTTCGGCGTTGACGACGGGCATCTGCGAGACACCGAACTCGCGCAGGATCGCGACGGCGTCACCCACGGTCTCGTTGGGGTGCGCGTGCACGAGGTCGGGGAGCATTCCGCCCTTGCGGCGCAGCACGTCGCCGACGGTCGCGCCGGTCGAGTCGGGCGGCAGGAAGCCGTAGGACGCCATCCAGCGGTCGTTGAAGACCTTGGACAGGTAGCCGCGGCCACCGTCCGGGAGGATCACGACCACGACGGCGTCTTCCGGCAGGTCCTTCGCGATGCGCAGCGCGGCGGCGGCCGCCATGCCGCAGGAACCGCCGACGAGCAGGCCTTCCTCGCGGGCGAGGCGGCGGGTGGTGTCGAACGAGTCCGCGTCGGAGACCTCGACGATCTGGTCGCAGATGGTCTTGTCGTACGCCTCGGGCCAGAAGTCCTCGCCGACGCCCTCGACCAGGTACGGGCGGCCGGTGCCGCCGGAGTAGACGGAGCCTTCCGGGTCGGCGCCGATGACCTGCACGGCGCCGTCCGAGATCTCCTTGAGGTAGCGGCCGGTGCCGGAGATCGTGCCGCCGGTGCCGACGCCCGCGACGAAGTGAGTGATCTTGCCGGCGGTCTGGCGCCAGATCTCGGGGCCGGTCTGGTGGTAGTGGCTCGCCGGGTTCTCCGGGTTGGAGTACTGGTCGGGCTTCCACGCGCCGGGGATCTCGCGGACGAGCCGGTCGGAGACGTTGTAGTACGAGTCCGGGTGCTCGGGCGCGACGGCGGTCGGGCACACCACGACCTCGGCGCCGTAGGCCTTGAGGACGTTGCGCTTGTCCTCGCTGACCTTGTCGGGGCAGACGAACACGCACTTGTAGCCCTTGCGCTGGGCGACCAGGGCGAGGCCGACGCCGGTGTTGCCCGAGGTCGGCTCGACGATCGTGCCGCCGGGCTGAAGTTCACCCGATTTCTCCGCGGCCTCGACCATCCGCAGCGCGATGCGGTCCTTCACGCTGCCACCGGGGTTCAGGTACTCGACCTTGGCCAGCACCGTGGCCTTGATCCCCGTGGTCAGGGAGTTGAGCTTGACCAGCGGCGTGTTGCCGACCAGATCGACGACGTGCTCGACGTACTCCACCGGTATCTACTCCCTGCTCCCACTCTCCGAGATAGCGGGACGAAGCCTAGCTCGAGTGACTGCGGAGGTTAATTCGAACAGCGGAACCGACGATTCCACTGGAAAGGGGGTGTTGCGGATGATCGGACTCAGGACGCTGCGTGCTGTGGCGATGACCGCCGCGACGCTCGGAGGCCTCTCCGGCGCACTGGTGGGACTGCTCACGGAGCAGGGAAGACGTGCCAGGACGGCCATTGGCGTGCTGGAGCACCTGTGGCCGGCGCCGGACGGCGTGTACCTCGACGACGGCCGCGATCCGGTGCGGCTGGCGGTGCTCGGCGACTCGATGGCGGTGGGTGTGGGTGTGACCCATCCCTCGCAGATGCCGGGTGTGCTGCTGGCCGAGGCGCTGGCGGAGGAGGCCGAACGGCCGGTGCGCCTGTCGACGTACGCCATCAGCGGCTCGACCACCCGCGACCTGGTGCCGCAGGTCGACGCGGCCGTACTGGGCCTGCCACAGGTCGCGTTGATCATCATCGGCGCGAACGACGTGACGTCGCGGATGAGCCCGGGCGAGTCGGGGCGACTGCTGGGCGAGCAGGTGCGCAAGCTGCGCGCGATCGGCTGCGGCGTCGTCGTCGGCACGTGCCCCGACCTGGGGATCGTGCGGCCGATTCCCCAGCCGTTGCGGATGGTCGGGCATCAGTACAGCCTGCGTCTCGCGGCCGCGCAGACCGCCGCGGTGCGAGAAGCCGGTGGCGTGCCGGTGTCGCTGGCGAACCTGCTGGCGCCGGAGTTCATGGCGCGGCACGTCGACATGTTCAGCTCGGACCGCTTCCACCCCAGTTCCGTCGGCTACGAGGCGGCGGCCGGTGTGCTGCTGGCGCCGTTGTGCCAGGTGGCGGGGCTGTGGCCGGGCTGGGTCGCCCCCGCTCTGCCGTTGCGGTCGGCGGCTGCGTTGGCGGTGCGGCCCTCACGCGTGCCGGGGTGGCTGCAGAAGCGGCACGCATGAGTTTCGGAATTCTCGTCACTCGCGCTGGCCGGGGTGAGCGGACGTTAACTAGGCTCGAAGGCAACCTTGACTCTCAACGAGGAGTTTCGTGATGCCTGAGGCCGTGATCGTCTCCGCCGCCCGCTCCCCCATCGGCCGTGCGGGCAAGGGCTCGCTGAAGGACGTGCGGCCCGACGACCTGGTGGCGCGGATGATTCGCGCGGCACTGGACAAGGTGCCGCAGCTCGACCCCGCGCAGATCGACGACCTGATGCTCGGCTGCGGCCTGCCCGGCGGCGAGCAGGGCTTCAACATGGCGCGCGTCGTGTCCGTGCTGCTGGGCTACGACAACCTGCCCGGCACGACCGTGACCCGTTACTGCGCTTCTTCCCTGCAGACCACGCGCATGGCGCTGCACGCCATCAAGGCGGGCGAGGGCGACGTGTTCATCAGCGCCGGCGTCGAGACCGTGTCGCGGTTCGCCAAGGGCAGCTCCGACTCGTGGCCGGACACGCACAACCCGCTGTTCGGCGAGGCCGAGGCGCGCACCGCTTCCGTCACGGCGTCGGGTGCCTCGGAGTGGGCCGACCCGCGTTCGGTGGACGTCGTGCCGGACGTCTACATCCCCATGGGCCAGACCGCCGAGAACCTGGCTCTGCTCAAGGGGATCTCGCGCAAGGAGATGGACGAGTTCGGCGTCCGCTCGCAGAACCTCGCCGAGAAGGCCATCGCGGACGGCTTCTGGGCCCGCGAGATCACGCCGGTCACGCTGCCCGACGGCACCGTGGTCTCGTCCGACGACGGCCCGCGCGCCGGCGTCACCTACGAGGCCGTGTCCCAGCTGAAGCCCGTCTTCCGCCCCGACGGCCGCATCAACGCCGGCAACTGCTGCGCCCTGAACGACGGCGCCGCGGCCCTGGTGATCATGTCCGACACCAAGGCCCGCGAACTCGGCATCACGCCGCTCGCCCGCGTCGTGTCGACCGGCGTCTCGGGCCTGTCGCCGGAGATCATGGGCCTCGGCCCGGTCGAGGCCTCGAAGCGCGCACTGGCGCTGGCCGGCCTGTCGGTCTCCGACATCGACCTCGTCGAGATCAACGAGGCGTTCGCCGCCCAGGTGATTCCGTCCTACCAGGACCTCGGAATCGACCTGGACCGGCTGAACGTGAATGGCGGCGCCATCGCGGTCGGCCACCCGTTCGGCATGACCGGCGCGCGCATCACCACGACCTTGATCAATTCGCTGCAGTTCCACGACAAGCAGTTCGGTCTGGAGACGATGTGCGTGGGCGGCGGCCAGGGCATGGCGATGGTCATCGAGCGCCTGAGCTGAGCTTTCGTTCAAGATCTGCAATTTGACGCTTGCAAGTGGCTCCGTATCACCCGAACGGAGCTACTTGCCTGCGCCCTTTCTGCCGATGAGTTGAATCATCGCGCTATGGCGTCATCAGGCGAGGGGAAGTCCGTCCCTACCGATGAGCAAGGAGGGGTCGGACATGCCCTATGTGTGGTGGCAAAGCGAATATGACCTGCAATGCCATGCTTTCTCCCGAGACCAGGCCGATGGTTCGCGCAGCTTTTACGAGGCCGTCTGCGAACATTCGGTGCCCGACGAACGGGTGTCGCGCGCGCAGGCGGGCGCGCTCTGCACGACCTGCCTGATCAAGGTGGGCACCGAACTGCCGGATGTCCGCTGGCGGGTCTAGACCCGCCGCATGCCGACACTCGCCGGTGCGCTCTCGGTGAAGCCGTGCCGTTCGTAGAGACGACGGCCGGGTGGGTCGGCAAGCAGGTTGACGTACGCGTTCGGGGACTGCGCGTGGATGTGGTCCAGCAACGCGGTGAGGATCGCGTCGCCGATGCCTTTGCGTTGATGATGCGGAAGCACCGCCATGTCGATGACGTGGAAGTACCAGCCGCCGTCACTGAGCACGCGGCCCATGCCGGCGGTTTCGCCTGATTCCACGTGAATGACACTGGCGCTGGACCACGCGCCGCTGATGCCGTTTTCCGCTTCTTCACGAGTTCGCGCGCTCAGTCCGGATTCCTTGCGCAACCGCAGGTAGTCGTCGACTGATGGCGGTTCCATGACGAGCCGGTATGCGGAGTCCACTGAATTCCCCCTGAAGTTGAATTCCTCGGACTTCACCCTAGAACGCCGAAGGGGCGCCCCGCCGCAGCGGAACGCCCCTCCAGAACACCCGAAGCGTCAGTCCGAGTTGAAGTACGACAGCAGGCGCAGGATCTCGGTGTACAGCCACACCAGGGTGACCGTGAGACCGAACGCGATCTGCCACGCGAACTTGGCCGGCACGCCGGCCCGGATCGCCTGGTCGGCGGCGTCGAAGTCGATCAGGAAGCTGAACGCCGCGAGGCCGATGCAGACGAGGCTGAAGATGATCGCGAGCGGGCCACCGCTGCGCAGGCCGAGGCCGCCGTCGGTGAAGAAGCTCATGACCAGGTTGAAGAGCATGAGCACGCCGACACCGATGATCGCGCCGACGATCCACTTGGTGAACTTCGGCGTGACGCGGATCGCGCCCGTCTTGTAGACGACGAGCATGCCGAAGAACACGCCGAGCGTGCCGATGATGGCCTGCCCGATGACCACGACGCCCTGGCCGGGCTTGTCGGTCATGCCGTCGATCATGTTGCCGATGATCCCGCTGAACGCGCCGAGGAAGACACCTTCGACGGCGGCGTAGGCGAGGACGAGCGGCGGGCTCGGCATCTTCTTGAACATGATGACGAGGGCGAGCACCAGACCGATGATCGCCGCGGGGATCAGCAGACCCCACGCCTTCATGAGGTACGTGATGACGGCGGTCGTGGCCACCAGGGCGAGCGTCATGCCCGTCTTGGTGACGACGTCGTCGATCGTCATCGGCCGCTCGCTGGTCAGCGGCGGCGGGGCCTGCTGGTAGCCAGCCTGCTCTGGCTGACCGAAGCCTGCGTAGCCTCCGTACCCGCCGCCGGTCGGCAGGTTGCGGAAGGCCGGGTTGCTGCTCGAGCGCACCTGGATCCTCCTGTGGCGTTGCTTTACGCCGTCACTGGGTTCAACGAGCACGCTCGGTGCCATGTTCCCCATCGGTAAAGGCGACTTTACCCCCGACGACGATCACACGTGCGCAAATACTGCGCCAACTCCAGAGCGTTATGCGACTACGGCGTGTCGCGGCGTGTCTGACACGAAGGACGTAAGGCCCGTCACATTCCAATCACGTTCACACGCTGAGTAGCGAGAGACTTCCTCCGCGTGGCGGCTTGTCCCCGGTCTGGGGGACCGACAGGCTCGCACGCGGGATCTACACAGGTCAGAGGGGATCACGATTCATCATGGGCTGGAAACGTCTGGCCGCCGTGGCGATGGTTTCGGGGCTCGCGCTCCTGACCGTTCCCGCGACGGCGTCAGCGGTCGGCGTCAAGGGCATCGGCCACAACGCGTCAGGGCTCCAGCCCAACGCCACACCGGGCAGTGAGTGGCACGGGTCATACATCTGGCAGGACAAGCAGGTGTGGTGCGTGCAGTACGCGCTGCCCGCGCCGGACAGCACCGTCGGTTACAAGGAAGGCGACGAGCTGCTCACCAAGGCGGGCAAGAAGCTCGCTCCGGAGATCGCGGCGAACATCTCCTACCTGCTGCTGCGCTACTCCACGACCAAGTCGCCGGACGAGGCCGCAGCCCTCGCGCACCTGCTGCACAGCTGGACGTCGGTTCCGGACGGCGCGGTGCGGCTCGACACGACCGACGCGAAGTTCCTCGCCTACGACGCTCCCTTCTACGCCGCGCGGCTGCCGCAGTCCGTCATGGACACCGTCAAGCGCCTGCAGGACGACGCCGCGGCCAACCGCGGTCCGTGGACGCTCAGTGCCGTCGCGCCGAAGGAACCGCTGATCATCGACACGGAGTCCACCTGGACCCTGTCCCTGGTCAAGGCCGACGAGAAGGGCGTCACGAACGCTCCCATCGACTTCACGCTGACCGACGCCAAGCTGGCCGACGGCAAGACCAGCGGCACGGCCACCACGGGCGCCGACGGCAAGGCGGCGACCGTGAAGATCATCCCGACCGGCCCGAAGCCCGCGATCGCGGCGGTGGCGGACGCCCCGGCACCCAAGCCGGTCGTGCACTTCCCCATCCAGACGGACAACATGCAGCGCATGGTCACGACCGGCGGTGAAGCGAAGCTGAACGCCGCCGCGAACGGCCAGGCCAAGACCGCGCCCGGCGCCGTGAAGATCACGAAGATCGACTCCGAGACCAAGAAGGCCATCGCCGGCGTCGCGCTGCGCGTCACGGCCAAGGACCAGACGGCCGCGGCGAAGAAGCAGGACGACACGGACCTGGTCGGCACGGACGGCAAGCCGCTGGTGCTGCAGACCGGCCCCGACGGCACGGTCGAGGTGCCGGACCTGCGCACCCCGCAGGAGATCTGCCTCGTCGAGGTGGCCGCTCCCAAGGGTTACGAGGAGTTCTTCGACCCGAAGGCGCCGCCTGTCTCCTGCGGCACGGTCGCGGCGGGTCAGACGCTCGCGCTCGAACTGGTGAACAAGCCGAACAAGCCGGTCGTGCCCAGCACGATTCCCGCCGGCACGGACGGCCAGACGCCGGTCGCGACCGCGTCGTTCGACACGCAGCTGCGTCCGGGCCTGATGCTGACGGTGGGCGGACTGGTGCTGCTCGGCGCGGCGCTGGCAGGCTTCCTGGTGTGGCGCAGGCAGTGAGTCCCAAGGCTTTTCTGACCGGCACGCTGGTGGCGGGCATCGCCGCCGCCAGCGTGCTGGTCACCACGTCCGAGACCGAGGTCCTCAAAGGACACGCGGTCGCGGACGAGATCCCGGTCGTCGGACCGGGACCGGTGGCGGACAGCCTGAGCACCGGCCGCGGTCCCGACCTCACCGGGTTGCTCGGCGGGGCGAACACGGCCAACGCCAGGCCCGTCGAACCCACCGCGCAGCAACAGCCAGCGCCGCCCAAGGCCGGTCCGGGTTCCGTGCGGCTGCCCTCGGGCGGTTCGGCCACGCTGGTGCGCAAAGAGGTCAAGGACGGCGTCCTGCCGGTGCCCGACGGCATCGGCGAGGCGACCTGGTGGGGCACCGAGCTAGCGGGTGCCGAGGGAGCGACGGTGCTGGCCGGGCACGTCGACTGGAAGGGCGCGAAGGGCCCGTTCGCGGAGCTGTGGCAGGCGCAGAACGGCCGTGAGGTCGTGATCGCCGACAGCGCGGGCAAGGAGTTCAAGTTCCGCATCAAGCAGATCGAGACGGTCCGCAAGGAAGAGCTGCCGGCGCGCGCCGTCGAGTTCTTCGGCCCGCGTGGCCCGCACCGGCTCGTTCTGGTCACCTGCGGTGGCACCTGGGTGGGCGGACAGCAGGGGTACGAAGCGAACCGAGTGGTCATCGCCGAACCCGTTCAGTGACCAATCGCGCACCTCGCGCAACCCGTTCGGGTAATCAGTCGTCTCCTAAGGTGTGAAACGGTGGGGATGGTTGACCACGGGCCTGGCTCTGGGGCTGGTTCTTGTGATGGTGATGACCCTGGGGTCGCACAAGGAGCAGACGCCTCAGGCGGACTCCGGTCCGCTGCCGATGGCACCGAGACTGCCCTCTCCCAAGGACGCGGGGCCGACGCCGACGGTGCCCGCGGCCACCCAGGAACAGATGCAGAAGCTGTCGTGGATGCACAAGCTCGCACCTGGTGAGAAGCCCCCGCAGTTCGTGCTCTTCTCCTTCGACGGAGCGGTGTCGAAACAGCACTGGGACAAGATCCTGCCGATCGCGAAGGCCAAGAAGGCGCACGTCACCGGCCTGCTGTCCGGCGTCTACATGCTGGCGGACCAGGAAGGCGTCCAGTACCAGCCGCCCGCCGGACTCAAGCGCGGCCTGTCCGACATCTCGTTCGGCGGCACCAGGCAGGACATCACCGCCCGCATCGGCTACCTGAACCAGGTGATCGCCGACGGCCACGAGATCGGCACGCACTACAACGGCCACTTCTGCTCGAACGGCTCCCAGCCGTCGGTCGACAAGTGGGACACGGCGGCCTGGAACGCGGAGCTCGACCAGTTCAAGCAGATCGTGGACAAGTCGCGCGCAGCCGGTCTCAACCTGCCCGCCGATGCCGTCCGAGGTGGACGGACGCCGTGCCTGGAAGGCAACTGGGACCAGGCTTTCCCCGCGATGGCCTCGCACGGGCTCGTCTACGACACCAGCAAGGTCGCCCTCGGCGTGCAGTGGCCGACCGTCCAGAACGGACTGTACGAGTTCCCGATGCCCGAGGTGCGCGTTCCCGGGCTGGGCAAGCAGGTCGTGATGATGGACTTCAACCTCTGGTACTCGCTGAACCAGGCCAAGGAACAGCCGGAGCGCGCGGCCGACTTCGCCCAGATCGTCCTCGACACGTACAAGTCGGTGCACCAGGCCGCGTTGAACGGCAACCGCGCGCCGATCGTCGTCGGCAACCACTTCAACGAGTGGAACGGCAACGCGTTCTCGACGGCGATGGAGCAGTTCATGGAGTTCGTGTGCGACAAGCCGGAGACGGTGTGCGCCACCTACACCGAGGTGATCCAGTGGATGCAGCTGCAGGATCCGGCGGTGCTGGACCAGCTCCGCCGGATGCCCGCTGCCCGCAACTAGCCGTCGGTGGAGATGATCCGGTCGTCGTTCGCGCCCGGTGAGCCGTTCGCGTCCTGATTGGACGTTCCCAGCCACAACGTGCCGTCCGGTGCCGGAGCCACCGCGCGCACCCGGCCGTAGCTCGTGAACACCGCCTGCGGAGTGCCGAGCGTGGTGCCGTTGACCGGGATCTTCCACACGCGCTTGCCGGTGACCGCGCCGACGTACAGGGCGTTCTTGTAGTAGGCGATGCCGGTCGGACCGGCCTGGCTGGTGGACCACGTCTTGACCGGGTTGGTCATGCCCGCGGTGTTGCAGTTGCCCTCACACGTCGGCCAGCCGTAGTTCTTGCCGGCCTCGATCCGGTTGATCTCGTCGGTCGTGTTGTTGCCGAACTCCGTGGCGTACGCGGTGTTCCCGATCCAGGTGATGCCCTGGACGTTGCGATGGCCGATCGAGTAGACCACGCTGCCGGCGCGAGGGTTGCCGGCAGCGGGCTTGCCCGCGGTGTCGAAGCGGAGAACCTTGCCGCCCAACGAGTTCCAGTTCTGCGCGTTGGCGGTGTTCTGGCCGTCGCCCGTGGTGGCCCACAGGAAACCGTCCGGACCCCATTCGAGGCCGCCGCCGTTGTGGTAGCGGTTCTTGGGGATTCCGGTCACGATCGGCTGCGGTGTGCCGCCGAGCTGCAGCTTGGCGACGCGGTTGTCGCTCGCCGTCGAGTAGTAGATGAAGACCGAGTTGTCGGTCGCGAAGCTCTTCGACACGGCGAGGCCGAGCAGTCCGCCCTCACCGCCGGTCGTCTGGGCCTGTTCCACCGTGTCCAGTTCGGTCACGGTCGTGCCCGAGATCTTCTTGATCTTCCTGGTGTCCCGCTCGGTGAAGATGCCACTGCCGTCCGGCAGGAACTCGATGTCCCACGGGATGTCCAGCTTCGTGGCGAGTGTCCGTTCGGCCAGGACAGAGGGATCGTCCTGGGCAGAGGCGGGCATCACGCAGAGGGACGCGGCCACGGCAGTGCAGGCCGCCACGGCTGCGATACGACGAGCACGCATGTGCTCTCCTTCGGGTCCGCTCGTGGATTAGGGCGGCGGCGGTGTTGCAGGGCGTATTTACGCAATCACAGATCGCAGGCACCCGCAACGGTGACCCGATGTTCCGGAACATGTATCGCTTCTGAGCAGGCGAAACGCCGTGATCCACCCGATGACTTCAGGGAACTTTATGTACGGTCTAGACCGTGCCTGGCCTGACCACCTACCGTGTGGTCAGCCGCCGCGCCCCCACGGAAAGCGCTTGCTCGCCCACGCCGGGCTTGCAGGCAGGACACCCGAGGAGTTGCGCCATGAACGTTGCCGTCACCACCACCGAGACCACACTTCCCGAGGTCAAGCGCGAGTGGGTCAAGCCGGACTTCCGCGACTTCGAGACGCCGATGGAGGTCACCGCCTACGCGGCTCGCAGCTGACGTCAGGCTTCGCGCCGGGGTTCCTCAGCCAGCGCCGGGAACCCCGGCTCCCGCGCGTCGTTCGTGGTAGACCGAGGAGTTTCCGACCATGACTGCCGTCTCTCCCGCGGAGTTCGTCGCCGAGCTGCGCGCCCTCGCACCCCGGTACTGGGACAGCCATCCGTTCCACCTGCGCATGCACGCCGGTCAGCTGAGCAAGCACGAGCTGCAGGCCTGGGCCGCGAACCGGTGGTACTACCAGCGCTGCATCGCGCAGAAGGACGCGGCGATCCTCTCGAACTGCCCGTCGCCGGAAATTCGCCGCCAGTGGCGGGAGCGGATCGTCTGGCACGACGGCACGCAGCCGGGTGAGGGCGGCGCGGAGAACTGGATCCGCCTCGCGGAAGCCGTGGGGTTGACGCGGGAAGAGGTGCTCGACGAACGCCATGTGCTGCCCGGCACGCGTTTCGCCGTCGACGCCTACGTGAACTTCGCGCGCACCAAGCCGTGGGTCGAGGCCATCGCCTCCGGCCTCACCGAGATGTTCTCGGGCGCGTTGATGCGCAAGCGTTTGGCGGCGTTGCGGGAGCAGTACCCGTGGATCGCCGAGGAGGGTTTCGCGTACTTCACCAACCGCATCCAGGCTGTCGCAGGGGAAGGAAAGGCCACTGTGGACATCGTGGTCACTCATTCACTGACCCGCGAACAACAGCTGGCCGCCGTCGACGCGCTGTCGTTCAAGTGCGACGTGCTGCGGGCCGTGCTGGACGCCGTCGACTACTACTCGGGCAAGGGCAGGCCGTGACGACCGCCGTCGCGCTGGACGCGGTGCCGCGGATCCGGCGTGGTGTGAAGTGCACCTACGACCAGATCCGGGAGGCGCACGTCGTGCTGTTCCCCGAGGGCGTTCTGGTGCTGAACGAGACCGCGGCTTCCGTTGTGGCGCTGTGTGATGGCGTCCGTTCGGTTGGGGACATCGCCGTCGTGCTGGCGGACGAGTACGACGGTGTCGAGCCCGAGGACATCGCTTCGCTGGTCGCCCGCATGGTCGAACGAAGGGTGGTGGACGTCGATGGCTGAGGCTCCTTTCGGCCTGCTGGCCGAGCTGACGCACCGGTGCCCGTTGCAGTGCGGTTACTGCTCGAACCCGCTGGAGCTGGTGCGACGCGACGCCGAGCTGTCGACCGAGGACTGGCGGCGGGTGTTCGACCAGGCCCGGTCGCTGGGCTGCCTGCAGATCCACCTGTCCGGCGGCGAACCGTTGCTGCGGCCGGACCTTCCTGAGTTGGTGGCGCACGCGAACAGCCTCGGCTGCTACGTCAACCTCGTCACGTCGGGAGTCGGTCTCTCGCGCGACCGGTTGCGGGAACTGGCTTCTCTCGGCGTCGATCACGTGCAGCTCTCCCTGCAGGACGCGACGAAGGAGGGCAACGACAGGATCGCGGGCATCAAGGCGTTCGACCGGAAGATCGAGGCCGCGGCCCACGTTCTCGACGAGGGCCTGCCGCTGACGGTCAACACCGTGCTGCACCGGCAGAACCTCGACAACATCGCCGGCATCATCGCGATGGCGGAACAGATGGGCGCCGAACGCCTGGAGCTCGCCAACACCCAGTACTACGGCTGGGCGCTGCGCAACCGCGCGGTGCTGCTGCCCACTCGCGAACAGCTCGCCGTCGCCGACCCGATCGTGGCCGCGGCGCAGGAACGTCTGCGCGGACGGATGGAGATCGTCTACGTCATCGCGGACTACCACGAGGCCCACCCGAAACCCTGCATGTACGGGTGGGGAGCACGGCAGCTGACGGTGGCACCGAACGGCGACGTGCTCCCCTGTCCCGCCGCCACGGTGATCTCGTCGCTGACGATCGAGAACGTGCGCGACTCCTCGTTGCACGACATCTGGCACGACTCGCCGTCGTTCAACGCCTTCCGCGGGTTCGAGTGGATGCAGGACCCCTGCCGCTCGTGCCCGCGCAAGGAGATCGACTTCGGCGGGTGCCGGTGTCAGGCGTTCCAGCTGACCGGTGACGCCGCCGCGACCGATCCCGTGTGTTCCCTGTCGCCCGCACGGTCCACTGTGGACCTGATCCTGGAGACCGAGATGGCGCCGGCCGAGGTGCCCGCGATGGCGATGAGGAAGATGCGGTGAAGGCGGTTCTGCTCGGCACGACGGCGGGTGGCGGTTTCCCGCAGTGGAACTGCGCCTGCGCGTTGTGCGTGCGGGCTCGTTCCGGCTCGTTGCCGTCGCGATCCCAGGACTGCCTGGCGATCAGCGGCGACGGCACGGACTGGTGGCTGGTCAACGCTTCTCCGGACATCCGGACGCAGATCGCCGCGTGCGCGTTCCTGAACCCCGGACCTGGCGCGCGCGACACCCCGTTGCGAGGTGCCCTGTTCACCGACGCGGAGCTCGACCACACTCTCGGGCTGCTGACGTTGCGCGGGGGCGCGGGCCTGACGGTGTGGGCTCCCGGCCCGGTGCTGCACGCGTTGCAGGACCAGTTCGACCTGCGCACGGTGATCGACGGCTACGCGCCGGTGGCGTGGCGTCAGGTCGAGGCCGACCAGTCGTTCTCGCTCGGCGGGGTGCGCGTGTCGGCGATCCCGATCAGCGGCAAGCGACCGAAGTACGCCCGGTCGTCCACTGTGGACGGGCATTGGGTGATCGCTTACCGGTTCGAGGACGAGGTTTCCGGCGGTGTGCTGGTCTACGCGCCCTGCCTGGCGTCGTGGCCCTCCGGTTTCGACGAGGTGGTGGCCGGCGCCGACTGCGTGCTGCTGGACGGCACGTTCTACGCGGCCTCGGAGATGGGGTCGGCGACCGGCAGCTCGTCCGGTCAGGCCGCGATGGGTCATCTGCCGATGTCCGCGAGCCTGCCTGAGCTGCGGCGATTCCCGTCCGTGCGGCGCATCTACACGCACCTCAACAACACCAACCCGGTGCTCGACCCGTCGTCCCCGGAGTTCTCGAAGGTCCGCGAGGCCGGTGTCGAGGTTCCGTTGGACGGCACGGTGATCGAGCTGTAGATCGGCCACAATCACCGGATGTCCTACGTGATCGGTGGCCGGCCGCTGGCAGCGCGACTCGTCGCGGAGATGCCGTCGTTCGTGCGGCAGGTGGTCGCGTCGCTGGTGGAGCGCGTGCCCGCGTACGCACAGCTGCCCGCGGAGGAGCTCGACGGCGACATCTTCCGCGTCACCGAGCACGCCCTGCGCGCGTTCGCGGCCGTGCTCGCCACCGGTGAGTTGCCCTCGGCCGACGAACTGCGGTTCCTGCGCGAGTCGGCGGCACGGCGGGCCGAGGAGGGCGTGCCGATCGACGTGGTGCTCACGGCGTACCACGTGGGCATCCAGGTCGTGTGGGAGACGCTGGTGCCCGAGGCCCTGCCCGAGGAGGTCGCGGACGTGCTCGCGCTGAACGCGTTGGCGCTGCGGTACTTGCAGCTCGTGACGCCCGTGGTGAGCGCCGGGTACCTCGACGAGCGGCAGACGATGTTCGACGACGAACGCTCGGCGCGTGCCACGCTGCTGACCGGTCTGCTCTCCGGAACCGTTGAGGCGTCAGGGCCGTACGTCGTGCTGGCGCTGCACATACCGCCGCATCCGGACGAGCTGCTGGACGGGGTGGACGCGGCGGTCGCCGGGCGGCGGAAGCTGCGCCGCCTGCGGACCGAGCTGGAACGGCACAGCCGCGAACCGGTGCTGTCGTCGCTCACGCCCGATGGCGGTCTCGCGTTGCTGCCGGGTGAGGACCCGCCGCTGGAACGGATCGTCGCGGACGTGACGCGTTCGGCGGGGACCCCGGTGACGGTGGCGGCGGTCGCGGCCTCACCCTCCGAGGTCGCGGCCGCCGCGGTCCTGGCGCGCGAGGTCCTGGCCGTCGCGGCGCGGTCGGGTCCGGGGCTCTACCGGCTCGCCGACGTGTTGCTGGAGTACCAGCTGTCCCGGCCGAGCGCGGCCCTCGGACCGTTGGCGGCGATCGTCGGGCCGCTGACCGAGGAACTCGTGCAGACGCTGGAGGTCTATCTGCGGCGCGGGTCGCGGCGACCCGCCGCTTCGGAACTGCACGTGCATCCGAACACCGTGGACTACCGGTTGCGGCGGGTCGCGGAGCTGACCGGGCTGGATCCGACGCGGATCGAGCACGTCACGCTGCTCGCGGCGGCGCTGGCGGCGCGGAGGGCGCGCTGACGCAGGGGTACCCCCTGGCTGGGAACCCCTGCGTCACAACCTACGCAGCGGGTCCGACAAGATCAGTTGCCTTCGCCACCGCGGTGCCGAAGGCCTTCATGCCGGCCGCGTTCGGGTGCAGCGGCGCCGCGATCGTCGTCGGGATCAGGCCCTCCAGGTAGCGGTCCGCGGGCTTGGCGCACGTGTCGTGGCCGACGCTGACCGCCGCGAGGTCCACGTAGGTCGCGCCGCGCTTCTCCGCCTCGGCCTTGGCGGTGGTGCTGAGCAGGTTCACCGAGGCCTGCAGGTAGTCGCTGTCGCGCGCCCAGATCGGCTGGACCGGGTAGCAGCCTCCTGGACGGATGTAGGTGCCGTAGCCGGTGACGAGGATCTTCGCGTGCGGTGCCCGGCGCTTGACCTCGTCGAGGGCGGTGCCGAACTCGGGCGCCCACTCGGCGATGGCCGCCGCGACCTGGTCCCCGCCTGCCGTCAGCCGATCCCTGCAGGACAGACCCACAGGTTCCGGGAGCAGGTTGATGCAGCCCAGCGCGGTCTGCACGAGGCCGACGTCGTTGCCGCCGATCGTGATCGACACCAGGTCGGTGGTGGGCTTGAGCGCGTCGTACTGCGGTGCGACGAACCCGAACTGGCGGCCCGCGAAGTCGTCGGTCTTCGCACCGGAGCACGTGACGTCGGTGAGCTTCGCGCCGAGCAGCTTCGCGGCGATCCGCGGGTAGTTCCGATCGCTGCGCAGGCACCACAGCGCCGGGTCCTGGTTCGGGATCAGCGGACCGGCCGCCGCCGAGTCGCCCAGGGCCACGTAGTCGAGGGTGTCCGCCTGCGCGGTACTTGTTCCGGCGACCAACATCGCCACGACAGCCAACCCGGCCACGATTCGCATTCCGATCCTCCAACGCCGTTGTCAGGTCTGCTCATCGTGGTGGTTCAGGTCACTGGTGCGGGTGGGACGTTGCCCAGAGTCATCCGGTCGTGTTTGTGACCGATCACAATGGGCCTCGTGACTCCTGGGGAACTCCTCGCGTTGGCCGCGCAGTCCTGCGTGGACGCCGCCAAGCTGCTGCGCGACATGCGCGTCGACGTGTCGTCGAAGGGCACTTTCGACCAGGTCAGCACGGCCGATCTGGAGGTGGAGGCGTTCCTGCGGGCCGCCCTGGTCTCCGGTGCTCCCGGTTCGGCCGTGGTCGGCGAGGAGCTGGGCAGCTCGTCCGCCCCGCTCACCTGGTACGTCGACCCGATCGACGGCACGCGGAACTTCGTGCGCGGCATCCCGTTGTCGTGCATCTCGGTCGCGGCGGCCGTCGAGGGCTCGCTGGTCGCGGGCTGCGTGCTCGACCCGTTCCGCGACGAGCTGTTCACGGCGGCCGTCGGCGTCCCGTTCCGCGTCACCTCCACGGGCCTCACGATCCCGCCTGGCACGAGCCCGCGGCCGCTCGTGCTGACCGACATCCCGTTGCCCGGCAGCCCGTACCAGGGCGAGATGGAACTCCTGAGCGATCTTCTGGCTGTCGCGGACGTGCGCCGCGTCTACTCGACGGCCCTGTCGCTCGCGTGGGTCGCGACGGGCAGGGCGGACGCGGCGGCGAACATCGGCATCCACCCGTGGGACGTCGCGGCGGGCGCGGTGCTGGTCCGCGAGGCGGGCGGCGAGTTCCGCGAGATCGGCACGAACGGCTTCGTCGCCGGCCGGGGTGAGATCGTCGGCTGGCTGGCCGAACGAATGGAAGGCATCGTCTCGTGATCGATCTCAGCGGCAAGGTCGTGCTCGTCACCGGCACCGGCGGCCCCATCGGCAACGGCATCGCTCTCCGGTTCGAGGACGCGGGCGCCCGCGTCGTCCGCCACCGGGGCGTCGAGGACGGCGACCTGCGCACGTCGGCCCAGCGCGTGGTCGACGACGCCTTCGCTCAGCACCGCAGGCTGGACGCGGTGGTCAACAACGCCGGCGTCCAACCCGTGGAACCGTTGCCGGACATGACGCCCGAGCAATGGCGGTTCGTCGTGGACGTCAACCTGACGGCCCCGTTCGCCGTCACCCAGGCCGCCGTCGCGCACCTCCCGGCCGGCGGCTCCGTCACGCACATCGCGTCGATCGAGGGCACTCACCCTGCCCCCGGCCACGCCCACTACGCGGCTTCGAAGGCCGGTCTGATCATGCACGCGCGAGCGGCCGCGCTGGAGTACGGGCCGCGGGGCATCCGGGTCAACACGGTCTCGCCTGGCCTGATCGCGCGGCCGGGCATCGAGGAGCAGTGGCCGGAGGGCGTTGCACGGTGGCGTGCGGCGGCACCGCTCACCCGTCTCGGCACACCGGAGGACGTCGGCGACGCGTGCGTGTTCCTGGCCAGCGACCTGGCGAAGTGGATCACCGGCCACGATCTCGTGGTCGACGGAGGAGTGACCGCCCGGCCCACCTGGTGAACTCAGTCACCTTGGCATGACAGTAAGTAATCACGCGCGGTTTTACACCAGTTCGTACAGGACCGACAGGGCACAAAGACCCCACCGGAAGAGTTCATCGATAGGCAATAAAAAACCAGGTCAAAAGCGATGGGTAACTCAGCGCGCACGGTCCGTATCCATCGGCTATGAAATGTCTCAACTCGGTCACATGTCAAAATTTGCCTACCCAGAGTGATAACAGGCACGTCCTATTCGTCGAAACCTCAACCAGTCGCACTGGACCAGAGGGGGACGGACGACATGCCATCTGAAACGCCTGAGTTCCGACCGATTTCCCGCCGCACGCTGTTCGCCGCCGCACTCGGTGGCGTCGCGGTGGGCGTTGTCGGCAACAGCCTGTTCGCCGGAGCCGCCAACGCGGCGCCCGCGGCCGGCCGCAAGAAACTTCTGATCGGCAGCGTGGATCCGCTCGGCAACGGGATCCTGCAGCTGGCCGACCCGAGCCTGACCGGCGAGCAGACCATCGTCGCCGTCAACGGCCAGCCGAACGGGATCGCGGGCTCGCCCGACGGTCTGCGCGCTTACGTGGGGACGGTCTTCGGGCCGGGACTGAGCGTCGTGGACGTGGACGGCGGCCGGGTGACCGGTGAGGTCGCGGTCGGCGGGTTCGTCAACGAACTGATCGTCTCGCCGGACGGCAGGACCGTCTACGTGGCTACCGGGTCCAGCGGTGGCGGGGGCTCCCGCGGACACGTGGCCGTCGTGGACACGGCGACCGGCGAGGTGCGCGCGCTGATCAAGGCAGGTCTGCTGCCGCACACGCTGGCGCTGACGCCGGACGGCAAGCAGCTTTTCGTCGGGGACGAGCGGGCCAAGGGCATCACGATCATCGACACCGCGAAGAACGCCGTGTCGGGCTCGTTCAAGACCGAGAAGTCGCCGATGCAGCTCGCCATCGACCCCAAGGGCAAGAACCTGTACGTGGCGTCGTCGCGTGAGCTGATCACGTTCGACCTGCGCGGCGGGAAGTCCGGTTCGACCGAGCTCGAAGGCGTGCCCTGCGGTCTGGCCGTGCACCCGAACGGGACGTTCGCGGTCGTGAGCCTCTACACGGGCCGCAACACCGACTCCCAGCTGGTGACGGTGAACATCAACTCCAACAAGGTCAGGACCAAGGAAGGCAACGGCAAGGCGAACGGTCCTCTGACGATGAGCAAGGACGGTGGCCGCGCGTTCGTTCTGGACAAGAAGAACCGCAAGATCACGTCCGCGGACTCCTCGACCGGCAAGCCGGACAGCTCATTGTCGACACCCAACTCGAACACGCCGACCTGCGTCGCGTTCGTCGAGACCGCCTGAGCGCCGGAGGGAACCCGAGATGCCTTTCTCCATGTCCGTCAAGACCTTGGACTACACCCCTTCGTGGCCGACCTACCCCAGCCTCTGGATGGGCGGCTACTGCGGCGCACCCCGCGGCAACCAGGGCGTGACCGACCGCAGGCTGCGCGCGCAGTGCGTCGTGATCGACGACGGCGCCGGCCCCAAGGTGATGCTCCGCGTCGACGTCGTGAGCATCCCGCGCTACGTCCACCAGGCGATCCGCGCCGCAGTGTTGTCGTTGGTGGGCAACGACAACGGCCGGTTCCTGATCATCTGCAGCCACACGCACTCCGGCCCGATGATCGGCACGACGCGCCCCAGCCCGTACGTGATGATGGACCTCTCGGCCGCGGACATCAGCGCGATCGAGAGCACGACCACGGTGTTCATCAACCAGATGATCGCCCTCGTGCAGCAGACAGTCGCGATGGCTCGCACGCCGGTCACCTTGTGGTACAAGGAAGGCAACACGACGATCGGCTACAACCGTGCGGAGGAACCCAACGTCCTCACCACGATCCAGGCGCTGATCGCCCGTCGTGTCAGCGACAACGGCCTGCACACCGTCCTTTTCGGATACGCCTGCCACGCCGTGTCGCGCGGCAACGACAGGATCTTCTGCAGCGACTACCCCGGTGCCGCCACCGACGTGATCAGCAACGCGCTGGGCGTGCAGGCGTTGTTCTTCCAGGGCGCCGCCGGCGACCAGGAACCGAACGACCCGCACTCCCCAGGCCAGGTCACGAGCCTCGGCACCACGCTCGGCAACGCGGTCGTGTCGATGGTGAACTCGGGCGGCTGGAACGCGGTCACCGGCCCGGTCGCCACGTACTACAACGAGATCCAGATCCCGCTGTCCGTCGACTTCGGCGACCCGGCCGCGGTGATCCGTGCCCGCAACTCCTACAACGACAGGCTCGACACGTTCCCGCCGGACGACTTCGCGTACCGGCACGCCGAGGTGATGATCGAGCAGATCGCCGGCGACGGCCTGCCCAAGGTGTTCCCGATGCCCATCCAGCGCTGGAACCTGGGCGGCCTGAACATCCTCGCGATGTCGCACGAGGTCCTCTCGCAGTACGAGGTGACGCTGCAGAGCCAGACCCCGGGCTGGCTGTGGATCATGGCCTACGCCAACGAGACCGAGGGCTACGTCGCGGCCAACGGCGTCCTGCAGGCAGGCGAGGCGAAGCACTTCGGCTACGAGGCCGGCTGGACCGACGAAGACCAGCTGTCGGGCCCCGGCTCGTGGACGACGTTCTACGCCTGGCCCGCACCGCTGAAGTTCTCCCCGAGCGGCGCCGCCGGACCGGGAACAACCGAGCGTCTGGTTCTCGACGCCTGCACCGCCATGCTGAACCTCTGAGGGGTGGAGTGAGACATGCCAGGACCCAGCACCACGTTGTCGGCCCGCTACGGCCTCGCTCCGGTCTATCCGTGCGACACGGCCGGCGACCTGTACCTGTTCGAACACTCGACGCCGGCCACCGGCACCTTCGTCTGGGGCGAGAGCTACCAGATCGGTGCGGGCTGGCAGGGCCGCGTGCTCGCCGGCCCGAGCGGCTGGACGTTCAGCATCACCACCGGCGGTGAGCTGAGACTGTTGCACTACAACGGAACCACGTGGGACAGCTTCAACGGCAACGAGTACCTCGTGCTCGGCCAGGGCTGGTCCTACACCGCGGCGAACACCCGCTACCGGATCTCGGTGGACGAGGACGGCGTCATCTACACCCTCGACGCGGCCGGCAACCTCAAGGCGCACTACTTCAACTTCACCACCCAGCAGTGGGCGGTGCAGGGCGCACTGCTGGCCACGGGCCTGACCCAGTACAACGCGATCGTCGCAACGAGCCGTGGCGTCGTCTACGCGCGCAACGCGGCCGGCGCGATGTACCGCTACTACATCAACTTCTGGTCGGGCCCGACCGCGACGTGGGTCACGCCCGCCTCCCCCGTCACGACGGGATGGCAGAACCTGAAGAACTTCAGCTCGGCCGGCGGCGAGACGTTCTACGCCGTGAACCAGAACAACGGAAACCTGCTCTGGTACAGCTACAACCCGGTCACCAACGCCTGGAAGAACGCCAAGATCATCGGCAGCGGGTGGAACAGCGAGCAGGACGTCGTCGTGCAGACCAACGCGTGCAGCCGCTTCCCGTGGGACACCGCCTGCAACTCGTTCGGGATGCAGGACGGCGGGGCCGTGATCACGCGGCTCAACCAGGTGAAGAAGAACTGACCTGACGAGCAGGGTGTCGTCACCAAGGAAACACCTTCGACACGGCGCTCACTCAGCTCGGCGTCCACCTGAACGCTGACCAAGATCAACTAGCGATTACTCTCTGCCCCCTCTGAACACCGTTCAGAGGGGGCAGGCATCGTTCAGGCCAGTGCGAAACAGCACTAGGAACGCATGAAAAGCCTGATCAGGCACCAGATCCAGGCGCGGATGCTGTTGGTGCCCCGACACGGTACGCACCATTCTCTCCCTACGCGCACCTGTCGTGAACTGCAGATATCCGGCATTGTTCCGATCACACATTGCCGTCGGCGCCGTAGCGGTGATGCCCGATGAAGCGTCGCGACGTTTCGCTCTGGATCCTGTGGTCCTGCGTATCGAGCACTACGACGAGAGCCTTCGCCGCGCTGTCTGGACTGGCACCGCGACCGGAGTCCTCGCCGCTGCCGAAGCCCTGTTCCGCCAGGTGGGCCAAGCCGGTGGGCAAGGGCGCGGCCTCGCTGGCCGTCAACATCAATCTGGCCGCATTCACCGCGACTCAGGCGGCCGTGGAGCATCTGCCTGTTGGTGGTTCGGTCACACGCATCGCGTCGATCGAGGACGGACACCCGGCGCCGGGCCACGCCCACTACGCCGCTTCCAAGGCCGCACTGATCATGCACGCGCGCGCCGGCGTTGAGCGCGGTCCGCGCGGCATTCGCGTCAACATCGTCTCGCTCGGCCTGATCGCCCAGCCCGGCTGCTTCAAGCAGTGACTGGAGGGCGCCGCCGAGCGGCAGGCAGCGGCGCCATTGGGGCGGCTGGGCACGCCAGAGGACATCGGTGACGCCCGCGTGTTCCTCGCTTCGAACCTGACGCGGTGGATCACCGGCACAATCTCGTGGTCGACGGGGGCGTGACGACCCGCCCGACCTGGTGACCCACATGAACACGTACGACCAGACAACCCGAACAGCAGAAGCCTGATCACGGCCTACCAAACCAGGCACTGAGATCTTCCACGGCTGCGCCGGCCGCGTCCAGCACGGAACCGCCGTGGTGGACGCGACCGGCGTGACCTGCTACTTGCTAACCCACTTGTGGACGAGGCGGGCGGTGAGGGCCCATGCGGGCACCACAGGGATCAGAACGGCCATCACCGCACGAAACAGGGCGTGATCGGCACCGGCGACATGCCACTCGGCACTGGACTGGGTGAGCCACCACATGGCCACGCTCATGGCCACCGCGACGGCCGATGCCGCGGAATACGTGATGAGCCTCCCGCGCGACAGGAAGGTGTTCGACCAACCCATCTCCTGGATCTTGTGGGCAGCCGACAGGCCGGTCCGCCACATGGCCAGAGCGCCCGAGAGGAACGCGAACAGCCGGAGATAGGCCGAGCCCTCCGCCTGCGGGTACCCCAGCCATTCGAACCCGCTGGCGATCGCCTCCGACGCCATCACGAACGCGAGCAGACCGGCGAGCACCGCGCCGACCGCTACGAAACACAGGAGCGCCATGTCGGCCCAGGGGAACCGCGGACCACAGGCCCCCTGGCCGCTCGAGCAGCCGCCGGGAGTGGAATTTGCTACCATGAGACTGTCCTTCTCTTCGCTGAGCTGCGGATACTTGGACACTCGATGGCTCCCGACGTTCGCGCGCCGGGGGCCATCACTACGCTTGGGGCGGCTACGCAGCCGTCTGAGTCCGGGCATTTCAGTCCTTTCAGTTGGGGCTGGGACCGACGAGCGGCCGCTAGGCGGTGATCGCTCGAAGGAGCAGGTCTGACACGGCGGCGAACTCCCCCCTCAACACTTGTGAGAGCGCCACGGTTTCTTTGATGGAACGAGCGCGGGAAAAGAGCTTCGCAAGATTTTCTGCAAGCTCGATCGCGTCGAGAGCGTAGAGGTTTTCGATCATCGAAGCAACCCCATCAATCGAAAATTGATACGCCGCTCCTTCAAGGACGATAAGCGCGTCGCGGAGATTACCATCCGCCGACAGCATGACCACTGCGCGTGTCGACTCGCATTCTTCCGCGCCTCCGCGCGCGAGCAGCTGGTCGACAGGGACCGGCAATGGAGTTACTTCCTCTGCGTCGACCGCAGGGGCGGCAGAGAACTCGGCCTCCAGAGCACGATTCCGCAGGTCGAGTCCGGCGTTCCGACGACCGTCAGCACCTTCCGCACTGTTGCGCAGATCGAGCAGCTCAGAGAGCAGGCACGGAAGGGGCCGCTCACCGGCAGCGGTGCGAACAACGCCATAGAAGGCCTGGGCAAATGCCTCCGAAGGCACGTCTTTGCCCGAGTAGTACCTGGACAGCGAGGACGGCAAGAGGCCGACATACCCAGCTTCGGTCAGCCAGGCGATGAAGTCGCGTGCAGCAGGCGACCCGGGCACGCATCCGCGCAGTTCACGCAGCATCTGAGCAAAGATCCGCCTAGGCAGCGGGAGCTCCTGGCCGATCTTCGAACGCAGGTCGCTTCGCACCACTCCACCTCCTTGCGGCCGACATCCGAGCACACGTGGACATACGAGTGCGAATCGCCAGACTAACTGAGCCGAACAAGAAGTAAAGCCCTTCACTGCGGCGCATAAATAGATAAGTTCCGCAAGCTTGGAACGGTTCCAAGTCGGTAACGAGTGGTCCGACTGTTGCGCGATACCTCGCAACGATTGCACACTGTTGCGCGATGTCGGGAACCCGGATAGTTCGATGGTCGGATGACCTCGGCGTGTGTAACCTCTGCAGAACTACATCTGACGCAGAAGCCTGCGGATGGCTTCAGATCCGGCCGCAGGCCTGATTTCGCGCCGAGGAGGAATATTATGACCGCGATGCCCTCCTGGAGGGACACCACCAACGGGACCATGGTTCGCGGTGCTCTTTGGCTCGAGCAGGAGGTAGGGCTCGGCAACAAATTCACCAAGACCGATCTGCGCAACGCCTTCCCCGATGTTTCGCAGATCGATCGCCGGCTGCGTGATTTGCGAGATCACGGCTGGCAGATCGACACCAACCGCGAGGACGCCCTGCTCCGGCAGCAAGAGCAGCGATACGTACAGCGCGGGGCCGAGGTGTGGGTGCCCGGTCAGGCGAAGACGAAGCCCAAGGCAGCCCTCACCGCCGCTCAGCGCAGCAAGGTGTTCAGCGACGACGGTTTCCTCTGCAGGTCTTGCGGCATCGCACCAGGTGACTCGTACGACGACATGACGACCGCACAGCTCGACGTCGCCCGCCGGTCGGTCACGCTGCCTGACGGAACTCAGCAGGTCCAGCTGATCACCGAATGCAACCGCTGTCGCGTGGGCGGGCGCGGGCGCGAGGACGCCCCCGGAGCGGTGCTGGACAGGTTGAAGGAACTCGGCTCGGTGGAGCGCAAGATCCTCGTCGGCTGGATTGAAGCTGACGAGCGCAGGCTCAGTGATTTGGAGACGCTGTGGGGTGCGTACCGTGCGCTGCCGGCGGACTCACGGATGTTGATCCGCCAAGCTGTACAGGCGGATGAGAAGCCGGAGGCGTGAAGTTGATGCACGAGATGCCCACACCACCTGGAGCAGCTGAGTTCAGCGAGCTGGTGAAGAACCGCCTGACCGAGGTCAGGGACGCCGGCGGCACGCGCGAGACCGTCACGGTCGACTGGCACGGCCAGCCCTTGCACGTCGACGTCATCGACGTGCCGTTGCGCGAGCTCTACTTCAACCCCGTCACGCACCGGATCCGGGCGCAGCGTTCGTACAACCCCACGCTGGACGAGGCACTCGACACCGAGCCGTTCAGCGAGAGGAGCCAGGACTACCTGCGACACCTCCTGCAGGCCTCGCCGAGCGACCCTGATCGGCGGGATACAGAGTTCACCTACCTGCTCGAAAGCCTCAAGGACTTCGGCCAGAACGAACCCGGCTTGATCACTCATCAGGGCGTGCTCGTCAACGGCAACACACGGGCGGCGGCGCTGCGTGAGATCGGCGCACAGACCATGCGCGTCGGGGTGTTGCCGGCGTCGTTCGAGTGGGCCGACATCGTCGCGATCGAGCTCTCGCTCCAGCTGCGGCCGGACAACCGGAGGGACTACTCCTACATCAACAGGCTGCTCGCGATGGAGGAGCAGGCCGAACTGGGCCGATCCCCTGAAGTCGTGGCCAAGGAGTTCCGGATCCGGGTAGCCACCTACGAGCAGGAGCGGTGGATCCTCGGCGTGATCAGGGACCAGATCGAACGCAGCAAGGCGAACGGATCAGGACCCGCGCTCCGGCTGATCGACTTTGAAGAGCAGCAAGAGAAGCTGAAGGAGGTGCACAGGGCGTACAACAAGCTCTACTCCTCTGATCCGGACCAGGCAGAAGCCTTGAAGGAGATGCGGCTTGCAGCCATCAACCTCGGACTTGCCAAGACCGCGGTCCGGGCGATCGAGGACGGCACCGTGTTCAGGCACGACTACCTGGACCGCCGGCTTCCCAAACACCTGGTTCCAGAGGACGTCGCCGGCGAGGCGATCGAGGTACCTGGGCTCGGGCTGACCGTCTCGGCGACGATCCCCGCAGTGGCCGCCGCCCGAGCACTGAACGACCAGGTGCTCAAGGCCAAGGCAGCAGCTCGCGGAAACACCGAGAGCGCGGCGACCATCGAAGCAAGCGCGACGTTCAGCCAGCTCAAGGACGCGTTCGATCACGCAACCGACGTGGCCGAGCGCCAGGGCAAGCTCAAGAAGCGCAGGCAGCTCGCCTCAGAGCGGCTTACCGAAGCAAGCCTGGACATCGAGCAGTGCGTGGCGGACTTCGCTCAAGCACGCGCTTCGAGGTCGCTCGACGAGGAGTCCTTCGACGACGCCCTATTGAAGCTGCGAGCCAGCCTGCGCAAGCTCGCGAAACAGGTCGGCCGTGGCATCCAGAATCCCGGAGATGGAGTTGCCTGGCTCCACGACGCAGCCTCCTCAGAAGGACCGAAGTGACCGGAAACGAACCAACACCGTCACTGCGGCTCGACTTCAACGAGACGCGCACCAAGGTCACCATGACGGCGACCAAAGAACACCGCAGTGACCTAGTGCACCTCGCGACGCGCTTCCGGACAGGTGCACAGCTCGGGCCAGGAACGGCTGTCGTCGATCTGGACGACCTCCTGGCCCAGCTGAACCTGCTGGCGACCTGGCCACAACCCGCCACGGTGAAGTGGTCGGATGAGCTGGCCCAGCTGGTCAGGGGCAACGTTGAAGACGCCAGGGCAGTGAAGAACCAGCTGGACGCTCCCGAGCGTGCGGCTGTGCGCGCTGAAGATGTCTCAGCTCTGCTCGGGGACGACTGGATCGCTAACCTGCGTGACTTCCAGGAACGCGACATCGCCAAGCTGCTGTCGTTGCGGCATGGGGCGAACTTCAGCGTGCCCGGCGCGGGCAAGACTCGCGTCGCCCTGGCGATCTATGCCGCTCAACGCGCTGCCGGGACGGCGAAACGCTTGCTCGTCGTCTGCCCTAAGTCGGCGTACGAGTCGTGGCAGTTTGAAACGGGAGCATGCTTCCAATCGCCACTGCGCACCCAGATCCTCGAACGCGGCATCGACCCGTTCGCCGAGGTGCTGATCATCAACTACGAGCGGCTCGACCGGTCACTCGAGAAACTCGCCACCTGGTTGAAGGCCAAGCCGTCCATGGTGATCCTGGACGAGGCGCACCGCATGAAACTCGGAGTCCGCGGTACCTACGGCGCAGCGTGCATGGCTCTTGGACCACTCGCTCACCGCAGGCTCATCCTCACCGGTACACCCGCGCCCAACGGCGTCAAAGACCTCGAAAGCTTGATGGGCTTCGCCTGGCCGGGATACGGACAACGAACAGTCGCCTCAGCAGTAGCTGGAGGCGATCTCGCCCACGCCAGCAAGGTGCTGAGGCCTCTCTTCGCCCGTACCACCAAGCTGGAGCTCGGGCTGCCACCGATGGAGTCCAGGGTTCGATTCGTCGACATGCCACCGCTGCACGCGCGGATTTACGACTCGATAGTGGGCAAAGCGGCCAACCACGCCAACAAGGACGACCTGGCGTCGCTGGGTAAAACCGCGCTGAGGCTGCTGATGGCGGCGACCAGTCCTGCGTTGCTGACGGAAGCACAATCCCGGTACGAGCCGCTCGAGTACCAGATCCCTCCGCTCGACATCCCGGAAGGAGACTCGCTCTACTCACTGATGCAGCAGCTTCCGCACTACGAGCTTTCTCCCAAGTACAAGGAGACCACAGCGATCGTCGCCGCGAATGCCAAGCGGGGACGTAAGACTCTGGTGTGGACGACGTTCGTGCGCAGCCTCACGACGTTGCACAAGCTGCTCGCTCCCTTCCAGCCCGCGATCGTCCACGGCGGCACCGCCGATCGGGAGGAGGAGCTGCGCAGGTTCCAGGAAGATCCCGACTGCTTCGTCCTCGTGTCGAACCCTGCCACTCTTGGTGAGGGCATCAGCCTCCACCACGTGTGCCACGACGCGGTGTATGTCGACCGGGACTTCGTCGCGGGCCGCTTCCTGCAAAGTCTCGACCGCATTCACCGGCTCGGCCTGGCTCCAGAGACCGAAACCCGGGTCACCGTGCTGGCAGTCCGCGGCACCATCGACGAAGTCGTGGAACTCCGCCTAGGTCAGAAGCTCGAGTTCATGGGGAAGATCCTCGACGACCCGACCGTGCAGCAGTTGTCCGATCTGGAAGAAGAACCCGCTGTGGCAGGTGGTCTGGAACCAAGTGACGTCCAAGCGCTGCTTTCGCACGTGTCGGCAAAAACAGCACCCTGACCTCGTCAGCTGATCTTCGACTTGTTCTGACTGAACAGATCGTGACGGACGTGATCGGCCTGGCCAACGAACGCCTTGAAACCGTTGATCTTGAACGCTGCCGCGCCGCTCTTGTTCGTCCGGATCTCGATGTTGAAGTCTTTGCTCAGCAACGAGATCCGGCGCTCGAGCTCGTGTGCTTCCAGCTCGAGGCCGGTCGCCCTGGCGATCTGTGCCGCAGTGACGAAGTCGTCGGCGTTCCGCAACGCGCGATAGATCGGATCGTGTGCCGCGTCGACATCACGATCGACGGGCTCACCTTCCTTCAACAGAGCTGACCTGATCGCGAGGCCCACCGCTTTGGCCACCGGCGGGGGAAACGCGTTGCCCACCTGGCGGTACCTGGACGTCTTCAACCCGGTGAACTGCCACTCGCCTGGCTTCCAGCCCTGCAGGAGCTGCACCATCTCCGTCGTGAGCTTCGGGCCAGGCGCGTCCTTGAAGTCTGCCCCCGGCCCAGGTGCCTCGTTCGCAATACCCATGGCGTCAACACCGAGCTGCGCCCAGGCTCTCTTCGCCCGAGTCGGCCCGAGATCGGCTCCGCCGTGCTTCTTCGATCCCCCAACAACTGTGGGGGCGATGTCGTTGGCCTTCTCCACCCAAGCGTCTACGCCTTCCCAGCCGCGTGCTCCCATGAGTTCGCGCAGGGTCTCTCCGACGGTGGGCGGCTCTCCCTGGGGCTCGGGCCAATGGAAGTACGGAGCGAACTCCTCCTTCAACGCCACGAGAACGAACCGCGGCCGAAGCTGCGGAACCCCGAAGTCCGACGCGTGAAGCAGTCGCCACTCTGCGACGTACTTCATCTCGATGAGCCTGTCGAGAATGTTTTGCCGGTAGCCCGCAAACCTCGGCATGCTCAGCCCGCGCACGTTCTCGAGCAACAACGCGCTTGGCTTCAGCACGTCGCACTGCTGAACAGCCCAAGCGAAAAGGTCCCGCTCGTCTTCGGCACCCAGCTGCTTGCCCGCGACGCTGAAGGGCGGGCACGGCACACCGCCTGCCAGCAAGTCGAAATCACCAGACATCGCCACATTGGCGTTGTACGCCGCTTCCCAGACAGCTGGGGCGGCGACGTCACCGGTGATCACGCCGTCGACGATCTTCGCCTCGGCCGAAGCCGAGTCCTGCTTGAGCGCGCTGCCGTACTTGGCACGCAGGTTCAGGCGGAGCGTGTCCGCAGCTGTCGGATCCAACTCGATGGCGAGCTCATGAGTGAAGCCGGCCTGCATGAGCCCGAGGGCTTGTCCACCAGCGCCGGCACAGATCTCGACGACCTTGAACGGCTTCCGGGACTCCGGGGCTGCCACAGGCCCTCCTCTCACACTTCAGTCTTCAGATTCACGCAGGGACTGGGGTATCTTCCGGCACCGACCACGAATGGCGCAAAGCCGCCCGTGAGACGGGATGATCGTGCCGGACGAAGATCGCAGTGCACGCCGGGAAAAGGCGCACGCAGAGGGCCTCTACCCCGCTCCGCTCAACGAGGGGCGGTCGCGGAACATGCAGGCGAACCGCCGTTCTGGAACCAAGCCCGAGGTCGCGCTGCGCAGTGCTCTGCACCGACGCGGGATGCGCTACCGGAAAGATCACCTGCTCCGGTTCGACGACGGCGTCAAAGTCCGGCCGGACATCGTTTTCACCGCGCGCAGGGTCGCGGTCTTCGTCGACGGCTGCTTTTGGCACGTGTGTCCTGAACACGGCCGTCAGCCCACGACCAACGACTGGTACTGGACGCCGAAGCTGAGGCGCAACATCGAACGCGATCGGCGGGCCGACGAGGTGCTGACCGCAGCGGGCTGGGCCGTGATCCGCATCTGGGAACACGAAACTCTGGACACCGCGGTTGAGCGAGTCGCAACCGTCGTCGAACACGGGTTCGAATCTAGCTGATCTCGTACGCATGCGCACGGATCCCACACCGCCCTGCGCCGTTGAGTTCAGAGCTGAGCAATCGCGCGCCGCGAAGGGCCTGTGCCGGCTAGGAAAGACGTGATGACCAAAAGCCACCTTCCAGCACCAGGTGATCCATGCCAGCCTGAACCACGCCGGGCAGGGCCACGCGACGAGCACATCATTGACGCACCGGCGGATGACGACGAGCTTCAACGGGTCCACGCGTGGCTGACTGAGCAGCCGATCGCCGTCCTGCTTCGCGCCGCGGTCGATGACGCGGTCCGCTACGTGCTCGACGGGGCTCGCACCTGGCGATTCGACCTGACGAGCGACAAGGTCGACTCCGACGAACGCTCCTCCGTCGGAACCAAGCTGCAGTACCACGTCATCGAGCGCCTCAAGCTCCTGAAGGAGCCACCTCTCGACACAACGATCGCCGGCATTCCCGTGGAGATCAAAGGGACCATCGGCAAGACCTGGATGATCCCGCGGGAAGGTCAGTGCGAGATCACCTTGATGGTCCAGATCGACGCTGGGCGACATCAGTTCCGCACACTGCTCATGCGCACTCACCGGGCATGGCTGACCGGCGGAGAGGGCAACCGCGACGGCAAACGCAGTCCACGCGCCGACGCGGTCAAGCAGTACGCCATTGAGGTGGTGCCGTGGAGCGATCTGCCGCCTGAGCCGCTGCGCAACCTCAGCCCGGCTCAACTGCTCGAAGTCTTCGGCCCTCACGGGCTTCGGCGGCGCCTGATCGCCTTGTTCGGTCACCTGCCGGAGGAGGTCATCCCCCGAAGCAGCATCGAGACCGTGGGCGCCGGCTTGAAGGACCCGACACGACGAGCTCGCGAAGCCAAGCCAGACGTCATGAAAGAACACGGCTTGGTCGTTTTGGTCGGAACGTGGCATGTGGAACTCGATGCTGCAGCCCAGCTCGGCCACGACCTCAGCAATGACGCCTGGGTCGCGGTCCCCCGCGCCAAGCTGGAGTCACACGGCTTCAAACCGGACGTCTTCCTGCGCCAGCCGTCTGCAGAAGACTCCGACCAAGATCGCTCGTGACGAATACCACACCGATTGGTACACCAGTGCCACTCAGACCGACATCGCGCTCCAGGGCGTGACTGCACGCGCCAAGAGTCCCTGACCTGCCGCTACGACGCCCGACCAAGATCACTCCGTCCGGCGTCGCCGGAAGCGCTGAGCAAGATCGACTTGCGTTACTCTCCGACTACCCTCCGCACATCACCAGAGAGCGACAGGCTCGGCCGAACGGGTCAGCCGAGCAACGCGGAAGAGCGACAAAACACCTGGTCAGGCAGCATGAACTGCCTTGTTTGAGTGGTGCCCCCGACGGGATTCGAACCCGTACTGTGATCCTTTTAAGGGACCTGCCTCTACCGATTGGGCTACGGGGGCGCGGTGAGCCTAGGGCTTGATCGTCGGCTTGTGTGAGCCGATGGTCTTTTCTCGCCCGAGCGGCCCAGCGAATTGGACTAGAGCGAGCATCCTCGTAAGCGTCGAACGGTCCCGAACATCAGCGTGCCCTCCCCGCTCCGAGCAGCTCCTTGAAGCGCAGCGCCACCCAGTCGTGCACGGCCGCGGAGACGCTGTTGTCGCCTGCCCTGTGTTCGAACCAGCGCCAGTCGCAGTTGACGTTGATCTCCAGGAACACGTGGTCGCCGTTGCCGGTCACGAGCAGGTCGAACGCCGCCACCTGCACGCGCCAGTGGCGGGCCAGGGCGAAGAGCCTGTCCGAGAGGGACGACGGGACCGAGGTCGGCGTGACGCGGACGGCGTCGGGATCCACCCAGAGTTGGGCCGGGTCGAGTTTGTCGACCTGGTAGGCGATGCAGCGGTCGCCTACGACGAACACGCGCAGTTCGGTGTCCGAGGGGACGTACTCCTGGACGATCACCGGTGCTGGTTCGGGGGCGTCCGAGGCCCTGGAGGTTTCCAGGGGGCGGGGGAAGAGGCCGTGTTGCACGCCTGGGCGCGGTTCGAGGAGGTGTCTGCCTGCTGTTTTGACGATGCAGGCGCCGCCGCCTGGGCGTGTGCGGCCTGGACGTGTCGTCACGGCCGTGCGCGGTACACGCAGGCCGAACGCGCTGGCGTCGGAAAGCTGCGTGAGACGGTCCAGGTGCGTCGAGAAGCGTGACGGGTTCACGTGGGCCCAGTCCGAGCGTGAGGACAGCCAGTTGGCCACTGAGGCCCATTGGTCGACCGCGTAGGCGCCGGCCAGGGTTCCCGGCTCGACCGGGACCGCGGAGAGTTCGAAGTGGCGGCGCCAGACGAGCAGGGGGCGCAGGAGCCAGCGGTCCAGTTCGACCAGCGGCTGGTCGGTGTAGACCGTGAGTGGGAGATCTACACAGCGGTCGGCGTCGATCCTGGCCATCCGGATACCGCGTTCTGCCAGTGCGATGGAGAGTTCGTTCATCTCCATGTCGGCGGCGCGGGCCAGGACCAGCACGCAGGGCTGCGGGTTGCCGTCGCCCTCGTCGACCATGCCGAGGCGGTGGACCTGTTCCTGGAAGTCGAGGCACTTGGGCGGCGAACGGAAGAGGTATTCCTGACCCTGGAGCAGAAGGGGTCTGGCAGCCTCGGACGGGGCACCTGGCACCCGCCCGTCAGCCGACCTGCTCAATCGTCCTTCTTGCTGCGGAAAACCTGCCCCGCCTGCGCGTACTCTGCGGCGTACTGCGCCAGCGCGGGGTCCTCGATCTCGCCACGACGAAGCTGTGCGGCCAGCTCCTCGAGAGACATCGGGATCACCTCTCTCCCCACATGGCGAATCACGCATTCAGGTGATGCACCAGCCGTAGTCTCCGAAACACGTAACGCAATGTCAAGGCGACCCTCGAAGCTTTACTCCGATTGGGCGCTTAAGTTCCGCCTGGAGTCCAGCGAAGTGCCCCGAACGAGGAGATCGTCCGGGGCACGCGTCACTCACAGAGAGTGAAACTCAGTGTCACTCCCAGAAGCAATCTCCTGAGTTTGTCGACACGAGAAGAGCGCTCGTGTCGACAAACTCAGGACTGCACTGCGCGATCAAAGTCGGACTTCGGGTCGTTGATCTGGCCGAGCGCCACGACCTCGCGGCCGTAGAACAGCGCCTGCGTCCAGTCCATCAGCACGCGGAGCTTGCGGTTCACGGTCGGCATGAACGCGACGTGGTAGCTGCGGTGCATGAACCACGCCGGCACGCCCTTGAAGCGCAGGCCGAACACGTCCGCGACGCCCTTGTAGAGGCCGAGGCCCGCGACCGAGCCGAGGTACTTGTGGAAGTAGTCCTTCGGCTTCTGGCCGCGCAGCGACGCGACGATGTTCTTCGACAGCAGCTTCGACTGACGGATGGCGTGCTGCGCGTTCGGCACGCACGTCGCCGTCGGGTCCTCCTCGGTGCGCGAGAGGTCCGGCACCGCGGAGCAGTCACCGGCCGCCCACACGCCTTCGAGGCCCTGGACCTGCATGGCGGCGGTGCACCGGACGCGGCCGCGCTCGTCGAGCGGGAGGTCCGTGTTGCGCAGCACCGGGTTCGCCTTCATGCCGGCGGTCCAGATGATCGTGTCGGAGTCGAACTCGGTGCCGTCGTCGAGGATGACGTGGCCACCCTCGAGCGACTTCACACGGGTGTCGAGGTAGATCTTCATGCCGCGCTTCTCCAGCGCCTCGACGGTCCACGCGCCGAGCTTGGCGGACACCTCGGGCATGATCCGCCCGGCGGCCTCGACCAGGACCCAGTTCATCTCTTCGGGCTTGATGCCCTCGTAGTACCGAAGCGCATACCGCGTCATGTCCTCAAGCTCGGCGAGCGTCTCGATGCCCGCGAAGCCACCACCGATGACGACGAAGCTGAGCAGCTTCTTGCGCAATTCCGCGTTGTTCGTGCTCGCTGCCTGGTCCAGGCGCGACAGCACGTGGTTGCGGACGTAGATCGCCTCGCCGATCGTCTTCATGCCGATGCCGACCTCGGCCAGGCCGGGGATCGGAAGCGTGCGTGAGATCGCACCCAGCGCGGAGACGAGCACGTCGTACTCGATCTCCTCGACGTGGCCGTCCGACAGCTCGGCGGTCACGATCTTGCGCGCGTGCTCGATCTTGGTGACGCGGCCGGTGACGACGTGGCAGCGCTTGAGCACCTTGCGCAGTGGAGCGACGACGTGGCGCGGCTCGATCGAGCCGGCCGCCGCCTCAGGCAGGAAGGGCTGGTAGGTCATGTGCGGCTGCGGGTCGATTACCGTCACGGACGCCTCACCGGAGCGCAGTTTCTTCTGCAGTCCGAGAGCCGTGTACATCCCGACGTACCCACCGCCGACAATGACAATCCGAGTGGGGTGCGACTTCACAGCAGCCATACACACATGGTCGCACCAGGACCCCCTTTTTCGCGCGTCCGAAGGGGCTGTTGTGACTACCGTCGCGCGGTGACGCCGGACACGATCGTGGCTGACCTGCGACTTGAGTCAAAGTTGAGGCGTTCTCCCTGAGAGGGACGATTCAGATCCTCAGCGCGACGACCCCGATCACGACCGTCAGAGCCCCCAGTCCGAGCACCTCCACGAGCCCGATCCCGGCACCCGATGGGACGAACGCCGCGAAGGCCGTGACGACAAATGTGATCACTTGGACAATGGCGAACCGGCGCGCTGGTGCTTTCAGCGCAGCGGGCTCGATTTTCGTTTTCACCGGAACGACCGCCGCGAGCGCGGACGTCACGTGAATGAGGTGCAGCGCCGGAATCATGACCAACACGCCGAGCCGCAACGGGTGCCCGTCGGCGAACGCCATCGCCAGCGCCGCGTAGCCGATCAGCAGGGCCGCGCACGCGCTTCCCGGCATGAGCGCGGTGAGCACCGTCAGCGCCGAGACGATCAGCAACGGCGCGATCGACGAGGACTCCAGGTGCAGGACCAGCGCCACCGGCAACGCGGCGAGCACGATCGCCAGACGCATCAACATTCGCGCGTCACCGCCACCCCGTGCTCGGCCATGCGCCGCAGCCGCAGCCGGTGCTCGGCGGAGATCATCTCGGCCGCGGCCTCACCCCACGCCGTCTCCGTGTCGGGTTTCAGCTCCAACGGCAGCGTGTTGATCGCCAGCACCACGTGGCCGTGCTTGCGCGTCTGCACGGCGAGCTCCGCGATGTCGTCGTCGAGGAACGGCGACAACAGCACGACCACGCACCCGTGCGGGAGCTTGCGCAACGCCACGCGCGACGACCACCCTGCGGCCTGCACGCACACGACGAGCTGCGTGCGGATGCGCATCAGGTGCCGCCGCCCGACGCCGGAACGCACGTTGAGCTGCGGGCGCGACAGGTCCATCAACGCCACCCGGTCGCCCTGCCGCAGGTAGCCGGCGGCCATCGACGCCGCCCGCCGCACCGCGCGGTCCAGGCTGCCGCCGGGACGCGTCGTGGCCCCGTAGTGCGGTGAAGCCCACTCCGCCACGTCCGTGCCGACGTCGGCACGGGTGTCGAGTGCCAGCACGATCTCCGCGTCGGCCTCGGCGTGCCGTTCGCGGACGTGCACGGTGCCGGTGCGGGTCGTGACGCGCCAGTCGATGCGCCTGAGCCTGTCCCCCGGCTGGAACGCCCTGATGTCGCGCAGCTCGGTCGAGTCGCCGGCGCGGGGTGAGCGGTGGATGCCGACCAGACCGGCGGGCCGGGGCGGCAGCGGACCGGCGGGGTGGTGCTCGACCGGCGGCAGGATCGTGCGGACGTGCTCGGTGCCGACGATCGGCCCGTAGACGTGCATGCCGTCCGGTCCGGCGAACAGGTGGTCGAGCCGCAGGTCGACACCGGGACCCCACGCGTCGCGCCGGATCTCCACGGGCAGGTCGGGCGAGTGCGCCGGGACCGCCTTGACGACGCCGGGCAGCTTGACGACGGCGATCTCGGCGTCAGCGCCGTCGAGGTGCGCGACGGTGTGCACGACACCGGTGCCCGCCCCGCGCGGCACCGGACGGACGCTGACCGTGGGCGTGCCCTTCGGTTTGGTCGTGAGCAGCACGGACAGGATCAGCGGCACGCCGAACAGCACCAGCTCGACCTGGTGCAGGAACATCCCGCCGACGGCGAGCCCCACGCCCAGCCAGACGGCGCGGGTGTACGCGTCCGTCGGATGCCAGTGCGCGCCGTGCGACTGGGCGAACGCCTCCCTGATCTTGTCCGCTCTGCTCATGAGCTGGGCGGGCCCGGAACCTTGCCGAGCAGTTCGGTGACGACCTGCACGCCGTTCACGCCGGACGTCCACGTCTCGGGCTTCATCACGAGCCGGTGCGCCAGCACGGCGACCGCGCACTCCTTGACGTCCTCGGGCGTCACGTACGCACGATCGTCCAAAATGGCCAGTGCGCGGGCGACGAGCACGAGCGCCTGCGCACCTCGCGGGGATGCACCGACCTCGACGGACTGGTGTTTGCGCGTGGACACGGCCAGATCGACGCAGTACCGCAGGAGATCATCGTCCACTGTGGTCTTCTCCAGCTCGGCCTGGAGCTCGGCGAGCCGGCCATGAGCCAGCACCGGCGGCACCTCGGCCTCTTCCCGCTGCCGCGCGATCCGCCGCCGCAGGACCTCGATCTCCTCGTCCACGGGCGGATAGCCGATGTCGAGCCGCACGAGGAACCTGTCGAGCTGCGCCTCCGGCAACGGGTAGGTGCCCTCGTACTCGACGGGGTTCGAGGTCGCGAGCACGTGGAACGGCTTGGGCAGCGGGAACGTGCGCCCCTCGACCGTGACCTGCCGCTCCTGCATGGCTTCCAGCAGCGCGGACTGCGTCTTGGGCGGCGTGCGGTTGATCTCGTCGGCGAGCAGCAGACCGGCGAAGACGGGCCCCTGGTGGAACTCGAACTCGCGGCTGCCGGGGTCGTAGAGGAACGACCCGGTGACGTCTGCGGGCAGCAGGTCCGGCGTGCACTGCAGGCGGCGGAAGTCGAGGCTCAAAGCCTGCGCGAGCGACCGCGCGATCAGCGTCTTGCCGAGGCCCGGCACGTCCTCGAGCAGCACGTGCCCGCCGGCCAGCACGGCCGCGAGCGCGAGCCGCAGCGTGCGGGTGCGCCCGACGACGACCTTGCCGATCTCGTCGAGGATCGCCTCGGCCTCGTGTGCGATGGTCACTCGACCCTCCTGAGCCTTTCCGCGAGTGTCTTCGGATCGGGCATCTCGGACGCCTCGACCCCCAGTCGTGCGAACCGGGCGCGGAACCTTTCCTGGTAGCGCCTCGGGTCCGCCGCCGCCTCCTCCAACCGGCTCGCGAGCGTGCTGGCGTGCGCGCTGCTGATCGAACCGGGCGGCGGCGGCGCCGAACTCCAGACGATGTCGGTGGCGTGCGGCAACCTGGTGACCAGCACGCCGAACGCGGTCGGCGGCACCGCCAGCGCCGCGGCCCACGCCGGTGAGGCGCCGAGCCACCAGATCACCACGCCGATGATCACCCCGACCATCAGCGCCAGCACGGTCTTCATGCGAGCTCCCGGACGATGCGGCTCAACTCTTGTTGCGCCTGTTGAGCTTGCGCGGCCGTCACGTCCTCGTGCCCGAACCGCGCGCGTCGGTAGAGATCCTTGAGCACGACGGCGTCCACACCGAGCTTCTCGGTGAACTCGGTGGGCGTCTGGTGCGGCTGCCGGGGTTCCGCGGCTTCGAGCGCGAGCCAGGCGGCGATCACGGCGTCCCGCGGCGGCCGGTTCGGATGCTCGGTGAACTCCTGCAACGCCTTCTCGACGCGCCGCACGACCGCCGACTCCCCGATCTCACCGCTCTCGACCTCCACGCCGCGCACGCCTCTCGGACGGCGCCAGCGGGGCAGTTCGAACGCGAGGATGATCCCGACCAGTCCGAACAGGACCAGCCCTGCGAGCAGCACGAGGTACACGGTGACCGGCACGGCAAGCGCGTCCGGCAGCTCGTTGGGCATCGGGATGTCCAGCTGCGCCTCGCGGTCCTGCGGCGGCGGGCGGCCGTCCAGCCGGTTGACGAGCGTGATCGGCGACGTGCCACTGGCCGCGACGACGACGATCAGCAACGCCGCCACCGCCACCCCGGCCCGCCACCACTTCATGCCGGACAGCCTGACACGCACCAGCGGAGTTGGGATGATCCTTCGGCCAACTCGCTAGTCGAACGACCGCTGCTATCTCACCCGATCGAACTCGCGCAGCAACTCGTCGACCAGCGCGACCATCGACATCTTGATCTCGTCAGAATTGCCGAAGACCGCCTCGGCCTCGGCGGCAAGCGTCGGAAGCAGATCATCGGGCTCCGCCGCCAGCACACGAAGCTCGTCCACAGCCTGCTTCGCCACCTCGCTCGACAGCTCGTTCGAGACCAAGCCCCGCAGACTCAGCGCCAATCCTGGAACGTCCGTCTCGACTCGGAGCAGGCGGAGCACGTCCAGCCCGTCCTTCGGCTTCAACCTGTGAGGTTGCTGCCCTCGCCTCTCCGCGATCTTGATGACCTTGGAGACGATGAGTGCCGCGGGGCCTGCGACCTTGATCTTGAACGATCGCGGGTCCGCGGCGTCCAGCGCGGGAATCACTCGGACGTCGTTGTCCAACACAGCTGCTTCCAACCCGAGTGTCCTGCGCGCAGTCATCTTGTCGTTGTGCGGCGGCTGAAGGCGCGCGGATCGGTGGCCCGAGCCACCGCCGCACAACGCTTCGGGCGCCATGAGATCGACCGCGATTCCACCATTTCCCAGCCATCTGCCAGCCTGATCGCCCGGCACGAAGCCGGCCGCTCGCATCGCGTCGACAACGGCAGGTTCATCCGCGAGTTTCCCCGGGATGAGCGCGAGGTCCGCGTCTGTCGTGGTCGGCGCGGTCGCGAAATCGGCGGACCCTGCGTGCAGATAGACAGCTTGCGCACCAACGAGGACGACCGCATCTCGGTGAGCCCCAAGACCTTCGAGGGCTTCCAGCAACACAGCCCGCGCCTGGACGTACTCAGGCGAGATCATTCTTTCCAACCTGCTTCACTGGTTTCGAGCACTGTCATCAACTGCTCGGCTTCCTCCGTCGAACGGCCCGGCCCTGTCAACAGATCCGCCACAACCTGTGCAGGGGCCACATAATCGAGCCCTTCGACGCGTCGTGACCTCGCGTAGACAACGTCGTCGTACGGTTTCATCACGAGCACGTTCATTCCTCGTTCGACAGACCTCAGGCCAAGACGATCCATGAGCCCTATAGGGTCTTCGGCGTACAAGCTCAACGAGACCAACGGCGACACCGCCGTCAAATCATGTGGCAAGTACGCGCGCGCAGCCGCGGAGCCGGTCAGCGCGACACGTGAATCCTCGACGCGCAACGTCGCCAACGCATGGCTCAATCCACGTGGGTCCAACGTGGTGATGACTTCGTTGGACGCCATGACCTTGTAGTCCTGGACCCAGCGATCGACCAATGCCCGCTTGCGCACAGCGATCACCGCTCCATCGTCGCCTCTCGTGATGACCGCTTCCCGATCGAGCAGTTCCAGCACCCGCGCGCTGGTGGCGGCGCCGACCCCTGCTCGCCCGGCGAGGTCTCTCACTCCCACAGGCACGGACGTCTCGCAAAGTTCAAGGACGACCTTTGCCGCCGCGGGCCCACGAAGCGACTTGAGCAACCGGTCAGCCGGATCACGGGATCCGCTGCGATCCGCACCCGTGCGATCGACGAAGAGAGCCGGCTGATCCACTCGCAGGCGCAGATTTCCGGTCAGATCGAACCAGCCCATGAGGTGGTGCTGTTCCGCCTGCGCACGAGTCGTCGGCGACACGAAGGGAGAGACCAGCATCAGTCCACCGATCTTGACGCCGCGCTCCTCCGCCGCACTGGCGTACTGCTTGAGCTGTCGGACCATCCCGGCGACGTCCCGTGGCACTACGACGGCCTTGCATTCGAGCAGCACAGTCGCTTTGGTGCCATCCGGCGCCGTGATCACGAACTGGCCGTCCGGCGTGTAGACACGGCGAGAATCGACCTGAATCGCCGGCGCGCCGGGTTCGATCATCCAGGTCGAAGGCAATACGGAACGAATGGCCAGCAAAGCGGACAAGATGAGTTCAGCCTCGGTCGTTCCATGTTCTACGCCGTTCCGTGACACATGGAACATGCTAGTTTGCGGAACGCCTCTGCGGAAGCGGCCCGCCCGAACACGTCTGGGTGAAGCCGACCCACGCCACGATCAGAGCTGATCGAACGACTCGGCGGGCACGAGCCCGGCCAGGAACGACCGGAAGTCGGGCGCCAGAGCCAGCTCCGACTCGTTGTCGGCGTCCAGCCAGACGACCAGCGGCTCACCGTCCGGACCGCACTCGCGGTAGTCCAGGGCGATCCACCAGTGGCCGTCCCCGGTCAGCAGCACGACGGGCGACGGCAGTCCCCACTCCTCGACCAGGTAGGGCGTGTCGAGCAGCGACATCGTGCGCTCCGCGGTGCCGATGCCCATCAGGCTGTCGAACGGCGCGTGGTCTGGCGCCCACGAGTTCGGCTCGCTCGGGAACGCCGACCGCTCGTCGACCACTCCGCCGCCGTTCTGCACGCGCAGCAGCTCCAGCAGGGCTTCCGGGAGTCGCACGCCGAGCAGCGCCTCCGCCTCGCGGACGGCCTCGTCGGTGAGCGGCGCCTGCACGCCGTAGGTGCCGTCGGTCCAGAACTTCACGCCGCGCATCCTAAGTAGAGCTCACGGCCTCGAACGGGAACATCCGGAAACCGGTGCCGCAGCGGAGCGTTTGCTCCTCGTGGCGGTCCTCCCAGAACTCGACCCGCCAGCCCGGCCAGCGCGCGGCGATCTCATCGACGGTTCCGTTGAAGGTCGCGGCCGTCCAGAACCCGAACTCACGGTTCGCGAGGTCGAAATGCAGCCCGAGTTCTGGTCCGAGGTCTTCGTCGGGCTGACGCTCCCAGCCCTGTGTCGGGGTCAGCACCGCCACCGAGTCCAGCAGACCAGGACCGGCCCACAGCGGTTCGCCGTGCAGATGGTCGAGCATGTGCCCGTGCACCGAGCCGTCAGCTTGCCGGATCGTCACCAGGCAATTGGGGATGATCGGGAAATCGCCCGGTTGAAGCTGCAACACGGGGTGCCGACGTTCCGCGGCGCGCACGGTGGCCCGGTCGATTCCGAGGTAGGCCACCACGTCCTCGAGCCCGCCGTACGCCCAGCGGATCCGCCAGCCCGGCCAGGCACTTCTGATAGCGGCCAGCCTGCGCGCACGGTCGTCCACGCCGTCGTGGTGCCAGGTGAAGAGCAGCAGGACGTGGTCGACGCTGTCGATGAGTGCGGCGCCCTCGCACCAGACGTCGTCCAGCCAGTGCTCGGCCGGGTTCGTTTCACGAACGAACTCGATCACCTCCGCGGGCCCGTCCGCGAAGGTGCCGAGCAGCGGGACCGCACCGCCGTTGTCGAAGTACAGCTCCCAGCCGCGCTCGTCCACGATCACGTAGTTGGCCCTGCTGCCCATCAGCTCATCGCCCGTTTCAGCACGTCCTGCAGCATCTCCTGCGTCAGCTTCCCGGTAAACGTGTTCTGCTGCGACACGTGGTAGCAGCCGAACACCCGCAGGCCACCGAGCTCGACCTCCACCCCGTGCCCGAACTTGGGCCGAGCGGACCCCAGCAGAGGCAGGAACGCCTGCCACCCGAACGCCCCGAGCACCACCACGGACCGCAGTGACGTCATCAGCCCGAGCTCCTCGCGCAGGAACGGCGAGCACCGGTCACGTTCGGCGGGTGTCGGCTTGTTCGCGGGCGGCGCGCACCGCACCGGCGAGGCGATCCGCACGCCGTAGAGCTCCAGGCCGTCGTCCCGGGACACGGACGTGGGTTGCGAGGCCAGACCGACCTCGTACAACGCCCGGTACAGGAAGTCGCCGGAACGGTCGCCGGTGAACATCCGGCCCGTCCGGTTCGCTCCGTGCGCGGCGGGGGCGAGGCCCACGATGAGCAGTGAGGCGTCCAGCGGCCCGAAGCTCGGCACCGGCCGGCCCCAGTAGGTCTCCGAACGGAAGGCCGCGCGCTTCTCCAGAGCCACGGTCTCGCGCCACTCGACCAGGCGTGGACAGGCTCGGCAGGCCGTTATTCGATCGTCGAGTTCCGTAGTGTTGCTCCCATGTCCGAGGAGAAGACCGAAGAGAAGCCCGAGTCTCCCGCTGATGATCTGGTCACCACCCAGCACAGCATCACCGTCAAGGGCCGCGAGCTGAACTACACCGCCACCACCGGGCGGATCGTGCTCAAGGAAGAGGTGACGAAGGACGGCGTGTTCGAGGGCCACAAGCCCAAGGCCGAGGTCTTCGTCACCACGTACACACTCGACGGCACCGACCCGCTGAAGCGGCCGGTGACGTTCGCGTTCAACGGTGGGCCTGGATCCGCCAGCGTGTGGCTGCACATGGGGCTCCTCGGGCCGCGACGGGTCCTCAGTGGTGACGTCGGGAACCTCGCCGCGCCGCCGTACGGGATCGCGGACAACGAGGAGAGCCTGCTCGCCGAGAGCGACCTCGTGTTCATCGACCCGGTGTCGACCGGGTTCTCCCGGGCCGCGCAGGGTGAGAAGCCCGGCAGCTACCACGGCTACCAGCCCGACATCGAGTCCATCGCCGAGATCATCCGGCTCTGGACGGCGCGCAACGGGCGCTGGATGTCGCCGAAGTTCCTCTGCGGCGAGTCGTACGGCACGCTCCGCGCGGCCGGGCTGGCCGACCACCTGCAGAAGAAGCACGGCATGTACCTCAACGGGCTCATGCTGATCTCCTCGGTGCTCGACTTCGCGACGCTGGAGTTCAACGAGGGCCACGACCTCGGCTACACGCTCTTCCTGCCGACGTACGCGGCCATCGCGCACTACCACGGTCTGCACGGCGACCGTCCGCTCAAGGAGGTGCTTGCCGAGGCCGAGGAGTTCGCGGTCCGCGACTACCCCTACGCCCTCGCGCGCGGCAACCGGCTCAGCGACGTCGAGCGCGCCGCGACGATCGAGAAGCTCGCTCGACTGACCGGTCTGTCCGAGGACTACGTGGACGCCGTCGACCTGCGCATCGAGCACATCCGGTTCTTCACCGAACTGCTGCGCCGCGACCGCAAGACCGTCGGCCGCATCGACGCCCGCTTCACCGGCTGGGACACCGACTACGGCCGCGAGGGCATCTCCGCGGACCCGTCCATCGACGCGATCCTCGGCCCGTACTCCGCGGTGCTCAACCACTACCTGCACGCCGAGCTCGGCTACTCCAGCGACCTGCCGTACGAGGTGCTCGCGCGGATCATCGAGAACTGGTCGTACAAGGAGTTCGAGGGCCGCCACGTCACGACGGCGGGCAAGCTCTCGGCGGCGATGCGGGCGAACCCGCACCTCAAGGTGCACGTCGCGTTCGGCTGGTTCGACGGCGCCACGCCGTACTTCGCGGCCGAGCACCTGATCGCGCACCTGCAGATCCCGAAGGAGCTCACGGCGAACATCGAGTCGGCCTACTACCCGGCCGGCCACATGATGTACGTCCACGAGCCCAGCAGGATCCAGCAGTCCGAGGACCTCGCGGCGTTCGTGCGGAACTCGTCCAACACGTGATCCTCGACCTGTCCGACGACACCGTCCTGCACGAGCTGTGGACGGTGCAACGGCTGGCGTACGCCGTCGAGGCCGAGATCATCGGCTTCGACGGCATCCCTCCGCTGCACGAGTCGCTCGACGAACTCCGTGCCTGCGACGAGACTTTCCTCGGGCTCTACGACGAGGAGGGTCTCGCCGGCGCGGTGTCCTACCAGCTCGACGGGTCCACTGTGGACATCTGCCGGCTGGTCGTGCACCCGCGGGCGCATCGCCGTGGCATCGCGTCGAAGTTGCTCGACGCGCTGCCGCAGGGGCCGCAGACAGTCAGCACCGGCACGAAGAACGAGCCCGCGCTCACCCTGTACCGCAGGCGCGGGTTCGTCGAGACCGGCACGCGCGAGGTCGCTCCAGGGGTGACGCTCACGGACCTGAGCCGGTGATCATCTTCCTCAACGGGACGTCCAGCTCCGGCAAGTCGAGCATCGCCGCGGAACTGCTCAAGGTGCTGGACACCCCGTACTTCCACCTGGCTGTCGACGCCTTCGGTGCCATGCGGTCGGTCGAGCGCACGCTGGAGCTCGACGGGCCCGCGATCACCGAGGTCCTGCGCCGCACGAGGGCGGGCTTCCACCGTGCCGTCGCGGGGATGGCGCAGGCGGGCAACGACCTCGTGGTCGACCACGTGCTGAGCGAGCCGTGGCGCCTTCAGGACTGCCTCACCGTCCTGGACGGCCTGGACGTCGTCCTCGTGGGCGTGCACTGCCCTCCAGACGAGCTGGAGCGGCGCGAACGGGCGCGGGGCGACCGGACGCCGGGGCACGCCGCCCAGCAACTCCAGAGCGTCCACCAGCACGGTCTCTACGACTTCGAGGTCGACACCGGCACCGGCAGCCCGCGGGAGTGCGCGCTCGCGATCAAGGACTTCCTCGGCCGGGCACCCGCGCAGCGCGCCTTCGACGTGCTGCGCGGGTGAGTGAGCCCTAAGCCCACTTGGTGTCGATGCAGTTCGCGTCCACGTAGTCGCGGACCATCGCCGGATCGCCGGACGAGGCCTTGGCGGCCGCGTCCCGCACGAACTGGCGTCCTGCTGTGTCGGCCTCCGGCGGGTACCGGGTCACGAGGTGCTCGATGGCGTCGAGCGCCGTGGCCGCGTGCGTCTGGTCTCCTCGTGCAACCGCCGCGTCCCACGAGCGGTACCAGGCGCAGGTGTTCACGACCGCGAGTGCCTGACGTGCGAAGCCCTGCTCACTCTGAGCCGGCGCCGTCGCCTTGATCAGCGCCTCCAGGTCGGGCCGGACGTCCGACGGCCATTTCATCGCCGAATAGAGCGAACGCACCTCGTCCGAATATCCGGCAGGCTCGGCCGCACTCGCGCCACATCCCGCGACGAACAACACCAGCAGGAGAGCGAACCGCATTTCTCAGCTCACGTTCCAGCGGACGTTGCCGTTCCAGGTGTCCGTGGAGTTGCTGCCGTACGACTTCGCGGAAAGACAGAAGACCGTGCTCGCGCGGAAGCCGGAGCCGATCCGCACGTACGGCGTCGGGTCCGCGTTCTGGAGCCTCACCGCGGATCCCTCGGACCCGCCTGAGCAGCGACGCCACTTGACGTCGATCTCGGGCCCGTCGGTCTTGCGCACGTAGATGTTGCTACCGCCGACGGTCACCGTCCGCTGGGTGCCGTAGTTGACCCACTCGCCTTTCCGCAGATTTCCGGAAAGACCGCTTTCACTCGCACTGGCGGGCACGGCGGTGGCGACCAATGCGCCGATGATTCCGACCGCGACCAGGAACGTCTTTTTCATCACTGCTTACTCCCCAGGCTCGGGAAACTGAACGCGATGAAAAGTAGTGACGGCGACCTGAACCGGGATACCGCCGGAAGAGCAGCGGCCGCCCAGTGCGACAGCCACTTGGATAATCACCAACTAGGCCGAGAGAGTGACGCCAAGCCACCAGCAGGGTGCCGCCGAACACGGTGAACGCCGGAGGTGCGGGCAAAACGAAGGAGGGGCCACACCGGCGTCAGCAGCCCGCGGGACTGCGCCGAAGCCATCAAGGAGTTTCTGGGCCGGCCGCCTGCTCGACGGGCTTTCGAGGTGCTGCGTCGGCGGTGACGGGCCGCCGGGCCGAGTCGACGCGCGTGCCCGTCTCGGCGTCGAGGTACTGCACGCGCATGAACCTGATGCGAGCACCGGGAATGACGACGCGCTCCCAGTCGCGGCCGATGACCGTGGTCTTCTTCTCGTCGCCACCGGTGACGGGCTCGCCGACGTAGGTCAGCTTCGTGCCCTCCAGCACGATCTCACGGGTGTCCGGATCGCCGGCGGCGTCGTAGGACCGCAGGAACCCGAAGAACGAGCTGCCGTCCTCCAGCATCACGTGCACCCAGCACAGCGCGTTCGGCGGACGATCCTCCCGGAACACCTTGACCCACGCCGACTGCTTGCCGAGCGACCGCGGCTGCCGTCGCCGACGGGCCAGCACGGCGTCGAACGCCAACGCCAGCAAGCAGGCCAGCACCAGCTCGGCGACCGCGCTGTAGCCGAGCAGCGCCACGTTCTGCTTCACGTAGTCGGGCTTGGCCACCACCGCGTTCAGGTCGGCGAAGAGCTTCCAGCCGAACCACTTCGCGGCGAGAGCGTGGACGCCGAGCAGGATCGCGGTCGAGGCCACGGTGAAGGCGAGACTGCTCAAAGCGACCCGCGACGCCTCGCGGAACACCGTCTCCTTGGGGCCTGCCCGCCGCTGTTCCCGCAGGAGCTCGAAGACGATGCCGGGCGCGACCAGGGCGAGGAACGAGGCCAGCGCCCCGATCGTCTGCGGAACCACTAGTCGATGCTCCCGGAGACAGGAGGCGGCAGCCGGTCTTCCGCGTCGTGGAACTCGTGCGGTGGCCTCCAGCGCTGCGCGGGCCCGCCTGGGTCGTAGTCCTCGTCGGCGGGCACGTCGTAGTCGGCAGGAGGGGGCTTCGGAACGCTGTCAGGCTCGGTCATGCCGGCTCCGCGGGTAGATCGTCAACGCCGGAACCAAGCTAGCACCGCCGCGTGCACCGGCGTCCGGGAACGAGAAAGGGCCGCGCCCGCAGGCACGGCCCTTCCCTCACAAGCGATCAGACGACCGCGCGCTCCTCCGCGAAGTGGCACGCGGCGGGGTGACCGTCGTTGCGCACCACGAGCTCGGGAACCTCGGTCGCGCAGATGTCCTGCGCCTTCCAGCACCGCGTGCGGAACCGGCAGCCCGAGGGCGGGTCGATCGGCGACGGCACGTCACCCGTCAGGCGGATGACGTCGCGCCGGCCGCGCTGGGTCGGGTCCGGCACCGGCACGGCGGACAGCAGCGCCTGCGTGTACGGGTGCATCGGCCGCTCGTAGATCTCTTCCTCGGTGCCGATCTCGACGATCTTGCCGAGGTACATCACCGCGACGCGGTCCGACAGGTGGCGGACCACCGACAGGTCGTGCGCGATGAAGACGTACGAGAGACCCATCTCGGACTGCAGGTCGCCCAGCAGGTTCATGACCTGAGCCTGGATCGAGACGTCCAGAGCGGACACCGGCTCGTCGCACACGATCACCTTGGGCTTCAACGCCAACGCGCGGGCGATGCCGATGCGCTGGCGCTGACCGCCGGAGAACTGGTGCGGGTACCGGTTGATGTGCTCCGGGTTGAGACCCACGGTCTCCAGCAGCTCCTGGACCTTGCGCTGCCGGTCGCCCTTGGGCGCGACCTCGGTGTGGATCTCGTACGGCTCACCGACGATGTCGCCGACCGTCATGCGCGGGTTCAGCGACGTGTACGGGTCCTGCAGCACGATCTGGATGTCGCGCCGCAGCTTGCGCAGCTCCGAGCCCTTCATCGCGAACATGTCGCGACCCTCGAAGCGGGCCATGCCCGACGTCGGCGGCTCCAGGCGCATCAGCACCTGGGCCAGAGTGGACTTGCCACAACCGGATTCGCCCACGACACCAAGGGTTTCGCCCTTGTTGAGCGAGAACGAGACGCCGTCGACGGCCTTGACGTGGCCCACGGTGCGCTTGAACAGCACGCCGACGCGGACCGGGAAGTGCTTGACGAGGTTCTCGACCTCAAGAATCGGCTCAGCCACGAGCGACAACCTCCTCCGCGATGTGGCACCGGCTGGTGCGGCCCATGCCGAGGTTGTGCACGACCGGCACCTCGGTGGAGCACCTGTCGAACACGCGCGGGCAGCGCGGGTTGAACGGGCAGCCGGGTGGGATGTTGGTCAGCGACGGCGGCAGACCCTTGATGGTCTTGAGCTCCTGGCCGCGCAGGTCGACGCGCGGCAGGGACTCGAGCAGCGACTCGGTGTACGGGTGGCCCGGCGCGCGGAACAGCTCGTACACGTCGGCGTGCTCGACGATGCGGCCCGCGTACATGACCGAGATCCGGTCCGCGACGTCGGCGACGACGCCGAGGTCGTGGGTGATCAGGATCATGCCCATGTCGCGTTCCTTCTGGATCTCCGCCAGCAGGTCCATGATCTGGGCCTGCACGGTGACGTCCAGCGCGGTCGTGGGCTCGTCCGCGATCAGCAGCTCCGGGTCGAGAGCCAGCGACATCGCGATCATCGCGCGCTGCCGCATACCGCCGGAGAACTGGTGCGGGTAGTCGTTGACGCGACCCTTGGCGTTCGGGATCTTGACCTGGTCGAGGAGCTCGACCGCCCGCTTGCGAGCGTCCGCTTTGGACATCCCGCGGCGGACCTTGAGCTGCTCCTCGATCTGGAACCCGATGGTGAACACGGGGTTCAGCGCCGAAAGCGCGTCCTGGAAGATCATGGCGATGCCCTCGCCACGAACCTGGCGGCGCTCTTCCGCCGACTGGGTCAGCAGGTCCTCACCGCGGAACTTGATCGTGCCGTTGGTGATGAACCCCGGCGGCGTGTCCAGGATGCCCATGATCGTCTGGGCGGTCACGGACTTGCCGGAACCGGATTCACCCAGCACCGCAAGGGTTTCGCCCGCCGAGACGTGGTAGGAAACGCCGTTGAGCACCTTCGCGACACCGTCGCGGGTGCGGAATTCCACGTGGAGATCCTCGACCTCCAGCAATGGCTGAGTCACAGGATTCCCCTATCGGGACTTGGGGTCGAGGGCGTCGCGCACGGCGTCACCGAGCATGACGAAGGCCAGCACGGTGATCGTGACGAAGCCCGCGGGGAACAGCAGCATGTGCGGAGCCGACTGGAAGTAGTCGCGCGACTCCGAGATCATCACGCCCCACGACACCACCGGCGGACGCAGGCCGATGCCGAGGAACGCCAGCGTCGCCTCGGCGCCGATGAAGGCACCCAGGGCGATCGTCGCGTACACCAGCACGGGCGCCACGGTGTTCGGCAGCAGGTGCCGGAACACGATCCGCAACGGCGAGGCGCCGAGACCGCGAGCGGCCTTGACGTAGTCCTGCTGCTTCGCGACCAGGGTCGCCGAACGCATGATGCGCATGGCCACCGGCCACGACAGCACGGCGATCGAGAGCACCACCTGCGTGATGATCCGGAAGACGCCGGGGTTCTCCGTGGGCGCGTTGAGCGTCGTCAGGATGACGATCGCACCGAGCACGAACGGGATGCCGGCGAAGATGTCGCTGAACCGCGACAGCAGGCTGTCGATCCACGTCTTCGCGTAGCCCGCGATGATGCCGACGGTCGACCCGATCAGCACGGTCAGCAGCGTCGCGAAGATGCCGACCAGCAGCGACGCGCGAGCACCGTGCATGGCACGGGCGTAGACGTCGTAGCCCTGCAGGTCGTAGCCGAACCACGCGGCACCCGAAGGCGGCTGCAGCGACTTGTCGAGATCGGCGTGGCGGGGGTCGACCGACGTGAACAGCGTCGGCCAGATCGCCATCAGGACGATGATCGCGATGATCACCAGCGAGATGATGAACGTGGGCTTGCTGCGAAGCTCACCCCACGCGTCGCTCCAGAGCGAGCGTGGCTTCTTCTGCTTCTGCGACGAGTCGTCGACGTGGCTGAGCTGGTCGACACCTGCCGCCGCGGACGCCTCGAGTCCGGCTCCGCCGGACACGGATCCTGGGTCACTCATAGCGAATCCTCGGGTCGAGAACGGCGTACAGGAGGTCGACGATCAGGCTCATCAGCAGGTAGACGAGGACCAGCAGGGTCACGATGCCCGTGACCATGATGCCTTCCTTCTCCTGGATGCCGCGGAAGATCAGACCGCCGATGCCGTTGATGTTGAAGACGCCCTCGGTGACGATCGCGCCGCCCATGAGGCTGCCGAGGTCGGTGCCGAGGAACGTGATCACCGGGATCAGAGAGTTGCGCAGCAGGTGGATGCCGACGACGCGGCTCTGCGGCTGGCCCTTCGCGATGGCCGTGCGCACGTAGTCCGCGCGCCGGTTCTCGACGATGCTCGACCGGGTCAGCCGGGCCACGTAGGCCATCGAGAGACTGCCGAGCACGAAGCCGGGCAGGATCAGCTCGCCGAACGTCGGATCGGAACTGACGGACGTGTCCATCAGGTCGAAGCCCTGCGGGCCGAGGTAGAGCCGCAGCACGAAACCGGTGACGAACACCGGCAGCGAGATCAGGAACAGGGTCGAGACCAGGACCAGGTTGTCCAGGAAGCCCTGCTTGCGCAGACCGGTGAGGACGCCGGCGATGATGCCGATGACGGCCTCGATGATCAGCGCGATGAGGCCCATCTTGAGGGTGATCGGCCACGAGGTGCCGATCTGCTCACCGACGGACACGCCGTTGAAGGTGGTGCCGAAGTCGCCGACGATCAGGTTGCCCAGGTACTTGAAGTACTGGAGCAGCAGCGGGTCGTTGAGGTTGAGCTTTTGGCTCATCTCGGCGATGTAGGCGGGGTCGCACGGCCGTTGGCCGCACTTGCCGGCGAAGGGGTCCTGCGGGATGGCCCAGACCAGGGCGTAGATCAGGAAAGTGGTCCCCAGGAAGACCGGTATCAGCTGCAGCAGACGGCGCAGCACATAGCGACCCATGAGGTCGGCTCCTTGCGTGGTGGGGGGCGCCCAAGGTCCTGAACACCGCACCGGCCCCGCGCCCGTAACGCTCGAGGGACGCGGGGCCGGACGTGTGTTCAGAACTCAGGTGTTAGGCAATCAGGCCTTGACGCGGAACGACTCCAGGGCGCCCTGACGCTTGAACGACATCTTGGCGTCGAGCAGGTTCTTGGAACGGCCGCCGATGCCCTTCTCGTTCCAGGTCGGCATGGAGGGCAGGTCCTTGGCGATGATGTCCTCTGCCTGCTGGTAGAGCTTGATCGCCTCGTCCTCGTTGGCCGTCTGGTCGGCCTTCTTGAGCAGGGCGTCGACCTCGGGCTTCGAGTAGTTCGAGTCGTTGGACGAACCACCCGTGCGGTACAGCGGGTTGAGGAAGTTCTCGATCGACGGGTAGTCGGCCGACCAGTCCGAACGGCTCATGCCGGTCAGCTGCTTGCCGTCGACGATCTGACGGAACGCACCGAAGTTGGTGGCGCCGACGAACTCGCACTCAAGACCCAGTGCCTGCTTGATGCTGTTGCAAGCCGCCTCGAGAGGCTCCTTGCGGCCACCGTCCTGGTTGGACTGGATGGTCAGCTTGCCGGTGAAGCCGGACTCCTTGAGGAGCTCCTTGGCCTTCTCCGGGTTGTACTTGCAGTACTCGCCGCAGGTGTCCGCGCGGTAGCCCTTGATGCCGGGCGACACGAAGCTGGTGGACGGCACGTACGAGCCGGCCAGCACGGTCTTCGTGATCTGCTCGCGGTTGATGGCCATCGAGACGGCCTGGCGCAGCTTGACGTTCTTGAACGCCTCGATGTACTGCGGGAACGCGATCGCGCTCTGGCCGAGCAGGTTCGCGGTCACGACGGCGTCGCCGAGGTCGGCCTTGTACTTCTCGCCGACCTTGGCCGACGGGGGCAGGGCCTCCATGAAGTCCAGCTTGCCCGCGACCAGGTCCTGGTACGCGGTCTCCTGGGAGGAGTAGATCTTGTAGTCCAAGGTCTTGAAGTGGACCTTGTCCTCGCCCTTGTAGTCGTCGAAGCGCTCCATCTTGATCAGCGCGTTCGGCGTGCGGGAGACGAACTTGAGCGGGCCGTTGCCGATCGGCTTGGCCTCGGCGGCCTTCGGGTCCGCGAAGAACGAGTCGGCCATCGGCGAGAACGGCGTGTAGCCGATCATCGTGGTGAAGACCGAGGTCGGACCGTTGAGGGTGACCTTGAACTCGTAGTCGCCCACGAGCTCGAGACCGGACATCTTGTCCTTGGCCGGCTTGGCGTTCTCGTCGGCCGGGTGCACGTCCTCGAAGCCCGCGATCGGGGCGAAGAACGATGCCGCCTGCTGAGCGTTCGGCGCGTACGCGGCCCAGTTCCAGGCGTCGACGAAGTTCTTCGCCTTGACCTCGGTGCCGTCGTGGAACTTCCAGCCCTGCTTGATCTTGATGTTGTAGACCTTGGCGTCATCCGACTTGATCGAGTCGGCCATCAAGTTGTAGGGCGCGCCGTCTTCGGTCTTGTAGCCGACCAGCCGAGAGAACAGCGAGTCGGTGACCTTGCCACCGCCTGCCTCGGTCGTGTTGGCCGGGAACAAGGTGCTCTTGGGCTCGGTGCCGTAGATGGACACCGTGCCGTCCGGGTTGTCCTTGCCATCGGTGGCGTTGGTGCTACCGCCACCGCCGCCGCACGCAGTAAGCGTCATGGCGAGCGCAGCTGGCAAAGCCACCCACGCAACCCGTGATCGCGACATCAGTCTCTCCCGCCTTTCCCCGGCGCCGCTCCGCAGATATTGCGTGCGCGCGCCTCCCCGGGAGGTCTCGTCCACCTCCCAAAACGTGAGAGGACGTTAACCGGGGCGTCCAGTGGTACGCGCACCGAAATCGGTCACAAAATTGTCACGATCACCTCAAGCGCACCTTAATTCGGCGCTAGACCAGCGAAAACGCGATGCCGTCGAGGATGTCGTGCTCGCTGCACACGAGCGTGCGAATTCCCGCGCGATTCTCCAGCTCCTCGGCAATCGCACGCAGTACCACCGCTCCACCGCAGATCACATCCACTCGACCGGGATGCATGGGTCCCAGCGAGGCACGCTCATCATGCGTCATGGAGAGGATACGGTCGGTGATTTCACGAACATTGTCAAGTGTGATGCGGGAGAGGTGAATATCGTCGCTGTTGTACACCTCCAACCCCTGGACCAGGGCTGACAATGTCGTAACCGTGCCGGCGACGCCGATCCACGTCTTCGCCTTCTCCACGGGGACGACTTCGAAAGCCTCTTTGATCGCCGCGCGCGCAAACGCTTCCGCTTGTTCGATTTCGTCCTTCTTCGGCGGATCGGAGTGGATGAACCGCTCCGTGAGCCGCACGCAGCCGATGTCCATCGACCTCGCGGCCTCCACGTCGGGGCCCGTGCCGAGGACGAACTCGGTGCTGCCACCACCCAGATCGGTGACGAGGAAGGGTCCCTCGTCCGGGTCGAGATCGGCCACCGCGCCGAGGTAGGACAGCCTTGCCTCCTCGTCCCCGGTGATCACCTCCGCGGGCGCGCCGAGGATCGACTCGGTCATGCCGAAGAACTCGTCGCGGTTGCTCGCGTCCCGCGTGGCACTCGTCGCCACCATCCGTGCGACTTCCACGCCCTTGCGCTGCATCGTGCGCGCGTAGTCGAGAAGAGCCTGGCGCGTGCGTTCGATCGCGTCGGGGTGCAACCGTCCGGTCGCGTCCACGCCCTGCCCGAGCCGGACGATCTTCATCTCGCGATGGACGTCCCGCAGCCACGCCGTGCCGTCCTCGCGCTTCGTCACGTCCGCGATCAAGAGCCGGATCGAGTTGGTTCCGCAGTCGATGGCCGCGACCCGCGACATGGGCACTCCTCAGTGGTTCCGATGTTCTTCTGCAAGCATCGCGTACACGAAGCAGTCGGCCCACTCGCCCTTGAAGAACTCGTGGTGCCGGAAGTGCGCCTCCCTGCGCATGCCCAGCCGTTCCATCAGCCGCCACGACGGCTCGTTGCGCACCTCGCACTCGGCGACGATCCGATGCAGCCCGAGCCCCTCGAACCCGATCTCGAGCATCACCTCGGCCGCCTCCCGCGCGTACCCGTGGCCCTGGAACTCGGGGTTGAAGATGTAGCCGACCTCGCCCTGCCGGTGCTCCTCGCTGCGCCAGGTGATGTCGACCTCGCCGATGACGCGGCCGCCGAGCGTGACCGCGGTGGCCAGCCACTGGCCCTCTTCGATGATCTCGCCCTGCCCGATCCACTTGGCCAGGTTCTCCGCGGCCTGCGCGCGCGTGTACGGCTCGTCGTGGAGGTAGCGGGTGACCTCGGGGAGCCTCCGGTACGCGAGGACGTCGTCGAGATCGCTCGGTCTGAAGGGCCTGAGGACGAGCCGGTCCGTCCTGATCGGGAAGTCAGGTCTGAGCACGGTCGTACTCCTCTTCCAGGAGCGCGTAGACGAACAGGTCGCCCCACTCGCCCTTGAAGATCTCGTTCTGCCGGAAGTGCGCCTCCCTGCGCATGCCGAGGCGTTCCATCAGGCGCCACGACGGCTCGTTGCGCGGATCGCACTCGGCGACGATCCGGTGCAGGCCGAGGTGCTTGAACCCGAGTTCGAGCATGGTTCCGGCGGCCTCGGAGGCGTAGCCGTGGCCCTGGAACTCGGGGTTGAGGCTGTAGCCGATCTCGCCCTGCCGGTCCTTCTCGCTGCGCCACTTGAGGACAGCGCTGCCGATGACCCTGTCCGCTTCCGGCAGGTGCACGGCCAGCGCGAGCCGTTGGCCCTCCTCGGTGAGCTCGTTGTCGCTCACCAGCTTGGCCAGCAGCTCCGCGCACTCCTCGCGGCTGACGGACTCCTCGTAGAGGTAGCGGAAGACGTCCGGGCGGGAGCGGTAGGCGTAGAAGTCGTCGAGGTCGCCCGGCTCGAAGGGGCGGAGGTGGAGGCGGGCGGTCTTCAGCGGGTAGTCGAGACGCACACCGGCACCATGCCAAGGAACGCGCTCCGTGCCACCCGATTTACCTCAGGCTCATGGCACTTTCACGAGGTGGAGGAACGCCGACCACGCCTGCTCCGACACCGGGAGGTGGGTGGCGGGGGCCTTGCTGTCGCGGATGCCGACGCCGTGCCCGACCTCGACGCAGTCGCTCACATTCCCGCTATAGCTGCTCTTCCGCCAGATCGACAAGCGAAACGCCCCCTTGGGCCTCAAGGCTGCTGATCAGTCTCCTCGACTCTTCAGCATCCAACGCGTGCTTGTCGAGCCACTTCAACACATCGTCGTAGGCATCCAGGCTCTCCTTGTCGTCCAGGAACAAGCCGGTCCGCAAGGCTTCGACCCAGATGGCTGGCTCGTACTGGTAGTACTCCAGCTTGACGAACGGGCCACCCCCACCAGCGTGTGCGCCGATCGCCGCAGGCACGACTCTGATGGTGATGTAGGGGCGCACCGCCATCATCAGGAGGTGGAGCAACTGGGTCCGCATCATGTCCGGGCCGCCGACTTGCAACCGGAGCGCGTTCTCATGGATGTAGAAGAGGAACTCCCGGCTGCGGTCGAAGATCACCTGCCGGTCGAGCTTCAACCGGATCAGCTCGTCGAAGTCGGATGGCTTGATGACCGCCGAATTCTCCAACTGCGCGCGGATGTAGCCAGCGATCTGAAAGAGGCCCGGCACGTAGGTCAACGACCATGTCGTGATCTTGTTCGCGAGCCGTTCCTGATCGATGAGAGCACGCAGTGGGACCGGCTCTCCGTCTTCGTAGAACTGGAGCCAGCCCTTCTCCCGTGTCTCACGGTAGAGCGCGACCATGCGGTCGACTTCAGCGTGAGGGACGCGGCAGTAGGAGAGCAGCCGGATCAGGTCGACCTCGCTGATGCCGCCCTTGCCGTTCACCGCGTCGGAGAGCTTGGCTTCCTGCCAGTCCAGCAGTTCGGCGAGTCTGCGTTGGGTCATGCCGCTCTGTTCGATGGCGTCGCGGACGCCCTGACCGAACTCCCGGCCCACCACGCTTGAGTTGCGCTTCGGCATGCAGACGAAGCTAGGAGACGAGATCCCCTTCACTCCAACGTTTCTGCCCGAATCGCCCCGAACGAAGTACGGGTTGGAATCGTTCCAACCCGACACGCCGGGCTAGCTGGGCGTACTCGTGACCAGGCTCTGCGAGCTGGGGGCGGCCGAGCTCGCGGCGCTGCTGCTGCCGGCGGGGCTCGTGGACGACGTCGTGGCGCCGGTGGACGAGTTCTGCTGCGGCGGCGTGGTTGTCGTCGTCGTAGTGGTGGTCGTCGTGGTCGTCGTGGTGGTCGGCGGCGTCGTGGTTGTCGTCGTCGTGCACGTGGACGGCGGCGGCGTGGTGGTCGACGTGGACGTCGAAGTCGTCGTCGAGCTGGTGGTGGTCGGCGGCGTCGTGGTCGGGCAGACCGGCGGCGTCGTCGTGGTCGTCGTGGTCGTCGTGGTCGTGGTCGTCGGCGGCGTCGTGGTGGTGGGCGGGTTCGTCGGCGTGCCCGGATCCGGGTTGCCCGGCGTCGGGTTCTGCGCGTTGTCTCCGGTGGTTGGGAGGTTCGGCAGGATGTCGACGTTCTCGCTGTACTGCTTGGCCCACTTGAGGACGGTCTCGACGTACGTCGTGGAGTGGTTGTAGCGGAAGACGGCGGCGGCTCGGTCGGCCTGCTTCGTCAGGTCGCCGCCGCCGGCGCAGAGGTAGCGGCCGGCGCCCAGGGCGGCGTCGTAGATGTTGTTCGGGTTGACGTTGCCGTCGTCGTTCAGGTCGCCGCCGAAGCTCGCCCACGTCGCGGGGATGAACTGCATCGGGCCGACCGCGCGGTCCCAGGTGCTGTCGCCGTCGAGGCGGCCGGCGTCGGTGTCGCTGATGGCGGCCATGCCGGGGGCGCCGTTGAGGACCGGGCCGAGGATCTTGGGGGTGGCGTCGCCGACGGCGTTCACGCGGCCGCTGTTGGCGTGGTTCGACTCGACCTTGCCGATGCCCGCGAGCAGTGCCCAGTCGAGGTTGCAGCCGGGGACGAGCTCGGCCATCTTGTCCTCGGCGCGGAGGTAGGCCTCGACCATGATGCCGGGGATGTCGTGCACGCCCGCGACGTCGTCGAGCAGGCTGCCCTCGTCGAGGTCGAGGTCGCCGTCCTCGAGGTCGGCGAGCAGTGCGGCGCTCAGTTCCTCGGACAGCGGCAGGCGGCCGGACGCGCCGAGCTCCGCCGGGTCGCGGTGCAGCGCGCCGAAGACGTCGGCGGGGCCGAGCGAGACGTTGATGTCGTTGTGCTTCGCGAGGTTGACCCAGTCGACGAGCTTGGTGCCGACGATCATCGCCGGGGCGAGCATCGCAGCCAGCGCAGCGACAGCGAAGCCCTTTTGCCTAGGCGTCAACGCCGACGGTCCGCGCAGTTTGGCCATTGCCACGAATTCTCACCTCTCGTGTGTCATCGCGGCTCGCCGTCCTGCAGTTACGGCGAACGCCCCCGTCGAGTGACCTGTTCCACCCTGCCCCACTACGAAGCCTAGGTGTACCCAAGACGGAGTGAAGCGTGCGTTCGGTTCCGTTGACCGTTAACTCGCTGCGCAATCGCCCGCCGGCCACAGTCCCTGCTCGCTCAGAAGAGCCAGCGCCTCGTCCCCCATGGGGTTGACGCCGGGGCCCTTCGCGAGGGCGTGGGCGACGTGCACGTGCAGGCACTTGACCCTGACCGGCATGCCGCCCGCGGTGACCTGGGTGCCCAGGGACTCGATGGCGTCGCGCTCGGCCAGGTACGCCTCGTGCGCGCGCTGGTAGGCGGCCGCGAGCTCGGCGTCCACCGCCAGACGATCCTGCTGCTCCTTCATCAGCCCGCCGCCTTCCAGCGTGCTGACCAGCGAGTTCAGCTTGGGGCAGGTCAGGTAGTACAGCGTCGGGAACGGCGTCCCGTCGGGCAGCCGCGGGTTCGTCTGCACGACGTTCGGGTGCCCGCTGGGGCACCGCGAGGCGATCGCACGTGTCCCGCGCGGCGTGCGGCCGAGCTGCTGAGCGACCGTTTCCAGGTCAGCAGCACTTACTTGTGCGTCACCGATTCCCACAGTTCCTCGTACCAAGACCCTTGTGCCGCCTGCTTGCCCGACGGCCTCTCCGTTTCAGTGTTGCGACTCTCGTCACCCGGCAGTTGCACGATGTAGGGAGTCTCGCCCGGCCGCACCCAGTGCAACCGCTTGCGCGCCTCGATCTCCACGTACGCCGGGTCTTGCAGCTGGGACTTGCGCTGTTCCAGTGCGGCGACCGTCTCCCTCAGCTTCTGCTGTTCGGCACCCACGTCGCGCAGCTCGTCGCGCTGCGAGAGGTAGGTCCGCAACGGGACCGCGATGCTCAGCGCCAGTGCGCACAGCACCATCGCGAACATCGCGGCCCGTCGCGTGCCGGTCATGCCGAACGCGCCACCCGTGCCCTCACTGCGCCGCGATGGCGCCTTCGGACGGGGTGGCTTGCGCGCGCGTGCGGGCCTCGCCTCCCGCTCTTCGCGGGGGCGACGGGGACGACGCGCGCGCTCGGCCATGCGTTAAGCCTCTCAGCTCTCCGGCGTGTAGCGCGGGAACGCGAGCTCGCCCGCGTAGCGCGCCGCGTCGCCGAGGCTCTCCTCGATGCGCAGGAGCTGGTTGTACTTCGCGGTGCGCTCACCACGCGCCGGAGCACCGGTCTTGATCTGGCCGGCACCGGTCGCGACGGCGAGGTCGGCGATGGTCGTGTCCTCGGTCTCGCCCGAGCGGTGCGACATCATCGACTTGTAGCCGTACGACGTGGCCAGCGAGACCGCGTCGAGCGTCTCGGAGAGCGTGCCGATCTGGTTGACCTTCACCAGCAGCGCGTTGGCGGCGCGGCGGGAGATGCCCTCCTCCAGGCGCTCCGGGTTCGTGACGAACAGGTCGTCGCCGACGATCTGGACCTTCTCGCCCAGCTCGGCGGTCATCTGGACCCAGCCGTCCCAGTCGTCCTCGGACAGCGGGTCCTCGATGGAGACCATCGGGTAGTCGCGGACCAGCTCGGAGTAGTAGCCGATCATCTGCTCGGCGGACCGCTTGTTCTTCTCGAACGTGTAGGCGCCGTCGGAGAAGAACTCCGTGGCCGCCACGTCGAGCGCGAGCGCGATGTCACGGCCCGCCCGGTAACCGGCCTTCTCGATGGCCTCGAGGATCAGGTCGAGCGCGTCGCGGTTGCTGCCGAGGCTCGGCGCGAAACCGCCCTCGTCGCCCAGGCCGGTCGCGAGGCCCTTGCTCTTCAACACGGACTTCAGCGCGTGGTAGACCTCGGTGCCCCAGCGCAGGCCCTCGCGGAACGTCTCCGCGCCGATCGGCGCGATCATGAACTCCTGGATGTCCACCTCGGTGTCGGCGTGCGAACCACCGTTGAGGATGTTCAGCATCGGCACCGGCAGCACGTGGGCGTTCGGTCCGCCGATGTAGCGGAACAGCTCCAGGCCGGAGCTCGTCGCCGCCGCCTTCGCGACCGCGAGGCTCACGCCGAGGATCGCGTTGGCGCCGAGACGCCCCTTGTCCGGCGTGCCGTCCAGGTCCACGAGCTTCTGGTCGACGATGCGCTGCTCGACGGCCTCGATGCCGACCAGCTCGGGCCCGATCTCGTCGAGCACCGCGGTCACCGCGCGCTCGACGCCCTTGCCGCCGTACCGCTTGGCGTCGCCGTCCCGCAGCTCCACCGCCTCGTGCTCACCGGTCGAAGCTCCGGACGGAACAGCAGCACGCTCCAGCGTGCCGTCGTCCAGCGCCACCTCGACCTCGACGGTGGGGTTGCCGCGAGAATCCAGGATCTCGCGTGCTCCGACCTGCTCGATGACCGCCACTTGCGCTCCCTGTTTCTCCTGCGTCTCGTCTCGCGACGAGCCTACTTGGGCCAGGTGACCGGCAGGGGGTCGCCACCGTCAGATCACAGTGAGCCCTTCACGCCTGTCTACTGAATCGTGCCAGACGCTCTACGTGCTGCCTACTGCCCTCAGCCGACCTTCATCAACGTCTGGTCCGCCTGCATGACCATGGTGGGCAGGAACGACCTCACCAGTTCCTCGCTGTCGGTCCCGACGGTCACCTTGACGATCAGGTCCCCGCGCAGGAGGAACGCTTCGCAGTCCCACTGGCCCTCCCCGACGTCAGCCAGGCTGTGGCAGAAGGCGTACGAGTCGTCGGCACCCTGCAGCCCTGGAAGCTCGACATCCGGTTCGACCTCGCGCAGCGGCTTGTTGATCTCGCCGACGTAGGTCTTGCACGAATGAGCCTTGGCACGCACCGTGTCGAGGACGTGCGCCCCGCTGACGCCGACCAGTCCGAACACCTGCTCCTCGAGGTACAGAGGTGCATCCCAGAACCGCCTGCGAGAGGTCGAGACGCCGAGGTCGACGCGCGCGCCCAGACACACGGCGCTGAGCCTGCCGTCGGTGATGGCGAGCTTGCTGTCCGGGGTCGAGGCCGTGGGTGCCGGCGACGAGGGTGGCGGCTCGGCTGGGGATGGCGAACAGGCCGTCAGCAGCCCAGCACAAACAAGCGTGATCGCGTGACGCATCACTTCAGTCCCCCAGGACAGTTCGTGAGTCGGGCGCTCAGGCTAAACGAACCGGCAGGTGCTTCACGCCGTTCTGGAAGTTCGACCGCAACCGGCTGACCTCCCCGTCCAGCTCCAGCATCCCCGGCAGGTCCAGCACCGCGTCGAACACGGCCCGCATCTGCGTCCGCGCCAACTGCGCGCCCAGGCAGAAGTGCGGCCCGTGCCCGAAGCTCAGGTGGTCGGCCTCCCGCCGCCCGACGTCGAACCGATCCGGGTCGGTGAACACGCGCTCGTCCCGGTTGGCGGAGGAGAACCAGACGACGACCTTGTCCCCCGCCCGGATCTCCTGGCCGGACAACGAGGTGTCCTGCACGCACGTGCGGCGGAAGTGCATGACCGGTGTCCACCAGCGCAACATCTCTTCCACCGCAACGGGAAGCAGCGAACGGTCTGCGCGCAGGCGTGCGTACTGGTCTGGGTGCGTGAGCAGCGCGATCATGCCGCCCGGGATGCCGTTGCGCAGGGTTTCGTTGCCCGCCACGGAGAAGAGCCAGAAGAGGTTCTCGAACTCCTCCAGCGAGATGTCCTCCTGCATGAGGTTGCTCAGGACGTCTTCGGACGGATGCGCGCGCTTGTACGAGCCCAGCGCGTGCGCGTAGGCGTAGAGGTCGGGCATGCCGTCGCGGGCGCGTGGGTCGCGGCCGTCGTCGGGACGAACCTCCAAGGCTTGAAGGGCCATGTCGGTCATGCCCGCGGTCGAGCTGGACGACAGCGCGTAGTCCGGGTCCTGGAAGCCGATCACTCGGTTGCTCCAGTCGTAGAGCAGCGCTCTGTCCTGGCGCGGAACGCCGAAGACGTCGGCCAGGGTCAGCAGCGGCAGGTCGGCGACGGCACCGGCGAAGTCTCCGGACAGGCCGGCCACGATCTCGCGGGCGTTCGCACGGATGCGGTCTTCCAGGAGCGCGACGGCGCGGGGTGTGAAAGCCCTGGTCAGCATGCGGCGCAACCGTGAGTGCTCTGGCGGGTCCTGGTTGAGCATCATGCGCTGGACGTAGGCCAGATCGGCAGGCAGAGGGTCGCGGATCTGGGTGGCGCCGCGGTGTGAGGAGAAGACGGCGGGCGTGCGAAGGACCGTGCGGACGTCCTCGTGGCGGAAGACGGCCCAGAAGTCGTCGATGCGCACCACGTTCTTTTCGCGCAGCCGGGTTAGTGCGTCGTGCGGGACTCCCGAGGTATACGTGTCCGGGTCGACGATGAGGTCGGCATCGGTCCTGGGCATAGAACGGATTCTGACGTGCTTCATGTCGAACGTGGTGGAAACGGGCCGTTGCTGGTGCTGTTGCACGGGCTGGGCGCTACCGGCGAGGTGTGGCAGGACGTCGTGAAGGACTGGGAAGGCAGCTGGCTCGTGCCCGACCTGCCTGGTCACGGACGTTCAAGCCAGATCGACCGGTACTCGTTCGGTTCGTTCGCGGCGGCCGTCGCGGACGAGATCCCGCGGGAGCCCGTCACGATCGTCGGGCACTCGCTGGGCGGCGTCGTCGGACTGACGCTGGCGAGCGGGTGGTTCGGGGTCGAGGTCACGACCTGCGTCGGCGTCGGGATCAAGGTCCAGTGGACCGACGAGGAGCTCACCAAGGCCGCCGCACTCGCCGCGAAGCCCGGGAAGGTCTTCGCCACCGAGGAGGAAGCGGTCGAGCGGGCGTCGAAGATGGCCGGGGTGAAGCTGCAACACGGCGTGTCCGAAGTGGACGGTGGATGGGCACCGTCGCTGGACATGAAGGCGTTCGGCGTGGGCCGGCCGGACATGGCCGGACTGATCATGGCCGCACAGGCCCACGTCGTGCTGGCGGCGGGCGAGAACGACCCGATGAGCCCTCAGGAACACCTGCGGGAGCTGGTGCCCGAGCCGGTGATGTTCCCCGGCACGGGCCACAACGTGCACGTCGAGTCGCCCTCGTCGCTGCGCACCGTGCTGGCTCAGCTCGCCACGTAGCCGCCGTCGGCCGTGATGACCGAGCCCGTGATGAAGCTGGCCTTGTCGGAAGCCAGGAACAGCACGGCCTCCGCGATCTCCTCCGGCTGGCCGACGCGCTGGAGGGGAAGGTCCTTCGCGATCGCCTCGAACACCTCACCGGCTTCGGCCAGTGCCTTGTCGGTGGCGACCGGGCCGGGCGCGACCGAGTTCACGCGGATGCCGGCGGGGCCGAACTCGATGGCCCACGAGCGGGTCAGCGCGTCCATCGCGGCCTTGGAGGCGTTGTAGACGGAACCTACCGGGGTGCCGACGACGGCCGCGATCGACGAGACGTTGACGATCGCGCCCTTGCCCTTGGCGACCATCGCCGGCGCGAGGGCGGCGGTGAGGAAGTAGGTGCCGCGGACGTTGACGTCGAACACCTGCTGGTAGACGTCGACGGACTGCTCGGGCGTCGGCGAGAACGGGAAGATGCCCGCGTTGTTGACGAGCACGTCGACCTCGCCGACCTCCTCGGCGAGCTTGCGGACGTCGTCGACGCTGGCGACGTCCGAGACGATGAAGTGACCGGTGCCGCCGGCCTGCTCGATCAGCGCGACGGTCTCCTTGCCGAGTTCGGCGCGGCGACCGGTGAGGTAGACGGTGGCGCCCGCCTCCGCGAGCTTGACCGCGATCGAGCGGCCGATGCCGGAGGTGGCGCCGGTGACGAGTGCCTTCTTGCCTGCGAGTTCCTTCGTTGACATGTCTACGAACTTGCCGACGCCACATCGTCAAGCCATAAATTCCGAATGAATCAGCTGGTCAGCACCGGCATCCGCCATCCGAAGTACAACCGCACGAAGCTCGGTAGCCGGTACTGGCCGAGCACCAGCGGTTCGATCAGGTGCACGTCGGCGAGAGCCTCCAGCACGTACTCGATCGCGCCGGGCTCGACGCCGGACATCTCCGCCGCCTCGCACACGTCGATCACGTCCGCGTCGCGGCGCGCGAAGCACCGCAGCAGATGACGCTCCTGTTCGGTGAGCTGCTGCTCCGCCTTGATCATCGGCGCCAGCACGGCCGTGCAGTCGGACGGGATGGCGGCGCCGAGCCACTTCTCGCGCTTCATCTGGGCCAGCAGCATCCCGACGGTCCAGCTCGGCCGGCCGGTGAGCTTGCCGCCGAGCACGCGGATGGGGTTCGGCAGGTACGAGACGCGCGCCAGCACCTCGTCCGCCACGCCCGCCTCGGCATCGGCCCTGGCGGGGTCGAGGACCCTGCGGAAGAACTGGTTCGCCTCGGCCTCGGTCAGCCCGGCGAGCTTCACCCAGGTCACGCTGGGCAGCTCGTTCCAGCGCCGAACACTCGTGAGGATCATGGCCGAGCCCGGGGTGTGCAGGTCCGTGACCTGGGCGGGGTCGTGGACGTCGTCGACGACGATCAGAAACCGCTTGCCGCGCGCCTTTTCCCGCCACAGCGCGGCTTTGTCGCCGTGGGGGTTCTCGACGCCGACCGCGCGCAACAGCTCGTTGGCGACGTCCTTGCCCCGGACGAAGATCTGCCCGTCCGGGTAACCGTGTTTGGCGAGGTGCGCGATGTGCGTGGCCAGCGCCGTCTTGCCGCTGCCGTGCATGCCGGTGATGCCGACGGTGCGCGGGAGTGCCTGGAGTGCCTGCGCGATCTCGGTCGTGCGGCCGGTGAAGTCGGGCAGGCCGGGCGGCAACTGCTCCGGCCGGCGCGTCAGGTTCAGCTCGCCCCGCAGGATCTGCGCGTGCACCTCGCGCAACTCGGGGCCGGGTTCGAGGCCGAGTTCGTCGTTGAGCAGGGCACGCGCCTGATGGAACTGCTCCAACGCGTCGGCCTGCCTGCCGTCGCGGTAGAGGGCCTGCATCAGCAGGGCGCGCGTCCGTTCCCTGAGCGGGAAGGCCGCGACGTGCTTCTGCAGTTCGAGGACGTCCATCTCGCGTTCGAGCAGGGCTTCGCGGCAGTGCAGCCGTTCGTTGGCGATCCTGGCCCGCTGGGCCTCGAAGTAGGTGCTGCTCAGGCCTTGCAGCGGCTCGTCGCGGCAGTCGTCGAAGATCTCGGCCCTGAGCGTGTAGCCACCGTCCTTGGACTTCAGGTCCAGCCCGGGGATGGCCTTGCGGATCTTGTACGTGTACGTCCGCAACGCCATGACGGCGCTCGGCGTCGGGTCGTCCCAGACCATGCCGATCAGCTGGTCGTTGCTCAGCCGCATGCCGTTGTTCAGCAGCAACGCCGCCAGCACCGCGCGCTGCTGGCGCGGCCCCAGGTCGATCTCCTCGTCGTCTCGCCAGGCTCGTACCGGACCCATCAGTGAGAAGCGCAGGCTCATGCAACGTGACAACGCCCGCGGGCATTCCCGGCATGCCCAGCGCAAACGAGTACTATGAACGTAGGCTCCGAGCCTACGGAGGTCGTATGAATGACCGCGTCACCATCCCGACCAAGCTAGCCAGAAGAGAAAACAAGGTCCTGCGCCCGAGGGACGCGGAAGACGTGTACGCCCACCCTCGCAGCGAGTTCGAGCGACTGCTCGAACAGGCGGTGCTCAGCCACATCAGCACCGGCTACTACGCGCTGGCCCCGATGGAACGGCTGGGCGATCCACGATGGCGCCCGGATCTCGCCGCGGCGGCGCTCGGGGTGGCCCAGGCCGACTACGGCAAGGACGCCGTGGCGCTCATGAGCATCACCGCGGCACGTCGTCACGGCGCCTTGCCCCGAGCCATCGGCACGGCAGTCGTCGCCGTGCCGAAACAGCGGCCCGTTCTGCACACCAGCGTGGGTGACGTGGTCTTCGTGAAGCGTGACGTGAGCCGACTCGACCTGGAGCGGGTGGAAACCGAGCTGACGGCGGGATGGATGACCACTCCGGAGCAAACGGCCCTGGACGTCGCCGCTCGGCCACAACTCGGCGGCATCGGGGAAGCCGATGCCCGGTCGATCCTGCGGGCACTGATCCGCAAGATCGACTGGACCGTCGCCGAGGAGCTCGCGCGTGCTCAGCACCGGCCGGGAGCGCTGGCACGGATGAAGGAGGCCGCGGGTGCTTGAGCACGGGGAACTCGCCGCGGTGGCCGACCTGTGGACGCCCGATCGTTCCGCGGTCGCCACCGCACTCGACGAGCAGCTGTCGCGGTCGAGCCGGGCGTTCTCGTCGCGACGTCCGATCTCCGCGTCCGAGTCCAGCTGATCGATCACGAGGACTGGGCACGCTGGCCGAGTGAGGCCGTCCGGATCGAGACCAGGTACAGCGACATCACGTCGGATGTCGTGCTCAAAGTTCCTACGTTGCGGGCGTTCGCGCGGCCGGCCTGGTCCGCGACGCGACGGGCGCCTCGGTGCAGAAGTACGAATTCGCCTCACTGCCTTCGGGACTGGACTGGCAGTCGCAGCCGGCCCACCAGACCAGCGAACTCCCTTCAGCGGACTGGTGTCTGCGTGTGGTCCGGGAGACGTACGGGAAGACGCTCGGCTGGTAGCTCACGGGTTGGCCGGCAACGGGCGCGGCTCGATCACCTGCTTCATCACGATCGTCGACGTCAGCCCGCGCACTCCTGGCAGCTTCGCCAGCGTCTCCTCGTACAGCCGCTGGTACGACGCCAGATCAGCGGTGACGACGCGCAGCAGGTAGTCGGGGCTGCCGAACAAGCGTTGCGCCTCCACCACGTTCGGCACGTCGACCAGTGCGCGGTCGAACTCGTCCATGGTGTCCAGGCGCAGTTTGGCGAAGACCAGGGCCTCGAAGCCGAACCCGAGGGCGGCCGCGTCCACCACGGCCCGGTAGCCGTGGATGACGCCGTCGCGTTCCAGCTCTCGCAGGCGCCGTTGGCAGCGCGAGATGCTCAGCTGCACGCGCTGGGCGAGGTCGGTGACGGTGATTCGCCCGTCGCGCTGCAGTTCAGCAAGAATTTTGCGGTCCACGGCGTCCATGAGCAAAGAACGCAAACACCTTGCCCGCGAGTTCCCCTAGCTTTTGCTGCATGACCAGTGCGAACCCGTTACGTCAGCTGACCCTGGACCAGCTCAGGCGCCGCACCAGCATGAAGTGGCGCCACTATCCTGAAGACGTGCTGCCCGTGTGGGTGGCCGAGATGGACGTGCCGCTCGCCGAACCTGTGGCACGCGCGATCATCGAGGCGGTGGAGCGCGGCGACACCGGCTACCCCAACGGCACCGCCTACGCCGAGGCGCTCGCCGAGTTCGCGAAGACCCGGTGGGACTGGGCGCCCGCGGTCGAACGCACGAAGATCGTGCCCGACGTGATGATGGGCGTCGTCGAGATGTTCCGGCTGGTCTCGCACCGGGACGCGCCCGTCGTGGTCAACAGCCCGGTCTACCCTCCGTTCTTCCAGTTCATCGAGTCCCTCGGCCGCCAGGTCGTCGAGGCGCCGCTGGGTTCCGACGCGCGGATCGACTTCGCCGTGCTCGAAGCGGCGTTCGTCAAGGCAGGCAAGGGCTCGGTCTACCTGCTGTGCAACCCGCAGAACCCGACCGGCACCGTGCACACCGCCGCTGAACTGGAAGAGGTCGCACGGCTCTCGCGTGCACACGGCGTACGCGTTGTGGCGGACGAGATCCACGCTCCGCTCACCGCCGACGGCTTCGTGCCGTACCTGAGCGTCGCGGACGACGGGCTGACGCTGATGTCGGCCTCCAAGGCGTGGAACCTCGCCGGGCTCAAGGCCGCGCTCGCCATCGCCGGTCCCGCCGCCGCCGACGATCTCGACCGGCTGCCGGAGGAGGTCGGCCACGGACCGAGTCACGTCGGGATCCTCGCCCACACCGCGGCGTTCCGGCACAGCGTCGACTGGCTCGACGCCCTGCTGGACGGGCTGGACGAGAACCGGCGACTGCTCGCCGGCCTGCTGGCCGAGCACCTTCCCGAGGTGCGCTACGCCCCCGGTCAGGGCACCTACCTCGCCTGGCTGGACTGCCGCGCGCTCGGCGACGATCCCGCCAGGACGTTCCTCAAGCGCGGCAAGGTGGCGCTGAACTCCGGCATCCCGTTCGGCACCGGCGGCGCGGGCTTCGTGCGGATGAACCTCGCGACCTCGCCGGAGATCATCACCGAGGCAGTTCACCGAATGTCCAAGGCGTGGAACGAAACCCTCGCTCCCTAGCGGCGCGGCTGGTAGTGCTGGAGTCCGTGCGGATCAAACCCGGCTTCGCGGCCGTGACGGTGCTGGTCTGGGCGTCCGGCTATCCGGTCGGGGCTCTGGCGGTGGCCGTGGCGCCGCCGTTCCTGATGACCACGATCCGGTTCGCCATCGCCGCCGCGCTGATGGCGGTCGTGGCCCTGGTGACGAGCGCGAACTGGCCGCGCGGACGGCAGCTCGTGCACACCTGCGTGGCCGGGTTGCTGGTGCAGGCGTGCCAGTTCTCCGGCGTGTACCTCGGGCTGCGGATGGGCGTGCCGGCGGCGACCACGGCGTTGGTCATCTCGTGCACGCCGGTGCTCACGGCCGTGGTCGCCGCCTGGGTGTTCCGCGTCCGAATAGGACTGAGGCAGGTCGCCGGGCTGGTGCTCGGCGTCGCCGCGGTGCTGGCGGCGTTGTGGGACCGGCTGGGATCGTTCGGGACCGGCGCGATGTTCACGGTGCTGGGCATGCTCGGGTTCGTCGCGGGCGGCGTGTACCAGCAGAGGTTCTGCCGGGACACGGACTTCCGCAGCGGCAACGCCGTGCAGCACGCCGTGTCCGTGCCGGTCGTCGGGTTGCTGGCGCTGACCGAGAGCTCCCCGGTCACGGACTGGCGGCAGCTCTGGCTGACCCTCGCGTTCCTGGTGCTGGTCAACTCGATGGGCGGGGCTTCGCTGTTCCTCGTCGGCGTCCGGAAGGGCGGGGTGGCGGCGATGACCACGCTGTCCTCTGTGGTCCCGTCCGTCACAGCGTTGATCGCGTGGCCGTTGCTCGGGCAGATGCCGACGGCTGGAGTCGTGGCCGGGCTGGTGCTCGGTTTCGGAGCGTGCTGGCTCGGCACTGCCACTCATTCAGGTTCTGTCGCCCGGACGGCAGTCGAAGAACCGGCAGGCGATAGGTAACGTTGATCGAATGACGGACGGCACCTTCGAGGCGTTTCGGAAGGCCGAGGCGTTGATGGCACAACGCAGGCCGCTCGACGCGTTGCGCGAGCTGAAACAGGTGCTGGCCGAAGCCGGGGAGGCGCCGTCGGTGCAGCTGCTGGCCGGCCGGGCCTATCTCGGGTCCGCGCAGCTCAACAGGGCTGAAGAGGCGTTCCGCAAGGTGCTCGACCTCGATCCGAGCGACCACTACGCGCGGTTCGCCCTCGGCAGGACCCTGCAACGGCAGAGCCGCCTCACCGAGGCGCTCGCCCAGTTGCGGATGGCGGTCGCGATGCACCCGTCACCCGAGTACCAGGAAGCGCTCGGCGAGGTCAAGGCCCGGCTGGCCCTGGGGAACTGATCACCGGAACAGGCCCTCTCCCCAGAACCCGCCCTCCTTCACCCCCGGCGGCACGGCGAAGTGCCCGGATCCGGTGTGCTCCACGTACTCCATCATGTCGTCCTTTGTGGACAGCGCCTGCTGCATCGGCACGAACTGCGTGCGCGAGTCCCGGTTGAACGCCACGAAGAACAGCCCGGCGTCGAGGTGCCCGAGCCCGTCGGAGCCGTCGGTGAAGTTGTAGCCGCGGCGCAGGATCCTGGCCCCGTTCAACGACTCCGGCGACGCGAGCCGGATGTGCGCGATCTCGCCGATCAACGGGATCCCGCCCGCGCCCTTGACGTGCAGGTCGGGCTCGTCGAACTCCTTGGCCTGCCCGAGCGGCGCGCCCTCGCCCTTGTTCCGGCCGACGATCTGCTCCTGCTCGACCAGCGACGTCCGGTCCCAGATCTCGATGTGCATGCGGATCCGCCGCGACACCAGGTACGTGCCGCCGACGAGCCAGTCCGGCCCGTCCTCCTTCGACACCCACACGTGATCGCGCAGGTGGTCGGTGTCCTCTGCCTTGATGTTGCGGGTGCCGTCCTTGAACCCGAACATGTTGCGCGGCGTCGCCTGGTCCCGCGTCGTCGACGACGTCCGCCCGAACCCGAGCTGCGACCACCGGACCGCGACCCGCCCGAACCCGATGCGCACCAGGTTGCGGATGGCGTGCACGGCGACCTGCGGGTCGTTCGCGCAGGCCTGGATGCAGACGTCCCCGTTGCTGCGCGCGGGATCCAGGTCGTCCTGGGGAAACCGCGGCAGGTCGATCAACCGCTCCGGCCGCCTGTCCTTGAGCCCGAACCTGTCGTCGAACAGCGACGGCCCGAAGCCGATGGTGATCGTCAGCGCGGACGCGGGCAGGTCGAGCGCCTCGCCGGTGTCCTTGGGCGGCGCCTCGGCGTTGCCGCCGACCGCACCGTTCTCCGCGGCCTCCTGACCGGCCGTCATCCGTTCCGCGGCGAGCGTCCACTCCTTGAGCAGGCTGATCAGCTCGTCCCGGCTCTTCGTCTTCACGTCCAGCGCGACGAAGTGCATGTGGTCCTGCGCGGGCGTCGTGATGCCGGCCTGGATGTCGCCGCGGAACGGGACTTTCGCCGCGGAGAGGTTCTCGATCTCAGGGGAGTGGGACGCCAGCACGCCGGCGGCGGCGCCCGCGCCCGCGAGCGCCACACCGGCGCCCGCGAACCCGAGCAGCCTGCGGCGGGGAACTCCGGTCACTTGGCCGACACCACTTCCGCCACCTTGCTGACCGGCTCGCCGAGCGCGTCGACGGCCTCGGCCAGCGCCTTGATCTCGTCCTGCGTCAGCTCGGTGTAGAGCTTGAAGCCGTCACCCTTGCGCTGCTTCTCGAGCGCCTCGTCGAGCGCCTTGAACTTCTCGTCCAAAGTGGACACGAGCGCCTTGTCCTTCTGCTCCACCACGGGACGCAGCGCGGCGATCGCGGCCTGCGACCCGTCGACGTTGGCGCGGAAGTCCCACAGGTCGGTGTGCGAGTAGCGGTCCTCCTCACCGGTGATCTTGCCGGTGGCGACCTCGTCGAGCAGTTCCTTGGCGCCGTTGGCGAGCTGCACGGGCGTCAGTTCGACGGTCTTCGCCTTGGACACGATCTCCTTGACGTCGACCAGCAGCTGGTCCGCGATCTTGTCCGAGTCGGCCTGCAGACCGGACTCCCACAGGTCCTTCTCGAGGCGGTGGTAGCCGGTGAACGCCATGCCCTCCTCGATGACGTCCTCGCGGCCGTCGATCTTGGGGTCGAGGTCGCCGAAGCTCTCCGCGACGGGCTCGATGCGTTCCCAGTAGGTGCGCGAGACGGGGAAGAGCGCCTTGGCGTCGTCGACCTTCTTGGCCTTGACGGCGTTGACGAACTCCTCGGTCTTCACCAGCAGCTGGTCGGCCTGCGAGGTCACGTACCGCGCGTAGCTCTTGGTCGCCTCGGCCAGCAACGCGTTGCCGTCGGTCGACTTCTTGGCGTCACCGGTGACCGTGAAGTCGCCGCGGATGCCGTCGCCCTTCATGCCGGGCTTGCACGCGGTCTGGAACTTGCCGGACTCCGTGACCTCGACGATCAGCTTGCGGGTCAGACCAGGCCCGATGTTCTCGACCTCGCCGAGGATCCGGTCGCCCTCGGCGTAGAGGTAGAACTCGGTCACCTTGGTGCCCTTGTTGGCCACCTCGAACGTGACGTTGCCGGTGCTCGCCTCGGTCTTGGCGACCTTGCACGCGTCGTCACTCGCCTCGACCGCGATGGTGCCGCTCGCGCCGGTCGTGCCGCCGTTGCCGCTGCACGCCGCCAGCATCGCGAGTGAGCCCAGGATGACTGCTGTCTTGCGCACGGTTCGCTCCACTAGATGATCAGTTGGCCACGGCGGCGCGACGGCGCGGCCGGATGAGGAACAGGGACAGCACCACCACCACGTAGCCGACCCACGCGATGGCCTGCAGCACGGACGTCCGCTGCGAGTAGTTGAAGAAGCCCTTGAGCAGCGCCCCGTACCAGGAGTCCTCCGGCAGGGTGTCGCTGATGTCGAACGCCAGCGTGTTCAGCCCGGGCAGGATCGCGGCTTCCTGCAGGTCGTGGATCCCGTAACTGAGCACGCCCGCCGCCACGAACACGAGCAGCACGCCCGTGACGGTGAAGAACTTGCCGAGATCGAACCGGATCGCCCCCTGGTACAGCAGCGCGGCGATCACGACCGCCACCAGAATCCCCGAAAGGAACCCGATGAGCGGCTCGGTCGTACCCCCTCCAGCGGCCTGCACGCTGGAATAGAAGAAGACGGCAGTCTCGAGCCCTTCCCGACCAACGGACAAAAGGGACACAAGAACGATGGCGAGGGGTCCGATTTTGAGCGCTTCGTCCATTTTGCCGCGCAACTCGGCGGCAATCGTCTTGGCCGCCCGGCGCATCCAGAAGATCATTCCCGTGACGAACGCGACCGCAATGATCGACATCGTCCCGCCGAAAGCTTCCTGCTGCTCAAACGTCATGCCGGCAGCGCTGAACGTGATGATCGCGCCGGCCGCTACGGACAGTGCCACAGCGGTCGCAACACCGACCCAAACCCACTTGAGCGCGTACCTTCTGCCCGTCTTCACGAGGAATGCGATCAAGATGCTCACCACGAGCGCGGCCTCAAGGCCTTCACGCAGCCCGATCAGCCCGTTGGCAAACAACATCCCGACGCCTCCACAAATTAGGTCGGCCTTATTTAAGGTAAGCCTCACCTGATTGTCCAGCCGCCATCAGTGCCGGTTTCATCACGCTTCACCCCGCCGCCTGCGCCGGGAAGCACGTAGCCTGGGTGCAATGGTCCCGCCGCCGCCCGTCCAGGAACCCGCCCGCCGCAACCGCAACGGCAACATCTTCGGCCGCATCGTCCTGGTGCTGCTGCTGATAGTCGTGGTCGCCACGGGCGCCTGGGGCCTGGGCGCCCTGAACCGCAGGGACGCGGCTCCCCTGGGCCCACCCCCGTTCCTGGTCCCCATCCAGGAGGTAGAGCCAGGCGCGGCCGCCCCAGGCAACGCCGCCTCCCCGGGAACCACGGCAACCGCCAACCCGTTGGCCGAATGGGCAACCCGCGTAGCGTCCAAGACCGACATCCCGGTCCGCGCCGTACACGCCTACGCGCAAGCAGACCTGACGATGCAACAAGAGTCCCCGGCCTGCCGAATCAGCTGGGCGACCCTCGCGGGTATCGGCCGAATCGAGTCGCACCACGGCAACATCAACGGCGCCCGCCTGCAGGAGAACGGCCTACCGTCCCGCCCGATCATCGGCATCCCCTTGGACGGCGGCCCAGGCGTGAAGGCCATCAAGGACACCGACGGCGGCCGCCTGGACGGCGACACGACGTGGGACCGAGCGGTGGGCCCGATGCAGTTCATCCCAGGAACCTGGAACCGCTGGGCAAAACGAGCAGCAGGTGACGGCCAACCAGCAGACCCGCAGAACATCGACGACGCGGCCCTGACGGCCGCGCGCTACCTGTGCGGAGGCGGAGCCCGCGACCTGGGCACGGGCCAGGGCTGGTGGGCAGCCGTCCTGGCGTACAACAACTCCGTGGAGTACGGCCAGAACGTGTTCAGCGGAGCAGACGCCTACGCACGCGCAAGCGTGCCGCAGTAGGGCCGTTGGCAGGCTCGCGCAGGGGTCCCCTTGGCAGCTGGATCCCCCGCGACCCAACCTAGCGAGCAGGTCTGACACTCCCGCAAAGCCGAAGGCGAGCAGACAGAGCACACGCCAGGGCAACGGCGGACAGGCTCGCGCAGGGGTCCCCTTGAGTTCAGGATCCCCCGCGACCCAACTTAGCGACGGGGTCTGACACTCCAGCGATGCCGAAGGCGGCCGTCCTTACCATGCGGTCCGGGTGGGGTGGCTTCGTCACGAGTCGTGCCACAGCTCTTGCTGCATCAGGGAAGGGGTGTCAAACGGACACGCTCTTCGTCCGTTTGACACCCCTTCCCTGATGTGGCCCGCTCTTGGCTCGACTCGTGACGAAGCCACCCCACCAACGCAACCACCAAAGCAACGCAACTCCGCCCAAAGCAACAGGCGTGCCATCAACCTGCCGGTGGCGTAGACCCCGGCTTTTGATCAGATTGGCGGGGTCTGGGGCGGAGCCCCAGGAATCAGCCGCCACAGACGCCCGCAAGGCGACCCACCTACGAACACGAAACCGGCGCCCGCCAACGAACCAGGGGGACGACCCACGAAACCGACGCGCAAAAACGGAGGGAGACTGGGGCCAGGCGGAAGAAGGCCCCAGCCCCTCTCTCAAACCCCTGCCAACGGCACAGACACGGCCACTTCCTCAACAGGGGAAACCACAGGCACCTCACCAGACCCCTCCGAAGGAGGCTCGGCCCGATCACAAGGAGGCACAACAGGCGAAACAACAGGCGGAACAGGTTCCTCAGCCCGAGGCGTAGAGGGCGGAACCTCACCAGGCGGATCCACAGGCGGAGCCGTGGAAACAGGCGGCAAAACCACCGGCGTCTCCACCACAGGCGGAGGCTCCACACTGGACACAGTCGATGGCGCCGAGGTAGTGACTACAGGCGGCGAAGCCGACTCAGAAGACGACGGCGAAGCCGGCTCTTCCTCCTCGGGCTCCTCAGACCCCCCAGGCTCGTTCCGCCCAGTAGCAGCAGGCTTGCCAGACGAAACCCGAACAGTCTCGGTAACAGTGGCCCCCACATCCCGAGTCTGCGTAGCCAGACGAGCAGCCCGAACCTCCCGAGCCGCCCCCTCCACCACCACGGTCTCGGTAACGGTGGCCAGCGAAACCCCGGTCTCAAAGGGCTCAGTCCACCACTGAGAGGCAGAAGGCCGAGCAGGCGGAGGCGCGGCCAACGGCGCCTCACGCGGCGACCCGGTCAAGGCGATCAACGCGAACATGCCGCCCAGTGCCAGGAACGGCACGACGACCACGGCCCCGAAACACCCACGGCCACTGCGCGGCTCGTCACGATGACTCATCTTCAGCACACCCCCGAACGGTGAGAACTGTTCCATCTGGTTGATCGTCCACATGGAACAGTCCGTCACAGTTCTTTAGTCACACGATGGGGTGTTCAGCTCAGCGGCGGCAACTCCGGAGCGTGAGCGGCGGGTGAAGATGAAAGGGTTTCCAGGGCCAGCGAAACGGCCTTCTCCAGCTGGGGGTCGCGGCCGGAAACGCGGTCGGACGGCGTCATGACCACCTCGATGTCCGGGTCGACACCGTAGTTCTCCACCGCCCAGCCGTGGCCCTTGAAGTAGGACGCGTACCTCGGCTGGGTGACCATCGTGCCGTCGACCAGCGTGTACAGCATGTCGATGCCGATGACACCGCCCCAGGTGCGCACCCCGACAACGGGCCCGATCCCGAGTTCCTTGATGGCCACGTTGACGATGTCGCCGTCCGATCCGGCGTACTCGTCGGCCACCGCCACCACAGGGCCACGAGGCGCGTCCTGCGGGTACGACTCGGATGCCGTGTAGCCACGCGCGACGGACCAGCCGATCACCTTGCGGCCCAGCTTCTCGATGACCAGCTGCGAGGTGTGCCCGCCACCGTTCTCGCGGACGTCCAGCACCAGAGCCTCGCGCGCCAGCTCGACCCGCAGGTCCCGGTGCAGCTGAGCCCAGCCGGCGCCCATCATGTCCGGCACGTGCAGATAGCCCACACGGCCACCGGACTGCGCGTGTGTGAACGCACGACGGTTGGCGACCCAGTCGTGGTAGCGCAGAGGCTCCTCATCAGCCAGAGGCACCACCACGACCCGACGCAGCTCGCCGCCACCACCGGGCCGCACGGTCAGTTCCACGGGCTTCCCGGCGGTCCCCACCAGCAATGCCCCCGGCCCGGCCAACCCGACCGGACGGCCATCCACGGCCACGAGAGCGTCACCAGCGCGCACGGCGACACCAGGCGCGCACAGCGGCGAACGCGCGTGCGGGTCGGACGTCTCGCCGGGGATCACGCGCTCAACGACCCATGAGTCGCCGTCACGAACCAGGTCGGCGCCCAGCAGCCCCTGCCGACGCGAGGCGGGCACGTGCGGTGACGAACCCCAGACGTAGGCGTGCGAGGTGCCGAGTTCGCCCTGCACCTCCCACAGCAGGTCGACCAGGTCGTCGTGGCTGCCCACCTCGGCCACCAGCGGCCGGTAGCGGTCCAGCTCGCCCTGCCAGTCGATGCCGCCCATGTCGGTGCGCCAGAAGTGGTCGCGCATGAGCCGCCCGTTCTCGGCGTACATCTGCGCCCACTCCAGCGCGGGATCGACGACGACGCGCACGCGCGCGAGGTCGATCTCCACGTAGTCGGCCGAGTCCTCGTCCGCCTTGCTGTCGGACGGCACGACCCGCAGGTCACCACGGTCCTCGATGACCATCCGCTTGCCGTCGCCGGACACCGCGAACGCGTCCGCGCTGTCCGCCAGGCACTCGGTCTTCTGCTTGGTGAAGTCGTAGCGCTCCAGCACGGTGCGCGGCGGGCGCGCTTCTGGCGACGCCAGGTTGTCCCCCAGCACGCCGAGCAACGGCCGGCGCAGCCACAGCAGACCGCCACGAGCCGCCTTCAACGACACGTAGTCGGCGGCCGCGACGGGCACCGGCACCACGCGGTCGGCAAGGCCTTCGAGGTCGACCTTCGTGACCGGGGCCTTCTCGTCGTCGTCCTCGGAGTCCTTGTCCTCGTCGCCGACCGGGCGTCCGCCGTGCATCGGGGCGAACGGCGACGGCGTCGTGGCGGCCAGCGGCACGAGGTGCGGGCGGCAGCCGGTCGGGAACGACAGGTCGAACACGTGCGCGTCGTAGACCGGGTCGAACGTCCGGATCGACAGGAACGCCAGGTACTTGCCGTCCTCGGTGAAGGTCGGCGCGAAGTCGGCGAACCGCAGCGGCGTCACGTCCACAACGGACAGATCCGCCGCGTTCACCATCTTGATGTGCCGCAACGGAGTCGGCCCGGGATGCGACCACGCGAGCCACGCGGAGTCCGGCGAGAAGGCGAGGTGCGTGATGTGCGCGTTCGCACCGCGAACGACCTCACGAATCTCACCGGAAGCGATGTCCACCAACAACAAACGGCCGTCGTGCGTGGCGACGGCGACGCGTGAGCCGTCCGGCGCGGCGGCCAGGGACATGACCCGCCCGAGCGCACCGGAGGCGATGCGGCGTGCGGTGTTGCCCGGCTCGACGCCGCCGACGGGCGCGACCTCCAGGGCCTCCTCGCCCTCGACGTCGGTCACCCACACCACGTGGTCGGTCTCGCCGAGCACCTTCGGCAGGCGCGCGCGGACGTCGGAACGGTCGGCCAGCACGCGAACGGGGCCGTCGCGATGCGTCACCCAGTGCACGGAACCGCGGACCTCGACGGCCGAGGCGCGGCCGGTGTGGTCGACGCTGAACGACTCGACGTTGCCGGAAGCCTTGATGTGACGCGGTTGCAGGCCGGTGCGCGGGCCGCCGAGCTTGATGTCGAGCTTGCGCAGTTCGGACAACCCGTCGAGCAGCCACAGCTCGCCGGCCTGGTGGAAGATCACCCGCGAGCCGTCGGTGGAAGCGTTGCGGGCGTAGAACTCCCCGGAGGTGTGGCGCTGGAGGTCGGTGCCGTCCGGCAGCACCGAGAACACGCTGCCGACGCCGTCGTGGTCGGAGATGAACGCGATGCGCCCGTTGACCCACATCGGGTTCGCCAGCGACGACTGTAGGCCGGACAGCACGCGGACGAAGTCGCCGGAACCTTCGGTGTCCACCCAGAGCTTGCCCGCGGTGCCACCTCGGTACCGCTTCCACCACGCCGGTTCCTGCATGTAGCTGGACGACGCGACGACCTGGCCGTCCGGGCCGAACGACACGTCGTTGACCCACCCGTACGGCAGCACCTCGGAAGGTCCGCCGTCCAGTGGAACGGCGTGCGCCTGCTTGCGGTGCCGCGACATCTGGCCCGTGGTCGACACGGCGAGCACTCGCCCGTCCGGCGTCCACCCGGACACGGCCGTCCGGGCCACGCCCCAGTGCGTCAACCGGCGTGCGGGGCCACCGTCCACAGGAGCCACGCGCACTTCCGGGGCGCCGTCGATCCAACTGGCCCAGGCCAACTGCGTGCCGTCGGGCGAAAAACGGGGCGTGCGCGCCGGAACCTGATCAGCGGACGCGCGCCAGGCCCTTCCTCCGTCGACGGGCGCGAGCCACACGTCGTCCTCGGCCACGAACGTCACCAAGTCACCGCGCAGATGCGGATACCGAAGGTAAGTCACGAGATCGACGTTAGCCCACGCTCACCGTTTCAGGAGGGCAAAAAACGCCGCCAGTCCTCAGCCATAAGAGAATCTAGACCTTCGGCCCGTGCCTTGGCCTCCGCCTCGCGGACGTTCGCGGCGAAACGGCGGCAGACCTGGCGAAGCTCCGTCTCCGGGTCCTCACCGGCAAGCTTGGACAAAGCGGTCACGGCGAACAAAGTCGTGCCCGTGTCGTCACCCTCCGGCAGCAGGTCGACGGGGAAGCCCGCGCGTTTGGTGCGCTGCACCAGCTTCGCGGCCAGCGCGACGGCCGGCTGACCCAGCGCGACACCATCCACACTGGACTCGCGCTGCTTCTCGGCCTGCTTGAGCTCCTCCCAGCGGTGCTGCTGCGAGGTCGCGTCGTGCACGGCCGGGTCGTTGCCCTCGAAGACGTGCGGATGCCGTCCGACGAGCTTCGCGACCAGTTCGGACGCGACGGCGTCGATGTCGAACGGGTCCTCGGGGTCCTCGGCGGCGACGCGGGCGTGGAACAGCACCTGCAGGAGCACGTCGCCGAGCTCCTCGCGCATCGACGCGCGGTCGCCGTCCTCGATCGCCTCCAGCAGCTCGAAGGTCTCCTCGACGAGGTACTGACGCAACGAGTCGTGGTCCTGCTCCGCGTCCCACGGGCACCCGCCCGGCGAACGCAGCCGGTGCATCACCGCGGCCGCGTCGAGCAGTGCGGCACCCAGCGGCTCCGGCGTCGTGATCACGGTCGCGTCCGGGTACTGGGAAGCGTTGGTGCTGATCACCACCGCGCCGTCCTGGACGACCGCGGGCGCGGGGCCGTCGACCCCGAGCGAGGACCAGAACTCCAGCGGCACGCCCTCGCCCGCGTAGACGGCCGTGGCCGTGCGCAACGCGGGCAGGGCGGCGGCGGGCAGCACGGCGTCGAGCCGCTCGCTCAGGACGACGACGGTGATCAAGACTTGTTCTTGGTCGAGCTCACACCGACGAAGCCGGCGCGCTCGCCGGGGTTGCCGACGATCTGCGCGTTGGTCGGGTCCCACACGCCGTAGCGGGGGTTGACCTCGATGTTCAGGTCCGCGGTGAGGAACTGCGCGATCCGCAGGCCGAAGGCGGCGAGCAGCTGCGGGTCGATGCGCTCGATCAGGTCTTCCTCGCCGGGCGTCGGCGAGACCTTGTTGCGCTCCTTGACCAGCGCGACCATCCAGCTGGACTGCTGCTCGTCGGCGGGGAAGGCGACGACGGTGCCGGGCTTCACGCCCCACAGCATCGTGTGCACCAGCGACGGGTTCTCGGTGACGCGGACCTTCTGGTTCGTCGCCGACGCCTGCTGGCCGCTGGTGGTGCGCGGTGCCTCCTGCACGAACTTCGACATCTTCGAGGAGTCCGCGGTGACCTCGGCGGCCTTCTCCTTGGCCTCCTTCGGGTCCTGGACCTGGAAGAAGTCGATGACGACCTCGAGCGTGGAGAGGTTGCGGCGGGCGAGCTCACCCATCACCAGCACGTCGCGCTGACGGCGGTAGATCGTGGTCTCGTCCTGCTCGCTCTGCTTGGCGGCGGCCTCGGGGCCGCCCTTCTCCTTGATCGCGTCGAACACCTTGGTCTCGTCGACCGTGATGTTCTCGAGCTGACCGGCCCGCTCGGCGATCTTGTGGTTGATCTCGTCGGCCAGCACCAGCTTCGAGACCTGGTCGAGCTTGCCCTGGTCCTGCATCTGCTGGGCCGCGGGCTCCTTCTTGAGCACCTTCACGGTGCGGTCCTGGACGGTCTGCAGACCGATCGCCTGGTCCCCGACGATCGCTGCCGAGGTGGCCTTCGCGGGCCCGGTGCCACAACCGGTGGCAAGCAGCGCCACAGCCACACCGACCAGCGAGAAACGCTTCAGAACAGTGCTCACGAGGATCTACCCTCTCACGCCTTGGTGACCGGGGTCACGGGAGTCCCCGCGAGTGAGTCGAGGAACGCACCGCACCAGTTCAACAGCTCCTGGTCGCGCAGCTGTGGTGCACCCATCCGGCCGCCCGCCGCTCCCTCCGTCGGCCTAGGCACGGTGACCGTCCCCATGGCCTGCTTGTAGAGGGCCTTGGGGAACAGCCGCCGAAGCCTGACCAGCTGCGAGTCGAGCAGTTCCAGCTTCGCGAACCGCAGGTTCTGGCCCATCGCGATCACCTCGGTGACCCCGTGGCGGCGGCAGGCGTGGCGCAGGCGGGCCACGCCGAGCAGGCGCTCGACCGGCTCCGGCGGCGTGCCGTAGCGGTCCTTGAGCTCGTCCCAGACGGACGTCAGCGCGGCCTCGTCGGACGCCGCCGCGATCTTGCGGTAGGCCTCCAGCCGCAGCCGCTCCCCCGGCACGTACTCGTGCGGGATGTGCGCGTCGACCGGGAGATCGACGCGGACCTCGGCGAGGTCCTCCTCGACCTCGCCGCCGTCCGCCCCTGCGTGCTTGCGGAACGCCTCGACGGCCTCGCCGACCAGCCGGATGTACAGGTCGAAGCCGACGCCCGCGATGTGACCGGACTGCTCGGCGCCGAGGATGTTGCCGGCGCCGCGGATCTCCAGGTCCTTCATCGCGACGGCCATGCCGGCACCCAGCTCGGTGTTCTGCGCGATCGTCGCGAGCCTGTCGTGCGCGTGCTCGGTCAGCGGCGTCTCAGCCGGGTACAGGAAGTACGAGTACCCGCGCTCGCGGCCACGGCCGACCCGGCCGCGCAACTGGTGCAGCTGGGCCAGGCCGAGCAGGTCGCCGCGCTCGACGATCAGCGTGTTGGCGTTGGAGATGTCCAGGCCGGTCTCGACGATCGTCGTGCAGACGAGCACGTCGTACTCGCGTTCCCAGAAGCCCTGGATGAGGTGTTCGAGCTTGTCCTCGTTCATCTGGCCGTGCCCGGTCACGACCCTGGCCTCCGGCACCAGCTCGCGGATGCGCTTCGCGGCCTTCTCGATCGTCGAGACCCGGTTGTGCACGTAGAAGACCTGGCCGTCGCGCATCAGCTCGCGCCGGATGGCCGCGCCGACCTGCTTGTCGTCGTACGCGCCGACGTAGGTGAGGATCGGGTGCCGTTCCTCCGGCGGGGTCAGGATCGTGGACATCTCGCGGATGCCGGCCAGCGACATCTCCAGCGTGCGCGGGATCGGCGTCGCGGACATCGTCAGCACGTCGACGTGCGTGCGCAGCGCCTTGATGTGTTCCTTGTGCTCCACACCGAACCGCTGCTCCTCGTCGACGATCACGAGGCCCAGGTCCTTGTACCGCACGTTCTTCTGCAGCAACCGGTGCGTGCCGATCACGATGTCGACCTCGCCGTCCGCCATCCCCGCGATGGTCTGCGCGGACTCCTGCGGGTCGGTGAAACGGCTGAGTCCCTTGACGTTCACCGGGAACTGGCGCATGCGCTCGGCGAACGTGTTGAGGTGCTGCTGGGCGAGCAGCGTCGTCGGCACCAGCACGACGACCTGCTTGCCGTCCTGCACCGCCTTGAACGCCGCGCGGACCGCGATCTCCGTCTTGCCGTAGCCGACGTCACCGCAGATGACGCGGTCCATCGGCACGGACCGTTCCATGTCGGCCTTGACCTCGTCGATCGCGGCCATCTGGTCCTGCGTCTCGGTGAACGCGAACGCGTCCTCCAGTTCGCGCTGCCAGGGCGTGTCGCTCGCGAAGGCGTGGCCGGGAGCGGACTGGCGGGCCGCGTAGAGCTGCACCAGCTCGGCCGCGATCTGCTTGACCGCCTTGCGCGCCTTGGACTTCGTGTTCTTCCAGTCGCTGCCGCCGAGCTTGTTCAACGACGGCAGCTCGCCGCCGACGTACCGGCTGACCTCGTCGAGCTGGTCGGTCGGCACGAACAACCGGTCGCCGGGCTGGCCGCGTTTGCTGCTGGCGTACTCGAGGACCAGGTACTCGCGGGTGGCGCCCGCGACCGTGCGCTGGACCATCTCCACGTACTTGCCGATGCCGTGCTGCTCGTGCACCACGAAGTCGCCGGACTTGAGCGCCAGCGGGTCGACCGCGTTGCGCCGCTTGGACGGCATCCGGCGCATGTCCTTCGTGGACGTGCCGCCGCGGCCGCCGGTCAGGTCGGTCTCGGTGAGCACCACGAGCGCGAGGTCCGGCAGCACGAACCCGTCCTCGAGCGCGCCGCGCACGACCGTGACGGTGCCCGCTTTCGGTGCCGCGTCAAGGGATTCGACGCAGAGGGCCGAGACTTCGGCCTCCTTGAGCCGTTCGACGGCGCGCTGCGCGGTACCGGCGCCGGGCACGACCAGCACGGCCGCACCACCCGTCGCCGTGTGCGCCTTGAGGTCGGCGAACGCGCGCTCGACGTCTCCCTGGTAGGCCTCGACCGGCTTGACGTCGAGGTGCACGACGTCGCGGGCGTCACTGGTGAGCTGGCTCAGCGTCCACCACGGACGGTCGTTCGCCTTGGCGTGCTCGGAGATCTCGCCGATGCCCTGGTACCCGCTGCGGCCGAGGTCGATCGGCGCCTTGCCACCGGAGGCGGCCGCCATCCAGGACGCCTCGAGGAACTCCTGCCCGGTGCGGACCAGGTCGGCCGCGCGGGCCCGGATCTTCTCCGGGTCGTTGAGCAGGACGTGCGTGCCCTTCTCGACCACGTCCGTGAGCAGCTGCAGCTCGCCGGGGCACAGCGCCGGGATGAGCGCCTCCATGCCCTCGACGGCGATGCCGCCCGAGATCTTCTCCAGCATCTCCGCGAGGTGCGCGTCGGACCGGTGTTCCTCGGCCAACTCGGCCGCGCGGTGCCGCACGTCGTCGGTCAGCAGCAGCTCACGGCACGGCGGCGCGACGAAGTCGGTCACCTCCACCGGCAGCGAGCGCTGGTCCTGCACCGAGAACGGCCGGATCTCGCTGACCTCGTCGCCCCAGAACTCGACGCGGAACGGGTGCTCGGCGGTCGGCGGGAAGAGGTCGAGGATGCCGCCGCGCGTCGCGTACTCGCCGCGCTTCTCGACCATGTCGACGCGGGTGTAGGCGTTCTCGGCGAGCCGCGTGATCAGCTCGGCGAAGTCCTGCTCCTCGCCGACCTTCAGGTGCACGGGCTTGAGGTCGCCCAGGCCAGGCGCCATCGGCTGGATGAGGCTGCGGACCGTCGTGACGACGACCCTGATCGGGTCACCCTCGGGATGCTTGAGCCTGCGGAGGATCTGCAGCCGCGCACCGACCGTGTCCGCGCGCGGACTCAGGCGCTCGTGCGGCAGCGTCTCCCAGCTGGGAAAGAACGCGACCTTGTCCGGGCCGATCAGGTCCTTGAGGACGTTCGTCAGCTCTTCGGCCTCCCTGCCCGTGGCGGTCACGGCCAGCACCGGCCGGACCGTGGACAGCGCGGCGGCGACGAGCGGGCGGGCGGCCAGCGGACCGTCCAGCTCCAGCTCGGGAACCCCCGCCGATTCGATCAACGTGCGGAGGGCTTTGTCGGGCAGGACACCATCGAGCAGGCCGAGCAGCGGCATGTGAGAAACCCCGGTCGAGTGCGGAATGGGCGCACGAACACCGAACGCCGGACAGACCCCTGCCTGGGACGAGGGGTCTCACCACCCACCTTAGCTCGTTCCGCGACCCCTTATCGGGTGGCTCGAGCCCGCCCCCAGCAGTCACCATGTGCACGTGTCAACGAGAGAGATCAGGGCTGACCACGACGATCAGTCCATCGTGGTCTACCAGGCCTATTCACCCGCGATCGCCGACCCGGCCGTGGCGGCGCAACGGTTCGTGCCGCCGTTCAAGACGGAGCGGATGACGTGGATCAAGCCGTCGTTCCTCTGGATGATGTATCGCTGCGGGTACGCCCGGAAGGAAGGTCAGGAACGCGTCCTGGCCGTGCGCATCACCCGTGCGGGGTTCGATTGGGCGGTCTCCAACGCGGTCGAGAGCAGCGTCAGGGGCAAGCCGTCGGTGCGCGTGCAGTGGGATCCCGAACGCGGGCTGAACCACGAACCGTTGGAGCACCGCTCCATCCAGATCGGACTGACGCGCGAGGCCTCGGCCATGTACGTCAACGAGTGGATCATGAGCATCACCGACGTGACGGCCCTTGCGCGCGAGATTCACGGGAAGGTCCGTGCGCTCGATCTGGACGGAGCGCGCGCGTTGCTGCCCGTTGAGCGGCCTTACGGAACCGCCACGGCACAAATCGCATAGTTAGGACATGCGCGCACTCGTTGCTGCTGGGTTGGTGCTGGTCGTCGCGGCGTGCTCGTCGCCGGAGCCTGGCGGCAACGCGCCGTCGAAGGCTCCCGCGCCGGCCGGGCTCGAGGTCGAGGAGGTCGCGGGCGGTTTCCAGCACGCCTGGGACGTCGGGTTCCTGCCCGGCGGCTCCGTGCTCGTCACCGAACGGCCGGGCACCATGAAGCTCGTCAGGAACGGCCAGGTCACGCCCGTCGACATCGACCTCGCGGACGTGCAGGTGCGCGGCGAGGGCGGCCTGATGGGGCTGGTGATCCACCCCGACGACCAGCGCTTCACGGTTTGCTACAACACGTCCAAGGACGTGCGGCTGGTGACGTACCGGCTCGACGGCACGAAGGCCACCAAGACCAAGGACCTGCTCACCGGCATGCCGTCGAACTCCAGCGGACGCCACTCCGGCTGCCGGCCGACGCTGGCGCCGGACGGCTCGATGTTCGTCGCGACCGGGGACATCGCGCAGGCCCGCAACCCGCAGGACAGGACCAGCCTCGGCGGCAAGGTGCTGCGGATCGACCCGGAGACCGGCGAGGGCGCGGCCGGCAACCCGTTCATCACCTCGACGAACGCCAACGAGCGCCGGATCTACTCCTACGGGCACCGCAACGTGCAGGGCGTCGTGTTCCGGCCGGGCGGCGACCAGATCTTCTCCAGCGAGCACGGGCCCGACATCGACGACGAGGTCAACCTGGTGCAGAAGGGCGCCAACTACGGCTGGGACCCTTCCAAGGGCGGCACGCAGACCAGGTACGACGAAAGCGTGCCGATGACCGACCTGCAACGGTTCCCCGACGCGGTGCCGGCGGTGTGGTCGTCGGGATCGTCGACCGAGGCGATCTGCCAGGCGGCGTTCTGGAACGGCAAGCTCGCGATCACCGCGCTCAAGGGCTCGAAGCTGCTGCTCTTCACCCTCGACGCCGCGGGCAAGGTGCAGAACGTGAGCATCCCCGAGGAGCTGAACGACAAGTACGGACGCCTGCGTGCCGCCCGCACCGCGCCGGACGGGTCGCTCTACGTCACGTCGTCGAACGGCACGGGCGACAAGCTGCTCAGGCTCACCGGAACGGTCTGAGACCTGGATGGCCGTCCGACCCCTCGACGAACGGCCACCCCGAGGAGCATCGCTCCAGGGGGCCCGGACCGTTTCAGCGAAACAGATCAGGAACGGCTGCGCAGCTTGGGCTTGTGCTCCATCGCGGAAAGCCCGTTCCACGCGAGGTTGACCAGGTGCGCCGCCACCTCGTCCTTCTTCGGCTTGCGCGCCTCCAGCCACCACTGCCCGGTCAGCGCGACCATCCCGACCAGCGCCTGCGCGTACAGCGCGGCGAGCTTGCGGTCGTAGCCCTGCTTGGCGAAGTGCAGCCCGAGGATGTGCTCGACCTGCGACGCGATGTCGTTCAGCAGCGAGGAGAACGTGCCGGAGGACGACGCGACGGGCGAGTCGCGCACCAGGATGCGGAACCCGTCCGTCGAGCCCTCGATGTAGTCGAGCAACGCGCAGGCGGCCTGTTCGAGCAGCTCACGCGGGTGCGAGCCGCCGTCGAGGGCCGTGATGATCTGGTCCATCAGGCGCTGCATCTCGCGGTCGACGACGACGGCGTAGATGCCTTCCTTGCCGCCGAAGTGCTCGTAGACGACGGGCTTCGACACGCTCGCACGGGACGCGATCTCCTCGACCGACGTCGCGTCGAAGCCCTTCTCGGCGAACAGGGCCCGGGAGACGTCCAGGAGCTGCTCTCGGCGTTCCTTGCCCGTCATCCTGACCCTGACCATCGAGTCAGCCTACAAAGCTCACTGCTTCGCGGTGATCCTGGCCAGCCGCTGTTCACTCGGCCAGCGCACGTTGGTCGCCCAGCCGAGTTTCTCGAACACCCAGATCAGGCGGGCCGAGATGTCGATCTGGCCGCGCTTCACGCCGTGCCGCGCGGAGGTCGGGTCGGCGTGGTGCAGGTTGTGCCACGACTCGCCGAAGCTCAGGATCGCCAGCGCCCAGACGTTGGCGGAGCGGTCGCGGGCGGCGAACGGGCGGTCGCCGACCATGTGGCAGATCGAGTTCACCGACCACGTGAGGTGGTGCAGGAACGCGACGCGGACCAGGCCCGCCCAGAAGAACGCGGTCAGGCCTCCCCAGAAGGACCACGTGAGCAGGCCACCCAGCACACCCGGCGCGGCCAGCGAGATCGTCGTCCACAGCACGAAGTGCCTGTCGACCCACACGATGTCCTTGTCGGCCAGCAGGTCCGGGGCGAAGCGCTGGTGGTTGGTCTTGTCGCGGTTGAACAACCAGCCCATGTGCGCGTGCCAGAAACCCTTGGCCAGTGCCGCAGGGCCGCTGCCGAACAGCCACGGCGAGTGCGGGTCGCCCTCGCGGTCGGAGAAGGCGTGGTGGCGGCGGTGGTCGGCGACCCAGTCGATCACCGGGCCCTGCAACGCCATCGAGCCGGCGATGGCGAGCGCGATCTTCAGCGGGCGCTTGGCCTTGAACGAGCCGTGCGTGAAGTACCGGTGGTAGCCGATCGTCACGCCGAGGCCGGAGAGGTAGTAGAAGGCGACGAAGAGGATCACGTCGACCCAGCCGAGGCCCCAGCCCCACGCGAAGGGGACGGCGGCCAGGAGGGCGATGAGGGGAACGACGACGAACACGTACACGCCGGATTGCTCGGCGTTGCTTCGTCGTTTTCCGAACAGCGGCTTGGGGCCCTGATCCGTGGACTGGTTGATCGTCGTCGTCATGCGCGAACCTCTGGGGGTGAGGGGGCGAACGGACCTACGCGACCGTAACTTACGGAAGCGTAAGTTAGGGCCGCCTGCTTTCGCCATACCCCGCGTGGAAACTCACGGACAGTTCTCAGGATCAGCGCGCTGTGTCGCCTGGAATCGAGACCTCGACCCGGCATCATCGGAAGATGGCCAGACGCAAGATCATCCGGATCACCGTGACCTCGTTGCTCGTCGTGCTCGTGCTGGTCACAGCGGCTCTGGGCGTCGTCGGCTGGTACTACAGCGGTGAGCTGCTCGAACCGGAGGAAGTGCCGCGGCGCTACCCGGAGACCGCACTCGGCGTGGACGACAAGAACGTCGTTCTGGCCGAATCGAAGCTCACGACGCTGCGCGGCACGTTCGGCATCGTCTGGCCCGGCGGCACCGCGAAGGTCGGCGACGTCGCCTCGACCAAGGACGGCCGCGTGGAACGTCCTCTGCTCGAAGGCACCGCACCGCCGGAGGGCACGAAGGTGCGCATCGAGACCGACGTCTACGAGGGCACCCCCAAGACGTCGCTCGGCCTGGTCTACAGCGACGTCGCGATCCCCGGCGAGCTCGGCGACATGCCCGCGTGGTTCGTCCCGGGATCGAACCAGGACACGTGGGTCATCACCGTGCACGGGCGGGGCGCGTCGCGCGAAGAAGCGCTGCGCGTGGTGCCGCAGTTGCACAGCGCGGGGTTGCCCGTCCTGCTGATCACCTACCGCAACGACGCCGGCGTGCCGAAGTCGCCGGACGGGCTCTACCACCTCGGCGACACCGAGTGGCACGACGTCGAGGCGGCCATCAGGTACGCGCAGGGCAAGGGCGCGAAGAAGATCGTGCTCTACGGCTGGTCGATGGGCGGCGCGATCGTCGGCCAGACCCTCGCCCGGTCCGGACTCGCTGCGGCCGTGACGGGCGTGGTGCTCGACTCCCCCGTCACGAACTGGACGCAGACGCTGAACCTGCAGGCCGCGAACCGGGGCGTGCCGACGTGGCTCACGCCGGTGGCCGAGCTGGTGTCCGGCTGGCGCGCGGACATCGACTTCGACCGGTTCGACCTGGTCCGCAACCCTCCCGCGCTCAAGCCCCCGACGCTGCTCATCCACGGCTCGGCGGACGGCACCGTGCCCGCCCAGTCCTCGCGCGACCTCGCGACGGCGGCGAGCGGCCTGGGGTGGCCGCTGCAGTACGTCGAGATCCCGGGCGCCGACCACACGTCGGGGTGGAATGTGGCGACGGACACGTACCGGGGCGCGCTCGGCGACTTTCTGACCAGGTCAGTCGGCGCCAAGCCGTGATCTTGAACTGAGCCGAGCGAGTGGTGGTTGGACAAGAAGAGGACCACTCGTGACAACATGTGCCCTGAGCGGACGCGAGTTCGTTCATTCCGCCATGGTGTAAAGGCAGCACCTCTGATTTTGGTTCAGATGGTCCAGGTTCGAATCCTGGTGGCGGAGCAGGGCACGAGTCAGTGTGGTCTTTGGGAGGTGCGAAGCTGCCCGAGGAAACGGTCGACGAGCAGGGCAACGTGGGCCACCGCCATCACGAGATGTCCGACGCGTGGCTGGTTGGTCGCGCGTCCGAACTCGTCGCCGTGGCCCAGAGCAGCCACCTCGCCGCGCAGCTGGACGCTGCCACGGAGATCGACCGCATCCTCGCCGAGGCGCAGGGTCGCGGAGAGCCCCGCATCGTCGCGCAGCTGCTCAGAGCCGCGGCCGTGGTCAGGCTGGTCACGCCGGGTCTCGTCGACATGTCCGATCCGCAGCTCGACGAGATGCTCGCCCATTGCCGCCGTCACGGCCTGATCGTGCTGGAGGCGGACGCGCGTGCGTTGCGCGGACGCCGGTTCCTGCTGGGCAACGCCGAGGACAAGGCGCTGACCGAGATCGCGTCGGCGCTCGCGATGATGCTCGACGAGGAACCCGAGGTCGACCCGGTCTTCGACAAGCGGATCTGGGACCAGCTGCTCGCCACGACGCTGCAGGACATCGCCCTCGTGCTGACCCAGCTCGGCGTCTACGAGATGGCGGACGACGTGCTGGCGGGCGCGAACAACGCGTTGCGCGAGAGCGGCCAGCCCCACCAGATCTACGTGCACCTGGTCAACCGCGCCCGGCTGCGGATCGGCTGGGGGCTGCGGCTCGAACGGGTGAACCTGCACGACGCCGCGCACGAGCAGTTCAAGGTCGCCTCCGGGCTCGCCGAGGCCGCCGAGGTGCCGTTCCGGCAGTCGCTGCATCCCGGCAGGCGCGACCTCGACGCCGCCGAGCAGGTGCCGATCCTCGGCGCCGCGCACGCGCTGACGAACCCCAAGGAAGGCCACCTCGACCGGCTGTGGTCGTTGCGCGGCCTGTCGATGTACGCGCGGGAACTGATCATCGTCGCGATCGCGCTGGCCCGGTGCCTCGTCGAGGCGAACCGGCTGGACGACGCCCTCAAGGTGCTCGATGACACCCGCACGCAGATGGAGCACGACACGTCGGAACCGTCGCTGGTGCTCTCGCTGGAGCGCGAGTACGCGCACCTGTCCGGACCGCACACGACGTCGGCGTTGCAGGCCTACAACGCGGCTCTGGAACTGGAGCTGTGGCAGATGCGGGAGTCCCGCGTGGCCACGTTGCAGACGCGCCGTGAGCACGAACGACTGACGCGCGCGCACGGCCAGATAGCGCAGCAGGCGTTGCAGGACCCGCTGACCGGACTGCCGAACCGCCGCGCGCTCGACGACAAGATGGGCGAGCTCATCGCCGGTCAGGTCGATCCGTTCTCGATCGCGCTGGTCGACCTCGACGGGTTCAAGGGCGTGAACGACCGGTATTCACATGCCGAGGGTGATGATGTTCTTCGGGTGATTGCCAGCACACTCCGGCAGGCCCTGCGGGGTGACGACATGGTGGCCCGCTACGGCGGCGACGAGTTCGTCGTGCTGCTGCCGGGGGCGCCTCTGCACGCCGCGGAAGCGGCACTCGGTCGCGCCGTGGATGCGGTGGCAGGCTTGCCAATCGACCTCTCGCGGGGCGTGACGCTGTCGGTCGGCGTCATCTCGCTGCGCCCCCGCGAATCCGCCAACCAGGCCCTGTCAAGGGCGGACTCGGCGATGTACGTGGCGAAGCGTCAAGGTGGCTGCCAGGTTGCGGCCGTGGCCGGGGAGCCGTCCGCGGAGGCTTAGGCTGGTCGCGGACTTCGAAACACCCAGCCTGTTAGGGAGAGCATTGATGCTCGAGGGCCCTGTCAGCACGGTCGTGCTCGCCGCCGGGGAAGGCACCCGCATGCGGTCGTCCACGCCCAAGGTGCTGCATCGGATCGCCGGACGCTCACTCGTGGAACACGCGGTGCGCGCGGCGGCCGGCACAGATCCCGACCACCTGGCCGTCGTCGTCGGCCACGGCCGTGAAGCCGTCACCGAGCATCTGGACACCCTCGCCGGTGCGCTGGGGCGCAAGGTCACCGTCGCGGTGCAGTCCGAGCAGAAGGGCACCGGGCACGCCGTCTCGTGCGGCCTGGCCGAGCTGCCCGACGACCTGGGCGGCACGGTGATCGTCAGCTACGGCGACGTGCCGCTGCTCGACACCCAGACGTTCACCGCGCTGCTGGCCGAGCACTCGGCGGCGGGCAACGCGGTCACCGTGCTCACGGCCGTGCTGGAGAACCCCACCGGGTACGGCCGGATCGTGCGCGACGCCGACGGCACCGTGCAGCGGATCGTGGAGCAGAAGGACGCCTCCGACGTCGAGCAGCTGATCACCGAGATCAACTCCGGCGTCTACGCGTTCGACGCGGCGGTGCTGCGCGACGGCCTCTCGCGGTTGTCCACCGACAACGCGCAGGGCGAGCTCTACCTGACCGACGTCCTGGGCATCGCCCGCGGCGACGGCCTCCGCGTCGGCGCGCTGATCGCGTCCGACCCGTGGCTGGTCGAGGGCATCAACGACCGCGTGCAGCTCTCGGCCGTCGGCGCCGAGATGAACCGCCGCATCGTCGAGGGCCTCATGCGCTCCGGCGTGACCGTCGTCGACCCCGCCTCGGTGTGGGTGGACGCGGACGTGCAGGTCGGCCAGGACGCCCTGATCGAGCCGAACGTGCAGCTCCGCGCGGGCACGGTGATCGGTTCGCGTGCTGTGGTCGGCCCCGACACGACGCTGTCCGGCGTGACCGTCGGTGCCGGCGCCTCGGTGATCCGAACCCACGGCAGCGACTCGGTGATCGGCGACAACGCGTCCGTCGGCCCGTTCGCCTACCTGCGCCCCGGCACGTCGCTGGGCGTGAAGGGCAAGATCGGCACGTTCGTCGAGACGAAGAACTCGCAGATCGGCGACGGTTCGAAGGTCCCCCACCTCTCGTACATCGGCGACGCCACGATCGGCGATCACAGCAACATCGGCGCGGCTTCGGTGACCGTCAACTACGACGGCGTGAACAAGCACCGCACGATCGTCGGATCCCACTGCCGCACCGGTTCGGACAACATGTTCGTAGCGCCGGTGACCGTGGGCGACGGCGCGTACACCGGCGCGGGCACCGTCCTGCGCCGCAACGTCCCGCCGGGCGCGCTCGCCGTGTCCGGAGGCCCGCAGCGCAACCTCGAAGGCTGGGTCCTCAGCCGTCGTGAGGGCACGGCCGCCGCTCAGGCAGCAGCCGAGGCCCTGGCGAAGCAGAATGCCGACGAGAACACAGAGGAGGGTCGCTGACCGTGAACCCGAACCCGCAGATGCCCGGCACACCGAAGAAGAACCTGATGCTCTTCGGCGGGCGTGCCTACCCGGAGTTGACGGAAGAGGTCTCGAAGCACCTCAACGTCACGGTGACTCCTCAGTCGGCCTACGACTTCGCGAACGGCGAGATCTTCGTCCGCTTCGAGGAGTCCGTACGCGGCTGTGACGCCTTCGTCATCCAGTCGCACACCGCGCCCATCAACCAGTGGCTGATGGAACACCTGATCATGGTCGACGCCCTGAAGCGGGCCTCCGCCAAGCGCATCACCGTGATCATGCCGTTCTACCCGTACAGCCGTCAGGACAAGAAGCACCGAGGCCGCGAGCCCATCTCCGCCCGCCTGGTAGCCGACCTGTTCAAGACGGCAGGCGCCGACCGCCTGGTCTCAGTAGACCTGCACACCGCCCAGATCCAGGGCTTCTTCGACGGCCCGGTGGACCACCTGTGGGCCATGCCCCTGCTGGCGGACCACATCCGCGGCAAGTACGCGGGCCACGAGATCACCGTCGTCTCCCCCGACTCGGGCCGCACCAAGCTGGCCGAGAAGTGGGCGGACACCCTGGGCGGCACCCCGATCGCGTTCATCCACAAGACCCGCGACCCCCTCCGCCCGAACGAGGTCGTCTCGAACCGCGTCGTCGGCAAGGTCGAGGGCCGCCTCTGCATCGTGATCGACGACATGGTCGACACCGGCGGCACCATCGCAGGCGCCGTGAAGCAACTCCTCAACGAGGGCGCCTCCGACGTGGTCATCGCCGCCACGCACGGCATCCTCTCGGGCCCCGCAACCCAACGCCTGCAGGACTCGGGCGCCCGCGAGGTCGTCTTCACCGACACGCTGCCGATCCCAGCGGAGAAGCGCTTCCCGAACATGACCGTGCTCTCGATCGCACCGCTACTCGCGCGCGTGATCCAGGAAGTGTTCGAGGACGGCTCAGTGACGTCGCTGTTCGACGGCAACGCCTGACCAAAGCTCCAAAGAGGGGCCTCCCGCATCCACGGACGGACGCGGGAGGCCCCTCTGCTTTCCGCGAAGCCGAAGGCGAGCCGTTCTTAGCGCGCGGTCAGGGCGGTGGGGTCCCGTCACGAGTCGCACCACAGCTCTTGCTGCATGTGAGAGGGAGGGTCAAGTCGACACGCTTTTCGTCGACTTGACCCTCCCTCTCACATGTGGCCCGCTCTTGGTTCGGCTCGTGACGGGACCCCACCGCCAACGCAACCCTTAAAGCAACAGGCAGCCGCCCAACGCAACAGGCGTGCCATCAACCCACGCGTGGCGCCACCCCCCGATCAGATTGCCGGGGGTCTGGGGGCAGAGCCCCCAGGGGAAGCACCCAACGCAACCTGGCCGCCCGCAAGGTGACCACCCGCCCGGTCGCGGTTGGCAAGGCAACCACCCGCCCAGTCGCAATCAGCAAGGCAACCACCCGCCCCTGAATCACCAGCCCACCCGCAACCCGACCCCCGATTAGGACCCACCCCCAACCTCACCTACACTGGTCGGGTTGCCTCGGCGAGGGCGAGCTATCCAAGCTCAACGTGATCGACGCGGTGGCTCGATGCCGCGCGTGTTGAAGTCATCCGTGTGCTGCTCGCCACCGCAAGCAACCCCCATCGCTGAACCGCTGATACTTGTGCACCGCCCCGACGTACAAGGCCAGACTTGTAAGGAGTACCCCACCGTGTCCGAGGTCCGTCTCGCCGCTGAGCAGCGCACTGAATTCGGCAAGGGCGCCGCCCGCCGTACCCGTCGCGCCGGCAAGATCCCCGCGGTGCTCTACGGCCACGGTTCCGACCCGCAGCACCTGGCCCTGCCGGCGCTCGAGTTCGCCCGTGTTGTCCGTGAGCACGGCCAGAACGCCGTCCTCACTCTCGCCCTCGAAGGCGCGAGCGAGCTGGCGCTCACCAAGACCGTCACCACGCACCCCATCAAGAACTACATCGAGCACGTCGACCTGCTGCTCGTGAAGCGCGGCGAGAAGGTCACCGTCGAGGTGCCGCTGGTCATCTCCGGCGAGCCCGCGTCGGGCACGCTGCTGACGCAGGACCTCAGCACGATCCAGATCGAGTCCGACGCGATGAACATCCCGGACCAGATCGAGCTGTCGATCGCCGGTGTCGCCGCGGGCACGCAGATCCACGCCAGCGACCTGACCCTGCCCGAGGGCGCGGTCCTGATCACCGACGGCGACGCTCTCGTCGTCGCGATCAACGAGGCGCCCTCCGCGGCGCAGCTCGAGGGTGACGAGGCCGCTCCGGCCGAGGCCACCGAGGAAAGCTGAGCCCCATCACGTCGGGCCGAAACGACGGCGCGTCACCTCCTCACAAGGGGGGCGGCGCGCCGTTGCAGTACCTGCGGCCCGCCGACGTCCGGTCCAAGACCTTCCGCCGCAAGCGGCAGGGGTACGACCCGGATCAGGTCAACGAGTTCCTGCAGATCGTCGCGGACGCACTGGCCGGCCGTCTCCGCCTGAACCCGGACCACGTGCGCACCGTCCAGTTCGCCGCGGTCCCGAACGGCTACGACCCGCTCAGCGTCGACGGCGTCCTGCACATGCTGGAGTTCCAGATCCGCAACGGCATCGTGCCGCCGACGGGCCTGGACACCGGCGAGGACATCCGCGCGCGCAAGCTCACCAAGGCGAGCACCGGATACGATCGCGCCGAAGTCGACGCCTTCATCATCCGGGCCGCGGCCAACCTGGACGGCCGGGGCGCCATGACCTCCACCGAGGTCCGCAACACCCGGTTCAGCACCACGTCCGGCCTGCTGGGCAAGGGGTACCAGGTGCAGGCCGTGGACACGTTGCTGGACGATCTCGAGCAGGAGTTGCGGTTCCGTGGACGCTGACCTCGCCCTCATCGTCGGGCTGGGCAACCCAGGCCCCAAGTACGAAGGCAACCGTCACAACATCGGTTTCCTGGTCCTCGACGAACTGGCCGCCCGCGTCGGCGGCAAGTTCAAGGCCCACAAGTCCGGCGCCGAGATCGTCGAGGGCCGCCTGTCCGGCCACCGCGTCGTCCTCGCGAAGCCGCGCAGCTTCATGAACCTCTCCGGCGGCCCCGTCGCGAGCGCAGTGAAGTTCTTCAAGCCCACCACCATCGTCGTGATCCACGACGAGCTGGACCTCCCGTTCGCCGCGCTGCGCATGAAGCTCGGCGGCGGCGACAACGGCCACAACGGACTCCGCTCCATCACGAAGTCCCTGGGCGGCCCGGACTACCACCGCCTCCGCTTCGGCGTGGACCGCCCCTCCGGCCGCCAGGACCCCGCCGACTACGTCCTGAAGGACTTCTCGACGGTGGAACGCAAGCAGCTCGCCCTGGAGATCGACCGGGCGGCGGACGCGGCAGAGGCCATGGTCACCAAGGGTCTGGAAGCCGCGCAAAACAGCTTCCACTGACGTGCACAATGGACGGCATGACGAACCGAAAGGTCCATGCCGCGTAGGCGCCAGGACGTGCTGAAGGGCTTCTCCGGCCGGTTCATCGCCGACCTGGACCGCCTCGAACGCACCCGCAACTACCTCTGGCCGGGCAGCACCGCGCTCGCTCTCGAAGCGTGGATCCGGTACGAGGACTCCCCGGCTCGCCGCTTCTGGTTGAACGAGATTCCCGTCGACGACTGCGGGTGCTGCCCTCATCCCGTCGAACAGCGTCAGCTCCTCGGCTTCGTCGCCCGCGCACTCCCCCGCAAGAGCGCGAGGGAGCTGCGCAAGCGACTCGACGAACTCGACGCCCTCTACTAGACGAGAGCAGCCGCCGCGGACCGCCGGAGCTTGCCGGACGGCGTCTTCGGCAACGTCCCCGGCGGCTGCACCACCACGGCGAACGGCCGCAGCCCCACGGCGTCGACGACCCGAGCGGTGACCTGCTTGACCAGATCCTTCTCGGCGGCGGAGTCCCCGGCCAGCTTCGACTCCAGCACGACGGCGAACCGTTCCCGCTTCGTCCCCGCGTCCAGCCGCACGGCGACGGCGTTGCCGGCCCGCACTCCCTCGACCGAGCAGGCGGCACGCTCCACATCGGTCGGGTAGATGTTCCGGCCGCCCATGATGATGACGTCCTTGCGGCGCCCGCAGACGACCACCTGGCCGTCTTCGACCACGTACCCAAGGTCTCCGGTGGACAGCCAGCCTTCGGCGTCCTGCGTGGCGAGTGGACCGTTCACCGTCAGGTAGCCGGGGGTGACGGCCTCGCCGCGGATCTGCAGTTCGCCGACGTCCCGAACTCCGAGCACGTCACCGGAGTCCGAGACGACCCGCAGTTCCAGCCCGGGCAACGGCGGGCCGAGCAACGGGAACGCGCGACCGTCCGAAGCGGGCACTGCCTTCTTGTCCGCTTCCACGGCGTCCGCGTCCACCACGTCCACCGACAGGCCGGTGAACAACGGCGCGAAAGCCACACCCAGAGTGGTCTCCGCCATGCCGTAGGCCGCCAGGATCGACTCCGGGCGCAGCCCGAACCGTTCACCCGCGGACACGAAAGCCTCGACGGCGGAAGGATCGATCGGCTCGGCGCCGTTCAACGCCAGTCGCAGGGTCGACAGGTCGAAGGAATCCGACGAGGACGCCAGGCGGCGCGCCACGATCGCGTAGGCGAAGTTCGGCGCGGCGGTGATGGTGCCGCGGTACCGGGTGATCAGGTCGGCCCACAACGTCGGGCGTGACAGGAAGTCGACGGGTGTGACCTTCACCAATTCCAGTCCGAACAGCATCGGCACGGTCAGGAAGCCGACCATCCCCATGTCGTGGAACAGCGGCAGCCACGAAACCATGACGTCAGAGGCAGGATCGAGCGCCGCCGCGATGCGCATTCCCTCGGCGTTGGCCATCAGATTGCGGTGCGTGATTCGCACCGCCTTCGGATCAGCCGTCGATCCACTCGTCAACTGCAGCAGTGCCGTGGCATCCTCGTCGGTGGGAACAGGAGCAGAGATCGGTTCCGCGTCGAGTTCGGAGAGCAACTTGTAAGGCACTCCGTGCTGGTCCAGAACGGCAGCCAGAGCGTCGAAGGGGCTGCCGAGCAGGACCAGACGCGAATCGATCATGGCGAGCACCCGCAGCGTGTCCTCGGCCCACTCGGCCAGGTCGGTGCGTGGTGTGGGTTGATGCAACATCGTGACGCTGCCACCACACAGCCATGCGGCTTGCACGGCTGGGGCGATCACGGCTGGTTCGGCGGCGAGCACGGCGATCGCGGTGCCCGGCGCCACATCGAGCGCACCGGCCATCCGCCGGGCGCGTTCGTGCACCTCGGCCCAGGTCTGGCGGACCGGCGCGGCGGGTTCACCCGTCGTCATGCCCCTGTCCCCGCTACTGGAGGCCGTCGCCAGCATCACATCCACGAACTGACTCATGTTCGCGATCGTAGTGGCGCCGTTTGGTCCATCAGGGCGAAACGTTATGCCACGCGAAACGCGATACTCCCCAGTACAGGTACGCAGGAGGAGGTCATTGGTGGATCGGGGCGGCCCCGGAGCGCAGCATCGTCTACCCGCGCATCCGGCACCTCTGCTCTCCGCGCAGGACGTGGCCCTGGTCGCGTTCCACCGTCCCCCGCGTGGTCAGCGCGGGTACGACGCGGCTGAGGTGGACGCGTTTCTCGACCGTGTCGAGAGCACCATGAAGAGCAAGGACATCCTCACGCGTGAAGACGTGCTCAACATCAAGTTCAGCACCGCGACCCGTGATCCGGGCTACGACGTGAACGAGGTCAACGTCTTCATGGAACTCGTCGCGGACACGTTGCGGTCCACTCCGCAACGCCAGCAGGCCTCCGCACCGGCCCAGGGCGCGCACGCCACGTCGCAGGCGATGAGACCCGCGGTGCGACTGTCCCCCGACGACGTCGCCGCCGTGCGCTTCCACAAGCCCAGACCGGGGACCCGCGGCTACCACGAGGGCCAGATCGACGCGTTCCTCGACCGCATCGAAGGCACTCTGCGTGGCAGGGACAACCTGACCGGCCAGCAGGTGCAGGACGCCGTGTTCGGCGAGACCGCACCGGGCACGTTCGGCTACGACGAGGAGGACGTCGACACGTTCCTCGACCTCGTGGTGCTGATGTTCGAGACCGCACCGCCGCTCATGGCGGCCCCGCCGACGACGCAGCTCCCGCAGCAACAGCAGCGGCCGCAGCAGCGCCGTCCGCAGCCAGATCCTCGCCCGCGGCCCGAGCCGCGTCCCCAGCCACAGCAGCGCCGCCCGCAGCCGCCGGCCCCGCTGCAGCCCGTTCAGCAGGCCGCGATGCCGCAGTCCATCGACTCGCCGAAGCTCACGGCGGCGGACATCCGCAACATCGCGTTCCACCGTCCTCCCCGTGGCCGCCGCGGCTACCAGGAGTCCCAGGTGGACGCGTTCCTCGACCGCATCGAGGCGACGCTGCTCGGCCAGGACAACCTGACCGGCAAGGACGTCCGCGACGTCCGGTTCTCCCGCCCGCTGATCGGCAGGCGCGGTTACGACGAGACCGAGGTGGACGGGTTCCTCGGCCAGATCGAGCAGCAGCTCTCCGGACCGGTGCGCAGCATGCCGCAGGTCAAGTCGTGGAAGGACCTGCGGCAGCTGCGGATCCCGCAGGCCGCGGCCGGCCAGCGCGGGTACCGCACCGCGCAGGTCGACCGGATGCTGGAGGAGATCGGCGTCGCGCTCGACGGCATGCTCGGCGCGAGCTCGGAAGAGGTCATGAAGGCGCGCTTCAGCTACGCGTTGCTCTCCGGGCAGGGCTACGACACGTCGTTCATCGACGAGCTGCTGCCCCAGCTCGCCGCCGAACTCCGCCGCAAGGGCAAGTAGTCCAGGGCAGGGATCAGCCCTCGACGACCTCGGCCGCCTCCATCCACTGAGCCTCCACGTCGGACTCCTCCGCCAGCACGGCGCGGAGTTCGGCGTCGAGCTTCAGCAACCGGCCGGAATCGGTCGCGGCGTCGGCGAGCGCGGTGTGCAGCTCCGCTTCCTTCTTGTGCAGCACCTCGAGACGGCGTTCCAGCCGGGCCAGCTCCTTGCGGGCGGCGCGCTGATCGGCGGCGTTGGACGGCGCCTTGCCGGCGGCCGGAGCGGCAGCCTCCCTGTCTCGCATCGAGTCGCGGCGCTTGAGGTACTCCTCGATGCCGCCGGGCAGATCGGTCAGCCCGCCGTCACCGAACAGCGCCACGACCTTGTCGCACACGCGCTCGACCAGGTACCGGTCGTGCGAGATCACGACGAGCGTGCCTGCCCACGAGTCGAGCAGGTCTTCCAGCTGCTGCAACGTGTCGATGTCCAGGTCGTTCGTCGGTTCGTCGAGCAGCAGCACGTTCGGCTCCGCCATCAGCAACCGGCACAGCTGCAGCCGCCGCCGCTCGCCACCGGACAGGTCCGAGACCGGCGTCCACTGCTTCTGCGCCGAGAAACCGAACCGCTCGCCCAGCTGCGAGGCCGACATCTCGTACTTGCCGAGCACGACGCGCCGCGCGACCTCCTCGATCGCCTCCAGCACGCGCATCGACCCGTTCAGGTCGAGCAGCTCCTGCGAGAGGTGCGCGATCTTGACCGTCTGGCCCTGGATCCGCTTGCCCGTCTCGGTTTCCCGTTCCCCGGCCAGCAGCTTCAGCAACGTCGTCTTGCCGGAGCCGTTGACGCCGACGAGACCGATCCGCTCGCCGGGGCCGATGCGCCACGTCAGGTCGCGCACCAGGTACCTGTCCGGAATGGACAGTGTCACGTCCTCGAGCTCGATCACCGTGCGCCCCAGGCGCTTCTTGGCGAACGCGAGCAGCTCGACGTTGTCCCGCAACGGCGGCACGTCCGCGATCAGTGCCTCGGCGGCCTCGATCCGGTAGCGCGGCTTCGAGGTCCGCGCGGGCGCGCCGCGGCGCAACCAGGCGAGCTCCTTGCGCGCCAGGTTCTGCCGCTTCTCCTCCAGCACGCCCGCGAGCCGGGTCCGCTCGGCGCGGGCGTAGATCCAGTCGGCGTAGCCGCCCTCGTACTGCTCGACCTTGCCCAGCACCACTTCCCACGTGCGGTTGCAGACGATGTCGAGGAACCACCGGTCGTGGGTGACGACGACGAGCGCGCACTTGCGGGCCAGCAGGTGCTCCGCGAGCCACCGCACGCCCTCGACGTCGAGGTGGTTCGTCGGCTCGTCGAGCACGAGGAGCTCTAGGTCCTGGATCAGCGCGGCCGCGAGCACGACCCGGCGCCGCTCGCCACCGGACATCGTGGAGACCACGGAGTCCAGGCCCAGCGCCGTGATCCCGAGTCCGTCCAAAATGGACCGAACGCGGGCGTCGGCCGCCCATTCGTGCTCGGCGTCGAACCCGAGCGGGTCGATCACCGCGTTGCGCACCGTCGAGCCGTGCGGCAGTTCGGTCCGCTGCGTCACGACGGCCATCCGCAGATCACGCGACCGCGACACCCGGCCGTCGTCGGCGGGCTCCACTCCGGCCAGCACCTCGAGCAGCGTCGTCTTGCCACCGCCGTTCAGGCCGACGACACCGATGCGGTCGCCCTCGTTGACGCCGAGCGACACGCCGTCGAGCAGCGGCCGGACGCCGAACGACTTCGACACGGACTCCAGGTTGACCAGGTTGGCCATCAAAACCTCACGACTAGTAAGAAACTGCCCGGTGCAGGCTACCCAGCAGGACCGAAGCCCTCGGCTACGCGTGCACCTCGGGGGGTGTGGGCTTGGGCTCTTCAGTCGCGATCACACGCGCTCCGGGCACCGGCCCGTGCGCCACCCGCACCGTCCGGCAGACACCGGCACCGGCGAGTTCAGCGGCCACCCGGACCGCCGTGTCGCCGTCCTCGCACAGGAACGCCGTCGTGGGGCCGGATCCGGACACGATGCCGGCCAGCGCGCCCGCGTCGACGCCCGCGCGCAGAGTGCGGCGCAGGTTCGGGCGCAACGAGACGGCCGCGGCCTGGAGGTCGTTGCCCAGCAGCAGAGCGAGCTGACGGGGGTCGCCGGAGGACAGGCCCTCCAGCACTGCTTCGACCGCGCCGACGCGCGGCGGGTCTCCCTCGGTGCGCAGGCGGTCCAGCTCGTCGAACACGTCCGGAGTGGACAGTCCGCGGCGGTCGAACGCCAGCACCCAGTGGAACTGGTGGCGGCCCAGCACGGGCACGATCCGCTCGCCGCGGCCGGTGCCCAGAGCAGTGGAGCCGTACAGAGCGAAAGGAACGTCCGCGCCGAGCTTCCCTGCCAGTTCGGCCAGGTCGTCGCGGCTGATGTCCAGGCGCCACAACGACGACAGGCCGACCAGCGCCGCCGCCGCGTCCGCGCTGCCGCCCGCCATGCCGCCCGCGACCGGGATGGCCTTGCGGATGACGACGCGGACCTTGGGGTCGTCCGGGTCCTTGCCGACGTGGGTGGCCAGCAGCTGGACCGCGCGCCAGGCGAGGTTCGAGGCTCCGGTGGGCACCTGGTCGGCGCCCTCGCCGTACACCTCGACTCCTGGCTCGTCGGCGACCGCGACCGTGACCTCGTCGACCAGCGACAGCGCCTGGAAGATCGTCACCAGGTCGTGGTAGCCGTCCGGGCGCACGTCTCCTACGGCCAGGTGCAGGTTGACCTTGGCCGGGACGCGAACTGTGACCGGGGGTGGAACGACTGCGAGCACCATGTCAGCGTACGGGCGTTCTGGTGTCCCGGACTCCTCCCCCGGTCACTGTCACCGTCAGACCGGGATGACCGAACCGTTGAAGGTCTGCTTGATGTAGTCCTTGACCTGCTGCGATCCGAGGAGCTCCGCCAGGTCCTTGACGCGCTTGTCGTCCTTGAGCTCGGTGCGCGTGACCAGGCCGTTCGCGTTCGGGTTGCCCTCGGCCTTCTCCAGCGCGAGCGAGTCGGTGGCGGGCTTGAGGCCGGCGTCGATGGCGTAGTTGCCGTTGATCACGGACGCGTCGGTGTCCTCCAGCGAACGCGGCAGCTGAGCGGCCTCCAGAGGCACGAACTGCAGGTTCTTGGGGTTCTCCGCGAGGTCGCGCACGGTCGGCTGGTCCACGGCCTTGAGCTTGATCAGGCCGTTGGCCTCCAGCAGCTTCAGGCCGCGAGCCTCGTTGGTGGCGTCGTTGGCCACCGCGATCTTGGCGCCGTTCGCGAGCTCGTCGAGCTTCTTGACCTTCTTCGAGTACAGGCCGAGCGGTTCGACGTGGACCGGCTGGACCCACTCGACCTTGGCGCCGCTCTCCTTCGTGAACGTCTCCAGGTACGGGACGGTCTGGAAGTAATTGGCGTCGAGCGACCCGTCGACCAGCGCCGTGTTCGGCTGCACGTAGTCGGTGAACTCGACGACCTCGATCTTGAGACCCTTCGACGCGGCGAGGTTGTCGGCCACGTACTTGAGGATCTGGGCGTGCGGGACCGGCGAGACACCGACCTTCAGCGTGTCGGACGCACTGGCACCCGACGAGCAAGCGGACAGAGCAGTCAAACCGGTCAAAGCGACTGCGATCAGGGCAGCACGAATACGCATGACGTTCCTTTTGAGAAATTGCTACGGGTCAGACGGAGGCGTGCCGGCGCCGGTCGGACGCACGGGCGGCACGGGTGAAACCGAGTTGGATCACGGTGGTGAGCACGGCGAGCCACGCCACGGTGCTCCACAGGATCCGGTCGTTGAAGCGCTGGTAGCCCTCGCGGATCGCCAGGTCGCCGAGGCCGCCGCCACCGATCACGCCGGCCATCGCCGAGTACCCGATCAGGGCGATCACGGTGACGCCGATGGCGTTGATCAGCGCGGGCAGCGACTCGCGGATCAGCACGCTGCGCACGATCCTCAACGTCGAGGCGCCGGTGGTGATCGCGGCCTCGACCACGGTGACGTGCACCTCGGACAGGATGTTCTGCACGAGCCGCCCCACGAATGGGATCGCTCCCACGGCCAGCGGCACGATGACCGCCGTGCTGCCGATGGAGCCGCCGACGATGAGGCGGGTGACCGACGTGAGCGCGACGAGCAGCACGATGAACGGCATCGAGCGGCCCAGGTCGGTGACGAAGCTCAGGATCCTGTGCACCGCGGTGCTCGGCCGCAACCCGCCCTTGGCGGTGAGCTGCAGCCAGACACCTACGGGAACTCCGAAAACGGTGGCGATGACGGTGGAGACGCCGACCATGTACAGCGTCTCGCCGGTGGCTTCGAGAAGAAAGCTCAGAACATCGGACCAGGGTGTTGCAGTCCTCACGCAGCTACTCCCTGGGGACCCTTCAGGGACCTCTGCACCGAGCCGCCGGCCTCGCCGATCCACTCCAGAGCGGAGTCCGAGCGCTCGCCGTTCAGGCCGAGCCGGAAGCGCGCGACCGGGGTCTCGCCCAGACGCGTCAGGCCGCCGCCGACGATGTTCAGCTCGACGCCGAACCGGTGCGCGGCCTCGGGCAGCAACGCGCCGACCGCGGCGAACCCGACGAGCACGACGTCCGCGACGCGGTCGTAGCTGCTCTCGTTGATCGGGTTCAGGTCGACGGCGGGCAGCAGCGCACTGCTCGTGCGGCTCGCGACGTCGTTGACCAGGTCCAGAACCTTGCCGTGCTCGACGACGCGGCCCTGCTCCAGCACAGCGACGTCATCGCAGATCTTGCGGACCACGCCCATGTCGTGCGTGACGACGAGAACGGTCACACCCAGCTCGGCGCGCGCACGGTCGAGCACGGTCAGCACGGAACCGGTGGTCTCCGGGTCCAGAGCGCTGGTCGGCTCGTCGGCGAGCAGCACGGACGGGTTGGCGGCGAGGGCGCGTGCCACGGCGATGCGCTGACGCTGCCCGCCGGACAGCTGGTCGGGGTAGGAGGCGGCCTTGTCGGTCAGTCCGACGAGGTCCAGCAGCTCGCCCACACGGGTGCGGCGCTGCGGTCCGGGGATGCCCGCGGACTCCAGCGGCAGTGCGATGTTGCCGGCTGCCGTGCGCTGACGGAGAAGCGAATCCCCTTGCGGCACAACGCCGATCTGGCGGCGGGCGGCACGCAGGGCCGACCCGTCGAGGCTGGTGATGTCGGTGCCGTCGACGCGGATCGCACCCGAGTCGGGACGCTCCAGCAGCGCGACGCACCGGGCGAGCGTCGACTTGCCGGCGCCACTCGGACCGACGACGCCGAGCACGGTTCCGGCCTCGACGTCGAGGGTCACGCCGTTGAGGGCACTGACGCCCTGGAAGGACTTGGTGAGGTTTTCGACAGTGATCACGTCTGCTCCACGGCTGCGCGCGACGGCACACTGTCCGATTGAGACGGACGTGCGCGGTCGAAGTTTCTGCTCAGGTGTGTGCGCCACTCGATGACTGAGTGCGCGTCAAAGGACTCTGAAAAGGCGCCTTAGACGAGGTGGCGACGACATGCAGAAGACGAGCGACGGCACTGGTCGATGACTCGACGGCGCGTCAGCATTCGCACGGTACCCATGGTGCTCCTCCATCGGTCCTGGCGTTAGCACCTGCCCGCATCCAGCGGGTGGTTGCTGCGACGTCGTAGAGCCAGGTCTCTCAGTCGCTCCGGATGGCAAGTAGCAGTCAACCGGACGGACGTTCGGTTGCGCAAGCCAGATTCCGATTCGTTCGACAGATCACACTGTTGGCCGAAGGATCCCCGGCCTAGACCTCGGCGATCCGGATGAAGTCGATCACGCTCAGCTGCTCGCCCCGCTGCTGGGGATCCACACCCGCTTCGGCGAGCAGTTCGTCAATGTTTCCCGGGTTGCCGGCCCAGCCCTTGAGGGCGGCTCGCAGCGTCTTGCGGCGCTGCGCGAAAGCAGCGTCCACGATCGAGAAGAGCTTCTTCCGATCCACTGTGGACAACGGCTTTTCGTGACGCTGGAACCACACCAGGCCCGAGTCGACGTTGGGCGCCGGCCAGAAGACGTTCTTGCCGATGGAACCGGCCTTCTTGGACTGCGCGTACCAGGCGAGCTTCACACTCGGGACGCCGTAGATCTTGTTGCCGGGCTTAGCGGCCATCCGGTCGGCCACCTCGGCCTGGACCATGACGAGGCCCTTTTGGAGGCTCGGGAGTTCGGCCAGGAGGTGGAGCACCACCGGGACCGCGACGTTGTACGGGAGGTTCGCGACGATCGCGGTCGGTAGGACCGGCAGGTCTTCTTGGGTGACTTTCATGGCGTCCTTGAGGACGACGTGCAGCTTTCCCGCGTTGTCCGGGTCCATCTCGGAGACCGTCTGAGGCAGCCGCTGCGCCAGTGGCGGGTCGATCTCGACCGCGACGACCTGCTTGGCGGCGGGCAGCAGGGCGAGCGTCAGGGAGCCCAGGCCGGGGCCGACCTCAAGGACCACGTCGTCCTCGGTCAACCCGGCGGCGGCGACGATCTTGCGGACCGTGTTCGGGTCGTGCACGAAGTTCTGGCCGAGCTTCTTGGTCGGGCGGATGCCCAGCTCTTCAGCCAGACGACGAACTTCGGCAGGTCCCAGCAGGCTCACCGGTGCATTCTCGCAGGCTCGCCGGTGGAGGGATGGGCTGGGACCGTGGGCGCGAGCCTGTGTTGGCATGTCGCGTTCCGGCGGAGCCGATCGTCCGTCGGGCAGGTGGTCACCTTGCGGGTGGGTGGGGTGCCGTGCGGGTCGGCTTGCGTTGGCTTGTCGCGTTCCAGCGGGGCGGTCACCTGCCGGGCGGACGGCCACCTTGCGAGGGTGGCCGGGCGGGCAGTACCGAGCCGGTGCCGGTCATCGCCGCTTCGCGACGATAGCGATTGGGGCTTGACCTTGAGCCTCTGGCGGGATGCTTGACGGCCGGAAAAGGCCGGGCTGAAAAGCGCCCGGCCGTGCCCATGAGGGGAGCATCCCGCCCACTCAAGGTAAAGCCCCAATCGCCGAGTGCGTGGCTCACCACCGCTTCACCAGCAGGTCCTGGTTCACACGCCTCGGCTTCGCCCTTGCCGCTGGCAGCAGGGGGCTTGGCTTCGCCATTGCCCGTTGTGCGCGGAGGGACGCCTCGGCTTCGCCATTGCGGCTGGCGGCAGGGGTGCTCGGCCTCGCCGTCGACCTGCTCGAGCCGCATCCGCACCTCGACCGCCGTTGCCTGCCCCGCTCCACCCCGCCTCGCTCGGCGTGCCCAACCTGACCGTGAGCCGGCCCCCGGAAACGACGAAGACCGCCCGTGGCGAACCAGGGCGGCCTAAGTCAGGGGGACGGAGAGGGTTGTGCGTGTTTACGGCAGGCCGAGCTTTGCGCGGCAGCCCGGCCACGCGCCGTACGTGCCGCCGGAGCGGTCGCGAAGCTTGGTCGCGATGGCGATCTGCTGCTCGCGGGTCGCCTGGTGCGGAAGCTGCGCGTAGACGGTGCCGCCGTTCGAGGCCCAGGTGCTGGCCGAGAACTGGAGGCCGCCGTAGTAGCCGTTGCCGGTGTTGATGGCCCAGTTGCCGCCGGCTTCGCACTTGGCGAGGCTGTCCCAGACAGCGCCGTCGGGCAGCGGCTTGGTGCCGACCGTGATCTTCTTCGGCTTCGGCTCCTTGGTGACCTTGCCGCCGATCTTCTCGCGGCTGATCTCCTTGCCGTTCTTCACCGTGACGCGGTACGTCGACGTCTGCTCGCCCGGCGTGCCGGGGTCGGTGACGGTCTGCTGGCCCGCGGTCATGTTCGGGTCGTTGGTCTTCTCGACCGGAGGCGCGACGGGCTCGTTCACGTTGATGACCGTGACGCCGGTGCGCGAGATGTAGACCTCGGCGCCGGTCGCGAGCTTCACGTCCATGCCGGACGCGACGGCGTCCTCGGGGCCGAGGGAGAGGTTCTCGGCCTTGAGCAGCTCGTCGACGGTCAGCGCGGTCGTCTGGACCTCGCGGACCGGGTTCGCGCCGTCGAAGAGCTTGATGTTCTTGCGGGTCTTGACCTCGACGCTCATGCCTTCCAGCGGCACGTCGTGCGAGCCGGGCATGGACATCCAGGCGCCCTCGAGCGGCACACCGAACTGCTTGGCGGCCTCCTCGACGGTGACCGAGCGGACCCAGTCCTCGCGGGCCTGGCCGTCGACGCTCATCTTGATCAGGCGGCCGCGGTCGAGGCTGATCTTGCCGCCGTCGGAGACCGGGGTGTTCAGCGAGGGCGACAGGGCGTCGTGCTCACCGACGACGATGCCTTCCTCCGCCAGGACCTCGCCGACCGTGCCCTCGTAGGAGTGGACGGTCTGCATCGCGCCGTCGACCTCGACGGTCAGCGACTTGTCCATCGCCATCGCGGTCACGCCGCCACCGGAGATCGACACCAGGACCGCGGCGACCGTGCCCTTGAGGAAGCGGCGCTTCCACGTCGAGGCGGCCTTGACGAGAACCTGCGGGTCGCGCAGCTCCTCTTCCTCCGACGGGAGGACGAGGGGCGGCATGATCGTCGTCTCGGCGTTGATGAGACGGATCAGCTCGTCGACGTCCACGTTCGCCGAGGCGAGCAGGTCGTCGGCGTCCGGGCCGAGCACGTCGAGCACGTCCGCGGGCGTGATGGTCAGCGCACCGGCGGGGAAGCTCGGGTGGGGATCAGCGACGTCAACCGCCGTGCCGCCGACCGGCGTGAACCAGTCGGTGTCGTCGTTGAAGTCGTACGGAACAGCAGCTCTGTCGCTACCAGACAAGGGTCGATACCTCCATTGCGGAAGCTGTGAGGCCACCGCACAGTTGGCGTTGACAAGATCATTCGAGTTGGAGCTCGAAGGTTCCCGGCAACTCCTCCTACGTGGTCTCGCTACTTCGCGCTTCTGGCTTCGGTCCCGCCCCGACTGCGGGCGTGCTCCGAACCGACTGGGTCGGTTCAGGTGGCACGGTCACGGGACAGTAACGGGGTGAGGCACGTTGCGCAAACACCCCCACCGATGTTGTGACCTCAGTCACCCCATAGAGGGAGGAACCCTGTGCTCCGTTCGCTCTAAGTCGCATTTCAGTGGTCAAGCCCGAACACTCGTTGAGCAGTACGGGTGACGGCGGAGCAGAGTTCAGAAAGATCTTCGTTACGCAGCGTCGCGAGATCCCGAATTGTGTAATTCACACAATAGGGTTCGTTTGGGCGGCCCCGGAACGGATGGGGCGTCAGGAACGGGGCGTCCGTCTCGACGAGCAGCTGGTCCTGGGGCACCAGGGCCGCCGCCTCCCGCAGCGCACGGGCGTTCTTGAACGTCACCGGGCCCGCGAACGACAGGACGTACCCCGCGTCGACGCACCGGCGGGCGAAGTCCGCGTCGCCGGAGAAGCAGTGGAACACCACTGTGGACGGTGCGCCCTCGGAGTCGAGGATCTTGAGAATGTCCTCGTGCGCGTCCCTGTCGTGGATCATCAACGGCTTCCCGACGCGCTTGGAAAGGTCGATGTGCCAACGAAAGGCCTCGTGCTGGGCGGCCGGCGGCGAGTAGTCCCAGTAATAGTCCAAACCGGTCTCGCCGATCGCGACCACACGGGGCATGACTGCCAACCGCTCCAGTTCGGCCTTCTCCTCGTCCCCGAAAGAAGAGGTGCGCGTCGGGTGCACGGCGACCGCCGCGTAGACCCGCGGGTCCCAAGTGGACGCCTCGGCGGCCCACTGGGCGGCCTTCAGGTCGTCCGCCACGGTGATCACGTGCGAGACGCCGGCGGCCTCCGCCCGGTCGAGCAGGACCGCCACGTCGGCGGCGTCGACGGCCCCGCACGCGTCGAGATGGGTGTGGGCGTCGATCACCGGTGCCGGAAGAGCTTCCGGCACCGGCGGTCGTTCACGCTTGTCCGTCACAGGGCGGTCACTTGACGATCGGAGCCCACTCGGGCCCCTCGTCGCCCAGTTCCTTCTCCAGCCTCGCGAACAACGGCGACGGCTTCTGCAGCGGCCGGCCGACCTCCAGTGGCACGGACTCCCACTTGGCCTGCTCACCGGCGTAGTCACCGGTCAGCACCGGGTACGAGCGCTCGGGGATGTCGAGGTCGGTGACCTCGGTCATCTCCGGCTGTGCGGCCCACACGCCCGTGCCGCCCAACGCCTCGTGCACCTTCTGCGCCGAGTGCGGCAGGAACGGCGTCATGAGCGTGTTCGCGTCCTGCACGACCTGCAACGCGGTGTGCAGCACCGAGTCACGACGCTCCAGGTCGTCCTTGAGCTTCCACGGCTCCTGGTCGGACAGGTACTTGTTCGCCGCGGAGATGACGCGCATGGCCTCACCGGTGGCCTGCTTGAACCGCGAGCGGCGCAGGTGCGCGCCGACCGTGTCGAACGCCGCCTTGGACTGCGCGAGCAGCTCGTGGTCGGCGGGCGTCAGCGCGGTGGCCTTCGGGATCGCGCCGACGTTCTTGTGCGCCATCGAGATCGAGCGGTTGACCAGGTTGCCCCACTCGTTCGCCAGCTCGAAGTTCGTCCGGCGGACGAACTCCTCCCAGGTGAAGTCGGTGTCCTGGTTCTCGGGACCCGCGACGGAGATGAAGTACCGCAGCGCGTCCGGCCCGAACTCCTTGAGGAAGTCGCCGACGTAGATCACGGTGCCGCGCGAGGTCGAGAACTTCGAGCCGCTCATCGTCAGGTACTCCGACGACACGACCTCGGTCGGCAGGTTCAGCGTGCCGAACCGGCCGGGCTCGCCGCCCTTGTCGCCCGCGCCGTTCTGCCCGAGCAGCAGCGACGGCCAGATGAGCGAGTGGAAGACGATGTTGTCCTTGCCCATGAAGTAGTAGCTCTGGGCGTCGCCCGTCCAGAACTCCTTCCAGGCATCGGGGTCCCCCGTGCGCCGCGCCCACTCGACGGAGGCGCTCAGGTAGCCGATCACCGCGTCGAACCACACGTAGAACCGCTTCATCGGCTGGTCGCTCCACCCGTCGAGCGGGATCGGCACACCCCAGTCGAGGTCGCGGGTGATGGCGCGCGGCCGCAGGTCCTTGATCAGGTTCTGCGAGAACTTGAGCACGTTCGGACGCCAGTCCGACCGCGTGCCCATCCAGCTGCCCAGCGAGTCGATGAACGCGGACAGGTCGAGGAACAGGTGCTCGGTCTCGACGAACTTCGGCGTCTCGCCGTTGATCTTCGAACGCGGGTTGATCAGTTCCGACGGGTCGAGCTGGTTGCCGCAGTTGTCGCACTGGTCGCCGCGCGCGCCCTCGTAACCGCAGATCGGGCAGGTGCCCTCGATGTAGCGGTCGGGCAGCGTGCGGCCGGTCGACGGACTGATGGCGCCCATCTCCGTCTTGGGAACGACGTAACCGTTCTTCCACAGCGCGGAGAACAGGTCCTGCACCACCTGGTAGTGGTTGCCGGTGGTGGTGCGGGTGAAGAGGTCGTAGGACAGGCCGAGGCCCTGCAGGTCACCGGCGATGACGCGGTTGTACTTGTCGGCGAGCTCGCGGGCGGTGAGCCCTTCCTTCTCGGCCTGCACCTGGATGGGTGTGCCGTGCTCGTCCGTGCCGCTGACCATGAGCACCCGGTGTCCGGACATTCGCATGTAGCGGGAGAAGACGTCGGACGGGACACCGAAACCGGAGACGTGACCGATGTGCCTGGGGCCATTGGCGTAAGGCCAGGCCACCGCGGTCAGTACGGAGGCACTCATGGACATAGCCTACGGAGGCGGTGCCAGGGTGTTTTCACCGAGTGGGAGGTCGGTTTGTCCGCGACCAGAATGCTGGTGCTCGGCGTGGTGAAGCTCGTCGGCGAGGCACACGGTTACGTGGTGCGGCGCGAGCTGAAGTCGTGGTCGGCGGACAGCTGGGCCAACGTGCAGCCGGGTTCGATCTACCACGCGCTGAAGTCGCTGGCGAAGGACGGACTGCTGGAGCCGGTCGGCACGGCGGAGTCCGAGGAGGGCCCCGCCCGCACGACCTACAAGATCACCGCGGCCGGCGAACACGAGTTGCAGGACCTGCTCCACCACGCGCTGGCCGACCCCGCCGCCGGTAACGACGAGGTCTCCGCGGGCGTGGCGATGCTCAACCTCGTCCCCCGCAGGCAGGCGGTCGTGCTGCTGAAGAACCGGCTGGCGGGCCTCGAAGGGCAGCTCACCCCCACCCGGCACGGCATCTCCTCGATGCCGGAGATGGGCAAGCCCGCGCACGTCAGCGAGCTGTTTCGACTGTGGCTCGTCCATCTCGAAGGCCAGGTGCGCTGGACTCAGGAGCTGATCGAACGCCTAGAGGCCGGTGCGTACGAGCTGAAGGACTAGTCAAACTTGATTAGTTCCCGCTAGCCTCTAGTCAAAGTTGACTAGAGGGGATTCAGTCATGATCAAGGCACGCGGCCTCGCGCGCCGATTCACCACGAAGACCGGTCCGGTGGACGCGGTCGCAGGGGTGGACATCGACGTCGCCGAGGGCGAGCTCGTGGGGTTCCTCGGCCCGAACGGCGCAGGCAAGTCCACGACGTTGCGCATGCTCACCACGCTGTTGCAGCCCACGGCGGGCGAGGCGACCATCGCCGGGCACGACCTGTTGAAAGACCCCGCGGGCGTGCGGCGCAACATCGGCTACGTCGGCCAGAAGGGCGGCGGAGGCCTCGACCAGCGGGTCGCCGACGAACTGGAGTTCCAGGCCCGCTTCTACGGCCTGTCCAAGCACGACGCCCGCACGAAGGTCGCCGACCTGCTCGAACGGTTCGATCTACAAGGCCTGGAGAAGCGCGGCATCGTCACGCTGTCGGGCGGCCAGCAGCGCCGGCTCGACATCGCGATGGGCATGCTGCACGACCCGCGGCTGCTGTTCCTGGACGAGCCGTCCACGGCCCTCGACCCGCAGAGCCGCCGCAACCTGTGGGACCACATCAAGCAGCTCAAGGCCGACGGCGTCACGGTCTTCCTGACCACGCACTACCTGGACGAGGCGGACTACCTGAGCGATCGGCTGCTGGTGATCGACCACGGCTCGATCGTGGGCGAGGGCTCACCGGACGACCTCAAGCACCGCGTCTCCGGCGATCTGGTCGTGCTCGGCACACCGCAGGCCGCGATCGTCGCCTCGAAGTTCGAGAACGCGGTCGTGGACGGCGAGAAGGTCAGCTTCCGCATCCCGAACGGCGACCGCGCGTTGCCGGGCCTGCTGCGCGACCTCGACAACATCGGCGTGGAGCTGCACTCGGTGCAGGTCCATCGGCCGACGCTCGACGACGTGTTCCTGACCATGACCGGCCGCTCGTTGCGGGAGGAAGCCAATGCTGCGTGACACCTGGCTCGTGTTCTCCCGCGTGATGCTTCCGGTCCTGCGCAATCCCGTGGCGGTCGTGTTCGGGATCGCCCAGCCGTTGCTCTACCTGGGCCTCTTCGGACCGCTGCTCGGCGACACGGGCTGGCAGTGGTTCGTGCCGGGCCTGCTGGTGCAGATGGCGTTGTTCGGCACGGCCTACGCGGGCTTCTCGCTGCTGCCCGAGGTGCGCACGGGCGTGATGGAACGCCTGCGGGTCACCCCGGTCAGCCGGGTCGCGCTGCTCGTCGGCAGGGTCGGCAAGGACGTCGTGCTGCTGGTCGTGCAGAGCCTGCTGATCATGCTGGCCGCGATGCTGTTCGGCTTCCGGGCGTCGGCCGGGCAGATGCTGCTCGGCCTCGGGCTGGTGGCGTTGCTGGGCATCGCGATCGGCTCGGTGTCGTACGCGATCGCGTTGAAGGTGAAGCTGGAGTACGTCTTCGCGTCCGTGCTGTCAGCGTCGATCGTGCCGTTGATGCTGCTCTCCGGCGTGCTGCTGCCGATGTCGAACGGCCCGCAGTGGCTCTACTGGCTGTCGCGGATCAACCCGCTCGCGCACGTCGTCGACGCCGAGCGGTCGATCTTCAACCCCGGCTCGATGTTCTACGGCCTCGTCGCGGTCGCGGCGCTCGTGCTGGTCGGCGTGTTCTACGGCGTGCGGACGTTCAACAAGGAGTCAGCTTGACTTGATCGCCGCGTCGTAGAGCGTCTTCTTGCTGATCCCGGCCGCCTCCGCGACCTCGGCGGCGGCCGACTTCATCCGTTCCCCGTCGGCGACGCGCTGCTTGACCTCGGCGACGAGCGTGTCGAGGTCGGGCGTCTCCTGGACGGGGGCCGGAGCGAGCACCACGGTGATCTCGCCGCGTGCGCCTTCCACGGCCCACTCGGCGAGTTCGGCAAGAGAACCGCGCACGACCTCTTCGTACTTCTTCGTCAGCTCACGGCACACGGCGGCGCGGCGGTCCGGTCCGAGCACCTCGACCGCGTCCGCGAGCGTGTCCGCGAGCCGGTGGGGCGCCTCGAAGAAGACGACGGTGCGTTGCTCGGTGGCCAAAGGTGCGAACCAGCGCTTGCGTTCACCGGACTTGCGCGGCGGGAAGCCGTCGAACGCGAACCGGTCGCTCGGCAGGCCGGACAGGGCGAGCGCCGTCGTCACCGCGGACGGCCCCGGCAGGCAGGTGACCTTCAGGTCCTGCTCGACGCACGCGGCGACGAGCCGGTAGCCGGGATCGGACACGGACGGCATTCCGGCGTCCGTCACGAGCAGCACTGTCGCGCCGTTGTGCAGCGATTCGAGCAGGCCAGGCAGGCGCCCGATCTCGTTCTGGTCGTAGAAGCTGATCACCTTGCCGGACGGCTTGACCTGCAACGCGGCCGCGAGGCTGTGCAGGCGCCGGGTGTCCTCGGCGGCGATCACGTCGGCGGTCTCCAGAGCCTCGATCAGGCGCGCGGAGGCGTCGCGGATGTCCCCGAGAGGGGTGGCTGCCAGGACGAGACGGCCTGAACCGGATACAGGACTCACAAGCTTCACCCTACGATCGGCGGCGTGACAGTCCTCGTGCAGCCAGGAGTGGCGCCCGTCGTCGTCGAGGAGCCGCGCACGGATCGTGCGGCAACGCTCGACCCGCCGCCGTCCGGAGACCGGATGCGCGGATGGCTCATGACGATCGTCGTGACGCTGGTCGGTGCCGTCGTGCGCTTCTGGAACGTCGGTTATCCGACGGACAAGGGCACGCCGATCTTCGACGAGAAGCACTACGTGCCGCAGACGGCGCAGGTGCTGCGCAACGGCGGCTACGAGGACAACCCCGGCTACGAGCTGATCGTCCACCCGCCGCTCGCGAAGCAGCTGATGGCGATCGGCCAGGAGCTCTTCGGCTACGACGGCATCGGCTGGCGGTTCGCCTCGGCGCTCGCGGGTGCGATCACGATCCTGCTGATCGTCCGGATCGCCCGCCGCCTGACCCGTTCGGACCTGCTGGGCGCGCTCGCCGGAGTCCTGCTCATCGCGGACGGCGTCTCGCACGTCCAGTCGCGGATGGGCATGCTCGACATCTTCCTGGCGTTGTTCGTCGTCGCGGCGTTCGGCTGTCTGGTGGTCGACCGCGAACAGATGCGCGAACGTCTGGCCGTGGCCGTGCGCGAGGGCTTCATCAACAACTCGGCGTTCGGCCCGTGGATCGGCTTCCGCTGGTGGCGCTTCGGTGCGGGCGTGATGCTCGGCGCCGCGTGCGGCATCAAGTGGTCGGGCATCTGGTACATCGCCGCGTTCGGCCTGCTGACCGTCGTCTGGAGCGCGCTGGCACGACGGGCCGCAGGCGTCGAGGAGCCGTGGCTGGGCGCGCTGGCCAAGGACGTGCTGCCGTCGCTGGGCGGCCTGGTCGCCGTCCCGGTGCTGGTCTACGTCGCGACGTGGTTCCCGTGGATGGCCAGCGAGACCGGCATCGACCGGCACGTGGTCGGCGGCAAGGTCAAGGACATCTCGTACATCCCCGACGTCCTGCAGTCGCTTTGGTACAACGCGAAGAACGTCTACAAGTTCCACGTCGAACTGGTCACCTCGGAGACCAACCGGCACCCGTGGGAGTCGAAGCCGTGGACGTGGCCGATGGGCCTGCGTCCGATGCTCTACTACTACGACAACTCCGTCACGGGCTGCGGCGCGGCGTCGTGCCTCGGCGCGATCATGCTCATCGGCACGCCCGCGATGTGGTGGCTCGCGTTCCCGGTGATCGGCTGGGCGATCTTCCGCACCATCGGCCGGATGGACTGGCGTTACGCCGGCGTCCTGGTCGGCTACGCGGCGGGCCTGCTGCCGTGGTTCCTCAACCTCGACCGGCAGATGTACTTCTTCTACGTCACACCGATGGCGCCGTTCCTGGTGCTGCTGATCGTGCTGGCGCTGGGCGAGATCCTGGGCCGCAGGACAGCGGGCTCCGAACGGCGTGGCACCGGTCTGCTGGTCGTCGCGCTGTACGTGGGCATCGTGGTGGCGAACTTCGTGTGGCTGTGGCCGATCTTGAACGGCAACCCGATCACGCCGGAGATGTGGCAACAGCAACTGTGGCTGCCCAGCTGGCGGTGAAAATTGTTCGCGTTGGGTTAGTATCCCCCGTCTTCAGCACGACCGAGTGACCCCTGACCAGGGTTTAAGTCACTGAGAGTCGTCGTGCTGATCAATCCTGGGGGATTCAGCCATGAGCACGACCACAGAACTCAGCGAGAAGCCGGACACCGAGAGACCCGCCAGCGGCAAGCCGGCGGGTACCGGTTTCCGCACCGACATCCAGGCACTGCGCGCGATCGCGGTGCTGGCCGTGGTGGTCAACCACTTCTGGCCCGATGGACTGACCGGTGGTTATGTCGGTGTCGACGTCTTCTTCGTCATCTCCGGTTTCCTGATCACGTCCCACCTCGACAAGGAGATCGTCCGCACGAGCCGGGTGCGGCTCGGCACGTTCTACGCGCGACGGGTCAGGCGACTGCTGCCCGCGGCGTTCCTGGTGCTCGGTTTCAGCATCCTCGCCGCCTACTTCCTGCTGCCCTACCCGCGCTGGACGGCCAACGCCTGGGAGTCCTTCGCCGCCGCCTCCTACTGGGAGAACTGGCTGCTCGCGGGCAAGTCGGTCAACTACTCCGCGCAGAACGAGGCCGCGAGCCTCGTCCAGCACTACTGGTCGCTGTCGGTCGAGGAGCAGTTCTACCTGTTCTGGCCGCTGCTGCTGATCGGCTTCTTCAAGATCGGCAGGCGCCGCTGGGTGGTGCTCGGCGTCGCGATCCTCGGCGTGGTCTCGTTCGCGCTGAGCGTCTACTACACGATCGTCTCGCCCAGTCAGGCGTACTTCATCACCCCGGTGCGGGTGTGGGAGTTCGCGATCGGCGCCGGCGTGGCACTGGCGTCCATGAAGCTGGTGCTGCCCCGCGTCGCGGCCGAACTCGCGGCGTTCGCGGGCCTCGCGATGATCATCTCGACGGCGTTCCTCTACGACCACCACACGGCGTTCCCCGGCTACCTCGCCCTGCTTCCCGCGGTCGGCACCGGCCTGGTGATCATGTCCGGCCTGCGTCCCGGCAGGCAGTGGCATACGGCGGTGACCGCCTCACGACCCGTGCAGTTCATCGGCGGCATCAGCTACTCGCTGTACCTGTGGCACTGGCCGTTCCTGCTGCTCGCGCCGTTCGCGCTGAGCGGCCTGCTGGACAAGGGCAAGCTCAGCACGCCGTGGCTGCTGGGCCTGCTCGCGCTGTCGATGGTCGTCGCGTGGGTGTCGAAGGTGGTCGTCGAGGACCACGGCATGTCGTGGGGCCCGCTCACCCGCAGCCGCGGCCTGACGTTCTCGAGCATGATGATCGGCATCGCCGTCGTGACCATCCTCGCCGGCGGACTCCAGTGGACCTACCACCGGCACGTCGCCCAGGCGGACCGCGACGTGGCCGCGGGCCTCGACGGACCGTGCCACGGCGCCAACGCGATGATCGGCATCAACGGCTGCCCCACCCCGTTCGGCCCGGCCCGCGTGCCCGCGATGGGTCCGGCCAACGAGTACTGGCCGATCGCGCCCGAGTGCAGGCGCGTCCAGGACTACAAGGCGGAGGACAAGGACACCACGTCCGTCTGCGACTTCTCCGGTGGCGCGCCCGGTGCTGAGAAGGTCTGGCTCGTGGGCGACTCGCACGCCCAGCAGTGGCAGCCGCCGATCTTCGAGATCGCCCGCGAACGCAAGTGGCAGCTCAAGGTCAGCTTCCTCGGCGCGTGCCCGTTCGCGGACGTCCACAACCCGTCGTTCCGCGGCGACAAGCACACCGAGCAGGAGGTCAAGCGCTGCGCCGACTGGACGAAGCGGATGACCGACGTGATCGCCGACGACAAGCCGTCGATGGTGCTGACGTCGTTCTACTCCCGCGAGGAACCCGCCGACGACAAGAGCGGCCGCAGCCAGACCGATCAGTATCGCGCCGGCCTGGAACCGCGGTGGCGCAAGTGGACGGACGCGGGCGCCCGCGTGGTCGTGCTCGCCGATCCGCCGTACAACGGCAAGGTCCGCTCGCCCGACTGCGTGACCCTGAACGCGTCGAACCCCGAGGCCTGCGCGATCCCGCGTGCGGTGGCCCACCCTGCCGACCCGTTGACCGAGGTCGCTCGCTCCACGGGCAACGCCGGGGTGTCCCTGGTCGACCTGTCCGAGCACTTCTGCGACGAGAAGCAGTGCTACGCCGTGGTCGGGAACGTGGCGGTGTACTACGACTCCGACCACCTCAACAGCCAGTACACCCGCAGCCTGGTGCCGATGATCGAGAAGGCCCTGGCTAACTCTCGCTGATCTTCAGTGGCAACAGGAACTCACGTACCGACTGCAGGAACGAACCGCACCCCTGTACCGGCAGGCGGTAGCTGAACGCCCCGGACCAACCCGGTGGGCGAGTCGAGGTAGTCGGCCAGGAACGTGCTGAACGACAGGTACGGCTGATTCCAGGCGAGCCAGCTGGGATCCGAGACCACCACAGGCCACGCGTCAGGATCGTCGCCGGCAGGTGACCAGAGGAAGGTGAACCCACCGTCCAACTCGCCCCACGGCACCAGGCCGCCCTCCTGCGGATGGAAAGGCGCGTTGAACGGTGGGCTCGTGGTCGGGCGAAACGCTTCCGCCTGTGCCGTTACCCGGTCGACCAACGTGAACAGGTCGTACTCGACTGCGAGAGCTTGGGGTACGCAGACCCGAACACCGCCCAGTTGCCCCGCACCGAAGTGGTCGACGAACCGCTTGTAGTCGGCCGGCAGCGTGGAACCGAGACGATCCTCGACGGCCGCCCAGTCCTGTGCGGTTGGCGTGTTCTCAGGAACGCCGGGCACTTCCGACAGCCGCTCGACGGAATCGAGCGGCCTGCGCCGCATGACACTCGCACGATGGGCCTTGACCCAGTACTCGGGGTTGATCATCACACCGTCAACTCTCGCTGATCTTCAAAGCACGCTCCCTGGTCAGGTCGCCTTCGAGCGTGTTGGTGACCTGACCTCGGTCCTCACCCAGCGGTGCGCCGACAGCAACCCCAGCCTGAGAACACACGGCCTTGGCGGCTGCTCGTCGCGTTCTTCTCGTTCGCCTGTCAGTGCACCAGAAACTCAGGTACCGACCGCAGGCACGAACCGCACCCCGACCCCGGCGTCCGCTGGCTCCAATTCGATGCCGTCCAGCTCTCCGGTTGGCGACTTGAGGTAGTCGGAGATGAAAGTGCTGGCTGATCGGGATGGCTGGTACCAGGCGAGCCAGCTCGGATCGGAGACCACTACCGGCCTCGTGTCCGTGTCGCTCGTTGGTTTCCAGAAGAACGTGAAGCCGCCGTCCATCTCGCCCCACGGCACCAGGCCGCCATCCTGAGGGTGAAAGGGAGCGTTGAACGGTGGTTCCGTCGTGGGTCTGAACTCTTCGGCCTGTGCCTGAATCCGGTCGACGAGTGCGAACAGGTCGTACTCGGCGATGGGGGCATCGGGCGCGCAGAGCCGGATCGAACCGAACTGTCCTGCGCCGAACCGTTCCACCAGTCGCTTGTAGTCGCTCGGCAGTGTGCTGCCCAACCGTTCTTCGACCGCCGCCCAGTCCTGCGCTGGTGGTGTGGCCGCAGGCCCGCCAACGGTCTCTGCAAGCAGGTCGACGGAGTCCAGCGGATGTTCCTCCATGAAGAAGGCCATATGCCCGTGAACCCAGTACTTGGGATTGGTGTCTACCACTGCTAGCACCCCTCAAAGATCGCAGGCCGGGCGATCACGTTCGGAATGTAGACGAGGCAGGCGCAGTTCTGATCACCTTTCGCGTATACCTGCACGGAGTCCGGCACGTGTCATCGGCGGACAGGATGGAATGCGCCAAGGTCGGTCCACGACGACCGGGAAGACGCGAGCGGGATCGCGCAGCCAGGCTTTGTTCAGTTCGACGCTCAACGTCCAGGTGTCGTCGTCGATCTTGTCCAACCCGCAGCGGCCGTCGTCCGACCGCGTGTCCACAGCCTCGTTCATGAACCCGGCGGGGATCGAGCCGACGACCTTCTCCCCGTCGACCAGCTGGACGGAGCCATCCGCGTAGAGCCGTGGCTGCAGGCTCTTGAGCTCCAGCGTGAACGCGTGTGAGACAGGTGGGTCGGCGGAGGCGAGGACGACATCCTCCTCTACCGGCACGACACCGACCAGCAAGCAGGTGTCAACTCTCGCTGATCTTCAACGCACGCTCCCTGGTCAGGTCGCCTTCGAGTCTGTTGGTGACCTGACCTCGTTGCCAGAGCAGGGTTTGCCCGGCCGCCTGCGGTTCCTCGGTGTGCCATTGGCCGTCGCGGTCGATGTAGAAGAACACGTGCGGGTAGGGGATCCAGATCTTGTCGTCGATCTGCTCGACGCCCTCCTGGTGGATCAGCTTGCCGACGGTCGAGCTGATCGTGCCGTCGAACTGGTCGAGCCTCAGGGTTCCGTAGTGCAGCGTGACGAACCGTCCTTCGTGGACGGTGATCCTGTCCGGCTCGCCGAGTTCTGCCGGCAGGTGGATCTCGAACGGCATTTCCTTTCGCGCCTGGTCGAGCGAGACCTCCTGGCTGGGCAACGGAGGCGCGACGCTCGGCGGCGCTTCGGTGCGGAACTCGACGCCGGCGAACTCGAGGAGGTTCTGCACGCCTGCCCGCACCGCCGGGGACACCGCGAAGGCGATCGCGAAGGCCGTCACCGCGGCTACTAGCGCGGCCAGCCAACGGTTTCGGCGGCGCGGGGCGTTGATCCGGGTCAGCACCTGGGCGGTGACGTCCGGCGGTTCGGGCACGTGGATCCGCCGGCCCAGGTCGAGGAGGGCGGCCTCGGTCGGTTCATCGGTCATGGGCCACCTCCTCCAGCATCGGGCGCAGTTTGGCGAGTGCCCTGGACAGCCGCGACTTCACGGTTCCTTTGGCCAGGTTGAGGGTCTGCGCGGTCTCGGCCTCGCTCAGCTCCAGCAGGTACCGGCACGTGACGACCTGGCGATCGTGCTCGGGAAGGCTCTGCACGGCCTTCAGGAGCTGGGCGCGAGAGTCGTCCACGAGCGTGCCGGGGTCGTCGTGGTCGACGGTCTCCGTGACAGTGGCGAGCTTGAGCTCCATCAGGTTGCGCCGCCGGCGGCCGCGGTGCAGGTTCTTGGTCTCGTTGGCGACGATCTTGAGCAGCCACGGCTTGAAGTCGGCTTCGGGCTTGAACGTGTGGAGCTTCCGGTACGCCTTCACGAACGCCTCCTGCACCACGTCACCGGCGTCCGCACCCGCCCCGAGCAGGTAGGCCGTCCGGTGCGCGAGCGCGGTGTACCGGGCGACCAGCTCGCCGTAGGCCGCCTGGTCACCTGCGATCGCCCGTGCCACCGCTTCGTCCGTGATGCCCTTCCTACACCGGGAACCTCACTTCGGTTCCCGGTGTAGTCGCGTCATGAGAATTCTCGCCTTGATAGGCGCTTTCCTGCTGATCAGCGCACCCAGCGCGCTCGCGGGCGGCTGGGCGGTCACGTACGTCGACCCGGTGCCGTCGATCCAGGCCTCGACCACGCACACGGTCGGCTACTGGGTGCTGCAACACGGCACGCACCCGTTCTCCGGCGATCTCGGCAAGACCGGCCTGAGGTTCCAGTCCGGGGCGGACTCGCGACAGTTCGTCGGCGTACCGCTGGGCGAACCCGCGCACTACGCCGTGACGTTCTCCTTGCCCAACGGCACCTATGAGGTGTTCGGCGTGCAGGGCATGTTCCAGGACCACGCGCTGGGCACGCTGACGGTGCCGGGCACGTTGCTGGTGAAGCCGGTCGACCCGCAGATGGTCCAGGGAGCGACGGACGGCGAGTGGCCGTGGCAGGAGATCGCGCCGCCGTTGAAGAAGGCCGCCCCTACGCCGGCCGCCGTGACGGTGCCAGAGGAGTCGCCGGGAAAGCCTTTACCCGTGTGGACCATCGGCGCGGTGGTCGCCGGTGCGGCCGGGCTGTTCTTGCTGCTGCGCAAGCGGTTGCGGCCATTTGCCCGAAGGTGAGTGGTGAGGCGATCGGCGGAAACCGCCTCACCACCCTCAGAAGGGCATCCCGTGAGATGCCGAGGCTTTTCCGGGTGAACCACGGCTTAGGTCGGTGAACGGTGAATCACCGTTACGGACCGGTCCAACGTTCACCCGGTTCGCCTAAGCGTCGACCGAAGCCTCGTGCGGTACAGGTACCGCGGGCACCTGGAGCTCGGGCCCGTCCTGCGACGACGGTGCTGTGGACACGAGCGCCACGGGCACGTCCGCAGGCGGCGTGAACGCACCTTCCGCCCTGATCTTCGGCGGTGTGGCGGACCACGGCTTGAGGTTCTGCACGATCTCCTCGTAGAACGACGAGACCGCGTTCAGCACCGAATCGATGAAGGAGTTGCGCCCGGTGCCGCGTTTCGAGCCCATGGGGGCCGAGATCTCGACTCGGAACCCGCGGATCTCCTTCTGCGGATCAGTGATCAGCAGCGCGGGATTCGCGCGGACCGCACCCAGCAACTCCGAGGCGCCGGCTCCTCTGCCGTGTGCGACGAACGCTTCCAGTCGAACCGAGTCGGGCGCGTTCTTCAGCTGCCGGAGCAACCAGTTGATCCGGGTCGCAGGGCGTCCTTCCCTGGGACCTTCCACGTCGACACCGCAGATCACTCGGCCGGCCCGCAGATCGGCGACGACGTGCAACGTCCCGACCGTGTCGGGAATGCGAATCCCTCCGGACAGCCTGCCGTCGGCCACCAGTTGCGTGAGCTGCCGGGAAAGACGGACCTGCGGCTCGGCGAGATCCTTGCGGGACAACGCCGGTGTGACGTCCGTGCCGAGTCGTCTGCCGAGCTGCAGCCCGGCGAAGCGGAGCAGCGCCTCGAACCGGAGCACCACGTCGGGTGCGATCTTGTCGGTCGCCCGCAGCGTGCGCGCCTCCACCGCGTCACGCAGCGGAACCCACGACTGCCCCATGTCCTCGAACGCCATCGCACCTGATCGCGGATGTTCGAGGTACCTGATCAGCTCCCCGAGGACCCATGCCTGGTCGGGGTCGGCCACCCCGCGGTGTTCCTTCTGCATCACGGCCTCGCAGAGCACCTCGCTCCACGACCAGTGGTGGAGCGCAACCTTCTTGAGCTTCTTGCGGTCTACCGGGGTCGGATGCTGGCCGGGCAACGGCGAGATTTCGTTCGAGATCGTGACGACCGCGTCGAACCCGAACTCCCGCGCGACGTCCAGGTAGTTCTCCAGCTGTTCCACCTGGAGTTCGTTGGACCCGGTCTTCACCTCGACCAGCGCGGTCCACGACTTCTGCCCGCGGGTCACCCGGATCAGCCCGTCCGGGATGAGCTTGCGGCCGTCGAGTTCGAACGGGACCTCGATGAAGGTCTGCACCGCTGCGGCGGGCGCTCCCAGCGGCTGGGTCAACGCCCGCCCGAACTCACGCACCGCTGACATGACAGCCAGCAACGCCGATGTAGCCCGACGTTCTTGTTCTTCAGCACCGTTGATGCCCGAAGTCGGAATCAGGCGTGCGGCATGCCAACTCTCTTCAGCGGTCATAGTTTCCTCGCATGGCGGCTTTGCGGTCGGGAAACAACGCTGTCGTCGTTGAACTCTTTATGACCGTTACCGCCGTGCGAGGTGTTCACCCGGATGCCTACATCGGCATGTGCCTCGTGGGCGGCGGCGTCGGCTTGCTGATCATCTTGGTGACCGGGCCTTCCTTGCTCATGCCCTGCTGGTCGAGGAACTGCGAGAGCTGTCCCCGCACCTGGGCCAGCGACGGACGGCGGCCCGGTTCCGGGTCCATCGCCGCGAGCAGCAGGCGGGCGTGCGCGCTCTTCTGCGGCAGCTTGGTGATCGGTTCGCCCTGCGCGGCGGCCATCAGCGAGGAGATCGGGTTCTCGCGGGAGCCGCGCGGCGGGTGGCCGGTCAGCGCGTAGGAGACCGTCGCGGCCAGCTGCCAGGAGTCGGACGCCGGCGAGGCCGTCTCGCCGCGCGCCGTCTCCGGGGCGAGGAAGTCCGGGGTACCGACCATCATGCCGGTGGCGGTCAGCGTGCTGTCGCCCTTGGAACGGGCGATGCCGAAGTCGATCAGGTGCGCGGTGCCCTGGTTGTCCACGATCACGTTGGACGGCTTCACGTCGCGGTGCAGAACGCCGCGGTCGTGGGCCGCTGCCAGCGCGTCGGCCATGTTCAGCCAGAGGCGGGCGGCGAGCTTGTCGTCGATCAGCCCGTTCTTCAGCACCGTCTCGGACAGCGAGGCGCCCTCGATGTACTCCATCACCAGGGCCAGGCCGTCCGGGTCCTGGACGATGTCGAACACCCGCACGCAGTTCGGGTGCCGGACCGCGGCGAGCGCGCGGGCCTCTCGGAGCATCCGCGCCTCGGTGTCGTTGTCCGGGGCGTGCGCGAGCTTCACCGCGACCGTGCGGTCGAGCTGCTCGTCGACAGCCAGCCAGACCGTGCCGAAGCCGCCGGAACCGAGCTGGCGGACGCGGCGGAACCTGCCGTTGCCGGGGTTCCAGACCTTGCCCGACTTCTGCACGGGCGCGGGCGACTCGGCGTTGGCCGCGCCCGGTCCGAACGGCAGCGGGCCTGGCGTGTCCGCGAGCACGGCCGGGGTGGACGGCTGCGGCGGCTTGGGCTGGGGCAGGACCTCGGCGACACGGGTCGGCGGGTACTGCCGCGGCGGCTGGTTCTGGGGCGGCTGCTGCGGCTGCGTCACCGGGCGCATCGGCCGGTTCATCGGGGCCGGTTGGTACTTCGGCACCTGCGCCGGCTGGTACGGCGGCGGGTTCTGGGGCGTGTTCTGCGGCGGCGGCCGGTGCGCCGAGGCGTCGATCGGCTTGGTCGGCGCCTTCTTCTGAGCAGGCTGACCAGACGAAAGCTGGTTGTTCTGAGGCTGCGGGGTGCGCGCCACCGGCTGCGGTGGCGGCGAGTTCTGCGAGTTCCGGTCGGCGGACCGGTCGCGGCCGGGGCGGTTCAGCATGGCGGTAGTCAACCCGAAAATCCGCACGACGATTGAGCCGATTACCGCAATTGGCAGAAACCCGAGGAGCACATGGCCCACAAGTGTCACGGGGAATGCCGACGTCGTCACCAGCAGTACCAGGAACATGGGCCAGAAGACCCGGCGCGGCCAGTTCGGCCCGAGCCGGAACGCCGAGCCCGACTGCAGCATCACGAACAGCAGGCACAGCAGCGCGAGCACGACGGTGATGACCGCGGCGACCAGGAACACTGGCTCCGCCATCGGCCGCTGGGCCACGCCGATGATCGACGGCGCCCCGTCGACCAGGTAGCTCCCCTGCGAGAACGTGCCGAAGCAGGTGTTCTCGTCGAGCGACGCGGACCCGTCGATGGCACGCTTGGCCAGGCCCTGCACGGTGCCGCGCATGATGAGCCACGGCAGCACCAGACAGCTGGCGACGCCGAGCACGGTGAAGATGGCACCGGTAACGGGGCCGTAGGAGTTGCCCACGATCCGGCGCACGGCGATGGACAGCAGCGCCCCAATCGTCGGGAACAACCCGAGCACCGCACCGAGCGCCGTGGTGGTCCACACCCAGTCACCGGGGCAGACACTCGCGCCCACGAAGCCGTGCAGCCACGTGAGCAAGGACTCAGCGAGCCCCACGACTCACACCACCCCTTCCGAGATCACCCTCAGCCTAGGCGACCTGTCAGCGTACGGTGCGTGATTGGTCTGCGGTGGATGCCACAGCAACCCTTTCCTTGATCACCGCGTTGTACCTCCGGCCCAATCGACTCTGCCAGGCTGTCAATCCATGAGAGTCCTTGCCCTGTCGACCACTAGAACGCATCAACGCCAGATCCTGTTGAACCTCATCGGTGATGTCGGTCAGCGACCGGAAAGCGTCACGCAGGCCGGCAGGGTCCGCACGAATGGATGATTCTCGGGGAGACCGAGGGCGCGCCGTCCTCCGCACGGGCAGGAGGCTGCGCTCATTCCGCCGAGGCGAGCACCTGATCACCGCCGGCACCCCGAGCGACGAGGTGCTGCTGCTCGAGTCGGGCCTGGTCAAGGTGGTTCTGCCAACCGGAGGAGCCAGCGAGCCGATCACCGGCCTGTACGGTTCCGGCGCAATGCTCGGGGAGATCGGCGTGACCACCGGTGCCCGGCGGAGCGCCCACGTGATCGCACTGGTCGCGGGGAGGGCATGGCACGTGGCAGGTAGCCACTTCCGTGCATTGAGGAACGACCTGGGCGTCCAGTTGCTCGTGGAAGAGACGTGGCGCGAACGACAGCGCAAAGCGGACGAGAACCAGCTGCGGCAAATGCGCTCCGGTGCAGCGAGAGTGGCGATGTGCCTGCTGTCATGGGCACGCGAGTTCGGCACCGGGGCCGGCTCGGGTCTCGAACTGCGTGGAGTGAGTCAGCAGGACGTGGCGCACGCCGTCGCGATGTCGGTGAAGACGATTGAACCGATCCTGCACGCGCTGCGCGTTCGGGACCTCCTCCAGACCAGCCGACTGCGTTACCGGCTGCCGGACCCCGACGGTCTTGGCCATTTCATTGCCAATGTCGATGACATGAACTGACCACTTCTTGCCCCTGCTTTCCGGGTGAACGCGCCCGCCCGAGCCAACATACTCGCTGTCCTCCTCGTCGAATTGGAGGCCGCGAGTGAACCCAGTTCCGCAGCACCGCGCGTTGCTCGGCGTCGACGTCATCGGCTCGGCACAACTGCCCGGCTATCTGATGAACGCCGTCCCCGGCGTGATCTCGAAGCTGATCGACGCCGCGCTGGCGCAGAGCGGAGTCCAGCCAGACGACGTGCTCTCCCTGGAATCGCCGGGCGACGGAGCCCTGATGGTGCTGCCGAGCGAACATCTCGGCGCAATCCTGGACGCCGCCGTGCGGCTCGACCAGCTCACGATCGAACACAACCGCTGGAGCAAGCCGGAAGTGCGGCTGCGCGTGGCCGTCCACGTCGGCCCGGTCGGTGACGACGGCTTCCACCGCGCCCGAATCAACCACACCCGGCTACTCGACGCGCCGGAGTTCAAGGAGCTGCTGAGGCGCTGCCATGACGAGGCCGGCGAAGAGACCGCGACGACCGCGTTGATCGTCTCGACCGAAGCGCTGGACACCGCGTTCAGCGGCGACCACACGCAGGTGGCGAGGCGCAGCGACTTCGCATCGTTGCCCGCGTCCAACAAGGAGTACCGGCACGACGCGTGGGTCCGGGTGCCCGGCTTCGACCCACGCAGCTTGGCTGCGTTCGCCGGCACCACCAGTGCCCCGGAACCCACGGCGCGCGTGCAGAACGTAGTGCACGGCGAGATGCGCGGCGTCCAAGCAGGCACGGTCAACGGCGGTCTGACCTTCTACGGAGGTCGACGGCCATGAGTGAGGACAAGGAAAACGGATCGGTGCAGGGAGCCGACGACAACCCGCGGCCTTCACCTGAGACATCGCCGTTGTCACCGAACGAAGCTCGCTACATTCCGGAGAAGAAGAACGTCACGAACGGTGACATGCGCGGCATTCAGGTCAGCGACATCACCGGCGACATCAACTACTACGCCTCCGTCGCCTCCGAGAAGGCAGATCTGATCGTTCGATACGCAGCGCCTCAGGACATCGAGGACGTGCGGAGTGAGTTCGTCGTACCAGGAGGCTTCGCGGCCGCGGTCAGCATCTTGCGCAAGGAGAGCGTGGTCGTGCTGTGCGGCGAGGGAACCGGCCGCACGTTCACCGCTCGCCGGATGCTCGTCGACGATCTCAAGATCACGAAGATCGCCGACATGAACCGGTCCCGCACGATCGGCAGCATCCGCGAACCAGAACTGGAACAGGAGGCCGCTCTTGTCCTCGACCTCCGCGGCACCCGCGACCGGCCGTTCACCGACCTGGACTTCACGCAGTGCCTCCGTGTTGTGAAAGACGCGGGCTGTCGGCTCGTGATCCTGCTCGACCACCTCTTCCAAACTCCGAACAGCGCGTCGAAGCACGCCGTCGCACTGACCGCGCCCTCGGCGGTAGAGGTGGCACTGGCGACGTTGCGCCGCCGCGGCCACGTGGACGGCCCCGTGCAGCTCACGATCAAGGGCGATCTCGCCGCGGCGTTGGAGGGCGCGTCACCGGACAAGGCGGTGCGCGCCGCTGACCTGGCCGTGCAGGTTCAGGAGGGCGAAATCGAAGTCGCCGCGGCAATCACCTCGCTGAAGGAGGAGGTCACCGACGCCGTCGCGCGCTGGTTCGAGGACCTGGACGTGCGTGGGCACGCGTACTCCTTCGCGGTCGCCGTCCTGGAGAACCAGCCGGTCGAGCACGTTTGGCAGCGAGCCTGGGCGTTGGACCAGAACATCAGGAAAGCGCGTCTGCCCGATGACGGCAAACTTCGTCCGCGATGCCCGTTGATCCAGCCTTCGGACCAGACGCTGCGTGAGATCCGGGCGACAGTCGAGGAGCGGGCTCACCCCAAGCACAAGGACCTCAAAGAGGAGACCATCCGGTTCGAGCGGCACGACTGGGCACGCGGCGTGTTCATGCACATGTGGCGCCAGTACCCGGCTGCGCAGGAGATCCTGCGTGACTGGATGTGCGAGGACGCCACGTTCGACCGCTTCCAGGCGGAAAGCGTCAAGGCCGTGTGCGACGTCGTGCGGAACGTCCCGGCGCACGAACCGTTGGCGGTGATCGAGAACTTGGCCTCCCAGCGGCTGTACGGCCGTCGAGCGTTGGCCGCACGGGCGATGGAAGTGCTGATGGACGACGACATCATGCGCCCGCTCGTCGAGAAGACCATCGAGAGGTGGACGAGGTACGGAAACGCGTACGAGAAGTGGACGGTGGCGCGCGTCTACTCGTCGGAGTTCGGCAGACGGAACCTCACCGCGTCCTTGGCGAAGCTGACCGAGATCGGCAAGTCCGAGAAGTACACGCCGCAGAACGCGGTGGTGTTCGGAGTGCTGTCGATGCTGGCGACCAAGGAGATCCGCGGCATCGCCCTGGACACGGTCGTGTCGTGGACCGGTGCGAGGTACCGCCGCACCGGCCTCCAGTCGATCACGCTCGCGCTGGGTTTGTGGGTGATCGGGTTCTACAAGCACAGCCAGGACTACTTCGTCGAATTCGCCGAGGCTTTTCCCAAGCAGGTCACGGACCTGTTCAAGCACGTGCTCGCCGACCCCGAGTTCGGGGAACTCCTGCTCGAACACCTCGGCGAACTGGCCATACACGCCAGGTGGGACGAGGAGAAAGCATCCGAACTCATCCGGCTGACCAGGCTGATCGCTCCTGACCTGTCGTGGTGGCGCCGCAGAGACGCGGTAGAGGCCGTGATCTTCCAGCACCCCACGAAGCGTTCGGAGATCCACCGGATCTTCCGGATCGCACGGAAGGTGCAGAAAGCGCGTAAACCTCAGCCGGCATGAACCCGGTGATCGGAGTGGGTGCGCGAACTGCCCTTGACCGCCGACGCGCTGGACGTCTGAACAGCCGGATCGGGCGCCACGGGCAGGTCACCGAGGCCCGCGACGAACTCGACGGTCCACCGGTGCCGCGCGGCCGGGTCGCGCTCCGTGAAGGAGTCACCGAGGCCATAGGTGGCGACGCGGGTGTTCTGCTGGTCGTACATCTCGGCGGTGAGCTGCGAGCCGACGAGGCCCTTCTCACCGGGTGCGCATTCCAGTTCCAGCCGGGTGCGGATCCACTGCGGCTCGGTGGCAGGGTCCGCTTCGAGTTCCTCGGAGACCGCGGCGCAGGACGTGCCATGGGCACGGACGATCAGGGCGGCCCGGAAGACGACGAGCTCACCGGCCGTGCAGCCGGTGAGAACGCGCGCTTCTACAGCTGTCTCCGTGCTGGAGACGACAGGTCGGGCGGCCGTGCACCTGGCGGCAGGGGCTTCGGTCGACGCCGCTGCACCACTGGAGGTGCCGGCCACGAGTAATAACGCGGCGACCACAGATCTCATGAGAGAAAACTATTTGTGGACGCCGCGTTCTTCACCGAACTTCACCCCATAGATGGGTGAGTGCGAAACACGTTGTGCGCCAGGCCGTCCCGGCGGATGTCGGTGTTGGCGGAGATCAGATCACCGAGGGTGCGGCGGTAGTCGATGCCGTACCGCGCTTTGATCGACCGCAGGGCCGGATCGCCTGCGTGGAAGAAGCGGTCGCCGTCGCGCAACGCCTCGAACTGCTTCTTCCAGATGGCCTGCTGAAGCTCGCCGAACTCGCTGCCGGGCAGCCGCGGCTCGGCCATCATGCCGACGATCGCGTCCAGGCCGCCCACGTCCCCGTAGATGGCCTTCATCCGCGCGGCGACCGTCGTGCGGCGCTGACCTGGGCTGATCCAGTCGAGGCTGTCCGGGTCGTCGATCTCGGCGCCGGGCGTGAGCTCGGGGTCTGCGGGGAACGACTCGGTGGCCTCTCCGGAGATCGCCTGGAACGAAGGCTTGGGAGCGAGTCCGTAGGCGCGGCGCACGTCGTTGTACGAGGCGATGCCGTGGTCACGGCCGCGTTGGACGTCCAGCGCGGCGACGTCGACCACCGCGGTCAGGCAGCGCGGCTGGCAGCCGGGGATGACGAAGATGATGCTGCGCAACGTGTTCTCGTCGATCAGCTCGTCGTTGAGGCCCTCGTCCTGCCGGCCGAAGCTCTGCAGCAACGGGCCGAGCTGCACGTCGTCGACGAGGTCGGGGTTGAACGGCAGCAGCTGCGGCGGCACCTTCACCTCGGCCTTGGAGCCCGTGAGCGTCACGGTGAAGCCCTTGTCGCGCAACGTCTTCAGCTGCGCTTCCGAGTAACGGCTCGCCTCGGTGACGACCGAGAGATCGCCGCGCACCATGCTGTGCGACCGATAGCCGACGGTCGCGAACTCGTTCGCCAGACTCGTTCGCACGGACTGGTTGTAGCCGCGGTAGGGAGCGAGCCGCACGCCCATCGCCGGCAGGAACTCCTGGTAGGTGATCCACTGTTGTTCGGCGCTCACGACCCTGCGCGCGATCTGGAACTTCTCCTCGTCGGAGAGATGCGCGGGGAGCCGGTCCACGATCCTGTTGTGCTCGCGGGCGAACAGCGTCTGCACGGCGGTGATGGTGCCGTTCTCCATGCCGCGCATGTCGCCGGTGACCACGCCGGGGCCGCTGGTGATCGCGCCGAACGGGCCGGTCATCGGCGGTGCGGTCTCCGAGTTGCCCCGTGCGTCACGGCGCGGCAGGAGGTTGTTGGGCAGCAGCAGTTTCGCGCCGTCGCGCAGCCAGTCGAGCCGCTCCTGGCTGCCGCCGTAGACCGCCCAGCCGTCGAGGTAGGAGCTGACGATGTTCTTCTGCTCGCGCGGGCTCGACCCCGGCACCTCGCCGCTGCGCCGCATGGGCGTGGACAGCAGGTCGTTGCGCACGGTCTCCAGCGGCGCCTCGTTGTCCCACGGGATCGAGGCGTCGACGGCCGAATCCTCGCGCAGCCCGAAGGTGTGGTCGACGAACTGGGCCCACACCTGCGCCCACTGGCTGACGTGCCGCTCGGAGAGGTACCGCTGCCCGCCCTCGGCGAAGATCCGGTTGCTGACGTACCGCGCGTTCGGCCCCTCCGCCGGCTGCCCGGCGCCGTCCGCGTACCTGGTGGGAGCGAACCGGGTGTACCCCTCGCCGACGGTCCCCCACTCGGGATGGGCGCGGTTGTTGCCGCGCCCGTCGAGACTCTGCACCTCGAAGAACGGGGACTCCGCGTGCGCGATGCCGCCCCCGAGGAACGCCCCGATCGCCACCAACGCCGCTGCCTTGCGCAAGACCTGCATGGGCTGATGATGGCGACGGGCGCCGTGACCGACCGTGTCCAGTTCTTCACGGCGTGACAGATCCAGGCCACGCAACTGGGAATTCCCCTGGACTTCCCGCCTTTGCCGGACTTCAGGTCCCGTCCGGTTCCTGGCAGGGACCTGTCAGTGGTCGTGGTGGTCGTGCTCGGGAGCGAACGGCTGATAGAGGTAGAACATCGTCACCGGCTCGTCGCCCGCGATGGTCTCGTGGTCGACGCCCGGCGGTACGAACGCGTACGAACCCGCCGTCGCCTCCACGCCACCGATGCTCACCGTGCCGTCGACGACCCACGTGTGCTGCGTCGCCGACGGGTGCGTGTGGCCGGCGTCGCGCGCACCGGGTGCCATCTGGATCAGGCCGACGATCGTGTCGCCGTTCGGGGACTTCCACAGCAGCTTGTTCTGCAACCGTTCGTCGCCGTGCAGCGGGAACGACTTCAACTGGGCAAGGGCCTCAGCGGACAGGACCGTCACTTTGTCCTGCGGGGCGTCGCTCATGGGGAACAGCCTTTCGGGAGCCAAACGAGCTTACGGCCCTTATATAGACGAAAGAGCCGTCCACATTACGGCGAACGGCCCTTTCGGCTCAGCTCAACTGCACTTCGCGGCGCCGTTGAACAGCAGGAAGGTCTCCAGCTTCCCGTCGGTGAAGTAGAAGTTCAGCGCGACGCCCTGCTGATCGGGCACCGGCACCTCGAAGGTCTTGCCGGCTTCGGAGTCCACGACATTCGGGTACGCGGCCTTGAGTTGCTCGACCGTGGCACCCTTGCCGATCTTCTTGGCGGTCGTGGCACCCGGCGGTGGCACGATCATCCGGATCTTGTCGCCGGCGAACATGACGCCACCGTTGGCCTCACGCGCCTCGGCCCGTTCGGCGATGCGCTTCGTGGACTCCGCGATGAGCTCGGTCGCCTTGGCCGAGGCCTCCGCCGACGCCGCGAGCTTCTCCGCGTGGGCGGCGTAGTCCGCGGCACCCGCGTTCGCTCCCGGCGCAGGTCCGACCGCCGCTTCCGCGTCGTCCGCGGCCTTCTGCGCGGCCTCGTACTTCAGCTCGAACTCCGCGTCGTCCGCGAGCTTCTTCGCGTCCGGCGCCGGTCCGTTCTGGTACCGGTAGTCCTCGCACGTGCCGGTCTTGCCCGCGCCGGTGGCGGCGAGCTCACCGGTGGCGAGCGCGTCCTGTTTGGACATTCCGGGCTTCAGCTTGCCGAAGCCCGTGACGTCGAAGTGCTTCTCCTGCGTCGCCGCCTGCTGGTCCCCCGACCCCGAGCTCGGCTCCGACGTGCAACTGACGGCGGCGAGCGCCACCGCCGCGACGAGCACGGCTTTCAATCCCCCATGGTTGTTCACGCGCACAAGATATCCGGCGCCGCAGCAATGACCGAACGCGTTTCAGGACGGGTCCGGCACCTTCCATCCACCGAACTCGCTGGAGGAATGGAGGATCGGCACACAAGGACGATGCCCTCCGCCACGCGCCGCATGCCACGTCAGCGCCGGCGAGAACCGGTCCGGCCACATCGGATCACCAGGATCCTGATCGGCGACCCCTCGTGCTCATGCGAGCTGTGCCGAACGCAGTCAGTACTTTGTGGACTTGATGAGAACCCCGACCTACTGGTCAACCTACGGGGGTCCGGGGGCTTGCCCACGGCGTGGGGCCTGGGGGCTCGGCCCCCAGAAAATGCCTCAGGCCGAGAAGATCTGCGCTTTTTGCAGATACTTCTCGGCCTGAGGATTGAGTGGAGCTGAGGGGAATCGAACCCCTGACCTTCTCGATGCGAACGAGACGCGCTACCAACTGTGCTACAGCCCCTTGCGGTGTTACGAGAGAACTATAGCAGTCCGGGAAGGGGTGTTTCACCACCCCCTCCTATGCCCCGACAGCACCTCGGTACCGCAGCGACTCCAGTCCGTCTAACTCGACGAAGACCGGATCCTCGTCGTCGGAGTCGACCGGGATGGTGCCCGGACGCACGTGGTGTTCGAAGCGCGGCAACGGCGGCAGCGCCGGCCTGTCCTCGACGACCTCGACCTTGGCGGTCTCGGGCTCCCCGGTGGCCTGCTGCGGGATTTCGGCGGCAGGGGTCTCCTGCTGCTGCGGACCCGTCGCACGGCGGCGACGCACCTGCTGCAGCCGGGCGAGCCGGCGCGCGCGGATCTCCTCTTCGATCCGCACCTGCCGGCGCAGGTAGGTCAGGTAGCCCACGATCACCAGGTCGAGCGCGGCGTGGCCGTACCAGAGCTTCGCGTAGAACACGCCGGCGACGATGCCCGTCGCCACTGCGGCGACCAGTAGGAACGCCACCACTCTGCGGCGGAACGCGTACTTGGCCTGCGCCACCAGGACGGCGGCTTCCGGGTCGTAGCCACCACGGCCGCGCCGGAAGGGGCGTTCGACGTACTCCTCCTCGTCGAAGTAGTCGTCGTCGATGTCGTGGATGTCGTCGTACTCGGCGTCTGGCATGGCGTCGTACTCCTCCCCCACGCTGCGCGCACTCTCCTGGCGCTTGCGGGCCATCATGGGGACGAGGACCACGAGCCAGGCGACGACCAGCGCAATGATGATCAGCGAACTCGGCATTCCCCGTTCACCTCCCCCGGCCCACGCGTGGTGCTGTCAACCACGCTAGTCACAACAGTCACACCTGTCTCGGAGGCACGCCGAACTCGGTGCGTACCAAAGTGTGGTGTATCACCCACTTTTGGGTGAAGTGATTACGACAAACGGAAGCAAACGTCAGGGAAGACGGGCCTCTCCGCGTGCGACCAAACGGCGCACTAGGCCATCAGGGACCTCTTCGGACGTGAGGGCGAAGCAGAGGTGGTCGCGCCACTGTCCGGCAACATCCAGATAACGCTTGAAGAGGCCTTCTTCGCGATATCCGGACTTCGTGAGCACGCGGATCGAGGCGCCGTTCTCGGGACGGACGGTGGCTTCGAGCCGGTGCAGACCAGCGTCGCGGAAAGCGTGGTCCGTGAGCAACGCCACCGCCGCCGTTGCGACGCCGCCGCCCGCCCGATCAGCGGCCACCCAGTAGCCGATCCACGCCGACTGCAGCGAGCCGCGCACGATGTTTCCGATGGTGATCTGACCGGCGACCTCGCCGTTCACGAGGATCATGAACGGCAGCGTGGAGCCGCGCCGGGCCATGCCGCGCAACGACGACCACTGCGCGGGCCAGGACAGCGTCGCGTTGCGCTCGTCCCAGCCCTCCTGCGCGGTGGGCTCCCACTGTTCGAGGTAGGCGCGGTCACGGATGCGCAGCCTCGACCAGCTGCTGCCGTCGAAGAGCCGGGGCCCGCGCAGCTCAACGGTTCCGGCGCGCACCTGAAGAGACCCCAGCCGGGCCGGCCAGCCGGGGTGTCTGCCCAGATCGGCGAAAACGCTCATCCACGCTGCGCAAGGAAGCTGACCAGCACCTCTTCACCGACGGAGATCTCGGTGACGTCCTCGTCGACCATGATCAGGCAGTTGGCCTCCGCCAGTGACGCGAGCAGGTGCGACCCGGACGTGCCGAGCGGCTGCACCAGGTACTCGCCGTTGTCCGCGTCGCGCAGCAGCTGGCCGCGCAGGAAGCCCCGGCGGCCCTTCGTCGACTGCAGCGGCGACAGCAGGCGTGCGCTGACGGCGCGGCGGTACGGGTTCTTCTTGCCCAGCGCGGCCCTGATCAGAGGCCTGACCAGCACCTCGAACACCACGAGCGCGCTCATCGGGTTCGCGGGCAGCAGGAACGTCGGCACGGCGTCCGGCCCGAGCCGGCCGAAGCCCTGCGCGGAGCCGGGGTGCATGCCGACGCGGGTGACGTCCATGTCGCCGAGGTCGGTGATGGCCGCCCTGACCTCGTCGCCGATCGTGCCGCCCACGCCGCCGGCGATGACGACGATCTCGGAGAGCAGCAGCCGGCCCTCGATCACCTCGCGCAGCCTGCGCGGGTCGGCGGACATGATGCCGACCCGGCTGACCTCGGCACCCGCGTCGCGTGCGGCGGCGGCCAGCGCGTACGAGTTCACGTCGTAGACCTGGCCCTGACCGGGCGTGCGGTCGACGTCGACGAGCTCCTCGCCGAGCGAGATGACGGACACGCGCGGACGTGGGTGCACGAGCACCTTGTTGCGTCCGACAGCGGCCAGCAGACCCACCTGAGCAGCACCGATGGACGCGCCGCGGCGCACGGCGACGTCACCGGTCTGCACGTCCTCGCCGGTGCGGCGGACGAACCCGGCGGACGGCACGCTGCGGTTGACCGTCACCTTGGCCTGGTGGCCGTCGGTGTAGCCGAGCGGCACGACCGCGTCGGCCAGCGTCGGCAGCGGCGCGCCCGTGGCGATCCGCACCGCCTGGCCTGGCTGCAGCCGCCGCGGCTGTCGGGAGCCGGCCGGGATCTCGCCCACGACCGGCAGCTGCACCGGGCTCGCGTTGGCGCCGGACACGTCGACGCTGCGCACCGCGTAGCCGTCGACGGCGGCCTGGTCGAAGCCGGGCAACGCGCGTTCCGCGATGACCTCTTCCGCGCAGAGCAGGCCCTGCGACTCCGAGATCGCCACGCGCACGGGTGCGGGCCGCACCGCGGCCGCGATCACCCGAGCGAGCTGCTCGTCAACTGACCTCATGTGATTGGTCCTCGCGCTCAGGAGTTGTCGAGGCGTTCCCGCAACCACTCACGCAGATCGGGTCCGTACTCAGGGGTCTTGAGTGCGAAGTCAACCGCAGCCCGCAGGAATCCGGCGGGATTGCCGAGATCGTGTCGCCCGCCCCGGTGGACCACGACGTGCACGGGGTGACCCTCGTTGATCAGCAACGCGATGGCATCGGTGAGCTGCAGCTCGCCGCCCGCACCCGGCGTGATGCGCTTGAGCGCGTCGAAGATCGCCCGGTCGAGGAGGTACCGGCCGGCCGCGGCGAACGTCGACGGCGCGTCCTCCGGCTTCGGCTTCTCGACCATGCCGACGACCTGCTTGACGTCGTCGTTGTCGGTGTCGCGGACGTCGAACACGCCGTACGCGGAGATCTGCTCGCGCGGGATGTCGAACGCCAGCAGGACGCTGCCGCCCTTCTCCTCGCGGACCTTCGCCATCTTCTTGAGGGCGTCCGTGGGCAGGATGATGTCGTCGGGCAGCAGCACCGCGACGGCCTCGTCCTCGCCGGTCAGGTTGCCCTCGGCACAGCCGACGGCGTGGCCCAGGCCGAGCGCCTGCTCCTGGATCGCCGTCTCGGCCTTGATCAGCTTGGGGGCGCGCTGGATCTTCTCGACGAGGTCGGCCTTGCCGCGGGCGGCCAGCGTCTGCTCGAGCTCGGGGTTCTCGTCGAAGTAGTTCGCGACCGAAGCCTTGTCCGGCGACGTCACGATGATCAGCTTCGTCGCGCCTGCCTCGGCCGCCTCCCGCGCCACGTACTCGATGGCGGGGGTGTCGACCAGGGGCAGCAGTTCCTTCGGCACGGCTTTGGTCGTGGGGAGGAAACGGGTGCCCAGACCGGCCGCGGGCACGATAGCGGTGTGGAAGGCGCTGCTCATGGGCAGCGATGCTAACGACATACCGGGGGATACCCACCATGACGTCCGATCTTCGTGACCGGAAGGCCACGCTGCGTTCACGGTTGCTGGCTGCACGGCGTTCGCTGTCCGCTGAAGTTCGCACTCTTGAAGCCGCCGCGTTGGCCGCGCACGTCGCCGCGTTGGACGTTGCCGCTGATCAGACGGTATGCGCTTTCCTGCCGGTCGGATCGGAGCCCGGTGACGCCTCGTGGCTCGACGGACTGCGCTGCCGGGTGCTGCTACCGATCGTGACGGGCGACTCGCCGCTCGACTGGGCCGAGCACACCGGGCCGTCCGGGCTCGCCCCCGCCGGGTTCAGGCTGCTGGAGCCCACCGGTCCCCGGCTCGGCGCCTCGGCGATCGCTGGAGCCTCGCTGGTGCTCGTGCCCGCGCTGGCCGTGTCGGTGGACGGGGTGCGGATCGGAAAGGGGCAGGGGCACTACGATCGCTCGTTGCCGCTGGTCAAGGCCCCGCTGATCGGTGTCGTGCGTGATTGCGAGGTGCTTTCCTTCGTGCCTGGCGAGCCTCACGACGTGCGGATGAACGGCGTGCTGACCCCCTCGGTGGGTCTGCGATGGCTGTGACTTTGACCGGGGGTGTTTGCGCTCCGGGAAGGTCCTGAGCGAAAATCGTGTTGGCACTCACAAAGGTCGAGTGCCAGAGCTAGGAGCAGACCCAGTGCCTACGTACCAGTACGCCTGCACCGCGTGTGAGCACCGGTTCGAGGCTGTGCAGTCGTTCAGCGACTCCTCCCTCACCGAGTGCCCCGAGTGCTCGGGCAAGCTGCGCAAGCTCTTCGGCGCCGTCGGCGTCGTCTTCAAGGGCAGCGGCTTCTACCGCACGGACAGCCGTTCGGGCTCGTCGAAGAGCACGGCGGCGTCCTCGCCCTCGACGGAGACGAAGTCCACGGAGAAGAAGTCCGCGGAGAAGAAGTCCTCTTCGGACTCGAAGGCCTCGACGAGCGCTCCGGCGGCCGCAGCGTCCTGAAGATCGCGAGTTGTCCACAACTTGCGGCTGAGCCCCATTCGACTGCCTCCGACCGTCCTACGGTCGGAGGCATGAACCTTTCCACGACCGTTTCGGACCGGGTCCGCTCGCTGGCACGCCGCCGCCCTCCCGCCGCGTGGCGCCGCTTCCTGGCCCTCGGGTTGACGCTGATAGCCCTGTCGACGTTCTTCTGGCCGGACGTGGGCCATCCCGCCGTGGTCGCCTCACGCGATCTACCTGCCGGAGAGCCCCTCACCGCCGCCGACGTCCGAGTCATGTCGCTCGCCACGCCGCTGCCGGGCTCGTTCCCGGCCTCCGACGCCGTGGTGGGCCGCGCGTTGTCGTCACCGGCGCGGGCAGGCGTCCCGCTGACCGACTTCGATCTCGCCGACGCCGCCGCCGATCAGGCCTCGGTGGCCGTCAGGGTGGCTGACCAGGGCCTCGCCGCCGTGGTGCGGCCGGGCGGCCGGGTCGACGTGGTGTCGGCGTCGGGCGAGGTGCTCGCGGAGAACGCGGCGGTGCGGGAGACGCGCGGAGAAGTCGTCGTCCTGACGTTGCCGAGACTTAATGCAACTCGTGTGGCCGCGATGTCACTGGATCATGCATTAGCCGTTACTCTCCGCTGATGCTGAAGGGTTTCAAAGACTTTTTGATGCGCGGAAACGTCGTCGACCTGGCCGTGGCCGTGGTCATCGGCACGGCCTTCACCGCGATCGTCACCGCGTTCACCACGAGCCTCATCAAGCCGCTCATCTCCTCGCTGGGCAGCACCGAGACCGCCGGTCTCGGCATCCAGCTGCGAGAAGGCAAGGCAGACACCTACCTGGACTTCAGCAACATCATCAACGCCGCGATCAACTTCGTGATCGTGGCCGCTGTCGTCTACTTCGTCCTGGTGCTCCCGATCCAGAAGATCCAGGAGCGCCGCAAGAGGGGCGAGGAGGCAGGCCCGTCCGAGCCGACGAACGTCGAGCTGCTCATCGAGATCCGCGACCTGCTCGCGGCCCAGCAGAACACTCAGCCCCAGACCCCGGCACAGGCACCGGACCGCCGCGGTCCCGCTATCTGATCCTCCACCCGTCCCCCGCCGAGACGAAGCGCGCACCGCTACCCCGCGGCCCGCGCTTTGTCTGGCCGTTCGACTCAGAACTCGCCGGCACGTCCGCCGAGCTACCGGCGGCCTTCAGCGCGAAGTGGGCGTCAGCCGCCGTGGTGCGGCGGCCTGTTCTCGCGGTACCAGGTCTCGCGGTCGTCCCCGGAGGCCCCGCCACCGCGCTCGTCCGACGTCGTCTCCGGAAGCACGTCGCCGAACACCTCTGCCAACCGACGACGGCGCGCTACGGCGTCGTCGTCGGCCGGCGTCGGCTTCTCACTCTTCGTCAAGACCGCTCAGCTGCTCGATCACGTAGGGCACCAGGGCCGACAGCGTCGCCATGCCGTCGCGGACCGCGGAGCGCGAGCCCGCGAGGTTCACGACGAGCGTGCTGCCGGAGACGCCGACGAGGCCGCGCGAGATACCCGCGTCGACCGCGCCCGCGGCGAGGCCGGAGGCGCGGAGTGCCTCGGCGATGCCGTGGATCGGGCGGTCGAGCACGCCCTGCGTGGCGTCGGGGGTGACGTCGCGCGGGGACACGCCTGTGCCGCCCACGGTGACCACGAGGTCGACGCCACCGATGACGGCCGTGTTGAGAGCGGCCCGGATGTCGACCACCTCACCCTCGACCGCGACGGTGCCGTCGACGATGAAGCCCGCTTCTTCGAGCAGTTCGGTGACAAGAGGTCCGGAGTTGTCGTCCTGCTCACCGTGCGCCACCCGGTCGTCCACGATCACGACCAAAGCGCGGCCAAGGCGCTGCGCGCTGCGTTCCATACCGATCACCGTAGCGGGAGTCTGACTTCGAAGCGGCAGCCAGGACCGTGGTTCTGAGCGCCAATTCTCCCGTGGTGCGCGTCGACGAGGCCACGCGCGATGGAAAGCCCCAGTCCGGCGCCGGTCGGGTTGCGCGCGGTGCTTCCCCGGAATCCCACGTCGAACACCAGTGGCAGCACGTCATCGGGTATGCCGCCGCACGCGTCGTCCACCCGCACCACCGCGTCGGGTCCGTCCACATCGACCTGAACGGACACCGCGCCACCCTCCGGCGTGTGCCGAATGGCGTTGGACACAAGGTTGCGCACGACACGCATCAGTTCCGGATCTGAGCCCCGCACGACCGGCCACTCGCGAGCGTCCGCGCGCAACTCCACGCCCTTCCGCGCCGCCACGGGCCGGGACGCGGCCACCACGTCGCTGACCACATCGGCCAGCCGGACGTCGTGCATCGTCAGGTTCAACGCGCCGGCCGTGATCCGCGAGAGCTGGAACAGGTCGTCCACCAGCTTCGTCAGATGATCGGCCTCCAACGCGATCTGCTTGGCGTAGACCGCGACCTCACCGGGCTCGGAGACGACGCCGTCCTCCAGCGCCTCCGTCATCGCCCGGATGCCTGCCAACGGCGTCCGCAGGTCGTGACTGATCCACGCCACCAGCTGCCGCCGCGCCGCCTCGGCCTCGCGCTCCCACATGGTCCGCCGCGCGATCGCCCGGCCCAGCATGATCGAGAACGGCACGGTGACCACGGCGACCACCGCACACGCCATGAGCGCGGCGCTGAGCATCGGCGTGAACATGAACCCGCTGACCACGAGCACCCCGGCGATGGTCGCCACCACCGGCACGATGACCATGACGGTCATCGCGGTGGTCAGCGACACGCGGCTCAGCCTGTCGAACACGGGTCATACCTGTAGCCGACGCCCCACACGGTGCTCAGCCGCTTCGGTTTCGCCGGATCCTCCTCGATCTTCTCCCGCAACCGTCGCACGTGGACGGTCACGGTCGACTGGTCGCCGAACTGCCAGCCCCACACCCGCTCCAGCAGCTCGGCCCGCCCGAACGCCTTGCCGGCGTTGCCGATGAAGAACGCCAGCAGGTCGAACTCGCGCGTGGTCAGCTGCAACGGCCGCCCGTCCAGCGTCGCGGTGTGCGCGGCCACGTCCAGCACGAGGTTCCCGTCCCGCACCACCCGCGGCTCGTAGGCCTTGCCGGCCCGCCGCAACACCGACGAGACCCGCAACGCCAACTCACGCGGGCTGAAGGGCTTCGTGACGTAGTCGTCCGCGCCGATCTGCAACCCGGCGATGCGATCTTCTTCCTCACCCAGCGCCGTCAGCATGACCACCGGCGTGCTGCCGCGATCCCGAATCCGCCGGCACACCTCAAGCCCGTCGATGCCGGGCAACATCAGGTCCAGGACCACGATGTCCGGCTCGTGCGTGGCCATCAGCCGCAGCGCCTGTTCCCCGTCACCGGCGAGCTCGACCTCGTACCCGGCGTGTTCGAGGTAGCGGCGCACCACATCGCGCACCGTCGTGTCGTCGTCGACGACCAGCACCCGTTCCACCACGTCACCACGCTAAGCCACGAACGCCTGCCAGGCCCGCAAGCGTCACAACGCCGTAAGAGGACGAAACAAAGAGGCCGCAGCCGCGCACGGGGCAGGTGCGCACGGCTACGGCCTCTCCGGGGTCGTCACGGCAGGTTTCTGGCGGGCGGCGGATGCCAGAAACCTGCCGTCCCCCGACCTATCCCACCTCGACACCGTCGAGGGTGGCTTCCACCGTCCTGTTGTCGGACAGCGTGATCGTGACCTTGTCACCGGGAGCCTTCGACCGGACCGCGGCGACCAGCGTGTCCGACTCGTCGATGCGGCGGTCACCGAACTTGGTGATCACGTCACCGGCCTTGAGCCCGGCCTTCTCGGCCGCGCCTCCACCGGTGATCTCGGAGATCTTGGCGCCCTGATCGGTGGACTCGACCTTCACGCCGAGCACGGTCTGCTTGGGCTTGCCGCTCTTCACGATCTCGTCGATCGTGCGGCGCGCCTGGTCCATCGGGATCGCGAAGCCGATGCCCACGGAACCTGCCTGGCCCTGGCCCTGGCTGGGGCTGTAGATCGCCGAGTTGATGCCGACGACCTGGCCCTGCATGTTCACCAGCGGGCCGCCGGAGTTGCCCGGGTTGATCGCGGCGTCGGTCTGGATGGCGTTGAGGACGGTCGCCTGCGAGTTGCGGTCGCCGCCGGCCGAGACCGGGCGGTTCACCGAGCTGACGATGCCGGAGGTGACGGTGCCGGACAGTTCGAACGGCGAGCCGATCGCGACGACGGCCTGGCCGGTCTTCATGTCGCCGGAGTTGCCGAGTTGCACGACCGGGAGGTTCGAGACGCCGTCGGCCTGGATGACGGCGATGTCGGAGCTCGGGTCGCGGCCGAGGATCTTGGCGGTGGCGGTCTTGCCGTCGTGGAAGACGACCTTGATGTCACCGCCGGAGGCAGCGCCCTCGATGACGTGGTTGTTCGTCACGATCTGGCCGTTGCCGGAGATGATGAAGCCCGAGCCCTCGCCGGCGCCGGAGCGTGTCGTGACCTGGATCTGCACGACGGACGGCAGCAGCTTGTTCGCCACGTCCTCGACCGAGCCGGCGGGCGCGTTCGAGGTCTGCGAGGCCGGGCGGGGTGAGTCGAGGGAGCTCACGGACGACGAGTCGTTCGCGAAGGTGTAGCCCAGGTAGCCCCCGAGGCCGCCGGAGAGGCCTCCGACGATCAGCACGAGGGCGGCGACGCCCGCCACGACCTTTCCACGGCCCTTGGGGCGCTGGGGGATGTGCGGGGGCTGGTAGCCGGGTGGGAGGTAGTACTGACCCGTCGGTGGCCCTTGCTGGGGCCCTGCGAAGGGGCCGGGCTCCGCGCCGAACTGCGCGGTCGTGGCGCCGAGGCCGAGCGGGTGAGGTTGGCCGGACCCTGCTGGAGGAAGCTGCTGGCCGGGTCCGGGCCCGCCGAGCTGCGTCTGGCCCGCGTCAGGTGAGTGCACCTGCGGCTGGGCCGAAGTGAAAGAGGCGGGCACATCGCCCAGACCGGCAGGAGCGTGAGTAGCCCCAGCCTGGCCGGATCCCCCCTGCAAAGGATCCGGCTGGCCGGGTTCCGGCAGCGACGGGCCCTGCTCCCGCGCGCCGGAGTCTGTCTGACCGGCGCTCGTCGGCACGGAGGTGGGCTCTTCCGGCTGCGGCGCTGTCTGGTTGCTCTCGGTCATGGGCATAGTCTCTCGGGCCGTCCTGAGAGAACCCTTAGACCAGCCTGGGAGCTAGTTGTGTGTTCCCCGGAGCCGTTCCGCGATCTGCTCCGGCGTCACGTCGTTGATCCACACGGCTTCTCCCGACTCGGAGCCCGCGAGGTACTTGAGCTTGTCCTTCGTCCTGAGCACCGAGAAGACCTGCAGGTGCAGCCACATCTCGTCGCGGCCGACGTTGACCGGTGCCTGGTGCCAGGCGGCGATGTAGGGCAGCGGGCGGTCGTACAGCGCGTCCAGGCGGTGCAGCACCTTCAGGTAGAGCGACGCGAAGTCGTCACGCTCCACAGAGGACAGTGCGGCGATGTCGGGCACCTGGCGGCGTGGCGCCAGCACGACCTCGACGGGCCAGCGGGCGGCGGCGGGCACGAAGGCTGCCCAGTGGGCGGACTCTTCCACCACACGCGCGCCCGCGCGAAGCTCGGCTTCCAGCACGTCGCCGAACAACGGGCGTCCATTGGCCGCGTAGTACTCCAGCGCCGCCTCGACCATCCGTTCGGTGCGAGGCGTGATGAACGGGTACGCGTAGATCTGGCCGTGCGGGTGGGAGAGCGTCACACCGATCTCTTCGCCGCGGTTCTCGAACGGGAAGACCTGTTCGACCCCTGGCAACGTTGACAAGAAGGCGACACGGTCCGCCCAGGCGTCCACGACGGTGCGCACGCGGGACTCGGAGAGCTCGCCGAACGACTTGTTGTGGTCCGAGGTGAAGCACACGACCTCGCACCGCCCACGACCCGGCGCGCGCGCGAACAGCGGTTCACCATCCACAGTGGACGGCACGTCCGGCACGTTCTGCGCCAGCGAGGGGAACCTGTTCTCGAACACGACGACGTCGTAGTCGGCCTCGGGGATCTCCGTGGGCCTGCCCGGCGTCGACGGGCACAACGGACAGAGGTCCGCCGGCGGTTTGTACGTGCGTGTCTGGCGGTGAGCCGCCATCGCGACCCACTCGCGGGTCAACGGGTCCAGCCGGACTTCGGACATCGGCTGGGTCTCCGGGAGGTCCCGGGTGTCCACCGCGACTCGCGGTGGCGCCTCAGCGCTGTCGTCGAAGTAGATGATCTCCCGGCCGTCCGCCAGTTTGCCCGCGGTACGCCTCACGCCAACTCCTCGCCACTTCCCGGTACATGAGCCAAGACCAACTCGCCGACCTGCTCGGAGAGGATCGCCCGCGCGTCGTCCGGCAAACCCTCGTCCGTCACCAGGACGTGCGCTTCGTCGAGATCGGCGATCGTGGAAATGCCGACGGTGCCCCACTTCGTGTGGTCCGCGACCACGACCACGCGGCCGGCCGCGTCGACGAGCGCGCGGTCCGTTTCACTCTCGTTGAGGTTCGGGGTCGTGAATCCGGAGCGCTCGGCCATGCCGTGCACGCCCAGGAAGACCACGTCGAGATGCAGCGATCGCAACGCCTGCACGGCCACCGGGCCCACGAGCGCGTCGGACGGCGTGCGCACGCCACCGGTCAGCACGACCGTGCGGTCCGTGCGCCCGCTCTGCTGCAGCACGTCCCCGACGCGGATGGAGTTCGTGACGACGGTGAGGTCGGGGATGTCGTCGAGGAAACGGGCTAACGTCCACGTCGTCGTTCCTGCGGACAGGCCGATGGCCGTGCCGGGACGCACGAGGCCCGCGGCCAGCGCCGCGATCGCCTCCTTCTCGGGCAGCTGCCGCACCGACTTGGCCTCGAAACCGGGCTCGTCGGTCGAGCGCCCGACGACGGAGGTGGCGCCGCCGTAGACCTTCTCCACCAGTCCGCGTGCGGCGAGCACGTCGAGATCGCGGCGCACGGTCATGTCCGAGACGCCGAGCCGGACGACGAGGTCGCTGACGCGCACCGCACCCGTTCGACGGACCTCTTCGATGATTACCGCTTGCCGCTGACGTGCCAGCACCTCACACCTCTTCCCTGAGGACGACTACGTCCCCGGCTCGCACGGTGAGGTGCCCGGAGACCTGCTCGCCGGACAACACGTCGACACCGGACGCCTCGATCTGCGCGTCGGTGTCTGTGTGGTTGACGGCGAAGAGGAACGATACGTCGCCCCTGCGCCGCACAAGCTCGATCCCGGCAGGTGACACCGCAACGCCCGCAGCGGAAAGCGCGTTTTCCACCGTTCGGCCGAGACCGTCTTCGTCGAGATCGCAGGCCACGTACCAGGCGACACCGTTGCCGAACGCGTTGCGCGTCACCGCCGCCACGCCGGGCAACGGGCCGTCGGCATAGGAGACAACGGTGTCAGCCGTGCGCGTGTGCAGGTGCTCCGTCCACAACGAGGCGGTCGACCCGTCGGTCAACGAGACTGTTTCGTTCTCCCGCAGCGGGTAGAACTCCTCGGACCACACGCCGAGCACGTCCCGGAACGCTCCGGGGTATCCGCCGAGCCGCACGCGCGTGTGCTGGTCGGCGACACCGGACAGGTACGTGACCACGACATGACCGCCGCCCGCCACGTAGTCCGCGATGACGGCGGCGTGCGCGTCGGACACCGCGTAGAAGGCAGGCACGACCACCAGCGAGTACGCGGAGAGGTTCGTACCCGGCGCCACGAAGTCGACCGTGACACCGGCCTGCCAGAGCGCCTTGTAGTACCCGAGAACGTGCCTGTAGTAGTCGAAGTCGTTGGTCGGGTGCGCGTCCTGCCGCAACGCCCAGCCGGACTGGAAGTCGTACAGGATCGCGACCGAAGCGTCCACAGTGGAACCGATGACCTCGGTCAACCTGCCGTACTCGGCGCCGACCTCGCAGACCTCCCGGTACACCTTCGTGTCCGTGCCGGCGTGCGGGACCATCGCCGAGTGGTAGCGCTCGCTGCCACCGCGCGACTGCCGCCACTGGAAGAACAACGTGCCGTCGGCGCCGCGGGCGATGTTCTGGAACGAGTGCCGCCGCATCTCCCCCGGCAGCTTGGCGATGTTGCGCCGCTGCCAGTTCACCGCGGAGGTCGAGGCCTCCATCAGCAGCCACGGCTTGCCGCCCGCCAGACCGCGCACGAGGTCCGCGGACATCGCGAGCTCGATGTGCCGATCGGGCGACTGGGCCTCGGTGTAGTGGTCGTTCGAGACGAAGTCGACCTCGCGGGCCCACTTCCAGTAGTCGAGGTCGCCGAACGTCCAGTTGGCCATGAAGTTCGTGGTGATCGGCACGTCCGGCGTGATCATGCGCAGCACGTCCCGCTCGGACTTGTACAGCTCCAGGATCGCGTCGTCGGAGAACCTGTCGAAGTCCAGCACGTGCGCCGGGTTCGCGAACGTCGGCGTGACGCGCGGCGGCAGGACCTGCGCGAAGTCGGTGTAGCCCTGGCTCCAGAACGCCGTGGACCACGCGTCGTTGAGCTGATCGAGCGTGTAGCGGCTCGACAGCCACTCACGGAACGACGCGGCGCACGTGTCGCAGTAGCAGCGCTTCACGTGGCACGCGTACTCGTTGCCGACGTGCCACGCGGCGAGGGCGGGGTGGTCGCGGTAGTGCGAGGCCATCTCGGCGGCCAGCGCGGTCGCCCGGTCGCGGTAGATCGGCGACGACGGGCAGTAGGCCTGCCGTGAGCCGTGCGAGAGCCGCACTCCGTCCGCGCGGACGGGCAGCATCTCGGGGTACTCGGTGGTGAGCCACGGCGGCGGCGCGGCGGTCGCGGTCGCGAGGTCGACGCGGATGCCGCCGGCGTGCAGCAGGTCCATCACGCGGTCGAGCCAGTCGAACCGGTACTCGCCCTTGCTGACCTCGATCTTCGCCCAGCTGAAGATGCCCAGGCTGACCATGGTGACGCCGGCGCGCCGCATGAGCTCGACATCCTCGGTCCAGACGTGTTCCGGCCACTGCTCGGGGTTGTAGTCAGCACCCCAGCCGAGGCCTTGCAGGTCAGTTGGCCACGTCGTCACGGCGCAAGCGTGGCCGACAACGACCCCCAACGTCAACACAAGCAAACACAACTGCCCGTTGGGGTCTGTTCGGCGGTTGACCGGGACAAGTACCGGGAAACGCCGAGCGACCGCCCGGAACCCGGCTGTCCTGGGGTTTAACAGCTCCGTAACGGGACTTGACATGCTGTATGACTGGGACCACATTATGCGCAACTTTGTTGGAGTCCTGTTCGGTTCGCACGTGCGAGTGTCACCTGTAGGAGCGATGATGGTTCTGCACACGCCTGGTTCCACTCCGTTACCGCACTTCGGTCGGCGAACGATGCTGCGAGTCATGCTGGCCGGTGCGGGCGTTGCCGCGACCGGTGGTCTTCTTTCGGCGTGCGGCGGTGGTTCGGGCACGGGTGGTGACTCGAAGGTCGTCACCTTCGGCAACAACCTGTCCGACCAGGTGCCGAAGGACGCGATCACCGCCGCGGTGAAGGCGTTCGAGGCCCAGTCGGGCGGCCTGTCCGTCACGATCAACACCAAGCAGCACGAGCAGTACCAGGAACAGATCAACAACTACCTGCAGGGCAAGCCGGACGACGTGCTCGCGTGGTTCGCCGGCTACCGCATGCGGTTCTTCGCCGACCAGGGCCTCACCGGCGACCTCAGCGACCTGTGGGGCAAGATCGGCGGCAACTACTCCGACGCGCTCAAGCAGGCGTCGACGGGCACGGACGGCAAGCAGTACTTCGTGCCGTTCACGCAGTACGCGTGGGGCATGTTCTACCGCAAGAGCGTCTGGCAGGAGAAGGGCTACGCCGTCCCGAAGACGCTCGACGAACTGGTCGCGCTCGCCACGAAGATGAAGGCCGACGGCCTGATCCCGATCGCCTTCGCCCAGAAGCAGGGCTGGCCGGGCATGGGCACGTTCGACCAGCTCAACTTCCGCACCAACGGCTACCAGTTCCACGTGGACCTGCTGGCGGGCAAGGAAGACTGGCAGGACAAGCGCGTCAAGGACGTGTTCGACACCTGGAAGCGGCTGCTGCCGTTCCACCAGGAGAACGCGCTCGGCCGCGAGTGGCAGGAAGCCGCGCAGACGTTGCAGCAGAAGAAGTCCGGCATGTACCTGCTCGGCGCGTTCGTGGGCCAGCAGTTCCCGGACGCGGACAAGGAAGACCTCGACTTCTTCCCGTTCCCGGAGATCAACCCGACGCACGGCATCGACACGGTCGAGGCGCCGATCGACGGCTACATGCTGGCGAAGAAGCCGTCCAATTCGGACGGTGCCCTGAAGCTGATGGAGTACCTGTCCTCCGCCGAGCCGCAGCTCGCCTACCTGAAGGCCGACCCGACCGCGGTCGCGACCAACCAGAAGGCGGACCAGGCCGGGTACAGCCCGCTGCAGAAGAAGGTCGCGGACACCATCAAGAACGCCAAGCACATCACGCAGTTCCTCGACCGCGACACCGATCCCGGCTTCGCGAGCGAGGCGGCCACCAACGGCCTCATCGAGTTCATCAAGGACCCGAACAACATCGACTCCGTGCTCAAGGGCATGGCTGATCAGGCGAAGAACATCTTCAAGTGACCGCGTTGCAGGAGAAGCCGAAGGCGGTGGCCCCCTCCGGGCCGCCGCCTCGTCGGCGTCGAAAGCGTGCCACGGCCCTCGCCGGCACGGACAAACTCGTGCTGGCGCTCATGCTCGGCATCCCCACGTTCGTGCACCTGCTGTTCGTGTGGATCCCGACGCTGGGCTCGGTCGCGTTGTCGTTCAGCAGGTGGAACGGCATCGGCGGCTTCGAGGACATCGAGTGGATCGGTGTCGGGAACTACGTCGAGATCTTCACGGAGTACCCGCGGTTCTGGCCGGCGGTGCAGCACAACCTGATCTGGTTGCTGTTCCTGCTGATCGTGCCGACGTCAGCGGGTCTGCTGCTCGCCGTGCTGCTCGACCGCGAGCTGAAGTTCAGCCGGGTCTACCAGTCCGCGCTGTACATGCCGATGGTGCTGTCGCTGGCCCTGGTGGGCTTCATCTGGCAGCTGATCTACACGCCGGACGGCGGTCTGCTGAACTCGTTGCTGGGGTTGAGCGACAACCCGGTCGACTGGATCGGCGACTCGGACATCAACCTCTACGCGGTGCTGGTGGCCGCGGCGTGGCGGCACACCGGCTACATCATGCTGCTGTACTTGGCGGGCCTGAAGTCCGTCGACCCGGCGCTGAAGGAAGCGGCGTCGCTCGACGGCGCCTCGGCCTCCCAGACGTTCTTCCGGGTCACGTTCCCGGTGATGAAGCCGGTCAACATCGTCGTGCTCGTCGTGACGGTGATCGAGGCGCTCCGCGCGTTCGACATCGTGTACGTCATCAACAAGGGGCGCAACGGTCTGGAGCTGCTGTCAGTGCTGGTGACCGACAACATCATCGGCGAGGCCTCGCGCATCGGCCGCGGCTCCGCGGTCGCCGTGGTCCTGCTGACGATCTCGCTCGGCTTCATCATCACGTACCTGTACCAGGTGTTCAGCAAGGAGAACCGGACGTGACGGCCACCTTGGAACGCGCCCCGGTCGTGAAGCCGAAGCGTCCGGTCACGCCGGCACGCATCGCGTTGCACGTGTTCCTGATCCTGACGTGCCTGATGACGCTGGCACCTCTGCTGTGGGCGGTCTACGCGTCGCTGCGGACGTACGACGACACGTCGGTCAACGGCTACTTCTCCATCGCGAAGTCACTGACGTTCGAGAACTTCGCGAAGGCGTGGGAGATCGGCGACCTGCCGCACTTCTACTGGAACACGTTCCTCATCACCGTGCCGGCCCTGATCATCACGCTGGTGCTGAGCTCGATGGTGGCGTTCGGCGTGTCGCGGTTCAGCTTCAAGTTCAACATCGCGTTGCTGATGCTGTTCACCGCGGGCAACCTGTTGCCGCAGCAGGTGATCGTGACGCCGCTGTGGCGGCTGTACCGGCTGATCGAACTGCCGGCGTGGATGTCGGAGAGCGAGTCGCTGATCGACTCACCGCTCGGCGTCATCCTGATCCACATCGCGTTCCAGATGGGCTTCTGCACGTTCGTTCTGTCGAACTACATGAAGACCATCCCGTACGAGCTGACCGAAGCATCCCGCGTAGACGGCGCGTCGGTGTTCCGGCAGTACTGGCAGCTCACCCTGCCGCTGTGCCGCCCGGTGCTCGCCGCGCTGGCGACGCTGGAGTTCACCTGGATCTACAACGACTTCCTGTGGGCGTTGGTGCTGATCCAGGACGGCGACAAGATGCCGGTCACGTCGGCGTTGCAGAACCTCAAGGGCACGTTCTTCACCGACAACAACCTCATCGCAGCGGGCTCTCTCCTGGTCGCGCTGCCCACCCTGGTCGTGTTCTTCGTCTTGCAGCGGCAGTTCGTGGGCGGACTGACGCTGGGGTCGACGAAGGGCTGAGGACCACCGCGAAAGGGGCGGGGACCACGTGGTCCCCGCCCCTTTCGCGTTGTTCACACACTTGCACCGCCGCCACGATCACGGCGGTAGCACCTGCTGGCTGTCGACCTTCGGTCCGAACCGTTCCAACTCAACGGAGTCAGGACCGACATGCCGCGCTCGCGGCCGTCGTTCGAGATCGGTCGAGTTCCGAAGCATCCAATGAACGCCATCGCCGCTCGTCCAGGCGACCATGAAGTCAGCTTGCGCGAGGAGCCCGCCGGGCCCAGGCAGCCCGCCGCGGAAGTTGCGCCAGATGTACTCCTCATGTGCGGCAACGAATCTCCGGTGCACATACCAGACCTGATCACCGTCGTTCGGATCGTCGGTAATCATGATCGGTTCGCGACTTTCGTGCAGCTCGAACCACACTCGGACATCAAGAATCGGAAGCGCGCCGTTGTTTCGAATGACGGCTTCCTGGACCATCCGCTCGTCTTCCCCCGCAACGGTGGCCACAGACGGGCAGCTTCCAGCTGTCCCCGTTCGATGTCCTCCAGCCGGTGGCGACCCTGCCTCCAGTTCGCGAACCAGGCCAGGGCAAGACCACCTGTTGTCGCCAGCGGACCGATCACCTGCGTCCACCCGGCCAGCGTCGTCGGCAGGAAGCTCATGCCTCGACATAGCCGCAGAAGCCGCCGCCGTTACGAAAAACGCGCCCGAGCCGGTGGCTCGGGCGCGCTTCCAAAACCTGAAGAACTACTTGCCGCCGGTCTGCGGGTTGAAGTCCGAGATCGAACCCCACCGCCCAACGGGAATCACGATCACGCGGGCCTTGCCCACCACGTTGTCGATCGGGATCGCGCCGTCGGCCGGCGTCGGGTCGCCGTGCTTGCGCGAGTCCGACGAGTTGTTGCGGTTGTCGCCCATCACCCACAGCTTGCCCGCGGGGACGGTGACCTTCTCGAACGAGTCCTGCTGGCGCGGGCCGCCGCCGAAGTTCAGGTACGGCTCGTCCAGCGGCTTGCCGTCGACCATCACGCGGCCCTGGTCGTCGCAGCACTCGACGGTCTGGCCGCCGACGGCGATGACGCGCTTGATGAAGTCCGTGCCGCTGGGCTCGGACAGGTTCACCATCGAGCCGAGGTCCTGCAGGGTGCCGACCACGAAGTTCGGGGGCTCCTTGCCGCCGGTCCAGTTCGGCGGGCCGCGGAAGACGATGACGTCGCCCGGCCGGGGGTCGCCGAACAGGTACGTGATCTTCTCGACCAGCACCTTGTCGTTCACGCAGCCCGTGCAGCCGTGCAGCGTCGTCTCCATCGAGGCCGACGGGATGACGAACACGCGCGCGACGAACGTCTGGATGACGACGGTCAGCAGCAACGCCACGCTGAAGATGACCAGCAGCTCTTTCCAGAACGGCTGCTTCTTCTTCGCCTTCTTCTTGTGGAACCTGGGCGCCGGGTCGTCCTCGTACGCGGAGGAACGCGACGAACGATCCTCGTACGACGAAGCGGTCGAACCGGACGTCGAGAAGCGCGACGTGGGTTCAGCGGGGCCGTCTCCGGTGGGAGGGGTCGTCTCCCAGGTCGACGAAGAATCGTCGTTCACGCGATGACTCACAGGCCCACCTTACGGACGTCCGGGTAGGCGCAACGTGAACAGGGCTCCACCCTCGGGGGCTCTGCCCGCCGTGGCCGTGCCGCCGTGCCGTTGTGCCACCTGTTTGACGATGGCGAGTCCCAGGCCGGAACCCGGCAGGGTCCGCGCCTCGGACGAGCGGTAGAACCGCTCGAAAACGTGAGGTAGATCGGCGTCCGCGATACCGGGGCCCGCGTCCGCCACCTCCACCACGGCGCTGCCGTCACCCACCTGGCGGAGGTTCAGCCGCACCGCCGAACCCGAGGGACTGAACTTCACCGCGTTGTCGAGGAGGTTCAGCACCGCGCGCTCGATGGCACTGGAATCACCCAGAAGTGTCCACGGCTGCAGCTGCACGTCGAACGTGACGTTCGAGGCGCGGCGGCGGGCGCGGTCCATCGACCGTTCCACCACCTCGACCAGGTCGACTGGCTCGTGGATGACCTGCGGGGCGTCCTCGCGGGCCAGTTCGACCAGGTCACCGATCAACGTGGTCAGCTCGTCGAGCTGAGCGCGCACGTCCGAGTGGATCTCCTGCTTGTCCACTTCAGACAAGTCGGGTGAATTCGGGCGTTCCGATGCGAGCAACAGCTCCAGGTTGGTGCGCATGGACGTCAGCGGCGTGCGCAGTTCGTGGCCCGCGTCGGCGACCAGGCGGCGTTGTCGTTCCTGCGACTCGGCGACGGCGCCGAGCATCGCGTTGAAGCTGTGCGTCAACCGCGCCAGCTCGTCGTCGCCCGCCACCGGGATCGGCGTCAGGTCACCCGTGTTCGCGACGCGTTCGGTGGCCTCCGTCAGCCGTTGCACCGGCCGCAGACCCGTTCGTGCGACGGCCGTGCCCGCGATGGCCGCGAGCAGCACACCGGCACCGCCGATCAGCAGCAGAACGACGCTGAGCTTGGCCAGCGTGGTGCGCTGGGGCGACATCGACTGGGCGATGATGATCGCCTGGCCGGGCTGGTACTTGACGGCGATGACCCGCGACTCGGTCTTGTGGTCGGTCCAGATGAACTCGTTCCGCTCACCCTGCGCCACGTCCCAGGCCTCCGCGACCGTCGGCGGCCGGTCGGAGTCCTGCGGGAAGAGCAGCTGTCCGCTGTCGGCCAGCAGCACGGCCATCTTCACGTCGCCGGCCGCGAGGAACGCCGCGGGGTACTTGCCGACGAAGTCCGAGCCGTTGATCTTCTCGCCGGCCGCCACGGCCACCGCTCGCGTGCGAAGACTCTCGTCCAGAGCGTCGTAGGTGCTCTTGCGAACGATCATGTACGCGCCGAACGACACCAGCGCGACGGCCCCGGCGACGCAGAACGCCGCGAGCCAGGTGACCCGGGCCCGCAGCGACGCCTTCTGGAGCCGTCCCTGTGGTTCCAGGATCACGGAGGGGTCTCCCGCAGGACGTAGCCCACCCCACGCACCGTGTGGATCAGCCGCGGCTCGCCCTCCAGCTCCGTCTTGCGGCGCAGATACCCCACGTAGACCTCGAGAGCGTTGCCCGAGGTCGGGAAGTCGTATCCCCACACGTCCTCCAGGATGCGGCTGCGGGTGAGCACCTGGCGCGGGTGCGCCAGCAGGAGCTCGAGCAGCGCGAACTCGGTGCGGGTGAGGCTGATCGGACGCTCGCCGCGGCGGACGTCGCGGGTCGACGGGTCCAGTTCCAGGTCGGAGAACTTCAGGGCGGCGGCGGACTTCTGGGCCGCGTCGTCGTCGTGGGCGGCGCGGCGCAGCAGCGCGCGCAACCGGGCCAGCAACTCCTCCAGCGCGAACGGCTTGGGCAGGTAGTCGTCGGCCCCGGCGTCCAGCCCGGACACCCGGTCGCTCACGGCGTCACGCGCGGTCAGCACGAGGATCGGCAGGTCGTCGCCGGTGCTGCGCAGCCTGCGGCACACCTCGAGGCCGTCGAGGCGCGGCATCATCACGTCGAGCACCATCGCGTCCGGCCTGGCGGCGGTCACCGACTCCAGGGCCTGCATGCCGTCTCCGGCAGTCTCGACCTGGTAGCCGTTGAACTGGAGCGAGCGGCGGAGTGACTCCCTGACCGCCCGGTCGTCATCGACAACGAGGATGCGCATGGGAGCAGTCTTGCCGAGGGATCTGAGAGCCGCCTGAGAAGGGCCCTAACTGCAGGTGTGAGTTCGGCGTTAGCCCTCAAGGCCCCTGGCGACAGGTGCGTTCCACTTCCGCCAGAGCGCAATCAGCCTGATGGTGATGATTATTGACGCACCGGTCAGCGAGACCAGGCCTTTCGGCAAACCGGCCCATTCACCCACCGCCACGACGACCGCACCGCAGAGCGCCGCCACGGCGTAGATCTCTCTCCTCAGGACCAAAGGAATCTCACGGAGGAGAAGGTCACGGAGCGCTCCACCGCCGATGCCCGTCGTCATGCCGATGAGGCACGCCGCGTACGGAGTCGCACCGAGTGACAACGCGGTCGACGTGCCGGACGTGACGAACAGGCCGAGACCCACAGCGTCCAGTAGCAACACGCTGCGGCGGAGCTTCGCGACCTGCGGGTGGAACCAGAAGACGATCAGGCCCGTGCCACCGGCGACCAGCAGGTACGGCCAGTTCCGCAGGCTCGTCGGCGGGTGCACGCCGAGCAGCACGTCACGGATGATGCCGCCGCCCAGCGCCGTGGTGAGCGCCAGGATGGTCACGCCGAAGACGTCGAGGCGCGCACGGACCGCGGCCACCGCTCCGGAGGCGGCGAAGACCGCGATACCGATCAGCTCCAGGACGATGATCAGCACGAACGGAGAGAATAGTGGGTTATCGAGGTGGCGCTGCCCGGCGGTAACCGGCGTCCAGCCGGCCTCCCGCGGACACCAGCACTGCCTCCACGACGGCGATGAACCGCTCGGCGCCCTGGCCCCGCACCAACGCCCGATAGGAGTCCACGAGCTCGTCCTCCTTGGCGTCGCGCAGTCGCCGCATCAGCCACTTCCCGTGCCCGAGCCACCGGTTCTGCACGACCAGCGCCAGCTCGCCCGCGCAGGTCAGCAACCGGGCCGCGACGAACAGCCGTTCGTCCTCGTCCCGTGCGCCGATGAGGTCTTCGAGCAGGTCAGTGGTGCCGTAGCGGCGATCTTCCAGCTCCGTGACGGTCGCGAGTGGAGGGCCCGCGTCCAGCAGCACGCGCGCCTCGGCCCGCATGCGCTGACCGGTGCCGTCGGCGTCGATCATCAGGAAACCCTCGGCGCACATGTGCAGCAACGGAGGCCGCCTGCCCTCGGTGTCACGGGCCACGAAGTCCTGGAACGACTCGATCGTGTGACAGAACAGTTCGACCGGCCAGCCGCGGTGCCGCAGCGTCTCCCGGAACGCGCAGGGCAGGTCCTCGACGATCACGACCATGTCCAGGTCGGAGTTGGCGGTGTAGTTCCCGGCCGCCACGCTGCCGCCGAGGAACGCCGCCGTGGCCAGCGGGTACTTGACGTCGAGCAGGTCGCGCGCGACCTGCACCGGGTCCTTGTCCCAGTCCAGCGGGTGGCCGGTGACGTAGTAGTCCTCGTCGGGGCTCAGCGGGCCGAGCACCTGCTCGACGCGCGGCCGGATCTCCGGGACCACCTCGTGCATGTCCACGAGCCACGGGTTGTCCTCGGCGTCGAAGAACGGTCTGATCGCCAGGAACTGCGCGCGGGAGAGCTCGCGCACGCTGACCGGTGAGCCGCTGCGCTGCTTCGCATAGCCCTTCAGGCGCCAACCCATGTTGTCGCCGTAGGCATGCCTGACCTCGTCCTGGTCCCCCGCCACGCCTTCATTCTTACGCGACGGGACGGCGTGGACGAAGTCAGACGCGCGCGACCGCCAGCAAATAGCCCAGTGACGGCTGGACGGCCAGCGGCGACAGGATCTGGTCGAGGTACTGCCGAGCCTCTTCCCCGTGCGCCGCGACGAGGGCGTCGTAATGCCTGCGCGCACCGATCTGCATCCGCGGCACGGTCTTGCGCGTCTCGGTGCTCAGGTCCAGCAGCTCCACGACCTGCAACCCGGCTGCCGCCAACAACTTCGGGTAGCCGGCGAACGTCGGCACCTCGTCGATGTCGTACGTGCTCAGGATCGGCTGAAGATCGTCCATCACGCCCGGTGCGACCGGCCTGCGCTGCACGAAGTCGGACACCACAACGACGCCCGAACTCTTGACCACACGCGTGAACTCCCGCAGCACGCTGACCCTGTCCCCGAGGTGCGGCAACGTCTCCACGGCCCACGCCGCGTCGAACGTGTCGTCGGGGAACGGCATCGCGTGCGGGTCCGCGTGCACGAACCTGACCTGCTCGTCCACGAACAGCGCCTCGGCCCGCGTGTTGGCGCGCGCCACGTGGTCGGCGCTCGGCGAGACCGAGACGATGTCGGCGTGCGAGGCCTCGGCCAGCCGGAACGCGGACGTGCCGACGCGGCGGCCCAGGTCCAGCACGCGCCAGCCGTGCCGGGCGCCGAGCCGGTCGATGTGCAGCGCCGTCATCCGCTCGGCGGCGATGCGGTTGGAGGACTCGTCCTCTTCGGACGTCCAGAGACCGAAGTGCAGGTTGTGGTCCCAGATCGCGCGCATGACCTCGTGGTAGACGTCGGCCATCAGAAGAAGTCCGCGAGCCGGGGTGTGCCGGACGAACCGGTGAGCTGGTCCAGCGCCACCGCGTCGGCCGGGTCTCCCTCCAGCAAACCCGCGCGCCGCAACGCATGCGTGTTCTGCGCGCCGGAGAACCACGGACCGAGCGCTCGAGCGTGCAACCGCACCGCGCCGGTGCCACCGGGTTCGACGCGCACCGCGCCGTCCTCCACGACGATGCGGTGCAAGCCGGCGTGCCACGGGGCGTGCTCGTCGATGATCTCCACGTCCACCGCGGTATCAGCGAGGCGCGGCCAGCCTCGGGCGGCCACGGCGGCGGGCAGGTCGACGACGCGTTGCATCCAGGTCGCGGTCAGCACCGGGTGGCGCAACGGGGTGCCGCCCAGGAAGTTGACCGTCGCCGGGTCGGTGATCCGCAGTTCGACCGCTTCGAGCGTGCCCGCCCAGGACGCCAGCGAGGCGAGGAGGTTCAGTTGTGCCTCGACGTCGACGCCGATGAGGTCGAGGACCTTGAGCCGGCCCATGTCACCACCGGGCTTGCGCTCGGCGGTCAGGTACCCCCGCAGGCCGTTCGGGCCGGGCAGCACGCTCACCAGGTCCAGCTCCAGCACCTTGGCGAGGTCGATCCTCGGCGGGCGGCGGTCGGCCATGCCGTCGATCGTCCGCGCCACCTCCAGGTAGCACTCGTGCAGCGCCGTGAGATCGCTCTCATCGGCCGGGCGCGCAGGTATCCGCTCGGCTGGCCGGGGAACCGAGAGCAACCTGTCCATCGGCAGCTCGACCCACTCGAAGACGCCGGCGCGTTCCCAGCCGCGTCCCCGGTACAGGGTCGGCACGGTCGGGTAGAGCGCCGAGATCGGCTGGCCGTGCTCGCGCATGGCGACCAGTGCGGCGTCGAGCAACGCGTTCGCGACGCCACGGCCGCGATACGCCCCGTCGACGGCGACGCCGCCGATCCCGCCCATGGGAACCGCGGCGCCGCCGTAGAACTGCGCGTAGGAGCCGATGCCGAGCACACCCGCGACCCGGCCGTCGATCTCGGCGACCAGTCCGTGCGTACCCGGTTTCAGCAACGGTCCGGACGGCTCGGTCCCGTTGAACGCGATCCGGCGGAGCCGGAACACGGCGTCGCGATCGTCTTCGGTGTACTCACGGATGTGCACGGACAACTATCTACCAGGAAAAGAAGCCCTCACCCGTCTTCTTTCCCAGCTCGCCCCGAGCGACTTTGTCTCGTAACAACCGCGGCGGCTCGAACCGCGGCCCCAGCTCGGCCGCGAGGTGCTCGGCGATCGCCAGCCGCACGTCGAGTCCGACCAGGTCGGTGAGCTCCAGCGGCCCCATCGGCCAGCGGTAACCGAGCTTCATGCCGGTGTCGATGTCCGCAGCGCTCGCGACACCTTCCTCCAGCATGCGAATCGCTTCCATGCCCACGGCGACACCCAGTCGAGACGTCGCGAAGCCGGGAGAATCACGCACTTCGATGACGGTTTTTCCCATTTGTTCGGCCCAGGTTCGCGCCTTGGCCACGTTCGCGGGGTCGACGCCCTCGTGGTGCACGAGTTCGACGAGCTGCTGCACCGGGACGGGGTTGAAGAAGTGCATGCCCAGCACGCGTTCGCCGGGCAGTCCGGCGGCGATCTCGGAGATCGACAGCGAGGACGTGTTGGAGGCCAGGATCGCCTGAGGGCACTTCTCGGCCGCGAATCCGAGGACCTTCTGCTTCAGCGGCACGTTCTCCGGCACGGCCTCGACGACCAGCTCGGCGTCCGCGGGCAGCTCACCCGTGCTCAGGTTCGCGAACACCGCCTCCGCGTCGGCGAGCTTGCCCTTCTCCTGCGCCTTGTCCAGCGAGCGCCGGACGGCGAGCCTGCCCTGCTCGGCGCGTTCGGCGTCGGCCTCCGACAGCGTGACCTCGTGCCCGCCCGCGAGCAGGAGATGCACGATGCCGGCGCCCATCGTGCCGCCGCCGATGACGACGGCCTTCACGACTCGACCACGTCAGCGCTGAACATCGCGACGAGCTCCATCCCGCCGATCTCGGCGAGGTTGGCACCGGACGTGGCCCACTCCGGCGTCTGAAGAGCCGCCTTGAACGACTCCTCCGACTCGAAGTACATCTCCGCGATCAGGTGCAGATCGGTCTCACCGAGGAAGCCCGCGAAGACCACCTGCTGCACCTTGGCGACCTCCGCGCGCACGAGGCCCGGAACCGAGTTCACGATCGGCAGGTGCGACTCGAAGTACTTCTGGTCGAAGCCCTCCACGTCGGCGGGCTTCTTGTACAGAGCGATGTACTTGATCATGTGACACCATCCTCCTCGACTCGCCGAGCACTGTAACGCCCGGAGCACCCGCGGAGCTGAGGCACGATGGTGAGGTGCGGATCATCCTGCTGCGCCACGGGCAGAGCCTCGGCAACGTCGACGAGCTCGCCTACTGCCGCATCCCCGACCACGCCCTCCCGCTCACCGAGACCGGTGCGGACCAGGCACGCGCCGCCGGCCCGGCGATCAAGAACCTGATCGGCGACGGCCAGGTCGCGGCCTACGTGTCGCCCTACCAGCGGACGCGCCGGACGTTCGAGCTGCTCGGCATCGACGCGGAACGGATCGTCACCGAACCGCGGGTGCGCGAGCAGGACTGGGGCAACCTCCAGGACCCGGTGCAGCAGGAGATGCTCAAGCACCAGCGGCACGCGTTCGGCCACTTCTTCTTCCGGCTGCCCAACGGCGAGTCGGGCGCGGACGTGGACGACCGGGTGGCGGCGTTCCTCGACGGCCTGGAAGTCCGGCTGCACAAGGACGAGACGCACCCCAAGACGGTGCTGGTCGTGTCACACGGTCTGACGATCAGGCTGCTGTGCCGCCGGTTGTTCGGCTGGAGCATCGAGCTGTTCGAGTCGCTGTCCAACGTGGACACCTGCGAGAACCGCGTGCTCGACCACGACGGCACGGGCTGGAGGCTGGACCGTCCCTTCGACCAGTGGCGCGACTCACCGGACGGAACGGTCCAGCGTCCGCTCTAGATGAGCCCGCGTTTGTAGGCCGCGACGAGACGGCGGGGAACGAGGAGTTCCTTGCCGTCCAACGTCCGCACGCGCACCAGGTCCGGCGCGGTGGCCTTCCACTGCGACCGGCGGTGGCGCGTGTTGGAGCGGGACGTCCTGCGCTTGGGAACGGCCATCAGCGCTCTCGCTTTCCGTAGCGGCGGTTGAACTTCTCGACCCGGCCGGCGGTGTCGACGAGTCGTTGCGTGCCCGTCCAGAACGGGTGCGAGTCGGCGGTGATGTCGACGACGAGCAGCGGGTAGCTGTTGCCGTCCTCCCACTCGATCGTGCGGCTGGACGTCGCCGTCGACCGGGTCAGGAACGTCTTGCCGGTGGACGCGTCCTGGAAGACGACCGGGTGGTAGTCGGGGTGAATGCCTTGCTTCATATCGCCAGCTTTCGGATCGAGTCCACGAAGGACAGTTCGTCGTCGGTGAGCAGTGCGCTTTCGAACGCCGCGGTGATGGAGTCCGGCTCGCCCAGGGTGATCGCCACGATCTGAGTGGTCTTGCCCCCGCGCGGCCCGCCCTCGCCGACGTGCATCCCGCAGCCCGCGGATTCCAGGTGCAGTGCGACATCCGGCTCGTCCGCGACCCACAGCCGGCCACGCGAACGCACGACCGTTCCGTCGAGCAACGAGTCGAGCGCCTCGTTCAGCCGGACCGGGTGGAACGGCCGGTCGGACGTGAAAACCGCTGTCGAGACACCACATTCGGGCGTCAGAGGCATCAACCGCGGCCGCGTGCTCTTGCGTACGACCACCGTCTCGGGCGTGCAGCGGTGTGCGCCGGGAGCCAGCCGGTCGAGCACGGCGAGCGTGCGTTCGTCCGCATCTCCTTGCAGCACCAGCACATCCGCGGCCTCGGCCTGCGCGACGACGACCTGCGCCACCGTGCGCTGGTCGCTGACCATCGAGGCGTCGCCCAGGGCGTCGTCCAGCCAGGTCGCCGCGTCGAGGACGGTGATCACGCACTCGACTTCGACGCCGAGGTTGCGGCGCACCGCGTCCGGTTCGAGCAGCGGGTCCAGGTGCAGCACGACCGTGTGGCCCTTGAGAGCGGAGAGCAGCTCCCGCAGGTCCTCTCGCACGGTGCAGGACACGCAGCCGTGCAGCAGTTCGACGTCGGTCGCGATGCCGTCGACCCACCGCCGCACGCACGTTTCCGCAGCTACGTGCCGCACGAGCACCGAACCGGGCCGGTCGCGCCACACCCGCACGGCGACGTCGTGGTCGACCAGCCCCGCCACCATAACGACAACGGTTTCCATGTGAGGTACCGTAGATGAAAACGAAAGTCGTTTCAATCTGCGTCCATCACTCTGGAGGTACCTCAGTGCGCTGCCAGCTGACCGGCCGTGAGCCGGGCTTCGGCAACCGCGTCTCGCACTCGCAACGCAAGACGCGGCGCCGGTGGAACCCGAACATCCAGCAGAAGCGGTACTGGGTGCCGTCGCTGAACAGGAACGTGTCGCTGACGTTGTCCGCGAAGGGCATCAAGACCGTCGACAAGCTGGGCATCGAGGCCACCGTGGCCCGGCTCCGCACGCAGGGGGTGAAGGTCTGATGGCCAAGAGCACGGACATCCGCCCGATCATCAAGATGAGGTCGACCGCCGGAACCGGCTACACCTACGTGACCCGCAAGAACCGCCGCAACGACCCGGACCGGCTGGTGCTGCGCAAGTACGACCCGGTGGCGCGCAGGCACGTCGACTTCAAAGAGGAGCGCTGACGTGGCGAAGAAGTCGAAGATCGCCGCAGACCAGCGACGCCGCGAGGTCGTGGCGCGGTACGCGGAACGGCGCCACGAGCTCAAGGAGATGCTGCGGCACCCGGAGACGCGCGCGGAAGCGTTGCGGGGCCTGCAGAAGCTCCCGCGGGACGCGTCGCCGACCAGGCTGCGCAACCGCGACGTCGTGGACGGACGGCCGCGCGCCTACAACCGGAAGTTCGGCCTGTCCCGCGTCCGGCTCAGGGAGATGGCCCACCGCGGTGAGCTGCCCGGCGTGTCGAAGGCGAGCTGGTGATGCGCGAGAAGAGGCCACCCAAGCGCAGGGTGAACCTGCTCGCGAAGGAAGGCGTGACCGTCGTCGACTGGAAGGACGTCACGCTGCTGCGCAAGTTCCTCTCGGACCGGGGCAAGATCCGGTCCCGCCGGGTGACGGGCCTGACGCCGCAACAGCAGCGTCAGGTCGCCACGGCCATCAAGAACGCACGGGAGATGGCCTTGTTGCCGTACCCGTCACAAGGGCGATGACACGGACCGCCGCGCTGGCCAGGAAGGCCAGCGCGGCGAGTTGCACCAGCAACGCGAGCGCCCAGGTCGTGTGTTCGTCGACCGTCAGATCGCCACGAACACCCACCAAGAAGGTCGCGTAGAGGCCCCAGCACTGCAGTGCCGCCAGGCCGGCTCCGACGATCGTCGTCCGCAGCGAGACGACCACCACGACCGCCGCGAGCAGGACCAGGGCCACCAACGGCCAGGCACCGGTGAACGCGGCCACGCCGACTCCGCCGCCGAATCCGAGCGCGGAGCCGTAACCGCCTTTCATTCTTCGCATCAGATCGGTGTATCGCCTCAGGTGAGATCAGCGCCACCTCTCCAGCGTGAAGTTGGTGCTTTCGAGTGAGGCACGATCGCACGAATGAACCTGTACGAGGCAGTCCACCGACGCAGGGACACGCGCGCCGAGTTCTCCGGTGAGGAAATCCCTTCCGACGTGCTGCGACGGGTGCTGACCGCCGCGCACGCCGCCCCGAGCGTCGGCCTTTCCCAGCCGTGGGACTTCGTGCTGGTGCGGGATGAATCGATCCGGCGGGCGTTCCGGGATCACGTTCAGGCCGAACGCAGTGTCTTCGCGGCTCAACTCGATCATGAACGAGCGGAGACGTTCGCTCGTATCAAGGTCGAAGGAGTCATGGAGTCGACCCTCGGCATCGTGGTCACCTACGACCCCGACCGGGGCTCACCGGCGGTGCTCGGCAGGCACGCGATCGCGGACGCGGGTTTGTACTCCGTGTGCCTGGCGATCCAGAACCTGTGGCTCGCGGCGACGGAAGAGGGACTCGGTGTGGGCTGGGTGAGCTTCTACCGGGAAGATGTGCTGCGCCGTCTCCTGGACATCCCCACAAGGGTCCGTCCGGTGGCATGGTTGTGCGTTGGTCCGGTTCGATCACTGCCCGATACGCCTGATCTGGAACGTCACGGTTGGCGCAACCGACTACCCCTTGATGACGTCCTGCACCACGATCGGTACAGGGCGCGACCGACCCGGTAGCCTGTGCGGGCCGCTCGGCGAGTCGGAACGGAGTCGATGAACGAGTGGAGCAGCGCGATCCGCTGGTAGCGGGCCAGATTCCGCGGCTGGACCTTGAGGTCCGCGCGTTGTACAACGCTGGCCGCGTGCCGGAGGCGAACAGCCTCTTCGACGAGGTCGTCACGAAGGTGTCCCCCGGAGCCGACCGCTGGGTGCGATCAGCGGTGCTGGTGAACCGGGCGGTCATGGCCTGGCGTCTCGGCCGCATACCGCTGGCCCTGGAGCTGGCCGCCGAGGGCTGGACCGACCTCGACATCGACCGTTCCGACAGCCCGGCCGTGGCCCACACGATGGGCTCCCTCGGTTATCTGATGGAGGGCATCGGCAACCGGCGCGCGGCGCTGGACATGCTGCGGCTGTCCGTTCAGGTGGCGCGGCGGGCGGGCAACACCGACGTGCTGGCCCAGTGCCTGCAGCGTCTGGGCGGTTCGCTCAACTTCCGCGCCTGCTCGGGTTCTCCCTCGGCGGCGCCGGCGATCTTCGAGGAAGCCCTGGTGTACCTCGACGAGGGCATCGGCATCGTGAAGGACGAGCTGCACCGGCGCGCACTGCTCGGTGCGTGCGGGCGGTCCCTGGCCGGTGTCGGTCAGCTGGACAAGGCCGAGGAGATGGGCGAGGAGACCCTGCGGCTGTCGGTGGACGCCGACGACCTGTGGGGCATCTCGGTCGGCAACTGGGTTCTCGCGGTCGTGCGTCGCGAACAGGACGATTTCGACGAGGCGCGCACATTCGCGTCCCGTGCGGTGACGAGCGCCGAACGCATCAACGACACGTCACTGCTGCTGCGGTTCTCCACGGAACTGGCGGACATCTGCAACGCCCTGGGTGACGCGGAGGGCGAAGCCGCGGCGTTGCGCCGGTCGATGGCCGCGTCCCGCACGGCCAGGGAGACGTTGCAGGAAGGCCTCGGCCAGGCGCTGGAGCAGCGTCGCGTGGCCGTTCAGGCACAACGGCTGGCGGTGGCGGCGCAGGAGGCCGCGGCGCGCGACCCGTTGACGGGCCTGGCGAACCGGCTCGGGCTCGAACGCGCCGCTGCCGCGTTGCTGGAGTCGACGGCGGCGCGCGGCAAGGTGCCGTGGCTGGTGCTGGTCGACGTGGACTGGTTCAAGAACGTCAACGACGACGCCGGGCACGCGACGGGCGACGCGGCGTTGCGCGAGATCGCGGCGTTGCTGCGGCGGGAATGCCGGTCGGACGACCTGGTGGCGCGCTGGGCCGGCGACGAGTTCGTGGTGCTGCTCGGCGACACCGGGCCGAACATGGACGTCGGCCCGAACGTGGCCGAGCGGATCCGCGCGGCCGTCGACGGGCACGACTGGACGATGGTGCTCGGCGCGGTCCGCCGCCCCACCGTCAGCATCGGTGTCGCGGCGGGACCGGCCAAGCTGGACCAGCTGTTCGCGGCCGCCGACATGGCGCTGTACCGCGCCAAGCGGCACGGCCGCAACAGGGTCGAGGTCGAGCCCTCGGTGGACGAGGTGCCCGGGATCGTGTCCGGGAACTGAGGGTCCCGGACTTCAGGGCTCAGGCGATCAGGCCGCCGCGGTAGGCCACCAGTGCGGCCTGCACGCGGTTGACCGCGCCGATCTTGCCGAGCACGGACGAGACGTAGCCCTTCACCGTCGCCTCCGACAGGTGCAGGGTGTTGCCGATCTCCGCGTTGGACATGCCCTGGCCGATCAGCACGAGCACTTCGCGCTCGCGTTCGGACAGGCTTTGCAGCAGCCTGCGAGCAGGCTCCGCCATTCGTTCGCCGTCGGCCACGGCCGCGAGAACTCTGGCGGCGACACCGGGGTCGAGAACCGCTCCCCCGCGCGCGAGATCACGCACGGCTTTGACGAGCTGTTCCGGTTCGGTGTCCTTGAGCAGGAAGCCGGCCGCGCCGAGGCGCAGTGCTTCCGAAACGTATTCGTCGACGTCGAACGTGGTCAGGATGCAGACCCTCGGTGGGTCCGGCAGGGTCCGCAGCCTCCGCAGGGCCACGAGTCCGTCCGAGGTGCGCATCCGGATGTCGAGCAGTACAACGTGCGGACGATGCTGGCGTGCCAGGTCGGCTACCAGGTGTCCGTCATCGGCCTCGGCAACAACTTCGATATCCCCGACGCTGCTCAGGATCATGCGAAGGCCGGAGCGGACGAGGTCCTCGTCGTCGGCCAGCAGAACCTTGATCACGACGCCTCCCGCATTGGCGTTCCGTGCTCCCTCATGTTCGTGATCTTCGCGTACGCACGCCGAAGACCACGTTAATTCTCAGTTATCTCATCATGTGGTAACGGATTTTCGAGATCACCGGCAACGTTCACAGTTACCGGAATAGCGCGCCGACTTCGCTGCGTAGGCATGCCACCAGGTTTTAGGGGGAGCCACCAGAACGCTGAGTGACGAAACATCGAAATCCCACTCAGTGGAATGTCGTACCAGAAACACGGATACGGCCTCGGCAATCCGATTCAGACGTCTCGTTTGGCGTCGTTTCTGCCCATATGTTTTTTCGATGGGTTGCGGTATCGATACAGGTGCTTCCGGGGCATTCCAGAAAACGCGAAACCCTTTCGCAATAGCCTTACTGGAAAGTAACGTGCATCACAACAGCCCTGCCCTGCACGGAGAGGAGCTTCGCGCGATGCGGAGAGCCAATCCGGTGACGTCCCTGCTGGCGACTGCCGCCGTCACCGCCTCCCTTTTGATCGTCCCGTCCGCCGCACAGGCAGAGGAGCCACGCGCGGCCGCGTTCGCCGCCGACGACTACTGCCTCGGCCAGTGCAACGACATCGTGCCGCCGGGCAACAACGGCAACGCGACGCTGGCCGAGATCCTCACCCACAAGGCGTTCGGCACCAGGCCCGCGCACTCCGCCGACCAGCTCGGCAAGTACGACGCCCTGGTCAACGGCTACAGCGGCCTGACGAACAACCAGCTGACCGACTTCTTCAACGACGCGTCGTTCGGCGTGCCGTCCGACCAGGTCGAGAGCACCCTGAAACCGCGGTCGGACGTGACGATCGTGCGGGACAAGAAGATCGGCATGCCGCACATCACCGGGACCACGCGGTCCGGCACGATGTTCGGCGCCGGCTTCGCGGCCGCCCAGGACCGCCTGTGGCTGATGGACATCTTCCGTCACCTCGGCCGCGGCCAGCTGACCGGTTTCGCCGGTGGCGCGCCCGGCAACCGCGTGCTGGAGCAGAGCTTCTTCAACCAGATCGCGTACACCGAGGCGGACCTGCAGAAGCAGATCGAGTCCGCCGCGGCGAACGGCGGTGAGCGCGGGCGGCAGGCGTTGGTCGACGTCGACGACTACACGGCCGGCATCAACGCGTACATCACGCAGTCCGTGGGCGCTCGCAACTTCCCCGGCGAGTACGTGCTGACCGGGCACGCCGACGCGATCACGAACTGGAACGACATCCAGCCGTTCAAGTCGACCGACATGGTCGCGATCGCCTCGGTGGTCGGCGGCCTGTTCGGTGCCGGCGGTGGCGGCGAGGTGCAGTCGGCGCTGGTGAAGCTGGCCGCGCAGAACAAGTACGGCGCCGCCGTCGGCGAGCAGGTGTGGAAGGCGTTCCGGGCGCAGAACGACCCCGAAGCCGTTCTGACCCTCCACGACGGACAGTCGTTCCCGTACTCGGCCTCTCCCGCTTCGCCTCAGGGCCTGGCGCTTCCCGACGGCGGCAGCATCACGCCGGAGCGGATGGTCTACGACGAGGTGGGCGGCACGGGTGCTTCCGTCGCTGTTCCCGCTCCCGCGGACGTGGCGAAGGCTCGGGGGATCTTCTCCGATGGCGTGCTGCCTCCGGACCTGCTGAACAAGAAGCACGGCATGTCGAACGCTCTCGCGGTCTCCGGTGCGCACACGGACAGCGGGAACCCGATCGCCGTGTGGGGACCGCAGACCGGTTACTTCGCGCCGCAGTTGCTGCTGTTGCAGGAGCTCAACGGGCCCGGCATCCGTTCGCGCGGCGTCTCGTTCGCGGGCGTCTCGATGTACGTGCAGCTCGGCCGCGGTGTGGACTACTCGTGGAGCGCCACCTCTTCCGGGCAGGACATCGTCGACACCTACGCCGTCGAGCTGTGCAACCCGGACGGTTCACCTGCCACCAAGGCCTCTTCGTCGTACCTGTTCCACGGCTCGTGCCTGCCGATGGAACGGCTGGAGCGCAAGAACGCCTGGAAGCCGACAGTCGCCGACGGCACACCCGCCGGTTCCTACACGTTGGTGATGTACCGGACCAAGTACGGCCTGGTGACGAGCCGTGCGACCGTCGGCGGCAAGGTCGTGGCGTACACGACGTTGCGTTCGACGTACATGCACGAGGTCGACTCGATCATCGGTTTCCAGGAGCTCAACGATCCTGGCGCCATCCGCTCGGCCACGGACTTCCAGCGCGCGGCCAACAAGATCGGCTACGCGTTCAACTGGCTCTACGTCGACTCCCGCGACTCCGCGTACTTCAACTCGGGCCTGAACCCGGTGCGCCGGTCCACTGTGGACCCGAACCTGCCGACCTGGGGCCGTGCCGAGTACGAGTGGGTCAACTGGAACGGCGACGAGAACACCGCGGCGTACATGCCGTTCGCCGGGCACCCGAACTCGATCAACCAGGACTACTACGTGTCCTGGAACAACAAGCAGGCCAAGGACTTCACGTTCGGCGGGTTCGGCCACAGCGCCGTGCACCGCGGTGACCTGCTCGACGTTCGCGTGCGTGCTCTGATCGCCTCCGGCCAGAAGGTCACGCGCGCTGCTCTGACCAAGGCGATGGCCGAAGCGGCCGTGGCCGACCTGCGTGCCGAGCAGGTGCTGCCCGAGTTGCTGCGGGTGGTGGAGTCCGCTCCGGTCGACGCTTCTCTCGCCCCGATGGTGCAGAAGCTGAAGGACTGGCAGCGCTCCGGTTCGTTGCGCAAGGAGACCGCGAAGGGCAGCAAGACCTACAACCACGCAGAAGCCATCCGAGTTCTGGATGCCTGGTGGCCGCTTCTGGTGGAGTCGCAGTTCAAGCCGTCGCTGGGCGACGACCTGTTCACCGCACTGGTAGGAGCTCAGCAGGTCGACGAGGCCCCGTCCGACGCGCACGGCGCCGCGCCGCACAAGGGTTCCTCGTTCCAGTACGGCTGGTGGGGCTACGTGGACAAGGACCTGCGCAAGGTCCTGGGCGACCCGGTCCAGGGCGCGTTCCCGCAGACCTACTGCGGCGGCGGCACGTTGTCCGGCTGCCGCACGGCCCTCGTGAACTCCCTGGTTCAGGCCGTGGCCAAGCCCGCCACCGCCGTCTACCCAGGTGACGCGGACTGCGCCGCGGGCGACCAGTGGTGCGCGGACACGATCATCCACCGCGCCATGGGCGGCATCACCCAGGACAAGATCCACTGGCAGAACCGCCCGACCTACCAGCAGGTCGTGCAGTTCCCGTCCCGCAGAGGTCAGAACATCACCAACCTGGCCGCCGGCCGCACCGCCACCGCGTCGTCCCACGAAACGGGCTGGAACAACCTCCCGCCGTCGAACGCGCTGGACGGAAACCCGACGTCGCGCTGGGCCAGCGACTGGAACGACAACCAATGGATCCAGGTCGACCTCGGCTCAGTGCAACGAGTCGGTCGCGCCGTGTTGCGGTGGGAATCGGCCTTCGCCAAGGGCTACCGCATCGAGATTTCCAATGACGGCGGCAACTGGCGGAACGTTTTCTCCACAAGTGCTAGCGATGGCGGCGATGATGTCGTAGCGTTCACCCCACAGGACGCGAGATACCTCCGGATGACGGGTACCCAACGGGCCGGTCAGTACGGATACTCCCTGTACGAACTTGAGGTCTACGTTTCGTAGGCCTTCGAGATGAGGACGCCGATCCACCCCCAGGGGTCGGCGTCCTCTACTTATTTCAGGCCCTGAACAGGTAGTTCCTGATCTCGCCACCGATGTTGTGGGTCGGCACCCACTCACCGCCGTGCCACGTGCTCATCCGGTACCCGCGCTCGACGAGGAAGTCCGCGACGTCCTTCGCGTGGTACCCGAACCGCTCGACGTGCCGTTCCTCGATCTCCAGCAGGAACGCGGGCTTGAGCCGTTCGATGGTCTCCACGGCCCCTTCGAGGACCCTGAGCTCGGCCCCCTCCACGTCGGCCTTGACGAAGTCGAGCTTGCCGATCCCCTGCTCCTCGACGAAGTGGTCCAGCGTGTCCGTCTTGACCAGAACGTCCAGGTGCTGGTCGAACTCCTCGTTGGACCCCAGCCCGTTCGCCCCCACCGTGAGGAACGACCGTCCGGTGATCGGACTCCCGTGCCGCACGGGAACGCTCATGACCTCGCGCCCCTGCTTCTCCGCACCAAGGGCGACCGAGTGCCTCTTGATGTTGGCCCCTTCACGCGGCCGGAGCACGTACGAAAGGGCGGGGTGCGCGAACACGAGCGGCTCGACGCTGTGCACAGTCCCTTGTGGACCAACCAGTCTCGACAAGGTGACCGTGTAAAGCCCCAGTGCGGCCCCGACGTCGATGCAGACATCTCCAGGCTTGACGACCTTGCGGAGCCCGATCAGCTCCGCCTCGGCATAGGGCGTGAGCCGGGCAAGCGCCTGCAACCCGGCAACAACAGCAGCACTGCGAAGTTGGGTCAACACCCCAGTCAGCCTAGACGTGTCCGTTCCGGTGCTGCTCGCCCGCAGGCAACCCGATCTGATCAGCGAACTCCGCGGCCACCCGCTCCCCGCCGTAAACACTCAACGCCTTGACCAGGTGCAGCCTCAGGTCCCGCCGGTGCGAGTCCTCGAGCTCAGGCATGGCCCGCTCAACGCTGCTCACCAACGACTCGGCCCAATGCCCGGCAGGCTGCCGCTGCGCGATCTTCACAAGATCAGCGAGGTGGTCGGCCAGCTTGACCGCCTCCTCGACCTGATACCCGTTGCGCTGCAACCACCAGATCGTCGCCGTGCCGACGTCCGTCAACACCTCGTCCCGCAGGTACCGAATCTCCGCCCGCTCGACATCCCGCTCGGCCAACTTGAACGTCGAGTTCCGGAGCAACTCGATGTGCTTCTTGGCCATCTCCAGGTCGTCATCCCCGACCGAGACCTTCACCTGCTCCGCCCGAGCCCACACGTGCGTCCCAGGCACCTGCCGCTCAGTGGCGAGCTCATCCCCCAACTGCACCTGCAGGGCAGAGTGATGAACCAACATCACCTTGCCGCTGATCTCCTTGGCCCGCTGGAGAACGTGATGAATGGCAGCACTCCGCGGCGAGTTGTGCCGCAGCCCCGTGGCCAGATCAAGCCGCCACACCACCGTGAACTTCAGCTGGAAGTCCAGCCCGTACACCGCACTGGCCAACGGCGTCTCGAACTCCTGCTGATGACTGCTCGCCGGCGGCACGAAGGTGATGTCGTCAGCTCTCTTGGGCACCGTCCGGCGCCACCAAGCCTTGAGGGCACCAAGCGGGCCAGGACGGAAGTCGGGCCAGGGTCTGCTCACACGCCCTCCCTACCTGACGTTTGTGCCCGGCAGAAGGTGGCCTGCCTCACTTCCCTCCAACGGCCGCAGCCCGTTCCGCATGGTTCTCACCGTGCGTGAGCGGGCACCGGTCCGCGGTAGCCGGGGGCGCTGGTCAACTCGGTAGCGCCACCCCGCTAGACTGCTGTCGCCAGCCCTAGTAGCTCAGGGGATAGAGCATCGGTTTCCTAAACCGTGTGTCGCAGGTTCGAATCCTGCCTGGGGCACCACCTTTCGCCGGGTGAAATCAGGGCCTGACATGCTGAAACGCTGTCAGGCCTTGATCTTTTTGGTCAGTCACCGTCAGCGGGAATCTGCCCCTGTTTGCCGCCGTCTGCGAAACCACCGCGAAACCGATCTGGGCATCCGAACCAGTGCTGAGGCGTGCCAACGAAGCGTCAAGGCAGTCCGCGCCTAAAGTCTGTACATGAACCCCTGGGTTAGCTTCGCCGCCTCCATCCTGGTCGCGATCCTCACGTCCTCCGTTGCAATCTGGATCGCGATCTCCAACTGGACGAAGCAGCAGAAGCGAGATGACGAAGATCGAGTCCAAGCCCAGCACAAGGAGCTGGCCACTCAGGTCGCCGAACTGCTCCGGCTCTACCTCGCAACTGGATGTCAGATCATTGAAGGACAGGAAGCTGCACGGTCGAAGGCAATCCTCCTGACGCTCCCTGGGCATCTCGCGACGTTGCTCCGAGCCGCATACGACCTCCAGCACACGATGCGAGGCGTCCCATTGGACCCGGCTACTGCAGGTCGTATGAAGCCTGAAGATCCGCAGGACGCAGGCGGCAAGTGGAAACTGTTCGACCGAAACTCGATCCAGCAACAGCGCGCTTTGAGACGCAAGCAGCCCTATCGCGAGTGGGTGGAAGCCGAACTCGCATACGACATCGCTGGCCTGCGAGGCGGTGACCAGGACGCGGTCCTCAAGGCACTCAGCATGGACATGCGCGATCCGAAGTCCGCAGCAATCGGGCTGCTTGAACAGACGAACAGCAGCGGCGCCTGAACGACGAACACGGGCAGGACGAAGCCCCCAGATGGCGACACCTGGGGGCCAGTTTGCCCCGTTACGCAGCATCGAAAAGCGCTTCGATGCGCTTATTAATGAACTCTCGCTGTCCATCGATGCACTTCGCATAGATCTTGAGCAGAACCTCCACAGAGTGCCCCGCTCGCTCTGCGACCTCGGTGGCGGGAACGCCTCCGTTGAGCCAGAGCGACACGGCCGCGTGCCTCAGGTCGTACGGCCGCCCGGCGAGTGGGGAGGCCACCTGAGCTGGATTCAGCGCGTACTCGCGGGCGTCTCGCCAGACCCGATAGTAGGTCGACGACGACACCACGCCACCCTTCGGCGACCAGAACAGCCGACCATCCGAGGCCACCCCGAACCGGTCAACGTGACCCCGCAGCCGCCGCACGAGGACAGGCGGAATCGGCACAGGCCGCACGTCCTTCGTGCCCCGGTGCTTCAGCCCGCGTTGGTCGTGCACCTCCCCCGAGTCTGTCCACCGCTTCCCCGCCGACGGCCGAGACTCACCAAGCATCAAGATCCCCCACCCCTCGCCGGGAAGGGTGCAGTCGTCCAGCTTGAGCCCGAGCCCCTCGGCCGGCCGCGCCGCCGCGTAGTAGCAGGTGGCAAAGAACGCTTCGAGGTGCGCGCCCCGATCGACGTTCCGCCGCCCGACATACGACACGGCCGTCAGCAGCTCTTCGATCTGCCGAGGATTGGCCACCACACGCGGGTCAACCTGCTCGACCAGCTTCGCGACCTTGCGCTTGATCCGGTTCAACGGGTTGTCCGGGATCAACTCCCGCTCGACGGCCAACGCCAGTAGGTTGAACAGCACCGCCCGCTTCCGCGAATACACCGTTGCAGCCGCGGACTTGCCATCGAGCTTCGTGGCCAGCGCGTCCAGGACCTCCCGAACCGCCACCGCGTCGGTCATGTCGTACAGCGGCCGGGAGTACCGAACCAGCCAGTCCACGACCTCCTGCTGTTCGCGGCCGAGCTGATCGTCACGAGTCGCCGGCGGCAATAGGTGACGCGTCAGCACTCCACGCAGCTCCGTCAACTCCGGCCGACCAGACCCGTTCTTCACGAACGCAGCACACGCAGTCGCCAACGCATCCACCGTGCTGCTCCGTGTCTTCGCAGCCGCGTCAGGCCATTTTATGTCCACGTAGGACTGTGCGAACTCCAAGAACGAGAAGGAGTTCTTCCGTTTGAGCTCCGACAGCGGAAGCCCAGTCTCCACATCGAACTCTTCGCCGAGCCGCGCCGCCTTCATCAGGTCGGAACGCCGGTTGATCGCCTGCGCCTTGTTCGCGAACCACTCCGAGTGGCTCTTCTTCTCCGTCACCCACCGGACGCCCCACGGCTTCGGCCGTTTCTTGCCCTTGGCCGTCTTCTTCTTCGTCCAGTCGGCGATCTCCCAGAAGGTGACCTTCAGCGTCGTCTCGCTCATGCGGCCCGCCCGTAGAGGTCGTCCATCCAGTCCAGGAAGTCCGAGCGCCTGCAACGCAGTTCCCCGTTCGGAAGCGGGAAGCAACGAGGCCCCTTCCCCGTCTGCCGCCACTTGTAGAACGTGTCCCTGGAGACGTCCCCGCCGAGCGCTTCCAGCATCTCCGGGACAGACATCAGTTCAGCTATCTCGCGCGCGTTGCCGTTCATGATCCCCCCGTTTACGCAGCTTGATGAGTTGCCGAACTTTTTGGCGGTCCGGCTGATGCGAGCAGCGCGGCCGTGTATTCGGCCTTCCATCTGCGGCGCTCTGCGACGGCGCTCAGAAGCATGTGAGCCCGTGGCGGCACGTTCGGGTCGCCGGGCTCGACGTTGTTCCAGACGACCCGTTGAGGCTGGTCCTCGGGCTTGATGCCGACGTCCGCGAGCAGTTGCCGAACGAACGCCTTCCGGTCGTGCTTGTGGTCCGCGAGCGACTTCCCCGACCACTTTCGCGACACCAGCACCCGCCGCCCAGCAACACCGAGCGTGGTTCGCTTGTGCGCCTTGCCTTTGCATTTGCCCGGCACCGTGGACAGCCGCGCTCCCCGAGGCTGGACGCCATAGAGCAGCCAGATCGGACACTGCGGCGAGCAGGGCGTCACGGCCAGCTCAGCGCAGAGGTGTTCGGCGTGGTCTTCCTGCCGCGCGGTCTGCGCCTCAAAGCACTCGTTGATGCTCTTGGTCAGGTACTTCGTCAGGTAGCCGATGTGGCGGCCGGCCTCTTCAGAGCCGCCGAGGATGCCCTTGGAGTGCACCTGCACCCCGAACCGCGCAACGTGTGCGGGCCGCTCCACCTGGTCGATGGCGTCTTCCCAGGTAGGCAAGGCCTTTCGTGTCTGCGGATCAACGAACCCTTTGGCCCGGACGTCCCAGACCGGCGGGTTGTCAACGCTGTACTTGATCTCGTCGTGCTCGGGCCACCAGACCTGGTGATACGTAGCCTCAGCTACCGCCCGCAGCTCAGCGCGGGAGATGCTGCCTCGAACCGCCGCGTGCCAGTGCGGAGCGAGCCGCCGCTGTGGTTCGACGGCGGAGAAGTACTGGACCTCCCAGCCGACGCAGCGCCGAAGGTTCTGCACGAACCGGTCGAGCAGCGCGGCGAAGTGCACTGCATCCCGAGCGGCACGCCGGTAGTTGTAGGTGGCCGGATCAACAGGCGTGCCATCGCTCCGGACCTTGCCGTAGGTGTCGAGCGTCAGCGTGAGGAACGTCGAGGGCTGGTACTTGCCTCCGAAGACCTTGCCGACCGTGCGCTTGCTGACCGGCCGCCGAGGCAGGTTGGGCGCGTCCTGCCGCCGCTTGGTCGATCGCTTCCGAGCTGCCTTGAGCGGCACTTCCAGGGAGGGGAGTGAACCGCGGACTCCGAGTTGCCGAAGTTCGGCGTCGACCTCCGCGACGTCTTCCCGGACCTCTTCGGCCCCGACCTCGTCACCCTCATCGAGGGCCAGGCGGTAGGCCTTGACGAGGTCGGCCCGGTAGGCGGTCAACTGCCTCTGATCATCACTCGGAGCATCCGGCGTGAAGTCGGGTTCCTCCGTCAGGTGCCATCCCTCGCGACACTGCGCCATCCGCAGACGCCGGTTCTTCTCCGCGCAGGTGGGGCACACACTGGCCACGGTCGAGCCGCACGGCACAGGCACGATGTCCACGCGCCCGGTGTCGAGGTCGATCCGCTCCTTGGCCAACGGCCGGATGCACACGCCGTGCTCTTCAGCGACGGCACGAACCACGTCGAGCGCGGCCGGCTGCTTCAGTCGCTCTGAGCGCGTCAGGTACTCGGTCATGCCGCAGCCCTCCCATCCGTCCGCTCGGGGAACTCGTGAACCGTGGCCGGGGCGAGGTAGACGCCAAGCTCGACCAAGTCCGCGTCGGTGACGTTGAAGGCCCTTGCACGCTCGGGTTCGCGTTGCCCGTCTTCCTTGCCCCAGGCGACACCAGGCGTGTTCTCGCTGATCTCGTGAGCAGCCGCACCCCGTTGCCGAACGCCATCCCCGAGGACCATGTCCACCTGCACCGGCTCATCGAGGCGCAACGCCACACGAGTCGTGAACAGGTGCCGGAAGCCGACGATCTCTTTGCGCGGGTCCTGGACCAGGCCGACGACGGCGTAGCCAGGTGCACGTCCCTGAGATGTGATCGTCTGGATAGCCCGCGTCGCGCGCTCACGCAGGTTCCGGTCCGACTGGTAGGCGATCAGGTCCGCCAGCTCATCCACGATCAGGACCGTGAACGGCTCACCAGTGCTGCGCGCCCAGAGCCGCCGGATGCCCCGGTATCGAGTGGCGCGCTCCTTGACCTCAGCGGCGATTTCTTCAAGCAGGGCAACAGCTTCCGGGCCGTTGTCGTAGACGACCTTCTCGAACGCGTCCGGACACTGCCCCAGCTCCATGCCGCCCTTGGGGTCGATGCCGACGAGGCGGACCATTCCAGCTTTGATGGCTGGGGCGAGCTGCCAGACGATCGACCACAGCACCGAGCCCTTGCCCGCACCGGGCACGCCGACCACGAGTACCTGAGAGCCGAGCAGCCGCAGCCGCCAGGGCTTGCTGGTCTCCGTACGGCCGACGACTACGCGCTTGAGGTCGACCTCTCCGGGGTCGGCGAGCTGAGGCACCGCGACCGGACGCGCCAGCGGGTCAGCGTGGATGAAGTCGAGCTCAAGCACGCGCGGCTTGAGAACCCTCACCCGGCAAGACCGGGCGTTGAACGAGTGCGCGAGGTTGTCCCGACGTGCTTCCCACTGCTCCGGCGACTGGGCCGGGATCATCCGCACCCGGACCTTGTCCCGCCAGCCCTCCGAACGGATACGGCGCAGCTTCGGGAGGTACTCCTTCCCGCGGACCTCCTTGGTCAGCTCACCCAGACGCATCACAGTGCGCCACTGCGGCACGTACACCGTGAGCCGCCGCCACTCGGTCAGGACGCGGTACCAGCCGTGCCGCAGGAACGAGTCTCGATCGAGGCCGTACCAGACAGTCAGGGCGCACACGAGCGACAGCAACGCGATCACCAGCGGCGAGAGTCCGAACTGGCGATAGGCGACGTAGCCGCCGAGGCCGGCCGTGGCTGCGACCGGGTACCGAACCGCCAGAACGGTCAGCAGCACGACCAGGCGGACGGCGAGCCAGAGCAGCGCGAATGGCGCGAGCACGAGCTTGACCCAGCCGGGAAGCCATACCCACCAAGGGACCTGCGGACGTGCGCCCTCGAATGGCGCGGGATCGACCCAGCGGTTGCCCTTCATCGCGCACCGCCAGCGCACTTGAGGCACTGAAAGACGCTGCCCACGCTCGGGATGCGTCCAACAGGCTGGAACGCTCCCGAATTTGCGGTGTGCTGCGCCCGACAGGTCAGGCATTCGAAGCCCCTAGCCTGCGCAGCCGTGAGTTCCATCGTCTCCAGCGAGCCGCCATCGAGCATCACGGCATAGCTGGAAACGGTCTGCCTGGTGGAGATCATCCGATCCCCGTCTAGCGCACAAATGCGCTCAGGCTCTACGCTCATCTTGTTCACTCCTGAGTTGGGTGGACAACGCAGGAGCGGCGAGGTTGGTAGCCGGGTTCCGCTCCTGCGTCTCACTTTCTCTTTGCACCGCAACAAGACGTGCGGCATCGCCACGTGACCCAGCAGAGTCACGCGCTCTGTCCAATAAGGACTACTGCTAGTTCTTCGCCGTATTCGTGACCTTGATCGCCTCCCCCTTCTCGCGCTCACGGTTCGCCCAATACATCGCCTCGTGGTGGTGGCTGCGATCGCTCTCAGCGACCCGCGCGTAGACAGCGGCCGAGCGGAGGTAGTAGTCCCGCAGAACGGCGGGTGCAGCCTTGGGATTGGGCAGGAGTTTGCTCAGCACGTCGTGTGCCTCGCTCAATGTCCGGGCCTGCTCAGCGAGGCCCCAGTGCATGGCCTCAACTGCGGACATCGGGAGCCTCCTCCGTGAGCGCGTGACGCCCCTCCTGTCGAGCGGCCGAGGCTTGAAGAGCACGCCATCCCTGGTCGAGCACGTCACGCAGCTGCGGAACCACATCCCGATCGACGACGAGCACGGCGGGGAAGGCGTTGCCGAAGCGGATCTCAATCCGGTCGGCGAACGGCATCGCGAGCGGCCGCATAGGCACGCCATCGGTCAGATGAACGCGCACCAGGTCAGGCATCACGCCGCCTTAGCGGCTGGCTTGCTGACGGCCGGCTTCATGCCGGAGGCCCGCAGGCTGTAGCCGAGCTTCGCGCGGCAGCGGTGACGCTCACCCGCGTGCACCCCACGGCACGCCTTGTCATCGATCCACGGCGTGACCGTCAGCCCCTCGAACACAACCGGCCGGACATCCGTGCCGGGGATGGCCTCCGGTGGCACCGGCTGGTGAGGTGCGGAGATTTTCACTGTGACCACCGCGTCCGTCTTGCGCTCCGCGGCCTGGTCGATGACCAGTACGGACCACACGAGGAGACCGGTCTCCTTGTCCTTCTCCTGCTCCACCGGCAAGCCCTTCGCTCGCTCATCGGCGGACTGGAACTTGAGCACGGGCTCAACGCCCATCACGAGCGCGCCCCTGGGAAACACGAAGTCGTGACCCGCAGGGAGCCTGCTCCCACCTGTGATCGCCATCGTGGCTCTCCTGTCGTAGGTGTCGTCCAGACCGGTTGTCTGGAGTTCTCGACACTTACGACTTTCGGCTGAAAACCGGGACGTGAGCACCGCATGGCGGGACATCTAGAGACGTCCTCACTAACGTAAGACGTCCCTAGCGTCCCCGGGGACGTCCGAGAGGAGCGATCATGGCGAACGAGCGACTACGAGATGCGTTGCTACGCAACGGACTCACATACGAGCAGGTAGCCAAGGCCACAGGCGTCGACCAGAAGACCGTCGAACGCTGGATCACGAAGGGCCGCGCGCCGTACCCGCGCCACCGCAACACCATCGCGTCGATGGTCAAGGAGACAGAGACGTACCTCTGGCCCGACGCGGTCGCGCCGGAGCGGAAGGCAGAGATCACCGAGTCCGAGGTGGTCAAGCTCTACCCACACCGGAACTCGATCCCTCCAGACCTGTGGGATCACCTCATCACCAACGCCACTCGGCACGTGGAGGTGCTGGTCCACGCCGGCATTTTCTTGGTGGAGCGACCGACCTTCATGCGCGATCTGGCCAACAAGGCTGCGAACGGCGCGCGCATCCGGCTGATCTTCGGTGACCCGGCCAGCCGCGAGGTGGCCAAGCGCAGCGATGAGGAGCAGCTGGGCAAGGGCACGCTCGGGTCCCGCATCCGCAACGCACTGGCGTTCTACCGGCCATTGGTGGGTGTGGACGGCGTGGAGATGCGCTTCCACAAGACGACGCTCTACAACTCGATCTTCCGCTTCGACGACGAGATGGTCGTCAACACGCACGTCTACGGCTTCCAGGCCGCACACGCTCCAGCGCTGCACCTGCGGCGACTCGCTGCGGGCGATCTCTTCGAGACCTACTCTGAGAGCTTCGAGCACGTCTGGAACCTGTCCAAGCCAGCAACGTTCTAAGGGAGCCACATGGCCCGCGTGGACTACTTCCACGACCCGAACGCTCCGAAAGCCAACAGCTTGCGTCCTGCCGTAAGCGCGTTCGTGCAAGATAAAAACAATCGAATACTCATGATTCGCCGAACCGACAATGACAAGTATGCCATACCGGGCGGACAACAAGAAGTCGGAGAAACCCTGTCACAGACAGCCGTCAGAGAGGTAAAGGAAGAAACCGGAATCGATATTGAAGTAACAGGACTTATTGGACTCTATTCGAACCCAGGACACGTCATTGCTTACGATGACGGCGAGATTCGCCAGGAGTTTTCAATTTGCTTCAAAGCTAGCGCCAAAGGCGGATCCCTAAGCACCAGCGATGAGTCCAAGGAAGTCCAATGGGTCGAACCTGAAGATCTAGAAGAACTGGATATACATCCTTCAGTAAAACTCCGCCTTGAACATGCACTAAGCGGAAAACCGACTCCATACTTTACGTGATCACAGCAGCGGAGTGCTCATGAAAATCGTTTCCTTCTTTAACCACAAGGGTGGCGTAGGAAAGACCACACTTGTTTACAACATCGGACTTGCGATGGCCAGCCTCGGTCATCGGATTCTATTTGTCGACATTGATCCCCAAGCTAACCTAACTACCGCCGCGCTTCCCGAGGAGCGCCTATCCCAAGCACTGCATGACGAACAGACCATCTTCCATTGCCTAGAGCCACTGGTCGATCGCTCTGGCGACGTGAAGGAAGTTCAGCCCCTTCAGATTAGACCCAATGCATGGCTACTTCCGGGGGATATCCGCCTCAGCGAATTCGAGGAAATCGCACCGACAGGATGGACCGAAGCGGTAGCCGGTAACGCAGGCGGATTTCGCACGAGCACCGCCCTCTATCGCCTAGTGAGCCGACTAGGCAGTAACATCAACGCAGATATCGCTCTACTGGATCTAGGCCCTAATGTTGGCGCGTTGAACCGCACTGCAATCCTCGCGTCAGATGGATTCGTAGTACCCCTCGCACCTGACCTGTTCTCAATTTCCGCACTTTCCAGCGTCGGCAAAAGCGCTTCACTCTGGACGGGAGAATGGGAGGCAGCAAAGGGTTCAGGAGCACGACGCAAAATCGATCTAGGGTTCGCACTACCTGCTGGCAAGCCGGTTCCATTGGGCTACATCAGCCAGCAATTTTCCGTTTACCGCCAGGAGCCGGCCGAAGCATATCGAAGGTGGATCAGCAAAATCCCTACCGCCTATAGCTCAGGAATACTTGAACCCCTCGAAGAGGCTGGTGTCAAAGTCCCAACGCAGCCTCCTCGAATTGGGGAGGTCAAGAACCTTTCCAGCCTTGTCCCTATTGCACAACGAACAAACCAAGCAATATTCGAACTAGGCGGCGCAGAGGCTCGCGGCGCCCAATATACACGAGCGAAGGACACGTACGACTTGTTCAGCGGCCTAGCAAAAGAGATACTTGCCCGCCTCGAAACTACCTCAGAGGCTTAAATGGCAATCGTCCTAGACACGTGCGTATTGCCTCAAAAAGGGCCACTGCGGTCGATTATCATGTCAGCCGTATTGCGAGTAGCCGAAAAACGCAAGATGGCGGTATACCTTCCAGAGATCGCACTTGAAGAATCCGTAAGTGCGCGAAGAAGGTCAGCACGGGCCAGCTTCGACGCCCTCCAAGCAGCTCACAAAGAGGCGTCCAAGTACTTCACCTTGGATCCGATCTACATTCCCGACGAGGATGAAGTCGCACAGAAATGGGATCAGGAACTAAGGGGTACATTTAAGATAATCCGACTCTACGGCGAAGATGCAAGTGAGGCACTACGCCGGGAAGCACACAGAATTAAGCCAGCCAGAGATGGGATCGGCGCGCGAGACTCCGCCATTTGGCTAGCCGTAAAACGTCATCACCAGAAAAACGGCGGCCCCACCTACTTTGTAACGAATAATTCGAGCGATTTCTCTGGAAGCAACAAACGCGAGTTGCACGGAAATCTCAGCGAGGAACTGGGAGAATCTGGGGGCGCGGACTTCTTCTTGTTCAACCAGCTAGACGAAGTGGTCACCGAGCTTGCTGAGCGCGCGGACGTTACCCTCAAGGAAGACGCCATAGTCGAATTCGAGGAAGATTTTGTCGATGTGGCGATGAGCGCAGCCGTAGAGGACCTAAACGCAAAGGGCGATCCCGCCCATTTCCTGAGCTTCATGCTGCAACCGGCCCGCATAATCCGAACCATCAGAAGTTACAAGGTTGACGACGTCTACCTTGTAATGGCGGAGGTTTCGTTGTCGATCGAAATCGACCACGAACCAGACGATGTCATTCTCAGCAAGATCAAAATAAGGACCTGGGTCGAGCAATCGGTTGAATCAGGCGACGCCATCGCAGTCTTCGCAGAGTCCTTCGTGCGCGACGAATAGTCAGGTCGGTTGCCGAATTTGGCTCTACAGGATCAAGGCCGCCGCTGGCGGCACGCTCCGCGCGTACGGCGAACACCTTCCATCCCGGCACTCCCGGCATCCGCTTCGCTGCGCCGGTCGGCCGGGCGGCGCTGCGCGCCGTCCTCCGGCCTTGCCCCATCGACGAGCTCAACCCATAGAGCCATGCCAGCCAGCAGCTCCCTACGAGCGCCGTCAGGGTCACCGCGGACTGCCGGTCCTGGCGCTCGACTGCCGCGACGGCTGCGCCGCCTTGCCACCGATCATGAGCACGCGTCGACGAGGCTCCAGGTCGACAAGAGACGGCACGCCGATAACCCGGACCCACGAGCATGACAAACGGCCGGCACCGTCGGGTCAAGGCTGGAAGGACGTACCTTGACTCGACGGCACCGGCCGCGTGAGGCTGGGGATCGGCTTGACGGCGGAGAAGTGGCAGGACGCGAACCGCGGAACCATCGCGAAACGCGGAACGCAAGCGCCACAACGGAAGCAGCCGAAGCCGCAGGTCAACGAACATGACAGGACCTAGGTCTGTCGTGCCTTCCTAAACCGTGTGTCGCAGGTTCGAATCCTGCCTGGGGCACCACCTTTCGCCGGGTGAAATCAGGGCCTGACATGCTGAAACGCTGTCGGGCCCTGATCTATTCGGCAGCCATCAGCCCTTCGCTTCGCGGACGTCTTTCCCGAACTCGGCCAACGCCTTGAAGTCCTGCATGTGCTGTATCGACTGCTTGCGGAAGGCGCCGGGCATCAGAACCCCCACCAGTCGCATCAGCACGCCGCTGAACCGGTACTCGTTCTCGCTCACCCAGAGGGTCGTCTCAGAACCGGCCGCGGTCAGCTGCTCGCGCGCTGCGCTCCACATGCCCTCGCCGGCGATCTCGCGTTCGAAGTGAACGACGGTCCCTTCCGGGATCTCGCGCAGGTCTGCCGGTTCCCGGCGAGTGATGGTCTCGGTGCCCTCGAACTTCTGCTGTCCCGTCTGCATCACGACCCGCGATTTGGTGCCGACCTGCCCGTGCGTCCCGCTCAGCGGCTCGTGCAGCACCAGGCCTCGTAGCCACTTCGGCATTTGTGCTGGGTCGGCTAGTAGCTGGACCACGATCTCCAGCGGCCGAGCGATCTCGATTGAGACGGTGTACTTCATGTTCCTGACCTCACGTGGCTGATGTACGGCTCGTAAGCCGTCAGGTCGCGGGACGGCTCGTACGTGCTCAGGTAGTAGTAGTCGGCGATGATGTTGGCCTGCTGTTCGGTGTTGAAGTCCGCGAACGTCTTCCCGTGCAGGCCTTCCGCGCCGCCGTAGTCGTAGAGGCCCTTCACGAAGAAGCCCGCCATGGCGGTCGGGAGCAGGCTGAGCACGCTGCGGCCGTGTTGGTACTGGTAGGCGTGGGTGAGTTCGTGGACCAGCCAGCGTTCGTATCTTGCCTGGTGTTGCGGTGTGGTCAGGATTCCCTTGGGGAAGGTGACGAGCTTCGGGAGGGTGCGGGCCACGCCGAAGCTGCCCAGCAGGCCGCCTTCGGCCAGGCGGAGTGCGCTGATGTCGAGTGCGTCGCCGAACACCTCGCGGGCTATGTCAGCCTCGCGTGATTCCAGATTGCGACGGAACGCCATGGCAGCTCCCCTGCGTCGGAGGTTCACCGATGTTAAGCGAGCGGGTGGCGGCGCCACAGCGGCCCTGGAGGACCGAGTTCCAGGCCGTTCTCGTCCAGCGCGTTGTAGATGCTGAGGTAGCCGTCGGCGAAGCCGAAGCCCAGCGCGGCGGAGCCGGCCGCCAGGTCGTGGCCGGTCCATTCGAGCAGGTCGAGGCTCTGGAGTGTGTTGCCGCGGAGGGCTGTGAGGGTGGGGGCGTTGCGCCATGACAGGTCGAAGGTGGGCGTCCAGGAGATCGGGGTGGCTCGGTTCACCGTGTTCCAGGTGATGGAGAGGTCGTCGAACTTCTGGTGGTTGATCTCGATCTGTTCGCCGGCGAAGTCGAGGAGAACGGGGCAGTCTGCGAACCACTCGTCGTCCGACTCGTCCCAGACCAGCCAGGTGTCGGTCAGCCGGCGGCCCAGGAGGGTGCGCAGGCGGTCGGCGTGGGACGTCATCGTTTCCGCCACGCCGTTCAGCCACACGGGTTGGTAGCCCTTGATGCCGAAGTCGAACATGACCGGATTCTGCCGATTCGTGAGCGGACCGGCGAACCGGCAGAAGTACCAGCAGAAATGCTGTTGTGCCCCAACGGTCATTGACCGCTGTAAAGAAGGTTTCCTAATTTCGGGCTCATGAGTGAACCTCCGCGACGCAGGTCACCGAACGGTCCACGCCTTCAGGAGCTCTACGAGGACGCCCAGAGGCGGTACTCGCGACGCGGGCTCTTCCGGGCCGGGGCGGTGGGCGGGGCCGTGCTCGCCACCTCGAGCTTGGTGGGCAGCGCTTCGGCCAGTGGGTTCGAGGTGCCTGGGGTGTTGCTCAAGGAGACAGCGAACGGGGGTGTGCTCAGGCCGTTCGGGCGGCACATCGCGTTCGGGGCGGATCCGTCGAGGCAGGTGGTGGTGTCGTGGCAGGTGCCCGCCAACGTTCAAGCGCCCTACCTGCGGGTCGGTACCGCGGCCGGTGAGTACGGGGAGAAGTTGCCTGCGGAGGTGAGGGCTCTTACCAGCGATTTGGCGTGGCAGGAGAGGGAGCCACTCTTCACCATCTCGCCGCATCTGGGGAAGGCCGTCACGCAGTACTACCTGCATGTCCGGCTCGACGATCTAGTGCCGAACACGACGTACTACTACGTGTTGGGGCATCAGGGGTTTGAGCCGCGGGAGCCTGCGACCTTCCGGACGGCGCCGACCGCCACCGCCAGAACGGCGTTCTCGTTCACGGCCTTCGGGGATCAGGGGGTCGGGCACAACGCGTTGGCCACCAACGGTCTCATCGCCGATCTGGGGCCGCAGTTCCACCTCGCGATGGGCGACATGAGTTACGCCAACGACGGTGAGGGCGGGCGGCCGGAGACGGACAAGTACGACGCGCGGAAGTGGGATTCGTTCTTCGCGCAGAACGAACTCGTGGCGGCTGAGGTTCCGTGGATGGTCTCGCTCGGCAACCACGAGATGGAGAGCTGGTACGACAACCACGGGTACGGCGGCATGCGGGCGCGGTTCACCATGCCCGACAACGCTTGGGACGGGTCCACCTGCATCTACTCCTGGCGGTACCAGAACGTCGGGATGATCAGCCTGGACGGCAACGACATCTGCTACAACAGCGACGCCAACCTCGACTACACCGAGGGCAAGCAGCAGACCTGGCTCAAGGCTCAGCTCGAGAAGTTCCGCATGGACGCGAGCATCGACTTCATCGTCGTCTACTGCCACCAGTGCACGTACTCGACGTCCGGGAACAACGGGTCCGAGGTCGGCGCGCAGAAGCGGTGGGCGCCGTTGTTCGACCAGTGCCAGGTGGATCTGGTTCTCAACGGGCACAACCACGTCTACGAGCGCACGGATCCGATCAAGGCCGGCAAGGGCACCAAGAAGGCGGACATCAAGAGCACCATCAACCCCGTCAAGGACGGCACGACCTACATCACCGCTGGCGGTGGTGGCGAGAGCATCAACAGCTGGGCCGACTCGAAGATCTCCGACTCCTACTTCGGCAACGTCAAGGACGCCACGGCGACGATGCGGGTCGACCAGGAGGACGGCGAGGAGAAGCTGGTCAAGGTGACGTGGTCGCGGGTGCGGTATCGCGGGTACGGGCTGATCGTCGTCGATGTCGAGCCGAGAACGGACAAGCCGGCGCAGATGAAGGTCCGCGCGCTCACCGAGACGGGCGCGTTGGTCGACGAGTTCACGATCCGGCGCGGCTGAGAGGGCCTGACATGACTGAAGAACACTCGCGCCGGTTGTTGTTCAAGGTCGGTGGCGCCGCACTCGTCACCGCCGCGATCACCGGCACAGGAACGGCCCAGGCCGCACCGGACGGGCGGAAGGTCAGGCCGGTCGGGCGGCATCTCGCGTACGGTGCCGATCCGTCCAAACAGGTCGTGATCTCCTGGCAGCAGCTGGAAAAGGTCAACGGGTCGTACGTCCGGATCGCCACCAACGGGGGTGAGTTCGGGCCGAAGATCGCCGCCGAACTGCGCACGCTCAAGAGCGAGATCGGCTGGCAGGAGGGCGACCACAGCTTCCCGCCGCACGGCCCGGATCCCCTGTACCAGTACTACCTGCACGCCAAGCTCAACGACCTCGCACCGGCGACGACGTACTTCTACGTCGTGGGGCACGACAACTACGATCCCGCCACCAGCAAGCGTCCCAACGAGATCGCGTCCTTCACAACCGCACCGACAGCAACCGACACAACGCCGTTCACCTTCACGGCGTTCGGCGACCAGGGCTACGGCTACAACGCGCGCAAGCTCACGAGCCTCGCCGCGGACCAAGGCCCGGCCTTCCACCTCGCGCTCGGCAACCTGAGCTACGCCATCCACGGCGGCACGACGAACGTCGAGGGCGGGCACACCGACACGGACAAGTACGACGCGGCACGGTGGAACAGTCTGTTCGCACAGAACGAGTTCATGGCGCAGACGACACCGTGGATGCTGACGCTCGGCAACCGCGAGATGGAGGAGTGGTACTCCCCCAACGGCTACGGCGGCATCAAGCAACGCGTCACCATGCCGGACAACGCGTGGAGCGGCTCCATCGGCATCTACGCGTGGCGGTACCAGAACGTCGGGCTGATCAGCCTCGACGGCAACGACATCTGCAACCGCAACACCGCGAACCTCGACCACACCAAGGGAAAGCAGCTCACCTGGCTGGACGGGCAGCTCGACAAGTTCCGCAAGGACAAGAGCATCGACTTCATCGTCGTCTACCTGCACCACGCCCCGTACTCGACGGCCGACGGCGGTGGCGCGGAGAGCGTCGCGCAGCAGAAGTGGGCGCCGGTGTTCGACAAGCACAAGGTCGACCTGGTCCTCAACGCGCACAACCGCGTCTACGAACGCACCGACCCGATCAAGGCCGGCAAGGCGAGCAAGGACGGCACCACCTACATCACGGCGGGCGCGGGTGGCCAGGCACTGGACAAGTTCTACAAGAACGCGCCGGAGTCCTACCTGGGCAACGAGAACACCAGCGGCACCCCGACCATGCGCTGCTTCAAGAAGAACAGCTCGAGCTCCACGGACACCAAGGTCACCTGGTCACGCACGAGGTACCGGGGCTACAGCATTGTCGCGGTCGACGTCACCAAGACCACGATGAAGGTCCGCGCGCTGAACGAGGACGGCGTGCTGATCGACGAGCTCACCCTGCAACGCCGGTGAACCGGTAGCGGATCTCCTTCAACTCTGTCCCGCCGATGGTCTCGGTCTTGGCCGTGCCATCGGCGCGGAACCCGAGCCGTTCGTAGAACCGTCGCGCCCGCGGGTTCTCGTCGAACACCCACAGCACCACGTCCTGCTCATCACCCAAAGCAGCACGAGCCAGCGAGAACCCCAGGCCGGTACCCCACGCGGAGGGCAGCACGTAGATCGCGTACACCTCGAACGCCGCATCGGGCTCACGGGACGGGCCGACCGCGACGAAACCGGCCACCACGTCGTCGACGAGCCCGACCCACACCCCACCTCGCGGGATGCCGCGCTCCCACATGGCTGTGCGTTCTTCCACGGAGAGCCCGTCCAGCACGGAATCCGGGACCAGACCGCGGTAGGCGGCCTGCCAGGTCTGGACGTGCACCGAGGCAACGGCAGGAGCGTCGGCGACGACTGCTGGACGGACTGTCATGCATCCCCCAATGGCATGATCGAGCGCATGCGGATCATCGTCGACGCGGACCCCGGCATCGATGATGCCCTTGCTTTGTACTACCTGCGCGCCCAGCGAGAAATCGAAATAGTCGCCATCGGCACGGTCCACGGCAACGTGCCGGTGCAGCAGGCCACCGCCAACGCGTTGAGGCTCACCGAACGCCTGAGCCTCGACGTCCCGGTGGCCATGGGCGCCGCGAAACCGCTCGCCCAGCCCCTCAAGACCGCTGAAGACGTGCACGGCCACGACGGCCTCGGCGGACATGCGGGAGACGAGCCGAAGACCGTTCCCACGAACGAAAGCGCCGCCGAGCAGCTCGCGAACAAGGCACGCGAGAACCCGAAGGAACTGAGCCTGCTCGCGATCGGCCCGCTCACCAACGTCGCGCTGGCGCTGCAGATCGAGCCACGCCTGCCGGAACTGCTCGACAAGGTCGTGGTCATGGGCGGCGCGCTCAACGTGCCGGGCAACATCACCTCCCACGCCGAGGCGAACTTCTGGCACGACCCGGAGGCGGCCGATCTGGTCCTGGCCGCAGGCTTCGAGGACCTCACCATCGTCGGCCTCGACGTCACCATGGAGAGCCACGCGTCACAGGAGTGGCTCGACGCGCTCCCCGACGACTGCTACCCGCGGCGGATCCTCGGCTTCTACGCCGACTTCTACGGCAGCTTCCTGGGCAGGAAGGGCTTCGTCCCGCACGACCCGCTGGCCGCCGCGATCCTGGTCGACCCCGGTCTCGCGAGCTACCACGAGGACCGGTTCGCGATCGAGCTCACCGGCCGCTACACGCGCGGCAAGATCGTCGCCGACCAACGGTTCCTCGCCCCCGAAAGCCCGTTCGGGCGTGACATCGCCACCGAACGCACGAAGGCCAGGTACGCCGTCACGGCCGACCACGCCCGGTTCCTCGACCAGCTGAGGCACGCTGTGACACAACCATGACAAACCACCGACGGGACCTGGACAAACACCAGGGACCGTGGAGGTATGAACGTCCACTTGAAACGATGGCTCGCGGTCTCGGGGGCCGCCGTGGTCATCGCGACGGGCGTCGTGGCCGGGGGCTCCTACTGGCGGCTCGAGAGCAATCTCAAGACCGTCGATCTCTCCACGGAGATCACGCACCCCAGGCCTCCGTCGACGCCTGGCCGCCCCCTCAACATCCTCCTCATCGGCAAGGACGACGGGCGGTCCGACACCGCCATGGTCGTGCAGCTGAACGCGAAGGGCGACCAGGCACGCGTGGTCAGCATCCCGCGCGACACGATGGTGCCGAGGCCGGAGTGCGGGACCAACCCGCCGGCCGCGATCGCCATGTTCAACAGCGCCTTCTCCACGGGCGGCGCCGCGTGCACGGTGGCGACGGTCGAGCAGATGAGCGGCATCCGGATCGACCACTTCGTGCAGATCGACTTCAACGGCTTCCGCGACGTCATCGACAAGCTCGGCGGCATCGACGTCACGATGCCCGAGGCGATCGACGACGAGAAGAGCGGGCTGCACGTGCCGGCCGGGCCCACGAAGCTCGACGGAACCCAGGCACTCGCATTCGTGCGCACCCGCTACAGCATCGGTGACGGCAGCGACCTGAACCGCATCAAGAACCAGCAGCTGTTCATGCGCGCGTTGAGCGAGAAACTGGCGAACGAGAACTGGCTCGCCAGCCCGGCGAAAACACTCCAGCTCGCCGACATCCTCACGAAATCCATCGTCACGGACACCGGAATCGGTTCGATCCCCAAATTGGCCGACCTCGCGGGAAAACTCACCGCGCTGAAACCGGACGCGATCACGTACGTGACGCTGCCGACCGAGAGCTACCTGCCCGATCCGAACCGGGTCCAGCCCAAGCAGCCGGAGGCGGACGAGCTGTGGCAGGCCGCCTGACCTAGCAGGCGGCGCCCTGCCACTCGCCGGGAAGCGGACCCGCGGGCCACGGCTGAGGAGACCCCCAGGACCCCTCAGCCGTGGACGTTCTGCCCCAGTCGGCGACAACCACTTCGACGGTCTCCCAGTCTCGTGAAGGACGTGGATTCGAGGTTGTCAGACCACCTCGTTATGGTGGGCCTCTGACTGCCTGTCCGGTGCGTGCGCCGCAGCTCAGGCGGGCGGTCCACGTTTTCCGGTCCGGACGAGGAGGAGGCCGATTGGGACCCCGTGGCGTCTTCGCGGAGCGCTTCGCGCTGCTCTACGCGGAGGCAGGCGACCCGCCTCTGAAGCGAGTCACGGAGTCGGTCACCCGTGCCCGTCGAACGGACGAACAGGGCCGGCCTCTGCGCGTGCCCGCCCAGCGGGTCAGCGACTGGCGGCGCGGGCGCAACGTCCCCGCCAGGTTCAGCGGCCTGAGCGCGGTCCTGGAGGTCCTGGTCGGCGAGGCCCGCAAACGCAGGCCCCAGCCCTCGATCGACGGCCTGTACGAACTCGACGCGTGGCGCGCCCTCTGGGAAGAGGCGCTCGCGAGCCCCGTCGCGGAAACGGACACACCCCCTCAGGAAGACAACTCCGTCTGCCCGTACATGGGCCTGAGCGCATTCGGGCCGCAGGACGCGAATTGGTTCTTCGGCCGGGAAAGGGCGACGAACGCACTTCTCGACCGGCTGAACGACAACGGCATCACGACGCTCGTGGGCGCGTCCGGCGCCGGCAAGTCCAGTTTGATGAAGGCGGGCGTCCTCCCCCGGCTGAGCAAAGAGGCCGTCATCATTTCGCCCGGCACCGATCCGCTGAAGGAGTTCGCGCTCCAGGTGCCGGAGCTGATCCACGTGCTGGAGTCCGCGGCCGAGTCGGACGTGCTCGTCGACTTCGCCCACGAGGTGCAGGCCGCGGTCGGCGACCGGGTGGTGATCGTCGACCAGTTCGAGGAGGCGTTCACCCTCGGCGGCGACGAGAACCGGCTGCGGATCTTCGTGCAGGCCCTGCACGCGGCGGCCGGGAAGACCGCGGTCGTGCTGGGCGTGCGGGCCGACTTCTACGCCCGCTGCCTCGACTTCCCCGAGCTCGCCGAGGCCCTGCAGACCAGGCAGATGGTGCTCGGCGCGATGTCCGCGGCCGAGCTGCGCGACGCCGTGACGAACCCCGCCAAGGCCGCGGGGCTGCAGCTGGAAGCCGGTCTGGTCGACCTCGTGCTGCGCGACCTCGGCACGCACAACCGCCGCGGCAAGGACGCCTACGACGCGGGCGCGCTCCCCCTGCTCAGCCACGCGCTGCTGGTCACGTGGCAACGCAGGCAGGCGGGCCGCCTCACGATCGCCGGCTACCGGGCGGCGGGCGGCATCCAGGGCGCCGTGGCCGCCACCGCCGAACGTGCCTGGTCAGACCTCGACGAACAGGCGAGGGCCGCCGCGAGACAGCTGCTGCTGCGCCTGGTCAGGGTCGGCGACGACACCCAGGACACCCGCCGCCGTTCCAGCCGCCACAGCCTGCTGGAAGCGAGCACGAACCTCCCGGCGACGGAACGCGCGCTCGAAGTCCTCACGCACGCCCGCCTGATCACCATGGACGCCGACTCGGTGCAGATCACGCACGAGGCGTTGCTGCAGGCGTGGCCACGGCTGCGCAGCTGGATCGACGAGGACCGCGCGGGCAACCTGACCCGGCAGCGGCTGGAAGAAGACGCGGCGACGTGGTCCACGCACGACCGCGACTCGTCACTGCTCTACCGCGGCGCACGGCTGGAGGGCGTGCGGCAGCAGCAGGACGTCACCACGATCGCCAAAGAGTTCGTGCGGACGTCCGAACGCCAGCACCGCAAGAGCGTCTGGCTGCGCCGCAGCGCCATCTCCCTCGTAGTGATCTTCGCGCTGATCGCCGCTGGCGCCGCGGTGATCGCCGTGCGGCAGCGTGACGACGCGGTGTTCCGCCAGATCGTGGCCGAGGCGGACCGGCTGGCCGACACGGACGCGTCGGTGGCCGCCCAGCTGCTGCTCGCCGCCCACCGGTTGCGCCCGGACGACCTGGACGTGGGCTCCAAGCTGCTCGCGAACCAGCAGAAGCCGCTGGCCGTCCCGCTGCTGGGGCACACCGGCGCGGTGTACCTGACGTCGTTCAGCAACGACGGCACCGTGCTCGCGACCGCCAGCTACGACCGGACCGCCCGCCTGTGGGACGTGCGAGATCGCGCGAACCCCAAGCCGCTCGCGGTGATCACCGCCCACACCGACTGGCTCACCTCCGCGGTGTTCTCCCCGGACGGCAAGGTGCTCGCCACCACCGGCAACGACAAGACGATCCGGCTGTGGGACGTCACCGACCGGGCGAATCCCCGGCACCTCAGGACGATCGAGACCGGCAACGGCACCAGCTACCTGCTGGAGTTCAGTCCTGACGGCAAGATCCTGGCCGCGGCGAACGAGGACAAGACCGCACGGCTGTGGAACGTCAGCGATCCCGCGGACCCGCAACCACTCGGCGAACCACTGCGCGGCGCCACCGCGGCGGTGCGGACACTCGCCTTCACCCCGGACGGCAGGACGCTCGCCACCTCCGGCGACGACCAGGTGATCCGGCTCTGGGACGTCGCGACCAGGACCGCGCTGGGCAAGCCCATGACCGGCCACACCGGCGTAGTGCACTCGGTGACGTTCAGCCCGGACGGGAAACTGCTCGCGTCCGCCGCCGACGACACGACGGTGCGGCTGTGGGATCCCGTGACGCAGGCACCGATCGGCGACCCGCTCGTCGGCCACACCGCCGGCGTGTGGTCGGTGAAGTTCAGCCCCGACGGGCGAATGCTCGCCTCCGGGGCGGTCGACGGCACCGCGCGGCTGTGGAACGTCACCGCTCCGGTCAACGCGATGCAGCTCGGCAAACCGCTCGCGGCGCCCAGCGGTGGCGTGTTCGCTGTCGGTTTCTCCCCGGACGGCGCGACGCTGGCCACCGGCGCGGGTGAGAACTCGGTGCGGCTGTGGTCGTTGCCGCGGCACGTGGTGCCGGTGCCCGCCGGGAACGCGGGCGTGACGTCGTTCAGCGAGGACGGCAAGCTGCTCGTGACCGCGGACGGCAACGGAGGCAAGGACGGCAAGACCGCGCGGTTCTGGGACACCGCGGACCCGTTCACGCCGAAGTTCCTCGGAGCGGTGAAGGTCAGCCCCGACAAGGGATCCGTCCGGGTGCAGCTCCGGCCGGACGGCAAGGTGCTCGGCACGCTGGCGGGTGAGAAGTCGCTGCAGCTGTGGGACACGAGCGATCCCGCGCACGTCGTGCCGCTCACGCCGTTGATCACGCTCGGCACGCGGTTCACCAACCAGCTGGTCTTCTCTCCGGACAACAAGATCATGGTGACCGGCGGCGACGACGAGTCGGTGCAACTGTGGGACATCAGCGATCCCGCGAGACCGGTGAAGCTGGGCGAGCCGCTCACCGGGCACGACGGGTACGTCAACGACACGACGTTCAGCCCCGACGGCAGGACCATGGTGACCGCGAGCAGCGACCGCATGTTCCGGCTGTGGGACATGGCCGATCCCGCGCGACCGCGCCTGCTCGGCAAACCGGTGGAGGACCACCACGAACCGGTGCAGCGCGTCATCTTCACGCCGGACGGCACCAAGCTGATCACCGGTGGCGCCGACAAGGCGATCCGGCTGTGGGACGTGCGCGACCGGGAGAAGCCGGTGGCGCTCAGCGTGCTCACCGGGCAGACGCAGCAGGTCTTCTCGCTCGCGGTGACGCCGGACGGGAAGACGCTCGCGAGCGCCAGTGCGGACAAGACGTTCCGGTTGTGGGACATCGGAAATCCCGCCAGGGCGACCCCGCTGGGCCAGCCGATGGCGCTCGCGTCCGGCGCCGAGCCCAACGTCCTCTTCAGACCGGACAGCCGGACGCTGGTGCTGTCGGGCGGGGGTGACGGCCTGCTGCGCCTGTGGGACATCGACGTCTCGCACGAGGCCGACCGCATCTGCGCCACCACACGCGGCGCGCTCACCGAGCAACTGTGGCAGAGCCGTCTGCCCCAGGTGGAGTTCCACGCGCCCTGCTGACCGTGCTCAACCGACGCGAACCCGCCTCACCGACAGCACCTCATCGATTACTGTCCGCTTCATGCGTCTTCTTGCTCGGGTCGGCAGCTTGCGCGCGGTCGTCGCGGTGACCGTCGGGTTCATCGCCCTCAACATGATTCTCGTGGTGCTCGGCAACATCACGGACTACGGCACGAACGAGGCGTTCGTGAAGCACGTCCTCGCGATGGACACCACGTTCGGCGAGGGGCTGAAGTGGCGGGCGATCACGAGCCCCGCCGTCGTCACGATCGTCTACGTCGTGATCATCCTGTGGGAGGCGATCTCCGCGGTGCTGCTGACCGCGGGCACCGTCGCCTACGTCCGCGACAAGGAGGACAGCGCGCGCAAGTTCGCGTCCGCCGGTCTGCTGATGATCGTGGCGCTGTTCCTGGGCGGCTTCATCACTGTCGGCGGCGAGTGGTTCGCGATGTGGCAGTCGAAGGACTGGAACGGCATCGGCGCGGCCCTGCGGATGGTGACCATCGCGGGTTTCGCACTGATCCTCGTGCACCTCAGCCCGCGTCGGGCCACTCAGTAGTCGGCTTCACGCAGAACACGGGTCCGACGCCGGCGTCGGCGCCCAGGCCACTCCACCAGTCGCGCTGCTCAGCGTCCTCGATCGAGTCGATCACGACGAGCCCACCGGCCTCGTGCACGAACCCGAAGAGGTCGCTGAGCACGTGCGAGACCAACTCGTCCGGCTTCTGGCAACGCCCCTTCACCCGCACGGCCGCCACGCCGAGCGACCGGACCAGTTCGATCTCCGCGGTGGAACCGGAGAAGTCGCGCGCGCCGATGTGGATGCCCATGTCGGAGAGCAGTTCCAGGTTGTCGGCGGCCTCGCTGTCCTCGGACGCGAGCACGTGCACCGGAAAGCCCAGCAACAACCGCCCGGCCGGTAACCCGGTGTCCGCGAGCACGCGCCGCACGTCGCGCACGAGGTCCGGACTGTTCGCCATGCTCTCGGTGAGGCAGACCGCGAGCATCTCCTCGTACCGGCACGCGGACTCGGCGGCCGTCCGCAACATCCACTCGCCGAGCGGCAACATCAGTCCGGTGTGCTCGGCCATCCCGACGCACTTCTCGTGCTGGATCAGCCCGGCGTCCCGATGCCGCCAGTTCAGCTCGGCCTCGACGCACACCCGCGCCGACCCGTCGAGCTTCATGACGGGGTTGAACACGACCTCGATGTCGCCGTTCTCCCAGGCGCCGGGCATCACGGCGGCAAGAGCGAACTCCTCCTGCTCCCGCTTGTCCTGCGTGGCGTCGTGCAGCCCCCACTGCCGCCGCCCGCTGCGCTTGGCACGCCGCAACGTCATGTCGGAGGCCCGCAACACCTCGGCGGGATGATCACCGGGATGCAACCGCGGCAACACCCCGATCGACGACGACACCGCGACCCCGTGCTCACCGAAGTAGACGGGCTCGGCCAGTTCGTGCTCGATCGTCCGAATCGTCGTGTCGACGTCGGGAGTCTCAGCCCCGTTCTCGACCAACACGGCGAACTCGTCGCCCTCAAGCCGGGCGACCATCGCCTTCTCGGCGGAGAACACCGAACTGAGCCGCTCCGCGACGAGCTTGAGCACCTTGTCGCCGATCTCGCGCCCAAGGCCGTCCGTGATCACCGCGAAGGCGTCGAGATCGAGGTGGTACAGCGTCACACCGTGCTCGATGTCGCTGTGCAGCAACGACTCCAGCCGCGTCGTGAGGTACTGCCGGTTCGGCAACCCGGTCAGCGCGTCGTGCAACGACTGGTACTGCAACCGCCCACCGAGCAACGTGAGCTGGCTGTCGTCGTCGATCATCACGACGAAGTGCTGCGGGTTGTCCTCGGGATCCTTCTGCACGGTGGCCGCGAGCAACACCCGGAAGTGCTCACCATCGCGGTCGATCAGCCGGGGCCGCTCCTCGACCCGCCGCATCCGCCCGTACCGCAGGCCGGCCAGCGCGTCGTTGATGAGCGGCAGATCAGCGGGCGCGATCAAATCCGCGAGCGTCATCCCGGCAACATCTTCACGCCGAAGAATGGTGCACAACGCCTCGTTGGCCCGAATCAGCTCCCCGTCGAGCCCGACCATCGCAATGCCGGTGGAGGAATGCGCGAAAATGTCCTCGAACCGCTCCTCGCTGGCCTGCAAATCCAGCTGCACAGCCCGATTCGCCCGCAACAGCGCCTGACTGACACTCTCCTGCTGCTCCAGGACGAACGCCTGAATCGCCCCGGTGTAAGAAGCCGAAACAGCCCCGACCACCAGCGCGGCCTGCCGAGCGTCGGCCCCCTCCTGCACCACGAACCGCGCGAGAACGTCGATGGACTCCCGCAGACTCTCGGCGCCGACGCAGTGGATCTCCACCAGCCGAGTGCCGACCACCGAGGCCACCTGGGGATCCCCGACGAGCGCCTCGGCCACCAGATTCAGCAGCTCGTGCAGCTCCTCCGTCAGCTTCGCAGCAGACAGCGGTATGTACGCGGTACGACTGACCTTGATCGCCCAGTCGCGCGCCAACGCGTCGCGTCCCACCGGACGTGACGGTCTCGCGTCGTCCTGGCTCGGCAACTCGTTCCACCTGACCTGCTTGGCGAGCAACGGTGCGGAAGCCTACCGCCAGCAAACCGCACCGTCCCAATGCGCGGCGCCGTTCCCCCCAACGGGGGCATAGCCATCTCTGAGCGTTACAACCTTTACTCGCTCGATCGGACCAATTTTCTCACGAACAAGCCCAACCCTCGACCCTCGATCGGGCTACAGCGGCCAGCGGAGGGTTCACGACGATGAACGGCGGACGCCCCATGATCAAACGCGAAGCCGAACGCGTCAGCCCCCGATGATGTGCCGCAGCTGAGCCAGCAAATCCGACCGGGACGTAGACCCCAGCCGCTGCCTCATCCGGGCCATGTGGTGCTCCACGGTCTTGGCGGAGATGAACAGCCGATCCCCCACCTGCTTGTAGGTCATCCCTTCCACCACCAGCTGAGCCACCTCCCGCTCCCGATCACTCAGCTTCCCGGCGTCCTCGACGACCGGAGCGGCGTCCTCGGCCCCACGCCGAACAGAAACGGGCCGCCCCTGCAACAACCGGGCACAGTCCAGCAGCCGAACCATCGCCTGCCGATCGGAAGTCCGGATCGCGGCCTGCCCAGCCAACCGGGAGGCATCCCACCAAAGCCCGACCGCGTGCAACCCGCGAGCAGCCTCCTCGACCCGATCAGCGTCGACCTCGCCGGCCACCACGTCCAGCCAGCACTCGGCAGCCGCGGACAGAATCGCGCAGTACCGGCTCCGCTCCCGATGAACGGCCAACGCGGCCGCATGCTCCTCAGCAGCAGCGGTGTTCTCGTCGATGATCGCCGCGTGCAGCAGACTCCAGTGCAACTGCGTGGCCCACAACGGCGGATTTCCCAGCGACCGCAACAGAGCGGCAGCCTGCGCGAGATGCGGCGCCAGCCGCTCGTGATCCCTCAACCGAGCAGCAGCCGCGGCGAACTCCCCCAACGGCAACAGGCTGAACAGATCCACCGGATGCCGAAGAACAGCCTCGCAAGCCTGCTCCCACGTCCGCCGCAACGTGGCCAGATCGGAGTTCCGCCGGGCGACACCCATCTCGAGGGCCACCGCGAAGATCCAGTCACGGGGTTCGAAAGCCCCCCGAACGGACATCAACGTCTCGCGAGCCACGGCCAGGTTCCCGCGCAACATGTGCAGCCAAGCCTGCAACAACCGGTGCCGCACGGACATCAGCACGCCACCGGTACCGGTCTCGACCGCGCGATCCAGCACCGACTCCGCCACGTTCGGCTCACCGCAGTGCACCGCGACCAGCGCGGCCAGCGCAGCCGGGCTGTCCGGCAACAACACCGCACCGCCCGCAGGTTCGAGCATCGACGAAGCACGGACCAAAGTGGACAGTGCGGCGGTCTCCGCACCGACAACCGACTGCCGAACCCCCTGCAACATCAGTGAGGCCGCACCACCGAGCATCGTCGGCGGCTGCGGGGGCGTCTCCTCGAACAGGTGCCCGGTGCCGATCAACCCGATCCCGGCAAAGGCAGCCGCGTAAGGAGTGGCGGCCCACCGGAACAACTCGGTGCTGCGCGCCAGCTGCCCGCGGTGAGCCAAGGCGACAGCCGCCACCTCGGCCGCGGTCCGGCGATGCGGCGAATCGGCAACGCTGATGACCTGGTCGGCAAGGCGAAGAGCGCCGTCCAGATCGCCCGCCATCGCCGACGCCGTCGCCCACGAAGCGGCGGTCTCGGCAGCAGGAACTCCGCCCCCGGTCGAGGCCTTGAACAGCCGGGCCGCAAGAGCAGGATCCGAAGCCAAAGCCTCACGAGCGGCGGCAACGAACACGGGCCCGCCGATGCCGGTGTCGAGCAACGGCCGTACCAACTCCAGAACGGGACCACCGCGGTCGAGCTGGAGCTGGGCCAGCTTCTGCCGCACCGCGATCCGGCGCTCAGCACGGGTCAACGACCCCACGGCCCGCGAAGCAAGCGGCAGCAGGGTGCCGTCCTCGGCGAGCAGACCGGTGGCGCGGGCGGCCTCGATGATGTCGCTGACCTCGTCGAAGTCCTTGTCCAGCAACGCGGACAGCAGATCCAGGCGCTGGGCGGCCCCGGCTTCGGCGGCCAGCAGGAACTTCTGCAGATCGGGGTCGAGCCAGTCCAGTTCGGCGCGGAACGCACTCAGCACGTCGGAAGAGACCTCGGCGACAGCGCCAAGACGCTCCACGAACAGAGGCACACCGCCTGTCTGCGCGAACACGAAGTCAGCAACGGCTTTAGGAGCGTTCAGCAGTTCACGAACTGCCTCACGGGAAAGTGGCTCCAACGGCACGACGACCGCGCCACGGGTCAGTTCGGCGAGCAGCGCACGCCGCGGCCACGGGCGGTAGGCCAGCGCCAAAAGTGGTTCGGAGGCAAGTGCGCGCAACGAAGCATCGTCCAGCAGGTGCGCGTCGTCGACCACGCGCACAGCGGTGTTGGTGATCTCCGAAAGCAGCGCTGTCTTGCCGTAACCACCAGGCGCCGCAACGACAACGCGCAGGCGGTCACCTGCGGCTGCGTCGTTGATCCGGTCGAGGACGCCTCGCACTGGGGCGTCCAGCACCAACCTGGCTCGCGTGGTCACGCTCAACGGCCGTCCTCATCATCGTCTCGGGATCGGGAGCCGGAGCGGCGTCCGGCGGGCTTCAGCGCGCTCGCGACGCGCTTCACCCGCCTCGGCGGCAGCTCCAGCGGGGACACGTCCACCGGCGGGCGGGGCGGTGGCGCGGAGAACTCGTCGTCGTCGGGGTTCGGGACCTCGCCGACGGGGAAGCGCAACGACGCTTCGCGGGTGTGCACCAGGACCGACGTGTCGAGCGGCGCCGGTTCGGCCTCGGGGCCCATCAGCACCAGGCGCGCGGCGACCGCGAGGCCCTTGGCGACCGAGTGCTCGGGGGCTGCCTCGGCCAGCACCCGGCAGTCGACCGCGGACGACAGCGCGTCGCCGATCACCGGCATCCGGCAGCCTCCGCCGACGAGCAGCACGGCGTCGGGCTGCACGGTGCCCAGGGCGCGGACGAAGGTGCCGACCAGGTGGTCGACGGACGGCCGGATCTCGTCCACGAACTCGTCCCGCGCGATCTCCACGCCGCTGACCACCACGGACTGACCGGACGGGCCGAACGCCCGCTTCGCCGCCTCGCACTCGGCGGACGACACGAGGCCGTCCTTGCCGAGCCGGCCTCGCACCAGTCCCAGCAGCAGGTCGTCGAAGTCGGCACCGGTGTGGTGGTCGACGCCGTCGACGTGGTTGAGCAGTTCGAACGTCCGTTTCTGCGCACGCCGGACGACCGACGCGGAGAACGCGTGGCTGCCCAGCGAGAACACCGCCAATGACGCGTCAGGCACCACACGGGAACGCACGGCGTGGTTCTCGGCCGCCGCCAACGGCTCCGGCACCAGCGTCACGTCGTGCATTCCGACGGCCCGCAACGCCGCGTGGAGCTGGCCTCGGCGATAGGGGCCCCACCCGGCCGGGTGGCTCACTGCCAGGTGACGGGGCTGTTCACCCTCTCGGGCGACCACCTCACCGGCGACCCACATGATCAGCAACGCGGTGAGCTCCTCGGCCGTGCACACCTCCGGACCCAGCGCGAACGGCACCGCATCACCGATCCGGCGGGCGAAACCGGAAGCGGTCCACCCGACCGCGCCGCGCTCGCCGACCGTGAACGTTCCTGCGTCCGTGAGCTGCAAGAACGAGGGCACCACGAGGGCGATCTCGGCATCCCGGGCGCCGTCGAGGCGGCACACGGCAGCCGTCGTCCGGGTGGTGCCGACATCCACTCCCAGTACGTACACCAAGTCTCTTCCTCACCTGTTCGCAGCAGCGACCAGTACCTACACGGGTGAACAAGTGGCACTCAAGCGAGGCCCCTAATCCCCTAGGGGGTCAACGACCGTCACCCCATTGGGGAACGGGGATTCACTGGGAGTGATCCCCGATGCAGGTGGCGGCCTCGCTCTCATAACTTTCAGCCACACACCCCGAACGACATCCGCGTCTCACCAGGAGTGCCCTCAGATGACCCAGCCCAGCACGCTCCACGACTTCGTGCTCAACCTGCTCAGCGACCCGTCGCTCAAGGACGCGTTCGCGGCCGACGCTCAGGGCACCCTGGAGCAGGCTGGCCTGGCCGACATCACGGCCGTCGACGTGCAGGAAGTCATCCCGCTGGTGATCGACCTGCTGCCCGCCACCCCCGCTGGCCTGCCCGCCATCGACGGTGTGGACCTGGCCCTGCCCACCGACACCCTCCTCGCGGACGGCCCGCTCGGCGCCATCAGCCAGCTGCAGGCGGTCGCGTCTCAGCTGACCTCGTCGGGCGTGAGCCTCAGCGACCTGCACACGTCGTCGGCCGGCGTGCTCGCGGCGGACGAGAACGGCTTCAACCTCATCGCGGCCAACAAGACCCTCGGCCAGTACACGTCGACCAACATCGGCCTCGACGGCGACTTCTCCGCCGTCGGCGACGTGACGAGCGTCCTCGACCAGACCGCGTCGCCGCTCACCGGCACCGTGCTGGACGTGGCCGACACCGCCACCGCGACCGTCGACGCGCCGCTGGACGGCGTCACCTCGGCCGTTCCCGGCGTGGACGGCGTCCTCGGCCACCTGGGCGGCGTGACGGGTCTCGCCCACGACGCCCTCGGCGTGCTGGGTGGCAGCGGCGCCGACCTCGGTGTCCTGAACGTCTCCGGCCTGGGCGACCTCGCCGACGGCAACCTCACGGCGCACTCCACCGAGACCGTCATCACCGCCGAGCACACCGCGGCCGGCGTCGTCGACACCGCCACGAGCCTCACCGGCACCGCGACCGGCCTGGTCGGCGACCACGGCGTCGGCAACGTGCTCGGCACCGTCACCGACGTGACCCACAACGTCCCGGTCGTCGGCGACCTGGACCTGGGCCTGCTCGGCTGAGCCACCCTCCCGACGCGGACCGGCCCTGTCTCTCGTGGACAGGGCCGGTTCGTCGTCTCGGCTGACAAAACGATCAAAACCGTTCACGTTTCGCTCGGTGAGCAACGTCACCGTCCTTCCGAACAGCCCCGTCTGGCCGAACAAAACCGGTATCGCGTTCGAGGCTTTCACCCAAGGGGGTGAACACGGCACTATGAGTCAGGTGATGGCACCGCCCTGGCTCGACGTGCTCGACGAGACGATCGGGGCCTGCGTCACGCACCGGAGGCCCGATCTGGAGGCCCGGCTGCGCGAAAAGCGGGCACAGCAACTCGACCCGAAGTTGCGCGTTCTCGTCGTCGGCGAGTCCAAACAAGGCAAGAGCCAGCTCGTCAACGCGTTGCTCAACGCCCCCGTCTGCGCGGTGGGCGACGACATCACGACGACTGTGCCGACCTTCGTCCAGCACGCCGACACCCCGTCGGCGGCGCTGGTCCGCAACGCGTCCGCGGGCGGATCGATCTTCCACACACCGACCGAGCGCATCGCCGTGCCGATCGACCAGGTGACGAAACAGGCCGCCGCGCAGCACGTCGTGCGGGCCGAGATCGGCATTCCGCGCGCGCTGCTCGACAGCGGCCTGGTCCTGATCGACACCCCCGGCGTCGGCGACACCCGGTCCGCGCACACCGCCAGCACGTTCGCGACGCTGATGCAGGCCGACGCCGTGCTGCTGGTCTCCGACGCGACCGGTGAGCTGACGTCGGCGGAGATGACGCTGCTCAAGAAGGTCATGGAGGCCTGTCCGAACGTCACCGTGGTCGTCACCAAGATCGACCTCGTGCCGAGCTGGCGCAGCGTCGTGGAGCGCAACAGGGCCCTGCTCGCCCGCGCCGGCGTCCGCGCGAAGCTCATCCCGGTGTCGAGCGCGCTCAGGCTGCGCGCCGCGAAGACCGGCGACCAGCGACTCAACGCCGAGTCCGGGTTCCCGGAGCTGGTGACGTGCGTGCAGAGCGACATCGTGGCGAGCGCCGAGCTGCTGGCCCGCCGCGCCGTCGCCGTCGTCGCCTCGAGTGCGATCACGCAGCTCGTCACGCCGTTGCGCGAGGAGCTGACGGCGCACGACTCGTCCCGCACGGTCGCCACGATCTCGACGCTGCAGGAGGCCCAGCGACGGGTCGACGAGCTGCGGCGCCGGTCCGCGCGCTGGCAGAACGTGCTCAACGACGAGATGGCAGACCTGATCTCCGACGTCGAGTACGACCTCCGCGACCGCACCCGCAAGATCCTGCGCGAGGTCGACAAGACCTACGACGAGGCCGACCCCGCGATCGCCTGGGACAAGTTCGAGCAGTGGCTGGAGGACAACCTCAACGAGGCCGCCACCACGAACTTCGCCTGGCTGATGGAACGCGCGGAGTGGGTGGCCACGAAGGTCGCCAAGAACTTCCCCGTCTACCGCGAGGACCTGATCCCCGGCTCGGTGCTGCCGGACGACCTGCTCGAACCGGTGAGCAAGCTGGAGAAGCCGAAGATCGAGCCGTTCTCCGTGCCGCAGAAGCTCTTCACCGGTCTGCGCGGCTCCTACGGCGGCGTGCTGATGTTCGGCCTGGTCACCTCGCTGGCGGGCATGCCGCTGATCAACGTGATCTCGCTCGGCGCCGGCGCGCTGTTCGGCGGGAAGTCCATTTTGGACGAGAGCGACCAACGGCTGAAGCGCCGCCAGGCAGCCGCGAAGGCCGCCGCCCAACGGCACGTGGACGACTTCTTCATGAAGTTCTCCAAGGACGTCCGCGACTCCGGGCGGCACATCCAGCGCTCGCTGCGCAACCACTTCAGCACGCTCGCCGAAGAGCTGCAGGAGACGTTGCTGGAGTCGGCCCGCAGCGCCAAGCGCGCGGTGCAGGACGACCAGACCGAACGCGAGCGCAGGATGCGGGAAGGCCGCAAGGAGCTGGACAAACTCGTCACGCTCTACAAGCGGGTACAGGCACTCGGGGGTCCGGCGATGGAGCTCACCGCGTGACATTGGACCGCGTCGTCTGGTCGATGCTGCAAGAGGCGCTGGGCGTCTACCGCGACAGCCCCCGCGCCACGGCCTGGCTGCGCTCGCACGTCGAGCGCTACACCGAACCCGTGCGGATCGCGGTGGCCGGCCGGTCGCGGATCGGCAAGTCCACTGTGGTCAACGCTCTGGTCGGCGACGAGTTCACGCCGCAGGGCTCGTTCGTCTGGTACCGCGGCGGCACCGAGCCACGCGCGCAGGTGTTCGCCGGACCCGGCCGGCCGCACGACGTCCCGATCGGCAGGCGGGGCAGCCGCAACCACGTCGAGACCGGCCAGTTCGACCGCGCCGACCGGATCGTCGTCGACTGGCCCGCGCGGACGTTGCGCGACGTCGTGCTGATCGACACCCCGTCCGAGGCCACGCCGGAGCAGGTGCTCGGTGACGCGGACGCGTTGCTGTACCTGATGCGGCACGTGCAGGACGAGGACCTGAAGTTCCTGCAGTCCGCCAACGACCACCCGATCGCCCGCACCGCCGCCGTGCACACGGTCGCGGTGCTCGCCCGTGCCGACGAGATCGGGGCCGGGCGGATCGACGCGCTGTCGTCCGCCAAGCAGATCGCCCGCCGCTACCGCCGTGACGTGGCCGTGGAGCCGTTGTGCCAGAACGTGGTCTCGGTCGCCGGGCTGCTGGCGGTGGCCGCGAAGACGTTGCGGGAGGACGAGTTCGCCGCGTTGCGCGTGCTGTCGTCGCTGGGCCGCGAGGAGCTGGAGGACCACCTGCTGTCGGCCGACCGGTTCGCCGGCGAGCAGTTCCCGCTGACGATGGAACCGGCCGTGCGGCAGGCGTTGCTGGAGCGGTTCGGGATCTTCGGCGTCCGCCTGATCACCGCGTTGATCAGGCAGGGCTTCGACTCGCAGGTGAAGCTGACCGGACAGCTGGTGCAGCGCAGCGGGCTCGGCGAGCTGCGCGACTCGATCGCGGTCCACTTCGTCGAACGCCGCGAGATCCTCAAGGCGCGCTCGGCGCTGCTGGCGCTCGACGTGCTGTTCCGGATGGAGCCGCGGCAGAACGCCCGCAAGCTGATGGCCGACCTCGAACGGGTCGTCGCCTCCGCGCACGACTTCCGCGAGTTGCGACTCGTGGCGGCGCTGCAGTCCGGACGGACGAAGCTGCCCGCCGAACTCCAGGCGGAGGCGTTGCGGATCATCGGCGCCGAGGGCGTCGCTCCGTTGGCACGGCTGGGTTTCGAGTACGAGGCCGACGCGCGGGAGTTGCGCGAGGCCCTGCTCGACGCGCTGCTCCGGTGGCAGGCGCAGGCCGCGGACGTCCACGCGTCTCACGAGCACCGGAAGGCCGCGCAGATCGTGGTCCGCACGTGCGAGGGGCTACTCCCCCAGTTCAGCTGAGGCACGATGGTCGCCATGGAACTCGTGCGGTGGGAGGACGAGCACTTCGGCTACATGCTGCGGTGGGCGTCCGATCCTCGGATGACGGCGTACGTCGGCAACGGCATGCCCTGGACTCCGGACTACGTGGCGGAACGGCACGAACAGGCGCTGCGGCACTGGGAGGACCACGGCTTCGGCCTGCACGTGGTCGTCGAGGACGGCGTGGTCATCGGCCTGGCGCAGATGCTCGACGGCGACCTCGGCGAGATCGAGATCGGCTACTGGATCGACCCGGCGCACTGGGGACGTGGCGTCGCCTCCCAGGTCGCCGTGGAGTTGCGGGACAAGGCGCTCGCCATCGCCGACCGGGTCATCGCCGGGACCGACGCGCGCAACGTCGCGTCCGGCCGGGTGCTGGAGAAGGCCGGGCTGACCTACTTCACCAGCAAGAACCTGCACGGAAGACTTCAGCACCGCTACGCGTTGGACCGGGGTATGAGCGACAAGGGCGTACTGCGGTACAGCGCGTTCACCACCGATCCGGCCGGCGGGAACCCGGCGGGCGTGGTGCTCGACGCGTCCGATCTGACCGACGACGAGATGCTCGCCATCGCCGCGAAGGTGGGCTACTCGGAGACGGCGTTCGTGCTGCCGCGGGCCGAGCGCTCGTTCGACGTGCGGTACTTCAGCCCGAAGGCCGAGGTGCCGTTCTGCGGGCACGCCACGATCGCCACGTCCGTCGCGCTGGCCGAGCGGATCGGCGACGGGCCGCTGACGTTCCACACGCCGGCCGGTGAGATCACCATCGAGACCTCCGGCGGCACCGCGTCGCTGACCAGCGTGCCGACCGACAGTTCCGTCGCGGACCCGGCCCTGGTTTCCGCGGCTTTGGAAGCGTTGGGGTACAAGGAGATCGGCGACGGGCCGGTGCACGTCGGCTTCGGCGGGGCACGGCATCTGCTGATCCCGGTGCGCGACCGCGAGCAGCTGCGCGAGCTGGACTACGACTTCGACGCGTTGCGCGACCTGATGCTGGCGCACGACCTGACGACGGTGCACCTGTTCTGGCGCGAGTCCGCGGAGTTGGTGCACGCCCGCGACCCGTTCCCGGTCGGGGGTGTGGTCGAGGACGCGGCGACGGGCGCCGCCGCGGCCGCTTTCGGTGGCTACCTGCGCGATCTCGAAGGGCCGCAGCGGTTCGTCATCAGCCAGGGCGAGGACATGGGCAGGCCGTCGCGGCTGGAGGTCGACGCGACTCGCGAGGACCGCCGGGTGGTCGTGACGGGCGCGGCGGTCCCTATCCGCTGATCCGCTCCAGCACCACGACGGGGATCTCGCGATCGGTCTTCTGCTGGTAGTCGTCGTAGTCCGGCCAGACCTCGGTCATCAGCTTCCACAGCCGGTCCCGCTCGTCGGGCCCGGCCGTGCGGGCGCGCGCCTGGAACTTCTCCGCCGCCACCTGGACGTCGACCACGGGTTCCTCTTCGAGGTTGAGGTACCAGGCGGGGTGCGTGGGCTTGCCTCCCTGCGACGCCACGACCACGTGGTCGTCGCCGGAGGGCTGGTAGATGAGCGCCGTGCGCCGCATCTCGCCGCTCTTGCGTCCCTTGGTGGTCAGCAGCAACGTGTGCACGCCCGGCCGCCATTCGTGGCCCTCGGCGCCGTTGGTCTCGACGTACTTCTGGATGTGCTCGTTGACCCAGCTCGTGGGAGAGTCCTTCACCGCCATGGGTTCGACGCTACTGCCGCGGAGCGCAGGGTGCGCGACAGCAGCGTCGAACCGAGGGGTGCGCACCCTCCCGCGCCGGACCCTCGGGCGCTGCCGCAAGCGCCGGGCCGGATGATCGATCGAAAGTCACTATGCCCCGATCGAAGGGTGGCGGTGCATTCAGAAGGGGGATACAAGGTCTTTATGCCCGAGTTGGAGCTCCGCCACCTTCGCGCGGTACGAACTATCGCCGAAGAAGGCAGCGTCACCAGGGCCGCGACGCGGCTCGGACTCACCCAACCCGCCCTGTCCGCCCAGCTGCGCACCGTCGAACGCCTCGTCGGTGGCCAGCTCTTCGACCGAACGCGCAACGGTTGCGTCCCAACGGACCTGGGGCGCCGAGTGCTGGGCACCGCCCGGTTGGTGCTCGACGAGATGGCGCAGCTGATGGCCAACACCCGGGAGACCGACCGGCGTGGGCCGCTGATCTTCGGCTGCATCCCGATCCTGTACTTCGCCTCGGTAGTCGAGGGGCTTCGGGCGCTCAACGCCGACGTGCGCGCGGAGGTTCGGCCTTCGTCCGCGGAGATCGTGGACATGCTGGAGGCCGGGCAGGTCCACGTGGCGTTGTTCGAGTTCTTCGACGGGATGCACGCGCGGGATCTGGCCGGGATCGAGCTGCGGAAGCTCGTGACCGAGCCGGCGTTCGTGGCGTTGCCGGAGACCGATCCGCTGGCCTTGCTGGACGAGGTCGACCTCGCTGATCTTGCTGACCGGGACTGGGTCACGCCGCCCAAGCAGCACATCGGCAGCCGGACGCAGATGTTCCAGGCCTGTGCGGATGCCGGGTTCGTGCCTCGGCTCACCCATCACACCGGGGAGGCCAGCATGGCTCGCGGGCTGGTCGCTGGGGGGTGCGTGTCGTTCGCCGCCGCGCCGTCCCGGACCGGGGAGGGGATCGTGATCCGGCGGTTGCGGGGGATGCCGTTGATGACCGACATCTTCGTGGCCACCCGAAGGGATTCGCCGGTGGCCGGGCGGGCGCACGAGGTGTTCGCGTGCGCCGCCGACGCCTACCGGTCGGTGCTGGACCGGAACCCGGAGTACCGCAAGTGGTGGGACGCGCATCCGGAGGCGCATCCGGAGTTCAACTAGACGGCGATCGGCGTGGAGGGGCGGCCGATCAGCTTCTCCAGGTCCGGACGGACCTCGGCGAACACGCCCTCGCGGATCGCCACGAAGAAGTCGACCACGAACGCGGGCAGACCCGCCGCGATCAGGTCGTCGTCGCTGACGTCGCGGAACCTGTCGCCGGCGAGCTCCGGGAACGACCAGGAGGTCGAGCCGGTGAGCTCGTAGACCTGGTTCTCGTGGCCGCCGGTGGTGAGCGCGACGGCGGCGGCGAGGGCGAAGTCGTCACGTGCCGCGCTCGCGACGCGGCCGTCCTTCGTGGAGACCGCGACGGTCTCGCCGGAGAGGGCGCCGAGGTAGTTCTCGTGGTACATGCCGTTGCGCAGGAACGTGAACGGGATGCCGGTGGCCCGGATGGCCTCCTCGGTGGCCTTGTGGACCACCGCCACGCCGACGGTCGAGGTGTCCGCGTCAGTGAGGCTCGTGTAGAAGATGTGGCCCACGCCGTGCTCCACCGCCTTGGCGATGGCGTTCTTGTGCTGCTGGATGCGGGTGTCCGTGTCGGGGGCCTCGCCGGACACGATCAGCAGCTTGTCGGCGCCGGTGAAGTTCAGGGTCTCGGGCTGCTCGAAGTCGCCCTGGCGGACCTCGACGCCGTCGAGCGTGAACTTCTCCGGGCTGCGCACGGACACGATGACCTGCTCGTCCGTGCGGGCGAGGACGTGGCGGACCACTGCGTTGCCGAGCTGGCCGGTTGCTCCGGTGATGAGGATCGTCATAGCCACAAAGCTAGGGATAGCGCTAACCTTTCGTAAGTACCCACTTTGAAGTTGGGTACTTACGTGGAGGTGAGCATGCAGGTCACGATGTGTCCTGAGCGGGCGGTCATGGAGCACGTCACAAGCCGGTGGGGCGTGCTGGTGCTGCAGGCGCTCTCCAACGGGGAGGCGTGGCGGTTCAGCGAACTGCGGCGTGAGCTGCAGCTCGCCAGCGAGAAGATGCTCACGCAGACGTTGCGGACGCTGGAGCGGGACGGGTTCGTGCATCGCGAGGTCTATCCGGTCATCCCGCCGCACGTCGAGTACTCACTGACGCCTCTCGGCAAGGGTGCGGCGAACCACCTCGTGGCGCTCGCCCACTGGATCGCGGCGAACCAGCCCGAGGTCACCCAGGCGCAGGAACGCTATGACGCCCCCTGAGCCCGGCCGGAGTGTCGACAGGGAGACATCGGGTCAGTCACCCGATTGCGCAGTGTTAGTTCTCACTAAGTCCCTATAAACGCGGGTCGATCATCGGATGGGTCACGATCAGGGGGCGCCATCCGGCCCCTCGGGCTGGCACAATGGACCAATGGCCCAACCGTTCACCGACGAAAGCCATCCGGCGGAGCCCTATCCGGGCACTCGTCCAGACCACTGTTTCGTCCACGTCGACGAAACGGGCTGGCCAGTGCGACCGGACCTCACGATGGAGTCGGGATGGCGAGTTGAGCCGGAGAACATCGACCTAGACCAATGGTTGGCGAACCACGGCGAGGCCCCGTTGGCGACCCGGATGCCGGTGCTCGGCTACGGCTCGAACGCCAACCCGAGCAAGCTCACCTGGCTTCGCGAAGAGCTCGGACTTGAAGGCCCCGCGGTCGTGCTACGCGCACGATGCGAGGGCCTTTCTGCTGTCTGGGCCGCCGGTTTGCGCATGCGCGACGGCCAGCGCCCCGCCACCCTCGCGGGGGCTCCCGGCGTCACCGAGGAGCACTCCATCTGGTTCGCCACGCCTGAGCAGCTGCGTGTGCTGGACCGCTGTGAGGGACGCGGGCTGCGCTATCGCCTCGCGCGTGTCCACACGGGCCGCGTGGTGCTCTACAACGGTGGTGTCATCGACAGCGTTCTGGCCTACACGGCCGGCTCCAAGAAGCGGATGCCCGTGCTCTTCAACGGCCGTATGGTCCGTTGCGCGGACGTCTCGCAGCGAGGTGCCCGCGTGCTGGGCGAAAGGGCCGCGATGAGCGACGGACTGGACGTCACCGAGATCCACGGCGAGCCGTCCGCCGACGACTGGCCAGAGCTGCTCTTCGTCTACGGCACGCTCCAGCCGGGCGCAAACGCTTGGCACCTGATGGAGCCGCACGTGGTGGAGTCCGAGGAGACCCATCTGCCCGGCACGTTGTTCGACACGGGCATGGGCTACCCCGCGCTGCGTCCCGGCGCCGGGCTGGGCGTGCCGGGCTTCGTGCTGCGGCTCAGGTCGCCCGAGGACGCGCTGCCGTTGCTCGACGAGTACGAGGGCGAGGACTACCGCCGCGTGCGCGTCGTGCTGCCCGACGGCCGGATCGCGTGGACGTACATCTGGACCGCTGCGGTGAAGGGCATGTCCGAACTGCCGGACGGCTGGGACGTCCACCAGATACGGTGAATTTTCGGCACGGTGTGTGGGCTAGTTGATATTTGGGCACATCCTTCGGTGGTAGGAGGTGCACCCATGACTCGTCGTCTGATCGCTTGCGGACTGGTGCTCACCGCGTTTGCCGCCGTAACGGCTTGTGGGACGAGAACCCCGGACAACGCCTCGCAAACGCTGCCGACGTCCACGTCGCCGTCGTCATCGTCGGCACCCGCCTCGTCCACCGCCCCGGCCGGCAACTCCGGCGCGGCCGCTCCGGCCGTGAAGCGCTGCGACTCGGCCGCGCTCAAGGGCGAGGTCGCCCCCACGGACGCCGGCGCGGGCAACAGGTACGGCAAGTTCGTCGTCACGAACTCCGGCACGATGCCGTGCACGCTCAACGGCTACAGCGGTTTCCAGCTGGAGAACGCCTCCGGCGCGGTGCCGACCAAGCTGGAGCGCAAGGCGGATCCGGGTCCGGCGGCGATGACGCTCGCACCGGGCGGCAAGGCCTCGGCGAACCTGCACTGGGGAGTCGTGCCGTCGGGCAACGAGCCCGTGGAGGGCCCGTGCCAGCCGGAGCCGTCGAAGGCCGCGGCCATTCCGCCGGACGAGACGGCGGCGCTGACCGTGCCGTGGACCCTTGGCCCCGTTTGTTCCGGTGGCCGGATCGAGATCAGCGCCTTCTACGCTTCGTAGATGCACGTACCTGGATGGCTCGCCGTGCTTCCGCACGGCGAGCGCATCGCCCGTTCACTGCGCACAGCCGGTGTTCCGGCCGCGGTGAGCGAGGACATCGAGGCGGTGGTGAAAGCCGCCGACAGACCGGTCGTCCTCATTGGACACTTCACCGGCGCACCCGCCGCGGTTCGTTATGCGCAAACGCATTCGGGGCTCGCCGCCCTGATCCTGGTCTCGCCGGTGCTCGGCATGTGGGACGGCGCGTCCAACGGGCTGGCCGACCTCATGGACGAGGTCAGCTTCGGCCCGGCGCTGGGCGACCTGCCGACGTTGTGGCTGCACGGGTCGGAGGACGAGATCGTGCCGATCTCGGACACCCGCGCGGGCACCGACCGGATCCGCGGATCCGCGTTCGAGGAGCACGTCGTGGACGGGCTGCTGACCGACGGCGAGGCCGTCACTCGGGTGCTGGAGTTCGTGCGGAGGGTCATCTGACACCATTTCGGGTGTCATGGATGAAGACGACCTCGTGCTGGTGATCACCGTGGTGGTCGAATCAGCGAACGAGCAACAGGCGCGTGCCGCGTGCGACACGCTCATCAGCCGTGCGGGCGCTCAGATCGTGGACGCCCGTGACTGCTCGGACGAAGAGCCGGGCTGCTGGGCTGTCGTCATCACAAGACCGAGCACGGAGAAGGCCACCCACAACGTCGCCGCGGCGCTGGCTCGGGCCGTACGCACCTTCGTGCGCGGCCTGGGTGAGGGCTTCTCGGCACCACGGGTGGCGTGCGAGCCACCGACGGCGTGGACCGTGCTGGACGAGCCGGAGCTGATCAACCAACTCGTGCCGGGCGCCGAGCGCGTCATGGTCGAGGTGTGGGCGGGAGATGACCCGTTCGGGGCAGGCACTCCGCGTGACAAGTCACCCAGCAGGCCGTCTTGATTCACCCGGCCGGTCGGTGCTTCAGCACGACAGGCTGTAGGCGGCATTGTGAGTGTCACGACACGCTTGGGCAAGGGGCCAGCGGCGCGCTCAACTGATCATTAAAGCAAGGCCCGTTCGAGTGGATTCAGGCATCCACCCGGTTAGCCGATCTTCGCTCTCAACTGTGAAAATCTGGGCACAATCTCTACTAAGGGTGGTCGTCAGACCACGCTGTTCCGGAGGGTTCGGGAGCCGACATGGCCAGCATCGAAGAGGTCCGTGCCGCAATTGCCCAGGCGATCGACAAGGCGGCTCAGAGCCAGTCCGCCCTCCAACAGGCGGCTGAGCTCGCCGAGGACGCGCAGCAACTGCTGACATCGGTCACGCAGGGCTCCGTGCAGGCGGACGTCGAGACGACGAACGCCCAGTTCGCCCAGGTCGTGTCCGGCGTGAGCGAGCTGCAGAACTACCTCGGCGCCGGCATTTCCGGGGCCGAGGGCATCAACAGCAGGCTTTGATGGCGTCCATCGGCGAGGTTCGCGCCGCGCTGGAGCAGGCGAGCGAGATCCTGCGTGAGTCGTACCGCAACGTGCGATCAGCGCAGGAGGGCCTCGACGAGGCCGTCGCGATCCTCGCCGAGTCGAGCGAGAACCACCACGAGTCGCTGCTTCCACCGGAGTTCGTGCGTGCGAAGGAAAGATTCCCTGATCAGCTCGAGCTGATGGTGGGAACCCTGGAGCGCATCCAACGACTCACGGTGGAGCTGTGATGAGCAGGCGGGACGACCGGCGACAGAGGATCGAGGACGCCTTCGCGGAGTTCCAGCGCGCCGTTTCGGCCGCGCTGGGCTCGGTGGCGCGCGAACACCGGGCGCTCGCCGCCGAGCACGCCAAGGACATGTTCGAGTTCACCGTGCGGGGCATGGGCGTCGACAAGGCGTTGCAGGACGTCGCTTTGAAGGACGTCACCTCGTTCCTGACGGTCGACGAGAAGCGCGCGAAGAACCCGCGTCAGGCGCCGCTCTCGATGACCCAGTTCGCCGAACGCCTCGACCAGATCAAGTACGACTGGCAGCAGTCGTTCCACGAGTGGACGACCTCGGGCCCCGAGCAGCTGACCGAGCTGGTGAACTCGGTCGCCGCCGGTCCCGCGTCGTGGCCGCACGAGTCGTGGCTCGGCCACCCCGGCACGCACGACGGCAGCGAGGGCGTGCCGGAGCTGTGGCGCATCGGCACCGGCGTGGTGACGTCGGCGCCGGAGACCAGGCCGTTCCCCGTCGCCGTACCGCTGCTGGACCAGGCACACCTGCACATCTCGTCCACACCGGACACTCGCCAGCTCGCGGACACGCTGGTGGAAAGCCTTTTGTTGCGGGTGCTGTCGCACTTCCAGCCCGGGCTCGTGCACGTGCACGTGTGGGACGTCGGCCAGCTGACCGGGTCGTTGCCGGGGCTCTACCCGCTGACCCGCGCGAACCTGCTGACCGTGCACGACCCGGCCCGGCTGCACGAGCTGCTGGACGAGCTGTCCGAGCACATTCGCCAGGTGCACACCAAGGTTCTGGTCGACGGCCATCTGACCGTTCGTGCGGTCAGCGGTGAGGGCCGGCGCACCGAACCGTGGCGGATCGCCGTGCTGTTCGGCAACCGCAAGGCGTTGAAGGAAGACCAGCAGCAACAGCTGCAACGCGTGGCGCGCAACGGTTTGGCGTGCGGCGTGCAGCTGTTCATCGTGGACATTCCGATCACGATCAACTCGCCGGTGGAGACGGTGTCGTTGCGCAGCGACGGCACCGCGTTCTGCACGATGACCGGCAAGAACGTGACCGTCACGCTGGACGACGCGCTGCCGCGCACGTTGGTGCCCCGCGCTTGTGCCGCCATCGCGGAGAAGCGCGAGGAACGACGTTCGCGCATGGGCAAGTTCGAAGATCTGCTGCCCGACCGGCCGTGGACGGATAACTCTTCGGCCGGAGTCATTGCGCCCGTTGGCTTCGACGACGGCGAACAGGTCTGCGTGCAGCTCGGCGACACCTCGCCGCACGCGTTGATCGGCGGGCCTTCGGGTTCCGGCAAGACGAACTTCCTCTACGCGATGCTCGGTTCGTTGTGCGCGCGCTATTCGCCGAACGAGCTCGAGCTGTACCTGCTGGACTTCAAGGAAGGCGTGTCGTTCGCGCAGTTCGCGCCGGGCCGCAAGGACCCGTCGTGGCTGCCGCACGCGCGCCTGGTCGGCGTGAACGTCAACACCGACCGCGAGTTCGGCGTGGCACTGCTGCGGTACCTGTCCGACGAGATGCGCCGGCGCGCGGACGCGGCCAAGCAGCACGAGGTCACCAAGCTGCAGGACCTGCGCGCAGAGGACCCGTCCGGCCGCTGGCCGCGGATCGTCGCGGTGATCGACGAGTTCCAGTACCTGTTCGGCGAACGCGACCAGGTCACCGCCGCCGCCACGCAACTGCTGGAGGACGTGGCGCGCCGCGGCCGTTCGCAGGGCATCCACCTCGTGCTGTCGTCGCAGGACGTCTCGGGCATCGAGGGTTTCTGGGGCAAGTCGGCGATCTTCGAGCAGTTCACCGTCCGCATCGCGCTGCCCAAGGCCCGTCGCGTGCTGGCAGAGCCGCAGAACGACGCCGCCGTCGAGCTCCCGCGTTGGCACGCGGTGATCAACCACGAGTCGGGTGTCAAGCCCGGCAACGAGATCTGCCGCATCCCGGACTCGACGTCCAAGGGCACCATGGACTCCCTGCAGACCGACCTGTGGCGGCGCGCACCGGGCCAGGCACCGGGCCTGTTCGACGGCAGCAAGATCCCGCTGATCGACGCGACGCAGGACTTCCTCGGCCTGCGACCCGGCGACGCATCGCCTACCGTGCTTCTTGGGCAGGTGATCGACGTCGCGGGCAGCGCGGCACGGGTGCGGTTCGCCCGCACACCGGGCCGCAACATCGCGGTGATCGGTTCCGTGGTCCAGGACGCGGCCGCGGTGCTCGGCGGAGCGGCCGCGTCACTGGGCAGGCAGCACCGCCCGCACGAGGCGGTCTTCACGCTGGCCTGCCTGGTCGAGGAGGCGATGCCCTCCGCGTTGCATCTGGCAAAGCGCCTGAGCGCGGACGGGCATGATGCAGAGGTGATCGGCATCAACCGCGTCCGCGACCTGCTGGACGAGACGGCGGCCCGGCTGCAGTCGATCAACACGGGCGAGACGGACGCGCCGCTGAAGCCGCACTACCTGGTGCTGTACGGCGTGGACGCCGCGCAGACGTTGCTGGAGCAGAAGAACACGACCACCAGGATGTCCGGCGTGGACAGTCTGCGGACGGTCCTCAAGCACGGCCCGGAGAACCGCACGCACGTGCTGGGCTGGTGGCGCGGCGTGCAGAGGCTGAAGGCGAGCCTCCCGCCCGGCGTCTACGACGACATCGGCGCCTGGGTGGCGTTCGACGTCCAGGGCAAGGAACTGCTGTCGCTCGGACCCGAACAGGTGATGGCGTGGTCGCCGAGACCACGCCGCGGCCTGTTCTTCGACCGGTTCGAGCACTCGCGACCGCAAGTGATCATCCCGTTCGACACTGGAGAAGCGTCATGAACCCGATGATGACGATGTTCGACCCGGTCCCGTCGCAGCGTCAGAGCGAGGAGGTGATCGAGGTGCCGACGATCTCCGCGGTTGAGCGCTACAAGGAGATCATCGCCATCGCCACGGACGCGGCCGCTCGCCAGCGCAAGCTGGACGAGGTGCGGTGTGCCGAGCTCGCCGCGCGGCTCGCGTCGACCCAGCACGAGATCGCCGAGGTGCGCGATCGCGAGCGGGTCGTGCGGATGGGCGCCGCCCTGCACTGGGAGGCGGCCGTCGAGCAACTGTGGAACGAGCGCTGGCTCCAGATGGTCACGCCCCCACAGCCGGACGAGTCCGTCCCCCCACGCCCCCAGGGCGAGTACAACCGGGCGATGGACGTCGCGTACCAGGCGCTGGAGGACTCGCTCGCGAAGCGAACCTTGCTGCGCCGCAAGCAGAAGGACTGAGTGCGCCGGTTACGCACCACCGCCGACGTGCAGGACGCCAGCGACGACCCGATGGTCCGCTGGGCAGCTCAGGCGCTGTCGTGCGGTGGTGCGGCCTGGGAACACGGCGGCGCGGTAGCCGTACACGCACCAGCCCTCACCAAACGCCGCCGGCTGGTCTTGACAGGCCCAGCAGAAGGCGTGGCATCCCTGCTGGCAGCACACGGCAGAGGCGTCGACCTACGCCCACTGCTGGAACGAAAACTGGCCGAAGAGGTAGAACCGCTGATGCCCACCCCGTGGGTAGAGGACAAACCCTTCGGCTGGATGGACCGCAAAGGCAGCCTCGACCTCCCTACCGACGCCACCTGGTTAAGCACCACCACCGACGTGGAACCCCTCCTACGCGAGGCAAACCCGGACTCCTGGGCCTGGCCAGGCGAAAAAGGCGTCCACCGCTGGGCAGGCGTGCACATCAACGACAACCTGGTGGCCACCGCCGCAGAGGCGTGGTCGTCGACCGACGTCGGCTTCATGATGGGCGTAGCCGTCCACCCGTCCCACACAGGCCAGGGCCTGGGCCACCGCGTCTGCCAGTTCGTCACGTCATCACTGCTCGCGCTCTACGGCACCTGCGCCCTCTTCGTCGAGAACCACAACACCACGGCCATCGCCCTGTACCGCAAGCTCGGCTTCGCCTACCGAGACGTCACGACACTTCTCCCTGCGGTCTAGGTCACATTCCGGAACAGTCGTCACCGACAGACGGTTGAAACGGATAACTGATCCGAAACGCAATGGATGGAGATGGTCCGACCATGACCAACACCGCACTCGAAGTCAGGCTCGCGTCCCGCCCGAAGGGCTGGCCGACCGAGGACAACTTCGAGATCGCCGAGGTCGAGATCCCGACCCCGGGCGAAGGCCAGATCCTGGTCCGCAACGTGGTCATGAGCGTCGACCCGTACATGCGAGGCCGCATGAACGACGTCAAGTCCTACGTCCCGCCGTTCCAGGTAGGCGCCCCCCTCGAAGGCGGCGCGGTAGGCGAGATCGTCGCGGTGGGCGCAGGCGTCGAAACCCTCAAGACGGGCGACAACGTCCTGCACGGCCTCGGCTGGCGCGACTACGCCCTCGTGGACGCCAAGCACGTGGTGAAGGTAGACGGCTCAGTGGCCCCGCTCTCCACTTACCTCGGCGTCCTGGGCATGCCAGGCCTCACGGCCTACGCAGGCCTCCTGGCCACCGCAGAATTCAAGGAAGGCGACGCCGTCTTCGTCTCGGGCGCAGCAGGCGCCGTCGGCCAGATCGTGGGCCAGATCGCCCGCCTGAAGGGCGCCAGCCAGGTCATCGGCTCCGCAGGCTCGGCCGACAAGGTCAAGTACCTCACCGAAGAACTGGGCTTCGACGCCGCCTTCAACTACAAGGAGGGCCCGGTAGCCCAACAGCTCGCCGCAGCAGCCCCTCACGGCATCGACGTCTACTTCGACAACGTCGGCGGCGAACACCTCGAAGCGGCAATCGAAAACCTGAACCTCAACGGCCGCATCACCATGTGCGGCGCCATCTCGCAGTACAACGAGTCCGAGAAGCCGACGGGCCCGAGCAACATGATCCAGATCCTCGCGAAGCGCCTGACCCTGCGCGGCATGCTGGTGGGCGACCACAAGGCCCTGCAGCAGCAGTTCGTCTCCGAGGTAGCAGCCTGGATCGCGTCCGGCGAACTCAAGTACTCCGAGACGGTCATCGAAGGCGGCGCCGCCCAGGCCCCGGCAGCCTTCCTGGGCATGCTCCGAGGCGAGAACACGGGCAAGATGCTCGTCCAGTTCTAACAAGCACGCCCCACGCCTGATCGCAGCGATGCCGAAGGCGAGCCGTCCTTACCGAACGGGCTGGGCGGTGGGTCCCGTCACGAGTCGCACCACAGCACTTGCTGCATGCAAGAAGGGTTGTCAAACGGACACGCTTTTCGTCCGTTTGACAACCCTTCTTGCATGTGGCCCGCTCTTGGTGCGGCTCGTGACGGGACCCACCGCCAACGCACCCCTCTAAGCAACGCGCGGCCGCCCAACGCAACAGGCGTGCCATCTACCTGCTCGTGGCGCCCTCCCCCGATCAGATTGCCGGGGGTCTGGGGGCAGAGCCCCCAGGGGAAGCACGCAACAGAACCCGCCGCCCGCAACCGGGGAACGCAACAGCCGCGACTAAATCAACTTCCCAGGATTCAAAATCCCAGTCGGATCCAGCCGCTCCTTAACCGCCCGCAACACCGAAACCCCAACAACCCCGATCTCCTTCTCCAACCAGGGAAGATGATCCCGCCCAACAGCATGGTGATGCGTAATCGTCCCAAGCCGGGAAATCGCATCCGAGGCAGCAATCTTGGCCTTCCCCCACTGCCCAACAGGATCAGAGAGATCCCGAGGCACCAACACGGTGAAGTACAACGATGCCCCAGTCTCGTAAGCGTGCGAAACGTGGCACATCACCACAGGATCCCCAAGCTCAGCAACCAACGCGTCCCGCACAGCATCCCGAAGCTCAGAAACCCGAGACCACCGAGTAGCAGTCTCCAAAGTCTCAACACAAACGCCGGCATCCAGCAACGCATCCCGCTGCCGAGGCCCGTTGAACCGCCCATGCAGCCAGGACTCCCCCATGGCCCGCCCAAGCCGAACAACCTTGTGCCCTCTCAAGGCAGCAATGGTCGCCGCACGAGACCGCCCCTCCCACCCCAGAATCACCAGGCAAGGCTGCCGAACCCCACGAACCCGCAAGTACTTCTTCACCAGATCGGCCTTGGACCCGGCCAACGCCAGAGCAACCTCGGTCTCGTCCACATCGGACAACCGAGTGACATCGGCGAGAGCCCCAGCCTGAGCCAGAGACCGCACCAACGAAACCCCAGCCTCCCACCCGTCAACGACGAACCCCTCATACCGAGGCGAGGAAGGCCGAGGCCGAACCCGCACGGACACCTCGGTGATAACCCCGAAAAGCCCTTCACTACCCAGCACCAACTGCTTCAGATCCGGACCGGCAGCAGAAGCAGGGGCGCCCCCGGCAACCCACTCCCCCACAGGCGTGGCCACGCGAACCGACTCGACCATGTCCTCAAACCGCCCATACCCGGACGACGCCTGCCCAGCAGACCGAGTAGCAGCAAACCCACCAACAGTCGCCCGCTCGAACGACTGCGGCACATGCCCAAGCGTGAACCCGTGCTCCCCCAGCAACCGCTCGGCCTCAGGCCCGGTAACCCCAGCCTGCAACACGGCAACCCGAGAAACCGGATCAACGGACACAAGCGAGCCAAGCCCGGCCAAATCCAACGCCACCACAGCGGACTTGGCCCCACGAAGAGCCTCAACCCCGCCAACCACAGAAGTGCCCCCACCAAACGGCACCACGGCGATGTCGTACTCGACGCAGACCCGCAAAACCTCAAGGACCTCCTCAGGCGAAGCAGGCTGCACAACAGCGTCCGGCACGGCCAACTCCCCATGCCCACGACGACGCAACAAATCCAGGTACGAGAGCCCACCCGCACGCCCAAGCCGATCCGCAGCATCCAGCGAGACCGTGCACACAGCCTCCAACGCCGTGAACGCGTCCTCGGACAACTCAGACGGAGGCACCGAAACCGGCACCTCGGCAAACGGCTCCCCCAGCCCAACGCGCTGACTGAGCCAAGCCAGCGCGTGCGGCGGCAACGGCACGGTTTCGGAGGTCCATCGAGCCCTGGTCACTGCTACAGTGTTACACATGACGTCTCAACGTCACACCCACGACGCTCTGCTCGATGCCACCCGTGAGTGTGTTCTGGAGGTGGGGGTGCGCCGCACGACCCTCACCGACGTGGCGAAACGGGCCAACGTCAGCCGCATGACGCTCTACCGCCGCTACCCGGACGTGGACCATCTCGTGCGGGCCCTGATGACGCGTGAGTTCGCCGCACTCCTCGAACAGGTGGAACGGGCCGGCGGCCAGGGCAACGCCCGCCAGCAGCTCGTTCAGAGGGCGGTGGACGCCATCCGGCTGCTCGAGGCCAACCCGCTCATGCAACGCGTCCTGCAGCTCGACGCGGACCTGATGCTGCCGTACCTGACCGACCGCCTCGGCAGCACGCAGCGGCTGGTCGAGCAGTTCCTCGTCGCGCAGATCGAGGCGGGGCACATCGACGGGTCGATCCGGTTCGGCGACGCCAAGACGCAGGCGCGCGTGGTGCTGATGAGCACGCAGTCGATGGTGCTCTCGACCAGGCCGGTGACGTCCGGGCTCGACTTCGGCTCGTTGCTCGACGAGCTCGCCAAGCAGCTGGACGGAGCTCTGAAGCCGTGAACACGTCCCTGAACGCGGACAGGCGCGAAAAAGATCTCGAAGCCGCTCAGCAGGAAGTCGCCGACGTACTTGTCATCGGCGGCGGCGTCACGGGCACGGGTGTCGCGCTGGACGCGGCCTCCCGAGGCCTCAAGGTCACCCTGCTGGAGGCGCACGACCTGGCGTTCGGGACCTCCCGGTGGTCCAGCAAGCTCGTCCACGGCGGCCTGCGCTACCTCGCGAAGGGCGACGTGCGACTCGCCCACGAGAGCGCCGTCGAGCGCGGCATCCTGATGACCAGGACGGCACCGCACCTCACCCGCACGCTGCCGATGCTGTTCCCCTTGCACGCCGACGCCGGCCACTTCGTCATGTCGGGCTTCCGCGCCGGCAACGCGCTGCGCATCGCCGCCCGCACACCGGCGGACGTGCTCCCGGCACCCCGCCGAGTCCCCAGACACGAAGCCCTCGCGCTGGTTCCGGGCCTGGACTCCGCCAAACTCACCGGCGGACTCCTGAGCTACGACGGCCAGCTGGTCGACGACGCCCGGCTCGTGGTCGCACTGGCCAGAACAGCGGCCGGATACGGCGCGAAGGTCCTCACCCGCGCGAAAGTCGTGACACTGCAAGGCGATGGCGCAGAAGCAGTGGACACGCTCACCGGCGCCACGTTCACCGTCAGGGCCAAAGCGGTCATCAACGCGACCGGAGTCTGGGCAGGCACGCTCGCCCCGGTGAACCTGCGCCCGTCCCGCGGCTCACATCTCGTGATCGACGCGAGGACCGCGGGCCTCACCGGAACGGCGTTGACGATCCCGGTCCCCGGCGAACGCAACCGCTTCGCACTACTGCTACCCCAGGCGAACGGCCGCGCCTACCTGGGCCTCACCGACGTGCCGGTGGACGACATCCCGGACGTGCCGGCGGTTCCGGAGTCCGATGTGGACTTCCTGCTCGCGACCGCTTCTCATGTCCTGCAACGAAATCTCACCAGGGACGACGTCATCGGCAGCTACGCGGGTCTGCGCCCGTTGCTCCAGGCCGAAGGTCAGTCCGCGGACCTGTCCCGGCACCACGCCGTGCTCAGGGCACCGAACGGCGTGATCACGATCGTCGGCGGCAAGCTCACCACCTACCGCAGGATGGCGGCGGACGCGGTGAACGCGACGAACCTGACGCAGATCCCCTGCCGCACCAAGGACATCCGCCTGGTCGACGACAGGCCGGCGCCGACCACCCCGATCGCGCCCGGAGTCACCGAGGCCGATGTCGTCCACGCGATCCAGCACGAGGGCGCGCTGGACGCCGACGACGTCCTCGACCGGCGCACGCGCATCGGCCTGGTGCCGAAGGACCGCGAGAAGGCCGCGCCGGAGATCGCGAAACTCCTGGCCAACGCATGAAAAACGGGGCGTCCGCGAGGGACGCCCCGTTCAGCGCAAGGAAGTCAGGAGTGCGAGGTCACTCGCCGATGACCGGCTTCGCGGCCTTCGGCGGATCGACCAGGGCCTCGCCCTCGATCCGGACCTTCCGCTTGTGCTCGTTGCTGCCGCCCTGCTGACCGGCACCACCGGCCATCGGAGCGCCACCCATCATGCCGCCCGCGCCGGCGCCACCGGCACCGCGAGGGGCACCACCAGCGGCGGCGGCAGGAGCGGCGGGAGCGTTGCCGCTGCCGGCCGCCATGACGCCGGCCGCGCCACCGAACTGCGTGGCCGAGGTTCCACCGGCACCACCGCCACCGGCAGGGCCACCGCCGAAGCCGGCGGGCATGCCGCCACCTCCGCCGCCGCCCATGCCCTTGGGGGCACCGCCACCGCCGCCACCAGCACCGCCGCCCGCGGAAGCGGTCGCGGCGTGGTCAGTCGTCGGCGGCCGGTACCAGTCGGCGTTCGCCGTGCTCGGCGTGGCGCCGAACGACGGAGGCTTGGTCGTGGCGTTGCCACCGGCCGTCGTGGTCGTGCCGGGCTCCCAGTGACCAGGAACCCAGCGGCCCGTACCGGAACCGGTGCCCGCACCCGTACCGGCACCAGTGCCGGGCCCAGGCAGGAACTGGCCACCGCCGGCACCACCACCCGCGCCACCGCCCTGGCCGCCGGGAGGCGTGTAGACGGGGGTCACGCCGGGGCCGGCGCCCACGCCGGGTCCCTGGCCGTGCGGGCCCTGGTAGCCGCCCGTGGCGCCGCTGCCCGAGTACGCGGGCTGGGTGTTGTTCAGGCCGTCGGCAGCGGTGGATCGGTTACCCGCGTATCCGGTGTTCGTGCCGCTGCTGAACGTGCCGCCCGCCCCGCCGGACGCACGGCTCTGGTCGTCGGCGCGGATGCCGTCGAACCCACCGGAGGTCTGCCGGACGGGAGCGCCGCCGCCACCGCCCTTGCCCTGGTTCGCCATCGTGGAGATCGCGTCGATGATCGTCTCGGCGGCCTTGGCGATCTGCGAGACCGACTTGATCAGGTTCATCAGCTTCTGCACGGAGCCGACGAGCTTCTGCAGGAAGTCGGACAGCTTCTTCGCGTAGTTGACCGCGGTCGTGACGATGTCCGCGATCGCGCCCGCGATGGCCGCGCCGAAGGTCAGGAACGAGGCAGCCAGCCACTGGATGATCTTCATGACCATGTCCGAGACGGCCTGGCTGATCAGGTCCATGATCATCTTGCGGACGGTGCCGACGAGCTCGCCGGCACCCTTGACAGCGCCCGAGATGCCGTCGACCGACTTCGCGAGGGTCTCGAGGCCGGTCGCGTGCCGCTTGGCGGCGGCGCGGTAGCCGTCGGCCGCCTTGCCCTGCCACTCGCGGGTCTGCGAGACGCAGATCTTCTCGTACTCGGTCGCGATGTCCTTGACCTGCTTGCCCGCGCTCTTGAACGACTCGGACATCTTGGCGATGGACTCGGGACTGCCGAGCAGGACGTCGAACGGTTCGCGCAGGAAGTCGACGTGCTGGATGGCCCAGCTGAAGCCGGCGGAGAGGAAGCCGCTGAGGGGGTTCGAGCCGTTGCCGACCATGCTCATGGCCGCGTTCGCGATGCCGAGGCCGCCGCTGACCCAGTCGCCGCTCTCGATGGACTTGTAGGCGTTCGAGACGTTGTTGAACAGCTGCGCGGTGTCACCGCTGCTGGACTGCGTCGCTGGGGCGTTCATCCCCGGCCTCCCTTGAAGCCGAACATGTTGTCGAGGTCGACCTGCTCGTACTGCTCGACGGTCCGCTTGAGGCCGCTCGCCATGTCCATCAGCGAGTTCGCGGCCTTGCCCAGCCCGTCCTGCGACAGACCGGCCTCCTGCAGGACCTTCGACGCCAGGAACCCGAGGAAGACACCGAACGCCTCAGTCGTGAGGGCACCCGGATCACACGTCTCGGTGGCCTTGCGCATCCGTTCCATGAGCTTGTCCACGCTGGCGGCGTGGGTTCTCAGCTCATCGAGGTCGATGTTGAACTGCTGTTGCATGCCTAACCCCCTCCTGCACTCAGGCCATGACGTCGGGTGGGTTGGTGAAGTACTCGTCGTCCGGCCGGACGTCCTTGCGCTCCAACTCCGACTTCGGTTCTTCCTCGTCGGTTCCGTCGCCCTTGTATCCGTTCGGCATCTGCGCCTTCACGAACTCGAGAGCGGGGCTGTCGCCGACGAAGTCCGTCATGATCTGCACGACACGCCCGGAGGCGTCACGCTGGGCCTTGGCGGAGGCTGTGAGCACGGCTGAGGCGATCTCGCTGGGGTCCATGCCGCGGGCTTCCGGCTTGATCTGGAGATCGGTCAGCACGCCCGTGGCGTTAACTGTCACCGTGATCAGGCCGTCTGGCGAGCTGGCGCTGCCACCCACACCACCGAGCTGGTCGCGGGCCTGTTCGGCGTGCTGCTTGGCCTGCTCGATCTTGGCCCCGTACTGCTTGAGCCACTGATCGGGGTCAATGGGCTGCATGGTCACCCCCGTTGAGTGAATTGGTCGTTCGTTCGATTCGCCGTAGACGCCCGTATCGTTTCACTCGTTCCCTGCTCACCGATACTTTCAGTCCGATTACCGCCATCCGGGCTAACGAAGGGGTTCACCGTGCCTGAGGGAGTGCTGGAGATCGACGCGGTCTCCAAGCGCTACGGGGAGGTCGTCGCCCTGCGGGACATGTCTTTCGACGTGCGCGCCGGCGAGCTCTTCGGATTCGTCGGAAGCAACGGCGCCGGGAAGACCACGACCATGCGCATCGCGCTGGGCGTGCTCTCGGCCGACTCCGGCGAGGTGCGGTGGAACGGCAGAACCGTCGACCTCGACACCCGGCGCCGGATCGGCTACATGCCGGAGGAGCGCGGTCTCTACCCGCGCATGAAGGTGCTCGACCAGCTCGTCTACCTGGCCGAGCTGCACGGCATGAGCACCAACGAGGCCCACACGAGCGCGGAGAACTGGATCGCGCGCCTCGGACTGCGCGACCGCCGCACGGACGAGGTGCAGCGCCTGAGTCTCGGCAACCAGCAGCGCGTCCAGCTGGCCGCCGCGCTGGTGCACGAGCCGGACGTGCTGGTGCTCGACGAGCCGTTCTCCGGTCTCGACCCGGTGGCGGTGGACGTGATGAGCCAGGTGCTGCGCGAGAAGGCGTCCGCCGGGGTGCCCGTGGTGTTCTCGAGCCACCAGCTCGACCTGGTGGAACGGCTGTGCGACCGGGTCGGCATCGTCAGCGCCGGTTCGATGGTCGCGATCGGCACGGTGGACGAACTTCGGTCGGGCGGCACTCCGCGTCTGGTCGTGGAGTCGCCAACGACCGTGTGGACTGCCAGTCTGGACGGTGTGCGGGTGATCGAGAAGAACGGGACGCGCTGCGTGCTCGAGCTCGCCGACGGCGTGGACGACCAGGCGGTGCTGCACGCGGCACTCGAGGCAGGTCCCGTGCACGAGTTCTCCCGGCAGCGCCCGTCGCTGACCGAGCTGTTCCGCAACGTGGTGACCACCGAGGGCAGGAGCGCATGACGTCGGCCCGAGCTGTTTCGTTGGTGGCCAAGCGCGAGTTCGTCACGAAGGTCCGCACCAGGTCGTTCCTGATCGGCACGGCGGTGATCATCGCCGTGCTCGCCGGGTACGTGGTGCTGCAGTCGGTCCTGTTCGACGACCAGCAGCGCAGTGTCGTCGGGCTTTCAGGGCAGGCGACGCAGCTCGCGGATCCGTTGCGGGAGAAGGCGAGGGCCTTCGGCATCGACCTGGAGACCCGTGACGTCACGACGGCGGGCAACGCCGAGCAGGAGGTCCGCGACGGCGGGCTGGACGCCCTGGTGACCGGTGCGCCACCGGAGCTGAAGATGATCGTCAAGGGCTCCGGCGACGAGATCCTGACGACGGCGCTGAACGACGTGCTGCGGCAGCAGGTGCTGATCGCGCAGCTCGCCGAGTCGGGCACCACCCCGCAGGAGGTCGCGCAGAGCCTCGCGAACGTCAAGGTGGACGTCACCGCGCTGGAACCCGTTGACCCGCAACGAGGTCAGCGCCTCGCGATCGGGTTGATCGTGGCCGCGCTGCTGTACTACTCGCTGCTGGTCTACGGCACGATGGTCGCGCAGGGCGTGGTCGAGGAGAAGTCGAGCCGGGTCGTGGAGATCCTGCTCGCGACCGTGCGGCCGTGGCAGTTGTTGCTGGGCAAGGTGATCGGGCTCGGCGCGGTCGGCCTGCTCCAGTTGCTGGTGATCTCCACCGTCGGTCTCGGGTTGTCGTCCGCCTTCGACGTCGTGGACGTCGGCGCGCTCGGCGGCGCGGCCCTGCTGACCGGCGTGCTCTGGTACCTGCTCGGTTTCTTCCTGTACGCCACCGTGTTCGCGGCCGCCGCGTCGCTGGTGTCGCGGCAGGAGGAGCTGCAGTCGGTGCTGACCCCGATCAGCATGACGATCATCGTGGCGTTCGTGGCCGGCATCAACCTGATGATCGGCAGTCCGTCCGGTCCCACCGTGACGGTGCTGTCGATGCTGCCGCCGTTCGCCCCGATCCTGATGCCGGGGCGGATGGCACTGGGCGTCGCCCCGGCCTGGCAGGTGGTGCTCTCGGTCGTGCTGGCACTGCTCGCCATCGCGGCGATCACATGGCTGGGCGGGAAGGTCTACGCGAACGCCGTGCTGCGGACCGGCGCTCGCGTCAAGCTCCGCGAGGCGCTCAAGCTTTGATGGCCTGGTAGCGGTCGAGCGCCACCTGGCGTTCGACCGCGTGGTCCACGATCGGCGTCAGGCTCGGCGAATCCGGCGCGTACTTGCGCACGTAGGCGCCGTCCGGGTCGAACTTCTTGGCCTGTGTCATGGGGTTGAAGACGCGGAAGAACGGCGAGGCGTCCGTGCCGCTGCCCGCGACCCACTGCCAGTTGTGCTGGTTCGAGGCGATGTCACCGTCGATCAGGTGCTGCATGAAGTGCCGCGCGCCCCACCACCACGGCAGGTGCAGGTCCTTCACCAGGAAGCTCGCGACGATCATGCGAACCCGGTTGTGCATGAAGCCTTCCTGCTTGAGTTGCCGCATGCCGGCGTCGACGATCGGGAAGCCGGTACGGCCTTCTTTCCAGGCCTCGAACAACTCCTGGTCGTCGTCGTGCACCATGCGGTCGAACCTGCGGTCGTAGTTCTCCCGCGCGGTCTCCGGCTTGTGCCACAGCACGTCGGCGTAGAACTCGCGCCAGGCGAGCTCGCTGCGGAACGTTCCGTCACAGTCCTGCAGCAGCGTCCGCGGGTGCAGCACGCCCCACCTCAGGAACGCCGACATCCTGCTGGTCGCGTCCATGTCGGGGCGGTCGCGGGTGGTGTCGTAGTCCTCCAGCCGTTCGTCGCGGAACTCCTCCCAGAGTTTCATCGCGTCCGGCAGTTTCTCTTGGACGGCCGGGATCTTCGTGCTGTGCTTCGGTTCGATCCAGTCCAGAGTGGACGCGTCGGTGTCCGCGGGCTTGCGCCAGCCGTGGTCCAGCCAGGCGTTGCGAAACGGCGTGAAGACCTTGAACGGCGTGCCGTCCTGCTTGCGCACCCGCCCCGGCGTCACGGCGTAGGGCGAGCCGGAGCGGACGAGTTCGATGTCCCCCAACGCTTCCTCGACGGCCTCGTCCCTCTGACGCCCGTACGGCGCGCAGTCCGCGGTGATGTGGACGCTCTCCGCGCCGATCTCCTTCGCGACGCGCGGAACCGTCTTCACCGGATCGCCGTGCACGACCATCAACCGGCCGCCGAGTTCGTCGTTCAACGCGTGCAGACACCGGTGCAGGAAATCGATTCGCGGTTGTCCCGACGGTTTCAGCAACCTGTCGTCGAGAACGAACAACGCGAGTGCGCGAGGTGATCTTTCCGCGGCGGCGAGAATGGCGGGATGATCGGATGTCCGCACATCGCGGCGGAACCAGACGAGCGACGGGGAAGAACTCACCGTTCGACGCTAAAACGTCCGGGGCCCGCCTGCATGACAGGCGAGCCCCGGACGGGTGAAGCAGCGTGTGACTAGCGGTTCTCCATCGCGATGAAGTCGCGCTCCGTCGGGCCGGTGTAGATCTGCCGCGGGCGGCCGATCTTGGTGGCCGGGTCGTTGATCATCTCGCGCCAGTGCGCGATCCAGCCGGGGAGCCGGCCGAGCGCGAACAGCACGGTGAAGAACTTGGTCGGGAAGCCCATCGCCCGGTAGATCAGACCCGTGTAGAAGTCCACGTTCGGGTAGAGCTTGCGGGAGATGAAGTAGTCGTCGCTCAGTGCGGCTTCTTCCAGCTGCTTCGCGATGTCGAGCAGCTGGTCGTCGGCGCCGAGCTTGCCGAGGATCTCGTCGGCCGTCTTCTTGATGATCGCGGCGCGCGGGTCGTAGTTCTTGTAGACCCGGTGGCCGAAGCCCATCAGACGGACGCCGTCCTCCTTGTTCTTCACCTTGTTGACGAACGACTGCACGTCGCCGCCGTCGTTCTTGATCTTCTCCAGCATCTCCAGCACCGCGCTGTTCGCACCGCCGTGCAGCGGGCCGAACAGGGCGTTGATGCCCGCGGAGATGGACGCGAAGAGGTTCGCCTCGGAGGAGCCGACCAGGCGCACGGTCGACGTGGAGCAGTTCTGCTCGTGGTCGGCGTGCAGGATGAAGAGCAGGTCAAGCGCGCGAACGAGGTCCGGGTCGAGGTCGTAGGCCTCGGCCGGGAACCCGAAGGTCATCCGCAGGAAGTTCTCCACCAGGCCAAGCGAGTTGTCCGGGTAGAGGAACGGCTGGCCGACCGACTTCTTGTACGCGTAGGCCGCGATGGTCGGCAGCTTGGCGAGAAGGCGGATCGTGGAGATCTCCACCTGGTTCGAGTCGAACGGCGACAGCGAGTCCTGGTAGAAGGTCGACAGCGCGGAGACCGCGGACGACAGCACCGGCATCGGGTGCGCGTCGCGCGGGAAGCCGTCGAAGAAGCGCTTGAGGTCCTCGTGCAGCAGCGTGTGCCTGCTGATCTTGGACGTGAAGTCTTCAAGCTGGGCGGCGGTCGGCAGCTCACCGTAGATCAGGAGGTAGCTGACCTCCGCGAAGTTCGAACGCGCGGCCAGCTGCTCGATCGGGTACCCGCGGTAACGCAGAATTCCGGCGTCACCGTCGATGTAGGTGATCTCGGAGGAGCAGGAGGCCGTGTTGACGAAACCGGTGTCCAGGGTTACCAGACCGGTGGTCGACAGCAGCTTGCCGAGTTCGATGCCGGACGCGCCTTCGGACGCCGGCACCACCTTCATCTCGAGCTCTGCGTCCCCGTGGCGCAGCGCGACGGTCTGTGGGTCGGTCGGCGCAGTCGTCGCGTCGGGCATTCAAGTCCCTCTCAACGCTCGGACGGGGTGGCAGCAGACCGTTCACGGTCAGCTGTCGTCTCGGACCACCCCGTTGGGATCTGAGTCTTCAAGTCCACTCACGCTAGTCGGCGGAAGGCCCGCCTCGCAGCAGCGGTGTGAACCGATTCTGAGAGATGGGACCGGCATCACATTCGCAATGCCAGTTTCTAGCGCGGCTACCCCACGGTAGTCCGATCCTCCGTTTTATCCACCCAACGCGGCGGTGAGTTCGCTCGCAAAGGGCGGTTCGGCACCCGCACGGGAACATGTGATCGCGGCGGCCGCACCGGCGTACGTCAATGCGGCGGTCCATTCATCCGTGGAGAGGCCACGGATCTTCTCTGCGCTCAACGCATCGTGGTCGTGCAGCCACGCGAGCAGGGCGCCTTGCACCGTGTCGCCCGCCCCGATCGTGTCGACCACGTCCACCTTCACGGGTGGCACGTCGACCTGTCCGGTGGCGGTGATCACTGACAGACCTTCGCCACCTTTCGTCAGGACGACGGCGGCGGGTCCCTGTGAAATCCACGTCCTTGCGATCTCGATCACGTCGCCGTCCTCGGCGAGCCACCGCGCGTCCTCGACGGACGCCTTCAGCAGCCCGACGTCCGGCAGCCACGACCGGAAGCGCGCCCGGTATGCGCCCGGATCGTCGATCAGGCCTGCCCGGATGTTGGGGTCGAGCACCGTGAGCAAGCGCTTGCTCTCGCGCCGCAGCACCGTCTCGTAGACCGAGGCGCCGGGTTCCAGCACCAACGACAGCGTGCCGAACGACACGGCCTTCGTCCCGGCGGGCAGCGGACCGGGGTCCTCGACGAGCCGGTCGGCGGTGCCGTCGACGTAGAACGAGTAGCGCGCCGACCCGTCGTCGGCCAGCCCGACGACGGCGAGCGTGGTGTTCTCCTGTCCACGTTGGACCAGATCCGTGGCGACCTTCGAGGCGTGCAGCCGCTTGATCAGCTGCTCGCCGAAGTGGTCGGTCGAGACGCGCGACAGGAAGCCCGTCGCCACGTCGAGCCGACCGAGCGCGACGGCCACGTTGTACGGTCCGCCGCCCAGCTTGGGCGCGAGCGGCGTGAGCTCGTCGTCCCCCACCGGCACCATGTCGACCAGGGCCTCACCAGCAACCACGATCACGCGCTCTACTCCTTCTGGGAAGCACCACTCCGCTGGAGCCCATCCAACAACAGTTCGCCCAGTGCGGTGAACGCCTCGGCGTCCGAAACGCCTGCCCGTTTCGTGAGGACACCGGTCTGGATGCTCTCGATGAGCAGACCGGCCATCTCGGCGAACAACGTGGCGTGCACCTCGCGAAACACGTGCCGCTCGACCCCGTCCTGAATGAACGCCTTGATGCGCTCGGCCGCGGCGCGCGCATTGCGTTCGTAGGTGGCGCGGGTGGGCGGGAAGTCCGACACGTCCGCGATGAACGCCGCCGAGGCCTTGTTCAGCTCCTCCGCCGCGCCCGCGAGGTAGCTGCCGATGCGTTTGCGCACGTCGTTGAGGCCCGCGATGCGCTTCTCGATCCGCTCGGCCGCGCCCTTGAAGTACCGGCCGACGACCCTGACCGCCAGCTGTTCCTTGCTGCCGGCGAGCGCGTACAGCGTCGATTTCGAGCAGTGCAGGCGGGAGGCGATGTCATCCAGTGTGAGATGACCGAAGCCCTCGGTGAGGAACAACGCCTCCAACCGGGTGAGCAGCTCGGCCTGCCGCTGCGTGAGCGCCCGCGTCATGGTGACGACCCTGCCACATTCGCTGGCCGCTGTACTGCACAACGTCCTAGAGTACAGCTACCAGTACACACCGGAGGTCGACGATGCCCGCCGAGCGGTTGCTCCCCACACAAGAGGCCGAGGACCTGATCGCGCTGGTCAAGGAGATCGCGCGGGACGAGCTGAAGCCCCACGCAGCCGACGCCGAGGAGAACGAGAAGTTCCCCCGCGACGCGTTCCGCCTGCTGGGCAGGTCGGGACTGCTCGGCCTGCCGTACCCCGAGGAGTTCGGCGGCGGCGAGCAGCCCTACGAGGTGTACCTGCAGGCGCTGGAAGAGGTCGCCTCCGCGTGGATGACGGTCGCCGTGGGCCTCTCCGTGCACGTGATGTCCTGCTACGGCCTGGCCACCTTCGGCACCCGCGAACAGCAGGACCGCTGGCTGCCCGAGATGCTCGAGGGCGAACTGCTCGGCGGTTACGCCCTCTCCGAGGTCCAGGCGGGCTCGGACCCGGCGGCCATGTCGACCAGGGCCGTCCGCAAGGGCTCCGAGTACGTCGTGAACGGCACCAAGGCGTGGATCACGCACGCCGGCGCCGCCGACTTCTACACCCTGATGGCCCGCACGTCCCCCGACGCGGGCCGGGGCATCTCCTGCTTCCTCACCCCCGGTGAGGCCCAGGGCATCGTCGCTGCCACCCCAGAACGCAAGATGGGCCTGACCGGCTCCATCACCGCGCAGCTGGCGTTCGACGACGTGCGCTTCGGCACCGACCGCCTGATCGGCAACGAGGGCGACGGTCTCAAGATCGCACTGTCCGCTTTGGACTCGGGCCGTCTCGGCATCGCCGCGTGCGCGGTGGGTCTGGCCCAGGCCGCCCTCGACGAGGCGGTCGCCTACGCCAAGACCCGCACGCAGTTCGGCCGCCCGATCATCGAGTTCCAGGGCTTGGAGTTCCTCCTGGCGGACATGGCCGCGGCCGTCGAGTCGGCCCGCGCCACCTACATCTCGGCCGCGCGCCGCCGCGACCGCGGGCTGCCGTTCCGCCAGCAGGCGTCGATCGCCAAGCTCATCGCCACGGACGCGGCGATGAAGGTGACGACCGACGCCGTGCAGGTGCTCGGCGGCGCGGGCTACACCCGCGACTTCCCGGTCGAGCGCTACATGCGCGAGGCCAAGGTCCTGCAGATCTTCGAGGGCACCAACCAGATCCAGCGCCTCGTGATCGGCCGAGGACTGCGCTAGTTCGCTTCGCGGTAGAAGGGGTCGGCCACGACCCCTTCCCCGGTCCGTTCGTCGAACGTGTAGACCTCGCGCCCCTGCACGAAGACGTGCAGCGCCCGGCTCATCACGTCGAGCGGGTCCCCTGACCAGATCACCACGTCGCCGTCCAGTCCGGGCTTCAGCGACCCGACCCGGTCGTCCAGTCCCATGATCCGCGCCGGGTTCGTCGTGATCGACCGCAGCGCGACGTCGCTGTCCAGTCCTTCCTTCACCGCCAGGGTGGCCTGGTGCACCAGGAAGTTGATCGGCACGACGGGGTGGTCGGTCGTGATCGCCAGCTCCACCCCTGCCCGCGCCAGGATGCCGGGGTTGCGCAGTCCCCGGTTCCGAAGCTCCACTTTGGACCGGGTGGTGAACAGCGGGCCGATGATCACCGGGATCTGCTTGTCCGCGATGACGTCCGCGATCAGGTGACCTTCGGTGCCGTGGTTGAGGATCAGCCGGTAACCGAACTCCTCCGACAACCTGATCGCCGTGGCGATGTCGTCGGCCCGGTGCGCGTGCTGGCACCACGGCAGTTCGCCGCTGAGGACCTTGCCCAGGATCTCCAGCGTGGTGTTGCGGTCGAACGCCTTGCCGTCGGCTTCGGCCTCGGCCTTCTTGGCCAGGTAGTCCTGCGCCTTGGTCAGCTCGTCCCGGATGACCGCCGCGACGCCCTGCCGCGTGGACGGCAGCTTGCCCTTGTCGCCGTAGACGCGCTTCGGGTTCTCGCCCAGCGCGCTCTTCACGCTGACCGGTTCCCTGACGAGCATCTCGTCGACGGTCCGCCCCCAGCACTTCACCGCGACCGTCTGGCCGCCGATGGGGTTGCCGGAGCCGGGCTTGATCACCGCGGTCGTGACACCGCCGCTGAGCGCGTCACCGAACCCGAGGTCGGCGGGGTTGATCGCGTCGAGCGCCCTCATCCGGGCTCCGACGGGATCGGTCATCTCGTTGGTGTCCTGACCGGCCCACCCCTCGGCCTCCTCGTGGACGCCGATGTGCCCGTGCGCCTCGACGAAGCCGGGCAGCACCCAGGCCCCGTCCGCGTCGACGACCTCGACGCCGTCCGGAATGTCGACGTCCGCACCGACCGCGACGATCTTCCCGTCCTGGATGAGGACAGTGCCGCCTTCGACGGGCTCGCCGTCGACGGGCACGACGTAGCCCCCGGTGATCGCGATGTTCATGGTTAGCAACGCTAACGGTTGCCGGGGCCGTGGGCCACCCCGAGAACCTGACGGGTCAGCTCAACGGCTGAATCCCCCACCGCGCGCCCCAGGATTCGCCGGGAGAGACCCTGATCAGGTCCACTCCGGAGTTCAGGGCGTCCGGCGGGCAGGTCATCGGTTCGATGGCGACGGCGCGGCCCCGGCCGGGGTACGAATCGGGCGTGTAGACCTGAACCCACCGAAACGCCGGATCCGCCCACACCTCGACGCCACCGTCGGGCGAGGCGAGCGTGTGGTGCACCAGCCCGTCGGCACCCGGCTCGCACCCTCCGAACGGCGTGTCCAGCTGGACCCCGTCCAGCGTCCGCCCCTGCCGGAAGTCGAACTCGGTCCCCTCCACCGGCCGCGCCGCGCCTGAAGGCACCATCCGCTCGGTGTCCAGCGGCAGCACGGTCGTCGCGGCCAGCGTCAACGTGCACGAATCGGTCGAGGCGTTCCCGGCCCGCGGATAGGGATGCGTGCCGACGCCGAACGGCGTGGCCACGTCCCCGACGTTCGTGACCCCGTGCGTGACGGTCAGTCCGCGATCATCCAGCGCATAGGACACCGTGACGTCCAAAGCAGCAGGCCACCCGGCCTGGGGCTCGATCAGCGCCCGCAACGACACCAACGACCCGGTGTGCTCCAGAACCGTCCACGGACGACGTCGAAGCAGCCCGTGAATCGCGTTCCCGCGAGCAGGCTCGGTGACCTCCAGCTGCTGACGAACCCCGTCCAGCACCCAAGACGCGCCGGCGGTCCGGTTGGGCCAGGGCACCAGCACGGCCCCGGCGCTCATCGGCGGCTTCTCGTCCTCGCCGAATGTCTCCACATACGGAACACCATCCACCTCGAAAGACCGCAGGCCCGCGCCTACAGTCGTGATCACGGCGGTGGCACCCTCGTACGAGATCCCCAACATGAGGCTGAAGCCTACGGGGCCAGCGGAAGGATTTGCCCATGAAGGTTCATCACCTCAACTGCGCCACGATGAGGCCGCCCCTGGTCGCGGGCGGGCTCGTGGCCCACTGCCTGCTGATCGAGACCGACCAGGGCCTGACCCTCGTCGACACGGGCTTCGGCACGCACGAGGTGAGCGACCCGAAGGCGACGATCGACCCGCTGAGCCGCAAGCTGCTCAAGCCGGCGCTCGACATCACCGAGACGGCGATCAGCCAGGTCGAGCGGCGCGGGTACACGGCCGACGACGTCCGGCACATCCTGCTGACCCACCTCGACATGGACCACGCGGGCGGGCTGCGCGACTTCCCCAAGGCCACCGTGCACGTGCTGGACACCGAACTGGAAGCCGCGACGAACCCCAAGGGCACCAAGGAACGGGCGCGGTATCCGAAGGCGCAGCGCGAGGGCGTCACGTTCGAGACGCACAAGGCCGAGGGCGAGGACTGGTTCGGTTTCGAGGCCGTCAGCGCCATCCCCGGCCTGCCGGAGGACGTCCTGATGGTGCCGCTGATCGGCCACACCCGCGGCCACACGGGCATCGCGGTGAAGGGCGACAACGGCTGGATGCTGCACGCCGGCGACGCGTACTTCTACCGCGGCGAGATCGAGACGCCGCCCAGCAACATCTTCGCGCTCAAGCTCACCGTCAAGCAGACCGAGACGATCCGCGAGCAGCGTCTGTCCAATGTGGAACGACTGAAGGAACTGAAGGCACAGGGCGAGGTCGAGGTGTTCTGCGCGCACGACCCGGTCGAACTGGCGCGCCTGGCGTGACGTTCATCCACCGCATCCGCCTCGACCAGGTCGACGACACGCACCGCTACCCGTTCACGCTCCCGGTCGTCGGGCACCTGATCGAGCACCCGCTGGAGCTCAAGCGCCCCATCACGTTCCTGACCGGGGACAACGGCGCGGGCAAGTCCACCCTGGTCGAGGCGATCGCGGTGGCCGCCGGGTTCAACGCCGAGGGCGGCACGCAGTCCTTCCGCTTCGCGACGAAGGCGACGGAGTCGTCGCTGGGCGACTACCTGATCCTGACCTGGGGCACGAGAAAGCCCCGCACGGGCTTCTTCCTGCGCGCCGAGTCGTTCTACAACGTCGCCACCGAGATCGACCGGATCGGCGAGGGGATTCACGCGTCGTACGGCGGAAAGTCGTTGCACGAGCGCTCACACGGCGAGAGCTTCATCGACCTGATGAACCACAGGTTCGGCAGCAAAGGCCTCTACGTGCTGGACGAACCGGAGGCCGCGCTGTCCGTCAAGGGCTGTCTCACAGTTCTGCGGCGCATGCACGAACTCGTCGAAGAGGGTTCGCAGTTCATCATCGCCACGCACTCGCCGATCCTGCTCGCCGCGCCCAACGCCACGATCCTCGAGATCACCGACACGATCGACGAAATCGACTACGACACAGCGGAACCGGTCCGGCTCACCCGCAACTTCCTGGGTGAGCCGGACCGGTTCCTGAAGCACCTGCTGGACTAGCTACTTGCCGAGCTTCTCCGGGTGGGTCTCGACCTTGCCGTGCAGCACGCGGTTGATGCCCCAGAGCACCAGGCCGGCCAGCAGCAGCCAGCCCGCGATCTTGTAGTCGTCCGCCGGACGCCCGGACGTCCACGGGATCGCGAGGTACGCACACGTGATCGCGCCGAGCACCGGCGCCCACGTGGGCGCACGGAAGTGCTTGTGCTCGGACTTCTCCCTGCGCAGCACGAGACACGCGATGTTGACGATGGTGAAGACGACCAGCAGCAGCAACGACGTCGTGCCGCCGAGCTTGCCGATGTCCGCGGTCGACACCAGGATCACCGCGACGCCGGTCGTGAAGACGATCGAGATCCACGGCGTGCGGCGGAACGGGTGCACGGCGCCGAAGAACGACGGGATGATCTTCTCGTTCGCCATGCCGTACAGCAGGCGGGACGCCATCAGCATGTTGATCAGGGCCGAGTTGATGACGGCCAGCAGACCGATCAACGCGAAGATCCACAGCGGGAAGCCGGGCGCGCCGACGGTGACGACCTTCAGCAACGCGCTGCTGCCGGCCTTCGCGAGCTCGTCGGACGGGATCAGCAGCGACGACGTGATCGCGACGAGCACGTAGATCAGGGCCGCGATGCCCATGCCCCACAGCATCGCGCGCGGAAAGATCTTGACCGGGTTGCGGCACTCCTCGGCCATGTTGACCGAGTCCTCGAAGCCGACCATCGCGAAGAACGCGAGTGCCGTGGCCGAGGTGACCGCGAGCACCACGTTGCTGCCGGACGGGACGTGGATGTCGGTGAGCCTGCCGGGGTCTCCGTCGCCGTTGATGACGGCCCACGCGCCGATCATGATGATGATCACCAGACCGGACAGTTCGATGCAGGTCAGCACCACGTTGGCCTTGACCGACTCGGACACGCCGCGGAAGTTGATGATCGCCAGCGCCGCGATGAAGACGATCGCGATACCGGTGATCGCCAGCGACTCCGGGCTGAGCGCGACGTCGAAGAACTCCACCAGCAGCTGCCGCAGGTACGTGCGGCCGAAGGCGAGGGCCGCCGACGACGCCGAGGTGATGCCGGAGCACATGACCGCGAACGCGACCATGAACGTCAGGAAGTGGATCCCGAACGCTTTGTTCGTGTACAGCGCGGCGCCGGCGGCTCTGGGGTACTTGCCGACGAGTTCGAGGTAGCTGAACGCGGTCAGGAACGCCACCACGAACGCGAGCAGGAAGGGCAGCCAGAGAGCGCCGCCGATCTTGCCTGCCACGTTGCCGGTGAGGGCGTAGATGCCGGTCCCGAGGATGTCGCCGACGACGAAGAACAGCAGCAGCTTCGGGCCGATTGCCCGATGTAGCTCTGGTTGCTCCGTTTGTGGAGTCGCTTCAGCCATGCCCGAAGATTCTGCCCGTTGTGCCTGGCCACCAGCACGAACGGACGCCTACCTCACCCAATTGGTGTAACAATTCCCGCATGGGAGTTCGAACGAAACTCGCGATCGTCGCCGCCGTGACGCTGACCGCCTGCTCATCCCCGACGCCTGCCGAGAACAACTCCCAGCACCGCGACGTGAAGAGCATCATCGCCGCGGTGACCAAGTCGATCAACGAGAAGGGGACCTACCGCTTCAGCATCACGCCACCGCCCACGGGAGGCGGCGTGCGGGCCCCGTCCAGCGGCTCGATCCGGCTGGGCGGCGAGGTCCCGAGCATGGACGCGACCACCACCCGTCCCGTGCAGACCGACGGCGAGGCGGTCGAACTGAGGCTGCTCTCGACCACGAAGGACACCGCGTTCGTGAAGCTGCCCGCCACCGTCTTCGGCCTTCCCGCGGACAAGCCGTGGGTGAAACTCGATCGCAAGGCCGACGACGACTTCACCACGACGGTGCTCGGCTTCCACGACGTCGTCTACCAGCAGGCCGCTTTCACGACGTACCACCTGCCGGTGATGGAGGCGGGCGGCGAGCTCAAGCTGACCGCGGAGATCAAGGGCCACACGCGCTACTCGATCGCCGTCGACTACCAGAAGGCCTACGACACCCTGAAGGACGAGGCCCTGCGCGCCGAGGTCAAGCTCGCGCTCGACCAGAAGGTCCCCGGCTCCACCGGCGAGATCGAGCTGGACGAGAACGGCCTGCCGGTGCGCATCACGTTCGTCACCCAGTTCCAGGGCGTGCAGATCGTCGACGAGGCGCGCTTCTCCGACTGGGGCAGCGATGTGAAGATCAGCGAGCCGAACCCGGCCGAGATCAGCTCGCGGAACTGAAGCGGTAGCGCCAGATCGCTGGCAGCAGCGCCACCATCGCGACGGACGCCACGACCACCAGCAGGCCACCGACCGACACCGCCGCGGCCGTGCCGAACGCGGCGCCACCTGTGCCGTGCAACAGGTCCGCGATGCGCGGCCCACCCGCGACGACGACGATGAAGACGCCCTGCATCCGTCCACGCATCTCGTCCGTCGCGGCCGACTGCAGGATCGCGCCGCGGAACGCCATCGACACCATGTCCGCCGCACCCGCCAGCGCCAGGAATCCCGCAGCGACCCAGATCGACCCGGCAAGACCGAAGCCCATGATCGCGAGACCCCAGCCGACAACTGCGAGCGTCAGCGCGACACCGTGCCTGCTGACGTTCGAGATCCACCCGGACGTGAGTCCGCAGATCACCGCGCCGACCGGAATCGCCGCGAACAGCACGCCGAGCGCGAACCCACCGCCGGGCGGGTCGCCGAACGTGTGCTGGGCCATCTCCGGGAACAGCGCCCGCGGCATGCCGAACACCATCGCGATGATGTCCAGCAGCATGCTCGCCATCAGCACCTTCTGCGCCCACAGGTACGTGAAGCCGGCCAGCACGTCCTTGAGTCCGGCGCGCCGCACCACCCCGTCCAGCGGCGGCATCGCGGGCAGCTTCCACACCGCGTAGACCGTCACGACGAGCGCGATGGCGTCCACCAGGTACAACGTCGACAGCCCGACGATCGGCATGAACGCACCCGCGAGCAACGGCCCGAGCACGGCACCGAACTGCATGACCGTCGACCCGAGCGCACCGGCGGAAGGCAACAGCTCAGCAGGCACCAGCCGGGCGATGGAGGCCTGCCGCGCCGGCGCGTTGGCCGCGAAGAACACCTGCTGCAGCCCCAGCAACGCGATCACCAGCCACACCGAGCCGATGTTCATCGCGGCCTGCGCCCACAGCAGCACCGACGAGACGGCGATGCCGATGTTCGTGACGAGCAACAGCTTGCGGCGGTCCACCGTGTCCGCGACAGCACCGCCCCACAGCCCGAACACGAGCAACGGCACGAGCGCCACACCAGCGGCGATGCCGACCCACGCGGACGAGCCGGTGAGGTCGTAGACCTGCTTGGGCACAGCAACGGCGGTGAGCTGGGAGCCCACCGCCGTCACGATCGTGGAGAGCCACAACCGGCGATACGCGACGATCTTCAACGGACGAGTGTCGATCACGAACGTCGAGCGCGCGCTTCTCCCCACGGTGGCCATTTGATTAGCCTATGGCAACTAACAAGCGCTTTACCTGGATGTGTCGCCAACACCACTCGTCAGAGGCGGACGGGGTATACCGGCTCCGGCACCTTCGGGCTGATCCGGCCTTCGACGAAGATCCCGTGCCAGATCATGAAGCACAGCACGGACCACAGCTGCCGGCTGCGGTCGAACTGCTCGGACTTGTGCTCGGCGAGCAGGTCCAGCACCGCGTTCTTGTCGAGCAGGTGACCGGTCTGCGAGTCGTTGATGATCCCGCGGGCCCAGTCGTACATCTCAGCCCGCAACCAGTGCCGGATCGGCACCGGGAACCCGAGCTTGGGCCGGTTGAGCACGTGCGCCGGAATGATCTTCGCCAACGCCTTGCGCAGCGCGAACTTGGTCGTGCCTTCGGTCAGCTTCTGGTCGAGCGGCACCTCGGCCGCGACCCGGAACACCTCAGGATCGAGGAACGGCACGCGCAACTCGATCGAGTTCGCCATGGTCACCTTGTCGGCCTTGACCAGGATGTCGCCGCGCAACCACGTGTAGAGGTCGATGTGCTGCATGCGCGCGACCGGATCCCAGTCCTCCGACTCGCGGTACCAAGGCGCCGTGACGTCCTGGAAGCCAATCCCCTCGACATAGCCGGGGAACACCGCACGCACCTGCGCGTCACTGAAGTTGCGAGCGTTCCCGTAGTACCGCTCCTCCAACCGAAGCGCCCCACGCCGCAAGAGATCCTTACCGCGCACACCCTCCGGAATGGACTTGGACACAGCGCCCATCAACTTCCGAACGCCACCGGGCACCTTCTCGAAGGGCGCCAACGACAGCGGCTCGTGATAGATCACGTACCCGCCGAACAGCTCGTCCGCACCCTCACCCGACAACACGGCCTTGACGTACTTACGCGCTTCCTTCGCGATGAAGTACAGCGGCACCAACGCCGGGTCCGCCACCGGGTCGTCGAGATACCAGAGGATGAGCGGCAGCTCCTCCATCATCTCGTCGGCCGACACGGTCCTCACCACATGCCGAACCCCGATGGCCGCCGCGGTCTCCGCGGCAACATCGACCTCCGAGTACCCGTCACGGTCAAACCCGCTGGTGAACGCGATGAGGTTCGGGTTGTGCAGCTTCGCCAACGTCGCGGTGGCGGTGGAGTCGATCCCACCCGACAGGAACGCGCCGACCGTGACATCCGGGTCCGAGATCATGTGTTTGGACACCGAGTCACGCATCACGTCGGCAATGCGCTCGTACAGCGCCTCAGCCTCATGCGCCCCGTTAACCGGCCGGGGGTTGAACACAGGCTTGAAGTACCGGTTGAACAGCACCTGCCCACCAGGCGAAACCCGGAACGACGTCCCGGACTCGACCCGCCGGATCGCCTTGTGCAGTGACTCAGGCTCAGGCACGTACTGCAACACCAGGTAGTGCTGCAACGCGGTCTGATCCAGCTCCTGACTGATGCCGAGCACACCGGTCAGCTGCAACAAACTCTTCTTCTCGGACGAGAACCCGACCCCACCGGGCCCAGTGGCCCAGTACAACGGCTTGATCCCAAACGGATCGCGAGCGCCAAAAACCACCCGCTCCTGCGCGTCCCAGATCATGAACGCGAACATGCCGCGCAACATCTTGACCCAGTCAGCACCGAGGTAGTGATAACCAGCGACGATGGCCTCACCATCACCCTTGGTCTTGAACTGGGCCCCGAACTTCCGCATGAGCTCCGAACGAAGCTCCTTGTAGTTGTAGATCTCCCCGTTGAAGTTCAACGTGTACCGCGTCGGGTTCTCCGGCGGCCCCCACACCAGCGGCTGATGCGAGTGCTCAAGATCAATAAAACCAAGCCGGTTGAACCCGTAGACAACCTCAGCATCAGCCCAGGTGTCCTGCTCGTCGGGCCCACGGTGCCGCTGGCAGCGCAGCGCTGCGGCCACAGAGGCACGCGCGGAGACCGCAGCTGCTTCGGTGGAACAGATGAGTCCGAGCACTCCGCACACGTGAAATCGCACCTCGTAGCTAGCTGTTGCTGAAATCCCAGTATGCCGAAGCCGGGATCGGACATTCTCCGCAGCCTGAAGACGCCTGACTCACCGGTCAGGTTCACCGCGAAGCCGAAGGCGAGCCGTCCTTACCGAGCGGGCCCGGCGGTGGGTCCCGTCACGAGTCGCACCACAGCACTTGCTGCACCTGAGGGGTGAGGTCAAGTCGACACGCTTTTCGTCGACTTGACCTCACCCCTCAGGTGTGGCCCGCTCCTGGTGCGACTCGTGACGGGACCCACCGCCAACGCAACCCTCTAAGCAACAGGCAGCCGCCCAAAGCAACAGGCGTGCCATCAACCCACAGGCGGCGCCACCCCCCGATCAGATTGCCGGGGGTCTGGGGGCAGAGCCCCCAGGGAAAGCACCCAACGCAACCTGGCCGCCCGCAAGGTGACCACGCTGACGCAGGCGTCCCCCCGATCCGGGAACCCCTACAACTCAACCTACTCAGAGGGTCCGACAAGATCAGCGAACAGCAAAAGGGGCGCCTCCCGCCCACAGGAGACACCCCATCCGCAAAAGCTCTACTCAGGCAAAGGCCCTACGGAGCAACCCGCTCCAACGACCACCCGTCCCGACCATCCCGGAACCGCAACCGGTCATGCATCCGATCCCGCCGCCCCTGCCAGAACTCAACCTCTTCAGGCCGAATCCGCCACCCACCCCAATGCGGCGGCACAGGAATCTTCTCGGTATCGGCGAACTGCCGCTCGATCTTGTGCAACGCAGAATCCAAAGTGGACCGCCCGGTCACAACCCGGGACTGAGGCGAAGCCCAGGCCCCGATCTGCGACCCCCGGGGCCGCGAGTTCCAGTACTCGGCGGTCTCCACGGGCCCGACCTTCTCCACAACCCCACGCACGTGAGCCTGCCGCTGCATCGCGAACCACGGGAACGTGGCCGACGCGTAGCGAGTAGCCATCAGATCGTGCGACTTGTTGGACGTGTAGTTGGTGAAGAACACCAATCCACGTACGTCCAACCCCTTCGCCAACACGGTCCGCGACGAAGGGCGACCCTTCACATCGGTCGTGGCGAGCACCATCGCGTTGGGCTCGGCAAGACCGGCGTTGGTCGCGTCGTCCAGCCACAGCTGCAGCTGCTCGAACCAGGTGGCGGCAAGCTCCGACTCGCTGAGCGAGCCCTGCTCGTAGGACACGCGCATCGCCGGTAGTGCGATGTTCGTGGTCTCCGTCATCGGCGAACCTCCAAGCGGCGGCAGAACTCGTGGTCCCTGGACCCGCGACCATACGCACGGCGAACGGATCCCGAAACCGCCTGCGCGGTGATGACCACCACCTGAACGGTGACTGTCCGTGCAAAGAACAGTTCTGGATCGAGTTCGTGATCGAATCAGATGGCATCGAGCACGCGTGTGACGGTGACCACGTCATCACCCAGTGCGGTGGCAAGGGTTCCGCCTGCTGCCAACGGAACGACGCTCCACCACTCCCCGCCGTCCGAACCGCGCACCGCGGAGTCCAGGACCAGCTCGGTACCGACGACCCTCTTGCCCGCCAGCCCGGCGGACGAAGTGTCAACCGACGGATCACCCACTGCCAGCTGCTGGTGCAACAACGGCGTGCCACAACGGGTTGCGCGCATCGTCGAGGACAACGTGCCCGGCTTCTCGCCGGCCCGGCCGAGCACCAGAACCTCACGAGTTCGCAACTGTGCGTGACCGTCCAATTCGGCCTCCACCATCGCGGTGTGACGCGCACGGCTCGTCACGACGGTCGGTTCCGGCAGGTAGGACACGGTTCCCTCGACCAAGAACCGCACGACCGACGAAGAAGCCGCGCCGGACGAGCCGGGCAACAACAGGGTCGCCGCAACACCTCGAAGCTCGAGTGAGGCTCCAGGACCGACTTCGACGGTCAGGGACAACGAATCGCCGCCCAGAGGCGCCGTCACCGAAGAAACCAGGTGCACCAAGGCAACTGGTCCCACCCGCCGGTGCGGCACCAATGTCAACGGTGTCATCGACCTCAGAACTCGCACGACGCTGTTGCCGTGCGAGTCCAACGTGACCACCAGCCGCGCAGTTGCCTTCACAGAACCGCCTTCACAGCTGGGCCAGCACCCACTTCGCGACCTCGGGCGCATCGGGCGTCTCGACCAGCGACTGCGCGATGACCGGCAACTCCCCGCGCATCCGGTGCGCGTCGGAGATCATCACGTCCATGTCCGCGCCCACGTACGGCGCCAAATCGATCTTGTTGATGACCAGCAGATCGGCAGTCGTCACCCCAGGACCACCCTTGCGCGGCACCTTGTCCCCGCCGGCCACGTCCACGACAAAAATCTGCGCATCGACCAGTCCGCGCGAAAACACCGCGGTCAGGTTGTCGCCACCACTCTCAATGATCACCAAATCCAACGACGAATGCCGGTGCTCCAACCGCTCCACCGCATCGAGGTTCGCGGTGATGTCGTCGCGGATAGCGGTATGCGGACAACACCCCGTCTGCACCGCCTCGATGCGTGACGGATCCAGCACCCCGGCCCGCCGCAGAAAATCCGCGTCCTCGGTCGTGTAGATGTCATTGGTGACGACCGCGAGCTCCAACTGAGAACCCAATGCGCGACACAAAGCCGCTGTCAGCGCCGTCTTACCGCTCCCCACCGGCCCGCCGATGCCAATGCGCGGCGCGGCTCCGTGGTGGTGATCATGCGGGTCGGGCCCGTGGTTAGCTCCCAAAGAGACGCACCCCTTCACGTCGATCATGTGCCTCGGCCAAAAGATCCAAGGCAGGCGAACCCAGCGCGGGCAGTTCCTTGCAGGCCCGCGAAGCAACGTCTTCCACAGCAAGCGAAGCCACGATCGCGTTGACCCCGAACGGATCCAGCCCGAGCAGCCGGACAGCCGCGGAAGCCGGTCCGCTGACGGCAAGATAGGCGCAGGTCAGAGCCGCTTCGTAAGCCTCACCGACCAACACCCCGATCACCAACGGCTGGTGCGGATCGCGCGGCAACGCCTCCAGCCGGGCAGAGGGCCAGGCCCGCCGAGCCGCCCGGAGCATCCCCCGCCCCTGCGCCCGCGAAGCAGCACGCTGGGCGGGCGAAGGCGTGCGGGCGTCCAGTTCCGCGTCCAGCATCGCGAGGTCCTCACCGCGAGCCGCGGCAGCCGCGAACCCAGCGGCCAACAGCCCAGCACCCAGCAACCGCCCGTGCAGGAACGACCGCAACGAAGGCTCGTCGACGACCAACCCGCGCGCCGCAGCCTCCTCCAGCCCACCGGAGTGCACGTGGCCGCCACCGGGGAACCGGGAGTCGGCGAGGATCAGCGCGGTCAGCATCAGAACAGGAAGTACCGTTGTGCCATCGGCAGTTCCGCGACCGGCGAGGGCTCCACCAACTCGCCGTCGATGTGCACGGCGAAGCTGTCCGGATCGACCTGGACGTCCGGCATCGCGTCGTTCAGCACCATGTCGGCCTTGGTCACCGACCGAGTCGACTCCACCGGCAGCACCCGCCGCGCGTACCGCTCGCCGATCCCGGCATCGATCGCCTCCGGCGCGACGAAGAACACCGAGGAAGCCGCTCCGGCCGTGGCTCCGAACATCGGCCGCGCCCACACCGGCTGCGGCGTCGGGATCGAGGCGTTCGCGTCACCCATCGCGCCCCACGCGATGAACCCGCCCTTCACCACCACCGAAGGTCGCACACCGAAGAACTTGGGCTCCCACAGCACCAGGTCGGCCAGCTTGCCGACCTCGACCGACCCGACCTCGGACGCGATCCCGTGCGCCACAGCGGGGTTGATCGTGTACTTGGCGACGTACCGCTGCGCCCGCAGGTTCGAGTCCAGAGAACGACGCGACGACATCACGTGCGCGGTCTGCCAGGTCCGGATGATCACCTCGCCGACGCGGCCCATCGCCTGCGAGTCCGACGAGATCATCGAGATCGCGCCCAGGTCGTGCAGCACGTCCTCGGCCGCGATCGTGGTCGGCCTGATGCGCGACTCCGCGAACGCCAGGTCCTCCGGCACGGACGGGTTGAGGTGGTGGCACACCATCAGCATGTCGAGGTGTTCTTCGAGCGTGTTGACGGTGTGCGGCCGCGTCGGATTGGTGGACGACGGCAGCACGTTCGGCAGGGACACCACGCGGATGATGTCCGGCGCGTGCCCGCCACCGGCCCCCTCGGAGTGGTAGGCGTTGATCGACCGGCCACCGATGGCGTCCACAGTGGACTCCAGGAACCCGGCCTCGTTCAACGTGTCCGTGTGGATCGCCACCTGCACACCGGACTCGTCCGCCACCCGAAGGCAGGCGTCGATCGCGGCGGGTGTCGTACCCCAGTCCTCGTGCAGCTTGAACCCACCGGCACCGCCGACGAGCTGTTCGCGCAGACCTTCGACCGAGACCGTGTTCCCCTTGCCCAGCAACAGAACGTTGACCGGCATGTGGTCCATCGACGTCAACATCCGGTCGAGGTACCAGGCTCCGGGCGTGACCGTGGTGGCCTTCGTCCCCTCCGCGGGACCGGTGCCGCCGCCGATCAACGTCGTCAGCCCGGACGCCAGCGCCTCGTCCACGATCTGCGGGCAGATGAAGTGGACGTGGCAGTCGATGCCGCCCGCCGTCAGGATCTTCCCGTTGCCGGACAGGATCTCCGTCGACGGCCCGATGACCAGCAACGGGTGGACGCCGTCCATCGTGTCCGGGTTGCCGGCCTTGCCGATCGCGACGATCCGGCCGTCCCGCACGCCGACGTCTGCCTTGACGACACCCCAGTGGTCGAGGATCACCGCACCGGTGATGACCAGGTCGGGAGCACCCTCGGCACGGGTCGCGACGCCCTGTCCCATCGACTCGCGGATCACCTTGCCGCCACCGAAGATCACCTCGTCGCCGGAGCCGGCGCCGCGCGAACGGTCCTCGGTGACCTCGATGAACAGGTCGGTGTCGGCGAGCCGGATCCGGTCGCCGACCGTCGGCCCGAGCAGTTCGGCATAACGCTCGCGGTCGATCATCGCTGCAGCCCCCTGACGATCCTCAAGCCTGCCAGCGGAACCAGCGTGACCTCGCGCTCGACCCCCGGCTCGAACCGCACGGCCGTGCCCGCCGGGATGTCCAGGCGGTAGCCGAACGCGGCCTCGCGGTCGAACGACAGCCCCGTGTTGACCGAGGCGAAGTGGAAGTGCGACCCGACCTGGACGGGCCGGTCGGCGACGTTCACGACGACCATCGTCACGCGCGGCCGTCCGGGATTGAGCTCGACGGGCTCGGAGCCGACGATCACCTCACCCGGCGCCGGACCTGCGGAAGGCGCGATCGGGTGGTGGACGGTGACGAGCTTGGTGCCGTCCGGGAAGGTCGCCTCCGCCTGCACCGAGTCGATCATCTCCGGTATGCCCCGCATGACCTGCTCCGGCGCGAGCACGGTCCGGCCGCTCTCCATGAGCTCGCTGACCGTGCGGCCGTCCCGCGCGCCCTCCAGCACGTGGTCGGTGATCAACGCGACGGCCTCGGGGTAGTTGAGCAGCACCCCGCGTTCGAGCCTCCGCCGCGCCACGTCAGCGGCGACGTGCACGAGGAGCTTGTCCCGTTCATGCGGCGTCAGATGCACCCGGCTGTTCTAACACGCGAAAGCGCGCTATCGCGGAGTGGAAACACGGCCGAAACACGACCGCGTGTCCACCGACCGGTTGACAGCCGGGGTCAGCGGTGCGGTCGTCCCGCCGGAGCACCTCGAAAACGCAGGATTCACCCCATGAACGCGATCCGAGTGAGGGGCCTGAAGAAGGCCTACAAGGGCCACCAGGCGGTGGCAGGGGTGGACCTCGACGTCGCACGAGGCGAGGTGTTCGCGGTCCTCGGCCCGAACGGCGCCGGCAAGACCACCAGCGTCGAGATCATGGAGGGGCACCGCGACCGCGACGCCGGTGAGGTCAGCGTGCTGGGCGTCGACCCGGCCAAGGGCAGCCGGGAGTGGCGTTCGAAGCTCGGCATCGTCCTGCAGAGCGCGACGGACGCCGCGACTTTGACGGTCCGTGAGGCCGTCCAGCACTACGCCAAGTACTACGGCGACCCGCGTGACCCGGACGAGGTCATCGACCTCGTCGGGCTCACCGAGAAGGCCAAGTCCCGCGGCGGCACGTTGTCCGGTGGTCAGCGGCGCCGGCTCGACGTGGCGCTCGGCATCATCGGCCGCCCGGAGCTCGTGTTCCTGGACGAGCCGACCACCGGCTTCGACCCCGAGGCGCGCCGCCGGTTCTGGAGCCTGATCAAGCTGCTGGCGTCCGAGGGCACCACGATCCTGCTGACCACGCACTACCTGGACGAGGCAGAGGCGCTCGCCGACCGCGTCGCCGTGCTCGCCGGCGGGAAGATCGTCGCCGAGGGCACGCCGCAGACGCTCGGTGGCCGTGCGCACGCCGACGCGACCGTGCGCTGGATGTCCGACCGCGGCTACACGGAGATCAAGACCTCCGAGCCCACCAAGGCGATCGCCGAGCTGTCCCGCGACGGCGAGCTCGCCGAACTCACCGTCACCCGCCCGTCCCTGGAAGACGTCTACCTGGAGTTGATCAAATGACCACCGCGGTGGCTCTGCCCGGAACCCTGTCGCTCGGTCTCTCGAGGGGTGCGACCGAGCTGCGGGAGTTCTTCCGGCAGAAGGAGAATCTCATCTTCACGGTGTCGCTGCCTGCGATCCTGATGCTGCTGCTCGGCACCGTCTACGTCCGGGAGCCCGCCGCCGCGCAGATGTTCGCGGCCAGCATGATCGGCGCCGGCATCATCTCGACGTCGTTCGTCGGACTGGGCATGAGCGTCGTGGCCGACCGCGAGGACGGCACGCTCAAGCGCCTGCGCGGCACACCGATGCCGTTCACGTCCTACTTCATCGGCAAGATCGTCCTGGTCTTCGTGTCGAGCCTGTTCGAGGCCGTGCTGCTGATGATCGTCGCCGTGCTGCGGTTCGACGTGGAACTTCCCTCGACCGCCCAGAAGTGGCTGACCTTCGGCTGGGTCTTCACGCTCGGCGTGATCTCGTGCTCCCTGATCGGCGTCGCGCTGAGCTCGATCGCGAAGTCCACCCGCAACGCGGCCGGCGTGCTGAACCTGCCGTACATCGTGCTGCAGTTCCTCAGCGGCGTGTTCATCATGCAGATGGCGCTGCCCGAGTCGCTGCGCACGGTGGGTTCGCTCTTCCCGCTCAAGTGGGTGTGTCAGGGTTTCCGCTCGGTGTTCGCACTGAACGACGACTACGCGGTGATGGAGGCGGCGGGATCATGGGAGCTCGGCAAGATCGCGCTGGTGCTCGGGGCGTGGACGATCGTGGGCCTGGTTCTCGTCAGCAGGACTTTCAAGTGGAGCAACACCAGTCGCTGATCACCTGGTACGTGCTCTTCGCGATCACCCAGGCCACCGCTCTCGTGCTGATCCTGATCGACGACAACACCCTCGCCGACCGCCTGACGGCGGCGGGGTTGTTGAGCCTGAACGGCGTGTGGTTCCTGCTCTACGGCAAGAAGCTGGTCAGCCGCGGCGACGACGACTGGCACGGCTTGATCTACGCGGCCGGTTCGCTCGCCACGTTCGCCCCGGCTGTCTGGTTCAGCGGCAACGCGACCTTCGCCCTGTTCGGCCTGGTCCCGCAGATCTACATGGTGCTGCCGGTCGCGTGGGCGTTCTGGCCGATGGCGCTGTTCGTGTTCACGCCGCAGATCCTGACCTGGGCCGCCGGTGCCGTGCCGGCGCTGCCCTGGCCGGCCGCCCTGCTGATCATCGCCTTCTCCCAGGCGTTCGGCTGGGCGATCAGCCGCATGTCCGAGCAGAGCAGGCAACGCGCCGAGCTGCTCAACCGGATCGAGGCGCTCACCATCGAGGCCGAACGGGCCCGCTGGGCCGGCGAGATCCACGACACGCTCGCGCAGGGCTTCACGTCGATCATCACCCTGTTGCAGGGCGCACAGCCGAACGTCGAGCTGGCGTTGCAGACCGCTCGGGAGAACCTGCGCGAGGCACGGGCCCTGGTGGCGTCCAACTCACCGTCGCCTTTGGACGGTTCCTCGCTGGAGGACGCGTTGCGGCGGCTGGTGAACGGCGCGGAGCTCGAGTCCTCCTTCCGCGTCATCGGCGATCCGGTGGGCCTGCAGACCTCGGCCGAGGTGGTGCTGCTGCGGACCGTTCAGGAGGCGCTGACCAACGTGGCCAGGCACTCCGGGGCGTCGCGGGTCGACGTCGTGATGAGGTTCGACGAGGACGGTGTCTCGCTGGAGGTGCGCGACGACGGCCGCGGGTTCGGCGACGCGCCGGAGGGCTTCGGCCTGCGGGGCATGCGCGCACGGCTGGAGCAGGTGGGTGGGACGCTCTCGCTGTCCTCGGACGAGGGAGCGTCAGTGCTGGTGGAGGTGCCGCTGTGATCAGGATTCTGCTGGTGGACGACCATCCCGTGGTGCGTCAGGGCTTGAAGGGCATGCTCGTCGCGGACGATCTGGAGGTCGTCGGCGACGCGGGTTCCGGCCAGGAGGCGATCGCTCAGGCCGCCCTGCTGAAGCCGGACGTCGTGCTGATGGACCTGCGAATGCCCGAAATGGACGGTGTGGCCGCTACCGCGAAGATCGCCGGAACCGGTCCGCGCGTCCTGGTCCTCACGACGTACGAGACGGATTCGGACATTCTTCGCGCGGTCGAGGCCGGCGCGTCCGGGTACCTGCTCAAGGACTCGACGACCGAGGACCTCATCGCGGCGATCCGCGCGGCGGCGCGCGGGGAGACCGTGCTGGCACCGTCGATGGTCGCGAAGGTCGTCGGGCAGGTGCGCACCCCGCCTCTATCGGCACGCGAGGCCGAGGTGCTCAAGTTGGTGGCCAAGGGGATGTCCAACGCCGAGATCGGAAGGACGTTGTTCATCTCCGAGGCGACCGTGAAGACTCACCTGTTGCGGGTGTTCAACAAGCTCGGGGTGTCGGACCGCACCGCGGCGGTGACGACGGCGATGGATCGCGGCATGCTGCAGTGACCCAGGACACCCGGCTGTCACCTCCCGGCCACCGGCCTGCAACACTGTGAGCTCCGGCAACGGCGCCGGTCAGGTCCCTGAAGCTCGTCAATCGCCCCGGAGGCGTGACCACATGACCCAGACCGCCGATCCGACCTCGTTGGTGCTTCCCGCCGAGCTCAAGCCGTCTGACGGCCGCTTCGGCTGTGGACCGTCCAAGGTGCGTCCCGAGGCCGTCGCGGCACTCGCTTCCGAGGGTGCGGCGCTGCTCGGCACGTCCCACCGGCAGAAGCCCGTCAAGAACCTCGTCGGCCGCGTCCGCTCCGGACTGCGCGACCTGTTCCAGCTGCCGGACGGCTACGAGGTCGTGCTCGGCAACGGTGGCACCACGGCGTTCTGGGACGCGGCGTCGTTCGGGCTGGTCCGCGAGACCGCGCAGCACTTCACCAACGGTGAGTTCTCCTCCAAGTTCGCGAAGGTCACGCAGACCGCGCCGTTCCTGAAGGACTCCCTGGTCACCAAGGCCGAGCCGGGCACCACTCCGGAGCTCTTCTACGCCGAGGGCGCCGACCTGGTCGGCTGGGCGCAGAACGAGACCTCGACCGGTGTCGCGATGCCCGTCACCCGCATCGAGGGTTCCGGCGACGCGCTGATCGCGATCGACGCGACGTCCGCTGCCGGTGGTCTGCCGGTCAAGGCCGAGGACTTCGACGTCTACTACTTCGCGCCGCAGAAGTCGTTCGCCTCGGACGGCGGCCTGTGGCTCGCGCTGATGTCGCCCGCCGCGCTGGCCCGCGTCGACGAGCTCAAGGACCGCTGGGTGCCAGAGTTCCTGTCGCTGCCGACCGCGCTCGACAACTCCACCAAGGACCAGACGTACAACACGCCGTCGGTCGCCACGCTCTTCCTGCTGGCGCACCAGATCGACTGGATCAACGGCAACGGCGGCCTCGACTGGTCCGTCGCGCGCACCAAGGACTCCTCGGACCGCCTGTACAACTGGGCCGAGAAGACCGCGTACACCACGCCGTACGTCGAGAAGGTCACTGACCGCTCGCAGGTCGTCGGCACGATCAACTTCTCCGACGACGTGGACGCTGCTGTGGTCGCGAAGGTGTTGCGCGCCAACGGCATCGTGGACGTCGAGCCGTACCGCAAGCTCGGCAAGAACCAGCTGCGCGTCGCGATGTTCCCGGCCATCGAGCCGAACGACGTCACGATCCTGACGCAGGCGATCGACTGGGTCGTCGGCCAGCTCTGAAGTTCTTGAGGTAGCGGCCTGGGGTGCACCGATGAGTTCTCGGTGCACCCCAGGGCTTTTCAGGCGAGTGCTTCCGTGGGCGACTGACGTGCCGCCCGCACCGCGGGATAGACGCCGGCGATGGCGCCGATGAGGATCGCCGAGCCCACTCCCCCGAGCAGGGCCGGCCACGGCAGTGCCGCCGGCCATTGCTGACTGATCGAATATCCGGCCGTGACCGCGATTCCCACGATCACACCGACCAGTCCGCCTAGACCGGACAACAACACCGACTCGGTGAGGAACTGCCACCGGATCTGCCGCCGGGTCGCCCCGAGCGCCCGCCGCAGACCGATCTCCCTGCGCCGTTCCAGCACCGAGATCACCATCGTGTTCGCCACGCCGACGCCACCCACCAACAACGCGACTCCGCCCAAGCCCAGGAACAGCGCGTTGTAGGAACTCTCGGCCAGCTGCTGCGCTTCGAGCGCCTCGGACGGCCGGGAAACCTTGACCTCGTTGGACTTCTGCGGGTTCAGCGTCGGGCCGAGCAGGTTGCGGACGTTGTCGACCTGGTCCGGGGACGTGCGCACGTAGACCGTGTTCGCGTTGCCCTCGAACCCGAACGCCTCCTTGGCCGCGTCCCAGCCGATCAGCGCGGACCTGTCGATCTCCGGCGAGAGCGGCAGCGGCCCGAGGATGCCGACCACGGTGAACCACTGGCCGTCGATCCACAGCTGCACACCGGGCTTGTCGATGCCCAGGCGCGAGGCCGCGGTGCCCCCGAGCACCACCGACTTCTCACCCGGCGACAGCCACCGGCCGGCGCGGACCTCGGTGCCCAGCACCTTCAGCAGGTCCTTCTCCGCCGCCTGCACCTGCAACCCGAGCGTGTCGCTCGTCGGCACGAGGTCGTTCTTGCGGATGCTGGCGGAGAGCTTGCCGGTGGCGCTGGCCGCCGACACCGCGCCGATCCGCTTGGCCATCGGCACCGCGGTCTCCGGCAGCTTCGCGTCCTGGCCGAAGAAGTCCTGGCCGGGCGCGGCGGTCAGGAGGTTGGTGCCCAGCTTGGACATCTTCTCGTTCAACGCGGCGGCGCTGGAGGCCGGGATGCCGACCACCGCCACGACCGCGGCGATGCCGATCGCGATGCCCAGTGCGGAGAGGACGGCGCGGATCGGGCGGGTCCGCATGCCGAAGAACCCGAGGCGAAGGAGGTCGATCACGACGCCCTCCCAACGAAAGCCCGCGTCCAACCAGTCATGTCGTTCCCAGTAGATTGTTCTTCGTGCGAACGGCGTACAAATGCCGGGCCTACCCGACCCCTGAACAAGCTGCGGTGCTGTCGCGCACCCTCGGGTGTGTGCGTCTGGTGTGGAACAAGACGTTGGGTGAACGGACTCGCCGCTACCGCAACAAAAACGCTTCCACGTCGTACAGAGAGACAAGCGCCACGCTGACCACATGGAGACGGAGTGAAGAACTCACGTTCCTGTCGGAGGTGTCTTGTGTGCCGTTGCAGCAAACGTTGCGGCATCAACAGACGGCGTTCCAGAACTTCTTCTCCGGACGTACTCGCCACCCGAGGTTCAAATCGCGGACGGGCCGCCAAAGCGCGCACTACACCCGATCGGCGTTCCGGATGCGCGACGGTTCGCTCATCCTGGCCAAGACGAGCGCGCCGCTGCGGTTCATGTGGTCCTTCGACCTCGTCGACGTCACCGAACTGAACCCAACGATGGTGATGGTGTCCCGCGAGCCTGATGGCCGCTGGTACGTGAGCTTCGCGGTGGACGTTCCCGAGCCTGCTGTCCCTCAACCCGCGAACCGCGCGATCGGGCTCGACCTCGGACTGGCGCCTTTCCTGACGACCAGTAACGGCGTCCAGATCGCCAACCCGCGAAACCTGACCCGCAAAGCCAGAAGTCTTGCCCGCTACCAGCGCAGACTTGCTCGGTGTCAACGCGGCAGCAACAACCGGCACAAAGCCAAGGCCAAGGTCGCTCGTGCTCATCGCAAGGTCCGCAACGCGCGGCAGGACTTCCTGCATCGCACCAGCACCGCGCTGGTGCAGTCGGCGGACCTGATCGCGATCGAAGATCTCAACGTCACGGGCATGGTCCGCAACCGCCGGCTCTCCCGTGCCATCTCCGATGCCGGTTGGGGCGAGTTCCGGCGGCAGCTGGAGTACAAGTGCGAACGAACTGGTCGTTCGCTGGTCGTGATTGACCGCTGGTACCCCTCCAGCAAGACCTGCTCGAACTGCGGGCACCTGCTCGCCGAGTTGAAGCTTTCCGCCCGGCACTGGACGTGTCCGAGCTGCCGCACCCGGCACGACCGGGACTTCAACGCGGCGAAGAACATCCTTGCGGCTGGTCGAGTCGTAGCCCGAGACACCTCGGGCGATGCCTGCGGAGCTGATGTCAGACGGCAAGGGTCACCCCTTCCGCGATCGGTGATGAAACAGGAAGCGTGCGCCCGAAGTCTCGGTTCGTGAGCGAAGTCAAACGATCACTCCGTCCCGCACCTCGACGCGGCGCGGCGCCCACGCCGCGATGTCCCGGTCGTGCGTGATCATCACGATCGTCGTGCCGTCGGAGTTGAGGCTTTCCAACAACTCCAGCACTCCCGCGCCGTTCTTCGTGTCCAGGTTCCCTGTCGGCTCGTCGGCCAGCAGGATCCCCGGCGTGTTCACCACGGCCCGCGCGATCGCGACCCGCTGACGTTCACCACCGGACAGTTCGTGCGGCTTGTGCAGCGCGCGGTGGATCAGGCCGACTCTGTCCAAAGCGGACATCGCCATGGACCGTCTCTTCGAGCGCGGTACACCGGCGTAGACGAGCCCGGAGGCGACGTTCTCGATGGCGGACAGTCCGTCGGTGAGGAAGAACTGCTGGAACACGAACCCGATCGTGCGCGCTCGCAGAGCCGACAAAGCGTTGTCCGACAAGGTGGATATGTCGTTGCCGTCGATCTCGACCTTGCCCGCTGTCGGCTTGTCGAGCGTGCCCATGAGGTGCAGCAGGGTCGACTTCCCCGAGCCGGACGGTCCCACGATCGCGAGCATCTCCCCGCCCCCGACGGTCAGGGAGACGTCGCGCAACGCCTGCACACCACCGGGATACGTCCGGCTCGCGTGGTCGACGGTGATCACTCCGTGGTCACCACCTTCATGCCCTCGCGCAGGCCCTCGCCCTGCACCTCGACCTGGCCCTTGGCGAAGATCCCGACGGTGACCGGGATGGTCTTGCCGTCCTCGCCGACCACGCCGTAGCCGCCCTCGTTCAACGCGAGGAGCGCACCGATCGGGACAGCGAGCACGTTCTGCTTCTTCGACACGGTGAACAACGCGGTGACGCTGCCGGTCTCGATGCCCTCGGCGGCCTTGGGGTCGTCGACGGAGATCGTGAGGACGAGCTTCGGCTTCTGGCCCTGGTTCGGGTCGCCGGGATTGCGGGTGACGCCGGTGATGGTGCCGGTGGTGGGCTTGCCGCCGGTGATCGACAGCTCGACCTTCTCGCCCACCTTGGCGAGGCGCTGCTTGGACTGCTCCAGTTCGACGGTCACCGCGCGTTCGGTGCCGGTGACCTTCATCAGGTCGCCGCCGGCGGGTGCGCCGAGCTGAGCGGTCAGCGAGGACACCCGGATCGCGCCGGGCTGGACGATCACGTCACCCGAGCCGAGTTTTCCGGTCTGTTCAAGGCCGTTGGCCTTCTGCCACTTCTTCAGCGCGGTGGCCGTGTAGTAGGTGAACTTCTCGTCAGGGGTGCCGAAGTCCTTGAATCCCAGTGCGGCGAGGTTCTCCTCCACCACCTTGACGTCGGGTCCGTTCGACATGCCCGACTCGAGGTCGCGGTAGAGCGGCATCGCGCTGTAGAACAGCGGCACGGGCTTGGCGTCCGAGTGGAACACCGGTTTGCCCTGCTCGATGACATCGCCCTGTTTCGGCAACCCGGTGACGGTGCCACTTTTCCGGCTGGCCAGCGCTCGTTCCGCGCCGAAGCCGAGCTGGCCGGTGACCGACTGCTGGTCCGCCAGATTGGCCTTCTTGACCTGCGCGGTCTTCGCCGGGTCGTTCTGCAGCGGCGCGGCGTTGGCCTGGTTGGACGCGACTCTCGTGAGCACCACGACCCCACCGGTGCCGAGCACCACGGCGGCGACGAGTGCGGCGACGACGAGCTTCCTGTTCACGCGGCGCTTCATCCGGCGGGCCTCGACATGACCATGCCCTCACCCAGGCCGCAGTCCTTCATGTCCTGCTTGACCTTGTCGTCCTCCATGTCGGGCAGCTCGACCGTCTCGCCCATGCCGCCGCCCTCGAACTTCGGGTCCGGCCAGTTGTAACCCCTGTCGCGCATGCACTTCGCGTTCTGGCGCATCTTGTCCTGCTCCTCGGGCGACGGCGGCTTGAACTCGCCGCCGTTGGGCAGGTGCTTCTTGCAGGCCTCGTGGGCGGAGTTCATCTTCTCCATGTCGGGAGAACCGGCCTCGCCGCCGGGCATGGCCTCGATCATCACGCCGCCGTTGTCGTCCTGCTTCGGGTCCGGCATGTCGACACCGTTGTCCCGCATGCACTGGGCGAACTTGACCATGTCGCCCTTCTCGTCCTTCTGGGCGGCCGGCTGCTCTTTCGACCCGCAGGCCGTGAGCGCCAGGAGCAGGCCCAGCAACACCGCGATGGTGGATTTCATGGGGACAGGTCTACGGAGAGCGCCATTCGGCGGCGTTAAGCGAAAGGCCTTATCCGGCGCTTATGCCCGTTGCGCGGAAAATAGGTGTCATGCGTGTGCTGGTGGTCGAGGACGAACAACTGCTCGCGGACACGATCGCCGAGGGGTTGCGCAGGTTCTCGATGGCGGTCGACGTCTGTTACGACGGCGAAGCGGCGTTGGAGCGGGTAGGGGTGCACGCGTACGACGTCGTGGTGCTCGACCGCGACTTGCCGCTCGTGCACGGTGACGAGGTGTGCAAGGCGGTGCACGCGACCGGCGGCGAGGCGCGGGTGCTGATGCTGACGGCGGCGGCCGAAGTGGACGATCGGGTGGCCGGGCTCGGGCTCGGTGCCGACGACTACCTGACCAAGCCGTTCGCGTTCGCCGAGCTCGTGGCCCGCGTGCAGGCGCTGGGCAGGCGGGCTCGTCCCGCCCTGCCGCCGGTGCTCGAACGGGCAGGGGTCACGCTGGACCTGCCACGGCACCAGGCGTCCCGTGACGGGACGTTCCTGCCTTTGTCTCCCAAGGAGTTCGCCGTGCTGGAGGTGCTGATGCGAGCGGAGGGCAACGTGGTGAGTCCCGAAGAGCTGCTGGAGAAGGCCTGGGACGAGCACGCGGACCCGTTCACGAACGCCGTGCGGGTGGCGGTGATGACGCTGCGCCGCAAGCTGGGCACGCCGCAGGTCATCCAGACCGTGCCCGGCGCCGGGTACAGGTTCGGCTCGTGACGCTCCGGACCAGGCTGACGGCCTGGTACGCCGGGGTGTTCCTGATCGCGGGCATCGCGCTGATCGCGCTGAACTACTGGTTGCTCGCCGAATGGACTCCGGGCGACAGCGTGGCGATGGCCAGGACGGTGCCGGCGGAGCTGGCCGAGCCGTACGCCGGCTACGCGACGACCATGGCGGGAGAGCTTCCGACCGATACCGCGGTGCTGACCAGCGAGCAGGTCAAAGCGAACACGATGGACACGGTCCTGTGGCAGTCGATCATCGCGTTGCTGGTGGCCGCCGTGATCGCGGTCTGGCTCGGCTGGGTCGTGGCCGGACGGGTGCTGGCGCCGTTGCACTCGATCACCACGACCGCGCACCGGCTGGAGGCGGAGCGGCTGGACCAGCGCATCGAGCTGGACGGGCCGCCGGACGAGCTCAAGGAGCTCGCGGACACGTTCGACGGGATGCTCGACCGGCTCGCGTCGTCGTTCGACAGCCAGAAGCGGTTCGTCGCGAACGCCTCGCACGAGCTGCGCACGCCGCTGGCAGTGCAGCGGACGTTGATCGAGGTGGCGTTGGGCGACCCCGGCGCGTCGGACGAGATCCGCCGTCTCGGAGCGCATCTGCTCGACACCAACGAGCGAAGCGAGAAGCTCATCGACGGGCTGCTGCTGCTCGCGCGCAGTGACCGCGGGCTCGCCACGCGTGAGCTGGTGTGGCTGGACGAGGTCATCGACGACGAAGTGGAGTCGTGCGCCGCGCTGGCCTCGGAGAAAAAAGTCACGTTTGAGGTTCGGACTCGCAGGTATCTGGTGGACGGCGATCCGGTCCTACTCGCCCAGCTCGTCGGCAACCTGTTGCGCAACGCGGTGCTCTACAACAAGCCGGGCGGCGCCGTCTCCGTGCTGCTTGATCAAGAACTGATCGTCACCAACACCGGCCCCACCGTGCCTGCCCAGGCAGTACCCGGATTGTTCGAGCCGTTCCGCCGGCTCCGCGACCGCACCGGCACCGCCGGATCCGGCCTCGGCCTGTCGATCGTGCAGTCCGTGGCGAAGGCTCATCAGGGTTCGGCCAGGGCTCGCCCGAACGGGGGAGGCGGACTGGTGGTCCAGGTGAATCTTCCGGAAACGGGAGTGCGACAGGCCTCGTGAACTGGCAAGATCACGTAGAGATATCGGCGAGTCTCCCACGCAGTGACGGCTCGTTGTCCTAACGTTGTCTGCTGGCGAGGTGCGAATTCAGGGAGGCCACGATGCGAGCGCTGCGAGTCATCGGGCTCGACGAGGACGGCAAGTCCGTCATTCTCGAGGACCCCGAAAACCGCGGCGAGCGCTTCACGCTCCCCGCTGACGAGCGCCTCCGGGCGGCCCTGCGCGGTGATCTGGCGCGTCTCGGCCAGATGCAGATCGAATCGGGCGAGGCCCTCATGCGGCCTCGCGAGATCCAGGCCCGCATCCGCGCCGGCGAGTCGATCGATCAGGTCGCGGCCGCCGCCGGCATGCCCACGCACCGCATCGAGCGCTTCGCCTACCCCGTTCTGCTGGAGCGTTCGCGCACGGCCGACCTGGCCCAGCGCGCGCACCCGGTCCGTGAGGACGGCCCGGACGTGCAGACGCTCGGTGAGGTCGTCGCGCACTCGTTCGGCCTGCGCGGCCACGACCTGTCCGACACCAAGTGGGACGCGTGGCGTGGCGACGACCACCGCTGGATCGTGCAGCTGCACTGGATGACCGGCCGCTCGGAGAACCGTGCGCACTGGGCGTTCCACCCCGGTGCGCAGGGCGGCACGGTGACGGCTCTGGACGACGCCGCGGTCGACCTGATGGACCCGAACCCGAACCGCACGCTGCGCACGGTGCGGCCGGTGACGCAGCTGGCGCGGCAGGCCCTGGAAACGCCCCCGGCTCTTCCCGCGGCCCCCGCACCCGTTGCCGAGGAGCCGGCACCCGTGCCGGTTCCCGCTCAGGCGCCCGCCCCCGTGGCGGCACCTGTCGTGGCCGAGAAGCCGGCTCAGGAGAAGCTGCCTGAGCCGGAGCCCGCGCCTGCCCCGCCTCCGCCACCGGTGAAGACGGAGCAGGAGCCCGCGGCGGAGAAGCCGGTCCGCAAGGACCCTCCTCCGAAGAGGGGGAAGAAGAACCACCCCATCGTCCCTTCGTGGGAAGACGTTTTACTGGGCGTGCGGTCGAACCGCTGAGTGAGACGCTGACACCGTGGGACGTCGTGTCGCGCTGGCTGCCGGAGTGGGTGCACTCCTCGGGCTGGCCTGGTGGGGAATGTTCGAGCTCCTCGCTTCGGGCGCGGTCTGCTCGAAGGACGACTGGGGCTGTCTCGGCGCCTTCGTGATCGCCACTCCGGTGTTCGCGGTGGCCGGGGCGGTCGTGGGTGGGATCGCACTGCGTTCGTTGAGCGTGTCGCGGGCATGGCTGGTGGCCGTGCCCGCGACCCTCATGGCGGTGGTCGCGATGATCCTGTTGCTGGGGATGACCTTTCTGGCCTTCGCGGTGTTCGCCGCGCTGTACGCGTTGATCGCCGTGCTCACGGCTCCGCGTGGTGAAGGTGCTGTAGAGGGTTCGTGAAGATCGGCCTTCAGCGGGCCTTGATCGGATAGTTCTGGGCGCATGTTGCTGCGCACTGTGGTGGGGGCGGTCGCCGGCGTTCTGGCCGGGGCCGGGTTCGCGCTCACGCTCGAAGGATTCAGCCAGTACTGCTACCTCCGGCCCGGCCGCGCCGGCTGCGGCGTCGGACTCCCGGTGTTCTACCCACCCGTCTTCGCGCTGTGGATGGTCGTCGCGGGTGTCCTGATCCGGGTGGGGTTCCGGGTAGCCCGGCAGGAACGCGGGTGGCTCGCGACCAGCGTCGGCAGCGTGCTGTGGGCCGTGTCGATCGTGGCCGTCGTGTGGCTCGAGTCCACCTACCTGGACCTGTACCAGGCGGAAGGGGTCCAGTTCCTGATGGCCGCGGCGGTCGTCGTGCCGTGCGTGGCCTATGCGGTCGCCGCACTGGCGGCGGGGCGGGCGCGGCGGTGCTGACGCGGGTGGTCATGGGCCTGGTCGCCGGAGTGGTGGCCGTCCTCGGCACCGGGCTGGCGTGCGTGGGGCTGTACGCAGGCTTCTGCGGGTTCTCGAAACCGGCGCCCTGGTCCGGTGAGCGATGCCTGATGGGCGACTACGCCGAGCTCGGGCTGTGGCTGGTGCCGGTGGTGTTGCTGGGCGGGCTGGCCGGGTCCGCACTGCTGCACGGCCAGCTGCTGAAGGTGTGCCGCCAGCCGAAGCCCTTCTCGGTGGTCGTGCCCGGGATCGGGCTGTTCTTCGTGCTCCTGCTGTTCGGCTGGGTGGCGGGCGTGGTGGGGCTGGTGCCGGTCCCCGCCGTCGCGTTCGCGCTGGCCGGCGCGGTCACCAGCCATTCAGCCCCTGGTGGGGTCCGTCGCGCGTCGCCATGATCGGCGGCATGAAGGTGATCACGGCGGCGGCGGTGGGAGCGCTCTGCGGGGCTGGGTGGCTCTACTCGATCATCGCGGTCTCGAAGCTCCCGTGTGACAGCGCTCCGCTCGTGTGCGGCTTCACCGTGTACGTCTACTGGACCCCGGCGCTGGTGGCGCTCTGGGGAGCCGTGGCGTGGGGGCTGCTGCGGCTCGCGCGGTACTCGCCCGCCTGGCCGACGGTGCTCGCGGGGACGTCGATCGCGATCGCCCTGGCCTTCGTGCTCGGCCTGGTGATGGTGTACCTGCTCCCGCCGTGGACCGTGCACGTCCTCGTCCCGTTCTCGGGAGCGGCCGGGTACGCGCTGGCGGCCAGGGCGACCGCGAGCTACCGCGGGCGTGTCCGGGCAGAGCACCGCGAGCAGGACGGGACGCCGTCTGCGTAGTTCTGCGCATGGAAGCGCACCGCAGGAGTCGCCATCATCCAGCCATGAGGGTGGTCACAGCAGCGGTGGCGGGGGCGGCGTGCGCGGCGGCGTGGTGGATGTCGTTCGTGCCGATCGGTCGCGCGCTGTGCGACGCTCTCAGTGCTAACGCGATGGGGTGCGCAGGTCTTGTCCACCTCTGGGTGGCACCGATATCGGCGGTCGTGTGGGCGGTCGTGGCGTGGGCACTTCTGAGGCTCGCCCGGCCCAGGCCCGTCTGGCCGACCGCCGTCCTGGGACCGGTCGGCTCGTTCGTGCTGGCGCTGGCGGGCGGGCTGACCATCGTGGGGATGCGCGCCCGGCCGCCGGAGATCGTCGGTGTCCTGGTGGTCACGATCTCGGCCGGAGTCGGCTACGCCTTGGCTGCTGCGGTGAACGGTGGTTACGGTGGTTGGCGTGACGGAGCAGAGCACCGCGGGCAAGACGGGTAGGACAGGACGCCGGCTGTTGTTCCGGGTCGTCCTGTCGATGGCCGTCGGCGCCGGGCTGGTGCTCGGGTGGACGTGGGCGTACGAGTCGGGCTTCCTGAAGACGTGGCTCGACAACACGTCGATGTCGGCGTTCCTGCTGCTCGTGCTGATCGGGTTGCCGCTCGCGCTCGTGTCGTCGCTGGTGCTGGCCGGGCCGATCCTGCGGGTCTTCGGGGTGCGGCCGGTGTGGCCGATCATCCTGCTCGGGCCGATCGTGCTGGGCGTCGGGCTCTACTTCAAGGTGCACGAACCCGTCATCGGGTGGTTCGCCAACCGGCACCACGCCGAGGCGTTGCTCGCGGCCGTCGCCTACGGGCTGGTCGGCCTGTTCACCTTCAGGAAGTGACCGGCACCTCGTCGAGCAGGTTCAGGTCCCAGCCCTCTCGTTCGCACCAGTCCTCGGCGTCCTCGCGGGAGACGAGCATCGCGTGTCTCGGGCGTGGACCGGCCAGGTGGTCCCAGCCGTCCGGAGCCAGGACGTAGTTCACTCCGTCGCGTGAGGCGATGAGCCGTCCGTGTGGAAACGCCATCGTCTGCTCGGTTCGCAGAAACCGCGTCATGGTGTTCATCGTGCCCTTGACCTCGACCTAAGTCGAGCCTGCACCCTCCGGTGGGGCGAAAAACCGGATGCTGAAGACGGGTCTCACTTCGTACTTTGGAGACGACCTGGAGGGGGCTCATCGCGTGAGCGATCAACGAAACTCGACAATCAGGACCTTGCGGAGGTTGTGGCCGTACGTGCGGCCGCACCGCGCACGGATGACTGTCGTGCTGTCGGCGACGATGCTCGCGATGCTGTGTGGTCTTGGCATCCCGCTGCTGACGCAGCGCATCGTCGATGGTCCGATTCAGAACAAGCAGACCGGTCCGCTGCCGTGGCTGATCCTGGGCGTGCTGGTGCTCGGGCTCGGCGAGGCGGCGCTGTTCTACATCCGGCGCAAGATCGTCGCCCGGCCCGCGGCCGAGGTCGAGGCGCGCATGCGGTTCGACCTGTACCAGCACCTTCAGCGGCTGCCTGTGGCGTTCCACGACCGGTGGCAGTCCGGTCAGCTGCTGTCGCGCGCGACGAACGACCTCACGACCGTGCGGCGGTTCGTCGCGTTCGCGATCGTCTTCCTGATCGTGAACAGCGTGGTCGTGCTGATCGGGCTGGGCATCATCGCGGCGCTCTCGCCGTGGCTGCTGGTCGTCTCGCTGTGCGGCTCGCTGCCGTTGATCATCATCTCGTACTTCTTCGAGTCGAAGTTCAAGGTCGTCGCGCGGCGGGCGCAGGACCAGGCGGGCGACCTGACCACGACCGTCGAGGAGTCGGTGCTCGGCATCCGGGTGCTCAAGGCGTTCGGGCGCGGGCCGGAGCTCTCGAAGCGGTTCCTGGCGCAGGCGCGGGAACTGCGGACGACCGAGCTGAACAAGATCTCGATCCTGGCCGCGCTGTGGTCGGTGCTGATCGTGCTGCCGGAGCTGTCGATCGCGGGCATGCTCGGCGTCGGCGCGGTCGGCATCGTGAACGGCTGGATGACGGTCGGCACGCTGGTCGCGGCGGTGGCGGTGAGCGCTTACCTGCGCTGGCCCATCGACTCCATCGGCTGGCTGCTGGCGGAGACGAACCAGGCCGCCTCGGCGCTGGAACGCTACTGGGAGGTCATCGACTCCCCCGTCACGATCACCAGCCCCGCCTCGCCCGCGCCGCTGCCCACCCCGCTGCGCGGGCACGTTCGTTTCGAGGGCGTGCGGTTCGCGTTCGACGACGGCCGCGAAGTGTTGTCGGGCATCGACCTCGATCTGCGTCCCGGCGAGACGCTGGCGCTGGTCGGCGCGACGGGGTCGGGCAAGACGACGCTGACCGCGCTGGTGCCGCGGCTCGCGGACGTGACCGGTGGCCGGATCACGATCGACGGCGCGGACGTGCGGGACCTCTCGCTGGAGGACCTGCGGACCGTCGTGGGCACCGCGTTCGAGGAACCGGTGCTGTTCTCCGCGTCGGTCACCGAGAACGTGGGGCTGGGCCTGCCGAACGTCACCGAGACCCAGGTGCGCGAGGCGTTGCGGGTGGCCAAGGCGGAGGAGTTCGTGGACGCGCTGCCGTGGGGTCTCGCGACCCGGATCGGCGAGCAGGGCCTGTCGCTGTCCGGTGGTCAGCGGCAACGGCTGGCGCTGGCGCGCGCGGTCGTCGGCAGGCCGGCGGTGCTGGTGCTGGACGATCCGCTGTCGGCCTTGGACGTCCACACCGAGGCCGAGGTGGAGGGTGCGCTGCGCAGGGTGTTGCGCGACACCACCGCGCTGGTCGTGGCGCACCGGTCGTCGACCGTGCAGCTCGCCGACCGCGTGGCGTTGCTGGTCGACGGCAAGATCGCCGCGATCGGCTCGCACCGGGAACTGCTGGACACCAACGAGGAATACCGCCGGCTTCTGTCCAGCATGGACGAGGACCTGGTCGAAGAGGAGGTGGCGTCGTGAGTGAAGTTGTCGCACCCGTTGCGGCTGAAGAAGAAGAGTGGCGCGGTGTCGCCTCCGAGGAGATCGAGGAGCTCTCGCACTCGACCGGTCTGCGCCTGCAGGCCCGGTCCCGCAGGCTGCTGGGTTCGTTGCTGCGCCCGCACATCGCCCGCACGTCGCTGGCGATCGCCGCGGTGGTCACCGGCAACCTGGCGGCGCTCGCGGGCCCGCTGCTGATCGCCGCCGCGATCGACAAGGGCATCCCGGACGCGGTCGGCGGCAGCCCGGTGATCCTGATCTCGTGCGTCGCCGGCTACGCGGTCTGCGCGCTGCTGATGACGTTCCTGCGCTGGGCGTTCCTGCGGATCTCCGGCCGCGTCGGCCAGGACCTGCTGCTCGACCTGCGCGGCCGGATCTTCCGGCACTCGCAGGGCCTGTCGGTCGGCTTCCACGAGTCGTACACGTCCGGCAAGGTCATCTCACGGCTGACCAGCGACGTCGACGCGTTGCAGGACCTGCTGGAGGAGGGCCTGGACAGCCTGTTCAACGCCGCGCTGTCGGTGGTGGGCATCGCGGTGATCCTGATCTGGCTCGACGCCCCGCTGGCGTCGGTCGTGATTGCGGGCTTCGTGCCGCTGTTCTTCCTGTGGCGCTGGTTCCGCCGCCGTTCGATGGACGCGTATCGGGGCACGCGCGGCTCGATCGCCAAGATCATCGTGCAGTTCGTGGAGTCCATGAACGGCATCCGCGCGGTGCAGGCGTTCCGCCGCCAGCCCCGCAACGAGCAGATCATGGCCGGCTTCAACGGCCAGTTCCGCGACGCGAACACCGACGCGCTGGGCGTCATGGCCACGTTCGTCTCGACGATCCGCGCTATCGGCAACGTGTCGCTGGCCGTGGTCCTCGCCTGGGGTGCCTACCGGGTGGCGGACGGCGCCGTCGAGCTGGGCGTGCTGGCGGCGTTCATGCTGTACCTGCGCCGCTTCTACGACCCGTTCGACGAGCTGGCGATGTTCGCGAACTCGTACTCCTCCGCCACCGCCGCGCTGGAGAAGATCTCCGGCGTCCTGGAGGAGCAGCCGTCGGTGCCGGAGCCTTCGTCACCGGTGGCCGTTCAGCACGCACGGGGCGCCGTCCGGTTCGCCGACGTGGAGTTCCAGTACCCCGGCACGTCCCGGCTGGTGCTGCCGCGCTTCACGCTGGACGTGCCGGCCGGCCAGACCGTGGCCCTGGTGGGTGCTACCGGCGCCGGCAAGACGACGGTGGCGAAGCTCGTGGGCCGCTTCTACGACCCGTCGTCGGGCTCGGTGCGGCTCGACGGCACCGACCTGCGGTCGATCGCGGACACGGATCTGCGCAAGGCCGTGGTGATGGTGACGCAGGAGAACTTCCTGTTCTCCGGCTCGGTCGCGGACAACATCGCGCTGGGCCGTCCGTCGGCGTCGCGGGCGGAGATCGAGGCCGCCGCGGCCGAGCTGGGAGCGCACGAGTTCATCGCGGCTCTGCCGGACGGCTACGACACGGACGTCCGCAAACGGGGCGGCCGGCTGTCCGCGGGACAGCGCCAAATGGTCGCTTTCGCGCGTGCTTTCCTGGCCGACCCGGCGGTGCTGGTCCTGGATGAGGCAACATCATCCCTGGACGTGCCCACCGAACGCGCCGTGCAGGCCGCGCTGGAGACAGTGCTGGCCGACCGGACGGCGTTCATCATCGCCCATCGCCTGTCGACGGTCCTGATCGCGGACCGCGTTCTGGTGCTGGATGGTGGCATTGTGGTGGAAGACGGCTCCCCCGCGGAGCTGATCGGTGAGCGGGGCCGGTTCGCGGCCCTGCACACGGCCTGGCGCGACTCGCTCGCGTAGGCCTGCAGGTCGCGTTCGCGCCAATGGGGATCTGGCGCGAACGCGACCTCACGACTCCAGCTCGGTCGTTCTCGCCAGTGGTGTGGCTCGGAACGTTGCCGGGGAATTCGCGGTCAGACGGGTGCATCGCGGCGCCGCCCCCACGTCCTCGTACTGGATGTACGGGGGCGTGGGGGCGGTGCCGCGAGGTGCCCTGCTGAGCGTGGATTACCTCGCCAACGTTCCGAGTCACGCCACTGGTGACCTGCGTCCGATAGGTTTCTGGCCGAAGGTCCAGACCGAGGAGGACGCAGTGGAGTTGCGAGTCCGGGACGGCCGCGCCGTGCTGGCCGGGGAAGACGACTCCGGCGAGCGCGAGGTCGACCCGCACAGCCTGCCCCTCGGCGCCGATCTCGCGGAGGCGCTGCACGAGTGGGCGAAGGTCGCCGACGCGGTGGTGCGCTCCGAGACGCCCGCCGACGGCGTGGCCGGCGCGCTGGTCGCGCGCAGGGGCAAGCAGCTCGCGGGCAGGATCGCGTCGGTCATGAACTCCCCCGTCAGCTACACCGACCCGGTCAGCGGCGAACTGGTCAGCGTCGACGCTCCTGAGGCGGCCTCGGTCGCGGTGCAGACGGTGGTCGAGGACGAGCAGGAGCCGGAGCCGACGCCGTGGGGCACCGGGCTCACGGTCAGCGTCATCACGGCCGCGATCGTCACGGTGACCGTCGTGTCGCTGTCGCTGGGGCTGGGCGAGACCAGCCGGTGGCTCGCGCTCGTCGCGAACGTGCTGGTGGTCGGCGGGCTGGCACCGTCGGTCTGGCTCGGGCGCAGCGTGCCGGTGTGGCGCTGGGTCGCGTACGGCGTCGTGACCGGGGTGCTCGTCGCCTGGCTGGCCCTGATCCTGACGTTGCTCTAAAGCAGGGCGTAGAACGCCACCGCGCCCGCGGTGGCCACGTTCAGCGAGTCCACGCCCGACGACATCGGGATGCGCACCGCCAGATCCGCGGCGTCGATCGCCTCGTCGGTGAGGCCGGGCCCCTCCGAACCCAGCAGCACCGCCACCCGGCGGCCGCGCAACCCGGCATCCGCAAGATGCAGGGCGGACGGGCGGGGCGTCAGAGCGGCAACGGTATAACCCTTTTGCCGCAACAGGTTCAGCGCCGCGGGCCACTCATCTGTGGTAGCGAACGGCACGCGCAGGACGTGACCCATCGACACCCGCACACTGCGTCGATACAGCGGATCGCTGCACCCCGGCCCCAGCACCACGCCGTCGACGCCCAGCGCGGCGGCGTTGCGGAAGATCGAACCCAGGTTCTCGTGATCGCCCACGCCCTCGAGCACGGCGAGGCGCTGGGACGTCTCGGCGAGCTCCTCGAACGACACCGCGGGAGCGCGATCCGCCGCCGCCAGTACACCCCGGTTCAAGTGGAAACCAACGGCCGACGCCATAACCTCTGCTGACGTCACGTAGGCGGGAACGTCCAGGTCAGAAAGGTCCAGCGCCTCGATCCGCCGCCGCACCCCGAGCAGTCCGCGCACCGGGTACGGCGACGCCAGCAGACGTTCCACCACCACGACGCCCTCGGCGATGACGAGGCCTCGCCCGCCCGGCCGGTCCGGCCTGCGGTCGGCAGTCGACAGGTCCCGGAAGTCGTCCAGCCGAGGGTCCGCCGGGTCGTTGATCTCGATCACCTTCGCCACGCCGGAAGTTTCGCATCCGGCGCGAGGTGGAACAGGCGAGGTAGTCCGGAGGGCGGAACCGCACACGTCCAACCAGGGGATGATCGCTGGTTGTTACCTCCACGTGACAGAGAGCACCGTTTTGGGCGATGTAAAGGGGGATTGCGCTGTGTCACTTTTGGCGTTCCGCCTGGCCCGCGCCCACCGGCGCCGAGCGAAGGGTTAGCGGCATGGGAAGCGAAGTGTCCAGCCGCACGTTCACCAGAGACGATCGCCAGCGCTATCGCGAGAAGATGCAGCGAAGTCTCGACGCATTGGCCACGATGCTGGCCGAAGACACGTTCTCCTTTCCCCGTCGGCAGATGGGGCTCGAGATCGAGCTGAACCTCGTCGACGACGCGATGCGGCCGGCGATGGCGAACTCGGAGGTGCTCGAGAAGATCGACGATCCCTCGTACACGCTGGAGCTGGGGCAGCAGAACCTGGAGATCAACGTGCCCCCGCGCGAGCTGGCCGGGGGTGAGATGCTTGGCCTGGAAGAGGAACTGCGCACGTCGCTCGACAACGCGGACTCGAAGGCCAACGACGCGGGCGCCAACCTCGCCATGATCGGCGTGCTGCCCACGTTGCGGGAGAGGCACTTCGACCGCAAGTGGCTCTCCGAGGCGCCGAGGTACGCGCTCCTCAACGACACGATCTTCAAGGCCCGTGGCGAGGAGATGGTGCTGCGCATGGAAGGCCCGGCGATGCCGGGCAAGAGCCCGGAGAAGCTGGACACCTACGCGGAGTCGATCCTGCCGGAGGCCGCGTGCACGTCCGTGCAGCTGCACCTGCAGGTAGAGCCGATGCACTTCGCCGCGCACTGGAACGCCGCGCAGTGCCTGGCCGGCGTGCAAGTCGCCATCGCCGCGAATTCGGCTTTCCTGCTGGGCAAAGCGCTCTGGCACGAGACCCGGATCCCGTTGTTCGAGCAGGCCACCGACACCCGTCCGGACGAGCTGAAGAACCAGGGCGTCCGTCCGCGCGTGTGGTTCGGTGAACGGTGGATCACGTCGATCTTCGACCTGTTCGAGGAGAACGTGCGCTACTTCCCCAGCCTGCTGCCCGAAACCGACGACGAGGACCCGTTGGAGGTCCTGGAAGCCGGTGGCGCGCCTCGTCTTTCCGAGCTGCGCCTGCACAACGGCACGATCTGGCGCTGGAACCGCCCTGTCTACGACGTCGTCGACGGCGTGCCGCACCTGCGCGTCGAGAACCGGGTCCTGCCCGCGGGCCCCACCGTTCTGGACACGATGGCCAACGCCGCCTTCTTCTACGGTGCCCAGCGTGCGCTCACTTCGCAGGAGCGTCCACTCTGGACGCAGATGTCGTTCCAGGCGGCCGAGGAGAACCTCTACACCGGTGCCCGGCACGGCATGAACGCCCAGCTGTACTGGCCGGGCATCGGCTGGATCCCGCCGGACGAGCTGGTGCTGCGCAGGCTCCTGCCGATGGCGCACGACGGCCTGCGCGACTGCGGCGTCTCCGACGAGGCCCGCGAGCGCTACCTCGGCGTGATCGAGCAACGCTGCCTCGCGCGCCGCACAGGATCGTCGTGGCAGCGGGAAACCGTTGCGCTGCTGGAAGAACGTGGCCTCTCCAGGGATGCGGCGCTGTCCGGCATGCTCAAGCGGTACATGGAGCTGATGCACGCGGGCGAGCCCGTGCACACGTGGCACGTGGGTTAGGGCCGCAGTTTCTCGAGGAACGTCTCCCACACGGCCTTGGGCAGGCCGGCGTCAACGGCGCCGCCGGCCTCGTCCTCGCCGACCAACACCGCCACCGACAGCTCCGGGGTGGCTCCGGCGAACCACGCGTGCCGCGTCCCGGTCGGCCACACTCCTTCACGGCAGGCCATCCAGAGGTCGTTGCCGCAGGCAGGGTCGTTCCTCAGCACTTCGTTGACCTGGTTCGCGATCGCCTTGCTGCGCACCGGATCCCGGTCGAACGCGGGCTGCGGCGTGTCCAGCGCCTGGTACAGCGTCGCGCCGTGCACGTCGGTCACGTGCGTGACGAAGTGGGCGTCGCGGTGCACACCTTCCGCGGCGAACGTCGCGTACCCGGACGCGAGGTCGAGCGGCCGCAGTCCGCCGTCCGGTCCGTCGAGCAGCTTCGTCCGCGTGCCCTCGATGTCGGCGAACTCCGGCACACCGGCCCGTTGCGCGACCCTGACCGCCCGTTCCGCGTCGCCCTGGTCCAGTGCCCTGCCCTCCTGCACCGCCGCGGCGGCGCTGAACGGGAAGAACACCGGACCGGGCTGCTTCACCACACCGCCCGCGCGGTCGACGGCAGGGTCCTCCCCCGGCGCGTAGGCCCGCACGGCTCCTCTGGCGGGGTCGACGGCCACCAGTCCCGAACGGCCGGACGCCTTCTCCCGGATCGCGGCCGCGGCACCGGACTGCGCCTTCGCGTCGATCGTCGTCACCACGACGGCGCCGTCCCGGCGGAGCTTGTCCAGGGACAGCGACCCGCGCGTGGCGAGTTCCCTGGCGACCTGCCTGACCAGCGGTGTCTCGGGGTCGCCTGAGCGCCAGAGCTCCGACGCGTCCGCGTACTGCAGCACCACGTACCTGGACGGTGGCTCGTCGGACCGCTGCCACACCACGACGCCGATGGTCACCAGGACCAGCGCCCCCAGCACAGCCAGAACTCGCCTCATCGCATCCCCCAGCGTGAAACTCCCCCAGGGAACCGAATCTAGCGGCGGCGTCCAGCCTCAAAGCGTCAGCGGCGGCGCCCCGACTTCAGCGGCGCGACGTCCGCGCCGTCGTGGGAGATCCGGCACTCGTCCGGCGTCACGGCCTCGACCGCCAGCGTCAGCTCGCCCTTCACGCCCGTGTAGATCGACTCGCCGCGCGACGCCAGCGAGGCGTGCACGCGGTTGGAGTCGGTGAAGTCGCGCTCGTCCTTCACCCGCTTCTTGCCGGCTTCCTCGGGCCTGGTGGCGCTGCGGAGGTTGACCTCCAGCCACGCGGCCACCTCCGCCGGCGACGTCAGCACTTCCTCAGGGGTGCGTTCCAGCCGAACCTGCCGAGGAGAGGCGTGATCGAGAGAAGTGTGCTCCACATAGGCGTGCCAGTGGGTGTTGCGCATCGACCAGGTCTGTTCGACCGGCCAGTCCTCCTCGGTGGTCATGCCTCCTATCTTCCACCCTTCACACGAGGAAACGTGAGAAGGTCGCGGACGTTGATCTCGTGATCCACCCGCACGGCCGATGCGAGCCGCCGATCGTGCGTGACCAGCAACAACGTGCCTTCGTAGTTTTCGAGTGCCTGTTCCAGCTGTTCGATGGCCGGCAGGTCGAGGTGGTTCGTCGGTTCGTCGAGCACCAAACATGTGGTGCCACGAGCTTGCAACAAGGCCAATCCCGCTCGGGTGCGTTCCCCCGGCGAGAGGTCCCGCGCCGGCCGCAGCACGGCGTCCGCGCCGAGCCGGAACTTCGCCAGCAACGTGCGCACCTCGACGTCCTGCAGCCCCGTCGCCCCGGCCACGATCCGCAACGCGCTCTCGTCGCTCGCGAACTCCGCCCGGAGCTGGTCGACCTCGCCCACGACGACACCGGGCCCGATCGAGCGGTCGCCTTCGGACAACGGAATGCGGCCGAGCAACGCGCCGAGCAACGTCGATTTACCGGAGCCGTTCGGACCGGTGATGCGCCACCGCTCACCCGCGCCGATCGTGAGGTCGATCGGCCCGAGCGTCACGTCGCCGCGGCTGACCACGGCGTGGCGCAAGGTGAACGCGACCGCGCTGCCCCGCCCGGCCGACGGCAGGGTGAGCCGCAGTTCCCAGGCTTCGCGCGGTTCCTCGACCTCGTCCAGCCTGGCCAGCTGACGGTCCACAACGGACGCTTTGGCGGTCAGGTTCTCCGCTGACTGCGTGCGGCCGGCGCGCACGTTCTTGTCGGGCTCGTCCCTGCGCGCCTTGGCGCTGTTCGCCCGGTGCACTCCCTGCCGCGACCACTCCTTCACCTGCCTGCCGCGCTGCACCAGCGAGTCGCGCTTGGCCGAGTACGCCTCGTACTCCTCCTGGGCGCGACGGCCCGCGTTCGCCTGCTCCTCGACGTAGGCGTCCCACCCGCCACCGAACACGGTGATCTTGTGGGTGAACTCGTCGAGCTCAGCGATCGCGGTCGTGGTGCGCGCCAGGAACTCGCGGTCGTGACTAACCAGCACGATCGCGCCCTGGTACGCCCTGACGTGGGACTCCAGCAGATCGAGCCCGGCGGCGTCGAGGTCGTTCGTGGGCTCGTCGAGCAGCAGCACGTCGGCACGGGTGAGCAGGACCGCCGCGAGTCTGAGCCTCGCCTGCTGGCCACCCGACAGCTCGTCGGGTTCCCGGCCGTCGAGCAGGTTCGCCCGCAGGCCAAGGCGGTCGCAGACGGCGTCAGCACGTTCGTCGAAGTCACCGGCACCGATGGCGGTCCAGTGGTCGAACGCGTCGGAGTACCGCTCACCGCCGCCGTCCGCGAGGGCTTCGGCCTCCCGTTGCAGCCACTGCTCGGCCTGCGCGACGCCGGTGCGGCGGGCGAGGTGGTCCCGGAGCGACTCTCCAGTTACGTGGAGGGTCTCCTGCGTCAGGTGCGCGACGGTCCCGGTGCTGGAGACAGATCCGGATTCCGGCAGCAACTCACCGGCGAGCAGGCGGAGCAACGTGGACTTGCCGACACCGTTGGGCGCGATCAGGCCGACGCGGTCACCAGGCGAAACATCGAAATCAACCTCCGAGATCACGGTCCTCGGACCGAACGACAGCGAAATATTCCTGGCTGTCAGCACGGACACGCTTACGACGGTACGGCCATCCGCAACTGGTTAACTCTCCTTATTGCTAGTAACTTGCAAGTACCAAGAGATTGCAGGAGATGTCATGGCCCAGTACGTGCTGCCGGATCTCGACTACGACTACGGCGACCTCGAGCCGGCGATCATCGGCGAGATCAACGAGCTGCACCACGGCAAGCACCACGCCGCCTACGTGAAGGGCGCGAACGACACGCTGGAGCAGATCGAGGAGGCCCGCGACAAGGAAGCTTTCGGGGGCATCGTCGGCCTGGAGACCACGCTGGCGTTCCACCTCGCGGGCCACGCGCTGCACCAGGTGTGGTGGAAGAACCTCTCGCCCAACGGCGGCGACAAGCCCGTCGGCGAACTCGCGGCCGCGATCGACGAGCACTTCGGCTCGTTCGACAAGTTCCGCGGCCAGCTCAACGCCGCCGCGTCCTCGATCCAGGGCTCCGGCTGGGGCATCCTCGCGTGGGAGCCGATCGGCCAGAAGCTGGTCACGCTCCAGCTCAAGGACCACCACTCGAACCTGTCGATCGCGACCACGCCGCTACTCGCGTTCGACATCTGGGAGCACGCGTACTACCTGCAGTACCGCAACCTGAAGGCCGACTACATCTCGGCGCTGTGGAACGTCGTCAACTGGGAGGACGTGTCCGCCCGCTTCGAGGCGGCGCGCGCCGGTCAGAACGGCCTGCAGCTGCCCTGATGTGGTGATGCTTCGGCGGTGGGTGCTCCGACAAGCTCCCCGCTGCTGAATACGACGAGGCCCCTCTCTGCCCAGAGAGGGGCCTCGTCCGTTCCCGAACTGACTGACGCTCCCACCACGAAGCGACGAGACTTAGGTTAGCCTAACTTCGCTTGGTTGGGAAGTCCCGGCGCGATCTCACCTGAACGAGCGACTAGCCGCAACTTCTGAATAAGTTCACACTTGCTGGGTGAGTACTACAAGTGAAGTGCAGTGGAGCGAGCTGCAACGCGATCCGAAGAGCGTCGCCGCCATCGCCGAGCAGCACGAAGTTCGAGTCAAGCGCCGCGACGGAGCGGATCTGCTCCTGGTGCGGGCCGACCAGCACCAGGATCGCCACAACGGAGCGGCAACCGCGGCCCGCGCGATCCGTTCGGTGTTCCGGCACGTCGGGCCTGATGTCGTGGCCGACGCGCTGAAAGACGAGTTCCCGTGGATCTCGGTGCTGCCCGAGTCCGACCGCGCGGAGTTCGTCCAGGAGTTCATCCAAGCCATCAACTCGTCCGCCGAGCTTGGTCAGTGGTCCCTGCTCGGGACGATGGCGCACGAGTGGGCGAACACCGCGATCGTCCACGCCAATCCCGAGATCTATCAGACGCTCAGCACACCGATCTCCGTGAAAGACCTCGATCCTGGCCATCCCGAAGAGAACGAGTGAAGACTTGCCAGCGAAACGCGGCGATCGTGCCGCTCCACCGCGCCGTCCAGGTGGCTACGTGGTCCGGTTCGCCACGACCGCAGCAGCCAAAGGCTGGGAAGAGCTCTGCCGCAACGCTGAGCCGAACACATGGAATGCGTGGGTCGTCATGACCGAACGCCCCACCGACACCCAGGACAACACCAGTCGGCACCATCGGCTCAAAGGGCACCTGGCGCACCTGACCGTCGACGGCGTCGTGTTCGACCAGTGGCAGTACGAGGTCACGTCCGGCGGACGCATCTGGTACTTCATCAACGAGGAGCGCAAGACCGTCTGGACCACCTGGGCAGGTACAGGTCACCCGAAACTGACTGACTAGGCGTCGTCGAGGCCCTGCTGCGCGCCGCGTGACCCGCGCCTCGCCGCCCGGCGTTGCCAGTAGAAGACTCCGTACCCGATGATCCCGAGCAGACCGCCGGACAACGTCGTCCAGATCAGGGTGCTGTTCGAGCGGTCGACGAGCAGCACGACCAGGAATCCGAGGAACCACAGCGCGGTACCGCCGAGCACCACCGGCACCGGGTCGGCCAGTCGATGAGGCAGCGCGGGCGGGTGTGGGGCGGGGTCGCGTTCGGACACATCGGTAAGGAGAGCAGATGCTGGACGGGTTCTTCAAGATTTCCGAGCGCGGGTCGACCGTGGCGCGTGAACTGCGCGGCGGTGTCGTGACCTTCTTCACGATGGCCTACATCGTCGTGCTGAACCCGCTGATCATCGGCAGCTTCGCGCCGACCGGGCCCGGTTCGCATCCCGACGTGCTCGGCAACATCCTGCCGGTCGGGCAGGTCGCGGCGGTGACGGCGCTGGTCGCCGGCGTGATGACCATCCTCTTCGGACTGATCGCGAACTACCCGTTCGCGCTGGCCACGGGGCTGGGCATCAACTCGTTCGTGGCGGTGAGCGTGGCCGCCAAGGTCACGTGGCCCGAGGCGATGGGGCTCATCCTGGTCAACGGCCTGGTGGTGCTGCTGCTCGTCGTCACGGGTGTGCGGACGGCGGTGTTCAACGCCGTGCCGAACGAGCTCAAGGCCGCGATCGCGGTCGGCATCGGTCTGTTCATCTGTTTCATCGGGCTCGTGGACGCGGGCTTCGTGCGCCGGCTGCCGGACGCGGCCAACACCACCGTGCCGGTCGGGCTCGGCATCAACGGGTCGATCGCGAGCTGGCCGACGCTGGTGTTCGTGGTCGGGCTCGTGCTCACGGGCGTGCTGTTCGCGCGCAGGGTCAAGGGCGCGATCCTCATCGGCATCGTCGCGACCGCGATCTTCGCGATCGTCCTCGAGGCGATCGTCAAGGCCGGGCCGTCCGCGGGCGTCAACGCCAAGGGCTGGAACCTCGGCTACCCCGCGCTGCCCGACCAGGTCTTCGGAATCCCCGATCTCTCCCTGCTCGGCGAGGTGTCGTTCGGCGCGTGGACGCGGATTCCGGCGCTGGCCGCCGCGCTGATCGTCTTCACGCTGGTGCTGACCGACTTCTTCGACACCGTCGGCACGATGACCGGCCTGGGCAAGGAGGCCGACCTGATCAAGGAGGACGGCCAGCTGCCCAACGTCAGCAAGGCCCTGTTCGTCGACGGCCTGGGTGCCGTGGCCGGTGGCGCCGCCTCCAGCTCGTCGAACACCGTCTACATCGAGTCGGCTTCCGGCATCGCGGAGGGCGCGCGGACGGGTCTCGCGAACGTCGTGACCGGTGTGTTGTTCCTGCTCGCGATGTTCTTCACGCCGCTCTACGAGGTCGTGCCGATCGAGGCGGCCGCGCCCGCGCTGGTGATCGTCGGCGCGTTGATGATGATGCAGGTCCGCGAGATCGACTTCAGCGACTTCACCATCGCGCTGCCCGCGTTCCTCACGATCGTCGTCATGCCGTTCACCTACTCGATCGCGAACGGCATCGGCGCGGGCTTCGTCAGCTACGTGCTCCTCAAGGCTCTCACCGGCAAGGCGAGGAACATTCACCCGCTGATGTGGATCGTGGCGGCCGCTTTCGTCGTCTACTTCTCGTTGGGACCGATCCAGGCCCTGCTGAGTTGACCTTTCGGCAGGAAACTATTTCGTGAGGTATGCTAACTACGTGGCGATCGATCAGCACGGACTGGCGAGCAGGCTGAGGCTTGCCGTCGTTCGTCTCAACCGCCGCTTGCGGGCGCAGCGCACCAATTCGGCGGTGTCGCTCACCCAGGTGTCAGCGTTGTCCACACTGCACAAGTGCGGCCCGCTGACCCCGGGCGAGCTCGCGGCCAAGGAAGGCGTGCAGCCGCCGTCGATGACGCGCGTGATCGCCGCCCTGGAGGAGTTCGGGTTCGCGACGCGCAGCCCGCACCCCACCGACGGCCGTCAAGCCATCGTCGAGCTCACGGGCGAAGGCTTGTCGTACCTGGAAGACGAGATCACGGCCCGCGAGGCGTGGCTGGACAAGAGGCTGGCCGAGCTGGACCCCGAGGAACGGGAACTGCTGACACGGGCCGCCGAAATCATCGACAGGATGGCGGGTCAGTAAGAACGTGTCGGGTTACGCGGGTGGTGGAGCAGACAGTTCGCCACCTCGTCGTACCGGAATGTTCGGATCCTTAGGCATATACAACTATCGCCTCTACGCCTCCGGTCAGATCATCTCGCTGGTCGGCGTCTGGATGCAGCGGGTCGCCCAGGACTGGCTGGTCCTGGAGCTCTCGAACGGCTCCCCCATCGCCCTCGGCTTCGCCGCCTCGCTCCAGTTCCTCCCGGTCCTGCTGCTGTCCATGTGGGGCGGCGTCCTCGCCGACCGCATGGACAAGCGCAAACTCCTGCTGTGGCTCGAGTCCGCGCTGGGCGTCTGCGCCCTGGCGCTGGGCATCCTCGACGTCACCGGCGTCGTCGAGCTCTGGCACGTCTATCTGCTCTGTCTGCTGCTCGGCGCCTTCTCCGCGGTGGAAACCCCGGTGCGCCAGTCGTTCGTGGTCGAGATGGTCGGCCGCGACCAGCTGACCAACGCCGTCGCGATCAACTCGATGATGTTCAACCTGGCCCGCATCATCGGCCCGGCCATCGCGGGCGTGACGATCGTGGCGATCGGCACCGGCTGGGTCTTCCTCGCCAACGCCATCAGCTTCGTGGGCGTGGTCGGCGGCATCTGGCTGATGCGCACGTCCCAACTGCTGCGCGCCGAACCGCTGCCACGCGAGAAGGGCCAGCTCCTCTCCGGCCTGCGCTACGTCAGAAGCCGCCCGGATCTGCTGACGGTCATGGTGCTCGTGTTCTTCATCGCCACGTTCGGCATGAACTTCTACATGACACTCGCGATCATGGCCCGCAACGTCTTCGGCGGCGACGCCGACGCCTACGGGCTCCTGTCGACGTTGATCGCCGTCGGCACCCTCGCGGGCGCGACGCTGGCGGCCAAGCGAAAAACGCCGAAGCTGACCGTGTTCATCGGCTCCGGAGTGATCTTCGGACTGCTGGAGATCGTCTCCGGCATGATGCCGACGATGCTGCTCACCGGACTGATGATGATCCCGGTGGGCGTCGCGATGATGACCTTCAACACGACCGCCAACGCCACCATCCAACTGGCCGTGGAACCCGAGATGCGCGGCCGCGTGATGGGCATCTACATGCTGGTCTTCCTCGGCGGAAACCCCGTCGGCGGTCCGCTGATGGGCTGGCTCGGCGAGATCAACGGCCGGGCGCCGATCATCATCGGCGGCGCCGTGTCGATGCTGGTGACGATCACCGCGTGGATCGTCCTGGTGAAGCGCGGGGACATCGGGAAGCCCAGGCTGCGACGACGCCGGCAGGCCCCGGCGGAGGCGCTGCCGGAGCCCGCAGAGGTGGCTAGCTAGGCGCTACGGCGCGAACTCGGTGGACGGTTCGGTGGCGTAGTTCTTCCAGATCGGCACCATGGTCTCGCGCGTCATGGGCTGCCCCGACTCGATCATGGCCTTGAGGTCGCGGAAGTACTGCACGTACAGGTCCGGCGTGAAGGTGGTCAGCATGACCGCCGGGTCATCTCCAGGGTTGGCGAACGTGTGCGGCGCGCCCGGTGGGACGGTGACCCACGTGCCGGCGCCGACCTCGTGGTCGTCCAGTCCGATGGTGAACCGCACGGTGCCCGAGAGCACGTAGAAGCCTTCGTCGTGCTGCGCGTGCCGGTGCTGCGGCGGGCCGGGCGTGTGCGGGGGAATGACGACCTCACCGATTCCCAGGCGGCGACTGGTGTTGCTGCCGTCTTCGAGGATCCGGATCTGCGACGGACCGCTGGCGATGAGTTCGCCCTCGCCGGGCCTGACGATCGACACCTCGGTCATGAGGAAGCCTCCTGATGTGATTGCATCTTGTGCAATCACCGTAGCACCAGTGACTGCACATTGTGCAGTCGCTAGGCTTCGGCGCATGCCGCGATGGAAACCGGACGCACCCGAGCGCCTGCGGACCGCCGCGTTGGAGCTCTTCGACGCACAGGGGTTCGAGCGCACGACGGTCGCCGAGATCGTCCAGCGGGCGGAGCTCACCCAGCGCACGTTCTTCAACCACTTCGCCGACAAGCGCGAGGTGCTGTTCGGGCTGAGCTCAGAGCTTCAGCGGGAGATCGTCCGCGAGATCGAGGCCGGCGACGACGCCCTGCCGCCACTCGACGCCGTTGTGCGCGCGATGGAAGTCGTTGCCGACAAGATGTTCGAGAACCGCCGTGTCCTGATGGCACGTCGTTACGCCGTTATCGCCGCCAACCCGGAGTTGCAGGAGCGCGAACTCGGCAAGAACGCCGCGCTCACCGAGGCCATCGCGGCCGTGCTGCACGCACGTTGCGGTGACCCTGAGACCGCGTTCCTCACCGCTGGCGCCGCCATGCTCGCGCAGCAGATGGCGTTCCGGAACTGGACGCGACCGGGCGAGACCCGGACCTTGCACGAGCTGCTGCAGGACGCGTTGCGCTCCCTGCGCACGACTGTCGAACCGGCTTGACGCCGCGCCTCAGCCCAGCAACGTGGCGGCGCTCGGATCACTGATCAGGGCGACGAACGTGTGCCGGTCCGCCCAACGCTCGGAAACCCAGGCCAACGCCCGTCCCAGGCCTTCAGGCGAGTCAGCGGCATGGGGAACGCCGTCCACCATCCACCACTCGACCCGCTGCCCCTCGACGTGCAGTTCGTCGTGCAGGACAACGACTCCGTCGGGCAGCGCGACCTCCAGCAGTTCGCACGCCATCCGAACCGCGCCGAGGTCGTGCCACTGGACGACCTCGCCGACGTGGTCGGGAGAGCCGTCGAACTCCTCGGACGCCAACGCCAGATCCAGCAGGTCGGCCAGTTCCTCGGACCCGTCGGCCAGCAGCACTCGGGAAGCCGGGGCAACCCCCAGCAGCCACGGGTGGTCCAGCACCACGACGTCCTCGGCGGCGGTGACCGCTCCGGAGAGCACCCGCAGCCGCTCGGGCGGAGCGAAGTCCCCCTCGGGCAGAGCCGCGTAAGCGCGCAGCACCACGGCATCCGCGATCGCACGGTCCGCGTCCCCTAGCCGTTCCAGCACGAACTCGGCATCGTCGTCGTCCCAGATCTCCAGCGACGACCGGACCCCGGCGGCACGCAGCACGTGCTCGGGCAGCTCAAGATCCGGCACGGCGTCGAAGAGTCCGTCCAGCGACGCGGCGTCCGGCAACCGGAACGACCGCGGCGACCTGCCTGCCAGCAGCGCGTGCCGGGCGATCCACCAGCCCGTGTACCCGTCCGGCTCGGTCACGGCACGCCAGGTCACCGGGTCGGAAGCCAGCAGTCGCAACGCCGCCGGCCAGTCGGCGACGAGATCCAGATCGCGGACGGCCACCACACGGCGAGGCTCGTCCGGCACGGACGCCCACCAGGCGGACTCGTCGGCGAGGTCGTGATCCGGCCCGGAAGGCTCGTCGTCGACGACCACCGAGAACCCGTCCACCACACCGACGGCGACCAGCGCGGAACGCGGGTAGGAGTCCGCGATCTCCTTGGACAGCAACGGAAAGGCGTCGGCCTCGACCACGCCGACCAACGGCGAGTCGGGCAGCAGCAGCTCGTCCGCGCGATGCCATTCACCGGTGCCGTCCGGCAGGGCCAGCGATCCCAGCCAGGGCTCCTCGCCCGCTCGCAGACCGGCGCGGTCCACGAGGCGCAGCACGGTCTCGACCAGGTCCAGCCCGTCGAGCCCGGCTTCGGCGTCTTCCAGCGACCGAGCCACGTTCTCACGCAGTGAAGGATCCGCGAGCAGTTCGGCGGCGCCGGCCTCGACCGCGCCCAGCCGAACCAGCAACGGGTGCACGGCGTCCGGGTGCACGACCCGCAGACCGGGCAACGGCTCGTCGGCGATCAAGGTGGTCCGCGGACCCGTCACCACGCGGCCGTCGGCCAGCGGCACGGGCAGCGAGGCCAACGCCTCGCGCACGTCCGGATCCACCTCGGCGAGAGGTGCGAAGGCCGCGTAGACGTCACGCCACCAGCCGGGATCACCGGAGACGCCCGCCAGCGCCGCGACCACCTCGGCGGTGGTGACGCGCGGGACTTCCAGTGCCGCCAGGGCTTTGGCGTGCACCGGAGCGGAAAGTTCAGCGTCCAGCAGCCCAGGGAGGGCGTCCTCGACCAGGTCGACGAGCTCCTCGGAGCCGACGTCCAGAACACGGGCGCGCGAAGGCTCGATCCACTCACCGGAAGCCAAAGGCAGCCAGGCGGAAGCACGCAACGAGCGCACCACGGCCGTCCGCAGCCGATCGTCCACTTCGGACAAGGGGAAGCCCGGCAACGGCACGAGCGCGGTCCGCTCGATGGCGGGCACCCGCGCCACCAGGGCCGGGTAGGCAGCGGCGGCGGCGTCCAGCACCGACCACGCGGCCGGGCCCGGCAGGATCCGGCGGCGCGAGGGCTCGACCGGCACGGTCGCGATCAGACGGGCGGGCAGCGACAGGCGCTCGTCGGTCGGGGTCGGCGCGTGCAGCACGTCCTCGCCCAGTTCCGCGTCAAGCGGGTACGCCCACGACACGGTCCACTGAGGACGGTGCTCGACACCCTGGACGAGTTCCGCGGGCAGTTCGCCGACGGTGCGCTCCACCAGCCAGCGCGACTTGCCGACGGTGACCACGCCGTCGTCGGTGACGAAGCGTTCCCACGACTGGGAACCGACCTCGACGCGACGCAGGCCCGGCAGCGCCAGGAGCAGGTCCGGCACCTCCTCGGCCAGGTCGTCCAGCGACAGGTCGACCTTCAGCGGCAGGCGGACCTCGGTCGCGAACCCGTCCGGCACGTCCTCCACGACGGGCCACACCAGGCGCAGCACCGGCACGTCGCCGCCGCGTTCGGACGCCAGGTCCGGCACCTCGGCACGGGTCCTCGCCAGGGAGAACTCGACGCCACCCGTCGTGGACACCACGCGCGGTGCGTCCGACACGGCCAGCACGGCCGCGAAGCCGACGCCGAACTGGCCGACGCCGGACTCCTTGGAGGACGCCCGCAGTGAGGCCAGAGCGGCGACACCGGCCTCCGTCAGAGGCGCACCGGTGTTGGCCGCGCGAAGCTCGCCATCGACCAGAGTGATCCGCAACACACCTGGCTCGGAACCGGCCGCATCGGAGGCGTTCTGGGCGAGTTCGACGAGCAAACGGTCCCGATAACCACCGATGCGGAGGTCTTCTTCGGCGTTCGCGTCTTCACGGAAGCGGGTGGGCGAACCACGCCATGCGGCGAGGACCGAGGTGCGCAGGACCTCGGTGCCGAACGGGTCGGTCACTCCGAGACGTCCAGAACGTCCAGCTGCGCGTCGTCGTAGACCAGGTCGGCGACCGGCACCATCGGGCTGATGTCGACCTCGACCTGCGAGTGGGCGCCGCAGCCGTAGTCGACGTGCACGACGTGGCCGTCCGCCGGAGCGATCTCGTTGGCGCAGACGCCGAACGCGGCACCGAACGCGCCGGCCACGCGGGTGTAGAAGCCGCAGGTCCCGCAGTGTGCGGGGGCGCTGCGGGCCATGTCGGAGCGCGGGCCGAAGTCCGAGGCCGCCCAGCGGTCGGCAGCGTCGATGCGGCCTTCACGCGAGAGGACGCGAGTGCGGCCGAAGCCGATCTCCAGCGCCACCTCCTCGATGGCCGGGTCGTCGGAGTGCACGTACGCCTCGATCAGGCGCGGGTCGTCCTCGCGGGGCGGCATCAGGTCGCCCACGCCCAGGTCACCGGCACGGACCCGTTCGCTCCACGGCACCCATTCCGGGGCTACCAGGGCGTCCTGGCCGGGCAGCAGCACGACCTCGCTGACCGAGACGGGCGTGCCCTCGCCGGCGTGGGCGACGGTCACCGCCCAGCTCCAGCCGCGGTAGCCCGCGTGGTCGGCCTCGAACAGGTGGGTGACGGAGTACTCGTCCTCGTCCTGCACCCCGACGTGAGCGCCGACGCGTTCCACCCCGGCCTCTTCCTGCGCAGCTGCGCGGGCGAGATCAACGGCGTCGAGGAGCATCTCAGTCGCGGTCACAGGTGAATTGTGCCGCAGGTCTTCGCCGGGACGAAAACTCGTGCCACCCTCCGTTGGGTGCGCTCACCCATCTGGCTGGTCCTCGTCGCGGTGCTGGCCGCCTGCTCGACTCCGCAGGAAACGAAACCGCAGGTAGAAGTCCTGCAGAAGATTCCGCACGACACGTCGGCGTTCACCCAGGGGTTGGAACTGGTCGACGGCGTCCTCTACGAGGGCACCGGGCTGGAGGGCGAGTCGACGATGCGCGCGCTCGATCCGTCGACCGGCGACGTCCAGAAGAAGGTCGATCTGCCGCCGGAGTACTTCGGCGAGGGCATCACCGTCGTCGGCGACACCATCTGGCAGATCACCTGGCAGAACGGCGTCGCGATCGAACGCGACCGCAAGACGCTGAACGAGCTCCGCCGGGTGAGCTACGAGGGCGAGGGCTGGGGCATCTGCGACGACGGCAAGCAGCTGATCATGAGCGACGGCACCGCGAAGCTGACCTTCCGCGACCCCAAGTCGTTCAAGGAGACCGGAAGCGTGCAGGTCACGCGGGCAGGCCAGCCCCTCGCCCAGCTCAACGAACTGGAGTGCGTCGCCGGCAAGGTCTGGTCGAACGTGTGGAAGACCGACGAGATCGTGCGCATCGATCCGGCCAACGGACAGGTGATCGGCACCTACGACCTGTCCTCGCTCAAGCCGCAGGGCGATGTGGACGTCCTCAACGGCATCGCGCACATCCCCGGAACCGACGAGTTCCTGGTCACAGGCAAGAACTGGCCGACCATCTTCCGAGTGAGGTTCAACGGGATGGGGCAGGATTGAGGGTGTGACGGACGACCGCGGGCGGAGTGACGGACCGGCTCCGAAGCGCTACCCGTGGCAGGATGACGAGTACCGGCCCCGGGAGCGTCGCGGGCCCGCGTCCGAGCACGGTTTCCAGGCCCCGCCCCGCCGTCCCCAGAACACCCGTCCGCTGCCCAACCAGGACCAGCAGACGACGCCGACGCCCAAACCGCCGCGCAAGCTCACGGTCACGCGCGTCGCGTGGTTCCGCGGCAAGCAGATCTCGCAGCAGGCGGTCGCGGCGTTCCGGCGCGCGGCCCACGCCGACGGCGCCGGCAAGTCCGGCATGACGTCGGTCACCTACGCGGTGATGATGAACTACGCCGCCGACGCCGCGATGGCCGTGGCTTTGGCCAACACCCTGTTCTTCAGCGCGGCGAGCGCCGAGTCCAAGACCAAGGTCGCGCTCTACCTGCTGATCACGGTCGCGCCGTTCGCGTTGATCGCGCCGGTGATCGGCCCGCTGCTGGACAAGATCCAGCGCGGCCGGCGGCTCGCGCTGGCGGCGTCGTGCGTGCTGCGGATCGTGCTGTCGGTCGTGATGGCGCTGAACTTCGACAACTGGCTGCTGTACCCGGCGGCGCTGGGCAGCATGGTGCTGAGCAAGTCGTTCACCGTGCTCAAGTCCGCGATCACCCCGCGCGTGCTGCCGCCGGAGATCACGCTGTCCAAGACCAACGCCCGCATGACGATCTTCGGTCTCGCGGCGGGCGGCGTGTTCGGGGCGTTCGCCGCGGGCTTCGCGAACGTGTTCGGCTCGCCGGGCGCGTTGTGGTTCACCGCGGTGCTGTGCCTGGTGAACGCGTGGCTGTGCATGAAGATCCCGTCGTGGGTCGAGGTGACCGAGGGCGAGGTCCCCGCGACGCTCACCCCCAAGGCCGCCAGGCAACCCGTCTCCCGGCACGTCGTGGTCTCGCTGTGGGGCAACGGTTCCATCCGCGTCCTGACCGGCTTCCTGACGCTGTTCGCGGCGTTCGTGATCCGCGAGCAGACCGAGGGCGACGCGATGCAGCAGTTGCTCCTGCTCGGCGTGATCGCCGGCGCGGCGGGCGTCGGCAGCTTCCTGGGCAACGCGATCGGCGCGCGCCAGCACTTCTCCAAGCCGGACGAGGTGATCCTCGCCTGCGTCGGCACGGCACTGGCGGCGACCATCGTCGCCGCCGCGCTGCCGGGCCTGGTCACCGCGGCCATCGTCGGGCTGCTGGGCGCCACGGCGTCGTCGCTGGCGAAGGTCGGCCTCGACGCGGTGATCCAGGACGACCTGCCGGAGGAGTCGCGCGCGTCCGCGTTCGGCCGCTCCGAGACGATCCTGCAGCTCGCCTGGGTCTTCGGCGGCGCGCTCGGCGTGCTGCTGCCCGCGACGTTCTGGGTCGGCTTCCTCGTGCTCGCCGTGCTGCTCGCGCTGGGCCTCACGCAGACCTGGATGTACCGCAACGGCACGTCGTTGCAGAGGCTGGTCCGCAGGCCGGCTCCGGTGACCCCGTAGGCTGCCTGACGTGCGTCGACTTGCTTCTGTAATGGCCGCCAGCGTTCTCGTGCTGTCCGGATGTTCGCTCCAGCAGCACGACCCCGAGGTCACGTTCTACGCGAACGGCAAGACCATCCGCATGGAGCCGACGATCTACTGCGACGTCGAGGGCTCCAACTGCGCCGAGAAGAACGCGCCCGGCACGCTGAAGGTGCCGGCGGGCAAGGTCGTGCAGATCTCCGTGGACGGACGGCTCGCGGACGGCCTCTGGGAGGTCGTGTGCGTGTACGAGAACGCCGCTCGCGTGCAGGAGGGCTGCACCTCCCCGTTGCTGGGCAAGGGCGAGAACTACACGTACACGCTGGCCGTGCCGAACGACTCCGACCAGCTGGTGCGCATCGAGGTGCACGAGGCGGCCGGCGCGGTGCTGGAGACCGGCCAGCCGCTCATGCGCGGTTCGTGGGTCGTCGACATCACCCGCTGATCACCGCCTGCCGAACGCCTCCCACCACTCGCTGGGAGCGATGCGCAGCGCCGAGTCCATCAGGGCCTTGCCGGTGTCGGTGACCACCGACTCCTGCATGGTCTGGATGAAGCGCTCCATCTTCGTGATGCCCGCGGCCTGGTACTCCCTGGCCTGCAACAACAACTCCAGCTTGTCCGCGTCACGCGAGCAGCGCGCCTCCGGCGTGTGGTCGAAGCCCTTGGCGGACTCGTGCTCGGTCACCAGCGCCTCGATGTGCGCGGCCAGCGGCGCCGGCAGGTGCTGGACCTGGTCCCGCGCGACCTGTTCCGGCGGCATCTTCACGTCGAGGTAGAGCTTGCCGACGTACGGGATGTCGCCGATGCGCGCCTCTGGCACGTCGTGGAAGAGACCCAAGGTCGCCGCCCTGTCAGGGTTCGCGCCCTCCTGCACGGCGATCGCGTACGCCAGAACGCCCACCCGGAACGAGTGGGCGGCCACCGACTCGGGGTTCTGCACCCCGGCGAAGAGCCACCCCGCCCTGGGCAGGCGTTTGAGCTGGCCGACCTCGTAGACGAACTCGACGATCCTGTCAGCGTCAGACATGACGCTGATCCTTTTACGGATCGAGGTCCCGCGCCACCACGCGGACGGCCTCGGCGACGAGCTTCATGGTCTTCTTGTCGGACGGGTAGCGGCCGCGGCGCAGGTCAGGCTGGACCTTGTTCTCGAGGAGCCTGATCACTTCCTCGATCAGCCCGTGCAACTCCTCGGCGGGACGGCGACGCGCCTCCACCACGGACGGCGCCGGGTCGACCAGGCGCACGGACAGCGCCTGCGGCCCGCGGCGGCCTTCGGCCATGCCGAACTCGATGCGCTGGCCGGCCTTGAGGCCTTCGACACCGGCAGGCAGGGCGGCTTTGCGGACGTAGACGTCCTCGCCACCGTCCTGGGTGACGAATCCGAAGCCCTTCTCCGTGTCGTACCACTTGACCTTGCCGGTCGGCACCGCGCTCACCATTCCCTTGCTTCTGCACGACGAACGCGCCCCAGGCGTACCCAGGACGCGTCCCACCAGAGTAGCCAGAAGACCTTGGGGAAGGCACCTCCGTTAGCGCGACCAGTGCCGCGACCGGCAGCCTTTGCCCCGTCTTCGGCGGTCAGACGGGTGCATCGTGGTGCCGGCCCCACGTCCTCATCCTGGATGGCTGTGGGCGTGGGGCCGGTGCCGCGAGGCGCCCTGCTGATCGTCGAAGGCGCGGTGAAGGTTGCCGGTCGTGGCACTAGCATCTTCGGCATGACCGTTCCGAAGTTGATGCCGCTGGCCATCGGCCTGTTCGCCGTGGGCGTACTGGCGATCATCGCGGTCTTCGTGCTCTTCGCCCTGGGCCACAGCGACCTGCCCGCGTGGCTGAACTTCGCCGGCACCTACCTGCCCGCGATCGGCCTCGGCCTCGGGATCGTCGCGGTCATCAGGAAATCACGCCAGAAGAAGTCCTGAGCCACTCCGGGAACTCCCGCAGGTCCTCCAGCACGACCGCCGCGCCCGCCTCGGTCAGTTCCGCACGCGAGCACGGCCCCGTGACGACGCCGACGCCCAGCGCCCCGGCCGCCCTGGCGCCGTTCATGTCGCCGACGTGATCACCGACGTAGACGGCGGCGCCGTGCAGCTTGAGCGACTCGGCCTTGCCCGTCGACCACAGCTCGCCGTAGAGGTGGTCGACCTCCCAGCCCATGGCTTCCAGGTGCAGGGCGGCGTTCTTGCGGTACTTGCCGGTGACGACCATGGTCTGGCCACCGAGTTCACGGACGCACTGCAACGCCGCCGCCGCTCCGGGCAGCGCGACCGTGCCGGGGATCACGAGCTCCGGGTACAGGGCGCGGAAGAGCGAGACCATGTCCGGGATCTCCTCCTCGGGCACGCCCATGTCGCGGTAGGTCATGTCCAGAGGCGGGCCGAGGTTCGCCGCGAAGTGCTCGCCGTCGAGGGCGTGCCCGGTGCGGGCACCCACCTCGTTCAGCACGGCGGCCATGCCCGGTCGCGGGTCGATGAGGGTCATGTCCAGGTCGAAGCCCACGGTGAACGACACAGAACCTCACTCTACGTCTTTACAAGAACCGTAACTGTGTAAAGGTGAAGCGGTGAGCGACATCACCGAGCTCTTGCTGGACTCGGCCGCCGACCTCTTGGCGGCCCGTGGTTTCCACGGGCTGCGCATGATCGAGGTCGCCAGTCGCGCCGGAGTGAGCAGACAGACCGTCTACAACGAGTTCGGCAACAAGGAAGGGCTCGTCCAGGCCGTCGCCGTGCACAAGACGGAGGAGTACCTGACCGGGATCGCGACCCGGCTCAAGGAGGACCCGGACCCGTGGGAGGCGATGCGGTCGGCGTTCCGCTTCACCTTCGAGCAGACCGAGAAGGACCGCCTGGTCTCGGCCGTGCTGACCGGGCAGAACGCCGAGGACCTGCTGCCGTTCATCACGATCCGCGGCCATCCGATCCTGTTCCACGCCACCGAGGTCGTCGAACAGCACCTCAGCAACCACTTCCCCGGCCGGCACGTGCGGTTCACGGCGGAGACGACCGTGCGGCTCGCCCTGAGCCATCTGCTGATGCCGAGCGGGGACCTGGACAGCGCGATGGACGCCGTGGTCCGGGTCGCCAGAGTGACGATGGACGCATGATCAGGTAGACACCTCCCCTTGTTGCAATACTCTTGCAACAAGGGGAGGTGTCCGGTGGTCGCTGTCTCGACCCGCCTGCGCGCGGGTGTGGCGTTGCTCGGTCCGGCGTTCGTCGCCGCGATCGCCTACGTCGATCCGGGGAACGTGGCCACCAACACCGCGGCGGGCGCGCGGTACGGGTACCTGCTGGTGTGGGTGCTCGTCGTCGCGAACGTCATGGCGGGGCTCGTGCAGTACCTGTCGGCGAAGCTCGGCCTGGTCACCGGGAAGTCGTTGCCCGAGGCGGTGCGGGACCACCTGCCGCGTCCGGTGCGGCTCGCGTACTGGGGCCAGGCCGAGGTCGTCGCGATGGCGACCGACCTGGCCGAGGTGCTCGGCGGCGCGATCGCGCTGTACCTGCTGTTCGACCTGCCGTTGCTGCTCGGCGGCGTGATCACCGGCGTGGTGTCGACCGTCTTGCTGCTGGTGCAGGACAAGCGCGGGCAGAAGCCGTTCGAACGGGTGATCACGACCATGTTGTTCGTGATCGCGGTCGGGTTCATGGCGGGGTTGTTCGTGTCGCCGCCTTCCGTCGGCGGTGCGATTTCCGGGCTGGTGCCGCGGTTCGACGGCGCGGACAGCGTGTTGCTCGCCGCGGGCATGCTCGGGGCGACCGTGATGCCGCACGCGGTTTATCTGCACTCCGCACTGGCCCGCGACCGGCACGGCAGGAACCCGTCGGTGCTCGGCGCGACGAAGGTCGACGTCGTGGTCGCGATGGTGCTGGCAGGCGCGGTCAACATGGCGATGCTGCTGCTCGCCGCCTCCGCGTTGCAGGGCCGTGAAGGCGTGGACACGTTGGAAAGCGCCCATGCCGCCGTCGGCGCCACGCTGGGTGGCGGGATCGCGCTGCTGTTCGCTTTGGGTTTGCTGGCTTCGGGTTTCGCGTCCACCGCTGTCGGGTGCTACGCGGGTGCCGTGGTGATGGACGGACTGCTGCGCGTGCGGATTCCGTTGCTGGCACGCCGTTTGATCACGCTGGTGCCGGCGCTGGCGATCCTGGCGCTCGGCGTCGATCCGACGTTCGCCCTGGTGCTGTCGCAGGTCGTGCTGTCGTTCGGTATCCCGTTCGCGCTCGTGCCATTGGTATGGCTGACCTCGCGCCGGTCCGTGATGGGCTCGTTCACGAACCGGCGCTCCGTCACGTTCGCCGCTGGGGTCGTCGTCTTCGCGGTCGTCGTGCTGAACGTGGCCTTGATCTACTTGACGCTCGCGTAGCTGACGCCCATCTGGCGCAACACCTCTTCGAGTGTGCGCATGACCTCCAGGGTGTTCGCCCAGGTGATCCGCGGGTTCTCCGTCAGCCCGGCGGCGATGCTCTCCTCGACCGCGCGGATCTGGTGCTGGTAGCCCTCGTCCTCGATGGCGTGCTCGACGCCGTTGATCACGACGGCAGTCGGGTTGAACATCGGGTCGACGAGCTCGATGCGGCCCTGGGTGCCGACGATCTCCGCGCGAGCACCGATGTTCGCCATGAGCGAGCAGCTGAGCAACGCGTGGGCACCGTTGTCGTAGGCCAGGAAGATGCCCGCGTCAGCGTCCACTTCGGTCGGTGCGAGGCTGCCGTGCGCGTGGATGTGCGTTGGCACGCCCAGCAATTGGTGCGTGAGCGCGACCGGGTAGACACCGAGGTCGAGGGTCGCGCCACCGCCGGCTTCCTTGGCCCACAGGCGGTCGCCGTCGCTGAAGGCGTGCCGGAAGCCGAAGTCGGCGCGGATCATCCGCACCTCGCCGATCTCACCGGCCTCGATGGCCTCCTGGACCTTGCGGACCAGCGGGTTGAACCGCGTCCACATGGCCTCCATGAGGAAGAGGTTCTTCGATCGTGCCCGTTCGATCATCTCCTCGGCGTCCGCGACCGTGAGTGCGAAGGCCTTCTCGCACAGCACGTGCTTGCCCGCGTCGAGCGCGGCGAGCGTCACCTCGTGGTGCTGGCCGTGCGGCGTGGCGACGTAGACGACGTCGATCTCCTCGTCGTTCAGGAGGTCGCGGTAGTCGCCGTACGCGCGCTCGATGCCGAAGTTCTCCGCGAACTTCTGGGCTTTGGTGATGTCACGCGAGGACACCGCGAGCACGGTGGCACCCGCCTTGAGCATGTCGGCGGTCACGGCATGCGCGATTCCACCTGTAGCGATCACACCCCACTTCATGAGGTGAGCTTAGATTGGAGGCATGCGCCTCATCCTGAACGTGATCTGGCTGGTGCTCGCCGGTTTCTGGATGGCCGTCGGCTACGCGGTCGCCGGCCTAATCTGCTGCATCCTGATCATCACGATCCCGTGGGGCATCGCGTCGTTCCGGATCGCGAACTACGCGCTCTGGCCGTTCGGCCGCGAGGTCGTGGACAAGCCGGGTGCCGGCACCGGATCGCTGCTGGGCAACGTCATCTGGATCATCGTGGCCGGCCTCTGGCTCGCGATCGGCCACGTGATCACCGGCATCGCGCTCTGCGTCACGATCATCGGCATCCCGCTCGGGATCGCGAACTTCAAGCTCGTCAAGGTCTCGCTGGTGCCGCTGGGCAAGGAGATCATCGAGGTTCCGTGAGGGTCGCCCGCGCCTCGTCGGGGCGAGGCGCGGACGACCCTCAAGTGGCACGCGCCGTCAGGCTTCGCTGTCCAACAGCTCGTGCAGGCACAGGATGTTGCCCTCGGTGTCGGTGAACCACGCCGCGCGTTCGGTGCCCATGACCGCGATGTGGCCGGTGGTCTTGAAGTCGGGCAGGTCGTAGTCCTCGAAGCGCACGCCCTTGCCTTCGAGTTCCGCGATCTCGCCCTCCAGATCGGGCACCTCGAAGCTGATGGCCGTCTGCCGGCTCTGCGCGCCCTTCTCGGCAGGCCTCAGTCCCAGCGCGTCACCCTGGCCGAGCGCGAAGATCCGCGTGCCGTCCTCGGTCGTGGTGATGGGCTTGAGGCCGAGCATGTCGGCGTAGAAGCGGCCGGCGCGCTCGGGGTCTTCGACGGGCAGCATCGTCGTGGTTCTGGTAGCGGTGAGCATGCGCGCCTCCTTCGGCGGAATCCACTGATGTTGCGCCGGTCACACCTTTCCCGCAAGAGGTACTTTGACCTGCAGAGATTGTTGATTCACGAGACGATTTCGCTCCGTGAACACTCTGCGCCTCGCCGTGCTCGCCGTTGCTCTCGGGCTGTCCGGATGCGCGATGGTCCGACCTCCGATCAAGACCGTCGAGCCCTTCGTGGCACCGTCGACGACACCCGCGGACACGCCCGCGTGCCGCCTGTTCGATCCGGCCGACCTGACCGAGCACCGGTTCTACAACGGGTACGCGAACGCTTCGAGCTGCTTCTGGCTCTCGGACGACTCCGGCCCGCTCTCGATCAGCCTTCGCGACAAGTCCACGCCCGAGCAGTACCTCGCGAAGCCGACAGGCCTGAAGACCTCCCCGATCACCATCGGCGGGCACTCCGGGCTGCTCGCCGAGAACAGCAGGGGAACGGGCACGTGCGGTGTCGTGCTGACGCATCCCGGCGGCGTCGCGGCCGCGGAAGTCCTCACCGATGCCGGCGGCAGGTCGTGCGAGATCGCCCAGGCCGTGATGAAGGTGATCGAACCGAAGTTGTCCTAGGCGTGCTTCGCGCCGTCGTCGAGGTTCAGCAGCTCCACCGACTTCGCCCGCATCTCCACCTTGCGGATCTTGCCGGTGACCGTCATCGGGAACTCGTCCACCACGTGCACGTACCGCGGGATCTTGTAGTGGGCGAGCTTGCCGGCGCAGAACTCCCGCACGGCCTCGGCGGTCAGCCCGGAGGCCCCGTCGCGCAGGCGCACCCAGGCCATCAGCTCCTCGCCGTAGCGGGCGTCGGGCACGCCGATCACCTGGGCGTCGAGCACGTCCGGGTGGGTGTAGAGGAACTCCTCGATCTCGCGCGGGTAGATGTTCTCGCCGCCGCGGATGACCATGTCCTTGATGCGGCCGGTGATGTTCACGTAGTCGTCGTCATCCATCACCGCGAGGTCGCCGGTGTGCATCCAGCCTGCCGGGTCGACGGCCTCCGCGGTCTTCTCCGGCTCGTTCCAGTAGCCGAGCATGACGGAGTAGCCGCGCGTGCACAGCTCCCCCGGCTCGCCGCGCGGGACCGTGCGGCCCGTGTCCGGGTCGACGATCTTGACCTCGAGGTGCGGGCCTGCCCGGCCGACCGTCCCGACACGACGGTCGAGGGAGTCGTACACGCGCGTTTGCGTTGACACCGGGGAGGTTTCGGTCATGCCGTAGCAGATCGAGACCTCGCGCATGCCCATCCGGTCGACGACCTGCTTCATCACCTCGACCGGGCACGGCGAGCCCGCCATGATGCCGGTGCGCAACGACGACAGGTCGTAGCCGTCGATCAGGTCCAGCATCGCGATGAACATCGTCGGCACGCCGTAGAGCGACGTGCACTTCTCTTCCTGAACGGCCGCAAGGGTTTTCGCCGGGTCGAAGGCCGGCGCAGGGATCACGACGCACGCGCCGTGGCTGGTGGCGGCGAGGTTGCCCATGACCATGCCGAAGCAGTGGTAGAACGGCGGCACCACGCAGATGCGGTCGTGCTCGGTGTAGTTGACCAGCTCGCCGACGAAGTAGCCGTTGTTGAGGATGTTGTGGTGCGAGAGCGTCGCGCCCTTGGGGAAGCCCGTGGTGCCGGACGTGTACTGGATGTTGATCGGGTCGTCTCGGTCCAGCTCGACGTCCGGGATCTCGTCGCCGGTCCACTGTGGATCGTCGACGAACACGACGTTGCGCAGTTCGGTGCAGCGCGGCCGCACCTCTTCGATCATGGCCGCGTAGTCGGACGTCTTGAACGACCGCGCGGACACCAGCGTGTGGATGCCCGCCTGGTTCAGCACGTACTCCAGCTCGTGCACGCGGTACGCCGGGTTGACGTTGACCAGGATCGCGCCGATCCGGGCCGTCGCGTACTGCACGAACACCCACTCGGCGCAGTTCGGCGCCCAGATCCCGACCCGGTCGCCCTTGCGCACGCCCAGCGTCGTGAGGCCGGCGGCGGCGCGGGAGACCTCTTCCGCGAGCTCCGCGTACGTCCACCGTCGATCTGTTGCTTTGTCGACAAGTGCCTCACGATCGCCGAAGCGCGCGACGGTCGCCGCGAGGTTCGCGTGGATCGTGTCGCCCAGCAGCGGGGCGGCGGACGTGCCCGAGGAGTAGCTGGAGGTCATCCCTCAGACGGTAGTCAGGCTTGCGCGTATGGCAAGGGCACGACCAGGCACGGACCGCCGCTGTAGAGGCCCGCGTCGATCGCCAGCACCTTGTCGTCGGCGTAGACGAGAGGCCCGTCGATCTGGTCCGGCGGGACCCCGAGCTGGTCGGCGATGACGCTGTGGCCGTGCACGATCGTGCTGCCGCCCAGCGTCGCGAGCAACTCGTCCGCGATTTCCGGCCCCTGCGGCCCCCGGAACGCGTACCGGGTCGTCATCTTGCGCCAGCACTCCCACCAGTCGACGAGGTCGTCGCCCTTGAGCACGTGCCGGACGGCCTCGTTGACCTCTTCGATCGAGGACCCCCATTCGAGGTAGGCCACCGTGTCGGAGTGCATCAGTAGGTGGTCGTCGCGCAGCTTCAGCACCGGCCGGTTGGTGAGCCACTCGACGTGCTCGTCGGTCAGCCGGTCCTGGTCGCTGCGCAGGCCGCCGTTGAGCAGCCAGCTGCGCGCGAACGACCGCGGCCCCATGCTGTCGGGCACCTGGTCGTCGCCGAACCGGTGCATGCCGAGCAGCAGCACCTCGTGGTTGCCGATCAACGAGCTGACCGAGCCACCGGCCTCCGCCGCCTCCTCGCCGAGGCGCATGACCAGGTCGATCACGCCCACCCCGTCGGGCCCGCGGTCCACGAAGTCGCCGAGGAACCACAGCTCGGCCTCGCCACCCGCCCAGTGACCGTCCTCGTCGCACAGCTCGGCGACGTGCAGGGCTCTGGTCAGTTCTGCGAGGTGCCCGTGCACGTCACCCACGACGTACATAGGGCGTCGATCCGTGTCCACCTCCGCGACGATAGGTGATGAACCCTCGCGCGTCAGTGGTCAGTCCAGTCGCCGAACGGGTCCTGAGAGTGACCGACGAGCTCCGCGATGGACTTCAGCACGCGCGTCGGCCGGTACGGATACATCTCTGCGCTCTCGGCCGAGAAGACGCCGGACAGCACGAGGATGGTCTGCAGGCCCGCTTCCAGGCCCGAACGCACGTCGGTGTCCATGCGGTCGCCGATCATCAGCGCGTTCTCGGAGTGCGAGCCCAGCGCGCGCAGAGCCGAGCGCATCATCAACGGGTTCGGCTTGCCGACGTAATAAGGCTCACGGCCGGTGGCGCGCTCGATCAACGCCGCCACGGCGCCGGTCGCGGGCAGCGAGCCCTCGCGCGACGGGCCGGTCGCGTCGGGGTTGGTCGCGATGAACTTCGCGCCCTCCTCGACCAGGCGGATGGCCTTGGTGATCGCGGTGAAGCTGTAGGTGCGGGTCTCGCCGAGCACCACGTAGTCCGGGTCGCGGTCGGTCAGCACGTAGCCGATCTCGTGCAGCGCGGTGGTGAGACCGGCCTCGCCGATGACGAACGCCGAGCCGTTCGGGCGCTGCGAGTCGAGGAACCTGGCCGTGGCCAGCGCGGACGTCCAGATGGACTTCTCCGGGATGTCCAGGCCGGTGCGCAGCAGACGCGCGCGCAGGTCCCGCGGCGTGTAGATGGAGTTGTTCGTGAGCACGAGGAACGGGGTCTCGGCGGCGCGAAGCTCCGCGACCAGCTCGTCCGCTCCCGGGATCAGGTGCTCCTCGTGCACGAGGACGCCGTCCATGTCCATCAAGTAGTGCCACATGGGTCTAAGTATCGATCACGCGGGCGCGGAACGTCGCGATCTGGAGCTGGAGATAACGTTCGATCACCTGGAGTTCATCGTCGCCGAAGTGGCCGAGCACCTCGATGAGGCTCTGCCGGGCCTCCTCGAACAGCTGCCCGAACTTCTCCACGTCGCCGACCGTGACCTCGACCAGCACCTTGCGGCGGTCGTTCGGATCCCGGACACGGCGGACGAAACCGGCGTGTTCGAGGCGGTCGATCACGCCCGTGACGGCGCCGGTCGAGAGCCCGGAGAGCTCGGCGAGGCGACCGGCCGTGATCGGCCCCTCGGCCCTCATCGCCAGGTCGATGCACTTCTCGTCGGTCGCGGACAGGCCCATCCGGGCGGCGACCTTCGTGTGGAACATGACGGTGAGCGCGCTCTGCTCCCGCATGTACCAGGTGAACCTCTCGAGCACTTCAGGTTCCATGTTGAACATCTTAGCCGCTAAGACAATTGGTTGTCAGAGTGCTCCAAACGGGCAGAGAGTGAGAAACCTCGTTTGTGGAGTCACCTACAGCAGGTTGTTCATTAAGCTAAATAGGGTGACAGCAGTGGAGTTGGGACTACCCATCGTGCGCGGCACCCCTGACGTGTCCGCACGTCCGGACTCGCCGCTCCTGGTCGACAGGTTCGGCCGGGTGGCGAAGGACCTCCGCGTCTCGCTGACCGACCGGTGCAACCTGCGCTGCACCTACTGCATGCCCGCCGAGGGCCTCGACTGGCTGCAGAAGGACGAACTGCTCACCGACGACGAACTGATCCGGCTCATGCGCATCGCGGTCGTCGACCTGGGCGTGACGGACATCAGGTTCACCGGCGGAGAGCCGTTGCTGCGGCGCGGCCTGGAGCAGGTCATCGCCGCGACGGCCGCGCTGGAGCCCCGTCCGCGCATGTCGATGACGTCGAACGGCATCGGCCTCAAGCGCAGGGCCCAGTCGCTCAAGGACGCCGGCCTGAACCGCATCAACGTCTCGCTCGACACCCTCGACCCCGACCGGTTCGCGACGCTGACCAGGCGCGACCGCATCACCGACGTGCTCGACGGCCTGGACGCCGCCCGCGAGGCCGGGCTGGAGCCGGTGAAGGTCAACTCCGTGCTGCTGCGCGGCATGAACGAGGACGAGGCCGTCCCGCTGCTGCGGTTCTGCGTCGAGAACGGCTACCAGCTGCGGTTCATCGAGCAGATGCCGCTGGACCCGCAGCACGGCTGGACGCGCACGAACATGGTCACGGCCGATGAGATCCTCACGATGCTCTCGTCCGCCTACACGCTGACGCCGGAGGAGACCCCGCGCGGCGGTGCTCCCGCCGAACGCTGGCTGGTCGACGGCGGCCCCGCGGTGGTCGGCGTGATCGCGTCGGTGACCAGGCCGTTCTGCGCCGCCTGCGACCGCACCCGGCTCACCTCGGACGGCCAGATCCGCAACTGCCTGTTCAGCCAGAGCGAGACCGACCTGCGCGCGCTGCTGCGCGACGGCTCCCCCGACACCGCGATCGCCGACGCCTGGCGTGCCACGATGTGGGCCAAGGCGGCCGGTCACGGCATCAACGACGCGGGCTTCTCGCAGCCCGACCGCCCCATGAGCGCCATCGGAGGATGACAGTGACGGCCGTGAAGATCCGCTATTTCGCGGGCGCCCGCGCCGCCGCCGGGGTCTCCGACGAGGACCTGCTGCTCGACGCCTCCGAGCCCACCGTGGCGCTCGTGGTCAGCACCATCGGCGAACGGCACGGCTCGAAGCTCGGCAAGGTCCTCGCCGCGTCGAGCTTCCTGCTGGACGGCGTCGCGGTCCGCGACACGTCTGTGCGCGTGCCGGCGGGGTCTCAGCTGGACGTGCTGCCGCCGTTCGCGGGCGGCTGAGCAGCCGAGAACGCCTCCGGGCACGTCATCGGGCAGCTTTCACCTCGGCCAGTTCGCGGTCCCAGAGATGGCAGTCGGTCTCCTCGGCGAGCGTCTGAGCCTCCAGCGCGGTCCGGTCCGCCGCGTCGTGGTCACCCAGTGAGCGCTGGATGGCCGCTGTGACGACGAGGACGCGCACAAGACGTATCCGCAGCTCGCCGCTCTCCGCCCGTTCCCTGGCCTGCAGGGCGAGCTTCAGACCTTCCCTCAGTTCCCCTGCCGCCTGGTGGTCGGCGGCCAGGCCTGCCAGGTTGTCCACCTCGCCGCGCAGGTAGCCGTTCTTGACGCTGATCGACAAGCCTTCTCCGTGCGACGCGAACGCCTGGTCGAGGTCGCCGAGTCCTCGGTACGCCTCACCGATGTTGTCGAGGAGGTCGGCCTCCTCGCGCTGCTGGTTCCCGTCCTGCACGATCCGCAACGCCCGGAGGTAGGCGTCGAGCGCCTCCTGCCACTGGCCGCGCACGAGCGCGGCCATCGCTCCGGCCGTGTTCGCGGCCGAGAGGTGGGCGAGCGCGGGCGGGAGGCCTGCCCGCACGGCGGTGGCTTCGGCGACGATCTGCGCGGAGCGGTCGAACTCGCCCATGGTCTCGAGGACCTCGGTCATCGCGTCCAGCGCGTAGACCCGCAGATGCGTGATGTCGAGCTCCACGGCGAGTTCGAGCGCGCGCTCGGCGTTGGCCAGCGAGGCCGACAACGGGCCCAGGTCGCGGTAGATGCCGCCGAGGTTGAACAGCACGACCGGGTTGCGCGGCTGGAGTTCGCGCGCCTGGGTGAGCACGTCGACGGCGTCGCGCAGCCGGCCGAGCTGCGAGTAGGCGATGCCGCTGTTGATCAGCAACGACACCAGCATCTTGTCGTCGGGGTGCCGCAGCAGCAGCTCGCGCGCCCGGCCGAACTCCACGACCGCGTCGGCGAGCCGGCTGACCGAGAAGTGGGCGAGACCGATGCTGCCGTGCATCACCGCCTGCGCCAGGACGTCGCCCGCCTCCCGCGCGGCCGCGAGACCCGCCCTGGCGGCCACGAACCAGTCGACCCGGTAGGACTGGAAGTAGAAGTAGGCGCGCAACGCGTCCGCGAGCAGCCACGCCACCGGTGCGGGACTCGCCTGCGGCACGGCGGCGACGATGTTGCCGCGCTCGGCGTCGAACCACGCGAGCGCGGCCTCCTGGGTGCCGAAGTCGTGCCTCGGCAAGCCGTCGGGCAGCTCGGGCAGCGGCATGCGGGCGAAGTCGGGGTTGGTCGTCCTGGCCGCCGCCTCGGCGTTGAGGAGGTAGTAGTCGAAGAGCCTCGTTCGCGCGCCCTGCTCCGCGGTGAAGCGCAACGCGTACATGCGGAGGAGGTCGTGCAGGCTGTACCTGTTGTCGTTGCGCTGCACGAGGTTCGCGTCCACGAGCTGCCGGAGCGGCTCGTCGGCCCGCTCGTCCCCGCCGAGCAGCGCGGTGGCCGCCTCGACGCTGAAGTCCTGGCCGGGGATGAGCCCCAGCAACCGGAACAACCGTTGCGCCAGCACGGGTTGCGCCTTGTAGGAGAGGTCGAACGTGGCGTTGACGGCCGCGTCGCCCTCGATCTCCAGCACGTCGAGCCGGTCGTCGCCGCGCAGATCGGCCAGGTAGTCGGAGAGGTGGCCCGCCGCCACGTTCGCGGCGGCGATGCGCAACGCCAGCGGCAGGTGCGCGCAGAGCCTGACCAGTTCCGCCCGGTCGTCCGGACTGCCGGAGATCCGCATCCTGGCAAGGAGTTCCTGGGCCTCGTCCTCCGCGAACACCGCCAGTGTGATCTGCGCGTGCTCGGACAGGTCGTTGCGGCTGGTGACGATCACCCGGCACTTCGGGCCGTGCGGCAGCAGCGGGCCGAGCAACTCGCGGGTGGCGTTGTCGATCACGACGAGCACCGCGCGGTCCGCCGTCATCTTGCGGAACAGCGCGGACTGCGCGTCGAGCTCGACGGGAACGTCCTCGGCGCCGAGCGCGCGCAGGAACCGGTGCAGCGCCTGGTTCGGGGTGAGCGCGGCCCCTTCCGCGAACGCGCGGAGGTTCACGTACAGCTGACCGTCCGGGAACCGCTCGCTCATCCGGTGCGCGACGTGGACCGCGAGCGAGGTCTTGCCGACCCCAGGCGGCCCGGTGATCGCGAGCACCGGCGCCGTGCCGGCCAGTGCCTGGGCGATCTTCTCGTCACGACCCACGAAGTCCGGCAGGTCGGCGGGCAGCTGGTGCGGCCCCGGCTTGCGCACGACCAGCCGGTAGCCGGAGGGTTCGGTGATCACCTGCTCGGTGGCGCGCAGCCGTCGCACGAGGTTGCGCAGAGCCTGCTTGGGGTTCGCGGGCCGGTGGTCACGCCAGACGGCGTCGATCAGCTCGTCGAACGGCACGGGCCGACCTGGTGCGGCAGCCAGGGCTTCGCGGAGCGCGTCGATCCTCATGCCTCAGATCTTGGCGAGCAGGACTCCGTCAGTCGATCGCGGTGCGCCTCCGGATCTTCCGCAGGCGCTTGATCCGCCGGTAGTACAGGTTCGACGGAGCCCGGAAGACCAGAACGGCACCCGCCACGAAGAAGACGGCGCCGATCACCACGTAGCTCGCGAGCTGGCTCCAGCCCTCGTCCGCGATGTTCACGACAGCGCCGGGCAGCCACAGGACGGTCTCGAAGGCCAGCAGGACCACCGAGGTGACGCGGGACCAGTTGAACCAGATCGCCAGCAGGGAGAACAGGAGAATCAGGGTGGACAGGCCCTCGCTGCCGCCCACCCGTTGGACGGCGGCGACCCGCGCCTCGACCAAGGCGAAGAACAACGATGCCAGCGGCAGCAGAACCAGGGCGATGATCAACACCGCGGGGCGCTTCGGGCGTTGCAGCGGCTCGGTCATGAGGTCAGCGTGGCGTCCCTTTCAGGGGACCGGTCCCCGCCTCCGATGGCCCAGTGCGCGTGAGCCACGCCTCACTTTCCGTAATAGTTTTCGCCCGATCTCAGAATGGAAACGGACCGATAACGACGCCTTTGACCTGCTAGTTTGTAGGCTCCGAACAACACCCCAAACCGTTACTGTGACGCGCGTCACAGCCGCAAACATTTGGTGAGGGCCCCACCGGTTACGTACGGTCGCTCCTCGGCTGGCCCCGAACCGGCCACGAGCACTACCGGAGCACCAGCACCGAGCCCAGTCCGAGGGTGTTCCGGAACAACCCCGAGCGAGAGAAACCGCCGGACTGGGACGCAGGAACGTACCGGGCTCCGAACCCGAGTTCCTGGCAGCAGGTGCGGTGGACCGAGAGGCACATGGCTTTCAACCGAGGCAAGCAGGGCAAGCAGAGTTCCGCCGCTCGCACTATCGCCAAGGTCGCGGCTGTCGGCATCATCGCCGGCGCCCCTCTGGGCCTGGCCGTTGGCACCGCCAACGCCGCCCCTGGAATGGACTGGGACGCACTCGCGCAGTGCGAGGCCAGTGGCAACTGGGCCGCCAACACCGGCAACGGCTTCTACGGGGGCCTGCAGTTCACGCAGGGCACCTGGAACGCCAACGGCGGCCAGGGCAACCCGGCCAACGCTTCCCGCGAGGAGCAGATCCGCGTGGCGGAGAACGTGCTCCGCACGCAGGGCTCGCAGGCGTGGCCCGCCTGCAGCGCCAAGCTCGGCGCCTACGTGGGCAAGAGCGCCCCGGCCCCGAAGCAGCAGGCGCAGCCGCAGCAGCGCAAGGCCCAGCCGCAGCAGCGCCAGTCCGCACCGGTGCAGCAGGCCCCGGTCGTGGCGCTCGCGGGTTCGAAGACGAACCCGGCCGGCAACTACGAGATCAAGGCGGGCGACACCCTGTCGAAGATCGCCGATGCCAACAAGGTCACCGGCGGTTACCAGGCCATCGTGGAGAAGAACAAGGACTTCCTCACGAACCCCGACCTGATCTTCCCGGGCCACAAGATCCTGATCTGAGTCTCCCCAGACCCAGACCGATCCACTCGGATCTGACAGGCCGCACGATCGCCAGTCCTCTTGACATGGGCTGACACAGGACCAGGGATCTCACCGTTACCCCCCGACGGTGAGGTCCCTGCCTGCGTCTCCGCACCACGACGCCGACGGGAGACGTGCGCCAGCGGGACCACCCTCGCAAGGTGACGGCTAGTACGGCAGGCAACCACCCCGCTGGAACGCGACGAGCCAACGCAACCCGCCCCGCACGGCCGAGCCCGCCAACGCAAAACGACCCGCGCGGTGCCACCAGGCGCGGCCCCCACAAAAGCAACCACGTACGAAGCCTGGCGTGGCGATGCGGAGCGAGCCGTCTGAACCTAGGCCGCCGGGTAAGCGGTGCACCCCGCTCATGGCGATTGGGGCTTTACCTTGAGTGGGCGGGATGCTCCCCTCATGGGCACGGCCGGGCGCTTTTCAGCCCGGCCTTTTCCGGCCGTCAAGCATCCCGCCAGAGGCTCAAGGTCAAGCCCCAATCGCAACCCCGCACTTCGTCACGACCCGCAGGACCACCCTCGCAAGGTGACCACTCGCGCGGAACGCGACCAACCCCGCTGAAACGCGACGACCCGCACGCAACGGAACCCGCACGGCCTCAGGGGCAGTTGACCCACTCGTCCTCGCCCCCGGGAAACACCTGCCGCTTCCACACCGGCAACCGAGCCTTGACCTCGTCCACCAGGTCAGCACAAAGGGAAAACGCTTCCCCCCGATGCTCCGCGGCCACCGCACAGGCCAGCGCCACATCCCCGATCTTCAACGGCCCGACCCGGTGCGAGACAGCAATCCCGTGCACCCCGGAGTACTTCTCAGCCAGGGAAGCCACAACTTCAGCCACCACATCCGAAGCAGACGGGTGCGAGTGGTACTCCAACTCCAGCACCGACCGTCCACCGTCGTGATCCCGCACGACACCGGAAAAGGTGACCACGGCACCGGCCCGATCAGACCCGACCAGAGCCGCGTGCTCCTCCACCGACAGCGGTTCCTCGGTCACAACGGCCCGCAGCACCACGCTCATTTGTGGTCACCTCCACGCAGCTGGTCGAGAGCATGCTCAACGACCGAGGACAACACGTCCAGCCCGTCCCGCACCCCACCGGTCGACCCGGGCAGGTTCACGATCAACGTCCGCCCGGCCACCCCGGCGACTCCGCGCGACAGCACGGATCCCGGCACGCGCGGCCAGCCGGACATGCGGATCACGTCGGCCAGCCCAGGCACCTCGTAGTCCAGCACTGCGCGTGTGGCCTCGGGAGTCCGGTCAGTCGGGTTGATCCCGGTCCCACCGGTGGTCAGAACAAGATCGGCCCCAGCGGAAACCGCATCGACCAGCGCCTCACGAACCGGCTCACCGTCCGGCACGACGACCGGCGCGGAAACCGAGAAGCCGCGCTCCGACAGCCACTCGACGATCAGGGGCCCGCTGCGATCGGCGTAGACCCCGGCGGCGGCACGGTTGGACGCCGTGATGACCACGGCCTTCACGGGCGCTCCCACAGACCGGACTTGCCGCCTTCCTTGCGCTCCACCCGAACCGCGTCCAACGACGCGGCGGGGTCGACCGACTTCACCATGTCGTGCAGCGTCAGGCCGGCCACGGACACCGCGGTCAGGGCCTCCATCTCGACGCCGGTGCGGTCGGTGGTGCGGACCGTGGCCGTGATCAGCACGGAGTCCGAGGCCAGGGCCAGGTCCACCACCACCGACGACAACGAGATCGGGTGGCACAGGGGCACGAGTTCCCAGGTGCGCTTCGCGGCCATGATGCCGGCGATCCTGGCCGTGGCCAGGGCGTCGCCCTTGGGCAGGCCGTCGGCGCCCAGCAACGCCACCACCTCGGCGGTCGTGTGCAGGATCCCGGTGGCCACGGCGGTCCGGGTGGTCTGCTCCTTGCCGGAGACGTCGACCATCCGGGCCGCGCCGTGGGAGTCCAGGTGGGTGAACTGCTTGGTCATACGGCGATCGTATGCCTGCCCACGACCCACAGCCTGTGCGTAAAGGCCTTAGGAAGTCGCAGCCTTGCGCACCGCTTCGGCCACGGCTGGAGCAACGGTGCTGTCGAAGACCGACGGGACGATGAACGACGCGTTCAGGCGCTCGCCCTCCACCACGTCCGCGATGGCCTGCGCGGCGGCCAGCAGCATCGCGTCGGTGATGGTGCGCGCGTGCGCGTCCAGCAGGCCGCGGAAGACGCCGGGGAACGCCAGCACGTTGTTGATCTGGTTCGGGAAGTCCGAGCGGCCGGTCGCGACGACGGCGGCGTGCTGCTGGGCCTCCATCGGGTCGATCTCCGGGTCCGGGTTGGCCAGCGCGAACACGATGGCGTCCTTGGCCATCGTGGCGACCTGGTCCGCGCCGAACAGGTTGGGGGCCGAGACGCCGATGAACACGTCGGAACCGACCAGCGCGTCGTGCAGGCGGCCGGACTCGTTGCCCTTGTTCGTGGTCGCGGCGATGGACTTCAGGTTCGAGTCCAGGCCGGGACGGTCGCGGTGCACGATGCCGTCGACGTCCACGGCGATGATGTCGCCGGGTGTCTGGGCCTGCAGCAGGCGGATGATCGCGGAACCGGCCGCGCCGACACCGCAGACCGTGATGCGGCAGTTCTTGATGTCCTTCTTCACGACGCGCAGGGCGTTGCGCAGAGCGGCGACGACGACGATGGCCGTGCCGTGCTGGTCGTCGTGGAACACCGGGATGTCGAGCTTCTCGCGCAGGCGGGCCTCGATCTCGAAGCAGCGCGGCGCGGAGATGTCCTCGAGGTTGATGCCGCCGTACACGGGAGCGATGAGCTCGACCGCGCGGATGATCTCCTCGGTGTCCTGGGTGTCCAGGCAGACCGGCCAGGCGTCGACGCCGGCGAACTTCTTGAACAGCGCGGCCTTGCCCTCCATAACGGGCAGGGCGGCGGCGGGGCCGAGGTTGCCGAGACCGAGCACGGCCGAACCGTCGGTGACGACGGCGACGGTGTTGCGCTTGATGGTCAGGCGGCGCGCGTCGTCCGGGTTCTTGGCGATGGCCTCACACACACGGGCGACACCTGGCGTGTACGCACGGGAGAGGTCGTCACGGTTGCGCAGCGGCACCTTGGACGCGATCTCGATCTTGCCGCCGAGGTGCACGAGGAACGTGCGGTCCGACACCTTGCGGACGACGATGCCGGGCAACGTCTCCAGCGTGTCGGTGATGTCCTTGGCGTGGTTCGCGGAAAGCGCGTTGCACGTGAGGTCGATGACGACGCGGTCGTTGTGCGACTCGACGACGTCGAACGCCGTGATCACACCGCCGGCGCGGCCGACGGCCGAGGTGAGGTCACCCGCGGCGCTCGCTGACGGCGGCGCCTCCAGACGAACGGTGATCGAGTAACCAGGGCCGGGGACCGGCATCGTCGTCCTCCCACGAAGTACAGCTCAAGCGGGAAGTGAGCCTATCCCCGGGCCCATTGCGGTACGCACGCGACTCGGCAGTCTTAAGACCGCCCTGACAGTCCGATGAGGACCGATCAGGATTTGTTGATCTCGGTCACCGGGTGCCGGTACGGGAGGTCGTCCGACGACAGCGGGAACGTCACCGTGCCGAACGGGGACAGCGCACCCTGCACGTCACTGGTCAGCTCGGTGACGGGGTGGCCGCCGTCCGGACCTTCCGGCCAGTGCGGGTCGACCCGTCCAGGGCGTCCTTTCGCCACGTTCTCCTCCTCGGTGGTGCCAGATGACGCGACAAGTGTGACAGAGGACGACGAGATCACCAGCGGCCCATATACCGTGGTGAGAATGTCCGGCACCACTCTCGCCGACTGGCTGCGCGCCCAGGACGACGCTGCTCTCGTCGCACTGCTGCGCGCCCGTCCTGACCTGGCAACGCCCCCACCTGCCGATATGTCCGTGCTCGCGACACGGGTCGGCACCAGGGCGTCGATCGCGCGCGCCTGCGAGGACCTCGACACGTTCACGCTGGCCGTGCTCGAAGCCCTGGTCGTGCAGGGTGCGGACGCCGAGCCCGTGGCGTTGCCCACACTCGGCGAGATCCTCGGGCCGGACGTGAAGCCCAGACCGCTCAAGCAGGCGGTCGGCAGGCTCAGGTCCCTCGCGCTCGCCTGGGGCGACGACGACGCGCTGTCGGTCCCTCCCGTCACGCGGGAGGCGTTCGGCTCCTACCCCGGCGGGCTGGGTCGCAGGACCGGCCAGACGTACGACCTCCAGGGCATCACCGAGGGCGAGCAGCGCGTCCTGCAGAAGCTCGCCGCCGGACCGCCCATCGGCGACACGAAGGACGCCTCCAGGGTCGTGCCGCTCGACAAGGCCGAGACGCCGGTGCAACGGCTGCTCGCGCGCGGCCTGTTGCTGCGCCGCGACCCCGGCACCGTCGAACTGCCGCGCGAGATCGCCCTCGAACTGCGGGGCGGTCGTCCTCTCGGCCCGATCCAGGTCACCGAGCCGAAGCCGAAGATCACGACGCTCCAGCAGACCAGTGTCGACGCCACCGGCGGCGGCGAGGCGCTGGAACTCGTCCGGCACGTCGAGAACCTGATCACGAGCTGGTCGGCGGAGCCCGCGCCGGTGCTGCGGACGGGCGGCCTGGGCGTTCGTGAACTGCGCAAGGTCGCCAAGGACCTCGACGTCGACGAACGCCGCGCGGCCCTGCTGATCGAGCTCGTCGTCGGCGCGGACATGGCCGCGAACACCGAGTCCGCCGAGCCGGAGTGGATGCCGACGACCAAGGCCGACGTCTGGCTCGCCGCGACCACCGAGGTCCGCTGGGCCACGATCGCGCACGCCTGGCTGGAGCTGCCGCGGCTGCCCGCGCTGGTCGGCCGCCGTGACGAGAAGGACAAGCTCTTCAACCCGCTCGCGGACGAGATCCGCCGCGCCCAGGCCCCGCGCGACCGCCGGTGGGTCCTGGAGGCGCTCGGCGCGTTCCCCAAGGGCACCTCGATCTCGAACCCCACCGAACTGGCCGCACTGCTCGCCTGGCGGGCACCGCGCCGGGGCGGGCGGCAGCGCGACGAACTGGTGCGCTGGACCGTCGAGGAGGGCACCGCGGTCGGTGTGCTCGCCCTCGGCTCGATCACCAGCGCGGGCCGCGTGCTGCTCGAGGAGGGTCCCAGCCACGCCGCCAAGGCCCTCGGCGACGCCCTGCCCGCGCCGCTGGACCACGTGCTGGTGCAGGCCGACCTCACCGTCGTCGCCCCCGGCCGCCTCGAACCCGAGCTCGCCGACGAGCTGGCGCTGGTCGCGAACGTCGAGTCCGCCGGCAGCGCCACGGTCTACCGGATCAGCGAGGCCACCGTGCGCCGCGCGCTCGACTCCGGCCGCACCGCCGACGAGCTGCACGAACTCTTCAAGACCCGCTCGCGCACGCCCGTCCCGCAGTCGCTGAGCTACCTGATCGACGACGCCGCGCGCCGCCACGGCAGGCTGCGCGGCGGGGCCGCGGGCTCGTTCCTGCGCTGCGACGACTCGGTGCTGATCAGCGAGGTCCTCGCGCACCCGGAGGCCGGGCGGCTGGAGCTGCGCCGGATCGCGCCGACCGTGCTGGTCAGCCCGTTGCCGCTGGCGGACGTGCTGGACGGGCTGCGCTCGGCCGGGTTCGCCCCGGCCGCGGAAGGCCCGGACGGCCAGGTCCTCGACCTGCGGCCGGGCGGCCGCCGGACCACGCCGAGGCAGCGCACCGCCCGCAAACCGCTGTCACCCGCCGTGCCCGCCGACGAGCGGTTGGGTGAACTCGTCCGGCTGGTCAGGGCCGGTGATCGCGCCGCCGCGACACCACGGGGTGAACGAATCGCCGTTCCCGGCCATCTCGGCGCCGGTCCGTCGGCGACCCTGTCGTTGCTCCAGCAGGCCGCACGGGCGCGCCGCAGGGTGCTCGTCGGGTTCGTCGACTCCCACGGCACGGCGGCACAGCGCGTGATCGAGCCGCACGTCGTCGGGGGTGGCGTGCTGGAGGGCTACGACCACAGCTACGGAGAGGTGCTGAGGTTCCCTCTTCATCGCGTCACGTCCGCCGCATTGGTGGACGAGGCCTGACGGTCGGTCATCCCCCGGTAGGAGAACCGGATCACCCTTGCGTGGCTGGTGCGCGACCTAGCGTCGGTTGACGTGGACGTTCCCGAGAACGTCCACATCGACCCGAGGAGGTCCTGCGCACATGGCCAGCTCCCGGTGGGCTTTGAGAGCCGCCGCCACCGTCACGACCCTGGCGTTCGCCCTGCCGTTCTCCACAGGCACCGCGAACGCCGACCCGATCCTCGTCCTGTTGCAGGACAACCACGTCAACGCGACGGTGGGGGTGAGCGGCAACGTCGACATGCTCGACGTCGCCGCCGGGGCCCACGTCGCGCTCGACACCGGTCCCGGCATCAGCGTGATGACCAACGGTGGCATTCAGGTCGCTCTTGGGCTCGCGGCCCAGGTCGACGCGGGCGTCAGCGCCGGCGTGGACGTCGGTGCCGCGCTGGAAACGGACCTCGACGTCGATCTCGACGCGGCGGTGGACGCGGACGTGGACGCCGCGGCGGTAGCAGACGCTGAAGTCGCTGCCGACGTGAGCGCCACGGACGATCGTGCGCCCGCTGTCGTCGAGACCGCCGTCGAACCCGCGGTGGCTCCCGCGGTCACCCCCGCCGTGGCCACCGAGACCGTCGTCGAGGACAAGGCGAACGCCATCCACGTCGGCGGGATCTGGGTGAACGTCGGACCCCACGCGGCAGCGGTGATCGACGCGCACGCCGGAGCAGGTGTGCACGTGGGTCCGGGCATCGCGGTGGACGCGGGCGTCGGAATCGGAGCCGATGTCGGCGTGGACACCAGCCTGGTGACCGTCGACGCGGGTGCCGCGGTCGGCGCTGACGCCAGCGTGGACCTCGGCAGCGGCGACGTCTCCGTGGACGCCTTCATCGGCGTCGGCCTGACCATCGGCTGACAGCGACCCACGGCGAAAGGACGACCGCTTGGACCCACCTCGGACGAACTGATCCAGACCGCAACGACGAGGCGAGCGCCGCACCCGAAGGTGGCGCTCGCCTCGTTCATGTTTGCAGTTGTCCCCAGCGGGAGGAGATCAGCCCGCGCGAACGGACATCCACTGGCGCATGGCGTGTTCGACCAGCGTGATGAGCGTCTGCTTCGTCGACTGCCTGTTGCGCGCGTCGCACGTCACGATCGGCACCGACTCGTCGATCGTCAGCGCTTCACGCACGTCCTCCAGCCTGTGGTGCAGTAGGCCGTCGAAGCAGTTGACGCCGACGACGTACGGCAGCTGCCGGTCGTCGAAGAAGTCGATCGAGGCGAACGCGTCGGCCAGGCGGCGGGTGTCGACCAGCACGATGGCGCCGATGGCACCGCGTACGAGGTCGTCCCACATGAACCAGAACCGGTGCTGACCCGGTGTACCGAAGAGGTACAGGATCAGGTCGCTGTCGAGCGACACGCGGCCGAAGTCCATCGCGACGGTCGTGGTGACCTTGTTGGGCGTGGCGGAGAGGTCGTCCACCCCCGCGCTGGCCTCGGTCATCACCGCCTCGGTGGTCAACGGGACGATCTCGGACACCGAGCCGACGAACGTCGTTTTGCCCACACCGAAGCCACCCGCCACCACGATCTTGGCAGACGTCGTCGGCTTCCGTGCGCCCTCGGCGCCCTGGGGACTAGAGCTTGCGAAGCCCACTGAGCACCCTCTCCAGGAATTCCATGGAAGGCCGGTCCCCCACGACCAGACCGCCCTGGTGAATCAAAACCAAACCCATGCTTGCCATGTCGCCGATCAGCACCCGCACGACGCCAAGAGGCAAGCGTAGGAGTGCCGCGACCTCGGCCACCGACCGCGTGTCCACACACAACCCGCAGATCGACCTGTGCTCGGGAAGAACTGCGGCATCCCGTTCGAGGCCCTTTTCGCTGGTCGAAATCAGCGCCTCGATAGCCAGGTCGTAATCAGGTCGTGTGCGTCCACCGGTGCGTGTGTAAGGCCGCACCAGTGAACCCGAGTCCGCCGAAGCATTGTCCTCCGGGCGCAGTTGAGGCTGCGCACCGGTGCTGTACGCCGGTTGCCCGCCGGTGCTGTACACCGGATGCGAACCGGTGGTGTACGGCAGTTGCTCCGGTACGGCATCCGGCATCTCGTGCTGGCCGAAGAGGTCCGCCCCTGGGCCACCGAACAGCCCGGAGCCGTACCCGTCTATGTCGAATCGGTTCGGCACGTCGTCGTACGGATACGACGACGAGTCGTCCACCTCACGCTGGGACATATCGCCTAGCCCTTGCCCTGTAACCCGCTCATCGTGGGGTGCGTCCTCGGCTTCCTCTTGTTCCTGGGGTATCGCGTCAGGCTCTTCGAACTGGAACCCACCAGAAGCCCACTCCTGGTAGTTGAAGTTCCTACCGAAGCCCCGGCCTCTAGCGCCAGATCTACCAGCCATTGGTTCTCACCCCTGAACTTCAGATGAGGTCTAGCGACGGACCACGCCCTGAAGCTGCGCGCGCAGCTCAGGGGTGAGTTGTTGACCGACTCTCTCCACCAACAGCGTCATCTCGTAGGCCACGAGGCCGATGTCGCAGTTGGGTGCCGCCAGGACGGCGAGGCAAGAACCGTCACTGATCGACATGAGGAACAGGTAACCCCGCTCCATCTCGACGACCGTCTGGTTCACCCCGCCTGCCTCGAAGCAGCGGGCAGCACCCTGGGTGAGGCTGACCAGTCCGGACGCGACCGCGGAGAGCTGCTCTGCACGGTCCCGGGGCAAGCCCTGGGACCCCGCGAGCAACAGCCCGTCCGCGGACACCACAACGGAATGTGCCACGCCGGGCACCCTCCGCACGAAGTCGGTGATAAGCCAACCAAAGCTGCCTGGCTGCGCTGCGGTCGTCACTCCTGCTCCTCGTTCTGCCGGCTCGATTGGTCACCAGCGTATGCCTCGATCAATGCGTGCCGGCCTCGCTTGACACCACTCTGCAGGCTCGACATCCGTCCGCGCACCGCGTCAGCGGTACGGGGCGGCAGCGGACGCTGCGCTGTCGACGACAGGGACTGCGGCTTGGGTGCAGCAGATCCTGGCACGAGCTGAGCCTTGGGTGTCCGTTTCGGCAGTCCTGCCGTGGTCTTCGTCTCCGGCGTCTTGTTCAACAACGCCTGAGCCGCGTGCCATCCCTCATCGGCCGGCGATTGCCAGGCCGACTCGGAAGTAGCTGCCGCCGCTGGAGTCTCCTCCACAACGGGCTCGGGTTCCACAACTCGCTCCTGCTCGGCGGGTGCGGGTACTTCCTCGGCCACCGGCTGGACCTTCGAGCGCGGCGTGCGCACCGGAAGACCAGCGGCCGACGTGGTGGTGGGTGCCACCGCCGGTACAGGCTTGCGGGATCGGGTCGGCAGCTCCGGTTCGGGCCCGTCCGAGAGCGGCGGGACCGTCGGCGGCTCGTCGATGTACTCGACCGACCCCTTGTCGGTCCCGCCGAGCCTCGACTCGACGTGGCCGTTGGTGTCCGCCGGTGCGTCGCCCTCAGCGGTCGCACGGACCGGCTGGGCCGCCGAAGCGGACGTCTCGCTGCCCACGGCCTGGAACCACTGCGACAGGACCGCCTCGTAGATCGGCAGGCGTTCCGTCGGGGCGTCCAGGTCGTGCTCGATCTGCTTGCGCGAGGCTCCCGAGGTCCCGTTGCGGTGTGCCATCCCCAGATCGAGGAGGCCCTCGCCGGACGAGTCGCGCGAAACGCCGTTGGACGGCGAACGCTCGTCGTCGATCGGCGAGATCGGCACGAACTGCGTGGTCTCGTAGCCGGGCTCGAAGGAGATCTCGCCGGCTTCCTCGTTGCGGTCCTCGTAGGCCGTGAAGAGCGTGGGCTCGCCGAACGAACCCTCCGGCTCCACCGCGGCCAGCTGGTCACGACGCCACCGCTCGGACGGCGTCACGTCCTCGATCGGCGGGTCGCTGTAGACGGGGACCGCCGTCGCGCCGGCACCGGTGTCGGTGAGAGCGCTCGGGACGAAGCTGACCGGCATGCTCGGCAGGCTCGGGCTCGACTCGTCGATCCGCGGCGTGACACCGGTCGCACCGCCGAAGGCGCCGGCGATGCCGCTGGCCCTGTTCGCGGTGGTGCCGATCTCCGTCGTGTGCTCGGCGGGAGTCGGGGCCGGCGCGAGCGCGGGCTGCGACATGCCGAACGCGGAGGCCAGCGAACCGGAACCGGTCGGCGGGGTCGAGACCGGTGTCTGACCGGGGAACGCGATGAGCGTCTCCGGCACGATCACCAGCGCCGTGGTGCCACCCTCGATGTCCTCGTTGCCGCGCAGGCGGACCTTGATGTCGTGGCGCTTGGCGAGCCGCGCGACCACGTACAGGCCCATTCGGCGGGAGACGGCGACGTCGACGTCCGGCGGGTCTGCCAGCCGGTCGTTGGCGTCGATGATCTCCTGGTCGCCCATGCCCACGCCGCGGTCCTGGATCTCGATCGCCAGCTCGCCCTTGCGGGTCTTGGCCGTGCGAACGGTGACCTTGGTGACCGGGTCGGAGAACGCCGTGGCGTTGTCCAGCAGCTCGGCGATGAGGTGCACGAGGTCGTTGACCGCGCGGCCCTGGACCGTGAGGTCCGGGGTCTGGCCGACCTGCACGCGGGCGTACTGCTCGACCTCGGAGACCGCGGCGCCGAGAACCTCGGCGGCCGGGACGGGCCGGGTCAGGCGCCGCGAGAGGTCCGTACCCGAGAGGACCAGCAGGTTCTCCGAGTTGCGGCGCATGCGGGTCGCGAGATGGTCGAGCTCGAACAGCGAGGCCAGCTGGTCCGGGTCCTGCTCGTCCTGCTCCAGCCGGTCGATCAGGTTCAGCTGGCGTTCCACCAGGGCCTGCGACCTGCGGGACAGGTTGACGAACATCGCGTTGACGTTGTCACGCAGGAGGGCCTGCTGGGCGGCCAGTCGCACCGCTTCACCGTGCACCGCGTCGAACGCGCGCGCCACTTGGCCGATCTCTTCCCGCGTGTGCACCGGCACCGGTTCGACGGCGCTCTTCGCGGCGTCCTCCGGGTTCGGGTCCGCGAGGATCCGCTCGACCGCGTCCGGAAGACCGTGGTCGGCGACGTCGAGGGCCGTGCGGCGCAGCGTGCGCAGCGGGTTGAGGATCGAGCGGGCGACGAACAGCGCCATCAGCAACGCGAGCGCGAGGATCGCGAGCACGATGCCGGACTCGACGTACGCCCTGGTGCGGGTGTCGCCGGCCAGCTCGTCGGTCTTGTTCTGCAGCTGCTCGACCAGCAGGTTCTCGACGTCACGCGTCAGGTTGACCGTCAGCGTGGCGGCGATGTCCCACTTCTCGGGCGTGACCTGCGTGAAGTCCTTCGCGCCGCTCTGCTGGTTGATCGCCGATTCCTGCATGTCGTTCGCGTTGTCGACGATCAGGCCGGTGACGGTGTCGTCGTAGATCTTGGCCTGGTCGGGCGTCGCGGACTTGCGGAAGTCGTTGCGGGCCGCTTCGAGCTCGGCGTCCGCTGCCTGCAGCGATCGCAGCTGGGACGGCGTGAACGCCTTGCGCTGGAAGACGTCCAGGAGGATCGCTCGCTTGAGCGACTCCTGCTCCTTGATGCGCGCGATGGCGTTCGTGGTCAGGTGCAGTCGCACCAGTTCCGGGTCGTTGATCTCGGAGATCGTCTGCTCACCGAGGGCGAGGAGCGTCTCGATCGACTCCGAGTAGGTGCGCTGGACGGCCTCGGCGGGGTACTGCGTGTCCCGCACCGAGTTGCGGAGGCTGTTCAGGCGGTCGAGCTGCTTGGACGCGACCTCGAAGCGCTCGACTGCCGCCGAGTTCAGGTCGGAGCTGAGCTCGGCGATCCGGTTGCTGAACGCCTCGCTGGTGTCGTTCACGCGGCGCAGCTGGCGCTCCAGGACGACCCTGTCGACCTTCTTGTTCGACGCGACGTAGCTGACCGACAGGTCGCGTTCGCGCTGCAGCTGCTGCACCAGGTCCGCGACCGCGGTCTCGAGGCGGATCTGGTTCGCGAGGTTGTTGAACTCCGTCGCGGCCTGGAGGTCGCTGCGCACACGCAGACCACCCAGGGCGAGGGCACAGACGGTCGGGATGAGCAGCACGGCGAGCAGCTTCGTGCGCAGCCGCCAGTTGCGCAGGCGCCACCCCGCGGATCGGTTAGATCCTGAACCGGGTGCGGCACCGACTTCGTGCGTCACCGAGTTCGGTGTCACGTTCATCGGTCCGTTACCCAGCGCAGCCAGTCCGTCACCCGATTCGGGCCTTTCGGAGCGTGTGGTGTCACCCACGCCAAACTGGCTGGGACCTCTCTCACGTCGGGCCACTCTGGGCTTCCTCTTCCAGCAGCAGTGTCCCGGTCTCTCCCCAGGACCGAGCATGGACTCGTCAAACGGGCCGAATTGCAGCACAGAGGTTGTTCGCCCGGTGAGGCGCCCTACCCCGTCTGAAGACACGTGGGTCTACTACGACCAGTGCCACCCGAGCCGGAAGGGTAATGGTCACCCCCTACTCGGGGGAAGTCTCCAGAAGCACTCACCGTATCGAGATGGGGTGTCGTTTCATACGTTCAGGTGGTTAACATCCCCGGATGTCGGCACACCTCGCCTCCGTCCGAACGCCCAGTTGGGGCTGCGGAGTACCAGGTCTGTAACGACACTCACTGATCAAATCGATGCTACTCAAGACCTACCGGCAAGAGGTGCCATGGCTACCCGAGCCAAAGCTCTGCGGCTTGCCGCAGTGCTCATCACGTGTGCTCTGACCGCGAGCTGCGGCCTGTTCGGAAGTTCGTCGAACAGCGGCAACGCGGACGTCGAGCGCAACGTCATCCGCATCGGCGTGCTGCCGGTCGTCGACGTCGCCCCGCTGCGGATCGCGCTGACCGAAAAGCTCTTCGAGAAGGCCGGTCTGCAGGTCAACCTGGTCCCCCAGCCCAGCGAGGCAGAGGCCATCAAGCAGCTGGACACCACGCTCGACCTCACGTGGGCGACGCACGTCAGCCTCTTCCGCGCGGTCGCAGAGGGCACCGAACTGCAGTTGCAGGGTGAGGCCTACCAGGCCGGTCCGAACTCGATGGCGCTCGTCACGTCCGCGACGTCGGACTACGACGATCCCGGCAAGAAGGCCGCTCCGACCATCGCGGTGAACAGCGAGACCGACATCGGCGCGCTGACCACGCGTGCCGTGCTGGACACCGCCGCGGTCGAGAAGCAGAAGATCAAGTTCAAGCCGATGGCGTTCGCGGACATGGAGGCGGCGCTCACGGCCGGACAGGTCGACGCGGCGTTCATGATCGAGCCCTTCATCACGAAGGCGCAGCGCAAGATCGGTGCGAAGATCCTCACCGACACCGCCCGCGGCCCGACACTGGACTTCCCGATGTCCGGGTACGCGTCGTCGAAGAAGTTCGCCGAGGCGAACCCGAAGACGATGAAGGCGTTCCGGGACGTGCTGCGCGAGGCGCAGCAGCGCGCGCAGGCCAACAAGCTCGGCGTGCAGGACTCGCTGACCAGCTACGCCGACGTCGACCAGCCGACCGCGGCACTCGTGTCCGTGGGCACGTTCCCGCTGTCGCTGAACCCGATCCGGCTCCAGCGCGTCGCCGACATGATGGACACCGAGGACGTGCTGTCCGGGCGTCTGGACGTGCAGCAGCTACTTCCGCCAGGCACGACGAACTAGTTGCTTTCGAGCATGAGAATTGGCGGGCCGATCATCGGCCCGCCATTTCTCGTCCGGTCACTGTCCGCCGAGCGCGGTCACGCAGTACGTGATGCCCGGTGAAGGTTCGGTGTACGAGATCGCCGTGGCCTCACCGCAGTCCGCGGTGGCCGCCTTGACGACCTTCTCGATCTTCAGGACCTTCTGGACGGCGAACTGGTTGTCGCCCTTCGAGCAATCGACGACCTTCATGCCCTCCATGTTCATCTTGACGAGCTCTTCCTCGTAGCACTTGCCCTCTTCGAGCTTCTCCACGAGGCAGAGCTTCAGCGACGAGCTGCGCCGGCCGGACTCGGTGTACTCGGCGTAGTCGTCGCTCGGGCACGCCTCGCTCGTCGACTTCATGGCCTTGGCGATGAAGTAGTTCGCCTCCGCCGAGCCGCAGTCGACCTTCTTGTACTTCGGGCTGAAGGTCGTGCCGGTGACGTTCGCGCAGTCGCCCGCCTTGGCCGACGGCTCGCTGATGGCGCTCAGACCGCCGCCGATCAGGACCTTCACCAGGATGCCGACGCCCACGAGCACGACGATGGTGACGATCGAACCGATGACCTTGCCTGCGCCGCTCTTCTTGGGCGGCGGGCCGTAGGGCATCGGCTGGCCCAGGGGCTGGCCGGGAGGCGGGCCGTACGGGTTCTGCTGCTGCTGGGCGTACGGGTCGCCGGGCTGGCCCTGGTAGGGCTGCTGGGCGTACGGGTCACCGGGCTGACCCGGCTGTCCTGGCTGGCCGGGGTAGCCCTGGCCGGGCGGAGGACCGTACGGGTTCGGCTGTCCTGGCTGCTGGCCGTACGGCTGCTGCGGCTGCCCACCGGGAGGCGGCCCGTAGGGCCCTGGCTGCTGGGGGTAGTTGGGGTCGGTCACTGGATTCCTCTCGGATGGGTCACGCGAAAGACAGCGAAACCGGAGCCGTGGGACACGACTCCGGTTTCACGAGTGCAACGCTGTTACGCGGGTGCACCGACGCAGTAGTTCAGCTTGACCTCGGGGTACGGCAGCGCCTGTTCCCCTTCAGCGCACTGCGGCGCGGCGGCTTCCTTGACGACCTTGGTCACCTTCATGGCGCCGGCGCCGGAGCACTCGACGGCCTTGAGGCCGATGCCGCCGGCGTTCTCGCCGTAGCACTTGCCCTCGGCGAGAAGCGGCGCGAGGCACAGCTTCGTCTTCGGGCCGCGGCGCTGCGTCTGCGTGTACTCGTCGTAGCCGTCTCCGCACACATCGCTCGTGCCACCGGCCTTGGCGACCGTGTAGTTCGCCTCGGCGACACCGCAGTCGACCTGCTTGTACTCGGGACTGGTCGACGTGCCGGTGATGGCGGCGCAGTCACCGACCTTGGCCTGGGCGACGTCGCTGCTGAAGTAGTTGAACGCGTAGAACGCGCCACCGACGACGATCAGACCGACGATGTAGGTCAGGATCCGCTTGCCGATGCTCGACTTCTTCGGCGCGGGCTCCTGCGTGGGCTCCGGCGCGGGCGCGGGCGAAGCGGATTCAGTCGTGCTCATGCGGGTTCTCTCATTTCCGAATTACCCCAGACGGCCCATGCCCCCCGACACAGCCGGAGCAGAGAGTGCCACGCAGCGCCGAAAACCGCTGGGGCTTTACGGAAACGTTACGACTACTTGGATCGGCTACTGGTCCGCGGCGCAGTAGGTGAGCTTCACCTCGGGGTAGCTGTACCTCTGCTCGTCGGCCGCGCACACCGGTCCCGGTCCGTCCCGGCCGATCTTCGTGACCTTGAACGAGTCCGCTCCGCACTCCACCGGCGTGAGCTCCATGCGGGAGGGCGCGGCCGGATAACAGGCGCCTTCCTCCCACAGGGGAACGAGGCAGATCCTGACCGCCGGGTCCTGCGCCCGCCTGGTGATCATGTCCGTGTAGGCGTTCGCACAGCTCTTCGACTTGGCGACGGACTCGGTGACCACGTAGTTCGCGCTCGACGACGTGCAGCTCACGGTGTCGAGGTCCGGTTCGTTCGAGTAGCCGGTGACGTTCGCGCACTCACCGGTCCTCGGCGCCGTGATCGGGGCGAGGAACTCCGTCATGCCGTAGATGGCGACCGCCGCGGCGACCAGGGTGAGGCCGTAGGTCAGCACTCGCGTCCCGAGGCTCTTCCTGGGCGCGGGCGGCTCGTCGATCATCACGCCGCGCAGCGTTCCACGTGGACGGTGGGACGTGGTGCGGTTTGCGGGAAGATCTACTGCTGCTGGTCGCCGCGCTCCAGGCAGAAGGTGATGGCCGGCTCCGGGAAGACCGCCGCGCGCGAGTCCCCGCAGGCCGCGCGGTCGGCCTTGCCGCTGACCACCCTGGCGACCTTCACCGAGTCCTTGGTCGCGCAGTCGACCTTCGCGATGCCGGTGTCGGAGTTCTGGCCGTAGCAGGCGCCCTCGACGAAGTTCGGCATGAGGCACAGCGTGGAGTCGCCCGTGTACGTCGAGTAGTCCATGCCGCCGGACGGGCAGGTCTTCTCGTTCCAGTCGAGGACCTTGGCGATCTTGACGTTCGCCTGCTCCGAACCGCAGTCGAACGCCTGGTACTTCGGGTTGTCGAGCGCGCCGGAGATCCGCGCGCAGTCGCCGGGCTGGGCCGCCTTGGCCACGTCGCCGAGCTGGTTCAGGACGAACCCGCCGAGCAGGACGAGCGCGATGACAACGGCGATACCCAGGCCGACCTTCTTCATGGCCTGGGTATCGGCGTCAGACGGGGGTCGACCTAACCGAGTTCACCCGATCAGGATCCTTCGTGGACACCCATGCAGTAGACGGAGGCCGGTTCGGTGAACCGCAGCTCGCTCGAACCCTCCGGGCAGACCGAGCCCTCCTCGGGCAGGCCGTCGACCTTCTTCACGATCTTCACGGGCGAGTCCGTGGTGCAGGCTTCCTTCTTGAAGGCACCGTCGTCGCTCGACGTGTAGCAGTTGCCCTCGGCGAGGTTCGGCATCAGGCACATCGACTTGCCGTCGGACTGCATCTGCTCGTAGATGCCCTCGGCCGGGCACTGGTCCTCGGCGTTCTTCAGCATCGAGGCGACCCGGTGGGTGGCGTCCGCGTCGCCACAGCTCTTCGACGAGATGTTCCAGTCGCCGTCCGGCTTGTCCACGTCCTTGGGCGAGGCGCTCACGCAGTCACCGACACCGGTGCTGTTGAGCGAGGTCAGCGCCCACACACCGCCGCCGACCAGCACGATCGCCAGCACGCCGACGATGACGAACTTCAGCCAGTTGTTGTTCTTGGGCGACTCGTCGGTCTCGGACTCCTCCGGAACCGGGGTCACCACGGCCGGCGGCTCGACGGGATCAGTCGACTCGGTGCTCATGCGCGAGAACGTACGACACCGGGTGTTGGCTGCGTGTGTCGCCTCACACTTGTTGTCGCCAGTTGACGCTGGTCGAACGCATTTGGCGTCGTCAGGGAGACTTGTCGGCGTGACCGATGGCCCTTTGATCGTCCAGTCGGACAAAACGCTGCTGCTCGAGGTCGACCACCCGCTCGCGAACGACGCGCGCACGTCCATCGCGCCGTTCGCCGAGCTGGAGCGGGCTCCGGAGCACGTGCACACGTACCGCGTGACGCCGCTGGCGTTGTGGAACGCACGGGCGGCAGGGCACGACGCCGAGCAGGTGGTGGACGCGCTGGTGCGGTTCAGCCGCTATCCGGTGCCGCAGCCGCTGCTGGTGGACGTGGTCGACACGATGAGCCGCTTCGGGCGGCTGGTGCTCGCCAACAGCCCCGTGCACGGGCTGGTGCTGCACTCCAACGACCGCGCGGTGCTCGAAGAGGTGCTGCGCAGCAAGAAGATCGCGCCGATGTTCGGTGCCCGCATCGACGACGACACCGTCGTCGTGCACCCGAGCGAGCGCGGGCGCCTCAAGCAGCTGCTGCTCAAGGTCGGCTGGCCGGCCGAGGACCACGCCGGGTACGTCGACGGCGAGGCGCACGCGATCGAGCTGGTGGAGGACGACTGGAAGCTGCGCGACTACCAGCGACTGGCCGCGCAGGCGTTCTGGGCGGGTGGCTCCGGCGTCGTCGTGCTGCCGTGCGGCGCGGGCAAGACCCTGGTCGGCGCGGCGGCGATGGCCGAGGCCCAGGCGACCACGTTGATCCTGGTCACGAACACCGTGGCGGGACGGCAGTGGAAGCGGGAGCTGATCGCGCGCACCTCGCTGACCGAGGAGGAGATCGGCGAGTACTCCGGTGAGCGCAAGGAGATCCGGCCGGTCACGATCGCGACCTACCAGGTCATCACCCGCAAGTCGAAGGGCGAGTACAAGCACCTGGAGCTGTTCGACTCGCGCGACTGGGGCCTGATCGTCTACGACGAGGTCCACCTGCTGCCCGCGCCGGTCTTCCGGATGACCGCGGACCTGCAAAGTCGTAGGCGCCTGGGCCTGACCGCGACCCTGGTCCGCGAGGACGGCCAAGAGGGCGACGTCTTCTCGTTGATCGGGCCGAAGCGGTACGACGTGCCGTGGCGCGACATCGAGGCGCAGGGCTGGATCGCGCCCGCGGAGTGCACCGAGGTCCGGGTGACGCTGACGGACAACGAGCGGCTGCAGTACGCGACGGCGGAGCCCGAGGAGCGCTACAAGCTCTGTTCGACGGCCCGGACGAAGATCCCGGTGGTCAAACGGGTGCTGGAGCGGCATCCCGGCGAGCCGACCCTGGTGATCGGTGCTTATCTGGACCAGCTGGACGAGCTGGGCGAGGAGCTGGGGGCGCCGGTGATCAAGGGATCGACGAAGAACAAGGAACGCGAGCAGCTGTTCGACCAGTTCCGTCGCGGCGAGGTCCAGACGCTGGTGGTGTCGAAGGTCGCGAACTTCTCCATCGACCTGCCGGAGGCGTCCGTCGCCATCCAGGTGTCCGGCACGTTCGGGTCGCGGCAGGAGGAGGCCCAGCGCCTCGGCCGGATCCTGCGGCCCAAGGGCGACGGGCGGCAGGCGCACTTCTACTCGGTCGTCTCGCGCGACACGCTCGACACCGACTACGCGGCGCACCGGCAGCGGTTCCTGGCGGAACAGGGGTACGCGTACAAGATCGTCGACGCGGACGACCTGGTCGGATGACGTTCTGGTGGATGTGGGACCCGGCTGGAACCGCGCCTCGGAGGCGGTTCCGGTCGGAGGAGTCGCTCGCGAAGTCGGCGCCGGACACGCAGGCCGTCCGGTCCGGCGACTTCACCTGCCCTGAGCAACGGCGCCGTGCCACGGCCGTGCGTTCCGACTTCCTCCGGGTGACCGGCGATCCGGTGCAGGTCGCGCTGGTCGAGCAACGGCTGTGGACGCTGCTCGTGGCGTTGCGCCGGGCTCAGCCTCTTCGTGACGCGCTGGCGACCGCCGTGCCCAGGGCTGGGCGGGCGGCGCTGGTCGCGGAGCCGTCGCGCGAACTGGCCGAGTTCGATCGGCGCTTCGACCAGTTCGCGGACGCGTTGCGGGTGCTGGTCACCGACCCGACGCCGGAGCAGCTGCGCCACACCGCCGCTTTGGACTAGGCGTTTGCCAGCAGGGCCGGGACGTCGGCGACGCTGTTGAGCAGGTGCGTGTGCCGGACGGTGCCGAGTTCCTCTGCCGTCTGGCTGCCGCTGAGCACACCGACGACGAAGCCCGCGCCGGCGTTCATGCCCGCCTGCAGGTCCCTCGTGGTGTCTCCGGCCGCCAGTACGCGCCGGACGTCCCGGACACCGGTCAGCTCCATCGCTTTGAAGATCATGTACGGCGCGGGGCGGCCCGCGGACACGTCGTCCACGCACACCACCGCGTCCAGCACGCCCTCGCGCCAGCCCAGGACGTCGAGCAGGCCGTCCACGATCGGCCGGTCGAAGCCGGTGGTCAGCGCTACCTTCACACCTTGGGATCGCAGCTGCGCCAACGCTTCCGGGACGCCCGGGATCGGCGTCGGCGGCGTTTCCGCGTAGTACTTCGCGAGCCGCTCGTGGAAGTCGGCGAACTCGACGTCCACTTCGGAGCGTCCGAGCATCGACGAGATCGCCTCGTACTTGTCGGCGCCCATCCACCTGCCGACGTCGTCCGCGCTGCCACCGGCCGCGATCACGGTGTCCGCCAAGGCTTTGTAGACGAGTCCGTGCTCCTCCACGGTGGTGCCGGCCATGTCCAGCACGACCAGGTCGACGGGGTTCACGAAGCCCTCCAGTCCCGCAGCAGCGCCGGGTGCGCCTGCTGGGAGTTCTCGATCGAAAAGCTGACCATGTCGGGGCGGTAGCGGTCGTCGGAGTACTCGACCGGCCGTCCGTCCATTCCGGACGCTCGCCGCCGTTCCCGCAGAAGTGGTGCGTGCAGCGCGACTTCCAGCAGTTCGCTGTCGGTCTCGTCGGCCGCGACGGCGTCGATCTGGTGCCGTGCGACGGTCATGTCGACGCCGTGCGCCCCCAGGTGCGCGTAGAGCGACCCGCTGTCGCAGTCGAAGTCGAACAGCAGTCGCCCCACCGGTTCCACGAACGTCGTGCGCTCCAGCATCGTCGGACGGCCGTCGATCAGCCGTTGCCTGAGCAGCTGCACGACCGGCGTGCCCTCGTCGAGCTGGAGGGCGTCCGCGATGTCGGCGTCGGCCGGTCGGCGCGCGATCTCCAGAGTCCGTTGTCCCGGAACGTGTCCGAGGCCCGCGGCCCAGCTGGAGAACGACAGGAACGTCTCGAACGGCTGCGACAGCGTGTGCCTGCGCACCACCGCGGGCTTGCCGCGGCCGCCGCCGATCATGCCCTCGGCCCTGAGCGACGTGAGTGCCTGGCGGACCGGCGCACGCGAGGCGTTCCACTGCGCGCACAGCTGCGATTCGGACGGCACGGGGTCGCCGACGGCGAGTTCACCCGAGCCGATGCGGCGGCGCAGGTCGGCCGCGATGCGCTCGTGCAGTGGCGTCTCCATGCGTCGAACGATACATGTCATAACAAGTCTGAACTCCAAGTGAACACATCAGCATGGCCATTGATTCTGGTTGTGGAGCCACTCATCGTTCTTGTCATGACAAGTGTGGACCTGGTGGTCGTCGGCGCGGGCGTCGTCGGGCTCGCGCACGCCTGGCACGCGGTGCGGCGGGGTCTCTCCGTCGCCGTGGTCGAGCGGGACGAGCACGCGGCCGGGGCTTCCGTGCGCAACTTCGGGCACGGCTGCTTCACCGCCCAGGACGGGGTGGCGTTCGAGTACGCGATGGCCGCGCGCGAGCAGTGGCTGACTCTCGCCCGCGAGGCCGGTTTCTGGCTTCGCGAGTCCGGCACGCTCGTCATGGCACGGCACGACGACGAACGCGCTGTTCTCGAAGAATTCGCCTCGGTCCGTGACATCACGCTCACCGACGAAGGCGCGTTCCTCCCCCTCGACATCCGCGTCGACCCGCGCGAAGCCGTCCACGCGATCGCCGCGCTGATGGCCTCGCGCGGTGTCACGTTCCACTGGTCGACCAACGTGCTCACCGTCGAGCCGGGCCTGGTCCGCACCTCTCGCGGCGAGCTCCGCTGCCACGCGGCGGTCGTCGCGGTCGGCCACGACGTCGACAGGTTCTTCCCCGATCTCGCCGAGGAACGCGGAATCCAGCGCTGCCAGCTGCGCATGCTGCGCGTCGCGCACGGCGGCGTGATCGACCCGGCCGTGCTGACCGGGTTCTCGATGCTGCGCTACGAGGCGTTCGCGCGGTGCCCGAGCACCGAGAAGGTCCGCGAGCGCCTCACGAACGACCACCCCGAGCTGGTCGAGGCGGGGCTGAACCTGATGTTCACCCAGCTCCCCGACGGCTCGCTCACGATCGGCGACACCCACCACTACAGCCGCACGGTCGACCCGTACCGGCCGGAGGACCTGGACGACCTGGTCCTCACCGAGACGGCCCGGCTGCTCGGCGTTCCCAGCCTTCGCGTGCTCGAACGCTGGCGAGGGATCTACGCGTCGGCCCCAGAACCCTTCCTGACCGCGACGCCCGTCCCCCTCACCAGGGCCGTCTCGGTCACCTCCGGCATCGGCATGACCACCGCGCTCGGCCTCGCCCCGGCCGTGCTCGACGACCTCCTCCAGGAGATGTGAGATGAGAGCCTTCAGCGTCGTCCTCGCCGCGACACTGCTGCTGACAACAGCCTGCGGCACCACGAATTCCGCTGCCAACAGCGGTGACTGCCCGAACGGCAAGGTGCGCTTCGGCGTCGAGCCGTACGAGGACCCGGAGAAGCTCAAGCCCGCGTACGAGGTGCTCGCGAAGGCGCTGACCTCCAAGCTCGGTTGCGAGGTCGAACTACAGGTCGTCGACGACTACGCCGCCGAGGTGCTGGCGATGCGCAACGACAAGCTGGAGATCGCCCAGTTCGGCCCGCTCGGCTACGTCTTCGCCTCGCAGAAGGCCGGCGCGGAGCCGATGGTCTCGTTCGCGGACGGCTCCGGGAAGCTCACCAGCTACACCGCCGGGATCTGGGTCCCGAAGGACTCGCCCGCGCGGAAGATCGAGGACCTGGCAGGGCAGTCGCTCGCGCTGAGCAGCGTCGGGTCGGCGTCCGGTGACGCGCTTCCCCGCTACGGCCTCAAGAAGCACGACGTCGGCGACGTGAAGCTCGACTACGCGGGTGGTCATCCCGAGGCGATGCTGTCGCTGATCAACGGCAAGGTCGCCGCTGCCGAGATCAACAGCCAGACGCTCGCCACGGCGCGGTCCGCCGGCACGTTCGACGAGTCGAGGTTCCGGCAGATCTGGAAGTCCGAGCCGATCCCGAACGACCCGATCACCGTGCGCGGCGACCTCGACCCGGCGTTCAAGGACAAGGTGCGCAAGGCGTTGCTGGAACTGGAGACCGCCGACGTCGAGAAGGTCGGCGCGTTCCTCGACGTCACCCCGCCAGGACCGCTCGTCCAGGTCGACAACGACACGTACAAGGTGCTCTTCGACCTCGCGGCCACGCTGGGGCTCAAGGAAGAGGACGTCTGATGCTCGCCATCCGCGGCCTGCGCAAGTCGTTCGGCGGACGGGTCGTGCTGGACGGGTTCGACCTCTCCGTCGAACCCGGCGAGTTCGTGGCGCTGCTCGGGCCGAACGGCTCGGGCAAGTCCACGGCGCTGCGGTGCGTGGTCGGGCTGGAGACCCCGGACGGCGGGTCGATCGACGTCGGCGGGAACGCCGCGATGGTGTTCCAGAAGATCCACCTCGTCGGTCGCCGCAACGCTTTGGACAACGTCTGCTCCGGCGCTCTCGGGCGGCTTCCGTCGCGCCGCTCGTTGTTCTTCCCCGCCGACGTCCGGGAAGAAGCCATGCGGTGCTTGGACAGGGTCGGGCTCGCCGACCGCGCGCTGGACCGGTGCGCACGGCTTTCCGGTGGGCAGCAACAACGTGTGGCGATCGCGCGGGCGTTGTGCCAGCGCGCCAACGTGATCCTCGCCGACGAACCCGTGTCGGCGCTCGACCCGCAGGCCGCCGTGCAGGTGATGGAACTGCTGGTGGACCTCGCTGCCGAAGGTCTGGCGGTGGTCGCCGTGCTGCACCAGCCCGAGCTCGCCAGGACGTACGCGCACCGGATCGTGGACATGCAGGCGGTGGCGGCATGACGATCGCAGTCCCCAAGCGCCGCCGGCCCTCTGCCACGGTGTGGGTCGTTGTGGCGGTCGCGGTCGTCGTGCACGTACTTGCCTGGCAGGCCACGGAGTTCTCCCCCGCCGCGCTGATCGCCGGCTGGGACGGCATGGCGGACTTCCTCGCCGAGTCGTTGCCGCCGGACTTCTCGGTGCTAGGGAAGTCCCTGGAAGCAACGGTGATCACGCTCTACATAGGACTGCTCGGCACCACGTTCTCGATCCCGTTCGCGCTGGCCCTGGCACTTCTGGCTTCTCGCGCTACGACTTCGGCGGCGTGGGCACAGCAGGCGGCACGTGCGGTGCTGTCGTTCCTGCGCTCGGTGCCGGACGTCGTGTTCGCGCTGATCTTCGTGACGGCGGTCGGGCTCGGGCCGTTCGCGGGCGTGCTGGCGCTGGTGTTCCACAACACCGGCGTGATGGGCAAGCTCTGGGCGGAGGCGATGGACGAGAGCGACCGCGGGCCGCGCGACGCGTTGAAGGTGACCGGCGCGTCCGGTCCCCAGATCGCGCTGCACGCGGTGCTCCCGACCGTGATGCCTTCGCTGGCGGGACTTCTGCTCTACCGGCTGGACGTGAACGTGCGGTCGTCGCTCGTGCTCGGCCTGGTCGGCGCGGGCGGGATCGGCTTCCTGATCAACCAGTCGATCAAGCTGTTCCGGTTCGACGAGATGGTCACGCACATCCTCGTGGTGCTGCTTCTGGTTGTTGTGGTCGACCAGGCTTCTGGTCTCGTGCGCAAGCGGCTAGGTGCTTGACCTGCTGGCCGTAGCGGGCGCCCTGGCGCACCGTCACCGAGCCGTCCGCTGCGACCTCGCAGGGGTTGTTGGCCGTGCACTGCTCACCGCTGTCGTTGCCGGTGCTGTGCACGCCGACCACCGTGACGCCGTCCTCGAGCACGATCGGTGAGCCCGAACCGCCGTGCGACGGCGTGCACTCCGGGTTGTAGCGGTAGGCGTTGTCCTGCGTGTAGCCCTCTTCACGCAGATGCGGGACCACGGCTTCGATCGTGCAGCTGAAGCGCTTGCCGTTGCCCGACGAGATGACGTCGACGCGTTCTCCCGGCCTCGCGGACCTGTCGGAGAGCTGGAAGATCTTCACGCCCTTGGCTTTGAGCTGCGCGTACGTCTGGTCGAGCTGGAAGAGCGCGGTGTCGGTGCCGGTCATCGTCGCCGAGACGAGACGGGTCGTCTCGGCTTTGGCCTGCTGGTAGCCCTGGCGGTCGCCGATGGTCACCGGGAGCTTGAGCGCGACGTCCTTCAGGGTCTCACCGGGCGCGGGACGGTCCGGCAGGCAGTGGCCGTTGGTGAGCAGAAGTGCCTGGTCACCGGGCTTGCTGTGGTCGGTCCTGACCACGGACGCCGAGCAGACTCCTCCCAGCGACGCGGCGCCTTCGAGGTTCGACACCGGGGTGTCCGGCGGGGTGATCCTGCCGGTGACGACGTCGTTGATCCAGCTGGTGAAGTGGTGGATGTCGGTGTACATGACCGGGCGGTCGTCGCCGCCGGAGCCGCTCACGACGCCGGCGATGACCCAGCGGTCGCCGTCGCGGATCAGCGCCGGGCCGCCGGAGTCCATGTTCGTGGCGGCGACGCTGCCGTCCAGTGCCCCGACGCACAACTCGCGTTCAGCGTGAATGCCGTCGCAGGCAGCGGTCGGCTGGATCACGGTGTCCGCCTCGCGCAGCTTCTGCGGGTAGCACTCGGGCGCGCGCCGGTCGCACGTCATGCCCCAGCCGAGGATCCGCGCCGTCGTGCCTTCCGCGGGCCGTGCGGCCGGCAACGCGACTGGCTTCGTCTTCGCGGGCTTCTTCAGCTTCAGCAGGCCGATGTCGCCGTCGTGGACGGGGAACTCCGACTGCGTGATGAACCGCTCGACCGCGATCACCTCGCCGCCGCTGCCCGCGTCCGTCGTGCCGAGCCGGACCGTCCAGTCCCGCGGCCTGCCGACGATGGCGCCGCTGGGGTTGTTCTTGGTGCAGTGGCCCGCCGTGACGGCCCACTGCGGCGCGACGAGCGTGACGCCGCAGGTGTGGCCGTCGGCGCGCGGTGAGTCGGGCCGTTGCAGGGAGCCCGAGAACGGATAGGGCCGCGGGGCTTCGACCCCACCTCTGATCGCCAGCGCCGGAGTGACGGTGGTGATCATCGCGAGAGCGGCGAAGGTCATCGCCGGTAGCACTTTTCGCATGTCACAGAGGCTGTCGAACCCGTGTCCGCGCACGGTGATAGCTGCGCAACAACTGCGCACGGGCGGTCGTTACGCAACGATGACGTCGCAAGAACGTCCCCATGAGACCCATCGGGAAAGCTGGAGGACATGCCGCGCGTACTGCTGATCGAGGACGACGAGGCGGTCCGCGAAGGACTGTCGCTCGCCCTGACCTACCAGGGACACACCGTGGACGCGGTGCGCACGGGCGAGGAGGGCCTCGACCTGCTGGGCAGCGTCACGCCCGACGTGGTCGTGCTGGACCTGATGCTGCCGGGGGTCGACGGGTTCGAGGTGTGCCGTCGCATCCGTGCCTCCGGCGACCTCCCGATCATCATGCTGACCGCGCGCAACGACGACATAGACGTCGTCGCGGGCCTGGAGGCCGGTGCCGACGACTACGTGGCCAAACCGGCCCAGGCTCGCGTGCTGGAGGCCCGCATCCGCGCCGTGCTGCGCCGGTCGACGGCTTCGGTCGCCGAGGTCGTGGCCGAGCGCTACGGCGACCTGACGATCGACCGAGAAGGCCTCGTGGTCACCCGGTTCGGCAAGCCGGTGTCGCTGGCACCCACCGAGCTGCGGTTGCTGCTCGAACTCTCCTCGTCGCCGGGCCGCGTGATGTCTCGGCAGCAGCTGCTGGGTTCCGTGTGGGACCAGGGCTACCTCGGCGACTCGCGGCTGGTCGACGCGTGCGTGCAGCGGCTGCGTTCGAAGATCGAGGACGACCCGGCCGCACCCGTGTACGTCCAGACCGTGCGCGGATTCGGCTACCGCTTCGGACCGCTGTGACGCTCCGCCTGCGACTGCTGCTCGCGTTCGCCCTGCTGACCATCGTGACCGCCGCGGCCGTCGCCGGCGCCGGTTACGTGCGGGCGCGCGACGCCATCGTGCAGCGCGCCCAGGACAACGCCGTCATCGAGACCACGAACCGCGTCGAGCAGCTCTACCCGCTGCCGTCGCGACCACCGGACGCCGCCATCCTGGAGCGCGTCGCCGCGCGCGTCTCCGGACGCGAAGGCCAGGCAGTGGCCTACGGCAACGGGGTTTCCGCGGGCGGCATGAACCCGTCGGTGATCACCGCCGAGCTGCGTTCGCTCGTGTCGTCCGGACGCGTCGGCTGGCAACGCGTCTCGTACCAGGACGGCGTGTGGCTCGTCGTCGGCATGCAACTGCGGGTGTCGTCCGGTGCCCCGTCGGGCATCGAGGTGTACGTGCTGCGGCCGTTCACGTCGGAGATCGCGTTCGTCGATGAACTGGCGCGCAACGCGTGGCTGATCGGCGGCGCCGTGCTGATTCTGGCTCTGGGCCTGGGTTTCCTGGCGGCCCGCGGCGTGCTGCGCCCCGTCCGCGAACTGCAGCTGGCGGCCTGGCAACTCGGGCAGGGAGACCTGTCCGCTCGGGTGCCGGTGCGCGGGCGTGACGAGTTGGCGTCCGTCGCGTCGACGTTCAACAGCACGGCCTCCTCGCTGGAACATCACGTCGGTGAGCTGCGACGGATGGAGGCGGACGCACGGCGGTTCGTGGCGGACGTGTCGCACGAGCTGCGCACTCCGCTGGCCGCGATGACGGCCGTGACCGATGTGCTGGACGCTGAGACCGCCGCCTTGCCCGGTGTCGCGGGCCAGGCGGCGAGGCTGGTGAACCGGGAGACGCTGAACCTGACCCGGCTGGTGAACGACCTGATCGAGGTGACCCGGTTCGACTCGGGCACCGCTGCTTTGGCGCTGGACGACGTGGACGTGGCCGAGGTGGTGCGGACCTGCCTGCGGATGCGCGGCTTCGAGATCTCCGCGACCTTGCCGGACGGGGTGCGGGCGCGGCTGGATCCGCGGCGGCTGGACGTGATCGTGGCGAACCTGGTCGGCAACGCGCTGCGGCACGGCGCCGCTCCGGTGTCTCTCGTGCTGTCGGTGTCGGGGTCCTCGCTGGTGATCGAGGTCGCCGACTCCGGGCACGGCCTACCGGCGGAGGTCCTGCCGCACGTGTTCGCGCGGTTCTACAAGGCCGACTCGTCCCGTGGCCGGTCGGAGGGGTCCGGGCTGGGGCTGGCGATCGCGTGGGAGAACGCGCGGCTGCACGGGGGCACGCTGGTGGCGGCGAACCGGCCGGGTGGCGGGGCGTTGTTCACGCTTCGACTGCCGCTGGGTGGTGAGTCGTGAGGCCGAAAACTGTCGGTGCCGCCTGGGAGAATGGAAACAGGGGGACCCCCGGGAGGGGACCCCTGCGCGAGCATGGGCCCGCGGCAGGGCGGCCTCCGCGCGAGCTCAGGACGGCGGCTGGGAGACCCTTGCGCGAGCTGGGGCTGGCGGTGCTCGTGCTCGCCGTGCTCACCGCGTGCGGCATCCGCCCGACCGACCCGATCCCCGGCCTCGAAGCCCCCAGCGGCCCCGCCGAGAACAGCTCGCCCATGCTCTTCTGGGTCGCCCCCGGCGGCAGGGTGATTCCCGTCGGCAGGCCGGAGGGCAGCCTGAGCGGCTTCGACGTCGTGGCACTGCTCGCGAAGGGCCCGACGAACGACGAGCAGTCCCGCGGCCTCGCCACCGAGGTGCCGTTCGACGCCGCGCCCGCCACCGTCGACCGCGTCGCGAACGGCCTCGACGTCACCATTTCCGGCGACGTCTCGCAGCTCAGTGGCCCCGCTGTGCAGCAGATCGTGTGCACCCTGCTGACCGTTCAGCCCGTTGGCACGGTGAACCTGCGCGGGGGCGGGCATTCGCTGGAGCTCCAGAAGTGCGCTTGAATCGGCGCGTGCACGTCTACTCCATCCCGATGCGCGTCCGGTTCCGCGGCATCACCCGGCGCACCGGCCTGCTGTTCGAAGGATCGGCCGGGTGGGGCGAGTTCTGCCCGTTCGAGGAGTACGACGACGACGAGGCCATGGCGTGGCTGGCGTGCGCCCTGGAGGCCGCGAACGAGGGCTGGCCGGCGCCGGTCCGGGACCGCGTCCCGGTCAACTGCACCGTGCCCGTGGTCAGCCCTGAGCGAGCGCACGAGATCGTGGCTCGGTCGGGCTGTTCGACGGCCAAGGTGAAGGTCGCCGAGTCGACGCTGGCGGACGACTGCGCGCGGCTCGAAGCCGTGCGGGACGCGCTGGGACCACAAGGTTTTGTGCGCATCGACGCGAACATGCTGTGGGACGTCGACACGGCCGTCACCGCGATCAAGGCCATGGACAAGGCCGCCAGCGGACTCCAGTACGTGGAACAGCCGTGCCACACGCTGGATGAGTTGGCGGCGGTGCGGCGCAGGGTCTCCGTGCCGATCGCCGCGGACGAGTCGATCCGCAAGGCCGACGACCCGTTGAAGGTGGCCGTGTCCGGTGCGGCGGACATCGCGGTGATCAAGGTGGCGCCGCTCGGGGGCGTGCGGAAGGCGCTGGAGGTGGCCGAGGCGTGCGGGCTGCCGTGCGTGGTGTCGTCAGCGCTGGAGACGTCCGTCGGGATGGCAGCCGGTGTGGCGCTGGCGGCGGCGCTGCCTGAGCTCGACTACGCGTGCGGGCTGGCTACGTTGTCGCTGCTGGACGGCGACGTCACGAGCGACTCGCTCACCCCGGTCGACGGCTACCTGCCGGTGCTCTCCAAATCACCCGTGCCGGACCGGATCGCGGAGTTCGAGACCGGAGACCAGGCCTGGATCGACCGATACGACAGGGTGCTGAGCACGCTCACTCGGTGAGCAGATCCAGCTGGATCTTCAGGGCAAACGGCTCGACCGCCTCGTGGACACCGGTCTCGGCGGACGCCTCCTGATACCGCCGCTCGGTGAGGCGCAGCGGAGTCAACGAGACCGGTTCGTCGAGGTCGACCAGCCAGTAGAACGGGATACCGGCCTCCGCGTAGTCGAGACGCTTGGCGCGACGATCCGTGTAGTGCGAATCGGACGACAGCACCTCGACAGCGAGGACGACCTCTGCTGCCCTGACAAGGCCACCTGTTCGCCGTCCGCGCTGGAACACGACCAGATCCGGGCGGCGGACGAAACCGGGTTCACCCGGCGGTGCCAGCTCCAGGTCCACGTCGACGGCGTAGGTGACCTGGAGATCCTCCGGCAGTTGACCGGCGAGCTGCATGATCAGGTTGCCGCAGGCGAAGTTGTGATCGGCGAGCGCCTTGGGCGACCGGATCAGCCGCCCTTCGACGAGTTCGGTGTAGCCGGCTTCGACTTCTCCGAGCGCGGCGTACTGAGCGACGGTCAGCAGTTCGGTCACTCGATCACCGTGGCACATGGAGCCGGTCTAAGGCTTGGCCCTCGCCAGCCCCTGCTCCGCCGCGCCCATGCTGAACACGATCCCCTCGGTCCGGTTGATCGCCTCGGTCCGCCGGGCGGAAGCAGGCACCCGAGTCAGGTCCACCAGCCGGATCGGCGGTCCCAGCTCCACCAGCGTGGGCGTGTAGGAGGCCTCGACCACCGTCCACCCGGCAGGCCGCTGCTCGAACTTGAACCGCGCGATCGCGCCCTCCTCGGTCACCCCGCGAGGCTCCGAGTGCCGGGCGACCTCGTTGCCGAGCCCGTAGACGACCCACTTGTCGCCGATCTTCTCGAACGGCTGCACGACGTGCACGTGCGTCCCGATGATCAGGTCCAGAGCGGGGTCGGCCAGCAACTGACGGGCCAGCGCCTTCTGGTCGGCGGTCGCCTCGTGCTGGTACTCGTTGCCCCACTGCACGGACAGCACGACGACCTCGGCGCCGGCGGCACGGGCGGCACGGGCGTCGGCCAGGATCTTGTCCGCGTTGATCTGGTTCGCGCGCCACGGCTGGGGCAGCGGGATGCCGTTGAAGCCGTAGGTGAACGACAGCTGGGCCACCTTCACCCCGCCCGCGTCCAGGATCAGCGGCGCGGCGGATTCCTCCTGTGTGCGGAACGAGCCGGTGTGCTTCAGGCCGACGGCGTCCATCGCGTCCAACGTCGACGTGATCGCCGAGACGCCGCGGTCCAGCGTGTGGTTCGAGGCGGTCGAGCACGAGTCGTACCCCACGTCGACCAGGCCCTTCGCCACCTCGGGCGGCGCCAGGAAGGCCGGGTAGCCGAAGAACGGGCCCTCCTTCGGGCCGAGCGGCACCTCCAGGTGACACAAGGAGAGGTCGGCCTTCAGGGTGTCCTTGATGCCCGAGAACAACGGCAGGAAGTCGCGTCCGGCCGCGCCGCCGTCGGCGACCGCCTGCTCGGTCAGCGCCGGGTGGATCAGGATGTCGCCACCGGCGGTCAGCACGAACGAGCGCGGCGGAGGCGGGCCCTGGGAAGTCGAGGCGGGCGTGGGAGATGCCGAGGTGATGACGACGGGCGAGCCGGTGCACGCGGACAGCAGAAACCCGGTGACCAGCACGAATGCCGGCCACCGGATCCCACGCTTCAGCGCTGCCGCCTGCGCCGCAGGACCACGAACAGCACGACCGCCAGCGCTGCGGCCGCGAGGGGCAGCACGCGCTTCAACACCGGAACGCCTGCCGTGTCGATCAGGTCGATCGGCTCGTCGGGGACCACTCGGAGATGCTGCTGTTGCGCCACCTCGTCAGGATCCACGGATCCCAGCGTGCTCGCCAGGCATTCCGCGAACTGGTCGACGAGCTTGCCGCTGACCTCGGCGATCAGGCCGCGGCCGAGTTGCGCCGGACGGCCCGTGATCGCCAGGTCGGTCTCCACCTCGACCGAGTCGCCGACCACGAAGGTCACGACCGCGGACGCCGTGCCGTTGCCACGGGTGTCTTTGCCCGCGGCTTTCATGACGGCGCGGCGCAGTACCGGGTCGATCTCCACGAACTCGCCGGTCCCCCGGTACAGCAGTTGCACCGGGCCGAGCTTGACCTTCACCTCCCCGCCGAACGACTTGCCGTCCACCGAGGTCAGCGTGGCGCCGGGCAGGCAGGGCGCCACCCGTTCCGGATCGATCAGCGCCGCCCACACCTCCTCGGCGGGCCCCGGCGACGCGAACGAATGCGTCAACTTCATCCCGCGACCGCCGCCGTCAGCGCACGACCGGTCAGCACGCGGGCCAGGTTGTCCTTGTAGCTGTCACCGGTGGACGCCCGCAGCGCCGCCTCGGAGATCACCTCGGCGGAAGCGGGCTGCCCGACCAGGGCCTCCTCGACGTCGACGGCCCGCAGCGGCCCGGATCCAAGGTTCGTGAGGCCGACCCTGGCAGCGGAGATGGATCCGTCACGCACCTGCACGGCCGCCGCGACCGCGACGATCGACCACGCCTGCGCGACCCGGTTGAGCTTCTCGTAGTGCGCGCCCCAGCCGGTGTACTTCGGCACGCGGACGTCGAGCAGGATCTCGTCGGGGGCCAGCGCCGTCGTGAAGTAGTCGACGAAGAACTCCGCCGCCGGCACCTCACGCCGTCCGCCGGGACCGGCGATGATCATCACCGCGTCCAGTGCCAGCGCGGGTGCCAGCAGGTCGCCGGCCGGATCCGCGTGGCACAGCGAGCCGCCGAACGTGCCGCGGTGCCGGATCTGCGGGTCGGCCACCGTGTCCGTGACCAGTTTCAAGAGCAACGCGTGGTCGTGCACCAGATGATCGCGCTGCACCTCGTAATGCGTGGTCATGGCACCGATGAGCAACGAGTCGCCGTCGTCGCGCACGCCCGTCAGCTCGGTCAGGCCGCCGATGTCGATCAACGCCGTGGGCGCCGCCAGCCGCATCCGCAGCACCGGCACGAGCGACTGCCCGCCCGCGATGATCTTGGCGTCCTCGCCCTCCTCCGCCAGCATCCGCACGGCTTCGTCCACAGTGGACGGGAACAGGTACTTGAACTCCGCCGGGATCACGACTGTCCTCCCTGCGCGTCGATCGAACCGAGCCCACCCGCGGCCACTTCGCCCGCGCCTTCGTCCGGCCGGCCCTGCAGAGCGGTCCACACGCGTTCCGGCGACATCGGCATCTCGATGTCCCGCACGCCCAGGTGCCGCACGGCGTCCAGCACGCTGTTGACCACGGCCGGTGTCGAGGCGATCGTGCCCGCCTCGCCGACTCCCTTGGCGCCCAACGGGTTGGACGTCGCCGGCGTCTCGGTGCGGTCCGTCAGGAAAGCCGGCAGATCCGCCGCGCACGGCACGAGGTAGTCGGCGAACGTCGCCGTCGTCAGCGTGCCCATCTCGTCGTGGGTGGCCTCTTCGTACAACGCCTGCGCGATGCCCTGCGCGAGCCCGCCGTGCACCTGACCGTCGACGATCAACGGGTTCATGACCGTGCCGACGTCGTCCACCGCCACGTACCGGCTGATGCGAACCATGCCCGTCTCGGTGTCGACTTCCGTTGCGCACAAGTGGGTTCCGTGCGGGAACGAGAAGTTGTCCGGGTCGAACGTGGCGTCGGCGTCCATGCCGGGTTCCATGCCCTCGGGCAGGTCGTGCGCGACGTGCGCGGCCAGCACGACGTCACCCAACGTCCGCACGGTCGACGTGCCGCGAACGGAGAACGAACCGGCAGCGAACTCCACGTCCGACTCGTCGCACTCCATCATGTGCGCGGCCAACGTCCGTGCCTTCGCGAGCACCTTCTCCGCCGCGTGCACCAGAGCGGTGCCGCCGACGGCCAGCGAACGCGAGCCGTAGCTGTCCATGCCCTTGTGCGACGTGGCCGTGTCGCCGTGCAGCACCTCGACGTCCTCGAACGGCACGCCGAGCCGGTCGGCGACGATCTGCGACCACACCGTCTCGTGGCCCTGGCCGTGCGGCGAGGTCCCGGTGATCACCTCGACCTTGCCGGTGGGCAGCATGCGGATCGACGCGGTCTCCCATCCGCCCGCGGCATAACGCAAAGCGCCCAGCACACGGGACGGCGCGAGGCCGCACATCTCGGTGTAGGTGGAGATTCCGATGCCGAGCTGCACCACGTCACCCGAGGAACGACGGCGTGCCTGCTCCTCGCGCAACTCGTCGTACCCGAACAGTTCCATCGCGCGAGCCGTCGCGGCCTCGTAGTTGCCGGAGTCGTAGGTCAGCCCGGCGACCGTGTTGAACGGGAACTCCTCGTGCTTGATCCAGTTCATCTCGCGGATCTTCATCGGCTCCATGCCGAGCTCGACCGCGAGTTCGTCCATCATCCGCTCGATCGCGAACGTGGCCTCGGGCCGTCCGGCGCCGCGATAGGCGTCGGTGGGCACCTTGTTCGTGAACACGTTGGTGCACACGAACCGGTAGGCGGCGAACTTGTAGATCGAGTTGAACATGAACGCGCCCAGGATCGGCACACCCGGCGTGACCAGGCGCAGGTAGGCGCCCATGTCGGCGAGCAGTTCGACCTTCAGGCCGGTCACGGTGCCGTCGCGGCGGGCGGACAGCGTGAGCTTCTGGATCTGGTCGCGGCCGTGGTGCGCGGACAGCATCGACTCGGTGCGCGACTCCGTCCACTTCACCGGACGGCCCATCCGGCGCGCGACCAGCAGGCACAGCACCTCTTCCGGCGTGACCTGGAGCTTGCCGCCGAACCCGCCGCCGACGTCCGGCGCGATCACGCGGAGTTTGTGCTCGGCGATGCCCGTGACGGCCGACAGCATCCAGCGCAGGATGTGCGGGATCTGCGTCGCGGACCAGACCGTGTACATGCCCGCGGTCGTGTCCACGACGACCGAACGGGGTTCCATGAACGCCGGGATCAGCCGCTGCTGCTTGAACGTCCGCTCGATCACGACCTCGGCCGACGCGATCTCGTCCTCGACGTTGGTCCCGGCCCCCGCCTCGGCGGAGTCGAAGATCCACGTGGCGCACTTGTTCGTGCCGAGGTCTTCGTGCACGAGATCGTTGTCCCGCAACGCTTCTTCCATGTCGAGCACGACCGGCAGCTCGTCGTAGTCGACGTCGATGGCCTCCAGCGCGTCCGCGGCCCGGTACGCGCTGTCGGCGATCACGAGGGCGACGGCCTCACCGGCGAAGTTGACCTGACCGACGGCCAGCGCGGGCGCGGGCGGGGCCTTCATGTCCTCGGTGATCGGCCACGCGCAGGGCAGAGATCCCTGCTCCGCGGCGAGATCCTCACCGGTGAGCACCACGGCCACGCCGGGCATCGACGTCGCGCGGCTGACATCGATGTTGGTGATGCGGGCGTGCGCCATGGGGCTGCGCAGCACCGCCATGTGCAGCATGCCGGTCAGCTGGAGGTTGTCGGTCCAGGTGGTCTGGCCGGTGATCAGCCGCGCGTCCTCCTTGCGGAGCCGGGCCCTGCCGATCTCCGGTTCCGCGGTGGCGGTCATTCGCCACCTACCGCGTGCGGTGTCCGCTGCTCGATCTCCGGGCCCGCGCCGGGTTTCATCCGCTGTGCGGCGTCCTGAACCGCGCGCACGATGTTCTGGTAGCCCGTGCAGCGGCAGAGGTTGCCCTCCAGGCCTTTGCGCACGGTCTCGTCGTCGGGATCCGACTCGTCGGCGAGCAGGTCGATCGCCTGCATGATCATCCCGGGCGTGCAGAAACCGCACTGCAACGCGTGGTTGGAGTGGAACGCCTCCTGCACCGGATGCAGCTTGCCGTCGCGGGCGAGGCCTTCGATGGTGGTGACCTCGTGCCCGTTCGCCTGCACGGCGAGCATCTGGCAAGACTTCACGCTGTGGCCATCGAGGTGGACAGTGCAGGCGCCGCAGTTGCCGGTGTCGCAACCGACGACGGTGCCGGTCTTGCCCAAACGCTCCCTCAGGTAGTGCACGAGCAGGAGGCGTGGTTCGACCTCGTCGGCGTAGGTCACTCCGTCGACGTTGACCGAGATGTGCATTGAAACCCTCCCAGGGTGGTGGGCCTTCAGTGACGAGGGTCACTTCAGCTTGCTCCCTGTTTGCGCGTTCAACAACCCGATCAACGATGAATCGGGTCCTCGATCTCCGTCAGCCGGCGCCCGGTTCCCTTCCACCGCAAGGAGATGATCTCGGCGGCAATCGCAACTGCGGTCTCTTCCGGGGTTCTGGCGCCGAGATCGAGCCCGATAGGCGACGACAACGCCGTAAGTTCGGATTCGGTCAAACCAGCTTCCCTCAACCGTTCCAGCCGATCTTCGTGCGTGCGCCGGGACCCCATCGCTCCGATGTAGCCGACCTTCAGTCGCAACGCGACTTCCAGCAGCGGCACGTCGAACTTCGGATCGTGCGTGAGAACGGCGATGACCGTGCGTTCGTCGAGCTTGGACGCTTCGCCTTCGAGGTACCTGTGCGGCCAGGCGACGACGACCTCGTCCGCCTCCGGAAAACGGCTGCGCGTCGCGAAGACCGGTCGCGCATCGCAGACGGTGACCCGGTAGCCGAGGAACGCGCCGAGCCGGGCCATCGCGGCGGCGAAGTCGATCGCACCGAACACGAGCATGCGCGGCGGCGGTTCGAACGAGTTCACGAACACGCTCATGCCCTCGCCGCGCCGCTGGCCGTCCGGGCCGTACTGGAGCACGCCGGTGCGGCCGGAAGCCAGCATGCCGCGCGCGTCGTCCGCGACGGCGTCGTCGATCCGTGCGCTCCCAAGGCTGCCGTCACGCCGGTCCGGCCAGATGACCATGCGCCGGCCGATGCCGTCCGGATGCTCGATGACCGTCGCGACGGCCACCGGCTCCTCGGCGCGCACCGTCTCCACGACCTCGCCGAGCTGCGGAAACGTCTCGGCGTTGATCTTCTCGACGTAGATGTCGATGATCCCGCCGCAGGTCAGCCCGACGGCGAACGCGTCGTCGTCGCTCACGCCGTAGCGCTGCAGGACCGGGCCGCCGGTCTCCTGCGCGAGGTCGTAGACGGCGCCCTCGACGCAGCCGCCGGACACGCTGCCGACCGCCTCGCCGTCCTGCGTCACGAGCATCGCCGCGCCCGCCGGCCGGGGCGCCGAGCTGAACGTCGCGACCACCGTGCCGACGCCGACCGTCTCGCCGTTCGCCACCCGTTCGGCGAGGTCGTAGAGGACATCACGCACGGCGCACCTCCTTCAGCAGTTCTTCCAAAGCGTGCACGCTGTGGCCCGCGACCATCGTGTCGACGTGCGGGAGCGCCGCCACCACGCCGCTCTGCAACGGCCGGTAGCCCGGTTTGCCCGCGTGCGGGTTGGCCCAGATGACCTTGTGGCTCACGCGTCTCAGCCTCGCCATCTCGGTCGCCAGCAGGCTCGGGTCGCCGCGTTCCCAGCCGTCGCTGAACAGCACGACCACCGCACCTCGTTGCCGCCACTGCTGGTTGAACCGCCGCAGCGAGTCGCCGAGCCGGGTGCCGCCCTCGTAGTCCGGGATCGCCCGTCCAGCGGCTCGCAAAGCCCGTTCCGGATCGCGTTCGCGCAACTGACGGGTGACGCGGGTGAGCCGGGTGCCGATCGTGCGGACCTCGACGGGCATGGCGTGGGCGATGACGTGCGCGAACCGCAGCAACGCGTCCGAGTAGGCGGCCATCGAGCCGGACACGTCGATCAGCAGCACCAGCCGGCGCGCCTTCACGCCGCGGCGGCGATGGCGCGGCAGGGCGATCTCGCCACCGGTCTCGATCATCGCGCGCACGGTCCTGGCCAGGTCCATCCGGCCGCGACGGGCCTTGCGGAGCCGGCGCGACCGTCTGCGCGGCGGGAGCGGTGTCAGCCTGGCGATCAGCGGTGCCGCGTCGAACTCGGAGATGTCCTTGTGCTTCAACACTTCCACATCGGACGCGGCCACACCGACGGTGACCGAGTCAAGTTCGATCGTCGTGCGCGGACGGGGCGGCGTGCCACCGAAGTACGCCCGGTAGGCGGCGTCGTAGCGCGGCAGGTCGTCCGGGTCGGCGCACAGCGTGAGGCGCCCGGCCCAGTAGAGGTCGACGTGTTCGGTGGCCCGCAGGAACGCCTGGACGCGGTCCGGCCCGCACGGGAGTCCGGCGCCCCGCAGGACGCGCGTGAACCCGACGCAGGCTTCCGTCACCCCACGATTGTGCTCCCGATCACGCGTTCCGCGTCCTCCCGGTACTTCAGGACGGCTCCGAGCGTCGTCACGTCCGGTTCGGTGCGGCCCAGCGCCTGCAGCGCCCGCGCCCAGTCCAGCGACTCCGCCACGCCCGGCGGCTTCAGCAGGTCGAGGCCACGCATCTGCTGAACGGCCTCGGCGACCTTGCGCGCGAGCCGTTCGTCGAGGCCGGGCAGGGTGCGCCGGAGGATCGCGATCTCCCGATCGAGCGAGGGGTGCTCCAGCCAGTGGTAGAGGCAACGGCGCTTCAGCGCGTCGTGCACCTCGCGGGTCCGGTTCGAGGTCAGCACGGTCAGCGGCGGCGTCGTGGCCCTGATCTCGCCGAACTCGGGGATGCTCACCGCGTTCTCGGACAGCACCTCCAGCAGGAACGCCTCGAACTCGTCGTCCGCCCGGTCGATCTCGTCGACGAGCAGCACGCACGGCGCTGTCTCCAGAGCCTGCAGCAGCGGCCGGGCCAGCAGGAACCGTCGCGTGTAGAGGGAGGCCTCGTCCACCTCGCCGCGCGTCTCCAGGACGCGCAGGTGCATGAGCTGACGCGGGTAGTCCCAGTCGTACAGGGCCTGTGTGGCGTCGATGCCCTCGTGGCACTGCAGCCGGATCAGCGGGACGTCCATCGACTTCGCCAGCGCCAGCGCCAGCGAGGTCTTGCCGGTGCCGGGTTCGCCTTCGAGGAACAGCGGCCGTCCCATCGCGACCGCGAGGAACGCCGCCGTGGCCACCCCGCCGTCCGGCAGGTACCCCGCGCGGTCGAGCCCTGACGCGAGCTCCTCAGGGGACTCCATGAGCCTCAGAGTACGACTACGGTGGGGAAATGGGTTCGATCAAGCAGATCCAGGTCACGTTCGACTGCACGGAACCACCACGCGTCGCCCAGTTCTGGGCCGAGGTGCTGGGCTACGACGCACAGCCGGACACAGACGGTTCGTGGTCTGCCTGCAACGACCCCACCGGCGTGGGCCCGCGGCTGTTCTTCCAGCGCGTTCCCGAGGGCAAGACCGTGAAGAACCGGGTCCACATCGACGTTCGGGCCGGCAGCGGAATGGTGGGCCGCGACCGCCTCGCCGCGCTTCAGGCCGAGCGTGCACGGCTGGAGGCGATCGGCGCGGTGTGCGTGCGCGTCATGGTGGCCGACGAGGAGAACGAGTCGTGCATCGTGATGCAGGACGTCGAGGGCAACGAGTTCTGCCTCGACTGAACCCTGGGGTCCGGACCGGGGATCAGGGTCGGGTTCGGGGTGGTCACCGATGTGCGGGGCTGTGGTTTCGACGAATCTTGAGCCATGACGAACAACGTGCTCAACGAAGCCACTGACCAGGTCAAGAAGCTCCGCAGGAGCCGTAGCGACAAGATGCTCGCCGGCGTCTGCGGCGGTCTCGCCAAGATGATCGGTGTGGACGCCGCGATCCTGCGGATCATCCTCGTGGCGGCGACGCTGCTCGGGTTCGGCACCGGAGCGATCCTCTACGTCGCCGCCTGGATCCTCATGCCCGTGGAAGACGCGGCCGTGTAAGCGTGATCAGCGTGGAAACCCGGGAACGCCAGGTAACCGTTGCCAGGGGTGGGGTCCGGTGAGGGGCCGGTACTCCACCCCCAGAGCATCGAGCCTCGGGAGATGGTGTTCCCGCAGCCGTTGCACGAACTCGGGATCCTTCTCCGCCGGGGACCACACGACCTCGGCGAACGCGGCCAGCCTCGGGAACGCCGCGTAGTCCACCCGCCGGGCCGAGTCGAGGTGCTCGGTCCAGATGTTCGCCTGCGCGCCCAGCAGCCGTCCGGGCTCCGCGCCCGTGAGGCCCTCGGGCACCGGATCCCACGCGTAGACGTCCTCCAGCGTGGTCACCGTCCCCACCGGGATCGGCTCGTCCGGTGACTCCGACTGCCGGTAGTCCAGATAAACGTGCTGCTCAGGGCACATCACCACGTCGTGGCCCTCGCCCAGTGCCGTGATGCCGCCCTCGACCCCGCGCCACGACGCGACGACCGTGCCCGCCGGCAGCGGTCCCGACTCGAGGATCTCGTCCCACCCGTACGGCCGCCGTCCGTTGCGAACGATGTGCTTCGCGATCGCCCTGACCAGTTCGCCGTCGTGGCCGGGAGCCTCGTCGCCGCCCAGTCCGATGATCTCCGCCGGGAAGACGTCCATCAGCTCGTCGAACACGTTCCGAAAGAAGTCCACTGTGGACTCCTCGGTGTTGAGCACGCGTTCGTTGACGCCCCAGTCGGTCCAGACACCACCGCCGTGCACGCCGAGTTCCGGATAGGCCGCGATCGCCGCCTGCGAGTGACCGGGAATGTCGATCTCCGGAATCACCGTGATGTACCGCTGACGGGCGTACTCGACGATCTCCCGCAGGTCCTCCTGCGTGTAGAAACCGCCGTGCGGCCTGCCTTTCATGCCCGCGGAGCGCCGGTCACCGAACCGCGAGTCCTCCCGCCACGACCCTGCCTCGGTGAGCTTCGGGTAGCGCTTGACCTCGAAGCGCCAGCCCTGGTCGTCGGTCAGGTGCAGGTGCAGGACGTTGAGCTTGTGCACGGACAGCAGCTCGACGTACCGCAGCACCTCCCGCTTGGGCAGGAAGTGCCGCGATACGTCCAGCATCACGCCACGCCACGCGAACCGCGGGTGGTCCACGATCTCGCACGCGGGGATGTACGCCGGTTTCTCGCCCGCAGCCCGGAACGCCTGGGCGCCCAGCAACTGCCGCAGGGTCTGCAGCGCGTTCATCTCGCCGGCCGCGTCGTTCGCCTCGATCAGCACGCCGGCGTCGGACGAGAGCAACCGGTAACCGCCGGGCGGGCCGTCGACGAGGACCGTCTGCCAGCCCTGGTACTCGCAGAGTCTCCCGCCGTCCACGTAGGACACCGGGCGTGGGAGGAGGTTCATCCCTTCACCGCCCCCGCGAGTCCGGACACCAGCCGGCGCTGCACGAGCACGAAGAAGATGAGCACGGGGATGGTCATCAGGGTGGAGCCCGCCATGATCGCGCCCCAATCGTTCTGGTCGGGTTTGACGAACACCTGAAGAGCCAGAGGCAGGGTCTGGTTCTCCACGGCCGAGATGATGAACGTCTTGGCGAACAGGAAGTCGTTCCAGGCGTGGATGAACGACAGCACGCTCGTCGCCACCAGGCCGGGCGCGACGAGCGGGAACAGCACCTGCCACAGGAACCGGAACCGCGAGGCGCCGTCCAGGGTGGCGGCCTCCTCCAGTTCCACCGGCACCGCGGCGACGAAGCCTCGCAGCATCCAGATGGCGAACGGCAGGCTGAAGGCCAGGTGCACCAGCACGAGCGAGCCCAGGTGGTTCAGGCCGAACACGGGGACCGAGTCACCGACGGACCGCATCAGGAAGAACAGCGGCACGGTCAACGCCTCGACCGGCACCATCTGCACGACCAGCAGCATGATCAGCAACGTCGTGCGGCTGCGGAACCGGAAGCGGGTCAGCGCCGTCGCCGCCAGGAACGAGATCACGATGCTCAGGAGCACCACGATCACCGCGACGATGATGCTGTTCAGGAAGTAGCGCCCGAAGTTCGCGACGGTCAGCGCCCGCGTGAAGCTGTCGAGCGTCGGGCGGGTCGTCCACGGCACCGGGTCGGCCGAGATGATCTCGTCCTCCGGTTTGAACGCGGACAGCACCATCCAGAACAGCGGGAACGCCACGACCGCGGCGATGACGAGGACGAAGCCCTCGGTCAGCCAGCGCCTCACAGGACCTCCCCCGACCGCCGCAGCGCGCGGAGGTAGAACATCGTGATTCCCAGCAGCAGCACGGTCATCACGACACCGATGGTCGCGCCCAGTCCGTACTCCGACGCCGCGAACGCCTGCTGGTAGGCGTAGACGTTGAGCACGAGGTTGCGCCCGGCGATGCCGCCGCCGTTCGTCATCACGTAGATCTGCGTGAAGACCTTGAAGTCCCAGATGATCGACTGGATCGTCACCACGAGGATGATCGGCTTCAGCAACGGGAGCGTGACGCTCCACGCCGTGCGGAACGCCGACGCGCCGTCCAGTGCCGCTGCCTCCAGCACCTCGCCCGGAATCGCCTTGATGCCCGCGAAGAGCGTCACCATGACGAACGGGAACGAGCACCAGATCACCTGCGCGGCAACGAGTCCGAACGCCGTCCACTTGTCGAACGTCCAGGAGAAGCCCTGGATGCCCAGGACCTCGTTCACGAACCCGAAGTTCGCGTCGAACAGGAAGAGCCAGATCGTCGAGCCGGCGACGGCGGGCGTAGACCACGCGCCGAGCGCCGCCAGGAACAACGTCATGCGCACCCACGTGCGAACGCGGGTGGCCAAGATCGCGAGAAACGCGCCCACAAGCAACGTGCCGACCACGCAGACCGCCGCGAAGGCGACGGTCTGCCCGAACACCGCCCAGAACTGCTGGTCTCCCAGCAGTTTCTGGTAGTTCCCGAGACCGAGGAACTCGAGCGGCGCTCCGCCGCTGACCTGTTCCTGGCCGTAGTCGTAGAGCGAGATGAGCACCAGCTGATAGATCGGGTAGGCCAGCAGGCCCCCGAGGATCAGCAGCGCTGGAGCCAGGTAGGCGAACGCGGTCCGCCCCTGGCCTTTGGCGGTCATGCTCACGACGTGAAGGCCGCGTTCATCGTCTTGGCGGCGTCCGCGGTGGCCGTGTCGACGTTCTTCGCGCCGGTGACGATCTCCTGGAGCATCGTCGGCACCACGGTCTGCGCCTCGATCTTCGCCCACGCCGGCGTGACGGGGACGAACTTCGTGCCGGACTGCAGGGTCTTCGTGAACGGCTCCAGGAACTTGTCGGAGTCCGCGACCTGCTTCTGCACGTCGCCGAACGTCGGCAGGTTGCCCATCGCCGTGTACATCTTCTGCTGGTACTTCTTCGACGCGAGCAGCTGCGTGAACTCGTTCGCGAGCGTCTTGCGCTGCGTGCCCTTCATGACGCCGAGCAGGTTGCCGCCGGCGAACGCGGGCGCGACCGAGCCCTTCGTCTTGCCGGGCAACGGCACGACGCCGTACTTGCCCGCGGCCGAGGAAGCGTCGACGGACTTGCGGTTGAAGTCGCCACCGATGGTCATCGCGGCCTTGCCCGCGCGGAACGCCTCGACGCTCGCGTCACCGCCGTTGCCCGCGCAGGTGGCGGGCGGGCAGATGTCGTCCTTGATCAGCTCGGTGTACTTCGCGACGCCGGCCTTGGCCTCGGCGCTGTCGATCGTGGCGGTGAACTTGCCGCCGTCCGACTTGGCGATGTCGCCGCCCTGCGCCCAGATGAACGGCAGCGCCGCGAACAGGTACTTGCCGCCGGCCGAGATGCCGATCAGTTCGGGCTTCTTCTGCCTGATCTCACGAGCCGTGGTCGCGATCTCGTCCAACGTCGTCGGCGGCTTGAGGCCGAGCTCGGTGAACACGTCCGTGCGGTAGTACAACGCGCGCACGCCGACGAACCACGGCACGCCGTACGTCTTGCCGTCGACCTTGGCCGTGTCGAGGATCGACGGGACCAGGTCCTTCGACTCGTCCCACTTGCCCAGGTCGAGCTCGGAGAAGCCGCCGGCGGAGACGTAGCCCGCGAGGTCGGTGTTGCCGAACTCGGCGACGTCCGGAGCGCTCTTCGGGTCGCTGAACGCGGCCTTGAAGCGCTCCGCCCGGCTCGACACCTGGATGTACTGGACGTCGACGGTGACGCCGCTGTGCTTGCCCTGGAACTCGGAGATCGCCTCCTTCACCACGGCTTCCTTCGGACCTCGGTTGACCTCGTCGAACAACCAGACCCGCAACTGCCCGGTCTGCTCGTCGGTGCCAGAGTTCGTAGGTCCTGACTGCACCGGTGCGCAGGCGACCACCGCGCCCACGCCCAGCACGGCCACAAGTGCCTTCAGCCTCATCGCGCCCTCCGCATTGCATATAGTGCAACAGCCATTCCACAGGAAGCAACGTGACTGTAGAACGGACCAGGGCAAGGGTCTAGACCAGACGATTCACCCATTCCCGAACTGATGCGAAGTCGACCGGTGAGTCCCAGCCGGACGGACGGACCGCGCTGCCGACGTGAAATCCCTTCACGCCCGCTGCCAGCAGTTCCGGGACGTGGCGAGCCTGCAGACCGCCGCCGACGAGCAGCGCGGGAGGCGCCTGGTCGGCCAGTTTCTTCAGGTTCTCGATTCCGTCCTCGACGCCCTTCGCGCTGCCGGCGGCGAGCACCGTGTCGCAGCCGAGGGTCTGCACGACCTCCCAGGAGCGGAAGACGTCGTTCGAGTTGTCCAGCGCGCGGTGGAAGGTCCAGGCGCAGCCCTCCAGTTCGGCGAGGAGGTTGAGCGTGACGCCCTCGTCGATCTCGCCCTCCGCGTCGAGGAAGCCGAGGACGAACTCGGTGGCGCCGGCCTCCCTGAGCTCCCACGCCTGCCGGCGCAGGTGCTTGAGGTTGTTCGGCGCGAACCCCTTGGCGTCCCTGAGCATCACGCGGATGGGGATGTCCACGGCGCTTCGGACCTCTTTGAAGGTGGCGACCGACGGCGTGAGCCCGTCCGAGGCCATGTCGGCGACCAGTTCGAGCCGGTCAGCGCCTCCCGCCTGGGCGGCAACGGCGTCCTTCGCGTCCAGTGCGATCACTTCGAGAATCGGCATGGTCTAGACCATAACGGTCTTTGCCGTGTGCTTTCGGGAATCGCGGAGCCTCGTCGCCTGTTCGTGCGTCGGAGGCTGTATCTGCTCGCCTGAACCCCGCTCTTTTTGGATGAGCGCTTTGTTCAGGCGTGGAGCACGCGTCAGCCGGTTCGAGGGGTGCCGGCCGGCGCGGGCTCCCACCACTGGCGGCCCGTGACTCGGAGGGGGAATCACGGGCCGCTGGCATACCCGGAGGAAGATGAGGGTCAACCCGGCGGTGATACTGCTCCAATCGAGTGAATTTGGTATCTACCGCCCAGTTAGCCCTTCATGAGTTGGCGGACGGCGCTGACAGGGCGGCCGATCGGAGGTGCTGCATGGACGAGCTGCACACGGCGGATGACCGAACGCCGTGGGACGGGCTTGAAGGCACCGAACGGCACGCGATGTGCGTGGAAGCCGCACGTGAGGGCAACCGCAACGCGCTGGACGTCCTGGTGACCGAGCTGACCCCGCTGTTGTGGCACGTCGCCCGCGGCCAGGGCCTGGACAGGGCCGCCGCGGAGGACGTGGTGCAGACCGTGTGGCTGGCGTTCTTGAAGAACATCGAGAACATCAACGAGCCCAAAGCCCTGGTCGGCTACCTGGTGGTCACAACGAGGCGTGAAGCACGCCGAACCTGGACACCCAACAAGCGTGAGACGCACCTGTCCGACGAATACGCCGAACAGCTCGAGTCCGACACCGGCCTGCCGGAGGACGTGACGCTGCTGGACGACCGCGACCGCCGCCTGTGGCTCGCGTTCGGCCGCCTGACCACGAGGTGCCAGGAACTGCTCCGACTCACCGTGCTCGCGGGCCGCGCGGAGTACCGGGCAGTCGCCGAGGCACTGGCCATGCCCCACGGCAGCATCGGTCCGACCAGGGGACGGTGTCTGACACTGCTGCGCAACTACCTGGAGACGGAAGGAGGATCGCGGTGAACGAGATCGACCCGCGCGACGACCGCAGGGGCCCTGAGGACACCGCAGTCCTCTCCGAGCTGAACAGGCTCGTCGACGAACTGGACCCGCCACCCGCCGACCTGGTGGACCGCGTGAAGTTCGCGATCGCCCTGGAATCCCTGGACGTGGAGGTCGCGCGCTGGGAGCGGGCCGGATCGTTCGCCGGGGTCCGGGGCGGGCAGACCGGCACGATCACGTTCACGGTCGACAACCTGACGTTGATGGTGAACTTCACCTCGACCGGGTCACGGCACCGGATCGACGGGTGGCTGGTGCCCGCCGGGGAGCACGAGGTCGAGGTGCGGGTCGCCGATCATCAGTCGTCCTGTACTCGGGCTGACGATGGTGGGCGGTTCGTTCTGCCGGACGTGCCGGCCGGGACCACGCAGATCCTGGTGCACCTGGTGAATTCTCGTGGAGAGCCCGGGCGGACCGTCGTCACGCCCACGATCATGCTTTGAGCTTCGACTGGGGTTTCTGGGGTTCGCGTCTCTTCGGCTGAGTGACCGGCAACGGCCGGCCGCAGGGATGCCTGCGGCCGGCCGTTGTCCCCCCTTGGCAGCGACCTAGGACTGAATGCCGCCGTGCCCGATGACGACGGCGCCGCGGTCACACCACACGGTCGAGACACCGCCGTTCGCGGCGCGAGTGCCGAAGTGGCGGTACACGAATCCGTTGTCCGTGCGCTTGCAGTCGATGAAGCCGGTGAAGAAGTTGCCGAGGCCGGTGCACCTCACATTGGCACCGCGGTGGCCTTCCGCACCGGTGATGGGCGCAGCGCTGCAGCTGGCCTGCACCGACACCTCACCCGACGGCGCGGCGGACGCCGGTGCCGCGAGCCCTGCGAATCCCCCGATCGCAATGGCCGACGCCGCCAGAACAGTTGCGTACTTCGCCTTCATTCACATCCCCCTCTTGATGGATCAGCCCTTTGTGGACTGGTCTCATCCTTTCGGCAGGGCGGTTTCCCGGACAGATCACCGACCGGTCACGTGTGACCGGTCGGTGATTTCCGTTCATCAGGCCCGAAATGCCGAAAGGCCCGGCTCGCCGATGCGAACCGGGCCTTTCAGAGGTGGTGCGAAGCGGACGGACTCAGAAGTCCATGCCGCCGGCGTCCGGCGCGGAAGGCGCGGCGTTCTTCTCCGGCTTGTCCGCGACGACGGCTTCCGTCGTCAGGAACAGGGCGGCGATGGACGCGGCGTTCTGCAGCGCGGAACGGGTGACCTTGGCCGGGTCGATGATGCCGGCCTTGATCAGGTCCTTGTACTCGCCGGTCGCGGCGTCCAGGCCCTCGCCAGAGGGGAGGGACTTGACGCGCTCGACCACGACGCCGCCTTCGAGGCCGGCGTTGATGGCGATCTGCTTCAGCGGAGCCTCGACGGCGACCCTGACGATGTTGGCGCCAGTGGCCTCGTCGCCCGTGAGCTTCAGGCCCGCGAAGGCAACCTCGGCAGCCTGAAGCAGCGCGACGCCACCACCGGCGACGATGCCCTCTTCAACGGCGGCCTTGGCGTTGCGGACCGCGTCTTCGATGCGGTGCTTGCGCTCCTTGAGCTCGACCTCGGTGGCCGCGCCCGCCTTGATGACGGCGACGCCGCCGGCGAGCTTGGCGAGGCGCTCCTGGAGCTTCTCGCGGTCGTAGTCGGAGTCCGACTTCTCGATCTCGGCGCGGATCTGGTTGACGCGACCCTGGATCTGCTCCGCGTCACCGGCACCCTCGACGATGGTCGTCTCGTCCTTGGTGACGACGACCTTGCGGGCCTTGCCCAGCAGCGAGATGTCGGCGTTCTCCAGCTTCAGGCCGACGTCCTCGGTGATGACCTGGCCACCGGTGAGGGTGGCGATGTCCTGGAGGATGGCCTTGCGGCGGTCACCGAAGCCAGGCGCCTTGACGGCGACGGACTTGAAGGTGCCACGGATCTTGTTCACGACCAGGGTCGCCAGGGCCTCGCCCTCGACGTCCTCGGAGATGATCAGCAGCGGCTTGCCGCCCTGCATGACCTTCTCCAGGAGCGGGAGCAGGTCCTTGACCGTGGAGATCTTGGAGCCGAACAGCAGGATGTACGGGTCCTCGAGGGTCGCTTCCTGACGCTCGGGGTCGGTCACGAAGTAACCGGAGATGTAGCCCTTGTCGAAGCGCATGCCCTCGGTGAGCTCAAGCTCGAGACCGAGGGTGTTGCTCTCCTCGACGGTGATGACGCCTTCCTTGCCGACCTTGTCCATCGCCTCGGCGATGAGCTCGCCGATCGTGGGGTCAGCGGCGGAGATGGACGCGGTAGCAGCGATCTGCTCCTTCGTCTCGATCTCCTTGGCGTTCTTCAGCAGCTGCTCGGCAATGGCCTCGACGGCCTGCTCGATGCCGCGCTTGAGGCCGAGCGGGTTCGCACCCGCGGCCACGTTGCGCAGGCCCTCGCGGACCAGTGCCTGGGCGAGCACCGTCGCGGTGGTGGTGCCGTCACCAGCGACGTCATCGGTCTTCTTCGCGACCTCCTTGACGAGCTCGGCCCCGATCTTCTCCCACGGGTCCTCGAGCTCGATCTCCTTCGCGATGGAGACACCATCGTTGGTGATGGTCGGCGCGCCCCACTTCTTCTCGAGCACGACGTTGCGGCCCTTCGGGCCGAGCGTCACCTTGACGGCGTCAGCGAGGATGTTCATCCCGCGCTCGAGACCGCGACGGGCTTCCTCGTCGAACGCAATCATCTTGGCCATTGCGGTGTGTTCCTCCGCTTATGTGGATTCTGGGCCACCGCGAGCGCATGCCCGCAGCGGAACCGATGCGCGTGGCCAGGCTCGGTGCCCGCGACGGACGACCCCGGAGGGCCTCACCGTCCCAGCCTCACTTTTTGGCACTCAATTGAGCCGAGTGCTAAGTCGGTTTTAGCACTCGGGCACGTCGAGTGCAAGCGAACCCAGGGGACTCTCAGCGAGACGTGCGCACCGGCACAGAGGTGGGCAGCGGCTTGTTCGAGGTCGGTTCGTCGCCGATGTTCAGCGACGGCGCGGAGCTCGTCTTGGGCTGACGTGCGGGCTCGTCACCCGGCGACAGGATCACCACCACGACGATGATCACCAAGATCGCCACCGCGGCCGCGATGACCGGCGCGAACCACGCGGGGCGTTCCTTCTTGCGGGCCGTGAACGCACTCACACCCACCTGGTTCGGCGGGCGCAGCCGGACCGGGTCCGACAGGGGCTGCTGGTAGCCGCCGGCCTGGTACTGACCCTGCTGGACCGGCATCGGCCCGGACATCGGCGCTTGAGCCGGGAACGAGCCGGACTGCGGCCCGAGTTGAGCGGGAGCCGAGCCCTGCGCGACTCCGGCGAGAGCGACGCGGGCGGCGTTGATGAGCTCGGCGCAGTTCGCGTACCGCTGCGACGGGTCCTTCGAGGTGCCCTTGCGGATCACGTCGTCGATGGCCGGCGGCAACGACACGACCTGTGACAACGCGGGAACGACGCTGCCGAGGTGGCCGTGGATGACCTCCTGCACGCCGCCCTGGAACGGCGGGCGGCCCGACAGGCAGGCGAAGATCATGCAGGCGAGCGCGTACTGGTCGGTGCGGCCGTCGACGGGCTCGCCGCGCAGGTGTTCCGGCGCCGCGTAGGTGGGCGAGCCGAGGAAATCACCCGTTCGGGTGCGGTGGCCGGTGGCGCCGCGGCGGGTGAGGCCGAAGTCGGCGACGTAGACGTGCTCGCGCACGCCTTCCTTCTGGGTCACCAGCACGTTGGCGGGCTTCACGTCGAGGTGCACGAGGCCCTTGCCGTGCAGCATGTCGAGCGCTTCGGCCACCTGGGCGAGCAGCGACAACGTGCGCGCGGGGGTGAGCGGCCCCTCCTTGATGTGCCCGGACAGGTCCTGCCCGTCCACGAGCCGCATGGCGATGTAGAGCAGGCCGTCGACCTCGTCGAAGTCGTACAGCGGCACGATGTTCGCGTGGTCGATCGCGGAGGTGTTGCGCGCCTCGTCGACGAACCGCTCGCGGAACTCCGCGTCGGGCGCGAGGTGCTCACCGATGACCTTGAGCGCGACCTTCCGGCCGAGTCTCACGTCCGTGGCCCGGTACGTCACGCTCATGCCACCACGACCAAGCACACCGTCGATCCGGTAATGCGCGATTCGCCGTCCGCTCAGGTCCTCCGACACGCAAGGCAGCCTAACGTCCGGCCAGATCGGCTTGCCCCGGGTTGGCCGAAGCCGTGATCAGAGTGACGTCTAGCTCGCCCTGCGCACGTCCGACGCCTGGCTGCGGCCGTCCCGGCCCGCCTGCACCTCGAACTCGACCCGGTCGCCTTCCGACAGGGTCCGGAAGCCTTCCATCTGGATCGCCGAGTAGTGCACGAACACGTCGGGCCCGCCATCGGTCGCGATGAAGCCGTATCCCTTTTCGGAGTTGAACCACTTGACGGTACCGAGAGCCAAGACGTCCTCCTTCAGATCACGCATCTCGCGCAAAGCGCAGAGAGCAACGCTAAAAGAAGAAATCTCACTCGGATACCTCCTTACGGAGTCATGAACGGGAGCTGACTCCGTTGGCGCGCAACCAGGTGGTGAGCCGGCGGGGTCCGCGCGTCTGCGTCAGCACGGCACCGGGACCGGCGAAGTCGAACACCAGGCCCTCACCGGTCTGAATGGATTGCACGCCATCGGGCACGGACGGCCGGAGACGGCATTGCACGGTGTCCGCGAACGCCACGACGTGATCGCTGCTGATGGTCACCGCTTCCCCTGCTTCCAGCGTCACGAGGTCGAGCGCGCCGTAACAGGCGAGCACCATCGCGCCCTTGCCGTGCGCGTAGTTCATGAAGCCCTCGACGCCTCCGAAGATCGCCTGCATCGGCGGTGCCCCGGGGTTCATCGCCATCGTGCTGCTCGACGCGATCCAGCTGTGCCGGGCGAAGCACCAGCCGTACGCGCCGTCGAGTTCGATCTGGTGCAGGTCACCGGGCAGCACCGGGGCCGCGTCGATCCAGCCGCCCTCCGCGCCCGAGGTGCACAGCGCCACCGCCTTCGCGCCCGCGCCCTTCACCTCGACCGTGAGCCCGTAGCTCGTGGCCGCGATGGTCAGCGGGTCGACCAGCACCGCCTCGTCGGGCGCGAGGACGAGTCTCGCCACGCCGAACGTCGGTGTGTGCCTGGTCCGGACCTGCACGAACAACACCTCCGGGAAGGAAACGAGGCAAAGCGGGCGTCACGAGCACCGCGACGTTGGCAGTATGCAGTCGTGTCCCCCACCACTGTCGCCGAACACCGCCAGCGCGTCGCGGAGCTCGTCGGGTCGATGCCCGTGCTGCAGCTACCGCTCGACGAGTGCCTCGGGCTCGTGCTCGCCGCCGACGTCATCGCGCCGCTCGACCTGCCGCCGTTCGACAACTCCGCGATGGACGGGTACGCGGTGCGGGCCGCCGATCTGGCCGGTGAGCTCCCGGTCCGGTTGACCGTCGCCGACGACATCCCCGCGGGCCGCACGCAGCTGAACCCGCTGGTGCCCGGCACCGTTCAGCGGATCATGACCGGCGCCCCGCTGCCGCCCGGCGCGGACGCGGTGGTCCAGGTCGAGTGGACCGATGCCGGCACGGAGACCGTGAGGATCGACCGGGCCGTGGCGCCCGGCCAGAACATCCGCACCGGTGGCGACGACGTGCGCAAGGGCGACGCGGTGCTGGCCGCGGGCACGGTGCTGCGCCCGTCCACGCTCGGTCTCGCCTCCGCCCTCGGCTTCCCCGAGCTGCCGGTGCGCCGCCGTCCGCGCGTGCTGGTCCTGTCGACGGGCTCCGAGCTGGTCGAACCGGGCAAGCCGCTGCAGCCTGGGCAGATCTACGAGTCGAACGGCATGATGCTCGCCTCGTCCGTGCGGGACGCGGGCTGCGTCGCCGTGCAGCTGCGGTTCGTGCCGGACGACGTCGAGGAGTTCCACCGCGCGCTGGCGCCGTACCTCGGTTCGGTGGACGTGATCGTGACGTCCGGCGGGGTCAGCGCGGGCGCGTACGAGGTGGTCAAGGACGCTTTCGCGAGCCACGACGTGCAGTTCACCAAGGTCGCGATGCAGCCGGGCGGGCCGCAGGGCTCCGGCCGGTACGAGGGCGTGCCGGTGCTGTCGCTGCCGGGCAACCCGGTGAGCGCGCAGGTGTCGTTCGAGGTGTTCGTGCGGCCGGCACTGCTCGCGTCCATGGGCTACACGCAGCCGGAACGCCACACGGCGCGAGCGACCATCACGACTTCTCTCACCTCTCCCGCGGGGAAGACTCAGTTCCGGCGCGGCCTGCACGACCCGTCGTCCGGCGAGGTCGTGACGCCCGTCGGCGGGCCGGGGTCGCACCTGCTGTCGGCGCTCGCGCTGTCGAACTGCCTGATCGAGGTGCCCGAGGACGTCACGGAGCTGGCGGCGGGGGCCGAGGTCACCGTCCGACACCTCCAATGAGAGCGGCGCTGGCCCTGGTGATGCTCGCCGGGTTCTTCGTGCTCGCGCTGGGCCTCACCGCGCTGCTGGGCGTCCTCGCGTACGTCCTGTTCGACCGGGGCGACGTCGAGGGCGGGGCCTTCCTCACCGCGTTGACGCTCATCGTCGGCGGGCCGTCGTTGTACGCGATGGTCAGGGCGTTCTGGGCCCGGCCGCGTCCGACCGGCGTCCCGCTGACCCGCGCGACGCACCCGGAGCTGTGGCGGCACGTCGACGAGCTGGCCGTGCTGGCCGGCACCCGCAGCCCTGACGACATCCGGCTCGTCAACGAGGCGAACGCGGGCGTGTGGGAGCGCCACGGCACGCGCTACCTGGAGCTGGGCCTGCCGTTCGTGGCCGGAATGACGATCGGTGAGCTGCGGTCGGTGGTCGCCCACGAGCTCGGCCACTACGGCGGCGGCCACACGCAGGTGTCGGCGGTGACGTTCCGCGCGAAGCTCGCCCTGGGGATGGTGATCGGGCAGGGCAGCTACCTGTCCGCCGTCCTCTACGCGTGGGCGAGGCTGTACGCGCTGGTCGCCGCCTCGGAGAGCCGCAAGCACGAGCGGTTCGCCGACGAGGTGTCCGTGGCTGCGGCCGGGGCGGAGGCGACGGCGCGGTCGTTGCTGCGCGGCGGCCCGCTCGGCGAGGCCTGGAACGAGTACCTGCGCTGGTACGTCTCGCTGGCCGTGCTGGCCGGGCGCACGCCGCCGTTGCTGGAGGGCTTCCGCGCCTACCTGGACCACCCGCGGCGGGTGCACCAGCTGCGCGAGATCGAGCCGCTGATGGCCGCGCAGGAACCGTCGTCGATCTTCGACAGCCATCCGCCGATCCGCGAGCGGGTGGCGACGATCAGGCAGCTCTCCCCGTTCTCCGGCGGTGTGGCGGAGGCGGTCGACGAACGGCGCGCGTGGTCGTTGCTCGACGGCACCCCGCCCGAGGCCGTCGCGGCGCTGGTCGGGGTGCAGGGGCCACCGATCACCTGGCAGGAGCTCGCGCCGCTGGCCGGGCCGGTGCTCGTGCGCCGCTACGCCGACGCGCTGCGGCACGCGGGCAGGGTGAGCAAGGTCGGCGAGACGCTGGCGGACGTGCTGGCGGCGTTGTCGCGCGCCGAGTTGCACAAGCTGACGGGGGCGCCCGTGGACGCGTCGCTGACCCCGGAGCAGGTGCACGACGCCGCCGTCGAGGCCGTGACGGAACTACTCGGTTGCATGGTGTCTGACCTGCTTGTGACGACTAACCGCGTGACGCTGGAACTCAACTGGGGCGGACTGTTCGTCCTGCGAACGCGCGACGGAGCTGCGGTCTATCCGGAAGACCTGGTCGCACCCGCCGTCCGTGACGCTAACCAGGTCGCCGAGGTGCGTTTCAGGCTGCAGACCCTCGGCGTCGACGGACTGTGACGGAACGCTCACCCAGCGACGTTGTTCACGCCATGTGACGGGGATTACACTGCCCGCAGGTGCCGGTCGGCCCGTGCATTCGTCGGGGGATGCATGGGCCGACCGGCCACTTGTCTTTCCGGCAGTCCCGATGGGCGGTTTGGCGTGTTGCCGTAGCGTGTTGGCGCCCGACAACTCACGGAAGCTACGGACCCCCAGACACGATGAGCAGCGAGAAGCCCGTCTCCCACTTCCTCGAACTCGCGCGCGGCATGGTGCCGCCGATGCACCCGGCAGGCCGCCCGTTCGTGGCCGCCGCGGCGATCGCGACCCTCCTCGTCCGGCTGCGCTTCAAGCGCCTGGGCGTAGTCCTCGCCCTGGTCACGGCGTGGGTGGCGTGGTTCTTCCGCGAGCCGAAGCGCGTGACGCCGACCCGTCCGAACCTCGCGGTGGCCCCGGCCGACGGCACCGTCTCGCACGTGGTCGACGCCGTCCCGCCCGCAGAGCTCGGCCTCGGCACCACGCCGATGACGCGCGTCAGCGTGTTCCTCTCGGTGTTCGACGTGCACGTGCAGCGCGTGCCCGCGGACGGCGAGGTCGTCCAGGTCTCGTACCACCCCGGCAAGTTCCTCTCGGCCGACCTCGACAAGGCCTCCGAGGAGAACGAGCGCAACACCGTGTGGCTGCGCACCGTCGACGGCCACGACCTCGTCGTCGTGCAGATCGCCGGCCTGGTCGCCCGCCGCATCGTGTGCGAGGTCGCCGAGGGCGAGAAGGTCACCGCAGGCCAGACCTACGGCCTGATCCGCTTCGGCTCGCGGGTGGACCTCTACGTGCCGCGCGGCAGCCGCGTCCTGGTCGAGGCGGGCCAGCGCACCATCGGCGGCGAGACCGTCCTCGCCGAGCTCCCGGAAGCCTGATGGCTCCCAGCGGGCCCGGCGTCCGCCTGCTGCCGAACGCGATCACCGTCCTGGCCATGTGCTCGGGCCTGTCCGCGGTGCACTTCGCGAACGTCGGCATGTGGGGCGCGGCCATCGCCTCGATCGCGGCAGCCGCCGTCTTCGACGGCCTGGACGGCCGCATCGCCCGCATGCTGGACGCGACGTCGAAGATGGGCGCGGAACTGGACTCGCTGGCCGACGCCATCTCGTTCGGCGTCGCACCGGCCCTCGCGATCTACCTGTGGAAGTTCGAGGGCAACCGCGCCGGCTGGGTCATCGCGCTGATCTTCGCGGTCTGCATGGTGGTCCGCCTCGCCCGCTTCAACACGTTGCTGGAAAAGGAACAACCGCCGTTCGCGAAGGAGTTCTTCGTAGGCGTCCCTGCTCCCGCAGGCGGGTTGTTGTTGCTGCTGCCTCTGATCATCGAGGAGCAGGTCCGCACCGCCGGCTGGTGGAACAACTCCTACGTCGTGGGCGCGTGGACCGTCCTGGTGGCGATGCTCCTGGTGTCGCGGATTCCCACCCTGTCGGTGAAGACGGTGAAGGTGCCGCCGCGCGCGGTGGCCCCGTTGCTGGTCGCCGTCGGCCTGCTGGCGGCCGCGATCATCACGTACCCGTTGGTGGCGCTGATCATCGCGATGGTCGTGTACCTGGCGCACCTGCCCTACTCGGTGCGGCGGTACATGTGGCTGTCCAAGCACCCGGAAGCCTGGACCGTCACCGGTGCTGATCGCCGGGCCATCAAGCGGGCGCACGGTGTCGCTGCTCGCCGTCTCGGCCTGCGTCAGCCTTTGCGCGGCCGCGTCGCTGGTGCGGCCATGCGCGCGGTGCGCCGGCCTCGGCGCGATGGTTCTGTCGCTGCCGCTGCAGAGAGCTCGGTGTCCTCTACCAACGGACGCCGTCGCTCTTGGCGCCAACTGGGGCTTCGGCGACAGCCGAAGCGTTGATCGATCCCCTGAACAGACTGCGGGCCGGACACGTTGAACGTGTCCGGCCCTTCTGCCGACCAAGGCCATGCCGAGCAAACCACGCACGATCCGTCGTTCTCACCAACAGGCAAGGCAGACAGACCGCACAGGGGCCTTCCGGAAGAAGCTCCCGGAAGGCCCCTACCCCACTCAGGCGGGCTGGTACTCCAGAATGGCAGGCATTGATCGGTGATCAGTGCCTTCCATCGTCATGACCACTTGCTTTCGAGAAGAATCGCCGAGCCAGCCGATAAAACTCTCCAAAGACCTGAAGGAAGCCTCATCCGAGACATCCTCCGGATCAAAGGTGAATTCGATTTCCTCCACATCGAAGAAGTAGCAGGTGAACCAGATCTCTTCGACATGAATCGCCAGCCTGGCCGAGGCCTCACCATCAAGAGCGAGCAGGTCAAACAGCTCCCGCGCATTTACCAGCAGACCAGGCGGCTCTTCCGCGAGGGTCGTCGCGAACGACACCTCCCATCCGGTGGACGAGAGCGAGGAGAGCATTCGCTGCCAGTCCTCAACGCCGGCATCGAGAACGCAGACGTCACGCAACGCCCCATCCACCAGGAAGTCTTCGCTTCGGTAGTCCATCTGACCTTCTCCACGTCCTGGTTCCATCACAGGAACCCCTCAAAGGTTAGCCTTCCACCTCGCATGCTCCACCTGGCACCCCAGCTCCCATCATTCATCCTGATATCGCGAATGACGCCACCGTAATGGGCGGTTGCCGATTTCAAGGTATCCGTCGTGTTCGGATTCGTCAAAATCTCTTCAATCATCTCCGCCCCAACTTCAGACTTCTCGGAATTTGTGAGAGGGCCGAAGTTGTACTTGTCGACGTGCGCCTGACCTCGCTTAGCGATATTTCCAGGACTGGGGTCTCCATGCTTCTGCTGAGCGCGGCCGGCGGCAGTCAGCTGACCTTTGGCCGGAGGGGCGGTAGCCGCCGCGAAAAGGTCGTCAAGACTTGCATTTCCACAGTTGTGAACCAGGACCGGAGTCGCCCCGACCAGAACGTGGTACGTGTGAATTCCTTCAACCGTCAGGTTGAACACACGTGCTTTTTCCGTCCATGCCCGGACAGCAGTGACGCTCAGCTGAACGCCATTGGAGTCGAGCAACTCCTTTCCTGAGGACAGTTCCGACGCCTTGACCCAACGCTGCTCTGCCGGCAGCCAGAACGGGTGTCCATCAGTCGCGGTGATCGTCTCGGCCGCCGAGCTTGCGTCGCCATCGGTGTCGACGGCGACGTCGACCAGGTTCTTGTCGCCGTTGCCGATGATTGTTCGCACGACCGACTTCGCACCGGACTCCCCCTTCTCGGGGTCGACCGCGAGCACCTGGTCACCGAGCTTTATCTCCTCGATCGGTTTCGATGATCCATCTGCCATCAAAACTCGAGTACCTGACACAAAGCTGTTGCCGGTCAAGCACGATATCGCGTCCAGAGCCTCGGTCGCGTCTTCGACGGCCTTTTCGGCCTTCTCCTCGATCCGGCGCAGCCTCGACGCGGCGGCCGCGATCTTGTCGATGATCCGGTTCGCCTTGATGATCGCTTTGACGATCCGTTCAGTGGCCTTGGCGAACTTGATGACCTTCGCCGCGGGCACCAGACTGATGCAGGCGAGAAGGTCGAACTCCGTGAAGCAGTTCTTGACGTCGTTGAGGCCTGATAGGTCCATCAACAGGTCAGGGAGCTCTGCGACGACGATGTCCCACCACGTCTGCGGGTTAGTGGCATCACGCACGAGGTCTGCGAGCTCGGCCGCACCGTCGGCCTCGTCCTCCATGGCCTTCGCCCGCGCCTGCTGCTGGGCCTTGGCCCGCTGGTTCTTCTTGGCCGCCTGCGGGAACGCCTGCGCGAGACCACCCATCTCGCTGTCTGGCGGATTGCCGATGATGGTGCCGCCGCCACGCATGTCGATGCCCCAGGTGTGGCCGTCGGCACCGGTACCGCCCTCCAAATACATCCCTGACGGGTCGGAGAACGTGACGGGGTTGTTGTTGCTGTAGGAGTAGCCGTTGACCTGCTGCGGGTTCGCCGCGTTCATGATCGGGTCGTCCGACAGGAACCGGCCGGTCGCCGGGTCGTACTCGCGGGCCCCGAGGTGAGTCAGCCCCGAAACGTCACGTGTACCGCCGACGAATCCCTTGTCGTTCGGCCACGAGCCGCTCCCGCCGCGGGCTTTGCCGAACGGGTCGAAGTACTGACGCTGGTACGTCAGGTCGTCTGCCTTGACCGAGACGGTCGGCGTGCCCTGGTGGTTGCCCACCTCGAACGACACCTTGCCGTCGGAGGTCCGCGTCGCGATGACGTTGCCGCCGTGGGCGTAGTAGCGCTTGCCGGTCACCTGCTGAGTGCCGGTGTCCAGGACCAGTTCCATGCCTTGGGGCAGGTACAGCGTCGTACGACCCGGCTCGCGCTTGATCAGCCGGCTGCCATCGGCGTCGTAGAGGTACGACGACTCCTTGCCTGAGCCCTCCACCACCTTGGAGGTGCGGCCCTCGACGTCGTAGGAGATCGTCTGGGTGTTGCCGGCGATCTTGCGGGTACTGGTGTTGCCGGTCTTGTCGTAGCCGAACTCGTCACGGGCGGTGCCGGACGGGCCGGTCTCGTCGATCGACCGCACGACGTGCGGCTGGTTGGCCGGGTCGTAGTTGTACTTGCGGCTGACCACGTTGGCGCCCGTGATCGTGCGTTCCTTGGTGCGGTTGCCGATCGCGTCGTACTCGTACTCGTGGTTGTACGGCGCCGCACCGCCGACAGGCGCGGAAGCGCAGTCACCCGAGGCGGGAGTGAACGCCTTGGTCAGCCTGCGCAGGTTGTCGTAGCGGAAGCACTGCGTGTCCCGCGCCGTGGTGTCACTCGGTTCGTCGGAGATCCGGGTGATGTTGCCGCCGACGTCGTAGGAGTACTTCTGGTTGAAGATGCGCCAGTCGGTGTCCTTCGAACGGTCCACAATGGCCTGTTCGAGACGGCGGCTGCCTTCCTCGTAGTAGTTCGTCAGCCACAGCTGGTTCAGGCTGTCGGCCTCGCCAAGGCTCAGGCGCAGGGTCTCGCCGAACTTCGAGTAGACCTGTTCGTTGACATAGGTGCTCAAGCCGCCGGTCTTCACCGGTGCGCCCTGGTCGTTGTAGTAGGTCGACACCCGCTCCTGCGGCAGGCCGCCGACCGCCGGTGACAGCACCGACTGCGGCGCACCCGCGACCGGCGTGTAGTCACGCGAGAACTTGTAGGTCTTGCCCAGCCCGCCCTCGGTCGTGGGGATCACGACCTCGGTGTCGCGGATGCGGCTGAACTGGTCGTACCTGGTGACCCGTTGGACGTAGGCCTGGCCGCCGGAGTAGCGGGTGGACGAGTCGAGCAAGCCCTTCTTCTTGCCGTCGTAGGCCCACTCGGCCAGCGTGGTGGTGCCGGAGAGCATCTGGGTCTTGCGGCCGAGCTGGTCGTACTTCAGCGAGAGCGACCGGCCTTCGCTGTCGGTCGACTTCACGACCTGGTCGAACGCGTTGTACTCGGTGGTGGTCGAGCCGCGGTCGGGGTCGGTCTGCTTCTTCTGCCTGCCCAGCAGGTCGTACTCGTACGACCACTTGTTGTCGGCGGGGTCGGTGACCTGTTCCAGTTGTCCCTTGAAGTTGTACTTCGACTTCGTGACACCGGCACCGACGCCGTCGTGCTGGATGCGTTCGATCTCACGGCCGTGCGCGTCGCTCACGACGGTGGTCGGGATCTGCCCTGCCGGTGGCGTGACGTGCACACGGTCACCCGCGTACACCGTGGTGGTGTTCCATTGCGGAGTGCCGAACTTGTGGTAGGCGACGCTGACCGGGCGCGCGAGCTTGTCGTACTTGGTGATCTCCTGGTTGGGCACCTGGACATCCGCGACCACGAACAGCTTGCCGTCCGGCGCCTGCTTGTTGAAGTACGCGGCGGACGTTTTGGTGACCAGACCTCGCGAGTCGAAGAACGTGTCCGAGAGGATCCGCCCGAGCTCGCCTTGCTTCTGCTCGCCGTCGGGCACCTGCGTCTGACGCAAGCGCATGAGACCGTCGTAGATCTTGTACGAGACGTTGTACTGCTCGTCGCGCTCACGCAACGACTTCGAGACCTCGACGACGGTCGCGGTCGACTCGTCGTAGATGTACTCGTACTGCGCACTCGCGCTCAGATCCCGCTCACGGTGCGGCAACCACGTGTGCGTCAACCGGCCCAGCGAGTCGTACTTCGCGTCGATCCGCTCGCCGTTCGCACCGATCTGGGCGACCGGCATGCCGAGCGCCGGGTCGTACTCGACGATCGAGGAATGCCCCTTGGCGTTGGTGGTGGTCACCTTGCGCACCGGGAAACCGAACGTCGGCTCCATGACCGTCGTCGTGTCACCGACCGCGGGGTCGGTCGACTTCTTTACCCTGCCGTAGATGTCGTACTCGGTGGTGCTGATCGCTTGGTACGCGCGCGGCGTCGTGCGCTCGCCGTTCCACCTCGACGCGGTGGTGACGAGACCCTTGGTGGGCGCTTCCCCGTTCGCCTTTCCGTCGAACGCGGAGACCGTGTCGCTGATGGTGTTGTCGTCCGTCATCGGGACGTCGCACTTGGCGGCGTAGACGAGGATCCGGCTGGCATACGACAGCATCCACGCGGCCTCGTTGCGCGCGTAGGTGGTGTTCGTGCACCGTTCGTCGCCGGTGACGTCGATGTCGCCCTCGTCCTCGACCTTGGTGGCCTGACCGAAGACGTTGTCGAACGTCGTGCTCGCCCTCTTGGTCCGCCACGAGTCGGTGCCGACTGCGGTCTTGGTCGTCACCGACCTGGTGTTGAGCAGATACGCCTTGTCCTCACCGTTCTCAGCGGTGACAGGTGACAGCCACGGTTCGCTGGTGGTCTTCGCGTGGACCTTGTTCCCGTTGTAGAACAACGATTTCCACTCGACACCCTTCAGGCGCTCGACGTCCTCGATCCGATCACCGTCGTACTCGACCCAGGAGTCGCGCTTACCACCGCCTGGCATGGTGTCGCCGTCCACGCCCCGCAGGTAGATCTTCTCGGTGACCGGCCGGTCCGGCTCGTTGGTGTCACCGACAATCGTGCGAACCTTGTTGTAACCACGCCACTGCGACCAGGTCCGGTACTTCGGGTCGCCGAAGTCGTTCTCGTCGAAGTGCCACAACGAGGCGTTGCCGATGCTCTCGTACTCGTAATAGGTCTTCGTCTGTTCGCTGAGCTGACGGACCCGGTCATCGACCACGACCGCACGCACCACGTATTTGTGGAACCAGTGCAGCTGCGGCTCCTGCGCGCCCTCAGGTGTCCAGTACGACGGGAAGCACCTCATCGTGTTCTCGTGCGCGTTCGCCAGAGTCGGCATGCGCTGGCCGGGAACACAGTCCGCGTCGGTGTAGGACACCTCGGTGATGCCGCCGGCTTCGTGCTGCACGCGAGTGATCCGGCCACGCAACAGCGGCGGGTACACGTCGCTGATCCCGTCCACCCGATTCGCCATCGTGCGACGCTCGAACTTCGTGGAGGGCAGGGAGATCGCTTGGCCAGTGAGTCCGGTGTGCTTGATGCCGTCGAGCCACAGCGCCGGATCCAGACCGTCCTGCGACGGTGGGAACGACTGTTCCAGCTCCCACTTGTCGACCTGGTTCCACTCAGCCGCCACGTTCTCCCTGCGCACCTGGGTGGTGATCTTCGTCAACCGCAGGCGGGTGAAGAACGACGGCGAGAACTGGCGTTCACACCGGGCACCCGGCGCGCAGATCTGGTCGAACGGAACATCCGGCCAGTTCTTCGCGGTGTCCTTGTTCAAATTCCCCGCAGCACAGTCGAACCCGTTCGCCGGAATGCACCGCTCCGAGTAGTCGAACAGGACCTGCCCCGGAGCCGGAGCGTTCTCGTCGGAGTTGTGCAGGCCGTAGTCGATTCGGCGCAACTGGCCCGCGCGCTCGTACTCCTGACCGTCGCCGGCGTCCTTGTTGCGGCCGTACCGGTTCTTCTCGACCTCGTAGTAGAACCGCGTGACGTTGCCCTTCGGGTCCACCACGTAGTCGACGTTCCACCGCCACGCCTGGCGGCACGACAGATCCTTGAACTGCTTGCCCGGCTCCCAGCACTGGTCACCGGAGTGGTTGCCGAAGACCGGTACCGTCCACGTCGACTCCTTCTCACGCGACCCCAGGAAGTACTGGGTGCCGTTCGTCGTCGTCACCTTCCAGTACTCACCGTTGTTGTCACCGCCCGCCACAGGCGTGCGGTAGAGGCGCTCGATCTTGGAACCGTCATCGTTCTTGGCGCGCCACGTCTCCGTGTTGCCGATCCGGACCATTTCCGAGGAGATGCCCGCCAGCTGGATCGTCGCGTTGTCGGTGACCCAGCACAGATCGCCCGTCTTCTCCTGGCCGATCGCCGAGTTGAGGTCCTCACCACAACTCTTGTAGCGACGCTCGATGAACCCGCCTGCGGCGAGGTCCCAGCCGTCACCGGAGGGCGACGCCTGGTTGTTCGTCGCGCTGGTGCGGCCGTCCACAGTGCCGGACGAATACCCCAGAGCAACCCCCGGCGCACTGCCGCCGACCGAACCCGGCAGCTTGATCGGGTAGTTGAAGGTGAAGTCACCACTCGAACCACCCGCCGACCAGCTGCCCGCCGGCGACAACGACGTCGCCTGGAACGAGCCACCGGCACCGCCCGCCGCGGGCTCGGCCGCCAGCACCATCGCGCCCGCGGAAGGAGCGAGGTCGGTGGCCGTCAGCTTCTTGTTCTTGATGTCGTTGCGGGACGCGACGGGCGTGCGCTTCTTGCACTCCGCCTTGTCCGGAGTGGACAGTGCACACTCCGGCAGCTGCACCAGCCGCAGGCGCGAGCCGTAGTCACCGCCGTAGGCGTGCTCGAAGCCCGAGTAGTCGACCTGGACCGAGGTCTTACCGGGCGAGCGGCCCGCCTTGTCGGAGACCTTCAGCACGACACCGGCCACGCCGACCTTCGCCGAGGTGTCCTGGTTGAACGTCTCGACCTGGACGGGAGCCGCGTCCGGCTTGCTGACCTCGATCGGGGACGCGCCGGCCTTGCGGAAGCCGCCTTCCGCCGCGACCTCGGACTTGTTCGCCGCAGGCCAGTTCACCTTCGGGGTGGGCTGGTTGTTCGCCGCGATCTGGGTGACGGGGCGCAGCTTCGCGGGCTCGCCGGGAACGTTCTTCTCGGTCTGGGTGTCGGGTTTCTTCGCGTCTCTGCCCGTGGGCTGGGCGATCGCCGGCGTCGGGGAGACGACACCGGCGATCATGACCCAGCCCAGCGCTACAGCCAGGACGCGCGACCACTGTTTGTGGTTACGCATGAACTTCCTTCGGTAGAAGTGAAAAGCTTGATCAGCTGCGCACTGCCTGCGCCCGGATCTCGTTGTCCGACAGCGCACCCGCGTAGACACGGGTGTCGTCGACGCCGCCCTTCCAGAAACCACCCGCGACAGTCGTCGGGGAGAACCTGCCGAACTCCACAGTGGACTCCGTTGAGGCCGAACCACCGGCGAACGGAGCCCTGGTGATGTAGATGCCGTTGAGGTAGAAGCGCATCTCCGACGTGGTCGTGTCGTGCACGGCCGTCAGGTAGACCCACTCGGACATCTCGGCGCGATAAGCGGTGGCCACCGTGGTGCCACCCATCACGAACTCCCACTTCTTCGACGCACCGCCGTAACGGATGTCGAGCTGCGAGGTCCCGTTGTTGACCAGGCTCACGATCGGACGTGCCTTGTCCTCGTGCGCGTCCAGGTCGAGCCGCGCCCACGTCGAGACCGTGAACGACCGGTCGGTGCGAATCCCGGGCGCCGGAGCCGACGCGTACGCGGACAGGTCCTGCGGGTTGCCGTCGGTGTCAGGACCGTTGAACAGCAACGACGTGTCCGTGCCGTCCGTTTCCCACGCCGTCTTGCCGCTCAGCGTGGCGGTGCGGCCGGTGATCTCGTCCTTCGTCGACGTGCCGGTGCCCTCGGAGATCTTGTAGTGAGCGCGCACACCGGCCTGCTTCGCCAGCACCTTGACCTCGGAGTCGTTCAACGTGCGGCCGTACACCTTGAGCTCGTCCACCGAACCGGCGAACCCACCGACGTCCTGGCCGTTCCACCGATGCCGGCCCACCAGCAGCTGCGACGCCTGCCAGCTCTCCAGCCCGACGAACTCACCCTGCTTCTTGCCGTCGACGTACAGCATGAGCGTCTTCGTCGTCGCCTCATAAGTACCGGCGAGATGAGTCCACACACCCGCTTGCGCCTCGGCTGTCGAGTGCACCACCTTGACGTCGTTCTTGTTCCCCTTGGGCGTCATCGCGAAGGCCCAGCGGTTGTTGCCCGAGTCGTAGTACAGGCTGGAACTGAGCGTGGACGCGTCCACGGTGGACAACACGACGCGACCGAGGCCACCCGCGGTCATCTTCGCCCACGCCGAAAGCGTGAAGTTCTGCGACGTGTCGACCGCCGCACCGCCGCTGAGGAAGTCCTGCGTCCCGTTCAGCGTCACGGCCTTGTCCACGTGGCCGGCGGTGGCGAGGTTCGGGTTTCCGTTCGACGTCAACGCGTTGGCGCCGGTGGAGTCGGTCAGCGCGCCGTCCAGGGCCCAGTGGGCCACGGCAGGTCCGCCCGGCAGCACGATGAAGTTGTAGGTCTGCAGGTCGGACAGGTTGCCCGCACGGTCGACCGTCTTCACGTACAACGTCTGCGTTCCCGCGGTGGTCGGCGTCCAGCGAATCGTCGCCTTGCCGTCCGGACCGGCCACCATCTCCTTGCCCAGACCGTCCTGGCCGTCGTACGTCAACGAGTAGACGAACTTCGCCACGTCACCACTCGTGGACTTGACCGAGTCCAGCTCGAACGTGCCGGTCACACCGACACCACCGCCAGGCGTGCCCGCCGGGTACTCCACCGACTTCACCAACGGCATGACGGGTTTCACCGTGTCGACCACGAAGTGGCACGACTGCGGCAGCTTCGCCGCGGGAGTCTCCAGCTGGCCGTCACCGGTGTTCACGGACCACTGGTAGGGGCCGTCCTCGTTGATCGTGCCCGGCTGCACCTGGGCCTCCGAGTACGACCCCGACGGGGTGCCCTCGTTCTGGTAGCCCATGATCTCGACCGGGTTGCCGTTCACGACCTTGTACAGCCGGAAGTACGACCACAGCAGGCCGTTGTCCGGATCCTGCAGCTTGGCCCGCATGCGGGGTGTCCTCGTCGGGACGTACGTGAGGTTGGCGGTACCGCCCTCGTTGCACGGGTTGAGACCGCGCTCGATGCTGCGGTCGACGGGCGGGAGCGGGTACGAGTTGTACTCGATGCGCAGCACCGGGTTGAGGTCGAACCGGCGCCAGGCCTTGTCGTTCGCGGCGCCGTTGTCCGTCGCGAGGCCCACGGTCATGCTCTCGTAGCCGTTGTCGGCCTGGAACCTGGCCAGCCCGAGCACGTCGAACTCGGTCTGCCCGTCGGACGGGCAGAAGCTGCCGTTGTTGGTCCTGTTGATCGCCGACTGCCTGCCGTACCACTGCGGACCGGAGCCGTAGGTGGTGGCGGGACCGATCGGTCCGGTGTGCCACAGGCCGGTCGCTTCCGCCGCGGTGCAGTTCGAGGAGTGGATCACCTTCATCGCGAGCTTCGCCGAGTGGATCCACTTGCCGACCATCGGCCTCATGTCCATCTCGAGGTACGTGAGCGAGTAGCCCGTGCTGCTGTGCCACCCCGCCTTGAGGTCGCTCAGCTGACCGTCGGTGCGGTCGTAGTTGCGGGCGTCGCGGAAGAACTCCTGCGCGACGGCGTGGTGGTTCTTGAGGCCGGCCCAGTTGTAGCTCGGGTCGATCGACACCGGGAACTTCGTCTCCGGCGAGATCAAGAACGCCTGGTCGGGAATGACGGAGAGAGTGGTGTCCGTGAGCTCGACGCCCATCTTCGCCGGACGGCCGGTCGCGTCCCACATCCGCGACGCGTCACCAGTGAACCGCAGGTTTCCCTTGCCGTCCTTGACCTCCAGCAACCCGTCCTGCTGGCTGAGCTTGCCGCCGTTGACGTGCGAGCCGTAAGTGATCTTGCGCAGCTTGTCCGACTTCGCCGCGTCCGCGTTCTTCACCACGAGCAGCTGACTGAAGCCGCCCGCCGTGGCCTCGACGGTCAGGTCGATGCCCGGCCAGACCTCCGAGTACGTCGTCCTGGCGCCGTCCACCTTCGGTTCCGGCAACGACTCCAACCAGGTCAGACCGACCTCGACACCGTCCTTGGAGACCGACGCGAGCGGCTTGCCCTTGCCCTTGCCGGACACCTTCAGGTCGACCGCCGCGGCTTCGGGGCGGATCAGCCCGTCCGCGTCCTTGCGCAGCTTCGTGCTGACGGGAACCCACTTGTTCCCGCGCTTCACGCGCTCCGGCTTCAGCGACTGGGTGAAGACCAGCTTGCCGTCCGGCTCGACGACGGTCTCCGAGACCTCGGTCGTCAGGCCCGACACCTTCACCGGCTTCTTGTACTTCTTCGCCGCCGCCGTGGCGGACACCTCGTCCGGCAGCTCCACCGGTGCGGCCATCGCCTGTGCGTCAGGGACGAGAAGACTGGCCGAAACGGCCAGCACCAGAGTCGAGGCACGCGTTCTGAACGCGCGCCCCTGTTTGTGGCGCATCGAGTACTGCCCCCCAGTGTTGACACCGAGCCGAGCCCGGCTCTTTCACACATCACCACGGTCTGTGGTGAAGACCTGCGCGGAAGGGCGTGAGCGCCGCTGACGGCGCTCACGCCCTTCCGTCAGCTGCGAACCGCCTGCGCGACGATCACAGCGTCGTCCAGCGCACCGGCGTAGACGCGGGTGTCGTCGATGCCGCCCTTCCAGAAACCACCTGCGGCCGTGGCCGGGGAGAGCCTGCCGAACTCCACAGTGGACTCGGTCGAAGCCGACCCGCCGGTGAACGGCTTCCTCGTGATGTAGATGCCGTTGAGGTAGAAGCGCATCTCCGACGCCGTGGTGTCGTGCACGGCCGTGAGATAGACCCACTCCGATGCCCCTGGCTCCGCGCGGTACGCGGTCTCGACGGTGGTGCCGCCCATCACGAACTCCCACTTCTTCGACGTACCGCCGTAGCGGATGTCGAGCTGCGAGGTTCCGTTGTTGACCAGGCTCACGATCGTGCGTGGCTTGTCCTCGTGCGCGTCCAGGTCCAGTCGCGCCCACGTCGAGATCGTGAACGACCGGTCGGTGCGGATGCCCGGAGCTGGAGCCGACGCGTACGCGGAGAGGTCCTGCGGGTTGCCGTCGGTGTCAGGACCGTTGAACAGCAACGACGTGTCGGTGCCGTCCGTCTCCCACACCGTCTTCCCGCTCAACGTGGCGTTGCGGCCGGTGAACTCGTCTTTCGTCGACGTACCCGTGCCCTCGGAGATCTTGTAGTGAGCGCGCACACCCGATTGCTTCGCCAGCGCCTTGACCTCGGAGTCGTTCAACGTGCGGCGGTAGACCTTGAGCTCGTCCACCGAGCCGACGAGACCCGCGGTGCCCTGACCGCCCCACTGTTGGCGACCCACGAGCATCTGCGACGCCGGCCAGCTCTCCAACCCGGCGAACTCACCCTGCTTCTTGCCGTCGACGTACAGCTCGAACGTCCTGTTCGTCGCGTTGTAGGTGCCGGCGAGATGCGTCCAGGCACCGGCTTCCGCCTCGGCGGCCGAGTACACCAGCTTGCGGTCGAACCGGTTCTCGTTCGGCGTCATGCTGAACGTCCAGCGCTTGTTGACGTTCTCGTAGTACAGGGCGGCGCTGAACGTCGAGGCGTCCGAAGTGGACATGATCGCCTGACTCACGTTGGCGCTGTTGAGCTTCGCCCACACCGAGAACGAGAAGTTCTTCGACGTGTCGACCACGGCTCCACCGCTGAGGAAGTCCTGCGTCGTGTTCAAGGCGACGGCCTTGCCCGCGTGACCCGTCGCGGAGAGGTTCGGGGTGCCGTTCGACACCAACGCGTTGCCGCCGTTGGAGTCCGTGAGGGCACCGTCCAATGCCCAATGCGCTGTGGGAGGCCCGCCGGGCAACACGATGAAGTTGTACCTGCGCAGGTCGGACAGGTTGCCCGCCCGGTCCACCGTCTTCACGAACAGCGTCTCACTCGTGCCGTTGGAAGGCGTCCAGCGAATCGTCGCCTTGCCGTCCGCATCGGCGACCTTCTCCTTGCCCAGGCCGTCACCACCGTCCGAGGTGAACGAGTAGATGAACTTCGCCACGTCACCACTCGACGACTTCACCGAGTCCAGCTCGAACGTGCCCGTCACACCCGCGCCACCACCGGGCGCGGCCTCCGGGTACTCCACCGACTTCACCAGCGGCACAACGGGCTTCACCGTGTCGATGACGAACTCACAGCCGTCCACCCAGCCGGAGGTCAGTTCACCGTCACTCGTGTTCACCAGCCAGTGGTAGATACCGTCTTCCGTGATCAACCCCGGTGCGGCCTGCACTTCGAAGAACGAACCTGATGGGATGTCAGAGGTCTCGTAGCCCGCGATGGCGAAGCTGGCGCCCCGCGCTCCCTTGTGCAAGTTGACGTGAGAGGTGACCACCCCGCCGTCCGGGTCTGACACCCGAGCGCGCAGGCGAGGCGTCCTGGTCGGCACGTACGCCTTGTCCGGCCCGATCCCGCAATGGTTCACGCCGCGCTCCATGCTCAGGTCGACTGCCCTGTTCGGGGGCGAGTTGTACTCGACCCTGAGCACCGGATTGAGATCGAACCGGCGCCACGCCTTGTCGTTCCTGGCGTCGTTGTTGGTGAAGAGCCCGAGGGTCACCTGCTGGTGGGCGTTGTCGGCGTGGTTCTGGATCAGGCCGGTGACGTCGAACTCGACCTGGCCGTCGGACGGGCAGAAGCTGCCGTTGTTCGTCTTGTTGGTCGTCCCCCACTTGCCGATCCAGCCAGGAGCGTTCGACCACGAGGTCTGCGGAGTGATTCCGCCCATGTGCCACAGGGCCGTCGGTTCGGCCGCCGCGCAGTTCGCGGAGTGGATCACCTTCGCCGCGAACTTCGCCGAGTGGATCCTCTTGCCCGCCAACGCGCCCGTGCCCATCTCGATGTAGGAGATCGAGTAGCCCGTGCTGCTGTGCCAGCCGGCCTTGAGGTCGCCCAGTTCGCCGTCGGTGCGGTCGTAGTTGCGGGCGTTCGGGAAGTTCTCCTGGATGACGGCGTGGTGGTTCTTGAGGCCGGCCCAGTTGTAGCTCGGGTCGATCGACACGGGGAACTTCGTCTCCGACGAGGCGAGGAACGCCTGGTCGGGAAGGACGGAGAGGGTGGTGTCCGTGAGCTCGACGCCCATCTTCGCCGGACGGCCGGTCGCGTCCCGCATCTGCGACGCGTCACCGGTGAACCGGACCTGCCCCTGGGTGTCCTTCACCGTCAGCACGCCGTCGGCCTGACTCAGCGCACCGCCCTTGACGTACGAACCGTAGGTGACCTTGCGCAGCTTGTCCGACTTCGCCGCGTCGGCGTTCTTCACCACCAACAGCTGGCTGAACCCGGTCTCAGTCGCCTCGACCGTCAGGTCGACACCTGGCCACACGTCGCGATAGGTCGTCTTCGCGCCGTCGATCGCGGGCTCCGGCAACGCGTCCAACCAGGACAGGCCGACCTCGACCCCGTCCTTCGCCACCGACGCGAGCGGCTTGTCCTTGCCCTTGCCGGAGAACTGGAGGTCCACGGCGGATGCCTCCGGCCGGATCGCCCCGTCCGCGTCCTTGCGCAGCTTCGTGCTGACGGGAACCCACTTGTTCCCGCGCTTGACCCGCTCCGGCTTGAGCGACTGGACCAACGTCATCTTGCCGTTCGGATTGACGACGGTCTCCGAGACCTCGGTCGTCAGGCCCGACACCTTCACCGGCTTCTTGAACTTCTTCGCCGCCGCCGTGGCGGACACCTCGTCCGGCATTTCCACCGGAGCAGGCGCCGCGAGCGCGTCAGGAGTGATCAAACCGGCCGAAACGGCCAGTGCGAGAGTGAGCGCGCGCACGCCGAACGCGCGCGCCTGCTTGTGGCGCTTCAAGTCTTCCCCCAGGTCTTCGAGGCCGGGGCCAGGGCGAGAGCCCTGGCCCCCTGAGCTGTGGCTCAGCTGCGGATGGCCTGCGAAAGGATCGCTTCGTCCGTCAACACGCCTGCGTAGACGCGGGTGTCGTCGATGCCGCCCTTCCAGAAACCGCCGGCCGCCGTGGCCGGGCTCAACCTGCCGAACTCCACAGTGGACTCCGTCGAGGCCGTGCCGCCGGTGAACGGGGCCCTGGTGATGTAGATGCCGTTGAGGTAGAAACGCATCTCCGACGTGGTCGTGTCATGCACCGCTGTCAGGTAGACCCACTCGTACATCTCCGCGCGGTACGCCGTCGCAACGGTCGTGCCGCCCATCACGAACTCCCACTTCTTCGACGCGCCGCCGTAACGGATGTCGAGCTGTGAACTTCCGCCGTTCACCAAGCTCACGACCGTGCGCGGCTTGTCCTCGTGCGCGTCCAGATCAAGCCGCGCCCACGTCGAGACCGTGAACGACCGGTCCGTCCGGATTCCCGGAGCAGGAGCCGACGTGTACGCCGCCAGATCCTGCGGGTTGCCGTCGGCGTCAGGACCGTTGAGCAACAACGACGTGTCAGTGCCGTCCGCCTCCCAGGCCGTCTTCCCGGTCAGGGTGGCGTTGCGGCCGGTGACCTCGTCCTTCGTCGACGTGCCAGTGCCCTCGGAGATCTTGTAATGAGCGCGAACACCGGCCTGCTTCGCCAGCGACTTGACCTCGGGCTCGTTCAACGTCCGCCCGAAGAGCTTGATCTCGTCGACCGAGCCGGTGAGACCCGCGATGCCCTGACCGCCCCACAGGTGGCGTCCGGCCAGCAGCTGCGAGGCCTGCCAGCTCTCCAGCCCCGTCGCCTCGGCCTGCTTCTTGCCGTCGACGTACAGCACGAACGTCCTGTTCGTCGCCTCATAGGTGCCGGCGAGATGCGTCCAGACGCCTGCTGACGCCTCGTTCTGGCTCTGCACGACGCGGAGGTCGGAGTGGTTGTTCTTGGACGTCATGCCGAACGCCCAGCGCTTGTTGACGTTCTCGTAGTACAGACTGGCGCTGAGGTTCGACGGGTCCGAAGTGGACAGGACGGCCTGGCTCTCGTTGGCGTTGTTGAGCTTCGCCCACACCGAGAACGTGAAGTTCTTCGACGTGTCGACGACCGCGCCGCCGCTGAGGAAGTCCTGGTTCGTGGGCAGGGCGACCGCCTTGCCCACGTGGCCCGCCGCGGCGGGGTTCGGGGTGCCGTTCGACGTCAGCGGGTTGCCGCCGTTGGCATCGGTCAGCGCGCCGTCCAGGGCCCAGTGGGCCGCGGGAGGTCCGCCGGCCAGCACGATGAAGTTGTAGGTCCGCAGGTCGGACAGGTTGCCCGCCCGGTCGACCGTCTTCACGTACAACGTCTCGGTCGTACCGCTTGGCGGCGTCCAGCGGATCGTCGCCTTGCCGTCCGCGTCAACGGCCTGCTCCTTGCCCAGGCCGTCACCACCGTCCGAGGTGAACGAGTAGATGAACTTCGCCACGTCACCGCTCGACGACTTCACCGAGTCCAGCTCGAACGTGCCCGTCACGCCCGCGCCACCACCGGGCGCGGCCTCCGGGTACTCCACCGACTTCACCAGCGGCACAACGGGCTTCACCGTGTCGACGATGAACTCGCAGTTGCCTTCCCAGCCGGACAGCAACTCACCGTCGCCGGTGTCCACCGACCAGTTGTAGACACCGTCCTCGGTGATCGTCCCGGCAGGGACCGGTGCCTCGGCGTACGAACCCGACGGCGTTTCCCAGATGAAGTAGTCGCCGATGGAGAAGCTGTTGCCCAGCGGCCCCTTGTGCAACGCGAAGTGCGACACGAGCACGCCACCGTCCGGATCGGACAGCTGACCGCGCAAGCGCGGCGTTCGCGTCGGCACGTACGACTTCTTGTCTCCGCTACCGCACGCGTACAGGCCCCGTTCCATGCTCAGGTCCCGCGCCTTGTTCGGGTACGAGTTGTACTCGACCCTCAGCACCGGGTTGAGGTCGAACCGGCGCCACGCCCTGTCGTTCGTGGCCAGGTTGTCGCTGATGAGGCCGACCGTCATCGCCGGGTACGCGTTCTCGGCGTGGTACTGGACCAGGCCGGTGATGTCGAACTCGGCCTGCCCGTCGGACGGGCAGAAGCTGCCGTTGTTCTTCGTGTTGATCGTCGTCCACTTGCTGAACCACGCGGGCCCTCCGTTGTTCCACGTGGTGTCGGGGCCGATCCCGCCCATGTGCCACAGAGCCGTCGGTTCGGCCGCGGCGCAGTTGGCGGAGTGGATCACCTTCGTCGCGAACTTCGCAGAGTGGATCTTCTTCCGCGCCAGCGGACCCGTGTTCATCTCGACGTAGGAGATCGAGGCGCCGGTGCTGCTGTGCCAGCCGGACTTGAGGTCGCCCAACTCTCCGTCGGTGCGGTCGTAGTTGCGGGCGTTCGGGAAGTACTCCTGCAGGACGAGGTGGTGGTTCTTGAACCCGGCCCAGTTGTACCGCGGGTCGATCGACACCGGGAACTTCGTCTCGGGCGAGGCGAGGAACGCCTGGTCGGGCAGCACGGAGAGGGTGTCGTCGGTGAGTTCGACGCCCATCTTGGCCGGACGACCGGTCGCGTCCCACATCTGCGACGCGTCACCGGTGAACCGCACGGTTCCCTTGTCGTCCTTCACGGTGAGCACGCCATCGGCCTGGCTCAGCTTGCCGCCCTTGACGTGCGAGCCGTAGGTGACCTTGCGCAGCTTGTCGGACTTCGCCGCGTCGGCGTTCTTCACCACCAGCAACTGGCTGAACCCGGTCTCGGTGGCCTCGACCGTCAGGTCGATGCCCGGCCACACGTCCGAATACGTCGTCTTGGCGCCTTCGACCTTCGGCTCCGGCAGCGCCTCAGGCCAGGACAGACCGACCTCGACGCCGTCCTTCGCCACCAGCGCGAGCGGCTTGCCCTTGCCCTTGCCCGAGAACTGGAGGTCCACCGCCGCCGCTTCAGGGCGGATCAGACCGTCCGAGTGCTTGCGCAGCTTCGTGTCGGCAGGAACCCACTTGTTGCCGCGCTTCACCCGCTCCGGCTTCAGCGACTGGATCAACGTCATCTTGCCGTTGGGGTTCGCCACGGTCTCCGACGCCTCGGTCGTGAGCCCGGACACCTTCACCGGCTTGTCGAACCTCCGCGCCGCCGCCAGCGCCGACACCTCGTCCGGCAACTCGCCCGGAGCAGGCGCCGCGAGCGCGTCAGGAGTGACGAATCCGGCCGAAACGGCCAATACCAGAGCGAATGCGCGCATGCGAAATACGCGCGCCTGTCTATGGCGCATGAAAGTGTTGCCCCCCAGGTTGTGCCACGTCACGCCGCCGCGTGACGACCGAGCCCAGCTCGGGCTCCGCACCACCGTGCCTTTACATCCGCCTTACCCGGAAGACTCCGTTCGGGCTAATCCCGTCTCACCAGGACATGTGTGACCAATGTGTGATTGGCGTGGTTCAAGATCGCGCTACGCGCGCTGTTCCCCAGCCACCCGGCACGTTCACAGCGAGGAACTAGAGTCGTGGTCGTGATCACGCTGACGGCTCGCCTGTCCCCGTCCGCTCTGGACACCCGGCGCGGGGTGGTCCGCCTTCACCCCGAGGTGCTCGACGCCCTGGGCCTGCGCGCCTGGGACGCGGTGAAGCTGACCGGCGCCCGTGTGAGCGCCGCTCTGGCCGCCGCCGGCGAGCAGCCACCGGGCGTGGTCCTGGTCGACGACGTGACGCTCACCAACCTCGGCGTGGTCGAGGGCTCCGAGATCGTCGTGGCTCCCGTCCAGGTGACCGCCGCGCGTTCGATCACCGTCGCGGGCTCCCGCCTGGCCACCACGGCGCTGACGCCGGACCACGTGCGCATGGCGTTGACGGGCAAGGTCCTGACCGTCGGCGACAACGTCTCGCTGCTCCCCCAGGACCTCGCGCCGCCGCCCGGCGCGAATGTCTCCGAGACGCGCCGCAAGCTGTCCAACGCCATCGGCATGACGTGGACCAACGAACTCATCACCATCACCTCGACCGACCCGGCGGGCCCGGTGGCCGTGCAGCCGTCGAGCGTCGTGGGCTGGCGTTCGGCCTCGGCTCCCGCCGCCGAGGTGACGCCGGTGGTGGTGCAGGAGAAGCACGAGGCGCTGCCGCTCGCGGACCTGGTCGGCCAGCGCGAACAGGCGCGCCGCCTGACCGAGTGGCTGGAGCTGATGTTCCGCCAGCCCGAACTCCTCACCAAGCTGGGCGCCTCCGCCCGCCTGGCCGCCATGATCAGCGGCCCGGAAGGCGTCGGCAAGGCAACGCTGGTCCGCGCCGTGGCCCGTTCGGTCGAGGCGACGGTCGTGGAACTGGCCGCGCCGAGCATCGCCGTCCTGGAACCGGGCGCGATGGCGAAGCAACTCGGTGACGCGATCGCGGGCGTCCCCGAACACCCCACTGTCCTGCTCCTGACCGACATCGACGCACTGCTGCCCACCGCACCGCCACCGGTGGCGACCGTCGTCCTGGACATCCTGCGCACGGCCATCTCCCGCCCGAACCTCGCACTCGTGGTCACCTCGGCCCGCGCGGAGTCGGTCGACGCCCGCCTGCGCGCCCCCGATCTCGTCGACCGCGAGCTGGCACTCCCCCTCCCCGACGCCGCGGGCAGGACCGAACTCCTGCGGGTACTGCTGCGCGACGTCCCGGTGCAGTCCGATGTGGACTTCGGCGAAGTAGCCGCCCGCACACCGGGTTTCGTGGCGGCGGACCTCTGCGCCCTGCGCCGCGAAGCAGCGGTCCGAGCCGCCCTGCGCCAACGCGAGGTGGCAGAACCCCGTGTGGGACAAGAGGATCTGCTGGGCGCCCTCAACACGGTCCGCCCGATCTCCATGTCCGCCTCCGACACGGTCCAGACCGGCGGCCTGACGCTGGACGACGTGGGCGACATGAAGGAGGTCAAGCAGGCCCTGACAGAAGCGGCACTCTGGCCCCTGCGCTACCCGGACTCCTTCGCCCGTCTGGGCGTGGACCCACCACGCGGCCTCCTGCTCTACGGCCCGCCGGGATGCGGCAAGACGTTCCTGGTCCGAGCACTGGCAGGCACGGGCCAGCTGAACGTCCTGACCGTCAAGGGCGCCGAGCTGATGGACAAGTTCGTAGGAGAATCAGAACGAGCGGTCCGCGAACTCTTCCGCCGAGCAGCAGACGCCGCCCCAGCACTCGTCTTCCTGGACGAGGTGGACGCCCTGGCCCCACGCCGAGGCCAGTCCTCGGACTCAGGCGTGGCCGACCGAGTGGTAGCCGCCCTGCTCACCGAACTGGACGGCGTGGAACCCATGCGCGACGTGGTCGTGATCGCCGCGACCAACCGCCCAGAACTGATCGACCCGGCCCTGCTCCGCCCAGGCAGGCTGGAACGCATCATCTACGTGCCACCACCAGACGCCGAGGCCCGCACGGAAATCCTCAAGGCCTCGTCCCGAAACACACCACTGTCCGCCGACGTGGACCTGTCCGAACTGGCCGAAGACCTGGACATGTACTCGGCGGCAGACTGCGCAGCCCTGATCCGCGAGGCGGCGCTGACCGCAATGCGGGAGTCGCTCGACGCGGCCGAGGTGACTCAGGCCCACCTGGCCAAGGCGAGGACAGTGGTGCGCCCGTCACTGGATTCGGCACAGTTGGCATCGCTGGCCGCTTACGCAAAAGCACGCTGACGCAGGGGTCCCCTCGATACAAGGACCCCCCGCGACCCAACTTAGCGACGAGGTCTGACACTCCCGCGAAGGCGAGCGCGAGGGCGCCCGCGAAGGCGAAGGCGAGCCGTACTTAGCGCGCGGTCACGGGAACGCAGATCACCCGCGAAGCCGAAGGCGAGCCGTTCTTACCGTGCGGTCTGGGTGGGGTGGTTTCGTCACGAGTCGTGCCATAGCTCTTGCTGCAGGCAGAAGGGGATGTCAAACGGACACGCTTTTCGTCCGTTTGACATCCCCTTCTGCCTGTGGCCCGCTCTTGGCTCGGCTCGTGACGAGACCACCCCACCAACGCGCCCCACAAAGCAACGCGCCTCCGCCCAAAGCAACAGGCGTGCCATCTACCTACGCATGGCGTAGACCCCGGTTTTTGATCAGATTGGCGGGGTCTGGGGCGGAGCCCCAGGAATCAGCCGCACGGCCCGCACGCAACCCAACCACCCACGGACTCGAAACCTACTTGTTCTTAGAAGGCCCCTGAAAATCATTCGTGACAATCAAAATGATCCCGGCAGCAGCAGACTGGATCCCATCGAACCGAGGCTCAACGCGAGCCCGCAAAACCGCGGCCAACTCCTTGGCAGAGGCCTCTTCATCAGTCCCAGGCCGGAAATACACAGTAGTGGTCGGGATGGTCCCAGACGAGTAGTTACCGGTCTCGGCAACAGTCCACCCATTGCCCCGAACCGCATCCGAAGCCTTGGAAGCCAACCCGGTGATGGTCGAGTTGTTGTAAACCCGAACCGGAGCCTTGGCCGCTCCAGGCTGGGTGACCGGCGGAGGCGGCACAACGGAGGTACCCGGCGTGGAAGCCGGCGGCGCCGAAGACGGGGTCGAGGCCGGAGTAGAGGCAGGTGTCGAAGCCGGATCAGACGCCGGAGGCTCGGAACTGCCGGACGCGGGCGGCGCGGTGGACGACCCCTCGGCAACCGGGGGTGTCTCAGACCCCCCGCTGCTGAACAGGCTCACAACACCGATCACCAACGCGACGGCGGCGACACCGAGCAGGGCGAAGCCGGCGGCCTTGGCCGGACGGGACGGGCTTGCGGACTCGGGGGAGGTCATCAGTCCTCGGTGCTCCTGGCGCGTGCGCGAACCCTCTGGCGGCCTGTTCGCACGCCGCGCAACCGCTTGACCAGCATCGGATCGGCAGCCAGTGCGGCTTCGGATTCAACGAGCGCGTTGAGCAACTGGTAGTAGCGGGTAGCTGACATGTCGAACAGTTCCCTGATGGCCTGTTCCTTGGATCCCGAGTACTTCCACCACTGACGCTCGAACGCGAGCATCGTGCGTTCGCGGCTGGTCAGCCCGTCAGCGGAGGTGAGCGTCTCGGCGTGATCCATCTGGCTCCCCACGGTCGCCACACCATCTCAGGTGCGGGCAATTCAATCACGTGATTGTTCCAACCTACCGCGCGACACCGACAGTTTTGGACCGCATAAAGTTCAGCCATGGCCGTCCATCGCATCCGCATCGCCGGCGACCCCGTGCTCCACAACCCGACGCGCGAGGTCACCGAGTTCGACACCGAGCTGAAGACGCTCGTCGACGACATGTTCGAGACGATGGCAGCTGCTCGTGGTGTCGGGCTCGCGGCCAACCAGATCGGCTTCGACCTGCGGGTCTTCGTCTACGACTGCCCGGATGACGAGGGTGTCCAGCACCGCGGCGTGGTCGTGAACCCCACCTTGGAGACCTCCGATATCCCGGAGTCCATGCCGGACCCGGACGACGACTTCGAGGGCTGTCTGAGCGTGCCCGGCGAGGCGTACCCGACCGGACGCGCCCAATGGGCGAAGGTGTCCGGCCAGGGCCTCGACGGGCAGCCGTTCGAGGTCGAGGGCACCGGCTTCTTCGCGCGTTGCCTGCAGCACGAGACCGACCACCTCAACGGCTACCTCTACACCGACCGCCTCATCGGCCGGTACAAGAAGGAGGCCAAGCGGATGCTGCGCGACAACGAGTGGAACGTGCCGGGCCTCTCGTGGGATCCGAACGACCCGGCGAACTTCGACGAGGACGACGAGGACTAGGGCTCAGGACCGGGGCCGGAGCACCGACTCCACCTGCGCCAGCTCGTCCGCCGTCAGAGCACCGAACTTCAACGCGCCGGCGTTCTCCTCGACCTGAGCCACCGTCCGCACGCCCGGGATCGGGACCAGCCGGGGAGAACGCGCCCAGAACCAGGCCAGCGCACCCTGCACCAGCGTCCGCCCGCCTGAGGTCAGCACGTCCCGAACGGCCTCGCGCGCCTGGAAGTACTCCGGCGACGGCTTCCCGTCCACGAAGAACCGCAGCCAGGACGGGTTCGTGACGCGCACGTCGTCCGCGGGCAGCTCGGCGAACGTCTCCCGCGCCAGCAGCCCCATCGCGAGCGGACGGCGGCACAGCACCGCGAAGTCGCCCGCGTACATCTCGGGGTTGTCGAACAGCAGGTTGATGTCGGCCTGGGCTGCGATCCCGTGCTCCCCTTCGCAGAAGAACCGCGCCCGCTCGACGTCGTCCGTGCTCCACCCGTAGGCCCGGATCTTGCCCGCCGCCACGAGCGCCTCGCACTCGTCCCGCAGCAGCGCGGCCTCGTCCAGCCCCAGGTCGCCGACGTGCAGCTGGTACAGGTCGATCCGATCGGTCCCCAGCCTCCGCAACGACCCCTCGACGGCACGACGCAGGTACTCGACGGATCCCTCGTTGCCGGTCATCCGACGAGACTCGGCATCGAATCCGCAGCCCCACTTCGTGGCGATGAGCACCTGGTCACGCACGTCCGCAAGCGCTTGCCCCACCACGGTCTCCGCGTGTCCGCAGCCGTAGACGTCCGCCGTGTCGAACAGGGTCACGCCCAGCTCCACCGCCCGCCGCAGCGCCTTGACCGACTCGCCGTCGTCAGCCGGTCCCCAGCCGACCGGCGATCCGTCCGGACCCGAGAACGGTCCACCCATGGCCCACGTGCCGAAACCCAACTTCCCCAGTTCCAAGGTCATGGGACCACCGAACATCCTGGAGCGCGCTCCAGGTCAACCCGCCGCTTCCAGAAAAAAGAAATTGCGACGACCAGCGACCATCAACGGCATGCCCATCGAAAACATCGTCGCCTTCGTCGCGGCCTCGTTCCTCATCGCACTGTCGCCCGGACCTGGCACGGCCATGGTCCTGCGACAGTCGGTGCACGGGCGAAAAGCCGCGCTGGCGACGGTGTTCGGCATGGAGGTCGGCGTGGCCTGCTGGGCGATCGCCGCGGCGCTGGGCCTGAGCGTCCTGCTCACGGCGTCCGAGATCGCCTATCACGCGCTCCGGATCGTCGGCGCGGCCTTCCTGATCTACCTGGGCGTCAAGGCCCTGATCAGCAAGAGCCTGCCCGCGGCCGAAGCTCCACCGGCCAGCCACGCGTTCCGCAGCGGCCTGGTCGTGAACCTGGCCAACCCGAAGCTGGGCGTGTTCGCGATCTCGTTCCTACCGCAGTTCGTGCCTGCCGGGGAGGCCGGCAAGGGGGTTCTGCTCTTCCTCGCCGTCGCCTGGGTCCTGATCGACACCGTCTGGTACCTGATCATCGTGTCGATCCTGCACACGATCCGCGGCTGGCTGAGCCGGCCGCGCGTCCGTCCCGCGCTCGAGAAGTTGTCGGGCGGCGTGCTGCTGGCGCTCGGAGTCCGGCTGGTACTCGACCCGCGTTGAGATCGGGCTGCCCCGGCGCCAGAACAGCTCGGGCAGCCCGGCCAGCTCGTCGAAGGTGTGGCAGGCGGCCATCGACGCGTAGCCGCCGGCCAGCACGTGCGCGCGGATCCGGTCCAGGCGGCCGAACTCGATCACCTCACCGGCGATCAGGAACGGCAGCACCAGCTGCCAGGCCTGCACGACGGCCGGACGACGCCGGTGAGGTGCGCGCAGGGCCGCGCGGGCGACTCTCAGAAGGTGCTCGTTCGCGCTCATCGTGTACGGATGTGCCGAGTGGTCCCAGCTCCACCGGCGTTCTTCGGTCACCGCGCACCGCACGCACTCGACCGGTCCGGTACCGAGTTCGGCACCGCACCTCGAACAGGCGAGCAGCGTCATCGCCCAGTCCACGCACGTCCACGGGTACTGGCCGACGTCCGCGGAGGTCACCAGTTCGGCCAGTTCCCGGTCCGCCAGCTGGGACGACGTGCGCAGCGCCTCCCAGTCCGCGAGCCAGAACTGGTCGAGCAGTTCCGCGCAGAAGCCGCAGTCGGGGTAGCCGCGACCTGCGAGTTCGCCGCAGGAAGGGCATGCCGAGACCACGGCGGGACGCTGGCCGCGTCGCGCGCCGGGCGGGAACGGCTGGTGATCAGCCACGAGGAAGAGATTAGGGGCAAACGACGCCCTTGGCAGCCACGGCGCGCTCTGACTATGGTCGGTTCTCGACAACTCAACACAACGCGGGAGCTCGCGCCTGAGCGGGCTGAGAGGGTGACTGGCAGTAGTGCCGGTGTCACCGACCGCCTGAACCTGACCGGGTAATGCCGGCGTAGGGAGGAATGTCGTGACGGCACTTGACGACCGTTCGGTCAAGCCCAGTGTGACCACCGGCCCGATCTCGGGCTCGCGCAAGGTGTATCGGGAAGTCTCCTCTGACATCCGGGTGCCCTACCGCAGGGTCGAGCTGACCAACGGCGAACATGTCGATCTCTACGACACTTCCGGTCCGTATACCGACGACAACGCGACCATCGACGTCCACAGTGGACTCCCTGACCTGAGGTCGGGGTGGATCGCCGCACGGGAACCGATCAACGGAGCTGTCAGCCAGCTCGCGTACGCGAAGGCCGGGATCATCACCCCGGAGATGCGCTACATCGCGGTGCGCGAGAACCTCGACGCGGAGTTCGTCCGCAGCGAGGTGGCCATCGGACGTGCGGTGATTCCGTTGAACCGCAAGCACCCCGAGGCCGAGCCGATGATCATCGGCAAGAAGTTCCTCGTCAAGATCAACGCCAACATCGGCAACTCCGCGGTGTCGTCGTCGATCGAGGACGAGGTCGACAAGATGGTGTGGGCGTCCCGCTGGGGTGCCGACACGATCATGGACCTGTCCACCGGCAAGCGGATCCACGAGACGCGCGAGTGGATCCTGCGCAACTCGCCCGTTCCGATCGGCACCGTGCCGATCTACCAGGCGCTGGAGAAGGTGAACGGCGACCCGGCGGCGCTGTCGTGGGAGGTCTACCGCGACACCGTGATCGAGCAGGCCGAGCAGGGCGTCGACTACATGACGGTCCACGCGGGCGTGCTGCTGCGGTACGTGCCGCTGACGGCCAAGCGCGTCACCGGCATCGTCTCGCGCGGTGGAGCGATCATGGCCGCGTGGTGCCTCGCGCACCACAAGGAGAGCTTCCTCTACACGCACTTCGAGGAGCTCTGCGACATCCTGCGCACCTACGACGTGACGTTCTCGCTGGGTGACGGGCTGCGGCCGGGTTCCATCGCGGACGCCAACGACGAAGCGCAGTTCGCCGAGCTCAGGACCCTGGGCGAGCTCACGCACATCGCGCGCGCTAAGGACGTCCAGGTCATGATCGAGGGCCCCGGCCACGTGCCGATGCACAAGATCGCCGAGAACGTCCGGCTGGAGGAGGAGTGGTGCGGCGAGGCGCCGTTCTACACCCTCGGGCCGCTGGCCACGGACATCGCGCCGGCGTACGACCACATCACGTCCGCGATCGGCGCGGCGCAGATCGGCTGGCTGGGCACCGCGATGCTCTGCTACGTCACGCCGAAGGAGCACCTCGGCCTGCCGAACCGCGACGACGTGAAGACCGGCGTGATCACGTACAAGATCGCGGCGCACTCCGCCGACCTCGCCAAGGGCCACCCCGGCGTCCAGGACTGGGACGACGCACTGTCCAAGGCTCGCTTCGAGTTCCGCTGGGAGGATCAGTTCAACCTGTCGCTCGACCCGGACACCGCGCGCTCGTTCCACGACGAGACGCTCCCCGCGGAACCGGCGAAGACGGCGCACTTCTGCTCGATGTGCGGGCCGAAGTTCTGCTCCATGAAGATCACGCAGGACGTGCGGCGCTACGCCGAGGAACGCGGACTGTCCACAGTGGATGCCATCGAGGCGGGCATGGCGGAGAAGTCCGGCGAGTTCGCGGACACGGGCAACAAGGTCTACCTCCCGGTCGTGGAGACTTCGTGACCGAGCCACCACCCAGGGTCCTCACCATCGCCGGAAGCGATTCCGGCGGTGGTGCGGGTATCCAGGCCGACCTCCGCACGCTCTTCGCGTGCGGAGTGCACGGCTGCGTCGCACTGACGGCCGTGACGGTCCAGAACTCGCTGGGCGTCACGGGAGTCTCGGAGATTCCGGCGGACGTCGTCGCGGCGCAGATCATCTCGGTCGCCGAGGACATCGGCGTGCAGGCCGCTAAGACCGGAATGCTCGCGTCGGCGCGGATCATCGAGGCCATCACCCCGGCGCTGGACCGCGTCGGCATCGGGTCGGGGAAGACGCCGTTCGTCGTCGACCCGGTCTCGGCGTCCATGCACGGCGACCAACTGCTGGCCGACAACGCCTTGGACGCGTTGCGCGGCCTGCTGTTCCCGCGCGCGACGCTGGTGACGCCGAACCTGGACGAGGTGCGGCTGATCACCGGCATCGCGGTGAAGGACCGTGAGGACCAGCGCGTGGCGGCGGAGGCGTTGCACGCTTTGGGGCCGGAGTGGGTGCTCGTGAAGGGCGGCCACATGTGGGACGACCCGGAGTGCCTCGACCTGCTCTACAACGGCAATGAGTTCATCGAACTGCCTGGACCTCGCTACGACACCAGGCACACGCACGGCAGCGGCGACACCTTGGCGTCGTCGATCAGCTCAGCGCTGTCGAAGGGTGCCTCGGTGCCGGAAGCCGTGCGGTTCGGCAAGGAGTTCATCGTGAGGTCGGTGGCCGCGGCCTACCCGCTGGGTGGCGGCGTCGGTCCGGTGTCGCCGTTCTGGAGGCTGGAGGGGTAGCGGGCGCGCCGGTGAACCTCGAAGGCCGCGAACGCCCAGTCCTCGCGGCCTTCGCTCTCACCGGCAGGCTCTTCTTCGTCGGTGAGGAGCAGCGTGTCGGCGACCGCGGCCAGCTCGGCCCAGCACTGCGCGCCCTGCTCCCGCACGACCGCCACGAGTTCGGCGAACGCCCTACCGAGCAGACCTTCGGCCATCAGCTCGTGGAAGCGGGGCAACGCGTCTTCGGGCAGGCCTGCCGCCACGTCCCTCAACTGGGGCTCGGCGCGCTGTCTGCGCTCCTCGCACTCGGCCACGTCCTCGGCCGGCGCGTTGATCTCGGCCTCTCCCAGCACGGCGAGGACGAACATCCCGCGGAAGAGCCATTCGTGGAACGCTTCGTCGCTCGCCCTGCGGTCGTCCCACACCGGGCTCAGGTGCACCAGCACCTTGGCCTTGCCGAGCCCCATGCCCGTGGCATCCGCCATGATCCGCATGGACGCGACCTTGTGCGCCCCGTGCTGCCGAAGCAGGGCGAGCACCCTGTCGTGCCCGGTCCCGTCCGCGAGCCGCGAACGGACCAGGTCCACCAGCTGATCGTGTTCCGAGGACGGCATCATCCCCACAGGAGAGCACGAACGCCCTGCCGGAGCATGAGATTTACTTCGACTCCTCGCCTACCAGCGTCTCCAACGCGTCGAGGGCGTGCACCAGAGCCGAAACGTGCTCCGGTGTCAGCTGTTCGATCCGCCGCTGCAGCTCGCGCACCCGCGCGGACCGCACGCCGGACACCATCGTCTCGCCCTCGGGCGTGGGTGTGGCGAGCCAGGCGCGGCCGTCCTGCGGGTCGGGTTCGCGCTTCACGTAACCGGCTTCCACCAGCGCGGCGACGATGCGGGACAACGTCGGCGGCGCCACGCCCTCCTTGTTCGCCAGGTCGCCGAGGCGCATGGGGCCGCAGCGGGCGAGGGTGGCCAGCGCGGAGACCGCGCCGGGGCCGAGTCCGGGGGAACCGGTGCGTCGCAGCAACCGGGCCAGCCGGCCGATCGCCAGGTACAGGCGCGCGGTCGCGTCCTCGACCTCGGCGTCAATGGGGGCCGTCACGGCTTGTCGTCCTCCTCGGCGGGATTTCAGGTAGTTCTCAATCATCCCCCAACACGTGTGCACCCACGGTAGCGACCTCAGAGTCCCGGCGAAGACGCTTGGGCCCAAAAGCGTTGTGGAATTCGTCCGGCCAGGCGCGCCAGCCGTCCGCCCTCGACCGCACAACGCATGGCGGCGCCCATCCGTTCCGGGTCCTGCGCCCGTGTGACGGCTGTCGCCAGCAGCACCGCTGAGCAGCCGAGTTCCATCGCGAGGGCCGCGTCCGACGCCGTGCCGATGCCCGCGTCGAGCACTACTGGAACAGATGCTCGGGAAGTGATCATCTCGATGTTGTGCGGGTTGCGGATGCCGAGACCCGTACCGATGGGAGAGCCCAACGGCATGACCGTCGCGCAACCGATGTCCTGGAGCTTCAGGGCGAGCACCGGGTCGTCGTTGGTGTACGGCAGGACCACGAAGCCGTCCCGGACCAGTCGTTCGGCCGCGTCGAGCAGCTCGACCGGGTCCGGCAGCAGGGTCTCCTCGTCGTGGACGACCTCCAACTTGACCCAGTTGGTCTCCAGGGCCTCCCGTGCCAGCTGCGCGGTCAGCACGGCCTCGGCGGAGGTGCGGCAGCCCGCGGTGTTCGGCAGGACCTCGATTCCCAGTCGCCGCAACAACTCCAGCACGCCGGTCTGACCGGCTGCGTCGACGCGGCGCATCGCCACGGTCGTGAGCTCGGTGCCGGACGCGACCAGGGCCCGTTCCAGCACGGAGAGGTTCGCGGCACCGCCGGTGCCGGTGATGAGCCTGGACCGGAACTCCCGGCCCGCGATGATCAGCGGATCGTCCACGTCACCCTCCCTGGACCGCGGTCAGCACCTCGACCACGCCGCCATCCGGCACGATCGTCCTGTCCCACAACGCCCTCGGCACCACGGCGCCGTCCAGCGCCACCGCCACGCCCTTCTCGGGTGCTCCCACCAGCGTCACGACCGCGGCCACCGACGTGCCCTCCGCCAAGTCACGGGAAGCCCCGTTCACCTGTGCCTTCACGAACTTCCTCCCTGGAGCAGATCGACGACGAGCCGTGCGGTGTGCGGGGCCAGCAGCAGGCCGTTGCGGTGGTGGCCGGTCGCCGCGATGACATCGGGCTCCAGCCGGCGGACGATCGGGACGTTGTCCGGACTGCCCGCGCGGAACCCGACGGCGGCCTCGGTCAGCGCGTACTCGGCGATGCCCGGCAGCACGGTTTCCGCGTCCCGCAACAGGTCCCGCACGCCCGCGACGGACACGTCGGTGTCGAACCCCGCCTCGTACTGGGTCGCGCCGACGACCAGGCCGTCGTCTCGCGGCACCAGGTACACCGGACGACCCGACACCAGCGCGCGGATCGTGTGACGAGGCGGCGGCAACGCTCCTGACCGATGGGTCAGCCGCAGAATCTCGCCCTTGACCGGCCGGATCACGTCCTTCAACGCGGGATGCAACGAACCACTCCACGCCCCGGCGGCGATCACCGTGACCCGTCCGTCCACTGAGGACACGACGTCGGCGTCCTGACAAGCCTTCCACAGTGCGGAAAGCAGCACGCGGTTGTCGACGGCGAGATCACCCGACGCGTACACGCCGCCCCGCACCGCCGGCCCCAGCGAAGGTTCGAGAGCGCGGATCTCCCGCGAGGTCAGCAACTCCCCCGCGTGGCGCAGATCGGCGAGGTCACCGGGTTGCGTGCCAACCGCCAGCGTCCCCGCCGTGAACAGCGGAACTCCGATCGAGGCGGCGAACGAGGGCCACAGCGCGAGCGCCTCAACACCCTGCGCCACCACGGCTTCCTCGCCGGGCCAGGCCTCGGTCAACGGCGCGAGCATCCCGCCCGCGACCCGCGACCCCGCGTGCGGCGAGCCGTCGTCGAACACGGAGACCGAGAACCCGGCCCGTGCCGCGGCAAGAGCCACGGACAGCCCGATGACACCGCCACCCCGGACGGCCACTTCCACACTGCTCAAGGCATTCACGCTCCCTGCGCCGGCATGACCCGGATCAGGTTCGACGGTCGGAGCGAACCACGCTCCCTCTCAGCCCGGTGTTCTCCAGGCTCCCGTGCGGACCGGCTTCAACATAACGGTTAACGTGCGTACGTGCCAGGACTCGACGGAAACCTGATCAGGCAACGACTCGCCGACGCGACGCTCTACCTCTGCACGCCGGACCGGCCCGATCTGGCCGAGTTCGCGGACGCGGCGCTCGCGGGCGGTGTCGACATCATCCAGTTGCGGGACAAGTCACTGGAGGCGAAGCAGGAGATCGAGGCGATCGAGATCCTCGCCGAGGCCACCGAACGCCACGGCAGACTCCTCGCCGTCAACGACCGCGCGGACATCGCCCACGCCGTCCAAGCCGACGTCCTGCACCTCGGCCAGGACGACCTGCCCGTTCCACTCGCCCGCCGGATCGTCGGCGACGAGGTGGTGATCGGCCGCTCCACCCACGACGTCGACCAGATGACCGCGGCGACGACGGAACCCGGCGTGGACTACTTCTGCACCGGGCCGTGCTGGCCGACCCCGACCAAGCCGGGCCGTCCGGCGCCGGGCCTCGACCTCGTCCGGGCCACGGAATCCGAGCGCCCCTGGTTCGCCATCGGTGGCATCGACCTCACCAACCTCCGCGAAGTGCTCCTGGCGGGAGCCACTCGAGTGGTCGTCGTCCGGGCCATCACCGACGCCGAGGACCCCCGCAAGGCCGCCGAGTCGTTCAAAATTGAACTTACTAGTTGAAATTTGAACAAACAGGCGTACTCTCGATGACGTGAGCGCACCTGTGCTGTACCTGAGCCACGGGGCTCCCCCGCTGGCTGATGACGAGACGTGGACCAGAGAGCTCAAGGACTGGTCCGCCACCCTCCCGCGCCCGGAGGCCGTGCTCATGGTCTCCGCGCACTGGGAGGAGGCGCCGACCACCATCGGCGCGACGACGACCGTGCCGCTGGTCTACGACTTCTGGGGCTTCCCGCAGCGGTACTACGACGTCAAGTACGAGGCGCCGGGCGCACCGGAACTCGCCGCCGACGTCCGCAAGCTCCTCGGCGGCCACGTCGAGCAGGACGAGGCGCGCGGGCTCGACCACGGCGCCTACGTGCCGTTGAAGGAGATGTTCCCGGACGCCGACGTGCCCGTGCTGCAGATGTCGATGCCCACGCTCGACCCGCGTGAGCTGCACGAGATCGGCCGCAAACTGGCACCGCTGCGGGACAAGAACGTCCTGATCGTCGGCAGCGGGTTCATGACCCACAACCTGAGCTGCGTGAACTTCCCGGCCGGACCGGACTACGAGCCGCCGTCGTGGTCGAAGGAGTTCGACGACTGGGCACACCAGCAACTCGCGAACGGCGACGTCGACGCGTTGCTCGACTTCCAGCAGAAGGCGCCGGCCGCCGGGATCGCACATCCGAGGACTGAGCACTTCGCGCCGCTGTTCGTCGCGCTCGGCGCCGCCAGCGACGAGAAGGCCCGCACCAGCGTCGACGGCTTCTGGTACGGACTCTCGAAGCGGTCCGTGCAGTTCAGCTAGCCGCTCCTTCGAGGAACAGCGTGGCCAGCCGCCGCGCGATCGCGGGCGTCCCCGATCGGACGCCCCCGCTCGCCATCAGGAGCAGCACCACGTCGTCGACCGAGAAGTCGGCCCTCAGCCGTCCGGTCGCCTTCGCCCGCCGGATGAGTTCGGTGAGCGAGCGGAACGCCGTCTCGCGCACCGTGGCGAAGTCGATCGCCCTGGGGTAGGCGGTCGTGAACGCCGCCGAGAACCCGCGGTCGAGCACGTGCAGCAGGCACACCTGCTCCACGGTCCGGCAGAACCCCTGCCAGGGATCCGGGTTCGCCAGGCCCTCCTCGATCGCGGCCGCGCAGGCCGCCATCCGCTCCGAGAACGCCTCCACCAGGAGCGCCTCCTTGGTGGGGAACCGGCGGTAGAGGGTCGCCGGACCGACCCCGGCCCGGCGGGCGATCTCGCGCATCGGCACGTCCAGGCCTTCCGAGGCGAAGGCCTCGCGTGCCACGACCAGGATCCGGTCGCGGTTGTCCTGGGCGTCCGCACGCAGGTTCTGAGTCAGATCCACCGTCACCGTCTCAGTTTCGGCTAAGTGGACGCCCTGTTCCACTAATTTCGCCGACATGCGAGCACTTCAGTTCACCCAGTACGGACCCGCTGACCTCCTGCGCGTGGCCGAGGTCGCCGAACCGCACGCGGGTCCCGGTCAGGTCCGCATCGCCGTGCGCGCCTCCGGGGTCACTCCAGGGGACACGTACCTCCGCTCCGGGATGTTCGGCGAGCGGTTGCCGTTGCCGCACGTGCCCGGCGTGGACGCGGCCGGTGTCGTCGACGAGGTCGGCGAGGGGGTGACTGGCGTGCACCAGGGCGACGAGGTGTTCGGCGTGGTCGACCTGGCCCTGCTCGGCGGAGCCAACGCCGAGTTCGCGGTGCTGGCCGCGTGGGCACCGAAGCCGACGGCGCTGAGCTGGGAGCAGGCGGGCGGCGCCGCGGCCAACGTGGAGACCGCCACCAGGGCGCTGGACCTGCTCGGGGTGCGCGACGGCACGACGTTGCTGATCGCGGGCGCGGCGGGCGGCGTCGGCACGGTGGCGATCCAGCTGGCGATCGCGCGGGGCGTGAAGGTGGTCGGCACCGCGGGGCCGGCGACGCAGGACTTCGTCGCCTCGCTGGGCGCGACGCCGGTCGTCTACGGCGAAGGCCTGGCGGACCGGGTGGGCGCGGTCGACGCCGTCCTGCACTGCGCGGGCACGGTGCCCGAACTCATCTCGATCGCGGGCTCACCGGATCGCGTGGTGACGATCGCCGACCTGACCGGCGACCACGGGATCCGGCTGACCCACACCGCGGGCGGTCCCGGCGCCGATCCCCAGGCGCTGCACGGCCTCGCCATCGCGGCGGCACTCGCCGAGCAGGGCGCGTTCACCGTTCCGCTGGCCGAGGTCTTCCCGCTCGATCGAGGCGCCGACGCCCACAGGCTGAGCGAGACCGGCCACGCCCACGGCAAGATCGTGCTCGTCTGAGAACGCGAAAGCGCTGCGACACCGAAGTGCCGCAGCGCTTTCAGACGTAGATCAGATCTAGCCGCGCGTGAGGGTCAAGCCGTAGCGCGACAGGATCGGGTTCACCGGCTGGAAGTACGTGGTGCCGCCGGACGAGCAGTTGCCAGAACCGCCGGACGTCACGCCCTGGGCCTGGCCGAAGCCGGAGCCCGCCACCCACGAACCACCCGAGTCGCCACCCTCGGCACAGGCGTTGGTGCGGGTGAGGCCCCGGACCTGGCCCTGCGGGTAGTTCACGGTCTGGTTGAACGCCTGGACGGTGCCGCAGCGCCATCCGGTCGTGGAACCGGAACGGCAGATCTGCGAGCCGACAGCCGCCTGGGTGGAACCCTTCACGACGACGTTCGAGCCGCTGCGGTTCACCCACGGACGCGGGGTCCAGTTCGCGTTGGTGCGCACCCAGGCGTAGTCGTTGCCGGGGAACACCGAGCCTGCGAACGTGCCCTGTGCGACGCGGTTGGAGCCGGACACGGCAGTGCCCGTGGTGCCGCAGTGGCCGGCGGTGACGTAGCCACCGCTGACGGAGAAGCCGAGTGAGCAGCGGCCGCCGCCCATGTAGATGGCCTCACCACCGCGCAGGTCGTACAGCGGGGTCGGGCTCTCGGTCACCTCGGCGACCTGAACCGCACCGCTGACGGACTTCGCGGTCGCGATCCACTTGTCCGCGGCCGCGTCGCGCACGTTCTTGTTGACCTCGACGACGACGCTGTTCGACTTCTCGTCGACGCGCCAGCTGGTGATCGCCGCAGGGGCGCTCATGAGGTCGAGAACCGACTTGGTCCCGTTGAGCTGGGTGAGCGAGTTCGTGACGACCTGGGTGTCCGCGCCGGTCACGGAGAGTCCCGACTTGGTCACCCCGACCGTCAGTCTGCCGCTCGCCTGGTCGATCCAGGCTCCGCCGAACGCGTCTCCCAGAGACGACTTCGACTGCTCCGCGATTTCGCTCGACCTCTGGTCAGAAGCCAATCGGACGCGTGCCTGGTCAGCGTTCAGGCCCAAATCACGCTGGACCGCTTGGAGCAACTCTGCCGAGTAGCTCTCCGTATCGGAACCGGTTGGGGCGACCGGTGCGGCAGGGGCGCCAAACGCCGGTACGCTGAGAGCAGTCACGACTCCGGTGGCGAGAACAACGGCACCGGTTACACGGGCCGCACTCGTGCGGTTCATCAAGACGTCTCCCTCACTTTCGGGTGCAGGGGAACCCGAGAGATCGGTTGCAGGGACCTCTCTCGGGGGCTCTAGGGGGACGGGTGGTGGGGCGGCGGCAGGGGTCGCCCCACCCCTCCCGTCCTGAGTTGCCTCTCAAATCCGGTGCAGGCGTTGTGCCCTCCACCGACGGCGCCGGGCTCAAGCGGACGTGCCACGAGCCTCATTGCGCCTCCTCCCGGTCTCTTTCGGACCGAATTCCTTCGCCCGTTCGAGTGAAGTTGCGGGCCTCTTGGCTATGACGCCCTGCCTCGAACGTGAACGAAGTGTGTCACAGCTCACGACAGATCAACTGCGGCGCGTAGCCTTTGACAGTTAACTGTCGCTCAAAGTAGTGACGTGATCACCGAATGGGGTCGGTGGTCGGGGAGGGCGCCGAGCTGTCGGTCGGCTGTCGGGATTCTGTCGACGTCGTCGTGGGCGCGGTGGTCGTGGTGCCCTGCGACGACGACGGAACGGGCGTGCTCGGAGGCACGGTCTCGGTGATCGTCTCGGTCTTCGTCGTCTCGGTGTGGGTCTCGGTCTGGGTGCTTGTGGACGGTTTGCCCGGATCGGCGGTGACGGGCTTGCCGGTGACCAGCTGGACGCTCGTCGCGGTGAGCACGGTCACAGCGAAAACAAGCAGGCCGCCGACCGCGATCACCTGCCAGCGCTTCTCGCGTTCCATCGAACGCTGGTAGAACACAGCGCCCAAAGTGGTCACGAGGCTCGCCAGAATCGCACCGACGATGGTGCCGACGAGGTTGAGGCGAAGGCTCAGCACGGCCGCGGTGGCGGCGGCGAGCACACTCGCGATGAGCTTGACGGGGGTGATCTTCTCCTTATCAGACATGACACTTGTAGGACGTTGGGCACAGTTCACCGGTTGTGCCCCGGTGACGTGCATCATCGACGTATGCGCCTGGTGACTCTCGAAGACGTCCACGCGGCCGCCGCCGCGATCGCCCCGCATGTCGTCCACACCCCGTTGCTGCCCTTCGACTCCGGCCTGTGGATCAAGCCCGAGTCGCTGCAGCCGATCGGCGCCTTCAAGCAACGCGGCGCGGTGAACGCGTTGTCCCGCATACCTTCCGAGGACCGGGCGCGCGGTGTCGTGGCGTATTCGAGCGGTAACCACGCGCAAGCGGTCGCCTACGCCGCCAAGATCCTGGGCATGCCGGCCGCGATCGTCGTGCCGAACAACACCCCGCAGATCAAGATCGACGCGACGCTCGCGCACGGCGCCGAGGTGTTCGTCGTCGGCATCACCGAACGCGAGTCGCGCGCCTACGAGCTCGTGGAGGAGCGGAAGGCGACGCTGATCCCGCCGTTCGACCACCCCGACGTGATCGCCGGCCAGGGCACCATCGGCCTGGAGATCTGCGCGGACCTTCCCGACGTGGCAACGGTCCTGGTGCCGGTGAGCGGCGGCGGACTGATCTCCGGCGTCGCGGCGGCGGTGAAGTCGTTGCGCCCCAACGTCCGCGTGATCGGTGTCGAGCCCGAACTGGCCGGCGACACCGCCGCGTCGTTCGCCGCCGGCGAGCTGGTCCGCTGGGACGCGCACGACCGCGCACGCACCGTCGCGGACGGTCTGCGCGCCGAGGCCTCCGAGCTGACGTGGGCGCACATCCGCGAGTACGTCGACGACGTCGTGACGGTCTCCGAGGACGAGATCCGGGACGCGGTGAGGCAGATCGCCCGCCGCACGCGGGTCGTGTCCGAGACGAGCGGTGCGGTGGCCGTCGCCGCGTACCTGAACCGCGATCTGCCGGCCGGTCCGGCCGTCGCGATCGTCTCCGGCGGCAACATCGAGCCCACCCTGCTCGCGTCGATCCTCGGATGATCGCGCTCCCAGAGATCCGTTCGGCGGCGGCGGTCATCGCGCCGCACGTGGTGCGCACGCCGCTGCTGCCGTTCGGTCCTGGCTGGCTCAAACCCGAGAACCTGCAGCCGATCGGCGCCTTCAAACTCAGGGGTGCGCTGAACGCGTTGGCGCGTCTGGAGAACCGCGCCAACGGCGTGGTCGCCTACTCCAGCGGCAACCACGCGCAGGCCGTGGCGTTCGCGGCCCGCCTGCACGGTGTTCCCGCCGCGATCGTGATGCCGGACAACACCCCGGCGGTCAAGATCGAGGCCACGAAGGCGTTGGGGGCCGAGGTCTTCATCGTCGGCATCACCGAACGCGTCGAGCGCGCCGAGGCCCTGGTCGCCGAGCGCGGCGCGGCGCTGATCCCGCCGTTCGACCACCCCGACGTCATCGCAGGTCAGGGCACGATCGGCCTGGAGATCCTCGACGACCTGCCTGGTGTCGAGGCCGTCGTGGTGCCCATGTCCGGCGGCGGGCTGATCTCCGGCGTGGCCACGGCGATCAAGTCGCTGCGCCCGGACGTCCGCGTGATCGGCGCGGAACCCGAGCTGGCGGCCGACATCGCGGAATCCCTCAAAGCGGGCGAACTGGTGCGCTGGGACCCGCTGAAACGGGCTCAGACGTCCGCTGACGCGTTGAGGGACGAGCCCTCGGAACTGACCTGGGCCCACATCAGCAGGTACGTGGACGACGTGATCACGGTGTCGGAAGAAGAGATCCTGAAAGCGGTGACCGACCTGGCCCGCCGGGCGCGACTGATCGCGGAGCCGAGCGGCGCCGTCGCGGTGGCGGCCCAGGCCAGGCTCGGAGGCGGTGTCGCCATCGTGTCCGGCGGCAACGTCGACCCCGCGCTACTGGCGCGCCTTCTCGCCACCTGACCGGATGTGCGTCGGCGGACCTTCCACGCCGCAGTGCAGGCACTCGCCGGGATGCGGGGCTTCGTGCTGCTCAGGCGCCGCGGCCAACACCCGGTTGTCCACGCCGATCGCCAGCAGACCGCCGATGATCGCCGCGCCCGCGCACAGCACGAGGGCCATCTGGAACCCGTCGGTCATGACGACGGGGTTCAGGTAGTCCTCGCCGATCAGGCCGACCGCGGCGGGCAGCACGGCCATCGCGAGCAGGCTGCCGGTGCGGGCCACGGCGTTGTTCACGCCGGACGCGACACCCGCGTGGTGATCAGGGGCGGAAGCGAGCACGGTCGCCGTCACCGGGGCGACCACGATCGCGAGGCCGACGCCGAACAGCACCACGCCGGGCAGCACGCCGGTGACGTACGAGGCGCCGGGAACGGCGTTGCGCAGCAGCAACATGCCGAGGCCGACCAGGATCGGGCCGGCGATCAGCTGCAACCGGGGCCCGTAGCGCTGGGCGAGCCGGCCGGACGTCGAGGACGCCAGCAGCATGATGATCGTGAGCGGCACGCTGGCCAGGCCCGATGCCGTCGGCGAGTAGCCGAGCGAGATCTGCAGTTGCAGCACGAGCAGCACCATCACGCCGCCGAGCGCCGCGTAGACCAGGAACGTGACCACGTTGGACACCAGGAACGTCCGGTCGCGGAACAGCTCCGGCGGCACCAGCGGATCAGCGGACCGCTTCTGGACGAGCCCGAACGCGATCATCGCGGCCAGTCCCGCGGCCGCCAGCACGTACGACTGCTCGACCAGCCCACCCGTCAGCAACGCCAGCCCGACCGCACCGACCAGCGCGGACAGGTAGTTCGGATGCCCGGCCGACTCGTCCTTGGACTCCGGCACGAACCGCAGCGCGAGGAACACGCAGAGCACGGCCACCGGCAAGTTCACCAGGAACGCGAGCCGCCACGACCAGGCCTGCACCAGCAATCCGCCGACGAGCGGCCCGACGGCGGTCGCCACACCGGCCAGCCCGGACCAGGCGCCGATCGCGCGGGAGCGGTCCTCCCGGTTGAACGACGACTGCAGGATCGCGAGCGCCCCAGGCGTGAGCAACGCCGCGCCCACGCCCTGCAGCACCCGTGCCGCGACCAGCACCGGAACGCTCCACGCGGCGCCGCACAGCAGCGACGCGACGCCGAACCAGATCACGCCGATCACGTAGACCCGCCGCCGCCCGAACCTGTCGCCGAGCGAACCGGCGATCAGGATCAGCGAGGCGAGCGCGAGCAGGTACCCGTTCAGAATCCACTGCAGGTCGGTGACCGACGCGCTGAACTCCGCGCCGATCCGGGGCAGCGCCACGTTGACGATCGTCCCGTCGAGCATGGCCATGCCCGAGCCGAGGATCGTCGTCGTCAACACCCAACGGGCTCGTGGCGTGCCCCAGGCGATCAAGACGGCCTGTTCAGCGTGGCGACGAACTTGTAGCGGTCGCCGCGGTAGACCGACCGGACCCACTCGATCGGATTGCCCTCGGTGTCGAACGAGTGCCGCGACAGCAGCAGCATCGGCAGGCCGATGTCGGCGCCGAGCAGCTCTGCCTCCTCAGGCGAGGCGAGCGCGGTCTCGATCGTCTCCTCCGCGTGTCCCATCTCGACGCCGAACCGCTCGGACAGCACCTGGTACAGCGACGCTCCCGGCGCCAGGTACCGGCGCAGCCCGCGGAAGCGGCCCAGCGCGAGGTGCGTCGTCTCGATCGCCATCGGCTCGTTGTCGGCGAGCCTCAAGCGGTGCAGACGCAGGACCTTCGCCCCAGGACGCACGCCCAGGTACCGGGCGAGCTCCGCCTCTGCCGGCATCTCCGAAGCCTCGATCAGCTTCGACGACGGCACGCGACCCTGAGCCCGCATGTCCTCTGTGTACGAAGACAGCTGCAACCTCTGGGCGACTTTGGGTTCCGCCGCAAAGGTGCCCTTGCCCTGCACACGGAGCAGGCGGCCTTCCACCGTCAGCTCGGCGAGCGCCTGGCGAACGGTCGTCCTGGAAACGTCGAACTCCGCGGCCAGCGACCGTTCCGTGGGGATCGGCGAACCGGGCGGCAACGCCCTCAACAGGTCGAGCAGGTGCCGCTTGAGACCCCAGTACTTGGGTTCGCGTTGCGCCCGCGTCCTGGCGTCCACGCCTGATGCAGGCGTCGTCTCCAGCATGGCCTCCTCCTCGCACTCCATGTCAAGCATCACAAGGATGCCTTGTCCGTGTCGATTCGTGCGTCCGAACCCCCGACATCCGCCCCGAAATTCGTCCGATGACTTCGCAACGTCTTGGCAACGCGCTTGACAGACGCGGTGACGCAGCACACGCTGTTCCGCATTGGTCTACACCACTTGGACGTTCCGGCCGAGTGCCGGGCTTGGTGAAAGGGCGCGAATTGTGAAGGGCTGGAGAGGACTCGCTGCTGGTGCCGCCGCACTGGCAGTGGCCGTGTCAGGCTGTGGCACGAGCACGAACAGCGGTAGCACCACGGAGACCAAAGAGATCACCGTGTGGCTCATGGACGGCTCCGCGGCGCCGACCCTGACCGACGCCTTGAACAAGGAGTTCGAGTCAGCGAACGGGATCAAGGTCAAGTACGAGGTCCAGAAGTGGACCGGCATCCAGGAGAAGCTGACCACGGCGCTGGCCAGCAGCACTCCGCCTGACGTCATCGAGCTCGGCAACACCCAGACGGCGAGCTTCGCCGACCAGGGCACGCTGGCCGACGTCACCGCGGACGCCAGTCAGTTCAACGGTGGCGAGTGGCTGGGTGGCCTCAAGGACTCGCTGACGCTGAACGGCAAGCAGTACGGCGTTCCGTTCTACGCCGCGAACCGCACCGTGATCTACCGCACCGACCTGCTGCAGGCCGCCGGCGTGGCGAAGCCGCCGACGTCGCGTGCCGAGTGGATCGACGCGATCAACAAGCTCAAGGCCGCCAACGCGTCCAACCCGGACTTCCAGGCGCTGTACCTGCCTGGCCAGTCCTGGTACTTCCTGCTCTCCCTGATCTGGGACGAGGGCGGCGACATCGCCAAGCAGGACAACGGCAAGTGGACGGGCACCCTCGACACGCCGCAGGCGAAGGCCGGTTTCGAGGCCTACAAGGCCCTCTACGACGCGTCGGCCACCAAGAAGGTCCCGGCTGACATCGACGAGGCGAAGCCCCAGCAGATGGAGGTCTTCGGCACGGGCAACGTGGGCATGATGGTCGGCCTCCCGTGGGAGCTCGGCGGCGCCGTGAAGGCGAAGCCGGACCTGGCGGACAAGACCTCGGCGTTCCCGATCCCGTCCAAGAAGGCCGGTTCGGCCGCGCCGGTGTTCCTCGGTGGCTCGAACCTCGCCATCCCGGCCTCCAGCAAGAACGCCGCGGCCGCCAAGAAGTACCTGGCGCTGCTGTCCTCCAAGAAGTACCAGGACGAGCTCGCCACGGGTGGCGCTGTCCCCGGTACCTCGAAGGACACCTCGAAGCTCGCCAGCAACGCGATCGGCAAGGCCATGGCGGACTCGTCCCCCAACGGCAAGGTCACCCCGGTGACGCCGAAGTGGGCGGCCGTCGAGGCGGGCCAGAACCCGCTGAAGGACGCGCTGACCGCGTACCTCACCGGTGCCAAGTCGCTGGACCAGGCAACGAAGGACGCGAGCGACGCCATCACCAAGGCCATGGCCTAGCCAAGCTGAGATGACGGCCGTCAAAACGACCGAAACGGCAGCGCCGGCAGGGGACATCCCTCCGGCGCTGCCGCCTGCCGCGACGGGTGGGGCGCACAAGCGCCGCCGCCGGGGCAGTGCCTTCGACCGGGCGCTGCCCTACCTGCTGCTCGCTCCCGCTCTCATCGCGATCCTCTGGCTGATCGGCTGGCCGGTCGTCTCCGTCTTCGTGACGAGCTTCCGCCAGCTGAACCTCGGCGAGCTGGTCCGCGGTGAGATCGTGTGGACGGGCATCGACAACTACGTGACGGTGCTCAAGGACGAACGGTTCTGGACCGTCTCCCTGCGGACCGTGGTGTTCACCGTCGCCGTCGTCGGCGCCTCGGTGGGCATGGGCCTCGGGATCGCGCTGCTGATGCGCGTGCTGACGCCGTGGGTGCGCGTCGCCCTGCAGATCGCGATGCTCTGCGCCTGGGCGATGCCGATCCTCGCGTCCACCACGGTGTACCAGTGGATGTTCGACCAGAACTACGGCATCTTGAACAAAACGCTGGTGCAACTGGGTTTCGACTCGTTCGCCGGCTACTCCTGGTTCTCCTCGGGAACCTCCACGCTGTCCGTCGTCGGCCTGCTGATCATCTGGCAGGCGATCCCCTTCCTCGCCTTCTCGCTCTACGCGGGGCTCGTCGGCATTCCTCGTGACCTCTACGAGGCGGCGGGCATCGACGGCGCCACGGGCTGGCAGACGTTCCGCGCGGTGACGTGGCCGGAGATCCGGTCGCTGCTGATGATGGTGACGTTCCTGTCGACGTTGTGGGACTTCAAGGTCTTCGCCCAGATCTGGGTGTTCCGCGAGGGCGGTCCCAGCGGTGAGAGCACGACGCTGCCGGTGCTGCAGTACCTGGAAGGCATCGCGAAGAGCCACTTCGGCGTCGCGGCCGCGATCTCCGTGCTGATGATGGTCATCCTCGGCCTGATCACGTTCCAGTACCTGCGCAAGCTGCTGCAGACGGAGGAGGGCAAGATCTGATGCTCAAGAAGTCTGCTGCGAACGTCACCGGTATCGCGCTGGCGTTGTTCTTCATCTTCCCGACGTACTGGATGGTCACGTCGGCGATGAAGCCCAAGGGCACGACGATCACGTCGGACTACGACCTGATCCCGTTCTCGGTGACGTTCTCGAACTTCGTCACGGCGTGGACCAAGCCGGGCTTCCTGTCCTCGCTCGGAAACAGCCTCCTGGTGACGCTGACCGCGGTCGTCGCCGCGATCGTCATCGGCATCACCGCCGCGGTAGCCATGTCGCGCTTCGCGTTCCGCGGCCGCAAGAGCTTCGTGCTGCTGATGCTGGTCGCGCAGATGGCGCCGTTCGAGGCGTTGCTGATCCCGATGTTCCTGATGATGCGGGACCTCGGGCTCTACGAACACTTCTCGTCGCTGATCCTCGTGTACTTCGCGGTGACGCTGCCGTTCTGCGCGTGGACGTTGCGCGGGTTCGTCAACGGCATCCCGGCGGAGCTCGAAGAGGCCGCGATGGTCGACGGCTGCGGCCGTTGGGGTGCGTTCCAGAAGGTGACGTTGCCTTTGCTGGGACCGGGTCTCGTCGCGACGTCGGTGTTCGCGTTCATCACCGCGTGGAACGAGTTCCTGTTCGCCAAGGTGCTGATCCGCAGCCAGGACAGCGAGACGCTGCCGGTGTGGCTGTCCGGGTTCCAGACCGCGTTCGGCACCGACTGGGGTGGCGCGATGGCCGCGTCCGTCCTGTTCACCGTGCCCGCGCTGGTGTTCTTCCTGATCGTGCAACGCAAGATGGTCGCCGGCGTCACCGCCGGTGCTGTGAAGGGATGACGCGTGGATCAGTTGGCCGCTGCCGTTCTGCTTCCCGGTTTCCACGGAACGACCGCCCCCGACTGGTTGCTGCGGCGGGTCGCTGACGGCCTCGGCGGCGTTGTGCTCTTCGGGCGCAACGTCGTCGACGACGCCCAGGTGACCAAGCTCTGCGGCGAACTGCGTTCGGTGCGCCCGGACGTGGTGATCGGCATCGACGAGGAGGGCGGCGACGTCACGCGTCTCGACGCGGGCCGCGGTTCCGAGGTGCCGGGCAACCACGCCCTGGGCGCGGCGGACGACCTCGACCTCACGCGTTCGGTGGCCGCGTCCATCGGCTCGCGGCTGGCGAAGTGCGGGATCTCGCTGAACCTCGCGCCTTCCGCGGATCTGGTGCTGACGCTGGACGACCCGATCATCGGCGTCCGCGCGTTCGGATCGGACCCGGTGCTCGCCGCGCGGCACGTCGCCGCGTGGGTCGAGGGTCTTCAGGCCATGGGCGTTGCGGCCTGCGCCAAGCACTTCCCGGGCCACGGAGCGTCCACTGAGGACTCTCACGAGCAGCTTCCGGTGCTTCCCCGCACCGAGGAACAGCTGCGCGCCGTCGAGCTCGTCCCGTTCCAGGCGGCCGTGCACGCGGGCGTCCGCTCGATCATGACCGGCCACCTGGTGATCCCCGAGTGGGGCCCGGCGCCGGTGACGCTGAACAAGCACGCCATCGACCTGCTGCGCACCGAGCTCGGGTTCACCGGCGCGGTGATCACCGACGGCCTGGACATGAAGGCGGTCGGCGGCGATCTCGCCGTGGGCGCCGTCCGGGCGCTGGCCGCCGGCGTGGACTCGTTGTGCCTGGGCGGCATGGCCCTGGACGACGACGACCTCCAGTGGCTGATCGACTCGATCGTCGCGGCGGTCAAGAACGGTGAGCTGTCGGAAGAACGCCTCACCCGCGCCGCGGCCCGGTCGCTGGCCCTGGGCATGCCTCCGTCGACCATCGACGCCCACGACGCCGAGATCGGTCTCGTCGCCGCTCGGCGTGCCGTCGAGGTGCGTGGCCGGGTCGACGTCGGTCCGGACCCGGTCGTCGTGGACCTGGTCGTGGACTCGTCGATCGCGGTCGGCGACGTGCCGTGGGGCCTCGGCCCCTACCTGCGCGAGGTGCTGCCGGGCGCGGAAGTGATCGCCGCGCGCGACATCTCCGCGGACGAAGTTGCGAAAACCGCAGGTGACCGCACGATTGTGGTCGTGACCCGCGACGCACACCGGCACACCGGCGCTCGACAACTGGTAACAAACTTAACTAATCTGGGCAGGGACGTGGTGCACGTGGAAACCGGCGTGCCTGGTCCAGACCTGGGCAGCGTCGCCCGCATCGACACCCACGGCGGTTCTCGGGTGAGCCTCCGAGCCGCGGCCGAGCTGATCCTGAAAGGCACGACATGACCACGCCAGGCCGGCACATGGCAGCCGAGATCGCCGAGCAACCGTCGATCTTCTCGTCCCTCTACTCGGCGCGCTCGTCGTTCGCCGAGGTCGCCGCCGTCATCCGCGAACGCGCACCGCGCTTCGTGCTCTTCGCGGCCCGCGGCTCCAGCGACCACGCCGCGATCTACGCGAAGTACCTGACCGAGATCCTGCTCCAGCTCCCCGCAGGCCTGGTCTCGGCGTCGACCACGACGTTGTACGGCGCCGAGCCGGACCTCCGCGACGTGCTGCTGGTGACGGTCTCCCAGTCCGGCGGCTCCCCCGACCTGCTGGAGGTCACCGCCTCCTACCGCAGGCGCGGCGCCCTGACCGTGGCCGTCACGAACACCGCGTCCTCACCCCTGAACGCGGCCGCCGAGCTCTCGGTGGACGTCTCCGCGGGCGTGGAGCACGCGGTGGCGGCCACCAAGACCTACTCGGCCACGCTGCTCGCGCTCTACCTGCTGATCGACGCCATCCGTGGCGGCAACGGCGAGGCCGCGGCCAACCTCGGCGAACTGGCCCAGGTGACGCTGGACCAGTCGGCTCCGACCGTCGACGAGGCGGTCCGTCGCTACCGGTTCGTGGAGCGCGTTCTCACGACCGGCCGCGGCTACTCCTACGCGACGGCGCTGGAGGCTTCGCTGAAGCTGGCGGAGACGTCGTACCTGGCTGCCCGCGCGTACAGCGGCGCGGACCTCCTGCACGGCCCGGTCGCGGCCGTCGACGGCGAGACCGCGGTCCTGGCCATCACCTCGCTGGGCAAGGGCGGCGACTCGCTGCGCGACGCACTCGACGTGGTGCACCAGCGCGGCGCGGACGTCGTGGCCGTCGGCTCCGCCTCGGAGAAGGTGGGGGCGACCCTGTCCATCTCCATACCGGAAACGCCGGAGGAAGTGGCTCCGGTGCTGGAGATCCTCCCCGTGCAGCGCCTGGCCTACGGCCTCGCGCTCGCCCGCGGCGGCGACCCGGACAGCCCGCGAGGCCTGAACAAGGTGACTCGCACCCTTTAGTTCCAACGAAAAAGGCCCCCGCTCACGGTGAGCGGGGGCCTTTTTCGTTGGTATTACTGCCCTGCGGTGGCGTACCCGGCCACGACCGGCGCGACGGGCACCTTCGGCGCCGAGGCGTCGAACACGACCCGTCCGTCGACCCAGACCTTCTTCGGCCTGAGGTCGTCGTCCCACCACACCAGGTCCGCGACGGCACCCGGTGCGAGGCGGCCGAGACCGGACTCGCCGATCACCTCGGCCGGCACGATCGTCGCCGAGGCGAGAGCGTCGGCGACCGGCACTCCCACGGAGACGATGTTGCGGACGGCGCGGTCCAGCGTGAGCGCCGAGCCCGCGATCGTGCCTTCCGGCGAACGCGGCACGCCGTCCTCGGTGAGCAGCACGTCCGCGCCACCGAGGTGGTAGCGGCCGGGCGGCATCCCCGCGGCGGCGACGGCATCCGTGACCAGCGCGACTCGTGCCCCGGCGGCGTTGAACACGAGCCGGCACACGTCCGGGCCCACGTGGGCGAGGTCCGCGATGAGCCCGAGGGTGAAGCGTTCGTCGACCAGGGCAACGCCGGGCACACCGGGTTCGCGGTGTCCGAGCGGGCGCTGGGCGTTGAACAGGTGCGTCACCATGCGGGCACCCGCGTCGGCGGCGGCCCTGGTCTGCTCACCGGTGGCGTCGGAATGGCCCACCGCGACCAGAACCCCGGCCTCGACGAGCCGCCGAACGGCCTCGAGACCTCCTGGCTGCTCCGGCGCCATGGTCACCATGCGCAACGCACGGCGAATCAGTTCGTCGTCCAGAAGCGCCGAGATCTGGGCGGGCCCAGGCTCGACCATGAACGACGGATCGTGCACCCCGGCCCGTTTCGGCGACAGAAACGGCCCCTCCAGGTGCACGCCGAGCGGCCTGGCCCCGACCCCGTCCGGCAGCGCTGCCGAAGCGGCCAGAACCGCCCTCGTCTGCCTCAGGATCACGTCGACCGGTGCGGTGATCAACGTGGGCAAGAACCGGGTCACACCGGTGGACGGCAGAGCTTCGGCCACGGAACGCATTCCGGCGGCGTCCACCTCGGCGAAGTCGACGCCGACGGCGCCGTTCACCTGCACGTCGACCAGGCCCGGTGTCAGCAGGCCGTCGGACAGGACCTCCGCGCCGGGTGGTGCTTCACCGGTGGTCACCTCGACGATGCGGCCGTCCCTGATCCGCACCGAGGCAGGACCGACGATCGTGCGACCGAGCAATGCGCGCGGTGCTGCGACAACGGCGTCCAAGATCCCTCCTTGAATGGTCCAGACCATTATGGCGACAACAGGGGTTCCCGTCACGTGTAGTTAAGAGATAACCATCTTACATAGGACTTGGTTAATGATCGCCGGAAATGCCGGGTTGCGCCGAAGATGACCATCTGTGGCGCATACTGGTCCCCAGACATCCGAGGTCTACGACGAGTTGAGGGTGCCGTGGCAGTCACTGACGATGCGATCCTGCGCGTCAAGGAGATGATCGTTTCGGGCGAGCTGAAGCCTGGCGATCGGCTCCCGCGTGAGGCTGACCTGGCAGAACGTCTCGGTCTGTCGCGCAACTCGCTGCGCGAGGCCGTGAAGGCACTGTCACTCGTCCGGGTGTTGGACGTCCGTCAGGGCGATGGCACGTACGTCTCGTCACTTCGCGCGGACGACCTGCTCGGCGCGCTCTCGTTCGTGCTCGATCTGCACCGAGGCGAAGATTCGGTCCTGGAAGTTCTTCAGGTTCGGCGCATTCTCGAGCCCGCGGCCGCCGCGATGGCCGCCCAGCGCATCGACCCGGACGAGGTCGTCAAGCTCCGCGCCCTCTGCGACGCGGCCGAAAGCGCCAAGTCCGTGGAGGAACTGGTCGAGCACGACCTCGACTTCCACCGCGCCATCGCGCACTGCTCCGGCAACGCCTACCTGGCCCAGCTCCTCGACACGCTGGCCGGCCCGACGGTCCGCGTCCGCATCTGGCGCGGCATCACCCAGTCGAACGCCGTGGACCGCACGGTCGCCGAGCACCGCGCCATCGTCGACGCGCTGGCCGCGCACCAGCCGGAACTCGCGCGCAGCTGGTCCACGGTGCACGTGGCCGGCGTCGAGCAGTGGTTGTCAGACCTGGCGTAGCTGCTCCAGCACCGCACGCACCGCGGGCTGTCCATCGGCCCGATTCCGCACCACGGCGGACACGGTCCGGAACACCTCCTGCTTCAACGGCCGCAACGCCACCCCGGGCCGTCGTGCGACGGACGGCACCAGCGCCACCCCCAGACCGGCTTCGACCAGCCCGCACATCACCCCGAAGTCGTCGCAGTAGGCCTGTGCCCGCGGCACGAACCCGGCGGCGCCACAGGCTCGTTGGGTCAGCTCGTGGCAGGACGCGTCGGTGCGCGGCATGATCCACGGCCGGTCGGCCAGCACGGCGAGGTCCACGGAATCCTGCTGCACCAACGGATCGCTCAACGGCAGCGCCACGTTCACGGGCTCCACGAACAGCTCGTGCGACTCGGTGGACGTGGGCAGGGACCGCGGCATGATGTTGTAGGAGTGGATCACCGCGATGTCGATGTCCCCGCGCCGCAACGCGGGCAGTGACGCCTCGGGCTCCATCTCGTGCACGAAAAGCTCCACATCAGACCCGTGCGCCGACCTCAGCACCTGGATCACGCGTGGCAGCAGGGCGGCAACGGACACGAACGCCCCGACGCGCACCACGCCGGACACGGAGGTGCGCAGTGAGGCCAGGTCCGCCTCGGCCGCGGCGAGCTGATCCAGAACGAGCTGCGTGTGAGCCGCCAGGACGTGCCCGGCGCGGGTCAGCGCCAGCCGCCGCCCGTCCCGTTCGACCAGCGCCACGCCGGCCTCGCGTTCCAGCGCGGCGAGTTGCTGGGACACGGCGGGAGAGGTCACGTGAAGAGCCTCCGCGGCGGCCGTGACCGTGCCGTGGACCGACAGAGCGTGGAGCAACCGGAGCCGTCGCACATCCAACACAAAGCTCAGCTTAACGTTCCGAGCAGAACTTCTAACTGGAACTTTGCGAAGACTAGAGCCACGCTGGAGTCATGTTCGGACGAGTGCTCGTAGCGATGGTCACCCCGTTCACCCCCGACGGTGACCTGGACCTCAAGGGTGCGCAGGAGCTGGCGGCGCACCTCGTCGACAAGGGCGGGGCGGACGGGCTGGTCGTCAACGGCACGACCGGCGAGGCGCCCACCACCACCGATGCCGAGAAGGCGCGGATCATCAGGGCCGTGAAGGAGGCCGTCGGCGACCGGACCCAGATCCTCGCGGGCGTCGGCACCAACTCCACGCGCCACACCATCGAACTCTCCCGCAGCGCCGAGGAGAACGGCGCGGACGGCCTGCTCGTCGTGACGCCGTACTACAGCAAGCCCACGCAGGAAGGCGTCGAGAACCACTTCCGCACCGTCGCCGACGCGTCCGGCGTCCCGGCGCTGCTCTACGACATCCCCGGCCGCACGGGCACCGCGATCGAGACCGAGACGCTGCTGCGGCTCTCCGAGCACCCGCGGATCGTCGGCGTGAAGGACTGCAAGGTCGACCTGCTCGCCACGGCCCGCGTCATCGCCGAGACCGGCCTCGACTTCTACTCCGGCAACGACGAGCTGATCCTGCCGCTGTACTCGATCGGCGGCGTCGGCACGGTCAGCACCGTCGGCCACGTCGTCGGCAACGAGATCAAGGCGATGCTCGACGCCTACGACGAGGGCGACAACAAGGAAGCCCTGCGCCGCCACCAGGCGCTGCTGCCGGTGATCACCGCGATCATGACTCGCGAGCCCGGTGCCGTCGCCGTCAAGGCAGCGCTCAACCTGCTCGGACTCCCGGCCGGCCCGGTCCGCGAACCGCTCGCGGAGGCGACTCCGAAGCTGATCAACGAACTGAAGGCCCTCTTCTAAAGCCCGTAGACCCGGCGAGCAGTGCCCTCGAAGATCGAGGCCTGCTCGCTGGGTGACAGCTCCGAAACCAACTCCCGAGCAGCACCAAGCCACTCGTCATAGGTCGCTGCCAGGAGGCACACGGGCCAGTCCGAGCCGAACATCAGCCGTGAAGGCCCGAACGCGTCCAGCACGACCTCGAAGTAGGGCCTCAACGCAGCGACGTCCCACGACTTCCAGTCGGCCTCGGTGACCAGGCCGGACAGCTTGCACGTCACGTTCTCGTGCGCCGCCAAGGAGCGCACCAGCTCGGCCCACTCGCCCGAATCCGAACCGATCGCGGGCTTCGAGCAGTGGTCCACCACGAACGGGACCTGGGGCAACGCCGCCACGGTCCGTCGCGCGGCAGGCAGCTGGTGCGGCAACGTCAGCAGCTCGTAGAGCAGCCCGGCAGCGCCGACCTGAGCAAGGCCGTGCCACACGTCCTTGCGGCACAACCACTCCGGGTCCGGTTCGCTCTGCACCTGGTGCCGGATCCCGCGCAGCCACGAACCGTCCGGCCGGTCCACCAACGATGCCAGCGCATCGCCGACGGCCGCCGAAGTCAGATCGGTCCAGCCCACAACAGCGCCGACCACGTCCGAAGACGCCGCGATCGCCAGGAACTCCGGCGTCTCCTCCGGCACGCACACCGTCTGCACCAGCACGGACGTCGACACGTCCGGTGCCGCGGCGACGAAGTCCGGTTCCAGGAACGACCGCCGGATCACGCCCATCGGCGGATCGGTGATCCAGTCCTGGTCCCGGACGGACAGGTCCCACAGGTGGTGATGAGCGTCGACGATCACGGCGTCGGAACCTCCGCGTCCAGCAGCCCCAACGACTTCAGCTCCTCCCACAACCCGGCGGGAATCGAGGCCGAGAAGTAGGAGGCGTTCGACGTCATCTGCTCGGCGTTGCGAGAGCCGATCACGACCGACACCACGGCGGGATGACCGAGGGCGAACTGGATCGCCACCTCGGGCAACGTCACCCCGTGCCGCCCGCACACCTCGGCGATCGCCCGAGCCCGCGCAACCAGTGCGGCAGGCGCCTCTTCGTAGTTGTACTTCGCGTCAGCGGGCACGACGGGCTTGGACAGCAGCCCGGAGTTGAAGACCCCGCACGCCACCACCGAAACACCGCGCTCGACGCAGGCCGGCAGGAACGACGGCAACGCGGGCTGTTCCAGCAGCGTGTACCGCCCGGCCAGCATCACCACGTCGATGTCGGTCTCGCGGACGAACCGCTCCGGCATCTCCCACTGGTTCATGCCGACGCCGATGGCACCGACGACACCCTGCGACCGCAGCTCTTCCAACGCTGGATAGGCCTCACTGAAAGCCACGTCCCAGTAGTCGTCGGGATCGTGGATGTAGACGATCTCCACCCGGTCGGTCCCGAGACGCTCCAAAGAGGACTCAAGAGACCGCTTCACCCCGTCGGCCGAGTAGTCCCGAATCCGCCGGAACGTCCGCGGCACCGCGAAACCCTCGTCGTCGAGCCCGACGCCGTCCGCGGGCTCCAGCAGCCGCCCGACCTTCGTGGAGATCACGTACTCGTCGCGCGGCCGCCCCGCCAAACCCAGGCCGAGTCGCCGTTCCGACAACCCGAGCCCGTAGTGCGGCGCGGTGTCGAAGTACCGGACGCCGGTCTGCCAGGCCGCCTCCACCGCACCCAAGGCCTCCTCGTCCGGAATCTCCCGGTAGAGGTTGCCGATCGGCGCGGCGCCAAAGCCCAGACGAGAAACAGCAACCTTCACGGCAGCTCCCACACGAGTCGCACAGCGGGTTCGGCGCCGGAGTAGTCGTCCTCGACCTCCAGCAGTTCGGCCATCTGAGCCTGCCACGGAACGTTGGCCGGGTGCTCAGCGAGAAACGCCCTCATCGCACGGTAGTCATCCACCTCGACGAGGTGGAACAGCTCGCGCCCAGAACGCCAGATCCGCCACGAGTGCACCCCGGCCTCGCGCAACGCCCCATCCAGCTCCAGGGGAATGGACGCGTGGATGCGGTCGTAGTCGGCCTCGCGCCCCCTCGCGAAGCCGGGTGTGCAACGCAACGGTCTCCAACGCTCACTCCTGCTTCTGGCCGGTGGCGAACCGCGTCACGATCAACGCGAGGATGATCACCGCGCCGTACGAGGCCTTGATGTAGAAGCCGGAAACACCCTGCAACCTCAGAATCTGCTCCACCAGCCCCAGCATCAGCACACCGGACAGAGCACCGAACAGCGTGCCCTTGCCGCCGTTCAACGAGATGCCACCGATCACCGCGGCCGCGAAGACCTGGAAGATCATGCCCTCGCCCTGCGTGGCGGCAACGGAACCAAGGCGTCCGGTCATCAGGATGCCCGCGATCACGGCCAGCACCGAACCGATGATCAGCACGGTCCACACCACCCGGTCGACCCGGATGCCCGCAGCCCGCGCGGCCTCCGAGTTGCCGCCGATCGCGTACAGCGAACGGCCGGCGCGCAGGTACTTCAGCACGAAGATGCCCGCCGCGTAACAGACGATGCAGATCCACACCGCCGCCGGCAGCCCGAGCCAGGTCGTGGAACCCAGGTACAGGAACGACTCCGGCACGTCGATCAGCGACTTGCCCTCGGTGATCGCGAGCTGCAGACCGCGCAGCATCGTCAGCATCCCCAGGGTCACCATGAACCCGGACAGCCCGACCTTCAGGATCAGGAACCCGTTCAGGCCACCGATCGCGACACCGATCAGGATGCACAACGGCAACGCCAGCCACGCGGCCAGACCGATGTCCAGCCCACCTGCCGACGAGGGAATGATCAACGCGACCGCGAGTGCGGGCGCGAGACCGACCGTCGACTCCAGCGAGAGGTCCATCTTGCCGACGATCAGGATCATCGCCTGGCCCAGCACCAGCAACGACAGTTCGCTCTGCTGGGTGAGCACGGCGATCAGGTTGTTGGGCGTCAGGAAGATCGGCGAGAGGATCGCCCCGATGATCAGCAGCAGGATGATCACCGGGACCAGCGCGAGGTCCTGGTACCTCGCGAGCCGGAACTTCGGCTTGTCAGGCGCGGGTGCCGCGACAGGCGGAGTCATGGCCTTGGTCATTCTGAGCTCATTCCTTCAATGGCAGAGATGAGTTCCTGATCGCGCCAGCCGCGGGCGAACTCCCGCACGACCTGGCCGTGGAACAGCACCAGAACACGGTCGCAGACCCGCAGGTCGTCGAGCTCGTCGGAGACGACGATCGCGGCCTTGCCCCGGCGCGCCTGCGCGTCGACGACCCCGAGCAGCGACTCCTTGGACTTCACGTCGACGCCCGCGGTCGGGTTGATCAGCACCAGCACGGACGGGTCGCCTGCCAGCGCACGCGCCATCACGACCTTCTGCTGGTTGCCGCCGGACAGGTCCGAGACCGGCTGGTCCGGGCCCGCTGCCTTGACGTCGTACGACGCGATCGCCGTGCTGCCCGCCGAGCGCTGGGCCGACGGCCACACGAACGCACCCGCCGTGCTCATCGTCGCGTTCTCCGCGATCGACAGGTCCAGCACGAGCCCCTGGTGATGCCGATCCCGTGGCACACAGCCGATTCCAGCCTTCAAAGCAGCCGGAACGTCGCCGCCGCGCACCGAAGCACCGTCCACCGAGATCGACCCGGCCGACGGCTTGCGCAGCCCGTAGACGGTCTCGGCGAACTCGTGCTTGCCCGACGACGCGCTGCCGGCGAGCCCGATGACCTCACCGCGGGTGGCCGACAGCGAGATGTCCGAGAAGTGGTCCCCGCTCAGCGAGGACACGGTCAGAACCTGTTCGGCGGACGACGGCCGGTCGTCGCCGCTGGGCACGTTCAGCCCACCGGCCTCACCGGTCATCGCCTCGATCAGGTCTGGCTTCGACATCTCGGCCACCGGTGCGGTGACGATGTGCCGCGCGTCGCGGTAGACCGTCACCGTCTGGCAGACCTCGTAGACCTCCTGCAGGTGGTGGGAGATGAACAGGAACGTCACTCCCTTGTCCTGCAACGACCTCATCCGGTCGAACAGCCGCTCGATCGCCGGGCCGTCGAGCTGCGCGGTCGGTTCGTCGAGGATCACGAACCGCGAGCCGATCGACAGCGCCCGCGCGATCTCGACCAGCTGACGCTGTTCAACGGTCAGCGTGGACACCAACGAGTCCGGGTCCACCGCGACCTCGTAGGTCTCCAGCAGCGACGAAGCCTCCCGCCGCAGCCTCTTCCAGCTGATCAGCCCACCGCCGAGGTCCTGCCGGTTGATGAACAGGTTCTCGGCGACGGACAGCTCCGGCACGACCGTCGACTTCTGGTACACGCACGCGACATGCCGGCGCCACGCCGAACTGTCGGCGACGGGCGGCGCGGGTTCGCCGAAGAAGCTGACCTCGCCCGCGTCCGGCGCCTGCATGCCGGTGAGGATCGAGACCAACGTCGACTTGCCCGCGCCGTTGCGACCGACGAGCGCGTGCGACTCACCGGCCCGGATCTCGATGCCCACGTCGTCCAACGCGAGCGTCTGCCCGAACCTCTTCGTCACGCCACGCGCGACAGCTGCGTACTCGTTCATCAGATCTGGTTGCCCCAGAACGCCTTGTCGTCGACGTTCTCCTTGGTGATCAACGGCGCCGGGAGCTGGTCCTCGAGACGGCCACCACCGGTGTCCACGATGACGGAGTCGTGGTCGGTCTTGCCGGGCTGGAAGGTCTTGCCCTCGACGGCGGCCTTGGCGTAGAAGAGCGCCCACTGCGCGTAGAGGTCGGCCGGCTGCGAAACGGTCGCGTCGATCTCGCCCTTGCGGATCGCTTCCAACTCCTGCGGGATGCCGTCGTTGGAGACGATGAAGATGTGCTTCGGGTCGGTCGGCGGGACGATCAGGTTCTTCTGCCGCAACACCTGCAGCGTCGGCGTGAGGAACGCGCCACCGGCCTGCATGTAGATGCCGTTGATGTCCGGGTGCTGATTGAGACGGGTCTGCAGGGCCGCGGACGCCTTCGGGCCTTCCCAGTCGGTCGGCTCCTCGAACACCGTGATGCCGGGGTAGTCCTTCTTCATGCAGGCGGCGAACGCCTCGGAGCGGTCGCGGCCGTTGACCGACGCCAGCGCGCCCTGGAACTCGACGACCTTGCCCTTGCCGCCGAGCTTGTCGCCGAGGAACTTGCAGGCCTTCTCGCCGTACGCCTTGTTGTCCGCACGGACGACCATGTAGGTCTTGCCCTTGTCCGGACGGGTGTCGACGGTGACGACGGGGATGTTCGCCTTCTCCAGCCGGTCCAGGGTGGACGCGATCGCGCCGGTGTCCTGCGGTGCCATGATGATCGCCTTGGCGCCCTGCGACTGCAGCGACTGGGCGTTGGCGACCAGGTTCTCGACCTTGTTCTGCGAGTTGGTGGGGTTCAGCAGGTTGACGCCGAGGTCCTTGGCCTTCTCCGGGAAGTACTTGATGTAGGAGTTCCAGAAGTCGGTGTCGGCGCGCGGGTGGTCGGCGCCGATCGGGCCGACGCCACCGGCACCCGTGCCGGCGGTCCCGCCGCCGCACGCGGACAGTGTGAGTGCACCGGCAAACGCGAGGCACACCGCGGCGGTGAGGTTGCGACGCTTCATCGTTGAACTGCCTTTCATGACTGCTGGGGACGCAAGCGCAGGCCGTACATGCCACCGTCGACGGCGAGGATCGTGCCGGCGGTGGACCCCGACAGCGGGCTCGCCAGGTAGGCGATGGCTCCCGCGACCTCATCGGCGGAGACGAGCCGGCCGTGCGGCTGGCGTGCCTCCAACGCGGCTCGTTCGGCGGCCGGGTCCGGCGCCGAGTCGAGCAGACGGCCCACCCACGGGGTGTCCGCCGTGCCGGGGGCGACCGCGTTGACGCGAATGCCTTCGCGCACGTGATCGGCGGCCATCGCGAGCGTCAGCGAGTACACCGCGCCCTTGCTGGCCGAGTAGAGAGCACGCTGCGGGAGCCCGGCCCAGGCAGCGATGGAACAGGTGTTGACGATCGCCGCGGACGGCGATTTCCGCAGGTGCGGCAGCGCGGCCCGCGACACGCGGACCATGCCGAGCACGTTGACGTTGAGCACTTTGAGCCACTCGTCGTCGGAGTTGGCCGCCACGTCGCCCTGCGACCCGATGCCCGCGTTGTTCACCACGACGTCGAGCCGTCCGAACCGTTCGACGACCTCGTCGATGGCGGCTTTCACGCTCTCGTCGTCCGACACGTCCGCGCGGATCCCGACCAGCGGGTCCTTCACGTCCGGGTTCAGGTCCAGCGCGACGACCGTCGCTCCCCTGCCGCTCAGCAGGTTCGCCGTGGCGAGGCCGATGCCGGACGCACCGCCCGTGACGACGGCGACGAGTCCTTCGAAGTCAGTCATTCCCACCCTCCAGCTCTGTCCACACAGGACCCTCGGGGTAGAGGTAGTCGGCGAGCGTCTCGTCCTTGAGCTGTGCGGAGAATCCCGGCTCGGCGGGGGCCAGGTAGCGGCCGTTCTCGACGACGGCCGGGTCCAGGAAGTGCTCGTGCAGGTGGTCGACCCACTCGATCACGCGCTCGCCGACCTCGCCGGAGACCGCGACGTAGTCGAAGAACGACAGGTGCCTGACCAGTTCGCACAGGCCGACGCCGCCGGCGTGCGGGCACACCGGAATGTCGAACTTCCTGGCCAGCAACAGGATCGCGATGTTCTCGTTGACGCCCGCGACCCGGCAGGCGTCGAGCTGCAGCACGTCGATCGCACCGGCCTGCAGCAGCTGCTTGAAGATCACCCGGTTCTGCACGTGCTCGCCGGTGGCGATCCTGATCGGGGCCAGCGCGTCGGCGATCGCGCGGTGCGCCAGCACGTCGTCCGGGGAGGTGGGCTCCTCGATCCAGTACGGGTCGAACGGCGCGAGCTCACGCATCCAGCGCACGGCCGTGTCGACGTCCCAGCGCTGGTTCGCGTCGACCGCCACCCGGACCTCGTCGCCGACGACCTCGCGGGCGAGCTTCATCCTGCGGACGTCGTCGTCGAGGCTGCCGCCGACCTTCAGCTTGATCATGTCGAAGCCGTCGGCGAGGGCCTGGCGGGCGAGTCCCGCGAGCTTCTCGTCGGAGTAGCCGAGCCAGCCCGGTGACGTCGTGTAGGCCGGATATCCTTCGCGGGCAATGGTTTCCGCGCGTTCGGCCTTGCCGTGCTCGATCTTGCGCAGGATCTGCAACGCCTCGTCGGGCGTCAGGGCGTCGCTCAGATACCGGAAGTCGACGAGGCTGACGATCTCCTCGGGCGTCATCCGCGCGAGGAACCGCCAGACAGGCAGCCCGGCGCGACGGGCCGCGAGGTCCCAGGCCGCGTTGACGACGGCGCCGATCGCCATGTGCGCGACGCCCTTCTCAGGGCCGAGCCAGCGGATCTGCGAGTCGCCGATGAGTTCGAAGTACAGCTCCGCCAGCGCTTTCGCGTCCTCCGGCACGTCCTTGCCGACGATGTGCGGAGCCAGCGCCCTGATGCCGGCGGCCTGCACGTCGTTGCCGCGGCCGATGGTGAACGCGAGCCCGTGGCCCTCAGGTCCGTCGTCGGTCCGCAGCACCACGTACGCGGCGCTGTAGTCCGGGTCCGGGTTCATCGCGTCGGAGCCGTCGAGCTCGCGCGACGTCGGGAACCGGATGTCGAGGACGTCCAGTGCGGTGATCTTGGGCATGGGTTCAGGCCTGCCCGAGGATCTGCCGCTGCCTGCCGAGGCCTTCGATCTCCAGCTCGACGACGTCACCGGCGCGCAGGTACGGCTTCGGCTCCGGCTGGCCGAGCGCGACACCAGCGGGTGTACCCGTGTTGATGACGTCACCCGGACGAAGGACAAGGAACTGGCTGAGGTAGCGAACGATCTCCGCCACCGGGAAGATCATGTTCTTGGTGGACGAGTTCTGCTTGATCTCGCCGTTCACCCAGAGCCGCATCTCCAGGCTCTGCGGGTCGGCGATCTCGTCGGCGGGCACGAGGAAGGGGCCGAGCGGGTTGAACGTCTCGCAGTTCTTGCCCTTGTCCCACGTCCCGCCGCGCTCGATCTGGAACTCGCGCTCGGACACGTCGTGCGAGAGCACGTACGCGCCGACGCACGCCAGAGCGTCCTCTTCGGACTCGAGGTAGCGGGCGGTGCGCCCGATGACGACGCCGAGCTCGACCTCCCAGTCGGTCTTCACGGACCGGCGCGGCACGAGCACCTCGTCGTACGGGCCCACGATCGTGTCGGGCGTCTTGAGGAACATCACCGGCTCGCCAGGGATGTCCGCGCCGGTCTCCTCCGCGTGGTCGCGGTAGTTGAGGCCGATGCAGATGACCTTGCCCGGATGCGCGAGCGGCGCCCCGACGCGCACGTCCTCGGTGCTCAGCGCCCCCAGTTCGCCGGCCTCGAGGGCGGCGCGCACGCGGTTCACGCCGTCGTTCGCGAGGAAGGCCCCGTCGATGTCCGGGGTGATCGGCAGGAGGTCGTATGTGGTCCCGTCGTCGGTCCTGACTGCAGGACGTTCGTCGCCGACCGGCCCCAGGCGCAAGAACTGCACGGCCGTTCCTCCTCTGCTCACACCCTACGAAATACATCGGATGTATAGCCCTGCAAGGCCGGTTTCGTCTAGAGCCCAGCGTGAAGTCGTCCGATGAATAAGAGGAGTTGATCATGAATCTGGTGACCGCATCACTCCTGGTGGGCGCACTGCTCGCACCATCCGGCCCCGTCGAGCCTGTAACCGTTTTCGTCGAGCTGACCTCGACCGCAGCCGCTGACACGGGCACCGTTGCGCAGGCGCGTTCAGCGCGGGATCGGACATCGGACCACGTCTCCCGCGTCGTGTCCCGATCCGGCGGCCGGGAAGTCGCCCGAACGACCAACGCGGTGCCCGGCGTCGTGCTGTCGGCCGACAAGTCACGCTTGTCTGCTTTGGCGCGCATGCCCGAGGTGCGGGCGGTGCACCGGATGGTCCCCAAGAAGCTCACGAACGCCCACGCCGTCCGCCTCACCCGGACGTCCGACGTCTGGAAGTCGCTCGGGCGCTTCGGCGACGGCGTGCGGATCGGCGTGATCGACACCGGCATCGACTACCGGCACGCGGACTTCGGCGGCGGCACGTTCCCCAACGCCAAGGTCGTCGGCGGCCACGACTTCGCGGGCGACGCCTACACCGGCAAGTCCGGGTCGATCCCGGAGCCGGACGCGGACCCGCTGGACTGCGAGGGCCACGGCACGCACGTCGCCGGGACCGCAGCCGGGTACGGGGTCAACGCCGACGGCACGACCTATCGCGGTTCCTACTCGTCGGTCGATCTCGACTCGTTGAAGATCGGACCGGGCACGGCCCCCAAGGCGTCGCTCTACGCGCTGAAGGTGTTCGGCTGCGAGGGCGGCACGAACCTGACCGCGCAGGCACTGGACTGGGCTCTCGACCCCAACGGCGACGGCGACTTCGCCGACAAGCTCGACGTGGTCAACCTGTCGCTGGGCAGCGACTTCGGCGCACCGGACGACCCGGACTCGCTGTTCGTGCGCAAGCTCGTGGAGCACGGCGTGGTGGTGGTCGCGGCGGCCGGCAACGGTGGCGACTTCTACGACGTCTCCGGATCTCCCGGCAACACCCCCGAGGCGATCTCCGTGGCGAACAGCCGCGACTCGTTCTCGATGCTGGACGGGCTGGAGGTCGCCGGGAAGCAGTGGCCCGGCCAGTACAGCCAGAACTTCAAGGACTCCTTCGACCTGACTCTGCCCGTGGTGCGGCTTTCGTCCGATGTGGATGGCTGCAAGCCGATCTCGGAGGCGCTCGCCGGGAAGATCGTCTGGCTGGAGTGGGACGACAGCGACGCCACCCGCGCCTGCGGTTCCGGTGCCCGCACCGACAACGCCTGGAAGGCCGGGGCGGCCGGAGTGCTGCTGCCGACCTCCCTGCCGGTGTTCGCGGCCGGAATCGCCGGAAACGCGCACATTCCCGCGTTCCAGCTGACGGCGGCGGCTTCCACCGCACTGCGTCCCGCGCTGGAAGCCGGGCCCCTGAGCGTGCACCTGACCTCGGCGTTGAAGGTCGCGGTGCCATCCGTGGAGCCGGCGATCGCGGACACGATCACGCCGTCGTCGTCGCGTTCCCGCTCGTCGATCGCCGTGGCCGCGCCGGGTGACACGATCTTCTCCGCTGCCTCCGGAACGGCCTCGGCCGGTGTGTCGATGGGCGGCACGTCGATGGCGTCGCCGCACGTCGCCGGGATCGCCGCGCTGCTGCGCGAGGTCCATCCGAAGTGGACGGTCGCGGAGATCAGGGCCGCGCTGATGAACACCGCGTCCGGTGTGATCAAGGACGCGAAGGGCGTGCGGGAGGCGCCGATGAGGGTCGGCGCGGGCCGGGTGGACGGGCTCGCCGCGCTGTCGTCCGACGTGCTGGCGCTGGGCGACGCGTCGTTCGGCACGGTCGAGGCCGCCGGTCCGGTGCTGACGAGTCGCACGATCCGGTTGGTGAACAAGGGTTCGCAGAGCGTTCGTCTGCAGGCGCGCTTCGAACCGATCACCACCGTGCCTGGCGTGTCCTTCCAGGTCATCGCGCCGTACGTCGCGTTGCCGCCGGGTGGTTCGGCGTCGGTTCCCGTGCAGCTGCGGATCTCGAACCCCGCCGCGTTGCGCAAGACCCCCGACCCCACGGTCGCGCTGGACGAGGGCCGTCAGTTCCTGGCGGAGGCGTCCGGCCAGGTGACGTTCACCGGCGACCGGACGCTGCACGTGCCCGTCTACGCGGCGCCGAAGCCGGTGTCGCGGCTGACCGCGGCCGGTGGACGGGTCGCGGGCCGTGGCCTCGACCAGCAGGACTACCAGTCCCGCATGACCGTGCTGAAGCTCGGCGCACGCTCAGACCGCCTGCCCGACTGCGGCCCTGACGTGCAGGACAACTGCGCGATCAACCGCACCGCTCGTGGTGGAGACCTGCGTTACGTGGGTGCGACGGCGACGTCCGACCTGCTGGCGTTCGGCGTCGCGACCTGGAGCACCTGGGCGAACATCGGCAGCAACATCCAGCCCCAGGTGAAGTTCTCGGTGGGTGGCAAGGACTTCGTGACCACCGCCGTGAAGCCGACCAACCCCGACGGCGACATCACCGCCGACATCTGGCTCGCCAGGACCAAGGTCGCCGGTTCGGACGAGGTCGTGGACGAGCAGCCGTTGAACGGCCTGGACGGCGCGACCGACACGAACCTGTTCGACAGCGACGTCGTGGTGCTGCCGGTGTCGCGGGCGGCTCTGCCATCCGGCCCGGTGACCTACACCGTTGGCGTGCGCAGTCCTTACACCGCGCCCGCCGACTCGGACGACCTGGTCGACGTGACGCCCGCCGCCACGTTCGACTACGGCCTGATCGTTCCCGGACTGTCCACAGTGGTTCGTCCGGGTGATCCGCTTTCGTCTGGATCGTTGGTGTTCTTCCACCACAACGCAAGCGGTAACCGCGCTTTCGTGAGGTGACACCCGGTTGGGCGTGCCTAAGGTGAGCGGGTCTCGGCATACTCGGTCGTTATGGACCTGGTTGTGGGACTCGACGCCGGCGGCACCTCGACCAGGGCGCTGGTGCTCGATCTGGACGGCGCCCGCCTGGGCCAGGGCCTGGCGGGCGGCGCGAACCCGAACTCGCACCCACCGACGGTCGCCGCCGCCCACATCGGCGAGGCGCTGGCGGAGGCCCTGGACGGCCTCGACTCCCGCAAGGTCCGTTCCGGCGTCCTCGGCATGGCAGGCGCTTCGAAACTGGCGGATCCCGCGATCTCCGCGTTGTTCCGCGAGGCCTGGGAACGCGCGGGCCTGCACTGCCCGATGCGGGTGATCACCGACTGCGAGGCCGCCTTCGCCACCGGCACCTCCTCGCCCGACGGCACGGTTCTGGTGGCGGGCACGGGTTCCATTGCTGGCCGCATCGCCGGCCATCGCATGATCGCCCAGTCCGGCGGCTACGGCTGGCTGATCGGCGACGACGGCTCGGCGTTCTGGCTGGGCCGCGAAGCCGTCCGGGCGGCACTGCGACTGCTGGACGTGGACGCGCCGCTGGAAGGCCTGGCCACCGCCGTCCTGACCGCCGCCGGCGCGAAGAACCGCGGCCAGCTGATCAACGCCGTCAACGCCCAGCCCCCGATCGCGCTGGCGCGGTTCGCCCCGCTGGTCAGCTCGGCCTACCACCACGGCGACCCGGAGGCGCTGGCGATCGTCGGCTCCGCCGCCCGGCTGCTCGCCGACACGGCCTCAGCCGTGCGCGAGCCGTCCGACACGTCCCCCATCGTGCTGGTCGGCAGCCTGATCAAGACGCCGGTCGGGACTCACCTCAAGCAGGAGCTGCTCACGCGCTGCAACGCTCAGGTGATCATGGCGACGGAGGGCGCGGCCGGTGCTGCCTGGCTGGCGGCCGTGGACGTGCTCGGACCCAAAGCCCCGCGGCCCAGCTAGATGTGTGCGAAAGTGCAACCATGCTCCACGTTCTTGCTGCTGAACCCAGCGGCGCCAGGATCCTCGGCCGGCTGGTCGGGTACGCCATCATCCCGGTCATCGTCATCGTCGTGATCGTCGTGACCCGCAACAACAGGAAGAACCGCGAGCGGTATCACCAGCAGCAACAGCAGTACTGGGCCCAGCAGCAGTACTACGCACAGCAGCAACAGCAGTACCCGTACCCGCCGCAGCAGCAACCGTATCCGCAGCAGCAGCCGTACCCGCCTCAGCAACAGCCGTATCCGCCACAGCAGTACCCGCAGCAGCCACCGCAGCCGCCGCAGTCATGACGCCAGCAGCCGGCCCGAGTGCGGGGTCCGGTCGCGGTAGGCGCGCAGCAGTCCGGCGTGCACGTCGTCCACGTGTTCGGCGGCGTCGACGTCGGTGTTCCACACCAGCGTGATCCGCCGGTGCAGCGGGTTGCCGATGATCGGTTTGAGCAGCACGCCCGGCACGTCGGGGCCGGGGAAGAAGCCCGCCACGGCACCGGTGGAGCGCACCAGGTCCGCCGCCACCACCGGATCCACGCCGAAGTGGGCGCAGCGCGGAGTGAAACCCACGGCCTCGCAGGCCAGGTCGAGGTTGAGGCGGCCGCCGTGGTTCTCGTCCGGCGCCACCCACTCCTCGCCCGCCAGTTCGGACAGCAGCACCTCGCTGCGGCCGGACAGGCGGTGGCCGACCGGCACGCCGATCAGCATGCGTTCCGTGACCACGCCACGCAGGCCCACCGCCTTGGGGAACCGCAACGGGCTGCGCGGGAACTCCACCACCAGCGCGAGGTCCAGGTCGCCGGTGCGGACGAGTTCCAGCACCGCGTCGCCGCCGCGTTCGATGTGAGTGGTCTGCGGCAGACCGGGGAGCATCTCGCGCACCACGCCGACGAGCAACGCGGTCGGTGAGCCCACCACCCCGCCCAGGCGGATGCCCGACTCGCCGCGTTCGGCCAGCCTGCGCGAGGAGACCAGCAGGTCGTCGAAGCGTTCGACCAGGTCCTGGGCTTGCAGCACGACGTGCCGGCCTAGTTCGGTGAGCTCGACGCCGTCGGTGCGGCGCAGGAACACCGGACCGCCGAGACTCGCCTCGATGCGCCTCACCTGCGCGGTGAGCCCGGCCTGGGCGATCTTCAGCTGGGAGGCGGCTCTGCTGATGCTGCCTGCTCTTGCCACGGTCAGCACCACGTGCAGATGTCTGAGCTCCATTCGCACCGACGAAGCCTAGGGCAGTTACCGATCCACAAACACGGCCACGCGGGTGTCACCAGATGACGCTCTGTCGCCGTTGCAAGCGCGATTGCGCTATCAGGCCGATAACTCGGGAATTATCGGCACCTCACACCTGCCGCTGTGCGCGCGGACTCCTCCACCCTGTTGACACCAAACGATCGAGGGGTGTGAGCGCCATGAGGAAAGCGTTGCGGCTGCGACGCCTTTCCCGTCCGCAGGACGACAGGTATCTCTTCGTGCCGTTGGACCACAGCGTTTCGGACGGTCCGGTGGTGCCGCGGGACAGGTGGCAGGAGCTCATCCGTGCCGTCGTGCAGGGCGGTGCGGACGCCATCATCGTCCACAAAGGACGAGTGCGCACCATCGAACCCGCCGTGCTGGGCGGATGTGCGTTGATCGTCCACCTGAGCGCCGGCACCGCGCACATGGCCGACGCCAACGCGAAGGTGCTCGTCGGCGAGGTCGACGAGGCGCTGCGACTCGGCGCCGACGCGGTGAGCGTGCACGTCAACATCGGTTCCGACACGGAGGCCCGCCAGCTCACCGACCTCGGCGCGGTCGCGGCGGCGTGCGACTCGTGGAACGTCCCGCTGGTCGTGATGGCCTACGCCCGCGGGCCCCGCGTCGCCGACCCGAGGGATCCCGCGCTGCTCGCCCACGTCGTCAACATCGCGGCGGACCTCGGCGCGGACATCGTCAAGACGAACCTGGCCGACGACATGACCGAGGTCGTGGCCAGCTGCCCGATTCCCGTGATCGTCGCGGGGGGTCCTGCCTCGGCGAACAGCCTGGCCGGCCACGCCAGTGCCGCGATGGCCGCCGGCTGCTCAGGTCTCGCCGTCGGACGACGGGTCTTCACCTCGCCCGCGCCGATGCAACTGGTCGCGGAGCTGGCGTCGATCGTCCACGCGCCCACCGACGCAAGCCTCATGCACGCACTGACCGCTACCTTGGAGAACCGGTGAAGTTCGCCTGGATCGACCTCAGAACCGTCCCGGAACAGCACCGGACCGCCGTGATCGACGCGGCGGTGCACAGCCGGATCGCCGGCGTCGTCGCGGACGATCCCGCACTGCTCGACGACCTGCCGCCGACGATCACCCGCGTGTTGCTGACCGAGAACCACGTCGAGAGCCCGCACCTCGTCACCGTGGTCGTGGACGAGCAGGACCAGCTCGACCGGTTGTCCACGGGTTCCGCCTTTGTGACGGTCAGCGACGACCGCACGCTCAAACTCGCTTGTGCCGCAGCGGAACGACTCGACCACACCGTCGTCGCGTTCACCGACCCGACGAAGATCCCCCTCGAGATCGTGATCGCCGCAGCGGACGGCGCACCCGGCAAGCTCGTCACCGTCGTGACCGACCTCGTCGAGGCCGCGATCGTCCTCGAATGCCTGGAACACGGCTCGGACGGCGTGCTGATGGCCCCTGCCGACGCGACCGACGTGTTCAAACTGGCCCGGCTGCTGGAAGTCACGTCCCCGCCGCTGACCCTGACCACGCTCACCGTGGAAGCGTTGACCCACAACGGTCTCGGCGACCGCGTCTGCGTCGACACCGCCTCGCACTTCCAGGAGGACGAGGGCATCCTCGTCGGCTCGTTCTCGTCGGGCTTCATCCTCTGTTGCAGCGAAACGCATCCGTTGCCGTACATGCCCACACGACCGTTCCGGGTCAACGCGGGCGCGCTGCACTCCTACGTGCTGGGCCCGGCGAACCGCACCAACTACCTGTCCGAACTGCGGTCCGGCAGCAAGGTCCTTGCCGTCAACGCCGAGGGCCGCACCCGCGAGATCACCGTCGGCAGGGCCAAGCTCGAGTCACGGCCGATGCTCACCATCTCCGCGCGCTCGCCGGAGGACGTCGAGGTCCACCTGATGGTGCAGGACGACTGGCACGTCCGCGTGCTCGGTCCCGGCGGCAAGGTCCGCAACGTCACCGAACTTCAGCGCGGCGACGAACTGCTCGGCTACATCGCTTCCGAGCAACGGCACGTGGGCCTCCCGATCGGCGAGTTCTGCAAGGAGTACTGAAAGAAATGCGCGAGTTCATCACCGACCTGCTCCACCGGCACGGCGACGATGTGCCGATCTTCAGCCACCGCAACACAGTCACGCACGGCCTGTTGCGCGCCGACGTCTCCGCTCACGCCGCACGGTTCGAAGCCGTCGGAATCCGTGACGGGAGCACGGTCGCCGTCCAGGTGCCGCCGAGCTTCAGCCAGTTGGAGGCCGTGCTCGCGTTGTGGAGCATCGGCGCGCAGGTGATCTCGATCGACCACCGGTTGCGCCAGGCCGAGACCCATGTCCTGCACGAGCTGACGCGTCCCGAGTTCCTCGTGCACCCCAGTGGCGTTCCCGCGCAGGGTTTCCAGGAGCGGTACGGACTCGTGGCCGAGCCGGTCGAGGGTCTCCCCGCCGCGACCCCGCACCGGCTGGTCCAGTTCAGCTCCGGCTCGACCGGACGGCAGAAGGTGATCGGCCGCAGCACCGAGTCCCTGACCGACGAGGTGGCACGGTTCGAAGCATCCGACGGCATGCCAAGACGCGGCGAACGCCTCCTGCTGCTGAACTCCCCCGCCGCCAGCTTCGGCCTGATCGGTGGCCTGCTGCACTCTCTCGCGGCGGGCGTGCACCTCGTGTTCGCTGGAAAGCCCACCGCACAAGACATCCTCCATCACGCACGGGCGCACGAGGTCGACTTCGTCACCGGCCTGCCGTTCCACTTCGACCTGCTGGCCTCCTCGCCCGACTGCGACTCGTTGCGCACGGTCCGCGGCGCCTTCGCCGGCGGAGAGCTGATGCCGCAGAACGTGGCCGACAGGTTCGCGGCCACCTACGGGTTCCCGGTCGGCGAATGCTTCGGCACCACCGAGACCGGCGCGCTCACCATGGCGGTCAACGGCACCGTCCGCCCGTCGGTCGGAAAGCCCATGCAGGGCATCACGGCACGCGTGCGCGACGGCCTGGTGGAGGTGGCGCTGAAAGAAACGCCTTACCTGTCCGAGAACGACTCGACGCGGTTCTCCGGCGGCTGGTTCCGCACCGGCGACCGAGGCGAGCTGTCCGACGACGGCGAGATCCGGCTGCTCGGCCGCGCCGACTCGCTGGTCGTGGTGCGCGGCAAGAAGATCGACCTGACCGAGGTCGAACACGTCCTGTGTGGACACCCGCAGGTAACGGAGGCCGTCGCGGTCGGCAAGGCGGAGATCCGCGCGTACGTGGGCACCGGCAGCAACCCGCTCACCGCGCAGGCGTTGACGGAGTGGTGCACGGAAAGGCTCGCGGAATTCAAGCTCCCGGCACATTTCCACCTCATGGACACACTTCCGAGAACGTCGAGCGGCAAGATCATCCGAAACATGGAGCCGCTCCATGCGTCCTACCTTCAGGCACATTTGACCGGAAACAATGGAGAAGGATGACCTGCCGGGCCTAGCTTTCCCGCATGCCCAAAAGATCGTCCAGTGTGGTGGGCCGGGAGTTCGGTGGCACGATTCGCGCCATCATCGCCAGGACCGGCCTCACCCACCGCAAGCTCGCCGAACTCCTCGGCTGGCAGGAAGCCAAGATCTCCGACATGACGCTCGGCAAGGGCGGCGTGACCGAGGCGGACGTCCTGCTGCTGCTCGGGTACTGCCGGGCCACGGTCGAGGAACGCGAACACCTGCTGGCACTCTTCCGAGAGTCCGGCAACGCCTGGCTGCAGATGCCGGAGGACGGCGTGCCGGACCAGGTCCGCACGCTGATCGACCAGGAACAAGACGCCGACGAGATCGACTGCTGGTCAATGATCATCGTTCCTGGCCTGCTGCAAACGCCCGAATACGGCTACGTCGTCACCGAGCACTCGACGGTGATCAAAGCGGAGGACGTCCCCAAGGTCGCCGCTGCACGAGCGGCACGAGCGGAAATCCTGGAACCAGGCCGGAAGTTCACGTTCTTCGTGCACGAACAGGCGCTCCTGCTCCAGGTCGGCGGACCCGAGGTGTGGCGGGAACAGTTGGCCCACCTGCTCAGGATGTCCGTGCGGAGTTACATCAGCCTGCGGATCATTCCTCGCTCGGCCGGAATGCACGCGGGTGCCTGTGGTGACTTCCGGGTGATGAAGTTCCCGAAGTACCCGCCCGTCGTCTACGTCGACAGCGTGAATTCATGTCTGTTCTTCGACGACCCGGACACCGTCAAGGTCCACGAGGACATCCTGACGGCCCTCGCAGCCATCGCGCTGACTGAGGAAGAATCGAGGGCGGTGATCGACAACATCTTGGAGGGTCCCTGATGACCACCTGGCGCAAGAGCAGCTACAGCGGCAGCAGCGACAACTGTGTCGAGGTCGGCAAGGGCGTCGGCATCCGGGACAGCAAGGCGCCGACCACCCATCTCCCACTTTCCGCCGAGACCTGGTCCGCCTTCTTGCGCTTCGCTCGTTTCCCCGGCACGGCACGGTAACTCTCGGTAGCGTCCCCCTCACGCACGTGCAAGGGGGGCCCACATGACCGATCCGAACCAACTCATCGAGGACTACGAGCAGCGCACCGCAGCCCTGCTCGAACAGGCGGAAGAAGCCAAGTCCCAGATCGCGAACCTGACCGGCGCCGCCACCAGCACCGACGGCGCCGTGACGGTGAGCGTGAGCGCAGGGGGTGCGCTGCTCAGCCTGTCGTTCGGCACGAAGGCCGACGACCTTCCCAAAGACCGCCTGGCAGCTCTCGTCATGTCCACGGCCAAGCGCGCTCAAGCCCAGGCCGTGGGCCAGATCGCCACGATCATGGCGCCGCTGATCGGCGACAACAGCGAAGCCATGCAGTTCGTCCAGTCCCAGATCCCACCGATCGACATCCCGGACGAAGACCCCGAACCTCCGACACCACAACAGTTCGTGGTGAACGAGGAACAGCAGGACGCGGCCACGACCCAGCCTCCTGCACCTCGTCCGGCCCGGCGCCCTGCCGAGGACGACGACACCGACTACGACCAGCGCAGCCTCTTCAAGAAGGAAGGTGGCTGGTGATGTCGGGCTTCCAGGTAGACCTTCAGGCCCTTGAAGTGCACGAACGTGAACTCAAGGCCCTCATCGCAGGCCTTCCCGGCGCGGCCGACGCGGCTTCGTCCTACATCGGCAACCCACAGACGTGGGGCGTCGTCGGCATGTTCTTCGCCGAGATCATGCAGAACTGGACGAACGAGGCGGGCGACTACGTCGACACCGTCAAGAAGGCCGGCGACTCCGTCGTGGAGAGGTTCTCCGGCATGCGTCAGACCTACGCCGACCAGGAGGAGGCCACGTCGCAGATGTTCGCGAAACTGCGCGAGGGCCTGGACAGGACGAAGCCGTGAGCGACGAACCGCAGAACATCGGAGAACTGAACCCCCTCAACGCGACCGAGGAGTTCGAGGCCGGAGACGCGACCGGGTTCTCGAACTTCGACAGTCCCACCCAGGCGTGGGACGCGGCGGGCATTTTCAGCAGTTCGGCCAACCTGATCTACGACGGCGCAAAGGGCGACTGGACGGCTGTTCTCGGCGACCTGGCGGGATTCGGCATGGATCTCCTCGGGTTCGTGACGAACCCGCTGGGCAGTCTGCTGTCGGCCGGCATCGGCTGGCTGATCGAGCACATCGGGTTTCTCAAGGAAGGCCTCGACCTGCTCGCGGGTGACCCGGACGCCGTCAACGCGATGGCGACCACGTGGAGCAACATCGCCCAGCGCATGCAGGAAACCGCGGACAAGTACTCAGGCACGCTGAACACGTTGAGCGGTTCGCAAGGTCCTGCGGTCGAGGGCTATCGCAAGGCCGTGCAGGACTTCTCGAACGTGGTCGCGGGCGGCGCGAGCCACGCCACGTCAGCAGCCCAGGCCATGACGGTCGCGGCATCAGCGGTCGGCGTTGTACGGGGAGCGGTCCGGGACGCCATCGCGTCGTTCGTCTCGAACACGATCATCAAGTTCGCCGCGGCGACGGCGTTGGCCCCGATCACCTTCGGTGCGTCGGAAGCCGCGTTCATCGCGGACACGGTGGCTCAGGGCGCGATCACGGCGGGCAAGAACGCCAAGAAGATCAGCAAAGTGGTCAAGCAGCTCGAGAAGGTCGCCGAGAAGGCCAGGCACTCGCGGGACACCATGGGGAACACCACCAAGAACCTCAAGCGAACCGTGACCGACTACAACCAGAAGGCCGCCCGCCAGGCCACTGACGTGGTGCACCTCGCGAAGAAGGCGGAGCAGGGCAAGCTCGACGCCAAAGACCTCAAGCGCCTGGAGGAACTCGGCGAGAAGGGCGACGCCCTCAAGAACACCAAGGCCGACGCGGTGAAGTCGCTGGAGGAAACGCGCAACGCGAATCTGCGGGACAGCCTGAACGTGGGAAATCCGCGCTTCGACAACGCGAGCGATGTGCTCGAACGTGGGATCACCCCGAAGGTGCTCGGCCACGAACTCCCCGAGATCTCCCTGCCGAACTACCCCAAGATCCTCGGCAACGCGGCGGTCCAGGAGTGGAGCGACCAGACGCACCGCGAGGCGGACGCCGAGGTGAAGCAGGACGAGAAGAACGACGCCTGGCGCGAGTACTGGGAGGGTCAGCGCACGAACGTGGAGCAGCCTGGGGCGTTCAAGCGCATGGAGGGCGACCTGTGATCGAAGTCTTCGTGCGCAGGGCGGCCGGGCTGCTGCTGGTCGCCCTGGCCGCGTTCATCCCGGTCGCCGCGTATCCGAGCCTCACCGAGTGGGACGCGAGGCTTGCCGGACGTAGCGGTCAGCCCACGCGAAGCGTGCTCGAACTCGTGCTCGGAGGCGGTGCCATCTGGCTGATCATCGCCATCGGACTGGGGTGGCACTGGCGTCGCTCGACGATGTGGCCGATCTGGGCGCGCTGGGCCGCGTTCCCCGGATTGTTCCTCTCCGTCATCACCTGCTTCTTCATCGCCGGCAAGCGAGGCGCGCCGATCGCACTCGCGATCGGCGTCGGCCTGGTCGTGACCTGCTGGTTGGCCAGCGAAGCAGCGCGGCTCGTGCTGACCCGGCCCGTCACGACCAGGCTGATCTCGTCGAAACTGGAGATCCCGTTTCCCATCAGAGATCTCCAAGCCCGGTTGTGCGTGAGGGCGGACCGGCTGGTCCTGGACAGTCTGGCGTCGCGGCGCAAACGTTCACGGGACGTGATCGCAGTGCCCTGGACGGCTTTGCGGTCGATCGAGCTGATCGAGGTCGAGCAGGAGACGGTCTGCCAGGTGCGAGTGTTCTCGAACTGGGTCTGGGCGTGCACACGTGAGTTCGTCGTGACCCCCGGTCCGGCGCTGCACGTCGTCGGCACCGCGCGAGAGCTGCTGATTCCAGTGACCACGCACCACGGCCAGACCGCACTCGCCGTGGTGCGGGCGCGGTCCTCAGCCGTTGAGCTCATCGAAGATCCGTTCGAGAAGAGGAGCTGGAACACCGTCACGGGCGTCTCCCCGCAATCCCGGCCGAAGGAAGTCGTTCGCACTGACAGCCGCCCCTACGTCCTCGGGCTCGTCGGTGCGTTTCTGCTCATGCCTCTGGTCATGCTGTCCGGGATGACGCTGTCGCTCATCACCGGTTCGGCGAAGATGCAGGATCAGTTCTTCGCGTCCGGCGGTGTGGTGGATCCGGCCTCGGTCGTGACTCTGGGCATCGCCGCCGTCGTGTTCCTCTATCTGCTGCAGCGCTTCGTGATCAAAGTCTTCCTCAAGAGCATGCGGATCCAGGACTACATCGAGGCCTTCCCCGAACCGCCGCCCGCACCGGCCAAGACCGGAACGGTGCCCGGCTCCGGCAAGAAGAGGAAGAAGCGCTGACCTACCTCAGCAACGCCTCGCGCAGGTCTTCTCTGCGCAGAAGGGCGAGCAGGTCCGGCGATTCGCTGAACACGATGTCCGCGCCTGGGCTGAGCGCCTGCCGCAACATGGACTGGCACACGTCCGCCATCGGCTGATCCTGCACCGTGTGAACCTGCTCCAACATCTCGTCCGCACGCTCGCGATCACGCGCCCGGTCCCATTCACGCAGAGCAAGCCCAACCACTTTTCGGGCGTGCATGCGCCCCTTCGGGAGTCCGCGGTCGTTGAGCCCGAGCACCTCGATCGTCGTCTCGCCCTTCGGCGTCAACGGGCTGTAGACACCCAGCGACAACGTCAGGAGCAGATGGTCGAACGGATCTTCGGCCGTGGGGTCGATCAGCAACGGTTCGCCGTCCACGTCGACCGGAAACAGTTTGCCTTTCCGGTGACTGTTGCACATCGAGCAGGCGAGAACGTGGTTGAGCCAATCGAAGGTGCGCAGTGGGTTGCGAGCAATGGGCTCGAAGTGGTCGACGTCGGTGCCACGACTCTCGCCGCAGTACATGCACGTCGTGAACCCCACGGCCATCTCGCCGAGCACCGTTCTGACGGACTTCCGAACCGTCGAGTGGCTACCCCACGAAGCACGAGCCTTCTCAGGCCGTTCGGTGGACGGGATCAAGTTGATCGCTTGGGTCAGCTCGCCCATCTTGGCCACCGTGTGCACTGGAAGATCAGAACGAACAATCCTGATCATTCGTCGTGCAATCGAGCAGCCACCTCGTCCGCACGGGCAGTCAGCGAACTCGTGAGCTTCTCCCTGAGTTCCTTGTACCGCTGGACTTCCTGCTCGTCGGCCTTGCCACCGATGACCTTGACTTCCAGCTCGACAAGTTGCTTGCGCAGTCGCTCGGCTTGTTCCGAGTAGGCCGAGTCGAGGCCGAACAGCTCGGTGAGCACCGCGTCGTCGCCGCTGCCATACACAACACGCTCATACAGATCCTGGTCGACGACGTGCGGAGGCAGTTGCTCCTCAGGCCCAGGCAACCGGATCAGGCCGCCGGGGTCTGCGGCCTGGCAGATGTACGGACTGTGCGTCGTCACGATGAACTGGATGTTGGGGAAGTGAGCCTTGAGCCAGCCGCCGATGCGCTGCTGCCATGACACATGGAGGTGGGCATCAACCTCATCGATGATCACCACGCCAGGTGAAGTGATGACATTGCCCTCTATCTGAAGCCTCCCGTAGATGTCATGAATCTGTTTGAGCAGATCCACAACGAGAGCCGTCACGGTCCTGTATCCGTCACTTGTCTCACGCAACGGAAACTTGCTCTCGCCGCAAGTGACCCAAAGCCCGTCCGACGTGACGTCGTCGACCTTGTGGTCATCGGGGAGCAGGCCATCGCTCAAAAGGCGAAGCGCGGCTTGTTTCAGTTCGTTCGCGCCCGGCTCACCTTCGAGTGCCCTCAGATGCTGCCGGATCAACCAGCTGACGCCGTCCGCGAGTGATGCGTCCTCATTGAACAAGCTTGCGATGCTCGCCACTCGGCTGGACGATCTGCGGACCGCACCTGTCATTCGACGAAACGGTCCGTATGCGGCATACATCGACGCAACTGACCGAGGCCTGTTCAAGCCTTCACTAGTCCCGAAAAGTGACTGCTCGCCCCAGTGAAGCCTCAACTGAAAAAACTTGTCCGCTGGAAACAGCGCTGGCTCGATGGAATCGAGATCTGGATTCGAAGCGATCTGCAGATCTGCCAGTGCCCGAGATGTCCCGTGCGTGATCCAGTTATCAAAATCCTGCATGAACGCGTAAACAGCACGCGAGCCACCGAGCGTCAATGCGATCGCCTGCAGCAACGTGGACTTTCCCGAGCCATTTCGACCCGCGATGACGGTCCACCCCGTGTGCGAGCCGTCCGGACGCGTGAGAGTCAGATCCACCTCGCGGGCGCCGTGGAACCCCTTGATGTTCCGCAGCTTCACCTGCGAGACGTACATGTCCACTCCGGCCGTCAAGTTGCAAAAGGATCCTTCTGCAACCCTAGTAGGGCATACCCCTAGTCCGCCGACCTAGCAGTGGACTCTGGCACCCGCGGATGCCGGAACCCGGGATGCCCGTTCGGCAGCGCCCGCTTCAGCAGCCACCCCGACACCAGGATGCAGACGATCTGCAACGGCCACGACAGCGCCACCCGCAAGGTCGCCAGCCAGAACACCTGCGCGTCGAGCCACAACGGCGTGAAGATGGCGACCCGCAGCACGTACTGACCGACCCAGGCCCACGACGCGACCGAGTAGGCGCGCAAAAGGGCAGGATCTCGGCGCCATCGGGTCTTCTGCCCGAGCAGCGTCCCGACGACGAGCCCCAGGAACGGCCAGCGCACGGCGATCGAGCCCGCCCACGCGAGGGCCGAGGCCACGTTGGACAACAGCTGGATGAGGAAGAAGTCCTCGACGCGCCCGGTGTAGAGGGCGACCAACGCCGCCGCCACGACCAGCAGGACCGAGAGCAGAACAGCGCGGGGTTTCTCGCCACGCACCAGGCGGAAAACGCCGATCGCCACGCCGCACAGGACGGCGATCACCGCACCCGCGCCGATGGAGTGCCCGAACAGCAGCCAGCCCGCGACGAACGCCAGAGGTGGCAGGGAGGCGTCGAGGGCGCCGCCTCGGCCTCCGAGCAGTGATGCGAGCGACTCCTGGCGCACGTCGGTCATGGTTCCAGGGTGCCTTAGGCGAACCTAACTCAGGTAACGGACCCATATCGGGGATTGACCCCGGTGAACCAGGTCACTACCGTCTGCCGAAATCGTCTGGAAAGTTAACAGACAGGAGCGGACCTAATGCGTGCCGGAAGCCCACGACTGTTGCGGGAGATCAACGACCGCGCAGCCATCGAGGCTTTGCTGCGCAACGGGCCGCTGACCAGGTCGGAGTTGGAAGGTCTGATCGGCCTCTCCAAGCCGGCGACCGCACAGCTGCTCACCCGGCTCGAAGACGCCGACACCGTGGTCCGCAACGGACTGCGTGGCGGCGGACGCGGGCCACGAGCTCAGCTGTGGTCGGTCAACGGGGCGCTTGCGCACATCGCCGCTGTCGATCTCACCCCTGAGACGGTCGACATCGCGATCGCGGACATCTCCGGTGCCGTGCTCACCGAGTACAAGGCGCCGATGCCCGCGAAGCACGGCGTGCTGGAGGCGTTCGTGAGCGCGGTCGGCAAGGCCTGCGGGCAAGCGGGTCTGAGCGCCGACCAGTTGCTGCACGTCGTGGTGGGCTGTCCGGGAGCGGTGAACCCCGCGAACGGTGAGCTCGCCTACGCACCACATCTGCCCGGCTGGAGCAATTTCGACATGCCCGGCCAGTTGCGGGAGCAGCTCGCGACATCGGTGAGCGTAGAGAACGACGTCAACCTCGTCGCGCTGGAGGAGATGGTCGCCGGACGGGCCACCAAGGTGAGCGACTTCGTCGTCATCTGGCCCGCGGACCTCGTCGGTGCCGCCGTCGTCGTCAACGGATCGCTGCTGCGCGGCGCTTCCGGTGGCGCGGGCGAGATCGACGGGCTGATGATCCCCGACCGCGCGGCGGCCGACACCGACACGGACCGCTCCGGCGGCACGTTCGGTGAACTGCTCAGCAACACGTCGATCTGCAAGCTCGCACGCGCCCACGGGCTCGCCGCGCGCAACGGCCACGGTGCCGTGCGCAAGGCGTTGGCCGCGGGTCCGTCGGGCCGTGAGTTCATGGCCGATCTCGCCAAGCGCATAGCCACGGGCGTGGCTAGCGTCGTCGCGGTGCTCGACCCGGAACTCATCCTCCTGTCCGGCGACATCGCGCAGGCAGGCGGAACCACGCTGAACGACCTCGTTGCCGCGGAACTGCGGCAACTGGTGGTGCCGAGAACACCTATTCAGCTGGCTTTGGTCACCGGGAAACCAGTGCGCAGCGGCGCACTGCACTCGGCGCTGGCCTTCGCCCGCGAAGAGGTGTTCGGCCTCCCGGCAGCCACCACGGCTCCATTCCGCGGCCCAGTGGTCGCCGGGTCCCCACGTTGATCGAGAAGGAGTGCACATGCGCAAGCACACCCGTGCTGCCTTGCTCTGTGTCGCCGCAGCGCTGACCCTCACCGCATGTGCGGCGGGCAAGGGTGGCGGCGCGAGTTCCGATGCCGCCGCTGCTCCTGGCAAGGACGACAAGCTCACGCTCACGGTCTGGAGCAACTACTCCGACCGCGAGTACGAAGAGGTCACGAAGGCTCTCAAGACCTTCAACAAGAAGTTCCCGAACATCGAGATCAAGCACGAGGGTTCGCAGGACGACGACAAGATCACCGCGGGCATCCGTTCGGGCAACACGCCGGACGTCGCGCTGTCGTTCACCACGGACAACATCGGCCAGTTCTGCTCCTCCGGCGCGTTCCAGCCGCTGAAGTCCTACATCGACCGCGACAAGGTCGACCTGAACCAGCTCTCCCCCGCGGTGCAGGCTTACACCGAGTACAAGGGCAACCGCTGTGCGATGCCCATGCTCACCGACGTGTACGCCATGTACTACAACAAGGACCTGCTTACGGGCGCCGGCATCGCGAACCCGCCCAAGACGCTGGACGAGCTGTACGACGCGGCCGTGAAGGCGACCAAGAAGGCGCCGAACGGTGACATCGAGGTGGCGGGTTACCTGCCCACGATGGGCTTCTACGCGAACCGCCCGACCATCCTCGCGCCGACGTTCGGCGCGGAGTGGGAGAAGGACGGCAAGTCCGGTCTCTCCAGCTCCCCCGGCTTCACCGAGATGATGACGTTCCAGAAGAAGCTCGTCGACTTCTACGGCTACGACGCGCTGGAGCGGTTCCGCGCGGGTCTCGGCCAGGAGTACTCGGCCGACCACGCGTTCCACCAGGGCAAGATCGCGATCATGATCGACGGCGAGTACCGCACCGCCTTCCTCAAGGCGCAGGCGCCGCAGATCAAGTTCGGCACGGCTCCGTTCCCGACCTGGAAGCCCGCCGACTACGGCACCGCGTTCACCACCGGCACGATCATGGGCATTCCCAAGGGTGCCAAGAACGCCGGCGCCGCGTGGGAGCTGATCAAGCACCTGACGTTCGACACCGACACGATCGTCGACCTGTCCAACGCCATCAAGAACGTGCCGAGCACCAAGGCCGCGATGGACAGCTCCAAGCTCGAGGTGGACGAGCAGTTCAAGACGTTCATCGACCTCGCCAAGAGCGACAAGCTCAAGGGCAACCCGGTCACCCCCATCGGTGACGCGCACATCAAGGCCGTCACGGACTTCTCGGTCTCCTACCAGTCCGGCAAGGTCCCGGACCTGGCGGCAGGCCTCAAGGAAGTCGACAAGAACATCGACGACCAGATCGCCAAGAGCGGCAAGTAGGGATCAGCAAGATGACCGCCACGCTCGGCGCGCGGCCCGCCCCCGGCAAGGGGCGGGCACGTGCCCGCCACCGTCTAGCCGTGCTCGGGTTCATGGCCCCGGCACTCATCGGCTTCGTCCTGTTCTTCGTGTACCCGTTGGTCGCCACGGTCATCTTCAGCTTCACGAAGTACGACCTGATCAACCCGCCGGAGTTCAACGGACTCGCCAACTACGAGTTCATGTTCAAAGATCCCTTGCTCACCAAGGCGATCGCGAACACCTTGTGGTTCGTCGTCGTGCTCACGATCGCGCGGACGGTGTTCGCGCTGGGCGTGGCATCGGTCATCGCACGTCTCAAGTCGGGCGTCGGGTTGATCCGGACGCTCTGCTACCTGCCCTCACTGGCGCCGCCGGTGGCCGCGACACTCGTGTTCTTCATGGTGATGCGTCCCAACGGCGGTCCACTGGACAGCGTGCTCGGCTGGTTCGGGGTCGACGCGCCGCTGTTCTTCTCGGACCCGGCATGGGCCAAGCCCGGCATCACCGCGATCATGCTCTGGATCTCCGGCGACCTGATGATCATCATCCTCGCCGCGATCCTGGACGTGCCGCAGGAGCAGTACGAGGCAGCCGAACTCGACGGCGCCGGCCCGATCCGGCGCTGGTGGCACGTCACGCTTCCGACGATCTCCCCGGTGCTGCTCTTCGGCATCGTGAACTCGGTGATCCTCGCGTTGCAGCTCTTCACGCAGGCGGTCGTCGCGGGGTCGGCCGGCTCTGGAGCAGCGGACGCGACAGGATCGACCAAATATCTCGGTTTCCCGGACAACTCCACGCTGACGTTCCCGGTTTACCTGTACACGCAAGGCTTCCGCTACTTCGACATGGGCTACGCGGCCGCCATGGCCACGGTCCTGTTCATCATCTCGTTCGCCGTGACCATCGTGCTGGTCCAGCGGATGCGCAAGAACTCCACCGCTGAGGAAGGGGGTCCGGGAGCATGACCGCCACGCTGACCAAACCACCGGTCGACGTCCCAGCGGAACCGGAGCAGCCTCGTCGCAAGCGCGACGTCGGCGGCATCCTGAACTGGGTCGCGACACATGCGATCGGGCTCGCGCTCGGCCTGATGTTCGCCACGCCGGTCGTGTTCGTCTTCCTCACCGCGGTGATGTCGGACGACCAGGCGTTCACGTCGAACCTCTGGCCGACCGAGTGGCACTGGGAGAACTTCGTCGAGGTCTTCGACAAGGCCCCGCTGTTCCAGTACCTGATCAACAGCCTCACGTACTCGCTGCTCGCGACGCTGGGCATGCTGATCTCGTCGATCCCGGCGGCCTACGCGCTCGCGAAGCTGAAGTGGCGCGGCCGGAACGTGGCGTTCATCCTCGTCATCGGCGCGATGATGCTGCCGCCGCAGGTCGTGGCCGTGCCGCTGTACGACACGTGGTCGTCGCTGGGCCTGACGGGCACGCTGGTGCCGTTGATCGCGCCGTACTTCCTGTTCGACGCGTTCAGCATCTTCCTGCTGCGCCAGTTCATGCTGACCATCCCGCAGTCCTACGTGGACGCCGCGCGGGTGGACGGGTGCTCGGAGTTCCAGGCACTGGTCCGGATCATCATTCCGATGGCGAAGCCCGGCATCGCGGCCACCGCGCTGTTCTGCTTCCTCTTCACCTGGAACGACTACTTCGGCCCGTTGCTCTACACGGGTGAGGTCAAGGACCAGTGGACGTTGTCGCTGGCGCTGGCGACGTTCAAGGGCATGCACATCGTCCAGTGGAACTCCTCGATGGCCGTCACGTTCCTGACGATGATCCCGGCCGTCGTCCTCTTCGTCTTCGCCCAGAAGTCGTTCGTCAAGGGCATCACTTTCACGGGAGTCAAGGGATGAAACTCACCGTCGTCGGTGGCGGGTCCACCTACACACCGGAGCTGATCGACGGCATCGCCGGCCGTCGCACCAGCCTGGCGGTGGACGAGATCGTCCTCGTCGACCCGGACGAGCACCGCCTCTCGCTGATCGGCCCGTTCAGCCAGCGGTTGCTGGAGCACGCGGGTCACGGGGCGAAGGTGCGCACGACCACGTCGCTCGAAGAAGGCATCGAGGGCGCGTCGGCCGTGCTGCTGCAACTGCGGGTCGGCGGGCAGAAGGCGCGCGCCTCGGACGAGACGTTCCCGCTCAGCTGCGGGTGCGTCGGCCAGGAGACCACCGGCGCGGGAGGCCTCGCCAAGGCCCTGCGGACCGTGCCGGTGGTCCTGGACATCGCGGAGAAGGTGCGCAGGATCGCGGGCCCCGACACGTGGATCGTGAACTTCACGAACCCGGTCGGCATCGTGACGCGCGCGCTGCTGCAGGAGGGTCACAAGGCGATCGGCCTGTGCAACGTGGCGATCACGTTCCAGCGCTGGACGTCCGCACTGCTCGGCGTGGATCCGTCCACTGTGGAGCTGGAGCACGTCGGGCTGAACCACCTCACGTGGGAACGCGGCGTGTACGTGGACGGCGTCGACCGCCTGCCGGAGCTGCTCGCGGACCACGTCGAGGGTCTCGCCGAGCACATCGGCATCGACGGCGAGCTGATGCGGCGCCTGAACATGGTGCCGTCGTACTACCTGAACTACTTCTACAACCACGACGCCGTCGTGCAGAAGCAGCTCACCTCACCGCCGCGCGCCGAGGTCGTGGCCGCGGTCGAGAAGGAACTGCTCGACATCTACGGCGACCCGTCGGTCGTGACGAAGCCGGAGCAGCTGTCGCAACGCGGCGGCGCGTACTACTCCGAGGCGGCCGTGCAGCTCGTGCACGCGCTGACCGGTGGCGCTGGCGCTGAGAAGCACGTGGTGAACGTGCAGAACAACGGCTCGCTGCCCTTCCTGCCCGACGACGCCGTGATCGAAGTGTCCTCCACTGTGGACTCCAACGGCGGCAAGGCGCTGCCGGTCCGTCCGGTGGAACCGTCCATCTCCGGCCTGATCTCGCACGTCACCGCGTACGAGTACCTGGCGCTGGAAGCGGCCAAGCACGGTGGCCGCGACCGAGTGGCGAACGCGCTGCTCGCCCACCCGCTGATCGGCCAGCACGCCATCGCGGACCAGCTGGCCGACGAGCTGATCGCGCAGAACCGCGACCTGCTGCCGTGGGTGAAGGGAAACTGACAACGATGACCGACCGTGTGCTCGCCATCGACGGCGGGAACAGCAAGACCGCGGTGCTCCTGGTCGACGCGGACGGCAAGGTGCTCGCGCAGGTGCGCGGGCCCGGTGCCCCGCCGCAGACCGTGGGCATGAAGCGCGGACTCGACGTGTTCGAGGGACTGGCACGCGAGGCCGCAGCTCAGGCGGGACTGTCCCCTGACGAGCCGATCGCCGCGCACACCTCCGCCTATCTCGCGGGAGCGGACCTGCCCCGCGAGGAGGAGGACCTGACGCGGGCGATCACCGAGCGAGGCTGGTCGAAGACGACGTTCGTCGGCAACGACACGTTCGCGCTGCTGCGGGCGGGTACTGCGGCGGCGGGCGGCATCGCGGTCGTCTGCGGCGCGGGCATCAACGCCGTGGGTGTGGCACGAGACGGCCGGACGCACCGTTTTCCGGCCCTGGGCGCGATCTCGGGCGACTGGGGTGGCGGCGGCCAGCTCGGCAACGACGCCCTCTGGCACGCCGTGCGCGCCGAGGACGGCCGGGGCAAGCCGACGTTGCTGCTCGACGCCCTGCTGGCGCACTACGGCGAAACGTCGATCTTCAACGTGGTGGAGAAGATCCACTTCGAGGAGATCGAACTGGACCCGCACGCCCTCTGTCCCTTGGTCTTCGAGGTGGCGGCGCAGGGCGACTCGGTCGCGCTGGCCCAGGTCGACCGCCTGATCGAGGAGATCGTCGTGCTCGCCACCGTCTCCATGCGCAAGCTCGACCTGATGGACGAGCCCGTGGACGTGGTGCTGGGCGGCGGAGTCCTGACCCACACCGGTGACGTGGTGGTCGGCCCGGTCCGTCAGCAGATCCTGGAAGCCGCCCCACTCGCCCAGGTCCGCCTGGTCGACGTGCCACCCGTGGTGGGTGCGGCCCTCCTCGGCCTCGATCACATCGGGGCCTCGCCGAGCGCAGAGCTGAGGCTGCGCTCGGCCTACAGCGAGCACGTTCCGGCCGCCGCACTCGACGTGGCTGTCAGCGGCTAGACCCACAGACCCCGTCTCAGGGGGTAGATCGGCGGCGGCGCCCCCTGAGACGGTCCCAACCCCACTGCTCGGGGCAGATCGGCGGCGGCGTCCCGAGCAGTGGCCCCACCCCTTTCCGAGGGGGCAGGACCGGCGGCGGCGCCTCCTCGGAAAGGCCCAACGGCCCCCGCAGCGACCTCACGCGCCGAGGTCGTTGCGGGGGTTTTGCGCGTTCGGGGCATCGGACGAAACATCGGTGGGCAAGACTGCGGGCGAACCAGAGGACCGGGAAGGCACGACGGTCGTCGCGGCGACGCTGTCCCGCGGAGTGACCACCGGATTGGAATGGGGAGGCGGCGTGAGGATCGCGGGCCCGCCGGCTCCTGGCGAGGCCGGACCGGTCAGCGCGACGCCGGCGAACACTCCTGCTGTGACAAGCGCTACACCGAACGAAAGGAACGGAAGCGGCAAACCAGAACGCATCCGGCAGAAGTTAGCGACCGAATAAGACGAATCCCCTGGAAAACCCTCAAGCTTCCCTCGATCGAGTGGTAAAAGAATCGTCACCCACAGCGACAAAACCTACGATGCCGTAACCGACGGTGGCGTAACCAGCGGTTCGTTGTGCATGCTAACTAGTCGCCTGCGGACGGGAGCCCGCGGACAGACCAGCTCGCACGAGAAAAGGGGGATGTTGTGCTGCTGCGATGGAACAGTCTCGTGTCCGTGGGGGACAGCTTCACCGAGGGCATGGACGACCCCGGCCCTGGGGACACCTACGTGGGCTGGGCGGACCGCCTGGCCGGAATGATCGCCCAGCAGGCGCCTGAGTTCAGGTACGCCAACTTCGCGATCCGCGGCAAGATGCTGCAGGAGATCATCGACGACCAGGTGCCGCTGGCGATCTCGCTCAAGCCCGACCTGGTCACGTTCTGCGGCGGCGGCAACGACATCATGCTGCCGAACAGTGATCCCGACGCGCTGGCCGAGGCCTACGAGGTGGCGGTGGCCGACCTCAGGGCCGCCGGGTGCGACGTCGTGATCTTCACCGGCTTCGACACGCGGGCCACGCCGCTGCTCAGGAGCCTGCGGGGCAAGATCGCCATCTACAACACGCACCTGTGGTCGATCGCCGAGCGCTACCACTGCCGGATGGTCGACCTGTGGTCGATGCACGCGCTGCACGACCGTCGCGCGTGGAGCGCGGACAGGCTGCATCTCTCGCCGGAGGGGCACCAGCGGGTCGCGCTCAAGGCTGCCGAGGTGCTCGGACTGGCCGACGACCACTCGTGGAACGCGCCGTGGCCGGCCTTGGAGCAGATCGACTGGGTCACCCAGCGGAAAGCCGACCTGAAGTGGGCGCGTGAGTACGTGGTGCCGTGGATCGGCCGCACGCTCCGGGGTGAGTCGATGGGCGACGGCATGGCGCCGAAGAGGCCGGAACTGCTGCCACTCGCGCGCTGCACCGAGGAGAACTTCCAGTAACAGCGAAAGGCCCGACCGGCATTCTCCCCCGAGTGCCGGTCGGGCCTTCCAGAACGCAGGCGCCTTACCCCCTCGGTAATCCCCCACTCGGCGGCCTGCTAGTCCAACATCCCATGCTTTGGGACCAGACGACTAAACGTCCGCTAAACCTCGGACGACAGTGAGTCCAGGGCACCCCGGACCTCGACCGCACGGGCCGAGTTGACCTGCGCGTACAGCCGCAGCGCCTCTGTCAATTCCGCTGCCGCGGCAACCCATTCCGCCCGCCGGAGCAACACTCCGCCGAGCACGTGCCTGCCGAAGCCCTCGAGGTACGTGACCTCGGCCACGGCGGCCTGGTCGACGACCTGGCGGGCCAGCGTCTCGGCCTGGTCCAGCGCTCCGGCCTGGAGGTGGAGTTCGGCGAGGTTGGCGAGACCGCGGATCAACGCCACGTTGTCGCCCGACCGCCGGTACACCTCGACGGCGTGCGCCTGGTGCTGCAGCGCGACTTCCACCTGGCCGCGGGCCTGTTCGACCTGCGCCACGTTGTTGAGCCCGTGCGCCTCGCCGACGGTGTCGCCGGACTGCTGCGCGAGCTGGACGGACTCCCAGAAGTGCAGCAGCGCCTCGTCGTGTTGCTGCAGGCGGAACAGGACGTCGGCGAGCTGGGCGAGCGTCAGCACCAGGTACTGGCGCTCGCCCAGCTCGGTCGCGAGCCGGTGCGCGCGACGAGCGTCCGGCAGCAGGACGGGACGTCCCAGCCGGGCGTTCGTCGTGTAGGTCGTGTCCAGCATGAGCACCTGGCCGAGGCGGCTCCCCGTCACCTCGGCCGCGGCCAGACCGAACCCGACCAGTGCCACCCACTCGCCGGTGAGTGCGCGCACGGTCGCATAGGGGTGCAGCAGTCTGACGAGCTGCCACACCTGGTCGTGCAGGCCCCTTTCGGCGGACGCGTGCACGACCGCGACGATGTTGGGCCATTCCTGGTCGAACCAGTCGACGGGGTCGCCGAACGCCGGCAGCGCCGTGGAACCGTTGTCCCCGAAGGCGAAGTCCAGGCCGTCGCGGGCCGGGCGGATGGCGCGGCGGACGTGGTCGCACGCGACGAGGTAGTAGTTCACCAGGCGCCGCAACGAGTCCAGGTCCGGCCGCCCCACTCCCCGCACGTACAGGCGGACAAGTTCGTGCATCGTGAAGCCGTCCGGCCACGGTTCGACCAGCAGGTTGACCCCGACGAGCTGGGCCAGCCGCGAACGGGCCGACTCGACCTGGATGCGGGTGAGCGCGGCGACCGCGTGAGGCGACATCCAGCGGCCCGGCGCGAGACCGACGGACTGGAAGACCTCGCCCAGTTCGGACGGCAGGTCACGGGTCGACAGGTCCAGCGCCCGCGACACCCCGACGCCCGCTTCGGGCAGGTCGAGGCCGCGCATCCGCTGCCCGTCGTCGGCCAGCTCCCCCACCAGCTCCTCGACCGTCCACTCCGGACTGATCACGAGCTTCGCCGCGGCCACCCGCAACGCGAGGGGCAGCCCTCCGCACAGTTCGGCGAGCTTGCGGGCGGCCACCGGGTCCTCCGACGACAACGGCCTGCCCAGCACGTCGTCCACCAGCGCACGCGCCGCCTCGTCCTTCAGCGGGCCGAGCTTGCGCACGCGGGCGCTGTTGGTGACGACGAGCCGTTCCATGTGGGACCGCGACGTCACCAGCACCACCGAGCCCGAACCGGGCGGCAGCAGCGGCTGGACCTGGTCGAACGACGTCGCGTCGTCCAGCACCACCAGCACGCGGCGGCGGTTGAGCAGCGAGCGGTACAGCCCGACGCGGTCCTCCACGCCGACCGGCACGCCGTCCGCCGGCACGCCCATCGCCACCAGGAACCGGGTGAGCACCTCGCCCGGCTCGGTGTCGCCCAGGGAGGCGAACAGCACGCCGTGCGGGAACATCTCGGAGTTCTCGTGCCCCCACGTGATCGCGAGGGCGCTCTTGCCGACACCGGGCGCGCCGGTCAGCACGGCGACGGCGGTGGACAGGAGGTTCCTGGTCGAGCACACGTTGTCGAGCCACGACCTGTCCTCGTCGCGGCCGAACAGCCGGGACGCGGACGCGGGCAGCAACGCGGGCGCCACGATCCCGGCGCGCGGGGCGACGGGACGCGACTCGACCGGGCCGATCACGCTCAACGACGGGTCGTCGCGCAGCACCTGTTCGTGCAGCGACCGCAGCTGCGGGCCGGGATCGATGCCCAGTTCCTCGACGGCACGGCGCTGGAACCGTTGGTAGGCCTCGAGAGCGTCGGCGCGCTGACCGGACCGGTAGAGCGCGCGCATGCTGTGGGCGACCAGACGTTCGCGGAACGGGTACTCGGTGCACAGCCCGCGCAGCTCGCCGACCAGTTCCAGGTGGCGGCCGAGTTCGAGCTCGGCGTCGATGCGTTCCTCCAGCGCCGACAGCCGCAGTTCTTCCAGGTCAGAGGTCATCGGGTCGCCCGGCACGTCCGCGAGCACCGGCCCGCGCCACAGCCCCAGCGCCTCGCGCAACAGGCCCGCCCTGATCGCGGCGGGCTTGCCACGCGACGACGCCACGAGCTGCCGGGCGCGGTGCAGGTCGAGACGCCACGGGTCGACGGTCAGCTGGTAGCCCGTCGGCGTGGTGCGGATCGTCGCGGAGCCCGCGGGATCGGACTCCTCCAGCACCTTGCGCAGCCGCGAGACGTAGCCGTGCACGATCGTCCGCGCAGTGGCCGGAGGCGTGTCCGTCCACAGCGCGTCGACGATCTGGTCGATCGAGACGGGTCGGTTCGCCTCGACCACCAGCATGGCCAGCAGTCCGCGCATGCCACGACGGCCCAGCTGGACGAGACGTCCGTCCGCGAGCACCTGGAGTGGACCGAGCACGCCGAACTCGAGTCCGGTTTTGCTCCGCATGCCCCTCCTCAGGTGCGCCTGACCTCGTCACTTCAAGAGGTGCGCGAGCCCGAGTCTCAGATACAAGTAAGACCCAAGTTCGAGGGGACGCTACTGTTCACACGTGCCGCGAGATCGAAATACCGTGGTTGACCGCGGCGCCGGGTGTCTCCTCGGCGGCGCCCTCGGCGACGCGCTCGGAGCCCCCGTGCAGTACCTCGGGTTGGCCGACATCCAGCGAGAACACGGCCCAGAGGGCGTGCTCGGCCCGCCGAAGCCCGCGCTGTTCACGGACGACACCCAGCTGACCCTCTTCACCGCCGACGGCTATCTGCGCGCCTGGGTGCGCGGGAAGCGGACCGGCGACTGGGAACCGTCCCAGATGGTCTGGCACAGCTACCGGCGGTGGCTGATCACCCAGCAGCAACCGGCCCCCGAACGGGGCGCGGTCGGGCTGCTCGCCGACGAACGGCTGTACGAGAGCCGCTCGCCCGGCCTGACGTGCCTGCGCGCGCTGGCCGCCGAGACACCGTCCACTCCGGAGAACCCGCACAACGAGTCGTCCGGCTGCAACGGCGTCACGCGCACGGCCCCCGCGGGCTTCGCGCCGTCCGCCGCGATCGCCTACGACCTCGGCTGCCGGTTCGCCGCTCTCACGCACGGCGGCACGGGCGGCTGGGTGTCCGGAGGCGCGCTGGCGTTGCTGGTGCACCTGCTCGCCGTGAAGGCCAGGCCGTTGCGCGAGGCGATCGACCAGGTCATCGGCCGGGTGCTGCGCGACGACACGTACACGGCCACGGTGCTGACCAGGGCCGTGGTGCTGGCCGACGACCACGACGGTTCGTCACCCGTGCGCGTCGACCGGCTCGGCAGCGGCTGGACCGGCCCGGAAGCACTGGCCATCGCGGTCTACACGGTGCTGACGCACCCGAAGCCGTCGCAGTTCGTGGACGCGATGCGCGCCGCCGCCAACCACTCCGGCGGCAGCGATGCCACGGCGGCGTTGACCGGCAACGTGCTCGGCGCGTTGCACGGCACCGACGCGATCCCCCGCGACTGGCTGATGGGGCTCGAGATGGTGGACGTGCTGGACGCGATGGGCCGCGATCTCGGCATGTCCGCGGTGAACCTGGACTTCAACGAGGACCGCTACGCGTAAGTCCCGGCCCAAGCAGCCGAGCGCGCGCTTTTGCGAGTTCGCGCTGGTCGTCCGCCCGCCGCTTCGCCGTGATTCGGCGAAGCCCAATCACGGCGAAGCGGCGGGCGGACGGCCAGCTTCCCGGCGAACTCGCCGCCGTCTGCGGAGCAGCGGCCAATAAACACAGCGGCCAAGAAATACAGAAAGAGCCTGCCGCGGCGCGCTCCCGAATTCGCGCTGCGGCAGGCTCTTCCGCACGAGTAGTTGGTCGACAGCAGGCCGGGACTTGCCCCGAGCGCGAGCTCCGATCCAGCTCTGGATCAACGAAATCATGCCCCGGAGTCAAGGCTCCGTTGGGCGAGCATGTTAACAGATGTGTACCGGAAGTCCAGGGCTCGAGAAGACGCGACGATCTTCGTCGACGATGAAGACCTCGCAGTCCTCCTGCGCGGCAGCCCACTCGATTCCGTCTCTACCCAGCGCAAACGCCGCTGTGGCAGTGGTATCCGCGATCGCGAGGTCGTCGGAGAAAACGGTGACCGACAGAATTCCCGAGACCGGCTGACCGGTACGGCCGTCCAGGATGTGCTCGCCGCGTTCGTACAACGCTGATGTGGCAACGGCTCCGTCCCGCACGCCGAGCACGACGCTCAGCTGGTCGGCGAGATCGGGATGCCGAACGCCGACGCGCCAAGGCTTTCCGGGCTCGGGCTCGCCGGCCGTGACCACGTCGCCGCCCGCGTTCACGCAGAACGTCGTGGCGCCGCCCTCGCGCAGCATGTCCGCCGCCCGTTGCACGGCCCAGCCCTTCACCACCGCGCACGGGTCGAGCCCGCGTCCCGGCACCCGTGCCGTGAACGCGCCGCCCGTCGACTCCTCGTACCAGTCGCACAGCGAGAGCACCTCGACCAGATCCGGGGTGAGCTCTTCCCTGGTGAGCTCACCCCGGTCCAGCCGGGACACCTCGCTATCGGGCTTGAACGGCGAGAACTGGGCGTCCGCCTCACGCAGCCAGGCGAACGCCCGCTCGGCCAGCGCGGCGTCGCCGTCACGCAGGTCCACCGAGATCGGCAGCCCCATGATCTGCTCGACGCGCCGCACTGCCACTTCTACTTCGCCCCGTCGAGCGCGGCCTGGAGCGACTTCTGGTAGCCCTCGGAGGTCGCGGTCGCGCCGGAGACCGTGTCGATGTCCGCGCTCTGCGCCTTCAGCGCCGACTGCCGCAGCAGCGGCAACGCCATCCTGGTCGGGTCACTGTTGGGCGCCCGCAACGCCTTCACGTCGATGATCTTGGTGCCCTGCAGCGTCACCTGCACCTGCACGGTGCCCTCGGACGTGTTCACCGCGGGCCCGGGCACGGTGCGGTTCTGGGCCTGCTGCTGGGTCTGCTGTTGCGGGGTCGTGGTCTTGGGCGCGGCACCCGTCGCCTTCGGCGCGGAGCCGGTGGTCTTCGGGACCGTCTGCTGGGTGGTGGTCTGCTGCTGCTCCTGGGTCGGCGCCGCCGCGACCTCGTTGATCTCGCCCTCGTGCGCCGCACCCGGCGAATAGATCCAGACCGGAACGAGGCCGGCCACGCTCAGTGCCAGAACGGGAATTGCCCTCTTCACGTCGTCGGACCCTCTCAGTTGGCCAGCGCGAAGCGCTCGGCGTGGATCTGGTTGCTGGGCACTCCCAGCTCGTCGAGGCTCTGGATCACCGTGCCGGTCATGCCGCCGGGGCCGCAGATGAAGACGTCGCGGTCCTGCACGTCCGGCACGAGCGCGGCGATGTTCTCCGGGCCGAGCAACGGGCCGTTCGCGGTGATGGTCTTCGACGAACCGGTGACCAGGCGCAGCACCGCGCCCTTCGCCCTGGCGAGGCCTTCGAGCTCACGCAGCAGAACGGCCTCGCGCGGGTCGCTGACCCGGTAGAGCACCACGACGTGGCCCTTGATCTCCTCCAGCAGCGCGCGGACCGGCGTGATGCCGACACCGCCCGCGACGAGGAGCGCGTTGGGCTTGGTCTGGTGCATGGTCGTGAACGCGCCGTACGGGCCCTCGGCGAACACGCGGGTGCCGACCTTGATGTCGCGGATGTCCGCGCTGCCGGTGCCCAGGGCCTTCGCGGTGAGCCGCAGGTACTTGCCGTTCGGCGCCGCGGACAGCGAGAACGGGTTGGCCTGCCACCAGCGGTCCTTGGTCAGGAAGCGCCACAGGAAGAACTGGCCGGCCTTCGCGCCGAGCTGGTCGAGGTCCTTGCCCTCGATGTAGACCGAGACGACGTTGTGCGCCTCGGGCACCACGGCGGCGACGTGGAACTGGTGCTTCCAGTTCCGGTAGAACGGGAGCACCACGCGTCCGATCAGGACGGACCCGAGCGCGAACGCCCACAGGCCCCACCAGTAGCCGGTCGCGAGCGCGGACTTGCGGAACGTGCTGCCGACCGCGACCTGGTGCGAGAACGCGAGGAAGATCGCGACGTAGGTGTACAGGTGGATGAAGTGCCAGGTCTCGTAGGCCATCCGGCGCCGCGCGAAGCGGGCCGAGACGGTGCCGACGATCATGATGATCGCCCACGCCACCAGCGCGCGGAGGATGCCCTCCAGCTCGGTCGCCTGCCGGATGACCTCCGCGATCGGGCCTTCGGCACCGGCGTTGCCGAACGCGATGAAGACCAGGTGGCCCATCAGCGTGAAGAAGATCGTGAAGCCGACCCAGCGGTGCCACGAGGTGAGCTTGTCCATGCCCAGGCGCCGGTCGAGCCACGGCAGCCGCGCGACCAGGAGCAGCTGGAACGCCATCGCGAGCGCGCCGTACAGGCCCGCCAGCCGGCCGAAGTTGACCAGCTTGTTCGAACCGACACCCGCCGCGTTGAACAGGTAGGTCACGAACGCCGCGTTGGCCAGGAGGAACACGTACAGGCCGGCTTTGGCCAGCACCTTGTGCGGCGTCGCCCGGCCGGCCGGAGCCGGTCGCACGGGATGCTGCAGGGTGGTCGTCACGGCGGGCTCCTCGGTCAGGGCGGTCTCTGGCGGTCGATCTCGATCCTTGGCGTTCGAGCTGTGGCTCCGCTTTGCACCCGCTGTCGACTTCCTGTCGATCGAGCGCGGGAGCCACCAGGTGACGCACCATGAGCACGTGGACAAGGGGAACTCGGTTCGATTGCTCGTCGTAGATGACGAGCCGCACATCGCTGACCTGGTCGCGACGGTCGCCCGGTACGAGGGCTGGCAGGCCGCGACGGCGCTCAACGGTGAGGAGGCTTTGAGAGAGGCCGCCGAGTTCCAGCCGGACATCGTCGTGCTCGACCTCATGCTGCCTGACCTGGACGGATTCACCGTTCTTGATCGGATGCGGGCGGCCGGGGCGATGGTTCCTGTGGTCTTTCTGACGGCCCGTGACGGCACCGCGGACCGGGTGGCGGGACTCACCAGGGGCGGCGACGACTACCTCGTAAAACCTTTCTCGGTCGAGGAGCTGATGGCCCGGCTCCGGGCCGTGCTGCGCCGCTCGACGGGTCCGTCGTGGAAGCGATCGGTGCTGAAGGTGTCCGATCTGGTGATGGACGAGGACACGCGCGAGGTCCGTCGCGGCGGCAAGCTCGTGACGCTGACGCCGACCGAGTACGAGCTGTTGCGGTACCTGATGCGGCGCTCGCCGGCCGTGCTGACGAAGGCGCAGATCCTCGACCACGTCTGGGAGTACGACTTCGGCGGCCGTTCGAACGTGGTCGAACTGGTCATCTCCCACCTGCGCCGCAAGCTCGACGACGGCCGCGAGCCGTTGATCCACACCGTGCGCGGTGTGGGGTACGTGCTCCGCCGAGCAGCTGAGTGAGCCCCGCGATGAAGTTCGGACTCAAGCCCGTCCGCGACTGGCGGCTCGGCACCCGCCTCGCGCTCGGCCTCGGCGCGCTCGCGCTGACGGTGTTCGTGATCGTCGGCTGGGTCATGGTCACGTCGATGAAGGACTTCCTCGACCGCCGCCTCGACGACCAGATGGTGATCAGCCAGCAGGGCGCGGCCAAGGAGGTCGAGTACTACGGCAAGATCACCAAGATCCCGCCGGACTGGTTCGCCGTCGTCTACAAGATCGAGGACGGTGGCGTCACGCCCCTGCCCGGTGACCAGCAGCCGCAGGACCGCGAGGAGTTCGACGCCCTCGCGAAGCAGGCGCTGACCGCCGACAAGTTCGAGACCGAGTACCTGCGCGACGAGGGCAAGTTCCGGCTGCGCGCCTGCCAGGTCATCAAGGACGAGTACATCGTGGTCAGCGCGGCCCCGATGCAGGACAGGGACGGCACGATCTCCCAGCTGGTCACGGTCGGCGTGATCGCGTTCCTGGCCGCGCTGGTCGCCCTGGTGGTGGGCGGCCAGGCGTTGATCCGCAAGGGCATGCAGCCGCTGTCGGACATGGCCGACACCGCGCACGACATCTCGTCGCACGACCTGACCGACTCGGGTGATCTCGCCGTGCGAGTGGACAGCCGAGGCGGCGGCGTGGAGGTCGAGGAGCTGCGCGAGGCGTTCAACAAGATGCTCGCGCACATCGACACGTCGCTGGTCGCGCGCACGGCCGCCGAGCAACGCCTGCGCCGCTTCATCGCCGACGCCTCGCACGAGCTACGCACGCCTCTCACGTCGTTGCGCGGCTACGCGGACCTGTTCAAGTACGCGGCGGCCAACGAACCGGGCGAGCGCGAGAAGCACCTGGAGAAGCTGCGGTCGGAGGCATCACGCATGAGCGTGCTGCTCGACGACCTGTTGTTGTTGGCACGCCTGGATTCCGCGGCGACCGAACCGCCGTTGCGGCCGGAGGAGCTGGACCTGTCGGTGATCGCGGAGGCGGCGGCGGACGCGTTCCGCGCGGGCAGGCCGTCGCACGCGCTGGACGTCGACGCCGACACGGTGACCATGACCGCCGACCCGACCCGGTTGAGGCAGGTGCTCGACAACCTGCTGACCAACGCGGCCGTGCACACGCCCGCGGGCACGACGGTGTCGTTGAAGGTGACGGCCGAGAACGGCTGGGCGGTGATCCGGGTGAGCGACACCGGCCCCGGAATTCCGGAGGCCGACCAGGCGCGGATCTTCGACAGGTTCTACCGCGTGGACGACTCGCGGACCCGTCAGCGCGGCGGCAGCGGCCTGGGCCTCGCCGTGGTGCAGTCGCTGGTGCAGGCGCACGGCGGCACGATCGAGCTGGCCAGCCGGCCGGGGTCGACGGCCTTCACGATCCGTCTCCCCCGGCGGCACTCGTAGCTAGTCGGCCTGAGAGCTCGTCGCCCACAGGTCGATGCCCGACTCGACGGCGTACTTGTCGATCTCGGCGAGCTCGTCGTCGGTCAGCGGCGGCGCCTGCAGGGCCGCGAGGTTCTGCTCCAGCTGCCCGACCGAGGACGCGCCGATCAACGCCGACGTGACGCGCGGGTCGCGGATCGTCCAGGTCAGGGCGAGCTGGGCCAGCGACTGGCCGCGCGACTTCGCGACCTCGTTGAGCGACCGGATGCGGCCGAGGTTCTGCTCGGTCAGCAGGTCCGTCGACAGCGACTTGCCCTGCGACGCGCGCGAACCCTCGGGAACGCCGTTGAGGTAGCGGTCGGTCAGCATGCCCTGCGCGAGCGGCGAGAACGCGATGCAGCCAGCGCCGACCTCCTCGAGCGTGTCCAGCAGCTCCGGCTCGATCCAGCGGTTGAGCATCGAGTACGACGGCTGGTGGATCAGCAACGGCACGCCGGCGCTCTTCAGCAGTTGGGCGGCCTCGCGGGTTTTCGCGGGCGAGTACGACGAGATGCCGACGTAGAGCGCCTTGCCCTGCTGGACCGCGGACACGAGCGCGCCCATCGTCTCTTCCAGCGGCGTCTCCGGGTCGAACCGGTGCGAGTAGAAGATGTCGACGTAGTCGAGGCCCATCCGCGTCAGCGACTGGTCGAGCGAGCTGAGCAGGTACTTGCGGCTGCCCCACTCCCCGTACGGCCCGGCCCACATGTCGTAGCCCGCCTTCGTCGAAACGACGAGCTCGTCGCGGTACGGCCTGAGATCATCCTTCAGGATCTGCCCGAACGTGATCTCCGCCGAGCCGTAGGGCGGACCGTAGTTGTTGGCGAGGTCGAAGTGCGTGACACCGAGGTCGAACGCCCTCCGCGCGATCCCGCGGCCCGACTCGTAGGGCCGGTCGCCGCCGAAGTTGTGCCACAGGCCGAGCGAGATGGCGGGCAGCTTGAGGCCGCTGCGTCCCGTCCGCCGGTACGTCATCTGGTCGTAGCGCGCGCTATCCGCGAGGTAGGACATGGTGCCCAGAATGTCACGTCCTAACGAGACAGTGCAGGACATGAATCGCGCCGCCGAGGCCGGTGAGGTGCTCGACCTCTCACGGCGTGGGAACAACGTGTTGCCCGCCAAGGCGATCCGTGACCTGCTGCTCTCGGGGAAGGTCGATCCACGCGGGCTCCTGGTGATCGGGGCCCGTGTCACCGGCACCCTCAACCTCGACTTCATCCGCACCTCGACAGCGCTTCAGCTGGACAAGTGCCTCTTCGAGGAAGCGCTCTCGCTGAACGACACCGAACTGCCGGCGCTGTCGCTCGACGGATCCACGTTTCCGGCTCTGTACGCGGAGAACCTGCGCACCCGCTACCTCACCATGGAGGGCGCGCGCTGCCTCGGAGTAGCCGACCTGGAGAACGCGCACGTCGACGGTTCGCTGTTGATGTCCGGCGCTACCGCGACGAGGTTGTTCGCGTCTGGTCTGCACGTCAGCCGAAGCATGCGGGCCAACGGCTTGTACGCCCGCAAGGTCGTGCTCGACGGCTGCGACATCGGTGGCGAACTGAACCTCCGCGAGGCCGTGATCGTCAGTGAGTCGGGCATCGCACTAGTCGCCCACAACGCCAAGGTGGGCGCGGACATCGATCTCACCAGAGCGTTCGTCAAGTCGGGCGACAAGCACGCCGTACAACTGTTCGACGCCAAGGCCTCCAGCCTTCGGATGAACGGAGCCGTGCTGCGCGGCACAACGGCGCTGTGTGCCGACGGCGCGGAGTTCTTACAGGGAGTGGTGCTCGACGACGGTTTCGACGCTCGTTCCAGCGTCGACACCATCACCATGATCGACACTCGTATCGGCTCCGGGCTCGTCCTCAGCGGATCGGTGCGCGGTGGCCGCGGACAAGCCCTGGTGCTGCACCGGACCAAGGTGGGCGCGAGCATCACGATCACCGCCGCCGAGATCGAGACGACCAGCGGATTCGCGGTTCTCGACCTCACCGACGCGGTGGTGAGCGGCCAGCTCGTCGTCGAGTCGACGAAGCTGACCAACCACGGCAGCGGCTACGAGCTCGAACTCGCCGGCACCAGGGTGGGCAACCAGCTCTACCTCAACGAGTTGGAGCTGATCGAGGCCGACGTCATCGTGTCGCTGGACGGCCTGACCTATCCGGATCCACCCGCGAACACCGATGTGTGGCTCAAGATGCTGCGCGACCACACACGCTTCTACGAAGCTCAGCCGTACCAGCAACTCGCCGCCGTTCATCGCGCCGCTGGGCACGAGCACAAGGCCCGCAAGGTCCTGATCGCGCAGCAGGAGGACCTCCGCCGGTACGGCGACCCCGGCAACAAGCTGTGGCACTGGTTCCTCGGCGTCACTCTGGGCTACGGCTACCGGCCCTCCAGGGCGGTGATTGGCCTACTCGTCACGTTCCTGCTCGCGCTTTGTCTCGTGTGGACAACCAACGCCTATAACGGCCTGACACCGGCCAAGGACCGCCCCGCCGACTCGTGTTCACCTGTGAACAGAATCAGTCTTGCGGCGGATCTCGCGATCCCGCTGGTGAAGCTCGGTGGCACACCGAGATGCGAACTGGCGAACGGACCAGCCGGGCAGTGGGCGACAGGGGCGGGCTGGGTCGTGCAGATCCTGGGTTGGTCGTTCGCCACGCTCAGTGTCGCGGGCTTTACCGGACTCGTCCGCAAAAGCTGACCGGCGTCCCAGCGGAATGAGAAGAGGGTCCGCCCACCTGGGCGAACCCTCTTCTCCAAGGGAGCCGGCGAGGGGAATCGAACCCCTAACCTTTCGCTTACAAGGCGAGTGCTCTGCCAATTGAGCTACGCCGGCCGGCTCGTGTTCGCGAACATCGTAAGCGCCCGTTGCGGGTGCTACCTGCGGCGAACGGACTGCTCTCAGTGTGATCGGATTGCTCCGACCGGAGTCGGACCAACCAACTGAGTGGATCAATGCGTCGGGGTGACCGCCTTGACCAGGTCAGGAGGGTAACCAACGGACAGTGATCATGTCCTCCTTTTCGGGTCGCCCGATCGGAGGTGGCCGACGACACAGCAACAGTCGAAGTCCCCGTCACGATCACACGACGGAGGTGCTCAAGATTTCCACGAACAGCCTGCACGGCCCCGCTCTGCCCGATGACACCACGGTTCACCTGGTACTCGATCTCGCCCTGAAGATCGGTGAGGTCCAAATGTCCAGTGGGGCCGGCGCGGCCGATGTGACAGCGACGATTCTCTCGGTCACCGAGAGCTATGGACTGCCGCACACCGAAGTCGACGTGATCTACACCTCTATCAGCGTGTCGTGTCATCGCGGCACGGAGGCGTTGCCGATCACCTCGATACGCGTCGTCCGGCAGCGCAGTCTCGACTACACGCGGCTTGCGGACGTTGAACATCTCGTGCGCAATCTGGGGCCGATCGAAGAAGCGCACGCACGGCTTGAAGACATCACGAACGCCAAGCACCCGTATCCGCGTTGGGTCGCCACTGCCGCGTGGGGCGGAATGGCCGCCGCCGTGGCGTTCCTCGTGGGCGGCGGGCTGGTGCTCGCGCTCACCGCCGCGGCCATCACCGCCGTGGTCGACCGGGTCGGCCGGATCCTCAACCGCCGCAACCTGCCCTTCTTCTTCCAGCAACTCGTCGGCGGTGCGCTCGGCACGGGGGCGGCGCTGGCCATCTTCTCCACCGGGTTGCTGCCGGTGCGGCCGAGTCTGCTCGTCGCCGTCGGGATCGTCGTGCTGCTGTCCGGGCTCGCGCTCGTCAGCACCGTGCAGGACGCGATCTCCGGCTACAACGTCACCGCCGCGGGCCGCACGGTCGAGACCGTGCTGCTCAGCGCGGGGTTGATCGCGGGTGTCGCGCTGGCGATCCGCGCGGCCGTCCACTTCGGACTGGACATCAGGCTCAGCGACCCGTTGCCCGCGTTGATCTCCGCGGTGCCGATGCAGTTCGCGGCCGGCGCGGCGACGAGTGCGTTCTTCGCGCTCGCCTGTTACGCCCGGCCCCGCGCGCTCGTCGCCGCCGCCATCTCCGGCGCGATCGGCACGGCCGCCTACGGACTCATGACGAGCTTCGGCCTGGACGCGCTGCTCGGCTCCGCCGTAGCCGCCGCGATCACCGGGTTCGGCGGCGCGACGATGACCCGCCGGCTGCGCATCCCGACGCTCGTCGTCGTCCAGGCGGGCGTCGTCCCGCTGCTGCCCGGCTGGACCACCTATCGAGGTCTGTTCCAGCTCACCGCGGAGGGCGATCCGGCCGGTTTGAGCACGCTCGTGTTCGCGAGTGGCATTGCTCTCGCTCTGGCCGGAGGTGTCGTGTTCGGCGAGTACCTGGCACAGCCGGTGCGCACGGGACTGGGCCGTCTGGAACGCAAGTTCGCTGGTCCGCGCATGTCCGGTCCGCTCAAACCCTCCAAGCGTCGTTTGGAGTGAAACTCGCTGTGACGGGGGTTACACGGCACGCCGACAGCACGCGTCCGCACTAGCCTCAGATCCGTGAGCATGGACATTGGCGAGAACGGGGCGGAATTCGTAGTCGTGGCCAACCGGTTGCCGGTTGACCTGGAGCGCTTGCCTGACGGAACCGAGCGGTGGAAACACAGCCCTGGCGGTCTCGTCAGCGCTCTCGAACCGTTCCTCCGCTCACACAGCGGCGCCTGGGTGGGCTGGCCCGGCGTCGCGGACACCGAGGTGCCGCCGTTCGAGGACGACGGCCTCCTGCTGCACCCGGTCGAGCTGTCCGCGAAAGAGGTCGAGGACTACTACGAGGGCTTCTCCAACGGCACCCTCTGGCCGCTCTACCACGACGTGGTGGCGCAGCCCGCGTTCCACCGGCACTGGTGGAACGCCTACGTGAAGGTCAACCAGCGGTTCGCCGACGCGACGGCGAAGGTCGCCGCGCAGGGCGCGACGGTCTGGGTGCAGGACTACCAGCTGCAACTCGTCCCGGCGATGCTGCGCGAGCAGCGGCCCGACCTCAAGATCGGCTTCTTCCTGCACATCCCGTTCCCGCCGGTCGAGCTGTTCATGCAGCTCCCGTGGCGCACGGAGATCATCCGCGGCCTGCTCGGCGCCGACCTGGTGGGCTTCCACCGGCCCGGCGGCGCGCAGAACTTCCTCTGGCTGGCCCGCCGGCTCGTGGGCCTGGAGCCGAGCCGCGGCACCGTAGGTGTCAGGACCCGGCCAGGTGTCGTGCAGGTCGGCGACCGCACCGTGCGCGTCGGCGCGTTCCCCATCTCGATCGACAGCGCGGGGCTCGACGCGGTCGCCCGGCGCAAGGAGACGCAGGCCCGTGCGAAGCAGATTCGAGCGGACCTGGGCAACCCCAAGCGCATCCTTCTGGGCGTGGACCGTCTCGACTACACGAAGGGCATCGACGTCAGGATCCGCGCTCTGTACGAGCTGATCGCGGACGGACGCGTGGACCCCGAGGACGTCGCGATGGTGCAGCTGGCAACGCCCAGCCGGGAGCGGGTCGACCACTACGTGACGATGCGCAAGGACATCGAGCAGTCGGTCGGCCGGATCAACGGCGAGTTCGGGCGGGTCGGCAAACCCGTCGTGCACTACCTGCACCAGTCGGTGAACCGCGAGGAGCTCGTCGCGTTCATGAGCGCGGCGGACGTCATGGTCGTCACGCCCGTTCGGGACGGAATGAACCTCGTGTGCAAGGAGTACGTGGCCTGCCGATATGATCTTGGTGGAGCTCTGGTGCTCAGCGAGTTCGCCGGCGCTGCCGCAGAACTGACCAGTGCGTTCCTGGTGAACCCCCATGATCTGGACGGTGTCAAGAACGCTCTGCAGGCCGCCCTCGACATCGATCCTGCTGAAGGCCGCCGTAGGATGCGCGCGCTGCGCCGCCAAGTCCTCACCCACGACGTTGATCGCTGGGCAAGGTCGTTCCTGGAGGCGTTGGGCACGCAGACCTCGGTCTGAATCCTTTCAGATCCCATTGACCCATCGAGTGCTCCAGGAGGGGCGTTGACCGCCGAGGCCCTCCCCGCCGAACTGCGCCGCGCGATCGTGCAGCTGGCCAGGACCCCACGACTGCTGGTCGCCAGCGACTACGACGGAACACTCGCTCCGATCGTGGCCGACCCGGAGGCTGCTCGCCCGCTTCCGGAGTCGGTGAACGCGCTGCGTTCGCTGGCGAGCCTGCACGAGACCACGTCAGCCGTGATCTCCGGTCGCGCGCTGCGCGATCTGGCCACCCTTTCCCGCCTGCCTGGCGAGGTCCACCTGGTGGGCTCGCACGGCTCCGAGTTCGACGTCGGCTTCGTCCACGCGCTGGACGCGAACGCCAAGGCGTTGCTGCGGCGCATCGAAGCCGAGCTCGAAGAGATCGCCGACGGCCAAGAAGGCGTCCAGCTCGAGGTCAAGCCCGCCTCCGTCGCGGTGCACGTGCGCCGTGCCGCGAGCGAGGCCATCGGGGAGGCCGTGCTCACCGCCGTCCGCTCCGGCCCGTGCACCTGGGAAGGTGTGCAGGTCACCGAGGGCAAGGCCGTCATCGAGCTCGCCGTCGTCGAGACCAACAAGGGCCAGGCGCTGGACATCCTGCGCCACCAGGTCGGCGCCACCGCGGCGATCTTCCTGGGCGACGACGTGACGGACGAGAAGGCGTTCGCACGCCTGTCCGGCCCGGACGTCGGCATCCGCGTGGGTGCCGGCGAGTCGCTGGCCGAGCACTACGTGGCCGACCCCGCCGACGTGGCGACGGTGCTGGCGTTCCTCCTGGAGGAGCGCCGCGCGTGGCTGCACGGCGACCAGGCCGTGCCGATCGAGCGCCTGACCATGCTCGCCAACGAGCGTTCGGTGGCCCTGGTGACCCCGGACGCCAAGGTCAACTGGCTGTGCCATCCCGAACCGGACTCCGCGGCGATCTTCGCGGACCTGCTCGGTGGCCCCGCCGCCGGTCACTTCTCGATCAAGCCGGAGCACGGGTCGCTGCCGCTGGGCCAGCGCTACCTGCCGGGCACGATGATCGTGGAGACCCGCTGGTCGCGGCTCCTGGTGACGGACTACCTGGAGCACGACCTCGCCTCGCACCGCACCGACCTGGTGCGCCGCATCTCCGGTTCGACCAACGCGGTGATCACGTTCGCGCCGCGTCCCGAGTTCGGGCAGGTGCCGGTGCGGCTGCTGCGCGAGCGCGACGGCCTGCGCGTCGTCGGCACCTCGGACCCGATGGTGCTGCGTTCCCCCGGTGTCGACTGGGAGATCACCTCGGACGGCGTGCAGGAGACCGCACGCGCCGTGGTCCGCCCACGCGAGGGTGCGCCGGTGTTGCTGGAGCTGCGCTGCGGCACCGACGACATCTCCGAGCACGCTCAGGCCGAGTCGGTGCGCCGTGACCGCGCCGCCGGCTACTGGTCGGACTGGGCGGCGGGTCTGCACCTGCCGAAGGTGCAGACCGACCTGGTGCTGCGGTCTGCTTTGACGCTGCGCGGCCTGGTTCACAAGGACTCCGGCTCGATCATGGCCGCGGCCACCACGTCGCTGCCGGAAGAGCTGGGCGGCGTCCGCAACTGGGACTACCGCTACTGCTGGCTGCGCGACGGCGCGATGACCGCCGCCGCACTCGTGTCGGTAGGCTCCTTCGCGGAGGCCGACGGCTTCCTGACGTGGCTGCACGGCGTCCTGGAGACCATCCCGGGCCCGGAGCGGCTGCACCCGCTGTACACGCTGCACGGCACCCAGCTCGGTGCCGAGGCCGTCATCGAGTCGCTGCCCGGCTACGCCGGCTCCCGTCCGGTCCGCGTGGGCAACCTCGCGAACCAGCAGGTGCAGCTCGACGTGTTCGGCCCGGTCGTCGACCTGGTCGTGCAGCTGGCCACCGCCCGCGGTTCCCTGTCGGACGCCGACTGGACGATGGCAGGGGCGATGGCCGAGGCCGTCTCCCGGCGCTGGCACGAGCCCGACCACGGCATCTGGGAGGAACGGCACGCGCCGCGCCACCACGTGTACTCGAAGGTCATGTGCTGGCTGACGATCGACCGGACGATCAAGCTCGGCGAACAGTTCGGTCGTGAGCTCGACCCGTCGTGGGTGCCGCTGCGCGACACGATCGCCACGGATGTTCTGAAGAACGGCTGGAACGACGAGGTCCAGTCCTTCACCACGGCCTACGACGGCGACGACCTCGACGCCGCCTCGCTGTTCGTGGGCCTGTCGGGCCTGATCGACCCGACCGACGAGCGCTTCCAGTCGACCGTGACGGCCATCGAGGCGGAGCTGCGGTCCGGTTCGACCGTGTACCGCTACCGCCGCGACGACGGCCTGCCGGGCGACGAGGGCGGCTTCCACCTCTGCGCCGCCTGGATGATCGAGTCTTATCTTCTGACTGGTCGTCGCACCGAGGCCGAGGAGCTGTTCGGCCAGATCGTCGCGGCCGCGGGCCCCACCGGCCTGCTGCCGGAGGAGTACGACCCGATCGCCGAGCGCTCGCTGGGCAACCACCCGCAGGCGTACTCGCACCTGGGCCTGATCCGCTGCGCCCAGCTGCTCTCGCAGTGATCTCGTAGTTCTGCTGCCGCCGCGGTCCTGCTTCAGGGCCGCGGCGGTGCCATTTCCAGGATCTCCGCTGTGCCCCGGTCCTGGCCGTACTGCTGGTAGGTGATCCGGTCACCCGCGTTCAGACGCTCCCACCCGCTCATCAGGAACGGCCGCAGACGCACGGACGCGCTCTGCCCCGGCTCCAGGACCGGCTGCCCCAGCCGCAGGGACGCGACCGCGCGGTCGCCCTCCCCGAGCACCCACACCGGCCTGGTCTCCTGTTCCTTCACGGCTTCCGCACTCGCGTCCAGGGTCAGCTCGGCCCGGACGAAGCCGTACAACGTCTCGGCGCGCCGCCAGCGGAACCAGGCGGGATCGGCCTCCAGCTGCACCGCGACCTCCGCCAGCAGATCCCAGTACCGGTACGTCTGCCAGGTGCCGTCCTCGAAGTCCCCCAGGGCTTCCAGCAGATCCCACCACTTGTGGTCGGCGTCGGCGTCGTCCTCGATGTCGGCCAGGGTCAGCCCCGTCGCGGTGAGCGCGTCCGGCGGCACCTGAGCGAGGGCGAGCCTGAGCACGCCGCCCACCTCGTCCAGCTCACCGTCGGAGAAGCGCTCCATCCCGCGCATGAAGTCGTACTGGACCTGCCCCGCGTACCCGCGCCGCATGGCCGCGTCCGCCTCGTCCAGCGACACGTCGAAGGCCGTGCTCCACGCGGTCAGAATCTCGTCCTTCGACATGGTGCTCCGCATGAGCCGCCGCGCGACCTCGCGCTCGTCCACGCCGTCGAGCTGCCACGCCCGCAGCTGATAGAAGTTGATCATCACGCCTCCCCCTGACGCCCCCGAAGGGGAGTATTCAGGGTCGGGGCGGCACTTTCTCGATGATTTTCGCGGTCCCCGGCGAACTGCCGTGCAGCGTGATCACGTCGCCCCGGATGAGATGCGCCCACGCCGGCGGCACGAACGGCCTCAGCCGTGCGGTCGCGCGTTCGCCCGGACCCAGCACCGGCTTGGACTCGATCCACAGCGCGGCCACCCGCTGGTGTTTGCCGGTTACGTCCCACATCGGGCGTTCTCCCCTGGCCTGCAACGGTTCCGCGTCGACCGACAGGGTCAGCTCGACCCGCAGCAGGCCTTGGATCGACTCCACGCAGCGCCACTGGAACCAGGTCTCGTCCTGATCCATCTGGGTCGCCGCCTCGGCGAGCAGGGCCCAGTAGCGCGGGGTCTGCCAGGTGTGGCCGTCGAAGTCTCCCAACAGGGTGAGGACCAGTTCCCACTCTTCGAGGTCGAGGTAGTCGAGCAGCTCTGAGCCCTGCACCTCCGCGGGCACCAAGGACGCCGCGAACCGCAGTAACTCACCTATCTCGCTGTCGTGTCTCCCCAACACCCGCGTATTCGATCACAGTCGCCGTACCGGCCACCGGCTGTCCCTCATGCATGGTGCTCACGTCGCCCGGTGCGGGGCTGTGCCATCTCTCCGGCGCCGGCCGCCGGACCGTCGCTCGGCCGCCTGCCTCCAGGACCGGACTCGACTCGCTCGACGCCCCTGCACTCAGAGGTCGGTGTCACCCAGATTCCACAACGGGCTGTGCTCACCCTGCCTGGGATCGAAGCCGTGCTGCTGGACACGAGCGCCGGACACGAGACGAGGGTCGACGCGAATCACCAGCCGTGCCGCTCCCCCGCGCGATTCCTCCTGACGCAACGCGCGATCCCCGTTTTTGGTTCCCGCGTTGTCCACAGGCTAGCCGAATCCGGATAGTCGCAGGTCAGAGAGTCGACACCCTGTGGACAACTCGCGATCATGGACTGGCTGCCCCGGCTCCCCGAACCTGCGCCCCGTCGTCCGGCGGCCCCGCCACCACTTCCTCATGACGATGGCGCGGCGGCAGGTCAGTCGTCCTCGGGCTTGTCCTCGGACTTGCTGCTGCGCTTGCGGTTCAGGCCGAGCAGTTCCAGCGCCGACACCAGGTCGTTCGCCACCAGCGCTCGCACCCCGTCCGGCAGCGGGCCGTGGTCCGGCGGCACCAGGGCCTTCTTGAACCCGAGCCGCGCGGCCTCGCTGAGCCGCTTGCCGACGCCGTTGACGCGCCTGATCTCACCGGCCAGGCCGACCTCGCCGAGCACCACCAGGTCGGCGGGCAGGGCGATCTCGCGTTCCGCGGAGGCCACCGCCAGCACCACGGCCAGGTCCGCCGCCGGCTCGACCAGTCGCATGCCGCCCACGGTGGCGGTGAAGACGTCCTTCTGGAACAGGTTGACCTTGCCGCGCTTCTCCAGCACCGCCAGCGCCATCGAGATGCGCGCCGAGTCGAGCCCGCTCACCGCGCGGCGGGGCGCGGGCAGGTTCGTCTTGGCCACCAACGCCTGCACCTCGCCGAGCATCGGCCGCTTGCCCTCGACGATCACCGTGACGCAGGTGCCCTCGACGGCCTTTTCTCGGCGCGTGAGGAACAGCCCGGACGGGTCCGGCACGCACGCGATGCCGTCGTCGCGCAGTTCGAAGCAGCCCACCTCGTCCGCCGCGCCGTAACGGTTCTTGATGCCGCGCAGCAGCCGCAGACTGGAGTGACGATCGCCCTCGAACTGCAGCACCACGTCGACCAGGTGCTCCAGAACCCTGGGCCCCGCAACGGATCCGTCCTTCGTGACGTGTCCGACCAGGACGACCGGAAGGCCGCGCTCCTTGGCCATCGCGATCAGTCCTGATGCGACAGTGCGCACCTGCGTGACGCCACCGGGCACGCCCTCGACGCTCACCGTCGACATGGTCTGGATGGAGTCGACGATCAGCATCGACGGCTTCACCTGGTCGACCTGCCCGAGCAACGCGCTGAGCTCGCTCTCGGCCGCCAGGTACATCTCGCCGTGCAGGTTGCCGGTGCGTTCCGCGCGCAGCCGCACCTGCCCCGCGGACTCCTCACCGGTGACGTAGAGGCAACGGCCGTGCGACTCGGCCCAGCGATGCGCCGTCTCCAGCAGCAACGTCGACTTGCCCACGCCGGGCTCACCGGCCAGCAGCACGACGGCACCGGGCACCAGGCCGCCGCCCAGCACCCGGTCGAACTCGCTGACACCGGTGGACAGCGCCCGCGCCGACTCGATGTCGACCTCGCCGATGGGCCGGGCCTTCGACGTCGGCGCGCCCGCCACCACGCGCGTCACCGACGCGGTGCCTCGTTCCTCGATGCTGCCCCACGCCTGGCACTCGGGGCAGCGGCCGAACCACTTCGCCACCTCGTGCCCGCACTCGGCACAACGAAAGATCGGCCGCGCTGTCTTCGCCACGAACCGAACGTTAGAGCACAGCACCGACAGAAACGTGCGCCGCAGGTCAGGACGGTCGCCGGAGAAACTTCAAGATTTTTCGGCGGGTTTGTCGATCCGGGCCCAGGCCCGTTCGACGCATCAGTGGAAGGACACGACGAACCTGGAGGACACAGTGAGCACCGCAACCGTTTCCGCGACGCAGACCCGCAAGTTCGCCCTCGGCCGCTACCCCACCGTCGTCACCCGCGTGCTGACCGGCCTGCTGTTCGCCACGACCGGCCTGAACGGCTTCATCATGTTCATGCCTGCCCCGGACCCCAGCACGATGGCCCCTGCCGGCGTCGCCTTCAACACCGCGCTCTACGCGACCGGGTACATGGTCCAGCTGTTGTCCGGCGTCCAGCTCGTCTCCGGGCTGCTGCTGATCATCGGCCGGTTCGTGCCGCTGGCGCTGGCCCTGCTCGCCCCGGTGGTCGTGAACATCTTCCTGTTCCACGTCTTCCTGGAGCCGAGCGGCATGGTCATGGGACTGCTCGTGGTCGCCGCCGAGATCGGCCTGGCGTGGGCGTACCGCGACAAGTTCCTGCCGATGCTCAAGGCCTCCTGAACAACGCGAAACGCCGCCCCCTGAAGCCAGGAGGCGGCGTTTTCGCGTTGTCGCGAGTTCGCGTCGGTCGTCCGGTCGCCTCTTCGGGTCAACCGCCGCAGGCGATTCGGGCCGAAGCGGTGGCCGGACGACCGACTCAAAGGCGAACTCGCCGCCGTCTGCGGAGCAGCGGCCAAAAACTCAGTGACCGCCGGACTCGTGGCCCTCGCTCGTGCGCTTGTGCTCGGACGGCGCCACGGGCACCTCCAGCGTCACGGAGCCGGCCTTCTCGAACAGGAACGTGACCTTGACGGTCTGGGCCGCCACCACGTCGCGGTTCAGCTTCTTGAAGGTGCAGCGGATCTCCAGCACCTCGAGGCTCGGGTCGACCGCGGCCGACGACGAGGTCGGCGCGACGGAGGAACCCGACGGGCGGCCGCTCGACGACGCGCCCGAGGACGGCGACACGTTCGAGGACGACACGCCCGAGGACGGGGCACCGGACGACGGCGTCACCGACGACGACGGATTCGACGAGGACGGGTTCGACGACGGGGCACCCGAGGTCGGCACGACCGACGAGGACGAGGCAGCGGACGACGAGGGCGCGGAGGACTTCACCGGCGCCTTCGAGGCGTCGTACTCGGCCCGCAGCGCGTACTGCGCCGGGATCTCCTTCGAGCCGACGACCTCGGCCTCGGCTTCCGAGGCGTCCGACTTGATCGACAGCAGCTTGTCCGGGGCGGAGCCCGAGTTCGCGATGACGAACGTCAGCGGCGCGTCGTCGCCTTCGTGGTACCGGTTGCCGTCCGGCGGGAAAGCGAGCATTACGTTGCGCACCGCGATCGGGCCCGCGTTGCCGCTCGCACCGTCGACGGCGGCGACCTGGGTGTCGGTCTGGGTGACCTGACCGGCGCTGCAGCCGACCGCCACCAGGCCGAGGCCCGCGGCCAGCGCTGCCGTCACGATCATCCGGCGAGACACTCCTGAGTTCACGGCTCCAGCGTCCTTCCTAGGGAACAACCACCAGGCAAGGAGCCTAACCGGGAGCCGAATCGAGGACGCGACGGGATGCCAGTCGATCTTCGATGAGACGTACCTTGCACGCGAACAGGTGGTTTGTCAACCCCCCGCATGGCCCTGACCAGCACTAACGGATCATCGAGCAGCGATCGAAGGGTTGCCGGACGTGTTAGGATGGAGGCATCGAAAGGGGCAGAGGACACATGGTTTTCAAGGTCGGAGAGACCGTCGTCTACCCGCACCACGGTGCCGCTCTCATCGAAGCAATCGAGACCCGCGTGATCAAGGGCGAGGAAAAGAAGTACCTCGTTCTCAAGGTAGCGCAGGGCGACCTCACCGTTCGGGTTCCCGCTGACAACGCCGAAATCGTAGGCGTGCGTGACGTTGTCGGCCAGGAAGGGCTCGACAAGGTTTTCGAGGTCTTGCGTGCTCCCCACACCGAGGAGCCGACCAACTGGTCTCGGCGGTACAAGGCCAATCTTGAGAAGCTCGCCTCTGGCGATGTGAACAAGGTTGCGGAAGTGGTGCGCGACCTCTGGCGGCGCGAGAAGGATCGCGGGCTTTCCGCCGGCGAGAAGCGGATGCTGGCGAAGGCGCGGCAGATACTGGTCAGCGAGCTTGCGCTGGCCGAGGGCACCGACGAGGACAAGGCCGAGGTTCTCCTCGACGAAGTTCTCGCCACCGCCTCGTAGTTTTTCAAACAAACAAATCAGAGCATCGGACTTAGTCGCGAACATGAGTGTTGTCGCGCTCGTGCCCGCGGCGGGGCGAGGTGAGCGTCTGGGCTACGGGATGCCCAAGGCGCTCGTGCCGGTCAACGGCGTTCCGCTGTTGACTCGTGCCGTACGTGGTCTGTTCGAGTCAGGCCAGGTTCAGCACGTCGTCATCGCAGCTCCACCGTCCGATGTGGACTTGGTGCACACCGCAACCGCCTCGCTGGCCCCGGCCGGCGGGGCGGTGCACGTGCTTTCAGGGGGCGCCGAACGCACCGATTCGGTGCGGCTCGCCCTCGAACACGCGCTCCGCGTGATTCCGGACACCTCGATCGTGCTGGTCCACGACGCTGCCCGTGCCTTCACCCCTCCCGAGGTCATCGCCGACGTCGTCGCCGCTGTGCGCGGCGGACACGACGCCGTCATCCCGGTGCTTCCGGTCGCCGACACGATCAAGCAGGTGAACGAGGTCGGAGTGGTCGTCTCCACACCTGATCGAGCCGGTCTGCGGATCGTGCAGACCCCGCAGGGTTTCCGCGCCGAGACTCTCAAAGCCGCCTATTGCTCCGGTATCGCCGCGACTGACGACGCCGGTCTCGTCGAGAAGAACGGTGTCGCCGTGCACACGGTTCCAGGGCACGCGCACGCCATGAAGATCACCACGCCGTTCGACCTCGCGGTCGCGGAAGCACTGTTCAGCGGAGGCCAGAAGTGAGGATCGGCCAGGGCGTCGACGTCCACCCGATCGAGTCGGGCCGGGAGTGCTGGATCGCCGGTCTGCTGTGGGAGGGCGTCGACGGTTGCGCCGGCCACTCCGACGGCGACGTGGCCTCACACGCCCTGTGCGACGCGCTGCTGTCCGCGGCGGGCCTGGGTGACCTGGGCGCCGTGTTCGGCACGTCAGACCCGCGCTGGTCGGGCGCGCACGGCGTGGTCCTGCTCACGGAGGTGCGCCGCCTCGTCGAAGAGGCCGGATTCCGTGTGGGAAATGCCACAGTGCAGGTCATCGGCAACGAGCCGCGCATCGGCAAGCGCCGCGACGAGGCCCAGAAAACGCTTTCCGACGCCGTGGGCGGTCCGGTCTCGGTCGCCGGCACCACCACGGACGGCCTGGGTCTCACAGGGCGAAACGAAGGCATCGCGGCGATCGCGACAGCCTTGCTGTTCCCCGTAGCCTGACGAACATGGCCACGCTTTCAGAAACGCAGCGCGAACTCCTCGACAGCCCGAACTACGCCACGGTCGCGACGCTGACCAAGGACGGCAGCCCGCAGACCTCGGTCGTCTGGATCAAGCGCGACGGCGACGACGTGCTGTTCTCCACCGTCGTCGGCCGGGCGAAGGAGCGCCACCTGCAGAACGACCCGCGGGTGAGCATCACCGTCATCAACAAGGACAACCCGTACCAGTACAGCGAGTTCCGCGGTGACGCGTCGCTGACCACCGAGGGCGGCGCCGAGCTCATCAACGAGCTGTCGCACAAGTACCTCGGCAAGGACTACCCGGGCGACGCCGGCACGGACAACGTGCGCGTCATCGTCCGCATCAAGGTCGCCAAGACCACCGGAAACGCCTAGAGCCGTTAACTCGGCTGCCTCTGCGCGGGCACGTTGAGCACGGCACGGCCGCCGTCGAGGTCCACCCGGCTTCGCGGCGGCGCGCCGTCCCCCTCGTCGTCGCGCAGCAGGCGTTCCTCCTTGCGGAACTCGATCTCCTCGCGCTTGCCGGCCTCGAACGTCGCGCCGAGCTCACCGATCCCGGCGGTGGACATCGGCGTGCCCTTCTTCTTGCCCCGCACGAAGCGCTCGACCACGGCGAGCACGAACAACGCCGCCACCAACGCGGGTAACGACATCGCGAACAGGAACCCCAGGCTCATACCTGGACAACTCCCCGTACGTCGGTGTGGTTCCCGCCACTAACATGCGCCTCGTGCCCAAGTACGACGTTTGTCTCTCCTTCGCCGGCGAAGACCGCCCCTACGTCGACGAGGTGGCCCGCCACCTCACCGAGCTGGGCGTCTCCCGTTTCTACGACACCGACGAGCAGGCCGATCTCTGGGGCAAGAACCTCGTCGAGCACCTGGACCAGATCTACCGCCACGACTCGCGCTTCTGCGTGATGTTCATTTCGGAGGCCTACGCCAGGAAGATGTGGACCAAGCACGAGCGGCAGTCCGCGTTCGACCGCGCCCTGACCTCCGACACCGAGTACGTGCTGCCCGTCCGGTTCGACGACACCGAGATCCCCGCGCTGCGCGTCGGCACCGGGTACCTGGACCTGCGCGGCCGCACGCCCCGCGAGCTGGCCGAGATGATCGCGAAGAAGGTCGGCGTCCCGGTGGCCGGACCGCCGCCCGGCTGGGAGTACCAGCTGTTCTCCGACACCGTGGGGCTGCACATGCGCAACCTCAAGGACAAGCGGATCAGCCACGAGATGGGCAGCGTGCGGCCGAAGCGCATGATCACCTCGGACGTCGACGCGCTGGACACCTTCACGGCGCGCAGCCGCACGTTCGACGGGATCATCAACGGCATCGCGGACCTGCTCTCCCCCGGCAGGCTGCAGAGCGCGTTCGGCCCGGCCAGCAAGCCCGGCGACAGCGACAAGATCAAGTACCTGGCCAACAGCTTCGTGGAGGCCTACGAGAATCTCCTCGACTGGTCCGCCGACCTGCGCGGCACCACCACACCGGACCGCTTCACCGCGCTCTACAAGGCCGCGTCCCAGCTCGCCGACCAGCCGCTCCAGCAGATCGAGCAGTTCGTCGAGGAGTTCGCGGCTGCCAGCGTCCGCGGCACGGGCGACCTGCGGCTGACCCTCTCCTACGACCCGTCGGCGGTCGAGGCCGAGCTCAAAAAGGTCCAGACCACCTAGCCGTTCGGCACGTAGAGTCGGGGGCGTGACGATCCGCGCCGCGCTCTTCGACTTCTCCGGCACGCTGTTCCGGCTCGAACACCCCGAGCTGGAGTCCAACGGTGCCCTGATGCGTGCCCTCACCGCCCCGGTCGGCATCGCCGACGGCATGGACCCCGAGCTGGCCGACGGCTGGCACCGGCGCGACCTCGACCCCGACGTGCACCGCTGGGTGCACGTGAAGGTCCTCGAGGACGCGCTGGTGCCCGACGCCGAGGCCTTCTACGACAAGCTGCTGCACCCCGAGTCCTGGCAGCCCTACCCGGACACCAGGGCGACGCTGGAGCACCTCAAGGACGTCCCGGTCGCGGTCGTCAGCAACATCGGCTGGGACATCCGCACCGTGTTCGAGCTGCACGGCCTCACGCACCTCGTGGACGAGTTCGTGCTGTCCTACGAAGAAGGCGTCATCAAGCCGGACCCGAAGATCTTCACCACCGCGTGCGAACGGCTGGGCGTCGATCCCCGCAATGCCGTAATGGTCGGCGACAGCGAGGAGGCGGACGGCGGAGCGGAGTCGATCGGTTGCTCCTTCCGGCTCGTCAACCCGGTTCCGACGAGTGACCGCCCGACCGCTCTTTTGGATGTGGCCCGTACCATTCCCGTGTGAGCCTCCACATCTACGACACCGCGAGCCGGTCCATGCGGGAGTTCCACCCGCAGGTCAACGGAACGGCGTCGATCTACGTGTGTGGGGCGACCGTGCAGGGCGTGCCGCACATCGGGCACGTCCGCAGCGGCCTGAACTTCGACGTACTGCGCCGCTGGCTCGCCCGTGACGGCGCCGACGTCACGCTGGTCCGCAACGTCACCGACATCGACGACAAGATCCTCACCAAGGCCGCCGACCACGGCAGGCCCTGGTGGGAGTGGGCGTACAAGCACGAGCGCGCCTTCGAGGACGCCTACGACGCGCTGGGCTGCCTGCCGCCGTCGTACGCGCCGCGCGCCACCGGCCACGTCACGCAGATGGTCGAGCTGATGCAGCGGCTGATCGACAAGGGCCACGCCTACGACGTCGACGGCGACGTCTACTTCGACGTGCGCTCGTTCCCCGAGTACGGCGCGCTGTCCGGGCAGCGGCTCGACGGCGTGGAGCAGGGTGAGACGGCGGTGCGCGGCAAGCGCGACCCGCGCGACTTCACGCTGTGGAAGGCCGCCAAGCCCGGCGAGCCGTCCTGGCCGACCCCGTGGGGCGACGGCAGGCCCGGCTGGCACCTGGAGTGCTCGGCGATGGCCACGACGTACCTCGGCAGCACGTTCGACATCCACGGCGGCGGGCTCGACCTGATCTTCCCGCACCACGAGAACGAGCAGGCCCAGTCCCGCGCGGCCGGCGACGGCTTCGCGAACTACTGGATGCACAACTACTGGGTGACGCTGTCGGGCGAGAAGATGGCCAAGTCGCTCGGCAACACCGTGTCCATCCCCGCGATGCTGGAACTGGTCCGCGCCCAGGAGCTGCGGTACTACCTGGTCTCGCCGCACTACCGGTCGCACATCGAGTACTCCGAAGAGGCGTTGCAGGAGGCGGTGACGTCCTACGGGCGCATCGAGTCGTTCCTGCGCCGCACCGCGGAACGCGTCGGCCCGATCGAGCTCCGCGGCGACATGTGCCCGGACTTCGTCGTGGCGATGGACAACGACCTGAACACGCCCCAAGCCGTGGCAGCGCTGCACAACAAGGTGCGCCAGGGCAACACGGCACTCGCCGACGGCGACCACGAGACGGCCCGTGCGGCCGCCGAGTGCGTGCGCCGGATGGCTGACATCCTCGGCGTCGACCCGTTGTCGCCGAAGTGGAACGACGCGTCGCCTGCCGATCTCGGCATGCGACAGGCGTTGACCACCCTGGTGGATCGACTTCTCGTCGAACGCCAAGAAGCCCGCAAGAGCAGGGATTTCGCGCGCTCTGACGCATTGCGCGACCAGCTGCACGACGCGGGCATCGCCGTCGAGGACACCCCCGACGGTCCGCAGTGGACTTTGAAGGACGACTGACTTCCGTGGCTGGCAATTCCAAGCGCAAGGGCGCGATGCGCAATCCGGGCTCCAAGAAGGGCGCGGTCGTCGGCTCCGGCGGGCAGAAGTCCAAGGGGCTGACCGGCAAGGGTCCGACGCCGAAGGCGATCGAGCGCCCGAACCACCCCGCCTACAAGCGGGCCAAGGTGGCGGCGAAGACCGACGCGGTCAACACCCGGCGCCGGCACACCAAGGAGAAGGCCTCCGCGGAGACCGTGGCGGGCCGCAACCCCGTCGTGGAGTGTCTGCGCGCGGGTACGCCCGCGACGGCGCTGTACGTGGCGCTGGGCATCGACGCGGACGACCGCGTGGCCGAGGCCGTGCGCCTGGCCGCCGACCGCGGCATCACCGTGCTGGAGGTCGCCCGCGGTGAGCTCGACCGGATCACCGCCGGCGCGATGCACCAGGGCCTCGGCCTGCAGGTGCCGCCGTTCGAGTACGCGACCGCGGACGAGCTGCTCGAGCTCGCTCAACGCGCCACCACGCCGCCGTTGCTGGTGGCACTGGACGGCGTGACGGACCCGCGCAACCTGGGTGCTGTCGTGCGGTCCGCGGCTGCGTTCGGCGCTCAGGGCGTCGTGGTGCCGCAGCGGCGCAGCGCGTCGATGACCGCTGTCGCGTGGCGCACCAGCGCGGGCACGGCCGCCAAGATCCCGATCGCGATGGCCACGAACCTCACCCGCACGCTGCGCGACTGGGCGGAGGCGGGTCTGATGATCGTCGGCCTCGATGCCGACGGTGACGTCGACGTCGACGGTCTCGACCTCGCGACGGGCCCGCTCGTCGTCGTGGTCGGGTCGGAGGGCCGCGGTCTCGGCCGTCTGGTCAAGGAGACGTGCGACCAGACCGTGTCGATCCCGATGGCGAAGGGCGTCGAGTCGCTCAACGCGTCCGTCGCGTCCGGTGTCGTGCTGGCCGAGATCGCTCGCCGCCGCCGTCTCGACGCCAAAGGCTGACACGTCAGACGGCCTTGTCTGACGGTTGCCTGACGTTATCGGCTAGTTCGCGACGCTAAGCGCCTTCATTGCCGACGTTAGTGATCGTTTTCCTCGCCTGCGAAACCGGTTTCGTTACGCGGGCGGGGAAACGGGATCTCCACACTTGCCAGAACTTCGCGACTCATCGGGATGACAAACGGCGTGGCCTATTCCGCGCCACTCCCGGACGCGGGTACCTTCGTCTCGATCGCAATTCGCCTGTTTCACCAGGTAGGAGCCGGTGCGAGTTGCGCCGGTCGGCGGAACACGAGACATCCGTTTGGCACCGGCTGACACACACCGTGACCATTTGGGGTCCAATCAGGCGACGCCCAGGTCAACTGTCAAGAAGATCAGCTCTACGTTTCGCTATTGTAACTACTTTAGGTAACTGCCCTGCTCCGTTTAGGTACACACTGTGGTAGGACAGACGTTGAACGGTCAGACAGCTTCTACCGTGATTGTCGATAGGAATTGATTACCACCGGCGGGGGCGACGTGACTCGGCGTAGAGCGAATCGGGACGTGCCGATTCACCGCGCGCGGGGAGCGGCTGTCCGGAGCACCGCATGACGACCCGCGGCGCGCTCCGCGAGCTCGTGGGTTTGCGCGAGTTCCGCGCCATGTGGATCGGCTCGACCGCTTCGACCGCCGGAGACCAGCTCGCGGCGGTCGCATTGTCACTGCTCGTATTCGAGCGAACACAATCCGCTGCCTGGACCGCCCTCACGTGGTCGCTGACGCTGTTCCCGCCACTGATTTCGGGCCCGTTGCTCGGCTGGGTCGCCGACCGGTTCCCGCGACGCACCGTAATGGTGACGACGGCCTGGATGCAGGCCGTGCTCATGGGCGCGATGGCCATTCCCGGCATGCCCCTGTGGGCCATGATCGTGCTGCTCGTGGTGGTTCTGGCGATCTCCTCGCCGTACCTCGCGGCCCAGGAGGCGAGCCTCCCTCACGTACTCCCGCCGAAACGCTACGACGACGGTGTGGCGCTCTTCGGCACGTCCGTCGACATCGCCCAGATGGCGGGTCTCGCCGCCGCGGGCTTCCTCGTCGCCCACAGCGGCCCGGGCCTCGCGCTCGGGATCAACGCGGTCACGTTCGCCGCCCTGGCGATCCTGGTGCAGACGTCCGTGAAGCACCGCCCGGCCGCCGATCCGCTGGGCCGCAAGAAGAAGGACGACGAAGAACCGCGCGGCGTGCTCACGCTGATGGTGTCGGAGCCGCGATTGAGGACCCTGCTGGGCGTCCGGATGCTCGCGGGCCTCGCGATGGTCCCGGAAGGACTCGCGGTCCCGCTGGCGGCGAGCCTGAACGCCGTGTGGGCGGTCGGCCTGATCCTCGCCATCGAACCCGCCGCGAACGTGCTGGGTGTGGCGCTGCTCTTCCGTCTCGTGCGGGATCCGGCGAAGCGAGAACGGCTGATCGGCCCGCTGGCGATCCTGTCGCTGGCGCCGTTGGTCATGTTCGCTTTCAACCCGAACCTGACCTGGACGATCGTTCTGCTCGTGATTGCCGGTATAGGCGGGGCTTATCACACACCCGCTCGTTCGGCGTGGATGCGCCTGCTACCCGACCAGTACCGCGGAAGGGCTTATGGCATTGGGCGCGCGGCGTTGCGTTCGAGCCAGGGTGGTGGAATGGCGCTGGCCGGTGTCGTCGCTCATTCGATCGGATCGGTGACGGCCACGATCGCCGGCGCGGGCGGCATCGGACTGCTGCTCGCGACGCAGGCAACCTTCGCCTGGCGACGTGCTCGGGGTCGCGATGGCACGAAGGCGGTGGCAATCTGAAACAGAACGGTCACCAATAGCGATATCCGTCGTAGAGGCACCATGATGATCTGGATGCGAGATTGAAGCCGACTAGAGGAAGGGTGGCGTTCAGAAGTCTCGGTTGCACATGGAAGGACACCTCCTCGTTGCGACAAGCGGCAGCGCGGTGGTCTACGACCTGGTCAGCGGCGGCTTAGCTCATGACTTGCCATGAGCGTAGGGGGTCGTGGTGAAGAACAGTTTGACTGATCGCGGGCGATCGCGGGCACTCGGCTTGACTCCGATTCGCAACTGGGACCTTTGGACCGTTGCGCCCAGTGCGATCGCATACTTTTTCGTGCTCGAAGCGGCCGTGGCCGTTGCCGCCATCTGGCTGCTGACGAAGCTCACCGACGTCGCGACCACCGACTGGCTCCGATTCGCCGCGCTCATCGCCGCGATCACCATCCACCTGACCGTCGTGCGCAGAGCGGAAGAAGCCCGCCGCAACGAGGCCTCAGGGCCCCACATAGACCTGACCTCGGTCTGGACCTTCGCCGCGGCCGTGGCACTGCCCGGCGGCCTGGCCGTGATCGCCACGATCTGGATGCGAATCCTGATCCAGCCGATCGCCCGCCGCCAGCCCTACCGCTTCGTCTTCGGCACCGCCTCCATGCTCGCCTCGACCCTCCTGTCCTGGGCACTGGTGCACCTGTCGGGCGTCTCGCTGGCCGCCACCGGGAACATCCCGACGGACCTGAGCCTCGTCCTGATCCTCGCGATAGCCGCGGTCGTCTACTGGCTGGTCCAGGTGATGACCGTCGCGGCCGCGTTCAAGATCGTGACGCCGAACTCGAAGATCCTCGACTTCCTCGGCTCCAAGGTCGACAACATGCTCGAGATGAGCACGCTCGGCGCCGGCGCCATGCTCGGCATGCTCATGACGAGCCACTGGGTCGGACCGTTGTTGCTGACCGTGCCGGTGATCCTGGTCAACGCGCTGCTGTCGCGTGCGGGTGAACGCCGCACCCACCTGGAACGCCTGCTGCGCGAACAGGAACAGCTCCACCAGCGCCTGGCCGCGGACGCCCACACCGACTACCGCACGGGCCTGCTCAACACCAACGGACTCACCGAGTACGCGGGCCGCCTGGCCGAACGCTGCCGCCTGGACGGCGAACCGATGACCGTCCTGGTGATCGACCTCGACCACTTCAAGCGCATCAACGACACCTGGGGCCACCCGGCGGGCAACGCCGTCCTGGCCGAGGTGGGCCGGATCCTGCGCGAGAAGCTCCGCCCCGGCGACGTGGCGGGCAGGGACGGCGGCGAGGAGTTCGTGGTGGCGCTGAAGGACACCCCGGTGGCCCAGGGCGTGACGATCGCCGAACGCATCCGCGAGGCCATCGGCTCCCTGGCCGTCCCGACCACCGACAAGCACCGCAACGTGGTCACCCTGTACGGCCGCGAGATCCAGCCCCCGGAACCGGAAGGCGAGTCGCTGCAGGCGATCTCGGCGTCCATCGGCGTGGCGGTGATCCCGGACAACGGCCCGGACATGGCCACCGCACAGCACTCGGCGGACGCGGCGCTCTACAAGGCCAAGGAGAACGGCCGCAACCAGGTCCGCGTGGCAGGCCTGGACATCCCGCCGCGGCTGATGCCCGCGCCCCGTCAGGACGACGTGACCAAGCCGATCAGCTCACGCAGTGCGTGACCGTCGCCAGGACACGGCCCGGCAGACCAGGTAGATCACGAAGCTCAGGGCCGTCACGAGGGCGCTGACGGGCAGCGCCGGCACGAGCGACAGCAGGATGCCTCCCACCGCGGCGATCTCGGCGAAGACGACGGACAGGATCGTGGCCCGCAAAGGCGACGCGGTGAGACGCATCGCCGCGGCCGCCGGCGTGATCATCAACGCCAGCACCAGCAACGCGCCCACGACCTGAACGGACAGCGCGGTCGCGACACCGACCAGCACCGCGAACACGATCGACAGCGTCCGCACCGGAACCCCGCGCGACACCGCCACGTCCGGGTCCACCGACGCGAAGAACAACGGCCGGTAGATGAACGCCATCACCACCAGGACGGCGATGGACGAGATCACCAGGAGCTTGAGGTCGGTGGAGTCGACGCCGACGATCTGACCGGTCAGCAGACCGAACTTGTTGGACGTGCGCCCCTTGTAGAGCGCGAGCATCAGGATGCCCATGCCGAGCCCGAACGCGAGAATCGCGCCGATCACCGAGTCGCGGTCGCTCTCGCGGCGTGACAGCACACCGAGCAGCACCGCGGCGATGATCGACCCGGCCAGCGCGCCGTACCCGATGCCGACGCCGAGCAGCAACGCCGCCGCACCACCGGTGAACGCGAGCTCACTGGTGCCGTGCACCGCGAACGCCATCTTGCGCGTGACCACGAGCGGACCGAGAACGCCGGCCACCAGCCCCAGCACCGCGGCCGCGATCAACGCGGTCTGCACGAAGTCCAGTTCGAGCAGGTCGAAGAACGTCACGACGCGGCCTCCGCCGACAGGTGGTGCGTCTGCTCCTCGCAGGCGCCGGCGCCGACCACCAGGATCTGGTCGCGCACCCGCACGACCTCGACCGGCGTCCGGTACAGCTCGGACAACGTGCGGGAGTTCATGACCTCTTCCGGCGTACCTACGCGGAACCGCCCGCCCACCAGGTACAGGACCCGGTCGACGAGCGGCAGCACGGGATTCAGTTCGTGCGTCACGAAGAGAACCGCGGTGTCGGACTCACGACGCCGTTTGTCGATCAGCTCGGACACGATCCGCTGGTTCGCGAGGTCCAGCGACAGCAACGGCTCGTCGCACAGCATCACGGTCGGGTCGCCGACCAGCGCCTGCGCGACCCGCAACCGTTGCTGCTCCCCGCCGGACAGCACCCCGATCGGCGAATCCGCGTATCGGGTACCGCCCACGGCCTCGATGGCCGCGTCGACACGGATCTTGCGCTCCCGGCGGCCGCCCAGCCCGAAACCCCACCGGTGGCCGTCCAGGCCCAGTCCGACGAGATCGCGGCCGCGCAACGTCATGGACTGGTCGAGCGCTCGCTGCTGCGGGACGTACCCGATGGAGTGGTTGCCGCCCGCGATCGAGACCGTGCCGGAGGACAGCGGCTGCAGTCCGAGCAGCACGCGCATCAGGCTGGTCTTGCCGGAGCCGTTCGGCCCCAGGACCGCGAGGAACTCACCGGGTTCGACGTCGAGGTCGAGCCCGTCCCACAACACTCTGTCCCCGTAGGACAGCCGGGCCCCGCGCAGCGAGATCGCGCTCATGCCTTGAGCGCCTGCGTGAGCGCGTCAACCTGCTTGCTCATCCAGTCAAGGTAGCCGGTCACGCCCTCGGGCAACGTCTCGGTGACCGCGACGACGGGAACGCCCGCCGCCCTGGCCTTCTCGACCACGCTCTTCGTGACCTGGTTCTCGGTCTGGGTGTTCTCCACCAGGACGTTGACCTGCTTGGACTCGACCAGCTGGTTCATCGACGCGAGGGCGGCGGCCGGCACGTCCGACTCCTCCTCGATCGCCTTGCTGAACGCCTCGGGCGTCACGTCCTCGGCGCCGGACTCGTCGATCAGGTAGTGCGCGATCGGCTCGGTCGACGCGACCTTGCGGTCCTTGCCGATGCCGGCGACCTTCTTCTCCAGCTCCTCGAGCTTGGTGGTGAAGTCCGCCGTGTTCTTCTCGAACGTCGTCTTCTTGTCCGGCGCGAGGGCGCCCAGTTCGTTCGCCGCGGCCTCGGCCACCGCCTGGACGGTGTGCAGGTCGTACCAGACGTGCTCGTTCACGCTGTGGTCGTGACCGTCGGCGTCGGGCGCGCCGGTCTGCGGTTCCGCGTGGTTGTCGCGCAGTGGGAACGCCTCGATCTTCTTGGTGGCGTCGCTGGTGATCAGCTTGGCGAAGAAGTCGTCGTAGCCGCCGCCGTTGAACACGACCAGCTTGGCGTCCTTGACCAGTGCCGCGTCCGCGGGCTTGCTCTCGTACGAGTGCGGGTCGGCCGCCGGGTCGTCGAGCAGGGCCTTGACCTCGACCTCGTCGCCGCCGACCGCCTTGATGACGCTGCCCCACACGTTGGTGGAGGCGACGACCTGGATCTTGCCGCTGTCGGCAGACGGCGTGGTAGTGCCGCAGGCGGCCAGGCTCACGACGGCGAGAGTGCCGACCAGAGCATTGCGGAGAGTCATCACGCCGTCCCTCGATCAGGTAATGGAAACCGTTGTCGAGTTCAGCTTACGACACGAAAAAGCCCCCGGCGGTCACGCCGGGGGCTCGAACGTGTGACTCAGGACTCCAGGCGCTCGCCCGTCTCGGGGTGGAACAGGTGGATCTCGGTGTCGTCGCGCACGGCGACCTTCACGTGCTGCCCCAGGGTCGGCGGCGTGCGGCCGTCGACGCGGACGACGAAGCGCTGCGACGAGTCGCCGATCTTCACGGCACCGTGCACGAGCGCGTCGGCACCGAGTTCCTCGACCAGCTCGACGGTCATCTCCATGCCCTCGTCGGTCGACGGCACGATGCCGAGCGCCTCGGGCCGGATGCCGAAGGTGACCTCGTCCAGACCGCCGGCGGCATCGTGCGCGGCACGGCTCAGCGGCACGATGATGCCGTCGAGCTTCGCGCCCTCCGCCGAGATCGGCACGGTCTTGAGGTTCATGGCCGGCGAGCCGATGAAGCCCGCGACGAACGCGTTGGCCGGACGGTCGTACAGCGCGCGAGGCGTGTCGCACTGCTGCAGCAGGCCGTCCTTGAGCACCGCGACGCGGTGGCCCATCGTCATGGCCTCGACCTGGTCGTGCGTGACGTAGATCGTGGTGGTGCCGAGACGCTGCTGGAGAGCGGCGATGTTCGCACGCGTCTCGACGCGCAGCTTGGCGTCCAGGTTGGACAGCGGCTCGTCCATGAGGAACACGGACGGCTCACGCACGATGGCGCGACCCATGGCGACGCGCTGACGCTGACCGCCGGACAGCGCCTTCGGCTTGCGCTCCAGGTACTTCTGCAGGTCGAGCATCTTGGCGGCCTCTTCGACCTTCGCCTTGATCTCGGGCTTCGGCACACCGCGCAGCTTGAGCGCGAAGCCCATGTTCTCCGCGACGGTCATGTGCGGGTACAGCGCGTACGACTGGAACACCATCGCGATGTCCCGGCCCTTCGGCGGCACGTTCGTGACGTCCTTGCCACCGATCTGGATGGCGCCCTCGTCGATGTCCTCGAGGCCCGCGAGCATGCGCAGCGCCGTCGACTTACCGGAACCAGACGGACCGACCAGCACCAGGAACTCGCCGTCGCTCACCTCGAGGGAAAGCTCGTCGACCGCGCGGACCGGCGGGTTACCGGAGAAGATCCGCGAAGCCTTGACGTAGGACACCTCTGCCATGTGACGCACCTTTCACCGCTTGTCTGGGCGCGACGTTATGCATTGCAAGCGCTTACGGGAACAGACGTAAGCGCTTACGTTTCGAGGCAGGACAACGTAAGCGCTTACGTTCGGAACGCTTCCGCGCACGACCGATGAGTTCTCCGCGGCGCCCCGGTCCACCCCTGTGAACACCGAACACAGGAGGAGACAGATGGGCAACGTGCGAGTGCACTTCTCGATGTCACTGGACGGCTTCGTGGCCGACCCGGGCAACGGCTTCGGCTGGCTGGCCCACACGACGGACCAGCCAGAGCTCGTCAACAGCTACGCCGAGCGCACGGGCGCCATCCTCGGCGGCCGCAAGGGCTGGGACCAGATGCCGGACCCCAGCGCCGCGTACAACGGTCAGTTCGTGGGCAAGCTCTTCATCCTGACCCACCACCCGGAGGACGCGACGCCCCACGACGGTGTCACGTTCCTGACCTGCGACGTGGCCGAGGCGGTGCGGATCGGGCTCGAGGCCGCGGACGGCAAGGACCTCGAGGTGTTCTCGCCGACCATCGCCCGTCAGCTGATCGAGCGGGGACTCCTCGACGAGATCGCCCTGCACATCGCGCCCGTGCTGCTCGGCGACGGCCTCAGGCTCTACGACAACCCAGGCGGAGCGCCGATCCACCTGCACCGGCTCGACACCGCGGACGCCCACTCGGAGGTGGACGTGCGGTATCGGCCGGTGCGGGAGACGATCAGCCCTTGACGGCGCCGGACGCGAGGCCCTGCACCAGGAACCGTTGCACCAGGTAGAAAACGATGATCGCGGGAATCGCGACCAGGATGGAGGCGGCGGCCAGGTGGCCCCACTCCGTCCTGTTCTGCTGCACGAACACCTGCAGCCCGACCGCCAGCGTCTTCGACTCGTCCGCGGCGGACAGGAACGCGGACGCGAACGCCACCTCGCCCCAGGCCGTCAGGAACGCGTAGAACGACGTGACCGCGAGACCCGGCTTGGCCAGGGGAATGATCAGCCGCCAGAACACGCCGAACGGGGAGAGCCCGTCCATGCGGCCGGCCTCGTCGATGTCGGCCGGCACCGTGTCGAAGTAGCCCTTCAACATGTAGGTGCAGAACGGGACCGCGGTCGTGCAGTAGACCAGCACGAGGCCGATGGAGGTTCCGTTGAGCCCCAGCGCGATCAGGATGTTGTACAGCGGCACGATGAGCACCGCGAACGGGAACATCTGCACCAGCAGGAACGACATCATCAGGCCGCGCTTGCCGGGGAAGCGGAACCGCGAGGCCGCGTACCCGGCGGTGGCCGAGATGAAGACGCCGATCACCGTGGTCATCAGCGCGATCACCACGGAGTTGCCGAACCAGGCGAGGAAGTCGCCCTTCTCGCCAGCCAGGATCCGCGTGTAGTTGTCCAAAGAGGACTCGTTGACCAGCTTCGGGGTCGGCTCGACCGCGCGGGCGTCCGGCTTCAGCGAGGTGACGAACACCCAGAAGACCGGGAACACCGCGATGGCCGCGGCGACGATCAGCGTGGCGTGCAGGGCGATCGACGCGCCCTTGGACCGGTCCTTCCTGCGCAACCGGCGATCGGTGGCCGCGACCACCTGGAGAGACGAAGCGTCGAGCGTCATCACCACACCTCGCCCTGCTTGCGCAGCGCTCGCCGGTAGATCGTGGCGAACACCAACAACACCGAAAGGATCAGCACGCCGTAGGTCGACGCGATGGCGTAGTCACGGGAGGCACCCGAGAAGAAGCGCTCGAACGCGTAGGTGACCAGGATCCGGGCGTTCGGGTTCGGGCCGGCGATCAGGTAGATCACCGGGAACATGTTGAACGTCCAGATGATGCCCAGCAGCACCACCGTCGACGACACGGAACGCAGTCCTGGCAACGTGACGTGCCGGAACCGCTGCCAGGGCGTGGCACCGTCCACTTCGGCCGCTTCGTAGAGGTCGCCGGGAATCGACTGCAGGCCACCGAGAAGCGCCACCATCATGAACGGCACGCCGAGCCAGGTGTTCACGATGATCACCGACACCAGCGCCCAGTTCGACTGGCCGAGCCACACCGGGTCCGGCAGGCCGACCGAGCGCAGGAGCTGGTTGATGATCCCGTACTGCGCGTTGAACATGTACTTCCACGCGAACGCGCTGATGAATGCGGGCACGGCCCACGGCAGGATCAGCAGCACCCGGTAGAACGAACGGCCGCGCACCTGGCGGTTCAGCAGCATCGCCAGGCCGAGACCGATGGCGTAGTGCAGGACCACGCACGAGAAGGTCCAGATCAGCGTGCGGACGAGCGTGCCCCAGAAGTCGCCGAACGACTCACCGCCGGTGAGCACGTTGAGGTAGTTCTTGAAGCCGACGACGTCGTAGGTGGCCGGCCGATCGAGGATCGGGTTGGCGATGTTGCTCTCGTTGATGTTCGTGAAGGTGAAGAACACGCCCTGGGCGAGCGGGTAGAGCACCAACACCGCGATGACCACCACGACCGGCAGCACCATCGCATACGCGTACCAGTACCTGTCCAGGAACCGACGCACCGAGATCTCCCCTCAGGCGAACGGCCGGGGCGCGAGGCCCCGGCCGTCCAGCATCAATCAGCCGATGGAGTACTCGGGAACGACCTTGTCCTTGTACGCCTTGGCGACGTCGTCAAGGGCGGTCTTGGCGTCCTTCTTGCCGGCCAGGAAGTCGGCGTAACCGATCTTCAGCGGGTCGAACAGCTCGCCACCCTCCGGGATCCACGGACGCTCGTGCGCGACCTTGGCGACCGGCTCGAACGCGGCGACGATGGCGTTGGCCTTGACGTCGGCGTTCTGGTAGGCCGACTTGCGGCTCGGCAGCAGGCCGAGCTCCTTCGCGATGGCCGACTGCGACTCGACCGACGCCATGCAGGTGATGAACTTGATCGACGACTGCTTCGCCTTGGTGGCCTTGCGGATCACGTAGTCGTGGCCACCGACGGGCGCGCTGCCCTTGCCCGCGGACGGACCGGGGACCGCGGCGATGCCGAGGTTCGCCGGGTCGGTGAACGCGGCGCCCTTGAGGTAGTCGGCGACGGCCCACGGGCCGTTGATGACCATGGCGGCCTCACCGGACGAGAACGCGGCCTGCATGTTCGAGTACGAGTTCGTCGCGTCGAGCGCCGTGGTGGCGGACTTGCCGTCGAGCAGGCTCTTCGCGGTCTCGAGCGCCTTCACGTTCTGCGCGGAGTTCACGACGATCTTCTTGGCGGACGCGTCGACCAGGTCGCCGCCCTCGCCGTAGATGAACGGCAGCGCGTAGTACGCGTCGTTGTTGAGGAAGAACGACTTCTCGCCGCCCAGCTTGGCGGACGCGGCCTTGAGCTCGTCCCAGGTCTTGGGCGGCTCGACACCGGCGTCGGCGAGCTTCTTCTTGTTGTAGATCAACGCGAGCGAGTCGGTCACCTGCGGCACCGCGTAGGTCTTGCCCTCGTACTTCGTGGAACCGAGCGGGGCCTCCAGGAAGTCGGAGGTGTCCTTCGCGAGGTCGGTGTCCGACAGGTCCTCGACCAGGCTCAGCTTCGCGAGCTGCGGCACCCACGCGACCTCGGAGCGGAAGACGTCGGGGCCCTGACCACCCTGAGCCGCGGTCTTGTAGTTGTTGAGCGCGCCGTCGAACGCCTGCGTCTCAACCTTGACCTTGTAGCCGTCCTTGGTGGCGCAGCCTTCGGCGATCTTCTTGAAGACCGGGCTCTCGTTGGGACCACTGGTGTCCCAGAAGGTCACCTCGCCCGAGTCGGTTCCGCTGTTGCTGCTCGATCCACCGCTTCCGCAGGCGGTGAGCACGAGGGCGACACCCGTCGCCATGGCGGTCACGAGGGTTGTCCGTCGCATCGTTGCTGCCGTTCCCTCCAGCTGGGGCCTCGTCTCCGAGTGAGGCGAGGGTCTTGCAAGGTTTTGCGATAATGTTGCGGGCGATTTCACTACCAGAACCATGGTCAGGTCAAGACGTCGACCGTAACCAAGCCGTAACGGCCCTGTCTTGCAAACGCTCGTTGCAAATTTTTTCTTAACACGGCAGGCTTGCGCCAAACCTGATCTGAGCTGGGAGGCAACGTGTCCGGACTGTCCGAGATCGCGAGGGCAGCCGGGGTGTCCATCTCGACCGTGAGCCGTGTTCTCAACAGGCGCGCCGGTGTGAACGAGGAGACCCGGCAGCGGGTGCTGTCGGTCCTCGCGGAGATGCCGTACACCCCGCGCGGACTCGGTGCGTTGCAACGCACCGGCGTGATCGGCCTGCTGGTGCCGGAGCTCTCGAACCCGGTCTTCCCGGCGTTCGCCGAGGCCCTGGAGACGCGGGCCGCGCGCCTGGGCTACTCGTCGCTGCTGTGCAACACCCGCAGCGGCGCCCCGATGGGCGAGGAGGAGTACGTCCGGATGCTCCTGGCCCGCGGGGTCGAGGGCATGGTGTTCGTGTCACCGGAGATCACCAACGTCGAGGTGCCGCTCGGTCAGGCGCCCCGCCCGAGCTACTACGCGAAGCTCCTGGCGGACGGCGTCCACATGGTCTTCCTGAACGGTGCCACGCCCGCGCTGGACGTGCCCGACGTGACGGTGGACGAGCAGCTCGCGGGCTACATGGCCACCAAGCACCTGATCGAACTGGGCCACGAACGGATCGGGTTCGTCTCGGGTCCGGCGCGCTCGCTGCCGTCGCGCCTGAAGCGCGCCGGCTGGGCTGCCGCGCTGGAGGAGAACCACCTGCCGGCGGGCTCGGAGTACGTCGCGCACGCGCCGTTCAGCGCGGAGGGCGGCGGTCAGGCCGTGGCGCAGCTACTGGACACGGTGACGCCCACGGCGGTGATCTGCTCGTCCGACCACATGGCGCTCGGCGTCATGCGCGAGGCGCACCAGCGAGGGATCTCGGTACCCGGAGAGCTGTCGGTGGTCGGGTTCGACGACATCCCATTGGCTGCCTATTCTTCGCCCGCTTTGACGACGCTCGCCCAGCCGATCGAGGAGATGGCCGCGGCCGCGATCGACGAGCTCGTGCTGCGCCTGGATCCCGATCGCCGCAGGCAGGGGACCGACAACTACACCCGCGTGTTCCGGCCGCGGCTCGTCGCGAGGGAATCGTCTGCGCCTCCGAAATGAGATGACCGATTGACCTAATTGGTCTGGACCAACTTCTGAACAAGGCAGATGGGTCAACCTGCGCGGATGCGTCATTTGAGGGACGCAGGTCACCCTGACTTCACGAATTGGTTCTGAACCGTTACGGTCCTTTCATGGCACGGTCGATGCATGTGCGACGTCCGGCGACGTTGGCCTCTCTGGCCGCTGAGCTGGGCGTTTCCCGGACAACGGTGTCCAACGCGTACAACCGTCCCGACCAGCTCTCGCCCGAGCTGCGTCGGCGGGTGTTGGACACGGCCCGAAGGCTGGGTTATCCCGGCCCGGATCCTGTGGCGCGTTCGCTGCGCACGCGCAAGGCCGGGGCGGTGGGCCTGCTGCTCACCGAGAACCTCTCCTACGCGTTCCGCGACCCGGCCGCGATCGGGTTCCTGGAGGGCCTCGCGCTCGCGTGCGAGGACGCCGGAACCGGTCTGCTGCTGGTGCCCGCCAACCCCGAACGCGAGGACGTCGCGTCCGTCCACCGTGCCGGTGTCGACGGCTTCGTCGTCTACTCGGTGCCGGACGACGACCCGCACCTCGCCGCCGTGCTGGAACGCCCGGTGCCCACCGTCGTCTGCGACCAGCCGGACCTCGGCACCGTGGACCGCGTCGGCATCGACGACCGCGGCGCGATGTACGAGCTCGCGAAGCACCTGATCGGGCTGGGCCACCGCCGCATCGGCGTCGTCTGCATGCGTCTCGCGCGTGACCGCAACGACGGCTTCGTGACGCCGGACCGCCAGCACGCCGCGCACTTCCACGTGCAGCGCAACCGCCTGTCGGGTCTGGCAGAGGCGTTCAGCGAGGCCGGCGTCGACTGGTCGCAGGTGCCCGTGGCCGAGCGCTTCGACCACAACATGGTCTCCGGTGCGTCCGGCGCGGCCCAGGTCCTCGACCGCGACCCGCAGATCACCGCCCTGATCTGCACCTCGGACGTGCTGGCGCTGGGCGCGATGACCGAAGCCGCCCGCCGTGGCCTGCGCGTCCCGCACGACATCACGGTGACCGGGTTCGACGGCATCCGCGCCGGCGAGGAGGCCGGGCTCACGACGGTCCGTCAGCCGGTGCTGGAGAAGGGCCGGGCGGCGGGCAAGCTGCTGCTCGACACGAACGAGCGCACGCGGCCGAGGTCGGTCAACCTCGCGACCGAACTGATCATCGGCAACACGTCGGCGGCGCCGCGCGGTGGTGCGGATGAGCGCTGGTTCGGGCCCTGAGAAGTGCTGTGACCGTCGGCCTTTGCCCCGTCTTTCGACGGTCAGACGGGTGCATCGCGGCGCCGGCCCCGCGTCCTCGTACTGGTTGTACGGGGGCGCGGGGCCGGTGTCGCGAGGTGCCCTGCTGAGCGCCGGAAGACGCGGTGAAGGCCGCCGGTCACAGCACTTAGTGCTCGAGTCTGAAGACAACGGGTGAGCTGGCCTTTCCGGCCAGCTTCGCCACCAGCAGGTAGTCGCCCGGCCCGACCCGCGTGTGCGCGCCGCAGCCCGGCGTCGAGGTCGAGCCCGCCCACTTGGTGCCGTAGTTGAAGGCTTCCTTGGGCTGCATCACGCGGGTTTCCGTGCCCACCGCCGAGAGGCAGTGGTTGCTCGACCACAACACGGTCGCGCCGTCCGCGGTCAGCACTGTGAGCTCGCGGTGCTGGCGCCCGATGTCCCTGATGCACGGCACCGGGCCGGTGTTGACGACGTCCATCGACAGTTCCGGCTGGTCACCGATGGTGTAGAAGGGCTTGTTGGCCTTCGCCACGACCCCGATCACGTCGTCCGGGCAGGGCTGCGGCGGCCCGGGAGGCGGAGGCGGAGGGGTGGTCTCCGTCGGTGAGGGCGGCGGGGTCGTTGAGGAGGACGACGCGGCGGCCGGGCTCTCGGACATGCTCGGCGGCGGGTTCGAGGACGACGCAGCGGCCGCGTTCGAGGGCTGGGCGGTCTCGGCGTCCGAGCCGAACATCCCGACGATCCAGATGACGAGCAGGAGTGTGACCAGCCCTGCCCCGATCGCGGCGAGGCGGCGGCGCCAGTACACCGTGGGCGGCAGCGGACCTGTGGGCTCGATCACGGCCCGAACGTAGCCCGACCAGGTCTGATCCAGGCGTAGGCGAGCGTCGCTCGATCCGGTGAACGTGATATTGAGCGGAAACCCCTTGTGAACGTGCGCTAACTCCGGTTCCAATCGACGTGGGGTCCGCCGGTAGGCCATGGAGGTGTGTCACATGACCGCGATCGACGAACTGCTCAAGCGGAACTACGAGCTCGGGAACGTGGTTCCAGGAGATCGCTCGTCCGCGAAGCCGTCCCTGCAGGTGGCGATTCTGACCTGCATGGACTCGCGCATCCGGGTGTTCGAGATCTTCGGGTTGAAGCAGGGTGAGGCGCACGTGCTGCGCAACGCGGGAGGGGTCGTCACCGACGACGCCATCCGCTCGCTCGCGCTGAGCCAGCGCAAGCTCGGCACGCGCGAGGTGCTGCTCGTGCACCACACGAACTGCGGCCTGGAGATGGTGACCGAGGACGACTTCAAGGACGAGCTGGAGACCGACACCGGTCTGCGCCCGACCTGGGCCGTCGAGGCGTTCAAGGTCGTCGAGCAGAGCGTGCGCGGGTCGATGGCCCGGCTGCGGCGCAGCCCGTTCATCCCGCACACGGACAAGATCCGCGGGTTCGTCTACGACGTGCACACCGGTGAACTGCGCGAGGTCGACGCCGCCGAGACCGCCGCCGCCTGAAGTTCGTTGTGAAGGGCCCCCTCCGGGGGGCCTTTTCGTTGCGCGACAATGGCAGGCGATGAATCACGAGTTGCTGTTGGGCTGGTGGGACACCACCGCCCGTGACCTGCCGTGGCGCCGTCCCGACTGCACCGCCTGGGGCGTGCTGGTCAGCGAGATCATGTTGCAGCAGACGCCGGTCTCCCGCGTCGAGCCGATCTGGCACGAGTGGCTGGCGCGCTGGCCGGTGCCGTCGGCGATGGCCGCGTCCTCGCAGGGCGAGGTGCTGCGGATGTGGGGCAAGCTCGGCTACCCGCGTCGTGCCATGCGGCTGCACGAGGCCGCCACCGCCATCGCACGCGACCATGGCGACGTGGTGCCGTCGGACATCGAGACGCTGGAGTCGTTGCCCGGCATCGGCAGCTACACGGCTCGTGCGGTGGCCACGTTCGCGTACGGGCAGAAGTGCGCTGTCGTCGACACGAACGTCCGGCGCGTGGTCGCGCGGGCCGTGCACGGAGCCGGTGACGCCGGTCCGCCGTCGACCAAGCGCGATCTGCGTGACGTCGAGGCGATCCTGCCGGAGGCCCAGGACGACGCCGCTGTGTTCTCGGCGGCGTTGATGGAGCTCGGGGCGTTGATCTGCACGGCGAAGAACCAGAAGTGCGCGGACTGCCCGTTGTTCGCGGAGTGCGCGTGGCAACTGAACGGCAGGCCGGCCTACGCGGGGCCGGAGAAGAAGGTGCAGAAGTTCGCCGGCACGGACCGTCAGGTGCGCGGCAAGCTGCTCGACGTGCTGCGGGGCGCGCCCGGCCCGGTGCCCAAGATCCAGCTCGACATCGTCTGGAACGACATCACCCAGCGCGAGAAGTGCCTGGTCTCGCTGCTGGACGACGGCCTAGTCGAGCAGACGCGGGACGGCCTGTTCGCACTGCCCGGGGAGCACTGATGCACGCGCTGGTGGCGTTCTTCGACGACGAGGCGGACAAGAAGGTCCGTGAGCTGCAACGACGCGTGGGCACGAAGCACGCGTGGGCGCCGCACCTGACCTACGCCGTCGCGAGCACCATCGGCCCCAAGGTCCGCAAGGAGCTGCGCGAGGACCTGGAACGGCTGTGGCTGCCGGACCTCTACCTGCACACGCTCAGCACGTTCTCGACCTCGGAGAACGTGCTGATGCTGGGCGCGGTGGTCGACACCGAACTGCTCGCGGTCCACTCCGCGATCCACGACGTGCTGGCGAGCAAGGTCAAGAACCCGAGCGCCTACTACCTGCCGGGCAACTGGGTGCCGCACTGCACGCTCGTCCACGACATCGACGACGAGGCGATGAAGGCCGCGTTCGCCGCGGTGTTCCCGGTCGAGCCGATCCGCGCGAAGGTCCGCGAGGTGTCGGTCGTCGACACTCAGACCGGCGAGATCGACGTGCTCAAGAAGGCCTCCACCGCACCCCGGTAGACCCACGGCGCGGTGGCGTGCACGACGTGGCCGGCCTCTTCGACGTAGAGGTACCGGCCACTCGAACGCCGTGCCGCCTCTTCCATCTGGTTCGGCAGCTGACCGCCCTTACCTGCCTCGATGACCAGCGACGGGCACTCGACGGCGTCGATGAGGTCCCAGTACGCGCGCGTGCCCCAGTGGCCCGCGATCTCGTAGAGGTCGTCCATCTCCGCGATCAGGTGCCAGCCGTCCTCGCGTTCCTCGAAGTACTCGGCGAACACGGGCGAGCCGAAGTACGACGTCACGTGCCCGAGCGACTGGAAGGGCACCGGCCAGGCGTCGAAGAGCCACTTCCACTCGTCGATCGTCCTTCCCCTGTTGTCCGGGGCGAAGTCCTCGACCACAATCGCGCGCACCAGGTCCGGACGGGCCGCCGCGAGACACCACGCGTGCAGCCCGCCCATGGAGTGCCCGATCACCACGGCGGGACCGAGGTCCAGGTCCTCGATGGCGGCAGCGGCGTCGGCGACGAAGTCCTCGGTGCGGAACGGCCCCCGCCGCGGGTTTCGGCCGTGCCCGCGCTGGTCGATCCCGACCACGCGGCCGAACGGCCGCAGCCACTGCGCGACCGGCCACCAGGCGGTGGCCCTGCTCATCAGACCGTGCAGGAGCAGTACGCCTTGACCCGTTCCGCCGAACTCCACCACCGACACAGGGATGATTAACGCATGAAGGCCCGCCCGTACCTGATCGCCCTGGTGTTGATCGTGCTCGTCGCAGGTCTGCTCGTCGTGTTCAGAACGCCGAGCAACGATCCGGCGAAGCAGCGGGAGACGTCACCGGAGGCGGCTGTGGAGGCCGGTGCGGGCGCGGGCGACCCCTACTACCCGACGGACGGCAACAGCGGCTACGACGTCACGCTCTACGACCTCGCGATCACCTACGACCCCGGGGCCAAGCAGCTCGACGGCGTCGCGTCCGTCACCGCGACCGCCACGTCCGACCTGTCGCGCTTCAACCTCGACCTGAAGGGCCTGAAGGTCAGCGAGGTGAAGGTCGGTGGCCAGCCGGCGAAGTTCGCGCAGGAGGGCGACCACGAGCTGGTGATCACGCCTGCCGCCCCGCTCGCGAAGGGCAAGCCGTTCACCGCCGTCATCGCCTACGGCGGCAAGCCCACGACGATCGACGACGCCTCGCTGGGCCGCAGCGGCTGGCAGGTCTCGTCCACCGGTGGCGCTTTCGCCGCAGGTCAGCCGCACTCCGCGACGACGTGGTTCCCAGCGAACGACACTCCGCGCGACAAGTCGGCGCTGAAGATCGCGGCCCGCGTCCCCGACGGCTGGACGGCGATCTCGAACGGCCTCGAAGGCCCGGTGACGCGCGACGGCGGCTGGACGACGTTCAACTGGTCGGAGGAGACGCCGCTCGCGACGTACCTGGCCACGGTGGCCATCGACAAGTTCGAGGTGGTGCGCTCCCAGCTGCCGAACGGCACGCCGGTGCTCGACGCCTACGCCCCCGGCACGTCCGCCGCCAAGAAGCCGATCCAGGCCCAGGGCCCCGAGGTCCTCGCGTACCTGGAGACGAAGTTCGGCCCGTACCCGCAGCGCGCGGCGGGCAGCATCTGGGTGGCCGACCAGATCGGGTTCTCGCTGGAGACCCAGACCCGGCCGATCTACGCCGCGTGGGCGGACCTGGAGACGGTCGTGCACGAGAACGCCCACCAGTGGTTCGGCGACTCGGTGTCGATCACGAGCTGGGCGGACATCTGCCTGAACGAGTGCCTGGCGTCCTACGCGCAGTGGCTGTGGCTGGAGAAGGAAGGCACGGATCTCGACCAGCGCTACCGCGAGGGCGTCGAGCAACGGCGCGAGCGGTCGTCGTTCTGGGCGCCGAAGCTCTACGACATGGGCAAGGGCAACGAGTTCCGCGGTGTCTACGACAAGGGCCTCATGGGCATGCACGCGCTGCGCAAGACGGTCGGCGACGACGTGTTCTTCAAGGCCCTGCAGTCGTGGACGGCCAAGCACCGCGACGGCAACGCCACCTGGCCGGAGTTCGAGGACCACTTCAAGCAGGCCTCGGGGCAGCCGCTGGACGGGTTCTTCAAGGCCTGGTTCCGTGACTCGGGCATTCCCGGCGATCAGTACCTGCTGCCTGTCGGTGTGCGCCGCTAGAGTCGGTGTCATGGCAGTCGTGAAGATCAACGCGATCAAGGTCCCCGAGGGCAACGGCCCCGAGCTGGAGAAGCGGTTCGCCGCCCGGCTGGGCGCGGTCGACAACCAGCCCGGCTTCCTCGGCTTCGAGCTTCTGCGCCCGGTCGCGGGCGAGGACCGCTACTTCGTCGTCACGCACTGGGAGACCGATGAGGCCTTCACCGCGTGGCGCGACGGCGAGGCCGGTGCGGCCGCACACTCCGGTGAGCGCGCACGGCCCGTGTCGAGCGGCGCCGACCTGCTGGAGTTCGAGGTCGTGCTCGGGAGCAAGCCCAAGCAGTGATCGAGCAGTCCTACGACCAAGCCGCTGAACTGATCGCCGGCGCGGACGCCGTGCTCGTCTGCGCCGGTGCGGGCATGGGGGTGGACTCGGGCCTCCCGGACTTCCGCGGCACCGAGGGCTTCTGGCGGGCGTATCCGCCCTACGAGCGCCTCGGGCTGAAGTTCGAGGAGATCGCCGACCCCGTGCACTTCGCCGACGATCCCGCGCTGGCGTGGGGTTTCTACGGCCACCGGCTCAACCTGTACCGCGAAACGGTGCCACACGAGGGTTTCGCCGTTCTGCGGTCGTGGGGTGCGCGGGTCTTCACGTCCAATGTGGATGGTCAGTTCCAGAAGGCGGGCTTCACGGACGTCGCCGAGGTCCACGGTTCGATCCACCACGCCCAGTGCGTGGAACCGTGCACTGACGACATCTGGGAGTGCTCGTTCGACGTCACCGTCGATCAGACGACGATGCGTGCGGTGGGCGAGTTGCCTTCGTGCCCTTCGTGCGGCGGGCTGGCGCGGCCCAACATCCTGATGTTCGGCGACTGGGGCTGGGTACCGCACCGCAGTCAGCAGCAGCTCGACGAGCTGACGGAGTGGCGTCGTTCGCACCGCAAGCTCGCCGTGATCGAGATCGGCGCCGGCACCGCCGTGCCGACCGTGCGGCGTCAGGCCGAACTGGCTAGCGCAGCTTCCGGTTCGCTGATCCGGATCAACACCCGCGAACCCGCGGTGCGGCACGGCCGAGGCGTGTCGCTGCCGGTCGGCGCCTTGGAAGCCCTCACAGCCTTGGCACGACGAACTGCGTGACGACGGCCCGGTGATCGCTGCCGGGCACGTCGAACACGTCCACCGTGTCCACCAGGACCTTCGAGTCCACCAGCACGTGGTCGATGGTGACCGGCGGCGGCCAGAACCCGCTGTTCGAGGGCCAGGTGTGGATGAGTCCCTTGCCGACCTGGTCGGCGGCGTCGACGTAGCCCTTGTTCAGCAGCCGCGTGAGGCCGACGTGGTCGAGCGTGGCGTTGAAGTCGCCCGCGAGCACCCTGATCGATCCGGTCGAGTCGGGCGAGGGCAGCCCGGCGAGCTCACGCTGCCACGCCTCCGGCCCCGCGGTGACGACCGGCGGCAACGGGTGCACCGAGACGACCTCGATGTCCTTGCCCGGCAGGTCCACCAGCGCCCCTGCCTGCTGCAACGTGCCCGGCGGCGTCAGATTCCGCCGCGTGAGCGGGAACTTCGAGGCGAGCCCGCTGCCGGAGCCGCCCGGCTCGTCCAGGAAGACCCGGTTGGGCAGCACCTGGTTCAGCCCGGCCCGGTCGAGGTCGCGCACCATGTCGGGCGTCAGTTCCTGCATGGCGAGGACGTCGATGCCGCGCTTGCGGACCTCCTGCACGATGAACTGCGCGTCCGCGATGCCCGTGAGCAGGTTCGCGGTCATCAGCCTGACCTGCTGCCCCACCCCGTTCGGCCGCGCGTCGGAGAACGCCCTCGGCGCCACGTTCGCGACCAGCACGATTCCGACGAGAGTCATCGTCAGCCCGACGACCCACCTCTTGCGGAACAACGCCAGCAACCCGACGAGCAGGCCGACGACGGTGACGTAGGGGGTCAGCGACGTGGCGGCGATCGTGTACCGCGACCCGTCGATGCCGAGCAGCCTGACCAACGCCGCCGCGACGAACGCGATCGCGCTCAGGACCAGCAAGAACGTGGCGATCCCGCTCCTGGCCGGCTTCACCTCGGTGGTGGCCACGCCGTGCAGTGTGCCCGAACGCGCGTCGGTCTCCGGTGTGGTGCTCACACCCGAATGGACGGCCGGCACCCTGCTCCCGTTGCCCGCGAAAAATTGTCAGACCCCTCCGTCATGCTGATTCCAACCGACTCTGAGGGGGCCCGATGGGAGCCAAGGACTGGATGCTCTTCTACGCATCCGACGACGTCAGCAAGGCGCTGCGGGCAGCGCCGAAGATCGACCGAGAGGCCACGGCGGCCTTCGTGGAACGCCTCTACCCGTCCCACGACATTCGCCCGATCGAGGACGGCAACCTCCACTACGGCAACCCGCCGGAGGGCAAGGTCTACGCCGGCGTGTTCGAGGGCCTGTCGATCATCTGCACCTGGGATGCCGCCGGCGACTCCTACGCCGCCCTGCCCGAGCACTTCGTCACCGAGGCGGCCGGCCGCACCCTGTACCTACATGCGATGCACAGCGTCGTCGACTTCTTCTCCTACGCGATCTGGGAGCCGGACGGCACGCTGCGCCGCGCGTACAGCCTCTCCCCCGACAGCGGCGTGATCGCCGACGTCGGCACTCCCCTGCCGTTCGAGGAGAAGTACCTGGCAGGCGATCCGGAGTTCCTCGAAAGCCTCGACTCCGACGACGAGTACCCGTTCCGCTTCCACCCGCTCGACCTGGCCGAGGCGGCCTTGCGCGCACTGTTCGGTTTCCAGTACGAGGGCGCGTACGAGGACGACGACCCGGAGCTGGAGGACGTCGTGCTGGCGGGCTACGCCGTGACGCCCCGCTGACTGCCGGGAACGAGGCTGAGGAGGTCGATGATCGCGTCGACCTTCCGCAGCAGGAACTGCGGAAGAATCGGACCGTCGATCACCGTGTAGGCGATCCCGGACTCAAGGCACAGGTTGTGCAGTTCGTGCTGCTTGGTCTGAGCGAGCAGCCACGCGACCACGTCCGGGTTGAACACGTGAGCCGCACCGACGAGGTCGCTGGTGAACGCCACGTACGCGTGGTCCACGGACACCGGCAGTCTCAGCGGCATCCACAGCGGCCGGTCCTCGCTCTCGACGGTGCGCGGCATCTCGCCCGCCCATCTCCCGCCGAGGCCTCCACCGAAGGCCTGCGTGATCTTCAACGGCACGAGGCCAGCGGTGGCCACCTCGATCCTTGTCTCCTGGGCGGTCCGAGTGCCGATCGACGACGCCACCTCCATCGACGCCTCGCTGACCCGAACCCGCCATCCGTTCCGTGAGAAGTCCAGCGCGTGGTCGAAGCTCGACCCCGACGCCCGGCCGAGCCACTTGAGCACCGTCCCGTACTGGCTCGCCATCGCCCGTGTCAGATCGGCCGACCACGGCGGCGAGAGCGCCGACGCAGAGAACGAAAGCCAGAGCCGCACTTCCCAGGACTGCATCGTCAGACGGTCGCAGCAGGGTGCCGGGGCCGCGCGCCCGGCATGCGGTCGAGCAGCCCGCAGATCGTGTCGACCACGACCATCAGGTCGTCGGGGTAGATGTGGTCGGGCGCGGCCAGGTAGACGAAGCCCGACTCGAAGGTCAGCGACATCCTGCTGGCCCAGCCGGGCAGGCTCTCCGCCTGGTCGATGAGCCAGTGCAGAGCGTCGAAGTTCAGCTCCCTCGCCGCAGCAGCAGGATCACTGCCGTACGCCGAGAACTCCTGGTCCATGGGCGGCAGCAACGGCACCGGCAACCACTCGGCATCGGCCTGCTTCGCGGTCTCCGGTTCGTTGCCGACGATCTGCTTCCACTCGGACTTGAGCTGACCGGGCGACAACGGCTGTCCGTTGTGGAGGCTGTACTTGTTCGGCCGTGTGACCTTCAGCGGTGCCAGACGAGCGGTGGCGATCTCGATGCGGTGCTCCTGCATCCAGCGCACTCCGAAACCGCGGCTGTCGTACCGGATCGACTCCTCGGTCACCCTGACGTGCCACTGGCCGCGCTGGAAGTCCAGCGACAGGTCGCACTGCCGCTTCGACCGGAACGCGATCGAGAACTCGTTCGAGAACGGCTTGCACAGCTCGGCCGTCCACATGGCCGCCTCGTCGGGACCGAGCACCTTGCCGCCGAGACGCTGGGCCAGCGGGGTCAGCGCGGCGATCTGCTCGTCCCGCGCCTTTCCGTGGCTGCGGAACTGGAGCCAGCGCCGCCCGACCATGAACAAGGTCAGGCCGACAAAGCTGGTCAACACAAGAGGATCGAGCAGGTAGTCAGTCACCCACAGCTTCAGAAGATCCATGATCAGAGGTCCAGATACCCTTCGATGCGCTGTTTCGAGTGATCAGTTCCGGTCTCACGCGACTCTGCGGCCTGCTGTAGCAGGGACGAGTTTCGCGCACCCTTTTCGTGGCCGTAGTTGATCTGGGCGAGGGCCTCGTTGCCGACGGCGTCGAGCATCGACTTCCCGAATCCCTGCTTCATGCGCTCGCCGACGATGCCGTCGTGGCTGTCCATCCTGGTGAGCGGATTGCTCCTGAACTTTTCCCAGCTCTTCTTGCCGTGGAGCGCGTCGGTCGCTTCCTGGCTCCGGACCTTCTTGTCCGCCATGGCCTTCTTGAAGCCGGTGCCGAGGTTCTTCGCCTTGGTCGCCAGGTTGCGCACGAAGTCCATGATCTTGGTCAGCAGCTGTCGCAGCTTCGCGACGATGCGCGACACACGGCTCGCGGTGGAGGCAACACGAACGCCAGTCGCCGCCCCCGCGGCGGCCGTGGACGCGCCGCAACTCGGCACAGCGGCGGCCAGCGCCGGAATCCAGATCATGATCAGCCACGTGATCAGCTCGGAGAGGATCGCCTTGATGACGTCCTCGATCACCTGCATGACCATCGACGACATCATCAGCAACTCGGCGAGTTCACCCGCCTGGCCCGCGACTCCGTCGATGCCGTGAGCGAACTCGCCCAGCTTCGTCGCGGCGGCCTCCGAAGCACTGCCGCCCCAGTTCGTCACCGTGCTCTGCAGGTCCTCGGTGAACCTGGTGCTCAGATCGGAGATGCCCTGGGCGATCGCCCCGAAGTTCTCGCCCGCCTGCTGCAACGCCGGACCGTCACCACTGACGAAGTGGATCGCGTCCTCCAGCGGCTGCACCACGCTGATCAGGAAGTTGAGGCCCTGCCCGACCAGCCAGCCGATCGGGTCCGTCACCATGCCCTGGCCGAACTCGACGACCGACGTGACCAGCGCGCTGCCTTCGGAAGTGAGTCCGGCAACGCCTCCGGTGTCGCCCGTCTTGCCCGCGGCCTCCTTGGCCTTGACGAAGTTGCCCCAGATCGGGGCGTTCTCCTCGGCTTTCTGTCCGAGGGTCTTCTCCCCGACCGTGACCTTGACCTGCGTGTCGCCGCTTCCGGCCGTGTAGTCCTGTTCCGCCATGTCGCTGTCACCCCCTCTCGACGTGGATGCCGTCGAGCAACTTCTGCAGGGCCACTTCCTGGTCCGCATAGCCCTGGGCGGTGTCGCGGAACTTCTCCACGCCGGAGTCCAGCCCCTCGGTCATCGCGGTGAGCGTCTCCTTGAGATCACCGAGCATCTCCGTGTACTGCTGCTTCACGAAGATCCCGACCACGCCCCACGACTTGTCACCGACGTCGGACTTGTCGACGAGACCGGTGACCTCGCCGGCGAACCCGCGGTGGCCCTGGAGCTTGTCGGCGTACGCCCGCAACTCCTCCGGTTCGACGCTGAACCCGCTCACCGGCCGTCCTCGTCGTCGAAGAGGTTCAGGAACTTGCCATCCTTTGTGGACGGAGCAGCGGGCGGCGGCTGCGACCTGTCGTCCCAGGCGTTGCCGCGCATGATGTTCTGGTCGGAGAAGTCGTCGTGCGGTTCGGGCACGGGCCTGCGCGGCGGAGCGGGCGGCTGCACGGGTGGCTGCCGGACCTGGCCCGCGTTCTGAGGCGGGGGCATCGGCCGCGCGGGAGGCATCGGCGGACGAGGCGGTGCCGCGGGGGCGGTCTCGTCGGCTCTCACGGCGCGGAGTTCCTCTTTGGACATTCCGAAGAGCTGCGCCTGGGTTTCGAGAACCTGGTCGGACAGCTTCATGTCGTCGCCGATCGCGCCCTCGACGATGCCTGCCTGGCGGCGGGCGGCCTCGGCGACGGCCTTCTGCAGCGTCGACATCAGTTCGGCGGCGAGGGCGTGCGGTGGGCGGCGCATCGCCTGGTCGGTCAGCCGGATGTCCTTGATGCTGCCGGACGGCCCCGCCACCACCGTCACGGCGCGGTCTGCCGAGGTGGCGACCGCCTCCAGTTCGGTGAGTTGTTGCTGCATCTCGCCGACCTTCGCGAACTGCTGGTCAACGCGCTGCATCTGAGACTGGAACCGCTCGAACTGAGCGACCAACTGCTCGAACGCCGCCGACGGCACACGGACCTCCCCCTGGACACTCGCCCGCGCAAGATCACGTGAGCGGAGGACATGGTGGCAGGAGGAGTTTCCGGTTCGCGGCGAAACGGACGAATCGAGGTAGCCGGGTGATCCACCCGACACGGCACTCAGACGAGAACGGCCCCCAGGCCGGAAGGCGGTTTCTAGGGGTCGTTGCAACACAGGTGTTCAACTGGCTTTGGTCAGGAGTTTAGTGAGGCGCTCGGCTGGGTTGTCCCAGCCGAGCGTTTTGCGTGGGCGCTGGTTGAGTTCGGTGGCGACGTGTGTGAGGTGTTCGGGGCTGTGGGCCGAGAGGTCTGTGCCTTTGGGGAAGTACTGGCGTAGCAGGCCGTTGGTGTTCTCGTTGGTGCCGCGTTGCCAGGGGCTGGCGGGGTCGCAGAAGTAGACGGGGATGTCGGTGGCCAGGGTGAACGCGGCGTGGCCGGCCATCTCGGCGCCCTGGTCCCAGGTCAGTGATCGCCACAGATGGGCGGGCAATGTCTGGACTGTGGTGGTGAGGGCGTCGCGGACGTGTTCGGCGGTGCGGCCGTGGGGCAGGTGCAGCAACATCACGTAGCGGGTGGCGCGTTCGACCAGGGTGCCGATCGCGGAGGCGCCGTCTTTACCGATGATCAGATCGCCTTCCCAGTGTCCTGGCAGAGCGCGGTCTTCAGCCTCGGCGGGCCGGTCGCTGATCATGACCATCGGGCTGAGGAACCGCGGCTGACGCTGCCCTGGCTGACGGCGGGGTTTGCGCATGGTGCGGCCGGTGCGCAACGCGAGGGCGACCTCGCGTCGCAGCTCGCCGCGTCCTTGGACATAGAGGGCCTGGTAGATCGTCTCGTGGACCACGTGCCACTCCGGCCGGTCGGGGAAGTCCCGTCGCAGCAACGCCGCGATCTGTTCAGGACTGCGTTTCCGCGCCAGATGGTCCTGCACGACACCGTGAAGCACGGCATCGGCCACGAGCTTGCGGACTTTCGGCCGTGGCCGGCGGGCATCGGCACGGACCTGCGCGGCATGAGGGCGATAGTCGCCGCTGACCGTGTGCGCGTTGCGCCGCAACTCCCGGCTCACCGTCGCGGGATCACGACCCAACTCGACGGCGATCCGGCGGATCGTGACGCCGGCGCGGCGGCGGTCGGCGATGACGACGCGTTCGTCTTCATTCAGAAACCGGCCCCGCACAACAGAAGACGCCGCCGAGATGATCGGCGACGCCCCTGCTTCACTGCCCGTCGGGTTACGTCCGTTGCGCCAGCGTTACCGGTCCGGACGTTGATCCCGACAATCCCACATGCTTCTCGACTGCTCACGCCCCGACGCACGAGCGCAAGATAAGCCTCGCGCTCGCACGTCAGACGACGCCTGCCCCGGTTGACCGACCGATCCCGGATCTCGAACTCCATCGCAACCCCTCAACCGGGGTGTTGCGACGACTCCTAGAACCCAAGCGGAAGCCTGGGGGCCGTTCTCACGTACTGCCTAGATCACTCGGACTCGTTGGCCGGAGCGTCCTGCGGCTCGATGGCCGCGGGGGCCGCGAGCTCGACGGGCGGGGAGTCCGGCACGCGGTTCGGCTTGGCCTCGCCGCGGAACACGAACTGCGCCTTGTCGTGCTGGTCCGACTCGCCGTCCCAGCCCTCGACGTCGGTGATGATGATCTGGCCCGGCTGGATCTCGCCGAACAGGATCTTCTCCGACAGGGTGTCCTCGATCTCGCGCTGGATCGTCCGGCGCAGCGGGCGGGCGCCCAGCACCGGGTCGAAGCCGCGCTTCGCGAGGAGCATCTTCGCGCGATCCGTGAGCTCGATCGCCATGTCCTTGTTCCTCAGCTGCGCCTCGACGCGGGCGATCATCAGGTCCACCATCTTGATGATCTCGTCCTGAGTCAGCTGGTGGAAGACGATGATGTCGTCGATGCGGTTGAGGAACTCGGGGCGGAAGTGCTTCTTCAGCTCGTCGTTGACCTTGTTCTTCATGCGCTCGTAGTTGGACGCGCCGTCCTGACCCGAGGTGAAGCCGAGGCCGACGGCCTTGCTGATGTCCGACGTACCCAGGTTCGACGTGAAGATGATGACGGTGTTCTTGAAGTCCACCGTCCGGCCCTGACCGTCGGTCAGGCGGCCGTCCTCCAGCACCTGGAGCAGCGTGTTGTAGACCTCCTGGTGGGCCTTCTCGATCTCGTCGAAGAGCACGACGGAGAACGGCTTGCGGCGCACCTTCTCGGTGAGCTGGCCGCCCTCTTCGTAGCCGACGTAACCGGGAGGAGCACCGAAGAGCCGCGACGCGGTGTACCGGTCGTGGAACTCGCCCATGTCGATCTGGATGAGCGCGTCGTCGTCGCCGAACAGGAAGTTCGCCAGCGCCTTCGAGAGCTCGGTCTTACCGACACCGGACGGGCCGGCAAAGATGAACGAGCCGGAGGGGCGCTTCGGGTCCTTCAGACCGGCGCGGGTGCGGCGGATCGCCTTCGACACGGCCTTGACCGCGTCGACCTGGCCGATGATCCGCTTGTGCAGCTCGTCCTCCATGCGGAGCAGACGCGTGGTCTCCTCCTCGGTGAGCTTGAACACCGGGATGCCGGTCCAGTTGGCGAGGACCTCGGCGATCTGCTCGTCGTCGACTTCGGCGACGACGTCCAGGTCACCGTCCTTCCACTGCTTCTCCCGCTCGGCCTTCTGGCCCAGGAGCGTCTTCTCCGCGTCACGCAGCTTCGCCGCGCGCTCGAAGTCCTGCGCGTCGATCGCGGACTCCTTGTCGCGACGGACGTCCGCGATCTTCTCGTCGAACTCGCGCAGGTCTGGCGGCGCGGTCATCCGGCGGATGCGCATGCGCGCACCGGCCTCGTCGATGAGGTCGATCGCCTTGTCGGGCAGGAACCGGTCGTTGATGTACCGGTCCGCCAGCGTGGCGGCGGCGACCAGCGCGGAGTCGGTGATCGAGACGCGGTGGTGCGCCTCGTACCGGTCGCGCAGGCCCTTGAGGATCTCGATGGTGTGCTCGAGCGACGGCTCGCCCACCTGGATCGGCTGGAAGCGGCGCTCCAGCGCGGGGTCCTTCTCGACGTGCTTGCGGTACTCGTCGAGGGTGGTGGCACCGATCGTCTGCAGCTCGCCACGAGCCAGCATCGGCTTGAGGATCGAGGCCGCGTCGATCGCGCCTTCCGCGGCACCCGCGCCGACGAGGGTGTGGATCTCGTCGATGAACAGGATGATGTCGCCGCGCGTGCGGATCTCCTTGAGAACCTTCTTCAGGCGCTCTTCGAAGTCACCGCGGTAGCGCGAGCCCGCCACCAGCGACCCGAGGTCGAGGGTGTAGAGCTGCTTGTCCTTGAGCGTCTCGGGCACCTCGCCCTTGACGACCATCTGCGCCAGCCCCTCGACGACGGCGGTCTTGCCGACGCCGGGCTCGCCGATGAGGACGGGGTTGTTCTTGGTGCGGCGGGACAGCACCTGCATGACCCGCTCGATCTCCTTGGCACGCCCGATGACCGGGTCGAGCTTGCCTTCACGGGCCGAGGCCGTGAGGTTGCGCCCGAACTGGTCGAGGACCAAGGAGGAGGACGGCGTGCCCTCGCCACGACCGGTCGACTCCGCCGCACCCTTCTCGGTGGAGTAACCGGACAGCAGCTGGAGCACCTGCTGACGCACCCGGTTGAGGTCGGCCCCGAGCTTCACGAGGACCTGGGCGGCGACGCCCTCGCCCTCGCGGATCAGGCCGAGCAGGATGTGCTCGGTGCCGATGTAGTTGTGGCCGAGCTGAAGCGCCTCGCGCAGCGAGAGCTCCAGGACCTTCTTCGCACGGGGGGTGAAGGGGATGTGTCCACTCGGAGCCTGTTGGCCCTGGCCGATGATCTCTTCGACCTGCTGGCGGACGCCCTCCAGCGCAATCCCCAACGACTCGAGCGCCTTGGCGGCGACACCTTCACCCTCGTGGATCAGACCCAGGAGGATGTGCTCGGTGCCGATGTAGTTGTGGTTGAGCATCCTTGCCTCTTCTTGGGCAAGAACAACCACCCGCCTCGCGCGGTCGGTGAACCTTTCGAACATTCGCACTCCCTGACTGCTGCGTCGGCGGTCCTCGGCTCCACCGATCTACCCTGGTGAGCGCGGCACCGTGGCTCCACTGTAGTGGGCGGTTCCGAGGCCTGTGGCTCCCATCAGCGGCAAGCCGCGTCCGGAGAACATTGACATCAGCATCAACGCAGGTCGGGAGCAACGGATTCCACAGATCGGGCGATGTCCGCTGAACGCGAACAACCGACCGTTGAGCGATACTCCTGTGACCGGGCCCACCTGGGGAGGCGAAAGAAGAACGATCTAGGTAAGGTTAGGCAAGCCTCATCGCATGAGATTGGACTTGCGCGTTGACCGTACCTACGAGGGTCTCACAGCAGAACCCGCGTGCGCTCACGCCACTGGCCGAATCCATCGCCCGCCTGCAGACCGGTACCGAGATCATCTTCGGCACGCCTTCTGGAGACTGGACGGTCTGCTCGGACCTGCTGGCCGAGCCCACGCGCTTCGACCTGTGGCGCAAGGACCTCGCGGAGTGGATGGTCGAGCAGTACGGCGAGTCCGACGACCGCGCGACCGCCGGCTACGTCATGGGCTGGTACCTGCACCTGCCGGGCTACCTCGCGGGCCTGCTGTTCCACACCGCCCGCCGCGTCCCGACGCTCAAGCCGTCCGACATGGCGTTCCGCCTCAGCACCTCGGGCCGCCCGCACCCGAACGGCACGGCCGTCCTGTGCGACGAGTTCGCCTGCCTGCCAGACGACCCGGCCTCGAACCACCCGGCCGCCACCGTCGTAGCGGACGAAGCGGCCCTGGCAGCAATCCTGCGAGCCCGCTACGCCGCCCACGCAGCCCAGTTCGTGGCCTCCTTCGGCCAGGTGGTCCGCTTCGGCCGCCGCCAACTCTGGGCCGCCGCGACCGACATGCTGGAGTACGGCCCGTGGGCAGCAGGCCGCCTGTTCGGCGACGAGAACGCGGGCGTGACCGACGCGGCGATGATCCTGCCGGAGAAACTGGAGCCGTTCGTCTCCGCTTCCACCCTGCACTTCACCAACGAGGGCTGGAAGCGCAAGCGGAACAGCTGCTGCTTCCACTACGTGCTGCCGAACGCGGAGCCGTGCACGGCCTGCCCGCGCACCTGCAACTGAGCAAGGCCACTCACCCGCGATGCCGAAGGCGAGCCGTCCTTACCAAGCGGGCTGGGCGGTGGGTCCCGTCACGAGTCGCGCCATAGCTCTTGCTGCATGTGAGAAGGAGGGTCAAGTCGACACGCTTTTCGTCGACTTGACCCTCCTTCTCACATGTGGCCCGCTCTTGGTGCGGCTCGTGACGGGACCCACCGCCAACGCAACCCTCTAAGCAACCGGCGGCCGCCCAACGCAACAGGCGTGCCATCAACCTGCCCGTGGCGCCCTCCCCCGATCAGATTGCCGGGGGTCTGGGGGCAGAGCCCCCAGGGGAAGCACGCAACAGAACCCGCCGCAAGCAACCGGGGGAACGCAACAGCCGCGAACAGCCCCTACGGCAACCGATGCCGCGACCCGACCGGCACCACCAACGGCGTCCCAGAAACCGGATCCTCGACAACCCGAGCATCCAACCCGAACACGTCCAGCAGCATCTGCTCGGTCAGCACCTCAGCCGGCGTCCCCTGGGAAACGATTCGCCCACCCCGCATGGCGACGATGTTGTCCGCATACCGGGCAGCCAAGTTCAGATCGTGCAGCACCATCACAATCGTCCGCCCCATGGACGAGTGCAGCTCCTGCACCAAATCCAGCACATCGATCTGATGAGCCAGATCCAAATAGGTAGTCGGCTCGTCCAGCAGCAACAGATCCGTGCCCTGGGCAAGAGCCATCGAGATCCAGGCCCGCTGCCGCTGCCCACCGGACAGTTCGTCCACGGTGCGCTCGGCCAGATCCAGAATCCCGGTCATCTCCAACGCCGCGTCAACAGCAGCCGCGTCATCGGAAGACCACTGCCGATACCAGGACTGGTGCGGATGCCGCCCCCGAGCGACGAGATCGGCGACCGTCAGCCCCTCAGGAGCAGACGGAGCCTGGGGCAACATCCCGAGAACCCGGGCAACATCCCGGGTGGACATGGAATCGATCTGCTTGCCGTCCAGCAACACCGCCCCGGACCGCGCAGGCAGCAACCGCCCCAGAGCCTTCAACAACGTGGACTTGCCACACCCGTTGGGCCCGATCACCGCGGTCACGGTCCCACCGATGATCGACAGGTCCAAGCTGTCGACGACCAGCCGTTCCCCGTAACCGATCGACAGCGACGAAGCCTCAAGACGCACACTCATACCCGCGCCTCCCGGCGGCTTCGGATCAGCAGGAACATCAGATAGGGCGCGCCGAGCACGGCGGTGACGACGCCGACCGGCAGTTCGGTGCGGTAGATCGTTCGCGCGACCAGGTCCGACAGCATGACCAGCGCCCCACCGATGACGACGGAGCCGAACAGCGGCGGTTGCGCGGTTCCGGACAGACGCAGAGCGATCTGCGGCGATGCCAGGGCCACGAACGTGATCGGGCCGGCCGCGGCGGTGGCCACGGACGCCAGCACGATCGCCACGATGATCAGGAACGACCGCGCGACGTTCACCCGCACACCAAGCCCGCGCGACGTCTGGTCGTCGAACTGCAAAGCCCCGAGAACGTGGCCACCGATCAGAGCGACCGGAACCAGCACGACCAGTGCCAGAGCGACGGGCACGACGTGTTCCCAGCCGCGGCCGTTCAGGGAGCCGGTGATCCACACCATCGCGCGGCCCGCGTCCTGCACGTCGCCGACGGTCAGCAGGTAGTGCGTGAAGTTGCCGGCGACGGCGGTGATGCCGATGCCGACCAGCACCATCCGGAAGCCCTCGATGCCCTGCCGCCACGCCAGCGCGTAGACCAGCAGGCCCGCGAGCAGGCCGCCGGTGAGGCCCGCCAGGGGGACGCCGATCGACGCCGCGCTGCCGGTCACCACGCCGAGCGAACCGGCGAAGGTGATCACCGAGACCGCGCCGGCGCCCGCTCCCCAGGTCACACCGAGGATGTCGGGCGAGGCCAGCGGGTTGCGCACGATGGCCTGGAAGATCGCCCCTGACAGGCCCAGCGCGCCACCGACCAGCAGGCCCGTCAGCGCTCGCGGCATCCGGAGTTCCATGACCACGAACTGGTCGCGGCGCGTGCCTCCGCCCAGCAGCGTGTCGACGACCTGGGTCACGGTCAGCGGGAAGTCGCCGATCATGATGTCGGCGATCAGCACCGCCGCCAGCACCACCAGCGACGCCGCCACGACCAGCAACGGCCGGCGGCGCAGTTTGAACGAGGCGGCACCCAGTCGCAGAGCGGGTGCCTTGGCTGCGGGGGTCTTCACCGCGGTCGTCGTCAAATCTTCACCAGCTTCTTGCGCCGCACCAGGAAGATGAAGAACGGAGCGCCGATCAGGGCCAGCATCACGCCGACCTCCACTTCGGACGGACGGGCGACCACCCTGCCGACGATGTCGGCGAACAGGATGAGGATCGCTCCGAGCAGTGCCGAGTACGGCAGGATCCAGCGGTAGTCCGGCCCGGTGAACGCGCGGGCGACGTGCGGCACCACGAGGCCCAGGAACCCGATCGGCCCGCACGCGGCGACGGCGCCGCCCACCAGCAGCGTGATGGCGAAGATGCCCAGCGAGCGCGTCCTGCCGGTGTTGACGCCCAGCGACTTCGCCACGTCCTCGCCCAGCGACATGGCGTTGAGGCCGGGCGCGTTGAGCGCCGCGATCACCAGACCGGCGAACAGGAAGGGCGTGACCTGGGTCAGCACCGTCAGGTCGCGGCCGGCGATCGCGCCGACCTGCCAGAACCGGAACGCGTCGAGCGACTGCTGGTCGAGCAGCACGATGGCCGACACGAGGCCGTTCATCAGCGCGGAGACCGCGGCACCGGCCAGCGCCAGCGTCACCGGTGACGGGCCGCCTCGCCCTGCCGACCCGAGCAGGAACACCACGACGCTCGCGATCATCGCGCCGGCGAAGGCGAACCAGATGTAGCCGACGAGTGAGTCGACGCCGAGCAGGAAGATCGAGAGCACGACCGCCAGCGCCGCGCCGTGCGTGACGCCGAGGATGCCGGGATCGGCCAGCGGATTGCGCGTGTGGCCCTGCATGAGAGCGCCACCCACACCGAGTGCGATGCCCACCGCGATGCCGAGCAACGTCCGCGGGATCCGCAGCTCGCGGATCACCACGTCGTCCTCGACGCCGGTCGGCGTGAAGAGACCGTGCCAGACCCCGGAGAGCGGGATCTCCTTCGAGCCGATCGCGATGCTCGCCAGGCACACGGCGACCAGCACGACCAGCAGGAAGAGCAGGCCCAACGACCTACGCCCCAAGGCCCACCCTCCTCTACTCCAGACAGGAGAGGTAAGCCTAACCGAACCACCTGGTCAGACCGCGGTCCAGGGCGCGGTTCTGGTCACATCACCGGTCCGACCAGGAGAAGAACAGCCGCGGCGAACTGTGAAAAAACATTCGCCAAACCCGTTGTCGGATCAACTAAAAAGTCGGCGGCAAGAGTGTTCACGATCTCGTTTGGATAGCACCGTTCCGCCTTCTGGGCGCCTGCCGGTAGCTGATCGGTCACCCAAATAACACGAAGGGGTTCCGAGGAATCATCCTCGGAACCCCTTCGTGTTTTACCGAATTTCAGCCCTGCTGGTGGTAGGCGTCGAGCACCTCGGCCGGGATGCGACCCCGGTCCGACACCTTCATGCCCTGCTTGCGGGCCCACTCGCGAATGGCCTGGTTCTGCTCACGATCCGCCGAAGCGGGGCGCGCCTTCACGCTGCCGACCGGACGACCGGGCCCAAGGCGCTTGCGACCACCCGCACGACGTGCACTTCCCACGAAGTCGGCAAGAGCGTCACGCAGTTTGCCCGCATTGCCCGAGGAAAGGTCGATGGTGTAGCTGACACCATCCAGTCCGAACTCGACGGTCTCCTCAGCGGTGGAACCGTCCAGATCGTCGACGAGGGTCACCGTGACCTTCTGCGCCATGCGTATCCTCCTGGACCCCGAATGCGCGGTCACCCGCGTCGCCAACTAAAGCCTTCTGCGACGCAGGTTAGCGCACAGGTGCCGCATTGCACCTATCGACATCCGGAAAGTTACTCATTCAGGGCGAACGAGCGGGAACAAGATGGTCTCCCGGATACCCAGACCCGTGAGGGCCATCAGCAGCCGATCGATACCCATTCCGACGCCACCACTCGGTGGCATTCCGTACTCCAGTGATCGCAGAAAGTCTTCGTCGATCGGCATCGCCTCGTGGTCACCGGCCGCGCCAAGACGCGCCTGTGCTTCCAGGCGTTCCCGCTCGATGACCGGGTCCACCAGTTCGGAGTAACCGGTTCCGAGTTCGAATCCGCGCACGTACAGATCCCACTTTTCGGCGACACCCGGCTTGCTGCGGTGCTGCCTGGTCAGCGGAGACGTCTCCACCGGGTAGTCGCGCACGAACGTCGGCGCGTAGAGCGAGTCGCACACCAGGTGCTCCCACAGCTCCTCGACCAGCTTGCCGTGCCCGAACTTCGGGTTGACCTCGAGTTCGTGGCGGTCACAAAGCTTCCGCAGCGTCTCGGCGGGCGTCTCGGGGGTGATTTCCTCACCAACAGCTTCGGACAACGACTCGTAGATGCTCAGAGTCGTCCATTCACCCGAGAGGTCGTACTCGCTGCCGTCCGCCAGCGTCACGATCTGAGATCCGGTCACGGCTTCCGCCGCTTCCTGGATCAGCTCGCGCGTCAGTACCGCGTTCGAGTCGTACGTGGCGTACGCCTCGTAGTACTCCAGCATCGAAAACTCGGGCGAATGCGACGAGTCCACGCCCTCGTTGCGGAAGTTGCGGTTGATCTCGAAGACCTTCTCGATGCCACCGACGACGCAGCGCTTCAAGTACAGCTCCGGCGCGATGCGCAGGAACAGGTCGATGTCGAGCGCGTTCGAGTGCGTGATGAACGGACGCGCGCTGGCACCACCCTGCAGCGACTGCAACATCGGCGTCTCGACTTCGAGGAATCCGCGCCGGTGGAACGAGTCGCGCAGAGAACGAACGACGTTCGCACGGGTCCGAACAGTGTCGCGCGCCATCGGCCTGAGGATCAGGTCGACGTATCGCTGACGAATACGGGTTTCCTCGCCGAGTTCCTTGTGCGCGACCGGCAACGGACGCAGCGACTTCGACGTCAGCTGCCACCCGTCGGCCATCACGGAAAGCTCGCCGCGGCGCGAGCTGATGACCTCACCGCTCACGAAAACGTGGTCGCCGAGGTCGACGTCGGTCTTCCACTCGGAAAGCGCTTCTTCACCGACACCGGCGAGGCTCAGCATCGCCTGCAGTTCGGTGCCGTCGCCTTCGCGCAACGTTGCGAAGCACAGCTTTCCGGTGTTGCGCATGAACATCACGCGCCCGGTGACGCCGACGATCTGGCCGGTCTGGGTGTCGGGTTCGAGTTCCGGATGCGCGTCGCGAATCTCGCGCAACGTGTGCGTGCGCGCGACTTCGACGGGATACGGCTCCTTGCCGGAAGCGAGCAGCCGCGCACGCTTTTCCCGGCGCACGCGCATCTGCTCTGGCAGGTCTTCTTCGCTGGTCACGAGGTTTTGCTTCGGCTGCTCACTCACGCCGAGAAGGGTACGGAAGGGCTCATGGGCGAAGCGAACCGGATACCCCGCCGGATACCCGACACCCTAAGTTGGGGTGATGGATCTACACGCGAGGCGAGCGGACTCGTTCGGCGCGCAGGCCGAGGCCTACGCCGAACACCGGCCTGACTATCCCGTGGCGGCGATCCGGTGGGCACTGGAGCCACTGGGCACGACCGAGCACCTGGACGTGCTCGACCTGGCCGCCGGCACCGGCAAGCTGACTGCGGGACTGGTCGCGGAAGGCCACCGCGTGACAGCCGTGGAGCCCAACGAGCAGATGTTGTCCGAGCTGGTCCGCCGCGTGCACGGCGTGCGAGCGCTGCCGGGTCACGCCGAGCACATCCCTGTCCCGGACCAGACCCTCGACGCGGTGTTCGTCGGCACCGCGTTCCACTGGTTCGACCAGGAGAAGGCCATGCCGGAGATCGCCCGTGTGCTGCGGCCCGGCGGGGTGCTGGCGGCACTGTGGATCGACACCGTCCCGGACGTCGAGTGGATGGCCGAGCTGGAGAACGTGTCGCGCAGCAGCGTCGAGGACCGGCGCGAGGACCCGACGGGAATCATCACGCACCCGTCGTTCGGGCCGCCCGAGCACGCCACGTTCCCGCACGTGCACCGCAGGGAGTCACCGGAAGCGCTCATCGCCACGACCAACACCTATTCGCGCATGCTCGTCATCGAGGATGAGGAGCGCGCGGCGATCAACAAGAAGATGCTCGCATTCCTCCGCGAACGCCCGGAGACGTCGAACGGGCCGTTCGACGTCCCCTTGCGCTCGGAGGTCTACCGGATGGTCCGCGTCAGCGAATAGCGGACATGTTGCGCTCGAACACCATGCGCAACCCCAGCAGCGTCAGGTCGGGCACGTGGTGCGCGATCGTCGAGGACTCCGACACGACCAGCGGCGCGAGGCCACCGGTGGCGATCACCGTGACCGGCCCCGGATCGGTCTGCTGGAGCTCCTCGGTGATCTTGCGCACCAGCCCGTCCACCTGGCCGACGAACCCGTAGACGATGCCGGACTGCAGGCACTCCACGGTGTTCTTGCCGATCACGTTGCGGGGCCTGACCAGCTCCACCTTGCGCAGCTGGGCGGCGCGGGAGGCGAGGGCGTCGACCGAGATCTCGATGCCGGGCGCCAGCGCGCCGCCGAGGAACTCGCCGCGCGACGAGATCACGTCGAGGTTCGTGGACGTGCCGAAGTCGACCACGATGCACGAGGTCGCGTAGAGGTGGTGCGCGGCCAGCGTGTTGATCACGCGGTCCGAGCCCACCTCCTTCGGGTTGTCGACGAGCAGCGGGACGCCGGTCTTCACGCCAGGCTCGACCAGGATCTTCGGCACCGCGTCGTAGTAGCGGCCGAGCATGACCCGCAGCTCGCGCAGCACGGCGGGCACGGTGGACAGCGCGGAGATGCCGGTGATCTTGTCGGCGTACTCGCCGAACATGCCGCGCATGGTCAGCGCGAGCTCGTCGGCGGTCATCCTGGCGTCGGTGCGCATCCGCCAGTCGCGCACGAGCGGGGCCGAGTCGCCGACCCCGTCGTACAGACCGAGCACGATGTTGGTGTTGCCGACGTCGATGGCGAGCAGCACGTGGTGTTCCTTAGTTCTCGGCCTGGATCAAGGCGTCGAGCGCGGTCGCCTCAACGGTCTCAGAAGACGGTGCGCTCGTGGAGCCGTTCACCAGCCCGGACCCCTCGGGGGCGTGCGCGGGATCGACGCCGAGGTCGACGACCTTGTTGTCGGCGTCCACGAACACGACGCGCGGCTTGTAGGCGCGCGACTCCGCGTCATCCATCTGCCCGTAGGCGATCAGGATCACGATGTCGCCGGGGTGCACCAGGTGCGCCGCGGCGCCGTTGATGCCCAGCACGCCGGTGCCGCGCTCGCCGGGGATGACGTAGGTCTCCAGCCGGGCGCCGTTGGAGACGTCGACGATGGCGACCTGTTCGCCCGCCAGCAGATCGGCGGCCTCCATCAGGTCCTCGTCCACCGTCACCGAGCCGACGTAGTGCAGGTCGGCCTGCGTCACGGTGGCGCGGTGGATCTTGGACTTCAGCATCGTGCGGAACATGGCATCCCCCTACTCGTCGCTTTCGCCGAGCAACACCGCGATGTTGTCGATCAAGCGGGTGGTACCGACGCGGGCCGCGACCAGCAGCCGGGCGTCGCCGTTCTCCGGCGCGGCACCGAGGTCGGTCCCGCGCAGTTCCAGGTAGTCCACTTCGACCTCGGGCACCTGCGCCAGCACGTCGTGCGCGGCCTTGAGCACCGCGTCCGCGCCCTGCGACGACACGTGCGCGCCGGCGGTGAGCGCGGCCGACAGCGTCACGGCGTGCTGACGCTGCTCCGGGGTCAGGTAGGCGTTGCGCGACGACAGCGCGAGGCCGTCGTACTCGCGGACGGTCGGCACGCCGACGACGTCGAGCGGGAAGTTGAGGTCCCGCGCCATCTTGTGGATGAGCTGAAGCTGTTGGTAGTCCTTCTGCCCGAACACCGCGTACGTGGGCTGCACGATGTTGAACAGCTTCGAGACGACCGTGAGCACGCCCCCGAAGTGGCCGGGCCGGACCACGCCTTCGAGCTCGTCGCCCAGCGGTCCGGGGTGCACGGTCACCTGCGCGCCCTCGGGGTACATGTCCTCGACGGACGGCGCGAAGACGATGCCCGCCCGCTCATCGCGGCAGATGTCCACATCGGACTCGAACTGGCGCGGGTACTTCGCGAGGTCCTCGTTCGGCCCGAACTGCAACGGGTTCACGAAGATCGACACGACGATCACCGTGTTCTGCATGACCTGCGCCTCGCGGATCAGCTGCCGGTGGCCCGCGTGCAGGGCGCCCATCGTGGGCACCAGGGCCACGTTGCGCCCGGCGTTGCGCAGCGCCCTGATCACCCGGTTCAGGCGGACGGGGTCGCGGTGCACCGTGACGTCGTCCGGGCGGTAGTCGTCCTTGGTCAGTGGCTTCGTCACGTCAGTCCTCAAGAGTGGTGCGAACGTCGTTGGCCGCGTCGGGCTTGAGCAGCCCGGAGCGTTCGGCCCGCTCGGCGGTGCGGCGGGCGAGCACGCGGTAGCTGGGCAGGGTTTCCGGTGCCTGCCCGGCCAGCACGTCGAGGTGCTTGCGCAAGGTACCCGTGTCGCCGCGGGCGACCGGACCGGTGAGGGCGCGGTCACCGTGGCGCAGCGCGTTGTCGAGCGCGGCGGACAGCAGGGGGCCGAGCAGGCGCTCGGCGTTGGCGACGCCGGCGTTCGTGAGCAGGTCGGCAGCGTCGCGGACCAGCGTGATCAGGTGGTTCGCGCCGTGGGCCAGTGCCGCGTGGTAGAGCGGGCGGACGGCCTCGGGGACCCGGACCGGCTCGGCGTCCATCTCGACGACCAGCGCCTCGCCCACGCTCCAGGCCACCTCGTCGCCGTCCGCGGCCGTCACGCCGACGCACGCGGCGGTCATCCGGAGCAGGTCCTCCTGGCGGCCGGTGAAGGTCATGACGGGGTGCAGCGCGAGCGTGAGCGCACCGAGTTCGGCGGCGGGTTCGAGGACCTGCACGCCCTGCGCGCCGCTGGTGTGCACGACGATCTGGCCCGCGCGCAGCGACTCCGTGGCGACGAGTCCCTTGACCAGGCCTTCCAGCTCGTCGTCCGGCACGGCCAGCAGCACCAGGTCGGCGCGTGCGGCGACCTCGGTGGGGTCGGCGATCGGGACGCCGGGCAACAGTTCGCCCGCGCGGTTGCGGGAGGCCTGGGAGACGGCGGAAACGCCGGTCACCACGTGGCCCGTCCTGGCCAGCGCGGCGCCCAGCACGGATCCGACGCGGCCTGCCGAAATGACACCGACGGCGAGCCTCGCCGGACGTGGGGTCGCGTCCATGCGACTAACTCCTTCTGACGTTCCAGTCCCTGGTGCGGGTACCGGACGACGACGCCGAGGGTAATCCCGCCAACGTTTCGTGCACCTGGTCGGTGACCGGATTCACCGGCGTGCGGCGGCCCTGGCGGCGTGCAGGCTGTCGAGCAGCACCCCGTGGCGTTGCTCGGCGCTCAGACCGGCTGTTCCCTGCTCGATGCGGTGCCGCAGGAAGGCCAGTTCGGTGACGGCGATCTGGTAGCTCCGCACGGCCTTGACCGACGCGTCACCCGACTTGCGCTTGACCGCCCGCAGCCAGTTCCTGCGGCCGTTGAGGCTGGCCAGCAGGGCCACCTCGCTGTTGGCGATCCACCGGTTCTGCGCCATCGCGGCGAGCTGCCCCGCGACGATCCGCTGTTCCCTGCGCCGCTGCCACACCACGATCGAGACGGCTCCGGCGAACACCGGCACCATGATCAGGAAGTACAGGTTGATGAAGGCCGACCCGGTGCCCACGGTGGTCGAGAAGTTCCACAGCGAGTGCAGGCCGACGGCCGTGAGGTAGCCGCCGATCGGCGCGAGGATGCGCACGGTGGCGTTGCTCGTGGTGGCCGCGATGCCGACACCGATGCCCGTCATGGCCGTGAACAGCGGGTGCGCGAACGGCGACAGCACACCGCGCAGCACGAACAGCGCGATCACGCCGCCGCCCATGTTGCCGAGCCCGTCCTCGAGGAAGACCCGGCCGAAGTACCAGATGTTCTCGGTGAACGCGAAGCCCGCGGCCGTGATGCCCGCGTAGACCATGCCGTCCACGACGCCGTCGAACTCGTGCCGGCGTCGCACGAACACGGCGATGAGGAACGCGGCCTTGGTCGCCTCCTCGACGATCGGCGCCCCGACCACGGCGGTGAACGTCGTGCCGTCGTTGGTCAGCAGATCGCCGAGCACGCGGCTCGTCTGGTTGAACGCGAGCGAGCTGATCGTCGCCCCGCAGGAACCCCAGACGAACGCGAAGAGCAGCATCTTCGCCGGTTCCGGTTCCCACCGGTCGATCCACAGGAACGCGGTCACCACGAAGGCGACGGGGATCAGTGCCGCGGCGGCACCGACCAGCAGCGGCTCGATGCCGATGCTCGACGTGCCCAGTGCGAACAGCACTAGCCCGGCCGCGGCGAGCGCGATCAGCGCCACGACGGGGAACAGGACGGTCCAGCGGCGCTGCTCGATGCGCTTCTTCGTCGGCGTCGGCGTGAGGTCGGCGTCGGTCACGGGAAATGACCTTAGATGCACACTTGTCCGATGTTCGACTGGGAAGCCGCTTGGCACGCCGCGTTGTACGGCCCCGGTGGCTTCTTCGCCCGCGGGGAGAAGCCTTCGTCGCACTTCCGGACGTCTCCGCTGGTCGGTCCGGAGCTGGCCGCCGGGCTGCTGGAGCTGCTGTCGCGGGTGGACGCGGCGCTCGGATTTCCCCCGGTCGTGGACTTCGTGGACGTCGGGGCGGGCGGGGGTGAGCTGGCGTTCGCGGTGCGGTCGATGGCGTCCGGGTCGCTGGGTGAGCGGCTGCGGGTGACCGCTGTCGAGGTCGGGCCGTTCGTGGAACTGCCCGGGGTTCGGTGGACCACCTCTGTGCCGTCGTGCGTCGGGCTGCTGGTCGGGCACGAGTGGCTCGACGCGATTCCCTGTCCGGTGGTTCGCGGGCCTTCGTCCGATCCGTGGATCAGCCGGTGGTGGCCGTCGCTCGAGAACGGTTCACCGGCCGAGGTCGGCGCGCCTCGCGATGCGGCGTGGGCCGCGGCCGTGGCTTCGGTGCGCGGGGCAGCACTCGCGATCGACTACGGGCATCTCGTGTCGTCGCGGCACTTCTCGCTGACCGGGTATCGGGACGGGCGTCAGGTTCCCGTGGTCTTCGACGGGTCCTGTGACATCACCGCGCACGTCGCGCTGGACGCCTGTGCCGCGGCTGCCGGCGGGGACTTCGTGCTGGTGTCGCAGCGGGATGCGTTGGCGGCCTTGGGTTTGACCGCGGAGGTGTCCGGGTCCGGGTGGGACTGGCTGGAGTCCGCTTCGCGTGCCGGACGGATCGCCGAACTGCGCTCGCCCGCCGGGCTCGGGGCGTTCGGATGGCTGCTGCACGGGCGTGGGGTGGCCGTGTCGGACCTGCTGCCGGCGCTGCCGCCCTGGCGTCCGAATCCCGCCAGCTTTCGCGGTGACTGACGACGATCGTTGGAGTCATGCGAATCCACACCGTGTCGCCGTCCGACTCGTTCTCCGACCCCGGCCGCGAGCACCGCGCCTCCGAGCCGGGTGTGCCGTTGCGCTGTTGTCTGCGGAAGTCGCTCGCCGACGAGCCGGTCTGGCTGTTCCGCTACTCGCCGTCGTCCGGGAAGGGCCCGTACGCCGAGGTCGGGCCGATCTTCACGCACGTGGAGTGCTCGGAGGAGCCTTCGTTGGATCGTCTCCCCGTTGAGTTGCTGAACAGTCCCCGGATCCTGCGTTCCTACAACGCCGCAGGTCAGATCCACGACGGCGAGGTCGTGGAGCCCGGATCGTTCGATCGTGCGGTTGAAGGATTGTTGAACAATCCCTCGATCGAGTCGCTCCAGGTCCGCAGCCTGTCGCACGGCTGCTTCTTCTTCGCGATCACGAGGTCGTAAGCCGCGTCCGGACGGGTGCCCGGCGCCGTGAAACCATGCTCGGGTGAGCGAGCAGATCACCGTCGGCGTGGGTGCGGGCGCCCGGTACCTGGGCGTGGACCGCGTGATCGACCTGGGCCCACTGCACCCGTCGGCCCACGGCGCCTACCGCCTGCGCCTGACCGTCACGCCGGACCTGCTGATCACCGCCGCCGAGCCGCTCGTGGGCCATCTCCACCGCGGCGCCGAGAAGCTGTTCGAGGTGCGCGACTACCGTCAGGTCCTGACGCTCGCCAACCGCCACGACTGGCTCTCGGCCTTCTGCAACGAGCTCGCCGTGGCGCTGGCCGTGGAACGCATGACGGGCATGGACGTCCCGGCCCGCGCCCAACGGCTGCGCGCCCTGCTGTGCGAACTGAACCGCCTGATGGCACACATGGTCTTCCTGACCCCGTTGTCCCCCAACGCCGCCACGTACCGCGAGGGCGTGCAGGCGTTGATGGAAGAGGCGTCCGGCGGCCGCATCCACTTCATGTTCAACCGGATCGGCGGCCTGCGCGAGGACGTCCCGGCCGGCTGGACCTCACGGGTCGCCGACTTCCTGTCCACTGTGGACGTCGCGCGGCTGCCGATCGACTTCGAGAAGCTGCAGGGCCTCGGCGTCCTGCCGCACGAGGACGCGCTGGCGTACGGCGTCACCGGCCCGATCGGCCGCGCCAGCGGAGTGGACTTCGACCTGCGCCGCGACGACCCGCTGCCCGCCTACCGGACGCTGGGCTTCACCCCCGTGGTCCGGACCGAGGGCGACGCGGCGGCACGGGTGCGGTGCCTCGTGGACGAGGTCCGGAAGTCGGTCGAACTGGCCGCGGCGTGCCTGGAGCAGATGCCGCAGGGCCCGGTGAACGTCCGGCTGCCCAAGGCCATCAAGGCTCCCGAGGGCTCGGTCTACACGCGGGTCGAGGCACCGCTCGGTACATCGGGCGTGCACCTGTCGTCGCGCGGCGAGAAGACGCCGTGGCGCCTCAAGCTCCGCACGCCGTCGTTCAACAACGTTCAGGCGCTGTCGGCACTCCTGCCCGGCACGAAGGTGGACGACCTGCCGGCTGTGCTGAGCTCGTTCGCCGTGATCGTCGGCGACATCGACAAGTAACCGCGACTTGGTCGACGCCGGTGATGTCAGGAAGACGTCAGGCAGAAGGGGTGGCCGGCCGGATCCAGGAGCACCCGCCAGCGTCCGTCGCCGGGCTGGTGGTCCGGTTTGGCCGCTCCGAGTTTCAGCGCCAGCGCTTCCGCCGCGTCCAGGTCGTCGGCGCGGAGATCCAGGTGGAACTGTTGTGGCACGTCCTGACCCGGCCACTGCGGAGCCCGGTATCCGTCGACCCGCTGGAATCCCAGATCACACCCTGAGCCGCCCGTCAGAGCGACGAACTCGTCCGAGCTGAAGAGCTCGTGCATCCCGGTCAGTGCGCTGTAAAAGGCCGCCAGCGTCTGCGGGTCGGCACAGTCCAGAGTCACCCCTCGCAGTTCGGCGCCAGGCAACATTCGCTCCTTCTGGTAGCTGTGACCGGCGCTTTCGCCGCACGTCCTAGTCGTCGCGACGGCGCCGGCGGCGAGGCGCGTCGCCTCCGCCGAGCGAGGCCAGCAGTTCGCTGACCGACTTGCCGTCCGCGTGCGCGCCGGAAGGGTCTTCCGGTGCGGCACGGCGGCCGGTCGAGACGGCGGGCAGGCGCGTGGACGAGTCCTCGGCCACGCGGCGACCGGAGACCGGGGTCTCGTCGACCGGTGAACGTCGGCTGGGCGAGACCGCCGGGAGCCTGGCGGAGGACTGCTCGGCCGCGGAACGGCGGCTCACCGGCGGGAGTGACACCAGCGAGTCCTCGGAGGCGGTGCGGCGGGCCGGTGCGTCGTCGGACCGGCGGCGGCCGGCGGGGGTGGCAGCGGGAGCGTCCGGCTTCAGGGTTTCCCACGAGCCGCTGTCCTGCACGGGGGCCGGGCGGTCGTCGGCACGGCGGCGGCCGTTGCCTCCGGTGGCCTGCAGGGCCTTCGGGTCGATCATCTCGGTGCGCTCGGCGACGCGGGACCGTGGTTCCGGCTTGCGGGTCTCCACGGACTTCGCGATGGCCGCGGGGGCCTTCGGGGGCTGTTCCGGGCGCGACAACGCCTCGGTGCGGGCCGGAGGCTGCGGCGGGCGGGGCACTCGTTCGGTCCGGTGGACCTGCGCCTGCGCGGGCTGAGCCTGGACGGGCTGGGCCTTCACGGTCGGCGGCGGCGGGGCCTTCTGCGGCGCCTTCTGCGGCGCGGGAGCGGGGGTGGCGCCGCCCAGCCTGGCCGAGACGGCGGCGGCCGCGGAGGGACGGGGCTGCGGCCTGACCTGTTCCTGCTTCGCGGCCTTCACGGGTTCACGGCGGACCACGGCGGGCTGCGGGCGGGGCGAGTTCCTGGCCGGATCCGGGCGGACGGGCTCTGGCCGCAGGGGTTCGCGGCGAGGGGCCTGCATCTTGGCGTCGTGGACGACGCGCTCGATCAGTTCGGTGCGCTCGGACGGCTTCTCCACCGACGAGGACGCGGTGATCGCGGGCTTGGCGTTGATGATGCGGTTCTCGGGGATCCCGGCCAGCCGGGACGCCTCCGAACCCAGCGAACGCAGGCGGGTCGACTCGGCGCGCAGGGCCACGCGTTCGACGAGGACGTCACCGCCCAGCAACGCCTGGAGGTTGTCGCGCAGCGAGTGGAGATCGGCGCGCAGGGCCTCGATGTCCGCGCGCGACTCCTCCTCGATCCGCTTGCGGGTCTCCGACTCGATCTCGAGCTCGTACTCGCGGCGCGCGGCCACCTCGCGCTCGAGTTCCAGTTCGTAGACGGACTGGAGATCGGCCACCTCGTCGTCACGCTCGGTGACCTGTTTGCGGTACCTGGCGGCGAGGAACGCGCCCACCAGAGCCGCCCACAACGCGGCCACCACGGCCAGACGCAGCATGCGGGCGCTGTCACTCAGCACGAGCACCGCCGCGGCCACGAGGGCGAGCGCCAATGCCGCTACTAACAGCAATCGCCCTGAGCCACGACCGTGATCATCTTGCTCGTCGTCGGTCGACGCGCCTCGCCCGGTCATGGGCACTACGGTACCGCGCAGTTATGCGACTGAGACCTACGGCCGGGTATCTATTCGTTCCCGGAACTCTCTCGCGGTGTCTTGCAACAGTGCTCCAGCCACAGTGCGGCCGCCGTCAGCGCGACCGCCGCGATCATCCCCACAACCGCCGCGACCAGGTCGTTCGAGGCCGCGGCGAACGAGTCGCGGACGGGGATCACGAAGATCAGCAACCCGGCCCAGACACCGAACATCAAAGCGCCCAAAACGGACGAAGCCTTCGCCAATGCGACCGCTCGGGCGGCCGTCAGCGGCTGTACCGGACGCGCTCCCTCGCGGCGCTGGATCCTGGCGCGCAACGAGAACGCGAACACGACCTCCACGACCGCGAGGACGAACAGCGTCGACCCGGCCAGGACGGGCAACGGCGGCAACGTGTCGTAGGTGAGCCGCAGCAGCAGATGGGCCAGCAGCGCGCCGATGAGCGCGACGGCCGCCAGGTCTCGGGGACGGGTGAACCTCACGCGTCCATCCAACCCGAAAGCACGAGATCGTCACGCCGCCGCACGCCCTCGGCAGAGAACTCCAGGCCCGCAACGGGTCCGTGGCCCGCCAGCACCGCGTCCGGCTCGACGTCGAGCCACGGGACGAGAACTGTTGCGCGCTCAAACGCCCCAGGATGCGGCAGAAGCAGCTCGGGGTGGTCCGAGGTCACCCCGTCCACCGAAACCACGTCCACGTCCAACGTGCGCGGTCCCCAGCGCTTCTCCCGCACGCGTCCGGCGGCGTTCTCCAACGCCTGACCGCGGCGCAGCCAGCCCCACTCGTCCACGTCGTCCGAAGAGACGATCACGATGGCGTTCAGGAAGTCCGGCTGGTCCTCGACGCCCCAGGCCGCCGTCTCGTACACCGGCGAAGCGGCGACGACGAAGGGCCGCAACCCGTCCACCACGGACTGCAGGAAGTGCAACCGGTCTCCGAGGTTCGAGCCGATCGAGAGAACCGCGCGGGTCACCGGGATTCCTTGGGAGGCAACGGCGCGGCCAGCCGGCGCGAGCGGCGGATCGTCACCGACACGTCGTCGAAGGTCAGCGGGATCGGCGCGGACGGCTTGTGCACCGTCACCTCGACCGCGTGCAGCCGTGAGTCCGTCATCGCCGCGTCGGCGATCTTGCCCGCCACCGTCTCGATGAGGTCGTGCGGTTCGCCGCCGACGATCGCCGCGGCCATCTCGGCGAGTTCGCCGTAGTGGTACGTCTCTTTCAGGTCATCGGTGCGAGAAGCCGTGCTGAGGTCGAGCCACAGCGTGACGTCCACGACGAACTCCTGCCCGTCGCGCTTCTCGTGCTCGAACACGCCGTGGTTCCCGCGCACCCGCAGACCCGTCAACGCGATCCGGTCAGCCATGTCCCCGCCTCCACGCACCGGCGACGGCGACCGCGTCCAGCGTTCGGTCGACGTCGTGCACCCGCACACCCCACGCTCCGTTGAACGCGGCCAAAGCGGACACCGCCGCGGTCGCGTCCTCCCTGCCGTCCGGTGGACGGTTGCCGAGCAACGTGCCGAGGAAGCGCTTGCGCGACGCCCCCACCAGCACCGGGAAACCCAGCTCGACCAGTTCGTCCAGGCGCTGCAACAACTCCCAGTTGTGGTCGCCGAGCTTCGCGAAGCCCAGACCGGGGTCGAGCACGATCGACGACTCCGCGACGCCGGCGGCCAGCGCGGCTTCGACGCGCTCAAGCAGCTCCGAACGAACGTCCGTCACCACGTCGTCGTACGTCGCCAACGCGTCCATCTCCGTGCTGTGCCCACGCCAGTGCATCAGCACGTACGGCACACCCGCAGCGGCGACGACGGCGGCCATCCCGGGATCGGCCAGGCCACCGGACACGTCGTTCACGATGGACGCGCCCGCCTCCAACGCCGCGGTGGCAACGGAAGCACGCATGGTGTCCACGCTGACCGGCACGCCTTCCGCGACCAGCGCGCGGATCACCGGCACGATCCGGGCGATCTCCTCGGCCGGTTCGACGCGTTCGGCACCGGGCCGGGTCGACTCGCCGCCCACGTCGATCACGTCCGCACCGCGCTTGAACATGTCGACGCCGTGCGACACCGCGTCACGCCGGTCGATGTAGCGGCCGCCGTCGGAGAACGAATCGGGCGTCACGTTCAGCACGCCCATCACGACGCACCGACCGGGACGAGGCAGCCCACTCACCGGATCCGGCCCCTGATCAGCTCGATGGCCTCCGCCCTCGAGGAGGCGGACGTGCGCAGCAGCCCGCGCACCGCGGACGTCGTCGTGCGGGAGCCGGGCTTGCGCACGCCGCGCATGCCCATGCACAGGTGCTCGGCCTCGATCACCACGATCACGCCGCGCGGTTCCAGCCTGCGCACCAACGCGTCCGCGACCTGCGACGTCAGCCGCTCCTGGACCTGTGGCCGCTTGGAGTAGAGGTCGACGAGCCTGGCCAGCTTCGACAGCCCCGTCACGCGGCCGTGCTCGTTCGGGATGTACCCGACGTGCGCGACGCCGTGGAACGGCAGCAGGTGGTGCTCGCAGAAGCTGAACATCGGGATGTCGGTGACGAGGACGAGTTCCTCGTGGCTCTCGTCGAACGTCTTCGCGAGGACGCTGTCCGGGTCCGTGTAGAGGCCCGCGAACAACTCCTGGTAGGCACGCGCCACCCGTGCGGGTGTCTCGCGCAGACCCTCCCGGTCCGGATCCTCACCGCACGCGATCAGAAGTTCGCGTACCGCAGCCTCTGCCCGCGGCTGGTCGAAGACCCGCCGCGCGGAGACGCCGGCCTCCCCGTGGTGGGTGAGGCCGGCGTCTCCGTCGAGCTGTTGTTGCTCGGTCACTGCCGCTCGTCCTGGTCTGACTGCGGCTTCTTCGGCTCCCAGACGTTGTGCGGCTTGCCGCCGGGCACGGTCGCCGGGGTCCATCCGGGCGGGGCGCCGTAGTTCGGCGGACCCGACTGGTTCGAAGGCTGACCTGGCTGGTGCACGCCGTTCGACCCGTTCGGCGACGGCAGCGCCTCCGTGGCCGGTTCCGCCGCGGCGGGCTCCGCCGCCGGCGTCTCCGGCTCGTCGTCGAGGGTGTCCTCGACGACCGGCGGCCACGGCTCGCCGCGTTCCTTGGCGAGCTCGCCGGGCGTCTTGATCGGCGGGATGTCGGACGGCGTGCGGCCACCGAACTCGTTGAACTGGGTGATCCGCGGCCGCTTCTCGACCCGCGCGAAGATCCGCTCCAGTTCCTTCTGGTGCAGGGTCTCCTTCTCGATCAGTTCGAGCGTGAGGTCGTCGAGGACGTCGCGGTAGGTGACGAGCACCTCGTACGCCTCGGTGTGCGCGGCCTCGATGAGCTTGCGCACCTCCTCGTCGATCTCGTGCGCGACCTCCAGCGAGTAGTCCGCCTGGCGACCGGCCGAGCGGCCGAGGAACGGCTCACCCTGTTCCTGCCCGTACTTGACCGCACCGAGCTTCGCGCTCATGCCGTACTCGGTGACCATCGCGCGGGCGATCTTGGTCGCCTGCTCGATGTCGTTGGACGCACCCGTCGTGGGCTCGTGGAAGACGAGCTCCTCGGCGGAACGGCCACCCAGTGCGAACACCAGTCGCGCGATCATCTCGGACCTGGTCATCAGGTCCTTGTCCTCTTCCGGCACCGAGAGGGTGTGACCACCCGTGCGGCCGCGGGCGAGGATCGTGACCTTGTAGACCGGGTCGATGTCCGGCATGGCCCACGCGGCCAGGGCGTGCCCGGCCTCGTGGTACGCGGTGATCTTCTTCTCCTTTTCGGAGATGATCCGGCTCTTGCGGGCCGGACCGCCGATCACGCGGTCCACCGACTCCTCAAGCGCGGCGCCGTCGATGACGGTGCCGTTGTGGCGCGCGGTCAGCAGCGCGGCCTCGTTGATGACGTTCGCGAGGTCGGCGCCGGAGAACCCGACGGTGCGCTTCGCGAGGCCGTCGAGGTCGGCGTCCGCGGCCAGCGGCTTGCCCTTCGAGTGCACCCGGAGGATCTGCTTGCGGCCCTTCAGGTCCGGTGCGGACACCGGGATCTGCCGGTCGAAGCGGCCGGGGCGCAGCAGGGCGGGGTCGAGGATGTCGGGACGGTTCGTCGCCGCGATCAGGATGATCCCGCCGCGCGAGTCGAAGCCGTCCATCTCGACGAGCAGCTGGTTGAGGGTCTGCTCGCGCTCGTCGTGACCGCCGCCCATGCCCGCGCCGCGGTGGCGGCCCACCGCGTCGATCTCGTCGACGAAGATGATGCACGGCGCGTTCTGCTTGGCCTGCTCGAACAGGTCGCGCACACGGGACGCACCGACACCGACGAACATCTCGACGAAGTCGGAGCCGGAGATCGAGTAGAACGGCACGCCCGCCTCGCCGGCGACGGCTCGGGCGAGCAGCGTCTTACCGGTTCCCGGCGGGCCGTACAGCAGCACGCCCTTCGGGATCTTGGCGCCGAGCGCCTGGTAGCGGCCGGGGTTCTGGAGGAAGTCCTTGATCTCCTCGAGCTCCTCGACGGCCTCCTCGGCACCGGCGACGTCGCCGAACGTCGTCTTGGGCATGTCCTTGGACAACTGCTTGGCCTTGGACTTGCCGAAGTTCAGAACGCGGTTACCGCCGCCCTGAGCGTTGTTCATCATCCACATGAGCAGCAGCAACAGCAGGCCGAGCGGCACGAGGTAGATCAAGATCTGCATCAGGATCGATTCCTGGCTGACCTTGGTCTCGACGGTCGGCTTGTTGCCGGCCTGGTCGAGGACGGTGAAGATCTCGTCCGTCGAGCTGGCCGGGAACTGCGTGATCAGGCGGTTGCTGCCCTCGAAGGTCTTGCCGTCGGTGAGGGTGAGTCGGAGACGCTGCTCCTTGTCCTCGATCGTGGCTTCCTTGACGTTCCCGTCCCGCACCTGTTGGAGCGCTTGGGACGTCTTCACGGGGTGGTAGCCCCGCGAGTCGTCAAAAAGCACGGTGAAGACGAAGTAGAGCAGCAACACCGCAGCGATCCACAGCAGCGGGTTGCGAAGCAGGCGCTTGCGGTCCATGCACTTACGGCCGGGGGCGGCCTCGACCCTCCCTGACTTGCGCGTCGGGCAGTGGAAGACCCACATACCGCGTCCGACCAGCCTACCGCTCGCTGGCCGGGTACTGAGCAACCAACGGGCGGGGGCGATCCGTGGTTCCCGCGGGTGACCCCCACCACGCATGTTCACGCAGTTTGGTTCATCCGGAACAAATACCGCCGTCCAGACGAGTGACGCAGGTCACGCCATCTCATTACGTTTGGGGGTCACATGTCATCCTCATTCATCCCCCGAGCGTTCCCCCGCCACTCGAAAGAGTGAACCCGTGACCGAAGGTAAGTAACTGTATGTCAGCACGTCATACGTCCCCCGGATTGTTCCGGCGGGTGGCCCTCCCCGTGGCCGCCCTGCTCGGAGTGGTCGCGGCGGCAGGCGTCACGGTCGTGGCACTGCGTGTCACCAGCGGTGCCGACTGCTCCGGCGCGTTGCCGCTGAAGGTCGCCGTCACCCCCGCAGCGTTGGATGTGGTGAACGCGGCGGCGCAGGACTACCAGCGGTCACAACCGGTCGTGAACGGCCGGTGCGTCCAGGTTCAGGTCGAGTCGCGCAACGCGGCCGACGTGGCGAACGAACTCCCCACCGCCCAGATCAACCCCCACTCCCTCTGGATCCCCGACTCCTCGATGTGGGCCGCAGAGGCCCAGCGGCAGGCAGCGGAGACCGGCCCGGAGGCCCCGAAGCTGGACATCAAGCCCTCGCTGGCGTCCAGCCCGCTGGTGATGGCGGGTTCCGAACAGGCGATGTCGAAGATCGGCTTCCCGGTCACGCCCGTCTCCTGGGCGAAGGTCGTCGACCCGAAGGTCCAGATCTCGATGAGCGACCCGACGATGACGTCGGAGGGCCTCGCCTCGCTGTTCGTGATCCGTACTTTGCTGGGCAATCCAGACGGAACGCCCAAGCCTGAACTGGTCGGCACCCTCCTGCGCGTAGGCCGCAGCGCCGTTCCGTCAGTCCGCGACGCGTTCGGCAAGGTCACCACGGACGCCGACAAGGCCCCGCTGTTTGCCGCCACCGAACAATCGGTCGTGGCGAACAACCGCGCGGCGAAGGACAACGCGGTCCTCGCCGCCCCGCCGAAGGAAGGCACCCTCTCCTTCGACTACCCGCTGGTCAGGGTCTCCCGCCCGAACGAAACAGAGGGCATCGGCGAAGCGGCGGCGGAGTTCGAGAAGACCCTGCGCTCCGCCCAGACGTCCAAGCGCTTCGGCGAAGCGGGCTTCCGCACCGTCCAGGGCGCCGCCCCGGCGAAGTGGTCGACCGACGTGGAAGGCGTGCAGGCAGGCGACGTCAAGCTGATCGAGACCCCTGGCGCGGACCAGGTTTCCGAACTGCTCCGCACCTGGGGCGCCATCAGCCTCGACATGCGCATGCTCACGGTCATCGACGTCTCCGGCTCGATGATCGAGAAGAGCGGCAACGGCAAAACCCGCGTCGAGGCCGCCACCGAGGCGTCCATGACGGCTCTCTCGATGCTCCCGGACACCACGGCCATCGGCCTGTGGGCCTTCTCCACCGACAAGAAACCCCCGAACGACTGGATCGAACTGGTCCCGATCGGCCCACTGGGCGAACCGCTGGCAGGCGTGACCCGCCGCAAACGCCTGGAAGCAGGAGCCTCACAACTCCCGGGCCTGGTCGGCGGCGGCACAGCCCTGAACGACACGACCCTGGCCGCCTACCGACACGTTCTCTCGGGTTATGACGCGTCGAAGGTCAACTCCGTCGTTCTCATGACCGACGGCCGCAACGACGACATCTCGTCGATCGACACCGGCGCACTGATCGAGACCCTGAAGCGGGAGTCCGACCCCGCGAAGCCCGTCCCGATCATCATGGTGGGCCTCGGCGACGAGGTGGACATGGACGCACTCCGCGCGATCTCCGCGGCAACCGGAGGCAAGGCGTACCAGGCACGCAATCCGGAGGACATCCGCGGCGTACTGCTCGACGCAGTCTCGCAACGGCGCTGCCGCCCGAACTGCTGATTTCCCTTCAACGCAAAGCCGGGTCTCCTGCGGGAGGCCCGGCTTTGTCTTTTCTTTCGTCTTGTCCATGTCTTTGTCTCTGAACGCGATCAGGCACGGCAATTCGCCCCACGCGGTGCCACCAGGCACCCACCAACGCAAAGCAACCACGTACGAAGCCTGGCGTGGCGACGCGAAGCGAGCCGTCTGAACCTAGAGCGCCGGGTAGCGGTGCACTCCGCTCATGGCGATTGGGGCTTGACCTTGAGGGGCTGGGTGCCACCCTGTCTGGGCTCGGCCGGGGCTCTGTGAACCCCGGTCTTTGAGGCCGACTACGCGCCCAGCTAGAGGCTCAAGGTCAAGCCCCAATCGCAACCCCGCACTTCGTCACGACCTGCGGAAGCACCCTCGCAAGGTGACTGAACGTTCGGAACGCGACCAACCCCGCTGGAACGCGACGGCCCGCACGCAACGGAACCCGCACGCCCCCGCCCGCCAACGCAAAACGGGGGCGCCGCCGCAACCGGCAACGCCCCCGTCTCACGTCATTCACACACGCTCAGTTCGAGTAAACCTTCGGGTCCAACGTCCCGATGTAGGGCAGATCGCGGTACCTCTCCGCATAATCCAGCCCGTACCCGACGACGAACTCGTTGGGAATGTCGAACCCGACGTACTTCACCGGCACCTCGACCTTGACCGCGTCAGGCTTCCGCAACAAAGTGCAGACCTGCAAAGACCGAGGCTTCCGAGACTGCAGGTTCTTCAACAGCCACGACAACGTCAGTCCGGAGTCGATGATGTCCTCGACGATCACCACGTTGCGGTCGGCGATGTCGCGATCCAGGTCCTTCAGGATCCGCACCACGCCCGAGGACGAGGTCGAGGATCCGTAGGACGAAACGGCCATGAATTCGAGCTGCACCGGAACGGGCAGCGCGCGTGCGAGGTCGGCCATGAACATCACAGCGCCCTTGAGCACAGTGATCAGCACGAGGTCGGAGTCACCTTCTGGGTGATCAGCCGCGACCTGCTTGGCGAGTTCGGTGACCTTGTCGCTGATCTCCTGCTCGGTGATGAGCACGGATGCGATGTCGCCGTCGTACACGGACAGGTCCCCTCTGCTTAAGACTGTGGTTCCACAACGAGCCTGCCATGCGCGCGCCGCACGACAAAGCCGCCAGGTAGCCAGACACCGCCCTGACCGCGCCATTCACTCACCAGTGAGTCAACGCGTCGCAGGTGCGAATCGGACAGTTCAGGCACGCCTTCCTCGATCAGCCACGCCCTGAGCACTCTGCGCCTCAGCGCGACCGGCAGCTCGGAGATGTCGCCAACGGCACAGCAGTCGCCGGCGAACGCCTCCGCAAGAGAGTCGAGCGCGTCGCAGTCCTCACGCAACTGAGCAGCCGTGCGCGCCAACGACGAAGCAACACCGCCCTGCAGCACGGACTCCAGCAACGGCAGCACCTCAGAACGCAACCGCACACGCGTGAACGACGGATCGACGTTGTGCGGGTCCTCCCACACCTCGATCCCCTGCTCCACACACGCCGCACGAGTGACCGCCCGCGACACGCCGAGCAGCGGACGCCCCCACGGCGCGTCGAACGCACGCATGCCGGCGATCGAACGCGGCCCGGACCCGCGCCCCAGCCCGAGCAGCACCGTCTCAGCCTGGTCGTCGAGGGTGTGGCCGAGCAGCACGACACCGGACGACGGCCTGAGAGCCGCGTAGCGGGCGTTGCGGGCCGCAGCCTCGGGACCACCAGGCCCGGCCACCTCCACGGCCTCCACGCGAGCCACGAGCCCGAACGAGGAGCACTGCCGAGCCGCCCGCGAAGCAACGTCGTCCGACCCCGGCTGCAACTGGTGATCGACGACCACAGCGAACGCGCCGGGCACCAGCCGACCCACACAGGCGGCCAACGCCAAGGAGTCCGCACCACCCGACACGGCGACGGTCACCGCCTCCGGGCGCACCTCGTCCAGGAACCGACGGACCGCCACCCGGATCTCGGCGACCGGTCCGTTCACGGTGACACGCGACGCAGCCAGCTCATGGGCTCGGCGATCTCGGCTCGGGTCGGCAACGTCTCGGCGGACGTCCAGATCGAGTTGAAGCCGTCCATCCCGACCCGTTCCACCACGTACGAGGTGAACTCCGCGCCCTCCTCGTACTGGCGCACCTTCGCCTCGACGCCGAGCACGGTGCGCAGGATCCGGTCGAGCAGGCCGCCGCCCTTGCGCCGCGCGCTGAAGCGGGTGCGGATCGTCGACACGGACGGCACGACCGACGGGCCGACCGCGTCCATCACGTGGTCGGCGTGGCCTTCGAGCAAAGTGGACAGTGCGATCAGCCGGTCCAGCACGGCCTTCTGCTGGGGCGACTGGATGAGCTCGATCAGGCCCATCGGGCCGTCGCCCTCGCGCAGCTTGTGCCGGAAGTCGCGGATCAGGTCGGACAGCGGCGCGCGCTCTTCGTCCATTGAGGACAGCAAAGCGGTGACCTGGTCGGAGAAGTACCTGCGCAGCCACGGCACGCCGGTGAACTGCAGCCGGTGCGTGCACTCGTGCAGGCACACCCACATCCGGAAGTCGTCGTCCGGCACGTCCAGAGCCTGTTGCGCGCCAACGATGTTCGGTGCGACCAGCAGCAGACGCCCGGCGAGCTGCTCGTTCGGGCTGAACGGGTCGTACTGGCCGAGCACCCGTGAGGACAGGAACGCCAGCACGACGCCCGCCTGCACACCGGCCGTGCCCGCGAGGATGCCCGCCATCGGACCTGTCTGGCGCGGCATCGCGGGCGCTGTCAGCGCGGCGAGGCCCTGCGCGGCGGCCGCGACCCACGCCGGTCTGTCGACGACCTCGCCCGGCAGCAGCGGCAGCCCCTGACCGAGTCCGGTCAGCTCGCGGACGTGCACCTCCGCCTGGGGCGCGAGTTCGCGAAGTCTGCCTACTACGTGGTCGGCCTCGTCCTTGCCGATCACGGGGCCCGGCCGGACGAGCCGCGTGGCGGTCGAAACCGCCAGCTCCCAGTCCACCGGGCCGAGCTCTGCCTCCGTCGCGCCGTTCACGCTTCCGACGCTACCTGCGCACGGCCCGCTACGAACAGCCACAACCCCGCAACGCAGCGGCCAGCACGTCGAGTGCGGGCCGCACCTCGGTCTCCGGGTTGCGGTTGCTCGCGGACATGAACGAGAACACGAGCACCCGCCCGTCCACGTCGACGACCATGCCGGCGAGCGCGTTGACCCCGGTGAGGGTGCCGGTCTTGGCCCGCACCCAGCCCTTTCCCGGCGCCGCGGTCCCGCCGTAGCGACCGGCGAGGGTGCCACTGCCGCCCGCGACCGGGAGAGCCGTCAGCAACGGCCGCAGCTTCGCGGTGCGCGCGTCGTCCAGCGTGGGCTTGGCCGCCGCCGTGAGCACGTCGGTGAGCAGCTTGGCCGGGATCTTGTTCGACGCGGACAACCCGCTGCCGTCCACGAAGTTCGCGGTGGTGAGGTCGAACCCGTTCTTGGTCAGCACGTCCCGCACGGCCTTGACGCCGCCCGCGAACGACGCCTCGTTGCCCGTCTTGATCGCGATCTCGCGCGCCATCGCCTCGGTCAGGACGTTGTCCGAGATCTGCATCATGTTGTCGACGAGCTGCTCGACCGGCGCCGACTTGATCTCGCCGAGCACCTGCGCGCCCGCGGGAGCCGCGCCCGCCGTGGCTCCGGAGGCCCCGACGCGCTGTGCGAACGCGTCCGCCGCCGCCTGGCCGGGGCTGCCCGTGCGCGTGCCGTTGACGTTGGACTGGTCGACCCGGCCGCCGTCGAGCATGAACGGCACGATCGGCGCGACCGAGCCGCCCGCGATGTCCGCCGTCTCCCACTGCGGCCCGAGCGCCTCGCCCTTGTACCGGCTCAGGTCGAACTGGACCTTGGTGACCGGGCCCTTGGCCTTGACCTGGTTGACCAGGTCGTCGAGCGTCGCGGCGCCGGGGTAGACCGACTTGCCGGGCGCACCGGAGATCGTCGGGTCACCGCCGCCGATGATCACCACGGTGCCGGGCTCCGCGCCCTGGACGACCTTGGTGGACAGCTGGTCGGTCTTCTCGAGACTGAGCAACGCCGCGGCGGCCGTGAGGATCTTGAGGCTCGACGCCGGGGTCGCGGGCGTGGTGTCGCCCTGCTGCCACAGCGCGGCACCGCTGGCGGGATCGATGACGCTGCCGGTGAGCGTGCCCAGCGCGCTGCTGGCCGCCGGTCCGGCGAGCGCCTGCGCCACGCCTGCCGGGGTCGGCGCCGGTGCGCCCGCGGTGACGGCTTTGACCAGCGGCTGGACGTTCGCGGGAGCGGCAGGGGGCCTGGTCTCGATCGCCTTGGTGCCGCCGAACTCCTTGACCGCGTAGATGGTGGCGCCGGCCAGCGCCGCTACGACCAGCAGGCTCAGGACCACGACGAGGGACCTGCGGCCCTTCCTGGGCTCGTCGTCGGTGGCGAGGCGGTCCTCCGGTTCCTCCTCGTAGCCGGTGACGGGCAGCTCCTGGCGGACGGGCTTCGGCTCCTGCCGGGCAGGCGGGGGCGGCGGTGACACCGGACGCTGCTGCTCCTGGCGCGGCGGTTCCTGGTGCTGGAGCTGGTCGACGCGCTTGGTCTGCTCGGGACGCTGCTGTTCGGGGCGCGGCTGTTCGGGGCGCGGCTGCCGCTGTTCGGGCCGCGCGGGCTGCTGCTCGGGCCGGCTCTTCTTGTCGAACCACGACGGCTCGGAGTTCGGCAGCTGGTCGACGCGCGCCGTCTTGGCGTTCGGCACCGAGAGCTCCGTGGTCCTCTGCTCCGGCCTCGGCACGACGCGGGTCTGGTCGTTCTTCGGTTCGATCCGCGTCGGCGTGGCCCGAGGTTGGCCGACTTCTGGACCAATCGCCCCGTGAGACTTCCCACCGGCGGATCCGCCGGAAGGCCCGCCGGAACCGCCGGAGCCGGTCGTTGGCACACCTGACGAGGAATGACCGGCGCCCACACCGTTCGGGACGGAACGGACCGGCGACGAACGCAGAGGCTCCTGAGTGGACGGTGCCGACAGGATCGCGGCGAGCGGGAAACGCATCGTCGGCTGGTCGACGGACGGGCGGCTGACCTGCACCGTCGACTCCGACGCGGCAGCGGCCGACCCGGCGTCGTCGTCCTCGGTCGGCCACTGGGGCTCGTCCGGCAAGTGGACCTCCGTCAGCTCGGTACGGGCAATCTCACACCCACCAACCACCGCTCCGATGAGGGTTGACAAGGCGTTGTGGTCCACACTAGTGGGCATCACGAATGGGCTACATGAGCGAGGACCAGTGGAATTCGACGTCCTGATCGAGATCCCCAAGGGCGTGCGCAACAAGTACGAGGTGGACCACAAGAGTGGCCGCATCCGCCTCGACCGCACGTTGTTCACGTCGACGCAGTACCCGGCCGACTACGGGTTCATCGAGAACACCCTGGGTGAGGACGGCGACCCGCTGGACGCCCTCGTCCTCGTCCAGGAACCGACGTTCCCCGGCTGCCTGATCGCCGCCCGCGCGATCGGCATGTTCCGCATGACCGACGAGAAGGGCGGCGACGACAAGGTTCTGTGCGTCCCGGCCTTCGACCCGCGCCACGAGCACCTGCGCGACATCCACCACCTGGCGGAGTTCGACCGCCTGGAGATCCAGCACTTCTTCGAGGTCTACAAGGACCTGGAGCCCGGCAAGAGCGTCGAGGGCGCGAGCTGGGTGGGCCGCACCGAGGCCGAGGCCGAGGTCAAGCGCTCCTACCAGCGTCTCAAGGACGCCGAGGCGCGCGGCGAAACGCTGCACTAGCTGACGACGAAAAAGAGGGGCCGCTCGGAGCGGCCCCTCTTTTTGTTGCCCGTGTAGAACTCAGACGGCGATGGACTCCGCGTCCGCCACGCGCTCCAGGCCGGACCTGGTCGACAGCGGCTTCTCGCGCAGGAACCACACGAGGACGAACGCCGCGATCATCACGATGCCGCCGGTCATGAACACCGTGTCGATCGCGCTGGAGAACCCGTCGAGGAACGGCTTCGCCAGCACCGGGTCGAGGCCGTTGAGGAACTCGGTGTTGTTGATGTCCACACCGGATCCGCCACCGCCCTGCAGCATCTTCGCGAACTCCGGGTTCTGCCCCAGAGCGATCTTGAACGCGTCGGTCTGCGCCGCGGCCTTCAGGCCTTCCGCGATCTTGTCGCCGACCGTGGTGAACAGGATCGACAGGAACACCGCGGTACCGACGGTGCCACCGATCTGGCGGAAGAACGTCGCCGAAGCGGTCGCCACACCCATGTCACGCGGCTCGGCGTCGTTCTGGATCGCCAGCAGCAGCGTCTGCATGCACTGGCCGAGGCCGGCGCCCATGATGAACATGTAGCCCATGACCAGCCAGCTCGGCGTGTCCGTGCCGATGGTGCTGAGCAGGAACAGCGCGACCGCCATCAGTCCGGCGCCGATGATCGGGAACACCTTGTAGCGCCCGGTCTTCGACGTGACCTTGCCGGCGATCGCGGTGGCCGACATGATGCCGAACGTCATCGGCAGCAGCATCAGACCGGCCGTGGTCGGCGTGACGCCCTTGACGATCTGCAGGTACAGCGGGAGCGAGACCATGCCGCCGAACATGCCGATGCCGAGCACGAAGTTGATCGCGTTGCCCAGCGAGAACGTGTGGTTGCGGAACATCCGCATCGGCAGCATCGCCTCGTCGCCCATGCGGTTCTCGACCCACACGAACGCCACCAGGCCGAGCACACCGACCACGTACATGGCGATCGACGTCGCCGAGGCCCAGCCCCACTCGCGGCCCTGTTCGGCCACGATCAGCAGCGGCACCAGGCCGACGGTCAGCGCGATGGCGCCACCGAAGTCGATGCGGTGGTTGACCCGCTGGTGCGGGATGTTCAGCACGCGGGCGACGACGAACAGCGCGAGCAGCGCGATCGGCACGTTCACGAGGAACACCCAGCGCCACCCGGTGACACCGAGGAACGAGTTGAGACCGGCGAACACGCCGCCGATGACCGGCCCGAGCACGCTGGCCGAACCGAACACGGCCATGAAGTAGGCGGAGTACTTGCTGCGCTCACGCGGCGAGATGATGTCCGCCATGATCGCGAACGCGAGCGACATCAGACCGCCGGCGCCGAGGCCCTGCACCGCGCGGAACGCGGCGAGCTCGTACATCGACGTCGCGATGCCCGAGAGCAGTGAGCCCGCGAGGAACAGCGAGATCGCCGCGAGGTACATCGGCTTGCGCCCGTAGATGTCCGACAGCTTGCCGTACAACGGGGTCGTGATGGTCGCGGTGATCAGGTAGGCGGTGGTCGCCCACGCCTGCAACGTCTGTCCGTGCAGCTGGTCCGCGATGGTCTTCATGGCGCTGGCGACGATCATCTGGTCCAGCGCCGCGAGGAACATGCCCAGCAGCAGACCGGACAGGATCGTCATGATCTGGCGATGCGTCAGGGAGACCCCTGGCGTGGGTGTCGCATCGGTTGTGGTTGACATTTCTAGACTTCCCCTCCTGCGCGGGTCCCCGTCCCGCGTTCGGTCAAAAGCGCCGGAATCGTGCGCTCGTAGTCCTGGACGAAGCGTTCGAACAGGTCCGCGAAGCCCTTGAGGTCCTCTTCGGCCCAGTCCGCGAACACCTGTTGAATCGCCTCGTTGCGCTGCCTGCGCCGGTTCCGGATCAGTTCGCGGCCCGCTTCGGTGACCGCGAGAACACTGGCCCGTCCGTCCGCAGGATCAGCACGCCTCTCGACGAGCCCGTCCTTCACCAGACCGGCGACCTGCCGGCTGACCGTGGACGGGTCGGAGAGCACCGCCTCCGCGAGCGCACTCGAGCGGCACTCTCCGAGACCGGAGAGCGTCGCGAGGAGCACGAAGGCGGACTTGTCCATGCCCTGCTTGGCCATCTGATGGGCGACCTGGGCGTGCATCTTGTTCATGCGGACCATCGCCATCCCGACTCGGTCCGCGAGCTCGTGCTCCGGATCGATGCCGGTGCCGAAGCACCTGCCCAGATCGACCATCTGACACCTCGTTGCTTGTAGCACCCAACTAGTTGCTCAGTACAAGCATCCATCTCGGTCCACCGGAATGCAAGTGAGTTCCGAGTCTCACTCCACGGTGGAGTTGTACGGACGCGGCGAGTAGTTGTTACCGACGGGTAGCAGCCTGGGTTACTCGCCGGTAGCATGCCTCTCATGAGCCAAGACGTGTCGTTCGTCGCCGATGCCATGAAGCAGGCCGTGCCGTACGTGAAGACCACGGGCATCGAGTTCGAGGAGGTCTCCGCAGGCCGCGTCGTCGCGTCGCTGCCGGACACCCCGGAGCTGCACAACCACATCGGCGGCCCGCACGCCGCGATGATGTTCGGCCTGGGCGAGTCCACGTCCGGCGCCGTCGTGATGGCCGCGTTCTCCGCGCACCTCGGCAAGGCCACGCCGCTCGCGGTCCGCGCCGACATCTCCTACAAGAAGATCGCGATGGGCGTGCTGCGCGCCGAGGCCGTTCTCGGACGTTCCGCGGACGAGGTTCTGGCCGAACTGGAGTCCGGTGCGCGCCCCGAATTCCCCGTCACCATCACGATCACCAACGCCGAGGGCGTGACCACCGGCGAGATGACCGTCGTCTGGACGCTGAAGCCCGCACGCTGAACTGGGCATCTCCGTATTTCAGTTCGAAACTGCGGTGAACCGTTCCGGTCGAAATACGTAACCTTGGCCACTCTCCGTTCCGAGGGCACTATCTGGAGTTATGTCGGGGTGGAGAACTGTGGGCGGGATCTTGCTGGTCGCGCTGACCGCGGGATGCGCGGCGCAGGTACAGCAGTCGAGGCCCGTTGCCGTGGAGAAACCGGTCGAGGACACGCCGGTGACCGCGTCGTCGGTCACGGTCGCGCCCGCCCAGTTGGGCATCAGCGTGGCGTCGATCGTCGACGGCCGTGCCGTGATGCTCTCCGACGGATCGAAGGCCGAGGTCACGGGCCTCGCCCAGCCGGGACCGTGCTGGGCTGAGGCCGCCGCCGGCTTCGCCAAGGCGATGCTCCTCAACCAGCAGGTGCGCTACGACAAGACCACCGGCGCGCTGACTCTCGCCGACGGCACGGACTACGCGTTGCTCGCTCTGGGCAACGGCGCCGGTCGCATCGCGGGCGCCCCGACGCCCGTGCAGAAGGAAGCCGAGGGCGCCGCGCAGCGCGTTCCGATGGGGCTGTGGGGAACGCCGTGCGGCGGCAAGGACGCCCTGGAGACCTCCTCGGCCCCGCCTCCTCCCCCGCCGCCGCCCACGACGACCACCACCAAGCCGAAGCCGCCGGCCACCACGGCCACGCCGAAGCCGGTCTTCTACGCGAGCTGCGACGACGTGCGCAGGGCCGGCAAGGCGCCGCTCTACTGGGGCCAGCCCGGCTACCGCGTCGAGCTCGACGACAACCGCAACGGCGTCGCCTGCGAGTCCCGGTACGGATACCGGTGACCCAATAGCCTCATCGGCATGAAGCTGGACAACAGTGCCGTCGACTACACCCCAGGCGAGGCCGGGGCGATCGCCAAGCGGGCGGAGGACCGGGGCTACGACGGGTTCTGGCTCGCCGAGACCAAGCACGACCCGTTCCTCGCGCTGGCCGGTGCCGCCGCGGCGACCGAGCGGGTCGAGCTCGGCACGGCGATCGCGGTGGCGTTCGCGCGCAACCCGATGACCGTCGCGACCACGGCGAACGACCTGCGACTGCTGTCGGCGGGCCGGTTCAACCTCGGACTGGGCTCGCAGGTCGAGGCGCACATCACCAAGCGCTTCGCGATGCCGTGGAGCAAGCCGGCCGCACGCATGCGCGAGTTCGTCCTGGCCATCCGCGCGATCTGGCACGCCTGGGAGACCGGCGAACGGCTGGCGTTCCGCGGCGAGTTCTACAAGCACACGCTGATGACGCCGTTCTTCGATCCGGGCCCGAACCCGCACGGCACCGCGCCGATCTACCTCGCGGGCGTCGGCGGCCTGATGACCGAGGTGGCGGGCGAGGTCGCGGACGGCTTCCTGTGCCACAACTTCACGACAGAGCGGTACCTGCGCGAGGTGACGCTGCCTGCGCTGGAGCGCGGGCGGGCGAAGGCCGGAAAGACGTTGGAGGGCTTCGAGATCAGCGGCCCGGTGTTCGCCGCGACCAACGACGAGGAGATCGCGGACGTCAAGCGGCAGATCGCGTTCTACGGGTCGACGCCCGCGTACAAGCCGGTGCTGGACCTGCACGGCTGGGGCGCGCTGCACGAGGAGCTGCACCGCATGTCACGGCGGCAGCAGTGGGCGGAGATGAGCGAGCTGATCACGGACGAGGTGCTGGCCGAGTTCTGCGTCCTGGGCACCGCCGAGACCGTCACGGACGCGCTGCTGGCGCGCTACGGCGACGTCGTCACCAGGATCTCTCCTTCAGGCGATGTGCTCCAGAAGGATCCGGCTCAGCGCCCCGAGAAGTGACTGAGCCCCTGTCGTGCCAGCTCGGCGTGGAAACCGCCGAGTTCGGCGCGCACCCTGGCGACGCCCCTCTTGCGGATCCACCTGCGTCTGCCGACGTTGGCGGCGGTCAGGGCGAACGGGAGCGCCAGCAGGGTCAGGGCCAGCATCATCATCATGTCGTCTCCTCAGGGGTTGCGAACAAGCAACGACCAATCGAGACGCCGCTTACGGTACCGGCTCGAACGCCACCCAGGTGGAGCAAAGTTACCGACAGCAACTCAGTTCTTGACTAATTTTGTTTTCGGTGTGACGCTGACGCCATGTTCGAAGTGGCGGTGATCGAGGACCCTTCGGCGGCCGAGGTGTCGCTGGACCCGGTGCGGGCGCGACTGCTCGCGGAGCTGGTGGAGCCCGGATCGGCGACGATGCTCGCCGCGAAGGTCGGGCTGCCCAGGCAGAAGGTGAACTACCACCTGCGCACGCTGGAGCAGCACGGCCTGGTGGAGCTCGTCGAGGAACGGCGCAAGGGCAACGTGAACGAGCGCCTCATGCAGGCGACCGCCGCCTCCTACGTCATCTCCCCGACGGCGCTCGCGGCCGTGCAACCCGACCCGGCGCGGTCGCCCGACCGGTTGTCCGCGCGGTGGCTGCTGGCGGTCTCGGCGAGGCTGGTGCGCGACGTCGGCACGTTGATCACGGGGTCGACCAAGGCGAAGAAGCGGCTCGCGACCTTCGCGCTGGACGGTGAGGTCCGGTTCGCCACGGCGGCGGACCGCGCGGCCTTCGCCGAGGAGCTCGCCGGCTTCATGACGCAGCTGGTCGCCAAGTACCACGACGAACAGGCAGAAGGAGGGCGTCCGCACCGAGTCGTCGTCGCCCTGCATCCGAGCGTGAACGCCAACGCGTCCAAGGAGGAAGAGTCGTGACCCACGAGTTCGAGATCAGCAAGGAGATCGAGGTCGACGGGACCCCGGAGCAGGTCTGGGACGCCATCGCGACCGGCCCGGGCATCGACTCGTGGTTCATGGGCCCGCACACGGTCGACGGACGCGTGGGTGGCCGCATGTCACTCGACCTGGGGTTCTTCCAGGAGTCCTCGACGATCACCTCGTGGGAGCCGGGCAAGCGCCTCGCCTACGAGAGCGACAAGGGCGAGGACGGCACGTTCCACGCGATGGAGTACCTGATCGAGGGCCGCGACCAGGGCACGACCGTGCTGCGGTTCGTGCACACCGGCATCCTCGCCGACGGCTGGGGCGACGAGTTCGTCGACCAGCAGTCGAAGGGCTGGGACATGTACCTGTTCACGATGGCCGAGTACGTCAAGCACTTCGCGGGCAGGCCGGGCACCTACGTGTTCGCCCAGTGGCCGGAGCAGCCGGAGGGCGCCGACAACTGGCCGGTGCTGCTCAAGGCCCTCGGCGTTCCCGAGGACGCGCAGGTCGGTGACGAGGTCACGCTGAAGCCGTTCGGCATCAACGGGGTCGTGGACTACGTCGTCCGTCACGACCTGCACAACTTCCTCGGCGTGCGTGGTCCTGAGGGCATCTACCGGTTCCACGGCACCAGCGCCTTCGGTCACCACCTCTTCGGCGACGCGACCGGGCAGGCCGAGAAGTGGCAGGCCTTCCTGACTCAGACCGTGGGCGGGCAGACCTCGTAGACGTAGTCCTCGTGCCCGTACGGCACCACGTTCCGATCGCGGCGGATCACCGAGACCCGTCCGCCGCGATCAGAGCAGGACTTCTTGAACCCCTCGTCGGTGTACTCGATCTGGAAGAAGTCGTTGCCGAACGCCTCCGCGTAGGAGCCGCACTCGTCGCGCGCCTGACAGTCCTCGGTGATGGCGAAGTCGAAGCCGATCTCCTTCTTGCCCGCGCTGCCCAGTTCCGCGGTGTTCTTCTGCGCCACCGCAAGGCCCTGTTCATGCGCGTATTTGACGAACGCTTTCATGAACTCCTTGGTGGCGTTGAGATCGAACGCCCCCTCGGCGCGCGTGTAGGAGTCGAGGTTGTCCGGCTCGACGCCCTTGAACATGGACGTCTTGCAGTCCTTGATCCACTTCTTCTGGATCTCCAGGATCTTGGTCCGCTTGTCGCCGGAGGAGATGTCGAGGATGCCCTCCTGCCACTCCGGGTCGATCGCGACCTCACCGTCCGGTTTCTTCACGAGCAGGTCGGCGTGGTTCTTCTGCCACCAGTCCAGCCCGCCCTCCGCCTTGTTCGGCTGGGTCTGCAGGGCGTTGAGGTAGCAGATGTTGTAGCGCCGGCCGTCGACGATCTTGCTGCGGTCCCGCACGACGATCTTGACCGGCACATCGGGCTGGTAGGCCCCGCCGAGCTGGTAGTCGAGCTGCCCGCCGGCGGGCGGCATCTCCCGTGGAGGCAGGTCCGGCTCGTCCGAGCAGGAGGTGACCAGCAGGAGCAGGGCGGCCACCGCCGCGGCGGTTTTCATGCGCGGCAGTCTGTCATCCATGGGGTAGCGCAGGCGTAACAGCAAAGCACTCCATTGCTCATAAATGAGATTTAGCTTCCGTCAGGTGAAAAGTCGGTCGCTCTTCCTGCAGCTCCTCGTGGCCGTGGTCGCCGGTGTGCTGGTCGGTCACTTCTTCCGCTCGTTCGGCGCCGACCTGAAGCCGATCGGCGACGGCTTCATCAAGCTGATCAAGATGGTGATCGCACCACTGATCTTCTGCGTGGTGGCGACGGGCATCGCGAAGGTCGGGGACCTGCGCGCGGTCGGCCGGATCGGGCTGAAGGCGCTGATCTACTTCGAGGTCGTGTCGACGGCCGCGCTCGCGTTCGGCCTGCTCGTCGGCAACGTCGTGCGTCCCGGCGACGGCATGAACGTCGATCCGTCCACATTGGACGCCTCCGCCGTCGAGGCGAAGACGCAGGGCGGCCACCTCCCCGGCGTCGTCCAGTTCCTGCTCGACCTCATCCCTTCCAGTGTGGTGGACGCGCTGGCGCGCAACGCGTTGCTTCAGGTGCTGCTGTTCGCGGTGCTGTTCGGCTGCGCGCTCGCCCAGCTCGGCGAACGCGGCAAACCGGTCGTGGACCTGTTGGAGCGCATCAACCTGGCGTTCTTCGCGGTGCTGGGCTACATCATGAAACTGGCGCCGCTCGGTGCGTTCGGCGCGATGGCGTTCCTGGTCGGGCAGTACGGCCTGGGGTCGTTGCGCACGTACCTGTGGCTGATCCTGGCGTCCTACGGCGCGGCCCTGCTGTTCTGCACCCTGCTCGGGGTGATCGCGTGGGTGTTCGCGCGAGTCAACCTCCTCCAGTTCCTGCGCTACACCAAGGAGGAGTTTCTTCTTGCGCTGGGCACGGCGTCGTCGGAAGCCGTGCTGCCGCGGATGATGGCGAAGCTGCAACGCGCCGGCTGCGCACCCACGTCCGTCGGCCTGGTGCTGCCGACCGGGTACTCGTTCAACCTCGACGGCGCCTCGATCTACCTGTCGCTGGCCACGCTGTTCCTGGCGCAGGCACTGAACATCCCGCTCGACCTCGGCGATCAGCTGACCATCGTGCTGGTGCTCGTGCTGACCTCCAAGGGCATGGCGGGCGTGCCGGGTTCGGCGTTCCTGGCCCTGTCCGCCACCGTCGCCGCGGTCGGCTCGATCCCCGCCGCGGCAGTGGCGTTGCTGCTCGGCGCCGACCGGATCATGGACTCGATGCGGGTCTTCACGAACCTGCTGGGCAACTGCGTGGCGACGTTCGTGGTGTCCCGCTGGGAAGGCATGCTCGACGTCGAGCAGATGCGGTCAGTGCTCGGCGATCCACGCGGTCACGACCTCGTCGACGAGCGCGAGGGTGAGCCTGCCGTGGCGCAGGACGGCCTCGTGGAAGTCGCGGACGTCGAACGCCGTCCCTAGCGCTCGTTCCGCGGTGGCGCGCAGTTCCTGGAACTTGAGGCGCCCCAACGCGTACGCGAGCGCCTGGCCGGGTTCGCCGAGACAGCGGTCCACCTCGGACTCGATCTGCGCGAGCCCCATCGGCGTGTTCTCGACGAGGAAGCTGACGGCCTGCCGACGGCTCCACCCCAGGGCGTGCAGGCCGGTGTCGACGACGAGCCGGCCCGCGCGCATGGCGTCCATCGTGAGCATGCCGAGCCTGTCCTCGTCGTCGCTGTAGAGGCCCATCTCGTCGGCGAGCCGTTCGCAGTACAGGGCCCAGCCCTCGCTGAACACGCTGATCGGAGCCTTGCGCCTGAGAACCGGAAGGTCCTTCAGCAGCGCGGCCTTCGAGTGCTCGAAGTGATGTCCCGGCACGGCCTCGTGGTACGCCGTGGCCTCGTCCGTGATCCTGAGCCGGTTCCGCGGGTCCTTGGTGTTGACGAAGTACGTGCCGGGCCGGCTGCCGTCCTCCGCGGCTGGGAAGTAGCTCGGCGGCACGTGCGCGGGCACGCCCGGCGGCGCCGCTTTGATCACGCACGTCGCGTCCGGCACCGTGCGGAACCAGCGCGGAGCAGCGGCTTCGGCCTTCTCGACGGCAGCGCGGGCGGCGCGGAGCATCTCGTCGGCGTCGGTGTGGCGGAACGCGGGATCGTGGCGAATGCGCTCGAACACGCCGTCACCGCCGTACCGCGCGAACTCCGGCTTGAGCTCCTCGATCAGCCTGATGCCGGTGGCGTGCAGGTATTCCGGGTCGAGGTCCTCGGTCGTGTGCGCGCGAATCGCCTGGCCGTAGGCGTCGTTCCGCAGCCAGCACAACCCGGCGTGCCCGGCATCGCGCCCCAGTGGAAGGGCTTCCTGCCGCAGGAAGTCGCGGTACCCCTGAATCGCCGGTCGCACCACCTCGTCGACTTCGGCGCCATCCGACAGGTCGAACGCGCCGAGGTTCGCCAGATGCCCGTCCAGCAGCGAGATCGCCTGTTCCACCAGGTGTGCCACCGGCGTCAGACCGTCCGCGAACCCGGCCCGGTGCCGCGCGATCACCGTCGCGAAGAACCCGTCGAGCCCCCGCAACCGCTGCAGGTAGCCCTGCCGTCGTTCCGGCGTGTCGACCGGCGAACGCGACAGATTGGCCAACGTGCCGGGAACGACCGTGCGGATGTTGGCGCTGATCCCGAACTCGATCTGCCGGGAGCCGATGACCTCGGACTGCGTGCGCAACTCGTGCAGCACGATCCCCAGCGTGATGCGGTCGGACGTCGTCGCGGGCTCGATCTTCAACGCGTCCTCGCGGATGGCCAGGAGCCGCGCCCGATACCGCTCCCCGCCTCCTCCCCGTGGTCGGTGAGCGACTCGTGGTCGACGTCGAAGCCCATCAGGCTGGCGTCGAGCGGATAGCGGTCGAGAATCACGTCGAAGAGCCGGTCGGCAATCGCGTCGGCTTCCGACATCCGTCCCCCAGGAGTTACGCCGTTGAGCGGCCATCACCTGCCTTTGTAGCGGGTATGCCGTACCCATGCGGTGGCTATTGCTGATCATCCTGCTGACCGGCTGTTCCGCGCTCCCCCTGTCGTCCCCTGGTCCACAGGTCGACCGGGTACCGACCGGCACCCTCGACGCCGCCGCCGCGCGCACGTCGCTCGCGGCGCTGCCCGTGGCCGTACCGGGCCGGATGGACGGCTACGTGCGCGACTGCTCGGACGGCAAGGCGTGCGTGTTCGGCCAGCCCTGGTTCGACACCGACGGCGACGGCTGCGACCAGCGCAGCCAGGTCCTGGCCCGCGACCTGACCGAGGTCGAGCGCAAACCGGGCCGGTGCGGCGTCCAGTCGGGCAACCTCGACGACCCGTACACGGGCACGCGGATCAGCGGTACCTCGAAGATCCAGATCGATCACGTGGTGCCACTGGCGGAGATGTGGCGCAGCGGCGCCGCGGCGTGGGCTCCCGAACAGCGCCTGGCCGCGGCCAACGACCTGCGCAACCTCGTGGCGGTCTCGGGGAAGGTCAACCAGTCGAAGAGCGACAAGACGCCTGACGAGTGGATGCCGCCCAACGCCGGGTACGCGTGTTCGTACGGGCGGATCTATGTGACGGTGAAGGCCGCCTACGGGCTGAGCGTGGTGGCGGCGGAACGTTCGGCACTGGAGAGCGCGCTCACGACGTGCGGTTGACCCGAGCGGTGAGGACGCCAGATGAACCCCGAGTACCCCGTCTCGATCAAGGGCGTGGTGGTCCGCGACGGCAGGGTGCTGCTGCTGAAGAACGAGCGTGACGAGTGGGAACTGCCCGGTGGCCGCATCGAGGCCGGCGAGACGCCCGAGCAGTGCCTCATCCGCGAGATCACCGAGGAGACGCGGTGGAAGGTGAGCGTCGGGCCGATCCTCGACTCGTGGATGTACTACATCGAGGTGGCCAGGAAGAACGTGTTCATCGTGGCCTACGGGTGCCTGCTCGACAGCGACGACGAGCCCGTTCTGTCGCATGAACACAAAGAGATCGGGCTGTTCACCGAGCACGAGATCAGCGCGCTCAACCTGCCTCACGGTTACCGGCGCCCGGTCGCGAACTGGTTCGCTGACCTGCGCCGGGGCGAAGGTATCGACATAAAGAAAGACCCAGGTCAGGAAGCCTGACCTGGGTCTTATCCCACCGAGCCGCCTATCGGAATCGAACCGATGACCTGCTCATTACGAGTGAGCTGCTCTGGCCGACTGAGCTAAGGCGGCGAGACGCGATAACTATAACCGACCCGCAAGCGCGTTACTCACGGGGGGCGGCTTCGTTGTACGGACCGTGACTGACGTCACCACCTCCCCACCGTCGAGGAGTGGTTCATGCGCCGTTCGTTGTCCGTGCCGCTGGCCGGGTTGCTGCTCGCGTTGATCGCGGCTCCCGCGCTCGCGCAGCCTCCGACCACTCCGGTGCCGGGACCGCGCGATCCGAACCAGCCGCCCGCGTCGGCGCCGAACGGGCCGCAACCGCTTGCGCATGCCGTCGGGGATGCCGGGACCGGGCTGAGCGTGGTGCGGCTCGGGCCGCAGGGGGTGCCGACGAACACGATCCTGCCCGGGCTGGGTGAGCAGTTGCCGAAGCAGTCGGTGACCGAGTTCGGGCTGGGGCTCGCGAGTGCGCAGGTCAACACCGAGGCGTTCCTGAGCACCGAGCGGGTGGTGACGCAGGCCAATCCGTTCGGGTTCGCGGTGGCAGGGCGCTCGCCGCAGTCGCCGGGGACGCTGGTGCAGACGGCGATTCCGGACAACCCGCAGCCGACGAACGGCGGGCTGCCGATTCCGGAGACGCCGCTCGCCAAGCTCAAGCTGCTCAACGGCAGCGTGCACGCTCGGTGGGACGAGAAGGTCGGGCCGTGCGTCAGTCCGCTGGCCACCGCGAAGACGTCGCTGGCGGGGCTCGAAGTCCTGAGCGCGTTGCCGGCCGAGGTGCCGTTGCCGGTGAAGACCAGCCTGATCAGCATTCCGGACGCGTTCGAGGCGAGCTCGGTGGTCAAACTCGTCGACCTGCCGGGCAGCAAGAACAAGGCGGTCGAGTCGACGTCGACGATGCGGGCGGTCAGCGTGGAGCTGGCGGGCGGCATCAAGATCGACGTGGCGACGCCTCCGACGCTCACGGCCACGGCGACCGGGGACGAGAAGACCTCGACGATCACCTACACGGCGCCGGTGCTGAAGGTCAGTCAGAACGGCAAGGAGCTCGGCACTCTCGACGCCGCGCACCCCACCATCGACATCCCATTGCTGCTGGACCTGGTCGTGATCAAGCTCCAGATCGCCGGGCTCAACGAGAAGAAGGCGGCCTTCACCGGCACCGGGTTCAGCGGGTTCCAGCTCGGGGCCACCGCGCGGATGCTCGACGTGCAGGTGCTGCCGACGGACAAGTTGAAGCTGCCGAACCTGCCGACGGCGCTCGCGCAGATCTCGCTGGGCGAGCAGATCGTGCGGGCCGCGGCACCGCAGGGTGGCGTGATCTGCGGGACCTCGCAGCCGCCGCAGACGAACGTGCCGCAGCAGCCCGGCGCGCCAGCGGCGCCACCCAGGGGGGCACCGCCGCTGGCCTACACGAACGCCGCGTACAACTCGATCCCGCTGTTCTGGACCGGCACGGCTCTGCTGCTCGCGGGCGTCGTGATCTTCGCCGCGCTGCCGGCTAGGGCACCATCCAGCCGAGCACAGGGGTCGACTGCAGATAGGCGATGACGCACATCGCCAGCAGCAGCACCAGACTCCAGCCGAAGACCTTGCGGAACAGGTCTCCCTCACGGCCGACCAGACCCGCGGCGGCCGTGCCGATGGCGAGGTTCTGCGGCGAGATCATCTTCGCCATCACGCCACCGGAGCTGTTCGAGGCGCCGAACAGGAACGGTGACGCGCCGAGTTGTTGTGCGGCGGTGACCTGGAGGCCGCCGAACAGCGCGTTGGACCCCGCGTCCGTGCCGGTGATCGCGACGCCGAACCAGCCGACGACCGGCGACAGGAACGCGAAGAACGCGCCGGTCCCCGCGAGCCAGAGGCCCAGAGTCGTGATCTGGCCCGAGTAGTTCATGACGTACGACAGCGAGAACACCGCGAGGATCGCCACGATCGCCCAGCTGAACTGCTTGATCGTCCTGCCGTAGATCTCGACGCCCTTGCGCGCGCTGATCCCCAGCAGTGCCAACGTGATCAGGCCCGAGAGGAACAGCAGCGAGCCCGTCGCGGACGCCCAGTTCAGCGCGTACTCGACCTTGATCGGCTTGCCGTTCGGTGCGACGAGGTGCATGCCTGGCCACGCGAACTTGTAGGTCAGCGAGTCGAGGAACTTCTTCACCGGCACGATCTGCGCGACCGAGAAGATCGCCACGATGATCGCGTACGGGCTGAACGCCATGATCACGTCACGCCGCGAGTCGGCGACAGACCCACCGGCGATGACCGGCGGGATAGAGCGTTCCGGCTGCCAGACCCGCACGAGCGCGATCAACGCGAGCACCGAGACGACGGCCGCGATGATGTCGCACAGCTTGTAGGACCAGAAGTTCGAGACCAGGTACTGCGTGATCGCGAACGAGCCGCCCGCCACCAGAGCGGCCGGCCAGGCCTGCTTGATGCCGCGTTTGCCGTCCACCACGAAGACCAGCACGAACGGCACGAGCATCGCCAGGATCGGCACCTGCCGGCCGGTCATCGCGCCGAACGTGTCCGCCGGCAGCCCGGTGACCGTGTTCAGCACCGTGATCGGGTTGCCCATGCCGCCGAACGCCACCGGCGCGGTGTCCGCGATCAACGCCAGCGCCACCGCCTTCATCGGGTCGACGCCCAGCGCGATCAGCATGACGGAGCAGATCGCGACCGGACCACCGCCGCCCGCAAGGGCTTCGAGCAGCGCGCCGAACGAGAACGCGATGACGATCGCCTGCACCCGCTGGTCGTCGGAGATCGAGCTGAACGACCGCCGCAGCACGTTGAAGTGTCCGCTGTGGACGGTCAGGTTGTAGATCCAGATGGCGTTGAACGTGATCCACAGGACCACGAGCACGCTGGTCGCCGCGCCGAACGCCGCCGAGTTGAGCACCTGGCCGAGCGGCATCGAGTAGCCGAAGAGCGCGACGCCGACCGCGAGCACGAGGGCGGTCAGACCCGCCCAGTGCGCCTTCCACTTGAACCCTCCGAGCAGCACCAGGACCGCGACGAGAGGGATGAGCGCGAGCAGAGCCGACAGGAACAGAGAGCCCGTCGGATTCGGGTTCTGCTGGTACACCAAGGCCGCCTTTCACATGCCTGAACACGTCTCCGGCGGCGGGGAGACGGTGGACTTGTTCCGTTGTGCGGAACGTAGTTCCATGGTCGGCGGACATGGTGTCACTCCGCCGCCTCGACCGGAAGGCATCCACAGATGCAGATCAGGCACTCGACCCATCCGGCACAGTTGCCGGGCTTCGACACGGACGGGCTGCGGCAGCACTACCTCGTCGACGACCTCTTCGTACCGGGCGAGATCCGGACCGTCTACACCCACGAGGACCGCATCGTCCTCGGCAGCGCGACCCCGTCACCTGGGGAATCACTCAAATTGGAAAGCGCTTCCCCTCTGCGTTCCCAGTACTTCCTGGAACGACGCGAGCTGGCCGTGCTCGCGATCCGCGGGACCGGGACGGTTACCGTGGACGGAACCGAACACGAACTCGGTACGCGCGACTGCCTCTACGTCGGCCAGGGCGCCGTCGACGTCGAGTTCCACGCCGCCGGCGAGGACACCCGCTTCTACCTCTTCTCGACGCCGTCGCACGCCTCGTTCCCCACCGCCGTGGCCCGCTTCGACGAGGTCGACGTGCTGAAGCTGGGCGACCAGAGCACCGCGAACGTCCGTGAGATCCGCAAGTTCGTGCACGCCGACGGCATTCGCTCGTCGCAACTGGTGCTCGGCGTGACCTCGCTGGCGCCGGGCAGCGTCTGGAACACGATGCCGCCGCACACCCACGACCGCCGCACCGAGTGCTACCTCTACTTCGACCTGCCGGAGGAGCACCGCGTCGTGCACCTGTGCGGTGAACCGCAGAACACGCGGAACATCGTGGTGCGCAACGAAGAAGCCGTCATCTCGCCGTCGTGGTCCGTCCACAGTGGAGCGGGAACGCACTCGTACACGTTCGTCTGGGCCATGGGTGGCGAGAACCAGGCCTACGACGACATGGACCCGGTCGCCGTTACGGAGCTGCGATGAGCTTCTCCCTCGAAGGCAGGACGGCACTGGTGACCGGTGCTCGCACGGGCATCGGCCAGGCCATCGCCCGCGGCCTGCACGACGCGGGCGCCCAGCTGATCCTCGTCGGTCGCGGTGACCTCTCCGACGTGGCTCCCGCACTCGCCACGGTCTCGGTGGACCTCTCGAAGCCGGAGTCCGTCGAACCCGCGCTGGCACCGGTACTGGCCGAGCACCGCGTCGACGTCCTCGTGAACAACGCCGGCACCATCCACCGGGGCGCCGCCGTCGACGTCTCGTTGTCGGACTGGCAGCGGATCATGGCGGTCAACCTCGATTCGGCGTTCGAGATCTCGAAGCTCTGCGGACGTCAGATGATCGCCAACGGCGGCGGCAAGGTCGTGAACATCGCGTCCCTGCTGTCCTTTCAGGGCGGAATCCTCGTCTCGGCCTACACCGCCTCCAAGCACGCCCTAGTCGGCATGACCAAGCTGCTCGCGAACGAGTGGGCGGCGTCGAACGTGCAGGTCAACGCGATCGCACCGGGCTACATCGAGACGAACAACACCGCTCCCCTGCGCGCCGATCCCGGCCGCGAACCCGCGATCCGCGAGCGGATCCCGGCGGGCCGCTGGGGCACACCGGAAGATCTGGTGGGCCCGGCGGTGTTCCTTTCGTCCGCCGCGTCCGATTATGTGACCGGACACGTACTGGTCGTGGATGGGGGCTGGCTGGCGAGATGACCGATACCGCCGTCGAAAAAACGCTCGCCGTGCTGGAGGCCCTGGCCGACCACTCGCGCATCACGGACATCGCGCGAGTGACCGGCCTGCCGAAGTCGACGGTCCACCGCCTGCTGCAGGCGATGGTGGACCGCGGCTTCGCGACCCCGGGCTCGGACGGTTACCTGACCGGGCCGCGGGTCCTCGCCCTGGCGGGCAAGGTCCTCCGCCCGATCGACACGGTGGAGCGAGCACGGCCGTCGTTGCGCGCACTGCAGGAGTCGACGAGCTGCACCGTGCACCTGGCCGTGCTGTTCGGCGACGAACTGGTCTACGTGGACAAGATCGAGGCCGACAAGCCGTACCGCATGGCGTCCCGCCTGGGCATGTCGCTCCCGGCCCACGGCACCGCCATCGGCAAGGCCGTGCTGGCCTCGCTCTCCACGTCCGAACTGGACGCCTACATCTCCCGCACCGGCCTGCCAGGCCGGACACCGCGCACGATCACCTCGTCCCCTCGCCTGAAGTCACAGCTGACGCGGGTGCGCCGCTCGCGGTTCGCGCTGGACGACGAGGAGAACGAGGTGGGCGTCCGCTGCGTGGGCGCGGCGATCCGGGACCACGCGGGCACGGTCGTCGGCGGGCTTTCGGCGTCCTCGCTGGCGATGGAGCACTCGCTGCCGGAGCTGATCGCGCTCGGGCCGCGGGTGCTGCGGGCGGCGGACGAGGTGTCAGCCGCGCTGGGGTGGCTCTGAGCGGCGGGCCACGGCGTCGAACAGCTCCCAGCCGTCGAGTTCCGAGGCCTCGGCCTGCCACCCGCGAGCAGAGGCTTCGTCGAGCAGCGCGCGGATCACGCCTGGCCGGTTGAGGTTCAGGCTTCGCCCGTCGGCGTGCCGCACCTGACCCGCGTGCATGAACCCGTCCGCGACCAGATGCCCGTCGCCTGCCCGGAACACCACCACGAGCTGTCCCGGCGCACCTTCACGGCGCAATCGCACCACCTCGCGCCAACCGTTCTCGTGCGAGTGGCGAACCGACCAGATGAACCGGTCGGTGCCGATCAGCAATGACCTGGCACCACGTCGCCCCACCGGTTTCAGCTCTCGTAGAGGTCGAGCAGCCGGGCGATGTCGTGGAACCCGCGCGGGCACGCCGTCACCACGGCCTCGTGCCCACCGGCGGTCTGTGCGTACTCCAGCAGGAAGGCCGGATCGATCTGGTCCGGGTGGTAGATCTGTGCCTCCACGACCACGCCGGTGTCGCTCTCGCAGCGGTAGTGCGGGTCGTGCCAGTGGATCCACCACGTCTGGCCACCGACCTCGATCTCCACCCAGACGTCGTCGATCAGGTCCGGGTCCGGCAGCGCGCCGACGAGCATCCGTGCCATCGCGCGGAACTCGGCGATCAGCCGGGTGAGCTCCGGCCGGAGCCGGGCAGCCGTCTCCTCGGTGACCGTCACGCGGAAGTCCAAGGCCTCAGCCCCGGTGCAGCGTCGTCACCATCGCCTCGATGGCGATGCGTGGCTTCACGTTGACCTCGATGGCCTCCCGGCACGCCAGCACGGCCTCGAGCCGCCGCAGGATCGACTCGGAAGTCCAGCTGGCAGCAGCCGTCCGGGAGTCGCCGGACCGGTCCGGGTGCATCAACGCGGCCTCGGATCCGGTCTTGACCACCAGCGCGTCCCGGTAGAACCCGGCCAGGTCGACCAGGGCCGTGTCCAGGGAGTCGCGCTGCGTCCGGGTGGCCCGGGACTTCTGCCGCTTCTCCAGGTCCTTCAACGCACCCTTGGCCCCGCGAGAGGCAGCGGCGGTCCCCTTGCCGGTGCCGCCGGCGCCCATGGCGGTCTCCAACGCCTCCCGCTCGTTCTCGTTGCGGGACTCGTTGGCGGTGGACGCGTCGTCCTCGGCGGCCTTGATCAGCTCGTCGGCACAGGTGAAGACGTCGGCGGGTTTCCGCAGCGCCAACGGGATCCGCAGCACGGCCTCACGCCGGGAACGCGACTGCTCGTCAGCGGCCAGCCGCCGGGCCCTGGCCACGTTCCCGCCACAGATCGAGGCAGCCCACTGCGCCATCTCCGGTGAGATCCCGTCCACGGTCTCCAGGGCCGAAGCGATGGCGGCGGGCCGAGGCGACCCCAGGGACACCAGCCGGCACCGGGAACGAATGGTCACCGACACGTCGTCCGGGTGATCGGAAGGCGCGCACAGCAAGAACACCGTCCGCTCCGGCGGCTCTTCGACAGCCTTCAGCAGAGCGTTGGCCGCGCCCTCGGTGAGCCGGTCCGCGTCCTCGATGATCACCACCTGCCACCGCCCGGAAGTGGGCCGGCGAGCGGAGATCTGCACCAGCGACCGCATCTCGGCGACGGAGATCGACAGTCCTTCCGGCGCCACGACACGAACGTCGGCGTGCGTGCCGTGCAACGTGGTGCGGCAACCGGAACACTCGCCGCATCCAGGCCGGTCGTCCGTCACCAGGCACTGCAGCGCGCCGGCGAAGGCACGCGCGGTGGAGGTGGGACCGGACCCCGGAGGGCCGGTGAAGAGCCAGGCGTGGGTCATCACGCCGGGCGCGGGGGTGCCGCCCGCGACGATCGTGGCCGCGGCTTCCGCGGACGCCGCCAGGGTCACCACCACGTCGGGCTGGCCGACCACCTCGTCCCACACGCTCATGGGTGCAGTCTTCCAGCGAGGGTCAGACCGCGGCTTGCGGGACCGGGCGCTTGCGCCCCGCCAGCAACGGGACCACCGCGGAACGGACCCGGTCCGCCACGTCGTCGACGTCGCCCACGGCCTCGACCACCACGTAGCGGTCCGGTGCGGCGGCGGCCATCTCGCTGAGCAGCCTCTGCACGCGCCAGTGGTGTTCCGGGCCGATGCCCTTGCCGTCGATGACCGGGCGGTCGAGCAGGATGGTCAGGTCCGGGCGCAACCGGCCGGTGGCCCAGTCGACCAGGCCTTCGAGCTCCTGGTGTTCCAGCGAGCTCGTGGCGCTGAAGTGCGCGAGCGGCGAGTCGACGTAGCGCTCCATCACCACCACGGAGCCGTTGTCCAGTGCGGGGCGCACCTGCCGTTCGACGACGTCCGCGCGGACGGCGGCGGCTACGAGGGCTTGCGCGCGCACGCCTGCCAGTTCGGCGGACGACAGCATCGAACGCAGCCGGCGTTCGTCGTGTTCGGGGTCGGCGGCCAGCAGCACTTCGAGGCCCTCGGCCCGCAACGCGGCGGCCAGGCGGCGGGCCTGCACCGACGTGTCCTCGCGGGTGTCGCCCTCGACCGCGATCAGCATGCCCTTGGTGGGACGGCGGCCGCGGATCGCCGCGAACAGCGACGACAGCACCGGTTCCTCACGGCGGTCGTCCATCTGCCGGTACGCGACGAGGCCCAGCACGATCGCGATCACGGCGCCGCCGAGCATCACCGGACGGCTCGCGTCGACCTCCATCGGGTGGCCGAACACGCTGACCTGCCGCTTCTGCAGCAACGTGAGCAGCAGCGGCGCGCCGGCCGACGCACCGAACAGCACCACCTTCAGCAACGTCTGGATCAGCGCGACCGTGCGGCCGCGCATGTCGTCCTCGACCTGCGAACCCACGATCGTGAGACCCGTCAGGAACGCCACGCCCGCGCACGCGCCGACCAGCGCCACCGTCAGCAGCGCGATCCACAGGTGCGGGGCCAGCGCGACCAGCGCCAGCGAGATGCCGGCGAGCACGATCGTGACACCGAACAGGCGGTTGTAGGCGAGGCGCTGCGCCAGCCGGGGTGCCGTCGCCATGCCGACCGCGAGCCCGAGGAACACGGCCACGAACAGCAGGCCGAACGTCGAGGCGCCGCCCAGCAGCGACAACGCGTAGAGCTTGGCCGTCCCGATCACGGCACCGGCCGCGGCGAACGCGCCGATCATGCCGATGAGCAGGCCACGAACCAGCGGCGTCTTGCCCGCGAACCTCAGGCCGTCGCGGAACATCGCGGTGAAACCGGGCTTGTCCTCGTCGTCCCTCTTGCGGGTCGAGACGACGCGACCGGAGAGCTCAGGCAGGCGGGTCGCGACCAGGATCGCCGAGGTGAAGTACAGCAGGCCGTTGATCACCACCGCGATCGTCGCGATGTTGAACTCCAGGTTCCCGCCCTGCAGGTTCAGGTACGCGGGGATGCCCGAGATCAGCGAGTAGAGACCGAACCCGCTGATCGTCGAGATGCCGTAGGTCATCACGAGGCCGAGCTGGTTCGCCGACTCCACCTGATCCGGGCGGCGCAGCAGGTTCGGGACCGCCGACTCCTTGGCCGGGATCCACAGCATCGCGCAGCAGCCGACCAGGAAGTTCGCGACGAAGAGCCAGATCGGGGAGCCGATCAGCGCGATCGAGATGAACAGCGCCCCGCGCAGGACGTCGCAGACCACCATCACCTTGCGGCGGTCGAACTTGTCCGCGAGCACGCCGCCGATGGGCGCGAAGAGGATGCCGGGCAGCAGCTGGGTCAGCACGACCAGCGGCAGCGCGAACGACTGCCACTCGTAGCTCTTCATCATCGCGGAGACCAGACCGGTCAGCGCGAGCAGTGACAGCCAGTCACCAACGCTGCACAGGTAGGTGACGAGCCAGAGCCTCCGGAACGGGCGGATGGCGAGTACCGATCGAAGCCGGTGAACCGTGGACACGCTGGACTGGGCCTGCCCTGCCTGGCCTGCCTCGGTCACCGATGTGTCCGCGTCCGAAATTTCAGTCACCCCTAAATCGCCACTCCCGTGCGGTCAGCGTAACCGGATGTGGTGAGTCAGCACGCCGGACTCACAACACGGCTAGCTGAAGATCGCTCCGAGAATGCTGACCAGGACCAGGACGAAGAACCCGATGACGACCAGGCAGCCGATGAACGCGGCCACGCCGCTCGTCGGCTTGGCGGGTTGCTGCTGTTGCTGTTGTTGTTGCGGCGCAGACATTTGGTACGTCGGCGCGAACTGCTGGACCGCGTACGGGTGCGACTGCTGCTGCACAGGCGCTCGCTGCGCCCTGCCACGCGGCCGCCGTTGTTCCTGCTGCATCTGCGACCAGACGGCCTGCCGCGCTTCCTCGGTCGGCTCAGGAGGTGTCGGCACCGCCACACGTGAGCTGAAAGACGTCCATTGAGGAGCGACGAAGTTGTCAGCCGTCACCAGGCCCGCGAGCGGGTCGGGGTACAGCCGGGGAGGCGGCGGGGCCTGAGTCCCGTCCGGACCGAACTCGTTGATCGGCACCGCCACCCCCTGCTCAGCTCTTGGTCTTGGCCGGAGCCTTCTTGGCAGCGGGCTTCTTCGCCGCCGCCGGCTTCTTGGCAGGAGCCTTCTTCTTGACCGGCCCCTTCGCGCGCTTCTCGGCCAGCAACTCGGCCGCGCGCTCGTCGGTGATCGACTCGACGCTGTCCGTCTTGCGCAGCGACGCGTTCGCCTCACCGTCGGTGACGTACGGGCCGAACCGGCCCTCCTTGATCACCATCGGCTTGCCGGACACCGGGTCGTTGCCCATCTCGCGCAACGGCGGAGCGGCGGCGGCGCGGCCGCGCTTCTTCGGCTCGGAGTAGATCTTCAGCGCCTCGTCGAGCGTGACCGTGAAGATCTGGCTCTCGTCGACCAGCGACCGCGAGTCCGTGCCCTTCTTCAGGTACGGGCCGTAGCGGCCGTTCTGCGCGGTGATCTCGGCGCCCGTCTCCGGGTCCTTGCCGACCACGCGCGGCAGCGAGAGCAGCTTCAGCGCGTCGTCGATCGTGACCGTGTCGAGCGACATCGACTTGAACAGCGAGCCGGTGCGCGGCTTCGGCGCCTTCTTCGGGGCCGTGCCGTTCTCGGACGGCTCTGGCAGGACCTCGGTCACGTACGGGCCGAAGCGGCCTTCCTTGGCCACGATCTCGTTGCCCGAGACCGGGTCGGTGCCGAGCGAACGGCCCTCCTGCGGCGTCGAGAACAGCTTCTCGGCGATCTCGTTGCTCAGCTCGTCCGGCGCCAGGTCGTCCGGCAGGTTCGCGCGCTGCGCGGTGCCGTCGACGTCGCGCTCCAGGTACGGCCCGAAGCGGCCGACGCGCACGACGACCGTGCGGCCCTCGGAGTCGCTGAACAGCGGGATCGAGTTGACCTCACGCGGGTCGATGTCCTCGACACCCGTGCCGACCAGCTTCTTCAGGCCGCCGGAACGGCCGATCGAGCCGTCGGGGCCGACGCTGCCGCCGAAGTAGAACCCGGACAGCCACGTCGTGCGCTGCTGCCTGCCCGCGGCGATGCCGTCCAGCTCGTCCTCGAGCGCGGCGGTGAAGTCGTAGTCGACGAGCCGGCCGAAGTGACCCTCCAGCAGCCCGACCACGGCGAACGCCACCCAGGACGGGACCAGCGCGGCGCCCTTCTTCCACACGTAGCCGCGGTCCTGGATGGTGCTGATGATCGACGAGTAGGTGGAGGGACGGCCGATGCCGAGCTCCTCCATCGTCTTGATCAGCGACGGCTCGGTGTAGCGCGAGGGCGGCGAGGTGGTGTGACCGTCCGCGGACAGCTCCGCGATCGTCAGGTCCTGGTCCTTGACCAGCAGCGGCAGGCGCGACTCCGCGTCGTCCGACTCGCCACCGGCCTCGGCGTCGACGGTCTCGACGTAGGCCTTGAGGAAGCCGGCGAACGTGATCGTGCGGCCGGACGCGGCGAACGTGACGTCCTGGCCCGTCGCGGCGCGGCCCTGGATGCGGATGCTGGTCGTGTTGCCCCGCGCGTCGGACATCTGGGACGCGATCGTGCGCTGCCAGATCATCTCGTAGAGCTTGAACTCGTCCGAGTCGAGCTCGGCGGCCACCTGACCGGGCGTGCGGAAGACCTCTCCCGCCGGCCTGATCGCCTCGTGGGCCTCCTGCGCGTTCTTGACCTTGCGCGTGTACTGGCGAGGCTGCGGCGAGACGTACTGAGCGCCGTAGAGGTCCGTGGCCTGCGTGCGGGCCGCGTTGATCGCGGTCTCCGACAGCGTCGTGCTGTCGGTACGCATGTAGGTGATGTAGCCGTTCTCGTACAGCTTCTGCGCCGTGCGCATCGTGCGGTCGGCGGAGAACCGCAGCTTGCGGCCCGCCTCCTGCTGCAACGTCGAGGTCATGAACGGCGCGTACGGCTTGCGCGTGTACGGCTTCTCCTCGACGGAGGCGACCTTGACCGGCGCGTTCTGCAGCCCGGCCGCGATGGCACGGGCCTGCGCCTCGTCCAGCACGACGACGTCGGACTTGCCGGTGAGCTTGCCGTCCGAACCGAAGTCACGGCCCGTGGCGAGACGCGTGCCGTCGACGGCGACGAGACGCGCACCGAACTGACGCGGCGCGGCGTCGGCACCGGCGTCCATCTGCGCGGAGATGTCCCAGTAGCTCGCTGAGACGAACTTCATCCGCTCGCGTTCACGTTCCACGACCAGACGCGTCGCCACGGACTGCACGCGGCCGGCCGAGAGCTTCGGCATGACCTTCTTCCACAGGACCGGGCTGACCTCGTAGCCGTAGAGACGGTCGAGGATGCGGCGGGTCTCCTGCGCGTCGACCAGGTCCTGGTCGAGGTCACGCGGGTTGGCCGCGGCGGCCTGGATCGCGGACTCGGTGATCTCGTGGAAGACCATCCGGCGGACCGGGATCTTCGGCTTGAGCGTCTCCAGCAGGTGCCACGCGATGGCTTCACCCTCGCGGTCACCGTCTGTCGCGAGGTAGAGCTCGTCGACGTCCTTCAACGCTTCCTTGAGCTCGGTGACCAGCGACTTCTTGTCGGCGGAGATCACGTAGAGGGGCTCGAAGTCGTGGTCGACGTCCACGCCGAGCCTGGCCCAGGCCTGACCCTTGAACTTCGCCGGAACGTCAGCGGCACCGCGCGGCAGGTCCCGGATGTGTCCCCTGGAGGACTCCACGACGAAGTTGGCGCCGAGGTACGAGGCGATCTTGCGCGCCTTCGTGGGCGACTCGACGATCACAAGCCGTCGAATGTTGCCGCCCTCTCCTCCGCTGCTCTTTTTCGTCCGTGTCGATCCAGCCACTCGCCGTCCCGCTCTCTTCCAAACCCGGTTCCCAGGCCCGCCAGTGTTGCCCAGCGTCGGCCGAAAAGCACACCATCCGTCATGTCTCCGCGACGCCCGTACGACGAGACAGAGTGACACAACCATGCCGGACGGCCCGCTCAGGCCGCCGGCCAGGTGCTCATCGCCACTCCCTGAGGAGGGCTTCCGACCAGCTCAGCGAGCCGTGCCAGCCTTCGTCGGCCGGTTACCCGCAACGCCGGTGCACCTATCAGGGTGCACGGAAGTCCCGATGCGAGCAGCGCATTTTGCAACGGTGCGTGTGTCTGCGGCGCGTTGGGGTCCAAACCGAGCACGTACGCGGACTCCATCCAGCTGCCCGCCGCCAGCGCCCAGACGCGCAGCACTGCTCCGTTCAGCTCGAAGTCCGGCGGCACGGTCTTGACGGATCCGTCCAGCCAGCGGGCGGCCAGAGGGGTGAGATCGGTGCGGAACGGCGTGCGGACGAAGTGCGTGCCTGCCTCGTTCACGCACAGCTCTGTGGTGACGCCACGGTCGGCGCAGGCCTGCTTGAGAGGGCGCAGTCGCCACTCGTCGCGCAACTCGGTGTACACGCGGGCGGCTGTACCGCGCGCGAAGCTGACGGCCTGACCCGGCCCGCAGAGGAAGCCGGCGAGGTCCGCCTTGGCCGGGGTTCTAGCCTCGGCCGAGAAGAAGGACAGCTGCCCCACCACGGCCCACAGGGTAGAACAGACGTTCGAGTGTGACCAGTGTTGTAGTTGTGACTACGCCGGTCGAGCGATCACTGCTGACCGAGCTCCTGTCCCTTCGACCTGATCTCCGAGCACGGTGCCGACTTGCCTATCGCCGCTGCGTACTTCGGCCGCTTCTGCAGTTCCTGGAAGGTGGCGCGGAGATCTTCCGGGCTGGTCACGACGTTCGTGTCGGCCAGCACCTTCTCGGCGCCTTCCAGGAACTCGGCATTCGGTTCCAGCGCCTGGACGGGAGCCTGCGCGTCGCCGTACGACTTCGCGGACTCCGTGACGAACTCGACCAGCCGTTCGTGCACGTCCTTGAGGTCGTCGTCGGGTGCGCCGAGCTCCTTCAGCTTCTTCTCGGCGGCGGTGAACGCGGCGGTGTTGGACGAGACGAGTTTCACGTACCCGTCCTTGACCGCGGCGACGTTCGCCGGATCCTGTTTGCGCAGCTCAAGGCCAGCTTCCATACCCGGAAGGACACCGCCGCAGAACGCGTCCACCCACTGCCGCTGCGCGTCGGTGATCGGCTCGTCCTCGGCGGAACCGCAGGCGGTCAGCACGACGGCACCGGTCAGCAGGGCAGCGAGCAGACGTGTCCTCATCGGGCCTATTTTGCTCCGGCCAGTGCCTGCCAGTCCGTGCACACCTTGTTCGAGCGGAACGCCGCGGTGTACTTCGGGGTCTCCACGATCTGCTTGAACATCAGGTCCGCGTTCTCGCGGCCCGCACTCGTTCCACTGCTGGCCATGACCTGCTCGTACCGCTCGGGGAACACGTCGTCGGCCGCCAGCGCGTTCAGCCTCGTGAACGCGTCGTCGAAGCCCTTGGCCCGCTCGCGCACCGCCTTGATCAGACGCTCGTGGGGGTTCTGCACGTCCGACCCCAGCGGGCCGAGCTTCTCCAGCCCGTCCGCGATCATGCGATCCGACGCCGCAGCCGTCGAGGCCCAGCCCACCACGGCCGTCTTCACGGCGCCCATGCCCTGTGCGGCTTTGCCCTGGATGTCCCGCCGCGCGATCTCCGCGACGCCCATCGGACCGCAGTAGGCCTCGAACCAGGCCACCGGATCGGCGCCTGGCACGTCCGCCGTCGTGGTGGTCGTGGGTGTGGCCTGCTGGACCGGAGCAGGTGGCGGTGTGCCGCAAGCGGTGATCGCGGCGGCGCTCAGCACGGCCGCGACCAGGCGAAACGTCGTCACTTGCCGAGCATCTTCCCGAGCTTGGTGCGCATCTCGGTGCACTCCGGCGCTTTCGCGACGGCGTCCTTGAGCTTCGGGTCCGCGTCGAGCTTCTTGATCTGGTCCGAGAGCTTCGACGGGTCCGCGGCGTCGCCACCGACCTTCTCGACCTGCTCCATGAAGTCGGGCGCGGTCGCGTCGATCTTGCCGATCTGCTCGCGGACCGACACGTACTCCTTGGCGCCGTCGCCGAACATCTTGACCAGCTCGTCGTGCATGGCCTGGTGCTCGGGGCCGGGCGCGCCGACCTCCTTGAGCTTCTTCTCCGTGTCGGCCATGGCCTTGCCACCGGTGTCGAGCAGCTTGAGCATGCCCTCCTTGATCGCGGCCGGGTTCTGGGCGTTGGCCGCGACGACGGTGATGAGCTCGATCGCGCCCGTGAGCACCGGCGTGGTGCCGGCGCAGAACGCGCCCGCCCACTTCACCGGGTCGGCGCCGGTGGCGGTGGTCGTCGTGGTCGTGGGCGCGGTGCTCTGCGTGGACGGCGCGGCGCTGGTGCCGCAGCCCGTCACGGCGAGGGTGAGGCCTGCGCAGGCAGCAGCTATCGACAAACGTGCGTTCACGGTGAAATCCCCCAGGAAATGACTAACCGGACCGCCGAACAGTACACGTTCGGGCGATCCGGTCAGCCGGGCTTTCCGCTCGTCAGGAAGTAGGAGGAGACGTCTGAAGACCCTTGCAGTTGTTGGCTTTCTGCGCGGCCGTGGCCAGTCCCGTCTCGTCGAACTTCTTCTGCACGTCGGCACCCGCCTTCTCCAGTTCGCTCGCCCTGGCGACCATCTCGGTGAAGGCGGTGATGGCCTGGGTGGCGTCGGTCGAGGCGTCGAGCTTCGACCTGGTGTCGGCGAGCAGGGTCCTGATCTGGCCCATGCCGTCCTGCGCGGCGGTGGCCAGCTCCTTCGACTTCGGGTGCGGGCCGTTCTCCAGGCCCTTGAGGTCCGAGATCGACTTGTCGACCGCGGCGACCTTGGTGCCGAGCCAGTCGGAGAGACCCGTCTTGAGCTTCGCCGGGTCGCTCATGTCGATCGGTGGCTCGTCGGACATGGCCTTCGTGGTGCCTTCGACGGCACCGCAGACCTTGTCCATCCACGCCACGACGTCGGCCTCACTGGCGGTGGGCGAGGCCGACGTGGACGAACCTCCGCTGCTGCACGCGGTGATCGCGAGCAGACAGCACGTCAGAACTGCGAGGACTGTGCGGCGCATGGGCCGGAAGTTACTCCGGACGGTCCCGCTCAGCTCGTCGGCGTGATGTTGAGGCGCTGCATCGCCTGGCACTGCTGCGCGGACTGCGTGGCCTTCTGCAGCTCGGGAACGTCCTTGAGGTCGCGCAGCGGGTCGGCGAGCTCGGAGAGCTTGGCGATGGCCTCTCCGGCGGCCTGGAGGCCTCCGTTGGCGTTGTTGGCGTCCGCCTGCTCGACCTTGGTCTTGGCGTCGGTGAACACGGCACCGAGCGAGGTGAACGTCTCGGACATCTTGTTGACGGCCGCTTCACCGCCCGCGACGGGCGACGGGCCGACGTTCTTGAGGCCCTCCGCCGACTTGGTGAAGGCGTCGGCGAGCTGGCCCATGTACGCGGCCATGTCGGCCTTGAGCTTGGCGGAGTCGCCGGCGTCGAACTTGGGGGCCGTCTTCTCGATCTTGGCGAACTCGGACGCGGCGCCGCACACCTTGTCCATGTAGGCGACGGCCTCGGGGCTGGCCGCGCCGCTGGTGGGCGTCGATGAAGTGCCGGAGTTGCCGCCGGTGGTGCACCCGGCCAGCGCAAGGGTGGCAACAGCGGCAGTGGCGACGAGGCTGCGCCTCATGTCGTAACTCCTCGGTCGGGGTACGTCGGGGGAAGACCCGAACGTACCCCGACCAGAGGTGGATCTACGCGGCGCCGTTGCTCACGGTCTCCGCGGGACTGTCCGCGATCGAGGTGCCTCGACGCTTGGACACGACGACCGCACCGACGATGATCAGCGTCGCGACCAGCGCGATCGCGATCCGGATCGGGTCGGACGCGCTGTCACCGATGGAGAAGGTGACGATGGCGGGCGCGATCAGCACCGAGACCAGGTTCATCACCTTGATCAGCGGGTTGATGGCCGGGCCGGCGGTGTCCTTGAACGGGTCGCCGACCGTGTCGCCGATGACCGTCGCGGCGTGGGCGTCGGAGCCCTTGCCACCGTGGTTGCCGTCCTCGACCAGCTTCTTGGCGTTGTCCCAGGCACCACCGGAGTTGGCCAGGAACACCGCCATCAGCGTGCCGGTCGCGATCGCACCCGCGAGGTAACCGGCCAGCGGGCCGACGCCGAGGCCGAAGCCGACGGCGACCGGGGCGAGCACGGCCATCAGACCGGGGGTCGCGAGCTCACGCAGCGAGTCCCTGGTGCAGATGTCGACGACGCGGCCGTACTCCGGCTTCACCGAGTAGTCCATGATGCCGGGGTTCTCGCGGAACTGGCGGCGCACCTCGAACACGATGGCACCGGCAGCGCGCGTCACGGCGTTGACCGCGAGGCCCGAGAACATGAACACGACAGCCGCGCCGATGGTGATGCCGACGAGGATGTTCGGGCTGAACACCAGGTTGGTGAACGACACGGGCAGATCGCCCGCGACGTTGCCGACCTTGGCGATGGCCTGCTCGATCGCGTCGCGATAGGAGCCGAACAACGCCGTCGCGGCGAGCACCGCCGTCGCGATCGCGATGCCCTTGGTGATGGCCTTGGTGGTGTTGCCGACCGCGTCGAGCTCGGTCAGGATCTGCGCGCCCTCGCCGTGCACGTCGCCGGACATCTCGGCGATGCCCTGCGCGTTGTCCGAGACCGGGCCGAACGTGTCCATCGCGACGATGACGCCGACGGTCGTGAGCAGACCACAACCGGCGAGCGCGATCGCGAACAGCGAGACGATGACCGAACCGGACAGCAGGAACGCGCCGTACACGGCGGCACCGATGACCAGCGCGGTGTAGACGGCCGACTCGAAACCGACCGAGATACCGGACAGGATCACCGTGGCCGCACCGGTCAGCGAGGTCTTGCCGACCTCCTGCACCGGCTTGTGCTCGGTGCCGGTGTAGTAGCCGGTCAGCCAGAGGATGACGCCGGCCAGCACGATGCCGATGATCACCGCGACGGACGCGATCAGCGCCGGGTTGCCGCTGGTGGCCTTGACCGTGTCACTGATGCCGTTGAGGTCCGCGAAGGAGCTCGGCAGGTACGTGAACGCCGCGATGGTGCACAGCACCGCGGAGATGACCGCAGAGATGTAGAAGGAGCGGTTGATGGCCGCGAGGCCGTTCTCGCCCGCCTTCGCCTTGGTCGTGTACACACCGATGACCGCGGTCAGCACGCCGATCGCGGGGACGATCAGCGGGAACAGCAGACCCTGCACGCCGAACGCGGCGGTGCCGAGGATCAGCGAGGCGACGAGCGTCACGGCGTAGGACTCGAAGAGGTCCGCGGCCATGCCGGCGCAGTCACCGACGTTGTCGCCCACGTTGTCCGCGATGGTGGCGGCGTTGCGGGGGTCGTCCTCGGGGATGCCCTGCTCGACCTTGCCGACCAGGTCGGCGCCGACGTCGGCGGCCTTGGTGAAGATGCCGCCACCGACGCGCATGAACATCGCGAGCAGCGCGGCACCGAAACCGAAGCCCTCCAGGACCTTCGGGGCCTGACCCGCGTACACGAGCACGACCAGCGCGGCTCCGAAGAGACCGAGGCCGACCGTGGTCATGCCGACCACACCACCGGTGCGGAACGCGATGCGCGTCGCCTTTTCGCGACCGCCTTCTTCGTTCGCGGCGGCGGCGACACGCACGTTGGCGCGCGTGGACAACCACATGCCCAGGTAGCCGATAGTCGCCGAGAACGCGGCACCGACGATGAAGAACAAAGATCGGCCGATTCGCTCGGCCAAATCATCTGCCGGTAGCGCGAACAGCAGAACGAACACGATCACGACAAAGATGCCGAGCGTGCGGAACTGCCGGTTGAGGTAGGCCGCTGCGCCCTCCTGAACCGCCTTGGCGATGTCCTGCATCTTGGGGGTGCCCTGGCCCGCGGCCAGCACCTCCTTGAGCAGTACGTACCCGACGGCGAGAGCAGCCAGGGCGACCACGGCGACCACGGCTACGACGCCGCGATCACCCCCGGAGAGCTCAAGGCCCTCCGCGAGGAATTGCCGGGACATCCGTCCTCCTGGTGAGTTGCCATGTGCAGCGCCAAGGCAGTCCAGCCGCCCAGCGCGACGTGACGCATCCCTCATTGGATGCGATGAGCGGGGAGTCTAGGGGTTGGTTGCAACGAGGCAACGAAACGTCCCGATCCGTGCACACACCGTTATCTGCGCAGGAAGTCGAGCACGGCCCGGCCGGGACTGTCGGTGGTGTATGCGAAGCTCGGCCTCGTGGTGGATCAGGGACGCCGGTTGCTGGACCGCGTGCTGGCGGGAGTGCCCGCCGGGGAGTCACCCCTCACGCACGCGCGTGATCTGCCGTTGCGCCAGGCAGATCACGTGGAGTGGCCTGCGTGGACGGCCCTCCCGGTCGTCGAGGCGTTCGTCGAGACGGGTGTGCGCGAGCCGTGGCGGCACCAGGCGGAGGCCGCATCGCTGGCGTGGTCCGGGCAGCACGTGGTCCTCGCGACGGGCACGGCGTCGGGCAAGTCACTTGCCTACCAGTTGCCCGTGCTTTCCACTCTTTTGGCGGACACGAAGGCCACCGCGCTCTACCTGTCGCCGACCAAAGCCCTTGGCGCGGACCAGCTCCGATCGCTCGAGGAGCTGGGGATCAAGGGGGTGCGCGCGTCGGCCTACGACGGTGACACCCCGATGGCCGAACGCGACTGGGTCAAGGCGCACGCGAACTGGGTCTTCACCAACCCGGACATGCTGCACCGCGGAATCCTTCCGCAGCACCCGAAATGGCTGCGGTTCTTCCGCAGGCTGAAGTACGTGGTGATCGACGAATGCCATTCCTATCGTGGCGTTTTCGGTTCGCACGTGGCGTTGTTGATGCGCCGGCTGCGAAGGGTCGCCCGCAAATACGGCGCGGATCCGATCTTCGTATTGGCATCGGCCACAGTGGCTGATCCTTCTGGGTCGGCTCAGCGATTGCTCGGCGTTCCCGTTTCCGCTGTCGTGGACGACTTTTCGCCGCGTGCGTCGCGCACGGTCGCGTTGTGGGAGCCCCCACTGACCTCTCTGGAGGGTGAGAACGGCGCTCCCGTCCGGCGCTCGGCGGGCGCGGAGACGTCGCGGATCCTGGCCGACCTGGTGATCGAGGGCGCACGCTCGCTCGCCTTCGTGCGCTCGCGTCGTGGCGCGGAGCTGACGGCGATGGGAACCCAGCGGATCCTGTCCGAAGTGGACGGTGAGCTGCCCGCCAGGGTGGCCGCCTACCGGGGCGGGTTCCTGCCAGAGGAGCGGCGGGCGCTGGAGAAGGCGCTGTCCACTGGCGACCTGCTCGGCGTCGCGACCACGAACGCGCTGGAGCTCGGCGTCGACATCGCCGGGCTGGACGCGGTGGTGGTGGCCGGTTTTCCCGGCACGCTGGCGTCGTTCTGGCAGCAGGCGGGCCGTGCGGGCCGATCAGGGGACAGTGCGCTGGTCGTGTTCGTGGCGCGCGACGACCCGTTGGACACGTACCTGGTGCACAACCCGGCCGCGGTGCTGGACAGACCGGTCGAGGCGACGGTGCTGGACCCGTTGAACCCGTACGTGCTGGGGCCGCAGCTGGCCTGCGCGGCGTCCGAGATGCCGTTGACGCCGGCTTGTCTGGACGACTTCGGCGGACCGCTCGCGGAGGCGGTGCTCGCCGAACTGGTGGCGGAGAAGCTGCTGCGCAAGCGGCCTGCCGGGTGGTACTGGGCGTCGCACGACCGGCCGCACGCCGGGGTGGACATCCGCGGTTCCGGCGGCGATCAGGTCGCTGTCGTGGAGTCGGACTCCGGCCGGATGCTCGGCACGGTCGACCCGGGATCCGCCTGCTGGCAGGTGCATCCCGGCGCCGTGTACCTGCACCAGGGGCGGGCGTACGTGGTCGACGAGCTCGAGCTGGACAGCGGGCTCGCGATGGTCCACCGCGAGGACCCGGAGTGGACGACGCAGCCACGTGACTGCGTGGACATCACCGTGGTGCGCGAGATCGAGAGCACCGACTTCGGCGGGGTGTCGGTGTGCCTGGGCGAGGTGGAGGTGACGACGCAGGTCGTCGGCTACCTGCGGCGACTGCCGTCCGGTGTGGTGCTCGACCAGATCCCGCTGGACCTGCCGGAGCAGACGCTGCAGACCCGTGCGGTCTGGTACACGGTCGACGAGTCGCTGCTGTTCGACGCGGGCGTGGAGGCGAAGCGGATCCCCGGCGCCCTGCACGCCGCCGAACACGCGGCGATCGGCCTGTTACCGCTGTTCGCGACGTGCGACCGGTGGGACATCGGCGGCGTGTCGACCGCCGTGCACCCGGACACGGGGATGCCGACGGTGTTCGTGCACGACGGCCATCCCGGCGGCGCGGGCTTCGCTGATCGAGGCCACTCGGCGTTGCGGGCGTGGCTCTCGGCGACGCGGGCGGCGATCAGCGCCTGTGCGTGCCCGATGGGCTGCCCGTCGTGCGTGCAGTCGCCCAAGTGCGGCAACGGCAACGATCCGCTGGACAAGGCCGGTGCCGTGCTCGTGCTGGACGTCGTGCTGGGCAAAATCGCCTGACCGGGTGGTCTGCGCCTGACTACGGTGGCGTGGTGAACGCATGCAGCTGCAACGCCACCGACCGGACCCGTCGCGCCCAGCGCGGCTGAGTCCGAACGCTCCGCCGCGCCCGTCCCCTACTGGCCACGGGTTCATTGGAGTCTGCCTTGTTCACCCCTTTCGCTGATCTGAACGCGCTTCTCGCCGACCTCGTCTCGTCCGTGCGCGAGATCCTCGGCCCCACCTACGTCGGCGCGTACCTCCAGGGCTCGTTCGCCCTGGGCGCCGGTGACCTCCACAGCGACTGCGACTTCATCGTCGCCTGCACCGAGCTGCCGTCCGGTGCCGCACTCGACGGGCTGCGGCGGCTGCACGACGACATCCCGACCCGTCCCGGCCGCTGGTCGACGGAGATCGAGGGCTCGTACGCCGACGTGGAGTCGCTGCGCTCGGTGGCGGGCCTGGGAGTTCCGTGGCTGTTCAACGACCACGGCACGAGGACCTTGGTGTGGGACCTGCACTGCAACAGCCCGCACGCGCGCTGGATCCTGCGCCACCACGGCATCGTGCTGGACGGCCCGCCGATCACGTCACTGGTCGACGAGGTGCCGGCTTCCGCTCTGCGCTCGTCGATGCGTGCCGAACTGCCGCACGTGCTGACCGGCATCACGGAGTGGGCGCCGATGGGCAACGCCTGGACGCAGCGCTACATCGTCTCGGCCTACTGCCGCACGCTCTACACCATCCACACGGGAGAGGTGGAGTCCAAGCGCGGCGCCCTGCTGTGGGCAAAGAAAATGCTCGATCAGCGGTGGCACCCGCTGATCGAGCAGGTCCTGCAGGACCGGAACCTCGGCTGGCACGCCGACGCGGTTCCGCGGCCCGGATCCATGGAGGAGACCTTCGCCTTCGCTTCCTACGCGGAAACTCTCCAGCTCTAGGTCTACCAGTTTTCCGTGGGGCGCGGCGGGGGCTCACGGGTACCCCCGCCGCGCTCTCCACGTGCCGAACACTGTGTTCCCGCCTGCTACCGCTTCGTGACCGGATCCGTTGGAACATCGGTGGAATCTGGTTCGTTCGTCTCGACAGGACACGCGGGAGGCGACGGTGTCGACTGTCTGCTGACGAACTCCGGGGAGGAGCCGGCTTCACCGACCGCGGCAGAGCTGGCGCCCTGCCACTAACGTCCTCGGTCCGGTCACTGTTGCGGGAGGCTGTCCTTCGGGGTGCGTGTTCGGCTTTTTCGCCCGGTCCTCCGATCACCCCCGACGTGCGGGGTGCGGGGGCCGATCATCGGATCGGGCTTGGTGGAACGGCCGTGCAGGGCATCGCCTTCGGGGTTGTCGGGGAGAGTCCACGACGACACCCAACACGGCCGGGCTTGGATTTAGTTGTAGGTCAGACGGTTTCGAGCTGGAAGCGCGCTGGAGCGTGCACTGCCTCGACGAGCGCGTCCTGCACGACGTGTGCCTCCGGCAGGTTCCAGCCGCAGACCTGCGGCTTGACCCGCCAGTGCACGACACCGTGCGCCATGGTGGTGGGGGGCAGCGGGATGTACTCGCCCTTGCCGTAGAGGTGCACGTCCGCGTTGTTGGCCAGCTCGGCGTTGAGCTTCGAGCCGGACTTCACGAGGAACATCCACCGGCCGGACGGGGTCGCGGCGATCGGCACGGGAACGCCGATCTGCCGCAGTGCGACGGCCGCGCGGTGACCGAGGCCGGCACCGACCTCGATCGCGTCCACCACGTGACCGGTGGCGACGAGAAGGCTGTAGGAGCGACCCGCCCACCACGTGGCGACCTGGTCGGGACGGGTCCCGATGCGGTCCACCCAGTCGCGGTGCACGGGGATCGGGCCGTGCAGCTCGAGTCCGCTGCGACCCGCCCACTGCGTGACGCCGTTCTCAGTACCGGCCGGATAGGTGCCGGGCAGTACGGGCCAACCGCGGTACGCGAGGCTCACGGCCTCGGCACGCAGTTCGATGCGGAAGGCCCCGCGCCAGCTATCCGACCAATCCATCTTTCGTCGCCTTCTTCCCAGGCTCTGACTCGACATCGACAAGGTGTCGGTTTTCGTAGGACACCGCGTCGGTGCCGCCACTACAACTAACGACACCGGCACCGGCCTCCGTAACCCCCGCTCGACAACTGGTAGCTACGGGACGGCGAACGTCCTTTGCTTGACCGGGCAACTGAACTGTTCGCGTTTGGTTCGATCACCGTTCAGCATGTCCGGGCACCGATGTGAGTCCGCTCACCGCTGTGAGCCGACCGCTCGTCGTGCTCCAAACGCTTCGATCTTCTGCCGGACCTGCCCTGGCGCGGGCGTTCACCGGGCCGAACGGCGTAGTCGCCGAGACCTCCACAACCACCTCCCATCCGCTCACCGCGCAGCTCGTCAGCGCGGCCCGGTGCTTCAAGGCCACTCGTTTTGCCTGCTCACAAGCACTTTCATCGCTTTCGGTGAGACGAGCGGCAGCCGCGAGCGCCGCCAGGTCGGCCGCACCGGTGACCCGGTGCCGCGCGACGACGGTCGCCCCGATCTGCGCACCGGCCACCACGACGATGATCAGCAACAACATCGCCACCACACCGCTCACCGCAGCCGAACCGCGATCGCCGCCGGACCGTTCACCGTTCACCGCGGCTCCGGCACGGCGAACGCCCGCGCGCTGAGCGGCAAGCCCAGCGGTCCGCGTTTGCTGACGACGACCTCGATCGCATCGGCTTGGGTGTCGATCACGACGTTGGCACCGGACACGATCTGCCCAGCCGCCTGCTCACCGCGCCGCTGTTCACCGCGCGCCGTGAGCCGTGCCGCTTCTCTTGCCGCGTCGGCGCACCGCATCTGCTCGGTGACCGCCGTCAGCCCGTTCGCCCCCAACCACATGGCCACCAGCAACGCGCTGACCGCGATCGCCGCCTCGACCGTGGCCATGCCCCGGTCATCAGACCGAAGACAGCGCACGCTGTATCAGCCCTTGTAGCTGGTTCTGCATGAAGTCGCTGGTGAGGAGCACGTACAGCAGTCCGGCGAACGCGGCCGCAGCCAACGTCCCGATCGCGTACTCCACCGTGCTCATGCCGCTGTCGTCGTCGAGCAGTTCCATCTGCTTCTCCTAGTTGAGGAATTGACCGGCCAGACCCAGCACCACCGGCGCGACGCCGAGGCACAGGAACGCCGGCAGGAAACACAGTGCGAGCGGCGCCGCCACCGCGACCGCGGCCTTCTGCGCCTTCGCTTCCGCGTCGTCGCACGCTTCCGACCTGGTCCGCTCGGCGAGTTCGGCGGTCTGCCGGGCGAGCGCCGCCCCGGACCGCGCGGTCCGTCTCGCGGCCCTGGCGAGCAGCGCGGTGGCGGGCTGGTCGAGCGCGGACGCCCACGCCGTGACCGGATCAGCGCCCAGTTTCAGCAGTTCGGCGACCTGGCTCAGTTCTTTCACGTCGACCGCCTGGATCGCGGTGGGCACCGGCAACCCGGCTTTCAGGCACGCGGCCAGCAGATCCCAGGCCGCGGCCTGCTCGAACGGACCATCTGGTTTCTTCCTGTCGTGCGGCGGGTCGTGGACTCGGGGCTTCAACCGATCAATCGATCGTCGCGGCGCTGGTGCGAGGAGGACCGCCAGCGCGAGGAACAGGAACGTCACGGCTCCACCTCCGTGATCCGCTGCGTCCACCACACCCCTGCCGCCACGAACACCGCTCCCAGCACCAGCAGGAACTGCCCCGCCACCGTGCTCGTGAGCACGTGAAACGGCCTCGCACCACTGAACTCGCCCAACAGCACGCCGAGCACCGGCAACACGGCCAGCACCGCCGCACTCGCCCGCGGCCCGGCCATCCGCGCGTGCACCTGCCGCGCGAACGCCGCCCGCTGATCGAGATCACGCCTCGTGGCATCCAGAACCTCGGCCAACGCCACACCGTGCTTCGCCGACACGTGCCACGCCTTCGCCAGCTGATCCACCGCCTTGCCGAGCAACGGCTGCCGCAGCTCACGCAACGTCCGCTCCACGTCGCCACCGAGTCTCGACGTGGCCGCCGCCGCTTTGAGCACTTCCTTCGCCGGTGCCGGGGTGTCCTCCGCCGCGCCCTCGGCCGCCTGCGCCGGGTGGGCACCCGCTCGCAGCTCGTCGATCACGCCGCCAAGTCCGTTGCTCAGCGCTTCGGCAGCCCGCCGATGTGCGGTGTTCCGCTTGTGCTGCTTGAGGATTCTCCGGCCCGTCACCCCCAGCACGACACCGGCGACCAGTCCGCCGACGCTGGCCACGAGATAGGTGACCGTCGCTGCGGCCGCCAGCCAGATGTACTGCGGCACGACGATTTCCCTGTCGCGCTGCGGCCTGAGCCTTCGGATCGGCTTGAGTTGCGGCCAGACGATCAGCGCCGTCGCCAGGAGCAGAAGGCTCAGCACAGCAGCTCCTTCTCGTGCCAACCGTGCTCACGCGTCCAGACAGGACGAACCGTGAGTCCGTTGTCCCGTTCGAACACGCCGATCTCGTTGAGGTACCGGGAGTTGTTGTCCCGCCGCATGTGCAGCACGATCCGGACCGCTGCTGACACCTGACTGTGCAGTGCCTGCGGCGAGAGCCCACCCAAGGCGCCGAGAGCCTCCAGCCGCGCGGGCACCTCGGTCGGCGAGTTGGCGTGCAACGTCCCCGCGCCCCCTTCGTGCCCGGTGTTCAACGAGGTGAGCAACTCCCGCACCTCGGCCCCGCGCACCTCCCCGACCACGATCCGGTCGGGCCGCATCCGCAGGGCCTCCCGCACCAGCTCCCGCGTGGTGACCTCGCCCGCGCCCTCGACGTTGGCCGGCCGCGCGGTGAGCCGCACGAACTGCGGATGGTCGGGATTCAGCTCGCCCGCGTCCTCCACGCACACGATGCGTTCCTTCGGCGAGACACAGCCCAGCAACGCCGACAACAACGACGTCTTGCCCGACCCGGTGCCGCCGATCACCAGAAACGCCATGCGCCTGCGGACGATCGTCCGCAACGTCTCCGCGATCTCGGCGTCGAACGTGCCGAGTTCCTGCAGCGCTTGGAGGTCGTGCGTCGCCGGCCTGAGGATTCGCAACGACAGGCAGGTGCTGTCCGCGATGGGCGGCAACACCGCGTGCAGCCGGACTCCGCTGCCCGGCAACCACCCGTCGACGCACGGCGAGGCATCGTCGAGCCGTCTGCCTGCGGCGACCGCCAGGCGTTGTGCGAGGCGCCGGACCGCGTCCTCGCCGGGAAAGGTGACGCCGGTGCGGCGCAGCCCCGTCGTGCCGTCCACCCAGACCTGGTCCGGCGCGGTGACCAGCACGTCGGTGGTGCCGGGGTCGGCGAGGAGCGGGTCGAGCGGACCGGTGCCGCTGAACTCCTGGCGCAGCACCTGGAGTGCTTCCAGGACATCCGAGTCGGCCAGGACGCCGCCCGCTTCGGAACGGACCGCGTGGGCCACGACGGCCGCGGACAACTCCATGTCGGCGCCGGCCAGGCGGTGCCGGACCCGGTCGATCAGGGCGGAGGTCATGTCGCGGTCTCCGGGCGGCGGGCGTGGCGGCCGTAGGTGATCTCGCGGCCGGTCAGGCGGAGCCACGTCTCCTGGCACCAGATGAGGAAGCGGTTCACTTCGGTTCCTCCTTGTCCTGCTTGAAGATGAAGCGGGGCGGGTAGAGGCGGCCGTAGACGACGAGGTTGCGCAGCATCCGGCACAGGATGCGGAGCCGGATCACGGCTGAAGTTCCTTCCGCGCCAAGGGAACCAGTGGCGGAGCGGTCTCCCCCTGCTCCTCACGGAAAACCGGAACGCACCCACACCCGACGTACGGCATCGGCACGGTGTCGTTGTCTCCCAACAACAGCGCGACGTACTCGGCGGCCGACACGGCTTCTTCCGCAACGGTCGGGCCGGTCATGGGCGGAGCTCCTTCAGCACCACGCGGGCCGCCGTGGCGAGCGGGCCCTTCGGGTTGCGCGGGAAGCGGCCCCGTTCCAGCACCTCGGCCAGGCCGGGCTCGGCGCGCATGGAGGTCAGCAGCGGGATGCCGATCACCTCGGCCATCTCGCCTGGCTGGAGGCGGCCGGGTGACGGGCCGCGGACCACCAGGCGGAGGTTGCGGCCGTGCGTCAGGAGGCGGGAGGCGACTCGGCCGGCGGCCGCGGTGGCGCGGACTTCGGCCGGCACCACCAGGATCGTCAGGTCCGTGCGGTCCAGGGCCGCGGAGGCGGAGGCCGTGGGGAAGCGCGGCAGGTCGCAGATCACGGTGCAGCCCGCTCGGCGGCCGGCGTCGAGGACCGCCGCCACGGCCGCCGGTTCCGGGTCCGGGGCCGCGCGGTCGCAGGCCAGGACGCTCAGGTTGCCCGAGGTCGGCAGGGCCGCTCGCAGGGCCGACATCGGGACTCTGCCGCCGGTGGCGTGCACGCCCGGCCAGCGGGCGCCCTTGTCGGACTCGGTGCCCAGGGCCAGGTCTATGCCGCCGCCCAGGGGGTCGCAGTCGACGAGCATCGCCTCGCCACCGGACTCCACCGCCTCACGGCCGCAGGCGATGGCCAGGGTCGAGGCGCCGGCGCCTCCTCTGCCGCCGATGAACGACACCACCCTGCCCCGGTCCGACGGCGGGCCCTCGCCCAGGTCGGTCAGGGCCGTCACCAGGGAGCGGCCTTCCACCGGGAGCTCGAGGACGCCGTCCGCGCCCAGGGCGACAGCTGGAGCCCAGGGCGGGTCGCCGCCGTGGACGACCAGGACGCCGGTGCGGCGGGGGAAGCCCGCGTCCAGGCAGGCCGAGACCGCGGCGGGGTCGAGCAGGACCAGGGGCGCGGAGTGCCATTGCGAGCGCAGCGACGTGACGTCGGGGGCGCAGGAGAGCGGGCAGTCGGCCGCGGCGGCCACCCGGAGGACCTCGTCGAGGAGGTCCTGGTCCGTGAGCAGGGCGATGGGGTGGGTCATGGGATCCACGGTGGTCAGTCGTGAGGAACGACACAACGGGCGTAGATCCACATGTGGACAAGTCGGCGACTGTGGACAAGTCGCGATCTTGGAAGCCTTGCAGGGCCAGAAGTGTCGGACCCGTGTGCGACGCTGGAGGGTTGGGCGCACGTGCCTCGGGCAAGGGCCGCAGAGGTCCGGTCGCACCCGCCGGAAACGGGGTCCGGATATGGGACGACCCCCGCCAGGGGGGAGGGACGGGGGTCGTCAATGGTTCAGTCCCGGGGGGTCGGACTGAACCCGTCCGTCGAACCGGACTCACCTACTGTATCCCCATGCGCCAGTGCCGCGCGCAACTTCCGCAACAGCCGCGGGCCAAGTTTCGGTAACCGTGCCGCACAACGGTTTCGTACACGAACGAAATGCCGCCCGAACGGCCTACTGGCGAGTACACCTAAGCTGAGCCACATGAGCCGGATCGCCGCCTTCTTCGACCTCGACAAGACCGTGATCGCGAAGTCGAGCACGCTGGCGTTCAGCCGCCCCTTCTTCCAGGAGGGGCTGATCAATCGCCGCGCCGTGCTGAAGAGCGCTTATGCGCAGTTCGTGTTCATGCTCGCCGGCGCGGACGCCGATCAGATGGACCGCATGCGGGCGCACATCACGGCGCTCGCAGCCGGCTGGGACGTCGAGCAGATCCGCAGCATCGTCAGCGAGACGCTGCACGACATCGTCGATCCGCTCGTTTACAAAGAAGCGACGCAGTTGATCGCCGACCACAAGGCGGAGGGCCACGACGTCGTCATCGTCAGCGCGTCGGGCGAGGAACTGGTCGCCCCCATCGCGCAGATGATCGGGGCGGACTACAGCGTCGGCACGAAGATGGTGATCCAGGACGGCCGGTACTCCGGCGAGGTCGAGTTCTACTGCGCCGCCGACAACAAGGCCGTCGCGATCAAGCAGCTCGCCGCCGAGCACGGCTACGACCTCTCGAAGAGCTACGCCTACTCGGACAGCGTCACGGACCTGCCGATGCTGGAGGTCGTCGGCCACCCGACGGTCGTGAACCCGGACCGGGGCCTGCGCCGCATCGCCGTCGAGAAGGACTGGCCGGTGCAGCAGTTCGTCGACCCGGTGAGCCTGCGCTCCCGCATGTCCACCCCGTCGGGCAGGGCGGTCGCGGTCACCGCCATCGGCATCGGTGCCGCCGCGGCGGCCGGCGCGGCCTGGTACGGCCTGCGCCGCAAGCGCACCCGCGGCTGAAGTCAAGCCCGCGCGCGAGAAAATCACCGAAGGTGACCGGTACCGGCGAGTAGCGGCAACGCGCCGCGCACGTGGTGCCCGCGTGAGTGCACGGCACCGCCCTGGCGGCGGTACCCGAATGCGAACACGCGCTCACAAATCCAGAAACGCCAGTACTTTCACTACTGAACGTGGCTTGAACGGTGCACCCGTCCGAGCCCTTGCTGTGACCGGGCCCACGCACTTAAATGGGTGGTGCGGACCTCGGGTCGGCCAGGGACCTGGCGAAGAGAAGCCAGACTCCACCTCGGCCAAGCTCCGTGCGCGGACTTCGAGTACCCACGCGCAGCACGCCGCGGGAGGCTTGTCGTCTAGGGCCTGCGTACCGGGACGCCGGACGCCGAGGCCAGGGTTGTACGACTGGAGTTGCACGCTTGGTAACTCGCAAGCCCGCGCTGAAGACGGGGCACCCTTTCGGGGGTGCCCCGTCTGCTTGTTCGGTCAAAGTGCCACCGAACGGCAGAATGTGCGCCCGTTGACCCACCACGCAGCCGTGAGTAACTTGCGAAATGCGCCAGTTACCTGTGGGAACATCACCGGGAGGCACGGACAAGTGCGGAAGTTTGCCGCGTTGACGCTGGTCACAGCCATGGTCGCCCTCACGCCGGTGGCGAGAGCGGACGCCTCTGTGACCACACTGCGCGGGATGTCGCTGGAACAGAAGGTCGGCCAGCTCTTCGTCACGTACGTCAACGGCCAGGCCGCCGACGTCCCGCACCCCAAGAACCAGACGGACTTCGGAGTGGCGACAGCCGCGGACATGGTGCGCAAGTACCAGCCCGGCGGCGTCATCTACTTCAACAACTCGAGCCGCGACAACATCGACACCCCCAAGCAGATCGCGCAGCTCTCCAACGGCCTGCAGAAGGCCGGCCGCATCCCCCTGCTCATCTCCACCGACCAGGAGATGGGCCTCGTCACGCGCATCGGCCCGCCGGCCACCCAGTTGCCGGGCAACATGGCCCTCGGCGCCGGCCGCAGCACGAAGGACGCGGAGGAGGCCGCCCGCATCACCGGCCAAGAGCTCCGCGCGATGGGCATCAACCAGAACTTCGCCCCGGACGCCGACGTGAACTCCAACCCGGCGAACCCGATCATCGGCGTGCGGAGCTTCAGCAGCGACCCGAAGCTCGCGGCCGACATGGTCAGCGCGCAGGTCCAGGGTTACGAGGGCCGTCGCTGGTTCGACCTGAGCTCGGTCACCTCGACCGCCAAGCACTTTCCCGGCCACGGCGACACGTCCGAGGACAGCCACACCGCCCTGCCGGTCTCGAACCGCAGCCTCGACCAGTGGCGCCAGATCGACGCGCCGCCGTTCAAGGCCGCCATCGCCGCCAAGATCGACTCGATCATGACCGCGCACATCCAGGTGCCGCAGATCGACCCGTCCGGCGACCCGGCCACGCTCAGCCCGAAGATCATCACGGGTCTGCTGCGCGACGAGCTGAAGTACGACGGTGTCGTCATCACCGACTCGCTGGAGATGGCGGGCGTCCGCAAGCTCCACTCCGACGCCGAGATCCCGGTGCTGGCCATCAAGGCGGGCGTCGACCAGCTGCTGATGCCGCCGAACCTCGGCCTCGCGATCGACAGCGTCATCAAGGCCGTCCGCAGCGGTGAGATCACCGAGCAGCGCATCGACCAGAGCGTCCTGCGCATCCTGAAGATGAAGCTCCTGCGCGGCGTCATGCTCACCGCCGAGGTCGACGAGAACAAGGTCGACCAGATCGTCGGCTCCAACGCGCAGAGCGCCCAGGCCATCGCCGACCGCACCATCACGGCCGTCCGCAACGACGCCCAGGCGATCCCCCTGAACGCCACCGCTCCCCTGGTCGTCGGCACCAGCGACGCCCCCACGGCAGCCCTGGCAGCGCGACTCAAGGGCACCAAGGTCGTCACCGCGACGAGCCCGACGCCCGCGCAGATCCAGCAGGCGCTCGCAGCGGCGGCCAACGCGGACAAGATCGTCGTCCTGACCAACAACGCGAGCACCAGGCCCGCCCAGGTCGACCTGATCAACCAGCTCGTCGCCACCGGCAAACCGGTCATCGCGGCCGCCACCGGCAACCCGTACGACGTCGCCCACAGCAACGCGAAGACGTGGCTCGCCACCTACTCGACCACGACGGTCTCGATGGAGGCGCTGGCCAGGATCCTGCTCGGCGAGGCCAAGCCGCAGGGCAAGCTCCCGGTCGACGTGCCCGGCCCGACCCCCTACCCGTTCGGACACGGAGTGACCTGGTGAGAAGGCGGAGCTTCCTCGCGGCAAGCGCCCTGTCCGTCCCCCTCGTCAGCACAGCGACCGCCACCGCGTCCCCGAAGCTCGCCACCGCCTCCGAACAACTCGCGAGCGACGGCTGGCGCAAGCTCAAGGGCCGCAAGGTCGGCGTGCTGACGAACCCGACGGGCATCCTCAAGGACCAGACGCACGTCGTCGACTCGATGGTCGCCCACGGCGCCAAGCCGACCGCCGTCTTCGGCCCCGAACACGGCTTCCGCGGCACGGCACAGGCAGGCGGTTCCGAAGGCGACTACGCGGACCCGCGCACCGGTATCCCGGTGTACGACACGTATCAAGCCGACCCCACGAAGATCCAGGCGATGTTCACGAAGGCGGGCATCGACACGGTCGTGTTCGACATCGCGGACGTGGGCGCGCGCTTCTACACCTACATCTGGTCGCTGTACCAGGCGATGGAAGCGGCCAAGGACCTGGACTTCATCGTCCTCGACCGCCCGAACCCGATCGGTGGCACCGCGAACGGCCCGCAGCTCGACCCGGCCTACGCGACCTTCGTGGGCCTGAAGCCGATCGTCCAGCAGCACGGCATGACGGTCGGCGAACTCGCCCGCCTGTTCAAGGGCGAGTTCGACCTCACCACGAAACTCGAAGTGGTCAACGTCAGGAACTGGCGGCGCTACCAGCTCGACACCGGCCTGCCGTGGGTCCCGCCGAGCCCGAACATGCCCACCCAGGACACCGCGCTGGTCTACCCCGGCACGTGCCTGTTCGAGGGCACGGTGCTGTCCGAGGGCCGCGGCACCACCCGCCCGTTCGAAACGGTGGGCGCGCCCGGCATCGACTGGCGCTGGGCCGAAGCGCTGAACGCCCTGAACCTCAAGGGGATCAGGTTCCGCGAGACCTACTTCTCGCCGACGTTCAACAAGTTTCAGGGCAAGGCCTGCGGCGGTGTCACCCTGCACGTCACCGACGCCGCCCGGTTCGACGCCATCAAGGCGGCCGTCGCCATGCTGATCACCGCGAAGTCGTTGTACGCCGGCGTGTTCGCGTGGCGTCCCGACAACTGGATCGACAAGCTCAGCGGCTCCGACCGGCTCCGCAGGATGATCGACGCCCAGGCTCCCCTGGACGAGATCACCGGTGCGTGGCAGCAGGAGCTGCAGCAGTTCCGCCGCACCCGCCTGCCCTACCTGCGCTACCGGTGAGGACGCCATGCTCATCCCTGCCTTGGCCGTCGCACTTGTGACGACGGCACTACCCGGCCACTTCGACCAGCCCCAGGACGGCTTCGCGAACCGCTGGACGACGCTGCGCGAGTCGAACCCGTACTGGGCGAACCTCGACCCCGAGCCGATCAACGCGGCCCTGCACCAGCTCCGCGAGTTCCAGAAACCCCAGGCCAACGGCAAACCGCTGTTCGCCGGCGCCGTCACGATGTACGTGCACGACGGCAAGATCGTCACGCACGACCGCACGGGCTACGCGGTTCTGTACAAGGACCAGCAAACCCAGCTGCCGGAAGAAGAACGCGTCCCGATGCGCAAGGACACGATCTTCGACTTCGCCTCCATCTCCAAGCTGTTCACCTCGATCGCGGTGATCCAGCAGGTCGAGCAGGGCCGGGTGAGCATCGACGAACGCGTCGCCACCTACCTGCCCGAGTTCGGCGTGAACGGCAAAGAGAACATCACCGTCAAGCAGCTCCTCACACACACGAGCGGGCTTGAGCCGTTCATCCCGTTGTGGCAGAAGTACCCGGACATCCCGACGCGCATCAAAGCCGTGATGGACGTGAAGCCGAAGTCCACGCCCGGCACCACGTACGTCTACTCGGACCTGAACCTGATCACGCTCGGCGAGCTGGTCTTCAAGGTCAGCGGCAAGAAGCTCGACCAGGCCGTCCGGGACGGCATCACCAAGCCGCTCAACATGAAGGACACCGGCTACAACCCGAAGGCCAAGGACCGCACGGCCGCGACGGAGTTCCAATCCGCACCGCCGCGCGGCATCGTCCGCGGCGAGGTGCACGACGAGAACGCGTGGTCCCTCGGAGGAGTAGCGGGCCACGCCGGTGTCTTCGGCACGGCCAGAGACCTCGCCGTCCTCGGCCAGACGATCCTCAACGGCGGCACGTACAACGGCCGCCGCATCCTGACCGAGCACTCCGTCGAGCTGATGCTGACGAACTTCAACCAGCAGTTCCCCGACAACGCCCACGGACTCGGCTTCGAACTCGACCAGCGCTGGTACATGGGCGGGCTGAGCGGTCCGGGAACGGCCGGACACACCGGCTACACCGGCACGTCGTTCGTGATCGACAAGGCTTCGCGGTCGATCGCGATCCTGCTGACCAACCGCGTGCACCCGAGCCGTGACTGGGGCAGCGTGAACCCCGCGCGGAGGGCCGTCGCCGACGGCCTGGCCAACGCGCTCGCGGTCCAGTCGCACGGAAAGCAATGGCGCGCAACGACTTCCGGCGGAACGCTCACCGCGGAACGTCCGGTCGAGGTCTTCGTGGACGTCGACAAGGGCGACAAGCTGACGATCCAGCACTGGAACGGCACGGACTGGCAGGACGCGCGCACCATCACGACGACCGAACGCCGTTGGGTGCCAACGGAATCCGTGAAAACGAGGTTCGTCTACACCAAGGCAGGCCTGTACAACGGCCGAGGCGTCTACGTGCACGCCCGTGGCGACGTCACGGCCGAAGGCTGGTCAGTGGCACGCCGCTAGCACCTCGGTGAACAGCGGGAGCGCCCGTGGAAACGCGGGCGCTCCAAAGCTCACCACGATCCCCTTCCGGTCGTCGTCGCTCAGCTCGTGCCGGAACCACGAGAGAGGGTTGACCTCGATCCCACGTTCGCGCGCGGTCTGCACAATCGCCGTCTCGTGCGGTGTGTCGAGCACGGCGTGCATTCCCGCCGCGATGCCCGACACCGACGCGTACGGCGAGACGGCCTCCACCAGCCGGTCACGCCGCCGTTGGTACTTGAGCCGCATCCGCCGCACATGGCTGTCGTAGGCGCCGCATTCCAGGAAATCGGCCAGGATCAGCTGGTCGAGCATGCTGATGTGCTGCTCACGGTCGGTCTTCAGCGCCAGGACCGGGTCCACGAACCGGTCCGGCAGCACCATCCAGGCGATCCGCAACGCCGGTGACAACGCCTTGCTGGACGTGCCCAGGTAGACGACGTGCTCCGGATCCAGTCCCTGCACGGCCCCGACCGGCTGCCGATCATAACGGAACTCACCGTCGTAATCGTCTTCCAGCACAAGGCCGTCCACGCGCCGTGCCCACTCCACGGCCGATGCGCGCCGTCGTGGGTGCAAGGGACCGCCCAACGGGAACTGGTGCGCCGGCGTCAACACACACGCACGCCGGTCGTCAGGCAACTGCTCGGTGTTCGCGCCGTGGTCGTCCACCGCCAACGGCACCGTCGACTTCCACAGCGAACGGTGGAAATCCAGCCCGTACTCCTCGACGACGATCGGCGGTTTCAGCAGCCGGTCGAACATCTGCACGGCGCCGCCGAACCCCGAGCACAGCACGATTCGTTCAGGGTCGGCCCGCACCCCACGGGCCCGCGCCAGGTACTCGGCCAGCGCCGTCCGCAGCTCGATGCGCCCCTGCGGGTCCCCCGGCCCGAACGCCTCCGAGGGCGCCGCCGTCAACGCCCGGCGGGTCGACCGGATCCACTCGGCGCGCGGGAACTCGGTGACGTCGGGCGTGGACACCGTCAGGTCGAACCGCACCTCCGCGCCGGGCACCGGCCGCTTCACCGGGGGCGGTGGCTCGACCCGTTGCGCGACAACGGTTCCCGATCCCTGACGAGCGGTCAGCCAGCCCTCCGCCACCAGCTCCGCGTACGCCTCGGCGACGGTGTTCCGCGCGATCCCGAGATCGACGGCGAGCGACCGCGAAGCCGGCAGGCGAGTTCCTGGAGGCAGGCGCGCCGACCGGACCGCTTCCCGCAGCGACGCCGTCAACCGGTGCCGCAGTCCACCCGGACCGGACAGGTCCAGGTGGAAGTCAAGATTGGCCCACGATTCCACGATCAGATTGCACCATGCCCAGGGCCAATCAGCGTCATAGGTTTCTACTCATGACGAACCGCATCGACATCGCCAAGAAGGCGCCGAAGGTCTACCGCGCCATGATCGCCCTCGACGCCGCCGCTCGCGAGGGGCTCGACGAGCAGCTCGCGGAGCTCGTCCGCATCCGCGCCTCCCAGCTCAACCACTGCGCCTACTGCCTCAACATGCACACGGTCGACGCCCGCAAGGGCGGTGAGACCGAGGCCCGCATCTACCTGCTCAACGCGTGGCAGGAGGCCGGCGACCTCTACACCGAGAAGGAGCAGGCCGCGCTGCTGCTGACCGAGGCCATCACGGTCCTGAGCAGCCACGAGTACGTCAGCGACGAGGTCTACGAACGCGCCGCGAAGCACTTCGGCGAGGAGGAACTGGCGCAGCTCATCGCGCTGATCTTCACCATCAACTCGTGGAACCGGATCGCGGTCTCCACCCGGAAGGTGCCCGACGTCCACTAGGACCTGCCGAGAGAGTGACTTTCGGACACACTCCGTTGACCGTCGCAGTGGCGGTTAGTAAGTTTCCCACGTGTCCACTGAAAGCAGTGCCGAGTCCAGTCCACTGGTGAAGATCCGGTCGTTGCTGCCGGGTCTCGCGCGCGCTGAACAGCGTGTCGCGAAGGTGGTCCTGGAGAACCCCGGAACTGTCGCGCACCGCAGCATCACCGAGGTCGCCGAGCAGGCGGGCACGAGTGAGACGACGGTGACGCGGTTCTGCAAGGCCATCGGCGTGGGTGGATATCCGGAGCTGCGCATCGCGCTCGCCGCCGACACCGCCCGCAGCCAGGCCAGGGCCAACCACGACATGGGTGGCGACATCGGACCGGGCGACGACCTGAAGCAGGTCGTCGGCAAGGTCGCGTTCGCCGACGCCCGCGCCGTCGAGGAGACCGCGGAGCAGCTCGACATCGAGTCGCTCGACAAGGTCGTCCAAGCGGTCGCGGGCGCCCGTCGTGTCGACGTGTACGGCTTCGGCGCTTCGGCGTTCGTCGCGTTCGACATGCAGCAGAAGCTGCACCGCATAGGGCTCACGTGCTTCGCGTGGAACGACACGCACATCGCGCTGACGTCGGCCGCCGTGCTGACCGCCGCCGACGTCGCCGTGGGCATCTCGCACACCGGCTCGACCTCGGAGACCGTCGAGGCCCTCCGCGTCGCCCGCGAGACCGGCGCCACCACCGTCGCGCTGACGAACTTCCCACGCTCGCCGATCACCGAGGTCGCCGACCACGTGCTGACCACGGCCGCGCGCGAGACCACGTTCCGCTCCGGCGCGATGGCGAGCCGCATCGCGCAGCTCACGGTGATCGACTGCCTGTTCATCGGCGTCGCCCAGCACCACGTGGACTCGGCGAAGACGGCGCTGGAGGCGACCTACGAAGCGGTGTCCGGCCACCGGCTCGGCGCCAGACCAGACGGCAGGCGACGGCCGCGGGAGACGTCTAAATGATCTCCCCCCGGAACGATGTGGTGGTGCGCGTGGAATCTCCGACCGAGCAACGGAACCCGCGCACCACGGACATCGACCGGGTCCCCACGATCGACGTGCTCCGCATGATCAACGACGAGGACCGCACGGTCCCGGCGGCGGTCGCGGAGGCACTGCCGGACCTGGCCCGCGCCGTCGACCTCGGCGTCACGGCGATCATGTCCGGCGGCCGCGTGCACTACGTCGGCGCGGGCACGTCCGGCCGGCTGGCCACGCTGGACGCCGCTGAGCTGGTGCCCACTTTCAACGTTCCCGGCGACTGGTTCGTCGCCCACCACGCCGGCGGTCCGGAAGCCCTCGTCCGTGCCGTCGAAGAGGTCGAGGACCACTCCGGAGCCGCCCAGATCCGCCGCCACGCCACCGGAAAAGACCTGGTCGTGGGCGTGACGGCGTCCGGGCGCACGCCGTTCGTGATCGGCGCCCTGCAAGAGGCGCAAGCGCTTGGTGCCCACACGGTGCTGGTGTCGAACAACGCCTCGGTGCCGTTCACCCCGGACGTCCTCGTCACCCTGAACACCGGCCCCGAGGCCATCGCCGGCTCCACGCGGATGAAGGCGGGATCGGCCCAGAAGCTGGTGCTGACCTCGTTCTCCAGTGCGGTGATGATCAAGCTCGGCCGCACCTACTCGAACCTGATGGTCAGCATGCGCGCCACCAACGCGAAGCTGCGCGGCCGGACGATCCGCATCCTGCACGAGGCCACCGGCCAGCCGGAGACGGCGTGCGAACAGGCGCTGGCGGACGCGTCCGGCGATCTCAAGGTGGCGTTGGTGCACCTGCTCTCCGGCGCACCGACCGAAAGTGCGGCCGCTGCCCTGGATGCCACGTTGGGCCACGTCCGCAACGCACTGGACCGGCTAGCCGGCTGACACGACGTCCGGCCCGAACACCTCGTAGTGGATGTCGGTGACACCCGCTGCGAGCAACTGGGCCCGCACCGCGCGCAGGAACGGCACCGGCCCGCACAGATAGGCCGTCGTGTTCGGCGGGATCTCAACGCCGCCGAGGTCGACCAGCCCGGTCCGCTCGGCCGGCCACTCCCCGATCGGCCGCTCGTAGAAGACGTGCGCCCGCGCGTCCTCCAGCTTGGCCACGAGCTGGGCGAGTTCGGCGCGGAACGGGTGCGAGAGCTGGTCTCGGTCACCGTGCACCGCGACGACCTGCCGCGGTGAGTCCGTGGCGGCCAGCTCGGCGAGCATCGAGATCATCGGCGTGCAGCCGATCCCCGCCGACGCGAGCAGCACCGGGCCGTCTCCGGGTTCGAGCGTCACGTCCCCGCAGGGCTGACTGAGCTTCAGCGTGCTGCCCACCGGCGCGAAGTCGTGCAGACGGTTCGACACCTCGCCGTCCCGCTTCACCGAGAACTGCAGCGCGTCGTCGGTCCGTCCGGAGAGGCTGTACTGGCGGATCTGCCGGGCACCGTCGGGCAGCGGGACGTGCACCGACACGTACTGGCCAGGCCTGCTCGCGGGCACCGGGCCGGTGACCGGCCTGACCACGAACGTCGCCACGTCCTCGGTCTCCTGGAACCGCGCGATCACCCGGTACTCCTGCTGACCCCTGGGCAGGAACCGCTCCAGGGCCATCAGCGCGTCGGCCATCAGCCAATAGACCTCGCTCCAGGCCGCCGCGATGTCCGGCGTGACGTTCAGGACCTCGGCGACGGCCGCGAGCAGATGCTCGTGCACGACCGCGTACTGGCCGGAGGTGACGCCGACCGAGACGTGCTTGTGCGCGATGCGGCGCAGCATCGCTTCCGGCTGCTGCCCGGCGAGCAGTCCGGACGCGAAGACCGCGATCGACCCCGCCAGCGCCTGAGCCTGCGTGCCGTTGGCCTGGTTGCCGCGGTTGAACATGAACCGCAGCAGGATCGGGTGCTCGGCGAACATGCGGGCGTAGAACAGCCTGCTGATCTCGCCGATGGTGGCGCCGACCGCGGGCAGCGTCGCCTCGACGAGTTCAGCGGACTTCGGGGACAGCATCGAAGAGCTCCTCACTTCAGCCCCAGGCTGAGAAGAACCGGACCGGTGGGTTGAGCGACAAGGTCCCCGACGGACAACGGATCAAGTGAGGTGTAGAAGGCTTCCTGAGCCTGACGCAACGCGTGCCGCAACCGGCAGGCGGAGCTGAGCGGGCAAGGCAGCTCGCCCTCGCAGTCTACGACGTCACCAACGCCTTCTAGCTCGCGCATGAGACGTCCGATCGAGCTATTTCGGCCCGCGGCGGTGAGCGTCAGCCCGCCTCCCCGGCCACGCCGCGCCTCGACCACGCCGAGGTGCTGGAGCTGGGCCACGACCTTGGCGGCGTGGGTGTACTGCACGCCCATGACCTCGGCGACTTCCCGCGTCGTCGGGTTCGCGGAGTCGTCGACGACGGCCAGTCGCATCACGATCCGCAGCGCGATGTCGGTGCTCTTGGTCAGCCTCACGTGATCGAGGCTAGCTTAATTGGAGTCTTAGATGCATGTTATCCAGGCAACACCGGGCGCCACGGAATCGGCGGCTGGAACCGGCGCCCGCCAACGCACGGCGCCAACCGCACGCTCCGGCCGGGCCCTTCTCACCCCGGCTTTTGAAGGCCGCCAAGCATTCCGCCAGAGGCTCAAGGTCAAGCCCCAATCGCAACCCCGCGAGGTTCCGTCTCGACCTGCGGGACCACCCTCGCAACGCGGCCGTGTGCACCCGACGCAACCCATCCCGCCGGAACGGCGACGAGCCAACACAAAGCAACCCGAGGACCAGACTCAGCCAGGCAACACCGGACGCCACGGGATCGGCGTCGACAGCACCATCGCGCTCGACGTCTCCCCATGACTAGCGAGCCGCACCAGCAGCCGTTCCAGCTCCAGGATCGACGTCGTCACGACCTTCACGACCGAGCAGATGTCGCCGGTCAGCCGCACGACCTCGACCACCTCCGGGCAGTCGTCGAGCAACTGCGGGTGCACCGTGATGCACCGCGGGCCGTAGCACTTCATGCGCACCAACGCGACGACCGGACGCCCGACGACGGTGGGGTCGACCACGGCGCGATAGCCGGTGATCGCGCCCATGTTCTCCAGCCGGCGGACCCGTTGCGCGACCGTCGGTGGCGAGACGTGGACTCGGCGCGCGAGCTCGTTGTACGACAGGCGCGCATCCTCTTGGAGTGCCTCCAACAGGGCCTTGTCGACGTCATCCAACATGAACACAAAGCTACTCGGCGATCTGTTTTGCAATCAGAAGAAGTTCGGCGCGAACGCCTTTCATCGCCCATTCAGGTGACGGGCCGTTCCGGCGACGATTGACCCATGAGCTGCCCCGTGTCCCCCAAGCTGGATTTCGGCGGCACCACGCCGTACGAGGACTACGTGCACGCGTCGGTGTTGCACACCCTTCAACAGCAGTGGTCCAAAGATCCGCGCGAGATGTCGTTCCTGGTCATCACGCAGGTGATGGAGCTGTACTTCGGCCTGCTCTGCTTCGAGTGGAGGCAGGCCCAGACCGAGCTTCGCGCCGACGACGTGCGGGCGGCCGTGCGCACGCTGCGGCGTTCCGACCTGCACCTCCAGGCGCTCTCCGCGGCCTGGCGGCCAATCGCGCGGATGACGCCGACCGAGTTCAACTCGTTCCGCGACGCGCTCGGCGAGGGGTCCGGCTTCCAGTCGGGCATGTACCGCGAGATGGAGTTCCTGCTCGGCGAGAAGTCCGCGTCGATGCTCGTGCCGCACCGGGCCGTTCCCGCGATGCACGAGCAGCTGGAGAAGTCGCTGGCCCTGCCGTCGCTCTACGACGACGTGCTGGCGGCGTTGAAGCGCAAGGGTTTCGACGTCCCGCAGAGCGTGCTGGACCGCGACCTGACCAAGGCCTACGAGCCGTCGGCCGAGGTCGAGCAGGTGTGGGCGGCCATCTACCGCGGCAACGACCGCGACCTGCTGGAGCTGGGCGAGGCGCTGACCGACATCGCCGAGGAGTTCGCGCGCTGGCGCTACGACCACCTGCTCGCGACCCGGCGGTCGATGGGCTCCAAGGTCGGCACGGGCGGCTCCGCTGGTGTTGCATGGCTGGAGAAGCGCACCCAACGAGCGGTGTTCCCCGAGCTGTGGACCGCGAGGAGCTACGCGTGAGGCGCGAGCTGTTCGACATCCCCGAAGGTGTCATCTACCTCGACGGCAACTCCCTTGGCGCACCACCGAAGCACGTCGCCGCACGCATGCAGGAAGTGATCGGCCACCAGTGGGGCACGCGGCTGATCCGGTCGTGGAGCGAGGGCTGGTGGGAGGCGCCGCAACGGGTCGGCGACCGCGTCGGCCGGCTGATCGGGGCCGCTCCCGGACAGGTCGTGGTCGGCGACTCGACGTCGGTCAACGTCTACAAGGCGTTGATGGGCGCGGTGAAGGGCTCCGAACGCACCGAGATCGTGTGCGACGAGTCGACGTTCCCCACCGACAGCTACATCGCGCAGTCGGTGGCTTCGTTGACCGGCATGAAGATCCGCGCCGCGCATCCGTCTACTTTGGACCTGACCGAGGACACGGCCGTCGTGTTGCTCAACCAGGTCGACTACCGCACCGGCGCGCTGCACGACATGAAGGCGCTCACCGAACAGGCACATGCCGTTGGCGCACAGGTGGTCTGGGACCTCTGCCACAGCGCGGGGGTGCTGCCGATCGAGTTGGACTTGCTCCAGGTCGACTTCGCGATCGGCTGCACCTACAAGTTCCTCAACGGCGGACCGGGCTCGCCCGCGTTCATCTACGTGCCGAAGCACCGGCAGGCGACGTTCGAGAACCCGTTGTCGGGCTGGAACGGCCACCGCGAACCGTTCGGCATGAAGCCGTCCTACGAACCGGACGCCGGCATCGCCAGGGCACGGGTCGGCACGCCGGACATCCTGTCGATGCTCGCGCTCGACGCCGCACTGGACGTCTGGGACGACGTCGACCTGGCCGAACTGCGGCAGCGCGGCCTGGCGCTGACCGCGTTGTTCCGCGAGCACGTCGAGAAGCTCACGAACCTCAAGGTGATCACGCCCGACCAGCGGGGCAACCAGATCTCGGTCCGCTGCCCCGACGCCAGGAACGTCATGGACGAACTGATCGCGCGCGGAGTCATCGGCGACCACCGGCCGCCGGACATCCTCCGGTTCGGGTTCGCCCCGCTCTACGTCACCGACGAGGACGCGATCAAAGCCGCCGAGGTCCTGGCCGAGATCGTCAACTAGCGAGTGCGGCGTCCGCGATGCTCTTGGCCTCGCGGGCGCCCGCCTCCAGCGACGAGCACACGAACAGAATCCACTGGGTCAGCCCTTCCAAAGATCCCGACGCGAACGCCACGGAAGCGGCCTCGTACTCGGACGAGCGGCGCAGGCACGCCACCTCGGGCACGCCGAGGCCCTTGGGATCCAGGCCGGTGGAGATCGACGTCATCCGCGCCGCGGCACGGGCGATCACGCCGTTGGCGACGTCGAACGGCGCCAGCCCGAGCAGTTCGCCGTGCACGACGGCGACGACGATCGGCGCCGGCACGGACGTTCCGCCGGTGACCAGCGTGCCGAGCATGTCGAGCCGCTGCGACACGTCCGCGGAGACGCGCGGCCGTCCGACCTCGGCGGAGAGGTCTGCGGCGGCGAGAACGTGCAACCGCGCGAGAGCCTGCAACGGCGCGCGCTGCCAGGTGCCGACGAGCCCGCCCAGCGCCTCGGCGATCCGCAAGGACCCGGCCAGCACCGGATCCGAGACCTCGCCGGACTCCGGGATCTCGGTCGGACCGCCCTCCAGAGCGGCCGACGCACGGGCCGCACGGACGGACGCCTCCGCCGCCGTCGTGGCCCAGCCACGCAGGTTCACCCGATGGCGGTGCACCTGGAAGACGGCGTCCTTGGCGGCGTTCGCGGCGTCAGCCACGCCGGGCAAGGAAAGCAGCGGAGCGAGAGGATCGGTCACGGTCGCGCAGAGTACCTGACCAGGTGAAACGCGTGACCCAGCTCACTGACCCAACCGCTGAGCGCGCAACTGCGCCCGTTCAACGCGCCACACGTGCCCGGACCAGACAAAACGGGTTACACAATGACAGCCGTGTAACCGACCTCCCAAGATTGGTCTGAACCTTTCTGGGGAGGAGCCTGTTGGAAGTGAGCTGGCTCGCACTACGGTCAGTACCCGCATCCCCAACCGGTCTGGACATTCCAGGAGGTCTCGCACCATGACGCAGTCGCCAGGCCAGGGCAACGCTCTGGACAACCTGCTCACGGAGAGCAGGACGTTCCCGCCTTCCGACGAGTTCGCGGCACAGGCGAACGCCCAGCCCGCGCTGTACGAGGAGGCGAAGGCCGACCGCGAGGCGTTCTGGGCGAAGCAGGCGGAACGGCTGCACTGGGAAACCAAGTGGGACCAGGTGCTCGACTGGTCGGACGCGCCGTTCGCCAAGTGGTTCGTGGGCGGCAAGCTCAACGTGGCCTACAACTGCGTCGACCGCCACGTCGAGTCCGGCCACGGTGACCAGGTCGCCATCCACTGGGAGGGCGAGCCGGGCGACTCCCGCGCCATCACCTACGCCGAGCTGCAGCGCGAGGTCTCCAAGGCCGCGAACGCGTTGACGTCGCTGGGAATCGGCGCGGAGGACCGCGTCGCGATCTACATGCCGATGGTCCCCGAGGCGATCTTCGCGATGCTCGCGTGCGCTCGCGTCGGCGCGTTGCACAACGTCGTGTTCGGCGGCTTCTCCGCCGAGGCGCTGCGCACCCGCATCCAGGACTCCGCGTGCCGGCTCGTGATCACGACCGACGGCCAGTACCGCCGCGGCACCCCGGCTCCGCTCAAGCCCGCCGTGGACGAGGCCGTCGCCGACGCGCCGTCCGTGGAGAAGGTCATCGTCGTCAAGCGCACCGACACCGAGGTCGCGTGGACCGACAAGGACGTGTGGTGGCACGAGCTGGTGGACTCGCAGTCCGACCAGCACACCCCCGAGGCGTTCGACGCGGAGCACCCGCTCTTCATCCTCTACACCTCGGGCACCACGGGTAAGCCGAAGGGCATCCTGCACACGTCCGGCGGGTACCTGACGCAGGCGTCGTACACGCACCACAACGTGTTCGACCTCAAGCCGGACACCGACGTGTACTGGTGCACCGCGGACATCGGCTGGGTCACCGGCCACAGCTACATCGTCTACGGCCCGCTGTCGAACCGCGTGACGCAGGTCGTCTACGAAGGCACGCCGAACACCCCGCACGAGGGCCGCCACTGGGAGATCGTGCAGAAGTACGGCGTCTCGATCTACTACACGGCGCCGACGCTGATCCGCACCTTCATGAAGTGGGGCGCGGACATCCCGGCCAAGTTCGACCTGAGCTCGTTGCGCGTGCTGGGTTCGGTCGGCGAGCCGATCAACCCCGAGGCGTGGATCTGGTACCGCGAGAACGTCGGCGGCGGCAAGGCCCCCATCGTGGACACGTGGTGGCAGACCGAGACCGGCGCGATCATGATCTCGCCGCTGCCCGGTGTCATCTCGACGAAGCCCGGTTCGGCGCAGCGCCCGCTGCCCGGCATCGGCGCGAAGGTCGTCAACGACGAGGGCGTCGAGGTCCCTGCCGGTGGCGGTGGCTACCTGGTGCTGGACGAGCCGTGGCCGTCGATGCTGCGCGGCATCTGGGGCGACGAGGAGCGCTACCGCGACACGTACTGGTCGCGTTTCAAGGACCAGGGCTTCTACTTCGCCGGTGACGGCGCGAAGTACGACGCCGACGGCGACATCTGGCTGCTCGGCCGTGTCGACGACGTGATGAACGTGTCCGGTCACCGCATCTCGACCACCGAGGTCGAGTCGGCGCTCGTGTCGCACCCGACCGTGGCCGAGGCCGCCGTCGTCGGCGCGGCCGACGACACGACCGGCCAGGGCATCGTGGCGTTCGTGATCCTGCGCGGTGGCGCGGGTGCGGACGCCGGTGGCGCGGAGGCGATCAAGGCGCTGCGCGACCACGTGGCCAAGGAGATCGGGCCGATCGCGAAGCCGCGCCAGATCATGGTCGTGCCGGAGCTGCCGAAGACGCGCTCGGGCAAGATCATGCGCCGCCTGCTGCGCGACGTCGCCGAGAACCGCGCGGTCGGCGACGTGACGACGCTGGCCGACTCGTCGGTCATGGACCTGATCTCGGCGGGTCTGCAGTCGGGCAAGGCCGAGGACTGATTTCTGCTTCAAACGTGACGGGCGCCCTCACCTGAGGGCGCCCGTTCGCGTTAAGATCACGTCTAGGTGAGCCGGGAAGTCTGGTCGGCACGAGTATTCGTGTACCTGTCGACCGCCCCAGGAGACCTGTTGCCCCCCAAGATCGCTGACTTCGCCCGTTACCTCCGCACGGAGACCGTGGGCGGCACTGTGCTGCTCGGCGCCACCGCCATCGCGTTGTTGTGGGCGAACTCGCCGCTCTCCCCCGCGTACTTCACGCTGCGTGACCTCCACCTGGGACCGTTGTCGGTCGGCGACTGGGCGAAGGACGGCCTGCTCGCGATCTTCTTCTTCGTCGCTGGGCTCGAGCTGAAGCGCGAACTCGTCGTCGGCGAGCTGTCGAACTTCAAGGCCGCGGTCCTGCCGATCATCGCGGCAATCGGCGGGATGATCGTGCCCGCGCTGGTCGCGCTCGGGATCGGCTGGGGGCAGCCGGGGATCGAGAAGGCGTGGGCCATACCAGTCGCGACGGACATCGCGTTCGCGCTAGGGGTGCTGGCGCTGACGGCGTCCGGGCTGCCGTCGAGTCTGCGGGTGTTCCTCCTCAGCCTGGCCGTGGTGGACGACCTGGGGGCGATCGTCGTGATCGCGATCCTGTTCACGGCGAAGTTCAACCTGCTCGCGGCGGGTGCGGTCGTGCTGCTGCTGGCGCTGTACTGGTTCCTGCAGCACAAGAGGATCACCAGCGCCTGGATCTACGTGCCGATCGCACTGGCCACCTGGTGGTTCATGCACGAGTCGGGCGTCCACGCCACGATCGCGGGTGTCGCGCTGGCGTTGCTGACGCGGGTGCGGCGCGACCCGTACGAGCAGGAGGCGCCGGCCGTGCGGCTGGAACACCGGCTGCAGCCGTGGTCGGCCGGGGTGGCCGTGCCGGTGTTCGCGCTGTTCGCGGCGGGTGTGCCGGTGGGTGCCGAGGCGTTGGGCAAGCTCTTCGACGACAAGATCGCCATCGGCGTGATGGTGGGGCTGGTCGTCGGCAAGGTGATCGGGATCGTGGGGGCGTCCGCGCTCGCCGTGTGGTTCAAGGCGGCGGTGTGGCCGTCCGGGGCGGGGCCGCGCGACATCGTGGCGGTGGCGACGCTGGGCGGCGTCGGGTTCACCGTCAGCCTGCTGATCGCGGACCTCTCGCTCGACGAGCCGGAGACCGCGAAGGCGGCTGTGTTGCTCGCCTCGATGATCGCGTCGCTGCTCGCCGCGGTGTTGCTCATTCGCCGGAGCCGGGCGCATGGCACCATGTCCGAGTGACCACCAGGGAACACATCGCGTCGATTCCGCTGACCGCAGACGACCCGACGGCCGAGGCGTCGCTCGGCGGTCTCGTCCGTGATGCGACCGCCCACGTGTCGACCTTGGTCAGAGCAGAGGTCGAGCTCGCGAAGGGCGAGATCACGGCCGAGATCAAGAAGGGCGTGAAGGGCAGCGTCTTCTTCATCGTCGCGCTGACGATCCTGTGCTTCAGCCTGTTCTTCCTGTTCATGGCCCTCGGGTTCGGCTTCGCCGAGTGGTTCGGCTGGGGCTACTGGGCGGGCTTCGGGCTCGTGTTCGGCGTGATGCTGCTCAGCGCCGTCGCCTTCGCCTTCCTCGGCTACCGCAAGGTCAAGAAGATCAGGGCGCCGGAGAAGTCGATCGCGGCCGCGAAGGACACGGTCGCGGCCCTGACGCGCAGGGGCGACGACAACTGAGCCGCAAACCCGACCCGTCCGTTGTGCGGGTCGCGGGTCCGTGGACGCACCGCGACGTCTCGGCCAACGGCATCCGCCTGCACGTCGCCGAACTCGGCGAGGGACCCCTCGTGCTGCTCCTGCACGGGTTCCCCGAGTTCTGGTGGTCGTGGCGGCACCAGCTGACCGCACTGGCCGAGGCCGGTTATCGCGCGGTGGCGGTCGACCTGCGCGGCTACGGCGACTCGGACAAACCCCCGCGCGGCTACGACGGATTCACACTCGCGGGTGACATCGCGGGCCTGGTCAAGGCGCTCGGCGCCCCACGCGCACACCTGGTGGGTCACGCGTGGGGCGGCGCCACGGCGTGGACCGTCGGCGCGATGCATCCGCGCGTGGTCTCGTCGATCTCCGTGCTGTCCGCGCCGCACCCTCTGGTGACGCGCCGGGCGTTCCGCCGGCATCCCCGGACGAACTCCCACGTGCTGCGCTTCCAGCTGCCGATCCACCCGGAACGCTGGCTGACCGGCGAGAACGGCCTGCAGGTCGCCAAGCTGCTGTCCGCGTGGACCGGACCGAAGTGGCGGACGGCGCCGGAGTTCGACGAGGTCATCCGCCGTTGCCGGCAGGCGATGACGATTCCGGGCGTCGCCCACAGCGCGCTGGAGTACTACCGCTGGGCGGTGCGCTCGCAGCTCCGCAGCGACGGTCGCCGGTTCGCCGAGGCCGTCGACAAGCCGATCCAGGTGCCGGTGCTGCAGATCCACGGCGCGCTCGACCCGATCGCACCGGAGGCCTCGGCGCTCGACTCGCGGCCGTGGCTCGGCGAGGGGTCGGAGTTCCGGAGCCTGCCCGAGGTGGGGCACTTCCCGAACCAGGAGGCGTCCCACACCACGAGCAGGTTGATCACCGAGTTCCTGCAGAAGACGAGCTGAACGCGTTCTTCAGGACGCCGGTCGGGTCGTCCGGCAGGTCCGTCGAGCGCCAGGCGACGTAACCGTCCGGCCGGACCAGCGACGCGCCCTTCGCGGACAGTCCGAACACGTCCAGCTGCTCGACCCGTTCGTACCGGACGCCGCTTCGTTGAGCCGCTTCCTCCCACTGCGGGTGGTCGGCGACGAGCACCCAGCCGCGCTGGAATAGGTCCAAAGTGGACTTGCCGGGCTCGACCCACACGTGCGGGGCCCTGGTGCCCGGCTGGCCGTTCCACTGCTCGGGGAGCTGGGCCGGCGGGAGTTCAGGGCCCGCGCCGAGCACCGCGTCCGAGCGGTAGAGGATGCCGTGGTGCATCGCGTTGTTGTCGATCAACGGCGCGTCCTCGGGCTGGCCGTCGCGGTTGTGGCCGTCGTCGCGCGCGAAGATCTGCTGGTGGCAGAGGGTCGCGACCGGGCGTCGTTCCGCGTCGTAGGTGTCCAGCAGGGACGGTCGTGACTCGCCGTTGATCACCGCCGCGAGCTTCCAGGCGAGGTTGTGCGCGTCCTCGATGCCGACGTTCACCCCGAACCCGCCGCGGCTCGGCGGCAACGTGTGCGCGGCGTCCCCGGCGAGGAAGATCCGGCCGTCGCTGAACCGGTCGGCGACTCCCGCGCTGATCGTCCAGCGGCCCGTCGTGATGATCTCGATCTCCAGGTCGCCGCGGCCGATGGCCTGGACGATCTTCTGCCGCAGTTCGGGCTCGGTGTACTCGCGGTCGTCGAGCATCAGCACCCAGCGGCCGTCGCCGTAGGTGGTCAGGAAGCCGACGCCGTCGATGACGAACTGGCCGATGCCGTCCTTCAGGTACTCCTGCAACGGCGCGCGGAACAGCACGCTGCGGGACGTGTGCATGAAGCCTCGGCCGGTGCGCGTGATGCCGAGCTGTTCGCGGATCGGGCTGCGGTGGCCGTCGGCCGCGATCAGATAGTCGGCGCGGATCTCGTACGGCTCGCCGTCGCCCTGCACGATCGCGGTGACACCTTCGCCGTCCTGCGAGAACTCCAGCATCCGCGTGCTCATCCGGATGTCCGCGCCCAGCTCACGGGCCTTGTCCCGCAGGAGCGGCTCCATCTTGTCCTGGGCCACCCCGACGCCCTTGGACGGCGAGTACTCGATGTCGGAGAGCTTGGCCGGCGGCGTCCAGAAAGTCTCGTCGTACTTCTTCCCGACCAGGCTCTCGGCCCGGACCCGCCGGACGCCGAAACCCTTGGTCATCCTGCTCACCGGCAGCTCACCCTCCAGGCCGACCGCACGCAGCAGCTCGCCCACCCGAGCGTTGAAGCCGACCGCCCGCGGGTGCAGTGAGCTGCCCGGATGCTTCTCCACCAGAGTCACGTCCACCCCGCGCCACGCCAGGAACAGCGCGGCCGACGTCCCCGCCAGTCCCCCACCCACTACCAGCACCGAAGTCTTCATCGCATCCTCCCGATACGCCGTATCACTCGATACACTGTATCGCAGATAGACGGTGTATCGTCCAGTCCGATGTCGAACGAACTCGTGTGGGACCGCCCAGAGCCGCCCAGCAAGCCGTCACCGACCCCGTTGAGCAGGGATCTGATCGTGGAGGCCGCGATCAGGCTCGCCGACGAGGGCGGGCTCGACGAGGTGTCGTTGCGCAAGGTCGCCGCCGCGCTGAACGCCGGACCCATGCGCCTGTACGGCTACATCGAGACCAAGGACGAACTGCTCGACCTCATGGTCGACGAGGTCTACGGCGAGATCGCGCTGCCGGAACCGGGCGCCGAGTGGCGCGCGGCCCTGACGCGGATCGCCCACGGCATGCGAGCGGCGGCGAAGCGGCACCCGTGGTTCATCGACCTGCTCGGCGGCCGCCCGCACCGGGGCCCGAACTCGCTGGCGCACATCGAGGCGTCACTGGCGACCCTCGACGACAGGCCCGAGTTCCCCGCCATCGACGACGTGCTCGGCGCGGTCAGCACGGTGATGGCGTTCGTCCACGGCGCGGTCCGCAACGAGATCACCGAGGCCCGCGACGAGCAGGCCAGCGGCATGACCGAGGAGCAGTGGCAGGCCGCCTCAGGCCCCTACATGCAGCGGATGCTGGCCACCGGGAAGTTCCCGAGGCTCGCCAGGGTCATGTACGACGCCGAACACACGAACGCCGCGTCGTGGTTCGACACCGGCCTGAGCTACGTGCTCGACGGCATCGCTACGAGGCACAACCCTGCGTAGACGCCCTCTTCGTCAGGGTCGGCGCCTTCTGAACCATCGTCTGCACCTGCTGGGCCGTGAGCACGAAGCCCGTCTCCGGGTCGTCGACCGCGGCGCCGAACACCACGCCCATCACCCGGCCGTTCGGGTCGACCAGCGGGCCACCCGAGTTGCCGGACCGAACCTCGGCGCGAACCGTGTAGACGTCCCGCGTGACCGTCTGGGCGTCGTAGATGTCCGGGCCGCGCAGCAGCGGAATCCGCTCGCGCACCCGCGCCGGCGAGGACTTGTACGGGCCGTCGAGCGGGTAGCCGAGCACGATGCCGTCCTCGCCCGGCTGCACCTCGTCCGAACGGAACTGCAGCGGCGTGGCCTCCAGGTCCGGCACCGCGAGCACGGCGATGTCCGTGCGCGGGTCGTAGGAGACGACCGTCGCGTCGAACTGGCCGCGGCCGACCTCGACCGTGACCTCGTTCGTGCCCGCGACGACGTGCGCGTTCGTCATGACCCGCTCGGGCGCGATGACGAATCCGGTGCCTTCCAGCGCACGTGAGCACGAGGGCGCACGACCGCGGACCTTGAGCACGCTCGCCTGGAGCCGTTTCGCGACCGGGGAGTCCGCGAGCTGGCTGTTCGGCGGCTCGACGTCCTTGAGCGGCGTGCGGTTGAACGGGTCCATCGCCTGCGGGAAGCCCGAGACGTCGAAGAGCTTCTGCAGGTCGCCGGACAGCACGCGGGCGGCCTGCGGCATGGTCTGGTCGACCTTGCCGAGGATCACCGACTGCTTGAGCGACGAGGTGAGGTCCGGCAGGCCGACGACCGAGGTCAGCGGGAGAGCGATCATCCACGCGACGATGAAGACGACGAAGCCCTGCACGATCGCGCCCAGCGCGTTGTCCGCGCCGCGCAACGGCGACGCGTTGACCCGCGCCTTGATCGTCCGGCCGATGTAGACGCCGATCGTCTCGCCGAGCGCCACGAGCAGCACGACGACTCCGACCGCGAACACGACCTTGGTGACGACGTTCTCGAACTGGGACACCAGCAGCGGAGCGATCTGCGTGCCGAGGATCAGGCCGACGAGCACGCCGACGAACGCAGGCAGCGCGACGACCATGCCTTGCCTGGCCCCGGACAGCGCGGCGATCGCGGCTAGGCCCAGCACGAGCAGGTCAACCCAGTTCAACCCGAAACCTCCGCCTCACTGTGTAGCGCGCAACGCTAGTTCAAGGTCACGCACATCGGTCGCATCCCATGGCTGTTCCCAGCCGCCGAGTGCGATCAGGCCGTTGATCAACCCCGCGGTGAATCCCCACACCAGCATGCCCGGCGCGGAGAAGGCCGCTCCGACGTAACCCGCGGGGTGACGCACCCGGAACCTGTTGGCAGGATCGGCGAGGTGCGCGACCGGCACCCGAGCGACCGCGGCGGTCTCCGCCGGATCGACTGGTGCGACGGGGCTCGGCTGTTCCCAGTAGGCGAGCACAGGCGTGACCACGAACCCGGACACCGGCACGTACAGCTCCGGCAGCAAAGCAAGCGGTCTCACTCCTGACTCAAGTACACCGGTCTCCTCGTAAGCCTCGCGTAATGCCGTGCCCACCGGCCCGTCGTCGGTGTCGTCGCACGCGCCGCCGGGGAACGCGACCTGACCCGGATGCGAGCCCAGCGTGTCCGAACGGCGCAGCAGCAGGATGTCGGGCCCGTGCTCCTCGGACTCCCCGAACAGCATGAGCACCGACGCCTTGCGATAGGCGCGCGCCGGCGGGCGGGGGTCGCGCATGAACGTTCGTGCGTCGATCTCCCCGGTCGCCTTGGCCAGGCGCTGCATCCAGTCGGGTGGCTCTGTCGCCTCCGTCATCGAACCGCCTTCTCCACCTGTTCCGGCGCGGTGAAGTACGGCGGATCGGTGATCTGCCGGACCTGACCGTCCGCTGATACGTAATACGTAGCGGGAAGCGTTATCGGCGCCTTGACTCGCTTGCGCAGTTCGTCGGCCTCGTCGTGAACGGACGGCAACCGCACGCCGAGGCGGGCGAGCAGCTCCAGGCCGTCCGCCTCCCTGCTCTCCACAAGAACTGGGACGACCGGCACGGCACCTGGTTGCTTCGCATAGGTTTCCAGCACGGGCAACTCCTCCTGGCACGGCTGGCACCAGGTCGCCCAGAAGTTGATCAGGAGCGGGCCCTTCAGCGCGAGGTCCGTCCGGGTGCCGTCGCCGAGGCACGTCACCCCCACACCGCCTTCCGCACCCGGCACGCACGGCCGGAGCTGGGCCTGCGCGCGCAACGCGGCCATGTCCTGCGTCGGGCGGGCGGACGTGGGCGGTGGTGGCCCCGGCGATTCGTCACGGGGCCACAGCGCCACGACGCCCGCCACGCCGAGGACGAGCACGACGGCGAGCCAGCGCGTGCGGTTGTTCACCCTCCTAGCTTCTCACCGGCCCGTACACGCTCGGCGAGCTCGATCAGGTGGGGCTTCTCGTCGCCCTTCACGAGCTTGGCCGCTTTGTCCGGGTCTTCCGGTCCGAGGCCGTACGACGGGCAGTCCTTCATCAGCAGGCAGGCCCCACAGGCAGGGGTTTTGGCGTGGCAGACGCGGCGGCCGTGGAAGACGATCCAGTGCGAGGCCATGGTCCAGTCGCGCTTCTCGACGAGCTCACCGATGGCGTGCTCGACCTTGACCGCGTCTTCGAGATCGGTCCAGCCCCAGCGGCGCACGAGGCGGCCGAAGTGGGTGTCGACTGTGAGCCCGGGCACATCGAACGCGTTGCCGAGAACCACGTTGGCCGTCTTGCGTCCTACACCAGGGAGCTTGACCAGCTCCTCCATGCTGCCGGGAACCACACCGTCGTGCTGCTCCACAAGAGCGGCACCGAGACCCATAAGAGACGTTGCCTTGTTCCGGAAGAAACCGGTGGGGCGGAGCATCTCTTCGAGTTCCGTCCGGTCGGCGCCGGCGTAGTCGGCGGCCGTCGGGTACTTCAGGAAGAGCGCGGGAGTGACCTCGTTGACCTTCTTGTCGGTGCACTGCGCGGACAGAATGACCGCCACGACGAGCTCGAGCGGCGTGGTGAAGTCCAGCTCGCAGTGCGCGTCGGGGTATCCCTCGGCCAGCACGCGCACCATCCGGCGGGCCCTGCGGGTCAGGCCGAGTTTGGTTTCCGGTTTCTTGGTTGCGGGCACTGATCCAGAGTAGTCAACACGCCGGACCCACCCCCTAGATCCGCACTCGAATCCCTCATGCGCCAGACTTCGGAGCATCATGACTGCCTGGTTTGTGATCGTCGTTCCGATCGTGATCATGTTCTTCGCGCTCTTCATGGAGCGCGTCGAAGCGAAGCTCCGGCACGTCGCCGTGCAGGAGAACGAGGTCGAGGAGTTCCTGGAGTCCGCCAGGCCTGAAGAGGTCAAGGCGCTCTACGGACACGGCATCGGTCGCGCCCTTGACATGTTCCGTCTGCGCCGCCGCGGCCGCGGTGGCACGCGCAAGCGCGTCCGCTAGATGGCCCCGTGCTGACGTCCACCCGAATGGCGTAAACTGGCTCGTTGGGCTCTGGATCGCTTCAGTCTTGTTGTTCCTAGTAAGACGGCGAGCCGAGCGGCGATCCACTACGTAGCCCTTAGACTGCAACGCAGTGATCGGCGGCACGGCGCTGACTCCACCAAAGATGGTGGTAGGCGTGCCGTCGCGTCGATTAGGAGGGACGAGGTGGACGAGACCCTGGCGCGAGCGGGCATCTTCCAGGGGGTGGACCCGGCGGCCGCAGAGGCGCTGGCGACGACCCTTGAGACGGTGGAGTTCCCGCGTGGCCACGTGATCTTCGCGGAGGGTGAGCCGGGCGATCGCCTGTACATCATCCAGTCCGGCAAGGTGAAGATCGGCCGCAAGTCGCCGGACGGCCGCGAGAATCTGTTGGGGATCTTCGGGCCCTCCGACATGTTCGGCGAACTGTCCATTTTCGATCCTGGCCCCCGCACGTCGACTGCGACGACGGTGACCGAGGTGCGCGCGGTGTCCATGGACCGCCCCGCGCTCCGACAGTGGATCACCAACCGGCCGGAGATCGCCGAGCAGTTGCTGAGGGCCCTGGCCCGCAGGCTGCGCCGGACGAACTCCATGCTGGCGGACCTGATCTTCACGGACGTGCCCGGCCGCGTCGCCAAGGCGTTGTTGCAGCTCGCGCAGCGCTTCGGCTCGCAGGAGGCCGGCCTGCTCCGCGTCACGCACGACCTGACGCAGGAGGAGATCGCCCAGTTCGTCGGCGCGTCCCGCGAGACCGTGAACAAGGCCCTGGCCGACTTCGCGCACCGCGGCTGGCTGCGGCTCGAAGGCAAGAGCGTGCTGATCCTGGACCCGGAGCGCCTAGCGCGCCGCGCCCGCTAGTCAGAACGCAAGCACTACCGCAACGGAGCCCCGGGCACTCAACGGGGCTCCGAGCGCGTTCAACCCACAAACACGCGACGAAGCTCCGCGGGCGTTCAGGCCATGAGCACGCGACCGGACTCCGCACGTTGCAGGCCATGAGCACGCGACCGAACTCCGCCCACCGCGACAGGCATCGCGAGCGCGCCACGGATCTCCGCCCACCGCGACAGGCATCCGCGAGTTCGCTACGGATCTCCGTCCAGCGCGCCAGGCATCCGCGAGTTCGCGCTGGTCATCCGTTCGCCTCTTCGTCGTGATTCGGCGAAGCCCAATCAGGGCGAAGCGGCGGGCGGATGACCAGCTCCCCGGCGAACTCGCGCGGAGTCTGCGGAGCAGCGACCAAAAACAAAAGACCGGGCGCCACCCCCGACGTGGCGCACCGGTCCTTTGTGTTGCACGGCCCATCCCCCGACGAACCGTGCCTTCCATCCCTCTGGCGCGCAGGCCCCGACCCTCAAGCCAGAGGTTGGTTCGGTTGGCGAGTCAACTTTCGCATGTCGCCACCCCGACTGCTCAAGCCCTTTCACCCTCAAGGACCTCGTGTGTGGCCGATTCGTTGCATGTTTCACCCGGTCATCCCATTCCCGTGACCCAATCGCAACCATCGTGACCCCGCGCACCCGATCTGGTACATCCGTACCAACTTTGGCATACTGGTACACATGTCCCACTCCGCCCGTCTCTCCGACTACCGCGCTGCCCTGACGACCCCCGGCATGCGCGGCCCCGTGGTCGCGTCTCTGCTCGCCCGCCTGCCCATCGCGATGGTCGGGCTCTCGCTGCTGCTCTACGTCGAGCGCACGACGGGATCGTTCGCGGTCGCCGGCATGGTCTCGGCGGCGGCGCTGACGGGTGTGGCTCTCGGTTCCGTCGTGCAGGGCCGGCTGATGGACCGCTTCGGTCCCACCCGCCCGCTGCTCGGGGTGACCGGGTTGTTCGCCTTCTTCGTGACCGTCTCCGTGCTCGCCGTCGAGGCGGGCGCCTCGGTGTTCGTACTGGTCCCGCTCGCCCTTGGCGTCGGCGCGACCGAGCCGATGGTGGGCTCGGCGTCGCGTGCGCTGTGGGAGCGGATGGTCCCGGCGGGCCCGACTCGGATGGCGGGCTACGCCTACGAGGCGATCAGCATGGAGGTCTTCTTCATCCTCGGACCTGGTCTCGCCGGTCTGCTGCTGGCCGCGCCGTGGGCGGGCACCGGTGTCGTCGTCGGCGCCGTGCTGATGGTCGTGGGCGCGCTGTGGTTCGCGTTCAACGCCGTCGTGCGCGCCTGGGGTCCCGTCGTGCAGGCTCCGCGCCCGTTGCTCGGCGCGTTCGCCTACCCCGGCATGCGCACGGTGGCGCTGGCCGCGCTGGGCTTCGGTGTGACCATCGGCTTCGTCGAGGTGGCCGTGCCGGCGTTCGCGAAGGCCGTGGGTCAGCCCTCGATGGGTGGCCTGATGCTGTCGCTGTGGTCGATCAGCTCGGTGGTGTTCGGCGTGCTCTACGGCATGCGCCCGTGGCCGCGCCCGATGCACCTGCGCCTGCCGGTGCTGCTGGGCGGCTTCGCGCTGCTGGCGTTCCTGCTGGCCATCCCGGCCACGCTGATCGGCCTGGGCGTCGCGCTGTTCTTCGTCGGCACGCTGATCACACCGCAGTCGACCGCGCACTCCGCGGCGATCGAGCAGGTCACGCCGAACGGCATGGCCGCGGAGGCGTTCGGCTGGGTGATCACCTCGGTGACCATCGGCCTCGCTATCGGCCAGGGCCTGTCCGGTCAGCTGATCGAGCACTTCGGCACGCGGCCGGCGTTCGTCGCGTCGGGCATCGCCGGACTGCTGATCGCGCTGGCCGTCTGGCTGCTGCGCGGCACCGTGCAGCGCGGCGTGCCCGCCGAGGTGCCGGCCCGGTCCGAAATGGAGCTTGCGGCCCGCTGAGCCAGTTCGTTCGCAGAAGGGCCCGGAAGCAAAAGCTTCCGGGCCCTTCGCTTTCTAGGCGACCGAACGCATCGGCACCACGAGGTAGGTGAGTTCGACGCCGTCCTCGCCGGGCGGCGACGTCAGCACCGTCGAACGCAGGCCGTCCTGGATCTTCAGCTCGATCCGGCGGCCGGCGAACGCCTTCAGCGCGTCCGCGAGGTAGCGGGACTGGAACGTCTTGGTCAGCCGGTCGCCCTCGACCGTGGCCTTGACGAACTCCTCCGACTCGCCCTGCTGCGGGTCGCTGCCCTTGACCCGGATCTCCGAGTCCTCGACCTGGATGGTCACGGCCTGGTGCGGGCCGCCGTAGGGCGTGGCTCTGCGGACGGCGCGGGCCAACGCGTCCGCGTCCACGAGCACCGTGCTGTCGATGACTGCCTCCAGAAGTCGGCGCGCGCGGTCGTCCGGGAACGGAGCGGCCAGCAGCGCGGTGGAGATCGAGTTGTTGCCCCAGGCGAGGCCGATGCGGTCCTCGTTCGCGTGCAGGGCTACCTGGTTCGTCGCTTGCCGAGCCGCCTCGACGATGGCCTTCGCAGGTACCAACAGGTCGAGTTGACCATGTTGTTCCCACGGGAGTGTGGCGTAGGCCATGCGGTAGCGGTCGGTGGCCATGAAGTGCAGCCGGTGGGCGTCCGACTGGATCCGGATGCCGGTGAAGATCGGCAGCGCGTCGTCTTTCGACGCCGCCCCCGCGACCGCCGCGATGGTCCTGAGAGTGGCGGCGTCCACGTGGCCCCGCAGCGGCGGCAGTGCCGGGACACCGGGGTGGTGGGCGAGGTCGAGGAGCGGGATCGCGAACCTCGACGTGGGCGTGCGGATCGCCAGCCGCTGCCCCTCGACCTTGAGCCTCACCTGCGGGTCGTCGAGCGCCTGAAGGGTCGCGGCCAGCGGCTTCGCCGGCACGAGCACCTCGCCCTCGGTGTGCACGGTGGCGTTGACGCTCAGGCGCACACCGTGTTCCTGGTCGCTGCCCGCGACCTCCACGTCCATGCCGGCCTTCAGGCGGAGCCCGGCCAGCACCGGATCGAACACGCGGGTCGGCAGCAACCGCGCCACCTCGGCGGCGGCACCGGCGAGCTCGGCTGTCGTGGCGGTGAGGTCCATGCTCTGGACGCTAGCGGGCACCCCTGACAATTTTGGACGCCCTGGTTGTAACAAGAGGGAGCTGGGTTGTGGACGAGTGCCTGATCTGCGCGAAGCACCTCGGTTCGGGGCCGCTGGCCGGGCCGGTGGTGTTCGCCGACGAGGTCGTGCGGCGTGATCGGTATCGGCGTCGGAGGGCAGGGCCCCGCCCTCCCAAGGGGGCTGACCACCTGAGCCCATCTGACGACGAACTTAACGGCGGCGAGGCCGTGTCAAGTGCGGCGGGTTGACAGCACGTTTTCGCAGCTACGGTGGCTGTATGGCCGGTCTGCCCCCGAGGAGGGCGGGGCCCTGCCCTCAGCGCGCGATTTGATCGGACGCCGCGTCCGCGTAGCTCCGCGCACGCCTCCGGTCAGACCGTCAGGCGCCTGCCTTGCGGCGCGCCAGATCGATGATCCGCTGCAGGTGCAGCCCGCGCCGCACGTCGCACTCGTGCGTCGTGGTGCCGCTGTCCGCCATCGCCACGAAGTCGTCGAGCAGGTTCGTGAAGCACTCCAGCGCAGGCGTGTCGCGGTTCGTCAGGGTGCGGTGGCCCTCGGTGCCGAAGACGGTGAAGTCCGCGAACGGTGGCTGCATCGGCAGGGACAGGCACAGCGAGACGGTGCTGGTGGCGCCGCCCGCGTGTTGCAGGATCAGCTGCCACAGACCGGTGTCCGTGACGTTCGCCGCCAGCACGTCGGTGATCTCGCCCAGTGCCGCGTCCAGCAGGTCGAACGCGTGCGGGCCCACGTCGTCCAAAGCGCCCTTGTCGTGGCGCCACGGGGAGTTCGAGAACGGGCCGTCCAGCAGCGCGCCGGAGATCCAGCGGCTGTCGGCACCGGTCCAGCCGCCGGTGCGGTGCAGCTGGGCCAGCATCTGCTTCGTCTCCGGGGCGTAGCGGCGGGTCAGGACGACCAGGGACGCCACGCCGGCCTCGGCGACCGCGGCAGCCAGTTCCTCGGCCACCTCGACGGACTCCGCGATCGGCTTCTCCAGCACGAGGTGCTTGCCCGCCCGCGCGGCCTCGATCGCCATCGGGCCCTGCACGCCCGGCGGCACGCAGAACGCGATTGCGTCCACAGTGGACAGCATCGCGGTGTAGTCCTCGAACGGTTCCGCGCCGAAGGAGGCGGCCAGCGACGCGGCCGCTTCCTGGCGGCGCGCCCACACACCGGTCAGCGTCGTGCCCGGATGGTTCGCGATGCCAGGGGCGTGGATCATCTCGGCCCACGGGCCCGCACCGACAAGTCCTACGCGCAGCTGTTCGTCCACTCGCACATCCTGCCTCAGGAGTAACTGGCCTTGGGGACGAAGATCTCGCCCCCGTTGTCGAACTTCAGGCGCAGGCCGTCGCCGGACTGCTCTCGCTTCGGGTCGTGGCCCCAGCCGCTGGGCACCGTCACCACGTGGCCGCGGTCCGGTGTCGGGCCGAGCCAGATCTCGTAGGAGGTGCTGCCGACGAGCCGCTCGACCTTCTTCACGTACACGCCGGGCGAGGTCGACGTCGGGTCGACGCTGATCACGGTCGTGCTGTCCGGCACGAACATCACCACGCCCGCCACCGCGGTCAGGCCCGTGCCCATCACCGCGCCCAGCAGGAACAGCAGGATCTTCACCAGGCAGCCGGAGACGTTCGTCGCCATCACACCATCCTCAGGTCGGCACGGTCGTACGCTCGCAGGATGCCCGACGACATGACCTTGCCGGGAAACCTGGTACCCGCATCGCCGGTCTCCCAACCCGATCAGCCCGCGCAGGCACGGGACGCCGTCACCGTGGTCCTGCTCCGCGACGGCGCCGAGGGCCTCGAAGCCTTCCTGTTGCGCCGCGTGAAGGGCATGGCGTTCGCGGGCGGCATGACCGTGTTCCCCGGCGGTGGCGTCGATCAGCGCGACGCCGACACGTCCGTCGCGTGGACGGGTCCGCCGCCGCAGTGGTGGGGCGAGATCTTCGGCGTCGACGCGGCCACGGCCCGTGCGTTCGTGTGCGCCGCCGTGCGCGAGATGTTCGAGGAGTCCGGTGTCCTGCTCGCGGGCCCCGACGCCACCTCGGTCGTCGCGGACACGTCGGCGTTCACGAAGGCCCGTCAGCAACTCGTTGATCGCGAGATCTCCCTCGCCCAGTTCCTCGCCGCCGAGAACCTGGTTCTGCGCGCGGATCTCCTGCGGCCGTGGGCGAACTGGGTCACCCCGTACGAGGAGCCCCGCCGCTACGACACCCGTTTCTTCGTCGCCGCCCTGCCGTCCGGGCAGAAGGCCGACGGCGAGACGACCGAGGCCTCCGACGCGGCCTGGCAGACGCCCGCGGCAGCCGTCGAGGACGCCCAGGAGGGCCGTCGCATGCTCATGCCGCCGACCTGGCGCACCCTCGACGAGGTGGGCGCTCTCGGCAGCGTGGAGAAGGTCATGGCCGAGGAGCGCAGCGTCGAGAAGATCATTCCCAAGCTGATCCGCGACGGCGACGTGATCAGGGTGGTGTTCCAGTGAGCGGCTCCCCGCTGATCGGCGCCCGCGCCGCGCACCCGCGGTACGGCGAACTCCGCCAGGTCACCGAACACGCCGCCGTGCTGCTGGCCGACAACCCGTCGCCGATGACGCTCGACGGCACCAACACGTGGCTGCTCAAGGCACCGGACGCGCGGTCGTTCGTCGTCATCGACCCCGGCCCGCTCGACGACGCGCACCTGAAACGCATCGCGGAGGTCGGCCCGATCGCCGAGATCCTGCTGACCCACGGCCACCCAGACCATTCCGAGGGCGCCCGTGCGTTCGGTGAGCTGGTCAAGGCTCCGGTGCGCGCGCTCGATCCGTCGCTCACCTACGGCTCGGAAGGCCTCACGGACGGGGACGTGATCACCAGTGCCGGCCTGGAACTCCGCGTCCTGGGCACGCCCGGCCACACCAGCGACTCGCTGTGCTTCGTGATCGACGGCGAGGCCGTGCTGACCGGCGACACGGTCCTGGGCCGCGGCACGACGATCGTGGCCCACCCGGACGGCAAACTCGGTGACTACTTCGAGTCGCTCAAGCTGCTCGCCGAACTGCCGGCGAACACCGCGGTCCTACCTGGCCACGGCCCGGAACTCGCGGACGCCGGAGAGGCCGCCCGGATGTACCTCGCCCACCGCACGCAGCGCCTGGAACAGGTCCGCAAGGCAGTGGAGGCGCTGGGCGGTTCACCGACCCCGCGGCAGGTCGTCGAGGTCGTCTACGCGGACGTGGACAGGGTGCTGTGGCCCGCCGCCGAGTGGTCGGTGCGGGCCCAGCTGGAGTACCTGCGGACCGGCTACTGAGGCTGGTGGCCGTTGTTCGTGGCCCCGAACGCCGACTGACGCGACGAGGACCTGTCGATCTGCCAGCGACCGCTGTCAGGCCCCTTCGCACCGGTCTGCTCCCGCTGCGCCAGCTCCTCGTGCAGCTGCTGCAACAGTGCCCGCTCGCGCTCGCTGAGGTTCGCGTCCACGGAGGACGGCTCCGCGGGCTCGGCGAGAGCGGCCTGCAGCGCCGCTAACTCGTCGGGCTTGAGCTCGGTCGTGATCTCGGCCCGGTTGATCGGGACGGGTTCGGGAAGCACCTCGATCTCGGGCTCCACGGAGGCCTTCGGGATGCGCTTCACGGGCTTGGGCGGGAAGGGCTGCGAGCCCTCCAGCACCGTCGGCGTGGAACGTGTGCGTCGTGAGCCGGTCTCTTCCAGTTGCTCCGGCGCCGGTGTCGGCTCGGCCACCGGCGCCGGAGCCGGAAGCTCCTCGACTGGCTGGTCGAACCAGGCTTGCTGCTGCTGGGAGACGTGGTCGGCCATCATCGGGGCGGGAGCACCGGAGAGCGGCACCGCCATCGACGACGTCACGGCGGACGCGTGGTAGTCGCTGAGCTGCACACCGGTGGTCAGCACCTCGACCGCGGCGCGGACGCCGGCCTTGCGCAGCACCGAGTCGACCCGGTAGGCGGTCGCGGGAGCGAAGCCCTGCGGACCGATGTCCACCAGCACGACCCGCTGTGGCAACGGGCCGGGCGTGGAACCCGTGGGCGAGGAACGCCAGACGCACCGCACCGAGCGGATGTCCGGGAGCACCGACACCGCACGGGCCAGATCGCCCGCGATGTCCGAGGCCGGGTCGGTCTCGGAGGTGAAGCGGTGCCTGATGAACGGCAGCATCTCGACCACCGGCAGGCGGTCGGTCAGCGCCGCGTCCGAGCGGACCTCGTGGATGATCCACGTGATGGCCGCGCGCTCGTCCGGCAGCACCGGGATGCCGCCGGCGAGCAGCGTGCCCAGGAGCAGCTCGATCGAGCGATCCAGTTCTCCGACCGCGAGGAACTCGCGGGCCTGCGACAGGGCGGCGTCGTCGACCCGCCCGGCCATCGACAGCAGGAGATCGTGGAGACGGACCGGCAGGCCGACACCGTCGTTCGTCACGTCAACTCTCCTTAGCTGAGCACCAGGTGCTCCTCGGACTCGGCGCCGGCACACACCAGCTCCGATGCCGCCAACGCCGCCCGGTGGTAGGGCGGAAGGTCCATACCGGACTGCACGACCTCAACGCACGGGTCGTGCTCGCCCAACGCCCGCAGAACACGCTGCAACTCACCGGTCAGCCGGGCGTGGCCGGTGGTGGCCGCCACCAGCAGGACGCGGTTGATCCCGGAGGGACCGATGCGCCAGCAGGAGCGAACTTCCCCGACCCCGTGCCGGCCTCGCAGCGTGGCACCGAGAACGACGGTCGCGGAATCTCCCATCGGCACCCGATCGGGTGATTCCGGGGAGAAGGTGTAGTCGGTGGGTGGCAGTTCGTCCAGCCCTTTGACCGAACTGACAGCACCGGGTTCCGCCCCGTAGGGCACCAGCGCGTCCTGCAAAAGGCGCAGTTCGTGATCAGTCAGAGGGATGCGTCCGTGCAGCAGAGTGCGCGGCAACGACCGCGCGAGCACCGCGTACGCGTCCGAAGCCGCCCAGTCCCGGTACCGCCACAGCAGGTCGTCCGGAAGGCGTCCGGCCAGCCTGAGCAGCAGTTCGTGGCACGTGTCCGACATGTCACACCTCGACGATCAGTTCGATCTCCACTGGAGCGCCGATCGGCAGCTCTGCGACCCCCACGGCCGACCGGGCGTGCTTGCCCTCGTCACCGAAGATCTCGCCGAGCAGCTCGGAGGCGCCGTTGATGACACCAGGCTGTCCCGTGAAGCCCTCGGCGGAGGCCACGAACCCGACAACTTTCACGACTCGCTTGATCGAGTCAATCCCCACGAGCGCGTGGACGGCCGCGAGAGCGTTGAGGATGCACGTCGCGGCGTACTGCTTGGCCTCCTCCGGGGAGACCTCGGCGCCGACCTTGCCGGTGGCGGGAAGCTTGCCCTCGACGAACGGCAGCTGGCCGGACGTGAACACCCACGGGCCGCTCTGCGTGGCAGGCACGTAGGCGGCGAGCGGGGCGGCAACGCCGGGAAGCTCGATGCCGAGCTCCTTCAGGCGGTTGCTCCAGTTGCTCATGCCTTCACTCGCTTCAGGTACGCGACGTGCTGCTCACCCGTCGGGTTCGTCAGCACGGTGACCAGCTCCCAGCCGTCGTCGCCCCACTGGTCGAGGATCTGCTTCGTGGCGTGGATCAACAACGGCACGGTCGCGTACTCCCACTTCGTCATGCGCGGAGCCTAACTTGCCACCCGATCGCGCTCTGCTCGGTTGTCGCACTTCGGGCTACCTTGATCACATGGAGACCTGGCGGATCATCGCCACCAGCCTGTTCGCGGTGGGTGGGCTGGTGATGGTGCTCGTCGCGATGGCGCAGGTGCGTGATCGCAAGCACAGTCGGCGCACGGAGGTCCTCCAGGCCGGGCTGATCGGTCTCGTGGTCGTGGCCGTGATCACGGCCAGCATCGCGCTGTGGCTTCCGTCGGTCGTGGCGTGGGCGTTGGTCGCCGCTACGGCCATCGCCGTTCTCTTCCTCACCATGGTCGATTGACCGACCGATCCACGTTCGACCGATTTCACACATAGTCTGGACATGTGACGTCGTGGACCGAGGAGCTGACCCGAGCCCGTCTGCACGTGGTCTCCGGGAAGGGCGGCACGGGCAAGACGACGGTCTCGGCCGCGCTGGCGCTCGCGCTCGCCACCGGTGGCCGCCGGGTGCTGCTGATCGAGGTCGAGGGCAGGCAGGGCATCGCCCAGCTCTTCGACCGGGCCCCGCTGCCCTACTCCGAGGAACGGATCGCGTCCGCGCCGGGCGGCGGTGAGGTGCACGCCCTCGCGATCGACGCCGAGGCCGCGCTGCTCGAGTACCTGGCGATGTTCTACAACCTCGGCTTCGCGGGACGGACGCTGCGCAAGATGGGCGCGATCGAGTTCGCGACCACGCTCGCCCCCGGCCTGCGCGACGTCCTGCTGACCGGCAAGGTCAAGGAGTGCGTGAACCGCACCGGGCCGGACGGCCGCCACCTCTACGACGCCGTCGTGCTGGACGCGCCGCCGACCGGGCGCGTGGTCAAGTTCCTCGACGTCACCAAGGCCATGGCCGACCTCGCCAAGGTCGGGCCGATCAAGGGGCAGAGCGACGGCGTCGTGCGGCTGCTGCACTCCGGCGACACCGCGGTGCACCTGGTCGCGTTGCTCGAGGAGATGCCGGTGCGCGAGACCCTGGACGCCGTCACCGAACTGGACGGTGCCGACCTGCGACCCGGCGCGGTGCTGGTGAACCGGGTCCAGCCGGTCCGGCTGCCCGCCCGTTCGCTGCCGGTCGCGGCCGAGGGCAGGCTCGACGAGTCACGGGTGCGCGCGGGGCTCAAGACCGCCGGGCTCGACCTCGACGAATTCACGCTCGAAGGTTTGGTCGACGAGACGGTGGAGCATGCCATCCGGGTGCGGTCGCAGCAGGAGGCCAAGGAACTGCTGTCCGAGTCGGACCTGCCGACCCTGGAGCTGCCGGACCTGACGGACGGGGTGGACGTGGCCGCGCTCTACGAACTGGCCGAGGCCTTGGTCGCGGCGGGTGTCCGATGACCACCAGACTCGACTTCGACCCGTTGCTGGACGACCTGGAGACGCGCGTCCTGGTCTGCTGCGGCTCCGGCGGCGTGGGCAAGACGACGACCGCGGCTGCGCTGGGGTTGCGTGCGGCCGAACGCGGCAGGCGCGTGGTCGTGCTGACGATCGACCCCGCCCGGCGGCTCGCGCAGTCGCTGGGCCTGCGGGAACTGGACAACCATCCGCGCGAGGTCGTCGTGGACGGCTTCGAGCCCAAGGGCGAGCTGTTCGCGATGATGCTCGACATGCGTCGCACGTTCGACGACATGGTGCTGACCCACGCGGGCCGCGACCGGGCCGACCAGATCCTGTCGAACCCCTTCTACCAGACCATTTCCTCGTCGTTCTCCGGCACGCAGGAGTACATGGCGATGGAGAAGCTGGGCCAGCTGGTGGCGCAGGACGAGTGGGACCTGATCATCGTCGACACCCCGCCGAGCCGGTCGGCGCTCGACTTCCTGGACGCGCCGCAGCGCCTGTCGACGGTGCTCGACGGCAAGTTCATCAGGATGCTGTCGGCTCCGGCGCGCGCGAGCGGCCGGGGGCTGATGAAGATCGTCGGAACCGGTTTCAGCCTTTTCACACGTGCTGTGTCGACGATCGTCGGCGGCCAGCTGTTGCAGGACGCGTCAACCTTTGTTCAGGCGTTCGACAGCATGTTCGGCGGATTCCGCGAACGTGCCCAGCGCACGTACGAACTGCTCCGCTCGCCCGGAACCGGTTTCGTGGTGGTGGCGGCGGCCGAACCGGACGCATTGCGCGAAGCGAGCTATTTCGTGGAACGCCTCAGCGCGGAGAACATGCCGTTGTGCGGGCTCGTCGCGAACAGGACCCATCCCGTGCTCGCGGCGGACCTGCCCGCGGCGAAGGCGGTCGCCGCAGCGGATGACCTGGACCGCTCCGGTGACGCGCCGCTCGCCGCGGCAGTGCTCCGGCTGCACGCGGACCGGGTGGCAGTGGCCGATCGTGAGAAGCGGCTGCTGGCCCGGTTCACGCGTGCTCACCCCGGCGTCGCGCTGGTCGGCGTGCCCGCATTGCCTGCTGACGTGCACGACCTCGACGGCCTTCGGGAGATAGGTCGTCGACTCGCCGGCGAATAGGCGCTCAGCGCCTAGCTGACCCTCGTGTCTTCGGTGTGCTCTTGACGTGCGTTGTCGAGCAACTCGAACCACGAGTCCACGTCCGGACGACGGCGCAGCAGAGCACGGCGTTCGCGCTCGGTCATGCCTCCCCAGACACCGAATTCGATCTTGTTGTCCAGCGCTTCGGCCAGGCATTCCATGCGCACCGGGCATCCCAGGCACACGAGCTTCGCCTTGCGCTGCTCCGCACCTCGAACGAAGAGCTGGTCCGGCTCTTCGTCACGGCACGAAGCGTTGATACGCCAATCCCCCTGGTTCATATCCCCCACTCCTCAGTGCTGTCCAAATGTGGAAATCCGCCACACCCCTGCCACGGATGCCGTAGCGTTCGAGCCACGGCTGCATTCCTTGGACGTTGACGGACTGTAGTGCTGTTCGGTTCCCTGTCCAAGCCTGGGTCACCCGACTGTTACCTGTCTTGCGTATGTCTACTCATGCTGAGTAACGGCACTTACTGATCACCTTCACCCGTTCGTGTACGGCGTACGCTGACCCGCGTGCGAGTCAGGAATGGCGTGCTCAAGATGCTCGGCCTGTGCCTGCTGGCTGGGGTTCTCCTCGCCGGCATGCTGTTCCCAGTCGTGGGTGCGACAGGCCTCGTCTCGAACAGAGCCAGCGACACTGTGGACAGCATCTCGGCAGACCTGGTGACGACGGATCCTCCGTTGATCACCACGGTCACGGACAAGGACGGCGCACCGATCGCCTACCTGTTCGACCAGTACAGAGTCCTGACACCTCCCGAGAAGATCTCGCCGACCATGAAGGCGGCGCTGATCTCGGTCGAGGACCGCAGGTTCTACGAGCACCAGGGCGTGGACTGGAAGGGCACGATCCGCGCGGGACTGACGAACCAGGTCAGCGGCTCGGTGTCGCAGGGCGCCTCCACGCTGACCCAGCAGTACGTCAAGAACTACCTGGTCCACGTGGTCGCGCGGAACAACAAGCTGGAGCAGGCCAAGGCCCAGGAGCAGACCATCGCGCGCAAGATGCGCGAGGCCCGGATCTCGCTGCAGCTGGAGCGAAAGCTCGGCAAGGAGGAGATCCTCGCCCGGTACCTCAACGTCGTTCCATTCGGTTCGACCATTTACGGCATCGCGGCGGCGGCGCAGGCTTACTTCAGCACGACGCCGGACAAGTTGACGGTTCCACAAGCCGCGATGCTCGCGGGAATGGTGAACAGTCCGTCAGCGCTCGACCCCGAAGCGTATCCGGACAAAGCTTTGGACCGGCGCAACAAAGTGATCGACAGGATGGTCGAGAACGACAAGCTGTCGCGCGACGCGGGTGAGGCGGCGAAGAAGGAAGGACTGGGTCTCGCGACTCCGGTTCGCACCCCGCCGAACGGTTGTGTCGGCGCCGGTCCGGAAAACGGTTTCTTCTGCTCGTACGTCGTGAACTACTTGCAGCGAGCGGGTTTCAGCGAGGAACAACTGCGCACCGGCGGCTACACCATTCAGACCACTTTGGACAGAGCAGCCACCTCGCAGGCGAAGGCGGCGGCCGAGGCGGGCGTCGGCAAGGGCACCGACGGCATCGCGAACACGATGGCGATCGTGAAGCCCGGCAAGGAGCGCCACGACGTGCTGGCACTGGTCGCGAACCGCGACTACGGCCTGAAGGCCGACCTGCGCCAGACGACGTACGACCTGCCCAGCGGCGTGGAGAACAAGTTCGGCGCGGGCTCGGTCTACAAGGTCTTCACGGCCGCGGCGGCGCTGGAGAAGGGGCTCGGCATCGAGAACGTCATCCCGACGCCGACCTCGCACACCTCGCGGGTCTTCAAGGGTGGCGCCCAGCGCTGCCCGAGCACCGGTGAGCCCGGCACGCGCTGGTACTGCCTGTCGAACTTCGACTCGAGCTACCCGTCGTCGATGACGCTGCAGCAGGCTCTCGCGACCTCGCCGAACACCGGCTTCGTGATCCTCGAGGAGCAGACCGGCATGGACGCGGTCGTGGACATGGCCTCGCGGCTGGGCATGCGCGAGACGATGGCGACGAACCTGCAGGGCACGAGGCCCGACCCGAAGGCCAAGGACAAGCAGAACCGCGTCTCGCAGACCGAGTTCTACAAGCAGAACGGCGGCAACGCGTCGTTCACGCTCTCGCCCGCGCCGGTGTCCACTCTGGAGCTCGCGAACGTCGCGGCGACCATCGTGAGCGGCGGCAAGTGGTGCCCGCCCACGCCGATCGCGAAGGTGCTGGACCGCAACGGCAAGCCGATCCCGGTCAACGAGGCGCCGTGCGAGCAGGTCGTCGCCGAAGGCCTCGCGAACGGGCTCGCGGTCGGCATGAGCAAGGACGACGTCGGCAGTGGTACCGCCGCGGCCGCCGCCCGTGCCGCCAAGTGGACCCGGCCGATGATCGCCAAGACGGGCACCACCGAGGAGTACAAGTCGGCGGCGTTCATCGGCGCGACCCCGGACTTCGCGGGCGCCGTGCAGACGTTCAACGACGGCAACTCGCCCCGCCCGATCTGCGTGGGAGCCGCACCCCGGTTGTGCGGCAACGGCAACATCTTCGGCGGCACCATCCCGGCCAAGACGTGGTTCGAGACGATGTCGAAGATGCACGCGCCCCTGCCGGTGGCCCAGCTGCCGCAGGTGGAGCAGCGCTACCTCAAGGGCGGCCGCGAGATCCAGGTGCCCGACGTCGTGGGCAGGCAGTCCAACGACGCCGTGCGGATCCTGGAGCAGGCCGGCTACAAGGTGAGCCAGCAGTCGGTGAACTCCGAGAAGACGAAGGGCACGGTCGTCAGCCAGTCGCCGCGCGGCAACGCGTTGCGCGGCACGGTGATCACGCTGTCGGTGAGCTCGGGGTACGTGCCGCCGCCGGTGGCCACGGAGCCGCCGTCGCAGCCGCCGCCCAACCCCGGCAACCCGAACGAGCCGCCACCGATCACGCTGCCGACCGAACCCGAACCCCGGTAGCGCTCAGGCGAGCATCGCTGTGAGGCGCTGGACGCTCACGTCGACGTGGGCACGGATCTCGGCGACCGCCCTGGCGCGGTCGCCGAGACGGATGGCGTCGAGGATGGCCTCGTGCTCCGCCACGACCTCCTCTGGCGTCTCGGACTTGCTGAGAACCGTGAGGTAGAAGCGCAGTTCCTTGGTCAGCGAGGCGAAGAACTCGTCCAGCCTCGTGCTGTCGAGCAGCGCGACGATCTTCTGGTGGAACGCGAGATCGCGGTCGACGATGCCGTGACCGGTCCGTGCGGCTTCTTGCAGCTCTTCGAACGCGTCGGTGATCGCTTTGAGCTGCTCCGGGCGCGGGGTGCGGGCGATCGCGGCGGTCTCCAGCCGTTCGCGGGCGGTGTAGAGCGCGTCGATCTTCTCCGGCGTGGGCGCGATGACGACGGCGCCGCGGTTGACCTCGTAGTGGACCAGGCCGGTCAGCTCCAGGATCCGGACGGCCTCGCGGATGGTGTTGCGCGCGACCCCGAGCTCGGCCGCGATCGCGCTCTCCCTGAGCCTGTCACCAGGGCCGAAAGCGCCGGCCATGATCCGTTCGGAGAGGCCGTCGGCCAGCTGCTGGGCCGTGGTGGTGCGGCGCACTTCGAGGCCGTCGAGGGCTGACATGCGGCCAGTTTAACGGGTTGCCTTACAGTTGAACTGTACTACAGTTTGGGTCATGGACCTGACAGCGTTCAAGGCGCTCAGCTTCGACTGCTACGGCACGCTCATCGACTGGGAGACCGGCATCGCCGCGGTGCTGTCACCGTGGGCGCGCGAACAAGGGCTCTCGCTGTCCGACGAGGAACTGCTGCTCGCGTACGGCAAGCAGGAGGCGGCCGCCCAGGTGGCGACGCCGTCCGCGCTGTACCCGGACGTGCTGGCCACGGCTTTTCGGCAGACCGGCGTTTCTTTGGGACGTGAAGTGAGCGACGAGTGGGCGCGCCGGCTGGGTGACTCGGTGCCGGACTGGCCCGCGTTCCCCGACTCCGCGGACGCGTTGGCGCGCCTGGCTTCCCGCTACCAGTTGATCATTCTGTCGAACGTGCACCGCGCCGGGTTCGCGGGCAGCAACCGGCAGCTGCGCGGAGACTTCGCGGCGATCATCACCGCGGAGGACGTCGGCGCGTACAAGCCCGCCGAGAACCACTTCCGGGCGTTGGATCGCGAGCTGGACTCGCTGGGCGTGCAGCGCTCGGAGCTGCTGCACGTGGCGCAGAGCCTGTTCCACGACCACGTTCCAGCCAAGCGGGAGGGGCTGCCGTCCGTGTGGATCAACCGGCGGAGCGACCGTCCGGGCTGGGGCGCGACGCCGGAGCCGTCCGGCGACTACAGCTACGACCTGGAGTTCGGGTCGATGGGCGAGTTCGCGGACGCGGTCGACAAGGCGTTCTGAGTTGGGGTGCCGCAGCGGTCGTCCACCGCTGCGGCACTGCGTTCTAGCCGACGAGCTTGGCCTTCACCGCGGCGGCCACCCGGCCACCGTCGGCACGCCCGGCGACCTCGGCGTTGACGGCCTTCATGACCTGGCCCATCTGCTTCTGCCCCGGCGCCTCACCGAGCTGAGCGGCGACAGCGTCGAACGCCTTGTCCACAATGGACTGCAGCTCCGCGTCGTCGAGCTGCTTGGGAAGGTAGATCTCCAGCACGGCGAGCTCCTGGCGCTCCAGGTCGGCCTTCTCGGCCCGCCCGGCACCGTCGAAGGCCTCAGCGGCCTCCTTGCGCTTCTTCGCCTCGCGCGAGAGGACCTTCACGACCTCGTCGTCGGAGAGCTCGCGGGCCTGCTTGCCCGAGACCTCCTCGTTCGTGACGGCCGTGAGCGCCATCCGCAACGCACCGGCCGTGACGGTCTCCCGTGCCTTCATCGCGACAGTCAGGTCGTTCTTCAGCCGCGTCTTCAAGTCCGCCATGGCGCAGAACGGTACCGCCCCCCGGATGCCGCGCCGATCGAGTTAACGCCCTTCCGTACCCTTGACGCGTGAACAAGCTGGGCCGCGCCCTCCTCGCCACGACCGCTCTCGGCGCCGCGACCGTCGCGTACGCGGCGGGAATCGAGAGAAGGCACTGGACCCTGCGCACCGCCACGGTGCCGGTCCTGTCCCCCGGAGCCAAGCCGATCCGCGTGCTGCACATCTCAGACCTGCACATGACGCCGAACCAGGTGTCGAAGCAGCGCTGGGTGGCCGCGCTGGCCGACCTGAACCCGGACTTCGTGGTCAACACAGGCGACAACCTCGCGCACAAGGACGCCGTCCCCGGCACGTTGCGCGCGCTCGGCCCGCTGCTCGACAAGCCGGGCGTGTTCGTCTTCGGCAGCAACGACTACTACGCGCCGAGGCTCAAGAACCCGGTCCGCTACCTGCTGCCGTCGTCCAAGACAAAGCGCATCCACGGCGTGACGCTCCCGTGGCGCGACCTGCGAGCCGGCATGATCGAACGCGGCTGGGAAGACCTCACCCACCTGCGCAAGACCATCATGGTGAACGGCCAGGCCATCTTCTGCGCAGGCCTCGACGACCCGCACCTGAAGCGCGACCGCTACGCCGACATCGCCGGCGCCCCGGATCCCAGTGCCGCTTTGAGGCTGGGCGTCACGCACTCCCCGGAACCGCGCGTGCTGGACCCGTTCGCCGCCGACGGCTACGACTTCGTGATGGCCGGCCACACACACGGCGGCCAGCTCCGCATCCCGTTCTACGGCGCAGTGGTGACGAACTGCGAACTGGACCGAGGCCGCGCCCGCGGAGTTTCGCGCTGGGGCTCACACATGTGGATGAACGTGTCCGCCGGCATGGGCACTTCGCCGTACGCGCCGGTGCGCTTCTGCTGCCCACCGGAAGCTTCCCTGCTGACCTTGGTTCCGCGACCCGTTGCGCCTGGTCAGGGGCGAAATGAGGGGGTCCGATTCGGAGCTGGCGCGGACATGATGTAGAGTTCTACATGTTCCCAGCCGGGGTGTGGCGCAGCTTGGTAGCGCGCTTCGTTCGGGACGAAGAGGTCGCAGGTTCAAATCCTGTCACCCCGACTGAATAAAACAAATCAGCCCCTGTCCACAGTAGACGTGGACAGGGGCTGATTTGTGTTTTCAGGCCTTTGAGGCCCGCCCACGCTCAAGGCCGCGCCCGAGCGCGGCGGGCAAGGCATGCACGCCGGCCAACCGCCGGCAGACAGCAACGACCAGCGCGCCCATAGACAACACAGCAGCTTCGTAATATACGGTATCTTTGTTTTCAGCTTCCCCAAAACAGAGCGACAAACGATTGCCCGTTGATTTGGGTACGGGTCAGCGGGATATCGATCAGTTGAAATTGCTCACGTTCCTGCCTGCGTTCCAAGCGTTTCTTTCGAGGCGGTTCGGCTACTCCTGCAGAGTCGAGTTCGTGACTTGAAAGGAGCTCATCGTGAGATTCAGCATCTTTGGCCGCTCCGCGGTCGTCACCGTGGTCGTCGCCGTTCTGCTCGCCTTATTCGGCGGGGCGGGCACCGCGTCCGCCGCCCCCGCGCCGGCCGCCCCGGCGTTGAGCACGCCTGTCACCGGCACGTTCACCGATGCCTCGGGCGGCGTCGGCACCGTGGTCGGTACGTTCACGCCGACAGGGTTCGCGGAGAACGGCACCACCGCGCTCGCCAACGGCATCGTCGACCTGACCCTTACTGACTCCGCTGGTCAGCTGGTGGGGACCGAGTCGCGCGAGATCACGGCCCCGGTGGGCGTCTCGCAGGTCTCCTGCGAGATCCTCGACCTGGTGCTCGGACCGCTGGACCTCGACCTGCTGGGCCTGGTCGTGCACCTGGACCGAGTGCACCTGAACATCACCGCGGAACCGGGTCCGGGCAACCTGCTCGGCAACCTGCTGTGCGCGATCGTCGGAATCCCCCTCCCCGGCTCGCCCACCGGACTTCAGGCACTGGCCGCCCTGCTGAACCAGATCCTCGCCCTGCTGAACAACGGATGACCACCGCCGGTGGGGCGCCCTTGAGGCGCCCCGCCGCGGCCGGCATTCCGGGCTAATTCGGGAGAAAGCGGAAGTCGCCCTCGAGCCACTCCACCACCGCGTCGAGCATCGCGGCGAGGTTCTCCCAGAGTGGTTCTTCGTCTGCGCCCTCGACGTTGTCGAACGCCATCACGCACCCGCGCAGCGGCCCTTCTCGCAAATCGACGAACAGGTAGCTGCCGGACGCGCTGACCGCGATCGGGACGAAGAGCGGCAGCCACAGGTCTCCGATGAGCGACCCGGCGGGTTCAGCCAGCTTTCGCGCCTCGTGGCTGTCGACGTCCCCCACCCGCGGATCGACCGCGACCTCACGCCGGATCCGCATCATCGCCTCGCGGACCTCCAGCGACCGGCAGCCGCCACGTCGCCCGCAGAGGCTGGCGACAGGAACTTGGAGCGCAACTCGGGCGCGTGAGTGCGGAGCCAGGCGTCGACTCGGGACCAGTTCACGCCCAGATCATCTCGTGCGGCATCGGTCTGCCCACCCGATCCCAACCCGATTCCATCCCGGACTGGAATCGAGCCTTTTCTTTCGTCGTGAATTTGTCTCGCCTTTTGTTTGTCGACAAGTCGATCGGAAGGTCCCTTCGCACACAGGGTCGAAGGTCCTTCGCAGTCACCTCGAAAAGTCATCAACCTTCCCGATAGACCACCCGATCGTGTGACGCGTCTCGACACGAGCGGCCGTAGACGCCACCGTCGTTGCATGACACTGCGCCATCGTTCCGGTTCAAATATTCCGGAACGACCACGTAGCGTTAACCCTTACGAGTGAAGGTTGACGGTTCAACTGACGTTGCGTAACGGGGGTCTTGATCCAAACGACGAAGGCTGTGGTTCAGCCACCGTTGAACAAGTCGGGAGATGTAAGTGATGGACTCCGCCTCCGCCGCCAATGCTTCTACTAGGTCCTGGATCGTCATAGCGGCCAAAGCAATTGTCGTGCTGCAGTCCCTGGGGATCGTTTTCATGCTCACTTCTGCTTGGGTGACGGCCGTCGTGGCCGTCGGTTTCATCGTGGTCTTCATCGCGGTCCGGGCGTTGTCGCGTGCTTCGCGGCAGGTCGACCGGATCTTCGAGGAGGAGCTCGGCCGGCAATAGGCTCGGCACCATGCTGACGCGGGTGTCGGAGGCTCTGGTGAAGCCGGGCCGGGAGCAGGAGTTCGTCGCGCGGGTGCGGGATCTCGTCAGGACGTTTCCCGAGATCTACGACGGACTGGTGGGGCACGAGGTGCTCGTCGACCTCGACGACCCGCGGCGCGTGCAGTACGTGAGCCGGTGGCGGGACGAGCAGGCGCTGGAGAACTACGCCGGTCCCGGCTGGCGCACCGATCCGGTGACGTTCCCCGATGAGGACGAGTACCTGCAGCGGCCGTTGGCGCTGCGGCACTTCCAGGACGTCAGTTGATGAAGCCCCGCGCGGGCAGGCCTTCCGGGAAGCGTTCGAGCGCCTCGCCGGCGGCCAGGGCCAGTGACTCCAGCGTTTCGGTCTCTTCGGGGGTCGCGGTGTGCGGGACGGCCCAGTAGCAGCCGATGGCGCCGAGCGGTTCCGGGCGCAGGATCGGGGCCATCAGCAGGCTTCGCACGAAGGTCGGCCGATACGCTTCCTGAGGAATCCTCGAGTCGAAGCGGATGTCCCTGATCGCCACGGTCTGACGATTCAGCATCGCCCAGCCGCTGATGCAGTTCACGGCGGGGAAGCGCTGGCCCTTCCACAGCGGGCTCATCGAGTCCTCGTCGGCGTAGTAGCAGAGGTCGCCGTCGAGCAGCACCAGCGTCGCACCGTGCGCGACCAGCGACGACCTGGCCGTGGTGCGGACGATACGTTGCACTTCCTCCAACGTGGCGGCCCCGGCGAGGCGATCCATCGTTTCGGACATGCATCAACGTTAACTCTCGCGCAACCCCACACCTAGAACCTCTGACTCGATTCAACTAATCAGCTGCGGTTCCTCGGGCTGTGGCCTTGTGACAAAGAATGCTGGTGCCCGCAGGACGGCGGACTCCAGCGCGGCGTACCAGCAGCACACCCCACTGTGGTGGTTCTGTCAGGTGGAATCCCCCTAGAACCGACCGCTGACTCTAGTGTTGAACCGTGACCACGCACCCTTCTCCCGAGATTCCGGAACAGCTCTTCGAGGACGCGGCCGCCGAGACCCGGTGGCGTGAGCGGTTCACCGCTCCCCGGATGAGCCTGCCCGGATGGGCCGACGACGCACCGGACCGCACTCTGTACGTCTCCAACGCGAGTGGCGTGTGGGAGATCTACTCCTGGGACCGCGAAACGGACGAGCACCGCAAGGTCACCGACCGCCCGAACGGCACGTCGCACGCCACGCTGAACCCGGACGGCACCGAGATCTGGTGGTTCGACGACCACGACGGCGACGAGTTCGGCGTCTGGGTGCGCGAGCCGTTCAAGGCCGACGGCAGCAAGGCGGAGCCCGCGGTCGCCGACGTGACCCCCGGCTACCCGGCGGGTCTGGAGATCGGCCGCACCGTCACGGCGGTGGCCGCGTCGACCGACGACGGCACCACGGTGTGGTTGGCGCGCAACGGCAAGAGCGAGGTGCTCTACCAGCACGTCAACGACGCCGGCGTCACCGCGCTGTCCAAGGACGAGTCGATCGTCGTGATCGCGCACTCCGAGCACGGCGACAACCGGCACATGGCCCTGCGCGCGCTCAACGCGGACAACGGCGAGACGATCGCCGAGAAGTGGGACGGCAAGGGCAAGGGCCTCGACGCCATCTCGTTCAGCCCGGTGCGCGGCGACCAGCGGCTGCTGGTGCTGCACGAGCGCCGCGGTCGCGAAGAGCTGCTGATCTGGGACGTCGCCGCCGGCACCGAGCAGGAGATCGTCCTCGACCTGCCGGGTGAGGTCTCCGCCGACTGGTACCCGGACGCGTCCGCGTTGCTGATCGTGCACACCCACCACGCCCGCAACACCGCGCACCGCTACGACCTCACGACCGGCGAACTGTCCACTCTGGACACCGCCCCCGGCGTGATCGGCTCGGCGGGCGTGCGCCCGGACGGCACGATCGAGTACTCCTGGTCGTCCGCCGAGAGGTCCACGGTCATCCGCGCGCTGGCCACCGACGGCACCGAACGCGTGCTGGTCGAGCCCGCCGGCGCCAAACCCGCGACGTCCGCGCCGCTGGAGGACGTGTTCGTCGGCGACGTGCACGCGATGGTCTCGAAGCCCGAGGGCGAGGGCCCGTTCCCGACCGTCTTCCTGATCCACGGCGGCCCGCACTCCTCCGACGAGGACCGCTTCTCCGCCTACCGCGCGGTGTGGCTGGACGCCGGGTTCGCCACCGTGCACGTGAACTACCGCGGCTCCAGCGGCTACGGCTCGAAGTGGCGTGACGCCATCGAGGGCAGGCCGGGCATCACCGAACTCGAGGACATCGCCGCCGTGCACGACTGGGCGGTCGAATCGGGCCTCACCGACCCGTCGAAGTCGGTCCTCAACGGCGCCTCGTGGGGCGGCTACCTGACCCTGCTCGGCATCGGCACCCAGCCGGAACGCTGGACCGTCGGCGTCGCGGGCGTCCCGGTGGCGGACTACTTCGCCGCCTACGAGGACGAGATGGAACCGCTGCGGGCGTTCGACCGCGCACTGTTCGGCGGCTCCCCGGAGGAACTGCCCGAGCTGTACAAGGAGTGCTCGCCGCTCACCTACGTCGACCAGGTCACCGCGCCGGTGCTGATCCTCGCGGGCGAGAACGACCCGCGCTGCCCGATCAGGCAGATCGACAACTACCTCGACGCGCTCGCGGCCCGCGACCACGCCTACGAGATGTACCGCTACGACGCGGGCCACGGCTCGTTGGTCGTCGCGGAGACGATCCGTCAGACGGCGGCCGAAGTGGACTTCGCAAGGCGGCACCTGGCCGCGAAGTAGTTCATGATCGCGAGTTGTCCACAGGCTGCCTATTCGTTGACCTGCGGTTATCTGAGACTCGGGTACCTGTGGACAGAGCGGGAACCAAATCCGGGGATCGCGCGTTGCGTCATGAGGAATCGCGCGGGGAGCGGTGGCACGGCAGCTCGGCCACGCCGACACGACCACTGCGACACGGCCGGGACGGACTCGGAACGGTCCCGGCGCTGACACCGGAGCGGTCCCGGCGCCACAACGGTCCCGGCGCTGGCTCCAGGAGCGGAACGGTCCCGGCACCAGAGCGGTCCCGGCGCCGGCTCCAGGGTGGAACGATCCCGGCGCGGTCCCGGCGTTGGTTCCGGGGCAGAACGGTCCCAGCGTTGGCCGTGGAGATCGCTCGCGATGGGCCTGGGAGACGGTCCCGGGTTGGCTGCGGAGCGCTCGTCGTGCAGCGGTACCCGAAGTAGCATGGTGATGGCGCTGCCGAGCGCCTCACCTCCTGATCGGTCACCCACGCTGGCCGGCGTCGCGGAGGCAAAGGGGACTCCTGTCCTCCCGGCGCCGGTCAGTCGTGTCTGTCGTGTGCACGAACGCAGCCCGGACGAGCAGAGCAAGGCGTGGGGAACGGCTCCAGCGCGTCCGCGAAAGGCACGCCATGACCGAGCAGAAGTCGTTCAAGCGCCTGGTTCGCGCCCGGATGGAGCGCACTGGCGAGTCGTACACCACCGCCCGCAGGCACGTGCTCAAGGACGCCCGGCCGACGGGTCAGATGCACGACTCCTGGCTGCTGCGGGAGATGCTCGACGACGAGTGGTCCGAGGCGATGCTCGCTGGGCTGGGCGGCGGCATCGGGTTCATGTACTTCGTGTTCGAGTACAAGGGCCACACGCCGACCATGACGATCGTTGCGCGGCACCACCCGGCGCCGTTCATCCCGACCGCGCTCGCGCACGCCAACATCGCGCACGACGTCACCAGCACGACCTCGGCGCGCAAGGCCGAGAAGCAGCTCCGCGATGTTGACGGGCCGGTGATCTGCTTGCTGGGCAAGGAGAAGCACCCGGTCGGGGTGCTGGGGACAGACGGCGACACGGTCACCGTGCACAACCACGGGACCAACGTGCAGCCGCTCGGCGAGTTCATGGCCAGCTGGGGTCAGGGCAGGCACGAGATGATCAGCATCGGCGAACGGACAGGCGAGCCGGACGTTGCCGCGGCCGTCAAGATGACGTGCGAGCACCTCACCGGGCCGGTGCTGGGCAACAACTTCGACGTGAACTTCGGCTTCTCCGGCATGCGCAAGCTCGCGGAGCAGTTGCGCGACAAGGGGAAGAAGGGCTGGGGCCGGCGCTGGGCCGACGACCCCGGGTTCGTGAAGCAGCGGCTGCGCGACTGCCTGGAGGTCGAGTTCACCGCGCCCGCAGCTACGCGGCCGCTCTACGCCGAGTTCCTCGAAGAAGCCGGACTGCCTGGTGCACAGGAGTTCCGGGCGTCGGGCGCGCTCTGGTCGGAGATCGCGAACGGCGGCGACTACGACGACCTGGCCGGAAAAGTGGACGAGGCCCGTTCCATCGAGGAACGGGCCATCCGTCTGCTGATGCTCTGAGCCGTCAGGCCGACCAACCGTCGGCCGACCTACCGACCGTCGGCCGTGCGACCGTCAGGCAGGCTGAGCCGTCGGGCCGGCTGAGCCGTCAGGCCGACTGGGCCTGCCACATCCAGTGCGCCTGCTCCAGTTCCTGCGTGATGCCGATCAGCAGGTCCTGGGTGACGAGGTCGGGCTTGTCGGTCTCGTCGATGCGGGTGCGCATGCGGGAGATCAGCGACGCCAGTGAAGTCGTGATCGACTCGACGACCTGGTCCTCCTTCAGCCAGCCGGACGCGATCTCGGGCACGCCGGACGACGCGGCGATGGTCTTCGCCGTGCCGTTCGGCGTGACGCCGAGAGCGGCCGCCCGCTCGGCTACCTGGTCGGCGGCGTTGCGTGCCAGTACGACCAGTTCGTCGAGCTGAAGGTGGACGCTGCGGAAGTTCTTGCCGATCACGTTCCAGTGCGCCTGCTTCCCGATCAGGGACAGGTCGACGAGGTCCACGAGTGTCGCCTGCAGGATCTTGCCCACCGCGTCGCGGTCGGCGTCAGCCAGTGGGCTGGTGATCGGGTTCTTGGCCATGGTGAAACGCGCCTCCTCAGACGGTGACGGTGAGCGCCACCTCGATGTTGCCGCGCGTCGCGTTGGAGTACGGGCAGACCTGGTGGGCCTGCTCGACGAGCTTCTCCGCGACCGCCTGGTCGAGTCCGGGGATCTTCACCGCGAGCTCGACGGCGAGCTGGAAGCCGCCGGCGCCGTTGGAGCCGATCCCCACCTTGGCGGTTACCTCAGAAGAAGCGACCTGAATCTTCCCGGCGCGCGCGACGGCTGCGATAGCGGAGTTGAAGCATGCCGAGTAACCGGCCGCGAACAGCTGCTCCGGGTTGGTCGCTTCGCCGCCGGGGCCGCCCATCTCCTTGGGGACCGACAGGACCTCGTCGATCACACCGTCGGACGAGCGAACCTCGCCGTTGCGGCCTTCGCCGTAAGCAGTCGCCTCAGCCGTGTACAGCGCTTCCATTCCGCTCTCCCTTGAGTCAGTGACTAAAAGCCTTTCACTCAGGGAGAACGCATCGTGCACGACTTAAATGCCCGATGGTGACTCAGTTCACGTCGAGCTGAGACGCCTGCCTCAGCGCGAACTCGGCGACCTGGCGGCCGATCACCCGCAGGTTCCGGTCGACGTCGGCGTCCGAGCAGGCACCGTCGCCGTCGAACTTGACCTGCGCGGAGTTGATCGCGGCACCGAGTGGCGTCGGCCAGCCGCGCAGTGCGTGCACGATCGAGCGCACCGCTGCCAGCGTGTTCACCGCGGCCTGCCAGCCGTACGCGGCGGTGATGGTGCCGACCGCGCGGCCGTCGAGGTACGGGCGTTCGTCGTCGCGGAGGTCCTCGATGTAGTCGAGGGCGTTCTTGACCAGGCCGGACACGGTGCCGTGGTAGCCCGGCGACACGACGATCACGCCGTCGCACCTGCGCAGGTCCTCGACCATCTTCATGGCGATGTCCGTGCGATCCGGCACCGACGGGTCGTAGAACGGGAGCACCAGGTCAGGGCCGCTGTATTGGATCGTCTGCGCACCAAGCTCGCGCGCGCCCTCCAGGGCCACCCGCAGCGCCCGCTCGGACTGCGAGTCGGACCTGATCGAGCCCCCGATGCCCACCACCGTCACCGTCATGACAACGATCCTTCCACCTCCAGATACCTGGAGATCCAGCACTACTCGCGAGTAACCTGCAACACATGTCGAACTTCCAGGCGGCCGTGATGGCCGGTGCTCTGCGCTTCGCGTTCGGTCTCCCCGGCCCTGTGCGCCGCCTCATCGCCGGCAGTCCGATCCGTCTGGACGGCCAGGACCTGCACCCCGAGGCGCAGTTGCTGCTCAGGCTCCAGCAGGTGTCCGGGACGGAGTGGCGCACGAAGACAGCATCCGAGAGCCGACTGGACCTGGAGTTGAGTTCGAAGCTCGTGGCCGGCCCGAAGATCACCGGGGTGGGTGCGCGCGACCTCACGATCGGGGAGTTCGCCGGGCGTCTCTACACGCCGGACGGCCTCGCGGACGGCTCGGCGCTGTTGATCTTCTACCACGGTGGCGGCTGGGTGACCGGAAGCCTCGACAGCCACGACAACCTGTGCCGCTTCCTCGCCAAAGAGGCCGGTGTCCGCGTGCTCGCGGCCGACTACCGGCTCGCCCCGGAGGCCCCGTTCCCGGCCGCGGCCGACGACGCCGCCGAGGTGCTGCGCTACGCGATCGCCAAGGCCGAGGACCTGGGCATCGACCCGAAGCGGATCGCGCTCGGCGGGGACAGCGCGGGCGGCAACCTGGCTGCGGTGACCGCGCACGCCGCCGAGATCGACCTGGCGTTCCTGCTGCTCTTCTACCCCGGTGTGGACGCGTCGGTGCGTCGCCGGTCACGCGAGATCTTCGGCAACGGGTTCTTCCTGACCGACGAGAAGATGGACTGGTTCCTCGACCAGTACACCGAGGGCGGCAAGGACCGCCACGACCCGCGTCTGTCGATCATGCTGGCCGAGGACCTGTCGAAGCTGCCCCCGACCTACATCGCGACCGCGGGCTACGACCCGTTGCGCGACGAGGGCGAGGCCTTCGCGGAACGACTGGCCGCCGAGGGCGTGCCGGTGGTGCTGCGCAGGCACGAGGGCCTGTTCCACGGCTTCGCGAACGTGCTCGGCGTCGGCGGGATCTTCCGCGAGGCCGTGTCCGAGGCCGTGGGAGCGCTGCGGACCGGCTTCGCGCTGGCCAACTCCGCTCAGGACGTGACCGAGACCGCCTGACGCTGCCGCGACAACACCCAGCCGACGCCGGCGACCACCAGTCCGGCGACTCCGGCGACGACGAAGCCGAGCGGGGGCCCGCTGTGGTCCACGGCAAGCCCGGCGAGCGGCTGACCCGCGGCGACGCCGAACGTGAACGCGGAGCCCTGCAGCCCGAGCGCCAGCCCGCGCGCCGTGGGTGGCGCGCTCTTCGCGATCTGCTCGGACGAGGCCGTGATCGTCGGCGCGCACGCGAGGTTCATCGGGATCAAGGCGAGCGCCAGCAGCCACACGCTGCCGTCGCCGAGTCCGACCGGTATCTCCAGCAACGCCATGCTCGCCAGCAACACGACACCGGTCGGCACCCGTTTGAGGGTGCCGTAGAAGAGGCCGCCGAGGGCCGATGCCGCGCACATCACGAAGAAGATCAGCCCGAGCCAGCTCTGCTGACCCGTGCGCTCCAGCGAGGCGATCGCGGAGATCTCCATGCCCGACAACACCATCGTGGCGCCGAACGGGATGATCAACGCGGCGATCATCGGCCCGCGCAGCCACTCCCGCAGCTTCGGAGGCGAGCCCTCGAGGACGTCGTCCTCGTGCAGCAGCACGGGATTCACGACGAACAGCACAGCGCTCGCGGTCAGGATCGCCAGGCCGATCACGACGAGCGCCGTGCCGGTCGAGAACTTCGTCGCGATCAGCACGCCCGCCGCGGGCCCGACCATGAACGACAGCTCGACCGAGATCGAGTCCAGCGAGAACGCGGGCCTGCGCTGGGGTTCGGGCACGATCGCGGTGAGCGCCTGCCGTCCGATCGACATCACCGGCACCGCCACGAGCCCGTTGGCGAACGCCAGCACGAGCAGCACGTAGTAGTCCATGAACGGTGCCGACAGCCAGAACGCGCCTTCGAGCACACTGAGCGCCAGCACGAACCGCAAGCCCTTGCTGTCGACCAGCTTGCCCATCAACGGCGACCCGAGGCCGAGGCCGATCATGGTCGCGAAGCCCACCGTGCCGGCCGCCGCGTAGCCCTTGTCGAGCGTGGTGACGACGTGCAGCGTCACCGTGACGCCCGCCGCCGTCGGAGGGATCCTGGCGAACAGCATCAGCAGCATCAGGGGACGAACCCCCGGCAGCGCCAGGACCGACTTGAACGGGGCGAGGTTCACGAGGACATCGTCACCCTGGTGGCAACCGGTTTGCTCTGCCGGGCGAGCAGCCAGGCAACGCCCGCGACCAGCAACCCCATCGCGCCGGCGATCGCGAACCCTGCCAGCGCTCCCCCACGGTCGATCGCGACACCGACGATCGGTGCGCCGATCGCGTTGCCGACGGTGAACGCCGACCCCTGCAGCCCGAGCGCCAGCCCACGGGCGGTGGGCGGCGCGAGCCTGCTGATGTGCTCACCGGAAGCCGCGACCAATGGCGCGCACATGAGGTTCATCGGCACGAGGAGCAGGCACAGCAGCAGCACGTTGCCGTCGCCCAAACCGACCGGAATCTCCAGCGCGGCCATGAGCACCAGCAACCCCAGCACGCTGGGCACTCGCTTCACTCCACCGTAGACCAGCCCGCCGACGATCGACGCCGCGCACATCGCGAAGAACACCGCTCCGAGCCAGCTCTGCTTGCCGATGTGCTCCAGCGACGCGATCGCCGAGACCTCCATGCCCACCAGGCACAACTTCGCCCCGACGCACACGACCAGCACGCCCACGATCCGCCCGCGCATCCACTCCAGCACGCGGGGCTTCGGCCCGTCGACGACGACCTCGTCCTCGTGGATCATCGGTGGGTTCGCCCAGTACAGGAGCACTCCGGCGACCAGGATCGAGCCGCCGATGAACAACAGCGCGGCGTTCGTGGAGAACTTCGTCGCGACGAACACGCCGAGCGCGGGCCCGCCCATGAACGACAGCTCGACCGAGATCGAGTCCACCGACAACGCCACGCGGCGCCGGCTCTCCGGCACGAGTGCGGTGATGACCTGCCGTCCGATCGACATCATCGGCACACCGAGCAGCCCGACGCAGAACGACGTCACGAGCAACGTCCAGTAGCCCATCAGCGGCGCCGTCAGCCAGAACGCCGCCGAGGCCGTGACGCTCACCGCCAGCATCGACCGCAGCCCGCGCGCGTCGATCAGCCTGCCCATCAGCGGAGCGCCCAGCCCCATGCCGATCGTGCCCGCCGCCCCGACCAGGCCCGCAGCGCCGTAGCCCCGGTCCAGCGTGACCGCGACGTGCAGCGTCAGGATCACGCCTGTTGCCGCCGGAGGCATCCTCGCGAAGAACATCAGCAGTGTGAACGGACGGACTCTGGGCAGCATCAGCACGTGCTTGAAGGGGGCGAGGTCCACACCGCCATCCTCACGCGGATGGCAAAAGGTTTTCTTTGCTAAGGATGTGATTCGTCGTACAGGTCTTCCAGCGCCCGGTAGGCCTTCACGACGAACGGCCGTGCGTTCGCGTACCTCTCGATGGCGGCCTCGTCCGGTGTGATCGTCTGCGTCGGCTGCACGAGGTCGACGGTCAGCGACTCGATCTCACCCAGCGCCCGCCACGCCAGCAAAGCAGCGCCCACGGCCGACCCGCCGCTGTCCTCGGTGAGGTGCAACGGCATGCCGAGTGTGTTCGCCAGCGTCTGAGCCCAGATCGGGGCGCGGAACGCACCGCCGGTGATCCTCAGCGAGTCGACCTGCGGGACGGCGTCCAGCACGAGCGCCAACTGCTGGCACACACCCTCGACCAGTGCCTTGGTGATCTGCGCAGGGGTGTGTTCGCGCCGGAGGCCGAGCAACGCGGCGTGCGCGGTCGGGTCCCACCACGGCGCACGTTCGCCCAGCAGGTACGGCAGCGCGACGAGACCGTCCGAGTCGACGTCGGCGGCCTGGTGCAGAAGCTCACCGACCGGGATGTTGAACGTCTCCGCGGCCCACTGCGCGACCACGCCGCCGTTGCTGATCGCGCCGCCACGAACCCAAAGGCCTTCGCCGATGGCGTAGCTGAACGTGCGGCCTTCTTCGTCGACGCCGGGTCCCTGCTGCGCCACGCGGAGGGCGCCCGACGTGCCGAGCGAGACCGCGCCGGCTCCCGGGGTGGCCGCGCCGACGCCGAGGTTGCCCAACGGTCCGTCGCCACCGCCGACGATCACCGGGATGCCCTTGCGCAGGCCGGGGATCTCGGCCGTCAGCGGCGTCGAGTGGGTGGGCTCGACCAGCGGCGGGAGCTGGTCCGCGGTGACGCCGGCGAACTCCAGCGACGGCTCGTGCCATTGCAGGGTGTGGATGTTCATCAGGCCCGTGCCGGAGCCGGACGAGTGCTCGTTGAGCAGTTCGCCGGTCAGGTGCAGGTGCACGAAGTCCTTGATCTCGCACCACTTCGCGGCGCGGACGCCGTTCTCGTGGAACCAGGCGAGCTTCATCAGCGGCGTGAACGAGTGGATCGGCGCACCGGTCTGCTGGTGCAGTTCACGTCCCTCTGCCGTGCCCCGCAGGCGTTCGGTCTGCTCGACCGCGCGGTTGTCTGCCCAGCTCAGGGCGTCCGTGACCGGTGTCAGGTCCGAGTCCAGACCCATGATCGAGTGCATCGCGCCGGTCAACGCGATCGCTCGGACGTCCTCCGAAGCCAGTTCGCGCAGTGCGTCGAGTGCCGCGTCGAGCACCTGCCTCGGGTCGTGCGTGGCTTCGAGACCGCTGGTGCGCATGGGATAGGCGCGTTCGGTCGACGCGACGACGCGAGCCTGCGCGTCCACCGCCACGACCTTGGTCGCCGTCGTGCCGAGGTCCACCGCGAGAACGAGCATGACCCACCCTAGGGCCTGTGTCGAAGTCTGGTTCGATGAGAGTCGCGCTTGAGGTGGTTCCTGGTGGTGCGGCCGGACGGCCCGCATACCGGTGTTGTATGTGGGTCGTCCGGCCGTGCCGCCAGGGGCCGCCTCGGGCCCGGCTATCGCGGACCAGACTTCGACACAGGCCCTAGGACGGCGGATACCGGACGAACCACTCCTGTCCTACTGGCGCGGCCTGGCTGGTCTCCAGTTCCCAGTCCGCCACCATCCGGTCGACGACCTCGCGGAACTGCACGCGCTCGACCCAGTCCGGGCGGATCTTCTCGACGCCGTGCAACGCGCCGGCGAGGTTGCCGCACATGGACGCCGTCGAGTCGTTGTCGCCGCCGTGGTTGACCGAGAGCAGCAACGCGTCGTTCGGATCGTCGGTGACCAGCACCGAGTACAACGCGATGGCGAGCGCCGTGTCGCCGACGCCGCCACGGCCCAGTTCCTCGACCCTCGCCACGCTCGGTGAGCCGAGGGCCGCGAGTTCGAGGGCGTGCTCGATGGCCGCGACGACCTCCTCGTGGCCTTCGCGCCGGACGAGCGAGTCGACGGCGACGTCCAGCGCGTCCGCGACATCCTTGCCGCGCAACAGTTGGTGCACCAGCACGGCGAACACTCCTGCGGACAGGTAGCCGCTCGGGTGGCCGTGCGTCAGTGCCGCGTTGGCCGTCGCCAGCGCGAACACGACCATCGGATCGTCGTCGGCAAGGGCCACCGGCGCGACCCGCATGACACCGCCGCAGCCCTTGGAGTCGTTGACGGGCTTGGTGATCGTGGCCTGCTCGCCGGTGCGGGCGTACTCCTGCAACGCGCTCGTGCACGTGAGTCCTGGCGCCCGCATCCGGAAGAGCTCCTGGTGCGAGATGAGCCAGCCGTCCGGTTCGTCCACAGTGGAGTGAATGCCGCGGGCCTTGTCCCACGGCGTTTTCTGCGTGTGCAGCCAGCGCTGGTACGCGTTCTGGGTGAGGCCGGTGATCTCGCGCTCGCCGGTGACCCGCTGCCGCACGTGCGATCGGATGACCGCCTCGAACGTGAACAGCGTCATCTGGGTGTCGTCGGTGATGTCCGGCTTCTCGGGCAGGTCCGTGATGCCGTCCGGCCCGTGGCGCTCGTAGACGACCTCCATCGGCAGGTTCTCGGTGTTGGCACCGAGCGCGTCCCCGATCGCGCCACCGATCAGACAGCCGCGCAACCGCGAACTGTCCTTGTGCGGCACCACGAAGAACCGGCGGCCGTCGGCGTCGACCCAGCGACTGGCCTCCCGCGTGGCGGCCGGCCGTTCCCCGCAGCCGCAGATCCGCATGTGCTGCGCGGCGGCGTCGGCCAGTTCCACGAAGTCGAACTCGGCCTCGAACGGCAGGCCAGGGTTGAAGTGCAGCTTCGGCTTGCTCGCCACGAGCCTGCTCAGGACCGTGTGCAACGGCAGGCGGATCCACTGCTCGACGCCCGCCGGCAGCCGCGACTCGTCGGTGTAGACGTCGAGGACCTCGCGGTCGCTCATCAGGACTTCGCCGGGAATGAGCAGCTCACCGTGCGCGGCGTTGTGCCCGAAGCCGTTCACGTCGTCTTCGTACTCGTGCAGGAGCTGCTCCATGGGAGCCAACGCCCTCACCACGACCTCCGGTACAGCTCTTCGGCGACGAGCCGGACGTCGTGCTCGGGCCCGCCTTCCAGCGCACCCGCGATGGCCCGCGCGACACCACGGCCCTCACCACGAACGGCCTGCGCGAGCGCACCCGCGGCGGTGAAGACATCGTCGTCCGGCGGTTCGAGCTTCGACGGCGTGAAGAGGTGCGAGGCCAGCATGATCACGACCTCGGCGGCCGCGGAGTCCGGGCCGTGGGTGAGCTCGACCAGCTCACGGATCCGATCGGCGTCGAGCCGTCGCACGGCGGCGGGCAGCGCCCAGATCAACGCGCCGGACCCCTGCGACCTGATCTTGCCGCGATAGTGGTTCTTGACCAGGTCACGGGCGCTCTGCCAGGACACCAGGTCGGGCTGATCGCCAGGCTCCGAGGCCCACTGCGCCAGCGCGGCGGCCGGGTCCTCCGCCGAACACGCCGCCAACTGGCCGACGAGTCCTGTTCGGACACCCGCGCCGAGAGCAAAACCCTGATAGGCGGCCACGACCTCTGCGAGCCGGGGCGGCCTGATCCACTCGATCTCCCCCATCGCCGTCAGACCCTACCGGGCCCGACGGCGACAGGAGCGACGGTCAAAGGCGCTTCGCGAGCTCTTCCGCGACCTCGTAGGTGTTCAGCGCGGCACCCTTGCGCAGATTGTCACCGCACACGAAGAAGTCCAGCGTGTTCGGGAAGTCCAGCGCCTGACGCACGCGGCCCACGTACGTCGGGTCCTCGCCCACGGTGTCCGCGGGCGTCGGGAACTTCTGCGCGGCCGGGTCGTCCACGAGCACGATCGTCGGCTGCGACTCGAAGATCTTGTGCGCGGCCTCGACCGTGATCTCGCGGGCGAACGTCGCGTGGACGGACAGCGAGTGGGTCGTGACGACCGGGACGCGGACGCAGGTCGCGGAGACCTTCAGGTCCGGGATGCCGAGGATCTTGCGGGCCTCGTTGCGGACCTTCAGCTCCTCGGACGACCAGCCGCCGTCCTTGAGCGAACCGGCCCACGGCACCACGTTCAGCACCAGCGGAGCGGGGAACGGCGAGTCCTCGGCGGACAGACCGGCGGCGGCGAGCGCCTCGGCCACATCACCGGCGGACACGCCGGCTTCCTTGCCCGCCAGCGCCGCGATCTCGGCGTACAGGCGGTCGATGCCGGACTGACCGGCACCGGAAGCGGCCTGGTAGGAGGCCACGACGAGTTCCTTGAGCTCGAACTCGCGGTGCAGTGCGCCGAGCGACGCCATCATCGACAGCGTCGTGCAGTTCGGGTTCGCGATGATGCCGCGCGGACGATCGTTGATCTTGTCCGCGTTCACCTCGGGCACGACCAGCGGCACGTCGGCGTCCATCCGGAACGCGCCGGAGTTGTCGATCGCGACGGCACCGCGCTCGGCGGCGATCGGGGCCCACTCCGCCGAGACCTCGTCCGGCACGTCGAACATCGCGATGTCGACGCCGTCGAAGGCCTCGGGCGAGAGCGCGATGACCGTGAGGTCCTGGCCACGCACGTTGATCTTCTTGCCCGCCGAGCGCGGGGACGCGATCAACCGGATCTCGCCCCACGGCACGGAGGAGCGGGTGTTCATGATGTCGATCATCACGGTGCCGACGGCACCGGTCGCGCCCACCAGCGCGAGTACAGGCCCAGTCATCGTCCAGTCCCTGCGTAAACGACGGCCTCTTCGTCGGTGCCCAGGTCGAACGCGTCGTGCAGGGCACGGACGGCGTCGTCGAGCTGGGTGTCGCGGCAGATGACCGAGATGCGGATCTCCGAGGTGGAGATGATGTCGATGTTGACGCCGGCCGTGGCCAGCGCCTCGCAGAACGTCGCCGTGACGCCGGGGTGCGAGCGCATGCCCGCGCCGATCAGCGACACCTTGCCGACGTGCTCGTCGTAGAGGACCTGGTCGAACCCGATCTCGCCGCGGGACTTCTCCAGTGCCGCGACCGCGCGCGGGCCGTCGACCTTGGCCAGTGTGAACGTGATGTCGGTCCGGCCGGACGCGGCCTGCGACACGTTCTGCACGACCATGTCGATGTCGAGCTCCGACTGCGCGACGACGCGGAAGATCTTGGCCGCGATGCCGGGGTGGTCGGGAACTGCCGTCACGGTGATTTTGGCCTCGGACCGGTCGTGCGCGACGCCGGTGATCATCGCCTGTTCCACGGGAAGGTCCTCCACTGAACCGGACACGATGGTTCCGGTCTTGTTGCTGAACGAAGAGCGGACGTGCACGGGCACGTTGTAGCGCCGGGCGTACTCCACGCAGCGGAGCATCAGCACCTTGGCGCCACAGGCGGCCATCTCGAGCATTTCCTCGTACGTGATCGTGTCGAGTTTCTTCGCGTTCGGCACGATGCGCGGGTCGGCGGTGTAGACGCCGTCCACGTCGGTGTAGATCTCGCACACGTCGGCCTTGGTCGCGGCCGCGAGCGCCACCGCTGTGGTGTCGCTGCCGCCACGGCCGAGCGTGGTGATCTCCTTCGAGTCCTGGGAGACGCCCTGGAAGCCCGCGACGATCACGATGGCCCCCTCGGACATCGCGTCCTGGATCCGGCTCGGTGTCACGTCGATGATCCGGGCTTTGCCGTGCGCCGAAGTCGTGATCACGCCGGCCTGCGAGCCCGTGTACGAGCGGGCTTCGGCACCGAGTGAGTTGATCGCCATCGCGAGCAGTGACATCGAGATGCGCTCACCCGAGGTGAGAAGCATGTCGAGTTCACGCGCGGGCGGCACCGGCGAGACCTGGCGGGCGAGATCGAGCAGCTCATCAGTCGTGTCGCCCATGGCGGACACGACGACAACGACGTCGTTCCCCGCCTTCTTGGTCGCGACGATGCGCTCGGCCACGCGTTTGATCCGCTCGGCGCTTCCAACCGATGAACCGCCGTACTTCTGGACGACGAGCGCCACCGACCTGACCTCCTTCGCGCGACTAAAACCCCACGTCGAAGGCAGCCTACCCGGACCACCTGGTGAGACTCTGGAGCCGTGATGCGCGTGACTACTCTGTCCGGGTGTCGTCGAGTGCCGATGTCGTGGAGGCCCCAGCAGCCGTGCATGAAAGCAGTGCGCGCTCACGGACGGCCGATGCGCTCAGACATCCGGCCGCGCTCTGGACGGCTCCCGCGCTCATCTACCTGATCATTCGCCAGGTCGGTCTGTTCGTGCTGCAGCTCGTCGTCGAGTACCAGAACAAGCTCACCGGCAAGGCCGACACCTCGCTCGACAACCTGAAGTCGTGGGACGGCGACTGGTTCCTCGGCATCGCGGCCGGCGGCTACAACGGCGTCCCGTCACCCCCGTACGACGCGTTCGGCCGTCGCACCGCCGAGACCCCGCTCGCGTTCTTCCCGGGCTATCCGGCGTTGATCAGGTGGGTCGACGGCCTGCCGGGCGTGGACGTGATCGGCGCGGCCTTCGCGGTCAGCCTGATCAGCGGCGTCTTCTGCGCCTACGGACTGTTCGTCCTCGGCCGGGTGGTCCGCGAGGGTTCGAACCGCACGGGCCTGATCCTCGTGACGCTCTTCGCCGCGTCCCCGATGGCCGTCGTGCTGTCGATGACCTACTCCGAGGCGACGTTCTGCGCGTTCGCCGTCTGGGCCCTGGTGGGCGTGGTCAAGAAGCGCTGGATCCTCGCCGGCGTCTGCTGCGCGGCGGCCGGGCTGGTCCGCCCGACCGCGGCGGCGCTGATCGTGGCGGTCGGCCTGGCCGCGCTGGTCGCGGTGGTCGCCGACCGGAAGGACTGGCGGGCGTGGGTCGGCGGTTTCGTGGCTCCTCTCGGCATGCTCGGCTACCTGGGCTGGGTGGCCGTCCGCACCGGCGACCTCATGGGCTGGTTCGGCGTGCAGCAACGGGGCTGGGGCTCGAAGTTCGACGGCGGCGCGGCCACCTGGGACTTCGCCTGGGGCCACCTGGGCAACCCGCGCTCGATCCTCGAGACCGGCACGGTCTGGCTGCTCGCGCTGGCGATCGTCCTGGTCTTCTACGCCTTCCAGCGCCGCCTGGAGTGGCCGCTGATCGTCTACGGACTGGGCGTGCTGGCCATGGACCTCGGCTCGAACGGCCTGATGAACTCGAAGGCCCGCCTGCTGCTCCCCGCGTTCACCCTGCTGCTCCCCCTGGCTGTGGTCCTGGCGCGCCGCCGTCCGTCCACGGTCCTGACGGTTCTGGGCATGGCGACGCTGCTCAGCGCGTGGTTCGGCGCCTACTCCCTGGCCGTTTGGCAGTATGCGATCTGATGAACGAGCTGATCTCGAAGCGCTGGAGCCCTCGCGCTTTCTCCGCTGACGCAACGGTTTCCGACACCGAGCTCCGCACGGTGCTGGAGGCGGGCCGCTGGGCCCCGTCGCACGGCAACAGCCAACCGGCCCGCTTCGTGGCAGGCCATCGGGGCACCCCGACGTTCGACGCGATCGTCGAGACCCTGACGCGCGGCAACAAGACCTGGGCTCCCCGCGCCTCGGTCCTGCTGATCGGCTGCGTGCTCACCACCGACGACCGCGGCGACATCCCGAACGTCGAGTTCGGCCTGGGCCTGGCCATGGAGAACATGGCGCTGCAGGCCGTCGACCTCGGCCTGATCGCGCACATGATGGGCGGCTTCGACAAAGCGGCCGCGCACGCCGCGTTCGGCATGCCCGGCGACGTCCGCCCGTTGGTCGCCATGGCGCTCGGACGGCACGGTTCGCTCGCCGACCTCCCGGAGGACCTTCAGGCCCGCGAACAGCGCGAACGCAAACGGCTGCCGCTGTCCGAAACGGTCTTCACCGGTACCTGGGGTCAGTCAGAGTTCAGTTGAGAAGTACTTGGTCGCGACGTCGTTGTGCAGCGGGAACGCCAACGGCACGCACTCGAAGATGACCGCCCGTTCGGAAGCCTCGTCGTTGGGCACGAACGGCGGCATGTCCTCGGCGTTGATGGCGGGCGCGGTGGCGAACATCAGCACCGTCCCGCCGTCCGGCGTGGACACGAAGTGCAAGGGCCGCAGGTCGTCGGGCGGAATGCGCACGCCCGCTTCCTCCTCGAGCTCCCGCACAGCACTCTGCTGCCAGGACTCACCGCGATCCATGAACCCGCTGACGAACGCCAGCTCACCGATCGGCGGAATCGCCCGCCGCACGGTGAGCAGCCCGGTCCGTGGCCCGTCCTTCACCGGGACGAGCAGCACCACAACGGGCGAGGGATTGGCCCACACCATGTGCCCACAACTGACGCACCTGCGCGGGTACGCGGCCGTGTCGGCGTACTGGGAGCCACAGCTGTTGCAGAAGTCGTCGCGCGCCATGCGTCGAACCTAGTTCAGGCGCCTCACGAGTTTAATGACGATCGCTCGAACGGCCAGCCAGAACAGGGCGGCCAGCCCGAAGTTGACGATCACTCGCAACTTCGCGTCCTCGGGCGAGAAGAGGTCCCTGAACGCGAGCGCCAACGGCTCGGCCAGGGACTTGACCGTACTGGTGATGGGGTTGTCCGGGTTGGCCCCGCCGACGGTGAGCACGACGTGAACGACGAGCACGACCGCCAGCGCGAGGCCGACCCAACTGACAACTCCGGCGGCGATACCGACCACACGCGTCCGCATACCGCCGGAATCTACTACTCAGTAGCGCGACACCGCACGTGCGAGCAATCCGGTCACGACCAGCCAGAACACGGCGGCGAGACCGTAGTTGAGGAAGACGTCGAGGTTGTAGTTGCCGGTGTTGAAGAGCCCCGGGAAGAACAGGGCGAGAGGCTCGGCGAGGGACTGGATGAACTTGAAGAACGCGTTGCCCTGGTTCGCGCCCAACACGATCATCAGGATGTACAGCACTTCGATGAAGGCGAAGAGCAAGCCGATGCCGCTGATCACGCGGGAAGCCGTGCCGCGGCCACTGGTGGTACGTAATCTGGACATACATGAACTTTTCCCAGGTACGGGGCTGCCAAAACTTGCAAACTGACCTACGTCAGCAAATTGCAACCTGACGGCCCCTCCTCGGCGTGCAAACGGCCCAGCGAAGCCGGACATCCCACGATCCGGTCGTGAAGTTCCATCCCGCCCCCATCTATGGCTACTCTGTCCGACGTGTGGCGTTCCCTCCTGCTTCGCTGCCGTGACGGGGTCTGATCAGACCGGCCCCCCGTCGCGGGACTCAGCGTTGCCGCCGGTCGTTCCCGTAAACGACCCGCAGGAGCACAGTTCCCATGACCTCAGACGAGGCCTTCACCACCACCGCGTTCGAGTCGGCTGACGCCTACACCTCAGGTACCAGCCGAATCCGCAAGCCTTCTCGCCCGGCCCCGGACACCCAGCAGTCCTGGAACCGCCAGCTGGGCTCCTCCATGCCGTTCCACCGCTACCGCCCGTTCGCCGAGCTGGTGGAGGTCATCGACGTACCGGACCGCACCTGGCCGACGAAGAAGATCGAGAAGGCCCCGCTGTGGTGTGCGGTGGACCTGCGGGACGGCAACCAGGCCCTGATCGACCCGATGTCGCCCGCGCGCAAGCGCAAGATGTTCGACCTGCTGGTCCGCATGGGCTTCAAGGAGATCGAGGTCGGCTTCCCCGCGGCGTCCCAGACGGACTTCGACTTCGTGCGGGAGATCATCGAGGACGGCGCCGTCCCGGACGACGTCACGATCCAGGTGCTGACCCAGTGCCGCGAAGAGCTGATCGCGCGGACGTTCGAGTCGCTGCGGGGCGCGAACAAGGCGATCGTGCACTTCTACAACTCGACGTCGATCCTGCAGCGCCGCGTGGTCTTCCGCTCGGACCGCGACGGCATCAAGAAGATCGCCACGGACGCCGCGAAGTTCGCCAAGCAGCAGGAGCAGGACTACCCGGAGACCGACTTCCGCTACGAGTACTCCCCCGAGTCCTACACGGGCACGGAGCTGTCCTACGCCGTGGAAGTCTGCAACGCCGTTCAAGCGATCATCCAGCCCACGCCGGAGAAGCCGCTGATCATCAACCTGCCGGCGACCGTCGAGATGGCCACGCCGAACGTCTACGCCGACTCGATCGAGTGGATGTCGCGGAACCTCGACAACCGCGAGGCGATCATCCTGAGCCTGCACCCGCACAACGACCGCGGCACCGGTGTCGCGGCCGCCGAGCTGGGATACCTGGCCGGCGCGGACCGCATCGAGGGCTGCCTGTTCGGCAACGGTGAGCGCACCGGCAACGTCTGCCTGGTCACGCTGGCCATGAACATGTTCAGCCAGGGCATCGACCCGCAGATCGACTTCTCCGACATCGACGAGGTCCGGCGCACTGTCGAGTACTGCAACCAGCTGCCGGTGCCCGAGCGCCACCCGTACGGCGGCGACCTGGTCTTCACCGCGTTCTCCGGTTCCCACCAGGACGCGATCAAGAAGGGCTTCGAGGCCCTGGAGGCCGACGCCAAGGAAGCGGGCCAGCACGTCGACGACTTCCTGTGGGAGGTCCCGTACCTGCCGATCGACCCGAAGGACGTCGGCCGCAACTACGAGGCCGTCATCCGGGTCAACTCGCAGTCCGGCAAGGGCGGCGTGGCGTACCTGATGAAGCAGGAGCACCACCTGGACCTGCCGCGGCGCCTGCAGATCGAGTTCTCGAAGGTGATCCAGGAGGTCACCGACACGCAGGGCGGCGAGATCAACCCGAAGGAGATGTGGGACGCCTTCGCGGACGAGTACCTGCACGGCCGGGTGCCGCTGTACCTGCTGAAGCACAAGGCGTCGTCCGACGGCAGCGGCCGCGAGGAGATCACCGCGACGCTGCTGATCGACGGCGACGAGCAGGAGATCACCGGCTCGGGCAACGGTCCGATCGCGGCCTTCGTCGACGCGCTCGCCTCGGTGGGCTACGACGTGCGGGTGCTGGACTACGCCGAGCACGCGCTGTCCGCCGGTGATGACGCCCGCGCCGCCGCCTACGTCGAGTGCGCCGTGGGCGACCGCGTCCTGTGGGGCGTGGGCATCGACAGCTCCACGGTCGCCGCGTCGTTCCGCGCGATCGTCTCGGCGATCAACCGCGCACAGCGTTAGATCTTTCTGGGCTGACGCTAATCGACAGCGAGCGACGGGGAGGACGCGTGCGGCACCAGTTGCCGCGGCGCGCCCTCCCCGTTCGCCTGCACGGCCCAGATGCCCTCACCCGGCAGGCCGTAGGCGATGGTGTCGTTGTCGAGCCACACGACCTGGTCGTCGATCCCACGGGTCTCGGCCAGCGGTGTCTCCACCATCGTGGTCAGGTCCAGCACGTGCTGGCGCCACGGTCGCGCGCCGTCGCCGGGCACGCGCTTCTTGAACGCCACCCGCTTGCCGTCCGGTGAGAGCGACGGGCATTCGGCGTTCTCCCGCAACGTCTTCGCCGACTCGTCGGAAGCGTCCCCCTGGATCAGGTACGTCTTCCCCGCGGTGCTCATCGTGGCGTAGTACGTGCGGTCGTCCGGGGCGAAGGTCACACCCCAGAAGTTCATGTCGTTGACCGTCTTCACGCCGGCGATCCGGGTGCCCTCGATGTTGCTGGAGTACGTCTCGGTCCCGGTGTCGAGGATCGCCGTGCGCGTCGAGAACGTGCCGGCCTGCGAGTACGAGTCGCCGGTGACGAACGTCGTCCACGACGCCATCCGCCCGTCCGCCGACAGCTTGGCGCGGTTCGGAACGCCGTCCACCTCCACGCGGCGGCGTTCGGCCAGTCCCCGGTCGACGAGGATCGCGGCAGCGCCCGGCAGCGGACCGGAGGCGTCCGCGAGGCACAGCCCCTGCCCGGCCGCCGTGTAGAAACGCTTGCAGGACAAGGAGCTGAGCCTGCGCGGACCGGAGGCGTCGGCCAGCGGCACCGAGGCCACCTTGCCGCTCACGTCGTCCACGAACAGCAGCCGTCCGGACGACAACTCGACCGGCCCCTGTTCCACGGCAACGGAAACCGCGTCCGGAGCGCGCAGGGCGTAGGCGGTGGCGCCCGCGCCCAGCGCGATCACGGCAGCGATGACGATCAGGATCCTCACCAAGCGAACCACGTCCAAAGAGCACCGAACAGCACGGAAGAGGTGGCACGGGCCAGCACCTGCCCGGTCTGGAGCAGGGCCAGACCGGACGTGCGCAGCTCGTCGGGGATCATCGGCCCGGCCACGGCCATCAGCACGCCGTCCGTGCACGCGTAGAACAGCCCGTGCAGCACCAGAACGCCGATGAGCAGCGAAATCCCGCTGACGCCTGCCAGCAGGACGTACGCGCCGAGCAACGCGAGATGCCCGACGAGGAAGATCCTCCACCGGCCCACGCGATCGGCCAGTGAGCCCAGCGGCACGGCGGCGAGCAGGTACACGCCGGCCGTGCCGAGGGGCAGCAACGCGATGTAGGCGACCTCGACGTTCAGCTTCTTCTGCAGCAACAGGTAGACGAACCCGTCGCCCAGCGTCAGGAACCCGAGCCCGCACGCGACCAGGCAGACCCGCCGGAACGGCCTGGACCGCAGCAATCCGAACGCCGATCGCAGCGACACCGCGACGCGTGGCAGCACGTCCCGGTGATCGCGCACGAACAGCACCAGCACCAGAAAACCCACTGCCGCAAAGCAGAAGCTCACCACGAACACGACGTCGTAGCGGGCCGGCAGCGTCCACAAGAGACAGAACGCCAGCAGGGGGCCGAGGAACGCGCCGACGGTGTCCATCGCGCGGTGGACACCGAAGGCGCGTCCGAGCGCGGAAGGCTCGCTGCTCAACGTGATCAGCGCGTCCCTCGGCGCGGTGCGCAAGCCCTTGCCGGTCCGGTCCCCGGCCAGCACGAGCCCCATCGCGGTGGCCGAGGTCCCGGCGGCGAGCAGGCCTAGCTTGCCCAGCGCCGAGATCCCGTACCCGAGTCCGGCCACGAACTTGCGCCGTTGCCAGCGGTCCGCAGCGTGACCGCCCACAACGCGAACCAGTGCCGTGACACCGGTGTAGATGCCGTCGAGCACACCGAACTGCAGCGGGGAGAACCCCAGTCCCAGCACCAGGTACAGCGGCAGGATGGCGGTGACCATCTCGGACGAGACGTCCGTGAGCAGGGACACCGCGCCCAGCGCGAGCACGTTGCCCGCGATCCTGCCGGTGCCACCAGAAGCCGGAGCTTGTCTTGCGGTTGCGATGTACACGACGGCCTCCGGCTAACGGCAGTTGTAAGGACCGGCCTTGTCGCGCACCTTGCCGGCCGTGTCGATGACCTCCCACGAGTAGGAGCGACCGGACAGGGTGAACTTCACGACGCCGTGCGAGTCCGCGAACCACTTCTCGACACCCGTGCGCGGCTTGACCTTGTCGTACAGGTAGTCACCGCCGATGCCGATGATCGCGGCGCGCAGACCGTTGGCCTCGTCGACCGAACCGGTCTTGCTCAACGGCTTCAACCGCTCGTAGTGGTGGTCGTGACCGCTGAGCACCAGATCGGCCTTGGCGTCCGCGAACGCGTTCCACAGCGGGGCCATCACGGACTTGTCGCCGTACTCGCCCGAGTTGAACCGCGGGTGGTGCCAGTAGCCGACGACGCAGGCCTTGGTGTTCGCGGCCAGGTCGGCCTTCAGCCAGTTGAGCTGCGTGGAGTCCGCACCGGTGTCGTAGAGCTTCTGCGAGTCGAACGACACGAAGTGGAAGTCACCGGCTTCCCAGCTGTAGTACGGCTTTCCGGCCGGGAAGGCCTGGGCGCCGAAGTACGACTTGTAGCCGTTGAGGTTGTCCTCCCACTCGTGGTTGCCGGTCGCGGGGTGGGTGATGTTCTTGAACTTGCCCCACGACTTGTCGTAGTGGGCCTTGAACTCCGCGATCGTGCCGCTGTCGTACTGGTTGTCGCCGACCGTGAGGACGTGGTTCGGCTTGATCTGGTCGATCAGCTTCGCCGTCTCGTAGTGCTCGGTGTTCGTCAGCGACGCGATGTCGCCGGCGGCGACGACCGTGATGGTGTCGCCGGGCGCCGCCGGCAGCGTGGTCGCCTGCACCGAGTTGCTCGCCGGGCCGAGGTTGCCGGCCGCGTCGCGCGCCTTGACGGTGTAGGTGAACGCCGTGCCGGACGCCAGCCCGGTGTCGGTGAACGTGGTGCCCGTGGGCGTGCCGACGACGCTGCCGTTGCGCAGGACGTCGTAGCTCGTCACGCCGATGTTGTCGGACGCGGCCGTCCACTGCAGGCTGACCGAGTTCGACGTGGTGCCGGTGCTCGCGAGCCCGGACGGCGCGGTCGGCACCGAGGTGTCACCACCGTTGGAACTGCCCCAGACCTCCAGCTCGAAGAGCGAGTAGCCGTAGGCGGTGCCGCGCTTCGTGCCGTAGATCCGCACGTGGCGGCCCGACGCGGTCAGGCTCGTCTCGTCGATGCCACCGTTCTGACCGGTGAGGGTCTTCTTGGTGCTCCACGTCGATCCATCGGCCGAGGTCTGGATCTTGTACTCGGAGGCGTACGCGGCCTCCCAGTTGATCTTGACCTTGGAGATGGTGGCCGTGGCGCCGAGGTCGACGGCGATCCACTGGGGGTCGACGCCTTCGAGGCTCGCCCAGCGGGTGGTCGAGTTCCCGTCGACGGCGTTGGCGCCGCCGAAGGTCTCGGCCTCCGCCGACGAGATGGTGGTGGGTTTGTTGGCGGACAGCAGGGAATCAGCCGCGTTAGCCGTGCCTGAGGCTGCGATCTGAGGGACCACTAGCGCGAACAGGGCTATGGCGACACCAGCTCTGGTGTGCTTTTTGATCACTTCGTTCCTCCTGGGCAAAGGGCGGCGGTTCGAAGGATTGGTAAACAAGCTTTCCAATTGAGTTCGGACGTTAACGGCGGCCGAACCAGCAGGTCAACGGCAGAAGTGCCGGATGAACGCATGACAGATCGGAGGTCTACCGGCAGAACCGAGTGGTCATCAGAAGTCACGACGTGACTGGTTGAAGTGCCACAGAACGGCGTGAGCGACCGTCGCGACGGATATGCCCTGGATCACACCCAGCAGAAGGCGCCGAACCCAGTCGTAGAGGCTGATCTGACTGACAGGATCGGACAACGACCAGATGGCGCCCGCGGCCGCCACAGCTCCGATGAGGGCCCAGAACTTGTACCGGGAATTCCCGGTACGTGACGGCCAGTCATGCCCTTTCGGACAGCCGGCAGGACCGTTCGGACCAGACGCGCGTGGGCCACGGGCAGTCATCCAGGCCAGCACGGCCACACCGCCGAGCGACGACACGTACCCGATCACGTTGTAGAGCCGGTGAGGTCCGACGACGGAGACGTCCAGCCAGGCCCATCGCCGCACGAACCACCCGTCGGTCTGCGTGAAGGCGTCCCAGAGCAGGTGCGTGAGCACTCCCACCACAATGGACAGCGCACGCATGAACGGCTGACGGAGGTCTCCCGGACGCGACACCCGTTCTCGCACGAACGCCGGCGCCAACGCCATCAGCGAGGGCAGCAGCAGGCGTCCTGCCAGCAGCAACGCCACCGCGGCAACGGATCCGCCGAACACACCGTGCGTCGGCAGGACCGGCAGGTAGTAGCCCAGGTCAGGCGCGACCGCGCCCGCCACCAGTCCCGGAAACCAGAGAAGCCGCCGCAACGGGAGCACCGCGGCCGGGTGCGCGAGCGTGAACGGCACGATTCAGCCTAGATCGGGCCCGGCACCTGTGGGCACGCTGAAGAAACACCCAGGTCGGGATTGTTCACCTGGGTCACGTACGTTCACCGATCATGAGCACCGCAGCCAGCCTCGTAGTGCTGTTCCTGGTCGCCGTCGTGCCCTTGGCACCGACGGAGGCCGTGCTCATCGGCGCCGGTGTCCTGGCCGCGTCCGGTGAGGTGCCGCTGTATCTGGTGGTGCTCGTCGCCGCGGCCGGTTGCCTGGTCAGTGACTTGATCAACTTTACCGCAGGGCGCAGGATGGGGATGCGGGCCCTCGACAAGGTCAACAAGAACACCAGGGCGCGGGCCATGGTCGTGTGGACGGCCGACCAGCTCGCGACGAAGGGCGAGACGATCCTCATCGCGGCGCGGTTCCTGCCCGCCGGCGGCATCGTCGGGGCGCTGCTGACGGGGGCGCTGAGGTGGCCGCTGCGCCGGTTCGTGCCGGTCGCGGCGCTCGGGTCGGCGCTGTGGAGCCTCTACCCCGCCACCGTGGGGTACATCGGTGGTCAGCTCGTCGACGAGGCGTGGTTGGCGATGCTGTTGTCGTTCGCCGTGGCCACGCTCATCTCCATCCCGGTCGGCATGGCGATCCGTGCGCGCAACGCCAGCCGCACTCTCTCGTACGCCGAAGCGTCGTCGTAGAGCACCGCGAACCGGTCCGCGGCCGTCAGCAGGGCGTCCACCTCGAACGCCATCTGGGCGTCGCCGCACAGCCGTTCCAGCAGTGAGATCCAGCGCAGGTTGAAGAGCATCAACGCGTCGCGCACGCGGCCGGGGCGGGCGGCGAACTCCGAGCGGGTCACCACGAAGAAGCAGCCGCCGGGGAACACGCGGCGCTTCGAGTAGTCGAGCCAGCGTTCGGCGAGGTCCAGCAGCGCACCACCCGGCATCACGACCTCGTGCGCGAAGATCTCCGCCGCCGTGTGCACGGTGCAGATCTGCAGTTCTTCCTTCGAGCCGAAGTGCGAGAAGACCCCGCTCTTGCTCATGCCGAGCTCGACCGCGAGCCGCCCGATCGTGACGCCCTCAAGGCCGTCGACCGACGCGATCTCCGCCGCGCGAAGAAGGATCGAGCCACGACTGTCCATCCCCCGAGGACAGCGGACGGCCCTGGAGAAACGAACGGGGCCACCTCGAAGTGAGGTGGCCCCGGCCGGAAAACGACTGCTACGGGTTCAGCGCTTCGGTCACCGAAGCCGGTCCCACGAGCGGAACGTCGGGCGACAGACCGTCGTCCTCCTCCACCAGGATCGGCTTCACCTCGTGCGGCTGGATCTCGCCGGACAGGATCTGCTCGGCGAAGTGGCACGCCACCTTGTGCCCCGGCCTGAGCTCACGCAGCACGGGACGTTCGGTGTCGCACTTCGTCTCCTGCCGCCACGGGCACCGGGTGTGGAACCGGCAGCCGCTGGGCGGGTTCGCCGGCGACGGGAGGTCGCCCGCGAGCAGGATCCGCTCACGCCGGTCCTCGACCACGGGGTCGGGCACCGGGATCGCCGACAGCAGCGCCCGCGTGTACGGGTGCAGCGGCTCGGCGTAGAGGTCCTCCGAGGAGGCCTCCTCGACCAGACCGCCGAGGTACATCACGCCCACGCGGTCGGAGATGTGCTTCACGACGGCGAGGTCGTGCGCGATCACCAGGTAGGTCAGGCCGAACTGCTCCTGGAGCTCCTCCATGAGGTTCACGACCTGCGCCTGCACCGACACGTCCAGCGCGGACACCGGCTCGTCGGCGACGATCAGGTCCGGCTCCAGCGCCAGCGCCCGCGCGATGCCGATGCGCTGCCGCTGACCGCCCGAGAACTCGTGCGGATACTTGCGCAGCGCCGTGGTCGGCAGGCCGACGGCCGTGAGCAGCTCGCGGAGCCGCTTGTTGGTCGACTCCTTGCCCTTGTCCAGGCCGTGCGCCCGCAGACCTTCGATGAGGATCGACTCCACGGACTGACGCGGGTCCAAAGAGGACAGCGGGTCCTGGAACACCATCTGGATCCGGCGCCGCATCTTGCGCAGCTCTTCACCCTTGAGCGCGGAGAAGTCCTGCCCGTCGAAGATCATCTTGCCCGCGGTCGGCTCGTTGAGCCGCAGCATCGCTCGCCCGAGGGTGGACTTGCCGCAACCGGACTCGCCGACGAGGCCGTAGGTCTCGCCGCGCTTGATCTCCAGGTCGACGCCGTCGACCGCGTAGACGTAGCCGACGGTGCGGTCCATGAACACGCCCCGCTTGATCGGGAAGTGCACCTTCATGTCCTGGACGGAAACCAGGGTCTCGCTCATACTGGCACCTCCTCGGCGGCGGGAGTTCCCGGCACCACCGGGTTGTGGCAGCGGAGCAGGCGACCCAGCTGGTCCTCTTCCGGGGGCGTCTCCGCGCGGCACACGTCCAGCGCGTTCGGGCACCTCGGCGCGAACGCGCAGGCGCTCGCCCACGGGATGTTGTCCGCGACGGAACCCCTGATCGGCGTCAGCTTCGAGTGACGAGCGGCGTCGAGTCGCGGGATCGAGGCCAGCAGGCCGTGCGTGTACGGGTGGCGCGGCTCGGCGAAGAGCTTGTGCCGCATGGCCTTCTCGACCACCTTGCCGCCGTACAGCACGTTCACCTCGTCGCACAGGCCGGCGACGACACCCAGGTCGTGGGTGATCATCACGAGCGCGGTGCCGAGGTCCTGCACCAGTTCCTTCATCAGCGACAGGATCTGGGCCTGGATGGTCACGTCCAGCGCCGTCGTCGGCTCGTCCGCGATCAGCAGCTTCGGCCGGCACGCGAGCGCGATCGCGATGAGAGCGCGCTGCCGCATACCGCCGGAGAGCTGGTGCGGGTATTCCTTGAGCCGCCGGTTCGGGTCCGGGATGCCGACCTTGTCGAGCAGGTTCTTCGCCTCGATCATGGCTTCCTTGCGAGGCATGCCGCGGTGCCGTTCGAGCACCTCGGTGACCTGCAGGCCGATCGGGACGACGGGGTTGAGCGAGGACAGCGGGTCCTGGAAGACCATGCCGAGCTCGCTGCCGCGCTTGTCGCGCATCTGCCGGTCGGACAGCTTCAGCAGATCCGTGCCGTCGTAGGTCACGCTGCCGGTGACCTTGGCGCCGCGCTTGGGCAGCAGACCCATGATCGCCAACGATGTCACGGACTTGCCGCAGCCCGACTCGCCGACGAGCCCGACCGTCTGGCCGGGCTCCACGTCGAAGCTGACGCCGTCGACCGCGCGGAACGGCTCTTCGCCCTTGCGCTGGAACACGACGGAGAGGTCACGTACTTCGAGCAGTGCCACGACGACTCACCGCCTGTTCTTCGGGTCGAGGGCTTCACGCAGGGTCTCGCCCATGAGCGTGAAACCGAGCGCGACGATGATGATGCAGATCGCGGGCCACGCGGCGAGGTGCGGATGGGTGTCGAACACCTTCTGCACGTCACCGAGCATCTGACCCCACTCCGGCGTCCGGTCGTCCGGGTTGCCGAGGCCGAGGAACGACAGCGCGGCCGCCTCGATGATCGCCGTGGCGAGCACCAGGGTGGACTGGACGATCACCGGGCCGAGCGAGTTCGGCAGCATGTGCCGGAACACGATCGCGCCCTTCTTCACGCCCAGAGCGGTCGCCGCCAGCACGTGGTCGCTGTGCCGTTGCGCCAGCATCGAGCCTCTGAGCAACCGGGCGAACACGGGGATCTGCACGATCGCCACCGCGAGGATCACGGTGAACTGACTCGGCCGCGCGAACATCGCCGCGATCGAGAACGCGAGCAGCAGCGACGGCAGCGAGAGCATGACGTCGACGACGCGCATGACGAGCGAGTCGACCCAGCCACCGATGGCGCCCGCGAGCGTGCCCAGGATCAGGCCGCCGGACAGGCCGATGATCGTCGCGCCGATACCGACGATCAACGTCTGCTGCGAGCCGATCAGCAGGCGCGACAGGAAGTCACGGCCCTGCAGGTCGCCACCGAGCGGGTGGCCCGGCTGCGCGGGCGGGATCTCGTTGCGCGCCTTGATGACCTGGTCGATCAGCATGGGGCTGGCCGGGTCGTGCGGCGCGAGCCACGGCGACAGGATCGAGATCGCGACGAAGATGCCGATGATCGTCGCGCCGATCAGGAACACCGGGCTGCGCTTGAGCCGCTTCCACGCGCTGGCCGCGAGCGAGACACCCGCGGTCTCGGCGAGGCCGTCGATCTTGTCCTTCTTGGTCACTCCAAGTGCCACTGGTCTCACCTCGTCCTGATGCGCGGGTCGATGAGCGCGTACGAGAGGTCGACCAGCAGGTTGACCACGACGTAGACGCTCGTGGCCATGATGATCAACAACAGCAGCACCGGGTAGTCACGCCGCTCGAACCCGATGGCGAGCGCCTCGCCGACACCGGGGAACGAGAACACCTTCTCGGTGAGCACCGCGCCGGAGAGCAGCGCACCGGTCTGCAGGCCGATCGTCGTGACGACCGGGAGCATCGCGTTGCGCAGCACGTGCCGGCGGCGGATCACCGATGCGGTGAGGCCCTTGGACTCGGCGGTGCGCACGAAGTCCTCGTCGAGCACGTCGAGGACGGCAGCGCGGGTGATCCGGAAGATCACCGCGAACGGGATCGTCGCCAGCGCGATGGCCGGCAGGATCAGGTGTTCCAGCGCGTTCAGGGTCGCGTCGATCTCGCCGGTGATGAGGCCGTCGAGGGTGAAGAAGCCGGTGACGCGAGTGGCGTCGATGGCGTCCTGACGACCGCTGGACGGCAGCCCGAGCGAGGACGATGCGACGCCCTTGAGCACGTAGGCCAGGAAGAACACCGGAACGGCGACACCGATGAGCGAACCGACGACGCTGAGGTTGTCGAACCAGCCGCCGCGGCGCTTCGCGGCGATGTAGCCGAGCGGAACGCCGACCGCGATCGCGATGACGATCGCGAAGAAGCTCAGTTCGAGCGTCGCGGGGAATCTCTGGATGAAGATGTCGAGCGCCGAGTCACCGGGCTGAACACCGGTGGAGACGCCGAAGTCACCGGTCGCCGCGCGACCGAGGAATTTGAAGTACTGCAAGACGATGGGCTGATCGAGGCCGAGCTGCTTGGTGAGCTCCGCCGCCTTCTCCGGCGTAGAACGGTCTCCCAGGAGGGCCGAAACCGGCCCTCCTGGGAGTACGCGCAGCCACGCGAAGAGCAGCAGCGAGAGCACCAGCACCACGCCGACCAGCTGAATCAGCCGTCGAATGGTGTAGCGGAGCACTTGAGCTACCCCGTTGTTCTCTTGTGGTGGGAGCTAGCCGGCTCAGCCCTTGGAGACTGGGCCGAACTTCTCGTCGGTCAACGGGCTGGGAACAAGACCCTTGATGTCCGACTTCAACACCAGAGCGGGCGGGGAGTGCGAGATCGGGATCGCGGGGAGGTCTTCCTCCATGATCTTCTTGTTGATCTCTTCGTACAGCTTCGTGCGGTTGGCCTCGTTCGGCTCGGAGTTGGCCTTGGCCAGGTCCGCCGCGAGGGTGGCGCCCCAGGGCGACACACCGGTGTTGAAGCGGTTGTCGGTGCGGCCGAAGAACGTGCCGACCCAGTTGTGCGCCGTGCCGTTGTCGCCGGTCCAGCCCAGGAGGAACAGGTCCGGGAGACCGCCGTCGACGTCGGTCAGGTAGCCACCGTTCCACGGCTTGGTGACGACGTCGATCTTGATGCCGGCGGCCTGCAGGTCACCGGAGATCGCGCCGAACAGGTCCTTCGGGGACGGCATGTACGGACGCGTGACCTCGGACGGCCAGTAGAACTTCAGCGTCAGGTCGGAGGCACCGGCCTCGGCCAGCAGCGACTTCGCCTTGGCGGCGTCGTACGGGACGGCCTTGAGGTCCTTGTTGTAGCCGTTGACGGTGTCCGGCATGAACTGCGTCGCGACCTTGGCGCCCTCGGGCAGCTGCGACTTGACCAGCTGCTCGCGGTTGATCGCGTACTGCAGGGCCTGACGGACCTTCAGGTCGGCGAGCTTCGGGTTGTTCTTCTGGTTGATGCCCAGGTAGAACACGTTGAACGCGGGACGGATCGCGACGTTGAAGCCGTCGGTCTTCAGACCGGCCCAGTCCGCCGCGTTCGGCAGGTCGTAGCCGTCGATGTCGCCGGCCTTGAGCGCCTGCTTGCGGGCGGTCTCGTCCGGGATGATCTTGAAGACGATCTTGTCCAGCTTGGCCTTGGTGCCGTGGTAGGTGTCGTTCTTCACCAGTTCCACGGTGTTGTTGGCCTTGTCGTACTTGCCGAACTTGAACGGGCCCGTGCCGGTCGGGTGCTCGTTCGCGTAGGCCGGGAAGGTGAACGCGTCACCGGCGGCCTGGACGTTGTCCGCGTCGTACTTCTTCAGCGCGTCAGGGCTGGAGATGGAGAACGACGTGAACCCGAGGACCGACGGGAACTGCGAGGTGACCTCGTTCAGCTCGACCACGGCGGTCTTGGCGTCCTTGGCCGTGCAGGCCTTGAACAGCGAGGGCTTGTCCGGCGTGCTGGCGAAGCCGCCGAAGTTGTCCAGCCAGTACTGGGAGACGGCGTCAGACGTGCCGGCGCCCTTCTGGTTGTACCAGCGGTTGAAGTTGAAGCACACGGCCTCGGCGTTGAAGTCCGTACCGTCGTGGAACTTCACGCCCTCCTTGAGGGTGAAGGTCCACGTCTTGCCATCTGCGCTCGGCTCGTACTTCTCAGCCAGCGCGGGCTCGACCTCGGCGGTACCCGGCTTGAAGCCGACCAGACCCTCGAACATCTGGCGGGAGACCCGGAAGGTCTCACCGTCGGTCGCGTAGAACGGGTCGAAGAGCTTCGGCGCACCGGCGGCGCCGAAAGTCAGCGTCCCGCCTTCCTTGCCGCCGCCGCCTGAGTCGCGCTGGGATTGCGCGCAACCGGACAGGGCCAGCGCACTGACGCTGAGAAAGCCGATCACGGCAACCCAACGGCGGCGAGCCGTTACTGAGTGGACCATCAAACACCCCTTGGACAATCCGCACATCTCACGGTGTGGTCGCCGACCATAACCGTTGTACATACCCCCTCCGGGGCATCTCAGGTCACGATCCGGCCACTAGACCAGGCATTCTGATACGTCCGGCGCACGGCCGCTGACCCAACGTGAGCACTGCAGATGCGTCGGACGCTCTCCTAGGCTGTAGAAACAACAACGACACGCGGAGGAGGTCGCATGAGCAAGCTGGTCGAGTTCCGCGTGCTCGGCCCCCTCCAGGTCCTTCTCGACACCGAACCACTGCTGGTCAGAGCCGGTAGGCAGCGCGCGTTGCTGGTGTCGCTGTTGCTGCGGGCGGGCACGTCGGTCTCGGTGGACGAACTCGCCGGAAACGTCTGGGGTGAAGATCCACCCGCACGTGCACGCGCGACTCTTCAGACCTATGTGATGCGTCTCAGACAGCTGCTCGGACCGTCCGTGCCGATCAGGACCGTGCCCGACGGATACCTGATCGACGTCGACGAGAAGACGATCGACCTGATGCGCTTCGAACCCCTGATCGAACAGGGTGAGCAGGAGCGCGCCGCCGGGAACCTGCAGGCCGCCTCGGCCGCGTTCGCCGCCGCGCTGGGGCTCTGGCGAGGTCCGGCCCTGGTCGACGTGCCGTCCGAGATCCTGCACCGCGACGAGGTGCCGCGGCTCGACGAACGCCGCCTGCACGTGCTGGAACGCCGGGTCGAGGTCGATCTCGAACTGGGCAGGCACGGCGAACTGGTCGCGGAGCTGTCCCGGCTGACCAGCGAACATCCTCTGCGCGAACGGTTCTGGGCACAGCTGATGGTGGCGCTGTACCGCTCCGGCCGGCAGAGCGAGGCCCTCGCCGCCTACCAGCGCGTTTCGCGGTTGCTGGGCGACGAGCTGGGCATCGATCCCGGCGACGAGCTGCGGCGCGTGCACGGCCAGGTGCTGTCCGGGTCGATCGACGCGGTGGTCCGGGTTCCCGCCGGCACCCCGGTCGTCGCCACGAAGCCGGAACGGGTCGTGCCGTCGCAGCTTCCCGCGGACATCCCGGATTTCGTCGGCCGCGACGAGGCCGTGTCGCTGATCGTGGCCCTGCTGCGGACCGCGCAGGGTGTGCCGGTCGTCACGCTGGCCGGGCCGCCTGGCGTGGGCAAGACGGCGTTGGCCGTGCACGCGGCGCACCGGATGCGCGCCGACTTCCAGGACGGCCAGCTGTACGTCAACCTGCGCGGATACGCCCCCGGACCGCCGTTGAGCGCGGTGGACGTGCTGCCGCGATTTTTGAGAGCGCTCGGGACCGAGCCTGACCAGGTGCCGCTGGACCAGGACGAGCAGGAGGCGATGTTCCGGTCCACGCTGACCGGTCAGCGCGTTCTGCTGCTGCTGGACAACGCTTCTTCCGCCGAGCAGATCCGTCCGCTGCTGCCGGGTTCGCCGGGGTGCGCGGTGCTGGTGACGTCGCGCGACACGTTGCGCGGCCTGGCCGTCTCGCACGCGGCGTCGAACGTGCGGCTCGACGTGCTCGACTGGCACGAGACGAAGTCACTCCTCGCAGGCATTCTGGGCGCGGACGAGGTGGCGTCCCAAGAGGACGCGGCCTTGGAGCTGGCGGCCCTCTGCGCGCATCTGCCATTGGCTTTGCGTATCGCGGCCGCGAACCTCGTGTCGCGTCCCGAGCTGTCCATCGCGGACTACGTGGAGGAGCTGCGGGCGGGCAACCGGCTCGCCGCACTGGCCGTCGAGGGCGACGAACGGGTCGCGGTGCACGCGGCGTTCGACCTCTCCTACACGGCGTTGAAGCCCGAGCTCGCGCAGATGTTCCGGTTGCTGTCCCTGGTGCCCGGTACGGACTTCACGCCGGAGATGGCCGCCGCTTTGAGCGGACTGACCACTCAGGACGCTCGCCGTCGGCTCGACCGCCTGGCCACCGCGAACCTGATCTCGAACCACGCGCCGTCCCGCTACCAGTTCCACGACCTGCTGCGTGACTACGCGGCCGAGCGCTTGGCGTTCGAGGAGGGCCGAGCGGACTCGCGTCTGTCGTTGCGGAGGCTGCTGGACTGGGCGGTGCGCTCGGTCGACAACGCCACGTCCGCGATGAAGTCGACGCTGTTCCGCTTCCCGCGTCCCGCCCCGGTGGCCAGCGTGGTGCCGCGGACGTTCAGCACTTCTACCGAAGCCCTGACCTGGCTGGACGTCGAACGGGCGAACCTGGTCGCGCTGGTGGCGCACGCCGTGGAACGGGATCCGGAGAACTCGCCGTGGCAGCTGGCGGACGCACTTCGCGGCTACTTCTACACGCAGAGCCTCACCGCCGAGTGGCGCGAGACGGCTCGGGCCGGTTTGTTGGGCGCTCGTGCGCCGCGGGACGAACTCGGCCAGCTCGCGATGCTGTCCTCGCTGGGCACGCTGTACTGGGTGACCGGGCAGCACCGGAACGCCCTGGGCTACTACCAGCAGGCCATCGCCATGCAGGCGCACATCGACCTGCCCCAGGCCGAGGCCGCCGTGCTGTCCAACGCCGGCAGCGTCTACATCGACCTCGGCGAACTCGAACACGCAGCCGACCATCTCGAACGCGCTCTGGTGATCGCCCGCCGGGTGCGCGCGCCCCAGGTGCTCGCGAACGCGCTGTTCAACCTCGGCGGCGTCTACATGCAGCTGGGCCAGCTCGACCGCGCCGCGTCGACGTTCGAGGAAGCGCTGGAGGACGGCAAGCGCCTCGACTCGTGGATCCTGCAGGCGAACTCGATGCGCGCGCTCGGCGAAGTGCAGGCGTGGCGCGGCAAGCCGGACCTCGGCGAGGACTACTTCGTGCGCGCACGTGAGCTTTACGAACGTGCGGCCGCCCGCAACTTCGGCCACACCATGCACGAGGGCATGGCCATCACGCTGATCATGCGCGGCCGCTACGAGGAAGCCGCCGTCGAAGCCGCCGCCGCCATGCAGATCGCGCAGGACCTCGAGAACGTCAAGAGCGTCTGCGACGCGCAGAACCTGCTCGGCCGTGCCCTGGAAGGCGGCGGTCGTTACTCGGAGGCGTTGCAGCAGTTCTCATCCGCGCTGGCCATCGGGGTGGAGACCGGCTACTCGTGGGGCATCTGCTCGGCACGGCGCGGCCTGGCCTCGTCGTACCGCGCGGTCGGCCGTTACGAGGAAGCGCTGACGACGGCCACAGCCGCGTTGGTCGAGGCGGGCCGATCGCAGTTCCGCCTGGCCGAGATGGAGGTGCTGCTCGTGATCGGGCGCACCCACCTCGACACCTCGGATGCCGCCGGCGCCCTGGAGTGCGCGTTGCGGGCCGCGTCGGTCGGCTCGGACTCCGGGCACCGCTGGGTGTTCGGCCGCGCGCTGCAGCTGGCCGGCGACGCGTCCTTTGTGTTGGGTGACTCGGATTCCGCCCGGTCGCACTGGTCTTCGTCGCTGGAAGTGTTCAGCGCGATCGGAACGCCGGAGGCTTCCATCGTCCAGGCTCAGTTGCTTGACGTGACAACGTAGTCAGCTCTGGCCCTGGTCTCGTCGACCGCGAACCAGCCTCTTTCGTATTGCTGCCAACGGATGAAGTGCTGTCTTTGGTGCTCGCCGTCGCGCTTCACAGCGCGTTCCAGCCGGGCTTGTTCTGTGCCGTGGTCCACGAAGATGGCCAGGCTCAAGCGGGTGTTCGCTTTCCTGGCTGAGGAAAAGCCTTCCAGGATGATCGTCCCTTGTGGAGCGATGACGACCTCGTCGCCTTCTCCGATGCACGGAAAGCCTTGGGACCAGTCGGTTTTCCGGTAGCGGCCTTCTCGGCCGTTTTGCACGTCTGTCAGTGCTTGCTGCAGCCGTGGCCACCACTTCGTCGTGGGGTCGTCCCACGTGGCGAAGTGGTCGGTGCTGATGAGCTGGGCGTTCAGCTGTTGCGCGAGGTTTTTGGCGAACGTGGACTTGCCCGCGCCCGACGGGCCGTCCACCGCGACCAGGCGAGTGCCGCCCAGCCGCGGTGGAGCCGTTGCTACATGCTCCGGCGACCAGATAGCGCACGCCCCAGCGTCAGCTCGTCCGCGAACTCCAGGTCGCCGCCCATCGGCAGCCCGCTCGCGAGTCGCGTGACGGAGAGCCCCGGGAAGTCCCTGAGCATCCGCACCAGGTACGTGGCCGTGGCCTCGCCCTCGGTGTTCGGGTCCGTGGCGATGATGACCTCGGAGATGTCGACACCGTCCGTCGCCGTGCCGATCCGGTTGAGCAGCTGCCGGATCCGGAGCTGGTCCGGACCGACGCCGCTGAGCGGATCGAGCGCGCCACCCAGGACGTGGTAGCGGCCCCTGAACTCCCTGGTGCGCTCGATCGCCTGGACGTCCTTGGGCTCCTCGACCACGCAGACCAGCGCCAGATCCCGCTTCGGGTCGCGGCAGATGCGGCACCGCGTCTCAGCCGACACGTTGCCGCAGACGTCGCAGAAGACCACGCCCTCCTTGACCTTCTGCAACGCCTGCTGAAGCCGCTCGATGTCAGCGGGCTCCGTGGCGAGAAGGTGGAAGGCGATGCGCTGCGCGCTCTTCGGGCCGACGCCCGGGAGCCTGCCCAGTTCGTCGATCAGGTCCTGTACCGGGCCCTCGTACATCTCTTAGCCGAGCAATCCGCCGAGACCGCCCTGAGCGAGCGGTCCGAGCTTCTGCTCCACGAGTGCCTGGGCGCTGGCGTTGGCGTTCTTGATCGCCGTGATCACCAGGTCCTGGAGGGTCTCGACGTCCTCCGGGTCCACGACCTTGGGGTCGATGGTCAGGTTCACCAGCTCGCCGCCGCCGGTGACCGTCGCGGTGACGAGACCGTTGCCCGCGTTGCCGGTGACCTGCGTTTCGGCCAGCTGCTGCTGGGCTTCTGCCATCTGCTGCTGCATGTTCTGGGCCTGCTGGAGCAGGGCCTGCATGTCGAACTGACCGGGTTGCACCGCTGGTCCTCTCGGTGGGGCTTTTGGTTGTTGGTCCAGGGTACGGGGGCGCGTTCTTTGGGTGGGTCGTCCCCCTGTTGCGTTGGCGGGTGCCTGTTGTGTCGTCCGTAGGTGGTTGGGTTGCGGGCGTTCGGTGGCGGCTGATTCCTGGGACTCCGCCCCAGACCCCGCCAATCTGATCAAAAACCGGGGTCTACGCCACCGGCAGGTAGATGGCACGCCTGTTGCTTTGGGCGGAGTTGCGTTGAGTAGATGGGCGCGTTGGTGGGGTGGTTTCGTCACGAGCCGAGCCAAGAGCGGGCCACAGCTAGGAAGGGATGTCAAACGGACGAAAAGCGTGTCCGTTTGACATCCCTTCCTAGCTGCAGCAAGAGCTATGGCACGACTCGTGACGAAACCACCCCACCCAGACCGCACGGTAAAGACGGCTCGCCTTCGGCCTCGCGGGAGTGTCAGACCTCGTCGCTAGGTTGGGTTGCGGGGGATCCAAATCCGAAGGGGACCCCTGCGCGAGCATGCCGTTTGCGTCTCACGCTTGGACTGCTCGCCTTCGGCTTCGCGGGCGGCAAGCGTGCCCTGAGCGCACGCTTGCCGTGGCTTCGCGGGTGGTGGCTAGGCCTTCTTCAGCGGGCGGGCGCCCAGTTCGTCGGCCAGGAGTTGGAGCAGTACCGACTCCGGGTCCTTGGCCTGGACCTCGTTCACCGTGCCTGGATCTACCGGGCGGGCGGCCTCGGCCAGCATTGCTTCTTCGTCGTCCGGTTCCGGCGGGAGCGGGTCGTCTGGCTCCGGGGGCTCCGGCGGGGGTGGGACGTCGTCCACCGGTGGGCGGGGGGCCTGGCTTTGTTGTGGTTCTGGTTGAGGGCGGGACTGTTGGTTCTGCGCCTGGCTTGGGCGGGTGGGGGCCGGGCGGGCCGCCTTGGCCGGGGTTGATTGTTGTGCGGTTGCGCCTGGGGTGCCGTGGGTGCAGCGGACCTGCCAGGTGCCGCCGAGCACTGAGGACAGGGCCGTGGCGATGGCCTCGGTGTTGCGGGACTCGGCCAGGCGGCGGGCCAGCGGGGCTGAGGTGTGGGTGATCGTGACGACGTTGCCGTCCACCTCGCTGACCATTGCGTTGGTCAGCATTGCCTCGGTGCTTCGGCTGGTCGCGCGGACCGCGGCGAGCAGTTCTGACCAGATTCGGCGGACCGCCGTCGCGTCCATTGCGCCACCGGCCGTGGAGGCTGCGGGCTGCGGGGGTGCGACCGGGGCCGCTGCCGGGGCTGCGGGCGCGGGCTGTGCCACAGCAGGAACCGGGGTCGGGGTCGGGGTGGGCGCGGCTACCGCGGCCGGTGCCGGAGTGGGGGTGGCGACGGCTGCGGGCTGAGTCTGGACCGGGGCCGCTCGAGGGGGTTCCTGTTGCCTTGGCTGTTCGGGCTCGGCGGGTTCCGTCGGTTGCTGGGACCTGCGGGTGAAGACCGGGGCGCCTGCTTGAGGCGGGGCTTCGCCCGAGGGCGCTGCGATTGCTGCCGGGGGGCGGCGTTCCAGTTGTTCCAGGCGTTGCAGGAGGGCGGCTTCCGACTGGCTCACCGACGGCAGGAGCATGCGGGAGACGAGCAGTTCCAGCAGGAGGCGGGGGGCGGTGGCTCCGCGCATGTCCACGAGGCCGGCGTGGACGATCTCGGCGTAGCGGGTCAGGGCTGCCGGGCCGATTCGTTCTGCCTGGGCCGACATGGTGGCCACTTCGTCGTCCGGGGCGCTGACCAGGTTGCGTTCGGCGGCGTCGGGGACTGCGCAGAGCAGGACCAGGTCGCGGAGGCGGTCGAGGAGGTCCGAGGCGAAGCGGCGGGGGTCGTGGCCCGCGTCCACGAGGCGGTCGATGGTGCCGTAGACGGCGGCGCCGTCGCCTGCGGAGAGGCCGTCGACCACGTCGTTGATCAGGGCCGAGTCGGTGACGCCCAGGAGTGAGATGGCCCGCTCGTACTTGACGCCGTCCGGGCCCGCGCCGGAGAGGAGCTGGTCCATGACGGACTGCGTGTCTCGGGCCGAGCCGCCGCCCGCGCGGATCACCAGCGGGAAGACGGAGGGTTCTACGGCCACGCCTTCCGCGGCGCAGTTGCGTTCCAGCAGTGAGCGCATCACGCCGGGCGGGATCAGGCGGAACGGGTAGTGGTGCGTGCGCGAGCGGATGGTCGGGAGGACCTTGTCCGGCTCGGTCGTCGCGAAGATGAAGATCAGGTGCTCTGGCGGCTCTTCCACGATCTTCAGCAGGGCGTTGAAGCCCTGCGTGGTGACCATGTGCGCCTCGTCGATGATGAAGACGCGGTACTTGGACTCGGCCGGGGCGTAGAAGGCCTTGTCGCGGAGGTCGCGGGCGTCTTCCACACCGCCGTGCGAGGCCGCGTCCAGTTCCACGACGTCGACGCTGCCGGTGCCGTTCGGCGCGAGGCCGATGCAGCTGTTGCACTCGCCGCACGGGTCGGGCGTCGGGCCCTTCACGCAGTTCAGCGAGCGGGCGAGGATGCGGGCCGACGACGTCTTGCCGCAGCCGCGCGGGCCGCTGAACAGGTACGCGTGGTTCACCCGGCCTGCCGACAAAGCGACGCGCAGCGGATCGGTCACGTGCTCCTGGCCAACGACCTCGGAGAACGTGGCCGGACGGTACTTGCGATACAGAGCGAGCGCCACGCCCGGAACAGTACCGGTGGCCACCGACACAAAAAGGGGACCCCGTGCACCCACCAGAGCCCGCTTATCCTTGCTGCCTTCCGGCCCTGGGGAGGTTCGCGAGATGTGTGCCGCACGAGGTCCTCGATCAGTGTAGCGAAGGGTCCTGATCGAACAAACGTTCGAGTTGCCCACAGCGTTGTCCCCAAGTGTGGACAACTGGGCACACACTTACCCGACCTCCCTCCTGCACACTGATCGACATGCGCAGAACGGGCCTCGTGGTGGCCGTGATCGTGGTGGCCGCGGCCACCATCGCCTGGGTCGTGATCCACCGCTCCAAGGGTGACGCGGCGCCGAACCGCGCGACCGACGTGACGGTGTGGCCGACGCCGCAGACACTCGAACGAGTGAGTGCGGACGTGCCGATCCCCGCCTCGGTGACCATCGAGGGCGACGTCGAGGCGACCACGAGGCAGGTCGTCGAGAAGGCGCTCGCGGGCGGCACCGGCAGCGCCGCGCTGAAGATCCGGTTCAACACCGACAAGGGAATGTCGGCGGAGGCCTACCGCATCACCGTCGGGTCGACCGAGGTCAGCGTGTCGAGTGCGGACTCCGCGGGTGCGTTCTACGCCGCGCAGACACTTCGCCAGCTGGTGCGGCAGGGCAAGCTCGCCGGAGTGAAGATCGACGACCGGCCGTCGCTGCCGCAGCGCGGGATCGTCGAGGGCTTCTACGGACGGCAGTGGACCTACGCCGAGCAGCAGGCCCAGCTCGACTTCGCCGCCACGGTCAAGTTCAACTCCTACGTCTACGCGCCGAAGGACGACCCGTTCCACCGCGAACGCTGGCGCGACCCGTACCCGGAAGATCGTCTCGCGCAGATCGCCGAGCTGGCGAAACGCGCCGCCGCCGGGCACGTGAAGTTCACCTACTCGCTCGCTCCCGGCCTGTCGATCTGCTACTCGAAGGACGCCGACCGCGACGCCGTCCAGGCCAAGCTCACCCAGTTGCACGGCGCGGGCATCAGGTCGTTCGCGCTGCTGCTGGACGACATCGACTACGGCAAGTGGAACTGCCAGGAGGACCGCGACACCTACGGCCCGCCCAGCCAGGAGAACGCGGCCCGAGCGCAGAACGACCTGCTCAACGACACCGCGCTGACCGTGCGGAACCAGCTGCCGGGCGCCGGACCGCTGATCACCGTCCTCACCGAGTACGGCGACATCAACCAGACCCCGTACAAGAAGGTCTTCCGCGACAACCTCGACAAGTCCGTCGTGGTCATGTGGACGGGCACGGCCGTCGTCCCCACGACGATCACCAGGGACCACTCGAGGCGCGCCGAGCAGCTGTGGGGCCGCAAGACCCTGATCTGGGACAACTACCCCGTCGCCGACTTCCCGGACGCGAAGGGACGGCTGCTGCTCGGCTCGTATTCGGGCCGCGAGCCGGGGCTCAGCGTCGCAGGTCTGCTGTCCAACCCGATGAGCCAGGCCTACGCGAGCCGCGTCGCGATGTTCGAGATGGCCGACTACGCCTGGAACGACGCCATGTACGACGAGGACGCGGCCGAACTCGGTTACGCGAACCTCCTCGCGGGCGGTGACGAGCAGGTGCGGGTCGCGCTGCTCGCGTTCTTCGACATGAGCTCGTGGACGGCGCCGCGGCTCGCCGCCGAGCTCAGGGAGTTCCAGGACAGGTGGAAGGCCGGCGACAAGAAGGCCGCCATCGCCGACCTGCGCTCCTGCGCGAACGTGCTCGCCGGCGCCCCGAAGACGATCAGGGACCGCGTGGACAAGGGTTTCGCCACCGACTCCGAACCCTGGCTCGCCCAGACCGAGCTGTACGGCAGGGCGTTGCAGGCCACGGCCGACGGACTGGACGGCAGGCGCGAGCGGTTCACCGAGTCGTCCGAGCTCGTGAAGCAGCTCAACAAGGACCTGAAACTGGGCGACGGGACCCTCGACAAGTTCCTCGCCCAGGCCCTCAGGCTCTAGATCGAACGTGTGTTCGAGTTGTCCACCGGGTTGTCCCCAGCTGTGGACAACTTGCGTCCCGTGGCAAGCATCAGCAGGTCAGGGGCGGGCAGGTCCGGAATCCCGGACTCGCGGAAACGCTTGCGCGCACCCCAGAACGGACTTTTCAACACGTGCTCCAACGCGGCCTGGGCCGGCTCGAGCGGCATCTCCCGGACGCGTCCCAACGGCCGCGCGATGTCCTGACCGTGCACGAGGAAGTCGACCAACGGATCGATCGGCGCGGCCATGGGCGCACGCTTCGATGAGCCGGCTGTCTCACGGATCTGCGCGATCAACTCCGATCGAGTGAACTTCGCCGCGATCGTGCGGGCCTTGTCGTCCTCCATGCGCTCCCAGTCGAAGCGCGCCTTCACCACGCCGGTGAGCACGTCCCGCCAGCCGGTGCGCGTCGACGTGGTCAGGTGCGCGGCCATCTCCTGCATGGTCCAGCCGGTGCAGAGGGTCTCGCGCCGCCACTCGTCGTCGGTCAGGTCGTCGAGGAGGTCGGCGACGCTCAGCCGTTCCGCCTCCAGCCACTTCATGATCATGATCGCCCCTCGATGACGGCCAGCCTGCGGCGCAGGAAGTCCTGTTCGGATTCGGTGCCCGCGAGCGCGATGGCCTCGCGGTAGGCCTGGGCGGCCTCGTCGTCACGGCCCAGGCGGTGCAGCAGGTCCGCACGCGCCGCCCGGTACGGGTGGTAGTCGCGCAGCTTGGGCACGCCGGCGAGTTCGTCGAGCAACGCGAGCCCTGCCGCCGCCCCGTCGCGCATGGCGATCGCGGCGGCCCTGTTCAGCGCGACCACCGGGGACGGGCTGAGCTTCCCGAGCACGTCGTAGAGCGCGACGATCTGCGGCCAGTCGGTGCTCGCGAAGTCCGGCGCCTCGTCGTGCAGCGCGTTGATCGCCGCCTGGACCCCGTACGGGCCGTGTCCGCCGGTCAGCGACCGTTCCGCGAGCGCACTGCCCTCGTCGATCAGGTCGCGGTCCCAGAGCGCGCGGTCCTGGTCCTCCAGCAGTTCGGCACGGGTGTCGCGGCGGGCGTGGATCAGCAGCATCAACGCCAGTAGCCCCGTGACCTCGCGTTCGGGCAGCAGCCCGTGCAGGATCCTGGCCAGCCTGATGGCCTCCTCCGCGAGATCGGCGCGCTGGGCGGCGTACCCCTCGGTGAAGATCGAGTAGACGGCCTGCAACACGCCCGGCAGGCGTTCCGGCAACTCGTGCGGGTCCGGCACGCGGAACGGGATGCGCGCCTCCTTGATCTTCTTCTTCGCGCGCACGATCCGTTGCTGCATGGTCGGGACGGGAACCAGGTAGGCCCGCGCGACCTCCGGCGTCGTGAAGCCGGCCAGGCAGCGCAACGTCAGTGCTCCCCTGTCCTCCTCGGGCAACGCGGGGTGCGCGCACGTGAAGAACAGCTCCAGCCGCTCGTCCGGCATCGGGTCGCTCGCGGGCGGATCCGCTCGGTCGACCTCCACCTGCAGCAACGCCAGCCGTGCCGCGTAGACCTGGTCGCGGCGCAGGCGGTCGACGGCCTTGCGGCGCGCGGTCGTGAGCAACCACGCGCCGGGCCGGTCCGGCACCCCGTCCACCGGCCAGTGCTTCAGCGCCGCCTCGATCGCGTCGGAGGTGACCTCCTCGGCCAGGTCGAGGTCACCGAACCGCTTGACCAGGGTGGCGAGCAGCCTGCCGCGCTCCTCCCGGAACACCTGCTCGACGTTCATCGGATCAGAAGTCGAACTCGGCGATCGGCCTGACGACCACAGCCCCGCCGTCGCGCGAGCCGGGACACTTCGCGGCCCACTCCAGCGCGGCGTCGAGGTCCGGCACGTCGATGATGTCGTAACCGCCCAGCACCTCGCGGGTCTCGGCGAACGGCCCGTCGGTGACGGTGCGCTTCCCGTCCTGTCCGACCTGGACGGTGGTCGCCGTGACCAGGTCGGCCAGCGAGTGCCCGGAGACGAGGACGCCCGCGTCCTTCATCTCCTTCTCGTAGGCGATCCAGTCCTGGACGGTGCAGCTCGCCTGCTGGTCAGAGGCCGCGTAGATCAACAGCATGTACTTCACGAATGCCCTCCTCGGTCCGGTCTTACGGGATCACGACGAGCGGGCAGACGCCAGATCGACACAGGCCCCGAACTTTTTTCGGCGACCCCCGTTTTGGGCCCCGGAACACCCGTCCGGTAAGGTTCTCGACGGAGGATTCGCATAGCGGCCTAGTGCGCACGACTGGAAATCGTGTTGGGTTCACCCCCTCACGGGTTCAAATCCCGTATCCTCCGCTCTCGTTCCGAAGGGCGCCGAACTTCAACGTTCGGCGCCTTTCGCGCGTTGTGGGGGCATGCTGCCCGAAGACCTGATGCTGCTGTTCCTCGACGACGAGACCGGCCGTGTGCTGTCGGACACCGCGTCCATCCACACCGCCCTGGCCGCCGCCGTGCTGCTGGAACTGGTCAACTCCGGGCGGGTGGCGTTCGACGCCGACGGCGTGAAGCTCGCCGTTGTGGACCCGACACCGCTGGAGAACGAGCTCCTGCAGGAGTCACTGATCCGGCTCTACGAGCCGATGGAACCGACGCGGGCGGTGAAGAGGCTGCGCCCTCACGTGCGGGACAACGTGATGGCGCAGCTCGTGGACCAGGGTGTGCTGACGCTCGAGAACACCAGGATGTTCGGGATCTTTCCCACCGAGCGCTACGTGATCCAGGACCCGCAGGTGATCACCGACCTCCGGGACGTCATTTGCAAGGCCGCATGGAGACGCCGGGCGCCGGACGAGCACATCCGCGCGTTGATGTCGTTGCTGTACGCGGTCAACGCCGTGAACGACGTGTTCCGAGGCATCATCGACGGGACCAAGGTCAACGCGCGGGCCGGAGAGATCGCCGACGGCGACTGGGCCGCTGAGGCCGTGGCGCTGATCATGGACACGACATCCAAAGCGACGTCGTGGGGGATAGTGGCCTCGTCGATGTCGGCCGCTTCGTTTGGAGGTTCGCGCTGATGCTGCACGAAGACCTGATGCTGTTGTTCATCAACGAGCAGAACGGAAAACTGCGCGCCGACTCGTCGTCGGTGGAGAACGCGCTCGCCGGTGCCGTGCTCATCGAGCTGGCGAACTCGGGCCGCGTCGCGTTCGATCCCAACGGCAAGAAGCTCCAGATCGTCGATCCGACACCGCTGAAGGACCCGGTGCTGCAGGAGTCGGTGACACGGCTCGACAAGCCGATGAAGCCGCAGCGCGCGGTCGAGCGCGTCCGGAAGCAGTTGCGGGACAACGTGGCCGCGCAGCTGGAGAGCCGTGGCGTCGTGCGGGTGGAGCCGCGGAAGGTGATGGGGATCTTCCCGGCGAAGAGCTACGTGATCACCAAAGAGGCCGCGCAGAACGACGTGCGGAAAGCGGTCACCGAGGTCGCGCACGGCTACCGGGGCGCGGATGCGCGCACCGGGTCGTTGATCACGCTGCTGTACGCGGTGAATTCCGTGCACAAGGCCATCGAAGGCGACAAGCGCGACATGAACAAGCGCGCCAAGGACATCGCCACCGGCAACTGGGCGGGCGACGCCGTGCGCAGGGCGATCGAGGCGATCCAGGCCGGCGTGGGTGCCGCAACGGCAGCTGCCGCCGCCGCATCGAGTGGATGACGCGGCGACGGCAGCAGTAGACGCGGTTACTTCTTCAGGCAGTCGAGAATGTCTTCCAGCGCGAACACGATCCTGTCGACGTTCGCGTCACCCGTGGACGGGCGGGCGCGGACGATCTGCGGGTCGTGGTCGCTCGCCTGGTCGGCGAACTCGGCGTTGATGTGGACCACGTCGTAGCTGAAGCGCGTGATGTTCTTGCTCATCACGAGGTGGTCGAGCGTCTGCGAGTTGCCCTCGAAGACGTAGCTGTACCGCTCGTTCGCGGGCAGCGTGTCGATCAGCGCCTTGAGGTTGCCGTCGCCGGTGAGGGCCTTGACGGCGGGCGAGAACTGGTAGTCGTTCAGGTCGCCCGCAAGCACCACGTTGGCGCCCTTGTCGATCGCGCGGATCTGCTCCGTGAACGTCTTCAGCGACGCGGCCTGCTTGGCGCGCTGCACCTCGGACGAGCGGTTCGGCGGCTGGTTGCGGCCGTGGATGGCCTCGTCGCCGCCCTTGGAGTTGAAGTGGTTCGCGACGACGAAGACCGTGCGGCCGCGGAACTTGAACTCGCCGGCGAGCGGCTTGCGGCTGCTGGCCCACGCGTCGTTGAGCGGGTCGATCCGGCCCGGTGACGCGGAAAGCGCCGCGCGGCCGTTCTTCTTCACGACCTGGACGGGCGTCTTGAAGTCGCCGCCGGGACGGTCCACGAAGGACACTCGCTGCGGGTTGAAGAAGAAGCCGACACGGATGTTGCCGCCGGGCTCGCCGCCGTCCTTGAGGTTCTCCGGGTCGATCTGCCGCCACTGGTAGCGGGGGCCACCCTTGGCGACGATCGTGTCGGAGAACTTCTGCAGCGTCTGGTCCGCCGCGACGACACCGTCGTTGGTCGCGCCGTTGTTGTCCTGGATCTCTTCCAGCACAACGACGTCCGGGCTGCGCAGGTTCGTCGTGACGCCCTCGGCGAGCCGGTCGAACTTCTCCTGCGGGTCGGACGGGTCGAGGTTCTCGACGTTGTAGGTCGCGACCGAGAGCTCGGACTCCTTCTGCTGCGCGGTGATCTCGCGCTGCAGGTTGGACGACGCGTGGGTGCCGAGGTTCAGCGCCGCCAGCGTGTAGCCGCCGAAGTTCGTGTACTCGATGGCGCCGACGGTCGCGCCGGCGAACACGTCACCGACGTTCGAGGCGGGCAGCGTGCCCGCGGTCTTGATCTTCAAGCGACCGCTGTTGGCCTGCTCGTAGCTCGTGTAGGTCGTGCCGCCGCGCAGGTTCTTGTTCTGGTCGGGGTTGACCGTCACCCAGACCTCGCCGAACGTGTTGCTCGGGCCCACGACGCGGGCGTCGTCGACCTGGACGAGCGTGCCCTCGAGCGACTCGAAGTAGTCGAGGCCGTACTTCGCGGGCTCCAGCGGGAGCTGTTCGATGCTGCCGCCCGGAGCGGGCAGGTAGCCGGTCGGGATGTTCTTCACGACGACCGGCGCCGGGATCGGGTTGCCCTTGGAGACCGTGATCGTGGTGGGCGCGGTGATCTCGGTGAGGGTCTGGTTGGAGCCCGTCTCACCGCCCGGCCGGTACTCGGCGATCGTGCCGCTGACCACCACGCTGTCGCCGACGGCCACGGTCGGCGCAGTGCCTGCCGTGTAGACGAAGACGCCCTCGCTGGTGCGCGGGTCGTTGTCCGGTGCCGTGTCCTGGATCCAGAAGCCGCGGTCACCCGAGGCGCGCGTGCCGGTGACGACGCCGGGGACGTTGGTGACCTTCTGGCCGTTGAGCGGCGAGATGCGCGTGACACCCTGGATGTCGCGGATGCGCTTGTCGCCGGGAGTGGGGTCCTCCGGGTCGGGATCCGGGTCGCCGCCGCCCGGGGTCATCTCACCCTTGGAGTTGGTCGGGGTGGGGTCGCCGACGGTGAAGTCCGCGGAGTTGTCGTCCGTGTCGGGGAGACCCGTCTTGCGCGACGCCGAGGTGGTGTTGCTCAGCGCGTTCGTCGCGGTGGCCTCGCGGACCACGGCCGTGCCGAAGCCGACGAGGTCCTTGATCCGCGGGTCGGCCGCGCAGTCGGCGACCGTCTTGCACGTCAGCGCCGCGGTGCCGTTGACCAGCGCGATGGTGCCACCGGTGGCGCTCATGGCGATCGTGCCGGTGGCGTCCGGGGCGGGCAGGTCGACGGTGCCGCCGGTGCCCTTGGCCTGCGCGACGAGGAACGTCTTGCTGGGCGCGATCGAACCGGCCAGCGGGGTGACGCCCCACTGCGTGCTCGCGCCGGGGGTCGCCGAGATGTACTGGACGCTGAAGCCGTCGAGCACGATCGGGGTGGTGCCCTTGTTCGCGAGCTCGACGAAGTCCTGCTTGAGGGTGGCGCCGGAGTTGCCGCCGCCCCCGTAGACCTCAGAGATCAACGCGTCTGTGCTGGGTGCGGCGACGGCGGGGACGGCGGCGAGCACGAGTGCCGCCACCGCTGTCCCGACGACGGGCAGGGTGGGTCTCAAAACTTCCTCCAGGGGATGCGGCGGACCGACGCATCTTTCCCCGATCGAGTGAGCTTTGGTAGCCGTTGTTACTAACGGTTAACCGGTTGGCCCATCAATGATCACTCGAACAAGTGTTCGATCATGGTGTATGCTCCATTTCGGAACGCCGGCCTGTGGGCCCCTCCCAGGCACCGGCCGGCGTCCCTACATTTGGTACGTGGGGATTCCGAGCTACGAGCGCCGCTGCGCCGAGATCATCAACCAGACCGAACTGCTGGTCGCCTCCCTGGACGACGCTGACCTGGGCATTCAGGTCCCGTCGGCCCCGGACTGGACTCTCAACCAACTGCTCCGCCACGTCGGCCACGCACACCGCTGGGCAGACTCGATGCTCCGCGACAGGCTGCCGGAGATCGACTTCTCCCGCAACGCCGCCCAACTCCTGTCCTCGTATGTGGGTGAGTCCCCGTCCGTGCTGATCCCGTGGCTGCGGGAGGGCGCCGCCTCACTCGCGGAGGTGCTCAGGGAGGTAGACCCGGACGAGATGATCGCGCCGCTGGGCGGCTTCCCCGGTCCGCGCGTGTGGTCGCGGCGGATGACGCACGAGACCGTGATCCACAGGTGGGACGCCCTGAACGCGCTCGGCCTGCCGTTCTCGCTGGACCCGGAACTCGCTCAGGACACGCTGCGCGAGTGGACCGGTCTCGCGCTGCCCTATGCGTTCCAGCGGTGGCCCGAGCAGACCGCTCCTCTTGTCGGTTCCGGAACCGTGCACCTGCACGCCACGGACGTCGAGGCGGAGTTCGTGATCGATCTCACCGGTCCCGCGCCGGTGGTCGAGGAGGGGCACGCGAAGGCTTCGGTGGCGTTGCGCGGACCCGTCGTCGACCTCGTGCTGGCTGTCTATCGGCGGCGGTCGGTCGAGGGGCTGGAGGTGTTCGGGGACGCGGCCCTGCTGTCGTCGCTCCTGGAGCGCGTACGTTTTTGACCATGGGGTCACTGAGCTACCAGGAACGCCTGGACACCATCGTCTCCGAGACTTCGCTGCTGGTCACGGGGATCGAGGGCGCCGATCTCTCGATCCCGGTGCCGGCCACACCGAACTGGACGCTCAACCAGTTGTTGCGCCACCTCGGCTACGCGCACCGGTGGATCGCGCAGATGGTCGGGGAGCGGTTTCCGGAGGTCGACAGGTCACTCAGCAAGGCGCACTCGGTCTCCGGATACACCGGCGAGACCGCTGCGGAGTTGGGCCCGTGGTTGGTCGAGGGCGCTTCGCTGATCGCGGACACGATGCCCGTCGACCGCCTGGAGATGATCGCGGTGCTGCGGCCCGGCCGGCCAGGTCCGGACTTCTGGTCGAGGCGGATGGCGCACGAGACGGTGATCCACCGCTGGGACGCCTTCGACGCGCTCGGCCTGCCGTTCGAGGTGGACGAGAGGGTCGCCTACGACACGTTGTACGAGTGGATGACCACGATCGCCTGGATCATCTTCGACCTTCGGCCGGCCGCATCCGAACTGCTCGGTTCCGGTGTCCTGTACTTCGAGACGACGGACACCGCGCAGATGTGGACGGTCGACTTGAGCGGGGCCGAGCCGAGGCTGGTGGACGACGAGGAGAAGTGGTCGGTGGCGGTGCGGGGACCCGTCATGGACATCTTGCTGGCGCTGTACCAACGGCGTGGGGTCACAGGTCTTGAGGTGACCGGGGACGCCGGGTTGGCGGAGCAGTTCCTGGGCGCGATGCGGTTCTGAGAATGCAAGAAGGGCCCCGGATTGCTCCGGGGCCCTTCAACAGCGGTGGCGGTGGGATTTGAACCCACGGAGGCTTTCACCTCACACGCTTTCGAGGCGTGCTCCTTCGGCCGCTCGGACACGCCACCGATAAGAACAATACACAGCCCGCGCGACTGGCTTAACGCTGGGTCCGGAAGAAGCGTTCGAGCAGGTCAGCGCACTCCTGTTCCAGCACACCGCCCTGCACCTCGGGCCGGTGGTTGAGCCGGCGGTCGCGCACGACGTCCCACAACGACGCCACAGCCCCGGTTTTGGGCTCCCAGGCGCCGAAGACGAGACGCGAAACACGGGCGAGCACCAGGGCGCCCGCGCACATCGTGCAGGGTTCCAGCGTCACGGCGAGCGTGCAGCCGTCGAGCCGCCAGCCGTCGCCGTACTTCGCGGCAGCGGCCCGTAGCGCCAAAATCTCGGCATGCGCGGTCGGGTCGCCCAAGGCTTCGCGCGCGTTGCAGGCTTCCGCGAGTACGGAGCCGTCCGGCGCGAAGACGACGGCGCCGATCGGGACGTCCGCGCCTGCGTGCGAGGCCGCTTTCAGGGCGGCTCGGACCATGTCCTCGGCAGTGATCACGCCTGGATCGTGTCGAGCAGCTTCGTGAGCTCGTCGATGAAGCCGATGCGCTGGGCGATCATCTGGAGCTGCTCGTCCGGGTAGAGGTCGACCTCGTCGACGATGATCTGGAGTTCGTGCGAGGGCATGCCCAGGTCGGTCAGGACGCCCAGGTCGCCTTCCGGCCAGAGTTCGTTGTCCTCTTCGTCCGGTGGGTCGACGCGGAGGAGATCGAGGACGTCGGCCGCGATGTCGTAGTCGAGGGCGGCGGCCGCGTCGGACAGCAGCAGCGCCACGCCACCCGGCACGGGACGCAGGATGATGAAGAACTCGTCGTCGACGGCGAGGAGACCGAACACAGCTCCTGTCGACCTCAGTTGGCGCAGCTCCGTGATCGCCGCGTCCAGCTCCGACAGCGCGGAGCTGTCCATCCTGCTGCACCGCCAGCGGCCGTCCTCTCGGACGACCGCGACCGCGAAGCCGTTGACCGGCTCCTGCTGTGTCATGTGCACACCGTAGGGCCCAGACGACCTTCCCGGTAGCCGAGGTGGTGGCACCATCGGAAGATGAGCACAACTACGCCGGACCCCCGTCTCGCCGGATTGCTCGAAGGGGCTCGTTCGCTCCAGCCCCGCACGGTGGCGCTGCGCCGTCAGATCCACCGGCACCCTGAACAGGGACTTCACCTCCCCAAGACGCAGGCCGCCGTTCTGCACGCGCTGGAGGGGTTGCCTGTCAAGGTCACGAAGGGCGAGTCGTCGACCTCGGTCGTGGCGGTGCTCGAGGGCGACCGCCCGGGGCCGACGGTGCTGCTGCGCGGCGACATGGACGGCCTGCCGCTCCAGGAGGCGACCGGCCTGCCGTTCGCGTCCGAAGTGGACGGCAACATGCACGCCTGCGGTCACGACACGCACGTGGCGATGCTGGCCTCCTCCGCGCGGCTGCTGGCGGACCGGCGTGACGCGCTCAAGGGTCGCGTTCTGTTCATGTTCCAGCCGGGCGAGGAAGGCCATCACGGCGCCCGACACATGATCGAGGAGGGCCTGCTCGACGACGGCGTGGAGAAGGCGTTCGCGCTGCACATCACGTCCACGATGAAGTCGGGCGTGGTGACGTGCCGGCCGGGGCCGATGATGGCGTCCGCGGACTCGTTCCACGTGCACGTGAAGGGTCGCGGCGGTCACGGCGCGATGCCGCACAACGCGCTGGACCCGGTGCCCGCCGCGGCCGCGATGGTCGGGGCGATCCAGACGATGCTCGGACGGCGGGTGAGCGTTCACCAGCCCGCCGTGGTGACCGTGGCGCAGATCCACGCCGGCACGACGACGAACATCATCCCCGAGGTCGCCACCCTCGACGGGACGATCAGGACGTTGTCGGAGGAGACGCGCGCGCTCGTGCACAAGGACCTCAAGCAGGCCATCAAGCACACGGCCGCCGCCTACGGGTGCCACGCCGAGGTCAGCATCGTGCCGGGCTATCCGGTGACGGTGAACGACGACGTCGTCGGGCAGCACGTGGTGGATCTGGCGGCCGCGGCGATGGGTCCCTCGTGGAGCGAGCCGATGCAGGATCCGCTGATGGGAGCGGAGGACTTCTCCTACGTGCTGCAGCGGGTTCCGGGTGCGCTGGCGTTCCTCGGGGCCTGCCCGCGGGGCGTCGACCTGGAGGAGGCCGCACCGAACCACTCGAACCGGGTGCTGTTCGACGAGGCCGCCATGGAGCACGGGGTGGCGATGTACGCGGCGTTCGCGCTGGACGCCCTCCGCTAGTTACATGTACGCCTCGCACGGAATGATGGGCGCCGTGCGAGACGTGTGCGTGATCGGACTAGGACTGATCGGCGGGTCCGTGCTGCGGGCCGCCAAGGCTGCCGGGCGCACGGTGTGGGGTGCGACGGCGAGCAAAGAGGACGCGGACAACGCGCGCGCTGAGGGCTTCGACATCGTGAGTGTGGACGAGGCCCTCAGCCGGAGCGCCGAGGCGCTCGTCGTCCTCGCCGTGCCGATGCCCGCGCTGCCGGACCTGCTCCGCAAGGTCCCCGCCGGCACCCGGCTCACGGACGTGACCAGCGTCAAGGGGCCCGTGCACGACGCCGTGCACCGGTACGCGAAGGACGTCCGCTTCGTCGGCGGGCACCCGATGGCCGGCACCAGCAAGAGCGGGTGGGGCGCCGGCAGCAAGACCCTCTTCCAGGGCGCCGCGTGGGTCGTCACGCCCGAGGAGGCCGACGACCACCTCAACGACGTCATCCAGCTCGCGCTCGACCTCGGCGCGCACGTGGTGCCGACGACGCCGGAGGAGCACGACGAGGCGGTGGCGCGGATCAGCCACCTGCCGCACATCATGGCGGCGATCCTGGCCGCGGTCGGGGCGGACGGCGGGCCTCTCGCCATGGCGCTTGCGGCGGGCAGTTTCGGGGACGGCACACGGGTCGCGGGGAGCAGGCCGGAGCTCGTCAGGGCCATGTGCGAGGGGAACCGGGACGCGCTGCTGATGGCCGTGGACGACGCGTTGGGACGGCTCGGCGCGGCACGGGGTTCGCTGGCGTCCACCGGTGGTCTGGCGAAGACCATCGAGGCCGGGCACGACGGCCGGAACGTGCTGGTCAACCAGCCACAGCGCACCAGGATCACGATCGATCTGACCAAGCCGGGAGCACTCGCGGCGCTGCGGAATCTTGGGTCTCGTGGCGGACGTGTGGTTGGGCTGAACGGCAGCACCGCGCAAGCGGAAACGTCGTAGGGTCGCCGAGTGGATCGACGGACGCTCGCCGGCGGACTCGGTGGACTCGCGCTCGTCGTGGCCGCCGTCGTGGTGCTCCGGGCCGGTGACGCGCCGGACACCCTCAAGAAGGAAACGGCTGACGGCGTCGAGGTCGTCGCGCTCCAGGAGCCGGTGAAACCGTCCAACGCCAGGGCTCAGGCGCTGGACGTGGACGCGCTGCAGATCGCGTGGAACGGGTCGGCGCCGGCCTACGAGGTGCGCTGGAACGGCAACGAACAGCTCGTGCCCGGTCCCGAGGTCGAGCTGCCGAACCTGAACTCCGACACCCAGACCGAGGTCGAGATCCGGGCGGTCAGCGCGACCGGCAGGCGCAGTGAGCCGCTGAAGATCGCCGCGACGCCCAAGGACGTCTACAACGGCAAGTGGGAGGACCAGCTCGTCGGCCAGGCGGACAGGTTCGACGGCCCGGAGGCGCTCGATCCGCGGAAGTGGCGGGTCGAGGCGGAACCGGAGTGCCTGGGGCTCAGGCAGTTCGGGCAGAGCAAGCGCATCGACGTCGACTGCCCGATGGCCGCCTTCCAGAGCAACACCCCGATCCGGTTCGGAGTGCCTGCGAGTGACGGCGCGACCGGCCGGGCGATCATCAGCGTCGCGGGCGCGGTCGAGTCGAGCCACGTGCGGCTGACGTTGCTGCCCGATCCGTGGCAGTACCTGAAGGAGACCGACGCGCAGCCGAAGGGCGCGGTCAGCCTCGACATCACGACGCAGGGCACGCGGATCGTCGCCGACCCCGATCTTCCCCGCACCGGCAAGCAGATCGATCTGGGCGACGCACCGATGACCGGGCTCGTCGCGGGCGTGCGGCACCGCTGGGAGATGCGGGTGCTGCCCGAGGCCGTGGTCGCGTTGCGGGACGGCGTCGTGGTCGCCTACGAGCCCGTCGCGATCAGGGATCGGCTGGTGCACCCGCGGATCCGCATCGACGGCGGCGGTTTCCTGGACGCGTTCGGCGTCGGGGGCGTGCCGGAACGCGTCGTGCCCACCGAGGTCATCTCGCTCGACAAGGACGTCGAACTGCCGCAGGACGTCGTGGCCGCGAAGCTCGTCAGGCCGGACGCGGGCCAGGTCACGGTCACCGAACTGCCGCTCAGCGCGGGAAAGGTCGCCGCCCAGGAAGCCCAGCTCGTCGTCATCCGCAAACCCGAGAGCCGCCCCGGCACGCTCCCCCGGCTCGCGGACCGGCCCGGCGGCATCAAGACCGGCGAGCCACGGCTGCACGTCATGCACGAGGACGGCACCAAGCCCCCGCAACCGTTGCCCGGCAAGGGACGCGTCCTCATCACGGCCGAGGTCAACGCCATCGGGCACCGCGGCATCGAGCTCGAACTCGACGGCAGGCGGATCGTCGCGATGCCCACCAACGAGCAGGGCCCTGGCGTTCCGGGCAGGCACGAGTTCTGGCTCGACACCACGAAGCTGACCCCTTCGGCGCACGCTCGGCTCAAGCTCAGCGTCCTTCCGGCGGACGGTGGCGAACCCGTTATCGCGGAAACCGTGTTCGAGCTGGGGTGAACGCCCTAGCGTGACCGCTATGAAGCGGGTCGCCTTCGTCGTCGTGGGCCTCGCGCTGGTGGCGGGCGTGATCGTCCTGCGCGACACCGGCGGGAGCGACTCGGGCCTGCCCGTAGCTCCCCCGGCACCGACGAAGCTCAAGCCGTACGTGGCCGAGCAGGTGCTGGTGCCGGGCCCACAAGGTCGTCCCGGCGCTCCCACGAACGTCGTCGCGATTGCCGGCCACCACAAGATCCGGCTCAGCTGGACCGGGGACGCGCCGGCGTACGAAGTGCGGTGGGGCGAAAAGGTCAGGTTCATCACCCGTCCCGGCACCCAGCTCAACGGCCTGGAGAACGGCCGTGAGCAGCAGATCGAGGTCCGCGCGGTCGACTCGTTCGGCCAGCGATCGCAGCCCGCTCAGACCAGAGCGACCCCTCTCCCCGACAACGCCCCGTACACGTTCGTCGACCGCTTCGACTCCTCCGACGAACCCGACCTCCAGCTTTGGAGGCTCTCCAAGCGCACCGACTGCGCCCGCGCCACCAGCGGCGACGAGGACGACCACGACCGGCTCGTGATCAGCAGCAGCTGCGGCACCCGCGCGGTGACGCTGCGGTCGCGCACGCCGTTCGTCCGCAGCGACGACGAGAGCCGACTCGTGGTCGAGACCGACGCTCCGAGCACCGGCGGCAAGCTGCTGCTCGACCTCGTGCCGGGCCCGGTCAGCGTGCAGGGCGAACCGGTGCTCCCGAACACCGTCCGAGCCACGGTCTCCACCGACAACTCCGGCAACTCGATCGTCGAGCTCGTCCCGAACGGCACCGCGCTCAAGCCCGTGCCGGCTGCCCTGCCGGGTGTGACCGTGCGCTGGGAGGTCGTGCTGACTCCCAGAGGCATCGAGGTCATGCGCAACGGCGACGTCCTCGCCACCTCGCCGTTCGTGCCGCCGTGGCGCGAGGCGACCGCGCTGGTCGGCGTCGCGGCACTGGCGGGCGACCGGATCCGCGCCGGCGTCGACCTGATCGGCTACCGCACCGCCAAGGCCGACGCGCCGCTCGCCGGCCCGACGCCGCAGGTCCGCGTGGACGGCCCCGCGAGCACGAGCGCCAACCCCATCGCGGACGTCACCGCAGGTCAGCTGCGCATCGCTCTCATTCCGTCGCGCGAAAGCGAGCCGGTCACCGCCGTCAAGGTCAACGGCGTCCAGGTACCGCTCAGGCCTGCGATCGAGGGCACGCCCTGGAAGCCCGGCGCCGAGTACCCGGCCGTCGCCGATCTGCCCAAAGAGGCCTTCACCGACAACCTGAACGTGCAGCTCGTCACGCAGGAACGCATCCAGGTCACCCACACCGACGTCGAACTGACCGGCCCGAAGAAGGAGCCGCGACGCCAGCCCGGCACACCCCTGGTGGAGGCCAAGCCGACGCTCGCCGACCCGATCCCCGAGGTCCTGGACGCGAGCGGCCAGCCCATCGAGAACGGCGCCGCCTTCAACCGCGGCCGGGTCGTTCTGGAGGTCCGGGTCAACGCCCTCGACGTGGCCGTGGCGGGCCTCGCCGGGTTCGAGATCAGGCTCGACGGCAACCACGTCGCCACCGTCCCGACGACGGCCGACGGTCCCGCCGCCGCGGGCCGGTGGCGGATTTCACTCAACACGGGGGCGATGACCGCGGGAGCGCACGCCATCGAGGTGAAGGCCTTCAGCACCGATTCAGAGGTGCACCCCGAGACGGGTTACGTTCCTTTTTTGCTCAAGCCGTGAATGCCGCAAGATGGACGTATGGCACGCGCACTGATCATCGACGCCGCCCGCACGCCGTTCGGGAAGTACCGGGGAGGTCTGTCCGGCATCCGGGTGGACGACCTCGCGGCGCTGCCCATCGTCGACCTGCTGCGCCGCTACCCGTCGCTCGACCTGGCGCGCATCGACGACGTGCTGCTGGGTGACGCGAACGGCGCCGGCGAGGACAACCGCAACGTCGCCCGCATGGCCTCGTTGCTGGCGGGACTGCCGGTCTCCGTGCCGGGCGTGACACTGAACCGGCTGTGCGCCTCGGGTGGCGAGTCGATCATCCAGGGCGCGCGGGCGTTGATCACCGGAGACGCCGACCTGATCGTCGCCGGTGGTGTCGAGGGGATGTCGCGGGCGCCGTTCGTGACGGCCCGCCCGGACAAGGCCTTCCCGGATCGCCTGGAGACCGTCTCGACGGCACTCGGCTGGCGGCTGGTGAACCCGCGGATGCCCAAGCACTACACCGTGCCGCTGGGCCTGGCGGCCGAGAACGTCGCCCACGAACTCGGGATCACCCGCGACCAGATGGACAACTTCGCCCTGCGCTCACACCGTCGCGCCGCCGCGGCGTGGGATGCCGGTGTGCACGAGGGTTTCGCGTTCCCCGTGCAGTTGCCGGACGGAACGGCGATCCGGCGCGACGAGAATGTCCGCGCCGACACCAGCATCGAGAAGCTCGCGAAGCTCAAGCCCGCGTTCTCGGAGACCGGTTCGGTGACGGCGGGCAACGCATCACCGTTGAACGACGGCGCTTTGGCTGCATTGCTTGGCACAGAGGCGATTGCGTCCGAACTGGGCGTCGAGCCGCTGGGCGAGGTGCTCGGGTCGGCGACCACCGGCGAGGAGCCGCACCGGTTCACCATCGCGCCCGTGTCCGCGATCCGGAAACTGTTGAAGCGCCTGCACATCGAGGCCGAGCAGGTCGACCTGTGGGAGATCAACGAGGCGTTCGCCGCGATGGCCCTGTCGGTGGTGCACCACCTTCCCGAGATCGACAAGGAGAAGGTCAACGTCCACGGCGGCGCGATCGCCTACGGCCACCCGCTCGGCGCCTCGATGCCGCGCGTGATCGTCGACCTGTGCCGCCACCTGCGGCAGCGTGGCGGCGGCATCGGCATCGCGGCGGCCTGTGTCGGCGTCGGCCAGGGTGTGGCCGTGGCGGTCCGCGTCTAGTCCTTCGAGTGCAGGATGTCGCGCGCCTGCTCGGCCGCGCGGACGATGCTCTCGCTGACGAAGTCGAGGAACCGCGCGATGTTCTCCAGCCGGGTGGAGGCAGGGGTGCCGGAGCCGAGGACGCCGGAACCCTGCCGCGCGGCCTCGGCGAGCTTCGTCGTGCCGGCGGCGCTGGCGATCATCGACTGGTACCAGATGTCGCCGTCGTCAACGACGTAACGCTCGCGGCGGCGCTCGTCGCGTTCGCGCCCGATCAGGCCCTGACTTTCCAGGTAGGACATGGCCTTCGAGACCGAAGCCGGACTGACCTGCAGGTGCCCCACCAGTTCTGACGCGGTCAGGCTGCCGGAGTCGGTCGCGTAGAGACTCGCGAGGGCCCTCGCCGGCATCTTCGACAGGCCCTGGCCCACGAAGATGCCCGAGAACAACTCCTCGAACTCCCGCACCGCCTCCAGGTCACGGCCGTCCGCGCGCTCGGCCGCTGGTCGGCGAGGTGCGGCCTGCTTGCGCCGTTGCGCACGGCGTTCCGTTGCGAGGTGGGCGATGTCGGCCTTGTACCCGGCCGGACCTCCGTTGCGCATCACCTCGCGCGTGATCGTCGAGGTGGGCCGGTCGAGGTTCCTCGCTATCTCCGCGTACGCGAGGCCGTCGGACAGGCCGATGGCGATCTGACGGCGTTCCTCCTGGGTGAGTCGACCTCCTGGCATTCCAGGACCATAGCTTTCACCTTCATCTCATTGCAACAGTCGTTGCATTAGATCTACATCCCGTTGCAACGATCTTGCGGCTTTGAGCTGCGTCGATGCGCTTCCATCGCAACGAACTCGTTGCCTGAATCTGGAAACGCAACGTAGCTTTTCGCTCATCAGAAACAACGAGCCACAGGAGCCAGAGATGCAGACCTTCGCCACCCCCGCCCCCATCGCCGCCATCCTCGACATCCCCGCCGGGCGCGTTCAGTTCATCGCCGCCGACCGCGCCGACACCGCCGTCGAGGTCCTGCCGGCCAACGCCGCGCAGAGCCGCGACGTGAAGGCCGCCGAGAAGATCAAGGTCGACTTCGCCGACGGCGTCCTGCGCATCACGACCGAGGCGGGCAACAAGATCCTCGGCTCGTCCGGAGCCGTCGAGGTCACCGTCCAGCTGCCCGCCGGTTCGCGGGTCGAGGCCAAGGCGGCCAGCGCCGAGTTCCGCGGCGTCGGCCGGCTCGGTGACATCGCCTTCGAGGCGGCACAGAGCGACATCAAGATCGACGAGGCCGCGCACGTCCGCCTCGTGACGCAGGCCGGTGACGTCACGGTCGGCCGCCTCAACGGTTCCGCCGAGATCACCACCCTGAAGGGCGACATCAACGTCAGCGTCGCCGCCGGACTCTCCGCCGCACTCGACGCCGGCACCTCGTACGGCCGCGTCAACAACGCGCTGCGCAACGCCGACGCGCCGGACCTGACGATCCGCGCCACCACGTCGTACGGCGACATCACCGCCCGCAGCCTCTGACCACACCACCGAACCTGGGGAGAGAGACCATGAGCACCACCGCCAACTACCAAGCCGCAGAACAACTCCTCCGCCGCCCCGCCGCCCCCGGCGAACTGGTCGTCGGCGACAAGGTCCGTCCACAGTGGATCGAAGACGGCCGCCGCTTCTGGTACCAGCTCCGCGACGGCGCCGACCGCCAGTTCGTCGTCGTCGACCCGGCGGCGGGCACCCGCACCCCTGACTTCGACCCGATGCCGTTCGTTGCCGTACCCGGCAACCCGCTGGAGGTCCCCTCCCCCGACGGCAAGGTCGCGGTCTCGCGGCGCGGCCACGACCTGTGGGCCCGCTCAGGTGAGCGCGAGTGGGCACTGACTTCGGACGGCGTTCCGGGCCACGGCTACGGATACGGCCCGGACGCCATGAGCTACGGCACGCTGATGCGCAAGTTCGGCCTCCCCTACATGCCACCGGCTCTGGCCTGGTCACCCGACTCGTCCAAGGTGCTCGCCCACCGCACCGACCAGCGCGACGTCCGCAAGACCCACCTCGTCGAATCGCGCCCGGCCGACGGCGGCGCCCCCGTCACCCACACCCAGCACTACGCCTACCCCGGCGACGAACACATGCCCCTCGCCGAGCTGGTCGTGTTCGACATCGCCGCGGGCAAGGCGGTGCACGCCCAGTGCGAACCGCTGCTCATGCCGGAGTTCTCCCCGCTCATGGCAGGCTGGGCGTGGTGGTCCGAGGACAGCACGGCGGTCTACTTCCTCTCCCGCACCCGCGACCAGCACACCCTGACCCTGAACCGGATGGACGCCTCGTCGGGCGAGGTCACCGTCGTGGTCAGCGAGACGGGCTCCAACCGCGTAGGCCCCAACCAGCTGATCTACGGCATGCCCATCGTCCGCGTGCTGGCCGACGAGGTGCTGTGGTTCTCGCAGCGCGACGGCTGGGGCCACCTCTACCGCTACGACCTGCACACCGGCGCGTTGCTCAACCAGGTCACCACGGGCCAATGGCTGGTCCGCGAGATCCTGCACGTCTCCGACGGCGTCGTGTACTTCACCGCGTCGGGCCTAGTGCCCGAGGACCCGTACCGCCGCACGGTGTGCCGCGTCGCCTTGGACGGCACCGGCTTCGCAGTCGTCACGGACGACTCGCTGGACCACGTCGTCACGGTGTCCCCGAACGGCGAGTACTTCGTCGACTCGTCATCCACTGTGGACACGCCGCCGGTGACCGTCGTGCGTTCGTGGAGCGGCGAAGTGCTGGTCTCGTTGGAGCAGGCCGACATCAGCCGGTTGCTCGCCACAGGCTGGACGCCCCCGGAACGCTTCCACGTCAAGGCAGCCGACGGCACCACCGACATCTACGGCGTTCTCTACAAGCCGCGCGACTTCGACCCGTCCGCCAGCTACGCGGTGGTGGACAGCGTCTACCCCGGCCCGCAGGTCACCCGTGTCGAACCGTGCTTCGACCCCGGCGGCATGGGCCTGGACGCGGAACCGTTGGCAGCACTCGGTTTCGTCGTGATCGCTCTTGACGGTCGCGGCACGCCGGGCCGTTCGAAGGCCTTCCACGACGTCTCGTACGGCAACCTGGCCGCCGCGGGCAGCCTGGAGGACCACGTGGCGGCACTGCACCAGCTGGCCGAGTCGAGGCCGTGGATGGACCTCTCCCGAGTGGGCGTGATGGGCCACTCAGGCGGCGGATTCGCTGCGGGACGGGCAGTGCTCGCCTGCCCCGAGACCTATCGCGCCGGTGTCGCGCTGTCGGGTTCGCACGACGCCAGGTACATCGGACTGGGCTGGGCCGAGACCGTCGACGGCCCGGACAACCCTTCGGCTTGGCTTCGCGCCTCGAACGTCGAGATCGCGGACCAGCTCGAAGGCAAGCTGCTGCTGATCCACGGCGAGCTCGACGACACCGTGCACCCGGACCACTCGCTTCGGATGGCGGACGCGCTCATCGCCGCGGGCAAGGAGTTCGAGCTCGTGATCGTGCCTGGGGCCGAGCACCTGTTCATCGACCGGATCGCGTACGTGCGCACGAAGTCCTGGGACTTCCTGGTGCGTTCGCTGATGGGGGTCGAGCCGCCGGCCTACCGTCCGGCGCCGATCGTCATCGACCCCGAGGTGCTGGGCGAGATGGTCTAGCGACCAGCCTTGACCTGGACCACTGATGCCGACCGCCTTTCACCGACACAGGTGAGGGGCGGTCGGCGCCTTCGCGTCCCCGGAATCGATACAGAATGGAGGCCCCCTGGGGGGTACGGGTCCCCATCCCAATCATCTCAAGGAGGTCTGACAATTTCGGCGCCTAGCCGGGAAGGAGGCTGGTGACCAACTTCCGCGATTGGTCCTCGTCCAGGGCTTGCCGGTCCAGCTGCTTCAGCACCAGTTCGTAGGCGGCCAGGGATCCCGTGTCCTCGACGATGAGACCCGGATTGAAGGTCTCGGCGAAGACCGCCGGCTCGTACTTGTAGTACTTCAGTTGAACGAACGAACCACCCAGTCCGGCGTGCGCACCGATGTTCGTCGGCACGATCCGGAGCGTGATGTACGGACGCGCCGACATGGCGAGCAGGTACAGCAACTGCTCCCTCATCAGCGCCGGACCTCCGACCGGCAGCCGAAGCGCCTGCTCGTGCACGTAGAAGGTGAACTCACGGCTGCTGTGGAAGATCACCCGCCGTTCGAGCTGACCAGACGAAGATCTTGTTGGCGAGGCGTTCCTGCTCGGCCAGGTTGCGGATCTGTTCCGGCACACCGGATTCGCAGAACAGGAGTTGTGCCCTTTTCGCAAGTCTCTCCGTAGAGCGCGAGCAGGCGGCGGGCCTCGTCCGGCTCGGCCTGGCAGAGGCCGAGGAGCATCGCGAGCTCGACCTCGGTGACCCCACCCTTGCCGTTGACCAGGTCAGAGACCTTGGCCTGTTCAAAATCAAGCAGTTCGGCGATCCGCCGCTGGGGCATCCCGGTTGCCTCGATGACGGCACGGACGCCATCACCGAACGAGCGACCGACCACGCTCGAAAATCGTTTCGGCATGGTCGGAAGCTAGAACCCCAGAACCCCGCTCCTCCATCGTTTGGATGCGACTCGCCACGAAGGAAGTACTTCTTGGAGCGGTTCTAAATCCGCTTCGAGATCAGCGGGTACTCGACCACCAGGCCGTTGGGGTCGACCTTGATGTTCTGTTCGAATCCGCCGCTCTTGAACCGCACGACGGAGACGTCGTCCGCGACGGACACCGTCTTGTAGGTCTGGGTCACGGCCTTCACGGTCAGGTCGGGCAGCGACACCCGCACGACGGGCAGCGCGTGCTCGCCCGGCTCGCGGTGCAGACCGAGGCGGCGGATCGGGATGGCGTTGAACAGGACGGCGAACTGGACGTCGACGTCCAGCGCGTCGTTGAACGTCTCACGTTTGCTGCCCTGGCCGTGGTCGACCAGCCAGGCTCCGTCCTCGGTGCGCGAAAGGGAGCACTGGCGCTCCTCGAGAACCGTGGCGGTGCGCAGCAGCAGGCGGTTCACCTGGCCGCTCTCGCCCACTGACACCTCGAAGGAGGCGTTGAACTGCTCGTCGGGGCCTGCGGCGACCAGACGACCGGACGCGCGCAGGCGCTGGTCGTTCGAGAGGAGCAGGCGTACCTGTTCCAGCCGCGGCTCGTGGATGCCCTGCCAGGTGATCATCTCGGGCCTGCGGGCAGAAGGAGAGCGGGTCTCTCCGGTGGAGGTGACCCGCCCCGCGTCAGTGGCGTTGAAGGAGTTCACTCATCCACCTGGAAGGATGTCCTTGATCTTCGTGGCTACCGAGTCGACCTGGTCTTCGTGGCCGAACTTGCCTGCGACGAAGTCCGCCGCGGCGTCAATGCCCTGGTCGACCTTCTCGTGGTTCTGCTCGGCCAGGTCCAGGGCCTTGTTCTTGATCTCGTCGAAGTTCATGTGATGCTCCTTCGTCCCTGCCGCAGAGTACCCGAGTAGGGCCCGCGTGTTGATAGCCGGCGATCACGCTAACTCCACCTGGACAAGTTGGCTGGGTGACAACGAAGATGTCGCTACCGCCGCCTGGTCGGCCGCCGTCGCGGTCAGAACCAGGAGGAAGTTGCATGACACGGCTCCTGCGTGGAGTTATGTCCGCAGTACTGCTGTTGCCGCTCGTCGCGGTCCCCTCGGCCAACGCCACGGCCGATGTTCAGGGGAAAGCGAAGTTCACGGTGACGACCACGGCCACGAACGTCGCGGCCCGCAGTGACCGGCGTCCGGTCGCCGGTGGGGTCTACGACAAGAAGGCCGGCAAGACGTTCATCTCGTGGGCGGGCCAGTACGAGGACAGCTACGTTCAGGCGTACGACCACCGCAAGTCCACGTGGTCCACGCCCAACCGGGTCGCGGACGGCGACTCGGACGCGCACAACTACCCGACCATGGTCCAGGCCAAGGACGGGCACCTGCTCATCTTCCGCGGCATGCACAACATCGAGTTGCGCATGTCCCGTTCGCCCCAGCCCAACTCGGTCGACGGTGTCTGGGAAGAGACGCTGATCTCGAAGAACGCGGCCACGTACCCGATGCCGTTCGTCACGCGCGACGGCACGATCTACGTCTTCTACCGCGAGACGACCCGCGACCTCGACAAGGTCACCCCCACGGACACCCGGCCGATGCTCTACGTGGTGTCCAAGGACAACGGCAAGACGTGGAAGACCTCCACGGAGCTGACCGGGGACAGGTTCGCGATCGGTTCGACCTCCCGTGCGGACAACATGAACGAGATCTACATCGGTCAGCTGCGGCTGGAGGACAACGGCCGCGTGCGGATCGTGTACACGCTCGCGGGTGGTGGCACGGAAGGACATCTGCACGACCGGTACCACCGCAACATCTACTACACGTGGTTCGACCCGAAGAACCGGCACTTCTACTCGGCGTCCGGCAAGGATCTGGGCACCCAGATCGACGACGCCGACCAGGAGACGCACCTCAAGGTCGCGGAGACCCCGCTGACCCTGCCGAACGCCGTGAAGTCCCCCGACTACATCCAGCAGGTGGGCACGACGCTGGGCAAGCCGTTCCTGTTGTGGTTCATGGGCGACGAGGCCAAGGGGCCGCTGCGCAACTACCTGTCCACCTGGAACGGCCGGAACTGGGAGACCAAGGAGGTCGCACGGGGACTGCGCACCCGTGAGATCGAGGAGGTCGACCTGTTCACGTGGCGGGTCTACGCGACCGAGGACGGCAAGCCGAACGTGAACACCTACCTGGTGCGGTTCGGTCGTTTCTGGTCGCCCGAGTCCGTCATCCCGACGGCCAAGCCGGTGCAACGCGTCGAGATCGTGGAGAACTTCCGCGACCCGGCCCGTGCGATCTTCTCGGGCGCCTCATCGGCCAGGGACGTCGCGATCGCCGACGGGGACATCTACGTGGCGGGCGTCAGCCGCCGATAACACCTTCTCCAGAAATGGCAAACGCCCCCTGCTCCGGCGCGGAACCAGGGGGCGTTCGTCTGTGAGGCTAGCTGCCTAGATCAGGCGCCGGCCTTCTTGCGACGGACCACGAACAGCGCACCGACACCGGCGCCGACGAGGACCAGACCGCCGAGCAGCGGCCACAGGATCGACGCACCGGTCGACGCGAGGTCGTCCTCGCCGCCACCCGGAGCCGGGTTGGCCGGGGTGGAGGAGGTGGCCGGAGTCGTGGTCTCGGGCGACGTGGTGGTGGTCGTCGTGGTGGCGGTCGTCGTGGTCGTGGTGGGAGGCACGGCGCCGGCCTTCCAGTCGGCCTTGGCGTCCTTCTCGACCTTGACCTTCTGCGGCTGCGCGACGACGAGCGACTGAGCGACACCGTCCTTGCCGGCCGAAGCCTTGTCCTTCGCGACGAACAGGCGACCCTCGGACAGCGTGGCCTCGGCGGAGAGCTTGAACTCCGCCTGGCCGTCCTTCGTGCCTTCCGGAACGTTCACGAAGAACTCGGTGACCTTGTCGCCCGTGCCCTGAACGGCGAGCTTGTCGTCCTTCTTCTGCACCGCGAGCGGCTTGCCGTCGGCGTCGACGATGGTGACGCCCTCGGGGAGGTTCGCGGTCAGCTTGACCTCGGAGGCCGTGGTCGTGACCTTGAACGGGCCGATCTTCTGGCCGGGCTTGCCGGACTGCGACTCCGGGTCGATGACCAGCGTCGGCTTCGGCTCGGCCTCCGGCGTGGCGTCCGCGACGAAGCGCTTGTAGAGCGCCACCATCTCGGCGTCGTTCTGCTTGGTGTCGGCGAGCTCGGCGCCGTCGGAGAAGTGCCAGATCGCCGCCTGCGTGGCCGCGATGATGTCTTCCTTGTCAAGCTTGTCGATCTTGAACGCGTCCTTGACGTTCTTCACCGACTGGCTCGGGTAGGACCTCTTCAGGATCCAGAGGACCTTGCCCGAGTTCTCCTTGAACTTGGTGTTCGGGTTCGGGTGCTTGTCCCACGGCACCTCCTTGAGGACGTCACCGTCCACGAGGGGGGTCGGCAGCTCGACGCAGTAGGCGAAGACGTTGGTGCGGTCCTTCTCGTCATCGATGCGGAGCTTGATGATCGAGGTGTCCTGCTTCTGCGGCTCCTCGCCCGCCTTGCCGGGCTTGAGGTACACGTTGTGGCCCTGCTCCGAACCACCGCGGTCCGGCGTGATCTTCACCTCGGCGTGGGCGGGAAGGGCCGAGAACGCGAGGGCGGCGGTCGCGCCGAGCAGCGCGGTGCCGATCCTGAACCGGGAAGCCATGGGTCTCCTTGCTCGCTGAAATTAACCCGAACGCGGCGGGAAGTCAGTCATCCGTCGGGACGGTCGGCACGTCGTCATCGACACTGAACCGACAGGAAGCGAGCGGGACGTTAGCCGATGGGGTGACACACGTATGAGTGAGGTAAGGAGACCAGGTCATACAGTCAGTGAGCAGCGTAAACATACTCACGGTGTCCACAGTGGATAGGCCTGCGATGCATTCATTCCGTCAGGTGACGTTAAATTCGTTGCCGAACAGTTATCAATAGCGGCGTCCCGCTACGGATGATCACCCAGGTCGGTTCAGAGACCTACGCCACCATTTCGGTAACTTCTGCCGGACGAATGTCGCCGGGACGCAGCGAAGTGCCCCGCAGGCACATCTCCTTGGGCTCCGGGCGGCGGCCGGTGAGAATCCAGCGGGTCAACCCGGCCAACTGGTAGGCGATCAGCGGCGGAACAGCGTCTCCCACGTGCCGGTACGCGTTCCCGAGAATCGAGACGTCGAAGCGGAACTGGCGCGGAAACCCTTGCAGGAGCGCCATCTCGCGGACCGTGCAGAGGCGGTGCTGGACGGGGTGGGCATAACGCCCGTTGCCGACGTGGCCGCATTCCCGCTTGATGGTGCGGGCGGGTTCGTCCCACCACAACCGGCCGTAGACATCGGGGTGCGAACCCCAGTTCTGCTGTTCGACGATCTTGCGTTGTGCAGGATTCAACAACTCTGCGGTCTCCGGTGAACGGAGCAGATCGGCCCACGATCCGCCGTTCGCGGGAATTGCACGCATTCTTTCGAGACTGCGGTCCTGGGAAAAGGTCGGGGATACGTGAATGGGGTCTTCCAGGTCCGCCACTCCGGCGGCGACCACCGGCAGCTTGCTGATCGCGCGCCGGACCGTGACGGCGGACGGGCGGATGACCCGGCCGGCCCACAGGTCGTCCAGCGTCAGCAACGGCAGGCCGGCGTCCACGGCCACCATCAGCGTCCGCTCGCGCAGCTGCGGCAGGCCGAACTTCGACAGCATGTGCGTGCCGCCCCAGACCGAGTACCCGAGCCGGGTGAGCTCCTCGGCGAGGCTGTCGAAGTGGTGGCGCTGTTTGCCCTTGACGAGTTCGCGGGCGTTCTCCATCAGCACGACCTTCGGGCGCAGCTCCTCCGCGTACACCGCGATGCGGCCGACGAGGGAGTTGCGCGGGTCGTCACGCAGGTGGTTCTGCGAGGTGATGCGGCTGAAGCCCGAACACGGCGGGCACGCGAGCAGCACGTCCAGTTCGCCGCGCTTGAGGCCCCAGACCTCGCGCAACGCCGCCGGCGAGACCTTCGCGAGGTTGACCTCCAGCGGGTCGACGCCGATGTTCGCGCGGTAGGTGTCGTTGCAGCGCAACGAACCCAACTTCGAACTCGGCTTGCCGATCTGCGCGTCGGCGGCGCCCACGACCCGGAAGTCGCGGTGGGCGTGGAAGCCGAAGCTCATGCCGCCCGCACCCGAGAAGATGTCGGCCACCGAGAAGGACACGGCGAGATCGTACGGGCGAGGCGCCGAGGACCTTTCCGTGACATCCCGTACCTTTCCCGCCTATGGAGCTGCCGCGCGCCTGGCAACGGCCTGACCCGTTGCGCGGACTCGACAGGATTTCCTGGACCGAGGTCTACGACGGCCGGGGTGGCGCCGGTCGCGTGCCCCGTCTGCTGCGCTCCCTGATGGACCCCAGCGAGGACGTGCGGCAGAACGCGCTCTCATCGCTCGCTGACCGGCTGCTGACCGACGACACGGTGTCCGAGGCCTCGTTCTGCACCGTGCCGTTCCTGGTGGAACTGGGAGCGTCCTACAAGGTCGCGGGCGACGTGCGGGACCGGGTGATCTTCCTGCTGGCCGCCATGGCGTTGGCGGGCAAGGGGTTCACCGAGGACGGACGCCGCACGCACCGCAGGTGGAACGCTCTCGGCCGCGAACTGCCCCGCACGGCCCCGGACTGGCTGACGCAGACCCGGCACGCCGTCGCCCAGGGAGCACCGAAGATCTTCGAGGCGCTCGCGTCCGAACGGGTCGCGTGCCTGGTCGCGCTGGCCTGCGCGGTGCCGGAGAAGCTGCCCGCGTTCGTGCACGGGCTGATCACGGACATGATCGACCTGCCGGGCGAGGAGATGCTCGCGGACGCCGCCGAGATCGGTGTGGCGCTGCTGAAGGACTCGCCCGAGTTACTGGGTGTGGACCAGCCGAAGGTGCTGGGCGAGGGGCTGGTGCGTCCGGTGCACCAGCCGCCCGAGGTCGCCGCCGCCCTGATGGGCTACCAGTTCGCCCTCGTCTCCGCGTACGGGGACGAGGGCGCCTGGTGAACGTTCCTACGCGGTGACGGCCTCTTCGATGGCCTGCTCGACCTGAGCCTCGTCCTCGACCGCGATGGCGGGTTCCAGGGCACCGAGGCCCGTCCCCCACTCCTGGTCAGCCAACGCGAACGCCGCGACCGTCAGCGCCGCCACGGGCGCGCCCACGGGCATGTTCTCGCGGTGCAGATCGAGATCGAGGCGGCCGCCGATCGGTGACGGGCTCAGCCGCAGCGTCGCGTGCGCGGCCTCCTCGGGGTGCGCGAGCCGGCAGGCCCAGCCGGTGAAGATCACGCGGCGTTCGTCGGCCTCGGTCGGCTGCACGGCCCGCACGTTGGCGCCCACGGCACCGGCGCGGTGGTTGTCCGCGGCCTGCAGCACGAGCTCCTCGAACTCCATCGAGGAGATGCCGAGGTTCCAGCCGGCGACCAGGGCGACCTGCACCAGCGCGAGCGGCAGCGTCGGGACGGCGTCCTCGAAGCACACCATCGCGCCGCCGTAGCGGGTGTTGATCTCGGTCGGCAGGAAGCCGTCCTCGGTCGCGATGCCGTCCAGCGTGAACGTGCCGCGGTAGCCGACGGTCTCGCGCAGGTGCTCGCCGACGCGGCGGGCCAGGTTGCGCATCTCGTCGCGGATCCACACGGGCGGGTCGTAGTACGACGCGCAGCCCGCGTAGAGGAACTTGGCCTGGCCCTGGCGGCGCGGCACGACCATCTCGATCGGGCGCAGCACCGCGGTGCCGTCCGGGAAGACGATGCCGTGCACGCTGACCGGAATGCCTTCCAGGAACGGCATCACGCGGACCTGGTCGCACTTGGGCGCGAGCACGTCGAAGGCTTCCTTGGCCTCCTCGTACGACCGCACGCGGCGCACGAAGTTCGCGCCGCCGTTGATCGCGGGGCCGTCACCGGACCAGACGACGCCGGCGCCGCGGTCCAGGATCTCCGAGGCGCCCCAGAGACGTTCGAAGTCGAGGTCGAACACCAACGCGGGCGCGCGGCGGGCGGACAGCTCGTCCCACAGCGCGTCGATGGTGGTCTTGTTCTCCAGCGCGACCCACTCGGGCTCCCGCGCGTTCAGCACGGGACGGCCCTGGAACGAGCTGATCTCGTTGTAGGGCGTGCTGATCACGACCGCTTCGCTGCCGGGGTCGAAGTCGCGCAGGATCGCCTTGACCTCGTTGCCCGGCTTGGTGAGCAGCTTGCCGAGACGGCGCTGCTCGACGGCGACCAGGCTGCCCTTGATGCCCAGCGACACCCAGCGGGCGATCACGGAATCATGAAGCGGGGCATGATCGTCGGTATCGAGCACGAGCGTATGGCGGGCACCGAGCGTATGCAGCTCATGTGCGCGTTTCGCCAGACGCGTGCCGCCGGCCAGAACTACCAGCCGGTCACCGAACAACCTGCCGAGGCGCTCGTTGAGCGCTGAGAGGACATGATTCATCGCCGAAAACTCGCTTAAGAGAAGCGGAGGACGTGACCGGCGATCGCCGGGTGACGCGTAGCGTAGAGCCACCCGGTATGTGTGTCGAAGCACGGTCCGGCAACGGCCGGATGAATCTTGAGACAGGCCTGTCGGCTCAGGCCGCGACGCAAGTGGATCAGTCGTTGGTGCGGGTGCTCACAGAGAGCGGGCCGCGTCCCGAAGGACCTGGTCAACGCGGGCGAGGAAGCTGCGCTTGGGGTTGATCGACGGCAACGGCGCCGTGAGCTCTGCGGGACCGGGCGCGGGTGCTGCTCCCACGATCTCGGCCACGTTGCGCAAAAACTCCTGCCGCTTGAACTCGTGCACGGCGTGATCGTGCAGAAGTCCGGCGATGCTCGTGTGCACAGCGCGATGGGGGTAACTCACTCGTGTGTTATCGGCGCAGTCTCCGTCGACCTTTAGGGTCAACTCGTGCGAGTTCTAGTGACCGGTGCCACTGGGTACGTCGGCAGGGCCGTGGTGCGTGAGCTGCGGGTTCATGGTCATGAACCGGTTTCGTCCCGTCAACGCCTGTCAGAGCCGTTCGAGTTGGCCGATGTGGACGCCGTCATCCACCTGGCCGCGATCGCTCGCGTCCGGGAGTCGTTTCTTGATCCACTCCCTTACTACGAGACGAACGTGGGCGGGACGCTGAATCTGCTCAAAGCCCTGAAGGGCCAACGATTCCTGCTCGCTTCGACTGGCACGGTGTACCGGCCGTCGGACGCCGTCCTGACCGAGGAATCGGTCCGGGAACCCTCCTCTCCGTACGCCGCCTCCAAGGCCGCCGCGGAGGACCTCGTGGCGTGGGCTGCACAGTCAGGACAGGTCGGGGCGACCACTCTCCGTTTGTTCAACGTCGCTGGAGGTGGTGACACGGACACCAGTCGGGTGATCACCCGGGCTGTCGCGTGCGCCGCCGGAACCGTGCCTGGAATGGACGTCTACGGCGACGGTGGGGCCGTGCGCGACTTCGTGCACGTACGCGACGTTGCTGCTGCCTTCGTCGTGGCGTTGGAGGCTTGTTCCGTGGGCACGTCGGCGGTCTACAACGTCGGGGCGACCGCCGCTTCGGTGCGAGACGTGCTGGACGCCGTTGCCGACGTGACGGGACGGGCCGTGGACGTCACCTGGAAGCCCGCGAACGCCGGTGAGATTCGATCACTGCGGGCCGACTCGTCGCGGCTGCGCGCGCTGGGCTGGGAGCCGCGTTCGTCGGCGTTGGAGGAGATCGTCAGGGACCAGTGGCTCGCTTCGGCACCGGCACCCGGTCCAGGTCCTTCGCGATGACGATCTCGCCGTCGAACTCCGCGGCCGCCTCGGCGTGGAACTCGGCGGGGTCCTCGTAGCGCTGCGAGAAGTGGGTCAGCACCAGCTTGCGGACCCGGCAGTCCTGCGCGACGCGGGCGGCCTGCTGGGCGGTGAGGTGGCCGTGGTCGCCGGCGAGCTTGGTGTCGCGGGCGAGGTAGGTCGACTCGATCACCAGCATGTCGGCGTTGTCGGCGAGTTCGAAGACGTTGTCGCAGAGCCTGGTGTCCATGACGAACGCGAACCGCTGGCCCTTGCGGGGTTCGCTGACGTCCTCGAGCCTGATGCCGTCGAGTTCGCCCTGGGTCTGGAGCGTGCGCACCTGCGGGCCCTGGATGCCGTGTTGTTTCAGCTTCTCCGGGAGCATCCGGTGGCCGTCCGGTTCGATCAGGCGGTAGCCGACGCTGTCGATGCCGTGGTCGAGGCGGTAGGCCTCCAGCGTGCCGAACCTCCCGTTGGCGATCTCGCCGTCGTCGACCACCGGGACCTCCTTGATGTCCGCGGCGTCGTAGAAGGCGCTGGCGTAGCGGAGGCGTTCGAAGAAGTGGGCGCCCGACTGCGGGTAATGCGCGTGGACGGTGTGCGGGACTCGGTCCAGGGACAGCCTCTGGACGATGCCGGGAACGCCCAGGCAGTGGTCGCCGTGGAAGTGCGTGATGCAGATCCGGGTGATGTCGCTCGCAGCGGCGCCTGAGCGCAGGAGTTGCCTCTGGCTGCCATCGCCTGGGTCGAAGAGGAAGCCCTCGCCGTCCCACCTGAGCAGATAGCCGTTGTGGTTGCGCTGGCGCGTGGGAACCTGGCTGGCCGTTCCCAGGACGATCAGTTCCCGGACTGTCACACCCTGACGTTAACGTCTGTCCCATGCGGAGCGTGGAAGTGGCGGCGTCGTGGCCTGTCGAGAACGTGGCGGTGGCCGTGGTGGCCCCCGAAGGCGTGGTCAGCTCGTTGGGTGATCAACAGCGCGTGTTCCCGCTCGCCTCCGTGACGAAGCTGCTGACCTCGTACGCCGTGCTGGTGGCCGTCGAGGAGGGCGCGGTCGAGTGGGACCAGCCGGCGGGTCCTGAGGGGTCGACCGTGCGGCATCTGATCGCGCACACCGCTGGATACGCGTTCGACAAGGCCGAGGTGCAGGCCGCTCCCGGCACCCGCCGGATCTACTCGAACGCCGGGTTCGACGTGCTGGCTTCTTTTGTGGGTTCGGCGTGCGAGATGCCGTTCGCGACCTATTTGCACGAGGCTGTTTTCGCGCCGTTGGGGATGAATTCTTCCGCTTTGGTCGGCTCTGCTGGTGCCGGAGCGGAGTCCTGCGCCGCTGACCTGGCGTTGTTCGCCGCCGAGCTGCTGTCGCCGCGGTTGGTGTCCGGGGAGTTGGTGTCCGAGGCGACTTCAGTCGTGTTCCCCGGCCTGAACGGCGTGCTGCCCGGTTATGGCATGCAGAAGCCGAACGACTGGGGCCTCGGTTTCGAAATCCGCGACTCGAAGTCGCCGCACTGGACCGGGACTTCTTTTTCCGCGCGGACTTTCGGCCACTTCGGTCAGTCCGGCACGTTCCTGTGGGTCGACCCGGAGATCTCCGCGGCCTGCGTCGCGTTGACGGACCTGCGCTTCGGGCCGTGGGCGGTCGAGGCGTGGACACCGTTCTCCGACGGCGTCCGTGCGGAACTGGTCAGTCGGCGAGCCTGATCGCGAGCTGACGCAGGACCTCCTGCACGTCGGCTTCCTCGTAGTCGTTCTCGTAGGCCTGCGCGACCCCGTGGAAGGCGTAGAGCAGGCCCGCGGTGAACCAGCCGAACTGCGACAGCACCTGGTCCATGGCCTGCTTGAGGGCCTGCTGGCCGGCCTCGTTCAGCTCGCCGTCGACCTTGACCTCGTAGCTGAACACGCCTTCCTGCAACGACTTGAGCGCCATGCGCAGGTAGTCGTTGGATCCGGCGCCGTCGTAGGTGAGCGTCAGGACGCCGAGCGCCCGCTGCATGATCTCCCGCTGCTCCACGCCGCCACTCTGCCTGGTGATCAGGCGTGCGTCACCTTCCGACACCCCAACGGACCCAGGCGGGGTCCTCGGGTTCGAGCCGCTGCTCGAAGGCCTCGGCGATCGCGTCGACGTCCCACGCGGCGTTTTCGAGGACAGGTTCCTTCGGCGACGTCTGCACCATGACGTGCAACTGCCCGTTGGCGAACCGGATGAGCTGCCCGGTGACCTTCGCGGCGCGGTCGCTCAGCAGGTACGTGACCAGCGGCGCGATCGTCTCCGGCGGCCCGCTGGGCTTCGCTTTGGTGTCGGTGGCGGCCATGCGCGTCCAGGCGACCGGGCACACGGCGTTGACTCTGATGCCGCGCTCGTGGAGTTCCGCCGCCGCCCCGGCCGTGATGCTCGCCACCGCCCCCTTGGAGGCGCTGTAGGTGAGCGCCGTCGGCTGCCCGGCCATCGCGACCGAGCCGAGGTTGACGATCGACCCTCCGCGCATGCTCCTGACCGCGGCGTTGGTGCAGTAGAGGGTGCCGAGCACGTTGGTCTCGATGAGCTCGCGCATGCTGCGGGGGTCGTCCTGGCCGATCTCGGCCTGGTAGCGGATGCCGGCGTTGTTGACGAGCCCGTCGATCCTGCCGAACGCCGCCGTGCAGGTGTCGACCACGGCCTCGGCCTGATCGGGATCCGAGACGTTGCCGGCGCTCACGACGGCCTTGCCGCCCTGGAGCGTGATGAGGTCGGCGACCTGTTTGGCGAGCAGCTCGTTCACGTCGTTGATCACCACCGCGGCTCCCTCAGCCGCTGCATGAGTAGCGAACGCCCGTCCCAAACCCTGCCCGGCGCCGGTGATGACCACGGCCTTGCCCGCCAGAATCGCCATGCTTCGAGTGTGGCCATCCGAGGCACCGCGCGCCCGCTACAGCCGCTGCCCGCGCCGAACGGCATAAGTGGAGCGGCGACCGGTCGCCGCTCGTGCAGGCCCGGCACGCCTGCGTGCCGAGCCTGTCAGTCGTCAGCCAGGTTTGCGCGCGACCCACCGCGCGACCGAGAAGACCCCGGCGGCACGAGCGGCGTCGAGCACGCGCTTCCCGTCGTGGATCACGGAGTCGTTCGCGCCGGCCGTGTACTCGCCCCAGCCCTGACCGTCGTCCGGCGGCGTGCTGCCCCAGCACTCGACGTCCGGGTAGAGATCCTCGGCGGCCTCGACGACGAACCCGGACGCCGACATCATCTCGCGGTACTCGTCCAGCGTGCCGAGCTCAGGAATGGAGATGACCTCCTGCACCGGCCCGATGAACGGCGCGATCTGCTCCTCGGTCCGGTACTCACCGAACGGCCGCCGAATCCAGTCGACCCCGACCAGACATGCGCCGGGCTTGAGGGTGCGGAAAGCCGCGGCGAAGAAGGCGGCCTTCTCCGGCAGGTGACACACAGACTCGTAGAAGCTGACCATGTCCAGCGACCCGTCAGGCCAGGCGATCAGCGACTTGTAGTCCTCGTCCCCCACAGTCAGAAACGCGGCCCGCTCACTCATCCCCTGCTCGGCCGCGTACTCACGAGCCCGCGCGGAGAGCCACTCGTTGTTGGAGACACCGACGACGTTCGCCCCGGAGATCTCCGCCATGTAGACCGCCGTCCCCCCGACACCGCTGCCGAAGTCCAGCCCGGTCCCGCCAGGACGCAGACCCGCCGCGTCGATCTGCTTGCGCGCCAACGCCTTCGCCGCGTCCTCGGGCGACAGACCGGCCCGTTCGGCCTCCAGGTCCCCGTGGTGCCAGAACTGCCCCATGAGCGCGTGGTAGGCGGGTCCAGCGTGGTCGTAGTACTCGCGGACCTGTTGCTCGACAGTGGTGTTCACCAAACCCGGCCTTTCGTGATCAGCCTGTCCGGACATGGATTCGCCGGTGCGAGAAGCCTCGCACCGGCGAATCCCAACGTAGTGTCCGCTCAGCGGCGTTGTCCACGATCCCGGTCGGCACCCGTAGCGTGGCGATGATCATGGCTCAGCAAGTGGTTTCTCCCCACGCGCAGGACGCGGAACGTCCTTCCCCGGCAGTCGACCTCGGCCAGCGGCGGTGACTAGACCGCGAACTACTGAGCCGGGATCTGCCACTCCCAGCCGCCATTGCCAGCTATTCCGAAGAGCGGGGGCCGGTACGTGATCGTCCCGCTCGTGTTGCGGGTGTCGAGTGGAAGCTTCCCGCGGTAGGTCGAGGCCGGCGCGAACGGGCTCGTCGGCAGCCACTCCTGCTGGTTGTGGCACATGAAAGCAGCCCCGGTCACGAGGGCGGTCTCGGTGACGCCGTCGGGGCCGACGATCGCGAAGTCGTGACCAGTGATGAGCCATCCCTGGTCAGCCCGGAACTGCGGCGTGGTCTTCACGGTGAACGTGAGCACGATGCGATGGCCATGTTCAGGTTTCTCGACGAACTCGCCTGTGCACTTCGGGTCGACTTCGATCGCGTCCACGCTGAAGTCCGCTTGCTGTGCGCCTGTCTGCTGGTCCGAGAAACCAGCCGTCTGCCCTATGCCCTTCAAAAGGAGTCCGCGAGGCGATCTCGACGATGCTCCCGAGGTCGTGCTCGGCGGGGCAGTAGCCGCCGCAGAAGACGCGGTGCTGCTTGGCGGTGCAGAGAGCGGAGGCGGGGTCGACGCACACGCGGCTGAGACTGTGGCCACGACGGCCAGAGCGCTGGCGGTTCGACGCATGCCTTCATGGTCGGCGCTGACCGAAATGTCGTTACGTCCCACGCCATAGGGATCAGCCCCAGTTGTCAGCAACCGGGGCTGATCCGTGCAGCCTGTGCGAGCTGTCGCACAGATTCCGACGCAAGGAGCCTCGAAGTCATGCTGACCCCGAAAACGATCAGGGCCCTGTGGAAACTTCTCCACAGGGCCCTGAGTCAGTGCGCTCGGCAGGATTCGAACCTGCAACCTTCTGATCCGTAGTCAGATGCTCTATCCGTTGAGCTACGAGCGCGTGTATTCAATTATAACCGATCCCCTAGAGGCTCGGCCTTGCGGAGGCTCCGGGATTTGAACCCGGGATGGGGGGTTACCCCAAACCGCATTAGCAGTGCGGCGCCATAGACCAGACTAGGCGAAGCCTCCCGGGACCATCCTCGGCCACGGGACATAGGTTACACAGGTCGTCATCCGAGTTGCAAAACGCCCCCCTTCTAACCCTGAACCTGCTGGTCAGAGCATGTTCAGAGGGTCGAAGAGGGGCGTTAAACGCCTGGTCATCGCGAGCGAAGTGACCTAGATCATTCGGCGGCCAGTTCCAGGAACGGTTGGAGGGACTCGGGATTGCGGAGTGCGCCTCGGCTGACGGCTCGGTCCGGGTCCATGCCGGCGAGGATCTTCTTGACCGGGACCTCGCACTTCTTGCCGTTCAGGGTCCTCGGGATCTCGGCCACGGCGACGAAACGGTTCGGGACGTGGCGGGGTGAGAGGGATGCTCGCAATTCGCGGCGCAGCAACGGTTCCACGTCGGCCAGCGTGACGCCGTCCAGGACGACGAAGCAGAGCAGTTCGCCTTCTGTTACGCCGGAGGTGTCGATGACCAGGGAGTCGACGATGCCGTCGATGGACTCTACGACGCGGTAGAACTCCGAGGTGCCCATGCGGACGCCGCCTCGGTTCAGGGTCGAGTCGGAGCGGCCGTAGATCACCGCCGAGCCTCGTGGGGTGATGCGGATCCAGTCGCCGTGGCGCCAGATTCCCGGATATGTGTCGAAGTACGCGTCGCGCAGCTTCGAGCCGTCCTCGTCGCCCCAGAAGAACACCGGCATGGACGGCATCGGCTTGGTGATCACCAGCTCGCCGACGGCGTTGTCCAGAGCGACGCCCGCATCGTCGTAGGCGTAGACCGCTGCGCCCAGGGAGCGGCAGGAGAGTTCGCCCAGCCAGACCGGGCGGTCCGGGGAGGCTGCCACGAAGGCGGTGCAGACGTCGGTGCCGCCGGAGACCGAGGCGATCTGGACGTCCTTGCCCACGGCGGAGGCGATCCAGCGAAAGCCTTCCGGGGTGAGGGGTGCGCCGGTCGAGCCGACTACGCGCAGGCCCGTGAGGTCGTAGCGGGACGACGGGTCGAGGCCTTCCTTCAGGCACGACTGGACGTACGGGGCCGAGGTGCCGAAGTAGGTGACGCGGTGTTGTTCTGCCAAGTGCCACAACGTGTTCAGCGACGGGAACGCCGGGCTGCCGTCGTACAGGACGATGGTGGTGCCGACCATGAGGGCGCCCACCAGGTAGTTCCACATCATCCAGCCCGTGGTGGTGAACCAGAAGAAGCGGTCGCCGGGGCCGAGGTCGCTGTGCAGGCCGAGCATCTTGAGGTGTTCCAGGACGATGCCGCCGTGGCCCTGGACGATGCCCTTGGGCAGGCCCGTGGTGCCGGACGAGTAGAGCACCCAGAGCGGGTGGTCGAACGGCACCGGCGTGAACTCCAGCTCGGCGCCCTCGTACGAGGACACCAGCTCGGAGAACGACAGCGTGTCCGGCAGCGAGGCGCCGTTGTCCAGGTAGTCGATCAGGACCGTGGCGCGCAGGCCGGGCAGTTGCGCGCGGATCTCCTCGACCACCGGGCGGCAGTCGAACGACCGTCCGTTGTAGACGTAGCCGGAGACCGCGACGAACACCGCGGGCTCGATCTGGGTGAAGCGGTCGGCGACGGCACGCGCGCCGAAGTCCGGGGAGCAGGACGACCACGTGGCGCCGAGCGAGGCGGCCGCCAGGAAGGCGATGAGGGCTTCGGGGGCGTTCGGGACGAGCGCGACCACCCGGTCGCCCTTGGAGACTCCCAGAGAGGCCAATGCGGCCCGGAAAGCGGCGACGCGGGAACGAAGCACCCGGAACGTCAAAGACGAGGTGACGCCGTCTTCGCGATGGAAGATCACGGCCAGCTCGTCGTCGGCGCCGCGGCGCAGCGCGTGCTCGGCGTAGTTCAAAGTCGCGCCGGGGAACCACTCGGCGCCGGGCATCTCCGTGGATCCCAGCACGCGAGACGGAGGAGTGTGGAACCGGACGTCGAAGTACGAAGCTATGGCGCCCCAGAACCCTTCGAGGTCTGAGACGGACCACTCCCACAGCGACTCGTAGTCGGGGAGATCATGGCCGTGGTCAGAGAGCCACGTCCGGAAAGCGGACATCCCGTTGTCCCTTGTGGGGTCCGGGCGCCACAGCAGTTCGACGTCGGTGTCGGTCATGCCCCATGTCTAACTGAGGCACAACCGAACGTCCATGTGTGATTGGCGGACTTGCGGTAGCCCACCGGTGTGGAACTATCCCGCCGCGATCAGTTCGTCGACGGCGCTGGTCAGGCGGGAGGCGTCGGCGGGAGCCAGCACCAGCCAGCCGTCCTGCTTGCGCAGGAGGTAGCGGCCCTCGCGCGTGTCGAGCCACGAGACCGAACGGCCGGTCGGGCGGGGCACGCCGTCGCGGTTGCGGGCGGTCAGGCCCAGTTCGCCGCCGCCGATGCGGGACGTGACGATGCGCATCAGGTTGTGCGCCTCGGGCTCGCGGATGCCGACGCCGCGCAGGACGTCCAGGAACGCTTCCTTGCCCTCCTGCTCACCCGCCTGACCTGCGCGGACGTAATCGTCCCAGCGCACGTTCACGGAACGTCCCACGCCCGGCGCGAGGCCTGGCAACGATGACACCGTGGCCGAGGCCAGCGACGTCGGGTGGAACGGGTACAGGTGCACCTCGCCGTTCACGCGGGCGCCGAAGGAGCCTCCCCAGCCCGCGCAGGCGATGCCGCGAGCCAGTTCGGTGCCTTTGAAGTACGCGATTTCCAACGCTCGGTCGAACTCGCCGAGGCCGCTGACCAACGCACGGAGGTCGGGGTCCGGGCGTTGCACAGTGCCCAACCGACGAGCCTGCAACGTCTGCGAGCTTTCTTCGACGAGACGCTGCCGCGCCGCTCGGGTGGCCCCGAAGTGGGGCGTTCCGAGCGGCACGACGCGGTCCTCGCCGTGCACGGCTTGCCACAGCAGGAAGAACTCCTGCGAGCTCACCGTGAACTGGCGTTCTCTCACTGACCGATCACCGGCGGGGCCGCCTTGCGGTCCAGGCCGAAGACGTTGTCGTCCTCTTCCAGGTAGCTCGCCGTCTTGTGTTCCTTCGAGTCGTTCTGGCCGCCGCCCGCCGCGGGGGCACCGGCCATCGGCGCGCCGCCCATCGCGAGCGGGTTCTGGAACGCCTTGGTCGTGTTGCCGGGCGTCGCCGAGGCAGCAGCCGCGGCACCACCCGCGCCACCGCCGCGCGAACCCTCGCTCACGCCGGCCGAACCACCCGCGGACGCGGCGGCGCCACCAGCGCTACCGCCACCGGAGCCCTGGTTGCCGGAGTTGGAGCCGAACGGACGGGCCATGCCGCCGCCGAAGCCACCGAACCCGCCGGCGCCACCACGGCCGCCCGCACCGCCACCGCCGCTTCCGCCGCGCGACGCGTTCGTGGTGCCGCGGCCCTGGTTCTGCGTGCCGGTCGCGACGGGACCACCGGTGCCACCCGCGGTGGTGCTCTCCGCCCCCGTGTGCGAGCGGTTGGTGAGATCCGTACCGGTCGGCGTCGGGTTGATCGGGTTCACCGGAGGCGTGAACTGCGAGGGCACGGTCTGGTCGACCGCGGCCGAGTTGCGCTGGAACGCCGCCATCACGTCCGCCGCGAGGCGGTGCTGGGCGTCGTTGGCCGCGAGGGTCTCGACGGGGCTGGCGCCGACGGTCTCGAAGCCCGCGAACGCGCTGGGGTTCTTGGCGACCAGGGCGGGGTTCTGCAGGCTCGTCGCACTGAAACCGTCGACCTGGTCGACCATCACGAGCCGGTCCTGCGGGCTCAGGATCGGCGTGGGCAGCTTCGTCTCCGCGGGCACCGGCGCCGCGGGCGCCTGGGGAGGCGGCGGCATCGCGGCACGCGCGGCCTCGACGTTGCTGGTCTCGGTCGTGATCGCGGTCGACACCTTCGTCGCGTAGTTCGCGGTGTCGTCGACCCAGTTGGTGACCTCGGTCAGGCCGTCGCGCGCGAGCCGCGCGGACTCGCTGTCCCAGCCGACGGACGAGTCCTCGACGGCCTTGAGCAGGCTCGTCCGCACGCCGGCGATGTCCTCGCCGATCTTCTGCCAGTTCGTGGCGGCGGCCTGCGCACCGGCGAGGTTCACGCCCGTGTGCACCATGTTGTAGAGCTGCTCGTGCGTGTACGTCATCCAGTCGACCGGCTCGTGCAGGTCGCTGCGGTCGTACTTGTCATCGTCATCGTTGTGGTGCGACGACTTGTTGTCCTTGTCGCCGTTGCCCTTGTTGTTGTCGTGCGATCCGTGACTCACCAGGACCCCCCGGCGTTCTTCATCGACTTCTCGGCTTCTTCGTCGGCATCGCGGATGGTGTCGCGGTTGCGACTCAGAGCGTTGCTGATGTCGTCGAGGACCTTGAAGAGGTCCAGCAACGCCTTCGCGGCACCCGAGTCCTCACCGACCGCCAGGTCGGAGAACCGCGCGCTGATCGCCTTCGCGACCGGGTTCTCCCCCAGCTGCAACGGCGTGGCGAGCTGATCGGTCGCGCGTTTCCACAGGTCCATCACCTGGTCCCGGGCCGCATCGACGGCCTTGATCAACGCGTCCGCGGCGTCGACGTCGAGCGTCAGCTTGCCGCTGTCCGCCGCCGCGTCGAGCTTGGCCGCGGCGTTGCTCGCCTCCGCCTTGTCCACCAGCAGACCCTGCTGGAGAACAGGTTTCGCCGCGGCCAGCTGTTCAGCCGTGATCGGCGCGGTGACCGACGTCGTGACGTCGGGTGTCACCGGCGGGGTGTCCGCGCCAGTCGTCCCGGTGGTCCCTGTCCCAGTGCCTTCAGCCATCCGTCATAACCCCCTGCACTGCATGTAACTCGTCATCGCAGCACTGGGCGTTACTCACTGCTACACCCAGTCAGCCGTCCGAAGCACTCCTTAGATGTACCCGGACGACGGTTCGGTTCCAATCCGCCGTAAAGACCCTTACCTCATGTGAGCGTCGAACCAGTTCAACGCACGAACCCACGCTTCGTCACTGGAAACGGTGAAACGGACCAGATCGGACGCGGTTTCGGAGCTGATCACAGCATCACGAAGCTTGCTCACTTCTTCCGAGTCCGCGTCGCTGAAGATTCCAAGCCACGGGCACGTCAGGTCGCCGGCCACGTCCACCAGCGCGGGAAGGCCGTCGGAGAGCGGTTCGAGGATGCCGGGCGCCTGCACCGTGACCGCGGCTCCGATCGTGCGACTGGCGGCTACCACCATGGCGACGGTGCCACCGATGTCGAACCCGACGACGCCCATCCGGTCAGCGCTCACGCCCTGCTGGCCCAGCCACACGAACGCGACGTCGGTGTCCGCGAGCAGCCGGTCGCCGGAGAGCTTGCTGACCTGGTCCTTGATGTCGTCGCCGTGCACGCGGTCCTCGTTGTAGAGGTGCGGCGCGATCGCGAGCCAGCCCTCGTCGGCGAGGCTGCTGACGAGCGTGCGCACGCCCGCGGTGATGCCACGTGCCTCGTGCAGCACCACGAGTCCGCCCCGCACGGCGGAGTCGGGTTCGGCGATCGTCACCCGCAGCTCACGGCCGTCGGTGAGGGAAAGCGTCTCGATGCGGGTACTCGTCATCGTCCTACCCTTCCACGACGGGGTGAACTCCAGTCAACGTGACCAATCGGACGGAGCAATGCGAGGATCGGGGACATGACCGTGCGAACCCGCGCTGACCTGGCGTCCCTGCCGTCCTACGTGCCCGGCAAGAGCATCCCCGGCGCCATCAAGCTCGCGAGCAACGAGGTGTCCGCCGGACCGCTGCCGAGCGTCGTCAAGGCGATCTCCGAGGCGGCCGCCAGCATCAACAGGTACCCCGACTCGGGCGCCGTCGAACTCACCGGGCGGCTGGCCGACAAACTCGGCGTGCCGGCCGACCACCTGGCGATCGGCTGCGGCTCGGTGACCCTGTGCCAGCAGCTCGTCCAGGCCACCTGTGCCGACGGTGACGAGGTGCTGTTCGCGTGGAGGTCGTTCGAGGCCTACCCGATCGTCACGCACGTGGCGGGCGCACGGCAGATCCGCGTGCCGTTGAACTCGGAGCACACGCACGACCTGGACGCGATGCTCGCGGCGATCACGCCGAACACGCGGATGGTCTTCGTCTGCAACCCGAACAACCCGACGGGCACCGCGCTGCGCACCGAGGAGATCGAGGCGTTCATCGCGAAGGTGCCGCGTGACGTGCTCGTGGTGCTCGACGAGGCCTACAAGGAGTTCGTCGACGACGCGCACGTCCCGGACGGCGTCGAGCTCGCGAAGCAGCAGTGGGCCGCGGGCCACACCAACGTCGCGGTGCTGCGGACGTTCTCCAAGGCGTACGGCCTCGCGGGCCTGCGGATCGGCTACGCGGTCGCGCCGCCGGTCGTCGCCGACGTGCTGCGCAAGGTCTACGTGCCGTTCTCCGTGAACGCGTTGGCGCAGGTGGCCGCGATGGCCTCGCTGGACGCCGAGGACGAGCTGATGGTCCGCTGCCGCGCGATCGTGGCGGAGCGGGGCCGAGTGCGCGGCGAACTGCTCGCGATGGGCTTCGAGGTGCCGGAGACGCAGGCGAACTTCGTGTGGCTGCCGCTGGGCGAGCGCACGGCCGCGTTCAACGCGCACTGCCTGGAGCACAAGATCGTCGTGCGCGCGTTCGTGGAAGAGGGCGCCCGCGTGACGATCGGCGAGCCGGACGAGAACGACGCCTTCCTGGCCGCCGCCCGCGCGTTCACTTCATGAGCAGCTGAACGATCGCCGCGACTCCCACCACCACGATGACGCCGCGCAACACGGCGGGTGGGAGTTTGCGGCCGATCTTGGCGCCGATCTGGCCGCCGACCACGGACCCGACGGCGAGCAGCAGCACGACCAGCCACGCCACGTCGGCGATGAAGATGAACATGACGCCCGCGACGAGGTTCACGAACGCGGTCAGCACGTTCTTCAGCGCGTTCATCCGCTGCAGGTGCTCGTTGACGAGCACGCCCATGATCCCCATGACCAGCACGCCCTGCGCGGCACCGAAGTAGCCGCCGTAGATGCCCGCGGCGAAGACGCCGAACCACAGCAACACGCCGCCGTCGTTCTCGCTGCGCCGGTGCGAGAGCTTGCGGTTGAGCCACGGCTGGATGACCACGAGCACCAGGGCGATCACGATCAGCACCGGCACGATCGCGGTGAACGCCTTGGCGGGCAACGTGACCAGCAGGATCGCGCCGATGATGCCGCCGAGGATCGACGCGGGCAGCAACCGCTTGATGCGGTCCCCCTGCCCCTTGAGCTCCTCGCGGTAGCCCCACGCGCCGGACAGCGAGCCGGGCACGAGGCCGAGGCTGTTGGACACGTTCGCGACCACTGGCGGGTAGCCGACGGCGAGCAGCACCGGGAACGTCACGAGCGTGCCGCTGCCGACGACGGTGTTGATGCCGCCTGCGAACACACCCGCGATCACCACCGCGACTGCTTCCCAGACCGTCATGTCCACCCCCATACCCACTGGTTAGCGACGCTAACACTCCACTCGGGACGACAGAGTGTGGCGCTAATGACAGCAGGCCCGGCACTCAGCGTGAGTGCCGGGCCTGCTGGTGGACTTTCGGTTATGCGATCCGGCGACGGCGGCCGATCACGCTGGCACCGAATCCGAAGGCCACGAGCAGCGCGCCGAGCAGGCCGAGGCCCAGCACGGACGCGCCGGTCTTGGCCAGCACCTCAGCCGTACCGGCACCACCGGACGCACCTGGCGTGACAGGAGGCGTGGTGGTATCGGGCTTCTGGTCCTCGGGCAACGGTTGACCGGGGTCCTCGACCTTCGGGCCCGGCTCGAGCACGACGATCTGCACGTCGCCGGCCGAGCTCGCGCTGACCCGGAAGTACCAGCTCGCGTACACCTGGGCCTTCCACGGCCCGACCACGACCGGCTCGTACTCGCCGACCGGCACGTCGGTGAACGCGAATCCGCCATCGTCGCCCGAGATCGTGCGAGCAGTCACCTTCTTGCTGATCCGGTCGACGAGCACGACAGCGGTCTTGGCGACGCCGTCACCTTCGAAGCTGCCGTCGTTCTCGTCGTCGTGGACGAGACGGCCCAACGCATCGGCGGTCTTGCCGGGGACCTGAGCCCACGCGACCGCGGTCGGGTATCCGCTCTGATGCGGGCGCGGGCCGAAGTCGCAGGAGACGCCCAGGAAACCGGCGTCCGCCGTGCCCTCCGGCTGAGGGCCGGTGACCCGGATGATCCTCGTCTCGCCATCTTCCAGCCGAATGCCGGGACCGTCCTCGCGGACGTCACCCCAGCCGGGACCTGCTCCTACCGCACCGGGGTCGTGGCACATGGCCGCGACGCCCTCGAGCACCGCACCGGTGTTGTTCGTGAGCGTCAGGTCGATCGAGTAGTCCTCACCCGCCGCGTACACGGCCTTGCCGAACTTCGCCGTCGCGGTGAACTTGTCCGAGAGCGGACGCACGGCCCTGAGCTCGATCACCGTCGTCGCGTCCGCGCTGATCGTCCCGGTCGCGCTGTCGTGGCCAGCGGCGATCCAGCCGTCGCGGAACTCCGAGTGCGTGTAGTAGGTGCCGATCTGCACGTCGTCGAACCGGGCCCGGCCGGTCGCGTCGGTGCGCTTCTCCATCCAGTACGAGGTTCGGACGCCCGCCAGCCTGAGGTCGAGGTCCCCGAACTCCTCACCCGAGTCGTACTTGCCGTTGCCGTCCTTGTCGGCGTAGGCCAGGACCTCGACGTCGCCGGTGAGCCTCTGGACTCCGGCCTTGATCTGGACCTTGTTGTTGCTCTGGTCGGAGTCGTTGTAGATCTCGATGTTCGCCGAGAAGCTGACGGTGTTCGAGGAGTACCACGGAATCTCACCCGTGATCACGACGACGCGGCTCTCGCCAGGCTGAAGAACGACCTGCTTCGCGTAGCTGGTGAAGTCGCCCCACTGGCGCAGGTCGTACATGAGTCGGTCCTGCGGCTTCTGGATGTCGTCCACGAACCGGGCGTATCCCGCGGCGGTTCCCTTGTTCTCGACCTTGACCGTCACCCTGGCCAGCTCGGTGCCCTCGTAGGTGGCCCTGTCGAACGCCGCGGTCACCGCGATGTCCGGCGCGACCTTCGACGGGTCAGGTACCTCGGGGCCGGGAACGACCTCGAACACCGGTGCGGTGGTCGTCTGGTCGGCCTGGACGTCGAAGACGAACTCCTTGCCGTCCTTGGGCTTCCACTGACCGAGCACGACGAACGCGGTGCTGCCGACCCGCATGTCGTAGGTCTCGAACTGGCCCTGGTAGCCGAGTTGGGAGTCGCCGACGGGACGGCGGGTGACCGGGTCGATCGCGACGATCCGGCCGTGCTCGACCGGGTTGCCGGTCGAGGCGTCCACAACGTTGCCGCGGACCGTGCCGTTGAACCCGTTGACGCGGGCCCAGTCCGAGCCGCCGACGTAGCCGAACGAGTTGCGGCCGTCGTTGCCGAAGTTGCAGGCGACCGTGACCTGACCGCGGGTGTCCGCGGGCACCTCGTCGGTGACGTGGAACACCTCGGTCTTGCTGGCACCCACCGTGACACCGGGACCGTCCGGGTTGAACTGCTCCCATGCCTTGCCGATGCCCTCGATCATGCCGGGAACGTCGTTGAGGTACGGGTTGCAGACGGCGACAACGCCCGTCAGCGCCACGTCGGACTTGTTCTTCAGGGTGATGCTGATGCCGACCGGATCGGTCTTCGCGTAGGAGTCGCGGTCGAACGCGACCTGCACCTCGAGCGCGTCCGACACCGGCTTCACGGCGGCGACGGCGAGCTTGGTGTCCTCGCCCTTGCGAACCACGAAATTGCTGAGACCCGGCTTGACGGCGTGGTTGTTCCCCTGGCTGCCGACGAGCTGCACGATCCGGTAGTCGCCGACCGGCAGGTCGGTGTAGGAGAACCGGCCCTGGCTGTCCACCGGGACGTTGCCGCGACTCGTCTTCGGGACACCACCCTCGACCAGGACGTTGTAGCCCGTCAGGGCCTCGTCCGCGTCAGGCGCGCCGTCGCCGTCCTTGTCGACGAACAGCACACCGGACGCCGAGCCGTAGTCCCTGCGGATCGTCGTGGTGCCGGTGGCCGAGTTGTCACCGGGCGTCGCGTCCGCGACACCGTCCACAGTGGCCCGAAGCGTGGCCGACACGTTCGTCGCCCGGTCCCAGCCGACCTCCGCGACGATCGTGATGACCTCCTCCGCGCCGGCCGCGATGGTCGGCCGGGAGAGCAGAGCCTCGTAGCCCGACTTGAGCGTCAGGTCCTGCCGGTCGAGGCTGAGACGCACGTCCTTGGCCACCGCGTCGCCGACGTTGCGGATCTTGATCGTGATGACCAGGTCCTCGCCGGGCAGGTACTCGGCCTTGCCGAAGCTCACCGAGACCGAGAGGTCCGGACGCGGACCCTGGGACTGCACCGCGGGCGTCTGCGTGGCCTTCTGCTCAGGTTCGGCCTTGTTCTCAGCCTTGTTCTCGGGCTGTGGTGCCGGCGGAGCCGGCGTGCTCGACTCCGTGGTGGGCGCCTCGCTCGTCGGCGTCGAGGACGGCGGCGCGGGCTCACTCGACGGCGTCGGCTCCTCGGTGCTCGGAGGCGCGCTCGGCTCGCTCGTCGGCGTGGGCTCGATGCTGGACGTAGGCGTTTCCGGCTCCTGCGCCAGTGCGCCGGTGGTGGCGCCTCCTAGCGCCAGGACGGCGGCGGTGGCCAAGGCCCCGAATCTGAGCAGGGCACGGCTGACCGATCTCTCGGACAATGAACTCCCCCAAAACCCCAGTTGATTGTGGTCCGCAGACGTCATAGCCCCCGCACGCGTCCAGCAGACTCGGGCAAAGTACCGGATCAGGGGCATTTCAGGGAACGATTCATGTCTCAGGACATCCTGCGGCGGCCGGCGACACGAGCGCCGAAGCCGAACGCCACCAGGAGCACGGCGAGCGCGCCGAGTCCGAGCACGCTGGCGCCGGTCCTCGCGAGCGCCTTGCTCCCGCCGGAGTGCTGTTCGGCAGGTGGTGGCGTGGCGTGCGGGGCCGGCACGACGAAGAAGTCTCGTTGCACGACCTCGTCGAGCCTGACGTCCACGTGGCCGGCTTCGCCCTCGAACTTCCACGGCCCGTCGATCCCTGCCCAGAACTCACCGGTCGGCATCCGGTCGAAGCGCACCGTCCCGTCGGTGGCCGAGACCACGTCGGCGACCTGCAGGCCGTACTCCTTGTCGGTGAGCAGCAGGACGCGGACGCCTGCGAGAGCCTCACCGGGATCGACGACCCCGTTCTTGTTGCGGTCGTGCGCGAGCCTTCCACTGACCGCGCCGAGTCCGACGAGAACGTCAGCCGAGTCACTCGCCCACGGACCGTCGTGGGTGAACTTGGCGTTCGGCGCGAACGAACAGCCCACGTCCACTCGCTGGTTGAAGCGTGCGTAGGCGGGCACGGGCTCAGTGACGATGATCGCCTTCGTCTCTCCTGGCGCGAGCGTCACTCCCTCTGCCTCCTTGCGGAGGTCGCCCCAGCCCTCGGGCATGGGCCCGCGGACGCCACCGAGCTGGCCGCTGTGGTGCAACGGGTTGCAGTTCGCCTGGACATCGGCGAGCTCACGGGCGGAGATGTTCTTCAGCGTGATCGCGATCTTGGCGATCTCCCCGACCATGTAGGTGTCCTTGTCCAGCACCATCGTGGCCTCGATCAACTCGCTGTACGGACGGTCGGCGCGCACGGTCAGCCGGCCGGGTGCCGCCGGTTCCACCCAGACCGGTTCGGGGTTGACCTCGTCGTGCACGAGCCAGTCGTCGGCCAGCGAGAAGGTGACCCAGTACCGGCCGGAGGAGACGTCCTTGAAGGTGAACTCGCCGTTCGCGTTCGTGGTGGTCGAGAAGTAGCCGTGCGTCGCACCGCCACTGGCCTCCACCAGGACGTCAGGTGCGGCCTCACCTGGATCTTGCAGCCCGTTGCTGTTCTTGTCGGTGTAGACCACGCCGACGATCTCGCCTCGCGTCTCCACCACCTCGGCCTCGGCACGGAACTCGGTGTTGAGCTCCTCCTGGCCCAGGAAGTACAGATCACCGAAGACGACCAGCTTGCCGTCCTGCGTTTCGTTGATCCTTCCCGAGACGCTGAACGTGCGGGACTCCCCTGCGGCGAGCCGGATGCCGGCGCGGTTCGACCACCGGAAGTCGCCCCACTGCTCCTCGGGAATGCTCAGCTCGGTGACCTGACCGGCCAGCCTGACCTGCTCGGCCGTCTTGCCACCGATGTTCGTGATCGTCAGGTCCATGGTGACGATCTCGTGCGACTCGTAGCGCTGCTTCCCGAGCTTCACGGAGGCGCGCACGTCCGCGGGGGTCGCCTGCTTCAGGAATCCGTAACCGAAGCCACCCTGCTCGGTGACCTCCACCCGCTCCTGGCCGGCGTCACGGAACCCCCACGAGCCAAGCACCACGGCCTGGTAGACGCCGGGCTGGACGTTGAAGAACTCGATCCTCCCGTCCGCGTCACTCGTGCCCTCCGAGACCCTGCCGGCGGTGTTCGGGGTCAGCAGAACGACCTTCACACCGCTGACGGCCTCGTTCCCGTCGATGCGGTCGTCGGCGTTCTTGTCCTCGCCGACCACCATCGCGTAGTTGGTGCTGCTGCTGACCTTCGCCCTCGTCCGCGCCCACACCCCGTCGGTGTTCCAGTCGGGGTTCGGCGCGAACTGGCAGTCGAGCACGAGGGTGCCCGCCCTGCCGGCGGCCTCCGGGATCTCCTCGGCGACCGGAATCGACCGCCGCTCACCGGGGCCGAGCGAGACACCGTTCGTCACCAACGCGTTCCAGGCCGAGCCGCGGCCGAGAGCGTTCGGGAAACCCTCGTGGTTGCACCTGGCCCGGATGTTGCTGATCTTGCTGTTGGTGGTGTTGGTCAAAGTCAGAGTGACCGTCGCGGTCGCCGGCATGCGATAGCTCTCGCGGTCGAGAGTCGCGATCACCTCGAACTGCTCCTTGTACGGTCGTTCCCCGCGCGCCACGACCTGAGCCGTCTTGCCCGGCTCGACGGTGATCAGGTCACCGTCCGTCCCGACGCGGTGCACGGTCCACTCGTCTTCCAGCCAGTAGGTCGTGTCGTACCTGCCGGGCGCGAGGTCGCGGAAGCTGAACCTGCCCTCGGCGTCCGTGGTGGTCCGGTGCTCGATGCCCTTGGCGAAGAGCGTGAGCTCGACGTCGGAAGCCGTCTCCCCCGCGTCCTGCAGCTTGTTGCCGTTCTTGTCCAGGTACAGGACACCGTCGATGCCGCCGGTGGCCGCGGCGGTCAGGACCGGCGGCGGTGGCGGCTGTTCTGAGGACGACGGTGGTGCCGTTGTCGTTGTCTCGGTGGGTGACGTCGTTGCCCCAGTAGGCGTCGGCAGTGCGCTCGTCGGCTCATCCTGCGCGACGGCAGCCGTGCTGAACGCCAGCATCGCGACGGTGGCCAAAGCACCGATTCCGAGCACGGCACGACTGACAGATCTATCGGACAACGGTCCCCCCGAGTCCCCAGTGATCTGCGGAAAGTACCGCAGCACCATGCCGTTCGAAAGGGTCGATGAGGTGGGAAAACGCATTCAAGATTTTCTTCTGGCGAGGGCAACCGATGGCGTTCGGAAAGCGTGAGCGTCGCGGGGACTCGTCTGCTCTCGTTTCGGTGGCATGCTGTCGTTCGTGACGCCGGAGGACCTCGCGCACCTGCGCCGGGCGCGTGACCTGATGGACCGCGAGTACGCGCGGCCGTTGGACGTGCCCGCGATGGCCCGTGCCGCGCTGATGTCACCGTCGCACTTCGCCCGCCAGTTCCGCGCGGCCTACGGCGAGACGCCGTACGGGTACCTGATGACGCGGCGGATCGAGCGGGCCAAGGCGTTGCTGCGGCTCGGAACGCTGTCGGTGACCGAGGTCTGCGTCGAGGTCGGGTGCACCTCGCTCGGCTCGTTCTCCGCGCGGTTCACCGAACTGGTCGGGGAAACGCCGTCTGCCTATCGGGCGCGTGCCCATGATTCGCTGGCCGCGGTGCCCGGATGTCATTTGATGGGGCTGACGAGACCGAGCAGATTTCGAGAAGCGACGCGTTCGCGGCGTGCCTAGGGTTTCGCCCATGAAGCTTTCGCACACGTTCCTCTTCGTCCACGATCAGGACGCCGCGCTGAAGTTCTACCGCGACGTCATCGGGCTCGACGTGCGCAGCGACGAGTCCGTCGAGGACTACCGCTGGCTCACCGTCGGGCCCGCGGGCCAGCCCGACGTCGAGATCGGCCTGTCGCGGATCGGGCCGCCCGTCCCGCCGACCGACCACGAGGCGCTGCACGCGTTGCTGGCCAAGGGATCGCTGCACGGCGTCATCTTCGTGGTCGACGACGTGGACGCGAAGTTCGAGCAGGTGCGCGCGGCAGGCGCCGAGGTGATGCAGGAACCGGTCGACCAGTTCTACGGCGTTCGCGACTGCGCGTTCCGCGACCCGTCCGGCAACATGATCCGCTTCTCGACGCCGCGGTCCGTCCAGCCGTAAAGCACTTCCGGTTTCCACGCTGGACGTGCTTCAGTAGTGCCTTCAAGCGTTTCTCAGAGACAAGGTCGATGCCATGGGCAGCCCCGGACACACCGGGTGCCTTCGCAGTACCCGGTGACTCTCGCGTTCTGTTTCTCGCGATCACCAGGAGCACTACCTTGACGTGGTACACCTCGTTCTTCACCGATCTCGCCAACACCTTCTGGCGTGGTGCGGTTCCACCCTCCGTCACCTCGGCCGAGATCGACTTCATCACCGGTTTCAGCGCGGGTCCGCGGGTGCTCGACGCACCGTGCGGCAGCGGCAGGCACAGCATCGAACTGGCCCGCCGCGGCTACACGATCACCGGCATCGACATCTCCGCCGAGGCCATCTCGCACGCCCGTGCGCTGGCGCCCGAGCTCGACTGGCGGCAGGGCGACCTGGCGGCGCTCGGCTCGTTCGGCGTGACCGCCGATCTGGCCCTGTGCCTGGGCAACAGCTTCGGCTACCTGTCGCACGCTGGTTCGCAGCGGCTCCTGGCCGACCTGGCCGCCGCCGCACCGGTTCTCGTCATCGACTACGGCTGCACGGCCGAGTCGTTGCTGCCTTCGCTGCCGGGCGAGCTGCGCATGTCGTTCGGGGGCGTGGACTGCGTCGCCGTGAACGACTACGACGTGGCCTCGGGGCGGCTGCTGATCGACTTCACGTTCACGGACGGGGAGCGGACGCAGCGGTCGACCTGCGAGCAGCACGTCTACACGGCCGCTGAGCTGACCCGGATGCTGAACGCCGCCGGGTTCTCGTCGGTCGAGCTGTTCGGCGACGTCGACGGAAGCGCTTTCCGCGTGGGCGACCACAGGTTGCTGGCCGTGGCACGCAGCTGACGACAGGTGGCGCACCGATCCGGTGCGCCACCTGTGTCATCTAGCCCAGGTTGTTCGTGTCGAACGTGTTGCAGCGGGCGGGGTCGCCCGTCTCCAGCCCGGTCGTGAACCACTTCTGCCGCTGCGCCGAGCTGCCGTGGCTGAACTTGGTCGTGTCGACCCGCCCGCCGCCGAGCTCGCTCTGGATGAAGTCGTCACCGATGCGCGCCGCCGCGTCGAGGGCGGCGTTCACGTCCTCCTGGGTGATGTTCGAGATGAGGGGCTGACCGTTGGCCGACGGAATCGTCGTCGCGGCCTTGCCCCAGGCGCCCGCGTAGCAGTCGGCCTGCAGTTCGAGACGCACCGAACCCGAGGTGGGACCGGTCTCCCTGCCGACCCGGTCCGAGGTGCCGAGCAGGTTCTGCACGTGGTGGCCGTACTCGTGGGCGAGCACGTAGGCCTCGACGAACGGGCCGCCGGTCGCGCCGAACTTCGTCCGCAGCTCGTTGAAGAAGTCCAGGTCGATGTACACCTGGGAGTCCGCGGGGCAGTAGAACGGGCCGACCGCGGAGGTGGCGTTGCCGCAGCGGGTGTTCACGCTGTTGCGGAAGAAGTTGGTCTTGGTGACCTGGTAGGTGTTGCCCGAGCGAGCGAACTGGTCGGTCCAGAAGCCCTGGATCGAGTTGATCGTCGCCACGACCCGGCAGTCGCTGTCGCGGTTCGCGTCAGCACCGGTCTTGCACTTCTCGAGCAGCTGACCGGACTCGACCTGGGTGTTGTTGTCCATGCCCTCGAGCCCGCCCGCCGGCAGCTGGATGCCGGTGAACTGCTGGATCAGGAAGTAGATGATGAGGCCGACCACGCCCAGACCACCGCCGACGCCGGCGACTCGGCCGCCGACGCCTCGTTGGTCCGACACCTGCGAGAGGTCGAGTTCCGCGCCTTCGTTGAACTGCACCGCGTGCCTCCATGCCAAGGACCCGTAGGCGGCACACGATAAAGCACAAAAGACGCCCAGGTGCGGGACCCGACGTCGGGGCACCGCACCTGGGCTTTCCCATTTGGAAGTGACGACTACGGCCCACGAAGGTTGGCGTGGCGCTCAGCCGGTGACGCCATGAGACGACACCGAAGCCGAGCTCAACAGCGTCGAAGTGCACCGAGCGACGCCTGATGGCGCCTGGGCACCCGAAACCTCGTGTCCATCGCTACACAGTCGCGACCGGACCGGTCACGTCCAGTCCGCTCGCGGGGATGCGACAGACCGCGTTTCGCCACAGCGAGGAGATACCTGCACAGCACCACCTACCCCTTCTGGGCGTGGCCTCCGGGTGGTCTGAGTTCATTCACCTACCGGTTGCCAGCTCGTTATCGACTATGCGCTTGATCGCCGCATTTCTCAACACCTCACACCAAACCTGAATTGGTGAAGTCGGACGGGTGACCTGCGGAGATCGACACTGCAGACAGCAATCGCCCGGCGAGAGAATCTCTCGCCGGGCGATTGGGGAAAACGATCAGATATTGATCAGGATCAGGCCTTGGTGATTCGGCGCGCACCGCGGCGGGCCATCACGCCCGCGGTCATCAGGCCGAGACCCACCAGCAGGAACTCGAGCGGGTCGGCGCCCGTCTTCGACAGGTTCGGGATGAGCGCCGAGGCGCGCTGCGAGGCCTTGTCGCCGGTCTGCGGGGTGCCGGCGCCGGAGTCGTCGCCCGTGTTGCCGCTGCCGGAGTTGTCGCCGTTGTTACCGCCGTTGTTGCCGCCGTTGTTGTTGCCGCCACCGGGGTTGCCGTTGCCGGGGTTCTCGTTGCCCGGGTTCTCGGGGTTCTCGCCCGGCTGCTCGGGCTGCTCCGGCTGCTCCGGCTGTTCGGGCTGCTCCGGCTGCTCGGGGGTCTCGGTCTTGCCGCAGTCGCCGCTCGCGGTGCCGAGCACCGCCGCGCTGGTGCCGCAGACCGTCACGGGGGCCTCGACGGTGCCGTTGGGCTCCTGCGGCTTGGTCTCGCCGCAGCTGCCGGTGCCGCCGCCGGCGACGCCGACCGAGTTGCCGCACACCGTGACGGGCGCGGAGACCAGGGCCTTGTCGGCCTGGGTGCGCGCGGCGGGCTTCTCCTCACAGGTGGCGTCGCTGTTGCCCAGGACGTTGATCGCGTTGCCGCAGACCTTGACCGGGACGCTCACGAGGTTGCCGACGCGGACCTCGTCGTCGATGTTGAGCGGCACGGGGATGGCCTGAGCCCATCCGGCGGACGCGACCATCAGGCCACCGGTCAGCAGAGCCGCGGACATGGTGCGGTTGAGGTTCTTGCGCATGACTGTTCTCCCTGAAATGTGATGACGGATCCCTGTGCTGGTGCGGCACGTGGGATCAGTCGGGAGAGAACGTCGGTTCCTCCGCGCGCACTGTGCGCGGCACGTCCTGCTGTTCGGTGCTGACGAGAGACGCTGTGGTGGTGGGTGGCCGCATCGCGTGCGGCAGCGTGCCCGCCGGGATCTGAGTGCTCGTGGCCGAACCCGCACCGCTCTGCGGGAGCGTGCCGGGCATCGGCTGCTCGGCCTGCGGTTGCGGCTGATGTGGGACGGGCACGGGGTTCGTGGGGCGTGTCGCCGACGACGGCGGCGGCTGCGGTGCCGCGTGCTGCTGCTGGGGAGCCTCGACCTGAACGGGCGCCTCGACCGGACGCGCCGGCGTCGGCGGTGCCGCGGGAGGTTCCGGAGGCTCGACGCGCGGGTCCGACTTCGGCGGGACGGGCGCTTCGGGTTGCTGCTGCGGCCTGGTCTCGACCTTGAGACCGATGTCGACGACGGGGAGCTTCACCTCGACCCTGAGCTGGTCGATCTCGACCCGGACGTCGGCGCTCGCCTCCCCTGCGGCGCCCAGCAGCCAGGCGCCGGTCACCAGACCGGCGAGCAGCAGGAGCCGACGCAACCACGACATCGGCCCTCACCCTAGATCAAATGGAGCAGTCAGGCATGCGAAAAGGCCATCCCGGCGACTTCTGTCGCCGGGATGGCCTTCAGCTGCGTTCTGCGGTTACGGCAGCTGCGTGATGCGGTCGAGCGCCGGAGGTGCCTGGTTCGGGTGCGCCGCGAGGTAAGCGGAGAACGCGTCCAGGTCGATGCCACCACCGGTGATGTTCGTGCCCTTGGTGAACTCGCTGAAGCCGTCACCACCGCCCTGCAGGAAGCTGTTGATCGTCACGCGGTAGCTCGCGGCCGGGTCGAGCGGGACGCCGTTGAGCGTCACGTTCGAGACCTTCGAACCGAACGGCGCGTCCTTCGACCAGCTGTACTTCAGGCCCGCGGACGGCTGAAGCACGAACTGCCTGGCCGCGGTGAACTGCTGCTCCAGCACCGCCTGGATGTTCGCGCCGGTCAGCGTGACCGTCTGCAAGATGTTGCCGAACGGCTGGACGGTGAACGTCTCGCCGTAGGTGACCACGCCGTTGCCCTCACCCGCGGGGGAGCCCGCGAACGTGAGGTCCGAACGCACACCACCGGGGTTCATCAGCGCGAGCACCGCGCCGTTGCCCTTGGTGAGCTCCAGCTGCGAGTCGGCGATCAGGTTGCCGAGCGGCGACTCACCGGCGGCGTTCTGCAGCTTCAGGATGTCGGCGCCGATCGTGCCGACCTGCCGGTTCGCGATGGGGGCCGACTTCGTCTTGGCCAGGTCGATGATCGACTGGATCGCCGGGTCCGGCGTCACGGTGCGGGTGACGATCTTGTTGTCGGCCTTGGTCTCGCCGCGGACCACGTCGCGCGTCCGGCGGTCGATCTTGAGGTCGACGACGCTGAGCTCACGACCGAAGGCCAGGCCCTCGATGAACGGCCGCGGGTTGCCGGCCGGGTCCTTGACCACGCAGTTGTAGTGCTGGTGGCTGTGGCCGGAGAAGACCGCGTCGATCTTCGGGCTGACCTGCGTGGCGATGACGCTGCCGGGGTTGTTCGCGGCCACGTTGCACGCGTTGGGCCCGCCACCGGTCGAGGTGACCTGGTCGCCCTGGTGCACGAGCAGCACGATCGACTTGATGCCGATCGCGTCGAGGAGGTTGGCGTACTTGTTGGCCGCCTTCACCTCGTCACCGAACTTGAGCTCCTTGATGCCGTTCGGGTCGACCAGGATCGGCACGTCCTTGAGCGGCATGCCGATGAAGCCGATCGGAATCCCGTCGCGGATCTCCACCCAGAACGGCGGCAGAGCCGGCAGCCCGTGCTTCGCGTCCGTGACGTTCGCACCGAGGATCGGGAAGTTCGCGCCCTTGTACTTCTCGCTGAACTGGCAGCCGTCCACGGGGTGGCAGCCACCGCGCTGCATGCGCAGAAGCTCCTTGTAGCCCTCGTCGAACTCGTGGTTGCCCGCCGCGGTCGCGTCCATGCCGACCTTGTTGAGCACCTCGATCGTCGGCTCGTCGTGGAACAGCGCGGACACGATCGGCGACGCGCCGATCAGGTCGCCCTGCCCGACGATGACGGAGTTCTTGACCTCCTTCTGGAGGTTCTTGATGTGCGTGGCGTTGAAGGCGGCGCCACCGGCGTCGACGGTCGTACCGTCCGGCAGGATGACGCGCCCGGACGACCCGGTGGGCGGCTCGATGTTGCCGTGCAGGTCGTTGATTCCGATCAGGCGCACGTCAACCGTGCCCCGACCGCGCAGTGACTGGGCATCGGCCTGGGCTGCCCCGGTAGAGCTGATGACAGTGGCCGCGGCGGCGGTGATCGCCAGAACGGAAAGCCGTCTGAACGAACTCATGCGTGGAGCCTTTCGATGGCGTGGTTAACGCGCGTGTACGGCGGAGGAGTCTGCCTTCCGAAGGCCACGTTTTCCAGAGCAATGACTGGATCGTCATGCTCAGGACTAACCTTGTTCGCGTGACATCAAGTGAGCAGGAGCCGCACTGGCTCGACGAGGGCGAGATGCGCGCGTGGCGCACCTACGTGAACGGTTCGTCCATGCTCATGGACCGCCTGCACCGAGAGCTGCAGGACACCCACGGAGTGTCACTGGCGGACTACGAGATTCTGGTTCGTCTGTCGGAACAGCCTCATCGCCGCATGCGAATGACGCAGCTCGCCGAAGACGTCGCCTCCTCGAAGTCACGCGTCTCCCACCAGGTGGCGCGCATGGAGAAGGCCGGCCTCGTCTCCCGCCGCGAGTGCACAGAGGACGGACGAGGCGTACTCGCCGAACTCACCGCCGCCGGCATGGCGCAGCTGGTCGCGGCCGCCCCCACGCACCTGAGCGGGGTCAGGGAGCACATCGTCGACCTCATCACGCCCGAGGAGGGCGAGGTGCTGGCCAAGGTGTTCGACCGGGTCATGACACACCTGCGGGAGTCGAACAGCTAGGCTTTGACGCTGACGCCGGTGGTGTCGGGGAAGCGTGGCAGAGCGGCCGAATGCACCCGCCTTGAAAGCGGGAGACGGGCAACCGTCCGGGGGTTCAAATCCCTCCGCTTCCGCAGTTCAGAGGGGGTGTGACCGGCTGTTGAGGCTGGTCACACCCCCTCTGGTGTAGCAACGGGTGTAGCAACGGAGCCTCACCGCCTGGCCCCACTGCGGCGCTTCATAATCTGCACGGCACCGGAAATGTTCATACGCCAACGCGCCATTTGAATGCTGATGTCAAATTGTGCGCTCACCGACTCGTAGGTGTCGCCCCTGAACACGGCAGCGCGAGCCGCACCCTGAGGAAGAAGAAGCTCGCCAGCGAACCAGTTCGCCTCTTCCTCCTGAGTGCCAGTGCCAAACTTGCACCCGTCATCATCGCCAATGAGCAGGTCGAACTCGTGCTCAAGAATTACGTGCGCAATTTCGTGAGCTACCGTCGACCTGGTCCGGAAGCGATCATGAGCGGGATTGTAGACGACCGCCAACCCGTCTGGGGTTGGAAACAAATAACCTGAGAGCTTCCCCACTCGACTTTCCGTGAAGTGCGCACGTGACTCCGCCGGACATGGAAGGTCCTCCATTGAGACAACCTCGACTCCCCACTGTGCGGCCAGCTTGCGGACGTCCAGGAGGTCTCGGTGTCCCAACCCAATTTCTTCTCTCACCTCGTTGGCGAACCTAATTGAGTCGGCCTTAAAGCCATGGGGAAGCGTCATCTTACTTGCTCGATCGTCTCTCTCTAAGATACTTTGCGGTTGACTCGACTAGCGACTGCAAGTGGGTCTGATCTTCGGGAGTGAACTCGCCGTCTGATCGAAGCAGAAGCGCGAACTTTGCTTCAAATCCTGCTTCTCCTTCTTTGGCGTTACCCCTCCCTGACTCAGTGACCGCATTTGTCATGAAGTTTTCCGCAGGCACTTTTAGCCATTGAACTAGCGCCGCGAAGCTCTCGATATCCGGCTTGCTGCCGTTCTGCATTCTGCTCAGCAGGGAAGGGCTGATTCCGGCCTGCTGCGCCAGCTGGCGCCAAGATATTTCCCGGGTTCTCCGTTCTGCGTCCAAGGCGGCCCGGAGTCGCGCCACGTCGACTCTGTCCTGCATTGCTCCTCCGATGGTGGTGGTCCATGTCAGTGTCGCATCGGTGTTGCGCTCTCTCAACACCTGTGTGTTATGGTTCGGCATCGGTGTTGCTCAGGCGCAACACCAGGAAGGGGTCGTCATGGCCAAGAACACGGGACACGGGTCCCGCAAGGGTGCTGTCCGCCAGCGTTCGCAGACCCAGAACCCGCAGACGGGTACCTGGCTCAAGCGCGGGCCGAACGGTCAGTTCATGGACGGGAAGTCGGACGGCACGCCCTTCAAGGGCGTGCGAAAGGAGAAGTGATCGACATGGCACGGAAGTTGTACGTGGTGAGCCCTGACGGCTCGAACTGGCAGGTGACGCACGCCGGATCGGTGCTCTCGCGTCACTACACGAAGGACGCGGCGATTCAGGCGGGCAGGACGGTGGCGACCGCCAACCAGCCCAGCCAGCTCCAGGTCCGTCGTGCGAACGGCACGATCGAGACCGAGTGGACGTACGGGAACGACCCGTACCCACCTCAGGGCTAATCGCTAGCGCCAACCGATAAGAGGACCAGGCCGTGGGTGACGGCCTGGTCCTCTTACTTTTAAGGTACCAAGACCATGGCGAGGGGTCTATGCCAACGTCTCGGTGAGCTTCTGCAGGGCTGCCCGCTTGTCTCCAAGGGAGACTTGGCTCTATGGGATCAAGACGCGCCGCCGTCGGCGGCGCGCGCGGGGCCTGTCACGTTGGCACCGACTCCCCATCCATCCCGGCACGCCGGGCTCCCGCTTCGCTCCGCCCGTCGGCCGTGCGGCGCGGCCAGCGTCCATCCACGGCAGCGCGCCGCCGACGGCGACACCCAGGAGCTCCCAGTACCCAGGCCTCAGGACGATCGCGCGATCCAAGACCTGACCGAGCAGGGCACGGCGATCGACGCCCGCCAACGCTCCGCGTCATCGGCCGCCGGACATGCCAAAGCCGCCCAACCAAGGACCGGCGGGACGGGACAGCTACCAGGCGAGCCTCAGGACGAGGTGTAGCTACGGTTGTAGCAATGGCCTGGGACGGGTTGGGACGGGACAGCGCCCCCTGCCCAGGCGACCGACAACCGCGGACTAGCCCGAACAGGCCCGGACAACCAGCGGAAGATTTGAAAGCAGAGACGGGCAACCGTCCGGGGGTTCAAATCCCTCCGCTTCCGCAAGTGATCGTTTGGTATTAGTCGCGGCATGCAGACGCAGACACAGGTGTGGCCCGCGATCCTTTCTCTGGTCGGAGTGCTGTTCGGCGGTGGTCTGTCCTTTCTGGTGCAGACGACCGTGCAGCGTCGCGTCGAACGCAATGAACAAAGAAAACTGGCCGCTGAGCGTTCCGATGCCCGGCGGGTGGAGCAGCTGGAGCTGTTACGGCAGTTCATCCGGGCCGGGCAGCAGGCCGAGCGTGCGGCCGAGGACCAGGACGACACGGCTGCCTGGAAGACTGCGGCCCTCGATGTCGTCGACGAGCTGTGGGTGTGCGAGCGGATGATCCACGTGCTGTTCGCCTCGTCGCTGCACGAGTTGGCGCGTGCGTACGTCAAGGCTCTCGATCACGTTCTCTGGCAGGAGCCCGTCAGCGGCTCGCTGTGGGACCACCTCAAGGGGCCCAAGGTCGCGTTTCTCGCCGCAGCGCGGGACGAGTTGAGCCGCTGAACGAAACGGCGGCGGCGCCCGAAGGCACCGCCGCCGTCACCTAACAAAGAGCGGACTACGAGACGGCCAGGTGCGTGTGGTCGTCGTGCGACGCGGTCTTCATGAGCGCCGCGGACTTGCGGGCTTCGGCGCGCTTCGCACGTGGCGGCACGCCGTTGACGTCCTCGGTCGAGACGCCGTAGGCCGCGGTCACGAACGCGATTGCGCCCGCGTTGCGGCCGAGAGCGACTCGGTCGATGTTGCCGAGGTTGTCGCACTTCGAGTGGTAGCACGGGTCGTAGGCGACGCCTGCCGTGCCGCCCCACTTGGCTGCCTGCGCGGCGGTCTTGACGCCTTCGGCGCCGGTGAAGAGGCCGCCGGCCGGGATGCCCTGCGCGATGAACTCGCCGTAGTCGGAGCGGCCCGAGAAGTCGGTGCCTTCGGTCGGGACGCCCTTGGCGGTGAAGTAGTCGGCGAAGGCCTTTTCGATCTGGGCCGAGCCGTACGGGCCGGGGCCCGCGCCCGTGGCGTCGGAGTCGTCGCCGTCGTAGATGAAGTACGCGGTGTTCGGGGAGCCGACCATGTCGAAGTTCAGGTACAGCGCGATGTCGAGCTGCTGTTCGAACGTCTGCTGGCGGACCCATTCCTCGGAGCCGATCAGGCCGCGCTCCTCAGCACCCCACCAGGCGAACCGGATGGCGTTGTCGACCTTCGGGCGGGAGCCGAGCTGCAGGGCGGTCTCCAAAAGCGCCGCGGAGCCGGAGCCGTTGTCGTTGATGCCGGGGCCCACTTCGACGCTGTCGAGGTGCGAGCCGGCCATGACGACGTTGTTCTTGCGGCCGGTGCGGGTCTCGGCGATGACGTTGCGCTGGGTGCGGCTCTCGGTGTGGAAGCGGAAGTCCACGGTGACCTGGGAGCCCGCCTTGCCGGCGAGCGTGGTGCCGTCGGCCTGGGAGACGCCGGCGGTCGGGATCTTGCCGGGGTTGGTCAGCGTCACGTTCGACAGCGGGCCCGCGACGTTGTTCGACACCAGGACGGCGATGGCGCCGGCGGCGAACGCGTTGAGGTGCTTCTGCTCGAACGTGCAGGCGCCCCGGCGGATCAGGGCCACCGAGCCGGTGAAGTCCTGGCCCGCGAAGTCGCTGGCCTCGCAGCCGGGGGTGGCGTCCTCCGGGACCACGCGCAGCGGGCCGGTGATGCCGCCGGCCGGGGTCTGCGGCGAGGCGGTCAGGATCAGAGCCTGGTAGTTCACGCCGTCGACGCGGGCGGTTTCGGCGTCGGTCACCGGGATGTCGAAGGTGAAGTTCGGCGTCGTGACGATGAAGCCCTCGTCGCGGAGCTTGCCCGCCACGTAGTCGACGCTGGCGTCGTAGCCGGGCGTCAGGGCCGCGCGGTTGCCGCCGTTGCGGTCGGCGAGGCGCTGGAACGCGATCAGGTGCCGGTTGACACCCTCGACGGTGACCTTCTTCGCGAGCTTCTTGGCGAGTGCGGGGCCTGCCGGGTCAGCGGCGGCGGACGCCGTGGCGGTAGGGGCTGCGACTAGTGCCGAGATGGCAAGCACAGTCGCCAGCTTGGTTCTGCCGGACATGAACGGTCCCCTTCGTTCGAGATGGCTGAACCCTCACAAAAGGGAGACCCACGACACAATCCGTCGGTCGGCGGGAGTTCAGCTGGTGATCAGCTGAACACACTCCGCTAGCCCGTCGACGGTGACCTTCCACTCCGGTCGCACGAAGTTCGCCTCGTCCAGACGCAATCGCACGTGCTCAAGGCGTTCTCCGCGCGGTGCCAGACCGATCGTGCCGTCGTGCACGTAGCCGAGCTTGGCGCTCACCCGGTTGGACGCGTGGTTTCCCTGCCAAGCCGCCGAACGAGCGATGTGCGCGCCCAGGTGGTCGAACGCGAACTGCAGCACGGCGACACGCATCTCCGTGCCGAAACCGTTGCCCTGGAACTCCCTGCCGAGCCACGAGCCGGTGCCCACCTCGCGCAGCACACCGAAGTCGCGCGCGCCGACGTCCTGCACGCCGATCGCCCTGCCCTCGTGCCGGACGATGAAGCTGATCACCCAGTCGTTCGCGGTGAACTTCGCGCGCTGCCCCCAGAAGTGCTGGAGCAGGCCGAGCCCGCGGTCTTCGGGAAGCGTGTCGGTCCACGGCACGTTGAACGGCATCTCGGCCGGGTCGTGCACGCCCGCGAGCGCCACGTCGATGAGCTCGAACAGCCCGGAGTCGTCGTCCGGGCGCAGCTCCAGGCGCGGGGTGCGGAGGACCAGATGTCGTAGCGGCCAGGCGTCCATGATCCGATGGTGCCGGACGTGTCGAACGGTATTACGGTCGACTGTATGCGTGCCATCACTGTTCGCGAACCCGGCGGCCCGGACGTGCTCGAGTGGACCGAGGTCGCCGACCCGGTGCCCGGCGAGGGCGAGGTGCTGATCGACGTCGCCGCGAGCGCGGTCAACCGTGCGGACCTGTTGCAGCGGCAGGGTCTGTACCCGCCGCCGCGGGGCGCGTCGGACATCATCGGGCTGGAGTGCTCCGGCACGATCTCCCAGCTCGGCGAGGGCGTGACCGGCTGGAACGTCGGCGACGAGGTGTGCGCGCTGCTCGCCGGCGGTGGCTACGCGGAGAAGGTCGTCGTCCCGGCGGCCCAGCTGCTGCCCGTCCCCCAGGGCGTCGACGTCGTCACGGCCGCCGCACTGCCCGAGGTCGCGTGCACGGTCTGGTCGAACGTCGTGATGGACGGCCGGCTCAAGCTCGGCGAGACGTTCCTGGTGCACGGCGGCGCGGGCGGCATCGGCACGCACGCCATCCAGGTCGCCAAGGCGCTCGGCGCGACCGTCGCCGTCACCGCGGGATCCGACGAACGGCTGCGCAAGTGCGCCGAGCTCGGCGCGGACATCACCGTCAACTACAAGACCCAGGACTTCGTGGCCGAGGTGAAGAGCGCGGACGTCGTCCTCGACAACATGGGCGCCTCCTACCTCCCCCGCAACATCGACGTCCTCGCCCCCGACGGCCGGTTGATGATCATCGGCATGCAGGGCGGCGTGAAGGGTGAGCTGCCGATCGGCAAGCTGCTCGCGAAGCGGGCGTCGGTGATGGCGACCGGGTTGCGCGGCCGCAGCGTCGACAGCAAGGGCGCGATCGTGGCGCAGGTCCGCGAGCACCTGTGGCCGTTGATCGAGAGCGGTGCGGTCAAGCCGATCGTCGGCCAGGTCGTGCCGATGTCGGACGCCGCACAGGCGCACCGGCTGCTGGAGGCCAGCGACGTCTTCGGGAAGGTCCTGCTCAAGCGGGAACGGTAGCCATGGCCAGCGCGGTCCGGGGAGCCGTGCGGAACTCCAGCCCGAACTCCTCGGACCACCGCGCCAGCACCGCCTGTTCGTCCGGCCGGTCGACGTCGTCGGCCAGCACCGTCGCTCCCGGCGCCAGCACCGCGCGCAGCACGGGCAGCGCCGGATAGCGCGAGTCACCGAATCCAGGTCCGTCGACCAGGAGCAGGTCCACCAGCCCGAACCGCTCGACGTACCCGAGCACTTCGTCGTGCACCAGCTTCGGCGCGTACCACTGGCCGTGCCGCGGCAGCGCCGCCGGATGCCGCGACAACGGCGCGTGCACGACGCGGGCGACCGAGCCCAGACCTTCACGTCGTAGTTGCGAGGCAACGAAAGCAGCCATGCGTTCGTCGTGCTCGATCGACAACAGGTGCCCGAAACCGCGCTGCTGCAACAAACGCGCCAGCAGGACCGAGGAGGAGCCGCAGCCCAGTTCGACCAGGACGGTCCGGGCGCCGAGCACGATCTCGTCCATCACCGCGACGAGCGCGGCCGGGCGCAGGTCGCCGGACAGCACCGGCAGGTACTCGGTGTTCAGCGAACCGATGCGGTGCAGGGCCGAGAGATCAGCGAGCTCGCGGGCGAGCGAGTCGTCCAAGAATGATCTCCAAGCTCTCAGCCCAGTTCGGCCACCGCCCGCACCAGGTCGTCCATCTCGACGGCGTTCGTGTAGTGCGCGAGGCCGATGCGGATGGCGCCGCCGATCTCGCCGACACCCAGCACCGAGAACACCCCGTACTGGCCGGGATCGGCGAACGCGCAGACGCCCCGCGAAGCGAGGTGTTCGACGCCGTCCTCCGCCTTGACCCCGGCGATCGAGAACGCCAGCGCGGGCACCCGCCGCATGGCGTCGCCGATCACCATCACGTGTCGCAGCGAACGCAGTTCGTTGATGAGATTAGCGAGCAGCCCGGCCTGGTACGCCTTCACCGATCCCAACGACGTGAGCAGCCGCTCACGGCGCGTGCCGGACGCCGCGTCGTCGAGGTCCGCGAGGTACTCGACGGATGCAACGAGACCGGCGAGCATCGGGTACGCGTGCGGGCCGAGCTCCAGCCGTTCCGGGCCACGCGCCATCGGGTCGACCGAGACCGACGGCAGCCGTTCCAGCACCGACGGGTCGCGGAACACGAGCGCGCCGACCGGCGGACCGCCCCACTGGCCGGCGGAGAGAGCCACGACGTCAGCGCCCATGCCAACGATGTCCAACGGCACGAAAGGCGCCGCGGCGGAGGCGTCGACCACCATCAACGACCCGTGCGCGCGAGCCACCGCGGAGATCTTGGCGAGGTCAGGGCGGGTGCCGACCACGCCGGACGCCGCCGTGATGGCGATCAGCTTCGTGCGGTCGGTGACCAGCTCGTCGAACTGCCAGCTCGGCAGCTCGCAGGTCTCAATGTCGATCTCCGCCCATTTGACCGCGCTGCCGGTGCGCTGGGTGGCCCGCAGCCAGGGAGCGATGTTCGCGGGATGGTCCAGACGGGAAACCAGGACCTCGTCGCCCATGAACCAGTCGTCGGTCATCGCGTCGGCGAGGCGTTGCAGCAGCACAGCGGAAGACGGGCCGAGCACGACACCGGCGGGATCAGCACCGACGAGGTCCGCGACGGACCTGCGGGCGGCGTCCACGATGCCCTGGGCCCGCTGGGAGGCCGGGAAGATGCCACCGGGTCCGGAGACCGGGGCGCGCAGCGCGGTGGAGACGGCGGTGGCGACCTGTTCGGGCACCTGCATGCCGGCCGGTGCGTCGAGATGGACCCAGCCGTCGCCGAGCGCGGGGAAGAGCCCTCGTACCCGTGCGACGTCGAACGCCATGACACACACCGTACGTATGCGAGCAAACACAGCAACGACCAGCCCCACCCGCTTTAGGGTCGAAACGCGAATCACGCGAGGATGGAGACCATGAACCAGGAGCAGCCCGTCGTAATCGTCGGCGGACAGGACGGCGACCTCGCCGACCTCGTCGAACAGCCGGCCAAGGTCATGCGGATCGGCACGATGATCAAGCAGCTGCTGGAGGAGGTCCGGGCGGCGCCTCTGGACGAGGCCAGCCGCAACCGTCTCAAGGAGATCCACAAGCGGTCCATCGAGGAGCTCGAGGACGGCCTGGCGCCGGAGCTGCGCGAGGAGCTGGAGCGGCTGTCGCTGCCGTTCACCGAGGACGGCACCCCGTCCGACGCCGAGCTGCGGATCGCGCAGGCTCAGCTCGTCGGCTGGCTGGAGGGCCTGTTCCACGGCATCCAGACGGCGCTGTTCGCCCAGCAGATGGCGGCCCGCGCCCAGCTGGAGCAGATGCGCGGCCGTGCCCTGCCCGCCGGCAGCGGTGGCGAGGGCGCCGAGGGTGGCATCACGGGCAAAGGCACCGGCCAGTACCTCTAGCCGAGACACCAGGGGGTGGTTCTACGATGCGCTGAACTTCCTGGAGAGGAGCCATCGTGCTCGAGCAGGTGCGCCGTGCCCTGTCGGCGAAGCAACTGCGCCACAAGATGCGTGTGAAGGCGATCGAGATCGTGACGGACGCCGTGGCCCCCATCCGCGCGCAGGTCGACGAGCTGCAACGCCAGGTGGACGATCTGGGCAAGCAGGTGCGCGACGAGATCCGGCACCAGGGCGACCGGGCCGTCGACCAGGCCCGTCAGCTGGAGATCCGCACTCGCCGCGACCTCGTGTTCGCGGGCGAGCAGGAGGCGGCGCTGCAAAGCGCCAGGTTCGTGCGCGACAACATGCCGCACGCCCCTCAGTTCGGCCACCCGCACGAGACGCTGGAGCACGCGCTGACGCTTGCCCCCGAAGGCGGGCTCGCGCTGGAGTTCGGCGTCTACCAGGGCACCACGCTGAAGATCATCGCTACCGCGCGCGGCGGCGAGGGCGTCTTCGGCTTCGACTCGTTCGAGGGCCTGCCGGAGAACTGGCGCAACGGCTTCCCCGCCGGCGCGTTCAACGTCGACGGACTGCCGGAGGTGCCGGGCGCGGAGCTCGTCGTCGGCTGGTTCGACGAGGTGCTGCCGGAGTTCCTGGAGAAGAACGAGGGTCCCGTCACGTTCCTGCACGTGGACTGCGACCTCTACTCCTCCACGAAGACCGTGCTGGAACTGGTCGGCCCACGCCTGGTCGAGGGCAGCGTCGTCCACTTCGACGAGTACTTCAACTTCCCGGGCTGGATGGAACACGAGCACCAGGCGTGGACCGAGTACGTCGAGCAGACCGGGATCGAGTTCAGCTACGAAGCGTTCACCTACGACAACGAGCAGGTGACCATGCGGGTGACCAAGATCCCCGCTCGTTGACCACTCCGTGACGTACCGGCGTCCAGGTCCGATCTGAGACGCCGGTACGCTCAGTCCTCGTGCAAGCCACCAGTACCCTCGACCACCCCGAGGCGCCGCCTGCCATCAAGTCGCGCAGCTTCAAGCGCGCGTTCGCCGATGTGCGTGAGGCGTGGGACCACCGCGAGCTGTGGGGCCACCTCGGCTGGCAGGACATCAAGCAGCGCTATCGCCGATCGGTCATAGGTCCGTTGTGGATCACGATCTCGATGGGCACGACAGCCCTCGCGCTCGGCTTGCTGTACTCCGTGCTGTTCGACACGAACGTTCCGACGTTCCTCCCGTACGTCACGGTCGGCTTCATCGTCTGGAACTTCATCCTCGGCTGCATCACCGAGGGCACCGACGTGTTCATCGCGAACGAGGGGCTCATCAAGCACCTCCCCGCGCCGATCACCGTCCACGTGATGCGCATGGTGTGGCGCCAGGTGCTCTTCCTGCTGCACAACCTCGCGGTCTACGCGATCGTGCTGGCGATCTTCTTCACCTCGCTCAACCACCAGTACACGATCAGTGACGGCGGTCCCGTTCATCCGGGTCTGAGCTGGACCATCGTGCTCGCGATCCCCGGTTTCGCACTGCTCGCGCTCAACGCGGTGTGGGTCGCGCTGGCGTTCGGCGTCATCAGCACCCGCTTCCGCGACATCCCGCCGGTCGTGACCAGCTTCATCAACCTGGTCTTCTTCATGACGCCGATCGTCTGGGACGCGGGCGTGCTGCAGAAGGTCACCGGCGGCGGTGGCAGCAACGACTGGCGCATCCTGATCGCCGAGCTCAACCCCGTGTACCACTTCGTCGAGGTGGTCCGCGCCCCGCTGCTCGGTCACGCGGTCGACTGGCACCACTGGGCGATCGTCGGCGGCTTCACCGTGGCCGGCTGGGCGCTCGCGATGGTCATCCTGCGCAACTACCGCGCCCGCGTTTCCTACTGGGTCTAAAGGAGGTCGGCAAAACCATGGTCAGCATCGACGTCTGGAACGCATCGGTCGACTTCCCGATCTTCGACGCCAAGTCGAGGTCGCTGAAGAAACTGGCGTTCGGCAAGGTCGGCGGCAAGATCGGCTCCGAGGGCCGGGTGCCGATCATCGAGGCGCTGCACGACATCTCGTTGTCGCTCAAGGACGGCGCGCGCGTCGGCCTGGTCGGCCACAACGGCGCCGGCAAGTCCACGCTGCTGCGCCTGCTGGCGGGCATCTACGAGCCGACGCGCGGCCAGTCGCGCATCGTCGGCAAGGTGGCGCCGGTCTTCGACCTCGGCGTCGGCATGGACCCGGAGATCTCCGGCTACGAGAACATCATGATCCGGGGCCTGTTCCTCGGCATGACCCGCAAGCAGATGGAAAAGCGCGTCGACGACATCTCGGAGTTCACCGAGCTCGGTGACTACCTGCAGATGCCGCTGCGCACCTACTCGACCGGCATGCGCGTGCGGCTCGCGCTCGGCGTCGTCACCTCGATCGACCCCGAGATCCTGCTGCTCGACGAGGGCATCGGCGCGGTCGACGCGGCATTCATGGCGAAGGCCCGCGACCGCCTCAAGGACCTCGTCGCCCGCTCCGGTCTGCTGGTGTTCGCGAACCACTCCGACGAGACGTTGCTGGACTTCTGCGACAGCGCGATCTGGATGGACGAAGGCCGTGTCAAAATGCACGGCGGTCTCCGCGAGGTGCTCACCGAGTACAAGGGCTTCGACCCGTTCGAGCGGATGAGCACCGACCAGCTGGCCAGGCTCGGCTACTCCACTCCCGTCCTCAGCGGAAACGGCGGCGAATAGACAGTGAACCTCGAGGCACTGCCCAAGGGCTCCGTCGTCGCGGTGGTGGTCACCCGCCACCGCAGGGAGCTGCTGGCCGAGTCGCTGAAGGCGCTGGCCACCCAGACTCGCGTCCCCGACCACCTCGTCGTGGTCGACAACGGCCCCGACCAGCCGGTCAACGACCTGGTCGAGCAGTGCCCGCTGCCCACTACGTACCTCGCGTCGCACCGCAACCTCGGCGGCGCGGGCGGTTTCGCGCTCGGCATCCTGCACGCGCTCTCGCTGGGCGCGGACTGGGTGTGGCTGGCCGACGACGACGGCCGCCCGGCCGACGAGAACGTGCTGGCCGTCCTGCTCGAAGAGGCCGAGCGCCGCAACCTCGCCGAGATCTCGCCGGTCGTCACGAACATCGAGAATCCGGACAAGCTCGCGTTCCCGATGCGCCGCGGCCTCACGTGGAAGCGCTCGGCCGCCGACCTCGGCACCGACTTCCTGCCGGGCATCGCCTCGCTGTTCAACGGCGCCCTGTTCCGCGCCTCGACGCTCGACGTCGTCGGCGTGCCGGACTACCGCCTGTTCTTCCGCGGCGACGAGGTCGAGGTCCACCGCCGCCTGGTGCGCAGCGGGCTGCCGTTCGGCACGTCGCTCAAGGTCGCCTACGTGCACCCGGACGGCTCGGACGAGTTCAAGCCGATGCTGGGTGGCCGGTTCCACGCGCAGGACCCGGAGAACCAGATCAAGCGGTACTACACCTACCGCAACCGCGGGTACCTGCTGTCGCAGCCGGGCATGCGCAAGCTGGGCGCGCTCGAGGTGTTCCGCTTCGGCCTGTACTTCCTCGCGGTGAAGAAGGATCCGAAGGCGTTCGTCGAGTGGTTGAAGCTCGTGCGCCTCGGTCAGCGGGAGCGCTTCTTCCGCAAGTGACGTGATCTGCTGAGGGCGGAATCGCTGCGAGCGGAACCGCCCTCAGCACGGCACCGGAACGCGGTTTGCTGAACGCATGAGCCGACTCGTGCTGTTCCTCGCCGCCAATCCGAACCCCATCAGCCTCACGGTCACCGACGAGACGCGGGACGACCTCGCGCCCCGGTTGACGCAGATCGTCCGCAACGGCCACACGCAGCCGATCGCGGCTCCGGACGGCCGCGAGTACGTCGTGAACTTCTCCAACGTCGTGGTAGCGCACTTCGAGTAACCGGTCGCGCACCCGACGTGATCGGAGTAAGACGGGATGAGTGATCTCCCGACGCAGACTTCTCTCCCTGGCCGGCGCGAGCGCACTGCTCGCGGCGTGCGGTTCGAACACCGGCAGGGACGGCAACGGCCAGGCCCTCAAGCAGTGGTACCACGCGTACGGCGAGCCCGGCGTCCAGCAGGCGGTGGAGCGCTACGCCAAGGCGTTCACCAAGACGCCGGTCGACGTGCAGTGGAACCCCGGCGACTACGACTCCAAGCTCGCGACGAGCCTGCTGTCCGACGGCGGACCGGACGTCTTCGAGTCCACCCCGCAGATCAGCTCGGTCCGGGCGGGCCAGCTCGTGCCGCTCGACGACGTCTTCGGCGACGCCAGGAGCGACTTCACCGACTCGATTCTCGCGACGCACACCGTCGACGGGAAGCTCTACGGCGTTCCGCAGGCCGTGGACATGCAGATGCTGTTCTACCGCAAGAGCTTCCTCCAGCAGGCCGGGGTTCAGCCACCGTCCACTGTGGATGAGCTGATCGACGCTTCCCGGCGCCTCACGAAGGACGGGGTCAAGGGCCTCTTCGCCGGCAACGACGGTGGCGGCGGTGTGCTCGGCGGGCCCGCGCTGTGGTCGGCCGGGTTGGACTACGTGCGCGACCACCAGGTGGGGTTCGACGATCCCGTTGCGGCGCAGGCGATCGGCAAGCTGCGCGAGCTCTACTCCAGCGGCAGCCTGCTGCTCGGCGCGGTGAAGGACTGGGCGGAACCGGACGCGTTCACGCAGGGTCTGGTCGCCATGCAGTGGACCGGGTTGTGGACCGTGCCGGCGATCCAGAAGGCGCTGGGCGACGACTTCGGCGTGCTGCCGTTCCCGAAGTTCTCCTCTTCCGGCAAGGCCAGCGTGCCGGTCGGCGCGTTCGGCGCGATGATCAACGCCAAGTCGAAGCGGATCGACGAGGCCAAGGAGTTCGTGAAGTGGCTGTGGATCGAGCGGACCGACTACCAGGAGGACTTCAACCTCAGCTACGGCTTCCACATCCCGCCGCGCAGGAGCATCTCGGAGAAGGCCTCGAAGCTGACCACCGGTGCGGCGGCTGACGCGGTGAAGTTCGTGCGGGACAACGCGAAGGCGTCCAACCCGCCGGACTGGACCTCGGTCATGCGGACCGCGTTCAACGACGCCGTGTCGCGGGTCGTGCGGGACGGCGCTCCGGCTGACGCCGAGCTCAAGGCCGCCGCCGACAAGACACGGGACGAGCTGAAGCGCCTGTACGGATGAGGCACGGACGCGCGTTCTGGTTGTTCGTCGGACCGTTCGCTTTGGGACTGCTCGTGTTCGTGTACGTGCCGATCGGGTGGAGCCTGCTGCTGTCGTTCTTCGACGCCCGCAACACGGTGACACCCACATCGTTCGTCGGGCTGCGCAACTACGCCGACATGCTGACCGACGAGCCGTTCCTGCGGAGTCTCGGCACGTTCAGCGTGTTCGCGGTGTTCATCGTGCCGCTGACGTTCGTGCTCGCGCTGGCGCTGGCGTTGCTGGTGAACCAGATCAGCTTCATGAAGGCGTTCTTCCGGTCGGTGTTCTTCCTGCCGACGGCCTGTTCGTACGTCGTGGCGTCGCTGGTGTGGAAGCTGTCGATCTTCAACGGCGTGCGCTTCGGCCTCGCGAACACGGTGCTGGGGTGGTTCGGCGCCGAGCCGATCGCGTGGACGGTGTCGACGTCGCCGCCCTGGTACTGGCTGGTGCTCGTGACGTTGCGGCTGTGGCTGCAGCTCGGGTTCTACCTGATCCTGTTCATCGCGGGGCTGCAACGGATTCCGCAGCACCTCTACGAGGCCGCGTGGATCGACGGCGCGTCACGCGGCTGGCAGACCCTGCGGTACATCACGCTGCCGCAGCTGCGCACGACGTCGATCGCGGTGCTGTTGTTGCTGCTCATCGCGGCGTACCAGGCGTTCGACGAGTTCTACAACGTGCTGGGCACCGACCGCGGCTACCCGCCGTTCGCGCGGCCGCCGTTGATCTACCTCTACTACACGGCGCTCGGGTCCGGCGGGCAGGACTTCGGACACGGCAGCGCGGGCGCGGTGATCCTGACCTTGCTGATCGCGGGCGTGACGTTGTTGCAGGGCAAGGTGATCACCCGATGAAGGCCGTCCGGTACGTGGCGCTGTCGCTGGCGGCGATGCTGTTCTTGATCCCGTTCTACCTGGTGCTGCGCAACGGTCTGGCGACCGAGCAGGAGATCACCGCGCCGACGTGGACGTTCTGGCCCAGCGAGATCCACTGGGAGAACTTCGCCTCGCTGTTCAGCAACCCGGCTGTGCCGATGGTGCGCAGCATGGTCAACTCGCTGGTCGTCGCGGTGCTGCAGACCGCCGGGCAGCTGCTGCTGTGCGGACTGGCGGGGTACGGGCTCGCGCGGATTCCGTACCGGTACTCGAACGTCGTGCTGTACCTGGTGATCGCGACGCTGATGATCCCGGCCGCGGTCACGTTCGTGCCGACGTTCGTGGTCGTCTCGACGCTGGGCTGGGTGTCCGACCTGCGCGGGCTGGTGATCCCGGGGCTGTTCAGCGGGTTCACCACGTTCCTGTTCCGGCAGTACTTCCTGAACTTCCCTCGCGAGCTCGAGGAGGCGGCGCGGATCGACGGGCTCGGCCACTGGGGCACCTACTGGCGGGTCGTCGTGCCGAACTCGAAGGGGTTCTTCGCGGCGCTCGGCGTGATCGCGTTCGTGACCAGCTGGAACCAGTTCCTCTGGCCACTGGTGATCGCGCAGGACCAGGACTCGTGGACCGTGCAGGTGGCGCTGTCCACGTTCCTGACCTCGCAGTCGATCGACGTCACGCAGCTGTTCCTGGCGGCCGCCGTCTCCATCACGCCGTTGGTGGTGGTTTTCGTTGCGCTGCAACGGTTCCTGGTGCGCGGCGTGACGGAGACGGGGATCAAGGACTGATCAGTGGGCGACCAGCAGGAAGATGCTCGGCCCGAACCTCATCCTGGCCAGCACCGGCTGGGCCGCCCTCTCCAGACCGAGCAGCACGCGGTGCGGCACGGCCCTCTTCAGCGCGCCCGACCGCAGGTTCGACACCGAGAGCGAACGTTCCACCCGCAGTCCGGCCACGGAGAGCTGCCTGGTCACGGTGTCGAGGTTGTGGTTGACGAACGGGATCTCGTCGTCGTGCCGGTTCTCCGGTGACCGGATGTCCACGGGCTCGGTGGGGATGCCCCTGCCGAGCCGGCGCAGGCGGTTGCGGGCGTGCCCGAGGTTGGCGACCTCGATGACGGCGGTGCCCTTCGGGGCAAGGATCCTGGCGATCTCGGCCAGTTCCGCCGCCGGGTCGGGCAGGTGGTGCATGACGCGGATCATCGTCACCAGCTCGATCGAGCCGGTCGCGAACGGCAGCCGCGCGGCCTGCGCCTGAACCCGCTCGATCCCCTTGTCGAGGAACCTCGCCGCGATGTCGAGCTGGCGGCTGCTCGGCTCGGCCAGCGTCACGTGGTCCGCGTACTTCGGCAGCAACGCGGTGATGCGGCCATAGCCCCCGCCCACGTCCACCGCGTTCGCGAAGCGCCGGCCGGTCAGCAGCCGGTCGATCGCGATGCGCTCCGCGGCGTGCTCGTAGTCGCGGCCCTTCCAGTAGCCCAGGTAGTCGTGGGCAGGTCCGTCGTAGAAATCTGCTCTCTTGATATCCCCCATGCATCCCGGACGTCTGAGCTCGGGGTGAGGTTGCGCAGCAAAAAAGGCCCCCGGAAGTCCGGGGGCCTTCTCGCACAACCAGAAGATCAGCTGTTGGCTTCGAACACCTTGCGCCACGACTCGACCGAGGTCAGCTCGGGCAGCGCGTCGCGGTACACCTTCTGCATGCGCGGCCACTCGGACGACAGGCGGCGGTAGTTGCGGACCGCGCGCTTCATCAGCTGGCGGAACTCCTTGGGGTCGCGCTTGCGGAACGCGACGCCGCTGCCGTCGGCGCTGGACACGGTGGCGCTGTCCAGGTTGCCGAGGAGGAACCAGCGGGCGTTGGACGCCGGCACGTTGATCTGCGGGCGCTCCGCCGTTGCCGCCTGGGGCTCACGCAGGTTGTGCATGAGCGCCTTGGCCGCTTCGGACGCGATGGTGACCGGGTTCGTGGGCGGCGTCAGCATCTGCTCGGCGCGGACCATGTCGAACGTCGGCGCCGGGAACTCGCGCGCGGACGGGAGGACCTGGGCGTCCGAGTAGTGCTTGCGGAGCTCGCGGATCTCCGGCAGGGCCGTGCGCAGCGAGTCGAACAGCTTCGACGGGCCGGCCAGGAAGTCCTCGATCGCCTTCTGCTGGATGGCGACCGTCGAGTACTCCATCGACAGCAGGTGCCGCAGCGACAGCTTCAGGCCCTGCTTGAGCAGCGTGGAGCGGACGTCGTACGGGCTGTGCAGCGCGGCGAGGACGAGCCGGTTGCGGGTGTGGAAGTACGCCTGCCAGTCGGTGGCGTCGTTCTTGTCCGTCCACGGCATGTGCCACACGGCCGAGCCCGGCAGCGAGACCGTCGGGTAGCCGCGCTCCAGGGCGCGCAGCGAGTACTCCGCGTCGTCCCACTTGATGAACAGCGGCAGCGGGTAACCGGTGCGCTGGACGACCTCACGCGGGAACAGGCACATCCACCAGCCGTTGTAGGTGGAGTCGATGCGGGCGTGCAGTTCCTCGGTCTCGCGCAGCGACTCGGTGCCGAAGTCGTGGTCGGTGAGCGCGCCGGGTGCTGCCCGCCAGTAGCAGGTGCCCAGGTCGACGACCTCGCCCATGCTGTGCAGGCGGGAGCGGGCCTGGAGGTTCAGCATGTGCGAACCGACGATGACCGGCTGGGCGGCGGCGCGCGCGAACGCGTTCGAGCGCAGGACGGCGTCCGGCTCCAGGCGGATGTCGTCGTCCATCAGCATGATCTGGTCGGCGTCGGTGTGCTCGATCGCCTCGTACAGACCGCGGGTGAAGCCGCCGGAGCCACCGAGGTTGTCCTGCTCGATGATCTCCAGCTTGTCACCGAGGGCCTTGACGGCCTCGGCGTAGCCGGGGGTGTCGCGCACCTTGACGGAACCCTGGTCGGCGACGAAGACCTTCTTCAGCACCGCGAAGACGGCCGGGTCCTCACCGAGGGCGCGCAGCGCGATGACCGCGTCGACCGGGCGCATCGTCGTCATGCCGATGGCGACGGTCTGCGCCGGCAGCGGCTGCTCGGTGGTCCACGCGGCGTCGTCGATCTCCATCGTGGTGTCGTCGGTGAAGACGTCGAACCAGATCCAGCCGCCGTCCTCGAACGGCTTGAGCGACACCGTCAGCGCGACGTCGAACCACGCCTTCGGGCTGCGGATGACCTGGCCGTCGAGGTGGATGATGTCGCCGTTGGGCTTCGAACGGTAGACGTCGATGCGACCGGCGCCGCGCACGCGCATGCGCAGCACGACTTCCTCGACGATCGTCCAGCGCTTCCAGTAGCTGGCGGGGAACGCGTTGAAGTACGAAGCGAACGACACCTTGGCCGAGGTCTGAACCGTCACCGCGCGGCGGCCCGAGACGTGGCTGTGCACGTTGGTCGGCTCGTCGAGGTAGAGCGGACGCACGTCCAGCGGGTCCTCGTCCCGCGGCATGATCACCCGCTGCAGGACCTGGGTCGGGTTGATCTTGGTAGCGCTTGCGGCTTTGGCCTGCTCGGTCACGTGCTTCCTCCGGCGAACCGAATTCGGGCGGTTCGGGTCAGCTTCATGGATGGCTACCGCCACAGAGAGTGTCGTGGCGCGGCGCGTCAAGCGCCCATAGTACTCATTGTCCAATGACGAACGCCCGGCCGCACAGGTTGTACGGCCGGGCGAAATGCGTCTAAACCGACATCAGTCGAGATCGCCGTTGATGGCGGATCCCTCGGTCAGGTGAGGCGCGATCTTGTTGTCGAACGCGCTCAGAGCGGCGCCGATCGCCATGTGCATGTCGAGGTACTTGTAGGTGCCCAGACGGCCGCCGAACAGCACGTTCTTCTCGGCGGCTTCCTTCTTCGCCAGCACGCGGTACCGCTCGAGCTTCTCGCGGTCCTCCGCGGTGTTGATCGGGTAGTACGGCTCGTCGTCCTTCTCCGCGGCGCGGGAGAACTCGCGGACGATGACCGTCTTGTCCTTCGGGTAGTCCCGCTCCGGGTGGAAGTGGCGGAACTCGTGGATGCGGGTGAAGGGGACGTCCGCGTCGTTGTAGTTCATGACCGGCGTGCCCTGGTAGTCGCCCGTCTGGACGACCTCCTGCTCGAAGTCGAGCGTGCGCCAGCCGAGCCAGCCCTCGGAGTAGTCGAAGTAGCGGTCGACCGGACCGGTGTAGACGATCGGCGTGCCCGCCGGGATCTCGTCCTTCACGTCGAAGAAGTCCGTGTCGAGGCGGACCTCGATGTTCTCGTGCTCCGCCATCTTCTCGAGCCACGCGGTGTAGCCGTCGACCGGCAGGCCCTCGTAGGTGTCGTTGAAGTAGCGGTTGTCGAAGTTGTAGCGGACCGGGAGGCGGCTGATGACCGCGGCCGGCAGCTCCTTCGGGTCGGTCTGCCACTGCTTCGCGGTGTAGTCGCGGATGAAGGCCTCGTACAGGGGACGGCCGACCAGCGAGATCGCCTTCTCCTCGAGGTTCTTCACGCTCGCGCTGTCGATCTCGGACGCCTGCTCCGCGACCCACGCGCGAGCCTCGTCCGGGGACAGGTAGCGGCCGACGAACTGGGTGATCAGCCCGAGGCCCATGGGGAACTGGTACGCCGTGCCGTTGTGCATCGCGAACACGCGGTGCTGGTAGCCGGTGAACTCGGTGAACTGGTTGCAGTACTCCCAGACCCTCTTGTTCGAGGTGTGGAAGAGGTGCGCGCCGTAGCGGTGCACCTCGATTCCTGTCTCGGGCTCAGCCTCCGAGTACGCGTTGCCACCGATGTGGGAACGACGTTCCAGAACGAGCACCCGCTTGTTCAGCAGGGAGGCGGTGCGCTCGGCAACGGTCAGCCCGTAGAAACCGGAACCGACGACGATGAGGTCAAAACCAGCGAAGCTCACGAACGTGGAGGGTACCGGCCCTCCCAGGCGTGTTCCCAACACCCCCTCCGCGAACCGCACAGGCCTTGATCAGCTAAAACGCGTGCGACAGGCCGTCGGACGGCGATCAGCCCGTTCGGGATAGCCTTGCCGGTGTCATTTGCGGGGGCATCCCGCACATCCACTTGCAGAGCAACCATGGGTGGTCTTGTGCCGACCGAAGCGAGCACGTTGCTGACCGTGGCGACGATCGGGACGTATCTCGCCGTCCTGTGGTTGCCGGGCGGACTCGCCGCCGCGGCCGTGGGCCTGCGCGGGTGGGCACTCGCCGCCAGCGCGCCCGTGTTCACGTACCTGATCGCGGGCCTGGCCGGTCCGTGGCTGTGGAAGATCGGGATCCCGTTCAACGTCTGGACGTTCCTGGTCACCACGGTGGTCGTGGTACTGCTGTTCGCCGCCGCGCGCTGGTTCGTGGTGCGCCGCAACGGCCCGATCGAGCGCACGCCGTCGCCGTGGGCCCGGAGCGCGCACGTCGCGGTGGCCGTGACGCTGCTGGCCGCCGCCGTCGTCGGGTTCGCCGTGCTGATGGCCGCGATGCGCTGGGACCTCAACTCGATCCCGCAGGACTGGGACGCCGCCTACCACGCGAACGGCATCCGCTACATCGCCGAGACCGGCGAGGGCAGCCTCTACGCGACCGGCAAGGTCAACTGGTACGAGCTCCCCGACGGCGTCTTCTACCCGAACGCCTACCACCTGGTCGGCGCGCTCGTGTTCAAGCTGACCGGTGCCGCCGTACCGGCCGTGCTGAACGCCAGCACGATCATGTTCCCCGGCATCCTCGCGCTGACCCTGGTCGCGATGATCCGGCACTTCAACGGCCGCGCGATGACCGCCGCGTTCACCGCGCTCGTCACCGTCGCCTGCACCAGCGCCACCTACGACAACCTGTGGCGCGGCCCGCTGCTGACGTTCACGCTCGGCATCGCGGTCATGCCGGTGCTGGCCATCGCGATGGACGCGTACCTCAAGCGGGCGGCACTGGACACCGGCATCTTCTTCGGCGGTGTCGCGGTCGGCCTGCTCGCGATCCACTCCAGCACGTTGTTCGGCGGCATCCTGTTCGTGCTGCCGATGTTCATCCAGCGCTGGTGGGGCCACCTCGGGCTGATCTGGCGGGACGCGCTCAAGCTGATCGTCCCGGCGGTCGTGGCGATCGTCGTGACGCTGCCGCACCTGCTCGGCGCGCTCGCGGTCGGCGGCAAGATCGCGATCGTGGACTGGCCGTCGACGTTCCCGGTGAGCCAGTCGGTCGGCTCGCTGCTCACGTTCCAGCACGTCATCGCGTTGCCGCAGTACTGGCTGGCGCTCGCGCTGTGGGTCGGCCTGGTCTTCGCCTCGCGTCTCGGTGAGCTGCGCTGGCTGCTCGGTTCGGCGGCGTTCTTCGGTGGCGTCTGGGTGCTGACGGCGTCCTACTCGCAGCCGTGGGTCGCGAAGCTGACCAGCCCGTGGTGGAACGACCAGTGGCGCCTCATCGCGCTGGCGTGCGTGCCGCTCGTCGTCGTGGCCGGGCACGGTCTGGCGCAGGTGTACGACTTCGCCAAGGTCGGCGCGGCGCGCGTGAAGGTGCCCGCCGGCATCGGTTCGTACGTCGCGGGCGGCCTGGTCATCGCGGTGTTCGCGCTGCTCAGCCAGGGTCTGTACTTCAACCTCAACGCGAACCAGGTCAAGCAGGGCTACGGCAACCAGCCGGGCGCCGACCGCCACAACATGGTGGTCAGTCCGACCGAGGTGCTCGCGTTCCAGGAACTCGCCAAGCTGGTCAAGCCGGGCGAGCGGGTGCTCAACGACCGCAGGGACGGCACGGTCTGGATGTACGCGCTCGCGGGCGTGCAGCCTGTCGTCGGCCACTACGACGGCTCGGCCGAGTCGCCGGCGGTGCACACGCTGCAGGCCGAGTTCAACGACTACGCGAACGACTCCACCGTGCGTGACGCGGTGAAGCACCTCAACGTCCGCTACATCATCGTCGACGTCGGCTACGTGCACGGCGGCAAGGACCGCGTGGACGGCCTGGAGAACCTCGACGGCAAGCCGTTCGTGCAGAAGGTCTTCTCGAACCAGGACTCGACGATCTACAAGCTGGTGCCGGAGCCGGGCGCTCCCGTCAGTCCCTGAACTCGAAGTCGACGAGGCCGGGGAGGACGTCCCCGGCCACCTGCTCCAGCACGGTCTCGTGGCCGAAGTAGACGCCCTCGCTGCGCGGCCAGTGCACGATCAGATCGGTGAACCCGAGGTCGCGGGCCCGCCCGGCGGCGTCCTGGAACGCCTCGACGCTCGTCAGCGAGTACACCGGCGCCGAGTCGAGGTTCAGGTACCTGTCGATGGTGCCCTTGGCCCGGTTGATCGAGGCGAGCTCCTCGTTGAACCGCTTGGTCACCTTCGCGACGCCGCGCCACCAGGTCTCGTAGTCGGGGCTGTCGAGCTGCCGCGAGCCGGTGGTGATCCAGCCGGTGCCGTAGCGGGCGGCGATGCCCATGGCCTTGGGCCCGTCGGCGGCGATGACGAACGGGACGCGCGGCCGCTGTACGCAGCCGGGGTGCCCGCGGGCCTCGTCCGCGGTGAAGAACTCGCCCTTCCAGGTCGTCTTGTCCCTGGTCAGCAGCAGGTCGAGCAGCTCGACGAACTCGCCGAACCGCTGCGTGCGCTGCGGGGCCGTGAGCTCGGGGGCGCCGATGGCGTCGGAGTCGTAGCTGCCCGTGCCGCCGGAGCCGATGCCGACGTTCAGGCGGCCGTCCGACAGATCGTCAAGAGTCAAGATCTCGCGCGCGAACGGCACCGGGTGCCGGAAGACGGGTGAGGCGACGAGCGTGCCCAGCCGGATCTTCGACGTGACCATCGCGGCGGCGGTGAGCGTGGGCACCGCGGAGAACCACGGGCCGTCGACGAGCGTGCGCCACCCCAGGTGGTCGTACGTCCACGCGTGGGAAAAGCCCAGCTCCTCGGCCGCACGCCACTTCGGTTCCGCCACCCACCAGCGGTACTCGGGAAGGATCACCACACCAACTCGCACCGGCTGACATTAGCGAACGAGTTACGTCGACCGGCGAATCCGCCATCAGCGAGGATGGACGTCGTGGAGAAACCGGCACTGGTGGCATCGGACGTCGACGGAACGATTCTCGGCACGAACGAGCAGGTGAGTGAGTACACGGCCGGGGTGGTGGGCAGGGTGCTCGCGGCCGGTACGCCGTTCGTGCTGGTCAGCGGCCGTCCGCCGAGGTGGATGCCGCACATCGCGGGCGCGCTGGGCGTCACCGGCTACGCGGTCTGCGCGAACGGCGCCGTGCTCTACGACATCAGCGAGGACCGCGTGATCTGGCAGCGCGGCATCAGCCCGGTGCGGCTGATCGACCTGGTCCACGCCCTCGACACGGCCATCCCGGGGTGTGCGGTGGCCGCGGAACGGGTCGGTGAACGGGCCGCGGACGTCCAGACGTTCGTCGCGGAGAAGGAGTACCGGCACGCCTGGCCGGAGGGTCACGAGGTCGCCTCACGGGCGGAGACGCTCGGGCACCCGGCGATCAAACTGCTGGTCAGGCGCGTGGAGATGACCAGCGCCGAGATGGCGTCCGCGGCGACGGCCGTGCTGGGTGACGAGTTCGCCATCACGTACTCGACCAACGCGGGCCTGATCGAGGTGTCCGAACGGGACGTGACCAAAGCCACTGGCCTGGCCGATGTCTGCGCACGGCTGGAGGTCGCGACCGAGGACGTCATCGCCTTCGGGGACATGCCGAACGACATCCCGATGCTGCGGTGGGCCGGACACGGCGTCGCCATGGCCAACGCGCACCACGAGCTGCTGGAGGTGGCCGACGAGGTCACCGCCACCAACGACCAGAACGGCGTGGCCCAGGTCCTGGAGCGCTGGTTCTAGACACAAAAAAGCGCCGCACCTGGTGAGGTGCGGCGCTTCTCGTCTTGTTCGCTCAGTCCTCGGCGGGAACCGGCACGGGAACGCCGCGCCGCTTCTGCACGTAGGCCACGAGCGTGGCCGAACCGGCCGCGGCCAGGTCGGCGATGGTGAACATGAGGCGCGAGACCAGGGCCAGCGCGATGGCCTGCGGCAGCGGCAGCACGGTCGCGATGGTGCCGGTGATGACGAGCTCACGGGCGCCGATGCCCGACGGCAGGAAGAACGCGAGCAGGCCCGCGGTCATCGACAGCGCCATGGCGCCGGTGGACAGGATCAGCGTGTCCCAGCGCGGCGAGCCGAGCGAGTTGACCAGCAGCCACAGGTGCACGCCGTAGCAGAGGTAGATGGCGACGGCCGTGCCCAGCGCCTTGAGGATCTCGATGCCGGTGAAACGGCGTTCGATCGGTGCCTTGCGCAGGACCTTCAGCACCAGGTTGACCGACCACGTCAGCAGCCGCGGGTGCAGGAACGGCAGGCCGACCAGCAGCAGCAGGAACAGCCACAGCAGCTGGTTCGCCTCAGGGCGGCCGGACAGCATCACGGGCAGCGCGGCGAGGCCTGCGATCAACGACGCGAGCACGCCCATGCCGGTCGCGACCAGGCCCGCGGTGAAGCTGCGCGCCCGGTTGACGCCCGCCTCACGGGCGAGCTCCATCGACAGCAGGACGGCCCAGACGGCGCCGGGAACGTACTTGCCCAGCTGGCCGACCAGGTAGAACTTCGACGCGTCGGCGAACCGGACGGGAGCGCCCAGGTCGGACAGCACGATCTTCCAGACCAGCGGGCCCAGGAAGATGCCTACGAACACCGCGACCAGCGACAACACGACCGACAGCCACGGCAGCTTGACCAGCTCGGGGTAGACCTTGTCCCACTGGGAGTAGACCGAGAAGGCGGCGGCGGCGAGCACGGCCACGATGAGCACGCGCTTCGCCCAGGCGATGACCACTGTCTTGCGGGTGTTGGCCGGAGCCGGAGGGGCGGCCTGTTCAGCGTCGGTGGCAGCCACATCGGGCTCGACGGTCATCGGTTCTCCGCTTCCTGCTTCGCTTCCCAGCGACGGGCCGAGCACGGCGGGCTGGGCGTCCATGAGGGGGGTCGTACTTCTTACGACGCGGATCCACAACGGACCCTGAAAAGGATCACTCCATCAGGCAGGTAGCCTGTGGTCGCGCCTGGTCTGCACCTGGCAGTAACACCGGGGTAACTGTACCGGACGCATCCAACCGTCTCCGGAAGTGGAAAGTCTGCTGCATGATTCCGATTACCGTCGTCGACGTCCAGGACGCCGAGCCGCTCGTGCTGGAAGTGCTCCGCTCCGGTGTCATCGCACAGGGACCGATGGTCAAGCGGTTCGAGGATGCTTTCGCCTCCGTTGCGGGTGTGCCTCACGCGGTCGCCGTGAACAACGGCACGACCGCGCTGGTCGCGTCCATCCAGGCGCTCGACCTGCAGCCTGGTGATGAGGTCATCACCACGCCGTTCACCTTCGTGGCCACGCTGAACGCGATCCTCGAAGCCGGCGCCACCGCCCGGTTCGCCGACATCAGCGCGGTCGACTTCAACCTCGACCCGGAGAAGGTCAGCGGCGCGGTCACCGACCGCACCAAGGTCCTCATGCCGGTCCACCTGTACGGCCAGATGGCCGACATGGGCCGTCTCGTGCCGCTCGCGCAGCAGCACGGCCTGACGATCGTCGAGGACGCGGCGCAGGCCGTCGGCGCGACGTTCGAGGGCAAGGCCGCCGGTTCGTTCGGCATCGGCTGCTTCTCGCTGTACGCCACCAAGAACATCACCACCGCCGAGGGCGGCGTCATCACGACGTCGGACGACGCGCTGGCGGACAAGCTGCGCGTCATGCGCAACCAGGGCATGCGCGCCCGCTACCAGTACGAGATGGCGGGTCACAACTACCGCCTCACGGACCTGCACGCGGCGCTGGGCATCCCGCAGCTGGAGAAGCTGCAGCAGCTCACCGACGCGCGCCGGCACAACGCCGAGGCGCTGTCCAAGGGCCTCGACGGCGTGACGGGTCTCACCGTCCCCGCCGTGCTGCCTGGCCGTGAGCACGTGTGGCACCAGTACACGATCCTGGTCGGCGACGACGCCCCGGTGACCCGCGACGAGCTCGCGGCGAAGCTCACCGAGAAGGGCATCGGCAACGGCATCTACTACCCGAAGCTCGTGTTCGACTACGACTGCTACCGGGACAACCCTCAGGTCATCGCCTCCGACGTGCCGGTCGCGCAGAAGGTCGCCGAGCAGGCGCTTTCGCTGCCGGTGCACCCGAAGCTGACCGACGCAGAGCTCGAGACCATCGTCTCGTCCGTCCGGGAGGTGTTCGGCGCGTGACCGCCCGTCCCAAGGTCGCCCTCGTCGGCGCCGGCACGATGGGCTCGCTGCACGCCCGCGTGCTGTCGCAGTCCGACCGCGTCGACTTCAAGTTCGTCGTGGAGCAGAACGCCCAGACCGGTCAGGCCATCGCCGACCGCTTCGGCATCGAGCACACCAGCTCGCTGGACGGGCTGAAGGACGTCGACGCCGTCGTCATCGCGGCCGCCACCGAGGCGCACTACGCCATCGCCAAGCAGGCGCTGGAGCTCGGCAAGCCGCTGCTCATCGAGAAGCCGCTGGCCGCGACGTACGCGCAGTCGGAGGAGCTCGTCGCCGAGTCGGAGAAGCGCGGCCTGCCGCTCGTCTGCGGCTTCCTCGAGCGCTTCAACCCGGCGATCCTCACCGCGAAGCAGTTCGTGGGCGAGGTCGTGCAGATCAACGCGATGCGGCACTCGCCGTTCGTGCCGCGGATCAAGACCGGTGTCGCGGGCGACCTGCTCATCCACGACGTCGACCTCGCGATCCGCTTCGTGGGCAACGCCCCGGCCGCGGTGAAGGGCTCGTTCGGCTTCTTCCACAAGCAGTCGCAGGACAACAGTTCCGAGGACTCCGCGGACGCGACCATGTCGTTCGAGAGCGGTGCCCTCGCCACGATCTCGGCGTCGCGGATCAGCCAGCGCAAGGTGCGGCAGATCTCGGTGCTGGAGATCGACCGCCTGATCGAGATCGACCTGCTGCGCCGGGACATCACGATCTACAAGCACGTGGCGGACTCGCCGGCGGCGGACGGTGTCGGCTACCAGTCGCAGACCGTCATCGAGCTGCCGACGATCCTGCAGAGCGCCGAGCCGCTGGCCGCGCAGCTGAACCACTTCCTGAACCTGCTCGAGCTGGGTGCCGGTTCGGACGAGGTGACCGCTGAGCGCAACGCGATCCTCCCGGCGCACAAGGTCGTGCACGAGGCGACTCTCTCGGCCACCAACGGGAAGGCCTGACGCGATGCGCATCGCGATCATCAACAACTTCTTCCCGCCCCGGATGGGTGGCAGTGCCTACGTGTCGGACACGCTGGCGCGGTACTACGCGGCGCAGGGTCACGAGGTCCTGGTCATCACCGCCGCGTACGGCGGTGCGCTGCCGGTGGAGGAGCGCGACGGCATCAAGATCGTGCGTCTGCCGTCCTGGACGCTGCCGGAGACCCGCATCTCGTTCAACTTCGACATCACGTTCGCGTTGAAGTGGGGCAACCGCAAGAAGGTCTTCAAGCTGCTGGACGGCTTCAAGCCGGACGTCGTCCACCAGCACGGCCAGTTCTTCGACCTGACCTGGCAGAGCGGTCTGTGGGCGCGCAAGCGCAACGTGCCGTCGGTGCTGACGCTGCACACGCGGCTGCAGAGCCCGATGAGGCCGATCCACGCGGTCTTCCGGATCCTGGACGCGGTCGTCGTCAAGCCGATCACGTCGTACAACAAGCCGACGAAGCTGATCGCGATCGACACGATCTTCTACGAGTACATCAAGAAGCGCTACAAGACGCCGGACGAGCGCATCGAGAAGCTGGCCGTCGGTGTCGAGCTCGACCGCTTCCACGACCTCGACCACGTCACCGAGCGCGCCAAGATGCGCGAGCGGTTCCCGGAGATCGGGGACGGCCCGGTCATCGCGTCGCTCGGCCACGTGATCCCGGTCCGCGACCGGATCAACCTGGTCAAGGCGCTGCCCGAGGTGCTCAAGAAGCACCCGGACACCAAGGTCCTGGTCATCGGCGGCCTGTACAACACGGAGTTCCTGGAGATCGCCAAGCAGCTGGGCGTCGAGCACGCGCTGATCTGCACCGGCACGCTGCCGAAGGCGGAGATCCCCGGTCTGCTCGCGGGCGCCGACATGGAGGTCCACGACCTGCAGGGCTTCGGCATCGGCATCGCGTCGCTGGAGGCGATGGCGGCGGGCGTCCCGACGGTCATGGCCGAGCGGGCCGACTACTTCCCGAACGCCATGATCACCAACGGCACGGAGTCGCTGCTCACCAAGCCGGGCGACCACTCCGCGCTGGCCGAGTCGATCAACCGGCTGATCGAGGACGAGGGCGTCGCCAAGAAGATCGGTGAGGCCGGTCGTCAGTGGGTCTTCGACAACTTCGACATGCCGAAGATCTGCGAAGCCAACCTCGACATCCTCAAGAAGATCTCGGACAAGGCCTGACGTGAGTCACGTCGTCGTGATCGGCGGAGGGATCCTCGGACTCTCCGCCGCTCACGAACTTCTCCGGCGCGGCCACGACGTGACCGTGCTGGAGAAGGAGTCGCACTGGGCGGCGCACCAGACCGGGCACAACAGCAACGTCGTGCACGCCGGTCTGTACTACAAGCCCGGTTCTCTCAAGGCCCGCATGTCGTTGGCGGGCAACGCTTCCATGGTGGCCTTCGCCAAGGAGCACGGCGTCCCCGTCGACGTCTGCGGCAAGCTGGTCGTGGCTACTTCGACCGACGAACTGCCCCGGCTCAACGCCCTGGCCGAACGTGCTGAAGCGAACGGCGTTCCCGCCAGGCTGATCTCCCCCGCCGAGGCTCGCGAGTACGAGCCCGAGGTGGCCGCCGTCTCCGCCCTGCGCGTCGAGTCCACGGCGATCATCGACTTCCCGGCCGTCTGCCGGGTGCTCGTCGGCCTGCTGTCCGGTGCCGACCTCCGCCTGAACTCCCCCGCGCTCGCCATCCGTTCCACGGACACCGGTGTCGCGGTGGCCACGCCGCAGGGCATTGTCCGCGCCGACGCGCTGGTGAACTGCGCGGGCCTGCACAGCGACCGCGTGGCAAGGCTCGCCGGGCTGCGTCCCAAGGCGACGATCGTCCCGTTCCGCGGCGAGTACTACGAGCTGCGTCCCGAACGGCGTGAGCTGGTGCGCGGCCTGATCTACCCGGTGCCGGACCCCGCGCTGCCGTTCCTGGGCGTCCACCTGACCCGGATGCTGGACGGTTCCGTGCACGCGGGCCCGAACGCGGTCCTGGCGCTGCGCCGCGAGGGCTATCGCTGGGCCCAGGTCAACCCGCGTGACGTGTTCGACGTGCTGCGCTTCCCCGGTACCTGGAAGCTGGCCGCCCGGTTCGGCCGGACCGGCCTGGACGAGGTGCTCAGGTCGTTCTCCCGCAAGCGTTTCGCGGCGAGCCTGGCCCGCCTGGTGCCGGCCGTCGGCGAGGCCGACATCGTGCGCGCCGAGGCGGGTGTCCGCGCCCAGGCGATGCTGCCGGACGGCTCGCTCGTCGACGACTTCCTGATCGAGTCCGCACCGCGCCAGGTGCACGTGCTGAACGCGCCCTCCCCCGCCGCGACCAGCGCGCTGGAGATCGGCCGGCACATCGCCGACGAAACCGTCGCAACCCTCGTTTGAGCAGGTCAACACACCTGTAAAGGTCCTGTAAGCCGCCTGTAGATCCTGTCGCAGCGAGCTTGCAGATGACTTGCAGGCACGCCCCGCAGAGTTCGTGCTGTCAACAGAACAGCCCGAATTACTGGGGGGCAAACGAAATGCGACTGCGACGGATGGCGACCCTGCTCGCTCTGGTTGCGACGGCGGTGACGTTCCTGGGGCCGATCACCGGCCAGGCGGCACCGGAGCCCGGCACGCTGGTCACCGACGGCGGATACGCCAAGCAGGGCGAGGAACCCGAGCCCGGCTTGAAGATGGCGGCGAACAACCCGATCGCGAGATCGGAGGTCATGAAACGGGCCGAGACATGGCTCAAAGCGCGGGTCCCGTACAGCCAGACCTCCTGGTACGCCAACGAGTACGGCAGCTACCGCGCGGACTGCTCCGGCTTCACGTCGATGGCGTGGGGCATGGACAACAGCTACACGACCTACTCGCTCCAGCCGTTCATGCACTCGATCGCCAAGTCGGAACTGAAGCCCGGCGACGTGCTGTGGAAGCACAACAGCGACCAGCAGCACATCGCGATCTTCGTCCGATGGGACGACGGCGCGCAGACCAAGGCAGTGGTCTGGGAGGAGTGGGACTTCGGCCAGGTCGCCGAGCAGCGCACCTGGAGCGCCGCCTACACGGCCTCCTACGCCGCGAAGCGCTACAACAACATCGTCGAGGACTCGGTGGGCCAGACCGGTTCCTCCTTCTCCGGTGACGCGAAGACCGACGTCGGGTTCATCTCCGCGGACGGCAACGTGAAGGTGTGGCGCAACGGCCGCGGCTTCGCCCAGAACCCGTGGAACGCCGACGCCGTCGTCGCCAACGGCTTCACCGACGAGAACGCCCACTTCGCCGACCTCGACGGCGACGGTGACAAGGAGATCATCACCGTCCTGCCCGACGGCCAGGTCAAGGCATGGCGCAACAACGGCACCTTCGGCCCGAGCCCGTGGGACGCGGACGCCGTCATCGCCTCCGGCTTCACCAACCAGTCGCTGCACTTCGCCGACCTCGACGGAGACCGCAAAGCCGAGATCATCACGGTCCTTCCCGACGGCCAGGTCAAGGCATGGCACAACTACCACGGCTTCACGAACAGCCCGTGGGACAACGAGGCGATCATCGCCTCCGGCTTCACCAACGACTCGCTGCACTTCGCCGACCTGAACGCCGACGGCAAGGCAGAGATCATCACCGTTCTCGGAGACGGTCAGGTCAAGGCGTGGCGCAACTACTGGGGCTTCAAGGCGAACCCCTGGGACAACGACGCCATCATCGCCACCGGCTTCACCAACCAGTCGCTGCACTTCGCCGACCTCGACGGCGACGGCAAGGCAGAGATCGTCACCGTCCTGCCGGACGGCCAGGTCAAGGCGTGGCACAACTACCACGGCTTCGCGAACAACCCGTGGGACAACGAGGTCATCTTCGCCACCGGCTTCACCAACACCAACCTGCACCTGATCTGACCGACGCGAGTCTGGAAAGGACAGTCATGAAGAAGCTGACCGCAACCCTGCTCGCCACGGCGTTCGCAGGACTGGTGACCGGCACCGCCTACGCCGCGCCGCCGGAAGCCGAGTCACAGCAAGAAAACCGGGACAGCGCCCTGAACACGGTGGTCGCCGCCGGTCTCCAGGACGACTACGTCAACGTCGCCGGCCCCGCCGCCCAGGCCGTGCAGGCCGAGTTCCGGATCCCGGCCTCGGTGACCACCGCGCAGTCGATTCTCGAATCCGACTGGGGCCGCAGCCGCCTCTCCGCCAACGACAAGAACTACTTCGGCTTCAAGTGCGTGAACTCGTCGAGCCCCGGCCCTATCGCGATCGGCTGCCACGCCTACCAGACGGAGGAGTGCACGCCGACCTGTCACCCCGAGACCGCGTACTTCCGGGTCTACCGCTCGATGACCGACTCGTTCCGCGACTACGGCCGGCTGATCACCACGAGCGGCATCTACGACAGCGCCCTGCCGTACCGGGAGAGCAACCCCGACCAGTTCATCCGCGAGGTCGCGAAGAGGTACGCGACGGACCCGAACTACGCGAGCAAGAACATCTCGTTGATGCAGAACTACAACCTCTACCGCTTCAACACCGGTGGGCCGTCCGTGTCGGCAGGGTCCTCGTTCTCGGGTGACGCCAAGACCGACATCGCGTTCATCTCCGCGGACGGCAACGTGAAGGTGTGGCGCAACGGCCGCGGCTTCGCCCAGAACCCGTGGGACGCCGACGCCGTCGTCGCCAACGGTTTCACCGACGAGAACGCCCACTTCGCCGACCTCGACGGCGACGGTGACAAGGAGATCATCACCGTCCTGCCCGACGGTGCCGTGAAGGCGTGGCGCAACAACGGCACCTTCGGACCGAACCCCTGGGACGCCGACGCCGTCATCGCCTCCGGCTTCACCAACCAGTCGCTGCACTTCGCCGACCTCGACGGAGATCGCAAGGCCGAGATCATCACGGTCCTGCCGGACGGCCAGGTCAAGGCGTGGCACAACTACCACGGCTTCACGAACAGCCCGTGGGACAACGAGGCGATCATCGCCTCCGGCTTCACCAACGACTCGCTCCACTTCGCCGACCTGAACGCCGACGGCAAGGCCGAAATCGTCACCGTCCTGCCCGACGGCGGAGTGAAGGCGTGGCGCAACTACTGGGGCTTCAAGGCGAACCCCTGGGACAGCGACGCCATCATCGGCTCCGGTTTCACCAACGAGGGCCTGCACTTCGCCGACCTCGACGGTGATGGCAAGGCCGAGATCGTCACGGCGCTGCCGGACGGCGGCGTGAAGGCCTGGCACAACTACCACGGCTTCGCGAACAACCCGTGGGACAACGAGGTCATCTTCGCCACCGGCTTCACCAACACCAACCTGCACCTGATCTGACGACTGCTCCGAACACAGGCCGCACCGGACTTCCGGTGCGGCCTTTTCGCAGCTCAGCAGCCCTGCAGAGGATTTGCAGATGATTTGCAGGCGCGCCCGGCAGAGTTCGTGTTGTCAGCAGCGTCGTGTCCGCCCCGCTGGGGGTGGGGCGGGCACGACAGCATTCCCGGGGGGAAGAAATGAGCCGCTCACTCGTCTTCGTCATCATCGCCGCCGCACTCGGCCTGGCCGCGTGCACCACCGCACCCGCGCCGAACACCGCCGCCGAACGCCCCGCCGGCACCGCCGCGACCACGATCACCGACCAGCCGAAGAACGTGGTGAACACCGACACCCGCCTCGGCTACGGCTCTCTCAAGTTGGGCATGACCCTGGAGGACGCGAGGGCGACCGGCCTGACCGACCTGACCTGGGACAGCGAGGGTGACGGCGCCTGCGTGGGCGACGACGCGGTCGCGATCTCCAAACGGTACGGCGTCGTGCGCATCACGCTGCCCGCGGAAGCCAAGACCTCCAAGGGAATCGGCATCGGCTCGACCTACGCCGCGGTGAAGAAGGCCTACCCGACCGTCTCCGCGTTCCGCGCGGGCTGGTCGGCGAGCATCGCCGAGAACGCCGGCTACTCGTTCATCGGCAGCTCCGAGACCGACCAGTTCGCGGACACCGACAAGGTCGTCCACATCAAGCTGCACACGTACAACGCCGACTGTTCCATGTACCTGCTCTGAGTCAGCAATCCCTGGGGGGAAACAAAAATGAAGCGTTCCATCGTTCTCGTCACCGTCACCGCTGCTCTCGGCCTGGCCGCGTGCACGTCCACGCCCGCGCCGGACAGCACTGCTACGTCTTCCAGCACGACGCCACCGGCCGCCCAGGTGGCCACCACGGTCGTCACCCAGACCGTGACCAACCCGCCCGCGCCACCGGCCAGGCCGGTGATCGGCTCGTTCGGCTACGGCGACCTGAAGCTCGGCATGACGCTCAAGCAGGCACTGGACGCCAAGCTGATCGGACCTGCCATCGAGCCCAGCGACGGCTGCTCACTCCACGAGATCGCCGGAACCAAGGAGCGCCTCTGGGTGTCGCCGAAAGTGGGGGTCGCGAGCATCAGTTTCACTGCGGACATGACTGCCGACGGCGCGGGCATCGGCGCGACCGAGGACAAGCTCAAGGCCGAGTACACCAACCTCGAGCCGACCGGCCCGAACTACACCTGGGTCGCCGAGGCGGACAACAACCCGAACGCCAAGTTCGTCTTCGGGGTGAACGCGGACACCAAGAAGGTCGTGGCGGCGTTCGTCTCGCTCAAGGGCCAGGACTGCCACAACTAGCCGGAAACGACGAAAGCCGCACCAGGCTCCAGTGCGGCTTTCGTCCTCTGTGGACTGTCAGCTTTGGACGGTCACCAGACGGGTGAACTCCGCGGGCAGGTTGAAGCCGTCCCAGTGGTCGGAGAACGTCAGCGCGTTGCCGAACGGCACGATGCGGTCGATGCCGCGGCCGGCCAGTTCGTGTGCCAGCGCTTCCAGCTCCTCCTGCGAGAAGCCGAACACCGACAGCGTCTGGTCCTTGCGCTGCACCATGGGCACGAGCGCGGACAGCGTCGGCAGCGTGGCGAACGGGAAGGTGCCCGCGCCCAGCCACTCGCGCGGCACGTCCGCCGCCGCCGTCAGCTCCAGGGTGGCGACCGCGTTGCCGTCGAACGAGATCGACTTCGCGTGGCCGTCCGCCGCGACACCGTAGGCGGAGACGCGCTTCTGCACTGCCATCGCGGGCTCGACGACGTGGTTCTTGGCTTCGAGCACCTTGGTCAGCTCGGCCCGAAACTCGGTCCGTGCCTGCTGGCCCGCGACGTCGTCACCGACCCAGAACAGGGCGCGCGGCGACGAGCAGGCGGCCTGGTCGAACCAGTACGAGTCGTTGTAGAAACCGACGGCCACGTCGCGCTTCTGCTCCGGCGTGGCGGAAACCCAGCCGTCGACGGAGATCAGGGCGAACGAGGCGCGGTCGGGGAACGTGACGTCGCGCGCGTGCGGCGCGAGCGGCATCTTGCGCACCTCGTTGACGGCGCGGTCGCCGCCCCAGATGACGCGCAGGTCGCACGCTGCGGACAGCGCCGCGGTCACCTTGTCGTCGCGGTCGTAGGTGACCATGACCTGGGTCTGCGCGACGGCCGGGTGAGCGTCCTTCAACGCGTCGTTCAGCGCCTCGACGACGGCCTCCGCGGCACCCGCCGAACGCGGCGAGATGCGCACGACGTTGCTGTTGCCTGCCAACGCGGACAGCGCCCACGAGTACACGAAGATCGTGTCGACGTTGGCGGGCGGGATGTGGAAGACGAGGCCGCGGCCGAAGCGCAGCACGCCTTGCGGGGTCTCCAGCTGGCGCAGCACCTTGTTGATCTCGCTGCGGCGCAGGAAGAACCCGAGCGACGCGAGTTCCGGGTAGCGGCGGGCCATCTGCGGGGCGAGCAGCTTGCGCGCGAACTTCACCAGGAAGTCGACGATCCGCTCGTCGCCGACCTTCAGCCGGCCGTCGGTGGGCTCGCCGGAGATGCTCGCGAGGAGCTCGTCGACCGAGGAGACGTCAGATCCTGCCGGGAAACGGCGCTTCATGAGGCCACAGCTCCAGAGAAGGTGTCCGAACAGCCGCGCGCCTCGGCCCGCGGGAGCCTGCCGAGCACGGAGAACCGCTTGCCGGGCCAGTCGCCGTCGTCGACGCCGTGCACCACACCGAGGTCCTCGGTCAGCAGCACGTGGCCCGGGTAGCTGCGGGGCAGCGTCGAGATGACCTCGATGACACCGGGAACGCCGACGGGCTGCTCCTCCCAGGTCTCCGGGTTGCGGATGATGACGTCCGCGAAGTCCGGGCAGTACAACGAGTTCCCGGAACGGCCCTCCAGGAAGACCGTGCCGATCTGCTCGATCATCCCGTAGTAGTTGTAGATCTGGGTCAGGCCCGTGTCCTCGGCGAAGCGCTTGCGGAACTCCGCGTTGTCGACCGCGATGTCGATGAGCTTCTTCCAGCCACCGGAGTGGATGAGGATGCCGTTCGACAGGTCGAGCTCGTGCTCACGCGCGACCTCGTAGAGGTACTGCCACACCATGAAGGTGAAGCCGAAGATCAGGAACGGCTCGGAGCCGTGCTTGGCGAGGAACTCCTTGACCGCCTCGACGTCCGGCTGGTCGTTCTCGTCCAGCGCGTAGACGTGGCTGCGGCCGAACGTCGCCATGCCCAGCACGCCGGCGCCGCGAGCGGAGAACGAGCGGCGGTTCTTGATGATGCCGATGGTGTCGACCATCAGCATCGGCAGCCGCTTGCCGCCGAGCACTTCCTGCAGCGTCGCGCCGAGCTGGCGGGTCTGCACCGCGGCGGCGTCCTTGTCGAGGTAGATCCGGGACGCGCCACCGCCGGTCGTGCCGGACGACGTGAGCACCTTGAAGACCTCGGAGTCCGGAATGGACTTCAGCTCGTGCGTCTTGAACATGCGCACCGGCAGCCACGGCAGGTCGTTCAACGACCCGAACTTCTCGCCGGAGGAGATGCCGAGCGACGACAGGATCCGGTCGTACTGCTCGGAGTTCGCGCGGTGGTGCTCGGTCAGCTCGGTCAGTTCGGCCAGCAGCGCGGTCTCGCGCTCGGCCTGACCGCGTCCGAAGACGCTCATACCTGTGCCTCCAGTGACCGGTAGTCGATCTTGCCGCTGGGCAGTTGCGGGAAACCCTCTGCCGGACGCACGTCGAAGCCCGTGACGTGCAGGTGCAGCGTCTCGGACAGCAACTTCGCGGCCTGCTTGCAGGTGTCCTTCTCGGCCCTGTCGAGGAAGACGACGACCTTGTCGCCCGCGGGCACGGCGGCGGCTGCGCCGAAGCCCTTCACGATCTGCTCCAGGTCGTCCAGGTTGACCCGGTTGCCGAACACCTTGCCGATTCGCTTGAGCCGGCCGGTGATGTAGAGGAACCCGTCGGCGTCGAGGTAACCGAGGTCGCCGGTGACGAGCACGCCGCCGGTCTCGTCGCCGAGAGCGAGCTCGGCTTCGGACTCGGCGTAGCCCATCATCACGTTCGGCCCGCGGTACACCACCTCACCGGCAACACCGGGCTCGGTGATTTCGTTCCCGGCCTCGTCGCGGATCGCGAACGTGCCGCCGGGAAGGGCGGGACCCGCGGAGCCGAGCTTCTCGGTGAGCCGGTCGGCCGGCACGGTGGCCATCCGGGGCGCGGCCTCCGTCTGGCCGTACATCACGAACATCTGCCCGCCGGCGGCGCGCATCTTGTCGTTGAACTCGGTGACCAGGTCGGTGCGGAGCTTGCCGCCCGCCTGCGTCAGGGTGCGCAGCGTGGGGTACTTGGCCGGGTCGAACCGCAGCCGGCGCAGCATCTCGTAGTGGTACGGGACACCTGCGAGCGACGTCACGCCGTACTGCGTGACCGCGTCCCAGAACGGCCGCGCCACGACGCCGGAGCCCTCCAGCAGCACCGTCGCGCCCTTGCGCAGGTGGCTGTTGAGCACGGACATGCCGTAGCTGTAGTGCAGCGGCAGGCTGGTCGGCGCGACCTCGTTCTCGTCGATGCCGAGCACCTCGGCGATCGCGTCGGCGTTCGCGAGGATCGCCGAGCGGGACAGCCGCACGAACTTCGGGTTACCGGTGGAGCCGCTGGTCGGCAGCATCACGGCCAGGTCGGGGTGCGGGGCGACGCCGTCCGCGTCCTCGCGCACCCAGTCCTGCGAGTACCCCTGTGCGGGTTCGTCGTCGATGCCCAGCACGGCCGCGGGGCGGAAGCGGGACACGAGCCCGTCCAGCACCTCGCGGTCCTGCGCCGGGTCGAGCAGCGCGACGGCGCGGCCGGCCTCGAACGCACCCAGGTACCGCAGCACGCTCGTCAGGTCCAGGCCGACCCGGAGGAACAGCACCCCGGACGGCAGATCGGCGAGTTCCTTCGCCGCCTCGGACACGCGTCCGGCGAGCTCGGCACCGCCGAGCAGCTCACCGGTCGCGGCGTCACGCAGGCGGGCCTGAGCGTGCAGCAGCGTCACAGCACCAAACCTCCGTCGATCCCGAGCACCTGACCGGTGACGAACGAGGCGTCGTCACTGCTCAGGAATCGGATCACCTTGGCCACTTCTTCCGCGGTGCCGAGCCGGCCGAGGGCGGTGTCGCCCTTCACCCGCTCCAGCACCTCGTCGGACTGCTCCGAGATCAGGTCGGTCTGGATCACGCCGGGCGCGACCGCGTTGACCCTGATCCCGTGCCTGCCGAGTTCCTTCGCCGCGGACTTCGCGGCCGCGACCAGCGCCGCCTTGGACGCCGCGTAGACCATCTGACCCGCGTTGCCGCGCTCGCCAACGATCGAGCCGATCAGCACGATCGAGCCGGTGCGCTTGCGCATCATGGCCCGCGCCGCCGCCTGCACGGAGTTGATCGTGCCGGCGACGTTCGTGGTCAGCGTCCTGTTCACGTGGTCGTCGGTGAGCATGCCGATGAGGCCGCCCTCCAGCACGCCCGCGCTGGCCACGAGCACGTCGATGCGCCCGTGCTCCTTCGAGATCGCCTTGAAGACGTCCTTGATCGCGGCGGAGTCGGCGACGTCGAGCGCCATGCCGTGGACGCGTTCGCCCAGCTCGGCGGCACGCTTCTCGGTCGTCTCGCGATCGCGGCCGGTGATGACGACGGTCGCGCCCGCCTCGGCCAGCGCCGCGGCGGTCGCGAAGCCGATGCCACGCGTGCCGCCGGTGACGACCGCTACCTTGCCGGCGAAGTCACTCACCAGCGCCGAGGCCCTTCAGCATGTCGACGGCGACCTTGAAGCTGCTCATGTCGATGACCTGCTCGGTCTCGAACTCGACGTCGAACTCGTCCTCGATGGCGGCGACGAGCGCCATGTGGCCGACCGAGTCCCACTCATCGATGTCGCGGTACTTCAGGTTCTCGACGTCAACCGAGTCGTCGAGCTGGAGGGCGTCCACGAAGACACCACGAAGACGGTCGTTCAGGGACATCGTTCTCTCGTTCTCTCGGACGGTGTGGGTCAGTGCTCGTTCGAACGCTCGGTCCACGCCTTGAGCAGCGCGGCGAGCTCCTCCGGCAGGCCGGCGGGAACCTCCGCCTCCTTGCCGGTCAGGAAACCGGTGAGAGCGGCGATCGCGGCCTCGTCGCAGCCGCGCCGCGACAGGCCGATGACGTTGACGCCGGTGGTGCGGGCCGGGTTGCCCAGGGTGATGGTGAACGCACCGACCTCCTTGCGGATGGCCGAGCCCAGCCCGATCATCGCGCCAGGGCCGATCTGCGTGCCCTGGTGCACGACGGTGCCGAGGCCGATGTTGGAGCCGCTCCACACGTGGCAGTGGCCGGCGATCTGCACGGCGCTCGTGATCACGACGCTGTTGTCGATGACGCAGTCGTGCGCGATGTGCGCGCGGCCCATCACGTAGTTGTCGTTGCCGACCCTGGTCGGCTCCTTGGCGCCCTGGTTGATCGTGACGAACTCGCGGATGCGGTTGCGGTCGCCGATCACCACGCCGGGGCCGTCGTTCTCGCCGTCCCAGCCGGCCAGGTGCGGCGCGCTCAGGAACTCGGCGGGGCCGCCGATGCTGACGTGCGGGCCGATGAAGTTGCCGTCACCGATCCGGGCGGGCCCGGCGATGACCGTGTACGGCCCGATCACGTTGTCGTCGCCGATCTCGACGTCCTTGCCGATGATCGCGGTCTCGTGAATGCGGTTCGCCACTGATCCCTGTCCTGCCCGTGAGTTGATGTGTAACCCACGTCACCAGGGCACTTCCACCCGACGGGGCCGGTAGGCCACTCTACTTCACGGGCAGAACAGGGCCTGACCGGCTACGAATTCAGCAAGCTCAAGCTCGCGTCCATGACGATCCGTTCAGTGGTGCCGGCGGCGGGCACCGCGGTGTCCGAGAACTTCAGCGGACCAGGCCACGCGTACGAGACGCAGTAGCTGTTGATCCCGGCGACGGTGGAGTCGCCCTGGTTCCACCCGGCCTCGTAGCCGAGGTGCAGGTTGCCGCCGGAGCGCAGCGTGTCGTTGTCCGCGACGTAGCCCTCGCACTCGTTGGCGTATCCCATGACCCAGAGGTTTCCGGGGAAGGCCGCGTGCAGTTTCACGTCGTAGGCGGACAACGGCTCGTGCGCGAGAGCCAGGATGCTCAGGCCGCCGAACCGCCAGCGTTGGATCGGCATCGGCATCGACGTGGGCAGCTGGCCCCCGTCGATCAGCTTCACCATCAGGGCGGCGTGCCGGCGGTTCGGGTCGGTCTGCGGCAGCACCTTGAGCCGGAGCTTGTACCTCGCGCGGACCGCGGCCAGCACGTCCGGGTTGGCGGTGTTGGTGTGGAACGGCAGGTTGACCTCGGTCATCGCCGTGTTGACCGGTCCCGTGACGGTGTCGAACCCGTCGTCGCCGAGGACGTCGAGGACCGCCTGGCCCAGGACGGCGCCCAGCTGTTCGGTGGTCTCCGGGACGTGCGGGTCGTTCGCCTCCTGGTCGCCGCACGCACCCTGGACGAACAGCGCGGGCACGCCCAGCTCGTTCTCGATCAGCGCGGAGGCGACGGCAGGGAACTCGCCGTCGAACACCTCGTCGTTGCCGCGCGAGACCGGGTGGCACGCCGCTCCGAACACGATTGCGAACAGGTCGCCGTCGGTGTTGTCGAGGCGCAGCACCGGCACGGTGTCCAGCACGGCGAAATTGTCCGCCACCCGGTTGTGGCCGATCTTGGCCTCGCCCTCGGCGTACGACAGCGTGACGGCGGTGCGCTCCAGGTCCAGAGTGTCGCGGACCAGCTGCACCAGTGCGTCGGTGATCAGCCACGTCGTGCCGTTGACCGCGTCGACGTCGGCCTGGCTCAGGCCCATCATCACCTGCGGGCTCGGCTTGGTGTCGCCGTACAACGGGCCCGAGTGCGTGTGGCTCGCCAGCAGCATCAGGTCGTTCGCGGCGACCAGTCCCTCGGCTACGAGGGTCCCCCTGATCGCCTGGTTGACGTCCCTCGGGATGCTGATGAGGTCTGCACGCAGCAGAATCTTCGGCACGCCGCCGTCCCAGAGCACGAGGCACTGGGCGCGCAACCGGCGGGCGATCGCGCCGTGGTTGCCGCGCGGGCCCCAGCCGTACCCGCCCATCCACAGGCTCGGATAGGGCGGGTTCTCCGGCGTGATGTCGACTTCGCCGACCGCAGCTTCGAATGACATGACAACTAACCCCCTACTTGCCGACACCACACCCCCATGTGGTGTTCTGCAAGGAGGACGCCGTCAGGCCCGGCGAAATACAGGTTTTGGAAAAGTTTTACCTGAGAACTTCCAGGCCGCCCATGAACGGACGCATCGCTTCGGGGACGACGACGGAGCCGTCGGCCTGCTGGTGGTTCTCGAGGATCGCCACGATCCACCGGGTGGTGGCCAGCGTGCCGTTGAGCGTGGCCGTGATCTGCGACTTGCCGTTCTCGTCGCGGTAGCGGATGTTCAGGCGGCGCGCCTGGAACGTGGTGCAGTTCGACGTCGAGGTCAGCTCGCGGTACTTCTGCTGCGTCGGAACCCAGGCCTCGCAGTCGAACTTGCGGTGCGCCGACGTGCCGAGGTCACCCGTCGCCGTGTCGATGACGCGGTAGGGCACCTCGATCTTGGCGAGCATCTCCTCTTCCCAGCCGAGCAGCCGGGCGTGCTCCGCCTCGGCGTCCTCGGGCTTGACGTAGGAGAACATCTCGACCTTGTTGAACTGGTGCACGCGGATGATGCCGCGGGTGTCCTTGCCGTACGACCCGGCCTCGCGGCGGTAGCACGACGACCAACCCGCGTACCGGCGTTCCCCGTCGAGGATCTCGTCGGCGTGGTAGCCGGCGAGCGGCACCTCCGACGTGCCCACGAGGTACAGGTCGTCGTTCGGCAGGTGGTAGATCTCGCTCGAGTGCGCGCCGAGGAACCCGGTGCCCGCCATGATCTCCGGCCGCACCAGCGTGGGCGTGATCATGAGCTCGAACCCGTTGGCCGTGGCCTGCGCCGCCGCCATGTTGAGCAGCGCGATCTCGAGCTGCGCGCCGACGCCCTTGAGGAAGTAGAACCGCGAGCCGCCGACCTTCGCGCCGCGTTCCATGTCGATCGCGCCGAGCTTGGTGCCCAGGTCGAGGTGGTCCTGCGGCTCGAAGTCGAACACGCGCGGCTCACCGACGGTCTTGACGACCACGAAGTCGTCCTCGCCGCCGACCGGCGCGTCCGGGTGCACGAGGTTCGGGATCCTGCCCAGGAGTTCCTGGACCTCGTCGTTGGTGGCGTGCTGCTCGGCCTCGGCGGCCTTGACCTCCGCGGCCAGGTCCTTCGCCTTGACCAGCAGGGCGGTCTTCTCGTCGCCCTTGGCCTTGCCGACCTCCTTGCCGAGCACTCGCTGCTCGGCGCGCAGGGTGTCCGCACGGGAGATCGCGGAACGCCGGCGCTCGTCGGCGGACAGCAGGCTGTCGACGACGCCCTCGTCCTCGCCACGAGCACGCTGCGACGCGCGCACTGTCTCCGGGTTCTCGCGCAACACCTTGAGGTCAATCACCCTGCGAAGGGTAGTCCCCGGAGGATTCGCACTTCACGCGGATATCCGGTTCGCGCTGTTCAACGAAGGACAGCGCGGCGGCCCCCGGCAACGCGAAGGGACCCGGCGCCTGAGCACCGGGTCCCTCGTCGAAGCGAGTACTAGACGATCGCGACGGCCACCACGAGGCCGAGCGCAACGTGTGCCGAGGCCACGACGACGGAGGCCGGGGCGAAGCGGTCCGACTCGATCAGCGAGCCGATGTCCAGGCGGGTCACCCACTCCAGCAACCGGACGGCCGCCACCTGCACGATGATGCCGAGAAGGCCGTAGATCAGGGAGGACAGCAGGCCCTCGTCGAGCTTGCCGGCCGAGCTGTAGATGGCGACGACGATGATCAACGCCATCGAGACGAGGCCGGAGGCGGTCACGATGACGGCGTTCGGGGCCCCGTTGCGGACGAGGGCGGAGAGCTTGCCCGGCGTCGTCCAGTCGATCGCGTAGAAGCCGAACACCATGAGGACCAGACCGACGACGGCGTACAGCGCGATCGCGCCGATGCCCCGGCCGATGGCCGAGCCGAAGCCGGGGTCCAACGCGAGCGTGTAGTCCATTTCCCGTTCCCTTTCGGAGTCTTACTCAACAATTCGATGCGGCACGAACGCCGCGCCATCGTCGGTCACCAGACCGACCGTTTCCCGGATGCCGAGGCCGGCCGACGTGTCGCCGACGACCCAGGCACCCAACGCGGGGCGGTAGCCGTCGAACTCCGGAAGCGGATCGAACAGCTGGTAGACGAAGCCTTCTTTGCCGTACACGCCGCCGGTCTGCGTTTCGTAGCCGGGAGCGACGATCTGGATGTTCGACCCCTCGCGGCCGAGCAGCGGCTTGCGCACGTACTCGGTGAGCATGCCGGGGTCGTTCAGGAAGGCGGGGAGCAGGTTGGGGTGGCCCGGGTACATCTCCCACAGGACCGCGAGCAGCGCCTTGTTGGAGAGCAGCATCTTCCACAGCGGCTCGACCCACAGCGTGCCGGGCAGCGACTCGACGGCGTGGCGGCCGAACTGCTCCTCGACCACCCACTCCCACGGGTAGAGCTTGAAGACCGTGCCCATCGGGGCCTCTTCGAGGTCGACGAACCGGTTGAGCAACGTGTCCCAGCCGACCTCCTCGATCGCGAGGCCCACGGTGTTCAGGCCGGCTTCTGCGGCCGTCTCCTGCAGGCAGGCGATCGTGAGGTGGTCCTCGCCGGACGGGTCGGCGCCCGACCAGGTGAAGTGCAGCTCGCCGGAGGGCAGCTTGGCGCCGATCTCCGTCCACCGCTCGACCAGGCGCTCGTGCAACGAGTTCCACTGGTCGTCGTCCGGGAAGACGTCTTCCTTCCACTGCCACTGGATGTAGCCGGCTTCCAGCAGCGACGTGGGGGTGTCCGCGTTGTACTCGAGCATCTTCGCGGGGCCGGAGCCGTCGTAGCGCAGGTCGAAGCGGCCGTACACGTGCGGGTCGCGGCGGCGCCACGACTCGGCGATGTGCGGCCACACCCACTCGGGGATGCCGAAGTCGCGGTACCGCTCGGTGAGCACCACGTTGTCCACCGCGTCGAGGCACATGGAGTGGAGCAGCTCGACGTCGGCTTCGAGCGAGAGGATGTCGCTCATCTCGAACACGTAGTGCACCGACTCGTCCCAGTACGGGCGGTCGGCGCCGTTCGCGTACTTCGCGGGCAGGCCGAACACCAACCCCTGGTCAGAGACCGTCCGCTGCCAGTTCGGCCGCGGCTGCGAGGTTTCACGACGCAACTGTGCTCAGCCTCCGCTGCTCTTCGAGCCGCTGCTGACGCCGAAGCCGCCGCGCTGAACCGAGGTGCCCGACTTCGTGGTGACGTTCGCACCCTTCGGGACCGTGTAGCTACCGCCGACGGCCTTCTGCCCGACGTTGCCGGAGCTGCCGTAGTTGTAGCGGTACGAGCTGCCGCCGATGTAGATGAAGCCGCCGCTGCTGTAGCCGCCGTGGCTGCTGTAGTACGACTGGTCGCAGTAGTCGTCGTCGACGATCACGTTGTTCGAGTCGGTGCACTGCGCCGTGACGTTCTTGGGGCTGGCGGCCGCGTACCAGATCGCGACCAGCGCGATCACGCCCACGGTCACGCCACCGCCGATGAGCAGGCGTTTGCGCGTCTTCCGCTTCTTCTCGAAGGCGGCGGACTCGGCGGCGAACCGCTCTTGCTGCGCCTTCAGCGCGGCTGCACGAGCGCGTTGCTCGGCGACCGTCGCCTGGCGCGGCTTCGTCATGCCGGGCTGCTGCTGGCGCACCTTGCCCTTGGCAGGCGGCTGTCCCGGCTGGTTCTGGCCAGGCTGAGGAGCCGCCGGCTGGTACGGCGGCGGCTGCTGGCCTGCCTGCTGAGGCTGGCCGGGCTGTTGCGGCTGGCCGGGCTGTCCCGACGGCGACCCAGGCTGGGGCGTCGGCTGGCCAGGTCCTGGCAGGTTGTTGTCAGTCATCACCACTCCCGCGGGCAAGGTACCTAGCAAGACAGCTGAAACATGGCCAATTCGGTGACGAGTGTCCTAATAGCAACACTCGACCCAACCCGGCGCACAGCCGTCTCACACGGCACGGGCATCATGGTTGAGATGTCTCCGAGCGCCGGTTGGTTGAGTCGATCTGGTCACATCCGCGACACGCGGCTTGTGATGGTCGGCGCTTTCGTGGGCGCGTTCGGCTTGTTGATGTTGTCCGCGTTCACGTCTGTGCTGGCAGGAGGCCCGCTCGGCACCAAACGCGAGCTGGTCAACGCCGCGTACCAGGCCGTCGCGGGCGAATGTCTCAACTGGGAGAAGCCCGACCTGTCGGACGCGCAGAAGGTCGACTGCACGGCCGCGCACAAGTTCGAGGTCAGCGGAACGGCGGACATCACCGCCGCGTACCCGAAGGAAGCGCCGTTCCCGAACGGCGAGGCCTGGGAGAAGATCGCCCAGGACAACTGCGCGCAGGCGTCGACCACCTACATGGCCGGCAAGCTCGACCCGAAGGGCAAGTACGGCGTCAGCACCCTGAACCCGGACGAGAGCCGCTGGTCGAGCGGCTACCGCCAGCTCAGGTGCGGTCTGCAGGTCACGGCCCCCTCCGGCGCCGCCCTGCCGTCGTTCGGCAGCGCGAAGACCCAGGACCAGTCGAACGTCTACGACCCCGGCGTCTGCGTCGCGCTCGCCGACAACAACACGGTCGGTGACCCGATCGAGTGCGCCAAGCCGCACGCGTTCGAGATCGTCGGCGTCGTGCAGCACCCGGAAGGCGCGTTCGTGGCGCCCGAGCAGCAGGACACCGTGATGTCCGAGAAGTGCGCCGCGATAGCCGCCGAGTACACCGGCGGCGCCGACCTGAAGGCCAAGAACCTGCTGATCACCTGGGACACGCGCGCCGAGGAGAGCTGGGCCGTCGGCTCGCGCAAGGCCAACTGCAAGATCGGCGCCGTCCCCCAGGGCGAGAAGCTCGTGGCGTGGGAGGGCACCGTCCGCAACCCCAACGGCGCGCCGCTGACCACCGCGAACCCGCCGCAGACCACCTCGGTCAAGGCCCAGGCCGAACCCACCGGCGCCCCGCTGCACTCCGAGTCCGGCCAGCCGCCCTCCGGCGAGTCCGGCAAGCCCTCGGACTCCGGCAAGCCCGACAAGCCGTCCTCCAGCGCGCCCCCTTCGAGCACTGAGAACCGATGACCGTAGAGATGACCCGAGCTCGCTTCGACGAGCTGGTCGAAGAGGCCCTGGACCTGGTCCCACCCGACTTCATGCACGCGATGAACAACGTCGTGGTGCTGGTCGAGGACCGCAACCCCGACGAGCCGTCACTGCTCGGGCTCTACCAGGGCATCGCGCTGACCGAGCGCAACTCCGACTACGGCGGCGCCCTGCCCGACCACATCTTCATCTACCGCGAAGCGATCCTCGACATCTGCGACAGCGAGGACGACGTGATCGAAGAAGTGATCATCACGGTCGTGCACGAGATCGCGCACCACTTCGGGGTGGACGACGCCAAGCTGCACGAGCTGGGCTGGGGCTGACCCGCGCCTCGTCTGAGTCAGGACTGGTCGAGTGCCCGCTCGATCGCCCGCCGCGCCCGGCCGACCGCAGCCTGGTCGTGCTGGAGCTGCATCGCCGCGTTCAGCGCGAGCCCCGCGGCCAGGATCTCGAACAACGCCTGGTCGACGTCGAACCCGCCGGCCAGTTCGCCGCCCTGCACCGCCGCGACCAGGTCCGCCCGCAGCTGTCCCTGCCAGCGCGACCACACCTCGGCCACCGCGTCCCGCACCGCGCCGGGCCTGCCGTCGTACTCGCTCAGCGCCGCGGTCATCAGGCAGCCGCCGGGCAGCAGCGGTTCAGCCAGGTAGTTCACGGAGTTCGCGCACACCACGCGCAGCCGCCGCAGGCCGGGCGGTTCGGGCAGGGCCGGTTCGACCACGCGGTGCCAGAAGTCGACGAACGCCTTGTCGAGGGTGTCGATCTGCAGGGTCTCCTTGGTGCCGAAGTGCTTGTGCACCCCGGACTTGCTCATCTCCAGCTCCTCGGCGAGGCGGCCGATGGTGATGCCGTCGAGCCCTTCCTCCGAGGCGATCTCGGCGGCGCGGCTCAGGATCCGGCCTCGGGTGAGGAGCGCGTCGGCTGCGGAGCGTCGCGGGGACATGTGACGAGAATAGCGTACGCACGTTCGCTATTGATTTGGCGAACGCTCGTACTCTAAGTTCAGCTCACCGACGCGAGGAGTGCGAGATGCGAGTTCGACGACTGGGCTGGGCCGGCATCGAGGCCGAGGCGGGCGGGGCGCGACTGGTGATCGACTACGTGCAGGACCTGTCACCGCTGTTCACCGGCTGGCGGCCGGGGATCGGGCTGATGCCGCCGGGCGGGAAGGTCACCGCCGCGCTGGTCACCCACCTGCACCGCGACCACACCGACGCGACGGCGCTCGCCGGGGTGCTGACGCCGGGAGCACCGGTTCTTCGCCCGGCGCCTGGCCACGGCGACGACGTGGACAACGTGACGACGTTGCTGAGCGAGCACGAACTGGCCGAGCACCGGCTGGCCGCCGAGGTGGTGGACACCTGGTCCGAACGCGAGATCGGACCGTTCCGCGTCACCGCCGTCCCGTCCGTCGACGGGCTGGGCGATCCCCAGCTCAACTGGGTGGTGGAGGCGGACGGGCAGCGCGTCTTCCACGGCGGCGACACGATGTTCCACGGCTGGTGGTGGCTGGTGGCGCGCCGGTTCAGCCCGTTCGACGCGGCATTTCTACCGGCCAACGGCGCGGTGGTGAACGCGCCGCACCTCCAGCCGCCGAGCCCGGTGCTCGCCGCGATGGACCCGTTCCAAGCCGCCGCCGCGGCGACGATCCTCGGAGCCCGGCACGCCGTGCCGATGCACTACGAGCAGGAACAGCCGGTGAAGCTGCCCGGCTACGTCGAGGTCGCCGACCCGGAGGGTGAGTTCCGCGAGCACGCGGGGCAACGCGCGCACGTGCTCGCCGTCGGAGAGTGGCTCGACCTGGGCTACTGAACCTCGACGCCCGCCCACGACCGGCACACCCAGCCGTCGCCGTCCGACTCCAGCACCACGACACCGGTGTTCGGCAGCAGGTTCTCGGCCAGTTCCACCGGCACGTTCGACGCCAGCGCCAGCGCGCCCATCCGCCCGGCGCCACCGTGCGTCACGACCATGACGGTGCCGTCCTGCTGGATCGACTCGACCGCGCCCAGGAACCTGTCCAGCACCTGCTGCCCGGTCTCGCCGCCGCCGGGAAACGCCACGTCAAGGGCGCCCTCGGCCCACTTGATGACCGTTTCCAGGTACGTCTTGTAGGCCTCGGTGTCGTTGCGGCCCTCCAGCGAGCCGACCTGGATCTCCTCCACGCCCTGCAGGATCTGGACGGGCAGGCCGAGGCGTTCGGCGGTGGGCGCGGCGGTCTGCTGGGCTCGCAGGCCGATGCTCGCGTAGACCGCGACGATCTCCTCGGCGGCGAGGGTGTCGGCCAGTTCGCGGGCCTGCTTGCGGCCCAGTTCGGTGAGCGGGGGGCCTGGCATGGCCGTGTCCAGCCTGCGCTCGATGTTCGACGCCGTCTCACCGTGCCTGACCAGCAGCAACCTCACCCGCGCTCGCCCTTTCTGACAGCATCGACCCAGGAGGCGGCTGCGGCGAACTCGGCGTTGTGGGCCTCGACGGGCCCCTGGTCGGCCTTCGGGAAGGACCCGAGGAACCGGATCTCGCGCGAGTGTCGGTGCAGCGCGGCCAGCGCGTCACCGATCCTCGGCTCCGCGATGTGCCCCTCGACGTCGATGTAGAAGCGGTACGTCCCCAGTTTGCCCTTTTGGGGGCGCGATTCGAGGCCGGTGAGATTGATGCCACGCAACGCCAGCTCGGTGAGCAGCTCGGACAGCACGCCCACGCGGTCCGGAGTGGTCACGACGACGCTCGTGCGGTCTGCGCCGGTCGGCTCAGGCAGCTGACCCGGACGCTGGAGCAGCAGGAACCGCGTGCGCGCGTCCGGCACGTCCAGGATGTCCGTCGCGTACTCGTCCAGCTTGTAGTGGTTCACGGCGACAGGAGCGGAGACGGCCGCGTCGAACTCGCCACGCTCCACGGCGGCAGCGGCGGACGCGGTCGACGAGGTGGCGATCGAGGTGACGCCCGGCAGCGTGGCGGCGATCCACTCGCGGACCTGGGCCAGCGCGTGCGGGTGCGACGCGATGGTGCGGATCTCGGGGGTGCCCGGACGCACCAGGACGCTGAACCGGACGTCCAGCACCGTCTCGGCCACCGCGACGACCGGTTCGTCGCGCACGAGCGCGTCCAGCGTCGCCGGCACCGCGCCCTCGACGGAGTTCTCGATCGGCACGCACGCGAAGTCGGTCGACCCGTCGCGCAACGCGGCGAAGGCGAGCGGGATGGTCTCGACGGGGACGAGTTCACCCTCGAACCGCATGGCGGCCTGCTCGGTGAAGGTCCCCTGTGGTCCGAAGTACGCAATGCGAGGCACCCGCACACAGTAGAGGCGCGAATCACGCCTGTGTCGGGGGCCAATCCTGGGTTCCGCCGGGACCGTTCGAACTGGAATGCTTGGGGCGTGCCCGCTCTAGCGCCAGAACTCGTGTTGTGCGCGGTCGACGAACCGATGGCGAACGCCTGGCTCGCCGTCGCGGACGGCCGCGCCGGGGTGCGGGTGCACCGCGGGTCCGTTCTGGACATCCACGCGCAGGCCATCGTCAGCCCGGCGAACTCGCAGGGCTGGATGCGCGGTGGCATCGACGCGGTCTACGCCACGGCGTTTCCCCAGGTCGAGAACAACGTCCGCAGCGCCGTTCTCGCGCTGCACGGCGGTGAGCTCCCGGTGGGCGAGGCGCAGATCGTGGCGACCGGCGAGACCGAACCGGCATGGCTCATCAGCGCCCCGACGATGCGCCTGCCCGGCGAGCGGCTGCCGGTCGACACCGTCCACCCGTACCTGGCCGCGCGCGCCGTGCTGATGCTCTGGCTCGGCGGTCGCCTGGAGGACGGCACTCCGGTGCGCGACGCCGTCCACACCATCGCGATGCCGGGACTCGGCACCGGGGTGGGAGGCGTCGCACCGTCCACTTGCGCCCATCAGGTCGCCGCCGCGTGGGACGAGGCGTTCAACCCTCTGCACGTCTGAGTTCCGGTTGTGCACAACCCTGTGGACAAAGCTGTGGATGCTTGTGGACTACTGCCGTGGCGCGACCCATCGTTCGAGGTCTATCTCGTCCGTGATGGGGATGCCGAATTCACCGACAGCCGGGATCTCCGGCTTGAGCCTGCGCGCTTCACGCACCGCGTCCGGTCTCAACGCCGCCAGCTTGAACCCGCGGCGCTGGTAGAACCGGACCGCGTCGAGGTTGTCGTTGGTGGTCGTCAGGCGCACCCGGTTGCAGCCGAGCGTGCGTGCCTGGCGAACCGCGGCGTCGACCAGCGCGGTGCCGACGCCGCGGCCTCGCCGAAGCGCGTCGATCGTGACGATCTCCAGCTGGTGGTTCGCCACCGCATAGGTCAGCAGGCCCAGCACCTGACCCTGCTTCTCCACGAGGAAGCCCGGCAGACTCGCCGGGAAGAACACCTCGCCGTGCGCGACGGCGGTGTGCGCTCCCCATAGCTCGAGGACCAATCGGGCGACAACTATGCGATCTGCTTCCTCGACCGGTCGTACCGAGCCTTCTGCCATGACAAGAACTGTGCCAATTTGAGTCACACTCAGGAACAGCCATTCGACGTACGGTGGATTCGTGCCAGTGCGCGTTTTGTTGGTTGACGATCACGAAGTAGTCCGCAGAGGTCTGCGCGAGATGCTGGACGACGAGCCGGACATCTCGGTCATCGCCGAGGCCGGGTCCGTCGACGAGGCGGTGACCAGAGCAGCGGCGACGCCACCGGACGTGGCCGTCGTCGACGTCCAGCTCCCGGACGGCAGCGGCGTCGACCTGTGCCGGTCCTTGCGCGACCTTGGCATTCGTTGCCTCGTGCTGACCGCATTCGACGACGAGGAGGCGCTCGTCGGCGCGATCATGGCCGGTGCGTCGGGCTATCTGCTCAAGCAGGTTCGCGGTCAGGACGTCGTCACGGCCGTGCGCGAGGTCGCGGCTGGACGGTCCCTTCTGGACCCCGCGACCACAAGCCGGGTACTCGAACGGATGCGCAATCCGGCCCCGGTCGGCCTCACCGACCAGGAACAGCGCGTGCTCGAACTCATCGGTGAGGGCCTCACGAACCGCCAAATCGGTGAACGGCTCTTCCTCGCGGAGAAGACCGTCAAGAACTACGTGACGTCCGTTCTGTCCAAACTCGGCATGGAACGCCGCACGCAGGCCGCCGCGTGGGTGGCTAAACGGGGACGGACCAGGTGAGCGTCGTCCCGTTCGGCGAACTCACCACGCGAAAATCACCATTTGCGGCTTTTGCCCGTTCGGCGAGGTGTCGCAGCCCGCGCTGAGTCACGCCGGACGGGATGCCGCACCCGTTGTCGGCGACGCGCAGCAGCAGGTGCTTCTCATCGCGCCGTACGTCGATCTGGACGTGCGTCGCGCCTGAGTGCCGCACGACGTTCGACAACGCCTCACGCAACGCCGCCCGCGCGTCGTCGGCGTGCTTGCGCGGCACGTTCGCCAGGTCACCGGCCACGTGCAGGCGCGGCGGGAAGCCGAGCAGTTCCCCGGCCGTGCGGACCTCGGCCTTGATCGAGTCGTGCAGGTCGGCGGAGTCGGCCGGGTCGGTGTTGCGCAGCTTGCGGACGGTCGCGCGGACCTCGGCGATCGTCTCGTCGACCAGGTCGACGGCCTCCTCGATGCGGGCGCGCTGACCCGCGTCGAGCTTCTTGCCCAGGCGCCGTTGCAGCAGGCTGATCTGCACGCCGGCGCCGTAGAGCCGCTGGATGATCACGTCGTGCAGGTCGCGGGCGATCCGTTCGCGCTCCTCGTAGACCGCGACGCGCTGCCGTGCGGTGAAGCCCTCGGACAGCACGACGGCGAGGCCTGCCTGGGCCGCGAACGCCGTCAGCACGTCCACCGTCTCCTGCGTGAACGGCGGCTTGTCCCTACGGCGGTACACGGCCAGAGCGCCGATCTTGCGGTCCGAGGTGCCGAACGGCGCCACGGCGAACGGCCCGTAGTTCCGCAACGCCTGCGGCACGTACGGAGCCGTGCGCGGGTCGTTCGCGACGTCGTCGGCCATCAACGGGACACCGGTGCGCGCGGCCTTGGCGGCGGCACTGCGCGGACTCAAGGTCGCGACGATCGGCTCACCGCTGGACGCCTCGACGGTCAGCGTGCCGTCGTCGTCCTCCGTGGCGAGCATGGCCAGGCCGAGGTCGGCGTCCGCGATCTCCGCGGCCGCCTTCACCACGAGCCGCAGCACGTTCTCCGGGTCTTCCAGCGCCGCCGACGTGATCTCGGTGGACGCGACGAGCACGCGCCGCGCCAGAGAGGGGTCCATGGTCCTCAACGGTATGCGGGTGTGCCGAGGTCCAGCACCAGGTCCGCCCTCGCCGCCTCGTCCGGGCGGTGCGTGATGTGCAGAACCGTCCTGCCGTCCTGCCTGAGCTGCCGCAACAGCCTGCGCGCGGTCGGTTCGTCGAGGTGCGCGGTGGGTTCGTCGAGCAGCACCACGTCGGCGTCGTGCAGCAACGCCCGCGCCAAAGCCAGCCGTTGCGCCTCGCCGCCCGACACCTGATCGGGTCTGATCACCGTGTCGAGCCGATCCACCCACTCCGGCAGGCACGCCTTGCGCAGCGCCTCCTTCAAGGCCTCGTCGTCGTGCTGTCCCGACATGCGCAGGTTCTCCCTCACGGTCGTGCTGACCAGCATCGGCTCCTGCGGGCACCAGGTCGCCCTGGGCAGCTCGACGATGCCGCGTTCGGGCTGCAGGAAGCCCAGGAGCAGCGCGAACAGCGTCGACTTGCCGCTGCCGGACGGCCCGACGATCGCCACGTGCGTGCCCGGCTCGATGTTCAGGTGGAGGTCTTTCAGCGTCGGCTCGATCGCGCCGGGCCAGCGGACGTCGACGTTCTCCAGCCGGATCCGCTTGCCGCGTGGCTGCTCAGGGCGTTCTGGAGCGTCGAACTGCAAGCGCGCACTTGCTTCTCGCAACGCCCTGCGCTGCTGGGCCGCCAGCGGCAGCGCGACCAGCGGTTCGGCGAGGGCGAGCGGGACGAGACCGAGCACCGGGTTGCCGGTCGTGGCGCAGACCAGGGCCGCCGCACCGGTCGCGAGCAGGACGATCGCCGTGGCCGCGCCCGTGCCGAACGCCTGCCGGCGGGTCTGTCCCGCGAGCTCGACGTCCTCGGCGTGCAGCTGGGCCAGCAGGCGGTGGTGGGCGTCGTGCGCGATGAGGTCCGGTGCGGCGACGAGGGCGTTGATCGTCTCGCGGGCCACCTTGCGGCGCCCCCTGGCGAGCTTCGTGCTGGCCCGTCGCTCGGTCCAGACGGCGACGGCGGGCGCAGCGAGTCCGGCCGCGAGCAGCAGGCCGCCCAGCGTCACCGCGGCGACCGGGTCGATGAACGCGAACAGGACCGTGGTCGCGATGCCCGCACCGATCGCCACGACCGGCGGCACCAGCACGCGCGGCACCAGGTCGCGGACGGTGTCGACGTCCTCGACGAGCCGTTGCAGCCCGTCGCGGCGTTGCGTCCGGACGAGCCGCAACCACAGCTCGGCGCGTAGATCGTTCGCGAGACGGAACGTCTCGTCGTGCGTCACCAACCGCTCGATGTAGCGGAGCACGCCCTTGCTCAGCGCGAACGTCCGCACGCCGACGACCAGCACCGACAGTGTCAGGATCGGCGGCATCTCGGCGGCACGGGCGATCAGGTAGGCCGCCAGGGCGGTCAGGGCGATGCCCGCGGCGGCCGCGAGGATGCCCAGGCCCGCGCCCTTCCACGGGATCGGCAGGCGCTTCGGGCGTTCCTGCTGCGTCTCTTCGGTGACGACCCTGGCGAACGTCTCGTCGTCGGTCGCCTCCTTCTCGCGGTGCGAGGCGAGAACGACGGCGGCCGTGTCGCTGGCTCTCTTGATCGCTTTGTCGACTTTTCGACTTGTCACCGGGTCGAGGTGCGCGGTCGGTTCGTCGAGCAGCAGCACCGTCGCGCCGTGGCGAACCCTCAGCAGGGCGCGCGCGATTGCGACGCGTTGGCGTTCGCCTGTCGAGAGGTCGGTGATCTGGCGGTCGAGCAGATGAGCGGCCACTGCCTCGTGGGCGATCTGCTCGATGTCCTCGGCACCGGGAACCGTGAGCTCCAGCTCGGCGCGCGGGGTCGCGGCGGCGAACGCGGGCTTCTGCGGCACGTAGGCGATGTCGCCGGCGACGAACGCGGTGCCGTCCGTCGGCTCCAGGAAGCCCAGCAGCACCTGGAACGTTGTCGACTTTCCGGCACCGCTCGCGCCTTCAAGTCGATAAATCTCCCCAGGCCGGACGTCGAAGCTGATGCCGTCCGGAGCGAAGCCGTCCCGGCGCAGCACGCGCAGGTTGTCGACGTGGACCGAACCACCTGGCAGCCGGGGCCGCGCCTTGTCCTCGTGTTCCACGACCTCGGCGACCCGCCGGACCGCTTCCAGCCCGTCCTCGCTGGCGTGGTGGGCGGCACCGGCGGCGCGCAACGGCAGGTAGCACTCGGGCGCGAGGATCAGCACGACCAGCGCGGTCATCAACGTCATGTCGCCGTGCACGAGCCGGATGCCAACGCCAACAGCGATCAGCGCCACGGACAACGACGCGGCGATCTCCAGGACCAGCGCGGACAGGAACGCGATCCTCAGCGTGCCCATCGTGGCCTTGCGATGCTGCTCACCGATCTGCCGGACCGCTCCGGCCTGCTGCTTGGCCCGGCCGAAGACGGTCAGGACCGGGAGGGCGCGGAGCAGTTCGAGGAGCTGAGCCGAAAGCAGCTCGGTGACGTCAGCGGCCTTGCGGACGCGCTTCTCGGTGTACCAGCCGATCAGGGCGGCGAAGACCGGGATCAGCGGCACGGTGACCGCGATCAGCACGGCCGACGGCCAGTCGGTGAAGAGGATCCACGCACCGGCCAGTGGCGGCACGATCACGGCCGTGACCAGCGCGGGAAGGTAACGGGTGAAGTAGGCGTCGAGCGCGTCGAGGCCCTTGGTCGCGAGCACCGACAGCTCGGCCGTGCCGCGGTCGGCGATCCAGCCGGGACCGCGTTCGAACGACTTGGCCAGCAGCTGGGTCCGCAGCTCTTCCTTCGCACCTGCGGCGGCACGGGCGGCGGCGGATTCCGTCGCCCACGACAGACCCGCCCGCGCCAGGATCGCCACGGCCAGCAGCGGAAGGCCTTCGCGGGTCGTGATCACCGACGCCAGCGCGACGGCCTGGGCGACGAGCGCCAGGGCGTTGAGGAACGCCAGCGCGCCCACCCCGACGAGGGCGCGCCTGGCGTTCCTGGAGAGCTGGGGCAGAGCTCCCAGCGGGCCTCGTTTCATCAGTGGGCTGCCGGGATGTGCTTGACGCCGATGCGCTTGCGGAACACCCAGTAGGTCCAGCCCTGGTAGACGAGCACCGCGGGCGTGCCGAAGCCGGCGACCCACGTGATCACCTGCAGCGTGTAGGGGCTCGACGCGGTGTTGGCGACCGTGAGCGACCACGCGTCGTTCAGCGTCGACGGCAGGACGTTCGGGTAGAGCGAGCCGAACAGGATCGCGACGGTGGCCGCGATCGCCAGGCCCATCAACGCGAACGACTGGCCGTCGCGGTTCGCGAGCAGCCGCCACATCGCCGCGGCCAGCACCAGCACGACCGCACCGGCCCAGAGCCCGGCGACGATCGCGAGCAACGCCACCAACGGCAGAAGTGCGACGGGCGCGATCATCAAAGCGACGCGACGGGCCCGTTCGCGGATCTCGCCCTCGGTCTTCAACGCCGTGAACACGGCGCCGTGCACCAGCGCGTACCCCGCGAAGGCAAGCGCGCCAACGACTGTCTCGAGCCGGATCGCCGCGAAGGCCGAGCCCACGCGGTCGCCGTTCGCGTCGATCGGCAGGCCCAGCACCGTCGTCGAGATCAGCAGGCCGACGCAGAGCGTGGCGATCCACGAGCCGGCGACGATCGTGAAGTCCCACGCCTTGCGCCAGCGGGGATTGTCGACCTTGCCGCGGTAGTCGAACGCGACTCCGCGCCCGATCAACGCGATGAGGAACAACGTTAGTGGCAGGTACGCGGCGCTCAGCAGCGCCGCATACCAGCCGGGGAAGGCCGCGAACGTGGCACCGATCGCGACGATGAGCCACACCTCGTTGCCGTCCCAGACCGGCCCGATGGTGTTGATCATTACCCGGCGTTCGGCGTTGTCGCGGCCCAGAACGGGCAGCAGCATGCCGACGCCGAAGTCGAAACCTTCGAGGAACAGGTAGCCGAGCCACAGCACGGCGATCAGTACGAACCAGAGCGTTTCCACGTCGCCTCTCCCCTAGTACGCGAACGCCAGGGCGCCGTCGTCGGTCTTCTGGGGCAGTACGCCGGGTATCCCGCCTCTGACGTACTTGCGGATCAGGTAGAACTCCACGACCGCCAGCACGCTGTAGACCGTGGTCAGCGCGATGAGCGAGGTCAGGATCTCGCCGGGCGTCGCGGCGCTGACCGCCTGCGCGGTGAACATCCAGACGCCGTCCACCCCACTCGGGTTCGGCACGACCACGAACGGCTGCCGCCCCATCTCGGTGAAGATCCAGCCGAAGCTGTTGGCCAGGAAGGGAGTCGCGATGCCGGCGAGGCCGAGAACCGGGAACCACCATCCGGTGGGCGTCCGGTTCTTGCGGGTCAACCAGAGCATGAGGACACCGAGGCCGGCCGAGATGCCACCGAACCCGATCATCAACCGGAAACCCCAGTACGTCACGGGAAGCGCGGGCACGTAGTCGATCGGCTTGCCGCTGAGCTCACCGAGCCGCTCGTCGACGGGGTAGTTCGTACCGTACTTCTCCTGGTACAGCGGGACAAGATCCTGGATGCCCTTGACCTCGCTGCTGAAGTCGTTGTGCGCCAAGAAGCTCAGCAGTGCGGGCACCGTGATGCTCTTGACGTTCTCGCAGTCGGGCCTGGTGACGTCGCCGACCGCGAAGATGCTGAAGCTCGCGGGCTGTTCGGTGTGGCACAACGCTTCCGCGGCGGCCATCTTCATCGGCTGCTGCTCGAACATCAGCTTGCCCTGCAGGTCACCGCTGATGCTCAGCGCCGCGAACGCGACCACGCCGACCCACGTGCCGAGCTTGAGCGAGCTGCGCCAGACCCGTTCCTCCTCCGACTTGCGGTGGAGGTGCCAGGCGGCGATGCCGACGAGGAACGCACCGGACACCGCGAACGCGCCGGCGATGGTGTGCGGGAAGGCGGCGAGCACCGTGTTGTTCGTCAGCACGGCCCAGATCGAGGTGAGGCGCGGGCGGCCGTCGTGCATCTCGATGCCGACGGGGTGCTGCATCCACGAGTTGGCGGCGAGGATGAAGTACGCGCTGACCATCGTGGCGAGACTGAACGCCCAGGCACAGGCGAGGTGGACCTTCTTCGGCAGCTTGTCCCAGCCGAAGATCCACAGACCGAGGAACGTCGACTCGACGAAGAAGGCGACGATCCCCTCCATCGCGAGCGGAGCGCCGAACACGTCACCGACGAACCGCGAGTAGGCGCTCCAGGCCATGCCGAACTGGAACTCCTGCACGATGCCCGTCACGACACCCATGGCGAAGTTGATCAGGAGGAGCTTCCCCCAGAACTTCGTCATCTTGTAGTAGCGCTCGTTGCCCGTGCGCACCCACGCGGTCTGCATCCCCGCGACCAGCAGGGAAAGGCCGATCGTCAGCGGCACCATCAGGAAGTGGTAGACGGTGGTGATGCCGAACTGCCACCGCGCGAGTTCGAGTACGTCCACGTTTCCGAGCGTAGGTCTGGATCATGGCCGCCATCAGGTACGACGGTCCCGTCCATGCTCGGGACCTTGGTCCCGTGCGCGAAGTCACGCCTTTCGGGTGACATGCGTCGGTTACGATGATTTCGCCAGAGGGGAGTAGTTCCCGCCGGAGTACGTTGCCGGTGGCGTGGTGATCGACATACTGATCCGCCTTCGAGTGGATCCGGTCCCACACCCGATGCTTGTGTCGGGCGAACGAGACCTCCGGCCGGGTTGCAGCATGCCCGGTCGGGGTCTGTTGCGCCTCCGTCCGGGTTCGTATTCGGACGTGGAGGACCTTCGTGGCCACATCACTGCTCGCGTTCATCACCGCCTTCGCGGTGGTGTTCCTCGTCGAGCTCCCGGACAAGACCATGGTCGCCACCCTGGTCCTGACCACGCGTTATCGCGCGTGGCCGGTGTTCATCGGCGTGATCGCCGCCTTCGCCGTGCAGAGCGTGGTCGCCGCCGCGTTCGGTTCGGCCATCACCCTGCTCCCCGACCGGCTGGTCGCCGGAGTCGTGGCGCTGCTGTTCGGCGTGGGCGCGTTCATGCTGCTCAAGGAGGGGTTCTCGAAGGACTCCGAGTCCGCCGACGAATCCGGGACGAGTGCCGCCGTGCCGTTCTGGCGGGCGGCTTTGACGTCGTTCGGCGTGCTGTTCGCGGCCGAGTGGGGCGACGCCTCGCAGCTCGCGACCGCCGGCATCACCGCCCGGTACGGCGCTCCGCTGGCTGTCGGGCTCGGCGCCTGGCTCGCGCTGGTCTGCGTGGCCGGGCTGGCCGTCCTGGTGGGACGCAAGCTCGCCGGTCGGCTGCCGACGCACTGGATCCAGCGGGTGGCCGGGACGATCTTCGCGGTGTTCGCCGTGATCGCGTTGACGCAGGTCTTCTGATCACCAGACCGGACGCAACCCTGGCCGGTCCTCGCCGTGGACGTGCCGCAGGTACGCGGCGAGGCCCTGCCTGATGGTGGCGACCGTGTCCTCGCCGATCGCCTCGGCCATCTCACCCTCCAGGTCCGACCACAGGTTGTCCGCGAGCTTCAGGTAGTCGCGGCCCTTCGTGGTGAGCGTGACGTACTGGGCGCGCTTGTCCGTCGGGTGCGGCTCCCGCAGGACGTAACCCCACTCGTCGAGCTCGCTGACGATCTTCGCCGCCGCCTGCTTCGTGACGCCGAGGTGCTGTCCGATGTCGACGGTCGTCGCACGCCTCTCCTTGAGGAACCGGAAGACGTAACCGTGGGCGGGCCTGAGCGGTTCGAGGCCGATCTGCCGGAGGCGGTCGTGGAACTGGTCGCCCATGGCGCGGTACGTCATCGCCAGCAGCATCGGCACCGGTTCCATCTTGCTTCCCCGTTTAGGTAGACAACCTGGTTGACCTTATTCTAAGGTTAGACAACTTGGTTGACTACTTTGGAGGTTGTCTTGCTGGTCACGGGGGATTCCGCGGAGCTGCACGAGTTCGGCGGGTTCGAGTTCAGGTCACTGGCCGTGCCGTCGCGCGGCAGTTCGGAGATCGCGCTGTGGACCGTCGACGTGCCGGAGGGCGGCGACGGGACGCCACATCGGGCGTCGAAGGAGGAGGTGTTCTACGTGCTGTCCGGGTCGGTGACTATCCAGGGACAGACCGCCGGCGTCGGCGACGCCATCGTGGTGCCGCCGAACACCGAGCTGGCGCTGACCGGTGGGCCGGCGCGGGTCCTGGTGGCCACGTCGGTGGGCATCCAGGGCACGCTGGCGGACGGGCAGACGATCACGCCGCCCTGGTCGGTCTAGTGGTGTGGCTCGGAACGTTGCCGGGGGAATTCGCGGTCAGACGGGTGCATCGTGGTGCCGCCCCTACGTCCTCGTACTGGTGGCGGATTCCAGGGGTTGTTGCAACACAGGTGATCAGCTGGCTTCGGTCAGGAGTGTAGTGAGGCGTTCGGCTGGGGTGTCCCAGCCGAGCGTTTCGCGTGGGCGGCCGTTGAGTTGGACTGCGACGGCGTTGAGGTGTTCGCGGTTGTGGCCTGACAGGTCGGTGCCTTTGGGGAAGTATTGGCGCAACAGGCCGTTGGTGTTCTCGTTGCTGCCGCGCTGCCAGGGGCTGTGCGGGTCGCAGAAGTAGACGGGGATGTCTGTGGCGGCGGTGAACGTCGCGTGGCCTGACATTTCGGTGCCTTGGTCCCAGGTCAGTGACCGCCAGAGGTGGGCGGGCAGGGTCGCGACGGTGTCGATGAGGGCGTCGCGGACGACGTCCGCGGTGCGGCCGTCGGGCAGGTGCACGAGCATGACGTAGCGGGTGGTGCGTTCGACCAGGGTGCCGATGGCGGACTTCTTGTCCTTGCCGATGATCAGGTCGCCTTCCCAGTGTCCTGGGATCGCGCGGTCGTCTGCCTCGGCCGGGCGTTCGCTGATCATGACCATCGGCGTGGCCATGCGCGGGCTGCGCTGCCCGGCGTGGCGGTGCGGGCGGCGCAGCGCCCTGCCGGTGCGCAACGCCGACGCGAGTTCGCGGCGCAGCTCACCGCGTCCTTGGACATAGAGGGCCTGGTAGATCGTCTCGTGGACCACGTGCAGCTCCGGCCGGTCGGGGAAGTCCCGGCGCAAGCGTGCCACGATCTGTTCCGGGCTCCAGCGCAGGTCCAGGCCGTCCTGGACGGCTTGGCGCAGCGCGGGGTTCGCGGCGATCTTGCCGATCTTCGGGCGGGGCCGGCGTGCTTGGGCACGGGCCTGGGCGGCGTGTGGCCGGTAGTCCCCGGACACCGGGTGCGCGTTGTGCCGCAGTTCCCGGCTGATCGTCGACCGGTGACGGCCTAGTTCCTCCGCGATCCGTTGCAGGGTGACGCCGGCCCTGCGGCGGTCGGCGATGACGATGCGTTCGTCCTCGTTGAGGAACCGGCCCCGCACAACAGAAGACGCCGCCGACGTGATCGGCGGCGCTGCTTTCCTGCCAGCTGTCGGGTTGGTGCCGTTCCGCCAGCGTTTACCGGTCCGGACATTCACCCCGACGATCCTGCACGCTTCCCGACTGCTCACGCCTTGACCCACGAGCGCAAGGTAGGCCTCACGCTCACGCGTCAGACGACGACCGACCCGAACGACAGACCGGTCCCGGACCTCGAAGTCCACCGCAACCCCTCAACTGAGGTGTTGCAACGACCACTAGAACCCAAGGGTTGTACGGGGGCGTGGGGGCGGCGCCGCGAGGTGCCCTGCTGAGCGTGGATTACCTCGCCAACGTTCCGAGTCGCGCCACTAGTTAGCCGGGGAGCCTTCCTCACGAGGAGGCTCCGGCGTGGTGTCCGGGACCTCTTCGCGCAGCTCGCGGGCGAACTTCTTGGCGTCGTCGATGAGTTCCTGGGACTCCTCGAGGCGACTCTCGTCAGGTGGGGTGAGGCCGGCTTCGTCGGGCTTCGTGAGGCGGTCTTCGTCCGGTGTGGTCACGGCTCTGGGATCGGCGAATCCGACGATCGTGAAACTCCGGCCATCAGGCCGCGGACGTGCGCGGCCAGGCGTTCGGCGATCTCCAGGTCCCACTCGTCGTCGGCGGCCGGTTGAGGGGTCTCGCCCGCCACGACGCGTTCGCCGAGCAGGCGGCGCTCGGCGGGCGTGAAGTCGGTGATGGCTCGGCGGAGCAACGGGAGGGCGTCGTCGAACGCCTCGCCGCGCAGGCCGCTGAGCCAGTCGTCGATGAGGCCGAACAGGCGTGGGTCGGCGGCGAGGAGGGTGGCCGAGCCGCGGAGGAAGCCGGCCACGAACGCGCTGGCGACGTTGCGGTGCAGGCGGGCCGCCACGTCGTCGCTGGTCAGCTCCCCCGCTTCCCAGAGCAGGCGGGTGGCCCTGCCCGTCGGGAGGCCGTGCGCCTCGGCCTTGACCAGCGCGTGCAGGGCTCGCCACCAGGTCTTCTGGTGGTCGTCGTCGGCCGCCAGGCGGGTGGCCTCGTGGGCACCGTCCACGACCTGGAGGGCGTGCTCCGCCGTCTCGTCGTCGACGTTGCGGCAGGCGAGCGGCAGGCCGACGGCTCCTCGGGTGAGCAGGCCGTGCAGGGCCACGCGCAGCAGTTCCGGGTCGGTGCCCCGGACCGATCCGTAGCGGACCGTCCTGGCCAGGTCCGGGAGGGCGGCGAGCAGTTCGAGGGCGTCAGTGGCCATGGCGGCGCAGCGGTCCAGGGCCTGGCGCGCCTCGGTCACGGCCGCCGGGAGTTCGCAGCCCACGGACTTGGTGAGGGTCGCGGCGGCGTCGGCGACCCGTTTGGCGTCCTTGGCTGCCTGGGTGAGGACGTTCTCCGCTGCCGTGTGGACCGTGGTGCCGTGGCGGGCGGCCACGGCGACGGACACCGCGAAGATCGGGTCCCAGCGCAGTTGCCAGACCTCGGCGAAGGTGCCGAGCGAGTTGGAGCGGTCCGGTTTGCCCCACGGGACGCCGAGAACTTCCAGGCGTTGCAGGAGTTTCGAGCGTTCGCGGTCGGTGTCCTTGCGGAGGTCCAGCTTGAGCGGCTTGGGCTGGACGTCCGCGGGAAGGCGGAGTCTGCGTTGCAGGCGTTGGAGATCCGCGGCCAGGGGTGAGCGCGGGACGGCCTCGCCCACCTCGCCGAGGCGTTCGCCGACGACGAGTTTGCGGTGGACCAGCTGGAGCGGGATCTCGTCGCCGCCGCAGAGAACAGCCAGCGCCGCCTCGTTCACCTCACTCAGGCCCGCCGAAGGGCGTTCGCGCAGTGCGGCAAGGGTTTCCGCGAGACGGACTGCTTCCACGGCGCTCGCCGTGGAGGCCGGGAGGTCTTCCGCGCGGAGCACCGCCGCGGCTTTGGCGAACCAGCGCGGGACGACGTCGGACTGGTGCTGCCAGAGGTGCGCGTACCAGCCGGGCGAGTCGACACCGGCACCGTAGCCGGACTCGGCGGCCAGCTGGCCGTGGCTCCACGGGACCCAGGTGCCGGAGATCTTGCGGCGGCGCAGGCCTTTGAGCAGGGCGGTGTCGGCGGCGACGGTCGGTTTGGTGAGCAGCGCCGGGACGTGCCACGCGCCGCAGACGACGACTATCGGGCCGTCGGTGTCCTTGCGCGCCTTGCGGATCGTCTGGCGCATGAACGCTTCTCGGCGCAGAGTGCGTTCACCTACTTCGCCTTCGAGCTCCTTGCGCACGGCGACCATGGCCTCGGCGATGGCGTCCGCGAGATCGATCGGGTCCGACGCGCTGTGCTCGACCACGTCCTCCCACCAGCGTTCCGGGTCGTCGAAACCCGCGGCCTCGGCGAGCAGGCCGATGGGGTCGACGTTGCCGCTCGGGCCCTCGTCGCCGATCGACGCCGCCGCCGGCAGGTCGAAGAAACGGGCCTGGACGCCGTTCTCGGCCGCGTAGCGGAGGGCCTGCCACTCCGGGGAGAACTCCGCGAACGGCCAGAAGGCGGCGTTCTCGGGTTCCGTCTCGTCGTGCAGCAGGATCGCGACCGGCGGGGTGAGGGCGGGGACGTGTTCGAGGAGCGCGTCCGCCTCGGGTGGCCCTTCGATCAGGATGAGCGCCGGACGCGTCTGCTCCAGCGCCCGCTTGACCATCCTGGCCGAGCCGGGACCGTGGTGCCGGATGCCCAGCAGGACCGGCGCGGAGTCAGGCTCAGTCACCGCTGGCGTCCAGGCAGGCCCGGTAGAGGTCACGCCATTCGGCGCGCTCCTTCAGCACCGTCTCCAGGTACTCCTGCCAGACCGTCGCGTCCGACACCCTGTCCTTGATCACGGACCCGATCAGGCCGCTGGCCAGCTCGTCCGCGCCCAGCGTGCCGTCGCCGAAGTGGCCGGCCAGCGCCATGCCGTTCGCGATGACCGAGATCGCCTCCGCCGTGGACAGGCTGCCGCTCGGCTTCTTCAGCTGCGTGCGACCGTCCACGGTGGAGCCGTTGCGCAGCTCGCGGAAGATCCGCACGACGCGGCGCACCTCGTCGAGCGCGGGAGGTTCGGCGGGCAACTGGAGCGCCTTGCCGAGCTGCTGGGACCTGGTGAGGACGATCTCGACCTCGGCGTCCTCGGTCGCGGGCGGCGGCAGCACGACGGTGTTGAAGCGCCGCGCGAGCGCCGACGACATCTGGTTGACGCCCCGGTCGCGGTCGTTGGCCGTGGCGATGACCGTGAAGCCCGGCACGGCCTGGATCTGCGTGTTGAGCTCGGGCACCGGCAGCGACTTCTCGCTCAGCACCGTGATGAACGAGTCCTGCACCTCGGACGGCATGCGGGTCAGCTCCTCGACCCGGACGACCGTGCCCAGCTGCATGCCGCGCATGACCGGGCTCGGCACGAGGGCGTTCTCGCTCGGGCCCTCGGCGATCAGGCGGGCGTAGTTCCAGCCGTAGCGGACCTGGTCCTCGCTCGTGCCGGCCGTGCCCTGGACCACCAGCGTCGAGTCGCCGCTGATCGCCGCCGCGAGGTGCTCGGACAGCCACGACTTCGCCGTGCCCGGCACACCGACGAGCAGCAACGCCCTGTCCGTGACCAGCGTGCCCACCGCGACCTCGACGAGCCTGCGCGCGCCCACGTACTTCGGCGAGATCACGGTGCCGTCGGGCAGCGTGCCGCCCAGGACGTAGGTGACCACGGCCTGCGGGGACAGCCGCCAGTTGGGCGGCCTCTGCCGGTCGTCCTGGGCCGCCACGGCTTCCAGCTCGGCGGCGTACTGCTGTTCGGCCGTCGGCCTGAGCACGGCGGTCACTGGGCCTCCTGAGGCGGTGCTGGTGCGAACGATTCACGCAGTCGGATGCGGAGGCGGAGAACCTCCAGTTCCAGGGAGTTCTCCGGCCAGCGACGGGTCAGAGCCTCCCAGCTCGCGCCGAGCAGGTCCGCGTCGCCCCGCGCCAGCAGCACGGCCGGCGGACGGCCCGCCCGCCAGCGCGGATCGGGCAGTGCCGCGTACCGGTGCAGGAGCGCGCGGGTGGTCTCGGGCGACCACGGTGCCGGGAGTTGGGCGCAGGCGTGGTCGAGGAGGTCGTAGTGCCAGTTCTTCGACACGGCGACGACCGCCTGCTCGGCGACCTCGGCCGGCAGCGCCGCGAGCATTTCGAGCTGCTCCATGCCGGTCAGCGTCTCGGCGGCGGCGACCGCCCAGGGACGCGGGTCGTTGGCTGCGGCGAGCTGGTCCGCGACGCCCCTGAGCAGTGGCGCGGCCCACGGACCCCTTCTGAGCATGCCGGCGGCTTTGGCGTCGTCGGCCTTGAGAGTCGACGTCCAGTACGACGGCGGAACACTCGCGGCCGCGGCCCGAATACGACCGGCAACGCCCTTCTCCGACCCATCGCGCATGAGGTCGCGCAGCTCCGCCGCGTCGGGCTGCCCGGTCCAGAGCTCGTCCGGCCGCACGTCGAGCCCGTCGGCGGTCAGGCGGAGACCGTGCCGCAGCCGGTGCGCCGCGCGGGCGGCGAGACGCGTGCGCCCCAGCTTGCGGAGGAGGCGGAGAGCCTCGTCGTGGACCGCGGCCGCCTTGTCGTCGAGTGCCGCCTCGAGAAGCCGCTCGTCCTCCGGTCCCAGACCGGTTTCGAGGGCACTGATCAGCACCTGGCGATCGGCCGAGCGCCGTGACTCCGCGAACTCCTCCGCGATGAACGCGCCGACCGCGGCCGGATCGGCCTTGCGCCTGCGGCGGAGGGCACGAACCCGTTGGGCGCTGGGGAGATCGAGGACCTCCTGGAGCGGGACCTCGTCCACGAGCGGTGCGGCGCCACTCGCCCAGGACCAGCCGGGACGGGTGCCGGCGAGCCAGCGGCCGCGCGTGCCCAGGACCTCGACCACCGCGGCACGGAGTCCGGGCCGGGCGGTGCCGAGGGCGAGCAGGGCGGGAAGCATGCGGTGCTCCGCCACGACGTGGTTGGCCTTGGCCAGGGCGCACCACTCGGTGAGCAGCACCTCGTCGTCGACGCTCATGATCGCGTCCAGGACCGCTCTGGCGGCCGGCCTGGGAAGTTCCGCGGTCTCGGGTGGGGCGAGCGGCAGCGGGTCGGCGGTGGCCTCCTGCGGGAGGGTGGCGCCGAACGCGGCCACGCCCAGGGCGGCGCAGTCGGACAGCAGGGCCGTCGGGTCGCCACCACCTCTCGTGGTGCCGATGAGGAGGTCCTGGACGGTCTTGGACCAGTCGGCCTTCACGCCACCACCTCGAGGGCGCCGTCCAGCACGATCGCTCCCAGGCGGAGCGCGTGGCCGTCCCAGAGGCCCCACGCGTCGAACGGGGTGCCGCCGGTCAGCGCCAGGGCCATGTCCAGGCCCGTGTCGTCACGGACCGGCAGCGCGTGCCCGGAGGTGTCGACCAGGGAGGTGCCGTGCAGGCGGACGGTCGCGCAGCCGAGCGGGAACAGGCGTTGCCACGGGTCGGCCACCAGCATCGGTTCCAGCGACGCCAACGACGCGCGCCACGACTCGGGTGCCGGAACCGGGCCGGGCGCCCGGGAACCTTCCAGTTCGCCCAGTGCCACCCGGTCCGAGGCCGGGTACGGGTGGACGAGGGCCGAGGACTCCAGGCCGTGAGGCAGCAACGGCACCGGGGCTCCGACGGCGGAGTGGCGGATTGCCACCGCCCAGCGGCCCGTCTGACGGCCCCAGCACCACTGGCGGATGGTGCGGACCCTGCCGTCGTCGGTTTCCAGGCGCAGCAGGGCGACCCAGCGGTCGGAGATTCCCGGTGAGGCCTTCACCGTCTCCTCGGGCACGGTGACGCCCAGGCGGGTACGCGGCTGCACGAAGCACAACAGGTGCAGGCCGCCCAGACGGTCCGCCACGTCGGCCGTCCAGCGAGGGCCCGAGCGCGCGACGATCTCCTGGATCTCGGTGACCGCGGCGGCCACGCCGGGGACCTGGGCGTCGATCATGCGGGCGATGAACGCCTGCCACCACGAGGCCGGGCGGCCGGGCAGGGACGCGATGCCGGCCGAGGCCACGTCGAGGAGCCAGTCGCGCAGGCCGTCGATGCCCGAGGACATCGCGGACGCGCGGTTCGCCGCCGTCTTCTCGCGAGAACGCGCACGGCGGGCCACGGCCTCGGGCGAGGAGTCCAGCTCACGAGCCGCACGCCGCTGGGTCCACTCCTCCACCCAGTCGGGCGGAAGTGCGTCCGGGATGTCGAGCTCCTGCAGGCTCACGGCGTGCTTGCAGGGGAACTTGCGGGACGGGCAGGTGCACTTGGCCGAGCCCGCGGCCAGGTCGACGCACACGCGGTACGGCATCGAGCCGGAGCCCGTGTAGAGGCCCCACAGCACCGGCAGGGCCTTGCCCAGGCCCTGCCAGCGCATCGGAACGGCTCGTGTCCTCACGGAACCAAACTAGCGAGGACCCCCGACAGAAAATCAGGCCGGACCGCGACGGGCCCACGTCCACGCGTAAGCAGGGTCTTCACAGGCCTCCGCGGCCTCGCCCAACTCCAAGGGGCGGAACGTGTCCACCATGACCGCGGTCTCGTCGAAGTAGTCCAGGCCCAGCGAGGCCTCGACGGCTCCGGGCTGCGGGCCGTGCGTGCAACCGGACGGGTGCAGCGACATCGAGCCGATGCCGATGCCGGAGCCCTTGCGCGCCTCGTAGTTGCCGCCGACGTAGAACATCAGCTCGTCCGAGTCGACGTTCGCGTGGTTGTACGGCACCGGCACGGCCAGCGGGTGGTAGTCGACCTTGCGCGGGCAGAACGAGCACACGACGAAGTTCGGGCCCTCGAACGTCTGGTGCACGGGCGGCGGCTGGTGCACACGGCCGGTGATCGGCTCGAAGTCGCGGATGTTGAACGCCCACGGGTACAGGTGCCCGTCCCAGCCGACGACGTCGAACGGGTGGTTCGCGTAGGTGAACTTCGTGAGCCCCGCACGATGCCGCACGAGCACGTCGACGTCGGTCCCCTCGACGAGCAACGGCTCGGAGGGCCCGCGGATGTCCCGCTCGCAGTACGGCGAGTGCTCCAGGAACTGGCCGGCCTTCGACAGGTACCGCTTGGGCGGTCCGATGTGCCCGGTCGCCTCCAGCACGAGCAACGACATCGGCGCCGACGGCACGACCCGGTAGGTGCACGAGGTCGGGATCACGACGTAGTCGCCGTCACCGACGGTCAAGGAACCGTAGATCGTCTCGATGACACCCGAACCGCCCTGCACGTACAGCAGTTCGTCACCGAAAGCGTTGCGGTACAACGGAGAAGGCGCGGACGCCACGACGAAACCAATGGTCACGTCCGGGTTCCCGAACAGCTTCCGGCGGCCGGTGACGGCGTCCACGTCGTCAGAAGCCCAGGTCAGGTCCGTGGTCTTGAAGTGGCGCGGCTTCAGCGGCAGGTTCGGCGCGGCACCCCCGCGCTCGTCCTTCACCGTCTCCGCGTTGACGATCGCCGTCGGCAGGTACCGGTGGTAGAGCAGTGCCGAATCGGCCGAGAAACCCTCGACCCCCATGAGCTCTTCCGCGTAGAGGCCACCGTCCGGTTTGCGGAACTGGGTGTGGCGCTTTCGGGGGATCTCTCCCACCTGGCGGTAGTAGGCCATGAGTGCTCTCCGGGTCCTTCCAAGGCGTTCGACTATCGGACATCTTTGTTCAGTTGGCGGTACACGGCTAGCGTGTCAGCCGTGTCAAGCGCTGTCGAACTCCGTGCGCCCGGTCCGCGCGGTACTCCGCCCCTGCTCGCGAGGCTTGTGGACGATGCCGCGTTGTTCCCTCCGGGGAACGCGTCGATGCCCGACGCGGTGCGCGGTCACCTCGACGGACGCGTCGGCGAGTGGGCTGGCGTCATGGGCCTCTTCCTCTGTCCTGCCTCCCGTCTCGCCGAGCTGATCACCGAACTGATCAAGGTCAAGCCGGCCAAACCCATCGCTCTGAGCCTCGTGATCGACACCGGCCTCGGCGGCGTGCCGAAGGCCGTCTCGATCGTCGAGAGCCGAAGCGAGCTCCTGGCACTGCGCATGGTCGAGATGCCCGCACCGTCCGATGTGGACGAGGTGTGGCTCGAGCGCGTGTCCGAGTTCGTGCCCGAGGACGTCATCCGCGTCGTCGAACCCCGCCGCGGCGGTGCCGAATGGCTCGACGGCGTCCGCCGGGTCATCGAGCACGGCAGCTGGCCCAAGCTGCGTTGCGGTGGGCTCTCCCAGGAGAACTTCCCCAGCGTCGAAGAGGTCGGCGACTTCCTGTCCGTCGTCAGCGGTGGCGGCGTCGCGTTCAAGGCGACGGCGGGCCTGCACAAGGCCGTCCGCCACACCGACGAGCAGGGCTTCACCCACCACGGCTTCCTGAACCTCCTCGTGGCCACCGCGCGCTCCCTGAGCGGCCGCGACGTCCGCGAGGCGCTGGCGAGCACCGACGCCGAGGCGCTCACCGCCGAGGCCAAGGCGCTCAGCGACCAGGCGGCCCATGCCGTGCGCGGCGTGTTCGCGAGCTACGGCTCGTGCTCGCTCTCCGAACCCGTCACCGACCTCGAGGGGCTTGGACTTCTGTGAGCTGGATCAGCGACCCGAACTTCTCCGAGGACCAGCCGTTCGGACCGCAGACCCTGCCCTACGGCGTCGTCGACGGGGGCGTGGCCGTCCGCGTCGGCGACCGCGCGTTGCTCCTGAAGAGCCTCGCGCTGGGCAAGTGCAGCGAGTTCGTCCAGGGCGACTCGCTGGACCCGCTGCTGGCGGCAGGACGCCCGATCTGGAGCGTGCTGCGCGCCAAGCTCAGGGAGATCGTCCGGGCGAGCTCCGCCCCCAAGGGCGCGGAGCTCGTCGGGATCGAGACCGCGAAGCTGCCGTTCACCGTCGGCGACTACGTGGACTTCTACTCGAGCAGGCACCACGCCGAGAACGTCGGGAAGATGTTCCGCCCCGACGGCGACGCGCTCACGCCGAACTGGACGCACCTCCCGATCGGCTACCACGGCCGCGCGGGCACGGTGTACGTCTCGGGCACGGAGATCGTCCGCCCGAACGGCCAGAAGCGCGGCAGTGAGGGCCCGAAGTTCGGTCCCTCCGAGCGTCTCGACATCGAGGCCGAGGTCGGCTTCGTCTGTGGCGGACCGCAGGCGGCCAGGGTGTCCACGAGCAGGGCCGCCGAGCACGTCTTCGGCGTCGCGCTGGTCAACGACTGGTCGGCGCGCGACATCCAGGCCTGGGAGTACCAACCGCTCGGCCCGTTCCTGGCCAAGTCGTTCGCCACGTCGATCGGCGCGTGGATCACGCCGCTGGAGGCGTTCTCAGTTGCACGCGTCCCGACGCCGCCGCTGCCGAACAAGCTGCACGACTACCTGACGTGCGACCAGCCGTGGGGCCTCGACATCACCATCACGGTGGAGCTGAACGACACCATCGTCGCGCGGCCTCCGTTCCGGGAGATGTCGTGGTCATTTGTGCAACAGCTGGCGCACATGACGGTCAACGGGGCTACGGTGCGCCCAGGTGATCTGTTCGCCTCTGGCACGGTCTCCGGACCGGAGAAGAACGAGCGCGGCTCGTTCCTCGAACTGAGCTGGGGCGGCAAGGAACCGTTCAAGCTCGACGACGGCTCCACGAGGTCCTTCCTGGAGGACGGCGACACGGTCAAGCTGACCGCCACCGCTCCCGGTGAGGGCGGCTCCGTGGTCGGTCTCGCCGAGGTGGTGGGAACAGTTCGGAGTGCGTGATGGTCGGAGCGACGAAGGAGAGCTCGCTGACCCTGGAAAGGGGTCTGGCGCTGCTCCAGGCGGTCGCTGAGGCGGAGTCCGAGGCACCGTCGATCTCGGAGCTCGCCACGGCCATCGGCGCGTCCAGGGCGGCCGTGTACCGGCTTCTCGTGCCCCTGCAGGCGCGCGGTCTCGTGCGCAGGGAGGGCTCGAAGGTCCGCCTCGGCCTCGGCGTGCTGCGCCTCGCCTCCAACGTCCTCCCCCAGCTGCGCATGGCGGCCAACCCGGCGCTGCGCGAGCTCGCCGAGAAGGTCGGCGCCACCGCGCACCTCACCGTCGCGGACGGCACCGAGGCCCAGGCCGTGGCCGTCGTCGAACCGTCGTGGACCGCTTTCCACGTGGCGTACCGGGTGGGTTCCCGCCACCCGGTGCACCGCGGGGCGGCCGGCAGGGCGATCTCCACGCCCAGCGAGATCTGGGTCGTCTCCGCGGGCGAGCTGCAGCCGAACGCTTTCGGCGTCGCGGCGCCTGTGCGCGGTGTGCCCGGCCTCAGGGCGTCCGTTGGCGTCGTGGCGCTGGAAAAGCTCGACGCGGACGTGGTCGGTCCTCACGTCGTGCGTGCGGCCGAAGAAGTGGCGGCAGCGCTCAAATGACCGAAGAGCGGCTACGGCGCTGGCGGTTGCTCCTGGGCCCCAGCGCGGAAGACGTGTCCGAACTGGGCGAGGACGACCAACGGCGTGATGGCGCGCTCACTGGTCTCTACGGCGGTGGCGGCGACAGGGGCGCGGGCCTCGGCGCCAGCTCCCCGCAGCTGCACCGCTGGCTCGGCGACGTCCGCAAGTACTTCCCCACCTCCGTCGTGCAGGTGATGCAACGGGACGCGGTCGAGAAGCTGGGTCTCAAGCAACTGCTGCTCGAACCTGAACTGCTCCAGTCGGTCGAGCCGGACGTGAACCTCGTCAGCACCCTGCTGCAGCTCTCCAGGGCCATCCCCGCCCGCACCCGTGACACCGCGAAAGCCGTGGTGCGCAAGGTGGTCGAGGACATCGAGAAGCGGCTGCAGGATCGGCTCGTCGAGGCCGTCAGAGGAGCCGTCGACAGGTCGCGGCGCACCAGAAGGCCGCAGCTGCAAGACGTCGACTGGGCGACGACGATCAAGGCGAACCTCAAGAACTACCAGCCGCAGCACAAGACCGTGATCGTCGAGGACCTGATCGGGCACCGCCGGCGCAGCAGGACCGCGGCGATGCGGGACGTGATCCTGCTCGTCGACCAGTCCGGTTCGATGGCGGAATCACTGGTGCACGCGGCGGTTCTGGGCTCGGCGCTCGCGAGCATCCGGTCGATCACGACGAAGCTCGTCGTCTTCGACACCGAGGTCGCCGACCTGACCGACCAGCTCAGCGACCCGGTCGACCTGCTGTTCAGCGCCCAACTCGGCGGCGGCACGGACATCAACCGCGCGGTCGCCTACGCGCAGACCCAGGTCCGCAGGCCCACCGACACGGTGGTCGTGATCATCAGCGACCTCTACGAGGGCGGGTCGGAGACCGAGTTGCAGCGCCGGGTCCGCGAACTGGTCGCGAGCGGCGTCACGGTCGTGAACCTGCTGGCGCTCAGTGATTCCGGCACGCCCGCCTACGACCACGAACTGGCCGCGAAGCTGCACGCCTTGGGCGCGCCCGCGTTCGCCTGCACGCCGGACAAGTTCCCCGAACTGCTGGCGGCCGCGCTGCGCAAGGACGACCTCACCCAGTGGGCCGAAAGCGAAGGCATCGCGACGGGCCGTTAGCGATCGATTACCCGGCCACGCGTGAGGAACGCGAGGCCGCGCGTCATCACGACGACGCGTCCTCGTTCGTCCGGGCCGGCGATCCAGACCCGGCCGGTGTGCCGCACCAGCACCCGCGCCCGTTCGGGAAGCTCCGGCAGTCGCAGGTTCTTCTCGGAGTCCTCGACCCGCAGGTACGCCTGCCGGCCGATGCGCCGTCCCGCCACGAAGTTCACCGACACCGGACGCCACGGGAACTTCTCGATCAGCTCGAGGGTGCCGCGCCGGGTGAGGAAGTGCCGCAGCCCCGGCGCGGCCAGTTCCAGCACCACCGGTACGGACAGCACGGTGAGCCAGATCCAGCCGATCACGAGCACGACGCCGAGCACGGCGAGGGCGAAGAAGATGTGGCCGATCGCGCGCCGGTCTGCCCGCGCGAGGCAGGTGTCGCTCCACGCCGTGGTCACGTGCACGTCCATTGACATTGCCATCTAGATGATCATCGAAACACGCGGGCGGTGATGAGCCGCGGAACTCCCCTGAATGTCACAACGGTGTTCCCCGCGGCGTCCGGCGGCACGAACCACACGCGGCGGTGCCGGGCGATCCGTCCGCGCAGCAGCGGACCCACTCTCAGGGTCAGCAACAGCGGTGGTGATCCCAGCACCACCAACCGGCCGCCCTCCCACTGGGCCTGCGCGAAGATCCACGGCTCCCCTTCCGGCAAACGCACCGGACGTCGTCGCGTGACCGTCCAGAGAACGGCCGCGGCGAAGAACAACAACACCAATGCCACCGGTGAGGACCAGGACCACACGAGCACCAGAACGAACTGGAGCGCGAAGGCCACACCGGCAACCACAGTCCACATCAGTGCACGGCGGCTCGCCCGGTCGGCACAGTGCCGGGTCCACCGATCGTCGAGCGCCGTCACCTCGGTGGACGGCTTGTTGGGCACGACCACGCGTCCACCGTACAGGTGACGCTTCCCATGACGCGGCAAGCTAAGTTAGGCTTGCCTAACCTTCGAGGAGGTGCAGCGGTGACCGACACCCAGACCAAGCGCCCGCCGGCGCCGCACGCCGCAGAGCGCGCCCGCACGATCGCGGCCCGGCACGGCTCCGCCGCACTGCTTCCTCAGTCCGGTTCCCGCACCAGCCCGTTGTTCCACCACGTGCACCCGTGCGGTTCCACGATCCTGTTGCTGTCCGACGAGCACCCACTGGTCGGGCAGTTGTGGCAGACCCCGCGGGCCGAGGTGACGGCGATGCTCGAGATCGCCGACCAGGCGCCGGTGCCGTTGCGCGAACCCGTCCGCGGCCTGCTGTGGCTCACCGGCTGGGTCACGGCGCTCGACGGCGAGGCGGCTCGCCAGGAGATCCTCGCGGTCGCCGACGTCCGCCCCGACCACCGGCTGCTCGACGCGGGCCACGGCGCCTCGGTGCTGCGGCTCACACCCGCGTCGATGGTGATCGCGGACGCCGAGGGCACGTCGTCGATCAGGCCGGAGCAGTTCGCGAGCGCGGCGCCGGACCCGTTCTGCGGCAACGAGGACCACTGGCTGCGACACCTGGAGGCCGCGCACAGCGACGTCGTGGACCAGCTCGCCCGCCATCTGCCGGAGGAGCTGCGGACCGGTCACGTCCGGCCGCTCGGGCTCGACCGGTTCGGGCTGCGACTGCGGGTCGAGACGGAGTGCGACGACCACGACGTGCGGATCGCGTTCTCCAAGCCGGTCAGCACTCCACAGGAACTCGCCGCCGAACTGCGGCGGTTGATGGGCTGCCCGTTCCTGTCCCAGAGATGATCCAGGACTGCAGGTAGCGTCTCGCTGGTGACCTTGATTCCCGCCGAAGAGAAGCGCGGTTACCAGCTCGAACTGCTGATCGTCTTCAGCATGACGCTCGGGCTGTCCGGCCTGCGCAGCCTCGTGCGGCTGATCGACAGCCTGCTGCAGCCGACGCCGCTCAACCAGCAGTCCGTCGCGATCAACGTCCCGCAGGCACGCGCCGACCTGCTGGACCTGGTGGCGCAGCTGCTCGGCGTGCTGCAGCTCGCCGCGTGGGGCGGTATCGGGCTGTACCTGTTGTGGCGCACGGGAATCAAGCTGCGCGTCATCGGGCTCGACGGCACCCGCAAGCTCGCGGACTCGCTGGGCGCGCTGGGTCTCGCCGCGATCATCGGCATCCCCGGACTGGGGCTCTACTTCGCAGCCTGGGCGCTCGGGCTGAACCTCGCCGTCCAGCCGTCCACTTTGGACAACCAGTGGTGGATGAGCGTGGCGCTGATCCTCGCCGCCGCCGGCAACGCGTGGGCGGAGGAGGTGCTCGTCGTCGGGTACCTGATCACGCGGTTGGAGCAGCTGGGCTGGCGGCAGTACACGGCGCTGTTCGCGGCGGCCGTGCTGCGTGGCTCGTACCACCTCTACCAGGGCTTCGGCGGGTTCGTCGGCAACGTGGTCATGGGCCTGGTTTTCGGCTTCTACTGGCAGCGCACGAAGCGGTTGTGGCCGTTGGTCATCGCCCACACCATCCTCGACGTGGTCGCGTTCATCGGCTACACAATGTTGCGCGGCAAAGTGAGCTGGTTGCCATAACGATTCCACGGTAGATTCCATAATTTACCGCCATTCGTTGCGATTTCGGGCTCTCCAGCGGCGATTTGTGCTGTTCAGGGTTACGCTCGTCCGGTGACTGCGCACACGATCGCTGAGACCGAAGCACTTCCGGACGCCGCGCCCCGCGTGGACAGCGAGGTCGGCCCATTGCGCACGGTGCTGCTGCACCGGCCGGGCAACGAGCTCAAGAGGCTCACCCCGCGCAACAACGACCAGCTGCTGTTCGACGGCGTGCCGTGGGTCGGCAGGGCCCAGGAGGAGCACGACGCGTTCGCCGCGACGCTGACCTCGAAGGGCGTCGAGGTCCTGCTGCTGGCCGACGTGCTGGTGCAGGCCCTGGAGGACAACCGCGCGCGCATCGCGGGCATCCACAGCGCCGTCAACGAGCGCCGCCTCGGCATCGACCTGGCCGACGCGCTGCGCAGCCACCTCACCTCGCTCGACGCGCCGCAGCTCGCCCAGGTCCTGATGACCGGCATGACGTTCGAGGAGATGCCGGCCGCCGAGGGCGCGTCGCTGGTGCGCAAGATGCACCTGCCGATCGACTTCGCCGTCGACCCGCTGCCCAACCTGCTCTTCACCCGCGACTCGTCCGTATGGGTCGGCGACCGCGTGGCCATCACGTCGCTCGCGCTGCCCGCCCGCGACCGCGAGACGACGCTGACCGACCTGATCTACGCCTACCACCCGCGGTTCCGCCGCACGGGCCGCGCGTACGGCGCGCACTCGGCACCGCTGGAAGGTGGCGACGTGCTGCTGCTCGCGCCGGGCGTGATCGCCATCGGCGTCGGCGAACGCACCACCCCGGCGGGCGCGGAGTCGTTCGCCCGCTCCGCTCTCGCGGACGGCCTCGCGCACACGGTGCTGGCGGTCCCGATCGAGCAGGAACGCGCCACCATGCACCTCGACACCGTCTGCACGATGGTCGACCGCGATGCCGTGGTGATGTACCCGGCGATCCGCCACACGCTGACGGCCTACCCGTTGCGCGCCGACGGCAACGGTGGCGTGCGGGTGGACGGCCCCGTGCCATTCCTGGAGGCGGCGGCCGAGGCGATGGGCATCGAACGGCTGCGGGTGATCGACACGGGCCTGGACATCGTCACCGCCGAGCGCGAGCAGTGGGACGACGGCAACAACACCCTCGCGGTGGCTCCCGGTCTCGTCGTGGCGTACGAGCGCAACGTCGAGACGAACGAGCGCCTTGAAGAGGCAGGCGTCGAGGTGCTGCGGATCGCCGGTTCCGAACTGGGTTCCGGCCGCGGCGGCCCCCGCTGCATGTCGTGCCCGATCGACCGCGCGCCATTGGTGTGATCGTTAGGAATGCCTAACCTTTGTTTGGATTACCTTTCCAAACAAAGGTTAGCTTTTCCTGGAATGCGGTTAGGCCTGTTTTGAGTTAACGTACTCCTCATGGCCTCGAACGTGAAGAAGATCCTGTCCAAGAAGTCGAAGTTCCACGAACTCCTGCAGGCTCAGGTCGGCAACGAGTTCTCCGCTTCGCAGCAGTACATCGCACTCGCCGTGTGGTTCGACAACGAGGACCTGCCGCGCCTCGGGGCGCACTTCTACAAGCAGGCTCTCGAAGAGCGCAACCACGCGATGATGATCGTGCAGTTCCTCATGGACAACGACATCGCGGTCGCCATTCCCGGCATCGAGACGCCGTTCAGCGAGTTCAAGTCGCCGCGTGACCTCGTCGACCTGGCCCTGCGCCAGGAGCAGCAGGTCACCGACCAGATCGTGGGCCTCGCCAAGGCCGCCCGCGAGGAGGGCGACTACATCGGCGAGCAGTTCATGCAGTGGTTCCTGAAGGAGCAGGTCGAGGAGGTCTCCTCGATGAAGACGCTGCTCACGATCATGGACCGCGCGGACGGCAACATGTTCTACGTCGAGACGTTCCTGACCCGCGAGAGCGTGGGCGACGAGGGTTCCGACTCCGGCGCTCCGACCGCCGCGGGCGGCAAGCTCTGATTTTTTCTTCGCACGCTTGAGTGCCTGATCACAGGGCCGCCTCACCTATTCGGGTGAGGCGGCCCTTTCAGTTGTTGAGGCGCGCCGCCTGCCGGGTGAGGTATTCCCGCTCGGCGAGGTTCGACGCTTTCTCCGCCGCCTCGACGTAGAGTTTCGCGGCCGTCTGCGGACTGCCGTCGCGCTCGTGGAGGTAGGCCGCCACAGCCGAGTAGCGAGGCAGTGAGTCGTCCAGTTCCGCCAGCGCTTTCAGCCCGGCTCGCGGCCCGTCGGCCTCGCCCACCGCCACCGCGCGGTTGAGCCGGACGACGGGGCTGTTGGTCAGCTTGAGGAGTTCGTCGTACCACTCGACGATCTGCACCCAGTCGGTCTCCTCGGCCACGGGCGCGTCCGCGTGCAGCGCCGCGATCGCCGCCTGCGCCTGGAACTCCCCCAGCCGGTCCTGCTCGAGCGCGGCCTGCAGGATCTCGACGCCCTCTGCGATCAGCTTCGTGTCCCACCTGCCCCGGTCCTGCGCGGCGAGCGGCACCAGGCCGCCGTTGCTCGCCGTCCGGGACGCGCGGCGGGCGTGGTGCAGGAGCATGAGCGCGAGCAGCCCCGCGACCTCGGGGTGGTCGATCACGGCCGCGAGCTGACGGGTGAGCCGGATGGCCTCGGCGGCCAGGTCGACGTCACCGGAGTAGCCCTCGTTGAAGACGAGGTAGAGCACCCGCAGCGCGGTGGCGACGTCGCCGCGCTGGTCGAACCGCACGTCGCCGACCGTCTTCTTGGCCCGGCTGATGCGCTGGGCCATCGTGGCCTCCGGCACCAGGTAGGCCTGGGCGATCTGACGAGTGGTCAGTCCGCCGACGGCCCTGAGCGTGAGCGCGACGGCCGACGACGGCGTGAGCGACGGGTGCGCGCACAGGAAGTAGAGCTGCAACGTGTCGTCGGTGCCCGACGCCGGGCCCTGCTCCGGTTCCGCGTCGATCGCGTCCTCACGCCTACGCCGCGCCGTCGCCGCTCTCGTCGCGTCGAGGAACTTGCGCCAGGCCGCCGTGACCAGCCAGCCCAACGGATCCCGCGGCGGATCCTCCGGCCACACGCGGACGGCCTCGACCAGCGCGTCCTGCACGGCGTCCTCGGCCGCCGCGAAGTCGGCTCCGCGGCGGACGAGGACACCGAGCACCGCCGGCATGAGACTCCTGAGCAGTGCCTCGTCCACCTGTCACTCCGTGATCGTCGGCGCGTGGCCGTAGAACGGGCGGATCTCCAGCCACTCGTGGATCGGCTTGCCGTCCTTGCCCGGCGCCGCCGACAGCTCCGCCGCGAGTTCGAGCGCGCGCTCGTAGCTGTCGGTGTCGATGATCATCCAGCCCGCGATGAGGTCCTTCGTCTCCGCGAACGGCCCGTCGGTGACCGGCGGCCGGCCCTCGCCGTCGTACCGGACCCAGGTGCCCTCCTGCGCGAGCGCCCGCTCGTCGACGAACTCGCCGGTGGTCCTGAGCCGGTCCGCGAAGTCGTTCATGTACTTCACGTGCGCGGTGATCTCGTCCTGCGTCCACTGGTCCATCGGCACGTCGTTCACCGCGGCAGGCGCACCGCGGTAGTGCTTGAGCAGCAGGTACTTCGCCATCTCGGATGTCTCCCTCAGTCCTGTTGCGACCTATCCTGGTCACTTCCACCGCGGGGACGGAGCCGAAACGCGGATCTCGACATCACCGGCCGAAGATCTTTCGACTAGCTGTGGCAGTCCTGGCCGTTGATGTTGAGCACGGCCGTGGTGACCATGCCCTTGCCCACCAGGAAGTGGAAGTAGGCGTTCGAGTTGCCGTCGGCGGTGGCGGTGTAGGAGCTGCCGATGGAGGGCTTCAGGTTGGTGTATTCGACCTTCAGCTTCTCTTCCGTCGCGCCGGAGCCGATGCCGTCGGACGACATGTCCGCGGTGAAGAAGATCGACGAGACGCCCTTCGCCTTGGAGACGTAGGCCCGTCCACCCGTGCCGATGATGTCGTGGAACGTGCAGAACGTGTCCGGCTCGCCGGAGATGTTGGGGCCGATGAGCTTGGCGTCCTGTGCCTGCTGGAGCGTCATGCCGAGCTTCAGGCCGCCGTAGCCGAACGAACCGATCACCGGCTTGGCCGGTGGCGGCGGCGGGTTGGTCACCGTCTGCGTCACGACGGTGGTGACCACCGTGGTCGGCGGCGTCGCGCTGGACGGCGCGGAACTGGACGTGGCGGTGGTGTCCGGCGCGGGCGTCGGCGTGGACGTGCACGCGGACAGACCGAGAGCGGCGGCGATTGCGACGAGAACGATGGAACGATTCATTTTGATTTTCCCCCCAGGAAATTTTGTGTGCGGGTACCGTGCCCGCCCCACCCCCAGCGGGGCGGGCACGGTGGCTTCGCGAGAATCAGAGGTGGGCCATCGCGCAGTCGTTGCCGCGCGCGTACAGCTGGATGAGCGTGACTTTGTCGGCGTCGGCGAAGTGGTCGGACTGAGAGCTGCCGATGAACGCGTAGGAGGCGTTTCCGTCGATCTGCGCCGACCATCCCGCGCGCCATTCAGAGGCGGCCTGATACGCGTCCTTGACCTCGGCGAAGGTTGAGCCGACACCGATTCCCCTGGAAGTCTTCGCGTCGGCGGGCAACGTGATCCGGACGACGCCGTACTTCTTGGAGATCGCGACCTTGTCGTCGCTCATGCAGACACCGTCACCGGGGATGTCCCAGGACAGCTGGGTCGGGCGGGCCGCTTTCAGCTCCTCGAGCGTCATGCCCAGCTTGACGGCGCCGTAGCCCAGCCGGGTGTCGGCCTTGACCAGGGCCTCGGGCGCGGGCGGGTTGGTCACCGTCGCGGTCACGACCTCCGTGACCACCGCGGGCGGCGTGGCGGACGGCAGTTCGGTGGCGGGCGCGGAGTTCTGCTTCGGCACGGAAGTGGACGTGCACGCGGCAATTCCGGAAACGGCCACGGCAACGAAGAATGCAAGCTTGACAGACTTGTTCATTTCGATTTCCCCCATTGGCAACGAACCCCCATGCCCTTTCGGACAACCAGTAAGACGCCACCCGAGAAGTGAGGTTGCACAGTTCCGAGTCACGAAGAGATCACAGCGAAGTCACCCGGAAACGGGTACGCCGAAGCCCCGCCGCACCCCCAATGAGCGGCGGGACTTCAACAAGATCGAATTGTCAGACGGCCGCGCAGTCGTTCGCATTCAGCCGCATGAACACAGTGGTCACCGTGGCGCCGTCACTCTCGAAGATGTACGACCACGCCGGTGTCGCGTTCATTGACACCACCACGTTCGAACCGCTTTGCGTGGCATTCGCATAAGCGGCCTTGACGTCGGTGACCTTCGAGCCGACGCCGACGTTCTTGGGCGTCTTGGCGAAGCTGGCCAGCGTGATCCGCGCGATTCCCCGCGCCGGCGAGATGATCACGGCGTTGCTGTCGGGCACCGACTTCGTCGCGTACGCCCTGCACCTGTTCTCGGGATCGGCCGGGGTGCTCGGTTCGACCAGCGAGCCGGTCGCGAGCGCGTCGCCCTCGGACATTCCCAGCGAGAGCGATCCGTACCGGCCGGGCTGCGCCTCCGGTGTGGGCGGCGGCGGAGGAGGATCCGACTTCTGGTCGCTCCTGCCGGGGGTGCTGGGGGTGTCGGGATTGGCGCCGTTGGAGTTCGGCGGCGGGTTGGTCGTCACGACCACCGTCGAGGTGAACGTGCTGACCGACGTCTGGGGCGTGGACGTCGAGCTGGTCGGGGTGGCCGTGGTCAGGTACGCGCTGACCGTGTCGTCCGATCTGCCCTTGCCCAGCTGGGCCAGCCCGGCACCGGCACCGACCAGGACCGCCACGGCGAACGCCCCGGTGATGGCGGCACGGCGGCGGCGAAGACGGGTGGCGCCGCGCACCACGGTCTCGACGGCGACAGGTGGGGAGTGCACGTCGAGCCGATCATCGCTGAAGAGCTTGCGCAGCTGATCGTCCAGTTCGTCCACCGGTCACTCCTTCCCCAAGCGTGTTCGCAGGCTCGCCATGGCCTTGCTGCTCTGGCTCTTCACCGTGCCGCACGAGATTCCGAGCGCCTTCGCGATCTCGGCCTCGGAGAGGTTCTCGTAGTAGCGCAGCACGACCACCGCACGCTGCCGTGGCGGCAGGTCGCGCAGTGCCTGCCAGAGCGGTTCGTTCTCGAGCCTGCTCAGTTCGGGCGCCACGGCTCCGCGGTCGGGGAAGTCGGCCACGAGGCTTTCCCGGCGACGTCTGCGCCAGATGCTGATGTGCGTGTTCGCCATCGCCCTGCGGACGTACGCGAGCGGGTCGTCACCCTTGCGCTGCACGGTGGCCCAGCGCGAACCGACCTTCTCCAGCACGGCCTGCACCAGGTCGGCCGAGTCGTGCGGATTTCCCGTCAGCGCGTGGCCGTAGCGCAGAAGTCCGGGCATGGACATGCGCACGAACTCCGCGAAGTCCCCCACGGCTTCCGCTCTTTCTCCGCCGCGTTCGGCGGCTGTCCCCAGCTGCAGCACCGCCGTCACGGCACACCCCCTCCCCCAAAGCAGCACACTGGCTTCGAGAGATCCACGCTCGGGCGCGTCGAACGGTTGCCGAACTAAATCACAAAGTGGCAACGGCTTCCGGCAGAACGAACGAACCGTCCCGCTCGCTGGGGAACTCGTGCACCTCGGTCACCGCGGCGACCGGGATCGGCCCGTAGACGTGCGGGAACCACAGCGGCGAGTCCGCCACCGCCTCCCACCGGACGGGCACGCCCAGCAGCCTCGGGTCGACGACGAGCAGCAGCAGCCCGCTCTGCCCGCGGAAGAACTTGCCGGCCGTCACGTGCACGACGCCCCGGTCGGAGCAGTGCACGAACTCCTCACCCTCGGCGGGCGGGATCGACCCGGCCGACTGGGCAGCAGCCCAGCCGGCCGTCGTGATGATGTGCAGCAGCACTTATCCACAGCTCCCTGTGCACAACTATGTGGACAACTTGGTGAACTACCGCAGGGTGATCTGGCGGCCACGCAGGCCGTCACGGGCGCGGCGCTCGGCGTCGCTCAGCGGCTCGTCGATGGCCAGGGCCTCCAGCAAGCGCTTGCCCAGCGCCTCGGCCGGGTCGGCCCACTCGCGGGCGTGCATCTCGCGGTCGAGGTCCCAGACCGGCACGAGCAGGCCGTGCGCGCGGAACGAACCGGCGTAGCGCGAGCCCTCACCGAGGTCGAGCTCACCGCGGGCGGCCAGGCGGGCCATCGCGGGCAGCAACTTCTCCTCGGGCTCCGGGCGGACCCAGCGCAGGTGCGCCTTGTCGCCCGCGTCGACCCAGTAGGCGGCCTTCACGCCGGGAGCGTCGAGGCGCTCGGTCGGCAGGATCGCCGCGTTCGCCCGCTCCAGGGACAGCGCCACCTCACCCGTCGGCTCGGTGCCCTCGGGCATCCACCAGATGAAGTCGGTGTGCAGCACCGGCGTGATGTCGGCGTCCGGGTCGAGCAGGTCCTGCAGACGGCCGGGGTCGTCCCCGTTGTCCGGACCGACGACCGGCAGCACGTCACCGGTCTTCGCCTGCTGCGCCCACTGCAGCGCACGCCCCAGGTCACGACTGATGTCGCCGGAGCGCGTCTGCACCTGCAGGCCCACGAACGGCACGTCGTCGCCGCGGATCAGGCCGGCGGCGGCCATCGGCAGCACGGTGGCGAGGGTGACCTCGCGGCCGTCCTTGACCGGCAGTTTCACGATCGCCGACGGCACGAACTCGCGCAGCGCGATCAGCTCGCACTCGGCGGCGAGGCCCTCGAACGGCCGCGACACGATGACGTCCGTCGCGCCGCCGGGTGCGCCGTGGCAGGCCTTGTAGCGCTTGCCGGACCCGCACGGGCAGGGCTGCTTCGGGTTGATCCCGTCCTTCGGTGCGTCCTTGACCGCGGTCCGCTTGGCCACCTTGGCCCTCCTCGTGCTCAGGCTTGTCTAGGTCGCCAAATTAGCCGTCAGCAGGCGGCGGGTGTTCGCCGGGGCATTGGTCGCGAGGTAGCGGACCCCCAGGTCACGGCACAGCGCGACGTCCTCGGCGTTGTCCACCGTCCACACGTAGGTCTCGTGACCGGCGCGCCTCGCCCGATCGACGTAGCCGGGGTCGTTGCGCAGCAGGTGCAGGCCGGGCCCGGTGTAGTCGGCGAACGACGGCAGCGCACCATCGCGGTACCGGCCGAGCCGGTCGAGCAGCAGCACCGTCCGGACGTCCGGCGCCTGCTCGCGGAACGCCCTCACGGCGGTCGGCGAGAACGACATCATGACGATCTGGGCGCCGAGCCCGTGCTTCTTCAACGCCTCGGCGAGCTTGCGTTCGACCTCGTTGCGGTACCGGACCGGGTGCTTGGTCTCGACGAAGAGCTGCACGTTCTTGCCCTTGACCAGCTCCAGCAGCTCGTCCAGCACCAGCAGCCCGGCCGGCTGGCCGTGGCGGTGCCAGCTGCCGTAGTCGAACTTCCGCAGCTCTTCGAGCGAGAGCGCGCTGACCGTGCCACGGCCGTTCGACGTGCGGGCGAGCGTGCGGTCGTGCACACACACGAGCTCGCCGTCCTTCGACAGGCGGATGTCGCACTCAAGGCCGTCAGCGCCCTCTTTGAGCGCGAGCTCGTAGGCACCGATGGTGTGCTCGGGACGGTCAGTGGACGCGCCACGGTGCGCGACGATCGCTGGCTGCTGCACAAGACCAAACGATAGTGCTGTGGCCGCCGACCTTCACCGCGCCTTCCGGCGCTCAGCAGGGCGCCTCGCGGCACCGGCCCCGCGCCCCCATATGCCCGATATGAGGACGCGGGGCCGGCACCACGATGCACCCGTCTGCCCGTCGGAAGGCGGGGCAAAGGCCGACGGCCACAGCACTAGTTCCTGCGCAACAATTTGACTCATCAATCAAATGGGCGTGGACGAAACGCCGATCGCGACTTACCGTCCCGCCTTGTGACGTTCGACCAGCGTGATCCCGAGTTCATCGCCGACCCGTACCCGGCCTTCGCCGCCCTGCGCGAGGCCGGTGAGGTGCATCACCACGAGCAGATGGACGTCGCCGTCGCGGTCTCGCACGCAGCCTGTTCCGCCGTGCTGCGGCACCGCTCGTTCGGGCGAATCTGGTCGGACGTGAAGCCGGTCGAGCAGTTCATGTCCTTCAACCTCCTGCACCGCAACTCGCTGCTCGAGAACGAGCCGCCCACGCACACCCGCCTGCGCCGCCTGGTCGCCGCCGCGTTCGGCCGCGGTCACGTCGAGCGGCTGCGCCCGTGGGTCGCGGACCTGGCCGACCGGCTCGTCGACGAACTGGCCGTGAAGATCAAGGACCAGGGCCAGGCCGACCTGCTCGCCCACGTCGCCGCGCCCCTGCCGGTCGAGGTGATCGCGGAGCTGCTCGGCGTTCCGCAGCAGGACCGCTACCTGCTGCAGCCGTGGTCGAACGCCATCGTGAAGATGTACGAGTACGGCCTGCCCGCCGACCAGCAGGCACTGGCCGAACGCGCCTCCACCGAGTTCGTCGCCTACCTGCGTGAGCTGATCGCGTTGCGCCGCAAGACCCCTGGCGCCGATCTCGTCTCCGACCTGGTCGCCGTCACCGACACGGACGGCGCCAGGCTCACCGAGGACGAACTCGTCGCCACCGCCGTGCTCCTGCTGATGGCGGGCCACGAGGCCACGGTCAACGTCATCGGCAACGGCGTCTACGCCCTGATGCAGCACCGCTCGCAGTGGGAGCGGCTCAGCCCCGAACTGATGCCCACGGCCGTAGAGGAGCTCATCCGCTACGACTCGCCGTTGCAGCTCTTCGAACGCACGGCCACCGAACGCGTGGAGATCGCCGGCCACGTCATCGAACCCGGTGAGAAGATCGCCGCCCTGCTCGGCGCGGCCGCCCGCGACCCGCTGGTCTTCGAGAACCCGGACGTCCTCGACATCGGTCGCGAGAAGAACCAGCACCTCGGGTTCGGCATGGGCATCCACTACTGCCTGGGCGCTCCGCTGGCCCGCATCGAGGTGGAGGCGGCGCTGTCCTCGTTGCACCGCAAGCTTCCCGGCGCGGTTCTGGCCGAGGAACCCGACCGCCGCGCGGAGTTCGTGATCCGCGGCCTGCACTCGCTGCCGCTGGGCGCGGGGTGAGCGACGAGGCGGAACTGATGCGCCGTGCCTATGCGGCACAGGCGATCCTCACCGGAACGCCGCTGGGCGACGAGTCGCTGGCGGCGGACCGGGCGTTGCAGGAACTGACCAGGGACCGCGACTGGGAGGTGAGCCAGGCGCGGCTGCTCGCGTGGCAGCAGTGGGAGAAGAACGGTCCCGGCCAGCCGCGGGTCTGGCTGGGACGGTGGCAGCGCTGGATGGCCTGGGACATGGCGCGATCGGAGTTCTTCCGAATCGCCGACGACGCCGCGAAGCTGCGCTACCACGAGAACTACCTGCGGCAGCACGGAAAGGACTTCGAGGAACTGGTCCGCGCCGCGACGGAGAAGTCCGACCGGCTGAAGGAGGACCGGGCCGCGGAGATCTCCGCCGCCCAGCAGGAGATCACCGCGGTCGTCCTGGCCCTGCACCACGAACTGCGTTGGGCCCCAGAGCGAATCGTGCGGCGGATGGGACTGACCTCGACAGAGGTCAGGTCGTTGCTGGGTCTGCCTCAGCTCCCGCGCCGCCCGCACGGCTGACTAGTGGTGTGGCTCGGAACGTTGCCGGGGGAATTCGCGGTCAGACGGGTGCATCGTGGTGCCGCCCCCACGTCCTCATACTGGACGTATGGGGGCGTGGGGGCGGTGCCGCGAGGCGCCCTGCTGAGCGTGGATTACCTCGCCAACGTTCCGAGTCGCGCCACTAGCGGCGGTACTTGCGCGGCAACGGGAAACCCCGCTCCTGCATGACCTTCCGCAGCCGGTCCGGGTAGTCGGTGATGATGCCGTCCACGCCGTCGTCGATCAGCTTGTGCATGGTGGCCGGGTCGTTGGTCGTCCACGGGATCACCTCGAGCCCCTGCCGATGCGCGTCCTGGACCAACGCCTTGGTCGTGAACGGCACGTAGTCCGGGTCGCCGACCTTGCCGCCCTGCGGGTTGCCGTGCACCGGCGACAGCGCCGCCGCACCGAAGCTCTTCGCCATCTTCGCGACGCTGCCGCCGAAGTCGGCGAGTTCGAGGCCACCCGTCCACGGCGAACCCGGCCGCAGCATCTCCGGCTGGGTCAGCGCCACCAACGGGATGCGGGGCTCGACCTCGCGCAGCCGCATCAACGTGCCCCAGTCGAAGGACTGGACGGTCACGTTCGGCAGGAAGCCCGAGCGGCGGATCTCCCGGACGGCGCGCTGCACGAACTGCTCGCGCGGCGCGGTCTCGTGCGGGGCGGCGGCCTCGACCTTGGTCTCGATGTTGAAGCGGATGCCCCACGCGCGGTGCTTGCGCGCGAGGTCGAACAACTCGTCCAGGGTGGGCATGCGGGCGCCCGGCGAGAGTTCCTGGTCGGGGTACTGCGACCACCTCGTGCTGCCGCAGTCCAACGTCCGCACCTGCGCGAACGTCAGGTCCTTCACGTACTTGCCCGCGTAGGGGAACTCGGGGTCGCCGGGGAACGCCGGTTTCGTGTCCAGGCACTTCTCCGGGTTCGTCCTGCGGTCGTGGGTGATGACCTCACGGCCGTCCTTGGTGATCTGGATGTCGAGTTCCAGGGTCGTCACGCCGAGTTCGAGCGCCTTGCCGAACGCCTTGAGCGTGCTCTCCACGGTCAGGCCGATGCCGCCGCGGTGTGCCTGGAGGTCGAAGTCCCGGTGGTGCGCCTGGGCGGCGCCAGGGGTGGCCATTGCGATCACCAGAGCCCCGATGAGTGTCCGCATTCACCCAACCTGGCACGCCCGCGAGTACGCCGGCAGGTCCAGCAGGGCGAACGTCGGTTGAACAGGGATCAGCGGGGAGAGCCGGACGCGCGGACCGACCGCAGCGGCGGTTCGGGCGCGTCCTTGACCTCGACGACCCGCATCAGCCGGACGGACGCGGCGTCCACCGGCAGCAGCAGCGTGGTGATCCGGCGGACGACCAGCGCCGTCGTCACCGCGACGCCGGCCAGCACGAGATCGGCGAGCGCGTGCAGCAGCACGCCGTCCGCGAGAGCCTGGGTGCTGTCCCGGAACGACCACAGGACCGCGATCACGAACAACAGCCCCGAACCGACCCAAAGGCCCCACCACCAGCGCAGGAGCTTCGACGGACGGGGTCGTTCGTCAGCCGGCCTGCGGGCCACGGCGTGTTCGAGCTCGGCCAGCACGGAACCGGGCACGACGAGGTTCACGCCGGGCACGACCAGCCCGATCAACGCGGCCCGATCCGAACGCGACGGCCCGTAGCCCACGAGCGACGCGGCGACGTTCCGCGCACGCCGCACCCACAGCAGCATGAGGATCAGCGACAACGCGCAGCCGGTGATCGCGATCGCCGAGGACGACACCACCAGGGCGTCCGACGTGGTGACCACGCCCGGCGACAACGCGCCGTACCGGCTCATCGCGACCAGCACGTAGCGCCAGATCTCGGAGCACGCGCCCCACAGGGCGACGAAGCCGAGCAGCCAGAGCGAGTTCTGCGCGGTGCGGCCCAGCCGGCGCACGCCGTCGACCGAGTCGGCCTGCTCGACCGTGCCGGGCACGGCCGTGGGCCAGCGCCACGCGAGCAGCGGGAAACCCCAGCGCGGCGGGACCGGGTAGTTCGGCGGACCGCCGTAGGACAGCCGCTGCGACCGGTTCTGCGGTTGCGGATAAGCGCCGGGTGGCGGAGTCGCCACCCAGTCCACGCGCATCGGCTGCAGCGGCTGCACGATCAGATGACCTCGGGCGCCATGCCGTCGGCGCCGCCCTCGAGCGGACGACCGGCGGCTTCCCAGTGCTGCATGCCGCCCTCGACGTTGACGGCCTCCCAGCCGTTCTCGTTGAGGTACTGGGTCACGCGGGCCGAACGGCCACCAGCGCGGCACACGACGTAGAGCTGCACGTCGTTCGGCACCTCTTCGAGACGGGCACCGATCTCGCTCATCGGGACGTGCAGCGCGCCGGGCGCGTGGCCGGCGTCCCACTCGTCCTGCTCGCGCACGTCCAGCAGTACGGCGCCCTCGGGCAGCTGTGCCGGAACTTCGGCGATCTCCACGCTTGGAACAGTCACGCCGTAGATGTTCCCATGCCGGAGGTTGCACTCACGTGAACCTCCGGCACGGGTCCACCCTCTAGGCCACCGCCGCGACGGCGGGCCCGAGCCTCGAGAACTGCTCCTCGGTCAACGGCAGGGTGGCGCGGCCGGCACCGGTGCGTTGCAGGCTGCCCGGCCGCTTCGGGTCCGGAGTCAGGTCGGGGCTGCCGAAGTTGCGCAGTTCGAGCTGAATCAACGTGTTGTCCTTGTGGTACAGCCTCAACACCTGCACCAGCGTCTGGAACGGCTCGTACGGCCGCACTTCGTGCAGTTGCGCGACCGAGCCGTCGAAGACGAGCCGCTGAGCGGGCCGGCAGTCACCGGTCTCCCACAGCGCGTCGTCCGCGTTCTCCAGCGGGGTACCGGTGAACCTGGCAAGGGTGATCCTCACGCTGCCGGTGCCATGGGAGTCGGACACGTCCGCCTCGTAGCTGGTGTGCGTCGGGTTGGGCGTCGCGGCGCCGATGATGACCTCCGGCAACACCTTCCTCGCCTGGTCGAGCCACGCGGCAACGGACTCGGGGTCGAACTCCCGCGAGCCGAGGTCGACCGACCGCGGTTGCTTCGGTGCCTTCATGTCGCAAAGAGGGATGTCGACCACGGAACGGCCCGCGGGTGGGGGCGCGCTCGATGCGGGCGACCACGTCCGGTACGGAATCTGCGGCGGGGTGTCGACTCTGGGCCAGCTCAGCGAGTGCTCCACGGTGGCGGGGCCCGTGTTCGGCTGGTCCGCGGGCCTGGGATCCGGGGCGGCCCGGTTCAGCGTCGTGGCGCCGATGCCGACGCCGGCGACCACCGCGAACACCCCCAGCATCGCACCGGCGCGCTGCGCGAACACCCGGCGGCGGCCGCGCTTGAGCACGTGGTCCAAAGTCGTCGTAGGAGGCGGGGCGGAGACGTCGAGAGCTCCGCGCAGCTCGTCTTCGATGTTCATCAGGCACACTCCGAGTTGACCGGTTCGCCGTACGCCTCGCGGAGCGTCGCCAAACCCCTGGCTGTCTGACTTTTGACGTTGCCCACCGAACAGCCCAGCTCAGCGGCTGTCTGCTCGATGGACAGGTCGTGCACGAAACGCAGCACGAGCGCGGCCCGCTGTTTCGGCGCCACCTGTTGCAGCGCCGCGTTCAGCCGGGAGTCCGGATCGGTGTAACCACCGCCGACGCCGAGTTCCGGCAGGTCGGCGACAGGGCGTTCGCGGTCGCGGCCACGACGCCTGCTGTCGAGGAACAAGCGCGTCACGATGGTGCGGACGTACCCCTCCGCCGTTTCGCGCCTGATGCCAGGCCACTTCGCGTACGCCTTCACGAATGCGTTCTGCGCGAGCTCTTCCGCTTCGGACCAGTCGCCGCACAACGCGTACGCCGTGCGCCGGGCCCAGTCGAATCTGCTCGTGAAGAACTCCGAGAACTCCTCGTCTCGTCGCACTTCGGTCCCCCAAGCTTGTGCCGCGTTCGCAGTGGATACGCGAACAGCACCGGCAGGGTTGCACACACGAAGAACGGGCCGCCCCCGTGAGGGACGGCCCGTTCTCGTAGAGCGGTGACTAGTGCGCGATGGCCTTCTCGGCGCCCGCACCGGTGAGGGAGCGGACCTCCATCTCGGCCTGCTTGACCGAGTCGGCCTTCTCCTTGGACAGGATCGTGCCGATGTAGCCGAGCAGGAACGCGACGGGGATCGAGACGATGCCGGGGTTCGACAGCGGGAACAGGTCGAAGTCGGCGTTCTTGAACATCGAGGTCGGCTTGCCGGAGACGGCGGGCGACAGGATGATCAGGGTGATCGTCACGATCAGACCGCCGTAGATGCTCCACAGCGCGCCCGAGGTGTTGAACCTCTTCCAGAACAGCGAGTAGAGGATCGTCGGCAGGTTCGCCGAGGCGGCGACCGCGAAGGCCAGCGCCACGAGGAACGCGATGTTCTGGCCGTTGGCGACAATGCCGCCACCGATGGACACGAGACCGATGACGATCGCCGTGATGCGGGCGACCTTCACCTCGTCGGTCTTGTCCTCGTCGTCACCGTTGCCGTTGCCGTTCTGCTCCCGGCCCTTCTTGATGATGTTGGCGTAGATGTCGTGTGCGAACGACGCCGACGCCGTGATCGTCAGGCCTGCCACGACCGCGAGGATCGTCGCGAAGGCGACGGCCGCGATCAGACCCAGCAGGATCGGGCCGCCCAGTTCCAGCGCGAGCAGCGGGGCGGCCGAGTTGGCCTTGCCGGGGGCCGCGTTGATCCTGTCCGGACCGACGAGCGCACCGGCGCCGTAGCCCAGGACCAGGGTGAACAGGTAGAAGATGCCGATCAGCCAGATGGCCCACACGACCGAACGACGGGCTTCCTTGGCCGTGGGCACGGTGTAGAAGCGCATCAGGATGTGCGGCAGACCCGCGGTGCCGAGGACCAGCGCGAGGGCCAGCGACAGGAAGTCCAGCTTGCTGGTGCCGGTCGCGCCGTACTGCAGGCCGGGGCCGAGCAGCTTCTCGCCCGCCTTCGGGGCGGCGTCGACGGCGGCACCGAGCAGGGACGAGAGGTTGAAGCCGTACTTGCCGAGCACCCAGACGGTCATGATGCCCGCGCCGACGATCAGCAGGACCGCCTTGATGATCTGCACCCAGGTGGTGCCCTTCATGCCGCCGATGAGGACGTAGGCGATCATGAGGGCGCCGACCACGGCGATGACGATCGCCTGGCCACCCGTGCCCGTGATGCCGAGCAGCAGGGCGACGAGACCACCGGCACCGGCCATCTGGGCCAGCAGGTAGAAGAACGAGACGGCCATGGTCGACGTGGCGGCCGCGGCGCGCACCGGACGCTGGCGCATCCGGAAGCTCAGCACGTCGCCCATCGTGTACTTGCCGGTGTTGCGCAGCAGTTCGGCGACCAGCAGCAGCGCGACGAGCCACGCCACCAGGAAGCCGATCGAGTACAGGAAGCCGTCGTAGCCGTTGAGCGCGATGGCGCCCGCGATGCCGAGGAACGACGCGGCCGACAGGTAGTCACCCGCGATCGCGATGCCGTTCTGCGGGCCCGTGAACGCACGACCGGCGGCCAGGTAGTCGGCCGCGGTCTTGTTGTTCCGGCTCGCCCGGATGACCACGAACAGCGTGATCAGGACGAAGACGCCGAAGATGCTGATGTTGAGGATCGGGCTGGACTCGTTCACTTGCCGTCTCCCTCGATCTCGTTGCGGAGCTTCTCCGCCAGCGGGTCGAGGTTCTTGTTCGCGTGCCGCACGTACAGCGTCGTGATGACGAACGTCGACACGAACTGCAGCAAGCCGAAGATGAGCCCGACGTTGATGTTGCCGAACACCTTGGTGGACATGAAGTCGTGCGCGTAGTCCGCGAGCAGCACGTACAGCAGGTACCACGCCAGGAACAGGCCGGAGACGGGGAAAACGAACTTGCGCAGTCGATGCTTCAGCTCGGCGAAGTCATCGCTCGCTTGGACATCGACCCACTTTTGCGCTTCGGGGGACGACTCAGACGGGGTGTGTTCAACGCTGCTCACAGTCCCCTCCTCGCGGTACTCGTCGTAGGTGTCAGCAACGTGACGTGCACGTAATGCCTCCAGGTGCGGTCTGTTCTTGGTCAGGAACCGTATGGAGACTTGAGTCACTCAGGTAAGACCCCGTTCGTGCCGTTGCGCCCAGCAGTCGGGTGATGCGACGAACGGTCAGTATGCGTAGACGAACAGCACTGTGCGTGACCTTGTTCACCGTTCACCGATTCGAGTGACCAATTTTCACCCATTCGAAACGGTGGCTACTCACCGTGTTCGACCAGCTCCCCTGCGCTTGTCCTCGGCCTGCCGGGCCTTCTCCTCGGCGGTCCCGAAGCGGGCGATGTCGCGATCGCGGATGAAGCCCAGCGGGTCGGGGGCGTGCAGCCGCAGCAGGATCTGACTGACGTCCGCCGGGACCCGTCTGCGGGTCGCCTTGCTGACCATGATCATGATCGTGAACGCGACGGGCACTGTGATCAGCGCAGGTTGGGTGATGAACGCGGGCGCCCAGCGGCCCGTGTAGGAGCTCACGACGCTCACGACCTGAGCGGTGAGGACCATGCCACCGCCGACCACGAGCCCGCACACGGCGCCCACCCAGGTGAGTCCTCTCCACCAGATGCCGAGGACCAGAAGCGGGCAGAAAGTCGACGCCGCCAGAGCGAAGGACATCGCCACCGTCAGTGACGCGTCGGAGCGCGGCAACAGCAGAGCAAGACCGATTGCGACGAGTCCGGTGAACACAGTTGCCCACCGGAAGTCACGAACCTTGCCCGGCATGATGTCCGTCGACACCACCCCGGCGACCGACACCACGAGCCCGGACGAGGTCGACAGGAACGCCGCGAACGCGCCCGCCGCGACGATCGCGCCGACGATCTGACCGCCCAGGTTCGGCAGCATCGTCTCCGGCAGCATCAGCACCGCCGCGTCGGTCTTGCCGCTCACCAGCAGCTGCGGCAGGTAGAGCCGCGACAGCACGCCCAGCACCGTCGGGAAGATGTAGAACAGGCCCAGCAGGTAGAGCACGTGCAGCGCCGTGCGGCGGGCCGCCTTGCCGTCCGGGTTGGTGTAGAAGCGGACCAGGACGTGCGGCAGGCCCATCGTGCCGAGGAACGTCGCGAAGATCAGCGAGTACGTCCTGATCAGCTCGGAGATGCCGCCGGTCTGCGGCCGCGTCCAGTCGTAGTTGGTGGTCGGCGAGCCCTCCACCACCGGCACCGGGCTGCCCGCGGTGAACTCCATCTTCGTGCCGGGGCTCAGCTCGTAGACGCCGCGGCCCCAGAAGACCGCCCCGTCCGCGTTCCTGCCGTCGATCTGACCGGTCACCTTCAACGTCAGCGGCTCGTCGACGCGGACCTTCACGACCTGCTCGGCCACGGTGATCGACTCGGCCTTCGGGAACCGGACCACACCGTCGTCGCTGATCGGCTGCGTGCCGCGGTCGGGAGAGGCCAGGAACACCACGAAGAGCACGAACGTGGGCGCGGCGATCGCGAAGAGCTTGCCCCAGTACTGGAACGCCTGCACGAGCGTGATCGCGCGCATGCCGCCGCCGAGCACGTTGACCACCACGATGGCCGTGACGATCAGGCCGCCGAACCACGGGGGCAGGCCGGTGATCGTGGTCAGCGTCAGACCCGCCGACTGCAGTTGCGGCACCAGGTACAGCACGCCGATGCACACCACGAAGAACGTGCTGAAGTGCCGCACGTTCGCCGATCCCAGCCGCGCCTCGGCGAAGTCCGGCAGCGTGTAGGCACCGGACCGCCTCAGCGGCGCGGCGACGAAGAGCAGCAGCGCGAGGTAGCCGGCGGTGAAGCCGACCGGGTACCAGAGGGCGTCGACGCCGTCCTTGAGCACGAGCCCCGCGACGCCGAGGAACGACGCCGCGGACAGGTACTCGCCGGAGATCGCGGCGGCGTTGCGGGTGGCGGGGATCGCACGGCGCGCCACCAGGAAGTCCGGGGTGGTGTTCGCCTTGCGCGACCCGACGTAGCCGAGGAGGAACGTGACGGCCGCGACGGCGACGATGGCGCTGAGGCTGTAGATGGTGGCGTTCACGTCAGCGGTCGACCATGTTCACGAAGTCCCGCTCGTGCCGTTCGGCCTGCCTGCGGAAGACCCAGCCGACGCCGTAGAGGATCGGGAAGGGCGCGAGACCGAGCACGAGCCAGGGAATGGGGATGCCGAGGATCTTGAGGTCCCCGATCGACGGAACCAGGTAGAACGTGACCGGCAGCAGGCACATGCCGATCAGGACCGCGAAGGCCAGTCCGAACGCGGACTTCAGCTGCTGCCGGATGAGGTCGCGGACCAGCTTCTCGCCGACGCTGGTCTGCTCCTCCAGTTCGATGATCGTGCGCAACGCCTTGCCGCGCGACTTCGTGGAGTCCGCGAGCACGACCCTGCGGCGGCGCGGCCTGCTGCCCTGCTCGCCGAGCCAGGCCTCACGGGCGGGCTGCTCCGGCTTTCCCGCGTCGTGCCTGCTCACCAGCCGCTCTTCGGCGGTCGCACGATCCGCTCCTTGAGCTCCTTGGTGTGCCGGCGGCTGACCGGGAGCTCCTTGGCACCCTCACCGGTGCCGATGACGACCGCGTAGCCATTCGCAGTCATCCGCAGCTCGCTCACCAGCGGCAACGCCACCAGGTACGAGCGGTGGATGCGCACGAACCCCGCGTTGGCCCAGCGTTCTTCCAGCTGCGCGAGCGGGATGCGGACGAGGTGACTGCCGTCCTGGGTGTGCAGGCGGGCGTAGTCGCCCTGCGCCTCGACGTACCGCACGGACGCGCGCGGCACGAGCTTGATGGTGCCGCCGAGCTCGACGGGGATGACCTCGTCGTCGGTCGGTTCGGCGGGGTTCTGGGCCGAGGTGCTCGACGAGGCGGACGGTGCCGCTGTGCGTCCCACCCGGTCCGCGACCCGGGAGATCGCCTTGAGGACGCGTTCCTCGTTGATCGGCTTGTTGATGAAGTCGAGCGCGCCGACGTCGAACGCCGTGACGAGCGCGTCCCGTTCCTCAACGCCTGTCACGAAAACGAGAGCGGGCGGATACCGGAACGCGCTGAGCACCCGCGCGAGATCCATCCCGGACAGTCCGGGCATGTTGATGTCCGCGAAGACCGCGTCGACCGGCGGCAGGCCGGCCTTGGTCCTCGCCATGACCTCCTGCTCGTAGTCACCCCTCAGGATGCGCAGAGCCTCTGCGGCGTCGAACGCTGTGAGGACGCGTCTGATGTGAGGGCTGCTCTCGAGCAGGAACTTGATCTCGCTCAGACCAGGAGCCTCGTCATCGACTGCGAGGACGAGGAGACCGGCGTTGTCTTGGGTACTCACTGTGTCGGGCATCTTGCCCATCAATGTGCGGTCATGTCTACGCCGGGGTAGGCCTCGACACGCCCTGTGAAACCGAACTGATGCTCACAGCCCGAATCGGGACCAGCGAGCACGTTCCTCGACGCTCGCGAGCACCTGCGCCACGAGATCCCCCGATCGGGTGGATGCGCCGGTCAGTCCGAGCTTGGCCAGCAACGGCCTGCGCGGCTCCGCGATCGTCAGTTCGGCGTCGGGGAAGCGCTTCGCGATGACGCTCCTGATCGTGCCGATGCCGTCGACCAGCCCGAGTTCCACGGCCTTGCTGCCGGTCCACACCTCACCGCTGAAGAGGTCGGCGTCGGCGCTGAGCTTGGCGCCGCGGCGTTCGGTGACCCACGTCCTGAACTGGTCGTGCAGATCGGAGTGCAGCGTCTTGAGCCACTCGACGTCCTCGGGCTTCTCGGCCTGGAACGGGTCGAGCCGGACCTTGTTCTCCCCTGCCGTGTAGACGCGGCGCTCAACGCCGGCCTTCTCCAGCAGGCCGTTGAGACCGAATCCCGCACTCACGACACCGATGGAGCCCACGAGAGAGGTGCCGTGCGCATAGATCTCGTCACCCGCGCACGCCAGCCAGTAGCCACCGGACGCCGCCACGTCCTCGCAGAACGCGAGCACCGGCACGTGCTTCTTGGTCGCGAGCTCACGGATGCGCTCGGCGATCAGCGCGGACTGCGTGGGCGCGCCACCAGGAGAGTTGATGAGCAGAGCCACGGCGATGAGCCGCTCGTTGTCGAACGCCCGGTTGATGGCCGACTCGACGTTCTGGAGGCTGATCGTGTTGCGCGCGACCGGCGAGGACTGCGGTGTGATGACCCCGTGCAACCGCACCGCGGCGACCACCGGAGGCCGCTCACCCCGGTCCATGACCCTCGGGAGACGGGCCGCGATCTTCTCCGTGACGCTCATGTACTCGACAGTACGTGCGTTTCGCGGACACGCGGGAGCCCAACTGCGCTGTCGGTTGCTCCCGCGTGACCTGTGACACAAGATGCTAGGTTCGGGCTGTGACGTTCAACCCGATCCGCTGGCTCGAGCGGTATGTGGAGTGGTGGGACGACCGGGGCCGGCAGAACGCGGCAGGACCGACGCCCATGCACATCTACTGGATGTGGGTGAGCTGGAGCGTGTGCGCCGTCGTGCTGATCACGACTTTGGCGGTCGCAGCTCGCTGACCTGCGGGCATGTCAGCATTTACAGCTGCTGAACCCCTTGGCGGTGCACTTGATGCAGACGCGGACGCGCTCGGGTGCTTGGTGTTCGTGCACTGGGTGATGGCCTTTGCTCGCGGGCGGCGTCTGTTCGGTCAAACGGCCGGCTGTTCATTGGTCAACACCACAATCGGCACGATTCACGCCGGGGTTGAGCATGATTGACCGTGCAAGTTCAGTTTGCTGATCAAGACACCGATCGTGGGTTCGGACCAGCCACTTACCCGGTCGTAACGACGAGAACCGTTCGGTCGAGAACGAGGCAAGTACAAGCTGGCTGGACGTAGCAGGAGGCCTCGGTGGATCGGAAAGCAGACGCACTCCGCATGGTCCTGGCTCTCTACTCCGATTTGACCAAACAGCGTCGGAGCAGTGCTCTGCCACCCCAGCAGTTGAGCAAGCTCCGCACGACCTGCGACATCCTGTGTCATCTCACCGGCGACGCAGACAGCAACGCTGCGTTCGAGCGCGCCACACGGCTCCTCGCCGAAATCGAGGCAGGAGGCACATGGCCGGAACCCGCCGTAAGCCAAGAGCTCACACAACACTCGACCGGTCCGTTGCCGCCATGCGTGGCCTGCAGCAGGCCTCTGCCGGACAAGGTCATCGAACTGGGTCTCAAGTGGCACCGAGGGTGCCGCCCCGTGCGGTGCCTGGGCTGTGAGAAGCCGTTTCCCGCAGCCAGATTGATCAAGCTGCGGTGCCCCACATGCCTCTGTCGACCCAAAGCTGAGACCAACCGCAGGAAACGAGCGCGACGAAAGGCTCAAGGCCGGGCGGTCCGCGCGGTTCGGCAGAGTACGCCGATGGAATTGGCGAATCGAGAACGACAGGCAGAGCAACGCCGGGAGGCCAAGCGGCTCTCAGCGCTCTCACCAGGCCCTGTATCTCAGGAACCACCGCGCGCCGTGGTGGTCCGAGCAGGCTTGCCCGGACTGGGGAAGCGGCGCTGATCAGGCGCGGATCGCCGGTTGCTCCGCCGTCATCGGCTCGTCGGTCATCTGCGACCCGATGTTCAGGTTCGGCAGCACGTTGCGGGCGAACTTCGGCACCTTCAGGATGACCTTCGTGCCCGCGTTCGGGGCCGTTTCCACGACCAGCGCGTACTCGGCGCCGAACACGGTGCGCATGCGGTCGTTGATGTTGCCGATGCCGACGTGCGCGCCGGTCTGGTGGGCGTCCTTGATGTCGTCGAGCCGGTCGGGGTCCATGCCGACGCCGTCGTCCTCGACGCTGATCAGGGCCTCGTTGCCGTTGTCCTCGGCGGTGATGGTGAGCATGCCGCCGCCGGGCTTCTTGGCCAGGCCGTGCCGCACCGCGTTCTCGACGAGGGGCTGCAGGACCAGGAACGGCAGGACGACCTGCAGGACTTCGGGCGCGATGCGCAGCCGGACGCTCAGCCGGGCGCCGTAGCGGGCCTGCTCGATGGTCAGGTAGCGATGGATGTTGGTCAACTCATCGGCGAGGGTCGTGAACAAGCCGTCGGTGCGGAACGAGTAGCGCGTGAACTCCGCGAACTCCTGCAGCAGCTCTCGGGCGTGCGCGGGGTCGGTGCGGATCAGCGACGAGATCGTGTTCAGCGCGTTGTAGACGAAGTGCGGCGAGATCTGGGCGCGCAGGGCCTTCACCTCGGCCTGGGCCAGCGCCTGGCGCTGCTTCTGGACGACTTCGAGTTCGAGCTGGGTCGAGACGAAGCGGGCGGTCTCCTCCGCCATGCGGATCTGGCGCTTCGACGCGACGCCGGAGACCACGATCAACGTGCCGGCGACGTCTCCCTCGACAACCAGCGGCACCACGACAACGCTGTGCAGGGAGCACGGACCCTGCAGTTCGCAGCCGAGCTTGCGGTGGTCGACGTGTTCCTTGTGGCAGTTGTTGATGGCACGGGCGACCGTGTCGCGGAGGTACTCGTAGTGGTCGTTCGCGCCGCCGTCCCACGAGAGGACGGTGCCTTCTTCGTCGGTGATGGCGACCGCGACGCACCGCAGCATCTCGCGCAGGTGCGGTGTGGCCTTGTCGGCGGCCTCCTGGGTCAGGCCCGCGCGGAGATCGCTCGACGCCTTGGACATCCGGTCGAGCATGTCCATCACAGCATCCTCGACGGAGGTGCTGACTCGTCGAGCGCGGCACAGCATCACGAAGAGGCCCAGAACGGCCAGGGTCGCGATGACGCCGAGCACAGCGCGCTCGGTCAACAGGTCGCCCACGGTGCACATGCTGTGCTGTGGGGCACCCCTATAGCAAGAGGCGCGCCCGGCGTACCCCCGTACGGTCCACCGTTCCGGGTAGACATCCGATGAATTTGGGGAGAGGGTGTGCCCGTGAAAGTGGCTCTGTTCGCGACCTGCCTGACCGACACGTTCTTCCCGGAGACGGCCCGTGCCGTGGTGCGTTTGCTGGAGCGGCTCGACTGCACGGTCGAGTTCCCGCTCGATCAGACGTGCTGCGGCCAGATGCACTTCAACACCGGCTACCGGGAACTGTCGAAGCCGCTGGCGCGCAAGTACACCGACGTCTTCGGCAGCTACGACTACGTGGTTGCGCCATCCGGGTCATGCGCGGGCATGGTCCGCGAGGTCCATCCCACGCTCGGTGAGTCTCCGCCGCGCACGTTCGAGCTCGCGGAGTTCCTCGTCGACGTGCTCGGCGTGACGGACGTCGGCGCCTGGTTCCCCCACCGGGTCACCTACCACCCCACGTGTCACTCGTTGCGCATGCTGGGGGTCGGCGACAAGCCGTTGGCGCTGCTCAGGGCCGTGAAGGCACTCGATCTGGTGGAACTGCCGGACTCGACGCAGTGCTGCGGCTTCGGTGGCACGTTCGCGATCAAGAACGCCGAGACGTCCACGGCGATGCTCGCGGACAAGATGCGGTGCGTGCTCGACACCGGCGCCGAGGTGCTGTGCGCCGGCGACAACTCCTGCCTCATGCACATCGGCGGTGGGCTCTCGCGACTGCGCGCGGGCGTCCGGCCGGTGCACCTGGCGGAGATCCTGGCTTCGACGGAGGAGGACCCGTGGCGCGCAACCCCGTGACGTGGCTGGGCAGCCCGACGTTCCCCAAGGCCGCCAAAGAGGCGTTGAACGACACCCAGTTGCGGCAGAACCTGCGCAAGGCCACCGGGACGATCCGGGGACGCAGGGCGGCCGCCGTCGCCGAGATGACCGACTGGGAGATGCTCAGGGTCGCCGGCGAGCAGATCAAGGACGACGTCCTGGCGCGCCTCGACACCCTGCTCGTGCAGCTCGAGGAGTCGGTCACGGCGCGCGGAGGCGTCGTCCACTGGGCCCGGGACGCCGAAGAGGCCAACCGGATCGTGCTCGACCTGTGCCGGGCCGAGCAGGCGACCGAGGTCGTCAAGGTCAAGTCCATGGCCACGGCCGAGATCGGGCTCAACGAGGCCCTCGAAGCCGGTGGCGTGCGCGCGATCGAGACCGACCTCGCCGAACTGATCGTGCAGCTGGGCGAGGACCGGCCGTCGCACATCCTGGTGCCCGCGATCCACCGCAACCGCTCGGAGATCCGCGAGATCTTCCAGCGCCGCATGGGGGTCGAGGTCTCCGACGAACCGGCGGACCTCGCCGAGGCGGCGCGCGTGTACCTGCGGCAGAAGTTCCTCACGACCAAGGTCGCCATCTCGGGCGCGAACTTCGCCGTCGCCGACACCGGGTCGATCGTGGTGCTGGAATCCGAGGGCAACGGCCGGATGTGCCTGACGCTGCCGGACACGCTGATCACCGTGATGGGCATCGAGAAGCTCGTGCCGTCGTGGCAGGACCTCGAGGTCTTCCTGCAGCTGCTGCCCCGCTCGTCCACCGCGGAACGGATGAACCCGTACACGTCGGTCTGGACCGGCGTGACCCCCGGCGACGGCCCGCAGAACTTCCACCTCGTGCTGATCGACAACGGCCGCACGGCGACTTTGACGGATTCCGTTGGGCGCCAGGCACTCCGGTGCATCCGCTGCTCGGCGTGCCTCAACGTCTGCCCGGTCTACGAACGCACCGGCGGCCAGTCCTACGGCTCGGTCTACCCCGGCCCGATCGGCGCGATCCTGACGCCGCAGCTGATGGGCGACCTGCACGACCCGCTGGCGGCCTCACTTCCTTACGCCTCTTCACTGTGCGGCGCGTGCTTCGAGGTCTGCCCGGTGCGGATCGACATCCCGTCGGTGCTGACCCACCTGCGCGCCGAGGTCGTGGAAGCCAAGGGCCGCACGGCGGAGTCCGTCGCGATGTCGGCCGCCGCGTGGATGTTCCGGGAGGCCTCGCGCTACGAGAAGGCGCAGAAAGCCGGTTCCCTCGCCCGATTCCTGGCGCGCGACGGCAAGATCACGTCGCTGCCGTGGCCGGGCTCGAAGTGGACGTCCTCCCGCGACGTGCCCGCACCGCCGTCCGAGTCGTTCCGCGCCTGGTGGAGGAAGAACCGTGGCTAGTGCACGAGAAGAGATCCTTCAGCGCATCCGCAACGCACAGGTGCCGGCGGCCGTGCCCGTCGTCCGCGGCTACAACCAGAAAGGCCCCGGCGGCGTCGAGCTGTTCGCCGAACGGGTCGCCGACTACCGCGCGATCGTGCACACCGTCACGAACGTCCCCGAAGCACTGGAAGCGTTGAAGGGCAAGCGAATCGTCGCGCCGCAAGGCGTTCCGGACGAATGGCTGATCGACGGCGTCACGTGGCTGCGCGAGCCGTTGTCGATCGACGAGCTCGACCAGGCGGACGGCGTGCTGACCGGGTGCGCGGTGGCCATCGCGGACACCGGCACGATCGTGCTGGACGGCAGCGAGGCCCAGGGGCGCCGCGCGCTCACCCTGCTCCCGGACTACCACCTGTGCGTGGTTCGCCAGGACCAGATCGCGGCCTCGGTCCCGGAAGCCCTTCAGCGTCTGGAGTCCACGCGGCCGCTGACGTTCATCAGCGGCCCGTCGGCGACCAGCGACATCGAGCTCAGCCGGGTGGAGGGCGTCCACGGCCCCCGCACCCTGGAGGTTCTGATCGTCATTTGAGCAGGCGGGACAACCGGCGGTCGGCCAGAGGCTTGCCGCCGGTCTGGCACGTCGGGCAGTACTGGAAGGCCTTGTCCGCGAACGACACCTCACGAACCGTGTCGCCGCACACGGGACATGGCAGCCCGGTGCGCGCGTGCACCCTCAGCCCCGACCGCTTCTCGCCCTTGAGGCGTGCCGCGTCCTGACCGACGGACCGTGCGACCGCATCGGTCAGCGTGGTGAGCATCGCCTCGTGCAGGTGGTCGAGCTGTTCGGAGTTCAGCTTGCCCGTCGTCGCGTACGGCGAGAGCCGGGCCATGTGCATGATCTCGTCGGAGTAGGCGTTGCCGATGCCCGCGATCAGGGTCTGGTCCGTCAATGACGTCTTGAGCCGCTCGGTCCGCTTGTCGAACAGGTCTTCCAGCTGCGTGCGGGTGATCCCCAGCGCGTCGGGGCCCAGCCTGGCGACGCTCGCGATGGTCTTCGGGTCACGCACGATCCACGCCGCGAGGCCCTTCTTCGTGCCCGCTTCCGTCAGGTCGAACCCGGGCCCCTGGCCGGGCGGACCGAGGTGCACGCGCAACGCCAGTGGTCCGCGGCCCTGTTTGGGCGGCGGTGCGGACATGGTGTCCGCCCAGCGCAGCCAGCCGGCGCGGGCGAGGTGGACGACCAGGTGCAGGCCGTCCGCGACTTCCAGGTCGAGGTGCTTGCCGTGCCGGTGCGCGGCCACGACCTCCTGGCCGTGCAGCGCGGTCCACGGCGGGTCGAACGTCTTGAGGACCTGCAGCGAAGCCACGTCGACGCGGTGCACCACACGGCCCACCGCGTTCTCACGCAGGTGGTGGACCAGTGCTTCTACCTCGGGTAGTTCGGGCACCGGACCAGTGTCGCATCAGTCGACGGGTTGCAGCGGACCTTCGACGTCCGGCAGCGAGTGCATCTCGATCGTGCGGGCGACGCGGGACGCCTCCTGGCGCACCGCCATCGGGCCGCGGACCGAGCCGATCCACCGCTCGGGCGGCAGCTCGTCGGCCGTGGCCTTGCTCTCCGCGACCAGCGTGTGCGGGCGGCGCAGCGCCCAGCGGACCGGGAAGAACGCGAACAGGAAGATCAGCGCGAGGATCAGCCAGGCGGGGACGACGACCTGCTCCGGCGTCCAGGCGATCAGCACGACCACCATGACGGCGAGCATGCCGGCCATCATGATCCCGGGCAGCACACCACCGCTGACGTCGTGTTCGAAGTCGTCGGACTCCACCGGGTTGCGCCACTCGATGCGGCTGTGGACAGTCCACATCCGCCCGTCAGCACCGCGCACCAGCCGCGTCATGTACCCGTCTCCCACAGTCGGTCGGTCTTGGACAAACCGTACCTGGCGGAGGCAGAGCCTTGTGGGTGAACTCGGCTGAGCTTGATCGTCACCGTCAGTTTTCGAGTGCCGGTTTCGGGTAGAGCGTGATCGTCGTGGCCGTGGTCTGCGGCGTCGAGCACGGCTCGGAAGGCGGCGTCTTCGGTTCGGACGACGACGACGGCGTGTCGAGCGACGTGATGTCCCGCGTCGTGGTCGGCACCGAGGTGACGACCTCCGACTTCTCCGACGACTCCACGATCTTCTCCGCCCGTTCCACCGGCGGGTCCTGGCGCTGGTCGCTGGTCGGCACCGGCACGGACGTCGTCCTGCGCACGGTCTCCTGCCGCTGCCCGCCGCCGGGGTTGATCACGTTCTCCTGCGGCTTCTGCTGGTGTCCCTGGGGCGGCGGCTGGGCGACCACGAGTCCCTGGCTGTGCTCGGAGCTCGTCGAGCCGGAGGTGTTCATCGCGACGACCGGGTTCTGGTCCGGCTGCAGCACGGCGACACCGGGGCCGCCGTTGAACACCGCGGCCATCGTCCCGAACAGGCCGATGGTCGCCACGCTCGCCGCCGCGACGGCCAGTTTCGCCTTCGTGAGGAAGACCTTCCCGGCGAACGCGAGCCCGAGCGTGGTCGGCACGATCAGCAACGCCGAGTTGGCGCGCAGCGTCGCGCAGACCTCGTTCAGTTCGGTGTAGAGCTGCGTGCAGGCGGAACAGGTGTCGAGGTGGGCGCGGATCCGGCGTTCCTCGACGCCCTGGACCCCGCCGGCGGTGTAGGTGCCGAGCTTCGACCGGATCGCCGCGCACGACGAACGCCCGTCGTCAGCCGCGAGGTGGGCCTGCAGGTACGCCGCACGCAGCCCCTCGCGCGCACGGCGGGCCAACGCCGACATGGCGTTCGGCGAGAGTCCGAAGTGCGGTGCCACGGTGGCGGGGCGTTCGCCCTCCACCTCGACGCGCCACAGCACGACCCGCCAGCGTTCGGGCAGGCTGGAGAAAGCCCTGGTGATGAGGTTGTGCTCGGCCCGGCTGTTCGCGTTGTCGCTCACCGGCTCGACGCGCCGGCCCAGCTCCTCGTCCTCGACGGGCACGTCCCGGCGCCGACCACTCCACTCCCACGCGACGCGGCGTGCGACGGTCAGCAGGTAAGTGCGGACATGGTCCGTGGGACCGCTGCCGCGGCGAATCGCCTGCAGCATGCGGAAGAACGCCTCAGCGGTGAGGTCGTCCGCCTCAGCCGCCTCGCGGACGTGCCTGAGAGAGAAACGGCGGATCGCGTCCGCATGCCGGGAGAACAGTTCGCCGTAGGCCGAGTCATCTCCCTCGCGCACTCTGGCGAGCAGGTCCCGGTCGACCTCGTTCTCGTCGACCATCACAGGCTTCAACATGCCACAAGGGGCCAGACCTGCTCCTCGATGAGAACAGGTCGATATACAAGACCATCCGTTCGGCGTGGGCTGATCAGCGCAACGCATTCGGTGACAGGACGGTCACAGGTGGGCGTCGGCCCGTCGGCGGAAGAAGATCCAGCGACTATCGTCACGCCCGTGGTGGACTGGCGAGAACGCGCCTCGGCCCTCGTGCCGGAACTTCGGGCTGTCGCCGAGACCGAGGAGTGGTCCTGCCACGTCTTCTTCTCCGAGCTGTACCAGCTGGCCCAGGAAGCGCACCGCGAGCAGGCCGACGACGTGCTCCGGCGCGCGTACGGCTTCGCCCACTGGTGCTTCCACCAGCCGGAGCAGTTCCTGGAGAACGCGGCGTTGATCAGCTTCTACGAGCACGTGTTCGACGACTGGGACCTTCGCGAGGAGGTCGCCGCGTGGCTGCCGGTCGACGTGCTGCCCAAGGTGCGGGCGCTGTGGGAGTGGCGCTGGCCGAAGGAGCAGTTGGACGAGGTAGATCAACTGCTGGCCGGTTTGGAACCCCCCTCGCAAGACGCTGTCTGAGGCTGTTGTATAGTTCTTTCCCGTAAGGCAGTGCGGATGTAGCGCAGTTGGTAGCGCATCACCTTGCCAAGGTGAGGGTCGCGAGTTCGAGTCTCGTCATCCGCTCTCGAAAGAAGTCCGGTGCCCATTGGGTGCCGGACTTCTTTCGTTTCAGCGGACCGCGGGGCCGACGGTGAGCGTGCCCGCGTCGGCGTCCAACTCGGCCATTGGTCCAAGCGCGATGGACAACGGGTGGTCGCCGTGGCCGACGTCGATGCCGCCGAGCACCGGCACCCCCAGAGGCTCCAGCCGGTCGCGCAGAACGTCGAGGACGGTCCATTCGCGGTCGACGTAGTCCTCGAATCCTGGGAACCGGCCGAGCGCGACCCCGCGCAGTCCCCGCAGCGAGCCCGATCGAACGAGTTGCGTCAGCTGCCGGTCGACGTGTCCCAGCCCGACGGCCCGTGGCGCCTCCATGAACAGGATCGCGCCGTCCAGATCGGGCAGACCGGCGCCCACCGACCAGGCGACGGTGCCGAGATGCCCGCCGACGAGGGTGCCCGTGGCCACGCCGCCCACCTGAACGGCCGCTGTGAGCGCCTCCTGGTCGCGACGCAGCACGGCGGGTTCGGTCTCCATCAGCAACGACCGCGTCGAGGCCGCCGAGCGAGCGCCGGCCAGGAAGCCGTGGATCCCGGCGATGCGGTACGCGCCGGCGCCACCTCGGGTGGCGATGACCGCCCGCACTCCGGGATCGCGATAGGCGTCGTCGAGATCGGCCAGCCGATCGGAGTCCCGGCCCGCCAGGTAGCCGTGCCGGTCCAGCGCGTGCTCGCCCACCTCGACGACCAGCCCCCAGCTCTCCAGCGCCCGCACGGACTCCGCGAGCTCCTCCTCGCTCGGGTAGCTCGCGGGTGACACGAGACGAACCCGATCCCCGGCGACGACACGCGGCGGCAGCACGACGTTCACACGACAGACTCTCGCAGCCGGAGTCGAGCGGTTCTCGGGGTGATCTCCGAGCCCGCCCGTGAAAGGGTGGTGGAGTCCGCTCGCATCAACCTGATCGAGCCCGTTCGACAAAGGACCTGGAGATCATGGCCATCAAGCAGACGGCAAACGCTCACTGGGAAGGCTCCCTCGTCGAGGGCAAGGGAAACGTCAGCCTCGCCACCTCCAACAGCGGCAGCTTCGACATCGACTGGAAGGCGCGCGCCGAGGAGGCGGGCGGCAAGACCAGCCCCGAGGAGCTCATCGCCGCCGCGCACTCCGCGTGCTACTCGATGGCGCTGTCGCACGGCCTGACCGGCGCCGGCACGCCGCCCACCTCGATCGACACCAAGGCCGAGGTGAGCTTCCAGGCGGGCGTCGGCATCACCGGCATCCACCTGACCGTCCGCGCCAACGTGCCCGGCCTGTCCCAGGAGGACTTCGTCACGGCCGCCGAGGGCGCCAAGGCGAACTGCCCGGTCTCCAAGGCGCTCGCGGCCGTCGAGAACATCACCCTCGACGCTGCCCTGGTCTGAATCGCAGCGCCGCGGGCCCGTGACTGATCAGGTGCCTGCGGTAGCGCACGTCGCCGGGCTGCTCGGCCACCTCGGACGAGCGGTCGAGCAGCTCTTCGGCGACGATCCGGCCCTCCAGCTTCGCGAGCTGGGCGCCGAGGCAGTAGTGCGGTCCGTGCCCGAAGCCGAGATGGCCCGGCACTGACGGCCTTCCCGGGTCGAAGTCCTCGGTGAACACCTTCGGGTCGCGGTTGCCCGCCGCGTAGTCGAGGAACAGGTGGTCGCCCTCGGCGATCTTCACCCCGCCCATCGTCACCGGGCACGTCGCCGTCCGGAAGAAACCGATGAACGGCGTGTCCAGGCGCACGACCTCCTCGACCACGCCGCCCAGCCGTCGTTCCTTGGCGTCGAGTCTCAGCAACGTGCTGGCCAGCATGTTCGTGGTCGAGTCGGTTCCGGCCACGACGACCGCGAGGCACAGCGACAGCCGTTCCTGCTCGGACAACTGCCCGCCCCTGAACGCGCTCGAGCGGGCGAAGTAGGCGCAGAACTCGTTCATCCCTGCGAAGTACGACCCGAGCACGCGCTCGCTGACCTCCTCGCCGCTGGTCAGTTCCAGCACCGGTGCCACGAACTCGCGGAACAGCGGGAAGTCCGCTTCCGGCACACCGAGCACGTCTCCGACGACGCCCAACGCGAACGGCGCGGCGAACTGACTGACGAAATCGGCTTCCGCCGGCAGTTCGTCGAGCAGAGTCCTTGCGCGCTCCCTAATTGTGTCAGCCATTTGGCGCACGGCCGTTGGAGTGAATTTCTGATTCGCCGCCGCACGAATTCGGGCGTGCCTGGTGCCGTCGGCCGCGTTGAGCGAGGACATGAGTTCTAGCAATCGCCGCTGCTCCGGTGGCATCATCGCCGCCACGGCCGCGACCTGCGGACCTGTCATGTTCCGGGAGGAGAACGTCACCGGATCAGCCAGCACGGCGCGCAGGTCGGCGTATGCGGTGACGCGCTGGGCGTTGATTCTCGGGTCGAATTCCATTGCGATATCTTTGCGCGGTTCCAGCCTTTGTCGGGGGCTGACGACAGGACGAAAAACGTGATAATCCGGCTGCTCGGACCGCTCGAACTCACCGGTCCGAACGGAGCAGTCCAGCTCAGCAGTGCGGGACAGAGAACCCTGGTGGCACGGCTGGCGCTGAATCCGGGAGAGACGGTGCCGAGGAGTGCGCTCGTGGACGCGCTCTGGTCGGACGAGGCACCGGCGACCGCCACGAAGACCCTGCACAGCCTGCTCGCCCGTCTGCGCGGCCAGATTCGCGACGCCGGGCTCGGTGAGTTGATCACCACCCGCGAGCCGGGCTACGTGCTGAACGCACCTGCGGACACCGTTGATGCCGCACGGTTCGAGGCGCTCGTCACAGCAGCACGGCACGCCGACGAACCGCTGCAGTCCGCGAAGATGCTGCGCGAAGCCCTGGCGTTGTGGAGCGGCGATCCGCTCGCGGACTGCCGGCCGGGCGAGTGGACCCGGCAGGAGTCCGCGCGGCTCACCGACCTGCGGATGGACGCGACCGAGGACCTGATGGAGGCGTCGCTGTCGCTCGGCGAGCACGCCGCGGTGGCGCCGCTGGTGAACTCGCTGGTGGAGCAGCACCCGTTCCGCGAACGGCTGTGGGAACAGCTGATGATCGCGCTGTACCGGTGCGGGCGGCAGGCCGAGTCGCTGGCCGCGTTCCAACGGGCGCGCGGTGCCCTGGTCGACGAGCTCGGGATCGAGCCCGGCCCGCGGCTGCGCGACCTCGAGCAGGCGGTGCTGACCGCCGATCCGCGCCTCGACCTGCCCGAACGCACGCCGGTCCCGGTGCGTGGCAACCTGCCGGCCGACCGGTCGAGCTTCGTGGACCGCCCGGAGACCGAGCACGTCGCCGACCTGATCAGGAAGCACCGGCTGGTCACGCTGATCGGCGTCGGCGGGGTGGGCAAGACGCGGCTCGCGGTGCACGTGGCGCGCGCCGAGCAGCCACCGGACGGCGTGTGGCTGGTGGAGCTGGCGGCGTTGCGCGACCGAGCCCTGGTCCCCCACACCGTCGCCGAGGCGCTGGGCGTGGTCGACCAGACGGGACGCGGGCAGCTGAGCGTGCTCACGGAGTTCCTGGCCCGCAAGGACGCGTTGCTGGTGCTGGACAACTGCGAGCACGTCGTGGACCACTGCGCGGTCCTGGTGGACACGCTGCTGCGAGTGGCTCCGAATCTCCGTGTCATCGCCACGTCCCGCCGCGCGCTACGGGTCTATGGCGAGCAGGTGATGTCCGTGGCGCCGTTGTCCGTGCCCTATCCGGCGGCGACGTTGTTCGCCCAACGCGCCGATGCGGCGATCCCCGGCTCGTTCGTCATAACGCGCGCGAACGAGCAGGCCGTCACGGACCTGTGCAAACGTCTCGACGGCATCCCGCTGGCGATCGAGATGGCGGCGTTGCGGGTGCGCGCGCTGACTCCGGCGCAGTTGCTGGAGCGGCTGGACGACAGGTTCCGGGTGCTGACCGACGGTGGACGCACCGCGTTGCCGCAGCACCAGACCCTGCTCGCGACGATGGAGTGGAGCTTCGACCTCTGCTCACCGCGCGAACAGCTGCTGTGGGCGCGGGCGTCGGTCTTCGCCGGCAGCTTCGACCTGGCCGCGGCCGAGGCGATCTGCTCGGACGAGTCGCTGACCGCGGACTTCATGTTCGACGCGGTCGACGGACTGGTCGACAAGTCCGTTCTGCAGCGCGAAGAACACGCGGGCGTGGCGCGCTATCGGTTGCTGGAGACCATGCGCCAGTTCGGGCAGACGCGGTTGCGTGCGGGCGATGAAGAGCCGCGACTGAAGACGCGCCATCGTGACTGGTACGCAGGCATTGCCCTGCAAGGAGAACGGGCCTGGTTCACACCACGGCAGGCCGCGACCGTCGGAGCGATGACGGCGGAACGCGGCAACCTGCGAGCGGCGCTGGAGCACTCCCTGACGACACCGGGAGAGGCCGACTCGGGGCTGCGGCTGGCGGCGACGCTGTGGTTCTACTGGGTCGGCTGCGGGCGGTTCGCCGAGGGACGGCACTGGCTGAACTGGGCTTTGTCGCTCGAGACCCAGCCGTCGCGGGCACGGTGCAAGGCGTTGTGGGTCACCGGCTACCTGGCGACGTTGCAGGGCAACACCTCCGCGGTGCCGGCGTTGCTGGAGCAGTGCCGCACCGAGGCCGCGTTGCTGGACGACGAGGACGCCGACGTCTACGCGACCTATGTGCAGGGCGCGGCGGCCGTGTTCGACGACGACCTGCCGCTGGGCGCAACTTTGCTGGCCGAGGCCGACCGCCGGCACGCCGAACTCGGGCACATGGACAGCAACGTGGTCATGGCGCGCGTGGCGTTGGCGATCACCGTGGCGTTCGGCGGTGAACTCGACCGTGCGGCGGAGATCTGCGCCAAGGCACGAGACGTGTGTGAGGAGAACGGTGAGCTGTGGGCGCGCGCGTTCGCGTTGTACGTCCTGGCTTTCGTCTCGATGGGACGCGGTGACGTCGCCGGGGCCCGTGAGCTGGCCATTACCGCGTTGCGCATCAAGGAGAAGTTCAACGACCTGCTGGGCATCGCGGTGTCCGTGGAGCTGCTGGCGTTGATCTCGGTGGTCACCGGGTCCGCGTCGCACGCCGCGCTGCTGCTGGGCGGCGCGGACCGGGTGTGGCAGTCGGTCGGGTTGCCGCTGTTCGGATCCGCGAACTTCGCCGCTTCGCACGACCAATGCGTGGCGTTGTGCCGGCAGGCGTTGGGACCGGAGGCGTACGAAGAGCACTTCACGCGCGGTGCGGCGATGACCGTGACCTCGGTGGTTGCGGCCGCGCAGTCGTGACGCAGGTTCCGTGCAACCCGGCGTGGGCAGGCTGGCCGGATGAGGACCAGCGTGCGCACGCCAGACGCGGGAACCGTCGAGGAAGTGCTGAAACTCGCCGCCAGGGCACCGTCGTTCGGCATCGTTCCGCCGTGGCGATGGCGAAACGGCAACGAGTGCCTTGAGCTCGTGACGACACGCACGGACCAGACGGCGTTGCTCGCGTGTGGTGCCGTGCTGCACCACGTACGGGTCGCGTTGTCGGCAATGGGCTGGGACTGCCATGTGCTGCGGACTCCCCAGCCGGATGGCCAGATCGCGTCGGTGCACCCGCGCTGGGAGCTCGATCCGTTCTCGTGCGAGGTGGCCCCGGCGGCGGCGATCTCGTTGCGCAGGGCCGATCCGCGGCCTTACACGGCCGACGAGGTGCCGGACTCGGCACTGACGTGGCTGCTGCACGCGGCCCGCGCCGAGAACTGCGACATCGAACTGGTCGCGCGGCGCAACGGCGTCCTGCTGCGGATGCTCGGGCGCGACTGGCTGAGCGTGGGCGAGGCCGTGAGCGGCGTGCTGCTGGCGTCGACGGTGTGGGGCCTGGCGTCGCAGGTGTTGCTGCACGAGGGCGAGGTGCTCGTCCGCGTGGGCTGGCAGTCGCCCAATGCCGAACCGTTGCCTCAGTCAGCCCGCTAGGGCGTCCTTTTGCGTGGACCATGGGTGCGTGGACCGGGACAACACGCTCGCGCACCTGAGCGAAGACGACTGGCGCAGACCCGACTCGTCGTCGACCCAGCTCTACCGCGACCTGTGCGCGTTGCGCGACCTGCCGGTGGGACAGCTGACGCCGACGTCGTTGCACCTGCTCGTGACGCATCAGGTGGGGCTCGATGTGACCGCGCTGCTGGCGCTGGAACAAGTCGAGCGCGACCCGCTGCGCTCGGTCGCCCTGTACCCCGGCGACCTGCTCGCAGCTCTACTGAGAGTAGATCACTCCTTCTGGACTGATCACCCTGAGTTACTGGCCAGGATGTCCGGAATTCTTGATCGACTTCGCACGCTGCCGGACGGCGACTGGCACCTCCTGGTGTCCGCGGCCGAGCAGTTTCCCGGTTAGGCGCGCGTTAGGCGAGTCTTTGCCGGGACCTGAGTTCCTTGTGACATGACAAAGACTCTCGCGGCCGCCGGCCTCACGCTGGCCTCTCTCGCCACCACCGCTGTGCTCTTCTCCCCCGTGGCCTCTGCCGAGACCTGCAAGGCTTCCTACTACTCCGGGGGCGGCACGACGGCCAGCGGCGAACGCTTCGACCCCAACAAGCTGACGGCCGCGCACAAGACGCTTCCGTTCGGCACGCGGGTGAAGGTGAAGAACCGATCGAACGGCAAGACGGTGACCGTGCGGATCAACGACCGCGGCCCGTTCATCACCGGCCGATGCGTCGACCTGACCCCGAAGGCCTTCAAGACGATCGCAACTCTGTCACAGGGCGTAGTCGGCGTGACGGTCACCAAGGTTTGATTGAACCGAAAACAACCGGTTCGCTTGACCCAATCGAGTGAACGGGATAGGCAATCGGGGTGTTGGCGGCGATGAGTGGGCCGGGACGGCTCGCGACCGGGGCTCTCCTGGGGGCGGTCGTCGCCGCGTTTTACGTGCTCGCACCGCTTGTCGGATCGCTCGCGTCGGGCGATCCGACAGGGCCCGGAAGCGACAAACCGGCCCGCGTCTCGCTCATCAACACGCCTTCGCTGATCCCGACGGAGTCCGAGACCCCGTCACAGACAGTGGCGTCCAGCTCGTCGACAGCACCGTCTTCTTCTTCCAAGACAACGACTACGACGACAACCACGACCACCACCGCGGCGGTGACGACAACGACCACCAAGGCGCCGCCGCCCGTCACCACCACGACCACCCGGCCGCCGACCACGACGACGACCACCAAGCAGTGCGGACTGATCTTCTGCTGATCAGACGGTTCTGCGGCGCTCGTAGACCGCGTCGAACCGGCTCGTGTCGTGCAGCCCGTCTCGACGAGAAACCGAAACCTCATCAACGACCTCACACCTGCCCGGCCGCGGTGCACGGCCGGGCAGGTGACCTTGATCGGCCAGCAGATGGTCGTCAAGACACCAGTCTGTCTCCTGTTTCCGTGTTCGAGAGCCAGCAAGCCGCACCCTGCGGATCCCAGTTGAACGACTCGCATTGCCTGATCACTTTGTCGACCAATTCGGACGGGCTTCCAGGCCACGCCTCAAAACCGCTTTCGCCGAGATCACCGGGGACCATCAAGCCTCCGAGCAGCAGATGCTCGATCACTGCGATCGCAATAGATTTGAAGTCGCCACCGTTCTCCGCGGCCGCCTCGCGCGCACAGCCAATCGCCATGTCGACAGACACCCAGTCCATCAGACCGTCGATCAGCATCTCTACTGCTATCGGTTCAACAGCATTGGTCATTCGATGTGAACTTTCTGAGGTTTTCCACCCGATGGGTGGATGTCAATTGTTTCGCCACCTGATTTGGAACCCAGGCGCCACTGAACGACCGTTCCGTCTTTGAGCTTGTAGACTTCCGGGATCTTCGGACCCCGTGGGGCGAGAGGATCGGCTCCCTTCGTCCACCGGTCGAAGATCGCCCGCAAGTCACTCGTGTTGCTCACCGTCCGCACGTGCTTCTGGTTCCCGGGAGCAAGGGAGTCGAACTCGGTTCGCCAGCACACTCCTGTGTTGTGCACGAGCACAGGCGTGTCCGCAGCCATCACATAGTAGGTGTGAATGCCATCGATGGTGAGGTTGTACACGCGCTCTACCGCGACCCAGTTCCTTGTCGCGGTCACCTGCACCTCGGCGCCTGCAGAGGTCCGCAGAACAGAACCGACGTGAAGGTCCTTTGCCTCCGTCCAGCTCTTCAAGTTGGGCAGCCAGAACGGGTGACCGTCCGTGGCAATGATCTTGCCCACGCCGCCGACCTCGAGCTCGATTAGGGACTTGACGCCCTCACCGATGATCGTCGCGGTCACTTCCCGCGAACCCGACTCCTTCGTTTCCGGATCTGTCGCCAGGACGTGATCGCCGAGCTTGATCTCGTCGATGCGCTTCGTCGAGCCGTCCGCCATCAGCACCAGGGTGTCCCCGGTGAAGCTGTTGCGGCCGCACACCTGCTTCACGAATTTCTGCACGGACTTCGCCAGAGGGGCGTTACCACCTCGTCCGTTGCCGGAGAGAGCCCCGGTCTCACCGAGGAACAACAACCACGGAATGCTGAGCTCGTTGTAGTCCTCGACGGAGCAGCTTCTGTTGCAGTAGGCGATTAGCGCGTTGAAGGTGTTCTCGACGTTGTCTTCGCTGCCGATCTCGCCATAGATTCCGCCACCCAGCGCCTTCATGGCACGCGGAATGTGGATGTCGGCCTCCGCGGGCGTCCACGGCAGCTTGACGCCGTTGAGGTAAGCCGCGCCTTCCGCGTAGCCGGCGACAAATCCGTTGCCGTAGTCCTTCACGGACTGCAGCGCCACGCCTCCTGGAGCATCACCGGCGCTCGTGTAGTTGTTGTGACTGAGGTGGCAGTTGTAGACACACTGGCCGCTCACGTTGTTGCGTGGCCCGTTGGGGTTGTGGCCAGGATCGCCGGCACAGACGTTGTAGTCGCAGTACGCCAGACCGGTCGGATCGCTGAACGTGATCGGGCTGTTGTTGGCATACGCGTAGGCGTTCCACTGCTGCGGGTCGGTGTGGTCCATGATCGGGTCGACCGACGTGAACTTGCCCAGTGCCGCGTCGTACTGCCGTGCCCCGATGTGCACCAGGCCGGTGGAATCGTCATCGGTACCTCCGACGAAGCCACGTTCGCCCGGGAAGTCCGTTGCGGTTCCGCGAGGTTCACCGAACGGCAGCTGACGACGTTGCTGCACCTCCATCGTCGACCGGTTGACCGCGATCTGGTTCGTGCCCTGGATGTCCGAGGCGAGCCAGGTCAGTTTGGTCTTGCCCTCGCGCATGGCGACGGTCGTGCCGCCGTGCGCGTAGTAACGGGTCACGATCGGAGTGGTGGCGCCCTTGACCAGTCGCACCTCCTGGTCTTCCAGGTAGAGCGTGGTGCCGTTCGGGTCGCGGCGGATCAGCCTCGAACCATCGGCGCCGTAGACGAACTCGGTGACCTTGACACCTTCCGTCACCTTGGTCACGCGACCTTCCGCGTCCCAGTCGAGCGTTTGGTTGCTGCCCTTCACCTTTCGTGTCGCCGTGGCGCCGATGGCGTTGTAGGTGAACTCGTCGACCTGATTCACCCCAGGCCCTGCTGTCGTCACCGAGTTCACCGCGTGCGGCCGTGGCGAACCGGTGGCCGGGTAGCCGTAGGTCCGCGTCGTGTCACCGGACGTGGCATGCCGCGTCTCGCTGAGCCGGTTGCCGGTCTGGTCGTAGCCGAAGGAGTGCCAGTAAGGCGCTGGCCCCGACAACGACGCCGTCGAAGGCGCGCCTGAGCAGTCACCGCCGGGAGTCCAAGCTTCGGTGAGCCGCCGGAGGTAGTCGTACTTGAAGCACTGGCGGTCGACTGGTTTGCCCTGCGGGGCGTCCGTGATCGAGTTGATGTTGCCGACGGCGTCGTAGGCGTAGTTGACGTCCGCCTGCATCGGGGACGCGACTTCGGCGTCGACGATGTAGCGGTTCAGCCGGCGCGTGTTGTCGTCGTAGTAGTTCGACAACCACGTGCGCTTGCCGGTAGTGCCGAGTTCAAGCCGGTACAGCTCGCCAAGGCGGGTGTAGGAGGTGCTGTTGACCAGCGTGTCCGTTCCCGAACCGCTCAACCCCGCCGACGTCTTGAGCGGTCTGCCGAAGTCGTCGTACTCGGTCAGCACGGTTTCCGACGGCATAGCCGCCGCGTTGATGGAGCCGTACCCAATGGCTGCCCGGCTGCCGTCAGGCTTGTAGGTGAAGCTGGCCTTGTACAGGCCCTTGAGGGGTCCTTCACTGTCCGGGATCTGCATCTCGACGGAGATCGGCTTGTCGAGCGACGAGTACGCCTTGATGCGATTGATGTAGGCCTGACCGCCGGAGTACTGGGTCGATGTCGCAAGCAAGCCCTTGCCGTACTGAGCAGTGTCGTACACGAACTCCTGCAGGACCGTGGCACCGGACTTGACTGACGTTCTCCGGCCCAACGCGTCATAGGTGGACGTCAGCGTGGAGTTGCGTGCATCCGTAACAGACGCGACGCGGTTGAGCGCGTCATAGGTGTAGGTCGACGTGCCCTTGTCGACGTCCTCCGTTTTCGTCAGGCGACCGCGCAGGTCGTAGCTCCATCTCCACGTGTTGCCCGCCTGGTTGACGACTGATGTGAGCTTGCCGGACGAGGTGTAGCTGTATCGGGTGGTGTCGTGGTCACCGGACGCGGCGGCACCCTTGTACTGGTGCAGCTCGGTCATCTCGCCACGAGCGTTGCTGACCACCGTCGTCGGCGTGCCGCCGGAAGGCGGTGTGGTGTCGACGCGGTCACCGCCGTAGGCGGTCGTCGAGCGCCACTTCTCCTGACCACCGGCCTGGAAGATCGTGTGCTTGGCCCTGCCCGCTTCGTCGTACTCGGTGCGGGTGAGACCGGGCACGTCGGTCTCGCTGAAGGCCAGGAGGTTCTTGTCGACCGGGTTGGCGTTGAAGAACTCCTGGGTGGCACGGACGACACGGCCCTGCGAGTCGTACCTGGTGTCGACGATCAGCCGGCCGCCGTAGGTCGGGTACTGGTTCTGGCGTGGCCTGTACAGCCCGTCGTAGACGACTGTGGACTTGAGGTAGTTGCCGTTCGGCGCCAGCGTCGTCGAGGTGATCGAGCTCGGCGCATCCCGCTGGACGTCGTAGACCAGCGACATGCTCGGCCGGTCGGAGAAGTCCTCACGCGGGCGGTTCGGCTTCCACAGGTGAATGGTGCGACCCAGCGGGTCGAACGCCGCCTCTGTCGTGTTCTCGTTGGGATCGACGATCTTCGATGCCAGACCCCAAGCAGGCTCGACCGTGCTGGTGTTGACATGTCCCAAGGGATCCGTGACAACGGTGCCGGTTGCGGGTCCGCCGGTCGCCGGGATGTACTCCGTCCGCGAAGTGTTGTTCAACGCGTCCGTGACCGTGAGAGGCCGACCGTACGAGTCGTAGGTCGTCGTCGAAGTCACTGCCCATACCGGACTCGGCGCAGGTCTTTGGTCGATCACCTCGACCTTGGTCACGTTCGCGGAATCGTCGTAGGTGGTCCTGCTTCCGCCCAACGCGTGGGCGGGGAAGACCGCCGCGGTTCCACAGCTGACCGCCACGGTCTCGGCCTGGGACGGATAGGACCACATCCACTTCGCCGAGTTCTGCGCGTACGCCGTCCTCGTGCAACGATCGTCCGCCGCAGTGCTGACGTCTCCCAGATCGTTGGCCACGATGACCTGGCCGTGATCGTCGTACTCGCTCTCCGACTTCGTGACGCGCCAGCCACCCGCACGGAGCTTCGTGTAGGAGGACGTGGATGCCGTGCCCGTCCAGTAAGACTTGAAGTCGCCGCGCGTCGCGGTAGGCCCGGACCAGGACGGGGTTGAGATCGTCTTGGTAACGACGTCCTCACTCGTCCCGCTGTGGGTCTGGCTCTCGAAGCTGAAGCCGTGCAGCCAGTCCGAGTCCTCCCACTCGCCACCCTCCGAGTCCGCGACCTTCGCCGAACGCACACCGTTGTCCGGCAGCTTGTCGCCGTGCATGCCGCGGTAGAAGCGTTCCTCGGTCATGGTCACAGGACCACCGGCATCGTTCTCATGGCCGGTGCGGATGCGAACCCGCCCGTAACCGCGGAACTCGTTCCAGGACTTCTTGTCGTCCTTCGTGAACTCCGACCTGTCGTAACGCCATGCGGCGCCGTCCAGGTACTCGTACTTCACGATCTGCTCGGCACCGCCGGCGTACCGGTCCGAGGTCGTGATCGACTCGACCACGTACTTGTGGAAGTAGTCGTCGCGTTCGGCGCCGAGGTCGGGAGCCCACTTCACGGGGTAACAGCGCAGGGTGTTCGACCCCGCGTTCGCGGGCATCGTGGCGCCTGGCACGCAGTCCGGAGCCGCGTACTTGATCGTGGTGACACCACCGGCCTCGGAGACGACACCGGTGATGCGGTAGCGGTTCAACGGACCGATGCCCGTCGGAGCGTCGACGCGGTTCGGCATCGCCGTGCCCTCGAACGTGACCTCGGGAAGAGCGGCTTGTCCGCCGACCAGTCCGGTGTGGGTGATGCCCGTGAGCCACAACGCGGCCTGGTAGACGTCGTCACCCTTCGGGAACTCGTGCCGCAACGTCCAGCGGTCCACGTCGGTGTAGCCGGTACCGCGCAGGACCTGCGTGGTGATCGTGGACAGCTTCTTGGTCGACCAGAACGTGGGCGAGTAGTTGTCCTTGCACGTCCCTGTGTCGCAGCGCGCGGAGATCGGCGCGTCCGGCCAGTTCTCCTTCTTGTCGAAGGTGCAGGTGGACTCCTTGACGCACCTGTCGGTCAGGGCGAACTCGACCCTGCCGGTCGCCTGCCCAGGCACGGTGGTGTGCAGACCGTATTCGATGCGCTGCAACGTGCCCGCACGTACGTAGGTGGCGGCTGCTTCTTTGAGGTTCTTGCCGTAGTTGTTCGTCTCGGTCTCGTACGAGTACAGGATCACGTTGCCACGAGGATCGATGACCTTGTCGAGCATCCACCGCCATGCCTGATCACACGACGAGGCGTCGAAGGTCGTCTGATGGCACGGCTCGCCGTTGTCGTCGCCGAAGACGGGAACGGTCCACGTCGACTTGGCCTCGGGCCGTGAGCCGAAGAGGTACTGGGTGCCGTCGACCGTGGTGATCCTCCACGACTCGCCGTCGTTGTCACCGTTGCCGGCCGCCGTCAGCCGCTCGACCCGCGATCGGTCGTCGGACTTGCCGTGCCAGGTCCCGGTGGCATCGTCCTTGATCAGCATGCCGCCACGGCCACCGTACGAGGCGGTGGCGTTATCACTGCGCCAGCAGAGGTCACCGGTTTTCGGTGGCGTCGTGCTGCCGGAGTCGTCTTGGGCGCACGCACCGTAGGCACGTTCGATGAACCCTGCCGTGAGATCCCAGCCCTCACCGACCCACGAGGGCTGGTTGTTCGTGACCGATGTCAGACCGTCCACTGCGGACGATCGGTACGACAGCCCCAGCGAAGGGACGAATCCACCGGGCGCCGGCGGAACTCGCAAGGGATAGGCCCAGCTGAAGTCTCCGCTCTGCTTCGACACCTCCCACGAAGCCGAGGCCGAGAACGGCGTCGCGGCAAAGGAGCCACCACCCTGCTGGTTTCCCGCCGACGGCTGGTCTCCCTTCAGCGCGCGGGTGGTCGCCTCGTCCGGACCGCGGGAGGACAGGGAACCGTTTGTGGTCGCGACGGACTTCACGTCCGACGCGTTCACCGACGGGCCGGGAGCGGCGATCGCCTGCTGCTGGACGGTCGCGGTGACCGCCGTGAGCGCGAGGCAGACCGTCAGCCCTCTGATGAGGGCACGCTTGAGTTTCATGATGGTGCTTCTCCCCCAGGGTCAGAAAGTCGGAGCGACGGCCGGTGCGGACACGAGGACGTAGCCCAGGCGTTGCTGCAACTCGTTGGTGCCGCAGCCCGTCACCGAGTCGAAGCGGTTGAGGTTGGGGACCCCTGTCTGCTTGCAGCGGTCCAGGGGCTTGGACGGCAGGCCCTCCGGCGGTGAGCTGTAGACGCGGCCGCCACCGGAGATCCGGGTCTTGCCGTCGCAGTTCGCGTCGAGTGACGTGTACACGTCCGAGCCGTCCTGGCAGATGTTCAGCGAGGCCGTCTGGCCCGGGATGTCGATCAGCAGCACCGTGCCGAGCGGTCCTTCGCGGTAGTAACCCGGCGAGGTGCTGTGCGGCGAGCTCCAGTGGTCGGTCGGCCACTGGTTGTTGAAGTGACGGCTCAGGACCGTGTACGCCCGGACCCAGCCGAGCTGCTTCTGGAAGATCGACCCCTCGCAGGTCTCCGAGGTCGAGTCGAACCTCTGGACGCCGTTGGAGCACCGGTAGAGCCCGATGACCGGGATGTTGGTCGGCTTGACCGAGTAAACGGCCCCGATCTCGCTCAGCAGCGTCGCTCCCTCGCAGTCCGCCTGGATCGCGGTGAAGTGGTCCTCGCCCTGCTTGCAGGAGTAGAGACGGACGGTGTTCGGATCCGTCGGCGGCACCGTCATGCCGCGCGGCGTCTCGAAGCGGTAGCCGGGCAGCGCGGGCACGTCCGTGGGACCGGTGTAGTGCTCGCCCTTCTCGTTGACGAAACGGCCCAGTTGGCCCGCCGCCGGCAGTGGCCGCGACGCGTTGGCGAGGATCCGCACCTCAGGGGCGACGCCCTGCTGCACGCGGACCTCGTCGATCAGGCCGGCGAAGCGGTCGGCGTCGGCGCCCTGTGCCTTGGCACGGCCGAGCGCGAACCTCCCCTCGGCGTTCCACATCTGGAACTTCTCGGTGCCGGCGAGTTTCCCGTCGACGTACAGGCGCAGCTGTCCCGCCGCGTGGTCGTAGACACCCGCCAGGTGCGTCCACCGGCCTGGCACGGCCTGCTCGGCCGAGAGCGCCTTCACCATCGGCGCCGCGTCGGAGTCCTGCACGTGCGAACCGAACGACCACCTCTTCGACTCCGCTCGGTACTGCAGGGCGTAACCGCTCACGCGGTTGCCGTCCTGACTGAGCACCGTGTAGGTCCGCTTGTCGTCGTCGAGGCGGGCCCACGCCTGCACGGAGAAGCTGTCACGGGTGTTGGCACCGATCGCCGTCGCCGGGGCCGAGGCCGTCCCGTCGAACTTGAGCGCCGAACCGAAAACGCCTGGCACGTAAGACGTTCCGCTCGACGGCGCCAGGTTGTTCGCGCGCCACGAACTGTCGTTCGCGTTGCTGCCGTTGAAGTCGTACAACCCGAACTCGGACGGCGAGTGGTCACCGTAGACCTTGGCGACCTCACCGGAGGTGAGCGCGCGGCCATAGGCACGGACGTCCTCAACGCCCCGGTACCACCAACTGCCCTTCACGCCGTCCCACTTGCTGCGGCCGATCGTGAACGGACCGGTGGCATTCCACCCGGTCACGCCGACCTGCACGGCCGACAGCACACCGTTGACGTAAAGCCGGAGCTGCTTCGACGTGGGGGCGTCCGACGGAGCCTCGTTCGGCGGAGCGTCGTAGACCACCGTGAGGTGTGTCCAGCGGGTGAGCTGCGCCGGCTCGGACGAGACGAGCACGGTCGCCGAGCCGCCGTTCACGTCCTCCTTCGGTGCGACGACCGCCCACCTGCCGGAATCACCGTTGTAGGACAGGACGAACGCGCTGTCGTGCGTGCCTTCCTGCGCCACGATCGACCTGTTCCCGGTAATGCCGTTCTCCGCGTACGCCCAAGCCGACACGCTGTAGCTGCCCGAGGTGTCGATGATCGGACCGGCGGTCTCACCTGCCTGGCTCGACCCGTTGAGCCACACGCCGCCGTTCGCCGGACCGGAGATCCAGCCGCTGCCGGGGCTGAGGGTGACCGTGTTGCCGCGGCCACTGCTGTCGGCGCCCGTGAGACCGGTGGCCTCGCGGAACTTCCAGTGACCGGCGTCCGCGACCGGCAGCGTGGCGACCGGCTGGTCCTGCGACGGGTAGGACCCGTAGAGGTCGAACACGCCCTTGTTGTCGAGGGCGCCGGTGTAGAAGCGGACGTCGTCGATCGAGCCCGTCCAGCGCTCGGCCGGTGCGCTGCGAAGCTTGGCGCGGCCGATCTGGAGACCGCCGTTCGCCTGCCACGTGGAGTTGACCACGCCGTCGCCGACCCGGTTGCCTTCGACGTAGAGCAACACCTGCTTCGCGGCGCGGTCGTACACGCCGACGAGGTGCACCCAGCCGTTGAAGTCGTCGACCTCCGCCGACACGGCGGCCACGGTGACCTTGGTGGCGTCGGTGTCGTCCTCGGTCATCTCGAAGACCCAGTTGCCCATGTGGTCGCGGTCCTTGAAGAAGCCGAGGCGGAACTTGCTGTTGTGCTCACCGTCCTGACTCACAGCGATCCGCTTGCAGGTCGAGCTGCAGTTGGCGGGGAGCTTGACCCACGCCGACACCGTGAAGTTCTGGTCGGTGCGGACCACGGCGTCGGTGGAGACCTCGGCGTTGGTGCCGTTGAACGACGCCGCGTTGCCGAGGCGACCAGGTGCGTAGGTGGCGTTGGTCAGAGTGCCTGCCTTGCCACCCACCGAGTCGGCGGCGTTCGTGCCGGTGCCCTCGTCGAACTGCCACTTGTGCACGAGGTTGAGGTCACGGCCCGCCTTGTCGCGGATTTCGTCGGCGAACAGCGCGCGGTTGTGGACCTCGACGTCGTCGATCGCGCCTGGGAAGAGGTCGACGTCGGCGCCGTTCCACTGGGCACGGCCGATGCGGAACTGGCCGTCCGGCCGGTCCCAGGCGTCCGGGTTCGTGGCAGAGGCGGACTCGACGCCGTTGACGTACAACGTCATCCGGTCGCTGGTCGCGTCGTAGGTGCCGACCAGGTGAGTCCACGCGCCAAGCTGCGCGACCGAGCCGATCGCGCGCGGCCAGATGGTGCCGCCGCCCGTCTGGTCCTTGCTGAACATCGCGAACGCCCAGTGCCCGTCGGCCGTCGCCTGCAACTGGAACGCGCTGACCGCGTTGCCGTCCTGGGAGAGCACGGCCGGGTAGCGGTCGGTGACGACCTTGTCCAGGCGCGCCCACGCGCTGACGGAGAAGCTGCGCGACGTGTCCACCGCGTGCCCTGCCCGCAACGACGATCCGGGGACACCGGTCAGGCGGACGGCGAGGTCCTTTGGATCGGAGTTGTCGCTCTGCCCGCCGACCCAGCTGACCGGGTCGCCAAGGGTCGCGTTCCCGCCGTAGCCGGACGTGTCGGCGCCGTCGCCGTCGAGCCGCCACTGGCGGACCGGGTCCGCGTCGAGCTTGACGATGTCGCCGATCTCGTCCGCCGCCAAGACCCTGCTGTAGACCCGGACGTCGTCGAGGTCACCCTGCAGAGCGGCGCCCTGCTGGTCGTTGCCCATGACGAACGCCCCGGCCGAGTCCCAGAACGGCTTGGCCGCCGCCTGGCTCACCACGGGCTGCCCACCGTTCACGTACAGGGTCGCCTTCTTGGTGCCGGAGTCGAAGACCGCGGTCAGGTGCGTCGGCGTGTCCTTGACGGCGGTGCCGGGGCCGGTCTGTGCGAGCACGTTCCACGCGGTGTTGCCGTTGCCCTCGGTCATGCCGAACTGCCAGCGGCCGTCCTTCTGCTGCAACACGAACCCGCTGGAGTCCGGACCGTCCTGCGACAGCACCGTCATCGGGACGTTCGTGTCCGTGAGCGTCACGTAGGCCGAGACGCTGAAACTCTTGTCCGTGCGCACGACCGGACCCGTGGTGCGAGCCTGACCCGAGCCGTCGAAGCGCAGTGCGTGGTTCAACGGTTGCGGACGCTGCTCGAAGAACGAGACACCACCGGACAGCGTCGCTGACTCGCCGTTGGACACGGAGTTGCGCGCGACTGTGGCACGGTCCTCCTCGAAGCGCCAGTGGCCTGCCTGGACGTTGTCGCGACGGACCTCACCGCGCACCTCGGTGTCGGTGAGCGCGCGGTCGTACGTGCGCACGTCGTCGATCGCGCCGAGCCAGTTGTTGACGAAGGCGCTCTGCGCCTTGGCCTGGCCGATGCGCAGGTCACCCGCGGCGTTCCAGGGCGAACTGGCCTGCGAGGTGCCCTGCAGCACTCCGTTGACGTACATGCGGACCTGCTTGGTCGCCGCGTCGAACGTGCCGGTGAGGTGTGTCCAGGCGCCGAGAGTCGGTTCCTCCAGCGACCTCACGCCCGCCCACGTGGTCGGGCTCGCGGAGTCCTGTTGTGGCATCACGAAGACCCAGCGCCGGTGGTCGGCCTGGTACTGAAGGCAGAAGCCGCAGACCACGTTGCCGTCCTGGCTCACCGCGGAGCGCCACCACTGGTCGAGACCGCCGTCGAGCCGCACCCACGCCGACACGCTGAAGCTCGAGTCGGTGCGCACCGAGTTCGGCGCCGTGGCGTGGCCGCCCATTCCGTCGAGCGTCAGAGCCGAACCCGAGGCTCCCGCGCTGTAGCTCGTGGTGCCGTGCGCGGTGCCGTGCCGGTCGCCCAGGTACGCGCTGTCGTTGACGTTGCCGTCCATCGTGTACTGGGCGATCGCGCCGCTGCCCGCGCGGACGTAGATGTGGTGGATCTGCTTCGGGCCGGGGTTGCCCGCCTTGTCCTTGACGCGCACGAACAGGTCGCGCGGCCCGTCACCGGGCGGCGTCAGCGTGACGGTGGCCGTACCGCCCAGCCGGTCCGCGTTCACGGACTTGGACGGGGTCCACTCGCCGTCGTCCCAGGTGTACTCGAACCGGTCGACGTCGGCGTCCTTGGCGGTGAAGGTGAACTTGCCCGCCACGGTCGTGCCGCCGTGCCACCGGTTGTCCGCGGGGTAGGCGAGGCTCGTGACGTCCGGCATGTTCACCGGCGCCGTGCGGTCGACCCGGAACTGCTTCGGCCCGATCACGTAGCCGCCCTGCTTCGCGCCGTCGGACGCCGCCACGAACCACGTGATCAGGCGGTCGTCGTCGACGTTCACGAGCGAGACGTCCTTGGCCGCAAGCGAACCCGAGCCGTGCGGACCGGACGACAACACGCGCTTGTTCTGCTTCGCCGGATCGCCGGGAACGACGTCGTCGTACACGTCCCAGACGCCGTTGACCTGGTCACCGTCCGGATCGGACAGTCGCGCGCGCAGCTGGATCGTCGAGTCGCCGACCCACGGCATGCCGTCGCAGTTGGCGCACGCCTGGAGGTTCAGGTCGGTCGACGGCTCGGTCGGCGTGTTCGGGGTGCCGTTGTAGTAGATGACCAGCTTCGACTCGCCGGGGTTGAACTTCCGCCAGAAGTCCTGGTTGTTCTCATCCGCGGCGCGGATCGAGAACGTCGAGTTGCCGCCCTTGTCGATCTGGTCGGGGAAGTTGCCGGCCGTGAAGGAGAGGTACTTGTGCCCGGAGCAGCCGTTGTACACGGCCGGGATCCCGATCTCGCTGATCACGCCCCAGTCCGCCGGCTGGTTGTTCCAGTTCGTCCCGGAGCCGACGTCCCACTGGGACTGGTACAGGCGGTGGTTGTGCGTCACGTTGCACGTGGGTGAGTGCACGACCGCGACGTCGAGCCTCGCCGAGGAGATGTCCTTGCCGGCGAGGAAGCTGGTGTTGTACTGGAAGTACGTCCTGGTCTTCAGGTTCCACCCGTAGGCCTTGCCGGACCTGGCGGTGGGGTTGATCCCGATCCACCAGGCGTTCGTGTCCTCGGCCTGGGTGTTGAAGCCGTTCCAGTGCGTGCCGTCGCGCATCGCGTTGGTGCCGTCGTCGTAGACCGTCGTCCAGCCGTCGTTCGTGCCGGTGTGCGGTCCGGGGTCGACGTACACCGGGTAGACCGTCGCGGGATCGGTGAGCATGCCCTGGTGCGGCACCAGAGTGAGGGAGTCGGCGGCGAGTTCCACCCCGACGACCTGCTGGTCGGTGCGCGGCGCCTCCGGGTTCTCCTGCTTCTTCGAGTCCCACATCAGCGACGTGGGCACCTCGAACACCGTCGCGCCGGCCGCGTCGACCATGGTGAACGCGCCGTTCTCACCGGGCTTGAGCGTGAGTCCGTCGGTCTTGACGCCGAACCGGACGCGCGCGACCTCCTTCGCCGCCTCGCGGTTCTTCACGACGAGGAGCTGCTGGTAGCCGTCGTTGCGCGCGATCATCCGCAGGTCGATGCCGGGGAGGACCTCGGAGTAGGTCGCGACCGGGCCGTCGAGCGCCGGCGCCGGCAGGTTTCCCTGCCAGGTCAGCTCGAACGACCTGCCTTCCTTGCTCAGCCGCACGAGCGGCTCGTTCGCACCGCCGTCGGAGAAGACGAGACCGGCCCCGGTGGCCTTGGGTGCGATTGCGCCGCCTTCGGGCGCGAGGTCCGTGTTGATCGACGTCCACTTGCCGTCGGTCTGCACCCGTTGCGGGGCCGCCGAGAGAAGTGCCTTGAGCCGCCCGTCCGGCTGCGCGAACACCTCACGCGTCGAGGTGCGCAGGTTGAGGGCCTCGACCTCGGTGCCCTGCGCGCGGGCGGCCATCAGCGCACTGCCGGTGTCCGGCGCCTCGGTGACGGGAACTGCTAGCGGTGGAGCCTTCGGCGCGCTGGCGGTGACGACGACAGCGGTGGCCACGATCGTCACGGCCAGAAGTGCCCCGACAAGTTTTTTGGGCGCGCGCAGGCGTGACTGCCCCGCCGCCCCTCGGCGGTCGAACAAGTGGGTCCCCCGTGGTCACGCGCATGTCCCCCGACAACACGCGGACTAAACATCAACGGCCGAATACTCACAAATAGACGGTCTGATACCTATAGTCCGAATGGGTGACGACCATCACGCGTGAGCAGACTGTGAGTTCGGACATTTCGCACGCAGAATGGTCATTTGACCCCGGCAAGACACCCGTTTATAGAACAAATGTTCGAACGTGGGGCATGGGCACACGTCACGTCCCCACTGTCCGCCCCACCGGCGCACGTCACTTTCAGCTCATAGCCACGTACGTGGTCAGCCCGTGATCGTGAACTTCACGATGTCGCCTTCTTCGACGCGCTCGACCGGCAGCCCGGCGACCGGCCGTGCCGCGAAGTCGACACCGTATGGACGCGACTTGACGACGACGATCTTTCGGATGCCGTGGTGCTTGAGGACGTCGATGCTGCGCTGGTCCGGGAACGTCCTGGTCGCCTCGGAGATCTCCTGGTACTGCGGGGGGAAGTTGCCGGAGTTGCCGTTCGCGAGCTTCGGGAAGCCCTCGGTCGACCAGAGCAGGTAGGTGAAGTCGCTCGTGTCGTCGATCGGCAGCATCAGGATCGGCTCCTGGGTCTGCTCGAACACGCGCGCCACATCCGGCGGGATGCCGGGAGCTTGCACGTGCGGCCAGCGCGGAATGCCTTCCAGCAACGCCGCGAGCGCCGGGACGAGCAGGTAGATCGCGATGAGTTTCAGGGCCACCTGCGTGCGGTCGACCAGCAGTCTGCCGAACTCCGTCACCGCTCCCGCCGCGAGCAGCGCCAGCGGAAGGATCGCCCAGAGCACCAGCCGTCCTGGTGTGCGCATGGCGTCCCAGCCAGGAACGAAGTCCCACAGGAAGCGGTACAGGGCTCCGTCGAGGAAGTTCACCCCGAGCGACAGGACGACGGAGAGCACGACGGCGGATCCGAGCAGCACGCGCACACGGACCCGCCACGCGCTGACGAAGAGGCCGATCACGGCCAGCAGCACAACGACGAGTCCGGGGAACAGCAGCTTCTCGCCGATGCCCGGCTCCGGGATCGTGCTGTGGTCGTTGAAGATCGTCTCGACCCACAACCAGGTCTCGTACGGAGCCGTCCACAACCCGTTCACCGGCGGTGAGAACACCTCGATCTCACGCCAGGTCCGCGCGAAGCCGTAGGTCTCCAGCACCCGCATGTAAGGCGTCACCAAGAACCAGGTGACCACAAGGAACACTGCGGCGCCGTAGGCGTTCGCGATCACAACCGGCCGGGACCGCCTGCGCCAGGCGGAGACCGCGACCACCAGCCCGACCAGTCCCATGAGATAGACGAACGGGAGGCCGATGGCGAACCCGATCGACACCTGCCAGGCGGCGATCAGCCACCCGGCGAAGATCCACCAGGGTCGGGGCTCGGTCCGCTCCTGGAACGAGTACCCGTGACCGCGGGCCAGCGCCCACAGCGCAAGGGCGATGCCACCGGTCGACACGACGTTGAGGTGGTGCAGGTGGGAGAGCCGCCACGGCGCCCAGGCGAACACCACACCGGCCAGCGCGGCTGCTTGCCAGCTGCTGCCGAGTTGCTTGGCCAGCAGGTAGCAGCCGGCGAACGCCAGCGCGAAGGCCAGCACGAACGCGACGTTGTAGCGGAAGACGGCCGCATACTGACCATCACCGAACAGGCTCAGCGGGAGGTAGCCGAGCAAGGTGTCGGTGAACGCGAAGTTGTCCTCCGCCGGGTAGAACTGGTTCGCGGTCCACAGGTCGCCGCCCTCGGTCAGGAAGCGGTGCAGCCAGGCCAGTTCCCACGTCTGCAGCAGCGGGTCGCCCAGACCACCGGTGATCAACGACCGCGGGTTCAGCACGATCCGGAAGTTGAAGACCATCGAGATCAGCAGACCGAAGTAGAAGGCCACCGCGGCCTCGGACCTCAGCAACCGCCCTGCCCCGCGCAGGACCCGCCGACGTCGCTGCTCCCCCTGTTCGGAAACGGTGCCCGATTCCGAAATCGCCCCCACTAACCGACCTCCCGCGCAGCCCAGCCGGGCATCCCCGAACGCCCAACTGGGCACTTCGTGGTGACTGTACTGCGTACGGGTGAAGGGTCGGCATGCTTCGCAGCAACCGCGGTGGACCGCAGAGGTTCATCACATCCGAGACGCACTGATGGGGCGGTACGCGAACACGATGTGGAACGGCGGTACCGTCTGTCACGTCGAACGCCCAGGCTACGCGCCGTGCGGAGCAATCACCTTTCGTCTTTCCGCGACCGAAACACCGCCATTGCTTCGAGCCACGGTGGCGTGTGACACAAGGAAGTCACGACTTGCCAGGTCGGCGCGATACCGATCTGTCGTCTTCGGCACAATGTTGCGGTCTGACGGTTATCTGGAAGGGGGTGCCAGGCGTGACCTGGCAAGAAGAGCTGCAGAAGCTCGACCTGGAGCTGGCCTCAGGTCGAATCTCTGCGGACGACTACCGCCGGCGCAGGGACGAGGTGCTGGCTGGTTCAGAGTCAGCTCCGCCCCAGCCCCAGCCCCAGCAGCAGGCTCCCTTCGCCGCGCCGTACCGCTGGCAGGCGATGCCTCCTCAGCAACAGGCGCCCAATCCCGACGCGACCCAGGTCGTGAGCACGGGGCAGCAGGCAGCGCCCAACCCCGACGCGACCCAGGTGGTCAACACGCAACAGGGAGGCGACTCCGAGCGCACCCAGTACGTCCGGCCGGTCGGCGCGCCCGACCCGCAGCAGGGCGGCTGGCAGTCCGGTCCCCCGGCACCGCCGCCCTGGGTGAGCGGCGACGGCGGGTTCGGACCGATGGGGAGCTCCACCCCCGGCTGGATCGCCCAGGGGCCCGAGGCGTTCGACGACGCGGGCAAGAGCAGCGGCAAGGGCCGCATCTTCGCGATCGTCGGCGTGGTGCTGGTGCTGGCGCTGATCGGTGGCGGCATCTGGTGGTTCACGACCAAGTCCGGTGGTGGCGGCACCGGAGGCGAGACCACGGCGCAGACCACCACGCAGACGACGTCGACCAAGCCGAAGCCGAAGGACGACCTGGACATCGTCGCCCTTCCCGGCAACAAGGAAGACCAGAGCGGGATCAAGACGTTCGAGGACATCGTGGCGCAGAAGCTCCTCACCGAGGAGGAGAACACCGTGTACACCACGGGCGGCGCGACCAATGCACGTGTCGCGGTGTCGAAGCTGCCGAACGGTGACGTGATTCAGGTCATCACCGTGCAGCTGAGCGACGCGGCCGCGGCGACCACCGCCCGCGAAGCCTTGGCCACGTTGCAGACGAAGTACAACATGAAGAACTACACGGGCGGCAGCGTCCCCGAGGACGTGTCGGCCCACCAGATCGACGTCGAGGGCGACAAGAAGGGCTCGGCTCGCGCGCACTACGTGCACAAGAGCACCCTCGTGCGCCTCCAGGTCGCGGGCAAGGACCAGGCCGCGATCAGCAAGGACTTCGACTCCGTCCTCGCGGCGCAGCTCGAGTTCCTGCCGTCCGGCTCGTGACCTCGACGGGCGACCATCGGGTGGTCGCCTGCACGGTGGCAACACGTGCCCAGCTCCCCGCCACACGGGCGCTGGGCACGTCCTACCTGGAACACCACCCCGAACACGACTTCGTCGCCGTCGACCTGGAAGACCCACCGGACTGGCTGGGGATCTCCGAGGACGAGTACCTCGAGCTCGCGACCGCCCACGACGTCGGTGAACTGACCGAAGTCATAACGCCACAGGTGGTGCGAGGGCTCCTCGAGAAGTACGACGTCGTCGTCAAGCTCCCGCCGCGCGCCCTCGTGCTGGCACCTCTCGCTTCCTTCGGCTCCCCCGGATTCGTCGATCTGTCGGACTCGGCGCTCGCGCACTGGAACCTGCACGAGCGGCCGCTCGAGGGCGCGAACCTGATCAGGTTCGACGACTACGACCCGAGCACGCCGTGGGTGATCGCGCCGGACAGCCCGCAGGTGCTGTTCTCCGAACGACCCGAGCTGAAGCGGATCTACGACGAGTACGCGAGTCTCGTCGAGCCGCACGACGCGCCGTACCGCTTCGGCTTCCTCGCGGACGGAACGCCGATCACCGCTCCGATGCGCATGCTCTTCCACGAGACGCGCACGCGCGCGAACCCGCTCAACCCGACCGGCGAGAAGCCCTCGCACGCCTTTGACGGCGACCACTTCCGGGAGTGGCTCCGGCTCCCCGCGACACCGGTCGAACGCGTCAACGGCTTCAACCGGCTCGCGCTGGCCGTCTGGCGGTCACGCGTCGATTTGCAGGTGGCTTTCCCGCACCCGTTCGGTCCGGGTTTCCGGCAATGGTGCCGGTTGCACGGCACGCACGAAGGCCTTCCCGAGTGGGCGCTTCCCGGTGAGCCGCTCGAACCCGCCGCGCCCGTCGACCAGTTCGGCGTCAACGTCGCCGGCTACCACACGGCCGAGCTGGGCATCGGCGAGATGGGCCGCGTCGTGCTGCGGGTGCTGGAGGCCGCGAAGGTCCCGCACGTGTCCGTGGTCGAGGAGCACTCGATCACCACGACCGTCCGAACAGGACTTGAAGCACCAGCATCCGTTGGCGCGCCGAGGTTTCCGATCAGCGTGATCACCGTCAACGGTGACTTCACCGCGCCGTTGCTGGAAGCGAACCCCGAGGTGGGCCACGACCGCTACCGCATCGGACTGTGGGCTTGGGAGCTCGAGGACTTCCCCGCGTCGATGCACCACGGCTTCGCCCACGTCGACGAGATCTGGACGGTGAGCGAGTTCTCCCGCCGTGCCATCTCCGCGCATTCACCGGTACCCGTGCACACGATTCCGGTGCCGGTGCCCGACCCCGGTGAGCCGCGCCACGAGCCGGGCGGCCGCACGCGCTTCCTCTTCGCGTTCGACTACAACAGCACGGCCGGACGGAAGAACCCCTACGGTCTGGTCACCGCGTTCCGAACTGCTTTCGAGGACCGTGACGACGTCGAGCTGGTGATCAAGTCGACGAACTCGCACTCGAACGTCGCGTCCGCGGAACGGCTCCGCCTCCAGGTCGCCGGCGACGAGCGGATCACCTTGATCGAGCGCTACCTCACCGTCGGCGAGCTCACCGACCTGTACGCCACCAGCCACGCCTACGTCTCACTGCACCGCGGCGAAGGCTTCGGGCTCACTGTCGCCGAGGCGATGATCCGCGCGATCCCCGTGATCTCGACCGACTACTCGGGAACGGCGGAGTTCGTCACGCCGGAGACCGGCTGGCCGATCCCGCACACCACGGTGGAGGTCGGTCCGGGCTGGGCCCCGTATCCGGCCGGCGCTCACTGGGCCGATCCCAACCTGGACGCCGCCGCACGTGCGATGCGAGAGGTGGCCGACGACCCGGAGGAGGCACGGCGGCGTGGTGTCGCCGCACGCGCCCATCTCCTCCGCACCCGTCAGGTCGACGCCGCGGCGAGCTGGATGGCCGAACGTCTGACAGCGGCCCACGAGGAGTGGCGGGCCCGCCGCGAGCCGGTCACGGTACCGGCGCCGGTTCCCCCGTCACTCGCGAGAAGGGTCGCCAGACGGATCATCGGAACCGTCCGATCACCTGATTCACCTGCTTGACCTGCACTAGAATTCCCGGACCCCTTCTCTGCACTCCCTGGACGGCTGATGTCGGAAGCACGCCTGGCGGACGCTCTCGTACGCCTTGATCAGAACAAGGAGCTGCGGCTTCCGCTGCGGTCCCGCGACCTGCTCGGCAGGTTCGTGATGCGACTGCTCTGGCGCCGCCAGGTGAAGTGGCAGATCGAGAACAACATCGCCACCCGCGACGCCGTCGACGCGCTGAGCAAGATGCTGCACGACCAGCAGCAGGTGCCGCGGGGCGAGCTCGCCCACGAGGTGCAACAGCTGCAGCGCGCCGACCAGAACATCATGGCCGGGCTGAACCAGCGCCTCTACGCGGCGATCGGGAGCGTTCGCACGGAGCTCAGCGACCTGCGCCTGCAGCTCGTGGACACCGGCCTGCACGAGGAGAAGGTGGACCAGCGCCTCGACGCGATCGAGGCGCAGCTCGCCGAGCTCGTCGCGGCTTCCCGGGACGCCCGCCTGCGCAACGCCCAGGTCGACCTCGTGCTCGACCGGTTCCGCCGCAGCGCCGACGCCGGGTTCGACGCGTCCACCGTCGCGATCCCGGCCAGGGCGAACGGCGTGGAGCTGGCGATCGCCGAACTGCTGGACGGGCCGGTCGAACACGTGCGCGCGGCGAGGGCGGCGCACCTGCCCGCAGTCGACGGCAGGGGCACCGTGTTCGACGCCGCGCCGTGGCGAGGCGAGTGGTTCGAGGTGTTGCGGGAGGCGGGCATCTCCGCCCAAGGCGCGTCAGCGAACCCGTCGGTCGTCAAGCACAACGCGGAACTCGGCTTCCACCTCGACGAGGCGGACCCGCTGGACGCGCTCGCCGCGGTCGACAAGCGTTCGCTCGGTGCCGTCACCGCTTTCCGCTTCGTCGAACGGCTGTCGCCGGAGACATTGGGGCAGTTCGTGTCGCTGGCCGCGGAGTCGTTGCGGCCGGGAGGCGTGCTGCTGGTGGAGAGTCTGGCCGCCGGCCCCGAGTTCCACGTCGACCCGTTCGCGCTGCGGCCGGTGCACCCCACCTATCTGCGTTTCCTGGCCGAGACGGCGGGCTTCGCCGAGGTGACGACCGATCGCCGCGAACACCCGCTCGGCGCGCGCTTCACGCTGACCGCACGGATGTGACCGTGTCCAACAGCATGTGGAGCCCGCTGCCGCCCGAACGCAGCGGTATCGCCGACTACACCCACGAGCTCCTCTCCCACCTGGGCGACGACGTCGAACCCGTGGACCGTGCCAGTCCACGGGCACGGTCCACGGGCGTGGCGTGCTACCAGATGGGCAACCACGCAGGCGTGCACTCGTGGATCTACGACCAGGCGCTCACGGCACCGGGCGTGGTCGTCCTGCACGAGATGTCTTTGCTGGACTTCAACCTGGGCTACTGCCAGGGGCTCACCCCTGAGTTCTACAAGGAGCTGAAGGACGCGCATGGCCCCATCTGGGGAGATCCGCAAGATCCGGCCCTGCTGCACGGGCTGCCCGCGGTCGAGGTCGACGGTGTGCAGATGCTCGACAGTCGCACCATGACGTTGGAGAGCCGCGTCGTGACGGCGAGCCGCGGTGTGATCGTCCACGACCCGCACTCGGCGGCGTTGCTGCGTGAACGCTTCCCCGGCAAGCCGGTCTTCGTGGTACCGCACGGCGCACCGCTGCGCGACGACACCGACCGCGAGGCCATCCGTTCGCGGTTCGGGTGGACCGACGAGCACGTGGTGTTCGGAGTCTTCGGCGGCTTCAACCGGATCAAGCGCATCCTCGTGACGGTGCTGGCGTTCGCCGAGGTGCGCAGGCGTTGGCCGAACGCCCGGATGCTGATCGCGGGGCACGTCGACTACCCGGACGTGCACGCTGACGTCGTCAGCGCGATCGAGCAGTTCGGCCTCGAGGATTCGGTCCACCTTGAGCTCAGCCCGGCGAAGGACGCGTTCGAGGACCTGATCACGGCGGCCGACGTCGTGATCAACCTGCGTTGGCCGACGATGGGCGAGACCAGCGGTGTGATGATGCGAGCGTTCGGCGCCGGCCGGATGGTGATCACGAGCGACCTGCCCCAGCACCGCCACCTCGACAGCGCGTTCTGCCCGCGCGTCCCGACCGAGCCGGCTCGGGAGGCGGAGAAGCTGGTGGCACTGCTGGAGAACGTGGTTGAGAACCCGGCCAATGCCCGTGCTGCGGGCAAGCTGGCGCGCGACTGGGTCGCCGAACACGCCTCGTGGCCGGTTGCGGCCGACGGTTACCGACGTGCGCTGAACGGCGTCGCCGTGTGTGAGAAGCCCGACGACGTCGTTCCGGCCGGTGTGAACCTCTTCGCCGACCTGCGTGCGACAACCGGTCTGTCGGAGTCGTTCCGGCGTGCCAGCTCGGCGATGCGGCGGGCCGGCCTGCCGATGACGTACACCGAGTTCAACTCACGCGCACCAGTCCGCACGGTGCCGGTGCCGCACAAAATGCTGGAGCTGCGCGGCGGCAAGGATCACCCGATCGACCTGTGGATGGTGAACCTCAACGAGTTCCAGCTCATCCCGGACACGGCACTCGACCGGTACACGATCGCGCTGTGGGCGTGGGAGATGCCGGAAATCCTGGACTACACGCTCCAGCAACTGCCGCGCGTGAACGAGCTGTGGGTCGTGTCGTCCTACGTGGCCGAGACGTTCCGGACCGCGACCGACGTGCCGATCACGGTCGTGCCGAACGTGGTCACCGAGATCTCGCCGTCGCCGGACCGTGCGCGCTTCGGCCTGAACGAGGACGCGTTCGTGGTGCTGTTCACCTTCAGCGCCTCGTCGAGCGACGCGCGGAAGAACCCTTGGGGTGTGATCGAGGCGTTCCGGCGGGCCTTCGCACCGCACGAACGCGGCACCGCGGCGCAACTCGTGATCAAGGTGGTCGATCTCGACATCTTCCCGCTGATGGCGGCCGCGCTGCAAACAGCGGTCGCCGACGTCAACGGGCTGCTGATCACGGGTGACCTGACCCGTACCGAGATGGACTCACTTCTCGCGAGCTGCGACGTGTACGCCTCACTGCACCGTTCGGAGGGGTTCGGCATGGGCATGGCGGAGGCGATGTCGATCGGCAAACCGGTCGTGGCCACGGGCTACAGCGGCAACACCGACTTCATGCCGCCAGGATCGGCCGGGGTGGTCGGCTACGACATCCGCCCGATCACCATGGCCGACCACCGCTACGACGAGCGCTTCGCCGACTGGTACCGCCCCGGCCTGCTGTGGGCGGAACCGAACGTCCCGCAGGCGGCCGCGTGGCTGCGCCGCCTGGCGGACAGCCCGACGCTGCGGGCCCGCATGGGCGCGGCGGCCCGCCAGGCGATCTGGGAGCGGTGCAGCTACGAAGCGGTCGGCAAGATCATCCGCGATCGCGTCGAGGCTATCTACGAGGAGCGTTCTCCAGCTCGATGAGACGTGCCTCGAGCGCGGCGATCCGCTGCCGCGCCCTGGTGGTCTCCTGTTCGGCGTGCTGTGCGGCCACGCGCAGCGCGTCGAACTCGATCAACTCGTGCTGCTTCGTCTGCTCCGCCTCCCGAAGGGCTTCCTCGAGCCTGCGGATGTACGCGATCTCGGCCATGCGCGCCTCCCGCTGCTCGGCGACCTCGGCTCGGGTGTAGTCGTCGAACACGTTCGCGGGCACGGCGAGCAGTTCGAGTGCTTCGGTGTCGTCCGCCTGGGCGTAGAAGCGGTTGAGGCCATCGAACAACGCGCACCGGTACCCGGCCTCGACCATCAGCGGGTCCCAGTCGTGGTGGGCGGCCTTGGTCGAGCCGGGCTCCGTCGCCTCGACGACGACCACACGCGGGCGATGCCGCTCCCAGTCTGCGCCCTCGATCACGCCGCGCTCCTCGCCCTCCACATCGATCTTGAGGAAGTCGACGTGGCCGGAGTGCTCGTCGAGCACCTCCGCGAGCGTGCGGATCTCGACCTCGACCTCGATGACCTCCAGTGTCGACTCGGCGCGGTAGGTGCTCGCCAGGGCGCCGTCAAGCGTCGACCACCCGGACCGGTTCACCACGTGGTGCAGCACGGCAGATCCGCTCTTGGGACCGAGCGCGACAGCCAGCGTCACATCCCCAGGCCGAGCCTTGCGCAGCGCCTCCGCCTGGGACGGGATCGGCTCGACGTTGATGCCGCGCCAGCCGAGGTCGTAGAAGTGCTTGGTGACCGAGTCCTCAACGGGATCCGACGCGCCGACGTCCACGTACCGGCCGCTGGCCCTGCCGTCGAAGAGCCTGGCCAGGAGGACGTCTTCCGCGTTCTGCGCGTACGAGATCACAGTGGTGAGAATATCGGGCCGCCCGGTGCGGCAACCCTGGATCGAGCCGCCGCGTCTTTACCATCAACGGAAGAGAGACCCAGGAGGACCCGATGACAGCGCTGGTGATATTAGTCACATCAGCAGGTTTGGTCTTCTTGGTGCGAACCGTAGCGGTCCTCCTGGCCGTTTCCTCAACCAAGAAGGCCAACGATTACCCTGCGCCACAAACGTCCGCCAATTGAGATACTCGTTCGGAGTACGTCTTACGGCGGAACGTTGATTTACCGTACGATCCTTTCGGGTCGTATGACTGATCAGTCACCCGAAGGGGACCTCACAGGGGTAGGTGCGCCATGGACCACGCACTGAACAAGGTCATCGAGCTGCGCGAGAGTGGCTTTCAGTTCCTCCACCTGAGGGACGACGCCGGGCAGCTCGACCGGATCATGGCGTTCAAGCAGCGCAGAGGCTTCATCGACTCGATCCTGTTCTGGTCGGAGACGGAAGCGCGCGCAGGACGTCTGCCGGCGGTTCGCGACTCGGCCAGGCCGGCCCAGGCCGTGTGGATCTACGAAGGCCCGTTGGTCGAGGCCGTGGACAGGCTGCTGGACCTGCCTGAGCCCGGCGCTCGCAACGCACCCTCGTTGATGAAGGCGACCGCGTCCGATCTGGCTGTCGTGACGACGCTGCCGTTCAAGCTGAAGCTGCCGCCAGGGGCCATCGCCTAGGCCGTCAGTCGTTTTCGAAGTCGCCGCGGATTGCGGCGACTTTGAACGCTGCCCGGGATCAGGTGCCCCGGCAACCGCGCTCGTCCTGTTCGTCAGCGGACCTCGTGTGTCCAATACGACCAGAATCATGACGTTCGGTGACAAGCCCCTGTTGCACTCCTAAAGGATGAAGAACTTCCCTCGCCTGAGTTACGCAGCTTGATGTAGAGGGTCCGAACACGACACGTTCGCGCCTATGAACCTCAGGAAGACCGTCGCGGGGGCCGCTGTTGCCCTCGGCAGCGCTACCGTCATGCTCGGCCTGGGTGGTATCGCACACGCGGACACCGGGTCCGCCGCCGCTCACACCGCGCCCGACCTGGGTGGCCAGCTGGGCGACATCGCCACCGCCGGCGACCTCGCGTCCGTGAACACCGCTGACACCGCCGGCAAGATCCAGGCGATCAACGCGCAGGACCTCGACGTCAACGCGCTCGTCGAGAACGTCGACGCTGGTGCGACCGGTCTTCCGGCCTCCACGCTGCTCGGCCTGAACGAGCCGACCGGCGTGCCGACCGGTGCCGCGTCCGTCGACATCTGATCTGACCAGAACCTTCCTGGCCGGGGCGGCGCCCGATTCCCTCCCCCTCGAATCGGGCGCCGTTCCACTTTTTCTAGGAGCGGAACGTCTTGAGCATCAAGAAGATCGTCGCTTCCGCCGGCATCGCCGCGGGTGCGATCGCCGCGATGGCGGGCACCGCGAGTGCCGCGCCGCAGCTTCCCGACGTCGACCCGATCGGCAAGGTCAGCGAGCTCGGCGACAGCGCCGGGGTCAGCACGCTGCACAACTTCGGTGGCAACGTGGAGATGATCCACGACGGCACCAGGATCATCGGCGGCTAGAACTACCTGCCTGCCGCGTAGCCCTGCGCGCCGCGTGCGTTCGCGCCGGCGCGCAGCAGTCCGTCGAAGGCATCCCTTGCCACGGCGGACATCCGGCCGAGAGTCCACTCGCCGGCGTCCACGACCTGGTGGCCACGCGATCGCAACGCATCCAGGACGTCCGCGCCGGCGCGGGACTCGATGACGAGTTCGCCCGGCGTCCAGGCACGCGGGTAGAACGAGCTCGGGAACGCGTTCGAGTGCCACATCGGCGAGTCGATCGCCTCCTGCAGGTTCAGGCCCGCGCGGTGCGCCAGCCAGAAGCCGAGCTGCCACTGGTCCTGCTGATCGCCGCCAGGGGTGCCGAACGCCAGCGCGGGACGGCCGTCGCGCAATGCCATCGAGGGCGACAGCGTGGTCCGCGGGCGCTTGCCGGGGGCCAGTGAGTTCGGCAGATCCTTGTCCAGCCAGAACATCTGGGCGCGGCTGCCCAGGCAGAAGCCGAGCGACGGGATCGTCGGCGAGGACTGCAGCCAGCCGCCGGACGGGGTCGCGGAGACCATGTTGCCCCAGCGGTCCACGACGTCCACGTGCACGGTGTCGCCGCGCGTCACGCCGGAGCGTTCCACGGTCGGTTCGCCGATCGCACCGGTCGGGTCGGAGATCGACGCCGACGGCCCGCTGATGATGTGCTTGGGGAGCAACGGTTCCCGGCCGTCGGGTGAGCCCGGCCGAAGTTCGAAGGACGCCGAGTCGGAGATCAGCGCACGGCGCTCGGAGGCGTAGGCGCGCGACAGCAGGGTCTCCAGCGGCACGTCCGGAACGTCGCCGTACCAGGCCTCGCGGTCGGCGAACGCCAGCTTCGCGGCCTCGACGGCGAGGTGCACCGTCTCGGCAGTGGGCTTGCCATCCACATAGGACAGGTCGTAGCCCTCCAGCAACCGCAGCTGCTGCGCCAGAACGGGTCCCTGCGTCCACGCGCCGGCCTTGACGAGCGACCACTCACCGAAGTCGGCGACGACCGCGTCCTCGTACGACGCCTCCCACGACGCCATGTCGGCACCGGTCAGCACACCCGCGTGATCACGACCGGAGTCGTCACGGAACTCCGAACGGCAGAACTCGTCGATCTGCGCCGCGACGAACCCCTGCGACCAGGCCCGGCGGGCGGCCTCGATCTGCGCCTCACGGTCAGAGCCGGCGGCCTCGGCGGCGGCCAGCAGCCACTCCCAGGTGTCGGCGAGCTTCGGGTTGCGGAACCGGCCGCCGGGGGCCGGCAGGACGCCGTCGGGCATCCACTGCGCAGCGGACGTCGGCCAGTGGTCGCGGAAGAGTTCCGAGACGAGTCCGATGGTGTGCGCGGCGCGTTCGACCAGCGGAAAGCCGTCGCGGGCGTACCCGATCGCCCGGTCGAGCACGTCGCGCAACGACTTGGTGCCGTGGTCGCGCAGCAGAGTGAGCCAGCCGTCCCACGCTCCGGGCACCGTCGCGGCCAGCAGCCCGCTGCCGGGCACCAGCGAAAGACCCAGATCCGTGTAGTGCTCGATCGACGCTCCGGCGGGCGCCACGCCCTGCCCGCAGAGCACCCGAGGGGCCGCTCCTGCGGCCGAGAAGATGATCGGCACCTCGCCGCCGGGGCCGTTGAGGTGCGGTTCCACCACCTGCAACACGAAACCGGCGGTCACGGCGGCGTCAAAGGCGTTGCCGCCGTCCTCCAGCACCGCCATGGCCGACGCGGAGGCCAGCCAGTGGGTCGAAGCGACCATGCCGAAGGTGCCGACGAGTTCGGGGCGCGTGGTGAACACATCCATAAAGGTACGCGAGGCTAACTATATTGCGTGACTCCAAGTGACGTATGCCCTAGGCCCGAACAGAGCAGTGGCAGATCGTCGTACGACTTTGGTCGTAGCGGACGGTGACAGATCTCCTACCAGAGGTCTACCGGCGCGGCCGATGTTTCGAACACCGTCGAACGGCACAGTTCTAGCCATGGGAATTCTGGGTGTCGCGACGATCTTCATCGGCCTCGCGCTCGTGGCAGCGGTGCCGTTGGTGGCCCTGCTCCACTGGACCGACCGTTGAGTTCGAGGTAACGAGCGTTAACCTCCTCGCGAGCAGTTCGCTTCGAGGAGGATGAAGGCATGGAGATCTCGGGTACCGCGGCCATCGTCACCGGTGGCGCGTCCGGTCTCGGCGGCGCGACCGCACGTGCGCTGGCGGCGCGTGGAGCGCAGGTTTTCGCTCTCGACCTGCCGAGCGCCATCGCGAACGCCGACGCGATCGAGAACGTCACCTACCTGGCCGCCGACGTGACCTCGGGCGAAGAGGTCCAGGCCGCCGTCGACACCGCGGCCGGTTCCGGCGCCCCGCTGCGCATCACGGTGAACTGCGCGGGCATCGGCCCGTCGTCCCGCACCGTCGGCAAGAGCGGCCCGCACGACCTCGACCTCTACCGCAAGATCATCGAGGTCAACCTGATCGGCTCGTTCAACGTCCTGCGCCTGGCCGCCGCGGCCATGGGCAAGACCGAGGAGCTGGAGCACGGCGCCCGCGGCGTCATCATCAACACCGCGTCGATCGCCGCGTTCGACGGCCAGATCGGCCAGGTCGCCTACGCCTCGTCCAAGGGCGGCGTCGTCGGCATGACCCTCCCGGCCGCCCGCGACCTGAGCAACGTCGGCATCCGCGTGCTCACCATCGCGCCCGGCATCGTCGACACCCCGATGCTCGCCACGGTCTCCGACGAGTTCCGCGCGGGCCTCGCCGCCGGCGTGCCGTTCCCGAAGCGCCTGGCCCAGCCGTCCGAGTACGCGCAGCTCGCGCTCTCGATCATCGAGCACGACTACCTGAACGGAGAGGTCATCCGGATGGACGGCGCTCTCCGCATGGCACCCCGCTAAAGCTCGCTAAAGCTCTCCGGCAAAAGGCAGTCTGGACATGGCGTCCGAGGTCATCCACTCGCGCAGGCGATGGGTGGCCCGGACGTCGTCCTCGTTGTACTCCAGCAACCGCTGCCGCTGATCGGTGTCGAGCGCGTCGCCGTTCATACCGACCGCGGACCGGTACCAGCGCATGGAGTTCTCGCCGCCGGCCTCGGGATCGCGCCACGAGAACCCTGCCACCGGCGCGATCACCTTCAGGCCCTTGCCGTGCGCGCACAGGAACTGCTCGCGGACGATGCCGAACAGGTCGACCCACGAGTCCGAGTTGATGAACTCCTTGATCTGCGCCACGGTCGGAATGCCGGGCTTGCCGGCGAACCGTTCCGCCGACGCCAGCAGCCAGCGGTTCTCCGCCAGCTCGTTGTAGCAGTAGGCGCGGAACGACAGCCCGCGCGCCTTGGCCCGCAACCGGATCCCGGTCAGCCAGGTCCAGAACTCGGCGAACGACCGCGCCTCGTCGTCGCACGGCAGCGGGTCCCACGTGACGAAGGCGCGGTAGCCGTGCTCCTCGTCGATGTCCTTTCCGGACAGCAGGCAGCCCCACATGTACGCGCCGAGATCGCCGAAGCTCTCCATGTCGACGTCGACCTCGACGTCCGCGCGCGGCACGTTCATCTCGGGCACCCTGCGCACCAGCGTCAGGTCGCGCAGCCACGCCCGCGCCAGCACCACGGCGTCGCCGAACGGCATGCCGACGAGCTGGATCGGACCGGTCGCGGCGGGATCGAGCTCGGCCAGGTCGTCCACAGTGGACAGGCCGATCTTCCGCAACGCCACCGCGTCCTCGCCGCGCACGACGAGGCTGACGTCGCGGCCCTGCTTGAGATCGTTGTCGCAGGTGGGCCACCACGGGCACGTCTTGCAGTCGACGATCCGCGACGGCCGGGCGAGTGGTTCCCGCTCGTTCGCCGCCGCCAGTGCCACGGCCAGCCGGTCGCTGAACCGGGCGTCGTACTCGGCCAGCGCGTTGCGGCCGCCCGGCCACGTCGGCGCCTCCAGGTCGTGCCACAGCACCACGTCGGCGTCCATGCCGATCACGCCACCCGTGGCGCGGCCGTTGCGCGCGTACCCGGCGGCCTGCAGCTGCCGTTGCGCGTGGGCCAGCCGCAGCTGATCACGAGGCTGGGGACGGACCTTGCGGTGCGGGTCCGTGCGGCTGCCGTCGGGCAACGGCATCGTCAACGGGCTCGTGCGGGCGCCCTGGCCAGGATCGGTGATCTTGTGCCGGACCACGAGCACCGGCACGTAGCCGGAGGAATCCTTGACCAGCAGGTCGATTCCGCCACGACGGCCACCGCGTGGATCGCGGGGCAGGGCGGCGCCCCAGATGTACTGGGCGCCCATCTCCATCGCCGCGAGCGTCACCCGTTCCCGGTCCGCGCTGCGCACATCGGGTCCGCTCGGCACCTCGAAGAGGTTCGAGCCGACGATCCTGCCGAGCGCGTCCGCCACCGCACGCCGATGGTTGGTCGCGTCCGCTTTCCGTTGTTCCGAAGCCGGATCTGGCGCCGCCCTGGGAACGTCGCGCATGTCCGGATCGTTTTCGAGGTGCACCCGCCGCCGACAACGAGTGACCACGCCGGCGTCTAGCTGCACCTGGGAAGTCACAGGATGAGGGTATGTCGCGCGCCGAGGAGATGTGTCGGCAACCTGGGCAGTAAGTTTCACGTGACGGAGGAGGTGTACCCGAATGGCGCGCAAAGCGAAGGCCGGCTTCACGCCCAGCAGGGCCAAGAGCCTGGTCGGTGTCGCGAAGGTGGTGGCCCCCGCGCTCATTCCGGTGCTGGCCCCCGTGATCGCCCGCGGAGCTGGGGTTTTGAGCGAGCAGTACGACCGCTATCGGGCCCGTCGGCTCGGTATCGACGTCGCCGACATCGGTAAGTACTCCGGATACGGCGCCCGGCTGCACGCGCGAATTGTCGGCTTCTCCGAGTCGATGGAGACATTGCGGGCAACTGATTCCGATTGGGTTTCGAAGACCGAGGCGCGACTCGCTCAGCTCCTCGCCGCGGTGCGCGCGTCCGAGCGCATGCCGACGGCCCGGCGCAAAGCAGCGCACCGGGCCGTCGGAACTGATCTGGAGATGCTGGAGCAGGAGTTGCTCAGGCGTCTGAACGTGCGCTGACGTCCGGTGTCCTGCCGGTCACCTCGGCGACGGCCTTGACCGCCGCCTCCTCGACCACCTGACCGGGGTCGAGATGTGCGGTGACCTCCTCCATCACCTCGGCGACCCGTTCCTCGCGCCTGATCATCGGGTCGGAGCGCAGGTCCTTGGCCAGTGACACGCAGAGCCCGATCATCACGACCATGAACGGCAGCGCCGCGATGATCGTCAGGTTCTGCAGCCCTGTCAGGGCATCGGACCCGCCGACCAGCAGCATCACCGCCGCGACGGCACCGGTCACCACACCCCAGAAGATCACCACGGGCTTCGTCGGCCGGATGGTGCCCTCCTGCGAGAGCGTTCCCATCACGATCGACGCGGCGTCGGCACCGGACACGAAGAAGATCGCCACCAGGAGCATCACGACGACCCCGGCGACGGCGGCCAGCGGGAACTGGTCCAGCAGCGAGAACAACTGCGATTCCGGAGTGGACTGACCGGCGAGGTCGACGCCGTTGCGCTGCTCGAAGATGGCCGTGCCACCCAGGATCGCGAACCACACCAGCGACACCGCGGACGGCACCAGGATCACGCCGGCCACGAACTGCTTGATCGTGCGGCCACGCGAGATGCGCGCGATGAACATGCCGACGAACGGCGTCCACGAGATCCACCACGCCCAGTAGAAGATCGTCCAGCCGGACAGCCAGGTCTCGGTCGCGTCGCCACCGGAGGCGGCGGTACGACCGGCCATCGTCGCGAGCTCGCGGAAGTAGTCACCGAGGGCCGTGGGCAGCAGGTTCAGGATGAAGATCGTCGGGCCCACGACGAACAGGAACAGCGCCAGCACCACGGCCAGCACCATGTTGATGTTCGACAGCCACTGGATGCCCTTGGCGACACCCGAGACGGCGGACGCGACGAACGCCACGGTCAGGATCGCGATGATCGCGACCAGAACGCCCTTGCCGACGTCACCGGCCCACCCGGCCGCCTCCAGCCCGCTCCCGATCTGCAGGGCACCGAGACCGAGGGAGGCGGCCGAGCCGAACAGGGTCGCGAAGATCGCCATGACGTCGATCGCGCGGCCCCAGCCGGAGGCGGCGCGCTTGCCCAGCAGCGGCGTGAAGGCCGAGCTGATCAGCGAGTTCCTGCCCCGGCGGAAGCTGCTGTAGGCGATGGCGATGCCGACGATGGCGTAGATCGCCCACGGGTGCAGCGTCCAGTGGAAGAGCGTGGTCGCCATCGCGGTCTCCAACGGATCTCCGTCGGAACCGGGCGGCGGCTTCACGAAGTGCGTCAGCGGCTCGTTGACGCCGTAGAACATCAGCCCGATGCCCATGCCCGCGCTGAACATCATCGCGACCCAGGACACGGTCTTGAACTCGGGTTTCTCGTCGTCCTGACCGAGCGGGATCTTGCCGTAACGGCTGAACGCGAGCCACAGCGCGAAGACCACGAAGCCAGTGGCGGAGAGCACGAAGGCCCATCCCAGATGCTGGATGATCCATCCCAGCGCAGCCTTCGAAGCGGCTGCCAAACTCTCGGTACCGACGATTCCCCAGGTCACGAACGCAAGCGTGAGACCTGCGGCAACGCCGAACACAACCCGGTCGGTACGGCCCGGCTTGTCGCATTGAACGGTCATGCGGCCCTAGATACCCACTCATAGACCTGGCCAAACTCCTCCGATTACCCTCAACCTCGTGAGCACACGGACGAGTGAGTTGCGCACCCTTCGCGGTGCCGCACTCGCGCTGACGTCTGCCGCGCTCACGATCACCGCCCACGGGCTGGGCGGCGGCGAGATCTCCGAGTTCATCCACGCGCTGCCACTGGTGGTGCTGATCGCGTTCGCGGCGGCATCGCTGGCCGACAAGCGCACCGGACGGCTCTCGGTCATCGCCGGGCTCGGCACGGCCCAGCTCGCCCAGCACCTGCTGCTGACCTGGGTCAACCACGAGCACACCACCACGCTGACCTGGCAGATGTTCGTGGCGCACCTCGTGGCCGCGACGCTGACCGGGCTGTTGCTGTTCCACGCCGAGAACGCCCTGTTCAGGCTGTTCGCCGCCGTCACCCGCCTGATCCCCCGCAGGCTCACGCCGCTGCCGGTCTCCACGCCGATGCGGACGTTCCCCCGCACGCCGTACCTCCAGAACGCGCACCACCTGGAGTTGTCGCGGGCAAATGGGCGGCGCGGCCCGCCCTGTGACTCCTGATCATCCGTATCCCTCTGCAGACCCCCTTTGGCATCAGGAGCCACAACTTCATGTCTACAAATCGATTTGGCGTGCGCACGCTCGCCGTTCTCGCCGTTGCCGGAATCGCCGTGCTCGGCACCCCGACCATCGCATCGGCGCACGTCAGCGCCCAGCCGGCCGAGTTCACCCAGGGTGGCCGCGCCACCTTCGCGTTCCGCGTCCCGAACGAGCGCGACAACGCAGGCACCACCAAGATCGAGGTGACGCTGCCGCAGGACACGCCGCTCACGTCGGTGCGCACCAAGCCGCTGGCCGGCTGGAAGGCCGAGGTCGTCAAGGGCAAGCTCGACAAGCCCGTGACGCTCGCCGGCAAGGAGGTCACCGAGGCGTTCAAGACGATCACCTGGACCGCCGAGCCCGGTGTGAAGATCAACGTCAACGAGTACCAGGAGTTCTTCGTCGCCATCGGCACGCTGCCGGAGGGCAAGGACAAGCTCGAACTCCCGACCAAGCAGACCTACGAGAACGGCGAGGTCGTGGACTGGGCCCAGGCCGCCGGTGCGGACGGCAAGGAGCCGGAGCACCCGGCGCCCGCGCTGAAGCTCGCCCCGAAGGCCGCCGCCGGTGACGACCACGGCCACGGAACGACCCCGGCCGCCAACAGCACCGAGACGCACGAGGCGTCCGCTGCCGGTTCCGACAAGACCGCCCGCTACCTCGGTGGCGCCGGTCTGGCCGTCGGTGCGCTCGGCCTCGGCTTCGGTGTCGGCGCGATCCTGCGTTCGAGGCGCAAGGCATGAAGCGCGCGCTGATCGCTTTCCTGTTCGCTGGTGCGGCCGTGCTCGCCACGACCGCCCCCGCGGCGGCTCACAACGCGCTGATCAGCAGTGACCCGAAGGACAAGACCTCGCTGGAGGCCGGCCCCTCGACCGTCACGCTGACGTTCGACCAGGACGTGCAGGGCGGCCAGGGCATCAACGCGATCTCGGTCGTCGACGCGAACGGCGGCCACTACGAGGTCGCGGGCGACCCGACGATCAAGGACACCGCGGTCTCCGCGAAGGTCAACGCCCTGGGCAAGGCCGGTGAGTACAAGATCGGCTACCGCATCCTGTCCGCGGACGGGCACCCCGTCTCCGGTGAGCTGACGTTCACGCTCACGAAGGACGGCACGGGCACGCCTGCCGCGGCGACGAACAACGCCACGTCCGGCGACTCGGGTTCGAGCGACGGCCTGCCCGTCTGGGTGTGGATCGTCGGCGCCGTCGTGCTGCTCGGCGGTGGCGTGTTCTTCGCCCTGCGCGGTGGCGGAGGCGCGAAGGCATGAGCGACGTCCGGACCGCCGCCCCCACCCACTACCGCGTGCTCGCCGGACTCGTGTTCGGCGCACTCGGAGGCATCGCGCTCGGCCTCGTGCTGGCACCACCCGTCGTGGTCGCCGGGGTCGTCGACGCCGGGGCGGCGGTCCGGTACGGCCTGCCGGTCACACGGGTGTTGCTCGACATCTCGGCGACGGTCGTCGTCGGGCTGTCGATCCTGCCGAAGCTGCTCGGCTTCGACCGGCCCACGCACACCGAACCGGTCATGCGGCTGGCCCGGCCGGCCGCGGTGATCGCCGCCGCCGTCTGGGTGGTCGCCGCCCTGCTGGCGATCGTCCTGCAGGCCGCCGAACTGCGGCCGGGCAGCGACGTCAGCATCGGCAACGCCGTCGACTACATCGGGAACGTGGGCGCCGGCAAGGGCCTGCTGTTCAGCGCGTCCTGCGCGTTCGTCTACCTGATCATCGGCGTGATGGCCGTGCGCAGCGGCGAGTCCGTGCCCGCTGAGCTGCGGATTCTCGTCTCGATGTTCGGGCTGCTGCCGATCCCGGTGACCGGGCACGCGTCCAACTGGAAGTACCACGACTACTCGATGGTCTCCATGGAGCTGCACGTGCTGGGCGCCGCCGCGTGGACCGGCGGGCTCGGCGCGTTGATGGCACTGGTCGCCTACCGCAAGGGCCTGCTGGCGATCGCGTTGCCGAAGTTCTCGAAGATCGCGACCGTCAGCCTGATCGTCGTCGCGGTCACGGGCCTGTTCAACGGGTTGCTGGAGCTGGTCCTCAACCCGATCGTGCCGTTCCCGCAGTCGCTGTTCACGACCGGCTACGGCCTGCTGTTCCTGGGCAAGGCCGTGTGCGCGGGACTGATCGCGGTGCTCGGCGCGCACATCCGGTGGCGGTTGCTGCCGAAGATCTCCCAGCACAAGGTCACCGCGATCGTGCAGTGGGCGATCCTGGAGGTGACCATCATGGGCGTCGCGTTCGGCCTCGCCGTGATCCTGAGCCGCGCTCCGGTCAGCTGAACCCCGTCGCGACCCTGACCAGGTCGGCGAGTGCGCGTGACCGGCTGTGCGGTGGCCACGCGATCACCGTCGTCACCTGAGGTGCGTCGACGACCGGAACCGCGACCAGCCCCTCGGCCAGCCCGTTGCGGGCGACCTCCGGCAGGACGGCGACGGCCCGGCCGAGCTCGATCAGCTGGAACAGCTGGGTCAGGTTGCGCACTGCGGCCCCGGCTCCGTCCGGGTAGGTGCCATCGCTGCGGGGCCAGCGCGCGAGCTCCGGCAGGTCGCTGACGTCGGCCATGCGCAGCGGGGACCTGCCGGCGAGCGGGTGTGCTGCCTGCATGACCGCGACCTGGCCCTCGGTGCCCAGGACCTCCACGTCGAGGCCCGTCGTCGGGTCGTACGGCTCGTGCAGCAACGCCACGTCGGCCCGTCCGTCGAGCAGCGGCACGTGGGTGTTCGACTCGCACAGCAGGAGCTCGACGGTCACGGCTCCGGGTTCGTTGGCGTACGCGTCGAGCAGCTTCGCCAGCACCTCACCGGAACTGCCGGCCTTGGCGGCCACCACCAGCGACGGCCGGTCGGCCGCAGCGGCACGGGTTCGCCGTTCGGCCGCCGCCACCGCGCCGAGGATCGCCCTGCCCTCCTCCAGCAGCACCTCACCGGCGTCGGTGAGCGAGACCCTGCGGCTGGTCCGGGTCAGCAGTTCGACGCCGAGCCGGTGCTCGAGCTGGGCGATCGCCCGCGAGAGCGGTGGCTGGGCGATGCCTAGGCGTTCGGCGGCGCGGCCGAAGTTCAGTTCCTCGGCGACCGCCACGAAGTATCGGAGCTCTCGGGTCTCCACCCCACCACGGTATCCATACCGGCCGGGTATCGCTGCCGCACCGAAGTGATGTTGGTCCTGACGGCGTTCCAGACCACGATCAAATACATGAGCGAACAGACGATTGCGCTGGTCACGGGCGCGAACAAAGGCATCGGGTACGAGATCGCGGCAGGCCTCGGCGCACTGGGGATCAGCGTCGGAGTCGGGTCGCGGAACCGCGAACGCGGCGAGGAAGCGGTGGCGAAACTACGTGCGAACGGCGTCGATGCGTTCGCTGTGCCGTTGGACGTGACCGACGACGAGAGCGTGGCTTCCGCCGTGTCACTGCTCGACGAGCGGTTCGGCCGTCTCGACGTGCTGGTGAACAACGCGGGGATCGCGGGACCGTGGCCCATGGCGCCTTCTGCCGCGACGGCGGAGAGCCTGAGGGAGGTGCTGGAGACGAACGTGATCGGCGTCGTCAGGGTCACCAACGCGATGCTGCCGCTGCTGGGACGGTCGGCGCGGCCGCGGATCGTCAACCAGTCGAGCCATCTCTCGTCGCTGGGCCTGCAGACCACACCGGGAGTGGAACTGGGTGACGTCAACGGGGTCTACACGCCGTCGAAGACGTTCCTGAACGCCATCACCGTTCAGTACGCCAAGGAGCTCACCGGCATCAAGATCAACGGTGCCTGTCCCGGCTACGTCGCCACCGAGTTCAACGGTTTCCAGGGACGCGAGACGCCGGCGAACGGCGCGAGGATCGCGGTCAGGCTGGCCACCCTGCCGGACGACGGTCCGACCGGCGGTCTCTTCGACGACGCCGGGACCGTGCCCTGGTGAGGCAAATGTTCAACGTGAAACATCCACGATTTCGACCGGACTCGGCGAGTGGTCTGATCGGCGCGACGAGCTGCGCGCGAACGGACTAGTCGGTGATCAGTCGGGCCGAAGATTCTTCCCGCATTCGCGCCAGCCGGTTCATCGTCCGCTGACCGCGGCGGTCCAGCTCACGGCTGTCGATCCAGCCGTTGGCGTAGTAGCGGTAGTCCTGAGCCAGCGCCACGAGCTCGGCGAGGTAGTCGGCGGATCGTCGCCGTCGCTCCTCGTCAAAGCCCGCCAGCAGCGGTAGCTGGGTGTCCACCACCTCGTCGAGCAACTGCGCGGACCGCAGCGCTCTCCTGGAACGCCACCTCCGAGTAAGGCTCACGCGCCGCACCTCGTCCTTCGCCCCGACCTGCCGCACCCTAGGCGTGGATTTCTCGCCCGTCGATGCTGCATTCGTGTGCGAAGGCCCTGGCGTTACCGGTTCGTGTCCCACGCCATCCGATCGTGGTGCTATAGGACCCAAACGAGATTGCCACTAGGCGGCGCTGTCAGCCCCGGTGAAGCGTGCGACGCGCTCGGCCAGTTCACGGGCCTCGGGGTTGTTGCGGCGCTTCTCGGCCTCCTGACGAAGAGGCTCCATGCGCTGCTTCGTGCGCACCGACTTCAGGCCTTCCGACAGGTCAACGGCCTGGCCACCGACCTTGGCGCCGTGGTCGACGTCGCCCTGGATGAGGTGGTTGATCGACATCGAGGTGAGGTTGAAGGACCGGCTGCGGGCCATGTCGTCACCGAAGCTGTTGATCGCCTTCGACAGGTAGGGAATCGCGGTGCGGGCGTACTTGACGTCCACGGACTGGGCGAGCTCCGTGTGCACGGTTCCGATCATCGACGAGAGGTCGATCTCGTTGAAGAACCGCGCCCACGCGGGTGCTTCGACGACATCGGCGCGGGAGAACTCGTCACGCGCGCGGCCGAGCAGCTTGAGCGCCTGCTCGTCGGAACCCATCTTCGCGTAGGCCCAGGCCTCGTTCGCGCACAGGATGCCCACCGCCAGTTCGGAACCGGAGTTCTGCGCGGCCAGCTGACCCAGCTGGAACACCTTCAGCGCGTCGTCCGGGGCGTTCTGGTGCAAGTAGACGCGGCCCATGCGGTACAGGATGTTCGCCATCAGGGCCTCGTTCTCGCCCTGCTTCGCGAGGTCGAGCGCCTGACCGAAGTGGTTGCGGGCCGAGTCCATCAGGCCCGTGTCGAACGACGTCCAGCCGGCGAGGTTGTGCAGGTCTGCCAGTGCGACGAAGAGCCGCTGGCGAACGATGTCCGTGGAGCTCGCGCCGAGCATCTGCTGTCCCCAGGACAGCTGGGCGACCACGGCGTCACGGCAGGAGCCGCCGCCGTACTGGTAGTCGAGGGCACGCAGAGCACGGGTGGCCGCTTCGACCTGCCGCACGTCCGTCATGCCGATGCGTCCCGGAGCCGGAGTCTGTGTGGGGTGTGAGACCCACGACCCGGAGTCCGCTCCGAACACGGCCGCGCCCACTGTCACGGCGGCGGCGTGCGCGAGGAACTTCCGACGCTTCACCGACTCTTCCTCCTCCGGATGGGGTGAGTCCGCAGCTGCGGCCACCCTTACTGCCGTTGTCTCGTCATAGGCGAGACCCATGTATCCACGTGGGACACCCAAGCCGATGGCGATCCTCGTCAGGACGTCGTACGCCATCACCTGGCGTCCCTTGAGGATCTCCGAGACTTCGGACTGCGACTGCCCAGTGAGCGCCGCGATCTGGCGCTGGGACACGCCGTGCCTTCGGAGCAGCCGGTAGACCGAGCTGATCTCTCGTCGGGCAAGTGCGTCCCGCATCTCCTGCTGGTCCCACACCTCGGTGGGGATAGGAGAGCCCTGGGAACTCATGGTGTTCATCGCGCACCCTCACAGTCCGTTGGGCGTCATCGGCAGACTAGGGGCAGGTCCCCGAGCCCGAGAAGTCCTCTTCGGCGGAGCTGATCGGCTCTGCCGAACACCGCTTACCGCTCACCGTAAGACTTCCACCGGTGGGCGCTGTGACGTCCCGTTCCGGCATGAATCATCGCAATCTAGATTCCGGTAAGCGAGTGAGCACGGAGAGGAACGACCTAATAGTGGACAGCTCCTCCTCAGGCTCCACCTCCATTGTGGAGACGGGTGACACCGAATCCACATGGCGCGGCATGACCGGGCAACGTCGGACGTGGCAGATCAGCTGCGGCGACGTGGTCGACCGGGACCGCCAGCTCACCGTGAAGGTCGTTCAGGGCCAAGTGGTCCTGGTAGGCCCTCCCGGGGAGACGGCAGTCTTGTCCCACGACCAGCTCGTACAGCTCAGGGCTGCACTACGCGAAGCCGCCGACCAGGCGGAAAGGTGACGGTGACGTTTCGATGGACGCGATCCTCGGACAGGTTCTTCGCAACGCTGTGTGGGAACGCCTCGACCTGCTCACAGAGCTGGCGAGCCGCGCTGACGCCCCGTCCCTCCTGTCGGTGGCTCGATCCGAGCTCCCTCGGCTGACCGAGGGATGGCGTGCTCTGCTGGCAGCGCACGAGCCGGACGAGAAGGGCAACTGCCCTGAATGTTCCGGCCGCTGGCGCCAGCAGAAGTCACCTTGCTCGGTGTGGCGCGCCGCGTACGAACACCTGGTTGCGGGCGGACTCGCCCCGCGCCCGGCTCGCCATCTGCGCGAGGCCCCGGTGACTCCTCCTGTCACCCGGACCCGCCGCGCGGTGGCTCGAGCCCACTAACGGGCGTTTGCGACTGACCTGGCGTCCCCCCGACACGACCAGGTCTGCAAACCGCCTACTGACCGGTGGCCCGCGATGTGCGAACCCCCGACCGCTACATCGCGGGCCCCGGTCAGCTTTACAACTCCACAGATTCCCGCGGGCCGGTGACGTGCACCTTCCCTCCCCGACCGTCGTCGGTCCGCGGTCACCAACCACGGCCCTTGTCTGCACCTCCCGCGCAGACGAGGGCCGTTTTCATGTCTTCTAGCGGTGGGTGCCGGTCTTCCAGGCCAAGTAGCTGGTCAGACCTGGGAACAGCCGGCCGGAGATCTCGAATGCCTTGAGCTGCCACGGGAACAGGTGCTCGGCACGTTCCTTCTCCACCGCGTCGACGATCGCCTTCGCGCACTGCTCCGGCGTGACCGTGGGGATCATCAGCCGGGCGATGGCCGGGATCCGCTCCTCGGCGCCGGGATTGTTGGTGAAGTACTCGCTGGAGACCTTGCCCGGCACCACTTCGCTGATCCCGACGCCGGTTCCCCGCAGGTCGAGGCGCAGTGACGCGGTCAGTCCGCGCAACGCCCAGCGCGACGACTGGTAACCCACGCAGCCGGGGATCGGCAGCCTGGACACCGGCGAGTTCACGTTGACGATCCAGCCGGAGCCCCGCGACCGCATGGCGCCCAGGTACTCCCTGGTCAGCAGCAACGCGGCCAGGTACGGCACGGCGGTCATGGTGGCCAGTTCGTCCGCCGACGTGTCGTCGAGGAAGAGCCAGCGCCCGACACCCGCGTTGTTGACCAGCACGTCCGGCGCCGGCACCTCTTCCGCGAGTGCGCGAATCTGCTCGGCGTCCGCCAGATCCGCCGGATGAGCGGTCGCCGAGCCGCCGAACTCCTTGATCCGTTTGACCTGTAGATCGAGCAGTTCGGCGCTCCGGGCCACAAGGTGGACATGAGCGCCGTGGGCGGCGAACCGGAACGCCGCCTCCGCGCCGATTCCCTGGGACGCCCCCGTGACCAGAACCTTCTTGCCCGACAGCTGCATCAGACCACCGATCGCACTCGACTCATCAACACCGCGGCCAGCGTCGTCGCCAGCGCGGACACCGCGAACAGACCGCGGTAACCGCCCAGGTTGGCGAGGATCAACGCGGTCAGCAAGGGGGCGATGACCTGCGGCAACGCGTTGGCCACGTTGAGCACGCCCAGGTCCTTGGCCCGGTCGGACGCGGTCGGCAGCACCTGGGTGAGCAGCGCGATCGCGACGGCCCAGTACGTGCCGAAGCCGACGCCGAGCAGCGGGGAGGCGATCAGCACGGCGGTCCAGGTAGGCCAGATCACCAGGATCAACGCCGCCAGCGCCATCACGGCCGCGGCACCGTAGACATACGGCTTTCGACGGCCAGAACGATCACTCCGTGCGCCGAACAGCACTGCTCCTGCGGCGAGCGCCACCCCGTAGAGCGCCATGAGCACGAGCAGACCGTCCTCTGGCGACTCGTGGTGGACCACGTCACCGAGGAAGTAGAGGAGGTAGAGGGTGCCGAACGCGTTGCCGAGGTTGATCATGAGGTGCCCGCCCCACGCCCACGCGAAGTCGGGGTGCTGCTTCGGCGAGATCCAGAACGTCGGCTTGACCGGCTTGATGACGAGCTGCGTGTCCGGCGTGCGCAGGACGAAGAAGATGGCGCCGGCCAGCACGATGACCGCGCACGCCAGATAGCCGGCCTGAAGCCCGCTGACCAGCAGCGTCACCACGACCGCGCCCAGCACGGTGCCGAGCATCTGGCTGATTCCGATGAGCCCGCCGACCTGGGCCCGTTGCTCGACCGGCACCCGATCGGGCACCGCCGACGTCAATGCGGCGAGCATTCCGCCGATCCCCGCCTGCACCAGGCACCAGCCGATGGTCATCACGACCACCGAAGGCGCGTTCGCGAGCACGGCCAGGCCGACGGCGCCGACGACCGCTCCGGCCAGCGTCCACGGGTGGCGGCGGCCGAACCGCGAGGTCGTGCGGTCGGACAGGAACCCGATCAACGGCACGACCAGCAGCGACACCAGGCCGCCGAAGCCGGTGACGATGCCGAACACCAGCTCCTTGTCCGCCTTGTTCAGCAGCTCTGCCTGCTGCGGCAGCAACACCTGGATCGGCGCGTAGACCGCCAGCCACAACCCGAGGTTCGCGCAGAACAACCAGGCCATCCAGCCACGGCGAACCCGCACCACCGGCTCAGCGAGGGCTTCACTCACCGCTGATCACCTTTCTGTACCAGTGGAAAGAGTCGCGCGGCGTGCGTCGCTGCGTCTCGTAGTCGACCTGGACCAGGCCGAACCGCTGTGAATATCCGGCTTCCCACTCGAAGTTGTCGAGCAGCGACCACACGAAGTACCCGGCGACGTCCGCTGCCTGCGCGGCTTTGAGGTGTCCGTCGAGGTAGGAGACCCGGTCGGCGTCCGCGATCTCGTCGGGGAAGCTGCAGCCGCTCTCGGTCACGTGCACCGGCGGCAGGTCCGGATATCGCTCACGCAGTGCGTTGATCATCTCGGTCAGCCCGGCCGGCACGATCGGCCAGCCGAAGCCGGTGAGCGGGTACTCGTCGATCTCCGCCAGTTCGAACGGCAGCGGGTTGCCCTCGGACGGCGCCTTGAGCCGCGTCGGGTTGTAGTAGTTCACGCCGTAGAAGTCGAGCGGCTGGTGGATCGTGGCCAGGTCACCATCGGCGATAGGCAGAAGCTCGGCGACTGCGTCGGGATATCGGCCCGACAACATGGGGTCCGCGTAGATCCAGTTGTGAATTTCGCTGTAGGCCTCGGCCGCTGCTACGTCGTTCGGCCCAACCGGCCAGGCCGGCGTGTGGTTGTTCGCCGTGCCAACCGCTTGCGCGTTGTGCGAACGGAGCACTTCGACCGCACGGCCGTGAGCGAGGTTCAGGTGGTGGGCGGTGGGCAACGCGTCGAAGAGCAACGCCTTACCGGGAGCGTGCTCACCGATCGCATAACCCTGCAACGTCACCATCGCGGGTTCGTTGATCGGGATCCACATCTTCACGCGGTCGGCGAGCCGGTCCGCGACCAGCGCCGTGTAGTCGGCGAACCGGTCGGCGATGTCGCGGTTCAGCCACCCGCCCTCCGCTTCCAGTTCCAGGGGCGTGTCCCAGTGGTACAACGTCACCACGGGGGCGATACCGACGTCGACGAGCGCGTCGACCAGGCGGTCGTAGAAGTCGAGGCCCTCGGCGTTGACAGGTCCCTTGCCGGACGGCTGGATGCGCGGCCACGCGATCGAGAACCGATACGCGTTCACGCCGAGCTGCGTCATGAGCGCAACGTCCTCGCGCCACCGGTTGTAGTGGTCGCACGCAACGGAAGCGTCCTGGTTCTCGTGTACCGGAGAGAACTCGTCCCACACGGAGGGGCCGCGGCCGCCGGCGGTGAACGCGCCCTCGATCTGGAACGCGGACGTCGACACTCCCCAAAGGAAGTCGCTCATCGATCCTCCAAAATGTGAAACTTGTTCGGATCGTAGGCGTGTTGGCAGGTTCAGGGAAGTGAAAGAGCCGTACAACAGGCAAGATGGAAGTACCCGAACTACTGGGAGTCGCCGTGACGAGCACCACCCCGCTTCGCCGTCAGCCCGTCCAGCAGCGCAGCGCCAAGAGAGTCGAGCGCATGCTCGAGGCCTGCGCGACGCTCATCGACGAGGTGGGCTACGACGGCGTCACCACGACGTTGATCGCGGAAAGAGCAGGCGTGGCGGTCGGCTCGCTCTACCAGTTCTTCCCCGACAAGAGAGCCGTCGTGCAGGCACTGACGCTGCGCAACGTCGACAAGTTCTCCCTGGGCATCACCGAACGGCTCGAGCAGGCGACACTCGAGCACTGGTGGGACGCCGTGGACACGGTGTTCGACGTCTACGTGACGATGCACCGCGAGATCCCCGCGTTCGGGAAGCTGCACTTCGGTGACGTCGTGGACATGCGCCTGCTCGACGACCGCCGCGACAACAACGCCGTCATCTCCGACAAGATCTCGGAGCTGATCTCGGGCAAGTTCGGCATCCCGATGATCGAGGTCCAGGTGCCCATCGCGATCGCCGTCGAAGCCGCCGACGCCGTGATGAAGATGGCGTTCCGCAAGAACCCGACGGGCGACCAGGCGATCCTGACCGAAGCCAGGGCCCTGGTCAGGGGTTACCTGTCGTCGCGCCTGCCCGCCTAACCGAAGTTGCGGCGCTCGCCGCGGTACGTGGGCACGGTGCGCTCGATGCGGTCACCGTGCACCAGGTGCACCTCGTCGAACCGCTCGAACAGCTCACCGGCCTTGGCGTGCCGCATCCAGACGCGGTCGCCGATCTTCAGCTGCTCCGCCGCCTTGCCGGTGACCGGCGTCTGCACCTCGCCCGCGCCTTCGAGGCCGAGCGTCTTCAGCCCGGACGGCAGGTACGGCGACGGCTGACGGTCGGGAGTCGGCGTGCCGGACGCGATGTAGCCGCCGGCGAAGAGCGTGGCGACCCGCTTGGTCGGCTTGCGCACCACCGACAACGCGAACAGCGCCGCGGGTTCCGGCTTGAAGCCCTGGTAGCCGTCGAACAAGGTCGGTCCGAAGAGGCCGCTGCCGGCCGCGAGCTCGGTGACGGACGGGTCGGAGCCGGTCAGTTCCAGGCTTCCGGTGCCGCCGCCGTTGACGAACTCCAGGTCGGCGACCTGCCGGACCGCGCTGACCACGGCCGTGCGGCGGTGGATCAGCTCGGGCCCGGACTTGGACTGGATGAACCGGATCCCGAGCGCCCGCAGCGGCTGACCGGGCGGGTTGTCGCCCAGGCCGGCGATCTGACCCTCGTACGCCATGACGCCGACCAGCTTGAAGCCGGTGCGTTGCGTGATCTTGGCGGCCAGGGCCTTCGCCTGCTGCGGCGTGTGGATCGACGACCGGCGCGGGCCGATGTGCACGCCCGGCAGCGGCCGCCACGACACGTCCAGCTCCAGACAGACCCGGATGTCGGCGTGCGGACCGATGGCGGCGTCGACGAAGTCGAGGTGCTCGGTCGAGTCGACCATGATGGTGACGCGCTGACGTGCGGTTTCGTTGGCCGCGAGCTTCTGCAGCGACGCACGGTCGGCCGTCGGGTACGCCACGAGGAGGTCCTCGCTGACGTTCTGCTCCGACAGCCACAACGCCTCGGCCAGCGAGTAGCACATGACCCCGGCGTAACCGGGCCGCTCGAGCGCCCGGCTCACCAGCTCACGCACCCGAATCGACTTGCTCGCCACCCGGATCGGATGACCGGCAGCGCGACGGGCGAGGTCCGCCGCGTTGTGGTCGAAGGCATCCAGGTCGACTATCGCGAACGGAGGATCCAGATCCTTCGTCGCGGCATCGAGTCGAGTTCTGCGCATGCTCTGACGGTACGTGCTGAACCCTTGAAACGTGAAGAGCTTTCACTTACGTTACTCGCAGGTCACACTCTCTCGTGGAGGTTCGCGTGTGGACGAACTGGGCTAAAACGGCTTCGTGCACGGCGCGCGTAGTCCACCCGTCCAGCACGGATGAGATCGCCACAACGATCCTCTCCGCCTCCCGAGTCCGCGCGCGAGGCAGCGGCCACTCGTTCAACGACATCGCCGTCGCCCCAGAAGTAGCGCTTGACCTGGACCGATGGACAGGGATCGTACGCGCCGACGCGGAAACCGGTCTCGTGACCGTCCGCTCAGGCACTCCCCTGTGGGCCTTCAACGCCGACCTGCACCGCCTGGGCCTGGCAATGCCGAACCTGGGCGACATCGACGCACAGACAGTCGCCGGCGCAGTCTCCACCTCAACCCACGGCACCGGCGGAAAACTGGGCGTCCTAGCCACCGCGATCGTGGAACTGGAACTGGTCCTGGCCGACGGCTCGGTGGTGACCTGCAACCGCACCACCCGCCCAGACCTCTTCAACGCCGCACGGGTAGGCCTAGGAGCACTAGGCGTCATCAGCACCCTGACCCTCCAGTGCGTCCCGTCGTTCGTACTGCAGGCCTCAGAATCCCCCGGCCGCCTCGACGCCGTACTGGAACAGTTCGACGACCTCTGCGCCGTCGAGGACCACGTCGAGTTCCACTGGTTCACCCACTCCGACCGCGTGATCCTCAAGCGCAACAACAGGATCACCACCCCTGCGCGCCCCCTCTCAAAACTGAGGCAGGCGTGGGAGTACGAGGTGATGGAGAACACGGCGTTCGGCGCGGTCACCAAGGTGGCGAAGACCTTCCCGCGCTACACCAAGCGCCTCAACGAACTCTGCGGCTCCCTGATCTCCGAACGGTCCTATTCGGACTACTCGCACAACGTCTTCGTGACCCCAAGGCGAGTCCGCTTCGTGGAGACAGAGTTCTCCGTCCCCCGCGAAACCCTGATGGACGTGATCGGCGAACTCCGCGCCGTAGCGAACAAACTGGGCGACCGCGACCACCTAATCGTCCCGTGCGAAGTACGCATCGCCCAGGCAGACGACATCTGGCTCTCAACGGCAAGCGGCCGAGACACCGCGTACATCTCAATGCACCAAGCACTAGGCATGCAGTACAAGACTTTCTTCGACGCGTACGCGAGCATCGCGGCATCAGTGGGCGGCCGCCCGCACTGGGGCAAGATGCACGACCTGACCGCAACGGACCTCCGCCCGCTGTACCCGCACTTCGACGACTTCCTACGGGTACGCAACGAGGTAGACCCGAACCGAACCTTCACGAACGAGTACCTGGACCGCGTACTCGGCTAGAACAACCAGCCCACTCACAGCGAAGCCGAAGGCGAGCCGTCCTACCGAGCGGGCCCGGCGGTGGGGTCCCGTCACGAGTCGCACCACAGCTCTTGCTGCATGCAGGTAGGGGTGTCAACTCGACACGCTTTTCGTCGAGTTGACACCCCTACCTGCATGTGGCCCGCTCTTGGTGCGGCTCGTGACGGGACCCCACCGCCAACGCAACCCTCAAAGCAACAGGCAGCCGCCCAACGCAACAGGCGTGCCATCTACCTGCTCGTGGCGCCACCCCCCGATCAGATTGCCGGGGGTCTGGGGGCAGAGCCCCCAGGGGAAGCACCCAACGCAAGCTGGCCGCCCGCAAGGTGACCACCCGCAAGGCCGCCGCCCGCAAGGTGACCACCCGCAAGGCCGCCGCCCGCAAGGTGACCACCCACAAGGCCGCGCACAGCACCGGAACGCACCGATGACCACGCTGACGCAGGCGTCCCCCCGACCTGGGAACCCCTACATCACAACGTACTCAGCGCCCCCGACAAGATCAGAGAACAGCCCGAACCGCCTCGACAACAGGCGTCTCCCCGTTGACCAACTCCAGCGTCTTGCCGATCGTGTTGCGAGCGTTGAGAAGTTCCGCCAGCACAGCAGCAACATCCGCCCGGGTGACAGAAGCCCGAGGCAACCGAGGCGCACCCAAGGTGACCAGCCCAGTAGCAGGATCATCGACCAACGGCCCAGGCCGCAGGATCGTCCAATCCAGATCCCGAGCCTTCAAATCCTCCTCGGCCATCCCCTTGGCCTTCAAATACACCGCAAACCCAGCATCCACAGAAGGCGAGTCAGCGGACTCGATCCCCACGGTGGAAACCTGGACGAACCGCCGCACCCCAGCCTCAACGCAAGCAGAGGCGAAGAGCGCAGCGGCCCCGTAGTCCACGGTGTCCTTGCGGGCGGCACCAGATCCAGCGCCAGCCCCGGCGGCGAACACAGCCGCGTCAGCACCGTTCAAATACGCGGCGACCGAGTCCAGATCAGCGGACTCCAGGTCGCACAACACCGGAACGGCTCCGGCTTCCTGCACGTCACCAAAATGATCGGGGTTCCGGACCAGCGCGGTGGCGGCATCTCCACGGGTGGCCAGCTGCTGCTCGAGAAGCAGCGCGATCTGCCCGTGTCCGCCGGCTATCACTACTCGCATGGTCTGACCGTAGATCAGTGAGCGGCGACCAGCACGACTCGTGATCAGGACGCGGTGGCGAGCACCTGCTCGTAGACCAGTTCGTTGACCCAGCGGGTGATGGCGGTGTCCTCGGCGGGCGCGTTCTCCTGGCGGCCGGACACGTCGACCGAGAGGTCCTTCTCGTCGTCGGCCAGCAGGACGGAGACGCCGTAGCGGCGGACGCGCGGCAGGCAGTTCGCGAGGTAGTCGTGCGAGAACGCGACCGACTCCGGGAGGACGACCGCGGCGTTGCCGTAGCGGGCGAAGGGGACGGAGGAGGCCAGCGCGGTGCGCCAGTGGCGGGCGACGGCCATGACGCCGACGATGCGCACGGCGGCCGGCGGGACGCGGCCTTCCATCTCGGGCCACACCCAGGTGGAGACGGTGGTCTTGTCGGCCTCAGGGCCCGCACCCACGCACACGCGCTCGGCGTGAGCGTCGGCCAGGAGTTCTGCCACGACGACGACCTTGCGGCCCATCAGGACCATTTCGGGGAGAACCACGCCGTGCCAGCCGAGGCGGATCGCCGCAGCGGCTGCCAACTCCTCGACGGACGCGGGCAGTTCCGGAACCGGGACCGGGGTGGTCGACAGACCGTTCGAGGTGTCGAGTGCCGCGATCCTTGCTGGGGTGCTGCTCACGCCAGTGCCTCCTCGTCACCCGCGGCGGGAGATCCGCCGCGTTTCGACTCGTGCTCTGGATAAAGAATTAGCAGTAAGCGCGCGGCCCGCCCCCAGGCCACAGGACCCCCTGCGATCGACGGCGTCGACCGGTCGGTGACCGGTCGAGGAGTGGCGAGGGGAGTTCGGTCCTACGGTGCTGCCGTCTGGGTGACGTTAATCCGTATGGACGCACCAAAAGACCTGCTCAGGGTGTGTGCGCCAGGCGTGGGGGCAAAAAGCCGGTCAGCGGTACCGGTCACCGTCCGTCGACCGTTCACCGCGCCAGAACGACCACCTACATGATGATCACGGTCTTGCCGGGCCCGTGACCTGCGAAAACGTCGGTCGCCTCGCGCAACGGCACGCGTCGGGCGATCGGTACTTCCAGGTCCCCCGCCTGCACCATCGACGCCAGCCGCACCAACGTCTCGCGGGAGCCCTTCATACCGAAGTTCTGCCCCTGATCAGCGGAAACGTAGTTGGTGTTGAAGGCCAGTGGCGCGTAGCGCGCGTTCGCCTCGAACGACGAACGGTCGGCGCTGACGAGGTCGATCAGGGCGTCGGCCTCGACGAGGGTGTCGCCACGGCCGATGGGGATGACCCGCTTGCCCGCCGCACGCGCGATCTGGACGGCGAACGACCCCACACCACCGGAAGCACCGACGATCAGCACGGATTCCGCGGCCCCGAGCGACTCGACCAACTGCAAAGCGGTCATTCCCGCGGTCGGCAATGCGGCGGCGACCGCGGGATCCATGTCGTCCGGCAAGGGAGCCAACGCGTTCCCGGCCGGAACTGTGACGTACTCGGCGTATGTTCCGCCGCCGACAGGACGGTGGAAGAAGGTGCCGAAAATCCTCTCTCCGGAACCTTCCACCTCACCCGCACCATCAGTTCCGGGAACCAGCGGGAACTGATGAGGCGCGGAACTCCGGAGCATCCCGTTCACGACTTTGCGGTCGAAGGGGTTCACGCTCGCCGCGAACAACCGCACCTTCAACTCGTTCGGGCCCGCTACCGGCTCCGGAACCTCGACCAGCTCGAGTTCCGCACCGAAATCCGCCGCCGCTATCGCCCACATGCCGACCCCCGAACGAGTGACAGACATCACCTGTTGGATCAAGGAATCCGATACTGCCGGTTCAACGAAAGAACCCCCCTCGCGATTCCGCGAGGGGGGTTCCGTCTGTCTTTAGTATGGGCAAGGGGGGAGTTGAACCCCCACGTCCTTTCGGACACACGGACCTGAACCGTGCGCGTCTGCCATTCCGCCACTTGCCCCTGGAGACGTTGGAAACACTAGCACGCGCCGAAACCAGGTTCCTAATCGCCCCCTGTAGGTGCGGTCGTACCCGGATACGATCGGTACAGGAGCCCGGCCGAGCGGAACGAGCGGAAGGAGTCGACATGGGCCTGCAACGCTTCGAGCGCAAGCTGGAAGGTCTGGTCGGCAACACGTTCGCGCGCGTGTTCGGCGGCAGCGTCGTGCCCCAAGAGGTGGCACAGGCACTGCAACGGGAGGGTGACAGCAACATCCGCGAGCTCGCGGGTGGCAGACTGCTAGCCCCCAACCACTACAAGGTGCTCCTCGGACCTCAGGACCACGAACGTCTTGCGGGCGACGAGCAGGATGAACTACGCATCACACAGCTTCTCGCAGAGGGCCTGCGAGAGCACCTGGCCGAGTCCGGATGGGATACCTATGGTGACGTCGTAGTCTCCCTGGAGCGCTCCGAGGCGCTGCACACCGGACAGTTCCGAACCAGCTCGTCCGTCGACCCCGACGTGAAAGCGGCCAGCCGACGGTCAGCACCACCTCGCACCGCAGGAGACCGACCCATGAGCCAGCCTCCCGGCTACGGACAAGGACAGGGCCAGCCCGCCCAGGACCCTTATGGTCAGGGCGGCTACGGCCAGCAGGGCTACGACCAGCAGCAGCAGGGCTATGACCAGCAGGGTTACGGCCAGCAGCAGGGTTACGGCCAGGCGCAGGACCAGGGCTACGGCCAGCAACAGGGCTATGGCCAGCAGGGCTACGACCAGGGTTACGGCCAGCAGCAGGGCTATGGCCAGGACCAGGGTTACGGCCAGCAGCAGCAGGGCTACGACCAGGGTTACGCCGGCGGCCAGCAGCAGCCGGGCTACGGCCAGGACCAGGGTTATGGCCAGCAGCAGGGCTACGGCCAGCAGGGCTACGACCAGGGTTACGCCGGCGGCCAGCAGGGCGGCGGTTACGACCAGGGTTACGGCCAGCAGCCCGCCGGCGGTTATGACCAGGGTTACGGCCAGCAGGCGGGCTACGGCCAGCAGGGCGGCTACGACCAGGGCTACAACCAGGGCGGATACGCCCCGCCGGCCACCCAGGGCGCCAACCGTCAGCTCAACGCGACGTTGCACCTCGACGACGGTTCCAACCGCACGTACAACCTGAAGCAGGGTGGAAACGTCGTAGGACGTGGGCAGGAAGCCGACTTCCGCCTCCCGGACACCGGAGTCTCCAGGCGCCACCTGGAAATCTCCTGGGACGGGCAGAATGCGATGCTCGCTGATCTCGGTTCGACCAACGGCACCACGGTGAACGGCACGCCAGTGCAGACTTGGCAGCTCGCGGAGGGCGACGTCGTCCGCATCGGCCACTCGTCACTGGTTTTCCGCACCGCGGGCTAGAGGTCGATACGGGCGTCGGTAAGCAACTCAAGGCAGGAGCGGTTACAACCGGTGCCAGAGCTGGTGATGCAGCTGACCAGAGCGGGCTTTCTCGTGCTCCTCTGGCTCTTTGTGCTGGCCGCCCTACGTGTGGTCCGCTCTGATCTCTACGCAGCCTCAGGGCTCCGGGCGTCAGGTCTGCCTGGTTTCCGGAGGTCCGAGAAGTCGGCGAGGGGAAGCAAGGCGCCTCGGCAACTCGTGGTCACCCACGGGGCGCTGACCGGCACCCGAATCTCACTCGACGGCAGGCCGATCCTGATCGGCCGCGCTGACGACTCCACTCTCGTGCTGGACGACGACTTCGCGTCGACCAGGCACGCGAGGCTGTCCATGCGCGGCACCGACTGGTACGTGGAGGATCTCGGCTCCACGAACGGCACCTACCTAGACCGAGCCAAGGTCACCGCACCCCTGCGCGTACCTCTCGGCACCCCGATCCGCATTGGCAAAACGGTGATCGAGCTGCGCTCATGACCTTGGTTCTTCGATACGCGGCCCGAAGCGACAGGGGCCTGGTTCGCAACAACAACCAGGACTCCGTGTACGCGGGCCCCCGCCTGCTCGCAGTAGCCGACGGCATGGGTGGCCACGCCGCCGGTGAAGTCGCGAGCAAGGTGGTCATCGCCTCGCTGGCCCACGTCGACGACGACGAGCCAGGCGACGACCTCCTCGGCAAGCTGCGCGACGCGGTCGCAAGTGGCAACGGCGCCATCTCCGAGCTCGTGACGAGCGACCCGGACCTGGAAGGCATGGGCACCACGCTCACGGCCATCCTGTTCGCGGGCAACCGTCTCGGGCTCGTGCACATCGGCGACTCGCGTGCGTACCTCCTGAGGGAGGGCTCCTTCGCACAGATCACGCACGACGACACGTTCGTCCAGTCGTTGATCGACGAGGGCCGGATCACCCCGGACGAGGCCGCCACGCACCCGCAACGCTCGTTGCTGCTGCGCGCCCTCACCGGGCACGACTTCGAGCCCAGCCTCACGGTGCGCGAAGCGCGTGCCGGCGACCGGTTCCTGCTCTGCTCGGACGGTCTGTCCGGCGTCGTGAGCCTGGAGACGCTCGACGAGGCGATCCGCATCCCGGACCCGCAGGCCTGCGCGGACCGGATGATCGAGCTCGCGCTCAAGGGCGGCGGTCCTGACAACGTCACGGTGATCGTGGCGGACGTCCAGGACGTCGCTTTCGGCGACGACTACCCGATCGTCGGCGGCGCGGCAGGTGACGGCAGCGAGGACCACACTCCTCCGCCGGACTCCGCGGCCTCGCGAGCGGCGACGATCACGCAGCAGCGCCCGCCCATGCCGCAACGCATGGACGCGCCTCCCCCGCCTCCGCAGGATCCGAAGCGCAAGAAGCGCAGCGCCATCAAGGCGTTCGCGATCATCTTCGTGCTGCTCCTGCTGACCGCTGTGGTGGCTGTCGGCGGCAAGCTGTGGCTCAACACCCAGTACTACGTCGGCGCCACCGAGGACGGCCAGGTCGCGATCTTCCGCGGCCTCAACGGCACCGTCGTCGGCTTCAAGCTGTCGTCCAAGGTCGAGGACTCCTGCCCGCCCGGATCCACGGGCTGCACCCCGATCACGCTGAAGGACCTGCAGGAAGCCGGTCGCAAGACCATCACCGCGGGCATCCGCAGCGACAACGGCCTCGACGGCGCGCGCGCCGCGGTCCGGCTGCTGCGCACTGAACACATGCTGCCGCTGTGCAAGGACACGTCGTCGACGTCGACCAGTACGACGCCCTCGACGACGCCGTCCACGCCGAGCAGCAGCCCGTCGAGCAGTGCGTCCGGCACGCCGCCCACCAACGGTTCCCCGAACCCGGAGACCGGTTCCACCGAGCCTTCGCTCACCCCCTCCCAGCAAAAGCCGGGTGTGGAATGCCGGGAGGGTCCGTAGTTGATGGGCTCGCCCGTCCCCTCCGGGGAAGGTTCACCAGGTGCGTCGGCGGCGACCAACACGTCGCCAGGCCTGAAGGCGCCGACGCGACGCGGCACCGAACTGGTGATGCTGTCGTTCGCCGCCGGTCTCGTGACGCTCGCTCTCATCCTGGTCGAACTGAACCAGGAGCGCTCGCTGAGCCTGAGGATCCTCTACCTCGGTCTCGCGTACCTCGGACTCTTCGCTTGTGCCCACCTCGCCGTGCGCAGGTGGGCGCCGTACGCCGACCCGGCGATCCTGCCGTGCGTCGCGCTGCTCAACGGGCTCGGCCTGGTGGTCATCCACCGGATCGACCTGGCCCTGGAAGGCACCGTCTTCCCGGACGGCTCGACGTGGGACCCGGTGGCCTTCAAACAGGTCATCTGGACCGGCATCGGGTTGTTGCTGTTCGCGGCCACGTTGAAGTTCCTGCCCGACCACCGGATGCTCGCGCGGTTCGGCTACACGTTCGGCCTCGTCGGACTGGTCGCGCTGCTGCTTCCCGGTGTGCTGCCCGGTTTCATCGCGCCGACGATCAACGGCGCGAAGATCTGGCTGCGCATCGGACCGTTGTCCATTCAGCCGGGTGAGTTCGCCAAGATCCTGCTGATGGTCTTCTTCGCCGCGTTCCTCGTGTCGAAACGGGACCTCTTCACCGTGGCGGGCCGCCGGTTCCTCGGCATGGACCTGCCCCGTGCCCGTGACCTCGGCCCGCTGTTCGCGGCCTGGGGCGTCACGGTCGCGGTCATGGTGCTGCAGAAGGACCTCGGCTCCTCGCTGCTGTTCTTCGGCATCGTGCTCGTGCTGCTCTACATCGCCACCGAACGCGCGGCGTGGGTCGTGCTCGGTCTCGGCATGTTCTCCGGTGGCGCGATCATCGCGTGGAAGTTGTTCACGCACGTCCAGCAGCGCGTGGCGAACTGGCAGGACCCGATCGCGCGCTACGACGTGGTCGGCGGCGGTTACCAGATCTCGCAGTCGCTGTTCGCTCTCGCGACCGGCGGCATCGGCGGCGCGGGCCTCGGCGCCGGCCGTCCGGAGATGATTCCCGAGGCCAACACCGACTTCATCACCGCCGTGATCGGCGAGGAGCTCGGGTTCGTCGGCTTCGCGGCGCTGCTGCTGGTCTACATGGTCTTCGCGTTGCGCGGCCTGCGCGGTGCGATCGCCGTGCGCGACAGCTTCGGCAAGCTCCTGGGCGGCGGTCTCGCGTTCGCGGTCTGCTTCCAGGTGTTCATCGTCGTCGGCGGTATCACCAAGCTCATCCCGATGACGGGTATCACCGCCCCGTTCCTGTCCTACGGCGGTTCGTCCCTTCTCGCGAACTACATCCTGGTCGCGTTGCTACTGCGAATTTCCGCGGCGGCCAGGGCCCCGCAGCGGGTCGCGAAGCCGAAACCGCAACAACCGGCTATCGCTGACCAGCACACTGTGATGGTGGAGCGTCCCAAATGAACACACCGCTCCGCCGCGTCGGCATGGCCATGATGGTGATGATCCTGCTTCTGCTGGGCAACGCCACGTGGGTGCAGGTGATCAACGCCGACGAGTGGCGCAAGAACGCCTACAACCGCCGGGTGCTGCTCGACGAGTACGCCCGCAAGCGCGGTCTGATCACGGTCGCCGACGGCACGGTGATCGCGGACGTCAAGGAGACGAGCGACCGTCTCCGGTTCCTGCGCACCTACAACAACGGCCCGGTGTACGCGCCGGCGACGGGGTACCTGTCGGTCACCTACGGCACCTCCGGCATGGAGCGCGCCGAGAACGACCTGCTCAACGGCTCGGACGACAGGCTGTTCGCGCGCCGTGTCTCCGCGTTGATCACCGGTCGTGACCCGGTCGGCGGCAACGTGCAGCTCACCCTGAACGCCAAGGTGCAGCAGACCGCGTACGACCAGCTGACGGCGAAGGGCTTCACCGGTTCGGTCGTCGCGATCAAGCCGGACACCGGCGAGATCCTCGCGATGGCGAGCACGCCGTCCTACGACCCGAACCTGCTCGCGAGCCACGACGCGAACGAGCAGGCATCGGCGTGGAAGCAGCTCACCGCCAAGGACTCGAACGACCCGCTGATCAACCGCGCGACGCAGGCCCTCTACCCGGCAGGCTCGACGCTGAAGGTCGTCGTCGCGGCGGCCGCGCTCGCCGACGGCAAGAACAAGGACACGCAGTACACCGCCAAGGGATCGATCACGCTGCCGGGCAGCCAGACGCCGCTGCCGAACTTCAACGGCACCCCGTGCGGCCCTGGCGAGACGGTGCCGATGGAGACCGCGCTCGCCAAGTCGTGCAACACGGCGTTCGGTGAGATGGCGGGCCAGCTCGGCGCGAACAAGCTGCGCCGGCAGGCGGAGAAGTTCGGCTTCAACGACGCGGACCTCGCGGTGCCGCTGGTCGTCGAGACCTCGACGCTCGGCCCGATCCCCGACGACGCCGCGCTCTACCAGACCGGCATCGGCCAGCGCGACGTGCTGATCACGCCGCTGGAGAACGCGGTGGTGGCGGCGACGATCGCGAACAACGGCAAGCGCATGCAGCCGTACCTGGTGTCGAAGATCCTCGGCCCGGACCTGAAGTCGATCGAAGACACCAAGCCGGACCAGGTCGACACCGCGATGACCACGGCCAACGCCAACGCCCTGCGCGACATGATGATCCAGTCCGAGATCAACACCGGTGGCGAGGGCCGTCTGCAGAACGTGCAGGTGGCGTCGAAGACCGGTACCGCGGAGCAGGGCAACGACGCGTTGAAGAACAACCCGCACGCCTGGTACATCGCGTTCGCGCCGGCGCAGAAGCCGGAGATCGCGATCGCGGTCATCGTGGAGGACGGTGGCGACCGCGGTCTGGGCGCCACCGGCGGCAAGGTCGCGGCCCCGATCGGGCGCGCCGTGATGAACGCGTACCTGGCAGGCCGCTGATGCTGACCAAGGGCCAGCTCCTCGCCGACCGCTACCGCCTGAGCAGGCGGATCGCGGTCGGTGGCATGGGCGAGGTCTGGGAAGCCGCGGACGACCGGCTCGACCGCCGCGTCGCGGTGAAGGTGCTCAAGGCGGAGCTCTCCGGAGACCCCGAGTTCCTGCACCGGTTCCGCGTCGAGGCGCGGATGACCGCGTCGCTCAACCACCCCGGCATCGCGTCGGTGCACGACTACGGCGAGACCGCGTCCGTCACCGACGGACCGGAGGACACGGCGTACCTGGTGATGGAACTCGTCGAGGGCGAACCGCTCGCGACGATCATCTCCCGCGGCCGGCTGACCGCAGAGGTGACGCTGGACCTGCTGGAGCAGACCGGGAACGCGTTGCAGGCGGCCCACGAACGTGGACTCGTGCACCGCGACGTGAAGCCCGGCAACATCATGGTCACGCCGTCGGGGAAGGTGAAGATCACCGACTTCGGCATCGCGAAGGCCGTGGACGCGGCACCCGTGACGCGGTCCGGCATGGTGATGGGCACCGCGCACTACATCGCTCCCGAGCAGGCACTTGGTGGCGAGGCCGAACCGGCGAGCGACGTTTACTCGTTGGCAGTGTGTGGCTACGAGTGCCTGGCCGGTCACCGGCCGTTTCTGTCGGACAACGCGGTGACCGTCGCGATGATGCACATCCGCGACATCGCACCGCCGTTGCCGCCGGACGTTCCGCCTGGTGCGCGGGCGTTGATCGAGGCGACGCTGGTGAAGGACCCCCGGCAGCGCTACCGGACGGGTGGCGAGTTCGCCGCGGCCGTCAGCGCGGTGCGGGTGGGCCAGCCGCTTCCGACGCCGTCCGGGTTCACGATGCCTCCGGTGATCCCGCAGCAGGTGCAGGCACCACCGCCTCCGCCGCCGCAGGCGTCACAGCCGCTGCCGATTCCACCGCAGATGGCGCACCACCAGGGAGGGCCGGGACGTCCCGGCACCCATCCGACCATGCAACCGGCGCACCAGACGGGCATGCAACAGGTGCATCAGACCGGAATGCAGCCGGTGCACCAAACCGGAACGTTCACTCCCATGCCGACGCCACCGGGGAGAAACCGGACCGCCGTCTGGGTTATGGTCGCTCTTCTGGTGGCAGTGCTGCTGATCCTTGGCGTGTTCCTCCTGTGGAAGTACACCGTCAAGCCGAACGACAGCACCGGGCAAGGTGGCCGGCCGACGACGTCCAGCACGGCGAACTCGAACGCCCCGGCGAACGGTCAGCCCGACTCCGCGGACCGGATTCCGGGCAGTTCACCGAAGCGGATCGACGAGGACGACTACATCGGCCGTTCCGGCGACGAGGTCAGCATCGCGCTGATCGACCAAGGCATGGAACCCAAGGTGCAGAGCGCGCAGGGCACGCCACCGGGCGACTTGAAGAAGTGCCGGGTCACCGCCATCGCGCCCACAGGCGATGTGCAGGTCGGCTCGCAGGTGAAGGTGACGTGCGCGCCATGAGCAACACAAGAACCGAGTTCGGAATACCGTCGACGAGGAGCGGGACGAAGCACCGATGAGCACTCCGCGACTGCTCTCAAACCGCTACGAACTGGGTGAGACTCTCGGGTACGGCGGCATGTCCGAGGTCCACAAGGGGCGGGACGTCCGCCTCGGCAGAGACGTGGCGATCAAGGTGCTGCGAGCTGACCTCGCCCGTGACGCCCAGTTCCAGGAAAGGTTCAAGCGCGAGGCCCAGAACTCGGCCGCCCTGAACCACCCTGCGATCGTCGCGGTGTACGACACCGGCGAGACGCAGACCGAGTACGGCCCGCTGCCGTACATCGTGATGGAGTTCGTCGACGGTCGGACGCTGCGCGACATCGTGAAGACGCAGGGCCCGCTGTCGGGCAAGCGCGCCATGGAGGTCATGGCCGACGTCTCGGCCGCGCTCGACTTCAGCCACCGGCACGGCATCGTCCACCGCGACGTGAAGCCGGCCAACGTGATGATCACGAAGTCCGGCGCCGTGAAGGTGATGGACTTCGGCATCGCCCGTGCGCTGCACGACGGTCAGGCCGCGGTCACCCAGACCGCCGCGGTGATCGGCACTGCCCAGTACCTGTCGCCGGAGCAGGCGCGCGGCGAGTCCGTCGACGGCCGTTCCGACGTCTACGCGGCCGGTTGCGTGCTGTTCGAACTGCTGACCGGCGAGCCCCCGTTCACCGGTGACTCTCCCGTCGCGGTCGCGTACCAGCACGTGCGGGAGGACCCGAAGGCGCCGTCGCAGCTCAACCCCAAGGTCTCGCCGCAGCTCGACGCGATCGTGCTGAAGGCGATGTCGAAGGGCCCGGCGAACCGCTACCAGTCGGCTGCGGAGATGCGCGCCGACCTGGTGCGCGTGCTGTCGGGTCAGCGCCCGTCCGCGCCGGCCGTCATGACGGCCGAGGACCGCACCGCCGTGATGAACGAGCAGGCTGCTGCGCGTTCACCGCGCACGCAGGTCGTGTCCGGCGGAAGGCACCGCCCGGCGGCGTTGAAGTCGGAGCCGGACGACGACTACGACCCGATCGCCGACGAGGAAGAAGAGCGTCGCGCGAAGCGCAAGAAGGCCATCATGGTCACGTTGGTGGTGATTCTGTGCGTGGCCGTGCTCGGCCTCGCCGCGTGGATCACCGCGAACGTCATGAACACCGGCAACGAGGCGGCGGAGAAGGTCCCCGTCCCGTCGATCGTGGGCCTGAGCCCCGTGGAAGCCTCGGAGAAGATCACGAAGGCCGGCCTCGTGCCGTCCCAGGAGACAGTGGCCTGCGAGCCCGGTCCGAGCGGCGCCGCGGCGAAGTGCACGGCCGACCAGATCAACAAGGTGATCGGCACGAACCCGCCGGAGGGCACCCAGGTGGCGAAGGGCGGGCAGGTCACCATCTCCGTCGGCGCGCCTCCCGGTGAGGGCGTCGCCCCCGACCTGAAGGGCAAGACCCCGCAGGAGGCCCAGGCGATCCTGGACAAGGACCCCAACGGCTTCAAGCTGCAGCAGAGCGACCAGACCACCGAGGTCGACGACACGGCCAAGGTCGGCAAGGTCGCTTCGCAGAACCCCGACGTCGGCGTGAAGCTGAAGAAGGGTGGCACGATCACCATCCAGCTCGGCAGGGCGCCGGAGAAGCAGAACGTGCCGAACGTCGTCGGTGACGACCAGGCCGACGCGCGCCAGACGCTGGAGGGTTCGGGCTTCAAGGTCGTCATCGAGCCGGTCGACAGCGCCAAGCCCGAGGGCCAGGTCCTCTCGCAGAACCCGGCGCCGAACAGCAAGGCCGCCAAGGACACGGCGGTGACGCTGAAGGTCTCGAAGGGCAACCAGATCGAGATGCCCGACCTGAACGGCCTGACCGAGAACGAGGCCTCGAACAAGCTGAAGTCGCTGGGCTGGAACGGAAACCTCAACGTCCAGGAACAGCAGGTCGGTACCCCGGATCAGAACAGGAAGGTCCAGTCGCAGAACCCGGCCAGGGGTTCCGCGATCACCAAGGGGGCGACGGTGACGATCACCGTCGGCAAGTTCGGGATCATCACGTCGTAGCGCTCGAGCACTTTCGGGGCGGCTTCCCTCTGGGGAGCCGCCCCTTTGCTTTACAGGCGGGCGGCTGCGGCGAGCGTGCGCATGCCGTTCTCGAGCTGCGCGACCGTGGCTTCCGGAACCTCGAAGCCGCAGACCTTGAGCCAGTTGGCGAGCATCCGGTGGCCGCCGTCGGTCAGCACCGACTCGGGGTGGAACTGCACACCCTCGACCGGGAGTTCCTTGTGGCGCATGGCCATCACGATGCCGGTCTCGGTCTTGGCGGTGACCTCGAACTCCGCGGAGATCGTCTCCGGCAGCACCGTCAGCGAGTGGTAGCGGGTCGCGATGAACGGCTGCGGCACCCCGCCGAGAACACCCTTGCCCTCGTGGAAAACGATGCTCGTCTTGCCGTGCAACAACTCTGGCGCGCGGTCGACCGTGCCACCCCACACCACGCCGATCGCCTGATGGCCGAGGCACACACCGAAGACTGGCTTGCCGATGTCGGCGCACTTCTTGATGACGTCGATGCTGGCACCCGCGCGCTCCGGCGTACCGGGCCCAGGACTGACGAGCACACCGTCGACCTCGTCGATCTCGTCGAGGTCCACCTCGTCGTTGCGCCGCACGACGCACTCGGCACCCAGCTGAGCCAGGTACTGGACGAGGTTGTAGACGAAGCTGTCGTAGTTGTCGACCACGAGCACGCGCATGAAGAGAGCCTAGTCGGTCGCGTCGAGTGAGTTAGCTCTCGTCCGCGTTGAGGTTAGGCTACCCTAAAATAGGTGTCATGAGTCGCTCCTTGCGCGTCGCGGTAGTCGGCGCCGGCCCGGCCGGCGTGTACGCCGCCGACATCCTGACCAAGTCCGACGTCGACGCGCAGATCGACCTGTTCGAAAAGCTCCCGGCGCCCTACGGCCTCGTCCGCTACGGCGTCGCGCCCGACCACCCCCGCATCAAGGGCATCGTGGGCGCACTGCAGAAGGTGCTGGACCGGCCGTCGGTCCGCTTCTTCGGCAACGTCGAGTACGGCGTCGACATCAAGCTCGACGACCTGCGCCAGTTCTACGACGCCGTCATCTTCTCTACCGGCGCCTCCGCCGACCGCGCGATGGACATCCCGGGCATCGACCTGCCGGGCAGCTACGGCGCCGCGGACTTCGTGTCCTGGTACGACGGCCACCCGGACGTCCCGCGCACCTGGCCGCTGACGGCCACCTCGGTAGCAGTGCTCGGCGTCGGCAACGTAGCCCTGGACGTCGCCCGCATCCTCGCCAAGACCGCCGACGAACTGCTTGTGACGGAAATCCCCGCGAACGTCCACGAGGGTCTTGCCGCCTCCCCCGTCACCGACGTGCACGTCTTCGGCCGCCGAGGCCCCGCGCAGGCCAAGTTCACCCCGCTGGAACTGCGCGAACTGGACCACTCACCGAACGTCGAGGTGATCGTCCACGCCGAGGGAATCGAGTTCGACGAGGCCTCGATGCACGCGATCAGGACCAACAAGCAGGTCGAGATGATCGTGAAGACCCTCCAGGAGTGGGCGATCCGCGACGTGGGCACCCGCCCCCGCCGCCTGCACCTGCACTTCCTCGAAGCACCGGTCGAAGTGCTGGGCTCGTCCTGCGTCACGGGCCTGCGCACCGAAACCCAGGAACTGACCGGCGACGGCAACGTCCGAGGCACCGGCGTCCACACCGACTGGGACGTCCAAGCCGTGTACCGCGCGGTCGGCTACCTCTCGACGCACCTCGCCGACATCCCGTTCGACCACGTCTCGGGCACGATCCCCCACCAGTCCGGACGCGTGCTGGACCTGGACGAGGTGCCGATCCCCGGCGTCTACACGACCGGCTGGATCAAGCGCGGCCCGATCGGCCTCATCGGCCACACCAAGGGCGACGCTCTGGAGACCATCACCAGCCTCTTCGAAGACGCACCCGGTTTGCCTCTCGCCACCTCGCCCGCACCGGCATCGGTGGTCGAGTTCCTGGCGCAGCGCGGCGTGCCGTTCGTGACCAACGAGGGCTGGAGCAGGCTCGACGCACACGAGATCGCCCTGGGCGCGGCGCACGGCCGCGAGCGCGTGAAGGTCGTGTCGCGCGAGGAGATGACCTCGGTCTCAAACGGCTGAGAAGGCTTGAACGGCTGACCGCCGTTCCCCGATGAAGCCGCCATCGCGTGTGGGCGCGGTGGCGGTTTCACTTATTTCGGTCGCGCCGGGCCGGACACTGGGCGAGTGAGCCCTGACCTGCGCGACCGCCTGCTGCGCCTCAACGTGAACCAAGCCGACAACACGATCGACCCGGAACAGGTCGTGTGGCTCGCGTGCGACCTGTTGATCGCCGGTCTCGACTCCCCCGCACTGCAGGAACTCGCCGGCGAGTCACCGACCCGTCTGGAGCAGAGCGACGCCACCGCGCTGGTCAGACAGGTGCTCGCCGAACTCGACATCGTGCTGATGACCGAGGAGGAGGCCGACTGGTTCCTCGGCCGCGAAACCGCCGTGAAGATCCTCGCCGGTGCACCCCGCGCCGAGTGGAAGAACGCCACCTGGCGGATCACCATCAAGGTGAACGACGAGAACGACGGGGTCTACGCGGCGTTGAACACCTACGAGTACGACCCGGAGCCGTTCCGCGGCTATGTCCGCGAGTACCTGCGAATCGCCGAGAAGCAGCTCACTGGGTGGTGACGTTGTTGAACGGCAGCTTCGGTTCCGCCCATGGGAACACCACGAACATCAGCAGCCCGATGATGCCGACGACCAGCACGACGGCCTCGATGACCCGCAGGAACAGCGGGCCCGGCAGGTGCCGCCAGATCCAGCCGTACATCAGCCCTCCGTCATCTCGGGCGGCACGAAGCCGTCGGCCACCGGGTAGCTCTTGGTCTCGATGGCGTGCACGATCAGGCGCTGCTTGTCGGAGAAGCGCGGGTGGCAGGTCGTGAGCGTGAGCAGGCGGGCCTGTTTGTCGGCCGGGACCGCGGCGCCCACCTGGTGCGGGATCGGGGCGATGACCTCGCCCTGCGTGGGGACGACGATCTCCTGGCCGACTGTCTTGGAGTAGGCGTCGCCCAGCGTCGTGGAGAGCGGTGCCACGCCGGTGCAGGCGGCTTCCTTCGCCTTCGGGTTCGTGGCCCAGCCGGCTACCTCGCTGCTCATCGGCAGTACGCGGTAGACGAACCACTGGGTCTGGGTCTGGACGACGACCGCGTTGCAGGATTCGAGCAGGTCCAGGTCGTTGAACGGCGCGCCCTTGCCGACGCGGTGGCCGGCGATGGAGAAGTTGCCGGCCTCGCCTGGCTGGGCGGTGTCCTTGTAGTGGCCGGGGCCGATTTCGAGGTGCTTGTCGGTGGTGCCCTCGACCACGGAGAACTTCCAGTCGTTGCCGAAGACCGGGATGTACATCTTCGCGAAGGCCTTGCCCTCGATGAGGTTGAGCTTCGACTGGCGGTTCGGGTCGGCGGGCGGGGGCGTGACGACGTTCGAGTCCCATTCGGAGTCGAGTGCGGCGGTCGCGTCCTGCTGCTTCTCCGCGGAGAGCAGGTCGGTCACGTAGACCTCGTAGACGACGAACAGCAGGACGATCAGGCCCATCGTGATGAGGGCTTCGCCGACGCCGCGCACTGTTTTGCGCGCCATGCTGTCCGGCGGCAACGCGTCCTTGGCCGCGGGCTCGTCGTCGTAGTACTCGTCATCGCCGTAGTCGTCGTAATCGTCCTCGACGCGCGGGATCACCTCGGTGGGCGGATCGACCGGGCGGGGACGCGGCGGCATCGGGCGCGGAGGCATTCCCCGCGGTGGCGTTCCAGGCGGCACGGGCGGCGTTCCGGGAGGCGGACCGGGACGGCCCGGCACCGGGATTCCGCGCACGGGAGTGCCCGGCGGCGGGGTCCACGGGGGCGGGCTCTGACGGTGCTGCGCCTGGCCGTTCGGAGGCAGGCTTCCGGAGAAGGCGCTGGTGAACTGGGTTGCTTCCGGCGGAGGCAGCGGTCGGGGAGCTGGAGTGGCCCGCGGGTGCTGAAGGTCATCACGACGGGGTGCAGGACGCCGTGGTGGCGGCTGCTGCGGTCCCGAGTTCACCTGAGAACCTCCGCGCGCACTGTGAACTGAAAACAACTGCGTCTACAAGGATGGTTCGCTGACCACCGCCGCTACGTTAACGTGTCTCCTGAGTAGTGCACGTAAACTCGCGTCACTCACGGATATCCACGTCAGGCGAGGACAGCATGCCCAAGTCGAAGGTCCGGAAGAAGGCGGTCTACACCGCACCCACTGACCGCCGCACGCCGGTCAAGGTCAAGGCAGCGGGGCCGTCTCACCCGGTCTACGTCGTTGTCATGCTCGGCTTCATGCTGCTGGGCCTCGCGTGGCTGGTCGTCAACTACATCGCCGCCGAGAAGATCCCGTTCATGCTCGAGCTGGGCGCGTGGAACTTCGCGATCGGCTTCGCGCTGATGATCATCGGCCTGCTGATGACGATGCGCTGGCGCTAGGCGCCCGCAGCTCACTGTTCGTACAGGTCGGCCCGGACGTCACACGTCCGGGCCGACCTTTGTTCGCGTCGCGTTCACCTGGTTCATCCGAGCGTCACCGAAGCACACAGCTGTAAGTCATCCCCATTGGGGACAAGTCCTGTGGACAACTTTGCACCAAAATGCACAAGCGACGGTTTTCCCTCATGCGGACCCGTTCAGTTGTCCACATTTCATGCGGGACACTCGACAGTGTGACTCGTACCTGGTCCACTCCCGCCCCGCTGGTCGCCGTCGCGTGGGTGGTCGCCATCGCCCTTGCCGTCGCGGCACTGACCGTCGACGACAACGCGGGCCGTCTCCTCATCGGACTGGCAACGCTGCTGGTCACCTACCTCGCGGCGTTCGCGACGATCGCGCGGCCGAGGCTCACCGCGGACGTCGACGGCTTGGCCGTGCGCGGGTTCGCGAGCACGACGCGGCTGCCGTGGCACGAGGTGAAGGTCAAGCTGCAGACCACCCGCCGGCTCGGCAGGGAACAGCAGACTTTGGAACTCGACGCCGACGACCGTCTCGTGGTGCTCACGAGAGTGGACCTCGGCGCCGATCCCGAAGAAGTCGCCGGAGTGCTCCACGCACTGCGGCCGTGAATCGGTTCTAGCGGCACGTCCTGGCGTACTCCAGGACGAGTTCGGCCGCCGTGTCGAGTTCGGCGGCGCGCAACGCGAACATGCCGCCGAGCAACAGCAGCGCCACCGCGACCGCACCGATCTGGTACAGGTTGCGGTTCTTCTGCGGTGCTTTGACCATCGCGAGCGTCAGCAGGCCGCCGATGACGAACCCGCCGAGGTGCCCGAGCAGCGAGGCGTTGGTGAAGAGGTTCGACACCAGGTTGATGCCGACGATCACGACGATCGTCGAGATGTCCCGCTTCTGCCGCTTGAACACGATCAGCAAGGCGCCCATCAGGCCGAACACCGCGCCGGACGCGCCGGCGAGCTGCTGGCAGACGGTGCCGAAGTAGAACGCCGCCGCACTGCCGCCGAGCAGCGACAGGAAGTACACGGCGCTGTACCGCAGCTTGCCCAGCTCCTGCTCTACGACAGGGCCCACCACGAAGAGCGCGGCCATGTTGAGAGCGAGGTGGATCAGGCCGAAGTGCATGAAGCCCGACGTGAGGATGCGCCACCACTCACCGTTGGCGGTGAGTTCCGGGATCATCGACGTCGCCGTGAACAGCCCTGCGCGCTGGTTGTTCATCGGGCTGCCGGACTGGAAGACCGTGACGACGTACGCCAGCACGTTGAGCGCGATCATCACCTGCGTGATGATCGGCCGGCCGGTCGAGACCACCGCGCCCGCGGACGTGCGGGCTTGGCGGACCGTGCGGGCGCCTTCGTTCACGCAGTCGACGCACTGCATGCCGACCGAGGCGTCGCGCAGACAGTCCGGGCACGCCGGACGGTCGCACCTGGTGCAGCGCAGCCGGGTGGGCCGATCGGAATGACGCACGCAGACCGGGGTCTCCGGCTGCGCTCCGATCGGCCCGTCCGGTGGCACGGGGGCGTTGCTCACGCGCGTTCGATCGTGATCCGCTCGATCTTGATGTCGTTGACCGGACGGTCGCCCGCACCGGTCGTGGTGCCGCCGATCGCGTCGACGACGTCGCGCGACTCCTGGTCCGCGACCTCACCGAAGATCGTGTGCTTGAAGTTCAGCCACGTCGTCGGCGCCACGGTCACGAAGAACTGCGAGCCGTTGGTGTTGGGTCCGGCGTTCGCCATCGCGAGCAGGTAGGGCTTGTTGAACTGGAGTTCGGGGTGGAACTCGTCGCCGAAGCGGTAGCCGGGGCCACCGCGTCCGGTGCCGGTCGGGTCACCGGTCTGGAGCATGAAGCCCGCGATGACGCGGTGGAACAGGGTGCCGTCGTAGAACGGGCCCGAGTTCGTACCACTCGCGTTCGCCTCGGTGTAGGTCTTCGTGCCCTCGGCGAGAGTCACGAAGTTCGCCACCGTCTTGGGGGCGTGGTCGGGGAACAGGTTGATGCGGATGTCGCCCTGCGTGGTGTGCAGGGTCGCCGTCACCTTGGTCCCGACGAAGGATTCGTTGCTGTCAGCCACCACCCCATCGTGCCATCCACGGGCGGAGATGTTCAGAAAGGGGCACGATGGGTACCCCTGTGACAATCACCGGACGACAACGTGTGGAGCAGAGGATGGACGAGGTGGACGTCATGACCCGTGCCGGCGAGAACGTTGGCAAGGCTGTCGGCACCGGTCTGAAGGCCGCGCGTCAGGGTGTCGTTCGCGCTGGTCACACCGCTGAAGCCAAGCTCGCTGAGCGTGGCATCACGGCCGACCAGGTTCGCGGCGCACTCGTCGAGCGGGCTGACACGCTCATGGGCAAGGCCGAGGACTGGGAGAAGCAGACGCGTCGCTCTCGCAAGCGCCTCGCGAAGAAGAGCGCGAAGACGCGCTCCGACCTCATGGGCAAAGCCGAGGTCGTGCGCAAGGAAGTGAAGAAGGCGGCGAAGGGCGCGCGCAAGGACGCGAAGGTGCGTGCGAAGGAGATCCGCAAGGCCGCGGCCCAGCTCGGTGCGGACGCGCCGAAGCGTCGCCGCTGGCCGTGGGTGCTCGGTCTCCTGATCGCGGCCGCGGCGGCTGGCTACGTCGCGATGACGCGCCGGCCGCAGGAAGTGCATCTGCAGGACGACGAGGAGCAGGCCCCGCACGCGGAGCCCGTCCTCAACGGGCAGGTGCCTTCGCAGAAGGAGCCGATCAGGTAGTTCGAATCAGAGCTTGAGGCCCTTGATCGCTTCTTCGGCGATGCGGCGGGCCTTGATGGACTGCTTCTGATTGCTTGTGACGACCACAGCGGCGTCGCTCTTCGCTACGGCGTAGACGACGCCGCTGTCGTTGTTCACGTACCCTCCGGTCCAGCCGGTGGGCGAGTTCGCGGGCTGTGAACCGTCCGGCGCCGCGTCGTTCACGATGAGCTTGGCGACCTTTTCGTCACCCACGTACACGCGCACGGTCAACTGAATCTCAGTTGCGTTCGCGTAAAAAAAACACGCTGGGTGAGGCTCGTCCGTTGACAGTTTCACTCTGGGTACAAGCTGTCCGTTGGCCTGCGCGACGAAACTGGTCGCCAGGTACGGGCAGGTGCCTTCATTCGCGGGCTTGGGCGCGGGCGGCACCGTCGCAGCCGCGCTGGTCGTGGCGGGGGCCTGCTGGTTCTGGGGCGCGGGCACCGGCTTGCTGGGGACGACATCTGGGCCACAGGCGGCGAGCAGGCCGAGCAGGGGCAGCAACAGTGCTCGTTTCATAGGGGCAACAGTCAACCAGATACCTAAAGCGCCTCAAGCGGGACACTCTAAATTGGTCCATACCTTTTGTGCCCTGCCCCTTGCCCCGCGCCTTTGGAAGGACACCGCTCATGGAGTTCCTGGAGCAACGACGAGAGCACGCTGTCGCACTCTTCCGCATCGTCATCGGACTGTTCTTCGTGTTCCACGGGGTGCAGAAGCTGTCCAAGGGAGTCGAGCTGCTGTCCTGGCCCGCCGGCCCGATGGCTCTCATCGAACTGATCGGTGGCGGCCTGATCCTCGTCGGCCTGTGGACCCGCTGGGCGGCGCTGCTCAGCTCCGGCGCCATGGCCTACGCCTACTTCGTGGTGCACCAGCCGAAGGGACTGCTGCCGATCGAGAACGGCGGCGAACTCGCGGCCGTCTACTCGTGGGCGTTCCTGTTGCTGGCGTTCACAGGTGCCGGTGCCTGGAGCATCGACACGCTGCGCAAGTCGCCGAAGAAGTCACTCACCGCGGCGTGATGTGATGCGCGGAATGCACTGATGCCCCGTTCGCAGCGTCGCGAGCGGGGCATCAGCACTAAGCGAACTACTGAGATTGGGCCTGTCGACGCCGGAGGCGCGGCGGCCGGGGTCCGGGGTCCGGGGCTTGTCTCCGGCGTGGGGCCTGGGGGCTCGGCCCCCAGAAAGCACTCGGAACGTAAAAGGCTCGCGCTCTTTGCGAGCACGAGCCATCCATACGTGGAGACGAGGGGAATCGAACCCCTAACCCCCGCCTTGCAAAGGCGGTGCTCTGCCAATTGAGCTACGTCCCCAAGCCTGGGGGCGGCGAACCGCCCGTCAGAGCAAAGATCAGTCGGTGGGAGCGGTGGCCTCGCGCCACAGGTCCGCGTCGGCCTTCGCCGAACGGCTGCGCTTAACGAAGAACAGGACCGCACCGGCGACCACGACGAGTGCGATGATCTTCTTAGCCACTCTGAACCCCTCCAAAGACAGTTATGCCCCGACTACCGGACCAGCCTACAGGCTTCTTGGGTCTTCGGCCGGGGCTCCGGAACTCAACGTCCGGACAGAATCGAGATAGTGATTCGAGAGAAGTTTCGAATCGAGTGGGCCTAGGAGGACTTGAACCTCCGACCTCTTCATTATCAGTGAAGCGCTCTAACCGCCTGAGCTATAGGCCCTCGATCAAACTGTCACCCCTCGGGGCGACGAGGAGAACCTTACAGGATCGTCCTCGCCGCTCCCAAATCGGGGGTCACTCACGCTCGGAGAGCGTCAACTCCAAGCCACCGGCCAGATCCGCGGACACGTTGTAGACGAACGCGCCCACGGTTGCGAGGGCCGTGAACAGCACGATGTTGACCGCGCCGATGATCGCCGAGACGCCGAACACGCGACCGGCACTGATCAGCGGTTCGCCCGGCTCGTTGGCCTGGAGCAGGTCGTTCGCGGTGCTGTTGATCTTGTCCCAGACGCCCATGCCGTGCAGCACGCCGTAGAGCACGCCGACTGCCACGAGCCAGACGAAGAACAACGCGACGCCGAGCACCAGGGCGAGCTTGAGCACCGACCACGGGTCGACGCGCTTCACCTGGAGCGAGGCGCGGCGCGGGCCGCGGCCGGGGCGGCGGGCCGACGGGGTGGACGCCGCGGGGCGGGCGCTGTTGCCCATGTTCACCGACGTGCGGCTGCTGCCCAGGCCCACCGGCACGGCCGAGCCCGTGACCACGGGCTTCTGCACCTTGACGGTGTCCGGGTCCGTGACCGGGAAGGCCGGCGACGGTTCGGCGGCCGACGGAGTGGGCGGTGCGGACGGCGCCACGTACGTCTCCGTCGCGTCGTGCTGCGAGGCCTCCGTGTCGTTCGTCACTCGCTGCCAGGGTGGCGGTGCCGAGACGACGACCGGCTCGTCGGCGACGGGCGCGGCCGGAGCCGCGGGTGCCGTGGTGCCGAGCGAGACCGTCTTCTCCTCTACCGGAGCAGACGGTGCGGGAGCAGGTGCCGGGGCCGGAGTCGCGGCGGGAGCCGGAGCAGGAGTCGCGGCCGGTGCGGCCGGCTTCTCCTGAGCCTTCTCCTTGGCGGGTGCGGCGGGAGTGGCGGCCTCGGCCGCCTTCTCCGCCGACACCGGCTTGGTCTTGTCCTGCGCGTTTCCACCCGAGGAACCGGAGGCCGCCGAAGCGGTCGAGTCCGCCTTCTCCGCAGTTTTCTGGGGAGTCGGTTTGGTGATCACCGCGGTCTTGTCCGCGTCCCGACCTTCGCGGTTCTCGGGTGGAGTCACGAGCTTGTCCTTGACCTCTCGCTAGCGATTCCGACTACTCAGCCGAGTCGGTGGGGGTGGCTGCCAGGTCGGCGGCAGAATCCTCCGCAGCAGACGCTTCACTGATAGTGACGTCGCTGGGCTCATCCGCGTTGCGTGCGACGGCGATCAAAGTGGTGCTCTCGCCGAGGTTCATCAGCCGCACGCCCTTCGTCTGCCGTCCAGCCTTGCGCACCTGCTCGGCTCGGGTCCGGATGACCCCGCCCGTCGAGGTGATGGCGTAGAGCTCGTCGTCAACGTCGACGATGAGCGCGCCCACCAGCCTGCCACGTCGGCGGTCGTGCTGAATGGTCAGCACACCCTTGCCGCCACGGCCCTGGACCGGGTAGTCCTCGATCGGCGTTCGCTTCGAGTACCCACCGTCCGTCGCGACCAAAACGAACAGGCCCTCTTGGACGACGCCGACGGAAAGCAGCTCGTCATCGGCGTTGAACCGCATGCCCTGCACACCTGACGTGGCGCGACCCATGGGGCGCAGCACGTCGTCGGTCGCGTGGAAGCGGATCGACTGGCCGTCGGCGGAGACCATGAGCAGGTCGTCGTCGGCCGAGCAGAGCACCGCTCCGACCAGCTCGTCGTCCTCGCGCAGGTTGATGCCGATAAGTCCACCCGATCGGTTGGAATCGAAGTCGGAGAGCTTCGACTTCTTCACCAGACCCTTGCGAGTGGCGAGCACCAGGTACGGCGACACGAGGTAGTTCGGGATCTGGATGACCTGCGCGATCTCCTCCTCCGGCTGGAACGCGAGGAGGTTCGCGACGTGCTGGCCACGGGCGTTGCGGTTCGCCTCAGGCAGTTCGTACGCCTTCGTGCGGTACACACGGCCCTTGTTCGTGAAGAACAGGATCCAGTCGTGCGTCGAGCACACGAAGAAGTGCGCGACGATGTCGTCCTGCTTGAGCTGCGCGCCCTGAACGCCCTTGCCGCCGCGCTTCTGCGCCCGGTAGAGGTCGGTCTTGGTGCGCTTCGCGTAGCCGGTGCGCGTGATCGTGACGACCACGTCCTCGACCGCGATCAGGTCCTCCATGGACACGTCGCCGTCGAACGGGATGATCTGCGTGCGGCGGTCGTCGCCGTGCTTGTCCACGATGGCCATGAGCTCTTCGCGCACGATGGTGCGCTGGCGCTCCGGCTTCGCGAGGATGTCCTTGAGGTCCGCGATCTCGATCTCGATCTCGGCCAACTGGTCGATGATCTTCTGGCGCTCCAGGGCGGCCAGGCGGCGCAGCTGCATCTCCAGGATCGCGTTCGCCTGGATCTCGTCGACGGCGAGCAGGTCCATCAGGCCCGTGCGCGCGATGTCCGGCGTCTGCGACCGGCGGATCAACGCGATGACCTCGTCGAGGTGGTCGAGCGCCTTGACCAGGCCGCGCAACACGTGCGCGCGCTCCTCGGCCTTGCGCAGGCGGAACCTGGTCCGCCTGATGATGACATCGATCTGGTGCTTCACGTAGTGGCGGATCATCTGGTCGAGCCGCAGGGTGCGCGGCACGCCGTCGACCAGCGCCAGCATGTTCACGCCGAACGAGTACTGCAGCTGGGTGTGCTTGTAGAGGTTGTTCAGCACGACCTTCGCCACCGCGTCGCGCTTGAGCGTGACCACGATGCGCATGCCGCGGCGGCTGTTCGACTCGTCCGCGATGTTCGAGATACCGGTGAGCTTCGCGTCGCGCACGAGCGCGGCGATGTTCTCGACGAGGTTGTCCGGGTTCACCTGGTACGGCAGCTCGGTGACGACCAGGATCGTGCGGCCCTTGGCGTCCTCGTCGACCTCGATGACCGCGCGCATCTTCACCGAGCCGCGGCCGGTGCGGTACGCGTCCTGGATGCCCGAGTTGCCGAGGATCTGGCCGTACGTCGGGAAGTCCGGGCCCTTGATCCGCTCGATCACGGCTTCGAGGGTCTCCTCGTCGGAGGCCTCCCAGTTGTCCAGCGCCCACACCACGCCCGACGCGACCTCGCGGAGGTTGTGCGGCGGGATGTTCGTCGCCATGCCGACCGCGATGCCCGAGCTGCCGTTGATCAGCAGGTTGGGGATGCGGGACGGCAGGACCGTCGGCTCCTGGATGCGGCCGTCGTAGTTGTCGCGGAAGTCGACGGTCTCTTCCTCGATGTCCGCGAGCATCTGCATGGCCAGCGGGGTGAGGCGGCACTCGGTGTAGCGCATGGCGGCGGCCGGGTCGTTGCCCGGCGAGCCGAAGTTGCCCTGGCCGTCGATCAGCGGATACCGCAAGGCCCACGGCTGGGCGAGCCGCACCAGCGCGTCGTAGATCGACGAGTCGCCGTGCGGGTGGTAGTTGCCCATCACGTCGCCGACGACGCGGGCGCACTTGTTGTAGCCGCGGTCCGGCCGGAAACCCGAGTCGAACATCGAGTAGAGCACCCGGATGTGGACGGGCTTGAGTCCGTCGCGCACGTCCGGCAGTGCTCGGCCGACGATGACGCTCATCGCGTACGCGATGTAGGAGTTCTGCATCTCCTGCTGGATGTCGACCGGCTCGGTGCGGTCGTGCTCCGGCGGAAGGGTCGTCTCAGTCACGGTTCTTCTTTCCTCTTCGCCAGCCGTGGATGTCTAGAAGGGACCGGACTCAGACGTCCAGGAACTTCACGTCCTTGGCGTTGCGCGTGATGAACGAGCGGCGCGCCTCGACGTCCTCACCCATGAGCACGCTGAACAGTTCGTCGGCGGTGGCGGCGTCGTCCATGGTGACCTGGAGGAGCACCCGGTTCGCGGGGTCCATCGTGGTCTCCCACAGTTCCTCGGCGTTCATTTCGCCGAGACCCTTGTAGCGCTGGATGTTGTCGTCCTTGCCGAGTTTCTTGCCCGCCGCGAGACCTTCCCTGATCAGGCCGTCGCGCTCGCGGTCGGAGTAGGCGTACTCCGGCTCGATGCGCTGCCACTTGATCTTGTAAAGCGGCGGCTGCGCGAGGTAGACGTGGCCGTGCTCGATGAGCGGCTGCATGAAGCGGAACAGCAGCGTCAGCAGCAGCGTGCGGATGTGCTGACCGTCGACGTCGGCGTCCGCCATCATGATGATCTTGTGATAGCGCAGCTTCGACAGGTCGAACTCGTCGTGGATGCTCGTGCCCAGAGCCGTGATGATGCTCTGGACCTCGTTGTTCTTCAGCACGCGGTCGATGCGCGCCTTCTCCACGTTGATGATCTTGCCGCGGATCGGCAGGATGGCCTGGTACATGGAGTCCCGGCCTTCCTTGGCCGAGCCGCCGGCGGAGTCACCCTCTACGACGTAGAGCTCGCACTCCTCCGGGTTGGTGGAGCGGCAGTCCTTCAGCTTGCCCGGCAGGCCGCCGATGTCGAGCGCGCCCTTGCGGCGGACCAGCTCACGGGCCTTGCGCGCGGCCATGCGGGCCTGAGCCGACGAGACCGCCTTGGTGACGATCGTCTTCGCCTCGTTGGGGTGCCGCTCGAACCAGTCGGCCAGGTGCTCGTTCGTCGACTTCTGCACGAACGACTTGGCCTCGCTGTTGCCCAGCTTGGTCTTCGTCTGGCCCTCGAACTGGGGCTCCTTCAACTTCACCGAGATGATCGCGGCGAGACCCTCGCGGATGTCGTCACCGGTGAGGTTGGTGTCCTTCTCCTTGAGCAGCTTCTTCTCGCGCGCGTACTCGTTGACGACGCGCGTCAACGCGGCGCGGAAGCCCTCTTCGTGCGTGCCGCCCTCGTGCGTGTTGATCGTGTTCGCGAACGTGTAGACCGAGGCCGTGTAGCCGGTGTTCCACTGCATCGCGACCTCGACCTCGAGGTCCTCGCCCTTCGCCTCGAACGCGATGACCTTCTGGTGCACCGCTTCGCGCGTGTGGTTGATGTGGCGGACGAAGTCCTCCAGACCACCCGGGTAGTGGTAGACGCGTTCCTTCACCGCGGCCCGGTGGCCCTCGGCGTCGGCTTCCTCGTCCTCCTCCGAGACCCGCTCGTCGCGCAGGACGATGGTGATCCCCTTGTTGAGGAACGCCATTTCCTGCAGGCGGCGCGCGATCGTCTCGACGTTGTAGGTCGTGGTCTCGAAGATCTCCGGGTCGGCCCAGAACGTGGTCGTGGTGCCGGTCTCGTCGGTCGCCTCGCCCTGGCGCAGCTCGTGCGCGGGCTTGGAGGACTCGTAGCGCTGGGTCCAGACGTGACCCTGGCGCCTGATCTCGAGGTCGACGGCGGTGGACAGCGCGTTCACCACGGAGATGCCGACGCCGTGCAGACCGCCGGACACCGCGTAGGAGTCGCTGTCGAACTTGCCGCCCGCGTGCAGCTTGGTCATGACGACCTCGACGGTCGGCACGTTCTCGACCGGGTGCATGTCGATCGGGATGCCACGACCGTCGTCGATCACCCGGACGCCGCCGTTGGCCAGCAGGGTGACGTCGACCTTCGTCGCGTAACCGGCCATCGCCTCGTCGACGGAGTTGTCCACGACCTCCTGGACCAGGTGGTGCAGACCGCGCTCGCCGGTCGAGCCGATGTACATGCCCGGCCTCTTGCGCACTGCCTCGAGGCCTTCGAGGACGGTGATCGAGGACGCGCCGTACTCATTCTTCTTAGCTGACACGGGCCTGGAGTCTCCTCGCTGATGCGGGCAGAACCCGCACGGTGATGGGTGACGCTTCTGTGATTCTACCGGTGCACCCCGACAGAACGGGGCCAAGGACACCTTTGATTCGGTCACAGAGCGCCTCAAGCGCCATCAGACGGGTCAGGACCGCTGAAACGGGGGTTCAAATCCGCAGGTGAACGCTCATTGAGCCGCAGAATCGCCGCTGAGCCCTTGACAGGACCTCACCCGTAGGTGTCACGCGGGCCGCGCCCAGGCGCGTGCCTGGGGCCGTGTCGCCAGCTGGGCGCGTCCGGTCCCTTGATCTTGAGTCGTTTGACGACGCCGTTGCCGACACCCGCGGCGATCCGTTTGATCAGCTCGCGCTGCAGAAGGCGCAGCTGAGTGGCCCACGCCGTCGACGACGCCTGGACCGTCAGTTCCCCGTCACTGAGCGCGATCGGTTTCGCGTGCTCGGCGACTTCCTCGCCCACCAATTTTGCCCAACGACCGAAGACCTGGCCACCCTGGAGTTGCGTGACCCAGCCGCGGTCCGCCGCGATCCTGGACGCGATCCGCCCGAGCGGCTGAGGGTCGCGGTCATCCGGCCCCGCACCCGACCAGCGACGCCGGCGACGGTCGGCCGGACGGCCCTTCGACTTGCTCCCCGGCACCCGTCCGCGGGCCTTCGCGCTCGCCTTCGCCGCCTCCAGGGCGGCCCTCGCGAGGTCGGATCCCTTCAGCGACTCACCCTCAGGTGTGAATGAACCTGTGGACAAGTCCGGATTTGTGACGGAGTTATCCACACCATCCACAGACTTGTCCCCAGATGTGTGGGCGGACACACCCGATCGAGCTACATGTGGGGGCTTTGAACCCCCTGAGTCAGTCTCCGAGTCAGACACGTCGCACCTCCCCGCCGTGGACCTCGAACCGGGCCCCGGTCAGCTCGTCCGGAACGTCCTCAGCCACCGCCGCGGTGATGAGCACCTGCTCGGCGGCGGCCGCCACCTTGGCCAGTTGCCGACGCCGGCCGCGGTCGAGTTCCGCGAAGACATCGTCCAGCACGAGCACCGGTTCGATGCCGTCGACACGCATCAGTTCGTACCCGCCGAGCCGCAGGGCGAGCGCGAATGACCATGACTCTCCGTGACTGGCGTAGCCCTTCGCGGGGAGTTCACCGAGCGTCAGGTCGAGGTCGTCCCGGTGTGGTCCGACGAGACAGACGCCTCGTTCGATCTCCTGCCGCCGCACCCGGTCGAGCTCGGCCAGCAGCAGATCCTCGATGCTCTCCCTGTCCTCCGGGATCTCGCCGACGCTCGACCGGTACGAGATGAGCGCCGGGCGTGACTCCGGAGCGACCTCCGCGTACGCCGAGGTCACGTGGTCCTTCATGTCGCGGACCAGCTTCAACCGCGCGGCCAGCAGCTCCGCGCCGTGCTTGGCGAGATGCCCGTCCCAGACGTCGAGCGTCGAGAGGTCCGCCGATCGAGAGTGCTTCACCGTCTTCAACAACGCGCTGCGCTGCTTGAGGACGCGGTCGTAGTCGCTGCGAACTCCGGCGTACCGGGGCGCGCGCAACACCAGCATCTCGTCGAGGAACCGCCGCCGGTCGCTTGGATCGCCCCTCACAAGAGAGAGGTCCTCCGGTGCGAACAACACGGTCCGCAGAATCCCGAGCACGTCACGCGGGCGCGGCACCGGTCCCCGGTTGATCCGCGCCCGGTTCGACTTGCCGGCCGTGATCTCCAGTTCGACGAGCAGCTCGCGGTCTTCGTTGACCACGGCCGTGCGCACCACGGCGCGCTGGGCGCCGTGCCGGATCAGCGGTGCGTCGCTGGACACGCGGTGCGAACCCAGCGTCGCCACGTACCCGATCGCCTCGACCAGGTTCGTCTTGCCCTGGCCGTTGCGCCCGACGAGCACCGACGCGCCGGGCTCGAGCTCCAGGTCGGCGAGCTCCCAGGAACGGAAGTCGCTGACCTGGAGGTGTCTGACGTGCACTCGCTAGGCCTGGGTGCTGCCCGCGCCGGACGACGGACCGGCGAGGTGCACCGAGTGACCGCCGAACTGGTTGCGCAGCGCGGCGACGGCACGCATCGCCGGCGAGTCCTCCTGGCGTGACTGGAACCGCGCGAAGAGCGCGGCGGAGATCACCGGGAGCGGCACCGCGTTGTTGATGCCCTCCTCGACGGTCCACCGGCCCTCGCCCGAGTCCTCGACGTAACCGCGCAGGTCGTCGAGCTCGGGGTCGGACTCCAACGCGCGCACGAGCAGGTCGAGAAGCCACGACCGCACAACGGTCCCGCGCTGCCACGCCGTGATGACCGCGGGCACGTTGTCGACGACGTCGGTCTTGTCGAGCAGTTCGAAGCCTTCGGCGTACGCCTGCATCAGGCCGTACTCGATGCCGTTGTGCACCATCTTCGAGTAGTGGCCGGCGCCGACCTTGCCCGCGTGCGCGAAACCTTCTTCGCGCGGACCTTCCGGACGCAACGCGTCGAAGATCGGCTGCGCCTGCTCGACGTGCTTGGCGTCGCCGCCGACCATCAGCGCGTAGCCGTTGTCGAGGCCCCACACACCGCCGGACACGCCGCAGTCGAGGTAGCCGATCTCCTTCTCCGCCAGCAGGTCCGCGTGGATCCGGTCGTCGGTGAACTTGGAGTTGCCGCCGTCGACCACGAGGTCGCCGGGCGCCAGCAGCTCGGACAGCTCCTGCACCGTGTTACGGGTGATCTCGCCGGCGGGCACCATGACCCACACGACGCGCGGCGCTTCGAGCTTGGACACCATGTCCGCCAACGACTCCGAGTCGGTGACCTCCGGGTTGCGGTCGTAGCCGATCACCTCGTGACCGGCACGGCGCACCCGCTCGCGCATGTTGAAACCCATCTTGCCGAGGCCGACGAGTCCGAGCTGCACGGTGTTCTCCCCTACGTTCTTGCGGTACCCGGTAAGGGTTTTCTCAGCCGGGAAGGCGAACGGGCATGAGCAGGTACAGGTAGCCCGGCGCCACGTTCCCATCCTCGTCCACCGGCTTCAGCAATGCCGGTCGGCTGGGTGTGGTGAAGGACAAGTGGACCTTCTGCGTGCGGACGGCTCCGAGGCCGTCGAGCAGGTAGCCCGGGTTGAACGCGATGGTGACGGCGTCGCCGGTGTACTCGACCGGAAGTTCTTCCTCGGCCGAACCTTCGTCGTCACCACCGGCGGACAGGCGCAGGCCGCCGTCCACGAACTCGAGGCGCACCTGCGTGCCGCGCTCGGCGACGAGCGACACGCGCTTGATCGCCTGCTGCAGCGCGTCGATGTCGATGATCGCCGCGGCCGAGTGCTCGGAGGGCAGCAACTGGCGGTACTTGGGGAAGTCCGCGTCGAGCAGGCGGGTGGTCGTCCGCTTGCCGGAACCCGAGAGACCGAGCAGCCCGTCGTTGGCCGCGAGCGACATCTCGACCTTGCCGCCGTTCGAACCGAGCGTCTTGGCCGCGTCGCCGAGCGTGCGGGCGGGAACGAGAATCGCGACCTCACCGAGCGCCTCGTCCGGCTCCCAGGGGAACTCGCGCATCGCCAGGCGGAACCGGTCGGTGGCGACGAGGGTCAGCTTGCCCTCGCCGATCTCGACGCGGACGCCGGTCAGCATCGGCAGCGTGTCGTCCTTGCCGGCGGCGACGGCGACCTGGCTCACGGCCTCGCCGAAGATCTCGCCGGGAAGCTCACCGATCAACTGAGGCATCGACGGCAGGGCCGGGTAGTCCTCGACCGGCATCGTCGGGAGGCTGAACCTGGCGCTGCCACAGCTGATCATCATCCGGGAGCCGTCGACCGCGATCTCGACGGGGTGGTTCGGCAGCGCCTTGGTGATGTCGGCCAGAAGACGCCCGGAGACCAGAGCGCGGCCACCGTCGGCGATCGTCGCGGGAACGCCGACCTGTGCCGAGACCTCGTAGTCGAACCCGGAGACCGTCAGCGAGTCGTCCGACTCCGCGTCGAGCAGCACGCCGCCCAGCACGGGAACCGGTGGACGGGACGGAAGGCTGCGAGCGACCCAGGCGACTGCGTCGGCCAGGCCGTCGCGTTCGACGCGGATCTTCATGAGGCGTCCTTTCCTCGACAGTCGACAAGCCCAACCACGACAACGTGCCAGTGGGGGTTAGGGAGCCTCGACCTCGGCTGACCGAGCTGACCGAGGTGCGGAGCAACAACGTTAGAGCGTCCTGGCCCTCCCCGTCACTTCGGGGTTCGGCACCGATCCCCGGGAACCATCCACCGCTGTTTTGCTTTTGAGTTCTCTCTAGAAGAGATCAAACAGCAGTAACAGTAAGGGTTGTGGATTGTGGGGACAGCCGTTAAACCTGCAGGTCAAGGTGTCACCCACCATGTGGACTAAGGGGGGATGGCACCCGGGGACAGATCGGCGCACCCGGGGACAACCAGTTGTGCACAGCTCTCGATCCACAGATCGTCCACAGTTGTCCCCGGGTGCGTCCCCGGGTGCGGGCCAGTTGTACCCGGGTGTTCAACAGGCTTCTGTGGCCAGATCGTGGCCGGGGCCACAGACTTTTCCAGTTGTCCCCACCCCTTCGAGTGCCGGGGGCGAACAGAAAGCCTCGGCGGGCGGCCGATCGACCCGCGTCTACCCGGGTACGTGTGCGGCGCGTGGTGGTGGTTGGAGCCGCACGCACTGATGCAGTCCCATCGCTTCGCCGAAGCCGTCCCCGGGTGCTGGCCGTCGAGCGGCAGCCGCGTACCTGGGTGCTCGCCATCGCGTCCGCTCGTCGTGTCCCCGGGCGCCGGGGTCCGTTCGCCCGCACCGCCGCGGGCGAACGAAAAAGGGGCCCTCCGCGGTGGAGGACCCCTTCGTTGCTACCCGGGTGGATCAGGGAGTGTGGCGAGCGCGCTGCTTGATCCGGGACGTCAGTTCCTGCACCTGGTCGTAGATCCGCCGGCGCTCTGCCATCTCCTTGCGGATCTTCTTGTCCGCGTGCATGACCGTCGTGTGGTCGCGGCCGCCGAACGTCTGACCGATCTTCGGCAGCGACAGGTCCGTCAGTTCGCGGCACAGGTACATGGAGATCTGCCGCGCCTGCGCGAGCGCCTTCGTCTTGCCGGGGCCGCACAGGTCGTCGATCGACACCCCGAAGAACTCGGCGGTGACCGCCATGATCATCGGTGCGGTGATCTCCGGCGCGTGCGAGTCCGGGATCAGGTCGCGCAGCACGATCTCGGCGAGCTGGATGTCGACCGGCTGGCGGTTGAGCGACGCGAACGCCGTGACGCGGATGAGCGCGCCTTCGAGCTCGCGGATGTTGCGTTCTATGCGGGAGGCGATGAACTCCAGCACGTCGGCCGGGGCCGCGAGCCGGTCCTGGGCCGCCTTCTTGCGGAGGATCGCGATCCGGGTCTCCAGCTCTGGCGGCTGGATGTCCGTGATCAGGCCCCACTCGAACCGCGTGCGCAGGCGGTCTTCCAGCGTCTCCAGCCGCTTGGGCGGCCGGTCGCTCGACACCACGATCTGCTTGTTCGTGTTGTGGAGCGTGTTGAACGTGTGGAAGAACTCCTCCTGCGTACCTTCCTTGCCCTCCAGGAACTGGATGTCGTCGACGAGAAGAACGTCGATGTCCCGGTAGCGGCGCTGGAAGGCGACCTTGCGGTCGTCACGCAGCGAGTTGATGAAGTCGTTGGTGAACTCCTCGGTCGACACGTACCGCACGCGCATGCCGGGGAACAGGCGCTGGGCGTAGTGCCCGACGGCGTGCAGCAGGTGCGTCTTGCCGAGGCCGCTCTCACCCCAGATGAAGAGCGGGTTGTACGCACGGGCAGGAGCCTCGGCCACCGCGACGGCCGCGGCGTGCGCGAACCGGTTCGAGGCGCCGATGACGAACGTGTCGAAGTTGTACTTCTCGTTCAGCCGCGTCTGCGACGGCGACGGGTTCGCGGGCCGGGTGTACGGGAGGTTCCCGTTCGGCGTTGCACCGCCCGCCGCGCTGGCGGTGTTGAAGGTGGGCCAGATCTCGGTGACGGCGGCGAGTGCGTCGCCGGCTTCGTCGACCTCTTCCTCGGCGCCGTCGACAGAGGTCGTCTCGTCCGCGAGGCCGGGCGTGTCGCCGTGGGGAATGCCCTGGATTCCCGGCATCGGCGCCACCTGCTGGATCGCGTGGACCGGGATCGGCGTGGTGGGCGGGCTCACGGGACTGACCGGTTCCGGCGAGTCGACCTTCACCGCGAGGGAGACCGTGCGGCCCAGCCTGCGGGAGAGCGCCGCGGTGATCGGGTCGCGCAGTGCGCGTTCGATCGCCTCTTTCGCGAAGTCGCTGGGGGCCGCGAGCAGTGCCGTTCCATCCAGCAAACCGATCGGACGGGTGACCCTCATCCACGCGCGCTGCTGAGGGGACAGGTGGCTCGTCGCCAGTTCCTGCACTACCTCGGCCCACACGAGACCAAGATCGACCTGCTGGTTCGACACTCCGCGCTCCCCTCCCCTCCACCGGAGCCCAAGACTCCACATGTGGACACGGAGGATAGAGGTATCCACAGAGTTATCCACAACTGTGCACTAAAAGGTGCGTTGTGATGCCGGTCAGGCGGCGGCTCCCACGCCAACCCCGGCACGCGCGAAGGACGAACGGTAACAAGGCTCAGCACGCCTCACAAGACGTGGCCCAGGCCACCCCGATTTGGTTGCCGCACCCGGGCATGCGTACCCTCGTACGAGTCTCCCGCTTGCGACGGGCGCCTTTCGCGCGCCTACGTCCACTGTCGTCGGGGACAACCACACAGGCTTTGTCAGCAGTGAAGCACCGGGAGACCGACCGTGAGCAAGGGTAAGCGCACCTTCCAGCCCAACAACCGCCGCCGCGCGAAGACGCACGGCTTCCGGCTGCGCATGCGGACCCGCGCCGGCCGCGCCATTCTGGCCGCGCGCCGCAGCAAGGGCCGTGCCACTCTGTCCGCCTGACCGCGGCTGGTAAGCGCAGCGTCGTCGTGCTACCACCGGCCGCCCGGCTCACCCGCAGCCAGGACTTCGGCCTGGTGGTCCGTCGAGGCCGCCGCGCTGGACGGCCCCGGTTGGTCGTCCACGTCTTGAAGCCCGACGTGCCCACCTTGGATTCGTCCAAGGTGGGCTTCGTCGTGAGCAAGGCAGTGGGCAACTCGGTGGTCCGCCACCGTGTCTACAGACGTCTGCGTCACGTCGTGCGCCCGGCACTGGCTGAACTGCCTCCGGGAACTCTCGTCGTGGTGCGCGCGTTGGCTCCAGCAGCCGAAGCGTCGAGTTCCGAGCTCGCCGCTGATCTCTCTTCTGCCCTGCGCAAGGTGCTGCGATGACCACGTTGCCCGCGAAGGTCGCGCTGCTGCCGGTGCACTTCTACCGGCGGTTCATCTCACCGCTGCTGCCGCCGACCTGTCGCTTCTACCCGAGCTGCAGCGCGTACGCGGTGGAGGCGTTGACCGTCCACGGTGCGCTGCGCGGAACCTGGCTGACCATCCGCCGGTTGCTGCGCTGCGGACCCTGGCACCCTGGAGGCCTGGACCCCGTTCCGCCGAGGCGGCAGGTCCCCGACGTATCCACCGAGGAGTAGCTCCGTGCTCAACTTCATCTACTACCCGGTGTCCTTCATCTTGTGGTGTTGGCACTGGGTGTTCGGCAAAGTCTTCGGTGAGTCGAGCGGCTTCGCCTGGGCCCTGGCCGTCATCTTCCTGGTCTTCACCCTCCGCGCCATCCTCTTCAAGCCGTTCGTCGGCCAGGTGCGCTCCATGCGAAAGATGCAGGAGTTCGCGCCGGAGATGCAGAAGATCAAGAAGAAGTTCCCGAACGACCGCCAGCGCCAGGCGCAGGAGATGCAGAAGCTCCAGTCCGAGCACGGCGTCAACCCGCTCGGCGGCTGCCTGCCCATGCTGGTGCAGATCCCGGTGTTCATCGGTCTGTTCCACGTGCTGCGCTCGTTCAAGCCCGGCTGGGGCGAGGTCTACTTCTTCGACAAGCAGGGCGTCGACTCGTTCGTCAACGCCAAGCTCTTCGGCACGAACCTCTCGACGTTCATCACGATGCCGTCCGACCAGCTCGCGACGTACGGCACGGAGCGCCTGAACGTCATCCTGCTGTCGGTGCCGCTGATGATCGTGGCGTCCATCGCGACCCACTTCACGGCCCGCCACTCGGTGGCCCGCCAGAACGCGTCGGCGCTGGACAACCCGCAGACCGCCATCATGAACAAGCTGACGCTCTGGATCTTCCCCCTGGGCGTCCTCGCCGGCGGCTTCTTCTTCCCGGTCGCGATCCTGCTGTACTGGCTGTCCAACAACGCGTGGACCCTCGGCCAGCAGCACTTCGTGTACAAGCGCATCGACTCCGAGGAAGAGGAGAAGAAGGCGACGGTCGTCGAGACCCGCCAGGCCCTCGCCCCGAAGCCGGGCGCGAAGCCGGTGAACCCGAAGAAGCCCGCACCGGGAGCCAAGCCGGCCAACGGCGCCAAGCGCATGCCGACCGCGGGCCCGAGCGGCCCTTCCTCGTCGGCGTCGTCGGAGACCGAGAGCAACGGCAACTCCAACACCGAGATCCCCGGCCTGACCCCAGGCCGATCCACCAGCAAGAAGCCGGGCAGCAAGAAGCGCCGCTGATTTCGGGCGTTCGCCCCGGAGAGGAGACATCGTGTCGGAGACCTTGCAGGCGACCGACGACGTGGAGGCGTCGTCAGACGCCTCGGCCGAGTCCGAGGCTGCGGCCGAGCCGCAGTCGCAGAGCAAGACCGAGGACCTGCTCGTCCAGGAAGGCGACATCGCGGGCGACTACCTCGAGCGCCTCCTCGACCTGCTCGACTACGACGGCGACATCGACCTGGACGTGGAAAGCGGCCGGGCCATCGTCAGCATCGACGGAGGCGAGGACCTCGCCAAGCTGGTGGGCCCCCGAGGCAACGTCCTCGAGTCGCTCCAGGAACTCACCCGCCTCGCCGTGCAACAGGAAACGGGAGTCCGCTCCCGCCTGATGCTCGACATCGCCCAGTGGCGAGCGGGCCGCCGCGCAGAACTGGCCGAGATGGGCCGCACCACCGCAGAAAAGGTGGCCGCCTCAGGCGAGCGCGCCCGCCTGCACCCCATGACCCCGTTCGAGCGCAAGGTCGTCCACGACGCCGTTGCCGCAGTCGCGGGCGTGCACAGCGAGAGCGAAGGTGAGGAGCCGCAGCGACGGGTCATCATCTTCACCAAGCCCTGACGCCTCAGCTTCACCAACGGCCCCTGGTTCCCACCGGAACCAGGGGCCGTTTGCTGTCCCAGCCAGACCAGCGCCGGTACGGAGCGCCGGGGCAGGAGAAGCTCAGCTCCAAGCTGGAGCGGACACCCCGCCCGACAGTCGCCACACGAACAACAGACAGTCCCGCTGACACGCAAGCCCACTGAGGTGTGCAGCAGAAGAGTGGCGCGGCGTCGCACCCGATGGCGACTTGTCGACACGTGCGACGCCTCAAGGTGACTCCCCTCCCCTCCCCCCTTCCCTCGCACGGCTAGGGCGACGGCGAAGCCGAGCACCCCTGCCGCCAACCGCAATGGCGAAGCCGAGGCGTCCCTCCGTACACAACGGGCAATGGCGAAGCCAAGCCGCCTTGTCGCCGACGGCAAGGGCGAAGCCGAGGCGTGTGAACCAGGACCTGCCGGTGAAGCGGTGGTGACCCACGCACTCGGCGATTGGGGCTTTACCTTGAGTGGGCGGGATGCTCCCCTCATGGGCACGGCCGGGCGCTTTTCAGCCCGGCCTTTTCCGGCCGTCAAGCATCCCGCCAGAGGCTCAAGGTCAAGCCCCAATCGCTATCGTCGCGAAGCGGCGATGACCGGCACCGGCTCGGTACTGCCCGCCCGGCCACCCTCGCAAGGTGACCGTCCGCCCGGCAGGTGACCGCCCCGCTGGAACGCGACAAGCCAACGCAACCCGCCCCGCACGGCACCCCGCCCGCGGCACCCCGCCCACCCGCAAGGTGACCACCCGCCCAGCCGGCGGCCGCCCAGCCGGAACGCGACAAGCCAACGCAAGCCGACCTGCGCGATACCCCGCCCGCCGCAAGGTGACCATCCGCCCGGTCCCCCGCCTGCTCGCAAGGTGGCCATCCGCCCGGTACCCGCCCGCCCGCAGGGCGACCATCCGCCCGGCAAGCGCCCGCCCGCAAGATGGTCACCCACCAGGCAGGCGCACGCCCAGTAGACGACCACTCCCGGCTGAACCCAGGCCCAGCCAACCCAGGCCGCCCTCTGGCCACCCCCGCCAACGCAAGCCGCCGCGACTGGCACCCACCAACGCAACCAGCCCTGTCGGCACCCACCAACGCAAGCAGCCCCGCACGGCACCCACCAACGCAAGTCGCCCGCCCAGCCCCAGCCAACGTTCCACGTGAAACAGCTACCCCCGCCCCGCCCACCAAGCAGCAAGCCACTCCCGCTGCGCCGCTGTATCCGGCACCGGAAACCCGCGAGCCGCCGCAATCAACCCCCACGCCTCCCCCGGCTCCACCCCATCCATCCCCAACAACAACCCAGCCAACAACGACGACCGCCCGATCCCAGCCCAGCAGTGGAACACCACATGCGCCCCACCCAAATACAGCGCATGAAGCGACTGAACGAGAGCAACAGCCGACGCCACATCCGGCACCGAGCGATCCTCGATCGGAAAGCAGACGTACCGCAGACCCGCGGCGACGACCACGCGCTCCTCGTCCACCAGATCACACTCGACCCGTTCGTCATCCGTCTGAGCCGACACGAGCACGTCCACGCCAAGCCGGCGCAGCTCGCGAATCTTGTCCTCCAGGTACACGCCACCGGCCGGATGAGCCATCGTGGAAACAACGCCAGGACCGGGTCGGGCGACGGTGTAGAGCATCGAGCGCAACTTTCCCCCAAGTTTCACGTGAAACGGCGCTCAGGATTTGGCAGAGCGCACGGTCGATCCGTCATGATGGTGCCCTGGCATTCGCCAGCTTTTCCACCGGCCGCCGGAACGTCGCCGCCGCGTGGTTTCACGTGAAACGTTCACGGACGGAGAACATGGCCGGGGAGTTGCCCGACAACGCGAAGCTCGTATTCGGTGAGCACGTTGAGCGTGCCGCCGAGTTCGTCAGGCTCCTGAAGGAGCACGGCGTGGAGCGCGGACTTATCGGTCCTCGTGAAGTCGAGAAGATTTGGGATCGGCACGTGCTCAACTCGGCAGTGATCGAGGAGCTGTTCGAACCCAACGAACGTGTCGTTGACGTGGGCTCAGGCGCCGGGCTGCCGGGGGTGCCGCTCGCCATTGTGCGGCCCGACCTGAGGATCACGCTTCTTGAGCCGATGGCTCGCCGCATCGCGTGGCTTGAGGAAGTGAAGGAAAGGCTCCAGCTCGACAACGTGACGATCCTTCGCGGGCGCGCGGAGGAGGGACCGATCCGCAAGCAGCTGCTCAACTGCGACGCGGCCACTGCGAGGGCGGTGGCTCCGCTGGAGAAGCTGACGAACTGGTGCCTCCCGCTCCTCCGGGGAGGCGGGCGGATGGTCGCGCTCAAGGGCGAGCGTGCGCAGGAAGAGTTGGAACGCGACGGCGCGGCGGTGCTCAAGGCTGGGGGCGCCAACGCCAAGGTCGTCGTCGTGGGAGCGGACGTACTTGAGGTGCCGACGACGGTGCTCATCGTGGAGCGCCAGACGCGGAGGGATCGGTGAGCGTGTATCCGGAGTTCCAGTCCGCCGATGTTCCACGTGAAACGAAGTCCTCCAAACCCAAAGCCAAGCCGACCAACAACGGAGATGACAGCGCCGTGGTGTGGACCCCGATTGCAGAAGAGGCGGCTCGTGCGGCAAGCGTGCTGCACCCCGACGAGTCACTTCTCCCCCGCCCGACCCATCGCCGGGTGATGACCGTCGCCAACCAGAAGGGTGGCGTCGGCAAGACGACGAGCACGGTGAACCTCGCTGCCGCGCTCGCCATCCACGGGCTCAAGACGCTCGTGATCGACCTCGACCCTCAGGGCAACGCCAGCACGGCGCTCTCCGTTGAGCACCGCAGCGGCACGCCGTCCGTCTACGAGGTGCTGCTCGGCGAGATCTCCATCGCCGAGGCGGCTCAGGTCAGCCCGACGTCACCGAACCTGTTCTGCGTGCCCGCGACGATCGACCTCGCCGGCGCCGAGATCGAGCTCGTCTCGATGGTGGCGCGCGAGTCGCGGCTCAAGGAGGCGCTCTCCTCCGAGGCGCTCGACCAGCTGCAGCCGGACTACGTCTTCATCGACTGCCCGCCGAGCCTCGGCCTGCTGACCGTCAACGCGATGGTCGCGGCGCAGGAGGTGCTGATCCCCATTCAGTGCGAGTACTACGCGCTGGAAGGGCTCAGTCAGCTGATCCGCAACATCGAGCTCGTCCAGCAGCACCTCAACCCGGACCTCTCGATCTCCACGATCCTCCTCACGATGTACGACGGCCGCACGAAGCTCGCGGACCAGGTGACCAGCGAGGTGCGGGGCCACTTCGGCGACGTCGCCCTCAAGACGGTGATTCCGCGCAGCGTGAAGGTCTCCGAGGCGCCAGGATTCGGGCAGACGGTGTTGACGTACGACCCGGGCTCGCGCGGGTCGATGAGCTACCTCGACGCTGCCAAGGAGATCGCGATCCGCGGGGCCCAGAAGGAGGGCGCATGACCGAGCAGCGCAAGGGCGGACTCGGGCGCGGCCTGGCCGCACTCATCCCGCAGGGTCCGCCTGCCGGTGCACCGAGCACCCTCCGGCCCGCCATGGCCGGCAACGGCACCAAGACCCAGCAGCCCATCGGCGAGGTCGCGGGAGCGGTGTACCGCGAGATCGCGGTCACCGCGATCCGCACGAACGCCAAGCAGCCGCGCCAGGTGTTCGACCAGGATGCGATCGACGAGCTCTCGTTCTCCATCAAGGAGTTCGGGCTCATGCAGCCGATCGTGGTCCGCGAGCTCACCGCGGACACGTTCGAACTCGTCATGGGCGAGCGCCGGTGGCGTGCCACGCAGCAGGCCGGGCTCAAGACGATCCCAGCCATCGTGCGGCAGACCGCCGACGACGTCATGCTGCGCGACGCGTTGCTGGAGAACATCCACCGCGTCCAGCTCAACCCGCTCGAAGAAGCATCGGCCTACCAGCAGCTGCTGGAGGAGTTCGGCGTCACGCACGAGGAACTCGCCGACCGCATCGGCCGCAGCCGCCCCGTCGTCACGAACACCATCCGGCTGCTGAAGCTCCCCCTCGCCGTCCAGCGACGGGTCGCGGCGGGCGTGCTGAGTGCCGGCCACGCGCGGGCACTCCTCGGTCTGGACGACGCGGGAGCACAGGAAGACCTCGCGGCACGGATCATCGCCGAGGGCATGTCGGTCCGCGCGACCGAAGAAGCGGTCACGATCGCCAAGAACGAGAAGCCGGCGAAACCGAAGCAGGCTCCGCGCAAGCAGCTGCACGCGCCCGGTCTGCAGGAGCTCGCCGAGCGACTCTCGGACAACTTCGACACCCGCGTGAAGGTCGAACTCGGGCAGCGAAAGGGCCGGATCGTGGTCGAATTCGGGTCAGTTGATGATCTTCAAAGGATCATCGGCATGATGAGCCCAGAAACGACAATTCGGACATCGGAGTAGGCCCATAGGATCACACCAGGGCCTTATGTCACGGTGACGATGACGCCTCGCATCCACTTGGATACGAGGCGTCACCTATTTGTCGATCAGTCAACGCGGACTTTCGAGCCGCCGAGCTCGCCGCCGACAAACAAAAAGTGCGGCACCGAGAAGCTCGGCACCGCACTTCTGACCGGAAGAACTCAGCGAGCGACAGCCCGCTCGATCAACCCGGCGTAGATCTCACCCAACGACTCCCCCGCCGCCTCGACCGCCATCGGTAGCAGCGACGTCTCGGTCAGCCCCGGCGACACGTTCACTTCGAGGAAGTAGACGGTCCCGTCCTCGGCCACGATGGCGTCGGTCCGCGACACGTCTCGCAGTCCGAGCAGCCGGTGCGCCGCGACCGCGAGCTCCCCGACCGACTTCGCCGCGGCAGCGTCCAGCCGAGCCGGCGCGTGGAAGTCCGTCAGGCCCGCGGTGTACCGAGCGGTGTAGTCGTAGACCCCGGTCTCCGGAACGATCTCGACGGCCGGCAGCGCGTACGGGCCGTCCGGGCCGTCGACGACCGCGACCGCCACCTCCACGCCGGAGATGAACTGCTCGGCCAGGACCGTGTCGCCGTACGCCAGGCACCCGACCATCGCCGGCGGCAGTTCGGCGGCGTCCCTGACGACCTGAGCGCCCAGCGCCGACCCACCCTGGTCCGGCTTCAGCATCAACGGCAGTCCCAGCGTCGAGACCATCGCGTCGAGCACCGGCTTGGCACCCAGCTCCCGGAACGTGGCGTGCGGCAGCACGATCCACTCCGGCGTCGTCAGGCCGGCGCGGGCGAGCTCGGCCTTCGCGGTCGGCTTGTCCCACGCCCGTCGGCAAGCCCGCGAGTCGGTGCCGACGTACGGGACGCCGAACATCTCAAGGATCGCCTGCACCGAACCGTTCTCGCCTTCACCGCCGTGCAGGGCGACGACGACGGCGTCCGGGCGGTGGTCCCGCAGACGCGTCAACAGAGACGCGTCCGCGTCCCACTCCTCCACCGTCACGCCCGCCGACCGCAGGGCAGCCGACAGACGGCGACCGGAGCGGATCGAGACCTCGCGTTCGTGGGAGAGCCCACCGGACAGCACAGCGACCATGCGGTCAGCCACAGCACAACTCCAAAGAAAGATCAGGCGGTGTCAGGCGAGGGGGTCTGCGGACCGGACAGCTGACGGCCCGGTGTCGCCCCGAAGGTCGCGGCCAGCTGCATCTCGTCCTCGATGACGTTCGCCAGGCGGCGGACGCCCTCCCGGATGCGCTCGGGCGTCGGGTAGCAGTACGAGATCCGCAGCTGCCGGGAGCCGAAGCCGTCCGCGTAGAAACCGGTACCGGACGCGTAGGCCACGCGGGCCGTCACGGCGCGGGGCAGCATCGCCTTCGTGTCGATGCCCTCTGGCACCGTCACCCAGACGTAGAAGCCGCCATCCGGAATGTTCCACGTGGAACCTTGCGGCATGTGCTGCTCGAGAGCCGAGATCGCGGCGTCCCGGCGTTCCCGGTACGCCTCGCGGTAGGTCTTGATCTGACCCTTCCAGTCCTGCGTCGACAGGTACCGGGACACGATCATCTGGTTCAGGGTCGGCGGGCACAGCGTGGCCGACTCGGCCGCCAGCACCAGCTTCTCGCGCACCGCGTGCGGCGCCAGCACCCAGCCGACCCGCAGACCGGCCGCGAACGTCTTCGAGAACGACCCGAGGTACACGACGTTGTCCGGGTCCATCGACCGCAGCGCCGGGTAGGTCTGGCCGTCGAACCCGAGGAGGCCGTACGGGTTGTCCTCCACGACCAGCACGCCGTAGGTCCGGCAGATCTCCAGGATCTCGGCCCGCCGCGACACCGCCAGCGTCACGCCGGCCGGGTTGTGGAAGTTCGGGATCGTGTAGAGGAACTTGACCCGCTGCCCCGCGCGCTTACAGGCCTCCAGGGCCTCACGCAGCAACGACGGCACGAGTCCGTCGGCGTCCATGGCGACGTGCACGACCTGAGCCTGGTACGCCGTGAACGAGCCGAGAGCGCCCACGTAGGAGGGCCCCTCCGCGATCACCACGTCACCGGGGTCGCAGAAGATGCGGGTGACCATGTCGAGGCCCATCTGCGAGCCCACGGTCACCACCACGTCGTCCGGGTGGCCGTTGATGCCTTCCAGCGCCATGACGTCGCAGATCTGCTCACGCAGCAACGGAACACCGTGCGCCGAGCCGTACTGCAGCGCCACCAGCCCGTCGGTGGCCACCAGCTGACCGATCTCCGCGGACAGCGACTCCAGGGGCAGAGCGGCCAGGTGCGGCATGCCGCCGGCCAGCGATACGACCTCGGGACGGGACGCGACTGCGAATAGTGCCCGGATCTCCGATGCCGTCATCCCTGCCGTGCGCGCTGCGTAGCGGCGGAGGTGGGGGTCAAGGCTTCTGGGGCCCTGCTTGGCGGGCTGTCCGGGCGCAGTCATGTGGGACTCCTGTATAGGAAATGTCCCGAGCGAGTGTAACCGTCGTCCCGTTCAGGGCACGCGCCTTCCGGGTTCCGTCACATTCGCCTACCCTCGTATGGGTTCGCTTTGTGTGTTAACGGGTGGAGGTCGGGGTGTCCCGTCGCGTCGTAGGCGTCACGCTGGACAACCTGGAGCATCTCTCCAAGCACAGCAGGACGTGCGTTTTCTGGGAGTTGGCCCCTCACCTGCGAGAACAGGCTGAGGAGTACGGCGACACCGAATTCGAGAAGGAGGCCTGGGTCTCCAGCGTCCTGCTCGAGTGGGGTTCGTGCGGTCGCATGATCTACTGCGACGGCATCCCCGCTGGTTCGGTCTTCTACGCACCACCGGCCGCGGTTCCGCGCAGCGCCGCCTTCCCCACCTCTCCGGTGAGCCCGGACGCGGTCCTCATGACGTCGCTGGACGTTCTCCCGGAGTTCCGAGGGGGAGGACTCGCGCGCGTGCTCGTGCAGGCCGTGGCGAAGGATCTGACGCGTCGTGGCGTGAAGGCCATCGAGGCGTTCGGCGACATGCGCCCGGACGACGAAGAGTCGAGTTGCGTCACTCCTGCGGACTTCCTCACGAGCGTCGGCTTCAAGACCGTGCGCCCGCACCCGCGCTGGCCGCGGTTGCGCCTGGAACTGCGCAGCGCCATCACGTGGAAGGAAGACGTCGAGGCTGCTCTCGAACGGCTTCTCAACAGCGTCACCGTCTCCACCGCGGAACCGAGCTTCCGCCCCGTCTAGGACAGCGAAAAGGCCCCCTCGCCGGCAGCGAGGGGGCCTTTTTCGTCAGTCAGTCGGCAGAACCGGAGATCAGCCCTTGGCCATCTCGTAGCGCAGCAGGTCGTTGAACGTGAACGTGCCCGTCGGCTGGTCGTCCTTGCCGAGCAGGTAGAGACGCTTCACGGCCACGAGGATGCCCTCGGCCACGATGTCGCGGAATCCAGGCGTCGCCAGCCGGGCGCGGTCCTCGGTGTTCGTCAGGTAGCCCACCTCGACGCGGACGGCCGTGCAACGGGTGAGCCGCAGCAGGTCCCACGTCTTCGGGTGCGAACCGCAGTTCGACATCGACGTGCGGGCGGTGACCTCGCGCTGGATGAAGCCTGCCAGCGCCTCACCAACCGTGGACGACGTGCCGTTGCCCGTGCCGTAGTGGAACGTCGACACGCCCTGCGCGTTCGGCGACGAGTTGCCGTCGCTGTGCAGCGACAGGATCAGGTCGGCGCCCGCCTCGTTCGCGAACCTGGCGCGCTCCGCCTCGTCCGGGCAGTTGTCCGGACCGCGGGTGAGAAACGCCTCCATGCCGGTGGCGGCCATCTTGCCTTCGAGACGGCGTGCCAGATCCAGCATCAGCTCGGACTCGGACAGCCCGTCCACGACCACGCCGCGGTCCTGGCCGCCGTGGCCGGGGTCGATGACGATGCGCTTGCCGGACAGGCGCGAGCCGGCGCCGCGAAGCTTCTCCTGCTCGCGCAGCAGCTGCGGACGGCCGCCGCGGACCTTCGGCTGGAGCTGACGCAACGCGCGCACGGTGTCGGGACCGCACATGCCGTCCACGATCAGTCCGTAGTCGCGCTGGAAGTTCTTCAGGGCCTGCTCGGTCTGCTGGCCGAACACACCGTTCGCGCGGCCGGCGTCGTAACCGAGCTCCAGCATGCGTTCCTGCAGAGCCAGCACGTCGTCACCGGTCGTCGGCTGCGACATCAGGAACGCGAGTGGCCGGTCCCCCAGCCGGAACGTCGCGTCACGCAGCGAGCGATAGGTCGCCGGGCCGACAATGCCATCGATGATCAGCCCCCGCTGCTGCTGGAACGCGCGCACGGCGTGCTCGACCTGCTGGTCGAACACCGGCGGCGCCTGTGGGTCGGCCGGCGGAAGCAGTCCGAGCCTGGTCAGGGTCGACCGGATCTCGGCAACATCACTTCCGACGTCCCCGCGGCGGAGCAGCTGCATGCACCCTCGCTCGACTATGGCGCCGAACCTGGTCGGCGCGTCAGTTGGGAAGTCCTCATTGTGCCCTGCTGCGCTAAGTGATCGATGCAGGGCTACTCACAGTTGTACCGAGATCACCGCCTCGGCACCGAAAACGAACGTGACCCGCTCGTCTTATCGATAGACGGGCGGGTCACGTTGCGCGTTGCAAAGAACTTCTCAGCTCACTGCAAATTCTTGCGTCAGGCCAGGACGTCTTCCAGGTCCTTCAGCAGCGCAGCCTTGGGCTTCGCGCCGACGATCTGCTTCACCGGACGGCCGCCCTGGAACAGGATCAGCGTCGGGACGGACATGATCTGGTAGTCGCGGGCGATCGACGGGTTGGCGTCGATGTCGACCTTGGCCACGGTGATCTTCTCGCCGTGCTCGGCCGCGATCTCCTCCAGCACCGGCGCAACCATCTTGCACGGGCCGCACCAGGTCGCCCAGAAGTCGACCAGCACGGGCTTCTCGCTGGTCAGAACGTCGTCCGCGAACGACTTGTCGGTCACCGTGACGGTGGCGCCTGCCATGTTGCTCTCCTAAAAGATCTCGCAGAAGGAACTTCAGTTGCTCTTGCCGTAGCCGCCACCGACGGCCTCGGCGGCGATCTCGGCGTGCTCGTTGCCGTGCTCGGCGAGCCACCGTTCCGCGTCGATCGCAGCGCTGCAACCGGAGCCGGCGGCGGTGATCGCCTGGCGGTATTCGTGGTCCACGAGGTCGCCGGCGGCGAACACTCCGTCCAGGTTCGTGTAGGAGGACTTGTCCTTGGTCAGGACGTAACCCTCCTCGTCGAGGTCGACCTGGCCCTTGACCAGCGCCGAACGCGGGTCGTGGCCGATCGCGAGGAAGAAGCCGGTGACGGGCATCTCCGACTCGGCGCCGGTCTGGGTGTCCTTGATCTTGATCGCGGACACGGTGCCGTCACCCAGAACGTCGGTGACCTGCGTGTTCAGCTGCCACTTGATCTTCTCGTTGGCGCGGGCGCGCTCCAGCATGACCTTCGAGGCGCGGAACTCCTCGCGGCGGTGGATGACCGTCACGGACTTGGCGAAGCGCGTGAGGAACGTCGCTTCCTCCATTGCCGTGTCGCCGCCGCCGACCACCGCGATGTCGTGGTCGCGGAAGAAGAAGCCGTCACACGTCGCACACGCCGACACGCCGCGGCCGAGCAGCTCCTGCTCGCCGGGGATGTTCAGGTAACGGGCAGCGGCACCCATCGCGAGGATGACGGCCTTGGCCTCGTACTCGACGCCGTTCGCGACGACCCTCTTGATCTCACCGGTCAGCTCGACCGACTCGACGTCCTCCGCGCGCAGCTCGGCGCCGAAGCGGATCGCCTGCTCGCGCATCTGCTCCATGAGCTCGGGGCCCATGATGCCGTCGCGGAAGCCGGGGTAGTTCTCGACCTCGGTCGTCGTCATGAGGGCGCCGCCGTACTGCGAACCTTCGAAGACCAGGGGCTCCAGCTGCGCGCGTGCCGCGTAGACCGCCGCGGTGTACCCCGCCGGTCCCGATCCAATGATGATCACGTTGCGCACGCTCACGGCTCTGCAACTCCTCGATCTCGTCGTCTGACTGGCTCAACGGATCGTAGGTGCAGCTAATTCCGTGACTTGAGCGACTACCTCTGGCCCACGGTCGTGTCCGCGAGAACGCCCTCCGGCTTGTCCGGTCCACAGGTCGCCGGGTCCAGCACGACCAGCCGGTACTTCCCGATTCCGGCAGGCAGGATCGCCATCACGGCGTCCTTGCCCTCCAGGTTGACCGGGCTGATGCCGAGGGGGTTGCCCGAACTGGTGATGCCGCCGCCCTGCAGGCAGCCGGCCAACCGGTCGGGCGTCTCCAGCGGGCCGTAGTTCTGCGCCTTGAGCACTTCGCCGACCGCGGAGCCCAGCTGGGCCTTCGTCAGCGACTGCAGGTCGGCCGAGGTCGGCTTGGACGTCGCCTGCGGCGGCTGCGCGCTGTCGTTCGCGGGGGTCTGCGAGCCCGGCGACACGGCCAGCACGATGCCGAACGCCGCGGCGGCGGCCACCAGCACGCCACCGCCGAGTCCCATCCTGCGGTTGCGGCGCTTGCGGGCGTCGTTGAGGGACACGACCGGCGCGATGCCGGGGCGGGCCTCCGCGGCCAGTGCGGCGTCGATCCGTGCGGCCACGTGGTCGGGCATCGCGATGGGCGGCAGCGACTGCAGGTCCATCAGCGTGGCGTCCAGCGCCTGCAGGATCTCCCTGGCCTCCGCGTCCGCCTCGACCCTCGGACGCAGCTGTGCGGCGACCTCAGGGGGCAGCACGCCCGCGTGCAGGTCCGCGATGAGGTCAACAGACCACGGCGGACCCATCGGCACGCGCTCCATGCCGGTCATCGGCCCTCCCACTGACGTTGCTCTTGCACATTCACACCGTCAGCTGGGACGTTCGCATCTGCGATTCGGTTCCTGAGGTGCCCGAGAACTTTGGCCAGCTTGGCGCGACCTCGCGCACACCGGCTCTTGACCGTGCCCTCCGCGATGCCCAGGAGCTTCGCCGTCTCGGCGACGGAATACCCCTCGACGTCGACCAGCACGATGGGCGCCCGCTGCTCTTCCGGCAGCTCCATCAACGCCTGCTGCACCATGAGGCTGGTCTCGCGGTCGCTCATCGCGTCACGGGGCGCGACGGGCTCGCCGGGACCTGCCTCGGGCAACGGCACTGTCGGTCTTGTTTGTCGTCGTCTCATCCGGTCGAGGCACGCGTTCACCACGATCCGGTGAAGCCAGGTGGTGACCTGTGACTCGGCGCGGAACGACGACGCCGCCCGGAAGGCCGAGATGAACGCCTCCTGGAGCGCGTCCGCGGCCTCTTCCGGATCACGCAGCGTGCGCAACGCCACCGCCCACATCCGGTCGCGGTGCCGTTTGACCAGCTCCGAGAACGCGTACGGGTCACCTGCGGCGTGGGCCGAGATGAGATCGGCGTCCGAGCTGGCTGCGGCGGTCACGGGACGCACTTTAGCGAGGGTGATCACAGATCACCCGGACAGGTCTACTCAGCGTGCCCGCGTACTTCTACTGGGCCCTCGTGTAGACGACCTCGCGGATCTCCGACTGGTTCTTGCCGCCGCCGGAGTTCGTCAGCTGCGTGATCCAGATCAGGACGTGACCGGTCGGTTCGTGGTCGTTGAGCTGGATCTGCGTCTGCCCGTCGGACAGGTCGGCGACGCCGATGACCTTGGTCTCCTCGATCGGCGAGTCCAGCGCGGACGCCACCCGGATCTCGACCTTCGTGCCCTTGCTGGGCGAGGTGATCGTGACCGAGGCCAGCTTCACCGGCTCCGCGAACGACGCCATCAGCCCGATGCCGGGCTTCAGCGTCGGGAACGGCTGGAAGTAGTTGTCGGTCCGCCAGAACGTGCCCGCGTTGTTGTCGACCGCCCGGCTCGCCTGGTTCGCGTTGTCGGGCTGGTTCGTCACGTCGTAGACGCCGATCTGGCCCGGCTGCACCGGTCCGGCCGGCGCGGGCGGAGGCGCGGTCTGGCCGTTCGACCCCGGCTGGTTGATCACCACGGTCGGGCCGCCGCCCTTGGACGGCTCGTCGCTGAAGAACCCGACGATCTGCACGCTCAGCCACACGATCACGGTCAGCGTGGCCAGGGCGAGCACGCCGACGCTGATCCACAGCTTCTTCTTCTGCTGCTTGTCCTGCCTGGGCCGCTGGGTCGTCCACACGACCTGGTCGTCGTCATCGCGTGACGCCGACACGGCGGGGATCAGCGAGGTCTGGGCTTCCTCGGCCGCGATCTGGTCGAGGACCTGGAGGATCGCCGCGGACGTGCGGATGCCGCCGACCGACGTGTCCTCCAGCGACCGCACCGCGACGGACGACAGGTCGTGCGGCAGGTACGGGTGCAACGCGTTCGGTGCGACCACGGACCCGTCCGGCCCGGTCGGTGCGACCGGCACGCCCTGAGGGCCGCCCGGCAGCGCCCACCGGCCGGTGAGCAGCAGGTACAGGATCGCGCCGAGGCCCTTGACGTCGTCGCGCGCGATCGCGTCCGGCCGAGGACCGGGGAACGCGAGGCGCAGGCGGCCGTCCGAGGTGACCCGGATGCGTTGCGGGTGGTCGGCGCCCAGCACGAGACCGGCGTGGTGCGCGCCCTCGATGGCGGCACCCAGCGGTTCGAGCAGACGGGTCGCGGCGCCCGCCGGCAGCGGACCCTCCGCGATGAGGTCCATCAGGTCGGTGCCCTGGGTCCACTCGGCGATGACGATGCCTAGGATGCCCTCGTCGCCGCGGATGCCGGTGCCGGGCGTCAGCACGTCGATCACCCGCGAGACACCGGGGTGCGTGAACGACGCCGCGTGCATCGCGCGCTCGACCGTACGGCGGGCACGGGCGGCTGCCTCGTTGTCCGCCAGATCGCCCAGCAGCACCGTCAGCGCGACGTCCCGGTTGAGCTGACCGTCCCGCGCACGCCACAGCTCCGCGTTGGACCTCGCGTCGGCGCCGGATTTCGCGAGCAGCCGGTAGCGGCCATTGCCGATGACGCCGCCGGGATTCAGGGCGGCGTGAACTCCGCTACTCACGGACACGAGGGTACGGGACGGCGCTCACGGACTGGAGTCACCTTCGCCGCACCAAACGGTTGATCTTGTCGATCGCCGGCTTCATCTCGGGTACCCGGAACGCGGCCAAAAGGCCGAACGCGAGCGGCAGGCCGATCGCCGTCACCAGAACGACCTCGACCCACGCGGCGATCACCGGGTCCTCGAGCCCGAGCGCGCCCAGGACCAGCCAGTTCACGCCCTTGGCGACCGCGAAGGCCAGCGAGGACGCCACCACGGTGAGGCAGACGGTCCAGATCGTGAAGCCGGTGCGCAGCCGCCCGAGGCGGATCCGCAGCCACACCTGACCGACGATCGCGCCGAAGACGAAGCTCAGTGACATGGCGAGCGACACGCCGACGGCGAGCTGCGAGGCGTCACCCGGAGTGGACACGGCGAGGAAGAGGTAGAGCAGCCCGATGCGCACCGCCACGATCAACGCCTGGATGAGCGTCGGCGTGCGGGCGTCCTTCATCGCGTAGAAGACGCGCAACTGCAGCAGCGTCACCGCGTAGGGCACGAGGCCGAACGCGGAGAGCGCGAGCGCGAGACCGATCCTCGTGCCGCCGTCGACGCCGGAGTTGCCCCAGGCGAACGCCGCGAGGCCGATCGCCAGACCGGACACCGTCATCAGCGCGCTGAACGGCATCAGCAGGATCGCCGACATGCGGTTGCCGAACAGCAGGTCGCGCACGATCGACTCGTTGTCGTTGTGCGCGGCCGCCCTGCTCATCTTCGGCATCAGTGCGGTCAGCAGCGAGACGCCGAGAACGCCGTACGGCACCTGGGCGATCAGCCACTGGTAGTTGAACGCGGTCAGCGTGCCCTGGGCGCTCGTCGCCACGTTCGTCAGCACCGTCATGCTGGCGAGGCCGAGCCCGACGTAGAGCAGCACCCAGAACGCCAGAGCGCCGAACTCCGACAGGCGCGAGTCCCAGCCGAAGCGCCACTTGAACTTGAAGCCGGTCTTCTTCAGCGCCGGGAACAGCACGGACGCCTGCACGGCCACACCGAGCGCGGTGCCGAGGCCGAGCACCAGAAGGTGCACGTCGGTCATGTGGACCGGGTTGAGCGTGAGCTCGCCGGGCAGCAGCGCGTAGACGACCAGCACGACGATCACGACGAGGTTGTTCAGGACCGGCGCCCACGTGGGGATGCCGAACACGTGCCGTGCGTTGAGCACGGCGCTGAGCAGCGCCGTCAGTCCGTAGAAGACGATGCCCGGCAGCACCAGGTACGCGAACGCGGTGACCAGCGCCGGGTTCGCGGTCTCGGAGTCGGAGATGTAGAGGTCGGTCAGCAACGGCGCGCAGGCCATCGCGACGACCGTGCCGATGCCGAGGATCAGCGTGCCCATGGTGATCAGCCACTGGGCGTACGACTCGCCGCCGTCGCCGTCCTCCTTCTCGGCCCTGACCAGCAGCGGGATCGCCACGCTGGTGAGGATGCCGCCGAGAAGCAGCTCGTTGATCATCGTCGGCAGCGTGGAGGCCGCCTGGTACGAGTCGCCGAGGACCTCGGCGCCGATCACCGCGATGAGCAGCACCTTCGACAGCAGGCCGGTGCCTCGGCTGACGATCGTCGCGATCGCCATCGAGCCGCTCGCCTTGGCGACCGACGGTGCTTGCTTCTGCTGCTCTGGCTGGGTGGTCGTGGCTGTCTCGCTCACGCGCTCGACTTCTCCGGTGTGACGTTCTCGATGGACGGGGCGTCGCCGTTCTCGCCGTTGCGAGCGCGGACCCTCTTGTAGATCCGGCGCCCGGAAAGCAGGACGAGCGCGATGCCCGCGATCACGGTGATGATCACCGTGATGGTGCCGTAGGCGGACGACGACACCTCCAGCTTGACAGTGTCGCCGAGCGGGACGCCCTCGGGAGTGGTCAGTCGCACGCTGACCGGGAACCGGCCGGAGCGCAGCACCTCGACGGGCACCCGCACGACTCGTTCGCCGCGGGCGGGAAGCACCTGGTCGGCGAGGTCGAGCTTGCGGATGCCGGGGGTGTCGGCGAGGTTGATCCTGACCGTCACGCGGACGTCGAGCTTGTTCGTGATCGTGATCGGGATCGGGCTGTCGCCGGAGCCGAGCAGGATCGGGCTGTTCGGCTGCGTCACGCCGACCATGCCGGTCAGCGCGTTCAGCTCGCCCTGGCTGACCTCGGCCGCGGACCTGGCGCCCTGCTCGTTGCCCCGCCACGCGCCGGACATGGCCCGCAGCAGCCCGAGCCACAGCGGGTCGGCCAGGTCGGCGGGCGAGGCGTGCTCGCTGTCCTCCTGCTGCATCGCCGCGACCAGGCCGTTGAGCTCGACGCTCTGGCTCGTCACGGAGCTGGAGATGATCTCCGAGATCTCCCGCGCACCGGCCTCCGGCGGGTAGGCGATCTTGGCGTTCGTCGCCGACGGCGTGGCCCTGGTGAGCTCCTCGAGCCCGGTCTGGGTCGCGTAGCCGTCGGCCAGCAGCTTCCGGGAGGTGGTGAGGAACTCGGTCATCTCCGAGAGCGGCGCGTGCCAGCGGCGCGGAGGCGCGACCAGCACGTTGCGGCCGTCGCCCTGCCAGCCGGCGCGGAACACCAGCACCGCCAGCGCGTTCTGCACGGACACCGGCTGGCTCTCGAACGGCGCCGTCACGCCGGACAGCGTGCGGGGCCGGGACTCACTGCCCTGCAGCGCGTCCGAGACCATCGAGTCGATCTTGACCGCGGTCACCGGGTTCTTGCCGCCGACACCGACGGGCGCGGTGCCCTGCGCGTCGGCGAGTCCGGTCGGGTCGAGCAGCAGCGACTTCACGCCGGGGTAGCTCTTGTCCGGCTGCGGGGTGACCAGCTCGTCGAACGTCGACTGATCGAGGACGCCGTCCTCCGGCCACACCAGGTCGGGCAGCGGCTGCACGGACAGGACGTCCTGGATGAGCTTGGGGCCGTCCGTCACCGCGAGCGTGCGCATGGTGCCGAGCTTCGCCCTGTTCAACGCCACGAGGTCGGCGTCGGCGTACGGCAGCGCGACGACGCAACGGCCGGTGACGGCGAGCTTGAGCCGGTCGAGCCACAGCTCCGCCTCGGCCCGGCCCTTGCCCTCCGAGCCGCCGCGCACCTGGTAGCCGTTGCTCATGGCCTGCACGGTCCGCAGCAGGTCGGGGTCGATGGCCAGGCACATGGCCGTGCTCATCGACCCGATCGCCTGCTCGTAGGCCTGCAACAGGCCGTAGAGCCGGCCGTTGACCGACAGCGACGTCGCGAGCTCGTCGTCGATCAGCTCGGAGTCGTCCTCGCCGCCGAGCCTGACCAGCCGCGGGCGGTCCGCGATCGGCCACAGCACCGTCAGCTTCGCGGGCGTGCCCGGCTTGCCCTTGGTCTCTCCACCGGGCACCCCGAGCACGGGCAGCAGCGTCGACAGCGCCGCGAGACGTGCCTGGCCGCCGTAGTCGGGCCTGCCGTTGACGTTGGCGAGGATCGGGTAGATGCCCGGCTGCTCGATCTCCAGCGAGGTCGGCTCGGTACCGCGCAGCGGCACCTCCAGCGTGAAGTCCTTCTGCTGGCCGGACTCGAGCTCGCCGGCGACAGGGGTGAACTTCGGCTGCACGGCCTCGGCCGCCGCGGGCTCCCGCAACGCCTTGCGCAGGTCGTCCTCGGTGCCGAGCGGCTCACCGCGCTCCAGGCGCAACACGATGTCGGACACCTTGCGGTCGCCGACGTTCACGATCTTGCCGGTGATCTTGACGGTCGCCGGGGAGTCGCTCGTGACGAACCGGGGGGTGAGCTGGTCGATGTCGAGCCGCAGGAACTGCTGTTGCGCCTGACCCGGCTGGGCGGAGAGCGATCTGGTCGCCCACACCTGGGTGGCGGGGGCGGGCATGAAGGGCAACGCGTCGATCTCGTCAGGCTGCGCCTGCTGCGCGCCGGCGGGCGGCGCTGTGATCACCACGAACGCGGCGACAGCTGCTGTGCAGACCAGCTTCCTCAGGCTCACGCCGACTCCGCCCCGTTGCGGCAGCGGTCGGCGAGCAAATCGGCGGCTCGGCGGACCAGACGGCGCTCATCGGCGTATGCGAGTCGCTCGTCCAGCTCGCCGAGGGGCACCCACGCCACCTCGGTGACCTCCACGTCTTCGTCGGAAAGCTCTCCCCCCGTCGCTTCGAGGAGGAAGTGGTGAACCGTCTTGTGCACCCGGCGGTCGTCCGCGACGAACCAGTAGTCGATCGACCCCAACGGGCGCAGCACCCTGCTATGAATACCGGTCTCCTCGGCGACCTCGCGCACCGCGGTCTGTTCGGCGGTCTCGCCGGCCTCGATGTGACCCTTGGGCAAAGACCACAGCAACCGGCCTCGCCGGTCAAGTCTGCCGATCACCGCGGCCCGCTGCTCGGCGTCGAGCACCAGGCCACCCGCCGACGTCTCGTCGACGGTCTTGAGCCTCCTGCCCCTGCGCCTCTTCCGGCGCCCCGGTTTGGGGCTCCCGGAACGTGCGGCTGACGAGGGCATACGGGCGATCGTACTTACGAACCGTGAGTACGCTGGTTTCTCGTGTCTCGATCGCTCCAGCAGAATGCGGTGGTGGAAGCTCCCGCAATCGCACCAGTCGTCGCTGAGCTCGCCGCTCGGTTCGCAGCCGAGGGCAAGCGCCTCTACCTCGTGGGTGGAAGTGTGCGCGACGCCGTGCTGGGACGCCCGACGAACGACTTCGACTTCACCACGGACGCGCGACCTGCGGAGATCCAGAAGCTGCTGAGCGGCTGGGCCGAGGCGCAGTGGGACACCGGAATCGCCTTCGGGACGGTCGGCGCGTCGAAGCAGGGCGAGATCATCGAGATCACGACCTTCCGCGCGGACGTCTACGACGGCGTGACCCGCAACCCCGAGGTGACCTTCGGTGACAACATCGACGGCGACCTGGTCCGGCGCGACTTCACGGTCAACGCGATGGCGTTCGACATCGCGGCGAGCGAGTTCGTGGACCCGACCGGCGGCCTCCAGGCTGCCCGCGACGGAGTGCTGGACACGCCGGCGACCCCGCAGGAGTCGTTCGGCGACGACCCGCTGCGCATGCTGCGCGCGGCCCGGTTCGTCTCCCAGCTCGGCTTCACCGCGGCGCCTCGGGTGATCGAGGCGATGCGGTCGATGGCAGGCCAACTCGCCCGCATCACGCCGGAGCGAGTGCAGGTGGAGCTTTCGAAGCTCCTGTGCGGCGCGCATCCGCGCCGCGGCATCGAGCTCATGGTGGAGACCGGGCTGGCCGACATCGTGTTGCCCGAGCTCACGGCCATGAAGCTGGAGATCGACGAACATCATCAACACAAGGACGTCTTCGACCACTCGCTGGTTGTGCTGGAACAGGCAATTGATCTTGAAGAAGTTGATCAATCACCCGATCTGGTGCTGAGGATCGCCGCGCTGCTGCACGACATCGGCAAGCCGGCGACCCGGAAGTTCGAGTCCGGAGGCGGCGTCTCGTTCCACCACCACGAGGTCGTGGGCGCGAAGATGGTCCGCAAGCGCTTGCGGGCGTTGCGGTACTCGAAGGAGATCACCGAGGACGTCGCGAAGCTCGTCTACCTGCACCTCCGCTTCCACGGGTACGGCAGCGGCGAGTGGACCGACTCGGCCGTGCGCCGGTACGTGACGGACGCAGGCGACCTTCTGACACGGCTGCACAAGCTCGTCCGTGCCGACTGCACGACCCGCAACAAGCGCAAGGCGAACCTGCTGAAGCGGACCTACGACTCTCTCGAGGAACGCATCGCGCGTATCGCGGCCGAGGAAGACCTCGCGCGCGTACGCCCGGACCTCGACGGCAACGAGATCATGAAGCTGCTCGGGCTGTCGCCGGGCCGTGAGGTCGGTGCCGCGTGGAAGTTCCTCAAGGAGCTCAGGCTCGACCGGGGCCCGCTGGACCGCGACGAGGCCGAGGCCGCGTTGCTCGAGTGGGCGCGCGAACAGGGCATCACACCGCCCGCTCCGTGACGCATAGTGAGCGAATGGAATCCCCGCGTTAGCGAAGTGTCAGCGCGGGGATGCACCATGAGAAGTGCGCTAGGGGGCGCATGGGGGTGGTGCAGATGTTCGCTTGGGGACTTTCCGCAGGTCCTGCCATACGGGACCTGGACGTTCTGACCGACGACCAACGAGCCGTGCTGAGGTGTCTGGCGCGAGGTCACGCCGAGCACGAGATCGCGCGGGTGCTCGGCATCGGGCAGCAGCGGGTGGCCGACGAGGTGGCCGAGATCCTGCGGCGCCTGGATCTACCCGATCGTGTGGCGGCTGTCGTCTTCGCCCACGAGGCCGGCATGTTGCACCTGCCGTTTCCGCGCTGACAGGACCAGGTAGGCGGCCATGCCGACCAGGTAGAGGCTCGCGGCGACGAGGATCAGGCCGGGCGAGCGCCCGTCCAGGGGGATCACCGTCGCCGTGATGGTCACCGCGGTGACCTGCGCGATGTTGAAGAGGGTGTCGTAGAGGGCGAACACGCGCCCGCGCACCTCGTCGCCGACGTCGTGCTGCACCGCGGTGTCCACGCAGAGCTTGACGATCTGACCAGCGAAGATGATCACGAAGCTGGCCATCAGGATGGACGGCAGCGTCATCGGCAGCCCGAGCCCGACCTGGGCTGCGGCCGTGAGCAGCAACGCGCCGCAGATCGTGCGCCTGACGCCGAACCTGTCGACGATCCGGTCGGTCAGGATCCCGGCGAGCAGCACACCAGCGCCGCCGGCGACCGCGACCTCACCGAGCCCGCCGATGCCGGCCTTGAGGATGCCGACGTCCTCCAGGCTGTAGCGCATCAGCAGCAGCGTGATCATCAGGCTCATACCGAACGCCGCCCGGTGCGCGAGCAACGCGGCCAGCCCCGCCGTCACGCTCGGCGTGCGCCAGGTGGCCTTCGCGCCGTCCACCAGCCCGCGAGCGACGGCCGTGAGCGCGTTGTGCGGCTCGTCGACCTCGTCCGGCCCGAGCACTCCCGGCTTGAACCGGCTGGCGATGAACGCGCTGAGCAGCAACCCGACCATGGCGATGCTGGTGGTCCACGCCGAACCGCCGTCCCCGGCGCCGAGCAGCGTGCGGAACCCGATCGCGCAGGCAGCGCCGATCACGGCCATGACCGCACCGGCCGTCGTGGTCAGCGCGTTCGCCTCGACCAGGTGATCTTCGTCGACGACGTGCGGCAGTGCCGCGGACAGTCCGGACCCGACGAATCTGCCGATCCCCATGACGATGAGCGCGGACACGTAGAGGGGCAACCCACTCAGGCCGGCACCGACCGCCAAGGCCGTGAACAGCACGAACGTGGCCCGCGCGATGTTCGCGACGACCATGACCTTCTTGCGGTCCCACCGGTCGAGCAACGCACCCGTGAAGGGCCCGATCAGCGAGTACGGCAACAGCAACACCGCGAACCCGGCCGCGATCGCCGCCGGATCGGCCTGCCGTTCGGGGTTGAAGAGCACAGCGCCGGCCAGACCGGCCTGGAAGAGCCCGTCGCCCCACTGCGAGGCGAGACGTGTGGCGAGGAGCCTGCGGTAGGCGGGGATGCCGAGGAACCGGCGTGATCCCCAGTGGTGCTTCTCCACCGCAAGCGTTGTCACCGTTGCACTGTATGCGCGCAGTGGTGAAAACCACGAAAGCCGGACCTCGCGGTCCGGCTCTCTTGGATCGGATGCCAGGTCGCCTCACGGCGCGGCGCACTACGCGGCTCCAGCCGAACGGTATTCCGCGAAGGCGGTTGTCTGTTGAGCCCGGGGGACACAAAGACATCCGACACCTCAGTCTAACGGGGTGCGGCCCTGAGTTGTTCCGGCGATCACGGGTGATTTCATGGTGACGTGCGTCCCGATGACGAAGTCGAAGTCGAGCCAGGCTCCCTGTTGGTTGCCGCTCCGAGCCTCAACGACCCGAACTTCTCGCGCACCGTCGTCTACATCATCGACCAACGTCCAGAGGGGACCCTCGGCGTCGTGCTGAACCGCCCCTCCGAGGTGGCGGTCCACGACGTGCTGCCACCGTGGGGCTCCCACGTCACGAAGCCGCAGTGCATCTACGTAGGCGGCCCGGTCGAGCAGAAGACGGCGCTGTGCCTGGCAGCGTTGAAGGTGGGTACCGACCCGTCCAGCGTGGAGGGACTCGTCGGCGTGCAGGGTCCAGTCGCCCTAGTGGACCTGGACGCCGAACCGGACGACCTGATGCCACTTGTGCGCGGCCTGCGCGTGTTCGCCGGCTACAGCGGATGGGGTGAGGGCCAGCTCCAGGGCGAGATCGATCGTGGCGACTGGATCGTCGTGACCGGACTCGCCGACGACGTGCTGGCCGGCGCGAAGGTCGACCTGTGGGGACGGGTGCTGCGCCGCCAGGGCATGCCGCTGGCGCTGCTGTCGACCTACCCGAAGGACGTCCGCGACAACTGATTCACGTGAAACGTCGGACTACAGACCCGCGAGCGGAGAGCAGCCGCCGCCACCGCACGCGCAGCCACCGCAGCCCTTCGGCTTGACCGGCTCCGGCAGCGCCTCAGCCGCGCGGCTACCGACGAGCCCACCGGCGAAGGCGATCGTGAGCGCCCCGACCAGTCCGATGATCCCGGCGGTGACGGCCAGGTCGGCCATGACGAACGCCATCGCGCCCGACACGATCGCGACGACGCCCGCGGCGACGTTCGGCACGCCTGCGACGCGGTTGGCCAGCGCGAACGTCTCCTCGTCGCGCACGGCGGCGGCGGTGCGCACGCCGACGAAGCGGTTGCGGCGCAGCTTGCCCTGCAGACCCAGCAGACCGACCGCGCCGAGAGCGACGCCGAGCACACCCAGGACGACCGACAGCACGATGTTCACCCCATGAGGGTAAGACGAATCCCCGGTCCGCCCGGCAGTCACCCCGGTCAGGTGTGCCGCAGGCCACCGCCCGGTTCATCGCGCTTGCGGTCCGCTGATACCGTTGACGACATGAGCACGGCCCGCCTGCTCCTTATCTAGCCGCGACGACCTGATCGCAAGACGGTCGGCGCGGCCGCCCTCCATGCCCTGTCTGGGCTGGGGGGTTTCGTCATGTCAGGGGCAGGAACGACGTGAGAGGGACCTTGAAATGAGCACGGACGCGGCGGAGATTCCCGCCTACCGCTACACCGCCGAGCTGGCGAACCAGATCGAGGAGCGGTGGCAGCGGTACTGGGAGAACAACGGCACCTACCACGCGCCCAACCCCGTTGGAGCGCTCAAGGGTGACGTGCCCGCGGACAAGCTGTTCGTGCAGGACATGTTCCCGTACCCGAGCGGCGCCGGCCTGCACGTCGGCCACCCGCTGGGCTTCATCGGCACGGACGTCTTCGCGCGGTACCACCGCATGAACGGCCGCAACGTGCTGCACACCATGGGTTTCGACGCGTTCGGCCTGCCCGCGGAGCAGTACGCGGTGCAGACCGGCCAGCACCCGCGCAAGACCACCGAAGACAACATCAACACGTACCTGCGCCAGATCCGCAGGCTGGGGCTGGGCCACGACGAGCGTCGCCGCATCTCGACGATCGACCCCGAGTACTACAAGTGGACTCAGTGGATCTTCCTGCAGATCTTCAACTCCTGGTACGACGCCGACGCGCGCAAGGCTCGTCCGATCGCCGAGTTGATCTCGCAGTTCGAGTCTGGCGAGCGGGACGTCGAGGGTGGCCACAAGTGGTCTGAGCTGTCTTTTGCCGACCAGCAAAGGATCTTGGGCGAATTCCGGCTGGCCTACATGTCGGAGGCGCCCGTCAACTGGTGTCCCGGACTGGGTACTGTCTTGGCGAACGAAGAGGTCACCGCGGACGGTCGCAGTGAGCGTGGCAACTTCCCGGTGTTCAGGAAAAGCCTGCGCCAGTGGATGATGCGCATCACCGCGTACTCGGACCGGCTGATCGACGACTTGGACCGGCTGGACTGGCCGGACAAGGTCAAGGCCATGCAGCGCAACTGGATCGGGCGCTCGCATGGCTCCCGAGTCCGATTCGCGGTGGGAGACGAGTGCATTGAGGTCTTCACGACCCGGCCGGACACGCTGTTCGGCGCGACCTACATGGTCCTGGCACCGGAACACGAGCTGGTGGACCAGATTGCGGCGCCCGATCGCGTGGCAGACATCGCCGCGTACCGGCGCGCAGCGTCCCTGAAGTCCGAACTGGACCGTCAGGAGAACAAGGAGAAGACCGGCGTCTTCATCGGGGCACACGCGACAAACCCGGTGAACGGCAAGGAGATTCCGGTCTACATCGCCGACTACGTGCTGATGGGCTACGGCACGGGCGCGATCATGGCCGTGCCCGGCCAGGACCAGCGCGACTGGGACTTCGCGAAGAAGTTCGACCTGCCGATCATCCGCACGGTCCAGCCGTCGGAGAACTTCGAGGGCGACGCCTACACCGGCGACGGACCCGCCATCAACAGCGGGTTCCTGGACGGCATGGCGATCGACGACGCCAAGAAGACGATGATCGGCTGGCTGGAGGAGAACGGCCACGGTCACGGCACGGTGCAGTTCAAGCTGCGCGACTGGCTGTTCAGCCGCCAGCGCTACTGGGGCGAGCCGTTCCCGGTCGTCTACGACGAGGCCGGCACCGCCATCGCGCTGCCCGAGTCGATGCTGCCGATCGAACTGCCCGAGGTCGACGACTACTCGCCGCGCACCTTCGACCCGGAGGACGTGAACACCGAGCCGTCGCCGCCGCTGTCGCGTGCCACCGAGTGGACGACGATCGAGCTGGACCTGGGCGACGGCCTGAAGTCGTACCGCCGCGACACGAACACCATGCCGAACTGGGCGGGTTCGTGCTGGTACCAGCTGCGCTACGTCGACCCGGTCGAGACCGAGCGGTTCGTCAACCCGGAGAACGAGAAGTACTGGCTGGGCCCGCGCACGGACGAGCACGGCCCGACCGACCCCGGCGGCGTCGACCTGTACATCGGCGGCGTCGAGCACGCGGTGCTGCACCTGCTGTACTCGCGCTTCTGGCAGAAGGTCCTGTTCGACCTGGGCCACCTGTCCGGCGACGAGCCGTACCGCCGCCTGTTCAACCAGGGCTACATCCAGGCGTACGCGTACGTCGACCCGCGCGGCGTCTACGTGCCGGCCGACGAGGTCGTCGAGCAGGACGGCAAGTACACGTACAACGGCGAGGAAGTCCGCCGTGAGTACGGAAAGATGGGCAAGAGCCTGAAGAACGTCGTCACGCCGGACCAGATGTGCGAGACGTACGGTGCCGACACCTTCCGGTTCTACGAGATGTCCATGGGTCCGATGGACGTGTCACGTCCGTGGGCGACCAAGGACGTCGTTGGCGCGCAACGGTTCATGCAGCGTCTGTGGCGCAACCTGGTCGACGAGACCGACGGCTCGCTGCGCGTCACGGACGAAGAAGCGTCCGTCGAAGCGCTGCGCCTGCTGCACAAGACGATCGCCGGCGTCCACGACGACTACGCGAACCTGCGCTACAACACGGCGGGCGCGAAGCTGATCGAGCTGAACAACTACGTCACCAAGCACTACTCGTCCGGCACGCCCCGCGTGCTGGCCGAGGCCCTGGTGCTGATGCTGGCTCCGCAGGCCCCGCACGTGGCCGAGGAGCTGTGGTCGAAGCTGGGCAACGACGGCTCGCTGGCGCACGGCCCGTTCCCGAAGGCCGACGAGCAGTACCTGGTCGAGGACACGGTCGAATACCCGATCCAGGTCAACGGCAAGGTCCGCTCGCGGGTCGTCGTGTCGGCGTCCGCGTCGCAGGACGAGATCAAGGCCGCGGCGCTGTCCGAGGAGAAGATCGCCGAGCTGGTCGCCGGTGGCGAACCGCGCAAGGTGATCGTCGTTCCCGGCCGCCTGGTGAACATCGTTCTGTAGCAACGAGACGAGCTGGCGTGGCTACGGCCGCGCCAGCTCCTCCAGCACCTGCCCCACCTCCAGCGACGGGTCGGCCACTCGAGCCGCCCGCAACGCCCCAGCGAGCACGGTCATGAGCATCTCCACGACCAGGTCCACGTCGAACGGGTGCTCACTCAGCAAGTAGTCGCGAGCCAGCTGGTCGGCCGCTGTCGTGTACATCCGCAGCACGGCCCGGACCGCCGGTCGCTCGAAGTCCAGTCCCAGGTTCTCGCACAGCCGACGGTTGCCGTCGTCCCGCACGGCGTCGAACGGCTCCTCCGCGCCCCACGGCCGCAGCACCAGGTTCAGCGCCAGGTCGCGGTGCGCCGCCAGGTACGTCAGGTGCGCCGCGTGCGACTGGCGGATCCGCTTCCCCAACGGCACGGCCGGGTCGCTGACGTGCAGGTCCAGCACCTCGCGGCCGATCGAGCACAGCACCTCGCTGTAGAGGCCCTGCTTGCTGCCGAAGTGGTGGAACACCAACCCGTGCGCGACCCCGGCCGCTTGGGCGATGTCGGCTGCCTTCACCTCGTCGTACTTCGACGTGATGAACAGCTCTCGGGCCGTTGCCAGGACTTTCTCCCTGGTGGCTGCGGCGGTGGCGGCGCGGGTCATGACTCCACGCTAACAGCTCGTTGACTCGGAGTCAGTGAAGGAGTACTCGTTGATTAAGAGTCACTGACTTGAAGTCAATGGAGGAAGCATGACCAAGACGCTGATCATCGGGGCGACCGGCACCGTGGGTGGCCTGGTGCTCGCTGAGGCCGTGCGCCGAGGCGCGGACGTGCGCGCGTTGGTGCGGAACAAGGAACGGGCGAACCTGCCCGACACGGTCGAGTTGGTCGAGGGAGACCTGGCCGATCGCGAGGCCGTCCAGCGAGCGGTGCGCGGCGTCGACTCGGCGTTCTACGTGTCGCCGCACGAGACCAACGAGATCGAGATCGCCACGATCTTCGGTCAGGAGGCCGAACGCGCCGGGGCGCGGCTCGTCTTCGGCGGGTTCCACATCGAGGACGCCGACGCGCGCGAGGCGGCGGGCGGTGCGATCCCGGCCTACGTGCCGAAACTCGAGCTGGCGGCGTTCCTCGCGAGCACCGACACGCGGCCCGCGATGTTCAGCCTCACCAACTTCGCCCAGAACGACGAGATCTTCCGCGAGGACATCGAGGCCGGCGTCTTCCCGACGCCGCTGCACTCCGGCGGCGTCAACCGGATCGACCTGCGCGACGCGGCCGAGGTCCTCACCACCGCGCTGACCGACGTGAGCTTCTCCGCCGGCTCGTACCAGCTCGTCGGCCCGGAGTCGCTGAACGGCGAGCAGTCGGCGCGGATCTGGGCCGAGGCGCTCGGCCGCGAGGTCGTCTACACCGGCGACGACCCGCAGTGGCGCGAGGCGTTTGCGAAGAGGCTCGAAGGTCGCAAGCTCGAAGACTGGATCAGGAGCTTCGAACTGCTCGGTGGGGCGGCGATCCCGACCGACCCCGCCGACGTCGAGACCATGACGAAGCTGCTCGGCCACCCGCCGCGCACGCTCAGGGACTACGTGCGCGACTCGGTCAGCTGACCTGGGTGTCCTGGAAGCCGATGTCCGTCAGCATCTGGTCGAGCATGCTGTCGAACATCGGCTCCGGGTTGCTCACCGCGAACGGGAACCGCCCGAACACCTCCAGCGCCACGTGCCCGTACAGCCGCACCCACGACTGGACGACGTGGTAGATCTTGCCCAGGTTGAGGACGGAGTCCTCGACGACGACGCCGTGCACCGACACCGCGTCCATCAGCACCTGTTGGAACCTCGCCAGGTCCTCGTGCAGGACCTCGGGCACGTCGTCGTCCGCGTGGTTCGCCACCAGATTGGACGCGATCAGCCGGCCGGCCAACTGCAGGAACACCGAGCCGAACTGGTCGGCGCCGAGCGGGTCGCGGGGCGAGGCGAAGACCAGCGCGAACTCCTGCGGGTGGGCCAGCGCCCAGCGGCGGAAGGCGTGGCAGACCGCCCTGACCTGGCATCCCACCTGGCCTGACGTGTCCGCGGCGAGGTCGGCGTAGAGCGCTGCCGCCATGTCCGCGCAGATGTCGTCGCAGAGTTGCCGCAATAGCGCGTCGTGGGAGTCGTAGTAGCGATACAGCGCTGGTGCGGTGATCCCCAGTTTGCGCGCGATGGCACGCAGGGTAACCGCGTCGCGGCCGCTCTCCACCAAAAGGGCGCGGGCCGCCTGCCGAATCTCACGCTCGGTTTCGGCGCGAAGCCGTTCTCGGCGAGTGGCCTCGGTCATATGTCACTCCATCGGGTTGTAGACCCCGTCCATGGACCCGTACGGTTTCAGTGAACGGTGTTTACAAGAGTTCACGGGATTAACAGCACGGTAACCCAGGAGGCCGTCGTCGATGTTCGCGAAGTGGGGATCTATCGCATATCGCCGCCGGTGGGTGGTGTTGATCGCGACCGTACTGCTCGCCGTGATCGGTGGCGTGTGGGGCATCGGCGTGTTCGACAAGCTCAGCCAGGGCGGCTACGAGGCTCCCTCCAGTGAGGCGGCGCGGGCCGACAAGGTAGCCGAGGAGGCGTTCGGGCGGCAGAACGGTGACGTGATCGTCATTTATCGCGGCGATTTCGCGAACCCGCTCGAGCTCAAGAAGATCGCTGATCACATCAGCGGCTTCCCGAAGGACGACGTGCTCAAGGCCGTCGGGCCGGTGCCGTCCGACAACCAGCAGCAGGCGCTCGTCGCCATCACGCTCAGCAGTGGTGACTCGAACGAGCAGATCAAGCAGTTCCAGGACATCCAGTCGCAGCTCAAGGTCGACGGCTTCAGCGAACAGGTCGGTGGGCTCGTGCCCACCCAGAAGGCCATCAACGACATGTCCCAGGAGGACCTGACGCGCGCGGAGATGTTCTCGCTGCCGCTGGTCCTGCTGCTGCTCGTGATCATCTTCGGTGGTCTGGTGGCGGCGTCCCTGCCGGTCGTCGTCGGTGGTCTCGCGATCATGGGCTCCCTCGGCGTGCTGCACGCCGTGGCCCTCTTCACCGACGTCAACTCGTTCGCGGTCAACGTCGCGTCGTTGCTCGGCCTGGGCATGGCGATCGACTACGGCCTGTTCATGGTCGGCCGGTTCCGCGAGGAACTCGCGCAGGGCCGCACTACCGAACAAGCCGTCGGACGCACGGTCGCCAGCGCCGGCCGCACCGTCGTATTCAGCGCGACGCTGCTGGTCATCGCGTTGGCCGGACTGCTGCTCTTCCCGCACGGCTTCCTGAAGTCCCTCGCGTACGGCGGTGTGTCGTCGGTCGCGATCGCGGCGCTGGTCTCGGTCACGCTGCTGCCCGCGTTGCTCGGCGTGCTCGGCCACCGGGTCGACAAGCTCGCCATGCCGTGGCGCAAGAAGGAGCCGAGCGAACGCGGCTGGCGCAAGCTCAGCGGCAAGGTCATGAAGCGGCCCGTGCTCATCGCCGTGCCGATCGTCGGTGTGCTGCTCGCGCTCGGCTCGCCGTTCCTCGGCGTCCAGTTCGGCCAGGTCACCGAGAAGGTCCTGCCGGAGGGCAACGCCGTGCGCGTGGCCACCGAGAACATCAACCAGAACTTCTCGGCGCTCTCCAACACCGGCTTCAAGATCGTCGTCAAGGGTGGCGACGAGGCCGCGGTCCAGGCGTACCTGGGCAAGGTCAAGGACGTGCCCGGCATCGGCGACGTCCAGCCGACGGGTGCGGGCAACGGCGTCACGGCCGCGGCCGCAGGCCTGGACAACGACGCGCTGAGCGACGAGTCGAAGCAGGCGCTGAAGGACGTCCGGGCACTCACACCTCCTGCCGGAGCCGAGGTGCTGGTCGGCGGCAACACCGCCACCGTCAGTGACTCGCTCGACGCCATCGCGGACGGGCTGCCGTTGATGGTCACGCTGCTGGTCGGCGCGACGCTGATCCTGATGTTCCTGGCGTTCGGCTCGGTCGTGCTGCCGATCAAGGCCGTGCTGATGAGCGCGCTGTCGCTGTCGGCGACGTTCGGCGTGCTCGTGTGGATCTTCCAGGACGGCCACGGCGCCGGCCTGCTCGGCGTCACGCCGGGGCCGCTGGAATCCGGCATCGTCGTGCTGATGGCGGCCATCGTGTTCGGTCTGTCGACGGACTACGAGGTCTTCCTGCTCAGCAGGATGGTCGAGGCCCGCGGCCAGGGGGCGACGACGGAAGAGGCGGTGACCACCGGCCTCGCGAAGACCGGCCGGGTGATCACCTCGGCGGCGCTGCTGCTGATCGTGGTGACGGGTGCGTTCGCGTTCTCGCAGGTCGCGATGATGCGGTTCGTCGGTGTCGGCATGATCCTGGCGCTGGCGCTCGACGCCACGATCGTCCGGATGCTGCTCGTGCCCGCCGTGCTCAAGCTCCTCGGCAACGCCGCGTGGTGGTCACCCGGTCCGCTCAAGCGGATCCAGGAACGCCTCGCGCTTCACGACGAGCCGACCGACGACCGGTTCGACGACGACGTCCGCAAGCCGGTCGCCGTCGGCTGACCGGGTGGGAAGGCGATCATGGCCGCGTCGAACTGGCGCGGCCTCGCCTCCTGCAGTTCGCCGGTCTTCATCCGGTACGTGGTGAGCACCGCGTTCGTGCTGTCCAGGACCGTCGTCGTCGCGCCGGTGGCGAGGAAGACCCTCGTGTCCCCCGGCGCGATGGCGACGCTCGGCGAGTCGATGGGCAAACGTTCGCGCACCGTCATCGTCGCCGCGTCGACGACCAGGACCGACCGTTCCTTCGGCAGCGTCAGGTAGACCGTGGCGCCGTCCGGGGTGACGGCGATGCTGCCCGCTCCCCTGCCGGCTTCCAGCGTGCCGACGACCTGGTTCGTGGCCGTGTCGATCACCGACAGCGTGCCGGGCGTCTTCTCGCCGAGGCGCATGCCGCTCACGTAGAGGCGCTTGCCGTCCGGTGAGATCGTGAGGTGCTGCGGCAGCCCGCCGACCTGCACCGTCGAGGTCTGGAACGCCGTCGCCGTGTCGATCAGGCCGACCGTGCCGTCCTGGGAGTTGGCGACGTAGAGGATCTTGTTGTCCGGGTGGACGGCGAGGCCCTGCGGCTGCCCGCCCGCCTTGATCACCGCGACCATCTGGAAGTTCTCGGGATTCACCACCGCGATGCCGCCGCTGGCCGAGACGTAGAGCCGCTGGCCGTCCGGGCGCATCGCCGCGTGCGAGAGCTGGACCTGGGTGAAGAGCCGATCGACGATCTCGCCGGTGGCCGGGTCGACCACGGTGATCGCGCCGGTCCACCCGTTGATCACGTAGAGGCGGCGTCCATCGGGAGAAACGGCGACACCCGTCGCGCGACCCCCGGTGTCGGCCTGCACGAGAACGGCGCCATTGCGCGTGTCCACGACTTGGACCAGACCCGTCTTGCCCACGACGTACGCAAGCGGTGCGACCGATGCGGAGGAAGTGGTTGTGTACTCGTGCCCTTGGTGAACACCCGTCGCCGCGAAGGCCGCTGAGAGCGCTATAACCGCGGCCACGAGGCGTGGCTTTGCCATACGCCCGATGGGACCACTTCCGGGTGCTTTCGATCTACTTCCGTCACTCTGTCGAGGGAAATCTTTGCCTGGACGTAGTACGACCGTCGCCCGCGACGGCGGCGCGGGCGACGGTCGCACACTCAGTAAGAGGGCGGAGCCACCGGTTTGGATTCATACGACTCGGGATTCTTCGCCGATGTCACCAGTTTGGCGTAACGGGCGCCCGCGGTGAGCAGGACCAGACCGGCACCGAGGAACGCCAGCACGCGGGCGATTCCGTCGAGCGCGGAGAGGTCGAACAGCACCAGCTTCACGACCGCGGCACCGACCAGGATCAGGCCGGAGATCCGCAGCGCCTTGTTGTTGATCCCCCTGATCAGCAGGAACAACGCGGCGATCGTCCACGACACCGTGACCACCGAGTGTCCGAAGAGGAACCCGGTCTCGTCCGGCGAGACCAGCAGCGCCGCGCACAGCACCGCACCCGCCGCGCCGTAGAGCAGCACGAGCCCCGAAACGATCCACGGGAACGGGTGCCTGGCCGGCTCGCGCAGCACCTGCATCTTCAGCGCGGCCCACGGCAGCACGGCAGCGAAGACGCCGAGCACGACCGCGGTCACCAGACCCGCCGCGTAGTCGCCGGGCTCGACGTTGTTGAAGAACCGCGGCTCCTCCACCAGCCAGGTGATCGGCACGGCCTGCCCGATCGCCATGAAGAACCCGAGCACGCCGAACGCCACCGAGCCGACCAGCGCGCTCTTCTTGTTCAGGCGCGCCGCGAGAACCGCCAGCAGCACGGCCTCGGCCAGCACGATCGCCGTGCGGACGTTGCCGTCGAGCGCGATCACCGTGGTCTGGAACAACGCGAGCATGCCCGTCGCACCGGCCGCCGTCGTGAACCCGCGCGGCAGGTCGGGGACCATCCAGATCGCCAGCAGCACGGCGGCGACCACCCCGGCGAGGATCGAGTTGGCAGGGGCCTTCAGCAACGTCGTCGCGAACAGGGCCGGCAACGCCGAACCGGCGATCAACGCGACCGCGACGATGTCGTCGGGACGCTTGCGGATCGTCAGGAACGCGACCGCGATGCCGACGACGGTCGTGGCCGCCGCGACGCCGACCACGGTCCACTCGTAGGAGCGCGGGATGGCGTTCGCGGTGGTGAGCAGCGAGGCGAGGATCGCGGGGAAGCCACCGGCGACCGCGAGGCCCGGCCAGTTGCGCTTGATCTGGACCGGCGTGCTGGCCATCTTCAGCACCAGCAGGAAGCCGACGAGCAGGACCGTGAAGCCCTCGGTGATGATCGGCGAGCACAGGGCACAAACTGCGACAACGGTGACCGCGAGCGCTTGCGAGTCCCACTTCAGCGCGAGTACGACACCAGCGGCCGCGACGGCGAGCCCGACGACCAGACCCACGCCTTCCGGCAGGTAGCCGTAGAGGCTGGTCGCGGCGATCACGTCCAGGTAGAGACCGGCGAAACCGGTGAAGGCCAGCGCCATCGCACCGGTACGACCGGCGGGGTTGCGGTGCAGCCACATGCCGATGCCGACCATCGCGCCGCTGAACACCGCGCCGCCGATGACGCGCGGCATCGGGCCGAGCCAGCCGCGCTGCACGGCGAGGACCAGCAGCAACACGAAGCCGAGCACGGTGATCGCGCCACCGACCCAGGCCAGCAGCTTCGCGCCGGCGCCGTCCTTGCCGAGCTTCTCGAACAGGGTCTCGCGCGGCGGCTGCGGCTGCTGTGGCCACGGCTGCTGCTGCGGGTGGGGCCACTGCGCCTGGGGAGGCCGCGGGAACTGCTGGCCGGGAGGCGGCGGCTGCTGCCCGGGGAACTGCTGGCCGGGAGGCATCTGGGCCGAGGCGGCTGCGTGCTGCGACCACGGGTTCGGCTGCTGCGGCATGCCGACGGGCGACTGCTGCGGTGCAGGTCCGGGGCCTTGCTGCGGCACGCCGGCGGGCTGCTGCGGCGCACTCACAGGCGGCTGCTGCTGCGGCACTCCGGCGGGCGGCGTCGGGACGGTCGTGGCCGGCGGCTGCGGCACCTCACCGGGCCGCGCCACCTCCGGTGCCTCCATCACCGCGGTCGCGGTGGAGGCGGAGCGCTCACGCATCTCCGAGCTGATCGTCGTCAGCCGCTGCCCGATGGCCGCGAGCTCCAGCGCAAGGCGCTGCTCGTCTCCGAGGCGATCCTGTCCGTCCATGTGATCAGAGTGAGGCAGAGCACGCCCAGTGACATCCGTACACCTACTCATCCACTGATCTCAGCTTGACTACATACATGTGTAATCGATTAACTACGGCCTCGTGACGACCATGAAGGACGTCGCGCTGCACGCCGGCGTCTCCACGGCCACCGTGTCGCGCGTGCTCAACGGCCACGCAGCGCCGACGCCCGAGACCCGTGAGCGCGTGCTCGCCGCGATCGAGAAGCTCGGCTACCGGCCCAACGCCTTGGCGCGATCCCTCAGGACCACCAGCACCCAGACCCTCGGTCTGGTCATCAGCGATCTGCTGAACCCGTTCTTCGCCGAGATCGCGCGAGCGGTCGAGGACGAAGCCCGGTCACACGGCTACTGCGTCGTGATCGGGAACGCCGACGAGAGCGCCGAGCAGGAAGCGACCTACGTGCGCACCCTGCTCGACCGCCGGGTGGACGGCCTGCTGCTGTGCCCCGCGACCGACGACCCGAGTCTGGTTCGCGAAGTGAGCGCAGGCGGCGTACCGCTGGTTCTGCTCGACCGGACGGTCAGGGGCGCCACATGCCCCGTCGTCCGCGCTGACGGCAGCGAGGCGTTGACCGCGCTCGCCCGGCGGCTCGTCGGCGCCGGCCACACCCGCATCGGAGTGATCGCTGGTCCGCCGAACACCTCCACTGGAAGAGAACGAACAGACGTGCTCACGGGGTCGCTCGGCGGCCTCGCGCAGGTCGTCCACGGTGACTTCCGGCAGGAGAGCGGCAGTCAGGCCGCGGCCAGGCTGATCGACGACGGTGCCACCGCGCTCGTCGCGATGGACAACCTGATGGGCCTCGGCGCGCTGGGCGAGGTCAGGGCCCGTGGCCTGCAGATCCCGCACGACATCGCGCTGGCGGTGTTCGACGACCAGCCGTGGTTCCCGCTGCTCGACCCGCCCATCACGGTCATCGCGCAGCCGACCGTCGAGATGGGTCGCGCCGCCGCCCGCAGCCTGCTGGCCCTGATCAACGGCCAGCAGCCCGACGACGTCCGTCTCACCGCGAGGCTCGTGCTGCGCGGTTCGCTCGGGGAGGCCGAGCTGTGAACACCCTGATCACCGCACGCGGCATCACCAAGCACTTCGGCGCCACCAAGGCGTTGGACGGCGTCGACCTCGACATCAACGCGGGCGAGGTCCACGTCCTGCTCGGCGAGAACGGCGCGGGCAAGTCCACGCTGGTCAAGGTCCTCGCGGGCATCCACGGCCAGGACGCCGGCACGATCGAGGGCCACGCCAGCCTCGCCGTCATCCACCAGGAACTGGCGCTGGTCCCCGAACTCAGCGTCGCCGAGAACCTGTTCCTCAACCGCCTCCCCCGCAAGTACGGCTTCGTCGACCGCGCCGAGATGCGCCGCAGGGCCCCGAGGCTGCTGGAACGGGTCGGGCTGAACGTCGACCCCAACGCCAAGGTCAAAGACCTCGGCATCGCCCAGCAGCAGATGATCGAGATCGCCCGCGCGCTCGACAAGAACGCCGGCGTGCTGATCCTGGACGAGCCGACCGCGGTCCTCACCGAGACCGAGACCGACCGCCTGCTGCAGATCATGGCCCAGCTGCGCGACAACGGCGTCGGGCTCGTCTTCATCACCCACCACCTGGACGAGATCCAGCGCGTCGCCGACCGCATCACGATCCTGCGCGACGGCCGATCGGTCGGCGTCCTGGGTCCGAAGGCCACCACCCGGCACATGATCGAGCTGATGGTCGGCCGCCCGATCGACGAGCAGTACCCACGCGCACAACAACGTCCGGGCCAGCCTCTGCTGAGCATCCAGGGCCTGACCAGGCGCGGCGTCTTCGAGAACATCAGCATCGAGGTCCACGCGGGCGAGGTCGTCGGCATCGCGGGCCTGGTCGGAGCGGGACGAACGGAAGTCGCGCGGGCCGCGTTCGGCGTCGACGGCTACGACCACGGCACGGTCGCGGTCGACGGGAAACCGTTGCCCCGCCACGACGTCCAGGCCGCCATCAGGGCAGGCCTCGGCCTGGTCCCGGAAGACCGCAAGGGCCAAGGCCTCGTCCTCACCGCGACTGTCGGCCAGAACCTCGAACTCGTGACGCTCGACAACCGCGACGAGAAACGCCTGCACGACATCGCGGGCAAGCTCCGGATCAAGGGCCGCGTCGAGCAGCCGGTGAAGGAACTCTCCGGCGGCAACCAGCAGAAGGTCGTCATCGGCAAGTGGCTGCTGGCCGACCCGAAGGTGCTGATCCTCGACGAACCGACCAGAGGCGTCGACGTCGGCGCCAAGGTCGAGATCTACGAACTGATCAACCGCATGACCGCGCAGGGCCGGGCCGTGCTGCTCGTGTCCAGCGACCTGCCCGAGGTGATCGGGATGAGCGACCGCGTCGTCGTGATGGCCCACGGCCGGGTGGCCGGTGAGCTGCCCAAGGGCGCGACTCAAGACCAGGTGATGGCACTCGCCGTGCAGGAGATTTCGGCATGACCACGATCAGCATTCGCAAGTACGCAAGCGAGAACGGAGCCCTCGCGGGGCTCGTCATCCTCGCCCTGGTCATCGCGATCATGCAGCCCGCGTTCCTCAACGCGCAGAACCTGCTCAACGTCGGCGTGCAGGCCGCGGTCATCGCGATCATGGCCTTCGGCATGACGTTCGTGGTGGTGGCGGGCGGTATCGACCTCTCGGTCGGCAGCATCGCCGCGCTGGCCGCGATGGTCGGCGCGCTCACCGCGGGCCCGATCGGGCTGGTCGTCGGCGCGCTCTGCGGCCTCGTCAACGGCGCGCTGATCAGCTACGGCAAGCTGCCGCCGTTCATCGCGACGCTCGCCATGCTCAGCGTCGCCCGCGGTCTCACGCTGGTGTTCTCCGAAGGCCAGCCGCACGAGACCGACGCGCTGGTCACGTTCCTCGGCTCGAACCTCGCGCCGATGGTTCCGTTGCCACTGCTGCTGATGCTGGCGTTCTTCGGCATCACCGGCCTGATCCTCACGCGCACCAACCTCGGCCGTCGCATGTACGCGATCGGCGGCAACGAGGAGGCCGCGAAGCTCAGCGGCATCGACGTGCGCAGGCAGAAGCTCTGGATCTACGCACTCTCCGGCCTGTTCGCCGCCGCCGCGGGCCTCGTGCTCGCGGGACGGCTCGGGTCCGCCGGTCCGCAGGCAGCGGCCGGCTACGAGCTCGACGCCATCGCCGCTGTCGTCATCGGTGGTGCGTCGTTGTCCGGTGGCGTTGGCCGCGCCACCGGGACGTTGGTCGGCGCACTTGTGCTCGCCGTCCTGCGCAACGGCCTCAACCTGCTGCAAGTGCCGCCGTTCTGGCAGCAGGTCGTCATCGGCGCGGTGATCGCTCTCGCCGCGCTGCTCGACTCACTTCGCCGTCGCTGAAAACCCGCAACAGGTAAGGAAGACACCAATGAAGGTGACCCGACGGATCGCGTTGACGCTCGGTGCCGCAGCTCTTGTCGCGACCGGGTGCAGCGGAACTGGGGCGTCCGGAGGAAGCGACATCACCATCGGCCTCGCCGTGTCCACTTTGAACAACCCGTTCTTCGTGGAACTGCAGCAGGGCGCGCAGGAGATGGCGGACAAGCTCGGCGCCAAGCTGACCGTGGTCGACGCGCAGAACGACGCGACGAACCAGGTCAACCAGGTGCAGACGCTGGTGACGCAGGGCGTCAAGGCGATCCTGCTGAACCCGGTCGACTCCAAGCAGTCCGCGCCCGCGGCCAAGGCCGCCGAGATGGCGAACATCCCGCTGATCTCGGTCGACCGCGCCGTCGAGGGCAAGGTCGCCGCCGAGGTCGCCTCGAACAACGTGTCGGGCGGCAGCCTCGCGGCCATCGAACTCGGCCGCGCCACCTCCGGCGACGTCGCGCACCTCAAGGGCATCCCGGGCGCGTCGGCGTCGCGTGACCGCGGTCAGGGCTTCGAGCAGGGCCTGAACAGCGGCAACATCAAGGTCGTCGCCTCGGCCGTCGCGGACTTCGACCGCGCCAAGGGCCTCAACGAGACCACGAACCTGTTGCAGGGCAACCCCGGCCTCAAGGGCATCTTCGCCGAGAACGACGAGATGGCGCTCGGCGCGATCAAGGCTCTCGGCGCCCGTGCCGGCAAGGACGTCCAGGTCGTCGGCTTCGACGGCACGCCGGACGGCCTGAAGGCGATCCAGGACGGCACGCTCGCCGCGACCGTCGCGCAGCAGCCGAAGCTCCTCGGTTCCAAGGCCGTCGAGCAGGCCGTGCACGCCGCCAAGGGCGAGCCGGTTCAGCAGGTCGTGGACGTCGAGGTCAAGGTCATCACCGCGAAGAACGTGGCAGAGTTCATCAAGTGACGAACGCTCTGCTTGTTCTCGGGTCCGCCAACGCCGACCTCGTGGTCGAGGTCGGCAGGCGGCCCACCGGCGGTGAGACCGTGCTCGGCGGCGACACCGTCGTGCTGCCCGGCGGCAAGGGCGCGAACACCGCCGTTGCCGCCGCTCGCGTCGGTGCTTCGGTCGCGTTGATCGGCGCCGTCGGTGGCGACGGGTACGGCTCGCTGCTGCGGGAGTCGCTGGAGTCGTCCGGCGTCGACACCGCTCTGGTGAAGACCTCCGCGCGCCCCACCGGGATCGCCTACATCACGGTGACGCCGGACGGTGAGAACTCCATCGTCGTTTCTCCCGGCGCCAACGCCGACGTGTCACTGTCCGATGTGGACGATATTTCGTTCGACGGCGCTCAGGTGCTGACGTGCTCGCTGGAAGTGCCGCTGGAGACGGTGATCCACGCGATCGGCGTCGCGTCCCGAGCAGGCGTCCGGACGGTGCTCAACCTGTCGCCGGTGGCCGAACTGCCCGCAGCGACGTTGAAGCAGCTCACCGTGCTGATCGTGAACGAGCACGAGGCCGCGCAACTGGCTTCGGACTGGCGTGACCTGCTCAAGCTCGGCCCGACGTCGGCGATCGTCACGCTCGGCTCGCGTGGTGCCGCTGTGGTGGCCCGGACGGGAGTTGTCGAGGTGCCGTCGATCAAGGTCGACGAGGTGGTCGACACGACCGGCGCCGGTGACGCGTTCGCCGGAGCGCTGTCCGCTCGACTGGCCGAGGGCGACGACATCGTCCAAGCCGCCGAGTACGCGGTGAAGGTGGCCGCGCTGTCCGTCACGAAGGCGGGCGCGCAGCCGTCCTACCCGACGGCCGCCGAGGTCTACTAGGTCCGCACCGCCGCACGGTCGTCGAACAGGTCCTCGCTCGGCACCAGGTACTTCTCGACGTCCGGTGCCCTGTCCGGCAACGGCTCCGCGGGCATCTCCGGCTGCAGCGGCGGCGCGGCGACCTGGTTGAACGGGATCCCCCGCGGCGCCTTGGACTTCTTCTGCGGCACGTCGTCGTAGCGCACGTCCTGGCCGTTGCCGATGATCAGGTTGCTCTCCAGCTCGTCCTGACTGGAGCTCGGCGCCAGCCCGACACCGGGGTTGGCGGTGATCAGGTTGCGGGACACCAGGTTCTTCGTGCTGGACAGGATCCTCATGCCGAGCCCGAACGCGCCGTCGGCCTGCGCGGGCGAGAGGGCCTCGTCGTTGTCGGAGACGAGGTTGCCGACGAGTGCGACGTCCTCCTGACGCTCGGCGGCCGAGGTCATGCCGACGCGGTTGCCGCTGAACCTGTTGCCGAGCACGAACATCCGCCCGGACGCGTTCGTGCCCTCGTAGCCGACGGCGTTGCGCTCGGCGACGTTGCCGCGCACGACGACGTCGCACGGCTTGCACCGGCTGACGGAGAACCCGGCGTCCGCGCTGCCGCTCGCGTAGCTCTGCTCGATCACGCCGTTTTGGGAGTCGGACGCGTGGATGCCGTGCCGCGCGTTGTTGCTGGCCGTCACGTACGAGACGCGGAAGCCGCGCTGCTCGGAGATCAGCACACCATTGGCCGTGTGGTTGCGGACCGTCAGGTTCTGCACGGACACGTCCGGAGCGGCGACCTCGATCCCGTTCTCGCGCTGGACCTCGCCGTCGATGATCACGCTGCCGCGCCGGGCACCCCTGATCGTGAGGCCCTTGGTCCTGACCCGCACCGACTCCTCGTAGACGCCCGGCGACACGACGATGGTCGCGCCCTCCTGCGCCACGTCGACGGCGTCCTGGATGGTGCTCAGCTGAGCGGGAACGTTGATCTCCGGGCCGAGGCCCGGTTGCGCCGACGTGCATCCGGCGACGAGGAAGACTGCGGCGAAGACGAGCGGAAGGCGCACAGCCGGGGACCGTACTGCTCCGAACGGCCTATTGTCACACCGCTGTCGGCTCTTCGTGTTAAGCCATGATGACGAACGGGCCACCGCTGCGCGTTCTGTCGCTCGATTGGCCAGACTGAGCTGTCCAGGGTTTCACGTCGGAGGGTATGGTCTAGACCATGTCGAGCGCGCGGCTGAGCGGTGTCGGTGTGAGCAGCGGACGGGCAACCGGCCCCGTGGTGAGGGTCGCGGAGGCTCTCCCCGAACCCCCTGCGGGCCTGCGAACAGCGGATACGAAGATGGAAGCCTCCCTCATCCGTCCTGCGGCCGAGGTCGTGGTGCAGCGCCTGATGGAGCGCGCGAAGACGGTCGAGGGCGACGCCCGTGCCGTTCTGGAGACCACGGCGGCGATGGCGGGCGACCCGTCGCTCATCAAGGCCGCCGAAAAGCTCGTCGTCGACCAGTCGCTGACCGCCGCCCGTGCGGTGCACCAGGCTGCCGAGAAGTTCATCTCGGCACTGCAGGCCTCCGGTGGTTACATGGCCGAACGGGCCCGCGACGTCCAGGACGTCCGCGACCGCCTGGTGGCCGAACTCCTCGGGCTGCCCGCGCCCGGCGTTCCGGACCTGGCCTCGCCGTCCGTGCTGGTGGCGCGTGACCTGGCGCCCGCGGACACCGCCGGTCTCGACCCGTCGAAGGTCCTCGCCCTGGTCACGGAGGAGGGCGGCCCGACCTCCCACACCGCGATCCTCGCCCGCTCGCTGGGCATCCCTGCTGTCGTCGCGTGCCGCGGCATCCTGGCGTTCGAAGGCACCTCTCTCGACGTCGACGGTGACACCGGCCAGGTCCGCGAGTCGGACGGCAAGGTGCGCGCGGCCGGCACCGGCAAGAAGGCCGAGTGGAACGGCGTCGGTGTCCTCAAGGACGGCCACCGCGTGAAGGTCCTGGGCAACGTCGGCTCCCCCGCCGATGCCCAAGCCGCTGCACAGGCGGGTGCGGAGGGCGTCGGCCTCTTCCGCACGGAGTTCTGCTTCCTGGACGCCGCAGAGGAACCGACCGTTGCTGAGCAGACTGCTGCTTACGAGGCTGTGCTGGCGCCGTTTGCGGGCAAACCCGTTGTGGTGCGCACCCTCGACGCGGGCGCGGACAAGCCGCTGGCGTTTCTGAACCCGGACCCCGAGCCCAACCCGGCCCTCGGTGTCCGCGGCCTTCGCGTCGCCTTCGACCGCCCCGAGATCCTGGACCGCCAGCTCGAAGCCATCGCCGCCGCGGCCAAGTCCTCCGGCGCCGACGTCTCGGTCATGGCCCCGATGGTCGCCACCGCCGCCGAAGCCGCCTGGTTCGTGGACCGCGCGCGCAAGGCGGGCATCCAGCGCGCCGGCGTGATGGTCGAGGTCCCGTCCGCGGCCCTGTCGGCGAAGGAGATCCTCCAGGTCGTCGACTTCATCTCCATCGGCACCAACGACCTGGCCCAGTACGTCTTCGCCGCCGACCGCCAGCTCGGTGGAGTCGCCGCGCTGAACGACCCGTGGCAGCCCGCGTTGCTGCGCCTGATCGCCCAGGTCGGCGACGCGGCGACCGCCACCGGCAAGCCCGTCGGCGTCTGCGGCGAGGCGGCGGCCGACCCGCTGCTCGCGTGCGTGCTGATCGGCCTCGGCATCACGTCGTTGTCCATGAACCACACGGCTCTCACAAGCGTCGGCGCGAAGCTCGCGACGACCAGTGTGGACATCTGCCAGCTCGCCGCCCGTGGCGCGCTGGCGGCGGGCGACCCGGCTTCGGCGAAGCTGGCGGCCCGCGCCCCGCACTAGCTGATCGCGGTCACGCGGATCTCGATGCGCATCTTCGGGTGACCGAGGGCGGTGACCCCGCTCTCGGTCCAGATGGGCGCGCGCTCGCCCATGCGCGCACGGAACTGCTCGACCATCACGCGGTTGTGGTCGTCGAACGAGTCGTCGCCGAGCACGTGGTACGAGTTCACGTGCACGACGTCGGCCCAGGACGAGCCCGCCGTCGCGAGTGTGCGCTCGACGTTCTCGAACGCGCGCACGATCTCCTCCTCGAGCGACTCGGGGAACTCGAACTCGTCGCTCCAGCCGCCCTGCCCGGACGTCTCGACCCGGTCGCCGATGCGGACGGCCTGGCTGTAGCGCATGTTCCTGAGCTGCGTCTCGCCGTATCCGGGGGTGGCGAAGAACTCCGGCTTGTCCACGATTGCCTCCAATGACTTCATCCTTGAAGTCAACCGTACATGACTTCAAGCGTGAAGTACGCTGCACGGCGTGGAGTGGCTGAACGCGGACGAGAAGGAAGCCTGGACCGGGCTGATCTCGATGGTGCTGCTGCTTCCGGGCCGGCTGGAAGCGCCGTTGCAGCAGGAGTCGGGGCTGAGCCTCTTCGACTACCTGGTGCTCAGCCACGTCTCGGAGGCACCGGACCGCCGGATCCGGATGAGCGAGCTCGCACATCTGGCGAACGGGTCGCTGTCGCGGCTGTCCAACGTGGTCAAGCGCTTCGAGCAACGCGGCTGGGTCGTGCGCTTCCCCGATCCCGACGACGGCCGGTACACCCTCGCCTCGCTCACCGACGAGGGCTTCGAGGTGGTCGAGGCCGCCGCGCCCACGCACCTGCGGGCGGTCCGCGAGTTCGTGCTCGACCCGCTCACCGCCGCCGACCGCCAGGCGCTGACGCGTATCGCGGCCAAGCTGCGCGTGACGATCCCACCGCCCTAGGCGGGGCCTTTGAACAGCGACGACACGGCCGCACCGAGCGCATCCTCGGTGAGGCTGCGCGCCACCACCGTGCCGGCACTGTCCCTCGCGAAACCGGGACAGCTGCCCTCCGGGGTGTCGTCGCCGGCCGCAGGCAGGTTCGTGATCGTTCGTCCTGAGCGTGCTTCCCGGACCGTGATCCGGTAGGTCGCCTCGTGGAACGGCCAGGTGCGGCTGGTCGCGACACCCTTGTCGAACTTGCACGTCACGGTGCCGGACCGGGCACCGAGGACTGCGTTCACGCAGGCGATGAGCCGGACGTGGTTGACGTTGTTCGGTGTGGGCCGCACGGAGCCGAGCCCCACGACGGACGAATGCTGCACGTTTCCGCCGGCATCGGGAATCTCGTACACGTCGAACGGATGCGGTCCGGAGCCCTTGTAGGGCTCGCTGGTCGGGTTGAACGGGGATCCGGTTTCGCAGGCAGCCCGCCTCATCGTGAACCGCGTGGTGAAGTCCACCTCCTTGTTCGGCACCGGGGGCGTCGTCGTGGTGGTGGGGGCGGCGCTGATGATCTCTTCCGTGGTCGTGGTGGTCGGGATGTCCTCGCGCGGGAACTGCGGCACCGGAGCACCGCAGCCGGCGAGCAGGAGCAGCAGCACCACGACTCGCAGCGTCATGCGGGGACCGTAGGCAGGCGAGCCCGGGACAGGTCCCGTCAGCGCTGGAGCTGCTCCAGGACGGCGCTGATCAACGGGTGGTCCTCCGAACCTCGCCGCACCGCCGCCACCACCCGCCGCAACGGCGCCACCCCGGCCACGGGCACCCCGCGCACGGCGTTCCGCGGCGCCAGCGCCACCCCGGCTCCGGCATCGACGAGTGCCTGGATCGCGCGGAAGTCGTCAGACGTGTGCCGGATGCGCGGCGTGAACCCGGCCTGTGCGCACGCCATCTCCACGACGTCCCGCAACGGGTTGCCGGGCAGCGTCACCACCCAGTCCTCGTCGGCCAGCGCTGCCAGATCCACCGGTCCGGTCAGCAGGTGACCCGGTGGCAGCACGACGTCGAAAGGCTCGGTGTAGAGCGGAAACCGCGTGAAGCGGTCCGTCGCGCGGTGTTCCTCGGTGATCGCCACGTCGATCTCGCCGTCGAGCAGAAGCCGCACGCTCTCATGCCCCTCGGCGTCGCGCACGGACAGTTCGATCGACCGTTCCTTCAACGCCGCCAGCGCGGGCGCCACCACCTGCGTGATCGCCGACGCGAACGCCGCCACCGCCACCCGCCCCGCCGAACCGGAGGCGAGAGCGTCCAAAGTGGCCTGTGCGCGTTCCAGTTCCGCGGCGACGACGTGGGCGTGCGCGACGAGCAACGAACCGGCCGGGGTCAGCGACACCCGGCGTCCCTTGCGCAGCAGCAACGGATGCCCTGCCTCGGACTCCAGTGCCGCGAGCTGCTGCGACACCGCTGACGGCGTGAGGTGCAGTGCGGCGGCTGCGGCCGTCACGGTGCCGTGGTCAGCGAGTGCGCGCAGCACGCGAAGCCGTCGTGGGTCGATCACCGCTCAATGATGGGGGATTCCACTTCGCCGTTCACGGGGACGTCCAGCGGCACGATCGGCTCGAAGGCCACCTCCTCCAGCAGGAGGTACTCCTCCTCCGAGATGGGCATTTGCGCGGGCAGGCCGAACTGGGACGTGGTGATCACGTCCCGCTTGCTGATCGGCAGGCCGGTCTCCTTGCTGATCACGAGCTGCGTCTCGACGTCGGAGAACTGGAACGTCGGCGGCGCGGGGATCGCCACACCGATTCCCGCGCGCTCGACGTGCACGGTCACGTCACCGAGGAACCGCGCCCCGTCGAGCGTCTTGATCAGTTCGAACGCCGCCCGCCGCTGGTCGGCGCGCACGTTCGAGCTGATCAGTTCCATCGCGACCGACCCGATCCGGTAGGTGTCCTTCCCGACGATGGTCTCCAGCGCCTTCTTCAACTCCTGGGGGTCGGCGGGCAGCGACTCGAGCGAGTCGAAACGCGTCTGGCTGTGGAGGGACATCTGGAAACCGGAGACAGCGGTCTTCTGCACTGCCGGCTTCATCGGGCCGATGCGCACCGAGTGGGTCCCGCCGACCTGGGGCACCGTCTCCGGCTTGCCCGCGGCCTCCCACTCGAGGCCGCGGTCCAGCGAGAAGGGCGTCACGTCGCCCTCCTTCTGGATGACCGTGACCTGCTGGTTCGCGGCCAGCCACCGGTCGGTCTTGGAGTCGAGGTGTACGGCGTACGGGTCCGCCGGATCGCCAACGATCATGATCGATGACTGTCGAGTCAGCGCGTGCCACCACTTCGGAGGCGCGGCGGGCTGCACGGGCTGTGGAGGCGCAGGCAACAACACGACCGCAAGCACGATCACCGCACCGATGATCGCCAACGGAGCGAACCGCCGCACGAACAACTTCCGGGCAGGCCTCTCGCGTGGCAAGAAGACGATCCGCGCGAGGTCGCTTTCCATCCGCTCGGGGTCGACCTCTGGCGTCGGAGGCTTGGCCTGGGCCAGGTCTTTCAGGATGTCTTCCACGACGCCCTCGCACTGTCGAATTTCGGAGTCCAGAGCGCAGCCTGCAAACGCCGCCGAGCCCGATGCAGCCGCACGAAGAACGTCGCCGTCGTGCACCCGAGCACCTGCGCGGCCTCAGCCGCCGCCAACCCGTGCCACGCGATGAGCGTCAGCACCTCCTGGTCGTTTTCGGACAGACTCGCGAGAGCCGCACGCAGCTCGATCACCGCGAAGTCGTCGTCAGCCGGGAAGTCGGTGAGCTCGTAGGTCGTCGTCTCACGAAGGGTCGCGCGCACCAGGTTGCGGGCTATGCCGAGCAGCCACGGCAGCGCGTTCGACGGCAACTGGGCTTGCCTGCGCCAGGCGATGGTGAAGGTCTCGCTGGTGATGTCCTCGGCGAGGCGGCTGCCCGCGTGGCTCGCCGCATAGGCGAGCACTCGCGGGTAGCACTCGCGGTAGACGATCGAGAATTCCTCCACGTGAGGAAGTGCGCTGACCGTGCCGATTCTTACTGCTCTGTGACTCGGGTCACATCGCGGAGGAACGTGGACCACGCCTCGCCTGACACGGGGAGGTGCGTCGCCGGTGCCTTGCTGTCCCGGATGCCGACCCCATGTCCGATCTCAACGCAGTTGCTTGAGTTCGAGCTGTAAGAGCTCTTGCGCCAGATCGACATGCGGAACATCTCCTCAGATCAGGAAGCTTGAGATCAGCCCCTTCGATTCTTCCGGATCCAGAGCTTGATCGTCGAGCAACTTCAGCACCGAGGAGTAAACAGCGAGTGACTTCGTGTCTTCGAGGAAGAGACCTGAGGTTTCGCCTTCGAGGAAGACCGCCGGCTCGAACTTCTCGTAGCCGAGCTTGAGGAACGAGCCGGAAGCACCCGCATACGCGCCGACTGAGTTCGGTACGACTCGTATGTCGATGTAGGAACGTTGTGCCATCGCCAAAAGGTGGATGTACTGATCCTTCATCACGTCCGGACCGCCCACCTGTAGGCGAAGAGCCTGTTCGTGGATGTAGAACACGAACGTGCGACTCCAGTGGAAAAGCTTGTGGCGTTCGAGCTTCGCCGCGATCAGCTTTTCGTAGTCGACTGACTCCTTGCGCACCCCTCCGACGATGAGCGCGCGCATGTAGTCGGTGGTTTGCAGGTGTCCTGGAACGAGGTTCAGCGTCCAGACGGTGATCTTGTTGGCGAGAACCTCCTGTTTGAGCAGCTCGGGCAACTGGTCCGGCGGCCCGTCGGGGAGCTTGAGGAAGCCTCGTTGGCGCGTCTCGCGGTACAGGACGACGAGGCGCTGGATCTCTGGTGGGCCGACGTGGCAGTAGCCGAGCAACTGCATGAGCTCGGCTTCGGTGACGCCGCCCTTTCCGCGCACCAGGTCTGACAGCTTGGCTTCGTCCCAGCCGAGTTCTTCGGCGAGCTTGCGGTGGGTCAGCCCGGTTCGCTCGATGGCGTTGCGGACGCCCTCACCGAACTCCCGGCCCACCACGGTTGACGTTCGTCGTGGCATGTCGACGAAACTAGAAGGAAGTCTCGTACCGGCTCCATTGTTTCCTTCCGAATATCCCCGAAGGAAGTAGTTTTTGGAGCCGGTACAAGTCCTACCTTTACATCTTTTCGCGTGCGGCGATAAACGCGTCGACGGCGCGGTTAACGTCCTCGGTCGTGTGTGAAGCCGACATCTGCGTGCGGATGCGCGCCTTGCCGTGCGGCACGACCGGGTACGAGAACCCGATCACGTACACGCCCTGGTCAAGCAGCAGATCGGCCAGCTTGGCCGCCTCGGCAGCGTCACCGATCATCACCGGGATGATCGGGTGCTCACCGGGCAGCAGGTCGAAGCCCGCCTCGGTCATCCGCCGGCGGAAGAGTTCGGTGTTCGACCTCAGCTGGGTGAGCAGCTCCGTGGAACTGGAAAGCATGTCCAGGGTGGCGATCGCGGCGGCGGTGATCGACGGCGCGAGGGAGTTCGAGAACAGGTACGGGCGCGAGCGCTGGCGCAGCAGTTCGACGATCTCCTTGCGGCCGGACGTGTAGCCGCCGGACGCGCCGCCCAGTGCCTTGCCCAACGTGCCGGTGACGATGTCGACGCGGTCCTGCACGCCGAACAACTCCGGGGTGCCGCGGCCGGTCGGTCCGGTGAAGCCGACGGCGTGCGAGTCGTCGACCATGACCAGGGCGTTGTAGCGCTCGGCCAGGTCGCAGATCTCGTCGAGCGGCGCGAGGTAGCCGTCCATCGAGAAGACGCCGTCGGTCGCGATCAGGCGGTAGCGGGCATCGGCCGAGTCCTTGAGTTGGCGCTCCAGGTCGTCCATGTCGCGGTTCTTGTAGCGGAAGCGCTTGGCCTTCGACAGCCGCACGCCGTCGATGATCGACGCGTGGTTCAGCTCGTCGGAGATGATCGCGTCCTCGGCGCCGAGCAGCGTCTCGAACAGGCCGCCGTTCGCGTCGAAGCACGAGCTGTAGAGGATCGTGTCCTCCGTGCCGAGGAACTCGCTGAGCTTGCGCTCCAGTTCCTTGTGCGGCTCCTGGGTGCCGCAGATGAACCGGACCGAGGCCATGCCGAAGCCCCAGTCGTCCAGGCCCTTCTTGGCTGCCTCGACGAGCGTCGGGTGGTCGGCGAGACCGAGGTAGTTGTTGGCGCAGAAGTTCAGGACCTCGTCACCCTTGCCGACCCGGACGGCGGCGTTCTGCGGGGTGCCGATCACGCGTTCCGACTTGTAGAGCCCGGCCTCCCTGATCTCCTCGATCGTCTTGAGGAGGTCGTTCTTCAGCTCGCCGTACATCAGGCTCCCGTCCAGTCGAGGATGACCTTGCCGCACTTGCCTTCGCGCGCGGTGGCGAAGGCCTCCGCGTGCTGCGTGTGGTCGTACCGGTGCGTGATTACCGGCGCGAGGTCGAGGCCGCGCTGCAGCAGCACGGTCATCGAGTACCAGGTCTCGAACATCTCGCGGCCGTAGATCCCCTTGATGTGCAGCATCTTCAGCACGACGCTGCTCCAGTCGACGGAGAACTCGTCCGCGGGCAGTCCGAGCATCGCGATGCGGCCGCCGTGCGCCATGTTCGCGATCATGTCCCGCATCGCCGACGGCTTGCCGGACATCTCCATGCCGATGTCGAAGCCCTCGGCCATGCCGAGTTCGGCCTGGGCGTCCGCGATCGACTTCTCGGCGACGTTCACCGCGAGGTCGACGCCGACCTTGCGGGCCAGGTCGAGGCGGTGCTCGGAGATGTCGGTGATCACGACGTTGCGCGCGCCCGCGTGCTTGGCGACGGCGGCGGCCATGATGCCGATCGGACCGGCGCCCGTGATGATCACGTCCTCGCCGATGACGGGGAAGCTCAGCGCGGTGTGCACGGCGTTGCCGAACGGGTCGAAGATCGCGGCCACGTCCAGGTCGACCTTCGTGCGGTGCACCCACGCGTTCTGCTCGGGCAGCACGACGTACTGCGCGAACGCGCCGTTGGAGTGCACGCCCAAACCGCGCGTGTTCGCGCAGAGGTGGCGGCGGCCGGCCTTGCAGTTGCGGCAGGTCCCGCAGACGAGGTGGCCCTCGCCGCTGACCAGGTCGCCGACCTTGACGCCGGTGACGCTGTTGCCGATCTCGACGACCTCGCCGACGAACTCGTGCCCGAGGACCAGTGGCGCCTTGATGTTCTGCGCCGCCCAGTCGTCCCACGAGTCGATGTGCAGATCGGTGCCGCAGATGCCGGTGCGCAACACCCTGACCAGCACGTCCGTCGGACCCGGAGTCGGGTCGGGGACGTCGGTCAGTTCGAGTCCAGGCCCAGCGGCGACCTTGACGAGAGCCTTCATGCGGGAAGTTTCACCCTTTGCTGCTTGTGCAGTCCATCAGGACTTTCTGAAGTTCTTGTGCAGCTCAGCTTCATTGGCGATGTTGCGCACCATGCCGCCGAACACGATGCCGTGAAACGGCCAGACAGCCGCCCAGTAGAGGTGTCCGGCGAGCCCTTTGGGCACGAACACGGCGCGTTGGCGGTAAGTGGACCCGTGTCCCTCGTTGCCCGCCACTCGAAGCTCCAGCCACGCCTTGCCGGGCACCTTCATCTCGGCCCGCAGCCGCAGCAGATGCCCGCGTTCGATCTCCTCGACGCGCCACCAGTCGAGCGCCTCGCCGACGTTCAACCGGTTCGCGTCGCGCCTGCCTCGTCTGAGTCCGACCCCGCCCGCGGCCCTGTCCATCCAGCCCCGCACGGCCCAGGCCAGCGGGAACGAGTACCAGCCGCGTTCGCCACCGATGCCTTCGACGACCTCCCACAGCCGTTCGGGCGTGGCGTTCGTCCTGCGCTCGCGTTCGTCGGTGTAGATCGAGCCGCCGGACCAGTCGGGGTCGGTCGGCAGCGGCTCACTCGGCGCACCCGGCAGCGACGCCCCTGACCAGCGGGTCTCCACGTTGGCGTCACGGATCTTGTCCAGCGCGAGTTCGACTGCCTTGTCGAAGCCGGTGTTCTCGCCGGGCAGCACCTCGCGGATGTCGTTCTCGCGGCACACGACCTCGTGCACCAGCGACTCGATCAACGGCTTGGCGATCGACCGCGGCACCGGCGTGACGACGTTGACCCAGTGCGACGACAGACCAGGCGTCAGCAGCGGCACGGGCAGCACGCGGCGCTTGGGCAGCCCGGCGACATCGGCGTACCGGAGCATCATCTCCAGGTAGGTCAGCACGTCCGGCCCGCCGATGTCGAACGTCCGGTTGGTGTTCTCGAGCGTCGTGGCGTCGACCAGGTAGCGCAGCACGTCCCGCACGGCGATCGGCTGGATCCGGTTGTGCACCCAGCGCGGCGTGACCATGACCGGCAGCCGTTCGGTGAGGTAGCGCAGCATCTCGAAGCTCGCCGACCCCGACCCGATGATCACCGCCGCCTGCAGCACCACGGCCGGCGTCTTCGAGCGCAGGAAGACCTCCCCGACCTCCTTGCGCGAGGCCAGGTGCGGCGACAGTTCGACGTTGGCCGGGTGCAGTCCGCCCAGGTAGACGATCCGCCGCACGCCGGCCCGTTCGGCAGCCCGCGCCGTGTTCTCCGCGGCCTTGCGGTCGGCGTCGGCGAAGTCCTTCGACTGCAGCGAATGCACGAGGTAGTGGACGACCTCGACGTCCCGCATGGCCTCGTCGAGATCGCCGAGCACGTCACCCTTGACGATCTCGACGTCAGCGGCCCACGGGACGTCGCGCAGCTTCTCCGGCGATCGCACCAGGCAGCGCACCTGGTGCCCTTCGGCCAGCAGCCTGGGCACCAGTCGTCCGCCGAGATATCCGGTCGCGCCGGTCACGAGGCATCGCATGCCTCGATCCTGCGTGTTCGCGCGACCGTTCGCAGATCAGCGCCTGCTCTTCTTGATCACCACGGTTCCGCCGCGCACCGCGCCCTTGAGCTGGAAGTGCGGGTTGCCCACGGAGTTGTGGACCTTGTCCTTCAGCTCGCCGGCGGTGATCTCGACGTCGTCGGCGTTGACCGACGACCCGGCCGGCAGCAGGAGCTTCACGGTGCCCAGCGACACGTCCAGGTCGACGTTGACGACCGGCGGCACGTCGGCGGCGGTGAAGTCGAGGTTCGTGGTGCCGAGGGTGTTGCGGATGACGAGCTCGTTCGGCACGACCCAGTGGCCCTTGCGGGTCGTGGTGCTCATCGTGTTCTTCAGTTCGGTCCGCTCGCGGGCCACCTCGTTGTTGACCATGCCGGGCAGGTCGAGCAGCACGACGTTCAGATCGGCGCGGGTCTTCGCGGCGAGAGCGGTGTCCGTGCGGACGGTGAACTCGTCCAGCGTGATCATGCCTCGGCCCACCGCCTTGTTCAGCAGGGTGACGACGTGCTCACGTTCCGCATCGGACACGCGTAACTCTCTGGGGTCTGTCATTTCTCTGCCTCCGGTTCGGCGTCAAGACCGTGCTCGATGGCATAACGCGCCAACTCCACCCGGTTGTGCAGTTGAAGCTTCCGCAAAGTCGATTGGACGTGGTTTTCGACCGTGCGGTGGGAGATCACCAGGCGGTTCGCGATCTGTCGTGCGGTCAGGCCCTTGGCAACCAGCCGCAGCACCTCGGTCTCCCGATCGGTGAGCTGCGGTTTTTCCTCCGAGTCGTCCGGCGCGGCGGCCATGCGCCGGTACTCGCCCAGAACCAGGCCGGCGAGGCCCGCGGTGAACACGGCGTCGCCGGCGGCGGTGCGGGACACGGCCTCGACCAGTTCCTCCGAGGACGCGGACTTCACGAGATATCCGGACGCGCCCGCCTTCACGGCCTGCAGCACGTCGTCGTGCTCGCCGGACGCGGACAGCACCAGCACGCGCGTGTCCGGCAGTTCGCTGGTGATCATCGCGGTGGCGTCGACCCCGGAGAGTTCGCCGAGGTTGAGGTCCATCAGGACCACGTTGGGTCGCACGGCTTTCGCGATGCGCACGGCCGAGGGCGCGTCGCCCGCGGTCGCCACGATCTCGAAGCCGCGTTCCTGGAGATCCCGCGCCACGCCCTCGCGCCACATCGGGTGGTCGTCCACGACCATCACCGAGACCGTCATCCTGCCGCCCCCTTCCTGAACACCCGAACCTCCCATTCCGTGCCCTCCCCCGGCCCGGTCTGGAGCTCCAGCGTTCCGCCGAGCGACTCCACCCGGCCTTTGATCGACTTCTCGATCCCCATCCTGCCTTCCGCGGCGGCCGACGCGATCCGGCCTTCCGGGATGCCGGGACCATCGTCCCTGACGCTGAGCACGATTTCCTCCCCGAGGTCTTCCAGCAGCACCCAGGCCCGCGCGTCCTCGCCGGCGTGCTTGTCCACGTTGGACAGCGCCTCGCGCACCAGCGACGTGAGCTCGCCCGCCGCCGGTGCCTCGAACATCACCTGGGTCGCGGGCGTCGACACCTGGATCCTGGGCGTGGCGAGCACCTGCAGTCCGGGACGCAGGTCGATCTCTCCATCCACAGTGGAGTCGACGGGAGCAGCGGCCACTAAATTCCTGAGCGCCACCTCCTGCTCGCCCGCCATCTTGGCCAGCTCGGCCGCCTCGCCGCCGACCTCCAGGCCGCGTTTGCGCACGCGGGCGAGGACCTGCAGCACGCTGTCGTGAATCGAACGGGCAAGGCGTTCCCGTTCCGCCGTGGCCGCTTCGGCTCTCAAGGCCTGGGCGAGCAATACCGCCGAACGCCGCGCGGTCGCCGACGCCATGCCGACGACCATGCCCGCACCGGCCAGCAACACGACGTCGCGCAGCAGGTCCAGGCTCGGCACACCCTTGGACAGATAGGTGGAGAGACCGACGGCCAGCCCGCCCGCGAAGCCCGCGTAGGCCCCGCCGAGCGCGCCCAGTGCAACCGCCGGCACGCACGCCCAGATCGTCGTGATCAACGGGACGTTCAGCGTCAGCAGCTGGTGGTCGGACATGATCAGCGGCGACAGCGACATGAGTCCGCAGGTCAGGGCGAGATCTATCAGGACGAGCGGCCACCGCCTGCCCCACGTCGTGCTGTAGGCGCGGCTCGTGAAGACGGACCACAACGCCATCACCCCGAGCGTGGTCCACGCGAGCCACGGCCGGATGTAACCGGATTGGTTCGCGATGACGTTCGCCGCCGCGAAGAGGAATGTGACTATGCGTAGCGCAATCGTCCCGCGCCACAGGGGCGTGGCCGGGTCGTCGATCACCTTCGTCACACGTTCGGCAGGCTCTTTGCGCACGCTGTGCTCCTTTCGGACACCATCCTGCCGCGTGAACGTGTGCTGGCTAACCCCCAGGTGGCCGTCTTCTGCCGAACGGAGGAATGTGCGACGCTCTCCGGGTTCGGGGGAGGGCGATGCAGGTGCGGGACTGGCCGGTGTGGACTTTGCGGCGGCCTGCGCTCTGCTATTGGTTGCTGATCGACATGGCGGCGTTCGCGACCGTCGTCTACACGATCGTTTCCTCCGAAACACCGTCACCCTCCGAAATCGCCAGGTTCGCCGCGATCGCGGGCACAGCAGGCGCGGTGATCATCGGCAGTTCGATCTACAGCCACCGCCTGGGCGAGACCGAGCGCAACCCGTGGGCAGCCCACCTCTGCTACCTCACAGCAGGCATCCTCGCCCTCCCGCCGAACCTGCTCGTCCTGCTCCTCTTCGGCCCGGCCCTGCACTGCCTGCTGGCGCAGCGCCCGGAGACCCACCGCTGGCTGTTCACCCTGAGCGCCACCGCACTGGCCGTCTTCACCACCCGCTACGTGCTCGGCTGGGCAGACCCGCACGCCAACCTCCTGATCCTCGCCATGGGCGCGGCCCTGCTGCTGATCCTGCGCGCGGGCCTGATCTCGTTCGGCCTGAAGCTGCGCAGCCCCTCCGCCACCTTCGAGGAGGCAGTCGGCGAACCCATCGACGCCATCCTGGGCATAGTCGCCGTGTCGATCGGCGGCCTCATGGGTTGCGTGGCGGAGTCGAACGCCATCCACGCCCTGATCGCCGGCCCACCTCTGGCACTTCTGGAGCGAGCCGCCCAACTCCCGCAGTGGCGCCGTTCAGCCCAGCGCGACGCCAAAACCGGCCTCGCCAACGCAGTCCACTGGGACAGCCGAGCCCGCTACGAACTGACCAAGGGCTCCGGCCGCACCCGCCCCATGGCCGTCATGCTCATGGACCTCGACCACTTCAAGCGCGTGAACGACGAGGTGGGCCACCTGGCAGGCGACGCCGCCCTGGCCGCGATCTCGTTGCTGCTGCGAGGCACCGTCCGCCGAGGTGACCTGGTCGGCCGGTTCGGCGGTGAGGAGTTCGTCGTGCTGCTGCCCGAGGCCACCCCGGATGAGGCCGAGTACGTCGCCGAACGGGTGCGCAAGGCCGTGGCTGCGTTACGCGTGCCCACGATGGCCACCGATGGCAAGCCGCACGAGCTGCACGGCCTGACTGTGTCCATCGGGGTGTCGACGACGACTCGGTTCGGGTACGAGCTGCCGGACCTGCTGGTGGCGGCCGACGCGGCGTTGCTGGCGGCCAAGGCCTACGGCCGCAACCTCGTGTCGATGGCTTAGGGCCGTCGTTGTCTTGGGATTCGCCCCGAGCCCTGGCACATGTTGCAGTCGGCAGCCTCATCAGGGTCTTTGTGGGCGCAGTCGTCGCAGGGAGAAGTGTCGTCATCGCTGTAGTCACGCATGACCCGCACGGTGTGGGGCTGGTGTTACCCGACCTCGTTGGCAGCTCAGACGTGTGCCTGCGTCACCGAGCCACGTTCATGTACACCGGTGTAACCCGGCGGCGTACAGCGGTGGGCTGGCGTTAGAGCTCCTTGACCCGTTCGCTCTTGTCGTCCTTCGGCGCCGTGTCCTGAGGATTCAGCACGTCCACCTTCTCCGGCTTCTGCACGGCGTCCGAATCGGAGATGAGCGACCGGATCCCGGAGTTCAGCACCGCCAGCAACGGCACGGCCAGCAACGCCCCGGCGATGCCCCCGGTCACCAACCCACCGGCGATCGCCAGCACCACGGCCAACGGGTGCAACTTGACCGCACGCCCCAGCAACAACGGCTGCAGCACGTGCGACTCCAGCTGCATCACGCCGATGAGCACGGCCAACACGACAAGAGCCGCGATAGGCCCGTTGGTCACCAACGCGATCAACACCGCCACGGCACCCGTGAACACCGCACCGATGATGGGGATGAACGCACCGAGGAACACCAACGCGGACAGCGGCACCACGAGCGGCACACCGATGATCGCCAAGCCGACACCAACACCAACGGCGTCGACGATCGCGACCACGGCCGTAGCGCGCACATAAGAAACGAGAGAGCCGAACCCGCGGCGCCCGGCCACGTCGACGCGCTGACGCACGTCGCGAGGCACCGCACGCGTCACGAAGCGCCAGATGCCGTCACCGTCGTGCAAGAAGAAGATGAGAGTGAACAGCGCGAGCAGCAGCCCGGTGAGCAACTCGCCCAGGGTGGCCGCGGTGGTCAGGGCGCCGGACGTGATCTCGGCTTGGTTCTCCTTGATCGTCTTCACGATCTCGTTGACGTAGTTCTGCAGCTGCTGGTCGGACAGGTGCGCCGGCCCGTCCTTCAGCCACGTCTGGATCGTGTCGAGGGAGGCCGCCACCTGCGTCTGCAGTTCGGGAAGGCCGCGGGAGAACTCGCTGATCACGAACGTCAGCACGCCGCCGAGCACGCCGATGCCGATGATCATCATCACGGTCGTCGCCACGCCGCGCGGCACCCGCCACTCGACGAGTTTCGCCACGCCGGGCGACAGCAGTGCGGCCAGCAGCAGCGCGATGGCGACGGGAATCACTATCGACGCCAGGAAGCTCAGTGCGTAGGCGACCACGTACAACGCGGCGATCACGACGACGAACCGCCAGCTCAGGGCCGCGCTCACCCGTAGCAGCAGGGGAACGCGGTTGCTGATCTCCGACTCCGGCGCGTTCATGGGCCTCACGGTAACTGGTCGAACCCTCGCCAAGCCGGATCTCCACCAGGGATGATCCGACTTGTCAGGGGAGGACGAAGTGATCAAGCCGGAAGACTTGACCGAAGTCGAGCGCCAAGTCGCAGGGGCCTACGCGGGGGGTACCGAGACAGACCTGACCGGACAGAGCGTTCGCGGCGAGGTGCTCACCGGTCTGTTGACCGGCTTGTACCGGGTGCCGCGCAAGGGATTGCCCGCTTTGCGGCTTCGAAACGCGCGGATCACCGGCAGGTTCGAACTCGAGGGCACGCGCGTCACACGGGTCATCGACCTCACCCACTGCACCTTCGAGGAGTCGCTCGACCTCCGCATGGCCCGCCTCATCGGGCTCCGGCTGCGCGGCACCCGCGTCCCCGGCCTGCAGGGCCGCAACCTCCGCGTCTTCAGCGACCTGGTCCTCGAAGCCGGCTTCACCTGCACCGGCACCGTCGACCTCACCGACGCAGCGGTCGACGGCACGCTCCGGCTGGCCGGAGCGGTTCTGCGCAGCAACACCGATCACGCACTCCTGGGCGCACGGCTGCGGGTCAGCGGCTCCGTCCAGGCCATCGCGATGCGGGCCAACGGCGAGGTCCGCCTGAGGGGTGCGTCGATCGGCGGCAGCGTTCACCTCGGCGGCGCCCGTCTGATCAACACCGGCAAGGACGCGCTCGACGCGTCCGGGATCGTCGTCTCGGGCAACGTCTTCTGCAACGCCGAGGGCGGCCGCTTCAACGCGGACGGCCGGGTGCTGTTCGACGGCGCGCGCGTCGGCGGGAACGTCGAGTTCACCGGCGCCCGCCTGCACTCCGCCCACCGCGTCGACAACCAGGTGCTGGTCCTGCCGCACGGATCGGCCGACGAGGCCGCGACGCTCGTGGCCGACCGCATCCGGGTCGAGGGCAACGTCGAACTCGACGACGGCTTCACCAGTGAGGGCACGGTCCGGCTGCCCAACGCGAGCATCGGCGGTTACCTCCGGCTGTCCGGCGCGGTGATCGGGCCGCGCGAGATCGCCGAGGAACTCGCCGGCGACGTCACGAACCGCATCCCGGTCGCCCTGCACGCGGACGGCCTGCAGGTCCGCGGCGACGTCGAGGCGCGCAGTGCGGTCAACGGCGCGGGCGCCCGTTCGCTCGCGTTGCAGACCTACGGCCAGGTCCGGCTCGCCAACGCGACCATCAACGGCAGCGCCAGCATGTCCGGGGTGTCGTTGCACGGGCCCGGCATCGACGTCCTGTTCGCCGACCGCCTCCAGATCGGCGGCACGCTCTTCCTGCGCGAGCTCAAGGCCAAGGGCTCGGTCCGCCTGCAGAACGCGAACATCGGCTCGACGCTCGACATGTCCGGCGCCGAACTGACCCTCCCGAGGCTGCGCGCGAACGGCACGCAGAAGCCGTCGCTGGACGCCCGTGCCATCACGATCGGCAAGGACCTCCTGTGCAGCCGCGGGTTCACCGCGGTCGGCGGCGTGCGCATCCGGCTGGGCGAGGTCGGTAAGATGGCGACGTTCAGCAACTCGCACCTCGGCTCGACCACCGCGGACATCGCGCTGAACGCCTACGGCCTCACCGTCCACCAGTTCCGCCTGCACATCCCCGAGGGCCAGCAGCCCAAGGGCAAGGTCGTGCTGAGCCGGCTCAAAGCGGTGTCGGTGACCGACGGACCTGGCCTGTGGGACGCCGAGGGCGGCGTCGCCGTGGACGACTTCGAGTTCGCCGGCATCACCGCCGACCCCGACGTGCCGGTGCAGACGCGGCTCAAGTGGCTGCTCAAGGTGCAGCCCGACTTCGCGCCAGGACCGTACGAACAGCTCGCCGCTGTCTACCAGCAGGGCGGTGAGGAGGAGCTCGCGCAGAAGGTCCAGCTGGAGAAACAACGCCGCCGCTACTCCGAACTCGGCCGTGCCGGGCGGGTCTGGGGCGTCGTGCAGCGGTTCACGGTCGGCTACGGCTACCGGCCGTGGCTCGCGATCTGCTGGCTCGGCGTGTTCTGGCTGTTCGGCGCGCTGTGGTTCAACTGGCACCCGATGGCCAAGCTCAACCAGGACGAGGACCCGGTCTGGAACGCGTCACTGCTCGCGCTCGACCTGCTGATCCCGATCATCGACTTCGGCCACGACGGCAAGTGGCAGTTCACGGGTGCGTCGCAGTGGATATCTTCGCTGCTCGTGGCCGTGGGCTGGGTGCTCGCGTCGACCGCGGCGGCGGGTGCGGCACGCGTGCTGAAGCGGGTGTGAGTCCCAGGACGGCGTTCACACGATGTAGTTAACCGGGCGCTCAGAGCGTGCATTCGGGGTGGATGGACTGGCAGAGTCGCCGACGTCGACTTGATCACGTTGATCGTCGGCGAATCCCTTGAGTGCCACCGAGTAGCGAGGTTTCCTGCGTTGTCCGCTGACATGCGAGCGAAGACGGGAGCGAACGGCATCCGCCGGTTCGCCACCCGAGCGCTGCTCGCCGTCGGTGGAGCGATCGCGGGAACGGCCGTTGCCTGGGCGCTCACCACGTCTGCCGCGAACGCGGAGACGGTGCCTACTGCCGCTGTGGCTTCCACGGATGCGCAGCAGGTCGACGTCGTCAGCAAGCTCGTCGCCAAGACGGACGAGAAGCTGCCGGTCGTCGTTCCCGCCGCCAAGGCAGTGCACAAGCTCGACGAGACCTTGCGCGCCGAGCAGGAGAAGGCTCGCGCCGCCCTGCCGGACGTGCAGGTCTCCCAGGCGGTCGAACAGATCGCCGCGCGAATCCTGCCGCAGGTCACCAGGATCGGTCAGTCCAGCACCCCCGCCAGCGAGCGGGCCATGGACGTGACGTTCCCGGAGATCCCGGCCCCCACCGCCGATGCCGGACAGTCGCCGGCACCGGTGGTCTCGCAGTTCACCGGCACGTCCGGTGCCAAGTGGACGGACCTGTTGGAGCACAACGACTTCGTTGTGCCCTCCGAGCAGCGTCCGTCCCTGCCCAGCAACCCGTTCCCGAAGCTGCCCGTCCCGGCCCCCGCGCCGGTGCAGTGCTCTTCGTGCAACGACGGTTCTGGCTCTGCCAAGGGCAGCGCGTTCGCTGCCTTCGCTGCGTCCGGCAACTCTCACGGCATCTCGTCGACGAGCGCTCTCGCGCCGTCCACTGACGAGGTCACCGTGACGCCGGGCAAGCAGCCCGGTATCAACCCCGACTGATTCCAGCGCGCGGTCCGCGGCAGCCTCCTCCCCTGGCTGTCCGGAAGTCGACCGTCGCGCTTTTTTCTTGCGCTCACACAGGTCGATCACCGCGTGCGATTCCCCCGGTGATGACGCGCCCTCCCCTGCGCGTTTCGGCCCCACCCCCTTGAGCCCCCGTCGCTTTCTCGACGGGAAACCGATGAAGGAGATCTAATGCAGACCTGGGCAAAGCGCGGACTTCAGACCGCGTTTGTCACTGGTGGTTTGCTGATGCTCGGTACGGGCATCGCTTCTGCCCAGGAGAACGTCGACCCGGACGCAGCGCCTCCGGCCGTCGACGTCGCGGCCGCTGTTCCGCTCAAGGCGGACCAGAACAAGCTGGCCACCCCGGTCAAGGAGATCACGGTCCCCAAGGTGGACCGCACGATCAGCACGGACCGCGTCACCAGCGCGGTGCCCACCCGCACGGCAGCGCCCGTCGCGAACCCGCTGGTCCGTCAGGCAGGCGAGCGTCTGCAGGGCACCCCGCTCCAGAACCTGGTGCGCGGCAACACGATCCAGGCGCACGTCGATGTGCCGATCAACATCTGCGGTAACGCGATCGCGGTTCTCGCCAACACCGAGGCGACCGGCGACTGCTCCCAGACCACGCACCGCGACGGCACGATCGTCACCGATGGCGCGGGCCAGGCTCTCGCCGGCAACGTCGTCGCCGTCAACCACGTGCTCCCGGTCCAGCTGACCGGCAACGCGATCGCGGCCGGTGGCAACGCCACCACCAACACCGACGCCCAGCAGGTCTCCACGACCGGCGGCGACATCACCACCAACGGTGACAAGGGCGCCATCTCCGGCAACGTCGTCTCCGAGCAGGGTGCGACCCCGGTCCAGATCACCGGCAACGGTGTGGGTGCGGCCGGCATCGCCGACGCCAACTCGACCGCCGACACGTTCGCCTCCTCCGAGGGCGATGTCCTGACGAGCGGCAAGAGCAGCTCGATCTCGGGCAACGCCGTGCCGATCCCGCTGGCCCCGCTGGCCGAGGTCAACGGCAACTCGGCCGCCGGTGCGGGCAACGCCTCCACCGACTCGACGCAGACGGGCACCGCCGTCACCGGTGGCAACGTCGACACCAACGGCGACCCGGCCACGCTGGCCGGCAACATCGTCGAGCCCGCGCTCGCCGGCCCGATCACGGTCGACGACAACGCCGCCGCCGTCGGTGGCAACTCGACCGCCGTGAGCGACACGTCCAACTGGTCGAACGCCGGTGGCACCAAGCACACCACCGGTACCGGTTCGACCGCGTCGGGCAACGTCGCCGGCGCGCCGATCTCGCTCCCCGCCGCCGTCGGTGGCAACGGCGCGTCGGTCGTGGGCAACGCGCTCACCGACCACGCCAACGCCGCGACCTCGAACGCCGGTGGCGAGACCTACACCCAGGCCGACAAGTCGGTCCTGTCCGGCAACATCGCCGACGTTCCCCCGGCCTCGGCCGTGGACGTGTGCGGCAACGGTGCCACCCTCGCGGGTCAGTCCGCGGGCACCTGCGAGAACGACGTCAAGTCGACCACCAACGGTTACCAGGGCACGACCGGCAACGACTCGGTCATCTCCGGCAACATCGCGCAGACCCCGCTCGCCGCTCCGGCCGAGGTCTACGGCCTCGCGGCCGCGGTCGGTGGCCAGGCCGCCGGCTCCGCCGACGAGACCAAGCTGGTCCGCTCCAGCGGCCAGCCGAACACGCAGGACGACAACGGCACGGTCTCGAGCAACATCGTGACCGCCCCCACCGCCGTCGCCCCGCAGGTCTTCGCCGTCACCGCCGGCCTGGTGGGCAACACCACGTCCGACACGGCGAACGACACCACGGTCATCGCGGGCCAGGGCCCGAAGGCCTACGGCAAGAAGAGCTCGGCCTCCGGCAACATCGTCCAGGTCCCGACCTCGACGCCGGCCCAGGTCTTCGCCGACGGTGCCACGCTGGTCGGCAACAACAAGACCACCGGCGACAACGACACCGACATGAAGGCCGGCGGCGACGCTCTCACCACGGGTGAGAAGGGCTCCATCGCGGGCAACGTCGTCTCGGCTCCGGTCGCCACCGGCACCCAGGTGCTCGGCTGGTCGGTCGGCGGCGGCAGCAACGTCGACGCCTTCTCCACCAACGCCCTGTCGTCCGTCGCCGGTGGCGACGTCAACAGCAACGGCGACCAGGGCGCGGTCTCGGGCAACCTGATCGGCGCGCAGCCGGCAGTGCTCCCGGCCGTTCCGGGCAACACCGTCGCCGCCGCCGGCATCACCAACTCCGACGTGGTGTCCGACACCAACGTCGTGTCCGGTGCCGACAGCTACTCGAAGGCCGACGACGCCTCGGTGTCCGGCAACCTGATCCACGTCCCCGCCAACGCCTTCGCCGGCGTGTACGCGGACGCGGTCGCGGCTGCGGGCAACGCGACGACCGTCACCGACAAGACGTCGCACACCCAGGCCGGTGGCGAGATGCTCACGGAGGGCAGCGGACCGCTGACCGCCCGCGAGATGACCGTTCCGGTCGAGGCGGCGGCCAAGGTCGCGCGCATCCCCGTCGAGGTCGTCGGCCAGGCGACCACGCTGGGCACGAGCGACGACACGCAGCTCACCGGCGAGGACGCCGGCACCCTGCGTGCCGCGCAGCTCAAGGGCCTGGAGCTCCCCAAGGGCGTCGACAGCCTGCTGAAGGCCAACGAGGTTCCGGCGTTCCACGGCCTCGACAGCAAGCTGCCCGTGAACCAGCTCCCGAACCCGGCTGACCTGGCGGCTCTGGCCGGCCAGCTGCCCGTCGGGTCCCTGCCGGGCGTGGCGCAGGAGCGCTCCGCTCTGCCGGTCAACGGTGGCACCGCGGGCCTCACGCCCAACGTCCAGGGCCTGCCCCTCGGCCAGGTGCTCGACGCCGCGAAGGGTCTGATCCCGGCCGGCGCCACCGAGCGCTCGCTGCCGTCCCTCCCGGTCACCGCCCCGGCCCTGCCCGTCCCGGTGCAGCTGCCCGCGCTCCCCACCGAGCGCTCGCTGCCCACGCTGCCCGTCGACGGCCCGGCCTCCCTCTCGGGTCTGAACCTGAACCCGACCCAGGGCCTGGCGCCGAAGGCTGACGAGCGCGCGCTGCCGCAGCTGCCGTTCAACGCCCCGGCGCTCGCCTCGATCGACCCGGCCAACCTGTTCCAGACGGTGACCGGCTCGCTGTAAGTAACACCCCTGGTAACACCCCGCAGTTGTAACACCCTCCTCCGGTAAGAAACTGAGCCCCAGCGACAGACGTTGTCGCTGGGGCTCAGTGCCGTGTGTGGGGGGTATTTGTGCTGTTCAGGGCTGATCACGCCTCAGCGGCGCCAGCGAAGCCGGCTCAGCTGCTCCTTGGCGCGGCACAGGTTGGCCAGGGTGTGACGGTCGCCCGCTGCGCCCCACCGGAACTCGGCGATCGCGGCTTTGGTGACCTGTTTGGCCTCACGTCGGCGCCCGGTCACCCCGTAGAGCCTGCCGAGGTTCAACAGCGCGACACCGATGGCGCGCCCGTAGAACTCGTTCTCCGGTGCGAGCGAACGATATTCGGTCTGCACCCGTTCCAGTTCGACGACGGCGGCATGAGGATCGCCGGATTCTTCCAGGGCGGCGGCGAGTTTCGCGCGGATCTCGGCCACCGCGGCGAGGTCGTCGTGTGACTGGAACAGGGACATCGCCTCGCGCAACAGGTCGACCTGGTCGCTCGGGGACACGAGTCGGGCGCGTTTGATCAGCGCTCTGCCGAGCAGGCTGTCGATCTCCGGAGATCCTGCGTGCGCGCGGAGGGCCTCGACGGCCTTGCCAGTTTCTTCTGCGCACTGTTCGGGCAGGTTGCGCCGAAGAAAATCCGCCACGCCGCGATCCGGCGACGGCTTCTTCAGCAGTGCCACCAGTTCCAGCGCGATGTTCGTTTCACGCCCGGCTGATGACGTCGCCGTGGCCCACTCGGCGGAGATGGCCATGCTTTCGCCCACGGTCCTGGGTCCGATGCCCGTCTGCCGGTCGTACCGGGTGCCGTCGGCTGTCTCGTAGGACCGCACCACCTCCGGGTGCGCGCGAGCGAACTCCTTCGCATCGGTGGCGCTGATCCGCGGACCTTCGGCAGACCACCCGTTGGCGATCGCCACCCAGATCTCCAGCGGCAGGCCACCGATACCGGCCCTGCGCAGCGCCTGTGCCAGCGGGCTCTGGACAGCAGAGGAACTCATGACGTCGCACGGTAGGCCTGCCACCCAGGGACCCCTCCCGGCGTGACGAAATGCGCGGCTTGACGAGTGGCATCAACGAACGTGGTGGCGGAACACACCGTCGTCGAACGTCAGCCACGCACCGCCACCGGCCTGAATCACGCCGTACGCGTCCTCGGTGTGTGCGTCGAAGGTGCCGAGGTACGCGCCCGTGCGCACGTCGATCAGGTGGTGGCGGAACCACTCCTCGCCGTCATCCTCACCGCCCGCGACCACGAACGCGGTATCGGCGTCGAGGTAGCCACCCGCCCACTCCAGCCACGCGCCCTCGTCGTACCCGAGGTCCGTCACGGACATCCGGATGACCACTTCGCCGTCCGGGTAGGTGTGGAACGCGACATCGCTCTGTTCGTGGTGGACGGTCATGAAGTGGTGGCCGTCCGCCGCGAACGCCACCAGCACGCGGTCCTCCCACGGGTACGGGACCACCTCGAACGTGTTGTCGTCGAGCCTGCCGCGGAACAGGAGCGACCCGTCCTGCCCTTCGCCCACGTTGATCAGCACGTCAGTGCCGTTGGGATGAACCTGCTGGTCGCCGCCGTGGCCGACGGTGCCCAGGTCGGCGCTGGCGAGCACCACCCCGGTGGCCGCGTCCAGGACGTGCCAGGTGTCGTTGCCGTCGTTCCAGTGCCCCATCGCGTCCGGTCGGAAGAGCCACACGACCTTGCCGTCGAGCGAGAAAGCGCATCCCGCCCGGACGTTGCGCACCTTCTCCTGGAACACGCCGAACGCGTGCCGCCACCGCACCACGCCGGCGCGGTCCACGCACACCAGTTCGTTGTCCGTCGTGTAGACCGCGCTCGCGAGGTCTGGCGCGACCGCCTGCTCCCTTGGCCTGACTGCTACGGGGAAGGCGACGTCGCCCGGGACGTGGATGGCGCCGTCGCTGTACCTGGCCGGGGTGATCACGCCCGCACGGTAGTCGGGTGGCCGAGCAGGCGTCCGCGACGTCGGATCAGGTCTGGGCCAGGTCCGTGAAGCGGCTGTAGTGCAGCTGGTGCGCCACGACGATGGTCGCGGTCGGGCCCGCGCGGTGCTTGGCGATGATCAGGTCGGCCTCGCCGGCGCGCGGGTCGTCGCGTTCCCAGGCGTCGGGGCGGTTGACCAGGATGACCATGTCGGCGTCCTGCTCCAGGGAGCCTGACTCACGGAGGTCGGAGAGCATCGGGCGCTTGTCGGTTCGTTGTTCCGGGCCGCGGTTCAGCTGGGAGATCGCGATGACCGGTACGTGGAGCTCCTTGGCGATGAGCTTCAGGTTTCGCGAGAACTCCGAGACTTCCTGCTGGCGCGACTCGGTCTTCTTGCCCGACGACATCAGCTGGAGGTAGTCGACGACCACCAGCTTGAGGTCGTGCCGCTGCTTGAGGCGGCGGGCCTTGGCCCGGATCTCCATCATCGTCAGGTTGGGGCTGTCGTCCACGAAGAGCGGGGCCTCGCTGATCTCGCTCATGCGGCGGGCCAGGCGGGTCCAGTCGTCGTCGCTCATCGTGCCGCCTCGCATGTCGCTCAGGCGGATGCGCGCCTCGGCGGAGAGCATGCGCATGACGATCTCGGTGCGGCTCATTTCCAGGCTGAAGATGGCGCTGGTCATGCCGTGCTTCACCGAGCACGACCTGGCGAAGTCGAGGCCCAGCGTCGAGTTGTGGGTCGGGATCATCGTCTCGCCCGCGAGGTACAGGTGGTCGTGGTTGTCGACCTCGACGCAGCGCACCGGCACGGAGGCGACCGGGCGCACGGCGACGATCTCCACCTGGTCGTGCCTGCCGAGGCCCGCGATCAGTTCGGCCAGGTCGTGGCGCAGGCGGGCGAAGCGGCCGTCGATCTGCAGGGCGGCCAGCAGTTCCTCGCGCTGCTTGCGGGACGCGCGCAGGTACGCGGCGGGGATGTGCGGGTCGTCGGCCAGGTCGAGGTCCTTGGCGACGCGCAGTTCGTCGTCGGTCAGTTCCAGGTCGCCCAGGCCCGAGAGGAACAGGCCGAGCGAGCGCGGCGTGAGAGGCAGCGCCGCCGTCGGCAGGTCCCAGGCCGCGGACAGGCGCACGAACATGCGGCACACGCCGACGCGCTCGAACAGCTGCGCGGTGGTGCGGATCGCCCAGAAGCCGCCGGTCTCGCTGCACGACTCCGTCAGCCACTGGTGCTCGCCGTCGGCCACGATCATCGTGCCGTCGGAGAACTCGACCTCGAAGCACGGGCGGCCCGTCATCACCTCGGTCGCGGCGACCACTCGGGTCGGGCGGCCGTCGGCGCCGATCAGGAACGAGCCGACGGAGACCTCGCCCATCGTCGTCCAGCCGGAGGGAGTGGGCAGCGGCGTGTTCAGCGCCAGCGCCTTGCCGACACCGGGACGGGCGGCGACGATGATCATCTGGCCGCCGTGCAGGCCGTTGGTCAGCGCGTCGAGGTCGGCGAAGCCGGTGGGGATGCCCTGCGACATGCCGCCGCGGGACGCGATCGCGTCGATCTCGTCCATCGTCGGCTGCAGCAGGTCTTCGAGGGCGACGTAGTCCTCGGTGGTGCGGCGGTCGGTGACCTCGTAGATCGCGGCCTGCGCGCGGTCGACCACCGTGTCGACGTCCGCGCCCTCGGCACCGTTGTACCCGAGCTGCACGATGCGGGTGCCCGCCTCGACGAGACGGCGCAGCACCGCCTTCTCGGCGACGATCTCGGCGTAGTAGCCGGCGTTCGCGGCCGTGGGGACCGTCGCGATCAACGTGTGCAGGTACGGCGCGCCGCCCACGCGCAGCAGTTCGCCGCGGCGTTCGAGCTCGGCCGAGATGGTGATCGGGTCGGCCGGTTCGCCGCGGCCGTACAGGTCGAGGATGCAGTCGTAGATCGCCTGGTGTGCGGGGCGGTAGAAGTCGTTCGGCGCGAGCGCCTCGATGACGTCCGCGATCGCGTCCTTCGACAGCAGCATGCCGCCCAGAACGGACTGCTCCGCAGCGAGGTCCTGCGGCGGCTGACGCTCGAATGCGGGCTCCGCCATGCCCCGGTCGTCCACGAGCGCCACTGCTGAATCACCCCTGCGAAGAGTCGAGAGCCGGTGCGTGAGTCCCCTAGTTGTACCGCGAGGCACCGACAATTTCGGGCGGCCACGCTGCGCGATGGCCTTGCCCTGGTCGCGACGCTAGAGGGACCCGTCCGGAGCAAGCAAACCAGCGTGTGGATCGTCCTGTGGACAACTGGGGGACAACCTGTGGATGGATGCTCACAGGGGTCGAGGCACTGGGGACAACCTGTTGACAACCAGTGGAGTGACAGAAGTAACTGCAGCTCAGTGGCTGTGCACAAGTTGTGGAAAAAGTTGTGCGCCACACCCTCGGCGTGTCGCGAAAAACACCCTCGTCGGCGTGTCGCGACCACGCTGAACGCGCGGTTTATCCACAGGACGTGGACAGTGCGGCACTGGTCCGAACGAGCGAAAGCGCCACCCACCCGGAGCATTCCGGGTAGGCAGCGCTTCAGCAAACCGAACCGTGGGCGAACCCCACCAACGGGTGCCGCCCAGGTCCGAACGAGCTACTCGCCGCCGGTAACCGTGACCGGCAGAGCGACGGTGACCTCGGGGTGGAGGCGAACCGTGACCGAGTGCTTGCCGGTCGTCTTGATGTGACCCGGCAGCTCGATGGCGCGCTTGTCCAGGACCGGACCTCCGGCGGACTTGACGGCAGCCGCCACGTCCGACGCGGTGACCGAGCCGAACAGCTTGGAGCTGCCGGCGGCGGACTTGGCCTTGAGCGTCACGGAGAGACCCTCGAGCGCGGTCTTGATCTCCTTGGCGTGGTCCAGGTCGCGCACGCGGCGGGTGTCCTGCGCGCGGGTGATGACCTGGATCTGCTTCTGCGCGCCACGGGTCGCGACAATCGCGAAGCCACGCGGGAGCAGGTAGTTGCGGCCGTAGCCGTCCTTGACCTCGACGATGTCGCCGGGAGCGCCAAGGCCGGAAACGTCAGCGGTGAGGATGAGCTTCATCGCAGTGTCTCCTTCTCTTAGCGAGCGGTCGAGGTGTAGGGCAGCAGGGCCATCTCACGGGCGTTCTTCACGGCAACAGCGACGTCGCGCTGGTGCTGCGAGCAGTTGCCCGTGACGCGGCGGGCACGGATCTTGCCGCGGTCGGAGATGAACTTGCGGAGGAGCGTCGTGTCCTTGTAGTCGATCAGGGACGCGCTCTTGTCCTTGCAGAAGGCGCAGACCTTCTTCTTGGGCTTGCGCACAGGCGGCTTGGCCATGTGTCTCTAACTCCTGAATACGCGATGAATGAAGTACTGGATGACCGGTGCAGTCGGTCTAGAAGGGGGGCTCATCGGCGAAGCCGCTGGAGCCGGCCGGCGGGGCGGAACCCCACGGGTCGTCTGCCGGCGCGCCACCGCCACCGCCACGAGACTGCTGACCGCCGCCGCCGCCGAAGCCGCCGCCACCGCCGCCGTCTCCACGGCTGACCTTGTTGACCTTCGCGGTCGCGTAGCGCAGCGAGGGGCCGATCTCGTCGACCTCAAGCTCCACGACAGTGCGCTTCTCGCCTTCCTTCGTCTCGAAGGAACGCTGGCGCAACCGTCCGGAGACGAGCACTCGCGAACCGCGGGTGAGCGACTCGGCCACGTTCTCGGCGACCTGCCGCCACACGTTGCACCGCAGGAACAGCGCTTCGCCGTCCTTCCACTCGCCCGAATTCTTGTCGAACGTGCGGGGCGTGGAGGCGACCGTGAAGCTGGCCACCGCCGCACCGGACTGGGTAAAGCGCAGTTCGGGATCGGCAGTCAGGTTCCCGACTACCGTGATCGTCGTCTCACCAGCCATGTCTTGGGAGCTCCCCTAATCGAGGTTCGTCAGGCCCTGGCGGCGGCCCTGGCCGCCGACTTGACAGCCTTGGCGTCCGACTTGGCCGCGGCCTTGGCGGCCAACTTGGCAGCCTTGGCGGGCTCGCGGCGCAGGACCTTCGTCCGGAGCACCGTCTCCTGCAGACCGAGCTGGCGGTCCAGTTCCTTCACCGCTTCAGGCGTCGAGGTCAGGTCGAGCACCGCGTAGATGCCCTCGCTGCTCTTGTTGATCTCGAAGCTCAACCGGCGCTTGCCCCAAACTTCAACCTTCTCGACGTTGCCGCCCGACGTCTTGATGACGTTGAGGAACGTGTCGAGAGACGGCGCAATCGTGCGCTCGTCGAGACTGGGGTCGAGGATGACCATCACTTCGTAATGACGCATGAGGACCACTCACCTCCTGTGGACTCGCGGCCACGGGCTTTCCGTGGCAGGAGGGTCGTCGCGTCAGCAACTGACAAAGGTTAACAGAGCGCGTCCGGCGACTACGCAGGGGTGCGGCGGAGCACCCAGGTCCGCACCAGCGCGCCTGTGACCAGTGCCAGCAGCAGCACCGCGGCCAGCACCGGAGCGCCGACGCCGCCGGGTCCGCTCAGCCGGGGCAACGCCGTCGCGCGGCCGGCCGCCTGCACCGAGTCGCCTTGGACACCGGTGCCGTTGGACGCGCGGGGCACCTGCGAGCCGTACCGGACGCCGGGCGACGGCGAGTACAGGCCGGGCATCGCGAACGGCAGCGAGCCGTAGCTGAACAGCGGCACGCGACCGAAGTTGGAACCGATGGGATATAGCGAGAAGTCGCGGTTGCTCGGCGCACCCGCGCCCACGCCGGGAACTCCAGGCTGGGTGCCGGGTTGACCCGGTGGGGTTCCAGGCTGCGGCGAAGGCTGCTGACCAGGAGGTTTCGGTGCTCCGGGGATCGCGCCGACGGCCTGCTGCGAGGCGTCCGCGATCGCCTTGGACCCGTCCTGGACGGGCGCCACGACCTGGTTGACGGCGACGACCGTCACCTGGCAGCCCTGCGTCAGCGTCGAGCGCACGGTCTTGTCGAGCGTGCCGAGGATAGGGCCGAGCAGCGGGATCTTCTGGACCTCCGCCATCACGGCGTTCGCGATCGTGGCACCGCTGATGGTCGTCGTGCCGACCTGCACCGCGCCGATGGGCATGGGCTTGGCCTGCGCGAACGCCTGCTTGAACGGTTCCGCGAGCGGCGGCCCGAGCAACGGGACGGCGCGCACCAGGTCCGTGATCGGCTGCGTGACCGCGGCCGGACTGAGGGAGACGGGGGTGCCGGGCGCGCCCTGCACGGTGGTGGCGCAACTGCCGACCACGATGGGTTCCGCCGCGTGTGCGACCCCGCCCACCGAAGCGGACACGAGGGCCAGCAGCGCCGTGGCGGCGACGCTCAACAGCCTCATGCGAACCCCTTTCCTACTCTCTAGTAACGACCGTAGGTCCTGGTGGTGACGTAGACCATCCCCAGTTTTTCCAATTACTCCTATCGGCGGCGGCTGCGATGGCGTTATGGACGCCGACTACCCTCCTGCGTATGCGCATCGGGGCCCATGTACGCGACGACGACCCGGTCGGCGCCGCGGCCGAACGCGGGGCCGAGGTCGTCCAGTTCTTCCTGTCGGATCCCCAGGGCTGGAAGAAACCCAAACCTCATCCGCAGACGGACGCCCTGCTGGCTTCCGACCTCGAAGTCTTCATCCACGCCCCGTACATGATCAACATCGCGTCGCTGAACAACAAGATCCGAATTCCGTCCAGGAAGAACGTGATCCAGCACGCGGAGGCCGCCGCGACCGTGGGCGCGAAGGGCCTGATCGTGCACGGCGGGCACGTCACGAAGGGCGAGGACCCGGCAGAGGGCTTCGCGAACTGGCGCAAGTTCTTCGAACGCCAGGTCGCCGACGGCGGCTTCGCGGTCCCGGTCCTGATCGAGAACACCGCGGGCGGCGACGGCGCCATGGCCCGCACGTTCGACTCCCTCAAGCTGCTCTGGGACGCGGTCGGCGAGTTCGGCGCGGGCTTCTGCCTCGACACCTGCCACGCGTTCGCCGCCGGTGAGGACCTGGTCGGCATCGTCGATCGGGTGAAGGCCATCACCGGCCGGATCGACCTGGTGCACCTCAACAGCTCGCGCGACGAGTTCGGTTCCTCGCGCGATCGGCACGACAACATCAAGACTGGCACCATCGACGCCGACCAGCTGGCGGCCGTGGTCGCCAGTGCCGGATGCCCCGTAGTGGTGGAGACACCGGACGAGGGCCAGGCCGACGACATCGCCTTCCTGCGCGACCGCGCCGGCCGGTGAACAGCGTGCACGAGGTGGTGAGCGTGACGCCCGAGCGAGGCGACGCCGGGCGTTTCGCGACCCGCTTCGGCAGGCCCGCCGCTGTCGTGCTCGTGCTGCTGTGCGGGCTCACGCTGCTGCTGGGCTTCATCAACAAGGACCGCTGCACCGGTCCCGCGTTCGACCAGTGGGGCCGCACGCAGCCCGACTACGACGAGCGCAACAAGGAAGACGTCTGCTACTCCGACATCCAGCACCTCTGGATCGGGCGCGACATCGACCGGCACGTCTTCCCGTACGTCGACGGCAACATCAACGACAAGGGCACCCTCATCGGGGGCTCGGTCGAGTACCCGGTGCTCTCCGGCCTGATCATCTGGGCGGGTGCGATCTTCGCGCACAACGACGCGGAGTACCTGCTCTACTCGTCGCTGCTGATGGCGCCGTTCGGCCTGCTCACGGGCTGGTTGCTGGGCAAACTCGCCCGCTGGCGCGCGTTGCTGTGGGCGATCGGTCCACCGCTGATCCTCTACGCCTTCCACAACTGGGACCTGCCGGTCGTCCTGTGCTCGGTCGCCGCGGTCTTCGTGGTGCACCGCTGGAACCGGCCACTGGTCGAGAGAGCCACGGTCGCGTCCGTGCTGCTCGGTCTCGGGTTCGCCTTCAAGGTCTACCCGGCGGCGTTCGTGCTGCCGCTGATGCTCTTCGTCGCCACCGGCGGCTGGCGCGGTCAGGAGATGCCGGACGGCAAGAAGGCCGACATCGCCGGCGCGGTCAAGGTCGGGCTCGCCTCGATCATCACGGTCGTGCTGGTCAACCTGCCGTTCGCGATCGCCGGCTACGACGGCTGGGCGGCGTCGTTCGAGTTCCAGCAGCTGCGCCGGGTCGACATCACCACGAACTCGATCTGGTACTGGGGCCTGCGGCCGTTCATCGGCGACGACGCGATGCAGTCGCTGGTCGGCGTCATCTCGCCGATCACGATCCTGATCTCGTTCGCGATCGCCGCCGGCTACGGCTGGACGCGGTTCCGGCGCGAGGGCACCTACCCGTGGATCGCGGTGTCCGGCGCGATGCTGTGCGGCTTCATGCTGCTGCACAAGGTCCACTCGCCGCAGTACACGCTGTGGCTGGTGCCGTTCCTCGTGCTTCTGCGCGTGCGGCTGGCCTGGGCGTTCGCCTACTTCGTGGTCGACCTCGCGATGGGCATCGGCATCTTCCGCTGGTTCTGGGCGATCGAGTTCGGTCAGCCCGCCGGGATCTACGACAGCTTCTCCGCGCAGGCCGTGATGATCGGCGTGTGGGGCAGGGCCGCGTTGCTCGTGGCGCTGTTCGTGGTCTTCCTCAAGGCCAGGGACGTGACCGAGGACGATCACGAAGACCTGAAGTTCCTCCGCGGGGCCGTAGCAGCGAAGACCTGATCAGCCGCAGACTTCACCCGTGAGGGTGATCATCGCGCTGGCGTTGCTGCTGGCCTGCGGCGCTTCCGGCGTGCCCGTGCGCTCGGAGGTGATCCGCTGGCTGCCCGTGTGGCAGGCCGTGCCGACGCTGTCGAGCTCGGTGCCGGACCAGAGCGTGCGCACGACCGTCGATCTCGCGGCGGGCGGCACGTCGGTCAGGGTGCGGCTGTCGAACCTGATGGGCATCAAACCGGTCCGCGTCGAGCAGGTCACCGTCACCGCTGACGGCGAGACGCGGCAGCTCACGTTCGGCAGGTCCCGTTCCGTCACGATCAGGGCCCGCGACGACGTCTACAGCGACGCCGTGCAGCTCAAGGTCACCAAGACGCTCGACATCAGCACCTACGCCCCCGCCGGCACGCCGTGTCAGGCGCGCGCCCATCGCACGATCACGTCGACGCGCGAGCAGATCTGTCTCGTCTCGGCGGTCGAGGTCGCGGGCTTCACCGCGCCGGGTGCGGTGGTGATGTTCGGCGACTCGATCACCGAAGGCTTCTACGAGAACACCTGGCCGTCGTTGGTCGAGAGCGACTACGCGGTGCTGAACGCGGGCATCAACGGCAACGGAGTGGTGCTGGGCAACGCGCCGATGGTCACCCGTGTGTACCGGGACGTCCTGTACAGCAAGGAAGTGCGCAAGGTCGTGCTGCTGGGCGGCATCAACGACATCCAGAGCGGCGTCAGCGCCGAGAACGTCATCGCCGGCATCCGCACCGTTCAGCTGCGGTGTCAGAACCAGGGCGTGGAGTTCCACGTCGGCACCATCACGCCGTGGCACGGCTGGTACACGTGGACCGAGGAGAAGGAGCAGCAGCGGCAGAAGGTGAACGCGTGGATCCGCGCCACCTTCCCCGCCGCGATCGACTTCGACGAGGCCGTGCGCGACCCCGCCGATCCGCTCAGACTGCGTCCGGAGTTCGACTCCGGTGATCACCTGCATCCGAACGGGGCCGCATTCGGTGCGATGGCTCGCCTCGTGCGGGTCTGACGATCTGCCGGTCCGGCGCGTCGGCCAGGACGCCCGCCAACGGGTCGTCACCCGCCATCCGCACGAGGTCGCGCTCCGGGTGGTAGATCTCCTTCAGGATGATCACGCACAACGTGATGACAGCCGCGTCCCGCAGCAGCACGGCGCCGAGGAACCAGTCGATCGGCAGTCCCTTGTTGTCCGTGCCGAGGTAGAAGTACATGCGCGGCACCCACACCAGCGCGTCGACCGCCATCCACGCCAGCAGCAGTTTCCAGCGAGGCAACGCCAGCACGGCCAGCGGCACCAGCCACAGCGAGTACTGCGGGCTCCACACCTTGTTCGTCAGCAGGAACGCCGCCACGACCAGGAACCCGAGCTGCGCGAGCCGGGGCCTCGTCGGCGCCGAGAGGGTCACGTAGGCGATGCCTGCGCAACAAACGAGGAACAGCACGGAGCTGACCGTGTTCAGGACCGTCGGCGGTTGGCCCTGCGTCAGTCCCGGGTCGAAGCCCTGCCACCCCGTCCACTGGACGAGCACGTTGTAGAGCGTGTCCGGGTCCGCGTTGCGTTCGGTGTTGAGGCGGAAGAACTCTCTCCACCCCGTCTGCGAGGCCGGGTTCAAGGCGATCGGCGCGTTGACGAGCGCCCACGCGCCGATGGCGGACGCAGTGGTGGTGAGGCCTGCCTTGATCCTGTTGGACCGCCAGCACAACAACAGCAACGGCCCGAGCAGGAACAACGGATAGAGCTTCGCCGCACCACCGAGCCCCAGCAGCACGCCGGCGAGCACGGGTTTCTTGCGCGCCCACGCCAGCAGGCCGGCCGTCGCGAACGCCGTCGCGATCGTGTCGAAGTTCGTGAACGCGTGGACGATGACCAACGGCGACACCGCCACGATCGCCGCGTCCCAGGTCCTGCGCCTGGCGATCCTGGCCACCGAGAACACGGTCACCAGCCACGCCACGGCCAGCCAGAACGCGGTGACGTCGAAGAACACGATCACCGTCATCGGCAGCCCGGGGACGAGTGCCACGAGGCCCTGCGCCACCCGCGCGTTGAGCCACATGAACACACCCGTGACCACCGGGTACTCCATGTACCGGACGTGCTCGGTCGGCTTGCCCTCGTCGTCCTTCCACGACGTGATGTACGGGAAGGCACCGCGCTGGTCGAGCCGTTCCGCGGTGTAGAGCGGCACCGTGTCGGAGTAGCAGAGCGCGGTGAACTGCTTGCTGCCCCGCCAGTCGAGCTGCACGACGCCCTTGTCGTCCGTGTACTGCTGGACGCAGGGCGACTTCTGCACCCACCCCAGCAGCAACGTGACGACGGCGAGCATCAGGATCACCCGCAGCGCCGTCCAGAAGTAGTTCCGGCCGATCTGCGCGTGCTCGCCGAGAGGACCGCCGAACGGTCTGCTCAGGCCGCGGGCGAGCGGCTCGGTCCACGTGGGGGCGACGCGCTCTTCGTGAGTGAGCGAATCGGTTTCCTCGGAGAGGTCCTTCTCGGGGGCCTCGGCGGGAAGCTCGGCAGGGCTGCTGGGCACGTCGCGGATGTTACGGCCAAGACCGTTTCGCCGTGGTCAACATCCCTGGACCGAAGCAGAAAGGGCCTGCCGCGGAGTACGCGTCAGGCCCTTTCTCATGCTCGATCTTTATCCGCCACCCGGATTGCGGCCCCCGTTGGGGTCCTCCGGTTCGCCACTGGGGTCCGGCGGGCCGGACGGCGGGCAGATGATCTGGCCACAGCCCGACGGCCTGGTCGGCTTGGTCTGCGACGGCTGCGTGTTGCTCGGTTGCGTGTTGCTGGGCTGCTGATTGCTCGGCTGCTGGTTGCTCGGCGGCGGCGACGGCGGGTCGGACTTGCGCGGTGGGTTGAAGTTGCCCATCGGGACCGGCTTCGCGAACGGCTCCTTCTGCGCGCCCGCGAGTGCCGCGTCCATGAACTTCTTCCACATCAGACCAGGCAGGCCACTACCGAAGATGGGGTTGCCCTGCTTGTTCTTGATGGCCACGTTGCCCTGGTCCTTGCCGACCCACACGGAGGTGGACAGCTGCGGCGTGTAGCCGACCATCCAGGCCTTCGAGTTCTGGTCGACGCTGCCGGGGAGCTCGTGCGTACCGGTCTTGCCGGCGCACGGGCGGCCGCTGGCACACGCGATCGGCCCTGACGGGATGTCCTTCAACGTCTCGGTGACGTTGTCCGCGATGTCGCGGCTCTTCGTCTCGACCGGGTCGAACGCCGGCACCGGCTGGTCGACGTGCTGGTAGAGGACGTCACCGGTGGGGCCGACGATCTTCGTGACGAAGAACGGGGCCCGGTAGATGCCGCGAGCCGCGAACGTCGCGAACGCCGAGGCCATGTCGAACGGCCGCACCTGGGCGCTGTCGGCACCGATGGAGATACCGGCGGTGGGCGGGTTGCCGCCCTCACCGACCAGGGTCTGCTTCTCCTGGCCGCCGACTCGGACGACCTTCGGGATGCCGGCCGCGTGTGCCGCGTCCGCCACGGCCTTCGTGCCCGTGCCCTCGGGTCCCGCCACCATGTCGTAGAACACGGTGTTGAGGGACTCCTTCATGGCCTGCTTGATCGGGCACTGCTTGCCGCACTGGCTGTTGCCGGCGTTGCGGATCTCGACGCCGGCGATCTTGCGCGGCGTGGCGTCGTAGGTGTCGCCGATGCCCTTGCCCATCTTCAGGGCGGCCACCAGGTCGAACGGCTTGAACGACGAGCCGGCCTCCTGGATCGTGCCCTTGGCGTAGTCGATGCCCTTGAGGCCGTCCTTGCCGGGGTAGTAGGCCTTGACGGCGCCGGACTGCGGTTCGATCGCGCTGAGCGACGTCCGCAGGTCGGCGTCCTGGCCGTCCATCACGGAGTTCACGGCGTCGACCGCGGCCTGCTGCATCTTCGGGTCGATCGTCGTGTGGACGGTGACGCCGACCTTCTGCGCCTTCTCCATCGTGAGGCCGACGAGCTCGCTGTCGATCTCGTTCTGGATCTGCTGGCTCACGCGGGCGAGCGGTCCGTCGAGGCTCGCGGGCTGCGTCTGCTCGAACGGAAGGGGCGTCGGATACTGGCGGGCGTCGTAGTCGGCCTGGCTGATCCACCCCTTCTCGCGCATCTGCTTCATCACGAACTCCCAGCGACCCTTCGCGTGCTCCTCGTCCTCCGACCACGAAGGGATCTGGATCATGCCCGCGATGAAAGCGGCCTCTGAAGGAGTGAGTTCCTTCATCTGCTTGTTGTAGTAGACCTGCGCGGCGGCCTTCATGCCGTTCGCGCCACGACCGAAGTACACCGTGTTCATGTACGCGGTGAGGATCGTGTTGTGGTCCGACTCGTTGCTCATCTTGTAGGCCTTGACGAGCTCCGTGAACTTGCGAGTCAGCGTCGGGGCCTCGTTGTTGGTGGCCTTCTTGATGTACTGCTGAGTCAGACCGGAACCACCGGAGCTGCCGCCGGTCGCCTGGATCCAGACGGCCCGGACGATGGCCTTCGCGTCGAAGCCGGGGTTGTCGTAGAAGTTCGCGTCCTCCGCGGCCATGACGGCCTGCTTGACGGTGTCCGGGAGCTCCTCGTACGTGAGCAGTGTGCGGTTCTCACCGGGTGAGGTGATCTTGCCCATCTCGGTGTCGTCCGAGTAGAGCAGCGTGACCGTCTTGTCCTGCTTGGCCGCGATGTCGCTCGGCCGAGGCCAGTCGACGAGCGGGTACGTGACCGCGATGGCGATCACCGGGCCGAGGATCATCAGACCGATCGCGACGAACGCACCAATTCGGACGCGCTTCCAGATCTTCTTCTTGCGCAGACGACGCTCCTCCTCTTCGGTGAGCTCCGGCTCGTCGTCGTAGTACTCGTCGTCATCGTCGGCGACACCGGCCATGAGGAACTCGTCGTCCGGCTCGCGGTGCGTGATGAGCTCGGGCTCGCGCTGCGTCGGCCGGTTGACCGGCGGCATCTGCGTGGTGCGTTCCTCGCCGGGTTTGCGCGGGGGCATGCCGGGGCGACCGGGACCGCCAGGGCCGCCCTGAGGGCCGCCGGGTCCGCCAGGTCCACCGGGGCGACGGCCACCGGGGGGCGGCGCGATCGGCATCCCGCCGGGAGGCGTCGGAGGACGGCCGCCCGGACCACCGGGGCCGCCCTGAGGGCCACCAGGACCGCCGGGACCGTTCATCCCAGGTCCCGGCGGGCGCCCCTGAGCGCCAGGAGGCACACCAGGACCGCCCTGCGGACCGCCTGGTCCGTTCGGGCGGCGTGGCGGCTGTTGCTGTGGGAAACCACCAGGTGGCGTGCCACCCTGGGGAGGGCGCGCGAAACCGCCGGGTGGAGTGCCCGGTCGTGGCTGATTCGGGACATCGCGCCTCGTGCCGCCGCCGTCCGGGTCGTCCCCGGTCGGCCACTGCGGCTCGCCTCCGCGCTGCCGGTCATCATGCTGGTCGTTCACGTGAAAAGGCCTCCCAGACCGGCGTGCATCAGCACACGGTTCGGTGGTCGTACTTCATTCGGAGCAGTGTCACCTGTGGGTCATTCCGCCGCAGTCCTCCTGCGTGGCTTTTCCAGCCCACGCTTCCCCAGGACGTATGACTGCACCAGGTGGTTCCAACTGCACGTGCGACAAACTTCAACTAGGTACACGGAGAACTCGTCGAAGAGGTTCGCCATCTTCACCAGTTCTTCAGGCGTGCGCGCCGAGCCGGCCGCGTGCTTGAGCTCGTCACCGTAGACCCACGACACCTGCGTGAGCGGTTCCTTGCGACACACCGGGCAGGGCACGTCGGTCGCCGTCCCGTGGAACTTCGCAGCTCGCAGCAGGTACGGGTTCGCGTCGCAGACCTCCATGGTGCCCGTGCGACCGGCATAGACCTCCGCCAGCAGCGCACGCCGCTGCAGCGAGTAGTCCACCACCTGCCGTTGGGTCAACACGTGACCAGAGTACGTGCCGACCGCTTTCCGATGATGGGCCGTTCAGGGCAGCGGGGTCCGGCGCGGTATCACGGTGTGCCACATCCCACAGTTGTAAGGAGCCATCGATGTATCGAGCCGATATAATCGCCTCACCTATCGGTGCAGGTGCGAGGAGGTGACTCGTGTTCGAGTTCGCGCTGCTCGGCCTGCTGCACGAGGCGCCCATGCACGGCTACGAGCTGCGCAAGCGCTTGCATGACCTGCTCGGAGCGTTTCGAGCGTTCTCGTACGGATCGCTGTACCCAACACTGCGGCGACTCCAACGTGCGGGCCTGATCGTGGAGGAGGGGCCGGAGGAGTCGGCTCTTTCTTGGGGACGTCGGGCACGCAAGGTCTACAAGCTGACTCCCGAGGGCAAGGAGCGGTTCGCCGACCTCCTGGCCAACGCGGGGCCGCAGACCTGGGACGACGACTCGTTCGGGGTCCACCTGGCGTTCTTCTCGCGCACGCCGGCCGACGTCAGGATGCGCATCCTGGAAGGCCGCCGGCGGTGTGTCGAAGAACGCAGGGAGGGGCTCCGCGAGCGGCTCACGCGCACGGGAGAGCAGATCGACCGCTACACCCGTGAGCTGCACAGCCAAGGCCTGGAAAGCACGGAGCGCGAGGTGCGGTGGCTCAACGAGCTCATCGCGCACGAGAAGTCCGAGCAGGACGAGTAGCGATTCACTGTTGATCAAGGAGGACTCGGCAATGGGCGAAAACCGCCGCACCGTTCGAGTGGCCATCGTCGGGGTGGGCAACTGCGCGGCGTCGCTGGTGCAGGGCGTCCACTTCTACCGCGACGCCGACCCGAACACCCGCGTGCCCGGTCTGATGCACGTGCAGTTCGGTGACTACCACGTGCGCGATGTCGAGTTCGTCGCAGCGTTCGACGTCGACGCGAAGAAGGTCGGTGTCGACCTCTCGGAGGCCATCGGGGCCAGCGAGAACAACACGATCAAGATCGCGGACGTGCCGCCGCTCGGCGTCGTCGTCCAGCGGGGTCACACCTTCGACGGTCTCGGGAAGTTCTACCGGGAGACGATCGAGGAGTCCGACGCCGAGCCGGTCGACGTGGTCGCGGCGCTGCGCGAGGCCGAGGTCGACGTGCTGGTCTCGTACCTGCCGGTGGGTTCCGAGGACGCGGACCGCTTCTACGCCCAGGCCGCGATCGACGCTGGTGTGGCGTTCGTCAACGCCCTGCCCGTCTTCATCGCGTCGGACCCGGAGTGGGCGGAGAAGTTCCGCGCCGCCGGCGTCCCGATCGTCGGTGACGACATCAAGTCCCAGGTCGGCGCCACCATCACGCACCGCGTGCTGGCGAAGCTCTTCGAGGACCGCGGCGTCCAGCTCGACCGCACCATGCAGCTGAACGTGGGCGGCAACATGGACTTCCTGAACATGAAGGAACTGGAGCGCCTGGAGTCCAAGAAGGTCTCCAAGACCCAGGCCGTCACGTCCCAGGTGGACCGCGAGATGGGCAAGCGCAACGTCCACATCGGCCCGTCCGACTACGTGGCGTGGCTCGACGACCGCAAGTGGGCCTACGTGCGCCTCGAGGGTCGCGCGTTCGGCGACGTGCCGCTGAACCTCGAGTACAAGCTGGAGGTCTGGGACTCTCCGAACTCCGCGGGCATCATCATCGACGCCGTGCGCGCGGCGAAGATCGCCCTGGACCGGGGCATCGGCGGCCCGATCCTCTCGGCGTCGTCGTACTTCATGAAGTCCCCGCCCGTGCAGTACTCGGACTCCGAGGCGCACGAGGCCGTCGAGAAGTTCATTCGCGGCGAGATCTGATGCGGTGAAGGGCCGCTCTCCTCGCGAGGGCGGCCCTTCTCGTTCAGCGCTTCGAGAGCCGCAGCTTCTGCCAGCTGCCGTCCGCGGTCCACCCACCGTCGACGGGCAACGCGACACCGTTGATGTACCTGGAGTTGTCGCCGGCCAGGAACCGCACCGCCTGCGCGATGTCGTCCGGCGCGGCGAACCTGTTCATCGGCACGTGGTCGGTGATGTCGTCGTCGACGTAGTACCCGCCGGCCTGCGACTCGACGTCCATCTCGGTCTTGACCCAGCCGGGACACACGGCGTTGACCCTGATCCCCCGCCCGCCCCACTCGACGGCGAGCGTCCGCGTCAACCCGATCAGCCCGTGCTTGGTCGTGTTGTACGCCGCCCGGTCCGCCACGCCCTGCAGCCCGGCGACAGACGCGATGTTGACGACGCTTCCGCTGCCCTGGTCGAGCATGACCCGCCCCAGCGCCTGCGTGAGCAGGAACGGCCCGGTCAGGTTGACCGCCATGATCCGTTCCCACTGCTCGAGGCTCGTGTCCTCGAATGGCACGATGCCCGCGATCCCCGCGTTGTTGACCAACACGTCCACGCGCCCGTAGGTGCTGGTCACGTGATCGGTCAGGCGCTGGACGTCCGCGGCGCTGGCGACGTTGCCGACGATCCCGTCCTTGCTCTCCTGCAGGTCGAAGCCGACGACGGCGAACCCGTCCTCGCGCAGCACGTCCGCGATCCGCAGGCCCATGCCCTGCGCGGTGCCGGTGACCACAGCAACTCGTTGCGTCATGCCGCCACGCTAGTCAGCTCTGCTGGCAAATCACGCAGACGTTCCAGTCGAACGTGCCGGACGGTCGGGCGTCGAGCCGCCGTCCGATGACCACGCCGACGACCCTTGCCGCCCCCGCCCGCTTGAGGGCGATCGCCGACGACTGCAGGCTTGCGCCCGACGTCCACTGATCATCGACGAGCAACACGTGCTTGCCACCGACATCCGTGAGGACGGTGTACTCGTCTGGCCGAAGCTGCCGGTTGTTGGTGCTCGACGTGCTGAGCGTCTCGGCGAATCGGTACCTCGTGATGTTGAGACGCCTGCTGAGAATGTCGATCAACGGATGGGTGGCTGTGCGCTGCCGCGTGCTCGGCACGACCGTCGCGATGTCGAACTCTCCAAGGCATTGATGGTGCTTCGCCAGAAACGTCGCGAGCACGTAGGCCAGTTCGTCGGTGAACTGCTTGCGCATCTGGGGGCGCTCGCCGTACTTGTACTTCGCCAGCACGTGGGCCAGCTGCCCGCCTTTGCCTGCCATCGAGATGATCACGACGTCGTCGGCCAGCTCCGCGCCGAACTCGCGGAAGTGACCGTTGCACTGCAGGCAACGCGGATATCCGTCTGTGGGACGAAAGCACGTGGTGCACGAATTCGGTCCGCGACCGGTCGGTGCGATCAGGATGTTCAGGTACCGCTCGAGGATGCGGCTGAGCGGGCTCACGTCAGAGGTCGATCAGGTCCGGGACTCCGGCGCGCAAATCGTCCAGCACGCGCAGCAGATGGTCGGGACCTTCCAGGACAGTCGTGTTCGGTCGCTCGGACATCTCACGGCCCCAAGAAGTGCCGGACACGACCTCGGGCAGTAGGAAGACGTGCCTGCCGTGTTCGAGCGCGAGCCGTGCCTGAATCCGGGTACCGCTGTGTTCACCCGCCTCGACGACGACGGTCGCGACGCTGCAGCCGCTCATCACGGCGTTGCGCATCGGGAAGTGGTGCTTGGCGGGACCGGCGTCCGGCCAGAACTGCGACAGCACGGCTCCCGTCCTGCCGATCTCCTGCAGGAGGCCTGCGTTCTCGGCCGGGTAGCAGTGGCGCAGGCCGGTGCCGACCACCGACACAGTCCGGCCTCCGGCGTCCACGACGGCCCGATGCGCGGCCGTGTCGATGCCTGCCGCGAGACCGCTGAAGACCGTGATGTCGTGTTTGGTCAGTGTTGTCGCGATCTCGCGCGTGAGGTGTAGGCCTCGCGCGCTCGCGTGCCTGCTGCCGACGACGGCGACGCCGAACTGGTCGGCGGGGTCGAGGAAACCTTTGCAGGTCAGGAAAGGCGGTCGCTGGTGCACCATGAGCAGCTGGACCGGGTACTGCTCGTCCAGCACGGTGACGAGGTGGATTCCCTCGTCCTGCCAGGACTCGATCTCCTTCTCGACCAGTTCCAGGCGGCCGGCCAGATCGGGGGCGATGTGGTCCAGCGTCGGCTGGTCGGGGGTGAGCAGCGACTCCAGCACGGCCAGGGCGGAACCCGCGTCTTCCACGGCGCTCGTGACGTCGGCCCAGCCGCGCTCGCTGTCGCGAAGTGCGAGCAGGAACGCCGCCTGTTCACGCCGGTTCACCACTGCCACATCCTATCGAACACAGGTTCGACGCGCTCGGCCGAATCGCCTGAAAGTGGGCGAGTCTAGCTGGAGACGCAGTGATCACCGCTAGGTTCGGCCGGTGCGCACCCTGCTCGTCGCCCTCCCCGGCCTGATCCTCGCCGGCATCGGCCTGACCCACCCGCACCACCTCGACGCGTCGACCGCGCAGTGGTGGCAGAACATGCACATCATCCTGGCGGTGATCTTCCCGCTCCTCGGCGCGGCGCAATGGGTTCTGCTCGACGAGAGCCCGAAGTACGTCCGCTACCCGGGCCGGGTCCTCGCGTTCGGTTTCGTCGTCTTCTACGGCGCGCTCGACGCGTTGGCCGGCATCGGCGGCGGGGCGATGACCTTGGCGAACGGTGGTCGCTCGGCCGCGGACGAGCCGCTGTTCAAGATCGGCAACCAGCTCGGAACCTTCGGTGCCTGGTGCTTCCTGGCGGCCAGTGTCGCGATCGTGGTGTGCGCGCTGCTCAAGCACAGGCTCAAAGCCCTGCCGGGAACCGTCTTCCTGCTGGTCGGCAGCTACCTGTTCCTCGACAGCCACATCTACTGGCCGAAGGGTGTCATCGCCTGCACGTGCATCGCGGTCGGCTTGGCCGCGATCAGTTACGCCAGCGCGTCCGGCAGGTCGACGATCGAGGACAGCACCCGCACCTGAGCCAGCACGTCCGCGGCAGGTGGGAAGTGCGGGTTCGGCACGGCCAGCACGGTCATGCCCGCCGCCAGCGCCGCCTTCAGCCCGTTCGTCGAATCCTCGACGGCGTAGCAGGAAGCCGGAGAGACCCCGAGCTGCGCGGCGGCCGCGAGGTAGACGTCGGGTGACGGTTTTCCGGCGGCGCACGACTCCGACGACACCGCGACGGGCACCGGCAGTCCGGTGACCTCCAGGAACACCTTGATCAGCACGGCCGGAGCCGAGGACGCGATCGCGACCGGGAAGCGCGCCACCACGGCGCGCACGGCGTCCACGGCGCCCGGAATCACCGGCAGGTGCGCGGCGTAGGCCTTCTCCATCTCGGCGACCACCCCGGCGGACGTCTCCGCAGCGGTCAGCTGAACGCCCACGTCCGAGACCAGGTACGCGCCCCACTCGGGCGTCGACATCCCCTGCATGTCACGGGTGGCGGTCGGCGTCCACGTGCCTCCGTGGGCAGCGGCGAACGCCTGGCGCACCTCGTCCCACACCTGCTCGGAGTCGATCAGCACGCCGTCGAGGTCGAAGATCACCGCATCCACGTCCAGAACCGTACTCTGTGGTCCACGATACTTCGCCATGCTAAGTAAAATCGGTTAGGATAGCGAAGTGAATTTCAAAGCTCAGCCCAAGCAGGTGTGGATCACGGCGTTCGCCGCGGTCATCGCCTTCATGGGGATCGGGCTCGTGGACCCGATCCTGTTGTCCATCGCGGAGGGTCTGCACGCAACACCCTCGCAGGTCACCCTCCTCTTCTCCTCCTACCTCGGCGTTCAGGTCGTGGCGATGCTCTTCACGGGCGCCGCGACGGCGCGGTTCGGGGCCAAGCGCACGCTCGTCGGCGGGCTCGCGCTGATCGTCGTCGCCACGCTGGCGTGCTCGGCGGCGGGGAGCATCGGCCAGCTCGTGGGGTTGCGGGCCGTGTGGGGGCTCGGCAACGCGTTCTTCATCGCCACCGCGCTCAGCGTCATCGTCGGCGCGGCCAGTGGCGGGCAGAAGGCCGCGATCCTGCTCTACGAAGCCGCGCTCGGCCTCGGTCTGAGCGTCGGGCCGCTGCTCGGCGCGTTGCTCGGCAGCTTCTCGTGGCGCGGGCCGTTCCTCGGCACCGCGGTCCTCATGGCCGTCGCGCTGATCCTTTGTGCAGTGTTCCTGGCCAGGGACTCGCACCTGGAACGTCCGCGGATCGGCCTGCTCGACCCGCTCAAGGCCCTCAGGAACCCGGTTCTGCTCCGCACCTCGGTCGGAGCGGCGCTCTACACGGCCGCGTTCTTCACGGTTCTCGCCTGGTCGCCGTTCGTCCTGCGCTGGGGCGCCGTCGAGATCGGACTGATCTTCTTCGGCTGGGGCGTGTGCGTCGCGGTCTCCAGCGTCTTCCTCGCGCCACGGCTCGCGGACCGCGTGGGCGAGAAGCGGGCGATCATCGGGTCGGTCCTCGCGTTCGCCGTGCTCATGCTGCTGATGGCGGTGCCCAGCAAGCCTTTGCTGGTGGTCGCCGTGGTCGTGAGCGGCCTGGTCAGCGGCCTGCTGAACACCCTGTTCACCGGTACCGCGATGAGCGTCAGCGACGCGCCGCGGCCCGTGGCGAGTGCCGGGTACAACTTCCTGCGCTGGCTCGGAGGGGCGCTGGCGGCGACGTTCGTGAGCCACCTCGCCCAGCCGTTCGTCGTGGCGGCGGTGCTGTGTGCGGTCGCGGCGGTGCTGCTGGCGTTCAACCGTACTGATACGCACGAGGTACCTACGGAAGTCGTGATCGCGAGCGAGCAGCTAGTGGGTTAACAAAAGGTGAACTACGGTCGGTCGCGGTTCCCGCACCGATCGTAGGAGGCCACCACCATGATCCCCCTGCCGCTCGTCAACCATCGCGTCGGCAGAGCAGCGGTGACATGTGAGTACCGCTGTGGCGACGCCTGCTTCCACGAGGTCCCGAACACCTCGGACAACCCCTACTTCGGCGACCTGGTCAGCCGGCGGACCGCTCTCAAAGCCGGTGCCGTCATCGCAGCCGCCACCACCGTCTCGATTCCGGCCACCGCGGCCGCCGCACCCGAGTCCCAGGGCCGCCCACCCAGGGGACTCGACTTCAAGCCCGTCGCGGTCAACACCAAGGACGAGGTCGTCGTCCCAGAGGGGTACGAGCAGGGGATCGTGATCCGCTGGGGCGACCCGCTCTTCCCCGGTGTCCCCGAGTTCGACTTCGACAACCAGACCGCGGCGAAGCAGGAGAAGCAGTTCGGCTTCAACTGCGACTTCGCCGCGATCCTGCCGCTGGACCCGCTGGAACTGACCGGGATCATGGTCACCAACCACGAGTACACCAGCGAGCCGTTCATGTTCCGCGGCTACGACGCGAACAACCCCACCGAGGAACAGGCGAAGATCGCGTGGGCCGCGCACGGCCTCTCGGTGTTCATGATCAAGCGCTCGCTGTTCTCCGGCCACTACCGGCCGCGCTTCAGCAAGTACAACCGCCGCATCACCCTGAACACGGCGTTCGAGGTGCGCGGTCCGGTCGCGGGCAGCGACCTGCTCAAGACGTCTGTCGACCCGACGGGCAAGAAGGTCTTCGGCACGATCAACAACTGCTCCGGCGGCGTCACGCCGTGGGGCACGATCCTGTCCGGCGAGGAGAACTTCAACCAGTACTTCGCGAACGCCGCCGGCCGCAACGACCCGAGGCTGACCCGCTACGGCGTCACCGGCACGGCGACCACGCGCAAGTGGGAGCGCTTCGACAAGCGCTGGGACCTCGCCCAGGAACCCAACGAGGTCAACAGGTTCGGCTGGGTCATCGAGCTCGACCCGCACGACCCCGACTCCACGCCGATCAAGCACACGCACCTCGGCCGGTTCAAGCACGAGACCGCGAACATCCGCGTCGCCGACGACGGCCGAATCGTCGCGTACTCCGGTGACGACGAGCGGTTCGAGTACATCTACAAGTTCATCTCGAACGGCAAGATGAAGCGCGGCAACAGCAAGGCCGCGCGGCGCCACAACATGACGCTGCTCGACGACGGCACGCTGTACGTGGGCCGGTTCACCGGCGACAGCCCGGTGTCCGAGATCGACGGCACCGGAAAGCTGCCCAGCGACGGCAAGTTCGACGGCTCCGGCGAGTGGATTCCGCTGGCAGCGGGCAAGAAGTCCTTCGTGCCCGGAATGACCGCCGAAGAGGTGTACGTCTTCACGCGCATCGCGGCGGACAAGGTCGGCGCGACGAAGATGGACCGCCCGGAGGACATCGAGTGCCACCCGCGCACCGGCACGGTCTACTGCGCTTTGAGCAACAACGTCGAACGCGGCGTCACCGCGGGCAAGGAAGGCGCGACCGAACCGAACCCGCGCGTCAACAACCGCCACGGGCAGGTCCTGGAGATCGTCGAACGCCGCGGCGACGCGCTCGCGCTGACGTTCAACTGGGGACTGTTCCTGGTCTGCGGTTTCCCGGAGGACCCGAACACGTACTTCGGCGGCTACGACAAGTCGCAGGTCAGCCCGATCTCCAGTCCGGACAACGTGGCGTTCGACCGGCACGGCAACCTGTGGATCTCCACGGACGCCGACGGCAAGCTCGACGGGCTCAACGACGGCCTCTACGGCGTGCCGCTGGAAGGGCCGGAACGAGGACACCTCAAGCTGTTCCTCACGGTGCCGCGCGGTGGTGAGACCTGCGGTCCGGTGATCGGCGAGCGGGTGATCACGGTGTGCGTGCAGCACCCCGGCGAGGTGGACGGCGCGAGTGCCGACAAGCCCGCGTCGAACTGGCCGGACCGGGGCACTGCCAGGCCGCGTCCGTCGGTCGTCGCGGTGTGGCGCAAGGGCCGTCGTCAGCTGGGTGAGATCGGTTGATCACCCTGCGTGCTGTGATCGTTCGGGAGTAGTACGAGTTCGCCTGTCGTTCATCTTCTGGACGGCAGGCGATCTCGTTGGGCTCTTAGGTTCGGCCAGTTCCCACACTGACCGATCTCGGAGGCCTGCGTGTCCTCACCCACCGATCGGGGCCGCCGCATGCTGCCCCTGCTCTCGGCGAACCACCCGCTCGGACGGCAGGCCGTCACCTGCGAGTTCCGCTGCGGCAACGCTTGCGCGCACGAGGCGCCCAACTCGTCCGCCAACGCGTACTTCGGCGACGTCGTCAAGGAGGTCGTGAGCCGGCGCGGCATGCTGAAGGCCGGTGCGGTCGTCGCGGCCGCCGGCGCCGGCGCACTCGCGTTCTCCGGTGCGGCCACGGCGGCCCCGGTGCACGTCGACGTCGATCTGGACCTCGGCCGCGGCGGCAACGACGGTCTGAACTTCGAGCCGGTGGCGCCCAACACCCTCGACCAGATCAGCATCCCCCAGGGTTTCCAGCAGGACGTCGTCATCCGCTGGGGCGACGGGGTGCTGGACGACGCGCCGAAGTTCGACTTCGACAACCAGACGCCCGAGGCGCAGGCCAAGCAGTTCGGTTTCAACAACGACTTCTGCGGTCTCGTGCCGGTGCCCGGCTACCACGACAGCTGGCTCATGGTGAGCAACCACGAGTACACGACCGAGTCGTTCATGTTCAAGGACTGGACGCCGACCACCATCACCGAGAAGCACGCCAAGATCGCGTGGGCCGCGCACGGCCTGTCGGTCGTGATGGTCGACCGTGACCCTCGCACGGGCAAGCTCTTCGTCTGCCCGGACGACAAGAAGAAGTACAACCGCAGGATCACGCTCACCACGCCGTTCGAGGTGAAGGGCCCGGCCGCCGGTTCGAAGTTCCTCAAGACCTCCGCCGACCCCACGGGCAAGAAGGTCCTGGGCACGCAGAACAACTGTTCCGGCGGCGTCACGCCGTGGGGCACGATCCTGTCCGGCGAGGAGAACTTCAACCAGTACTTCGCCAACGCGAGCCTGGTCACCGACCCGGACACGAAGGCCAAGTTCGCCCGCTACGGCATCAGCGGCGGCGCGTCGCTGCGCCAGTGGGAGCGCTTCGACAAGCGCTTCGACCTGGCCCAGGAACCCAACGAGGCCAACAGGTTCGGCTGGATCGTCGAGATCGACCCGCTCGACAAGACGTCGACGCCGGTCAAGCACACCGCGCTCGGCCGCTTCAAGCACGAGGGCGCGAACGTCATCGTCGCCAAGGACGGCCGTGTGGTCGCGTACATGGGCGACGATGAGCGCTTCGACTACATGTACAAGTTCGTCACGGACGAGAAGATGCAGAAGGGCGACTCGAAGCGCGCCCGCGAGCACAACAAGCAGTTGCTGGACAAGGGAACGCTCTACGTCGCCCGCTTCACCGGTGACAGCCCGGCCACCGAGATCGACGGCCTCGGCACGCTGCCCAAGGACGGCGAGTTCGACGGCTCCGGCGAGTGGATCGCCTTGGCGCACAACGACAAGTCGTTCGTGCCGGGCTTCACCGCCGAGGAGGTCTACGTCTTCACGCGCCTGGCCGCGGACAAGATGGGCGCCACGAAGATGGACCGACCGGAGGACGTCGAGCCCTCGACGCACAACCGCCGGATCTACGCCGCGCTGACCAACAACACCGACCGCGGCAAGGCGGGCAAGGAAGGCCCGACCGAGATCAACCCGCGCAACGGCAACAAGCACGGCCACGTCCTGGAGATCGAGGAGCGCCGCAGCGACAACACGGCGCTGGCGTTCTCGTGGAAGCTGCTGCTGCTCTGCGGCGACCCGAAGGACCCCGGCACGTACTTCGGCGGCTTCGACAAGTCGCAGGTCAGCCCGATCTCGTGCCCGGACAACGTCGCGTTCGACACGCACGGCAACCTGTGGATCTCCACGGACGGCAACGCCCTGGGCTCCAACGACGGCCTGTTCGCGCTGCCCGTCGCCGGCAAGCGCCGCGGCTTCGTGAAGCAGTTCCTCACGGTGCCCAAGGGTGCGGAGACCTGCGGTCCCGTCGTCACCGAGGACTTCGTGCTGGTGTCCGTGCAGCACCCCGGCGAGATCGACGGCGCGTCGGCGAACAACCCGCTCTCGCACTGGCCGGACGGCGGCACCTCGCAGCCGCGTCCGTCCGTCGCGGTGGTGTGGCGCAAGGACCGCAGGAAGATCTGCGACTGATCGTGTGGTCCGGCTCACTTTGATCTTGTGAACCGGTGCGGCCGCCCGTCCGTGTGATGGGTGGCTGCACCGCGGACAGCCAAGGAAAGTCCACTTTGGTCGTCCACTTCGGAGTGAGTCGTGAATGTTCGTCTTCTCGTTGGTGCTGCTGCTCTTCTGGGTCTTGCTGCGTGTGGCACCCCCACCGCCGGCACCGCTACCCCCACTCCCGTCGCTCAGGCGAAGGACACGCCCGTCGCCGCGGCCGTCCAGGTCCCGGCAGGCCAGGAGCTGGTCGGCGAATACCGGGCCACGGGCGTTCAGACGTACTCCTGCACGGGCAACGCGTGGAAGGGGCTAGAGCCTGCCGCGACGCTCGTGGACAAGAACGACAAGCCGATCATCATCCACTCCCGCGGCCCCGTCTGGATCTCCGCCGTGGACGGCAGTGCGGTCGAGGCGACCCCGGTCGACGGCGCCAAGAACGACGTCAAGGCCGCTGTGCCCGAGCTTCTGCTCAAGACCAAGACCGTTCGCGGCGAGGGCCTGTTCGGCAAGGTCTCCTACGTCCAGCGCCTCGCGACCGAGGGCGGCGTCGCGCCGACCGGTGGGTGCAAGGCCGGCGCGCAGATCTCCGTTCTGTACAAGGCCATCTACACCTTCTTCGCGCCCGCCAACTGAGACGGTACTGAACCGGTCCGGTAATGGGGCCGTACGACCAGGCGTGATGAAACGTGCTGGCTTAGTCCTTGTCTCATCAACTCTTCTGGGCATCCTCGCAGGAGGTGTCGGCTCCACCGCGGCGCCGACCCCGGATGCCATGAGCGGCGGATCTGACGCGAGGGTCGCACCCGCAGTTCAGGTCCCGTCCGGCAACAAGATCGTCGAGAAGTTCTACGCCAAGGGCGTGCAGACCTACACCTGCACGGTCGGCGCCTGGAAGGGCCTGGAACCCGCCGCGACGCTGGCGGACCGGCTCGGCAGGGCGGTCGGACTGCACTCGCGCGGTCCGATCTGGGTCTCCACCGTCGACGGCAGCGCGGTCGAGGCAGCCCCGGTCGACGGAGCCCGCAACGAGGTTCCGGGGGCCGTTCCGGAACTGCTGCTGAAGGCCAAGTCCACCAGGGGCGAAGGAACGTTCGCCGGCGTCAGCTACGTGCAGCGCCTCAACACCAAGGGCGGCGTCGCACCCGCCGGAAGCTGCACCGAAGGCGCCCAGACCTCCGTCCGCTACGAAGCCCTCTACACCTTCTCCGTGCCCGCCCTCTGAACGAGCGCGACCACCGCTGCCGTGATCATCGTGATGCCGACGACCCAGAGTCCGGTCTTCTGGGTTCCGGTGATGTCACGCAGCCAACCGGTCACGTAGGGCGCCACGAAACCGCTCAGGTTGCCCAGTGAGTTGATCAACGCGATTCCACCCGCGGCCGCCGCGCCGCCCAGGAAGCTCGTGGGAAGCGCCCAGAACGTGGGCAGCGCGGCGCAGACACCGATCGCGCAGACCGAGACCGCCACCATCGCCGCGATCGGGTTTTCCAGGTAGAGCGAGACAGGGATCGCTGCTCCACCCAGCAACATCGGCGCGGCGACGTGCCACTTCCGTTCTCCGGTGCGGTCGCCGTGCCTGGCCCACAGGATCATGGCGACCGCGCCGAGGACGTACGGAATCGCGTTGATCAGCCCACGCTCGACGACGCCTGCCCCCGGCGCCAGTCCCTTGATGATCGTCGGGAGGAAGAACCCCAGCGTGTACAGCCCGTACACGATCCCGAAGTACACGAAGCTCAACGCCAGAATCCGGGGATGGGTGAGGGCCTTCTTCAACGGCCAGTGCTCTTCCTTCGGCTGCTCGACGGCCTCCTCGGGCCTGTCCGGCAGCCAGAACCACGTCACGAACGCCAGCCCGATCGCCGGCAGTCCCTCGATCAGGAACATCGTGCGCCAGTCCGTCCACTGGATCAGCAACCCGCTGAACGTGGCCCCGAGCGCCGTCGAGATCGGTATCGCCACCATGAACAGCGCGACGATCCGCGCCCGGTCCTTCTGCGGATACCAGTAGGTCAGGTACAGGATGATCCCCGGGAAGAACCCGGCCTCCGCCACGCCCAGCAGGAACCGCAGCACGATCAGCACGGTCCCGTTGGGCACGAACGCCATCGCGGTGGCGACGATCCCCCAGGTGATCATGATCCGGGCGATCCACTTGCGCGCGCCGAACTTGTGCAACGCGAGGTTGCTGGGCACTTCGAGCAGCAGGTACCCGATGAAGAACACCCCGGACGCGAACCCGAACACGGTCGCCGAGAGCTTGAGCTCCTCCGACATCCCGTTGGGCCCGGCGAACCCGATGTTGACCCGGTCGAGGTAGTTGATGAAGTAGAGCACGCAGAGGTAAGGCAGGATCAACTTCCTGGGCACTATGGTCCCCCCATGACTGATCGTCCGGTCGCCCTCGTCACCGGGGCATCCAGCGGAATCGGCTCGGCCATCGCCAGAAGTCTGGCCCCAACTCACGACCTGCTGCTAGGCGGACGAGACGAAACATCGCTCTCGGTGCTCGCCGCGGAACTCCCCGGATCCCAGGCCTGGCCGTTCGACCTGACGAACGTTGCCTCGTCGGACCTGGGCAGCGTCTCGCGCCTGGACGTGCTGGTCCACAGCGCCGGCATCGCCCTGCTCGGCCCGTTGGCCGACGCGTCCCAGGACGACTGGCGGAAGACCTTCGACATCAACGTCTTCGCGGTCGCCGAACTGACCAACCTGCTCCTGCCGCAGCTGCGCACCGCCGGCGGCCACGTCGTCCTGATCAACTCGGGCGCCGGCCTGAACGCCAACCCGGGCTGGGGCGTCTACGCGGCCTCGAAGTTCGCCCTGCGCGCCTACGCCGACGCACTTCGTGGCGACGAACCGGCGTTGCGCGTGACCTCGGTGTATCCCGGCCGGACCGCCACACCGATGCAGGAGGACGTGCGCCGCCAGGAGGGCGGCGACTACGACCCCTCGCAGTACATCGAACCGGCCTCGGTGGGGCGGGCGGTGGCGTCAGCCGTGCTGGCGACGCCCGACGCCCACATCACCGAGATCAACGTCCGGTCTAGGCCGCGCCGCTAGTTGTCCACAGGCTTGTCAACAGCCTGTGGCTAGAGGTTGACGCTCGGTGAGCGGTCATGGGCAAAGAAGGGCCGCGAGGAGTAAGTCTCCTCGCGGCGGCGCCCTGTCTTGTCGATCTCAGCCTGCGTTAGGTTGGTAGTACTTCTTCGCTCGCAGTTTCGGCGGCGCGATCAGCCGCCAAAAAAGTATTCGAACATGTACTCTGCTGCTCTGCAGACCCAACGTCCTATTCCGTGAGCGATGCCGCTTGCGAGGCCCGCCAGGGACCATTTTCGCAGGTCCGAGCTCTGGGATAATTGGGAAGAGCTGGTTTTTTCCTTACTAATTCTATTCACCTCCTTGGCTTTTGAGTAGCAAGAAGGCGCGAACATAGAGAGCATGTTCGCGCCTTCTTGCTTATGGGCTAAGTGTATCAGAAATATCTTGAAAAGGCAATGTCGAGAAGCCGTTAAGGGATATTATGTGTCAATTTTCAGAAATTGCGGAATGGGTGTCAGGCGCTCCGCAGTCGCCGCGCCACCGCGGCGACTCCGGCCTGGGCCTCGTGCCGGTCCACCCGCGTCGACTCGCCACCGGCGACGACGTGGTCACCGGCGACCCACACGTCGGTGACCCGGCGCGACCCGGACCCCCACACGAGGTTCGCCAGCACCTGCGCGTCCGGCGCGTCCAGCCCGGTCGCAAAGGCGGGGTCATCAGCGGCGATGTGCACGACATCGCCCCACCGACCGGCCTCCAGCGCGCCGATGTCGTCGCGTCCCAGCGCGTCGGCACCGCCCCGAGTGGCCATCAGCAACGCCTGCGCCGCCCCGAGCACGGTCGCGTCCATCTTCGAGACGCGCGCCAGAAGCCCAGCCAGCCGGGCCTCTTCGAACAGGTCCAGGTCGTCGTTGGACGCGGGCCCGTCGGTGCCCAGCCCGACCGCCACGCCCGCGGCCAGCAGTTCCGGCACCCGCGCGATCCCCGAAGCGAGCTTCGTGTTGGAACCGGGGCAGTGCGCGACGCCGACGCCGTGCGCCGCGTACAGCGCGATGTCCTCATCGGACAGGTGCACGGAGTGCGCGGACAGCACGCGCCCGCCCAGCACGTCCGAAGCCTTCATCAACGCCGGCACCGACCCGAACTCGGCGCGGGCGGCCTCGTCCTCGAACGGCGACTCGGCCACGTGCACCATGAACAGTGCCCCGCGGGCCCGCGCCTCAACGGCGATCGCCGTGAGTTGCGGAGCCGACAGCGTGTAGGCGGAGTGCGGCCCGTAGGCCAGCTCGACCCGCTCACCAGGCCCGAACCGCAGCCCGTCCGAGTCGATCCACGACGAGAGCTCGTCGGTCTGCGACTTCCAGTCCATGCCCGGCACGTCCAGGATCGCCCCGCCGAACACCACCCGTGACCCGGCGGCCAGGACGGCGGCCGTCAGTTCGCGGCCGTGGAAGTACATCTCGGTGGAGGTGGTGACACCGTGCCGCAGCATCTCGACGGCGCCGAGCAGCATGCCCGTGCCGATGTCGGCGGGGGTCATCTGCGCCTCGTTCGGCCACATCTGCTCCTGCAGCCACCGCAGCAGCGGCAGGTCGGAACCCAGGCCGCGGAGCACCGTCATCGGGCTGTGCGCGTGGGTGTTGACCAGGCCGGGCAGCAGGATTCCCGAGAGCGTGCGGACCTCGCCGTCGAAGGCGGGGGCATCGGCGATGGCACCCACGTAGGTGATCCGGCCGTCGACGACGTCCACGACGGCGTCGCGCAACACGGCGCAGGACGGGTCGCAGGGCAGGACCACCGGGGCGTGCAGACGCAGTGACATGCGGAGAATCCTGCCATTGTGACGCCAGTCACAAGCATGCATACATCCGGACGGGATGGGAATCCTCGTCCTGTCGGGCGCGGGCCGACCCCCAGGGTCCGCCCCGGCCTAAAACTTTTCCCCAACCGAGGGGCCCGTTGCGCGTGATGCGACGGGCCCTTTGTGCATCCAGAGCAACCACGGGTAGGACAGGGGCGTCTCAAGATCATGTCGAAGAAGCCGTGCACGTCCAGTGGACAGTTCCGCCGCGCGCAGAAGCCCTCCACCCCCAAGCCGCCGACCCGGCGCTGAGTTGGCATGATCACACTCCACGGTACGGGCGTGATCATGCGGAGGCATCAGTGGCCGACTTCGACCCTCAGAACGACGACCAGCAAAGCGATGTCGAGATGACTCAGGAGTTCGAAGTCATCCGCGACGACATGTGAGCCAGCGCGGCACTAGCTGATCGGCAGATCGGCGCGGACCGTCCACCCGGTTGGTTCGCGTCGGCCTGCGGAGAACGTGCCACCCAGCAGTTCCGTGCGCTCACGCATGCCGACGAGCCCGTAGCCTCCCGAGCCGCCCACGGGCACGCCGGAGGCAACACCGTCGTCCAGGATCGCCAGGTGCAGCACACCGTCGCTTGAGGACAGTGCGACGTCCACTGAGGACACAGCGGAAGCGTGTTTCTGGGTGTTCGTCAGCGATTCCTGCACCAACCGCAGCACCGAGCGTGCCAGCTCCTGCGGCACCGCGTCCTTGAGGTCGAACGAGAGTCGCACCGTCAGACCGGATTCCGCGGCCAGCGAGCGCACGTCGTCCACCAGCGACGAGGACGCGGCCGGTCCGGAGGACTCGCCGTCCCGCAACGTTCCGACCAGCCGCCGCATCGCGGTCAGCGCTTCGTAGCCAGATGCCTCGATGGTCGGCAGCACCTGTTCGGCGGCCTCGCGGTTGAGCTGACCAGCCTGCGCGTGCACGACGATCGCTGTCACGTAGTGCGCCACCACGTCGTGCAGTTCGCGGGCGAGCGCCATCCGTTCTGAGTTCTGGGCCGCCGCGACGGAAGCCGCGAGCTGGGACGCGCGTTCGCTGTCCCTGGCCCGGAAGTACAGGCCCGTGCCCAGCGAGAGGACGAGCAGCACGCCCGCCGCGATCCCGAAGTTCCACGGGTCCGGGCGCCACTCGCCGTACTCGCGTGGTGCCACGATCGGCCATCCCATGACCTCCGCGAACGCCATGCCGGCGAGCACCACCACGGTTCCCAGCAGCGCTTTCCCGCGAGATTCGTCCCGCACGAGAGTCGCGATGGTGGCCATCGCGGCGCCGGTCATCGAGATGCTCGCGCCGCTCCAGAAGATGTGCGGCTCGATCGCCACGCCGAGCAGCCGCAGGTAAGCGGCCACGCACGCGACGGCGAACGCCAGAGCGAGGGCAGCGTCGAAAGGTCTGCGCGGTGCGAGCACCGCGATCACGCAGATCACCGCGATCCCCGGTACCTGCCACCAGCCGAGATCGGTCGAGATCGCGCCCAGTTCGGCGACGGCGATCGCGGCGAGTGAGAGCGCCAGCGGCCACTGACGCTTGGCGAGCAGCCGCCAGTTCAAGTCCGTGCTCTCCACCCGAGCAACAGTAGGGCCGAAAGTGCGACCCCGCGTCCGACCGGGGTCTACCCAGGGGTCAGCCATAAGGCTGACTGGGCGACCTGCGGAAATACCCTCACGGCGGATGTCAGATTACGCGGCGGTCACGGACTCTGGAGGAGCGAAAGTCGGGGAATTGGAGGACGCCATGTTGTCAGTTGTGTTCACTTGGGCCGCCGCTGTGGTCGGCCTGTTGGTCCTTGCGCTGATGGCCCTCTCGGGCGTGATGATCGACTCGAAGCACTAGGTCTTCCCGGCAGCCAGCGTGTGATGGGGAAGTCAGACGCTGGTCAGGGAGTGTTGCTGGCGGAGCAGTTCCGCCAGCCTGCTCGTCGGCTGAGGCCGGGTCTCGTCCAACGCGGCCGTGAAGCGCGCCGGAGAACCGTTCCGTGCGCGCGCCGCGGCTGCGGTGTCCAACCGGAACGCGGGACGTGCGGCCGACGGACGTTGGCGAGAGCGCAGCCAAGCGAGACGGTGCAACGCTTCCGCGTGGTGGTCCGTGATGGTGACGGCAGCCTTGTCGAACGAGTGCAGCACTGCCGCGTTCAGGTGAACGGTGGCGAAGTCCCGCCACAGCGTGCGTTCGGACGTTGTGTCCAAACCCAACGCCTCGGCGACCTCACGCGCCACACCGTAAGCACCTTCCTCAGCCAGTGACCGCGTGCCGATCTCGGCGCCGACGAACCACGAGTTGAACGGCGCGGCCGGGTAGTGCACGCCACCGATCGACAGCCGCATGTTCGAGATGACCGGAACCGCGTGCCAGCGCAGGCCCATCTCACCGAACCACGGCAGAGTCGGGTGCTCCAAAGGAACTTCGTGCACGATCTCGGACGGCAGCGTGAACAGCCGCGGTCCCTCGTGTTGCGTCTCCACGGCCAACGGCAGCAGGTCGAAGCGCGACCGCCGCATCGGTGGCCGCCAGCCCATGCCCTGCATGGTCTCGGTGAACTGGGTGTACCGGCGGTCCCCCATCCCGTCGGCGTACCCGGCGTACCGGATCAGCTGCTCGTTCCAGATCACCGGCCCGGGCGAACCGGGCGCGTCCGGCGCGAAAACCGTTACCAGCGGCCGAATTTCACCGCCGTTGGTCGCCAGCCGAAGATGTTCGACGCATTCGCCGGCCACCGCGGCGGCGTTGCGATAGCCGCGCAGATCGCGGACTTTCAGCCGGCGCCACGGCACACCTGAGGTGCACCAACCGGAATCCCGCAACGCGATCCGCGCGCCGTACGCGAGTTCGTTGGTGGTGTGGCGGTAGGTTCCGGTCTCGGTGATCTCGGCGCGCACCTGGGCGATGCGGGCGGTCAGGGAGCCTGCGTCGGAGTGCGCCGCGTGGAACATGCGGACGAACTCCTCCGCGACGGGGAGGACGTCGGGGGTCACGGAGCGAGACGCTAAGGCCGGAAGAGCCTCACGCGTCACTGCCACTCGGGGCATTTCGGGTGATCAACACCCGCCACTCCAACGAGTGAAGGCTAGACCCAGGGTGTTCACTCGATCGGCTTGAGACCTCGATCAGGTGAGGTCGTTCCGCCGGAACATCAGGTCGTGCGAGACCCGATCCTCGTTCACGGCCCGCTGCTCGAACTTCGTGACGGGCCGCCAGTCCGGCCGGGGCGCCCAGTCGTCGTGGACGTTGGTCAGCAGCCGCTCGCCGGAGCAGACCGCCAGCATCTGGTCCGCGTACTGCTCCCAGTCCGTCGCGAGGTGCAGCACGCCACCGGGCTCCAGCCGGGACGCCACCAGCGCCACGAACTCCGGCTGCACGAGCCGGCGCTTGTGGTGCTTCTTCTTGGGCCACGGGTCCGGGAAGAAGATCCGCACGCCGTGCAACGACGCGGGCGCGATGTGGTCGGTCAGCAGGTCGACGGCGTCACCGCGCAGCACGCGCAGGTTGTCGAGCCCGCCGAGGTGCTCGGCGCGCAGCAGCAACTGGGCCAGACCTGGCTTGTAGACCTCGGCGGCCACGTAGTTGAGCTCGGGCGCGGCGGCCACGAGCTGCGAGGTGGTCTCGCCCATGCCGGACCCGATCTCCAGCAGCACGGGCGCGGAGCGGCCGAACCAGGAGTCGAAGTCCAGCGGCCCCTCGGGCAACGACTTCACGTCGTTGCCCATCTTCTCCCAGTACGTGTCCCAGGCGCGCTCCTGTCCCACGGTCATGCGCTCGCCGCGCTGGACGAAGCTGACGATGGAACGGGGGAACTCAGGCCTGGTCACGACCGGGCATTCTATGCAATCAGTTCGATGTCCTCGATCTGCGTACGCAGGTCGTCGAGCGTGAAGTCGATGGGGTGGGGGCGGCCGGGGCCGTGGTGGGCGGGAACGAGGTGGATCCAGCCTCGGTGGGTGGAGGTGAACTGCACGGTCGTCGGCGTGGCCGGACCGTAGACACCGGATTCGGACGGGACGAACTCCCAGTACCCGATCTCGCCGTGGTCGACCCACGGCACGAAGACCCATCCGGGCCGGGCCGACAGCAGTTCGGTCACCGCGTCCTCGAGGGCGTGACCTTCGGCACGTGAGGACAGCTTTCCGCGATCCAGCGCGCGCAGCCACCACGGCGCGGGTGCGTTGTCGACCGCGTTCACGGCGCGGTACGCCGCGAGAACTTGCTTCTCATCCGCCTGGTTCACCCAGGATCGGCGCACCTGCGCAGGTGCTTCGGCCAGGTCAGGTGAGTTCGGGACTTCGAGCGCGTCAGACCACTCGAGGCTGAGCATTGCTTCGACGTGAACCGCCACAGGCCACCTCCGGCTCCGGGATAACCCAATTGAACGTGAACCCAAACGCCAGCGATGTCCAGATTGCCGGTTTTCGCGGTTTGTTAACAGCACCCTTACGAAACGTGTGACGCCAGGCACGTTGCGCCATGACCTGGAAACACGATGTAGCTGACGTGCATCTGCTCTCCGCGCTCGCCGTCGCGCTGCCGTTGCTGCTCGCCGCGCAGTCGATCGAGGAGCAGGAGTGGCACCTCGACGCGCTCGACGTGTACACGGCGCAGGCCCAGGCGCGCGGGGACGGCGTGATCGTCGCGGTGATCGACTCCGGTGTCGACGCGAAGCACCCCGACCTCGCCGGGCAGGTGTTGCCCGGAGCGGGCTTCGGCCGGTCCAAGGGCACCGACGGCACGACCGACACGGACGGCCACGGCACCGGGATGGCCGGGATCATCGCCGCGACCGGCAGGGGCGGTGGCGCGCTCGGCATCGCGCCCGGCGCCAAGATCCTGCCGATCGCGAGTGCCGACGAGAAGGAGCAGTTCGGGCTCGACGTCGTCGCCGACAGCATCCGGTGGGCCGCCGACCACGGCGCCAAGGTCGTCAACATGTCGCTGGGCTTCTCCAGTTCGATGACGCCGACGCTGGTCAAGGCCGTGAACTACGCGATCGAGAAGGACGTCGTCCTCGTCGCCGCCACCGGCAACGAGGGCAAGGAGGTCTCCGCGCCCGCCAACATCAACGGCGTGATCGCGGTCGCGGGCACGAACAAGGCGGGCAAGCCGTGGGCGTCGTCCAACGTCGGCGCGGACACGGTGCTCGCGGCTCCGGCGGAGGGCATCGTGACGATCGCGCCGGAAAGCGTCTACGCCAGCGGTTATGCCGAGATGGACGGCACGAGCGCGGCGTCGGCGATCGTGACCGGGGTCGCCGCGCTGGTGCGGGCCAGGCATCCGCAGATGCCGGCGAAGGACGTCGTCAACGCGTTGATCAAGACCGCGACCGACCTGGCGGAACCGGGCCGGGACGCGACGACCGGGTTCGGAATGGTCAACCCCATGGGCGCGCTCACCGCGCAACTCCCCGCGGTGGAACGCAATCCGCTGCTGCCGCCGCCGGCACCCTCGACGACGCAACCGACTCCGACGCTCGCGGCACAACGTCCCGCGCAACAGCCGGTCGACGTGAAGGCCCGGCTGCCGTTCGTCGCCGCCGTCGCGGGCGGCACCGCGGTGATGACCGGTCTGCTGATCGCACTACCGGCCATCAGGTCGCGGCGTCCCAAGCCCGTCGTCAGTGAGCGTGATACTCCACCGATTCCTTGGTGAGCTGCATGAAGGCCTCCTCCAGCGAACCGCGCTGAGGGCTGAGCTCGTGCAGCACGATCTGGTTCTCCGCCGCGAGTTCACCGATCTGCTGAGCCGCGATCCCTTGCACCACCAGGCTTCCGCTGACCGAGTCCTCGGTGACCGTCGCGTGCGCCGCGAGGATCTCCCGCAGCTTCGCGGCGTGCGGCGACCGCACCCGGACGGTGTCCTGGGTGGCGTCGGCGATGAACTGCTCGGTGGTGGTCTGCGAGATCAGCTGGCCCTTGCCGATCACGATCAGGTCCTGGGCGGTCTGCGCCATTTCGGAGAGCAGGTGGCTCGACACGAACACCGTGCGGCCCTCGCCCGCGAGCCGGTGCATGAACTGCCGGATCCAGAGGATGCCCTCGGGGTCGAGGCCGTTGACAGGCTCGTCGAACAGCAGCACCTCGGGGTCGCCGAGCAGCGCGCCCGCGATGCCGAGCCGCTGTGACATGCCGAGCGAGAACCCGCCGGCGTTCTTGTGCGCGACCTCGGTGAGGCCGACGATCTCCAGCACTTCCTTCACCCGGCTGACCGGGATCTTGTTCGAGACCGCGAGCCACTTCAGGTGCGAGCGCGCCGAACGGTTGGGGTGCACCCACTTCGCGTCGAGCAGCGCGCCGACCTTGCGCAACGGCTGCTTGAGCTCGACGTAGTGCTTCCCGTCGATCTTGACGTCGCCACCGGTGGGGGTGTCGAGGCCGAGGATCATCCGCATGGTCGTGGACTTGCCGGCGCCGTTCGGGCCGAGGAACCCGGTCACGCGGCCCGGCCTGACGACGAACGACAGGTCGTCGACCGCCTTGGTCTTGCCGTAGTGCTTGCGAAGACTGACTGCTTCGATCATGACCTCTCCCGGTTCGCTCGAAAGAACTGACAGGGACCTGGGTCATCCCCCGACGGATGACCCAGGTCCCTCTCCCCCTTTATTCGGAACAGGTCACGCGTCCCGCCGCTTCGCGACGATCAGTGCGACCACCAGCATCGCGATGGCGATACCGGCGAAGTAGCCGAGCGAACCCCACTGGCTCAGCTTGAAGTCGACGCCCGCCCCCGCCTGTTCGGCCGCGTTCGCGCCGCCGAGCTGCAGGAAGTGGTTGGCGTTCATGAACGGCAGCCACGCCTGGATCTTCACGCCGGCCTTGGGGATGATCCCGATCAGGCCTTCGAGCAGCATGTTCCAGACGAGCAGGATCGCCACGGCGCCGGCGGTCTGGCGGACCAGGATGCCGACCGCGATCGCGATGATCGCGCCGATTCCGTAGAGCAGGCCGACGCCCGCGACGTGCCGCCACTCGTCGCCGGAGTTGATCGCGAGGTCGGAGGCCGGCGACAGCAGCTTCGCCATGCCGACCGAGCCGAAGGCGATGATCTCGCCGAGGACCGCGGCGATGAAAGCGACCACGACGGTCTTCGCGACCAGCGCGGACGTCCGGTTCGGCACCGCGAGGAACGTGGCGCGGATCGTGCTGAAGCGGTACTCGGTGGTGACCGCGAGAGCCGCCATCACCAGCACGACGGACAACGCGAGCTGGCTGCTGCCGAACTGCGTGACGCCGAGGGACAGCTGGCCGTTGTCGGTCGAGGCCGCGATGATCGCGGTGAGGCCGACACCGAGGACCAGGGCGAGCGCGCTGCACCAGTACGGCGAGCGGGTCGAGAAGAGCTTGATTCTCTCAACAGCCAACAGGGTCATCAGACTCACTTCCCGATCTCTGCGTGGTACTCGACAGCATCGCCGGTCAGCTGCATGAACGCCTCTTCGAGCGAACCGCGCTGAGGACTGAGCTCGTGCAGAACAACACCGTTAGCAGCGGCGATGTCCCCGATCTGGTCACTCGATGCACCCGATACGGACAACGCGCCGTCCGCACCGTCACGAACGGTGAAGCCCTTGTCGACGAGCAGCGGGCCGAGCTTGAAGAGCTGAGGACTGCGCACGAGGACTGTGTTACCCGTCGCGCCGTCGATGAACTCCTGCGTGCTGCTCTGGGTGATCAGCTTCCCCCGGCCGATCACGATGAGCTCGCTGGCCGTCACGGCCATCTCCGACAGCAGGTGGCTCGACACCAGGACCGTGCGGCCCTCGGCGGCGAGGTTCTGCATGAACGTGCGGATCCAGAGGATGCCCTCCGGGTCGAGGCCGTTGACCGGCTCGTCGAACAGCAGCACCTTCGGGTCGCCGAGCAGTGCCGCGGCGATCCCCAGCCGCTGCGCCATGCCGAGCGAGAACCCGCCGGCGTTCTTGCCCGCGACCTGGGTGAGACCGACGGCCTCCAGGACCGCGTCCACCCGCTTGTTCGGCAGCCCGTTGGACTTCGCGAGCCAGCGCAGGTGGGCACGAGCGGACCGGTTGGGGTGAACCCACTTGGCGTCGAGCAGCGCACCGACCGTCTGCAGTGGACGGACGAGCTCCGCGTAGGGCTTTCCGTCGATCAGCACGCGGCCTGCTGTCGGACGGTCGAGCCCCAGGATCATCCGCATGGTCGTGGACTTGCCCGCGCCGTTGGGACCGAGGAACCCGGTCACTCGTCCAGGTTGGACGGTGAACGACAGGTCGTCGACCGCGACCGTCCTGCCGTATCTCTTGGTGAGGCCGACTGCCTCGATCATTGGCTTTCCCCTCTCGGTGATGGGATCACTCTGTCCCCCCGAGGGGTCCTCCCACATCGGCCTGCGGTCTGCGCGTGCGTCAACTTCCGTCGCCGGGTGCCGCTACCTCCGTCGTAGTTGAATGAGCCACATGGGATACACGGAAGCCCCGGACGGCTGGTGGCGCGAGTTCGTCCTGGCCACACCCGCCCGCACCGGCAAGCTCGCGGTCACCCGCAAGGACGGCTCACCGCACATCGCCCCGGTCTGGGTGGACATCGACGGCCCCGACGTCGTCTTCCTCACCGCACGCGACACGGTCAAGGGCAAGTCGATCCTGCGCGACGGCCGCGTCGCCCTGTGCTTCGACGACGAGACGCCGCCGTTCAACTTCGTGACGATCACCGGCCAGGCCGTGATCGACGAGGACCCCGAACAGCTCAAGTACTGGGCGGGCCGCACGGCCGCGCGCTACATGGGCGCCGACCGCGCCGACGAGTACGCCGAGCGCAACGGCGTGCCCGGCGAGATGGTCGTGCGGGTCAAGGTCGGCAAGGTCGTCGCCGTGCAGAACGTCTCCGACTAGTGGCGTGGCAGGGTCACGCCACTAGCGGTTCCTAGACCTCGGTGGTGGTGAACGGTTCCACGCCGTAGTTGCGCGCGTACCCGTTCTCCACCCCGACCAGCAGGTCGACCACCTCGAAGTAGGTGTCCCAGAACGGGGTCTCGCGCAGCGCCTCCACGAGCAGCTGCCACGCCTCGTGGTCACGCGCCTCCCACACCCACACGTCGGTGACGCGCGTCGAGTAGAACTCGGTGTCGTAGAAGCGGAAGCGCACGCCCTCCGCCTTCTCCTCGATCACGGGGAGGATCTCGGTCCTGAACGCCTCCATGCGCTGCGGGACGGTCAGGGTGAGCCACTTCGGGGTGGTCTTCACGAGCATGAACGCGGTGATGTCTGCTTCGAACGTCATGACCCGAAGCTAGAGATCGCGCACTCTTGCTCGCCACGCAACTTTGGCAAGCCAGAGTTGCATATGATGCAAAGGTGCCCGATCAGCTCGACCTGAACCTGTTGCGCGTGTTCGACGCCCTGCTCCAAGACTGCAGCGTCACCGCGGCGGCGGAGCGGCTGCACCTGTCCATCCCCGCGACCAGCAGGGCGCTGGCGCGGCTGCGCCGGGCGATGGGTGATCCGGTCCTGGTCCGCGCGGGCCGCGGGCTGGCGCCGACGCCGTTCGCGCTGCGGATCGCGCCGAGGGTCCGCTCGCTGCTGGACGAGGCCTCCGCGCTGATCGACGCGCGGGAGCTGGACCTGGCCGAGCTGCGCCGGACGTTCACGATCCGCGTCTCCGACGGGGTGGTGGCCCCGCTGGTCAACGCCGTCGCGGCGCAGGCTCCTGGCGTGGTGCTGCGGTTCGTGCCAGAAGGTGACGAGACCGCCGAGGCGTTGCGCAACGGGCCGGTCGACCTCGAGATCGGCGCGGGCGACGACAGGGAGTCCGACATCCGGTCCGTCGTGCTGTTCCGGGAGAAGCTGGTGGGCGTCGTCCGCACCGGCCACCCGCTGAAGGCCCGTCCGACGCTCGCCCAGCTCTGCCGCCACCCGCACGTCTCCGTGTCGAGGCGAGGCCGTACCCGAGGTCCGCTCGACACGGCGCTGCAAGCCAAAGGCCTGCGACGACATGTCGCCGCCGTCGTCCCGTTCTTCTCGGCGGCGGCCCAGTTGGTGGCGTCGAGCGACCACGTCGGGCTGCTGCCGCGGCGCCTCGCCGAGCAGTACCCGGGAGGCCTGCGCTGGTTCCCGATCAGCGCGGACCTCCCGGAGATCGAGGTGCGGATGCGCTGGCACGCCCGGCTCGACGCCGACCCGGCCCAGCGCTGGCTGCGCGAGACGATCCAGGCCTGGGTCTAGGAGAAGTAGCGGTTCAGCACCTGTGCCGCGCCGTCCTCCAGCACGGTCGGTCCCACCTCGTCCGCCGCCGCGTGCACGTTCGCCGGCGCCTGCCCCATCGCCACCCCGAGACCGGCCCACCGCAGCATCTCGACGTCGTTGGTCCCGTCGCCGATCGCGAGCGCGTCCTCGGCGCGGATGCCGTGCGACGCACTGATCTCCTCCAGCGCCGAGCCCTTGGTCACGTTGAGAGGTACGGCGGTCAGCCACGCCTCGGTGTGGTCGACGGACCACTCGATGCCCGGCAGCTCCAGCTCCCGGACGGCGAACGACAGCTCGGCCGGCGTGCGGTCCAGCCAGCGCATGACCAGGCGGGAGGTCGGCTCCGTCATCTCGTCGAACGTCACCTGCCTCGTCACGCCCCACAGGTCGCCCGGCAGGAACTCGCCCAGCGACAGGCTGCCGACGCCGGTCTGCTCGACCGCGAACACCGACCCTGGCAACAACGCCTGCAGCGTCTTGATCGTCGGGCCGGGATCGAACGTCACGCGCTTGGTGACCTCACGGCGAGCCGGGTCCCACCACACGGCTCCGTTGGAGCACACGCAGAACGCCACGGGCAGTTGCGCGGCGACCTCGGAGATGCCGATGAGGCTGCGGCCGGTGCAGAGCACGACTAGAGCGCCGTGGTCCGTCGCGCGCACCACTGCCGCTTTTACGGCGGGCGAGATGTCGTTCGAGGCGACAGGGGTCAGGGTTCCGTCGATGTCCAGCGCGACCAGGCGCGGTCTCCAGCTCACGTGACGCCACCCTATGCGAAGGTTAGTGAATTGTGGTTCACTAACCCGGTGGCACGACCTCGCACGATCACCGACGAACGGATCCTGAACGCCGTCGCGGCCGTCATCGACCGGCGCGGACCGGAGTTCACCGTCGCGGACGTCGCGGCGGAGGCCGGGGTGTCGGTCGGGGCGGTGGCGAAGCGGTTCGGCTCCAAGAGCGGGCTGCTGCAGGCCCTCACCAAGGCGGGCACCGAGGAGGTCGTCCGGCGGATGCGCGAGGCAGACACGGTCCGCGACGCGCTGCTGACCTGGTTCGACCGGCTCGCCGACCCGGTGGTCGCGACGAACAACCTGGCGCAGCTCGGGGTCGACCTGATCGACCCGGAACTGCGCGCGCTGTTGGGGCGGCACTACGAGGTGCTGGAAGAAGAGCTGGAAGTTCTCTGCGCGGCCGAGGGGCTGCCGTCCAACGCGGCCCGAGTCCTCGCCGCGCTGGTCTACGGGATCTCGATGGACTGGTCCGTGCGACCGCGGGGCGACCTGCTGGTGCGCACGGCGGAGGACATCGATCTGGTGCTGGAAGGGATGCGCTGATGGCTACCTGGGCGGAGTTCGCGGCCGAACAGCCCGACATGGCCGCGTTCGTGCAGGACCGGTTCGCCGCGGACCGGCACGCGTTGCTCGCCACCCTGCGCAAGGACGGCTCGCCGCGGATCAGCGGCGTGGAACCGGACTTCACGCGCGGTGAGCTGTGGGCGGGCATGATGTTCGATTCGTTGAAGTCGAAGGACTTGAGGCGTGATCCGAGGTTCGCGTTGCACTGCATGAGCACGACCGCGTCGGTGGCGGAGGCTGGGGACGCCAAGATCAGCGGTACCGCCGAGTTCTGGACGGACAAGGCGGACTACCTCAAGGACCTGTTCGATCGCACAGGATGGAATCCCAGCGAGCTCGACCTGTTCAGGTTCAACGTCACCGAGGTCGTGCAGATCACCACCGAGGGCGACGAGATGGTCGTCCTGTCCTGGCACGAGGGAAGGGGAACTCGCCGTGTCGGCAAGAAGTAATCCCGATCTGAGCGGGAAGGTAGCGGTCGTCACCGGCGCCACGCGTGGCGCGGGACGGGCGATCGCCGTGGAGCTCGGGGCGGCAGGGGCGACGGTGTTCGTTGCCGGCCGGACCACCCGCACGCAGCAGTCCGAGGTCGGCAGGTCGGAGACGATCGAGGACACCGCCGAGCTCGTGGATGCCGCCGGTGGCAAGGGCATCGCGGTCCGGTGCGACCTCACGAATCCGTCCGATGTGGACGCTCTCGCCGCGAGGATCGACAAGCTCGACATCTTCGTGAACAACGCCTGGGGCGGCGAGAACCTCGTCGAGTGGGGCAAGTTCTGGGAGCACGACCTCGACCAGCAGCTGCACATGTGGCGCAACGGCGTCGAGACGCACCTCGTGGCGCTGCACAAGTTGATGCCGATCCTCATCAGGTCCGACGACGGCCTCGTGGTCGAGGTGACCGACGGCGAGGACGGCGAGGCGTACTTCGTGAACCTCACCTACGACGCGGTGAAGAACTCGGTGCGCCGGTTCGGCGAGGTGCTGGCGAAGGACCTCAAGGACGTCCCGAACGTGACCGCGCTGGCGGCCACGCCGGGGTTCCTGCGCTCCGAGCAGATGCTGGAGACGTTCGGCGTCACCGAGGAGAACTGGCGCGACGCCATCGAGAAGGTGCCGGACTACGCGTTGTCCGAGACGCCGCACTACCTCGGCCGCGGCATCGCGCACCTCGCGGCCGACGAGGACCGCGCCAGGTTCTCCGGGCAGTGCCTGTCGTCGTGGAAGCTCAAGCGCGAGTACGGGTTCACCGACCTCGACGGGTCGCAGCCCGACTGGGGCCACTGGTGGGACGACGTCGTGAAGCCGCGGATGGCGGGTCAGACGGTGGAAGCCGACCCGGAGAAGTACCGCTAGGCGTCACCGGGGCGGACGAGACCGGTCTCGTAGGCCAGCACCACGGCCTGCACCCGGTCTCGCAGCTCCAGCTTCGCGAGGATCCGGCCGACGTGCGTCTTCACCGTCGCCTCTGACAGGAACAGCTTGCGGGCGAGCTCGGTGTTCGACAGGCCCTTCGCGATCAGCACGAGCACCTCGCGCTCGCGTTCGGTCAGCACGTCGAGCATCGAGGCGTCCCGAAGCTCACCGCCGCCGTCGCCGAGGAACCGGCCCAGCAGCCGCTTGGTCACCGACGGCGAGACCACCGCGTCGCCGGAGGCCACCGCGCGCAGCGCCGACACCAGGTCGGACGGCGGGGTGTCCTTCAGCAGGAAGCCGCTGGCGCCGTTGCGCAGGGCCGACAGGGCGTACTCGTCCATGTCGAAGGTGGTCATGACCAGCACCTTCGCGGTGTCGGCCTCGGCGATGCGCTTGGTCGCCTCCACGCCGTCCATCACGGGCATGCGGACGTCCATCAGGACGACGTCGGGCCGGAGCTTGTCGGCCATCTGGACGGCGTCGAGGCCGTCGGCCGCCTCGCCGACCACGTCGATGTCTTCCTGAGCGCCCAGCACCATGCGAAAGCCCATCCGCATGAGTTCCTGGTCGTCTACCAACAGCACCCGAATCACTCGATCACCCTATGCGGCTAGCGGGAATGTTGCGCGGACGCGCCAGCCTCCGCCGGGGTTGGGGCCGGCCTCGAACTCGCCGCCGAGCACCGCCGCCCTTTCCCTCATGCCGATCAGGCCGTTTCCGCCGGAAACCTTCACCACGTCGTGGGGTGTGCCGAAGCCGTTGTCGGTCACTTCCAGCCGCAGTTCCTCCGGCATGCGGGCCAGGCGCACCATGGCGGTGGTGCCGGCTCCCGCGTGCTTGATGGTGTTCGTCAGAGCTTCCTGCACGATCCGGTAGACGCCCAGCCCCACGCCCACGGGGAGGTCGTCGACGTCGCCGGTGATCTCCAGGCGCACCGGCACCCCGGCGGCACGGGTGTTCTCGGCCAGCTCGACCACGCCTCGCGCGTCCGGCTGGGGAGCCCACTGCGTCTCGGCGTCGTCGCTGCGGAGAATGCCCAGCAGGCGGCGCATCTCGGTCAACGCCTGGCGGCCGGTGTCGGCGATCGTGCGGACCGCGTTCTCGGCCACCTCCGGCTGGGACCTGATCGTGTAGGCGGCGCCGTCGGCGTGGACGATCATCACGCTCACCGAGTGGGCGACGATGTCGTGCAGTTCGCGGGCGATCCGGGAACGCTCCTCGCCCACGGCGATCTTGGCCTGCTGGTCGCGTTCGGTCTCGAGAAGTGCCAATCGTTGCTCCATCTCACGCTGGTAGGCGCGGCGGGCGCCGATGAACTCGCCCATCGCCCAGCTGAAGCCGAAGATCACGAAGACCAGGAACACGAGGAACACGGCCTGGATCTCGCCGACCTGGAAGACCGCCCAGAGCAGCGTGCCGGCGAGCAGCCAGCCCAGGTAGATCAACGCCGTCTTGCGGTTCGTGTTCGCGACGAGCGTGTACAGCGCTATGGCCAGCGCGAAGTCGGACATGCGGACCGGGAGGCCGTTGATGCCCCCGTGCGTGAAGAGCTGCAGGAACCCGCCCGCGAGGATCAGATAGCTGGTGCCCAGCGGGTGGTAGCGCCGGAACGGCAGCGGCCCGAGCATCAGCAACGTCACCGCGAGGTAGGCGGAGAACGACACCCCCTGGTCGACCGCTGTGACCGCGAAGCCCATGTCGAAGAGCAGCAGAATCCCGGCGATCAGGGAGTCCCCGAACGCCGGATGAGCCTTCATCCACAGACTGAACCGCCGCACTGGACAAGGTTAGGTGCGGGCCGAACTTCCGCGCGTCGCGCCACGGGTTGACGCTGCGTACGACCTGAGTGTGAGTTATTGTGTCGAGGGGTTGATACAAAGCAGGAGGGGGTGGCGTGATGTGGATCGACATCGTGATCGCCGCGGTCTGGGGTCTGGTGCTGCTCGTGGCGCTGTGGCCAACGCAGAGCACCGCCAAGCGGCTGCTGAAGCGGTGGGAGGTGCCGGACCCCACGCCCGACCAGCTTGACGAGGGCATTCGTTACCTCAAGCGCCGCCGCCTGCTCTACCCGGTGATCTTCGCCGGGCTCGCGCTCGCGCCGAACTGGGGCCAGCAACTGGGGCAGCTCGTGGTGATCGTCCTCGGGGGCACGCTGCTGGCCGAGTTGCTGGCACTGCGGCAACGCCGGGACGCGCTGCGGGTGGCGACGCTCACTCCGCGTGGTCTTTTCGACTTCGCGTCGAAATGGGTGCTGGGGTCGTACGTGGTGATCGTGGTGCTGGCCGCCGCCCAACTCGGCGTCAACCGGCAGTGGAGCCAGATCCTGTGGCTCTCGCTGTCCGCGGTGGCCGTCGCGGTGATCGTCTGGGCGGCCGTGGCCAGGCCCGCGAGCGGTGAGGAGGTCGTCGACCTGGCGTTGCGCACCCGCAGCGTGCACGTGTCCGCCGGGCTGGGCGCGGCGCTGGCCGGCGTGCTGGCAGCGCACTGGATGGGCATGGTCGGCATCCTCGCGTGGATCGCGATGTCCAACACCACCCCGAAGCACGTGAAAATCACCAGGTGAGTGCTCCGAGAATCGCGGTCGACGTCGAGAACGGCGTCGCGCCCTGGCGTCAGGTCCGGGACCAGCTCGTCCGGTTGATCAGCGGCGGCGTGCTGCCGGTCGGGTCGCGGTTACCGACGATCCGCCAGCTCGCCGCCGACCTCGGGCTCGCCGCCGGCACCGTCGCGCGGGCCTACCGGGAGCTGGAGACCGAAGGCGTGCTCACGACAGGACGAAGGCAGGGCACCGTGGTGGCTGCCCTGCCTTCGCATGCACCGGACCCGCTCTCCGCCGCTGCGGCGGAGTTCGTCGCCATCGCTCGGTCACTCGGCGCCAGTGAGGGGGAGGCACTGAACGCCGTGCGAGCCCACTACGTGGGTGAGTAAGGCGACTCGATCTTGGGCGCGGGCCGCGGTTCGCCGACGTGTGCCTGACGTTCCTCTTGCCGCTCTTCGTAGATGCGGTGTTCCTCTGCCATCTGGTCCGCGAGCTGCTGTTGCATCTGGCGATCCCGAATCCTGGCCAGGATCGCCATCGTCGCGCCGTGAGCGGCTGCCAGCAGCAACAGCACGACGCCCAGCTTCAGGACCACGTTCTTCACCGCGCTGCCGGTGTCGACCTCGATGATCGACACGATCGCCAGCAGGCCGAGCACGACGAGGTGGAACAGCACGGCCGTCAGCTTCATCATGCCGCTGGCCTGCTCGTCGTCGTACGCGGCGCGCCTCAGATATCCCTTGCCGCTGTGGTAGATCAGCTGGCCGTCGACCACGACCAGGACGATCCCCAGCACTAGGAACGTCACGTAGCTGTCACCCATGCGCTGTGGCTACCCGCGCACGCACGCACACAAACCGTGGCACGATCAGTGCCCGTGACGGCGTTGCAGGGACAACAACTGGCCGGACCGCTGTGCGCGGCGGTGGCCAACCTGTGCGTTGCCCTGCAACCACAGGTCTCCCCGCGGACCGCCGCCGGATTCCAGGAAGTGCTGCGCCGTCTGCACGCGCCGTTGCAGGTCGCGGTCGCCGGCCGGATCAAGTCCGGCAAGTCGACTCTGGTGAACGCCCTGATCGGACGCCGGGTCGCGCCCACCGACATCGGCGAGTGCACCCGGCTCGTCACGCGCTATCAGTACGGCACGGTCGACCGCATCGAAGTCGTGCTGCGCGACGGCAGACGGCAGGTGTTGCCCTTCGACGCGAACGGCATGATCCCCGCTTCTCTTGGCGTGGAAGGCATCTCGCACATCGAGGCGTATCTGACGAACGCCGTGCTGCGCGACTTCACCGTCATCGACACGCCAGGGCTCGGTTCGCTGGACGCGGCCTCGGTCGCACGCACCGAAGAACTGCTGGATCCCGTGTCGCGCAACGCGGTCGCAGGTGCCGAGGCCGTTCTCTACGTCGTGACGCAGGGCGTGCGCGCGGATGATCATTCGACGCTGGCCGCCTTCACCGCCGCGACCGCGTCCCGCGAGGCCGGGCCGGTCAACGCCATCGCCGCGTTGAACAAGGTCGACGCGGTCGCGCCGGAAACCGTCGAGGGCTCGGAGGGTGACGTCTGGCGGGCCGCGCAGATCCTCGCGTCGAAGCAGGCCGACCTGCTCAAGCCGCGGGTCGCGGACGTGCTGCCGGTGATCAGCCTGCTCGCCGAGTCCGCGGAGACCGGGGAGTTCACGTCGGCGGACGCGGAGGCGTTGCGGGCGCTGGCGGCCCTGGACCCGGACACCCGCACGATGATGCTGATGTCCGGCGACCTCTTCACGTCGTGGGATTGCGACGTCGCGGCCGGCGTGCGGTCCCGGTTGCTGGAGAAGCTCGACCTCTACGGCATCGGGCAGGCGCTCCTGGCGCTGGACGCCGAACCTGCGCTCACCGCCGGAGCACTCAGGCGCGTGCTGTTCGACGTATCGGGGTTCGCGGCCGTCCGAGGCCGGTTGGACGCGGTCTTCCGGGCACGCGCCGACGGCATCAAGGCCGCCGCCGCGCTGGCCTCCGTCACGTCGCTGGCCGCGGGCGATGCCGGCGAACGGCAGCGCGTCCACGACGCGATCGAGGTTCTGCTGGCCCGCCCCGAGGCGCATCAGCTGCGGCTGCTGGAGGCGTTGACGCTGGTCTCGTCCGGCGCGGTCGCGCTGGCCCCCGACCTGACCGAAGAGGTGCTGCGCGTCGGCAGCACCCCGGACATCGCGGCCCAGCTGGGCATGGCCGGTCGACCCGGCTCGGAGCTGACCGCGTTCGCGCTGGAACGGGCCGGGTGGTGGCGTTCGTTCGCCTCGTTCGGCGCGACTCCGGCGCAGGCTCGAGTGGCGCACGTCGTCCACCGGGCGTATTTCCTCATCTGGCAGCAACTACGTGCTGGGGGGCACCGATGAGCACGAACGGAACCGAACCCGCCGATCTGGCGTCGGACAACGGTGTGGAGACCATTGCCGACGAGCTGCTCGACCAGGCGCTGGCCGAGCGCCGAGCGCTGGTCCAGCTGTGCCTGTACGCGCTGGACCGCGCCAGTGCGGGCGTGGTCCAACGCATCGAGGAAGGCCTCTCGTCCATAGGGGTCGTGGCGCTGCGGGCGGACGGTGAGCTGTTCGACCCGTCGCGGCACGAGGCCGGGGGCACCATGCCGACGGACGACCTGTCGTTGCAGGGCCTGGTCGCCGAGACCGAGGTGCCCGGCTTCTGCGACCGCGGCCGTGTTCTGCGGGCTCCCGTCGTGACGGTCTACACGGCCCGATGAGCAACCTCTCGCAGACCGTCCGGCAGACCCGCGAACGTCTCGTCTCCGTCGTGCGCGAGCTCGACCCGTCCATGGCCGACTGGGTGGCTCGTCGCGCGGTACCCGAGGTGTCGTCGGTCGTGATCGTCGGCGAAACGAACCGCGGCAAGTCGTCGCTGGTCAACGCCCTGCTGTCGGCTCCTGGTCTCTCGCCGGTCGACGCCGACGTGGCCACCTCGACCTACCTCGTGTTCCAGCACGGCCCGTCCTGGGCGGCCCGCGCCTGCTACCCCGGTCTCCTCGCCCCGGTCAGCTTCCCGCTGCCCGCGCTGATCAACTGGGTCTCCGCCGCCCACGACCTGCCAGAGGGCGAGCTGCCCCCGCGCTACGTCGAGGTGGACGCCCCGATCCCGTTGCTGGAACGGATGTCCGTTGTGGACACTCCCGGCGTCGGCGGCCTGGAGTCGGTGCACGGCGAACTGGCCCTGGAGGCCGTCACCTCGGCCACCGCCCTGGTCTTCGTCGTGGATGCCTCGTCACCGTTCACGCGCGGTGAGCTCGACTTCCTCAAGCGCGTCGGCGACCGCGTCGAGACCGTCGTCTTCGCCCTGACCAAGACCGACCAGTACCGAGGCTGGCGCCAGGTCCTCGACGCCGACCAGGCCCTGCTCGCCGAGCACGCCCCCCGCTTCGCCGACGCCACCTTCTACCCGGTGTCGTCGCGCATGTTCGGCATGGCCGCCCAGGCCCCGAACCCCGACGCGGCCGCCATGCTCCGCGAACGCTCCGGCATCTCCGCCCTGCAGACCGCCCTGCAGGAACTGGTCACGGGCCGCGCCGGAATGCTGGCCGAGGCCAACGCCCTGCGCGCCCTGTCGACCGTGCTGGCGGAGCTGGAAATCCGCCTCGAACACGAGAAGCGCGCTCTGTCAGTGGGCGAGGACGAGGCCGTCGTCCTGAGAGCCCGCCGCGAAGAACTGCAGACCGAACGCCGTTCCTCCACCCGAGGCTGGCAGGTCCGGCTGCGTGGCGAGGTTCAGCGCGCCCGGATCGAGAACTCCCACGAGATCTCACGCCAGATGCGCGACCTGCAGACCTGGTACCGCCAGGCCATCGACGCCGCCGACCGCACCGCCCTCGCGTCCCTGCCGCAACAGGTCGACACGGCGTTGCAGGTCGTGTCCGGCCGCATCTCCACGGCGCTCTCGGTACGCCTCTCCCAGGTCACCGACGCAGTGCTGGCAACCCTGTTCAGCACCGAGGAACTGACCCTGATCCGCGGCCAGTTCGCCCGCGGCGAGCGGCCACCGGTCGTGTTGCGCCCCAAGGAGAAGCGCCCGCCGACAGCCGAGGACAAGCTGCTGGTGTTCATGGGCGTCTCCGGCGGCCTCGGCGCGGGCAAACTGGCCGTCATGCCGCTCGCCGGCCTGGGCATCGCCGTGCTCAACCCGATCGTCCTGCCGGTCACCATCGCCCTGGGCCTCGGCGCGGGCTGGTGGATGGCCCGCACCCGCACCCACACAGCGGAAAAGCAGCACGTCAAGCAGTGGCTCTCCGACGCCATCGCCGACGCGCGCTCCACAGTGGACCAACTGGCCGCCGAACAGCTGATCGAGGCCGAGCAGGCCCTCTCCCTGGCCCTGGACGAGGCGCTGGCCAAGCGCATCGAGGCCATCGAGGCGGAGCTGCGCGAGGTCGACCGCGCGTTGCGGATGGAGGCCGGCGAACGCGGCCGCGAACTGCAGTCCGTGACGCGGCAGCTCGCGGAGGTGGAGCAGGGCCGCTCGAAGGCGGAGGAGTTGCTGGGCCGGATCCGCTCGGTCCGCGATCGCGCCTAGACCCCGAGCTTGGCGAGGACCTCTGCGGCGAGGAGCGCGCCTGCCACCAGGCCGAACCAGAGCGGGAGGAGCAGGAACGGCGAGGTGAACGTGCGCATCGAGAACCACCCGAGCCTCAGCGGCCGGACGGGCAGGTCCAGATCCAGCCGGTACTCGGCTTCGAATGTCATGCGTACCGCGCTGTTCGGGTGGTCCGTCAGCGCCTTCCGCGTCGCATCGACGATCTTCTCCTGGTTCAGCTGGAGGCGGACGCCGTCGACGTCCTCGAGGACCAGGCGGTCCACGTCGCCGGCCAGCTGGTACTCGCGGATTCTCATCAGCCGGTGCAGGTCGACCGTGCGCCATCCGCTGATGGTCAGCGCCGTCAGGTAGCGCTCGTCCTCCAGCCGGATGCGGCCTCCCTGATCGAGGAACGGCATCAGCAGCACGATCATCACGACGATGAAGTCGAGGAAGGCGCCGGCCGTCGCGGCCTCCGCGTCAGGATCTGTGACGACCACACTGAACACCCACAACACGACACACGCCGCCAGCGTGGCCGTCAGTGCCGCGCTCGTCCGTCTTCGCGCGCTCGCCGCTGGTACCCGCTCCGTCGTCATGGTTCCCCCTCGTTCGCCGACACCACCCAGACGCCGGAACGGGCGGCGGTGTTGAGCTTGGCCGTGGAACCAAACCGGCATAACGTGGGTCATACCGGTACATGAGCAAGTAGGAGGTGTGTCCCGGTGTACATCGACGAGAACGGTGCGGCCGACGCCGAGCTGAAGGTCACCGTCGAGGATGAGGAGTACACCGCCGACGTCACCTTCGACCTCGACCAGGACGGTGTGAACGACTCCGCCGTCGTCGAGACGGATGACGGTGGTCATCTCGCGTTCACCGACACGAACGGCGACGGTGACGCCGATCTGATGAGCACGTTCGACAAGGACGGCAATCTCCTGAGCCGGGCTCGGTTCGAGGAGAATTCCGGTGAGTGGGTTGCGGTAGGCCCGAACGACTCTCCTCAGGAAAAGACGAATTCGTCGCCCAAGCAGGCGATTGTCGTGGACACCGACGAAGGCGAACGAAACGTCGGTCAGGCCACCGAGGACACCGACGGGGACGGCAAGGCCGACACCGCGATCGTGCGGGACGACGACGGTGACACGTGGCTGTTCACCGACGCGAACGGCGACGGCAAGGCCGACGTGGCGACCGAGATCACCCGATCCGGCGAGGTCACGATGTCCGAGCACCGCGGTGACGACTGGGTCGAGGTCGAGCACGGGCACATCGAGGCCGACGGCCGGTACGTGACGGACTCGAAGAGCGGGATTCTGGACGACTCGGACGACTGGCTGGAGGAAGAACGGTTCGACGGCGTCGTCCGAATCGATTCCACAACGGGGCAGTGGATCAGTCCGAACTGACCCCAGAACTGAAGCGCAGGTCACAGGCCCCGGTGTGGTGAGAACCGCACCGGGGCCTCTTGTGTTTTTCCCACCTCAAGCCGGCCTTAACGCCGTCCGAGTGCTGAATCGATTCCAGAATCGGTTTTGTGAGGGAAGCGACAGGCTGGGGGTGCTTTACCTGCCATTCACCGGGCTAACCTCGGTCCATCCCCTTCCACGTACGCCCGGCTCCACCGGGCGTCGTGAGCTATTCCCGAGGACGACGAAGTCCTGCACCGGACCACCACGTGCTCGGGTTGCCGAGGCGTTCAGTCAGGAGACGAGACGAGATGACGGCAGTGACCATTCCCGGTCTCGAACACGCACCTACCAACCACGCGCGTCTGCTCGCATGGGTTCAGGAAGTCGCTGAGCTGACCTGCCCCGACGAGGTTGTTTGGGCTGACGGGTCTCAGGGCGAATGGGACCGTCTCACGAAGAAGCTCGTCGACGCCGGCACGTTCGTGCCGCTCAAGAAGAAGCCCAACTCGTTCTGGGCGGCCTCGGACCCCACGGACGTCGCGCGCGTGGAAGAGCGGACCTACATCTGCTCCGTGCGCGAGGAGGACTCGGGCCCGACGAACAACTGGATGGAACCTTCGGAGATGAAGGCCATCATGACCGAGCTCTACCGGGGCTGCATGCGTGGCCGCACGATGTACGTCATCCCGTTCTGCATGGGCCCGCTGGACGCGGAGAAGCCGATGCTCGGTGTCGAGATCACCGACTCGGAGTACGTCGTCGTCTCCATGCACATCATGACCCGCATGGGCACCAAGGCGCTGAAGCTGTTCGGTGAGGACGCTCCGTTCGTCCCCGCACTGCACTCGCTCGGCGCTCCGCTGGAGCCCGGCCAGGAAGACTCGCAGTGGCCGTGCAACGACACCAAGTACATCTCGCACTTCCCGGAGACCCGCGAGATCTGGAGCTTCGGCTCCGGCTACGGCGGCAACGCCCTGCTCGGCAAGAAGTGCTACTCGCTGCGCATCGCCTCGGCCATGGCGCGCGACGAGGGCTGGCTCGCCGAGCACATGCTGATCCTCAAGCTCACCTCGCCGGAGAACAAGGCGTACTACATCGCCGCCGCGTTCCCGTCGGCCTGCGGCAAGACGAACCTCGCCATGCTGGAGCCGTCCATCCCCGGCTGGAAGGTCGAGACGCTCGGCGACGACATCGCCTGGATGCGTTTCGGTGAGGACGGCCGCCTGTACGCGGTGAACCCGGAGAACGGCTTCTTCGGCGTCGCGCCCGGCACCGACTACCACACCAACCCGAACGCGATGCGCACCATCGCCAAGGGCAACTCGCTGTTCACGAACGTCGCGCTGACCGACGACGGCGACATCTGGTGGGAGGGCATGGGCGAGCCCCCCGCCCACCTCACCTCGTGGAAGCACCAGGACTGGACGCCCGACAGCGAAGAGCTGTCGTCGCACCCGAACTCGCGCTACTGCACGCCGATCGAGCAGTGCGACATCAAGGCGCCGGAGTGGGAGGACCCGAACGGCGTCCCGATCTCGGCGATCTTCTTCGGTGGCCGCCGCGCCACGACGATCCCGCTGGTCACCGAGTCGCGCGACTGGCAGCACGGCACCTTCATGGGCGCCACGCTCTCGTCCGAGACCACGGCCGCCGCGGTCGGCAAGACCGGCGTCGTCCGCCGCGACCCGATGGCGATGCTGCCGTTCATCGGCTACAACGCCGGCGACTACTTCCAGCACTGGGTCGATCTCGGCAAGCGCGCCGACGCCGACAAGCTGCCGAAGATCTTCTACGTCAACTGGTTCCGCCGCGGTGAGGACAAGCGCTTCCTGTGGCCCGGATTCGGCGAGAACTCTCGCGTGCTGAAGTGGGCCATCGAGCGCCTCGAAGGCAAGGCCGCCGCGCAGGAGACCCCGATCGGCTACGTGCCGACCGCGGCCGACCTGGACCTCGAAGGCCTGGACGCGTCGCGTGAGGACATCGAGGCCTCGCTCGCGTTCGACGCCGACGAGTGGCGTGCCGAGATCCCGCTGGTCGAGGAGTGGTTCGCGAAGATCGGCGAGAAGGTCCCGACCACGCTCCGCGACGAGCTGGCGAACCTGAAGCAGCGCCTGGGCTAGTCAGCCCGAGGTGTTTTGATGACCCAGCGGTCAACGGCGACCGCTGGGTCATCTTTTTGAGGTACTACTGATCGTGTGACGCGAGACGACTTCCTCGGCGGCCTGAACTTCGACGGCTCGAAGCGCGATGTGGAGGTCGGCCCGACGACGGGCATCGTGCGCTACTACCCGGTGCCGCCTGCCCCGCCGGCCCGTCCGTCGCGGTGGCGCTACGTGCTCGTGTTCGGCCTCGGTTTAGCCATCGGCGTGGTCGCCGGTGTGGTCCTGTGCAGCAATTTTCTCTGAGTCCGCGCAGCTCATCGTCCACTTGAGACGAAGTTGTCCACAGATGTGGACGGACTTGTGCACATGTTGTGGATAGTTGTGGACAAGCCTGGGGACTTCTCCGCGCGTCCTGAAAAAGTCTTGCTCCAGGAATGAACCTGGCCCCTTCCGGGAACGTCTTAGGTATGTGATGGCGATCACAAAGATCGTCACCGGACGGTAGGGAGGTGTGCCGTGGGGATCGCAGGAATCGCGATGCTGGTGCTGTCCCTGGCCGCCGTGCTGATGGTCGTGGTCGCCGGGTCAGTTCGGGAGCGGGTTGTCCCGAATGCCGAGGAGGGTGCTGTTGAAGACCTTGGTGGCCTCCGCGTAGCAGACGGCGTTGGTCCAGCCCTCTGACCAGGCCTGGGAACCGGGGTTGCGCCACGCGGGGAACACGTCGGTGCGCTTGGTCGAGCCCAGGTAGTCGTGCACGGCCTTGGTGCACTTGTCGTTCGCGAGCGTGTTCATCTGCTCCTTGGACGGAGCGGGGTCGGTCGACTTGCCGAGCGACACGACACCGGCGGGCACTGCCTCTGCCAGGTGCGGGGTGTTGCAGGCGACGACCTTGACCTCCTGGTCCTTCGACGGCGAACCCTGGGTGCAGGTCTGGAAGGTGCTGAAGCCGTTGTTCTTCAGCGCGTCCTTCACGGAACCCTTGCGCGCCAGCGGCTTCTCGTCGGGGCTGATCTCCACGACGGTGCACAGCCGCCAGCGCTGGCCGTCCTTCCAGCCCTGCTCGTTCGGCCAGAACGCCCAGACCCGCAGGCGCGTCGAGTCCGAGTCGCCGCCGCCCAGGTACTCGCTGAGCGTCTGGCGGCACGGCGGAAGCGCGGCCTTGCGCAGCGCCTGCGTGTCCGGGTAGGTCGCGGGCAGGCCGGTGAGCTCACCGACGCTCATGACCTCGGCCTCGTGCGACTCGGTGCACTGCAGCACCTTCAGCTCGTAGGCGTTCATGCACTGCCCCGCCTTGGGCAGGGTGGGCGCGGAGGCGGAGGCCGTGGACGGCAACGGTCCCGGGACCGCTTGCCCACCCACCTGAATCGCGCACGCGGACAGCGTCAACGCGCTCAGGACAATTGCCACCGCCAGCCGCACACGAGTCACACCACAGAGACTAGGGCCTTCACCTGATCGGCGATGTCCCGACGCTGTTTTTCAAAGGCGGAATCGGTCAACGCGGCCGGATCGGCCGGCTGCCCGAGCACCGGCGTGTGCAGGTGTCCGCCGAGGACATTCGTTGCGCCGTAACCGATTCGCAGCCGGTTGGCCCGGTACATGCTCTCGTTGGAGAGGTAGTCACCGCCGCCACCGGACGCCGCGACCCTGCCCGGCGTCGGTTCGTCCGTGCGGCACGACTGCTGCGAGCCGACGACGACCCACTCGCAGAAGGCCCGGTTGAAGTTCACGGTGAACGGGCCGGTGCCCGCGTCGATCATCTTCTGGAACGGCAGCGAGGTCTCGATGAACTCGTTCGCCGGCTGCGGCCAGCCCGCCGCGTTCGGGACGCTGCCGAACGAACCGATGTTGTTGTTGTCCGCGAAGCCACCACGCCAGCGCGCCGCCCACCGCTCGACGTCGAAACGGCCCGGCCTGCCCTGGCTGATCGTCACGAACGCGTCGGGCTTCTGCTGGAGAGCCGATCCGTAGAACTGCTCGACGACGCCCTCGTCGAAACCGCCCCACAGCACCGGAAGCACCGAGGCCTGCAGCACGACCTTGCCGCTGGGCGTGGAGATCTCGCGGCCGTCGAGCTGCAACGCCGCCGCGCCGGCCGGGTTGGCGCGCCGCACGTTCACACCGCTGAGCTGGAACGGGTCGAAGCCGGTCACCGCGATCCTGCGCACGCCCGGCTTGCTGGGGAACGCCGAGTCGCTCAGACCCCGGGACGCCCAGTCGAACTGCTGGACGAGCTTCGCGCGGTCGTTGGGGGCCATGGCGAACCGCGGCGTCCACTGGCGCAGCGCGGAGCTGAGCTGCAGCCGTGCCCAGTAGAGCGGACGGTCGTCGTAAGCGTCGTGTGTCACGGGTGTTGTGCTCTGTGCGCGGGCGACAGCGGCCTTCCACAGCGCGTTGCCCTCGCGTTGCACGAACTGCTGCGCCTGCTTCGGCGCGATCTGGCGGCAGAGCTTGGCGGTGAAGTCCGTGACACGGCCGTCGAATCCGGCCAGCTGCACGAGCGCGGGACCGACGGCAGGGCCGCCCGCGACGAGCGTGTCGTCGAGCCGTTGCTCCTCGACGGTCAGTGGAACGGTGGTGTCGTAGCAGTTCGCGTCCTGCGCGTGGGCGACGGCAGGACTCAGGGTGAGGGCGATCGCGGTCAGTCCGACCAGTCCGGCGATGGTTTTCACGTGCTAGATCCTCAACGCAAAGGGCCACCCGCCGTAACCGACGGGTGGCCCATAGTGTTGACGACTGCGTCTCAGTGGGCCGCGATGGGCTTCACTCGCGGGCTGTCCTCGTCGACGTGGTAGTCCGACGGATCGGTCTGGTCCGTGCCGTTGAACCACTTGGCCTTCTTGGCGATCAGCGTGACGACCACCGCGACCAAGAGGTTGACGAACAGCGCGACGATGCCCACATAGATCTGCGTCGTCGAGCCACCGAACGGGTGCCACCCGAAGATCGAGATGTTGCCCAGCGGCAACGCCGAGCCAGCGAAGTGTTCCTTCTTGATGAACGGGTTGCCGATGTTGTAGAGCAGCCACATGCCGTAGCCCATGCCCGCGATCCAGCCGGCGACCAGGGCGTAGACGTGGAACCAGCGCGTGTAGAGCGCGATCGCGACCGCCGGCAGCGTCTGCAGGATCATCACGCCGCCCATGAGCTGCAGGTCGATGGAGAACTGCGGGTCGACGAACACGATGAACGCGACGGCGCCGAACTTCACCACGAGGCTGGCGAGCTTGGCCTGCTTGGCCTCCTCCGCCGGGGTGGCGCTCTTCTTCACGTACTCCTTGTAGATGTTGCGCGTCCACAGGTTCGCCGCCGCGATCGACATGATCGCCGCCGGCACCAGCGCGCCGATGCCGATGGCCGCGAACGCGATGCCCGTGAACCACGACGGGAAGTTCGCGGCGAAGAGCTCGGGCACGATCGTGTTGGTGTCGGGACGTCCGGTCGCCTGGTTGACGATCGGCTTGGTACCCGCGCTGATCGCGACGAAGCCCAGCAGCGCCAGCAGACCCAGCAGCAGCGAGTACGCCGGCAGTGCGACCATGTTGCGCTTGATCACGTTGCGGCCGCGGCTCGCGAGGATGCCGGTCAGCGAGTGCGGGTAGAGGAACAGCGCGAGCGCGCTGCCCAGTGCCAGCGTCGCGTACTGCAGCTGGTTGGCGCCGGTCAGAAGCATGCCGTCGGCCGGTGCTGCGGGCGGCGGGGGTGTCTTGTTGAACTTGTCCTGCGCGTCGTTGAAGATCTCGCCCCAGCCGCCGAACTTCGAGGGCAGGTAGATGATCGCCACCAGGATCACCAGGTAGATCAGGATGTCCTTGACGAACGCGATCAGCGCCGGCGCCCGCAGACCCGACTGGTAGGTGTAGAGCGCGAGGATCAGGAACGCGATGAACAGCGGCAGGTGGCCGAGGATGCCGGAGCCGTTGAGGCCCATGCTGCGCAGCACGGCCTCGAGGCCGACGAGCTGCAGCGCGATGTACGGCATGGTCGCGACGATGCCGGTGATCGCGATGATCAGCGCCAGCCAGTGCGAGCCGTAGCGGCCCTTCACGAAGTCGGCGGGCGTGACGTACCCGTGCACGCGGCTGACCGACCACATCCGCACCAGCGGCAGGAAGACCAGCGGGTACAGGATGATCGTGTACGGCAGGGCGTAGAAGCCGAGCGCGCCCGCACCGAACATCAGCGCCGGCACCGCGACGAAGGTGTAGGCGGTGTAGAGGTCACCGCCGACCAGGAACCACGTGATCCAGCTGCCGAACTTCCTGCCGCCGAGACCCCACTCGTCGAGGTGTTCGAGAGTGTCGCCCTTCTGCCACTTCGCGGCCAGGAAGCCCATGACCGTGACGAGCAGGAAGAGAGCACTGAAAACGATCAGCTCGGTCCACTGCATCAGTTCGCTCCCTCGTCCAGGTCGTCCACGCCGAGCTTGTCCGGCTTGCCGGTGACCACGGCCTTGTCCTTGGTCTTCACGTAGACCAGGCCGACGCACACAACGCCGAGCGGGACGAACAGGAACTGGTACCAGTAGAAGAACGGCAGCCCGAAGATCCTGGGTTCGTCCTGGTTGAACCACGGCGTGATGAGCATGAACAGCGGAAGTATCAGCAGCAGGTTCCAGTTGCTCCAGCGCAAGCCGGTCTTGTGATCCGACGGCATGGTGGCCCTCCGTGTACGCGGTGTTGCGCGGATGTTAGGCCTGATGAAGAGTGCCGTCAGCCTCGTGATCGCAATCGTTGCCTTCGACTTAACGTTCTCTTTGGACTAATAGGCCGCCAGGCGGGCGACGAGGTCCTCTTCGGCGGCGTCGAAGTACTCGTTGAGCTGGTCCACGGCCTGGGTGATGTCGCCGCTGTTCAACAGGTTGACGATCCGGAGGTTCCACGGGACGTACGTCTGGTAGAAGTCGTTGATCTCCTGAGCCACCCGGAAGGCCAGCATGAGCTCCGCGAAGAGCCGGTCGGACTCGTCGCTCAGCCGGATGCTGCCCGCGAGCCCGACGATGCGGCGGTGGAACTGGATGTTCGCCTGCCCGGCCTTGGTCCAGTCGTTCTTCTCCGCGCGCGCCACGGCCTGGCGGACCGGTACCCGCACCGCCTCGCGCTGGGCCTCGCTGACGTCGTTCCACCGGAGGACGGCGCCGCACTCGATCACGCGGCGCGCGGCGTAGAGGTCGCGCACGTCGTCGCCGGTCGGGCGGCGGACGAAGACTCCGCGGCTGTGCTCGTGCACCAGGATCCGGTCGCGCGTGAGCAGCCGGAACGCCTCGCGGAGCGTGTTGCGGCTGACGCCCAGCGCGCCGCCGATCGCTTCCTCGCTCAGGCGCAGGCCCGGTTCCAGCTCACCGTCGAGCACCCGTTCGCGCAGCATGTCGGCGACCTTCTGCGCGGTGCTCGCGCGCTCCAGGTCGGCCTTGCCCTGAGCCAGCGTCGACACCCACGTCTCGGTCACCTCGGCAGTCTATTTGCAGGATCGTTCTATTGCACTATCGTAGAATCGTTCAACAATCCCACGATCCAACAAAACGAGCGCGCCTGGGAGGACGTCCATGGACCTGAACGCGGATCTCGGCGAGGGCTTCGGCCAGTGGACCCTCGGCGACGACAAGGCACTGCTGAACGTCGTGACCAGCGCGAACATCGCCTGCGGGTACCACGCGGGCGACGCCGACACGATGCGTGAGACCTGCGCGCTGGCCGCTTCCGCGGGCGTCGCGGTCGGTGCCCACGTCGGCTACCGCGACCTGGCGGGCTTCGGCCGCCGGTTCATCGACGTAGCTCCGGACACCCTGACCAACGAGGTCCTGGCCCAACTGGGAGCTCTGGCAACGTTCGCTCGTGCCGCCGGAACCCGCGTCTCGTACGTGAAACCACACGGCGCGCTCTACAACACGCTCGTCCGGCACGAGGCCCAGGCCGACGCGGTGGTCGACGCGGTCCGCCTCTTCGATCCGACGCTCGCCGTGCTCGGCCCGCCGGGCGCGGTGTGGCTGAAGCGGGCCTCGGTGGCCGGATTACGGGTGTGGCACGAGGCGTTCGCCGATCGCGCCTACACGGCGTCCGGAACGTTGGTGCCCCGCGGCGAACCCGGAGCCGTCCTGCGCGATCCGGCCGAGATCGCGGCCCGTTGCGTGCAACTGGCAACGGAGGGGTGGGTCCGCAGCGTCTCCGGCCGTCCGGTCCGGATCCAGGCCGATTCCCTCTGCGTGCACGGGGACACGCCAGGCGCGGTGGAGATCGCTCGCACGGTTCGTGCAGCTCTGGAGGCGGCCGGCGTCGCGGTGGGCCGGGTGGAGTCGCCGCTGCGGCACACCCGTCAGGCGGTCTGACGGACCAGCGCCGCCGCACCCACCAGTCCGGCCTCGCCGCCCAGCTCCGCCTGCCGCACCTCGAGCCCGGCCAGGTACGACAACCCGGCGTGCGTCTTCAACGTCCGCCGCACCGGCTCGAACAGCAGCTCCCCTGCCTGCGCCACCCCGCCCCCGATGACCGCCAGCTCCAGATCGCACACCGCGGCCGCCCCGGCGATGGCCATGCCCACGGCCTGACCGGCGCGTTCGAACGCCTCCAGCGGGATCTCCTCGCCGGACATCGCGGCGGCGGCCAGCAGAGCGGCGTCGGCGTGCTCCGGCGCCTGCCAGCCCTTGCGGCGCGCCCACTCCACCATGCGCGGGCCACCCGCGACGGTCTCCACGCAGCCGCGGCCGCCGCACGTGCAGGGATCGCCGTCGGGCTCCACGACGATGTGGCCGATGTGCCCCGCGTTGCCGGTGCGGCCGCCGAACGGCCGTCCGCCCAGCACCAGCCCGCCGCCGACACCGGTGGACACGACCAGGCCGATCATGAACGTGCTCCCCTGGCCGGCACCCCGCCAGTGCTCGCCCAGCGCCATGCACACGCCGTCGCCCGCGAGTTCCACCGGGACGCCGGGGAACAGCGACGCCACCGACGACCGCAGCGGGAACTCCTGCCACGACGGCACGTTGATCGGCGAGACGGTGCCGGCGACGGCGTCCAACGGGCCCGCCGAGGCGATGCCGACGCCGGCGACAGCCGCGTCCTGAACGACCGACGAGATCACCGAAACGACGGCGTCCCAAGGGTTCTCGGACGGCGTCGGCACGCGCGAGGAGCGCACCACCGAGCCGTGGGGGTCCACCAGGGCGGCGGCGATCTTGGTGCCGCCGAAGTCCAGTGCCAGCACCAGATCAGTCACGGTGACGCAGCTTAACCAGCCACTTCGAGGCGGATGGGCGCAGTGGTCCTGACCAACTCGCCGGCGGTCACGCGGACCACAGCGGACCAGGTGCCCGGAGCGGCCCAGGGCGGCGCCGCGAAGGTGAAGTCGAGCGGCAGACGGCCTTGAGCGGGGAGCAGGCCGCCCACGCAGAACGGGCCGGCGAAGTCCCACGAGTCACGCGGCGACAGCAGGCGGGCCTGCACCGGCAGGTCGCCGTGCGCGCCGGAGGCCACGACCACCTGAAGCAACGACGTTTCCCCTGGTCCGACCGATACAACGGACGGCGACGAGGCCACCCACAGGACCTCGACGGGGTCGTCGTCCCATTCGGGAACCGTCAGCAGAACAACGTCGTAGACCTCGAACGGCAGCCCTTCCAGCGTGGCGCGCACCGGGTGGCAGCCGGGCGTGCGCGGCGGCACCAGGTCCACTTCGGCCGAGACGTGGCCACCCTCCGGAAGAGACACCGGCAGCGAGTCCCACGACGCCGACCAGCCGTCGGGCAGCGTGAGACGGACGAGGCCCGAGAACGCCGGGCCGTCCGACACGGCCACCACCCGCAGCCGCGTCGGGCCGAGCACTTCGAGCTGGACGTTCGCGGGCAGGCCGCCCAACGGCGCGGGCTCGTGCAGCCAGTAGCGCGCGAACACCGGCGTCACGGCAGGTGAGACAGGCCCCAGCGGCCCAACCGACGGCGGCGTCCTGGGCGACCCCAGCACGCCGAACAACGAGGAAGGACCCAGGTGAGCTACGTCGTTCCACAGCGTGAAGGTCGTGGACCCGACCATCTTCTCGCCGACCTCGCTGTGCCAGACGCTGACAGGACCGACCAGACGGGGCGTCTCCTGAGCAGATCCGTCCACGGCGACGAGAGAAGCGATCGGGTCGTACGACAGCACGTAGTGAGTGGAGGCGATCTCGGTGCCGTAGCCACGCTTCCAGCCGTGGTCGACATCGTCCTCGACCAACTCGTACGTGCAACACCCGCGTGCGGGCACATCGCGCGCCAAGAACGTCACGGTCACACCGTCGACCAACGTCGGCAGCACCACACCATCGAGCTCCACGTGCACGTTCAGAGCAGACGGCAGATGCACGGACACGATGTCGGTGCAGGGAGAAGGCAACGGGTTCCAGACGGTCACCGAAGAGTCCACAGTGGACGTCAACGCGGCCAGAGAACGCGACACGACCTCGGACCGCAGGTCGAAGGCCTCGCGAGGGTGTGCGAGGGCGGCACGCTCCAGCGCGGCGTGCGGAAAGGCCAAGCCGGTCAGCCGAGCGAACACGGCAGCAGGAGAGTCGTCCGCCAACGCAGGTGGCACGGGCACAGACCCACGCACGTAGTAGTCACGCGGCAACGAGCAGACGATCCGCGGCCACGTGTAGCGCGCGCTCCAGTCGTGATGAACAGCGGTGACCCACGGATTCGGCGCATCACGAGCGCCACCGACCGGCAGCATCACGTGCGGAGCGGAAACGCCGGACCGCAGTTCCAGGAACGCCGAGTAGACCGACCGCTCGGCCTCACCCAGCGAAGAGGCCGTCAGCGGCAGTCCGGAAGGCAGCGACGAGAGCACCGGCGCCACACCGACCACATTGGACTCGGACCCGACGACCTCGACCCGCCCCTCCGAGATCAGCCTCAGCAGCAACGAACGGTGCTGCGGAAACGTGTCCCAGTACGGCTGCAGCAACTCCACCGACGTCACGGCGAACCGGTAGGCGGGATCGGTCAGCGCCAGGTCCAGATGGGCGCGAAGAGCAGCGAACGGCGCGTCGCCCGCGACGTGCCCGACGAGGTGCACTGTCCACCCCGGCGAGCCCGCGACCAGCGAGAACGCGCATGACTCCTCGCCAGCCGCAGAGCGCATCACGGCCTGAGCGGGCACGACGTCGCCCGGCTGATGAGCCGAGACGTCGACGCCGAGCTCGTAGCCGAACGGCCCCAGCACCAAAGATCCGCCGTGCCGCGGCGAGTGCAGGCCGGGCCCGGACACGTGCGCGTGCACCGGCCCCGTCACCGCGGGCGAGGTCAGCCGCACCACCTGCAGCAGCGCGGTCCGAGGCCCGACGAACAGCTCGGTGGACTCGGCGGTGATCACCACAAGATCGCACCACCGTTCACCACGAGGCGAAATACCCCGATGGTGGCTTAGTGCGGCACTAGCGCTTGAGCATGCGGGTCAGACCGGCCGCCACGGTCGTCGCCAGCACCCAGCCCGTCACGATCAGCCCGGACGCGATCCACTGCGACGCTCCCGGCGTCTGCCAGCGGTTCTTGTTGCCGAAGTCGACGATCGGCACCACCAGGTCGATCGTGTAGAGCCACGCGTTCCACGGCAGGTGGTCGTCGTCGTTGATCTCGATCAGCGGTCCCTTGACGTGGAACCAGATGCTGCCGACGACCCACGCCGCGATCAGCCACCCCAGGGCGCGCGCCGGGCGGTAGCCGTAGCCGACCATCGACCGTTGCAGGAAGCTCCACAACAGCACCAACGGGCCGAAGAACCGCATGCCCTCGGCGACGGCCTTGTACCGCAGGCGTTGCTTCTCGATCAGCACGGTCGAGGCGTGCTCCTCGTTGCCGGCCGCGGTCAGCATCTCGGCGAACTGGTCGTACGGGCGCGGGTGGTAGCTGCGCCGCATCGCCTGCCGCAGCCAGCGCAGCCGTTGCTCGACCTGCTCGTCGTCGCGCAGGTCGATCGGGTACGCGAGAGAGTCGTAGCGGAAGTCGTCGAGGTCGATGAAGCCGGTGGCGTTCCAGAAGTTCTCGTTGTCGTCCAGCGACGTGCAACGCGCCTGCCGCAGCGTCACCAGGCCCTTGGGCGGTGACACGACGTTGAGCATCAGCTCCTGCACCTGCATGCCCATGGCGTTCAGCGCGTGGCTGTCGAGCTTGTAGCCGAGCACCCCACCGTTGAAGTTCGCCATGCGGCCGATCACCGCGCGACGGCAGCGCACGCCGCCATGCGCGACGAACTCCTTGTCGCCGCGCGCGCAGATGAGGTCGCGGCCGATCGTGGCGCCACCGATGTCGAGCGACGGCTTCTCGCGCGGCTGGTGCCGGTACTTGCCCGGCTTGATCAACCGGCTGCCGCGCAGGTCGAGGTTCGCGCCGACGGTGATGCCGCGCAGCTCCAGGCCGCCGGAGACCTCCGACTCGCGCACCACGAAGTTGCTGCCGATCTGGGAACGGTTGGCCAGCACGGCATCCGCGGCCGGATTGTCCACAGTGGCCCGTTCGATCGTGATGCTGCCGCGCACGTGCGTGTCGACCATCCGCAGCTGGCCCTTGATCTTCACGCCACGGCCGACGACGTCGCCGCCGATCTCCGCGCCGTCGACGTGCAGCGCGCGGCCCGAACCGGTCGGGTCGGTGCCGACGGCGGGTGGCGAGACGGCGTCGATGACGGCATCTGCCAGCGACAACGTGCCGCCGATCTTCGCGTTCACCGCGCGGATGGTGCCCTGGCTGGTGAAGCCGCGGTCGAGCTCCAGGTCGCCGGAGACGTCGACGCGGTCGAGGATCAGCGTCGCCGACGGGTCGTCGTGCGGGTCGCTGCTGTCGGCGAAGTCGGAACCGCGCGAGAGCATCGCACCGCTGAACGACATCGTCGAGCTGATCCGGGCGTTGGACAAGAAAACCACGCCGTGCGAGGTGAACGCGCCGAGGAAGTTGCCGCCGACCTGCATGCCGTTGCCGTTCAACGTGAAGCCGTCGGCGTTCTCCAGCACGGAGCTGCCGAGGTTGACGTTGCCGCCGATGCGCGAGCCCGCCAGCCGGATCTCGCCCTCGGTGTGGATGCCGAACCCGAGCAGCGCGCCGGCGATCGTCAGCCGGTCGCCGTGCAGGCACAGCCCGCCGGGAAGGCTGAACCTGGTGTCCCGCAACAGGACCGAGCCCGCGATCTCGGCATCGGTGAGGTCGGTGAGCCCGGTGACGCGGCAGCCGAGCAACGAGACGTCGTTGCCGCTGTGGAGGTTGCGCGCCTCAAGACCGGGCAGGTCGCAGTCGGTGAACGAGATGCCGGCCAGGTTCGCCTGCCGCAGGTCCGGCGCCGCCTCGAACTGGCAGCGCTCGAACTCCAGCACGTAGGGCACCTCGACCGCGCGCAGGTCGAGCACGTCGGTGACCATCCGGTCCACCACGCGGATGACGGGTGGGGTGCTCGGCCTGCGCCGAGGCAACCTCCACCCGCCACCACCGGAATTCTCGTTCTCCCCCAACAGCCCCCGCAGCACGTCCGCCGCGGCGACTTTCCCCCTCGCCACCAGACCAGGCTAGGCCGGGTCGCGCGGGCCGTGGTGCGTCGGGTCGAGCACCCGCGCCAGGAACTCCTGGGTGCGCGCCTCCTGCGGGTTGCCGATCACCTCGGCCGCGGGGCCCTCCTCGACGATGTAGCCGCCGTCCATGAAGATCACCTTGTCTGCGACCTCGCGGGCGAACTGCATCTCGTGCGTCACGACCAGCATCGTCATGCCCTCGTCGGCGAGCTGGCGCATCACGCCCAGCACGTCACCGACGAGCTCGGGGTCGAGCGCCGAGGTCGGCTCGTCGAACAGCATCACCTCGGGGTCCATCGACAACGCGCGGGCGATCGCCACGCGTTGCTGCTGGCCACCGGAGAGCTGCGCGGGCATCGCGTTGGCCTTCTCCGACAGGCCGACCCGCTCCAGGTTGCGCAGGGCGACTTCCTGCGCCTCCTTCTCGCCGCGCTTGAGCACCTTGCGCTGAGCAACGGTGAGGTTGGCCAGAACGTTCAGGTGCGAGAACAGGTTGAACGACTGGAAGACCATGCCGATCTTCGTGCGCGCCAGGTCGATGTCGACGTCCTGGTCGGTCAGCTCGACGCCGTTGACGACGATCTTGCCGTCGTTCGGCTCCTCGAGCAGGTTCACGCAGCGGAGCAACGTCGACTTGCCCGAACCGGACGGGCCGACGATGCAGACCACGTCACCGCGGTTGACCGTGACATCGATGCCCTTGAGCACGTCCAACGAGCCGAACGACTTCTTCAGCCCGGTGATCTCAACGGAAATCTCGCTCACAGGACGGACACCTTCTTTCCGCCGGAGCGGCGCTCCAGGTACCGCGAGAGGTACCCGAGCGGCAACGTGATGATCAGGTAGCAGAGACCGACGACGAGGATCGGGGTGAGCGACGGGCTGCGGCTCAGCGTCTCCCGCCCGAACTTCGTCAGTTCGTACTGGTCGCGGGCCAGTCCGATGATGTAGATCAGCGAGGAGTCCTTGGTCAGCAGGATCAGCTCGTTGGTCAGCGGCGGCAGGATGATCCGGAAGGCCTGCGGGATCACGATGGTGATCATCGCGCGGCCCTGCGACATGCCCAGCGAACGCGCCGCCTCGACCTGACCCTTCGGCACGGCCTGGATGCCGGCGCGGATCGTCTCGGCCATGTAGGCGGCACCGACGATGCCGAGCGCCAGCATGGTCGTGGAGTAGATGTCGAACTGGATCTGGAACGCGAGCGGCACGCCGAACGCCAGACCGATGAACACCAGCAGCGCGGGAATGCCGCGGAAGAACTCGATGTAGATGGTCGCGATCCAGCGGTACGGCGCGATCGACGAGAGCTTCATCAGCGCGAGGACCAGGCCCAGCGCGAGGCCGAACGCGAATCCGAGCACCGTGTAGATGATGGTGTTCTTCAACGCGATGACGATGACGTTCGGGAACATCTCCCGCATCGTCTTGAAGTTGAAGAACGCCGTGCGGATCTGTTCCCAGTCGGCGAGGAACGCGATCACCAGGGCGATGACTACGAGCAGCGTGTATTGCGAGTACCGGAAGTATTCGGCCCGCTTGCGCTTGGACAGCGCCATGGTCTGACTCCTAGCGGATGTGGTTCGGACGCGAACGGGGCGGCATCAGCTGCCGCCCCGTTCGTTCGAGAGCTACTTCTTCTCCGGCTTCTTGCCGAACCACTTCTCGTAGATCTTGTCGTACTCGCCGCTGTCCTTGGCCTTCTTCAGGACCTCGTTGACCTTGGTGAGCAACGCGGTGTTGCCCTTCTTCAGGCCGATGCCGTACTGCTCGTTCGTGTTGAACTCCGCGGAGACCGAGGTGTCCGGGAACTCCTTGGCGTAGTCGAAGAGCACGCCGTTGTCGTTGATCGCGGCGTCGACGGCGCCGGTGCGCACGGCCGTCTCCATCAGCGGGAGGTCCTCGAACTGGATGACCTCGTAGCCGTTGGCGGCCTTGTTGTCGTTCGCGTAGATCTCACCGGTGGTGTCCAGCTGGACGCCGATCTTCTTGCCCTTGAGGTCCGCCAGGGTCTTGATCGGCGAGTCCTTCTTGACCAGCAGCGCCTGCGTGGCGTCGAAGTACGGGTCGGAGAAGTCGATCGACTGCTTCCGCTCTTCCTTGATGGTCATACCCGCGGCGGCGACGTCGCACTGGTTCGCGTTGAAGCTCGCGCCAGAGGTGATCGTCTCGAACTGCGTGTCGAAGATCTCCTGCGTGACACCCAGTTCCTTGGCGACCAGGTCGACGAGGTCGACGTCGAAGCCGACCGTCTTGTCGCCGTCGGTGTACTGGAACGGCTTGTAGGACAGATGGGTGCAGGTGACGAGCTTGCCTTCCTTGACAAGCTTGATGCCACCGTCGGTGGTGCCGCCACCGCTGTTGGTGCTCGTCGCGCAACCGGCGAGCGCGGTCAGCGCTAGGGCCGCTGCGGGCAGCAGGGCGAGCACGTGCCTGGATCGACGAGCCACTGCGTCACTCCTCGTAACTGTCGCGGACGAGTGAACGGGATCCTGCCACTCGGGTGACGCGGTGGACAGCACGTGGGTGTTACAGGCCACTGCCTTGCAATGTTTTTGCGTCAAATCGGTCTTCTGGGCACAGAATCTTGCGCGATTTGGCCCAGATCACACAACGTCTTCACGTATTGCGCACGAATGATAACCATCCGCGAGCGTGTCCTTGATCAGGATTTGATCACGACGGTGCTGGTCAGCGTGTTCTTTCGGTCAGCAGACCCGCCACCAGCGCGGTCCAGCCGGTCTGGTGCGTGGCCCCGAGACCCTCACCCGTGTCCCCGTCGAAGTACTCGCTGAAGGTGACGTGCCTGCGCCACAGGGGTGACTCGGACGCCTCGATCCGCTTGCCGTCCGACGGTCTGCGCCCGTCGTGGTCGGGCAGGAACAGCCCGACGAGCCGGTCGGAGAGCTCGTCCGCGGCCTGGCCCGCGGTCACCCAGCGGCCGGAGTGCGTCGGCATCTCGACCTGGAACATGCCGTCGTGGAACGCGCAGACGGTCCGGAGCGCCTCCACCAGCAGCGCGTTGGTCGGCAGCCAGACCGGGCCGCGCCAGTTCGAGTTGCCGCCGAACATCGGCGTGTGCGACTCGCCGGGCTCGTAGCCCATGCGGTGGTCCTGGCCCGCGACGTTGACCTCGAGGCCCTCGCGGTGGGCGGCGCTCAGGCTTCGGATGCCGTGCGGCGACAGGAACTCCTGCTCGTCGAGCATCCGGTGCAGCACGCGCTTGAGCTTGCTCTCGTCCAGCAACGACACGAACGCGCCGCGCTCGTAGTGGAACGTGATGAACTGCCGCAGCTCCGGCCGGCGCTTGAGCAGGTGCTCCAGCCGCCTGGTGAACCCGTGCAGGTCACTGAGCACCCACGGTTCGAGAACGGCTGACGCGAGCAACGGGATCAGGCCGACCATCGACCGCACGCGCACCGGCTCGGACTCGACGTGACCGTCCGGGTGGCGCCGCGAGACGCGGTCGTAGCAGAAGCCGTCCTCGTCGTGCCAGATTCCGCCGCCGTGCGACCCGAAGTGCGTGAACGCCTCCGCGATCGACAGGAAGTGCTCGACGAACTTCGTCGCGACGTCCTCATAGGACTCGTCGTCGCGCGCCAGCTCCAGCGCGATCTGCATGAGGTGCAGGCTGTACGCGGCCATCCACGACGTGGCGTCGGACTGCTCCAGCCGCCACTCGCCCAGCATCGGCGCCGACCGGTTGACCGGCCCGATGTTGTCCATGCCGAGGAACCCGCCCTCGAACAGGTAGCTGCCGTCGGCGTCCTTGCGGTTGACCCACCAGGAGAAGTTGAGCAGCAGCTTGTGGAAGATCTTGGCGAGGAAGCCGCGGTCCCTGCTGCCGTCCGCGCGGTAGACCTGCAACGCGGCCCACGCGTGCACCGGTGGGTTGACGTCGCCGAACTCCCACTCGTAGGCGGGAATCTGGCCGTTCGGGTGCATCATCCACTCACGGCAGAACAGCAGCAGCTGCTCCTTCGCGAACGCGGGGTCGACCAGCGTGAACGGGATCGTGTGGAACGCGAGGTCCCACGCCGCGAACCACGGGTACTCCCACTCGTCCGGCATCGAGATCACGTCGGCGACGTCGAGATGCCGCCAGTGCACGTTGCGCGCCTCGGGCGTTCTTCGGCTCGACGGCGCCTCGGGCTTGGTCGGGTCGCCGTCCAGCCAGTCGCGCGTGCGGAACCGGTAGTGCTGCTTCGTCCACATGAGACCCGCGAGCGCGCGCCGCAGCACGTGCTTCTCCTCGAGGCTCGTGTCCGGCGCGATGGCGTCGTGGAACTCGTCGGCCTCGAGCTTGCGGGCGCTCATGGTCTCTTCGAAGCTCGGCCCGAACGGGTCCACATGCCCGTCGCCGCCGACGAGCCGGACGCGGATCGTCACCGTCTCGCCCGGCTCCACCGGGTCGAACGAGTACCAGGCCGCGAACTTCGTGCCCGCCGCACCGGCGTCGTCCGGCCCCACGACCTGACACGTGGACGTGCTCCCGTGCACCACGTAGTTGCAGATGCCGTCCTTGGCCCACGGCGACGGGTTGCGCTCGGCCCCGAAGAGCGACATCTCGTTGCTCTCGTTGTCCGTCATGAGCATCGACGGCGAGTCGTCCAGGTGCAGCGTGTACCGGCCGAGGTTGCCGTGGTCAGCCGTGACCTTGCGTCCGGTCGTGGTGCTCGCAACGAGCTGACACGGCCGTTGGTCCCGCCCCCACGCCCACGTGTTGCGGAACCACAGCTGCGGCAACAGGTGCAGCGGCGCGTCCTCAGGCCCGTGGTTCGTCGCGCTGATCTCGACGCAGATGTCGTCCGTGTCGGCCTTCGCGTAGGTGACCTGGACGTCGAAGAACCGGTTCTCGTCGAGCACCCCGGTGTCGCTCAGTTCAGGCTCGCGGTTCTCCCGGCCTGCGTTGCGCGCCATCTCCCGCAACTGGCCGTAGGGGAACTCCCGCTGCGGATACCGGTAGACCACCTGCATCCAGGAGTGGGTGGGCGTCCCGTCGGTCACCCACCAGTGCTCCTTGACGTCCTCACCGTGGTTGCCCTCGTCGTTGGTGAGGCCGAAGTACCGCTCCTTGAGGATCGGGTCCTTGCCGTTCCACAGGGCGATCGCGAAGTTCATGAACCCGTGCACGTCGCAAATGCCGGCGATGCCGTCCTCGCCCCACCGGTAGGCGCGCGCACGGGCGTGGTCGAACGGGAACGACGCCCACGCGTCACCCGCGGGCGAGTAGTCCTCGCGGACCGTGCCCCACTGGCGACCCGAGAGGTACGGCCCCCACAGCCGCCACGGCGAAGTCGGTGTGTCCGACTCCGCGAGACGCGCCCGTTCCGCCTGTTCGCCCATCGCCCCAGTGTGGGACACCAGGTAGGACGGCCGGTCGGGCCCACGTGTTGTCTGAGTCTTTCCTCACTAAAAGCCGGGTGGAGCGGGCACCGGATGTGACCTGTTCGGTCCATTTCGATCGTGTCCGAACGAGCGCACGATGCGGGGGTGACCGAGGACGAGGTCTTCGAGCAGGCCGTTGAGGCGGCGCTGCGGCCGGGCGAGCACGGGGAACCGCCTGGTGATCCCGAGGCGCTGCGGGCCGTGCTGCGGGAGGCCAAGCCGTGGATCGTCGCTTCGGCGCGTGCTCACCACGACCGCTACGTCGAGCTCAGGGTCGGATCCACGCGCGCTCTGGCTCGTGCCACGGTGAAGCACCCGTTCCTGTGGCGGTGTCTGCTGCTCATCGTGATTCCGGTGACCGAGTGCCTGCTCGCGGCGCTGTTGTTCAAGCACGGGGTCAACGGCAACCCCGCGCTGCCCGTTGTCCGCAACACGGCGATCGCCGCCGGAATCGCCGTGGTGGTGCTCGGGGTGTCGTACCTGACCGTGATCGGGAGGACGGTCGCGTGGTTCTGGGGATTCCTGGGGCTGGGCTGCATCACCCTCGCCGTGGTCGGCGCTAACCTCGTCGCGCTGACCGTGGGCCCCTGGTTCGCGTTGTTCGCCACCGTGCCGCTCGGGGTCTTGGCCTTCTTGGGCGTGGACCACCTGACCGATGCCCTCAACGCACTGTTGCCACCGGCGATGCTCGCCGCCAGGACCGCCGCGGCGGAGCAGGCGCTCGGAGAATGGCGGTCGGCGATGCTGAACGACGGCGTGCTGCCCGCACTGCGCGCCGAGCTGGGCGGCACTCGGATCGTGCCCGGCACCGAGCTCGCGTTCGGCGACGCGCGGAACCTGCACCGAGGCGGGTCGCTGATCAGTCACCAGCCGGTGCCGGCGGGCAGGGAGTTGGCCGAACTGGTCGACACCCTCGACGGCGGCAGCTTCGCGCTCGCCGGCCCGCGCGGTTCCGGCAAGACCAACCTGCTGAGGGCCTTCTGCCGAGGTGCCTACCGCAGGCAGGGCCAGACCGCTGACCTGACCGTGCTGGTCGCGGCACCAGTCGACTACGTCCCGCGCGAGTTCGTGCTGCACCTCTACGCGCAGGCCTGCCACGCGGTGCTCGCCCACCTCCGCGAGACCGCTCCTCAGGTCCTCCGGCGCCGCTGGTGGGTCCGGCCCGACGAACGGCGCCTGCTGGCGAGATCGGCGCAGCGCGGTCTCCGCGACATCGCGTACGTCCAGACCCTCACCGGTGAGACCAGCGGGAAGTTCGGCTTCCGCGGTGCGGAGCTCGCCTACAAGCGCGCGACCAGCCTGACCGGCCGTCCGCCGACGTATCCCGAGGTGGTGGACGACTTCCGCGGGTTCGTCGGCGCCGTGGCCCGCACGCTGGACCCGGTGCGCGTGGTGATCGCCATCGACGAGATCGACCGCATCGGTGCGGGCGAGCCCGCCCGCAGGTTCCTCAACGAGATCAAGGCCGTGTTCGACGTGCCCGGCTGCTACTACCTGATGTCGGTGTCCACCGAGGCCCAGCATGACTTCGAGCTCGCGGGCATGGGGCTGCGCAGCGTCTTCGACAGCTCGTTCGACGAGGTCGTCAGGGTCGACTACCTGGACTTCCAGCTCGCCCGCGGCCTGATCAGCAGGTCGGTCGACGGGCTGCCCGAGGTGTTCGTGGCGCTCGCCTTCGCGTTCTCCGGGGGACTCGCCCGCCAGCTCACCCGCTCGGCCCGCGCGATCGTCCGGCAGGTGCGGGGCACGTCGCTGGCGGCCGTGGCCGAGAAGCTGGTCGCCGACGAACTGGACCGGGTGTGCAAGACGACGAGCGACGCGCTGACGGCGCTGGACGACCGCGACGGCGTGACGAAACTGCTGCGAGTGCTCGCCGATCCGGACCCGGACCTGCACGTCCTGCACGAACGGGTACAGGCCTCCTACACCTTGGAGCACACCGCGATCGGAGATCTCGCGGACAGGGCGGCGGCACGGATCGCGTTCCTCGCCGTCGTCCGCGACTACTTCGCCGACGACCTGACCGAGGTCGTCCCCGCGCAGGTCGACGCACTCGCGAGAGCGCGCCGCTACGCGGGGAGCAACCCGGCCACAGGCCTGGCCCTGCTCGAGGAGTTCAGCTCTGCTTCGACTGCGCGTCGAGCACCAGGGCCACGGCCTCGGTGACCCGAGCCGCGTGCGCCAGGTGCAGCCACTCGTCCGGCACGTGGCAGTTCGAGTCCGGTCCGATTACCCCGGTCACCACGAACTGCGCGTCCGGGTAGGCCTCGTGCAGCAGCCCCATGAACGGGATCGACCCACCGAGCGACACCGTCCGCCAAGGCGCGCCGAACACGTCCTTGCCGGCGTCGTCCAGCACCGCGGACAGCCACGGCGCGAGCTCCGGAGCGTTCCAGCCGTCGGCGTACTCGACGCGCGAGAGCTCCACGGTCGCGCCGTAGGGCACATCGGTGGTCAACCGCTGCTTGACCGCCTCCAGCGCGACGGCGGCGTCGGCCGTGGGCGGCAGGCGGAACGACAGCACCAGGGAGGTGAAGGGGCGCAGCACGTTGCCGGCGTCATCAGGCAACGGCAGACCCTCGGCGCCGGTCACGGACAGGGTCGGCCGCCAGCCGGAGTTCAGCGCCAGCTCGACCTCGTCGTCGGACATCGGCCGCAGGTCACCGACGCGCGGCACCGCACCCCACAGCGCACCCGGCGCGGCCTCGACGGCCTCGCGGACCTCGGCCAGTCGCCCGGCCGGGATCTCGACGTGCATCTCCGGCACGAGGACCTCGCCGGTCTCGGCGTTCTCCAGCCGGTCGAGCAACACACGGGCGATGCGGAACGACGACGGCACGATGCCCGACGCCATGCCGGAGTGCAGTCCGCCGTCCAGCACCCGGACGGTGGCCGTGACCTGCACCAATCCGCGCAACGACGTGGTCAGCCACATGCGGTCGTAGTCGGAGCCGCCGGAGTCCAGGCACACGACCAGTGAAACTCGGCCCAGCTGCGAGGTGAGGTGCTCCAGGTAAGCGGGCAGATCGGGCGAACCCGACTCCTCGCCGGTCTCCAGCAGCACGACGCAACGGGCGTGTGAGCCACCTGCCGCGCGCACGGCCTCGATCGCGGCAATCGCGGCATATCCGGAATAGCCGTCATCGGCCGCGCCACGGCCGTAGAGACGTCCGTCACGCAGAACCGGGGTCCACGGGCCGAGCCCTTCACCCCAGCCGCCCACCGGCGGCTGCTTGTCGAGGTGGCCGTAGAGCAACACCGTGTCGTCGCCAGAGTTACCGGACGCGGGCACGTCGACCACGAGAAGTGGCGTGCGTCCCGCCAGTTGGACGACTTCGAGGGTCGCTCCAGGTAGGTTCCGGGAGGCGATCCAGAGGCGCACGTGCTCGATCGCGGCGGCCAGTTCGCCGTGCTCTTCCCAGGCGGGATCGAACGCGGGCGAGATCGCCGGCACGGCGACGAGCCGAGACAGGCTCGGGACGATGTCGTCGTCCCAGAGCGTCCTGACGGTGCTGGTCACAACTGAGCGGTCCACCTCTCGATCCTGTCACGACTCCGCCTCTGCTCGCGTGCTTAGGCTCTTCCCTGGAGGCCCGCAGCTAAGTTAACGATCGGTAACCGGGACAGCAGTGTCCGTTAATCGGACGGCCTAGTCGGAGGACAAAAGGTCGAACCTCCGACTGTTGTCGCTGATCAGAACGTTGACTCGTGTGTTACGAAGTGGGACGGGTCTCACCAACTCGGGTGAGGCCGTGTCAGGATGTGGTCGTAAGCCACCGTCACCGTCGACGGCTGCCTCCGGCCCCACAGGGTTGGCGGCGACCGCCGACGTCGCCGCACGAGGTCGTCACGAGCGATCAGGCGGTCGGAGTAGACAGAGGAGAAGGCGCATGTCGTCCCCTGAGCAATGGACGCACCCTGAGCCGGATGCAGCGCCGGCCGCCACTGCCGCAAAACCGACAGCGGAGCAGGTGATCGCAGGCTTGCGAGCGACCGACGAGGGCGGCGCCGACCTGGTGCAGCTCCTCACCCCGGAGGGTGAGCGGGTCCAGCACCCCGACTTCGACATCGACATCTCGGCGGAGGAACTGCGCGGTCTGTACCGCGACATGGTCCTGATCCGCCGGGTCGACCGCGAGGCGAACGCGTTGCAGCGCAAGGGCCAGCTCGGCATCTGGGTGCCGCTGCTCGGCCAGGAGGCGGCCCAGATCGGCGCCGGCCGCGCGATGCGTCAGACGGACATGGCGTTCCCGAGCTACCGCGAGCACGGCATCGCGTGGACGCGCGGGATCAACCCGACCGAGCTGCTCGGCATCTTCCGCGGCACGGACCAGGGCACCTGGGACCCCGTCGAGAAGCGCTTCCACCCGTACACGATCGTCATCGGCAACCAGGTCCTCAACGCGGCCGGGTACGCGATGGGCCAGAAGTTCGACGGCAAGGTCGGCGACGACGAAGGCGAAGCCACCATGTGCTTCTTCGGCGACGGCGCGACCAGCCAGGGTGACGTGCACGAGGGCTTCGTGTGGGCCGCGGTCTACGACGCGCCGCTCGTCTTCTTCTGCCAGAACAACCAGTGGGCCATCTCCGAGCCCACCGAGCGCCAGTCGCGCCTGCCGCTGTACCAGCGCGCCCGCGGCTACGGCTTCCCCGGCATCCGCGTCGACGGCAACGACGTCCTCGCGACGCTCGCCGTGACGAAGTGGGCGTTGGACGAGTGCCGCCACGGCAACGGCCCGATCCTGATCGAGGCGTTCACCTACCGGATGGACGCGCACACCACCTCCGACGACCCGACGCGCTACCGCCTGTCGGACGAGCTGGAGATGTGGAAGCTCAAGGACCCGATCGAGCGCGTGAAGGTCTACCTGGTCCGCCAGCAGTGGGCCGACCACGACTTCTTCGACAGCGTCGAGGCCGACGCCGACAAGCTGGGCGAGGAACTGCGGGAGTTCTGCACGAACATGCCCGATCCGCCCGCTGAACGGATCTTCAGCAACGTGTACGCGGAGGGCAGCCCCGTCCTCGACGCGCAGCGCGACGAATTCCTCGACTACGTCTCGGGTTTTGCTGGAGGTGAGCACTGATGGCTGCTCCGACCATGGACCGTTCCACAGCCGCAGCGCCGGCCGGCCCGCAGACGCTCACGATCTCCAAAGCCCTGAACATGGGCCTGCGGGCGGCCATGGAGGCCAACCCCAAGGTCATCATGATGGGCGAGGACATCGGCAAGCTCGGCGGCGTCTTCCGAATCACCGACGGCCTGCAGAAGGACTTCGGTGAGCAGCGCGTTCTCGACACGCCGCTCGCGGAGTCCGGCATCATCGGCACCGCCGTCGGCCTCGCGATCCGCGGCTACCGCCCGGTGTGCGAGATCCAGTTCGACGGCTTCATCTTCCCGGGCTTCGACCAGATCGTGTCGCAGGTCGCGAAGCTGCACTACCGCACCCAGGGCAAGATCAAGCTGCCCATCGTGATCCGCGTGCCGTTCGGCGGCGGCATCGGTGCGGTCGAGCACCACTCGGAGTCGCCCGAGTCGTACTTCGCGCACACCGCCGGCCTCAAGGTCGTCTCGTGCTCGAACCCGGCCGACGCGTACTGGATGATCCAGCAGGCGATCGACAGCGACGACCCGGTGCTGTTCTTCGAGCCCAAGCGTCGTTACTACGAGAAGGGCGAGGTCGACACCACGGCCCAGCCCGGCAAGCTGTTCGAGTCGCGCGTCCTGCGTCAGGGCACCGACGCGACGCTGGTCGCGTACGGCCCGATGGTCCGCACCTCGCTCGACGCCGCCAACGCGGCCGCCGAGGACGGCACGTCGCTGGAGGTCATCGACCTGCGCACGCTGTCGCCGCTGGACCTCGCGCCGGTCTACGACTCGGTGCGCCGCACCGGCCGTCTGATCGTCGTGTCCGAGGCGCCGTCCGAGTCCTCGATCAGCAGCGAGATTGCAGCCAAGGTCCAGCAGGAGTGCTTCTACTCCTTGCAGGCACCGGTGCTGCGGGTGACCGGTTTCGACACCCCGTACCCGCCCTCGAAGCTCGAGGAGGAGTTCCTCCCCGACCTCGACCGGGTGCTGCACGCCGTCGACCGCTCTCTCGCCTGGTAAGGGGACAACCGGAAATGCCGCAGTTCAAGCAGTTCCCCTTGCCCGACACGGCAGAGGGGCTGACCGAGGCCGACATCCTCACCTGGCACGTGAAGCCGGGTGACACCGTCACGGTCAACCAGATCATCGTCGAGATCGAGACGGCCAAGGCCGCCGTCGAGCTGCCCTGCCCGTGGGCGGGCGTCGTGACCGAGCTCCTCGCGGAGCCCGGTCAGACCGTCGAGGTCGGCGTCCCGATCATCACGATCGACACCGACCCCGGTGGCGCGGCCGCTCCCGCTCCTGTTGTGGCGGAAGCGAACGGCACCTCGTCCGGCAAGATCGGCGAGGAGATGCCGGGCGGGCGCATCGCGACGCTCGTCGGCTACGGCCCGAAGTCCGGTACCGCGAAGCGCCGGGCCCGCAAGGACGCGCCCGCCGCTGCTCCGGCCGCGGCAGTCGTGGCTCCGCCCGCTCCCGCTCCTGCTCCTGTTGTGGCGCCCCCGGCTCCGGTCGTGGTCGCCGCTCCCGTGCAGGCGCCGGGTGGGTACGTGCCGCTGGCCAAGCCGCCGGTGCGCAAGCTGGCCAAGGACCTCGGCGTCGACCTGCACGCGCTCACGGGCTCCGGCCCGAACGGCGTGATCACGCGGGAGGACGTCGAGACCGCGGTGGCAGCCCCGGTCGCCGCCGCCGCTCCGGCAGCGTCCTATGTGGACAACGGCTCGCGCGAACGCCGGGTGCCGATCAAGGGCGTCCGCAAGGCGACCGCGCAGGCGATGGTGGACAGCGCGTTCACCGCGCCGCACGTCACCGAGTTCCTGACGGTCGACGTGACGCCGATGATGGAACTGCGCGCGCGCCTGAAGAACGCGCCGGAGTTCCGCGGCGTGAAGCTGACGCCGCTGGCGTTCTGCGCCAAGGCGATCATCCTCGCGGCCCGTCGCACGCCGGACGTCAACGCGACGTGGGACGCGGCGGCGAACGAGATCGTCTACAAGGACTACGTCCACCTGGGCATCGCGGCCGCAACGCCGCGCGGCCTGGTGGTGCCGAAGGTCCGCGACGCCGACCGCATGTCGTTGAAGGAACTCGCGGTGGCGCTCGACGAGCTCGCCACGGTCGCCCGTGACGGCAAGACGTCGCCGGCCGACATGATGAACGGCACCATCACGATCACCAACGTCGGCGTCTTCGGCGTCGACACCGGCACGCCGATCCTCAACCCCGGAGAGTCCGCGATCCTCGCCCTCGGCGCGATCCGCGACATGCCGTGGGTGGTCGACGGCGAGATCAAGATCCGCAAGATCTGCCAGCTCGCGCTGTCGTTCGACCACCGCGTGGTCGACGGTCAGCAGGGTTCGCAGTTCCTGGCCGACGTCGGCGCTCTGCTGGCCGAGCCGGGCATCGCGATGACCTACTGAGGTCCGTTCGACGTGGTGGGGAGCCCTGCCGGCTCCCCACCCACGACGGTGTTGCGGCTGAACCGCAGGGCCTTGAAGCTGGGCTCGAACGACTGCACGTCGATGGTGCTGTCCGCGAGTGTGCAGAGTTCGACCCGGATCAGGCGAACTGTCGTGTCCCGTCCGGTGATGCTGCTGCTGATGAAGTCGCTGCGGTAGAAGTCGATCGCGCGGCGTGATGCCTCCATGCCCCGCATGTTGAAGGTCGCGCGGTCGAACGTGCAGCCGACGAACTCCATTGCGGTGTAACGGAAGTACGCGTCCTGGAAGTTCACCTCGGTGTTCGTGAACGTCGTGCCGTGACAGCTCAGCGTCGTGCGGTGGAACGCGGTCCGCTCGAACGAGGTGTGATCACCGGTGAACTCGGCGCCATCGAAGATCACCGCACCCGCGAAGGTGCGCTCGCTGAAGTCGGCGTCGACGAACCGGACGCCGGTGAAGTCGAAGTTCAACGCTGACCACGGACCCGCCTCGCGCGGCGTGCCGAGTCGTTCCCGCAGCGCACGGAAGATCTTGTTCGCCACCTCGGCGCCCTGATCACCCTCTTGCAGCCTCAGTTGGTCGATCAACGCGTCGACGCACATCTGCCGCTGGGCATCCCAGTCGTCGGCGAGACCGGCCATGGCGGAGACACCCGCGATCCGCAGACCGGCCTGCTCACCGCTGAGCAGTTCCGCGGCGACCTTGAAACGTTCGTTCGTGACGCGTTGCTTGCGGTAGTTCACCGCGAGCGCGACCACGCCGCCGAACCCCGCGACCACCGCGAGCCCGATCTTCAACAGGTCGAGCATCTCGGTCGTGCTGAACGCCGCCTGCTTCGGCATCGTCGGCCAGCCCAGCAGCCACAGCAGTCCGCCGCCCGCCGTCGCCGCCACGAGCACGGCGATCAGCAGCCAGCCGACGATCGACAACCAGACGGGTGACTGGGCGTCGCGCCTGGTCCGCTGTCGGCGAGAGGGCAGGCCCAGGCGCCGGACCAGCAACAACAGCCACACCACGGCCAGCGCCCCCGCCGCCGCGTACTGCCAGATGATCGCCCCCACGCAGGTGATCGTGCCTCATGGGCGGCTCGGTATGTGGAAGGTCCACGGATGTCGATCGGCGGACCCTTCGATCGACGCAGGTGTGTCAAAGCTTCTTCTGAGGGGGCACACGAAAAATGCGCAAGCGACTGTCTTTGCTGATCAGCGCGGGTCTGCTGCTGGGCCTGACCGGGGTGGCGCAGGCCGGTGAGAGTGGCCTGGTGCGGACCGACTCCGGACCGGTGCGTGGCACCGTTCTCGCTGATCACCAGCAGTACCAGGGAATTCCCTACGCGGCACCGCCCGTCGGTGAGCTGCGATGGCGTTCACCGCAGCCGGTGACGCCGTGGACGACTCCGCGCGACGCCGGTCAACCCGGCCCTGCCTGTGCCCAGTCGGCCGGTGCCGGTTCGCCGAGCACCGACGAGGACTGCCTCTACCTCAACGTCACCACGCCTTCGCGGCACGGGCGCAAGCCGGTCATGGTGTGGATCCACGGCGGCGGCAACAGCTACCTGTCCGGCGCGGGGTTCGGCACGAGCAGGCTGGCCGTGCAGGGCGACGTGGTGGTCGTGACCATCAACTACCGCCTGGGTTTCTTCGGTTTCTTCGGGCACCCGAGCCTGCCCGACTCGGGCGCGTACGGCATCGAGGACCAGCAGGCCGCGCTGAAGTGGGTGCAGCGCAACGCCGCCGCGTTCGGCGGGGATCCGCGCAACGTCACGGTTTTCGGTGAGTCGGGCGGCGCGTTCGACGTGTGCGCGCACGTCACGTCACCGCTGTCGCGCGGCCTGTTCCAGAAGGCCATCGCGCAGAGCGGCGGCTGCTCCACGACGTGGGGTGCCAACGGCGTGATCCACGGCAAGCCGGCCAGTGCTCCCTGGATCTCGAAGTCCGCGGCGCAGACCGACGCGGTGGCGTTGTCCGCGCAGCTCGGTTGCTCGGACGTCGCGTGCCTGCGTGCGTTGCCCGCCAGTGCTTTCACCGCCATCGACCGCGGCGCGACCCCTGTTGTGACCGGCAACCGGGTGCTGCCGGTGAACCCCGTTGACGCGCTGCGGTCCGGCCGGTTCAACCGCGTCCCGTTGATCTGGGGCAACACCAGGGACGAGGGCAGGCTGACGTCCGCGACCGTGCCGGAACCGTTCGACTACAACGGTTTGCTTCAGCAGGCGTACGGCGCGGAGAAGGCCGCCAAGATCGCCGCCGAGTACCCGGTCGGCGAGTCCGCGCGTCTTGCGTACGGCACCGTTCTCACCGACGGCGTGTGGGCCTGCAACCAGCTCGCCGACGACCGGCTGCTCTCCCGCTACACGCCGACGTACGGCTACGAGTTCGCCGACCGCACCGCGCCGCTCGGCTACTTCAAGGACCTCTTCTCGGAGACCTTCCCTGGCGGAGCCCTGCACTCCGCCGAGCTCGCCTACCTGTTCGACATCCCGATGTTCGACCTCGACCCCGCCCAGCAGCGGCTCGCCTCGACGCTGATCCGCGACTGGACGACGTTCGCCCGCACCGGCAACCCGGGCTGGGCGACCTACCGTTCCGGCAACGTCCAGGAGTACTCGCTCGGCCACATCGGTCAGGTCAACGGCCTGACCAGGCACAACTGCTCGTTCTGGAACTCGATCGGTTGATCCGTTTGACTCTCCAGTCACTGGAGACTGCACAGTTGTCCCCGTGACGCGCTACCAGATCGGCGAGCTGGCCAGGATGACCGGCCTCACCGTCAGGACGATCCGGTTCTACTCCGACCAGGGCCTCATCCCGCCCACCTCCAGAACGGTCGGCGGCTACCGGACGTACGACGGTGAGGCGGTCGCCAAGCTCAAGCTCGTCCGCACCCTTCGCGACCTGGGTGTGGATCTGCCGACCGTCGGGCGGATTCTCGCCCGCGAGGTCTCGATGACCGACGTGGCGCGCACCCATGCGGATGCGATCGACGCGCAAATGAGGACTTTGCGGCTACGCCGTGCCGTCCTGCGCGCCGTCGCCAAGGGAGGGGAGATGGAACTGATGAACGAGTTGGCACGCATGTCGGACGAGGAGCGCCAGCGGATCCTCGACGACTTCTTCGAGGAGGTGTTCGGGCCCTACGAGCTGGACCCGCAGTTCGAGCAGCACATGCGTTCCGTGCGGGTCGAACTGCCGGACGACCCGTCGACCGAGCAGTTGGAAGCGTGGGTCGAGCTCGCGAAGCTCGTGCAGGACCCGGACTTCCGCGCGTCGGTCAAGCGGATGTCCCAGCAGCACGAGGAACAGCGCAGGGCGGGTGCGGACATGGGTCCGCCGGCCGAGGGGCAGATGGAGGCGTTCAACTTCGCGATCGCCCAGGCGCGCGAGGCCATCGACGCCGGTATCGCGCCGGAGTCCGCTGAAGCGCGCACGGTCGTGGACCGCGTGAACTCCAACTGGGCGGAAGCGCTGAACCTGCCGAACGACGAACGCCTCGTCGAGCGGCTGCGCGAACTCTCCGACTTCGCGGACCCGCGTGCCGAGCGGTACTGGGTCCTGATCGCGAGGATCAACGGCTGGCCCGCCATGCCGGACCACTCGCGTGAGCGCGCCTGGCTGCGCGAGGCCGGCCAGCCGTTCGGCTAGACCTCCGAGACAGCGCGGGAACCAGCTGGGCGCCCAGCTCGTTCCCGTAGCAACGAAGGGGGTTCGTTCATGTCTGTGCTTTTCGAGATTCTCGGGGGAGTCTTCGCGGAGACCTTCGGGCCCAGCGGAGAAGACAACTCACGCGGCGACGGCGACGTCTTCCTGGACGGCGAGTGGCACGAAGGCGAGCTGTTCTTCGGCCCCACCAAGCTGATCTGGGCCGAGCGGATCGTCTTCAGCGACGACGAGGGCCGCGTCGAGCAGATCGCCGACCAGGACCCACCGCACCCGAACTTCGTCGTGCTGCACTTCCGCCGCCCGTCCGACGTGGTGCTGCTGGCAGTGCACCGCCGCGAACTCAAGCGCGTGGGCGCGATCCTGACGCTGCCCCTTTAACGCGAGTCCGCAGAACGCGATCGTCGCCGCCACGATCAACCACACCGGCGGCAACAACCTCATGCCTCAGAACACCAGGACCACCAGCCTTTTTACCGAGCCATAACCGCGAACCCCGATGCTTGCGCGAGTGGCCCGCCGGCTCAGGGGAACGGCGGGCCATCACTTCAACCCCTTGACGACGTTCCGCAGCTCGGCTTCCTTGCGGTACAACGTCGGCACCACCTTGGTGACCTTCGCCAGCAACACCGTCTGGTCCACCGGCGCCACCGCGTCCCACGTCAGCCCGCCAGGCTTGGCCAGCTGATCCACCAGCCCGATGGCGGTCTTCGCCGTGTCCGCGGCCACCGTCAACTCGGCCCTGCTGCCCTTGAGCGGCTGCGCCTCGACCACGGCCGCGGCCTCGGTGATCGCCCTGACCTGCCCGGGCAACGTGCACGGCACGTCCGGCGAATGCAGCCCTTTCCGCTTCTCCACGGCCGAGTTGTTCGCTTCCTTGGCCTGGCCGAGAAACCGGATGCCGTTGACGGTAGGCACCGCGAGCCCCTCGCCGATCAACGCCGCGTTGACCAGCTTCCCGTCCTGTGTGGACAGAGCAGCGAACGGCCCTTCCCGCGTCACGGTCACCTGTGTGCCCTCGGGCAGCAGCTGGGTGAGCAAATTCCGCGCCTCCGCGTGCAGACACTCGTCCGCAGCGGGCGCGGCAACGTTCACGAGCTTCACGGCCGTCGTGCGATCGCCTTCGCGCACCTCGACCGTCTCCGCGTCGACGACACGCACCACATGGCTGACGACGACCGGTTGCGGACGGTCCACGACCGTCACGACGTAGGCACTGCTCGCGGCCCCGGCCAGGACCGCGGCGGCCATCAGGAACACATTCGGGAGCACCACGATCCCCCTAACGCCGACCTACTGGGCTGATCGGCGCAGTGGGACGTGGTGTTACTCCTCAATCACTCTCAGCGAGTCGAGATCTGCACCGCGTTCGCCGGGAACATGAGCGTCCTGCGCTCCGCTGGGAAGTACAGGACTACCTGTTGCGCGTTCTGCCCGATCAGGAACAGGTCCTTCCCCACGTAAGGGCTGAAGGTGGGCGGTGCCTCCTTGGAGGCGATGTCGATCCGCACCGGCTGCGCGCTGTACGCGAACAGGCCGAATTTGCTGCCGAGGTCCTGTCTGGCCTGCATGACTTCCCTCGCCTGGGCGAATGCGAACAGCGGAAGGCCGGCGAAGATGGCGAAAAACGCGACGATGATGGCCGTTCTCTTGCCGTTGAGGACAAGCCACTCGGTGCTGAGGTGTCCGGGCGCTTCCATGGCATCCCGAAGGGAGAAGAGTGTCGTCCAGCGTGCGCGGCGTTCATCCAGTTCCTGCTGCTGGCTGTGGGTTCGTACGCCCAGGCGGCCGAGTTCGAAACGCCTGGTCAAGTCTTGTTTGAGAAAGTCGAGTGTGGCCCCGGACCGCTGCTCGATGTAGCTGCCGTAGGTACTCCACAGGCTCTCTATGGCCGCTACGACCCTCTCGAGATACTCGTCGTGCAGCCTGTTCGAAGCCACACGCCTCATCGCAACGATGTGTCCGACCAAGACGACTGCCTTGACGGCGGTCGCCACGTACACCGCGGCTGCCGCCAAGAGCAGAACCATGAGTCCGGACACCGCGATCGTCAGACCGGCGCCGAGCGTCGATCCGGTCAGCAGCGTCAAGTAGGTGATTCCGGCTGCCTCGGGGGTTGTGCCCAGCCGCGCGTAGAAGATCGCCGACGGCAGTCGTAACGCCACGTAAAGAGCGATGCCGGCCAACGTTACCGCGACCGCTCCGCCGTCCCGCATCCACTCGGCGATCCGCCCGTTCATCCACCACCGCTTCCGTCGTGCCGTCGGAAGCAAAGATCGAGTGATGTAGGCGGGGTGTTACCGGGATGGCGGGCAACTCGGAAGCCGCCCGCCATCTGCTACTTGATCTGCATGCCCGAGATCATGCGGGACACCACAAGTCGCTGGATCTCGCTCGTACCTTCGAAGATGGTGAAGATCTTGGCGTCGCGATGCATCCGCTCCACCGGGTGCTCCCGCGTGTACCCGGCCCCGCCGAGGATGTGGATCGCCCGCTCGGTCGCCCACACCGACACCTCGGACGCCTTGAGCTTCGACATCGATCCCTCGCCGGCGGTGAAAGGCACGTTGTTGCGCCCCATCCACGCCGCCCGCCACACCAGCAGTCGTGACGCGTCGATCTCCATTCGCATGTTCGCGAGGTCGAACGCGATCGACTGGTTCTCGATGATCTTGCGCCCGAACGCCTCGCGGTCCTTCGCGTAGTCCAGCGAGTACTCGTAGGCGGCACGTGCGACACCGACCGCCATCGCGCCCACGGTCGGACGCGTTGTCTCGAACGTGGCCATCGCCGCCTGGCCGCCTGACTTCAGGCCTTCGCGGGCACGGGCGAGCCGCGCCTCCAGTCGTTCCCTGCCGCCCAGGACGCAGCGGCCTGGAACGCGCACGTCGTCGAGGAACACGTCGGCCGTGTGCGAGGCGCGCATGCCGTGCTTCTTGATCTTGCCGGGGGACGACAGGCCGGGTGTGCCGGGCGGGATGATGAAACCGGCCTGGCCACGAGAACCCAGCGCGGGATCGATGACGGCGGTGACCACGTGCACGTTCGCGATGCCGCCGTTGGTGGCCCATGCCTTCTGGCCGTTGAGCACCCACTCGTCGGTGGCCTCGTCGTAACGCGCGCGGGTCCGGTAGCCGGCGACGTCGGAGCCCGCCTGGGGTTCGGAGGCGCAGAAGGCGGCCAGCTTCGGGTCCGACTCGTCGCCGAAGCACTCCGGCACCCACTCGGCCAGCTGCTCGGGCTCACCGCCCGCGAAGATGCCCGCCACGGCGAGGCCGGTGCCCATCAGGGCCAGGGCGATGCCGGCGTCGCCCCAGAAGAGTTCCTCGGTCGCGATCGGCAGCGACAGGCCGATCGGGTCGGCGAACCAGGTCGCGAGGGACTCGAAGCCGTAGAGGCCGATCTTCGCCGCCTCCTGGATCACCGGCCACGGTGTCTCCTCGCGCTCGTCCCACTCGGAGGCCGCCGGCCTGATCACGTCGCGAGCGAAGCCGTGCACCCAGTCGCGCAGGTCCGTCTGGTCTTCGTTCAGCTCGAGCGAGAAGCCACCCACAGAAAGTCTCCTAAGCCTTCGGGATGTTGAACAGGCTCATGAACCCGGCCGCGAACCCCAGGTCGCCCTTGACCTTCAGCTTGCCCGTCATGAAGAGCACTGGCGCGGACGCGTTGCCGGTCGCCAGCTTCAGGAAGTCGGCGGGCGTCAGCGTCACGATGGCACGGGCCTCGCGCGTCACGCCCTTGTTGATGGTGCATTCCGCGTTCTCGATGATGGCCTCGTAGACGTCTTCCAGCACGTGGAAGTGCACGACGGCCTTGGTCGCGCCTGCCCGGTCCGCGCGGAAGTGGACCTCCATGCGGCGGAACACCTCGTCCAGCACGCGCACGCGCAGGGCGGGATCCGCGACGACGGCCTCGATCTGGTCCTTCGAGGCGCGCGAGATGATGCGGGCGAAGTTGGACGGGTCCATCTTCGACAGGTCGAGGTCGGCGCCGCCGTCGGCGAGCGCGCCCAGGGCGTTCAGCAGTGCGGCGAAGTCGTCCTTGCCGAGCTTCTTCGGGTCGATGCCACGGGCGATGACGTCGATGTTCACATCGGCCAGCGCCGGGTCGTCCGGCGTGATCTGCTGCAACGTGCTGATCAGCTCGGCCGGGCTGAGCTTCGCGATCGCCTCGGTGGTGAGGTCGAGCGTCATGGACACACCTCCTGGTACCTACTCGCGAGTAAGACTACTCACCAGTAGATAGAGCGGCAACCCGATCGGATAATCTTGCCGCTCCGAACCGAGGGGTAATGATGCGCACAGAAGGTCGAGCCAAGCGCTTGCCACGCGCCGTGCGTGAGCGGCAGATCATGGATGCCGCCGTCGACGTGTTCTCACGACTCGGCTTCCACTCGGCGTCGATGGACGAGATCTCCGAGGTCGCGGGCATCTCCAAGCCGATGCTCTACGCCTACCTCGGCTCGAAGGAGGAGCTGTTCGCGACCTGCATCCGGCGCGAGGCCACCCGCATGATGGAGGCCATCGCGACGGGCGTCGAGCCCGACCAGGAACCCGACGTGCAGTTGTGGAGCGGCCTGCGGGCGTTCTTCGGGTTCGTCGGCGAGAACCGGGCGAGCTGGCAGGTGCTGCACCGGCAGGCGTCCACCCAGGGCGGTCCGTTCGCGATCGAGCTCACGGACATGCGCGGCCGCGCGGTCTCACTGGTCGCGGCACTGCTCACCCAGTCCACGAAGGCACCGGCGACCAAGCTGGAGGCCGAGTCGCTGGCCGCCGCGCTGGTCGGGGCCGGCGAGTCGCTCGCGGACTGGTGGCTCGACCACCCGGAGGAACCCGCCGGCGTCGTCGCGGCCCGCCTCATGAACCTCGTCTGGATGGGCTTCGGCGACCTCGTCGACGGCAACGTCTGGCATCCACCGTCACGCCGCTGAACCGACCAGGTGGGGCCCCTTGCCCCACACGGCGAACTCCCAGCCGTTCGCGCCCTCGGCCGCCGAGAACTCGACACGACCGGGGATGAGCAGCGGCTTCTTGAACCGGACGTCCACCGTCACGGCCTCGGGAAGCCGCCCCTCCAGCGCGGCCAGGCACCGCGCCTTCGTCCACATCCCGTGCGCGATGGCCCGCTTGAAGCCGAACAGCCTGGCGCTCAACGGATGCAGGTGGATCGGGTTGCGGTCGCCGGACGCCGCGCCGTAACGCCGCCCGATGTCCGCGGGCACCCGCCACACCGCCGACCCGGCCGGACGCTGCAGCTCCTCGCTCTGTCCCGACGAGCCGCCGGTGCGCCGCAGGTAGGTCGAAACCCCTTCCCAGACACCGGAAACCGACGTCACCACGTCGACCTGGGTGCCCTGCGGGTGCGGCCGCAGATCGCGCGCGGACACCGTGATCTCCAGCGGTTCGCACAGCTTCAGCGGACGCGACTGCGTGATCCGGTTCGCGATGTGCACGAGGCCGGGCAACGGGAACGGGAACCCGGAGCCTGACATCAGCTTCATCTGCGACGGAAAGCCCAGCACGTGCGGGTACGTCAGCGGCAACGCGTCACGCAACCCGAACCCGCACACCGCGTTGTACGCCGCCAGATGCTTCAGCGACACGTCCAAAGAAGCTGAAACCGGTTCCGCGGCAAGGGTTTCCCCGCGCCGGAACGACGTCAGAGCGGCACGCAGCAACATCAGGCCCCCAGCAGCATCTGACCGCACACCCGCACGACGTTCCCGTTCACGCCACCGGAACCCGGCGACGCGAACCACGCCACGGTCTCCGCGACGTCCGCCGGCAACCCGCCCTGCGACAGGCTGTTCATCCGCCGCCCGACCTCGCGCGTCGCGAACGGCACCGCCGCGGTCATCTTCGTCTCGATGAAACCGGGCGCCACCGCGTTGATCGTGGCCCCGCGAGCGGCCAGCACGGGTGCGAGCGTCTGGACCATCCCGATCACACCGGCCTTCGACGTGGCGTAGTTGGTCTGGCCGACGTTGCCCGCGATGCCGGCGATCGACGACACCCCGACGATCCGCCCGCCGTCGCGCAGCACGTCGCCGTCCAGCAGCGCCTCGTTGATCCGTTCCTGGCAGGCGAGGTTGACCTCCAGCACCGAGTCCCACAGCGAGGAGTCCATGCGCGCCAACGTCTTGTCGCGGGTGATGCCCGCGTTGTGCACGACGACGTCGACGCCGCCGTGCCGTTCCAGCAGGTACGAGGTCAGCCGCGCGGGATCGCCGGTGATGTCGAGCTGCAACGCCGACCCGCCGACGGCGTTCGCGACCTTCGACAGCTCGTCGCCGGCCGCAGGCACGTCGAGGCAGACCACGTGCGCGCCATCGCGTCCCAGAGCCGTGGCGATCGCCTCGCCGATGCCCCGGGAGGCACCCGTGACCAGCGCGACCTTGCCGTCCAGCGTGCCTGCCGGCGAGTTCCCGGACACGTGGACGACCTGCCCGGACACGTACGCGGACCGCCCGGACAGCAGGAACCGCAGCGTCGACTCGACCCCGTCCTCGGCGCCGTCCGCCACGTGGACCAGGTTGGCCGTGCCGCCGCGGCGCAGCTCCTTGCCGACCGACCGCACGAACCCTTCGAGCGCGCGTTGCGCCACGGAGTCCGGCGACCGCCCGATCACGATCACCCGCCCGCACGGCCCGAGCTGCGTGATCGCCGAGTGGAAGAAGTCGTGCAACTGCCGCAGGTCCGCGACGGCCGAGATCTCGGATGCGTCGAACACCAGCGCGCCGTAGGGAGCCGCCCCTGTTTCCAGCTGCTTCAGAAAAGACAGCCGGGAAGCGCCACCCACCAGAACGGGTGTCGCCAGAGCGGCGTCACGGCGGAGCGGATACGGGTTCGGCAGGCCGAGCCTGCGCACGAGCTGGCGACCCAGCCCCGACGTCGCGAACTTCTGGTACCTGTCCACGTCACACAACCTACTCGCTAGTAAGTCTACCCGCTAGTAGGTAGTATGGCGGCATGCGAGTAGCGATCATCGGCGGCAACCGCATCCCGTTCGCCCGCTCGAACGGCCCGTACGCCACCGCGTCGAACCAGGACATGTTCACGACGGTGCTGGACGGCCTGGTGAGCCGCTTCGGCCTGCAGGGCGTACGCCTCGGTGAGGTGGTCGCGGGCGCCGTGCTGAAGCACTCGCGCGACTTCAACCTCGTCCGCGAGTCGGTCCTCGGCAGCAAACTCAGTCCCGAGACCCCCGCCTACGACCTCCAGCAGGCGTGCGGCACCGGTCTGCAGGCGATCATCGCGGTCGCGAACAAGATCGCGCTCGGCCAGATCGAGGCGGGCATCGCGGGCGGCGTCGACACCACCAGCGACGCGCCGATCGGCGTGAACGAGAACTTCCGCAAGCTCCTGCTGGAGTTCAACCGCACCCGCAAGGTCAGCCTGCTGACGAAGCTGCGCCCCGGCCACGTCGTCCCGCACCTGCCCCGCAACGGCGAACCGCGCACCGGCATGTCCATGGGCGAGCACGCGGCCATCACCGCCGCCGAGTACGGCATCACGCGCGAGGACCAGGACGAACTCACCGCACGCAGCCACCAGAACCTCGCCCGCGCCTACGACGAGGGCTTCTTCGACGACCTCGTCACCCCGTACCTGGGCCTGACCCGCGACCAGAACCTCCGCCCGGACAGCAGCGCCGAGAAGCTCGCCAAGCTCAAGCCGGTCTTCGGCGACACGATGACCGCCGGCAACTCGACCCCGCTCTCCGACGGTGCCTCCGCGGTCCTGCTCGCCACCGAGGAGTGGGCCGCTGAACGCAAGCTTCCGGTCCTCGCCTACCTGACGTTCGCCGAGACCGCCGCCGTCGACTACGTGCACGGCGACGAGGGCCTGCTCATGGCACCCGTGCACGCCGCACCGCGCATGCTCGACAAGGCGGGCCTCACGCTGCAGGACTTCGACTTCTACGAGGTGCACGAGGCGTTCGCGTCGCAGGTGCTCGCCACGCTGAAGGCCTGGGAGAAGGAACTCGGCGAGATCGACAGGTCCAAACTGAACGTCAACGGCTCGTCGCTCGCGGCAGGCCACCCGTTCGCCGCCACCGGTGGCCGAATTGTCGCGACCTTGGCGAAGTTGTTGCACCAGAGGGGAAGCGGTCGCGGGTTCGTGTCCATTTGCGCCGCCGGCGGCCAGGGCATCACGGCTATCTTGGAACGGTGACGCTGCAGACGCTGCTCGAGTCCCACCGCGACACCGTTCCGGTCTCGGTCGCCGTCATCGCCCGAGGCGGCAGCGTCGAGTTCGCTGCGGTCGGCGAGTCCCGCGAGGCGGTCTTCCCGATCGCCTCGATCAGCAAGCCGATCGTCGCCACGGCGGCGGCGCTCCTGGTGCGGGACGGCAGGATCGGGCTCGACGACCCGATCGCGAACTGGCTGCCGGAACTGGCGAACCCGCTGGTCGTCCGCACGCCGGCCAGCGAGATCGCCGACGTCGTCCCGGCGACGGGGCCGATCACCGTCCGGCACCTGCTGACGTCCCGCTCCGGCTGGGGCTTCACGGCGGACTTCTCGTTGCCCGCCACCGCCAAACTCTTCGAAGAGGCACACCTGCACGGCGTCGCGGACCTGCCGGCCCCGGACGAGTGGCTGAAGCGTCTCGCCCAGGTCCCGTTGCTGCACCAGCCCGGCGAAGGGTGGCTCTACAACACCGGATACGACGTGCTCGGCGTGCTGGCCGACCGCGTCACGGGTTCACTCCCGGGCTACCTGGCCGACCGTTTCTACGAGCCGCTCGGCATGACGAACACCGGCTTCGTCAGCGACGTCTTCCCGTCCGGCGGCGGCGGCCTCAAGTCCACTGTGGACGACCTGCTGGCCTTCAACCGCTTCCTGCTCACCAGCGACCTGCTGCCGCAACTGGCGACCGACACGACGTCCGAGCAGGAACGCGAGGCCGCGCGCATCTTCCTGGAGGGCCAGGGCTGGGGCATCGGCGGCAGCGTCGACATCGCCGAGATCGACCCGTGGAACTCGCCAGGCCGCTACGGCTGGGTCGGCGGTTCCGGCACGGCCGCGCACGTCGTCCCTGCCCAGGACGCGGTCACGATCCTGCTCACCCGCACGGCCATGACGAGTCCCACCCCGACCGCGATCATGCGCGACTTCTGGCGGTACGCGGCCGAGTAAGGCTTGCCGAACCGGACGGTCCTTCATGCACACTCACAGTGTCGCGTCGCAGCGACACTGGGGGTGGGGGAATGCCGGACCTGCAGGTCGATCCCGAGAAAGATCCGGTGCTGGCGCGCGCACTCGTCGGCACCCTTCGCGACGAGTGGAGGCCGGCCGCCGACGCGATGCGATCGGCGCGCGAGTGGGAGCGCCGCGCCTACATCACGTTGACGCTGGCAGCGGCCGCCAAACGCCGCGTCGAGTGGCTCAAGAACTGGCTCAAGGCCCGTCCGGGCGACCGCGACGCCGTTGCGGTGCACAACACGATGGAATCACTCAACGGGCACTAGTGATCGTGCTGTCGATCCACGCCTGATGCGGCGCTACGGCGGTGTAGACGGTCCAGCCTTCGCCGCCGCACGGCCCGATAGGACCACGGCTCGTCACTGCGACGACCTTGCCGTCGACGACCGCGGGCGTTCCCGAGTCACCGTGGCACGCGGCGGCGTCGCCGGACTGCTTCACGCAGATCTCGTCGTCCCCGCCGCACTGGCCGAGCACCTCGGTGTCGAGCTGCTTCAGCTCACGCGGCGACGTCGGCGACGACTGCGCGTCCATGCCCCAGCCCAGCAGCCGGATCGGCCCGGACACCGGCATCGGTCCGACGGTCAGCGGTGCCTCTGCCACCGGGTTCTTCAGTTTGACCAGGCCGATGTCGCCGTAGTCGCCCTTGTGCACGCTCTCGACGGCGACGACGGTGCCGCCCTCCAGTCGGTCGTGGGAACCGATCCGGATCGGCGTGCCGACCGCGACCGTGCCCAGACAGTGTTCGGCCGTCACGACCCACTGCGAGGCGATCAGGCCGCCACCGCAGCCGTGCCCGTTGTCGTCGTGCCCCAGATCGGCGATCCACGTGTGCTTCCCGGTCGCCGTCTCCCCGCCGATGATCGCGTGCGCCGGCGCGATGGAAGCCATGGCGGCCGCCCCGACGACCATGCCGATCAACAAGTTCCGCATGGAGCAGAACGCTATGGACTGACGTCGTCAGCGCGGATCACGCCGCAGCACGATCCGCGCGTCAGACCTCAGGACGATGCCCAGAAGCAGCCCTGTCGGCTTGTCAGTCGAGCAACGACCAGGCGGCGGTGCACGAAGCCGAGACGGTGATCTGCTGTGCCTTCAGGTTCAGCTGGTCGACCATCCCGGCGGGCCCCGCCATCTCGAACGACGCGGCGCCGCTCATCATCCGCGGCTGGTAGTGCGCGCCGCCCTCCGTGTCACCGATGCGCAGCAACGGCCCGAGCCGCCGCCCCAGCGCCGACGCGTAGCCCTCGGCACGACGCAGTGCGTCCGCCACGGCTTCTCGTTGCGCCTCGCGGATGGCCTCGGTGTCGTCGACGAGCGTCCACGACGGGCCGTTGATCCAGGACGGCTCCGCCTGCACGAGTTCGGCCAGCAGCCCGTCGAGGCGGTCCAGGTCCTTCACCCAGATCACGTACTGCTGCGACGCGCGGCTGCCGACGCGCTGGTTGTTGTCCCAGTTGTCGTGCGCGGACAGCTGCCGCGACCGCACCTCGAACTCCGTGAGCAGCGGCTCGATACCGGAAATGCGCTGGTTGAGCGTGCTCACCGCCTCGGAGCGTTCGGCGCCGAGAGCCTCGAACGTCACGTCCACCTGGGCGCGGTCGGCGGTCCGCTCGACCTCGCCGGTCCCCTTTGTCACGACTTCAGCCACGTCACGCAGCCAACCGGCACCGGGGTTCATCCGCAACTATTGAGCTCTATTGCTCTATCACTAGATAAACGTATACAGCGGCATCCGGCCCCACTTCGAGGTTCGTCTGCGCGTCTCTAGAGCCGTCGCTAGAAACGCGGATACGGTGCGAGCCATGGACCCGGTGCGCAATCCGTTCGCCCCCGGTGCAGGCCAGCGGCCTCCTGAGCTCGCCGGCCGGGACAAAGAGGTCGGCGCGTTCGAGGTGGTGCTCGAACGAGTGGCCCGCGGTCGTCCCGAACGCAGTCTCGTGCTGACCGGTCTGCGGGGCGTCGGCAAGACCGTGCTGCTCGGCGAGCTGCGGTCGATGGCCGTCAAACGCGGCTGGGGTGCGGGCAAGGTCGAGGCCAGGCCCGACGCGGACCTCCGCAGGCCGTTGTCGGCCGCGCTGCACCGGGCGATCCGCGATCTCGCCGTCCGGCACCGCGCGCCGGACCGGGTCGAGGCGATCCTCGGGATTCTCAAGGCGTTCGCGCTGAGGGCGGCGCCGGACGGCGCCAAGCTGCGCGACCGATGGCAGCCCGGCATCGACGTCCCGGCGGCGTCCGGCCGGGCTGACTCCGGTGACATCGAGATCGACCTGGTCGAGCTGTTCACCGACGTCGCCGAGCTCGCGCAGGACGTCGGCACGGGCGTCGCGCTGCTCATCGACGAGATGCAGGACCTCAAGCCGGACGACATCAGCGCGTTGTGCGCGGCGTGTCACGAGCTTTCGCAGATCGGCGCGCCGCTGGTGGTCGTGGGCGCGGGCCTGCCGCACCTGCCGGCGGTGCTGTCCGCGAGCAAGTCGTACTCGGAACGCCTCTTCCGCTACGTCCGCATCGACCGGCTCAGTCGCGAGGACGCCGACCGCGCCGTGCTGGCCCCGGTCGAACGGGAGGACGCGGGCATCACGGACGAGGCGCTCGACGCGTTGTTCGACGCGTCCGGCGGCTACCCGTACTTCATCCAGGCCTACGGCAAGGCCGCCTGGGACGCCGCCCCGGCCGATCCGATCACCGCGATGGACGTCTCCGTGGCTGCTCCGGAGGCTGACGCGGAGCTGGCCGTGGGCTTCTTCGGCTCCCGATACGAGCGTGCGACGCCCGCTGAACGCGAGTATCTCCGGTCGATGGCCGAGTTGACCGACGGAAAGGATGCGGGCGTCAACACCGCCCAGGTGGCCGACCACCTGAAGCGCAAGCCCTCGTCGCTCTCGCCCGCGCGGGACTCGCTCATCAAGAAAGGCCTGGTCTACAGCGCGGAACGGGGTCAGATCGCCTTCACCGTGCCGCACTTCGGCAGGTTCCTGCTCGGTCGCGAGGAGTGACTCGGAGCACCCCGGCGTTGTCCGGCTGTTCACGTTGTAAGCCGATGATTCATCGGCATGTGCCCCAACTCACCGGACAATCGCGTGCTTTCATGCGCGCGTAGGTGCATACTTGGGTTACCAGCCAAACAGACCTCACAGAGGGAAGTGCAGACCGAGATGAACTTCGCAGCGAAGCTCCGCGCCCGCCGTGCCGAGGCGCGCAACCGGAAGGCCGTGGCTCGCGCGATCGACATGGCGACCACCCCGTCCATGCGTCACGAGCTGATGGCCATCGCCCAGGCTCAGGTCACCACCCTCCGCTGACCAAGACCCGGCACTCGCACGGCGCCCCGTCGCGAGTGCCTCCCCAACGGGAACCCCTGGAGCACCTCCCGCGCTCCAGGGGTTTCATTCTGTTAAACGTGATCCACGCCACAGTATGATGGCGTTGTAACAGCGCACGTCGGTCCGCCGATGTCACTGTTGACCCCGCGGTGCTGTCGGACCCCCGACCTGGCAGCACCGCGGGGTTTCTTGTTTGCTGGGGGACATGAAGATCGCCGTGCTCGGCACCGGCCTCATGGGTGCCCCCATCGCAGCCAACCTCGCCGCGGCCGGACATGAGGTCCGGGTCTGGAACCGCACGCGAGCCAAGGCCGAACCGCTCGCCGCGCAGGGCGCCACCGTCGCCGACACCCCCGCAGCCGCCGTCGAGGGCGCGGAGATCGTGCTGACGATGCTCAACGACGGCCCCGCGGTCACCGCGGCCATCCAGGCCGCTGCCGAGTCCCTGCCGCACGACGCCGTGTGGATCCAGGCGTCCACGGTCGGCATTGCCTCCACCGAGGACCACATCGCACTCGCTCGTTCGCTGGGGCTGGAGTTCGTGGACGCGCCCGTGCTCGGCAGCACGAAGCCCGCCGCCGAAGGCAAGCTCGTCGTGCTCGCGTCCGGTGCCGAGGAACTGCGTGAGCGCGTGCAGCCGGTGTTCGACGTGATCGGCGCCCGCACGATGTGGGTCGGCGACGCCGGTGCGTCGTCGAAGCTGAAGCTCGTCGCGAACAGCTGGGTGCTCGCGCTGACCGCGGCGGTCGGCGAGGCCGTGTCGCTGGCCGAGGCGTCCGGGCTCGACCCGAAGCTGTTCCTGGAGGCCGTGTCCGGTGGCGCGATCGACACCCCGTACCTGCAGATGAAGGGCGGCGCGATCATCGCCCGTTCCTTCGAGCCCGCGTTCACCGTGGAGAACGCGCTGAAGGACGCGCGGCTCGTCGAAGAGGCGGCGGAACGGGCGAACGTGCGCCTCGACGTCGCTCAGGCGGCCGCCGAACGGCTGAGCCGCGCCGTCGACGGCGGTCACGGTGACAAGGACATGGCCGCGTCTTATTTCGCCAGCTACGAATAAGCCCGACGATCGGCCGGTCCGGCGGGGTGTGCGGGCTCAATAGCTTGGCCTGGTGAACAGACTCGCACGCTCCCTGCTGGCGTTCGGCCTGGCATCCGCGCAGGTCGTGGCCACCGCGGCGGTCGTGTCCGCCGCCCCTGACATCAAGGACCGCATCGCCGCCATCCCCGGCGTGCGGATCATCAGCGAGGGGACGTCCGGCGCCGCGCGGACGTTCGTACTCGGCATCCAGCAGCCCGCGGACCACCGCAGGCCACGCGGCACGAGGTTCGAGCAGCGCTTCTCGTTGCTGCACAAGGCAGAGTCGAAGCCGATGGTGCTGCACACCTCCGGCTACAACCTGTCCGGCACGATCAGCCCGTCCGAGCCCGCTCGGCTCGTCGACGGCAACCAGATCAGCGTCGAGCAGCGGTTCTTCACACCCTCGCGGCCCGCGCCGGCCGACTGGGACGACCTGAACATCTGGCAGGCGGCAGGCGACCACCACCGGATCGTCGCCGCGTTCAAGAAGATCTACGGCGCTCGCTGGCTCTCCACCGGTGCCAGCAAGGGCGGCATGACGTCGATCTACCACCGCCGGTTCTTCCCGCGCGACGTCGACGCGACCATCGCGTACGTGGCGCCGAACGACGTGGTGAACGACCGTGACGTCTACGGCGAGTTCATCCGCGAGGTCGGCAACGACCCGACGTGCAACCGTCGTCTTGAGGGCGTGCAGCGGCAGGTCCTGCAGCACCGCGACGAGATCGTGTCGCGGCTGGAAGCCAAGGGCTACACGTACAAGCAGTTCGGCAGCGCGCACAAGGCGCTGGAGATCCTGGTGCTGGACACGCCGTTCACGTTCTGGCAGTACGGCACCCAGGAGCAGTGCGCGCTGGTTCCCGGCGCGGGCGCCTCGGTGGACGACCTCTGGACGTTCATCGACAAGACCGTCGGATGGGACTTCTACAACGACGCCGGCGTCGCGCCCTACACGGCGTACTACTACCAGGCGGGCACCCAGCTCGGCTGGCCGGAAGCCGACGAGTCGGCGGTGCGCGACCTGTTGCGCCACCCCGGTTCCTCGGTGCCGCGCTCGATGGTGTCGCCGGACATCCGGTTCCCGCGTTTCGACCGGTCGGCGATGCGCGACGTGGACTCGTGGGTGCGCTATCAGGGCTCGCGGCTGCTGTTCGTCAACGGCCAGAACGACCCGTGGAGCGCGGAACCGTTCCGTCTCGGGCGGGGCACGCGCGACTCGCTGTCGTTCACGGTGCCTGGTGGCAACCACGGCTCGAACATCGCCAAGCTGCCGGAGAAGGAACGCGCTGCCGCGACGGCGGCCGTGCTGCGCTGGGCCGGAGTCTCCGCCGCTCCCGTTGCGGCACTTGCCGTGGACGAGGGTCCGGACTCGCTGGACGCACTGCGGGCACGCCGGGGCTGAGGCACTCTGAGGACGTGAAGCCGTTGCTCGTGGTCGATGCAGCCAACGTCGTGGGATCGGTCCCGGACGGGTGGTGGCGCGACAGAGCGGGCGCGGCCGAACGTCTCCGCGACGCCCTGCGCGGCCGCGACGAGGAGGTCGTCCTGGTCGTGGAAGGCAAGGCGCGCAACGTTTCTTCCGTCGACGACGTCCGGGTGGTCTCCGCTCCGGGCGAGGGCGACGACACGATCGTCGAGGTCGTGCGGGACGAAGGTGCCGGACGAGTCGTGACGGTGGTGACCGCTGACCGCGCGTTGCGGCAGCGGGTGATGGCGCTGGGCGCCGGGGTGGCGGGACCCACCTCGGTGCCGCGTCGTTAGATCCGGAAGAGCTGTTCGAGGACCTGTGCGACGCCGTCCTCGGTGTTCGGCGGCGCGTGGTTGGTGCAGGCCTGCTTCACCAGCGGGTGCGCGTTGCCCATCGCGTACGCCGTGCCGGCCCAGCCCAGCACCGACAGGTCGTTGGGCATGTCGCCGAACGCGATGACCTCGTGTTTGCCGATTCCCCTTGTGTTGCACAGGGATTCGAGCGTCGCGGCCTTCGAGACGCCCGGCGGGCTGATCTCCAGCAACCCGAGCCCGCCCGAGTGCGTGACCGTGACGTGCTGCCCGACGGCCTCTCTGGCGATCTCCATCATGTGGTCGACCTCGGCGTCCGGCGCCCAGGCGAGCATCTGCACGACCTGGTGCGCCTCCTCGAAGACGTGGGCGAGCAACTCCAGTGTCCTGTGTGGATTCTTCGGTCCGAACCACTGGAAACCGGGCTCCGACAACACTTCCAGCCCGGTCTCGACCGCGATGCCGACGTTCGGGATCACCTCGGCCAATGCCTCCGACACCTTTCGCACGACGTCCAGCGGCACCGTCTGCGCGTGCGTGACCTCGCGGTTCGTCAGGTCGTAGATCATCGCGCCGTTGGAGCAGATCGCCGTGCCGGTCAGCTCCAGGTCCTGCACGAACCGAGGCGGCCGCGCCGTGACGACCACGACGTCCGCGTCGACGGCGTGGAGCGTGGCGCGGGTGCGGTCGCTCAGCACCCCGCCGGGTTGCAGCAGCGTGCCGTCGAGGTCGGTCGCGATCAACCTGATCATCGGCCGATTATCGGGCAGGAACTACTGACCGCGGGCGAGAAGTCCGGAAGCCGTCATCTCGACGGCACGGCGCACGACGTCGGCGAAGTCGACGCACATCACGCCCAGGGCCGGATCGGCGGCGTAGGCGTCGAGGACCGCCTGCGGTGGGCGGCTGGCCGGCCAGGCGGCGACCGCGACCAGCATGACCGTCTGCATCAGGGCGGCGGCGTCCTCGTCGCCCAGTTCGGGGAGGTGCGTTCCGGCGAACCGGACGAGCGTCTCGAGGTACCTGTGGACGGCGCGCTTGTGCTGGAGCGCGGTCTCGGCGGAGATGTTGTGCTCCAGCACGGTGGACTGGGCACTGACCAGGTCGCACAGCGCGGGGCGGCGCACCAGCGAGGTGGCCAGCAGATCTGCCAGCCGGTCTCCGCGTTCCCGGACGGTGCCGCCGGGGAACGCCGCGGACTCCAGTTCCGCGATCCAGTCCGCGATCTCCGCTTCCAGCAGTGCCAGCAGTACGGCCTCCCGCGACTCGAAGTAGCGCAGGACGTTGGCCTTGGCCAGACAGACCCGGCGGCTGAGCGCGGTGAGGGTCAGTTCGGCGACCGGCATCTCGGTGAGCATCGCGGCCGCGGCGGCGAGGATCTGCCGCCGCCGTTCGCCGCGCTGCTCGTCCGTGCGCGCCCGCTGGAAGCTCATGTCACGCATATTACAGACCAGCGGTACTTTACTAAGATACCGACGGTCCGTTATGTTGGTGAAATAAGAGACCGTCAGTACTTAATGAGGGGTCACGATGTACCAGGTTCCTGACCAGCACGGAAAGCGCGTCGTCGTCACCGGCGCGAACAGCGGCACCGGTAAGGAGGCGGCCAAACGGCTGGCGGGAGCCGGGGCCCACGTCGTCCTCGCGGTGCGCAGCGAGACCAAAGGCCGCCAAGCCGAGGCGGAGATCCTCGCCGCGCATCCAGGAGCCGGGCTGGAGGTCCGGCGGCTCGACCTGGCCGACCAGGCATCGGTGCGGACGTTCGCCGAGGAGCTGATCGCCGAGGGTGAGCCGTTGGACGTCCTGGTCAACAACGCCGGCGTGATGAACGTGCCCGCGCGGACCGAGACCGTCGACGGCTTCGAGCTCCAGCTCGCCAGCAACTTCCTCGGCCCGTTCGCCCTGACCGTCCGCCTGCTGCCGTTGCTGCTGGCGGCGCCCGTGCCGAGAGTCGTGACGATGAGCAGCGGTGCCGCGTACCGCGGGCGGATCGACTTCGACGACCTGCAGTCCCGCCGCCGGTACAGCCCCACGCTGGCCTACGCGCACTCCAAGCTGGCCGACCTGCTGCTGACGGTGCGCCTGGCGGACCTCGCGACCGAGAACGACTGGCCGCTGCTCTCGGTCGGCGCACACCCCGGCTACACCCGCACCAACCTGATGACCTCGGGCCCGCGCCTGAACGGTGGCAGGCCAGGTCTCCTCGAGTCGGTGGGGTACCGGGTCCTGCCCTCGCAGGGCGTCGAGCAGGGCACCGAGCCGCTCCTGCACGCGGCGGCCGATCCCTCAGTGGTCGCCGGCGGCTACTACGGGCCGCGCTGGGCGCTCGTCGGCCCGACCAGGCCCGCCTCTGTGCCGCGGGCTGCCAGGGACAAGGCACTGGCAGCGCGTCTGTGGACCGAGGCCGAACGCCTCACCGGCACGTCGGTGGAGGTCGCGGGCCGGTGACCGGAGAAATTCGGGCAAGATCGATGTATGACCCATCGAGTTGACGACATGCCGCTGCCGATTTGGGTGCCGGAGTCCGGTTCCGGCCCCGGCATCGTGCTGATCCAGGAGATCTTCGGCCTGGACGGGTACCTGCGCGGCGTCGCCGAGAAGCTCGCCGCGCTCGGCTACGTCGTGGCCGTGCCCGAGCTGTTCCACCGCTTCCAGCCGGGCTGGGTGGGCGAGCACGACGAGGCCGGCATCGCGAAGTCGATGGAGGTCGTCGGCAACCTCGACTTCCCGCTCGCCGTGCAGGACGTCGTGGCGTCGGTCGAGTACCTGCGCGGCCTGCCCGAGGTCACCGGCGGCGTCGGCGTGCTCGGCTTCTGCCTCGGCGGCACCCTGGCCTACGCCGCGGCCGTCGCCGCCGAGCCGGACACCGCCGTGTCGTTCTACGGCTCGGGCGTTCCGGACCAGATCGGGACGCTGGACCAGGTGTCGTGCCCGATCCAGTTCATCTTCGGCACCGAGGACGCGTTCATCACCGGCTACCAGAAGGTCGCGGACGCGGTGCCCTCGCACGAGGGCGCCGAGATCCACCTGGAGGCCGCGGGCCACGCGTTCCTCAACCACCTCGGCCCCTGGTACGACAAGGACGCCGCCGACCGCGCCTGGGACGTGGCCGCGCGATTCCTCACGCGCACGCTCCCCGTCTAAGCGATGCACGGCACCGCGAGCTGCTGCGAGAAGAACCTCTCCAGCGGCTTGCGGTGCAACCGGCGTTCGACCGCGATCAGCTCGTTGCGCCGGTAGTGCCTCACCTGCGTGCTCGTGACGACGAACCCGTTGCGTTCGGCCGTCGGCATCTCGTCGTAGAGCAACGCGTGCTGCCCTTGCGTCACAACGACATCCGCCAGCCCGTCCGGAATCTCGCTGGCCCGCGTCGCGATGGTGGCGGCGAGCGCGTCCGGCCGGTTGCGCAACCGGCGATGCGGCCACGGCACCCCGTGGTGCTCGGCCTCCAACGTCCGGTGCAACGCCCTGGCCGCGTGCCGGATCGCCTTGATCGAGTCGCCGGTGAGCACGTGCGCCTCGGGTGCGTCGAGCGTTGTGTCCCTGCGGAACCCGGTGCACACGATCACCCTGTCGTACCGCAGCTCACCGGTGCCGTCGATCGTCGCGACGAACTCGTCGCCCTCCTTGACGACCCGCTGCACCGTCCGCCCGACGGTGTGCGTGACCCGCGCGGTGGACGCGATGTTGTCCGCCGTCTCGAACGCGCTGTGCCCACGTCCGATGATCAGCACCCGCTTCCCCGCGTACTCGGTCGGATCGGTGCTGGCCGTCGCGTACGTCTCCGCGTGCTCGACGCCGGGAACACTTGGCAGGTAAGGCTTCTTGCCGGTGGCGACGATGACGTGCCGCGCGTTGTACTGCCCGGCGTCGCTGACCGGCGTGTTGTAGCGGACGTTCAACGGCCGTGCGAAGTCCTCCAGATACCGCACCAGGTCGTCCGCGTTGGGGAAGGACCGCTTGCTGTAGCGCGCGAACGGCACGCCCTCGAACAGCGAGTTGTCGTCGGTCGAGAGCACACGATGCCGCGGGAACGTCCGGAAGAAGCTCGCCGGCTCCGGTCCCGCCTCGACGATCAGGTAGTCGCGACCTGCACGGTGTAGAAAATGCCCCATCTGCAAGCCCGCCGGACCTGCACCGATCACCAGGTACTCCACCATCACGCACCTCCCGGCGTCCTCTACGCCAAGCACGGCGAAAAGGTTCAGACGGGCGGTCTGCCTCCATGATGACCGCTACCGGCGAGTTCTGGCCAACCTTCCCGCCTGCCGGACACCCGCCGCGCGGATACGCTGGTCCGATGAGGCTCATCGCGGTGCCGGCCCTGATGTTGCTGCTGGCCGCCTGCGCCTCCCAGGCCGCGCCTCAGCCCACTCCGTCCCCCGAGCCCACGAGCGAGTCCACGATGCCGCCGACGCCGCCCAGGCAGGAACCGTTCGAGATCACGACGGACGTCAACGGCGTCCGCGAATGGCAGAACTCCCCGGAACAGATGGGGTTCGTCTACCGCGTGCAGCCCATCGACTTCACCCTGACAGCCCGCAACACCGGCAGCACACCGCAGTCGGACGCCCGGATCAGGTTCGTCGTCGAGGACATGGACGGCGAGGGCGACCTGACCGTCGGCGGCGAAGGATGGACGTGCGAGGGCGGCCGCGACATCGGCTGCACGGCCACCGGCACCACCGCGCCGGGTGGCACCTGGTCCCCGCTCACACTGACGATGCGGCACACCAAGGCCGGCCAGACCAGCGTCGTCGTCCACTGGGGAGACGTGGCGCCCAACGTGATCTTCCGTTACGACGCGGGCACCTGATCCTCGTTTACCGTCGAACGCATGGAAAGATTTCTGGGGGTATTGCTGCTGTTGTTCGTCGCGGCCTGTTCGCCACCACCACCACCACCGAACCCGCCATCCGAGGTCATCACGACAACGGCTCCTGTGGAGGAACCGACGACCACCACGGAGAAACCGGCACCCGGGCCCCAGGACTGGTTCGACCTGGGCCTCGACGGGATGGGGTACGCGGCCACGTATCCACGCCAAATCCGGTACCGGAAGTTTCCGATCGACGTGGTGGTGAAGTTCCGCAACGCCGGTGGTGAGACGCTGACGAAGCCGATGATCCAGTTCAAGATCACGCCGAGCGAGTACAACGGCGACGCCCGCACCATCGTCATCAACGGCGACGGCGACGGGTGGACCTGCGACATCACCAGGGAGTCCGCGACCTGCCGCAGCAGCGCCGAAGTTCCGCCAGGCGGAGAGCTGCCGCAGATCGACATCGGCGTGAAGTTCGAGTGGGAGAACGACGGGCGGGGCTACGTCGACGACTACTTCACCGCCACGTTCGGCGACGTGGTCTACGAGGGAAACATCGGACACGACACCAGCGTCTGACCCTCGCCACTAGGCTCGCGCCGTGGCGAAGGCTGATCGCGAACTCTGGTCGATCCGGACGCACATCGGCACGGTGGTGCTGATCGGCCTGGCGGTCTTCGCGGTCGCCGCCAGCCTCCTGTGGCTGGCGCTGAGCATGCCGACCGCGGTGAACACCCGAGTCGACATCATCAAGATCGCGCTGTCGGTCGTTGCCGGTGTAGGCGGCGTGGTCGCGCTGGTAGTGGCCTACCGCAAGCAACGCGTAGGTGAGTACGCCGAGAAACGCGAACACGCCAAGGTCCTCAACGAACGCTTCGCCACCGCCTGCAACCAGATCGGCCACGACAAGCCCGCGGTCCGCCTGGCCGGCCTCTACGCGATGGCATCGCTGGCCGACGAGTGGACCGCGCAACGCCAGACGTGCATCGACGTCCTGTGCGCCTACCTGCGCATCCCGTACGAGCCGTCGCTGGACTCGGAATGGGACCACGACGAGGAGACCGAGGTCCGCCTCTCGATCACCAGCGTCATCGCCGCCCACCTCCGCGACGACGCCCCGACGAGCTGGCAGGGCCACGACTTCCACCTCACCAGGGCAGTCCTGCGCGCCGCGGACTTCGCCGGAATCCACATGACCGGCGGCAACCTGGTGCTCAGCCTGGCGCGCTTCCCCGGCGGCTGGGTGTCGTTCGACGGCATGAAGGTGAGCGGCGGCGAGGTGTGGTTCGGCGGCGCGACCTTCGGCGGTGCGCGCGTCACGTTCCACGGCGCGCAGTTCACCGGCGGCCGCGTGCGGTTCGAGGGTGCGGAGTTCAACAGCGGCGAGGTGTCGTTCCGCGGGGCCCGGTTCGGCGGCGGTGAGGTGGACCTGTCGGAAGCGGTGATCACGGCGGTGCCGGTGTTCGACGACGGCGAGAAGCCGGGCCTGAAGCTCCCGTAATTGTCAGGGGTGGCTGCCAAGATCGCCGCCATGGGCACCTGGGACATCGGACACTTCGACAACGACACCGCCGCGGACTTCTCCGGCTCGCTCGACAAGGCACCGCAGACCGAGCGCGAGAACATCATCCGCACCACGCTGACCCGCACGATCGAGGCCGACGAGTACCTCGACAGCGATGAAGCGTGCGAGGCTCTGTCCTCGGCCGCGCTGATCGCCGCGCAGTGTCCTGGAGGAACGCCGATCACCACGGCGTACGGCCCCGACGAGCCGTTGCCGGTCTTCTCACCTGACCTGCGACCCCTCGCCGTTCAGGCCTTGGACCGCATCCTGGCAGCGGATTCGGAGCTCCCGGAGCTGTGGGACGACACCGAGCACGGCCCGCAGTGGCGGCAGAGCGCCGCCGACCTCAAAGCCGTCCTTCTCATCTGATGGACGCTGGGGCAGGGCGTTCTGTCAGGAGCTCAACTTCTCCAGGTGCCGAACGACTGTGCGCTGCGGAAGGCCTCGGTGAATCCGGTGCAGCGATGTCCTTCGTTAGCGAGGATGTCGAGCAGGTCGTCAACGGAACGTGGCGCCCGCCGATACCGGGACACCTGTCGCCGAAGTGCTGCGATCACCAGTTCAGGTGCGAGATCAAGCTGGTCGAGCAGGAACTCGTCCTGATGCAGCACCTCGATGCCGAAGCTTTTGACGGCGGCGTCGGGAAAGTCCTTCAGGTTCTCGGTGACCAGCAGTTCGGCGCCGCCCCACACGGCTGCCGCGAGAACATGTCGGTCCTTGGGTCGTTGTCCATCGACTCGACCAGGTGCTGGTAGCCGGTCACCTCGGCGTCCGGGAAGTGTCGTTGCATCTGGTCGAGCCGGTGAGCCACCTGCTGCTCCGACGCGCCCCGCTTGCGCAGGTTGCGATCAAGCTCGGCCAGCACGTCCCTCGACCACAACGGACGGTAGACGCCGCTTTCGCTGATCGTCAGCAGCGTGTCGCACAGGTACGGCTTGAGAAGGACGCACGTGTCGATGAAGACGGGAAGCACTGATCACCTGGGGTCGTCGTTCGTCGGAATCCGCTCGAACGGCGTGTCCAACGGGAGGTCGTACAGGCCGCTGTCCTCGCCGTCACGGACCATCTCGTCCAGTCCTGCGGCACGTCCCCTGCGGGAGCGGTCCTGGTAGGCGAGGAGGTCGGCCAGCCGGACCCTGCGATGCCTGTTCGGCTGCTCGTAAGGAATCTCGCCTGCTTCGAGCAGACGTACCAGGGTCGGCCTGGACACTCCCAGCAGGTGCGCGGCTTCGCTCGTGGTGAGCACGGTGTGTTGCGGGGCCACTGTGATCGCCAGACCCTGCGACATCGCGAACACGACCTCACGCAGCACCTCGAAGATCTCCGCGGGAAGCTTGAGGTGCGTGCCGTCCGGTGCGACGAGCGCGGCGGTCTCGCTGCCTGACCGTGCCAGCGCGGCCACCCACGGGGACAAGCTCTCCGGTCGTGCCGGAGGCAGCACTGTTCGTTCGCCTGCGCCTGCCGTCATGCCTCGATGCTAGCTCAAAACGAACAAAACGAAAGCGCCCACGATGTGGACGTCGGAACACCCCCACCGTCCACAGTGTTGGATACCGCCGTGACGACTGTGAAGCGCCGTGCCCGTGTCCGTGCCCCTGAACTGGTAGGACGGGGCTGGCTGAACACCGGCGGCGAGCAGATCAGCCTCAAGGACCTGCGCGGCAAGATCGTGCTGCTCGACTTCTGGACCTTCTGCTGCATCAACTGCCTGCACGTCCTGGACGAGCTGCGGCCCCTCGAGAAGGAGTTCGAGGACGTCCTCGTCACCATCGGCGTGCACTCCCCGAAGTTCGTCCACGAGGCCGACCCCGAGGCGCTCAAGGCCGCCGTCGAGCGGTACGAGGTGCACCACCCGGTCCTGGACGACCCGGAGCTCACGACCTGGCAGCAGTACGCGGTCAAGGCGTGGCCGACGCTCACGCTGGTCGACCCTGAGGGCTACGTGGTGCACGTTGCCGCTGGTGAAGGGCATGTCGAAGCTCTCAGGACCATCATCAAAGAGCTGATCGTCGAGCACGACGAGAAGGGCACGCTGCATCGCGGCGAAGGTCCGTACCAGGCGCCGGAGCCGGAGAACACGACGCTGCGGTTCCCGGCGAAGGCCATCGTCACGCCGCGCAACACGATCCTCGTCAGCGACTCCGCCCACCACAGCATCGTGGAGCTCGAGGCGGACGGCGAGACCGTCATCCGCCGCATCGGCACCGGCGAACGCGGCCACCAGGACGGCACGACGCCCACCTTCTCCGAACCCGCGGGCCTCACCGAGGTCCCCAACACCCACGGCTACGACGTCGTCATCGCGGACACGGTCAACCACCTCCTCCGAGGCCTCAACCTGGAAACCGGCGAGGTCACGACCCTCGCGGGCACCGGCGAGCAGTGGCGTGACGGCGAGACGGACGGGCCCGCCGACAAGATCGAGCTGACCAGCCCGTGGGACGTTGCCTGGTGGAACGGCGGCGTCGCCATCGCCATGGCCGGCAACCACACGCTGAGCTTCTTCGACCCCGCCCGGAACACCGTCGAAAGGCTGGCCGGCACGACGGTCGAGGGCATCAACGACGGCGCGGCGAACCAAGCGTTCTTCGCGCAGACGTCCGGGCTCGCGGCGGACGGTGACCGGTTGTGGATGGTCGACTCCGAGACGAGCGCGCTGCGTTATCTCGAGAACGGCGAGGTGCACACGGTCATCGGCAAGGGGCTGTTCGCGTTCGGCCACAAGGACGGCGACGCGGACGAGGCGCTCCTGCAGCACCCGCTGGGCGTCACGGTCCTGAAAGACCACTCGGTCGCCATCAGCGACACCTACAACAACGCCATCAGGCGCTTCGACCCCGAGACGAACACCCTCACCACGATCGCCACGGACATCGCCGAGCCGTCCGACGCGCTGATCATCGACGACGAGCTCGTGGTCGTCGCGAGTGCGGCGCATCGGCTCGAACGGTTCGCGGCGGCCGCGACGAAGATCGACGGCGCGGCCCACGAGGTGAAGCGGCCGTCGACCGACATCGGGCCGGGCACGTTCGAGCTCGCGGTCGTCTTCACCCCACCGACTGGGACGAAACTGGACGAAAGGTATGGACCGTCCACCCGTCTGGAGATCACCAGCTCACCGCCGGAGCTGATCCTGGAAGGCGCGGGCGTCGGCACGGAACTGGTACGCGCGTTGCGGATCAACGATCAGGTCACGAACGGCGTTTTGCACGTCGTAGCGCAGGCCGCCAGTTGCAGTGACGATCCTGCCGACGAACACCCGGTCTGTCGCCTGACCAGGCAGGACTGGGGGGTGCCGGTTCGAGTGGTTGCCGATGCACCTACCAGGTTGCCGTTGCTCATGGGCGGCATGGACGAGGAGGGTCCGCAAGCCACGTAGACTCTGCGGGTGCCTGATGTCAAGCTCGAGATCCAGATGCTGTACGACCGCGTCATGGTCCGCATCTCGCCGGAGGACGGCGAGCGGCGTTCCAGCGGAGGCATCGTGATCCCCGCTACGGCCCAGATGGCGAAGCGGTTGGCGTGGGGTGATGTGTTCGGAGTCGGTACCAGCGTGCGCCACGTGAAGGTCGGCGACCGGGTGATGTTCAATCCGGAAGATCAGCTTGAGGTCGAGGTGCACGGCACCACGTATCTCGTGATGAGGGAACGCGATCTGCACGCGGTTGCGACGGAGCTCACCGAGCACGGTACTGGTCTGTATCTATGAGCCGCCGGTTGTGATCGACGCCTGATAGCTGCACACATTTGCCACCTCAGGACAGACAGGGCGACGGGGAGAGCTGTGCCGTACGACGCTGACAAGACGAGAGCGATGCCTCCGGTGGGTCCCGGCGGCACCTCCTCCGAGCAGACGACCAAGATCACTCCGGTCCGGGTGGACGCCTCGACCGAGGCGTGGCCGTCCGAGGAGCCGGATCCGAGCGAGCCGACCGTCACCGCTGCCGTGCCCGGTGTCGGGTTCCCGGCCAGCGAGGACGCCACCGAGTACATGAGGCCGGTGCTGCCGCCGGAACCGCGGCCGGAGGACTCCGGTGTCTACGGGCCGGTGATGATCGAGCCCGGTGAGGACGAGGCCCAGCCGAAGTTCAACCGGAAGCGGGCGGTCATCGTGGCCGCGGCCGTGGTCGGCGCCTTCGGCCTGCTCTACGGCCTCGACATTCTCGTCTCCAGCGGCAACGTGCCGCGCGGCGTGACGGTGGCGGGCGTCGACGTCGGCGGTCTGAGCCACGCCGACGCCGAGAAGAAGCTGCGCGACGAGATCGGCCCGCGCCTCGACAAGCCCGTCGCGCTCAAGGCCGGCGACGTCACCGCCGAGCTCGACCCCAAGACCGCGGGTCTGGAGCTCGACTGGAACGGCACGATCGACCGTGCGGGCAGCCAGCCGCTCAGCCCGGTCACGCGCGTCACCTCGTTCTTCACCAGCCGCGAGGTCGGTGTCGCGACGAAGGCGGACGACGCGAAGGTCTCCGGCGCGCTCGAGGCCCTGCGCCCCAAGCTCGACCACGACCCGATCGAGGGCACCATCAAGTTCGAGGGCGCCAAGCCCGTCGCCGTCGACCCGCACGACGGCCAGAAGCTCAAGGCCGAGGACGCGGCCGGCGCGGTCGTCTCGAACTGGGCGTCCGGGAACCCGGTCGAGGTCCCGATGGACTTCACCCCGGTCAAGACGACCAAGGAGGGCGTCGAGAAGGCGCTCAACGACTTCGTCAACACCGCGGTCTCCGGCCCTGTCGTCATCAAGGGCGAGGGCAAGGACGCGACGCTCACCCCGGAGCAGATCGGGGCCACGCTGGCCTTCGCTCCCGGTGACGGCGGCGCGCTGAACGTCACGCCCAACAAGGACAAGCTCGCCGAGGTGACCGCGCCGCAGCTCAAGGACACGGTCAAGCAGGGCAAGGACGCCGAGATCGTCTTCGAGGGCGGCAAGCCGACGGTCAAGCCGTCGGTGGACGGCCTCGACCTCGACTGGGACAAGAACCTCCAGCCCTACTTCGACACGCTGAAGAAGACGGACGCGCGCGAGGTCAAGTTCGAGTACAAGCACACGCCCGCGAAGGTCACCACCGAGCAGGCGAACAAGATGGGCATCAAGGAGGTCATCGGCGAGTTCCAGACCGGTGGCTTCGCTGCCGCCTCGGGCGTCAACATCCGGGTCGTGGCCGAGAAGGTCAACGGCGCGATCGTGAAGCCCAAGGAGACGTTCAGCCTCAACAAGTACACCGGCCCCCGCGGTACCGCGCAGGGCTACGTCGAGGCGGGCATCATCGAGAACGGCATCCCCGGCATGGCGGTCGGCGGCGGCATCTCGCAGTTCGCGACCACGCTCTACAACGCGTACTACTACGCGGGCATGAAGGACGCGGGCCACAAGGAGCACAGCTACTGGATCACGCGGTACCCGAAGGGCCGCGAGGCCACCGTGTTCATGGACAACGCGGGCAACAGCCTGATCGACATCGCGTTCACGAACCCGGACGACACGGGCGTCGCCATCCAGACGATCTGGACGGGTTCCTCGATCAAGATCGTGCTCTGGGGCACCAAGAACTACGACGTCACCGGCTCCACCAGCGGCGACTTCAACCCCACCCAGCCGCAGGAGAAGAAGGTCAGCAAGGCCGGCTGCGCGCCGAGCAACGGTGCCCCCGGCTTCTCGGTGACGGACACCCGCACGATCACGGACCGCCGCAACGGCCAGTCCCGCAACGAATCGCGCACGGTCCGCTACGACCCGCAGTTCAAGATCATCTGTGAGCCGCCGCCCGGCGGCTGAGCAACATTCAGGTTCACGGTGGCCACGCGGGGGTATTCACCCCTTCGTGGCCACTGTTGCGCAAGAGGCGAGAAGACACCCCGTCGTCCAGACGCTCGGACGCGCGGGGATGGTGCTGTACGGGGTCGTGCACGTCCTGGTGGCGTGGCTTGCGATCCAGGTCGCGTTCGGTGACTCCGAACAGGCCGACTCGAAAGGCGCGGTGAGCGACATCGCTCAGGGCGGCGCGTGGTTGCTGTGGACGCTCGGCATCGGACTCGTGTGCTTCGCGTTGTGGCAGCTGCTTCTCGCCTTCGTCGGGTACACCTACATCGGCAAGAAGCGGAAGCGCATCTCCAAGCGCATCGGCTCCGCGGCCCGCGCCGTCACGGCGACCGGTATCGCCCTGGGTGCCTTCAAGTACGCGACGGGCTCCGGTAGCGGCGGCGACCAGAACCAGCAGCAGCAGGAACTCACGGCTCAGGTGCTCTCCTGGCCCGGCGGTCAGTTCCTCGTCGGTGCCGTGGCGATCGGCATCCTCTCGATCGCCGGCGTGATCATCTACAAGGGTGTCAAGAAGTCCTTCGAGAAGGACCTCGACATGGGCAAGGCCCCGAAGTGGATCGAGCCGGTCGGCAGGATCGGCTGGATCGGCAAGGGCGCCGCGTACGGCGTGATCGGTGTCCTCGTCGGACTCGCCGCCATCAACGCGGACCCCCAGCAGTCCGGCGGCATGGACAAGGCGCTGAAGACGTTGGCGGCACAGCCTTACGGCACGTTCCTGCTGTCCGCCGTGGCGATCGGCATCGCCGCGTTCGGCGTGTACTGCTTCGCGGCGGCTCGCGCCCTCAAGGAGTGACGTCGGAGGCCGTGTGCCCGTGCTCATGCCGGGCCGCGGCCGCCTGCGCCTCCACGGTCATCGACGCCAGGACCTGTCCCGCCGCCACGTAGAAGACGTTGGGGCTGGTGTTGTCCGGTCCCCAGCCGGGACTTCCCCGCAGCAGCAGGAGATCACCGGGATCCGGGTTCATTCCCTCGAACCAGGAGTCCTGCTCGACGCCGGTCCGCTGCCACGCGATCACGGCCTTGGTGCCGCTCCCCGCTCGTTGGTACACCTGCGCGACGCTCGCCAGTTCTGCTCCTGGCGACGCGTCGCGCAGCTCGTTCATGTGCCGCCGGTACCCGAACCACAGCTCGTCCTGGCGCACCTGCCTGTTCTTCAGGCGTCGCAGGACGATCGTCGCGAGCGCCACGAGGCCGGCGATCGCGCACACCATCAGCAGGTACAGGAACACCGGCCAATCTTTGATTCCGAACGAGGGACTGTCAACTGACAACGAAATCAAGCTGCGTCCGGTGAGGTGATCGCGCTAGCGTGCCGGTCATGTCGAGTCCTGAGGCATCCAGGGCCGGGTCTGCGGTTTAGCCGTCAGCCCCGGAAAACCCCTTCATTCCTCGGAGCTCCTCCGTGCCTTTCTCGCTGTACCTGCTTGCCCTGGCCGTGTTCGCCATGGGCACCTCAGAGTTCATGCTCTCCGGGCTCTTGCCCGCCATCGCCGTCGACTTCGACGTCTCCGTCGGCACCGCCGGCCTGCTCACCTCCGCGTTCGCCGCGGGCATGGCCGTCGGCGCGCCGTTGATGGCGGTGCTCGCCCGCTCCTGGCCGCCGCGCCTGAGCCTGTTCGGGTTCGTCGTCGTGTTCCTGGTCGCGCACGTGGCCGGTGCCGTCACGACGAGTTTCGCGGTGTTGCTGGTGTCCAGGGTGCTCGCCGCACTCGCGAACGCCGGTTTTCTCGCCGTGGCACTGACAACGGCCGCCGCGCTCGTACCGCCGCAACGACGGGGACGGGCGCTCGCCGTGCTGCTGTCCGGCACAACGGTGGCCACCATCGCCGGTGTGCCGGGAGGGGCGTTGCTCGGCACCGCGTTCGGTTGGCGCGCCACGTTCCTCGCGGTCGCCGTGCTCTGCGTGCCAGCCGCTATCGGTGTCCTGCAAGGAATTCCGGCACATCGGGAGCGTGTCGCGCCGCCTGCGTTGCGCCCGGAACTCGCCGAACTCCTGAAGCCACGACTGGCGTTGGTCATCGCGCTCGCGGTCCTCGTGAACGCGGTGACGTTCGGCCACTTCACATTCCTCGCCCCGGTGGTGACGGACGTCGCCGGGCTGAGCGAGTGGTGGGTGCCGGTCGCACTGGTGCTGTTCGGCACCGGCTCGTTCCTCGGCGTCACGATCGGCGGCAGGTTCGCCGACACCTCGCCACGGCCTGTCGTGGCGTTCGGCGGGCCGTTGACGCTCGCCGGCTGGGTGAGTCTCGACGTGCTCGGCAGGGAGCCGATCGTGTTGCTGGCACTGGTCTTCGTGCTCGGCGTGCTGTCGTTCGCGGTCGGCAGCACGTTGATCGCTCGCGTGTTGCACCACGCGACGGGGGCGCCCACGATGGCCGGTTCCTACGCGACCGCGGCGTTCAACGTCGGCGCCGCCATCGGCCCGATTCTGTTGTGAGGCAATGAAAAACGGGTCCGCGCACCCCGGGCAGGGGATGCGCGGACCCGTCGTCCTTGAGGCGCTTAGAAAACGCTCTCGTCGATGTCCATCAGCGCGTTGTCGGTCTGCTCGGCGATCTTGCGGCGCGAGGTGAGCTCCGGCAGCACGGTCTTCGCGAAGAACGACGCCACCGCGATCTTGCCCTCGTAGAACGCCTTGTCCTTGGCGGACGGCGTGCCACCGAGCTTCTCCAGCGCGACCTCCGCCTGGCGCAGCAGCAGCCAGCCGACGAGGACGTCGCCCGCGGTCATCAGCAGGCGGACCGAGTTCTGGCCGACCTTGTAGAGGTTGCGGACGTCCTCCTGCGAGGTGGTCAAGAACCCGACCAGCGCGCCGAGCATGCCCTGCAGGTCTTCGAGACCCTGCTTGAGCAGCGCCCGCTCCTCCTTCAGGCGACCGTTGCCGCCCTCGTTGTCGAGGAACGACTGGATCTCGCCGTTGATGAACGCGAGCGCCTGGCCCTGGTCACGGATGATCTTCCGGAAGAAGAAGTCCAGCGACTGGATGGCCGTGGTGCCCTCGTACAGCGAGTCGATCTTCGCGTCGCGGATGTACTGCTCGATCGGGTACTCCTGCAGGAAGCCCGAACCGCCCAGGGTCTGCAGCGACTGCGCCAGCTGCTCGTACGCGCGCTCGGAACCGACGCCCTTGACGATCGGCAGCAGCAGGTCGTTGACCTTCGCCGCCAGCTTCGCGTCGTCGCCGCCGAGCATCACCTTGTCCTGCTGCGTCGCGGTGTACAGGTACACGGCGCGCAGGCCCTCGGCGTACGCCTTCTGCAGCATCAGGCTGCGGCGGACGTCCGGGTGGTTGGTGATGGTGACGCGCGGAGCGGTCTTGTCCGTCATGCGCGTCAGGTCGGCGCTCTGCACGCGCTCCTTGGCGTAGGACAGCGCGTTCAGGTAACCGGTCGACAGCGTCGCGATGGCCTTGGTGCCGACCATCATGCGGGCGTACTCGATGACGTCGAACATCTGCGCGATGCCGTCGTGCACCTCGCCCAGCAGCCAGCCCTTGGCGGGCACGCCGTGCTGGCCGAACGTCAGCTCGCACGTGGTGGACGCCTTGAGGCCCATCTTGTGCTCGACGTTGGTGACGAAGGCGCCGTTGCGCTCGCCCAGCTCACCGGACTCCGCGTCGAAGTGGAACTTCGGCACGAGGAAGAGCGACAGGCCCTTGGTGCCGGGCCTCGCCTCGATGCCTTCGCCCTCGGGACGCGCGAGCACCATGTGCATGATGTTCTCGGTCAGGTCCTGGTCGGCGGACGTGATGAAGCGCTTCACGCCCTCGATGTGCCAGGAGCCGTCCTCCTGCTTGAAGGCCTTGGTGCGGCCGGCGCCGACGTCGGAACCGGCGTCCGGCTCGGTCAGCACCATCGTGGCGCCCCAGCCGCGGTCGATCATCAGCTGAGCCCACTGCTTGTCGCGCTCGGTGCCGTTGTTGTAGACGACCGTCGCGAAGCTCGGACCCGCCAGGTACATGTAGACGGCCGGGTTCGCCCCGAGCAGCAGCTCGGACGCGGCCCACGTGACCGACGGCGGGGTGCCGAAGCCGCCCAGCTCGTTCGGCAGGAACAGCCGGTACCACTCGCCGTCCCACACCGCCTGGTACGACTTCTTCAGCGACTCCGGCAGGGTTGCCGAGTGCGTCGCCGGGTCGAACACCGGCGGGTTGCGGTCGGCGTCGACGAAGGAGTCCCCCAGGACACCCTCCGCGAGGTTCTTCACCTCGGCCAGCACGCTGCGCGCCGTGTCCTCGTCGGACTGCTCGAACGGCCCCGTGCCGAGGTGGTCCTGCACGTTGAAGACCTCGAACAGGTTGAACTCGAGATCCCGGACGTTGCTCTTGTAGTGGCCCATCTCGTCAGCTCACTCCTCAGGGTCGCGGCGGGGTCGCCTACTGACCGGTAACAACAGAGTATTACCCGACAGTAACCCCGGCAAGGCCGACCACCCACTGGTGGCGAAGTAGACAGTCCTCTGAGTGACCTGAATCGGGCATGAGGGCCGGTCAGACGCGTACCGGGCGTTCGGGGACCATTCCGAGCAGCGCAGGGTTCGTCCGTTCGGCGAAGCTCACCGAGCGGGGCAACATGACAGATTCGTAGGCCCGCACCCCGTCTCGGACACCGTCCGCGGCGATCGCGAGCGCCAGTTCGGCCGCGTCCTGCATGGCGAGGTTCGCCCCGACGCCCAGTGGTGGCTGCAGGTGGGCGGCGTCGCCGAGCAGCGTCACGCCGGGCGTGTGCTCCCAGGTGTGGGGCACGGGGAGTGAGTACAGCGGGCGGTAGGTCAGCTCGCCTTCGAGGAACGCCAGCAGCGACGGGTGCCAGCCCGCGTAGAGCTCCATCAGGTCGGCGTTGGAGGGCTTCCAATCTTCACGCGCGCGCATGCACGCGTACGCGCGGATGTGATCGCCGCTGTTGCGCTGCGACCAGATCATCAGGCCTTCGCCGTCGGCGACCATCGTGCCCTGACCGGTGAGGTCGAGCAGCCGTTCGTCGTTGTCATGCCGTGTCTCGACGAACATCACGCCGGTGTACAGCGGCACGGCCGGCGACAAGGCCTGGCGGACCCGCGACCAGGCACCGTCCGCCCCGATGACCAGGTCGAACGTGGTGGTGGAGCCATCCAGGAAGGTGACCTCGCCCGGTTTCGCCGAGTCGATGCCTCGACCCCAGGTGACGGTTCCGGGCGCGAGCGAGTCGAGCAGGAGCCGGCGCAACTGGCCGCGGTCGATCTCCGGCCGGAAGTCGCCCTCCGCCGGTTCGTGCTCGATCAACGCGGCCGTGGCGTGGTCGACCTTGCGCTGCTCCTGGCCTTCGAAACGGGCGAGCGCGCGCCACTGCTCGAACAGTCCGGCGGCGCGCACGGCCTCCTGGCCGCTGTCGGCGTGCAGGTCGATGGTGCCGCCCTGCTGGCGGGCCTCCGGCGAGCTCTCCCGCTCGAAGACTGTGACGTTCTCGAAGCCGTGCAGCTGGAGAACGCGTGCACAGGTGAGGCCGCCGATGCCGGCCCCTGCGATGGCGATGCGTGGTGAGGTCATGACTCCATGAAAGCGTATCGACTGCGAAAGTGCAACCACTACACTTTTGAATCGACTCAACCCATGCGGTACGATCGGTGGGTGAGCGAGCTCGGCCGCCGCGAGCGGAAGAAGCAGCAGACCCGTCAGTCGATCTCCGACGCGGCGACGAGGCTGTTCATCGAGCGCGGGTTCGACGCCGTGGGCGTGAAGGAGATCGCCGACACCGCGGACGTGTCGGTGACGACGTTGTTCAAGCACTTCCCCAGCAAAGAGGCGCTGCTCTTCGACGAGGACGCGCAGCAGGAGTCGGCGCTGGTCGCGGCTGTGCGCAACCGCGAGGGCCGGTCGATCCCGATGGCGTTGCGCGACCACTTCGTGCAGGCGGCGAAAGGGCACGCCGACCACCCGCAGTTCGAGGTCTTCCAGCGGCTGGTGCTGGAGACGTCCGCGTTGCGCGAGTACGGGCACCGGATGTGGACGCGGCACCAGGACGCGCTGGCCGAGGCCATCGCGGAGGAGATAGGTGCGCCGGCGGACGACGTCAGGTGCGCGGCACTGGCCCGGTTCGCCCTGGAGGCGCGGGACGTGATCTTCGATCGGCCCGACCGCGAACGGGCGGCCGACGAGGTGTTCGGGTTACTCGAGCACGGCTGGGCGGCCGATCAGCAGGCCTGACCGGTAGGCGAGTGACACCGCGTGCGTCCGGTCGCGCGCACTGAGCTTGCGCAGGATGCCCTTCACGTGGGTCCGCACGGTCTCCACGGACAAGATCAGCTCGTTCGCGACCTGCTGGTTCTCCAGGCCGTCCGCGATGAGCGTGAGCACCTCGTACTCGCGCTTGGTCAGCGTCGGCCGTTCCTTCGGCCGCAGGTCGGGGTGCACGTACCCGCGCGAACGGAAGGTCTCGGCGATCACCCGGACGATCTGTTCCGGCTGGGCCGATCGCGGCACGACTCCGCGGACACCTGCCTCTAACGCCGTCGTCACGTAGTTCGCGTGCGAGTGCGCGTCGCGGACCAGTCCGATGATCAACAGGGTTGGGTCGCGTTCGACCAGCAGCCTGGCCACGTGGCCGACCGGGTCGAGCACGGAGTCGATGAGAAGCACGTCGGGACGCAGTCGTTCGCGCAGGCGAACGGCAGCGTGCAGATCGCCGGTCGAACCGAGCCAGCGCAGGCCGGGGGTCCGCCTGATCAGGGCGGACAGGCCTTCGCGATAGAGCGGCACCGGATCGATCAGCGCGACGCCGGGGGCAGGCCGGCTGGGCGGGAGCATCAGCACCTCCGTTCGTGCTTCCAGAGGAGTGACGTAGTTCCCTCGGACGTGTGACGCGGAATAGTCGGTTCATGTAGATGAACAAGGGTCACGAATGTGATTCAAGACGGCCGAAGGTCTTCCGTACCCCCGCAACAGTCTCGTAAGACCTACGTCACATATCCCGTGCGGATGTGCCAGGTTCCGCCGCCATGAGGCCTGGTGCTCTCGCGGGCACACGTGTGTGCACGCTTGGAGGTCACATGGGCACCCTCGATTGGGTCGTGGTTGTCGGCTATTTCTTCGTGATGGTCGGGATCGGACTCTGGTCGCGCGGGCGGGTCCACAACATCGCCGACTTCTTCACGGCAGGCGGCAAGATGCCGTGGTGGTTGTCCGGAATCTCGCACCACATGTCCGGCTACAGCGCGGTCATGTTCGTCGCGTTCGCCTCTGAGGCGTACCGGCTCGGACTCACCGTCTACGTGTGGTGGTCGCTGACGATCGGCATCGGCGTCGGCATCGGTGCGTTCCTGTTCGCGCCCCGGTGGAACCGGTTGCGCTCGAAGCACGACGTCAAGTCACCGCTCGAATACCTGGCCAAGCGCTACAACGTGCCCACCCAGCAGGTCATGGCCTACGCGGGTGCGTTGCTCAAGGTCGTCGACATCGCCGCCAAGTGGGCGGCCGTCTCGATCCTGCTGCGCGGCTTCGCGGGTGTCCCGATCACCTGGGGCATCATCATCATCGGCGTCGTCACGATGATCTACTCCGTGCTCGGCGGTCTCTGGGCCGACGCGCTGACCGACTTCGGCCAGTTCATCATCCAGGCGGCCGCGGGCTTCGCGATGCTGTTCGCCGTCGCCGGCACCCTCGGCTGGGACTTCCCCGTCACGATCTGGGACAAGCTCCCGGACAGCCACAGCGACCCGCTGGCGGGCCCGTACACGTCGACGTTCCTCATGGCGCTCTTCCTGATCAAGACGCTGGAGTACAACGGCGGCATGTGGAACCTGGCGCAGCGCTACATGGCCGCGCCGTCCGGCTTCGCGGCCAAGCGCTCGGCGCTGCTCTCGTCCGCGCTGTGGCTCGTGTGGCCGCTCGTGCTGTTCTTCCCGATGTGGGCGGCGCCGCTGATCGTGCCGGGCCTCGAAGGAGCGCAGGCGGAGAACGCGTACATCGAGATGGGCAAGCAGATGCTGCCCGCGGGCATGATCGGCCTGGTTCTGGCCGGCTTCTTCTCGCACACCATGGCCATGGTGTCGTCGGACGCGAACGTCATCGCCGCTGTCATCAACCGCGACATGCTGCCCCACCTGTGGAAGAAGGTGAAGACGTTCTCGGCGGACAACCAGTTGCTGCTGGCCCGGATAACGACGTTCACCTTCATCGGCGTCAGCATGATCATCGCGATCGCCTCGGGAGGCCAGGGCTTCGTGCTCAAGGTGGTGGTCGACCTGGTCGCCGCCACGATGGGCCCGATCGCGATCCCGCTGATGCTCGGCCTGCTGCCGTGGTTCCGCAAGGTCGGTTCGACGGCGGCGATCGCCTCGGTGGTCGGCGGCCTGGGCATGTGGGCGTTCCTGTACATCGAGCAGATGAACAAGGCCGCCTGGGTCACCAAGGGCGTGCTCGTGTCGTGGCCGCTGATGCTCTCGCTCGTGCTCTACCTGTCGATCGGCTTCCTGAAGAAGGAGCCCTCCACCGAGCGCGACATCCTGCTCGACTCGCTCAACTCGGACGAGCCTGAACCGGAGAAGGTGAAGGCGTAAGCCGTTCGTTCCGCATGATCCTCGCGGCGGCGCACCCGAACAGGGTCGCCGCCGCGAGCCACACGTAGGGCATGGGCGTGCCGGTGTAGGTCTGCGCCGTGGACGCCAGCACCACCGTCGCACCCGCGACCAGCCCGGTCGTCTGCGTCACCGGGTACTGACTCCTCAGCACCGTGACGACCGCGACCGGCACCAGCAGGAAGCCGTAGGCGAGCACCCGCGTGAGCAGGTTGGCGTGCTCAGCGATCTCGTACTGGAGCGCGGGCAGGGCGAGCACAGTGAGGACCACACCCAGACCGAGCCCGACAGCGAGGCTCTTCACGCTCTGTCCTTGCCAGGAACGCGTCATGCGCTACAGGACGTACGTGTGACCCGTTGGTTGCCGTGGCGTGCGTCATCGTCACGAGACTCTTCCTCTTTACCCATGCACAGTGGATGCATGGGTAAGTGGTCTCCCGCAGACGACGCGGAACTCGCCACGGGCTGGCGGCTCTGGCTGGAGCTGAGCGACCGCGTGTGGCCGGACCCGTCGTGGGACGGCACACCGGCCGACGCCATCCGCCAGGTCCGCTCGCTGCTCGCGGTCTGCGAGGAGATCCGCCTCTCCTACCTCGCCGAGTCGATGCGGCCTTCCACAGCGCTTCTGCAGCTGCTGCAGTCGATGTCCTTCGTCGCCTCGTTCGCCGTCGACCTGTGGCACGACGACACGCACCCGTTGGACGTGGAACGCGCTGAACTGCTGCACGGCGACCTGGCCTCGTTCGCCGACCACGTGGCCGGCGTGCGAGCGGCTCTCGCACGTGGCGGCGGCTGGGCGGAACTGGACCGCCGCCCGTGGGGCCTGCCGGTCGACTAACCGGCCTGTTGTTCCCGCGCCGCAAGGCGTTCGGTGACCGCCTGCACAAGCGCCTTCGCGTGCGGCTCGTCACGGGTGGCCCATCCGCGCATCGCGTCGCACGGCACAACCCGCCCGTCGGTCATCAAGATCGACACGCGCTGCATGCGGCCCCGCTCGTGGTCGATGCCCTGGATGTCGTCCCACCGCAGGAACTGGTCGCGCCACGAGTTGCGCACAAGGAGCCCGTCCGACCTCACGACCACCGCCAGCCGCCAGGTCTGGATCACCGTCGCCGTCAGCAGGCCGACGAGCAACCCGACGAGAACGTTCTTGGCCAGCCCGGTCCCGGACTCGTATATCCGGAAATACAGCACGAAGTACACGACCACCGAGATGATCACGACGCTGACGCGAATCGACTGCCTGCGGAAAGTAGTGGGCCCCATGGACCGAAGCTAGCCCGGTGCGGACCTGGCTGACCTGGAAACGAAGAAAGCCCTCACGTGGAGGGCTTTCGGTGGAGCGGGTGACGGGAATCGAACCCGCCTCTACAGCTTGGGAAGCTGTCGTTCTACCAATGAACTACACCCGCGGGATCAAGCTCGCCGCCGATCATACACAGACCGGCAACGTGACGTCCCACCGTGCTGGCTCGCCAACCACGCCAACTCGGTTAGCCTGTCCCGGTGCTGCTGAGTGACCAGGATCTGCGCAAAGAGGTCGAGTCCGGCCGTCTCGCTCTCGACCCGTTCGACGTCGAGATGCTTCAGCCGTCGAGCATCGACGTGCGGCTGGACCGGTTCTTCCGGGTCTTCAACAACACCAGGTACACGCACATCGACCCCTCGCAGCAGCAGGACGAGCTGACGAGCCTGGTCGAGACGCCCGAGGGTGAGCAGTTCGTGTTGCACCCCGGCGAGTTCGTGCTCGGGTCGACCTACGAGATGGTGACGCTGCCGGACGATCTGGCGGGGCGGCTCGAGGGCAAGTCCAGCCTCGGCCGGCTCGGGCTGCTGACGCACTCCACGGCGGGGTTCATCGACCCCGGCTTCTCCGGGCACATCACGCTGGAGCTGTCGAACGTCGCGAACCTGCCCATCACGCTGCACCCCGGCATGAAGATCGGGCAGCTCTGCCTGTTCAAGCTGTCGAGCCCGGCGGAGCACCCGTACGGCTCTGCGCAGGCCGGCAGCCGGTACCAGGGGCAGCGCGGGCCGACGCCCAGCCGCGCCTACCTGAACTTCAGCCGCACGGACACGCGCCGCTAGCTCAGGTCCCCGTAGCGTTCCAGCACGCGGCGGCGCAGTTCGGGGTCGGTGCGCGGGACCGGCTCCAGGAAGATCTCGTCGAGGTCCGGGAACTCCGCGCGCAGTTCCGCGGAGATGCGCACGCAGGCGTCTTCCAGCTGGTGGGCGGTCAGGGCGTCGTCGAAGTCCAGTCGTGCGCACAGCAGGACGCGGTCGGTGCCGATGAGCATCGTCAGCAGGTCGACGACGGCGTCCACCTCGGGCACTTCGCCCAGCCTGCGCCAGATCGCCTTCACCATCACCGGGTCCGCCTGGCGTCCGATCAGCAGGCCGCGGTTGGTGCGGGCCAGGACGTAGGCCACCGACGCCAGCAGCACGCCGATCGCCAGTGACGCGAGGCCGTCCCACACCGACGAGCCGGTCAGCTGGTGCAGGCCGAGGCCCGCGAACGCGAGCAGCAGACCGACGAGGGCGGCCGAGTCCTCCAGGAAGACGGTCTTGACGGTCGGGTCGTCCGACACGCGCAGGAAGTCCCAGAAGCCGCGGCCGTGTGCGGCGGACTCGGAGCGGACCTGCCGGAACGCCTGCGTCCACGAGACGGACTCGAGCGCGAACGCCAGGCCCAGCACGATGTAGCCGACCAGGGGCCGGGTCTGTTCCTCCGGCTCGCCGAAGACCGTGCGGAAGCCTTCGTAGAACGCGAACATCGCGCCGGAGGCGAAGATCGAGACCGCGGCCAGCAGCGACCAGAAGTAGCGCTCCTTGCCGTAGCCGAACGGGTGGCGGCGGTCGGCTGGTCGGTCCGAGCGGCGCAGGGCGGTCAACAGGAGTGCTTCGGTGAACGTGTCGGCCACCGAGTGGGCGGCTTCCGAGAGAATTGCGGCCGAACCGGTCAAAACGCCCGCAACGGCCTTCATGATTGCAATCGCCAGATTGACCAGCAGGGCCAGTACGACGGTGAGGGTGCTTTCGCCGGAGGCCTGCGGCTTCTCGCTCATGACGATCAGCTTAGGACGGCTGGCGGGCGCGCACCTGCTGCGACAGACGGGGATCACGGTTGTGTCACGGGGACAACCGGCGGTGCCTCTCGAACGACTTCTATAGCGAACGGATGCTGGGGAGCGTCCGGGAAATCCGCTGAAGAATGCGCGGCTTCGTGCTGCGTGAAATGTTCCTGGGGGAAGTAAATGGGTACCAAGATTCGTGCTGCGTTCATCGCCGTCACGGCATCGCTGGTCGCGTTCGCCGGTGTCGCGTCCGCGCAGGCCGCGGATGGCGCGACGAGCTACATCGGTGGCGCCGTTTTCCACGACCTCAACGCCGACGGTGTGCAGCAGGACGACGAGCCCGGTATCGCGGACGTCGACGTCATGGTCAAGGATCCGGCCGGCCAGAGGGTCCCGTTCCCGACCGACGCCTACGGGCACTGGCACGTCAAGCGCGTCCCTGCCGGTGAGTGGGAGGTCAGCTACGCCGACCCCGAACTCCTGGGCACCACGCCGTCGTTGGTGAGGCTCACCGTCGAGGACGACAACGGGTACACGGTCAACTTCGGCGTCCGCGCCGCCTGATCGTTACTGCATTCGAGTGACATTCGGGGGGCAGGGCAACATCCAGATGTCCTGAGGTGTCTTAAGGCTGGGATCTGCTCCGGGGGGACGCTGATCACCAGGGGGTAAGACGGAACGGCCCGCGTCCGGGAGAGACGCGGGCCGTTCTGCATGCGGGCGCAACTACCATCGCAGGATGGGCGAGCGTGGTGCGGACGACACCGATGCCGAGGTCGAGTCGTGGAGGGCCGTGGTTCCGGCGATCGATCCGGTGGTCGAAGGCGTGGTCGACCGGGTGCACCAGATCAGCAAGTACCTCGACTTCCTCGCCACGGAGATCGCCGCGCCGCACGGGCTCAACCGCGCCGACTACGAGATCCTCGCGCGGCTCTTCTGGATCGGGCCGCCACATCGGCTCACGCCCAAGCAGCTCGCGAACGGCACGCTGAGTCCGGCCACCACGATCACGAGCAGGCTCGACCGGCTGGAGAAGGCCGGCCTCGTCGTCCGCGAGCTCGACCCGAGCGACCGCCGGTCGTTGCCCGCGACGCTGACCGACGCCGGCCGCGAGATCTTCCTGCGGGTCGTCGCCGGCCAGGCCGAACGGGAGCGCGACCTCTTCACCGCGCTTCCGGGTGCCGACCTGGAGCACCTGCGCGACCTGCTGCGCCAGGTGATGGAGGTGCTGTCCGGCGAACTGGGGCCCGCGCACCGTCGCACGCGGCTCGCACTCGACGGCAAGGAGTAATTGCTACGAACTCGTACTATCCGATATCGTGCTAACTGGTGCGAGAGGGAGGGGTGCGAGATGGGTGGCTACCCGCTGTCCGAGTGACCGGTGTCATGCAACGCTGACCCCCGGCGTTCCGATGTCCTAAGTGGAGCAAACGAACGCTGGGGGATCAGTGAAGAACGTCTTCGCCGTCACGCTGACGGCCGCCCTCGTCCTGGCCGCGACAGGCGCTCCCGCCTTCGCGCAGGACGAGACGATCACGGTGGAGGGGCTCGTCTACCTCGACCGCAACGCCAACCGCACCTTCGACGCGGGCGACAGCATCCGTGCGAACGGCGTCGGCGTGCGGGTCACCAACACGGACACCAACGAGACCGTCGGCGACTTCGGCACCGGCGCGGACGGCCGCTACCGGGCGGTGCTGCCCAAGGGGCCGACGTACTCGGTGGCCATCTGGGAACTCGAGTACAGCTTCAACAGGGTCAGCTACGACAGCGTGACCGAGAGCAGGACGGACGCCGACTTCAACCTCCTCGGCCACGTCGTCACCGGCACCAGTTTCGTCGACACCAACGGCGACGGCGTGAAGCAGGCCGGCGAGAAGAGTCACCAGGGCGGAATCAAGGCCAGCGGCAAGGCGTCCGGCGGCCGCGCGGTCGAGCTCGAGACCCAGGCGGGCGAGGACGGCACGTACTCACTCGACCTGCCGAACGGCGAGTTCACGGTCACCGCACCGGATCTCACCGCGAACGGTTTGACGCTGGCCGAGCCGAAGACGGCCGACGACATCGACTGGCTGACCGGCTCGCGCAAGATCCAGCAGATGCTCGACAACCGCACGCATCGGGTCGACCTGCGTTACGTGGAGGCCAAGGCCGACATGGCGCTCGCCTCCGCGATCACGCCGGTCAAGGACACCTACACCCTCGGCGACCAGATCGACCTGAAACTGACGCTCTCCAACAAGGGCAACGCGCCGGTCGCGCCGACCTTCGTCCTGGGCAGCTTCTCCGCGAAGCTCTTGTCCCACAGCGACAACGTCACGCTGCGGCCGGGCACCGACGAGGACTTCACCGTCAACGACAAGATCCTTCCCGGCAAGCAGATCGAGGTGGCTCTCAAGATCGAGCTGAACGACGTCACGTACACCGAGGTGCACGCCATGACGCGCTTCAGCTTCGGTCGTCTGCCGGACGTCGACCGCAAGAACAACGTGGTCAGCACGCCGATCAAGGTCGCTGAGAAGAGCACCGCCACGCCGACCACGACGGAGACCACGGCCGCGCCGACCACCACGACCACGCCGGCGGTGGCCAAGGCGGGCAACAAGTCCGGCCTCGCGTCGACCGGCGCCTCGCCGCTCGGCTTCCTCGGGCTCGGCTCGTTGCTGCTCGCGGCAGGTCTGGGAGCGTTCTTCATGGCGCGCCGCCGCCGCTCCTGACCACTTAGGACCCGTCACGGTTAGTCTGCGGCATGGGCATCTTGGTGCAAGTGCTGCTGACTGCCGTGGCGGTCTGGGTGTCGACCGCCCTCCCGGGCATCGACCTGGGCGAGGGCTCGACCGGTTCGAGAATCCTCACGCTGATCGGCGTCGCGGTGATCTTCGGCTTGATCAACGCGATCGTGAAGCCGCTCGTGAAGTTCTTCGGCTGCCTGTTCTACCTGGTGACGCTCGGCCTGATCGGGCTCGTGGTGAACGCGCTGCTGTTCATGCTCACCGGGTGGCTGGCCGAGCAGTTCGACCTGCCGTTCCGCGTCGACGGCTTCTGGCCCGCGTTCTGGGGCGCGATCATCGTCGCCCTGACCGGCTGGGTGCTGAACGTGGTCTACGACAAGGTCACCGACAAGGACTGACGCAACCTCGAGGTGCGGGGCACGTCCCTTGATGTGGAAGTTCACTTCACATCCTGGGGGATTTGAAATGCGTGCTGTGACAAGACTTTCCGCACTCGGACTCGCACTGGCCGCGTCGGCCTTCGTCGTTCAACCGGCGATGGCCGACGAGCCCGGTGGTGTCATCACCGGGTCGGCGTGGTTCGACGACAACGGTGACGGCATCCGGCAGCCGGGCGAGGCGCCGAAGACCGGGTACACGTTCCTGATTCCGGGGCTGTACGAGGCGGCGACCACCGACGCGAACGGCGACTACCGGTTCGAGAACATCCCGGCGGGCACCTACGTGGTGACCATGTTCAGCCGGAGCTGGGACACGACGTTCACCAAGAACGGCGGCGACTCGGACTTCGGCCAGAACACGCTCAAGACCGAAGAGTTCACCCTCACGTCGGGCGGCGAGGCCGGTCCGTACGACGCGGGATTTGTGAAGGGACGGCACGACGCGGCGGTCGACCGCGTGGACGCGCCCCGCTTCATGAAGGTCGGTGACGAGGTCGACGTCGAGATCACCTACCGGAACAAGGGCAACATGCCCACGCCGCTGTACGGCAACGTCGTGCTGCCGGCGGGTCTGACCCCGTTGTCCGCCAACGCACCCGTGTGGAACATCGAAGGACAGCGCGTGGGCCTGTCGAGCTACTACCAGAACGACACCTACATCGGCGAGTCCGTCACCTACACGGTGAAGGCACGGGTGGACGCGCCGATCAAGCGCGGCGAGATCGTCGCGACCGCCGACGCCTTCGGCCCGCCGGACGTCGACCAGGAGAACAACGTCGAGAAGATCAAGGTCTGGGCGTTCTGACAAGTCCTGACAACAGAAACGGCCCCGGTCCACAGTGGACCGGGGCCGTTTCTGTTGCCTGACTCAGACGTTCGCGTCCTCGGCTGCCGACTCCGGCGTCGGCTGCCCGCGCTTCACGGACTCCAGCAGCATCTGCGCCACGTCCACGACCTCGACGTGCGCACCGGCCTGGCCGTCGGCCTGACGTGCGGTCACACCGTCGGTCAACATCACGCGGCAGAACGGGCAGCCGGTCGCGATCTTCGACGGCGCCGTGGACAACGCCTCGTCCACGCGGTCGACGTTGATGCGCTTGCCGATCCGCTCCTCCATCCACATGCGGGCGCCACCGGCACCGCAGCACATGGAGCGTTCCTCGTGCCGCGGCATCTCGCGCAGCGTCGCGCCGGACGCCCCGATCAGCTCACGCGGCGCCTCGTAGATCTTGTTGTGCCGGCCCAGGTAGCACGGGTCGTGGTACGTGACGTCCTCGGTGACCGGCGCGACCGGCACCAGACGACGTTCGCGCACCAGCTTGTTCAGCAGCTGCGTGTGGTGCACGACCTCGTACGTGCCGCCGACCTGCGGGTACTCGTTGGCCAGCGTGTTGAAGCAGTGCGCACACGTCACGACGATCTTGCGCTGACCGGCGGGCCGGTCCTCGAACACCGAGTTGAGCACCTCGACGTTCTGCTGCGCGAGCATCTGGAACAGGAACTCGTTGCCGGCGCGGCGAGCCGGGTCACCGGTGCAGGTCTCCTCCGGGCCGAGCACCGTGTACTTCACGCCAGCGGTGTGCAGCAGTTCGGCGACGGCGCGCGTCGTCTTCTTCGCACGGTCCTCGTACGCACCGGCGCAGCCGACCCAGAACAGGTACTCCGCGTCGCCCAGTTCGCCCTCGAACACCGGCACCTCGAACTCGAGGCCCTCGGTCCACGCCAGGCGGTCCTTGGAGTTCTGGCCCCACGGGTTGCCCTTGTTCTCCAGGTTCTTGAACATGCCGCCGAGCTCGGACGGGAAGTTCGACTCGATCAGCACCTGGTAGCGGCGCATGTCGACGATGTGGTCGACGTGCTCGATGTCCACCGGGCACTGCTCGACGCACGCGCCACAGGTCGTGCAGGACCACAGGACCTCGGGGTCGATCACGCCGAGCTCGTCGGGGCCGCCGATCAGCGGGCGGTCGGCCTCGGCCATCGCCAGCACGTCGATCGACTCGAGGCGCTTCTTGTAGTCCTCGTACTTGTCCTCGGTGAGGCCGACCTCGTCGCCCGCCATGTCCCGCGAGCCGCCGGCCAGCAGGTACGGCGCCTTCGCGTACATGTGATCGCGCAGCTGCGTGATGACCAGCTTGGGGGACAACGGCTTGCCGGTGTTCCAGGCGGGGCACTGCGACTGGCAGCGGCCGCACTCGGTGCAGGTGGAGAAGTCGAGAACGCCCTTCCAGGTGAAGTCCTCGACCTTGCCGACGCCGAACACGTCCTTGTCCGGGTCGGCTTCCTCGAGGTCCAGGACCTTGCCGCCGGACATCATCGGCTTCAGCGCGCCCAGGGCGACGCCACCGTCGTCCTCGCGCTTGAAGTAGATGTTGAAGAACGCCGAGAACCGGTGCCAGGCAACGCCCATCGTGAGGTTGCGGCCGACCACGATCAGCCAGATCATGCCGCTGAGCAGCTTGACCAGCGCCATCACCGACACCCAGATGGGCGCGGACGGCAGGATCTGCGCGAGCGGCTGAGTCACGAACGACGTCCACAGCGGAGCGACCTCCAGGCCGCTCGACTGCTTGAACGCCTTGACCAGCAGGATGCCGACGCCCTCGATGATCACGACGGCCTCGACGAAGTACGCCGACTTGAAGTCCGAACCCTGGAAGCGGGAGAGCCGGTCGGCACGGCGCGGGTGGTTGCGCTGGCGGATGACCGCCAGGGCGACACCACCGACGACGGTGCCGAGGCCCAGCAGCTCGACCAGCAGCAGCCAGACCGACCACGTGCCGATGATCGGCCAGTGGAAGTGCGGGTCGAACACCTCGCCGTACGCCTCGAACAGCACCGCGGACCCGATGAGGAAGCCCCACATCACCATCCAGTGCCACGGGGCGACCGAACGGAACTTCGCCATTCTGGTGTGCGCGACGAACTCGACGATCATCGTCTTCATGCGCGGCACGAACGGTCCGAAGCGGGTGCCGTCGGGCTGGCCGAGCCTGATGATCTTGATCTGCTTCAGCACGGCGGCGACGAACACGCCCCAGGCGACGACGCTCACCGCCACGGCGACGAGTCCGAGAACCAGCTGGAGGGTCATGGCGGGATTCTAGGCCACGTTACTGATCAGTAACCACTTGGACGTGGCCGGTGTCTCCTCACGTACCGGTCAAGTATCCGGAAATTGATCAAAAACTTGTGGAACACTTGTTCAGGTAGTTGTCCTGAGCAGCCGGAGGTCGCCGTGTTGTACGTGTATCTCGCCGGGGCGATCGCGGCGGAGATCGCCGCCACCGTGTCGTTGAAGCTGTCCGACGGATTCAGCAGACTGTGGCCTTCGGTCGTTGTCGTCGTCGGGTACGCCATCGCCTTCACCGCACTTTCGCGCGCGTTGAAGTTGGGTATGCCTGTGGGCGTCGCTTACGCCGTATGGTCCGCTATCGGCGTTGCAGCAGTCGCGATCATCGGCTGGAAGTTCCTCGGCGAAACCCTCAACCCCACGATGGTCATCGGCCTGGTCCTGATCATCGGAGGCGTGGTGACGCTCGAACTCGGGAGGACGCACTGACCGCGCTAGCAGACATCCAGAAGGTCGACGGCCGAAAGGCGCGCGGCGAGAAGAAGCGCCGCGCCATCGTCGAGGCCACCCTGCGCGTGATCGAACGCGAGGGCGTCGCCGGCGTGACGCATCGCAGCGTCGCCCGTGAAGCCGGTGTGCCGACGACGGCACCCACCTACTACTTCGCGACGCTCGACGACCTGTTGATCGCCACGCTGGTGTGGTCGGCCGAGTCGCTGTGCGACGACATGCTGAAGATCGTCGCGAGCGGCGGCACCGCCCGTGAGATCGCGAGCAGCCTCGCGAAGGCCGTGAACGAGAACCGCGGCCGCACGCTCGCCGAGTACGAGCTGTACCTGCTGGCGGGCAGGCGTCCCGAGCTGAAGCCCGCCGCGCGCAGGTGGCTCGACCTGGCCGTGGAGGTCGTGCGGCCGGAGGACCCCGTCGCGTTCCGGGCGTTCCTCGCCGCCATCGACGGGCTGCTGATGCAGGGCCTGATCGCCGACGTTGCGCCGAACGAGGACGAGCTGGAGCCAATCGTGTCCTTCTTGATCCGCGGTCGCGACGAATTCACGGCCGCGCCGCGGGAAGAATGAGGTCATGAGGTTCGCGCGAGAGGTGTCCGGCATCAGCCACGGGGTGAGCCTGGGGCTGCTCGCCGCGCTGTACGTGCGCGACTCGCTGGCGTTGTCGGTCGACGTCGAGCCGCACGTGCCGGGCCTGGACCCGTCGTTGCCGGTGCGGGTGCCGCCGGGCACCGATCGCGCCGCCGTGACCGCCGAGTGGCCGGGCTGGTGGGCCGACGCGCTGGACGCCTGCAGGCGTGGCGCCGAGCCCGAGACGCCCGAGGACGCCGAGGCGTTGCTGACCCGGCCGGCCAGCCGGGCCGTGGTGCTCGCGCTGAAGCCGGGCATCGAGCAGCTGCACCGGGTGCAGAGCCCGGCGGCGTTGCCGATCGGCGACGTGCTGCGCGGCATCGAGTCGCGCATCGGCCGGTGGGCGCAGAGCGTGGAGTTGCACATCGCCGAGGTGCCGGTCGAGGGCCTGCTCTGGGAACGGATCGCGCCCGCGCACGTGCTGGCGTCGACGAGGTTCCTGAACGACCCGGCGCGCACGGCTCCGGCGTTGCGAGCGGTGCTCGAAGACCTGGTCTGAGCTAGGTAGGGAGAACCCCACCCCGCCTTCGGGGGCTGACTGCCGTGTAGCGCAGCCCCATCACCTCTAGTTTTGTGCTCATGATGAGGACTGCGCTGGTGGCGTTGGTGGTGGGGGCGGTGCTCGCGGTGTCGACCGGCTGTGGCATCCGCATCATGAAGTACGAGTTCTCCGACGACCACGTCGTCGGCGAGAAGTTCACCTCGGTGAAGGTGCGCAGCGACCAGGACTCCGGGGACGTGACGATCCGCTACCAGCAGGGGCTGAACGAGACGAAGATCCACCGCAAGGTCGAGCACGTGAAGGACAACAAGCCCTCGGGTGTCGCGCACCGCATCGAGGGCAGCACGCTGGTGCTGGACGGTTGCGGCAACGACTGCGAGATCAACTACGAGGTCCTGGTCCCTTCAGCGGACATCACGGTGGTCGGTGACATCGGCTCGGGTGACGCGACCGTCGAGGGGCTGGCCTCCGTCGACTTCAGGACCGGCTCCGGCAAGGTCATCGCCCGCGACATCGTGGGGGACGTCAAGGTGAAGACCGGATCCGGAAATTTCGAGGGTGCCAGGATCGGTGGAGCCGTCACGGCGGACATCGGATCAGGCCGGATCCTGCTGGACGCGGTCAAGGGCAAGGCGCTGCTCGGCACCGGTTCCGGGGAGATCGACGGCACCTCGATGGAGAACGAGGTGATCGCGAACGCCGACTCCGGGGGGATCAGGCTGACGTTGTCGGCGGCGAAGTCCGTGCGGGCCACCACCGGGTCCGGCGACATCACCGTCCGGGTGCCGGGTGGCCCGTTCAAGGTCGTCGGTTCTTCGGGCAGCGGTGAGCGCGCGATCCACGTTCCGACCGATCCGGTTGCGCCGCTCGAACTCAACCTCAACGCGGGCTCGGGGGACGTTCAGGTGCTCGCGGCCTGAGGGCCGGCCAGGGGGAACGTGATGAGGGCCACTCCACAAGGGGTGGCCCTCGTCGCGTTGTGAGGGAACAACCAGACTTTGTCAGCCGTTGGGACAGTCAGAAACCTTGAGTCGGGTAGGCTCAACGTTGAGCGGATGGCAAACTTGAGCCAGTAGCACTCAACAAGTACTAGCGGAAGGAACTCCAATGGCGCGTGCAGTCGGCATCGACCTCGGGACGACCAACTCGGTCGTCGCAGTCCTCGAAGGCGGTGAGCCGACGGTCATCGCCAACTCGGAGGGCTCCAGGACGACCCCGTCCATCGTCGCTTTCGCCAAGAACGGCGAGGTCCTCGTGGGCCAGCCCGCGAAGAACCAGGCCGTCACCAACGTCGACCGCACGATCCGCTCGGTCAAGCGCCACGTCGGCACGACCTGGCAGACCGACGAGATCGACGGCAAGAAGTACACCTCGCAGGAGATCAGCGCGCGCGTGCTGATGAAGCTCAAGCGCGACGCCGAGGCGTACCTGGGCGAAGAGATCACCGACGCGGTCATCACCGTCCCCGCCTACTTCGAGGACGCGCAGCGCCAGGCCACCAAGGAGGCCGGCCAGATCGCGGGTCTCAACGTGCTCCGCATCGTCAACGAGCCGACGTCGGCCGCTCTGGCCTACGGCCTCGACAAGGGCGAGAAGGAGCAGACCATCCTGGTCTTCGACCTCGGTGGCGGCACGTTCGACGTCTCGCTGCTCGAGCTCGGCGACGGCGTGGTCGAGGTCCGTGCGACCTCCGGTGACAACCACCTCGGTGGCGACGACTGGGACCAGCGCGTCGTCGACTGGCTGGTCGAGCGCTTCAAGCAGGCCAACGGCATCGACCTGACCAAGGACAAGATGGCCCTCCAGCGCATCCGTGAGGCTGCGGAGAAGGCCAAGATCGAGCTGTCGAGCTCCAACAACGCCTCGATCAACCTGCCGTACATCACGGTCGACGGCGACAAGAACCCGCTGTTCCTCGACGAGACGCTGTCTCGCGCCGAGTTCCAGCGCATCACGAACGACCTGCTCGAGCGCACCCGCGCGCCGTTCAACAACGTGATCAAGGACGCCGGCGTCTCCGTCGGCGACATCGACCACGTCGTGCTCGTCGGTGGCTCCACCCGCATGCCCGCCGTCGCGGAGCTCGTGAAGGAGCTGACCGGCGGCCGTGAGCCCAACAAGGGCGTGAACCCGGACGAGGTCGTCGCCGTCGGCGCCGCCCTGCAGGCCGGTGTCCTCAAGGGTGAGGTCAAGGACGTCCTGCTGCTCGACGTCACCCCGCTGTCTCTTGGCATCGAGACCAAGGGCGGCATCATGACCAAGCTGATCGAGCGCAACACCACGATCCCGACGAAGCGTTCCGAGACCTTCACGACGGCCGACGACAGCCAGCCGTCCGTGCAGATCCAGGTCTTCCAGGGCGAGCGCGAGATCGCGGCGCACAACAAGAAGCTCGGCATGTTCGAGCTGACCGGCCTGCCGCCCGCCCCCCGTGGCGTGCCGCAGATCGAGGTCACCTTCGACATCGACGCGAACGGCATCGTCCACGTGTCGGCGAAGGACCTGGGCACCGGCAAGGAGCAGTCGATGACGATCACCGGTGGCTCCGCGCTGCCGAAGGACGACATCGACCGCATGGTCAAGGACGCCGAGGCCCACGCGGAGGAGGACAAGCGCCGCCGCGAGGAGGCCGAGGTCCGCAACCAGGCCGAGACGCTGGTCTACCAGACGGAGAAGGTCGTCAAGGAGAACGACGACAAGCTCCCTGCCGAGATCAAGGACAAGGTCAACGCCGCGATCGCCGAGGCGACCGAGGCGCTCAAGGGCACCGACATCAACGCCATCAAGACGGCGGTCGAGAAGCTCGCGACCGAGTCCCAGGCCATCGGCCAGGCCATCTACGCCAACGCTCCGGGTGCTCCCGGTGCCGAGGCCCCTGGTGCTGACGCGCCGGGTGCCGCCGGTGCGGGCGCCGGTGCCGGTGCCAAGAAGGACGACGACGTCGTCGACGCCGAGATCGTGGACGAGGACGAGAAGAAGTGACCGAACCGAGGCATGCCGCCCCTGACGAGGAGCAGCCTCAGGTCGTCGTGAACGACCGGCACCGGATCGACCCCGAAACGGGTGAGGTCCGGCCGCCGGCCCACGTCGCCGAGGAAGAGGGCACTGCTCCGGCCGAACCTCTGGTCGCCGAGGTCGTGGACGAGGTGGCCGCCGAGCTGAAGACCCAGCTCGACGAGCGCACCGCCGACCTCCAGCGGCTCACCGCCGAGTACGCGAACTACCGCAAGCGGGTGGAACGCGACCGCGAAGCGGTGATCACCAACGCGAAGGCGTCCGTCGCCTCCGAACTGCTCTCGGTGCTGGACGACATCGAACGGGCCGCCGCGCACGGCGACCTGACCGGTGCGTTCAAGGCGGTCGCGGACAAGCTCGTGTCCACGCTCGCCAAGACCGGCCTGGAGCCGTTCGCGCACGACGGTGAGGCGTTCGACCCGTCGGTGCACGAGGCCGTGCAGCACAGCACGTCCCCGGACGTCGACGGCCCGACGGTCACCGCCGTCCTGCGTCGTGGCTACACCTTCGGCGACAAGCTCGTCCGGCCCGCGCTCGTCGCGGTGACCGACCACGAGCCCGCCGCGTCGTCCGAAGAAGCCTAGGGAGGAGGAGCCGTCCGGTGAGTCAGAGGGACTGGATCGAGAAGGACTTCTACCGCGAGCTGGGCGTCTCCTCCGAGGCGACAGCGGACGAGATCAAGAAGTCGTACCGCAAGCTCGCCCGCGAGCTGCACCCCGACGCGAACCCCGGTGACGCCAAGGCCGAGGCCCGCTTCAAGTCGGTCTCCGAGGCCTACGGCGTGCTGTCGGACCCGGCCAAGCGCAAGCAGTACGACGAGGCCCGCCGCCTGTTCGCGGGCGGCGGCGGCTTCCCGGGCTCCGGTGGCTTCGGCTCCGGCGGGTTCGACGTGAACGACCTGTTCGGCCGTGCCGCGCAGAACACCGGTGGCGGCGGCCTGGGCGACCTGCTCGGCGGCCTGTTCAACCGGCGTAGCGGCGCGACTCCCGGGTCGGCCACGCGTCCGCGTCGTGGTGAGGACGTCGAGACCGACGTCCGCATCGACTTCACCGAGGCGGTCAAGGGGGCGACGGTGCCGTTGCGCCTGTCGTCCCCCGCCGCCTGCACGACGTGCGGTGGTTCCGGCGCCAAGCCGGGCACCACGCCGCACACCTGCGCGACCTGCACGGGCTCCGGGCTCGTCACGCGGTCGCAGGGCGCGTTCGCGTTCAGCGAGCCGTGCCGCGACTGCCGTGGCACGGGCCGGATCATCGACGACCCGTGCCCCGAGTGCGGTGGCGACGGCGTCAGCACCCGCACCCGCACGCTGACCGTGCGGATCCCGTCGGGTGTCGACGACGGCCAGCGGATCCGCCTTGCGGGACAGGGCGAACCCGGCCGCAACGGCGGTCCGAACGGCGATCTGTTCGTGCGCGTGCACGTCAACCCGCACAGCGTGTTCGGCCGTCAGGGCAACGACCTGACGCTGACGGCGCCGATGACGTTCTCCGAGCTCGCTCTGGGATCGACGTTGACCGTGCCCACGCTGGACGGCAAGGTCTCCTTGAAGGTGCCTGCCGGCACCGCCTCCGGGCGGGTGCTTCGGGCACGGGGCAAGGGGATCACGAAGCGGGACGGGACCGCGGGGGATCTTCTGATCACCCTGGAGGTCGCGGTGCCGAACAACCTGTCGTCCGAGGCCCGCAAGGCGCTTGAGGCGTATGCCGACGTGACGCAGGACCACGATCCTCGAGGCGATCTGAACGCACTCCTTGAAGGGCGGTGAGTTCGGTGGGTTTTCCGTTCCCCCCAGGGACCGATGAGGACACGCCGTTCTTCGTGATCTCGGTGGCGGCCCAGCTGTCGGGCCTGCACGCCCAGACCCTGCGGTCCTACGACCGGCTGGGTTTGGTCTCGCCGGGCCGCACGAACGGCGGCGGCCGCCGCTACTCCATGCGCGACATCGTGTTGCTGCGCGAAGTCCAGCGCCTCTCGCAGGACGAGGGCGTGAACCTCGCGGGCATCAAGCGGATCATCGACCTGGAGAACCAGGTCGACGCTCTGCGGTCGCGGGTCGCCGAACTCCAGCAGGAACTCGCACAGGCGTTGGCGGTGGCCGATTCCACGGCCGCCGCCGTACACGCCTCCTACCGGCGTGACCTCGTGCCGATCCGGCAGGAGACCGCGCTGGTCGTGTGGAAACCCAAGCCGCGCAAGTGATCGAGCGCGTCTACGAGGTCTTCGCGACGCCGCGTCCCAGGGTGGTCGACTTCTGCGACCACTGCGTGGACGCGGCCGGTGTCGCGCCGTTCACCACCGTGCCGTTGCGCGAGCTGACTTCCAGCCAGGTCGAGAAGTTCTGGCTGAAGTCGGGCACGATCGGCGACGAGACCTTCGTGCGATACCTGCTTCCGCGCGTGCTGGAACTGATCGCACTCGGAGAGCTCGAAGCGGACTTCTTCTGGCTGCGCCTTGCGGCCGAGACTCACGCGAAGGGCGATCCGCGGGAGCGTTCGGCCGTGCAGGACTACTTCCTCGCGACGCCGATCGCACTGGCGGGACTCGTGCGCGAAGGTCCAGACGTTGGCCCGTTGACCATCTGGTTGCACCAGCCGGAAACCCTTGCCGTGCTTGAGGAATCCGCGCTGGCCGGACCGGACCCCGACGGTGTCCTGTCCGAAGCCCACCTGAAGCTCGAAGCTCAGCTCCGCTCGAAGTAGAACCCGGCCTCCAGGTCTTCCAGGAGGCCGGGTTCCTTCGGTTCCCAGCCCAGCAACGCCTTCGTGCGCGCACTCGACGTCGGCGCGTCCCGCGAGACCATGAACGCGAGCGGACCGAAGTGCTCCTGGGCGCGTTCCGCGGGGATGGCCTCGACGGGCACGTTCAGCTTCCTGCCGATGGCCTCGGCGATCTCCCGCATCGTCACGGCCTCCTCGGCGACGGCGTGCAGCACCGAGCCCGCGGGGGCCTTCTCCGCGGCCAGCCGGTAGAGCCTCGCCGCGTCCAGCGTGTGTCCGGCCGACCAGCGGTTCGTGCCGTCGCCGGGGTAGCCGGAAATCCCCGTGGCGCGGGCGGTCCTGACCAGGATCGGGATGAAGCCGGCCGTGTCCAGTGCACTGTGGACGGTCGGGGGCAGCACGACGACCGAGCCGCGGACGTCCTGGGCGTCGATGATCAGGTTGCGGGCGGCGCCGCGCGGGCCCTCGCTCGAGATCCGCTCCTCCTCGGTGGCGGTGCGGCCCAGGCCCGAGTACGCCAGCGTGCCGGCGGTGCCGATCAGCGCCTTGCCGGTGCCGGCGAGCTCGTCCAGGAACGCCTGGACGACGGCGAGATCGGCGTCGGAGGCGCCCTGGTAGTCGCCCGCGTACATCTCCTCGTGCTTGAACGCCAGGTGGATCACGGCGTCCGCCTCGGCCGCGCCCTTGCGCAGTCCGTCGAGGTCGTCCAGATCGCCGCGCCGCACGCCGGCGCCCTGGGCCTCGAGCTTGGCGGCGGACGCGTCCGAACGGGCCAGGCCGACGACCTCGTGGCCCGCGTTCAGCAGTTCTGGGACCAGTGCCGAGCCGACGTGGCCGCTGGCACCCGTGACGAAGACCTTCATGACACTTCCTTCAAGTGATGGGACTTGGTCTCATCAACCGTAGCAGAGTGATGGGACTAAGTCGCATCACTTAGGATGGGGGCATGGGTCGATGGGAGCCGGACGCGCGGGAGCGGTTGGTGCGCGCCGCACTCGACCTGTTCAGCGAGCAGGGGTACGAGAACACCGCCGTTGCGCAGATCGCCGAGCGCGCGGGCCTCACGAAGAGCACGTTCTTCCGGCACTTCCGGGACAAGCGCGAGGTGCTGTTCGGCGGCCAGGACGTGCTGGCGGACCTGATGACCGGCGCGATCGCCGCTGCGCCCGCTGACGCGAGGCCGCTGGAGGTGATCGAGGCGGCGCTGGTGGCGACGGCGGTGACGTTCACGGACGAACGCCGGGCGCACGGGCCGCAGCGGCTGGAGGTGATCGCGAGCAACGACGAGCTGCGCGAGCGGTCCGCGTTGAAGATGGTCGGGTTCGCCATCGCGATGACGGACGCGCTGAAGCAGCGCGGAGTGCCGGAACTCGACGCCGCCGTGGCCGCCGAGCTGGGCGTGCTGGCGTTCAACCGCGGCTACGAACGCTGGCTGGAGACCGGCGGGGACTTCGTGGAAGTCGCCCGCCGGACGCTCGGCGAGGTGCGTGAGGCCGTCGCCTCTCTAGAGGCTGCCGAGTAGTTCCCCGACCTCGGCGGCGATGCGGTCCAGCGCCTGGTCGTTGTCGTGGGCGGCGATCGCGCGGTCCATCCAGTTCGCGATCAACTGCATCTGCTCCGGCTTGAGTCCGCGCGTCGTGACGCCGGGGGTGCCGAGCCGGATGCCGGACGGGTCGAACGGCTTGCGGGTGTCGAACGGGACCGCGTTGTAGTTCAGCTCGATGCCCGCCCGGTCCAGGGCCCGCGCGGCCGGCTTGCCGCCGATCAGCTTGGACGTCAGGTCGATCAGCACCAGGTGGTTGTCGGTGCCGCCCGAGACCAGGTCGAAGCCGCGTTCCAGCAACGCCTCCGCGAGCGCCTGCGCGTTCTTCACGATCATGTGCGCGTACTCGCGGAACTCCGGCTGCGACGCCTCGTGCAGCGCCACGGCGATCGCGGCCGTCGTGTGGTCGTGCGGACCGCCCTGCAGGCCCGGGAACACGGCCCGGTCGATCGCCTTCGCGTGCTCGGCGTCGCACAGGATCATGGCGCCACGCGGGCCGCGCAACGTCTTGTGCGTGGTCGTCGTGATCACCGGCGCGTGCCCGACCGGCGACGGGTGCGCGCCGCCCGCGACGAGTCCGGCGATGTGCGCGATGTCGGCCACCAGGATCGCGCCGACCTCGCGGGCGATCTCCGCGAACGCCGGGAAGTCGATCGTGCGCGGGATTGCCGTGCCGCCGCAGAAGATCACCTTCGGGCGTTCGGCCTGGGCCAGCGCGCGGACCTCGTCCATGTCCACGACACCGGTGTCCTTGCGGACCTCGTACTGGACCGCGTTGAACCACTTGCCGGTCGCGGACACGCTCCAGCCGTGCGTGAGATGGCCGCCCATCGGCAGGGACATGCCCATCACGGTGTCACCGGGCTGCAGGAACGCCAGGTAGACGGCGAGGTTCGCCGGAGCACCGGACAGCGGCTGGACGTTCGCGTGCTCCACGCCGAACAGCGCTTTCGCCCGGTCGATGGCGAGCTGTTCGACCTGGTCGATGACCTGCTGGCCCTCGTAGTACCGCTTGCCGGGGTAGCCCTCGGAGTACTTGTTGGTCAGCACCGAGCCGGTTGCCTCGAGCACAGCGGCCGACACGTCGTTCTCGGACGCGATCATGCGCAGCTTGCTCGCCTGACGGCGTTCCTCTGCCTGGATGAGAGTGGCGATCTCGGGATCGACTTCGCGCAGCACGACATCACTCCGTGCCGGGCACCCAGGCGTTCGGTGCGCTCGGCCGTCGCTTCCCGGTGGTCAGTTCCACCCTCGGCACGCCAGTCGCTTACGACGTGCCGAGTTTAGTCCAGCGTGAACGGGTCGTACTTGATCCGGTCGAGAGGAGTTCCGGCGACGAGCATGCGGGAGACCGTCGACCTGATCATGGCTGGGCTGCCGCAGACCAGGACGTCGCGCTCTTCCCACGCGCCGTAGCGAGTGACCACGTCGGCGAGGCTGCCCTGCTCGACACCCCGGACGCCGGGGTCCGACTCCAGCACCGGCACGACCGTGAGCCACGGGTTCGTGGTCGCGATGCGTTGCAGGTTGTCCAGGTCGTAGAGGTCCTCGCGGGTGCGGCCGCCGTAGAACAGGTGCACGCGCGGGTTCTCGCCGAACTGCGCCATCTCGTCGATGATCGCGTGCATCGGCGCGACGCCCGTGCCACCGGCCACCATCAGGATGTCCGAGCCGGCCGTGCGGTCGACGGACAGACGTCCCATCGGCGGTCCGATCCGCCAGGTGTCGCCGGCCTGCGTGTGGCCGACCACCGAGCGGGACACCCAGCCGCCGTCGACGGACCGGATGTGGAACTCGATGACGCCGTCCTCGCGCGGTGCGTTCGCCGGCGAGTAGTACCGCCACAGGCGCTTGCGCTGCGGCGTCTCCACGCTGACGTACTGACCGGCCTTGTAGCTGACGGGGTGGTCCGGTTGCAGCCGGACGACGGCCAGGTCCCACGACACGCGCTGGTGCTCCAGCACCGTCGCGTGCCAGTACGCGGGCCCGTTGTCGGCGTCGGCCGCCTCCTGCATCGCCCTGGCCATGAGGGTGTAGGCCTCGGCCCACGCCATCTCGACCTTGGGCGTCCAGGCGGCGCCGGAGAACTTCTTCACCGCGGACAGCAGTGCCGTCCCGACCGCCTCGTAGTGGACGTTGATGACACCGAACTTCCGGTGGTCACGACCCAGCTGACGCAGGAAGGGAATGAGGTCGTCCGGGCGGTCGACCATCTGCACCACGTGCACGAGGGCGCGCAGCAGACGGCTGCGTTGCACCTCCATGTTCGCGGGGAACATCTCGCGTGTGGCAGGCGAGAGCGAGAAGAGCATTCCGTAGAAGAACTTCGCCACTTCTTCGGAGTGCGGCTCCACCACCGCGAAGCTCTCCCGGATCATCCGCACCATCGCGGTGACACCAGGCGGGGGTTCTCGGTGGGGCGGGGTAGGGATGGGGCTCAGCACAGCGTTCGCAGTCATGGTCCGCGCGCAGTCTCCACGTTCTCATTGGCGTTCAGTGGCGCCGGCAAGGCGCTGTTCGTCCTCGTCAAGCATCCGTCCCCCGACAGGGTGGACAGTAACCCCTGATCGGGCTGTTTGACTCCTTGATGCCACCTTTGAGCGAAGCATGGTCACTCTAGGTGAGTAGTTGTTACCGCAACAGTGTGAATGTGAGGGTCCGTCTGTACCGGGTTGCGTGCTTGCGTGCTTGGGTTGGGCGCGTGTCCCTGCCTGAGTTGACTGATACCACCTCACCTGACCGTGACGAGCTTCCCGGCTCACGCGGTGAGCACTTCCTCCAATGTGCCCTGGAGACGTCCGATCGCGCTACGCGCTTCTACACGGACCAGGTGCTGGACCACCTCAACCCCGCGATGGCCGAGTTCGTCGGCCGGATGGAGATGGCCTTCATCTCGACCGCTGATGCCGACGGGGAGTGCGACTCGACACTGCGGGCGGGCCCCGCGGGGTTCCTGCGCGTGATCGACTCGCAGACCGTCGCCTACCCCGAGTACCGGGGCAACGGCGTGATGGCCTCGCTCGGCAACATCATGGAGAACCCGCACGTCGGGATGCTGATGGTGGACTTCGCCGACGACCTGATCGGGCTGCACGTGAACGGCCGCGCCCGCATCGTGCCTCGTGAGGAGTTCGAGACCGAGGACAAGAAGGTGGAGCGCTGGGTGGTGGTCGAGGTGCAGGAGGCCTACGTGCACTGCCGCAAGCACATCCCGCGGATGGTCCCGGTCGACCGCGTCCGGAACTGGGGCACCGATGACGTCAAGAGCAAGGGCGGCGACTTCTTCGGGGTCAAGGCGGACCGGATGAGCAACGCCGACAGCTGATCCGTGCTCGTGACCGCGGCTTTGTGCTGCGGTCACCTTGCGGGCGGCGACCTTGAGTTGCGTGCTTCCCCTGGGGCTCTGCCCCAGACCCCGGCAATCTGATCAGGGGTCCACGCCGTGCGCAGGTAGATGGCACGCCTGTGGCTTTGGGCGGCTGCCTGTTGCGTAGCCGGGTGGCGACTCGTGATGGGACACACCACCCCTCGGTCTTGGCTCAAAGCGAAAAGCCAAGCGCCTCGGCTTCGCCGTTGGGACTGCTCGCCTTCGGCCTCGCGGGTGATCCGGTGCTGCTTGCGACTGGGGCTTGAGCGGGCGGCGTGACGCTGGGGTGTGACCCATCAGCCACCGAATTAGTTGGCCTAGCTAACTATCTCCAGATATAGTTGTATGACATCAACTAATTTACTGGAGGTGTGCCGGTTTTGACTCGGCCCTCGTCGCATCGGGAGATCCTCGAAGCACTGTCCGGCATCTGGGTGGCGCTGCTCGTCGCGATCCTCAGCTCCACCATCGTCTCGAACGCTCTCCCGACGATCCTGGCCGAGCTCAAAGGCACGCAGACCCAGTACACCTGGGTCATCACCTCGATGCTCCTCGCGTCCACCGCCAGCACGCCCCTGTGGGGCAAGCTCGCGGACCTGTTCGACAAGAAGAAGCTGTTGCAGGCGGCGATCGTGATCTTCGTCGTCGGCTCGGTGCTGTCCGGGTTCAGTCAGAACATGGAGCAGCTCATCTCGTTCCGGGTCCTTCAGGGGCTGGGGATGGGTGGTGTGCAGGCACTGGGGCAGGTCGTCGTCGGCGCGCTGCTCAGCCCGCGCGAACGCGGCCGCTACAGCGGCTACACCGGCATGGTGATCTCCGCCGGGACCGTGGGCGGGCCGTTGGTCGGCGGGTTCCTCGTCGACTGGCCCGGCTGGCGCTGGTGCTTCTTCGTCTGCGTGCCGCTGGCGCTGGTGGCGCTGGCCGTGTTGCACAAGACGCTGCACCTGCCGGTCAAGAAGCAGCACGTGAAGATCGACTACCTCGGCGCCACGCTGATCACCGGTGGTGTGAGCCTGGTGCTGATGTGGGTGTCGTTCGCGGGCAAGGACTTCGCCTGGATCAGCGTGGAGAGCGCGCTGTTCGTCGGCGGTTCGGTGCTGGCGATCGTGGGTGCCTACTTCGTGGAACGGCGGGCGTCCTCGCCGGTCATCCCGCTGCACCTGTTCAAGAACCGGACCGTGGTGCTGGCGATGCTGGGCGGCGTCGCGGTGGGCACGGCGATGTTCGGGGCCTCGGTGTTCATGGGGCAGTACTTCCAGATCGCGCGCGGGTTCTCGCCGACCAAGGCAGGGTTGCTGACGGTGCCGCTGGTGCTCGGGCTGAGCATCTCGTCCACGGTGAGCGGGCAGCTGATCGCCAAGAGCGGCCGGTGGAAGAGTTACCTGGTCTGGGGCTCGTTCTCGCTGGTCGCCGGGCTGGCGCTGCTCGGGACCATCGATCACAGCACCAACCTCGTGCTGATGGGCGGCTACCTCGCGCTGGTCGGCGTCGGGGTGGGGCTGACCATGCAGAACCTCGTGCTGGCCGTGCAGAACGGCGTGGGGACGGCCGACCTCGGGGCCGCGAGCTCCACGGCCACGTTCCTGCGGTCGCTGGGCGGGACGGCCGGCGTCTCGGTGCTCGGGGCGGTGCTGGCCGCCTCGGTGAGCACGAAGACGCTCGACCGCGGTTCCCTCTCCCCAGTCGTGCGGGACTCCTACGGCGACGCGATGGGTGAGCTGTTCCTCATCGCCGCCGGTCTCGCGGTGTTCACGGTGATCGCGGTCCTGCTGATCAAGGAGCAGCCGCTGCGGGACTCGGTGGAAGACGAAATTGTCACCCCAACGGGTTCTGGTGCACAGACGGTCGCCACTGAGCTTGATTCACCTGTGGATACTGACCAGCGGATTGTGGACAACTCGGTACCCGCTGTGGACAAGCTGTTGGTGCTTTCGAGTGACGGCGATCAGGAGGTCGCGGCGCGTTCGGCTGCGCTGCGTTCCACGCAGAACTCGTTGCCCTCGGGGTCGCGCAGGGTGACCCAGCCGGTGCCGTCGGGCCTGCGCTGATCGTCGAAGACCGTCGCGCCGATGCCGACGAGGCGTTCCACCTCCTCGTCGCGGGTGCCGTCGGCCGGCTGCAGGTCGAGGTGCAGCCGGTTCTTGAGTTCCTTGCCTTCGGGAACGTTGATGAACAGGTAGCGGACGCCGTTCGGCAGTTCGATCATGGACTCGGGGTCGCCGGGGTTGTCGTCGGGGTGCAGCGGCAGGCCCAGCACCTTGCTCCACCAGGAGGCGATCTCGTAGGAGTCGCGCGCGTCGATCGTGATGCTGTGGATGATTGAGGTCATGAGCTGATCTTCGCCTAGCCGGCGTGTGATCTGGACCGATTTCAAGGTTGAGCGGAACACGCTCAACTTTTCTGACGTTGTGCGGGATGATGGTCCATGCTGGAGGCTGACCACGAGGTGGAGGAATGGACGCTTTCAACCCGACGACCAAGACGCAGCAGGCCGTGTCCGCGGCGGTGCAGGCCGCGACGCTGAACGGGAACCCGGACGTGGGTTCCGTGCACCTGCTCAGTGCACTGCTGGCGCAGACGGACGGGTTGACCGCCCCGTTGCTGTCGGCCGTGGGTGCCGACCCCGCCCAGGTGCGCAAGGAGCTGGAGCAGCTCTCCCGCTCGTTGCCGAGCGCGTCCGGCTCGACCGTGTCCGCTCCGCAGTTCTCGCGCGACGCCGTGCGGGTGATCGGCAAGGCCCAGGAGCTCGCCACCGAGATGGGTGACGAGTACGTGTCCACCGAGCACTTGCTCGTGGGGCTCGCGCAGCACGGTGGCCAGGTGGCCGACCTGCTGCGGCGGCACGGTGCGACGCCCGACGCGCTGACCGAGGCCTTCGCGAAGGTGCGCGGCTCGGCGCGGGTGACGTCGGCCGATCCCGAGGGCACCTACAAGGCGCTGGAGAAGTACGGCGTCGACCTGACCGAACGCGCGCGCAAGGGCGAGCTCGACCCGGTGATCGGCCGTGACGCCGAGATCCGCCGGGTCGTGCAGGTGCTGTCGCGGCGCACCAAGAACAACCCCGTGCTGATCGGCGAGCCCGGCGTCGGCAAGACGGCGATCGTCGAGGGCCTGGCCCAGCGCGTCGTGGCTGGTGACGTGCCAGAGTCGTTGCGCGGCAAGAAGGTCGTGTCCCTGGACCTCGGCTCGATGGTCGCGGGCGCCAAGTACCGCGGTGAGTTCGAGGAGCGGCTCAAGGCCGTGCTCAAGGAGATCACCGACTCGGCGGGGCAGGTCATCACGTTCATCGACGAGCTGCACACGATCGTCGGTGCCGGCGCGACCGGTGAGTCGGCGATGGACGCCGGCAACATGATCAAGCCGATGCTGGCCCGCGGTGAGCTGCGCATGGTCGGTGCCACGACCCTGGACGAGTACCGCCAGCACATCGAGAAGGACGCCGCCCTGGAACGCCGCTTCCAGCAGGTGCTGGTCGGCGAGCCGTCGGTGGAGGACACGGTCGGCATCCTGCGCGGGCTCAAGGAGCGCTACGAGGTGCACCACGGCGTGCGCATCACGGACGCCGCCCTCGTCGCCGCCGCCACGCTGTCCGACCGCTACATCACCGCGCGCTTCCTTCCGGACAAGGCCATCGACCTCGTCGACGAGGCCGCGTCCCGGCTGCGCATGGAGATCGACTCCCGGCCCGTCGAGATCGACACCGTCGAACGTGCCGTGCGCCGCCTCGAGATCGAGGAGATGGCGCTGGCCAAGGAGTCCGACCTGGCGTCGGTCGAACGGCTGCACGCCCTGCGCGCCGAACTCGCGGAGAAGCGCGAGGAGCTGTCCGCGTTGACGGCTCGGTGGCAGAACGAGAAGGGCTCCATCGACCGCGTGCGCGGCCTGAAGGAGCAGCTGGAGTCGTTGCGCGGCGAGTCCGAACGGGCCGAGCGCGATGGCGACCTCGGACGCGCCGCCGAACTGCGCTACGGCCGGATTCCCGAGCTGGAGAAGGAACTCTCCGTCGCCGCGGAGTCCACACAGGACGATGCGATGCTCAAGGAGGAGGTCGGCCCTGACGACGTCGCGGACGTCGTGGCGGCGTGGACCGGCATCCCGGCCGGCCGCCTGCTGGAGGGTGAGACCGCCAAGCTGCTGCGGATGGAGGACGAACTCGCGCGCCGGGTCGTCGGCCAGGCCGAAGCGGTGCGGGTCGTGTCGGACGCGGTGCGCCGCACGCGCGCCGGAGTCGCGGACCCGGACCGCCCGACGGGCTCGTTCCTGTTCCTCGGCCCCACCGGCGTCGGCAAGACCGAGCTCGCGAAGGCGCTGGCGGGGTTCCTGTTCGACGACGAGCGGGCGATGATCCGCATCGACATGAGCGAGTACTCCGAGAAGCACTCGGTGGCCCGCCTGGTCGGCGCGCCTCCCGGCTACGTCGGCTACGACCAGGGCGGCCAGCTCACCGAGTCGGTCCGCCGCCGCCCGTACTCGGTCGTGCTGCTGGACGAGGTGGAGAAGGCCCACCCGGACGTCTTCGACGTGCTGCTGCAGGTGCTCGACGACGGCCGCCTGACCGACGGCCAGGGCCGCACCGTCGACTTCCGCAACACGATCCTGGTGCTCACCTCGAACCTGGGTTCGCAGACCATCGTGAACCCGTCGCTGACCGAGCGGGAACGCAAGGACGCCGTGATGGCCGTGGTGCAACGGCACTTCAAGCCGGAGTTCCTGAACCGGCTGGACGACGTCGTGGTGTTCCACGCGCTCGCCACCGAGGAGCTGACGTCCATTGTGGACATCCAGATCACCCGGCTGGCGGACCGGCTCGCGGCCCGTCGCCTGACGCTGGAGGTCACGCCGTCGGCCCGGGACTGGTTGGCGTTGAACGGTTTCGACGCGATCTACGGCGCCCGGCCGTTGCGCCGGCTGGTGCAGTCGGCGATCGGTGACCAGCTGGCCAAGGAGTTGCTCGCCGGTGAGGTGCGGGACGGCGACACCGTGCGGGTCGACGTGCTGGACGACAACAGCGGACTGATCGTGGGCCGCACCGCGTGATGTACGTGAGGTATCAGGCGGCGCAGGCCAACGCCAACGGGAACTTCTCCGGAGTCTTCGGACTGGTGAACGGCCTGCGCCGGCGCGGTGAGCTCACCGCGGAGCAAGAAGAGTTCGTGCGCGTCAACAACGCCTGGTACAACGCCGCCTACACCGATCCGTCGACGGTCGATCCGACGGTCTACGACCGGGAGGTCAACCCCGGTGCCCGCGCGTGGTTCAAGGTGGAGGCGACACACCTGGAGGAACGTCTGCCGGGTTATCTCGCCCTCCTCGATGCGCACGGGGTGCGGTGGGAGCGACTGACCAGCGACGATCCCGGCCGCGTCGTGTACGAGGACGCGGACCAGGTCGTCGTGGTGCCCCACTCTTCAGCGGCTTTCGATCGTCAGCTCGCCTGACATCACCGTGCGGATGTGGTCGCCGCCGAGCAGGTCGTGCGGATAGCCGAGGTCGATCGCGCTGACCTCGTCGAGACGTGCGACCTGCTCGCCGGTCAGCTCGACCTCCAACGCATCCAGGTTCCCCAGCAACTGCTCGGGCGTGCGGGCGCCGATGACGGGTGCCGTCACGCCCGGCCGCCACACGCTCCACGCCAGCGCGACCTGGGCGGGCGTGCGTTCCACCTCCACAGCCACTTCGCGCACGACGTCGGCGATGGCGAGCGTGCGTTCGGTGACCATGCCCAGGCCGGCGTTGAAGCTCCTGCGGTTGCTCTCACCGGAGCCGGGGTCGGGGCTGGAGTACTTGCCGGACAGCACGCCGCCGCCCAGCGGTGAGTAGGGGGACACGCCCAGCCCCAGCGCCCGCGCCATCGGGATGAGGTCGCGTTCGCCGCCGCGGTTGATGAGGCTGTGCTCGATCTGCAGCGCGACCAGCGGCGACCAGCCGCGCAGGTCCGCGACCGCCTGCATGCGGGAGATCTCCCAGGCCGGGGTGTTGGACATCCCGACGTACAGGACCTTGCCCTGCCTGACCAGGTCGTCCAGGCCGCGCAGAACCTCCTCGAACGGCGTCAGCACGTCCCACACGTGCACGTACAGCAGGTCGACGTGGTCCGTGCGCAGCCGGCGCAGGCTGTTCTCGACGGACGCGAACAGGTTCTTGCGGTGCGAGCCACCGGAGTTCGGGTCGCCGGGCGTGCGCAGCGTCGAGTACTTCGTCGCCAGCACCAGGCTCTCGCGCCGGTCCTGGGTGAGTTCGCCCAGCAGCTCCTCGGAACCGCCGTAGGAGGCCGCGGTGTCGATGAAGTTGCCGCCGCGCTCCACGTAGATCTCGAACAGCCTCCGCGCGTCTTCCGGCGAGGAGCCCCAGCCCCACTCGTTGCCGAAGGTCGCGGTGCCCAGTGCCAGCGGTGAGACCCGCAGCCCGGAGCGGCCCATCAGCCGGTAGGTGTCGAGCGACATGGTGTTTCTCCCGTGTTCGTGGTGTGGCACCAGCCTGTGATCACCGGGAGCCGGGGGTAAGGGAAGGAACTTCCTGGGAACACGAGTCCTACCCGGACTGTTGCACCGGCCATGGTCACCGACGTGACGCACGAGCTGGCCGCGTTCCTGCGGAGCAGGCGCGAACGGCTGGACCCGCGGGATCTCGGCCTTCCCTCACGCCGGCAGCGGCGGACTCCTGGGCTGCGTCGCGAAGAAGTGGCCGAGCTGGCCGGCGTGAGCGTCGACTACGTCGTGCGGCTGGAGCAGGCGCGGGGGCTGAGGCCTTCCGCGGACGTGGTCGAGGCGCTGGCCGGTGCGTTGCGCCTGACCGGCGACGAACGCGCCTACCTCTTCGGCCTTGCCCGGCAACGGCCCCGTGGCGAGGACGAGGCCGCCACCGAGGCGGACCCGTCGCTGGCCGGACTGGTCGCCGACCTGGCGCCGCGGCCCGCCATGGTGATGAACCACCGCTTCGACCTCCTCGCGTGGAACAGCGAGATGGCGAAGGTGCTCGTGGACTTCGACACCCTGCCGCCCTCGCGGCGCAACGCGATCTGGTTGTGCCTGCTGCATCCGGAGATCCGGGAGCGCTACGTCGACCGCGACCGGACCGTGCGCGACGGCGTTGCCCACCTGCGCGCCGCTTGGGCCGCGCATCCCGAGGACCAGGTGCTGGCCGACCTCATCGCCGAGTGCGTCACCGGCGACGAGGAGTTCGCGCGGCTGTGGGCCGCGGGAGACGTCCGGCTCAACGGCCGCGGGGACAAGGTGATGCGGCATCCGAGCGCAGGTCGGATCGCCCTGCGGTTCGAGACGCTCACGTCCCTTCAGGACCCCGGTCAGCTGCTGGTGATCTTCCGCGCGGCGGACGACGCGAGCCAGGCGGCGATGGACGGCCTGCGTCAGTAACTGACCTGAGGAAAGGCACGTCCCGGTCACGACGCGCGGAAGTGATCTTCGTTCCTCGCCCCCGACCCACTAGGCTCTGGCTGTGGGCATACCGGCGTGGGTCTGGTTCACCGTCGCCGCGGTGGCGGGCGTGGCGGGGTTTGCCCTGCTCGCGACCGACCGGGCGCAACGAACCGCGCGTAATCGTGAACGGCGCCGTTGGGCTGCCCTGCGTGGCTGGCAGTTCGAGGAGACAGACCACGTGCTGCCGACCCGCTGGGAAGCGGGAGCCATCGCGTACTACGGCACGGGTCTCGCCCGTGACGTCGTCGCGGGCTCCACCTTCACCGCGGACGGCCGCAGGCAGGTCTACGTGCTCGATCACGAGACAGGCGGCAAGGTCAACTCCGTGCTGGTCGGCGTGCGCTGCCGCAAAGCGCTGTCGGTGGTGATCGAACTGTGGCTGTCGACGGTCCCGTTCCAGCGCGACAACGACAAGATGCCGATGCCCGACCTGCTCGGGCCGGTGGGCTCGCGGTACGCGTTCGTCACGGACGTCCCGGCGGCTCGCAAGATCATCACGCCCGACCTGATCGACGCCGCCGAGGAGATCGGTGGCGACGTCACGGTCGTCTGGATGGAGAACGACTGGGTGCTGGCCGCGGCCCCGCCGAACTCGTCGCCCGCGCGCCTCGAACGGCTGCTGCGCGACGTCGGCGAGCTGGCGGACGTCATCGACCCGTTCGACCCGGACCCCTCCGAGCGGGAGGAACCGGTGTCGGAGGACGACGAGGGTGGCGAGGTCTACCGGCCGTCGTTCGGCCGCAAGCCCTGACCGGAGCCCGCCGGACGTTGGGTGATCACCGGCTTTCCGACTACCGTTCGGTGGCATGCCAACCGCACTGGTGACCGGATCGACCGTCGGGATCGGGGCCGCCTTCGCCCGCAGGCTCGCGGCCGAGGGATATGACCTCGTACTGGTCGCGCGCACCGCGTCCGCGCTCGAGGAACTCGCGAAGCAGCTGCACGACCGGCACGGCGTCCACGTCGACGTCCTGCCCGCCGACCTCAGCGACCACGAGGACCGGCTCAGGGTCGAGAAGCGGCTGGCCGAGTCCGCCGTCGACCTGCTGGTCAACAACGCGGGCTTCGCGAACACCGGCGAGTTCTTCGCCGCCGACATGGAGAAGCTCCAGGCCCAGCTGGACGTCAACGTCGCCACGGTGCTGCGCCTGAGCAGGGCCGCCATTCCGGCGATGATCGCGCGCGGCAAGGGTGACGTGATCAACGTGTCCAGCGTCGCCAGCTTCCTGCCCGGCCGCGGCACCAGCTACAGCGCCGACAAGGCGTGGGTGACGACGTTCTCCGAGGGCATGTCGCTCGCGGCCGAGGGCACCGGCGTGCGGATCATGGCGCTGGCCCCCGGTTTCGTGAAGACCGAGTTCCACCAGCGCGCGAAGATCGACATGTCGAAGACGCCGGCCTGGCTCTACGTCGACGCCGACAAACTGGTCCACGAGGCCCTGCGCGACCTGCGGCGGGGCAAGCCGCTGTCGATCCCCGGCCTCCAGTACAAGGCGATCGTGACCATCACGAGGCTGCTGCCGCGGCCGTTCGTGCGCAGGATGGCGTCGCGGTTCGCCGGCGGTCGCGGTCGCACCTGAGCGGAACCGTTCGGCCTAACGGCGCGTCGGAGCCGTCGTGAGCGAACAGTTCCATGTCGAACCGGACGAGCTGCGCGGGTACAGCGAACTGCTGGACCGCAACGCCCGGCACTTCCTGACCATCAAGGACCACGCGATCTCCAAGGGCGGTGACACCAGCGGGTTCACCGGCCTGCTGACGTTGCTGCACCCCGTCGTGACCGGTGTCGCGAGTCTCTACGGGGAGACGTTGGACTTCGCCAACAAGACGATGCTCAAGGACGCCGACGCCCTGAGGAAGACGGCGGACTCCTACGAGAAGGTCGACCAGTACGGCCTCAAGCTGATCCAGGGTGCGGGAGGTGGCCGATGACCACGGCGTACGCGGACGTCCAGGACCCGTCGGTCGCGCTCAGCGCCGCCGCGGAGAACCGCCCTGGCCGGCAGACCACCAAGGAGCTGATCGAGGCCGCCGGCTGGAAGCTCCAGGGCGTCAACTGGATCTACGAGAAGGTCACCGGCGAGAACCTGATCGAGTCGCTGATCAGCCCGCTGGTCGGCGACTTCGAGAAGATCGACGCCAACGCCAACGCGTGGGACCAGGTCGCCAAGGCGCTGGACTCCGTGCGACACAACGTCGGTGACGGTGTCGGTCAGCTCAACCCGCACTGGAACGGTGGTGCCGCGCAGGCGTTCGAGCGCCGCATGGACACCATGTGGGTCATCGCGATCGAGGCGGACTCCCAGGTCGCCCGGATCATCGGCAACAAGTTCCAGTCGATGGCCTCGGCGTGCCGGTCGGCCACGAAGATCGCCCTGTTCCTGCTCGACAAGCTCTGCACGATGCTGCTCGAAGCCGCCATGACCGCGGTGATCCCGGTCGTCGGCTGGGGCCGCGCGGTGTGGATGGTCTACGACGCCATCCAGATCGTCGACGCGATCCGCAAGATCATCCAGTCGATCATGACGCTGATCGAGGGCGTCAAGGGCATGGTCGACGGCATCGTCGCGATGGGCACGGCGCTGATGAAGCTCAAGGACGTCAGGGACGTGAACGACGCGCTGGACGTCGTCGACGGCGTGCAGGACGGCAAGCAGAAGTTCGACAACGGTGTGTCCGCCGCGAAGTCCGGCGCGATCGGTGTCGGCCTCGGCGCCTACAGCCTCGGCAAGGCCGGTTCCGCCGCGTCGGGCCGTTCCAGTTCCGCCCCGGCTCCCGCGCCCGCTCCGGCACCCGCACCCACTGGCGGGGGTCAGCAGTGACGTTCCCCTACGACCAGGCGCGGCTGCAGGCGCTGTTCTCCGAGGTCGACTCCCGGATCGACGACCTGGGCAAGGTCGCGACGGCCGCCTCGCAGGTGCAGCGCCGGTCGCGGGGACTCTCCGAACAGGACCTCGCCGCGATCGAACGGTTCGCGAAGTCGCCCGGCGCGCCGAAGGAGCTCAAGGACCTCCAGCGGCGCGTCGACGCCGGCGAGATGTCCTGGGCCGACGTGGCGGCGGGCCGCGCGGTGAACGACCCCGGCGTGCAGCAGGCGCTCGCGGTCGGCGTTCCCGACCTCCAGCGCGCCTACCGCGCGATCGAGGAGGGCCAGGACATCGACGACATCATCGAGTCGGGCAACCCCACCCCGCAGCCGCCGCCCAGGCCGCGTCGTGACGACGACGAAGAGGACGACGGCCCGAGCCACTTCCGCAAGGACGCCTGGTAGTCAGACGGGCCAGTCCACGCCGCCACTGCTGGTGTGGCGGGTCCCGGTGCCGCGAACGACGTCGAAGGCGACCGCGCAGGCGGTCGCCAGCGAGCGCAGCGGCTCGGTGACCTGAGGGTTGATCTGGACGCGGTCCCGGCGGACGCGCTTGCCGTGGCGCTTGGCCCGTGCGCCGGTGTCGATCCGTCCGATGTCGCCGAAGAAGCAGAGCTGCTGACCGTTCGGGTCGTGCAGCGACTGCTTCCACGCGCCGTGCGTCTTGATGGTCCCGATCAACTGGCCGGCCGGGGTGCTGACCCGCACGTGCGGGCGTCGTCCGAACTGCTTGGCGATGTGCATGATCGGCTGGCCGTGCGGCGCGACCACGTCGAGGTCGAACGTCGTCCAGCCGGAGAACCCGGTGTGCCGCAACGGCCGCTGCAGGCCCGGTCCGCCGCGCTCCCTGACCACCATGACCGGCGTGTCGTGCTCGTCGAACACCTCCACCCGGTAGTGCGGCCGGAACAACAGGCTCATGGAGGTCCACGGCTGTTCGACGTAGAGGGTGCTCACAGTGATGCAGGGTACGAGGCAGCGACGGCGAGGGTGTGCGAAGCTGACGACCCGTGCGAACTGAAGTGGTCTTGGACGCGAACGCGAAGTCAGAACTCGCTCGTCTTGTGAGCGAATTGGCCGTGGTGCACGGCAAGGTGACCCTCTCCAGCGGCAAGGAAGCCGACTACTACGTCGACCTGCGGCGGGCGACGCTGCACCACGCGGCGGCCCCGTTGATCGGCAGGCTGCTGCGGCAGCTCACGTCCGACTGGGACTTCGTCGCGGTCGGCGGTTTGACGCTCGGCGCGGACCCCGTCGCCTACGCGATGATGCATTCCGCCGGAGCCGACGGTGACGTGCTCGACGCGTTCGTCGTGCGCAAGGCGAACAAGGCGCACGGCCTGCAGCGGCAGATCGAGGGCATCGACGTGCGTGGGCAGCGTGTGCTCGCGGTCGAGGACACCTCCACCACCGGCGGTTCGGTGCTCACGGCCGTTGCTGCGCTGCGCGAACACGGTGCTGACGTCATCGGCGTCGCCACCGTCGTCGACCGCGGCACGGGCGCCAAGGAGGCCATCGAGGCCGAGGGTCTGCCGTACCGCTACCTGCTCGACCTGAACGATCTCGGGCTCGCCTGAGGTTTTATCGAGAGCGCATTGAGCCACCCCGTCCTAGGCTGGAGGACGGGGTGGTGCGAATGGCCAGATTGTTCGCTGAGGCGGTCATGACGTTGCACTTCGCGGTGCTGGCGTTTCTGCTCGTGGGCGGGTACGCGGCATGGCGGTGGCGCGGCGTGATCTACCCGCACCTGGCGATCGGTGCGTGGGCGATCCTCAGTCTGCTGGTGCCGGTGACGTGCCCGCTGACGACCGCGGAGGAGTACTTCCGCGCCGAGGCAGGCATGCCGCCGCTGGGTACGGGTTTCATCGACCACTACATCGACGGCGTCTGGTACCCGGAGAGCGCGTCGACGCTGGTCCAGCTGGTGCTGGGGTCGATCGTGATCATCTCGTGGGTCGGCTTCTATGCTGGTCACCGTGCTGCTCGAAGGCTTTCACGCTGTTAAGCACGCGTTGCGCTTCGGCGCCGATGTGCACCCGCTGATCACGACGGACCTCGCCGGCGCGATCAGCCTCGCCGAGACGCACGCACCTGATCTGCGCGAGCGGTTCGCGGCTGCCACGGAGGTCGACCAGAACCACTTCAAGCTCCGTGTCGGCCGCACGCACCCGACGGGTGTGGCGGGGTTCGCGGAGAAGCCTGAACTGGCGTTCGACCGCGACGCTCCGATCGTCCTGCTCGACAACCCGCGCAACCTCGGCAACTTCGGTGCCGCGATCCGGGTGGCCGCCGGCCTCGACGCGGGTGGCGTGATCTCCACCGGTGACGTCGACCCGTGGCACCCCAACGTGCTGCGGGGATCGGCAGGGCTGCACTTCGCGCTGCCGGTCGCCAAGGTCGACAGCCTCGACTTCGCGGGTGAGCTCATCGCGTTCGACGCGGACGGTGACCTGCTGAAAGGCCCGATCCCGGACGACGCCGTGCTGGCGTTCGGCTCGGAACGCCACGGCCTGTCCGCCGAGGTCCGCGAGAAGGCGTCCAGGATCGTCCGGCTGCCCATGCGCGAGAAGGTCAGCAGTTACAACCTCACAACTTCTGTGGCCATGGGCCTCTACCACTGGGTGATTCACCGAGCTTCTTGATCGGTCAAGCGCGCACGATGATCTGGTGGTGATCGCGAAACTGCTGGCGGCACGCGCGGGTGTCGCGGAGCGCGCGGTGTACTCCAGGCACCTTCGGCGGGTCTGGGGTGTGCCGGGCACGCTTCTCGGGGCGCGGGCGTGGCCCCCGCTCTTCAGGGACAAGATCCACACCAGCTTCAACTACTGGTGGCAGGCGCACCTGCTCGACTGCATGGTCGACGGCTACCTGCGCTCGCCCAACGAGCTGCGCAAGGCGGCCGTCGCGAAGGTCGTGCGGGGCATCAGGGTGCGCAACGTCCTGGGCTGGACCAACGACTTCTACGACGACATCGCGTGGCTCGGCCTCGCCCTGCAGCGCGCCCAGAACGAGGTCGGCGTCGCGAAGCCCAAGGCGCTCGACGCGATCGCCGTGCGGCTGCGGGACGGCTGGACCGACCACGCCGGTGGCGGCATCTGGTGGAAGCGCAACGACGACTTCAAGAACGTCCCGGCGAACGGCCCGGCCGCGATCTTCCTGGCGCGCCAGAACGAACGCACCGATCTCGCCCGCGCACGGTCCATCGTGGACTGGGTCGAGGAGCACCTCGTCGATCCTGGCAACGGTCTCGCGTGGGACGGCCTGCACGTCCACCCCAACGGCGAGATCCGCGAGTACGAGAAGAACATCTACACGTACTGCCAAGGGGTTCTGATCGGCGCGTGCGTCGAACTGGCCAAGCACGGCCAGCAGGACAAGTGGCTCGACAAGGCCGCCCGCACGATCACCGCCGTGCACGACGACCTCGCCACCAACGGCGTGATCCGGGGCCAGGGCGGTGGGGACGGCGGCCTGTTCGCGGGGATTCTGACGCGCTACCTCGCCGAGGCCGCGCTGACGATCCCCGACCTCGACCCCGAGCGGCACGAGACCGCCGATCTGGCCAGGGAACTCGTTGTCCAGTCGGCGGAAGCGGCGTGGAACAACCGCGTGATGGCGGTGAGCGGCCCGTTGTTCGGTCCGGAGTGGACGGTCCCGGCGGACGAGAAGGAGGGCCGCGACCTGTCCGTCCAGCTCGGTGGCTGGATGTGCCTGGAGGCGGCCGCCCTGCTCGAACGGCACGGCCTGAACGTCGCTACTGCCTGAGCCAGCTCAGCAACGTCCTGGCGTCCTCGCGGAACCGCTCCGGCGAGTCGTCGAGCACGAACTCCAGCAGCGCGTTGCGTTCGACGCCATCACGCGCCAGTTCGGTCAGCACCGGCTTCCACAGGTCGCGGCGCTCGGCGAGCGGGAACCGCTCCTTGAAACCGCCAGGGCCCCACGAGAAGACGTGCGCCGTCACCGGTTCCAGCGTCCGCACCTCGTGCACGGCGGAGAACACGTCCTGGCCCCCGCGCGGCTGCCAGTACGACACCACGCCGTCGACCTCGTCGAGCAGTTGCACCGCCGAGTCGAGCGTGTCCGTGAGCGTGTTCGGGTGGTACTCCAGCGCGATCTTCGTGCCGAGCGCGTCCGCGTGCTCCACGGCGTGCTGCAGCGCCTCGATCACCGGACCGCGGTCGGGGCACTCGGCCGATCCCGCGGTGCCGGCCCAGACCCGCACGAACGGCGCGTCCAGTTCGGCCGCGGTCTCCAGGATCGGCGCCAGGTCGGCACGATCGGAGACACCGGCGCGGTAGTACGACCCGTACGCGGCCACCTTCAAGCCGGTGTCCAAAGCCCGCCGTGCCGCCGCGACATCGCCGGGCGGCACGTGCACGTCGCCGCCCCACTCGACGGCCCGCAGCCCGCACTCCGTCGCCAGCTCACCGATCTCGGAGACCGTGAGCTGCCGGAACGTCACCGAGACGAGTCCGGGGATCAGCATCCGCAGGACTGCCTGTGCCGCAGCGAGGGCGCGAGCCGGATGGTCTCCGGCGGCCTTTCCGGGTTCGCGATGCGCGAGAGCAGCAGCTTCACCGCGGTCCGCCCGATCTCCTCGACCGGCTGGGCCAGCGTGGTGAGCGGCGGTTCGATCAACGTGGCCCACTCGACCTCGTCGTAGGCGACGACGGCCAGGTCGGTGCCGAGCTTCAGGCCGCGGGCGCGGGCCTCGTGCAGCATGCCGACCGTGACGAGGTGGTCCGCCGCGACGACGGCCGTGGCCGGGTCCTCCTGGTCGAGCAGCGGCGCGAGCCAGCCGCTCTGCGAGACCAGGGCCTCGTCCCACTTCAGGCCCGCGCGGCCGAGGCCGAGGCGGTAGCCGAGGATGCGTTCCTCGGTCGTCGCCACGCCCACCTGGCCGCAGACGATGCCGATCCGCCGGTGACCCAGTTCCGCGAGGTGCTTCACCAGACCCGAGGTGGCCTGCACGTTCTCCGGCCCGACCTGGTCGATGTCCTTGGCCACGGTCAGCCGGTCCACCAGCACGGTGGGGATGTTCAGCCGCTTGAGCTCCGGCAGCACGAGGCTTCCCCCGGTGCCGGCGGACGGTGTGAGCAGCAACCCGTCGACTCTTCGCGAGCGCAGCGTTCTGACCGCCGTCTGCTCGGACTCGGGGGTGTCTCTCGTGTCGATCAGCACGAGCGAATAGCCGTTGCGAGTCGCCTCGGACTCGATGGCGGCGATCAGCTCGGCGAAGTACGGGTGGGAGACCAGTGACACGGCCAGGCCCAGCGACTTGGTGCCGCCCATGACCAGCGAACGCGCGATCGCGTCCCCCGTGTACCCGGTCTCGTCGATCGCCTTCTGGACGCGCTCACGCGTGTCCCCTGCGACCGGCCTCGTCTCGTTGATCACGTGTGACACCGTGGTGATGGAGACTCCCGCGAGAGCCGCTACATCCCGCATGGTGACCATGGCTCGGACCTTACCCGTTTGGAGGAAGCCCAGATGGCAGCCGTGCTGTGTGTCGGGCTCACAACTCTCGACGTGACCCAACGGGTGGACGCCTTCCCGGAACCGGGCCAGAAGATCCGCTCGCTCGGCGCGGTGCTGTCGCCCGGCGGTCCGGCGGCCAACGCGGCCCGCGCGGTCGCGGCACTGGGCGGACGGGCGACGTTGCTCACCGCGTTGGGTGCCGACGCACTGGGTGAATTCGTCAGGGCTTCCTTGGAACCGGTTCAAGTGACCGCGGTGCCGGGCACGACGCCCGTGAGCATGGTCGTCGTCAGAGACGCTGATGGGGAGCGCACGGTCGTCTCGCGCAACGCGTCGGTGCCGGTGGAGGCGCCGGATTTGACCGATCTTCTGGCCGCCGCGGACGTGGTGCTCTTGGACGGACACCATGAGGGCCTCGTGATCCCCGTCGCCCGGCAGGCGAAAGCGTTGGGATTGCCTGTGGTGCTCGACGCCGGGAGCTGGAAACCTGTCCTCGATCACCTGTTGCCGCTGGTGGACGTGGCCGCCTGCTCTCACGGGTTCGAGCGGTCCGAGGCCGAGGTGCACTCCTACGGGGTGCCGCTGGTCATTCGCACGCAAGGTGCGAGGCCGGTCACCTGGTCGCGGAACGGCTCGTCGGGAGAGCTGCCCGTGCCCGCGGCGGAGGTGAAGGACACGAACGGTGCCGGCGACGTCTGGCACGGCGCGTACGCCTACGCGCTCGCGTCAGGGACGGACCCGGTGGCCGCCATCGGGTTCGCCTCGGAGGCGGCCGCCGTTCGCGTCGGTGCGGTCGGGGACTGGGTTGAGGAGCTGGCGCGGTGGCAGGACAGCAGGTCAGGTTCGACGAGCTGCTAGAACGGGCTCGAGTTCTCACCGATCAGGGTGAGCGCAAGATTCTCGGCATCGGCGGCGCACCCGGTTCGGGCAAGTCGACACTCGCGCGGCGGCTCGTCGAGGCACTCGACGGCCAGGCCGTGCTGGTCGAGATGGACGGTTTCCACCTCGCGCAGAGCGAGCTCGAACGGCTGCGGCTGGTGGAACGCAAGGGCGCGCCCGACACGTTCGACATCCCCGGCTACGTGGACCTGCTCGGCCGGATCAAGGCGTGCGGGCCGGACATGATCTACGCGCCGGAGTTCCGCCGCGAGATCGAGGAACCGGTCGCCTGCGCCGTGCCGGTGCACCCGGACGTCCCGCTCGTCGTCACCGAGGGCAACTACCTGCTGCTCAACTACGACAAGTGGAAACGCGTCCGGATCATCCTGGACGAGGCGTGGTTCCTGTTCATCGACGAGGACGTGCGCGTGCAACGGCTGATCGACCGCCATCTGCGGTACGGGCGCACCCTGTCGGAGGCGGAGGAACGCGTGCTGCACGGCACAGACCACGTCAACGCGTTGATGGTGAACTCGTCCAAGGGATCGGCGGACCTGCTGATCACCGAAGTCCTGTAGGCAACCGGATCGCCGGTCCGTGCGTGCTCTGCCGCGGGGGGATGAACCGTGGACTCTGCGCTAGGAATCCTGTTACGCCACCACCGGATCGCCGTCGGGCTCACCCAGGAGGCGCTGGCCGAGAAGGCGGGCCTGAGCGGTCAGGCCATCGGTTCCCTGGAACGGGGCGACCGGCGCCATCCCCATCGCGCCACGGTGCTCCGGCTCGCCGACGCGCTGGGCCTGGGCGCGGACGAACGGGCCGAGTTCGCCGCGGCCGCCGCCCGCACACCCAGACCGCGTCGCGCGTCGTGCGCACCGGTCCGGCAACTGCCCGCCGCGCCGGTGCGGTTCTCCGGGCGGGAGGCCGAGGTCGCCGAGCTGACCGGCCTGGTGCAACGGTCGGGCGTGGTGGTCGTCTCGGGCATGGCGGGCGTCGGCAAGACGTCGCTCGCGCTGCACGTGGCCCATCAGGTCGGTGACCTGTTCCCCGACGGCCAGCTCTACCTGGACCTGCGCGCGAGCCTGCAGCCGGAGGACGCGCTGGGGCAGCTATTGCGCGCGCTCGGCCGGCCCGACCACGGCGGAACGCTGGCCGAGACGGCCGCGCGGTTCCGGTCCGCGCTGGCCGGGCGGCGGGTGCTGCTCGTGTTCGACGACGCGGCGACGGCCGGCCAGATCCAGCCGCTGCTGCCCGGCACCGTCGGCTGCGCGGCGGTCGTGACCAGCCGCCGGGCCATGGACACCCTGCCGCAGGCCCATCACCTGAGGCTGGACGTGCTGCCCGAACGCGAGGCGCTCGACCTGCTCGCGGCCTACGCGGGACCGGAACGGATCGGCGCCGACCCGTCGTCGGCGGTGCAGGTGGTGGAGCAGTGCGGACGGCTGCCGCTCGCCGTCCACCTCGCCGGTGCCCGGCTCGCGTCCCGCCCTGCCTGGCCGGTCGCCCACCTCGCGCGCCGCCTGGCCGTGCGCAGGCTCGACGAGCTGGACCGCGACGACGCCGGAATCCGGGCGAGCTTCGCCGTGTCCGTCGACCAGCTGGACCCTTCCGACCAGAGCGCGTTCACGCGGTTCGGCGTCTTCGAGGACATCTCGCTGCCGGTCGCCGCCCGTCTGCTCGACGTGGACGGGCTCGCCGCCGAACTGGTGCTGGAACGGCTGGCCGACCTGCACCTGATGCAGGCCACCACGCCCGGCCGCTACCGGATGCACGACCTCGTCCGGACCTACGCGCGGGAACGGCCCGCGGATCCCGAGGCGCTGGGCCGGGTCGCCGGCCTGTTCGTCGCGGTGGCGTGGCGGTCGGTGGCGCTGGCCGTGCCGCACAGCTTCCGCGGGACCTGGGCCGACCCGGCGTGGACGGCGGGCGCACCGGACTTCACCACGGCCGCGGCGGCCTTCGCGTGGCTCGACGAGCACCGCTCGCACCTGGCCGACCTCTGCCGGACGCCCGGTGTGCCGGCGCAGGCGCTGGTCCGGCTCGCGACCGGACTGTTCCCGTACTACCTGAGCCGCGGCCATCGCGCGGACTGGGCCGAGCTGTGCGGGCTGGCGTTGCCCGCGACCAGCGACCCGCTGGCGCACGCGATCGTCGAGATGGACCTGGGCGTCGCGCTGGGCGACGCCGGCCACCTGCGCCGCGCCCTGGCCTCGTTCCGGGAGCTGGGCGACGCCAACGGGGTGGCGGTCTGCCTCACCAACCTCAGCGAGGTGATGGACACCGTCGAGACCGGTGAGGAGAGCCTCGTCGTGGCGCGCGAACTGGGGCTGAAGTGCGTCGAGGCCGCGGTCCTGGAACAGCTGGGCAGCGCCTACGGCAAGCGCGGCGACCACGAGCGCGAGCTCCGTTGCTACCTGGACAGCCTGCGGCTGAGCTCCGAGGAGAGCGACGAACGCGTCTGTGCGGGCGTGTTGCACCGGATCGGCGCGCTGCACCGCCGGTCAGGCCGGACGGAGGACGCCGCGACGGCGCTGGCCAGAAGCCTGCACCTGTTCCGCGAGGGAGGAGACGCGACCGGCGAGGTGGCGTGCCTGGAGGAGCTGGGGCTGGTGCACCTGCTGCGCCGGGATCGTGCGGCGGCGGCCGAGACGCTGCGCCGCGGCCTGGGCATCGCCGAGCGGCACGGCGACCTGAGACGGCAGGCGAGCCTGCGGCAGCACCTCGCGAAATGTGGAGGTTCTTCGTAGAGGTTGTCGCTGTCGAGGTCCTTGCGTTCTCGCAACCATCAACGGCATGAACAACTTCTCGAGGAGCCTCGCCAGGACGGCCGTCGCCGGTGCACTCGCCGCCGTGGCCGTCGCCGTGGCCGCGCCCGCCGCCTCGGCCGCGGCGCGCGACGGCAAGTGCGACAACAACGAGTTCTGCCTGTACTGGGCCCAGGAAAGCCTCGGATCGCTGTCGGACTTCACGACGTCGATCGAGAACTACGGCACCTCGCAGCCGACGTGCTACGAGTTCAGGACGTCAGGCCAGGCCGGCTACGGCGAATGCGTCAAGAACAACGCGGCTTCAGCGTGCAACAAGCGATCCAAGGCCGTGCGCGTGTACTTCAACAGCTACCACGAGGGCCCGTACGACACCATTCCCGCGGAGAGCTGCCGGGACCTGAGCAAGACGTTGTTCGACAACGCGTCGCACCTGTTCCTCTGACGGATCAGCGCGCCTGCGGGTGGCTGACGTGCTCCAGGTCTTCGCTGGTCTCGTCGATCGGCTTCGCCATCTCCTGGCGGTAGCGCCAGATGCCCCAGCCTGTGCCGCCCAGGAAGAACGCGATGCTGACGACGATCGCCGCCGTCTCGAGCCACGGGAACGTCTGCAGGACGCCAGCACCGTAGTAGCCGGCCAGCACCAGCGTCGGCACCCACGCGATCGCACCGATGGTCGTGGCCAGCGTGAATCGACGGAGGTCCATCCGGGCCGCGCCCGCGATCATCGGTGCCAGCGTGCGGATCCACGGGATCCAGCGGGCGAGCACGACGGCCCAGAAACCGCGCCGGTCGAGGAAGTCGCCCGCGCGTTTCAGGTTCTGCCGGTTCAGCACCTTGCCGCCCTTGCGGGCGAGCACGCGCGTGCCGGTGCTCCGGCCGATGAAGTAGCCGACCTGGTTGCCGACGACGGCCACGATCAGAGCCGCGAGGGACAGCAGCCATGCCGACAACTCGCTGTTGTGCGTAGCCAGCACCACACCGGCCGCGAACAGCAGCGAGTCACCGGGCAGGAAGAGCCCGAAGATGAAAGCGCACTCGACGAAGATGAAGCTCAGCACGATGACCCAAACGGCCAACGGACCCGCGGTCTCCAGCGAGGCGAAAGCATGCGCCACGGTGAGCCAGCCTACGTCGTGCTGTGCGAGCGGCACGGCGACATCGGGTTAACGGGTGGGCGAAATCTGGATTGAGCACGCTGAGTCACTGCGTGAACTCCCTTCGATTGAGATCACCATCGAGTGAACCAGTCGAATCGGGCTAGCGTGGGAGGTTATGGAGAGCCTGCTCGCTGAACTCCGCACCGCCGTGGGTGACTCGGGTGTCCTGACCGATGCCGATGTCACCGCGAGCTACCAGCGCGACATGATGCCGTTGGCGCCGCACGGCAGCCCGTTGGCGGTGGTGTTCCCGCTGAACACGGAGCAGGTCCAGGCCGTGGTGAGAGCCTGTGCGAGCCATCGCGTCCCGATCGTTCCGCGTGGTGCGGGCAGCGGGTTGTCCGGGGCCGCGAACGCCATCGAGGGCTGCGTCGTGCTGGTCACGACCAAGATGAACGCGATCGTGGAGATCGACACCGACAACCGCTTGGCCGTCGTCGAGCCCGGCGTGGTCAACCTCGACCTGCGCGGCGCCGTCGAGAAGGACGGCCTGTTCTATCCGCCGGATCCGAGCAGCTACGACTGGTGCACGATCGGCGGCAACCTCTCCACCAACGCCGGCGGCCTGTGCTGCGTGAAGTACGGCGTGACCACCGACTCGGTGCTCGGACTGGAGGTCGTGCTGGCCGACGGCGAGGTGCTGCGGACCGGCCGCCGCACGGTCAAGGGCGTCGCGGGCTACGACCTCACCAAGCTCTTCATCGGTTCGGAAGGCACCTTGGGCGTGATCACCAAGGCCACGCTCGCCCTGAGGCCCCTGCCGCAGGCTCCCGCCACGCTGGTCGCCGCGTTCAGCAGCACCACCACGGCCGGCGCCGCGGTCAGCCGGATCGTCCGCGAGGGCCTGGTGCCGTCCCTGATGGAGATCATGGACCGCACCTCGATCGAGGCCGTCGAGCAGTACCTGAAGACCGAGATCGGCGCCGGCCCCGGCTGCGCGGCGTTGCTGATCTGCCAGTCCGACGCGGGCGGCGAGCAGGCCAGGCACGAGCTCCAGAAGATCGAGGAGATCTGCCTGGAGGCCGACCTCGTCTACGCGACCCACGACGTCAACGAGGGCCGCGACCTGCTGACCGCGCGCCGGGCCGTGCTCACCGCGCTGGAGATCTACGGCTCGTGGCTGACCGACGACGTGTGCGTGCCCCGCACCCGCATCGCCGAGCTCATCCAGGGCTGCGAGGACATCTCCAAGGAGGTCGGCCTCAAGATCGCCGTCGTAGGCCACGCGGGCGACGGCAACATGCACCCGACGATCGTCTACGACCCCACGGACGCCGACCAGTTCGCGCGAGCCCAGAAGGCGTTCGACGACATCCTCGCGGTCGGGCTCTCGCTCGGCGGCACGGTGACCGGCGAGCACGGCATCGGCAAGATCAAGCGCGAGTGGCTGGCGAAGGAGATCGGACCGGTCGGCCTCCGGGTCCACCGCGAGATCAAACGCGCGCTGGACCCGGAGAACCTGTTCAACCCCGGTTCGATGTTCAGTCTCTAGCAACAGGTGCGCGCGGCCGTGGCGATCGGCTCCTGAGCGGCCTTCTCCACGTCCGCGAGCATCTGCCGCCGTTCGGCAGGCCCGAGGACCTTGCCTCGGGTCAGCACGGTGTGGATCCGTTGCGTGTTGCGGATGTCCTTGAGCGGGTCGCCGTCGAGCACGACGAGGTTCGCGGCCTCGCCGGGCTTCACCGTGCCGCCTCGCGTGCCGGCCCTGAGCGCCGCCTTCGGGGACAGGCCCGCGTCGACCAGCAGTTCCAGCTCGTCGTGCAGCGAGAAGCCGGGGAACGTGTACGGGTTGCCCGCGTCCGTGCCGGCCAGGACCTCGACGCCGTGGGCGTGCATCTCGGCGACCTGGTCCATGCGGCGCCGCAGGAACTCGGCCTGCTGCCTGATCTCCTGGTCGGTCACCGGAGCCCAGCCCTTCACCGCCTCACGCCAGAAGTCCCGGTAGAACACCGGCGCGTACTTCATCCTCGGGTCGTTCGCGAACCGGTCGGCCGGGCTGGAGAACACTCGCATCGTGACCATCGTCGGAACCAGCGCGGAGTTGTTGCGCTGCAAGCGTTTCGCCAGCTGTGCGGCCTTGCTTCGGCTGTGCGACAGCGTTGCCTGCCGTTCGAACTCCAGCACCTTCATGAACCGCCCGAACGGGTTCGCCGGATCGATCGGCAGGTCCGCGATTGCCTGGCGCAGCTGGGTTTCCCGCGCACTGGTGGCGAGCGGAAGGCCGTACATGTGCTCGAACGTGCGCTGGCCCAGGTCACTCGCGTCGCCCAGCGGTACCAGGGTGGGGCAGTGTCCGGCGAACGTGATGGCCTGTTTCGAGCACTCGTCCGCGATGGCGGCGAGCGACGAACGGTCGAGGTTCGAGTAGACCTTCACGAGGTCGGCGCCCTGCCTCTTCGCGTCCCGCACGGCCTGGCGGCCCTCGTCGGGCGTGGTGACGATCAACGCGCCGGTCACCGGCGAGTGCGGTCCGTCGATGATCGTGCTGCCGACGATCAGCCGCGGCCCGAACACCTCGCCTCGCTCGATCCGTTCTCGCAGCTCGTAGATCTGCGGAAAACCGAACATCTCGCGGATGCCCGTCACGCCGTTCGCCAGGCACAGCGGCAACGTGATCCGGTCCAGGTACGCGCCGTGCACGTGCATGTCCCACAGGCCGGGGATGACGAACTTGCCGGCGAGGTTCAGCACCGTGGAGCCGCGCGGCAACGGCAGGTCGCACGAGCCGACGGCGAGAATCTTGTTGTCCGCCAGCACGATCGTCGCTTTGGGTCGAACGCCGGACGAGTCGATGAGGGTGACGTCGCGCAACGCGGTGACGTTCGTGGACGCACCGGCCTGACCGGGCAGGAGCAGGCCCGCGCCCGCTGCCGCACCGAGTCCGGCCAGCCATCCCAGCACTTCACGTCGAGTGGTGTCGGTCATGCCGTTCAACCAACACCTTGACGTTACGGGAGGCTCAAATCCTTTCGAGCACTTCCCGTGCCGCCGACGCCCAGAGCGGAGTGGTGCTCAGTTCGTCGAGTTCGGGCACCAGCGCCGCGCGCTGCTCGGGATCCAGCCTCTCGGCGACGTAGTCCAGCGCGGCCGACACCTGCCACGCGTCCCGGCTCCGCAAAGCCTGGCGCAGCAACGCGACGCGGTCCTCTTCCTGACGCATCACCTAGCGGGACATGGCCTTCAGAAGTGAGTACTGGGCGTCGTCGTGCCCGAGTTCCCACATGAACGTGCCGAGCAGACCACGTGCGCGAGCGAAGTCCGCGCGGATCCCTATCGACCGCGGGTTCTCGTACGACACGAACTTCTTCTCGGCCGCGTTGTACAGCCACGGCGACTGCGCGACCGGGTGCCAGTACTCCTTCCAGCCAGGAGTCGCCTTCAGCTTCAACGCCTCGTCGTAGCCGTCGACCCAGAACGCGCTGTCATAGGCCTGGTAGAGGCCGTGCTGCGGGCCTTCGGTCTTCACGTTGAAGCCACGGCCGTAGAACGGGGTGCCGAGCACCATCTTGCGCGGCGAGACGCCGTGCCGCTGGTAGTAGTCGATGGCGCCGACGACGTTGTTCCACCTGCGGTCGGCGGCGGGCATCGGGTCGTTGGCGACCTCGCGGAAACCGGCGTTGAACGTGGACACGGGCGAGAAACCGGTGCCCAGGTCGTAGGTCATGACGTTGATGAAGTCCATGATCCGCGACAGTTCGCGCAGCTCGAACGACTTCGCCACGTCGTACGGCCCGTCGGTCTGCAGACGGCCGGCGGGTAGCGCTGCGGTGACGAGCTTGCGCGAGCCCAGCGCCTTGCGGAAGTCGCGGGTCAGCAGCGTCATGTTGCGCCTGTCCGCGGGACGGTCCGTGATCTCCACCGGGCCGCCGTAGACCGGGAATTCCCAGTCGATGTCGATGCCGTCGAACGTGCCGTCGCGGAAGAACAAGTCCACACAGGACTGAACGAGCGTCCTGCGCGAGGCGGGAGTCAGTGCGGCGTCGGAGAACCCGCCCGCACCCCAGCCGCCCAGCGAGATCAGCGCTTTGAGCGAAGGCTTGCGCTTCTTCAGGTCCCGGATGTCCGCGAAGTCCTTGGGCGCGGTCTCCGCCGGCATCACGCACTTGCCGTTCTCGATGAGGGAGAACGCGTAGAACAGGTGCGTGATCGGCGTGGTCGTGGGGATCGACGAGATCGGCTTCGAGTCGCTGTACCAGTTTCCGTAGTAGGCGCCCACGATCTTCTTGGGCGAGGCGTCGGCGACACCGATGCCAACTGAGACGGAAAGCGCGGCCAGTGTGACCGCCACTCCCTTGCGGAACAACGACATCGGTGGCCTCCACCCAGGTGGTCCAGACCACTAGCAACCTAGGGCCGATAGCCGACCTGGTGCAACACCTTGTGGAGATAGGTCTCCAGTTCGTCCGGTGTGTTGTGTTCCGGGCGGGTCAGTGCGCGGTAGAAAAGCGCACCTCCGGCCATGTCCACGACGACGTCCATGTCGGTTCCGGGCGGAAAACCGGGACGCACCAGGTCTTTGAGCACCGCCCGGCGCGGCGCGATGAAGAGCTCCCAGTACCGCTGCATCAACCCGAAGTTGTCCGCGGACGCGCCGATGATCCGGCGCAGCAGTTGGACCGCCTCGCCCGTCGACATCAGTGCGGCCCAGCCCTTGATGATCTCCTCCTCCGAGGAGACGGCCATGCGCGCGGGATCGAGCGCCACGACGTCGCGCGGCAGCTCGATCACGCTGAACAGCAGTTCCTCTTTGGTGGCGAACCGGCGGTAGACCGTCGCGCGGGTGACGCCCGCGCGCTTGGCCACCTGCTCGATCGACGTGCCGTCGAGGCCGCGTTCCAGGAACAGCTCGAAGGCGGCCGTCAGGATCGCGTTGTCAGCCTCGGGGTCGCGGGGACGCCCAGCACTTCGTTCAGCCACGCAGAAAGCCTCTCCGGGGAAGACGGACCGCGCCACGCCAGGTGTCCGTCGGGACGCACCAGCAGCGTGTCGCCGGCGCGTTCATGGTGCACGACGTCCCCGAGCCGTTCCCGCGCCACCTCCAGGCACGTCGAGGGCCCCGCCAGCACCCACCGGCCGACCCGCGCGAACGCCGGCACCCGCGGCCCGCCCACCGGCCCCGAGTAGCGGACGCCGAGTTGCGAGGCGAACCGGAGGAGACCGCGCTGCACCGGCGGAAGGCCCAGCAGCGGGAACAGCAGGCCGCGCACCAGCCGCGTCGCGCGTCCGGAGCCCATCGAGATCCGCGTCGCCGGCGTGGTCGACCCGAGCACCTTCGCGGCGACCGGCCGCCGTTCGGCCTCGTAGGTGTCGAGCAACGACGCGGCGGCCCTGCCCCGCACCACCAGCGCGAGCTTCCAGGCGAGGTTCTCCGCGTCACCGAGACCGGTGTTCATGCCCTGCCCGCCCAACGGACTGTGGATGTGCGCGGCGTCGCCCGCCAGCAGCACGTTGCCGCGCCGGTAGGCCGAGGCCAGTCGCCGGTGGATGCGGAACGTCGACTCCCAGTCCACGGCGCCGATCGGCCCCGGCGTCCACCGCCCGCCCTCCGGCGACATGACCCGCCAGAGATCGTTGCCGGGCAGCGGGAAGATAGCCGTCAGGTGCCCGTCCTCGACGTAGACGTGCAGCGAGGACCGGTCCAGGTCCCAGTCGGCGTGCAGGTCGCGCAGCAGGAAGTTCTCCATCACCGCCTCGCCGTCGAACGAGATCCCCGCGATCTTGCGCACCGCCGAGTGCGCGCCGTCGCAGCCGACCAGCCAGTCGTCGCCGCGCACCGGGACCGACGCGATCGGCGTGCCCCACTCGACGGCCACGCCCAGTTCGGCCAGCCGGTCCCGCAGCCGTTGCTCCACCCACGTCTGTGACGCGATCAACGCCCCCGCGTCGCGCATCGGCGTCAGGTCGAGCCGCTTGCGCCCGTTGATCCGCAACGCTTCCATCCGGATCGCCTTCGCCGGCAGGTCGCCCAGCGCCCCCAGCCTCGCCAGCACCTCCGCCCCGCGCGGCTGCACCCCCAGTGCTCGCGACGTCGTGGCCGGCCCGTCCGCCGCGTCCACGACCCGCACTTCCACCCCGTGCTTCCGGAGTCCGCACGCCAGCGCCAAGCCGGTCGGACCCGCCCCCGCAATGATGACCATATGAATACAGTACAGCCCTGTATTCAAACGGCGCCAGCGAAAAGCCCGCCTGCCGGAACAGACGGGCTCAAGCTGCTGGTCAGCGTTCGACGCGGGGGATGATCTGCGTCGAGTCGTCCTGGAGCTGAGCCTGCATGACCTGGGTGATGTCGTCCGCCTCTTCCTGCAGGAGCGACTTCTTCTCCTTGCGCGCCTTGATCACCTCGATGATGATCGGCACGACCGACAGGAGCACGATGGCGATCAGCGTGATCTCGAGGTTGTTCTTGATGAACGCGACCTGGCCGAGGAAGTAGCCCAGGATCGTCAGACCCGCGGCCCACGCCACGCCGCCGATCGCGGAGTACGTGAAGTACTTCTTCGGGTCCATCTTGCCGACACCGGCCATCGCCGTGATGAACGTGCGGACGATCGGCACGAACCGGGCGAGGACGATGGCGCGCGCGCCGTACTTGTCGAAGAACTCCTGCGTCTTGTCGACGTATTCCTTCTTGAAGATCTTCGACTCCGGCTTGCTGAACAGCGCCGGGCCGGCCTTCACGCCGATGTAGTAACCGACGACGTTGCCGGCGAACGCGCACACGGTCAGCAGCACGCAGACGAGCCAGAGCGGGGTGTCGATGGTGCCCGCCGCGACGAAGAGACCTGCCGTGAACAGCAGCGAGTCGCCGGGCAGGAAGAAGCCGACGAGGAGCCCGCACTCCGCGAAGATGATGAGGCACAGCCCGATGAGCATGTACGGGCCGAGGTTGTTCAGCAGAGCGGTGGGATCCAGCCAGTCAGGGCCCAATGCAATCGTCACGGCGACAACGGTACAGGTCAGCTCAGGGTGATCACTGCGGCCACCGTGCCCGCTGCCAGGCCCAACAGGAGCGCGAGGCCCAGCACCCACCACACCGACATGGGTGCGGGACGGTCGTCGTCAATTGGGACAGGTACGGCAAATCCGGCATTCGTGCTGGTCGCCTGCGCTCGCAACGCGTCGGTCACCAGTCGTTCCGGATCGTCCGCCATCCACCTATTCCTTGACCCACTCGCCCCTGACCATCACGTCCTGCGGCTTCAATTCTGCATCTAGGACGACGATGTCCGCAGCGAGTCCGGCTTCGAGCTTGCCCGTGTCGAGGCCGAGCAGCTCGGCGCCACGGGTCGAGGCGGCGTGCGTGGCCTCCACGAGCGACAGCCCACACGAGTTGACGGCGTTGCGGAACGCCATGTCCATCGTGAGCGTGCTGCCGGCCAGAGAAGCGCCTCCTGCCAACGTTGGCACTCCGTCGACGACGCGCACTTCCAGGCCGCCGATGTCGTACACGCCGTCGCCCACGCTCGCCGCCGCGATGGCGTCGGTGATGAGGACGGTGCGCTTGAGACCCGCGTGGCGTGCGGCGAGACGGACGGCGGTCGGGTGCAGGTGCACCAGGTCGCAGATGAGCTCGACGGTCACGCGTTCGTCGTCCAGCAGCGCGCCGATCGGACCCGGTTCGCGGTGGTGCAGCGGGCGCATGCCGTTGAACAGGTGCGTCGCCACCGACGCGCCGGCGTCGACGGCGGGCCTGACCTGCGCCTCGGTCGCGTCGGTGTGACCGATCGCGGCGATGACGTTGGTGTCCACGAGCTGACGCACGGCGTTGACGGCGCCCTCCAGCTCGGGCGCGATGGTGACCATGCGGATGGTGCCCTTGCCCGCGTCGAGCAGCTTCGTCACCGAGGTCCGCTCCGGCGGGCACAGGATCGCCGGGTCGTGCGCGCCGCAGCGGGCGGCGGACAGGAACGGGCCCTCGAGGTGAACGCCCGCGACGACGCCCTCCTGCACGAGCTCTGCCAGCGCGGACACCTGGTCGGCCAGTTCCGGCACGGGGCGCGTGACCAGTGAGGCCAGCATCGTCGTGGTGCCGTGCTTGCGGTGCGCCGCCGCGGCCTTGCGGATCTTCTCCGGGTCGCCGCTGGTGAACGCGGCACCGCCACCGCCGTGGCAGTGGATGTCGACGAACCCCGGCACGATCGTGCCGCCACCCACGTCGTGGGTCGGGCCCTCAGGAGCCGTGCCCTCTCCGACCGCGGCGATCCGGCCGTCCCTGACGCTGACCCACCCGTTCTCGAGCACTCCGCCCGGCGTGACGACCCGACCCCCGGTCAGGATCACGTCGACAGGTCCACCCCACGTGCTCATCACGCCTCCAGCGTGTCGATGGCCAGCAGCGCCGCGCCGAGGAAGCCCGCCTCGTCGCCGAGCGCCGCGAGCCGAAGCTCCGGTCGGCGCTGGAAGGCGATCAGGCCGTCCAGCCGTTCCCTCAGGGGCTCCACCAGCAGGTCTCCTGCGAGTGCGAGCCCACCGCCGAGCACGACGGCCTCCGGACCGAGCAGCGTCGCCAGCACCAGGATCCCCCTGGCGAGCGCGTCCACGGCCTCGTGCCACACGGCGACTGCGTCCTGCTCCCCGTCCCGGACCCTGAGTGCGACCTCAGCGGCGCCTTTGACGGGGGTGCCGGTACGTGCGGTGTACCGGCGGGCGATCGCCGCGGAGGACGCCACTGTCTCCACGCAGCCGATCTGGCCACAGGCGCAGGGCACGCCGTGGCCGACGTTCACATGTCCGATCTCACCCGCGAAGCCCTCGCCGCTGTAGATCTTCCCGTCCAGCAGCAGCGCGCCGGCGATACCGGTGCCGATGGGCATGATCACCGCGTTGCGCAGGTCCCTGGCGGCCCCCATGCGGCATTCGGCCAGGCCCGCGGCACGCACGTCGTGGCCGAATGCGACGGGCAGGCCCAGCCGTTCGGTGAGGACGGCGCTGAACGGGAACTGGCTCCACGGCAGGTTCGTCGTGTACACGCCGACGCCGTTGGCCTCGTCCACGATGCCCGGCGCCACGATCCCCACGGCGTCGATCTCGTGCTCCGAGGCGTTGCCCAGCTCGGCTACGAGCTCGGCGATGACGTCGAGGAGGGGCGCCAGCTCGCCGGGAGTCGCCCGGCGCGCGTGCTTCTGCGCCGCCACCGACTCCCGGGTCCCGGAGACCAGCGCCGCCTTGGTTTCGGTGCCACCGATGTCAACGGCGACCACGTGTCTGCGTGCCACGGGAACTGATCCTGCGGCATGGGAGGCCTATTGGTCTATACCAAGTACCGATTTGGGCGCGTGGTCTTACGAGCTGAAACCGCCCGCAACGGGCAAAACGGTCTCAACTGGGGATACGGTGAAGTTTGCTTACTGTCCCGGACGGGCCGGTCAGCCCGCCATGATCTTCTGCAGGGCGTCGAGCGCACGGGACGCCGTCGACTTCACGGTGCCCTTCGAGATGCCCGTGGCCTCGGCGATCTCCGCCTCGGACAGGTCGCCGTAGTAGCGCAGCACGAGCACCTCGCGCTGGCGTGGCGGCAGCTGCTGCAACGCCTTGACCACGGCCTGGTGCTCCGCGGTCAGCATCGCCAGCGACTCGGCCGAACGTGCGTTCGCCACGTGCGGCGGGATGTAGTCGCGGGCCGTCTTGCGCCGGCGCAGCACGCTGCGCGAGCCGTTGACCACGGCCGTGCGGAGGTAGCCGACCGCCGCCTGGGCGTCCCGAAGGCCCTTCCAGTTGCGGTGCAGACCGGCGAACGCCTCCTGCACCACGTCCTCGGCCGTGGACGGCTCGTCCACGAGCAGCAGCGCGAGCCTCACGAGGCGCATGCGGTGCTGCTTGTACAGGTCTTCGAGCGTGAGGGGCCCTGTGGGAGGTCCTGCGACGCCGTCCTTGATTCGCAGGTTGGTCAGGGTGTCCTGCACGGTGCGCGGTGTTTCGTCGCCAACCACAAGGTAGGACGGTACCGGTCACCGTCGCTACGGTGGACGCATGGCCCGCTTTGCAGTCGAATTGGTGTTCGGTCCCGACAGCGAGAAGCGCCTCGCGGTGCGCCCGGCGCACCGCGAGTACATCGCCTCTCTCGCTGAGAAGGGCGTGGTCCTCGCCGCAGGTCCGTACGCGGACGACACCGGCGCGTTGATCATTTACGAGGTGGCGGACGAGGCCTCGCTGAAGGAGATCCTGTCCGCCGATCCCTACACGCCGGCGAACGTCGTCACGAAGTGGGAGATCCGCGTCTGGAACGCGTTGCTCGGTTCGTGGCTCACCGACTAGCGGCTTGACCGCCCGGCCCGACCAGTCCTGAGGTGTCCGACTTGGCCATCTCGACGTCGGCCGCCGCCACTTCCTCGACCGCCTGGCGGTCCACGACCATCGGCGTGAACGCGCGGAAGTACTTCAGAGCGCCGACCCAGCCGGGGACGTGGACCGCCTTCGCCCGTTTCTCGATGCCCCTGACCACGGCTTTGCCGACGTTGCGGACCGGGTACTTCTTGCCGGCCACCCCCGGCATGCCCTGGCGCAGCTTGCCGAAGACCGGGTGCTCGTCGGCGCTGTTGACCATGTCCGTGGAGATCCACGAGAAGTACGCGGTGCCGACGTCGACGCCCAGGTGCCTGACCTCGGCGCGGAGGCTGTCCGCAAACGCTTCACAACCGGCCTTGGCCGCCGAGTAGGCCGCGTTGCCGGGGATGTGGACGATCGCCGCGAGCGACGACACGACCAGGCAGTAGCCGCGGCTCTTGATCAGGTGCGGCAGCGCCGTGCGGACCGTGCGCCACACACCGAGCAGATTGACCTCGATGACCCGTTCGAACGCCTTCGGGTCCATCGAACGCACGAACCCTGTGGCCGCGATGCCCGCGTTCGCCACCACGACGTCGATGCCGCCGAAGTGGGCGGCGACCTCGTTCATGACGCGGTCGAGCACGTCCCAGTCCGTGACATCGGCTTCCCACGCCTTGCCGCCGGTCTGCCGCGCGACCTCTTCGAGCTGCGCCTTCTCCAGCCCTACGAGCGCGAGACGAGCCCCGCGCGCGGCCAGTTGCCTCGCCACCTCGGCGCCGATGCCCCTGGCCGCGCCGGTGATCAGTACCACCTTGCCCGTGACGTCCATGCTCGCCACGGTAACGCAACCTACTCCCGGTAAGCTACTGGCAAGTTAAATTGCGCTGAGGCGATCCACCTCGGCCTGGGTGAGCTCCAGGGTCAGCGCCGGGAGCAGGTCGCCGAGCTGCTCCAACGTGCGGGCGGAGGCGATCGGCGCGGCCACCGTCGGCTGCTGGGCGAGCCATGCCAACGCGACCGCCGCGACCGAGGTCTCGTGCGTTTCGGCCAGCTCGTCGAGCACCTCGAGGATCTGCAGACCGTGCTCGTCGAGGTACTTCGAGGCCGCGCCGGCCCGTGCGCTCTGGACCTCGACGCCTGGCCGGTACTTGCCGCTCAGGAAGCCCTTGGCGAGCGACGAGTACGTCAGGGTGGCGAGGCCTAGTTTCGCCACGGTGTCCTGGAGCTCTCCCTCGAACTTGTCGCGGCTGACCAGGCTGTACTCGGGCTGCAGCGCCACGAACTTCGCGAAGCCCTCGCGTTCCTGGATCTCCAGCGCCTTCGCCAGCCGCTCGGCGGAGAAGTTGGACGCGGCGACGTACCGGACCTTGCCGTCGCGGACGAGCTGGTCGTAGGCGGCCAGCGTCTCTTCCAACGGCGTGCTGGTGTCGTCCAGGTGGTTGTAGTAGAGGTCGATGTGGTCGACGCCGAGCCGCTTCAACGAGCGTTCGGCGGCCGTCAGCACGGTGTCGCGCTTCTGGTTGTTGAAACCGGCGAGCATGCCGACCTTCGTCGCCACCACGATCTGGTCGCGGTCGCTTCGCCCGGCCAGCCACCTGCCGATGATCGCCTCCGACTCGCCGCCGGAGTTGCCCTCGCCCCAGGCCGAGTACACGTCGGCGGTGTCGACGAAGTTCCCGCCCGCCTCGGTGTAGGCGTCGAGCACTGCGAACGACTGGTCCTCGTCAGCGGTCCAGCCGAACACGTTGCCGCCCAGGCAGAGGCGGGACACGTCCAGGTCTGTGGTGCTCAAGATCGGCATACTGCGAAAGGTAGTACGCCGCGACGATTGGGGTTCGCATGCTGGGAACGTTCGGAGTCTGGGGCTCGCACCAGGAGTGGGCCGGACGAATCGGTGAGATCGAGGCGCTCGGCTACGGGGCGTTCTGGATCGGCGGTTCGCCGGACATCTCGCTGGTCGAGGACGCGCTGAACACCACGGAGTCGATCACGATCGCGACCGGCATCGTCAACGTGTGGCAGTCCGAACCGGAGGCGGTCGCCGCCGAGTTTCACCGGCTCGCGAGCGACAGGTTCCTGCTCGGCGTCGGCGTGGGTCACCCACAGCTCGACCAGGCCTACGAGAAGCCCTACGACAAGCTCGTGTCCTACCTCGACCGGCTCGACGTGCCCGCCGACCGGCTGGTGCTCGCCGCGCTCGGTCCGAAGGTCCTCAAGCTCGCCGCCGACCGGACCGCGGGCGCCCACCCGTACCTCGTGCCGGTCGAGCACACCGCCGAGGCCCGCAAGGTGCTCGGCGACAAGCTCCTCGCGCCCGAGGTGACCGTCGTCGTCGAAGAAGACGCGGAAGTCGCGCGGGCCATCGCGCGCGAGAAGCTCTCGTTCTACTTCTCGCTCACCAACTACACGAACAACTGGCAGCGCTACGGATTCACCGCAGAGGACGTCAAGGGGTCGGACCGCCTCGTGGACGCGTTGGTCGCGCACGGCAGCGCGGACCAGGTGGCCGCGAAGCTGCGTGCGCACGTCGACGCGGGTGCCGACCACGTGGCCGTCCAGTCGCTGAACGGCCACCACGCGGAACTGGCCGACGCCCTCGGACTCAGGCGCTGATCTCGACGCCCTTCCAGAACGCCACGTGGCCCTTGATCTGCTTCGCCGCGTCCTTCGGCTCGGCGTAGTACCAGGCCGCGTTGGTGTTCTCGGCGCCGTCTACCTGCAACGAGTAGTAGTTCGCGTCGCCCTTCCACGGGCAGTGGGTGGTGTACTCGGTCGCCTTCAACACGGCCGGATCGACGGACTCCAGCGGGAAGTAGTGGTTGCCTTCGACCACGACGGTGTCGTCGCTCGAAGCGATGATCTTGCCGTTCCACTGAGCGGTTGCCATGTCATCCACTATCCCCCTACCGGCGGGTAGCGCAGACCGGCTGGTCAACTGGTACTTGATCGATCACTCTGTGAGGACGGCCACCGAGTTGGCCCCGTGACTCGGCCTCGTAGGATGCGAGCTGACACCCGTTCAGGGCGCCTGAGGAGGACCACCGATGCCCATCGCAACTCCCGAGGTCTACGCGGAGATGCTGGACCGGGCCAAGGCGAACGAGTTCGCCTACCCCGCCATCAACGTCACGTCGTCGGAGACGCTCAACGCGGCTCTGCGCGGCTTCGCCGAGGCTGAGAGCGACGGCATCATCCAGGTCTCGACCGGCGGTGCCGAGTTCGCCTCGGGCACCAAGGTCAAGGACATGGTGACCGGCGCCGTGGCGCTCGCGGAGTTCGCGCACGTCGTCGCGGCCAAGTACCCCGTGAACATCGCGCTGCACACCGACCACTGCCCGAAGGACAAGCTCGACGGGTACGTGCGTCCGCTGATCGCGATCAGCCAGGAGCGCGTCGACAAGGGCGGCAACCCGCTCTTCCAGTCGCACATGTGGGACGGCTCGGCCGTCGCGCTGGACGAGAACCTCCAGATCGCGAGCGAGCTGCTCGACCTGTCCGCCAAGGCGAAGATCGTCCTCGAGATCGAGGTCGGTGTCGTCGGTGGCGAGGAGGACGGCGTCGACAACGAGATCAACGACAAGCTCTACACGACCGCCGAGGACTACCTGAAGACCCTCGCGGCGCTCGGCGCCGGCGAGAAGGGTCGCTACCTGCTCGCCGCGACCTTCGGCAACGTGCACGGCGTCTACAAGCCGGGCAACGTGAAGCTGCGTCCGGAGATCCTCAAGCAGGGCCAGGACGTCGTGGCGGAGAAGCTGGGTCTCCCGGCCGGCTCCAAGCCGTTCGACCTGGTCTTCCACGGCGGCTCCGGCTCGCTGCTGGAGGAGATCCACGAGGCCGTGTCGTACGGCGTCATCAAGATGAACATCGACACGGACACGCAGTACGCCTTCACCCGTCCGATCGCGGCGCACATGTTCGCGAACTACGACGGTGTGCTGAAGATCGACGGCGAGGTCGGCAACAAGAAGGTCTACGACCCGCGCAGCTACCTCAAGGCCGCCGAGACGGCCATGGGCGCGCGCATCGCGCAGGCGTGCGAGCACCTCAAGTCGTCGGGCCGCATGATCGCGGGCTGACACCGGTTGTGAGAAGGGCCCCGGCTTTGCGCCGGGGCCCTTCTTGTTTCAGCGGAAGGCTTCGACGTTGCGTTCGGCCCATTCGGCGAACGTGCGCGGCGCGCGGCCGAGGACTTCTTGCACGTCCGGGCTGACCCGCAGCTCGTGTTGTGTCGGCGAGCTGAGGATGTCCAGGGTGTCGTCGGCGAGTTCGCCCGGCATCATCTGCTCCATGCCGGCCTTGGCCTCGGCGCGGGTGAGCTCGTGGAACCGCACCGGCTCGCCCAGCGCGGCGGCGATGGCCTCCGACTGTTCGCGCGGCGTGATCACCTCCGGGCCGGTCAGCTCGTAGGCAGCGCCCGCGTGCCGGTCGTCCAGCAGGCACGCGGCCGCGACGTCCGCGATGTCCGCCGGGTCGATGATCGGCACGCCGACGTCGCCGAACGGTGCCGCGACGGTCCGCTGCGCGCGGACGGACTCGGCCCACCACAGTGCGTTGGTCGCGAAGCCGCCCGGCCGCAGGATCGACCAGTCCACGCCGGAGTTCCGCAGCACGTCCTCCAGTTCGAGCATGGCGATCCGCGTCGTCCCGAACGGCCTGGTCACCACACCCAGCGTGGACAACAGGACGATTCGGCGGACCCCGCTGTCCGCGGCTTGGACGATGACGTCGGCCGGGTTGGCCCCGGCGGCGTGCAGATCGCCGGACAGCAGCAGGAACAACGCCTTCGCGCCGGCCAGGGCGGGTTCGAGGGTCTTCGGGTCGGCCAGATCGGCTACGAGGTGCTGGACGCCGTCAGGTACGGCTGACGCGTGCCGCGACACCGCCGTCACCTGCTCGCCAGCCTCGGCCAGCGCCCTCGTCAGCGGTCGCCCGATGTTGCCGGTAGCGCCGGTCACCACGATCATTTTGGAGCTCCTTCGTCGTTGTGGTGACGACGCTAGGAACCGGGCTTACTTTTTGTAAGGACGTACCTGTAGGTAAGCTCCGGACATGGCGGTCGGAACTCAGTTCACGCGGTCCGAGTCGACGGAGCGGTATGAGGTGTTTCACACCGACTGCCCCGCGCGCGAGATGGTCGACCACGTCACCAGCAGGTGGGGAATCTGGGTGCTGATCTCCCTGCAGACCAACGACCTGAGGTTCTTCGAGCTGCGCGAGAGCATCCGGGGCATCAGCGAGAAGATGCTGTCCCAGACCCTGCGCGGGCTCGTCGAGGACGGCCTGATCTGGCGGAAGGTCGAGCCGACGACCCCGCCCCAGGTCACCTACGGGTTGACCGAGTTCGGGCGGGACGTCGGCGAGCCTCTGGCCGAGCTGTTCGGCCGGATCACCACCCGGTTGTCGGCCGAGCTTCCTAGCTGAGCTTCAGTCTCGAGGCGATCAGCTGTGTCTCCGGTCGATGGATCACCATGTCCCCGACCGTCCACAGCACCGCCAGCAGCACGGCCGTGACCGCCGCCGACGAGAACGAGATCGGCGGCCCCCACAGGTACTCCTGCTGGAACCAGATGCCGACGTACCCGACCGTCGTGACGGCCGCCGACCCGAGCACCGCCGCGGCCGGCGTCGGCATCTTGATCGCGTGCGCCGCGTCGATGGCGAGCCCGACCAGGATCAGGAACAACGGCACCGCGGACTTCGGGAAGTCGATCCCGGCGAGCAACGGCCAGATCAGGCACCGGTACGCGACGTAACCGCCGGCGACCACCGTGGCCGCCCAGGGCGTGTTGATGGTGCGCCGGGCGATGACCAGCACGATCGCCGCCGCGACGAGCCCCCACACCGGGTAGACCCAGTCCGCGATGGGCAGTGCGAAGTGCACGACCGCCTCACGTCCGACCGGCACGCCCAGCTGGTCCGCGGCGAACTGCAGCAGGATCGGCTCGGCCTCGGCCCTACCGCTGTCCCAGGCCTGCAACGCGCGCACGCCGTACTCCTGGTGCTGGTTGGGGAACCAGACGTTCTCCAGGAAGAAGAACCACAGCGCGACGAGCCCGAACGTCCGGGCGTTGCCCTCGGGGAAGTACTTCATCCACCCGCGGATCGCGCCGGCCAGCATCACCGCCGTGCCCAGGTAGAGCAGCGCGTGCGACCCGCTCCAGCTCGTGATGTCGAGCCCGTTGATCCGGTGGTTGATGATGTCGATCGGCAGGGCGATGAGGAAGATCCCGCTTCCGACCTGCATCAACCGGATGGTCAGCTTGTCGCCGCCGTACCCGGTGAACGTGTGGAACAACGTCAGCCCGACCACGATGACCGTGCCGACCGTGTTGATCAGGTGCGGCGGCGCGAGGTCGTCGCGCAACCACTTGAAGTGCCACGAGACGTCCCACGACGACCCGATCAACTTGAGCAGGAGACCGACGAGCCACAGCTGGTAGAGCTGTTTCGTGAGCGCCGCCGGTGTCTCCCTGCCGGGCGCGCCCCGCTCCCAGTACAGCTCCCGGAACTGCCTAACCCCCTGGATCATCCGAACATCATGAGCGCAGCTCGGGTGTCCAGGTAGGGCGAACGGCCCTGGTTTTACCCTGATGTTTCCAATTCGTGTGCACGATGGAGTGAACGGGCGTGCGCGAAGTTGAACTTCGACGGGGTGGATCGGCAAGGTGCACGGCCATGAGCTCTGACAGTTACGACGACAGGTACAAGGCGACCACCAAGCAGCGGATCATCGCCGGGGTGCTTGTCACCGTGCTGCTGCTGGCCGTTGTGGCCGCCGTCATGAGGATGTTCATCTAGCCCGGTTCCGGGGATGCGGCACGATGGGGCGCATGGTTGAGAACCTCCTCGGGCCCGAGCCGACTCGTCTTCCCGAACGTCCTGAGGCGCAGGCTGCCGCAGATGGCGGCACTGACCCGGCCAAGATCGTTCGGGCTTATCCGGATTTCTCCGAGGCTTGGGCGTTGCTGGCTGAGCGTTCGTTGCACGCTGGGGACCCTGTTGCTGCCTATGCCTATGCCCGTACCGGGTACCACCGTGGGCTTGACCAGCTGCGTCGGTCCGGGTGGAAGGGGTTTGGGCCTGTGCCTTGGTCGCACCGGCCCAACCAGGGGTTTTTGAGGGCGCTTGGGGCGTTGGCGCTGGCTGCTCGGGAGATTGGGGAGGACGAGGAGTGGGAGAGGTGCTCCAAGTTCCTCGCTGACTCCGATGCTGAGGCTCCGGCTGCGCTTGGGCTGGTCTGACGCTCCTTTGCGTAGCGTTCCCCGGTTGCTTGCGGCCTGTCACCTTGCTTGCTTCCCCTGGGGGCTCTGCCCCCAGACCCCCGGCAATCTGATCGGGGGAGGGCGCCACGCGTAGGTAGATGGCACGCCTGTTGCGTTGGGCGGCCGCCTGTTGCTTTGAGGGGTGCGTTGGCGGTGGGGTCCCGTCACGAGCCGAACCAAGAGCGGGCCACATGCGAGAAGGGGTGTCAAACGGACGAAAAGCGTGTCCGTTTGACACCCCTTCTCGCATGCAGCAAGTGCTGTGGTGCGACTCGTGACGGGACCCCACCGCCGGGCCCGCTCGGTAGGACGGCTCGCCTTCGGCTTCGCGGGCGATGAGACTGGCGGCGGCATGGTGGCGGTACAGCGGGCGGGGTGAGTTGTGGGCGCGGTCAGGGATGCGGTCGGACGTGGGTTTTCGCGGTGGCGTGGGGCCGCGTTGCCGATCGTCCAAAGTGCCCTGTCCGCTGGGCTTGCCTGGCTTGTGGCGACGCTTGTCATCGGGCATCTGCACCCGTTCTTCGCGCCGATTGCCGCTGTTGTGTCCCTTGGGGTGTCGCTGGGGCAGCGGCTTCGGCGGGTTGGTGAGCTCGTTGTCGGTGTTTCTGTCGGTGTTGGGGTTGGCGACGCGCTGATCAGCTGGATTGGCAGTGGGCCCTGGCAGATCGCGCTTGTCGTCGGGCTGGCGATGTCGGCCGCTGTGTTGTTGGACGGCGGGTCTGTCATCGCGTTGCAGGCTGGTAGTAGTGCTGTGCTTGTGGCCACGTTGCTGCCGCCCAGCGCTGGTGGTGGGTTCGATCGGATGATCGACGCGTTGACCGGTGGGCTGGTCGGGTTGGCTGTGGCTGCGCTCATTCCGGCCAATCCGGTCACGGTGGCTCAGCGGCAGTTGAAGGCGCTCACCAACACGTTGAGTTTGGCGTTGCGGACTCTTGCGGAGGCGCTGGAGGAGAAGGACTCGGTCAAGGCTGCTGGGGTGCTTGCCGAGTTGCGGACCAGTCAGACGACCATCGACGACTACAAGTCCGCGTTGCAGACCGGGAGTGAGATCGCGAAGATCGCGCCCATTCGGTGGCGGTCCAAGGACGAGCTCAAGCGGTATCAGGTGGCGGCTGGGCCCGTGGACTACGCGATTCGGAACACTCGGGTGCTGGCGCGGCGGGCGATGGCGGCGTTGAAGGCCGATGAGCCCATTCCGGACGGGGTGCCGGACGTGCTCAAGGACTATGCGGACGCTGTGGACTGTTTGAAAGGTGAGCTTGAGAAGGGTGCGGAGCCCAAGCTGACCAGGGAGGCCGTGCGGGACGCCGCGCGGCATCTCACCGCGCGGCGTCTCGGTGGGGACGGGTTCTCGTCCAAGGTCGTGCTGGCGCAGATCCGCAGTGTCGCGGTGGACCTGCTGCAGGCGACCGGGCTGAACCGGAGTGAGGCGATGGAGGCGTTGCCGCCGCTCAGCCCTCCGGCCGGTTCAACAGGCCCAGCAGAAGAGAATGCACCTGTTCGTGATCCCGGGGATCTGCCAGGACGCACGAAGCGCCCGTGATCGCGTACCACTCTTCCGCGCCCTCGTAGCGGACCAGCGCACGGAACTTTCCGTCGTCGGAGAGTTCTGTGCTCAGTTCCAGGTCGCCTGTCACGACGCCGACCTCGTCGGTCATCACGCCGCCTGGGCCCGCTACGAAAAGCGCGGAGAGTGTCGCCATCAGCAGGTGCTCAGCATGCTCGTCAACGCCGCCTTCTCAGCCGAATCGGTCTTCAAGTTGTACCGGTACTTGGTGTGTACCCACATTTTGGCGTAAGTGCAGTAGTAGGACGTCAGCGGTGGCTTCCACTTGCCGGGGTCCTGGTCGCCCTTGGACTGGTTGACGTTGTCCGTCACCGCGATGAGCTGCGGGCCGGACATGTCGTTGGCGAACGCCTGGCGCTGCGGCGTCGTCCAGGCGTTCGCTCCTGACCTCCAGGCCTGCGCCAGCGGCACGATGTGGTCGATGTCCACGTCGGAGGCCGCGGTCCAGGTCGCGCCGTCGTACGGCGAGAACCAGCGGCCCGAGGTGGCCGCGCACGACGAGTTGGTCACCACGTTCGTGCCGTCGCGCTTCAGCACGGCCTCTCGGGTGTTGCAGGTGCCCGACTGGGTGATCCAGTGCGGGAACAGGTCGCGTGAATAGCCCGCCATGTCGCCCTCGATGGCGACTGTGAGGCCGGCCAATTCGGACTTCGCGGTGGCGGCGCTGGGGATGTTCGGCGGTGTCGCGAGTGCAGGGGAAACAAAACCAATGGTGAGAGCTGCGGTGGCAACTAAAACACCAATGGTTCGGTTAACTTTTGACATCGTCCCGACCTTCCTTGTTGGAAAGTGATCGGGACCTACCCTCAGTCACATTATGAAATTAGGCAATGCCTTCGGGTGACACTCAAGTGAATGACAACCGCACGGCTAGAGGCCTCGCACGAGCCTCAAGTCCTCGGTGTGGCGGTACCAGGTCCACTTGTCGACCGGGCGCGGGTGCTTGTGGCCGTCCAGGACCGCGGTCGTGAGCAGGCAGGCGAGCTGGAACGCGCGCGGGCGGCTCACGCGGACCTTGGAGCCGAAGAGGCGCTTGTTGATGATTCGGATCTGCAGGCCGAGGCCACCCTCCGGGTCGGGCGTGCACTCGATCCGGCTGGCCTGGCCGCGCAGCACGTTGTCCGCGTCGCTGTAACCGACGCCACGAACCGGTGACAACACGCCGAGACCCATCAGCACTCCGCCGACGTCGTCGCGGACGAGCGGGACGGGATCTACGTCACCATTCAGGGCGATGTCGAGGGCACGTGCGGGATCGGTCGAAAGCCCCCAAAGCGCGGCAACGGACGAATCGGCGATCGGCACGTAACCCAGTGCCACCGAACCGAGCTTCTCCTTGCGCAGCAACCTCAACGCGACAGCGGCGAGGTCGGCGTCGGTGCCTGCGACGACCAGCCGTTCGGCGTCCAGATGCTGGTCGACGTGGTCCTTGCCGGGGCGGGCGGGGACGACCCGCACGTCGTCACGTTGAGCGATCATTGGCGACTGCGTGTTTCCGCAGGCCAACACGATTCCGCGCACGGTCATCTCCTGGTCTACCCTCACGTACCGGCATTCGCTTGAACCAGTCCAAGTGCTTGGAGTTTCACATGCCGGCCGTCGTGCTGATCGGTGCCCAGTGGGGCGATGAGGGCAAGGGCAAGGCCACCGACATCCTCGGTGAGCGTGTCCAGTGGATCGTTCGCTACCAGGGCGGCAACAACGCGGGTCACACCGTCGTCCTCCCGGACGGTCAGAAGTTCGCCCTGCACCTCATCCCGTCCGGCATCCTCACGCCCGGCGTGAAGAACGTGATCGGCAACGGTGTCGTGGTCGACCCCGGCGTGCTGCTCACGGAGCTCGCGGGCCTGGAGGAGAAGGGCGTCGACACCAGCGGTCTGCTGATCTCGTCGGACGCGCACTTGATCATGCCGTACCACGTGGCCATCGACAAGGTGACCGAGCGCTACCTGGGCAAGGCCAAGATCGGCACGACCGGTCGTGGCATCGGGCCCGCCTACCAGGACAAGCTCGCCCGCGTCGGCGTGCGCGTGCAGGACCTGCTGGACGAGAAGATCCTCCGGCAGAAGGTCGAGGCCGCCCTGGACTTCAAGAACCAGGTGCTGGTCAAGGTCTACAACCGCAAGGCGCTCGACCCCGAGCAGGTCGTCGACCAGGTGCTGGAGCACGGTCAGCACTTCGTGCACCGCATCGCGGACACCCGCCTGCTGCTCAACCAGGCGCTCGACCGTGACGAGATCGTGGTGCTGGAGGGCTCGCAGGGCACCCTGCTCGACGTCGACCACGGCACCTACCCGTTCGTCACGTCGTCGAACCCGACCTCGGGCGGCGCGACCGTCGGTTCCGGTGTCGGCCCGACCCGCATCAGCACCGTGATCGGCATCCTGAAGGCGTACACGACCCGCGTCGGCTCCGGTCCTTTCCCGACGGAGCTCAACGACGACCAGGGCGAGTACCTGCGCAAGCAGGGTGGTGAGTTCGGTGTCACCACCGGACGCTCGCGCCGCACCGGCTGGTTCGACGCCGTGATCGCCCGCTACGCCTCCCGCGTCAACGGCATCACCGACTACTTCCTCACCAAGCTCGACGTGCTGTCGGGCCTCGAGAAGGTGCCGGTCTGCGTCGCGTACGAAGTGGACGGTCGCCGCACCGACGAGATGCCGATGACGCAGACCGACGTGCACCACGCCGTCCCGGTCTACGAAGAGCTGCCGGGCTGGTTCGAGGACATCTCGCACTGCCGCACGTTCGACGAGCTGCCGGCCAACGCCAAGGCGTACGTCGAGTACCTGGAGAGCATCATCGGCGCCCGCGTCTCGGCGATCGGCGTCGGCCCCGGCCGCGACCAGACGATCGTGCGCCACGACGTGCTCAGCTGAGAGCTCGCTTCTGGGCCTCGATCAGCGCGGTCTGCGTGACCTCCAGCTGGTCGAGGCCCTTCAGGAACTCCTTCGACATCGAACCGTCGTCCTTGCCGGCGTCCCGGAAGACGACGAGGCACGACCGCGTGCCGTTCTCCATGGCCCGCAACCCTTCCGTCCACGTCGTGGCGATCTTCGCGTCCGGCGGCAGCGGGAACGGTTCGCGCAGCACGGGCCCGAGTTGCTCGCACCCGGCCGCGATCGCCTCCGGGTCCGCTGCCCGCACGCCCGCGAACACCTTGTCCTGGGCCTGCACCACGGCCATCATCCGGTCCCAGCCGCCGCCGAAGATCCAGATGTTCACGGCCTCGTCGGTGTCGACCTTCGTCTCGGCCGGAAGCGCCGGTTGCAACTGCGTCGCCGTCGGTGCCGCGTGGGGCCACCACGCCGCCACCGCGACACCCAGGACCGCGATTCCGGCCGCCCAGATCGGCCCTGAGCGGGCGTAGCCGCGCTGGAGGCCGTAACCACCCGCGATCAACGCCGCGAGCGTTCCCAGGACCGGCAGGACCTGGTGCGGCCGCGTCGCGAGGACGCTGTCGACCTCGGACCCGTGCAGGTGCGTCAGCCAGATCGCCGCCGTCCCCGCCAGCCCGATCAGCCACGCCGTGAGCAACGCGCCCACCCTGTCCACCCGCGCCACCGCCACCGCGACCAGTTGGACGGCCACGACGGCGATGATCTGCCAGGCCGTGGCGTCCAGCGGCGTTCCGGCCGAGCCGAGCAGCACCACCGCGGCGGCGGCGAGCACCCCGCCGAGCACACCGGCCAGCGCGGCGAACCGGGGGAACTCGCGACGCAGCACCAGCGGCACCAGCCACAGCAACGCCAGCGCGACGACCGTCGGCACCCGGTTGAAGTTCAGCAGGAACGGAAGGGTCACGGCCTTCGTCACGGAGGCGTCGAGCAGGTCCATCACCGGCACGACGTTGTTGTGCCAGACCGCTTCGGCCACGCGGATCTCAGGGAACCACGACAGCAGCGTGAAAGTGACAAAAGCGATCGACGGCCCGAGAACCCAGCCGTGCCAACGGGTTCGCCCGAGAGTCGCGCAGTACCCGGCCCAGACCGTCACGAGCGTGGCGGTGCCGGCCAGAGCGAGCGAGGCGAGGATGGTGTGGAGGCTGATCGGGACGAAGTTGTGCGCGTCCAGCCGGTCGCCGAGCACGACGCCCAGACCGACGGCGAGCCCCGGCACCGCGAACCTGCCCCGGCGTGGCCCGAAAGCCGCACCGCGCCAGGCGATCAGACCTATGAGCGCCGCCATCGGCACCGCCCAGACGATTCGCATGATCAGGTGTGACCCGTTGCCCTCGTGATACCAGGTCAGCGCGTGCAGCGCCGCCACCGTGTGACACCACGCGACCTGCACGGCCACCGCGCTGCCGAGCGTCTCCCAGAAACCCGGCCGCAGCAACGACTTGGGGTTCCGCATGACGGCACGGCGGCGCGCGGGTGCAGGGTGGTGGCCGAGCCAGCGGCGCAGGCGTCCGGTGTGCGGCAACAGCTGATACGGGTCGGGATCACCCGTCCAGTGCACGACCAGTGCGTCAGCCTGCTTCTCACGCGCCCGCAGCACGGCGACACGAGCTGCGAACACCACGCCCACCAGCACGATCAGGTGCCACATCTCCGCCCACTTGTACGAGCTGTCCGGCAGCCGGGGCACCCGGAACGGGGTGACCGCCCACAGCGGCTGGACCAGCGTGAGCAGGTACGGAGCCAGCACCGCGACGACGTAGGCGCGCCAGATCGCGAGCGTCGCATAGGTGATCCCGACGTCGTTGCGGACGTGCGCGAGTTCGTGCAGCACGATCGTGCGAAACGACTCGGGTTCGATGCGGCGCAACGCCATCATGCCGACGTTGAGCGCGACGTACTTGCGCCGGTGCGTGCCGAACGCGACACCGCCCGCACGCAACTTCGCCCGGTCCAGCAGGAAGGTCGGCGCCCTGGTCAGCCCCGCTTCCGCGACCAGTTCGGCGAGCGGCTCGACCAGTTCCTCCGGAACGGGAACCAGGTTCCGCCGGTAGCGCACCCACGCGGGGCGCAGCACGTAGATCAGCAGCGCCAACGAGAAGAGCAACACCAGTCCGCCGGCGAGCCACGCCGCCCGGCCGTCGAGGAATTCGGCCATGCACGCCCGATAACCGTCCCATTTGGACTCGTCGGGATCCACCTCCAAGGTCGAGGTGAGGTACAGGCCCGACTTCACCTGGCAACGGGCGTGATCGAGCGAGGTCGGCGCCGGCCACACGGACGCGTACTGGCCGAAGATCAGCAACGTGGTCGCCACCGCCAGCAGCACCAACGACGCGAACCTCAGCGTGGTGCCGGAAGGCACCCCTGGTCTGTCCCCCACCGAATCCATGCCTGCATGTTGATCGTCTCGGACCGCGCTGTCACTAAGCCGTTGGCGGGAAATATGTCCGTGCGGGGAACATCTCCATGTCCGACGCATTTTCACGATTTGGGCGTCGTTGACTCATCTCGTGGGCTCGCCTGTACTTCCGCCCATGACCTTGTCCATAGCGGGAGTGGCCGCGCGGCCGAAAACCGCGACGCCTTCGCAGGCGCGGAAGTTCAAGCTGCCGCTGCGCTGGATCAGCCCGGTCTCGCTGGTCCTGCTGTGGCAACTGGCCAGCTCAACGGGTGTGCTGTCGCCCGACAAACTCGCTTCTCCGCTCACGGTCGCCCAATCCGCCGGTGAGCTGATCGCGGACGGCCAATTGGGCGAAGCGTTCGCGGTGTCGATCGGACGCGTTTTCTTCGGATTTCTGATAGGCGGCTTTGCCGGCGTTGTTCTGGGGCTCGCCTCGGGCCTTTCCCGCTGGGGCGAGACATTGCTGGACCCGCCGGTGCAGATGTTGCGGACGCTGCCGCACCTCGGCCTGATCCCGCTGTTCATCCTCTGGTTCGGCATCGGCGAGGAGCCCAAGCTCGCGCTGGTCGCGGCCGGGGTGGCGTTCCCGCTGTACCTCAACCTGCACGCCGGGATCCGGCAGACCGATCCCGGCCTGGTCGAGGCCGCCCGCGTGCTCGGCTACAGCCGGATCGAACGGATCGTGCACGTCGTGCTGCCGTCCGCCGTGCCGCAAAGCCTGGTGGGGCTGCGGATCGCGTTCGGCACCGCCTGGCTGTCGCTGATCGTCGCCGAGCAGATCAACGCCGACGCCGGCCTCGGCTTCCTGATCAACAACGCCCGTGAGTTCCTCCGCACCGACGTCGTGGTCGTCGGCCTCGTGGTCTACGCGCTGCTCGGCCTGACGACGGACGCACTGGTGCGGTTGCTGGAAAGGAGGATCCTGCGATGGCAAGCCCGGTGAAGTCGGCCGTGAGCGTTCGCGGTCTGCGGAAGGCTTTCGGTCCGCGAACCGTGCTGGACGGCATCGACCTGGAGGTCCAGCCGGGCGAGTTCGTGGCGTTGCTCGGTCGCAGTGGCTGCGGCAAGTCGACGTTGCTGCGCATCCTCGCCGGCCTGGACCGCGAGGTCGAAGGCCAGGCAGAGGTCCCCGGCACCGTGTCGATCGCCTTCCAGCAGCCGCGTCTGCTGCCGTGGCGCAAGGTCTGGCGGAACATCTCGCTGGGCCTGCACAAGCCGGACGGCCGCGCGGTCGCGTTGAAGGCGCTGGAAGAAGTGCGGCTGACCGACCACGCCGACGCGTGGCCGCTGACGTTGTCCGGCGGTGAGGCGCAACGGGTCTCGCTCGCGCGGGCGTTGGTGCGCGAACCGGACGTGCTGCTGCTGGACGAACCGTTCGGCGCGCTGGACGCGTTGACCCGGCTTGCCATGCACCACCTGGTGGAAGACCTGTGGACCAGGCACAAGCCCGCCGTGCTGCTCGTGACGCACGACGTCGACGAGGCGTTGCTGCTGGCCGACCGCATCCTCGTGCTCGACGAGGGCCGGATCGTCGCCACGCACCACGTCGACCTGCCCCGCCCGCGTCGCCGGGCATCCGTTGTGGAGCAACGCACCCGCGTGCTCGCCGATCTGGGAGTGGACGTTGAAGAAGCTGCCTAACAGAAAACTGCTCGGCCTTCTCGCCGCGATCCTTTTCGCCACCGGGTGCTCGACGGCCACGCAGTCCCAGGACACCCCGGCCGGCGACGTCGTGCTCAAGGTCGGCGACCAGAAGGGCGGCGCCAAGTCGGTGCTGACCGCGGCCGGTCTGCTGAACGACTTCCCGTACAAGATCGAGTGGGCGACGTTCACCTCCGGCCCGCCCCTGCTCGAAGCCGCTTCGGCGGGCGCGATCGACGTCGGCGCGGTCGGCAACACACCGCCGATCTTCGCCGCCGCCGCGAACGCCAAGATCGCCGCCGTCGGCGTGTCCAAGGGCCAGGTCGAGGCGGACGCGATCCTCGTTCCGGAGAACTCGCCGCTTCGCAGTGTGAGCGACCTCAAGGGCAAGAACATCGCTGTGGCCAAGGGAAGTTCCGCGCACGGCCAGATCCTGCTGACGTTGCGCTCGGCCGGTCTCACGACCAAGGACGTCACGCTGAACTTCCTGCAGCCCGCCGACGCGTACGGCGCGTTCACCCAGGGCAAGGTCGACGCGTGGGCGATCTGGGACCCCTACACCGCGCAGGCGCAGCAGGAGGCCAAGGCCCGCGTGCTGACCACCGGTGAGGGGAAGTCGAACGGTTACGGCTTCAACGTCGCCGGCAGGAAGGCGTTGGACGACAAGGGGAAGAACCCGGCGCTCAAGGAGTACCTGATCCGGTACTACAAGGCGCAGAAGTGGGCCGACACGCACCGCGAGGAGTGGGCGAAGGCGTGGGCGGCCGAGACGGGCCTCAAGTACGAGGTGGCGCTCGCCGCGGTGCAGCGCAACGGCGACCAGGTCGTGAAGCTGGACGACACGGTGATCAAGTCCGAGCAGGAGCTCGCGGACGCGTTCACCGAGGACAAGACGCTGCCGGGCAAGGTCGACTTCGCGAAGTTCGTCGACGCGAGGTTCCAGGGAGATCTCGCATGAGCATCACGCTGCACTGGTTCCTGCCGACCTCCGGTGACGGCCGCACGGTCGTGGAGCACTTCCACGCCAACCGCGCGCCGGCCGCCGGGGCACGTCGTGACCCGGACATCGACTACCTGGCGCAGATCGCGCGCACGGCCGAGCAGGTCGGATTCACCGGCGTGCTCACGCCGACCGGCACGTGGTGCGAGGACGCCTGGCTGACCACGGCCGCGTTGATCGCGCAGACCAAGACGCTGAAGTTCCTGGTGGCGTTCCGGCCCGGCGTGCTGTCGCCGACGCTGGCCGCGCAGATGGCCTCGACGTACCAACGGATCTCGCGCGGGCGGTTGCTGCTGAACGTGGTGACCGGCGGCGATTCCGTTGAGCAGCAGCGGTTCGGCGACTGGCTCGACAAGGACCAGCGCTACGAGCGCACCGACGAGTTCCTCCAGGTCGTGCGCGGGATCTGGACCGGGAAGCCGTACACGTTCCAGGGCAGGCATTACCAGGTGCAGGACGCCACGTTGCTGGCCGCGCCGGACCCAGTTCCGCCGATCTACTTCGGTGGTTCGTCCGATGCCGCCCTACCGGTCGCCGCCGCACGCGCCGACGTCTACCTGACCTGGGGCGAACCGCCTGCCGACGTGGCGGAGAAGATCGCACGGGTGCGGGCGCTGACCGATCGCCCGATCCGGTTCGGCATCCGGCTGCACACGATCAGCCGGGACACCTCGGCGGAAGCCTGGGCGTCCGCCGCGAAGCTGCTCGACGCGCTGGATCCGGCCGTGGTCGCGAAGGCGCAGGAACAGCTGGGCGCGTCGGAATCCGTTGGCCAACAAAGGATGTTGGCGCTGCACGGCGGAGATCTCAGCCGTGGTGTTCGCGGGCTGGAGATCTACCCGAACCTGTGGGCCGGTGTCGGACTCGTGCGTGGTGGCGCGGGAACGGCGCTGGTGGGGTCGCATTCCGAGGTCGCGGATCTCGTCGAGGAGTACCACTCCATCGGGATCGACGAGTTCGTGCTGTCCGGCTACCCGCACCTGGAAGAGGCCTACTGGTTCGGCGAAGGCGTGCGGCCCCTGCTGAAGCAACGTGGGTTGCTCGACGGGGACCGCACGCTCGCACTCGCTAGCGCTTGACCTTGGCCTCTACGGCCGTGTCGGGGTTGTCCGCGAACACGCCGTCGATGCCCTGCTTGAAGAACAGGTCGTACTCCTCGAAGGCCCGGCCGTACGCGGCCGGGTCGGTCGAGGACCGGAAGTCCGCGGGCAGGAACGAGTTCTCGTTGCGGAACGTCCACGAGTGCACGATCAGACCGGCCTTGTGGGCGTCCTTCACGACAGTGGTCGGCGCCTTGAGGAACCCGCCGGCGTCCCGCGGGATGATCAGGTCCTTGGTGAGGCCGACGCCGTCCGCGTAGCTCCGCACCTCGCGCAGCCCGGCCGGGGTGACCAGGTCGGCGTAGGTGCGCTTGTCACCGGCCGCGATGAAGTCGTACGGCGCGCCGGAACCGTTGACCAGCTGCACGATCGGCACCCGCAGCGACCTGTTGAGCTCCTTGAGGTTCGCGACCTCGAACGACTGCACGTAGACCTTGGCGCTGCTCCGGTTCAGGCCGTTGCGGTTCAGCGTGTCGACGAGCTTCGGCTCCAGCGCGAGACCGATCGACTTGAAGTACGTCGGGTGCTTGGTCTCCGGGTAGATGCCGATCTCGCGGTGCAGTTCGCGGGACAGGCGCTTCGAGAGGTCGATGACCTCCTGCAGCGTCGGAATCTCGAACCGGCCGTCGTAGAGGGTGTTGCGCGGGCGGATCGCCGGGATGCGTTCCTTGGCGCGCAACGTCTTCAGCTCGGCGAGCGTGAAGTCCTCGGTGAACCAGCCGGTGATCGCGACACCGTCGATGGTCTTGGTCTTCTTCCGGTCGGCGAACTCCGGCAACGTGCCGACGTTCGTGGTGCCGCCGATCTCGTTCTCGTGCCGGGTGACCAGCTTGCCGTCCTTGGTGGGCACCAGGTCCGGCTCGATGAAGTCGGCACCCATGCGGGCCGCGAGCTCGTACGCCGCGAGCGTGTGCTCAGGCCGGTACGCCGACGCGCCGCGGTGCCCGATGACGATCGGACCCTTGTCGTCGTGTGCGGAGGCGGAGGGCAGGGACGCCACCACCGCGCCCGCGAACACGAGGACAACGGTGGCTAGACCGCGGGTCCGAATCCTCTTGGGAAACATCGTTCGACCTCCCGTTTTGCGTTGAGAGCGGAACCCAAGCATCGCAACACGAAAAGCAGGTGAACGGTTACTCACGAGAAAGTGCCGCTTCCTCCAGGTCCAGTTCCCGCATGACCCGGAACAGCACCTCGTCGTCGATCTCACCGGCGTCGCGGGCCTTGACGAACTCGTCACGCTCGGCGCTGAGCATCACCCTGCGCAGCCTGCGGTAGGCGGCCGCCGGGCTCTCCTCCTCCTGCCGCCCGAGCCGTTCCCACGCGGCGTTGCCCCGGTGCTCGGCGAGCGATCGCAGCTGGTCGCGGACGTGCTCGGGGACGTCCTCGATCTCCTCGTCGAGCCTCGTCACCGCCGCCTGCGCGGCCCGGTGCTGCACCTGAGCCTCCGCCAGCGCGTCCTTGCGGGCGTCGTCGCCCTCGAAGCCGATCTTGTTGATCACCCAAGGCAACGTCATGCCCTGCAGCAGCAGCGTGCTGATCGTCACGATGAACGCGCAGAACACGATGATGTCGCGCCCCGGTACCTCCGGTGGGATCGCCGCCGCGGCCGCGAGCGTGACCACACCGCGCATGCCGGCCCAGGCGATCACGGTGACCTGGCCCAGGTGCGGCGTGCCCTCGCGTTCCCGCCTGCGTTGGGACGTGTAGATCGGGATGTAGGAGGCCGGGTACATCCAGATGAACCGCGCCGCGATCGCCGCGAACACCACCGCGGCCGCACCGAGGAGCAGGCTCACGTTCAGATCGACGTTGCTGATGATCGACGAGACCTGCAGGCCGATGAGTGCGAACACGAACGACTCCAGCAGCACGTCCGCCGACCGCCACACGGCCGCGTCCTGCAGCCGCGTCGAGTACTTGCCGCGCGGCGAGTGGTGGCCGACGTAGAGGCCGGCGACGACGACCGCGAGCACCCCGGAGAACTGGATGTCCAACGCGTGCAGGCCCTCTTCCGCGAGCAGGTAGGCGCCGAACGGCACGAGCAGGCCGAGCGCGCTCTCCAGCACGCCCTCGCAGAGCCGTTTGCGCAGGTAGCGCACCACCACGCCGACGAGCAGCCCGACCGCGATGCCACCGGCCGTGATGTAGATGAACATCCAGACGCTCGCGATCGGGTGCATGGCCGTGCCCGCCGCGGCCGCCACCGCGACCTTGAACGCGGTCAGCGCCGTCGCGTCGTTGATCAGGCTCTCGCCGACCAGCAGCGTCATCGCGCGGCGTTGCAGGCCCAGCTTGCGGCCGATCGCGACCGCGGCGACGGCGTCCGGCGGCGCCACGACCGCGCCCAGCACGAGCGCGGCGGCGAACGGCAGGTCCGGGAAGACCAGGCTCGCCGTGATCCCGACCAGCAGTGTCGTGAACAGCACCAGCCCGACCGCGAGCAGCCCGATCGGCCGCAGGTTCGCGCGGATGTTGAGGTACGAGCTGTCCAGCGCGGCGCTGTAGAGCAGCGGCGGCAGCACCAGCACCAGGATCAGGTGGGGATCGAGCTGGAACTCCGGCACGCCCGGTATGAACGAGACCACCAGGCCCACGGCGACCAGCACCAGTGGCGCCGACCAGTTCAGGCGGCGCGCGATGGACGTGACGATCAACGCCCCGAGGAGAAGCAGCAGTAGCTCAGGCCCGTGCATGCCGCTCATTCTGCGTAATGTTGGACGCCATGACCTGTTCGCACGTGGCAGCTCTGCCTCAATTGGTGGAACCGGAGTCGGCCGAGGACTGCGTCGACTGCCTTGCCCTGGGCGAGCGCAACTGGGCTCATCTGCGGACGTGCCTCTCCTGCGGGCACGTGGCGTGCTGCGACTCGAGTCCCCACAGGCACGCGACCGCGCACTTCGGCTCGTCCCAGCATCCGGTCATGCGCTCGTACGAGCCGGGCGAGAACTGGCGCTGGTGCTATGTGGACAGTGCCATCGTGTGATCTCGCTCTGAAGTCTTTGCAGTTCCTTTGGATTGATCCCCTGGGGCTGTGATCGGCCCCACAGTACGGTCGGTTCGTGGCCAACCCGGACCTCGCCCGCATCGTCGCGGAGCATGACGAGGAGATGCCGTCGCGTTCGCTCTCACCCCGGTGGGAGCGGGCGCTGTGGATCGCCGGCCTGCTGATCGCGCTTCTGGTGCTCAAGCAGGTGTTCTTCCCGTTCGCCAAGGGAAGCCAGTACTACCTGATCATCTTCCTGGCGGTGACGCTGCCGCTGGTGTTCCTCGCCTACGGCCGCGGGCACACACCGCCCTGGTGGGACTGGATCTTGGCTGGGCTCGCCTTCCTGGTGGGCGCGTACCCGCTGTTCGGGGGCTTCGACGAGTTCCTGAACCGGCAGGGCCAGCTCTCGACCCTGGACGTGATCGCGGGCTCGGTGCTGCTGGTGCTGATCCTGGAGGCCTGCCGGCGCACGACCGGCTGGGTGCTTCCGGTGGTGTGCCTGGCGTTCATCGCCTACGCCTACTACGGCGGGTTCCTGCCGCCGGCGTGGTCGATCTCGCACTCCGGCGTCGACTTCCCGCAGATCATCAACGGTTTCTTCAACGACGCCAGCGGGTTCTACGGCACGCCGCTGGACGTCGCGGCGACCTACATCGTGCTGTTCACGATCTACGGCGCCGTGCTGAACGCCTCCGGCGCGGGCAAGTTCTTCGTCGACGTCAGCTTCGCTGCTTTCAGGAAGTCCAGGACCGCTCCCGGACGTACGGCGGCGACCGCGGGCTTCCTGCTCGGCACGGTGTCCGGTTCCGGCACCGCCACGACGGTGTCCCTAGGAGCCGTGACGTGGCCGATGCTGCAGAAAGCCGGATATCCCAAGGAGAACGCGGGCGGGCTGCTCGCGGCGTCCGGCATCGGGGCGATCCTGTCGCCGCCCACGCTGGGCGCGGCGGCGTTCATCATCGCCGAGTACCTGCAGGTCTCGTACCTGGAGGTGCTGATCTGGGCGATCATTCCGACGCTGCTCTACTACCTGGGCATCGCGCTGGCCGTGGAAGCGGACGCGCGGCGGTTCGGGGCGCGGCCGGTCGACGTGGACGCGCCGCGGTTCTGGGACGTGCTGAAGCTCGGCTGGTACCACTTCCTGTCGCTCTTCATCATCATCGTGTTCCTGGCGCTGGACATCCCGGTCTACAAGGCCGTCGTGTACGCGACGGGCGTGGCCGCGCTGTTCGCGTTGATCAACCACCGGCGTGACTGGTTCCGGCTGATCGCCGACGCGCTCTCGGTGGGCGTGCGCTCGGCGTTCCCGGTGATCGCGGTGTGCGCGGCCGCTGGTGTGGTGACCTCGACGATCACCAAGACCGGGCTGGGGCAAGCGCTTGCGGGGTCCTTGGTGGATCTCGCGTCCGTTGTCAGTTCGGAACCTGTCGTGGTGCTGATGCTGACGGCGGTGCTCGCGGCCGTGGCGGTGTCCGTGCTCGGGCTGGCGGTGCCGGTGACGGCGTCGTTCATCATCTCGTGGGTCGTCATCGGGCCGGCGTTGATCACTCTGGGCGTCGAGCCCGCCGAGACCGCGATGTTCATCTTCTACTACGCGGTGTTGTCCGAGGTGACACCGCCGACAGCGCTCGCTGCCGTCGCCGCCGCGGCGCTGACCGGCGGCGACGTGATGAAGACGATGTGGCAGACGTGGAAGTACACGCTGCCCGCGTTCCTCGTGCCGCTGGCGTTCGTGCTGACCGACGGCGGTGCCGCTCTGCTGCTGCGCGGGCCGTTGCTGGACTCGGTGTGGGCGTTCGGAGCGTCCGCGCTGGGGGTGGCCGCTCTCGCCGTGCTGACGGGCGGCTGGATGTTCGGTCCCGCCCGCCTGCCGGAACGCCTGCTGTGCGTGCCGGCCGCGTTGTTCCTGCTCTATCTGCAGCCGTTGACGATCGCCATCGGGGCCGGGTTCCTCGTGGTGGCCGTGGCGGTACACCTGGTTTCCCGTGGGAGGGTTCGTGATGCTGCGTAGGTACGCGATCGGTGCGATCGCATTGGCGCTCGTGGTTTCCGGGTGTGGCGGCAAGCGCACACCCACGACGCCGGACGCGTCGGGTGGAGGCGCGTCCTGTGAGGCGTCGGACGGGCGGATCACGATCGCGACCGGCAACTCCGGTGGCGTGTACTTCGTGGTCGGCGGTGGTCTGGCGAAGCTGATCTCCGACAACTCGAAGCTGAAGGCCTCGTCCGCTGAGACCGGCGCGTCGGTGCAGAACATCCAGCAGCTCGTCGCCGGCACGTACGACATCGCGTTCTCACTGGCCGACACCGCCGCGGACGCCGTCAACGGCACCGGGGCGTTCAACGGCAAGAAGGAGAAGATCGCGGCGCTGACGCGGATCTACCCGAACTACACGCAGGTGCTCGTCCGGGCGGACTCCGGGATCAACTCCGTGGCCGACATGAAGGGCAAGCGGATCTCGACCGGCTCGCCGAAGTCCGGCACCGAGGTGATCGCCGGACGCCTGCTCAAGACGGCCGGGCTCAACATCGACTCCGACGTCCAGGCGCAGCGGCTCGACCTCACCAAGACCGCGGACGGCATGAAGGACGGCAGCATCGACGGCCTGATCTGGTCGGGCGGGTTGCCGACGCCGCAGATCACGGACATCACGACGTCCCTCAAGGACAAGGTGAAGTTCATCGACATCACCCCGCTGCTGCCGGAGATGAAGAAGATCAGCCCGGTGTACGACACGGCGCCGATCCCGGCGGCGACCTACGGGGTGGCCGAGGTTCCCACGATCGTGGTGCCGAACCTGCTGCTCGTGCGCGAGGACTTCGCGGCCAACAACGCCTGCGCCGTCACCAAGCTGATCTTCGACAAGAAGGCTGACCTGGAGAAGGTCCACCCGGCCGTGAAGGACATCTCGAAGGACAAGGCCTCGGCGTCCGAACCGGTCCCGCTGCACCCTGGGGCGAAGCAGGCGCTCGGCTGAACTACTGTGAGCCCTCGTGCGCGTCCTGGTCATCGGGTCTGGAGCCCGTGAGCATGCCCTTGTCCTCGCGTTGTCGCGCGACCCGCAGCTGACTGCCTTGGCGTGCGCGCCGGGCAACGCCGGCATAGCGGGCCACGCCGAGCTCTACGGCGTCGACGTCGCTGATGCCTCGGCGGTCGCAGAGCTCGCGAAGGAGTGGAAGGCCGACCTCGTCGTCATCGGCCCCGAACAACCGCTGGTGGTCGGGGCCGCGGACGCTGTCCGAGCGCTCGGCATCCCGTGCTTCGGCCCGTCGAAGGCCGCTGCCTGCATCGAGGGGTCCAAGGCGTTCGCCAAGGACGTCATGAACGCCGCGGGGGTGCCGACCGCGCACAGCGAGGTCGTGGACAACCCGGCCCGCCTCGACGCCGCTCTGGCCCGGTTCGGCCCGACGTGGGTCGTGAAGGACGACGGCCTGGCCGCTGGCAAGGGCGTCGTCGTGACGGCCGACCTGGCTCTTGCCCGCGCCCACGCGATGACGTTGCTCGACGGCGGCCACCCGGTGCTGCTGGAGTCGTTCCTGGACGGTCCCGAGGTGTCGCTGTTCTGCGTCACCGACGGCGTGTCCGTGGTCCCGCTGATCCCGGCGCAGGACTTCAAGCGCGTGGGCGACGGCGACGCCGGCCCGAACACCGGCGGCATGGGCGCCTACGCGCCGCTGCCGTGGGCGCCGGAGGGCCTGGTGTCCGAGATCGTCTCGCTTTGTGTCCAGCCCGTGGTCGATGAGCTGCGCGCGCGGGAGACGCCGTTCGTCGGCCTGCTGTACGCGGGCCTGGCGCTGACGTCCAACGGCATCCAGGTGATCGAGTTCAACTGCCGCTTCGGTGACCCGGAGACCCAGTCCGTTCTCGCACTGCTGAAGTCGCCGATCTCCGCCCTGTTCCTGGCGGCGGCTGATGGTTCGCTGGCGTCGTTGCCCGCTCTGGAGTGGGAGAACGGCTACGCCGTGACCGTCGTCCTGGCGGCCGAGGGCTACCCGAACCGCCCGCGCACCGGCGACGTGATCACCGGCTCCGAGGCCGACGGCGTCCTGCACGCCGGCACGCGCCGCCGTGAAGACGGCGCCGTGGTCTCGGCAGGCGGCCGCGTGCTGTCGGTGGTGGGCACCGGCAAGTCGCTGTCGAAGGCTCGCGAGCGCGCCTACAAGCGCATCGCGGACATCCACCTCACCGGCTCGCACCACCGTTCGGACATCGCTTCGAAGGCCATCGACGGGAAGATCACACTGCCGTGAGCCTGCTCGGGTGTGTGCTGGGCGGTGCCGTGGGCGACGGTTTGGGCGCGCCGATCGAGTTCTCGTCGATCGACACGATCCGCCGCCAGTACGGCCCCGCGGGTGTCGTCGACCTCCCAACGCTGGAGATCACCGACGACACCCAGATGGTCCTGTTCACACTCGAAGGTCTTTTGCTGGCAAGGAATTTGGGCATCGACCCGCACCTGACCGTGCGGGCCGCCTACGCGCGCTGGCTGCACACGCAGGGCGGCCCGGCGGTCGCTTCGGACGGCTGGCTGATGGCGGACCAGCGCCTGCACTCACGGCGGGCGCCGGGCCACACGTGCATAACCGCGTTGAAGCACAACGAAAAGAACAACTCGAAGGGCTGCGGCGGCGTGATGCGCGCCGCCCCGGTCGCCGTCTGGTCGTCCGACGTGCGCGAGGTCTTCGAGCTGGCCGTCGGCACGGCGAAGATGACGCACCACCACCCGAGCGGCTACCTGTCCGCAGGCGCCCTGGCCGCGATCGTCCACGCGTTGCTGTCCGGCTCGGACCTGGTCGCGGCCGTAGCCGTGGCACGCGCCGAACTGGTCCGCTGGGACGGCCACGAGGAACAGACCTCGTTGCTGGACAAGGTGATGGGCCTAGGACCCCTGACCCCGGAGGAGATCGAGTCCGAACTGGGTGGCGGCTGGGTGGGCGAGGAGGCCCTGGCCATCGGCCTGCACGCCGCCCTGGTGGCGCCGGACTTTCCCACCGCCCTGCGCGTCGCCGTGAACCACTCGGGCGACAGCGACTCGACGGGTTCGATCTGCGGCAACATCCTCGGCGCCCGCGACGGCGTCACCGTCATCCCCGCCGACTGGCTTGCCGTTCTGGAACTACGAGACGTGATGGAACGCCTCGTTCTCAGCTGGTGACGGGAATCCACAACTCCGCGGTCGCCTGGTCACCGTTGATCTGCGTGCGCAACATCGACGGCCCCTCAACGCTCTCGTAGCTGTTGGACGGGAACCACTGCGTGTACACGTCCCGCCACATGTACTGAATCGTCTCGGGATACGGCCCCTCAGCCGTGAACACAGCCCACGTGTTCTTGGGCACTTGGAGGGTCTCCATGTCCTCCGGCGCTTCCTGACTCGTCACCACCCCCTGGAAGTAGTCGAGCATGTCGCCCTCCTCGACCCCTTCCTGGTTGAACGTGAGAGCCAGCATCCCTCCCGGCTCCCCGTCACTGAGCGCCTTCATCCGTTCCAGCGCCGGCATCCCGATGCCCTTGACGAACTCGACGATCGCGGGATTCATCCCGAGGTGCACCAACGGCACCCGCGTCCCCCTGCCGACAACCTGGAACGCCTCCTTCTCGACCACCCGGTACTCCATGCTCGTACTCCCCTCCACAACCAGTCTGAACGTGAGAATCTGCTGCGACTGCAACACCTTCCTGCTGGCCCGAGCCTCCTGAGGCCCCACCCCGTGCATGACCTTGAAAGCACGAGCAAAGGCCTCGTTGGACCCATAACCCCACCGGACAGCGACGTCGAGCAACGACCCCCGTCCACTGAGGACCTCGTTCGCCGCCTTGGTGAGCCTTCTGCGCCGGATGTACTCGCTCAGCGGAATCCCGGCGAGCGCACTGAACATCCGGCGCAGGTGGTACTCACTGGTGCCCGCGATCCGCGCGAGCACCTTGACGTCCACCTCGCCTTCGAGGTCGTCCTCGATGCGGGCCATGGCCTCGTTGAGTCGTTCCAGCACGTGGTCAACGCTATGGGGCTCGACGCCTTCTCACCCGACTAGCTGTGCCCTATCCGATCGCCTTCCGAACCTCGTCCGCCACCTTCTGCGCGATGGGCGTGAACGTCTGGACGTAGGTCCTGGGGTCGTCCGGCGCCCAGTCGCCGTACCCGGTGAGCTGCACCTGCGTGCGTCCAGCCACAAAGGAGATGGTCGGTGAGTCGCCCACCAGGTAGCTGCAGGCCGCGAAGTCGCCGATCTTCTCCGTGCTCATCACCGCCTCGCCCGTGATCTTGCGCGACGGCGAGGCGGGGTTGCAGTCCTGCGCGTCCTTGACCGCCATCTCGGCGTTCCGGTACGTCCTGAGGCTGATCTTCAACGCATGGCCCCGACTGCGTTCCGCGGCGTTGAACCACTCCGGGGACAGCCGCCTGCACTCCTGCAGGTTCGAGTAGAAGTACCGCACCTCGTTCTTGTCGTTCTCGAACCGCTCGAAGGTCTCCCGCTCGTAGTAGTCCGCCTCGACCACACCGGAGTCCTTGCCGTTCGTGATCTCCTGGAAGCGCTGGCTGCTCAGGACGTCACAGGCGTTCGGCACGCTCTCGTACCGTCCTGTGTGCACGTGCGTCGTCGCGCCTTGCGGACCTTTCGCGAGGTTCGCCGCAACACCCTCCAGCAGTTTCACGAACGTTGCCTTGGGGTCCGTGATCTCCTTGACGTTGCTCAGGCTCGACGCACCCAGGTGCGCCTGGGCCTTGCCGTCCGCGCTGGTGACACGAGCGTTGAAGCTGTCCGGCTTGAGCCCAGGGCTCATGTACGCCCTGAGTCCAGCCGCGGTCACCGGCGTGTCGTCCTTGCCCTGGTAGTCGGCCGGCAGCAGGTCGTTGAACGGCCGCTGGCGGATGGAGAGCGTGAACCGCTCGATCCCGCCCTCCGCCGTCGACTCGTAGAGGCACGTGGAGATCGCGTCGGTCTCGTCCTTGACGGTGGCATCGGCGGCCGGCACGGACTGCGGCAGATAGCTCTGGCTGTGCCAGCCGTGAGCGGCGTCCCGGAAGCCGATCTCCTCGAGCAGCGTGGCCGGCATGACCGTGCAGGCGTCGATCACCGCCAGGTCGCCGTACCTGACCGTCTCCGGCTCGGCCTTCTGCGCGATCACGCTGACGTCGGCCGCCTCGGGTTCCGGCGCGGACGCCTGCTTGTCGTTTCCCTTGAACAGGACGGCCGCGGTGACCCCACCGCCGACCAGCAGAACCGCCGCGAGGACGGCGGTGATGATCAATCCGGTGCGCCTTTTCCTCGGCGGCTGCTGGTGAAACGGATAAGGCTGTTGATACGGGTGTTGCGCCGGGTAGGGCTGCTGTCGTGGCGGGTATGGCTGTTGTGGCCCGTGCACTCATTCCCCCAGGTGGTCGCGTGTGTTCCTCCCCAAGTCGCGGAAGCTACCGGAATCGCGACACGCCGCCAGTGGAATCGGGACGGAGAGTGATGTGGAACCAACGAGGGGTGGTCTTCGTCCAACCACAGGTACGTCTTACGCAGGCGTTGGTAGCCTGCGAAGCGGGACCGAACCGTTACCAACCGTACGGGGGTAGGACGTCGTGACACAGGAGAGCGCGGGGGCGGATGCCGCTCTCAGTGCCGTCGCGGGTTTGGCAGGCGGCGCGATCGGGGCAGCGGTCAGCACGTTCCATGCGGCATCAGCCTTGCTCGGCGGGATGACGTCGGGGCCGTCGAGCCAGAACTTCCACGTCAACAAGGACAACGTCCTCAAAGCCGGCGTGATCATTCAGGGCCAGGCCGCAGAGTTGCGCACGGCGCTGAATGCGGCAAGGCGAAAGCTTCTGGTCAACGTCGACGCACAGTCGGCGGGAACGGTCAGTTCGAACATCGCAGGCTTGTGGAATCGTCGTTTGATGACCGATGAAGACTCTTATGCGGGTCGAATCGCGCAGTACGTTGAAAGCCTCGAAAAGTTGGGGGCCCAGCTGCAGCAGTCGGCCAAGCAGTACGGTTACACAGAGGAAGAGATCACTACGGTTTTCGGAAAGACGACGTGAGTAACACCTTCCTCAAGATCATCGCGGTGGCGTCCGTGCTGACGGCTGCTACCGCGTGTACCGGTAGTGTCGAAAAAGGCAAGCCAAGCCCCACTGCGGGAGGCGGTCCCACCTCGGGAACATCAGGTTCCGCCAAGGAGTTGCCGAAGCGCCCAGCCGAGTTGAAGCTCGGCGGAGTTGATGCGTGCAAGCTGCTTACCCAGGCTCATATGGCCGAGGTCAAGGTAACGGAAGCGGTGCCGGATCAGCTCGAGGTGTCGAACTTCGGGAAAGCTCCTGGCTGCATGTACAACAATGGGGTCAAATACAGCTACACCGTCATCCTGGTGACTAACAAGGGTGTGCCGTTCTGGCTCAGTGGCTCTGGAAACGTGGACGCGAAAGTCGTGAACGTAGCTGGATATGGTGCCGCTCAGCTTACTTTTACTGGCACGGACAGCGTGAACTGCGCTGTCACGGTCGACGTTGCCGAAGGTCAACAGCTGTACATGGGCTATGACCCCACGACCCAAAAAGGCGACACCCAGGACCAGATGTGCAGTAACGCCAGCAAGGCTGCCGAGCTCGCGGTCGAGACTCTCAAGACCTTGAAGTGAGGGGGAAACATGTCGGGTGAACAACTCACTGACTGGAACTTCAATGGCTGGAGCAACCAGCAACTGGCGGACGAGGTCCAGAAACTCGCGACTGGCAGCGGTGAACTCTCCCGGCAGTTCGCGGCCGCGTCCGATGTTCTCCGGGATCTCGCGGGCAACCTGCAGGACGTGGACAACGAACTGCGCAACCAGCTGAAGGTTCTTGGCATCGACTGGGGTGGAGCTGCAGGCGAGGCGGGTCAGCAGAAGACCAAGGTCACCTCTGAGGGCTTCAACGACGCCGGCGAAGCGACCACGGGAAACTCGGACGCGGTGGCTCGTCAGGGCGAAAGCACCAGTACCGCCCGCAACAGCTCGCCTGAGTCCCAGACGCTGCGCGGCGACACGGAGCAGAACTTCGGAGACAAGGTCGGCGGCTTCTTCGGCGTCGAGACCGACCACGCCCAGGAGGTCGCGGCGACCAACGCCGCCCGCCAGCAGGCCATCGACAGCCTCAGCGGCTACACCTCGAACAGCCAGAGCGCGATCGACTCGTTCCGCACGCCCAACCCTCCGCCGGACATCGTGGTGGCCAGCGCTGCCGTCGCCACGCCTGTTGGATCCCAGGTCGGCACGCCGGCGGGTGGCCCTCCGGGCGTCAGCGGCGGACCGGGCTTCACCGGCTCGCCTGGTAGCCCAGGCTCCCCTGGCTTCTCCGGCGTGCCCGTCGGCCCCACTCCGGGCACTCCGGGCACCCCGGGCAACGCCACCGGCATCCTCCCCGGCATCACCCCGAACCCGCTCGCGGCCGGCTCCGGCCTGCCCAAGGCGATCGGCGCCCCGCCGATCGGCCTGGCCGCCGCGGCCACCGCTGCTGCCGGCCTTGCGGGCGGTACGGCTGGTGCGCGCGGCGCGCAGGTCGTGGGCGGTGGACGTGGGCCCAGCCAGGCCCCGAAGACGTCCATCGCGCCTGCTGGGCCGAAGGGTGCGCCGAGCACGATCGGTGGTGGGAAGTCCGGCGCCGGTGCTGGAGGTGCCGGTGGTACCGGTGCCGCGGGCAAGGGGCCCGGTGGCGCGATGACGCCCGGTGGTGCCAGTGGCGTTGGGCCTGAGGCCGGCCGAGCCGGTGCTGCCGCAGGCAAGGGTGGCGTCGGTGGCAAGGGTGCCGGGTCGCTCATGTCGCCCGCGGCCAGTGCTGCCAAGGGCGAGGAAGAGGAGGACGGCGAGCACGTGCGCAAGTACGGCGTCGACTCCGACGAGATGTTCGGTGACGACCGCATGGTGGTTCAGTCCGTCATCGGCGAAGACCCGAAGGACAAGTAGATCTCTTGAGCTCACCAGGTTCTGTGGTTCTGTCCACAGTGGAGTTCGCCGTGGTCTGGGAGGCGCAGCGCCTCCCGGCCGCGCACGTCGCGCTCGACACGCGGATTCCCTCCATCACCCACACCGAGAAGTCCGAGGTGGTGAAGCGGGCCTGGGAGTCGCTGGAGGCGCGCGGCTTGGCCCGCAACGGCCGGGCCGTGCCCGAGCTCGCCGACGGGTTCGCGTTGCTGGCGAACCACCAGGTGGCGATCGACCTGTGGATCTGGGCCGACCGGCAGATCACCGGACTGGCTGCGGCCATCGGAGATGAGGCGATCCTGGCGGTGCGGGATCGTGACGAGATGTGGTTGATCGAGGCTCGTGGCACGGCGCTCGCCGACGCCGCTGTGTCGGTCGCCGGGGAGATGCCCGCCGGGTTCGGACGGTCGATCAGCGCGCCCTACGACGAACTCGTGGCCGCTGCCAAGGACGTCGGGCTGGACGCGCAACGGATGATCACCACACTGGAGCGGCGGGGAATGCGGCTCGGCGACGCGCAGGAACTGGCCGGGATGCTCGACGGCATGTCCACGCGCGGGCAGTTCGGGGTGCAGCGCAACGGACAGCGCGCCGGCCGTGTCGTTTCCTTCCACGACACGCACAACGGGCGGTACCTCCGTCAGCTCAAGCCGAGCAGCGACGGGCGCAACTGGTGCACCATCACGCCGGTCGACAACCATCGGCTCGCCGCCTCGATCTGGGAGCTCTTGCAAGAAGTCTGATCGTGGAACCCTCGTTCGTGCCCGCCCGTCGAAGTTGACGGGCGGGCTTCGTCGTTCGAAAGAGCGAATCGGCGCACCGCCTGACGCAATTCGTTCTAAGGTCGGCGAGTAGACGTTGAGGGGGTAGGCGCGCGTGGCTGCGACGAAGTTGAACCATGAAGCCATGGAACAGTGCCGAACGACCGTGAGCAGTCAGGCCGGGCAATTCGGCGCGATCGGCGACGGCTTTTCCGGCCAGTACGGCAATCCGGACATTTTTGGGAAACTCGGCTCTTCCGGTGCGATCTCGGGCGCGGTGTCCGCAATGGACCAGGCGGGCACGCAGGAGTTCGAAGCGGCGGAGAAGGTGCTGCGCAAGGTCGAGGGCGCGCTCGACACGATTCAGACCAATGTCGCGGACGTCGAGGAAGTCAACAAGAACTCCCTGAGGGCGGTGTGACGTGAGCGCGATGGACGAAGTCGCGGCGTTGCCCGGCGGCGCGGAACTGGCCGCGCTCGCGGACAAGATCGAGACCGCGCAACCCCAGGCCGTCCGCGACATCGCGAACCGCTGGAAGCAGGCAGCGGGCAAGTGCGGCGACCAGACGAACGTCCTGCAGCGGTCGGTGACCCAACTCGACGGCGCCTGGGAAGGCAAGTCCGCGGACGGTTTCGTCGCTTACATGGCCAACGTCACGAAGTGCGGCACCTCGATGGCCGACGCGCTCAACGGCGCCGCGACCGACCTGGAGGCGGCCGCGAACGCGTTGGAAACCGCGAAGACCTCGATGAGCCGCATCTGCGAAAACCTCCTGAGCCGCGCCCGCCAGACGCGCCAGCAACTCCACGGCCAACCGCAGGAGGACGTCGACAGCGTCATCCGCAGCTACTGCGCCGAGGCCATGAGCGACGCCCAACCCGTTGTCTCCCAAGCGGAAAGCGCAGTCAACGCCGCCGCCGGCACCCTGAAGGGCCGCCCCGGCGCGCTGACCCCGAAGTTCTCGTCACTGGAAGACCCGAACGCCCAGTCCTTCACACCCGCACCGGGCAAGCCCGTCGAGTGGGCCCCGGCCGCACCGCCCGACGACTCGACCAAGGCGTCGTCCACATCGGACCCGCAGCCCACGTCCACCTCGACGCCCGCGGCTTCCGGCCACGGTGGTGGGGGTGGTGGCGGCGCTTCCGGCGGTGGAGGCGGCGGTGGCGGTGGAGGTGAGGGCGGCGGCATGGGCGGCCTCGGTTCCAGCGGCGGCCCGCCCTCGGGTAGCCCGCCTCCCGGCAACGTCGAGGAATGGATCCGAGAGGCCATCAAGATCCTGCAGGCCAACGGTATTCCGGTCACCGAGGAGAACATCGACGAGATCTGGAAGATCATCGAGAAGGAGTCGAGCGGCAACCCGCACGCCATCAACCTCTGGGATTCCAACGCCCAGGCGGGAACGCCCTCCAAGGGCCTCATGCAGTGCATCGACTCGACTTTCAACGCCCACAAACTGCCCGGCCACGACGACATCTGGAATCCGGTCGACAACATCGTTGCCGGCGTCCGCTACACCTTCTCGCGCTACGGCGGTTTCGAAGGCCACCCCGGCCTGAAGGCGATGTCCCAGGGCGGCGGCTACCAAGGGTATTAGCCCCGCGCGATCGGGTGAGTTTTGTCCGGAACCCGGCACTTCTTCGTCAGGTATGTCGTGACGGAAAGGCGCCGGGTTTCAGTTATCCACACCCACACGGGTAACGAATGTCCTGAAACACTGTTATCTGCGCCCGCATATTGCGGAAGCGCGGGGGGTGCGACAGGAGGTACTGCAACCCAGACGCTCCGATCTGGGTGTAGCGACTCAACCGTTGCAGCCAAGGTGTGGCGACCGGGACGCTGCAACCCAGGTTGTGGCGATCCAGGTGCGGGGACCGGGGTGTGAGGCCGGGGCGCGGGACCTGGGCGTGGGACTTGGGCGGCGGGACCTGGACGTGGGGACCTGGGGCGTGCCGGAACGGGACGTGGGGACGTGGGGGGTGGAGAGGCCTGAGGCGCGGAGAGGGCCTGAGGTCGCGAGGCCTGAGGCGGAGAAGCCTGAGGTGGGGGAAGCCTTGTGCGGGAAGCCCGAGGCGAGGTGTAGACGGACGAAGATGAGGTGCGGAACAGGCAGAGGTGGGGAGAGGTGATGGGGAGTTAGCCTGGCGGCATGCTGACCGTGGCTGCCCGTGCCGACGTCCCGCCCTTCCACGTCATGGACGTGCTGTCCGCCGCCGCGCAGAGGCAGCGCACGCACGGAGACGTGATCTCCCTGGCCGCCGGACAGCCGTCGAGCCCTGCGCCGCGACCGGTGCGAGAGGCCGCGGCGCGAGCCCTGGGCGAGCACGCATTGGGGTACACCGAGCAGCTGGGGATTCCCGAACTGCGGCAGGCCATCGCCGGGCACTACAAGCGGCAGTACGACCTGGACGTGACGGCCGACGACGTGGTGGTGACCACGGGGTCGTCGGGGGCGTTCACGCTGGCCTTCCTGGCGGCCTTCGACGCGGGCGACAGGGTTGCCCTGGCGCGGCCGGGATATCCGGCTTACCGGAACATCCTCAAGGCGTTGGGGTGTGAGGTCGTCGAGTTGCCGTGCGGGCCGGACACGCGGTTCCAGCCCACGGTCGAGATGCTCGATCCTGGGCTCAAGGGCGTGATCGTGGCGAGTCCGGCCAATCCGACCGGGACGACGGCCAACGTCGAGCCGATCGCTACCTGGTGTGCTGCCAACGGGGTTCAGCTGGTCAGCGACGAGATCTATCACGGGATCAGCTACGGGGAGCCCCTGCGGTGTGCCTGGGAGACGTCGCGGGACGCGATCGTCGTGAACTCGTTCTCCAAGGCGTTCGCGATGACCGGGTGGCGGCTCGGGTGGATGTTGTTGCCGGAGCGGCTGCGCAGGGCTGTGGACTGTCTGACGGGCAACTTCACGCTTTGTCCGCCCGCGCTGGCTCAGTATGCGGCGGTTGAGGCGTTTCATGAGGACGCGTATGCGGAGACGGCTGAGCATCTTCAGCGGTACAAGGTGAACCGGGATCTGTTGCTCGAAGGGCTGACGGACCTCGGCATCGACAAGTTGGCGCCGGCGGACGGGGCGTTCTACGTGTACGCGGACGTCCGGCATCTCACGGACGACTCGATGGGGTTCTGCAAGAAGTTGCTCGACGACACCGGGGTGGCGATCGTGCCCGGCATCGACTTCGACCCCGTGGACGGGCATCACTTCGTGCGGATGTCGTTCGCCGGCGCCACGCAGGACATCGAGGAAGCGCTCAGGCGGTTGAAGGCCTGGCTCTGAGCACCGGACAGGCAGGCAGCCGAGCCGGACGAGAGCGACAGCACCGGGCGAGCAGCAACGTCACACGACCAACCAACAGGGCCGGCAAGCAACAAAACCGGTCGGCCGGACGTTCACGGGGTGGAGGAAGGGGAGTCCTATGTGGGCGATCATCGGGTGGCTGGTGGCGATCTGGATCGTGCTGGCCGTCGTCGGGGCCGTGGTGAAAGGCCTTTTCTGGCTCGCTGTGATTGGAGGACTACTCCTCGCAGGCACCGCGGCTTACGGTGCGATCAAATCCAAGCGTTGACTCTGGATTAATGACTACGCACCGCTCACCATGGGGCGGTGTTGTTAGCCAACGAGGCCCGCCTTGAGCGGTGGGAGCGAAAGGTCGAGTGGCCGTTGACGGCGCTCGCCGCGGTGTTCCTCGGGGCCTACGCGTGGCAGGTTCTTGATGATCACGGGGCCATGCACGTGCCCCTGGAGATCGCGTTGTGGCTGGTCTGGGCCTTGTTCGCGGCCGACTTCGCCACGCGGCTGACCTTGGCTCAGAACAAGCTCCGGTTTCTGAAAACGCATCTCTTCGATCTTGCCGCGGTTGTTCTGCCGATGGTGCGGCAGCTCAGGGTGCTTCGGCTGATCACGGTCATCACGCTGCTGAACAAGAAGTTCCAGCACAAGATCAGGCAACGGGTCAGCATTTACGTCGCCGGGGTGACGATAATCGTCGCGTTTTGCGCGAGCCTCGCGGTGCTGGACGCCGAAAGGCACGCGGAAAACGCCAGCATCACCACGTTCGGTGACGCGCTGTGGTGGACGCTGACCACCATGTCGACGGTCGGGTACGGCGACCGCTACCCCGTCACGGGTGAGGGGCGGCTGGTCGCGGGGTTGTTGATGGTCGGGGGCATCGCGTTGCTCGGTGTCATCACCGGCACGATCGCCAGCTGGCTCGTGGAGAAGCTGCGCGGTGTCGAGGAAGCAGAACTCGAGACCGTGCAGGAGCTGCGGAGCCTACGCGCCGAGATCGCCGAACTCCGTGCGGAGCTCGGCGCGCGCAACAGCGGCTGACGTCCACAGTCGCGCGTCCCAGCCCGCGATCAGTGCGCCCTCCACATTGGACAGGCGGTCGTCGAAGAAGATCACGTCCGACGAGCCGATCACGTCTGACGTGTGCTTCCAGATCGCCGCGTCCGGCTTCGCGCAGCCTAGGTCGCCGGAGAAGATCAGGTGCCGGAAGTGCTTGGCCCACGGCACCTTCTCGGCCAGCCGTCCGAACGTCGACGGCGCGTTCGACAGCAACGCCAGCGGTATGCCGAGAGCCGCCAGGTCCTCGATCAACGCGACGGTCTCCACCACCGGGTCGTCGAGCCACCCCGCGTTGTCCGTGGCTGTCAGCTCGCGGACGAGAGCGTCGTCGAGGGTCAGTCCCAACGACGAACCGATCCGCCCCCAGTACTCGGCGTCCGACCCGCCGCGGTCGTAGGCGTCACGGTCCCAGTACGTCGTCTCGAAAGCCTGCAGTGTCACCCCGAGCTTCGCCGCCATCGCGGGCCGCGCCGGGTTCCGCTGGCTGATCACCTCGCCGAAGTCGAACACGATCCAGCGCATCTCAGACGTCCTCTCGAAGCCGGCGCAGCACCTCGGCGATGTCGGACGAGTCCACGTCGCCGTGCGTCACGAACCGAACCTTGCCTGACATGGGACTGGCGAAAACCCCGACCTCGCGCAACGACAACAGCGTCTTGTCCAGGTCGGGCACCGACGCCAGCACGATGTTCGTGGCGGGCTCGGCCACCTCCCAGCCCAGCGCCCGCAGTCCGGAAGCCAATTCATCGGCTTTCGAATGATCGTCGGCGAGTCGATTAATCCGGTCGAGGGCGACTAGACCCGCCGCGGCCAGCACTCCGCCCTGCCGCACCCCTCCACCCAGCATCTTCCGCACCCGCCGGGCCTCGACGACGAACGACGCGGACCCCGCCACCACCGATCCGACCGGGGCACCGAGCCCCTTCGACAGGCACACCTGAACGGTGTCCACCCCGGCAGCCAGCACAGCGGGCGGCACCCCGAGAGCCGCGGACGCGTTCCACAGCCGGGCCCCGTCGAGGTGCACCGCCAGCCCGATCGACCGGGCCGCCGCCACCAGCGAAGCGTGCTCGTCGACCGACGTCACCGTGCCACCGGAAGCGTTGTGCGTGTTCTCCAGGCACAACAACGTGGTCCGCAGCCCGTAATAAGGAGACTCACCACCGCCGGCGGCGATCACGGCCTCAGGAGTCATCGAGGCAAGGGCGTGCGGCATCCCGCCGGCCAGCCACGCGGCGGTCCCGAGCTCGGCGTCGAGCACGTGCGCGCCGAGAGGGGCCAGGAACCGGTCACCGCGATCCAGGTGCAGGAACAAGGCGATGAGATTGCCCATGGATCCGGAGGGAACCCACAGGGCGGCCTCGACCCCGAGCAGCCCGGCCACCCGCTCCTCCAGAGCGGCCATGGTCGGGTCGTGGTCCAGCACGTCGTCGCCGACCTCGGCCGCCGCCATCGCGCGGCGCATGGCCTCGTCGGGCTTGGTGACGGTGTCCGAGCGCAGGTCGATGGGGGTCACGAGCTCGATCACATCACATCCGGTGAACGACCGAGGGGGTGATGTAGCTCTCGCCGGTGGTTCGTGCAACCGTTGGTGCCGCAGTTTCCGTCCAGTCAGTGCAACTCGAGGAACGAGCGGAGAGCAGTCCGCGTGGATCAGCGCGACGAGCAGGAGTTCGCGGAGTACTTCGTGGCTCGCCGTGAGGCCGTGCGCCGAACGGCATACCTGCTGTGCGGCGACTGGCACCGCGCTGACGACTTTGCGCAGACGGCCTTCGTCGCGGTGCACAGGAGGTGGCGGAAGATCCGGGACAAGCAGGCTCTTGACGCCTACGTCCGACGCACCGTCGTGCGTGCGGTGATCGACGAATCGCGCCGTCCGTGGCGTCGCGAGAAGTTCACCGACGAGATGCCCGAGTCGCCGACGACGGACAACGAGATCGGCGAGACGGTCGCGACGCGCGAGGCGTTGTTGAAGGGCCTGCGCAGAGTTCCGCCCAGGCAACGGGCCGTGCTCGTGCTCAGGTTCCTCGAGGGCCTGGACGTCACGGCCACGGCCGAGGCGCTGAAGTGCTCGGAAGGAACTGTGAAGAGTCAGACCGCGCGCGGGCTGGCAGCGCTCAGGGAAGCTCTGGGTGACGCCATCGACGACCTGCGACCGGCGTCGTGACCAGCGAGAGGAGGACGTAGATGGACGAGCAGAAGCTCGCGGACCTGTTCCGCGACGCAGCTCAGGACGCACCACCGGCGTCCTTCGACGCGGGCGACGTCCGCACGGCTTCGCGCCGCGCCACGCTGCGAAAGCGCAACTCGATCGCCGCCGGCACCACCCTGGTCGTGGTGCTCGGATTCGGCGGGGTCTTCGCCGCCAACGGCTGGGTGAGTCAGGACTCGAGCAGTTTGAACAACGCGGGTTCTGGGCAGAACCGTGACAACGCGGCAGAATCCCCGATGACCGCACTCGAGGTGAAACCCTCTACAGGCTTCTCCGGTGAAAGCAAGTCCACGCAGGGGGACGCGCAGACGCCGGGAAGCACTGGCCCTTCGGCCAGTGAAAGCGCAGTGCAGGGCTGCGCAGGTGTGGACCGAGAGCTCGCTGACGCCCTCGCCGACGAGCTTTCGGTCTCACCGGACTTCGCAGTGTCGCCCACGCTGACCTGCTCGCCCGACTCGCGCTCGGTCGCGTACAAGATCGGCGGGCTGACGATCACCGCGATCGTCACGCCGCAGCCGTTCGAGGCGCCAGCCGGTGCGGAGAAGGTGCGGACCGCCAGCGGCCAGGACCTCTACGTGTTCACCGAGGGCGACGGGGAGCTGAAAGGGCAGGCCAAGCGGTTCGCGGACGCACTGGCCCCCAGGTTCTGATCGTCCGCCCAGTACCCTGGCTCGACTATGACGGCAGCAACTCCCAAGGGTGAGCGCAGGCGGCAGGCGCTCGTGGAGGCCGCGTCCGGCCTGTTCTCCGAGGGCGGGTTCGACGCGGTCCGGCACCGCGCGGTCGCCGAACGCGCAGGTCTGCCGCTCGCGTCGACCACGTACTACTTCGACTCGCTGGACGAGCTGATCATCGCGGCCGTCGAGTTCCACGGCCGCAGCGAGCTCGCGAGCTTCCGGGGACGGCTCTCGTCGCTGCCCGAGCAGATGACCGACGACGTGCTCGTGGAGTTCATGCTCGACCTGCTGGTCGGCGAGGACGCGACCGACATCGAGGCCGTGCTGCTGCGCTACGAACGCCTCGTCGCGACCGGCCGCCGCCCGTACCTGCGGCCGTTGATGCGCGTGCTGTCGACCGAACTGCGCGGGCTGATCGCCGACGTCTTCGCCCGCTCAGGCAGGGACATCGGGAGCGACCGGGTCGAGGAGCTGATCGCGTTGGTGGACGGATCTGTGGTCAACTCGTTCATCGAGCTGAAGTCGGACCCTCGCGGCGTGGCGGCCAGGATGCTCCGTTCGGCTCTTTCGCGTCACGCCTGATGCAACCTCGCGTTCCTCCCATGCGTTCCCCTGGTTGAGGACGCGAGAGGGGAACGCATGCGCAAGGCCGATGAACAGGGCTTTCGTGAATTCGCGGCAGCCAATGCCGCGTCTTTGCGACGTACTGCGTATCTCTTCTGTGGCGACTGGCACACAGCCGAGGACCTGATGCAGTCGAGCCTCATGAAGATGTACGTGGCGTGGAAGCGCATCAAGGACCTCGACAACCTGATCGCGTACGCCCGCAAGGTGCTGCTGCGCACCTGGCTGGACGAGAAGCGCAGGCCGTGGCGCAGAGCCGAGCAGCGGGACGGGGAGCTGCCCGACGCCGCGGACGCCACCGTGGATCCCGACACGACCAGCGCGAAGCTGTGGGCGCGCGAGCTCGTGCACACCGCGCTGCTGCAGGTGCCGCCGAGGCAGCGGGCGGTGCTCGTGCTGAGGTACTTCGAGGACCTGCCGGTCGCCGAGGTGGCGGTGGCCATGGGGTGCACAGAGGGAACGGTCAAAAGCCAGACGGCGCGCGGTCTCGCGACACTGCGCACCATCGTGGAGAAGCTCGACAACAGTTCGGGGAGGGTCGCGTCGTGAGTGAGCAGGAGATCCGCGAGGGAATGCTGCTGGCCGTCTGGGACGAGCCGCCGCTCGACTTCGACCCCGACACCCTGATCAAGCGGGTCGAGCAGAAAAAAAGTCGTCGACGAGCGCTGGTCGCTGTGGGCGTGGCTACGGCGATGATCGCCGTGGCGTCGCTCGCGCTGCCCGGCCTGCTGCCTCGCGACCGGGACAGCCAGCTCGGCGCCGACACCCCGACGAACTCCTCCGCGCCGCCGACCGTGTCGGTGGACAAGAAGGCCCAGCAAATCGGCGACCAGCTGGCGCGGCGGATCGAGCAGCAGGTGCCGGACTTCAAGGACATCGGCGCGAGCTTCCACTCCGGTGGTCGCACGTATCCGCCGTACCCGACGTCGAACGCGCCGAAGCGGCCCGACGAGCCGGAGTTCTCCGGTTTCGTGTACTTCACCGACCTGCTCGGACCGACCGCGATGGAGGTCGTCGCCGGCAAGAACCAGCCGATCGCGACGACCTTCTGCCAGAGCGCCGTGCTGTGCCACGAGGTGCAGCAGCCGGACGGATCGGTCGTGACGGAGATCGAGCTCGCCGAGGGCCCTGACATCTCGTCGTCGATCGTGGTGCGGACGTTCCGGAGCGGGTACACCGTCAAGATCGGCGCCTACAACTACAACGTCTCAACGCAACTCGGTCTCCGGCAGACCGTGCCGGTGCGCGTGGGGGTGCTCACAGCCCTGGTCACCGACCCGGCCATCAGCTGGGAGTGAGTCCCCTGTGCACTAATCTGAGGGCGTGACGAAGCCCCGCATCGCCAACGTCCTCGCAGGTCGCTACGCCTCCACGTCGCTCGCGACGCTCTGGTCGGCCGAGCACAAGATCGTGCTGGAGCGCCAGCTGTGGCTCGCGGTGCTGCGGGCGCAGGCGGCCGCGGGCATCGACGTTCCGGCGACCGCGATCGAGGACTACGAGCGCGTGCTGGAGCAGGTCGACCTGGAGTCGATCGCCGCGCGTGAGCGGGTGACGCGGCACGACGTGAAGGCGCGCATCGAGGAGTTCAACGCGCTCGCGGGCCACGAGCAGGTCCACAAGGGAATGACCTCGCGCGACCTGACCGAGAACGTCGAGCAGCTGCAGGTGCTGCGCTCGCTGGAGCTGATCAGGTCCAAGGCCGCCGCCGTCCTCGGCCGTCTCGCGCGCCTCGCGGCCGAGCACTCCGACCTCGTCATGGCCGGCCGTTCGCACAACGTGGCCGCGCAGGCGACGACGCTGGGCAAGCGGTTCGCGACGGGCGCCGACGAGCTGCTGGTCGCGTTCTCCCGCCTCGACGAACTGATCGCGCGCTACCCGTTGCGCGGCATCAAGGGCCCGGTCGGCACCGCTCAGGACATGCTCGACCTGCTCGGCACGCCCGAGAAGCTGGAGGAGCTGGAGCGCACGGTCGCGGGCCACCTCGGCTTCGAGCGCGTGCTCACGAGCGTCGGCCAGGTCTACCCGCGCTCGCTGGACTTCGACGTCGTCTCGACGCTCGTGCAGCTCGCCGCGGCACCGTCCTCGGTGGCCAAGACCATCCGGCTCATGGCGGGCCACGAGCTGGTGACCGAGGGCTTCAAGCCCGGCCAGGTCGGGTCCAGTGCCATGCCGCACAAGATGAACACCCGCTCGTGCGAGCGCGTGAACGGCTTCGCGGTGATCCTGCGCGGCTACCTGTCCATGGTCGGCGAGCTCGCGGGCGACCAGTGGAACGAGGGCGACGTGTCGTGCTCGGTGGTCCGCCGGGTCGCGCTGCCCGACGCGTTCTTCGCGTTCGACGGGCTGCTGGAGACGTTCCTGACGGTGCTGGACGAGTTCGGCGCCTACCCGGCCGTCGTCGCCCGTGAGCTGGACCGCTACCTGCCGTTCCTCGGCACGACGAAGGTGCTGATGGCGGCCGTGCGCGCGGGTGTCGGCCGGGAGACCGCGCACGAGGCCATCAAGGAGAACGCGGTGGCCGTCGCGCTGGCGATGCGCGAGCAGGGCCTGGCGCAGAACGACCTGCTGGACCGGCTCGCCGCGGATTCCAGGCTGCCGCTCGACAAGGCCGCCCTGGACGCGCTGCTGGCCGACCGCCTGTCGTTCACCGGCGTGGCGTCGGCGCAGGTCGCGTCCATCGTGGAGCAGGTCGCCGCGGTCGTCGACAAGTACCCGGCCTACGAGCCGGAGCCCATTCTGTGATCGTGTCCGAGCTGGTCGTCTACCCGGTCAAGGGATGCGGCGGGCACTCCGTCGCATCCTCCGACGTGGAGCCGACCGGCCTGCACGACGACCGGATGATGATGCTGGTCGACGACGACGGCGTGTTCCTGTCGCAGCGCAAGATTCCGGAGATGGCCGCGCTGCGTCCGTCCCTCGTGGACTCCTCGCTGTCGATCGGCGGTGAATCCTTCCCGGTCGTCGTCGACGGGCCTCGGGTTCCGGTGGTCGTGCACACCTGGCAGGGCTCCGGAATCGACCAGGGAGACGCTGCCGCGGCGTACTTCTCCCACGCTCTCGGGAAGTCCGTGCGGCTCGTGCGGACGCCACCGGACCTGCACCGCGAGACGACCGGTGAGACCACCGGACTGGTCGGATACGCGGACGGCAACGCGTTGCTGGTGCTCTCGCTGTCCTCATTGGACGGGTTGAACGAGCGCATTTTGGAACGTGGCGGCGAACCGGTGCCGATGAACCGCTTCCGCCCCAACGTGGTCGTGTCCGGCTGGCCCGAACCGCACACCGAGGACCGGGTGCGGCGCGCGACGATCGGTGACGTGGAACTGGCCTACGCCAAGGACTGCGTGCGTTGTGCCGTGCCGATGGTCGACCAGGAGACCGGGCTGAAAGACGGTCCTGAGCCGATTCGCTCGCTGGCGACCTACCGGCGTGATCCGGACGGCGGCGTCACGTTCGGCATGAAGGCACAGGTCGTGCGCACCGGCATGATCAGCGTCGGTGACGAGGTCGACGTGCTGGAGTGGGCTTAGGCCTTCTGCCAGCGCAGCCGGTCACCGCGCTGAGGATCCTTGCGGCACACCAGCTTCTCGCCGAGCAGCCCGATGCCGTTCGCGCCCTCTGGATCGCAGCGCGCGCCCTCGTTGACCAGGAGTCCCTGCTGCGGGGGCTCGGTCGTCGTCGGCTGCTGCACGGCAGGAGGAGTCTGCGTGGGTGGCGGCTTCGGCTGCGTGGTCTTCGTCGTGGTGGTGGTCGTCGTCGCCACTGAGGACGATCCCTTGACCGTGATCTCGACACCGTCCGGAGTCGGGACGATGGTCACGGACTGGGGCGTGCTCGAAGTGAGCGAACCTCCTGCGGCAGGAGACGAAATGGGGCTGGAGTCGAAGCTCCACCCGGCCACGCCCAGCACGATGAGCAGTCCCAAGCTTGCCAAAGCCGGGATCCACAGGGCCTTTCTAGGGAGCACGGGTGCACCTTAAGCTTCTTTTGCCTTGATCTGTAGTGGTGCAGGGGTGTACGTCGGTTTACGGAACTCGGCCACGTAGGCTGACCAGCGTGCCTACGCTCGCTGACTACCAGCACGTCGCCCGCGGCAAGGTTCGCGATCTGTACGACGTGGACGACGAGCTGCTGTTGTTCGTCGCGTCCGACCGCATCTCGGCGTACGACCACATTCTGAGCACGGAGATTCCCGACAAGGGCCGCGTGCTCACCGCGATGAGCGTGTTCTGGTTCGAGCGGCTCGCCCCGAACCACCTGGTCGCGTACGACGACCCGCGCATCCCCGCCGAGGTCCGCGGCCGTGCGCTGCTGGTGCGCAAGCTGCAGATGGTCGACGTCGAGTGCGTGGCGCGCGGGTACCTGACGGGCTCGGGCATGGCGGACTACACCGCGACCGGTGCGGTCTGCGGGATCGAGCTGCCGGCCGGTCTGGTCGAGGCGTCCGAACTGGACCCGCCGATCTTCACGCCCGCCTCGAAGGCCGAGATCGGTGCGCACGACGAGAACGTGTCGTTCGACGTCATCGCCGAGAAGCACGGTGTCGAGCTCGCGTCGAAGCTGCGTGACCGGACGATCGAGCTGTACAGCGAGGCGCGCGCGTACGCGTTGACGCGCGGCCTGATCCTCGCGGACACGAAGTTCGAGTTCGGGCTGGACGCCTCCGGCGAGCTGATCCTGGCGGACGAGGTCTTCACGCCGGACTCGTCGCGCTACTGGCCGGCCGAGGGCTACGAGCCCGGTCGCGTGCAGCCGTCGTTCGACAAGCAGTACGTGCGCGACTGGCTGACGTCCTCCGCGTCCGGCTGGGACCGCAAGAGCGACGCGCCGCCGCCTGCGCTGCCCGCGGACGTCGTCGACGCGACTCGTCAGCGGTACGTCGAGGCGTACGAGCGGCTCACCGGCCGGTCTTTCGCTGACTGGCTGGCGTGAGTTAGCGCCGCTTTCACGCGGATGTCACCACGGCATGGCGCACTCATACGGTGCATTCACAGCTCGTGGTCTCTCTGTCCGGCATCGGTCCGCAGACACTCGACCGATGCGCTGATCTCGCCGCGGCCCTTGATCCGCGGCAGGTGCCGTTGTCGCTGCTCGTAGCACCTCGCGAGCTCGGCAGGGCGCAGGAATGGGTGCGGCAGCGCGCCTCGCACGGCGACGCCGTCGTGCTGCACGGCCTCGGTCAACGGCGGCTGCCGGCCTATGAAGCCGGGTTGTTGCTGACGGGAGCGCGTCTGCAGATGGACGCCATCGGGCTCAACGCCGACACGTTCGCTCCTAGGCGATGTGTCGCGTCGCCCGGGACGTTGATCGCGCTGGCCAAGCACAAGTTCCAGCGCTGCGCTGACGCGCACGCAGTCCGTGAGGTAGGCAGCGGCCTGGCGACCCTGGGCCGCCTGCACGCGCTGACCGAACGCACCAGCTTCGGTGAACTGCGGTCGCTCGCCCTGGTCTACGCGGCCGCCAGGTCCGCGCGCCGTGGCGGACTGACCCGGATCACCGTCGACGCCCGTGACCTGCACCGGCCCGGTGCGCGGCAGGCCGTGCTCGACGCCGTGGACATCGCACTCGCCCACGACGCCGCGCCGACCACCTACGTCAAACTGCCGTCTCCTCGCCTGGCGTCAGCTGCCTGACCTCGGTGCCCTCCGGCTTCAGCATCTCGAAGAACCGGACGGCCATCCCAGGGCTCGCGAGCGTCTTCTCGTGGATCGGCACGGCGACACGCGGCTTCACGGCGCGCATGAAGTCGACGGCCTCACCGGTGCGCAACCACGGCGCGCCGGCGGGCAGCCCGAGCACGTCGACGTCCTCGTCCGGCACGAACAGCGAGTCGCCGGGGTGGTAGAACGCGCCGTCGCCGATCACGTAGGCGGCGTTCGGCACGATCGGGATGTCCTCATGGATCAGCGCGTGCTGCCCGCCGGTGACCTTGACCGTCGTGTCGCCGACCTTGAGCACGTCACCGGGTCGTGCGACGGTCGCGTTCTCGACGGTGGGCGCCGTGCCCTCGTCGACGATGAGCTGCGCCTGCGGGTTCGCCTTGAGCAGCGCGGGCAGCCGTTCCACGTCGATGTGATCGAAGTGCTGGTGCGTGACCAGCACTGCGTCCAGGTCTTTCAGGTCCTCGAACCCCGCGGAGAACGTGCCGGGGTCGATCAGGATTCGCGTCGACCCCGACTCCACAAGCACGCAGGCATGACCGAAATGGACAAGTTGCACGGAATCCTCCATTACCGACGTTCGGCGGGCTGACACAGTCAGGTGACGTCGGAAGTATCAAAAGGCATGAGGAAAACCCTGCAACTCCTCACGGCACTGGCGCTTGCCCTGCCGATGACGTCCATCGTCCCTGCTACCACCACCTCTACACCTGCTGAGGCCTCGTCGCCGCAGACGCAGGAAATCGGAACTGAGGAGAACGTCTCAGTCCGCGTGGGTGGCGCGAATCGTTCGACGTTGATCGAACGACCGGGGTCCGGTTACGTGAAGCTGCATTTCACGGACCTGCGGATCCTGCCAGGTGATGTGCTCACGGTGTCGAACCCTGACGGCACCGAGAAGTACACGTACACGAGAGATCTGAAGTCTTCGCTGACCGCGACGCTCGACGCGTCCGGCTTCTGGGCCATGTCGATCACGGGCGACCGCGCCCTGGTGTCGGTGACGAACCCGCTGTCGCGCGTGCGGATCGACAAGCTCACGCGCGGCTACACCGACGCCGAGATGTCCTCGCAGCCGTCCGTGCAGAGCATCTGCGGCACGAACGACTACAAGGACGCGGTCTGCTACCAGTCCAGCAACCCCACCGAGTGGGGCAAGACCGCGTCCGTGGCGAAGCTGCTGCGCAACGGCAGTTCGCTCTGCACGGCGTGGCGCGTCGGCCCCAACAACCGCCTGCTGACCAACAACCACTGCTTCACCAGCGTCAGCGGCATCGAGGTGTGGTTCAACTACCAGTGCCCGACCTGCGGCGGCACGGCTACGGCCACCGTCACCAAGGTGCTGGCGGCCCAGGTCCTGAAGACCGACGCCGCTCTGGACTACACCCTCTTCACCGTGAACAACTTCGCGTCCATCAGCTCGTTCGGTTACCTCGAACTGGACGCGCGCGTTCCGGCCGTAGGTGAGGAGATGTACATCGTCGGCCACCCGGCCGGGAAGCTGAAGAAACTGTCGTTGCGCGACAACAACAACGGCGGCGGCTACTGCGTCGTGCGTGCCGTGCGGGTGAACGGCAGTTCGTCGCAGTCCGACATCAGCTACATGTGCGACACCGAAGGCGGTTCGTCCGGTTCGCCGGTGCTGTCGAGGCGCACGCACAAGGTGATCGGGCTCCACCACTTCGGCGGCTGCCCGAACCAGGGCGTGCGCATCGACCTCGTCGCGGCGCAGATCAACTCACTGCTGTAGCGCGCTGAGGATCTCCGCCTCCTCGTCCGGCGTCAGGCCGGCGTTGCGGGTCCTGTCCAGCCCGAGGCCGCGTTCGTACTCCAGCGAGTCGAGCGCGGTCTCGGCCAGCGGCCGCACGCGCAACCCGTTCGCCAGCGCGTTGCTCACGTCGCGGCCGACCATCTTGGCCCACGCCTGAGGCAGCCACATCGGCAGCGACCGCGGCCCGGACCACGGGTTGATCTTCAGCTCCTTGAGCAGGCTCTCCGGCACCGGCACGAGCTGCGTCCCGGCCGGCGCCGTCGCCCCGGCGATCTCGCCCATGGCCATCTGGAACGGCATGACGGGCCCGGTCGAGTCGTACGTGCCGGTGACCCGCTCCTCGGCGGCGAACACGATCCACTGCGCCAGATCCCGCGCGTCGATGTGCTGGAACCCCAGGTCAGGGCTGTCCGGCACGACCACGCGCCCACCCTGCGACATCCGCGCGGGCCAGTACCCGAACCGGTCGCTCGGGTCGTTCGGCCCGGTGATCAGCCCTGCCCTGACGATGAATTCCCTGCTGGCCACGGCTTCGCGGACCGCGTTCTCGCTGGCCACCTTGACGCTGCCGTACCGCTCCGAGGTGAACTCCTGCGCCGGGTCGTCCTCCAGCGGCGGCAACAGCTCGTCACTGCCCGTCGAATGGTCCGCGTAGACGGAGATGCTGGACACGAACGTCCAGTGCGGCGTCGTCGCCCCGAACGCCTCCAACGCGTCCCGAACCCAGTTCACCGAGTACTTCGACACGTCGATCACCGCGTCGAACTGCTCGCCGGCCAGCGCGTCGAACGCACCGGGCCTGTCCCTGTCGACCTGGACGAGCGTGGCTCCCTCCGGCACCCCGCCGGAGGCACCGCGGGCAGCGCAGACCACGTCGTGGCCGCGGCGGACGGCCTCCGCCGTGATGGCCTTGCTGAGGAACACGGTTCCGCCGAGCACGAGGATCTTCATGATCCCCAGCATCCGTCCGATCGGGCTCGGCTGCCACCGGTCTCGCTTTAGGCGAAATAGCTTGTTGGAATAGGTTCAATGTGAAGTCGTTCGGACCCGATCAGTTGGACTTGGTGAACTATTGTTCGGTACCTGCCGATGAACGTTCCGTGAGTCTGCACGCCTTCGTCGACGAGTCGCGACGAAACAACACGTACCTGCTGGCGGTGGCCCTGGTACCGCCCGGCCAGCTGCACAAGTTCCGCAAGGCCCTGCGCTGCCTGCTGATGCCAGGACAGCGGGAGCTGCATTGCAAGAAGGAGACTCCTAGTCGCCGCAAAGCGATTGCGTCCCGGCTGGTGGAAGAACAGGTCTCCGTGCGGCTGTACAAGCGCAGCTGTGACCAGGGTGACGAGCAGGCGCGTCAAACGTGCGTCCGGAGGCTCGTCGAGGATCTGCTGAGAGTCGGCGCTCATCGGCTCGTCCTCGATTCGCGTGCACAACGAGACCAGCACGACCTCCTGACGATCCGCACGTCACTGGGCCACGTCGCGTTGTCCACGAACCTCGTCTACGAGCACTGCCGCGCCAGCAACGAGGAGCTGCTGTGGATCGCGGATTTCGCGGCCTGGTGCTACGGCTCCGGCGGTGAGTGGCGGGAGCGGGTGATGCCAGTCATCGAGTCGATCGTCGATCTGGACTAACCCTAGAAAGCGCGATACCCAGCCGTCGACCGTCCGGACGTGGGCTGGGTACACTTCCTCGGCTTACGGGCCTCGGCTGACACCACTCTACCAAACGGTCCCGCCGAGGCAAGCTCGTTCACCCGAAGGTGGACCGCCGCCGATGTGCCCCCGAACACGTGTCGGGAGGATGAACGCACAGGTCAGATAGGCTCTCGAGGTACCGCCAGCCCCTCCAAGCACGGGAGCAGTCTGTCGTGGCCCGAGTCGTCGTCGACGTCATGCCGAAGCCCGAAATTCTCGACCCCCAAGGCCAGGCGGTGGCGAACGCGCTGCCTCGTCTCGGCTTCCAGGGCGTCACCTCCGTCCGTCAGGGCAAGCGCTTCGAGCTGGAGGTCGCCGACGACGTCGACGACGCCACGCTCGCCAAGATCGCCGAGACCTTCCTCGCGAATCCCGTGATCGAGGACTGGACCGTGCGCAGGGTCGAGGCATGAGGGTCGGTGTCATCACCTTCCCCGGCACTCTCGACGACGTCGACGCGCAGCGGGCGGTCCGATACGCCGACGGGGAAGCCGTGCCGTTGTGGCACGGGGATCACGACCTGAAGGGCGTTGACGCCGTCGTCGTGCCCGGTGGGTTCTCGTACGGCGACTATCTGCGGTGCGGCGCCATCGCGCGGTTCGCGCCCGTCATGCAGGAAGTGATCGAGGCCGCGAACAAGGGGATGCCGGTTCTGGGCATCTGCAACGGTTTCCAGATCCTCGCCGAGGCCCATCTGCTGCCCGGCGCGCTCACCCGCAACCACAAGCTGCACTTCGTGTGCCGCGACCAGTGGCTGAAGGTCGAGAACAACACCACCGCCTGGACCGGCCGGTACGACCTGAACGCCGAGATCCTCGTGCCGCTGAAGTCGGGCGAGGGCGGCTACCAGGCCGACGAGGACACCCTCAAAGAGCTCGAGGACAACCAGAGGGTCGTGTTCCGGTACGTCGGCGACAATCCGAACGGCAGCCGCAACAACATCGCGGGCATCACCAACGCCAGGGGCAACGTCGTCGGCCTCATGCCGCACCCCGAGCACGCCATCGACGCGCTCACCGGCCCCACGGACGACGGTCTGGGCGTGTTCCTGTCCCTGCTCGACACGGTGGTGAACGCGTGATCGACACCGTCAAGAACGCCGAGGCGACGCCCGACCAGGAGCAGCCCTACAAGGAGCTGGGCCTGAAGGACGACGAGTACGCGCGCATCAAGGAGATCCTCCAGAGGCGCCCGACCGACGCCGAACTGGCGATGTACTCGGTCATGTGGAGCGAGCACTGCTCCTACAAGTCGTCCAAGGTGCACCTGAAGTACTTCGGCGACACCACGACCGACGAGATGCGCAGCAAGATGCTCGCGGGCATCGGCGAGAACGCCGGCGTCGTCGACATCGGCGACGGCTGGGCCGTCACGTTCAAGGTCGAGAGCCACAACCACCCGTCGTACGTCGAGCCCTACCAGGGCGCCGCGACGGGCGTGGGCGGCATCGTCAGGGACATCCTCGCGATGGGCGCGCGGCCGCTCGCGGTCATGGACCCGCTGCGGTTCGGCAGGCCCGACGCCGATGACACGAAGCGCGTCCTGCCCGGCATCGTCGCGGGCGTCGGCGGCTACGGGAACTGCCTCGGCCTGCCGAACATCGGTGGCGAGGTCGTGTTCGACGAGTCCTACCAGGGCAACCCGCTGGTCAACGCCCTGTGCGTCGGTGCGATGCGGGTCGAGGACCTGCATCTCGCGCACGCGAGCGGCACCGGCAACAAGGTCATCCTCTACGGCGCGCGCACCGGCCTCGACGGCATCGGCGGCGTCAGCGTGTTGGCGAGCGAGACGTTCGACGACTCCGCCGGCAAGCGCAAGAAGCTGCCGAGCGTGCAGGTCGGCGACCCGTTCACCGAGAAGGTGCTGATCGAGTGCTCGCTGGAGCTCTTCGAGAAGGGCATCGTCGCCGGCATCCAGGACCTCGGCGGCGCGGGCCTGTCCTGCGCGACGAGCGAACTGGCGTCCGCGGGTGACGGCGGCATGCACGTGTGGCTCGACCGCGTCCCGCTCAGGGCGACGAACATGACCCCGGCCGAGATCCTGTCCAGCGAGTCCCAGGAACGCATGTGCGCGGTGGTCGAGCCGGCCAACGTCGAGGCGTTCATGGCCGTCTGCGCGAAGTGGGACGTCATCGCCACCGAGATCGGCGAGGTGACCGAAGGCGACCGGCTGGTCATCACCTACCACGACGAGGTCGTCGTCGACGTGCCTCCGCGCACCGTCGCCCACGAGGGCCCGGTCTACGACAGGCTGATCCAGCGCCCCGCCGACCAGGACGAACTGCAGGCGAACACGCCGGACAGCCTCCCGCGTCCCGAGAACCTGCTGGAACTGATCAAGATCATGGCGGCCAGCCCCAACCTGGCCTCCAGGAAATGGGTCACGCAGCAGTACGACCGGTACGTCCGCGGCGGCACGGTGCTCGCGCAGCCCAGCGACGGCGGCATGATCCGGATCGACGAGGAGACGGGCCGCGGCGTGGCTCTCTCGACGGACTGCAACGGCCGCTACACCTTGCTCGACCCGTACGAGGGCGCGAAGCTGGCGCTGGCCGAGGCGTACCGGAACGTCTCAGCGACCGGTGCGACGCCCGTGGCCGTCACGAACTGCCTCAACTTCGGCTCTCCGGAGGACCCGGCGGTCATGTGGCAGTTCGAGCAGGCCGTGAAGGGTCTCGCGGACGGCTGTGCGGAGCTGGGCATCCCGGTGACCGGCGGCAACGTCAGCTTCTACAACCAGACCGGCTCCACGGCGATCCTGCCGACGCCGGTCGTGGGCGTGCTGGGCGTGATCGACGACGTGCGGCGCCGCATCCCCACCGGGATCGGGGCCGAGGCCGGCGAGACGCTGCTGCTGCTCGGCGAGACGCGGGACGAGTTCGGCGGGTCGGAGTGGGCGCACCACGTCCACGGCCACCTGGGCGGACTGCCGCCGAAGGCGGATCTGCAACGCGAGAAGCTGCTCAGCCAGGTCCTGGTCGCGGGCTCCCGTGACGGCATGGTCTCCGCCGCGCACGACCTCTCCGAGGGCGGCCTGGCCCAGACGCTGGTCGAGACGTGCCTGATCGGCGAGGTGGGTGCGCGGGTCTTCCTCGAAGGCGACCTGTTCACCGCGCTGTTCAGCGAGTCCGCCGGCCGCGTGCTGGTCGCCGTGCCGCGCACGGAGGAGCAGCGCTTCGTCGACATGTGCACCGCGCGCAGGCTGCCGTGGCGCAAGGTCGGCGTCGTCGACCCGGAGTCGAACGCCCTGGAGATCCAGGGCCTGGGCGAACTCCCGCTGGACGAGCTCCGCGAGGCCTGGGAGGGCACCCTCCCCGCCCTGTTCGACTGAGCACGAAGGGCCCCGTCGCCGGCGGGGCCCTTCTCAGCTCGTGGCGATGCGCTGGAGCTGCTCGAACCGGCCGTTGAACAGGTTCTGGTCGCCGGGGAATAGCCCGGCCGCCTGCCACTGCCAGATCGTGTGGAAGTCGAAGCCAACAGGCAGTGCGCCGAGCTTCGAGGTGTAGTGCGCGATCCACAGCGGGTTGGTGTCGCCGAACTTCACCGAGCCGCCGACGCACTTGTTCCACCAGCTCGTGGACGTGTAGATCGCCGGATAACGCCTGGTGCGGGCGAAGACCGTGTCGCTGAACTCCTTCACCCACGCGGTCATCGCGGTCTGGTTCATGTTGTAGCAAGTCTCGCCGTACGGGTTGTACTCCATGTCGAGCGCGGGCGGCAGCGTCCGGCCGTCGGGTGACCAGCCGCCGCCGTTGTCGACGAAGAAGTTCGCCTGCGCCACGCCGTTCGCGCGGTCCGGCAGCGCGAAGTGGTAGGCACCGCGGATCATGCCGACGCCGTAGGAACCGTCGTACTGCTGGGTGAACTTCGGGTTCCGGTAGTGGACGCCCTCGGTCGCCTTGACGTAGGAGAACCGGGCGCCCTTGTCCCAGGAGGACTTCCAGTCGACGTCGCCCTGGTGACTGCTCACGTCCATGCCGGGGACTTTGCCGTCGGTGGGCGGGGACTCCTCCGCACGAAGGTTGCCGGCGCCCTCGTGTTTGAGGATCTGGGATCCCGCGGTGTGGTCCGCGGAGCCCTCGGGCAAGGGCGCCGCGGACGCGGGTGCCGGCGTCATGCCGGCGACGATCGCCACGATGCTGATCAAGGTCCGCATGGGTTAGATCGTGCGACCATTTGTCGCAATTTGCTACCGGGGTCACCCGTCCAGGCGGGACAACTCCTCGGCGGACAACTCCACGTGGGTGGCCGCGGCCGAATCCGAGATGCTCGCCGGTCGAGAAGCACCCGGAATGGGGACTACCACTTCCGACTTCGCGAGCATCCACGCGAGACAGACCTGGTGGGCGCTCACGCCGTGCGCCTCGCCGACCTCCTTGAACGGACCGGCCAGCGCGCCCGCCTTGCCGATGCCGCCGAACGGGCTCCACGGCAGGAAGGCGATGCCGAGCTTGTCGCACAGCTCCAGTTCGGGCTCACTCGATCGGAACGACGGCGAGAACTGGTTCTGCACGGCCGCGAGCCGTCCACCGAGGATCTCGTTGGCGAGCACGATCTCCTCGGGGTTGAAGTTCGAGACGCCCGCGTAGCGGATCTTGCCGCTGTCCAGGATCTCCTTCAGGGCCCCGACCGACTCCGCGATCGGCGTCTTCGGGTCCGGCCGGTGGAACTGGTAGAGGAAGATCTGGTCCACGCCGAGCCGCCGCAACGACCCGTCGACGGCCTTGAACAGGTACTCCGGCCGTCCGTCGAGCTCCCAGCCACCGCCCGGCACGCGCGTGTGCCCGCCCTTGGTCGCCACGAACACCTCTTCGGAACGGCCGCGCAGCCCTTCGGCGATGAGCGTCTCGTTGTGGCCGAAGTCGGTGTCGTCGAGCGAGTAGGCGTCGGCGGTGTCGATGAACGTCACGCCCGCGTCCAGCGCGGCGTGAATGGTCTCGATCGCCTGCGCGCGCTCCGGCCTTCCCTGGACGGAGATGGGCATGCCGCCCAGGCCGATGGCGCTGACTTCCACTTCTCCGATGCGACGCTTCTGCATGTCCTCCACTCTGGACCCTGACGATTAAGCTGTCCAACGCAGAGAAGTGATCTCATTCAGCAGCGACGGTGATGAATCGTGGAACTCAGGCAGCTTCAGTACTTCATCGCGGTCGCCGAGGACTGCCACTTCACCAGGGCAGCGGGCCGGATGCACGTCACCCAGTCCGCGCTGTCGGCGTCGATCAGGGCGCTGGAGGTGGAGCTCGGCGCGCCGCTGTTCCTGCGCACCACCCGTCAGGTCGAGCTGACCCAGGCCGGACGCGCGCTGCTGCCCGAGGCGCGGCGTGCGTTGGGCAGCGTCGAATCGGCCAGGGACGCCGTCGCCGCCGTCCAGGGGCTGCTGCGCGGCACTTTGTCCGTCGGCAGCCTGCAGTGCCTGCACGTGGTGCACCTGCCCGCCGTGCTGTCGCGGTTCCACGAACTGCACCCCGGCGTGGAGATCAGGATGCGCCAGTCCGGCAACGCCGAACTGGTCGAGGACGTCCGTGCGGGTCGCCTCGACCTCGCGTTCGTCACGCGGCAGCCGAAGATCGCCGACGACCTGCGAGTGTCCACTTTGTCCAGTGAGCCGCTGGTGCTCGCGTGCGCGCCGGAAAGCCCGTTCGCCACCAGGGAGTCAGTAGGGCTGGAGGAGCTGGCGGGTCAGTCGTTCGTCGACTTCAACGCCGACTGGGGCACGCGCGGCGAGGTCGACCGCGCGCTGGCCGCGGCCGGGGTCGAGCGGCACGTCGCCGTCGAGGTCAACGACGTGCACTCACTTCTTGACTTCGTCGGGTTCGGTCTCGGGGTTGCGCTCGTCCCCCAGTCCTTCGCCGGGAAGTCGGAACTGGTTCGCTTCCTCGGGCTCCGCGGCGACGTAGACGTCCCCTTCGCGGAAACGGTCGTCGTCACCGGTCACACCGTCGGCGCCGCCGCCCGTGTCCTGCTGGACATGGTCTTCGAGGCGCGGGGTGGCCGGCTTCGGACTGCCGGATAGCTTCCAGCCCTTGTACTCGGTGCGCATCGCCGTGTCGGGCAACACGGTCAGCTCGCCCGTCTGCTTCCGCGGTGGTGGATCGGTGAGCGCGAGGAACGTGTCGACCGTCGTGGCGCGGAAGTCGACCTCGCCCTTGAACGTGGCTTCGGTGAACGCGAGCCCGCCGTCGAACTTCGTCTCCGTGAGGTTCAGCCGCCCGTGGAAGGTGGCTCCGGAGAAGAGCGTCGGCTTGCGGATCTCCATGCGGGGCAACGTCGTGATGCCGTAGAACTGCGCCCGGCGCGCGGTGAACCTGTTGACCCGCCTGCCGTCCAGCTGGAAGTACTCCAGCGCGGCACCGGTCAGGTCGAGGTCGTAGAAGTCCTTCTTCTTGTTGCCCCACGAGAGCAGGTCGCGGATCAGCCGTTGCGCGGTCCGCCGGACCTGCTGCTCCCGCTGGTCCTCCGGGGACACCCTGGCGAACACCGTGTCCGGGTCGCCGCCGTTCTCGTCCCAGGACGGATGGTGGAAGGGACGGCGCAGGTACGCGCACAGGACGTCGATGACGGTCTGCGTGTAGCGCGGCGTGGAGTTCGCCAGCCACACCAGCGAATGCATCGCGCCCACCCGCACCTGGTCTGCCTCGTTGCCGAGCATCTCGACCGAGCGCGCGAACCGTTCGTCGGCGACCTTCTCGCTCTCCAGGTTGTGCTTGCGGTCGTTGAGCCACAACGCGTACAGCGCGACGACCGCACCACCCGCGACTCCCGCGGTCTTCACGATCTCGACCGGCGGCGCCTTCACCAGCCACAGCGCCACCCCCGTCGCCGCGGTCGTGAGGAGCGCGGCGAGCACCGCCACCAGCCATGCGACACGCACGTCAGTTCCTCCACGCTTCTGGAAGATCGGGTTGCACGGCGAACGTACAGCCGTCCGCCTTCACGTCCGCCCACTCCGAGTTCGCGAACTTGGTCTCGCCGCCGAACTTCGTGTCCGTGAAGACGGCGATCCCCTGCGCCTTGAACCTGCTGAACCAGGCCCTGCCCACGATCTCCGTGTGGTGCATGTGGAACCGGCCGTTCATGGTGGCCTCGGTGACGTAGAAGTGGCCGTGGATCTTCATGTGGTGGAACGAGTTGGAGTCCTCGAAGTGGGCGACGCGGATGTAGAGGTCGCCGACCTGCCGGTACGACAGGTCCATGAACTCGAGGTGCGCCTTGGTCAGGTTGAGGTCGTAGATCGGCGGGTTCTTCTCCTCCAGGCGCGGCAGCAGGTCCTCGATGAGGCGCTGCGAGGTGAGCCGGACCTCCAGCTCGATCTCCTCGGGGTCGTTGCGCGTCTTCTTCGTGTACGGCTGGCGCAGGTACGCGCAGAGGATGTCGAGCACGGTCTGGGTGTACTCGGTCCTGGACTTCGCGAGGCCGGCGAGAGCGTGCATGGCGCCCACGCGCACTTGGGCGGTCTCGTGGCCGAGCAGCTCCACGGCGCGTGCGAACCGTTCGTCGGCCACGCGGGACCGGTCGTGGTCGATGCGCTGGCTCTCGAGCTCCTGGCGCGCCTCCTCGACCTTGCGGCGCCGGTCGTTCAGCCACAACGCGTAGAGGGCGATGATCGCGCCGCCCGCGAGACCGCCCGTCTTGATCGCCTCGTGCTTCGGCGCGCCGGGGTCCAAGAGCAGGAGCATGCCGCCGACCAGCACAAACACGCCGATGGACGCGAGAATGGTCGACAGGAGCAAACTTTTCCTCACGAGGTCGGCATTCTGCCAAGCGGCGGGTGCATGATGGGCGCGAACGGTACGAACGCGGGTGGGGTGAGCGGGTGGAGCGGCCGAACTGGGCCCCGGGGGACATCGACCTGGAACGGCCGAGTGTCGCGCGCGTGTACGACTACTGGCTCGGCGGAGCCCACAACTTCGCCGCGGACAGGGCCGTCGCCCAGAAGACCCTGGAGACGATGCCGGAGATCCGGGACGTCGTCCTCAACCACCGCGCGTTCCTGCGCAGGGCCGTCCGCTACCTGCTCGACCAGGGCGTCCGGCAGTTCCTCGACCTCGGTTCCGGCATCCCGACCGTCGGCAACGTGCACGAGATCGCGCAGGCCGCCGACCCCGAGGCCCGGATCGTCTACGTCGACATCGACCCGGTCGCCGTCGCGCACAGCCGCTCGATCCTCGACAGCAACGGGCACGTGAGCGTGCTGCAGGCCGACGTCCGCGACCCGGCGAACGTGCTGGCCTCGCCCGAGGTCGACAAGCAGCTCGACTTCGACGAGCCGGTCGCCGTGCTGATGATCGCGCTGCTGCACTTCGTGTCGGACGACGAGGACCCGTGGGGCATGATCGGCGGCTATCGCGACCGCCTGGCCCCCGGCAGCTTCCTCGCGCTCTCCCACGCCGGTTACGAGGCGGACGAGGAGACGGACTCCTCGCGGGAGGCCTGCAAGATCTACAACCGCCACGTCACGCGCACGACGTTCAGGGACAGATCAGAGCTCACCCGGCTGTTCGACGGGTTCACGCTGGTCGAGCCGGGCGTGGTCAGGGTGCCCGCTTGGCGTCCGGAGTCACCGGCCGACATCGGGGCGTCCGGCAAGCGCTTCCCCGGCTTCGCGGCGCTGGGCCGGAAGGCTCAGAGATGACTCCGGACGGCGACCGGCCGTATGCTGCGCGTTCGTGGGGTTAGGGCCGAGAAGATGACCGATCGGGTTGACCAGCGGGTGCGTGAGGAACGCTCTCCTTTGAGTCCGGCCGTACTGGCCGGTGCCGAGTCGTTCGCGCGCAGCTGGGCCACAGCCGTCATCGGGTCGAGCTACGTGCCCATGACCAGGGCCGAGGTCGCGCAGCACCTCCAGGACCTCACCGAGCTGCTGGTCGAGGCGCTGTTCGCGAGCCCGTTCCGCACGGCACCCGGCTACGAGATCGGCTCACGGCTGGTCGACGCGCACTTCACCGGCACCGACACGCTGGGCCGCACCGTCCAGCTGCTCGGCGACGACCTGCTGGCCGAGTTGGGCTTCCCCGGCGACGAGCGCCTGCAGTCCCGCCTGGCGGCCCTGCAGGGCGCGCTGGCCGCCGGCTACGCCCGCGCGTTGCGGGAACGCACCCTCGCCGAGCAGGAGGCGATCAGGGCCGCCGTCCTGGACGCCCGCGACCAGGCGGAGGCGGCGCTGCGGGCCTCGGAGGCCCGGTTCCGCGCGATGTTCACCGAGGCCGCGATCGGCATCGGCATCGCGGCCATCGACGGCCGGATACTGGACGTCAACCAGGCGCTGCAGGACATGCTCGGGTTCAGCGTCGAGGAGATGCGCCAGTACAACGTGCGCGACCTCATGCACCCCGAGGACGCGGGCAGCGTGTGGCGGCTCTACGACCAGCTCATCGCGGGTGAGTGCGACCACTACCGGGCCGAGAAGCGCTTCCACCGGGCCGACGGCGAGCAGGTGTGGACGCACCTGACGTTGTCGCTGGTCCGCGACGACCACGGCGAGCCGCAGTACCAGGTCGCGATGATCGAGGACGTCACCGACCGCCACCTGCTGCAGAACCGGCTGCGCTACCAGGCCTTGCACGACCCGCTGACCGGCCTGCCGAACAGGGCGCTGTTCCTCGAACGCCTCGGGCGCGTGTTCAACAACCGCGCCAAGCACGTCCGGGCGGGCCTCTGCTACCTCGACCTCGACGGTTTCAAGGTCATCAACGACTCTCTGGGCCACGACACGGGGGATCAGCTGCTGGTCGAGGTCGGCCGCCGGCTCGACCACTCGGTGTCCGGCGAGGGCAAGCTGGTCGCGCGCATGGGCGGCGACGAGTTCGTGATCCTGGTCGAGGGCTCGTCCGGCGAGCAGGACATCGTCGACGTGGCGGGCCGGGTGCTGGAAGCGCTGGAGGTGCCGATCCGCATCGCTGGCCACGAGCTGTCGGTGTCGGCGTCCATCGGCATCGTCGAACGGCAGCTGTCCGGCACGACGTCGGCGGACATGATGCGCGACGCGGACATCACGCTGTACTGGGCCAAAGCCGATGGCAAGGCGCGCTGGGCGCTGTACGACCCGGAGCGCAACGCCCGCGAGGTCGCCAGGTTCACGTTGTCCGCCACGATGCCGCGCGCGTTGGAACGCGGTGAGTTCTACGTCGAGTACCAGCCGCTGGTGCGCCTGGAGGACTCCACCGTCACCGGTGTCGAGGCCCTGGTCCGCTGGCAGCACCCGGAGTTCGGGCGGCTCGCGCCGGACCGGTTCATCGAACTGGCTGAGGAGACCGGCCTGATCGTCCCCTTGGGACGGTGGGTGCTGCGCAAGGCGTGCGAGGAGGCCCGGCGCTGGCTGGAGGAGTTCGGCGACGCGGCCCCCTTCGTGTCGGTGAACCTGGCCGTGCGGCAGTCCCGCGACCCCGAGCTGGTCCGCGACGTCAAGCAGATCCTGGACGAGTGCGCGCTGCCGCCGCACCACCTGCAGCTGGAGCTCACCGAGTCGGCGATCATGGGCACCGCCGACGAGCCGCTGGAAGCGCTGCGGGCGTTGTGCGACATGGGTGTGCGCATCGCGATCGACGACTTCGGCACCGGTTACTCGAACCTGGCCTACCTCAAGCACCTGCCAGTGCACGAGCTGAAGATCGCCGGCTCGTTCATGGAGGGGCTGCGGGCCGAGAACGAGGAAGACCCGGTCGACTCGCAGATCGTGGCGACGCTGGTGCAGCTCGCGCACGCGTTGTCGTTGGGCGTCACGGCCGAGGGTGTGGAGACGCCCGCGCAGGCCGCGCGACTGTTGCGGCTGGGCTGCGACACGGGGCAGGGCTGGTTCTTCGCGCGGCCGGGTCCGCCGGAGAACATCGACAGTCTTCTGCGTGGTGATCTCTAGCTCGGGGAACACCCCAGGGCATGAAGTCATTGGCCCTGGTCGTGCTGCTGCTGGTCATGTCGGCCCCGGTCGCTCGCGCGGCCGAAGTGGTTCCCCTGCCCGCGGACAAACAGGCGTTCGGCACCGCCAGGTCCGCGGCCAGCCCGGTGTGGTTCACCCTCGGCCACCAGGGCCTCTCCGAGATCTTCCACCCCGACCTCAGCACGCCCGCGACCCGTGAGACGCGGTTGCTGGTCGACGGAAAGCCCGGTCGGGCGTACACCGAGCCCGCCGACGACAGGTCGCTGACGTTCCGGCAGAAGCTGCGTGGCGACGGCTGGCAGGCCGAGATCACCTACGTCACCGATCCGCGGCGCGCCGCCGTGCTCGCGGACGTGGTGCTCACGGCTCAGCGCCCGGTCCGGCTGTCGGTCGAGCACGTGCCGATGAAGGGCTCCAGTTCGGTGGCCAGCTCCTTGCCGACCGATCCGGTGCGACGCGCGCACGGCACGTTCGCGGTCGGGTTCGGTGCGGGCGTCGCCCAGGCCGCGCTGGATCGCGGATTCCGTTCCGCCGCCAGGGAGTACGCGCAGGGCTGGCACTCCTACCTCGACGGGCTGAAGCGCCCGAGGTCGGCGGACCGACGGCTCTACGACATGTCCGTCATGGTGCTGGCGGCGACGGAGGACAAGGCCCATCCCGGCGCGTCGATCGCGTCGCCGAGCTTCCCGTGGGCCTTCGGGTTCGACCGGGAACTGGCGCCGGAACTCGGGCCGTACGCGCTGGTCTGGCCGCGCGACCTGTACCACGTGTCCACGGCCATGATCGCGGCAGGAGATCGCGGCTTCGCCCAGCGCGCACTGGACTTCATGCTGCGCGAGCAACAGGAACCGGACGGCCACCTGCCGCAGAACACGCGGGTCGACGGCACACCGGTGTGGACCAAGGTCCAGCTCGACCAGACCGCGGCACCGCTGCTGCTGGCCTGGCACCTGGACGGGCAGGACAAGTCCACAATGGACTCACTGCGCCGCTCGGCGGACTACCTGCTGAGCTACCCGAACTCGCCGTTCAGCGAGCAGGAGCGGTGGGAGAACCAGGACGGCTACTCGCCCGCCACGATCGCCTCGGTGGTCGCCGGGCTGGTGTGCTTCGCGGATCTGTTGCGGCGCAACGGGGAGAACGCGGACCGCTACCTCGCGGCCGCCGACGCGTGGCAGCGGCAGGTGGAGGGCTGGACCGCGACGCGGACCGGTCCGTACTCGCCGAAACCGTACTACCTGCGGCTCACCAAGGACGGAAAGCCCGATCAGGGCACCAGGTACAACCTCGGTGACAACAACCCGACCGACATCGACCAGCGCGCGGTCGTGGACCCGAGCTTCCTCGAACTGGTGCGGCTCGGCGTCAAGCGCGCCGACGACCCGGTCATCCGCAACACCGTCGAGGTCGTGGACCAGCAGTTGAAGGAACAGGGTTACTGGCACCGGTTCACGCAGGACGGCTACGGCGAGACGGCGGACGGCAGGCCGTGGGGCATCAACTGGCCCACGCCGACCCGGACTTACGGCAGGCTCTGGCCGTTGCTGAGCGGTGAACGCGGCGAGTACGAACTGCTCGCCGGTGACAGGGCCGGTGCCGCCAAGCGGCTCAAGGAGATCGCCGCGACCGCGAACAGCGGCCTCATGCTGCCCGAGCAGGTGTGGGATGGCCGGGGAACGGGCTCGGCCACCCCACTCGCCTGGACGCACGCGCAGTACGTGCGGCTGGCGTGGTCGCTGGACGCGGGCCGTCCCGTGGAACGACCCGGCGTCGTCGCTGACCGCTACTCGCGCTAGCGCTTGCTCACGTTGTGGCCCGAGACCTCGACCACCGGCTGCGCGCCGCCGAGGTCGGACGTCCGGTACTCGGCCCGGATCGTCTGCGTCTCACCGGGGAACAGCGTGATGTAGTTGTCGGACCAGTCGGCCGGAAGCACTTCAGGACCACCCTGGCCCTTGCGCAGTGACGCGCGCAGGAAGAACGCCACGGACGTGCCGGTGTTCTTGATGGTCACGCTGGTGGCCTGCTTGCCGTTCGTGCCCGGCGTCGTGGTGGTGGACACCGACACCTGGCCCGCCTTCAGGCTGCTCAACGACTTCAGGTCCGTGTACTGGGCCTGCGGCGTGTAGTACCAGTCGCCGCCGTTGTAGTTCAGCGTGTCCGCCTTGGTGGACAGCCAGTAGACGTTGCGGTCGACCTCGTTGCCGTTCGCGTCCTTCAGCAGCAGCCGCACGAAGTACGCCGACGAGAGCCCGGACGGCTGCGGGAGGTTGCCCACCCGCACGGAACCGTTGGCCTTGGCCGTAACCGAACGCGTCTCGTTCGCCTTCTGCGTGCCGTCGGAGTTGAAGACCGTCACCTGCAACTGCAGACCCTGCTTGGCTTCCAGGCCCATGTTCACCACGGCGAGCGACTTGTCGTCGTAGGAGTACTGGGCGTGCAACGCCTTGTTCGCTGTCTTGGCACCGAAGTACGACCCCGCGGTCGCGAGGTTGTAGTTGTAGAGGTGCCAGAACAGCTTGGGCCACGGGTCGTTCTGCATCCAGTAGATGACGCCCTGCGCCTGGTTCGCGCCGGTGTCGGAGAAGTCACGGCCGAACGCCTCGAACTGCGCGCGGTTCGTCTCGTACTGCTGCAGCTGCGACTTCTTGACGAAGTCGTCCACGTTGGACGGCTTGCCGTAGCGGTTGTCGAGCGCGGTGCCCCAGAAGCCGATCTTGCTGAAGTTGCCGGACGGCGACAGGTGGTACTGCGACGCGTTGTAGTCCGTCAGCTTGTTGATCTCGGCCTGGCTCAGGAACTTCTTGAGCTCGTCCATCTCCGGGATCGCGAGGCCGGGGCCGATCTCGGACGCGAAGCCCGCCGAACCGCCCTTCTGGTTGTTGTACCAGTAGACCGGCGGCTCCCACCAGTACGGGCCGTCCATCTTCATGCCCGAGTCACCGAGCTGCGGTGAGCTGCGACGCGCGGCGGCGTTGACGATCGGCGTCTGCCAGTCGGCGCGCTTCAAAGCGTCCAGGTAGATCGTCTCGACGGCGGCCACCGGGGCCTCGTCCGAGCCGATCAGGAACGTGAACACGCTGGGGTGGTTGCGGATCCGCTTGGCCTCGCCCTCGGCGGACGCTCCGGCGACCCTCTTGTCCTCCGCCGTGAACCCGCCGGTGTTCTGCCACTTCGAGCAGCACTCCCAGCCGGTCATCAGCAGGATGCCCGCGCGGTCGGCCATGTCGTAGATCTCGTCGTTCTCCGGCTTGCCCTCCAGCCGGATCGTGTTGAGGCCCATGGACTTCGTCAGCTGGATCTCGTCGGCGATCTTCTGCACGTCGGTCCGCAGGAAGAGGTCCGACGCCCAGCCGCCGCCGCGGATCAGGATCGGCTTGCCGTTGATCTGGTACTGGATGTTGCCGCTGATCATCTTCGAGGTGACCTCGCGGATGCCGAACGTCGTCTTCTGCTGGTCCGACGCCGCACCGGCCACCGTCGCGTTGGCCGTCGCCTCGTACAGCGGCTGTGCGCCCATCTGGTACGGCCACCAGACCTGCGGGTTGGTGACGGTGAGCGGGAACGTGACGGTCTTCGTCTCGTTCGCGGCCAGGCTCACGTTCTGGCTGTAGTTCTGGCCCGCCGCGCTGCCGGCCACGGTCGTGGTGACCGCGCTGCCGGTGTTGTTGCGCGCGTCCACCTTCACGGTGACCGTGGCGGTGTTCAGGTTGGGCAGCGGCAGGTCGGAGAGCACGTGCAGGCCGCGCAACGAGACCGCGCCGCTCTGCGCGATGTCGACGTCGCGGAAGAGGCCCTGGTTGCGGTCGGGCGGAAGCTGGGACCAGTCGATGAAGTGGATCACCAGGTCCTTGGCGGGGTCGGACGGCGACGCCTTGATGGCGAGCGCGTTGTCGCCCTTGCGCAGCAGGCTGGTGACGTTGAACTCGAACGTCGGATACGCGCCGATGACGGTGTCCGTGCCGGCGACCTTCGTGCCGTTCAGCCACACCTCACCGCGGGAGATCACGCCGCCGTTGAGCTTGAGGAACGTGTTCACGCCCGGCTGCGGGTCGGCCTGGAAGACCTTGCGGTACCACCACGGCACCTTGAAGTCGTTGGCGTTGGCCTTCTTCAGGTTCTCCGAGTAGTTGACGTCCCCGTACTTGTTGTTCGCGATCAGCCCGGCCATCACGGTCGACCGCGCGGGCACGGTCAGCCAGCCGGTGTCCGTGTACGCCGGGCCGGAGATCACGCTGCCGGACTGCGTGGCGGTGGCGCTGGTCTGCATGCGCCAGTCGGGGATGGTGGAGGTCTGGCCTGGGGCGGCGGCCACCTTGAGCGCCGCTCCGGTGCCGGGCACGGGGCCCGCGTTGGCTGAGGTACCTGGCACCAGCAGGGCCAGACCCACCGCCGCCACGACCAGAGTCGGTAGTGGTCGGTTGCGCAGCATGTCGCTCCTCGACGCATCGGGGCGGCGGCGCTTCGGGGTATCGTAAAGAAGGTTTCCTTTTTGTGAGGTCGGCGGCAATGGACCTTATGGGTGACGCGGGACACGTCGTTCGCCACCCTCCGTGCCCGGCGATCCGATATTTTGGCCGCCATGCGTCGACTTGCCGTCCCGTTCCTGCTGGCAGCGGTCCTGACCGGGTGTTCATCGCCAGAGCCCGGGAAGCCCTCCGCGGGGGATCAGACGGGCTCCGCGCCGACGACCGGAACTTCTGCCGGTTCCGCTCCGGTGAACAGGCCGAAAGCCGTCGACCTCAAGACGCTCGACCCGTGCTCGCTGATCACGCCCGGGCAGAAGACGGCTTTGGGTTTGAAGAGCGCCACCGCGGGTACCCCGCTGCCCGATTACGGGGAGGGGAGCAAGTCGTGCAACGTGAGTTTCGACGTCCGCACTTATCTCGGCACCATGCACACCCTGCTCAACGGCGGCGCGGACCGGCTGAAGAAGACGGTCGGTGAGTCCAAGCTCACCTCCCTTCAGGTAGCGGGTTATCCCGCGTACCTCACGCAGAGGGAGTCGCCGGGTTCTGTCGGCGGTTGCGAGGTCTACATCGACGCCAACGAAGGCCAGTTGTTGCTGGTGGACGCCTTCGGAGGGCTCGGCGAGACGAGCGCGACCACGGACGGTGCGTGTGAACGTGCCAAGGCGGTCGCGGGCGCTGTCGCCGTCACGTTGGCGGCCAAATGACAGTTGAGTAGAAGTACGCACCTTGTACCGGGAACCGGTTACTCGCGTAATGCATCAGAGCTAAGGTCGTCCCAAAAGCACACACGGCCCGATTTTCTGGGGGGCCGTTACTGAGGAGGGTGTGCCGTGTTTCTCGCGGATGGTGGTGGAGGCGCGTCGTCGCCGCCCGAGTTCGGGCAGCGCAAGCTGAAGGTGGACCCGTCGGCCATTCCACAGGCGAGGAAGGCCTTCGAGCAGGCGCTGGCGGAGTTCGAGGAGAAGATCGAGCGGTCCGTTCGCGACCTGCCCACCAAGCCCTGGGCCGGGGACCCGATCTCCAGTGAGACCTCGCAGGCGTTCAACGACCAGACCTCCGACAAGGCGCTCGCCGCGCTGACCTTCTACAAGAAGCAGCTCGTCGGCGTGATCGATCAGCTCAAGATGATCGAGGAGCAGTACCGCATGACCGAGGGCGACAACGAGGCCATGTGGGGCAAGCACCTGCGAGACCAGGACTGAGAGGGGGACTGACCGATGACTGACCACCGCTTCCAGGGGTACGGACACCCCGAGCTGTACAAGATGATCAACTCCGGTCCCGGCGTCTCCGCCTCCATCCCGGTGGAGCAGGGCTGGAAGACGATCGCCGCGACGCTCGCGCAGATCGACGCCGACCTGCACACCGGTCTGACGAAGATGGGCGCGGACTGGGAGTCCGACGCCTCCGACGCCGCCCAGGGCGCGCTGTCGCCGCTGGCCGAGTGGGCCGGCTTCGCCGAGACCGGCGCCACGACGATGGAGAGCTCCGCGCGCCTGCAGGGCGAGTACATCGCCGACGCGCGCAAGAAGATGCCCGAGGTCGTCCCGATCACGACCGAGAAGCCCGGCCTGCTCGACATCGCGGCCGGCGCGCTGACCGGTCCCGTCGGCATGGCGCACGTCGTTGGCCAGCAGGTCGACCACGAGCGGCAGGAAGCCGCCGCGGACAACGCCGCCGCCAAGGCCGTCCAGGTCATGGAGGACTACCAGTCGGACAGCCGCTGGAACTCCTCGACGCTCGGTGACTTCCCGACGCCGCCGCAGGTCGTGATCGACACGCCGCCTCCGGCCGACACGGGTACCGGCAGCACGCGCGTCGGTTACAGCTCGACCGGCCCCAGCGGGCCGTCGGGCACGAACACCGGCACGACCAACCCGTCGTGGACGCAGCCCCAGCCGACCCCGCAGCACGTCTCGACCGGCTGGACGCCGCCGCCCACCGACACCACGCACACGTCGTGGACGCAGCCTCCGACGACGACGCCGCCTCCCACGCACACCCCGCCGCCCACGAACCTGCCGCACCCGACCCCGACCCCCACGCCGACGCCGACCCCTGGTGGTCCGGTCTTCACCCGTCCTGGCACGGGCGGTCCCGGTGGTCCCGGTGGCCGTGGCCTCTCCGGAGGCCCTGGCGGCTCCGGTGGCGTTCGCGGTGGTCAGCTCGGTGGCGGCAAGGCGTTCGGGCCGATGTCCGGCTCGCTCGGCGCGTCCGGCCAGGCAGGCTCGATGAAGCCCGGCGGCATGCCGGGTGGCATGTCCGGCATGGGCTCCGGCCCTGAGGGCATGCGCGGCGGTGCCATGGGCTCCGGTGCGGGCGCTGGTGCCGGCAAGGCCGGTGCGGCTGGTGCCGGTGGCGGTGGCGCTCACGGCCAGAAGGGCGAGGGCGAGGACGACATCGAGCACAAGGCGGCCGACTACCTGGTCGAGACCGACGACGTGTTCGGCGACGAGCGCATGGTCGCGCCGCCGGTCATCGGCGGCCTGTCAGAGTGAGCCTGTTCGGCGCTCCGGCGGAGAGAGAGCCGATCGCTCTCTCCGCCGAGGAGTTCGACGTGCTGTGGGAACGCATGAACGTCGGCCCCATGCCGCTCGTTCTCAAAGTTCCCACCCCTGGCAAGACGCGGGACGAGCGCATCCAGCTCGAGAACCGCGTCTACCAGCAGTTGGACCACCGGCGCCTGGGCAACTCGCGCGGCCTCTCGTCCCAGTTGGACGGGTTGCTGCGGATGTTCGTGAAGCCCGAGCGGGAGGCGGACGGCCGCCTCTGGCTCGGCCACAGCCTGCGCGTCCTCGCCGTGGCGAACGGCGACTGGGGCGCGCTCGCGACGTTGCGGGACGACCAGCTGACGTTCCAGCCGTGGGAGGGCTCCGGGCTCGCCTCGGCGGTGCTGTCCCTGCTGCCCGCGCACCCCGCCGGAACAGGGCTCTCGGTGACGCTGCCGAGCGCGGACATCGAGAAGGCGATCGGGCAGACCGACGGCTCGCCGAAGTCGACGGAGGCCGCGTTCCGGAACATCGGGCTGCGCGAGGACGACGCGAAGGCGCTGGTGAAGATGTTCACCGGGATCGTGCACACCGGGAACTTCGGCGCGGCGGCCAGGGACAAGTACGGCAAGCGCTGGCGGCCCGAGCGCGTGGTCGCGTTCTTCGACACCGAAGAGGGCCGCTACCTGCAGCAACGCCGTGCCTCGAACGGCCAGCCGCCGTGGAGCACGTTCACGCCGACCGACGGCCGCCGGATGCTGCACCAGGTGGACGAGCTGATCTCCGAGGCGGTTCGTTCCGCCGGAGCCTGATGTCTGGTTTGATCTGACCACCGCCGCCGTGGCCAAGACCCCTTGGAGACGGCGAAATGAGCATCGACAGAAGGCTGTTCCTGCTGGCTACAGGGGCTGCACTGGTCGGGTCGTCAGCGTTGACGGGGACTGCCTCCGCGCAGTCCTCCGCCTCGCTGTGGCAGGAGTTCGTTGCCAACCCGTACAACCACCCGCAGATCCCGAACATCTCGTTCGCCGGCTACAAGACGGGTGAGAAGCCCGCCCGTCGCCCCGTTCTCGCCAACGTCCTCTTCTTCGGCGCGCGCCGCGACGGTTCGGCCGACGCGTCCGCGGCGATCAACAAGGCGATCGAGTTCGTCGGCAGGCTGGGCGGCGGCACCGTGTACGTGCCGCCGGGCCGCTACCGGATCGACGACATCATCCGCATCGGCTACGACAACGTGGTGCTGCGCGGCGCCGGTAGCTCCAGGACGACCTTCTACGCGACCCGGTCGCTGGAGGAGATCGTCGGCATCAACCGCAGCCGCTACGGCTCGGAGAACTCGGCGTGGAGCTGGTCCGGCGGCCTGGTGTGGGTCTGTCACCGCGACCGCTACCAGCCGCTGGTCGACGCGATCAAGGCGAAGAAGTGGCCCTTCGAGGGCTGGACGGGCAACGAGCTGGAGCAGGGCTCGACGCTGACGGCCGTGACCGGTTCCGCCGCACGGGGTTCGTTCGTCGTGACCGTCGAGAACGGACGGTCGTTGCGCGCAGGCCAGCGGGTTCTGCTGCGGCTGGACGACTCCGAGTACTCGCTGCCCAAGCACATGTGCGGCGACGTCCCCGGCACCCAGACCTACAGGTGGGACGACAAGGACAAGCTCCTGTCGTACTTCCCGTTCCTGTGGCCGGTGCGCGTGGAGTGGGTGCGCGGCAACAGGGTCAAGCTCGCGCAGCCGTTGCCGCTGGAGATCCGCCCGGAGTGGAAGGCGCGCCTGACCACGATGGCGCCGGTGATCACGGGTGCGGGCGTCGAGGGCATCAAGATCGAGATGTTCAAGGTGCCAACGCCGAAACACCTGCTGGACAAGGGGTACAACGGTGTCGCGTTCCAGTGCGCGTGGGACTGCTGGGCCGACGACGTGCACGTGCAGGACGTCGACAACGGCTTCCTCCTGGTGTCCTCCAAGGGAATCTCGCTGCTGAACACGCACGTGTCCGGCCGCGGCCACCACCACGCGTACGCGGTGCGCGAGCAGTCCCACGACAACCTGACCGACGGCTTCGTGATCGAGGCACCGTCCGAACCCTCGCAGGCGGGCGCCGGCAACCACGGCCTGAACGTCGAAGGCCTGTCCTGCGGCAACGTCTGGACTCGCGGCCGCATGGACCACGACGTCTTCGACACCCACCGCGGCCTGCCGTTCGCCAACGTCCGCACCGAGATCACCATCAACAACGTCGGCGCGCACGGCGGCAGCGCCAACGCGGGCCCGTTGTACGGCGCCCGTTTCGCGCACTGGAACGTCACCGTCACCAACCAGCGCGCCGGCAACGTCCGCATCGACCAGGTCGCGCCGTGCAGCGCCACCGTCGCGATCTCCGAGGTCCGCGACTTCGGTCAGATCGACAAGCCGGACTTCACCGGCGAGCTGAACTCCCGCCTGGAGCTCTACGGCACGACCACCGTGACACCGCGCAACCTCTATGACGCGCAACGAAAGTTGCGCCGTTCATGAGCATTCGTCTCCAAGGGCGAAAAACCGTGCTCTGACTCCCAGGTCGGGCGGTTGGCGGAGCGGCTTGTAGCGTTGTCGCGTCCGGTCGGCGATAACCAAGTCGGCCGGGTCTACCGCCGGGCTGGTGGGATGTCAGGTCTGTGGAGCTCGTGTAAGACCGTGGGCGGTACACCGTCCCTGTGCTGGTAACCCAGGCGGCAACGGGCTGCGAAGCAGAAAACTCGACCCGCGAGGGAAGAATCTTCCTGCTTCAGCTGGAAGAGAGGTCAAGAGCTAGCCATCGCCACGGGCAGCGACCACACCACGTCGTGCAGGTCGGTGGGGAGCACGACGCTCTCCACCGATCTCCCGATCCGCCGCGTCCAGCCCTCGTCGGTGAGGTCCAGCCGGTACGACGTGTGGACGCCCTCCAGTTCGCTGGGTGTCGTGTCGGACAGCAGCAGGTGCTGGCCGTAGGTGCGCCCGTCCCTGCTCAGGGTCTGGAGCACCTTCAAGAACTCCGGGCGTTCCTCCACGAGGCTTCGCACGCCGTCGACGCAGACCAGAAGTTCCGGCACCGGGCCGAGTCCCGCCGCCCGGTAGTCCCAGATGTTCCGGTAGTTGCCGCTGTCCACCAGCTTCCTGAGGCGTTGCTCGTGGTCTTCCAGCAGGTCCACGAGCCCGTGCCGCACGTGCGGGGCGCCGTCCAGGCCGGCGAACATCCCGTTGCCGTGGAAGTCGATGAGGACGACCTGAAGCTCGTCCGGTGAATGGCGCAGCATCTGCCCGAGAACCAGTGCGCGGATGCCTTCCGCCCGTCGCTTCTCCGGCGCGGTCACCTCGCCGTGCGGACCCATCCCGTCCTGCAGGTGCTTGGACTTCAGGTCGATCTCGACCCGCTGCCCGAACTCGTCCACACCCACCGCGACCCGGTACTGCAGCTTGACGGGCCGCGGCCGCCACACGTGCTTGTTCGGCACGTCGTGCAGCGCGAAGAAGTCCGGCGCGGGTTCCGGCTGGAGCATCAACCGCGGCAACGACTCCGCCACCTCGTCGAGGTTCGCCGGCGCCACGCAGTCGTCGATCAGCACGTCCGCCACGTCGTGCGGACCGTCGAGGAGCAACTGCATCCCGGACTGGCCGACGTCCTGCGCGATGGTCACGAGCGCATCGCCGAGTTCGGTGGCTTTGAGGTCCGCGAAACCGCTGACGCAGATGAGGAGCTGCGGCAGCACCAGGTCGAAGCCGCGGTGGTCGAAGATCGTCCAGGTGTTGCCGACGACTTCCAGCCGGCGTTCCGACTCGGCCAGCAGAGCTGCCGCGATCGTCGCGGGATCCCTTGCCGCGTCACGATGATGAGCCTGCACGTGTGGCGCCTGATCAAGCCCCGCGAACGCATCCGTGTCGTGCGCGTCGATGAAGACCGTCTGGAACAACTTGGGCGAGTGCGTGGTCATCAGCCCGAGCACCAGACTCCGGAACGCGTCCGGTGCCGTGACGCTCAGATGCGATCCCGTGCGCCACTTCCCGTCGGCGAAGTGCGTCAGCTCCACGACCACCGGCCTGCCGTCCGAGCCGACGCCGACCGGAACCTTCCACCACCGGCCCTTCCAGGCGAGCGCCTTGGTGAAGCGCCTCAACCCGTGCAGCGCGAGGAAGTCCAGCACCTCGATCCACAGCGGCACCCGCTCCGGCAACTCGTCCACCGACCGCGCGGTGATGATCACCCGGACGTTCCACACCCTCGCCGCGATCCACCGGACGGTGTCGGCAAGCCCTGGATCGGTTTCAGCGCAGTACTTCCAGTCGTCGACCAACAGGGTGGCGCCGGGCTCGGCCCCGCGTTCGAACCACGCCAGCAGGTTCTGCCGCCGCCGTTCGTCACCGGGCTCGAAGCTCCTCGCGACGCCCGCCACGTCACCCTTGCCGATGCGGTAAACCCCTTGTATGGCAGCGATTCGGGACGCGACGGCGTCGGGCGTGCCGATGAGCGCGAGGTGGTTCACGGGAGCGCGATCTGCGTGTGGAGGCGGTGGGGCACGGAGAGACCGAATCCGGGCCGGTCCGGCACGCGGGCGGCCAGGCGGGGGTCGACGAGCGACGTGGCCGGGTCGTCCAGGCGGAACTCGACGGCGAAGGCCAGGCTGTTCTTGATGAACGGCGGCACCTGGTCCCACGAGCGGGCGGTCACGACGATGTGGCGTTGCGGGTCGAGCGGTTCGCCGGGGCCGTCGAGCAGTTGGTAGCGAACGACATCCTTGCCGAGGACCTCGGCGAGCGTGCGCAGCGTCGTGCTCTTGCCCATGCCCGGCTTGCCGACGATGGCGCCGTGGCGGAGTTCGTCGGTGAACGCGGGGAAGAGGACGTCGCGACGTTGCTCCGACGGCTTGTCGATCACGCCGATTCCGCCTGGTGGCAGCATTTCCAGCTGGAGGTCGACGTTGGTCTTGTGCAGTGGCGGCAGCACGAGGGCGTGCGCCGAAGGGCCGGAGCCGATCAGGCCCTGCGGCAGGACCTCCGCCCACTCCTCGATGTCGTACGGCGGGATCGCGGACGGCCATTCGGGGAGCCGGAACGGCAGGGAGGCCGGGAAGACGTCGCCGGAACAGAGCACGTGGACGCCCAGCGCGCGGTCGGCGCGGATGAGGGACTCCAGCACGTTCTGGAAGCCTGGGAAGCGTTCGACCAGCACTTCGGCACTGTCCACGCAGATCAGCAGTGCTGTGAGGGCTTCGCCGGATCCGGCCAGCCGCCGGCGGCGGTCGAGTTCGCCGGCGAGACCGTCCTGGAACCGCTCGAACAGTTCGTTGTCGCTTTCGCCGGTCAGCGCGAACGACACGTGCGGGGCCGCGTCCAGTCCGTCGAACACGCCGATGTTCTTCATGTCGATCAAACCGAGATTCAGGTCCTTCGACGAGTGCGTGACCATGAGGCCCAGCAACGCGGCGAGGAGCCTCTGCTCGCGAACAGCGGCCGCGCCGATGTACGCGCCGTTCGGTCCGTTCACGCCGATGTCCAGGTACACCGGCCAGCCGCGGTCGTTGGAACCGATGGCGATCTTCAGATCGTGGCGCTGGTGCTTGTTGCCCAAATCGGGCTCGATGCCGTGCAACGCGAGGAAGTCCGTTGCCTCACCGTGCAGGTGCCGCCGCAACCGGTCCGGCAGAACCGCCCACTTCCGCGCCGTGACGACGACCTGCACGCCCCGTGCCGGCCCGAACGCGGCGATCCACTCGACGGTTCTGTCGAGTTCCCGGTCGAGGTCGAAGCACAGCTCCCAGTCGTCCACCAGCAGCACCGCGCCCGACGGCGCACCCCGCTCGAACCAGTCCAGCAGGCTGCGGCAGCCCGGCTGGTCCGCCGGGTCGAAGGTCGCCGAGACGGGCAACGGGTCCGCGCCCCGCCCGATCCGGTAGACGGCCATGTTCGGCGCGGCCGCGAGAGCCGCCGTCAGCCGCTCCCTGGTCGCCTGCCCCGGACCGACGACGGCGAAGTTCCTGATCACAGCCCAGAGGTATACCAACAGCCCGGGGAGGACCGCTGCCCCTTCGCTAATGTGGGCGACGTGCCAGCCAAAGCCGTCGACCCCGCCGAGATGCGCGCCGCCGTGCAGGCCGTGCTCCCCTGGCTGCGCGGTGAGGCTGACCAGCCAGAACGTCCCGTGCTCGCCGCCGCCGTCCGGCTGAGCCTGCGCACCCTCGAACGAATCGCGCCCGGTCGCAGCGTCGAGGTGCGCGTTCCGCCGTTCGCCGCCGTGCAGTGCGTCGAAGGGCCGCGCCACACCCGCGGCACGCCCCCGAACGTCGTGGAGACCGACCCCCGCACGTGGCTGGAGCTGGCGACCGGCGCGCTCGCCTGGGCGGACGCGCTGGACGGTGCCCGGGTCACCGCGTCGGGGACCCGGGCCGACCTCTCAGCCCTGCTGCCGGTCGTGAGGTTCTAGAACCACGAGCCGATCGTCTTGACGGCCCCGCCGACGCCGTCGACGACGTCCTTCCCGAGCTCCACCGCGTTGCCGACGGTGTCGACCACGACGTCACCGGCATCGCTCGCGACCTCGCCGACCGTGTCCACCGCGTGCCCGGCCGCGTCACCCCAGCGGCCGTTCGAGATGTCGTCGGCGACCTGACCACCACCGCGCCAGATGTCCTCGCCCATGTCGACTACCTCCTTGCCGGTGTTGACGCCCCAGTCGATGACCGGCCCGACACCGGGCAGGTCCGAACCGGGCACCTCACGCGGCGTGGGCGCGTCCTGCCAGCGCTGCTCGGTGACGCTGCCGCCGTCACCGTTGGCGATCCTGGCCAGGTTGCCGAGCGACTCGGAGTCCTTGTCGTAGTAGGACGAGTGGGCGTGTCCGATCCAGGACTCGCCGGAGGTGCCGAACGTCTTCGCGCCGAACGAGGAGTCGTACGGACCGGTCGACGACCCGTCCTTGGTGAACCAGTCACCGCTCGTCGCCTGGATGACAGGGTCGTGTTCCGTGCCACCGACGTAGACGTGCCCGCTACCCGCTGACAACTGGTCGACGTTGGACGCGCCGACACCCGGCGAGCCGACGAACACGATGTCGTCCGCCTTCAGGCCGTTGTCCATGGCGGAGTAGCCGACGACCGTGCTGCCGTAGCTGTGGCCGATCACCGTGACGTGGGCGTTCGGGTTGGCGGTGCGGTAGCCCTCGACGTCCTTCGCCAGGATCTGACCGCCCTCGATCGCCTGCTGCGGGTCGTTCACCTGGCCTGGCAGGAACTCCGGCGCGTCGTAGCCGAGCCACTGGATCGCGGCGCCGTCCGGACCCATCTTCTCGCTGAGAGCCGAGGCCTGGTCCAGGCCGAAGCTGCTGAGCGTGGACGTGGTGCCGGGCACGCACACCGCGACGTTCTTCGCGGTGTCCGGATTGCCGAACGCGACGGCGATAGCGCCTTCCTTGGCGCCGGCGCCGTCAGGGCTCCATGCGAGGACGTATGGCGTCTTGCCAGTCTCCAGGCCCAGGTTTTTGGCCGTGTCCAGCGCTTTGACCGCGTCGTCCGCGTTCTTCGCGCGGCGAGCGGCTTCGTCGTACTGCGACATCAACTGCGAGCCCTGGGCGTCATTGCGCAGAGCGCGCTGACCCTCTGAAGAGTTCGGGTCGACGCCGAGCTCACGTGCACGGTCGGCCAGTTGCTGCTTGAGCTGGTCCTTCTCCGCGTTGAACCGCGCCGCGTCCTCCGGGATCCGCTTGCGGTTCGCGTAGTCCAGCACGTCGGCGGGCAGGCCGCGGAGCTGGCCGAGCTCCTGGTACTTGGTGTTCTTGAGCGCGTCCTGCTGTTCCTTGCTGAGCGACTTCCACCAGTCGGCGACGGCCTTCGGGTCGGAACCCGGCGGCGGAACCGGCGGCAGAGCACCGCCCGCACCTCCGCGCTGGGCTGCGCGGTCCCAGCCGCAGTCCGTGCGCGCGGACTCTTCGAAGCCCGGCGGGATCTTGGTGAGCGCACTCGCGTAGGAGCGCAGAACGTTGTTGTAGCCCGACTTCACCTTGTCCAGGTGCTGGTTGACCTGGTTGGCGAGCTGGCGGGTCTGCTCCTCGTCCATGCCCGGCGGACGGCCACGCCACACGCCGATCGCCTGGTCCGCGGCACCTCGCATCTGGCCGTAGGCACGCGAAGCGGCCTGCACGATGTCGACGCCCGCGCCGAGCCGTTCGGCAGCGGCCTTGGCAGCGGTGGCGGACAGCTGGGCGCGCGCGGTGAACTTCGTGGCGGCGTCGCCGGTCCAGTTGCTGACGGCGGTCTTGCCACCGTTCGCGACGGACTCGCCGGCTCGGCCGACCGCGCTGATCGCGCCGGTGATCGGATCGGCGGCGGCGGCGATTCGACCGGCATCGCCGGACGCGAGCCTGCCGTACAGGCTCTCGGGATCCGTGTAGCTCACTGACCGCCCCCAAGTCCCGCGAAGAGCTTCTTCATCACCGAGGTGTGGTCGTCCTCGGTGCGCTGGTAGGCCTCGGCGTTCGACACGAGACCCTCTGCCGCGTCGGTGAACCAGGAGGAACCGCGCTGCAGGTCCTGGGAGTGCGTGCCGACGAACTTCGACAGCGCGTCCGCGAACTCCGCGGCGGCGTCGACCTCCCCGAACGCACCCGCGTCGAGCCTGAGCATCGAGATCATCTCCGCCGCCTCGCGCACCGCGTCGGAGCCGTTGCCGAACTCCTTGGACGCGTTGCGCAGCAGCTCTGGCTCAACGCCGAACATCGCCACCCCCTGTTGGTCACCGATCAATGCGACGCAGATACATGATGGCCGGTTCCACTCTCGTCGATGGACCGTTTCGGGCACGATGTCGTTCATGGTGCAGACAGGGTGGACGGCTCAGCGGTGGACCGCTGTGTTCATCGAGCAGGCGGAGTTGTTCCGCAAGGCAGTGGCGGACGCGGACCCGGCGGCCGAGGTGCCGACCCGGCCCGGCTGGACCGTCCAGGACCTGGTGATCCACCTCGCGCGCTTCCTGGAGACCTCCACCGAGTACCTGCGCACCGGCAGCCGCACCGCCATGCAGCCGCCGCCTCCGCCTGCCGGGCTGTCGCCGCTGCAGTACCTCGACCTGCAGCTGACCGCGGCCGCGGAGATCCTCACCGCCGTGCCGGGAAACCGCCCGGTGTGGACGTTCTCGCCGGCAGCGCCTGACCTGGCCTGGGTGTGGCACCGCCGGATCGCGCACGAGACCGTGCTGCGCCGGTTCGACGCGCAGACGGTCGTCCGACAGGTCGTGGCCACGGACGCCGACCTCTGCGCCGACGGCATCGACGAGGTGCTGAGCACGATCGTCGCGGCCCAACTCGACGGTGACGTGCCGAGTGAGGTGTCCGGCACCGCCGTGGTGCGGCCGACCGATGTGCCGGAGTCGTGGTTGATCTCTCTTGTGGCGGGCGAAGTACCGGAGATCCGGGCTGCCGCTCCCGGTGAAGAGGGCGACGCGCAGGTGACCGGCGAGGCCGAGGTCGTCTACTTCTGGCTCTGGAACCGCATGAACTTCAAGGAGATGACCGGCGACCAGCGCGTGCTGGACGTCCTCCAGGTCGGACGGGGGCACTGATGCGCAAGCTCGCGGTCGTCCTGCTCAGCTGCTTGGCGCTGACCGCCTGTGCGGCGTCCTGGCAGCAGGAACTCCGATACAAGATCGTCGCGAAGGAAAACCAGTCCTCCTCGGAGTTCTTCGAGGTCGAGCTGGTGGGCGATGCGCCCAAGGGAACGCTGGAACCTGGGCAGTTGAAGCGCCAGTTCTTGCTGACGTACGAAGTCCAAGGCGCTCAAGTCGGCGACGAACTGCTCTGCTCCGCCGAGCAGGAGAAGGGCAACGCGTTCGGGAACTCGAACGTCGTGACGCATCTCAAGAACTGCAAAAAGGCTTGATGCGCAAGATCATCGCGGTGCTCGCGGCCTGTCTGGTGGTGACCGGCTGCGGGCTCGGCCGCTGGGAGGGCGAGATCCGCTTCAAGGTCACCAGCATCAACAACTGCTACGACGGCTACAGCGACGTCATCTGCGCGACCCGGATCTACCTCGACCTCGTCGGCGACCTGCCCGCCGGCGCACCCGGCAAGAGCTCGTTCAAGAGTGCCTTCGTGGAGCCGGACGACTTCGAGGACGAGTCGAAGGTGCGCGACGAGGTGGCGGTGGGCGACGAGATCATCTGCGTGGGCCAGGAACAGTCCGAGGGCTTCGAGTACCTCAACGGCAACCCGCTGGAGCTCTCGAAGTGCCGGATGGCATGAGTTTCATCACCTCACCAGGGGTCTGAAGGGGGTGGTTGGCCCCCTGCTCCACTTACACTCGGGTTGAAGCCAGCCCCATCGTGAGGGAGCCAATTCGGTGGTCGACGACCATTCCCAGTCCGAACAGGAACCCCGTGAGGAGTGTGGCGTCTTCGGCGTCTGGGCTCCGGGTGAAGACGTCTCCAAGATGACCTACTACGGCCTCTACGCCCTGCAGCACCGCGGGCAGGAGGCGGCCGGCATCTCGGTCGGCGACGGGACCCAGGTCGTCGTCTTCAAGGATCTCGGTCTCGTCAGCCAGGTGTTCGACGAGCAGGTCCTGCAGAGCCTCAAGGGCCACGTGGCCGTCGGGCACTGCCGTTACTCCACCACCGGGTCCACGACCTGGGAGAACGCCCAGCCGACGTTCCGGACGACGGCCACTGGCAGTGCGCTGAGCCTCGGCCACAACGGCAACCTGGTGAACACCGCCGAGCTGCTGGAGAAGGCCAAGGGCCTCGGCATCGTCGAGCGCAACGGCGCCACCACCGACTCGGACATCCTCTGCGGCCTGCTCGCCCACGCGGCGGCCGACAAGGGCATCGAGCAGGCCGCGCTGGAGCTGCTGCCCACGGTCAAGGGCGCGTACTGCCTGACGTTCTCCGACGAGTCCACCCTGTACGCGGCGCGTGACCCGCACGGCGTGCGCCCGCTGGTGCTCGGCCGGTTGGAACGCGGCTGGGTCGTGGCGAGCGAGACCGCGGCACTCGACATCGTCGGTGCGAGCTTCGTGCGCGAGGTCGAGCCCGGCGAGTTGATCGCGATCGACGAGGACGGCCTGCGGTCGACCCGGTTCGCGACGCCCGAGCCCAAGGGCTGCATCTTCGAGTACGTCTACCTGGCGCGCCCGGACACGACGATCTCCGGCCGCGGCGTCCACGCGACGCGCGTCGAGATCGGCCGCCGCCTCGCCAAGGAGCACCCGGTCGAGGCCGACCTGGTGATCCCGGTGCCGGAGTCCGGCACGCCCGCCGCCATCGGCTACGCGCAGGCCAGCGGCATCCCGTACGGATCCGGTCTGGTCAAGAACGCCTACGTCGGCCGGACGTTCATCCAGCCGTCGCAGACCATCCGCCAGCTGGGCATCCGGCTGAAGCTGAACCCGTTGCGCGACGTCATCCGCGGCAAGCGGCTGGTCGTCGTGGACGACTCGATCGTGCGCGGCAACACGCAGCGCGCGCTCGTCCGCATGCTGCGCGAGGCCGGTGCGCTCGAAGTGCACGTGCGGATCGCCTCGCCGCCCGTCAAGTGGCCGTGCTTCTACGGCATCGACTTCGCCTCCCGCGCGGAGCTCATCGCGAACGGCCTGGACGACGACGGCATCCGTCGCTCGGTCGGCGCCGACTCGCTCGGGTACGTGTCGCTGGAGCAGCTCGTCGCGGCGACCGAGCAGCCCAAGTCGCGGCTGTGCTCGGCCTGTTTCGACGGCGAGTACCCCATCGAACTGCCGCAGGACGCGCTCATGGGCAAGCACCTGCTCGAGGGCCTCAAGGGCGTGTCGGGCTCAGCCGCTCCCGTTCTGGCGAGCGGCTATGGTGCCGAAGACGCCCTGCGTCGTCCCTGAGCACCCAGATCCAAGTGGAAGAAGTTGACGTGACCGACAGCGCCAAGGCCACCTACGCCGCCGCCGGAGTCAGTATCGCCGCAGGTGACGAGGCGGTGGAGAAGCTCAAGCCGTGGGCGGCCAAGGCGCATCGGCCCGAGGTGCTCGGTGGCATCGGTGGCTTCGCCGGCCTGTTCCAGCTCAAGCTCGACCGCTGGAAGGAGCCGATCCTCGCGTCCTCCACGGACGGCGTCGGCACCAAGATCGCGATCGCGCAGGCGCTCGACAAGCACGACACCATCGGCATCGACCTCGTCGCCATGATCGTCGACGACCTGGTCGTGTGCGGCGCCGAGCCGTTGTTCGTGCAGGACTACATCGCGGTCGGCAAGGTCGTCCCCGACAAGATCGCGGCGCTGGTCAAGGGCATCGCCGAGGGCTGTGTCCAGGCCGGTTGCGCGCTGCTCGGCGGCGAGACCGCGGAGCACCCCGGCCTGATGGGCGACGAGGACTACGACATCTCCGGCACCGGCGTCGGCGTGGTCGAGCACTCCAAGCTGCTCGGCCCCGACCGCGTCCGCGACGGCGACGTCGTCATCGCGATGGGCTCGTCCGGCCTGCACTCCAACGGCTACTCGCTCGCCAGGCACGTGCTGCTGGAGATCGCGCGCATGCCGCTGGAGGGCCACGTCGAGGAGTTCGGCCGCACCCTCGGCGAGGAGATGCTGGAGCCGACCAAGATCTACGCCAAGGACTGCCTGGCGCTGATCGCCGAGACCGAGGTCCGCTGCTTCTCCCACGTCACCGGTGGTGGCCTGGCCGCGAACCTGGCCCGCGTGCTGCCCGAGGGCCTGCACGCGACGCTCGACCGCGGCACCTGGACGCCCGCGCCCGTCTTCCAGCTCATCGCCCAGCGCGGCCGCGTCGAGCGCGAGGAGATGGAGAAGGCGTTCAACATGGGCGTCGGCATGGTCGCCGTCGTCGCGCCGGAGGACGTCGACCGCGCGCTGGCCGTGCTCACCGCCCGCCACGTCCCGGCGTGGGTGCTCGGCGAGATCACCAAGTCCGCCGAGGGCGGCGCCAAGCTCGTCGGCGACCACCCGCGATTCTGAGGCAACCTCCTGAGGCGGTCGTCGCGTACTAAGCGGCGACCGAGGAGGGGCACTTGGACCGCGACCGCGAGTTCGGGGAGTTCGTCGACGCACGTGCGCTCGTCATGCGCCGCACGGCATATCTGCTGTGCGGCGACTGGCACCGTGCCGAGGACATCGTCCAGACCGCGCTGATCAAGATGTACGTGGCCTGGTCGCGCGTGCGCAAGGACAGCGTCGACGCCTACGCACGCAAAGTGCTCGTGCGCACCGCGATCGACGAGACCCGGCGCGGCTTCTTCCAGCGCGAACGCTCCGTCGACGCCGTGCCCGAACGCGCCGTCCCGGACTCGACGTTCGACCTGGACCTGCGCGAAGTCCTCGACATGTTGCCTCCTGGGCAACGTGCTGTCGTCGTGCTGCGGTACTGGGAGGACCTGAGCATCACCGAGACCGCCCGCATCCTCGGCAGGACGGAGGGCACGGTGAAGAGTCAGGCCGCCAAGGGCCTCGCCGCGTTGCGTGGCCTGCTGGAGGACGAGCCGGAGCTGCGGATCTACCGCTCCGAGGTCATCCGCAAGGGCAAGACCAAACTGGTCCGCAGGCGGACCGCGATCGCGACGGCACTGGCGTTCGTGCTCGTCGCGGGGTTCGGCACGGCCGGCTACCTGGTGCGACCGCGCGAGACCGCGACATCGGCACCACCATCAGCGTCGACGGTGTGGCCACAGTCCGCCGATCACAACGCCGAGCTCACCCGGATCCTGCGCGACTCGAACATCATCCCGGCGAGCGTCACCGCGCACGACGTGGCGTGGACGAAGGCGCTGCAGTTCTACAACGTCAACGGGCCCGAGCGCCGGATGGCGGTCGCCAGGCTGACCGATGCCGCCGGCACGAGCGGCCTGTTGCTCGACGTCTCAGCCGACGGGCCCGCCAGCGTCACCTGCAACGGGGGCGAGGAGTGCCGGTACGAAGAGGTCGACGGCGTCAAGATCGTGACCTTCGTGATCCGCATGCCTGGTACAGGCCAGATGTCCTGGAGGGCGGAAGCGCATCGGCCCGACGGCACGCACGTCTCCATCTGGAGTGACAACGTCGGCAGCTTCCGAGCGGACCTTCCCTTCACACAGTCGTTGGATACCTCGGTGGGGCGGCCCGAACCGGTCCTCGGCCGGGAAGCCCTGATAAAGATCGCGACATTGCCGGGCTTCACCTTCTAACCTTGAGGCATGAACGACGTGACCGTGACGAGGACGCTGGTGGTGCCAGCGTCCGAGCTGCGCGAACGTTTTTCCAGGTCAGGTGGGCCGGGCGGGCAGGGAGTGAACACGGCGGACAGCCGTGTGGAGCTCTCGTTCGACCTGGCTGCCTCGCCGTCGATCCCCGCTCACCTCAAGCAGCGGATGCTCGACCGGCTGGCCGGCAGGCTCGTCGACGGCGTGCTCACGATCGCCGCCTCCGAGCACCGCGCGCAGCTGCAGAACCGCGCCGCCGCCCGCGAACGCCTCGCCGTGATCCTGCGTGAGGCCGCTGCGCCACCGCCTCCGATGCGCAGGGCGACCAAGCCCACCAGGGGTTCGCAGGAACGCCGCATCGCCTCGAAGAAGCGCCGTGCGGACACCAAGCGCGGCCGCGGCCGTTCAGGCTCCTGGGACTAGCGCGTAGATCCGTTCGGGCCGGCCGGTTCCGCCGTACCGCAACCGGACCTCGGCCCGTCCCGTCGACACGAAGTGCTCCAGGTACCGGCGCGCGCTGACCCTCGCGACGCCCGTCGAGGAAGCACATTCCGACGCCGACAGCCCTTCCGGGTGCGACCGCAGCGCGGTGTCCACGAGCCGCGCGGTCTCCGGTGTCAAACCCTTGGGTAGCAACGGTTTCGAGGTGGGGCGCGCACCGAAGACCTGGTCCACGTCCGCTTGCCCGGCCGAGTCGAGCCGGTGCAGCTTGTCCCGCAACGACGCGAAGTGCGCGAGCTGGTCGCGCAGGGCCGCGTAGTCGAACGGCTTGATCAGGTAGTGCAGCACGCCACCGCGCATCGCACTGCGCACGGTCTCGACGTCGGTCGCCGCCGTGATCACGATGACGTCGACGTCCTCGTTGGCGCGCAACGACTTCAGCACGTCCAGCCCGCTCTGGTCGGGCAGGTAGATGTCGAGCAGCACGAGGTCCGGCTTCAGCGAGGCGGCCAGCCGCACCGCGTCCCCGCCGGTGTGCGCGACGCCGACGACCTCGAACCCGTCGGTGCGCGCGACGTAGCCGCTGTGCACCTTGGCCACCATGAAGTCGTCGTCGACGACCAGCACCCGGATCACCAGGGCAGCCTTGCCGTGAACACTGAACCTGACACGCTCACCGAACCGCCGCGCCGCAGGCACGCCCGCCTGATCAGCGCGAGTCCGATGCCCCGTTCGCCGTGCGATGCCGCCTTGGTCGTGAACCCGTGCCGGAACACCTCTTCCGCGAGCTCCGGCGCCACCCCGGGACCGGAGTCGCGCACCACGACCTGGACCTCGTCGTCCAGTTGCATCACACCCACCTCGATCCACTTCCCCGCGCCGTTCGTGTTCAGCGAACTCAGCGCGTCCAACGCGTTGTCGACGAGATTTCCCAGCACCATCACCAGATCCGCCGACAGGGCCTCGTCGACCCTGCCCAGCACGCTGTCCGGACCCAGCCGCAGCGCCGTGCCCCGTTCGGCCGCGAGCGACGCCTTGGCGATCAGCAGCGCGGCCACGGCGGGGTCGCCGATCGACTCGCCGACCTCGGTCCGCCACTGGTCCTGCGCCGAGCTGATCTGGTGAATGTAGTTGGTGACCTCGTCGTACTCCTTCAACGAGATCAGCCCGGCGATGGTGTGCAGCCGGTTCGCGAACTCGTGCGCCTGCGCCCGCAGTGTGTCCGTCGCGTGCTGCGAGGCGTCGAGTTCGTGTTGCAGCGCAAGGAGTTCCGTGCGGTCTCGCAACGTCACGACGGCGCCCGCGCCGTCGATCGGCATGCGGTTCAGCGTCAGCACCACGCCCTGCCGCAGCACGAGTTGGTCGACACCGGTCGCGCGGCCGGTCAGCACGTCGCGCAGCCGGTCGTTGAGCTCCAGTTCCTCGACCGAGCGGCCGACCGCGTCCTCCGGCAACGCCAGCAGGTCGCTCGCGTGGTCGTTGACCAGCGTGATCCGGTTCTGCCCGTCGAGACCGACGACGCCCTCGCGGATGCCGTGCAGCAACGCCTCGCGGTTCTCGACCAGCGCGGTGATCTCGTGCGGCTCCAGCCCGAGCGTCTGGTTCTTCACCCTGCGAGCCAGCAGCAACGAGCCGGTGACGCCGATGAGCAGCGCGATCGCCAGGTAGCGCAGCACGTCGAGGGGCTGCTCCAGCGCGCCCGCGAAGATTCCCGGTTCCTCGGCGCCCGCGATCACCATGCCGTTGACTTGGCGGCTGGTCGGGTCGAACACCGGCACGTGCGCCTCGATCGAGTCGCCGATGGTGCCCGTCCACGACCGGCCCTCCAGGGCCGTGGCGCGGGTGTCCAGAGTGGACCCGATCTGCGCCGGGTCCGGTGAGGCGATCACGAGCCGGTTCTCGTTGAGGATCAGCACGTAGGAGGCGCCGGACAGGCTGCGGGCGGTCTCGGCGGGCGCGGACAGCAGGCGCCAGTTGCCCATCTCCTCCTGGACCAGCGAGTTCGCGGCGACGGTCTCGGCGACCGACAGCATCCGGCGTTCCTCGTTGGAGCGAAAGTTGCTGCCCGTCTGGACGACAGTCAGCGCGCCCACCGCGCACAGTAGCAACGTGACGACTACGAGTTGCCATGCGAGAAGTTGACTGGCCAGGGAACGGCGTCGGCGCATGAAACCTCCCGTGACCAGAAAGACCGAAAGAAACCTTAGAAGCGCAAGAGCGACATCAAGGTTTACACGAGAGCAACATGTCCAACCACGCGGATGAGAGGCGGGGATCACAGTGTCGGTGAAGGTGTGGGTGGCGGTGGCGACGGCGTTGCTCGCCGTCCTGCTCGTGCCGCCGCTGCTGACGCCGGGTGCGGACAGCGGCGAGACGAGCCAGGTACGAGCGCTGCGGGTGCTGGTGCCGAACGCTCCTGGCGGCGGTTACGACATCACGGCTCGCACGGCGGCAAAGGCCATGGAGGACGCTGACCTGCTGCGCAACGCCGAGGTGTTCAACCTCCCCGGCGCGGGCGGCACGGTCGGACTCGGGCGCACGGTCGGTGAGCGCGGCAACGGCAAGCTGATCATGTCGATGGGTCTGGGCGTCGTGGGCGCGGTGTACACGAACAAGTCGCCGAACTCGCTGCTCGACACCACCCCGATCGCGAAGCTGATCGAGGAACCGGACATCGTCGTGGTCGCGAAGGACTCGCCGTACACGTCGATGCAACAACTCGTCGACGCCTGGAAGGCCAACCCCGGCACGGTGACGGTCGGCGGCGGTTCGGCTCCCGGCGGCCCCGACCACCTGGCGCCGATGCTGATCGCGAAGGCCGTGGGCCTGCAGCCCAAGACCGTCAACTACATCCCGTTCGACGGCGGCGGCGAGCTGCTCGCTTCGGTGCTCGGCGGCAAGGTCGCGTTCGGCGTCTCCGGCGTCGGCGAGTACCGCGACCAGATCCAGGCCGGCACGTTGCGCGTCCTCGCGGTGACGAGCAAGGACCGTATCCAGGGCATCGACGCGCCGACGTTGCAACAGTCCGGTGTGGACGTCGAGTTCACGAACTGGCGCGGCATCGTCGCTCCTCCTGACATCTCGGCGACCGACAAGGCGAAGCTGGTCGAGGTGTTCCAGAACCTCCAGAAGACGCCGCAGTGGCAGGAAGCGTTGCAGCGCAACGGCTGGACGGACGCCTTCGCGCCGGGAGACGAGTTCAGGACCTTCCTGGAGAACGAGAACAAGCGGGTGGCAACGGTGCTCAAGGACTTGGGGCTGGCATGACGACCGTGACGACGCCGGAGCGGAAGAACTGGCTCCGCGAACACTCCGAGCTGGGCATCTGCGCACTGCTGGTCGTGCTCGGCGTGCTGGTGCTCACCGACGCGCTGCGCATCCCCACGGACTTCGCCCAGCGCGGCCCCGTCGGCCCGAAGGCGGTGCCGATCCTGGTCGGCTCGCTGTTGCTGATCGTGGCCGCCCTGCTGGCCCGTGACGTGCTGCGCGGCGGCAAGGGCGAGGCAGAGGCCGGCGAGGACGTCGACCTGTCCGCACCCGCCGACTGGCGCACGGTTCTCCTGCTGTGCGGTGCTTTCCTCGCGAACGCCGCGCTGATCGGCGTGGTCGGGTTCCCGATCTCCGGCGCGATCCTGTTCTGGGGCGCGGCCTACGCGCTCGGCAGCCGCAATCTGGTGCGCGACCCGTTGATCGCGGCCGGTCTCTCGATCTTCACCTTCGTGGTGTTCAACAACCTGCTCGGTGTCCCGCTCCCCGGTGGCCCGTTGATGGAGGTGTTCTAGGTGGAACAACTGCTCGACGGCTTCGCGACCGCGCTGACGCCGACACACCTGCTGCTCGCCGCGATCGGCGTCCTCCTGGGCACCGCGATCGGCGTCCTGCCGGGCATCGGCCCGGCCATGGCGGTGGCCCTGCTGCTGCCCGTCACCTACGGCATGGAGCCGACCGGCGCGTTCATCATGTTCGCGGGCATCTACTACGGCGGCATGTTCGGCGGTTCGACCACGTCGATCCTGCTGAACACACCGGGTGAGAGCGCCGCGGTCGTGGCCGCGTTCGAAGGCAATCCCATGGCCCGCAAGGGACGTGGAGCGCAAGCGCTTGCCGCCGCCGCCATCGGCCACTTCACCGGCGGCATCATCGGCACGATCCTGATCGTCCTGCTGGCCCCGTTCGTCGCCAAGCACGCCGTCGACATCGGCGCACCCGACCTGTTCGCGATCATGGTGCTGGCGTTCATCGCCGTGACCTCGGTGCTCGGCGCCTCCCGGATCCGCGGCGTCGCCTCGTTGCTCATCGGCCTGACCTTGGGGTTGGTCGGCCTCGACGAGATGACCGGCCAGCAGCGCCTGACGTTCGGCTCGCTGCACCTGGCCGACGGCATCGACATCGTCATCGTCGCGGTGGCGCTCTTCGCGGTCGGCGAGGCCCTGTGGGTAGCGGCCCACCTGCGCCGCAAGCCGTTCGAACCGATCCCGGTCGGCCGCCCGTGGCTGTCCCGCGCCGACCTCAAGCGCACCTGGAAGCCGTGGCTGCGCGGCCCGCTCATCGGGTTCCCGTTCGGCGCGATCCCGGCCGGCGGCGCGGAGATCCCGACGTTCCTGTCGTACGTGACGGAGAAGCGGCTCTCCAAGCACAAGGACGAGTTCGGCAAGGGCGCCATCGAGGGCGTGGCGGGCCCGGAGTCCACGGCCTCCGCCTCCGCCGCGGGCACCCTGGTCACGATGCTCGCGCTCGGCCTCCCGACCACGGCGGTCGCGGCCGTCATGCTCGCGGCGTTCCAGCAGTACGGCATCCAGCCGGGCCCACTGCTGTTCCAACGCGAGTCCGGCCTGGTGTGGGCACTGATCGCGTCGCTGTTCATCGGCCTGACCCTGCTGCTGGTCCTGAACCTGCCGCTGGCACCGCTGTGGGCGAAGCTGCTGCGCATCCCCAGGCCGTACCTCTACGCGGGCATCCTGTTCTTCGCCTCGGTAGGCGCCTACGCGGTCAACGCGGACATCTTCGACCTGCTGCTGATGTTCGTGATCGGCCTGCTGGGCTTCGGCATGCGCCGCTACGGCCTGCCGGTGCTGCCCGCGATCATCGGCGTGATCCTCGGCCCGGCCGCGGAACAGCAGATGCGCCGCTCGCTGCAGCTCTCCGACGGCTCGCTGACCGGTCTGGTGAACAGCCCGATGGCGATCGTGGTCTACGCGATCATCGTGGTGATCCTGTTCTTCCCGCTGCTCAAGCGGTTCCTGCCGAAGCCGCCCGCCGCGGCGGAACCGGAACGCGAGAAGGTCGACGCCTGATCGCACGAGAAAGCCCCCGCTCTCCCGGCGGGGGCTTTCTCGTTTCTCCAGCTCAGCCGTGAGTCGGGAAGCCCAGGTTCACGCCGTGCTGCTGCGGCCACCGGGCCGTGACCGCCTTGGCGCGCGTGTAGAACTTCACGCCCTCAGCGCCGTGCACGTGCGTGTCGCCGAAGAGCGAGTCCTTCCATCCGCCGAACGAGTAGTAGGCCATCGGCACGGGGATCGGCACGTTGATGCCGACCATGCCGACGTGCACGCGTCGCTGGTACTCGCGGGCGGCGAGGCCGTCACCGGTGTAGATCGCGGTGCCGTTGCCATAAGGATTGGCGTTCACCAGTTCCAGGGCGTCCTCGAACGTGTCGGCGCGCACGACGGTCAGCACCGGCCCGAAGATCTCGTCGGTGTAGATGGTCATGTCGCGGGTGACGTGGTCGAACAACGTCGGCGCGAGCCAGAAGCCATCCGAGTGTCCTTCGGGTGCATAGCCGCGGCCGTCCACGACCAGCGAGGCACCGGCCGCCTCGCCCGCGTCCACATAGGACCGGACGCGGTCCCGGTGCACGCCGGTGACCAGTGGGCCCATCTGGGCGTCGGGGTCGGTGCCCGGCAGCACCGACGGGTGCAGGTCGCGGGTCCGCGAGGCGATCTTCGACACCAGTTCGTCGCCGGTCTCGCCCACGGCCACGACGACCGAGATCGCCATGCAACGCTCGCCGGCAGAGCCGTAGCCTGCGGAAACGGCGGCGTCGGCGGCCACGTCGAGGTCGGCGTCGGGCAGCACGACCATGTGGTTCTTGGCGCCGCCCAGGGCCTGCACGCGCTTGCCGGCCGCGGTGCCGCGCGAGTAGACGTGCCGCGCGATCGGGGTCGAGCCGACGAACGACGCCGCGGCGACGTCCGGGTGGTCCAGCAGCGCGTTGACCGCGAAGGCGTCGCCCTGCAGGACGTTCAGCACGCCGTCGGGCAGGCCGGCCTCCTTGAACAGTTCGGCCAGCCTCAAAGAAGCCGAGGGGTCGCGTTCGGAAGGCTTCAGCACGAAGGTGTTCCCGCAGGCGATGGCGATGGGGAACATCCACATCGGCACCATCACGGGGAAGTTGAAAGGCGTGATGCCCGCGACGACGCCCAACGGCTGCCGGAACGAGTACGCGTCGACCCCGCGCGAGACCTGCTCGGAGTGCTCGCCCTTCAGCAGTTGCGGTATGCCGCAAGCGAACTCGACGACCTCAAGGCCGCGCTGCACCTCGCCGGCCGCGTCGGACAGCACCTTGCCGTGCTCGGACGTGATGATCGCGGCGAGCTCGTCGCGGTGCGTGTGCAACAGGTGGCGGTACTCGAAGAGGATGCGCGACCGCGTCGACAGAGAAGACTCGGACCAGGACAGCGCGGCCTTCAAGGAAGAAGAGACGGCGAGGTCGACGTCAGCCTGCTCGGCCAGCACGACCTGCGCGGCGACGGAGCCTGTCGCGGGGTTGAAGATATCGGACTTGCGAGACGACACCCCCGTGGTGCGGGCGCCGTCGATCCAGTGGGGGATGGTGCTCAACGCGGTCCTCCTGGGGGAGCTGTCGTGCTGCGGACTACGAGCGAGGGATTGAGGAGATGGCGCACGGGTTCGATGCGCTCTTCACGAACGCGCTGCAGAAGCGCGTCAGCGGCCAACCGGCCGAACTCGGCACGGGGCTGGTCGATCGTGGTCAGCGAGACGTGGCGCAACGCTGCCAGTGAAGTGTTGTCGTATCCCACAACGGAAACATCGTCAGGAACGCGCAATCCGGCGTCTTCCAAGGCTGAGATGGCGCCGACGGCGTTGAAGTCGTTGCAGGACAGGATGGCCGTGGGCAAAGCATCGTCGTCGATCAACGAACGGATCGCGCGCGCTCCAGCCGCATCGGTGTATTCGGACGACACGACCTGCGGCACGAGCCCGTGGGCTTCCATCGCGGCGACGTATCCGCGCCGACGAGGTCCGGCCTGGGTTCCTTCGCCGCCGTCCAAATGCGCAATGCGCTTGTGTCCCAAAGAAACAAGGTGGTCAACGGCCAGTCGTGCGCCCTGCTCGCCGTCGTCGTTCACGGTATCCACAGTGGACACACGAGACGACCGGGCGACCAGCACCACGGGAAGTTGTTCGGCGGCCTTGCCGATCGCGGTCGCCGGTACGACAGGCGACAGCAGAATCAACCCGGCAGGGCGAAACGACAGCAGCGATTCCAGGGCACGGCGCTCACGGGCGGGCGAGCGGCCGCCGGTGTTGATGATGATGTCGAACCCCTGCTCGCGCGCCACCTCGTCGATGCCGTCCACGACCTCCGCGAAGAACGCGTTGTGCAGGTCGGACACCATCACGCCGAGCACCGTCGACGTGCGCGAGGCCAGCGATCGCGCCATGGCGTGCGGGGAGTACCCCAGTTCCTCCGCGGCCTTCAGCACAGCGCTGCGTCGCAACTCGCTCACCTTGGGTGAACCGCGCATCACCAGCGACACCAGTGCCCGGGACACCCCCGCCCGCAGAGCGACGTCTTCCATCGTCGGCCTGACCACTTCGCAACCACCTCCCCTCTTGACACCCTGTGGCCGAAGTTACAGGGTTAGAGCGCTCCAACCAATAGAGCGCTCTAACACATCTCGGCGATGAACAGGGGAAACCTGCGATGCGGATCGGAGTAGCGGGTGTCGGCAGGATCGGCACCATGCATGCGACCAACCTCGCCGCACTGGATCGAGTCGACGAGGTACTTCTCTTCGACCCGGTGCCCGGCAGGGCAGCGCAGGCGTCGGCCGAACTCGCCGGGACCAAGGCGGTGGACGACCTCGACACCCTCCTGGGCAACGTCGACGGCGTCCTGCTCGCCACCCCGACGAACACCCACCCCGAGATGCTCCGCGCGGCCATCGCGCAGGGCGTCCCCACGCTGTGCGAGAAGCCGATCGCGAGCGACGTCGCCGAGATGGCCGCGCTGATCGCGGACGTCGAGAAGTCCGGCGTCGAGGTGCTCGTCGGCTTCCAGCGCCGGTTCGACCCGGCCGTCTACGAGCTCCACCGCCGCATCCGCGCGGGCGAGGTCGGCGACATCTACCTGGTCAGGGCCGTCGGCAACGACGCGAACCCGCCGGACTTCTCCTACCTGCCCGCCTCCGGTGGCATCTTCCGCGACCTGCTGATCCACGACCTGGACTGCGTGCCGTGGCTGGTCGGCCAGCCCGTCGTGGAGGTCTACGCGAGCGGCTCGGTCCTGGTGCACCAGGCGTTCGCGGACGCCGACGACGTGGACAACGCCGTCGTGATGCTGAAGTTCGAGGGCGGCGCGCACGCCACGCTGGCCGGTGGACGGCACGACCCGGTCGGCTACGACCACCGCATCGAGGTGCTGGGCAGCAAGGACTCCCTGGTCGCGGGCGTCGACGCGCGCACACCGCTGAACTCGCTGGAGCCCGGCGGTCACGTGGCCGGACCGGACGCCTACCCCGGTTTCCCGGAGCGCTTCCACCGCGCGTACGTCAACGAGATGAACCTGTTCACGCAGGTCATCAAGGGCGAGGTCGCGAACCCGTCGCCGGCGCGAGAGAGTTTGATCAGCCTGCGCCTGGCCGAAGCTTGTGAGCAGTCGCGTCGCAGCGGCGCACCGGTGAGGATCGAGGGGAACTAGGCATGGCGAAGATCGCTGGGGCACCGATCTCCTGGGGCGTGTGCGAGGTGCCCGGATGGGGCAACGTGCTCCCGTCCGACACCGTGCTGAGCCAGATGCACTCGCTCGGGCTCACCGCCACCGAACTCGGCCCGCCCGACTACCTGCCGGCCGACCCCGAAGCGTTGAAAACCCTCCTGAGCAGCCACGACCTCACGCTGGTCGGCGGCTTCCTCGCGGTCACCCTGCACACCGACGTCCAGTCCACTCTGGACGAAGCCGGCCGGGTGGCCGCGATCCTGAAGGCCGGTGGCGCCGAGGTTCTGGTGCTCGCCGCCGCGACCGGGCTGGACGGCTACGACGAGACCCCGAAGCTCACCGACGACGAGTGGAACACCCTCGTCGCCACCTGCGCGAAGATCCGTGAGATCGCCGCCGGGCACGGCCTCGAAACCGTGCTGCATCCGCACGTGGGCACCCACGTCGAGCGGGAGGCGGAGGTCGACAGGTTCCTCGCGGACTCCGATCTCCAGCTCTGCCTGGACACCGGCCACCTCCTCATCGGTGGCACGGACCCGGTCGAACTGGCGCGCCGCTACCCGGACCGGATCGGTCACGTGCACCTCAAGGACGTGCGTGACGAGATCGCGGCGAAGGTGCGCAGCGGCGAACTCAGTTACACAGATGCCGTGGAACAGGGCATCTACGTGCCGCTCGGGGACGGCGACGTGGACGTGGAAGCGCTGGTGAAGCTCGTTCAAGAGGCGGGCTACACCGGCTGGTTCGTCCTGGAGCAGGACACCCAGCTCAAGGACGGAAGTCCAGTGGACAAGCCACTGAAGGACACCGGGCGCAGTCTCGCGCACCTCAGCAAGATCCTCTGAAGGGACTGGAGACGATGAAGTCTCGTCTGGTCATCCGCGCGGGCGTTGCTCTCGCCGGTGTTGCTCTACTCGCCGCCTGCAGCGGTCCCACGGGAACCAACACCTCAAACACGCAGAACAACAGCGCACCGGCCACCGGGGACCTCAAGGTCGCCGTCATCACGCACGGCACCGCGGGTGACGCGTTCTGGAGCGTCGTGAAGGTCGGTGCCGAGGACGCGGGCAAGCAGCTCGGCGTCGGCGTCACCTACAACTCCGACGGCGACCCCGGCGCCCAGGCCAAGCTGATCGACAACGCCGTGTCGCAGAAGGTCGGCGGCATCGTGGTGTCGATGGCGAACCCGGACGCGCTCAAGACCTCCATCGAGAACGCGGTGAAGGCCGGCATCCCGGTCATCACGATCAACTCCGGCAGCGCGAAGAGCGCGGAGTTCGGTGCCATGGCGCACGTCGGCCAGGAGGAGTCGATCGCCGGTGAGGAAGCCGGCAAGAAGCTCAAGGCCGCGGGCAAGACCAAGCTGCTCTGCGTGATCCACGAGGCCGGCAACTCGGGCCTCAACCAGCGCTGCGACGGTGCCCGCACCGGCTTCGGCGGCGCGGTGGAGAACCTCCAGGTCGACATCTCCAACCCGACCGACATCGAGGCCCGCATCAAGGCCAAGCTGCAGTCCGACACCGCCGTCGACGGTGTGCTGGCGCTCAACCCGCAGGTCGCCGTGAACGCGGCCTCCGCGATCAAGGGCGCGGGCTCGAAGGCGCAGGTCGCGACGTTCGACCTGAACGCCGACGTGGTCAGCTCCATCAAGGCGGGCGAGGTGCTGTTCGCCGTCGACCAGCAGCAGTACCAGCAGGGCTACCTGCCGATCGTGATGCTGAAGCTCTTCAAGGACAACGCCAACACCCTCGGTGGCGGCAAGCCCGTCCTCACCGGTCCCGGCTTCGTCGACAAGTCCAATGTGGACAAGGTCGCGGAGTACGCCAAGAACGGCAAGAGGTAAGGGAGAGGCGGGGAGATGACCGTGACGGCCACAGCTCCACCGGCTGCAGACGAACGGCTGAGCAAACCCAGGGCGATGGATCAGCTGATCAAACGCCCGGAGATCGGCGCCATGCTCGGCGCACTGCTCGTGTTCCTGTTCTTCTCCGTGGTCACCGAGCAGTTCCTGAGCGTGGGTGGTGCGGCCACCTGGCTGGACGACGCCTCCATGCTCGGCATCATGGCGGTCGCGGTGGCGATGCTCATGATCGGTGGCGAGTTCGACCTGTCCGCCGGTGTCATGACCGCGTCCACCGCGCTCGTCACGGCTCTCCTCGCCACCCAGCTGGGACTCAACGTCTGGCTGGCGTTGTTGGTGTCGCTCGCCTTCGCACTGGCGGTGGGCGCGCTGAACGGCTGGCTCGTGATGCGCACGGGCCTGCCGAGCTTCATCGTGACGCTGGGCAGTTTCCTGGCGTTGCAGGGCCTCAACCTCGGCATCACGCGCCTGGTGACGGGCAGCGTGCAGGTGTCGGGCATGCGGGAGGCCGCCGGCTACGAGTCGGCGGGGTTCCTGTTCGCCTCGACGTTCCAGATCGGCGGACAGAGCTTCTACGTGTCCATCATCTGGTGGGTCCTGTTCACCGTGATCGCGTCAACGGTGTTGATGCGCACCAAGTTCGGCAACTGGATCTTCGCGATCGGCGGTGCCGCGGTGAGCTCACGCGCGGTCGGTGTGCCGGTCGTGCGGTCGAAGATCCTGCTGTTCATGACGACGGCGTTCGCCGCGTGGCTCGTGGGCTCGATCAACATCCTGCGGTACGCGAGCGTGCAGGCGAACCAGGGCATCGGCCTCGAGTTCCAGTACATCATCGCGGCGGTGATCGGCGGGTGCCTGCTCACCGGTGGCTTCGGTTCCGCGGTGGGTGCGGCGATCGGCGCGCTGATCTTCGGCATGGCCCGGCAGGGCATCGTCTACGCAGGGTGGAACAGCGACTGGTTCCAGCTGTTCCTCGGCGTGATGCTGCTGGCCGCGGTGCTGGTGAACAACATGCTGCGCCGCCGAGCGGAAAGGGTCAGGCGATGACGTCCCTCATCGAGACCGAGAACATCGGCAAGACCTACGGCAGCGTCATCGCGCTCAGCGATGTGTCCACTGTGGTCAACGCGGGTGAGGTCACCTGCGTGCTCGGCGACAACGGCGCCGGCAAGTCGACCCTGATCAAGATCCTGGCCGGTGTCCATCAGCACGACCAGGGCTCGTTCAAGGTCGAGGGCGAGGAGATCCGCTTCTCGTCGCCCCGCGAGGCCCTGGACCACGGCATCGCGACCGTGTACCAGGACCTCGCCGTGGTGCCGCTGATGTCGGTGTGGCGCAACTTCTTCCTGGGGTCGGAGCCGACCACGAAGTTCGGTTTCCTGGACCGCAAGAAGGGCAAGGAGATCACCAAGAAGGCGTTGTCCGACATGGGCATCGACCTTCGCGACGTGGAACAGCCGGTCGGCACGTTGTCGGGCGGCGAACGGCAGTGCGTCGCCATCGCCCGCGCCGTGCACTTCGGCGCCAAGGTGCTGATCCTGGACGAACCGACGGCCGCGTTGGGCGTGAAGCAGGCCGGAGTGGTGCTGAAGTACGTGGCCCAGGCACGTGATCGTGGCCTCGGCGTCGTGCTGATCACCCACAACCCGCACCACGCCTACCCGGTCGCCACCCGGTTCCTGCTGCTCAAGCGCGGCCGTGCGCTGGGCAGCTACGAGAAGAACGAGATCGACATCAACGAGCTGACGCGCCAGATGGCCGGCGGTGCCGAGCTGGAAGCGCTGGAGCACGAGCTGCGGGGTGCCGAGGCGTGACGTCTCTCGAAGTGCTGACCGTGGGCCGGGTCGGGGTGGATCTGTACCCGGAGCAGTCCGGGGTGCCGCTGGCCCAGGTCAGCACGTTCGCCAAGTCGCTCGGCGGGACCGCGACCAACGTCGCGGTCGCCGCCGCGCGGCTCGGCCGTCGTGCCGGTGTGCTCACCAAGGTCGGACCGGACGGCTTCGGCACCTACGTTCGTGAGGCGCTGGAAGGCTTCGGGGTGTCGTCGAAGTACGTCGGCACCTCGCCGGACCTGCTGACACCGGTGGTGTTCTGCGAGCTCAACCCGCCCGCCGACCCGCCGTTGCTGTTCTACCGCTTGCCGACCGCGCCGGACATGACGCTGGGCGAGGACGACGTGCCGTGGACGCTCACGCGCGAAGTCCCGTTGTTGTGGGTCACCGGCACGGGCGTTTCCGCCGAACCCGCACGTGCTTCGCAGCGGATGATGCTGGCGAACCGCGCCCGGCACGGGCACACGGTGCTGGACCTGGACTACCGGCCGATGTTCTGGCCCGACGTCGAGACCGCGCGTGCCGAGATCAGCTGGATGCTCGACCACGTCACGGTCGCCGTGGGCAACCGGACCGAGTGCGAGATCGCGGTCGGCACGTCCGACCCCGACGAGGCCGCCGATCGGCTGCTGGCACGCGGAATCTCGTTGGCGCTGGTCAAGAAGGGCGCCGAGGGCGTTCTCGTGGCCACGCCGGAAGGTCGCTGGACGGTCGAGCCGAACCCGGTCGAGGTCGTCTGCGGGCTCGGCGCCGGTGACGCGTTCGGCGGTTCGGTCGTGCACGGCCTGCTGTCGGGCTGGGACCCGGTGAAGATCGCCCGCTACGCCAACGCGGCCGGCGCGATCGTCGCCTCCCGGCTGGCCTGCGCCGACGCCATGCCCGACCAGGAAGAGATCGAGGAACTGCTGTGATCACCGACGGCCAGTGGCGCGAACTGTTGTGGCGGCGGGCCGAGGATCCCGGCTCGATCAGGCGGGCCTACCAGGCGCGCAAGCGGCGCAACTCGTTGCTGAACGGCAAGTCCACGCTGTTCCTGGTCGCGGCGGACCACCCGGCGCGTGGTGCGCTGGGCGTCGGCGGCGACCCGATGGCGATGGCCGATCGGCGCTCGCTGCTGGCCCGGTTGCTGACGGCGCTGGCGAACCCCGACGTCGACGGGGTGCTCGGCACGCCGGACGTGATCGAGGATCTCCTTCTGCTGGACGGCCTGAACGACCGAGTGGTCATCGGCTCGATGAACCGCGGCGGCCTCGCCGGTGCGGACTGGGAGATCGACGACAGGTTCACCGCCTACGACGCGTCGTCCATCGCGACGTTCGGGCTCGACGGCGGCAAGATGCTGCTGCGGCTGGTCGACTCGGATCCCGGCACGATCCCGACGCTGGAAGGCTGCGCGCGGGCCGTCACGGAACTCGCCGAGCACGGCCTGATGGCGATGGTCGAACCGCTGCCGTACAAACGTGACCACAACGACAAACTGGTGCTGCAGAAGGATTCCGCGGCGCTGTCCCGCGCGTCGGCCGTGGCTGCCGGGCTGGGCTCGACCTCCGCCTACACCTGGCTGAAGCTGCCCGCGCCGGAAGAGCCGGAGATCGTGCTGGACACCACCGCGTTGCCCGCGCTGGTGCTCGGCGGTGTGCCGTCCGCGAACCCTCAGGACGATCTCGCGTCGTGGGGCCGATCGCTGGGCCACCCGACCGTGCGCGGCCTGGTCGTCGGCCGGGCGTTGCTCTACCCGCCGGACGGCGATGTCGCTTCCGCCGTCGCCGCCGCAGCCGAAATCCTCCGTACCGCGAAGGGAGTCACGGAATGACCCTGCACCGTCCACACGGGACTCTGTCGACCTCCGACGACGTCATCCACCTGACGCCGGAGGACGCGAGCTGGACGTACACCGGTCTGCGCGTGCTGCGGATCGAGGCCGGCTGGGTGCGCACGATCGAGACCGGCGAGTTCGAGGCGTTCGTGCTGCCGCTCGCCGGGTCGCTGACGGTCGAGGTCGACGACGAGCGGTACGAGCTGCAGGGCCGTGAGTCGGTCTTCACCCGCGTCACGGACTTCGCGTACGTGCCGCGCGACGCCTCGGTCAAGCTGTCCTCTGTGGACGGATGCGAGGTCGCGCTCCCGATGGCGCGCTGCGAGAACCGCCTGACGCCGAAGTACGGACCGGCCGACGGCGTTCCCGTCGAGGTGCGCGGCTCCGGCAACGCGACCCGCCAGGTCACGAACTTCGGCGTGCCGGGTGTGTGGGACCACGCGGACAAGCTCAACGCGTGCGAGCTGATCACCCCGGACGGCAACTGGTCCTCGTACCCGCCGCACAAGCACGACGAGTCCGAGCCGTGCGAGGTGAACAACGAGGAGATCTACTACTTCCGCATCGCCGACCGGGACCAGGTCACCCCGTCCCGCACCGGCTTCGGTTTCCACCGCACGTACACCGACGACGGCACGATCGACGAGGACGTGACCGTGCGGGACGGCGACGTCTTCCTGATCCCGCGCGGCTATCACGGTCCGTGCGTGGCAGCGCCGGGATATCCCATGTACTACCTGAACGTCCTGGCCGGTCCCGGCGACGAGCGGTCGATGGCGTTCTGCGACGACCCGGCGCACACCTGGATCCGGGACAGCTGGGCGACGCAGGAACTCGATCCTCGTTGTCCCGTCACGACTGCCGAAGGGCGGGTCAAGTGAAGCTCACGACAGCGCAGGCACTGGTCCGCTGGATGCTGGCCCAGCGCACCGAACTCTTCGACGGCACGCAGGCACCGCTGTTCCCCGGCGTGTTCGCGATCTTCGGCCACGGCAACGTCCTCGGTCTCGGCAACGCCCTGGAGGAGGTCCGCGACCGGATCCCGGTGTGGCGCGGGCACAACGAGCAGGGCATGGCCCTCGCCGCCGTCGGCATCGGCAAGGCCACCCACCGCCGTCAGGTGGGAGTCGCCACGTCGTCGATCGGCCCCGGCGCCCTGAACATGATCACCGCTGCGGGCGTCGCCCACGCCAACCGCCTGCCACTCCTGCTCCTGCCGGGCGACACCTTCACCGGCCGTGCACCGGATCCCGTTCTCCAGCAGGTCGAGCACTTCCACGACCCGACGGCCACGGTCAACGACGCGTTCCGCGCGGTCAGTCGCTACTTCGACCGGATCACCCGCCCGGAACAGCTGCTCTCCACGTTGCCCCAGGTGGCGCGCGTCCTGACCGACCCTGCCGACTGCGGCCCGGTGACTCTGGCGCTACCGCAGGACGTCCAGGCCGAGTCCTACGACTTCCCCGACGCGCTGTTCGCCCCCGTCGTGCATCGCCCGCTGCGCCAACGCCCCGACCTGCTCGCGCTGGCTGAGGCCGCGTCGGCAATCCGCGAATCCTCCCGTCCGCTGCTGGTCCTGGGCGGCGGCGTCCGCTACTCCGGTGCGGCAGGCCGAGCCCTGCGGTTCGCCGAACAGCACAACATCCCGGTCGTGGAGACCACGGCCGGGAGGACGCTGATCCCGCACGAGCACCCGCTGCACGCTGGCCCGCTGGGCATCACCGGCTCGACCTCGGCCAACGTCCTGGCAGGCGAGGCAGACCTGGTCATCGCCGTGGGCACCCGCCTGCAGGACTTCACCACCGCGTCCTGGACCGTCTTCTCCCCGGACGCCCACCTGCTCTCCCTGAACGCGGCCCGCTTCGACGCCGTGAAGCACGGCTCGTTCGCCCTGGTCGCCGACGCCGACGAGGGCCTGCGTGAACTCACCGACGTCCTGGGTTCCTGGCAGGCTCCTGCGGACTGGTCAGGCCGCGCCCAGACCGAACGCACGAAGTGGGACGCCCACATCACCTCGCTGCGCACACCGTCCACCGCTCTCCCGACGTACGCCCAGGTCGTCGGCGTCGTGAACGACGTCAGCGAGCCCACCGACTACGTCATGACGGCGTCCGGCGGCCTCCCCGGCGAACTGATCGGCGGCTGGCGCGCCACCGGCGAGTCCACAATGGACGTCGAGTACGGCTTCTCCTGCATGGGCTACGAACTGGCCGGCGCCTGGGGAGCCGCGATCGCGCACACCCAGGGCGTCGTCACGACACTGCTAGGCGACGGCTCGTACCTGATGCTGAACTCCGAACTCTTCTCGGCGGCCTTCGCGGGCCACGGCTTCGTGGCCGTCGTCTGCGACAACGACGGCTACGCCGTGATCCACCGCCTGCAGACGGGCCAGGGCGGCGCGGGCTTCAACAACCTCTACGCCGACTGCACGACCGGCCACTCCGAACCCCCGCGCACCGACTTCGCCGCCCACGCCGCGGCGATGGGCTGCGCGGTCTTCCCCGCCGACTCGCTGGTCGATCTGGAAGGCGCTTACCGCAAGGCCCGCGAGGTGGCCGTCTCCGAGAAGCGGCCGGCCGTGGTCGTGATCCGCACGCACCCGTCGTCGTGGACCGAGGCCGGGGCCTGGTGGGAGGTCGGCGTGCCGGAGGTCTCACACCGGTCCGAGATCGCCCTGGCCCGCGAAGAAGTGCTGGAGGGCAAGTCCAAACAGGTCCGTTATCTGAGCTGAACTCCAACAGCGGATACCGCTGGACGGATGCGATCACGAGGATGACCCTCCGTGAGCAAGCGGATGTTCAGGCTCGGCGCGTTCGCCCTGGTCGCACTCGGCGTCGTCCTGGTGCTGCCGCAGACCGCTCCACGATCGGCGTCGCTGCTGCTCCTCGGCGGGGTGCTGATCGTCGCGGGTGGTGCGCTGGGCTGGTATCAGGTCAGGGACGGCCAGGTCGTCGACCGGTACCGGCTCGCCGTCGAGCATCTCGGCAGTGACCAGGCCGAGGTCAGGCTCGGCGGCCTCGGCACGCTGGAACAGATCGCGAAGGACTCGCCGAAGAGCCGGCAACTCGTGGACGACACCCTCGGGGACTTCCTGCGCGAGCGATCTCCCTGGACGGCCGCGGAGCCGTCGGGCCCCGTCGTCAGGAGCCCGGACGTCGAGACGGCTCTGGCGATCCTCTTCCGGCCGCCCGGTGCGCAGGTCGACCTGTCCCACGTCGATCTGCGCGGCGCCGACCTGGGCAAGCAGGTGCTCGCGGGAGCGGTGTTCCGCCGGTCGAACCTCGCCGGCACCCGGTTGCTCGGAGCGTGCCTGGACGGAGCTGTCCTCGACGCCACGGACCTTCGTGACGCGGACCTGCGAGGAGCCTCCCTGCGCGAGGCGTCGCTGCGGGTCGCCTGCCTCGAAGGCGCCGACCTCCGCGCCGCCGATCTCACGGACGCGGACCTGCGCGGCGCGGACATGCGCGCCGTCAACCTGGACAAGGCCGTCCTGACCGGGGCCAGGGTCAACCGGGGGACGCTGTGGCCGCCCGACTTCACTCCCGCCCGTGTCTCTGCGTCGCTGTTCAGTGACTGAGATGCCTCACATCCGGGAACAACACGCCGGCCCTCACCCCTTGAACGATTTGTAGCCTATGAAACGTTCTGAGGGAGCTTCCCGTGAGCTTGCTGTTCTCCCCGCTGACCCTGCGCTCGGTCACCCTGCCCAACCGCATCGCGGTCAGCCCGATGTGCCAGTACTCGGTGACGAAGGAAGACGGCGTGCCGACCGAGTGGCATCTCGTCCACCTGGGCTCCCGCGCCGTCGGCGGCGCCGGGCTGGTCATCGCCGAGGCCACCGCCGTCGAGCCGCGCGGCCGGATCTCGCCGCAGGACGTCGGCATCTGGAACGACGAGCAGGTCGAGGCCTGGAAGCGGATCACCGCGTTCATCAAGGAGCACGGCTCGGTGCCCGGCATCCAGCTCGCGCACGCCGGCCGCAAGGCGATCGGTGACTGGGTGCCGGTGGCGCCCACGACAGAGCCGTTCCCCGGCGGTAACACGCCCGAGAAGCTCGAGAACCACACTGGGATCGTGAAGGCGTTCGTCGACGGCGCGCTCAGGGCGATCGAGGCCGGTTTCGAGGTCCTGGAGATCCACGCGGCCCACGGCTACCTGCTGCACGAGTTCTACTCGCCGCTGACGAACGAGGGCAGCATCGAGGAACGCATCGCCCCGGCCGTCGAGGTCACGGCTGCGGTGCGTGCGGCGGTCGGCCCGGAGGTGCCGGTGATCGTGAGGATCAGCGGCTCCGACTGGGTCGACAACGGCTGGACCGTCGACGACAGCGTTGTGCTGGCACAGGCGCTCAAGGCCGCGGGTGCGGACCTGATCGACGTGTCCAGCGGCGGCAACACCGCGCAGGCGGACATCCCGATCGGGCCCGGCTACCAGGTGCCGCTCGCCGAAGCGGTGCGACGCAAGGCAGACGTGCCCACGGGTGCGGTCGGCCTGATCACCGAAGCGAAGCAGGCCGAACAGATTCTGACGGACGGTTCCGCCGACCTGGTCCTTCTCGCGCGTGCACTGCTCCGCGACCCGTACTGGCCGCTGCACGCGGCACAGCAGCTGGGTGTGGAGATCCACGCGCCGAAGCAGTACGCCAGGGCGTTCTGAAAGAGCCCTCAGAGTTCAAGGGCTGGGCACCGGGGTGACCGGTTGCCCAACCCTTGAACTCCGAAGGCTGAATTCAGCGACGGTAATCGTCGTAGTCGTCGTACGGGTCATCGTGTGGCTCATCGCCACCACTACTCCCGTTCGGCAACCCTTCGTCAGTTGACAGCTCGCGCTGCAACGCAGCGAAGTCGGTCTCATGAGAGCTGTATTTGAGCTCCCTGGCGACCTTCGTCTGCTTGGCCTTAGCTCGGCCGCGCCCCATGGCTCGACCCCCTCGCACAGGGACGGGGGCGGCCGGGGGAACGGCGGCCCCACTCGTCTCGACAACTGATTCCTGGTAACTACCGTACCGTGCCGATGGGGTTCCTCGCGACGCGGTAGGCGTGACACGTACCGCCAAATCTTGTGGCCCCCCTCGCGTGGAAGGATGCACACGTGCCCAGACCGTTCGTCGCCTACCTACGGGTGTACGAACCGTTATCGGTATTGGACGCACCGCTAGCTTCCAAGGTCGAAAAAGCCCTGGAAGAGGGCCCTGTCCCCCGGTCGGAGGTAGGTGACCGGGAACGGGAGCTGTGGTTGCGATCACAGTTGGGACAAAAGCTCCTCCCGGGCGAGTCCTTCGACGTGATGACGATCAGTCCGGCCGAGGTTCCGACCTCCGAAGCGGCCCGTGTCGGCCCGGGGCCGCTCGTCTGTCCCCTTGATCTCCGGGCAAGGTCCGCCGCCGCTCTCGTGGGCTTCCTGGCCACCGCGCCGCCGATCCTGCAGGACGCGGCCCTCAACCTCTCGCCGGAGACGGTCCGGGCGCGCGCGTCCTCCGTGATGGCCGAACTCTCCGCGGGCGCGGTCCACGTGATCTCCACGACCTGGACGGTCCCGCTGCCGTGGTTCGCCCTCGTCGACCCCGCCCAGCGCCGCGTGGTGCTGGCCAGCGCCCAGGACGATCCGGAACGGCAGGTGTCGTGGCGCGTGGCGATGGCCGACGCCAGGCGACGGGTCGCGCGGGCGCTCAAGGTCGTGAAGGGCTCACTGGGTGAGGACGGGCCCGCCAAGATCCTCTCCGACACCGGCCGCTGGCTGGAGCACTTCCACCCGCACTCGGCCGTCGAGCTCGACTACGGCGGCCTGGTGCAGCTGCTGGAGGACAAGGACCTGCTGGAGGACACCTCCGCGGCCGACGTGAACGCCATCGTGGACGCCCTCGAAGCGGACGACGCCGAGGAGGTCGCGCTGCGCTACGAGACGCTGCGTGAGTTCTGGGGCGAGCTGGCCCGCAGAGAACGCCACGGCTGAATTAGTACCCGCGCGACCACGGCTGCCAGAGCCGCCAGCAGCATCGCCGCAGGCCAGGCCACGTGCACCGCGACGAAGCTCGCGACGAACGGGGTCACGGCCGCGCTCAGGTAGTTCGCCGAGTTCTGCATGCCGATCGCGGTGGCGCTGCGGCCTTCCGGAGCGAGCTCGCCTGCCTCGGTGACCGCCAGCCCGTTCCAGCACAGCGCGAACAGGCTGGTCGGGACGAGGACGGCGATCAGCAGCGGCAACGGCGCCTGGTCCAGCGCCGCGACCAGCACGAACCCGCCCGCCGTGACCACGGAGATGATCTTCAGTGGCCCGATCCGGCTGCGTGCCCGGTCCGACCACACGCCGACGACCAGCCGTCCGGCCCCGCCGAGCAACTGGGCGACGGCGAAGACGGCCGCGGCCGCCGTCACGCTCATGCCACGGTGTCCGTGCAGCAGAGGCACCAGCAGCGCCGTGGCGGTGAACTGGGGCACCACCAGCAGTCCGCTGGCGAGCGACAGCCGCAGCAGCTTCGGATCCTTGAGCACCAGCCCGTGCTCGGTGCTCGCCCGGATCGCGCCGGGCGGTTCCCTGACCAGCAGAGCCACCGCCAGCGCCACGAAGGCCGTCACGCCGGCGAGCGCGACGAACGCCGTGGGGATGCCGGCCGAGATCGCGATCCCTGGCAGGACGGCCGCAGTGAGGGCCGCGCCGAGCGGGGTCGCGGTCTGCCGGACGCCCATCGCGAGGCCGCGTGACTCCCGGCTGAACCAGGACATCACCGCCCGGCCGCTGGCCGCGTTGACGCTGGCCCCGAACAGCCCGGCGCCGAGCAGCGCGAGACCGGCGATCCACGCGTTGCCCAACGCCACGGAGAGCAGGCACGCGGCGGCACCCACGCCACCGATGGTCATCACGAGGCGTTCGCCGCGTCGGTCCGCGACGACTCCCCACGGCACGAGAGCGATCATCGTGCCCAGGTTGACCGCCCCGAGAAGTAGCCCGACCTGGGGCAACGTCAGTGAGAAGTGCTGCTGGAGCTGCGGGCTGATCGCGGGCAGGCCGAGGAACACGGCCGCGTTCGTGCCCTGAGCCAACGCCCCGACAGACAGCACGACCCAGCGATACCCCATGAGGGCACGCTAGGTCGACTGCTCAGAAAGTGGAAAGCTCGTCTTACCTCTTGGGACGGTGGTGTCCGCGCTCGGCGGCCAGCAGCTCGTCCACCGAGGCACTCCCGCGCTGGTAGCGCGCGGCGATCTCGGCGTTGAGCCGGTCCACGACCACCTGCACCTCGCGCCGACGCACCGACACGGACGCCTCTTCCGAGATGAGCGTCTCCAGCACGTCGCCGAGGCGATCGTCGGCCAGCGAACTCACGTCGGAGAGGTCCACGTCGGAGATGAGCGCCTCGACGTGCCGTTGATGCGCATCAGCACGTGACGGCTCATGGGTCTGATAGCGACCCAGACCGGTCGCGGGCCCCACGGCGTTCGTGGAGAGGATCGTGGCCAGTTGCTCGACCACGGCCGAGCCACCGGAGCTGCGGCGCTCTTGCTCCGCACGCACGATGTCGATGCGCGCGTGCAACAACCGCCGCAGGTAGGACAGATCTGTCTCTTCCTGCGCGGCCTCGTCGCGAAGTTCGCGCACCTCGACGAGCGGGCGCTGCTCGACGCCCTCCGTGTAGTCGGGGGCGAGCACCCGGTCGATTCGGCGGCGCCCGCCAGGACGCACCTCGATCACGTGTCCATCCTGCGGTAGATCCTCCCTACCCGCCAACACATCCCATGCACCAAACTTGTCTCAAATGTGCACGCCCAGCAGCTTTCGCGCCTCATCAGGTGACAAAGCGGGTCGCTGGGCGATCTTGGAGAGACCTGCGGCACGTGCCACGAGCTGTGCGTTGTCCCGCACCGGCACCCCCCGCGAGTAGCTGATGGTGTCCTCCATACCCACTCGGAGGTGGCCACCCGCACCCAAAGCGGTGAACATCACGGGCAGGGTGGTCCGGCCGATGCCGGTGGCGGAGAACGTCGCCCCGTCCGGCAGAGCGTTGACGGCCGCGACCAGCGTCGCCGCGTCACCGGGCATGCCACCGGGCACCCCCATGACGAAGTCGACGTGCACGTGACCGCCCGCGGGCAGGCCGTGCTGGTCCAGCAGGCGCTTCAACGACGCGAGCTGCCCGATGTCGAAGATCTCGTACTCCGGCACGATCGAGCGTTCCTGCATGCCCTTGTGCAGGGAGACGATGAACTCCCAGCGGTTCATGAACACGTCGTCACCGAAGTTGACGGTGCCCATCGTGCAGGACGCCGAGTCCGGCATCGCCTCCAGCACGCGCAGCCGGTCCGACTCGGGGTCGTGCACCGACCCGCCGGTGGAGAGCTGCACGACGAGGCTCGTTTCAGAGCGCAACGCCTCGACGGTGGTCTTCAGACGACCGAGGTCCAGCGACGGCTTCGCGTCCTCGCCACGGATGTGGACGTGGATCATCGCCGCGCCGACCTGTTCACACGTCTGCGCCGTCGAGACCAGCTCTTCCAGGGTCACCGGAAGCTGCGGGACGTCGGCTTTCGCGTGCTCCGCTCCGGTGGGAGCGACAGTGATCAGCGTGCCCAGGGACATAGGCGCGACTCTAGGGGGTCATCCCCGCAGGTTGCGAACAGCTTCCCGGCCCAGACCGGGCGTGTCCGCGGGCACCGAGTCGGGGTCGATTCGTGCCGGAACCTCCCGTTCGGGGGCGCCGGCGATGAGCTCGGCCTCGACCGGCACAGACCGCTTGACCAGCGCCAACGCGATCGCGCCGAGCTCGTGGTGCAGGGTCACGGTGCCCACCCGGCCGACCACGCGCCCGTCCAGCGTCACCGGGTCACCGGTCTCCGGCTGGGCGTCGGCAGAACCATCCAGGTGGAGTAGGAGCATTCGCCTGGGCGGGCGTCCCACGTTGTGGACCTTCGCGACCGTCTCCTGGCCGCGGTAGCACCCCTTGCTCAGGTGCACGGCAGGGTCGATCAGGCCGACCTCGTGCGGGATCGTGCGCTCGTCGGTGTCGACGCCCTGGCGGGCCCGCAGCGACTCGACCCGCAGCGCCTCGAACGCGTAGCTGCCGGCCGGGCGCGCGCCCGCGTCCGTGATGCGCTGCCACCAGTCCGCGCGCTCTGCCCGCGGGACCAGCAGTTCGACCGCGTTCTGGCCGGGCCACGACGTCCTGCGCACGAAACCCTCGCCGAGAGCGTCCACGTCCGCCGGCACCGGGATGCCCAGCTTCTCCAGGAGTGCGTGCGTGTCCGGGCCGACGAGCGTCAGCAACGCGAACTCCTCGGTGGCGTCGCGCGGCTCCACCTTGGACCAGAAGACCATCTTCTTCAGGTACGCCAGCAGGTCGTCGACCTTCTCGACGTCGAGGAACACCGTGCCGCCGACGTTCGCGACGACCATGTGGTGCTCCAGGCGGCCCTGGGCGTCGAGGATCAGCGCCTCGGTGGCCGCGCCCTCGCCCAGCTGCTCGAAGTGCTGGCTCGTCAGCTGGTGCAGCCACGTGAGCCGGTCCTCGCCGGGGATCGCGATCACACCGCGGTTGGAGCGGTCCACGACCACGACGGAACGGGCCGCGGAGCGTTGCTCGGCGAACGGGTCTCCGTAGTGCCAGGCCACGCCGGCATCGGTGGAATCGTCGGGCGGCGGGACGGCTCCGGGGAGGGTCACTCGGTCTCCTGCTCCTGCTTCAAACAGTCTCGGCACGTGCCGGACAGCGCGAGATGGCTTGCATCAAGTTCGAACCCGTCGCGCTCCCGCAATGTTCCGACCAGCGGGTCGAGAAGCTCACACGGGATTTCCTGGATCGAGCCGCAGACGTGGCACACCAGGTGAACGTGCTGGTGGTCGTCGACCGAGTAGCTCGGGGCGCCGTGACCCAGGTGCGTGTGCCGCACCAGCCCGAGCCGGTCGAGCAGGTCGAGCGTGCGGTAGATCGTCGTGATGTTGACCGTCGGCGCCGTCTCCTGGACGCGCTGACAGATCTGCTCCGGCGTCGCGTGTTCGAGCGACCTGACCGCGTCCAGCACGAGCTGACGCTGCGGCGTCATCCTCATGCCGCGGTCGTGCAGGGTTTTGCGCAGCCCTCTTGCGGTCTCCACATCACTGATGTTAGTAGGCTCGTTCCATGCGCGTGCTGGCACTGCTCGACGGAACCCTCGCTGACCCCGACTCGCCGCAGATCCGCGTCGAGGACCTCGGACTCATGCGCGGTGACGGTGTGTTCGAAACGATCCTCGTGGTCGACGGGAAACCCCGCGAACTCACGCCGCACCTGGACCGGCTCGACCGGTCCGCGGCCATGCTCGACATGCAGCCCCCTCCGCGAGCGGAGTTCGAGCGCGCGGTCGACCTCGTCATCGGCAACTGGGCCGGTGGCAAGGAGTTCGCCCTCAAGCTCGTCTACACCCGCGGCGTCGAGGGCGGTGACGGCGCGCCCACCGGTTTCGCGCTCGGCATGGAGATCGGCGCGAAGGTGCTCAAGCAGCGCGCCGAGGGCCTGTCCGCGGTGACCTTGGACCGCGGCATCGACGCGGACCTCGCCGACCGCGCGCCGTGGCTGCTGCTGGGCGCGAAGTCGCTGTCGTACGCGATCAACATGGCCGCGCTGCGCGAGGCCGAGCGCCGCGGTGCCGCCGAGGTCGTCTTCACCACGTCGGACGGCTCGGTGCTCGAAGGCCCGACCTCGACGCTGATCCTGGTGCGCGGCAGGACCCTGGTCACGCCGCCGTCGAAGCTCGGCATCCTGCCTGGCACCACGCAGTACGCGCTGTTCCGCGCCGCCGAGCGCGCCGGCTGGACCGTGCTCGTGGAGCCGATCCAGACCGGCGAGCTCTACGACGCCGAGGGCGTGTTCCTCGCGTCCAGCGTCCGCAAGATCACGCGGGTGAACGTGCTGGACGGCAAGCAGCTGCCCGACTCGGCGGCCCTGCTGACCGAACTGCAGGGCCTGTACGAGTCCGAGTACTGAGTTACCTGAGTCCGGCGTCGACCGCGGCCATCAACGGGCCGCGGTCACCGGACATCTCCCAGAACATCGCGCCCAGCAGGTTCTTCGACTTGAGCCACGCGGTCTTCTTCTGGATCGACCAGGCGTCGTCGAAGGTCCACCACTGGTTGCCGGTGTAGCAGGACGTCGCCACGGACACCTCGTCGTGGAAGACGGTGCAGTTCGGCACGGACGCGATCAGGTTGGCGTACCCGCGCGTGCCCGACTCCTCCGGGAACTGCCCCGGCGCCGCACCACCCGCGGTCTGCCACTCGCCGTTCTTGCCGCCGTTGGCCACGTTCTGCCAGCCGCGGCCGTAGAACGCGAGCCCGAGCGTGATCTTGCGGGACGGCACCCCTGCGTCGAGGTAGGCCTGGACGGTGCTCTCTACGCTGAACTTGGTCGTGTAGGGGTCGTCCGGGTCCGGGTAGAGGTTGCCCTGGTGGCCGGTCCGGTTCGGCTCCCACGAGTTGTCGCTGCCGGAGCCGTGGAAGTCGTAGCCCTGGACGTTGAAGATGTCCATCGACTGCGCGACCCGCCCGAGCTCCCAGCCCGCCGCGATCTTGCCGGGGTCGGCCGGGGTGAACGCAGTGAGCTGGTAGCGCTTGCCCGTGGTGGTGCTGTACGCGTCCATCTGCCGGCGGAACTCCTCGATCAGCAGGGTGTTGTTGACCTTGTCCTGCGGGCCGAAGTGGTTGCCCGCGTGGCCTTCCGCGCCCGGCCACTCCCAGTCGAGGTCGAAGCCGTCGAAGATGCCCGCCGCGGTGCCGGTACCGCCGGCGCCGTTGTACACGGGCAGGTTGCCCTTGAGGTAGACGTCGATGCACGACGACACGAACTTCTTGCGCGCCGCGTCCGTCGCCGCCACGTCGGAGAAGTACTTGGAGTACGTCCAACCGCCGAGCGAGATCAGCACCTTGAGGTTCGGGTGCTTCGCCTTGAGCTTCTTGAGCTGGTTGTAGTTGCCGCGCAACGGTTCCCAGCCACTGTCCGCGACACCGTCGACGGACTGCGACGCGCTCATCGGCCTGCTGTAGTCGGCTTCCGCGTCGCCGGCGCCGTCACCCTGGTTCGGGTCCTGCGGGTTCGGGCTCGTGCCCTTCGTGACGCCGTGCAGACACGTCAGGTTGACCGGGTCGATGTTGCCGAACGCGTAGTTGACGTGCGTCATCTTCGCGGCGTCCATGTCCTTCACGAAGTACTGGCGTCCGTAGATGCCCCACTGCACGAAGTACCCGACACGGGCGTAACCGCCGACGATGTCACCAGTGCGCTCGTTCAGCGCGTTGCTCGCCGCGGACACGTTGTCGTAGAGGTCCCGTGCTTTGACGGTGAAGGTGTAGTCCGTGGACGGCGAGAGGCCGCTGACGACCGCTGTGGTGCCGGAGACCGTCTGCTTCACGGCCGAGCCCACGTAGACGTCGTAGTTCGCGACCCCGCTGTTGTCCGTGGAGGCGTTCCAAGCCAGCGTGACACTGCCCGCGTCCTTCGCCGTCGAACGCAGGTTGCCCGGCGCGGTCGGGGGCGTGGTGTCATTGGCGGGGTTGTTGGTGGTGACGCTCAGCGCGGCGCTCGGGGCGCTTTGCGTTCCCTTGGTGTCCTTGGCCCGCACCGTGAAGGAGTACGCGGTGTTCGGGGTCAGGCCGGTGATGATCGTGGACGTCGTGGTGGAGCTGCCGGCCGGCGCGGAGCCGTTGTAGACGTCGTAGCCGGCGATCGGCAGCGAACCCGGCGTGGCGGCGTTCCACTGCAGCGTCACCGTGCGCGTGGTCTTCGTCGGTGCGGCGAGACCTGTTGGCGTGCTTGGCGGAGTGTCGGCGCTGCCGTCGCAGTTCGCGTTGTTGATCCGGCACGTCACCGGGTCGACGTTCTGGCTGATCGAGAACGCCGGGCTGTACGGCTCTGTGCTCGCGCCTGCGTTGATGGTCTTGTTGTAGTGCGCAGGGGTGATCGTGACCTGGTTGCCGTTCTGGGCGACGGTGCCGTTCTGGCCGTTGCTCGCCGTCACGCCGTTGGGGAGCGTGAAGGAGATCGACCAGTCGGAGACCGCGGCGGCGGAGTGGTTGCGGACCACGAACTTCGCCGCGCCACCGGCCACCGAGTACTCGGCCGTCAGCCCGGTCGGCGCCGGTGGTGCGGTGCCGCTGCCGTCGCACGCCATGTTGTTGATCGTGCAGGCGGTCGGGTCGGCTGCGGCGCTCAGCGTGAACGTCGGGCTGTACGGCTCGGTGTTGCGTCCGGCGGGCAGGTTGTTGATGTAGAAGGCCGGAGTGAGCGTCACTCTCGTGCCGTTCTGGGTGATCGTCGCGTTCTGGGGGCTGCTCGCCGTGACACCGGCGGGCAGGTCGAACTTGACCGACCATCCGTTGAGCGCGGCCGTGCTCGCGTTGGCGACCACGAACTTGCCGGTCGTACCGGTGCGGGAGAAGGTCGCGGTGACGCCCGTGGCGGCGTTCGCAGGGACCGCCAGGGCTAGTGCAGCTATCAGAACTGCTAGGAGGGCAGGGATCCGGCGCATGCGGAACTCCAGTTTGGTAGAGATTCCGCGGCGGCTGGGAGTTACGGTATTTGGTCTGGACCACTTCCGTCAACGGCGTGATCCTCAGTCGATCGGACGGAACCTGACCTTCGTGCCCGGCCGCGTCTGCCCGAGAAAACGCAGGTAATCGTTGTCCACCACGCCGATGACGGGGTAGCCGCCCGTCGTCGGATGATCGTTGAGGAAGACCACGGGCTGCCCGTCCGGCGGCACCTGAACCGCGCCGGTGATCATTCCCTCGCTGGGAATCTCCCCGTCACGACGATTCAGTGCCGTGCCCTGCAGTCGCGCGCCGACCCGGTTGCTGCGGTCAGACACCGTCCAGGACCCTTGCCGCAACTGGGTTTCCGCCTGGTCGAACCAGTCGTCGCGCGGCCCGAGCCGGATCGGGATGACCAACGTTTGCAGCGCCTGGACGGGTGGCACGACATCGGCGCCGTTGGGTGTGTTCGGCGTCCCAAGATGCAGGACGTCGTTGTCCCGCAACGGATCTGGACCGATTCCGGAGAGCAGGTCGGTCGACCGGCTGCCGAGTTCCTCCGGCACCTGGATGCCGCCGGAGAGGGCGAGATAGCTGCGCAGACCGGTTTGCGGGGTGCCGATCTCCAGCGTTTGGCCGGGTTTGAGGTGGATCGGCTGGTGGGAGTCGGCGAGCCTGCCGTCGACCTCGAGTTCGGTGGACGGCCCGGTGACGGCGATCGTGCAGCTCGTGTTCGCCTTGAGCGCGAGGCCGCCGAGCAGGAGTTCCAGCCCGGCCGCGTCCTCGGGGTTGCCGACGAGGCGGTTGGCGAGCTTCAGGGAGTCCTGGTCCAGTGCGCCCGACGGAGGCACGCCCAGGTGCGCGTTCCCGGGTCTTCCGAGGTCCTGGATCAGCGCCTGCGGGCCGGTTCTGATGATCGTGACGCTGCGGCTCATGCGACCACGAACCTGACCTGGTCGCCCGGCTGCATCAGTGCGGGGGTCTCGGCCTTGGCGTCGAACAGCGTGATCTCGGTGCGGCCGATCAGTCGCCAGCCGCCCGGTGTCGGCCTCGGATAGGCGGCGGTGAACTCGCCCGCGATGCCGACCGAGCCCTGCGGGACCTTCGTGCGCGGGGAGTCGAGCCTGGGCTGCTGGAGGTTCTGCGGAAGGCCGGTGAGGTAGGCGAAGCCCGGTGCGAAGCCGCAGAACGCGACCTCGTAGGTGGCCTCGGTGTGGAGCTTGACCACCTCGGCCGGGGTGATGCCGACCGTCTCGGCGACGAGGTCGAGGTCCGGTCCGTCGTAGCTGACGGGGATGGTGATCTCGCGCGGGTGCGTCGCGGGGGCCTTGGTCAGGTCGATGGTCTTCAGTGCGTCCCTGACCTGGTGCAGCGCGCCCTTGACCAGCACCGTTCGAGCGGCTGGGACGAGTTCCTCGATGCCGTCGAGTCGCTCGAGGGCGGCGCGGACGGCCGCGACCTCGCTCAGTGAGTCGACCTCGACCAGGAGCGCGTCGGTTCCGCAGCGCCGCAGAAGCATGCACCCATGTTACGGGGAATCGTGGGATTGTTGAACAATCCGACACGCGAATCGTTCAACAATCCGGCAATCCAGCCGTGTGGTGGCCGGATTGTTGAACGATCCGACGATCCTCGCGTCGGATCGTTCAACAATCCAGTCAGCCGACGATGCGCTTGAGGTGCGCCGACGCGTGCGGCTGCATCTCCTGGCCCATCATGGCGCGCTCCTCGACGTACGCGAGGTCGCCGTTCACCACGCCGTACAGCCGCTGCGCGCCCTTGACCTCCTTGGCCGTGGCGGAGCGGATGATCGCGTCCGTCTCGAACTCCCAGGACGTCTGCGTGCGCACCTTGCCGTAGTACAGCTCCACGATGCCCGTGTTGTGCGTCAGCAGGAGCTCGATCGTGTCGTCTTCCTGCGGGCGCCAGAAACCCTGCTCCCTGGCCGCCGGCCGGATGACCTCGCCCGCCTCGTTGAGCAGCCACGACCGCGCCTCGTAGACGAGGAACGGACGGCCGTCGTGGGCGAAGGTGATCTGCTGGCCGAAGCGGAACGGGCCGTCGATCGTCGGGTAGACGATCTCGCCTTCGCCTCGCCAGACGCCTACGAGCGGGAGGACGCCCAGAAGAGCGTCGTTCAGGTCAGCGCCTTCTCGCAGGTTCGCCGTGTCTGCCGGGATCGGCATGTCGGTGAACTGGGGGAGGTTGCGCTGCTTCGTGGCCGCCGCTCGTTCCTCGGCCAGGCGGATGGCCTCGTCGCCGCTGGTCATCGCTTGTCGGAGTAGAGGCGGTAGACGACGTAGCCGCCGAACCACATTACGGCGATCGTCACTAGCACCAGGAGTCCGGTGAAGATGTGTTCCACGGTGGAGAGGATATCTCCCTGGTTGGGACGTGCAGGGTTGTGGTGGTGGAGGACACCGGGGGTGCGGGCTCTGCCCCGCCTTCGGCGTGCGCGTGGGTTGCGTGGGTCGTCCCCCTGTGCCGTTGGCGGCTGGCGGTTCGTTGTCCGTAGGTGGTCACCTTGCGTGCTGGTGTGGCGGCTGATTCCTGGGGCTCCGCCCCAGACCCCGCCAATCTGATCAAAAGCCGGGGTCTACGCCACCGGCAGGTTGATGGCACGCCTGTTGCTTTGGGCGGAGTTGCGTTGCGTAGGTGGTTGCGTTGGTGGGGTGGCTTCGTCACGAGTCGAGCCAAGAGCGGGCCACATCAGGGAAGGGGTGTCAAACGGACGAAAAGCGTGTCCGTTTGACACCCCTTCCCTGATGCAGCAAGAGCTGTGGCACGACTCGTGACGAAGCCACCCCACCCAGACCGCACGGTAAGAACGGCTCGCCTCCGGCATCGCATGCGATCAGGTGCTTGCCATTACCGCGCGCTCAGACAGCTCGCCTCCGGCTTCGCGGGCGATCGGGCGTTTGCCATGACCGCGCGCTCGGGCTGTCCGCCCGCACCTTCCCTGCCCCGCCGCCTTCGCCCCGCCTGCCTTCCCTCCACCTCCGCTTTCCCTCTGCCTCCGGCCCCAGCCCTGGCTTCGGCCCCGCCCCGCCACCGGCCCCGGCTTCGGCTTCGGCTTCGGCTTCGGCTTCGCGGGAGTGTCAGACCCCGTCGCTAGGTTGGGTCGCGGGGGACTCCAAATCCAAGGGGACCCCTGCGTGAGCGTGCGCCAAGACCGTGAGCGTGCGCCAAGACGTGGAAGGCCCCGGCGGTGTGAAACCGCCGGGGCCCTCGTCGTACCAATCAGGTCTTGCCTGTACTAGGCGACCGCGATCTCCACCGCGTGCACGCCCGGACCGGAGGCCGACACGGCCGCCTGGCCGTTGCCGGTGCGGTGCAGTGCGCGGACGGTCCAGCTGCCCGGTGCCGCGAAGAAGCGGAAGTCGCCCTCCGGGGAGGTGACCACCTCGGCGGTGAACTCGCCGGTCGAGTCGAGCAGGCGGACGAAGGCGCCGCCTACCGGGGTGCCCTCGGAGAGGACCTTGCCTTCTAGGACGGTTTCCGTCGTTGAAGCGTCGATCGTGCCGCCCTGAGCAGGGGCGCCGCAGCCGTTGGTCATGAGATCAGGCCTCCTTGCCGGAACCGAGCTCGATCGGCACGCCGATCAGCGAGCCGTACTCCGTCCAAGAACCGTCGTAGTTCTTGACGTCTTCGTGGCCGAGCAGTTCGCGCAGGGCGAACCAGGTGTGCGAGGAGCGCTCGCCGATGCGGCAGTAGGCGATGGTCTTGCGGCTGCCGTCGAAGCCCGCCTCGGCGTAGAGCTCGCGGAGCTCGTCGTCGGACTTGAAGGTGCCGTCCTCGTTGGCCGCCTTGGACCACGGGACGTTCACCGCGGACGGGATGTGGCCGCCGCGCTGGGCCTGCTCCTGCGGGAGGTGGGCCGGGGCGAGGAGCTTGCCGGAGAACTCGTCGGGGGAGCGCACGTCGACGAGGTTCTTGTTGCCGATCGAGTCGACGACCTCGTCGCGGAAGGCGCGGATCGAGAGGTCCTGCTCCTGCGCCTTGTACGACGTCTCGGAGCGGGTGACCTCCTCCTTGTCCAGGGGGCGGCCGTCGAGTTCCCACTTCTTGCGGCCGCCGTCGAGGAGCTTGACGTTGGTGTGGCCGTAGAGCTTGAAGTACCAGTACGCGTAGGCCGCGAACCAGTTGTTGTTGCCGCCGTAGAGGACGACGGTGTCGTCGTTGGAGATGCCCTTGGCCGAGAGCAGCTTCTCGAAGCCCTCGCGGTCGACGAAGTCGCGGCGGACCGGGTCCTGGAGGTCGGTCTTCCAGTCGATCTTGACGGCTCCGGGGATGTGTCCGCCGTCGTACGCGGTGGTGTCCTCGTCGACCTCCGCGAACACGACGCCGGGCGCCTGGAGGTTTTCCTCGGACCAGGCGGCCGAGACCAGCACGTTCTCACGGCTCATGGGAAGTTGCTCCTGTGTTTTAGTGCGTGTGCGTGTCGTTATTGCGGACGAGCGAAGGCTGGTACGTACCGGCGCAGCACCAGGTACATCTCGCACCCGAGGCACAGGCCCAGCGCCGCGTTGAGCAGTGCTGCCACCAGTGCGAAGCCGGTTGCGACCATGCCGAGCGTGGTGAGGCCCGTGGCGTAACCGAGGGTGCCGATCAGGGCGAAGACGAAGCCGACACCTTGCGCGAACCGCAGCGGGGCGGCTTCCTCGCGTTCGGTGGTCGGGGTCAGGCGAGGCTGGATCGCGTAGCGGTAGACGTGTCCCCACGGGTTCAACTTCAGTGAGATGAACGCGCACATCGCGAAGAGCACCGTCTGCGCGGCGAGGAGACGCCACCAGCCGGTGAGCAACACGATCGCGAGGATGACGGTCGTCATCCAGGCGGAGAAGCGCGGTCCGCGCGGGTCAACAGGGCGGTCTTTGGGCACGACGACCTCCGGGCAAACGGACGAGGGCATTCAGTCCGGCAGAGGTAGCTGATGGGCGTCAAGCAGCCCGGTTCAGCTCGTCGTGCGACACAGGCTGCTGCGCGTGCGGCACAGGTCAACCGCGCGTCGCTTCGTGAGCAGCAAGGTCATGCCAGCGAGGGTAGCCCTCAATCCCTCGGTGCGGGAGGTATGTCCATCTGGTGGAACAACGCAGGTTCACCCGACCGGATTAGGGCAAATGCGGGCGCAGGGCCTCGATCAACGAGTCGCGTTTCGGCACTCCGCCGACTCGCAGAACCTCGGTGCCGTCGGCCGTGAGGGCGAGCGTCGTCGGGGTGCGCATGACGCCGAGCTTGGTGGTGACGTCCGGGAGGTTCGTGACGTCGAGTTCGGCGTGCGTGAGGCCGTCCGTGCGGTCGGCCAGGTCGCGCAGGATCACCTTCGCGTGCCGGCACGGCGCGCAGAACGTGGTGGAGAGCTGGACCAGCGTCACCCCCGGCGCGAGCAGGTCGCGCACGGGGGCGGGCAGGTCGACTGAAGCTTCACTGCGAGAGATGCGGCCCTCACGGACCTTGAGCAGCACACCGATCGCGCCGGCCACGGCCAGCGCGCCCAGCAGCGCCCACACACCAGTCATCGTTGGACCAACGGTACATCCGCGATCTGGCCGCTGAGCTTGAACGAACCGCTCTCCACCTCGACGGCGGTCGGCGTGGCGTTGAACGGCAGCGTGCCGGGGTCGATCTTGATCGCGAGCGCCTGGCGCAGCTGCGGGATGATCTGCTTGAGCGAGGCGTCGTCCAGCTCGATGTCATCGATGTTGATCTGAATGGCACCGCTGACCAGCGCGATCTGGCCGTACGCGGTGAGCGTGATGACCTTGCCGGCGACGTTGGTCTGGCCGGAGAGCTTGATCGCGGCGGTCGTCTTGGGCGCCTTGGGGTCGACCGGCGTCTGGGTGGCGGCGCGGTTGTCCGGCTCGATCGAGAGCTTGTCGAACGGCGTCACCTGGTTCGCGAGCCGGTTCAGGTCCGGCGCCTTGATCCGGACGCTGCCCTCGACGGTGTCGATGGTCGCCTTGGAGACGTTGCCCGCGAGCAGGTCGGCCAGTTCGACGCGGGTGTGCCGCAGGTCGGCGCCGACGTCGAGGTCGCGCAGGTCGACGCCCTGCTGCTCGTCCTTGATCGGCACGCCGTACGCATCGATCCGGACGTGCGTGTAGTCACCGCGGATCGCCTGCAGGATGAACGGGAACCCGTTGATGCGCACCGACGGGTCCTCGTTGAGCTGGAGCTTCTCCCGCATCCGCTGGGCGATCTGGTACTCACCGGCCGCCGCGAGCGCGAAGTCGGCCGCGACGAGCAGCACGCCCAGCACGATCACCGCGATGATGAGGAACTTCCCGCGCCGCGACTTCCTCTTCGGCTTGGCGCGCGCCGGGTTCTGGCCGGAATACCCTGCAGTCATTCCTCGTCCTCGATCTTGGCGACGATCCATGCCGCCATCCGGTCTACCAGGTCTGGAGTCGCGGCCGATTCGGCGTGCCGCATGCCGGGTTCGATCCACAACTCGGCATGTCCTGAGGACGCGCGGTGCAGCGACCTGGCGTGGTCCACGGAGAAATAGTGGTCCAGGTCACCGTGCACGATCAGCAGTGGGGTGGGCGTGATCCGTCCGACCACCTCCAGCGGACTCTCCGGCGCTTGTACCCAGCTGCCGCCGAGCCGAACCCCGAGCGCCCGTGCCGCGAGCTTTCCGTGCGGCTGCTCCAGCAACCAGTGCACTCGGCGCATGGGAGCGGTCTCGCGCGACCACCACCGGGCGGGTCCGCTGACGGAGACGACGGCGTCCGGCCTGGTCTCCCCAAGCACCGCGTGCCGCAGCACGATCGAGGCGCCCATCGAGAACCCGACCGTGGCGACCTTCGAGTAACCGAGCTCGCGGGCCTTCAGAACGGCCGTCTCGATGTCGTGGATCTCGTCGGCGCCGACCGTGGAACGGCCTTCCGAACGTCCGTGGCCGCGGAAGTCGAACGCGACGACACCGGCTTTCCTGGCCATTCGGGCAAGCACACGGGAGACGTACGGCCGGCGCACGTTGTTCGTGAACCCGTGTCCCACAACGAAAGCGAGGTCGCTTTCACTCTTGTAGTGGACGCCGTGCAGACGCACTCCGTCGTGTGACATGGATGTAACAGGCGTGACGCTTGTGGAAACAAGTGTGAGCACGGCTTCTTGACCTGGGACTTTCTCGGGGTGCACCGGTATTGTCTCCGTCATCCGCAGGCAACGGGGCCCGGTCACCGTACGCCGCTGGTCTGGTCCAGGTGACCGACCACGGCCGATTTGGAGGGCGCCGCGATGAGCATCGACGTGCTTCTGCTGACGACAGACCCGGACCCGGAGGCAGTGCTTCCGGCGCTGGCTCTGCTTCCCCACGCCGTACGTCCCTTGCGCCCAGAGGTCTCCGCGCTTCTCGAGGCCGGACCGCACGACATCGTGCTGATCGACGCCCGCACCGACCTGGTCGGCGCGCGTTCGCTGTGCCGCCTGCTGGACTCGTCCGGTGTGGACGTGCCCGTGGTGGCCGTGGTCACCGAGGGCGGTCTGGTCGCGGTCAACTCGGACTGGTCGGTCGACGAGATCCTGCTGCCGAACTCCGGTCCCGCCGAGGTCGACGCACGCCTGCGGCTGGTCCGCTCGCGCCGCGGTACGACGCAGCCCGGTGGCGACGGCGCGATCCAGCTCGGCGACCTCGTGATCGACGAGGCCACCTACACGGCGCGCCTCAAGGGCCGCCCGCTCGACCTCACCTACAAGGAGTTCGAGCTGCTCAAGTACCTCGCGCAGCACGCGGGCCGGGTCTTCACCCGCGCTCAGCTGCTGCAGGAGGTCTGGGGCTACGACTTCTTCGGCGGCACCCGCACGGTCGACGTCCACGTGCGACGGCTGCGCGCCAAGCTCGGCCCCGAGCACGAGGCGCTGATCGGCACGGTCCGCAACGTGGGCTACAAGTTCGTCCGCCCGCCGCGTCCCGGATCGTCCCGCCGCCCGTCCGACCTCGCCGAGGTGGAGATCGACGACTCCGCCCGCGTCCTGGATGAGCGTTTGATCGCGCGGTAGGTTCGCCTGTGTGGCGCAACTGAGCTGGTTCGAGGAGCTGACGGCCGACCAGGCCGCCGAGGTGACCGGGTTGCTGGAGGCTGCCCAGGGCACCGATGGCGTGGCCCCGGTCGGCGAGGCCGTGCGACTGCGGATGCGCCCCGGCGCGACAGGCAGCAGGCACCTCTTGGCGCACCTGAACGGCGAACTGGCCGGGTACGCGCACGTCGACCTGATCGGTGACTCCGGCGGCAACAAGGTCGCCGAGCTCGCCGTGCACCCGACGTACCGCCATCAGGGCGTGGGCGAGGCGCTGGTGAAAGCGCTCCCGCAGGAGTCGTTGCGGATCTGGGCGCACGGCGGTCATCCGGACGCCGAGAAGCTCGCGGAGAAGCTCGGCTTCCGCAAGGTGCGCGAGCTGCTGCGGATGCGGCTGCGCGTCGAGAACGACCTGCCGGAACCGTCGGTGCCCGAGGGCATCACCATCCGGCCGTTCGTGCCCGGCAAGGACGAGGCCGCGGTCGTCTACGTGAACCACCGCGCGTTCGACTGGCACCCCGAGCAGGGCGCGATGTCGATCGAGGACGTTCGTGCGAAGGAAGAAGAGGCCTGGTTCGACCCCGAGGGCTTCCTGCTCGCGTTCGACGCCGACGACGAGCTCGCGGGCTTCCACTGGACCAAGGTGCACACGCCAGAGCTGGGCGAGGTCTACGTCGTGGGCGTCGACCCGGACCGCCAGGGCGGTGGCCTGGGCAAGGTGCTGACCCTGGCCGGCCTGCGTCACCTGCGCGAACAGGGCGTCAAGGAAGTCATGCTCTACGTCGAGTCGGACAACACGGCGGCGGTCAGGGTGTACACGAAGCTCGGCTTCACCCTTTGGGACGCGGACGTCCAGTACGCCCGGTAGTCAACGTACCGTCACAAAACGCATACGCGCTGGTCACGCGGTCACTCTTTTGGCCGTGTGACCCGTCACTTCCCGTTCGGTGTTCACCTCCCGTTCACCCTGACTAGGTGGTCTGTCCATTCTGGCTACCTACCTTCCGTAGCAAGCGGCGGGTTCGTCGCGAACCGCTAATGCTTCCGCAAGGTGGAGGACCCAGGTGAAGATCCAGCGGCACGGTGCCGTTCTCGGCCTCGTCGCGGCCAGCGCGCTGCTGCTCGGTGCGTGTGGCAGTGACAACAACGCTCCGGCGGGTGGCAACAACACCGCGTCGAACGCTGCCTCCGTCCCGGTCGAGTGCGGTGGCAAGACCAAGCTCAACGCTGAGGGCTCCTCCGCGCAGAAGAACGCGGTCGACGCGTTCGTGCAGGCCTACCAGGCCGCCTGCCCCGGTGTGGACCTCGCGTACAACCCCTCGGGCTCCGGCGCGGGCGTGAAGAACTTCAACGCCGGCCAGGTCGACTTCGGTGGCTCGGACTCCGCGCTCAAGGAAGGCGCCGAGACCGAGGCGGCCGCCAAGCGCTGCCAGACCAACCCGGCCTGGAACCTGCCGCTGGTCTTCGGCCCCGTCGCCGTCGGCTACAAGGTGTCCGGTGTGGACAGCCTCGTGCTGGACCCCAAGACCACCGCCGCGATCTTCTCCGGTGCGGTCAAGAAGTGGAACGACCCGGCCATCAAGGCGCTCAACGGCTCCGCGACCCTGCCGGACAAGGACATCTCGGTCATCTACCGCTCGGACGAGTCGGGCACGACCGACAACTTCCAGAAGTACCTGAAGGTCGCCGGCGGCTGGACCAAGGGTGACGGCAAGCAGTTCAAGGGTGGTGTCGGCGAGGGCAAGGAGAAGTCCGCCGGTGTCGCGCAGGCCGTCGGCTCCATCGACGGTGCCATCACCTACGTCGAGTGGTCGTTCGCGCAGGACAACAAGCTCTCGGTCGCCAAGATCGACTCCGGCGCGGGCGCTGTCGAGCTGACCGCCGAGTCGGCCGGCAAGGCCATCGACGAGGCCAAGGTCAAGGGCGAGGGCAACAACCTGATCCTCGACCTCGACTCGATCTACGGCTCCAAGGCCGCCGGCGCGTACCCGCTGCTGCTCGCGACCTACGAGATCGTGTGCTCGAAGGGCTACGACGCCGACACCGCGAAGGCCGTCAAGGCGTTCCTCACGGTCGCCGCCACCACCGGTCAGGCGCAGCTCGCCGACGCCGGCTACGTGCCGCTGCCGAAGGCGTTCCAGGACAAGCTCCTGACCGCCGTGAAGGCGATCGCCTGAGGTTGATGCGAAACTTCGGCTGACACACAGACGCGATGAACGATCCCGTCGTGGCCAAGCGCCCCGCCCGTTCCGGTGACACCGGTGCGGAGCGGGGCGTCGCGGCTGCTCCCACCGCCTCGGAGGCTCCGATTCCCCCGACACCGGAAGCTCCAGTAACGACCAAGGCACCTCACGTCCGGCCTGGTGACCGCATCTTCCGCGGCCTGGCGACGGGGTCCGGTGTCTTCATCGTCGTCCTCATCGGCGCGATCGGCCTGTTCCTGATCCTGCAGGCGATCCCGTCGCTCGGGCTGGACAACGTCAACTTCCTGACCAGCCGCGAGTGGAACACCACCGACCCGACGAACCTGCGGTTCGGCATCCTCGACCTGACGCTCGTCACGGTCGTGGTCGCACTCGTGGCCCTGCTGATCGCCATGCCGATCGCGCTGGGCATCGCGTTGTTCCTCACCCAGTACGCGCCGCGCAACCTCGCCCGGCCGTTCGCGTACGTCATCGACCTGCTCGCCGCTGTTCCCTCGATCGTGTTCGGCCTCTGGGGCCTGTTCGTGCTCGGCCCCGTGCTCTTCCCGTTCTCGGAGTGGGTGATCGAGAACCTCGGCTGGATCCCGATCTTCGCCAAGGGCAATGTGAACGTGCAGCTCGGCGGCACCATCTTCACCGCGGGCATCGTCGTCGCGGTGATGATCCTGCCGATCATCACGGCCGTCAGCCGCGAGGTCTTCGACCGCACGCCCACGATGCACGTCGAGGGCGCCATCGCGCTCGGCGCGACCAAGTGGGAGGTCGTGCGCACGACCGTCCTGCCGTTCGGCAAGGCCGGTTACGTCAGTGCCTCGATGCTCGGCCTCGGCCGCGCTCTCGGTGAGACCATCGCCGTCGCGATCATCCTGAGCACCGCCACCAGCTCGTTCGGCTGGTCGTTGTTCGACGGTGGCTCGACGTTCGCCTCGAAGATCGCGCTGGCCGCGCCCGAGTTCAACGACGCGCGCTCGGCCGGTGCCTACATCGCCGCCGGTCTGGTGCTATTCGTGCTGACCTTCGTCGTGAACGCCATCGCGCGCTCGATCGTCGCCGGCCACAAGGAGTACGAGTGAGCACGAATCTCGCGGATCCCCAGCGCCTCGCGACGCCGCCGACGTTCCAGTCGGTCAGCGTGTCCCGCCGGATCAAGAACGGCCTCGCCACCGCACTCGTGTGGGGCGCGTTCCTGATCGCGATCATCCCGCTGGTCTGGGTGCTCTACACCGTGATCCAGCGCGGCTTCCCGGTCATCCTCGACGGCAACTGGTGGCAGAAGTCCATGTCGGGCCTGCTGGCCCGGCAGCAGGGCGGCGGCGCGTACCACGCGATCTACGGCACGCTGGTCCAGGGCCTGATCTGCGCGGTCATCTCCGTGCCGATCGGCATCATGATCGCGATCTACCTCGTCGAGTACGGCGGCCGCTCGAAGCTCTCGAAGGCCACGACGTTCATGGTGGACATCCTCACCGGTGTGCCCTCGATCGTCGCGGCACTGTTCGTCTACACGGTCTGGATCACGACCTTCGGCCTCGGCCGCAGCGCACTCGCCGTGTCGCTCGCGCTGGTGCTGCTGATGGTGCCGGTCATCGTGCGCACCACGGAGGAAATGCTCAAGATCGTCCCGGACGAGCTGCGCGAGGCCTCCTACGCGCTGGGCATCCCGAAGTGGAAGACGATCGTCAAGATCGTCATCCCGACCGCGCTGTCCGGCATCCTGACCGGCATCATGCTGGCCCTCGCCCGCGTCATGGGCGAGACGGCTCCGGTGCTGGTGCTCGCGGCGTACGCGCCGTTCATCAACTACAACATCTTCGACGGGCCCATGGCCTCGCTGCCGTTGATGATGGTGAACGAGCGCAACAACCCGACGGCTGCGGGCTTCGACCGGATCTGGGGAGCGGCGATCACGCTCGTCGTCCTCATCACCCTGTTCAACCTCCTGGCGACCGTGATCTCGCGGGCGCTGGCGCCGAAGACGAAGTGAGCGGGCGGACATGGCCAAGCGACTCGACATCAAGGACCTGAACCTCTTCTACGGCAAGTTCCACGCCGTGGAGAACGTCTCGCTCGCGGTGCCGCCGAAGAACGTGACCGCGTTCATCGGCCCCTCCGGCTGCGGCAAGTCGACCGTGCTGCGGTCTCTGAACCGCATGCACGAGGTCGCCCCCGGCGCCCGTTGCGAGGGCAAGGTGCTGCTCGACGGCGAGGACATCTACGCGTCCACTGTGGACCCGGTCGAGGTGCGCCGCACCATCGGCATGGTGTTCCAGCGGCCGAACCCGTTCCCCACGATGTCCATTCGCGACAACGTGGTGGCCGGCCTGCGGCTCTCGGGCGTCAAGGACAAGAAGAAGCTCGACGAGGTCGCGGAGCGCTCGCTGCGCGGCGCCAACCTCTGGAACGAGGTCAAGGACCGCCTCGACAAGCCCGGCGGCGGCCTCTCCGGTGGTCAGCAGCAGCGTCTGTGCATCGCGCGTGCCATCGCGGTGCAGCCCGACGTGCTGCTCATGGACGAGCCCTGCTCGGCCCTGGACCCGATCTCCACGCTGGCGATCGAGGACCTGATCACGGAGCTGAAGAAGGAGTACACGATCGTCATCGTGACTCACAACATGCAGCAGGCCGCGCGCGTGTCCGACCAGACCGCGTTCTTCAACCTGCTGGGTGTCGGTCAGCCAGGACAGCTGATCGAGGTGGACGACACGGAGAAGATCTTCTCCAACCCCAGCCAGAAGGCGACCGAGGACTACATCTCCGGCCGGTTCGGCTAAGAACGCGGGTTCGGCTATCTTGCTGGCGTGAGCCCGCAAAGCAAGCCCCGCAAGAAGAAGCAAGGCAAGGCACCCGGCCGCAGGCCCGAGCAGCAGTCCCCGTACGGGGCGTTGCTCGAGTCGGCGGCCGCGCTGCGTTCGGAGTCGTGGTTGCTCGCGGACGCCTGGGCGAGCGAGCTCTACGCGACGCTCTGGCTCGCCGACTCCGGCACCGACCCGCTGGTCGAGGCGCTGCAGAAGATGGACGACCCCGCGGCGCTCACCGCGTTGCGCGCCCTGGCCGGTGTGGGCTCGGAGGAGAGCAGGTCCGCCGCGTTCGCCGCCGCGGAGACCGTCGCGGCACGAGGTGTCGCCGAGCCGTCCTGGTACGTCGCCGGCACCGTGCCCGACTTCCGCGACGCCTTCCTCGTCACGAACCTGTTGGGGGACGTGGAGGTCATCGCGATCACCCAGGAACGCGCGGGTCTCGGCGAGACCGTCCTGTTCATGCGGCAGCCGGTGCTCGGGGCCACCGCGATCGAGCTGTTCGCGACGCCGGCCGAGGGCACCGTGGCGCTGCTGGAGGACATGATCGCCTCCACGCCCGAGGCGTTCCGCGACGAGATCACTCCCCTGAGCGCTTCCGACGTCTACGACCGCGTGTGGCCGGACGTCGAGCAGTTCTGGGAGGACGGCCCGGACGAGGAGGCCGAGGAGGGCCTGATGGGCGAGGAGGACGTGCGGCACCCGGTGCAGCTCATCGCCCTCGCCGACGCCCGCGTGAGCGTCCTGGTGCCCAAGGAGTACGAGATCCCCGCCGTCAGTCCGGAAAGGACGGACGAGGTCGTCGACGCGTTCCTGGCTTCAGAGCACGGGATCGCGGACGTCGAGGCCGCGCGGGCGTTCGCACGGATCGTCGTTTCCGCCGCTGTGGAACAGAACCGCGATCCCGTTGTCTACGGGCCTGCGTCGCTGACCGCCGTGCTGATCCTGAACGTGGCCGCCAAGCTGCACGTGAGCGACGCGGATCTGGCTCTGCTGCCCGAGATCGTGCGGGCGTGGGCCTACTTCACCGTGGACGCCCGGGATCTGCCGCGCGACGAGGCGCGGGCGGTGTGGGACGAAGAACTGCCCACCGTGCTCGCCGAGTTCTCCGAGGCCTACGCCGATCCGGAGCTGGTGGCAGAGCGCGATGGGCAGTTTCGCTGATTCCTGAAGGATCTGGAAGATCTAGAGGTTCTCGTCGTCGCCGTAGCCGGGCATCCGGCCGGTGACGACGAAGACCGTGCGCTTGGCGACCGACACGGCGTGGTCGCCGTAGCGCTCGTAGAAGCGACCGAGCAGCGTCACGTCCACCGCGGCGGGGACGCCGTGCTGCCACTCCTTGTCCATGATCACGGAGAACAGGTGGCGGTGGATGTCGTCCATCGCGTCGTCCTCGTCCTCGAGGCTGCGCGCACGGTCGACGTCCTTCTCGCGGATGATCGACGCGGCCTCGTTCGCGAGCTTGACCGCGATCCGGCCCATCTCGGAGAAGTACGGCTGCACGTCCTCGGGCAGCGCCGACGCCGGGTGCCGGCGACGCGCGGCCTTGGCCACGTGCAGTGCCAGGTCGCCCATGCGCTCAACGCTTTCGGCGGCGTGGATCACCGCGAGCACCGTGCGCAGGTCGGTCGCGACCGGCGCCTGCAGTGCGAGCAGTGCGTACGACTGCTCCTCGATGCTGGAGCGGACGTCGTCGACCTTCTGGTCGCCGCTGATGACCTGCTCGGCCAGGCCGAGGTCGGCCTGCAGCAGTGCCGTGGTCGCGTTCTGCATCGCCTCGGCGACCATGCCGGTCATGTCGGCCAGCTGGTCGGCGAGCTGTTCAAGCTGGTCGTGGTAGGCCTCGCGCATGGCGCTCAGCCTACGTCCCGACCATCGCGGCAGCGACATGCCAGCATGAACCGCAGGTGAACCCCAGGCGAATCACTTCGCCGCGCAGGGGTCCTGTGCCGCGTTCACAATGGACAGACCGTCGCCAGGCTGACCAGCTGCCTGACCCTGCGGAGTGCCCTGCTGGGTACCCGCCTTGGGCGACTGGATCTTCTCGTCGAAGCCCGCGCCGATCGTCAGCTGGATCGCCCCGCCCATCTCCGGTGCCTCGACCAGGTCCGCGCCGGGCACGGCGGCCTTGAGCGTCGCGGCCTTGTTCTCGTTGCCCTTCGCGAACTTGATGATCGTCTTGGGGGCGTTCTCCGGTGCGTTGCCCCGCTGCGCGATCTTGAATCCCTGCTGCTCCAACGCGTTCGCCGTCCTGCCGACCGCGCCGTCGTTGGTCGGGTCCCCGTTGAGCACCTGGATGGTGACGTCCTTGGGGTCGATCACCGTGCCGGGCTGCTGCGCGGGAGCGTTGGTCTCGCCGGGCTTGCCCTCGACGGGCTTCTCCTGCGGCAGCGGCGTTCCGTCGATGATCGTCTGGAACAGCGCCTTGACGTCGTCGTCCTTGAGTCGCTCGATGTTGTCGTCGTTCGACTTCGTCGGGCCCTCGTCGGTCCAGTGCGGCATCGTCACGAACGAGACGCGACCGGCGTCGAGGCTCTGCAGGGAGTTCGCGAGCTCCAGCAACTGCGCCACACCGACGTTGTCACCGGCGGTGGACTTGGTGAGCGCGTTGATGAAGTTGTTGAGCTTGGTCGGGCTCAGCAGGACCTCGTTCGACAGCGCCTGACGCAACATCGCCGACAGGAAACCCTGCTGCCGCTTGATCCGGTCGAAGTCCGTACCGCCGTCGCCCTGGGCCTGGACCTTGCGAGCGCGCACGTACTGCAGCGCCTGGTCGCCCTTGAGCGTGTACTTGCCCGGCTTCTCGAGGATGACACCGAGCTCGTCGTCCTTGATCGCGATCGGCGAGCAGATCTCCACGCCGCCGATCGCGGTCGACATCTCGCGGAAGCCGACGAAGTCGATGCTGACGAAGTGGTTGATCTTGAGGCCGGTCAGCTGGGTCATCAGGTTGGCGACGCACTCGGGCCCACCGTCGTTGTAGACGGAGTTCGCCAGGACCTCTTTCTCCGGCGCCAGCGGGCCCGCGTACTGCCCGTTGTCCGGGTTGTAGGTGCGGCACGCGGGACGGTCGACGCGCACGTCACGCGGCAGCGACACGACGACCATGCGCTTCCGGTCCGCGGGGATGTGCGCGAGCATGATCACGTCCGACCGCGCGCCACCCTCCTGCGCCTGGGTGCCGACGTTGTCACCCGCCTTCGCGCCCGCCCTGGTGTCCGAGCCGACCAGCAGGAAGTTCTCGTCGCCGAGCTGCTTCTCGGCCTGTTGCACGGCCTGCGAGTTGCCGCCCAGCGCGTCGATCTTCGTGAACCTGGAGTCGGCCCACTGCATCGCGGCCCAGCCGATGCCCGTCGACGCGAACACGACGGCCGCGGCGGCGATCGCGCCGATCCGGCCGGCGCGCATCAGCTTGCGCTGCTGGGGCGTGCGACCAGGGATCCGCTTCTCGCCGGCTTCCTGACCGAGGACGACCGGCTCGGCGAACTCGGTCGCCTCGTCGACGAGGTCGTCCTCGTCGCCGTCCTTGACCCACGGCATGAGCTTGGCGCGCCGTTCCTTGCGCTGGCGCTCCTGCTCGAGCAGTTCGTCGTGCACCGCGGAGAACCGCGCGAGAGTGTGGTCGACCTCGCGACGCTTCTTCACGTCGTCGCCGATGGCCTCCATCTCGGTGGTGAGGCTCAACGGGTCCATGTCTTCGCGCTTCTCGACCTTGGCCACACCCGCCGCCGAGGCGATCTGGGTGGCTTCGGGACCGGGCGCGTCGGCCTTGGGCTCGTCCACGGGATCGGCACCGAGCCGGTTGGCGAGGCCACCGGGAATCGGCCGCGGACCACTGGACTCCGCCCTCGGGGGCATCGGCCGGGGACCGCTCGACTCCGCGCGCGGCGGCATCGGCTGCCTGCCGGTCACGTCCCCGTTCGGGGGCATGGGGCGACGGCCGGTGTTCTCCGGTCCCTCGCCGGGGACGGGAGGACGCGGAATGCCGGTGGACGACGGTGCTTCGCCCGCCAGGAGGCGGCGCGGCGCGGGGCCGTCCGGCGTCCCGCCTGGCACGGGGGGCCGTTGCAGGCCGTTGGGCTCGCCGGGTACCTGCGGGCGCTTGAGGCCGTTGGGCTGCGAGATCTCACCGGGGACCGGCGGGCGCGGGATGCCGTTGGACGACGGGGGGTCGCCGGGGCCGGGCCTGCGCGGCGGTGCTCCGCCGACCTCGGGTCCTGGCCGGCGGACCGTGCCTGCGGGCATGCCGTTCGCCTCGGGCACGCCAGGCGCGGGACGCCGGGGAATGCCGTTCGAGGATGGCGCGTCACCGGGAGGCATGCGCCTGGGGTCGCCGGGAGCCGGCGGCCTGGGCATGCCGTTCGAGGTGGCGTCGGGCACCGGTGGGCGCGGGATGCCGTTGGACGACGGAGCGTCGCCGGGGGCGAGCCTGCGCTGCGGAGCACCGTTGGGCGGCATCTCACCTGGCACGGGACGCCGGATCTGACCGCTCGGCGGCTCGCCGGGGACCGGGCGGCGCTGCATGCCCGTCGCGTCGGGCCTCGGTCGCTGGCCGGTCTGCTCGACCCGGTAGGCACCGCTCTGTTCCGGGTTCTGGGCAGGCCTCGGCCGTGGACCGGTCTGCTCACCAGGAGCGGGACGCGGGCGCGCCGGGGGCTGCTGAACGCCGTTCGGCTCGGGCGGAACGTCCGCCCTGCGCCGCCTGCCGGTCGGGTCGCCGGTGAAGTTCTGCGGGGCGGCCTGCTCAGGCCGCGGGCGCGTACCCGTCTGCTCACCAGGCCGGTGAGCTGCGGGTGGCTGCTGCCGCGGTGCCTGTGGAGGCTGCTGAGGCGGTGGTGGCTGGTGCGCCGGGGGATCAGGCAGAGCACGCCTGCCGGTGGGCGCGGGTGGGTCCGGCAGGGCACGCCTGCCAGTCGTGGGTTCTTCTGTCGAGGAGCCTGGCGGGACGGGCCGGGGGATGTTCGTCCTGCTGTGCTGCTCGATGAGCTCCGAGACGCTCAGGCCCCCAGAGCCTTCCATCGAGCGACGTCTACGGCCGGTCGGCTGGTCGTGCTGGGGATCCTGATCACCACGGGAAGAGGGGCCGCCACGTCGGGGGTCGTCGGGCACCCAATCTCCCTTCTGGGTCAGAAGCAAAAGCGGTTCGTCATTACGAAGTGACGTCGACCGGGACACAAGGGTTGCATCACCGGCGTGTCAGTTGCGCCCGCGATACTACGGATGTAGGCGACTTCTGACGACCACTCCGGGTGATAGAGCTGCGATCTGTGCGCGATTACGAGCAATCCGCTTGCCCTGAACGGGTGAGCCAGGTCACTCAGTAGTAACCGAGAACACGTGTCTCAGTGATCGCACGCCTGCCAGCGGCAGCACCTGCGAGGCGAACCCGTCCATCGGCACGGTACGCCACCGCGTTGCGTCCCGACTGCTTAGCTGTGTAGAGGAGGCTGTCGGCGCGGAGCAACTGCTGCTCGGCGCTGACGGCCGGACGTTCCGGCGCCTCGTCCGCGGGCGGCTCGTACGCGAGGCCCGCGCTGACGGTCACGCGCAGCCCTGGCGCGATCTCCTGCCACGGGTGACGCTCGACACGTTCCCGGGCCTTCTCGACGATCTCCAGGGCGCTGGAGGCGTCGACGCGGGGCAGCACGAGCACGAACTCCTCGCCGCCGTAGCGGGCGCAGAAGGCGCCCTCCGGCAGGCCCTGCTGCAGCATCTCGACCACTCGTTGCAGCACCCGGTCACCGAGGAGATGGCCGAAGGTGTCGTTGACCTGCTTGAACCAGTCGAGGTCGATCAACGCGATGGCGAGCCCGTGCCGACACGCTCCGTGCTCGGTCAGCAGGTCCATCAGCCGTTGGTCGAGGTAACGGCGGTTGTAGGAGTCGGTGAGGCTGTCGCGCAGGCTCTGCTCGCGTGCCTCGGCGTGCTCCCGGCGCAGCAGTTCGACCTCGCGGCGCAGCTGTTCCGGAACGTGCGGCTCCTCGACCTGGTCCGCGTGGACGAGTTCGAGCGCGGAACGCAGGTGCAGGTACGCCTGGCGCCACTGGCCGCGGGAGGCGAGCAACGTCGCGATGGACTCGTGCAGCCCCACAAGGCCAGGACCCTGCCTGTCGACTGGTGCGTCGGCCTGCTGGGTCTCTGCGGTTTCGGGTCGCAGCGCGGTCATCGCGGTCACCTCCTTACTTGGCAGGTGTCGTCCCCAAGTAGGCGGCGCTTGAGCAAGAAGGACACGTGGGGGCGGGATTTCCCCCGTCCGGTTGACCGTCAGCTGCTCCGATCCAGTGAGCTTGGAAGATCAACAACCCGTTCAGCCACCAAGACAGGGCGCGAACCCGTACACCTCGTCGTCCAGGAGCACGACGTGCAGTGACCCGATCTGGCTGCCGATGGCCTGATCCTCCTGTCGCAGCGTGATCGTGACGGCGACGACGTACACGTCCCCACGCGGATGAGCCTTCTCGCCCGGTGGCGCCCAGTCGGCGTCCATCCGCAGCGTGGTCCAGGTGGGCTCGACCTTGATCGTCGCGCCGCGCAGGTCGCACGTCTTCTGCTTGAAGTCCGGGTGCTGCGTGTCCTTCAGGAGCTGTGCCTGTTTGGACGCGCTCTCGTCACCGGCCTTGTTGACCTGGGAGTAGTACTCCTTGAACTTGGCGCGGTCGCCGTCGGACAGCCGGACCGGCTTCGCGGAGCCCGCGACCGGACCGCCGCAGCCCGCGACCAGCGCGAGCGAGGCCAGGAGGACCGCGACGCGTTCAGCCACCGGAGTGCATCACGTCCGCACCGGAGGGCACCGTGGCGTCCTCCGGGTCGTCCAGCCAGCCCTCGGGCAGCACGACCTTCGCCGACGAGCCCTGCCTGCCGCGCGGCCCCTCGGCGTTCTCGGGGAACGGCACCGTCCGGTCGAGCGTGCCGATGAGGTCGTCCAGCTCCTGCAGGCTCGACACCATCGCGAACGCCCGCCGCGTGTCGCCGCCGACCGGGAAGCCGTGCCAGTACCAGGCCATGTGCTTGCGCAGGTCGCGCAGCCCCTTGTGCTCGCCGTCGTGCGCCGCGAGCAACTCGGCGTGCCTGCGCAGCACGTCCGCGACCTCGCCGAGGCTCGGACCATCGGGGATCGGTTCGCCCCGGAAGGCCGCCTGCAGGTCCCGGAACAGCCACGGCCTGCCAAGGCAGCCACGCCCGACGACCACGCCGTCGCACCCCGTCTCAGCGACCATGTCGAGTGCGTCCTGAGCGCTGAAGATGTCGCCGTTGCCCAGCACCGGAATGCTGGTCACGGCCTCCTTGAGCCGCGCGATGGCCGTCCAGTCGGCCTTGCCGGAGTACCGCTGCGACGCCGTGCGCGCGTGCAGTGCCACGGCCTGTGCGCCCTCGTCCTGCGCGATACGTCCCGCGTCGAGGTACGTCAGGTGGTCGTCGTCGATGCCGATGCGGAACTTCACGGTCACCGGCATGTCCCCGGCGTTGCGCACCGCGGCCCGCACGATCTGCCGGAACAGCTCGCGCTTGTACGGCAGCGCCGCGCCACCGCCCTTGCGCGTCACCTTGGGCACCGGACAGCCGAAGTTCATGTCCATGTGGTCGGCGAGGTTCTCGTCCACGATCATCTTCGTGGCCTCGCCGACGTTGCGCGGATCCACGCCGTAGAGCTGCATCGACCGGGGGCTCTCCCCCTCGTCGAACGTGATCATGTGCATGGTCATCGCGTCGCGTTCCACAAGGGCGCGGGCGGTGATCATCTCGCAGACGTAGAGCCCGGCCCCGTACTGACGGCACAGCTGCCGGAACGCCACGTTGGTGATGCCGGCCATGGGGGCCAGCACAACGGGCGGGTCGACGGCGAACGGGCCGATCTTCAGTGCGGAGGGAACGGACACGCCCTTCAGGTTACGGCACTGACCTGCCGTGATCTTCACCGAGAGTGACCGTGAAGGCGTCCAGGACGGCGACCTGGTGGCGACGTTCGTCACGTTCGCCGGTCGGGCATCACTCCTCGACCGGCTTGGCCATGTGCCTGGTGAGCGCGTCGAAGGTCTCCTGGTCGAACGCCACGAACCGGATCGTGTCGATGATCGCCAGCGAGCGGATCGTCAGTGCGGCGATCTCCGCCGCCCGGTCGACGGGGAACCCGTAGACGCCGGTCGCGATCGCGGGGAAGGCGATGCTCTCGGCCTCGAGCTCCTCCGCGAGCAGGAGCGAGCTGAGATAGCAGCTCGTGAGCACCAGGTCCTCACCCTGTTCGCCGTCCTCCCAGACCGGCCCCACCGTGTGGATCACGTGCTTGACCGGCGTGAGGTCGAAGGCGGGCGTGGCGACGGCCTTGCCCGGTTCGCACGGAGCCAGCCTGGACCCCGCCTCCGCGAGCCTCGGCCCGGCCGCGCGGTGGATCGCGCCGTCGACACCACCCCCGCCGAGCAACGACTCGTTGGCCGCCGTGACGATGACGTCAACTCTTTGTTGCGTGATGTCGCCGAGCACCACTTCGATCGTCCCCATGCTGACCAGCGTGGCAGCGGATTCCTTGCGGTATCGCAGACTTCACTGAACGCGAACACCCCCGGTGCCCCGATCGGGTGTCAGACCCTTCTGTCAACATGCCCCTGGAGGTGGCCTAGCTCATGGGGGCGGTTGCACTGATCAGGTCCGGGTTCGAACGGTTCTTCGTCGACGGACCGGTCGGCATGCCGACCGGCGGCGGCGAACAGCAGGTCATCGCCGTTCAGCAGGTGGGTGAGCTGGCCCTGCCGACGGGCAGACTCGTGGCGGCGGATCCGTTCGTCGTGTGGCCGGAGGACGCCGAGTCGTTCACCGACGAGGTCGAGCCGGGCACGTACCCGGTGTCGGTCTCGCTGGTCTCGTACATCGACGAAGACGGTCAGCCCGACCTGCGGCAGGGCTACCGCGTCGCGGCCGCCAGGGTGACCGTGAAGGACGAGCCGGCCTACTCGTGGCGGCCGGCGGTCGTGCCGGGCGAGCACGTGCCGATGCTGCCGGTGATGCCCGAGTTCGGCTACGAGGTGAAGTCGAGCACCGGCGCGTTCTTCGACATCGCCGCCGCCTCGGCGCTGGACCGCCTGGCGGGCGACGACGCGTTGGGCAACTGCGCCCTGATCGACGCGCTCGGCGCGGTGGGTGGCGGCCGCGGCCCCGCCAACGTGACCGACGCCCGCACCGGCCTGAACGTCGTCGCGTTCTCGACCGGCTGGGGCGACGGCGTCTACCCGACCTGGGTCGGCCGCAACACCGCGGGCGACCCGGTCGCGTTCGTCACCGACTTCTCCGTGATCAACCGGATCTAGAAGCCGACGTTCACGCACGCCAGTCGTGGCCCGGCGGTGCCTGTTTCGCCGGGCTCGGTGTGCGTGTGTTCGTTGTGCAGCAACAAGGACCGCACCTGCCGTTCGGTGAACTGACAGTCCACAGTGGACTCGTGGGCGAATCTGTTGCCGGCTCCGCCATTTTCCGACGTTTCAACTGCTCGGAGGCGGGTATGCGGCTGGGGTGAGCGAAGCCGAGGAATCTCACCAGCGCAGACTCGCCCGCAACGTGAACGAGCTGCTCCAGGAGCTCCGCGTGGCCCAGGCCGGCGTGCAGATCCTGTTCGGTTTCCTGCTCTCCATCGCCTTCACCGACAAGTACACCAACGTGGGTGGCTACATCCGCGTCACCCACCTCGTCACAGTGCTGTGCGCGGCGGTGGCCGTCGCCTTCCTCACCGCTCCCGCCGCGTGGCACCGCGTCCTGTTCCGCCAGGGCCGCCGCGAGGACGTCGTCCGCTACGGCAACACGTCCGCCCTGGTGGGCCTGGCCTTTCTGGCCCTGGCGATGACCGGCACCGTCCTGCTGCTCGCCGAGGTGATCCTGGGCGGCTGGCCCGCGATCGTGGTCGGGGTGCTGGCGTTCGTCGTCTTCACCGGTCTCTGGTTCGCGGTGCCGTTCGCCTCATCCGAGCGTGCTCAGGACCGCGAGCGCCCCTAGCCCGAGCGCCACCGGCACCGCCGTCAGCACGTTCTTCCGCGTCGGCCGCGGCTGCTCGCGCAGCACCAGAATCCCCAGCGGCGCCAACGCAATGCACAGCCCGGCCGTTCCGACGATCGACAGCACCTCGGTGCCCTTCAGAACCCCGAGCGGCAACAACCCCATGGTCGCCAGCGCCACCGACCTGGTCCTGCCGAGCGTTCCGGACCGGTACGCGCCGTAGGCCAGCACGAACCAGCCGAACATGATCGTGAAGGACAGGAAGCTGAACAGGTGCAGCTCTCCGTATCCCTTCGCCACCAGGTCCGTCGCGCCCTCGACGCCCAGCTGCCCGGTGGCGCTGAACGCCGCCTGATCCACCCCGGCGTGAAAGGTCCGCTCGAACAACCCGACCGTCACCAACATCCCGCCCCAAGCAGCCCACCTGGGGTTCTTGGTGCCGATCCGCTGCACCAGGCAGGCGACCGCCGCCCACATCACGACGTTCCCCGCCAGAAATGCCGTGTACGCCGCCCGCATCAACTCCGGATGCTCGGCCACCGCCCGCAACTGGTCGGGGAAGAAGAAGTTGAACGGCGACCGCAACAGCGTGCCCACCAGCAACAGCACCGGCCCCAGTACGAGAGTCGTGCCACCAACCCACCCGTTCGGAAACCTCATGGTCGTTGACGCTGCCAGCGCCGCGACCGCCTGTGATCGGCCCGCGGTCCGACCCCGCCCTCAGACCGTGGTCCGAGGCGCCTCGTCGTGCAGGAGCTCGGAGAAGATCCTGTGCGCCAACGGTTCGCTTCGCACGCTGTTGGTCAGCACGGCCACCGCGACCCCTTTGTCTGGCGCCAGTCGAAGAAAAGCCTTCTGTCCCTTCGAAACCCCGGTGTGTCCGACCATGCCGTCCCGGTGGAGCATCCACCCGAGCCCCCAGCCGACGACCCCGATCCCGAGGTCCGGCACGGACTCGACCTGGGTCTCCCGCAACACCGCGAGCTTCGGGTCGTCGAGGTGCAGCCGCGCGAACTCCAGCAGCTCACGCGCACTCATCGCGAAGTGCGACCCGCTCGGCGCCGTGCCGTAGGCGACCGCCCACTCGGTGACCGGCGACCCGTCCTCACGGTGCCCGACCGCGGCCCGGTGCAGGATCGCCTCGTCCGCGTCGGTGACAACGGTTCGCAACCCCAGCGGCGTCACCAGCCGCTCGCGCAACACGTCGTGGAACAGCCGGCCGCGCAACACCTCCACCAGCCTGCCCAGCACCACGAACCCGCTGTTGGAGTACGAAAAAGCAGTACCGGGCGGAACGGGATGCTCCTCTTCGGCGATGGCGTCGACGAACCTCTCGATCGCGTCGTCGTTGCGTCCGGTGTCGAAGAAGTGGTTGGCGTCGATCCCGCCTGTGTGCGTGAGGAGGTGACGAGCCGTGAGCGAAGCGGTGAACCCCGGCACGTAGCGGCGAACAGGACTGTCGAGATCCAGCAACCCGTCGTCCACGAGCTGCTGCACGAGCGTGGCCGTCCAGATCTTGGTGATCGAACCGACCTTGAACACGGAGTCGTTCGTCACTTCGACCCGAGTGCGCGCGCTCAGCACACCCGCGGCCTCGTCCCGTATCTCCCCACGCGCCAGCACGGCCACCTGAGCACCAGGAACGTCGTACTCGTCGATCAACTCACCCAGCCTCGACCCCATCCAGAAAAACCTACGGACCGGCATGTCGATTCGCGGTCTGGCCGTTCGACGCATGAGTAGACGAACGAGAAACCGGGTGAGACCGGGGCGGCGATGAGGAAGACTCGGGTGTACCGATGAGTTCCTACAGCGTTGCGGGTCTCCTCCGGTGTCGCGAAGAACCTGATGCCAGCAACCTAGTGAGGGCCTGACATGCCTGCTGCGATCCAAGACCGGCCGACCGCACAAGCGGGCAAGACACCCCTGGTGGTGCGCCTGCTGGTGCTGGCCACGTTCGTCGTGATCCTGAACGAAACGCTCATGATCAACGCGATTCCGCGCCTGATGGAGTCGATGAACGTCACCGAACAGGCCGCGCAGTGGGTCTCCACCGCGTTCATGCTCACCATGGCCGCCGTGATCCCGGTCACCGGCTGGTTCCTGCAGCGCGTCACCACCCGCCAGGGCTACGCGATCGCGATGGGCGTCTTCCTGGCCGGCACCGCCATCTCCGCCGCCGCGCCGTCGTTCACGATCCTGCTGCTGGGCCGCATCGTGCAGGCCGCGGGCACGGCCGTGATGATGCCGCTGCTGATGACCACGCTGATGACCGTCGTGCCAGAACAGGACCGAGGCCGCGTGATGGGCAACGTGACGCTCGCGATCTCAGTGGCCCCGGCCCTCGGCCCGGCCATCTCCGGCGTGATCCTGCAACTGGGCTCCTGGCGCCTGCTGTTCGTCGCCGTCCTCCCGATCGCCGGCGCCGTGACCTACTTCGGCCTGCGTCACCTCGACAACATCGGTGAGCCCCAGGTCAGCACCCTCGACTGGGCCAGCGCGGCCATGGCGACCCTCGGCTTCGGCGGCCTCGTCTACGGCCTGAGCCTCTTCGGCGAGGGCGAATCCAACCTGGGCCCGAGCATCGGCATCGTCATCGCGGGCGCCGCCCTCATCGCGTTCTTCGTGCTCCGCCAGCTCAAACTGCAGCGAACCGGCGCGCCCCTCATGGACCTGCGCACCCTCACGCACCGCACCTTCGCACTGGCGCTGGCCCTGATGTGCATCGCGTTCCTGGCGATGATGGGCTCGATGATCCTGCTCCCGCTCTACCTGCAGAACCTGCGAGGCCTCACCCCGCTGCAGACCGGCCTGCTCCTCATGCCGGGCGGCCTGGCCATGGGCCTGCTGGGCCCGACCGTCGGCCGCCTGTACGACCGCCTCGGCAGCCGCCCGCTGGTCCTGCCGGGCTCGATCGGCATCGTGCTCTCCCTCGCCGGCTTCACCCAGGTCTCGATGACCATGCCGTACTGGCAGGTACTCGCCCTGCACGCACTCCTGATGATCAGCCTGGCAGCGACGTTCACCCCGATCTTCACCCTCGGCATGGGCGCCCTCCCGCCGAAGATGTACCCGCACGGCAGCTCGATCCTCGGCACCCTCCAGCAGGTGGCGGCAGCCCTGGGCACCGCCCTGGTCGTGACCGTGATGTCCGCCCGCTCCAGCCAACTGGTCGCAGACGGCACCAGCGCGGCGTTGGCACAGCTGAGCGGCATGAAGCTGGCGTTCGTGATCGCCACCGTCCTGGCCGCGGCCACGATCGTCGTGGCGGCCATGCTGCCGAGCCGGACCACGAAGTCCGGCGAAGTCATCGCCCACTGAGTTCTTGGACATCGTCGAGCAGGAGATCACCGGTGTCGTGCAGGGCGTGCTCGTGCGCCCGGCAACCGGAAGCCGTGCGGGAGTGCTGGTCCTGCACGGCTCCTACGGCCCCGGCACGCTCGACCGGTGCAGGCTCCTGGCCCGCGCCGGCCTGACGGCGTTGGGACTTCGCTGGTACGGCGGAGAGGGCCAGCCGCCAGGAATCTGCGAGGTCCCGCTGGAAACGTTCAGCGCGGGCCTCGACCTCCTCCAGGCCGAAGGCGGCGAGAGACTCTCCGCGCTGGGCCTGTCCAAGGGCGCCGAAGCCGCACTGTGGCTGTCCGTCCTGGACCAGCGCATCGCCGCCGTGGTGGCCCTGTCGCCACCTTCCGTGACCTGGGCGAACCTCGGCGCGGGAACGGACGGCCAAAGCCACCCGTGGCGCTCGTCGTGGACCTGGCGAGGCGAGCCGCTCCCGTTCGTACCACGCGACAAGATCTGGGAGCCGAAACCACGTGAGGACGGCCTCGTATCCCTTCGAGGCTGGTACGAACACAGCCGAGAGCTCTACCCCGACCACTACGAGGCCGCGGCCATCCCAGCCGAGAACACCAAGGCCGAACTGGTCCTCGTCGCCGGCGGAGACGACCAAACCTGGCCGTCACTTCCCGCCGCGAGAACACTGCGAGACCGCAGGCTCGCCACCGGACTCCCCACCGTGCTGGTCGAACGGCCCGCCGCAGGCCACCGCCCCCGCCTCCCGGGAGAAGAACCCGCAAGCCCGTCGACGTACCTCTGCTACGGCGGCACCGACGCCGACGACGCGGCCCTGGGAGCAGCTGCCTGGCCGCACGTCCTGAACGCCCTGCGCGGCACCTGAACGCGGGTGGGGCCCCGGACATGTCCAGTCCAGGGCCCCGTTTTGCCGCCCATTTGCGCACACCAGCGACGTTTAAGAGACGGATCAGTCCTTAGGTCGCCGCGCTCTTCCGTTGAGCTACGGCCGCACGAGCAGAGCGGCCAGCAGGATTCGAACCTGCACCTCGGCGAGTCTTGTCCGTTCTCGGGTGATCTGGCGTTCGGCGGAAATGCTGATTCTGGAGCGAGAGTCTGAGCTTGATCCCGGCTGCCTCTACCGATTGGGCTACCCCGGCGTGATGATGCCGGGGACAGGATTCGAACCTGCACTGGTGACCGGGTGGTTCAGGCTGACGTTTCAGTTTCAGCTTTCACGCTCCCAATGGGAGCGCACCCCCGCGCTCCAGCGGGGGAGTCTGTGGACGCTATCGGAACAGGTAGTCGAAGACCACCGCACCAACGCGCTCGTCGGTGATCTCCATGTTGTTGGCTTCCTCGCGGGCGAACTTCACCGCGTGCTGAAGCTTCTCCACCCGGTCGACGAGCTCGTTGACTCGACGGGCAGGCAGCGCACCGGAGAACTTCACCGTGGTCCAGTAACCCACCGGAATGTCCTCGTAGTACACCTCGACCTGCGCCGGGTGCTTCTCCGTGGCCTCGGCCTTGACGTGGTTGCGCGGCACCTTCTTGGTGCGGATGGTCCGAACCTGCTCAGTGCGCCAGTAGTCGGCGGACTCGTCGAAGTTCCAGTCCTCGGCCGCATCCAGCAGGGGCAGCTTCTTCACGAAGGTGTGCAGGTCGGTCAGCTGCTTCTCGAGGAACAACAGGTACGACACAGGCACGTCGCGAAGCAACGTCTGCCCGTCCACCACCACATCAGCCTTCGCGACGCAGTTGGCCCAGTCCTTGGTCGCCGTGACGTCGAAGAGCCGAGTCATCACCGAAGCGGTCTTCCGCAACACGTCCTCGGCCTTGATCTGCACGCGAGTGGACTCCGGCGGCAACACCTCGCCGTCCTCGTCCTTCGGCTGGTACGTCCGGGAGATACCGGCCAGCAGCGCGGGCTTCTGCAACCCGTGATGCGCGTCGGTGAGGTCCCGAAGCGTGCCTCCTTTGACACTCTTCTCCACCGCGATGATCTGGTTCAGCTTCGTCATGCCGCACCCCCTTTGGTCTCGCGCACCCTACGTGCCGGAAAGCCGTACCTGCACGCGATTTCAGCTCGCCGCGGCAACGGGTGCCGGTGGTGTTCGGGTCAAGGCGCTCACTCCCGCCTCGACGCGATGCTGCCGTCCGTTGTCATGCCGGCACGTCGGGGTCCTGCTCCTCATTCGGCAGAACCTGGTCGACCCACGCGAGCAACGCGGGCAACGCTTTGTCGGAGCTGAAGCAGTCTCGGTCGGTGCCGAGCACTTGCGCTTCCAGATGCGGCCACCCCATCCGCAAGGCGTTGTAGTGCGCCTGGCCTTCGCGCTGATCGGGGTATCGCTGCATGACCTCGTCCACGAGATCGAGGTATCTGCTGATCGCGTCCACTGCGTCTCCCTCGGGCGAGGCCAGCCCCGCCAATGCGAAACCCCCAGGCCTGTGACCTGGGGGTTTGGTGGGCCGCCAGGGACTCGAACCCTGAACCCGAAGAGTAAGAGCACTCGCTTGGCGTTGTTCGCCGATCCTCGTCGACAGTGCTCACTACCTGCACGGATGCGGTCTTGATCTGAGCACTGTGGACAGTCACTTTGCGACGTTTATCGACGTTTTACGAGACTAAAGCGCATCATGATCTTGGTCCTTCTGGACCGTCCACACCCCTGCCATTATCCCGACACTGAGCCTCGAACGCGGCCGGTGGTGCTGGGTCAAGGTACTCGTTCCAGCCTTGACGCGGCGTCGCCGGCCGTTGTCATGTTCGCAGCGTCGGGGTGGCTCGGCCTGGTGCTCGTCGATGCGCCCCGCTGCTTCGTCCGGTGCCTGATCGGTGGCAAGGCGGCGCAGCCGTCGCGGCAGTCGAGCGCCAGGACCAGCAATCCGCGGTGACCCTGACGGCGCTCGTAAGGAGCTGCTGGACGACATGGCTGTGCGGGTCAGCTCGTCGACCGGGGCAAGGCCGGAAGACGGCGCGCAGCGCCGCTCGGCCGACCGGCGCAGCGAAGCGGATGCCGGGAGTGCCGGGATGGAAGGTTCGCCGTACGCGCGGAGCGTGCCGCCAGCGGCGGCCTTGATCCCGTAGAGCGCAATTCGGCAAAGTATGGACTAGTTAAGAAACGCTAAACGAAGTCGCCGTTACGGATCTGCTGTTGGAATCGGATCAGCCTCTGGGAGTCAAGCGTTGAAATGCTCAAACCTTGTAGGGAGTCGTCTGCTAGGTCAATAAGGATTGTCCTAGCCAGAATCCAGTCGCCCCCAAGCGCGCTTGCAACGATGTTCGCTGCATTTCGAGTCATCCCGCCTGTGGTAACTAGCCTTACGGCAGTCTCGGATGCAACCCCTTGCTCGATGCACTGCCGTACGAAAACTGGAATCAGGTCGTTGGTGTCTCCGAGCATGGCTTTTGCGGCGGACCATGTCCAAGACGTAGGTAGTGCTAAGCGACCCAGGTACTCGGATGCGTCAGATGATCTCTTCGATGCGTCGGTTCCGCGGAATAGACCCTTGCCGCCAGGGACAGTTGGTGCTATTTGACCGAGAGCGGTGTATGAAGCTCCCATGATCCACTGCGACAAAAGTCGAATGTCACTTGCGTACATCTCATCGGACGAAGGCCAAGCTAGCCGTCCGGCGACGATTTCACGCAGCGTGTACTCTGCGGCGTCGCTGTTGGAATGGCGGACGCGTAGCCACAACGAGTTAGCTAGACTTTCTATGGAGGATAGGCACAAGCTTGCTATCCCAATCGCCTGATCTTCCGTGATCTGCCTTATTCCAATTAGTGATTGGAAGAATGAAGAGTAAGGTCCACGGATTAGCTGATCCAACTGTCGGCAGCTAAAGCTGCTCAGTCCAGCTAGTCGTGATCTGCTACCCAAATCAGTAAGCGCATAGGGGCTGGCAGAGCGCGCGAGGCCTTCGTTTTCGAGCTGCCTGAGAGCTGTTCCAACTAGACTTTGAACGGTCCTGGCTGCTCCGAGATCACGCCTGCTAGTGAGTGTGGCATTGGCAAGCACTGACGATTGATCGTCGATCTGATTTCCAGCTTCGCCTATCCATGCCAGAACTTGTGTTTTAAACTCTTCAAACTCAGGCGAGTAGGAGAGTGTTGATTCCGAAAGAAGGTCGTCTAGGCGGCCGGTAACTGCGCTTGGTGCGGCGCTGTTCCAAAGAGTGTTTCGTACCCAATTCTTGAGCGTTCGTGCATTCGTTTCTAGAACGAATACCATTCCTTCCATGGCGACGCCGGCTCGGCCTGCTCGGCCGACAATATTTAAGTATAAGTCTCGTTCCAATCTGTTGGTGGACGAAGCAAAGTTCAAGTGGGGAATTACAACAACGCGAAAAGGAAGGTCGGCACCTTCGGCGACGGTAGTTGTTGCGCACAGCACCCGGATTATTCGGCTGGCGCAAAGGTTCTCGATATGCCGCAGTACGTGCGCCGGAAGACCAGCGTGATGGTATGCGATTCCCTCTTGGAGAAGGCTTGCGAGATGATGGCTATCGCCAAGCAGAGTTCTGACCTCCTCGACCGCGGCATCAAGAAGCTCGCGTTCCGAGGCTTGAAGTGAATCACGCCAGATGCGACCTGCTGCGGGGCTAGCCCTTAAAACTTTGCGAGCAAGACTCTCTGCTAGTGGGCGAGAAACCATCACTGCTAGAATTGGTGCGTATTCGCTATCGAACTGAAGGATTAGTTTTGCTGCGTCATCCGATGCGCTAGATCGTGAGATCTCCGTAATCCTAGATTCAACATTTCCAACTCGCTGCATGATGCGGCCGGAGGTTTCCCAGCGCAGCTCGATAGTGCCAGTTGGGCGTCTTGCTCCCGTTACTGGTTCATCGCCGCTAATCCAGTCCGCAAGTATCTCAGTGCCAAAGGTTGCTGCGGCAAGGCCGAGTACTTTGATTGAAGGATAGGACATTCGGAGCCTGGTTAGAACAAGCTCAAATTTTTGTCCGCGTCCTTCTCTTCCCAAGAGCTGGATTTCGTCGAAGACGACTACACGAGTGCTGGCCAAGAGCTGTCGCGCTTCGTCGCTTCCTGCCCGAGTCGTAGTTGACAACCTAAGAAGAGCGTCGAGTCGTTCAGGTGTTGTAACTGCGACGTCTGGGATTCCATATGCAAGCGAGTCGGAGCTTCCTTCAGTGTCGTAAGATGAGCCGAGATCTGCAACGCGGTAGCCCAGTGGGCGTAGTCCAGAGCGGAGAGCGGTTTCTACCTGCCTTGATAACAAGCGGTAGGGCGCAATATAGATGGCTCGGCAACCAGGATTGCGAGCCAACGTTGCTGCGATCCGCAGCTCTGCAATGAAGGTCTTTCCGCTTGATGTGGGTAGTGCGACGACTTTATCTACATCGGCGGTTATCCCTGCCTGTATAGCGTGAATCTGCGACGGGAAGAGCGTGTCAACTCCGCGCTCGGCGAGGTATCGCTGCAATTGAGGTGTTTGGAAAGTTGGGTCGTTTTGAGAAGTATGCGCGATCGTACTTGCGGCAGCGGAAGCATCAATCAGCGACTCGACTGAGTCGCTGAAAGCGAGTAAAACAGGATTATTGCTTGCAATCGCGATCTTTCGCGCATTCGATAGACTTGTTCGATCTGCGGCCGAGAACGCAGAGTGTAACGCGGCAAGGCCCAGCAGATCGTGAAGGTTCTCTGTCGTCTTGGGTTGCGCAATTGTCTCGGAAGCGGTCGCATCAGAGTTGCGTTCGAGGCCTAGCACCCTAGACATTCTGGCGTTGGCGCGTCCTGTGCGACCGTCTAGAATATCTGCCAATGCGTCTGTTGAGGCATACAGGTAAGTTCGCTCAACCTCGAATCTGGTGGCAATTGAACGAAGGCGGTGCTTAAGTGTCCTCATTCGTGCAAATTGACCATCATTTGCGAGGATGCGGATGCACAACAGGAGCACGATGAGACGGTCAAGGTCCGGCTCGATTGCTTCGACTTGGGCAATCGAGCAGACGCTATCAACCTGCCACTCCAGAAGAGAGTCGAAGCGAATATCGGCGTTGTCTGCGTGTCGCAACAGTAGCTCTAGGAGCTCTTCTCTTGCGCGGAGCGCCTCCACGGCCAGTTGCATGTTCAATGCTTGGCCGATCCTTGCGCGTCGCAAAGTGTTGCGCGCGGGGGTGTAGCGTCCTGGAGCGGTCATGACGCACACCTATTATGAAGGTTCGCAAGGTCTGGAATAATTATTGCACGCAACGCATGATTGCCGGTTTTCATCTGAGGTAGATGCTTCGTCAGCTGATCGGTTAGGTCTGAAAGTAGGCTAGGGTCGACCGCTGCGACTGCGTGTACTCGAACATTCTCATTCTGCAAGAACTGATTGATGAAGAGAATTACGCGTGAAGTATTTGACACCCCAAGTTGGTCCAGGTGTCCCTTTAGAACCCTCAGCTGACCTGCGAGGTAAGTCGGAGTAAGTTCGTCTTCGGAGACTGATTTTACCAAATCATAACGCAGTGTGCTGGAACTCGACTGAAGGGTGTGTTTTACGCTGCATATATACAGCTTTTCGTCCGGCGATAGCGGTGTTCCTGGCCGCGCATTAGGGTCTAGATATGCGGCCATAGCATCGATGCCTGAATCACTCTTCTTTCGGCTCATCTTTGGTACGTTTGGAGCATACAGTGTGTCGGTTGGCCATCTGTCTGCTTTGATCAATGCGGCGATTGCGGCAATTTCGATGGCGTCAGATCTGGTCACTAACTCACGCGAGTCATGGTCTGCGATTAGTAGCTTATCGATGGGGACGCCAAGTCTTTTGAGCTCGTCTTCGACCGCGTTGTCGATGTCGCCACGCAGTACCGCGAGGTACGCGTCCGCTAATAGCTGCACTTGATCGTCATCTAGATGCCACTCATCCACCGTCCAGCCGCTGATGGCTGAAGCTGCGAGGGGTGCACACGCGTCGGCCAAGGCTTGTATCTCGGCGAAGGCGTGGATGATCAACTTGACTCCAGGGTCGCGGCTCGCATGTGAGATCGCCGAGATCCTGTCATCGGTTACATCAATGGCACGGTCTAGTTGGACACTAGTCCATGAGGGTGATCGGCTTGCGTCAAGCGAAGTATGGACGGGGTCGTCGATCAAGTCCGTGCCCGATGCGCAATCGTATAGATGGGTGAACATCAAGCCTTGGCAGCTCGGTGAGCTCGACCCAGCACACTTCCTTCGACTCGGAGCTTGTGCTGAGACTGCCTCCCACTGGTACAGCGCGAAAGCAGATAGAGAACTCCTGGCGTACCTCACCATCGTCATATGCGATGACGTGGGCTGGGTTCGAGTAGAGGCCGATTAGGTCGGTTATTTCGACCTGGATGCCGGTCTCCTCACGAACCTCTCGGGTTGCGGCCTGAGCAAGCGTCTCGCCAACCTCTTGCTGTCCACCAGGGATCGCGTACTTGTCGTTGTCTGTTCGGCGGATCATCAGTAGACGGCCGGTGCCGTCTTGGACAAACGCACTGACCGCTGGGCGGAGGCTGTTGGCTTTCGGTGCGTTCGGGTCGTGGAAGTAGTCCACGCGGGCCATGTGGCTCCCTTAGAACGTTGCTGGCTTGGACAGTTTCCAGACGTGCTCGAAGCTCTCAGAGTAGGTCTCGAAGAGATCGCCCGCAGCGAGCCGCCGCAGGTGCAGCGCCGGAGCGTGCGCGGCCTGGAAGCCGTAGACGTGCGTGTTGACGACCATCTCGTCATCAAAGCGGAAGATCGAGTTGTAGAGCGTCGTCTTGTGGAAGCGCATCTCCACACCGTCCACACCCACCAACGGCCGGTAGAACGCCAGTGCGTTGCGGATGCGTGACCCGAGCGTGCCCTTGCCCAGCTGCTCTTCGTCGCTGCGCTTGGCGACTTCGCGGCTGGCCGGGTCGCCGAAGATCAGCCGGATGCGCGCGCCATTCGCGGCCTTGTTAGCCAAGTCGCGCATAAACGTCGGCCGCTCCACAAGGAAGATGCCGGCGTGCACCAGCACCTCCACGTGCCGAGTGGCGTTGGTGATGAGGTGATCCCAGAGGTCCGGGGGGATTGAGTTGCGGTGTGGGTAGAGCTTGACCACCTCGGACTCGGTGATCTCTGCCTTCCGCTCTGGCGCGACCGCGTCCGGCCAGAGGTACGTCTCCGTTTCCTTGACCATCGACGCGATGGTGTTGCGGTGACGCGGGTACGGCGCGCGGCCCTTCGTGATCCAGCGTTCGACGGTCTTATGGTCGACGCCCGTGGCCTTGGCTACCTGCTCGTATGTGAGTCCGTTGCGTAGCAACGCATCTCGTAGTCGCTCGTTCGCCATGATCGCTCCTATCGGACGTCCTCAGGGACGCCAGGGACGTCTTACGTTAGTAGGGACGTCTCTAGAAGTCCCGCCATGCGGTGCTCACGTCCCGGTTTTCAGCCGAAAGTCGTAGGTGTCGAGAACTCCAGACAACCGGTCTGGACGACACCTACGACAGGAGAGCCACGATGGCGATCACAGGTGGGAGCAGGCTCCCTGCGGGTCACGACTTCGTGTTTCCCAGGGGCGCGCTCGTGATGGGCGTTGAGCCCGTGCTCAAGTTTCAGTCCGCCGAAGAGCGGGCGAAGGGTCTGCCGCCGGAGCAGGAGAAGGACAAGGAGACCGGTCTCCTCGTGTGGTCTGTGCTGGTCATCGACCAGGCCGCGGAGCGCAAGACGGACGCGGTGGTCACGGTCAAGATCTCCGCGCCTCACCAGCCGGTACCGCCGGAGGCGATTCCCGGCACGGATGTTCGGCCAGTGGTATTCGAGGGGCTGACGGTCACGCCGTGGATTGATGACAAGGGCTGCCGTGGGGTGCACGCGGGTGAGCGTCACCGCTGCCGCGCCAAGCTCGGCTACAGCCTGCGGGCCTCCGGTATGAAGCCGGTCGTCGGCAAGCCAGCCGCCAAGGCGGCGTGATGCCTGACCTGGTGCGCGTTCACCTGACCGACGGCGTTCCGATGCGGCCACTCGCGATGCCGTTCGCCGACCGGATTGAGATCCGCTTCGGCAACGCCTTCCCCGCCGTGCTCGTGGTCGATCGAGATGTGGTCCCGCAGCTGCGGGACGTGCTCGACCAGGGGTGGCGCGCACTCCAGGCCTCGGCCGCTCGGCAGGAGGGGCGTCATGCCCTCGCGGAGGAGGCCTCCGATGCCCGCGACTGAGGCCATGCACTGGGGCCTCGCTGAGCAGGCCCGGACGCTGAGCGAAGCACACGACGTGCTGAGCAAGCTCCTGCCCAACCCCAAGGCAGCTCCCGCTGTTCTGCGGGACTACTACCTCCGCTCCGCCGCGATCTACGCGCGAGTTGCTGAGAGCGACCGCAGCCACCACCACGAGGCCATGTACTGGGCGAACCGTGAGCGCGAGAAGGGAGAGGCGATCAAGGTCACGAAGACCGCGAAGAGCTAGCGACAGTCCTCATTGGACATAGCGCGTGACTCTGCTGGGTCACGTGGCGATGCCGCACGTCTTGTTGCGGTGCAAAGAGAACATGAGACGCAGGAGCGGAACCCGGCTACCAACCTCGCCGCTCCTGCGTTGTCCACCCAACTCGGGAGTGAACAAGATGAGCGTAGAGCCTGGGCGCATTCCTGCGCCAGACAGGGCCACAAAGCAACTGCTGTGGGATCGGATGATCTCCAGCAAGCAGACCGTCTCCAGCTACGTCGTGATGCTCGACGGCGGCAGCCTGGAGATGTTGGAACTCACGGCCGCGCAGGCTGAAGGCTTCGAGTGCCTGACCTGCAAGACGCAGCACACCACAGAGTCGGGAGCGTTCCAGCCTGTTGGGCGCATCCCGAGCGTGGGCAGCGTCTTCCAGTGCCTCAAGTGCGCTGGCGTTGCGCGATGAAGGGCAACCGCTGGGTTGATCCCGCACCGTTCGAGGGTGCACGGCCGCAGGTCCCGTGGTGGGTGTGGCTGCCCGGCTGGATCAAGGTTGTGCTCGTGCCGTTCGCGTTGATCTGGCTTGCCAGCCGACTGGCCGTGAAGCTCGTCGTGGTGACGGTCCGGTACCCGGTCGCGGTCACGGCCTGCCTCAGTGGCTACATCGGCTATCGCCAGTTCGGGCTGTCGCCGCTCGTCCTGGCGCTGCTGTCGCTCGTGTGTGCTCTGACGGTCTGGTACGGCCTCGATCGTGGCTCGTTCCTGCGGTACGGCTGGTACTGCGTCATGACTGAGTGGCGGCGGCTCACGGTCTACGCGCCGCACTGGCGCACCGTGATGCGGCTGGCTGAACTGACCAAAGACAGTCGAGGCAGGGAGTACCGCCCGAAGCTGCGGTATGTCCGGTCGGAAGGCTGGCGGGACAAGGTCCGGGTTCGCATGATCCCGGCGCAGTCTCCAGAGCAGTGGGAAGCGCGTCGGGACAACCTGGCGCACTCGTTCAACGCGCGGTCCTGTCGTGTGCGGGTGCTGCGGCCGAGTGTGCTTGAGCTCGACTTCATCCACTCCGATCCGCTGTCGCGTCCGGTCGCGGTGCCGCCGCTCGCCGCTGCCGGGGACGTTGACCTCAAGCGCGTCGTCGTTGGGCGGACCGAGACCGGTAAGTCCTGGCGGCTGAAGCTGCTCGGCTCTCAGGTCCTCGTGGTCGGGGTGCCTGGAGCTGGTAAGGGCTCGGTGCTGTGGTCGATCGTCTGGCAGCTCGCCCCGGCCATCAAGGCGGGCATGGTCCGGCTCGTCGGGATCGACCCCAAGGGCGGTATGGAGCTGGGTCAGTGTCCAACCGCGTTCGAGAAAGTGATCTACGACAACGGGCCGGAAGCTGTTGCCCTGCTTGAAGAAATCGCCGCAGAGGTCAAGGAACGCGCGGCGCGGTACCGGGGCATCCGGCGCTTGTGGGCGCGCGGCACGGGTGAGCCGTTCACGGTCCTGATCGTGGATGAGCTGGCCGACCTGATCGCCTACCAGCCGGACCGGAACCTCCGGGAACGTGCGACGCGCGCCGTTCAGACGATCACCTCGCAGGGACGCGCTCCCGGCTACGCCGTCGTCGGCTTGGTTCAAGACCCGCGCAAGGAGGTCGTCTCCTTCCGGCACCTGTTCACCACCCGTGTTGCGCTGCGGCTCGATGAGCCGGTCCAGGTCGACATGGTGCTTGGGGATGGCGTTCGGCAACGTGGCGCGGCTGCTCATGAGATCAGCGAGAGCACGCCTGGTGTCGCCTGGCTCAAGGAGGACGGGCAGCGCGAACCGGATAGGGCACGGGCCTTCCACGTCACGGACGCGGACCTGGTGGAGCTGGGCGTCTACCTCGCCCCGGCCACCGTGCACGAGTTCCCGACCAGCGGTGAGGGGAGGGCGGCGGCGTGACCGAGTACCTGACTCGCTCGGAGCGGATGAAGCAGCCGGCCGCGCTCGACATCGCTCGGGCCGTCGCTGAGGAGCACGGCGTTTGTGTCCGGCCGTTGGCCAAGGAGCGGATCGACCTCGACACCGGACGCGTCGACATCGTCCCGGTGCCGTGCGGCTCGACCGTGGCCAGTGTGTGCCCTACCTGCGCGGAGAAGAACCGGCGTCTGCGGATGGCGCAGTGTCGTGAGGGGTGGCACCTCACCGAGGAGCCCGATTTCACGCCGGACGCTCCGACCGACGATCAGCGGGAGCTGACCGCCTACCGGGCTGACCTCGTGAAGGCCTTCCGGCTGGCCCTCGATGAGGGTGACGAGGTCGGAGCGGAGGAAGTTCGGGAAGAGGTCGCGGAGGTCGACGCCGAACTTCGGCAACTCGGAGTCCGCGGTTCACTCCCCTCCCTGGAGGTGCCGCTCAAGGCAGCGCGGAAGCGGTCGACCAGGCGGCGGCAGGACGCGCCCAACCTGCCTCGGCGGCCGGTCAGCAAGCGCACGGTCGGGAAGGTGTTCGGGGGCAAGTACCAGCCCTCGACGTTCCTCACGCTGACGCTCGACACCTACGGCAAGGTCCGCAGCGACGGCACGCCCGTTGACCCGACGACCTACAACTACCGGCGTGCTGCTCGGGACGCGGTGCACTTCGCGGCGCTGCTCGATCGGTTCGTCCAGAACCTTCGCCGGTGCGTCGGGTGGGAGGTCCAGTACTTCTCGGCGGTCGAGCCACAGAGGCGGCTTGCTCCGCACTGGCACGCGGCGGTTCGGGGATCGATTTCGCGGGCGGAACTGCGGGCGGTCGCTGAGGCCACGTACCACCAGGTCTGGTGGCCCGAGCACGACGAGATCAAGTACGGCGGTGACAACCTGCCGGTGTGGGATGTCCGGGCCAAGGGCTTCGTTGATCCGCAGACGCGGAAAGCCCTGCCTACCTGGGAAGACGCGCTCGACCAAGTGGAGCGGCCCGCGCACGTCGCGCGGTTCGGGGTGCAGGTGCACTCCAAGGGCATCCTCGGCGGAACGGAAGAGGCCGGCCGTCACATCGGCTACCTGACGAAGTACCTCACCAAGAGCATCAACGAGTGCTTTGAGGCCCAGACGGCCCGCCAGGAGGACCACGCCGAACGCCTCTGCGCTGAGCTCGCGGTCACGCCTTGCTCGCCGCAGTGCCCCGTGTGGCTGCTCTACGGCGTCCAGCCTCGTGGGGCTCGGCTGTCCACGGTGCCCGGCAAGTGCAAGGGGAAGGCGCACAAGCGGACCACGCTCGGTGTTGCTGGTCGGCGGGTGCTCGTGTCGCGGAAGTGGTCCGGGAAGTCGCTCGCCGACCACAAGCACGACCGGAAGACGTTCGTTCGGCAACTGCTCGCGGACGTCGGCATCAAGCCCGAGGACCAGCCCCAACAGGTCGTCTGGAACAACGTCGAGCCCGGTGACCCGAACGTGCCGCCTCGAGCCCACCTCCTGCTGAGTGCCGTCGCTGAGCGGCGGAGGTGGAAGGCCGAGTACACGGCCGCATTGCTCGCATCTGCCGGACCACCGGGGAGTTCGGCAACACCGCACGCTGCTTGATCTAGAGGGGGAACATCATGGACACACACCGGTTCGAGCCACTGTGGACAGTCAGTGACGTTGCGGCCTACCTGAACGTCCCGGTCCACACGCTCTACGGCTGGCGGACGAAGAACTACGGCCCACCCGCACGGCGCTTGGGGAAGCACCTGCGGTACCTGCCGTCCGAGGTGCGGAGCTGGTTCGAGCACCTGCTTGAGGAGGCGGCCTGATGCCTCGTCCACCGCTTGACATCGGTACGTACGGCAAGATTCGTTGCAATCAAACGGAAGCAGGCTGGACTGCTGTCGCGAACTACCGCGATTTCGACGGCAAGACGCGGCCGGTGCTCCGGAGGGGGAAGACCAAGCCTGAGGCTGAGCGCAGGCTCAAGAAGGCGCTCGCCGAGCGCAAAGGCCCGTCGGGAGACTCGTTGACGCCAGACAGCCGCTTCAAGGACGCGCTGGAAGCGTGGCAGGTGAAGTTCCAGAAACTCGTGGACATGGGCAAGCGGTCGCCGAGCAGCCTCGACACCTACCGGAGCATCCTCGGCCGGCATGTCCTTCCGGGCCTCGGTGAGCTGCGGATTCGTGAGATGACCGTGGCGCGGATCGACGCGTTCCTGGGCACGGTGTGGCGATCGGTTGGTGTCGACAGCGCCAAGACGGCGCGCTCGGTGATCTCGGGTGCCCTGCGGATCGCTGTCCGAGATCGGGCGCTCGACACGAACCCCGTGAGGGACACGGACCCACTGGAGAGCGGGCGGAAGAAAAGCCCAAGGGCGCTCACGCGGGAGGAGCGTCTGTTGTGGCTGGAGATGCTGGACTCCGACCCGGTGGCGGTCCGGAAGGACCTGCCTGACCTGTCGCGCTTCATGATGGCCACGGGCGTGCGGATCGGTGAGGCGCTGGCCGTCTACTGGGAGGACGTCGACTTCGAGGCCGGAACGGTCGACGTGAACTACACGGTCATCCGGGCTGGCGGGCTTGGGCTGATCAGGAAGTCGACCAAGACCGAGGCGGGCGAAAGGACGCTCCCGCTGCCCAGGTGGGCGCTCGACATGTTGCGGCGGCGTCGTGCGGTCACGCTGTTCCCCAACGGGCCGGTCTTCCCGAACAGCCTTGGTGGCCTGCGGGACCCGTCCAACACCCGCAGGGACATCCGGAAGGCTCGTGGAGGGGACGAGTTCGCCTGGGTCACCTCGCACGTCTTCCGCAAGACGGCGGCCACGATCCTCGATGAGGCCGGGCTATCCGCGCGGATCGTCGCGGACCAGCTCGGGCACGCCCGGCCGTCCATGACCCAGGACACCTACCTGGCCCGGAAAGCGGTCGATCGGAAGGCCGCTGACGCGCTGGAAGGGGCGCTCGACCGGCCTGAGCAGGACGAACCCGGAGGCGACGCAGATTGAGAGTCAGGGAGTAAAGCGCATCAAAGGCGTATCAGTGATCTTCCAAAGCGAAACCCCCAGGCCTGTGACCTGGGGGTTTGGTGGGCCGCCAGGGACTCGAACCCTGAACCCGAAGATTAAAAGACCGAAGTTCACTCGGTCGGAGGAGTCCTACCAGCGATTTTGAGGCTTCACGGGTGTCCTGGACAGGCACCAGGTGCACCCTGATGACCCCGGTTACAGGACAGACGGCAGGACGAGATCCACTCGGTCGGACCTGTGTCTCGTGACCCTCAGCGTACGGGTCCGCCGGCAGCGCTGACGGGGTGTGGGCGCCGCCATAGCCCTAGAGGGACCACCCTGCCCAACTCGGATGCGGGGGTCGGTAGGCTGTCCCCCAAGGGCTGCTAGCTCAATTGGCAGAGCAGGTGACTTTTAATCATCGGGTTCAGGGTTCGAGTCCCTGGCGGCCCACCAGTTCGTAGCACTTGACCGGGGCAGGGTCGGGCGTCGAGGTGAGACATCGGTGGATTCTGAGCAAGTCCAGGCTGGTGCTCAACCACCCGGTGCGCCGCCGGAGTTGACGGCTCGTCCGGGAGCTGACGAGATCCAGAAGGCAAAAGAAGCCAAAGTTAGCTTTTCGTTGCCTGAAGGCATGAGTCCGCAAGCGGTCACACGGTTCCAAGATCATGTCAGGAACTATGGTCTTGAAGTACTGCGTGAGGCGACGAGGATCGAGGACTCAAGGCGACTCAAAGGCGAAAGTCTGCCTGAAATTACCGCGTCTGTTGTAAGTGAAGCAGCGAAGAGTCCAAAAGTTTTTGATCATGAACCTAAGAAGGGGCAGCCGACCTGGACCAAGGTTGCATCCACCCTTACCGGAATCGCGGCGGGCGCTTTCGGTAGCTATCTGCTGAACTCTGGGTGGAACTGGGTTGGTCTGATCGGGCTCGCTGTAGTTACAGGTCTCATTGTCTTTGCTGCCGACTTCAAGTTCAAGTTCGAGTTCAGGAGGCGTGATCAATGAGAGGTGAGAGCCCTCCTGGGCGCAAGCGATTCCAGATCGGTGAGCTGCTCAAGGATGCGCCGGAGTACAGGCGTTCCTTTCTTCTGCTTGCATTGGTGCAGTCCACGCTTGCGGCCATAGTGGCTGCGGTCGCATTGACTTTTTTGAACTGGCAACGGTTCAGCGGTTACTCCTTTTTTATCGGAATCATCATAGGGTCTGTAGCTAGCCTCCTTCTCTTCGTTTATCAGTACCGCTTGCGTGCTCGACGTAGTCGTAATGTGTACTTGCAATACCAGTTCATGGATACATTTGGCTCTATCGAGCGGAAGATCCGTGAGATTGCTTCGATCAGTCTCGCGTCTGACTCTGAGGTAGCCCGGCTTTCTGCTCTTGCTGACGCCCTCAGTGAGAATAAGATAATCGCCGCCGACGAAGTCAACGATTTCTTTGAACTTCTCAGCTTGCGTAACGAAGTCGCACACCCCAGTGGAAGGCCGCCTAAAGCTGATCAACTCGAGTCAGCCCTGAAACGCGCATATACACTGCTAGGTCGTCTAGATTCCGCGATTGCAGATCTATCTGCTAAGGCCGAAAATGTAGGTCCTTCTGAGTATGAGTCACGGTTGGCAGCGGCTATACGCAGCCTGAGTAACGGCCTGGCTGTTAAAAGGCTAGTTGATGACGATGTATTCGACTTTTCCGTCCGGACCGCTAGCGGTCGAATATCAGTCGCGTTGAAATACAGGAAGCCTCCGCGGAGGCTTGGCATGAATGATGTCCTGCGAATCGTTGATCAGAGCTCTTCTGTCAGCAGTGCGGGTAGATTGATCGTGACAAACTCGGATCTCACCGAGGAGATTCGAGCCTTCAATGCACGGTCTGACCGCTTTACTCCGCCGGTTGAAGTGATCCAGTGGCGCGATGCTAATGATAACGACTTGCTTCAGCGTGCACTCGCCCGCCTGGCACGCAAACAGGATCAGGATCTGCAAGGCTCCAGTGTTAGAGTAACTAAGAACTCTGCGGGTAAGTACTACTTCACGATACATGCGCCAAACGGTGCGATTCTCGCTCAAAGTGCGTTGTATGGGAGTAGGGAGGAACTTCTCGGCGCGTTGAATGAGACACGCCGGATCGCGAGTTCAAACCACAACGATGAACGCTGAGAACGCCTGGTTTCAATTACTTGTCGTTGACCGTGATTGATGGTTTGAATGCCAGGTGTGCGAGAACTGAGTGTGGGGACCAAGCGAGTCTCACGCTCAGGACTCTGATAGATACACCAGGGTCGGCAGGCTGTGCCCCGAGGGCTGCTAGCTCAATTGGCACAGTAGGTGGCTGGGTTCGAGTCCCTGGCGGCCCACCGCTCGTTGTCGCAATCGATAGGCCTCTAGCACGGAGCATCGGCCTGTCCGGTAGCACTTTCGGTCGTAGTGCACCATCATCATGTGGTGGACTACGACCTGACGCGCCTTGGTACCCGGGAGTTCGAGCACCTTATCCAAGCCTTGGCTAAGAAGGTACTCGGAAGCGGTGTTTCGATCTTCGGGGACGGTCGCGACGGGAAACGTGAAGCGACATTTAGAGGCGCTGTCGGATATCCAAACTTGAGTCCAGCAAGTAACTGGAACGGCTATGGTGTCGTGCAGGCGAAATTTCGTCAGCGGCAAGACGTTGCCACTAATGCTGGCTGGTTGGTCAGCCAGATAAAGGCAGAGTTCGAGGGCTGGCGTGCTGCGAAACGAAAAAATCCTGGCCTTGAGCTTCCCGAGTATATACTGATCTGCTCTAACGTGGTTCTATCGGCCGTTCAGGACTCGGGTGGAATTGATGTAGTCAAGGCTGAGGTGGCAAAGCTTGCGAAAAGCTTTGAGCTAAAAGGCTGGGATCTGTGGCATTATGACGAGATATGCAGGTTTCTCGATGATAGCGCAGACATTAGGCGCGCTTATGCGGCGTTCATTACCCCTGGTGACGTCCTGTCCTGCATCGCCGAAAGATTCCAGGGTGCTACATCGCGAATATCTGAAACGCTTGCGGTTCACGCCGTAAAGATGATGAAGGGCGGCCAGGATCTTCGTCTTTCTCAAACAGGTGCAGATACTTCGGCGCAGGTGAAGCTTAGCCAGATTGCTATCGATCTCCCGCTAGAGCACGTGGACGGCGAAGAGCAGTCGCGTGCTTCTGGGGTGGCGGCTCTACTGATTGAGGCAGGCAACTCAATCAGAAAACTTTCGGTCGGGCGCCTGCGCAACTATGTGATAGTTGGCGGGCCGGGCCAAGGTAAAACGACCATAGGTCAGCTTCTATGTCAGCTGTATAGGGTTGAGCTTTTGGATGACCGTCCTACCTTTAAGCTTGGCCTAGAAGGTGGCGACATTCATCGTACGCTTAAGCAGGACTTTGTGAGGCTTGGACTTCCCGAAATCACCGCAAAGCGGTGGCCGATGCAAATTTCGCTGAGCGCATACGGCGATGCTGTCCGGGGAGGGGAGGATGTCAGCCTGCTCAAGTACATCGCCGAGCAGGTCAGTAAAAGGACCACAGAGCCACTCAATGCGGCGGATATGAAGGCATGGCTCCGTGACTGGCCCTGGATACTAATTTTAGACGGCCTTGACGAGGTCCCGGCTGCCACAACCAGGGCGATAATTGATGAGAAACTGCAAGACTTCGCGGTGGAAGCCGCTGATGTTGACGCCGATTTGCTGATGGTCGCCACGACGAGGCCGCAGGGATATTCGGAGGAATTTTCTCCGCAGTACCATCAGCATGTTTACCTGAGGGCGCTGAACGTCGACGAGGCCGTAGAGTACGCTACAAGGCTCGCTGAGGTCACGCACAGTGGAAATATAGATCTTCGTCAATTGGTGATTCAACGAGTAACATCGGCGGCCACGGAGCATGTAACTGCGCGCCTGATGCGATCTCCACTCCAGGTGACTATTATGTCGCTTCTCTTCGAGCGTCGAGCGCACGCGCCGAAGAGCAGGTATAACCTGTTCAGTCTATATTACGACGCGATCTATGCGCGTGAAGTCGGCAAGCCGGGCACGACTGCGCGGATGTTGGATGAGCAGCGTAGGTATATAGACCAGCTGCACGAAAACGTAGCACTCGAACTTCAAATTCGAGCTGAACACGAATCCGATGCTGAGTCGATGCTGCCGACCGCCGATCTCCATGCGATCGCATTGCAACATCTGGTGACGGAAGGGCATTCGGAGAAGGATGCTAAGCCGCTGGCGCAAAGAATTGTCGAATCGGCCATGCATAGGCTTGTTCTCCTGGTGCCGGCCAGGGGGGACACAGTCGGCTTTGAAGTCCGATCACTTCAAGAGTTTATGGCCGCAAGAGCTATTACACGCGGGCGCGATGAGGCCATCGCGCAGCGGATGCGTACGATAGCGCCATCGGCCCATTGGCGAAACACATGGCTTCTTGCCGTTGGCCGAGTGTTTGTAGAAGCAGATCACTTCCGCGGTGAAGTAATTGCGATGTTGGCCGAGTTGGACCGTGCTACGCCAACAATGTCGATCCTCTTGCCGGGGGCAAGACTAGCCGTTGATCTTCTTGATGATGACGTCGCTGCGAATCAGCCTGGATATCAGTGCCTCCTTGTCGAGCGCGCGCTTGCGACGCTCCAATTCGGTCTAGGTGGACGAGCGATGCATCTCGCAGACGTATTAGCTCCTCTAGCAATCGCGTCGACGCAAGTTCGCGAAATTGTATTCCAGGCAACCGACTTGGCTCGTCAGAATACGGGACGGGTTGGGCTGGCGGCGCTTCACCTGCTCGCTGAATGGGCGGAAGATGCCTCGGTTCTGACTGTGGCGGCCCGTTTGCGCTTGCAGACTGCATTGACCGCTGCAACTGAGGAGCAAATGATTGGGGTGGAATCGATCGCACGTTCACGCAATCTGCGAGAATTGCGGAGTGCGATGTCATTCTCCGATCATGTTCTTTGGGATGATGTCGACACAGGTGTGCTGATGGCGCTTCAGTTGAAGTTCCGCGGCCTGAAATCTGACGCCATTCCGGTTGGTGGTCAGATAATTAGGGATGTTCTATCGGCGCCTCGTAGTGACTCTGGGGTTGCGCCGAATAGATATCGGATTGAAGGGGTCACCGAAGGTCTTACTCCAACTGAATCGAAATCAGTTGCTGAAGTGCTGGCTTCTCTGGGTGAGCATGTGTCGCCTGCGCAGTGGACCACCGACCAGAGAATCCGTGAAATCGCGATTTCGGTTTTTGAGCACCAGCCGGTTGGTCATCTGCTGGATATGAAATAGTCTGGTGCGGTGACGGAGTATCCGGAGGAATTGAAGTGGAAGGTCCACGGCACGCGGACCGTTTATGACAACCGTTGGGTCAAGGTCGATCTCGTCGACGTGGAACCACCGGACGGTAGCCGGTTCGAGCACCACGTCGTAAGGCTCGACCATGTCGCCGTGGCGCTGCTCGTGAACGACAACGAGGAGGTGTTGACGCTCTGGCGCTACAGGTTCGCAGTGGACCAGTGGGGCTATGAGCTGATCGGCGGCCTGGTCGAGGCAGGCGAGGAGCCAGCGGCCACGGCCGCTCGCGAGGCGGAAGAAGAGACCGGTTGGCGTCCGATCGGCGAGCCTGAGCACATCGGCACCTTCCAGCCCTTGCCCGGCATCATCGACGCGCCTGTAGACGCGTACGTGTGGCGGGCAGCGGAGAAGGTAGGAGAGCCCACCGACGCGGAGGAAGCTGCTCGGATCGAGTGGATTTCGGTCAGCCGCGTTCTCGAACTGGTGCAACGCGGCGAAGTCCTTGGCTCCGGCGCGATTGTCCCGCTGCTGTACTACTTGGCTTCACGCAATGTCGCTACTACCCCTGGGGACAGGTAGCTCCAGGTTCGCGAGCCGCTGCCGCTGGCGATCAGAGCCGATGCGCGTTGCGAGTTGCCGCGCCTTGCGCGCGTACTCAAGCGCTCCTCGACCGTCGCCGGCGGCGGCGTAGGCGAACGCGAGGTCGACGTACGTGTTCGTCAGACCGCGCACCGCTGACCGTTCTGGCCGGACGAGGTCGGCAACGGCGGCTTCAAGCTGAGTGATCGCGTCCGGATCTCCGAGCCGGAGAAGAGCGTTGCCGCGCCATCGCACGAGTTGGCCATCGTTGAGGAGAAGGAACGGCATCGCAGGATCAACCGGATTCGTTGGCAGCAAAGAGCTTGCGTCATCGAAGACCCGGAGTGAGGCGTCACGATTGCCAACAGCCGCAAGGCCTTCGCCGTGCGCGGCGGCAAGCCAGCTCTGCAACAGCGACGGCGCCCGGTTCTCCGCCACGTAGCGCGCGTACTCCAGCAGCTCGACCGCCGCGGCCGGCTCTCCGATGTCGAGCAGGATCACGGCCTGCTGTGCGGCGGCGTGTGCGAGGAGTTGCGGCGAATCCGCTTCTCTCGCAGAGACTTTCGCGTCCTCGTGGTACTGCCACGCTTGGAGCTGCGAGCCTCGATCGAGTGCCGTCCATCCGGCGAGTGTTCGCGCGTCGGTGAGGATCGCCGCAAGGCGCTCGCGATGCTTAGAGCTGACGCTGAACACCCGCACGTCTTCGATCTGCCGGACGAGGTTGTTCAGTTGGTCGAGGACGACCTGCGCGCCGAACTGGCGGTCTGAGCTGCGTAGATCGTTCACCTGACGTTGGAACAGATCGAGCGTCGCCGTGTCGATGTTCCGCGCGACCACGAGGCGATCACGCAGCTCCTCGGCAGACTGGCTCGTCATCTCGGGAGGGAAGCCAAGCTCTTCGTTTGAGCGGCCGTAGACCTCACGGAACAGTCGCTGGTAGCCGGGCTCCGTGACTTCGACGTGGCCGTTCTCCCAGCGCGAGATCATGATGCCCAGTGCTGACGGAGACGCCACCGCAACGCCTATCTGAGGGCCACGCTTCAGGAAGTACCTAGCTACGTGGTCCTGCGTGTGTCCCAGCTCTTCGCGAACCGCCTGCAACCGCGTTCGCGGCGGTTCGCCGCGTTTTCTCCTCGTCACGTTCCCCCGTTCCTAACGGCCGTGACCTGCGAACTTAACTCCTCCTAACAGCCCGCTTGCTAATCGCGGGCAATTATCTTCACCCCTCCCTAAACGGTCTGCTGTTCCCATGACAGCAACACCGAATCTGATTAGTGAATTGTGGCTAGTCCTTTTGACGGCTCCCATCGTCAATGCGACTTGCCAGCGTTCCGACTTGAGCGCGAAGTCCTCGAAGCTCGCGAATGATCGTCTGCAACAGCGGGACCACCGGGTCGAAGGTCTCGGCAGGGGGACCGATCTCAGGCGGTCGCTTCCCTTGCAGCACAGCCGACAGGTGCTCCGGGTGCCAGTCGAGCGCGATCGACAGCGCTTCGAGGGTGCGTGGGCTCCGCCGGCGCTGAATCCGGCCCTGCTGTATCTCGCGAACGATCGCGAGGGATACGCCGGATCTTTCGGCGATTTCCCTTTGCTTCAGAGTCAGCTCGTTCGCGCGGGCATTGATTGCCTCCGCGACCGCCGACCAATCCTCCGTCACGTGTGCCTCCGTGCTCCGCCTCGGCGCCGACATTAGCGCGGCTTGCGGGCAGAGAGCGGACTTAGCGCAGACATCAGCGGATAGACAGCAGTTATTGACGCCAATGTCAGCGCCTTCGACGAAGAAATCAGTCTTCCGAAAGGCACACTCTGATGAGTACAACTACGGGTGCGGGGGCTTCCCCGCCCACCTTCTACACAGTGCCCGAAGCGGCACAGATCTTGCGAGTGGATGCAGCGACCATCTACCGGGCCATCAGGGAGAACTCGTTCCCTGCGATCCGGTTGCGGACGCGATACGTGGTGCCTGCCCGAGCAGTGGAGGAGCTGGCCAAGCAGGCATCCGACACGGGCGGCGTGGTCGACGTCGCGAAGTGGGCCGCCGACCAGCGCGAGTTCCGCGAGTACCAGCAGCGGATCGGCGGTGTGTGGTGAACCAGGAGAACTACTACGAGTTCGTGGCGGCGGAGCTCGACCGCTACTCGAAGGTGCCGGATGAGGTCCTGCTGGAGATCGTGACGCGGGACGGTGCGTGCATGTGGTTGTGGGCCAACGAGGACGGCCCTGAGTGGGAGAAGGAGGAGATCACCGACAGCGAGGCAGCCGCGCGGCTGTGCGCGGACTGCCCAATCCGGGGCGTGTGTTTGGAACTGGAGTTGCGCACGGCCGGTGAGGACACCGTGGGCGTGTGGGGTGGCCTGTCGCAAGAGGACCGCCGTCAGGTGTACCGCGCGTGGCGTGCCCGTCGTGAAGGCGGTGGGTCGTCATGACGATCAACCTGACTCCGACGCAGATCCTCGCTGCGGTGGGTGTGGTCGTGGTGCTGTTGTGGGTCTGGCGGGCAAGCGCCCGGCGGGCGAAGGCGACGGCGAATGCGGCTCGCGCTGGTGCTCGATTGCTGTCGCTGACCGGCCGAGTGCTGGTTATGGCCGGAGTGATCGTGGGCGTGCAGTGGCTGGTGATCACGCATCGGGGCGACACGGTGTTGTTGCTCGTGGTCCTCGGACTGCCGGCTTTGTTCGCGGCGTACACGCTGACGAAAGCCCTCACGATCACCTCGTACGAGAGTCCTCGTAGCCGGGGTGACCGGCGATGAGGACGGCACTGCAGAAGGTTCGGGAAGGGGTGGCCGCCTTCGGGCGGCCGCCCGCCCCGGCGGCGAAGCTTGCCGCTGATGCGGCGGAAGCGGCGGAGCTGCGCGCGTATGCAACGCATCCGGACGTGATCGCGTTGCGGGTCGAGCGGGTGCGCGCTCAGGTGGACCGCTTGTGTTGGGTCGGGATCGTGCTCGGTCTCGGGTTCACGATGACCAACGTGCAGTCGTTCGCGGCGGCGGGTACGCCGGCGTGGTCGTTGCCGTGGCTGGCGGCGTGGTTGCTCGATCCCACGGTGTCGCTGGTGCTGCTGGCGATCCTGCGGGCCGAGCAGGTGACCGCGCGGTACCAGGTGCGCACGGGTGCGTGGACGCGTCGGGCGAAGTGGTTCACACTCGCGGCCACGTACGTGATGAACACCTGGCACTCGTGGGCGGTCGGGTCGATGTCGGGCGTGGTGTTGCACTCGGTTCCTCCGCTGGTGGTGTTCGTCGCTGCTGAAGCGGTCACGGATCTGCGCGACAAGCTGACCGAGGCGGTTGCGGCGGCGTTCACGGAAGCGTCCATGCGCACGGTGTCAGTCACCGCGGACTTGCCCACGAAGGCCGTTCATGAACCCGTGAAACCCAAGCAGCGCAACAACAAGCTTCCGCAGAGTCGAGTGTCGTTCGCGGAGTATCTGACGATGGCACGTGAAGCGTGGTCGCCTGGTGTCGTGGTGAGTCCGGCGTGGGTGCGCGGTGTCACTGGCTGCTCGCGCGGGCTGTCGTCGCGGTTGGCGGCCATCCTTGCGGCCGAGGTGCAGCGTGGTGACGACGATGAGTGAACGCGATGGAGAACTCGTCGGCGTGGACTCCTCCCTGCCGGTGCGGGCGGTGCTCGAAGGCGAGTTCGTGAACGACGTTCGGCCGGTCGAGCAGACGCCGTGGCGTCAGCGGGCCATGAACTGGTGGCGGCGTTCACCGCGTGTGCCGCTGTGGGCGAAGGATCGCGTTCACGCCGCACAGGCCGTGAAGGATCTCGTGGTGGCTGTGCTGCGTTCACCGTTCCGGCTCCTGGGTGCGGTCGTGCGCGGACTCGTGGTCGCGGTGCGGTGGTGGCGTTCATGGGTCACTGTGCGGGACTACCGCGACGCGGCCGAGCAGTCGGAGAAGCTCGCGGACAAGTTCACCGACATTCGGGAACTGACGTTGTTCCGGTGGAAGGTCACCGGGGCCACGGTGGTCACGGTCGCGGTCGTGCTCGCGGTGCTCGATCTCGTGTACGGGCACCGGGTGCTGTGGATCGTCGGCGTTGTGGTCGCCGTGGCGCTGGCGCTCCTCGGCAGGCGCAAGGACGGCAGCCCTGGACGTAAGGCGGTGCTCGCCGGTCCGCGCACACTGACGTGGACGATGGACCCTCAGGTGCTCGTGGACGCGTTCAGGGATGCCAAGCTGATCGGGAAGGACGAGACGCTGCGCCTGGTCGACCGGGCCACGCGCAGGGGCGAAGGATGGGCCGTCACGGTCGACCTGCCCGCGACCCGCAAGGCGGCTGATGTCGTCAAGCACCGGGAAGCGCTCGCCTCCGCGCTCGCGGTGGATGAGATCCAGCTCAGTGTGGAGCGAGTGCGCGGCAACGGCGGGCACGCCGGACGGGTGGCGATGTGGGTGGCCGATGAGGACCCCTACGCCAAGCCACCCATCCGGACACCATTGCTGGCGGTGCATCGGTGGGACGCGTGGCGGCCGGTGCCGTTCGGCGCCGACGCACGCGGACGCCGGATCGACCTGCCGTTGGTGTGGACGTCGGTCCTGATCGGCGCGATTCCCAGGCAGGGCAAGACAATGGCCGAACGGTTGGCGGCCGCGGGCTTGATCTTGGACCCGCACACCAGGCTGTACGTGGCGGACTTCAAGAGCGGCAAGGACTGGAAGGCAGCCGAGCAAGTCGCGCACCGGTTCATGTCTGGCGACGACAGCGGACACGTGCTCGGGTTCCTGGACTGGCTCGTGGAACTGGTCGCCGATGTCCAGGGCCGCTACCGGCGGATGCAGGATCTCGATGACCTGACGTGCCCGGAGTCGAAGGTGACACCGGACATGTCCCGTGATCCAGCGCTGGACATGCCGATCACGGCCCTGGTCGTGGATGAGGTTCAGATTCCGTTGGAGGACCGTACTCCTGTTGAGGTGCAAAGAAAGAAGCTCACCGCTGGCGAGTACATCGGAGAGTTGCTGACCTGGCTGGCGAAGAAGGCGCCGGCCGCCGGGGTGATCCTGGTGCTCGCGACGCAACGGCCGGACAGCAAGACCATCCCGTCCAGTCTGCGCGCCGTGCTCGGGTCGCGGTTCGCATTGCGAGTGATGGACTGGAGGGACAGCAACATCATCCTGGGCGAGCAGATGAACACACGCGGGTACGACTCCAGCCGTCTCCTGCCCTCCCACAAGGGTGTAGGCATCCTGCGGCCGGACGGCGAGACTCAGGCCGGCGCCGATGTGCTCGCGCTGACCGTGCGCACGTTCTACATGCCCAACGAGGACTGGAGGGAGATCTGCCAACGCGGGCGAGCCTTGCGCGAGGCGGAAGGCACGCTCACCGGACACGCCGCCGGACAGGCATCCCAACCGGTGCTCGACCACGCGGCCGTGGCGAAGGCCATCGGTGGCGGTACACCCGCACCCGCCGATGCCGAGCGCGTGGACGAGATCGAGCTACCGGAACCGCTGGCGTCCGTTGTGGACTACCTCGCTGATGATCTCGGCAGCGATGACGGACGGGGCTTCGTACCCACGGCCGAACTTGTGGACGCGTTGGGAGTCGAGCCCAAGGGATTCGGGCTCGACATGGCCGAGTTCGGCTGTAGCCCCACCCGCGACCGCGTGCCCACCGAGGACGGCGTAAAGCAGGTACGCGGCTACGCCGTCGCCGACATCCGCGCGGCGATCCAGCGTGCCCGCGCCGCCGCAGTGATCGAGGCAGAGGTGATCGACTATGACCGCTGACCCGTCACAACCCGTCCCAGCGGACCTGTCACGCGTCACACGCCCTGTGACGGATGCAAAACCGGTGTTCACCAGCGGAAACGGGCCGCCGTGACGGGTGTGACGCGTGACGGATGACCCGTCACAACCACGGGAAAACGGCCGCGTGCCGCGCCATCCCGACACCGGCGCCGCACACGGCCGACCCGTCACAAGCGGCTTCTCTGATGTCTCACTCGATCATGTTCGATCGAGATTCACGATTGGACACGTCGGATGACGATGGTACGTCCCCCGACCAACGTATCTTGTTCTGATGGCACGGAAACCAAGCGGCTTCGCCTGGCAGGGGTTCACTGAGGAGCAGGCCGAACTGCTGGACTTCCTCGATCATCTCGGCAACAACGCCTGGTCGCGGAACTCTCAGAGTGAGTCGCTCATGCCCAAGGTGATGGGCGAACTTCGCGGGGCTGGCCTCGACGTGGACCGTGTCAAGGAAGCCATGAGGTCGATCGGCTACAGCAAGGATGCTCTGCATCAACTCGACCGATGGGAATCGAAGCGCACCACTGGAAAGTTCGGCCCTTAGACGGCGAGTCATGCCCTGTTGGACACCTGCGGTAACAGGGCACAAGACGCGTCACGACAGTTGGTCGGCCTTGTCCTTGAGGGACTGTGCAGCTTCGATCAGTCGCTCGGCGGTGGCGTCGGCCGGAAGCGCCCCGGTCACCAACCGCTCGAAGGTCTCGGCGTACGGCCGCCGCTCGCACTCCGCCTCCAGCCACGTCCCGCCGTGCAGGTTGTCGAGGTACACCACGTCCTCGAACTCATCCTCACGGAACGACAACAGCGAGAACGACGTCATCCCCGCGAAAGCTCCCAGCTCATCCGGCACCAGCCACACCCGCACGCCCGGAAGCTCCGCGAACGCAGCCATCCGCCGCAACTGATCCGCCATCACCAGCGCACCGCCAACCGGCCGCCGCAGGACCGCCTCTCCCACCACGAGATCCAGCCGCAGCGACGGCCTCTCACTGAGGTGCCGCATCACTCGCGCTCGGTGAGCATCGCTGTAGTGGCGGTGCCCCTGTTCGGAAACCGCGCCCACCTGGACGCCGCGCAAGGCAGCCTCGTACTCCGGTGTCCGGACGACCGGGGGCAACACATCGAGCGCGACCACCTGCGCGTAGCTCGTTTCGGCCTCAACTTCGGCGTACGTCCACCCGACGCAGGACGAGGCGTCACCGGTCAGCAGGTCGAACCTCAGCGGATCGCGTGCGCGCTGCGCTCCCAGCACGACGGGCTTCCGTCGCTCGTCGCTGACCCCATACGCCAGGGCAAGCGCTACAACATCAACGTCAACGATCGGGACAAGCGCGTTCTGCATCATGGACGTCTTCGCCGACGACCAGCGCACGCGCTCGCCCACCTCCGCCAGACTCAAGCCGCTTTCCTTGCGCCACAACGCAAGTGCGCGGCCAACCGCGCGGTTCTGAAGGTTGGATCTGAAGTTCTTGGGCATATTCGGCTCGCTCGGTACGTGGGTGAAGCTGACGCGGTGCCGCACACCGCGTCAGCTCCCCCTGCCAACCCCGGTTGTGTGAGACGGAGTCCGGAGGCTGGCGGCTTTCGTGTCCTCAACAGACAGACTTACGCCTTACCGCGTCGTCGCCGGGAGGACATATGGCGTCGTACAGACGGACAATCAGCGCTTTGGAAGCGGCCTCGTCCAAGCTCTTCGCGTCGAGTGCGCGAATGACCTTCTCGTAGCCCGTGATCGCGTCCTTCGCCTCGGCGAAGAGACTGGAGTTCTCGGTATCCACCCACACCAGCGGTTCGTACTTCGCAAAGGTCATGTGGGTGAACGGCCCAGCCGTGCCCGGATGCGCGCCAAGTGCGGCGGGCACGATCCGGATCGTGGTGTTCGCCCACTTCGCCATGAGCAGGAGATGGAGCAGCTGTCCGGCGTGTATCTCGGCACCGCCGACGTGCAGATGCAGCGCCAACTCGTGGATGAAGAACGTGCACTTCTTGCCGCCGCGAAGTAGCTCCTGCATCGCGAGCTGCGCTTTCACCCGATCTTGCACCTCGGCCTCTGGCGCCGTGGAGGAAGCGAGTAACACCTCACGCATGTAGTCGACCGTCTGAAGAAGCAGCGGCACTGTGTGCGTGTGCCAGCTCGTCAGCGTCTCGGCCACCGCCAGGTTTTCGACGGCGGTGCGGAGCCAGACGGGCGCACAGGCGCCGTGTTGCTGCCACCACCCCTTGATGTGCGCTTTCGGATACAGCGACAGCAGGTGGGCGACCTCAGCGGCCTTGGCTCGACAGGCGCCCAGCAACGTCGCGATTTCGAGCTGACTCGCTCCGCCTTTGCCGGTCACCACATCCGAGAGCTTCGCTTCATCCCAGTCCACGATCTCGGCGACCGCGCGCGAGGTCAGGCCTGCATCCGCGATGGCCGCACGGACGCCGGCGCCGAACTCCCGTCCACGCGCGGTGGAAGTCCTCTTTGGCATGTCTAGTTCCTCGCGCTGGTTCGAAGAATGGCTTGGACGCCTTCAAGTGCTTTGCGCAGCTCTTCACGCGCCCACACAGCCTTCTGTGCGGCGTCAGTGCAGCGACGGAGGTAGTGCCTGCCGAGCAGCACGACGTAGAGGGGAGGCAGCACCAGCCAGAGGAGGAACAGCAAGATTCCCGTCTCGTCCCACACCATGCCCGTCACCGCCTCCGTAGACCTCAAATCCGCCAACATCAGCCTCTTGGACGGCAGATCGGGTGTAAATGACCAGGAAGAGACCTAAAGAGACTTCTTGCGACCTACACTCATCGGCGCTGACATTGGCGAGACGGAGAGGTCAGCCCATGAGTCCGCGGCATCAGAACGGGCAGCCAGGAACGCTGTTCGGCGACCTGCTTCGGCAGCGGCGGCAAACCGCCGAGGAGTTCAGCGAGGCGGCCGAGAAGTTCGCGCGTGAACGCGGGATGGATGCCACGCTGAGTGCTCGTCACGTGCAACGGTTCGCGTCGGGCGTTCGAGCTGACGGCAAGCCGCTGGGACCCGTACGCCAGTCAACGAGGCGCCTGCTTGAGGAAATGCTCAGCGTGCCGGTGGAGCGGTTGCTAGCACCGGCAGGGGAGGCCGAGTCAGCCTATACGGATGCTGATCTTGGTCTACGCGCGAGGATCGCAGCCGGGCGGAAGCTCGACATGCACACTGTCTCGCTACTGCGGCAGAAGCTTGACATCACCCGCGTGATTGATCGCCGATTAGGCGCGTCCGCGTTGCTCGGCGAGCTGCGTGCGCAGATCGCTCAGATGGAACGCGCACTCCGTGACGTCCTCAGTCAACCGATCCGGTCAAGTCTCGCCGAGGTGCTTGTTGACGCCTCCGCACTCGCCGGATGGCAGTCGTTGGATCAGGGCGAAGTCAGCGATTCATGGGACCACTACAGCGTGGCGCGAATGGCCGCGCGGGAGGCGCGTTCGTGCGAACTTGAGGCCTACGCGTGTGCTGGCCAAGCCGTCGTGTTGCACGACATCGGCGAGACGTGCGCTGCAGTCGAGCTGACGGACTACGCACGCACAATCGCCAGAGGGCGAGTCCCGAGGCTGCTCTACTCGTGGTTGACCGCTGGTCATGGCGAGGCATGTGCGGCGAATGGCGACCATCCGGCGAGCATGCGCGCATTTGATGAGGCGTTGCGCTCGATGCCCAGCCACACGGACAGCCCGGAGGTCCCATACCTCGTCTTCGACTCGACACATCTCGCGCGCTGGCGGGGCAATGCACTTGCGCGGCTCGGAGCGCCCGAGGCGATCGATGTTCTCTCCGACGTTCTACGGCGGCTTGACTCCAGTTTCGCGCGTGCAGAGACCACGCTTCGGGTTGACCTCGCTCAAGTGCATCGGGGCTCGGGGCAAAACGACGAAGCGGCCGCGCACGCAGAACGCGCGCGGCTGCTGGCAGCACAGATAGGTTCAGTGCGTCAACGCAGGCGTCTCGATCGTCTGGCTGTCTAAATGAGGCCGAGCAGGTTTTGGGTGGATTTCTTGATGGAATCAATGTTGTTAACCAGCTGCTGTAGGTCACGCTTCACTTCATGCAAATTATGTGGAACCGAGGCGACGGCTGGCGGTGGTGCTGTTCCGTACACGATGGCCGCGATGCGACTGAGAGTCTCGATGGTCTCTTCAGTTCTCAACGTTTGGTGTGTAGCAACGTCGGTCAGGCGCATCATCGCGCGCAAGTAATGTTGCGCCTTGGCAATATCTCCTTGGGGAAGGGTCGACACAGAAGGAGGCCTCTCTGCTTCGCTCCTCTCCCATTCGGTGACCCATCGATCCTCTTCGCTCATTGAAACGCCACATGCTCGTACGAAGAACCGTACCTGGTTGGCGTTGCTGGGCTTGCCGTTGCCATTATCGAAGTTCGCCCATATTGTGGATTTGGGCAGTTGGAGGCTAGTGATCTTCTGGATCGACATGCCCTTTTCTTTCCGTAGCTGCCGGGCGGCCCCCTTGAATTCCTGAATATTCCAGGACAGTTCGGCGCTAAGCAGGGCATCGGACATCTGTTGGCGATCGTCGTTCGCTTCGTTTGGTTCTGTCATTTAGCTGCCCGTCGACACGGAAATAATTGAACACCAATCTGGATTGCGGTGGTAGTCAACAAGAACGCTGCTGTTCCGACGACCTCAATTGGGTAGCCTGCGCGCAGGAGATATGCGATGAAAAGCAGGACGGAGACTAGCGCTCCGAATCTGGTGATGTACAAGGCGAGTTCGGGTGTGTGGGGTCGATGGCTCGGTGACTTCATAAAATACTCCCTTTGAAGCCGGCGAGTAGGTGGCGTAACTTTTTCGACTGTCTCTTAACAATCGATACCAGTTTGCCTGTCTCGTGCGGTAAGTCCAGGGATTGGGTGTCCAGGACTCGTGCAGGATCGAAGCAAGATCCATCGGGGAGTCCTGCGTGATGATCTTTTGTGTGTAGCCGAGATCGGAACAGCGAACACGTTGGCCGCGGGTAAGGAACGTCTAACTGCAGGTCAGGTCATGCGCCTGCAGTGTGGCATGTTGCGGACGCAGGAGATTGAGGCAAGCGGAGGTGTCAGTCTGACCCACGTTCCCGAAGTGGTCGACTTGGCATGCGAGACGCCAATAGGTCCGCGGCCTGCTTATCTGCGCTTGGAACCCATGCCGCGTAGACGCGCAGTGTTGTTGCACCGCCGCCACCGTGGCCGAGGCGACCGGCGACGGTTCGGAGATCCACGCCGGCTGTGAGCAACTCTGTCGCGCTGTAATGCCGCAGCTCGTGCAGATGGGTTTTCAAGTCCAGGCCTGCGGCCATCCGCGAATACCGATGTGTGACGCCGTCGGGGTCTGCGTGCCGGTCGTGTCCAGCGGCGTAGGAGAAGAGAAAAGTCTCGTTCGTGACTGGGACGTCTGCTGCTTCGCAGCGAGCGCGCACACGCTCAATCCATGTGGCGAGCAGGTCGGTGGTAGTCGGGTCAACGCTGATCCGCCGAATCTGGTGTGACTTGGTTTCTTTCTCGATCAGCTTCCCGTCGCGAATCACGATATTGGTGCGCGCTTCCACAACAGCGCGACATCCTTCAGTCTCGCAATTGTGCGGATCGGGCTTGGCGTGGTCGAAGGTGATCCGTGGCAAGCGGAGTGCGAGCAGCTCGCCACGGCGAAGCCCAGTGACCATCGTGAGCCAAACCAGAGTGCCCCACTGTTCGTCTTCTTCCCATGCCTTGTTGACGAGGAGTGCAGCCTGCTCGGGAGTCGGAGGATCGGGATTCGGTCGAGGCGCCCTTGGCTTCTTTGCGGCGTCTACAGGGTTGAAGGCGATCCAGTTCCAGCGGACAGCCGCGTTCAGTGCACCGGACATCACAGCGTGAATCTGGCGGATAGATGATGGACCGAGCGGCTTACAAGTGTGCGGCTTGCATCGATCATCGCACTTGTGATCCCTCTCGGTGCGGTGATCGATCAGCTTGACCCGTGGCTTGCAGCGACGGCGGCATCTCTTCACATCGGTGGCGAAGTCCTCGAAGGCTTTCGGCCCGAGCTGGAGAAGGCGAGTTAGGGTGACATCGCCAAATGCTGGGCGGAGATACCTACGGACGTACATCTTGTATCCGCTGAGCGTTGTCTCTTCTATGTCATGGCCGGATAGCCATTCATCCAGGACTTCGCCGAATTTGGCATTGCTGCGGCTGGTCTTCTTCGTGGCGATCTGCGCGCGGAACGAATCGCGCAGCTTGATCGCCTCGTCCTCGGTGGGGGCCTGTCCTGACAGGACTATGTCCTTGCCTGTGACCTTGTCCTGCCCGAGGCCGTACACGCGCACCTGATAGGTGTTGCCACGCTTGCGGATGCCGGTGAGGTCCTTGACCAGCTTCTTCCTGCCCATGAACAGGCACGGTACGCCGGATTTACAGGACAAACGGCAGGACAAGATCCATTCGAACACCAGAACGAGCGAGGCCGTGGGCGGATATCTATGCAGGTGAGAGCAATGTTGATCTATCTGACTATCCACTTTGGAGTGGCAAAAGCCTGTGGATTAAAAGTCTCCTGCTCTGCCAATTGAGCTAGCAGCCCTCGCCGGGACAGCCTACCGATCTCCACCTCCGCATGTCCTCCGGGTTGCCAACCTCACGATTGACGCACCACCTCCGCGGCCGGACCATGCCCAAGAAGCAGCTGCGGAGAGGATCAGGCAAGGAATCGGCAGCGGGTACTGAGGCGCCCGAACACCGACCACCCCGACCTCTGCTGGATGCACAACTGGGAATCGGAACACCCTGATCGAGGAGACCATGCGGACCCCTCGACGATCTGGTGGGATCGGGCAAGGTGGGGCGCATCGGGTTCTCCAACGTGCCTGCTGGGGGACGGCTCAGGCGCAGCTATGTCTCGCAGCCCGAGCTCAACTATCCCGCCGGCCCCACGGTGAGTTGCGGCCGATGTTGCAGTTCGCCGGGACGACGTTGAACGGCGAGGCCTCGGGCGTCTACCCGCCGCTGCTGCAGAGCGACGTTCGCTACCGAGGTAGAGCCTGCTCCACCCTGAGAACGGAAGCGTGCGTGACTGCGGCACCGGGCACGCGGTTGGCAATCTGTCCTCACCACGGCAAGGGGAGGCACAGGATGAAGAAGACGCTGGTAGGAGTGCTGGCAGCGGCTATGTTGTTCACCGGGACGGCGATGGCCGCGCCGGCGAGTGACGTGCAGAAGCAGCTCGACGGGCTCACGAAGCAGCACGAGTTCCCGGCGGCGCTGGCGACGATCACCGAGGCCAACGGGCGGGCGAGCGCCTACACCTCGGGTACGGCCGAGTTGAACAAGCGGACGCCTGTCCCCAAGAACGGGCAGGTGCGGGCCGGGTCCAACACCAAGGCGTTCGTTGCCACGGTGGTCATGCAGCTCGTCGGTGAAGGGAAGGTCGAGCTCGACAAGCCGATCAACCACTACCTGCCCGGCGCGATCAAGGACGACCGGATCACGGTCCGGCAGTTGCTCAACCACACCAGCGGGCTCGCGAACTACACGAACTACCTGGGGCTGGACAAGTTCGAGGAGGTGCGGCATCGCTACCTGGAGCCGCGCGAGTTGCTGGACATCGGCAACGCGAACCCCGTCACCAACGAGCCTGGCGCGAAGTTCAAGTACAGCAACACGAACTACGTGCTGCTCGGCCTGTTGATCCAGAAGACCACCGGGCGTCCGGTCGCGGAGAACGTCGACCAGCGCATCGTGCGGAAGCTGAACCTCAACGACACCTACTGGCCCGGCGTTGGTGACGAGACCATCAAGGGCAAGCACGCGCACGGGTATGCCAGGACCGGCAACGGGATCGAGGACGTCACGGAGCTCGATCCGAGCTGGGGCTGGGCGGCCGGCCAGATCATCTCCACCACCAAGGACCTCAACACCTTCTACCGCGGTCTGTTGAAGGGTGATCTCGTCAAGAAGGCGCAGTTGGACGAGATGAAGAAGACCGTCGACACCGCCGGTGAGATGTGGCCGGGCGTCGAGTACGGGCTTGGCATCGCTAGTGCGCCGCTGTCCTGTGGTGGACGGTCGTGGGGTCACGGTGGTGACATCCACGGTTACGAGACGCGGGGCGGTGTCACTGACAGTGGCAGGGCGTTCTCCGTTGCTGTGACGGCGTTGCCGGGTACTTTCCAGGACACGCCCGAGGAAGCCGGCAAGGCGCACGACGCTGTTCTGGCCACTGTGGACGCTGCTCTGTGTGGTGCCAAGTGATCGCGGTCGCGGCGCTCACGGCGCTGACTCTTCTTGTCCCCCAGCAACTCGACCAGATCGTCAAGGACGGCACGCCCGGCGTCGAGGCGCACGTGAACGGGCACGACCTCGCGCGAGGTAACGCGCCGGTCAACGGGCAGGTGCGCATCGGGAGCATCACCAAGTCGTTCGTGGCGGTCGCGACGCTGCAGCTCGTCGCCGACAACAAGGTCGAGCTGGACGGGCCCGCGAACAAGTACGTGCCGCACATCAAGGACGGCCGCATCACCGTGCGCCAGGTGCTGCAGCACACCAGCGGATTGCCGGACTACGTGCTCGACGTCGGGGTCCCGAAGATCGCCGACATCCGGGACAGGTACTTCGCGCCGCACGACCTGCTGGACGTCGCGCTGGCCAAGCCGCCGAGTTTCCAGCCGGGCGAGAAGTACGAGTACAGCAACACGAACTACGTCGTCGCCGGGCTGCTCATCCAGAAGGTGACCGGACGCCCGGTCGGCGAGGCGATCCAGCAAGTGATCACCAAGGCGGGCCTCAAGGACACGTACTGGCCGAACCAGGGCGAGCAGCGCATCCGCGGCCGCCACGCCCAGGCCTACGCGCTGAGCGACCTGCTCGACCCGAAGTCCGAGGTGGTCAACGCGACGGAGATCGAGACGTCCGCCGCGTGGGCATCCGGCGCGATGGTCTCCACGCCCGCTGACGTCGCCAAGTTCTTCAAGACGCTCATGCAGGGCGGACTGCTCAAGAAGGCGCAGCTCGACGAGATGCGCAAGGCCGTCACCGTCGACGAGAAGAGCGCCTACGGCCTCGGGCTGGAGAGCACCAAGCTCAGCTGCGGCGGGGTCTGGTGGGGCCACGGCGGGTCGATCCACGGCTGGGCGTCACTGGGCGGTGCCACCGACAGCGGCAAGAGCGCGGCGGTCACGCTCACCGCGCTGCCCGGCACGTTCGGCGACGATCCGGCGAAGAAGTTCCAGCAGGTGTTCGACGTGATCGACACCGCGCTCTGCAAGAAGTGACGTCAGCGGGCGTACCGGAGGACCCAGAGCATGTCCTGCTCGGTCACCGGTTCGTCCGCCACGCACGCCAGCAACCAGTCCGTCAGCGCTTCCGGATCGATGCCCGCCCCGATCAGCACCAGCTGCGTCGGGGCGTCGTCGACCGGCGTGAACGAGACGTACGCGCCGACGGTCTGCAGCATGAACGTGCCGAGCGGGAACCGCACGAAACCCTTGGCGCGGAACAAACCCTCCGGCCGCGCGCCCAGGAAGTCCATGAACAGCTTGGGGTGCAACGGGTCCGCGGACTCGAAGGACACGCTGTCAAAAGAAGCGTGCGCGTGCGTGGAGTGGTCGTCCAGGTCGTCGAACGAGAGCTGTCGCGGCCCCAGGTCCGGCGGCCGCACCTCGAACAGCAATGCCGGATCGATCTGCCCATAGGTAACCGGAAGCACCGGCGCCGAACACGGCAGCGAAGGCAACGAGGAAACCCGGTCGACCTTGTTCAGCACCACCAGATCGGCCATCGCGAGATCGCGTTCCAGATGAGGTACGGCATCGAGCTCCACCGCGTCGGCCACGTAGATCAGCCCGCCGTAGGACACCCCTGGCGCCTGCAACACCATCCGGACCATGGCCGCGGGCTCGGCGAGCCCGGACGCCTCGATCACGATGACGTCCAGGTCCGCCGCGGCCAGCCGGGTCAGCATGTCGTCGAGTTCGGTGCCGTCGACCGCGCAGCACAGGCAGCCGTTCGACAGCGACACCATCGAGTCGACCTGGGCCGAGACGGAGAACGCGTCGATGTTGATCTGCCCGAAGTCGTTCACCACGACGCCGATCCGCGTGCCGCCGGACGTGCGCAGCAGGTGGTTGAGCAGGGTGGTCTTGCCGGAACCGAGGAAGCCGGCGAGCACGACGACGGGGATCACGACGTCCGAGGCTAGCCGGTGAACTCGGCGTTCCGCCGCAACACCTCGTCCACGGTGCCGTCGAACATCGGCGGGTAGATCACCAGCTCGTCCACGCCCAGGTCCTCGTACTCCCGCACCACGGACGCCGTCAGCGGCACCGGTGCGGACACGCTGATCCGGAACTCCGAGGGGCGCGAGGGGAACCGGGCCAGATGGCCGCGGATGTCGTCGGGTGTCCCGATGCCGAACCAGCCCTGCGCACGGGTCACGGCCCGCCGGAACGCCGAGGCGCTGTGTCCGCCCACGACCACGCGCACGTTGGACGGCCGCGGATGCGCGTCCACCCCCGAGAACGACACGAACTTGCCCGCGAACGCCGGCGAGGGCGCGTGCCAGAGCTGGTCCATCGCGTCCAGGTACTCGTCGGTCCGCGCGCCGCGGTCGTCGAACGACACCCCGACCGCGGTCATCTCCGGCTCGAGGTAGCCGGCACCGACGCCGAGCGTGAACCGGCCGCCGCTGAGCAGGTCCAGCGACGCCACCTGCTTCGCGAGCACCAGCGGGTTGCGCTGGGGCAGGATCACGATGCCGGTCGCGAGCTCCAGAGTGGACGTGACCGCCGCCACATAAGCCAGGTGGGTCAGCGGATCCACGATCACGGCGTCCGGTTCGGACGGTGACGGGTCGACGCGCGGCGACGGCAGCACCACGTGATCGGACGCCCACCACGATCGATAGCCGAGCGATTCGGCCAGTTGGGCGAGCCGCCGCGTCTCGTCCGGCCCCGCGTGGTCGCCGATGTTGAGCCCCTGCACCCCGATGTCCATGGTCGGGCCAACCATCGATTTGTATCGATCATTCCCGAAAGTGCAACGGAACAGGCACTTCGCGCATCAGAATGGCGAGAAGGGGGGCGATGATGACCGAGTTCCTGGCTGCCGCGCTGGCGTTTCCGACCGTGGTGTTCAGCTTTTCGTTGCTGATAGTGCTGGCTTACTGGCTCACGGTGGCGTTGGTGGGCCTGGACTTCGACGCCCCGGTGATGCCGATCTCCATCTCGATGTTCGTCGTGATCACGTGGTTCGCCGCGCTGGTCGGCACGGTGCTCACGCCTGAGGGCTCGCTCCGGTACGCCATCCTCGCCGGGTCGCTGCTCGTGGGCGCGCTCGTCACGAAGATCCTTCTCATCCCGGTCAAGAACTGGACGAAACCGGAGAAACCGGCGTCCCGCAACGACTTCGTGGGCCGTACCGCGATCGTCAGGACGACCAGGGTCACCGAACGGTACGGGCAGGCCGAGGTGACCGCCGACGACGGCGGTACGGCGGTCGTTCAGGTGCGAGCGGCGCAGAGCACCGATCTCAAGGCGGGACAGACCGCGTTGATCTTCGACTACGACGCAGAAGGCGAGTTCTTCTGGGTCGTGGACATCACCACAGGGGGCTGAACATGGGTGCGATCTCTACGGGGCTGATCGTGCTGATCGCCGTGAGCGCGTTCGTGCTGATCTTGGCACTGATCACGCTGAGCAGACTTTTCAAGAAGTGCGAGCAGGGCAAGGCCCTGATCGTCTCGAAGATGCGCAAGGTCGACGTGACGTTCACGGGAACCGTTGTGCTGCCTGTGCTGCACAGGTGCGAAACGATGGACATCTCGGTGAAGACCATCGAGATCCGAAGGGCCGGCAACGAGGGCCTGATCTGCAAGGACAACATCCGCGCGGACATCCGCATCACGTTCTTCGTGCGGGTCAACAAGACCGTCGAGGACGTCATCAAGGTCGCGCAGGCGATCGGCACCGAGCGGGCGAGCCACGAGCAGACGCTGCAGGAGCTGTTCAACGCCAAGTTCTCCGAGGCGCTCAAGACCGTCGGCAAGCAACTCGACTTCGTCGACCTCTACACCCACCGCGACGAGTTCCGCGACCGGATCGTGCAGGTCATCGGCACCGACCTCAACGGCTACAGCCTCGAGGACGCGGCCATCGACTACCTGGAGCAGACGCCGCTCAAGCAGCTCGACCCGGCGAACATCCTGGACGCGCAGGGCATCCGCAAGATCACCGAGCTGACCGCGATCGAGCACGTCAAGACCAACGAGTTCACCCGCAACGAGGAGAAGGAGATCACGCGCCAGAACGTCAGCGCGCGTGAGGCGATCCTCGAGCTCGAACGGCGCCAGGCCGACGCGGAGATCAAGCAGAAGCGCGCGATCGAGACCGCCCGCGCACAGCAGGAAGCCGAGACGCAGAAGGTTCAGGCCGAGGAACGCCTCAAGGCCAACACCGCCTTCATCCGCACCGAGGAACAGCTCGGCATCCAGACCGAGAACAAGGCCCGCGAGATCGCCGTCGCCGAGAAGAACCGCGAGCGCGTGATCGCCGTCGAGACCGAACGCATCGAGAAGGACCGCATGCTGGAGGTCATCGCCCGCGAACGCGAGACGTCGCTGCGCATGATCGAGAAGGACAAGGAGCTCGAGCACGAGCGCCGCGCGATCGCCGACCTGGTGCGCGAGCGGGTCGCCGTCGAGAAGACGGTGGCCGAGCAGGAGGAGAACATCAAGCGCCTGCGTGCGGTCGAGGAAGCCGAGCGCGACCGTCAGCAGATCATCATCCGCGCCGAGGCCGAGGCGCAGGAGTCGCTGGTCAAGGACATCAAGGCCGCCGAGGCCGCGGAGCAGTCGGCGCAGCACAAGGCCCGCGAGGAGGTCGTGCTCGCCGAGGCCCGCAACAAGGCCGCCGAGCTGGACACCCGTTCCAAGATCCGTCTCGCGGAGGGCACGCAGGCAGAGGCCGCGGCCAAGGGCCTGGCGGACGCGCTGGTCAAGGAACGCGACGCCGCCGCGTCCGAGGCGTTCGGTCGCGCCGAGGCCGTGGTCGACCGCGAGAAGGCGCTCGCCGACGCCGAGGGCATCAAGGAACGCCTCAAGGGTGAGGCGGAAGGCCTGTCGCACAAGGCGGAGGCGATGGCCGCGCTCGACACCGCGACCCGCGAGCACGAGGAGTACCGGCTCCGTCTCGAGGCGGAGAAGGAGATCCGGCTCAGGGGCATCGACGTGCAGCGCGAGATTGCCGAGGCCCAGGCCATGGTGCTCGCGGCCGGTCTGGAGAAGGCCGACATCGACATCATCGGTGGCGACACGATGTTCTTCGACCGGATCGCCAGCTCGATCACCGCGGGCAAGCAGGTCGACGCCTTCGTCGGCGGCTCGGACGTGGTGCAGGCGCTGGGCTCGAAGTGGATGGACGGGTCGGCGAACTTCCCGGAGGACCTGACCAAGATCCTCAGCTCCTTCACCACCGGTGACGCGCAGAACATCGCCGCGGCGATCGCGCTGACCCAGATGGCCAAGAACAACGGCCAGAACGCATGACAGTGTCCAACCCTTCTGGACTGGACGCCGGAACTTACGAGGTGCTGCGGGCAAGACTGGCGGAGCAGGCCACTCAACTCGCCCGCAGCACCGAGGCGCTGAACGACCGGCGCGTCGAGACGTTCGGCAGCACGGCCCTCGAACTCGTTGCCACCGAACGCATTCGGACCGAGAACAACTGCGTGCCGCGTGACATCGTCGCGCTCGGCGACGTGATGCTGTTCGGCTACAACGTCTTCATGGGCCTCAAGCCCGAGACGACGGTCAACGACGTCTTCGCGGCGCACGGCAGGGACTTCGCCACGGTCGAGGCGGAGTTCCTGCAGGACCCGAGGTTCCGCAACGACTTCGCCGAGCTGTACCGGTACTACCGGGAAACGCGGCTGCTCCAGCTGCGCACGGTCGAGTCGCGGCTGCTCGCCGTGTTCCAGACCGGCGAGCAGATCGAGGACCTCCGCGTCCTGCGCTGGGACGTCAAGGTCGACGGCACGGTCACGTACGTCGACAACCGCGGCGACCGGGACCACGTCTTCCCGCCCTCGCACGACTTCACGTGGGTCGAGACGACCCGCGAGCAGCACGTGCTGGGCCGGCACCCGCACATCGCCATCGACAACGAGGTCTTCGTCGAGACGGTCGGCGGCACGCTGACCGTCAAGATCGAGGACAACACCGAGTCGGGCGAGGGCGTCTACGAAGAGCCCGTCGACGAGCCGTTGCAGAGTCTTGCGGACGCCGAGATCCACTATGCCCGCGTCGGCCCGTTGATCCTCCTCAAAATCCTGCCGTACAAGGAAACGGCGTGGCGGCACCTGGTGTTCAACACCCGCACCAAGGAGGTCACCAGGCTCGACGGCATCGGGCAGGCCTGCCAGCGCCTGCCAGAGGACCAGGGGATCATCTTCCCCGGCGGCTACTACCTGGTCACGGGCGCGGACAAGACGTTCGACGTCGACACCGACGAGCTGGAGTTCGAGCGGGTCGTCCGTTCCGCGAACGGCGAGGACGTGCTGTTCGTCTACCACGCCCGGCGTGAGGGTCGCAGCCTTCTGCTGCCCTACAACGTGATCCGCAAGGAAGTCGCGACGCCCATCACCTGCCACGGCTACTCGCTCTTCGCCGACGGCACGCTGGTGGTCTTCCGCGAGACCAGCTCCGAGGCCGTGCGCGTGCACCCGATGCAGGTGTGGCGCACGCCGTTCGTCCACGACGAGGTGCTGCCGGACCAGGCGGGCCCGCTCGCCCGCATCGGCAACGCCGACCTCGTCCGCGGCATCTCGGACTGCCTGTCCATCACCAGGATGAGCGCCGAGATGACGCCGAGTGCGCCGGTGTTCGAGGGCCTGATCGCCCTGTGCACCAGGGTGATCGACGGCGTGTTCTGGCTCGACGAACTGGGCCTCAAGCAGGACGTCCAGGCCGTGCGCGCCACGGCAGAACAGGTGCTGGACGAGTTCGAGGCCGTCCGCACGCTCACCGAGCACGCCGCCCAGCAGCTCCACACGGCCGGCGAGAAGCTCGCCTCACTGGTCAGGCTCGCCAGGTCGGCCGCGCCCAGAAGCGCCGACGAGTGGGTGCGGTTGCTGGCCGATCTGCGGTCCGCCCAGGGCCGGCTGATCACCCTCAAGGACCTCAAGTACGTCGACCTCGAAGAGATCGACCGCCGCGAGGCCGAGCTGGTCGAGGAACTCGGCGCGTCCGCGCGCAGGGCTGTCGCGTTCCTCAGCGGTGAGGGCGCGTTCTCCCAGTACCACGAGGAGATCGACCAGATCGCGGCCACGGAGCTGAAGACCGCGTCCGAGGCGAAGCCGTTGCGCGAACGCCTCGCGCAGCAGCAGACCGGACTGGAGGTGCTGACCGAGGTCGTCAGCACGCTCGACGCCGCCGACACGACGACCCGCACGCAGATCCTGGCGAGCATCGGCGAGGTACTGGCCGCGGTCAACCGCGCACGGGCCACTGTGGACGGTCGTCGAGCCCAGCTCGCGAACGCCGAGGGCCGCGCCGAGTTCGCCGCGGAGTTCGCACTGCTCGGCCAGGCCATCACCGGCGCGTTGTCGGTCGCGGACACCCCGCAGCGCTGCGACGACCAACTCGGCAGGCTGTTGCTGCAGCTGGAGAACCTGGAGTCGCGGTTCGGCGAGTTCGACGACTTCCTCGCCCAGGTCGGCGCCAAGCGCACGGACGTCTACGAAGCCTTCTCCGCCCGCAAGCAGACGCTGCTCGACGAACGCGCCCGCAAGGCCGACCGGCTCGTGCAGTCCGCGGAACGGGTGCTCGGCACGATCCGCCGTCGCGTCGGGAAGCTGACCTCGACCGACGAGATCAACACGTACTTCGCCGGCGACCCGATGGTCGCCAAGGTCCGCACGGTCGCCGAGCAACTCAGGGAACTCGGCGACGTCCGGGCCGACGAGCTCGACGCGAGTCTGCGCGATGCCCGGCAAGAGGGAGGCCGGGCACTGCGGGACCGGGCCGATCTGTACGACGGCGCGTCGATCGTGCTCGGTCGTCATCGCTTCCCGGTGACGACCGAGCCGATGAACCTCACCCTGGTGCCCCGCGACGGTCGCCTCTACTACGCGGTCACCGGCACCGACTACCGCAGCGAGGTCACCGACCCGGACTTCGGGAAGACCACCGCGTTCTGGGACCAGCTGCTGGTCTCCGAGACGCAGGACGTCTACCGGTCCGAACACCTCGCCGGATGCCTGCTCGCCGAAGGCCGCACCGACGTCACGAACGCCGCCGCGGAACGCTACGACGAGGGCTACGAGAAGGGCGTCCACGACCACGACGCCGAGAAGATCCTTGCTGTCCTGCAACGACTGCACGCCGGCGCAGGCCTGCTCCGGTACCCGCCGGCGGCCAGGGCCAAGGCGCAGATCTTCTGGTCCGAACAGCCGGAAGACCAACGCGCGGTGTGGACGCGCAAGGCCGAGTCACTGGCCCGCGCCCGCACGATCTTCGGTGGCACGCACGGAATTCCGGAGCTCACCGGGCAGTTCGGGCTCGAAGACCTCAGCGCCGAGTACCTGTTCGAGGAACTCGCCTGCGAGCCCAGGGGATTCGTCACCAGCAAGGCCGCCCGCGCGGTGATCGACAGGTTCCGCGCGGTCGTCACCGAGGAACTCCACGACCGCGACCTGATCGAGGCGTGGCTGAACGCGTTCCTCAAGGACGAGGACTGCCCGGAGTTCCCCGAGGTCGTCGCGATCCTGCTGACCGACCTGCCGCGCTACGACTCCAGCGCGTCGCTGACCGAGACCGTCACCGGCCTGCTCGGCACGCACCCGCGCGTGCACGACCAGTCGATGGACCTGCGCCTGGACGAGACCCTGACCAGGCTCAGGACGTTCAACGCCGTACAGGTGCCCGCCTTCCGCGCTTACCAGCGCCAGCGCGACGAGTTGCTGGCCGAGGAACGCCGCAGGCTCAGGCTCGACGACTACAAACCTGCCGTGCTCAACACCTTCGTGCGCAACAGGTTGCTGAACGAGGTCTACCTGCCGTTGATCGGCGACAACCTCTCCAAGCAGCTCAACGACGGCACCGGCCTGCTGATGCTGATCTCCCCTCCCGGCTACGGCAAGACGACGCTCATGGAGTACGTCGCGAACCGCCTGGGCATGGTGTTCGTCAAGGTCAACGGCCCGGCGCTGGGCACGGGCGTCACCTCGCTCGACCCGGAGGAGGCACCGAACGCCACCGCGCGCCAGGAGGTCGAGCGGATCAACTTCGCGTTCGCCCTGGGCAGCAACGTTCTCCTGCACCTGGACGACATCCAGCACACCTCACCGGAGCTGCTGCAGAAGTTCATCTCGCTCTGCGACGCCCAACGACGGGTGGACGGCGTCTGGGACGGCGAGGCACGCACGTTCGACCTGCGGGGCAAGCGCTTCGCGGTGTCGATGGCCGGCAACCCGTACACCGAGACCGGCCGCGCGTTCCGAGTCCCGGACATGCTCGCGAACCGCGCGGACGTGTGGAACCTCGGTGACGTGCTGTCCGGTCGCGACGCGCTGTTCGCGTTGAGCTACCTGGAGAACGCGTCCGGTTCGAACCCGACGCTGGGCGGCGTCGACGTGGAACCGTTGGTGCGCCTGGCGAACGGCGAGAGCGTCCGGCACGACCACGAGACCGTCGAGCTGGAACGGATGCTGTCCGTGGTCCGGAAGCTGCAACGGATCCAGCAGGTCGTGCTCAAGGTCAACCAGGCCTACATCGCATCGGCCGCGGACCCGTCCGGGCAGCCGTTCCTGTTGCAGGGCAGCTATCGCAACATGATCAGGATGGCGGCGAGGATCGTGCCGGCGATGAACGACGCCGAGGTCGAGGCGTTGATCGACGACCACTACCTCGGCGAGGCCCAGTTGCTCGGCTCACTGGCGGAAGCGAACCTCGCGAGGCTCAGGGAGCTCAAGGCCTAGCTTTGTCGCAGTTCAGCACGAACGGCTTGCCGTCCGGCCCGCGCAGGTCGACCGGCTGCAGCTGGTACTTCTTCAGAAGATCGCAGAACTCGTTGCTCATCGGCCATTCCAGGCAGCGCTTCAACTCGTCGCCGAAGAGCTTCGAGTCGCAGCGCAGCATGTCGAACAGGTTGGGCTGGGACGCGCCGGGAGCAGGCGGAGGCGGCGGCCGGTGATCGGGCCGGTGCCGGGGCGGCGGGTTGACGCCGGGGGGCGGTGGCGGAGGGGGAGGAGGCGGCGGCCGCTCGGCACCGATCGCGGAGACGGTGGTCGTGGCGGTCGCGGTGATGATCTCGGGTGGCAGGGGCGGCGGCGCGACCAGGCGGATGTCGACGGGCTTGTCCGAGGGCGTCGTGAACAGGGCCGCGACGAGGGCAGCGCCCATCACCGCGACCGCGGCTGTGAAGTAGCCGCGGCGTCTGACACCAGTCATCGCTCTCGCTCCCCAGGTTCCGCCTGCCCGGTAGCCGCCGTCCCCGTGGAATCGTTGTGCCCGCTAACGGTGTTACGGGATCGGGAAATCAGCCCGTCCTGTCAGGCCCCGCGCTGGTCAGCGAGATCCGCAGGATCACGCGCTGCTCACGTTCCATCGCCGCCCGGTAGTCGTTCCAGTCGGAGTGCTCGCCGGAGATCGTCCGGTAGTACTCGACCAGCAGGTCCATCGCCTCGGGCAACGGCACGACCGTCGCGGTGCCGTTGATCTGGATCCAGCGCCCGAAGAAGCTGTCCGGCAGCACGCACAACGAGACGTGCGGATCGCGCTGGACCTGTTTCGTCTTGTAGGCGGTGGCTCGCGTGGAGACGAGCACATCACCGTTGTCGTCCAACGCGACGAGCACCGGTGACATGGACGGCGTGCCGTCGGATTTCATCGCGCAGAACACCGCGCGGTGCTGGCTGCGGAGCACTTCCCGTGCCTGGTCCAGTTCCATGGTCTTCATCCTGGCGAGACGGGACGATGTCCGCATGCCCGATCCGAACTCCGTCAGCTGGCAGCTGCACGCGGATCCGACGATGTGGATCGCCGGAATCGCGAGCCTCTACCTGCAGGCACTACACCCCAGCGCGGTCGCGGGTGTCGTGCAGAACTCGAACTTCCAGGCAGATCCGCTCGGCAGGCTCAAGCGCACGGCGGATTTCGTCGACCTCGGCGTCTACGGCACCGACGAGGAGATCGCCACCGCGGCGGCACGGGTGCGGGCCACGCACCGCAGCCTGCGCGGCGTCGTCGACGGCAGGACGTTCCGCGTCGACGAGCCCGAACTGCTGCTCTGGGTTCATTGCTCGGAGGTTTCCTGCTTCGAAACAGTGCTCGACCGTGCGGGGTACGGGCTGTCCGGGAGGCAGAAGGACCTCTACTACGCCGAACAACGATCTGCGGCCGCTTTGGTCGGATTGCACCCGGATGAAGTACCGGGATCCAGGCGCGAAATGGCCGAATACTTCGACCGGATGCGTCCGTTTCTACGTCGAACGACCGATTCTGATGTGATCTACGACTTCTTGCACGGCCCTCCGGTGCAAGGGTGGCTCCGTCACGGACTGCCCGTGTACAGGGTTCTGGTGGGCCACCTGGCGTACTCGGTACTACCCGAGTGGGCGCTCGAACTACACGGCCGCGAGCCCTATGCGCATGCCGAAAGGTGGCTGCGATTGATGCGCCGAGCTGCACTTATGGTGCCGGGCAAGATCAGAAGACTGGCCCCGCCCGTCCATCTCAGGCGCGCGATCGAGCGGCACGGCAGGCATGTGACACCCAGTAAAGCGAGACTTCCGTAGTTGTCATACATCACAGTCGATCATCGCCGCAGGTCCGTAGCATTGCGCACGAATCCACAACACCCCCGGAAGGCCTGTCGTGATCCGTCGTGCCTCGCTCCTGATCGCCGTTGCGGTGTTCGCCACCGCCTGTGGGAGCGGTGACAGCAGCACAGTCATCGGACGTGCCGACTCCGGGAAGCTGACCATCGGCATCCGCTACGACCAGCCGGGCCTGAGCGAGCGGCGTCTCGACGGCCGGTACGTCGGCTTCGACGTCGACGTCGCCAAGTACGTGGCGAACGAGCTCGGGGTGAAGGACACCGGCATCACGTTCAAGGAGGCCCGCGGCGCCGCCCGCGAGTCGATGCTGGAGAACGGCGAGGCCGACCTGATCATCGCCTCGTACTCGATCACCGACGCCCGCAAGGAGAAGGTCGCCTTCGCCGGCCCGTACTTCGAGACGGGCCAGGGCATGCTGGTGCGCTACTCCGAGGAGTCCGTCCAGGGCCCGGAGACCCTGAACGGCCGCAAGCTGTGCTCGGTCAAGGGTTCCACCTCCGCTCAGAAGGTGAAGTCGGACTACTCCAAGAACGTGCAGCTCGTCGAGTACGGCCAGTACTCCGACTGCGTGATCGCTCTCATGGCGGGCAACGTCGACGCCGTCTCGACCGACGAGGTCATCCTCGCCGGGTTCGCCGCGGAGAACCCCGAGCTGCTCAAGCTCGTCGGCAAGACGTTCTCCAAGGAGCGCTACGGCATCGGTGTGCCGAAGGGTGACGCCGAGTCGCGCGACGCCGTCAACGACGCCATCGAGAAGATGATTTCGAGCGGTGAGTGGAAGCGGGCTCTCGAACGCAACGTCGGTCCGTCGGGTTACGAGATCCCGCAGCCACCGCAGATCACCGAGAAGTCCTAGCCGATGGCGGCGGACTTGGCGGTCCAGGCCGACCAGTCCAGCGTCCAGTCCCAGTAATCGCCGTGGGCAGGCCCGTTCGGGTCGGCCAGCCCGAGCTGCACCGAGGAACCCACGACCTCGACCGGGTCACCGACCATCGTCAGGTCGAAGAAGATCTTGGCGTTGGGACCGGACAGGTTCGCGCACCCGTGCGACACGTTCTCCTTGCCCTGGCTGGGAATCGTGTCGTTGTTCTCGTGCACGAACTCGCCGTTCTGCGAGATCAGCACCGCCCACGTGACCGGGACGTCGTAGTTGTACACGGTGCTCTTCATCCGCCGTGAGGCTTCCTTCTGCTGCACCACGTGGATGCCGGACCGGGTCACCCTGCCCGGGTCGCTCTCCTTGCCGTACGACGCCGGGAGGTCGTGCAGCAGCACGCCGTCCCGGTAGATCTCGAACCGCTTGGTCTGCGTGTTCGCCTTGGCCACCAGCGCCCGGTCCGCGATCTTGAACTGCGCGTGCATGTCGCTCTTGCCGAAGGCACCCCCGCCGAACGGCACTCCGTAGACGTTCACGTCGAGCGCGACCTCGGTGTTCGGCTTCCAGTACTCCTTCGGCCGCCAATGCGCCTCGGTGTCGGACAGCCACGCCCACGCGCCCTCGGTCGGCACGGACGTCTTGACGGTCATCGTCTTCTGCACGGAAGCCTTGTCCTGCACGGGCGCGCTGAAGGTCACCTTCAACGGCATCGCGATGCCGTAGGTCTGGTTGTCGTCGACGTTGAGCTTCGCGCTGGTGAGCCGTTGCGGCTTGATCGTGCGGAACGACCCGGTGACCGGGACTTCGGTGCCGTCCTCGCCCTTGGCCGAGCCCGACCACGTGTAGGCCTTGTCGTAGCCCAGATCCTCGGTGGCGACCCACCTTTCAGCGGTGAGTTCACCCTTCACCGCCCGGCCGTCGGCGCCGGTGAGCGCGACGGCGGTGAGTGCGCCACCGGTCATTCCGACCTGGAATGGTCCGGCCGGGCTGATCCCCTCGCCCGACGCCGGCGTCACGGTCAGTGCTGCCTTCGCTTTCTGCTCCACAGCCGGAGCAGTGGGTGCCGAACCAGCCTCGGGCGCACCGTCAGGCGCGGCGCCGCAGGCGGTCAATCCCAGTAGTGCAGCCAAAACCAGTGCCCGGAACACGTGTCCCCCCAAGATCCCCTCGTCCAACGCTGAAGAGGACGCGCGGCCGTGGAACACGTTGCTCGGGAAATTGCGATCACCCACCCGGACCAGCGGGTTTCCCCCTATTGAGGCACGCAACTGGCCAGTAATGACCTGTAGTGCTATGACCAATCACACGTTAGGCTGACCCGCGCAGGCCGTGGTTTCTGTGTTCGTGCTTCACACGCTCGCGGAACGACACGCGGGCGTGCGGTGCGCTCTCAGCGAGTTTGCCTAACGCCCCCGGGACGGCCGGGGTTGCACGGTGCAGCCCCAAGCTTTCCTGCGATGGAGGCAGGTACATGGCACAGGGCACTGTCAAGTGGTTCAACTCCGAGAAGGGCTTTGGTTTCATCGCCCAGGACAACGGCGGCGCTGACGTCTTCGTCCACTACTCGGAGATCCAGGGTCAGGGCTTCCGCACCCTGGAGGAGAACCAGCGAGTGGAGTTCGAGGTCGGCCAGGGCACCAAGGGCCCGCAGGCCCAGAACGTCCGCGCGGTCTGATCAGATCTGCAACACGCCGCAGTTGAGTCGTAAGTGAGAAGGACCCTCGACCGGGCTCGGTCGAGGGTCCTTCTTCGTTCTGTCCGGGTCTAGTGGCCGCGCTGCCGCGCTTCCCACTCCAGGCGCTGCATGACCCACTCCGTGGCGAGAGCCTGCGGGGAGGTCTGGCGCTCGGCGGCGAGCTCCTTGAGCTGCTCGTTCGCCATGAGCTGCAGCCTCAGCTGGTACACCTGCGAGCTGCCGAAACCCGACGCGGTGGTCTCGTTGTCCGCGTCTGGGGCCAGGGCGGCCAGGTAAGAGGTCAGCTCGTCGTCGTGCGACGTCTCCGGTTGCTGCGGTTCGTCCGCGGGGCGGTGACGGCCGGACTTGGAGCGTCCGAGGGATCCAATGGGCACCGGGACACGATAACGGCTCGGTCACGGAAGCCAAACCCCTGTGAGCCGGGTCACCCCAAGGTGTAAATGGCTCTACTCAGAGTGGATCTCCGGCGGGCGTCCCCGGACACGGAGAGGCCCCCGCGCCAGGGGGAGGAACGCGGGGGCCGGAGGGGATCTCCACAGGCGCTGACCGGGGGTGTGTCAGCTTTTGGATTGTTGCATGCGCACGAGCTTGTTGGGGAGTGTTCCCAACGAGATTCTTATGCTGCCGATGGACGGAAACCCCGCAGTCGCAAGCTGTTGGTAACAACGAACACGCTGCTGAAGGCCATCGCGGCACCCGCGATCATGGGGTTCAGCAGGCCCAGTGCCGCGAGTGGAAGTCCAGCGACGTTGTAGGCGAAAGCCCAGAACAGATTCCCCTTGATGGTGCCCAAGGTCTTGCGGGACAACCGAATCGCGTCCGCCGCCACGCGCAGGTCGCCGCGCACCAGCGTCAGGTCGCTCGCCTCGATCGCGACGTCGGTCCCGGTTCCCATGGCCAGCCCCAGATCCGCGGCCGCGAGTGCCGGCGCGTCGTTCACGCCGTCGCCGACCATGGCCACAACTCGGCCCTGTGCCTGGAGATTCCGGACCGCTTCGACTTTGCCGGAGGGCAGGACGTCGGCGATGACCTCGTCGATGCCCACCTCGGCCGCGACCTCGGCGGCCACGGCGGCGTTGTCGCCGGTCAGCAACACCGGGCGCAGGCCGAGTCCCTTGAGTTCCGCAATCGCTTGTGCGGACGTGGGTTTCACGACGTCCGACACGACGATGGCGCCGACAACCTTGTCATCAAAGGAAACCGCGACAACAGTCCGAGTTGTGTGAGCAACCAGGGCCTCAGTCATCTCCTGTGAAAGGACAACATTCCGCACCCGGCCGACGACGACGCGTCGACCTTCGACCACTCCGCTGACGCCCACGCCGTCCGTGGACACGAAGTCCGACACCGGCGGAACGTCGTCGACCTCGCGGACGATCGCCGCGCCGATCGGATGTTCGGACGCGTTCTCGACGGCCGCCGCGAACCGCAGCACCTCGTCGCGTGCCGCGCCGTCCGCGGGGATCACGTCGACCAGAGTCAGGCGTCCGGTCGTGACCGTGCCGGTCTTGTCCAGCACGACGGTGTCCACGCGCCGGGTCGACTCGAGCACCTCGGGACCCTTCACCAGGATCCCGAGCTGAGCGCCGCGGCCGGTACCCACGAGCAACGCCGTCGGTGTCGCCAGTCCCAGCGCGCACGGGCACGCGATCACGAGCACCGCCACCGCCGTCGTCACCGCGAACTCCAGCGGCCGGCCGGCGAGCAGCCACGCGCCGAACGACACCAGGGCGATCAGCACGACGACCGGGACGAACACGGAGGACACCCGGTCCGCCAGTCGTTGCACCTGCGCCTTGCCCGCCTGGGCCTGCTCGACCAGCTTGGCCATCCGCGCCAGCTGGGTGTCCGCGCCGACGCTCAGGGCCTCGACGACCAGCCGGCCACCGGCGTTGACCGTCCCGCCGACCACGGAATCGCCCGCGCCGACCTCGACCGGCACCGATTCCCCGGTGACCATCGACCGGTCCACAGCCGAACTGCCCTCGACCACTAGGCCGTCAGTGGCGATGCGCTCACCCGGACGGACCACGAACCGTTCGCTGGCTCGGAGCTGACCGATCGGCAGGCGGATCTCGGCGCCGTCGCGCAGCACCGCCACGTCCTTGGCGCCGAGCGCGAGCAACGACCGCAGGGCCGCACCCGCGCTGCGCTTCGACCGGGCCTCCAGCCAACGCCCGAGCAGCAGGAACACGGTCACGCCGACCGCGACCTCCAGGTAGATGTCACCGGAGGTGGTGGGGCGCGGCAGCAGGCTGAACTCGTGCCGCATCCCGATCGTCCCGGCCTCGCCGAACACCAGCGCGTAGAGCGACCAGAGGTACGAGACCGTGACGCCCATCGACACGAGGGTGTCCATGGTGCTGGCGCCGTGCCGTGCGTTGACGGCGGCCGCACGGTGGAACGGCCAGCCGCACACCCACACGACCACGCTCGCCAACGCCAGCGACACCCACTGCCACGTGGGGAACTGCCACGCGGGGACCATCGAGAACGCGATCACCGGCACGCCGAGCACCGCGGCGAGGGTGACCCTCAGCCGCAGCTCACCGGCCTCGTCCACCTCGGGAGCCTCCGGCCGGGGCTCCTCGGCGTCGTAGCCCGCCGCGCGCACGGTCGACACCAGGTCGTCCACGCGCAGGCCGTCCGGGAACTGAACGCTGGCCTTCTCGGTCGCGTAGTTCACAGTGGCGGAGACGCCGTCGAGCTTGTTCAGCTTGCGTTCGATGCGGTTCGCACAGGAAGCGCACGTCATGCCGCTGATCGCGAGCTCGACGTGACGAGGCTCGGTCGTGGTCATCAGGCGACCTTGTACCCGGCCTCGGTCACGGCGGCGACGACCTCGTCACGACCGAGTTCGCGTTCGCTGGTGACGGTCACGGCGCCGGTCTCGAGGACGACGTCGACGCCCGTGACGCCGGAGACCTCGGTCAGCTCCTCGGTGACGGAGCTGACGCAGTGGCCGCAGGTCATGCCGGTGACGGTGTAGGTGGCAGTGACGGACATGAGAGCCCTTTCTCTGTACGGGGCTCCGAGTCTATACCCCCCTGGGGTAAGGGATCTACTGAGGACTCTCGGGTTTGGGCTGGTCCAGGTTGTGGAGATCGCTCTCGATCTTGTTGACCAGGTCGTCGAGACCTTCGAGCATCTTGTCGAGCTCGGCCATCCTCGAACCGAACGCGGACTCGATGTCGGCCTCGATCGTGTTCAGGTTGATGCCGCTGAGCGCCTGGAAGATCGCTTCCTGGTCGACGTCGGGCGGTGGCTGGGACGCGTTTTGGCCCTCTGCATCGGGGGAAGGCTCCGGCGTGGGGTCGGTCATCGGTCCATCATCCACTGGCCCGTTCCCCGCGAGGCACACAACGCACCAGTACAGAAAGTAACGCTGGGTGGCGGTCGAATCACTCTGCGGGGGGCTGCGGTCGTTGTCCCAGGTCGCTTAGCCTCGCGCCACACCTCAAGTCGGGGAGGGTGCAATGAGCGGGTCACTGGAAGTGCGGAAGTTCCTGTTCACACAGGACGACAGCATGTCGCGACAGGGCGGGCCGAACGTGCCGGCCCAACGGAGCGGAGAACCCTCGCGGATCTCCGACGATCAGGTTCGCCGGGCCAGGCTCGCGGTCGCGCGAGGCGCGCTGGGTGCCGAGGACTGCCGGATGCTGCTGGACATGCTGGGCCTGTCACCGGGCGAGGACGGCGGGCTGCCACCGGCGCAACGGTGACGGCGTGCGCACGCGAAAGCGGCCCTGACTCCAGGCGCGCACCCCCCGGAGCGCGTCTGCAGAGCAGGGCCGCAACCGGAAACATACCCACGGGTCTCTTTTGCGGCAACGGCTAACCTTCACCCATGCCCCAGCAGGACCGGGCGTACGCGACACGTGAGGCGATACTCCACGCCGCGGCGAAGGAGTTCGACCGGCTCGGTTACGAGCGCACGTCGCTGACCGCCGTGCTCGCGCGCACCGGGTTGACCAAGGGCGCGTTCTACTTCCACTTCCCCTCGAAGGAAGCGGTCGCGGACGCCCTGGTCGAACGGCAGAGCGAGTTGTGGGCGCGGATGAGGGAGTCGTGGCGGCTGCGCGGGCTCGATCCGCTCAGTGCTTTGCACGGCATGTTCGCCGAGTCGGCCGACCGGATGGCCGCCGACGTGGTGCTGCGTGCCGGCGTGCGGCTCAACGCCGATCGAGAAGTCGGATATCCGGGCGTCCCGAACACGCACCTCCTGTGGGAGAAGCTCGTCGCCGCCTACGTGTTCGAGGCGGCAGAACGCGGAGACCTGCGTCCCGGCGTCGATCCCGAGGCGGTCGCCAGGACGTTGTGCGGCGCGGCGCTCGGTTCGCGGCTGATCTCCTCCGCGACGACGGCGTGCGCGGACTTCCCTGAGCGGATCCGTGAGGTTCTGGGTCACGTGCTGCCCAGTGTCACGTCTCCCGGCTGGAAGTTGTCTGGATCACAAACTGCGTCTGAAACCCCGTGAAGGGCCTCGAAGGCCCTGAACAGGCGTTTGTTGATCTGCTCGATCTCGGCCCGCAGAGGGTTTCGGCAGGTCAACGCATAAGTGGGACCCCGTTTTGGAGATGCGTGGACCTATGGCATATGCTTACGATGCTTCCAGAGACCAGCTAGTCCCCATCATCTAGCGGCCTAGGATCCCGCCCTTTCAAGGCGGTCGCGCGGGTTCGAATCCCGTTGGGGGCACGCAGTAAAGTACGGTAAGGTACGACAGCAAGAGCAAGGCCCAGTGGCGCAGTTGGTTAGCGCGTCGCCCTGTCACGGCGAAGGTCGCGGGTTCGAGTCCCGTCTGGGTCGCTTTTCTTTTCCATGGCCAGGTAGCTCAGTTGGTACGAGCGACCGCCTGAAAAGCGGTAGGTCGGCGGTTCGACCCCGCCCCTGGCCATCCTTCTTCGAAAGAAGCCCTCGCAGAACGCTGCGAGGGCTTCTTTCGTTTATGCGCTGAAGTCGATTCGAGCGATGGCTTGGTCGTCGTGTGTTTTGTAGCGGGGCCAACGCTTGTGCTCCGAATCACCGCGCTCGGCTTCCCGGATTCGGTCGAGCACTTCGCCCAGTGGCAATTGCCTCAGGTCCTCCCAGTCGAAGAGCCCGTAGTCGGACACTCCACAGGAGACACCGTCTGTGAGAGCGATCACACTCGTGACCTCCGCGCGGGGCCAGGACGCGGTCAGGGCCTGATGTCCCGCAACGGGATCGGCCTCCGCGACCCAGTAGCCGCCCGGCTTGTTCTTCCACCTGAGGATGTCCGGGTCCGGCCGGAGGTCCTCGAGTCTGGTGTCCTCGAGCACTCGGGTGGACTGTCCGAACGCGACAACAGGGGTGTCGCACAGGACGAGCGCGTCGATCGTGTCGTCGTTCCAGCGGATGATCGCCGCGGTGGACGACGGGGAGTCGCCGAGGATCAGGTCGTGCTCGTCGACGAGATTCGTGATGGCGCGGGCGAGAACGTCGGTCAACGGGTCGGTGGCGTTGATCAGGTCGGCCAGTTCGCCGGCGAGTTCTGAGGCGTACCAACCACCGTTGCGGTCAGGTGGCCTGGTTCGCGAGGTCACGCCGTCGAGCACGACGACGGCGTTCGGCAGCACCCTGATCCGATCCTCGGTGACTCGTCCCGGAGCCCCCTGCTCGGCGGTCTCGATCTTCACGGCTCCACCGTACGTGTCAACATTGGTTGACGGATCGCGGTTGTCAACGTACGTTGACAGCATGACGGAAGCGACGGATCTCGCCACAGCGGCTGGGGATCGTGACCCGAAAGTCGGGCTGCGGGCCGTCAGCGCGTTGCGGCGACTGCTGGAACATCTGGAGGCCGCCCAGGTCCGCAGTGCGCGGGCCCAGGGCTGGTCGTGGCAGGACATCGCGGCGGAACTCGGGGTGTCCCGCCAGGCGGTCCACAAGAAGCACGGGGGTCGATGATGATCGCGGAGCGGTTCACCAAGGAAGCCCGTGAGGCGGTCAAGACCGCGGTGCGGGAAGCGGAAGAGGGGCACGCGGCCGAGGTCGGTGTGGAGCACCTGCTGCTGGCGGTGCTCGACGCGCCGGTGTTGGCCGGGTTCGACCTGCCGCGCGCCGAGCTGGAGACGGCGTTCCAGGACTACCGGCGCAAGGGCGGGCTGACCAAGGCCGACGCGGAAGCGTTGCGGGGCTTGGGGATCGACGTCGACGCGGTGATCGACTCGGTGGAGCAGTCGCTCGGGACAGGGTGCTCAGGCCCGGTCCACGCCGGCGGTGGTTCGGGATGCCGCTGGAGTCGGCCTGCAAGAAGGCGCTGGAGAACTCGTTGCGTGAGTCGCGCGACCTCGGCCACAATTTCCTGGGTGTGGAACACATCCTGCTGGCGTTGTTGCAGGGCAAGGGAATCGTGGCCGAGGTGCTGACCGAACGCGGTGTCACGTACGAGGAGATTCGCAAACGGGCCGCGAGCGCTCGCGCCAGGTGAGCGCGGGCAGGAACAGCTGCGCGAGCGGGCCGATGCCGAGCGCGTAGAGGACCGTGCCGATGCCGACCGTGCCGCCGAGCAGCCAGCCGGTGCCGAGCACGATCAGTTCGAGCACGGTCCGCGTGACCCGCAGGGAAATGCCCGTGCGGCGGCAGAATCCGGTGACCAGGCCGTCGCGCGGGCCCGGTCCGAGGCGGGAGCCGACGTACGCGGCGAACGCGACGGCGTTCAGCACGATGCCCAGCGTCAGGAACACGATCCTGGGCAGCAGTCCTTCCGGCGCGGGCAGGATCGCGAGCGTCACGTCGACGCTGACGGCGATGAGGACGACGTTCGCGATCGTGCCGATGCCCGGTCTCTGCTTCAGCGGGATCCACGCCAGCAGCACCAGGACGCCGGTGATCGCGGTGATCAGGCCGAAGCTCAGACCGGTGAGTTTCGCGAGGCCCTCGTGCAGCACGTCCCACGGGTTCAGGCCGAGGGTCGCGCGGATCTGCATCGCCATGCTCGCGCCGTAGAGCCACAGGCCTGCGACGAGCTGCGGGAGGCGACGGGCGGGTGAGATCCGGACGGAGACCTGGTGGAGTGCGGTCATGGAGGACATGTGGCCATACTGAGCTTCGATTGGCCTGGTAATCCATAGCCAATTCAGGATAATTGGCTGCATGCTCCCACCAGGTGGACGTGTATCCGGTGCTCGGCTGGCTCGACTGCTCGGTGAGTGGCGTCGTGGCGGTGCCCGGCAGGGGTCCGCCGATCTCTCCGCCGCGCTGAAACTGCTGGTCGCGGACGGGCGGCTGCCCATCGGGACGCGGCTGCCGTCCGAACGCGAGCTCACCGACGCGCTGCCGGTGAGTCGCACCACCATCACCACCGCGCTGGACCAGCTGCGCACCGAGGGGGTCGTGGAGTCACGCCGCGGGGCCGGATCGTGGATCAACGGTCCAGTCGGTACCGGCGGCGGCATCACGGGTGGCGACGACACGTTGATCGACCTGACCCGGTGCGCGCCGCCGGCACATCCCGGACTGCGGCAGGCGATGGTCGCGGCGATGGCCCAGATGCCCGAGCACCTGGCGTCGCACGGCTATCACGAACGCGGGCTGCCCGCGCTGCGCCAGGTGATCGCCGATCGGTACACCGCGAGAGGACTGCCGACCTCCGCGGACCAGATCGTGGTCACGTCAGGAGCGCAGCACGCGTGGGCGTTGACGCTGCGGCTGTTCGCCGGGCCCGGCGACCGGGTTCTGGTCGAGCAGCCGACCTATCCCAACGCGCTGGAGGCGGTGCGGGCGGCGTCGGCGATTCCGGTGCCGGTCCCGATGACGGACGACGACTGGGACGTCGACGCGTACGAGGCGGCGTTGCGGCAGGTCGGGCCCCGGCTGGCCTACCTCATCCCCGACTTCCAGAACCCGACCGGTGCGCTGCTCTCCTCCGCCGGGCGGGAAAAGCTCGTCGCCGTGCTTCGGAAGGCTCACACGCCGGTCGTCGTCGACGAGACGCTGGTCGAGCTGTCGCTGACCGACGAACCGATGCCGTTGCCGATGGCGGCCTTCGGCGGGGATCTGGTGGTGACGCTGGGATCCGCGAGCAAGTCGCACTGGGGCGGGCTGCGCGTCGGGTGGATCCGGGCCTCGGCGGAGATCGTGCACCGCCTGACGTCCACGCGGGCGGCGATCGACCTCGGGACACCGGTGTTCGAGCAGCTGGTGCTGACCGACCTGCTGCAGGATCCGGAACCCGTGCTGCGGCAACGGCGCCTGGAGTTCGCCGCGCAGCGGGACGTCGCGGTGGAGGCGCTGGCGCAACATTGTCCACAGTGGAGCTTCCAGGTTCCCGCCGGCGGCCTCGGCCTGTGGTGCACGCTCGATGCGCCGGTCAGCACCAGGATCGCCGTGATGGCGCAGAACCACGGCCTGCGTCTCGTGCCTGGTCCGAGGTGGGCCGTGCACGGCGGATGTGAGCAGATGCTCCGAGTGCCGTACACGCAGTCGGCCGAAGTGCTGCGAGAAGCGATCGGCCGTTTGGGTGTGATAGCTGCATCTGTTGCAGGAACAGGCTTTCCGGCGGATGCCGAGCTATCGACGCCGGTCGCGTGAAACACGTCGGCCCGGTCTCCCGCAGCGGGGGAGACCGGGCCGACGAACTTGCAAACGAGAGGCCTGCGGAGGGGAACGTCCCAGGGATTGGCGTTCCCCGTCCGCAGGTTTCCCGTGCGGTCCGAGGCTGCGGGGGCAGCGCGGCACTCGGACCAGACCCGACCTGCCAGGGCGCGGTTGGCAGGTCAGGAAGACTGGGGGTTCCTTGCGTACAACGGGAAATAAGAGGAGGAGTTACTGGCGCGATGGAACGAGACGGTCACAAATCGCGCAGAGGGCAGACTTGTCCTGTCGGACTCAGTCGGGTGACGTGCTGGGCAGACCCGGAATGCTGCCGGGCTCAGTGCCGTCGCGACGCTCCTCGACCGACCACGTGGCGGGCGGGAAGAGCGAGTTGTGCGACGTCAGAACGGCGAGCACGCCGCGCGTGCCGCCGGAGTTGTCGGTGTGGCCGGACGACGCGGAGGCCGTGGCGACCACGGGTGCCTGCTGCGGTGCGGGCAGCGGAGCGTCCGGTCCGGGAGTCGACCAGGTGAGGTCGCTCACCGGCGCGGGCTCGGTCTTCACGGGAGCGGGCACCGGAAGATCAGGCAAAAGCGGCACGGACTTCTTGACCGCCACGACGGGTGCGGCGGGCGGAGGAGGAGGCGGCGGGACTTCGGCCGCGAGCTTCGCGGCGATCTTGGCGGCGCGGACCTGAGCCTTCGCCGCGATGACCTCGGGCGGCGCCTCGTTCGAGACGGAGCCGGAGCGGGTGTTGCCCTGCGAGCCGCCGGTGAAGTCGAGGATCGGACCCTCGTCCTCTTCCTCCGGGGGCTCCTCTTCCGCGGGCCTCGTCACGACGGGCGGCGGAATGAACCTGGCCGGCTGGTGCTTCTCGATCACCGACGCGGTGAAGGCCTCGGCCCACCCGGCGGGATCCTCGAGCAGTTTCGGGGCCTCGACGGCGGTCTCGGTGGTGATCTCGACGGCCGGGGGTTCCTCGGGACTGGCGGACGCGGACGTCCCGCTCAGCAACCAGGCGGCGGCGGTCAGCCCGCCGAGCGCAGCGGTCCGCAGCAGCAGTGCACCAACTCCACCACCCGCCACAGGATCACCACCCGTCCACCATTTCAGGTCACCCTCAACGCACAGCGCGCCGTCGGAGGTCGACGTAGAGCTATGTCTAGCACCGGTGAGTGACTTTGCGAACCAACTCGGCGCGAAACACCCGGAAGGGCGGTCTCGTGCGGCTGTCCGTGTCGCTCTGATCAGGCATGAACACCGTCAGTGTCGTCATCGGATCGAGTGACTTTGCGCCTCAGTCCCCTGTGGACCGTGTCGCGGCGGGGGATGGTGTCCGATGTGGACGTGCCAAAGCAGGTCAGCAGCCTCTCTGAGCTGGTCGATCACGCCTCCCGTGCGCTCGGCCCTGTGATCGCGCACGATCCAGCGGGTCCAAACGAGTGTTTGGTCCGTTCGGGGGAACTGATCGTCCTGCCAGTGGACGCACCCACTGTGCGCAAGCGTTTGCGAGGCGTCTACTCCCACGAGGAGATCGCTTCGGGCGTCATCCGCATGCACCTGAAAGCGTCCGAACGAGAGCGCGTCGTCGCCATCGCCCTTGAAGTGGGGGCAACGCCGAACCACGTCCACCTCGCCTGCCCAATCATGATCGGCACCTCCCGCCCGGTGGTGGGCGAGCGTCTGCCGGACCTACTGGGCGAGGGCACGGTCGCGTTGCTCGACACCCCTCTCGACGCGCCGCACGGAGCGTTGGTCGCCGGTGTCCTCCGCCATCACGGTGCTTCGGTGCGCCCGTTCCCCGTTCTGGGCGATTCGGGCTTCGGCGACGACCTGACCCTGGCCGCTGCGTTGAAGGCCACTCGCGACCTGCCGGTGGTGCTGGTCGCGTCCGGCACCTACACGTTCGACGACGAGTGCCCGCCAGTGCTGTCGGGCTGCGGCCGCAACGTCGTGGCCGCGGCGGGCAACGGCGGTTCCGCGCGCCCTTGGTGGCCCGCCGCCTTGCCTGACGTCACGGCGGTAGGTGCTTCCGAGACCTTCTCGGGGCACGGGCCGTGGGTGGACGTGGTGGTGTCCGGCGTCGACGTGCCCGCCACGGTCGGTTCCTCGCAACTGCTGTGCACCGGCACCTCGTTCGCGGCCGCTCTTCACGCCGCGACCCTGGTTCCTGTGCCGTAACAGCTGAACCCGAGGTGTGCGACGGCTCGCGCTGCTTCGGCGGGATGGCCGATCCGGCGGTGAACCTCGGCCATGGCCTCGCTGACCTGCGCGTCCGGCACGGGGAGGGTGGTCGCGATGACCGCTCTGGTGCCGGCGTCGAGGAACGCGCGGGCGAGGCCGGACTCGCAGGCGGACAGGACGACGATCTCGGGCGGGTTCTCGATCCTCGCGATGTCGTAGCCGTAGAGCGGGCCGTCCTCGAGTTCGAGGTAGGAGAACAGCGGGTTGTCCGGGTTGACGTGCCCGTGCGCCGCGATGTGCGCGATCCCGGCGCCTTCCAGTGCGTTGATCGTTGATTCCACAGTGGACTTCGCGATCGTTCCGCCGTGTTGTTGCTGGAGTGCGGGTACCTCATCGTTCTGGAGGTGGGGGCCGGTGATCCACGTTCGGTGTCCGCCGCGGCTGGACGGCCGCCAGTGCCGCAGCGACGGGATCACGTGCACTCGGCGGCCGAGTGCTGCCCACGGCATCTCGTGCAGCACGCCGTCCGGGATCACGATGACCTCCTTCTCGTCCGGCAGGAGGTCTGTGGTGATGGCGCGCCCGGCTTGCAGCGCGAGCTTGGCGGTGCGAACGAGTTCGGCGGGCTCGGGAATCACTCGCATTCGGGCACGTCCGTTGATCAGCGTGACCGCTCTTGTCTGTCCTTCGTGGACGATGAAGCTGACCAGCGGCAGACCCGCCGGGGTTGTCGCGCGTGGTTTGGTGCGAGCTGCGGAGGCCAGGGTCAGCCTCCGGACGTCCCGCTCCATCGCCTCCAACGGCAGCCCGAACGCCCTCGCCCTTCGCAGGTTCGTGAGTGCCTGCGCGAGTTCAGGCTCATTGGGAGGCAACGGAACCGAAGCACGGTGCTGCTCCGACCAGCGCAGCACCTCGCGAGCGGTTCGGGCGAGGTCGAGCGCGTGCCCGGTCAGTTCGCGGCGGGGCCAGTCGCCGTGATGCTCGTCGAGCAGCTTGAGCCCGGCACGGCACGCAGCCAGCGCACCTCGTCTGTTCGAGCGTCGTGCCTGCGCGAGCCACCCGAGCGCCCGCGTCTGCACGGGCCCGCGAAACCGATGCGCCGCAACGGCATCAAGCTTCCCCGCCGCCAACATGAACTCGACGTCCACGCCGCCAAGGCGAAGCGCGGGACCCGGATCTCCGTCACGCAACGCACACCGCGCGCTCAACATCGCCAACTCGGGAACGTGCCGGTTGCACCGCCGCAACAGTTCCATCGCAGGCGCCAGCACCCGCCGCGCCTCTGTGGTGAGCCCAGCAGCCAGCAACGCCTCGGCCCTGTCCACGAGCGCCTCGGGCCGGCTGGCCGAGTCGAGACCTGCCTTCGCCGCCTCCTCGTACCTGCGGAGCGCGAGCGGCAGATCTCCGGCGAGCATCGCCACGAACCCTCTGTTGTGCAAACACATCGCCGCTCTTCCTGGCTCGCCCATCGCCAGCAACACCGTCTGCGCGGCACTGAAATCCGCCTCGGCCGACACCAATTTGGTCGCGTTGCACCGAGCGATCCCACGCCCGATCAGCGCGTTGGCCAGCCACCGCTCGTCCCCGTACCTGCGCAACTCCCTGATGACCGCGGTGAGCTCGGCGATCGCCAGCCGAGGCTCAGCCGACTGACAGAGGTGCAGCCCGCGCAAGCACCTCGCCCTCGCCAACTCGCCGCCGCGCAGGTGGGGCGTCGCCAGGTCGAGGTGCTGAAGGCTCTGCTTGCGCCGCCCCCGATCCAGGTCGATCCACGCGAGCGTGAGGTGGAACCGCGCCTCGCTCGTCAGCCTCAGTCCGCGCCGGGCGAACCGCGCGGCGACGTCGAGGTGCCCGAGTTCGACGTGGGCGACGCTCAGGTCGTGCAGAGCGTCGGCGCGCTCTGCCTTCGTGCCGCGGACCTCGGTCGACGCGATGGTGGCCTGCGGGTCGGCGCTGGCGCTCACGCCACGAACCAGCCCGTCGTGAGACCCAGTTCGGGCACCGTGACGCACAGCGGTCCGGGGGTGACGTCGGCGCGGAACCAGCCTTCGGGGTCGGGGCGGAGGGCTTGGACGGAGTGCGGTGAGCGGATCTCGACGGCGACGTCCTCGTGGTCTAGGACGCCGGTCAGGTGCAGGCCTGCCGGGTCGGAGTCGAGTTGGAGGTGCAGGCGGCCGGAGCCGACCTGGAACACCAGCAGGTGCGACGGGCCGCGGACGGGTTCCTCGACCGGGTGCATGGGTTCGAGGCCGGTCGGGTGCGGGGTGAGGGCGGACGGCGGGGCGTCCGAGTGGAACAGGCCGGCGATCTCGTCGAGCAGCGAGTCCCTCATCGCGAACCTCCAGAGGTCAGCGGGCTGTGGACAACGGGCGTGGGCGGGAGGCCGGTGGGCAGGTCGCGGGCGGTTGCCGTCGATGGGATGACGGCGTGGACCTTCGGGTCAGCGGATGGGTTGTGGATGCCGGGCCGCGTCGAATCGGCGGTGCAGGCCAGCAGGCTGTGGATGTCGAGCTGGGCTGGGGCGTCGATGCGGCCGAGGAGGTCGGCGAGCCGGGCGAGCACCGAGGCCCTCATCGCAGGTCCTCCAGCTTCCGCCGCAGCTCAGCGAGGCAGCGGCTGCGCGTGGAGCCAACGCTCCCCACCTTCATCCCCAGGGCGTCGGCAACCTGTGCATAACTCAGTTCGGGGCTGTGGGCAGCGATGCGCAGGAGGCGCTGGCACCGTTCGTTCAAGGTCGTCAGCGCGGACCAGAGCCGGCGCTGCCGATCGGTCGTGATCGCGACCTCGTCGGGCGTGGGGAGGACCGACGTCGGCTCCCACAGGTCGTAGGAGACCTCGCGGCCACGTGTGCGCAGGACGGTGAGCGACTGGCGGGTGGCGGTACGGACCAGCCAGGTGCCGAGGCGTTCCGGTTCTCGGAGGCGGGTCAGGTGTTCTGCCAGGCAGAGCCAGGTGCACTGGTAGACGTCGGCGGCGTCGGCGTGGCTCAGGCGGAACGATCTGGGCACCGACCAGACCAGGCGGGAGTAGCGGTCGACCAGGGCGTCCCAGCCGGACAGGCCGGAACGCCAAGCCACGAGAACCTCAGTGTTCGAGTCCATGCCATTTGGAGTCGAACTCCGGCGCCGTGGCTCCCGGGCTCACCCGAAAGTGGGTTGTCCACAGTTGTGGAGAAACTTGTACACAGCTGTGGACAACTACAGTTTGTGGAGGCGCTCCACGGCTTCGTCGATCACGGCGTCCTGCTTGCAGAACGCGAAACGGATCAGGTGCTGCCAATCCGCCGGGCGGTCGGTGAACACCTGGACGGGGACTGCGGCGACGCCGATTCGGGCCGGCAGTTCGCGGCACAGGGCCAGGCCGTCCGTGTGGCCCAGAGGGCGTACGTCGGCGCAGATGAAGTACGTGCCCTCGGACGAACGCACCTCGAAACCTGCTGCACGCAGGCCCTCGGCCAGACGCGCGCGCTTCGAGGCGAGGGAGTCGCGCAACCCCGTGACCCAGTCCAGTTCGGCGGTCAGTGCGTGCGCGACGGCGGGCTGGAACGGTGCGCCGCCCACGAAGGTCATGAACTGCTTGGCCGCGCGGACCGCGGCAACCAGCTCAGCGGGGCCGCACACCCAGCCGATCTTCCAGCCGGTGCAGTTGAACGTCTTGCCGGCGCCGGAGATCGACAACGTGCGTGGCGCCATCCCCGGCAGCGAGGCCAGCGGGATGTGGACAAGTCCGTCGAACACCAGGTGCTCGTAGACCTCGTCGGTGATCGCCAGCAGGTCGTGCTCGACGCACAAAGAGGCGATTGCTTGGAGCTCCTCCAAACGGAACACGGTCCCGGTCGGGTTGTGCGGCGAGTTGACCAGGATGGCCCGCGTCCGAGGCGTCACGGCGGCGCGCAGAGCGTCCACGTCCAACGCCAGGCGGCCCGACTCGTCCTCGCGCAGGCCCACGGTCACCCGCGTCGCGCCGGCCATGGCCACGGAGGCGGCGTACGAGTCGTAGTACGGCTCGATCAGGATCACTTCGTCGCCGGCCTCGACCAGCGCCAGCAGCGAAGCGGCGATCGCCTCGGTGGCGCCGACGGTCACCAGGACTTCCGAATCAGGGTCGTACGAGAGCCCGTACCGCGCGCGGTGGGCGGCGATGGCGCGGCGCAACACCGGCATGCCAGGGCCGGGCGGGTACTGGTTCACGCCCGACGCGATCGCCGACTGGGCGGCCTGAAGCATCGACGCCGGGCCATCGGTGTCGGGGAAGCCCTGACCGAGGTTGACGGCGTCGTGCTGCACGGCCAGCGCCGTCATCTCCGCGAAGATGGTCGACGTGAACGGCTGCAAACGAGGAACTAGCGCTGGTACCCGCACAACGCAGGATCTTCACGGACAATGTGGTTGTGGAGCAACTGACCGCCGCTGACCAGCAGAAGCGCACCGACCTGCGCAAGATGAAGGTAGTCGCGACGAGCTTTCTCGTCGGCGCGACGATCATCTTCTTCGGCACGCACGCCTTCGAGGGCGCCTGGGTCGGGTACGTGCGGGCCGCCGCCGAGGCCGGCATGGTCGGCGCGCTCGCCGACTGGTTCGCCGTCACCGCCCTTTTCCGCAGGCCACTGGGGTTGCCGATCCCGCACACCGCGATCATCCCCGAACGCAAGAACATGTTCGGGCAGACGCTCGGCGACTTCGTGGGCGTCAACTTCCTGAGCCCCGCGGTCGTGCAGGACAAGCTCCGCCGGGCGGGCATCGCGGAACGCGCCGGCGCCTGGATCAAGCAGCCGGAGAACGCCGAACGGATCACCAACGAGCTCGCGAACGTCATCAAGGGTGCGATCACTGTCCTCAAGGACGAAGAGGTCCAGGCCGTCCTCGAGCAGGCGATCGTCAAGCGGGTGACGGAGAAGCCGTGGGGTCCGCCGCTGGGCAAGCTGCTCGGCCAGGTCCTGACGGACGGCGCGCACCACAAGCTCGTCGACCTCATGTGCGACCGCGCCTACGAGTGGGTGCGTGACAACTCCGACAAGGTCAGCCTCATCGTCACGGACCGCGCGCCGACGTGGTCGCCCAAGTTCGTCGACGCGCTGCTCGGCGACAAGGTCTACACGGAGCTGGTCAACTTCGCCTGGGCGGTCAAGACCGACGTCAACCACCCGATGCGGCTCGCCGTCGACCAGTTCCTGATCGAGTTCGCCACCGACATGCAGACCGACCCGGCCACCATGCAACGCGCCGAGCAGGTCAAGCAGCAGGTCATCACCCACCCCGACGTCCAGAAGCTGATCAGCTCCGCTTGGGGTACTGCCAAGAAGATGCTCATCGACGCCGCCGAGGACCCGTCCAGCGAGCTCCGCAAGCGCGTCACGCAGGGCCTGATCACGCTCGGCACCAATCTCACCGATGACGAAGAACTGCGCGCCAAGGTCGACGGCTGGCTGGAGCAGGCCGCCGGGTACGTCGTCGGCAACTACCGCGCGGAGATCACCACGCTGATCACGGACACGGTCGAGCGCTGGGACGCGGAGGAGACCTCGCGCAAGATCGAACTGCAGGTCGGCAGGGACCTGCAGTTCATCCGGATCAACGGCACCGTGGTCGGTGCGCTCGCCGGCCTGGTGATCTACACCGCGGCCAGTTTGCTGTTCTGAGGCGGGTTCTGGGCTCGGGTTCGTTTTCGGAACGTGCGGGCCTTCTCCCTGTTCCCGCAGACCTGCATCGAGCACCAGGTGCGCGAGCGGTTGCGGGAGCGGTCGAAGAACGCACGCAGGCAGTCGTCGGCGGGACAGATCTTGAAGCGTTCCCAGGAGCCCAGCACGGCGAGGCGGGCGGACGCGGCGAGCACCGCGCCGAGCGCGTCCGAGCTCGACAGCACCGGAACGCCGTCGGTGAGCTCGATGTGGACGACGCCCGCTGCCGTCTGAGGCCCTGACGAGCCCTCGATCGACGACCGCAGCGCCGCACGAGCGGCGCGCGCCTGCGCGATTTCACTGCTCCGCCCGAGGCCGCGCTCGGTCACCCATGCGCGCCAGGAGGCTTCACTGTCCAGTACGTGTCGAGTGTTCAGGAAGTCGAGCAGCAGCTCGACGTCGTGATCCCAGCCGACAGTCAGACCAGTCACCCCACCACTGTAGGCGTCACGGCGGCGGCCCGTCAGGGCATCTGATGAATACACCGGGTGTATACATCGTGTGTATAGTGCTGCTCATGTCGATCGGACACGCACTGTTGGGGCTGCTAGAAGGCGGTCCAAGGCATGGCTACGACCTCAAGCGCGCCTACGACGAGCGCTTCGGGCACGACCGGCCGCTGCACTACGGACAGGTGTACTCGACCCTGTCGAGGCTGCTGAAGAACGGCCTCGTGAGCGAGGCGGGCGTGGAGGCGGGCGACGGCCCGGAGCGCAAGCGGTACGCGATCACGGACGCCGGGGTCACCGATGTCGAACGCTGGCTCGGCACTCCGGAGAAGCCGGAGCCGTACCTGCAGAACACCCTTTACGCGAAGGTCGTGCTGGCCCTGCTGTCCGGCCGCAGCGCGACCGAGGTGCTCGACACCCAGCGTTCCGCGCACCTCACCACGATGCGCGACCTGACCAAGCGCAAGGTGGACGGCGACCTCGCCGACCAGCTCATCTGCGACTTCGCCCTGTTCCACCTCGAAGCGGACCTGCGCTGGCTCGAACTGACCGCGGCGCGCCTCGACAAGCTGGCCCAGGAGGTCAGGAAATGAGCCTCTTGAGGGCAGAGGACCTGCACAAGTCGTTCGGCAGGACGCACGCGCTCGAAGGTGCGGGCCTCACCGTCCGCGCGGGCGAGATCGTCGCGGTGATGGGGCCTTCGGGCTCCGGCAAGTCCACCCTGCTGCACTGCGTCGCGGGCATCCTGCCGCCGGACTCCGGTGTCGTCAGCTACGGCGACCGCGAGCTCACCTCGATGTCCGACCGGGAACGCAGCGAGTTGCGGCGCACGGACTTCGGGTTCGTCTTCCAGTTCGGCCAGCTCGTGCCGGAGCTGACCTGTCTGGAGAACGTCGCGCTGCCGATGAGGCTCAGCGGCGTGAAGCGCAAGGACGCCGAGAAGGCCGCGAAGGAGTGGATGGCCAAGCTGGAGGTCGACGGCGTCGCCGACCAGCGACCCGGTGAGACGTCCGGCGGTCAGGGCCAGCGCGTCGCGATCGCCCGTGCGCTGGTCACCGGACCGAAGGTGATCTTCGCCGACGAACCGACCGGCGCGCTCGACTCGCTCAACGGTGAACGGGTCATGCACCTGCTCACGACGGCCGCGCGGGAGACCGGCGCCGCGGTCGTGCTCGTGACGCACGAGGCCCGCGTCGCCGCCTACTCCGACCGCGAGGTCGTGGTGCGCGACGGCAAGGCCAGGGACGTGGAGTTCGCCCGATGAAGCAGGTGATCAGCGACCTCGCTCTCGGCGTCCGGCTGGCTGTCGGGGGCAGCCGGAAGTCGTGGGGCAGGCTCCTGCTGCAGGGCGTCGGCATCGGTCTGTGCGTGGCGATGCTGTTGCTCGCCGCCGCGGTGCCGAACGCGCTGGACGCGCGGGACGACCGCGGTGACGCGCGCAGCATGATGACCGACCGCGAGGGACCGGCGCCGATCCAGGCGGAGGAGATGTACGTCCACTTCCGCTCGCGGGACATTCCCGGCACGTACCTCAAGGTGCGCACGCCGGACGCCCCCGTGCCACCGGGCGTCGAACGGTTGCCGCGGGACGGCGAGATCGTCGTGTCGCCCGCACTCGCGGAGTTGCTCGCATCGCCGGAGGGCGAACTGCTGCGCCCCCGGTTCCCGCAGAAGGTGATCGGCACGATCGGCGCGGCCGGCCTGATCGGGCCGCAAGACCTGAAGTTCTACGCTGGCGACAGCAAGATCCCGGACGATTCCGGCATCGCCGTGTACGCCTACGGGAAGGCGTACGAGCGCATGGGGATGGACCCGGTGCTGTGGATGCTCAGCCTCGTCGGCATCGTCGTGCTGCTGTTCCCCGTGCTGGTGTTCGTCAGCGTCGCCACCAGGCTCGCCGCGGCCCAGCGCGACCGCAGGCTCGCGGCGTTGCGGCTGGTCGGTGCGGCGGCGGGCCGGGTGCGGCTGATCGCGTCCGGCGAGACGCTGGTCGGCGCGCTGACCGGGCTCGTGTTCGGCATCGGGTTCTTCTTCGCGGTGCGACCGCTGGCCGACGACGTTCCCGTTCCCGAGTTGGCGCTCTACCCCGCTGACCTGCTGCCCACCCCGTCGCTCACGGCGGTGGTTCTCGTGGCCGTGCCGGTGCTCGCGGTCCTCACGTCGTTGTTCGCGATGCGGCGCACGATCATCGAACCGCTCGGCGTGGTCCGGCACCAGAAGCCGGTCCGGCGCAGGCTGTGGTGGCGCCTGGTGCCCGCGGGCGGCGGAATCGCCCTGCTGGCCAGCCAGTTCCGCTACAGCGGCGAAAAGGGCTCGTCGTTCGAGGTGGCCGTCATCTCCGGCGTGGTGCTGCTGATGCTGGGCATCCCGGTGCTGCTGCCGTGGCTGGTGGAGCGGGTCGTGAACTGGATGCGCGGTGCGACCCCGGCGCTGCAGTTGGCGGTGCGCCGGTTGCAGCTCGACGCGGGTACGGCGGCGCGGGTCGTCGGTGGTGTGGCCGTGGTGCTCGCCGGCACGGTGACGCTGCAGGTCATCCTCGCGAGCGTGGAGAAGGACGTCGTCTCCGAGGAGAAGCGGGACGCGACCCACAACTTCGTCTCTCTCACGCCCAAGGACGACATCGACACCGCCGACCTGCACAAGGCGGTGGCGGCCAGCAAGGGCGTGCGGGCCGTGCACGTGCTCGACCGCACCTTCGTGACCCAGTCGGGCAGCCGCAACACGATGGTCTCCATCGGCACCTGTGCGGCGCTGAAAGCACAGGCGGACGCCAAGGACTGCGTCGACGGCAAGGCCTACCAGGTGCGGTTCGCCCGGGACATCGCAGAGGCCACGTCCGGCGACGTGGTGATGACCATGGACAAGATCGCCTGGACCCTGCCCGCGATGCAGGAGGTACCCGGCACCATGCCCGGCATCTACCTCACTCCCGCCGCGGCGAAGGGCCTCGATCTCACTGGCAGCCGGCCCCAGTTGCAGGCCGAGCTCGACCTCGCGGTTCCGGACGCCGCCGAGCACATGCGCAACTCCATCGCCGGGTACGGCTGGCGGGTCCACGCGTACTTCATCGGCCAGGACGACACAGCCGAGGTCGAGTTGATCTTCGCCTCGATCCGCAGGGCGTTGCTCGCGGGCGCGGTGCTGACGTTGCTGCTGGCCGGGGCGTCGCTGCTGGTCATGGCGCTGGAGCAGGTTCGGGAACGGCGCCGCCCGCTCGCCGTGCTGGCGGCGACCGGGGTACCGCGCGGCACGCTCGCCAGGTCGCTGCTGTGGCAGAACGGCGTGCCGCTGGTGCTGTCCACGGTCATCGCGGTCGGCACCGGCATCGGACTGGGCGTGATGGTCACACGGGTGTTCAACGCCGAGGTCGTCTACGACTGGACCGGCATCGCCGCGCTCACCGGTGCGTCGATGCTGCTGGTCCTCGCGGTCACTGCTCTGACGTTGCCTTCGCTGAGAAAGGCGACCGGAGCACTGGGGTTGCAGAGCGAGTAGTCGCCTCGTGCTCTGCCAGGCGGTCCTGCACCAGTCCGTGCCGGAACTGGTAGCAGGCTCCCGCCCGGCAGAGCACGCCGAGCTTGCGCGAGTCCTCCAGGAACACCATCAGCTCCCAGGGCAGCTTTCCGCGCAGTGCCAACCAGATCCGCGCGACGGTGAACCACCACCAGCGCAGGTGCAGCACGGCCAGCGCGAAGCCGAGCATCAGTCCGGACGCGAGCCCCAGCCCGACCATGCCGGTCTGGGCGGGGCCGAACACCAGTGCCGCCGCCGAACCGAACACCACGGCCAGCACGAGAGATCCGGTCCACACCGCGATCCGGTCGCGGGACATGGTCCATTGAGGACTGGAAGCCTGCGAGAGCTCGGCCGCGCTCGTCAACGCGAACCGCAGCGCGATCGCCACGGCGAGCCCGAGGCCGACGACGAGTCCGGCGGAAAGTCCGTACAGCGCACCGAACACGAGTCCGGCGGCGAGTCCGAGCACGCCGGGCACGAGCAGCAGACTGCGCCAGATTCCCAGGCGCGGCTTGGCTTTGCGCTCGTGTGACGCGGTCAGGGCCGCCGCGCCGACACCGATGCCCGCGACGAGACCGGTGATCGGGGCGAGCGACGGCGTGATCGAGTAGGCCATCAGCCAGCCGACGCCGAACCCGCCGATCGCGCCCAGCACCAGCGCGCCGAGCACGGCGAGCCACGTGTTGCCGACCGAACGGCGCAGCTCCCACCAGGCCAGTTCGCGGATGCCGCGGTCACGCATCTCGTGCGCCAGGAACTCGAGCCACTTGCGGGCCCTGTCCCGTGGCCAGACCTGCGTGGCCTTGGCGTGGTGCGCGAACGCCCTGTTGCCGAACGCGCGCGACACCAGTTCGTCGCAGAGGTGGTCGGAGATCGCCCGCGCGTCCGGGAAACGGCCGCGGTCGAGCAGTTCGGTCGGCTCGGCCTCGCTGTCGGAGTAGACGATGCTGGCCAGCCACATCGTCAGCGGCGTGGACAACGCGTCCGCGAGCCTGCCGTCCGGTTCCTCGCGCAGCTGGATGAACACCGGCTCCCAGCGCGCCGCGCCCCAGCTGTCGGTGCTCGCCCGCAGGTAGGCGGCGACCTCGTCCAGGTCGAGCGGGGCCAGTTCGACGACGTCGGCGCCGGGCAGCGGACCGGCGAGGTGCACTGCCTGCGCGAACTCCGCCGTGCGGCAGGTCAGCACCAGCGGCCGGTTCGCACCGAACGCCTTCGAGATCCGCGCGAGGGCGTCCGCGCGCTGGTGGGCGGGGATGTCGTCGAGGCCGTCGAGCACGGGCAGGACCAGGTGCTGCTCGACCAGCAGGTCACCGGCGTAGCTGCCGTACAACTCGGTGTTGCGCAACGCCGGATGGTCCTCGTACAGCCTGCGCGTGAGCCACGTGCGGACGTCCTCGACCGCCGGGTTCCACGTCGACAACGGCAGCAGCACCGGCACCATGCCGCCGTCGTAGCGGTCCAGCAGACCGCACGTCAGCAGCATCGCGACCGTCGACTTGCCGGTGCCGGCCTCGCCGATGATCACCAGCCGGCGGTTGATCTGCCGTTCGAACGCGCCCACCACGGCGTCGCTGCGTCCCGGCGGCGCGTCCGGCTCGTCGCTCACGTCCAGTTCGGGGGCGATCCAGTGCAGGTCGAGGACGTCCGGGTCGGTGAGGCCGCGGGAGCGGACCTCCTCGTTCCACTGCGACTGCAGGCCGATGGCGAGCGCCCGGCACGCCGCGTCGAGGTGCTCGTCGGTGCTGAGCGCGGCGTTGTGCCTGCGCCGGACCCACGGGTCGAGCAAAGCCAGAAAGCCCAGGAACGCCAGCGCGAGCACGATCAGCCACAGGTGCGGGTGGATGCCGTGGTCGGTGACGAACAACCCGGCCGCGGTGAGCAACGCGGTGAGCACGCACCCGGCCAGCAATGCCTGCTGACGGAATCTGGACATGCGAGGCATCATGACGCACCGCATCCGCTCGGGGTCGATTCAGTGACCCGTGTCGTGACGTTCAGTTGTTGATCACAGATGCCAGCGGAGATCGCCCAGCGTCAGGTGCTGGCCGTCGTCGCCGATCGTGATCCCGAACTGGCTCCGGCGCGGTTTGCCCAGGTCGTTCCAGTCGGTGAGGGCCTGCTCCGCGATGTCCCACAGCCGGCGCGGGCCGCCCTGGTCGACGTGCGAACCGTGGTGGTGCACCCAGGATCCGTCCGAATGGGCCAACCAGTCACGGCCGGCTGCCACCTCCGGCAACGTGATGCCCGCGAAGAACTCGAACGGGCTGGCCGGGTCGATGACCGAGTTGAGCCGCAACGAGGTGGTGCGGCGGTCGAACGTGCCTTCGCCTGCCGGCGCCGGTGGCCGGGCGTGCGCGCGCAACGGCATGAAGCGCCCGTCCTCGCTGAGCACGCGTCCTTCGCCGGTGCCGTCGCCGTTGGACGCGATCAGCACCAGCCCGGCGCCGATGGGGCGGTGCAACGTCGTCACCACCAGGCCGCCCCGCCGCGTCTGCTCCAGCCAGGCGGGCGGGATGGTCGAGACGGAGCAGGTGGCCAGCAAGCGGTCGTACGGTGCGCGGGCGGGGTGGCCCAGCGCGCCGTCACCCGTCACGCAGGTGGGGAAGAAACCGTTGCGGTGCAGTCGTTTGCGTGCGCGGCGCGAGATGTGCGGGTCGACGTCGATCGTGGTCACGCTGCCGGAACCCACGGCGTGGCAAAGAAGAGCCGCGTTGTACCCCGTGCCCGTCCCGACCTCGAGCACCGACTGTCCGTTGTGGACGTCCAGGGCCTCCAGCATGATCGCCATGATCGTGGGCATGCTCGACGAGCAGGTCGGTGTGCCGCCGCTCACGGTGTCGTCGCCGTCGAACTGGGTAACCCACACCCGGTCGGCGTAGACCAGTTCGAGCCAGTGCGGGTGCCGCGCGGTGACCCGTTCCCAGTCGCCGGTGTGCAGCTGGCGGTAGAAGCGCGGCAGGAACTCGTGTCGTGGAACGACGCGGAAAGCGTTGAGCCACTTGGGATCGTGCAGCACACCGTCACCGAGCAGGTGATCCGTCAGCTCGGCTCGTAACGCCCCGGCGTCGTCCATGTCGCCTCCCACGGTATCCCTGTGGCGGAGACCACGCAGCGATTGCTAGCAGGGTGCTTGCAATAGCTAGCACTCGTCGCTAACGTGGTTGATGGCACGAGGAACGGGAGCGGGAACAGTGGACAAGTCCATCGACAAAGCAGTCGCGGACCTCGGCCGCAACATCGGTGAGTACATCCGCGAGCAACGCAACACCGCCAAGATCTCCTTGCGGGAGCTGGCGAAGCAAGCAGGTGTCTCCAACCCATACCTCAGCCAGATCGAGCGAGGACTGCGCAAGCCCAGCGCGGAGATCCTTCAGCAGATCGCCAAGGGGCTGCGCATCTCGGCCGAAGTGCTCTACGTCGAGGCCGGGATCCTCCAGCAGCGCGAAGGCGGTGCGTTGGCGGACGCCATCGTCGCCGCGACCGATCTGACCGAGCGGCAGAAGCAGGTGCTGCTCGACGTTTACGAATCTTTCCGGCGGGAGAACACCGCCACCAACGAGGAGGACTGATCTCCATGCCGAACTTCACCCAGGACGACGTTCGCAAGGCCGCCGAGCAGGGCGCCCACGCCGCCCGCCAGGCACTGCTCGCCGCTCTCGGCGCCGGTGACCTCGCCGCCAAGGCCGTCGTCGAGGCCCTGACCAAGGCCAAGGAGCGTGCCGAAGAGGCCCGCACCCAGGCCAAGGACCTCCCGACCGAGCTGAACGACCTGCGCGACAAGCTGCAGCCGGCCGAGCTCAAGAAGCTGGTCGACGCCTACACCGCCTCCGCGGTGAACCTGTACACCTACCTCGCGGACCAGGGCGAGCAGACGCTGGAGCAGATCAAGGCCCAGCCGCAGGTCAAGCAGGCCGTGGAGCAGGTCGAGCAGGCCGTCGAGGCCGCGCAGAAGCGCGCCGAGTCCGCTGCCGCCGACGCCCGCGTCATCGCGGACGACGTCCTCGGCAAGGTGACCCGCCGCACCCGCTCGGTCGGCGAGAAGGTCGCCCTCCAGGTCGAGGACAGCGCCGAGAAGCTGGCCGAGGAGATCGTCGAGGCCGGTGGCGAGGCCGCGCACGAGGTGCGCAGCACCGCCCGCAAGACCGCGAACCGCACGGCGCCGCGCAAGCCGGCGACGACGACCCGCACGACCACCACGACGGCCGCAGCGAAGAAGACCACGCCGAACACCGCCAAGTGAGTCTGTGAATTTCTCCGGGAGGGGAGCAGTCCGACAGGGCTGCTCCCCTCCCGTCGTACGTCCACGTAGGCTGGGTGCGTGTTCTACGTGCCGATCTTCAGCATCTGGAACCTCGACGGCATCGTGTACTTCTTCGCCGACCTGGGGTTCAGCATCTTCGGCCTGTTCGCGTTCTTCCACGCACTGAGTCAGCGCCCCGACGCGTACACCGCGATCGAGCGCATGACCAAGCCCGCCTGGATGGGTATCACCGGCGGTGGAACGGCGGCGTTGCTGCTGTTCGGGCCCGGTGGCGTCGGGTCGATCTTCTGGCTGGCCGGGCTCATCGCGGTGCTCGTGTACATGGTGGACGTGCGCCCGAAGCTGATCGAGGTCCAGCGCGGCCCTCGTTGGTGATCACCCACTCGTACGGCTCCGGTTCAGCGGTGACGCTGGTCGCCCACGGGCTCGGCGCCACGCCCGGAGAGGCGCGCATCCCCGCCTCCGGGCTGCCCGGCACCCGTGTCGTGGTGACGCTGCCGTCCCACGGCGACGCCCCGGACGCCCCTCCTGGGTACTGGGACTACGGCCGGATCGCGGCCGATCTGGGCACCGTTCCCGCCGACCACGCCGTCGGTGTCTCGCTGGGCGCCGGTGCGCTGGTGCGGCTGATGTCCCTCGAACCTGATCGTTTTCAGCGGGTGGCTCTGCTGCTGCCCGCGGTGCTCGACCAGCCTCGGCAGCCCATCACGTTGCAGCAGCTGTCGGACCTGACGACCGGGCCGCCCATCTACGTCGCCGAGCGGCGGGCCGCCCTGAAGCGCCTGGAGGCCGCCGCCGAGCAGTTGCCGGGGCAGGTGGCTGTTCCCGATGCTTCCGCTTTGGCGGCCGTGTCCACTCCGGTGCTGGTCATCGGCGCTGTGGGCGATCCTTTGCATCCCGAAGACGTGGCCAAGGCGACGGCGGCCGCGTTCCCCGACGGTGAGTTGTGGCTGATCGACTCGCCCTCACCGATGGTCACCCACCGCGCCGAGATCCGGCACCGATTGGTCTCCTTCTTCGCCGGGTAGCCGAAGTGCATGGCTGAACAGAAGAAGATCGCGTTCCTGGTGGCAGAAGAGGGCATCGAGCAGATCGAGCTCACCGATCCGTGGGCGCACGTCGAGAAGGCCGGCGGGGTGCCGCGCCTGATCGCGCCGAAGCTCGGTGAAGTCCGGGGGTTCAACCACCTCACGCCCGCCGACTCGTTCCCCGTCGACACGACCTTCGCCGACGCGTCCGCGGACGACTACGACGGCGCGGTGATCCCTGGCGGGGTGGCCAACAGCGACTTCCTGCGCATGGACGACGACGCCGTCGAGCTGATCTACGCGCTGGTCGCCGCCGGCAAGCCGATCGCGGCGATCTGCCACGGGCCGTGGCTGCTGGTCGAGGCGAACGTGGTGCGCGGCAAGATGCTGACCTCGTTCCCGAGCCTGCAGACCGACATCCGCAACGCGGGCGGCGACTGGGCCGACGAAGAGGTCCGGGTGTGCGACATGAACGGGTGGACGCTCGTGACGTCCCGCAATCCCGACGACCTGCCGGCGTTCAACCGAAAGGCTTTGAAGGCATTCGGTCTGTGATGCGGGATCTGCAGCTCCCGCATCGTTTCTAGAGGCGCGTCTCGGCGTAGTGCGCCATGGCGTCACGAGTCCACTCGGCCATGTTGCCGCCGCCGTCGACCTCGAAGTTGACCCGGAACTCGTCCGAGTCGACGTAGAGGTCGCCGAGACCCCGGTAGGACTCCCGGTTGGGCGTCCAGCTCAGGCAGATCCAGCGGTAGTGGCGGTCGATCTGCTCCTGCGTCTCCAGAGCGTCGATCGCCGTGCCCGCCGTGTACAGGGCACCGAGCTTCTGCGCGATGTCCCGCCAGTCGGCCATGAACTGGTCCGCGTCGGCACGCTTCCAGCCCTGCATCTTCTTACGGCTCTCGGCGATGTGCTCACGGGCACCTTCGCCGTAGCGTTCGACGAGCTCGGCCTCGTGCCGTTCCTGCTTCTTCGCGTCGAAGCCCTCGAACAGCTCTTCCATCTTCACTTCGTCCCCTCCTTCCAGTTCTTCGATCGTGCGCGCGACGGTGTGGGCGAGCCGGTCCAGCCGTTGCCGTTCGTCCCGCAGCCACCGGTGGTGGTTGCGCAGGACCGTCAGCTGGTCCGTGCCGTCCAGCACCTTCGCCACCACGTCGAGGCCCAGTCCCAGGTCGCGCAGCAGCAGGATCTGCTGCAGGCGGTGCACCTGTTCCTTCTCGTAGTAGCGGTAACCGTTGTCGCCGATCCAGGCCGGCGGCAGCAGCCCGATCGAGTCGTAGTGCCGCAGCGTCCTGGACGTCACCTTCGACATCCGGGCCACCTGGGCGATCGACCAGGCCATTTCGGTTCCTCCTTCGCGCTCTGAAGATGAAGGTAGGGGTTGACGCAACGTAAAGGTCAAAGGGGAATTTGGCAGGATGGTGCGACCAGCTGCCAGGCGAATTCGCCGGAGTCTGCGGAGCAGCGACAATGGATTCTGTGTGGACCATCGCTGGATCGTTGGAACCCGTCCCCGTGCTGTCTCGCCTCGACCTGGTGCCCGCGCCGGTCGCAGCCGCGTTGAAGACGTTGGACGGCGCTGACCGTGTCGCCGTGGCCGAGATCGACCCGACCCTCGCCGACACCGCCGAGTTCTGCGCGCACTACGGCTCGCCGCTGGAAGCGTCGGCGAACTGCGTGGTCGTCGCGGGCAAGCGCGGCGACGTCGTCCGTTATGCGGCCTGCATGGTGCTCGCGACCATGCGTGCGGACGTGAACGGCGTCATCCGCAAGCGGCTCGACGCGCGCAAGGCGTCGTTCGCGCCGATGGACGAGGCCGTGGCGTTGACCGGCATGGAGTACGGCGGCATCACGCCCGTCGGCGTGCCCGCGGACTGGCCGATCCTCGTGTCGCCCGAGGTCGCCGCCGCCCCCGAACTGATCGTGGGCAGCGGCATCCGGGGCAGCAAGATCCTCATCCCCGGTGACGTGCTGATGAAGCTCACCGGGGCCGAGGTGCTTCCTGACCTGGCCCGTTAGCAACCAGGGGCGCACAGCCGGGTGATCACCTGGTCCGGGTCGAGGTTCCACCTGATCACCCGCGGGTCCGGGCCGGACGACGTGAGGTCGCCGTCGGAGTCGAACAGCACGGCGTTGACGGGGCCGGTGTGCCCGGTCAGCGTTGCGACCTGTGCGCCGTCGGCGACCTGCCACAACGTGATCAGGCTGTCGTTCGCGGCCGCCGCCACGGTCGTGCCGTCCAGGCTGGCGGTGACCGCTCCGATGGCACCCCGGCCGGTGACGAGGGTGCGCGACTTGCCGTCGCGATCCCACAGGGCGACCTCTCCGCCCGCGTCGCCCACCACCAGCAGGCCCGAACCCGGTACGGCGGCGATCGACTTCACCGCGGGGCCGGTCTCCCGGACGACCTCGACCTGGTCGCCGGACCACCGCAGCACCCGGCCGTCGGCTCCGCCCGAGACCACGAGGTCGCCGAGCAACGCCACGGTGTTGACCGGCCCCGAGTGACCGGTGGGCAGCGCGCGGCCTGGTTCGGCGGAGTTCAGGTCCTGCACGACGACCGCGGCGTCGGCACCGCTGGTCACCGCCCGATCGCCCGACACGACAAGGCTCTTGATCGCGCCACGACGGCCCTGCCAGGTGCGCAGGACGCTGCCGTCGGTCCGCCACGACGACAACACTCCGCGCACGTCGGCGACCACGATCTCGGTCGCGGTCCGGAACGCCAGCGCCGTCACGTGCGCGGGGACGTCGATGCGTCCGATCTGCCTGCCCTCGCGGTTCCACAGCAGGACCATCCGGTCGCGCCCGCCGGTGGCCAGCACCGCACCGTCCGGGGAGAGGGCGATGCCGTCCGGCGGACTCGTGTGACCGGTCAGAGGGGGCAGCGGCAGGCTCCAGAGGCTCACGCTCTCGTCGCCGCCCGCCGCGAACCAGTTGCCGTCCGGGCTGAGCGCCGCCACGTAGAACGGATGCGTGCGGGTGATCAACCCGGTCAGCCACCCGCCGTCGGGCACCGTCCACCAGCGGATGCTGCCGTCGTCGCTGGTCGACACCAGCTTGGTGCCGGTCGCGTCGAACTGCACCGAGTGCACGCCGCCGACGTGCCTGCGCAGCCCGGACGTCTTGCCGGTCGCCAGCACCCGCAGCACCACCTGGTAGTCGTCTCCGCCGGACGCGAGCACATGGCCGTCGGGACTCAACGCCACGGTGCGGACGGCTGCGACGTGATCGGTGAACGTGCGCGCGACGCCGTTCTCCACCACCAACGTGCCCTTCTCACCACCTGCGGCGAGCACGGATCCGTTCAGCGCCAACGCGTGGACCTCGCCCAGTTCGTGCAGGACCACGCCCGTCCGCGTCCAGTCATCCGTGCGCCACAAGGAGATCAGGCCGTCGGCTGTCGCGACTGCGGCGGTCGTTCCGTCCGCCGAGAGCACAAGGGCTCGTATCCCGGCGTCGAGGGAGATGGTCCGCAACGGCAGGTGTGTTCTGGTGTCCCACAAGATGATTCGCCGGTCGTCACCCGCGGACACCAGGGTCGTGCCGCCCGGCATGAACGCGAGAGCACGCACGGCACCGTTGTGCTGCGTCAAAATCGTCGGCGCGGCAGCGGAAGAGGGCGACCGCAGCAGCACCGAGTGGTCATCGCCCGCAGTGGCGAACAACGAGCTGTCCGCGCTGAACGCGACCGCGCGAACCGGCCCGCGATGATCCTTCAACACCGTCCGTGCGGGCTTGTAGGCCGCGGTGCTGAGCAACGCCCCGCGCGCTTCCGCGGTCGCCGACGTGCGGTAGGCGTCCACGGCGAGTCGCCCGGCCGCGTCCGGCCATGACGCGCTGAGGTCCTGTGCCTGCACCGCGATCTGACGTGACTCGGCGACCTGCTGTTCTCTCAGCGCGGCGTTGCCCTGCACGACGGCCACGAACGTCACCACCAGGCACGCCACCGTCAGCACGGCCAGTGACTTCACCAGCGTGCGCAACCGGCGGGACTGCCGGTCCGCCGCCTGCCTGGAGGCACTCTCCTCGTCCACCGCCGCCTGCAGGAACTCGCGTTCCAGGTCGTTGGACGACATCGGCCACTCGATCCGGCCTGCCAGCTCGCGCATCGCGGCGAGCCGCGCGCCCCGGTAGAGCTCCCCGGGATCGCGCCCTGCCGACTGCCACGCCGCGGCGGCGGTGGTGAAGTCGCGGTGCAGCCGCAACGCCTCCCGGTCGTCGTCGATCCACTGCCGTAATCGGGGCCACGCCCGTACGAGTGCTTCGTGCGCGAGCTCTGCAACGCCGTCCGCGACGACGATCAGCCGTGCGTTCGCGAGGACGTTCACGACGTGCGCGGTGTCGGTCGGCCGGCCCGCGGCCATCACCTCGTCGAGCGGGGCCCGGCGGCGCAGATCGTTCACGTCGTCGTGGGTCTGCACGAGCCTGAGCAGCACCGCGCGTGCGACGGCCTGCCCGCGCAGGGACAGCTCGGCGTAGGTGCTCTCGGCCGTGGTGGCGACGGCACCGGTGACCCCGCCACTCGCCCGATAACCGTCGAGGGTCAGCCGGCCGCGTTCGCGTCTTCGCCACGTCTCCAGCAGCGCGTGCGACAGCAACGGCAGCGCGCCCGACTGCCCGCGCACGTCGGCCATCACGGCCGCGAGCACGTCCGGCTGCACCTTCAGCCCGGCGCGCACGGCCGGTAGTTCGACGGCGGCCCGCAGTTCGTCGTCGGTCATCGGCCCGACCAGCACCTGGGCGTTGCGCAACGCGTCCACCAGGGCGGGCACCGTGGCGCAGTGACCGAGGAAGTCGGCCCGCACGGCGAGCAGCACCCGATTGCCGCCGTCGAGAAGCGACTCGACGAACGCCTCCCGGTCGACCGCGCTGTCGAAGTGGGTGAACAACTCCTCGAACTGGTCGACCACCACGAGATCGGCCTGGCCGCCGCGCCAGGTCGTCGGTGTCGCGGTGAGGACCGTCCAGTCGGTCAGCGCCGGCAGCACCCCTGCGTGGATCAACGAGGACTTGCCCGAACCGGACGGCCCGAACACGCCGACGACGCGCTGTCTCCGGATGCGGCCGGCGATGTCCGCGGCGAGGTCGTCCCGTCCGAAGAACCGGTCCGCGTCCTCGATCCCGAACGCGGTGAGCCCGAGGTACGGCGTCGCGTCGTTCTCGCCAGTGGCGGCTTGGCGCCAGCGCTGCTCCCACAGGGTCGCATCGCCTTCGCAGGCCTGGACGTACGCGAGCGCCACCGCGAGCGACGGCAGCTGTTCTCCCGCGGCGGCCTGCGACAGCGCCGTGGCGGAGTAATGAGCGCGCAGGGCGAGTGTCCGGTAGTTCGGCGAGCCTGCCTTCTCTCTCAGTTGCCGCAGCTCCCAGGCGAACCGCTGGACCGGGCCTTCCTCGGGATCGATCGGCCGCTCTCGTCTACCCACGCGGACTCCAGTTGATCTGAGTTGATTGAAAAGCGCCCGCGTCACTGCCTGGTCAACTCGGCCCGCTCTAAACCTGAAGCCGCAACGACTTCAGGCTGAGCAGGAGTGATGATGACCAGACGCTGGCGCACAGCACTTCTAGTGGCGTTGACGGGTGCGCTGAGTGCGGCGTTGCCCGTGCAGGCACAAGAGGCGGCAGACGAACTAATCCACAGCCGCCCAACGGGTGCGTTCGCATTGACGGCCGATTGGAGTCTGGAGTCCTCCGCGGCGCAGCTGCAGACCGCGGTCGGCACCACGACGTCGGTCGCCGCACTGCTGCGTGACGCGAACCGGGACATCGCCTCCTGCAACAGCGCGCAGCAGCAGGCGCTTCCGGAGAACTACGACCGAACGGACTACCCGCTGACGTCCGGGCAGATCCTGCGCAGCAGCGAGAAGTTCTGCTGGGACCCCGGTGACAGCAAGGTCGCCTACTGGATCCCCCAGGGCGTCACCGGTTCGGCGGACGCCGACGACGACGGCCTGTGGGGCGAGAACCGCATCCTGCTCGTGAGTTGGCACTACCGCGACTCAGGGCCGGACAAGGGCGTGCGCATCTCGTTCGTCGACATGAAGAACCGCAAGTACCGGCACGTGCTGCTGGTCGAGCCGACCGCGAACGCCGACTACAAGGCGGTGCCGATCCACGCCGGTGGCCTAGCGTGGCTCGGCCACTACCTCTACGTGGCCGACACCTCCGGCGGCCTGCGCGTGTTCGACGTCGAACGCCTCCTCGAGGTGTCCGACGCGCAGGACAGCATCGGCAAGAGCGGCAGCAACTACTACGCCTACAACTACAAGTACGTGCTGCCGCAGGTCGGCTGGTACCGGCAGCAGGTGCAGACGGAGTGCAAGAAGCCCAGCGCCACCCAGCTGTGCTTCTCGTCGTTGTCGCTGGACCGCAGTTCCACGCCGGACACGCTCGTCGTCGGCGAGTACCGCGACGAACGCAGCACCGACGCCGCTGTCGACGGTGGCCGGGTGGTCCGCTACCGCGTCGACGCCTCGTCCCGGCAGCTCACGCTGACCAGCGGCAAGGCCGTGCCGCAGGACGTGGTGACCGTGCCGCGCAGCAACCTCCAGGGCGTCCAGACCTGGAAGGACACCTACTACCTCGGCCGCAGCTCGAACCGCAACCACAGCTGGATGCACTTCGGTTCCCTCGGCGGAGCCACGAGCACCAACAGCTGGGCCATCGGCGGCGAGGACCTCTACCACGAGCACGGCCCGGGAATCACCGCCGGAAAGCTCTGGACGGTCTCCGAGCACGCCTGGACCGAGGACCGCAGCACGTTCATCGACCGGCGAGCGATCTTCGCCGTTCCGCTCAGCGAGATCGGCTGAGCCCACTCACCTCCGCCTGCTTCGAGGCGGAACGTCCGAAAACTGGAGGAGATCCATGCGCAGGCTCGTGCTTGCTCTGACGATGGCCGTCGCGGCCACGATCGGTGTCGTGGTGCCCGGCACCGCGCTCGCCCTCGACCTCGAGACCGACTACGCGAAGCTGGGCGGTTCGCCGCCGGCAAGCGCGCACTGTGCCGAGCCCGAGCACAAGGTCCAGGTCTGCTTCGAGCGCGGCGGCGACGTCTGGTGGGTGCTCGACCGGGACGCCGACAGCGCGTCGGCGCTGATCGACTGGAGGAACTACCGCGACGACAGGCTCTACCGCGTCGGTGTGTGCATCAACACGCACGGTGCGGGCACCTGGGCGTCGTGCAACAAGAACTACTACGAGGACAGCGAGTTGAAGGGGCACCAGGCGTACTGGGACCGCAACAAGGAGGACAGCTGGACGATCTACCTGCAGGACTGGCGGTTCCAAGGATGACGAAGGTGAAGTACCTGCGGGGGTTCGCACTCGCGTAGGAAACGGCCCTCGCCTTCGTCATGAGCGTTCTCCCAGTCGGGTGTGGCCACGGCCGCACCCGACTGGCAGAAGCTAGGACTGGTACTTCTGCAGCAGCTCGATCGCCTCGTCCACGTCGTCCGTGACGAGGATCCACTGCTCGGCCTCCCGGCCCGCCGCGAGTTTCATCACCAGCGGCGCGGCCGGGATCTCGTCGGTCCAGAAGGCCTTGCCCAGGAAGATCATGGGCGCGGCCGGGCCGACGCTGCCGTAGTAGTTCTGCGTGAAGTCCTGGAAGACCTCCTGGACCGTGCCCGCCTTGCCCGGCGTGTAGACGATGCCGCCGGTCGCGACGGTCAGCAGGCCCTCCTCGCGCACCGAGTTCGCGAAGTACTTCGCGTGCAGCTCGCAGGCAGGGTTGGGCGGCTCGTGGCCGTAGAACCAGGTCGGGATGCCGATCGTGCGCGGGGTGTCGAAGCTGCGGACCTCGGGGAACGCCGCGAGCCACCGGCCGATCGACTCGTCGTCGTGGCCGAACGTCGGGGCCTGCGCGATGGCGTCGAGAACGTCCCGGTCGACCTCGCCGAGCCGCACGCCCAGCGGCACCGCCTCCATCGCGCCCGGTCCGCCGCCGGTCAGCACGGTGAAGCCCGCGTTGCCCAGCGAGGCGCCCAGCGCTACGGCGTTGCAGTAGCCGTCGGAGCCGCGGGCGAGCGCGTGGCCGCCCATGACCGCGACCGGCGAGCCCGTCAGCGTCTCGTCGAGGGCCTCGGTGATCGAGTGGTCGTGCAGGCGTTCGGCCAGCGCGTGCAGCGGGTCGGGGTGGTGGCCCTGCTGCTTGCTGTGCCGGTAGATCTCGGCGTCCGGGGTGTCGGCGTACGACTTGGGGTTCGCCGGGTCGAAGCCGGCGAACAGCTCCTTCGGCGTGTACAGCGACGACCGGTAGACGTCGTACGGCAGGTCGGGGATCACCGGGAAGACCAACGCTCCCGCGGCCTCCGCCCGGCGCTGCATGGTCTCGCTGAGGGTGCAGCCGAGCAGCAGTGCCCCGTCGAACGGCACCCGCACGTCCTCGCGAGTGAGGTCAAGCCCGATGATGACGGCTTTGCGCAGGTCAGAGGATGCCCGCAGCTGGTCGAGGTCGGTGATTTCGGTCCGCACGGGAAAAAGCCTATGCCCAGGGCGAACCAACGTGGCCTGGAATCCGAATGAGTTGGTGGGAACTGAGGTCCGCTCGCCATGCAAGACGAGCGGCCACGGGCCGCGCTGCCCAGGAAAGGTTCCCCGCAATGGCCACCGAACTGATGACAGGATGCGCCGCCCGAGGCGCACGAGTGGTAGATCCCCACCGCGTCGAGTACCTCGACTGCGGCGGGTACGGAGTCCCTCTTCTCGGCCACGCCCACCCGGCCGTGGTGCAGGCCGTGGTCGGCCAGGTGCGCCGGCCGTCCCTGCTGGACCGCCTGATGCTCGACCTGGTCACCCCCAACGGGCTCGACCACATCCACACCTTCACCTCGGCCTCCGAGGCCGCCCAGTTCGCCGTTGCCCTCGCACAGGCGAACGGCCGCCCACGTGTGTTGACCACCGGTGACGTCCCGTACGGCGGCATCGACTCGTTGCGCGCCACCCTGGCTTCCGGACCACCGGCGTGCGTGCTCGTGGAACCGGTCCGCGGCGCCTCACTCCCGCCGACCGGCTACCTGAGCGCCGTGGCCGAGGTGTGCCGCGAGTCCGGCGCCCTGCTGGTCGTGGACGAGACGCGCTCCGGCCTCGGCCGCCTCGGCGTGTGGTGGGGCGTCGACCTCGACGGCGTGACGCCGGACATCATGCTGGTCGGCGAGGGCCTGTCCGGCGGCGTGCTCCCGATCGCCGCCGTGGTCGCCACGGCCGAGGTCGAGGTGCCACTGCTGCGCGGCTCGGAAGCCGTGTCACCGCTGGCCTCCGCCGCCGTGAACGCCTGCCTGCGCGTCACGGCCGCCGAGGGGCTGGTGGAGCGGGCCAAGCTGCTGGGCGACGAGCTGCTGTACGGGTTGCGGGCCGTGGTCGCCGGCAAGGCCCACGCGACCGGCACAGGGCTGCTGCTCGGCGTGGAGTTGCCGGACAAGCACGCCGCCGACGTGTTCACCGGTGAGTTGCTGAGGTCGCGCGTGCTCGCGGACTTCCGCGGCCGGACGGTCTGCTTCACCCCGCCCGCCGTCATGTCGGCGGAGGACGCGGGCTGGCTGGTCGAGGCGGTGGGCAAGGCGGCCAACAAGATCTGAAACGCACTTGATGGGGTTCCCTGCCAGGGAACCCCATCACTCAGAAGATCACCGTTTGGTTGCCGTGCACCAGGACGCGGTCCTCCAGGTGCCACCGCAACCCGCGCGCCAGCACCACCTTCTCGATGTCGCGCCCCTTGCGGACCATGTCCGCCACCGAGTCGCCGTGGTGCACGCGCATCACGTCCTGCTCGATGATCGGCCCGGCGTCCAGATCTGCCGTGACGTAGTGGCACGTCGCGCCGACCAGTTTCACGCCGCGGCGGTGGGCCTGGTGGTACGGGCGCGCGCCGATGAACGACGGCAGGAAGCTGTGGTGGATGTTGATCGTGCGGCCGGTCCAGGCGGCGCAGATCTCCGGCGGCAGGATCTGCATGAAGCGGGCCAGCACCACGGCGTGCGGGTCGTGCTTCTCCACCAGTTCACGCAGCTGGGAGAACGCCGCCTGCTTGCCCATGGGGTCGTTCGAGGGAAACGGCACGTGGTGGAACGGGATGCCGTGCGCGCGCGTGATGTCGCCGAGCTCCGGGTGGTTGCCGATGACGGCGGACACCTCGATGTCGAGTTCGCCGGTCGCGACCCTGGCCAGCAGGTCGTACAGGCAGTGGCCCTCCTTCGACACCAGGATGACCACACGCTTGCGGGAACCCGTGTCGGTCACCGTCCACGTCGACTGCGCGCCCAGCGCCGCGGCCACCTCCGCGAACCGGGAGCGCAGCTCGTCCACGCCGAACGGCAGGGAGTCCGCACGGACCTCCTGGCGCGTGAAGAACCAGCCCGTGTCCGGGTCGGTGTGGTACGCGGCCTCGACGATCCAGCCGCCGTTGTCCGCGAGGAACGACGAGATCCTCGCGATGATGCCGGTGCGGTCCGGACAGCCGAAGGTGATCACATAGCGACGCTCAGGCGATGACACGCCGCAGAAGTATTCACGGCCTGGGCAGCCCCGCCAACAGCGACTCGTCTCCGGTCACGATCGCGTGGCTCGGACGGCCCCACAACGCCCGGTAGACGGCGTCGGCGGTGCCCGCGAGGGTGACGTCGGCGTCGACGGCCGAGTCCAGCACCCCGGTCACGACCAGCGGCTCACCGGGCGCGAGCCAGGCCTCCCACGTGCGGCCCGCGTCGGCGGCGTGCACGAGGACCCGGCCGGTCACCTCGATCACCCTGCCCAGCACCAGCTGGCGGGGCATCATGATCGTGAGCATCTCGTCGATGCCGTCCGCGGCGAACTCCGGGTCGAAGACCAGCGACGGCAGCTCGTGACCGGTCGCGAGCTCCGCGTCCAGACGGTGGATCGACGTCTCGTGCGCCTGCCTGCGTGCCCAGAATCCCGCTTGCGAGGGGCCCTGGAAGGTCCATGCCGGACTGTTCGGCGGCGTGGAGCGCAACCGTTCGAGGAGCAGGGAGGTTCCGTTGTCCCACCAGGCAAGCGCCTCGTCCCAGTCCTGCGGGGCCTTGGGCCACTCCGGCCGGCCCGCCGCGGGCTCGGTGACGACGGCCTGGGCCGCCCACGCGTGGACCTCGGCCATGTGCCGCACCAGTTTCCGCACCGTCCACTCAGGACATGTGGGAACGGGGGCGTCCGGGCCCGCCTTCACGGCGGCCGAACGCATCAACGAAGCCTGGGTCTCGATCTGCGCGACGAAGTCCACAAACCCACCCTAGGGCGCGACGGCCGCCCATTCGAGCGTGATTTCGCCGAGCCGCCACCGCCGCCGGTCGTCCAGCACCGGCCAGCCCCGCTCGGCCAGCAGCCGCGCCGACTCCACCCACCGCGCCCGAGGCCCGAACGGCGCGAACGGCGCCGCGGTGGCCCAGCAGGCGTCCAGTTCGGCCAGCAACGCGTGCACGCGCTCGCCCGGCACGTTCTTGTGGATCAACGCCTTGGGCAGCCGTTCGGCCAGGTCGGACGGCACGTCGATGCCGGACGGCTTGCACGCCAGCGTGAACCGCAACGGCCCGTCCGCGGACAGCGTCACCCACGTGCACCGGCGCCCGATCTCGTCGCACGTGCCCTCGATGATCAACCCGCCGGGAGCCATGCGGCCGAGCATCGTGTCCCACGCCTCGAACGCCTGCTCCTCGGTGTACTGGCGCAGCACGTTGAAGGCGCGCAACAACACCGGCCGCGCACCGGCCAGCTCGAAGCCGCCGCGCCGGAAGTCCAGGAAGGGCGGTGAAGCGACGGCCTTGCCCGCCTCGACCCGGTCGGTGTCGATCTCCAGCCCGAGCACGCGCACGTCCGGCCGCACGACCCGCAGCCGGGAGGCCATCTCGACGGTGGTGATCGGCGTCGCGCCGTACCCGAGGTCGACCACGAGCGGATCGGCCGCGTCGGCCAGGAAGCCACCGAGCGTGCCGGTCATCCACCGGTCGACCCTGCGCAGGCGGTTCGGGTTGGTCGTGCCGCGGGTCGGAACGCCGAGCGCGCGGGCCCGGCCGGCGGCTAGCCGCGGTTTGCGAGCCATTGAGAGGTGAACTCGCTCTCCTTGTCGAGCAGCACGGCGACCTGCTCCGCGATCAGCTTCTCGATCTTGCCGCCGACGAACGGGATGCTGACCTTGACCTCCCCCGTGAGGGTGAGCTTCGAGCCGGATCCGTTGTCCAGGACGGTGAACGAGCCGTCGAGCTTGCCGGGCACGCCGCCGACCGCCACCTCGACCGTGCCGGCACCGGCCGCCCAGGTCTCCGTGCGCTGGATCACCAGGTCGCCACCGAGCACCGCCTTGACCGCCGACGGCACGTGCTCCGCGGGCACACCCTGCTTGAGCTGGTACGACGTCTGCTCGTCGGTGCTGGAGAACGTCACGAGCGCGGCGCCGGAGCCACCGATCGACGCCAGCCGGTCGCGCAGATAGGTCTCGTCGACCATCGCGCCGTAGACCTTCTCCGCCGAATGGGGTGACGTGGTGTGGTGCTCGATGCGGCGTGCCATGTCGCGGAGGCTACCGTTGACGTCTGTGACCACCACGCAGTCCGTACCTCTGGCCGAGCGCACCACGCTCCGACTCGGTGGCCCGGCCGCGCGGTTCGTCCACGCCACGACCGCCGCTGAGCTGGTCGAAGCCGTGCGAACAGCCGACGCGGCCGCCGACGAGAAGGTCCTCGTGCTCGGTGGCGGCTCCAACCTCGTGATCTCCGACGGCGGCTTCGACGGCACGGTCGTGCACGTCGCCACCAAGGGTTTCCGCCTCGACCCGCTGGGCGGCGGCATCGTCCAGTTCACCGTCGAGGCGGGCGAGGAGTGGGACGCGGTCGTCGCCGAGGCGGTCGCGCAGGGCCTCGGCGGCCTCGAGTGCCTGTCGGGCATCCCCGGCCTCAACGGCGCCACGCCCGTGCAGAACGTCGGCGCGTACGGCGTCGAGATCTCCCAGGTGCTGCAGTCGGTGGACCTGCTGGACCGCCGCAGCGGCAAGGTGCACCAGGTGCCCGCCGCCAAGCTGGGCCTCGACTACCGCACCAGCACGCTCAAGGGCACGGACAACGCGGTCGTGCTGCGCACCAGGTTCTCGCTGACCTCCGGGGGCATGTCCGCGCCGATCCGCTACGGCGAGCTGGCGCGCGTTCTCGGCGTGGCACAAGGTGATCGCGTTCCGGCGGACGCTGCCCGCAAGGCCGTGCTGGAACTGCGGCGCGGCAAGGGCATGGTGCTCGACGCCACCGACCACGACACGTGGAGCGCCGGCTCGTTCTTCACCAACCCGATCATCGACGACTCGACGTTCAACGGCGTGCTGATCCGCATCGCCGAACGCCTCGGCGCCGACGTCGACGTGCCGAGCTATCCGGCGGGCCACGGCCAGAAGAAGCTCTCCGCCGCGTGGCTGATCGAACGGGCGGGGTTCCGCAAGGGTCACCAGGGCCCCGGCGGCAGGGTGTCGTTGTCCGGCAAGCACACGCTGGCCCTGACCAACCGCGGCGGCGCCTCGACCGAGGACCTGCTCGACCTGGCACGCGAGGTGCGCGACGGTGTTCGGACCGCTTTCGGCGTGGAACTGCACCCCGAACCGGTCTTCGTAGGCGTTCAGCTGTAAGTCCGTCCGGGTGACTCCGTGTGACGAACCGCTACCTGGCGTGTTTCATTGAGGTAGGGGTTGTTGAACGGGGGTTGCCATGAGCTACCTCGACGAGAACGCGCGAGAGGTCATCAGGCCGGTCAAGCGCATGGTCGAAGACGAGTTCCTGTCCCGGCCCGGAGTGATCGGCGTCGACATCGGCGAGAAGGTCACCCGCGGCCGTCCGACGGGCAAGGCCGCGATCGTGGTCTACGTGTGCGCCAAGGGACCTGACCATCCGCAGCAGATCCCGGTGGAGGTCGGCGGTGTGCCGACCGACGTGGTCGCCGAGTCGATCGTGCTGCACCGGGCCAGGATCAGCCGCACCGCAGACGAGCAACCCGTTGCGGCGGAACGGCATCCGGTGCTGCGCGGGGGCATCGGCATCGGCCCGGCCAGGTCGTTCAGGGTCGTGCCGCCCGAGGTCGAGCGTGCCGGCGAGTACGTGATCGCGGGCACGCTCGGCGCGTTCGTCCTCACCCGTGACGAGCCGCGCAAGGTGTTGGGGCTCACCACTTTCCACGTCGGGTGTGTCGACGACTCGTGGTCGGTGGGCGACGAGTTCGTGCATCCGTCCCGAGTGGACGGTGGGGTTCCCGGTGCCGACGAGATCGCCGTGCTGGACCGGGCGGCGCTCGCCGGGGCCGTGTCCGCGGCGGGGCTGCGGATGGGCGCCAGGCCGTTCCGCGCGGAGGTGATCGACGTCGGCGCGATCATGGGCGGCGCCAGGGCGAAGATCGGCTCGACCGTGCGCAAACGCGGCCGCACCACCGAACTCACGTACGGCGTGATCGAGTCGACGGACTCGACGCTGCGGCTCGACTTCGGCGACGGGATCGGCGTCCGGACGTTGCGCGACCAGATCCGCGTCCACTCGTCCGAACGCTTCGGCGACCACGGGGACAGCGGCGCCGTGCTGGTCGACGCCGACAACTACGTCGTGGGCCTGTACGTCGCCGGATCGGGCTCGACGGGATTTGCCAACCCCATCGAGCCCGTCCTACGTCAGCTGGACGTGGAGTTGCTCACTCCCGGTGTGCCCGAGTCGCGGAGGCCTGGGCCCGCGGCTTGAGCACGATGGTGTCCAGGTTCACGTGCGACGGCCGGGTGACGGCGAACGCGATCACGTCCGCCACGTCGTCCGCGACCAGCGGCGTGATGCCCTGGTAGACCTTGGCCGCGCGCTCGGTGTCGCCGTCGAACCGATTCGCCGAGAAGTCCGTCTCGACCATGCCCGGCTGGATCTCGGTGATCCGCACCGGCTGACCGAGCAGCTCGCCGCGCAACGTGCGGTGCAACGCCGACTGGGCGTGCTTGGCGCTCGTGTACCCGGAGCCGTTGTCATAGGCCTCGTACGCGGCGATGGACGTCACGGACACGATGTGCCCGTCCCCGGACGCGATCAGCTTCGGGATGAACGCCTTGGTCACCAGCAGGGTGCCCAGGACGTTCGCCTCCCACATCCAGCGCCACTCGTCCGCGACGCCCTCGGCGACGGTCGAGAGCCCGCGAGCGCCGCCCGCGTTGTTCACGAGGACGTTTGCTTCGGGTACCCGGTCCGCGAAGGCGGCGACGGAGGTCTCGTCGGTGACGTCCAGCTCGATGGCCGTCCCGTCGATCTCCTTCGCGATAACGTGGAGAAGGTCCAGACGACGTGCGCCGAGCACGACGTGGAAGCCCTCGGCGGCCAACCGGCGCGCGGTGGCCTCACCGATGCCCGCGCTAGCTCCGGTCACAACTGCGACAGGTCGATTCACGACTTCGATCGTAGGTGCCGAACAGGGTGTGACTGACATCACTCACACCCCGATGGGGTTCTGGACGTCCACCATGGTGGGAGGTCGAAACCGTGAAGAGAACACTTGTCGCGCTGGTCGCCGGACTGACGCTGCTGACCGGCTGCTCGAGTGTCGAGGCAGGATCGCCGAAGGCGGACAGCTCGTTGCCGTCCGCGAAGGTGACCCTGTCCCCGGTCGACGGAACCAAGGACGTGCAGGTCACGACCCCGGTCCAGGTCACCGTGGTGGACGGCAAGATCGAGTCCGTCGCACTGAAGTCACCCGAGGGCGCCGACGTCAAGGGCACCCTCACCGAGGACAAGTCAGGCTGGACGACGGCCGAGCCCCTGGGCTACGGCAAGACGTACAGCTACAACGGCAAGGCCGTCGGCTCCGACGGCAAGCCGGTCGAGCTCAAGGGCTCGTTCACCACCGTCGCGCCCGGTTCGCAGACCCGCGCGACGCTCTGGCCCTCCGACAACCAGACCGTCGGCGTCGCGGCGCCGATCATGGTCAAGTTCGAGGCGCCGGTCGAGGACAAGGCCACCGTCGAGAAGGCCCTCAAGGTCACCAGCTCGGCGAACGTCCAGGGCTCGTGGGCCTGGCTCAGCGCCCAGGAAGTGCACTACCGGCCGGAGAAGTACTGGCCCGCCAACACGACGGTCAAGGTCGAGGCGAAGCTCTACGGCGTCAACTACGGTGGCGGCGCGTTCGGCAAGGCCGACGTGACCAGCGACTTCACCGTCGGCCGCAACCAGGTCGTGAAGATCGACAACCCGACGCACCGGCTCAAGGTGTTCCGGGACGGCCAGCAGACCGCGGACTACCCGGCGTCGTTCGGCAAGGACGCCGACCCCGAGCTCACGACGCCGAACGGCACGTTCGTCGTCATGTCGAAGAACGACACGTTCTCGTTCGACAACCCGCGCTACGGCTACACCAACGTCGTGAAGAAGTGGGCCGTCCGGTTCTCCAACCACGGCGAGTTCATCCACGAGAACAACGACAACGCGGGCAACATCGGCAGCAACAACACCTCGCACGGCTGCGCGAACCTGCTGGAAGCCGACGCGAAGGCGTACTACGACTCGGCGCTGGTCGGTGACCCGGTCGAGGTGACCGGCTCGATCACGACGCTGCCGGCCCAGTTCGACTGGTACGACTGGCAGCTCTCGTGGGACCAGTGGAAGGGCAAGTCCGCCATCAAGTAGGACCGGCGGGAATGCGTGCCTCTACCTGGTCGTTTGTCTCTGTGTGCAGCTGACCGAGCGATCGTCGGTGCTGTCCCCGTCCTATTGGGCTGGGACAGCACCTCTCAGCAGCTCTGTGGCCTGCAGCTATTCAGAAACCTCAGAGCATGAGTCGAATGAGTGTTCGATAGACTGGGGCAGTGCAGGCCCGCTATCGCTACCGCGTAGAACCGAACCTGGTTCAGCAGCGGTTGCTTGCGCGGACGTTCGGCTGCGCCAGGGTGGTGTTCAACGACGCGATCCGCTGTCGGGACGATGCGTACCGCGCAGCGGAGAAGATCTCGCCGACCGAGGTGCAGCGGCGCGTGATCACCGAGGCGAAGACCCGCGAGGACCGGGCTTGGCTGGCCGAGGTTGCCAGTGTGGCGTTGGTGCAGTCCGTCCGCGACGCGCACCGTGCGTTCTCGAACTTCCTCGACTCGGTGACAGGACGTCGCCGTGGCCGCAAAGTCGGCCGTCCCCGGTTCAAGTCCCGCAAGGACAACCGGCAGTCTGTTCGATTCACCCGCAACGGATTCACCATTCGGCCGAACGGACGGCTGTATCTGGCGAAGATCGGCGATGTGAAAATCCGCTGGTCGCGGGAACTGCCGTCGGAGCCGTCGTCGGTCACGGTCATCCAGGAGCCGGACGGCCACTATTACGCCAGCTTCGTGGTCGACATCGCGCCGGCGCCGTTGGCCGTGCTGGAACAGGAAGCCGGGGTGGATCTCGGGCTTGCCCGTCTAGCGACCGTGGCCGATACGACTGGTCGGCACAGGCAGGTGGCGAACCCGAAGAGTCTTGCTCGGAAACAGCGCAAGCTGGCCCGTCTGGAACGGGAGAAGGCCCGTCGCATCAAGGGAAGTGCGAATCGGGCCAAGTCGCGTCGCAAGGTCGCAATACTGCACAGCAAGGTGTCTCGCGCGCGGCGGGACCATCACCACAAGGAAGCTCTCGTCCTGGTCCGCGAGAACCAAGCGGTCTACGTAGAGGACTTGAACATTGCGGGGATGGTCGGCAACCGGTGGTTGGCGCGGTCGATCCACGATGCTGGTTGGGGCCAGTTCGTGCGACTGATCGAGGAGAAAGCCGAACGATGCGGCCGCATCCTGCACCGAGTGTCCCGCTGGCTGCCCAGTTCGAAGACCTGCTCGACGTGTGGGCACGTTATGGATGCCATGCCGCTGGCGATCCGCAACTGGATGTGTCCGCTCTGCGGCGTTGCGCACGATCGGGATCACAACGCCGCGATCAACATCCTCGCCGCAGGGCGTGCGGAGAGGAAAAACGCCTGTGGAGCCGGTGTCAGTCCTCCACCAGTGGAGGCAGTCGGTGACGAAGCAGGAAGCACCCCAGACGCGGCATGGCCGCATGGGAATCCCTGGCCCTCGGGCCGGGGAGCACGTCAAACACGTGACGGCGGCCGGCGGGGGACGACTGGCCGTACGTGAGGCAGGCCGGCCGGGAGCGCCACCCGTGGTGCTGATCCACGGCTGGGCGCAGACGGGTGCCGTCTGGGATCTGCCCGACTTTCACACCTACGCCGTCGACCTGCGAGGACACGGCGAATCAGACGACTTCGGCGACTACCGCGACTCCGCTCAGTGGGCCGCCGACCTGAAGGCCGTGCTCGACCACACCGGGCCCGCGACCGTCGTCGGATGGTCCTACGGCGGGCTCGTCATCGCCGACTACCTCCGCTTCCACGGCACCGCGGGCATCAACGCGCTGGTGTTCGTGAGTGCGATCACCGAGATCGGCCGCGGTCGCCCTGGAGGCGAGACCGGGCCGGTGATGCGGGACGCGCTGCCCGGCGCGATCACCGACGACGCCGTGATGGCGAAGTTCTGCGAGGCCATGGCGCCTTTCCTGCCTGCTGGGACCGTCGCCAAGCTCACTGCCTCGGCGACCTCCGTGAGCCATAAAGTGCGAGGTGAGCTGTTCCGCAGGGACGTGGGCAGCGCTGACGTGCTGAAGGCCGTAGACGTGCCGACCCTGGTCGTGCACGGAACTCAAGACGAGGTGGTCGCCCCTGCCGCCGCCGAGTACTCCGCCGCCCTGATCCCCGGAGCCGAGTTGAGCCTGTACCCCGACACCGCGCACGCGCCCTTCCTGGAGCGGCCCGCGCGGTTCACCGCCGATCTCCTGCGAGTCGCCCGATGAAGCGCGTAGCGGTGCTCTCAGTGCACACCTCGCCGCTCGAACAGCCGGGGACGGGTGATGCGGGCGGGATGAACGTCTACATCGTGCAGACGGCCACACGGATGGCCCAGCGCGGTGTCGAGGTGGAGATCTTCACGCGCGCCACGTCGTCGGAACTGCCGCCCGTCGCCGAACTGGCGCCCGGTGTGCGCGTGCGGCACGTCGCCGCCGGTCCGTTCGAGGGCCTGGGCAAGGAAGAACTGCCTGGCCAGCTCTGCGCGTTCACGGCGGGTGTTTTACGAGCCGAGGCGCGCCACGAGCCGGGCTACTACGACGCGATCCACTCGCACTACTGGCTGTCCGGGCAGGTCGGCTGGCTGGCGCGGGAACGCTGGGGAGTGCCGTTGGTGCACACGGCGCACACGCTGGCCAAGGTGAAGAACCTGGCGCTGGCCGAGGGGGACGCGCCGGAGCCCCGGATGCGGGTGATCGGCGAGGAGCAGGTCGTGGGCGAGTCGGACCGGCTCGTCGCGAACACCGACATCGAGGCCAGCGAACTGATCAAGCTCTACGACGCGGAGCCGTCCAAGGTGGCCGTCGTGCCGCCCGGCGTGGACCTCGACCGCTTCACGCCCGGTGACCAGGCGCGGGCCCGCAAGTGCTTCGGCATCCCTCAGGACGCGATCGTGCTGGCGTTCGTCGGCAGGATCCAGCCGCTGAAGGCTCCTGACGTGCTGCTGCGGGCCGCCGCGGAGATGCTAGTGCGTGATCCCGGGCTGCGGTCCCGGCTGGTGGTGCTGATCGTCGGCGGGCCGTCCGGCAGCGGCACCGAACGCCCGAAGGCGCTGGAGGAGCTGGCCGCGCAGCTGCAGATCACGGACGTCGTGCGGTTCCTGCCGCCGCAGCCGGGGCCGACGCTGGCCGAGGTCTACCGGGCAGCCGACCTGGTCGCGGTGCCGAGCTACAACGAGTCGTTCGGGCTGGTGGCGCTGGAGGCCCAGGCCTGCGGGACGCCGGTGGTCGCGGCGGCCGTCGGCGGGCTGCCGGTGGCGGTCAACGACGGCGTGTCCGGGGTGCTCGTGCACGGGCACGAGCCGGAGGAGTGGGCCAGGGCGATCGGCTCGATCGCGTTGCCGCAGCGGGAGCACCTGGCGAGCAACGCCGTCGGGCATGCGCGACGCTTCTCGTGGGACCGCACGACTGACGCCCTGCTGGCGGGGTATCAAGAGGCGGGAGAAGTGTTCCGCCGGGAGGTTTTCGCTTGAGCATCGACGGTGTCATCAAGGCTTTTCTGGACGAGCGGGAGCTGAAGTACGACCGGAGCGAGCCCGGCAAGTTCTTCGTGACGCTGCCGGGCACGAAGAAGCTCCAGACCAACCTGTGGCTGGTCGAGACGAAGCACGCGCTGGTGGTCGAGGCTTTCGTGTGCCGGCGGCCGGACCAGTCGTTCGAGGACGTGTACCGGTTCCTGCTGCGTCGCAACGCACGGCTGTACGGCGTGCACTACACGATCGACGCCGAGGGTGACATCTACCTGGTCGGACGGGTCGGCAAGCACGCCGTGACGCCCGACGAGCTGGACCGCGTGCTCGGGCAGGTGCTGGAGGCGGCGGACGGCGACTTCAACCCGTTGCTGGAGATCGGGTTCGCCGACGCGATCCGGCGGGAGTGGGCGTGGCGGGTGTCGCGCGGCGAGTCGCTGGCGAACCTGCAGGCCTTCCAACATCTCGTTTCGGACTAGCGGGCAACTCGTTTCGGCTTCCCCGGCAACCATCGGTCCCCGCCGCGCCGTCCGATGAGCATGCGCAGACCAGGGGTGTGGGTGGGAGTCGCGTTGCTGGCCCTTGTCACGACGGGGTGCGGTAGCAGCATGAGTGGTGGTGGGACGGCGGCGAAGGACGCCGCGCCACCGCAGGCGGCGCAGAACAAGGCGCCGCAGCAGGAGAACAACGCCGCGCAGGGCGTGCAGCCGGTGCAGCAGCAGGAACGTCAGCTGGTGCGCACGGCGAACGTCGACCTGCGCAGCGACGACGTGCTGAAGGCGATCGGCCAGATCAAGGACCGGGCGGCGGCCGTCGGCGGGTTCGCGGGCGAGGAGAACTCGACCAAGAGCTCCGGGTCCGTGACCGTGCGGGTGCCGTCGGCCGAACTGGACAAGGTCGTCCGGGACCTCACGAGCGTGGGCGAGGTCACTCGCAGCGAGGTGCGCAGCGAGGACGTCACCGATCAGCTGGTGGACGTCGAGGCGCGGATCGCGACGCAGAAGGCCAGCGTCGAGCGGCTGCGCGTGCTGTTCGAGCGGGCCGGGTCGACCTCCGAGGTCGCGCAGGTCGAGCAGGAACTGACCAAGCGGCAGGCCGACCTGGAGTCGATGCAGCGGCGCAGCGCGTCGTTGAAGGGCCAGGTCTCCATGGCGACGCTGACCGTCCGGGTTGCGACGGTCCCGATCGCGGCGCCCGAGCCCGAGAAGGTCGGGTTCCTCGGCGCTCTGGCGGGTGGCTGGGACGCGCTGGTCGCGGTGGTGGGCGTGATCCTGATCGGCGTCGGCGCGATGCTGCCGTTCCTGGTGGCGCTGGGCGTGCCCGCCGCGCTGGTGGTCTATCTGCTGCGCAAGCGCAGGCGTGTCACCCGAATGAACGAAGCAGGGTGATCGAGTTCTACTGAGAGTGTGCCTTTGATGATGCGCGGAACGGCTCGGGAGAGAGGGGGAGTCGCTTCGAGCCGTCCCGCGTCAAAGGTCCCCGCTGCTGTGGATCCGTGGACGGGGGGAGCCTGCGGATCCCAAGCGGGCCACGCGATTCGACGGGGGATGACGAATCGCGCTCGGTGCCTCGCGCTCGTCGAGTAAGCGTGGGAGCCGACTCGCGGAGGCGGTATCAACTTCTCAGATACATCCTTGCGATCACAAGTGCTTGTATTACTCCATTCGAGTGTATTTAGACGTGCTAAGTAACGCATCTGTAGCGATCGAGCAGTCCTTGACCTGCTCAGTGGCCTGGATCACGATGACCCCACAGGCTGGGTGTACAGCGCTGTACAGCGAATGAATGAGGTCGCCGCATGGTCTTTCGCAGTCCGTACCCCGATGTCGAGATCCCTGATGTGTCGCTGCACCAGCTGTTGTTCGGCGACATCGCCGACCGGGCGGACCGGGTTGCGCTGATCGACGGCATGTCCGGCGCGTCCATGACCTACGGCCAGCTCGCCGGGGCGATCGACCGCATGGCCGCCGCACTGGCCGCGCGAGGTATTGGGAAGGGTGATGTCGTCGGCATCCTCAGCCCGAACACGCCCTACTACGCCGTCGTGTTCCACGGCATCCTGCGTGCGGGCGCCACGGCCACCACGATCAACGCGCTCTACACGCCCGACGAGGTCGCGCACCAGTTGCACGACGCGGGCGCGAAGATGCTGTTCACCGTCTCGGTGCTGCTGCCCAACGCCGCCCCCGGCGCCGCGAAGGCCGGCGTGACCGACGTGGTCGTGCTCGACGGCGCCGAGGGCTACCCGTCGTTGCCGGAGCTGCTCGCGAACGACCACCCGGTGCCCGAGGTGGAGATCAACCCGTCCGAGGACCTCGCGGTGCTGCCGTACTCGTCCGGCACGACCGCGCTGCCCAAGGGCGTGATGCTCACGCACCGCAACCTCGTCGCGAACCTCGTGCAGTGCGGCCCGATCCTGTCGGACGTCGGCGCGCACACCCGGATCCTCGCCGTGCTGCCGTTCTTCCACATCTACGGCATGCAGGTCCTGATGAACAACGGCCTGTACATCGGCGGTGTCGTCGTGACGCTGCCGAAGTTCGAGCTGCCGGAGTTCCTGCGCGTCATCGCCGAGCACAAGACCGACCGCGTCTACATCGCCCCGCCGGTCGCCGTGGCCCTGGCGAAGCACCCGATCGTCGACAACTACGACCTGTCACCGCTGCACACGCTGTTCTCCGGCGCGGCCCCGCTGGACGAGGACCTCGCCGCCGCGGTGCGCAAGCGCATCGGCTGCCGCGTCGTGCAGGGCTACGGCATGACGGAGATGTCGCCGGTCAGCCATGCCATCCCGGACGGCCGCGACGACATCTCGGTCGGCACCGTCGGCGTGATCATCCCGAACCTCGAGTGCCGCCTGGTCGACCCGGCCACCGGCGAGGACGTGGGTGCCGGCGAACGCGGTGAGCTGTGGTGCAAGGGCCCGAACATCATGAAGGGCTACCTGAACAACGCCGAGGCCACCGCCGCCACCATCGACGACGACGGCTGGCTGCACACCGGCGACGTGGCCGTGATCGACGCCGACGGCATCGTCTCGATCGTCGACCGCGTCAAGGAACTGATCAAGTACAAGGGCTACCAGGTCCCGCCGGCCGAGCTCGAGGCCGTGCTGCTCACCCACGAGGAGATCGCCGACGCGGCGGTCATCGGCGTGCGTGACGCGGACGGCGAGGAGATCCCGAAGGCGTTCGTGGTGCGTCAGGCCGGATCGTCGATCGAGGGCGACGCCGTGATGGCGTTCGTGGCCGCGCACGTCGCGCCGCACAAGAAGGTGCGCGTGGTCGAGTTCATCGAGGCGATCCCGAAGTCGGCCGCCGGCAAGATCCTCCGGAAGGACCTCAGGGCCCGCGAACAGGCCTGATCTGGAACCTGCGGAACTCGAACGCCCTGGCAACGATCGTTGCCAGGGCGTTCGCCGTCAGTGCCCCGCCGCCGGCTTCCGCACGCGGAAGCGGAGCATCGTCACCGAACCCGACTGCGTGCTGGCGAACGGTTCCAGGTCGATCCGCCCGAGATCCGAGGTCGAGAACCGCACGCCGTCGCCGAGCAGCACCGGCAGGACGTACACCAGGACCTCGTCGACGAGCCCTTCCCTCAGGCACTGACTGGCCAGGTCGGCACCGAGGATCTCCAGGTCCTTCCCGCCCGCCGCCGCGCGCGCCGTGGCGACGGCCTCCGCGAGGTCGCACGTGAGGAACGTGACGCCCTGCTCCGGCTCGTCCGGCGGCCGGTGCGTCAGGACGAACTGCGGTCCGCCGTCGTAGGTGGTGTCCTCGTGGCGCATCTTCTTGGCGACCTCGTGGGTGCCCCTGCCGACGAGCATGGCGCCGGTGGCCTGCTCGACCTCGGGGAACGGGTTGTCCTTGAAGTGCTCGAAGACCCAGTCCATCGCGTGGCCGGGACCTGCGATGAAGCCGTCCAGGGACATCGCCCTGTTGACCACGACCTTGCCGGGATCGGCATCCGAATCACTCATGCCGGTGCAGACCCGGCGCGGGCCGCGAACTCATCGGTGCCGGCGGATCTCATGGCGTGGATCACGGTGCCCTGCCGGGGTACGGCGGGAGGGTCGGCATGGCAGGCTAGCCGCCATGTCTGTCGGAACTTTGATCCTGCTCCGCCACGGCGAGAGCACGTGGAACGCGGAGAACCTCTTCACCGGCTGGGTGGACGTTCCCCTGTCGGAGAAGGGCGAGAAGGAGGCCCGTCGAGGCGGCCAGCTGCTGCGCGACGCGGGCGTCCTGCCGGAGATCCTGCACACGTCGCTGATGCGCCGGGCGATCATGACCGCGAACCTGGCCCTCGACGCCGCCGACCGGCACTGGATCCCGGTCAAGCGAGACTGGCGTCTCAACGAACGCCACTACGGCGCGTTGCAGGGCAAGAACAAGAAGCAGACGCTCGAGGAGTTCGGCGAGGAGCAGTTCATGCTCTGGCGCCGCTCCTACGACACCCCGCCGCCGCCCATCGAGCCCGGCAGCGAGTACAGCCAGGACACCGACCCGCGCTACGCGGGCCTCGGCCCGGACCTGCCGCTGACCGAGTGCCTGCTCGACGTCGTGAAGCGCATGCTCCCGTACTGGGACGAGGCGATCGTGCCGGACCTGCGCACCGGCAAGACTGTCCTCGTGGCCGCGCACGGCAACTCGCTGCGCGCCCTCGTGAAGCACCTCGACGGCATCTCGGACGAGGCCATCGCGGGCTTGAACATCCCGACCGGCATCCCGCTGCGCTACGACCTCGACGAGGACCTGAAGCCGATCAAGCCGGGCGGCGAGTACCTCGACCCCGACGCCGCCAAGGACGCCATCGCGGCGGTGGCGAACCAGGGGCGGTGATTTTCTGCCGCGCCTCCGGCGCGGCGGCGAGTTCGCCTTGAAGTCGGTCATCCGGCCGACTCGCTCACGCCGAAATTGGGCTTCGCCGAATTTCGACGTGAGCGGGTGACCGGATGACCGACGCGAACTCGCGGTCCCCCCGCCTGGCACATTTCACCCCCCTTCATCACGGTTGGGTGAACACAGGCTGACCAGGTGCGGAACAACCGTCCATTGAGGTGTCGCGGGCGTCACGGTTCACGCTTCCGCACTAGGCCAAGACACCTCTGAGCTGCTTACCATTCGCCTCGTGACCACAACGGGTTACCTCGCTGTGTCGATCGGCCTCGCGCTCATCGGCGCGATCGCCGCTTTCTTCATCGGCCGGTCCACCGCCCCACGGCACCCGCGGAAGCCGGAAGGCCTCACGGTCGCCGACCTGATCCAGCAGATCGTGCACGACTCGCACGACGGCATCGTGGTGCTGAACCACTTCGGTGACGTGGTGCTGCACAACCCCCGTGCCGAAGAGCTCGGGATCGTCCGCAACAACCGCGTCGACGACCGGGCCCGCAAGGCCGCCGAGGGCGTCCGGGGCAGCAACGAGGTCGTGTACGTCGATCTCTCGCCGCTGGAGGGCTATCGGACCGGGCGTCAGCCGGAGGCCGTGCACGCCGAGGTCCGCCTGCTCATCGAGGACTTCACGGTCGTGGACGCCACGGACGAGTCGGAGTCGGTGCGGCTGGAGAAGACCCGGCGCGACTTCGTGGCGAACGTCAGCCACGAGCTCAAGACGCCGGTCGGCGCCCTCGCGCTGCTGGCGGAGGCCGTGCTGGACGCGAGCGACGACCAGGACGAGGTCCGCCGGTTCAGCGCGAAGATCATGCAGGAGGCCACGCGCCTCGGCATGCTCGTCACCGAGCTGATCGCGCTGTCCCGGTTGCAGGGCGCGGAGAAGCTGCCAGAGCTGTCCGACACCGAGATCGACGTCGTGATCAACGAGGCGCTGTCGCGGTCCAAGCTCGCCGCCGAGTCCGTCAACATCTCGATCAACGTCGACGAACCGAGCGGGTTCGTCGTGCCGGGCGATCGGTCGTTGCTGGTCACGGCGCTGACGAACCTGCTGGACAACGCCGTCGCGTACTCGCCGCCCGGCAGTCCGGTGAGCGTGAGCCGGCGGCTGGTGGACGGGCACGTCGAGATCGCGGTGACCGACCGCGGCATCGGCATCGCCGAGGACCAGCAGATCCGCGTCTTCGAGCGGTTCTACCGCGTCGACAAGGCCAGATCGCGCGCGACCGGGGGCACCGGGCTCGGGCTCGCGATCGTCAAGCACGTCGCCGCCAACCACGGCGGTGAGGTGAAGCTGTGGAGCCTGCCAGGAACGGGGTCCACCTTCACGCTGCGGATTCCCGCCGCGGCGACCGAACCGAATCCGACTCTCGTGCCTTCGGGCGCGGGTGATCCAGGAGGAGAGCTGTGACCAGAGTGCTCATCGTGGAGGACGAGGAGTCCTTCGCCGATCCGCTCGCCTTCCTGCTGCGCAAGGAAGGGTTCACCGCGGCGCTCGCGGCCACCGGCCAGGAGGCGCTCGAGGAGTTCGACCGCAACGGCGCCGACATCGTGCTGCTCGACCTGATGCTGCCCGGCATGAGCGGCACGGACGTGTGCAAGCAGCTCCGTCAGCGCTCCGCCGTCCCCGTGATCATGGTGACGGCCCGCGACAGCGAGATCGACAAGGTCGTCGGCCTCGAGCTCGGCGCTGACGACTACGTCACCAAGCCGTACTCGGCGCGGGAGCTCATCGCCCGCATCCGCGCGGTGCTGCGCCGCGGCGGCGAGTCCGAGGACCTGCTGCCGCAGATCCTGGAGGCGGGCCCGGTGCGGATGGACGTGGAACGCCACGTCGTCACCGTCGCGGGTCAGGACATCAGCCTGCCGCTCAAGGAGTTCGACCTCCTCGAGTACCTGCTGCGCAACGTCGGCCGCGTCCTGACCAGGGGCCAGCTGATCGACCGCGTGTGGGGAGCGGACTACGTGGGCGACACGAAGACGCTGGACGTGCACGTCAAGCGGCTCCGTTCGAAGATCGAACCGGACCCCTCGGCACCGCGGCATCTCGTTACGGTCAGGGGTCTGGGTTACAAGTTCGAGTCCTGACGGACACGACCAGGTACCGTTTCCGGCGTGCGCCTGGGCGTTCTCGACGTGGGGTCCAACACCGTCCACCTACTGGTGGTGGACGCGCATCGTGGTGCCCACCCAATCCCGATGACGTCCGAGAAGACGATCCTTCGTCTCGCCGAGCAGCTCGACGACCAGGGTCAGCTCTCCAAAACGGGCGCTGACCAGCTCGTTCGTGCCGTGGCCGCCGCCAAGGCGTCGGCCAAGAAGTCCGGCTGCGACGACATGATGGCGTTCGCGACCTCGGCGGTGCGCGAGGCGGGCAACTCGGCCGAGGTGCTCGACCGGGTGCGCACCGAGACCGGGGTCGAGCTCAAGGTCCTGTCCGGTGAGGACGAGGCCCGCTACACCTTCCTCGCGGTCCGCCGCTGGTACGGCTGGTCCGCGGGCAGGTTGCTCAGTCTCGACATCGGCGGCGGCTCGCTCGAGCTCGCCATCGGCCGTGACGAGAACCCGGACCTGGCCTTCTCCGTGCCGCTCGGCGCGGGAAGGCTCACCAGGACCCGGTTCAAGAAGGATCCGCCCCGGCGTTCGGAGGTCCGCGAGACCACCGACTGGCTCGCCGAGCAGCTCGCGCCCGTGGCGCGGAAGCTGAAACGCGCGGGTGAACCCGATCGAGTGGTTGCGACCTCAAAAACTTTCCGAACGCTGGCGCGGCTCACCGGGGCCGCGCCATCGTCTGCCGGGCCCAGGGCGCGTCGGGTTCTCACCGACGCCGGCCTGCGGCAGCTGATCGCGTTCATTTCCCGGATGTCGGCCAACGACCTCGCGGAGCTGGAAGGCGTGAGCACTTCACGCGCACACCAGCTCGTCGCGGGAGCGTTGGTCGCGGAGGCAACAATGCGAGCCCTGTCACTCACGCAGCTGGAGATTTGCCCCTGGGCACTCCGGGAGGGTGTCATCCTCCGGCGGCTGGACCACACTGATGGGACGGACCAGAGCGATACTGGACGGACTGGCCAGACCGGGGCACGGTGGAGTTGATGAGTCGAGAGAGCGGATCGGACCAGACGCAGCGCACAGTCGCTGAGCTGCTCGCCCAGTACGGGGGCAGCGCAGAGAGTGCGCCACGTCGGCGACGCCGCCGCGCTGACGACGAGGAAGACGTCCAGCAGCCGGAGACCGCGCCCCAGACGATCATCGAGCGGGTGCTGTCCGACAGCGGCCGCCTGATGGCGATTCGCGACGACACCGCCGCACCGCAGCCCGGTCGTCGTGCCGCCCCCGAACCGCCGGCCGAGCGCACCGCGTACCAGCCGAAACAGCAGGTCGCGCCGCCGAAGCCGCCACAGCAGTCGCAGCAGATGCCGCTGCCGCAGGCCCAGCCGCCGCAGGTCCGCAGACCGGTTCCGCAGCCGCCGAAGCCGGCGCCTCCCGTTCCCAAGCCCGCCGCGCCGGTGCCGCCGCCTCCCGCGGCCGCCGAGCAGACCCGGCAGGTGCCGCAGGTCCGCGACCAGACGTCCCGTTCGGACATGCCGCGCCCTGAGGTGCCCGGCCGCCTGGAGGCACGGCTCGACCAGTCGCCCGGCGCGCCGTCGCGCACGAACATCGCCCGGCCGCCGAAGCCGGTGCCGCCGTCGGTGCAGCTGCCGATACCGGGCCCGCCGCGCGAGGCGATGACCGAGCAGCTTCCGCGCATCCCGGCGAAGGCGCCGGTGGACAAGATCGCCGCACTCGAGACCGAGTCCGTGCTGATCGTGCCGCCCGCCCCGCCGAAGCTGCCGGAGCCGTTGCCGGGCAACGTGCCCGACGCCTGGTTCAGCGACGACGACGCGCAGGCCAAGACCGATCTGTCCATGCCGCCGATGGAGTCGACCGCGGCGCACCCCGCCCCGTACGTGGACGACGACTCGCAGGAGTACGCCGCCTACCGCGCCGAGGACGACTACCTCGCGGACGCCGACGAGGAGGACGACGAGGACGAGGGTCCCGCCGGCCTCGACGACGCGGCCGACGTCGAGGAGGACCCGGAAACCGAACCGCGCTCGCCGGCCAAGGAATGGCTGATCATGATCGGCCAGCTCGCCGTCGGCGTGCTCGGCGGCGCCGCGCTGTGGCTCGCGTTCAACTACCTGTGGCGCTCGGTACCGGCCGCCGCACTCGTGGTGGCGCTTGCCGTTACCGTGGGTCTGGTGTTGCTGGTTCGAAAGATCCGCAGAGCGGACGATCTGCAGACCACCGTCCTGGCCGTGCTCGTGGGCCTCATCGTGACCGTCTCACCAGCGGCGATGCTGCTGGTGAAGAGTTGACCGCCCGCATCCCGGTCGGGCTTTCCACGGCGTCGGTCTACCCGCAGCCCGCCGGAGCGGCGTTCGAGATCGCGTCCGAACTGGGCTACGACGGCGTCGAGCTGATGGTGTGGGCCGACCCGGTGTCGCAGGACATCCGCGCGGTCGACCGCCTGTCGTCCCGGACGGGCATGCCGGTCCTCGCCGTGCACGCGCCCTGCCTGCTGATCTCGCAGCGGGTGTGGTCGCCGGACCCGGCCGAGCGGTTGCGGCGGTCGGTGCGGGCTGCTGCCGATCTCGGGGCTTCGACCGTCGTGCTGCATCCGCCGTTCCGGTGGCAGCGCAAGTACGCGGACGGGTTCGCGGAGCTGGTCTCGTCTTTGGAGGACGAGAGCGGGATCGCCATCGCGGTCGAGAACATGTTTCCCGTGCGGCGGCCCCTGGGGCGGGGGCGGTCCGTGGAGATGAACGCGTTCAAGCCTTCTGTGGACCCGACCGATGTCGGGCACGCCAACTACACCCTGGATCTGTCGCACTCGGCCGCCGCGCACATGGATGCGTTGGAGTTGGCCAAGCGGATGGGGGACGGGCTGCGGCACATCCACCTGGCTGACGGGTCCGGGGCTCCCAAGGACGAGCACATGGTGCCTGGGCGCGGGACTCAGCCCTGCGCGGAGCTTTGCGAGATGCTGGCTCGGGGTGGGTTCGACGGGCAGGTCGTGCTGGAGGTCAACACACGTCGGGCTGGGACTCCTGCTGGGCGGCGGGAGATGTTGGCTGAGGCGTTGTTGTTCGCCCGGCTGCATTTGGACTGGGCCGCTGAGGGTGGGGCCGGGAAGGCTCGGCCTGGGGTTTCTCGCTGAGGGCTGACCGTGCGGGTCGGCTTGCGTTGGTTTGTCGCGTTCCAGCGGGGTTGGTCGCGTTCCGTGCGGGTGGTCGCCTTGCGAGGGTGGGCGCGTGGGTCGTGACGAAGTGCGGGGTTGCGGTTGGGGCTTGACCTTGAGCCTCTAGCTGGGCGCGTAGTCGGCCTCAAAGACCGGGGTGAAAGCGCCCCCGGCCGAGCCCAGACAGGGTGGCACCCAGCCCCTCAAGGTCAAGCCCCAATCGCCGTGAGCGGGGTGCACCGCTTACCCGGCGCCCTAGGTTCATACGGCTCGCTTCGCATCGCCACGCCAGGCCTCGTACCTGGTTGCTTTGCGCTGCTGGCTTCCGGGTGGCACCGCGCGGGGCGAGTCCCGGCGCTGTTGGTTGAGTGGCGAGTTAGGGTTTCTGGTGTGAACCCGCTGCGAGCGTTGATCATGGCCGCGTCTCGCAACGACGCGGTCCGTCATCTGGTCGCCAACGCGCCGATCAGCCGCGATGTCGTGAAGCGGTTCGTCGCCGGCGAGACCACCCGAGATGCTGTCGAGGTCGTGCGGGGGCTGGGGCTGCCGGTGACGCTCGACTACCTCGGTGAGGACACCAAGGACGAGGCTCAGGCCGAGCGGACCGTGCAGGCGTACCTCGAGTTGCTCGACGCGTTGCACGCTGCGGGGCTGGCGGTGAATGCCGAGGTCAGCGTCAAGTTGACCGCGGTCGGGCAGACGCTCGACGAGTCGCTCGCCCTGACGAATGCCTCCCGGATCTGTGCCGCCGCCGAGCAGTGCGGGACGACCGTCACGCTCGACATGGAAGACCACACGACCACCGACTCGACGTTGCGGGTGCTGAGTGAATTGCGTCGCACCTGGCCCTGGGTCGGGGCGGTGTTGCAGTCGTACCTGCATCGGACGTTGGACGACTGCAAGGCGCTCTCCGGGGCCGGGAGCAGGGTCAGGCTGGTCAAGGGGGCCTACGCGGAGCCTCCCGAGGTTGCGATTCAGGATCCATCCGAGGTTGATCTGAACTACGTGCGGTGCCTGAACGTTCTCCTCGCCGGAGAGGGGTATCCGATGTTCGCGACGCATGACCCGCGCCTGATCGAGATCATTGGCGAACGAGCGCGCTGGTATGACAAAACTGACTTCGAGTACCAGATGCTCTACGGCATCCGGACCGAGGAGCAGAAGCGTCTCGGCACTCGTGTTTATGTTCCCTACGGCGAGCAGTGGTACGGATATCTCATGCGGCGACTTGCGGAACGGCCTGCCAACGTGACCTTTTTCCTGCGGTCGCTGGCCAGCCGCTCATGACCTTCTCGAAGTCCAGTGCGGTGCGGTCGCTCGGTGACGGAACCTTCACCGCGTCCCTGCCCGCCGAGTGGACCGTGGGCCCGAAGCCCCACGGCGGTTTTCTTCTCGCGGTGATGACCCGTGCTGCTGCTCACATTGCCGACGGTGATCCGCTGGCGGTGTCCGCGCAGTTCCTGCGTGCGCCGGAGGTCGGGCCCGTGCTGGTCCGCACCGACGTGCGCAAGGCCGGGCGGACGGCGACGGTCGTCGCGGTGACGCTGGAGCAACGCGGTCAGGTGTGCGTTGAGGCGTCGGTCACCACGGGGCGGATCCCCGAGCACCGGGCCGACTACGTGAACCTGCCCACCATGCCCGCGGCGCCACCGCCCGGTTCGGTGGAGATGGCCACGTTCCCGACCGGCGGGGTCTACCGGGTGGGCGCGCTGTGCGACCTCCGGGTGGACCGCGAGTCGGCGACGTTCCTCGACCGGCGCACGGACGGACCGCTCACGCTGAAGCTGTGGGCGCGGCCCACCGACGAGCAGCCCGACCCGTACTTCGCGTTGCTCGCGGGCGATCTGTCGATGCCCGTGACGTTCAACCTCGGTCGTTTCGGCTGGTCACCGACGGTGCAACTGACGGCGCTGCTGCGGGCACGGCCGGCGCCGGGCTGGCTGCGCATCCACGTCACCTGCCAGGCGGTGCACGGCCAGTGGTTCGACGAGGACGCCACGGTGATCGATTCCGCCGGCCGGTTGGTGTGTCAGGCACGGCAGCTTGCGTTGACGCCCGCTGTGTGAGACTTGACCGATGACGAAGATCGCGGTGCTCGGCGCGGGCAAGATCGGTGAGGCGCTGCTGTCCGGGCTCCTGCAGGGCGGTCGCGCCGCCGCGGATCTGATGTTCACGGAGAAGCACGAGTCACGGGCTCGTGCTTTGACCGAGCAGTACGGGTTCGAGGCCGTCACGGTCGCCGGCGCGGCGGCCCAGGCCGACGTGCTGATCGTGGCGGTCAAGCCGCAGGACATCGAACCGCTGCTGGTGGAACTCGGGCCGGTGCTGCGTCCCGGTACGTTGATCGTCTCGCTGTGCGCGGGGCTGCCGACGGCCCTGTACGAGCGCAGGCTGCCCGAGGGCACGCCGGTCGTGCGGGTCATGCCGAACACCCCGATGGTCGTCGGTGAGGCCATGAGCGCCGTTTCCGGCGGTTCCAACGCGACGCCTGAGCACCTCAAGGTCGTCGAGGAGATGCTGTCGACCGTGGGCAAGGTCGCGGTCGTGCCGGAGTCGCAGCAGGACGCGGTGACGGCGCTGTCGGGCTCCGGGCCCGCGTACTTCTTCTTCCTGGTCGAGGCGATGATCGACGCGGGCATCCTGCTCGGCATCCCGCGCGACCTGGCCTCGACGCTGATCATCCAGTCGGCCGTGGGGGCCGCGACCATGCTGAACGAGGGCTCCTCGCACCCCGTGATCCTGCGTGAGGCCGTCACGTCGCCCGCGGGCACGACGATCATGGCCATCCGCGAGCTGGAGAAGCACGGCGTCCGTGCGGCCCTGCTCGCGGCCATCGAGAGCGCTCGTGACCGTTCGGTCGAGCTGGGTCGTCAGCACGAGGACTGAGCCAAGTGAGGGGTCGTCCCCACTTTGGACGTCGCAGGAGTCACACCAGTCCCGCTACTCTCAGAGGCAGCACGTGCGTGTCGAACCGTTGGTGGGGAAGACCGACGGCACGACACGTGTCGAAGGATGCGGTGATGTATGCCTGCGAAGGAGAACGAACGAACAGGTCTCGCTCAGGTTCAGTTCCTGACCGTGGCCGAGGTGGCCTCGATGATGCGGGTCTCCAAGATGACCGTGTACCGCCTGGTGCACTCCGGTGAACTGCCCGCGGTGCGGGTGGGGAAGTCGTTCCGGGTGCCCGAAAAAGCGGTCCACGCCTACCTGGAGAACGCGTACTTCGACGCTGGCTGAAAGCTGGTGAATCCCGCCGGGTAGACTGGTAGGCCGATCGTGCTTACCGGCGCGCCGTGCTTGACACGGCCAAGGCTGGGGCGCGCCAGTCAAAGCAACGTCTAGAGCTAAGGAACCCGCATGGGCTCGGTCATCAAGAAGCGCCGCAAGCGCATGTCGAAGAAGAAGCACCGCAAGCTGCTGCGCAAGACCAGGGTCCAGCGCAGGAAGCGCGGCAAGTAAGCCCGCATGCGCTCTGCCGCCGCCGGTCTCCTCACGGAGGTCGGCGGCGGTTGCGTTTCCAAGGGCGGCTCAGGGGTACTCGCTCGGGTGCTTGCCCCGGTACGGATATCACCCAGTGAGACGAACCACGGGAAACACGGGATCGGTCGCCGCCGTTCGGGTGATTAGCCGGTAAAGCCTGCGTGACCTGCGTCAAGACGGCGTTCCGGCCCCCTGCGGTTCTCTATTCGGTCTGTAGCATCGACCAATCGCACCACCCTTCGTGCTTGGAGTCGCATGACGCCCAAGGTCGTCCTCGTCACCGGAGTCAGCCGCTTCCTCGGCGGCCACCTCGCCGCGCGCTTCGCCGCGAACCCGGACATCGAGCGCGTGCTCGGTGTGGACACCGAACCGCCGCCGCGCGATCTGCTGCGCCGCATGGGCAGGGCCGAGTTCGTGCGGGCCGACATCCGCAACCCGCTGATCAGCAAGGTCATCTCCACCGCGAACGTGGACACGGTCGTGCACGCCTCCGTCACCGCGAACCCGGCCGGGCCCACCGGCCGCACGGTGATGAAGGAGATGAACGTCATCGGCACCATGCAGCTGCTGGCCGCGTGCCAGAAGTCGCCCAAGGTGCAGAAGCTCGTCGTGAAGTCCACCAGCGCCGTCTACGGGTCCAGCAGCCGCGACCCGGCGGTGTTCACCGAGGACATGGGCCCCAAGGACCTGCCGTCGTCCGGCTACGCCAAGGACGCGGTCGAGGTCGAGGGGTACGTGCGCGGGTTCGGCCGCCGCAGGCCGGATGTGAACGTCACCACGCTGCGCTTCACGAACTTCATCGGCCCGCGCATCGACACGGTGCTGACGCGCTACTTCGCTCTTCCGGTCGTGCCCACCGTTCTGGGCTACGACGCTCGCGTGCAGCTGTTGCACTCCGAGGACGCACTGGCGGTCCTGGAGCGCGCGACGATGCACGACCTGCCCGGTGTGTTCAACGTGGGCGGCGACGGCGTGCTGCTGCTGTCGCAGGCGATCAGGCGTGCGGGCAGGCTGAACCTGCCGGTGCCCAGCATGGCCGTGCCCACGGTCGGTGGCTTCTTCCGGAGCGCCCGGCTCGTCGACTTCTCGCCGGACCAGATGAGGTTCCTCAACTGGGGGCGCGTGGTCGACACCACCCTGCTGAAGAAGGAATTCGGGTTCACGCCGCGGTGGACCACCCAGCAGGCGTTCGACGACTACGTGAACGGCCGAGGTCTGAAGCCGCTCATCGACCCGGAGACGGTCGAAGCCGCGGAGCGGGGAATCCTCGACGCGGCCGCCAGATTCCGCTGATCTTTGCTTTGAGGAGATGAACGCAGTGGCAGGAGCACGCGTTATCCCGCTGCACGACCCGGAACGCGACGCCGCGCGCAGAGCGCGCCACGTCGAGGTGGTTCCCGAGCCCGAGCAGCAGCAGTCCGAGACATCGGACTGGGAACGCAGGCTGGCCGACCTGCTGTCGTTCGCACGCAGGCGGATCGCGGGCGACTACCAGATCGACGAGTTCGGGTTCGACCGCGACCTCACCGAGAACGTGCTGATGCCGCCGCTGAAGCCGTTGTACGAGAAGTGGTTCCGCGTCGAGACCATCGGCATGAACAACATCCCGCTGGCCGGCGGCGCGCTGATCGTCGCGAACCACTCCGGGACGTTGCCGCTGGACGCTCTGATGACGTCGTACGGCATCGCGTCCGAGCACCCGGCGCACCGGTCCCTGCGCGGGCTCGGCGCCGACCTGGTGTTCCGCACGCCGTTGCTCGGCGCGATCGCCCGCAAGGGCGGCCAGACGCTCGCGTGCAACGCGGACGCCGAACGGCTGCTGTCCTCCGGCGAGCTCGTCGGCGTGTGGCCGGAGGGCTTCAAGGGTGTCGGCAAGCCGTTCAAGGACCGCTACAAGCTGCAGCGCTTCGGCCGCGGCGGCTTCGTGTCGGCGGCGCTGAAGACCGGTGTGCCGATCATCCCGTGCTCGATCGTCGGGGCCGAGGAGATCTACCCGATGATCGGCGACATCAAGGCTCTCGCGCGGCTGTTCGGCTTCCCGTACTTCCCGGTGACGCCGTTCTTCCCGCTGCTCGGTCCGCTCGGGGCGATCCCGTTGCCCTCGAAGTGGTACATCGAGTTCGGCGAGCCGATCCAGACGGACGTGTTCGGCGAGAACGCGTCCGACGACCCGATGCTCGTCTTCAACCTCACCGACCAGGTGCGGGAGACGATCCAGCAGACGCTCTACCGGCTGCTCACCCAGCGGCGGAACGTGTTCCTCGGCTGATCAGGTCCTGGACCTGGTCGTAGCTGAACGACCGTGAGGCGGGCTTGCCGTCGCGCACTGCTTCGGCGGTCGCGACGGTGTGGTGCAGGGCCGCCCTGAACAGCAGCGAGCCCGTGCTGATCCGCTTCACGCCGAGGTCTCCGAGTTCCTTCGGCGTGCGTTGCTGGGCCAGCACGTTCAACGGGGCGAGTGCCGCCAGCGTCTCGATGTCCCTCGGCTCGGTCAGGCCTGCCACGAAGATCCCGTCCGCGCCGGCGTCGACGTAGCGGCGCGCCCGGTCCTCGGTCTCCTCCAGGGCCACGCCCTGCCAGTGGGTGTCGATGCGGGCGTTGAGGAAGACGCCCGGCGCGCGTTCCTTCACGGCCGCGATGAGCTCTGCCTGCTCCTGCGGGGTGGCGAGGCCGTGCGGGCGGCCGTCCTCCAGGTTGACCCCGGCCACGCCGAGGTCCGCCACGAGTTCGGCCACCTCCGCCGGTGTCCTGCCGAAGCCCGACTCCAGGTCCGCGGTGACCGGGCAGGGCAACGTGGCCAGCAGCCTCGCCAGTGCCGTCGCCTGGTCGCCCGCCAGGCCCATGCCGTCCGGGATGCCGTGCGCTGCCGCGACACCGAGGCTCGTCGTGCCGATCGCCGTGAAGCCCGCCGCGTGCAGAGCCACGGCCGAGGCGTGGTCCCAGGCGTTGGGGAGGATCAGCGGCTCGTCCTGGTGGTGCATGGCCCTGAACGCCATGTTCTTGGCGATCCGGGTGGCCAGGTGCCGGCCGGGGCAGGCGTGCGGGCCGTGGCCGAACGGGTGGCCGTCGAGACTCACCTCGACGGTGCCGGTCTCCGCGGCCCTGCGGGTGATCGGGACCGGCGGGGCCTGGTTGCCGGTGCGCAGGTGCTCGGCCAGGGCGTTCGTGGCCGCCCAGGCCTGGACGAGCAGGCCGATTCTCGCTGCCGTCTCCTCGTCGTGGGTGCCGGCCAGGCGTTCCACGGCCGCGTCGGCTGCCGCGGTGATCGGCTCGTGCGGCTGGTAGCTCGGAGCAATTCCGGCGATGTCGTCGAGCGAGCCGGGCAGGCCCAGTGCGGTGGCCAGCTCGTCGAGCGTGGTCGCGGTGACGTCGTCGAGGAGCTTGGTCGTGAGCGCACGCCTGCGGGTGTGGTCCGGGCCGTTGCTGAAACGGACGACGGTGGCGCGCAGCCACGCCACGCCCCGCTCGCCGCCGGGGACGCTCGGCACGGGGAGGCTCAGCAGCTCTTCGGTCATGGTGTCGACGCTAGAGCCGGGACGGTTCGGCGCGGGCCGAAGTGTTCCGGTCGCAGAATGGGGTTCATGGAGGGACTTGCGCAGGTTGCCGGGTTGCTCGCGGACCGGACGCGGGCGGCGTTCTGCGGGGCTTTGCTGGACGGACGGGCCTGGACGGCCCGGGAGCTGGCCGTTCACGCCGGGGTGGCCGCCTCCACCGCCAGCGAGCACCTGACCCGGCTGATCGAGGGCGGGCTGCTGGTCGAGCACCGGCAGGGACGGCACCGGTACGTGGCTCTGGCCGGGCCGCACGTCGCGGAGCTGCTGGAGAGCATGGCCGCGTTCGCCGGGCCGGACGCGCGACCTCGTTCGCTGCGGGCGGCCTCTGCCTCGGAGGCGATGGCGCGTGGCCGGACCTGCTACGACCACCTGGCAGGGCAACTCGGGATCGCGTTGAGGTCAGGGCTGGTGGGGCTGGGTGTGGTCACGGCGGAGCTCGCCGTCACCGAACCGGGGATGGTGTGGCTGAAGGAGTTCGGGTTCGAACCCTCGCAGCGTCAGGTCAGCCGGGCGTGCCTGGACTGGACCGAGCGCGTGCCTCACCTCGCCGGCGCGGCTGGAGCCCATCTGTGCCGGGTGTTCCTCGAACGCGGCTGGGTGCGGCGGATCGGGTCCGGGCGTGCCGTCGTTCTCGCTCCCGCCGGTGAGCAGGGGTGGCGGGAACTGGGGATCGTCTGATCCGCTACTTCACCCGGCGGCGGTAGGCCATCGTCGCCGCCACGGCTCCGGCCAGCGCGCCCACGCCCAGCACCGACGGGACGCCGATCTTCGCCGCCTTGCGGCCGGTGCGGAAGTCACGGATCTCCCAGCCCTTGCGCCGGGAGACCTCGCGCAGCTGCGAGTCCGGGTTCACGGCCACGGCGGTGCCCACGACCGACAGCATCGGGACGTCGTTGGACGAGTCCGAGTAGGCGGTGCAGCGGCGCAGGTCGAGGCCTTCCTTGGCGGCCAGCGAACGGACCGCCTGCGCCTTGGCCTTGCCGTGCAGGAGGTCGCCCACCAGACGGCCCGTGTAGACGCCGTTCGTCGACTCGGAGACCGTGCCCAGGGCACCGGTCAGGCCCAGGCGGCGCGCGATGATCTGGGCGAGTTCCACCGGCGTGGCGGTGACGAGCCAGACGCGCTGACCCGCGTCGAGGTGCATCTGGGCGAGGGCCTGCGTGCCCTTCCAGATGCGGTCGGCCATCAGCTCGTCGTAGATCTCCTCGCCCAGCGAGACCAGTTCGGCGACGCTGCGGCCCGCCACGAAGGAGAGGGCCTGCTCGCGGGAGGCCTTCACCGACTCCGGGTCCTCGCGGCCGCCGACCCGGAACTTCATCTGCTGCCAGACGAAGCCGGCCAGGTCCGAGGACGAGAAGTACTTGCGCGCGGCCAGGCCACGGGCGAAGTGGAAGATCGACGCGCCCATCATCATCGTGTTGTCCACGTCGAAGAAGGCAGCGGCCGTCAGGTCCGGCGGGACCGTCAGCGACGCTTCGAGCTCTGGCGCCATCGCGGCAGCCTTGATCGCCGCGTCTGCCGATGCCTCGCCGGCTAGTTCGGCCAGCCGGTCGCTCTCCACGTCACGCTTGCTTGCCATGTCCCAAGCGTAGCGATCAGGTTCGTCGGAAACCGCCCGACTCAGCCGAAGCTGATGCCGGGGAGCAGCGGAAGCGAGATGCTCGGCAGCGGGAGCGGCAGCGGAATCGTGATTCCCGGCTTGCCGGTCGTGGGCTGGGGGGAGGAGCCCGGCTTGGACGTCTGCGGGTTCGACGTGCCCGGCGCCACCGACTGGGTGGGCTGGACCGGCGGGACCGCGGAGCCAGAGGGCGTGGGCAGGCCGGACGGGGTCGGCTGGACCGAGGACGGCTTGCGGCCCGACGAGGAGTTCGGGTCGGTGACCGCCGCGGCGCACTCGTCCTTGGCCGGCAGTGGGCCGAGCGGGTCGGAGGAACCGCTGACCACGGCGTCACACCCGGCGCGTGCGGCCAGGTCGTGAGCTCGCTGGGCGATGCTCGCCAGCAGCCACATCGTGGTGTCGGCGTGGGCGCCGGCGTCGCCGGGCAGACGGGGGCGCAGGGTGCCGATCTTCACGTACTGGGCGAGCGCCCAGTCGCGGAGCGCGGGCAGGGCCGTCTCGTCGGACGAGGTCGCGTAGACGGTGAGCTGGCGGGCGCCCTCGACCGCGTCGGCGTCCAGGTCGGACAGCGCGGTGAGCTGCGCTTCCGGGGCCGAGGAGCGGTCGGCGAGGGTCTCCATCTCGGTGACCCTGGACGCGGCGAACTCGAGGTGCTTGAGGGCGCGGTCCTCGTCGTCGAAGGTCAGGCCCAGCGACGCGCTTTCGGTGGTGCGCTTGATGCCGTAGAGCGGGTCTCCCGGGAGCGCGTCACGGCTGAGCAGCACACTCATGCCGGCGAGTGACAACAGCAAGCAGAGGACCGCGGCCGCTGCGACCGCTAATCGTGCGCGCGCTCCCACCCGTCTTACCGACGAGAGCTCCAGTGGCTTCTCGGGCGGGGGCGCGGTGAGGACGCGCTGTCTCATCCGTTCGCGCGCCTCGGCGTCCGGGCCGACGTCCATCCGCCGGAGGAGTTCGACGATCGCGAGGTCCTCAGCGAGGTCGTCGTTGCCTACCGGCTGTGGGCCGCCTTCAACGGCACGAGCGAAGCGCTCGTGCTCCGTGTGCCGCCACCGCGATGTTCTTCCCTTGCCGTCCATCTCAGCCCGAGTAACGAAGTTGATCTAGTTTGGGTTACGCGTCTGCGATCGCAATCACCGCAACCACGACGGAAGAATCTGTGCGAGCCGCCTCACGGCCCTGTGTTGCAGCGCCTTCACGGCGCCCTCGTTGCGGTCCATGATCTGCGCGACCTCGGACACGGACTTGCCCTCGATGAACCTCAGCACGATGCAGTCGCGCTGGTCGTCACCCAACTGGGAGACGCACCGGAGCAGCTCCGCGTTGGTCGCCTCGGTCATGACCTCCTGTTCAGGTCCGCTCGTCTCCTCGCGGTTGTCCTGCAGCTCAGCCGTGGTGATCTCGAGCCGGTAGCGGCTCGACTTCACGTGGTCGAACACGATGTTGCGGGCGATCGTGACGAACCAGGCCCCGACGTCGCGGCCCTGGTAGCTGACCGAACCGATGCTCCGCAGTGCCCTGAGGAACGTCTCGCTCGTCACGTCCTCGGCGAACGCGCGATCGCCGCCCACCCGGAAGAGGACATAGCGGAACACCATGTCGACGTAGTTGTCGTACAGCACTCCGAACGCCTCGGTGTCACCCGCTTGGGCGGCCTTGACGAGCTGCCACGGCTCGTCGGCGGCGTTGTCGTGCTGACCCCCCGTCATGGTCCGGGTGGTCCTGATCGTGTTCGGTCGTGCCCGCGCGGTCATCGGCTCGCGGCACCTCCACAGAGTCGCCGTGGCGGCAGCATACGTGTTGTTACTCCGTAGTAGGTAGCGGACGGTTCTGTGGTGTAGACGAGCCAACCGTGACTTCATGACGCCCGTCACGCGTGGAAGACTGCTCGAAGCGTCCAGTTGTTCATGAGGAGGCCATGTTGACTTCCGCTCGCAATGTGTCAGATCTGGTCCGTGCTTCGGCACAGCGGGGACCCAGCCACGTCGCCTTGGTCGACGTAGCGAGCGGTAAGAGCCTCACGTGGGAAACCATCGACGGCGCGACCGATGCTTTCGCCCGCCATTTGGCTGATTCAGGACTCGAATCGGGCGACCGAGTGGCGGTACGACTGCCCACGAGCCCCGAGTTCGTGGTCGCCGTCTTCGGAATTCTGCGTGCGGGTGGCGTCGTGGTGCCCACCGGCCCCGGCATCCCGCCGCGCGAGCTCCAGCGGATCCTCGCCGACTCCGGCGCCGCGCTGCTGGTCGGCGACGGCGAGGGCTCCGATGCCCAGGTTCTCGACGTTCCGGACGTCACCGCCACCGCCGAGCCGTTCGAGGCCGTCCGCGGCGGTGAGGACCTGGCGGTTCTCGGCTACACCTCGGGCACGTCCGGCGTGCCGCGCGGAGCGATGCTGTCGCACCGCGCGTTGCTCGCGAACGTCTCGCAGTGCGCCTCCCTGCGCCCCGCTCCCGTGACGGCGGGCGACCGGGTGCTGCTCGCGCTGCCGTTGTTCCACGTCTACGGCCTCGGCCCCGGCCTGCTGCAGGTGGCGGGCGCCGGTGCCACGGCGATCCTGCTGGAGCGCTTCGACCCGGCGGCGGTGCTGGACGTCATCGAGGAGCACCGCGTCACCACGATGGTCGGCGTGCCGCCCATGTACCGGGCGCTGCTCGCGCACCCGGCCGAGGTGCTGCGCGAGAAGCTCGCCACCATCCGCCTCTTCACCTCCGGCGCGGCCCCGCTCCCGGCGAGCGTCATCGCGGAGATGCGCGGCGCCATCGGCATCCCGATCTACGAGGGCTACGGCCTGACCGAGACGGGCCCGGTGCTGACGTCCACGCTGGTCGGCGGCGTGCCGAAGCCGGGTTCGGTGGGCCAGGCACTGCCGGGCGTCGAGATCCGCCTGGTCGACACCGACGGCTCGGTGCTCGACATCGACGAGGACGAGCCCGGCACGGGCCTGGTGTCCGCGAAGGGCGACAACCTCTTCAGCGGCTACTGGCCGGACGGCGCGTACGGCCCGGACGGCTCCGGCTGGTTCCGCACCGGCGACGTCGGCTTCATCGACGCCGACGGCGACCTGCACCTGGTGGACCGCGCGGGCGACCTGATCATCGTCAACGGCTTCAACGTCTACCCGCACGAGGTGGAGCAGGTCGTCGGCGAGATGCCGGCCGTCCTGGAGGCCGCCGCCGTCGGTGTGCCGAACGAGAAGACCGGCGAGTCGGTGAAGGTCGTCGTGGTGCTGCGCGACGGCGCCACCGCGTCGGTCGAGGACGTCGTCGCGCACTGCGCCGCGCGCCTGGCCAAGTTCAAGGTGCCGACGTCGGTCGAGTTCGCCCCGGCCCTGCCGCACTCGCCGACCGGCAAGCTGGCGCGCGCCGTCCTGCGCAAGCCGCTGGGAGCATGACCGGCATGAGCCACCACGTGACGCTGATGAGCCGGGTCGACTGCCACGCCTGCGAGGAGGCGGCGGCCGAGATCGAGCGGATCTGCGCCGACCTGGGCGCGACCTGGTCCGTCGAGGACGTGGACTCCGACTCGGAGTTGCGGGCCGAGTACGGGGACCGGGTGCCGGTGTTCCTGGTGGACGGGTCCGAGCACGGGTACTGGAAGGTGGAGGAGGACCGCCTGCGGGCGGCCTTGTCCTAGGAGTTGATTACCGAGGGCTTACGACCTGAGCGAACCAGGGCCGCTCGGGTGTCGAATGAGAGGCATGAAGCCCGCCAAGGCCGCACTCACCGGACTGCTCGCCCTCGTGGCCGCCCTAGCGGCGGGGCACCTGGTGGCGGCCTTCGTGGGCATCAGCGCCTCCCCGTACCTCGCGGTGGGCAACGCCGCCATCGACCTCACGCCGTCCTGGCTGAAGGACTTCGCGGTCACCACGTTCGGCACGGCCGACAAGCTCGTGCTGCTCACCGGCATGGCCCTGGTCCTGGCGGGCATCGGCATCGGTGCGGGCCTGGCCAGCAGGAACAGTGCCGCGCCGGGGTCGCTGGTGGCCGTGCTGCTCGGGTTCGTGGGGGTCGTGGCGGTCGTCACGAGGCCGGACGTCGGGCAGCTCGCGGTCCTCGCGCCCGTCGCCAGCACGGCCGCGGGCGTTTACGTGTTCCGCTACCTGCACAAAGAGGCCGAGGAGAGTGACAGCAGGCGCGGCTTCCTGATCACCGCCGGGCTGACGGTCTTCGCGGGGGTCGCGGGGCAGCTGTTCGGCAACCGGACGGACGTCGAGGGCTCGAGGCAGGCCATCGGGGACCTCACGCCGAAGACGAAGGCGCCGGAGATCCCGTTCAACGCCGACTTCGTCAAGGACGGCACCCCGAGCTTCATCACCAGCGGCAAGGACTTCTACCGGATCGACACCGCGCTGAGCGTGCCGCGGATCCGGGCGGAGGAGTGGGCGTTGCGGGTGCACGGCATGGTCGAGCGGCCGATGGTGCTCACGTTCGAGGAGATCCGCAGCAAGGACCTCGTGGAGGAGACGGTCACGCTGACCTGCGTCTCCAACGAGGTCGGCGGGCCGTACATCTCCACGGCCAACTTCATCGGCGTCAAGATCGGCGACGTGCTGCGGGAGGCAGGCGTGAAGGCGGGCGCCGACCAGCTGTTCAGCACCAGCGACGACGGGTTCACTGCGGGCAGCCCGCTCGACTACGTGCTGGAGAACGGGCTGATCGCGATCGGCATGAACGGCGAACCGCTGCCCGCCGAGCACGGCTTCCCCGCGCGGCTCGTGGTGCCGGGGCTCTACGGCTACGTCTCCGCGACCAAGTGGGTCACCGACCTCAACGTCACCACGTTCGCCAAGGACCAGGGCTACTGGATTCCGCGCGGGTGGGCGACCAGGGCGCCGATCAAGGCGTCCTCGCGGATCGACCGGCCCGGGCGGATGGGCAAGGTCAAGGGGAAGGCCGTCATCGCCGGAACGGCGTGGGCGCAGCCCAAGGGCGTGGCCAAGGTCGAGGTCCGCGTCGACGGCGGGCCGTGGCAGGAGACCGAGCTCGCGGCCGACGTCAGCGACAGCACCTGGCGGATGTGGAAGATCGAGACGGACCTCTCCCAGGGCAGTCACACCGTCGAGTGCCGGGCCACCGACAAATCCGGCTTCACCCAGGACCAGGCGCGCCTGGACCCGGTTCCCGACGGCGCGACGGGATGGCATTCGGTCACCTTCACCGTCGAGTAGGCGCTCACCCCGTAGTGATCATGAACCGCTGAAGTGCTGGTCACGCCCTGTCACCAGTGCTGTGACACCCGATCACCGACTTTGTGCATGCGTTCACAAGCGGTACGGTGTGAGCATCACCAACGCCGCGGGTCCCTGCGGTGAAGCACACCCGGAGGTCGGAGAGCGTGGCATCACAGCGGGGCGAAGGTGAGACGACCACCACCCCTCTGGAGGCTGCCGACAAGGAACGCGCTCGCGCGATCCCCGAGGCGGCCGTGGCCCGCCTCGCCGTGTACCTGCGCGTGCTGTCCGGCATGGCCGACCAGGGCGTGACGGCGGTCTCGAGCGAGGAACTGAGCCAGGCCGCCGGCGTCAACGCGGCGAAGCTCCGCAAGGACCTGAGCTACATCGGCAGCTACGGCACGAGGGGCGTCGGGTACGACGTCGAGGTCCTCGTGAGCCACATCGAGCGCATCCTCGGCCTCACCCGCAACCACTCCGTGGCCGTCGTCGGCATCGGTAACCTTGGTCACGCTCTCGCCAACTACGGCGGGTTCCCCGGCCGTGGGTTCCCGGTCACCGCCCTCTTCGACGTGGACGACGATCTCGTCGGAATCCCTGTTGGGGGCATCCCCGTCAACCACATCGACGAGATCACGTCGGTCTGCATGGAGCGCGAGGTGTCGATCGGCGTCATCGCGACGCCGCCGCCCGCCGCTCAGTCGGTTTGCGACCGTTTGGTATCTGCGGGCGTCCAGTGCATTCTGAACTTTGCACCAGTTGTCCTTCAGGTTCCAGACAACGTCGAGGTGCGCAAGGTTGACTTGGCGGTCGAGATGCAGATCCTGTCGTTCCACGTCGCTCGACGTGCGGACGAGGCTGCCAGCGTCTCGGTCGGCAACAACGGACTCGGTGTGGACGGGATGGTGATTCGCCCGTGAGCGTGAGCCAGACGGCTCCGGCAGACGTGGTGACCACATGAGCTTGCTCGTAGTCGGTCTGTCGCACCGCACCGCCCCCGTTCCGGTCCTGGAACGCGTCACCGTGGCCGAGCCCGACCTGCCCAAGGTCCTCGGTCAGCTGCTCGCCGCGCCCAGCGTCTCCGAGGCGATGGTCCTGTCGACCTGCAACAGGGTCGAGGTCTACGCCGTCGTCGAGTCGTTCCACGGCGGCATGTCCGAGGTCGTCGAGGTCCTCGCGCAGCACGCCCAGGTCGACGCGAACTCGCTCTACGAGCACTTTTACGTGCACTACGCCGCCGCTGCCGTCGAGCACCTGTTCTCCGTCGCGGCCGGTCTCGACTCGATGGTCGTCGGCGAGTCCCAGATCCTCGGCCAGCTGCGCGGTGCGTACGCGGCGGCGGACGAGGCGGGCACCGTCGGCAGGACCGTCCACGAACTCACCCAGAACGCGTTGCGCGTCGGCAAGCGCGTGCACTCCGAGACCGGTATCGACCACGCGGGCGCGTCGGTCGTGTCGGAGGCCCTCGGTGACGCGGAGGCCCAGCTGGGCACCCTCGTCGGCAAGCGCGCGCTGCTCGTCGGCGCGGGCGCCATGGGTGGCCTGGCCGCCGCGCACCTGCGCAGGGCGGGCATCGGCGAGGTCGTCATCGCGAACCGGACGCAGGCCAACGGTGTGCGTCTCGCCACGTCGCTCAAGGCCGAGGGCGTCCCCGCGACGGCCGTCGACCTGGCCGCGCTGGGCGTCGAGATCGACCTCGCGGACATCGTCTTCGCGTGCACCGGGTCGGTCGACACGGTCGTCCGCGCGGACATGATCAGCAAGCGCTCGCGGCCGTTGGTCGTGTGCGACCTGGGCCTGCCCAAGGACGTCGACCCGGCCGCGGCCGATCTGCCGAACGTTCGTGTGGTGGACCTGGAAACGCTGCAGCGCCGTCTCTCCGACGCGCCCGCCGGCCAGGACACCCGCCTGGCGGTCCAACTGGTCGCTGGTGAGGTGAAGGCCTACCTCGCGGGTCAGCGGTCCGCCGAGGTCACGCCGACCGTCACGGCCCTGCGCAAGCGGGCAGCCGAGGTGGTCGACGCCGAACTGCTCCGTCTTGATTCGCGACTTCCCGAACTGGACGCCGCGACACGCGGTGAATTGGCCAAGACGGTGCGTCGCGTTGTAGACAAGCTCCTGCACACGCCGACCGTCAGGGTGAAGGAGCTCGCCTCCGCCCCTGGTGGTACCGGCTACGCGGAGGCTCTCCGCGAACTGTTCGGGCTCGACCCCCAGGCTCCTGGGGTTGTCAGTCAGACCAAGCAAGCTTCTGTGGATGGTGAAACGCGGTGACCCGCACCCTACGGATCGGTACCCGAGGCAGCGCTCTGGCGCTCGCGCAGACGGGGACCGTGGCCGAGGCGCTGAAGGCTGCCGGAGCTCAGGTCGAGATCGTCGTCATCAAGACGCCGGGCGACCTCTCCGACGCTCCGATCGCCCAGATCGGCATCGGCGTCTTCACGTCGGCTCTTCGTGACGCGCTCGCGAACGACGAGATCGACGTCGCCGTCCATTCCTACAAGGACCTCCCGACCGCGCCGGACCCCCGGTTGACGCTCGCGGCAGTGCCCCTGCGAGAGGACCCGCGCGACGCCCTGGTGGCGCGCGACGGTCTCACGCTCGGCGAGCTGCCCGTGGGCTCCACTGTGGGCACCGGTTCGCCGCGCCGCGCGGCCCAGCTGGAGGCCCTCGGCCTCGGGCTGGACATCGTTCCGTTGCGCGGCAACGTGGACACTCGGATCGGCAAGGTCCGCAACGGCGAGCTCGACGCGGTGGTGCTGGCTCGCGCCGGCATCGCGCGGCTCGGCCGCACGAGCGAGATCACCGAGAACCTGGAGCCCATCCAGATGCTTCCCGCACCCGCGCAGGGTGCGTTGGCAGTCGAGTGCCGGGTCGACGACGTCGACGCCGAGCACCTGATCCAGTCCACTTTGGACGATTCGGCCAGCCGGGCCGCTGTGACCGCTGAGCGCGCCATGCTGGCCGCGCTCGAAGCGGGCTGCAGCGCGCCGGTCGGCGCGCTGGCCGATGTGGTGGAAGACCTCGATGACGACGGGAAGGTCGTGTACCGACTTTCCCTGCGCGGGGTCGCTGCGACGCCGGAGAACGATCTCCTCCGTGCGTCCGCCACCGGTGACTTGACCGAAGCTGAGGGACTTGGCCGGGCGCTGGCCGCCGAGTTGCTCGACCTCGGGGCCGCGGTTCTCAGCGGTCCAGAGGCGTAATCGATGGGGAGTGCCCTGATGACCCGCGCACGCAAGACCCCCGGACGCATCGCCTTCGTGGGCTCCGGCCCCGGCGACACCGGGCTGCTCACGGTCCGGGCCCACGACTTGCTCACCAGGGCTGAACTCGTGGTCACGGACCCGGACGTTCCTGCGGACGTCCTCGCGACCGTGCCGGAGGGAGTCGAGGTCCGCCCCGCTGTCGGTGAGTCCGCCGACGTGGCCAAGGACCTGGTGAACGAGGCGCGCAACGGCGCGACGGTAGTTCGTCTCGTCGCCGGTGACCCGCTGACGCTCGACTCGGTCGTCAAGGAAGCACAGGCCGTCGCGAAGTCGACGATCCCGTTCGACGTCGTTCCCGGTGTGCCCTCGGGCACCGCGGTTCCGGCGTACGCGGGTGTCGCTCTCGGTGGCGTGCACACCGAGGTCGACGTGCGCGCCGTGACGGACTGGGCCGGCCTCGCCGCCGCGCCCGGCACGCTCGTGCTGCACGCGACCGGCTCGCACCTGGCAGAGGCCGCGTCGAACCTGGTGGAGAACGGCCTCGCGCCGCAGACACCGGTCGCCGTGACCGCCGAGGGAACGGGCTTCCAGCAGCGCACCATCGACACCACGCTGGCCGCCGTCGCGGCCGACGCCGGTGAGATGGGCGGCCCGCTGGTCGTCACCGTCGGTGCCGCCGCCGCCAACCGCTCGAAGCTCTCCTGGTGGGAGTCGCGGGCGCTGTACGGCTGGCGAGTGCTGGTTCCGAGGACCAAGGAGCAGGCCGGCGCGATGTCCGAGCGTCTGCACTCGCACGGCGCCATTGCCGTCGAGGTGCCGACGATCTCGGTCGAGCCGCCCCGCAGCCCCGCGCAGATGGAACGTTCGGTCAAGGGTCTCGTCGACGGCCGCTACCAGTGGGTCGTCTTCACCTCGACCAACGCCGTCCGCGCGGTGTGGGAGAAGTTCCGCGAGTTCGGCCTGGACGCCCGTGCGTTCTCCGGCGTGAAGATCGCGTGCGTCGGCGAGGCCACGGCCGCGAAGGTGCGCTCGTTCGGCATCATCCCGGAGCTCGTGCCGTCGGGTGACCAGTCGTCCGAGGGCCTGCTGAACGACTTCCCGCCCTACGACGACATCCTCGACCCGGTCGACCGCGTGCTGCTGCCGCGGGCCGACATCGCCACCGAGACGCTGGCCGCGGGCCTGCGCGAACGTGGCTGGGAGATCGACGACGTGACGGCGTACCGCACCGTGCGTGCCGCGCCGCCGCCCGCCGACACCCGCGAGATGATCAAGTCCGGTGGCTTCGACGCGGTGTGCTTCACCTCGTCGTCGACCGTGCGGAACCTGGTCGGCATCGCGGGCAAGCCGCACGCCCGCACGCTCGTCGCGTGCATCGGCCCGCAGACCGCCGAGACGGCGCGGGAGTTCGGCCTCCGGGTCGACGTGCAGCCAGAGGAGGCGAACGTGCCGGCGCTGGTAGACGCGCTGGCCGCGCACGCAGCCCGGTTGCGCGCCGAAGGAGCGCTGCCTCCCCCGCGCAAGACCAAGCGTCTGCGCCGCAGCTAGTTCAGTGAAGCCGTCGGGGCCACTCAAGATCCTTTGAGTGGCCCCTTCGACTCTCTCCGTCAGGGAGTCAGAGATGTACCCACTTCATCGGCCCCGGCGTCTGCGCACGACGCCCGCCATGCGCCGCCTCGTGTCCGAGACCGAGGTGCGCCCCAGGCAGCTGGTGCTGCCCATGTTCGTCAAGGAAGGCCTGGCCGAGCCTGCTGAGATCAGCAGCATGCCGGGCGTCCTGCAGCACTCCCGTGACTCGTTGCGCAAGGCCGCGGTCGAGGCCGTGCAGGCAGGTGTCGGCGGCATCATGCTGTTCGGCGTCCCCGCCGAGCGCGACGCCGTCGGTTCCGGCGGCACCGACCCGGACGGCATCCTCAACGCCGCGCTGGGCGACCTGCGCGCGGAACTGGGCGACAGCACCGTGCTCATGTCGGACTGCTGCCTCGACGAGTTCACCGACCACGGCCACTGCGGCGTTCTCGCCGCCGACGGCACCGTGGACAACGACGCGACCCTTGAGGTCTACGGCGAGATGGCCGTGGCCCAGGCGCGCGCCGGTGCCCACGTCGTCGGCCCCAGCGGCATGATGGACGGCCAGATCGCCTTCATCCGCAACGCCTTGGACCAGGCGGGCCTGCCCGACACCGGCATCCTGGCCTACTCGGCCAAGTACGCGTCGGCGTTCTACGGCCCGTTCCGCGACGCCGTCGAGTCGCAGCTCGCGGGCGACCGCAAGACCTACCAGCAGGACCCCGCGAACGCCCGTGAGGCGATTCGCGAGGTGCAGCTGGACCTCGCCGAGGGCGCGGACATGGTCATGGTCAAGCCCGCCCTGCTGTACCTGGACGTGCTGCGCTCGGTCGCCGAGATCTCGGACGTTCCCGTTGCGGCGTACCAGATCTCCGGCGAGTACTCGATGATCGAGGCCGCGGCTCAGAACGGCTGGATCGACCGCGAGCGCTCGATCCTGGAGTCGCTCACGTCCATCCGCCGTGCCGGCGCGGACATCGTGCTCACGTACTGGGCAACCGAAGCCGCCCGATGGCTGGACCGGTAGCTCCCGCTCCTGTCCCGAAGCTGGTCGACGTCGCGCGCTGGCTGTGGATCGCCAGTGCGTGCGTCGGCATGCTGCGTTTTCTGGCACAGCTCTTCGACCGCGAGACGCTCGTGGCCGAGGCGCGCCGCCAGAATCCCTCGCTGGGGCAGGATCAGATCGACGCCGGTGTGAACGGCGGTGTCCTCTTCGGACTGGTGATAGCCGTCGCCGTGCTCGTCGCGTACACACGGCTGGCCAACAGGATGGCGCGCGGCCGCAACTGGGCCCGGATCGTGCTGACCGTGCTGGGCGGGGCGTCCGTCGCGTTCGGACTGTTCCGGCTCGGCGCCTGGGGCAGCGGGGTCGCCGCGGAGCTCGGCGTGGAGATGCGGACGGTCGATCTGGCCGTAACGCTGGTCACCACCGTGCTGGACGCGACCGCGATCGTGCTGATGTACCGGGTGTCCGCGCACTTCAGAAAGCGCGCCACGGTGGACAGCGCCTTCCCGCGGACCTAGGTTTCGAGCGTGACGTCTCCGAAGGAATCGGGCACCCCTCGCACCATCACCGCGGGCTACTGGCTCGTCGTGGCAGGTGTGGTCCTCAGCGTGCTGGCCTCGCTGTACGTGCTGCTGAACAAGCAGGTGCTGGTCGAGGCCGCCCTGCAAGGCAACAAGGACCCGAAGATCACGCGGGACATGATCACCTCGACGGTGAACACCCTGGTGATCGTCTCGCTGGTCGTGACGCTCGTGCTGGCCGGCCTCGCGGCGTGGCTCGCGGGCAAGGTCAGGGCAGGGATCAAGAAGAGCCGCACCGGCCTGATGATCACGTTGCTGATCGGGCTGTTCTTCCAGATGATCACGAACACGCTGGGGATCGTGACGGTGCTGATCGCCGTCTCCGGTCTGGTGCTGTTCTACTTCCGGCAGTCGACCGACTACCTGACCGAGCGCGAGCAGCTGACGTGAACGACGCTCCCCGGCCGGTCCGCATCGCGGTCGGGCTCTGGCTCGCGATCGCCGTCTTCGTGTTGTTCACCACCGCCGGGCTGTGGTTCCAGCGCGGTGAGGTGCAGGACCTGACCGGCTGGACGTCGGGTCAGGTCACGAGCTTCCTGGCCACGCTGTCCGTGGTCGCGCTGCTCTTCGTGGCGGCCTACGCGTGGCTGACCTGGCTGTTCCTCAAGCGCAGGAACTGGGCTCGGATCGCGTTGTCGTTCGTCGCGATCGTCCACATGATCTGGATCCTGTTCGTCGGGATCAGCGCGTCGAGCTTGGTCACGTTGCTGCTCATCAGCGTCGCAATCGTCTTCACGTGGCAGGCGCGTACGGCACAGTGGCTCGCGGAGGTGCGTGAGCAGTGACCTATCCGCAAGACCCGTGGCAGCGGCAGAACCCCGACGACGTCCAGTGGCAGAACCCCGCGGGCGCCTATCCCGTGACCCCGGCGCCCACCGGGCAGTACCAGGTGAACCACGTCGGGCAGGCGAGCTTCTCGATGGCGCCGCTCTCGCCCGTGCTGCCCCACGAGATGGCGCCGCCGCGGCCCGCGACGATCACCGCCGCGATGTGGATCTGGATCGCGGGCGCCGTGCTCTCCGTGGCCGTGATCCCGGTGCTGCTGCTCACCAACGTCGACTACTTCTTCAACCAGGACAGCACCAACACGGAGGAGGCTCGGCAGGCGAACGAGCTCGGGGTGAAGACCTTGGCCGTGATGTTCGGGTTCGCCATGCTCGTCGCCGCCGCGCCGTACGTCGCGTTCGCCGTCGTGCTGCGCAACGGCCAGAACTGGGCGCGCATCCTGCTCACGATCCTCGGCGTCATCGGGTTCCTGTCGATGATCGCGATCACGCTCGTCTCGCTGAACGCGCGGGTGTGGCAGCCGAGCGTGGTGATCAGCGTCGTCGTGATCGGGCTGACGATCGCGGCCGTGGTGCTGCAGTTCCTGCCCGCCTCGAACAAGTTCGTGCGCTAGTGCTCTACCGGGAGTCCGGCAGCAGCTGGTGGCCGTTGGTGTGGGGACCGGGGTTCGCGGTCGCCGGGTACCTGATCGAGCTCATCACCGGGCCCGCGTCCGCGGCGCTGTGGGCGATCGTGGGGCTCGTGCTGACGCTCTGCGCGGTGTTGTGGGTGAACCTCAGGGTGAAGACCGGCAGCGTCGCGCTGACGACCGAAGAGGCCCAGTTCGGGCGGGAGAAGCTGCCGGTCGCGATGATCCAGGCCTTCACCGACGTCGGCGCTCCCACGGGCGCCAAGGTGCTCGGTGGCGGCTGGTCGGTGCCCAAGGGGACGACCGCGATGCCGTTGCGGCTGGTCGACGGCACGGTGGTGCTGGGATGGGCGCGCGATCCGGAAGCCTTCCTCGCGGCGCTGCGGCGGGTCGTGAGAGGGTGAGCGACGTGACAGAGGCCGTGACTGAGCCGGAGTCGGACACCGTGGTGGAGGAGCCTGAGCAGGCCCCGCCGGCCGGTCCGAGCCTGCACCAGCCCCAGCGGTGGCTCATCGCCGCGGGCGAGGTCGTGGTGATCGTCGTGCTGGTGATCGTCGCCGTGTGGGCGTGGAACCGCGGCGTCGTGCGCCTGGAGTACCCGATCGAGGGCCGCGAGCCGTTGATCTCCACGCGCTATCACGGCAACTGGCTGGGCACCGCCGCAGGCGCGCTCACGCTGGCCGTGGTCCTCGCTCTCGACGTGGCACGGCAGGTCCTGCTGGCCGTGCGCACCCGGCCGCAGAAATCCGCCGACTCCGACATGTGAGACTGGGGTACGTGACTGCGAGTCGATCCCAGGCCCTGTTCGAGCGCGCGTCGACGCTGACCCCCGGCGGGGTCAACTCTCCGGTGCGGGCGTTCCACTCCGTCGGCGGCACCCCGCGATTCATGGTTCGCGGCGAGGGCCCGCACCTGTGGGACGCGGACGGCAACCGGTACGTCGACCTGGTGTCCTCGTGGGGCCCGATGATCCTCGGGCACGCCCACCCTGCCGTGGTCGAGGCCGTGCAGAAGGCGGCGGTGAACGGTCTGTCGTTCGGCACGCCGACCGAGGGCGAGATCGACCTCGCGGCCGAGATCATCGACCGGGTCGAGCCGGTCCGCCAGGTCCGCCTGGTCAACTCGGGCACCGAGGCCACGATGAGCGCGATCCGCCTCGCGCGCGGCTTCACCGAGCGCCGCAAGATCATCAAGTTCGCCGGTTGCTACCACGGCCACGTCGACGCGCTGCTCGCCCAGGCGGGCTCCGGCGTCGCGACCCTGGGCCTGCCTTCGTCGCCGGGTGTCACGGGCGCGCAGGCCGAGGACACGATCGTCCTGCCGTACAACGACATCGAGGCCGTGCGAGCGGCGTTCGCGGAGAACCCCGGTGAGATCGCCTGTGTCATCACGGAGGCTGCCGCGGGCAACATGGGCGCGGTCGCGCCCGGCCAGGACTTCAACGCGGGCCTGCGGGAGATCTGCGACGCCGACGGCGCGTTGTTGATCATGGACGAGGTCATGACGGGCTTCCGCGTCTCGCGCGCCGGCTGGTTCGGCCTGGAGCGCGTGCGCGGCGACCTCTACACGTTCGGCAAGGTCATGTCCGGCGGCCTGCCCGCGGCGGCGTTCGGCGGCCGCGCGGACGTCATGGCGCGGCTGGCGCCCTCCGGCCCCGTCTACCAGGCGGGAACGCTGTCCGGTAACCCCGTGGCCGTCGCCGCCGGCCTGGCCACGCTGAAGGCCGCCGACGAGGACGTCTACCGGGCCCTCGACCGCAACGCCACGCGCCTCGGCGCGCTGTTCGCGGCCGCGTTGGCCGAGACCGGTGTCGAGCACCGGGTGCAGTTCGCTGGGAACCTGGTGAGCGTGTTCTTCGGTGCCACCGAGGTGAAGGACTACGCGGGCGCGCAGGCGTGCGAGACGTGGCGCTTCCCGCCGTTCTTCCACGCCCTGCTGGAGCGAGGCGTCTACGCCCCGCCGTCGGCGTTCGAGGCGTGGTTCGTCAACGCCGCCATGGGTGAAGAGGAGTTCGCAGTGATCGCCGACGCACTGCCGCACGCGGCCCGTGCCGCCAAGGAGGCCCGCAAGTGACCCGCACCGTCGTCCACCTGCTCCGCCACGGCGAGGTGCACAACCCGACCGGCGTCCTCTACGGCCGCCTTCCCGGCTTCAAGCTGTCCGAGCGGGGCCAGAAGCAGGCGCTGACCGTGGCCGAGCACCTGGCGGACCACGACATCGTGCACGTCGTCGCGTCCCCTTTGGACCGTGCACAGCAGACCGCCTCGCCCATCGCCGACTCGCATCGGCTGGAACTGGCCACCGACGACCGGTTGATCGAGGCCGACAACCAGTTCGAGGGGCTGAAGGTCGCTGTCGGCGACGGTGCTCTGCGGTCGCCGCAGCACTGGCCGAAGCTGGTCAACCCGTTCAAGCCCTCGTGGGGTGAGCCGTACATCGAGATCGCCCACCGGATGATGGGGGCGGTGCAGAAGGCCCGTGCCGCCGCCGAAGGGCATGAGGCCGTGTGCGTTTCGCATCAGCTGCCCATTTGGACCGTGCGACGGTTCCTGGAGGGCAAGCGGATGTGGCACGACCCGCGCAAACGGGAGTGCTCGCTCGCCTCGCTCACCTCGTTGATCTTCGACGGTGAGCAGCTGGTCCGGATCGCCTACTCCGAACCGGTAGGTGCCACGAACCCTCGGGTGACCGGGGCATGAAGCGGTTCCTGGTCCTGCTTCTGCTGCTCACCGGGTGCGCCACAGGGAAGGACGCCGCCCAGGTCGGGGCGGGGGACTTCTACCTCGTGGCGCCCGGTGGGCAGGTCAAGATCCGGTACGCGCCGAGCGAGCGCAAGGAGTTGAAGGGGCTCGAAGGCGAGTCCCTGCTCGAAGAGGGCAAGGTCGTCAAGCTCTCCGACTACGCGGGCAAGCCCGTCGTGATCAACATCTGGGGTGCCTGGTGCGGGCCCTGCCGGACCGAGGCGCCCGAGATGCAGAAGATCTTCGACGCCGGGACCCAGGTGCTCGGGGTCGACGTCAAGGAGACCTCGAAGGACCATCCCCGGGACTTCATGAAGGACCGGTCGCTGACCTATCCGTCCATTTACGACGCTTCGGCCCGGAGCTTCATCAACGTGTTCCGGGGCGTTCCGGCCAACACCGTGCCCTCCACGTTCATCGTGGACAAGGACCACAAGGTGGCGGCGGCGTTCCTGGTGCCGGTGCTGGCCTCCGACCTCCAGACCGTTCTGGACGAGCTGGCCAAGGAATGAGAAAGGGGGCCGTGAGGCCCCCTTCTTCGTGTCGCTCGCTTACTGGGCGGGCGGTTCCACCGGGGCGTTCAGCGACGGGATCTTGGCCTTGAAGGCCTTGACCATCGCGTCACGGCCGATCGAGTTGAACTGCTTGCCCAGCGTGCGCATGATCGAGTTGCCGGTCGGCCGGTAGAGGCCCGTCTTGTAGTACCGCGCACCCTCGACCGGGGCGACCACGCCGCCGTCCGGAGAGGGCTTGCCCAGGTACTCGCCCCACTTCGCGCCGGTCGGGTCGTTGGTCACGTTGATCTCGCGCGGTTCGGAGCCCACGTAGTTCACGTACGGGTAGTCGTACTCGTCGGCCAGGCCGCCGATCGAGTGGCCGAGTTCGTGGATCGCGATCTGGCCTGCCTGGGCGTTCGAGCCGGAGGCGGTGGCCACCGAACCGCCCGCGCCGCCGTACTTCGCGGTGTTGCCGAGGGCGATCACCTGGTCGGCCTGCGGGGCGAGGGCCGCGAACTCCTTGGCCTTGGTCTCGTTGACGCAGAGCAGGCGCTCGGTGTTCGCGTCGCGGCCCTGGCACCAGAAGCCCATGTCCAGCGCGGTGTTCTTGAGCAGGCCCTTGGTCGGGTCGTGGTCCACACCGGACTCGGCGGAGACGACGTTGACCTGCCAGACGTTGAAGTAGTCCTTGTAGGAGGCGAAGGGCTCCACGGCGGAGAGCTCCTGCCACTTGCTCTTCACGTTGCCGGTGTAGGTCTCCAGGTCGTCGGCCGTGTAGCCGTCGCCCACGAAGACGAGGTCGAAGCGGTCTGCCGAGTCACCGGTGACCTGGACGGGGACCACGTCGGCCGCGACCAGGGCGCGGAAGTTCGTCGATTTCTCGGCTGGTGCTTTCGGGGTCAGGGCCTGGGTGATGGAGCCGTCCTCGTTGAAGACCTCGCGCCATTCCATCGCCGGGGCAGCGCCACCGGCCGGTACCTGCGCGAACAGTGCCAGCGCCGCGACGGTGAACGCGGGGAGTAGCAGCCGGGAACGATGCATGAGCTGACGCTAAGCAACCGTGATGTCACCCACAAGCGGCAATTGTTGGCACTTTTGGCCCAAGCCTTGTGTTGGGTCAAACCGATGCCGGTGGTCGCGTGATCTGGGCAACTACCTACTCTGAGGTCTGTGAACCCCACCGATCTGGCGATCTCCGGGCCGTTGCTGCTGGCCACCGGGGTTGCCTTGCTCGCTGGGTTCATCTCGTTCGCGTCACCGTGCGTGGTGCCGCTCGTGCCCGGCTACCTCGCGTACCTCGCCGGTCTGGTCGGTGCCGAGGCGCCTCGGGTGGAGGCGAACGAGCCGGCGAAGCAGGGCCGGTGGCGCGTCGCCGGGGCCTCGTTGCTGTTCGTGCTCGGGTTCACGGTCGTCTTCGCGTTGGCCTCGATGGCCATCCTCGGTGCGTCGGACGCGTTGTTCCTCAACGCCGATCTGTTCCAGCGCATCGGTGGTGTCGTCACGATCCTGATGGGACTGGTGTTCCTCGGACTCGTGCCGGCGTTGCAGAAGGACGTGCGGTTCCACACCAAGCCCAACGCCGGGTTGTTCGGCGCTCCGGTGCTCGGGGCCGTGTTCGCGCTCGGGTGGACGCCGTGTCTCGGGCCGACGCTGGCCGGCGTGCTCGCCGTCGCGCGCAGCACCGAGGTCGGGTCGTCGACGGCGCGCGGTGCGGTGCTGGTCCTGGCCTACTGCCTGGGGCTCGGGTTGCCGTTCGTGGTGCTCGCGCTCGGCGCTCGGTGGGCGCTGGGCGTCACGAAGTGGCTGCGCACGCACGCCCGGCAGGTGCAGATCTTCGGTGGCGTGCTGCTGATCCTGGTCGGGATCGCGCTGGTCACCGGGCTCTGGGGTGAGTTCGTCGGGTGGCTGCGCTACTCGTTCGTCGACGTCGTGAGGCTGCCGCTCTAGTGATCGCCTTCCTCCGCAACACGTGGCGCGGGCTCACCTCGATGAGGACCGCGCTGACCCTGCTGTTCCTGCTCGCGCTCGCGGCGATGCCCGGCGCGTTGCTGCCACAGCTCTCGCTCAACGCCGCGAAGGTCGACGACTACGTCGCCCAGCGCGGCTGGTGGGGCCAGCTGCTGCTCAAGCTCGGGTTCTTCGAGGTGTACGCCACGCCGTGGTTCGCCGCGATCTACCTGCTGCTGTTCACGTCCCTCGTCGGGTGTCTGCTTCCCCGCACGTGGGAGTACTTCAAGCAGATGCGCGCGAAGCCGGTGCTCACGCCGCGCAATCTCTCGCGGATGCCGCACCACGCCCAGGCCGAGCTCGACGTGACGCCGGACGAGGCCGTCGCACGAGCCAAGAAGGTCCTGCGCGGCTGGCGGATGGAGACCGGTGAGGACACGGTCAGCGCCGAACGCGGGTTCCTGCGCGAGACCGGCAACCTGATCTTCCACTTCGCGCTGCTCGGCCTGCTGGTGTCGTTCGCGCTGGGCAAGATGTTCAACTACGAGGGCCAGATCATCGTCCAGGCCGACGGCGGCCAGTTCTGCAACGGCGGCATCTTCAACTACGACCAGTTCCGGCCGGGCCTGCGGGTCGACGGCACGGACCTCACGCCGTTCTGCGTCGAGATCGGCAAGTTCTCCGCCGAGTACCTCGACAACGGCCAGCCCGTCGGCTTCAAGGCGGACATCCGCTACCAGTCGGGCGAGAGCCTCGCCTCGAACACCTGGAATCCGTACACGCTGCAGGTCAACCACCCGCTGCGCACCGAAGGCGACCGGCTCTACCTGCTCGGCCACGGTTACACGCCGACGTTCACGGTGACGTTCCCCAACGGCGAGAAGCGCACGCAGGGCATCCAGTGGCTGCCGACCGACCAGCTCACGCTGGCCTCGGAGGGCGCGACGAAGTTCGACCCGCCCGGAGTCACGGACTCCGAGACGCGGCGCAAGAACCAGATCGCGGTGACGGGCCTGCTGGCGCCGACGCCGTTGCTGCACGGCAACATCCTGAACTCGAAGTTCCCGGCGCTGAACGACCCGATGGTCGCCGTCGACGTGTACCGCGGCGACCTGGGCGTGGACGACGGCCGCGGCCAGTCGATCTTCTCGATCGACCAGAAGATGGTCGACCAGGGCCGGTTGCAGAAGGTCGCGCGCAAGAACCTCGCGCTGGGCGAGGAGATCGCGCTCGACGACGGCACGAAGGTGCGCTTCGACTCCGTGAGCGACTGGGTGTCGTTGCAGGTCTCGCACGACCCGACCCAGGGTTACGTGCTGATGTTCGCCATCCTGATCATCCTCGGCCTGGGGGTCTCGCTGACCGTCAAGCGCCGCAGGGTGTGGGTCCGTGCGACTCGTCTGGACGACGGGCGTACTTTGGTCGAGGTCGGTGGGCTCGCCCGCACTGACCAGGCAGGATACGGCGAGGAGTTCACGCGGCTCGCCCGCGCGGTGCTGAACGAGGAGAAGTCCTGATGCCGGTCAACGAGACCCTCGCGACCTACAGCGACTGGCTGTACCGCAGCGCACTCGGGGTCTACCTCTTCGCGATCCTGCTCTACGCGGTCGAGCAGGCCTTCGCCCGTGCCCCGCGCAAGGCGCTGGTGGGCGCCGGCGGGCCGGACGTCCTCGTCGACGAGCCGAAAGCCGAGCTGACCAGGGCCGAGCGCATCGGCCGCATGGGCGCCGCGATGACGGTCCTCGGCGCGGTGCTGCACCTCGGATCGTTGGTCATGCGCGGACTCTCAGCCGGGCGTGCGCCGTGGGGCAACATGTACGAGTACATGTCGCTGCTGTGCCTCGCGGCCGTGGTGACGTGGATCGTGCTGATGGCGAAGTTCCCGATCCGCCGTCTCGGCGTGTTCGTGCTGCCGCCGATCCTGGTCCTGCTGTTCCTCGGCGGCACCGTCCTGTACGCCGAGGCCGCGCCCGTCCAGCCGGCGCTGCGGTCGTACTGGCTGGTGATCCACGTCTCGGTGATCTCGATCTCGTCCGGTGTGCTGCTGATCCCCGGCGTGACGTCGATCCTCTACCTGCTCAAGGACTCCAGGTCGGACCGCTTCCCGAAGCTGCCGTCCGCCGACGTGCTCGACCGGATGTCGTACCGGACCACCGTGCTGGCGTTCCCGCTGTTCACGGCCGGGATCATCCTCGGCGCGATCTGGGCGGAGGCCGCGTGGGGCCGGTTCTGGGGCTGGGACCCGAAGGAGACGGTCGCGTTCGTCTCGTGGGTGGTCTACGCGGCGTATCTGCACGCGCGAGCTACGGCCGGATGGCGTGGCCGTGGAGCCGCTTGGATCAACATCGCGGGCTTTGCCCTGAACGTGTTCAACCTGTTCTTCATCAACTTGGTCACCAGCGGGTTGCATTCGTACGCGGGTCTCTAACGAGTTAGCCCCCAGGTCGATGGAACCGTTGCCGGTTGCGTACCGTCGCAACCTGGGGGTCGGGGAAGTCTCGGTCCCTCTTGCTCAGGGAGGGCCACAGCGGTGACATGGCAACCACCGGGTGAGGAACAGGGCTCCGGCCCGCAGTACGTCGACCCGCAGGCGGCGGCCTACCTCGACCCGCAGCAGTCCGGTCCGCAGCACGTCAGCGGCGGCCAGTCCGGCCCGTACAACTTGGGCAACCAGTCGGGGTCCTACCAGGTGCCCGGCAACGCCTCCGGCCCGTACCAGGTGCCAGGCAACGCCTCCGGCCCCTATCAGGTGCCGGGCAACGCCTCCGGCCCGTACCAGGTGCCGGGCAACGCGTCGGGTTCCTACCCGGTGCCGGGTGCGCAGTCAGGCCCCTACCAGGTGGGTGGCGGCCAGTCGGGTCCCCACAACACCCCGAACACCGCGCAGTACGGCCAGTTCGCCGGCGCTCAGTACCCGAACAACTTCCCGCAGCAGGAGTACCGCTCGCAGGCACAGGAAGTGTCGTCGCAGCAGCTGATCAAGAAGGAGAAGCGTCCGCCGACCTCTGGCTGGCGCAAGTCCCTGCACTCGCTGACCGGTGGCGCCATCAACCTCGGCGAGAGCCCCGCCGACGTGCGGCGACGCGAGCTGATCGCCCGGATCAACCAGCCGCTGCGCGGGTGCTACAAGATCGCGATGCTGTCCCTCAAGGGCGGCGTCGGCAAGACCACGACGACCACGACGCTGGGTTCGACGTTCTCGTCGCTGCGCGGCGACAGGGTGGTCGCGGTCGACGCGAACCCCGACCGCGGCACGCTGGCGTTGAAGATCCCGCGCGAGACCACGGCGACCGTGCGTCACCTGCTGCGCGACGCCCCGAAGATCAAGAAGTACAGCGACGTGCGCGCGTACACCTCGCAGTCGCCGGCGCGCCTCGAAGTGCTGGCGTCCGAGCAGGACCCGTCCGTCTCGGAGGCGTTCAGCGAGGACGACTACCGGCGCACGGTGGACCTGCTGGAGCTCTTCTACAACATCGTGCTCACCGACTGCGGCACCGGCCTGATGCACTCCGCGATGAAGGGCGTCCTGGACGAGGCGGACTCGCTCGTCCTGGTGTCGTCCGGCTCGGTCGACGGCGCGCAGACGTCAGCGGCGACGCTCGACTGGCTGGAGGCGCACGGCTACCGCGACCTGGTCGCGAAGTCCGTCTGCGTGATCAACTCGGTGCGCCCGAAGTCGGGCAAGGTCGACCTCGACAAGCTCGCCGCGCACTTCCAGCAGCGATGCCGCGCCGTGGTCCGCCTGCCGTTCGACGAGCACCTCGAAGAAGGCGCGGAGATCGCACTGGACCAGCTCGCGCCGGAGACCCGGCTCGCGCTGCTGGAACTTGCCGCCGTGGTGGCGGACGACTTCCCGCACTCCTGAGCCGGTCTGAAAACTAGCGGAAAGGGGTCCTGTTGATCAGGGCCCCTTTTCCGTCACTCGTCGCGCTTGCGCTGCTCATCGAGCTTGCGCAGGAACTCCGGGTCGTCGTCGGGCGCGATCACCTTGCGGCCTGGGGTGTACTCCGAGTGCTGCGGGGCGAACGCTCGCCACACGAGCACAGCCACGGTGAGCGCACCGATCACCGCCAGCAGGTAGATCATCGTGTCGCCACCTCCCTTTGCCACGAGATTACCCGCGGCACAGGGATAACTACGGTTTCAGTGGCGGACGGGTTCAGTCGCCTCGGTGGTCAGCTCCGAAAGCAGAGCCTTCACCTCGGTCTCACGGAACCTGCGATGTCCTCCAGGGGTGCGGATCGAGCCGATGCGACCTGCGGTGGCCCATCGGGTCACGGTCTTCGGGTCGACCCGGAACAGATTGGCGACTTCCCCAGGCGTCAAGAGCCGCTCGGTGGCTGCAGTCACTCGTCCTCCTCAGATCAGACGTTCCGGTCTGATCGTGGCATCTGACCCATCAGGTACTCGAACGCTTGTTTTTTGGTAAAGAGGTAGTAAGGGACGACCAGGGCGATTCGGACAGTTCACACTGCGCTCGCTCCGCTCGCGCGGCGAGTTCGCCGGGAAGTCGGCCGACGCGAACTCGCGACCCGTGTGATCGCCACGATCAGCGCGCATGTGTGACCGCCGCTACGCGAGTGCACGCGTGGGCTTAGGGTGTTTGGGGTGGATGCTCTTGATCGACAGATCATCGCCGCACTTCGTGCCAACGGCCGGGCCACGTACGCCGACCTCGGCAGGCAGGTCGGCCTGTCCGCCTCCGCCGTGCACGAGCGAGTCGGCAAGCTCGAGTCCAGCGGCGTGATCGTCGGGTATCACGCGGTCGTCGACCCCAGCGCGGTCGGCCTGGGCGTGACGGCCCTGATCGGCATCCACCCCACCGACATCGCGGACGACAACGAGGTCGCGGTCGCCTTGGCCGAGCTCAACGAGGTCGAGTCCTGCTACCGGGTGGCGGGCGACGAGTCGTTCATCGTGAAGGTCAGGGTCTCGACGGTTGACGATCTGGAGCGCGCGCTCGGGCGGTTGCGGCGCATCCACGGTGTGGCCCGCACGCGCACGACGGTGGTGCTTTCCACGCGCTTCGAGGGACGCCCGAACACCGGTGACGAGGAAGGCGACGTAACCTGAACGGGTGCTCGCTCGTGATGTGACGCTCTACGTCCTCGCCCGCCTCGGCCTCGTGGCCGTGGTGATGGGCGCGCTCATGTTGTTCAAGGTTCCTTTGCTGCCCGCCCTCGCCGTGGCCGTGGTCGTGGCGCTGCCGGCCTCGCTGTTCATCTTCAAGGGGTTGCGGGAGCGGGTCGCGACCGGCCTCGACGCCCACCAGGCCGTGCGCAGGGCCGAGCGCGAGAAGCTGCGTTCCGAACTGCGTGGTGACGAAGGTCCTCTCACCCAGGCGTAGGACGTTTGCCCGGTTATCGTGCGGGCTGTGAGTACCTCCGTTGACCGCGTTTGCAGCAGGACCAGGCACTGGGTGTGCGAGGCCGTCGGGATCATCGAGGCGGACGCGAACCGCAGCGCGGACACGCATCTGCTGCGCTACCCGTTGCCGCTCGAATGGGGCATCGACCTCTACCTGAAGGACGAGTCGACGCACCCCACAGGTTCGTTGAAGCACCGCCTGGCGCGCTCGTTGTTCCTCTACGCGATCTGCAACGGCTGGATCACCGGTGGCACGCCCGTCATCGAGGCCTCCTCCGGTTCGACGGCGGTGTCCGAGGCGTACTTCGCCCGGCTGCTCGGGCTGCCGTTCATCGCGGTGATGCCCCGCTCCACCTCGGCGGAGAAGGTCGCGCTGATCGAGCGTCAGGGCGGCAGGTGCCACTTCATCGACGAGCCGTCGGCGCTCTACGACGAGTCGCGGCGGCTGGCGTCCGAACTCGGCGGCCACTTCATGGACCAGTTCACGCACGCCGAGCGCGCCACGGACTGGCGGGGCAACAACAACATCGCCGAGTCGATCTTCGAGCAGATGAAGCTGGAGCCGTCGCCCACCCCCGACTGGATCGTCGTGGGCGCGGGCACGGGCGGCACGTCGGCCACGATCGGCCGGTACATCCACTACCAGAAGCTGAACACGCGGCTCGCCGTCGTCGACCCCGAGCACTCGGTCTTCTTCGACGCGTGGCGCGACGGCAACCGCGACCTGGTCGCGACGCGCGGGTCCGGCATCGAGGGCATCGGGCGGCCGCGGGTGGAGCCGTCGTTCATCGGCGAGGTCATCGACCGGATGATCAAGGTGCCGGACGCGTCGTCCGTCGCGACGATCCGGTACGTGGAGGACCTGCTCGGACGGCGGGTCGGCGGGTCGACCGGGACGAATCTCTGGGGAGCGTTCCAGATCGTGGCCGAGATGAGGCAGTCGCGCACCCGCGGAAGCGTGGTGACTTTGTTGTGCGACGGCGGCGAGCGTTACGCGAACACCTACTACGACGACACATGGGTATCCGCTCAGGGCATGCATCTCGACCCGTGCCTTGAACGTCTCGACAACTTCCACCGCACGGGGAACTGGTGACGAGAGTTCTGCGTCACAGCGTGACCTGAGCACCTGAGTCCGCAGGGGGGACGCTGTGTCGTCGCTGTTCACCGACGCGGCCGAGATGCGCGCGTACGCCGAGTACCTGCGCACCGAGGCCCAAGAGTTCGACACGATCCGCAAGTACGTCCACGCCACGGCGTGCGACAAGGCGGGCTTCACCGGCCTGCTGACGTTGCTGCAGCCGGGCGTGGACATCGTGCGGGCGCTGTTCGACGAGACGCTCGACTTCGGCAAGTCGAAGCTCGAAAGCACGGCTTCGGCGGTGGACGCGACGGCGAAGGGCTACGAGGACATCGACGCCCTGCAGCGGCGGATCTTCGAGGGGCTGCTGAAGTGACCACCGCGTCCTACAGTTCCCCGCGCCCGGTCGCGGCCTCGCTCAAACAGCCTGACGTCGACACGGCGTCGTTGAACGACGTCCTGCGCGACCAGGGCTGGGGCGTGCAGGCGGTCAACTGGGTGTTCGAGGCCGTGACCGGCGAGAGCCTGGTCTCCACGATCATCACGCCGATCACCGGCGACTGGTCGAAGATCCGTGCGGACGGCGACGCCTGGCGCATGGTCGGCAACGCCATGAACGACGTCTCGTACAACCTCACCGACGCCGTGGGCAAGGTGCGCGGCCACTGGGACGGCGACGCGGCTCGCGCCCACGAGAAGTACATCGCTCTCGGCTGGAAGGCGGGCCTGCTCGCCGAGATGGGTGTCGCCCAGCTGATCGCGAAGGGCTTCGACACGGTCGCTTCCGGCGCCGAGGCCCTGGGCAAGCAGGCCGCGCGCCTGCTCGACTACCTCGTCAACAAGCTCCTCGAAGCCGCCGCCACCGTCTGGATCCCGGTCGCCGGCTGGATCAAGGCAGCCGAGATGGTCTGGAACGCGTACCAGATCTACCGGCGCGTGATGGACATCATCGACACGGTCCAGAAGCTCATCGCCGACGTGAAGGCGCTCTTCGACGCCGTCGGCCGCGTCTTCTCCGCCATCGGCAAGCTCAAGGACGCCGACTCCCTCGCCGAGGCCATGAACGCCACCCAGGAGGTGGCGGAGGCGGGCCGCGACGTCCGCAACGCCGTCAGGGACATCAGCGACGACGCCGCGTCCATCAAGGACTCGGCCACCGAGATCGCCGACCGGGGCCGCGACGTCGGCTCGAAGGTCCGCGAGATCTACACCCCGCCAGGCGGTTCGGAGGACACCAAACCGGCCGCCGTCTCCTCTGTGGCGCCCGGCGGGGCTTCGGTAGCGCCCCCGCCCACCCTGCACGCCGGACCCGACGCTCCTGCCACCCACGCCGCGGCAGCCACCGGCCCAGCCGTGTCCGCGCCGCCTTCGACGGGCGGCGGCGGAGGTGGCGGCATGCCGACCGGCGGCGTTCCCACCGGCGGTCACTCCAGCGCAGGCGGCGTGCCTTCGTCCGGCGGCCACGGCCCTGTCGTGCCACCCAGCATCAACACCACCCACGCGGCCAGCGCAGCCCCCGCCGCGGCCCCGCCGACCTCCCACCAGCCCGTCATGGGCGGCGCGATGCCGATGGGCGCCCCCATGGCCCCCGGCGCGGGCGGCGGCGACCAGACCAGGAGCTCCGGCTCCCGTCCGGGCGCGGGCGGCGTCCCGTCCTTCCCGAGCGCGGGCGCCCCGACCGGGTCCAAGGCCCCCACGGGCCTGCCGACCCCTCCCGGTCACGCCTCAGGCCTTCCCACCCCGCCCGCGACCCCGGCGTCCGGCACTCGCCCCGGTGGCTCCGGACTGCCCACGCCCCCGTCGGGCACCGGCACGTCGGGCAGCCACCCCGGCACGCACCAGACGCTAGGTTCCGCAGGCACCCACCCGACACCCGGCTCAGGCAGCGGCCTGCCGACCCCGCCGAACTCGGGCAGTCACGCAACGCCTGGCTCGGGCAGCGGCTTGCCGACCCCGCCCGATTCCGGCGCGCACGCGACGCCGGGTTCGGGCAGCGGCCTGCCGACTCCGCCGAACTCGGGTGCTCACCCGACGCCAGGCGGCTCCGGCCTGCCCACGCACCCTGACCACCCGACCGCCAGCTCGGGCACGGCGACCGCGCCGGCCCCGTCCCACACGGACGGCGGTCTCCCGTCGCCTCCCGGACACCCGACTCCCGGCACGGACCACCCGGCACCGAGTTCCGGTGGCGGTCTCCCGTCGCCTCCCGGACACGCGTCCCCGAGCGCGGGCGGCGGTCTGCCCTCCCCTCCCGGCCACCCGAGCCCCAGCACGGACCACCCGGCCCCCAGCGGCTCGGGAGGCTCGGCACCGCACGACGGCGGCACGCGTCCCCACGACACGACTCCTTCCGGCACCGCCCCGCACGACCCGTCGAGCCCGCGTCCCCACGACACCACGCCCAACGGGTCCACGGACACCAAGCCTCACGACACCCCGGACGGCACCAAGCCTCACGACGCCGACACCCGGCCGCACGACGCTGATCCGAAGCCGCACGACACCGACCCGAAGCCGCACGACACCGACCCGAAGCCTCACGACGCTGACGCGAAGCCTCACGACAGCGACACCAAGCCCCACGACGCTGACGCGAAGCCTCACGACGCTGACGCGAAGCCTCACGACAGCGACGCGAAGCCGCACGACGCCGACACCAAGCCTCACGACGGCGACGCCCGGCCCGACGACGGCAAGCCGCACGACACCGACGCGAGCGGTGCCGAGGACGTCAGGCCCCACGACACCCAGCCGGACCACGACACCCCGGCCACCCACGACACCGACCCCAAGCCCGGCCACGACGACGCCACCACCCCCGGCCACAACGACAACGGCGACGGCAGCACCCCTCCGCCGCCCACCGGCCCGGACCTCAAGGGCCACTTCGACGCGGCCGCCATGGCGGCGCAGGGTCAGGGCTACCAGCACCAGCTCGAGCAGATGCTGCCCAACCAGGCCGACCGCGACCGGTACGTCGAGCTGAGCCAGAAGCTGTCCACCGACCTCAGCCCGGCCGAGGCCCAGCACGTGGCCGACGTCCGCAACCAGATCAAGGTCGACTCCGGCGACATCGTCACCAAGGCCCTCAACCAAGGGGCGCTCAGCACCTACCTGCCCGACCAGCCGCACGCCGCCGGCACCAAGCAGGAGACCTGGCAGAACCAGATGGGCGGCTCGATCGCCCGCGGCCAGGACGTGGTCGACGTCAACACGCCGCAAGGGCTCAGGGACGGCCTCGCGCTCGACGACAAGGGCAAGGGCTGGACGCCCATCCCTGCGGGCGCGCCGAACGCGATGCAGCTCCGGTACGAGATCACCGACCAGAACGCCGGCGCGCACAACGTGCCGTTCGGCGGGCCGAAGAAGGACACGCCGGACTTCACCCAGCCAGGGCCGTACCCGGCGGACCAGTACCAGTCACCGCAGGAGAAGGCGCACTACGAGTCGTCGCAGCAGCAGATGGCGGCGGCAGGTGGTGCGGCGAAGCCGTACGACGGCTACGACCCGTTCACCGGTACCGGGTCGACGATGGGCGGGATGCCGGAGTGGCGCGTCGACGGCGGCACACCGTTGCCTGATCGTGCCGAGATCTGGCAGGTGAACGCGGACGGAACTGAGAAACTGCACGCCGTGTACGACCGCAAGTTCGGCTGGACGAAGCTCTGATGACCCAGTACTCCCAGGAGATGGCCGAGTACCGCGGCGAGACCTACTTCGCGGGCGCGGAAGGGAACGACGTGTGGATCCGCAAGATCCCCGGCGTGTCCTACGCGACCAGCGAAGGGTTCCAGACCTACGGGAACCGTGAGCTCAAAACGGTGGCTGTGAAAGAACTCCAGGCCTGGTACCTGGAAACGTGCACGGCCACCTGGCGCGGGCAGCCGTTCAACGTCGTCAGGACGGAGAACGGCAAGGCCGAGGCCGGGTACGCGGGCGGCGAGTACGTGTGGGCCGCGCAGAACGGGCTCGAAGGCGACCAGTACAACGGCTACCGGGCCACGCTCGACGTCGACGAGCTTCAGGACGTGCGGGTCGACCGCACCGACTTCCTGGCGCGGTGGAAGGAGAAGAACCCGGGATGAGCACCCCACAGGCCGTGCGCAAGGCGGCCGGCATCGGGCCGGAGACGATCCTGCAGAAGATCGTGCACCCCGCGATCGCGCAGCTCTACCTGGGCAACGTCGTGGTGCCCGGCAAGTTCGAACCGCACCGGGCGGCCGGGTTCGTGACGCGCGGGCAGGACTTCCCGCAGGGCACGTCCGACCAGTTCGCCGAGGCGTTCGGCGTCGACAAGGTCGCGGACTGGCCGAAGGGCACCCAGTACCTGCTGCGCTTCCTGGCCCACACCACCGAGCTCTTCGACACGAGCTTCGGCGGGCCGACGCTCGACGGCGCGCAGAAGATGGGCACGACCCGCGTCTACCCGGTCCCGTTCACCGGCACCGGCTACACGCCGAGCGCGAACCCCATCCCCGAGTACGTCATGGAGCTCGCCGAACTCCCCGCGGGCACGGAACTCTGGCGCTTCGAACCGGACGGCACCGGACGCAGCGTCGGCAAGTACCTCAACCGCCAGACCGGCTGGATCCCCACCGCGGACGTGAGCTTCGGTCCCGGAAGGTACTGGCAGGCCCCGGTTCCGCACCGCCCGACCGTCCGTCGTGGACTGATCGGGAAGTTCCAGGGACGGGACTTCGACATCGACTTCGGTCCGGCGCCCGGCTCCGTTCTGCTGCACCCGCTGGCCGGTCAGCCCGCGCCGCCGGACTTCACCGAGGAGAACGGCGTCCAGTTCCTCGAGGTGCCGGACGCGGTCGTCGAGGACCTCCAGCTGGTCCGCACGCTCTGCACGTACCGGGGTGCGGAGTTCGAGATCATCGGCGTCCTGGGCGACCAGGCCGTGCTCCACTTCCTCGGCGAGAACTACGAAACGGCCCTGCAGCTCGGTCTGTCCGAAGTAGACTTCCGGCAGTGGCGCACCCTCGCGCAGCGCGCCGAGGTGGGCGACATCCGCGGTGAGGCCAGGCCGATTCAGCGCGGGCTCTTCGCGAGGGAGAACTGATGACCACCCCGAAGGACAGCTGGAAGTCCGCGGAGCTGCGGGCGGCCGAGGCGCAGGTCGACGCGCGCTTCAAGGAGGCGCAGGACCTCGCGAACCGCCTCAAGGACACGCCGCTGCCGCCCGTTCCGCCGGTCGACTTCAAGGCGATCGCCCAGCAGGTCGAGCGGGCAGCGCAGGAGCGGGACGCGCCAGAACAGCTCAAAGCGTTGAAGCGCAAGGTGGACGCGGGCGAGTTCACCTGGGAGGACGTCGTCTCCGGCAAGGCGGCGCAGGACCCCGACGTGCAGGCCATGCAGCAGGAGAACGTCAACAAGATGAAGCAGGCGTTCCAGATGCTGCAGGAGGGCCTGACCGCCGAAGAGATCATGGCCGCCCAGGATCCGCGCAGGAACCGGGGTGACGACGGCGACGAGAACGCTCCCGACATCTTCACGGAGGACAAGTGGTGATGACGGCCTGGCGGACACCGGACATCCTCGCGGCGGAGGACTTCCTGACGGGCGCTGTCGCCGAGGCGGACCGCGCGATGCGCTCCGCCCAGCAGAACCTCAAGGGCAAGGAACCGTCCACTGAGGACATCCGCAGGGTGATGCAGTTCGCGAAGTCCAGCGACGCCTCACCGGCGATGCGTCAGCTCGCCGACCGGATCGCGCGCGGCGCCGGCCTGAGCTGGCGTCAGGTCCTCACCGGCGAGGCGGGCCACGATCCGCTGGTGCGCCAGGCACTCGACGCCGACCGCGCCAGGCTGAACGAGCTGATCAAGGGCGAGACGGCCCCGCCACCACCGCCGCGCAGGCCCGTGCGAACGGACGACGACGAGCCGACCCAGTTCACCGAGGACGCCTGGTAGAGCCTCAGTCCAGGACCAGGCCGGCGCTGACCAGCACGGCCCACGCCAGCATCGCGATCCCGGTGAACTGCAGCACCGGGATCAGGTCACGGCCGCCACGCCCGGCGGCCACCCGGCGCACGGCGGGCAGCAGCACCGGCGCCGCGAGGAAGCCCAGCAACGCGTACGGCACGCGCACGACCATCCCGAGCGCGATCAGGAACGGCACCGCGACCAGCGCCAGGTACAGCCTGCGGGTGTCCTTGTCGCCCAGCACCACGGCCAGAGTCCGCTTGCCCGACACGGCGTCCGTCGGGATGTCGCGCAGGTTGTTCGCCACCAGCACCGCGGCCGAGATCGACCCCATCGCGATGGACGCCCCGATGCCGATGCCGGTGATCTCGCCGGTCTGCACGTACAGCGTGCCCAGCACCGCGGCCGGGCCGAAGAAGAGGAACACCGCGATCTCGCCGAGGCCCGCGTAGCCGTACGGACGCTTGCCGCCCGTGTAGAACCACGCCCCGGCAATGCACACCGCGCCGAACCCGAGCAGCCACCAGTACCCCGACAACGCCACCAGCGCCACGCCGGCCAGCGCACCGACACCGAGCGAGATGAACGCCGCCAGCCGCACCTTGGCGGGCTCGGCGGCACCGGACCCGGTCAGCCGGAACGGTCCCACCCGGTCGTCGTCGGTGCCGCGGATGCCGTCGGAGTAGTCGTTCGCGAAGTTCACGCCGACCTGGAACGCCACCGAGACGACGAGAGCGAGCACCGTGTAGAGCACGTTGAACTCGTCGATGTGGTGCGCCGCAGCAGCTCCCACGACCACGGGGGCGATCGAGTTCGGCAGCGTGCGCGGGCGGGTCCCCTGGATCCACTGGACGACTGAGGCCATGCCTCCATCCTCCGGTATGGCTCCTGAGGACCCGCCGAAGGGGTGTATCAGCAGGCAGTAGCGCCGCTCACACCCGCGACGTACGCCTTGGCGATGTGCTTGCCCGACGCGATGCGGTACCAGACGTTCGACGTGCCCTGCGTGCCCGACACCGACTCGCCCGTGAGCTGGCAGGTCACCCTGACCTGGGCGTAGTTGCCGGCCAGACCCACCTGCGACGACGAGGAGTTCGCGCCGCTGCGGACGTTCACCGTGCCGTTGGCCGCGGACGTGCGGACCGTCCCGACAGGACCGGAGCCCGTCCACAGGTAGGTCACGGTCACCCACGAGTTCGTGGTCAGCTTCAGGCCGTCCCAGAACGTGCCGTCCGCCAGGTCGATGCCCGCCGGGTTCGCGACCTCACGCCCGTACTGGTCCTTGCCGCCGTTGTAGTTGTTCTCGTACGCCGCCTGCGCTTCCGGCTTGCCCTGCGGCAGGTCCTTCCAGTTCTCACGGGTCGCGGACGGGTTCCAGTAGTCGTCCTTGGTGTTCCACGGGCCGACGTCCCACACGGGCGCCCATTCGCAACGGCCGTTCGACGCGCACACCTGCACGCTGTAGTTGCCGGAGTTCTTGTTCGCCAGGCCACGCCGCGACGGCAGCGCGACGAAGTGGTCACGCGAAACGATCGTGTGGCCGTTCGCCGTGGTGCCACCCACGAGACCCTCACGCGTCGCGTAGACCCGGTACGAACGTCCAGCGGCAGCAACGGAAACGTCGTCAGCGGCCACGGTCGCGGGCGCCTGCCCGGCGGTCAGCTTCACGCGCGATGCCTTGCCACTGCTCAAAACCACGCGGGTCTCGATGGTGGACGTGGTCACCGGCAACGTCGCCGGCGCCTCCAGCCACTCGGTCCACTGGCCGTCGGCACGCAGGCCGCGCACGTCGACGACACCATCGCCGGTCACCGCCGCCGTGACCGCGTTGGCGGGCTGAGCGAGTCTGTGCGAGCCGAGCTCGATCAGGCCCGTGCGCGGGGAACCGCCCCACGTGACGGTGCGGCCGCTGACGTCAGCGGTCCACTCGTTCGAGGCAGCCGCCGCCTGGGCGGGCGATGCCAGACCGACCACCAGCGTGGCGCCGGCGACCAGCGGTAACAGGTAGCGCATGAAGAAACCCCCATCGCTAACGCACGCGGCTAGGGTTCCGCGCGCTTCGCGGGGAGAGTTGTCCTCAGCGGTAAAGGTTCACCTAAATCTCACGAGCGGCAGAAGCATCGGCCGCCCTTTTGGTCGTGTCGAGCAATGCCATGCTGATCGGCATGAAGCAGGTGGTGCAGGTGCGGTTGCTGCCGACGCCGGAGCAGGCGTCAGCACTGCTCGTGACTTTGCGCGCTTGCAATGCCGCTGCGTCATGGCTGGCTGGGCGCATGCACGCCGCCGGTGAGTTCCGGAAGTTCGACGTGCAGAAACGCTTCTACACCGAACTGCGGGAGCGATTCGGGCTGGCAGCGCAGCCAGCTATCCGGGTGATCGGCAAGACCACCGACGCCTATACGGCGTTGCGCGGCAACCTCACAGCCGGGAACTACGGACCACCGGGTTCGACACGGCGCCGGAAAGTCGTGGACACCCCGATCGTGTTTCGTCCAGATGCGGCGCAACCGTTCGATGCCCGCTGCTTGTCCTGGCAACTCGGAGACTCCGGCCGCGAGGGCACCGTGTCGGTCTGGAGCACCGCCGGTCGGCTCCGCAACGTGCGGATCATGGGGCACCCAGGCCATCTCGCGCTGCTGCGATCTGGCCAGATCAGAGAAACCGATCTCATCTGCCGCGACGGAGTATGGGTGCTACATGCTGTCGTCGACAGGCCTGGGGCTCCCCAGAGGGAGCCCGTGAACGGGTTCCTCGGGATTGACATGGGGATCGTGAACCTCGCAACGACCTCCGACGGCGATCGGATGTCCGGGGCTCGCCTGAACCGCTACCGCAGGCGGCAGCAGCGCCTCCGCAAGCGGTTGCAGGCCAAGAAGACCTCCTCCGCACGGCGGTTGTTGAAGAAACGCCGCCGAAAGGAGAATCGGTTCGCCGCTGACGTGAACCATCAGATCAGCAAGCGCATCGTGGCCGAGGCTGAACGCACCGGACGTGGCATCGCCGTCGAGCAGTTGACGGGAATCCGTGACCGGGTACGGCTTCGCAAGCCCCAACGGGCCACGCTGTCCTCCTGGGCGTTCGCCCAGTTGGGCCGGTTCCTCGCGTACAAGGCCGAGCAAGCAGGCCTCGCTTTCGTACAGGTCGATCCCGCTTACACCTCGCAACGTTGCAGCGACTGCGGCGTGATCGACAAGAAGAACCGGCGCTCGCAAGCGTCGTACGTCTGTGGCCGGTGTGGCTTCGTTGGGCACGCCGATCACAACGCGGCTCGAAACATCGCAACACGCGGTGTCGCGGGCTGGGGCGAAGTCATGCGTCCGCACGCAGCGCCCACCCTGGCAGCCGGCCAGGGCGGCAGCAGCAAGCCTGTCGGCACCCCCGGAACCTGAGAATCAGCCGGCAATCGCCTGCATCTCGGGGGACGAGCTCATGACCTAAAAGCGTTCGCGACGGCTGTCCTGTCGACCTTGCCCGGCCCGCGCAACGGCAGCTCGGACACGAACCGCACCAGCTTCGGCGCCGCCGCCCGGCTCACGTCCCGCGTCACGGCGGCCTTCAGATCGTCGACCGAAGGCTCCTCGCCGCGTGCGACGACCACGGCGGCCACGACCTGACCCCATTCGTCGTCCGGAATGCCGACGACACACGCCTCCAGCACGCCCTCGACGGTCGCCAGGGCCCGTTCGACCAGCACCGGAGGCACCTTCTCGCCACCCGTGACGATGACGTCGTCCGCGCGGCCCAGCACCTCCAGCCGTCCCTCGCGCAGCCGCCCGAGATCGCCGGTGCGGAACCACTCGCCGAACGGTTCCGCGCTGCCTCGGTACCCCAGCGCCAGCACCGGACCGCTGATCTCGATCACGTCGTCGGTGCGCAACGAGACGTCCCGCAACGGTTCGCCGTCGTACACGCACCCGCCGGCCGTCTCGCTCATGCCGTACGTCGTCACGACCTGCACGCCGAGCGCGCGCGCCTGCTCCAGCAGCTTCGGCGGGGTGGCGGCCCCGCCGATCAGCACGCCGTCGAACTGCCGCAGCGCCTCCAGCCCCGGCCCCTCGCCCACGACGAGCCGCGAGAGCTGCGTGGGCACCAAAGCGGTGTAGTGGCGTCCCGGCTCGTCCAGCACCGGCCGCGCGGCGTGCGCGAAACCCATGGCGCGGAAGCCCTTCGACATGTCGAGCACACCGGGATCCGTGCCGGCGACGATCGACCGCACCAGCACCTGCACCCCGGCGATGTGGTCGGTGGGCAGCGCCAGCAGCCACGTTCCGGGCCCGCCGAGGCGTTCGTGCGTGGCCTGGGCGGACGTCGTCAGCGCGTCCGCGTCGAGCAGCACCGTCTTCGGCTCGCCCGTCGACCCGGAGGTCGGCACGCCGAGCACGGCCCGCTTCTCCCAGCCGTCGAGCGGTCCGTCCACCAGCGGGTCGCCGCCCTGCAGGGCCGCGCGCAGTTCGTCGAGCATGTTCTACCTGCTCAGAAGTAGTACGGGTAGTTGGACCAGTCGGGGTCGCGCTTCTCCAGGAACGAGTCCCGTCCCTCGACGGCCTCGTCGGTCATGTAGGCGAGCCTGGTCGTCTCGCCCGCGAAGATCTGCTGTCCCACCAGACCGTCGTCGATCAGGTTGAACGCGTACTTGAGCATCCGCTGGGCGGTCGGCGACTTGCCGTTGATCTCGCGCGCCCACTGCAGCGCCGTGGTCTCCAGCTCGGCGTGCGGCACGACCTCGTTGACCGCGCCCATCTTGAACATGTCCTCGGCGGAGTACGTGCGGCCGAGGAAGAAGATCTCGCGGGCGAACTTCTGCCCGACCTGCCGGGCGAGATAGGCCGACCCGTAGCCGCCGTCGAACGAGCCGACGTCCGCGTCGGTCTGCTTGAACTTCGCGTGCTCCGCGCTCGCGATCGTGAGGTCGCACACGACGTGCAGGCTGTGCCCGCCACCTGCCGCCCAGCCGGGAACGACCGCGATGACGACCTTCGGCATGAACCTGATCAGCCGCTGGCACTCCAGGATGTGCAACCGCCCCGCACGTGCCGGATCCACGCTCTCCGCCGTCTCACCGGAGGCGTACTGGTAGCCGCTGCGACCACGAATCCGCTGGTCACCACCACTGCAGAAGGCCCAGCCGCCGTCCTTGGCGCTGGGGCCGTTGCCGGTCAGCAGCACACACCCGACGTCCGACGACATCCGCGCGTGGTCCAGTGCCCGGTACAGCTCGTCCACCGTGTGCGGCCGGAACGCGTTGCGCACCTCCGGCCGGTTGAACGCGATGCGGACCGTGCCCTGGTCGAGCGCCCGGTGGTAGGTGATGTCGGTGAAGTCGAAGCCCTCGATCGGCTTCCACAACGACGGGTCGAAGAGCTCCTGATCTGCCACGCGAGAGACTCTAAGCGCCCAGGACCGAGACCAGCGGGCGACCTCTCAGGTGTCCCGGTGACAATTGAGGGATGAACCCGTCCACGACGCAGGCGAGGGTGATCGTCGACGAACTGGTGCGCAACGGCGTGCGTCACGTCGTGCTGTGCCCCGGTTCGCGCAACGCCCCGCTGTCGTTCGCGCTGCACCAGGCCGAGCACAAAGGCCTGCTCACGGTGCACGTGCGCATCGACGAGCGCAGTGGCGGCTTTCTCGCCCTGGGCCTCGCCAAGACCGGCGAACCGGCCGTGGTGACGTGCACCAGCGGCACCGCTGTCGCGAACCTGCACCCGGCCGTCATCGAGGCGCAGCTCACGAACGTGCCGCTGATCGCGCTGACGGCCGACCGCCCGGTCGACCTCTACCGCACCGGCTCCAGCCAGACGATCAACCAGTACGACGTCCTCGGCATCCCGACGCTGCACATGCCGGAGGGCGCCGACGAGCCCACCACGCGGTCGTTGATCTGCCGTGCGATCGCCGCGGACGGCCCGTCGCACGTCAACGTGCCTTTCCGGCCGCCGCTCACACCGTCCGACGATCTCTGGCCCTCGTCGGACCGCGGCCCGTGGACGGAGACGGACCGCACGTTCACCGTCGAGACCAGGCCGTCCTCGCTGCCGGCCCGCACTCTGGTGCTGCTCGGCGACGACCGTCCGGAACGGCTGTTGAAGGCCTCTGCGCTGGGGTGGCCGGTGATCGCGGAGCCGACCGCGCCCGGTGGCCTGCGGCACGGGTCGTTGCTGCTCAACGCGGGCCTGCCGGAGCATCTGAAGCCCGATGCTGTGCTCGTCGTGGGTCGCGTCACTCTTTCGAGGGGGCAGCAGGCGCTGCTGGGAAGCACTCCAATCGTGCACGCCGTCGGTGACCAGGCGCAGTGGCCGGACGTCCAGTTCACCGCCACGCGCGCGTCGACCTGGCTGCCGGAGCCCGCCGCGCTCGACGACGAGTGGTCGCAGTCGTGGCAGAGCACGGTGAAGAACGTCAGCGCGGCCGTCGACGACCTCCTGGACGCCGAGCCGTGGCCGACCGGTCTGCACGTCGCGCGTGACCTGACGCAGGCGATGCCGCCGGGTTCGCTGCTGTTCGTGGGCTCGTCCAACCCGATCCGCGACGTCGACTTCGCGGGCGAACGGCGTTCGGACATCGCCGTGCACGCCAACCGGGGTGCCGCGGGTATCGATGGAAGCGTGTCCACGGCCATCGGGCTCGCCCTGAACCACGACGGGCCGGCGTTCGCGCTGATGGGCGACCTGACGTTCCTGCACGACAGCAACGGCCTGCTGGCCGACCGGGTGCCGGACCTGACGATCGTCGTGCTCAACGACGACGGGGGCGGGATCTTTTCATTGCTGGAACAAGGCGCACCTGAGTACGGCGGAAGTTTCGAAAGGATTTTCGGCACCCCGCACGGGACTGATCTGACCGCTTTGTGCGCGGGCTACCGAATTCCGCACTCCACAGTGGACGGCCAGGAGGAGTTCCGTAGCGCGATTGCGTCACCGAAGGGCCTCCAAGTGGTCGAAGTGCAGGCAAAACGTGACGAACTGCGCGCGTTGCACCAACGTCTCAAGTCGACGGTGTCAATCGTTTTCACCAGGTAGGAAACATACGTAAGTCGGTAGTTCGTCCATGATCGTGTGGATAGCGTCCGCCGCATGTCGATCAGATCAAAGACGACGGCCGCGGTGGCGTCCGCGGCCGCGATTACGTTCTTCGCGGGGACGGCCCTCGCGGCGTCTCCGGGTGCTCCCGGAGCCGGCGACCCGTACTTCCCGACGTACGGCAACGGCGGGTACGACGTCTCCCACTACGACATCAGGCTCAACTACAACCCGACGGGCGACCAGCTCTCGGGCACCACGACGATCCTGGCCAAGGCCACCCAGGACCTCACGCAGTTCAACCTCGACTTCCTGCTCAAGGTGAAGTCGGTCCGCGTGAACAACGTGCCGGCCTCGTTCGTCTCCGACGAGGGCGAGCTCACGCTCACCCCGCGCGGCGGCGTCCGCAAGGGCCAGGACCTCACGATCGTCGTCACCTACGCCGACAGCCCGTCGACGGTGAAGGACCGCAACGGCTTCACGGCGTGGACGAAGACCCCCGACGGCGCCCTGGCCATCGGTGAGCCGGAGATCGCCTCCTGGTGGTTCCCGTCCAACGACCACCCCACCGACAAGGCCACCTTCGACGTCAACGTCGCCGTCCCGAACGGCGTCGAGGCGATCTCGAACGGCACCTTCATCGGCCAGACCCGCCAGATCAACGGCTACACCCGCTGGAACTGGCGCAGCACCAAGCCGCAGGCGACGTACCTGACGTTCCTGACCATCGGCCAGTTCGAGCTCCGCCAGGGCACCACGCCCTCCGGCCAGCCGTACGTCAACGCCTACTCCGAGCGCCTCGGCGAGAACGCCGACGCGGCCAAGGCGAGCATCGAGCGCACGCCAGAGGTCATCGAGTTCCTGTCGGAGAACTTCGGCCCGTACCCGTTCGAGGCGCAGGGCGGCGTCGCCACCCCGAACCTCGGCTACGCGCTGGAGAACCAGACCCGCCCGACCTACGACACGGGCTTCTTCCGCCGCGGCGCCAACACCTACGTCGTCGCGCACGAACTGGGCCACCAGTGGTTCGGCGATGCGGTCTCGGTCCACCACTGGCGGGACATCTGGCTGAACGAGGGCTTCGCCTCCTACGCGGAGTTCCTCTGGTCCGAGCACGTCGGTGAGGGCACGGCGCAGGAGAACGCCGACTTCACCTACGACCTGTACCCGGCCGACAGCGAGTTCTGGAACGTCCTGCCCGGCGACCCCGGTGCCGGCGCGGTGTTCGACGGCGCCGTCTACGACCGCGGCGCGCTGGCCGTGCACGCCCTGCGCGTGGCCGTGGGCGACGAGAAGTTCTTCGAGATCCTGAAGACCTGGACCGCGGAGAAGAAGTACTCGGACGCCACGATCGAGGAGTTCATCGCGCTGGCGGAGCGGGTCTCCGGCCAGCAGCTCGACCAGCTGTTCCAGACGTGGCTGTTCACGAAGGGCAAGCCGGCCGAGGCGCCCGGACGTCCGGCGGACGCCGCCTCGAAGTCCTTGTCCGTTGCTTCGGACAAGGCCGCGGAGCCGAAGTCGCGCGCCAAGATCCAGCTGACCCACGAACTGCTGGACGCGCACAAGTAGTTCGCGCACAAGTGATGCCGGACTGTCAGACCGGCTGAGTACGTTATGACGCAGGGGTTCCCAACTCAGGGGGACCCCTGCGTCAGCATGTGGAGGGGCCTTGACCGCAGACCGTGACCGACCTGGACCCGTGGCCTGGCCACCCGAGCCGATCAAGACCGAGCGGCTCGTGCTCCGCCAGTCGGAGGCTCGCGACCGACCGGCGTTCGTCGACCTGTTCGCCTCACCGGAGGTCGGCACCTACATCGGCGGCGCCCAACCGCGCGACGAGCTGGAACGCACCGCGCCCGAGGTGCCAGGACGGCGCTTCGGCTTCTTCGTGGTCGAACTCGACGGCACGATGATCGGCATGATCACGTTCGACCGGCGCGACCCCGGTCGCAAGGGCCGAGTCTGGCCGGACGCGGGGGAGGCCGAGCTCGGCTACATGTTCCTGCCGCACTCGTGGGGCCACGGGTACGCGGCCGAGGCGTGTGCGGCGGCACTCGACTGGTTCACCGCCGCGCACCCTGGCGAGCCGGTGGTGCTGTCGACCCAACTCGCCAACCGAGCCTCGCTTCGCCTCGTGGCGAAGCTGGGGTTCATCGAGGTGGACCGGTTCGAGGAGTACGGCGCCGAGCAGTGGTTCGGCGCGTGGTCACCGTTTTCACCCGAACGAGCCCGTATCGTGGAATAGGTCCAAGTCATAGCTTCGGTGAATGGCCTCGGTGACCGACCTGGACACCGTCACGGCCAACGCGTCCGATCTCCTGGCCGCAGCCGGCTGGTCCTACGTGCCCAAGGAACTCGACAACCGCCCGTGGCGCCGCTTCTTCGTCAAACCGGACGCCACCAACCAACGGCGAGAAGCGCACCTGCACCTGATCCAGGCAGGTCACCCGAGGTGGACCGACCAGATCCGCTTTCGAGACGCGCTGAGAAACGACAAAGAACGAGCGCAAGCCTACGAAGACCTGAAACGCCGACTAAGTCAACAAAGCGGTCACGACCGTGAGGCGTACACGAACGGCAAAGCGGCCTTCGTTGCTAAAGCCCTTCAAGGGCCTCACGCATAGGCCGCATCTTGGCGTGCGCCTCCTGCACCTCGATGTCGGGATCCGAGTCGGCCACCAGCCCACATCCGGCGAACAACCGAGCCGTCGACCCCGAGATCTGCGCGCAACGCAGAGCGATTCCGAGCTCCCCGTCCCCGTTCCCGTCGATCCACCCCACGGGCCCGGCGTACCGGCCGCGATCCATCCCCTCCAGCTGCGAGATCAGCTGAGTCGCGTCCAGCCGAGGCGTCCCACCCACGGCGGCAGTTGGATGCACGGCCTCGCCGAGGTGCAGCAACGACACGGACGACTCCAACGTCCCGATGACGTCCGAAGACAGGTGCGACACGTTGGGTAGCCGCAGAACCGAGGGTCCTTCGACGGACATGGTCGTGCAAAAGGGCCGCAACGTCTCCGCGAGAGAGGTGATCGCGTAGTCGTGTTCCTCGAGGTTCTTCTCCGACGACATCAACGCCGAAGCGAGCTCTTCGTCCGACACCCCGTCGTGCGGCCAGGTGGTCCCGGCCAGCACCCGCGAGTCCACGACCGATCCGGTCCGGCGCAGCAGCAGTTCGGGCGTGGCGCCGACCAGGCCGTCCACGGCGTAGGCCCAGCACTCGGGATAGCGGCGGGCCAGGCCCTGCAGCACGAACCGCTGGTCCAGGCGCCGGTCGGTGCGAGCTACCAGGTCGTGGGCCAGCACCACCTTGTCCAGCTCGCCGCCGCGCATCCGGTGCACGGCTTCACGAACGGCCTCGCGGTACTGCGTGACCGGCAGCTGTCCGTTGGAGTACCGCACGGTGGAAGGTCGCGACAGCGGCGTGACCAGCGGCGCGGGGTCCGAGGCGCCGATCGTGGTGACCCACTGCTCGCCGTTGCGGCGGCCGACGACCACCTCGGGCACGATCAGCACCGAGTCGCCGGGCGAGTCGGCGAAGGCCATCGAGACGAACGCCACGGGGCCGCTGCCCGGTACGCCCAGTTCGTCGTCCACGTCGAGGTGCGACACGAACTCCTGCCACCACTTGTCGGCCTGCGCGAACCTGTCCGGGCCGCTGACCTCCAGCCGTGCCGCCTCGCCCCAGCCGACCAGACCGGACCCGTCGCGCACCCACGCGAGCGCGCGCTCCGGGTCGGGCAGCATTCCGAGCAGGTCACCGGCGGTGTCCCGCTTCGACCGGACGCGGATTCGCTGCCGTGCTCGCGATGTCGGTGCTGAGGTCACTCTTTGACTGTATGGACCTCAACCTGAAAGCGCGGCATCCGCCCGGCTCTAGACTTCTCAGTTGTGGTGGAGGACGCAGTGACCAAGTCGCCCCGCGGTGTACGCGTCCGCCGTGCGGTTTGCAGGGCTTTGTTCGTCGTCGGTGGCGTGATCACGCTCGTTTGCGTGCTTCTGCCGATCGCGTGCTGGCGTGATGACGTGGCCATCGAGCGGTCGATGGGGCAGGCGGTCGCGCAGGTCGACTCCGTGTCCTTCAACCGGACCGTTGTGCGCTACGCCACACCCGACGGGCGCGTGATCATCCCGTCCCAGGGCGTGCTGTACCCGGACGGGCTGAAGGTCGGGGACAACGTGCGGGTCGAGTACGACCAGACGAACCCCGAACTCACGCGCGTCGCCGGCCGGACCGCGACGCTGAGCCTGCTTCCCGTTGGAACCTTCCTCGTGTCCATCTGGATCGTCATCGCCGCCGTTGTGACAGTTCTACGCAGATTCGGCGTCCGGGTGTAACATCGGGGCATGGCGGATGACCTGGAGCTGCGCTTCGAGCGCACCGTGCGGTCCGAATCGCGCATCGAACCGCGCGACTGGATGCCCGACGGCTACCGCAAGACCCTGATCAGGCAGATCGCCCAGCACGCGCACTCCGAGATCATCGGGATGCAGCCGGAGGGCAACTGGATCAGCCGCGCGCCCTCGCTGCGCCGCAAGGCGATCCTGCTCGCGAAGGTGCAGGACGAGGCGGGTCACGGCCTGTACCTGTACTCGGCGACGGAGACGCTCGGCGCCGACCGCGAGGACCTGACGACCAAGCTCATCGAGGGCCGCCAGAAGTACTCCTCGATCTTCAACTACCCGACGCTCACGTTCGCCGACGTCGGCGTGATCGGCTGGCTGGTGGACGGCGCCGCGATCTGCAACCAGGTGCCGTTGTGCCGCACTTCCTACGGGCCGTACGCGCGCGCCATGATCCGCATCTGCAAGGAAGAGTCGTTCCACCAGCGTCAGGGCTACGAGCTGCTGATGACGATGATGAGCGGCACCCAGCAGCAGCGCGACATGGTGCAGGACTCGGTGAACCGCTGGTGGTGGCCCGCGCTGATGATGTTCGGCCCGCCGGACGCCGAGTCGACGAACACCGAGCAGTCCATGGCGTGGCGGATCAAGCGCGACACCAACGACGAGCTGCGGCAGAAGTTCGTGAACATGAGCATGCCGCAGGCCGAGAAGCTCGGCGTGACCTTCCCGGACCCCGAGCTCAAGTGGAACGAAGAGCGCGGCGAGTACGACTTCGGTCAGCCGGACTGGGACGAGTTCTGGCAGGTCGTCAAGGGTGGAGGCGTCTGCAACGAGCAGCGCATCGCCCACCGCCGCAAGGCCCACGAGGACGGTGCGTGGGTCCGTGAAGCCGCGGCCGCGCACGCCCAGAAGCACGCACGTAAGGAAGGTGCCGCGTGAGCACGTCTTGGCCGCTGTGGGAAGTGTTCGTGCGCGGCAAGCGCGGGCTGAACCACGTGCACGTCGGTTCGCTGCACGCGCCGGACGCGGAGATGGCGCTGCGCAACGCCCGTGACGTCTACACGCGCCGCAACGAGGGTGTGTCGATCTGGGTGGTGCCCGCGACGGAGATCACCGCGTCCTCGCCGGACGAGAAGGACCCGTTCTTCGCGCCCGCGGGGGACAAGGTCTACCGGCACCCGACGTTCTACGCGATTCCCGAGGACGTGCCGCACCTATGAGCTTCGACAACGCGTACGAGTCTTTGCTGGGGCACGAAGATGCGCACTGGGCGTTCGGAACGGGCTTCTCGGAGGCCCTGTCCGGCGTCAACCGCGAGTTCCCCGCCGGGGTCGACAAGGACGCTCTCGCCGCCTACTGCCTGATGCTCGGCGACGACGCGTTGATCTTCTCGCAGCGTCTCTCGGAGTGGTGCTCGCGCGCTCCTGAGCTGGAAGAGGACATCGCGCTCGCCAACATCGCGCTGGACCTGCTCGGCCAGGCCCGCATGCTGCTCACGCGCGCCGGCGAGGTGCTCGGCCGGGACGAGGACGCCCTGGCCTACCTGCGCGACGAACGCGAGTTCCGCAACGTGCACCTGGCCGAGATCGACTGCGGCCCAGGTCCCGGCGGCGACTTCGCGACGACCATCGCGCGCCTGCTGGTGTTCTCGTCGTGGCGTCTCGCGCTCTTCTCCCGCCTGCGAGGCTCGGCCGACCCGGTGCTCGCCGCGATCGCAGAGAAGGGCCTCAAGGAGCTGGCCTACCACCGCGACCACGCCGCCCAGTGGACCGTTCGCCTCGGCGACGGCACCGACGAGTCGCACCGCCGCATGCAGGTGGGCCTGGAACGCGTGTGGCCGTTCGTCGACGAGCTGTTCGCGACGCACTCGGTCGAAGCCGCGCTTCAGGGCGTCGCCGTCGACCCGGCCTCGCTGCGGTCCGAAGTGGACGGTGTACTGGAAGCGGTGCTCAGCGCCGCAGGCCTCACGCGTCCCAAGGACACCCGTGCCGCCCGTGTCGCGGGTATGGCGGGCCGCGACGGCGTGCACACCGAGGCCATGGGCTTCCTGCTGGCCGAGATGCAGCACCTGCACCGTTCGCTGCCGGGAGCGGTCTGGTGACGACGGCACTGGAGGTCGCGTCGGCCGTGCGGGACCCGGAACTCCCGGTCCTCACGCTCGCGGACCTCGGCGTGCTCCGCGAGGTCTCCGAACAGGACGGTCGCGTCGTCGTCACCATCACCCCGACCTACTCAGGCTGTCCCGCGATCGACGAGATGGGCGCTGACCTGCGTCGATCGCTCGTCGGCGCCGGCTACGCCGAGGTCGAGGTACGTCTTTCGCTCTCTCCGGCCTGGACCACGGACTGGATCAGTGACGAGGGCCGGGAGAAGCTTTCTCAGGCCGGCATCGCGCCACCGTCCCGAATCGGTCCCACAGTGGCGGGCCCGATCCCGCTCAACCTCGTGCCACCGTCACGGCAGGTCGCGTGCCCGCAGTGCGGCTCGCTGAACACCTCGGAGATTTCACGGTTCGGCTCCACCGCGTGCAAGGCCCTGCGCCGCTGCCACGCCTGCGCCGAACCGTTCGAGCACGTCAAGGAGATCTGAGTTGGCGCCCAAGAACGGAAGGCGGGCGGCCGCCTTCCACAAGCTCACGGTCGCCCAGGTCGACCGCCTCTGCGACGACGCCGTGGCCGTCACGTTCGACGTGCCAGGGGACCTCGCGGACGAGTTCGCCTTCGCCGCGGGCCAGTACCTGACCCTGCGCCAGGGCGACGAACGCCGCTCGTACTCGATCTGCGCCCCCACCGGCGCCGCCCCGCGCATCGGCGTGCGCCGAGTGGATGGCGGCCAGTTCTCGACGTGGCTCGTGGACCGGCTCGTCCCAGGTGACGTGATCGAGGTCCTGCCCCCGCTGGGCAAGTTCACCCCGACCGGCGTCGGCACCCACCACGGCCTGGTCGTCGCGGGCTCCGGCATCACCCCGGCCCTGTCGATCGCCGCGACCGTCCTGGCCACCGGCGCCCGAGTGACCCTGATGTACGGCAACCGCAGCACGAACACGGTGATGTTCGCCGACGAGCTGGCCGACCTGAAGGACCGCTACCCGGCCACGTTCCAGCTGATCCACGTCCTGTCCCGCGAACCGCGAGACGTGGAACTGTTCACCGGCCGCCTGACCGCCACGAAGCTGACGGCCCTGTTCGGCAGCGTCGTCCCGTTCGACGCCATTGACGAGTGGTGGCTGTGCGGCCCCTACGAGATGGTGCAGGACGCCACGGCCGTGCTGCGCGATCGCGGCGTTGCTCCCGACCGCATGCACCACGAACTCTTCTACGTGGACGAGCCACCGCCCCCACCACGCCGCACGGAAGCCGTCGTGGACGCCGCGGCCTCGGTCACGGTCGTGCTGGACGGCAAGTCGACCACGCTGCCGCTACCGGCAGACGAGGCGATCCTGGACGCGGCCCAACGCGTCCGCGCCGACCTGCCGTTCGCCTGCAAGGGCGGGGTGTGCGGCACGTGCCGGGCGCTGGTGACCGAGGGCAGCGTCGAGATGCGCCGCAACTACGCGCTCGACGAGTCCGAGGTGGCCGCCGGGTTCGTGCTGACCTGTCAGGCGTTGCCGACCAGTGAGTGCGTAACGGTCGACTTCGACGCCTGAACGGAGCAGCTCGTTACTCCTTTGAGACCATATGGTCCATGTGGCATGGATTTTTGGACGAGTCGCGTCGAGGTGCGACGTATCTCGTGGTCGCGGTCGTTGTTCGGCCGCGTGAACTGGATGCGGTCCGTTCCGCGCTACGCCGGTTGGTCAGGCCCGGCCAGCGTCGCGTCCACTTCAAGAAGGAAAGCGACTCCCGAAGGCGGGAACTCGTCTCCCGGCTGCGTGAGATGGGTCTGCGCGCAGCGGTGTGGACTGTTCGCGATTCGGATGACATTCGTGCTCGCCAGCTTTGCCTGTCCGCTGCGGCGACTTGGCTTCAGGAGCTCGGAGTCGCTCGGCTGGCGATCGAGAGCTGTGCGCACCAGGACGTCCGGGATCGGCAGACGCTCGCGGTAACGCTGGAGAAGGTGGACGAACCGTTCGCCTACGAGCACTTGAGGCCGGCCGAGGATCCTGTCCTGTGGGCGAGCGACGCGCTCGCGTGGTGCTTCGGAGCGGGAGGTGACTGGCGGCAGCGCGTCCAACCGATGCTCGACGCGGTGGTGAAACTTGACCAGTGCCCAGAAAGCGCGAAACCCGGCAACCGACCGTCCGGACGGTGAACCGGGTCCACTTCCGGCTCCTATTGGAACCGACAAGAAGAACAGTAGCACGGACAAAACGCAGCTTGCGGTCTCAGACGGACCACGAACGGGCGATGAACATGGCACGATCAGTGTCATGGGGATCGTCGTCCGCTCAGCTCTCTGGGGTGCCGCAATCGGCACCCTGCTGATGGGCGCCCTCGTCACGTTCATCGACATGACGGTCCCCAGCGACAAACCGCCGTCCTCGACCATCATCACGATCCTCGCGGTCATGGTCGTCTCCTTCATGATCGGCGCCATCCCCGGCGCGGTCGTCGGCACCGGTATCGGCTTCATCCGCCGCTCCGTCCAGCAGCCGCGGCAGATGCCCAGACAGATGCCCAGGCCGATGCACCCGCCGGTCCCGCAGCAGCCCTACGACATGTGGTCCGATCTGGTCGAACGCTGCGCCGCGTCCACGCGCAGGGTCGCCGCGGCGGTCCAGACCGTGCCGAAGTCGGCGGCCAAGGACTGGCTGGAGCGGATCAGCGAGCAGCTGACCAGGGAACTCGACGACGTGCGGGGCATCGCGCAGCTCGGGCGGGCGCTCGGCTCTGTGGACCGGCAGCACCCGATCTACCAGCGGTTGCTCAGGGCTTCGCACGACTTCCACCAGTTCGAGAACGAGGTCGGGCGGGTGGCGTTGCAGATGTTCGACCACCCCGAACTGGACGAGGCGCGCACGCATCTCGAGATGCTCGAGAAGCAGCTTCCTCAGCTGTCGACCTGAAGCGCGGACTGCCACCAGCCCAGCACCTCGTCGGCTGCCTCGGGAGCGGCGACCAGTAGTCCGTCGACGGGCAGTTGGGCGCCCTCGCCGCGTCTGTCGAGCACGACCGCACCCGACTCCACGGCCAATGACACCGCACCGGCGACGTCCCACTCGTGGTAGCCGTGCAGCACGGCCGCTGCGACGTGTCCCAGCGCCACTTGTGCGACGGCCAGGCATTTCGAGCCGAGAACGCGCACGCCCGTGCCCGCTGTCGCGGCTGTGGAGATGAACTCGCCCATGCCGGCCCACGGACCGGTGCGCGTCATCTCGGTGCACACGACAAGAGAGTCGCCTTGGCGTTCGGTCAGGCGGATCGGTGTGCCGTTCGCACGCATGCCACGGCCGCGGGCGGCGGCGTAGATCTGCGAGCGGTACGGGTCGGCGACGACCCCGACCACCGGGCCCCAGCGGTCCACCAACGCCAGGCTGTAGGCACACCAGGGCATGCCCGCCGTGTAGTTCGCGGTGCCGTCGACCGGGTCGACGACCCAGCGGAACTCCGAGTCGGTGGGTGCGTTCCCGTCGTCGGAGTTCTCGCAGAACACCGGGATCGAGGGGAACTCCTTGGTGAGCACGCGCCGGGTGTGGCGTTCCAGGGTGCGGTCGGTGTCGGTGACCCAGTCGAACGGTGACTCGCCGGAGTCGGGACGCACGCCTCGGCCTGCGGTGGCCATGATGACGTCCGAAGCGTCGTTCGCCAGGCGACCGGCCACTTCCAGCGCGATGGACACCAGGCCGGGGTCGACCGGCTGGGCGGGACGGGACGACAAGACGGTCATGCTGGCCTAGTTTCACCGCGTCGGATGTCCGGGAACCTAAGCACAGATGACGAAATGACGATCACCTGGCCACGACGTGAGGTGTTCCGTCCACGTCAAATCTGAGGTCACGCGGACTTCATGCGGGCACCTCATGGTGTCCCTGTGCGAGTAGCGATCGTGACCGAGAGCTTCCTGCCTCAGGTGAACGGCGTCACCAACTCCGTGCTCCGCGTGCTGGAGCACCTGCGCCGCAACGGCCATCAGGCGCTCGTCGTGGCGCCCGGTGCCGGCGCGGAAGAGCACCACGGCACGCCCGTCGTCAGAGTGTCGGCGGTCGACGTGCCCATGGTGACCAGTCTGCCCATCGGCGTGCCCAGCCCGAGAGTGCTGCACGCGCTCGCCGACTTCCAGCCCGACGTCGTGCACCTCGCGTCGCCGTTCGTGCTGGGCGCGTACGGCCTCAGAGCCGCGCGCAAGCTCGACGTGCCGACCGTCGCGGTCTACCAGACCGACGTCGCCGGGTTCGCCGGCAACTACGGCCTCGGACTCACCAAGCGCGCGGCATGGCGGTGGACGAAACGCCTGCACACGCTGGCGGACCGCACGCTGGCACCGTCGAGCTCGGCGGTCGAAGCGCTGGAACAGCACGGCGTGCCGCGCGTGCACCGGTGGGCCCGCGGCGTCGACCTCGACCTCTTCCACCCGCGCCCCAGGCACAACGACGAGCTCACCATCGGCTACGTCGGCCGCCTGGCACCGGAGAAGCAGGTCCAGAGGCTGAAGGAACTCCACGACCTGCCGGGCGTGAAGCTGCGGATCGTCGGCGACGGCCCGGACCGCGAGCAACTCGAGAAGGACATGCCGAACGCCGAGTTCCTGGGCTTCCGCACCGGCCACGAACTGGCCGAGGCCTACGCGTCGTTGGACGTCTTCATCCACACGGGCCCGCACGAGACGTTCTGCCAGGCCGTGCAGGAAGCCCTCGCGACCGGCCTGCCGGTGCTGGCGCCGAACGCGGGCGGCCCGCGCGACCTGGTCCGCCACGGCCGCACCGGATACCTCTTCGAAGAAGACATCGCGCAGTACGTGGACCTGCTCCGCGACCCGATGCGGCGCAAGCGCTTCGGTCTCGCAGCCCGCAAGTCGGTGCTCAGCCGCACCTGGCCGGCGATCTGCGACGAGCTGATGGGTCACTACGCCGCGGTGATCGGACTGACTCACCAGGCGGCCGCTTGAGAATCGTGCAGCTCGCCAACTTCTACGGCCCCAAGTCGGGCGGCCTCCGCACGGCACTGCACCACCTGGGCACCGGCTACGCGCAGCTGGGCCACGAGGTGGTGCTCGTCGTGCCGGGCCCCCACCACGCCGACGAGGAACTGCCGGGCGGAGTCCGCCGAATCACCCTCCCGGCACTGAAGATCCCGTACACCGGCGGCTACCGCGTGGTGGACCCGTGGCGCGTCAAAACCCTCATGGAACACCTGCGCCCAGACCGCCTGGAGGTCTCCGACCGCCTGACCCTGCGCGGCATGGGCGCGTGGGCGAGCGAGCGAGACATCCCGAACGTGGTCATCTCCCACGAACGCCTGGACCGCCTCCTCCAGTTCGTGCTGCCCACAACCCCGGCGGAACGAGGCGCGGACTGGGCGAACCGCCGCATGGCCGCCTCCTACGACACCGTCGTCTGCACGACAGGTTTCGCCCGCGAGGAGTTCGAACGCATCGGCGCATCGAACGTGACCCAGGTCCCGCTGGGCGTGGACCTGGCGACGTTCACCCCAAGCCGCCACTCGGCAGACCTCCGCCGAGACCTCCTGCAGGACAAGGAGAACCTGCTGATCCACTGTGGACGGTTGTCGCCGGAGAAACACGTCGAACGCTCGGTCGACACCCTCGCCGAACTGCACGAACAGGGCCACTCCACCCGCCTGGTGATCGCCGGCGAAGGCCCGAGACGCTCGTCCCTGGAAAAGCGAGCGGCGGGCCTGCCCGTGACGTTCCTCGGCTTCGTGAAGTCCCGCCTGGACGTGGCCTCCCTGCTGGCTTCAGCAGACCTGTCCCTGGCTCCGGGTCCACACGAGACGTTCGGACTGGCCGCACTGGAAGCCCTGGCCAGCGGCACCCCGGTGGTGGTCAGCCAGAGCAGCGCTCTGAAGGAGATCGTCCAACCGTCCTGCGGCGCCGCGGTCTCCGACGACGCCCCGGCCTTCGCCTCCGCGGCCCAACGCCTACTCACATCAGGCTCCCGGGAAGCTGCCCGAGCCAGAGCCGAGGAGTACCCGTGGCACGCGGCGGTGGACGGCATGCTGACGGCCCTGAAGGTGCCCTGACGATGATCTCAGCGAGCCTGACTTAGTCTCTAGTCATGTCGCGAGCCGGCCTGGACAAGAACCCCCGCGAGGTAGCCGAGATGTTCGACGGCGTGGCCAAGGGCTACGACCGCACGAACTCGGTCATGACGCTGGGCTTCGACCGCCGCTGGCGGGACTGGAGCAGGCGAGTCCTCGACGCCCGCCCGAACGAGAAGGTGTTGGACCTCGCCGCGGGCACCGCGGTCTCGACCGTCGAGTACGCCGCGTCAGGCGCCTGGTGCGTGGCGGCGGACTTCTCCGTGGGCATGCTCGCCTCAGGAGCCCACCGCCCAGTCCCGAAGGTGGCCGCGGACGCCCTCCGCCTGCCCTTCAAGGACAACTCGTTCGACGCGGTCACGGTCTCCTTCGGCATCCGCAACTTCAACGACACGGTCGTAGCCCTCGAGGAGATGGCCAGGGTCACCAAGCCAGGCGGCCGCATGGTGATCTGCGAGGTCTCCACCCCGGTCTGGAAGCCGTTCCGCTTCGTCTACATGCGCTACCTGCTCAAACTCCTCCCGCTCATCGCGAAGTTCGTGTCGAGCAACCCGGTCGCCTACTCCTACCTGGCCGAATCCATGGCCACGTGGCCGGACCAGCGCACGCTCGGCGAGCTCATCTCGCAGGCGGGCTGGGAGGACGTGGCCTGGTTCAACCTGACCGGCGGCATGGTCGCCCTGCACCGCGCGACGAAGCCCAAGCCGAAGGCCGAAGACGCAGTCGAGGCAGCCGAGCCGACGGCCTGAGGTCCGCCCCCGCAAGGTGACCTCACGCACGCACGGCGACCCCTCCGCTGGAACAGGACCTAGCCACCGCAACCTGCCCCGCGCGGTGCCAACCGGTGCCCGCCAACGCAAGGCAACCTCGTACGAGGCCTGGCGTGGCGACGCGAAGCGAGCCGTCTGAACCTAGGGCGCCGGGTAGCGGTGCGCCCCAATCGCAACCCCGCACTTCGTCACTACCCGCGGAAGCACCCTCGCAAGGCGACGGAACGTCAGGAACGCGACCAACCCCGCTGGAACGCGACGACCCGCACGCAACGGAACCCGCACGGCCCCCGCCCGCCAACGCAACCAGGCCCCGCACGCCCCCAGCCCCCAAGACCCTCAGCAATGTCCGGTTAGAGTCGCCAGCAGAAGCTGTGACCGGTACACGCAGGGAGTCTGGATGAGCAGGCGCGGGATCAACGAGGACGCCGACGTCATCGTGGTGGGGGCGGGACCGGCGGGCTCGACCGCGGCGACCTACCTGGCCAGGGCAGGCCTCGACGTCCTCCTCCTGGAGAAGAGCACCTTCCCGAGGGAGAAGGTCTGCGGCGACGGCCTGACCCCGCGAGGCGTCAAGCAACTCATCGACCTGGGCATCGACACCCGCGAGAGCAACGGCTGGCTGCACAACAAGGGCCTGCGCGTGGTCGGCGGCGGCGTGACGATGGAGCTGGACTGGCCGGATCTGGCCACGTTCCCGAACTACGGCGTCGTGCGTCCGCGCATGGACTTCGACGAGATGCTCGCGAACGCGGCCAAGGCAGCCGGTGCGCGCATGCACGAGCACACCACGGTCACCAAGGCCATCATCGAGAACGGCCGGGTCGTCGGCGTCGAAGCCAAGCAGGGACCGGAAAAGAACCCGGTCACCTACCGAGCCCCGATCGTCGTCGGTTGTGACGGTGTGTCAGCGCGCCTGGCCCTGAGCATCGGCCTGCAGAAGGACGACGCCAAGCCCATGGGCGTCGCGGTTCGCCGCTACTACAACAGCCCGCGCACCAAGGACGACTACCTCGAGTCGCATCTCGAACTCTGGGCGCCGGACGGCAAGCTGCTCCCCGGCTACGGCTGGATCTTCGGCATGGGTGACGGCACCGTGAACGTCGGCCTGGGCATTCTCAGCACGTCAAAGGCCTACGGCACCACCGACTACCGCCAGCTCCTGCGCTCCTGGCTCGACGGCACCCCGGAGGAGTGGGGCTTCCGCGAGGAGAACGCGACGAGCCGCATCGGCGGCGCCGCGCTCCCCATGGGCCTCAACCGCAAGCCGCACTACCGGGCGGGCCTGCTGCTCGTCGGCGACGCCGGCGGCATGGTCAACCCCTTCAACGGCGAGGGCATCGGCTACGCCATGGAGTCGGCCAGGATCGCCTCCGAGTCGATCGTTCAGGCACTCGCGCGGACCGGCGTCAACCGTGAACGGGCGCTGCACGGCTACCCGGTCCGGATCGAAGAGGCGCTCGGCAGTTACTACCGGCTCGGGAACGTCTTCTCGAAGCTCATCGGAAACCCGGCGATCATGCGGACCGCAACGAAGTACGGAATGCCGCGGAAACGCCTGATGAAACTGGTGCTCAAGCTCCTCGCGGGCCTCTACGACCCCAAGGACGGCGACTCAATGGACCGCCTCATCGTGGCCGCCACGAAGCTCGCTCCCAGCGCGTAAATTACTCCGATTAGGTGACGGCACCGGCTCAATACGAGCCGGTGCCGTTTCGCATGTGTCCACCACGTTAAAGCCCCAGGTCAGACCCTGTGATCTAGGTCATTTACAGGCGTTCTACACTGGCGGGCGACCTTGTGAATCACTTCACAACAGTCTGAACAAGCTTGTGAACTGTTTCACAAGCGTTTGTTAGGTTCGCCTAACAAACGCGCTGGAGAACATCACCCTTAGGGTGCGGGCGACCGCGAGGAAAGGACGACGGAGCGTGCTTGACCCTTACCTCCCCCTCGTATTGATGTTCGCGCTCGCCGGGGCGTTCGCACTGTTCTCGGTGACCGCGGCTCCCTACATCGGACCGCGCCGCTACAACAAGGCGAAGCTCGACGCGTACGAGTGCGGCATCGAGCCGAGCCCGCAGCCGGTCGTGGGTGGTGGGCGCATGCCCGTCGCCTACTACCTGACGGCGATGCTGTTCATCTTGTTCGACATCGAAATGGTCTTCCTCTACCCGTTCGCCGTAGCGGCCGACAAGCTCGGCCTGTTCGGGCTGGTGGAGATCGTCCTGTTCGTCGCCACGGTCGGCTTCGCGTACGTCTACGTGTGGCGTCGCGGCGGCCTCGACTGGAACTGAGGAAGTCATGGGTCTCGAGGAGAAGCTCCCGAACGGCATCCTGCTGGTCAGCGTCGAGAAGCTGGTCAACTGGACCCGCAAGTCCTCGCTCTGGCCTGCCACCTTCGGCCTGGCCTGCTGCGCCATCGAGATGATGACGACGGGTGCGCCGCGGTACGACCTGGCCCGCTTCGGCATGGAGGTCTTCCGGGCCTCACCGCGCCAGGCGGACCTGATGATCGTGGCCGGCCGCGTCACCAACAAGATGGCGCCGGTGCTGCGGCAGATCTACGACCAGATGCCCGAGCCGCGCTGGGTGCTGGCCATGGGCGTGTGCGCCAGCAGTGGCGGCATGTTCAACAACTACGCGGTGGTGCAGGGCGTCGACCACGTGGTGCCCGTCGACATGTACCTGCCGGGCTGCCCGCCGCGGCCGGAGATGCTGATCGACGCGATCCTCAAGATCCACGCCAAGATCATGGACGAGCCGCTGGGCGCCGTGCGCGCCAAGGCGCTCGCCGACTCGGGCTACCGCACCGATCTCATCCCGTCGTCCGAGCGTTTTGCGAGGAAGAAGTGACCGAGCCAGGGGGAGAGCACTCCAGCGTCAACCGCGCGGGAGAGGACCTCGAGAAGACCAACCCGACAGACGCGAAGGCGAAGGCGCCGCTGTTCGCCGGCCACGAGCGCCAGGGCCTCTTCGGCGTCACCGGCTCCGGTGACACGTCGGGCTTCGGCGGTCTGCGCCTGCCCGCCCACGTCTCCGCGCCCGCCGAGCGCCCGTTCGGTGGCTGGTTCGACGAGGTCGCCGACGAGCTGTTCGCGTCGATCGCGGACAAGGGCCTGCCCGCCGACACGGTGCAGCAGGTGACGGTCGACCGCGGCGAGATCACCTTCTACCTCAAGCCGGAGACGCTGCTGGAGGTCGCGCGGATCTTCCGCGACACCCCGGCGCTGCGCTTCGAGCTCTGCAGCTCGGTGTCCGGTGTGGACTACGGCGCCGACGTGCCGCAGCGCCTGCACTCGGTCACGCACCTCACGTCGATGACGTACCGCCGCCGCGTGCGGCTGGAGGTCGCGGTCGACGTCGAGAACCCGCACGTGCCGAGCCTCGTCGAGGTCTACCCGACGGCGGACTGGCAGGAGCGCGAGACCTGGGACATGTTCGGGATCATCTACGACGGTCACCCCGGACTGACCCGCATCCTCATGCCGGACGACTGGGACGGACACCCCCAGCGCAAGGACTACCCGCTGGGTGGCATCCCGGTGGAGTACAAGGGCGCGGAGATTCCTCCGCCGGACCAGAGGCGGTCCTACTCATGACCGAGCGGCTTTCCGACGTCACCACGGGCACCGACACGAGCGGTACCGGGCGTGACAGCGTCGAGACCAAGGCGACCCCGGAGACCCCCGAGATCGCGGACTCCCGGAAGACCACCGAGGGCACCGTCTACACGGTGACCGGCGGCGACTGGGACGAGGTGCTCGCGGACGCCGTCCACGACGAGCGCATCGTCATGAACCTCGGCCCGCAGCACCCCTCGACCCACGGCGTGCTCCGCCTGGTCCTGGAGCTCGAGGGCGAGACGGTCACGCACGCGCGCAGCGTCATCGGCTACCTGCACACCGGCATCGAGAAGAACCTCGAGTACCGGAACTGGGTCCAGGGCGTCACCTTCATCACGCGCACCGACTACCTCGCGCCGCTGCACCACGAGGCCGCGTACTGCATGAGCGTCGAGAAGCTGCTCGGCGTCACGGTGCCGGACAAGGCGCAGGCGATCCGCGTGCTGCTGATGGAGATCAACCGCATCAGCTCGCACCTCGTCGCGCTCGCCACCGGCGGCATGGAGCTCGGTGCCCTCACCGGCATGACCTCCGGCTTCCGTGAGCGCGAAGAGGCTCTGCACTTGCTGGAGCACCTCACCGGCCTGCGGATGAACCACGCGTTCATCCGTCCCGGCGGTCTCGCGCAGGACCTGCCGGACGACGCGGTCGAGAAGATCACCTCGTTCGTCAAGATCATGGAAAAGCGGCTGCCGGACTACGACAAGCTGCTCACCGGCCAGCCGATCTGGCGCAACCGCATGGCGGGCGTGGGTTACCTGCCCGTCGACGCGTGCCTCGCGCTCGGCATCACCGGCCCGATCCTGCGCTCCGCCGGCCTCGCCTGGGACCTGCGCAAGATCGAGCCGTACTGCGGCTACGAGAACTACCAGTTCGACGTGCCGACCTCGAACGCGGCGGACTGCTTCGCGCGGTACCTGCTGCGTCTCGAGGAGATGCACCAGTCGCTGCGGATCATCAAGCAGGTCGTGAAGAGCCTGCCGACCGGTCCGGTCATGGTCGAGGACGCGAAGATCGCGTGGCCGGCGCAGCTCACGATCGGCAGCGACGGCATGGGCAACTCGCTCGAGCACGTCCGCAAGATCATGGGCCAGTCCATGGAGTCCCTGATCCACCACTTCAAGCTGGTGACCGAGGGCTTCAAGGTTCCGGCGGGCCAGGTCTACGTGCCGGTCGAGTCGCCGCGCGGCGAGCTCGGCTACCACGTCGTCTCCGACGGCGGCACCAGGCCGATGCGCGTGCACCTGCGCGAACCAAGCTTCGTGAACCTCCAGTCGATGCCCGCGATGTGCGAGGGCGGCATGGTCGCCGACGTGATCGCGTCCGTCGCCTCGATCGACCCGGTGATGGGTGGTTGCGACCGATGACTCAGGCCCCAGAGACCACGACGTTCGACCAGTCCACTGTGGACAGGGCGCAGGCGATCATCGCCCGCTACCCGCAGGCCCGCAGTGCGCTGCTCCCGATGCTGCACCTCGTGCAGTCGGTCGAGGGCTACGTCTCCCAGGACGGCATCCGGTTCTGCGCCGGACAGCTCGACCTGAGCGAGGCCGAGGTCAGCGCGGTCGCGACGTTCTACACGATGTACAAGCGCCGCCCGTGCGGTGAGCACCTGGTCAGCGTGTGCACGAACACGCTGTGCGCGGCCCTGGGCGGCGACGAGATCTACTCGACGCTCAAGAGCCACCTCGGTGTCGGCCACGAGGAGACCGCGGGCGAGCCCGGCACGCAGGGTTCGATCACGCTGGAGCACGCCGAGTGCCTCGCGGCGTGCGACCTCGGCCCGGTGCTCCAGGTCAACTACGAGTTCTACGACAACCAGACGCCGGACAAGGCCCTGGGACTCGTGAAGGCGTTGCAGTCGGGGGACAAGCCCGCCCCGACGCGCGGCGCGCCGCTCACCGACTTCAAGCAGGCCGAGCTCCAGCTCGCCGGGTTCTTCGAGGGTCGCGACGCCGACCTCGACGGCCCGTCGGCGGCGCCGGAGACGCTGGCCGGTGCGCAGATCGCCAAGGACCGAGGCTGGGACGCGCCGAACACGCCGTCCAACGCCGAGTTCCCTGCCCTGCCGGAAAAGAAGTAGGGGAACACCAATGGTTGACCCGCTGACTCCTGTTCTCACCAAGCGCTGGACTGAGCCCAAGTCCTGGACCATCGAGACCTACGAGCGCACCGGTGGCTACACCGCCCTGCCCAAGGCGCTGACGGCCCACCCGGACCAGCTCATCCAGCAGTGCAAGGACTCCGGACTGCGCGGCCGCGGCGGCGCGGGGTTCCCCACCGGCATGAAGTGGGGCTTCATCCCGCAGGGCGACGGCAAGCCGCACTACCTCGTCATCAACGCCGACGAGGGCGAGCCCGGCACCTGCAAGGACATCCCGCTGATGATGGCGGACCCGCACTCGCTGATCGAGGGCGTGATCATCACGTCGTTCGCCATCCGCGCGAACTTCGCGGCGATCTACGTCCGCGGCGAGGTCCTGCACTGCATCCGCCGCCTCAACGCGGCGGTGCGCGAGGCGTACGCCAAGGGCTACCTGGGCAAGAACATCCTCGGCAGCGGGTTCGACCTCGACGTGGTGATCCACGCCGGCGCCGGCGCGTACATCTGCGGCGAGGAGACCGCGCTGCTCGACTCGCTGGAGGGCCGTCGTGGCCAGCCGCGACTCAAGCCGCCGTTCCCCGCGACCTCGGGCCTCTACGCGTCGCCCACTGTCGTGAACAACGTCGAGACCATCGCGTCGGTTCCCTTCATCGTCAACGGTGGCGCGGACTGGTTCCGCGAGATGGGTCGCGACCGCTCACCCGGTCCGAAGATCTACTCGCTGTCCGGCCACGTCACGCGGCCCGGCCAGTACGAGGCGCCGATGGGCACCACGCTCCGGCAGCTGCTGGACATGGCCGGTGGCATGAAGGACGGCATCCCGCTGAAGTTCTGGACGCCGGGTGGTTCGTCCACGCCGATGTTCACCGCGGAGCACCTCGACGTGCCGCTGGACTTCGAGGGTGCCGCCGAGGCCGGTTCGATGCTGGGCACCACCGCCCTGCAGCTCTTCAACGAGACCGTGTCCGTGCCGTGGGCCGTCATGAAGTGGACGGAGTTCTACAAGCACGAGTCGTGCGGCAAGTGCACGCCGTGCCGCGAGGGCACGTACTGGCTCGTGCAGATCCTGCAGCGGATGGTGGCGGGCAACGGCACGGCGAGCGACATCGACACGTTGCTCGACGTCTGCGACAACATCCTCGGCCGCTCGTTCTGCGCACTCGGTGACGGTGCCGTCAGCCCGATCACCAGTGGCATCAAGTACTTCAAGGACGAGTTCCTCGCCTTGTGCGACCAGAACTCCAAGGTCCTGGCTGGAGCGAACGCATGACCATCGCGCCTGACAAGCCCACGACGGCTGAAGTCGTTGTCCCAGAAGGACACGTCAAGCTCGTCATCGACGGCGTCGAGGTCATCGCGCCCAAGGGCGAGCTGCTGATCCGCACGGCCGAGCGCCTCGGCACGGTCATCCCGCGCTTCTGCGACCACCCGCTGCTGGAGCCCGCGGGCGCCTGCCGCCAGTGTCTCGTCGAGGTCGAGATGGGCGGCCGGCCCATGCCGAAGCCGCAGGCCTCCTGCACGATGACGGTCGCGGACGGCATGGTCGTGAAGACCCAGCTGACGTCGCCGGTCGCGGACAAGGCCCAGCAGGGTGTGATGGAGCTGCTGCTCATCAACCACCCGCTGGACTGCCCGATCTGCGACAAGGGCGGTGAGTGCCCGCTGCAGAACCAGGCGATCGCCCACGGCCGCAGCGACTCCCGCTTCCACGAGCACAAGCGGACGTTCCCGAAGCCGATCAACATCTCCACGCAGGTGTTGCTCGACCGCGAGCGTTGCGTGCTCTGCCAGCGCTGCACCCGGTTCTCCGCGCAGATCGCCGGCGACCCGTTCATCGAACTGCTCGAGCGCGGCTCGCAGCAGCAGATCGGTGTGGCGCAGGACAAGCCGTTCCAGAGCTACTTCTCCGGCAACACCATCCAGATCTGCCCGGTCGGCGCTCTCACGTCGGCGGCCTACCGCTTCCGCGCCCGGCCGTTCGACCTCGTGTCGACGCCGAGCGTCTGCGAGCACTGCTCGTCGGGTTGCGCCGAGCGCACCGACTGGCGGCGCGGCAAGGTGCAGCGCAAGCTCGCCGGCGACGACCCGCAGGTCAACGAGGAGTGGATCTGCGACAAGGGCCGGTTCGCCTTCCGCTACGCCACGACCGGTGACCGCATCAAGCGTCCGCTGGTCCGCGACGCCGAGTCCGGTGAGCTGCGCGAGTCGTCCTGGACCGAGGCGCTGCAGGTCGCGGCCGCCGGTCTGACGGCTGCTCGCGAAGCCAACGGCGTCGGTGTGCTGACCGGTGGCCGGCTGACCGTCGAGGACGCCTACGCGTACTCGAAGTTCGCCCGGATCGCGTTGCACACCAACGACATCGACTTCCGCGCCCGGCCGCACAGCGCCGAGGAGCTGGAGTTCCTGTCCGGCACCACGGTGTTCACCAACCCGGACAACGGAGTCACCTTCCAGGGCATCGAGTCCGCACCGGCCGCGCTGCTGGTCGCGTTCGAGCCAGAGGAAGAGGCGCCGATCGTCTTCCTGCGCCTGCGCAAGGCCGCTCGCAAGGGCACCACGAAGGTCTTCCACCTCGGCCAGTACACGACCCCGGCCGTGGAGAAGACCTACGGCACGCTGCTCGCCTGCGTGCCCGGTGCCGAGGCGAACGCCCTCAACGCGTTGCCGGAGCACGCTTCCGACGTCGTCGACCTGCTCGGCAAGCCCGGTGCGGTGATCCTGGTCGGCGAGCGCGCCGCCGAGATCCCCGGCGCGTTCTCCGCGGTCGCCAGGCTGGCCGAGCGCACAGGCGCCAAGGTCGCGTGGATCCCGCGCCGTGCCGGTGAGCGCGGCGCGCTCGCGGTCGGTGCCACGCCGAACCTGCTGCCCGGTGGCCGCCACGTCGCGAACGCCGCGGCGCGCACCGAGGTCGAGCGCACCTGGGGCGTCGAGGAGGGCTCGCTTCCCGCGACGCCGGGCCGCGACACCACGGGCATCCTCGAAGCCGCCGCGAACGGTGAGCTGTCCGGCCTGCTGGTCGGCGGCGTCGACCCGTTCGACCTGCCCGACCCGCGGCTCGCGGAGAAGGCCCTGGCCGGCGCTGGTTTCATCGTGAGCCTGGAGCTCCGTCCGAGCGCGGTCACCGCGTACGCCGACGTCGTGCTCCCGATCGCCCCGACGGTCGAGAAGGCAGGCAGCTTCCTCAACTGGGAGGGCCGTCGCCGTGAGTTCGGCGCGACCCTCGAAGCCGCCGGTTCGCTGTCGGACTGCCGCGTGCTCGACACCCTCGCGGTGGAGATGGACGCGGACCTGTTCACGCAGACGCCCGCAGCCTCCGCCGCCGACCTGGCCCGCCTGGGCGAGGGGACGCCGAGCGGTTCCTCGCTCAACGTCGCCGCGCCGCTGGTGTCCCCGGCCGGCGCGGGCAAGGCCGTGCTCGCCACGTGGCACCGCCTGCTCGGCAACGGCTCGCTGCAGGTGGACGAACCGCACCTCGCCGGCACCGCTCGCCCGGTCGTCGCGAAGGTCGCGGAGACCACCGCGCGGCAGTTCGGCCTCGAGTCCGGCGGGTTCGTGACGGTCTCCACCGAGCGTGGCGCGATCACGCTCCCGGTCGAGACCGACGACCTGCCAGAGGGCGTCATCTGGCTGCCCACCAACTCGGGTGACGTGACCGTGCGCCGCACGCTCGGCGCGGGCCACGGTTCGATCGTCTCCGTCAGTGGGGTGAAGTAATGACCCAGCACATCCACGCGGCTGAGATCGGCGAGACCGCGAAGCTGCTCGCGGACGACCCGTTCTGGCTGATCCTGATCAAGGTCGTCGCGATCTTCGCGTTCCTCGTGGTCATGACTCTGTTCATGATCAACTGGGAGCGCAAGGTCGTGGGGCGGATGCAGCAGCGTCCCGGCCCCAACCGAGTGGGCCCGAACGGCTGGCTGCAGTCGCTCGCGGACGGTCTCAAGCTCGCGTTCAAGGAGGACATCCGGCCTGTCCTCGCGGACAAGTGGGTCTTCTTCCTCGCGCCGGTGATCTCCTGCATCCCCGCGTTCCTCGCGTTCTCGGTGATCCCGCTCGCGGGCGAGGTCAACCTGTTCGGCGAACAGACCGCGCTGCAGCTCGTCGACCTCCCGGTCGGCGTGCTGGTGGTGCTCGCCTGCTCCTCGATCGGCGTCTACGGCATCGTGCTGTCCGGCTGGGCCTCCGGCTCGCCCTACCCGTTGCTGAGCTCGCTGCGCGCCGCGGCACAGGTGATCTCCTACGAGATCGCGATGGGCCTGTCGATCGTCGCGGTGATCATGTTCACCGGCTCGATGTCGACCGGTGACATCGTCGGCGCGCAGGCGACCACCGTGCTCGGGTTCGCGCCGGGCTGGTTCGGCCTCCTGCTGTTCCCCAGCTTCGCGATCTACGTCGTGTCGATGGTCGGCGAGACCAACCGCGCCCCGTTCGACCTCCCCGAGGCCGAGTCGGAGCTCGTCGGTGGTTTCCACACGGAGTACAGCTCGCTGAAGTTCGCGCTGTTCTTCCTCGCCGAGTACGTGAACATGGTGACCGTCTCGGCGCTCGCGACCACGCTCTTCCTCGGCGGCTACCACGCCCCGTGGAGCGGTGAGTTCATGAACAGCGGCTGGTGGGGCCTGCTCTGGTTCGTCATCAAGACGCTGGGCTTCCTGTTCCTCTTCATCTGGCTGCGCGGCACGCTTCCCCGCCTGCGCTACGACCAGTTCATGAAGCTGGGCTGGAAGGTGCTGGTCCCGACCAGCCTCGTCTGGATCATGGCCGTGGCGGTCATCCGCACCGGCGCGATCCAGCAGCTCTCCACGGCACAGCGGCTCATCGCGCTCGGCGTGATCGTCGGCCTCGTGCTGCTGGTCTCGTTCCTGCTGCCGGACAAGAAGGTCCAGGACACCAAGGGCGTTCCGCTCGCGGGTTCCGGCTTCCCCGTGCCGCCCCTCGACCTCGTCGTTCCCAAGGCCGCGCCGAAACGCAAGGTCAAGGTTGCCACGCTCCCCAAGGAGACGGCAGCCGTCACCACCGGTAAGGAGGCTGAGTAGGGATGTTCGAGTCCCTGAAAGGCTTCGGAGTCACCTTCGGCACCATGTTCAAGAAGGTGGTGACGGAGGAGTACCCCGAGGTCAAGAAGGTGACCGCGCCGCGGTTCCACGGCCGTCACCAGCTCAACCGGCACCCGGACGGGCTGGAGAAGTGCGTCGGCTGCGAGCTGTGCGCGTGGGCCTGCCCGGCGGACGCGATCTTCGTCGAGGGTGGTGACAACACCGAGGAGGCGCGGTTCTCTCCCGGTGAGCGCTTCGGCGCCGACTACCAGATCAACTACCTGCGCTGCATCGGCTGCGGCCTGTGCATCGAGGCGTGCCCGACCCGTTCGCTCACGATGACGAACGAGTACGAGCTCGCCGACGACAACCGCCAGGACCTGATCTTCACCAAGGAGGACCTGCTCGCTCCGCTGCTGCCCGGCATGGAGCAGCCGCCGCACCCGATGCGGCTCGGTGAGAACGAGCAGGACTACTACGTGAACGGCCCGCAGCTCGCGAAGGTTGCTCTGGAGGAAGAGGGGAAGCAGAAGTGAGCTTCCTGACCTTCCTCGCCCAGCAGCCGGAGCCCGTGCAGCGCGTGGTCGACACCGTGACCACGGGCGAGGCGATCGCGTTCTGGGTGCTCGGCCCGCTCGCGCTGGCCGGCGCGCTCGGCATGCTCTTCGCGCGCAACGCGGTGCACTCCGCGCTGTGGCTCGTCGTGACGATGCTCAGCCTCGGTGTGCTGTACATGATCCAGCAGGCGCCGTTCCTCGGCTTCGTGCAGATCATCGTCTACACCGGCGCGATCATGATGCTGTTCCTGTTCGTGCTGATGATGGTCGGCCGCGACAGTTCGGACTCCGTCGTCGAAGTGATCCGCGGCCAGCGACTCGCGGCCGCGCTGCTCGGCATCGGGTTCGCCGTGCTGCTGGTCGGCTCGGTCGGCCGCGCGCTGAACGGTGTCGACGCCCGCGGCCTCGCCGAGGCGAACACCACGAACGGCGGCAACGTCGGCAACATCGGCCAGAAGCTCTTCACGGACTACCTGTTCGCGTTCGAGCTCACGTCGGCGCTGCTGATCACCGCCGCCCTCGGCGCGATGATCCTGGCCTTCGTCGGCCGCGACGGGAAGCCCGCCAAGAAGACGCAGAAGGAACTCGTCGAGGAGCGCTTCCAGGACGGCAGGCGGGTCGGCTCGCTGCCGGGCCCTGGCGTCTTCGCCACCGCCAACTCGGTGGCCACCCCCGCCCTGCTGCCCGACGGCAGCGTGTCGGAGGAGTCGCTGTTCGACGTCATCGAGGCGACCGACAAGTCCACGCTGTCGGACGACGTCGCCGACGTGGCCGGCACCGGGCACGAGGCCGACGCGCACGCGCTCAAGGGAAGTGAGTCGTGACTCCCACGTACTACCTGCTGCTGTCGGCACTGCTGTTCAGCATCGGCGCCGTCGGCGTTCTGGTGCGCCGCAACGCCATCGTGGTCTTCATGTGCGTCGAGCTCATGCTCAACGCGGTCAACCTGACCCTGGTGACGTTCGCGCGGATCAACGGCTCGCTCGACGGTCAGGTGATGGCGTTCTTCGTGATGGTCGTCGCCGCCGCGGAGGTCGTCGTCGGCCTCGCGATCATCATGTCCATCTTCCGGACGCGTCGCTCGGCCTCGGTCGACGACTCGAACCTGCTGAAGTACTGAGGGGTCACCGGTGACGGAACCTGTTGTCGCCAGCGGGGTCGCGAGCTTCGCCTGGTTGTTGCTCGCGCTGCCCGCGTTCGGTGCGGCGGTGCTGTTGGTCAGTGGCAGGCGCGCCGACAAGTGGGGCCACCTGCTCGGCAGCGCCACGTTGCTGGCGTCGTTCGGCTACGCGCTCGCGTTGTTCTTCTCGACGATCGGCATCTCGAACGCAGAGGAGCGGGTGCAGAACCTGCACCTGTTCAACTGGATCGACGTCAACGCGCTGACCGTCGCGTTCGGACTGCGGATCGACCCGCTGTCGCTGACGTTCGTGCTGCTGATCACCGGTGTGGGCTCGCTGATCCACATCTACTCGATCGGCTACATGGCGCACGAGGAAGGCAGGCGGAAGTTCTTCGCCTACCTCAACCTCTTCGTGTCCGCGATGCTCCTGCTGGTGCTGGGCAACGGCTTCGTGACCCTGTACTTCGGCTGGGAGGGCGTCGGTCTCGCCTCGTACCTGCTGATCGGCTGGTACCAGTACAAGCCGGAAGCGGCATCGGCGGCCAAGAAGGCCTTCCTGATGAACCGCGTCGGTGACCTGGGTCTGGCCATCGCGATCTTCATGATGTTCAACCGCCTCGGGACCACGCAGTACACCGAGGTCTTCAGCCGGGTCAGCGAGTTCTCCAGCGCCGAGGTCCTCGCGATCACGCTGCTGCTGCTCCTGGGCGCCTGCGGCAAGTCCGGTCAGTTCCCGCTCCAGGCCTGGTTGCCGGACGCGATGGCCGGCCCGACCCCGGTGTCCGCCCTGATCCACGCGGCGACGATGGTCACGGCGGGCGTGTACCTGATCGCCCGTTCCAACCCGCTCTACAACCTGAGCGAGGACGGCCGCCTGGTCGTCATGATCATCGGTGCTGTCACGCTGCTGATCGGCTGCATCATCGGTTGCGCCTACGACGACTTCAAGAAGGTCCTGGCGTACTCGACGGTCTCACAGATCGGCTACATGATCCTCGCGGTGGGCCTCGGCCCGATCGGCTACGCGCTGGGCATCATGCACCTGCTGACGCACGGTTTCTTCAAGGCAGGGCTCTTCCTCGGTGCCGGTTCGGTCATGCACGGCATGAACGACGAGGGCAACATCCGCAGGATGGGCGGGCTTTACAAGTTCCTGCCGATCACGTTCGTCACCTGGACGCTCGGCTACCTCGCGCTGATCGGCATCCCGCCGTTCGCGGGCTACTTCTCGAAGGACGCCATCATCGCGGCGGCGTTCACCGGGGAGGGCTGGCGCCCGTACGTCTTCGGTGGTGTCGCACTGCTCGGTGCCGCGCTGACCGCGTTCTACATGACGCGCCTGCTGATCCTCGTCTTCCTGGGCAAGCCCCGCTGGAAGGAACTGAAGTCCGAGGACGGCAAGGAATACCACCCGCACGAGTCCCCGCTGACGATGACCGTCCCGATGATCATCCTCGCGGTCGGCTCGATCGGTGGCGGCTGGTTCCTCTCCTCCGGCGGACGTCTGGCCGGCTGGCTGGAGCCCTCGCTGGGCGAGCTGAAGGAAGAGCACGGCGTGATCTCGCACGGCATGGTCGGGATCCTGACCGTCGTGCTCGCGCTCGTCGGCGCCGGTCTCGCGTTCCTGCTCTTCGGCCGGCGCAAGCAGCCGGTCGAGCGGCCGGTGCGGGTGTCCTGGCCGGTGCGCGCTGCCCGTGCGGACCTCTACGGCAACGCACTGAACGAGGCCCTGTTCGCGCGGCCGGGCACCTGGCTCACCCGCGCGCTGGTGTTCTTCGACCTCAAGGGCGTCGACGGTCTGGTCAACGGGACCGCGGCGCTGCTCGGCGGTAGCTCCGGCCGGTTGCGCAGGCTGCAGACCGGGTTCGTCCGCTCCTACGCACTGTCCATGCTGCTGGGCTCGATCTTCGTGCTCGGAGCGCTCCTGGTGGTGAGGTTCTCGTGACCTGGGTTCTGATCGCACTGCTGGTGGTGCCGCTGGTCGGCGCGCTGGTGGTGGCGTTCCTGCGCAAGGACGACAAGAAGGCCAAGCTCGTCGCGCTGGCGTTCTCGCTCGTCGAGCTCGTGCTCGCCGTTCTGCTGTGGGCCGCCTACGACCCGGACGGCGACCGCATCCAGCTCGCCTCGGGCGTGGACTGGATCCCGGCTTTCGGCGTGCGGCTGCAGTTCGGCATCGACGGCATCGCGCTGGTGATGATCGCGGTCATCGCGCTGCTGATCCCGCTGGTGATCGGTGCCGGCTGGACGGAGAAGCTGCCCGCCGGCCGTTCGCAGGGCGGGTACCTCTCGCTGATCCTGATCCAGGAGGCCGTGACGGTCGCGGTGTTCGCCGCCACCGACGTCTTCCTGTTCTACGTGCTCTTCGAAGTCATGCTGATCCCGATGTACTTCCTGATCGGCGGCTACGGCGGCGCGCGCAGGCAGTACGCGGCGGTCAAGTTCTTCCTGTACTCGTTCCTCGGCGGCCTGATCATGCTGGCCTCCGCGATCGGCGCCTACGCGATGGCGTCGGACGAGCTGGGCAAGGGCACGTTCGACTGGGCGACGCTGGTGAAGGTGGTCAGCGACGCCGACTCGACGACGCAGACCTGGCTGTTCCTCGGCTTCTTCCTGGCGTTCGCGATCAAGGCGCCGCTCGTGCCGTTCCACACCTGGCTGCCCGACGCGGCCGCCGAAGCGCCCATCGGCGTGACGGTGATCGTCGTCGGCATCCTGGACAAGGTCGGCACGTTCGGCATGCTGCGCTACCTGCTGCCGATGTTCCCGGAGGCGTCGAAGAACCTGGCGCCGTACGTGCTCGTGCTCGCGGTGGCCGGTGTCCTTTATGGATCGCTGCTCGCCACGGGCCAGCGGGACATGAAGCGGTTCCTCGCCTACGTCTCGATCGCCCACTTCGGCTTCATCGCGCTCGGCATCTTCTCGTTCACGTCGCAGGCAGGCGTGGGCTCGGTGTCGTACATGCTCAACCACTCGATCTCGACCGGCATGCTGATCCTCGTGGTCGGCATGGTGATCGCGCGCGGTGGTTCGTCGCTGATCGCCGACTACGGCGGCATGTCGAAGGTGGCCCCGCTGCTCGCGGGCATGCTGCTGCTGTCGGGTCTGACCACGCTGTCGCTGCCGGGCACGAACTCGTTCGTCTCGGAGTTCCTGGTGCTGATCGGCTCGTTCCCGACGCAGCCGGTGTTCACGATCATCGCGACGGTCGGCATGGTGCTCGCAGCGCTCTACGTGCTGTGGCTCTACCAGCGGATCATGACCGGCCCGCTGCGCGGCGACGCGCTCATCGGTGCGGCGGCCGGTCCGGGTGCCGTGGGTGACCCGGAGAAGAAGACCACCATCGGCGACCTCGACAAGCGTGAGATCGCAGTGCTGGCACCGCTCGTTGTCATCGTGCTGGCGCTCGGGTTCTACCCGCAGCCGGTGCTCGACGTCATCACCCCGACCGTTGGGGCGACGCTGACCGAGGTCGGCGTGACCGACCCGGTCACCGTGCAGGAAGGCAAGTGACGTGAACCTTCTCGTCGCTCAGGCGCAACAGATCGAGGCGCCGGAGATCCATTACGGCGCCATCGCGCCGCTGCTGATCGTGCTCGGCGCGGCATGCGTCAGCGTGCTGCTGGAAGCGTTGCTGCCCAAGCATCAGCGGTGGGCCGTGCAGCTCGTGCTCACGCTCGTGACGCTGGTCGGTGCCGTTGGCGCACTGATCGTCTACGCGACGTCGGAGCCTCCCGAGCAGGGCGTGGCGACGCTGGCGGGCGCGATCGCGGTCGACTCGCCGTCGCTGTTCCTGTGGGCCACGTTGCTGGTGCTGGGATTCGGCTCGGTGTTGCTGATCGCCGACCGTTCGGTGGAGCCCGGTGGCGCATTCGTGGCCCAGGCCGCGATCCGTCCTGGCACCGTGCAGGACCGCGCGCAGGCGACGAAGACCGGCATGCAGACCGAGGTCTTCCCGCTCACGCTGTTCGCGCTCGGCGGCATGATGACGTTCGTCGCCTCGAACGACCTGCTGACGATGTTCATCGCGCTGGAAGTCCTGTCGCTGCCGCTGTACCTGCTGTGCGGCCTGGCTCGCCGCCGTCGCCTGCTCTCGCAGGAAGCGGCCGTGAAGTACTTCCTGCTCGGCGCTTTCGCCTCCGCGTTCTTCCTGTACGGCGTCGCTCTGCTGTACGGCTACGCGGGTTCGGTGAAGCTCTCGGCCATCGCGACCGCGGCCGGCGGCACGGACCGTTCCGACACGCTGCTGTTCGCGGGCTTCGGCCTGCTGGTGGTGGGCCTGCTGTTCAAGGCCGCCGTCGGTCCGTTCCACGCCTGGACCCCGGACGTGTACCAGGGCGCACCGACGCCGATCACGGCGTTCATGGCCGCGTGCACCAAGGTCGCCGCGTTCGGCGGCATCCTGCGCGTGCTCACGGTCGCGTTCGAGAACACGCAGTGGGAATGGCGTGGCGTGCTCTACGGCGTCGCGGTCGTGTCGATGGTGATCGGCGCGATCCTGGGCCTCACCCAGACCGACGTGAAGCGCATGATCGCGTACTCCTCGGTGGCGCACGCGGGCTTCCTGCTGATCGGCTCCATCGCGCTGACGCCGGAAGGCGACGCACCCGGTGTGAGCGCGACCATGTTCTACCTGCTGGCGTACGGCTTCACCACGATCGCCGCGTTCGGCATCGTGTCGCTGGTCCGCAACTCGGACGGCGAGGCGACGCACCTGTCGCAGTGGGCGGGTCTCGCGAAGCGGTCGCCGATCGTGGCGGCCACCTTCACGTTCCTGCTGCTGGCCCTGGCCGGCATTCCGCTGACGTCCGGCTTCATCGGCAAGTTCGTCGTGTTCAGCGCGGCGATCGAGGCCGGCCTGACGCCGCTCGTGGTGATCGCACTGGTGGCCTCGGCCGTCGCGGCGTTCTTCTACCTGCGGGTGATCGTGCTGATGTACTTCAGCGACCCGGCTCCGGACGGCCCGACCGTGACGGTGCCCGGCGCGTTCACCACGATCGCGATCACGCTGGGCGCCGTGGTGACCTTGGTGCTGGGTTTGTGGCCCACGTTCGTGCTCGATTGGGCGGGTACCGGCTCCTTCCTCAGCTAGGTGTACGTAGGCTGCTGGTGTGACCAGTAGCGAGCATGAGGGACCGGGGTTCGCGTTGGTGGACCCCGTGCTCACTCAGGTAGTCCAGGACGGCCTGGCCGAGGTGGAGCAGATCCTGCACGAAGTCGTGCAGAGCGAGTTCCACCCGGTCACGGAGACGTCCCTGCACCTCGTGGAGGCGGGCGGCAAGCGGATCCGCCCGCTCTTCACACTCCTCGCATCGCAGTTCGGCGCCGACTGGGACCGGGAAAAGGTCATCAAGGCGGCCGCTGTGGTCGAGCTCACCCACCTCGCGACGCTCTACCACGACGACGTCATGGACGAGGCGACCATGCGGCGCGGAGCGGTCTCCGCGAACGTCAAGTGGGACAACAGCATCGCGATCCTGACGGGCGACTTCCTGTTCGCCCACGCGTCCCGGCTCACCGCCGATCTCGGCACGGACGCGGCGCGGATCATCGCGGAGACCTTCTCGGTCCTGGTGACCGGTCAGATGCGCGAGACCGTCGGGCCGAAGCCGGACGAGGACCCGATCTCCCACTACCTCACGGTGATCGAGGAGAAGACGGGCGTCCTGATCGCCACCGCGGCCAGGTTCGGCGGCATGTTCTCCGACGCGACCGAGGAGCAGACGGACGCGCTGCGCCGGTACGCCGAGGTGATCGGGGCGGCGTTCCAGATCTCCGACGACGTGATCGACATCGCTTCGCCGTCCGTGACGTCCGGCAAGACGCCGGGCACGGATCTGCGCGAGGGCGTGAAGACGCTGCCGATGCTCTACGCGCTGGCGGACCCGTCCGAGACGCGGCTCGCCGAGCTGCTGGCGGAGCCGATCACCGAGGACGAGCTGGTGGACGAGGCCCTGGCCCTGCTGCGGAAGTCCGCGGGCATGGACAAGTCGCGCGAGATGCTCGACGACTACGTGGACCGGGCCCGCACGGAGCTGAGCAAGCTGCCGGAGTGCGCCGCGCGGGACGCCCTCGAAGACCTCGCCGTGTACGTCGTGGAGCGCTCTCGCTAGTGATCAGCTGACCGGCGCGAGCGCCTGCTTGCGCCGGTTCTTCATCGCGTCGACCGTGAAGATCGCGAGCGCCAGCCAGACGAGGCCGAACCCGATCCACCTGCTGGCCGGCATCGGTTCGTGCACCACGAACACGCCCCAGGCGAACTGCAGCACCGGAGCGAGGTACTGCAGCATGCCCATCGTGATCAGCGGAATCCGTTGCGCGCCCGCGCCGAAGAGCACCAGCGGGACCGCCGTGACGATGCCGGTGCTCAGGATCAGCAGCGTGTGGCCCGTGCCTTCGGTGGTGAAGGTGTTCGCACCACCGAGGACGAGCAGGTAGACGAGCGCGATCGGAGCGATCACGGCGCTCTCCGCGGTGAGGCTGGTGATGGAGTCCAGCGGCACCTTCTTCTTGAGCAGGCCGTAGACGCCGAACGAGAAGCCGAGGACCAGCGAGATGATCGGCAGCCTGCCGTAGTCGACGGTGAGCACGATCACAGCGACGATCACCACAGCGATCGCTACGGTCTGCGGCAGCCGCACGCGTTCCTTCAGGAAGATCATGCCCAGCGCGACGCTCACCAACGGCGTGATGAAGTAGCCGAGCGCGGCCTCCACGACGTGCTGGGCGTTGACCGCGTAGATGTAGGTGCCCCAGTTCACCGTGATCAACACGGCCGCTGCGGTAACGATCAGCCAGCCTTTTCCGGATAGTTCGAGGAAAGGTCGCCACCGTCGGAGGATCATGACGACGATGGCGAGCGTGACGAACGACCAGACGATCCGGTGTGCGAGCACCTCGATCGGCTGGGCAGGTACGAGGAGTGGCCAGTACGCCGGGAACAGGCCCCAAAGGACGTACGCGAGTGCGCCGTAGGTGAGCCCTCGCCCCTGGGTGTGAACTTCTGGCGAAGTAGCGGCCGAGGTTGTCAGAGGGGGCACAAAATCCCACTCTACGCTGGGCTTTCCACCCGTTATTTGCGCTGAACGGCGTAGTGACGGAGCATCATCAAAGGCACTGTAGTTTGGCCCTGCTCACCCTTCCGAGTGAGTGAGGTCGGAGTGTGGTCTTAGAAGGGGCTTACCCGTGAACATCTTCGGGCAGGTCTGGCTGTGGAGCCTGCTGTCCTTCGTTGCGGGAGTACTGCTCACCTGGATGGTGATGGTGCGCCCCGCACGCAAGCAGATCGCCGACCTCGATGATCAACTTCTCGACGCGCGCAGGTCGGCGTCGCCGGTCGTGGCGACCGTTGCGGCGGAGGACTTCGAGGTCGAGTGGGACGCGCCGCCGCGCTCGTTGAGCGACGACGTGCTGACGCCGCCCACGGCCGTTCCGGCGCTTCCGCCCGCGCCCGCGCCGTACGCGGAGCCGCCGGCCTACTTCGGTGAGCCCGTGCCGGCTCCCGCTCCGGCGCCGCTCCCGGTTCCGCCGCCACCCCCGGTCGTGGAGGAGCCAGAGCCCGCGCCGTACGAGAGTGCGCCGTACGAGAGTGCGCCGTACGAGAGTGCGCCGTACGAGACCACGACGTTCGAGGCCCAGCCCGAGGTCGAGGAGGAGCCTGCCGCGCCGGTCCGCCAGTACCTGGAGCCGGAGGAGGCCCAGCGCCGCTTCGAGGAGCAGCTGGCCGAGCAGAAGGCACTCGCCGACGCCGACGACGACCGTCCGAGGTCGCTGTTCGAGCGCCTCGGGCCGGAGGACGTCCCCGCCGAGACGCCGGCCGAGCAGACGACGGTCCTGCAGCTCTCCGGCCTGGAGGCCGCGGACTTCGACGACGAGCCTGAGCTCCCGTCCGAGCAGACGTCGTACGTGCCGACGGTCAAGCCGGTCGCCGAGCCCGGTGCCCCTGCCGCGCAGCCGACCGCGGGGCCGGAGGTGGACGAGCAGGCCGACGACTTCATCTACCAGCCGCGCGAGGTGTGGGGCCAGGAGGAGCAGGAGGCGTTCCTCGACGAGGCCGCCGAGCAGGAGGACGAGCCCACCGGCACCCGCTCCGAGCAGACGACGTTCATCGCCGTCGAGGAGAGCAGCTGGCCGGACAACGACCTCACCGGTGAGTACCCCGGCCTGCGCGACGAGATCTCCGGTCAGCTGGACGGCTTCACCGAGCCCGCGCACGAGGTCGAGCCCGAGTCGCCGGCCGAGCAGACCGGCCTGATCGAGCCGATCGTCGAGCCGGTCGTCGAACCGATCGACCTGGACGCGCCGAGCGTCCGCAACGGCGTCTTCGAGTCGACGCTGGCCGAGGAACAGGCGTTCACGGAGCCCGAGGCCGAGCCGGAACCCGAACCGGAGCCGGAGCCCGCGCAGGAATCCGCGCACTCGCTGCGCGAGGAGCCTGAGCCGGTCTTCGAGGAGTTCGTCGAGCCCGAGCCCGCTTACGAGCCTGAGCCCACCTACTCCCAGTCCCTGTTCTCCCAGCCGTTCTCGACGCCCGGTGCCCCGGCGCCCGCACCGTTCTCGGCGTTCGAGCCGCGCGTCGAGCTCGACGAGGTCCAGGAACGCACCCCGCGTGCTGTCGGTGCCGCGTTCTCCCACGGGATCGAGGCCCCCGCCGCACCGGTGGCGCCACCGGCCCCGGTCGCCGAAGCCCCGCGTTCGCTGTTCGAACCGTTGCTGGACGCCGACGAGCCGTTGCCGGCTCTCGGTCAGACCCGCGCGGTGCCGGACACGAGCAACGACCAGCCGTTCGTGCCGAAGTTCGTGCCGAGCGGCGAGCCGCTGCTCGCCGCCCCTCCGGAGCCGGACCCCGAACCGGTCATCGAGGACCTGCCGCCGCGGCACACCGAGGCGGGCCTGCCGATCCGCGAGGCCCGTCGCACCACGCCGCAGCGTCAGCAGAGCTTCCCGGCGTTCTCGGCGTTCGAGTCACCGAAGCAGGAACCTCAGCCCACCCCCGCGGCGGCGCTCCCGGCCCGTCCCCGTCCGGTCGGCTTCTCGCCGTCCACCGGGGGCCGTCCGAACGGCACTCCCGCCGGCGGTCCGTCGTCGGGGGCGCGGTTCCAGCAGCCGGAGGGCTTCAACCCGCGTTCGCCGTTCGGTCCTGGCTCGGTGCTGCCGAAGTCGGACGGCCACGCGCCGGCCGCGGACTTCTCGGTGAAGGCCACGCTGACCGGTCGCCGCTACTACGCCGAGGGCTCCGCGAACTTCGTGGCGACACGGGCCGACGTGTGGTTCCGCACCGAGGCGGACGCGGAGAAGGCCGGCTTCCGACCCGCTCCCTGAACGATCACCGCCAAATGGAACGCTGTTCTGGCTGCGGATGACGTGCGTCGATAGCTTCGACGCATGTCATCCGAGCTGGCGAAATCCCAGATCTCCTCGACCATCGTGGACTCGATCGAGGATCTGAAGGGCACCCACCACGGCTTCCGCCGCGCCCACGCCCGAGGCTTCGTCTACGAAGCCGTGTTCACGCCCAACGGTGCCGCGGCGCCGTTCACGACCGCCCCGCACCTGCAGGGCGCGCCGGTCCGCGCGACCGTTCGCCTCTCGCACACCGACGCCGACCCGCACGCGTTCGACAGCGACCGGTCGGTGCGGGGGTTCGCGACGAAGTTCCACCTCGCCGACGGCACCAACACCGACCTGGTGATGGTGAACGTGCAGCGGTTCGTCGCGGCGACACCCGAGGAGTTCGTGGAGTTCATCAAGGCCGCCAAGGCGGACACCGATGCCCGCGACCCGTCCGTGCCGCACATCAAGTCGTTCGTCGGCGCGCACCCGACCGTCGGTCCCGCGCTGGTGGCGGCCAAGACCATCGCGATCCCGGACAGCTACGGCACCACGCAGTACTGGGCCATCCACGCGTTCCTGTGGCGTGACGCTGCCGGTGTGGTGCGCCCGATCCGCTACTCGTGGGTGCCGGAGGCGGGCATCGTCGACGCCGCCGACCCCTCGTCGTGGACCCCGCACCACCTCACCGAGGAACTGCGCGACCGGCTGCCGATCTCGTTCGTGCTGCGCGTGACGTTCGGCGAGCCGGGTGACCCGACGCACGACTCGACGGTGGCGTGGCCGGACGATCGCCGGTCCGTCGACGTCGGCCGGATCGAGATCATCGGGGAGGCGCCGGACCAGGAGTACTGGCAGTCGCAGGTGTTCGACCCGACCTCGCTGGTGTCCGGCATCGAGCTGTCGGACGACCCGGTGCTGGCCGCCCGCAGCACGATCTACGCGGTCTCCTACGACCGCCGCTCGCACAAGAGGTGACAAAAAGGCCCCCACCGCGTTCGGTGGGGGCCTTCGAGTGGTTCCGGGGTCAGCCGACCACGGTCCAGGTGTCCTTGCCGTGCAACAGCTTGCTCAGGTCCGCGGCCTTGGCGTTCTTGGCCTCGTTGACCTGCGCGCGCACTCCGTCGTCGTACGTCGGCCGGTCTGCCCGCCGGAAAATGCCCGTGACGGTGTGCGTGAGGTCCTGCGTCGACAGCCGCGAGAGCGCGAACGACAGGTTCAGGTCCGACGCGTCGTGCACGACGATGTCGCTCGCGTCGACGTCGGCGGACTTCGCGACCGCGAGGCCGAAGCCCTCGCGCACCACGCAGTACTCGCCCTCACGACCGAACCTGATCGGCTCGCCGTCGACGACGTTGATGATCCGCCGCTGCGCCTCGTCCGCGTCCTTCAGCACGTCGAACGCGCCGTCGTTGAAGATCGGGCAGTTCTGGTAGATCTCGACGAGCGCCGAGCCGCGGTGTTCCGCCGCCTGGCGCAGCACCGAGGTGAGACCGGCCTTGTCCGAGTCGAGCGCCCGGCCCACGAAGGAGGCCTCCGCGCCCAGTGCCAGCGACACCGGGTTGAACGGGTGGTCGACCGAACCGATCGGCGTCGACTTGGTGACCTTGCCCGGCTCCGAGGTCGGCGAGTACTGGCCCTTGGTGAGGCCGTAGATCCTGTTGTTGAACAGCAGGATCTTGAGGTTCACGTTGCGGCGCAACGTGTGGATCAGATGGTTGCCGCCGATGGACAGCGCGTCACCGTCACCGGTCACCACCCACACGCTCAGGTCCGGCCGTGCCACGGCGAGACCCGTGGCGATGGCCGGCGCACGGCCGTGGATGGAGTGCATGCCGTAGGTGTTCATGTAGTACGGGAAGCGGGACGAGCACCCGATGCCCGAGACGAACACGATGTTCTCGCGCTTGAGACCCAGCGACGGCAGGAACGACTGCATGGTGTTGAGCACGATGTAGTCGCCACAGCCGGGGCACCAGCGAACTTCCTGGTCCGACTTGTAGTCCCTGGCCGTCTGCTTCTCGTCAGTGGTCGGAACCCCGGTCAGGCCGGGGAGTCCGATGTCGATCGCAGTCACGCCGACACCCCCTTGATCACGTCAGCGAGCACGTCCTGCAGCTCTTCCGCCTTGAAGGGCAGGCCCTGCACCTTGGTGTACGACACGGCGTCCACCAGATACTTCGCCCTCAGCAGCAACGCCAGCTGGCCGAGGTTCATTTCCGGCACGATGACCTTCTCGTACGACTTCAGCACGTCACCCAGGTTCTTGGGGAACGGGTTGAGGTGCCGCAGGTGCGCGTGCGCGACCGGAAGGCCGAGCTTGCGGACCCGGCGTGCCGCCGCGCCGATCGGGCCGTAGGACGAACCCCAGCCGACGACCAGGACCTTCGCGTTGCCGTCCGGGTCCTCGACCACGACGTCCGGCACCTCGATGCCGTCGATCTTCGCCTGGCGCAGGCGGACCATCTTGTCGTGGTTGTCGGGGTCGTACGAGATGTTGCCGGTGATGTCCTGCTTCTCCAGACCGCCGATGCGGTGCTGGAGACCAGGAGTGCCGGGCACCGCCAACGGACGGGCCAGCGTCTCCGGATCACGGGAGTACGGCTGGAAGTTCTCCGGATCCGTCGCGAACTCGACCGTCAGGTCCGGCAGCGTCTCGACGTCGGGGATCATCCACGGCTCGGAGCCGTTCGCGATCGCGCCGTCGGACAGGAACAGCACCGGCGTGCGGTACTTCAGCGCGATCCTGGTCGCGTCGACCACCGCGTCGAAGCAGTCCGAGGGGGACTGCGGCGCCACGATCGGCACCGGCGACTCGCCGTTGCGGCCGAACATCGCCTGGAGCAGGTCGGCCTGCTCGGTCTTCGTCGGCAGACCGGTGGACGGGCCGCCGCGCTGCACGTCGATCACGAGCAGCGGCAGTTCGGTCATCACGCCGAGGCCGATGGTCTCGGACTTCAGCGCGATGCCGGGGCCGGACGTCGACGTCACGCCGATCGCACCGCCGTAGGACGCGCCGAGGGCGATGCCGATGCCCGCGATCTCGTCCTCGGCCTGCACCGTGGTGATGTCGAAGTTCTTGTGCTTGCTCAGTTCGTGCAGGATGTCCGACGCCGGCGTGATCGGGTACGTGCCGAGCACGACCGGCAGGCCCGACAGCTGCGCCGCCGCGACGATGCCGTACGCCGTCGCCGTGTTGCCGGTGATCTGGCGGTACGTGCCGACGTTGAGCTTCGCGGGCGCCACCTCGTAGGTGACGGCGAAGGCCTCGGTCGTCTCGCCGTAGTAGAAGCCCGCGCGGAACGCCAGGACGTTGGCCTCGGCGATGTCGGGCTTCTTCGCGAACTTCTCGCGCAGGAACCGTTCCGTGCCCTCGGTCGGCCGGTGGTACATCCACGACAGCAGGCCGAGCGCGAACATGTTCTTCGCGCGTTCGGCGTCCTTCTTGCCGAGGCCGGTCTCTTCGAGAGCGCCGATGGTCAGCGTCGCCATGGCGACCTTGTGGACCTGGAACCGTTCGAGCGAGTCGTCCTCGAGCGGATTCGAGTCGTACCCGACCTTCGTCAGGTTCCGCTTCGAGAACTCGTCGGTGTTGACGATGAGGATGCCGCCGTCCGGCAGGTCGACGACGTTCGCCTTGAGCGCGGCGGGGTTCATCGCGACGAGAACGTCGGGACGGTCGCCGGGCGTCAGGATGTCGTAGTCGGCGAAGTGCAGCTGGAACGACGACACACCGGGCAGCGTGCCCTGTGGTGCGCGGATCTCGGCGGGGAAGTTGGGCTGCGTGGCGAGGTCGTTGCCGAACGCCGCCGCTTCCGACGTGAACCGGTCTCCAGTGAGCTGCATACCGTCACCGGAGTCGCCGGCGAAGCGGATCACAACGCGATCCAGCTTGCGAGTCTCAGTGCTCATTCCTACGCCGATACCTCTCTCCAAGGGTGGCCGTGCCCCACCACGAGGGTAGTCGCCAGGACCGCCTGCGAGACGGGCCGTGTACCACCAGGCGAGACGAACTGTCCCATCTGCCGCACCGGGTCCTTAACTAGACGGTAAGCACAGCGCTACCAGCGGATACCCGAATGCGGCAGACGTCACCCTCGATACCTGTTACCCAAGGTAACACCTACCGCCCGCTGATCCGAGCCTTCATCGCGGCAAGCCTCGCAGCGAACTCTGGAGTGTCGATCGAAACCACCTGTGGTGTCAGCTCGGTCTCCACCGCTTCCGCGTGGTCGTCGAGAACATCGGTCACGCGCATCGTGGCCTTGATGGTCCGGACGAGTTCAGCTGGGGCCTCGGCAGATACCCTGGCCAGCTCTTTTGCTACTGCCAGTGGGTCTTCGGCCCTGGCGTAGGCCAGCCCGTGCGCGACGGCCTGGTCGGCGTCCAGGATCTGCCCGAAGAGCGTCATGGCCGTCGCGGTCTGCCGGTTGGTGATCCGCTGCAACATCCACGTCATACCGCCGCCGGGGTGGATGCCGAGCTGCAGGAACCGGGCGTCGAACCTCGCTTTGGGCCCGGCGATCCGCACGTCCGCCGCCAGCGCGAGGTTGAGCCCGGCGCCGACCGCAGCGCCGTTGACCGCGGCGATCGTCGGGATCTTGGCGTCGGCCACCGCGAGGAAGCCCTTGTAGATCTTCTTGAGGCCTTCGTCCTTGGAGTTGCCGAGCTGGGTGAGGTCCGCGCCGGCGCAGAACGCGGGCGGCGCACCCGTGATGATCAGCGCGTTGGCGTTCTGCTCTGCTTCCCCGACCTTGTCCGCCAGCTCCTGCGAGAGGTCGATGGTCAGTGCGTTGCGCCGCTCCGGATCGTTGATCGTGATCACGGCGACGGATTCGTCGTACTCCAGCAGAACCTCAGCCATGCCCCGAACCCTAGGGCGCCAGCGGCCGGTCCAGGAGCCGGGACAGCACGACCGTCGACACGGTCCTGTCGATGATCTCGACGGCCCGGAGCCGCTCCAGCGCGGTCTCCAGGTGGTGGATGTCCGCGGCCCGCAGGTGCACGATCGCGTCCGCCGCCCCCGACACCGTGTAGGCGGCGCTGACCTCGGCCATCGGCTCCAGCCGGTGCTGGATGTCGTGCGGCGCGACGTTCCCCTTGCAGTGCACCTCGACGAACGCCTCGGTACCCCACCCGAGAGCCTCCGGGTCCACCACGGCCGTGAACCCCCGCAGCACCCCCGTGTCCAGCAGTTTGTCCACCCGCCGCTTCACCGCGGGAGCGCTCAGACCTACCTCCTTGCCGATCTCCGCGTAGCTGGAACGGGCGTTGGCCATGAGACACGAAATGATTCGCTGGTCGATGCTGTCCACACGCAACATTCTGCCCTAGTTAACGCAATGTCGCGGCGTTGTTCGATGGTCTAACCGCCGTTTACATTTCGATCCATGACCGTATCCATCTCCGGGCCGGGCGAGCCGATCACGCTCGACATCGCCACGCCCCTCACGGCGGCACAGGATCTCCTTCCTGGGCGCGTGCCCACGACCCGTCGGTACCTCATGTGCCCACCGACGTACTTCACGGTGGAGTACGCCATCAACCCGTGGATGGATCCCACCCAGCCGACCAGCACGCAGCTGGCCGTGGAGCAGTGGACCGCGCTGAAGGAGACCTACGAGCGCCTGGGCCACGACGTACAGGTCATCGACCCGATCCCGGGCCTGCCGGACATGGTGTTCTCCGCGAACAGCGGCACCGTGATCGACGGCCGAGTCCTGGGCTCCCGCTTCCGCGCCGAACAACGCTCAGCCGAGGCCGACCACTTCCGCCGCTGGTTCCTGACGTCGGGCTACAACTCGGTCGTCATGCCCACCGCCGTGAACGAGGCCGAAGGCGACTTCACCTGGACCGGCTCGTTGTTGTTGGCCGGCACGGGCTTCCGCACCGACCCCGGCGCGCACTCCGAGGCCCAGGAGGTCCTCGGCGTTCCGGTCGTGTCCCTGCAACTGGTCGACCCGCGCTTCTACCACCTCGACGTGGCCCTGTTCATGCTCGACGACCAGTCCCCGACCCCTCTGATCGCCTACTACCCGGAAGCCTTCTCGCCGGGCTCCCAGCAGGTGCTGAGGCGCCTCTTCCCGGACGCCGTCATCGCCAACGACGACGACGCCGTCTGCCTGGGCCTGAACGCGGTCTCCGACGGCAAGCACGTCGTGATGCCGATCGAGGCCACCCACCTCGCCGAGCAGGTGGCGCGACGCGGGTTCGAGCCCGTGTTCGTGGACATCTCGGAGCTGCGCAAGTCGGGCGGCGGCCCGAAGTGCTGCACGATGGAACTCCGGGGCTGATCAGGGGTGCAAGGCGAACGCTCTCGGCGATCATCGCCGGGGGCGTTTCCCTTTCCGACTCGAAACGACGTTGTGAGCTGCGAGGCCACGTGCTGTGCTCACCTCGTGAGCACGCAATCTCATCCGACCGGCGGCAGGTGGGAGTGGCCCACCGACAAGTTGGCCGCGTTGCGTCTCGGGCAGCGACTGGTCACCGAGGTGCCTGCTTCCCGGTCAGGCCGTCGCGCATTCGTCGACATCTGGCCTCTCCGCACTCCGGCGGACGGCGAAGCCGCCGGCCAAGGCTGGAAACGAGCCGACCGTGCCCGCACTTTCACACTGCAGCACTGGGACTACGAGGCCGACCGCCTCGACGGCTACGACTACGACATCGGAGCAGTCCTGGTCAAAGGCGCGACCGTAGTCGGTGAGCCGGAACTGGCTGCGGCTCTCGGGGAGTGGGGCCTGCACCCGGAACTCTTCGACTACCCATGGCGCAGCGACGACCCGAAATAAGCGCGTTCACCGAAGAGGGTTAGCGGGTTTGATCTGCGCTCGGTGAAAGCCCAACCAGGTTTTCGCCAGCGCAGATCAGTCGCGTGGAAGCGTTCCGCTGAACTCTTGCGTCGCCGCCCCGAAGCGCGGACGAGTCACACGCTCTGCAGCGGCGGATACGGCTCGTCGGGCGGTGACGGGGGAGTGAGCTTGGCGTTGAGTGCCTGAGCTTCCTGAAGCTGGTCTTCCAGGGTGACGATGCGGCACGCCGCATCCAATCCCGTGCCCTGGTCGACCATCGCACGCACACGGGCTGCCAGACGCAGCTGGTGGCGGCTGTACCGGCGGTGGCCGCCGGCCGAACGCTGCGGCTCGATGAGCTTCGCCTCGTCCAGGCTGCGCAGGAAGTTCGCTGACGTGTCGAGCAGTTCCGCGGCCCGGCCCATCGAGTAGGCGGGGTAGTGCTCGTCGTCGAACTTCTCTGCTGTGGTCTGCGGTTCGTTCTCCGCAGATTCGTTTGTGTCTGGGTTCATCGCGCCTCCACATCACGAGGGGCCCCGATGCCGTAGCACCGGGGCCCCAGGGTTGTTGGGTTTCACTTCCACCTAGCCGACCGTGAGATCGGCATCCTCTGTCCGCATGCCCCGTACTAGAAGCGGGCGCTGCGGGGATCGCGTGTGCGTAACCGAAGACCACCTTCCAATCTGATGGAACCGCGGTACCCGTTCGGCGAAGATCAGCCGAAAGCGGGCGATCCGATGGTGTGCAACCCTTCCCTTCTCCTCTGAGTACTGACTTTTCTCTACTCACGTGGCTGTCGGCACCGGACCTCTTGCACATGCCGGACTCACCTCACCGACCGCCCTTGGTCACCTGCCAGAACCCCTTCCACTGATCGGCTCCGGCACGTCTGACCGTCTTGCACCTGCAACCTGCACTTCGACTTCAACTCGGAACTGCGTCTTGCACTTGCTGGTCATGCGGTTGTCGGCTCCGGGGTCTTGCGCACTGCGTCCGGTCTTGCTCGCCGACTTCCCTTGGTCGCTGCCTCGAGCCCTCGAAACGACGAGCTCTGGCACGCCTGACCGTCTTGCACTTGCTTCACGGGCAGTTCGTCATCTCCCGTGTCATCTTCTCTCTCGTCCAACGAGGAGAAGACTACACACACCGGATCGACAATGTCTACCTCCGCCACCACAGATTTACTCCGACGGGTGACGTAGGCGTGCTCGCCTGGTCCAACCCAGGCAGCTGCTCGGAAGTGGTATCAGCAGTTGAAAGATGGTCAACCAATCTAGGTTGATGTATTTTCAGGCAGTGGCAGCAGACCGTAAAACTCCGGACGCACCGCTGTTCCTCCGCCTCGCCGGGGAGCAGCTGCGCTGGAACCTGCTGCGTGAGCTGGCCAGGAGCGACCTGCGGGTAGGTGACCTGATCACCGCCGTGGACCAGCCGCAGAGCCTGGTGTCGTACCACCTGCGCAAGCTGCGGTCGGGAGGTCTGGTCTCCAGTCGCCGCAGCTCCGCTGATGGCCGCGACACGTACTACCGCCTCGACCTCGGCCGGTGCGCGGAGCTGCTCGCCGGCGCGGGAGAGGGCCTGCATCCGGCCCTGGACCTGGTGCCACCGGCACCGCCCGCGGAGGAGTCGGTGCGAGGCAGGGTGCTGTTCCTGTGCACCGGCAACAGTTCCCGTTCCCAGATGGCCGAAGCGCTTCTACGACACCGCGCGCCGCACGTCGAGGTCGCGAGCGCGGGCAGTCACCCGAAACCGTTGCATCCCAACGCGTTCGCGGTCATGCGCGAACACGGCATCGACCTGTCAGGGCACCGCGGCAAGCATCTCGACGAGTTCGCCGGGCAGCACTTCGACCACGTCATCAGCCTCTGCGACAAGGTGCGGGAGGTGTGCCCGGAGTTCCCCGGCCATCCCGGCCTCGTGCACTGGAGCATGCCCGACCCGTCCGCCGCAGGTGACACGACCGAGGCCAGCTACCCCGCCTTCAGTCGTGCGGCCGATGAGTTGTCGACCCGAATCGGGTTCCTGCTGCAGAACCTGGCCCACCCTCGCTCACAGGAGACGCGATCATGACCAAGGACCTCGCGCACGTGCGCTACCTGGTCGACGACGTCCAGGCCGCAGTCGACTTCTACACCACCCACCTCGGGTTCACGCTGCTCTCGTCGGCGGCTCCGGCCTTCGCCGACGTCGTGCGCGGACCCCTGAGGCTGTTGTTGTCCGGCCCGGCGAGCTCCGGCGGGCGTCCCATGCCGGACGGTGAGGTTCCCGAGGCAGGGGGCTGGAACCGGATTCATCTCGTCGTCGAGGACCTGGACGCCGAGATCGCCCGGCTGCGTCAGGCGGGGGTCCGCTTCCGCAACGACGTCGTCGCCGGGCCCGGCGGCCGTCAGATCCTCCTGATCGACCCCGCCGGAAACTTCGTCGAGCTGTTCGAGCCGCGCCGGTGACATCACCCGCGCCACAACTGGCACGGCGACTGGGCACGAGGGACGCGGTGATCATCGGCCTCGGTTCGATGATCGGCGCCGGTGTGTTCGCCGCCTTCGGCCCCGCCGCGCGAGCCGCCGGAACCGGGTTGCTGATCGGCCTGGTGATCGCGGCGGTCATCGCCTACTGCAACGCCACCGCGTCCGCACAGCTCGCCGCGACCTACCCGACGTCCGGCGGCACCTACGTCTACGGCCGCGAGCAGCTCGGCCACTGGTGGGGGTTCACGGCGGGCTGGGGCTTCGTCGTCGGCAAAACCGCGTCCTGCGCCGCGATGGCACTCACGTTCGCCACCTACGCCGTCCCCGGCCCCTGGTGGGCGCAACGGCTCGTCGCCGTCGCGGCCGTGATCGGACTCGCCGCCCTCAACTACCGCGGCGTCACGAGAACCGCCGCACTTACCCGAGTCCTCGTCACGGCCACGCTGATCGCCCTCGCGACCATCGTCGTCGGCATCGCGGCCGGCGGTGCTGCGAGTGCCGACAACCTCGGGGGCTGGCACGCGCTGGGGACCGGCGGGATCTACGGCACGCTGCAAGCCGCCGGGCTGCTGTTCTTCGCCTTCGCGGGCTTCGCCCGGATCGCCACCATGGGCGAAGAAGTCCGCGATCCGCAGCGCACCATTCCCCGAGCGATCCCGATCGCCCTGGGCATCACCGTGGCCGTCTACGTCCTCGTAGGGGCCGCCGCACTGCTCGCCGCAGGCCCCGACCGGCTCGCCGCTGCCACAGCGCCTCTGACCGAGGCCGTCACCGCCGCCGGTTCACCCGGTCTGGCTCCGGTCGTGCGCATCGGCGGTGCACTGGCCAGCCTCGGCGCGCTTCTGGCGCTCATCGCCGGCGTCGGCAGGACCACGCTCGCCATGGCCCGCAACCACGACCTGCCCCATTGGCTGTCCGCCGTCCATCCCCGCCACCAGGTGCCACACCACGCCGAGATCACGCTCGCCGTCGTCGTGGGCGTTCTCGTGCTCACCACCGACCTACGATCCATGATCGGGTTCTCGTCGTTCGGCGTGCTGATCTACTACCTGATCGCCAACCTCTCCGCCGCACGCCAACGGGCCGAGCACCGACGCTGGCCGCGCGCGCTCAACATCGTCGGCGCCGCCGGGTGCGTCACGCTCGTCGCGACCCTGCCGCTGCCCTCGGTGCTCACCGGCCTGGTGATGTTCGCCGCCGGCCTTCTGGGACGCCTGCTCGTTCTACGGGCGCGCTGACAACTTCAGACCTCCAGCGCCCACCGCACGTACCGCATCGTCGCCAGGAAGCCGGCCTTCTCGAAGATGCCGAACGCTCCGGACGAGTTCGCCGAGTCGACGCTCAGCAGCGCACGGTCGTAACCCTGGTCGGCGGCGGCCCGCAGCGCGTTCCCGATCAACGCACTCGCGACACCCTGCTTCCGGTGCTCCGGCAGCGTCCCCAGCACCATGAAGTGCGCGTCGCGGACACCGGTGGCCTTCGTGTCGGCCTCCCAGCTCATCGTCACCAGCACGCCGACCGCGGCCCCGCCGGCATCGCGCCGCAGGAAGCTGACCGAGGGCTGGAACGTCTGGTTGGTGACCTTGTTCTTCCACAGCTCCACGGGCATCGGCACGACACCCCAGTTCTCGCGGTACGCCTCGTTCCGCACGAGCCGGAACTCCTCGTCGGCCGCCTCCGACCACGGCTCGATCCGCAGCTCGTCAGCCACCTCCAGGTCACCGAGCGAGTGCTCCATGCGCTGGTAGTAGCGGACCGGGATGAAGCCGTGAGATCGCAGAAGTTCAGGCAGGCCCGCGATGTGCTCGGCCTTGTGGACGTTGATCGCGAGCTTCAGCGTCGGGTGATGCAGCGCGTGCAGGACGTGCGCCGCCTCGATCCCGGCCCGCACGAGCCGCGTGCCGATGCCCTGACGGCGGTAACGAGGGTGCACGCCCCCGTCCAGCGAGACGCGATGGACCTCCGAGGCGGTCGGCCGGTACTGGATCTTCATGTAGCCGACCATGAGATCACCGTCGAAGGCCGCGAGGCTCGCGCGTTCCAGGTCCGCGTACGGGTCGACCAGCTCGGTGAGGGTGTCCTCCGCGGTGTAGTTCTCGCCGATCCTGTCGGCGGTCTCCATGGCGTTGAGGAGGTCGGCCGACGTCTGGGCGTCGTCGCGGGTGAGAGGTCGCCACGTGAGGCCTTCAAGCATGCGGCGACCGTAATCAGGCCCGTACGGGCTGTCGCCCCGGTTTCGGCCAGGTGAAAGCCTCACCGCATGGATGCTCGCGCCATCGCCCCGTCGGCCCTCGGCCGTGACCCTGGCCCGCTCGCACCGGTGAGCAGCCGCTCGCACGAGGTGTACGTGGGCGCCGACGTCGTGGTGAAGCTCATCGCCTCCGGAACCGGCCAAGCGGATCCTGGCCGAAGCCCTGGACCACGGCGGCTTCACCGGCAGGGACGCACTCGTCGCCCAGACGGAGAAACTCAAGGGCGTCGTTCCGCCGACCGTGCTCGACGGCCTCAAAGCGATCGCGTCACGCGCGCCAGAGCACGCCCGGAACACCGTCCCGGTCCACGCGGACTGCCACTGGGACAACTGGCTCGCGAACGGCACCGAACTGACCGCACTGCTGGACTTCGAGTGGGCCCGCTTCGGCGACCCGCTCGACGACTGGTTCTTCCTGGCCAGGTTCAGCGGCCCGCACATGCACGCCGTGCTCGACGTCATCGCCAACGCGACCAAGATCCCCATGGACGACCTGCGCGTGGAGTGCGAGGTGCGCGAGGCATCGCACCTGATGGCCGACCTCCCCTTCGACCCGTCCGGGGTCCTGAGGCTCCTGGAACAGCTCGTGGCCGGCATCTGGTGGCCGCAGTAGCTTCGGACGGGTGCCCAACATCCTCGCGATCGGCTTCGATCCCCACACCATCCCCGGCTTCGACCCCGCTCCCGTCGCCGCCGGCATCAAGCAGGGCAGCAAGGCGTTCGCCGAGCTCGGACTCACCGAGGACCTCTTCCTCATCGACTTCGAGGAACTGGACGGCCGCGCCCAGGCCAAGCTCGTCGAGAAACTCGGAAGCAGGCAGTACGACGCTGTTCTGATCGGCGGCGGCATCCGCAAGGGACCGGGTCTGCTGGAGCTCTTCCAGACCGTGGTCAACCTCGTGCACTGGCATCAGCCGGACGCCGCGATCGCCTTCAACGAGAGCCCCGGCGACAGCCCGGACTGGGTGCTCAAGGCGCTGGAGCAGAAGCGGAAGAGCTAACCCACAACATTGGGTGAACCGGACACGCGGCCTCTCCGTACCCCTCTTCAGAACGAGAAAAACGCTGTCCAGCGATCAAGTCCCCGCAGGTCAGCACCACGCACCCCAATATGACCACGAAGCGTGACCGCATCACTCGATCGCGTGGTCGTGGATGTAACCCATAACGAGAGTCGGGCTAGCAGCGAACTAACAGACAGCTCCGCCAGTTCGTCAGGAGGCAACGATGAACTTACGCAGGACTCACAAGGCTCGTTGACTGTCTGTCAGCAACGGATAGCCCAACCCATCGGAAACGTGACGAGAGTCACCCATCGGGCGCTCAAGCTTGCCTGCGCTCGTGACGCGAGGTTACGTTCTCGCCCGCCGATAACGGTTTGGTCACCGGCAGGACACAGGAACCACAGCACCAAGGGTCCAAAGTCCCCCGGAAACCCCCGCCCGGGTTTGCCGGAGACCAAGCTCCCCGACGCAGGAGGCTCCCCCTTGGCCCGGCACAGCAAAGCCGATGGCCGAACCGTGTACACGGTCGTGCCCATGCAAGAAGTCAAGCCCGGCGCTCACCGCGTCGAGGACGACAAGGTTCCGCTCGCTCACCGGGTGAGCGCGATCCTCGTCGCAGCAGGTGTCGCCGCCGGCACCGCAGCCATCGCCAACGCCGCCACCAGCGGCACCTCGACGGAACTCGCCGCGGGCGCGGCCGAGCTGGGCGCTCTCCCCGACCAGCAGGCCAAGACGATCCAGACGGTGCACGACGTCAACCCCGGCAATCAGGTCGGCCGCCTTCTGCAGTTCCAGCAGATGTACGCGCAGCAGACCTTCGAGCAGGCCACCAAGGCCGCCGCGGACGCGCACGCCCAGCGTGAGGCCGCCGCCAAGGCCGAGGCCGAGCGCCAGATCGAGATGCGCAAGCCCGCCAAGCAGCGCGAGGTCGAGGGCTGGATCAAGGACGCCATCAAGGTCCTGCAGGCCAACGGCACCAACATCGACAACAACAGCGTCGACGAGATCTACACGATCATCATCAAGGAGTCGAACGGCAACCCCAACGCCGTGAACAACTGGGACTCCAACGCGATGCGCGGTACGCCGTCGAAGGGTCTGATGCAGTGCATCGACCCGACGTTCAACGCCTACAAGCTGGCCGGCTACGACAACATCCTCGCGCCGGTCGACAACATCATCGCGGGCGTTCGCTACACCTACGCGCGCTACGGCGGCTTCCACAACCACCCCGGTCTGGTCAGCATGGGCCTCGGTGGCGGGTACCGGGGGTACTAAAGAGGCCAAAATCGCCGTGTCGGGGGTGCGCAAAACCTATCGGCGGACGATGCTGTCAAACAGGTTCACCCACAAGCATGGCGGCCCTAGCGGGCACACGCCCGGTAGTGCTCCCATCGAACGCGATCCCCGAACGCAGGGAGTGGCCGATGAACGAGCAACAGGCACGCGACGACGAGCTGGAGAAGATCCGCTCGGAGGCGACGAGTTGGCTGGCCAAGATGGCCAAAGCCCAGCATCGTCCCAACGTCGAGCAACGCAGGCCTGAGCACGACGCCATGACACCCGCGAAGAAGTAGGCAAAGAAGACAGCAGAGCGCCTCGGCTACGGCCGGGGCGCTTCTGCTTTGAAGGCCGACCACAGCAGGTTCAGCGGATGATCCGCCGGATGCTTCGACAGTTCGTCCGTTCGGGCGAAAACGCCCACAAGCCGCTCCATTGAGTCATCTGCGAGCTCGACGACCCGGAGGCCGCCTCCCTCCCGGAGCTCGTTGTTCGACGCCACCACGCCCAAACCAGACGTCACGATCATGGCTCCCTGGACGAGGTTCGAGCGCAGCAGCGAGATGCCGTACTGGATCTCGTCGATCTCGGCCGCGATGTCGAGCCCCTGGCGGTAGTCCGGCCCGAACCAGCCCCGCAGGAACTCGGCGATCAGCCCCGCCCCCGGCACGACCAACGGGACCGACCTCAGCTGAGGTACCCGCACGCGGTCGCCGACAACCGTCTCCGGCAGGTTCGTCAGCAACGCGAGGCCGCCGCGCCGCCACTCGATCACGTCGAACTCCGGCCGCTCCCAGCCCGCGCCGGCCCGCGTCACGACGCTGCCGCACACGACGTCGACCTCGCGCGTCTCCAGCTTCGTCCAGATGTCCTTGGTGCGGATGTGCACGACCTTGAGGTCCACGTCGCGTTCGCGGAACTCGTCCGCCACGTGGTGCCACGCCTTCGCGAGCGTGTCCAGCATGTATCGCGTCGTGCCCACGGTGACGGTCGTGCCGAGCTTGCGGCGGCACTCGTGAATTCCGTCGAGCCACTCCGCGAGCGTCTCTCGAGCCAATTCGACGAGCGACTCACCAGTCGGTGTGAACAGCACGTCCTTTCCGCGTCCCTGCTTCACCACGAGCGCTTCGCCGCACAGTTCCAGGAAGTTCCTGTTCAACGTGTCGAGCTGCTTTTGCACACTCGACTGCTCTCGTCCCAACGCCCTCGCGGCGCGTAGGGCCGAACGGGTCTCGTGCACGGTCAGCAGGGTCCTGAGCTGGTCCATCGTGGTATCCAGTAGAGCACCGGGCATGTTCAGCAAACGGTGCAGCGAGGTGCTGGTGGGTAGCACCAACTGGGACGAGCCGGACATGGGACCCTCTCTGATGTTCTGCCGATCAGTTGTACTGAACTTGACCGCATTTCGCCGACAAATTATCTGCAGATCCTGTCGGCAAATCCCTGGACACTTATAGCGCGGGTGTACAAAACTATCCGCGGCGACCACGCGTGGGAGCCGATTCCGGGGGGAATCATTGGGGGGTGGGGGTCCGCCAGCGCAAGCCGGTGGGCCCCCAAGTATTACCCTCAGCCGTTGTGACGGCTTCCGCTCGCCTGGACTGGGGCACCACCTACCAGGTCACCGTGCTCGAACTCGGACTCGCCTGCTGCGGAGTCGAAGTGATGGCAGCTCTCGACCGCCTTCCCGACCTCGGCGTCACGCCGGTCGACGGCGCGGGCGAGGCGCACGTTCTCGTTGTCTCCGGCACCGTCACGGACGTCATGTTGCCTGCTGTCCTCCGCAGTTTCGAGGCCATGCCCGAACCCCGTTACGTGATCTCCGTGGGCGCCTGCAGCAACACAGGCGGCCCGTACTGGGATTCCTACAGCGTCACCAAGGGGATCGACCAGGTCCTGCCCGTCCACGTCGCCGTTCCCGGCTGCCCGCCGCGGCCCGAAGCGCTGCTCGAAGGCCTCAAGGCGCTGCATGGACTGGTGAACGCGTGACCACCCCGAAGACGGCGTTCGGTCAGACCGTCCACCACGTGGAGCTCGGCGACTGGCTCACCACGGCCACGGCCCACCACGACCAGGGCTTCGTGATGTTCGACTGGCTCGGCGTCGAGGACGCGGGCCGGCCGGGCGCCGCGGGCCAGCGCCACGCGGTGTTCCTGCACGTCATCGACCCGCAGACGCGCGAAGGCATGATGCTGCGGACCGAGATCGCGGAGACCGACGCACTGCCGAGCATCGCCCACCTCTGGAAGGGCGCGCGCTGGCACGAACGCGAGGCCGCGGAGATGTTCGGCATCACCGTCGACGGCGAGCCCGCGCACCTGCTGCTGCCCGACAGCTTCCAGGGCCACCCGCTGCGCAAGGACTTCGTGCTGGCCTCCCGCGTCGTGCGTCCGTGGCCGGGCGCCCTCGAACCCGGCGAGGACAACACCAGCGCCCCGAGCCGCCGCCGCACCGCACCACCTGGCGTTCCGGATCCGTCCTGGGGTCCGCGCCGCGAAGAGGAGAGCACGTCGTGACGAACCTTCCGCCGCGTACGAGGGGCGTCATCGCGCTGCTGGAGGCGAACTGCACGGTCTGCATGATCTGCGCGCGCGAGTGTCCAGACTGGTGCATCCACATCACGTCGCACACCGAGGTCGAAGAGCAGCCCGGCAGCGCCCGCCCGCGCAGCCGCAACGTGCTCGACCGGTTCGCGATCGACTACGGCCAGTGTCTGTACTGCGGCATCTGCGTCGAGGTCTGCCCGTTCGACGCCCTGCACTGGGCGCCGGAGTTCGGTTATCCGGGCACGGGCTCGATCGACGGCGAGGGCGCCGTCGCGGAGCTCGTCCACGAACGGGACGTGCTGTCCACATGGGTCGAGAAGGTGCCACCGCCGCCCCAGCTCGACCCGGCCGCGGAGGCCGCACCCGAAACGGCGACAGGAACTGGACGACGGCCTGGTTCGTTGAGGGGTAGGACGTAAAACCCGGAGGCGAAAACCGTGCACAAGCACTTCAACGGGTTGAAGACGGCCGTGCTGCTCGGCGGGATGAGCGCGCTGATCGTGCTGATCAGCAGCCTGTTCGGCCGGACCGCACTGGTCATCGGCCTGCTGTTGGCCTTGGGCGTGAACGCCTACGCGTACTTCAACTCGGACAAGCTCGCGCTGCGCGCGATGCGGGCGGTACCTGTGTCGCAGGTGGAGCAGCCAGTGCTCTACGCGATCGTGCGGGAGCTGTCGCAGAAGGCGCGCCAGCCCATGCCCAGGCTCTTCCTGAGCCCGACCGCCGCACCGAACGCGTTCGCGACGGGCCGCAACCCGCGCAACGCCGCCGTGTGCTGCACCACGGGCATCCTGGACCTGCTCGACGAGCGTGAGCTGCGCGCCGTGCTCGGCCACGAGCTCGCGCACGTCTACAACCGCGACATCCTGATCAGCTGCGTGGCCGGCGCGCTGGCCGGCGTGATCACGATGCTCGCGAACCTGGCCCTGTTCGCCGGGATCTTCGGCGGCGGTGACGGCGACGACGACGGGCCGGGCCCGCTCGGCCTGCTGCTGATCGCGCTGCTCGGGCCGATCGCGGCCACCGTCGTGCGCCTGGCCGTGAGCCGCTCACGCGAGTTCCAGGCCGACCAGGCGGGCTCGGAACTCACCGGCGACCCTCTGTCGCTCGCGAACGCGTTGCGCAAGATCGAGCTGGGGACGCGGGCGGCGCCGCTCGCGCCGGAGCCGGAGGTGGTGTCGCAGAGCCACCTGATGATCGCGAACCCGTTCCGCTCGGGGGACCAGTTCTCGAAGTGGTTCTCGACCCACCCGCCGATCGCCGACCGCATCCGCAGGCTCGAAGAGATGGCCCGGCGCTAACGCCCTGCCGTCGCCACGGCCATGAGGTACTCGCCGTACCCGGACTTGCCGAGCTTCTCGCCGAGCGCGTAGCACTCGTCGGCGGAGATGAAGCCCATGCGCAGCGCGATCTCCTCGGGACACGCGATGCGCACACCGGTCCGGTGCTCCAGCACCTGCACGAACTGCCCGGCCTCGAGCAGCGAGTCGTGCGTGCCGGTGTCGAGCCACGCGAACCCACGGCTCAGGTCCACGAGCTGCGCCCGGCCCTCGTTCAGGTACGCGAGGTTGACGTCGGTGATCTCCAGCTCGCCACGCGGCGACGGCTTGAGGTTCCGCGCGATGTCCACCACACCGTTGTCGTAGAAGTAGAGCCCGGTGATCGCCCGGTTCGACTTCGGCTTGGCGGGCTTCTCCTCGATGGACAACAACCTGCCCGTCGCGTCGACCTCACCCACGCCGTACCGCTCGGGGTCCTTCACCTGGTACCCGAACAGCACGCAGCCGTCCAAAGAGGACGCGTGCTGCTGCAGCGTGGTGGAGAAACCCTGGCCGTAGAAGATGTTGTCGCCCAGCACCAGCGCCACGTCGTCGCCACCGACGAAGTCAGCGCCGATGATGAACGCCTCCGCGAGCCCGTTCGGCGCGGCCTGCTCCGCGTAGGAGAAGCTCATGCCCCACTGGGAACCGTCGCCGAGCAGCCGCCGGAACTGCGGCAGGTCGGTGGGCGTGCTGATGATCAGCACCTCCCGAATGCCGGCCAGCATGAGCACCGACAGCGGGTAGTAGATCATCGGCTTGTCGTACACCGGCAGCAACTGCTTGGAGACGGCCTGCGTGATCGGGTGCAGGCGCGTCCCACTGCCACCGGCGAGGACGATGCCCTTCACCGGTAGTTGGTGAACTGGATTGCGATGCCGAAGTCAGAACCCTTCAGCAGTGTGATGACGTCCTGCAGGTGGTCCTTCTTCTTGCCGGACACCCGCAACTGGTCGCCCTGGATCTGCGCCTGAACACCCTTGGGCGCCTCGTCGCGGATCTTCTTGGCGATCTCCTTGGCCTTCTCGGACGTGATGCCCTGCACGAGGTTTCCCGTGACCTTGAACACCTTGCCGGACACCGCGGGATCGCCGATCTCGAACGCCTTCATCGAGATGTTGCGCTTCACCAGCTTCTCCTGGAAGACGTCGATCGCCGCCTTGCAGCGCTCCTCGGTCTCGGAGGTGAAGGTGATCGCCTCCTCGCCGGCCCAGGCCACTGTGGTGTTGGTCCCGCGGAAGTCGAAGCGCGTGCTCAGCTCCTTGGAGGCCTGGTTGAGCGCGTTGTCGACCTCCTGCCGGTCCACCTTGCTCACCACGTCGAACGACGGGTCCGCCACGACTTCACTCCTCAACGATCTCGGGGTTCACAGCCAGCGTCGATGCTACTGGGGTACCCCGATTTGGGGCCTCCCGAAGGGGTTATGTATTGTTCTGCCCGCACCGTTACGGCGGTGTGGGGCGGGTTGCCCGAGCGGCCAATGGGAGCGGACTGTAAATCCGTCGCGAAAGCTACAGAGGTTCGAATCCTCTACCCGCCACAGCAGTACTGAAGGCCCTGTGACCAGGAAGTTCTGGTCACAGGGCCTTCGTCGTGCTGTCCGGCTGCGTACGGCTCGATCCGGTCCGTTGCTGGTGTCTGTGCCGAATACGTGCCGAAGTTCGGCAGAACCTCAAGCTTCGACAACTGTCGCGCGCAATCGAGCCGTGAGCTGGGTGTTAGATGCTGAGGGCGCCACGAGGTGTCCGTGTGGGTGAGGACCTCCACACATGAGCCACCTTGGCTGTGAGGGCCGCACGGGTGGGAACCCTGGCCAAGGCGCCGCCGCGTGGATGTGTGGTCTGCCCTAGCGTGTCGGCCGACATCGAGTGCGAACGTCTGGCCGCGGTGGGCAGATCTGGGTACGTCCGCGCCGATGCTGGGGAGCCGGTGTCTGGACATGCGTGTCTGAGAGGCGCTCCTGCTGACAAAGTCTCTGCCAGGAAGCTGGTTGCCGTGCTTGCGGCGTCATCCTTGTAACCGAATTTGTGGTGGTGAGCCGGGTTCGTTAAGGCAAACTTGCCGCCACTCGGTTCGACGCTCGGACAGCGAGCCGCCAGCCGACTCTTCCTAGTGATGCCATGGTTGCTGGTCAGGCTGTCGGCGGCTACCTAATCTCAGTCAGGACGAAGTTTACAATCGCATAGGAAATGAGTGCAATTGTCAATCCGATCACCGAGTAAATTACGGTCTCCTTGGCTGCCGCTACTGCCTTGCTGTCGCCGTTAGAGGTTACGTAACGAAGTCCGCCGATTACTATCATTACAACTGCGATGGCTCCGATGATGAAGAGCAGTACATTTATCACGGCGTCGAGGCCGAAAGGCTCCAAAACTTGAGATATCAATAGATAGATCAGGGCGGATGAGCCAGCGACCCAAAGTGAAATCAAGAATATCTTCAAAACCTGCGAAAGTCGAATTCTGTTTGATGGTGTACCACCTCGTAGTCTCTGGATATAGTCCGGCGAGCCGCCTAGGTTTTCTACCTGTTCAATAAAATCATCGCCAACCTGTGACCCGTCGGGGAGATCTTTAGGATCGTTCATTTGATTCACCACTTCCCTTGGGTCATACTCGCTGCTGAAACCAGTAGTGAGGGGGCTCTCCTGCTTTGAGTACGGCTTGGGCCAGCTGTTGGATGACTGTGCCAACTTTGTCTCCGTCGTACTCCTCTCGACTTAAAGGGCCATCGATAGACACGCAACCAACAATTTCATTCGTTGAGAGGTTGACGATGGGATAGGCGACGATTGCGTCGTAGTCGCTACTTTGTGTCAGCTCGTTCCAGCTCATCCCAAAGCGGAACTCGTGTTCCTTCTTGTTCCATTCTTCCTTCCCTAGAGCGCGATTAATTTCGTGGAATTCCCTCCAGTTGGCCGTCGCCTTGTCTTCAATCGACCATGCTCGGCCTATTACCCCCTTTCCTCGCTTCCAAGCTGGTCTATCCATTGAGGGTGTCGCCCCAAGTCGAACCCCTCCAATGTTGACTAGCCTTCTTCCGAGAACGCTCTTTCTGATCCAGAAGGCGTGAACTCCGACTTCACGCCACGACGACTTAGTATTTTCTGTGACTTCGACCAGTGCGGCTGATAATGACGCCTGGATGTTCTTGTGATACTTGTATGCGGACTCGGCCTGATTTCTTCGTAGATACCACTGAGCAAGCCCGCCGGGGACGTAGGACAAGAATGCCATGCCTAGTGCCACATAAATGATGTAGTCCTTGTCGGACCAGTAGTCTTCGTCAGGTACTCCGATATCCACCATTATCAGCGCCGTAAGCGCTGAGGCCACGAGTAGCGCACGTATCACCGCGAAAAGTAATGCCACCGAAGTAGTGTACCGATGGGTCGGTCGCATGGAAAGTATGTGGTTCAAGCGCTCGGGCTCGTGTTGATGTTCCGAGTGGTCTCGGTGAGTGGATTGCCGATTTTGCGAGATCCCTATTCTCTGTGTGGCGTTACGGCTGATTTTGGGGTATTCGCCTCGATCTGATTCCGGGGCAATTGTCTATGTTCTGTCGATTTATCTGGCAGACTATTGCGGTTTCGCAGGCTTAGTCCGTGAGGTTGCCGTGAAGGGCGGTTCATGCCGCGCTGAAGGCTACGGCTGAGCCAGTCAGTCCTTCCTGCACGTTTCTTAGGGCCTCTTGTTCCCCTCCGTCGATGCACTTTGCGTATTCGCGCAGCAGCACCGCGAGGCTGTGTCCTGCCCACTCGGCGACCCGCTTGGGCTCCTTGACCAGGTTGAGCCAGAACGTCACGCATGCATGCCGTAGGTCATACGGTCGTTTCGCCAGCGGGCCGGCCGCCACCTCCGCCGTGAACGCGATCTTGCGAGCGAGGTCCCAGATCCGCCCATAGGTCGAGCTGCCAATGTGTCCACCCCGCTCAGCGACGAACAGCAGCCCGCGCGGTCCGATGCCGAACCTCTCGATGTGCTCGTAGAGGTAGAGAGCCAACTCCGGACACATCGGGACCGGCCGGCCAAAGCCCTTATGCCGGTGCTTGAGTTCGCGCTCCTCATGCCGTTTGCCGTTGTCCGTCCACTCGGCACCTACCTCGGGAGCCGCACCCTCAAGGTGGATCACGCCCCACTCGTGGACCTCCCAACGCTGCGCCTCCTCGTTCCACACCTTTGGCGGGAGCCGCAGGTTGTAGAGCCTGAGATTGGAAGCCTCCTCAGGCCGGAGCGCCGCGAAGAACATCAGCGCGAAGAACGCCGCCAACTTGGCACCCGTGCGGCCAATGTCGGCCACCTCGCGCAGCACCGTGCGAAACTGGATCGGGTTCGCCACACAACGACGGTCAACCTCCTGGGCCACCGCCTTGTGCTTCTTGATCTTCACCTCCTTCCAAGGGTTCTCGGACAACACGTCCATCTCGTGGGCGTAGGCCAAGATGCTGCCGAACGTCGTCCGCCGCAGCCGGATCGTGTCGTAGGCGGCGCGCTGCCCATCGAGCTTCCGTTCGAACGCGCTGACCACCTTCCGCAGGAAATCGGCGTCCACGAGCTCGGACACCTGTCGCGTGTTCTGCGCCAACCACCCGAGCGCCGCCGCAACGTCGCTCGGGTGCTCCTGGTTACGGCGTTCCTTGTTGCAGTGGAGGCGGATCGCGCGACGAAGCACCCTGTGTCGGGGACGTCCGCGGTCGGTCGCGATCATGGCCTCGGTGATCGGCGCGAGCGCGTCCGCAATGGACTTGCGGTGCGTGGGAGCAGCGTCGTCCCACTTCATGTCCACGAACTTCGCGACGAGGTCAAACCAGGACATCGCCGTCTTGTCTGTGGTTTCCTCGCGCAGCTTCGACATTGGGCTACCAGTCTCAACGCAGAACGCCTCACCCTTGCGCGACGCGATGACGAGTTCCGAGCGGAAGCTGTCCGCCAGAGCAGCGGTCTTGAACTTCTCCTTGAACTGCTTCTTCTCGACGGCCCAACGAACCCAGTACGTCGTGGTTCGCGTGCCCTTGTAGACATCGGTGGTGTAGATCCGGACGTTGAAGCTCGTCTTCATGCCGCCACCCCACAGCCGTTGAACCAGTCGTCCACGTCGCTCCGGTCGAAGCGCAGTTGTCCGTTGGGCAACCGCGAGAACCTCGGTGCCGTTTGCTTCGCAATCCACTCGTAGAGCGTCGAGCGGGAAATCTTGAACTCCTTGCAGAACTCGGCAACCGTCAGCAGTTCACGTCGGCGCATGACCACGCCACCTCCGCGTGTTGTTGGAACGATGAGCAACGGCAGATGGCGAGCCCGTGGAGATCTGGGCGTGCGGCATTGCCTCGGGATTCGGTGATGTCCGTAAGGGCCGTAGGGGCCGTAAGTCGCCTGGCCATAGGCGTGCAGGGGTGTAAGCCGCTTACGTTCCGATGCGTAAGCCGCTGCTGTGTTGCCTGACGCGGCTTACGGCTCGAAACGTAAGCCGCTTACACCCTGGTGACGCTGTGACCTGGTTCCTTACGGCCCTTACGGGTCTTACGCCTGTGCGGAAGGCGTAGGCGGCAGGTAGCGCCGCCACGCGTCGGCGAGCCCAGTTTGGGCTTGAGCGCCGTTGGTGGTGAAGGCGACGTAGCCGCGGCCGGCCTTCTCGCCGGGGTTGAGCGGTTCGAACACCACGGGCTTGACGTCGTAGCGCTTGAGTTCGCGCGCAAGCCCTTGCGGGTTAAGGACTTTGCCGTCGCCCATGTCGGACCACTGGGCCTCTTCGAGCGCGTGCAGGGCACTCAGGATGTCCGCCGTGCGCATCCGGTCCGTGCCGTGCTGGGTGAAGAGGTCGCGCAACGCGGCCAGGAGTTGGACGCCGGTCGATTCCTCCTGGCTCGTCGCGGTGTCGATGACGAAGTGCGTGCAAGCCGCGCGAGTCACGGCCGGCCAGTCCCCGCCTGCGGCTTCGGCGAGCGCGAGCAACGGACGCCAGATCTCGGCTGCGCGGTTGCGGACACCTTCTGGGCGTTCAGGTCGGGCCGTGGCCACCTGGTCCGCAACGGTGGCGGCCCACGCGGCGAGTTCGGCCCGCAGCGGTGCAGCTTCGAGTTCGACGTCTTCCTCTAGGAACTCCTCGGGATCGTCGCCGTAGGCGGCTTTGCGCATGTGGATGGTGACCGCGCGGCTGGTGATGGTGGCGGGCATGTGTCCGGCGATTCCCGCGAGTGCCACGGGCGCGTAGACGGGGAAGCGCTGGACGTTCATGGACTTCGCGTCACCGACGCAGCGGGCGATCGTGGCGGACCGCTTGTACCCGGCATTGAGCAGCCCGCGCAGGTCTTCGTTGTTGCCTCCTCGGGTGCTGAAGACGGCGTCGATCTCGTCGAACATCAGCGTGACCGGGCCGTCCAGCAGCAGACGGAAGATGGCCGCCGTGGTCATGGAGATGGTCATCTCGGGCTTGTGGACGAGGTACTGCCCAATCTCCAGAACGCGGGTTTTGCCGCTGCCGGGCTCAGCAGACGACAGGATCAGGCGCGGCGTGACGTAGAGCCGGTCTGCGAGGTGGGTGTGAGCGAACCAGAGCGCCACGACCGGTGCGCAGTGCTCGCTGGGAAACCGTAGGAAGCGGTTCAGGAAAGCCGTCACCGCGTCCAACAGTTCGTGGCCGGGCCGAGACACCACGCCGGGTGGCGCACCGAGCCAGGACGCGACCGGGGTCAACGGCGCGGCCTCGGGCTGGTCCTCGTCGGGCGACTGGCCACCGTCCTGCGGGCTCGACTCCGCGAGGGACGCCAACCACAGGGTCTGGCAGGGCTCGTCACAGAAGTCGTCGGACACGGACTCGGTGAGCGGCTTGCCGCAGGTGTGGCAGGTCATCACGGCAGCCGGGGCGGTGGCGGTCGTGTCTGTGTCGGCCTCTCCGATCACGTTGTCGATGTCCGCCAGAGTGTTGATGAAGGCGCTCACGCGATGTCCCTCCTTTCGATCTCGTGGTGCAGCTCGTTCACGCGGCCCGCTTGCGTGTGCTGGGGTGGTCGGCGAGTCCCCACGAACGGGAGGCGCGGCGGCGGATCTCGTCCGCAGTCAGAGGTGGCGTCGCGTAGGTCGTGCGCCGAGCCGCGAGCGTGCAGAAGGGCAGGTACTGGTTCAGCGCACCTGCGCTGGACATCGCGGCCGACACGGCGGCGGCCGTCTCCTTCAGCAGCACCCGTTCTTCTTGGTGCTGCGCCGCGAGTTCGTGAGCGAAGCGAGCAGCGATTGCGTGCGGTGTGGACTCATCGAGGTGTGCCAGCGCCGCATGAAGTACGGCGGCGAGCTTGCGCGGGTCGTCGTCGTTGAGCGCTTCCCACTTCGGGCTTCCTGCCAGCGGCATGGAGTCGCCGGGACGCATTGCGTCCCATGCCGGCCGGAGCATCGGCTCACACCACGCGCGGACGGCGGACGGGTCTCGCAGCGGTCGGCGGTTGAACGCGTGGACGTCGCTGGGATCGGTGAGGAACGTGCGGCGGCTGGTCATGACGTCGCATCTCCAGTTGCTCTGAGTAACAGTGGTTGGGCGTGCAGGGACAGCACGGACACCGAGAACGAGGCCGTGCTGAGAGCTGACGAGCCGTGAACAGGTCGGGTTAGGTCGCCGAGTCCGGGTTAGGTTTCTAACTACCTGGGTTAGGTGGGGCGATACCGTTGCTGAGCTGCGATGAGTCAGCTGGTTAGCTGGGTTAGGTCGGGCGCAGTGAGGCCTGGCAAGGGGTGTTCGGAGTGGTTCTGCGTCTCGTCCAGCGACCTAACCCGGCATACCTCGGAACTAGCTCTCGTCGTCCAGATCAGCCGTCGCCTGACGAGCGAGGGCGTCACGGACGGTCACAGGATCGACGGGGTAGGTGTTCTTCGTGGACGGCACCTTCACGCCGAGTTCGGCGAGCTGGTCGCGCAGCGCTTTGCCAGTGAGCGATCGGTAGAGGGTCCAGCGCGGCGCGTGCTGCGCCAGGAGCGCGGGCAGGTCGGCAACCCTGATGGGCTCCTCTCCCATCACCGCGTCGAGGTCTTCGAGCAGGTTGCGGCTGAACTCGATCGCCGGGGCCGCCACGGCAGTACCAGGCAGGCCGCGCCCGATCGCCTCGATCGCGGCCAGCGACCGCGTGATGATCGGGGTGACCTGGTCGCTGTTGCGGGAGACGTCCAGGAAGTAGACCTGCACGATCTCCGAGCGCTCCCCGCTGAAGCCCTTGACCACAGCGGTTCCCTTGTCAGTGCCCGGAATCAGCTCGGTTGCCCGGTGGCCGGCCGCGTACGCGCCCTGGCCGAGGAGGGCGTCGTTGGCGACGTGATCACCGACGGCGAAGGCGATTCCGTTGGAGCAGTTGCGGGTGACGTCGCGCGGCATGCTGTCCTTCGTCGGTGCCTGCGTCGACAGGAACAGGTGGATGGCGCGCTTCCGCCCGAGCCTGACGATGTCCACCAGCAGCCGGGCGATTTCGGCTCCGTAGACGGCGTGCTGGATCGCCACGTGCGCCTCTTCCAGCAGCGCAACAATCGGGTGCAGGCCAATTCCGGCGCTGGCCAGCTTGCGCGTCACCGCTGGTTCTTCGTGCTTGATGAGCAGTTCACCGCGGGTCTGCACCTCGTCGTGCAGCTCTCGTAGGTGTTCGAGGATCTCCGCGATCTTCTCGTCCTCGGCACCCATGACGTAGCGCGAGCACCGCGGCTTGAACGCTTCGAAGTCGAAGTTCGCGTCGGGAACCCAGATCCGAAGTTCTGCGGTCGGGTCCAGTGCAGCGCCTGCCATCACGCACCGGGCCGCCGATGACTTGCCCTGGCCGGGCATGCCGCCGCCGATCGTGTTGCGCTCCAACACCGGAGCCGTGATCGGCTCGCCGCGTAGTGTCCGTCCGAACGGGACACCCTTGAAGATGTCAACGCTTCCTTCGTACAGCAACGGATATGCGCCAGCTCCTTCGGCAAGCGCGCCCTTGTCCGCCACCCACAGATCCAGGATTCCGGCTTCGCTGCCCGTGGTCGGCCACACCTCTTTGGACAGCCGGTGCAGACCGGTGGCCAGGTCACCACGGCGGCGAGCGATCTTCTCGGCGGTGACGCCGGCCGGGAGCCGAAGCACCGCGTGAGTTCCGCGCCCGTCTTTGCGTGCCGTAGTGATGTACTGCAACGGCAAGCCCTGCTTGATGTACGCGGTGATCTGCGGAATCCGCAGCGCCTCCAACGCACGCGCGATCGTCGTCTCATCGATCGTGACGTCCGCATCGGCATCAGCCGCAGTGGCCAGCCAGCCCGGAGCCGTGCCCTGGCGGCGGCCCTCACGCCATGCCCCGAGCAAGACCAGAGCGGGCAGGCTGAGCACGAACGGTGTCCACACCACCGTCACGGCGGTGATGATCCAGCCGATCGTGTTCAGGACTCCTTCCCACACTGCGAGGAACCGGCCGGTGTCGGTGACCTGAACCAGAGTCGAGACCACCAGCAGCATCACCAGAAGCGCCGCGACCGATCCCGCGGTGACCCTGGCGAGTCCGGCGGCCATGCCGGGCAGGTCCATCAGCCGACGGTGACGGCGTTCCTGCGCGAGTTCCTTGCGCTCCGTCCACTCTTGCAACGCTTCCCGGTCACCCATCGCCTCAGCGGCCTTGATCTGGCGGCGGTACACACCGAACGTGCCCGCGTCCCAGAGCCGCCGTGCCCAGGACTCGAAGCCCTGAACGACGTACAGGGAGTTGCTGAGCACGGTCCGAGTGGCCTTGACGGTCGGCTCGTGCTGACGCACCACCCGCACGGTGCGCACGACCGTGGCGTGAGCCTGCCGTACCCGAGCGATGCCACCGCCCCGCTCGATGCGGCGGTCAAGTGCGGCGTTCTCCTCGTCGGTGAGGAGAACGCCCTCCATCACGTACTGCGGTTCGAGTTCGGAGCTGGCTGCCGCCCGGCGAGCGTTCAGGTCGTAGACGGTTGCGCCCGCATCGTTGGTGCGGTCGGGCCGCGTGTCGGGGCTGTTCATGAGCGCACCTCCTCCGGGTTGTCGGTCATCAGGTGAACCAGCGCCGCACCGAACCCGAGGACGACCACGGGCAGGCACGACACGACGGTGGTGATCTGCCACGGAGCAACGGCCATGCCCGCGGCCTTCATCAGGTGGTAGGCGACCTGGCCACCCGCACCGAGGACGAGCGCACCGAGTGCGGACCACTTGGCGAACGAGCGCGCCTTGTCAGATCGGGTGCGACCGGACAACCACACCTGCAACGCGAGCGCCGCGTAGGCCTCCATGCCGAGCGGCAGCGTGATCGCGGAGTTGATCGTCCAGCCGTCCGCGATGCCGGGAAGCGGGGTGATCTCGCCGAATCCGGTGAGCTTGCCCAACTCGACCCATCCACCCCAGATCGAGACGAACGCACCGAGCGCGATGAGGACGATCGGCCACCGGCGGACCTGTGAGCGGGCTCGTGGCGAGCCCACGCGGCCCGCAGACTTCGAGGGCGACATCGGTGCGTCTACGACCGTGGTGACGTGCGGCTCTGCAACCTCCTCCGCTACGTCGTCGTGGACTTCTCGTGCGTTCACGACCACGTCTGCAACTGCGGGGACAGACTGCAACCGGCGTTCGCTCGTCGCACCGTGCTCGCTGCTGCCGATGTAGCCGAGCGCGACGAGCGCGGCACGTGCTTTCTTCGCGCCGACGTTGAACGTCCCCGCCACGCTGCGGATGGACGGCTTCTCTCCGGACTCCTCCGCCAGCGTGCGCACTCGCGGGATCAGCTCCTCCAGGCGCACGGGGTAAGCGCTGGTCATCGGCGAACTCCCTTCAGGCGAACGCGAGTGATTGAGTGCGCCGTGCCACGGGCGGCGATGCGCGGGACGTAGAGGAGTGCGAACGCGGCCAGCAGCGCGGGAATACCGAAGGCCAGAACCTGCGCCACGGGCTCGTCAGGAAGGCCCGTGATCACGGCCCACTGCATGGAGGCGATGCCGAGCGTGGTGATCAACAGCTTCCACAGCAGCACGGCGAACACGAACGCGACGCCAGAACCCAGCAGCAGCAACAACATCGGCTCGTCCATCAGCGCATCGCTCCCTTCGAACGTGCGGACTCGCGCAGCGCGAGCGCGTCGTGGGAGTTCTCTGCGGCGAGCGCACACGCCTCGGCGTGCTGCGGGTGCGCCGGGTTCCCCGTGATCGGTGCGAGCAGGTGGACGGACCGCTCGAACCAGGCGGCGGCTTCGATGTCCGGGGCGGTCATCGGTGGCGCCGTCTCCTGCCAGGTGGTGAGAAGCTCGCAGATCGTGGGTTCGGAGCCCGAAGACCGGGCGTTGATCGTGGTGGACACTTGGGTGCCCCTTCTGGTTGCAAGATCGGATGGTGGTGCGAGAACCCGGACCGGCGGTGACTTCTTGGCGGGAGTCCGCCGGTCCGGGGCAACTAGGCGGCCTCGGTTCCGGTGCCTCGGTTGATGGCCTGGCCCCGCAGTTCCTTGCGGCGAGTCCGGCGGTCCTTGTGCTTCTTGCCGCGCACGGGCGTCGGCGTCGTGGCGGTCGGAACGGCCCGAATCGGCGTCGTTGCTTCCTGCACGGCCTGCGCCAGCGAGATGCCGTACTTCGGCGAGACCCCCGCAGCGGCACGCGCCAACATCCGGGCGTTTCGCCGGGCAACCGCCGAACCGTCCATCAGTGCTGCGGTCGGGGCGAAGGAAGAGCCGATCTCGTCGGACAGCTCCTTGACGATGCTGGTGACAGCCTCGGCGGTGATGCCATCGGGGTAGTTGCTGGTGGTGTTCACCGGGTTCCTTTCGAAGGTGATGCGCCAACGCTAGCGCTAGAACAAGCGCTAGAACAAGCGATCACCTGGACATGATGAGGCCGCTTAGTGCGGATTTCGGATGTGCTGCGCTAGAATTTGCGCTGGTACTGGCGCTAGGCGGGGGTTCGGATGGCGAAGGATTGGCAGGCCGTGGCCGACGCGATTAACACCCGAATGGAGCAACTCGGGCTCTCGCAGAAGGAGCTGTCAGAGCGCTCGAAGGTGAGTACGGCGACGCTCCGCCTGATGCAGCAGGGAGCGGATGCATCGCGGTCCGCGACCACGCTTGCGGCCGTGTCCACGGCGCTCGGCTGGAAGGCTGATCACCTTGGAGACGTCGCCGCCGGCCGACCGGTGCCAAGTGACGATGCGTCGCGAGACCTGCACGACGAGGTTCAAGCTCTCCGAGGCGAGGTTGCGGAGCTGCGCGCCGGCCTCGAAGGCTTGAGCGCGAAGGTCGCCCGCATGTCGAAGAGCTGAACCGCTGACCCTGGACATCAGGACAGCGCGCGGAAGAAGGCGACCAGGCCGTCCAGCACTGCTCCGCCCCACGTTGCCAACTGGCGAGCGATGACCGCTGCGCCGGCTGGGTCCCGAATCACCAAGGCGAGCACGACCAGGGCCGCCAAGGTGAGCACTGCGCGCCGTCCGGTTCCGCCTCCAGTGGGAAGCGGCATCATCGTCTGTTTCCTAGCCATCTCGGTGCTCCGTTCTCGGTGGCGGTTCGTTCTGCACCAAGCTTGATGCGATCCGCGTCACACGAGAACTGCCCGAGTAGTACCTCAATGCCGAACTTCCGCTGAACTTCCCGCACTGAACTTTCACCGAACTTCGGCGCGCTCACCTTTTGAATCCGCCTACGGGGTGGCAGCCTGGGTGCATGGACCTGAATGGCGTCCCCGCCACCCTCGATCAGATGAAGGCGCTTGCCCTCACGAACTACGGGCACTTCACCTCAATGCTGGTGGAAAACGGCGAAGTGCGGGGACTGTCGTTGCACATGGCTCGGCTGTCCCGCGACTGCCTGCAGCTTTTTGATCAAGACCTCGACACCGAGCAGGTCCGCGGCTACGTGCGGAAGGCGCTCGGTGAACACGCAGGTGGCCGTGTGGTCGTGCGTGTAACGGTCTTCGATCCTGCTTTGGATCTGGGGACCATCGGGCACGACTCGAACCCTCATGTGCTCGTCACGCACCGCTCGGCGGGAAGTGGATCTCCGGCGCCGTGGCGGCTTCAGGCGGCTGCGTATCAACGCGACATGCCGTCTGTGAAGCATGTCGGTCTTTGGGGAACCATGCAGCGCCGTCGGGCTGCACAGCGAGACGGTTACGACGATGTCCTTTTTCTCAATCCTGACGGCACCATTTCTGAGGTTGCCACCTCGAACATCGGATTTGTTCGCGACGGTCACGTCATTTGGCCGCGTTCCGCGTACCTCGCAGGCATCACTATGACGCTGCTTCACCAGGAATTGGACGAGCAGATCGTGACAGAACCTCTGACGCTTTCGGACCTTCCGAGCATGGACGCGGCCTTCGCGACCAACGCCGCAACCGGCGTTCGAGCAGTGTCATCGATCGACTCGACGGAGTGGTCTTCGGAGACTCACCCCGTTCTGAAGGAGCTGAGGGAGCTGTATGCCGACATTCCGGCGGAACCGGTATAGGCAGCGCTTTCGGCCCGCTAGGCTCCCTTGGAGGGTCTCCAAGGGGGAGTGTGCAATGCCGACCGTGCAACGCTGGACCGGCGTGGAAGTTCGCGCCCTACGCGATGCAATGCGCATGAGCCTTCGAGAGTTTGCAGCTCATCTCGGTGTGAGTGAGCGCATGGTCTCGAAGTGGGAGGCCGGCCGCGAGAACATCCAGCCGCGGCCCGTGAACCAGGCGGCGCTGGACACGTGCTTGACCCGCAGCGACCCTGACACGCACGCGCGCTTCACCTTCCTGGTGGGCGACTCCGTGGTTCGGGCAGGGGAGCAGGACGTACAGGTCGAGCCAATCGGGAGCGGCCAGGTCCACCACCCGACCGACGGCAGCGCGATGCTCATGGTTGAGGGAAGCGTCTTTCTCAGCGGCCCCAGCAACACCCCTGCCTGGATACCTGGCTACTACATCGACGTGTTCCCTGTGTCCAATGAGGACTACGCGCGGTTTGTTGCTGCGACTGGACATCAGGCCCCGGATCACTGGCCTGACGGCTGGTGCCCTGCCGAGACCCGAGACCACCCAGTGGTCTTCGTGACGTGGAACGACGCGAGTGCCTACGCCGCCTGGGCGGGGAAGTCGCTGCCGACAGGCCAGCAGTGGGAAAAGGCTGCTCGGGGAACGCGCGGCACGGTCTACCCGTGGGGTGACCAGCCGACGCCGGCCAAGTGCAACGTGCGCGAAAACGGCGTCGGACTGACCACGCCACGTGACTGCTACCAGAGTGGCGTGAGCCCGTACGGCGTGTACGACATGTGCGGAAACGTCTGGGAGTGGTGCTCCACCGAGACGAAGCCAGGTCGCCACGAACTCAAGGGCGGCGCCTGGACGAGCCCGTTCAACCGGTCAACTCCGTCGTCCTTCAACGACGCGAACGCAACCATGAAGGACGACGACACGGGCTTCAGGTGCGTGGTTGCCGCAGACGCGATGGACGAACTGCTCCGCCGCCGCTGACTTCTTCTAACGGAAGCCGCACAGATAGGTCGCTAGCTACCAGGCCTCGACGTAGGTGACTTGCTCTGAAGTTCCATCGTGGCGTTTGGAACGCAAGCAGTCTGGCCGTTGACCTGCGGATACGCACGACAGGCTAGTCATCGTCCCGTGACTGTCCCGCGTCAACAGCCTGGGAACCCGTTGCGGCAGTGCACGTGCAGGCCCTGCCCTGCGCGGGAGGTTAGTCGGGTGCGGCTGTGGCATACCGGACCGGCCAGAGCTCACAGCACGCGGACAGTACGGGCGACTCATCCGTCGTCGGCATACTCACCCCAAAGCAGTGGAGATCTCCTGACACTTCGGGTCTTGCGCGTCAACCGGCAAGCTCATGGTGTCGATGACGAAGGGACGCATAGCGACCCTGAACAGGTAATATGAGCTAGTAGACGACCGGAACGAATCGGAAGCTGAATAATTGACAGGTGTTCTGCAACCTGTCACGATGCGTCCGTGACCGAACCGACCCTGCTGACGCGCGACGAGTGTGAATCGACGCTGTCGGCGCATGCTGAGGTGCTCAATCAGTGCTTCCTCACGGCCTGGGAGCGCTGGCAGGAGTGGCTTCCGAACGTGAAGGGTTCGCCCGCCGATGTCTCAGCGCTGACGCGGGCGATGGCGCTGCACGACTTCATCAGGGCCGAGGTGATCAAGAAGTTCCTTGGGGTCCCTGGGGTGAAGATCAAGGACAAGCGTGGCTTGTTGGTGGTGTGCTTCCACGACCGTGTCGTCATCCGCTTCAAGAAGTTCCGCGGCAAGTCGCTGAAGACGTCCGGCAACTGGAACCAGCAGACGGCAGCGTTTGAGACGCACCAGCTTGAGCTGCCGGAAACCTCGGTTCAGCCGGTTACTCACCTTGTTGCTGGCTACCTGCTCGATGAGCTGGCGGCCGGCATCGAGAAGGTGGCTGTCACCTGTCTGGTTGATGGGGATCACTACTGGGCTCCCATCGAGATCTCAAGCGTGGCCACCGGACATACTGCAACGGTTCACTCCGGCCCTGCCGGAGATCCGACCTCCGCCAAGCCTCGTGTGCGTAGCACCCGGCGCAAGAAGGACATCGAAGGAGCGTGACATGAACCCGCGCATGCTGACCGTGGCACGGGATGCGCAGGGTCTTACTCAGAAGGAGCTGGGGGAAGCCTGCGGTATCGCTCAGTCGAACATCAGCAAGGCTGAGAACGGGACGAAGGAACTGACGGCGGACGAAGCAAGGCGTATTGCAGATCGCCTTGGAGTAACAGTCGACCTTCTGAGCTGGCCTGATGACGTCCATGGGTTTGGAAGTGCAAGTTTCTTCCATCGTAAGCAACAGAGCTTGAGTCAGAAAACACTGCGACAAATTCAGGCACAAGTCAACTTTCTGCGTATGCGTGTGCAGCGACTCTCTCAGGGTATTGAGGTAGATGTCGCGATGACCATCCCTCACCTTGATCCTGACGGAATTGGTGGACCCGAGGAAGCCGCTAAGAGACTTCGTGCTGCCTGGCGGATTCCAATCGGTCCAGTGGGCAACGTTGTCAACGCCATCGAATGCGCTGGTGGCGTCATTGTTCGACACGACTTTAAAACGCACAGAATTAATGCGATTAGCGTATGGCACCCTGGCTCACCTGCGCTATTCGTGGTTAATGCAACACTAACCCCTGAGCAGCAGCGATTTGTCCTCGCGCATGAGTTGGGGCATATGGTCATGCACGAAGGGGAGCCGCCGCGTGATGACGCAGAGCGCGAAGCGGACCGGTTTGCGGAAGAATTCCTAATGCCTGCCGCTGAAGTTGCCAGTGACCTAAGAAGCATAGATCTCAAGCGCGCGGCCGTGCTCAAGCCGTATTGGAAAGTCTCGATGCAGTCACTTATTATACGCGCTGAGCATCTTGGTATCATTACGCAGGCAAGGTGCAGAAGTCTTCATGCCTACATGAACAAGCTTGGATACCTTTCAGCGGAACCCTTCCCGGTTCCAAGGGAAGATCCGACTGTGCTAAATGACATAGTTCAAGTTCATCTCGATGATCATGACTATACACCCGATGAACTTGCGAAGGTTCTCGGGATGAAGCGCACTCAGTTCATGGATGAATTCACCACCAGGAAGAATCGACTTCTTCGAGCAGTGAACTAGGGCTTGATTTGAGCCAGGCTTTCTCTAATCAGAGGGGCCTCGCACCTATCCCGCCGACCCGGCTCCGCCCAACCGCGCGTGTCAAGGGGACTTTTCGGCATGTCCGGAGTATGCACTGGGACGGCCCCTTGATACGTGTGGTTGCTCTTGCGGACGTTTGGCGCCCATAAAAACGAGGGACAAACGGGGGAAGTTGATCTCACCAGCCTTGCAGGGCCTTGAGGGAGTCGGGACGATCTCCATCAGGGGGCGGCAGGACGGTGTAGCCCAACCCCCTGAGAACGTCAGCTGCCTCAGCCGCCATGTCACGAACCACGGTCCGCGCTTGGTAGCGCCGCCACCGCTCACGACCCTCTAGGACGGCATCTCGCCAACCTGGCTTCGCGCTCAGCTTGCAATCTCGGATCAAGAACTCTATGAGGTCTTCAAGAGCTGGCCTGAATCGCGCGCCACCTACAGGCAAATGAAGTGATTCCATGCTGTGAGGCGTTGAATGTCCGGTTTTTGATAAAAGATGAGAAAGGGCGCCACGATGTGCGTGCACCTGAATGTGCGCACATGGCTTACTGTGGGCATCACGCTCATATTCCCAGCGAATAAGCGGGATTCGATCGACGCTAGATCCCAGTTTCACGTACGATTTGAACACTGCGAGATACTTCTTTGTGGCGTCAATCTGACACCACAAGGAGATGTCAAGGTTGCCCAGCTCTGCACCGTTGCTGCCGCGCAGTGGCACTGGAGACTCAGTGCGAACAACGCGTTTGGTTTGGTGTCGCTCAACGAGGATTGACGGAACGTCATCGAAGACGGCGTTCAGCAGAGTGGATATTTCTTCGGCAAAGACATTTACCTTGCCCTCAAGATCGTCTGCGTCGGCGCCTTCGAGTTCGTCTCTATCGTCGGTCACTTGTCCCCTAGCAGGAAAGCGATTTCCTGGAGACTGTCCCAGGCCTCCCACTCTTCACCGGCGAGCTCAAAATTGGCTGCCTTTTCAGAGAGGGTTTCAAGATTCGTGTCGTGCCGCTTCAGGATGGCTTCTCGCCGCTCAAGCAGCTGCTCACGTGTCACATCGACAACTTTGGTCACGTGTGTCGCCTCCCTCGGGTCGGTACTCAGTCCACCATCTAACTGTCCTACACACTGACATTATGGGGCAATCATGCTGGTCTTGCCTCTGCGGTAGCCCGGACGGAGCACTTCGGCAGCAAGGCTTGCGAGGGCAAGCCTGTGTGCTGGTCGATGTCGGCAAGGCTGCGAGCTGTCCACAGGTGCGGCAGCCGAGCGCCCTGACCAGCTTGGCAAGTTGACCCGTTGGCGCTCGCCCCAACGCGATGTGCATCCGAGCGTCGTCCCGATCTAGCTCTGTGGGCATCGGTGCTGAAACACCGACGTACTGCCCAGTCCTGACGAGCAGCGACTGACTATGGCCGTTGATGGGCGCGTCGGGATGATGTTCCGCGGCTTCCGGTGCCTCGCGGTTCCCTGTGGGGGTTGCTGGTCGTGGCCTCGTTCGTCGCGGACGGCCCGGTTGCCTCGCCGACACCGACGCGGGCCGCTAGGCCCGCTTGGAGGCGTCGAACAACATGAACTCCGCGACGGATGCAGACACGAACGACCAGCGGCCCGCAGGGGCCGCCTTGATGACGAAAAGAAACTCTGAACACCCCAAGATCAACGGCGTGTGTCGTGTTTCGGCTGATGCTTGACACATTGGCTTCACCTGATGCTTGACACCGCTGGCCACAGGTTTGATCGCCGAACATCGCCTCTCTGGCGACTCGACCTCCAGGCCCACGTCAGCGCGACAGCGGGCGGCCAATCCTGTGCCTCACTCGCTTTGTCGTCCCCGCCCAGCCAGCACGCTCCACCGCTCCACAGCGGCGGCAGGATCGTCTGACGCGGCCACCATCTCGACGCATAACGGTGTTGCCGCTACACGGAGCCGGCCATCCTTCGCATAGCCCAAAACCATGCAGCGCAACCGTTGTCCTACCTCAGGCCACGGCTCGCCCGGCTGGTCTGTGATGTACGAACTGTCCACAAAGCCAAGCTCGCTGTCCTCAGATTCAATCAAGATCCCGTACCGAGCATGGCCGATCACCAGGCAGTGAACGATGTCGTACCTGCTCCGCGCTTGGATCTCCATGGCTCCCCGAATATCGTCGCTTGTCGCACGTACCACCGTAGCCGTGATCGACGCTTGCCAGGAGAAGCTGCTGCTGTACCGGGATTGCCTAGGTCTGGTGTCAAGTCTCAGGTGAAGCCGAATCGTCAACCTTCACCTGAAGCTCGACAAAGATCAACGGCGTGTGTGCTCATGATGGCGGCTTCAGTGACATACCAGGCTGTGGTTGAACTACAGCTCTGCGGCAGCCTCGGCGATGCGTTCCAGCGACTCGCCAGGGCCTAGCGCGATCTTCTGCAGTTCAGCGAACCGCTGTGCCAGTCGCTCCGTGACCGCCTGGTCCTCGACGTACTCGCCCTTGATGACTGTCTCCAGATACGCCACGTCGTTGTGTTGGCGGTGGGGGAACCCGAGCAACGTGAAAGGGGAGCCCATTGCCGGATAGGCCCCGGCAGCGAGCGGTACCACCAGCACGCTCGCCGTTGGATGTTCGCTGATCTCCATGAGGTGCAGCAGCTGCGCTCTCATCACCCGCGGCCCACCGATCACCAGTCGCAACAGGCTATCCGGAAACACCGCTTGGACCGCGAGCGGATCCTTGTCGCTTAGACGCGCTGCCCATGCCTCCCGCACCATTGCCAGCTGCGCAGTACGGACCGGATCGTTGTCCTGCATGACAGCGTTCGTGTAACCGGGAACCTGAAACACGGCGGGAACGAGATCTGTTGTGAACGCGCGCAGCACCGTCGCGTCGGACACGAGGTTCGCGAAGTCCGCCGCCGGATCGAAGTTCAGTTCCTTGTTGCTCCCATGCGTGCGTGCTCGTTCCGCGTACTGCGCGCGCAACACCACGGCCTGCCATTCCGGAGTGGGCACCTTGTAGACGAATCCGAGCGCCATGATGTCCACGGGTCGTGAGCACTGCACGGCGTTCTCCATCATGGACAGCTTGGCGCTGCTGAAGCCCACACGCTGGCCGGCCTCGGTGAGGCTCAAGTCGCGTTCATCGCGCCATCCGGCCAGCTGTCGCCCTATGGCGCGTTCGAGCGTCGTGGCTCGGAAGTCCTTTGCCATCTTGGTTATCTCGCGTCACACAGCTCGTCAAACGGGACGACGCTGCAACCGCGCAGTTCGCGGATCAACGCCACAGCAACCATCCACCGAACCTTGGGATCGCCGTAGTCAAGTTGAGCGGCCCCGACCGGAGCCGGCGCGAACGTGCCTGGCCGGTAGAGCGTTCCTCTCACACCCACAACCTCGAAGCCTCGAACCCGGATTGCTACAGCGCCGCGTTGAAGAGACGGGCAGCGCCGCAGCGAGGTCGCGACGCACCGCACACAAACAGGCGGCTCCACGGAAGCCATGCCTTCGGGCCAGCGTGGCCAATCCCCTCGATGGTCCCGCAGCAGCCACAGTGCACCGTCCGGCGTTTGGTCGGCAGGCCCCGCGCACACCTGACACAGAAGCTCGCTCATCGCACGCCGCTGCCGCGCCGGGTGCACTCTGGCGAACTCCGGTTTGCCTTCCTTCGGCCGCTCAGCGACTTTCTGCCACAGGACGCCGAGAGCGTCGCGATCGCCAGGAAGCTCCTGGGTGTACCCGATTCCCAGGCCGCCGGGCCGCACGACCAGGCTGCACTTCAAGTCCTGCTCGGCTGTGCTCGCGGTGACGTAGGGCGCGACTATGCGACCAGCTTGAGTGAGGTCCATCCCGGTCACGGCGTCCAAAGCTTCTGCGCTTTGCCGACGACCAGCGTTGGCGCGAGTCGGGTGCCAGGTTCTGGAAGCTCCAGCAGTTTTAGGACGACATCGGCGAGAGTGCCGCTTCGCTCCCACACGATCTCGGAGGGCTGTCCGGTGATGACGCGGATGCGTAGGCCGAGCGCATCGCTCTCGTCGCGAACACGGATGCAGTCCCTCCAACCGGCCGGCCAGACCCTGGCACCGTCAAGCACCGCGTTGGGATCGCCGGGATCGTCGACCGGCAGGAAGATCCAGTCCGCCTCGCGGATGAGAATCAGGTACTGGAGGCTGGGAAAGAGCTTCACCGCCTCGGCGTCGGTGAGCGGGCTCATGCCTCGCCCACCGTTGCGCCACAAGCATTGCTGACCGAACACATGCTTGGAACGTAGAACTGCTCCAACATGCCAAGGGGTACAACCTGTACCCCCACCTGATCAGGTCAAGCTGCGATACCGACTCGCTCGCACAGGTCGTGAACGTCCTGCCGTAGTCCAGCCGGTGGGTTGCTGCGCAGGCCGATCAACATCTCCCGTGCGAACCCGTTGTACTTGATCGTCTCGGAGGCAGTGCGCTCCGAGTGGTTGAGCAGCGCCCACACCGCATGCCGCTCGCCATGCTGGTCGTGGGCACGGGCGACTTCGATCAGGTGCCGGGCCCGGCGCGGTACCGAGACGATGGTGTCCGGGTCGATCTGGTCAGCCGCACGCAGTGCCTCGGCAGGACGCCGCAACTCCACACCGAGTGTCGTGGCGTGCGCGGACATCACGGGACGGCTGAACGAGGACTGCGTGTGCCGATAACCGACCGGGAGTTCCTGCGCGATGCGGTCTGCAAGTTCCCACGCTTCCCAGGCTTGACCGTGCCGGCCGCGGCGGGCGTGGACGTACGCAACCTCGACCTTCAGCGCGCCCCACATACCTCGCCACTCGTCGCCGCTATCGAGGTAGGGCTCAAGCTCGCGTGTACCGAACGCCGCTACGTCCAGGGCCTCATCCCAACGGCCGACGTCGCGCAGAGCCTGGACTTTCGCCCACGCGCCTCCGGCGATCGCAAGTGGGTCGTCAGCTTCCAGCGCCTCGTTCATCGCCCGGTCTGCGACGAGCCACACCAGTTCCGCGGCCGGCTGGTACGCGCAGAAGAAGTCGGCGAGCCGGTACACCCCGGCGAGCACGCGGCGTGCGTCACGGCGTTCCTCGCCGCGGATAACGCGCACTGCGCGTTGAGCATCCCGGATCAGGTCGGGGAGGAGCAGGCCGAGTTGGGTGCGGTGATCGGGGCTTGCGTGCCGCACCTGCCACGCCTGGTCCAGGCGCACCGCAAGGTGCGCGACGTTCGGCGGGCGGGCATCGCTGGTCAGGTGGTAGTCGGTCAGCGCGGCCTGTACCGCGGCTAGCGCTACGTGCTTCTCTCCAGCGAACACGGAGACTGGCACGGCATGGCCGTTGCCGGTGAGGTCAGCTAGGTCCTGCACACCGAGCGCGTGCGCGATGCGGAGCAGCATCGCCAGGCGCGGTGCTTGCAGCCGACCGTTTTCGACAGCCTTGACCCACTCTGCGCTCCTGTCGACCAGACCACCGAGGACGGGGCGCGACATGCCGGCACGTTCTCGCGCCCACCTGATGCGCTGCCCGATCGTGGTGTGCGCAGGGGCAGGAAAACCCGAGTTCACCATAGGTCCGCCTCATCGCCGGATGTGTCCCCACCGATGCCCCCGGTGGCCAACCGTGGGCCGCATCCGGCGAGGATGTCACCTGTCAGCGTAGCGCCGACTGGGTTGCGCCAAACATGTTCCGCCTGTGCACGGCTGGCTAGGTCTTGGCCGACATCTCGCTGAGTCCTTGCTGTGAAGCGCCGTATTGGCTACAGGTTCGGTGACAACACAACTACAGGCAGCCGTCTTGTCGGCGGGTGATTGGTCTATCTACCTGATGCATAGTGATTTTGACAGCATCCGCAGTGTCATCGTGCGGCATTCAGAACACGAGCTTCCATGTGGTTGACCTGCATGTCTATCAGTCGAATCGGCTCGTGTCCCGTAAGCATCCGCTAGCAGTAACGGTCAAACAGAAACTCAATGATCCGCGCGGGTCGTCGCCTGAAGATCTGAGCTGTCACCTCCATAGATGATTACTTCCAGGCATAAGCCGACCTTTCCGCTGGAATATAAATCCGTTGATCGCTTACGGTTCGTGCGCCGATGTAACGTTGACGTCCTATCTTGCGACCTTCCATCAAAGACTGCGGCAGCATCGGAGGCCAACGGCATGACCACTCCCGAAGAAGCACCACCTGGTTGGACCGATCCAGAGCGTCTTCTTTGGAATTCTTTTATTAGAGGTATCGAACTGGATCTATCCGATTCCAATCCAAATCGAAACGATCCCTCCGATGGGAGCGCATGGGGCCCTGAGCGCACCGTTCGCGCAGAAGCTGTATCCCATCTTCTACTTTCAGGCCCAAAAGTAGAGGACGGCAGTCCGCAGCGCCTACGTCTTTACGGTGCACGCGTCAGTGGCCAGCTGGATCTAGGCTGCAGCAAAGCGGTGGCGTTCGCTTTTAGAGGGTGCAGCTTTGACAATGCTCCGTTCCTGAACGACGCACAGATCGAGTTCATCGGATTCAACTCGTGCTTTCTTCCGGGGCTTCAGGCATCACGAGTAGCCTGCGCAGGACCTATTTGGCTCATGAACTCAAAGGTCGTCGGCGAAATTACCTTGACTGGCGCCGTCGCGAGCGAGGTAAAAGCGTGCAAGATCACGGCCCATAGCTCTGATAAAAAGTCGCGCATATCGATGTGCGACATGAAGGTGGCGCACGATGTACACCTCCATAATGCAGATATTTCCATGACAGTTGACCTTCGTCGAAGCGAGATAGGCGGCGACATTTGCCTGTGTGGTACCAAGATCGACGACAAGGGAACGGACGGGGCCGTACTTGCATCACTAAGCAAGGTAGAAGGGGACATCCATCTAGGTGACGGGTTCATCTCTGCTGGATTGGTCTCTTTAAAAGGCGCGACAGTCGGCGGACAAATATCTCTAACTGGCGCCAAGCTCAGCAATCCCGGAAAAACAGTGCTAGACGTCGATCACGTTGACTGCAGGTTGGGTTTCTTCGCCAAAGACTGCGAATTTTTAGGCTGCTTGTCGATTCATCACGCAAAGATTGGCTGTCAGCTGGCGTTAATCGGCTCGAAACTGATCAACCCGAAGGAACGAGCGTTCAACGCTGACCACCTCGTCGTACGTGGCTCGCTCCTTATGTCTGAGGTTGAGATTTCTGGGATTTGCGATCTTCATGGCTCTTCAATTGATTGTGCGGTTAGCCTTTCAAAAAGCAAGCTCGCCAGCGCGCAGTCTGACCGAGCGACGGTGATCGCGTATAGCATCAACGTCGGCGGCGACTTTATCTGCACTGAGGCTGAGATTGATGGCGGAGTGACAATCGCTGAGTCAAAGATCGCTGGAGATTTTCTACTTGATGGCACCCGTATGACTGGAGAGAAGAAATACGCTCTCAGTGCCGCGCGCACCTCCTTCGGGAGGATATCGATGAGCAAGAACTTTTCTAGCAACTCCTCAATACTATTGAGTGACGCCACGGTCGCGACCGATGTTGAGATAATTAACTCCAAAATCAACGTCCCAGGAAAGCGTGCCGTGGTTGCATCGAGAATTTCAGTTACCGGCAGCTTCATCGCAAATGGAACCGACATTGTAGGCTCCCTGGATCTTTCTGATGCCGTCATAAACGGTGATGTAAAAATGCTCGATTCCAACCTTCGCGGGATTCCGCGAAGCGAGCACCACAAAGGGTCGCCCAAGGATCCTAAAGCTGGAAAAGAGTGGCTTGGCATCAGTCTTCAGATGTCGGGGGCCAGAGTGTCAGGCGACGTCGACTTCGCTGGCTGCAGATTTAGTCAGCAGATCCGTATGGACTCAGCGTCGATAGATCGGTCTCTATCTTTGAACGGCGCACAACTAGATACCGATTGTGCGCTGGCGCTATCGGCTGTCGGACTTACGGCAACTTCCGCCCAGTTCACACTAAAGACCAGGCCTCGGCAAGGAGTAGACCTGAGGTCGGCACGTATCAAGACAATGCATGATGACCTAAAATCCTGGCCAGAAGACCTGGTGAACATCGAAGGAATGACGTACGAACGAATTGTCTCGCCAATGACTGTTGACGAGCGCCTTCAATGGCTCGGCAAGGCGACTAAGACGTTCTCTGCACAGCCGTACAGCGAGCTTTCTGCTTGCTATTCACGCGTGGGACAAGAAGATCAAGCCAGGAGAATCGCATTCGCAGCTACGCGCCGCTCATACGAGGACGGGAATCTGCCTCTGCGCGTATGGGGTAAAATCCAAGACTTTGCCATCGGATACGGCTACCGACCGCTTCGGGCTTTCGCTGTGCTATCGGCCCTTTGGATTCTTGGTTCTACTTGGTTCATATTTGGAGTCGATTCATGCATTAGAGTAGGTGTCACCAAAGACGGACTATGCTCCGTAAGGCCAAATGACAGTCTAACCTGGGATCCTTGGACCTACAGCCTCGATTTGCTAATTCCGGTAGTCAACCTGGGGCACAAGAACGCCTGGGACGCCACGGGGTGGTCTAAAGCAGTAGTGTACTTACTTATCGCAGCTGGCTGGATATTCACAACTACGATAATCGCGGCAGCAGGCAGGAAGCTCAAGCGATCTTGAGCTACGTGCCGACTTTGATCAGCGTTACCTAGTGGGCCGCCAGGGACTCGAACTTCGAACCCGAAGTTTGCGGGAGCTGGTCCGCCACGTCGTGCGGCGGTTGGCCAAGCGCGCCACGACGAACGTCTTGACCACGGTGGACTCCAGGGCCTTGTCGCTGACCAGCAGTTCGCCATCGTGAGTAACTGCTACATAGCCGTGCTCGAAACAGGCTGTCGCAGCTCAACGCCGGTCTGCCTACGAGTCCGCCCTTGCCGAATCGGTGCCGAAATCTTGCCTGTAGGCTGCAAAGCACGAGGTCAAGCGTGGTGGTCGCGGCACTCTGTAAATCCGTCGCGAAAGCTACAGAGGTTCGAATCCTCTACCCGCCACGCAGGACTGATGGGCCTCTGACCGGACTGGTCAGGGGCCCATCGTCGTATCGTCGTATCGGACCGAGGGGGATCTCAGTGCGTACGCAGATGGCTACCGAAGCCGGCCGGACAACGGCACCGAGCGAGGACCGCGCGCTCGTCGGTCCGAACCTGGTCGCCGTGCTCGACGGTGTGACGGCGAAGCCCGAGACCGGGTGCGAGCACGGGGTCGGCTGGTTCGCCGACCAGTTGTCCGCGGAGATCCTGCGCTTCGCCCACCTCGAACCGGCTGTGGCGCTGAAGGAAGCGATCGCGCAGGCCGCTGAGCTGCACTCCGGTACGTGCGACCTCGATCATCCCGACTCGCCGAGCGTGGCGATCGCGATGGTGCAGACCAAGGGTGACGTGCTGCGGTACCTGGTTCTTGGGGACGCGACTGTCGTGGTCGACACCAAGGGTGAGTTGCTCGTGGTGAGCGATACGCAGACGCGGCGCACGGCCGGTGCGAAGGCCGTGGACGTCGAGCACGCGCTTACGGGTGAGGTGCCGTTGGCGGACGTGCGGCGCGTTGCGATCCTCTCTGACGGTGCCGCGCGTGCGGTCGACCTGTTCAATCTCTTCGATTGGCGTCAGGCGCTCGAACTGATGGCCGCGAACGGGCCGGACGACCTCATCCGCAAAATGCGCGCGGTCGAAAAGGAAGACGTCAAGGCCGTCGATTGGCCTCGCAAGAAGATTTCCGACGACGCCACTGTCGTCTATCTCGATCGGTGACGCTCTCGGCACTGGACGACGTGCCGCGGGCGAGTGCGTCACCGAGGTCGTTCTGCACGGCAGCAGCGCGATCGACTGGCACAGGTACAGCGGCTTCGCGATCGTTCCGGACGGCCCCTTGTTGCATTGGCTGGAAGAACACGGCTTGTCGAACTCTTTGCGGAGCGGCAGCGAACGGCCGGAGTGGCTGGCCCGGGAGGCAGCGATACCGCCCGCGCTGGAGGAGATGTCCGGCGACATGATGTGTCACTTCTAGATGGCCGCCGACTCGAAGCACGCAAGCGGATTCGCAGCACGGATCCGGAGACCAACGTGTTGCAGTTGCTGGCGTGGAGCGCAGCCGGTGTCGGCGGGTACCAGAGGTACCCGCCGTACGAGGACGTTCCCGGGCTGATCCTCCGAGACGTGCCGATCGCGGAGGTCGTCGCCGCGTTGCCTGAGCCGCTTCGGGTTCGTGTGCGGGAGGCCGGCGCGGCTCGTGGCTACGAGCTGCCGAAGTGGGCAGAGCTCCTGCTGCGCAGGGCATAGCTGCTCAGTGCCGTGGCGCGGGCGCCACGCCTCGGCGGCGTGCGATCGCCTGCATGTTCTGCTCGCCCCAGTCGCCCAACGCGTGCAGCGCCTCGTTCAGGCGTACGCCCAGCGGAGTCAGTGAGTACTCGACGCGTGGCGGCACCTCGTGGAACACCTCGCGGTGCACGATCTCGTCCGCTTCCATCTCGCGCAACACCTGGATGAGCATCTTCTCGCTGATGCCTGACACGGAGCGGCGTAGTTCGCCTGTGCGCACGGGGCCGTGGTGCAGTGCCCAGAGGATGAGTGCTTTCCAGCGGCCGCCGATCACGTCGATCGCCGCGTCTAGGCCGCACGCATACTGCCGTGGCTTCATCCAGGATCCTTACCGAAAAGTGGGTACCTGACAAAATAGTAGGTACTTGTCGTCTGGTCAGTGCTGGAACGAGCATTCACGGCATGGGGATCAAGAAGACCGTGAGTGTGCTCGGCCTGGGCAGGATGGGCAGCGCGCTGGCGAAAGCCCTCGTCGACGAGGGTTACGAAGTGACCGTGTGGAACAGGTCTGAGGACAAGCCGACGCCGGCAGGTACCAAGAGAGTCGCGTCAGCAGAAGAAGCGTTCCGGAGCGACGTCGTGGTCACCTGTCTGTCCACTTACGACGTTCAGCAACCGTTGCTCACCAACGAGATCAAGGCGCTCGTCAACCTGACGTCCGGTACGCCTGAGCAGGCTCGTGCCACCGCGCGGTGGGCGGAGGCCAACGGGGTCGAGTACGTGGACGGCGTGATCATGGCCGTGCCGCAGCAGATCGGTACGGAGCAGGCGCGGATCCTGTTCAGCGGCAACGAGAACCACCACGTGCTGCAGGTCTTCGGCGAACCCGTCCACCTCGGCGAGGACGCCGGACTGGCCGCGCTGTACGACCTGGCGTTGCTCGGCGTCATGTGGTCGGTGTTCGGCGGCTACCTCCAGGCCCTCGCGCTGGTCGGCAGCGCGGGGATCGCGCCGGAGAAGTTCACGCCGCTCGCCACCGACTGGCTCGCCACCGTGACCACGTTCCTCTCCGAGATGGGGGCGGTGACGCAGAGCGGGAACTACGAGACCGACGTGTCCGCGCTGGACATCAACGTGTCCGGCCTGCGGCTGCTCGCCGAGGCCAATCGCGAGCAAGGCCTCGACACCACCATTCCGCAGGCCCTGCACGACCTGTTCGAACGCGCCCAGAGCAACGGCCACGGCGCGCACAGCATCGCCAGCGTCATCGAGGAGATCCGGAAGTGAAGTACCTGGGCAAGAAGGCCGTCGTCACGGGTGGCACGCACGGCATGGGACGCGCGGTGGTCGACAAGCTGGTCGACGGCGGCGCCGAGGTGCTGCTGACGGGGCGGAGCACGGAGAAGGCCGAGGGCATCAAGGCGCACGTCATCGCGTCGGACGCGGCGAACTTCGACGACATCACCGCGCTCGAGCGCGAAACCCGGGAGCGGCTGGGCGGGATCGACCTGCTCTTCGTCAACGTCGGCTACGCGACGCTGCTGGAGATTCCGGACGTCACCGAGGACGACTACGACCGCACGTTCGACGTGAACACGAAGGGTGCGTTCTTCACCGCGCAGAAGCTCGCGCCGCTGATCAAGGACGGCGGCTCGATCGTCTTCACCACGTCGATCGCGCAGACCGGCGGCGCCGTGGGGATGAGCGCCTACTCCGGGGCGAAGGCCGCGGTGCGGTCGTTCGGCAGGTCGTTCGCGGCGGAGCTCGCGCCCCGCGGCATCAGGGTCAACGTGGTCAGCCCCGGCTTCATCGACACCCCGTCGATGGGCGTCACGGGCGTGCCGGAGGAGATCCTCCAGCGGTTCAAGGAAGAGGGCGACCGGATCACGCCGCTCAAGCGGCACGGCACCGCGGACGAGGTCGCCGACGCCGTGCTCTTCCTGGCGTTCGACGCCACCTTCACGACCGGCGCCGACCTGTCCGTCGACGGCGGACTGGGCCAGGGGATCAGCGCCTAGAAATCTTCGGACAACCTGTCACACCTTCGCCGGCTGCCGGGTCGACCAGGCAGAAGACGACGAAGGAGAACGAAGATGAGGATCGCCAACCCGATCTTGTCCGTGCCCGGCGCGATGAAGGCGCTGCTGGACCTGTCGGAAGCCGCGGCCAGGACGGGTCTGGACGAGGACTACGTCGAGTTGATCTGCCTGCGGGTCAGCATCATGAACGGCTGCGGCATGTGCATCGATCACCACACCAAGCTGCTGCGCCAGGCGAACGTGGCGGACGAGAAGGTCTACGCCGTCGCGGGGTGGCGGGACGTGCCGTACTACAGCGACGCCGAGAAGGCCGGGTTCGCGCTCGCCGAGCAGATCACCCACGTGCACGTGAGCGACGACGTGTGGGACGAGGCCGCGAAGCACTACAGCGAGGAGGAGCTCGCGGGCCTCGTGATCGCCATCGGCGCGATCAACCTGTGGAACCGCATGAACGTTGCCACGCAGCAGAAGGTGGCCTGAAAAAGATGAAGCCGGCGCGCAAGAGCTTCCTCTCTCTTGCGTGCCGGCTTCAGCGCGGAGCATACCCCATATCGAACACATGTTCGATCACGGGGCGATCAACACGCCGATCAGATCGCGGCGAGTGCCGCCCGGCCGTCGTCGGTCAGTTCCGCGCAGACGCGAAGGCCGAAGCTCGTTGGCTGCGAAGGGCGCAGCAGTCCCGCGTGCACGAGGTCGTGCGTCGCCATCTGGTCGCAGCAGGGCAGTCCGTCGACGTACAGATCGGGCTCGACCCCGCCTGTGACCTCGGCGCGTCCCGCGGCGACAGCCCGCAGCATCGCTCTCGCTCTTCCGCTGAGTTCCATCTCGACCCCCCAGGAGTGTTCGAATCCGTTATCCCCTTTGTCGATATAGAGGCCGGATCCGTTCCACAAGTACGGGTTCGTTTGGCTTCTTCGCTTGTGTGAACGGGTAGATCATGTCCCACTAGGCCGATCGGGTTGCGAAGACACGCCGGGAGAAGAGCGCAACGCGGGACGGCGCGCCCAGGTCGTCCAGGCCGGCCGATAGCCGTTCGCGTACCAGAACGGCGTCGAGCGCGGATTCGGCAAAGCGTGGTGGAGCAGCGTCGACGCCACGCCGGCGTCGTCCAGAACGGCGTGCGCGTGCGCCGCAAGTGCGCTGCCCGCCCCGCTGCCCCGCACGTCCGGCCGGACGCCGAGATGCCCGAGGTACGCGGACGGGCGCACCGTGGCGAACCGCTCGATCCATCCCGCGTCCTGCGGCATGTCGACGTAGATCATGCCGACGGGCGTGTCGCCCAGGACGGCGAGCCACATCGCCTCGTGGTCGCGGCCGAGCACCTCGGCCAGCGCGGTCCGCAGGTGCTCCGCGGTGTTCGGGCGTTCGGTGACCAGACCGAACGCCGCGTCGTACCGGACCGTGTGCATGTTCAGTTCGACGGCGACGTCCAGGTCGGCAGAGGTCGCGGGACGGATGCGCACAGTGGACGGCCGCGCCGCGGAGGAACGTCCGGCAAGGCGTTCGGCGACCACCGTGAGCGGCGCGAAGCCGTGGTGCACCAACGGCAGCGCGGCCGCGGTCTCGTGGCTCGGCACTGTCACGATCGCCACGGTCTCGGGGTCGTCCAGGCCGGTGAGGCGGGTCTCCCACTCGTCGAGCAACGCCGGCAGGTCGCAGCCGGGCTGCCACGTCAGGCTGTGCGTGCGGTGGGCGCCCCAGGTGAGGAGTAGGGAGTCCGGATCTGTCTCGCGGTAAGAGAAAATCTCGGTCACGCCCCATCTGAGCATGGCAGGGTCGGGCTGTGGAGATCTTCGTCGTGGATTCGTTCACCGACCGGCCCTTCGCGGGCAACCCCGCCGCGGTCGTGCTCCTCACCGAGCCGCGCGACGACGCCTGGATGCAGCACGTCGCCGCGGAGATGAAGCACGCCGAAACGGCCTTCGTCACCCAGGACAACCACCTCCGCTGGTTCACTCCGGAGGTCGAGGTGGACCTCTGCGGGCACGCCACCCTCGCCACCGCGCACGTCCTGGGCGGAGAGCAGGCGTTCACCACGCGTAGTGGGGTGCTCACATGCGCAAACGACGATGGATGGGTCCGCATGGACTTCCCCGCGGACCCTCCAGAGTTGACTGACCCGCCAATCGGTCTAGAGGAAGCGCTGCCACATGCGACGATCAAGTCCGTGTCGCGTGGGCGCTTCGACTACCTGATCGAGTTGGGGAGTGCCGCGGAAGTCCGATCCTTGCGACCTGATGTCCAAGGACTGGCACAAATTTCGTCACGCGGAGTAATCGTGACGGCCGCCGGCGACGGCGAAGCGGACATCGTCAGCCGGTGCTTCTATCCGGCCGTCGGCATCCCGGAGGACCCCGTCACCGGATCGGCCCACTGCACCCTTGCGTCCTATTGGGTGCCCCGGCTCAAGCGGGCTGACCTGCTGGCGGAGCAGGCGTCGCCGCGCGGAGGGTTCGTCAGGACCACCCTCGCGCAAGATCGCGTACTGCTCTCGGGGCAGGCCGTGACGGTGCTCCGGGGACACCTCGCCGTGTAACCACGTCTGGGTGAATAGATGTCACTAGACGTGCTCGACCTGCCATTTCGTCCCCCGAGCGGGGTACATTGGTGCCCCTGGAGGGGTCCTGATCGCGAAGTGCGGGACCCCTCAGTCACGCCTAGAGGTACCCCCACCCAGGCCGACGAGGAGGCTGGATGTCCGACCGAGCGTCGGCCCCCGTGTCGGACTCGGCCGCCTGGTCGGCCAAGTCGACCAACCGCGCGTTCAGCGCGTTCGCCGTCACCCTCCTGGTGGCCGGCATCGCCTGCGCGGCCATGGTCGCGGTCTGGCTCCCGGAGAGGGAGACGACCTCTCTCTTCTGGATCGGCCCTCTACTCGTCGTCGGCTTTCTGCTGGCGGAACAGCTCGCGATCAACGTCGACGTCCGCAGCGGCGTCGCGTGGACGATCTCCTTCACCGAGATCCCACTGGTCCTGGGCCTGCTGGTGGCGCCGTTCGAGATCGTGCTCGCCGCACACGTGGTCGCGGGCGTGGGCACGTTGCTCGGCAGGCGGATCCTGGACAGGGCCGTCTACAACGCGGGCCTCATGTTCATGGAGATCTCCGTGGCGTTCGCCGCCGCGGAGGCCGTGAAGCGCATGATCGGCGCCGGCGGTCCGTTCTGGGCCGGTGCGTTCGTCGGAACCATCACCGTGCCGCTCCTCGCGAGCGTGCTGGGCCTCTGCGCGTTGCGCCTCATGGGCAAGTCGATGCGCGTCGGCAACAGCCTCCGTCTCGTGTTGCAGACGCTGGTCGTGGCGCTGCTGAACACCTCGATCGGCCTCGTCGGCTACCAGATCGTCGCCACCACCGACTGGGGCGGTGTCCTGATCATCCTGGTGCTCGCGGGCATCGTGGCCACCTATCTCGCCTACTCCGGGCTGCTGCGCGAACAGCGCGACCTGGAGGCGTTGAGCGAGGTCAGCCTCCGTGTCGCGAGGTCGGGACAGCACGGCACCGGCCCGCGCCAGCCCGACGACGACCTCACCACCGGCGTCGAAGAGGACGAGTGGCAGCTCATCGCGGAACGCATCCGCGAGCAGCTCAACGCCAACAGGGTCGTGCTGCGCCTGCGCACCGACCCGCAGGAAGCCATGATCACCCTCGTCGCAGGCGAACCGCTGCCCGACGAGATGACCGCGACGGATCCCCGTGCCGTCCGCGAAGACCCGGTTCTGCAACTGCCGGGCACGCACGTCCGCTACTACCGCGTGGCCGACGCGACAGAGGACGTCACGGAGGCCCTGCTGCGCCGTGATGCGCAAGAAGCGCTGGTCGTCCCGTTGCGCGGCGCGACCCAGCTCCTCGGTGCCGTCGAGGCGCACGACCGGCTGTCCCGCTGGCGTGGTTTCGGCAAGGCGGACATCCAGCTGCTCAGGACCCTGGCCTCGCACCTCGCGACGGCCGTGGACAACCGGCGTCTGCTGGCCCGACTGCGCCACGACGCCTACCACGACCCGCTGACGGGTCTGCTGAACCGGCCAGGCTTCCGCGAGGCGTGCGCAGAACCGTTGCGCGAGTCCCAGAGCGGTGTGGTGCTGCGCATCGACCTCGACATCCTGTCGACGGTGTCCGACGCGCTGGGCCAGGCCTGGGGAAACCGGATGGTCGTCGCCGCCGGGCGCCGGCTGCGGGACGCTCTCGGCGCTGACGTGCCGCTGGCTCGCCTGGAGGGTGGCGCGTTCGCCGCGTACCTCGACGACGAGCGTGCGGCCACCGCCCACGAGACCGCGGAACGGTTGCGGGCAGGGCTTTCCGTGCCGTACCCCGTCGACCGGCTGACCGTCGAGGCCTCCGCGGTCGTGGGGTACGCGTCCAAGGCGGACTCCGAGACCGAGGACCCGGACCCCGACGCGTTGCTGCAGCGGGCAGATGTCGCCGTGCGCGCGACGTCCGAGGGCACGCCGGTGAAGGCCTACGCGCCGTCGATGGGCCACCTGTTCCTGCGCCGCTTCCAGCTCGTCACGCAGTTCCGCCAGGCCGTCGAGACCGGCCAGATCTCGGTGCACTACCAGCCGAAGGTCGCCCTGCCGTCACGTCAGGTCGTGGGCGCCGAAGCGTTGGTGCGCTGGACACATCCGGAGTTCGGCCGCGTCGACCCGGACGAGTTCGTGCCCGCCGTCGAAGCCACTGGTCTCGTGGACGTGCTGACCGACTTCGTGATGGATCGGGCGTTGGAACGCGTGCGCCGCTGGCTCGACCGGGGGCTGCGGATGTCCATCGCGGTCAACCTGTCGGTTCGCACTCTGGGCGACGAGGACTTCCCGAACCGCGTCGAGGCCGCCCTGGAGCGCCACGACGTGCCGTCGGGCCTGTTGACCTTCGAACTCACCGAGTCCGGCGTCATGGCCGATCCTGAGCGCGCTCTGCCGGTGCTGCGGCGCCTGCACGCGATCGGTGTCGTGCTGGCGGTCGACGACTTCGGCACCGGCTACTCGTCCCTGGCCTACCTGAGGCAGTTGCCGGTCGACGAGGTGAAGATCGACAAGTCGTTCGTGCTCGGGATGGGCACGGATCTCGGCGACATGGCCGTGGTCCGGTCGATCGTGGAGCTCGGGCACTCGCTCGGCCTCGTGGTCGTGGCGGAGGGCGTTGAGGACGACGCCGCGCGGGATCAGTTGGTGGGCATGGGCTGCGACGTCGCTCAGGGCTACTTGATCTCGCGGCCGCTGTCCGAAGATCGCTTCGAGGCCTGGCTGCGCGCCCGAACTGTGCAGGTCAGGGGTGCTCGCGATGAGACGGTGCTCACCTTGGTCCACTGAGGGGACCCCCGGATTTCGTTCTTGGTTGAGGCGTGTTGTAGAGTTGTCCTCGCTCGGCAAGAACGAAAGAGCAAGCCCCTTTAGCTCAGTCGGCAGAGCGTCTCCATGGTAAGGAGAAGGTCTACGGTTCGATTCCGTAAAGGGGCTCCACTACTGGCCGCAGTGCTGAGCGCTGCGGCTTGTAGTTGTGTAAAGCGGTGTAGCTCAGTTGGTAGAGCAAGCGGCTCATAATCGCTGTGTCGCCGGTTCAAGTCCGGCCACCGCTACTCAGCAGGATCCCCGCCGGGCGGTAAGCCCGCACCGGGTGCCTCAATCTGAGGCCGGGGCAAGTGCGCTCTCAGGAAGGCAAGGACCGTGGCTGCAACCGACGTACGCCCGAAGATCACCCTCGCGTGCGAGGAGTGCAAGCACCGGAACTACATCACCAGGAAGAACCGTCGCAACGACCCGGACCGCCTGGAGATCAAGAAGTTCTGCCCGAACTGCAAGACGCACCGCTCGCACAAGGAAACCCGCTGAGCGCGTAGCCACTCTTCGACGAGGCCCGTCCCACATCCGTGGGGCGGGCCTCGTCGCATATAGGCTCACTCGGTGCCTCTCGACCCCGTTTTCATCGGACGTAGTTATCCGCCGTCGCAGCCGTACGACGTGAGCCGCGAGAAGATCCGCGAGTTCGCCGAGGCGATCGGCGCGACCAGCCCGGCCTACCTCGACGCGGAAGCCGCGAAGGCGTTGGGGCACAAGGACGTCATCGCTCCGCCGACGTTCGCCATCGTCGTGTCGATGAAGACGAACGAGACCGTCATGTTCGACCCTGAGCTGAAGCTCGACTACAGCCGCGTCGTGCACGGCGACCAGAACTTCACGCACCACCGCGCCATCACGGCGGGCGACCAGCTCGTCAGCACGGCGCACATCGACGCCATCACGTCCCGCATGGGCAACGACATGGTGACCGTGCGGACCGAGATCACCACGGTGGACGGCGAGCCCGTCACCACCGCCAGGTCGATGCTCGTCGTGAGGGGAGAAGACGCGTGACCGTCGAAGTCGGAACGGAACTGCCGGCGCTGTCCGTGCGCCTCAAGCGCGACGACCTGGTCCGCTACGCGGGCGCCTCGCTGGACTTCAACCCCATCCACTGGAACGAGAAGACCGCGAAGGACGTCGGCCTGCCGGACGTGATCGCGCACGGCATGCTGACCATGGCCGTGGCCTCGCGGATCGTCGCGGAGTGGATCGGCGACCCCGGTGCGATCGTCGAGTACGGCTGCCGGTTCGGCAGGCCCGTCGTGGTGCCCAACGACGACGAGGGTGCGCTGGTCGAGGTCACCGCGAAGGTCACCAAGGACTTCGAGGACGGAACTGTGAAGGTCAACATCACCGCGGCTTTTGAGGGCAAGTCGGTGTTGACAGGTGCTTTCGCTCGCGTGCGCGTCGCTTGATCTTGTGATCAAGAACACCGCCGGGCGATCCGGCCCGGTGGTGTTTGCGGTGCTCAAGGGAGATTCGGGCGCGGTGGGCACCTCAGTTGCACGACCCTGATTCGTCTTCTCCGCCGGCGTGTGGGTAGGCTGTGCGACAGGCCGCTCGGCAAGTGCTTGAGCGGTCTGGTTGGAATGGACGGGACAGGCTCCCGTACACTTCCTGCTTGGCCAGGGGATCCCAGCTGGGATCTCAAAGGGGTGTAGCTCAACTGGCAGAGCAGCGGTCTCCAAAACCGCAGGTTGCAGGTTCAAGTCCTGTCGCCCCTGCTGTCGAAGCGCGTCATGGGTGGAGTGGAGGCACGGCATGAGCGAGGGCCGCGAGCAGGACCAGCCGGAGGAGCGCGAAGGCGCTGTCCGGCCGTCCACTGCTGCGGCGCGACGTGAACGTCGTGCCTCCTCCCGCCCGGCCGCCCGCAAGGACGGCAGCAGCGCTGAGTCGAAGAAGAGCGTCGCCAAGTCCGAGGAGTCGGACGAGGACGCGAAGAAGGGTCGCCCGACCAAGACCCGTGAAGGGCAGGAGAAGCGTCCCTCGCTGATCGGGCGAGGCTTCCGCTACCTCCGCGAGGTCGTCAGCGAACTCCGCAAGGTGATCTGGCCGACGCGCAAGCAGCTCGTCACCTACACCGGCGTCGTGCTGGTGTTCGTGGTCTTCATGGTTGCGCTGGTGTGGGCTCTCGACCTCGGCTTCGGCGCGGCTGTTTTCGAGTTGTTCGGCTAAGCCGCACAGCTGCCGCTGCAATCAGGAAGCGAGATCCACAGTGACCTCCGATAACGGCGTCGACGCCCAGGAGAAGACCGACCTCATCGACGACGAGGTGTCCGAGGACACCGCTGCCGACGAGACGGTCGAGTCGGAGGCTGTGGACTCCGAGGACACTGACACCGCGGACGAGAGCGACGAGTCCGTCGCCTCGGAAGACGGTGACGTTCTCGCGATCGACGAGACGCCGATCGACGAAGAGCCCGAGGACCCCGCCGAAGAGCTGCGCCAGGCCCTGCGCCGCGCGCCCGGCGACTGGTACGTCGTGCACTCGTACGCGGGCTACGAGAACAAGGTCAAGGCGAACCTCGAGACTCGTATCCACACGCTCGACATGGAGGACTACATCTTCCAGGTCGAGGTGCCGACCGAAGAGGTCACCGAGATCAAGAACGGCCAGCGCAAGCTGGTGCAGCGCAAGGTGCTGCCCGGCTACATCCTGGTCCGCATGGAGCTCACCGACGCGTCCTGGAGCGCCGTCCGCAACACGCCGGGCGTCACCGGGTTCGTCGGAGCCACCTCGAAGCCCTCGCCCCTCACGATCGACGAGGTGCTGAAGTTCCTGCTCCCGCAGCAGGAGCAGAAGCCGGCCGAGGGCAAGAAGACCGCCTCCACCACCGTGTCGAAGCCGACCATCGAGGTCGACTTCGAGGTCGGCGAGTCGGTCACCGTCATGGACGGCCCGTTCGCCACGCTGCCCGCCACCATCAGCGAGGTCAACGCGGACGGCCAGAAGCTGAAGGTCCTGGTGTCGATCTTCGGCCGGGAGACGCCGGTCGAGCTGTCGTTCAGCCAGGTCTCCAAGATCTGAGCGGTCTCCTTCACCGGATGACCGATCGGCCACGCTGCGGCTGGCAGAGCCGCGCGCGGACACTGCAATAACAGGAAGTACGGACAATGCCTCCCAAGAAGAAGAAGCTGTCAGCGATCATCAAGCTGCAGATCAAGGCTGGTGCCGCCAACCCGGCGCCTCCCGTTGGTCCCGCGCTGGGTCAGCACGGCGTCAACATCATGGAGTTCTGCAAGGCCTACAACGCCGCGACCGAGTCGCAGCGCGGTCAGGTCGTGCCGGTTGAGATCTCCGTGTACGAAGACCGCTCGTTCGACTTCAAGCTGAAGACCCCGCCGGCCGCGCGACTCATCCTCGCCGCCGCAGGTGTCGACAAGGGATCGGGCGAGCCCCACCGCGTCAAGGTCGCCAAGGTGACCATGGAGCAGGTGCGCAGCATCGCGCAGGTCAAGATGGTCGACCTGAACGCGAACGACATCGACCAGGCCGCGAAGATCATCGCCGGCACCGCCCGTTCCATGGGCATCACGGTCGAAGGCTGACCACACCCTCTTTTCTAGCAAGCGTGGGAGAGCCGAGCGCGGCTCATTCACCACGAACTGATCCACGAAGGACAGAGTTATGAAGCGCAGCAAGGCCTACAAGGCCGCATCAGAGCTGGTGGACCGGGAGCGGCTGTACTCGCCGCTCGAGGCCGCCAAGCTCGCCAAGGAAACGTCCAAGGTGAAGCTGGACGCGACCGTCGAGGTTGCGATCTGCCTCGGCGTCGACCCTCGCAAGGCCGACCAGATGGTCCGCGGCACCGTGAATCTGCCGCACGGTACGGGCAAGACCGCCCGCGTGATCGTCTTCGCAGTTGGCGACAAGGCCGCTGAGGCCGAGGCCGCCGGTGCGGACGCTGTTGGCTCCGAGGACCTGATCGAGCGCATCCAGGGTGGCTGGCTCGACTTCGACGCCGCGATCGCGACCCCCGACCAGATGGCCAAGGTCGGTCGCATCGCCCGCATCCTGGGCCCGCGTGGCCTGATGCCGAACCCGAAGACCGGCACCGTGACCCCCGAGGTCGCGAAGGCCGTCAACGAGATCAAGGGCGGAAAGATCAACTTCCGCGTTGACAAGCAGGCCAACCTGCACTTCGTCATCGGCAAGGTCTCGTTCGACTCCGAGAAGCTGGTCGAGAACTACGGCGCCGCGCTGGACGAGATCCTCCGTGCGAAGCCGTCCGCGGCCAAGGGCCGGTACGTCAAGAAGGTCGTCGTCTCCACGACGATGGGCCCTGGCATCCCGGTCGACCCGAACCGCACCCGCAACCTGCTGGTGGACGAGGCCTGAGCCTCCCCGGTTCGTTAGCTAGCTGAGAAAGGCCCCCGGTTCGCCGGGGGCCTTTCTGCATGTCACGGCTTCCGCGGGAACGCCTGCCGATAGTCGCTGGGCGAGGTCCCGACCTGCTTCAGGAAGTGGTGACGGAGGTTGTTGGCCGTGCCGATTCCACTCAGTCCCGCGATCTTCTCCACGGACAGGTCGGTGGACTCCAGCAACGCCTGCGCCCGCGCGACGCGTTCGTTGAGCAGCCACTGCAACGGTGTCGTGCCGGTCGAGGCCTGGAGCTTGCGGTAGAAGGTTCGCGGGCTCATCGCGGCCCTGCGGGCCAGGTCGTCGATGGTCAGCGGTTCGTCGAGACGGGTGCGTGCCCAGTCGAGCGCCGACTCCAGGCTCTCGCTGTTGTCCGGCGGGACCGACAGGTCGATGACCTGGCTCCGGCTTCCCGGGCGGTGCCCCGGCACGATCATCCGGCGAGCCAGCTGGTCGGCAACGTGGGCGCCCAGGTCCTGGCGCACCAGGTGCAGACAGAGGTCGAGCCCGGCGGTCATGCCCGCGCTGGTCAGCACGTCCCCCTCGTCGACGTAGAGCACCGAGTCGTCGACCTCGATCTTCGGATGGCGCTCGGCCAGCAGAGCGGTGTGCATCCAGTGCGCGGTCGCCCTGCGGCCGTCGAGCAGGCCGGCCGCGGCGAGTGCGTACGCGCCAACGCATTGGGAGACGATCCGCGCACCGTTGTCGTGCGCTTTGCGCAGCGCGGAGACCAGTTCTGGCGGCACGGGTGCGTTGTCCTCGATCACCTCTTCCGGCACCCACGACACGAAGACGGTGTCCGCGTGCACGACGTCATCGAGGCCGTGGGTGGTGTGCAGGGTGAATCCGGGACCGGTGCCGCGCGTGCTGGATCCGGTTCCGCACAACCACAACTCGTACCAGGGATCTGCGAGATCGGGTTGTGGCGTGCCGAAGACGGCGGCGGGGATGCCCAGCTCGTAGAGGTCGGGCACACCGAAGTCGCTGGGCACGATCAGGGCGACGGAGCCGGCACTCATGGGATCCAGCCTATGGCAGGAATTTGGTGACAGGGGTCATTCCGGTCACTGGTCGAGTTGATCACGCGCGGCGAAGCTGGACCCATGACTTCTGAAGCGATCACCGTGCTGGGGCTGGGCAATCTTGGACGCGCGCTCGCGGAGACGTTTCTGCGGGCGGACCGTGCTGTGACGGTCTGGAACCGTTCTGCCGCGAAGGCCGAGGGACTTGCGGCGACCGTCGCGAGCACTGCGGCGGACGCGGTGGCGGCGAGTGGACTCGTGGTCGTCGCGATGCTCGATCATCAAGCGGCACAACAGGTTCTGACTGGTGTGAACGTGCGCGGGAAGGCGTTGGTGAACCTCACCTCCGGCACTCCTGATGACGCGCGTGAGCTGGCTGGGTGGGCTGCGGCGAACGGGGCCGAGTACCTGCACGGCGCGGTGTACGCGGTGCCCCAGACGATCGGCACCGATGCGTCGTCGATCATCTACAGCGGATCCGCTGTTGTGCATGAGCGGTGGCAGAAGTCGTTGGCGCAGCTGGGAAAGGTCACGTTCCTGGGTGTGGACGCCGGCCGCGCTTCCGGGTACGACGTGGCGATCCTGTCCGGGATGTACGGGCTGCTCGGCGGGTTCCTGCACGCGGCCGCGCTGGCGCGGGCCAACGGGATCGAGGTCGGTGAGCTCACGCCGTTGTTGTTGTCGTGGTTGACCGATCTTCAGCCCGCGCTGACCACGTTCGCGGGGGAGATCGACGGCGGGAGTTACGCCGGCGGGGAGTCGAGCCTGGCGATGAACCAGTCGGGGCTGGACACGTTGATCCGCGCGGCCCAGGCGCAGGGTGTGCCGTTCGCCGGGCTCGAGGCGTTCAAGGCGTTGGTCGATCGGCAGGTTGCCGAGGGGCGCGGGGAGGAGAGCCTCGCTCGCGCCGTCGAGTCGTTCTAGCCGCAGGTGCTTTCGGACCAGTCGGTGATGACCCAGCCCGCGTTGATCTTCTCGACCACGAACGTGCCGAGGCGCGGGCCGCCCTCGACGGTCAGGGCGCAGGAGTCGATGGTGACCTTGGTGGTGGTCGGGGTCTTGAGCATGTCCGGCGGGAACATGACCTGCTGGTACTTGTCGACGCTGGTGACCTTGGACTTCAGCGTCTTGACCGCGTCCGCGCAATCGCTTGCGCCGTAAGCGTTCGCGAACTTCTGCCGGGTGTCGTCGCGCAGGAAGAGCGTGCATGCGCGGGTCGTGTCGGCGAACGACACGTGCTTGTAGAACATGCCGACGGTGCCCTGCAGGCCTGCCGGTGCTGCCAGACCCTGGGCCGCGCCCGTCACGCCGCCGCTGTTGCTGGCGATGTCGCCGGGATCGTCGACGCCGAAGAAGTGGTTGTAGGCCCAGACCGCGGAGAAGACGACGAGCAGGAAGAAGAGCGCCCGCCAGAAGATGCTGCTGCCGAGCACGACGAGCCACCAGCGCTTGCCGCCGGGCTGCTTCGGGGCCTGGGGTGCCTGGCCCGTCGACTCCTGGTAGCGCTGGTACTCCTGGAAGCGCTGGAACTCCTGGAACTGCCGCAGCTGCTCCGGGTCCACCTGCGGTGCGGGCGGTTGCGGGGTGGGCGGCTGCGGCTGGCGGGGCGCGAGGTCCTTGCCGGGCTCGTCGGTCACAGGTCACATCATGCCGATTTGGAACGGCGGTACACAGTCGAGTACTGTTTTGCCTGGTTCTACCGAAGACCGCAGGTGTTCTCCTCAGGGAGAGCGAAGGCCCCGTTGCAACACGGGCGGCCCGCGCAGGGAGGACGAGGTCAGTCTTACGACGCCCCGTGCTGCTTGTGCGCGAGGGCGTTTTTGTTGTTTCGGAGCCTTCTCACCGGGTCTAACCCAGCCCAGAGAGGAGGCGATCATGGCGAAGCCCACGAAGGTTACGGCGGTCGCTGAGCTCGCGGATTCGTTCCGCACCAGCTCGGCAGCGGTTGTCACTGAGTACCGTGGCCTCTCCATGGCGCAGCTCACCACGCTGCGTCGCGCTCTCGGCGCGGGCACCAAGTACACCGTCGCGAAGAACACGCTCGTCAAGCTCGCTGCCGCGGACGCCGGTGTGGAGGGCCTCGAGGCTCTTCTGTCCGGTCCGACCGCCATCGCGTTCGTCGAGGGCGAGCCCGTGGACGCCGCCAAGGCGATCCGCGACTTCGCGAAGGACAACAAGGCCCTGATCATCAAGGGCGGCTACATGGATGGCCGCCCGCTCTCGGTCGACGAGGTCGCCGCTATCGCGGACCTCGAAACCCGTGAGGTGCTGCTCGCGAAGCTCGCGGGCGCGATGAAGGGCAACCTGGCCAAGGCCGCGGGTCTGTTCAACGCCCCGGCTTCCCAGGTCGCTCGCCTGGCTGCTGCCCTGCAGGAGAAGAAGGCCGCCGCGGCTCCCGCCGCCGAAGCCGACGCTCCCGCCGAAAGCTGATCACCCAAAGACACGCCCGACGCTTTCGCGCGGGAGATTAGAAAGGACCGCCGATCATGGCGAAGCTCAGCACCGAAGAGCTGCTCGACGCGTTCAAGGAGATGACCCTCCTCGAGCTGTCCGAGTTCGTGAAGCAGTTCGAGACGACCTTCGAGGTCACCGCCGCGGCGCCCGTCGCCGTTGCCGCCGCCGGCCCCGGCGCGGCTGTCGAAGAGGTCGAGGAGCAGACGGACTTCAACGTCGTCCTCGAGTCCGCCGGCGAGAAGAAGATCCAGGTCATCAAGGTCGTCCGCGAGGTCGTCTCTGGTCTGGGTCTGAAGGAGGCCAAGGAGCTCGTCGAGTCGGCTCCGAAGGCGATCCTCGAGGGCGTGGCGAAGGATGTTGCCGACGCCGCCAAGGAGAAGCTCGAGGCTGCGGGCGCCAAGATCACCGTCAAGTGATCTCAGCCCCTTCTGGGGTTGGCGTTTTGGCTTTTAGTGCTTGAACGGGCGTGTATCCCCTTTGCTGGGGGTGCACGCCCGTTTTTGTGTTTCTGATCTTGTCGGGGGTGCTGAGTAGGTTGAGTTGTAGGGGTTCCCGGATCGGGGGGACGCCTGCGTCAGCGTGGTTATCGGTGCGTTCCGCGGCTTTGTGGGTGGTCGCTTTGCGGGCGGCCGGCTTGCGTTGGGTGCTTCCCCTGGGGGGCTCTGCCCCCAGACCCCCGGCAATCTGATCGGGGGAGGGCGCCACGCGTAGGTAGATGGCACGCCTGTTGCGTTGGGCGGCCGCCGGTTGCTTAGAAGTTGCGTTGGCGGTGGGGTCCCGTCACGAGCCGAACCAAGAGCGGGCCACATGCGAGAAGGGGTGTCAAACGGACGAAAAGCGTGTCCGTTTGACACCCCTTCTCGCATGCAGCAAGTGCTGTGGTGCGACTCGTGACGGGACCCCACCGCCCAGCCCGTTCGGTAAGGACGGCTCGCCTTCGGCTTCGCGGTGGGCTTGCGGGTGATCTGTGTTTGGGGTCACATTGGTCTCGTAATTACCGGTTGGCAGGCAGTGGTCTAGGGGCTCGTGACCGTTTTGCGAGGTCACCCTGTGTGGTGTTATCTGAACGCAACCGCCATTAGGCCAACTGGTGAGTAACCTGCCGCGAACGAACTCGTTGCCCAGGTGTGACGCCGATCGCTGCGGCGTCCTCGGGCGTGTGCGGAGGTGCGGATGGGCGTCGAGGTGGTCGTCGAGGGTCTGACCAAGTCCTTCGGCAAGCAGACCATCTGGCAGGACGTCACGCTCACGTTGCCGCCGGGTGAGGTCAGCGTGATGCTCGGGCCTTCCGGTACCGGCAAGAGCGTGTTCCTGAAGTCGCTGGTGGGGCTGCTCAAGCCGGAGCAAGGCAAGATCATTATTAATGGGACGGATCTGGTTCGGTGCTCTGAACACCGGTTGTACGAGATTCGGAAGATGTTCGGCGTGCTGTTTCAGGACGGTGCGTTGTTCGGGTCGATGAACCTGTACGACAACATCGCGTTTCCGCTGCGGGAGCACACTCGCAAGACGGAGGCCGAGGTTCGGCGGATCGTCCTCGAGAAGATGGAGATGGTCGGTCTCGTCGGGGCGGAGAAGAAGCTGCCCGGTGAGATCTCCGGCGGTATGCGCAAGCGGGCTGGTCTTGCCCGTGCGCTGGTGCTCGACCCCGAGATCATTTTGTGCGACGAGCCCGACTCCGGGTTGGACCCGGTTCGCACGGCGTACCTCAGTCAGTTGCTGATCGACCTGAACGCCCAGATCGACGCGACCATTCTGATCGTCACGCACAACATCAACATTGCTCGTACCGTGCCGGACAACCTGGGGATGTTGTTCCGGCGCGAGCTCGTCATGTTCGGGCCGCGTGAGGTGTTGCTGACCAGCGACGAGCCCGTGGTCGAGCAGTTTCTGAACGGGCGGCGGCTTGGGCCCATCGGCATGTCCGAGGAGAAGGACACGGCCACGATGGCGGCCGAGCAGGCGCACGCGGACGCCGGGCACTCGGACGGTTCCACGTCCGAGGACGTCCGGGGGATCATCCCGCAGATCGAGCCGACGCCGGGGTTGCCGTTCCGGGACGCTGTGCGGCGGCGCAAGGACCGGGTCATGTCGATCATCCATCAGCTGCCCCACCAGGCTCAGCAAGGGATCATCGAGAGCCTCACGACTGAGGAGCAGGTGCGGTACGGCGTGCACGTCGGCGCGGCGGCGCCTTCGCCCAGCCCCTGGCCTCGGCAGGGTGGTGTGCTGTGAGCACGCAGACCTCGTTCCCCGGTGCCGGTGCGCTGCGGGAGACCGGGAAGTTGTGCCAGCTCGGGATTGACGTCGTGCGGACCACGTTCCGGCGGCCGTTCCAGCTTCGCGAGTTCATTCAGCAGAGTTGGTTCATCGTCAGTGTGACGGTGTTGCCGACTGCGCTCGTGTCCATTCCCTTTGGCGCGGTCATCGCGTTGCAGCTCGGGTCGCTGACTCGGCAGATCGGTGCGCAGTCGTTCACGGGTGCGGCCAGCGTGCTCGCGATCATTCAGCAGGCCAGTCCGATCGTGACGGCGTTGCTGATCGCGGGGGCTGGTGGCTCGGCGATCTGTGCGGATCTCGGTTCGCGGACGATTCGCGAAGAGATCGACGCGATGGAAGTGCTCGGAGTCTCGCCGATCCATCGGCTCGTCGTACCGCGGGTGCTTGCCGCGATGTTGGTGTCCGTGCTGCTCAACGGCATGGTCAGCGTCGTCGGCGTGCTCGGTGGCTACTTCTTCAACGTGATCATGCAGGACGGCACGCCGGGCGCTTACCTCGCGAGTTTCTCCGCGTTGGCGCAGCTGCCGGACCTGTGGATCAGTGAGTTGAAGGCGCTGATCTTCGGGTTCATCGCGGGCATCGTGGCCGCGTACCGCGGGCTCAACCCCGCCGGTGGGCCCAAGGGCGTGGGTGACGCGGTGAACCAGGCCGTGGTCATCACGTTCCTGCTGCTGTTCTTCGTCAACTTCGTCCTCACCACGATCTACCTGCAGGTCGTGCCCGCGAAGGGGAGCTGATGGCGAACAAGGTGCTGTCCACTCTGGACGGATTCGGCGACCAGTTGTCGTTCTACATCAAGGCGCTGGCCTGGACGCCCCGCGCGTTGAAGCGGTACTCCAAGGAGACGATGCGGCTGCTGGCCGAGGTCAGCTTCGGGTCGGGTGCGCTCGCGGTCATCGGCGGCACGATCGGCGTGATGGTCGGGCTGTCCGTGTTCACCGGGACCGTGGTCGGGCTTCAGGGCTTCACGGCGTTGAACCAGATCGGTACGTCTGCCTTTGCCGGGTTCGTGTCCGCCTACTTCAACACCCGTGAGATTGCGCCGTTGGTCGCTGGGCTGGCTCTTAGTGCCACGGTCGGGTCTGGGTTCACGGCTCAGCTCGGCGCGATGCGGATCTCCGAGGAGATCGACGCGCTGGAGGTCATGGGCATTCCCAGCCTGCCGTTCCTCGTGACGACGCGGATCATCGCCGGGTTCGTCGCGATCATCCCGCTGTACGTGATCGGGTTGCTGACGAGCTATCTGGCCGCTCGCACGATCACCGTGGAGTTCTACGGGCAGTCAGCGGGCACCTATGACCACTACTTCAACCTGTTCCTACCACCGATCGACGTGCTCTGGTCGTTCGGCAAGGTGCTGGTCTTCGCGGTCGTGATCATCATGACCCACTGCTACTACGGCTACCGCGCGTCCGGCGGTCCGGCCGGTGTCGGTGTGGCGGTCGGGCGCGCGGTGCGGACCGCGATCGTCACGACGGCGCTGCTCGACTTCTTCCTGAGCCTCGCGATCTGGGGCGCGACGACGACGGTGAGGATCGCCGGATGAGGAAACGCGTGCTGGGCATCGCCTTTCTTCTCGCGATCGCCATGTTCCTGTCGCTCACGGTGGCGCTCTACAAGGACGCCTTCGGCGACTACGTGAAGGTCACGCTCAAGACCGACCACATCGGCAACCAGCTGCAGACCGCGAGCGACGTCAAGGTGCGCGGGCTGATCGTCGGGTCGGTGAAGGCCGTCCGCACCAGCGGCGAAGGTGCCGAGCTGGAGCTGGCGCTGCTGCCGGACAAGGTCGAGCAGATCCCGTCCAACGTCAGTGCGCGGCTGTTGCCCAAGACGTTGTTCGGCGAGCGGTACGTGAACCTCGTGCTGCCGCAGCAGAAGAGCGCGGCCATCACCCAGGGCGCCGTCATCGAGCAGGACCGGACGAGCAGCGCGATCGAGCTCGAACGCGTGCTGGACAACCTGATGCCGGTGCTGCAGGCGATCCAGCCGGAGAAGCTCGCCACCACGCTGACCGCGTTGTCGCAGGCGCTCGACGGCCGCGGCAAGCCGCTCGGCGAGACGCTGGTGTCGCTGGACTCCTACCTCGGCGAGCTCAACCCGCAGCTGCCGGCGTTGAAGGAGAACATCTCCAAGCTCGCGGACGTCTCGAACGTCTACGCGGACGCGGCGCCAGATCTGTTGCAGGCGCTCAACGACATGACCACGACGACCAAGACCGTCGTCGACCAGCGGGAGAACCTGCTGGCGCTCTACGGGTCGCTGACCACGACGTCGCAGGACGTCACCAGCTTCGTCACGGTCAACAAGAACAACATCATCGCGCTCGCCGACACCGGCCGCCCGACGCTGGAGCTGCTCGCGAAGTACGCGCCCGAGTACCCGTGCCTGCTCAAGGGGCTCGCGGAGTTCGAGCCGGTGATCAGCAAGGCGTTCGGCGAGGGCACCAACGAGCCCGGCCTGCACATCACGCTGGAGATCACGCAGAACCGCGGCAAGTACAAGCCGAACCTCGACGAGCCCGAGTACAGGGACAAGCGCGGGCCCCGTTGCTACGACCTGATCCCGCGGCCGAACCCGTTCCCGCAGTACCCGCCGGAGGGTCCGGTGCAGGACGGTGCCACCGCGCCGCCGCCCGCCCGCGTCGCGAACGACGGGATCCTGCCGCCGGCCACCGCGGGCAACGTGACGGTGCCGCAGTCCGCTGACGTGCTGCGGCTCGCCAACTCGCCGGAGGAGGCCAGGTTGATCGCGGCGCTCTTCGGCCCGCGCGTCGGCGTCGACCCGCAGGACATGCCCGGCTGGTCGAGCCTGCTGCTCGGGCCACTGGTTCGTGGGACGGAGGTGACCGTCAAGTGAAGGGCGTCCTCGCTCCGCTGCTCAAGCTGATCGCCTTCGCGGTGGTCACGATCCTCGCCACGTCGCTGCTCGCGATCACCATCGCCAACGTGAACCTGGCCAGTGCCACCGAGTACAAGGCCCAGTTCACCGATGTCACCGCGCTGAACGAGGGTGACGACATCCGCATCGCCGGCGTCCGCGTCGGGCAGGTCGACGGGATCAAGGTCGTGGACCGCAAGACCGCCGAGGTGGAGTTCTCGATCGACGGCGACCGCAAGCTTCCCGAAGCCGTGACCGCGACGATCAAGTACCGCAACCTGGTCGGACAGCGCTACATCGCGCTGGAGTCCGGCACCGGTGATACCAAGGCCGTGCTGGCCGAGGGCGGCACCATCCCGTTGGAGCGCACCAAGGCCGCTCTGGATCTCACCGTGCTGTTCAACGGCTTCAAGCCGCTCTTCCAGGCGCTCTCGCCCGACGACGTGAACAAGCTGTCGTTCGAGATCATCCAGGTGCTGCAGGGAGAAGGCAGCACCATCGACAGCCTGCTCCAGCACACGGCCTCGCTGACCAGCACCCTGGCCAGCAAGGACAAGGTGATCGGCGACGTCGTCGACAACCTCAACACCGCGCTGGAGACCGTGAACTCGCGCGACGAGGACTTCAACAACCTCGTGATCACGTTGCAGACGCTGGTGTCCGGGCTCGCGCAGGACCGCCAGCCGATCGGTGACGCGATCACCGCGCTCGGCGACCTGACGCAGGCCACCTCCGGGCTGCTGGAGCAGGGCCGCGAGCCGTTGAAGAACGACATCGCGCAGCTCGGCATCGTCTCGAAGACGCTGGGGGACAACGAGGTGCTGGTCGACCGGATGCTTCAGCGCCTGCCCACCAAGCTGGAGACGATCACGCGGACCGCGACCTACGGCTCGTGGTTCAACTTCTACCTGTGCGAGGCCAGTGGCCAGGTCGCCGTGCCGCCGGTCATCAACAACCCGATCCCGATCACGGCGTTGCCGGTGACACAGCAGAGGTGCCGCCGATGAAGACGAGCAACCCGATCCGGACCGGCGCGATCAGCCTGACACTGATCGCCCTGTTGCTGCTGGCCGCGTTCTACTCCGACGACCTGCCGATCGTCGGCGGTGGCACGAGCTACGCCGCGGACTTCAGCGAGGCCGCGGGGCTGGTGCCGGGCAACGAGGTCCGCGTCGCCGGCGTGAAGGTCGGCAAGGTCACCAAGGTCAAGCTCAACGGCGACAAGGTGCGGGTGACGTTCAAGGTCAAGGACGCCTGGGTGGGCGACCGGACGACCGCGATGATCCGCATCAAGACGTTGCTGGGCCAGAAGTTCGTGGCGCTGGACCCGCAGGGCACCCAGCCGTTGTCGCCCGGCAACCCGATCCCGAAGGAACGCACGCTCGCGCCGTACGACGTGAACGAGGCGTTCAACGGGCTCGCGACGACGGTCGGGCAGATCGACACCAAGCAGCTCGCGGACAGCTTCACGGTCCTCTCGGACACCTTCAAGAACTCGCCGGAGCACGTCCGGGGAGCGCTCGACGGCCTGTCCGCGTTGTCGAAGACGATCTCCTCGCGGGACGAGCAGCTGGCGAAGCTCCTGGACAACACCAGGCAGCTGACCAAGACGCTCGCGGACCGCAACGCGGAGTTCGAGAAGCTCCTGTCGGACGGCAACCTGCTGCTCGGCGAGCTGCGCAAGCGTCGCGAGGCGATCAGCGCGCTGCTGACCGGCACGCGCGACCTGGCCCGTGAGCTCAGCGGTCTGGTGAACGACAACCAGAACCAGCTCAAGCCGGCGCTGGAGCAGCTCGGCAGGGTCACCACGATCCTGGAGCGCAACCAGGAGAACCTCGACCGCAGCCTGGCGCTGATGGCGCCGTTCTACCGGGTGTTCGCGAACACCCTGGGCAACGGCCGGTGGTTCGACACCTACATCTGCGGTCTGCTGCCGCCCTCGGTGAACCTCGGCGTCGTCGGGTTCAACGAGGAAGGCTGCCTGCCTCCGGGGGTGCAGCGATGACTGAAGTCGCGAACAGCAAGGTCGGGCGGTTCATCGCGATCGCGTGCGTTCTGGCGCTGGTCGTCACGGCCGGGCTCTGGTGGGTCTTCAACGGGATGAACGGGCGCAAGGTCACCGCGCACTTCGCGGCGGCCGTCGGCGTCTACCCCGGTGGTGACGTGCGGATCCTGGGCGTGAAGGTCGGGACGATCGACGAGGTCACGCCCGAGGGCAAGACCGTGAAGGTCGTGTTCACCGTCGACCGCGACGTGCGGGTGCCGGAGAACGCGCAGGCCGTCGTGGTCTCGCCGAGCGTGGTCAGCGACCGGTACGTGCAGCTCGCGCCCGCCTACACCGGCGGGCCGACGCTGGCCGACAACGCCGTGATCCCGCGCGAGCGCACCGCGACGCCGGTCGAGCTGGACGAGCTGTACTCGTCGCTCGACAAGCTCACGACCGCGCTGGGGCCCAACGGAGCGAACGCCGACGGAGCGTTGGCGGACCTGCTGAACTCGGCGGCCGCGAACCTCGAAGGCAACGGCCAGGCGCTCAACGACACGTTGAGGAACCTCGGCCAGGCCACCCGCACGCTGTCGGGGTCCAAGGAGGACCTGTTCGCCACCGTCGACAACCTGCAGAAGTTCACCGCGATGCTGGCGGCCAACGACAGCCAGGTGCGCGACTTCAACAAGCAGCTCGCGGACGTGTCGAAGATGCTCGCCGACGAACGCGGGGATCTGGGAGCGGCGCTCTCGGAGCTCGCGACCGCGCTGGGACTCGTGCAGGGGTTCATCAAGGACAACCGTGAGGTGCTCAAGTCCAATGTGGACAAGCTCGCCTCGATCACGCAGGTGCTCGTGAACCAGCGGGCGGCTCTGGCGGAGACCCTCGACGTCGCCCCGCTGGCCCTGGGCAACCTGCAGAACTCCTACAACGCGGCGTCCGGCACGCTCGACACCCGCGCGAACATCAACGAGCTGAACCAGCCGCCGATCGTGCTGATCTGCAAGCTGATCCAGCAGGCGACGCCGAACAACGTGCCGCCGGTGCTGACGAACACCTGCAAGCAGCTGGAGCCGATCCTGACCGGCGCGATTCCGCTGAAGCCGCCGGCCGAGATCATCAGCGACCTGAACGCGGGCAAGCTGCCGTTGCCCCTGCCGCTCGCGGGGGTGCCCCAGTGAGGAAGCTGGTCGTAGGGCTGACGGCGTTGTTGCTCGTGTCGGGCTGTGGTTCCGGCGGGTTCGACGGCGTCTACAACCTGCCGTTGCCGGGTGGCGCCGACGTCGGTGATCACCCGTACCGGGTCAAGGCGCAGTTCAAGGACGTGCTGGATCTGGTGCCGCAGGCGGGCGTGAAGGTCAACGACGTGCCGGTCGGGCGGGTCGAGCAGATCGACCTGGCCGGCGACGGCTGGACCGCCGAGGTGACCATGCTGGTCAACGGCGACGTGCAGCTGCCGGCGAACGCGTTCGCGAAGCTGCGTCAGTCCGCGTTGCTGGGCGAGAAGTTCGTGGAGCTGGGCAAGCCCAAGGACGCCAGCGGAAAGCTCGCCGACAACGCCATGATCCCGTTGGACAGGACCAACCGGAACCCCGAGGTCGAAGAGGTCTTCGGAGCGTTGTCGATGCTGCTCAACGGCGGTGGTGTCGCGCAGTTGCAGAACATCACCAAGGAGCTCAACGCGGCGATGCAGGGCAACGAGAAGGAGATCCGCTCGTTGCTGGGCAACCTCAACACGTTCGTCGGGGAGCTCGACAAGCACAAGGCGGAGATCGTCCGCGCGCTCGACTCGATGAACCGGCTGGCCGGGACCTTGGCGCAGCAGCGCGAGAAGATCGCGGTGGCGTTGACGGACCTGGAGCCCGGTCTGAAGGTGCTGGCCGAGCAGCGCACGCAGCTCGTGACGTTGCTGCAGTCGTTGGACAAGCTCTCCGACGTCGCGACGGACACGGTGAACAGGAGCCGTGACGACATCGTGGCGGACCTGAAGGCGTTGCAGCCGACGCTGACCAAGCTCGCCGAGTCGGGGCAGAACCTGCCGAAGTCGCTGGAGCTGCTGCTGACCTACCCGTTCCCGGACGAGGCGGTCGACGGCATCAAGGGCGACTACACCAACGCGTTCATCGATCTCGACCTGAACCTCGGCACGGTGCTGGACAACCTCGGGCGGTCGCGGCAGTCGCCGATCGACTCGCTGATCCCGTCGCAGGGCACGCCGTTGCCGATGCCGAACATCCCGCTGCCGAACCTCGGGCAGGGCACCGGGTCCGGGCTGGGCGACCTGCTCGGCGGGCTGCTGGGAGGTGGTCGCAAGTGATCCTGCGGTCGACGAAGCTCAAGATCGGCGCGTTCGTGCTGGTCGCGTTGCTGGGCATCTCGTACGTCAGCGCGACCTACGTCGGCTTGTTCAAGTCGGCGTCCACGGTCGTGACGATGCAGCTCGCGGACTCGGGCGGCATCTTCACCAACGCCGAGGTGACCTATCGCGGCGTGACGATCGGCAGGGTCGGGCAGCTGCGGCTGACGTCCGACGGCATCGAGGTCGACCTGGAACTCGACTCGGACGCGCCGCGCGTGCCCGCCGAGACCGAGGCCGTCGTCGCGAACCGGTCGGCCGTCGGTGAGCAGTACGTCGACCTGCGGCCGAAGAGCGACGGCGCGCCGTACCTGGAGGCGGGGTCGGTCATTCCGCGCTCGGCCACCAAGACGCCGCCGCCGGTCGACGGGCTGCTGTCCAATTTGGACGCTTTCGCGTCGTCGGTGCCGACGGACTCGCTGCGGACGGTCGTCGACGAGCTGCACACGGCGTTCAGCGGGACCGGTGGCGACCTGCAGGTGCTGATCGACAACACCGCGGCGTTCACCGCTGCCGCCAAGGAACACCTGCCGCAGACCACGCAGCTGCTGCAGGACGGGCGGATCGTGCTGGCCACGCAGGCCGCTTCCGGTGGCGCGATCCGGTCGTTCAGCGGTGACCTGCGGTTGCTCGCCGAGCAGCTGAAGGCCTCCGACGGCGACCTGCGGCGGTTGATCGTGGCCGTGCCACCGGCGTCCGAGCAGGTGTCGGCGTTGCTCAAGGAGAGCGGACCGAACCTCGGGGTGGTCTTCGCGAACCTGCTGACCACGTCGAACATCCTCGTGACCAGGCGCGATGGTTTGGAACAGATCGCGGTGACGTACCCCATCGCCGTCGGCGGCGGCTTCTCCGTCGCGCCAGGTGACGGGTCGGCGCACTTCGGGCTCGCGTTGAACGTGTTCGACCCGATGCCGTGCACGGTCGGATACGAGGGCACGACCATCCGTCCCGGTGGAGACACCTCGGCCGCGCCGTTGAACACGCAGGCGTACTGCGCTCTCGCGCGCGGGTCGGCGACCTCGGTGCGAGGCTCGCAGAATGCGCCGTACGGTGGAACGCCGACCACGCCGGTCGGCAACGCGACGACGCAGCCGGGCCAGGAACCGACAACGGGCCAGGCCGCGCCGGAGTTGCCGTTGCTGACGTCACTCGGCCAGCTGCTGGGTCTGCCAGAGGGGAAGAAGTAGTGCGGGTCTTCACGGTGGCCGCCGCGGTCTTCGCGGTGGTGGCGTTCGTGTTCGCGGTGTTCAGCGGCTTCATCTGGTACTCGGCGGCCAGTTCGTCGGAGTCCTCGTACGCCGCCACGCGCGACGATGCCCTGCGGTCCGGCCAGGTCGGCATCACGAACTTCCTGACGCTGGACTACCAGAAGGTCGACGAGGACCTCCAGCGCTGGCTCAACTCGTCCACCGGCGACCTGCGCGCGGAGATCGACAAGGACAAGGACTCGCGCAAGAAGCAGCTCGTCGACGCCAAGTCGGTGACGACGTCGAAGGTCCTGGACGCCGCGATCACCGAGCTGGACGACCGTGCCGGCAGCGCGTCGATGATCGCCGTCGTCGAGAGCACCGTGACCCCCGCAGAGGGGCAGAAGGTCACCAAGATCAACCGGTACCTGACCAAGCTCACCCGCACCGAGGACGGCTGGAAGCTCAGCCAGCTGGGTCCGCTGCGGGCAGGCGTCTGAGTCCGCCAGAGCTGATTGGAACGAGTGCACGTGCCTCCATCCCGCCGCCGCCCGATCCCCACCCCGCCCGCAGGAGGCCGCCCGAAGGTGGCCGGCCTGAACCGGCGCGCGGCCGCCGACCCCGCGGTCGAGGACGTGTCGCAGGAGGCCGTGGCCTCTGAGGACGCGTCGCCGGAGGTCGTGCCGGAGCCGGTGGCGGAAGAGGCGGAGCTCAAGGCCCCGGAAGCCCTCGACTGGACACCGCCTGCCGCGCCCAAGAAGAAGGCCGCCGCTGAGGAGTCCGAGCCGATCGCCGTCGAGGAGGCCGAGCCGGCCGACGAGAAGGCCGCTCAGAAGACCGGCAAGGTCGCGTGGGTGCTGCCGGTGGCGCTGGTGCTCGTGGGGCTCCTGCTGGCGGGCCTGGGCACGTTCTTCCTGGTGAAGTCGCGGTCGGTGTCCTACGACGCCGCCCTGGTCGACTCAGCCACCACCTCGGCGGTGAACGGCCAGATCCGCGAGGCCGTCGAGAAGTCGTTCTCGTACAACTTCGCCGACGTGGAGTCCACCGAGAAGGCGGCCAAGGAACTGCTCACCGGCAAGGCCCTGTGCCAGTACAACGCCGTGTTCGGCCCGGTGAAGGAAGTGGCGCCGCAGCAGAAGCTCGTCGTGACGGTCCGTGTGGTGTCTTCGGCCGTGTCGTCCCTCAAGGACGGCCGAGCCACCGTCCTGGTCTTCGCCGACCAGGTCACCACCCGCACCACCGACAACCAGTCGGGCGGCGGCACCGCCATGCTCCGCGTGAGCGCGATCGACGACGGCGGCCGCTGGAAGATCGACAACATGGAGATGTTCGGGGCGACGGCGGAGCAGAACCGCCAGATGCAGGGCTGCTGACCCGGCCTGGTCGTTTGGACCGGCCCGGTGGCGGGTATCTGATCTTCGCCCCCTAAGATCAACTCCGCTGTGAGGTCGTCGAACCAGCCCCGGAAGCACCGCTGAGACCCTCTCCGCCAGCCCCGACACGCGTGACCTCGGTCACACCAAATCCTGTGGCGCTCTGTAAGTTCACTTGAAGCCGTCAACTTCCCACCAAAACGGCCGTACACGTGTTTGTGCAGGTCAAATGGGTGACTTCAAGTAAAGAGCGCTCCATCCAGAGGGTGGATCGGCCCGCAACATCTTGACTGCGCGCTCATGCAGGGTCACTCTGTCGGTGAGCAAGAGGAGGGTCCTTCCAGGTGCCTCTCGACAGTCGCCGTGCGTGTGGCTAGACTGCCCCTTTGCGCTGCCCATTTTCCGCTTGCCCTTCGCCGAGAGCGTGGATTAGTCGAGCAGCGCCGCACCCTTGACAGCCGTGCTAGTTCGCTCTAGCCAGCTATTTGTCCCTGGAAGGACGCATCTTGGCGATCTCTCGCGCGACCAAGGCCACTGCTGCGACCAACTCCACGTCGGGGATCCCTGGAGCGCCGAAGCGGGTCTCGTTCGCGAAGATTAACGAGCCGCTTTCGACGCCCAACCTGCTTGACCTGCAGATCCAGTCCTTTGAGTGGCTGACCGGCGACGAGGCGTGGTTCCAGCGCCGCGTCGACGCCGGCGACGAGACCCCGACGGGCGGCCTCGAAGAGGTCCTCAACGAGATCTCGCCGATCGAGGACTTCTCCGGCTCCATGTCACTGTCCTTCTCCGACCCGCGCTTCGACGAGGTCAAGGCCTCGACCGAAGAGTGCAAGGACAAGGACATGACGTACGCGGCACCGTTGTTCGTCACGGCGGAGTTCACCAACCACACCACTGGCGAGATCAAGAGCCAGACGGTGTTCATGGGTGACTTCCCGATGATGACGAACAAGGGCACGTTCATCATCAACGGCACCGAGCGCGTGGTGGTCTCCCAGCTCGTGCGCTCGCCCGGTGTGTACTACGACACCGCGGTCGACAAGACGACCGACAAGGACGTCTTCAGCGTCAAGATCATCCCGTCCCGGGGTGCTTGGCTGGAGTTCGACGTCGACAAGCGCGACACCGTCGGTGTCCGCATCGACCGGAAGCGTCGCCAGCCGGTGACGGTGCTGTTGAAGGCTCTGGGCTGGAGCACGGAGCAGATTCGCGAGCGGTTCGCGTTCAGCGAGACGTTGCTGACCACGCTCGAGAAGGACCACACCGCGGGTACCGACGAGGCGTTGCTCGACATCTACCGCAAGCTGCGTCCGGGCGAGCCCCCGACGAAGGAGTCGGCGCAGGCCCTGCTGGAGAACCTGTTCTTCAAGGACAAGCGCTACGACCTGGCGAAGGTTGGCCGGTACAAGGTCAACAAGAAGCTGGGCCTGGACACCGAGATCAACACGGGTGTCCTCACCGAGGACGACATCGTCACGACGATCGAGTACCTCGTTCGCCTGCACGCCGGCGAGACGATGATGGACGCCGCCGCCGGCGGTGACGTTCCCGTCGAGGTCGACGACATCGACCACTTCGGCAACCGTCGCCTCCGCACGGTCGGCGAGCTGATCCAGAACCAGATCCGCGTCGGTCTGTCCCGCATGGAGCGCGTCGTCCGCGAGCGCATGACCACGCAGGACGTCGAGGCCATCACGCCGCAGACCCTGATCAACATCCGTCCCGTCGTGGCGGCGATCAAGGAGTTCTTCGGCACCTCGCAGCTGTCGCAGTTCATGGACCAGACCAACCCGCTCGCGGGTCTGACCCACAAGCGCCGCCTGTCGGCGCTGGGTCCCGGTGGTCTGTCCCGTGAGCGCGCCGGCATGGAGGTCCGCGACGTCCACCCGTCGCACTACGGCCGCATGTGCCCGATCGAGACGCCGGAAGGCCCGAACATCGGCCTGATCGGTTCGCTCTCGAGCTACGCGCGGGTCAACCCGTTCGGCTTCATCGAGACGCCGTACCGCAAGGTCACCGACGGTCGCGTCACCGCGCAGATCGACTACCTGACCGCGGACGAGGAAGACCGCTTCGTCAAGGCGCAGGCGAACTCGCCGGTCGACGAGGACGGCAACTTCACCGACGACCGCGTCCTGGTCCGCAAGAAGGGCGGCGAGGTCGAGTTCATCGACCCGACCGACGTCGACTACATGGACGTCTCGCCGCGCCAGATGGTGTCGGCCGCGACCGCCATGATCCCGTTCCTCGAGCACGACGACGCGAACCGCGCCCTGATGGGTGCGAACATGCAGCGTCAGGCCGTGCCGCTGCTCCGCTCCGAGTCGCCGCTCGTCGGCACCGGCATGGAGCTGCGCGCCGCCGTCGACGCCGGTGACGTCGTCGTCGCGAAGAAGACGGGTGTGGTCGAGGAGGTCTCCGCCGACTACATCACCGTCATGGCCGACGACGGTGCGCGCAACACCTACGCGCTGCACAAGTTCCGTCGCTCGAACCAGGGCACCTGCATCAACCAGAAGCCCATCGTCAACGAGGGCGACCGGATCGAGGCGGGTCAGGTCCTGGCCGACGGTCCTTGCACCGAGAACGCCGAGATGGCGCTCGGCAAGAACCTGCTCGTGGCGATCATGCCGTGGGAAGGCCACAACTACGAGGACGCGATCATCCTGTCGCAGCGCCTCGTGCAGGACGACGTTCTCACCTCGATCCACATCGAGGAGCACGAGATCGACGCCCGCGACACGAAGCTCGGCGCCGAGGAGATCACCCGGGACATCCCGAACGTCTCCGAAGAGGTCCTGGCCGACCTGGACGAGCGCGGCATCATCCGCATCGGTGCCGAGGTCCAGCCCGGCGACATCCTCGTCGGCAAGGTCACGCCCAAGGGCGAGACCGAGCTGACGCCGGAGGAGCGCCTGCTCCGCGCGATCTTCGGTGAGAAGGCGCGCGAGGTTCGCGACACGTCGCTCAAGGTGCCGCACGGTGAGTACGGCAAGGTCATCGGCATCCGCGTCTTCTCGCGTGAGGACGACGACGAGCTGCCTCCGGGCGTGAACGAGCTCGTCCGCGTCTACGTGGCCCAGAAGCGCAAGATCCAGGACGGCGACAAGCTCGCCGGCCGCCACGGCAACAAGGGCGTCATCGGCAAGATCCTCCCCGCGGAGGACATGCCGTTCCTCGAGGACGGCACGCCGGTCGACATCATCCTGAACACGCACGGTGTGCCGCGTCGTATGAACATCGGCCAGGTGCTGGAGACCCACCTCGGGTGGATCGCCAAGCAGGGCTGGAGCATCAACGGGGACCCGGACTGGGCGAAGAACCTGTCCGAGGACCTGATGGATGTCGAGCCCGGCACGAAGACCGCCACGCCGGTGTTCGACGGTGCGAAGGAAGAAGAGATCACGGGCCTGCTCGGCTCGACCATCCCGAACCGCGACGGTGAGCGGATGGTCAAGCAGAACGGCAAGGCACAGCTCTTCGACGGCCGCTCCGGCGAGCCGTACCCGTTCCCCGTGTCTGTCGGCTACATGTACATCCTGAAGCTGCTGCACCTGGTGGACGACAAGATCCACGCGCGTTCGACCGGCCCGTACTCGATGATCACGCAGCAGCCGCTGGGTGGTAAGGCGCAGTTCGGTGGTCAGCGTTTCGGTGAGATGGAGTGCTGGGCGATGCAGGCGTACGGCGCCGCATACACCCTGCAGGAACTTCTCACCATCAAGTCCGACGACGTGCTTGGCCGCGTGAAGGTCTACGAGGCCATCGTCAAGGGCGAGAACATCCCGGAACCCGGTATCCCGGAGTCCTTCAAGGTGCTGCTCAAGGAGCTGCAGTCGCTCTGCCTCAACGTCGAGGTCCTGTCTTCGGACGGTGCCGCGATCGAGATGCGCGACGGCGACGACGAGGACCTGGAGCGCGCGGCCGCGAACCTCGGCATCAACCTGTCGAGGTCCGAGTCGCCCTCCGTGGACGACGTCGTCAACTAGTCACCTCGCCGGCCGGTGAAGGGGATGCCTCCCGCGTCCCCTTCACCCGGCCCTCCGACCAGCTCCTTTGCCACCGATCTAAAAAGGGGAAGAGAGTAGACGTGCTCGACGTCAACTTCTTCGATGAGCTCCGCATCGGACTCGCGACGGCGGACGACATCCGCCAGTGGTCCTTCGGCGAGGTCAAGAAGCCCGAGACCATCAACTACCGCACGCTCAAGCCTGAGAAGGACGGCTTGTTCTGCGAGAAGATCTTCGGTCCCACCCGGGACTGGGAGTGCTACTGCGGCAAGTACAAGCGCGTGCGCTTCAAGGGCATCATCTGTGAGCGCTGCGGCGTCGAGGTGACGCGTGCGAAGGTGCGTCGTGAGCGCATGGGCCACATCGAACTCGCCGCTCCGGTCACGCACATCTGGTACTTCAAGGGCGTCCCCAGCCGGTTGGGCTACTTGCTCGACCTGGCCCCCAAGGACCTCGAGAAGATCATCTACTTCGCCGCCTACGTCATCGTGGGTGTGAACGCGGAGCTGCGCCACAACGACCTGCCGACGCTCGAGAGCGAGATGCAGGTCGAGCGCAAGCGCGTCGAGAACCGCCGTGACGCCGACGTGGAGGCCCGCGCCCAGAAGCTCGAGGCCGACCTGGCCGAGCTCGAGGCCGAGGGTGCCAAGTCCGACGTGCGCCGCAAGGTCAAGGAGGGTGGCGAACGTGAGATGCGCCAGCTCCGTGACCGCGCCCAGCGCGAGCTGGACCGCCTCGACGAGATCTGGTCCACGTTCACCAAGCTCGAGCGCGCTCAGCTGATCGCGGACGAGCTGCTCTACCGCGAGCTGTACGACCGCTACGGCGACTACTTCACCGGTGCCATGGGCGCGGAGGCCATCCAGAGGCTTCTGGGTGACTACGACGTCGACGCCGAGTCCGAGATCCTGCGGGAGACCATCCGCAGCGGTAAGGGCCAGAAGAAGCTGCGTGCGCTCAAGCGCCTCAAGGTCGTTGCCGCCTTCCAGGCGACCCGCAACAACCCGCAGGGCATGGTCCTCGACTGCGTCCCGGTCATCCCGCCGGACCTGCGCCCGATGGTGCAGCTCGACGGTGGCCGTTTCGCGACGTCCGACCTGAACGACCTGTACCGCCGCGTCATCAACCGCAACAACCGGTTGAAGCGACTGATCGACCTCGGCGCGCCCGAGATCATCGTCAACAACGAGAAGCGGATGCTGCAGGAGGCCGTCGACGCGCTGTTCGACAACGGCCGCCGCGGCCGCCCGGTCACCGGTCCCGGTAACCGTCCGCTGAAGTCGCTGTCCGACCTGCTCAAGGGCAAGCAGGGCCGGTTCCGTCAGAACCTGCTCGGCAAGCGCGTCGACTACTCCGGCCGTTCGGTCATCGTGGTCGGCCCGCAGCTCAAGCTGCACCAGTGCGGTCTGCCCAAGCAGATGGCGCTCGAGCTCTTCAAGCCGTTCGTGATGAAGCGGCTCGTGGACCTCAACCACGCGCAGAACATCAAGTCCGCCAAGCGGATGGTCGAGCGTGCGCGCCCGGCCGTGTGGGACGTGCTGGAAGAGGTCATCACCGAGCACCCGGTGCTGCTCAACCGCGCACCCACGCTGCACCGCCTCGGCATCCAGGCCTTCGAGCCCCAGCTGGTCGAAGGCAAGGCCATCCAGCTGCACCCGCTGGTCTGTGAAGCGTTCAACGCCGACTTCGACGGTGACCAGATGGCAGTCCACCTGCCGCTGTCCGCCGAGGCGCAGGCTGAAGCCCGCGTCCTGATGCTGTCGTCGAACAACATCCTGTCCCCGGCGTCCGGCAAGCCGCTGGCCATGCCGCGTCTGGACATGGTGACGGGCCTGTACCACCTGACCCGTCACAAGGTCGGCGACATCGGCGAGGGTCACTCGTACTCGTCGCCCGCCGAGGCCCTGATGGCGTTCGACCGCAAGGTCCTGGGCCTGCAGTCGATGGTGAAGATCCGCGTCTCCGACAAGAACCCGCCCAAGGGCCAGGAGCCCGAAGGCTGGGAGCCCGGTCAGCCGTGGCTCGCGGAGACCACGCTGGGTCGCGTGCTGTTCAACGAGATCCTGCCGCAGGACTACGCCTTCATCAACGAGGTCATGCCCAAGAAGCGGCAGGCCATCATCATCAACGACCTCGCCGAGCGGTACCCGATGGTCACCGTCGCCCGGACGCTGGACAAGCTGAAGGACGCCGGTTTCCACTGGGCCACCCGTTCCGGTGTGACCGTTGCGATCTCGGACGTTCTCGTGCCCGCGGCGAAGCAGGACATCCTCGAGGAGCACGAGCGCCTCGCGGACGCCGTCGAGAAGCGCTACCAGCGCGGTCAGCTCTCGCACGACGAGCGCAACTCCGAGCTGGTCAAGGTGTGGACCAAGGCCACCGAGCAGGTCCACGAGATCATGGAAGACAACTTCCCCGAGGACAACTCGATCCGCGTCATCGTGCAGTCCGGCGCCGCCGGCAACATGACGCAGGTCCGTTCGCTCGCGGGTATGCGTGGTCTCGTCACCAACCCGAAGGGTGAGTACATCCCGCGCCCGATCAAGAACTCGTTCCGCGAGGGCTTGTCGGTGCTCGAGTACTTCATCGCGACGCACGGTGCCCGCAAGGGTCTGGCCGACACCGCGCTGCGTACCGCCGACTCGGGTTACCTGACCCGTCGTCTGGTGGACGTCTCGCAGGACGTCATCATCCGCGAGGTCGACTGCGGTACCACCCGTGGCGTGCAGATGACCGTCGGCGAGCAGCTGGGCGACAAGGTCGGCATGCACGAGTTCGCGCAGACCTCGGTCTACGCCCGCACGGTGGCGGACGACATCACCGACGCGCAGGGCAACCTGGTCCTGAACCGCGGCGACGACCTCGGCGACCCGGCACTCGTGTCGCTGGTCGAGGCCGGCATCGTCCGCGTGAAGGTGCGTTCGGTGCTGACCTGCGAGTCCCCGGTCGGTGTGTGCGCGTCCTGCTACGGCCGCTCGATGGCGACCGGCCAGCTGGTCGACGTCGGCGAGGCCGTCGGCATCGTCGCCGCCCAGTCGATCGGTGAGCCCGGCACGCAGCTGACGATGCGTACGTTCCACCAGGGCGGTGTGGCCGGTGACGACATCACGACCGGTCTGCCCCGTGTCCAGGAGCTCTTCGAGGCCCGCGTCCCGAAGGGCAAGGCGCCGATCGCCGACGTGGACGGTCGCGTCCGCATCGAGGACGGCGACCGCTTCTGGAAGATCACGCTGATCCCGGACGACGGCTCCGAGGAGATCGTGTTCGAGAAGCTGTCCAAGCGTCAGCGTCTCGCCAACACGGCCACCGGCCCGCTGCAGGACGGCGACCACGTGTCCGTCGGCCAGCAGCTGCTGGAAGGTACTCCTGACCCGCACGAGGTCCTGCGTGTCATGGGCCCGCGTGAGGCGCAGCTGCACCTCGTGGGCGAGGTCCAGAAGGTGTACCGCGCCCAGGGTGTGGCGATCCACGACAAGCACATCGAGGTCATCGTCCGGCAGATGCTCCGCCGGGTCACGATCATCGACTCCGGTGCGACCGAGTTCCTCCCCGGATCTCTGGTCGAGCGTGCGGACTTCGAGTCCGGCAACCGCGCTGTCGTCGCCGAAGGTGGCGAGCCGGCCGCTGGTCGTCCGGTGCTGATGGGTATCACGAAGGCGTCTTTGGCTACGGACTCGTGGCTGTCGGCGGCTTCCTTCCAGGAGACCACCCGGGTTCTGACCGACGCTGCCATCAACGGGCGTTCGGACAAGCTCATCGGTCTCAAGGAGAACGTGATCATCGGTAAGTTGATCCCGGCTGGTACCGGGATCAACCGCTACCGCAACATCCAGGTTCAGCCGACTGAGGAGGCGCGGGCTGCTGCCTACGCGATTCCTTCTTACGACGACGGGTACTACACGCCTGACGTCTTCGGTACTGGGACTGGTGCCGCGGTGCCGCTGGATGACTACGACTTCGGTCGGGATTACCGGTAGTTGGTCTGGCTGATTTAGCTGAACGGCCCCTGGAGCTTTGCTCTGGGGGCCGTTTTGTTTTGGGTGCGGCCTTTGTTGGGTGGCTGGCTTGCGGGCGGCTGGTCGCCTTGCTTGCTTCCCCTGGGGGCTCTGCCCCCAGACCCCCGGCAATCTGATCGGGGGAGGGCGCCACGGGTGGGTTGATGGCACGCCTGTTGCGTTGGGCGGCTGCCTGTTGCTTTGAGGGTTGCGTTGGCGGTGGGGTCCCGTCACGAGCCGAACCAAGAGCGGGCCACACCTGGAGATGGGTGTCAAACCGCCGAAAAGCGTGGCGGTTTGACACCCATCTCCAGGCGCAGCAAGAGCTGTGGTGCGACTCGTGACGGGACCCCACCGCCTGGCCCGTTCGGTAAGGACGGCTCGCCTTCGGCTTTGCGGGAGTGTCAGACCTGCTCTGTACGTTGGGTCGCGGGGGGTGCTGAATCCAAGGGGACCCCTGCCTTGGCCTGCGGTCAGCGGTTGGCGATGCCGTCCAGGCGGAGTGTTGTCGACTCGTCTCGGTGGCTGCCGTTGGTGCCCACGTGCTTCTCGCTGATCTGCGCGCCGTTCTTCAGCACGTGGTAGAGCGCCATGCCGTGGCCTCGGCCCAGGTCGTAGTCGGTCTTCAGCCACTCCAGGAACACGCCTGCCTTGGTTGTTCCGTCGTACCCGCGTCCCGCCGCCTCCGTCAGCAGGTCTGCCGGGGTCTTGCCGGTCTTCTTCTCCGCGCCGTCGAGGTAGGCCTGGAAGGACATCGTGGTCTCCGTTCGTCTGTGAACAGAGCGTAGGACAACTCGGGCTGTCTTGACAAGAAAAATTGTCGGTGAGGTCTGGTTGCGGGAGGCTGGAGGTGTTCGGTTAGCGGCGGCGGGCTCTGGCCAGGGCTCTGGCGCGGATCACCAGGTCGTCCACCAGGTGTTCGTCCACCAGGGGAGGGATGCCGGACTCGTCGGTGCAGCAGCGGGGTTTGGTTCGCTTTTCCGAGAGGCGTGGTCTTACGCCGGCCATCTCGTACAGGGCCTCGTAGAGGTCCAGGCCCGGGTCGTCGTCGTGTGGGCCCACCAGGAGCACCCACACGACTTCGGGGGAGGGGAAGGCGACTACTACGCGGTCAGGGCCTCGTAGGTGCTTCACGCACAGGCGTGGGAGTGGTTCTGGGCCCGTCACTCGGTAGCCGAGGGCGGCGCAGCCTGAGTGCGCCAGTTCGTCCAGGAAGCGTTCGTAGGCCACGCGGGCTCTGCCGCGCAGGCCGTTGGCCTGAGCTTGTGCGGTGGGGGTTTCTACTACCTCGATCAAACCGGGCGGACCACGCGTCCTCTGCCGCTGCGCATCTCGTCCAGGGAGCTGGCGAGGTCTTGGCGGTCCAGCAGTGACTGGTCGCTGAGGCGGCGGTGGACTTCGTCGATCAGGCCGCGGGTCTTGCCTCCGCGGCGGAGGTCGGAGACGAGGTGAAGGACCTCGTGCAGGCGCACGGTGTCCAGCAGCATGCGCGGTTCTTGGCTGTGGATGGCCAGTACGCCTTCTCTGGCCCAGGCCTTCACCGTCTTCTCGGTGAGGTCGAGGAGTTCGCCTGCCACCACGGGGCGTACCGGCGGGGCCTGGCGGAGGGTTTTAGCTACGACGCCGTCCAGGCGGTGGCGGCGTTCGTCGTCTGCTGACAGGGATGACGCGACGGCTTCGAGTTCCTCGATCGTGTCGAAGAGGTCGCGGATGTGGGCGGCCTCGGTCGCGACAGACATGGCTACTCCTCCCGTTGACTACCGATTATCCACCTATTTCTCGGTAGTCGTCAACGGCCCCGGACCAGAGATCCGGGGCCGTCGCGCACTCAGGAGGAGAAGAAGAGGCCGCCGAGACCGCGGTGCTTGCGGTGGCCGTAGCCGTAGCCGGCGTGTCCGCCGCCGTGGTGGTGGTGGACCTGCTGCGGCGCGGCACCCCAGGCGGGCTGAGCCGGCTGCGGGTAGGCGGCGGGCGGCGGCGCGACGGGAGGCGGCGGGGCCTGCATCTGGGCCTCGAGGCGCGTGATCGACTCGAGCTCGCCGTAGTCCAGGAAGACTCCGCGGCAGCCGTCGCACTGCTCGATGTGAACGCCCATGCGGTCGAACGTGCGCATGTTCGCATGACACTTGGGACACTGCATCGTGGTGAGCCTCCTGCGGTGGGACCGGACAAAAACGATATTAGCCGCGGTCACTGCTCTCGTGCGTCGCGACGATCCGACGACAGGCTTCAACCAGCGGTTCCACTGCCTGCAACCCGGACACGAGTGCCCGCGCTGCCATCTGCACAACGTACGCCTGAGCCGGGATGTTGAGTGCTTCCCATTCCATTGTCGGCAGAGCCACACCACCCGTTTCACGGTAGGTGTTCAGGAACCGCGCCCACAGGTCATCGGGTAGCACCCCCGCCGCGAACAAAGCCGCAGGTCGGGCCAGGTCCCAGACCGGATCGCCGACCCCGAGATCGTCCACGTCGATGAGCCGCCAGGCCCCCCGGTGCACAAGCTGCCCGAGGTGCCAATCACCGTGGATCAACGCACGGCCGTTCGTGTCCAACGGCGGCAAGACTTCGAACGCACGCAACACCACATCGGCATGCGGCAACTCCGGCGGCAACGCCTGAATAGCCCGAACAATCCGTTCCGGCGTACCGGCCGCGGGCCCTTGCACAGGCAACTCGTGCAACTTCGCCAGCAGTGCCGCGCTCTCCTCCCACGGCGCCGCGTCGGGATCGTCCTGACTCACCGGCGTCCCGTACGGCCACACCGTGATCGGCCTGTCGTCCACGAACTGCAACGGCTTCAACGGCGGCAGCAACAACTCCGGATGCGCCGCCGCGATCTCCACCCGCTGCCGCAACGCCTCCACGTCGGTGTCCGCGGGATGCGCCTTGGCCACCACGTCACCAACGCGCACCACGACGACGTCACCGCGGTCGCCGCCGAGCACCTCGGGAGTGGCGGAAGAGCCGGTCAGCGAGGCCATTGCCGCGATCAGGTCGTCCACGCGCACAGTGAATCAGGTCCGTTCGTCACCACCTGGCGGTGGCTGCCGCATCGTTTCGCAGTACCGGGAGTTCGTTGCGCCGCAACCAGATCGCGGTCTCAGGCTCAGTTGGTGATGCAGATCGTCTTCACTGGCTGCGAGTACGTCTTCGCGTCGTCCCCGTTGCACAGCGTACGGTCGGACTGGCCGTCGACGACCTTCGTGACCTTGCGCGTCTCGGTGCCGCACGCCGCGCGTTGGAAGTACTGGTTGACCGGCTTGAGGCAGTCGCCCTCCTGCACGTTGAGGACGTAGCAGAGCCGTGTCTTGCCGTTCGTCCTCGACCGTCCCGACGACTCCGTCAGGTAGTCACCGGGCGGGCACATCGTGCGTCGCTCACGCGAAGACACGCGGTACACGGCTTCCTCGGACGAACAGTCCACTTCGGTCATTTCGACGTTCGTGTCGTTGAGGTCGACCTGTTTCGCGCACTCGCCGACGCCTGCCTGCTCCTGCCAGCCCGAGCATCCGGACAGCGCCAGAGCCAGCGCGGCGATCACGCCAACGGCTCTCGGAATGACCTGCACAGTGCGTTCTCCGTCACACGAGTAGCCTGGATCCTGCGGGCATTGTCTACCGAAGGTGCTGGTGCGGTACCCCCGTTTTGACCCAGGTAGACGTGGGCAGGTATCTTTGCTACTCGTGCCCGACCCATGTCGGGCCGCTCCGCGTGCCCGTGAGGCAGCGGTGTCCTCCACTCGCAGTGGCAGTTGAACTGTTGCTTGCGGACCTTGGGAGCGGGCGACACGCCCGACCTCGGGTGCAGAGAGGGATCAAGAAACAAGTGGGTGAACCGCAAGGGGAACCCGTGAAGACGGAAGAAGTAGCCGGCGAATGCCAACGATCCAGCAGCTGGTCCGCAAGGGCCGCCAGGACAAGGTGGCCAAGCAGAAGACGGCGGCCCTCAAGGGCTCGCCGCAGCGGCGCGGTGTGTGCACCCGCGTTTACACCACCACCCCCAAGAAGCCGAACTCCGCACTGCGCAAGGTCGCTCGCGTGAAGCTGACCAGCGGCATCGAGGTCACGGCCTACATCCCCGGTGAGGGTCACAACCTCCAGGAGCACTCGATGGTGCTCGTCCGCGGTGGTCGTGTGAAGGACCTGCCGGGTGTTCGCTACAAGATCATCCGTGGCTCTCTCGACACGCAGGGTGTCAAGAACCGCAAGCAGGCTCGCAGCCGCTACGGCGCGAAGAAGGAGAAGAGCTAATGCCCCGCAAGGGACCGGCCCCGAAGCGGCCGCTTATCTCTGACCCGGTCTACAGCTCTCCGCTCGTGACCCAGCTCATCAACAAGGTGCTGGTCGACGGCAAGCGCTCCGTGGCCGAGAAGATCGTTTACGAAGCGCTCGAGGGCGCTCGTGAGAAGACCGGTACCGACCCGGTCGTCACGCTGAAGCGCGCGCTGGACAACGTGAAGCCGTCGCTGGAGGTCAAGAGCCGCCGCGTCGGTGGTGCGACCTACCAGGTGCCGATCGAGGTCAAGCCCGGTCGCTCGACCACGCTCGCACTGCGCTGGCTGATCACCTTCTCCCGGCAGCGCCGTGAGAAGACCATGGTCGAGCGTCTGATGAACGAGCTGCTCGATGCGAGCAACGGCCTCGGTGCCAGCGTCAAGCGTCGCGAGGACACGCACAAGATGGCCGAGTCGAACAAGGCCTTCGCCCACTACCGCTGGTGATCTGACGCCCGGCCGCATCACTGGCCGGGCTCTCCCAGCCCTAGTGAGCAGCTAACTGAGCTAGCTCAAGACAGGGGAAAGACCCGTGGCACAGGACGTGCTCACTGATCTTGCCAAGGTCCGCAACATCGGGATCATGGCCCACATCGACGCGGGCAAGACCACGACGACTGAGCGGATCCTCTTCTACACGGGGATCAGCTACAAGATCGGCGAGGTTCACGACGGCGCTGCCGTGATGGACTGGATGGAGCAGGAGCAGGAGCGCGGCATCACGATCACGTCGGCCGCGACGACCTGCTTCTGGAAAGACCACCAGATCAACCTGATCGACACGCCCGGCCACGTCGACTTCACCGTCGAGGTCGAGCGCAACCTGCGCGTCCTCGACGGCGCCGTTGCCGTCTTCGACGGCAAGGAAGGCGTCGAGCCGCAGTCCGAGCAGGTCTGGCGGCAGGCGACCAAGTACGACGTCCCGCGCATCTGCTTCGTCAACAAGATGGACAAGCTCGGCGCGGACTTCTACTTCACGATCAAGACGATCCAGGACCGGCTGGCTGCCAAGCCGCTGCCGCTCCAGATCCCGATCGGCTCCGAGAGCGAGTTCATCGGCGTCGTCGACCTGATCGAGATGCGCGCGCTCACGTGGCGTGGCGAGGTCTCGAAGGGTGAGGACTACGCGATCGAGGAGATCCCCGCGGATCTGCTCGAGAAGGCGCAGGAGTTCCGCGAGCAGCTGCTCGAGGCCGTCGCCGAGACCGACGACGACCTGACCGAGAAGTTCTTCGAGAACGGCGATCTGTCGGTCGAGGAGATCAAGGCCGGCCTCCGCAAGATCGTCGCCGCGGGTACCGCGTACCCGATCCTGTGTGGCTCCGCGTTCAAGAACAAGGGCGTTCAGCCCATGCTCGACGCGGTCATCGACTACCTGCCGTCGCCGCTCGACCTCCCGCCGGTCGAGGGCACGCTGCAGGACGGCGAGACCGTCGTGAAGCGCAGCCCGTCGAGCGACGAGCCGTTCTCGGCGCTGGCGTTCAAGATCGCCGTGCACCCGTTCTTCGGCAAGCTGACCTACATCCGGGTCTACTCGGGCAAGGTCGCCGCGGGCACCCAGGTCGTCAACGCGACCAAGGACCGCAAGGAGCGCATCGGGAAGATCTTCCAGATGCACGCCAATAAGGAGAACCCGGTCACCGAGGCCATCGCGGGCCACATCTACGCCGTGATCGGTCTCAAGGACACCACGACCGGTGAGACCTTGTGCGACCCGCAGCACCCCATCGTGCTCGAGTCGATGACCTTCCCCGAGCCCGTCATCCAGGTGGCCATCGAGCCCAAGACGAAGGCGGACCAGGAGAAGCTCGGCACCGCGATCCAGAAGCTGGCCGAGGAGGACCCGACGTTCCGGGTCAACCTCGACCAGGAGACGGGCCAGACCATCATCGCCGGCATGGGCGAGCTCCACCTGGACATCCTGGTGGACCGCATGCGCCGCGAGTTCAAGGTCGAGGCCAACATCGGCAAGCCTCAGGTGGCGTACCGGGAGACCATCCGCCGTGCGGTGGAGAAGTACTCCTACACCCACAAGAAGCAGACCGGTGGCTCCGGCCAGTTCGCGAAGGTGCTCGTCACCGTCGAGCCGCTGGAGAAGAAGGAAGACGGCGCGCTCTACGAGTTCGTCAACGCCGTCACCGGTGGTCGCATCCCTCGCGAGTACATCCCGTCGGTCGACGCGGGTGCGCAGGACGCGCTGCAGTACGGCGTGCTGGCGGGCTACCCGCTGGTCGGCGTGAAGGTGACGCTGCTCGACGGCGCCTACCACGAGGTCGACTCCTCGGAAATGGCGTTCAAGATCGCTGGTTCGATGGCCCTCAAGGAAGCCGCCCGTCAGGCGTCTCCCGCGATCCTCGAACCGCTGATGGCCGTCGAGGTCACGACGCCCGAGGAGTACATGGGCGACGTGATCGGCGACCTGAACTCCCGCCGTGGCCAGATCCAGGCCATGGAGGAGCGCAGCGGCATCCGTGTCGTCAAGGCACTGGTTCCGCTGTCGGAAATGTTCGGGTACGTGGGTGACCTGCGGTCCAAGACCCAGGGTCGTGCCAACTACTCGATGGTGTTCGACTCCTACGCCGAGGTGCCTGCAAGCGTCTCGAAGGAGATCATCGCGAAGGCGACCGGGGAGTAATTCCCCACCGGAGCACCGCAGTTCCACCGCGGGCTCTCCGGGGGTGAATCCCTGGGGTCCGCTACTTTCAGACCCTGACGTGTAAGTCCGGCGGGTGGCCACAGATGCCCGCCGGACCAGCAAAAAAGAAGTCCAGGAGGACAATCCAGTGGCCAAGGCGAAGTTCGAGCGGACGAAGCCGCACGTCAACATCGGCACCATCGGTCACATCGACCATGGCAAGACCACGCTGACCGCGGCGATCTCCAAGGTTCTGCACGACGCGTTCCCCGATGTCAACGCCTCGTTCGCGTTCGACCAGATCGACAAGGCGCCGGAAGAGAAGCAGCGCGGCATCACGATCTCGATCGCGCACATCGAGTACCAGACGGAGAACCGTCACTACGCGCACGTCGACTGCCCCGGGCACGCCGACTACATCAAGAACATGATCACCGGTGCGGCGCAGATGGACGGCGCCATCCTCGTGGTCGCGGCGACCGACGGTCCCATGCCGCAGACGAAGGAGCACGTCCTCCTGGCCCGCCAGGTCGGCGTCCCCTACATCGTCGTCGCCCTGAACAAGGCCGACATGGTGGACGACGAGGAGATCCTGGAGCTCGTCGAGCTCGAGGTCCGCGAGCTGCTCTCCGAGTACGAGTTCCCGGGCGACGACCTTCCGGTCGTGCGCGTTTCGGCGCTGAAGGCGCTGGAGGGCGACGAGACCTGGGGCAAGTCCGTGCTCGAGCTCATGGCCGCCGTTGACTCGGCGATCCCGGAGCCGGAGCGCGACACCGAGAAGCCGTTCCTCATGCCCGTCGAGGACGTCTTCACGATCACCGGCCGCGGCACCGTCGTGACCGGTCGTATCGAGCGCGGCATCATCAACGTGAACTCCGAGATCGAGATCGTCGGAATCAAGGAGACGTCGAAGAAGACGACCGTCACCTCGATCGAGATGTTCAAGAAGTTCCTCGACGAGGGCCGCGCCGGCGACAACGCCGCGCTGCTGCTCCGTGGCATCAAGCGCGAGGAGGTGGAGCGCGGCATGGTCATCGTCAAGCCGGGCACCACGACCCCGCACACCGAGTTCACCGCGCAGGTCTACATCCTGTCGAAGGACGAGGGTGGCCGCCACACGCCGTTCTTCAACAACTACCGTCCCCAGTTCTACTTCCGGACGACGGACGTGACCGGCGTTGTGACGCTGCCCGAGGGCACCGAGATGGTCATGCCGGGTGACACCACCGGTATGGACGTCAAGCTCATCCAGCCGATCGCCATGGACGAGGGCCTCCGCTTCGCGATTCGCGAGGGTGGCCGCACCGTCGGCGCCGGCTCGGTCACCAAGATCCTCAAGTGACCTAGCTCCACCAGTTCGGCGTGAAGCCGGGCCAACGATCTTCGTTGGCCCGGCTTTCGTCGTTCAGCAGGAAATTGTGCGACAGCTCACGTGGAACTGTCGCCGACGCGCGGGTGAAGAGCCGCCGTTGGGATTCTGTTGCCGGACAATGGAACCGGCGCGGCTGTCGCTCCACATGCGACGGACGCCGGCGGCTCACCGGGCAAGATCCGCACGTGATCTGGGTCCAAGTCACCCACCCCGATTTGGATCGCCTCGCTTCCGTGTGGCATCCTTTACGGGTTGCTCGATGAAGGCTGGACGCGCGTCTTGCGTGTGTCCGCGTTTTCGATCGAGCGTCCGCGCCCTGTTAGTGAACGCCTCCTTGCGGAGATGGGCATCAGGGTGCATGGGCTGTGGTAGGCCCAATCCCACCGGGGAGACCTTGAGTGGGACCGGTATGCGCACCGGGCGCGACACGCCCGACCGCGTGGACCGGGCACCATGACACTTCAACAGGGGCGGAGCGCGCCAAGAGGCTGTAAAAGGCCTCATCCGAGGCACCGCACCGCAGCGGTTACGAGAAGCAGAGGAACGGCAAGCCATTATGGCGGGACAAAAGATCCGCATCCGGCTCAAGGCCTACGACCACGAGGCGATCGACGCGTCTGCGCGCAAGATCGTTGAGACCGTGACGCGCACCGGCGCTCGGGTCGTCGGGCCTGTGCCGCTGCCGACTGAGAAGAACGTGTACTGCGTCATCCGCTCGCCGCACAAGTACAAGGACTCGCGCGAGCACTTCGAGATGCGCACGCACAAGCGGTTGATCGACATCCTCGACCCGACGCCGAAGACGGTTGACGCGCTCATGCGCATCGACCTGCCGGCCAGCGTCGACGTCAACATCCAGTAAGCGTCGGGCGCGGAGAGTAACGGACCTATGTCTGACAGGCAGATGAAGGGCATCCTGGGCACCAAGCTCGGCATGACTCAGGTCTTCGACGAGAACAACCGGATTGTCCCGGTGACGGTCGTCAAGGCTGAGCCCAATGTCGTGACCCAGGTACGCACCGAAGAGAAGGACGGCTACACCGCCGTCCAGCTGGCGGCCGGCGCGATTGACCCGCGCAAGGTCAACAAGCCCGTTGCTGGGCACTTCGCCAAGGCCGGGGTCACGCCCCGTCGCCACCTGGTGGAGCTGCGCACGGCGGACGCCAGCGAGTACACGGTCGGCCAGGAGATCACCGCTGAGGTGTTCGAGGCCGGCGCTGTTGTCGACATCACCGGCACCAGCAAGGGCAAGGGCACCGCGGGTGTCATGAAGCGCCACAACTTCAAGGGCCTCGGCTCCAGCCACGGCACCCAGCGCAAGCACCGCTCGCCGGGTTCCATCGGCGGCTGTGCCACGCCTGGTCGCGTCTTCAAGGGTCTGCGCATGGCTGGCCGCATGGGCCACGAGCGTGTGACGACCCAGAACCTGAAGGTGCACAAGATCGACATTGAGAACGGGCTGCTGCTCATCAAGGGCGCGGTTCCCGGTCCCAAGGGCGGTCTGGTGTTCGTCAAGACTGCTGCGAAGGGCGGTGCCTGATGTCGACGGTTGAGATCCGCACCCCGGATGGCAAGACGGCCGGCTCTGTCGAGCTGCCTGCCTCCGTTTTCGACGCGCAGGCGAACGTCGCTCTGCTGCACCAGGTCGTCGTGGCCCAGCAGGCCGCGGCTCGCCAGGGCACGCACTCGACGAAGACCCGCGGCGAGGTTCGTGGTGGCGGCAAGAAGCCGTACCGCCAGAAGGGCACCGGTCGTGCCCGCCAGGGTTCGACGCGTGCGCCGCAGTTCGCCGGCGGTGGCATCGTCCACGGCCCGCAGCCGCGCGACTACTCGCAGCGGACGCCCAAGAAGATGAAGGCCGCCGCTCTGCGTGGCGCCCTCTCCGACCGGGCCCGCGCGAACCAGGTGCACGTCGTGTCCGGCCTGGTGGACGGGGACACCCCGTCGACCAAGACCGCGCGCAAGGTCCTGGAGGCCGTCACCCAGGCTCGTCGCGTTCTCGTGGTGCTCAACCGCACCGACGAGGTCGCGTGGGTCAGCGTGCGGAACCTTCAGCACGTGCACGTGATCGCGCCCGACCAGCTCAACACCTACGACGTGCTCGTCAACGACGACGTGGTGTTCACCAAGGACTCGCTCGACGTGTTCCTCGCCAGCAAGTCCCAGCAGGGTTCTGGCTCGGCTGAGGCCACGGCGGTCGTAGTGGACGAGGAGGGTTCCAAGTGATCCCCGACCACAGGGACATCTTGCTCGCGCCGGTCATCTCCGAGAAGTCCTACGGGCTGCTCGAGGAGAACAAGTACACCTTCTTGGTGGCGCCGGGGTCGAACAAGACCCAGATCAAGATTGCCGTGGAGAAGGTCTTCGGCGTCAAGGTCGTCAGCGTCAACACCATCAACCGCCAGGGCAAGCGCAAGCGGACCAAGAGCGGTTTCGGCAAGCGCAAGGACACGAAGCGCGCGATCGTCACGTTGTCGGCTGACAGCAAGGCGATCGAGATCTTCGGCGGCCCTGCCGCCTGATGACGAGGACTGCGTAGAGATGGGCATTCGCAAGTACAAGCCGACGACGCCTGGTCGTCGCGGTGCGAGCGTCTCCGACTTCGCCGAGATCACTCGGTCGACTCCGGAGAAGTCGCTGATCCGCCCGCTGCACAAGCTGGGTGGACGCAACGCGTCGGGCAAGATCACCACGCGTCACAAGGGCGGCGGTCACAAGCGGGCATACCGCCTGATCGACTTCCGTCGCAACGACAAGGACGGCGTGCCGGCCAAGGTCGCTCACATCGAGTACGACCCCAACCGCACCGCCCGCATCGCGCTGCTGCACTACGCGGACGGCGAGAAGCGCTACATCATCGCCCCGGAGAAGCTCAAGCAGGGTGACACGGTTGAGAACGGCCCCAAGGCCGACATCAAGCCGGGTAACAACCTGCCGCTGCGCAACATCCCGGTCGGTTCCGTGATCCACGCGATCGAGCTCCGCCCCGGTGGCGGCGCGAAGATGGCTCGCTCGGCTGGTGCCTCGGTCCAGCTCGTGGCGAAGGACGGTCCGTACGCCCAGCTGCGGTTGCCCTCGGGCGAAATCCGCAACGTGGACGTGCGCTGCCGCGCCACGCTCGGCGAGGTCGGCAACAAGGACCACCAGAACATCAACTGGGGCAAGGCCGGCCGCATGCGGTGGAAGGGCAAGAAGCCCACCGTCCGCGGTGTCGCCATGAACCCCGTTGACCACCCGCATGGTGGTGGTGAGGGTAAGACCTCCGGTGGTCGCCACCCGGTGAACCCGGCTGGTAAGCCCGAGGGTCGTACCCGCCGCCGTAAGCCAAGCGACAAGCTCATCGTCCGGCGTCGTCGCACCGGTAAGAAGCGCTGAGCAGGGAGGGAGTGAAGGATGCCTCGCAGCCTTAAGAAGGGTCCCTTCGTCGACGACCACCTGCTCAAGAAGGTGGACGTTCAGAACGAAGCGGGCAAGAAGACCGTCATCAAGACGTGGTCCCGCCGGTCCACGATCATCCCGGACATGCTCGGCCACACCATCGCGGTGCACGACGGTCGCAAGCACGTCCCGGTGTTCGTGACCGAGGCCATGGTCGGGCACAAGCTGGGCGAGTTCGCCCCGACCCGCACCTTCAAGGGCCACATCAAGGACGACCGGAAGTCTCGTCGCCGCTAGGCGTCGAACTGAGAAGAGCAAGGGAAAAGCAGCGATGAACGCCCGTAAGGACGCTGAGGCGCAGGAGTTTCCGCGCGCCGTGGCTCGGGCTCGCTACGTCCGCGACACCCCCATGAAGGTCCGTCGCGTCGTCGAGCTCATCAAGGGTCGTAACGCAAGCGAGGCCCTGGCCGTGCTCCAGTTCGCGCCCCAGGCCGCTTCTGAGCCGGTCGCGAAGGTGCTCGCCAGCGCCATGGCCAATGCCGAGAACAACATGTCCCTGGACCCCTCGACCCTCTGGGTCGCGGTGGCCTACGTGGACGAGGGTCCGACCCTCAAGCGTTTCCGCCCGCGTGCCCAGGGCCGCGCGTACCGGATCCGCAAGCGGACGAGCCACATCACCATCGAGGTGGAGTCTCGTCCCAAGAAGACCAGCGTGAAGGGAACGCGGTAGTGGGCCAGAAGATCAACCCGCACGGCTTCCGGCTGGGGATCACCACCGACTGGAAGTCCCGCTGGTACGCAGACAAGCAGTACGCCGAGTACGTGGCGGAGGACGTCAAGATCCGCCGCCTGCTCAGCAAGGGCATGGAGCGTGCCGGCATCTCCAAGGTGGAGATCGAACGGACCCGTGACCGGGTGCGCGTCGACATCCACACCGCCCGGCCGGGCATCGTCATCGGCCGTCGTGGTGCCGAGGCGGACCGCATCCGCGGTGAGCTGGAGAAGCTCACCAAGAAGCAGGTCCAGCTGAACATCCTCGAGGTCAAGAGCCCCGAGTCGGACGCGCAGCTCGTGGCACAGGGTGTCGCCGAGCAGCTGTCCAACCGCGTCGCCTTCCGGCGCGCGATGCGCAAGGCCATTCAGTCGGCCATGCGTTCGCCGCAGGTCAAGGGCATCCGCGTGCAGTGCGGCGGTCGCCTCGGCGGCGCCGAGATGTCCCGCTCGGAGCACTACCGCGACGGCCGCGTGCCGCTGCACACGCTCCGCGCCAACATCGACTACGGCTTCTTCGAGGCCCGCACCACGTTCGGCCGTATCGGCGTGAAGGTGTGGATCTACAAGGGCGACATCGTCGGTGGAATCTCGGCCAAGCGCGCGCTCGACGCGGCCCCGGCTCAGGCCGACCGCGGCGCCCCGCGCCGCGACCGTGCTGAGCGTCCGAACCGGGCCCGTCGCTCCGGTGCCAGCGGCACCACCGCGACGAGCACCGAGGCCGGCCGTGCCGCAGCTGGCGCTTCGGCGGCCAGCGAGGCTCCGGCTGCTGCAGAGAAGACGGAGAGCTGAGTAATGCTCATCCCTCGTAGGGTCAAGCACCGCAAGCAGCACCACCCCAAGCGGTCGGGCGCTGCCAAGGGCGGCACGAAGGTCACCTTCGGTGAGTACGGCATCCAGGCTCTCGAGCCGGCGTACGTCACCAACAGGCAGATCGAGTCCGCTCGTATCGCCATCACGCGCCACATCCGTCGTGGCGGCAAGGTCTGGATCAACATCTTCCCGGACCGCCCGCTGACGAAGAAGCCGGCCGAGACCCGCATGGGTTCCGGTAAGGGTTCGCCGGAGTGGTGGGTCGCGAACGTCAAGCCGGGTCGCGTCATGTTCGAGATGGCCTTCCCGAACGAGCAGGTGGCCCGCGAGGCTCTTCGCCGCGCGATCCACAAGCTCCCGATGAAGTGCCGCATCGTTACGCGTGAGGGTGGTGAGTTCTGATGGCAGCGGGTACTACCGCTTCCGAGCTGCGTGAGCTCACCGAGGAAGAGCTCGTGCTGCGTCTGAAGGAATCGAAGGAAGAGCTGTTCAACCTTCGTTTCCAGATGGCCACGGGCCAGCTCGACAACAACCGGCGTCTGCGCACGGTCCGGCACGAGATTGCCCGGATCTACACCGTGATGCGGGAGCGGGAGCTCGGGCTCTCCGTTACGCCGGATTCCACTGGTGAGGGTGCGGCATGACCGAAAGCAACGAAGTCCAGACCGAGAAGCGCAACGACCGCAAGGTCCGCGAGGGTCTCGTCGTGTCCGACAAGATGGACAAGACGATCGTCGTGGCGCTCGAGGACCGCAAGAAGCACCCGCGTTACTCCAAGATCATGCGCTCCACCACCAAGGTGAAGGTGCACGACGAGGAGAACGCGGCGGGCATCGGCGACCGCGTGCTGCTCATGGAGACCCGGCCTCTGTCGGCGACCAAGCGCTGGCGTCTCGTCGAGATCCTCGAGAAGGCCAAGTAAGTCTCATCTAGACAGACCGAGCCCGTCGGGTCGGAAATCCGGCGGGCCAGGAATGGTCAAGGAGCAAGTAAGTGATTCAACAGGAGTCGCGGCTTCGCGTCGCCGACAACACCGGTGCGAAGGAAATCCTTTGCATCCGTGTTCTCGGTGGCTCCGGCCGCCGCTACGCGGGTATCGGCGACATCATCGTCGCGACCGTCAAGGACGCGATCCCCGGTGCCGGTGTGAAGAAGGGTGACGTCGTCAAGGCCGTCATCGTCCGCACCGTCAAGGAGCGTCGCCGTCCGGATGGCTCGTACATCCGCTTCGACGAGAACGCCGCCGTGCTCATCAAGAACGACAACGAGCCCCGCGGTACCCGCATCTTCGGCCCGGTCGGCCGCGAGCTGCGCGACAAGAAGTTCATGAAGATCATCTCGCTGGCTCCGGAGGTGCTCTGACCATGAAGGTGAAGAAGGGCGACACGGTCGTCGTTATCGCCGGCAAGGACAAGGGCGCGAAGGGCAAGGTCATTCAGGCCTACCCGGAGACCAGCAAGGTCCTGGTCGAGGGCGTCAACCGGATCAAGAAGCACACCAAGATCACGCAGACCCAGCGGGGCGCGCAGTCTGGTGGCATCGTGACCCAGGAAGCTCCGATCAACGTCTCCAACGTGATGGTGGTCGACGCGGACGGCAAGCCGACCCGTGTTGGTTACCGGACGAACGACGAGGGCAAGCGGGTCCGCATTTCCCGTCGTAACGGGAAGGACATCTGATCATGACCACCGCAGAGAAGATCATCCCGCGGCTCAAGACGCGTTACCGCGCTGAGATCACCGGGGAACTGCAGAAGCAGTTCAACTTCGACAACGTGATGCAGATCCCGCGCGTTGTGAAGGTTGTCGTCAACATGGGCGTCGGCGACGCCGCCCGTGACGGCAAGCTGATCGAGGGTGCCGTCAAGGACCTCTCGATCATCACCGGCCAGCGTCCCGAGGTCCGCCGGGCCCGCAAGTCCATCGCGCAGTTCAAGCTGCGTGAAGGCATGCCGATCGGTGCGCGCGTCACGCTGCGCGGCGACCGCATGTGGGAGTTCCTCGACCGTCTGCTGACGATCGCGCTGCCCCGTATCCGCGACTTCCGCGGCCTCTCGGGCAAGCAGTTCGACGGCAACGGCAACTACACGTTCGGTCTGAACGAGCAGTCGATGTTCCACGAGATCGACCCGGACGCTATCGACCGGCCTCGCGGCATGGACATCACCGTCGTCACCACCGCCACGAACGACGAGGAGGGCCGGGCGCTGCTGAAGCAACTGGGCTTCCCGTTCAAGGAGAACTGACTCGATGGCCAAGAAGGCGTTGATCAACAAGGCCGCGAAGAAGCCGAAGTTCAAGGTCCGGGGTTACACCCGGTGCCAGCGTTGCGGCCGCCCCCACGCGGTGTTCCGCAAGTTCGGCCTCTGCCGGATCTGCCTGCGCGAGATGGCTCACCGCGGTGAGCTGCCTGGCGTCAGCAAGTCCAGCTGGTAATTCCAGATTTTCTACTTCGCTGTAGGCCCGCACACGACCGTCCTGTCCTCCCGCTCCAGTGATTCTCTCTGGAGCGGGAGGGCGGGTCTGGACCCTGAGCCGGTGAACCGCAGCGAGAAAGGTTGACCAGGTCACCATGACGATGACCGATCCCATCGCAGACATGCTCACTCGTCTGCGGAACGCGAACTCGGCTTACCACGACAAGGTCGTGATGCCGCACTCCAAGATCAAGGCGAACATCGCCGAGATCCTCAAGCGCGAGGGCTACATCGCCTCGTACCGCGACGAGGACGGCGAGGTGGCCAAGAACTTGGTCGTCGAGCTGAAGTACGGCCCGAACCGTGAGCGCAGCATCGCCGGCCTCCGCCGCGTGTCCAAGCCCGGTCTGCGCGTGTACGCGAAGTCCACTGGCCTGCCCCGAGTTCTCGGTGGCCTCGGCGTGGCGATCATTTCGACCTCTGGCGGTCTCATGACCGACCGTCAGGCCAACAAGGCAGGCGTGGGCGGAGAAGTCCTCGCCTACGTTTGGTAAGGGGGAGTAGACATGTCGCGCATCGGTAAGCAGCCGATCATTGTCCCCTCCGGGGTCGACGTGAACATCGCCGGCCAGGACGTCAGCATCAAGGGCCCCAAGGGTCTCCTGACGCTCACGCTCGCTGAGCCGATCATCGTCGAGAAGGCCGAAGACGGCACTCTCGAGGTCAAGCGCCCGAACGACGAGCGCCGGAACCGCGCGCTCCACGGCCTGTCGCGCACGCTCGTGCACAACATGGTCGTCGGCGTGACCCAGGGCTACGAAAAGAAGATGGAAATCCACGGCGTCGGTTACCGCGTCGCGCTCAAGGGCTCTGAGCTCGAGTTCGCGCTCGGTTACTCGCACCCCGTCAAGGTGGAGGCCCCCGCGGGCATCACCTTCGCGGTCGAGACCCCGACCCGGTTCTCCGTCTCGGGTATCGACAAGCAGCTGGTCGGTGAGGTCGCCGCCAACATCCGCAAGCTGCGCAAGCCCGACCCGTACAAGGGTAAGGGCGTCCGGTACTCGGGCGAGAAGATCCGTCGCAAGGTCGGAAAGACGGGTAAGTGACATGAGCGAGTCGACTGTTACGAAGCGCAAGCCGGTGGGCAAGGACATCTCCACCAGGCGTCGTGTTGCGAAGGCCCGTCGCCACTTCCGCCTCCGCAAGAAGGTCAACGGAACTGCCGAGCGTCCGCGCCTGGCCGTGCACCGTTCGTCGAAGCACATCACCGTGCAGATCATCGACGACCTCAAGGGCCACACGATCGCGTCCGCTTCCTCCATGGAGGCCGACGTCCGTGCCCTGGACGGCGACAAGAAGGCCCGTGCGGCCAAGGTCGGCCAGCTGGCCGCGGCCCGCGCCAAGGACGCCGGCGTCACGGCGGTCGTTTTCGACCGCGGTGGCAACGCGTACCACGGCCGCATCGCGGCTCTGGCCGACGCTGCTCGCGAGGCGGGGCTGGAGTTCTGACAATGATCATCACCGGAATTGAGAGGGACGCCTGATGCCAGGACGTACGCGTCGCGAAGGCGGCGGGGGCGAGCGCGGAGAGCGCCGCGACCGTCGTGACGGCGGCCGCGGCGGCGCGGCCCAGGAGAAGACCCCCCACCTCGAGCGCGTGGTTGCTATCAACCGCGTCTCCAAGGTGGTCAAGGGTGGTCGTCGGTTCAGCTTCACCGCGCTCGTCGTGGTGGGTGACGGCGACGGCATGGTCGGCGTCGGTTACGGCAAGGCCAAGGAAGTTCCCGCGGCCATCGCCAAGGGTGTCGAGGAAGCGAAGAAGAACTTCTTCCGCGTGCCTCGCATCGCCGGCACCATCCCCCACCCGATCCAGGGTGAGAAGGCCGCTGGTGTGGTCCTGCTGCGTCCGGCCTCGGCCGGTACCGGTGTCATCGCGGGTGGCGCTGTCCGCGCCGTCCTCGAGTGCGCCGGCGTGCACGACGTGCTGTCGAAGTCCCTGGGCTCCGACAACGCGATCAACATCGTGCACGCGACCGTGGCGGCCCTCAAGGGTCTGCAGCGTCCCGAAGAGGTCGCGGCCCGTCGTGGCCTGCCCCTCGAGGACGTGGCTCCCGCCGGCATGATCCGCGCTCGCGCGGGTCAGGGGGTGTGATCATGGCTCAGCTCAAGATCACCCAGGTGAAGAGCACCATCGGTACCAAGCACAACCACCGCGAGTCGATGCGCACCCTCGGGCTGCGCAAGATCCGCCAGTCGGTCGTGCGTGAGGACACCCCCCAGGTTCTCGGCCTGATCAACGCCGTGCGCCACCTGGTGGTTGTCGAGGAGGTCCAGTCGTGACCATCAAGATCCACGATCTGCGTCCCGCCCCCGGTGCCAAGACCGCCAAGACCCGCGTTGGTCGTGGTGAAGGCTCCAAGGGCAAGACCGCCGGCCGCGGTACGAAGGGCACGGGCGCTCGCAAGAACGTCTCGCCGCGCTTCGAAGGTGGCCAGATGCCGCTGCACATGCGGCTTCCGAAGCTCAAGGGCTTCAAGAACCCGTTCCGCACCGAGTACCAGGTCGTGAACGTCTCTTCGATCGCCGCCGCTTTCCCCGAGGGTGGCTCGATCGACGTTCCCGCGCTGGTGCTGGCCGGGCTGGTCCGCAAGGGCTCGCTCGTCAAGGTGCTGGGTGACGGTGACGTCAGCGTCAAGCTCGACGTCACGGCTGACAAGTTCTCCAAGACCGCTGTGGAGAAGTTGGCTGCCGCTGGTGGGTCTTCCACCGTTTCTGCCTGACGTTCTGTTGTAGGACGTGACTGAAGGGCCCTGAGGCTTCGCCTCGGGGCCCTTTGGCGTTTCTGGGCGCGGGGTTGTGCTGTGGTCGCTTTGCGGGCGGCGGGCTTGCGTTGGGCGGGTGGGTCGCGGCTTTGTCGGGTGGCTGGCTTGCGGGCGGCGGGTTCTGTTGCGTGCTTCCCCTGGGGGCTCTGCCCCCAGACCCCCGGCAATCTGATCGGGGGGTGGCGCCACGCGTGGGTTGATGGCACGCCTGTTGTGTTGGGCGGCTGCCTGTTGCGTAGATGTGTGCGTTGGCGGTGGGGTCCCGTCCCAAGTCCCACCAAGAGCGGGCCACACATGAGCAGGGGTGCGACTCGTGACGGGACCCCACCGCCGGGCCCGCGCGGTAAGGACGGCTCGCCTTCGGCATCGCGTTCGATCATCAGGCGGTTCGCTTTGCGGGTATTTCTGCGGGAACTTCGGGGCCGGTGTGAACGTTCGCGGTCGGCGTAATTGCTGCTCGTAGCACGGATTTGCGGGGGCTGCTACCCCGGATGGCCTAGTGGCGTGGTCAGAGATCAACGAGTTGGAACCTGTGATTGGCCACTGGGTACGGCCTGGTCCTGGAGGGCTGTTAGAGTCGCGGGCTGAACCCGGATGTCCTCCGGGTTGCTTGGTCGTGGCTACCTGACTCGGCCTGCCAACTACCGCATGTGCCGGTCCCTGGGGGTCGGCAACGCTCAGGAGGTTCGCGTGCTCGGCGCATTCCGCTCGGCTCTCGCGACGCCGGATCTACGCAAAAAGATCCTGTTCACTCTCGGGATCATCATTGTGTACCGGCTTGGTGCGACCATGCCCGCGCCGGGCGTGTCCTTCAAGAACGTGCGCGCGTGTGCTGAACAACTTGAAGGCCAGAACATCTACTCGCTGATCAACCTGTTCAGCGGTGGGGCCTTGCTCAACCTGTCCGTGTTCGCGCTCGGCATCATGCCGTACATCACCGCGAGCATCATCATCCAGCTGCTCACCGTGGTCATCCCGCGGTTCGAGCAGTTGAAGAAGGAAGGACAGGCTGGTCAGGGCAAGCTGACCCAGTACACGCGGTACCTGACGATCGGGCTTGCGATCCTGCAGTCGACCGGTCTCGTGGCGCTGGCGGTGCGCGGGCAGCTGTTCGGTGAGTGCGACCAGGACGTCATTCCCAACAAGGACAGCATCTTCACCCTCATCGTGCTGGTCATCACCATGACCGCCGGTACCTCGGTCATCATGTGGCTGGGTGAGCTGATCACCGAGAAGGGCATCGGCAACGGCATGTCGTTGCTGATCTTCACCGGTATCGCCGCCCGCATCCCCGCCGAGGGCAAGAACATCCTCGACAAGAGCGGCATCACCTTCGCCCTCGTGGTCGTGGCCGCTCTCGTCATCATCGCGAGCGTCATCTACGTCGAGCAGGCCCAGCGTCGCATCCCGGTGCAGTACGCCAAGCGCATGATCGGTCGCCGCATGTACGGCGGCACGTCGACGTACCTTCCCCTCAAGGTGAACCAGGCCGGCGTCATCCCGGTCATCTTCGCCTCGTCGCTGCTCTACCTGCCGGACCTGGTCGTGCGCCTCACGCAGGGCTCGTCGACCGAGACGAACTGGTTCTCGACGTTCGTCCAGACGTACCTGGTCAAGCAGTCGAGCTGGGTGCACATCGCCGCGTACTTCCTGCTGATCGTCTTCTTCACGTACTTCTACGTCGGCATCACGTTCAACCCGGACGAGCGCGCTGACGAGATGAAGAAGTTCGGTGGCTTCATCCCCGGCATCCGTCCTGGACGCCCGACCGCCGAGTACCTCAAGTTCGTGCTGGGCCGCATCACGCTTCCCGGTTCGCTCTACCTCGGCATCGTGGCGATCCTGCCGAACCTGTTCCTGGACCTGACCGGCGACGGCCAGAACCAGAACTTCCCGTTCGGCGGCACCGCGGTTCTGATCATGGTCGGTGTCGGTCTCGACACCGTGAAGCAGATCGAGAGCCAGCTCATGCAGCGCAATTACGAAGGGTTCCTCCGCTAGATGCGACTCGTTCTCGTTGGCCCGCCCGGTGCGGGCAAGGGCACCCAGGCCGAAGTTCTGAGCCGCAAGCTCGGCGTGCCGCACATCTCGACGGGCGACCTCTTCCGGTCACACATCAGCAACCAGACCGAGCTCGGGCTGGAGGTGCAGAGCATCCTCGACGAGGGCGCTCTCGTGCCGGACTCCATCACGAACGAGATGGTGCGCAAGCGCTTGGCCGAGTCCGACGCCGCGGACGGGTTCCTGCTCGACGGGTTTCCCCGCAACGTCGCCCAGGCCGACACGCTGGGCGAGTTCCTCGCTGTCGACGACCACTCGCTCGACGCGGTGCTGGAGTTCCGGGTCGACGAGGACGTCGTGGTGGAGCGGCTGCTCGCACGCGGGCGCACGGATGACAAGGAAGAAGTCATCCGGCACCGCCAGCAGGTGTACCGCAACGAGACCGCGCCGCTGCTGAGCTACTACGCGGAGAAGGTCATCTCCATCGACGCGGTCGGCGAGATCGACGAGATCAGCGAGCGGGCGCTCGCCGCGCTCGGCTCGTTGCGCGACGAGAAGTGACAGGTGGACTGCTTGACCGGCTCCGCTCCGTCATCTCAGGTAGTGAAGGCATGAGCAAGATCGAGATCAAGACCCGCGGCCAGCTGGAGGCCATGCGCGCCTCCGGCCTGGTCGTGGCGCGGGCGTTGCACAACGTCGTCGACGCGGTGAAGCCCGGGGTCTCCACGTGGGAGCTCGACGAGATCGCCGAGCAGACCATCCGCGACGCCGGCGCCATCCCGTCGTTCAAGGGCTACCACGGCTTCCCGGCGAGCATCTGCGCGTCGGTGAACGAGCAGATCGTCCACGGGATTCCGAGCAGGACGCAGGTGCTGGCCGAAGGGGATCTGGTCTCCATCGACTGCGGTGCGATCCTCGACGACTGGCACGGCGACTCGGCCGTGACGGTCGGCGTCGGCACGCTGTCTCCCGCGGACCACAAGCTGTCCGAGGCGACCAGGCTGTCGATGCTCGCGGGCATCGAGGCTGCGGTGCCCGGTGGCCGGCTCACGGACATCTCGTTCGCCATCGAGTCCTCGGCCATCGAGTCGGGGGAGCGCGACGGCATCGAGTACGGCGTCGTGGCGGACTACGGCGGCCACGGCATCGGCTCCAAGATGCACATGGAGCCGTTCCTGCCGAACTTCGGCAAGCCGGGCAAGGGTCCGCGGCTCAAGGTCGGCATGGCCATCGCGATCGAGCCGATGCTGACGCTCGGCACCGACGACTCCCAGGAGCTCGAGGACGGCTGGACCGTCATCACGCTCGACGGCACCCGTGCCGCGCACTGGGAGCACAGCGTTGCGATCACCGAGGACGGCCCCTGGGTGCTCACCGCGCCCGAGTAAGACCAAGCGCCCCAACGGTTTGGACGTAGCCCCGCTCACCTGCCCGGTGAGCGGGGTTATTTCGTTTGTCAGCCTCGATACGGTCGTGGTGACGAGCGAGTCCAATGCTTGGGGGCATTGTTGGGGGTAACCCGTTTCGTCCTGTCCGCCCTACTGATTCCACTTGCAGGCTGTGCTGCCACCAAGCCGGCCACCGATTTCACCTACCAGGACGTGCCGGCGGAGCGGATCGCCGACCGGATCTTCCTGGCCGACGCCATCGCGGCGGCCGAGGGCTGCTCGCCGCCGTTCTCCGACGTCGTCGTGCGGCGTCCGAACTTCGTCAGCCCGCCGCCTCCGGTCGACGGCGGGTGCGGGGGCAGTGTCCGTGCCGCCGCGTCGTGGGAGTACGTCAATGCCGTGAGTCGCATCACGGTCCTGCACAGCGTCGTCGTGCAGGAGTGGGATGCCCTGCTCCAGTCAGGTCCGGAGGCCGCGGAGACGCGGGCGACCGGGGCGACGTTGCTGCACTGCCTCGACCGGGCAGGCTTCATCCAGCGGGAACCCGGCGAGCCGAGTCCGGTCGGGTACGGCATCGGATCCGGCGACGCAGCGCTCAACAACGCAGCTCAGAGGTGTTCCGACGACACCGGGTACGGGTCGAGGATCGCGGCTCAGCGGCTGCGAACGTTGAGGTCCGTGCTCGGCAGGCACGAGTCCGAGATCAACGACATCGCACGGCTGCGGCCCGTGCTCGAACGGGGTGCGCACTCCGGCGGCGGCCCTGAGCGGACCCGATTTGGGTTGCCGCTGTGAACTGCGTACACTGGTCAGGTGGCGCACCCAGTCGCGCCGGTTCAGTCATGCCCTTGCAGGTGAGATCGAACCGGGCTGACGCGCGTCCAAAGGTTATTACAACTGTCACGAAACGCGGAGGACATGGGCAAGAAGGACGGGGCCATTGAGGTCGAGGGCCGCGTAGTCGAGCCGCTCCCCAACGCGATGTTCAGGGTCGAGTTGGAGAACGGTCACAAGGTACTCGCGCACATCAGCGGCAAGATGCGACAGCACTACATCCGCATCCTCCCTGAGGACCGGGTTGTCGTGGAGCTCTCGCCCTACGACCTGTCCCGCGGGCGCATCGTCTACCGCTACAAGTGACCTCCAGTAGCAGGAGATCTCAGGCGTGAAGGTCCAGCCGAGCGTCAAGAAGATCTGCGACAAGTGCAAGGTGATCCGCCGTCACGGGCGGGTCATGGTGATCTGCGAGAACCTGCGCCACAAGCAGCGCCAGGGCTGAGCAGTTCCACCGTGCGCTCGTCGAGATCCTCGATGACGCAGTAACGAGAATCTCCTCGCACCTACCGCACACAGGGCTTCAAGTGGGCGGACACCCCCGGATTCCAGGCCGGGGCCGGGACACCGGCTGTGAGAGCAGCCGGAACGACATAGCGAGTCAGTCACCGGAATTGGGCGAGGAGCAGACCTGGAAGTAATCGACAGGAGTTAATCGCCACATGGCACGACTCGCTGGCGTCGACCTCCCCCGCGAAAAGCGGATGGAGATCGCGCTCACCTACATCTTCGGCATCGGTCGTACGCGCTCCAAGGAGCTGCTCACCGCCACGGAGATCTCCCCGGACCTCCGGGTGAAGGATCTGACGGACGACGACCTCGCCAAGCTGCGGGACCACATCGAGACGAACTACAAGGTCGAGGGTGACCTTCGCCGTGAGGTTCAGGCCGACATCCGTCGCAAGATGGAGATCGGCTGCTACGAGGGTCTTCGGCACCGTCGCGGCCTGCCCGTTCGCGGACAGCGCACCAAGACGAACGCCCGTACCCGCAAGGGTCCGAAGAAGACCGTCGCCGGCAAGAAGAAGGCCGGCAAGAAGTAAGACCTCGCGTCTACTGCCCTCAACTTAGGAGCTCGTTTTGCCACCGAAGTCCCGTACGGGCGCCGGGGTCAAGAAGATCCGGCGCAAGGAAAAGAAGAACGTCTCGCACGGCCAGGCGCACATCAAGAGCACGTTCAACAACACCATCGTGTCCATCACGGACCCGCTGGGCAACGTGATCAGCTGGGCGTCCGCCGGCCACGTGGGCTTCAAGGGCTCGCGCAAGTCCACGCCGTTCGCGGCGCAGATGGCTGCCGAGAACGCCGCCCGCAAGGCCGCCGAGCACGGCATGCGCAAGGTGGACGTGTTCGTGAAGGGTCCCGGCTCCGGCCGCGAGACCGCGATCCGTTCACTGCAGGCCGCCGGTCTCGAGGTCGGCACCATTCAGGACGTGACCCCGCAGCCCCACAACGGCTGCCGCCCGCCCAAGCGGCGCCGGGTCTGAGGCACGGGGAGGAGTAAGAACTCATGGCTCGTTATACGGGACCCGCGACGCGCATCTCGCGTCGCCTCAAGGTTGACCTCGTTGGTGGGGACCAGGCGTTCGAGCGCCGTCCGTACCCGCCCGGCCAGCACGGTCGTGGCCGGGTCAAGGAGTCCGAGTACCTGCTGCAGCTCCAGGAGAAGCAGAAGGCTCGTTACACCTACGGCGTCCTTGAGAAGCAGTTCGTCCGCTACTACAAGGAAGCGGTTCGTCGCCCCGGCAAGACCGGCGAGAACCTGCTCCAGATCCTCGAGGCTCGCCTCGACAACGTGGTGTACCGCGCGGGCCTCGCCCGCACGCGTCGCCAGGCTCGCCAGCTGGTCAGCCACGGGCACTTCATCGTGAATGGCCACAAGGTCAACATCCCGAGCTACCAGGTGTCGAAGTTCGACATCATCGACGTGAAGCCGAAGTCCATGCCGACGCTGCCCTTCGAGGCTGCTCGCGCGTCCTTCGGTGACCGCCCGATTCCCGCTTGGCTGCAGGTCGTCGCCTCGAACCTGCGCATCCTCGTGCACCAGCTGCCCGAGCGCGCGCAGATCGACACGCCTGTCACCGAGCAGCTCATCGTCGAGCTCTACTCGAAGTGATCCTCTCCGAGCCACTGTCCTTCTGGGGCAGTGGCTCGGGTCGGGTCCCGCATCGGCGCGAAGGGTGTGCCGAGTGCGTTTGCCGGTCCTCGTGGCTGGCTGTTGTTGACGGCGTCAAATAGCGGGCGTCGTTGTAGAAAGGTTGAACCCAGTGCTGATTTCCCAGCGCCCCTCGCTCGCCGAGGAAGCGGTCTCCGAGACCCGTTCCCGGTTCGTCATCGAACCGCTGGAGCCGGGCTTCGGTTACACGCTCGGCAACTCGATCCGCCGCACGCTGCTCTCGTCGATTCCCGGTGCTGCTGTCACGAGCATCCGCATCGACGGCGTGCTGCACGAGTTCACCACGGTTCCCGGGGTGAAGGAGGACGTCACCGACGTCATTCTGAACCTCAAGGAGCTCGTCGTCTCGTCCGAAGAGGACGAGCCGGTGACCATGTACCTGCGCAAGCAGGGCCCCGGTGTGGTGACCGCGGGCGACATCGTGCCTCCGGCCGGTGTCACCGTGCACAACCCCGACCTGCACATTGCCACCCTGAACGGCAAGGGCAAGCTGGAGATCGAGCTCGTCGTCGAGCGCGGTCGCGGCTACGTCCCGGCTGTCCAGAACAAGCAGGCGGGTGCCGAGATCGGCCGCATCCCCGTCGACTCGATCTACTCGCCTGTTCTCAAGGTGACGTACAAGGTCGAGGCCACTCGTGTCGAGCAGCGTACGGACTTCGACAAGCTGATCCTCGACGTGGAGAGCAAGCCCTCGATCACTCCGAGGGACGCAGTTGCCTCCGCGGGTAAGACCCTGGTTGAGCTGTTCGGCCTCGCTCGCGAGCTGAACATCGACGCCGAGGGCATCGAGATCGGCCCGTCGCCGGCCGAGGCTGACACCATCGCCGCGTTCGCGATGCCTATTGAGGATCTGGACCTCACGGTCCGTTCCTACAACTGCTTGAAGCGGGAAGGCATCCACACCGTCGGCGAGCTCGTGTCGCGCAGCGAAGCGGACCTGCTGGACATCCGCAACTTCGGTGCGAAGTCGATCGACGAGGTCAAGATGAAGCTCGTCGGCCTCGGCCTCGCCCTGAAGGACTCGCCTCCTGGGTTCGACCCGTCCGCGGCTGCTGCCGACTACCACGCCGGTGACACCGGCTGGGGCGCCGGTGCCGGCCTGGACACCCACGACGACGGCCAGGACTACGCGGAGACCGAGCAGCTCTGACGCTCTGATTCAGAGCTAGAGGATCTCTTTTAGTTACTACAGGAGCAAGCGATGCCCACCCCTACCAAGGGCCCCCGGCTCGGTGGGTCTCCGGCGCACGAGCGGCTGCTGCTCGCCAACCTGGCGACGGCGTTGTTCCAGCACGGCCGGATCAAGACCACTGAGACGAAGGCGAAGCGGCTGCGTCCGTACGCCGAGAAGATCATTTCCAAGGCCAAGGCCGGCGACCTGCACAACCGTCGCGAGATCATGAAGCTGATCCGCGACAAGGACGTCGTGCACAAGCTGATCGCCGAGATCGGTCCGTTCTTCAGCGACCGCTCCGGTGGCTACACCCGCATCACCAAGACGCTGGCGCGCAAGGGCGACAACGCCCCCATGGCCATCATCGAGCTGGTGCAGCAGAAGCTCGTCTCCACCGAGGCCGAGGCTGCGCGCAAGACCAAGTTCGCCAAGGACGAGAAGCCGGCCGAGGCCGCTGTCGTCGAGGCGGACGCCGACGAGACCAAGGCCGAGGACGCCGTCGAGGTTGACGGCGAGCCGACCGCTGAGGCCGTTGAGGCTGAAGAGTCGAAGGACGACGAGGCCAAGGACGAGTCGAAGGACAAGTCCTGACCGGTTCGACCGCTGACGAGCCCGCCGCTCCCCTTGCTGGGGGCGGCGGGCTTGTTCGTGTGCGGTTCGACCTGGGGTACGACGGCACCGAGTTCTCCGGCTGGGCCCGGCAGCCTTCGCGGCGGACTGTTTGCGGCGTTCTCGAGGACACGCTGTCGATGGTGTTGCGGGAGGACGTCTCGCTGACCGTGGCTGGGCGCACTGACGCCGGGGTGCATGCGTCTGGGCAGGTTGCGCACGCTGATCTGCCTTCGTCTGTTGATGTTGCTGGGCTGCCCAAGCGGTTGGCTCGGGCGTTGCCTTCCGATGTTCGGGTGTTTGGTGCTCGGGTGGTGCCCTTGGCGTTTGATGCTCGGTTTTCTGCGTTGCGGCGGCACTACGAGTACCGGGTTTCGGATGCTGACTTTGGCGCGCATCCGTTGCGGCGGTTGGACACTTTGGCCTGGCCTCGTCCGTTGGACGTTGGCGCGATGAACGCTGCCGCTGGGCTTTTGTTGGGGGAGCACGACTTTTGCGCTTTTTGCAAGCGGCGTGAAGGGGCTACGACCATCCGGGAACTGCAGCGGCTTGAGCTGGTGCGATCCGAGGCTGATGGAGTGGTCACGGCGTTTGTGTCCGCTGATGCGTTCTGCCACTCGATGGTTCGGTCGCTCATTGGGGCGTTGCTGGCTGTTGGGGAGGGGCGGAAGGCTGTTGAGTGGCCTTCGTCGTTGTTGTCGCTGACTGGGCGGGCCAGTGGGGTGACTGTGGCTCCTGCGCATGGGTTGTGCCTTGTTCGGGTGGATTTTCCTGGGGATTCGGAGTTGGCGGCTCGGGCTGAGGCCACTCGGCGGGTTCGTACTTTGGAGCGTTGAGCCGGTTGTTGGTGTTGCGCGCCGGTTTCGTGGGTCGTCTCCCGGTTGCGTTGGCGGCTGCCTGTTGTGTCGTCCGTAGGTGGTCGCCTTGCGGGCGTCTGTGGCGGCTGATTCCTGGGGCTCCGCCCCAGACCCCGCCAATCTGATCAAAAACCGGGGTCTACGCCATGCGCGGGTTGATGGCACGCCTGTTGCTTTGGGCGGAGTTGCGTTGAGTAGGTGGGCGCGTTGGTGGGGTGGTTTCGTCACGAGCCGTACCAAGAGCGGGCCACAGCTAGGAAGGGATGTCAAACGGACGAAAAGCGTGTCCGTTTGACATCCCTTCCTAGCTGCAGCAAGAGCTATGGCACGACTCGTGACGAAACCACCCCACCCAGACCGCACGGTAAGAACGGCTCGCCTGCGGCATCGCTTGCGGGCGGCTGCTTGCCGTGAGCGTGCGGTCTGACTGCTCGCCTGCGGCATCGCGGACGCCCCGCTCTCGCTTCGCGGGAGTGTCAGACCTGCTCGCTAGGTTGGGTCGCGGGGGACGCTGAATCCAAGGGGACCCCTGCGCGAGCCTGCCCGTGTTGTGGCGTGCCCCTCTTCCTCCCGGCAAGGGAGGAGCCCCCGGCGGGGGGACCGGGGGCTCCGAGGGTGGTGCGGCTGGCTTTAGATGTCGAGCGTCCACGAGTCGATGTGGCCCGTGTCCTGGCGGTAGAGGTCGCGGACTCGGAGTTGCCAGGTGCCGTTGGCGTCCTCGGCCGCCACGTTCACGCTGTAGGTGGCGTTGAGGTCGTCAGTGGCGTCGGAGCCGTTGGGGACCTTCAGGACCTTCACGGTGCCTGAGGGGGCGATCAGGGACAGTTCCAGGTCGCCTCGGTAGGTGTGCTTGATGGCGACCTTCACGGAGCCGGTGGTGCTGGCTTTGCCGTTGCAGTCGGCGATGGTGATCGGCGACTTGACTTCGCTGGCGTCCGGGATGTCGGTGTCCGTGTCGTTCGTGACTGCCGGGCACTGGCCCGGGGGGTTTCCGGGGGCCGTGCCGGTGATGTGGAGGAGCTTGTTCGGGGAGCCGGTGCCGGGGGTGGTGACCACGTCGGAGGTGGCGTTGTCAACGAGGGCGTCCCGGACCTGCTGCGGGGTTGCGGTGGGGGCCGAGCCCAGGTAGACGGCCGCCGCGCCGACTACGTGAGGAGTGGCCATCGAGGTGCCGCTGATGGTGTTGGTGGCCTCGTCGTTCGTGAGCCAGGCGCTGGTGATGTCGCGGCCTGGGGCGAAGATGTCTAGGCAGGTGCCGAGGTTCGAGAACGAGCTGCGGCCGTCGGTGCGGTCCGTGGAGCCCACGGTGATGGCTTCTGGGGTGCGGGCCGGGGACGTGTTGCAGGCGTTGCCGCCGTTGTCGTTGCCGGCTGCCAGGCCGTAGGTCACGCCTGCGGCGATGGAGCGGGCCACGGCGTCGTCGACGGTCTGGTTGGCGCCGCCGCCGAGGGACATGTTGGCTACCGCGGGCTTGCGGGCCGGGTTGGCCTGGACGTCCGCGGTGACCCAGTCGATGCCCGCGATGACGCCCGCGAAGGTGCCGGAGCCCGAGCAGTTCAGGACTCGGACGGCTACCAGCTTCACATCCTTCGCGACGCCGAACTTCGTGCCGCCGACGGTGCCCGCGACGTGGGTTCCGTGGCCGTTGCAGTCGGTGGCGTCGGCATCGTTGTCAACGGTGTCCGTGCCGGACACCGCGCGGCCGCCGAAGTCCGTGTGGGTGAGGCGGATGCCGGTGTCGATGATGTACGCGGTGACGCCCGCGCCGCGGTTCGGGTAGGTGTAGCTGTTGTCCAGCGGGAGCGCGCGCTGGTCGATGCGGTCGAGGCCCCAGGACGGGGTCGGGGTCTGCGTGTCCGAGGCGCGGACCTCGCCGTCCTGCTCGACGTAGGCGACGGCCGGGTCTGCCGCCAGGCGCTTGGCCTGGGTCTCGGACATCTGCGCCGAGAAACCGCGCAAAGCGGACTTGTAAGAGTGCTTCACCTTCGCGCCGTACTTAGCGCTGAGGTTCTCCACGCTTGACGTGCTGATGTCCTTCAGCACGACGATGTAGTTGTCCTTGACCGCGTTGGACGCACCGAGGTTGCGAATCTCCCCCTCGGGCGCAGCGGTGGCGGAGACGGACGACAGGACGAGCGCAGTGCCCGCCACCAGTCCGATTCCGGCCGCTCGTCTGGCCCACGATTCTCCCATAGCAGCAAGCTCCCTCGTCGCAGGGTTGTGCAGGTGAGAGTTTTCTTAGTGGCGCGGACTGATTTCGCACAAGAAGGTCCACGAAATTGCCTTCGAATGGCGAATCAACAGATTTGGTCTGGCCTGTGAATTAGTTGGTTCCGCTGATCTCTTTACAAAACAATTGCGCCCCGAACGGTTGTCCGTTCGGGGCGCAAGTTTCGCCTATTTCGCCGAGCGTCTCAATCGGCTGGAGCAGCGATGTGCTCTCTCAATCGCCTCGGCGCACTGCTCCGAGGATCTGCTGTTCGGCCGGGGTCGTGTAGAGGCGCAGGTGCGCCCACATGTCCTGGCCCATCGCGATGACCTGGTCGTCCTTGAGCTGGGTCAGCTGCTGGAACATCTGCGGGCGCAGGCGCCACATCTGGCCGGCGAGCTGGGCCTGGCCCATCGGGAGGCGCTGCAGCAGCACGAGGTCCGCGTTGTTCGCCGTGGACGACGCCTGCGGGTGCAGGTACGGCAGCACGTACATCGTGGTCTGCCACGCCGCACGCGGCGGGAACAGCTCCTGCGGGACGTGGCCGCCGTCGTGGATCACGAGCAGCGGCATGTCCTCGGTCGGGCGCGGGAGGTCCGCCGGGGACAGTCGGCGCAGCTGCACCAACTGAGACGGACGGCCGTCCGGGCCCTGGCCCGCTGCGCGCACGACCGGCTGCCACGCCTGCGGGCGGCCTGTCGCGATGATGATCCACGCTCCGGTCGCCATGGCGCGCAACGCGATCTGGCGGGCCAGGTACAGGCCGCCGACGACCACCATGCGGGTCGGCGTCGGGCGCAGGACGGACACGGCGAGCGGTTCGCCCTTGACGCCCTGGCCGAGCATCATGCCGCCGCGGTCGGCGCTCGGGCTGACCAGGTCGAGCATGTTCGGCGACACCAGGAACTCCGGTGCCACCGCGCCTCGGCCGCGCGTGTCGAGCAGACGGGACGACGAGCTCATGCCACACCTCCCAGCGGCAGCGTCGCGGCGAGGCCCGCGAGCTGCATGCCCCGCAACGGGGTCAGCGTGATGTCGAGCTTGTCACCCAGCTTCGAGAGCTGGTCCTCGGCCCTGTCCAGCTCGCTCGGCGTGCGGGCGGACACCCGCACCAGGCCGCGCAGCGAGACCTGACCGTCCTCGCGAGACGGTGAGATGGACATCGCGAGCGTCGACGAGAGAGCGCGCACACCGGTCAGGGAGTTCAGGTTGCCCTTGAGGCCCTTCGACGGCCAGCCGGTGATCGCGTAGCTCGCGTGACCGACTCCACCGGCGGTGACGCCCTTCCACTTCTCCCGCAACGACACCGGGTTCGTGCTGCCGACGGCCGCGGTCAGCTCGGCCGACGAGATCGCCGCGCGCAGCAGCTCGTCCGAGTCGAGCGGGCGGATCGTCACACCGGCGGACTCCAGGGCGTTGCGGACGCGGGACAACGCGCCGATCAACGCACGGTGCGCGCCGACGACGCCGCCGCCGCGCTCCCGGATCGCCTCGCCACAGCGGCGCGGGTCCAGCCGGACCGTGATCCACGTGGTGCGCCGGGCCGCCGCGGGCAGCGGGCCGAGCACCTCCATGTACGAGCTGATGGCCGGCGAGTTCGGCGGAAGTGCCGCGCTGCCGGGGTAGCAGTGCCAGATCACGGTGATCGCGTCGAGCACGACACCGCGGTCTTCCAGGCACGGTGTGAGCGCTCCCAGCGGCAGTGACGGCGCCGAGCCGACCGCGGAGATCAGCGGCGGCGTCGGGTCGACCAGCAGCACCGCGGTCCACACGCCGTCGTGCCACGACAGCGCGAGCGGACGGCGTTCGTGGTCGACGCCCTTCGCGATCACCAGGTCCGGGATCGCGAGGCGCAGCAACGCGACGCGCGGGTCCTCCGGGCCGAGCACCTGCATCTCGTCGTCACCGGGCTTGGACTCCTGCGAGTCCAGGCGCTTCGCGGTGCGGCCGTGCGACCGGAAGTTGTAGCGCAGGCGGACGCCGATCCACTGGGTGAGCCAGCGGCCACGCGATCGGGTGAACGCCAGGATCAGTGCGATGAGGAGCACACCGCCGGCGATCGAGACGGAGACGACGTTCAGCGCGCCGCTGCCGTCCTTGACGCCCATGATCGCGAGCACGAGGAGGGCGATGGCGAGACCGACCTCGATCGTGACTACGTTCGAGACGGGCAACGAGCCCAGGCTCACGCCTGCGGCTCTGCGACGGACACGCCCGACCGGACGCGGAGGCGCGGGTGCCTGCTGGCCAGGACCCGCGGGTCCCTGCGGCGGCCGTGCCATCCCTGGGTTGGGCCGGGGCGGATGTGGAGTGGTCACGGACATCCGTTGTGGTCTCTTTCCCCTCGATGGTCGGTGGGCTTGGCGAACCGGCCCACGGAGCAACCTGCGTCCGGCTATCCTGCCGAACCGTACCGCGACTGGGAGAGCAGCGAGCCGAGAATGGCATCAACACCCACCACCAAGGCACAGGTCCAGGCTTACCAATTCGTCCTGAAGCGGATGCAGTCAGCACTTGTCCGCAGAGACGCGGTGATGCTGCATGACCCCATGAGCATCCACTCGCGCGCTACAGCGGTGGGTGTGGTGCTGGGCGTCCTCGGTCTGATCGTGTTCCTCGTGATCGGGCTCTTCAGCCCGGCGCCGAAGCTCGACGACCAGACGCAGATCGCCATCAGCAAGGAGACCGGCCAGGTCTACGTCGTCGACAGCGCGCCGCGGCGGCTGGTCCCGATGACGAACCTGGCGTCGGCCCGGCTGCTCTGGTACTCGCGCAACAACCCGGACGCGCAGCAGGGGCAGGGCGGCGGCGACGCACCGGCCGGCACCGCGGGCGCTCCGCAGGAGGCGGCCGGCGGCACCCCGAAGCTCGTGAGCGAGTCGGCGCTGGCGAACCTGCCGCGCGGACGGCTCACCGGTCTGCCGGACGCGCCGGACGTGCTGCCGAAGCAGAACCTGCGGATCGACGCGCAGTGGTCCGTCTGCGACACGTTGAACCTGGACGAGTTCCGCGAGAACCAGGCGGCGGAGAACCAGATCAAGACCTCCGTCATCGCCGGCGTGAGCGGTGGCAACGCCGACCTCGGTGACGAGGCGGTGCTGGTCCAGCAGCGCACGGGCGCGAAGAAGGCGTACCTGATCTACAAGCGGCCCACCCCGCTGCGCGACATCTCGTCGTCGACGGTCCGCGCCGAGGTGGACCTCAAGAACGACAAGGTGATGAACGCCCTGCGGCTCAAGGGCAAGTTCCCGCGGGCGATCAGCACGGCGATGCTGAACGCGATCCCCGAGGTCGCGCCGCTGATCGCGCCGGTCATCACCGACCAGGGCAAGCCGGCGACCTACGTCACCGAGACGAAGGTGAACATCGGCGAGGTCGTCGAGGTGAACCTGACCGGGACCGCCACGTACATGGTGGCGCTCAAGGACGGGTTCCAGGACGTCCAGCAGACCGTCGGCGACCTGCTGCGCTACGCGTACTCGAACAATCAGAAGGCGATCCCGCTCTCGCCGAACGCGATCGCGGACCACAAGAACCCCGCCGACCCGCTCGACCTCAACTCGTACCCGGAGCGGATCCCCACCACGCTCGAGGCGAACGCCAACAACACCGTGGTGTGCCTGGGCTGGAAGGCCGACAACTACACCGAGCAGAACAAGGCCGAGCACACCTCGGTCACGATCGGCTCGAAGCTGCCCGGCCCCAAGGACATGACCCCGGTCGAGCTGAACGCCGCGGGTGCGGCCGGCGAGATCATCGACCAGTTCCTGATGCTGCCGGGCAAGGCAGCGGTCGTGCGGGCGAGCCAGGGCAAGAGCGACTTCGGCACCGGACCGGTGCAGGTCGTCACGGGTCGCGGCGTGCGCTACGGCGTTCCGGACGGCGGTACGGCGGCGGCGCTGGGTCTCGACGGCACGTTCCCGCCGGCACCGAACCAGATCCTGAGCCTGCTGCCGATGGGGCCGCAGCTCAACAAGAACGAGGCCAACCGCAGCTACGACTCGATCCCGGCGCCCAAGGGCGCCATCAAGGATCCGCAGGCGGCCGTTCAGAAGTAGCGGAACCGCTCCGGGTGCATCACCGTCGAATGCGACGAATGCACCCGGAGTTTTTCGTAGGGGGACGCCGTTGTGACCGGTCGGATCAGCGTCGATGCCGAGTGGCTGGAGAAGTACGCCGACCGCATCGACGGGACGACGGACGATCTGAGGCGGGTGCGGGACGCCATGAAGGTGTCCCCGTTGCGCCCGCAGTCGTTCGGCGAGATCGGCAGAACCGTCGGTACCGCCCAGGGCTACGCGCGTGCCGCCGAACTGCTCAACTCGCAGCTCGGCCGCGCCTGTGACGCGCTCGACGCGGCCTCCAAGGGCCTGCACGCCGTCGCCGCGCAGCACGGGCAGGGCGACGAGGAAAGTCTGCAGGCCATCAAGAAGGCCGACCGGCGGTAGGGGGAGCTGTGACCAAGGACGGCAGGCAGATCGCGGCCGAGGTCGGTCCCGAGCTCGACTACCTCTCACGGGTGAGCCGCAAGCTCGGTGTCGTGGACCTCGTGCACGACTTCTTCGACCCGCTGGTGGGCGACTGGAACGACCTGCGTGAGGAAGCCGAACGCTGGCGCAAGGCCGCGAAGGTGACCGAGGCGGTCAACAAGCACGTCTCCGAGCCGCTGGGCGGGGTCGACGCGCGGTGGGAGGGCAAGGACGCCGACGCGTTCCTCGACCACATGCGCAAGGTGGGCCTCGCGGGCGGCGACCTGTCCGACGCGATGAACGCGATGGCGGACGCGCTGGAGGAGACCGCGGACGGCGTGCGCGTCATCGTGCAGGACATGGCGCACGTGCTCGCCGACGCCGCCGACTCGGTGTCCGGCACGGCCTCGTTGCCGATGGAGGGCGACCAGCGCGCGATCAGGCACATCGAGGAGCTCAAGGAGCCGGTCCGCGGGATGCACGAGTCCGCGCGGCAGGTGCTGGAGGCGTTTCTCAAGCTGTGCGACGGGGTGTCCGGTGAGGCCGGCGGCTTCGAGGCCGTGCGGATGGAGCACAGGTACCCCGAGCAGAACTGGACCTACACGGCGCCCGCCAAGCCCGAGACCAGGATGCCCGAACCGGCGAACGCCTCGGCCACTGCCGCCGCGGGCAGTGCTTCGGCGGGCGGTGCCTCGGCAGGTGGAGGCCCGGTCGGTGGCGGTGGCGGCGGTGTGGGTGCCGGTGGAGTCGGCTCGGTCGGCGCGCCTGCCGCCGCCGCGACCCAGCAGCCGATGCAGTTCGGAGGCTCCACAGGCGTCGCTGAGCAGGTTCCGCTGGCGGACAAGGGTGCTGGGGCCCCTCCGGCCGCCGCGGCCGCTGGTGGCCGTTCTGGGGCCGCTTCCGGCGGCATGATGGGCGGCGGCATGGCGCCGATGATGGGTGGCATGGGCGGTGGCGGGCAGCAGGGCGGCGACAAGGAGCACAAGTCGAAGCAGCGGCTCAGCGGCTCGATCGACGACCTGCTCGGCAAACCCAAGAAGGCCGCGCCGAAGACGATCGGTGACGACGACTGAAAGTCTTCCCGAACAACGAGAAGGGCCCCGCCGGTGAATTCCGGCGGGGCCCTTCTCGTTGTGTCTCGAACGCTATGCGGTGCTTCCGCGCTTGCGGTTGAGCGAGTTGCGAACGAACAACGTCAGCGCCAGCAGCAGACCACCGGCACCGATGCCGCTCAGCGCCACGATGATCGGCGGCCAGTCGAGGCCGGGCGGCGGCGTGACGGCGGTGTTCAGCTCTTTCGGCTCCGGTGCCTTGAAACCGGCTGCCTCCGCGGGCAGCACCGCGGTCAGCGCGGCGACCGGGTTGATCATGCCGAAGCCGGACTTGTTGTCCTTGCCGGTCAGGCCGCCGGGGTGCAGGGCCGTGGCCTTGAGGCGCTCCATCACCTGGCGCGCCTTGAGGGTCGGGAACCGCTCGCGCACCAGTGCCGTGATGCCCGCGACGTACGGGGACGCGAAGCTCGTGCCCTTGATGTCCTGCACGCCCTGCGCGGTGACGTTCGCGTTCGTCAGGCCGGTGCCCTTGGGGTCGACGGAGATGATCTCCTCGCCCGGCGCGGCGATGCTGACCCACGGGCCCCAGACGCTGAACGACGAGACGTCGCCGGAGCGCGCGATCGAGCCCACCGACAGGACGTCGTTGGCGAACCACGCCGGGGACGACACCGAGTTGACGGTGTTCGGGTCCAGGTTGTTGTTCTGGGCGGCGCACCCGGTTCCCTGGTCGCTCAGGTTGCCGGCGGCCGTGACGATCACCACGTCCTTGACGTCGACGGCGTACCGGATCGCGGCCTGCAGGTTCCGGTCGTCCGCGCTGAAACCCTTGGGAGAGCTGCAGTTCGTCAACGAGATGTTGACGACCCTGGCGCCCTGGTCCGCCGCGCGGACGATGGCCATCGCCAGCGTGCCGACCTTGCCGGCCGACGCGCGTTTCTCGGGGTTGGCCGCGTTGCCCTTGAACTCGAAGCGGTCGCTGGTCTGGCGGATCGCCAGGATCGTCGCTTCCGGTGCGGCGCCGACGAAGTCGCCCTCGGTCTTGGCCGCGGCGGCGACGCCGGCGACCTCGGTGCCGTGGCCGTCGCAGTCGTCCGTGCCGTTCGCGTTGCCGGCGACGTACTCACCGGCGCCCTGGACCCTGCCGCCGAAGCGGGGGTTGCGCGGGTCGACACCGGTGTCGATGATCGCGATCTTGATGCCCTTGCCCGTGGCGAACCTGTGCGCCTGCTCCAGGTTCAGGTAGACCTGACCCCAGGGCTTGTACTCGATCAGTTCGCTCTTGGTGTCGGACTCCACGCATCCCTTGTTGGTGCGCTCGTAAGGCACGTCCGCCTTGCCGTCGTCCTTGGGCGGTGGCGTGCCGTTCGGCAGGTCCGGCGGCACCGAGTTCGGCCGCGCGGCCGCCGCTGTCGAGGACGGCTGAGCGGAGGCCTGCGGCAGCGTCCCCGTCAGCAGAAGCAGTCCGGCGGTCGCTGCCGCCGTGGTGCGCCTGATACCGGCCCTCATAGCGTGATCAGGCCTCGGAAGACCTGGTACATGTCCATGACGGCCAGCGCCAGCGGCAGCACGGAGGCGATCAGGATCGCCTCGATGATGTCGACGGTGCGGCGCAACGGCGGCGAGAACTTCTGGCCGGGGAAGATCACACCGAGCACCAGCGCGAGCACGCCCAGCACCAGCAGCGTGCCGAAGACGAACGCGATGCGGTTGAACGACGTCGACGCGATCAGCCAGCCGAGCACGATGCCGGCGCTGGCGAGCATGCCGGTCGACAGCAGTGCCACGGCCTGCGCGCCGTTCGCGTACGCCCGGCCGCGCATCATCAGCACGATGGCGACGATGACGCCGTAGATCGGGCCCCAGACCGTGTCGGCGGACGCGGCGACGATGGCGGCCAGTGCCGCGACCACGCCGGTGCCGATGATCATGCCCGTCAGGTACTCGTGCGCGACGGCCGTGCGACGCTCGATGACCGCGTACTCCGGGAAGCCGCTGTCCTCCTTGAGGTCCTCGGCGTTCGTCGGCACGACGGGCGGCGGGATCTTGGCCAGCTGCAACGTCAGCCTGGGCAGCAGCGACAACGCGCCGAGTGCCACGGCGCCGGTCGCGGCGGCCACACCGGACAGCGGGTGCTCGACGAACGTCGCCACGAGGAACGCCAGCGCCACGAACGTGCCGCCGGTCGCCGCGGCGATGAACACCGTGATGCCCTGCCCGATCAGCAGGATCCCGCCCCACGCGAAGATCATCATCAGCGCGGAGGCGAGCAGCATCTTGGGGTTGAAGCCCACCCCTGGCACGGCGTGGAAGCCCGTGACGAACGCCAGCGGCAGCGAACCGCACGCGGCGATCAGCACACCGGTCGACGCCGAGCTGTAGGCCCGCGCGATGGTCGCGCCCGCCGCCAGCATGGCGATCGCGCCGACGCCGCCGGCGATGGCGGCCGCGAGACCGCTGCCGGTGCCGCCCTGCGAGATCGGGCCGGACAGGAACAACGCCACCGCGGACGCGATCAGCGCGAGCGCGCCGGCCAGGTGACCGAACCGCTGCGCGGTCTCCTTGGTCCAGGGCCGGAACGAGTCCGGATCGGACTCCGCGATCGCGTCGACGACGTCGTCGTACAACGGCGGCGGCGGATTCTCGTTGCGGCGCCGCAACTGCAGCAGCTCACCGTCGACGACGCCGAGCGACGCGAGCGTGCGCGCGGGGTCGAGCGGGTTGTCGCCGAGCTTGGCGAGGCACCAGCCACCGTGCCGGACGCCACCGTCCGGAGTGGCCTCTCTCGCCATGTCCAGCAGCATCGGCAGGAGATCGGCCACCGCCACGTCGGCAGGTAGCGCGACGTCGATACGCGTCCGAGGTGCCACCACCGTGACACGGCTGAACACCGTCGTACCGGTCGCCACCAGGGCCCCCTAAGTCAGATCAACCTTGCAAACAATGTGCCCGACCTTATTGGTCCACTCGGACGGTTGCCGGGCGGCCCTAGTATGGCCGCACCGGCGTCTCTTGCACGTGTCGTTTGCAGAACACGTTCGACTGGGTTTTTTCCCGACCCACCTTCGTGACGCGCGCGGATGCGCAATAGTGTCGGTTGCTACTGGTGGCGTAACGAGTCGAAGAGGTGCCTGTCAGTTGAGCACGCTGCAGTTCAAGCGAACGGCACGCCTTGCTGCTCCCCGGCCTCCTGGCGGTGAGGTACACCTCGAACCGCCACCCGAGGTCCCCCGGATCATCCCCGGCAACATCATGATGAAGGCGATGCCCGTCGTCATGATCGTCGCGTCCATGGGCATGATGGGCATGATGCTCGTGTTCATGCCGCGGCAGCCCGCGGCGATGATCATGCCCGGCATGATGATGATCTCGACCATCGGCATGATGGCGAGCGGCATGGGCTCGGGCAAGGGCCAGAAGAAAGCCGAGATGAACGAGGACCGCAAGGACTACCTGCGGTACCTCGGCCAGATGCGCGACCGCGCCCGCGAAGCCGCCGACGAGCAGCGCGCCGAGCGCGAGTGGGTGCACCCGGACCCGCAGATGCTGTGGTCGCTCGCCACCACCCGCCGCATGTGGGAACGCCGCCAGAACGACCCCGACTTCTGCCACCTGCGCGCCGGACGGGGCTCGCAGCGCCTCGCCACCCGCCTGGTGCCGCCGCAGACCGGGCCCGTCGAGGAGCTCGAGCCGATCGCGACGCTGGCGCTGCGCCGTTTCGTGCGCGCCCACTCGCTCGTGCCCGACCTCCCGATCTCCATCGCACTGCGCGGGTTCGCCGCGGTCGGCCTGCTCGGCGAGATCGAGGACCGCCGCGACGTCGCGCGCGCACTCCTCGCCCAGCTCGTCACCTTCCACGCCCCGGACGACCTGCTGATCGCGGTCGTCAGCGCGGGCCGTACGAAGCAGCTGTGGGAGTGGGTGAAGTGGCTGCCGCACGCGCAGCACCCCACCGACATCGACGGCATCGGCCAGCGCCGCATGATGGCGAACTCGCTCGCCGAGATCGAGGCGATGCTGGACGAGAACCTGCGTGACCGCCAGCGGTTCACCCGCAACGCCCCGCCGCCGCCGGACCAGCCGCACATCGTGATCGTCATCGACGACGGCGACATCAGCCGCGAAGAGATGATCATCCTCGAAGAGGGTCTGGTCGGCGTCACGCTGCTGGACCTCAACGAGTGCCTGGGCAACCTGACGGCCCGCCGCGGCCTGCGTCTCGTCGTCGAGAACAACCAGCTGGGCGCCCGTTCCGCGACCGGCGTCGAGTGGTTCGGCGCGCCGGACCGGCTGTCGATCGTCGAGTCCGAGGCACTGGCCCGCAGGCTGTCGCCCTACCGCATGGGCGCCGCGGGCGAGGCCGGTGGCGACTCGGGCGAGGACCCGTTGGCGATGACCAACAACCCGCCGCTGCTCGAGTTCATGGGCATCCCCGGCGACCCGATCACGTTCGACGTGCAGCAGGCGTGGCGGCCGCGGCCCAAGCGCGACCGCTACCGCATCCCGTTCGGCATCGGCGAGCACGGCCAGGCGGTCGAGCTCGACATCAAGGAAGCGGCAGAGGACGGCATGGGCCCGCACGGCCTGTGCATCGGCGCGACCGGTTCCGGTAAGTCGGAGTTCCTCCGCACCCTGGTGCTCGGCCTGCTGGCCTCGCACTCGTCGACGGCGCTCAACATGATCCTCGTCGACTTCAAGGGTGGTGCGACGTTCCTCGGTCTGGACAAGGCACCGCACGTCGCCGCGACGATCACCAACCTCGCCGGCGACCTCAGCCTGGTCGACCGCATGAAGGACGCCATCGAGGGCGAGGTGTCCCGCCGCCAGGAAGTGCTGGCGAAGGGCAACTACAAGAACGTCTGGGACTACGAGAAGGCCCGTGAGAACGGCGCCCAGCTCGACCCGCTGCCCGCGCTCTTCATCTGCATCGACGAGTTCTCCGAGATGCTGACGGCGAAGCCGGACTTCATCGACATCTTCCTCCAGATCGGCCGTGTCGGCCGGTCGCTGCAGATGCACATGCTCCTCGCGTCGCAGCGACTGGAGGAGGGCAAGCTCCGCGGTCTGGACACGTTCCTCTCGTACCGGATCGGTCTGAAGACGTTCAACGCGGCGGAGTCCCGTGCGGCGATCGGTGTGCCCGACGCCTACGAGCTGCCGCCGATCCCGGGCTCGGGTTACCTGAGCGTGCAGGGCATGCCGCTGACCAGGTTCAAGGCGCTCTACGTCTCGGGCACCTACCGTCCCGCCGGCATGCAGTCCGCCGGTGAGTCGGTGGCCGTGCGCAGTGACAAGCGGCCGCGCTTCTTCGTGCCGGACTTCATCGAGATCCCGAAGGAGCCGGAGCGCCCGATCGAGCCGGTCAAGGTCGAGGCCGCGCCGGTCAAGGAGGACGCGAACGAGCCGACCCAGCTCGAGCTCATCGTCGACCGCCTCATCGGCCAGGGCCCGCCCGCGCACGAGGTGTGGCTGCCGCCGCTCAACGAGCCGCCGACGATGGACACGATGCTGCCGCCGCTCGACGTGACGCCGGACCGCGGTCTGACGTCGCCCGGCTACCCGGCCAACAGCACGCTGCAGGTCCCGCTGGGCGTGGTCGACAAGCCGTTCGAGCAGCGCCGCGACCTGCTGTGGGCGGACTTCTCCGGTGCGGCCGGTCACGGCGCGGTCGTCGGTGGCCCGCAGTCCGGCAAGTCGATGATGCTCAGGACGCTCGTCGCGTCGATGGCGCTCACCCACACGCCGGAGGAGGTGCAGTTCTACCTCATCGACCTCGGTGGTGGTTCGCTCGCCGCGATGGAGGACCTGCCCCACGTCGGTGGCTTCGCCGGTCGTCTCGACGTCGACAAGGTCCGCCGCATGGTGGCCGAGCTGCAGACCCTGATCGCGGAACGCGAGCTCCGCTGGCGCGACCAGCGCATCGAGCTGGGCGAGTTCCGCGCCCGCAAGCGTCGCGGTGAGATCAAGGACGACTCCTTCGGCGACGCGTTCCTGATCGTCGACGGCTGGATGAACTTCCGCCAGGAGTTCGAGATGGTCGAGCCGCAGATCCAGGCGCTCGCCGCGCAGGGTCTGTCCTACGGCGTGCACGTGATCGTCGGCGCGAGCCGGTGGGCGGAGATCCGGCCGGCCATGAAGGACCTCCTCGGCACGCGCTTCGAGCTGCGGCTCGGTGACCCGAGCGAGTCCGAGGTCGACCGCAAGGTGGCGGTCAACGTGCCTCCTGGCCGGCCCGGCCGCGGTATCACCATCGACGGTGCCACGGGACGCAAGCTGCACTACCTCACCGGCCTGCCCCGCATCGACACCTCGCAGGACGCGAGCACGGTGGTCTCCGGTGTCCAGGACCTCAGCCACAAGCTGAACCAGGCCTGGCAGGGCCCGCGCGCCCCGCAGGTCCGGATGCTGCCCGACCTGCTCGACCACGGGCAGTTCATCGCGCACGTCCAGCAGATCCGCCCCAACCGCGGCCACCTGGTCCCGGTCGGTGTCAACGAGGACGAGCTCGCGCCGGTCTACCTGGACTTCGACGCGGACCCGCACTTCCTCGCGCTGGCCGACGGCGAGTCCGGCAAGACCAACATCCTGCGCACGATCGTCCGCGGCATCATGCAGAGCTACACCTCGTCCGAGGCGTTGATCCTGCTCGCGGACTACCGCCGCACGATGCTCGGTTTCATCGACACCGACCACCTGCTCAGCTACGCGGTGTCGGGCACGCAGTTCACGCAGAACGTCCAGGAGGTCCGCGGCTCGCTCGCGAACCGCATGCCCGGCCCGGACGTGACGCAGGAACAGCTCAAGAACCGCTCCTGGTGGAAGGGCCCGGAGGTCTTCGTCATCGTCGACGACTACGACCTGGTCGCTCCGCAGGGTGCCGCGAACCCGATGCAGCCGCTGGCCGAGTTCATCCCGCAGGCGAAGGACGTCGGTCTGCACGTCGTCGTCGTCCGTCGCATGGGTGGAGCGTCCCGCGCGATGTACGACCCGATCATCGGCAAGCTGAAGGAGATCTCGGCGCCGATCTTCGTCGGTTCCGGTTCGAAGGAGGAGGGCAACATCATCGGCAACCTGAAGCCGTCGCCGCAGCCTCCCGGCCGGGGCACGATGGTGACCCGCAAGCACGGTCAGCAGCGCATCCAGTTCGCCTGGATCCCGTCGGACTAGAAGCAGTGCACGGAAAGGGCCCGCGGCTGATGCCGCGGGCCCTTTCCGTGCGCCGGATCGGAACCCCGGCGCGGCCAAGAGGGAGGCGGCCGCACCGGGGCACTGGATCCAGTTCCGTCGAGTCACCCCCAGGTCTGACTCTTCCGAACCGGCTGACGAGGACTCTGCCGGACGCCGCTCACGCGACGCTCACGCCTCGATGACACCGGTTTCCCGGCACGAGAAAAAAGGCCCGCAGCCGAAGCCGCGGGCCTTCACCGAACAGCAGGGGACTGTCCGGCTCCCCCCATGACCGGATTTCCTCCCGGACCGCACCACTGGGGAGGGGCGGCCCGGAGGGAGTGCGGCGAGAGTGACAGCCCCCCAAGACTTCGCTGTCACTCTCGTCGTTCCGGCTGATGACCACTTTGCCCGGTGGTGCTCACACTTCGGTCACACTGAGTCCTCGCCCCTACACTCGGCGCTCGGTCACCGAGCGGGAGAGGGGCGACGTGCGAGTCGAGTACCGCGTGCTGGGGCCGCTCGAGGTACTGCTCGACGGTGTCCCGGTCACCGTCCCCGCCGGCCGGTGCCGGGTTCTGCTCGGCACGCTTCTTCTGCGCGCCAACGAGTTCGTCTCCGTGGACGAGATCGTCGAACGGCTGTGGGACGGGGCGCCACCCAGTGCGGACCGCGCGGGCAAGACGCTGCACATGGTCGTGACCCGGTTGCGGCGGGCGCTCGGCGCGGCGAACTGCGTGCGGACGCGTGCGGGCGGCTACGTGGCCGTGGCCGAGCCGGAGCAGCTCGATCTGCTCAGGTTCCGCACCCACCTGAAGGCCGGTGAACACGCTGAGGCGACGGCGTTGTGGCGCGGGCCGGTGCTGGCGAACGTCCCGTCGGAGTCGTTGCACCGCGATCTCGTGCCGGCGTTGGTCGAGGAACGCCTGGCAGCGCTGGAGAAGCGGATCGACTACGACCTGGAGCTGGGTGTCGCGGCGGAACTGGTGCCGGAGCTCAGGACGCTCACCGGCCGGCATCCGGTGCGCGAGGTGTTCTGGGCGCAGCTGATGCTCGCCCTGCACCGCAGCGGGCAGCAGGCGGACGCGCTCGCGGCCTACCAGGAGGTCGCGGCCGTGCTGGGCGAGCAGCTCGGCGTCCTGCCGGGGCCGCGCCTGCGCGAGGCGCAGCAGCGGGTCCTGGCTGGAGAGATCCCTTCTGCGGTGCTCGTTCCGTCGCATCACCACGTTCCCCGGCAGCTGCCGACCGCGTTGCCGCACTTCGTCGGCAGGGAGCGGGAACTCGAGCGGCTCGACGCCGTGCTCGCGTCCGGGCAGCTGGTGATCAACGGCAGCGGCGGCATCGGCAAGACGTCGCTCGCGGTGCAGTGGGCGCACCGGATCGCCGGCCGGTTCCCGGACGGCCAGCTCTACAGCGACCTGCGCGGGTTCGATCCGACCGGGGCCCCGGTGAACCCGATCAGCACGGCCCGCGACTTCCTGCTGGCGCTCGGCGTGCCCGCGGACGAGATCCCGGCCGCCACCGAGGCGATGCTGGAGAGCTACCGGACGCTGCTGTCGCGGCGGCGGGTGCTGGTGCTGCTCGACAACGTCCGGGACGTGGCGCAGGTGCGGCCGCTGCTGCCGGGCGGGACGCAGAGCCTGGCCGTGATCACGTCCCGCAACCGCTTGCGCGGCCTGGTCACGCAGGACAGGGCGTTCCAGCTCGACGTCCTGGGGCCGGAGGAGTCGATGACGCTCTTCGGCGGCAGGGTCGGCGCGCACCGGGTCGCGGAGGAACCCGCGGCGGCCGCCAGGCTCGTCGAGCTGTGCGCGGGACTGCCGCTGGCGCTCGCCGTCGTGGCGGCACGGGCGACGCTCGACCAGCACCCGCTCGACGTGCTCGTGCAGGAGCTCGAACACGCCGCGCTCGACGCGTTGGACACCGACGATCCGCTGACCAGCGTGCGGGCGGTGTTCTCGTGGACGTTCGGGTGGCTGAGCCCGGTGGCGGCGCGTCTGTTCGTGCTGCTGGGCCTGCACCCCGGCCCGGACGTGACCGAGCCCGCCGCGACCAGCCTCATGGCACACCCGTCGGCAGACGCGCTGGACGAGCTGGTCCGCTACAGCCTGATCAACAGCCAGAACGGCCGCTACCGGCTGCACGACCTGATGCGTTCGTACGCGGCGGAGGAGGCGGCTCTGCGTCTGTCGGCCGCTGAGCGCGCGGCTGCCCAACGGCGGTTCTTCGACCACCTCATGCACTCAGCGCTGGCCGCCGCGGTGAGGTCCGACCCGTTGCGCCAGCCCATCACCACACCGGACCCGGCTCCCGGCGCCGTCGTGCTGGCGTTCGAGGTGAGCACCGACGCCGACCGCTGGTACGCCGGGGAACGCGCGGTCTTCGGTCCCGCGGTCGTCGCGGCCGGCGAGGCGGGCTTCGACGGTCACGTGTGGCGCACGGTCTGGGCGATCCGGCACTTCCTGCTGGCCACCGGACGGTGGCGCGAGGGCGAACGCCTGCAACGGCTCGCCGTCGCCGCCGCGCGCCGGGCCGGTGATCTCGAAGGGGAGTGCCGGGCCCGCCGCGGCCTGGTGTCCTGCCTGGTGCCGGGCCAGGAGTTCGACGAGGCCGAGCGCCAGCTCCGCGCGGCCATCGCCCTGGACGAACGGCTGGGCGACCTCATCGGGTTGTCGAACGACCTGCGCGGCCTCGCCTACCTGCTGGCCAGGCAGGACGAGCACCTGCGCGCGCTCGACCCGTTGCTGCGTGCCCTGGACGTGGCGATGCGCAGCGGCGACCGCATCGAACTGGCGAGCGTCTCCGCGTCGCTGGCGTTCGTGCACCACGAGCTCGGCGACCACCACGAGGCGGCGGCGCACGCCGAGCAGGCCCGTGACATGTACCTGGAGCTGGTGCCGGACGAGCGGGACACCGTGGTGGCCTCGAACCGCGACACCCTCGGCAGCATCTACCGCGCGCTGGGCCGCTACGAGGAGGCGGAGGCGAACTACCTCAGGTCGGTCGAGCTGCAGGCGACGTTGTCCTACCGCCACTACCAGGCGGACACGCTCGTGCGGCTGGCCGACATGAAGCGGGACCTCGGCGAACTGGACGCGGCCCGCGGCTACTACCTCGCGGCGCTCGACGTCTACGACGACCTGGGCAACGCGCAGGCGGACGACGTGCGCGAGCTGCTGGCCTCGTTGAACTGAGACCGGCGTCCCGGGAACTGATCAGCGGTGCTGGTGGCCCCCCAGGTAACTCAGCCACCAGCACCGCTGAGAAGTACTCTGCCCGACCCCGCTCACACTTTGCTCACACCGTGATCACACACCGCTAAACTGGCCGCGACCTGGGAGGACCTGTGCGAGCCGAGTACCGCGTGCTGGGTGAGACGGACCGCGTGCTCTCGGCAACTGGCGGGCGAAGGAGCTCGCCGAGAGGCTGACGGCCTGGAGCAGCCGGGGCGACAGCGACCCCCCAGGCGAAGCCATTTGCCGCTGTCGTCCCCGGCTGATGATGAGCTTGCCGACCGGCGCTCACACTTCGGTCACGCCCTCGAGAATCCACTGTGGACGAGCAGGTGAAGGAGCCCATGAACGTCGAGTACCGCGTCCTCGGGCCGTTGGAGGTGCTGCGCGACGGCGTGCGCGTGCCGGTTCCCGCCGGGCGCGGGCGCGTTCTGCTCGCCACGTTGTTGTTGCGGCCCAACCGGTTCGTGTCCGTCGACGAGTTGGTGGAACGGCTGTGGGACGGTGAGCCGCCCACGCTCGACCGCGCGCACAAGACGTTGCAGATGGTCGTTCGGCGGCTGCGGATGGCGTTGGGGGACGCCAACTGCGTGCGCACGGCCACCGGTGGCTACCTGGCCGAGGTCGACCCGGAGCGGCTCGACCTGACCCGGTTCCGGCGGCTCGCCGCCGAGGGCGAGTTCGCTGCCGCGCTGGCGCACTGGCGGGGTGAGGTGGCGTCCAACGTCGCCTCCCAGCACCTGCACCGCGAGGACGTGCCGCCGCTCGTCGAGGAACGGCTCGTGGTGCACGGACGGCGCATTGAGGCCGATCTGGCGCACGGGCGTGGGGCGGGGCTGGTGGACGAGCTGTGGGAGCTGACCGGCGAGCACCCGCTGCGCGAGGGGTTCTGGGCGCAGCTGGTGCAGGCGTTGCACCAGGCGGGACGGCCAGTGGAGGCGCTCGCCGCGTACGAGCAGATCCGCGATCACCTCGACGACGAACTGGGCGTCGAGCCCGGTCAGCCGTTGCGCGACCTGCACGCGCGGCTGCTCGACCCGGCCTCGCGGACCGGCGTGCCTCGGCAGTTGCCCGTCGGGGCCGTGCACTTCGCCGGTCGCGACGCCGAACTGGCCAGGCTGACCGAGGTCACCACGGGCGGGGCGGCGGTGGTGATCACCGCGATCGACGGCACCGCGGGGATCGGCAAGACCGCGCTGGCCGTGCGGTGGGCGCACTCGGTCGCGGACCGCTTCCCGGACGGGCAGCTGTACGTCGATCTGCGCGGCTTCGATCCGTCAGCTGATCCCGCCGACCCGGCCGAGGTGCTGGCGGCGTTCCTCGGCGCGTTCGGGGTGTCCGGCGGCAGGGTTCCGGTGGACCTGCCCGAACGCGCGGCGCTCTACCGCAGCGTCGTCGCCGACCGCCGGGTGCTGGTGCTGCTCGACAACGCCCGCGACGTCGAACAGGTCCGTCCGCTGCTGCCCGCAGGCCGCGGCTGCCTGGTCGTGATCACCAGCCGCAACCGGTTCACCGGACTCGTCGTCCGCGAGGGCGCGGTGCCGGTGACGCTCGACCTGCTCGGCGAGGACGACGCCGTCGCACTGCTCACCGCCCGCCTCGGTGCGGGGCGCGTGGCCGCCGAACCGGACGCCGTCGCGGACCTGGTCGCGTTCTGCGGCGGCCTGCCGCTCGCCCTCGCCGTCGCCGCTTCCCGGGCGGCCGACGATCCCGGCCTCGGCCTGCGCGCGCTCGTCGACGAGCTCAGGGCCTCGGACGGCCTGATGACCCACGTCGAGGCGGTCTTCGCCACGTCCTGCAGCCGTCTGGACGACGACACGGCGAGACTCTTCCGGCTGCTCGGCCTGACGACGGGCCCGGACATCTCCCTGGACGCGGCCACCGCGCTCGACGGCCGCCGTCGCGCCGAGGTGCGCAGGTCGTTGCAAACGCTGGCACGCATGCATCTCCTCGACGAACGCTCGCCGGGCCGGTACACCTCCCACGACCTGCTGCGCGAGTACGCGCGCTCGCTGCGGGAAGCGGATCCGGCCACCGAGCGGCTCGCGGCCGTGCGCCGGCTGCTGGAGTTCTACCTGCACTCGGTGGACGGCGCCGACCGGCTGTTGCGCCACAGCCGGGTCACCATCACGTTCGGCCCGTTGTCCGACGGCGTGCAGCCGGTGCTGTTCGAGGACTCGGCGGTCGCCGCCGCCTGGTGCGAGACCGAGCACGAGAACCTCCTCGCCGCCGTCGGGCTCGCCGGTGAGCACGGCCTGCACCAGCACGCCTGGCAGCTCGCGACCGTCATGTTCGGCTACCTCCACTTGCGCGGGCGGCCGTCGGAACGGATCGCGCTGTACCGCGTCGCACTCGCGGCCGCCCGCGCGAGTGCCGACAGGTACGCCGAGGGCATCACCCTGCACTCGCTCGGCAACGCCCTTTCCTCCCTGGGAGCGTTCGCAGACGGCGCCGTCCACTACGCCGAGGCGCTGCGGGTGCGCGAGGAGATCGGCCACCTGCACGGCATCGCGGTCACCCTCGACCAGTGGGCCGTCAACCACGCGATGAGCGGCGACCTGGAGTCGGCGAAGGCCCTGCACGAACGAGCGATCGAGAAGCGCCGGGAACAGGGCTCCCCGTCCGGGCTGGCCATGGCGCTGAACAACTACTCGATGACGTTGGTCAGCCTCAAGGAGTTCGACGCCGCACTCACCGCGAACGACGAGGCGTACGCCGTCGTCACGGAGGCGGGCATGGCCGACCTCGCGGCATCCACTTTGGACACCCGCGGTCTGCTGCACCTGGAACGCGGCCACCTCACCGAGGCCGTCGCGACGTTCCGGCGGGTGCTCGCACTGCCCGGCGACCAGCTGTCGGTCGCCATCAAGACCGTGACGCTGGAGAACCTCGCCGACGCACACGCCCGTGCCGGACGCGCGGAGGACGCCGTGGCCGCGTTGAAGGAGGCGTTGCTGCTGCGTGAGGACATGGGCAACGAGAAGGCCGCGGAGAAGCTGCGAGCCCGGATCGCCGAACTCTCCTGACGCTTGATGAACTGCCACACTCGTCGTGAAATGGGGTGAACGTGAGCGTCGAGTTCCGGGTGCTGGGTCCGCTGGAAGTGCTGCTCGACGGGAAGCCGGTGGCGGTGCCTGCCGGGCAGGTGCAGACGTTGCTGGCGACGTTGTTGTTGCGCCCCAACGAGTTCGTGTCGGTGGACGAGCTCGTGGAGAGGTTGTGGGACGGCGAGCCGCCAACGGCTGACCGCGCGCACAAGACGTTGCAGATGGTCGTGGCCCGCCTGCGCAAGTCGCTCGGCGCCGCGAACCGCGTGCGCACCGTGCCAGGGGGTTACCGGTTCGACGCCGACCCCGACGAGCTGGACCTGCTGCGGTTCAGGGCTGTGGCGGCTGCTCAGGACTTCACCACCGCCACGGCGTTGTGGCGTGGCCCGATGCTCGGCAACGTCGCCTCGGACTCGCTGCACCGCGAGGACGTCCCGAGGCTCGAGGGGCAACGGCTCGACGCGCTGGAGTCGCGCATCGGAGCCGACCTGCACCGCGGACTCGGCCGTGAGCTCGTCGCCGAGCTGAGATCGCTCGTCACCGATCATCCGTTGCGGGAGTCGTTCTGGCGGCAGCTGATGCTGGCCCTGTGCCGCGCCGGCCAGCAGGCCGAGGCGCTGGCCGCCTACCAGCGGGTGCGCGAGCAGCTGGTGAACGAGCTCGGTGTCGATCCCGGCCCGGCGTTGCAGGAGCTGCACCAGCAGATCCTGCGCGGCGAGGTGCCCTCCGGCGGTCGTCAGGTGCCGCGGCAGCTGCCCGCCGGTGTCCGGAACTTCGTCGGCCGCGACGACGAGCTCCGCCTGCTCGGCGAGACGAGCGGTGTCACCGTCGTGCACGGCGTCGGTGGCGTGGGGAAGACCGCCCTGGCACTGCGCTGGGCACGTGAGGCGCGGGACGACTTCCCGGACGGTGACCTGTACCTCAACCTGCGCGGGTTCGACCCGGAGGCGCAGCCGGTCGATCCGGCGGCCGCGGCGGAGACCCTGCTGGTGGGGCTGGGCGTCGAGAAGGTCCCCACCGACGCGGACGCGCGGTTCGCCTTGCTGCGCACCACGTTCGCCGACCGGCGGATGGTGCTGGTGCTCGACAACGCCGCCGCGCCTCGCCACGTGCTGCCGCTGCTGCCCGGTGTGGCCGGCGTGCGCGTGGTGGTCACCAGCCGCAACCAGCTGCGCGCGCTGGTCTCGCAGCACGACGCCACCTCGATCAGCCTGCGCCAGCTGGACCTGGATGCGGCGCTGGAACTGCTCACGGCCGTGCTCGGTGCCGAGCGGCTGCACGCCGAACCGGAGGCCGCGCGCGAGATCGTCGAGCGCTGCACCGGGCTGCCGTTGGCGCTGCGGGTGTTCGCCGAACGGGTCGCGCGCTTCCCCGACGTGGCACTGCGGGAGTTCGTCGCGGAGCTGGACGAGGCTCGGCTCGACGCGCTGACCGACTACGACGACATCGACGTGCGCGCGGTGTTGTCCTGGTCCTACCAGGCTTTGGACGCCGACTCGGCACGGATGTTCCGGTTGCTGTCCGTGCATCCCGGCCCGGACTTCGACGCCGGCGCCGCGGCCGCGCTCGCCGGCGTCTCCGTCGCCCAGGCCCGTCGCCTGCTGGAGCGGCTGGTCGCCGATCACCTGGTGCAGTCGCGGACTCCGGGACGGTACGAACTGCACGACCTGTTGCGCGTGTACTCGGCGGAACTGTGCGGTGGCGAAGAAGAAGCGGCATTGCGGCTGACGGAGTGGTACGTCCACACGTTGGAGAACGCGACCTCGCTCGACTCGCACAAGATCGTCCTGCGCGCCGACGCCGTGACGTCCGGTGTGATGCCGCAGGAGTTCTCGTCGTGGTTCGTCGCGCAGAGGTGGCGCCGGGAGGAGTGGGCCAACCTCAAGGCCGTCGCGTTCGCCGCGATCGCGCGGGGCCTGCACCGGCACGCTCTGCTGATCCCGGTCCACCTGCACAGCCACCTGATCGTCGACAGCACCCACCGGCACGACGCGGTCGACCTGTTCGAGGCGGTGCAGGGGTTCGGCTCGGTGGCGGAGCAGGGCATCGCCCGCACCAAGCTGGCCGCGATCTACGAGTTCCTGGGGCGCTTCGACGAGGCGCTGCGCAACTTCGAGATCGGGCTGGAGCTCGTGCGGGCGGAGGGCGAGCGGGTCTCGGTCGCGGGTGTGCTGGGCAACATGTCGAAGCTGTACAGCACGCTCGGGCGCCGCGAGGAGGCGGAGACCTACCTGCGCGAGTCCCTCGTCATCGCGGCCGAGATCGGCGATCTCAACCTGCAGATCATCAGCCACTGCAACCTGGCGGCCAGGTTCAACCGCGACGGGCAGTGGGAGAAGGCACTGCGGGAGACCGACATCGTCGCACCGCTCGCCGCCCGGCACGGCGACGAGTTCCTCGTGATCCGCGTGCGCGCCTACCGCTCCGCCGCGCTCGCGGGGTGGGGCAGGTACGCCGAGGCCGAGCCGGAACTGCGGGCGGTCGTGGCGTTCATGAAGGACGTCGGCGACACCGACGGAGTGACCGAGGGGCTGGTGCTGATCGGCGACGTGCTGGTCGGTCAGGGCAGGCTCGACGAAGCCGCGGCCGTCTGGCTGGAAGCCGTCGACATCTATCGGTCGAGGAATGACGCACGGGCGGACGCGCTGGCCGCGCGGGCGGCGGCGCTGAGCTGAACTCCCGCGGCGACCTTTGCCATCCGTGTCGTCCAGGTCAGTCCCATCGGGTAAGCATGTGCCCGGAAGAGGGGAAGGTGCATGAGCCTGCACGTCGCGGTCGACTTCGGCACGTCGAGCACCTGCGTCGCGATCTCCGCGCACGGCCGGGAGCCGCAGGTCGTCGTGTTCGACGGCCAGCCGCTGGTGCCGTCCGCCGTGTTCGCCGCCGCCGACGGGACGTTGTTCGTCGGTCAGGAGGCAGAGCGCCAGGCCGCGGTCGACCCGGCCCGCTACGAGCCGCACCCGAAGCGCCGCGTCGACGAGGGGGAGTTGCTGCTCGGCAGCACCGTGCTGCCCGTTGTGGACGTTGTGCGCGCGGTGCTGTCCCGAGCCGTAGGGGAAGCACGGCGCGTTGGCGGAGGAGCGCCCGTAGACCTCCTCGTCCTCACCCACCCCGCGGACTGGGGCACGGTCCGCACCCGCGTCCTGCTGCAGGCGGCGCGCGGGCTCGGCCGCGAGCTGGTGCTGGTGCCCGAACCGGTGGCCGCCGCCGTCTTCCACTCCGCGAGCCACTCCATTCCGGACGGTGCCGCCCTCGCCGTGCTCGACCTCGGCGGCGGCACGGTCGACGCCAGCGTGGTGGCGCGCGCGGGCAAGAGCTTCCGGGTGCTGTCCGCCAAGGGCGACCCGAGCTTCGGCGGCGCCGACATCGACCAGGCGTTGCTCGAACACGTCGGCGGGCTGGTCGCGGCCAAGGACCCCGAGGCGTGGCGGCAGCTCGTCGAGGGCCGCGAGATGGCCGACCGGCGCAAGCGGCGGGTGCTGCGGCAGGACGTGCGGGGTGCCAAGGAGACGCTGTCCCGGCACGCCTACACCGACGTACCGATGCCGCAGCCGTTCCCCGACGCGCACGTGACGCGGTCGGACCTGGAGCAGCTGATCACCGCGCCGCTGAGCCGGGCTGCCGCGCTGGCCGCCGCCACCGTCCGCGACGCCGGTCTGCGGCCCCAGCAACTCGCCGGGGTGTTCCTGGTCGGCGGGTCGAGCCGGATCCCTCTCGTCGCGCGCCTGGTGCACGACCAGATCCGCGTGGTGCCGACGAGCATCGACCAGCCGGAGACGGTGGTGGCCCGCGGCGCGCTGCGGGCGGTCAGCCTCGATCCGGAACGGACCGGCGGCGTCGCCCCGTCGCCGAAGGGCCCGTCGGGTGAGGTGACTCACAACCTCAGGGTCGGCGACGACACCACCCGCAAGATCACCCGCCGGATCACGCCCCCGCCTCCCGGGCAGTTCCCCGTGTCGTTCGCCACGGCCTCGCCGTCGCCGCCGCGGAAGAAGAGCAAGGCGCCGCTGTTCATCACGATCGGTGTCGTGATCCTCCTCGCGGCGGCCGGTGCCGGTGGCTACCTCTGGCTGAACCGCAAGCCGCCGCAGCAGCCGACTCCGCCCGGCGACCAGATCGCCGTCTACGACTACAGCTTCACCCGGCCGGACGGGTGGGAGCAGACCGGCGGCGCGGCCGGTGATCGACAGGTGCTTTTGCAACCGATTGAGCGCAAGAATTCCGATAGCAAACAACCGGAAGCTCGAATTGCTGTGCAGGAGCAAACTCTCACGTACAACAGCGACCAGGACCGAGTTCGCGCGTTGAGTGAGTTGAAGGGCCTGTATCAGCAACGCAAGGACAATGGCGACGAGGTCGCCGACTTCGTCGACAACACGACATTCGCGGGCAAGTCTGTTGTTCACTATCGCGAAGTGGTCGAAGTGACCGGGGTCGAGTGGTACATCCAGTTCGCCGGCGACGTCCAGGTGAGCGTGGGCTGCCAGGCGACGGAGGCCACCAAGGCCCAGGTCCGCACCGCCTGCGAGCGGATCGTCAGCTCGCTCGTCATCAAGTGACAGTCGCAACGTCAGGGAGTCGCCGATGTCCGCCACCGAGGTCCTCGCCCGGTTCCGCGCCGAGGTAGGAGCCGCGGTCACCCGTGCCCGTCGCGCGTCGGGTGAGGTCGGTGAACGCAACGCCAAGCTGCGGGAACGCACGCGTGATCTCGCCGCGCAGGCGCGTGAGCGCAAGGTCGAGCCCGGCGCTCAGGCCACCTCCGGCGAGGTCCAGCAGGCCGCCGCGGGCTTCCGCGCGGATCGGGGTTTGGCCGTCGAACCGGTGCCGAGCGTCGCCGAACTCACCGCGCCCGCTCCAGTTGAGACGGAACGGGTGACTCTCGGTTCTTCCGCCGTCGCCGGTCCGAGTGGTCAGCTTCCCCGTGTGAGTGACGATGACGAGGACTTTTCGCAGTCGCGAATCCTCTACTGACGCCTGGTTTCACCCGGAGCCGTTTACTAGCGCAACTACTTCGAACGAAATCGCGACAGGGCGGAACCGACGTGGCAGGGTCCTCGTCGGAAGAGACGTACGAACCAAGAAGTACGACTTGAAGTTCTCTGAAGGGGGCATCTCCCAATGGCATTGACCGTTACGTCTGAAGAGCTCGACGCGCTGGCGAAGCACATCGCCGACGTCAACGACCAGACGCAGGGCACGCTCCGTCAGGTGGGCAGCACCGTCGACACGCTGGCCGGCAGCTGGCAGGGTGGCGCGGCCACCGCGTTCGCCAACCTGATGTCGCGCTTCCACGACGACGCGGCCAAGGTGCAGGAAGCGCTGATGGCCATCGCCGAGCAGATCTCCAGCTCCGCGGACGTCTACGCCCGCAACGAGGAAGAGCAGCAGTCGAGCATGTCCAACATCACCAGCCGACTCAGCTGATCTTGCTTTCGTTCGCTAGTCGCTTCTCGCATTTCCAGACTTCAAAAACATCCCAGGGGAGATAACAATGACCGGTCCGATTAGGGTTACCTTCGCCGAGGTGGCGAACGCGGCCTCGTCGATCAGCAGCTCCGCCAAGAGCGTTGACCAGCAGCTGGACGACCTGCGCACCAAGGTGACGAGCACGCTCTCCGGCTACGAGGGCGACGCCGCCACGCAGTACCAGGCCGCGCAGGAGAAGTGGGACAAGGCCGCCGCAGACCTGCAGGCCGTGCTCGCCGCCATCGGTGTCGCCGTGCAGCAGGCCGGCGAGGCCTACGAGACGTCCGAGCGTCAGAACGCCGCGCGCTGGTAAATCGCCGCGGTCGGCTAGAAACTCTCGCGAGCCCCGGAACCACGTGGTCCGGGGCTCGCGTATGTCCATGGTGAGGTGGCTTCGGAGGGGCCGTTTTGGTCCCGGAGCACCCATCCGGTATCTTCTGACGTTGTTGTGCGGTAGCTGGCACCCCTATGTGTCGCGCCTGTCTCGGAACCACCGCTTGGTTCGTCCAAGATCGGTCTGGGGCAACCGCCGCAGTGACCCCAGACGCAAGTGACGACGAGGTAGATCCGTGCGCACGTACAGCCCGAAGCCCGGTGAGGTGACCCGCACCTGGCATGTGATCGACGCCCAGGACGTGGTGCTCGGCCGGCTCGCCACCCAGGCCGCGACGCTGCTGCGCGGCAAGCACAAGCCGACTTACGCACCTCACGTTGACACTGGTGACTTCGTTGTCATCATCAACGCTGACAAGGTCGCTCTGACCGGTGCGAAGCGCGACCAGGCGTTCCAGTACCGCCACTCCGGCTTCCCCGGTGGTCTGCGCAAGCAGTCCTTCGGCGAGGTCCTGGACACGCGTCCGGACCGCCTGGTGGAGAAGGCGATCAAGGGCATGCTGCCCAAGAACCGCCTTGGCCGTCAGATCGCGAACAAGCTCAAGGTCTACGCAGGCGCGAGCCACCCGCACGAGGCGCAGCAGCCGCAGGCCTTCGAGATCAAGAAGATCGCCCAGTGAGCGACGAGAACACCGAGGAAGTTCCTGTGACCACCCCTGAGAACGAGACCCCTGAGGTCGAGACCCCCGAGGTCGAGGCCGAGGTTGTCGAGGCCGAGGTCGTCGACGCTCCTGAGGCCGAAGAGGCTCCCGAAGCCGTCGAGGCTGACGCCGTTGAGGCCGAGGCCGTCGAGGCTGACGCCGACGAGGCCGAGGTCGACGAGACCTCCGCGCCGGTGGTCGCGCCCTCGCTGAACGGCGCCGCGCACCTCGCGCAGACCGTCGGCCGCCGCAAGGAGGCCGTCGTCCGCGTCCGCCTCGTGCCCGGCACCGGCAAGTTCACGCTGAACGGCAAGACCCTCGAGGCCTACTTCCCGAACAAGGTGCACCAGCAGCTCATCAGGGAGCCGCTCGTCACCACGGAGAAGCCCGAGACCTTCGACGTGATCGGTCGCCTGCACGGCGGCGGCATCACCGGCCAGGCCGGTGCGCTGCGTCTCGCCATCGCGCGTGCGCTGATCGCCATCGACATCGAGGACCGCCCGGTCCTGAAGAAGGCCGGCTTCCTCACTCGTGACCCGCGGGTCAAGGAGCGCAAGAAGTACGGTCTGAAGAAGGCCCGCAAGGCGCCTCAGTACTCCAAGCGCTGATCTGGCGTTACAGCTGTACCTGCGGGAGCAGCAGTTCACTACGAACTGCTGCTCCCGCAGTGTTTTCAAGGGTTTCCGGGTTTTCCGGGTCAGTCCCCGCCGCCTTGCAGTGTCCACTTCGGAGGTTCCATGGCCCGCCTGTTCGGCACCGACGGTGTACGCGGTCTCGCCAACGCCGATCTCACCCCTGAACTCGCGATGTCCGTCGCTTCCGCGGCGGCGCGGGTGCTCGCCGAGCACGACCGCTCCCACCGCCCCATCGCCGTCGTCGGCCGCGACCCCAGGGCGAGCAGCGAGATGCTCGACGCCGCCGTCACCGCGGGCCTCACCTCGGCCGGCGCGGACGTGCTGCGCGTCGGTGCCCTGCCCACGCCCGCCGTCGCGTACCTGGTCGCATCCCTCGGCGCCGACATCGGCGTGATGATCTCCGCGTCGCACAACGCGATGCCGGACAACGGGATCAAGCTCTTCGCCGCCGGTGGCCACAAGCTGCCCGACTCGGTCGAGGACGAGATCGAGCAGCACATGGGCGCCGGTTTCGACCGGCCGACCGGTGCCGCCATCGGCCGGGTGCGTGATGTTCCCGACGCCGAGACCCAGTACGTCGAGCACCTGCTCAAGGTCACACCGCACCGCCTGGACGGCCTCAAGGTCGTGGTGGACTGCGCGAACGGTGCCGCGTCGGTGGCCGCACCGGACGCCTACCGCCGCGCGGGGGCCGAGGTGATCGCGATCAACGCGAACCCGGACGGCCTCAACATCAACGCCGGCTGTGGTTCCACCCACATCGACGTCGTGGCCGCCGCGGTCCGCGAGCACGGTGCCGACCTCGGCATCGCGCACGACGGTGACGCCGACCGCTGCCTCGCCGTGGACGCCCAGGGTGAGCCGATCGACGGCGACCAGATCCTCGCGGTCCTCGCGCTCGCCATGCGCGACGCGGGTGAGCTGTTCGAGGACACGCTCGTCGCCACCGTGATGAGCAACCTCGGTCTGCACATCGCCATGCGCGAGTCCAAGATCCGGCTGCGCACCACCGCCGTTGGCGACCGCTACGTGCTGCAGGACCTCAAGGCCGGCGGCTTCTCGCTCGGCGGCGAGCAGTCGGGCCACGTCGTGCTGCCCGCGCACGCCACCACCGGCGACGGCCTGCTCACCGCGCTGCGCCTGATGGCCCGCATGGCCGAGACCGGCAAGTCGCTCGCCGACCTCGCCTCGGTGATGCGCCGCCTGCCGCAGGTCCTGATCAACGTGAAGGTCACCGACAAGGCGGCAGTCGCCAAGGCGTCCACGGTCAGCGAGGCCGTCGCCGCCGTCGAGGCCGAGCTCGGCGACACCGGCCGCGTGCTGCTGCGCCCGTCCGGAACCGAGCAGCTCGTGCGGGTGATGGTCGAGGCGACGAGCCACGAACAGGCCGAGTCGGCCGCGCAGCGCCTCGCGGGTGTGGTTTCCTCGGTGCACTGAGGACAGATGGGGGCTGGGGAATGACCATGTTGATGTTGCTCGTACTCCTGGTGTTCCTGGGAGGTGTGACAGCGGTCGTCATCGCCGTCGTCACGACGTCGAAGCGCAAATCCGTCGCCCAGCCCCCGTTCCCGCCCGGTCACGGCCATCCCCAGCAGCCGTACGGGCAGCAGTACCCGCAGGGAGTTCCGCAGCAGGCTCCTCCCCAGCAGGGATTCCCCCAGCAGCAGCCGTACCCGTCCCACGGGTACCCGCAGCAGCCCCCGCCCGGCACACAGCCGCCCGCGCCCGGCGGCTGGTGACCAGGCGCCACCTGTTCAGTGGTGATCATCGGCGTCTTGCGCCGAATGGCTGTTTACTAAGGCAACCGACATCCTGGAGCTCCGGTCACCGCGTGATCCGAGCTGGCACTGTATGGCGGAACCCGATGAGGCCGAATTGCGTCAGATCGGGGACTAGGGGAGGCGAGCAGATGGCTGGGTTCGGCGTTCAGTCCGGCGATTTGACCAAGGCTGCGGGGACGTACGAGGCAGAGGGATCAGCCCTGATCCAGATGAAGGCCGCGGCCGTGCCGGGTGTGGGAGCCGGGCAGGTCGGCCGCAAGTTCCAGGGCGTCGCCGCCGAGTACAAGGCCTGCTTCGACCTCTTCGGCCAGGACTTGGAGAAGTTCGGCAAGGAGGCGACCGGCATCGCCACTCGCCTGAAGGACGTCGCCAAGACGTACGAGTCGAACGAGGCGCAGACCTCGAGCCAGTTCAAGGGGTAACGAGTCGTGGCGGATCAGACCGAGATCAAGAAGCTCCTCGACGACCCGAACGTCACTCCGGAGACCAAGAAGCAGCTCGTACCTGCGCTCGCCGGTGCCGGCGCCTCGGACGAGGACGTCGAGCGGTACGCGAAGGCCAACGGAGTCGATGTTCCGAGCGATCCCGGCGTCGGCAGCTACCTGCTCGGCGCGGCGTTGGCCGTTCCTACCGGCGGCCTGAGCATGGGGGTGGTCGCCGGCAAGGAGGTCGACCGCGCCCAGTGGGAGAAGAAGGGCGGCGACGCCGACAAGCTCGTCGACCAGGCCAAGGTGGAGCGCGAGCTCGGCTCCACCCAGAAGGTCCTGAACGAGCAGGGTGACGTTCCGAACAGCAACACGCTGCTCGACGCCGGCGCCCCCGGTCTCAGGTTCTTCGAGAAGTTCATCCCGATCTACCCGAAGGCCGCGCAGGCGTGCGGTCACGGTGGTGCCGCGCCGAACCTGCAGAACGACATCTACCGGCAGTACGACGAGGTTCGCGACATCGACTTCGCGAAGTTCCGCGAAGACGCCCACAAGCTCACCGAGAACGTGAAGAAGGCGGAGGCGCACGACAACGCGCTGGGCTCCGCCTGGAACGGGCTCGGTTCCTGGGAGGGCTCCGCCGCGAAGGCCGCGGGCGAGTACCGGACCAAGTTCGCCGGCGCCTCGAAGACGTTCGTGCAGCAGGCGGGCACGGCTCCCGGCGCGGTCACCGCCGGCGTGACGAACATGCAGAAGCACGTCAAGGACTTCGCGCAGCAGATCCACGACCAGTACTCGGAGAAGTGCGGCGGTCTGACGGTCGAGGAGGCCGAGACCGCGATCCGTCAGGCGAACGGCGACATCTTCGAGAACGACGCGGGCATCCTCGACGGACTCACCGGCCTGCCCGGTTGGGTCGTCGGCGGTGTCGTGGGCGCTCTCACCGGCGGCATCCTGTCGGGCGTTCTCGCGGGCCTCGGCTGGGATTCCTGGGTCACGGGCCGGCGGGAATCCATCATCAACGAGGCCAAGCAGAAGCTGAAGGCGCTCTGCGAGGAGTTCGACGGCAAGAAGAAGGCGTTCGACGGCTACTGCCAGGCCGTGCAGGCCGGTGTCGACGCCGACTACAAGGCCATGTTCACGGGCTTGAAGAACGCGTTCAAGGACACGTTCGGCCCGATTGGCGACCCCCCGGCGTTCTCCGATCAGGGCGGCGGCCGCAAGAACGTCGACAACGGCGGCGGCGGTGGCGGCGGCAGCCCGAACGGTGGCGGCGGTGGCGGCAGCCCGAGCGGCGGTGGCGGCGGTGGCGCGCCGGAGATGCCGAAGCCGGAGAACCCGCTCGACAAGGACGGCGACGGCAAGCCCGACGTCCCCGGTGACACCGACGGCGACGGCAAGCCCGACGACCTCGACGGCGACGGCAAGCCGGACCAGCCCAAGCCGGAGGAAGAGCTCGAGACCGTCACGGTCACGGCGGGCGACAACACGATCAAGGTCACGGAGCCCGACTCGAACGGGCACGTGAAGATGACGATCGACACGCCCAAGGGCGAGCCGAAGACCTACGACCTGGACTTCAGCAAGAACCCCGAGGCCGCCAAGGCCCTGATGGGGCAGAACGGCACGCAGGCCATCACCAACATGGCCAACCAGCTCACCGCCTCGAACCAGACCGCGGGTGCCCAGACGCCAGGCGCTCAGACGCCTGCCGCGGGCGGCACCCCGGCGCCCGGTGGCGGCGCCGCCCCGACGACGGGCCCGCTGGGTTCGGAGTCGAACCCGATCCCGGTCGAGGTCGGCGAGGACGGCAAGATCCACATCGAGCAGGACGGCGTCAACTTCACCGCCGAGGTCGACACCAAGACCGGTGAGATCAACCTGACCGCGGACAACGGCGACGGCACGCCCGACAAGATCGGCGTGGGCTTCGGCGAGGACGAGAACCCGGCCGCGCAGACGCCGGGCTCCGAGTCCGGTCCCGGCGGGGGCGGCTCCGACGGCGGCAGGCTCGAGGACGGCCTGCGCACGCCGGAGTCCGACTTCCCGCAGCCCGTCGAGGACGTGGTCACGACGCTGCCCGCCGAGGCCGACTTCCAGACGATGCCCGCCGAGTCCGGCTTCCAGACGATGCCCGCACCCGCGGGCGACCAGGTCTGGAGCCCGCCGGGGGAGACCACGCCGAACGTGGCGGAGCGCTTCCAGGAGTCGACGGGCCGCAGCTACATCGAGGACAACGGCATCATGCCGAACGTCGGCGAGCCCAGGATCTCCGCGGAGAGCGCCCCGCAGTTCGCCCAGGCCTCCGACAGCACGTCGACGTCCGGTGTCTCGTTCACCGGCGGCGCGGGCAGTGGCGAGTCCGTGCTCGGCGGCTCGAACGCCGACAGCGCGTGGAGCAGCCCGAACTCGAGCGACAGCAGCGGCGGTTCGTTCAACACGAACCCGTCCGAGGCTGGCCAGGCGGGTTCCGCGAACCTGCCGTCCATGCAGGACGCCCAGGGCCAGGCGCCGAGCGGTGCGGCCTCCGGCGGCATGATGGGTGGCGGCGGCATGATGGGCGGCGGTGCCGGAGCCGGAGCCGGCGGTCAGCAGGGCGGCGACACCGAGCGCGGAGCCAGCCAGTGGCGCACCACGGGCACGTTGTTCGACGACGACAACAGCAACCCGTTGAGCGCCATGCAGACCACGCTGGGTGAAGACCGAGGAGAGGCCGCCAACCCATGGCGATGATCGGAGAAGTGGACCCGCGCGTTCAGGCGTTGTTCGACGAGAACATCGCCAAGACCCGCCGTGCCACCGCGGAGGTCTCGGCGGAGCTCAAGGCGAGCCAGGACAAGGTGGCCGCCGACATCGCGGCTCGCGAGGAAAAGCACAAGCAGGACGTCGCGGCCGCGCAGAAGAGCGCCGAGAACATCGTCGCGCAGGGCGAGAAGCAGCAGCCGCGCAAGCCGCAGTGGGAGCGTCCCGAGCGCGGCGCGGGTGAGCTGGCGTTCGGGCCGGAGGACGACGACGGCGGCTACACCCCGCAGGGGTTCACTCCGCCGCCCGCGCCCCAGCCCGCCCCGCCGCTCCCGGTCGCGCCGCCGCCTCCGCCGGCCCGGCCGCGCAGGGCGGCCCCGGTGGACGACGATGACGACCTGAGCGGCCAGACCTGGCTCAGCTGACCGGATTTCTCCGGCCGAGAGGCCCGCACCGACGCCGGTGCGGGCCTCTCGCCGTCAGCGCTGACGCAGGGCTTCCCGCTGGAAGACGAGATTCGCGCTCTTCAGGTCGGTGTCCAGCAGTTCGTCGTACGTCTTGTCGCCGGTCAGCACGCGCAGCATGAACGCCGTCACGAACGCGCGTCCGAGCTTCTGCGATCCGCGTTCGGCGCTGCCGTCGAGCATGAGCTCGCTCCAGTGCCTGCCCTCGGTGAACCCGAGGTGCGAGGCCTTGGGCAGCAGCCGCAGTTGCACGGGGCCGCCCCAGGCCTGGGCGATCGCCTCGGCGTGGCCGACGGGTGGTGCGATGCGGTCCTCGCCCGCCGCGAGGTGCAGTCCGGGCGCGCGCACCTCCCGTGCCGCGTCCAGAGCGGAGGGCCGCGTCTCCGTTGCGGCCAAAGTCACAACGGCCCTGATGCGGTCCGCGGTCGACGCCGCCAGCACCGCCGCGCCGCCGCCCATCGAGTGCCCGGCGAGGGCCAGCCGCGACGGGTCGACGCTGATCTCCCCGGTGCCGAGCCGCACGCCGGTGGAAATGTCCAAAGTGGTCAGCAGGTTCGCCGCCAGCACCCGCGCCGACAGCAGCGGGCCGCGCTCCACGGCCGGTGCCGCGGCGACCACGCCCCACGACGCCAGGTGTCGCAAAAGGCCGTGGTAGCGGCGTACGGGCTGCATCCAGCCGTGTCCGAACGCGACGGCGGGCAGACCGAGGCCGGACTGGGGCGTGAAGATCACGCCCGGCAGGCCGACGAGCGCGAGGTCGCCGCGCAGCACGGGGTGCGGGCCAGGCCTGCTGAGCTGCTCAAGGGCCTGTTTCGCGGTCAGCGTGATCACGCGGCGAGCCATGCCGTGAACCGTAGTCGATCCTGTCGCGCGCACCACACCTGAGATTGGTCTACACCACATGGGCGTGTGACCTGCGCAAACAGAGCCCCCTCACTCATTAGGGTTAGCGGCGTGGTCTAGCTAGTCTGTTTTCCGTGTGCGGAATCGTGGGATACGTGGGTCACCAGTCGGCGCTCGACGTCGTGCTGGACGGGCTGAGGCGCCTCGAGTACCGGGGTTACGACTCGGCGGGCGTCGCGGTCGTGACAGGCGACGACCTCGCCGTCGAACGCAAGGCCGGACGGCTGCAGAACCTGGAGACGAGGCTCGACGAGGTGGGCCGCGACAACTTCGCGGGCACCGTCGGCATGGGCCACACCCGGTGGGCGACGCACGGCGCGCCGATCGACAAGAACTCGCACCCGCACCGCGACGCCACCGGCCGCGTCGCCGTGGTGCACAACGGCATCATCGAGAACTTCCTCGCGCTGCGCGCCGAGCTCGAAGGCCTCGGCGTCGAGATGGCGTCCGACACCGACACCGAGACGGTCGCGCACCTCGTGGCGTTCGCCTACGCCGAGGGCGACACGAAGGGTGACCTGCCTGCCAGCGTGCGCAAGATCGCGCGCCGGCTCGAGGGCGCGTTCACGCTCGTGATCACGCACGCCGACGAGCCCGACCAGGTCGTCGCCGCGCGCCGCAACTCGCCGCTGGTCGTCGGTGTCGGCGACAACGAGTACTTCGTCGCCAGTGACGTCGCCGCGTTCATCGCGCACACCAAGGAAGCCGTCGAGCTGGGCCAGGACCAGATGGTCGTGCTCACCCGCTCCGGCTACGAGGTCACCGACTTCGACGGCGAGGTCGCCGAGGCCAAGCCGTTCACGGTCAACTGGGACCTCAGCGCCGCCGAGAAGGGCGGCCACGAGTACTTCATGCTCAAGGAGATCGAGGAGCAGCCGGAGGCGCTGGCGAACACGCTGCGCGGCCACTTCGCGAACGGCCGGATCGTCCTCGACGAGCAGCGTCTGTCCGACCAGGACCTGCGCGACGTCGACAAGGTCTTCGTCATCGCGTGTGGTTCGGCCTACCACTCGGGTCTCGTCGCGAAGTACGCGATCGAGCACTGGACCCGCCTGCCCGTCGAGGTCGAACTGGCCTCCGAGTTCCGCTACCGCGACCCGGTGCTCGACCGCGACACGCTCGTCGTCGCCGTGTCGCAGTCCGGCGAGACCGCGGACACGCTCGAGGCCGTGCGTCACGCGCGTGAGCAGAAGGCCCGTGTTCTGGCCGTCTGCAACACGAACGGCGCACAGATCCCCCGTGAGTCCGACGCCGTCCTCTACACGCACGCCGGTCCGGAGATCGGTGTCGCGTCGACGAAGGCGTTCCTCGCCCAGATCGCCGCGAACTACCTCGTGGGCCTGGCCCTGGCGCAGGCCCGCGGCACCAAGTACCCGGACGAGGTCGCCCGCGAGTTCCACGAGCTGGAGGCCATGCCCGACGCCGTGCGCCGCGTGCTCGCCACGGCCGAGCAGGTCCGCGCGCTCGGTCGCGACCTCGCCGACTCGAAGGCGGTGCTGTTCCTCGGCCGTCACGTCGGCTACCCGGTGGCTCTGGAAGGCGCGCTCAAGCTCAAGGAGCTCGCCTACATGCACGCCGAGGGTTTCGCGGCGGGCGAGCTCAAGCACGGCCCGATCGCGCTGATCGAGGAGGGCCTCCCGGTCGTCGTGGTCATGCCGTCGCCGAAGGGCCGCGCCGTCCTGCACTCGAAGCTGGTGTCGAACATCAGCGAGATCCAGGCCCGTGGCGCCCGCACGATCGTGATCGCGGAGGAGGGCGACGAGACCGTGCGCCCGTTCGCGGACCACCTGATCGAGATCCCGGCCGTCCCGACGCTGTTGCAGCCGCTCATCTCGACGGTGCCGCTGCAGATCCTCGCGGCCGAGATCGCGTCCGCCCGCGGCTACGACGTGGACAAGCCTCGCAACCTGGCGAAGTCCGTTACCGTCGAGTGAGTGAGAGGCGTCTGGCACACCGAACGCGTCAAGGCCGCTGAAGAGGAGCTCATGGCGGTAGTTCCGCCGGGCTCGCTGATGCGCAAGGCCGCGTTCGGTGTGGCCACCCACGCCCTCAGGCTTCTTTCCGGACGGCGCCGCGTCACGTTGCTCGTGGGTGCGGGCAACAACGGCGGCGACGCCCTGTGGGCCGGCTACTTCCTGCGCCGCAGGGGGGTCGCGGTGTCCGCGGTGTTGCTCGACCCGGCCAAGGCGCACGCCGAGGGCCTGGCAGCGTTTCGGCGCGTGGGCGGGCGGATCGTCTCCGAGGCCGGTACTCCGGACCTGGTGATCGACGGCATCGTCGGTCTGTCCGCACGGGGTCCGTTGCGTCCTGACGCGGCAGCACTGGTCGAGACGGTCACAGCGCCGATTCTGGCCGTGGACCTGCCTTCCGGCATCGACCCGGACACCGGCGAGATCTCCGGACCGCACGTCCGCGCACACACCACCGTCACGTTCGGCTGCCTCAAGCCGGTGCACGCGCTGGCCGACTGCGGCGACGTGCACCTGGTCGACATCGGCCTCAGGCCAGTGGATCCCGGCTTCGTGCTGCTGGACCGCGAGGACATCGCCTGGCCGGTGCCGGGCCCGTCCGACGACAAGTACACCCAGGGCGTCACGGGAGTCGCGGCCGGCAGCGCCACTTATCCCGGCGCCGCAGTGCTTTCCACCGGCGCCGCCGTGCTCGCGACGTCGGGAATGGTCCGCTACGCCGGTCCGGCCGCCGACGCCATCCGCGCCCGCTGGCCGGAGACGATCTGCACCGGCTCGACCACCGACGCCGGCCGCGTCCAGGCCTGGGTCGTCGGCCCCGGCATGGGCACCGGCAGCTCGTCCGCCGAGGTCGTGAGGTTCGTGCTGGACGCCGGGGTGCCGGTGATCGCCGACGCGGACGCCATCACGTTGCTGGCCTCGACCCCGTCGCTCTGGGACGCCCGCGATCCCGATGCCGCCCTGGTGCTGACGCCGCACGACCGCGAGTTCGAACGCCTGGCCGGCCCGGTCGGCTCGGATCGCGTAGCGGCGGCCCGCAAGGCCGCTCAGCGGTTCAACGCCGTGGTGCTGCTCAAAGGACACCGGACCGTCGTGGCGGCGCCGGACGGACGGGCGCTGGTCAACTCGGCGACGTCGTCCTGGCCCGCGACGGCCGGATCGGGCGACGTCCTGTCGGGCATCATCGGCGCGCTGCTGGCGAGTGGCCTGGATCCGTTCCTGGCCGCGGGTTACGGCGCCTACCTGCACGTCCTGGCCGCCGAACTGGGCGCCGACGGGGCTCCGGTGCCCGCGTCGGGCCTGATGTCGGCCATTCCCGATGCCATCAGGGCACTTCGCCGGTCCTGAGCGCTCGCTCACACTTGTGGCCTGCGAAGTCATGGCACGATGAACAGGTTATGGCCCGTTCAGAAGTGGTAGTCGACCTCGGTGCGCTGCGGCACAACGTCGCGTTGCTCGCCGGCCTCGCTCCCGGTGCGGAGACGATGGCCGTCGTCAAGGCGGACGGCTACGGCCACGGCGCGGTGGAGGTCGCCCGCGCGGCCCTGGAAGCCGGCGCGACCTGGCTCGGTTCCTGTTCGACGCAGGAAGCCCTCGCCCTGCGCACAGCGGGCATCCGGGCCCCGATCCTGGCGTGGCTCGACGCGCCGGACGAGGACCTCGCCGCCGGTCTCGCGGCCGACGTCGACATGTCCGTGGCGTCGATCTCGGACCTGCGCCGAGTCGAGGCCGCAGCCGAGGAGGCCGACGCCCGGCCGCGGATCCACCTGAAGATCGACACCGGTCTGAGCCGCAACGGCTGCCAGCCCCACGACTGGCCCGAGCTGGTCGAGGCCGCGCGCGAGCATCAGGTGGTGGCCGTCTGGTCGCACCTCGCGTCCGCGGACGAGATCGGCGACCCGTCCATCGACCTGCAGGCCAAGAGGTTCGACGACGCCTACGAGGTGGCGAAGAGCTTCGGCCTGACCCCGAAGCGGCACATCGCGAACTCCGCGGCCTTGCTGACCAGGCCCGATCTGCACTTCGACATCGTCAGGCCCGGCATCGCCGTGTACGGGCTGAACCCGGTGCCGACCGACCACGACCTGAGGCCGGTCATGAGCTACCGGTCGCACGTGGCGCTCACGAAACGTATCCCCGCAGGTGAGTCGGTCTCCTACGGGATGACATGGACAGCGCAGACCGACACGACGCTGGCACTGGTGCCCGCGGGGTATGCGGACGGTGTCCCGAGGGCGCTCTCCGGCCGGATGGAGGTGCTCCTGGACGGGAGACGCCGCCCGGTGGTCGGCCGTGTCTGCATGGACCAGATCGTCGTGGACTGCGGGAACGACGAGATCGCGGAGGGTGCCGAGGTCGTCCTGTTCGGCGACGGGCGCCGGGGGGAGCCGACGGCGACGGAGTGGGCGGAACTGACCGGGACGATCGACTACGAGATCGTCTGCGGGATGTACCGGCCCAGGGTGCGGAGGATCTACACGTGAAGCCGGTGTGGAAGGTCGTCGGATGGGTCGGTGGCGCGGTCGGTGCCGTCGTCGCCGGTGCGGCCGTGGCGCAGACCGCGAAGGTCTCGCACGAGCGCAAGACCGCGTCCGACAGCCTCGCTGACGAGCCGCTCGGTCAACTGAGGCCCGATCGCGAGTCGACGGTCGCCGCCGAGGACGGCGTGCCGATCTCCGTCGAGGAGATCGACCCGGCGGACGGCGGCGAGCCGGACATCACCGTCGTCCTGGTGCACGGGTTCGCGCTGGACCGCCGCTGCTTCCACTTCCAGCGCCGCGACCTGGCCGAGCTGCTCGACCCGCGCGTCCACCAGGTGCTCTACGACCAGCGCAGCCACGGCCGTTCCGGGAAGTCCTCCGTCGAGAACAGCACGATCGACCAGCTCGCGCTCGACCTCGACTCGGTGATCCGTTCGGTCGTGCCGGAGGGCCCTTTGGTGCTCGTCGGCCACTCCATGGGTGGCATGACGATCATGGCGCTGGCCGAGAAGCACCCGGAGCTCTTCGAGGAACGGGTGCGCGGCGTCGCGTTGATCGGCACGGCCGCCGGAGCCGTGGGCGGTGCGGGGCTGCCGAAGTCCGTGCTGTCGCGGTACAACCCGGTGACGATGGGCGTCGGCCGGCTCGCGGGCATGCAGCCCGGACTCGTCGAGTGGGTCCGCAAGGGCACGAAAACCCTGACGTGGAGCGGTATCCGTGCGCTGGCGTTCGGTGACCGCAAGGTCGCACCTTCCCTGGTGGACCTGATGGAGAAGATGATCAACGGGACCACGGTGAAGGTGCTCACCGACTTCCTGGAGACCCTCGGCACGCACGACCGCTACAAGGCGCTCGCCGGGTTGCGGCACTGCGAGGTGCTGATCCTGAGTGGTGACGCGGACAAGCTCACGCCGTTCTCGCACGCCGAGAGGATGGCGGAGGAGATGCCGCACGCCACTCTGGTGCGGGCCCCCGGTGCCGGGCACATGGTGATGATGGAGCAGGCTGATCTCGTCAACGACCACCTGGTCGCGCTCGTCGAACGCTGCGCGACCGATCGCGGAGAGAGTCGGAAGAAGTGGTGGCGCCGAGCGTGAAGACCGTCGAACTGCCCCTGGTGGAGGACACCGAGGAGTTCGGCCGCAAGCTGGGTGAAGTGGTGCGGGCGGGCGACCTGCTGCTGCTCGCCGGGCCGTTGGGAGCGGGGAAGACGGCGCTGGTGCGCGGCCTCGCGCTTGGCCTCGGCGTGCAGGGCCGGGTGTCCTCGCCGACGTTCGTCGTCGCCCGCGTCCACGAGCCTGCCGAGGACGGGCGGGGCGTGCGGCTGGTGCACGTCGACGCGTACCGGCTCGGGGGTCACCTGGACGAGCTGGACGATCTTGACCTGGACACGGACCTGGTCGACGCCGTGGTCGCCGTCGAGTGGGGCGAGGGTGTCGCGGAACGCCTGAACGAAGATCATCTGCTGATCCGGCTCGAACGCGGAACCGACGACGTTCGCACAGCTCAGCTGATCCCGCACGGCGAGTGGAGCGCACGTCCCCTGCCTGTGTGACGTTCTCTCACTCATGGGGTGACGTCCATTAAGGACAGAGCGTGACGGGCCGATGAGACTCGCATGATCAAGAAGACGCTCTTCGCAACCGCAGTCATCGGTGGCGCGCTCCTCGCGGCCGCTGCTCCCGCCTCCGCCGGCGAGCACGACCGCCACGGTGGCATCAGCGTTGCCGACAACCTCTGTGCCGCGCCGTGGCAGTGGAACGGCCCGATCTCGCTGCTGCACGAGGGCCACGCCCCGGGTTACGCCGCGTGCAACGACAACCACGCCGCCGGTGGTTCTGGCATCAGCGTGCTGAACAACGCGTGTGTCGCGCCGTGGCAGTGGAACGGCCCGCTCGAGGTCTTCACGGTTGACCACTCGCCGTCCTACGTCGCCTGCAACGGCAACTCGGCTGGCTGACAGCCCCGGAACGTCGTGGGGGATGGCCGGACGAGCCCGTCGGCCATCCCCCACGACAGTCCTTTCAGGACAACTCTCGTTTGAGGACCTTGCCCATCTCGTTGCGCGGCAGGGCCTGCAGATAGCGCACCACTCGCGGCCTCTTGTGCGGCGACAACAACTTCGCGACGTGATCGCTGAGGGCTGATGGTTCCGGCGCTTCGCCCGCTGGAACCACCCACGCCACGATCCGCTCGCCCAGGTCGTCGTCCGGCTCGCCCGTCACCGCCACCTCGGCCACCGACGGATGCTCCAGCAGGACGTTCTCGATCTCGCCCGCGCCGATCTTGTAGCCACCGCTCTTGATGAGGTCCGTGGCCCGCCGCCCGACGATGCGGATGTAGCCGTCGGGATCGCGCACCGCCATGTCGCCGGTCCTGAACCACCCGTCCCGGAACGCTTCTTCGGTCGCGTCCGGACGGTTGAGGTACTCCAGGAACAGGTTCGGCCCGCGCACCTCGATCTCGCCGATCGCGCCGTCGTCCACGCCGTCGCCCTGCTCGTCCACCACCTGGACGTCGACGCCGTCCACCGGCAGCCCGACCGCGCCCGGCCGGCGATCACCGTCGAACCGCACGCTGACGTTCATCAGCGTCTCGCTCATCCCGTACCGCTCGACGATCCCCTGACCGGTGGCCCTCGCGATCCGCTCGTGGTCGCTCGCCGGGAGCGCGGCACTTCCGGAGACCAGCAGCCGAGCCGTGCGGAACTGGTCGGCGAGCTTCTGGTCGTTCTCCACGGCCTCGGCGATCCGGTGGTACATCGTCGGAACGCCGAACATCATCGTGGCGCCGTTCGCGAACTCGTGGCCGATGGCCTCCGGCGAGAACTTCACGTGCCGCACCGCACCGCCGAGCCGCAGCGGGCCGAGGACGCCGATGCCCAGGCCGTGCACGTGGAACAACGGCAGCCCGTGCACCAGCACGTCGTCCGCGGTCCACTGCCAGGCCTTGGCCAGCGCGTCGATGTTCGAGGTCAGCGACCGGCGGGGCAGCACCACGCCCTTGGGCGGCCCGGTCGTGCCCGAGGTGTAGATGACCAGCGCGGGAGTCTCCGGACCCGGCTCGTCGAACGTGCCGGGCGCGCCGAACACGATCGGCTCGTCGCGCAGCACCAGATCCGGCGTGCTGTCGCCGAGGATGTGCTCCAGTTCGCGCTCGCCGAGCTTGGGGTTGAGCGGCACGATCGCGACGCCCGCTTTGAGTCCCGCCACGACCGAGACGCACGTTTCCAGCGTCGAGGTCGCCCAGACGGCGACCCGTGTGTGGCCCCGCAACCGTTCGGCCAGAGTGCCCGCGGCCTGGTGCAGCTCGGCGTAGGTCAGGGACGCGTCTCCGAAGCGGAGAGCCTCGCGGTCACTCGGTTCAGCGAACATGGATCCAGGGTCGTACGAGTGCCTTGAGGACGCATCGGAAGTGTGGTTCTGCACACGTACTACCCTGGACAATCGTGCTAGTGCTCGCCGTCGACACGGCCACCCCCGCAGTCACCGCCGGTGTGGTCGAACTCGCGCCAGACTCCCCGCCGCGCCTGCTCGCGAAGCGGGTGACGCTCAACGCCAAGGCGCACGGCGAGCTGCTCACCCCGCACATCAGCGCCGCGCTCGCGGAAGCCGGGAAGACGTTCGCCGACCTCGACGCCATCGTCGTGGGCGCGGGTCCCGGGCCCTTCACCGGCCTGCGGGTCGGCCTCGCCACCGCCGCCGCGCTCGGCCAGGCGCTCAACCGGCCCGTCTACCCGGTCGCCACCCCGGACGCCATCGCCAAGGACGCCGCCAGCGGCCACCCGCTGCTCGTCGCGACGGACGCGCGGCGCAGGGAGGTCTACTGGGCCGCCTATGACGCCGCCGGTCGCCGCACGGACGGCCCGCACGTCGAGCGCCCGCAGGACCTCGCCGAGAAGCTGCCCGCCCTGGGCGTGCGCCAGGCGACCGGTGAGGGCGCCGAGATCTACGCCGAGATCCTCGGCTTGGAGCTGCTCCAAGCCAAGCACCCGAGTCCCGAGGGCCTGGTCGCCGCCGCGGCCGCCGAGGTGCTCGCCAAGGCCCGCCCGGCCGCGCTCACCCCGCTCTACCTGCGCCGTCCCGACGCCGTCGAGCCCACCGGGCGCAAGCGGGTGACCAGGGCATGACCACCGGCACCGTCACGCTCGCGCCTCTGCGGCACGCCGACGTGCCCAGGTGCCACGAGATCGAGCTGGCGTTGTTCCCCGGCGACGACCCGTGGAGCGAGAACGCGTTCCACAGCGAGCTCGACAACGGCAACTACTACATCGGCGCGTACGCCGACGCCGAGCTGATCGGGTACGCCGGGCTCGCCGTCAGCCAGTACGAGGCCAGCGTGCACACGATCGCCGTCATCGGGCACTGGCAGGGCAGGGGCGTCGGCAAGACGATGCTGAAGGACCTGCTGGCCCGCGTCGACGAGATCAACGTGCCGGTCTACCTCGAAGTCCGCACGGACAACGAGCCCGCGATCGCGATGTACAAGGCGCACGGCTTCGACCAACTCGGCCTGCGCCGCCGCTACTACCAGCCGTCGGGTGCCGACGCGTACACGATGGGAAGGCCTGCTCAAAGTGTCTGATCGTTTGATTCTGGGCATCGAGAGCTCGTGCGACGAGACGGGCTTCGGCATCGTCCGCCTCGGTCCGGACGGCTCGCTCGAACTGCTCGCCGACGAGGTCGCCTCCAGCGTCGAGGAGCACGCCCGCTTCGGCGGCGTCGTGCCGGAGGTCGCCTCGCGCGCCCACCTCGAAGCCCTGGTGCCGACCCTGCGCCGGGCGCTCGACACCGCGAAGGTCGAGCTCTCCCAGATCCACTCCATCGCCGTCACCGCGGGACCGGGTCTGGCCGGCGCGCTGCTGGTCGGCGTGTCCGCCGCGAAGGCGTACGCGGCCGCGCTCGGCAAGCCGTTCTACGGCGTGAACCACCTCGCGGGCCACGTCGCCGCGGACACGTTGCAGCACGGCCCGTTGCCGCAGCGCTGCCTCGCGCTGCTGGTCTCCGGCGGCCACTCGCAGCTGCTGCTGATCGAGGGCGGCCTGGCGAACTCGATCACCGAGATCGGGTCCACCGTGGACGACGCGGCCGGCGAGGCGTACGACAAGGTCGCGCGGCTGCTCGACCTGCCGTACCCCGGCGGCCCGCCCATCGACAAGCTCGCCAAGCAGGGCAACGGCTGCGCGATCGCGTTCCCGCGCGGCCTCACCGGCCCGCGCGACGCGAAGTACGACTTCTCGTTCTCCGGCCTGAAGACCTCGGTCGCCCGCTGGGTCGAACGCGCGGAGCGGGCCGGCGAGGAGATCCCGCTGGCCGACGTCGCCGCGTCGTTCCAGGAGGCCGTCGCGGACGTGCTGACCGCCAAGGCGATCCGCGCCGCGAAGGACCTGGACGTCGGCACGCTGGTGATCTCCGGCGGCGTCGCGGCCAACTCGCGCCTGAGCGGACTCGCCGCCGAACGCTGTGCCGAGGCGGGCATCGAACTGCGCGTGCCGAGGCCACGGCTGTGCACCGACAACGGCGCGATGATCGCGGCGCTCGGCGCCCACCTCGTCGCGGCGGGCGCCAAGCCGTCCCCGATGGACATCTCGACCACGCCGGGCCTTCCGGTCAGCACGGTCCAGATCTTTTGATCAGAGGCGGTGGAGGCCAGGTTTTCCGTCTTCCACCGCGAAAGTGGCTTTGGTGCGCACGGGCGACCCCGGTCTCGTCACGTAGTCGAGCCCGCGGAAGTCCGTGCGCAGCTCATCGGGCGTGAACCTGCTCACGGTGTACCCGCGCCGGTTGTTGAAGTACTTCACGTGCGGGTTCTCGCGCAGCCACAGCGGTGTCTCGGCGTAGTCCTCCGACCCGTCGCCACCGGCCGTGATCGACGTCGTCACGAGCTCGGTCGCCAAGGTCTTCGACGACGGGTCGTCCCACCGCTGTTTGACCTCCGCACCCCACGCCGCGTGCACGTCCCCGGTCAGCACGATCGGGTTCCGCACGTCCGCGAGCGCCGCCACGACCCGGTCCCGGTCGGCGACGTAGCCGTCCCACGCGTCGAGCAGGAACTTGTCGACCTCGCCGGGGATGTAGTCGTACTGCGAGAAGAACACCTGCTGACCGAGCACGTCCCAGCGCGCCCGCGAGCCGCGGAAGCCGTCGAACAGCCACTCCTCCTGCGCGGCGCCGAGCATCGTGCGTTCCGGCTCCAGCCGTTCGGGACAGAGCTGCAGCCCGTCGCCGCAGGCCTGGTCGGTCCGGTACTGGCGGGTGTCGAGCATGTGGAACGTCGCGAGCGAGCCCCAGCCGATCCGCCGGTACAGCCTTGATGACCTGCGCAAAGGCATGTTCTCGTAGTAGGCCTGGACGGCCGCGGCCCTCCGCACGGGGAAGTCCGGCTGCGGCTTGTCCGGCAGCAGCCCCGCCCAGTTGTTGTCGACCTCGTGGTCGTCCCAGATGACCGCCCAAGGCGCCACGGCGTGCGCGGCCTGCAGGTCGGGATCGGTCTTGTACTGCGCCTGCCGCCGCCGGTAGCCGGCGAGCGTCGTGGTGGTCGGTCCCTCGACGTGCCGGACGTTGCCGCTCGGGGCGACGTGGATGCCGCTCTCGTACTCGTAGGTGTAGTCGCCGAGGTGCAGCACCAGGTCGGGCTCGTCCTCCGCGAGCCTGCGGTAGGCCGTGAAGTAGCCGTGCTCGTACTGCGCGCACGACGCGAAGGCCATCGTCAGCGGTACCTGCAGCGAGTCAGGAGGCGGTGTCGTGCGCGTACGGCCCGTCCGCGAGAGGTGGTTGAGGGCCTTGAAGCGGTAGAAGTACTCGCGGCCCGGCTCCAGCCCGACGAGCTCCACGTGGACGCTGTGAGCCTCTTCAGGTCGAGCGGTGGTGGAGCCGCGCTGAACAATTCGGGTGAATCGTTCGTCGTCGGCGACCTGCCACTGGACCTCGATCGGACGGCTCGGCATGCCTCCGAGGCCGTCCTCCGCGAGCGGTTCGACGGCCAGCCGCGTCCACAGAACCACTCCGTCGGGTGCCGGGTCGCCCGAGGCCACACCGAGTGTGAAAGGGTCGCTCGGCCGGGCCGAGGCGGCGACCGAGAACGCTGTGACTCCCGCCACCCCGGCGAGCAGCAGCGTTCGTCGCGTCAACGTGGACATGCCCTGAATACGGTTCCCGGATGGTGATCGGTTCGGGGGTCTCGTTGAAGGCTTGGCACTCTCGTGGGTAGAGTGCCAATTGCACGGCACCAGCACCGCCCCGACCCCCGCGACGGCGGGGTGGCAGGAGCCGTTAATCAAACGAACCTGCCAACGACCCGTGGAGGTCATCCCGGTGAGCGTGAACATCAAGCCGCTTGAGGACAAGATCGTCGTTCAGGCCTCCGAGGCCGAGACGACGACCGCCTCCGGCCTCGTGATCCCGGACACCGCGAAGGAGAAGCCCCAGGAGGGCAAGGTCCTCGCGGTGGGCCCCGGCCGCATCGACGACAAGGGCAACCGCGTCCCGCTGGACGTCGCTGTCGGCGACGTCGTCATCTACTCGAAGTACGGCGGCACCGAGGTCAAGTACAACGGCGAGGAGTACTTGATCCTCTCCGCTCGCGACGTGCTGGCCGTCGTCAACTAGGACGCGCGGCTGTCATGACTGACGCCCCGGCGCCCCATCCGGGGTGTCCGGGGCGTTTCGCTACTCAGAGAGGCTTCAAGTAATGCCCAAGCAGATCAGCTTCGACGAGGACGCTCGTCGGGCACTCGAGCGCGGCGTCAACAAGCTCGCGGACACGGTCAAGGTCACCCTTGGCCCGCGCGGGCGCCACGTCGTCCTCGACAAGAAGTTCGGTGGCCCGACGGTCACCAACGACGGCGTCACCATCGCTCGCGAGATCGAGCTGGACGACCCGTTCGAGAACCTCGGCGCGCAGCTCGCCAAGTCGGTCGCCACCAAGACCAACGACGTCGCGGGTGACGGCACCACCACCGCCACCGTGCTGGCGCAGGCCCTGGTCAAGGAAGGCCTGCGCAACATCGCCGCGGGCGCGAACCCGACCGCGCTCGGCCGTGGCATCCAGGCCGCCTCCGACGCCGTCGTGGACGCGCTCAAGGCCAAGGCCACCCCGGTCAAGGGCCGCGAGAACATCGCGCAGGTCGGCACCGTCTCCTCGCGTGACGAGTCCATCGGCGCCCTGCTCGGCGAGGCCATCGAGCGCGTCGGCGAGGACGGTGTCATCACCGTCGAGGAGTCGTCCACGCTCGCGACCGAGCTGGTCATCACCGAGGGCGTGCAGTTCGACAAGGGCTACGTGTCGACGCACTTCTCGACCGACCTCGAGGCGCAGGAGGCCGTCTACGAAGACGTCCGCATCCTGCTGCACCGCGAGAAGATCTCGGCGCTGGCCGACGTCCTCCCGATCCTCGAGAAGGTCGCGGAGTCCGGCAAGCCGCTCCTGATCGTCGCCGAGGACGTCGAGGGCGAGGCCCTGTCCACGCTGGTGGTCAACGCCGTCCGCAAGACCCTGAAGGTCGTCGCCGTGAAGGCGCCGTTCTTCGGTGACCGCCGCAAGGCGTTCCTGGACGACCTCGCGGTCGTCACCGGCGGCGAGGTGATCTCCTCGGAGATCGGCCTCAAGCTGGCCGAGACCACGCTCGAGCAGCTGGGCTCCGCCCGCCGCGTCGTCGTGACCAAGGACGACACCACGATCGTCGACGGCGGCGGCGCCAAGGCCGACATCGCCGGCCGCGCGGAGCAGCTGCGCCGTGAGATCGAGAACACGGACTCCGACTGGGACCGCGAGAAGCTCCAGGAGCGCCTCGCGAAGCTCTCCGGCGGCATCGCCGTGATCAAGGTCGGCGCCGCCACCGAGACCGAGCTCAAGGAGCGCAAGCACCGCATCGAGGACGCGGTCGCCGCTACCAAGGCCGCGGTCGAGGAGGGCATCGTCCCCGGCGGTGGCTCCGCTCTCGTGCACGGCGCCAAGGTGCTCGAAGGTGGCCTCGGCCTCACGGGTGACGAGGCCACGGGTGTCGCGCTCGTCGCGAAGGCCCTGTCCGCGCCGCTGTTCTGGATCGCCGCGAATGCCGGCCTCGAAGGCGCCGTCGTGGTGAACAAGGTCCGCGAGGGCGAGTGGGGCTTCGGCATCAACGCCGCCTCGCTGGAGTTCGGTGACCTGCTCGAGCAGGGCATCATCGACCCGGTCAAGGTCACGCGTTCCGCCGTGGCGAACGCCGCCTCCATCGCGCGCATGGTGCTCACGACCGAGAGCGCCATCGTCGAGAAGAAGGCGGACGAGCCCGCTTCCTCCGCGGCCGGACACGGCCACGGACACGGGCACGGCCACTGAGTCTCTGGCCGCTGCTGCGCAGACGGCGGCGAGTTCGCCGGGAAGCCGGCCGTCCGGCCGACTCGCTCGCACCGAAATGGGCTCCGCCGATTTCGGCCCGAGCGGGTGACCGGACGACCGGCGCGAACTCGCGGGTGAGGTTCGAGGGCTGAAGTTCGAGCTCAAATAAAACCGGGGCGGCACCATTTCGTTTGGTGCCGCCCCGGTTTTATTGTTCAGACTATTGCCAATTGCCGCTTTCGTGCCTTGATGATGTGGTCGCGCTCCGATTCCGAGAGCCCGCCCCAGATTCCATACGGTTCCTGCACCGCGAGCGCGTGCCTGCGACACATCTCCAACACCGGGCAGGCGAGGCAGACGGCCTTGGCGCGAGCTTCCCGCCGAGATCTCGCCGGGCCCCGTTCACCGTCGGGGTGGAAGAAGAACGCACTGTCCATGCCCCGGCACGAACCGCGCATCTGCCAGTCCCACACGTCTGCGTTGGGACCGGGGAGCCTTCGGGTGTCCGCCATCGAGACCGCCTCCGTGACGACTGCTCCATTCGGCTTAACGATGATCCACCGTAGAACCGCGTCAAAACTTGTTCAAGAGGCTGAAGACCCTTATCAACTGATGGGTGACGGCACGCGTGTTCGATCACTCACCGCCCGGAGTTGCCGCCCGGATGAGGTGAACGGAACATGGCTCTCGTGATGACACCGCCGGAGCACACCTCTGCCGGGAGTCACACGAGTGAGCCCGTTCTCTCAGTGGCCGCGGTGGCCAGGCGACTCGGCGTGGCACCCGCCACCCTGCGCACCTGGGACCGCCGCTACGGACTCGGTCCTACCGGCCACACCGTGGGGCGGCACCGGAAATACGGGCCCCCGGACGTGGCCCGCCTCGAATTGATGCAACGCGCTCTTCTGCGTGGCGCGTCTTCCGCCGAAGCCGCCCGTTTCGCGCTCGACTCGAAATCGTCGATGACACCCGGAGTGGTTCCCGTCGCACCATCGGGTGGACGTGGACTGAAATTGCCAGGAGCGTCTCGATTGGCGCGCGGATTGGGCCGCGCGGCCATCGCGATGGACTCCATCGCCGTCCAGGGGATGCTCGCCGACTCGCTGGCGTCCGACGGCGTGATCACCACCTGGAACGAGGTCGTGCGACCGGTGCTGACGGCCGTCGCCGCGCGGTGGCAGCTCTCCGGGGCCGGCGTCGAGGTCGAGCACCTGCTGAACGAGTGCGTGCTCGCGGCGTTCGTGCGCGCGACACCGCTCGTCACCTCCGGACGCAACCATCGGCCCGTGCTGCTGGCGTGCATGCCGGAGGAGAGGCACAACCTTCCCCTCTACCCGTTGGCCGCGGAACTGGCGCGCCGAGGCGTCGTCGTCCGGCAGCTCGGGGCGGCGTTGCCCGTGGACGCGTTGGCCGCCGCCGTACGCCGTACCGCGCCCGCCGCGGTGGTGCTGTGGGCGCAGTTGCCGCGCTACGCCGATCCGGGGGTGATCACCGCTCTGCCGCGCACCCGGCAGCAGGTGAGGTTGTTCGTGGGCGGGCCCGGCTGGAGGCGTGGTGTGGTGACGGCTCCGGCGGAGCGGGTGGAGGACCTCGCTGCCGCGGTGGACGCGGTGGAGTCGGCCGTCACCTGAGGCCTCGCACCCACGGTCCCTCACCTGACGGCAGACTCCTCGCCGTGATGGAGCAGGAGCTGCGCCGGGCCGCCTTCGGTGATTCACCCGATCTCGACGTCTGGGCCGCGCTGGCGTCCCCCAGCTCTCGGGCCCGGTGGCTCGCGGCCGTCGTTCTGGGTGGTCAGGGCCATTACGCGGCCGCTGCCACCGCGTTGGACGCGCTCCGCCACGACCCCGACCAGGTGATCGCGTCCCTCTCCCTCTCGACTCGCGCGTCGCACCACCGTCAGCTAGGGGCCCATCACCTCGCCCGTCCCCTCGACGGAGCGGCGCTCGCCCGCGTCCGGTCCGCGGACCGCGGCGACCCGGACGGGATCGACGCCGCGGGTGCCCGGATGGACGCCCTGCTCGGTCTCGCGGCCGATTCGCTGGGTGCTCAACGCCTGGGAGAGGCCCGCGGGTTGCTCGCACGAGTTGAGACGCACTCGTGGAGGAGTGAGGTCCGCAAGGGCTGGGTGACCGCCGAGATCGAGCTGGCGTCCGGCCGGGCGCAGGCCGCGGTGGCGCCCGCTGAGGCTGCTCACGCCGTGGCGACGAGCAGAAAGGCGCTCCGGCACGAGCTCAAGTCGGCACTCGTTCTGGGCACCTCGTTGGTCGTGTGGGGGACACCCGACGGCCTGAACCGCGGGGTTGAACTGGTCGAGTGTGAGCTAAATCACAGCGCCGGGAAGGGACTTCATCCGTTGATCTGGCCGAGCGCTCTTGTCCTGGTGGGTCATGCCCCCACGGTGGGCGCAGTCGCCATCGACCGGGCGACGGAGGCCCTGAGCTGCGTGTTACGCAGAGCTGATGCGGTCAGCCGACAGGTCGCCCTTGATTCCCCGTGGGTGCCGACCGGGCTGCTCCGTTCCGGGGAACCCCCGAACGCAGACCCTCAGACGAACTTCTTGACGGATTAAGCACCGGATCGTGTCAAGGTTGGCCCGCCAGCGTCCGATAGGGGAGATGGAACGTCACTCGGCTGCAGGAAAGGAGTCCTCGTGACCACGGTCCTTATTTGCGACGACCGGCGCAGCGTGCGGGAGGGTCTCACCCGCGTGATGTCGGCTGTCCCTGGGGTCAGCCGCATCGACTGCGTAGCGCACGGTGACGAGTTGTTGGCTCGCTTTTCAAGGCAGCCGGTCGACGTCGTGCTGGTGGGAACTCAGCGCGCTGTCCCGACCGGGGTTGAAGCTACCCGTCGGCTCGTCTCAGCGAATCCGCAGGCAAACGTCATCGTCTTCGGAGCCCCCGACGACGCCGGAAGCATCGCCGCGGCGATCGCCGGCGGCGCTCGTGGCTACCTGAGGTGGGACGCGTCGCGTCCCGAGCTTGTGGCGGCCCTCGCGCACACGCTCGCCAGCACCTCGGTGCCGGCGCCTCGTCAGCCCTCCGACCCCGGAGTGCAGCTCACGGAGCGTGAGCTCCAGGTGCTGCGTGGCATGAGCCAGGGCAAGAGCAACGGCCAGATCGGCCGCGAGCTCTACCTGTCGGAGGACACGGTCAAGACGCACGCCCGTCGTCTCTTCCGCAAGCTCGGTGTTCGTGACCGCGCTCAAGCGGTCGCGCACGGCTTCCGGCGAGGCCTCGTTCAGTAGTCGCTCTCGCCGCACCGGCCCCGCATCCTCATATGCCGCATGTGGGGAAGCGGGGCCGGTGGCGTGAGAGGGCTCACTCGTGCGACCGGTGTTCCTCAGGTCGCGCAATTAGCCCAGCCCGGTGACAATGTCGCCGGGCTGTCAGCCGTTCGGGCGTGTCTGCTGTTCACGCGGGGTGTCCATACCCCGCCTATGAACAGAAGGCCTGAAGACCGGTACGGTGAAGGCGCTGCAACGGGTCGCTGTGAGTGACTCGTGCTGTTCTATGTCGGTACGCCAACAAGTAACACCAGGGCTGTTGTCTGCGATGACCAACTTGGGGGACGGACTGGACGCCGAAGTGGGCGCGGCCGTCGACGGCGACCGCCAGGCGATCGAACGCCTGCTGGCCTCCATTCGTCCTCTGGTGGTGCGGTACTGCCGCGCCCGAGTTGGAAGGCAGGAGCGAAGCTTCGCTTCGGCGGACGATGTGGCCCAGGAGGTGTGTCTCGCGGTGCTCACGGCATTGCCCAGCTACCGCGATCAGGGTCGGCCCTTCCTCGCTTTCGTGTACGGGATCGCGGCGCACAAGGTCGCCGATGCACATCGGTCTGCCGCCAGGAACCGCTCCGAGCCCGTTCCCGAAGTTCCCGACGCGCCGGAGACCGAAGCTGGTCCGGAGCAGCGGGCGATGCAGGGCGAACTCTCCGAGCGGATGGCCGTCCTACTGCGCGTCCTGCCGGAGAAGCAGCGGGAGATCCTGCTGTTGAGGGTGGTGGTCGGACTGTCCGCCGAGGAAACTGCCGAGGCGGTTGGTTCGACTCCGGGTGCGGTTCGGGTGGCGCAACACCGTGCGCTGGCTCGACTGCGCAAGTCGCTGGCAGCGGAGGAGGTGGTCTGAGTGGCCGACGAACACGGGAAGGACGACGAGGAAGTGCGCGGACAGGACGATAGAGCCCCGCACGAACCCGTCGCAGATGATCTTTCGGCTGTACAGGCTGATGACAGGCTGCTGGACGCGCTGGGGTCGGCGACACCGGGCGCGGCCGGCAATGTGGCCGATGACGAGCTGAACGCGTTGCTGCTCGCATGGCGCAACGAGGTGGAGACCGAGCCGTTCGGCGAGCTCGTCGACACCGACACGGCGATCGCCACGATCCAGGCTGCGCGCCCGCAGCCGGTGAGCAGGCACCGCTTCCTGATCCCGCTGGCGAGCGCCGCGGCGGTCCTGGCCATCGCCTTCACCGGCGTGAGCCTCGTGGCCCGCGACGCCCAGCCCGGCGACGCGCTCTGGGGTCTCACGCGAGTGCTGTACTCCGAGCACGCGAAGTCGATCGAGGCAGCGGCCATCATCAACACCGACCTCGAGTCGGCCCGCCTCGCCCTGCGCGAGGGCAAGGTCGACGAGGCCCGGGAGAAGCTGAACAAGATCGGCGCCAGCCTCGAGTCGGTGTCCACGGCCGACGGCAAGCAGAAGCTCGAGGAGAAGCACAAGGAGCTCGAAAAGGAGCTCGACACCAACACCTCGACGCCGCCGTCCACGACGACGCCGAAGCCGCCGAAACCGACCAAGACGTCGGAGCCCACGACGCCGTCCTCCACGCAGCCGTCGAGCGTGCCGTCGACCACGCAGCCGTCGACGCCGCCCTCGTCGGAGACTCCGGCGCCGCCGACGTCGAACGGCGAGGAGAACCCGCCGCCGCCTCCGCCGCCGGACCCCGGTGGGGAGACCGGGTCGACCGGCATCGGTGAGACCGTCGGCGAGACGACCGGCTCCAACTGAGACGCAGTGTGAACGGCCCCTGATCTTTCGAGGTCAGGGGCCGTTCACATGCTCAGGCGTTCACACGTCAGGTGGAATGTGACCGGTCCAGCGGTCAGCGGGCCGACTCGCTGGCCGTGACGCCGTCCGCGTATCCCCGGCAGTACTCCCAGCTGACGTAGGAGCCGGGGTTCGGGTCGAAGGCCGGCTCGTGCGGGCGCATGCGGCCGTCGGCGAGGAGTTGTTCGAGTGAGGCTCGCAACAGTGCCCAGTCGTGATAGTGCGGTTCCTCGCACTCGCCGCAGTCCACGACGATGCCGCGCACGCCTCTGTGTTCCAGCAGCGCTTGATAGACGGCGAGGTCGCTCAGGTCGCTGACCAGCTCTGTTCGCTCGTCTTCGTCCATCGGGGGATGGTCGTGGTGCGGTTCGCCCAGGGAGAGTGCGGGGTCTTCTGGGTCACCCGCGAAGGGGTCTGGTGGCAACGCGTCGTGCGGCACGACCCCGCACGGTACCCGCCGTACCCCCTCGGTCGTCCAGATACCATGGGTCGCACCGCCTCCGCCTGCGGAAACTGGACACGCAGGACCCCAAAAGGGCAGGCAGAGCGCAGACCGCACGACGGAAGGCATGTCACCCGCTATGACCAGCGAGCTCAACGCTGATGGAGTCCCGCAGAAGTTCGCCATGCTGGGGCTGACCTTCGACGACGTGCTCCTGCTGCCTGCCGAGTCCGACGTCGTTCCGAGTGGCGTCGACACGAGCACCAGGATCTCGCGCAACATCACCCTCAGGATTCCGCTGGCCAGCGCCGCCATGGACACGGTCACCGAGGGCCGGATGGCGATCTCGATGGCACGTCAGGGCGGCATCGGCGTGCTGCACCGCAACCTGAGCATCGAGGACCAGGCCCGGCAGGCCGAGACCGTCAAGCGGTCAGAGGCCGGCATGGTCACCGACCCGGTCACCTGTTCGCCCGACGCCACGCTGGCCGAGGTGGACGCGCTGTGCGCCCGCTACCGCATCTCCGGCGTGCCGGTGACCGACGAGAGCAACAAGCTCGTCGGCATCATCACGAATCGCGACATGCGGTTCGAGCTCGACCACTCCAAGCGCGTGATCGAGGTCATGACCAAGGGCCCACTGGTCACCGCGCAGGTCGGTGTCTCGGCAGAGGCCGCGCTCGGCCTGCTGCGCCGCCACAAGGTCGAGAAGCTGCCGATCGTCGACGGTGACGGCAAGCTCAAGGGCCTGATCACGGTCAAGGACTTCGTCAAGACCGAGCAGTACCCGATGGCCACCAAGGACCCGGACGGCCGTCTGCTGTGCGCCGCCGCCGTGGGTGTGGGCGAGGACTCGTTCGTCCGCGCGATGACGCTCGCCGAGGCGGGTGTGGACGTGCTGATGGTCGACACGGCCCACGGGCACTCGCGCGGCGTGCTGGAGATGGTCGCCCGCATCAAGAAGGAGCTCGGCGACTCGGCGGACGTCGTCGGCGGCAACGTCGCGACGCGGGCCGGTGCCCAGGCGCTGGTGGACGCGGGCGCGGACGGCGTGAAGGTCGGTGTCGGTCCCGGCTCGATCTGCACCACGCGCGTCGTCGCCGGTGTCGGCGTGCCGCAGATCTCCGCGATCTACGAGGCGTCGCTGGCCTGCACCCCTGCCGGTGTGCCGGTGATCGGTGACGGCGGCATCCAGTACTCCGGCGACATCGCCAAGGCCATCGCGGCCGGCGCGTCCGCCGTGATGCTCGGATCGCTGCTCGCGGGCACCCAGGAGGCGCCCGGCGACCTGATCCTGGTCAACGGCAAGCAGTTCAAGACCTACCGCGGCATGGGCTCGCTGGCCGCGATGCAGTCCCGTGGCGAGAACAAGTCGTTCTCGAAGGACCGCTACTTCCAGGACGACGTCCTCAACGAGGACAAGCTCGTCCCCGAGGGCATCGAGGGCCGCACGCCGTTCCGCGGCCCGTTGTCGCAGGTCGTGCACCAGCTCAACGGCGGTCTGCGCGCGGCGATGGGCTACACGGGCTCCCACACGATCGCCGAGCTGCAGAACCAGCAGCTCGTGCGCATCACCGCGGCCGGCCTGAAGGAAAGCCACCCGCACGACATCACGATGACCGTCGAAGCCCCGAACTACACCACCCGTTAGGGTGTTCGGGCTGGTTGAAGGCTCGTTCTAAAGCTTTGGAGAGGAACCACAGGTGCGCGATCTGGTCGAGATCGGCATGGGCCGGACCGCGAGGCGGGCCTACGAGCTGGACGACATCGAGATCATCCCGTCGCGTCGGACGAGGTCGTCGAAGGACGTCTCCACGACGTGGCAGATCGATGCCTACCGCTTCGACATCCCGCTGATCACCCACCCGACCGACGCCATCGTGTCGCCGGGCACGGCGGTCGCGATCGGTGAGCTCGGTGGCCTCGGTGTGCTCAACGCCGAGGGCCTCTGGGCCCGCCACGGCGACGTGGACGAGGCGCTGTTCCGCCTGGTCCAGGCGACCGAGGACAGCGACGACCCGGCGGCGGCCGTGAAGGTCCTGCAGGAGCTGCACTCCGCGCCGCTGCGGATGGACCTGATCGCCGAGGCGGTCAAGCAGATCCGCGAATCGGGCGTCACGGTCGCGGTCCGCGTCAGCCCGCAGCGCGCTGCCGAGCTGACGCCGGACCTGCTGGCCGCGGGCGTCGAGATCCTGGTTGTGCAGGGCACGATCATCTCGGCCGAGCACGTGTCGCGTGATGGCGAGCCGCTGAACCTGAAGTCGTTCATCGCGGACCTCGACATCCCGGTGATCGCCGGCGGTGTCGGTGACTACCGCACCGCCATGCACCTCATGCGCACCGGCGCGGCGGGCGTGATCGTCGGGTACGGCTACACGCCCGGCGTCACCACCACCGACTCGGTGCTGGGCATCGGCGTGCCGATGGCCACCGCGATCGCCGACGCCGCGGCCGCGCGCCGCGACTACCTCGACGAGACCGGCGGCCGCTACGTGCACGTCATCGCCGACGGCGGCGTCACGACCTCGGGCGACGTGGCGAAGTCCATCGCCTGCGGTGCCGACGCCGTGATGCTCGGCGAGCCGCTGGCCGCCGCGACCGAGGCACCGGGCCAGGGCCTGTACTGGACGGCGTCGTCCGCGCACCCGTCCGTGCCGCGCAGCCTCGTCGCCGACGCGGTGGACCAGGAGCTCGACCTGCGCCAGCTGCTGTTCGGCCCGTCCGCCGACCCGCGCGGCGTGACGAACCTGTTCGGCGCTCTCAAGCGGGCCATGGCCAAGACCGGCTACTCGGACCTCAAGGAGTTCCAGAAGGTCGGCCTGACCATCCGCGGCTGAGAGATCAACTCGCAGAGGGGCGCGTTCCAGCCGGGACGCGCCCCTCTGCTTTGCTGGACGCCGTGCCGCTCGTCGAGATCACCTACGCACCCCACGTCCCCCACGCAGTGCTCAAGGAACTGGCGGCAATGCTCCCGCACGCCGTCTCGGTGGCGGTCGAGTGCCCGGAAGAGCCCTACAACGGCGACCTGCGGCCCGGCGACGTGGAACTGCGCTTCCGCCCGCGCGGCCCGTTCGACGTCAGCGGCATGGACATCGTTGTCGAGGTCCGCTCGAAGTGGTTCGAGAGCCGCGCCGCCAACCGCCAGGACCGGGTCGACGAACTGTGCAAGACCATCGCCGACGCTTGCGGCCTCGCTGACGTGGGCGTTTACCTCAGCCTCCCGATCGCCGCGTGGGCCCAAACCTGATCTTGCAACCAGACGGCTACTCCGCGCGTCCTTTTGTGCGTGGAACTGGATGCCTTGTTCGGCGACGGCAAGAACAGCGATGTGGACACGATCGACCCGGACGCCGAAGTCCAAGAGTTCGAGATCGAGGAAGCGCCAGAGGAGGTCGACGAGCGAGTCGGGGGCATCGGCTGGAAGATGCTGACCCTGTTCGTCTGCGGTGGGCTGGTGATCACGGCGCTGGCCGTGGCGTTCATGGTGTGGGTGATCGAGGGCTTGGTCTTCTGAGTCGACGGGTGCGCCTGCCCGCGCACCCTCGACCTTCTGTCCAGATTTTCTGTATAGTTCTGTACGTGACCGCAATTCACGAGGCTCGCGAGCTGACCGTCACGGAGGCCACGAAACGTGGCGTCGCCGGGCTGGTCGCTGACGCCGAGCAGGGTGGTCCGGTGGTCGTCACGCGGCACAGTCGTCCGGTGGCCGCTGTCGTCGCGATGAGTCGCCTGGCCGAGATCGACGAAGCGGCGGCGGATCTGAGGGATCTGGCGCTCGTGCTGGCGCGGTCGGCTGTCGACTCGGGCCGGCGCACGTCCTTCGACGACGTGCTGGCGGCGTTCGGGCACACCCGTGAGTCGCTGGCAGCGGTGGAGGACGACGACTCGCTCGATGGCTGACGTTCTATTCACCGACGCGGCTGTCGATGACCTGCGTCGCCTTGGCCCTGATGTCGTGCCCAAGGTTCTCAAGAAGATCCAGATCCTGCTCGACAATCCGGAGGCCGGGCACCCGCTCGGTGGCGAGTTGACCGGATTTCGCAAGTTGGTGGTGGGGCGCAACCACTGGCGGATCGTCTACCGGGTCACGTCTGACGGCGCGATCGAGATTTGTGAGGTCTGGTGCGCGGGCGCGCGCTCTGATGCCGAGGTCTACGCCGAGGCATCCGCGAGGATCGCGTCGATGGCTGACGAGGACTCCACGCTGGCCAAACTGGCCGATGTCATCGGCAGGCTCGGTCGCCTCGCGGGCGACGTGGTCGTGGAGGAGGTCCCGCCGCGGGAGCCGGTCCCCGACTGGCTGGCGCAGCGTCTCGTGCACACCGCCGGGATCCCTCTGGAGCAGGTCGCGGCGCTGAACCTGGAGCAGGCGGTGGACCTCTGGACCGCTTTCGTGAGCGTGCCTCGCCCGTCTGAACCGATAGGGGACTAGGCGTTACCGGAAGTAACGCCTACTCTCCGGTTCATGGGTGAACTCGCCGGTAACTTCGATGTCGTCATCGTCGGCTCCGGGTTCGGCGGAAGCGTGGCCGCGCTCCGCCTGACCGAGAAGGGCTACCGCGTCGCCGTCCTGGAGGCGGGGCGACGGTTCGCCGACGACGAGTTCGCCGAGACCAGCTGGAATCTCCGCAAGTACCTGTGGGCGCCGCAGCTCAGGTGCTTCGGCATCCAGCGCATCCACCTGCTGCGCAACGTCATGGTGCTCGCCGGCGCGGGCGTCGGCGGCGGGAGCCTCGTCTACGCGAACACGCTGTACCGGCCGCTCAAGCCGTTCTACGAGGACCGGCAGTGGGCGCACATCACCGACTGGCAGGACGAACTGGAGCCGTTCTACGACCAGGCGAGCCGGATGCTCGGTGTGGTCACGAACCCCACGACGACCCCGAGCGACGTCGTCATGCAGAAGGTCGCGAAGGACATGGGGGTCGAGGACAGCTACCACGCGACGCCCGTCGGCGTGTTCTTCGGCGAGCCCGGCCAGAAGGCGGCGGACCCCTACTTCGGTGGCGCCGGGCCGGAACGCACCGGGTGCACCGAGTGCGGCAGCTGCATGTCGGGTTGCCGGGTCGGTGCGAAGAACACCCTGGTCAAGAACTACCTCTACCTCGCGGAGAAGCTCGGCGCGAAGGTCTTCCCGCTGACCACGGTCACCCAGCTCAAGGAGAACAACGGCACCTGGACCATCGACACGAAGATGACCGGTGGCAAGGCCAAGGCCACCTTCACCGCCGACCAGGTCGTGATCGCCGCCGGCACGTGGGGCACCCAGCAGCTCCTGCACAAGGCGAAGGCCACGACGTTGCCGAAGATCTCGGCCAAGCTCGGCGAGCTCACCCGCACCAACTCCGAGTCGATCATCGGGGCCGCGCGCTACACGGTCGACCCGGACACCGACTTCACGCAGGGCGTCGCGATCACGAGCTCCATCCACCCCGACGAGATCACGCACATCGAACCCGTCCGGTACGGCAAGGGCAGCAACGCCATGGGCATGCTGCAGACCCTCGCCACGGACGGCGCGCTGAGCACGCCGCGGTGGTTGCAGTTCATCAAGCAGGCGGTCCGGCATCCGCTTCGGCTGCTGAGGCTGCTCAGCGTGCACCGGTGGAGCGAGCGGACCGTGATCCTGCTGGTCATGCAGAGTCTCGACAACTCCATCACCACGTTCCTCAAGCGCGGCAAGCTCACCAGCAAGCAGGGGCACGGCGACCCGAACCCGGCGTTCATCCCGGCCGGTCACGAGGCGAACCTGCTGGCCGCCAAGCACATCGACGGCATGGCCGGCGGCACGTGGGGCGAGCTGTTCAACATCCCGCTGACCGCGCACTTCATCGGCGGCTGCGCGATCGCGAGCGGCGAGGAGCAGGGCGTGATCGACGCGTACCACCGGGTCTTCAACTACCCCGGACTGTCCGTTGTGGACGGTGCCGCGATCAGTGCGAACCTCGGCGTGAACCCGAGCCTCACGATCACCGCGCAGGCCGAGCGGGCGTTCTCGCTGTGGCCGAACAAGGGCGAGCAGGACCAGCGGCCGGAGCAGGGCCTGCCCTACCGCAGGATCAATCCGACGAAGCCGAAGAACCCGGCGGTTCCCGATCAAGCTCCAGCCGCTTTGCGGTTGCCGATCGTGAAGGCGTCCTGACACGGTGGACGCATGGCCAAAAAGCCTTTTGCCTCCAGCGCCGACCTCGCCCCCAAGGACGAGGTCTTCGTCGAACTCGCCGAGGGCGTCTACACCCTGACCGCCGAAGGCGACCCCAACGTCGCGGCCATCGAGGCCGAGGACTTCCTGATCTGCTTCGAGGCGCGTGCCACACCCGCGGCCGCGCGGCGGTGGCTCACGCAGCTCCGCAAGCACACCAAGAAGCCGGTCCGGTACCTCGTGCTCAGCCACTATCACGCCGTGCGCACGCTCGGGGCCAGCGCGTTCGACGCCCAGGAGATCGTCGCGCACGAGATGACGCGGGTGCTGATCGCCGAACGCGGGCAGCAGGACTGGGAGAGCGAGTTCGGCCGCATGCCGCGGCTCTTCGAGTCGCCGGAGGAGATCCCCGGCCTGACGTGGCCGACGCTCACGTTCTCCGACCGCATGACGATTCCACTCGGCGACGAGCGCGGCGACCTGGTGCTGCAGTTCCTCGGGCGCGGGCACACGGCCGGCGACATCGTGGCGTGGCTGCCGCAGCAACGCATCCTGTTCGCCGGCGACCTGGTCGAGTCGCAGGCCGCTCTCTACACCGGCGACGCGTTCCACGACGAGTGGGCAACGTCCACTTTGGACGAGATCGAGGAACTGGGCGCCGAGGTCCTCGTCGGCGGACGCGGCAAGGTCGCCCGCGACCGCTACGAGGTCGAGGCCGCGATCAACCAGAGCAGGCACTTCCTCAACGAACTGCGCCGCACGGTCGGCGGGGTCCACGCCGAGGGAGGCACGCTCAAGCAGGCCTTCGAACTGGCCCACCAGGCTCTCGTGGACCGCTACGGGCGCTGGCCGATCTTCGAGCACTGCCTGCCGTTCGACGTGAAGCGCTACTGGGACGAGTGCGACGGCAGGGACTGGCCGGAGATCTGGACAGCCGAACGCGACCGCGCCGTCTGGGACGCCCTGCAGTGACGGTCCTGGTGGTGGGTGCCGGACCGGTCGGCCTCGCCGCCGCGCTGTTCCTCGCGCGGGCCGGCGTGCCCAGCGTCGTCCTGGAGAAGGAGCCGAGGCGTGCGCAGACGGGCAGTCGTTCGATCTGCGTCCAGCGCGACGTGCTGGAGATCCTCGAACGGATCGGCGTCGGGCAGGCCGTCGCCGACGCGGGCGTCACCTGGTACACCGGCCGCACCTACCACCGCGACCGCGAGGTCCTGACCCTGACCTTCCCGCCGGCCTTGGGTTTCCCGCCGTTCGTGAACACCCCGCAGACCGTCGTCGAGCAGCTGCTGGAGGGACGGGTCCGCGCCGAACCGCTCATCGAACTCCGCTACGGGCACGCGGTGGAAACCCTTGTCCAGCGCGACGACGGAGTGTCCACACAGGATGGAATCAGGGCGAGTCACTGCATCGCGGCGGACGGCGTGCACTCAAAGGTGCGGCAGCTCCTGAACATCCCGTTCGAGGGTTTCTCGTTCGACGACAGGTTCATCATCGCCGACGTCCGCGTCGACCTGGACTTCGAGACGCCCGAACGCCGTTTCTACTTCGACCCGCCCTGGAATCCGGGCCGGCAGGTCCTCCTGCACCCGCAACCGAAGGGCGTCTGGCGGATCGACTGGCAGGTCGCCGAGGACGTCCAGCTCACCGACGACCACGTCCGCGCGATCGTCGGCGACCGGCCGTACGAGATCGTCTGGCAGTCCACCTACCGCTTCCACCAGCGCCGAGCTGCGAGGTTCCGTGACGGGAGAGTCCTGCTCGCCGGTGACGCCGCGCACGTGATGAGCCCGTTCGGCGCCCGCGGCCTGAACTCCGGCATCTGCGACGCCGACAACGCGGCCTGGAAGATCGCCGCCGACCGCAGGGGTGAGGCAGGCCCGCACCTCCTCGACTCCTACGACACCGAACGCGGTGCCGCCGCCGACGAGAACCTCCGCATCACGGGCGACACCATGCGTTTCCTCGTGCCGGGCACTCCAGAAGAACGAGCCCACCGGCAGCACGCGCTCGAAACCGGCGAGGGCATCGACTCGGGCAAGCTCTTCACCCCGTTCGCCTACGAGAACGGCGGTGTACTGGTCCAAGGATCACGTACGGCGGGGCCTGGCTTCACGGTCCGGGACGGCCTGCTGATCAGACCGGACGGCCACGTCGCCGGGAACGACGACGAGGAGACGAAGCGCCGTGCGCTTGGCTGGTGAACGGCACCGGTTGCCGCAGAACACCCTTTACGCACACCTGAAACCGGCCACGACAGCGAGATGCGAGCGCGTGGAGGACGTGCAGGAATGCCTGGAATTCGCGGCACGCCAGCGCATTCCGGTGGCCGCGCGCAGCGGTGGTCACAGCTACGCGGGCTATTCGACGCCGGACAACGGCCTCGTCGTCGACCTCGCAGGGTTGTCGTACGTGCGGGTCGACGGTCAGAAAGCGATCATCGGCGGTGGCGCGCGGATGTACGACATCTACGAGGCACTCGGCGCGGCCGGTCGGGCGTTGCCCGCGGGCACGTGCCGTTCGGTGGGCATCGGCGGGCTCGCGCTCGGCGGTGGCATCAGCGTGATCTCCCGCAAGTACGGCCTGACCTGCGACCACCTGACCGAGGCGCGGATCGTCACTCCGGACGGCGTCCTGCGCACGACCTCGGCGCACGAGGAACCAGACCTGTTCTGGGCGTTGAAAGGCGGCGGTGGCGGCAACTTCGGCATCGTCACGGAGTTCACCTTCAGCACCGATCCGGCGCCGGACCTGGTGGTGTTCGGTCTCGACCACCCGGCGGGCACGGCGGCGGACGTCACCGACGCCTGGCAGGAGTGGATGGCGGACGCGCCGGACGAGCTGTGGTCGAGCCTGCGCGTCGACTCGGGCCCGAAGTCGGTGCCCAGCGTCAAAGGCACGTACGCAGGCACTGCGAAGGACCTGCACCGGCTGCTGGACCGGATGCCGCCCGCCGCACGTGAGGTCGAGGAGATGACCTACCTGCAGGCGATGCGTCACTACGCCGGCCCTGAAGACTCGGGCGAGCCGTACGTCGCGTCGTCACGGATGCTGCACGCCCACGTGCCGGGGTCGAAGATCGCCGAGCTGATGGACGGGCAGCCCCCGGCCATGATCCAGTTCGACTCGTTCGGCGGCGCGATCGAACGGGTCGCGCCGGACGCCACCGCGTTCCCGCATCGCGACGCCACGGCGAGCGCCCAGATCTTCGTCAACCTCGGTGACCTGACGGAAGACCGGGCACGGGCGTTGCTCGCCGGCGTCCGCGACGGGCTCGGCGCGGGCACCACCGGGTACGTGAACTACATCGACCCGGAGATGCCCGACTGGCCGACCGCCTACTACGGCCGCAATCTCGCGCGACTCAGGGAAGTCGCGAACAGGTACGACCCGGACCGCGTGCTGGCGTTTCCGCAGGGCCTATAGCTGGATGCCCGTCAGCACGGTCACGCGTTCCTCGGTGAAGTCCTCCATCGCCGACCGGACGCCCTCACGCCCGGTGCCCGACCCCTTCACGCCGCCGTACGGCATCTGGTCCGCGCGGTACGACGGCACGTCACCGATGATCACGCCGCCGACCTCGAGTTCGGCCGCGGCCTCGAACGCCACCTGCACGTCCCGCGTGAACACCCCGGCCTGCAGCCCGTACTTGGAGTCGTTGGCCTGCGCGAACGCGTCCTCCACGCCGTCCGCGACGGACACCACGAGCACCGGTCCGAAGATCTCCTCGGTCCAGACCTTGGCGGTCCTGGGCACGTCCGTGAGCACCGTCGGCTCGACCGTCGCCCCGGTCCGCTTGCCGCCGAGCAACACCCGTGCACCGACGTCGGTGGCCATGTTGATCCACTCCTCGACGCGGCGGGCGTTGTCCTCGTCGATCAACGGCCCGACCTCGACCTCGGGGTCGTGCGGGTCCCCGGTCTTCAGCGCGGCAACGGCTTCCACGAGCTTCGGCACGAACTCGTCGGCCTTCGAGCGGTCCACGATCACCCGTTGCACGGCGATGCACGACTGCCCGGCCTGGTAGTTGCCGAACGTCGCGACGCGCTGCGCCGCGTGGTCCAGGTCCGTCCAATCAGGACAGATGATCGCCGCCGCGTTGGAACCCAGCTCCATCACGACGTGCTTGCGCGGCGCGGCTTCCATCAGCGACCAGCCGACCTTCGTGGACCCGGTGAACGAGATCACCGGCAGCCGTTCGTCGCGCACCAGGACGTCCATGTCCTTGCCGCGCACGGGAAGGATCGAGAACACGCCCTCCGGCAGTCCGGTCTCGGCCAGGATCTCGCCCAGCAACAACGCGGAAAGCGGTGTGGCAGAAGCGGGCTTCACGATCACCGGCGCACCCACCGCGAGCGCGGGCGCGACCTTGTGCGCCACCAGGTTCAGCGGGAAGTTGAACGGCGCCACGGCCAGCACCGGCCCGCGCGGCACGTGCCGGACGATCGCCATCCGCCCCACGCCACCGGCCTCGGTGTCGAGCCGTTGCAGCCCACCGGTGAACCGGCGCGCCTCCTCGGCGGCGAAGCGGAACGTGTTGACCGCGCGCGAGACCTCGATCTCGGCCCACTTCAGCGGTTTGCCGTTCTCGGCGGTGATCGTCTCGGCGATCTCCTCCGCGCGTTCGGCCAGCGTCCGCGACACCTGCAGCAGTGCCTCGGCGCGCACGTGCGCGGGTGTTCGCCGGAACTCCTTCGCGACGGACGCGGCCGCCGCGATCGCGCGTTCCACCTGATCTCTGCCCGGCACGGCCACCGAGGCGACCTCGGTGCCGTCGAACGGGTGGAGGACCTCTAACGCCTGCTCGCCCTGCTCGGGGCGGCCGGCGACCCAGCACGGCCTGGGTTGCGGTGTGAACGCGTCCATAGGATCACGTTAAGCCCTACTGGCCTGCACGTACCTGATGAGATCCAAGTAGTGGTCAACATGCCCTTCTGCCCGCTGCAGCACGAACCTCGGATCCTCCCGGATCGTTTGGATCGTGTCGTCCAACCGGATCAGCACGTGCTCGCGGTCGTACTCGATCCCGTACGTCTCACAGAACAGCCGCGTGCGCCGTTCGCGCTCGTCCGGCAGTCCCAGCACGAACTGGATGATCGCCCAGCTGACGTCCCACCAGCGCGGACCCGGATGCGCGCCGTCCCAGTCGAACACGCCCGTCGGCGACCCGTCGTGGAACACGATGTTGTACGGCGCGAAATCACCGTGCAGCACCACCTCGACTGGTTCGCGGGCGGCGAACTGCCACCCGTTCAGCTCGCCGACGAGAGTGGCCGTCGCGTCGTGCAGCCGCCGCAGCAGCAGCGCCGACTCGATCAGCGGCGCGTCGCCGGACGGGAACACGTGGCCAACGTCACCGGGCAGGTAGGTGAGCAGCTCGTGCTCGTCGTCGAGCGCCAGCGGGACCGGCGCGATCCCCAGCGGTGCCAAGCGTCGCAACAGGTCGTGCACCCGAGGCGCCCACGGCCCTGCCGGTCTGCGCACCGCGTCACCCACCCTGAACACCTGGTTCAGCCCGCCACCGGTCAGCAGTTCACCGTCCACGCATGAGATCCTTGGCGACGTGTCCGACACCAGCAACCGCCCTGTTCTCGTCGTCGACTTCGGCGCCCAGTACGCGCAGCTGATCGCCCGCCGCGTCCGCGAGGCCCAGGTCTACTCCGAGGTCGTCCCGCACACCGCGACCGTGAGCGAGATCCTCGACAAGAACCCGCTGGCCATCGTTCTGTCCGGTGGCCCGTCGAGCGTCTACGCGGAGAACGCCCCGCAGGTCGACCCGAAGCTGTTCGAGACCGGCGTCCCGGTCTTCGGCATCTGCTACGGCTTCCAGGCCATGGCGCGCGCACTTGGCGGCTCGGTTGAACAGACGGGCACCCGCGAGTACGGCCGCACGGACCTGAGCGTGCCCACCGAGGGCGGCGCGCTGCACCAGGAACTCCCCGCGAGCCACCCGGTGTGGATGAGCCACGGCGACGCCGTCACGAAGGCGCCCGAGGGCTTCACCGTCACCGCGACCAGTGAGGGCGCGCCGGTCGCCGCGTTCGAGAACAGGGAGCGCCGGTTCGCCGGTGTGCAGTACCACCCGGAGGTGCACCACTCGCCGCACGGCCAGGAGGTGCTGCGCCGGTTCCTGCACGAGATCGCGGGCATCCGTCCGCAGTGGACGACGTCGTCCATCGTGGACGAGCAGGTCACCCGGATCCGTGAGCAGATCGGTGACGGCAAGGCGATCTGCGGCCTGTCCGGCGGCGTCGACTCCGCCGTCGCGGCAGCACTGGTCCAGCGCGCCATCGGCGACCGCCTCACGTGCGTCTTCGTCGACCACGGCCTGCTGCGCTCCGGCGAGCGCGCCCAGGTCGAGCGCGACTACGTGGCCGCCACGGGCATCCGCCTGGTGACCGTCGACGCCCGCGAGCGTTTCCTCAACGCCCTGGCCGGCGTCACGGACCCCGAAGAGAAGCGCAAGATCATCGGCCGCGAGTTCATCCGCGTGTTCGAGCAGGCGGAGCGCGACCTCAAGGCCGAGGGCGACTACAAGTTCCTCGTCCAGGGCACGCTCTACCCGGACGTCGTCGAGTCCGGCGGCGGCGCGGGCACCGCGAACATCAAGTCGCACCACAACGTCGGCGGCCTGCCGGACGACCTGCAGTTCGAGCTGGTCGAACCGCTCCGCGCGCTGTTCAAGGACGAGGTCCGCCGCGTCGGCACCGAACTCGGCCTGCCCGAGACGATCGTGCAGCGCCAGCCGTTCCCCGGCCCCGGCCTCGGCATCCGGATCATCGGCGAGGTCACGCAGGACCGCCTCGACACGCTGCGCCAGGCCGACGCCATCGCCCGCGAGGAACTGACCCTGGCGGGCCTCGACCGGCAGATCTGGCAGTGCCCGGTCGTGCTGCTCGCGGACGTCCGCAGCGTCGGCGTCCAGGGCGACGGCCGGACCTACGGCCACCCGATCGTGCTGCGCCCGGTGTCGTCCGAGGACGCGATGACCGCGGACTGGACGCGCCTGCCGTACGAGGTGCTGGAGCGGATCTCGACCCGGATCACCAACGAGGTGGCCGAGGTCAACCGCGTGGTGCTGGACGTGACGTCCAAGCCGCCGGGCACCATCGAGTGGGAGTAGAGACGTGAAAAGGGCCCCGGTCAGCTGACCGGGGCCCTTTCTCATTCAACGCTGCTGATGCTGCAGGAAGCTGGAGTCGACGGCCACCGGGCCTGTCAGGCGCCAAGCTCCCCGTTCGAAGGCCAGGTTGCCGGTGACCGTGAACGGCAACCTGTTCCGGTGGGCGAAGATCGCCCAGTCGTAGTCCTCGCCGCCCAGAAGGATGTGGATCTTCCGCGCCCTTCCTCGGACCTCGGCGCTCAAGATGATCGTCGTCTCTTCCTGGTCGTCTCCACCGGAGTCTTCTCGAGTGAGCGACCGAACCTGACCAACGATGGTCTCCGTGCGCGGTGGCTCCTCACGCCGAACCAGGCGTTCCCTAACGCGCGACAGACCGGCCATGGCGTCACGGTTGACCACGATGCGCGAGGCGGGAACCTTCGGCCGAGGTTCACCGGCCGCCCAGTCGAAGGACAGGTCCAGTTCGCGCAACGAGTCCGACTCCGTCAGGTCTTGGAGCGACTCGACGAGGTTCGCGCTGAGGCCGCGCTCAGCGGCGCGTTCGACGGCGAGAGCGTCCCAGTTCAGCGACAGGTCTCTGGCCGCGTGCAAGCCTGTGGCCAGCGTTTCCATCACACGTCGTGGGAACGGGGTCGTACGAGAGCCGTCTTCGTGATCGGGCAACGGATCTCCGAGCCGAGTGACGACGGTGAAAACGAAACTGCCGCGCTTCGTGTGCCCGAGACGTATGTCCTCGTCGAGGAAGTCGGTCACGGTGCTGGAGCGGCGTCCGCGGTGGGAATGGGTCGGATCGTCAGCCGAGGTCGCGGCCGCTTTCATCATCTTGAACAGGCCGTCCAGCGCCGTCTCCGCCTGTTTGAACGGAAGGGTGCCGTCGACCATGGCCTGGTCGAAGCGGACGAAGAACAGGTCGGCGCGGGTAGCGGTGATCTTCTCGGCCAGGCGTTCGGGATCCCAGTCGTACACGGTGGCCAGGGCGCGCAGAGTGTCGCGGAACCGCTGGGCGAAGTCGACGAAGTCCGTGGCCAGCGGAAGCATGACCCGCGCCTCGTCGTTCAGGCGCCAGATCTGCCGTACGTCGGGAACCTGCGCTTCAAGCTGCCAGTTGTTGGCGGCGAGGTACTGCTGCACGGCCAACGGGTGGAGGCTGTCGGCGAGCTCGCGGTAGTCGTCGACTGATGGGCTGCTCACCACACACCTCCTTCGCCGACCCTTTGCATGGTGCTCTGCAAGCTGTCTACGTCGAAGAGGTTAGTTCTCGGCAGATGCACTGTCTTGCTGGTGGCGCCGTCGCTGATGTCACCCAGAAGCTTGGCGTGTTCCCAGTACATGCGACTGGAGGAGAGGAGACCCTCCTCGCTCAGCTTCACCAACGGCTCATCGTCGCGAGGAATCACAAGCACACCGAGAAACGCCTCGTTGTACCGCTTGCCGTGGGTCAGCTTCAGGAACGGATCACGTTCCATCTTCCACGCGAAGTGCGCGTCGCGGAGCCGGTCGTGCTGGGTGGTGCATTTGAGCTGAAGTTCGAACTGCGGGCAGTAGTACGTCTCGTACTCGGTCGATGAGGCGATCGTGATGTCCACGCCGTCGTAGTCCGTCTCGTGCGACTTGATCGAACAGCCGGCTGCGGCGGCGATCATCCTCACGAACGCCAGGCTGAACTGCTCCTGGCGGGCGGTCATCGGCAGACCTCCGTCAAGCGGAGTCACCGATTCCAGACCGTCGCCTCCATCGGTCATGAGCTCCCTCCTCGTAGCGGCAGACCGGGAGCACATTAGGAGCAGCCGTGACGGGCGAAAGGGGATCCGTGCGGCAGCCACCCGAAAGTGGAAGGGCCCCGGTCAGCTGACCGGGGCCCTTTCTCATTCGTGGGTCTTGCGTCTGATCGAGTTCGTCAGCAGCACCAGCCCGACCACGATGGCCGTCCCTCCCAGCGCCCATCGGAAGTCGAACCAGAACGACCCGTTGCTCAGCACGTAGGCCGCCATCAGCCCGCCGCCGATCCCGAAGACCAGCGTCACCGGGTCGATCCGCCTGCGCATCACCTGCTCAGTCACGGAGCACCTTCACCTCTCCGACGCTGGCCTGCACGTCGAGCTCGATCTGGAGGCCGCCCTCGCCGTTCTCGCCGAGGTCCTTGCCGCTGACGTCCACGCTGCTGCCCTCGGCCCGCTTGCCCAGGCAGTCGAGCTCGCCGATGGACGACGCCTCGCACCTGTACGTCACGTCCGCGTTCTTGGGCACGCGCACCTGCACCTCGCCGAGCTCGACCTCGATCGCGGTCTTCACCGAACCGGAGTCGGGCAGGTCGCGGAGATCGAGCTGCACGCTGCCCACGCTCGTCTCGTACCGGTCGCGCACGTCGGACACGGACTTCGGCTTCTCGTTGTAGCTGCTCAGGCTGGACGGGCTGCCGTCGAAGTCGATCGCCGTCATGCCGAAGCCCACCACGGACAGCGGGATCATCAGCCAGATCAGGCCGCGGCCGCCGCCGGTGAACGAACCGAGGAGCAGGCCCGCCGCCAGCACCGCGAGCACCAGGCCGATGACGTGCGGCACCGTGAACCACGGCGCCCAGGCACCGGCGATCGCGGAACCGGCGACCACCAGCGTCGCCACGCCCAGCGTCATCAGGCCGATGCGCGGTCCGCGAGGCGGCCTGGGGGCCGGTGGCTGCGGCTTCGGGGTCGGTTCCGGCAGGTCCCACGCGAACGGTGCGGCACCCAGCGGGTCCCAGGCCGGCGCCCCCGGCACCGGTGGCGTCACGGGTGTCGCGGAGTCGGAGAGCGTCGTCGCCGGCTGCAGGTGCCCACGGTTCTTCTGCAGCAGGTAGACGCACGCGACCGCCGCGGCCAGCGTCACCACCACCTGGAACCCGCCGCTCCCGAACGTGAAGGCGAGCGCGGGGAACATCAGGAAGCCCAGCAGCACCGTCTGCGCCTGGGGCATCGAGCTGTGACCCTTGTTGATCAACGACTCCAGGGGCGAGACCTCGTCGCCCTCCTCGGGCAGCAGCAGCCAGCCCGCGAGGTACAGCGGAACGCCCACGCCACCCGACAACGCGAGTGCGACGAACGCGATCCGGACGATCACCGGGTCGATCTGGAAGCGCAGGGCGATCCCGGTGGCAACGCCGCCGGCTTTGCGTCCTGCACGGGGCCGCACCGGACGGTGGGCCCAGAACTCTCTGAGCGTGTCCGCCACGCCCTGCATCGCCTTCTCAGTCCCGCTCACGTTGACAAGGTTGCGCTGTCACGCCTGGAACCACATCAGGGACCAGCCCTGATTCGCGGAACCGGGGTCATCCCTGATGAACAACTCGCCGGGACGTGTGACGATCGGATGGTGAGTGCACGCATTGAGCCGATGCGCCGTCGCCGCACCGGCCGGGTGGTCGCGGGCGTCGCGAGCGGACTGGCCGACCATCTCGGCGCACCTGTCTTCTGGGTGCGCGCGATCTTCGCCGTGTTCGCCGCGTTCAGCGGGGTCGGGATCATCGCCTACGCGTTGCTCTGGATGTTCGTGCCGCAGTCCGCGGTGGCGGAGCCGGAGACCGACAAGGACCGCAAGGAGTGGCAGCAGGCCGTCGGCCTCGCCGCTCTGGGCGTCGGCGTCGCGGTCTTCACCGGCCTGATCGGCGGGACGTGGAGCGGCTGGATCACCGGTCCGATCGCCGTGGCACTCGTGGGCGCCGCGCTCGTGTGGCGCGAGGCGGACGAGGCACAGCGACGCCGCTGGAGGGACGGGGCCTTCTCGCAGGGGAAGACGGGGATCGTGCGGACGGTCGCGGGAGGCGCGCTGGTCGTGGCGGGGGTCGCCGCGTTCCTCGTGGTGAACGACACCGTCCAGAACCTCTCGACCGTCATCCTCTCCGTGCTGGCCACGTTGATCGGTGTCGCGGTGCTGACCGTGCCGCTGTGGATGCGGCTGGTCCGCGACCTCGACTCGGAACGCCGTGCGCGCATCCGCACCGAGGAACGCGCCGAGATCGCCGCCCACCTGCACGACTCCGTGCTGCAAACGCTTGCCCTGATCCAGAAGCAGTCCGAGTCGCCGCGCGAGGTCAAGCGCCTGGCCCGCAGCCAGGAACGCGAGCTGCGCGGCTGGCTCTACGGCCGTGAGGTGGGCGAGCAACCGCATTCCATCAGCGTCGCGATCGCCCAGGTGTGCGCGGAGGTCGAGGACGGCTTCGCCATCGCCGTCTCGCAGGTCGTCGTCGGGGACGCCGAACTGGAGGACGGGATGTTCGCGCTGGTTCAGGCGGCGAAGGAGGCGATGGTCAACGCGGCCAAGCACGCGGGGGTGGCCGAGGTCAGCGTCTACGCCGAGGTCGAGCCGGAGAAGGTCACGGTGTTCGTGCGCGACCGGGGCAAGGGATTCGACCCCGACGCGGTTCCGGACGACCGGCATGGCCTCGCGGGCAGCATCAGGGGGAGAATGACGAGGCACGGCGGGGAGGTGCGACTGCGCACGGCTCCGGGAGAGGGGACCGAGGTGCAGCTCGAGATGCCGAGGAAGACGGAGGCCAGGACATGAGCGTCAGGGTGTTCCTGGTGGACGACCACGCGTTGTTCCGCGCAGGCGTGAAGGCGGAGCTCGACACCATCACCGACGAGGTGGACGTCGTCGGCGAGGCCGGCAGCGTCGGCGAGGCGGTGGCGGGGATCGCGCACCACAAGCCGGACGTCGTGCTGCTGGACGTGCACATGCCCGACGGTGGCGGCGCCGAGGTGCTGCGGCAGATCCGCACCAAGATCCCCGAGGTCACGTTCCTCGCCCTGTCGGTCTCCGACGCGGCCGAGGACGTCATCAACGTCATCCGCGCCGGTGCGCGCGGCTACGTGACGAAGACGATCTCCAGCCAGGAGCTGGTCAGGGCCGTCGTGCGGGTGTCGGAGGGGGACGCGGTGTTCTCGCCGCGGCTGGCGGGTTTCGTGCTGGACGCGTTCGCCGACAGGCCTGGCGCCGCGCCGATCAGCGACCCCGAGCTCGACCTGCTGACGCCGCGCGAACGCGACGTCCTGCGGCTGCTGGCGCGTGGTTACGCTTACAAGGAGATCGCGTCCGAGCTCTTCATCAGCGTGAAAACGGTGGAGACGCACGTGTCGAGCGTCCTGCGGAAGACCCAGCTCTCCAACCGGTACGAGCTCTCCCGCTGGGCCACTGATCGCAGACTGGTCTGAGGGGACTTTGATCAAAAAGGTCGCCCGCGGTGCCACCGAGGTGCTGGCGCCGTGGGTCTGGGTGATTTTGCTGCCGTTCGGCGTTGCGGCCGCGACGGAAAGCTTTTGGAAGACGCTGCTGTGGGGGTTCGTGGTCGCCGTGACGGCGTCCGTCATCCCTATGGCCGTCATCGTGCGTGGCGCCCGCAAGGGGAAATGGGACGGCCACCACGTCACGAACCGCGAAGGCCGGGTTGTTCCGCTGGTCACGGCAGGTGCGTCGCTGGCGGCCGGCACGGTGATCATGTTCCTGGGTGACGCGCCCCGGAACATGCTCGCGCTGGCGGGCAGCATGTTCGCCTCGCTGGTCGTCAGCATGGCGATCACGTTCGGCCTGAAGTGGAAGATCTCGCTGCACGCCGCCGTGGCGTGGGCCGCGGTGGTGACGCTGGCGATCGTCTACGGGCCGTGGTGGCTGCTTCTCGCGCTGCCGGCCGCTCTGGTGGCCTGGTCCCGCGTCGAGCTGGGTGATCACACGACGGCGCAGGTGCTGGCAGGGTCGGTCATGGGCGTGGTCGTCGGTGGCGGCAGCTTCTGGCTGCTCAGCTGACCCGCTTGGTGCTGACGATCTTCATCTGGTTGTCGACCGCGGCGACCTCGATGTCGTAGACGCCGTTCTCGGTGACGCCGTTCTTGGTCGTCGCGAGGCCGATGTTGACCACCCAGTTCCGGCCCTCCGACCGCACCGTCCCCGGTCCCGCGATGGTGACGCTCGAGTAGGTGCTCCAGCGCTGCAGGTAGTCCCCCTGCGGTTCGGCGGCCTGGCCGTAGAGGTTCCGCCACGCCGTTTCCGCGTTGTTCGGCAGCAGGCGGTAGTGGTCCTGCACGAAGCCGTTCGCCTGGTCCGCGGAGAAGTAGACCGGCTGCTGCTGGGTGAAGTCGGCCTGGTTGACCGGGGTGCTGCGGTTGCCGGTGCCGTTCCAGTACGCGGCCGCCGCGCCACCGCCGATCGCCAGCACCGCGATGACCGAGAGGATCACCAGGATCCGGCGGTTCGGTGCCTTGCGCCTGCGTCGTGGTGGCTGCGGGATCTCCAGTGGCTGCGACGGCTGCGGCTCGGAGGCCAGCAGCTCGGCGGCCTCCTGCATGCTCGGCCGGTCCTCGGGGTCCTGCGAGAGCAGCCGCAGCAGCAACGGCGTGAGCTCGCCCGCGTTCTTGGGATCGCGGAGCTGGCCGCTGGCGGCGCGGTAGAGGAGCCCGAAGCTGTTGTCGCTGGGCCCGAAGACCGACTCGCCCTCGATGGCCGTGTAGATCGTGGCGCCGAGCGAGAACACGTCGGACGCCTCGCCGGGCTGCTCACCGCGCGCCACCTCGGGCGCGAGGTAGGCGGGGGTGCCCGAGATCATGCCGGTGTCGGTCATCGTGCCGTCGCCGGTCGCCTTGGAGATGCCGAAGTCGGTGAGCTTGACCGTGCCGTCGTGGCCGATCAGGACGTTGCCGGGCTTGACGTCGCGGTGGACCAGCCCGGCGGCGTGCGCCGCGGCCAGCGCCGAGGCGACCTTGCCCCCGATGCTCGCGGCCTGGGCCGGCTTGAGCGGCCCGCGCTCGGCGATCAGCGCCGAAAGGCTGTGCGACGGCAGGTACTCCATGACGATCCACGGCTCTTCGTCGTCGCTGCCCACGACGTCGAACACGGCGATCGCGTGCTGGTGGTGCAGCCGCGCGGCGTTGCGCGCCTCCCGCATCGCCCGCTGGTGATCGCCGGTGACGAGCTCCTTGACCGCGACCTCGCGGGCCAGCACCTCGTCCCGTGCCCGCCAGACCACCCCCATCGCCCCGCTGCCGATGCGCTCCAGCAGCGTGTAGCGGCCCCCGATGGTTGTCACACCCTGAGACTAATCAATCGCGCAGACGAGCATCGGAGGTTCCCCCGTAGCCGAGATCATGACCAGGGATGACGTCTGAAGAAAGTGTTGACCCGGTCGCGCCACCGACGGTCGGTGAGGAGTGACACGTCCGTCGCTGTGGCGGGAGGGTGTTGCCGTGCTTCCGAGCCGAAGTCACCGGTGGGGACTGTCTCTGTGACCCGCTCGACCTGCTGAGACGTGCGTTCGCCGCTGCCCACGACGTGCACACCGCGCCGTTCCCGGTGGTCTCCGGTGACGAGCTGGTCGGCAACGCTGCCCCGCGTGCCGGCACCTCGTCCCGCGCCCGTAGAACCACCCCGGAACATCGCCAGGGGACTAGTCGATCGTCGAGACCAGCTTCTGCAGCTCACGGTCGAAGTCGATCCACAGGTCCTCTTCGCCCGGCTGCACGACGTCGTAGGAGCTGTCCAGGAACTCCGCCACGTCCTCGGCGACGGCGCTGAGGATGGCGAACCCGGTCGGCGCGTTCAGCTCGACCAGGACGCGCTCCGGGTCGTCGGACGCGGGCCGGACGAGGATGTCGCCCTCACCGGACGGCGTCAGCAGACCATCGGCCAGCAGGTCGCGGGCGAACATCCACTCGACGCGGCCGGAGCCCGTGAAGAAGATGACCGCGACCGCGTACGGGTCCTCGGGGTCGTAGACGAGTTCGGCCTCCACCGGCGCCGGCGCGGCTCCGGGGGCCAAAAGCTGAAAAGTCGTCCGGGTGGTGACCTTCAGGTTCTCGTTGTTCATGTCGATGTCCTTCCCAGGCTGGTCTCCATTGCCGCTCACAAAGAGGAGACGGCCAACCAGCCCGTTAAGGACGCGATTCGTCTCGGAACCATCCTAACGGGGGAGACGTGCGTCTCACCCCTCAGCGTTTGACCAGGTCGCGTGTCTCGTTTGGTGAGATGGTCTGACCTGCCGCGACGGGCTTCCTCCGGGTCAACGCGACGCCCAGGAGCACCACCAACATGCCGGCGACGACCCTTGCGTTGAGTTGCTCTCCGAGGAAGATCGCTCCAAGGAGTACCGAAACAACGGGCAGAAGGTAACCGACGGTAGTTGCCGTCGTGGCGCCCTCGTCGGCGATGACGCGGTAGTTGAGGATGAACGCGACGCCGGTGCCGAAGACGCCGAGGATCATCACGGCGATGATGCCGACCCAGTGCAGGTGCAGGGGCTGCAGGCCGCCGAACGGCGTCGCCAGGAGCAGCATCCCCATCGCGGTCGTGAGCTGCATGGCGGCGAGCTGCGTCGAGGTGGCGCCCGTGTTGACCAGGTAGCGGCCGGCGTAGGAGTAGCCGATGGCGTAGCTCGCGGCGCCGATGAGGCACAGCACCGCACCCCAGCTCGCGATGCTGTTGGCCGACTGCCACGGCGCGAAGATCACCAGCACGCCCGCGAAGCCGAGTCCGAGGCCGAGCATGCGGACCAGATTGCTGATCTTCTCCGAACCGAGCACGAGGCCGATGGCCAGCGCGAACAGCGGCGTCGTGGAGTTGAGCACCCCGGAGACGCCCGAATCGACGGTCTGGCCGCCGAACGCGAACAGCGTGAACGGGACGGCGCTGCCGAAGAAGGCCACGAAGAGCATGTGACCCCAGATCTTGCGGTCGCGCGGCAGGCTCATCTTCGCCAGTGCGAGCACGACGAACAGCACGAGCGCCCCGAAGAACGTCCGCACGAACGAGATCTGCAGTGGCGCGAGACTCCCGAGCGCGAGCTTCATCCACAGGAAGCTGGATCCCCACAGCAGGGCGAGCACGCCCATCCTGATCAACGTTCCGCGTTGGTTCACGTGTCAACCATGCGCCCGCCGACACCTAATAACAATTTAATTGTTGTGCTGAACCTTTAAGCACCGCTGTAAGGTCGAGGCATGCTGGACGTGCGACGAATGCAGGTGCTCAGGGCCGTCGTGAGCACGGGTTCCATCACCGCTGCCGCGACCAACCTCGGCTACACCCCGTCCGCCATCTCGCAGCAGGTCGCGAGCCTGGAGAAGCAGGCGGGACTGCCGCTGCTGGAACGCGTCGGCAGGGGAGTCCGCCCCACCGCGGCCGGACGCCTGCTCACCGAGCACGCCGGCCGCCTCGCCGAGCAGCTGGCGGAGGCCGAGAGCGCCCTGACGGCGTTGCGCAACGGCTGCGCCGGCACCCTGCGCGTCCGCTACTTCGCGACGGCCGGAGCGGCGCTCGTGCCGCCCGCGGTGGCGACGTTCCGGGCCGAGCGCTCGGGCGTGGAACTCGACCTGAAGCTGACCGAGCCGACCGACCCGTTCGTCGAACTGGCGGCGGGCCGCGCGGACGTGGCGATCACCGTCCTCGAACCGGACGCCCCCGCGCCGGAGGGCATGGTCGCGCGGCACCTGCTCGCCGACCCGTTCTACGCCGTGCTCCCGCGGGGCCACGTCCTGGCCCGCAAGCGCGTGCTCGATCTCGGCGAACTGGCCGACGAGCCGTGGATCGACGCGGACTGCGGCGCCGCCGGTCCGTGCGCGGACCTGGTGCGAAATGCCTGCGCGGGCGCTGGATTCTCGCCGCAGGTGGCCGTGGAAAGCGACGACTACGCGACCGCGCAGGGATTCGTGGCGGCCGGACTGGGCGTCACGATCATTCCCCGGCTCGGCCTGGGATATGCGCACCCCGGCGTTGTTCTGCGGAAGGTGCGCAATCCCGAACCGGTCCGGCACATTCACGTGGTCTATCGCGAGGATGCCGCGCGGAATCCCGCTGTACTCACTCTCGCGGAAGCCCTGGAGAAGGCCGCACGGGCCTCCTGACCAGGGCCGCGATCAGTAGGAGCCGAGCAACTTGTCGTTGTGCATGAGGAAGTTCGGGCTCTTCCACTCGAACGAGATGCCCCGGCGTTCGGAGGTCGTCCCGCCGCTCTTCTTCGTGTACTCGACGTCGACTTCCCAGTAGAAGCCTTCTTTTTCGGTGGCCTTGACGATCTTGGCTTCCTTGATGCCCGACCAGAAGCTCTGGAAACCGCTGTAGCCGCCGGGGAAGCTGCCCTGGAAGTTGCCGTTGCCGAGCTTCCAGGCTTCTTCCGGGGACTTGGGAGCGGTGTCGAAGTACTCCTCCAGGAACGCCTTCATGTCGTCAGGCTGGGGCGAGCTCGTCCACTGGCCGGCCTTGCCCGCGGACTTCGGCGGCGTCGACTGCTTGGTCGGGTTGTTGCCCTGGGTCTGCTGCGTCGAGGTGTTCGCGCCCGCGTTGTTGTCGTTGCCGCCGTCGCCGCCGTTCGACAGCATGCTCGCGAACATGATGCCCACGACCGCCGCTGCCACGATGGCGAGCGCGGTGTAGATCGTCGACTTCTTGCTCTTCGACGATGACGACGACGATTGCGCCGCCGGCCTCGGGCGCTGCGAGTACTGCGGCGCGGCGGCCGGGCGGTGGTTCGACGGCTGCTGCTGCGCGGTGCGCGGCGGCGGCGTGTGCATGTCGACCCGCGTCGCGTTGGGCGGCGGCGACTGCTGCTGCCCCTGCGGCGGCGTCAGGGCGCGCGTGGCGGCCTGGTGCGGCTGCTGCTGCACCGGCACACCGCGCCACGACGGCGGGTGGGTCGGCGCGACCACGGCGGGGGTGAAGGCGGGGGCGGCCTGGCCGTTCGCGACGGCGGCGAGCGCGTCGCGGGCCTCGGCCATGGTCGGGCGGTCTTCCGGCTCTGCCCGCAGCAGGCGCATCAGCAACGCGGTCAGCGGCCCGGCGTTGCGCGGCGGGTTCACCTTGCCGGACGCGACCTTGTGCAGCAGCGCGATGGTGTTCTCGCTCAGGCCGAACGGTGGCTCGCCCTCGATCGCGGCGTACAGCGTCGAGCCCAGGGAGAACACGTCGGACGGCGAGCCCGGGTCGTAGCCCTTGGCCACCTCGGGCGCGAGGTAGGCGGGGGTGCCCGCGAGCATGCCCGTCGCGGTGACCGTGACGTCACCGGTCGCGCGGGAGATGCCGAAGTCGGTGATCTTCACCGTGCCGTCGTCGCCGAGCAGGATGTTGCCGGGCTTGATGTCGCGGTGCACGATGCCGGCGTTGTGCGCGGCGGCCAGTGCGGACGCGACCTGCATGCCGATCGACGCCACGTCACGTGGCGGGAGCGTGCCGCGTTCGGAGAGCACTGCGGACAGGCTCTTCGACGGCAGGTACTCCATGATCAGCCACGGCTGGCTGTCGTCCTCGGCGACGTCGTAAACAGCGACGGCGTGAGGGTGTTGCAGGCGCGCGGCGATACGGCCCTCGCGCATGGCACGTCTCTTGGCCTCGTCCGTGTCAGCTTCGGCTAGTCCAGGCTGCAGGAGGAGTTGCTTGACCGCGACTGTGCGGTGCAGGCGTTCATCATGTGCCGTCCAAACGACGCCCATGGCGCCGCTGCCGATCCGCTGGCTCAATCGGTAGCGACCAGCGACCAATCGGCCATCGTCGGTCACAGTTGCTCCCCGCTGTGCGGTCACTTGCTCTCTGTTCAACGGCTGATCACACCTTCGGGTTCAGATCACCCATCGGTGCGGGTACCCACCTTACGAGATTTCAACGACGTAATGATGCTTAGCCCGGCTGGCTCGACTGTGCGACCGAACTCGGTGGTGACGAGGGCGGTGGCGAACTCGAAGGCTTTGAGGGCGTTGTCGTCGTTGTAGTCGTCGTGGTGGTCGTAGTTGTAGTCGTCGTCGTTGTAGACGTCGTTTCGCGCGTCGTCGTTGCCTCGGGCGTGGTGGTCGTCACCTCGGGCAACGAACTCGTTGGTTCTACCGTCTGCGACGAGCTCGCCGGCGGTGCGGACGGGTTCTGCGGTTCCTTGTTGAACACCCCGAGCGCGACCATCAAACCACCGATGACCAGCAACAACGCCAGCACCACCGCAGCGATCACCAGCGGCCTGTTGTCCTGCCCCCTGGCGGGCGCCATCGGCGGCGCGGTGCGCGGTGGCGCAGTCCTGGCGACCGGCCGGACCACGCGGGTCCGGTCGGGTTCCACGACCGTCGTCGGGTCGGGCCCCGCGGTCACCGCCAGGCCGCTGAACGACGGCGAACGGCCGTGCGCGACGGCGTTGAGCACCTCGCGCGCCTGGGCCATGGTCGGCCTGTCGTCCGGTTCGAAGTTCAGCAGGTACAGCAGCGTGTCGGAGAGCGGGTGGTCGACGGTCGGCGGGTTGATCCGCCCGGCCGCGACGGCGTGCAGAACACCGAGAGTGTTCTCGCTCACTCCGTAGGGCGGCTCGCCCTCCATCGCGGCGAACAGCGTCGAGCCGAGCGAGTAGACGTCGGAGGCCGGCGTCGGGTCCTGGCCCCGCGCGATCTCCGGCGCGAGGTACGCGGGCGTGCCGGCGATCAGGCCGGTCTTGGTGACCGTGATGTCGTCGGAGGCGCGCGAGATGCCGAAGTCGGTGATCTTGACGACGCCGTTCTCGGCGATCAGCACGTTGCCGGGCTTCACGTCGCGGTGCACGATCCCCGCCGCGTGGGCCGCGGCCAGCGCCGCCGCGCACTGGGAGCCGATGCTGGCGACCTCGACCGGGTCCATCGGCCCGCCCTCGGCCAGCGCGTCGGCCAGGCTGTAGGACGGCAGGTACTCCATGACCAGGCACGGGACGCCGTCTTCCTCGACGACGTCGTACACGGCGATGGCGTTCGGGTGATGCAGCTTGGCGGCGATGCGGCCCTCGCGCATGGCGCGCTGGATGGCCTCGTCCTGCTCGGTCTCGTCGAGACCGGGCGCCAGCAGCAGCTGCTTGATCGCGACCTCGCGGCCGAGGCGTTCGTCGTGGGCGCGCCAGACGATGCCCATCGCGCCGGAGCCGATGCGATCGAGGAAGCGGTATCGGTCGGCGATCAGACGGCCGTCCGAGGTGCCGGACGTCGTCACAAGCTCACCTCAGGGGTGCACGAAAGCGTGACTGCGGCTGTGGCAGCAGATCCCACGCTCGTGCTCCTCGTGCGGTAGTCAGCGGGTCGTCCGGAATGCCCGCACAGGGTACCTGTCGAGGGCGGCCGCTGAAGCTACGTGTCGTACGTCAGTTCACCGGGGCGAAGAAGTCGAATCCGCCGACGGTGTCGCCCACGGTGTTCAGCACGGGGTCGAGGATGCCGAGGTCCACGCTCACGTCGACCGGGTTGGACGGCGGCGGCAGCTGGGTCTCGGAGGTGGGCGGCGTGCTGGCGATCGGCGGGGTGGCCGTGGACGAGCTCGGCGGCGGAGGCGTCTCGCTCGACGGCGGCGTGCTCGGCTGGCTGGTCTCCGTGGACGTCGACGGCGGCGTGGTCTGCGTCGAGGTCTCGGAGGTGGGCTGCTGCGTCTGCTGGGTCTGCGTCTGCTGAGTCGGACGCTGCTGCTGGGTCTGGACGTTCGGCTCGACGCGCCTGGTCGGGCTCGTGGTGGTCGGGTCGGCCTGCTGGGTCTCGGTGGCGTCGGACTGCTGCGTCTTGTTCGACGGCAGCTTCACGACGCCTTCGGTGCCGGAGCTGGCGCCACGGGCCTGGGCGCGCTCGTCGAACCGCACCTCGGCGAGCGGGCGCTCGTCCGGCGAGGACAGCCACGAGGAGGCGGCGAACGCCACCGAACCGCAGATGATCACGCCACCGCTGGCCGCCGCGGCCAGCTTGCCGACGGTGAACCCACCGCGGTGGGTGTCGTCGGCGAGGCCTTCCCGGCGCAGCAGCTCGGTGATGTGCAGCTCCTTCATGGGCTGCTTCTTCTTGCTGCCAGGAGCCTTGACCGGCTTGAACTTGACGGTCGGCTCGAACGACTCCGGGGTGATGTCGTCGGCGAGCATGTCGGCGGTGATCACCGGGATCTCCACGGTTTCCGCCTCGCGGCGGGCGATCAGCTCGGCGACGGACAGCTGTCCGGTCGACTCAGCCGACCCTGTCAGCCGCCGACGATGGTCCTCAATCGACACCGCTCGTTCACCCTTCCAAGTTCGCGTTCGCGCACTGGCGGGGATATGGATACCGAATCGTGACCCGAGATGTAACCCCTATGGGGGAATTTTCACGATCAAACCTGGGGTTTCGCGACGAGCGGTCACCGTTCGACTGCGAACGGCGATCCAGTTGGGTGCGACCTATGTTCGCGGCTAACTGCGTTGCGCCGAAAGGACCTCGGTGCCGACGATGCGCGGCTGGCTCGTGCTGGTCAGCCAGAAGAGCTGCTCGATGCGCAGCCAGCTGCCGTCGATCTCCTGCATCGAGACGACCGCGAGCACCGATCCGTCCGGCCGCACCGACGTCTGGTCGACGTTCACAGTCCTGACGGTGCCCCAGGACCGGACGAACTCCGCGGGGTTCGCGCCGACCAGTTCCGGCGAGAGCAACTTGGCCGCCGAGGCGGGCTTGGTCGTGAGCAGTTCGTAGAACCGCTTCACCACGTCGACCTGCGGTTGAGGGCCGACCGAGACCTCGGGCGTGGACGGTTCGGGGTCGGCCGTCTGCAACAGGAGTGCGGACGGCTGCGGCATCGGCACGGCGGTGGTCTGCACCGGCGTGCGGTCGTTCGGCAGCTGAGCTGACAGGACGTCCGGGCGCAGCGCGCTCGACCCGGACAACGCGACGGGCCGTTCGGTGACGGGGACGCCGTTGTTGGAGGGGCGCTTGTTCGCGAGGACCGCCGCGCCCGCGATCGAGGAGACCAGCACGATCGCGCCGGTCAACAGGCCGGCTGCCCTGGCGAGGGTGCCCGACTTCGTGCGGCGGCGGCGACCGGGCACGACCGGGATCACGGTCGTCGTCGCGGTCATGTTCTCGGTGGGGCCGAGCAGAGAGGTGACGAGAGCGTCGGTGGCGGCTTCCTCGTTCGACAGGATGCGCATCGGGGCCGGCTGCTGCTTGATCAGCTCGGCCACGCTGATCGCGCCGGCGCGGGCGTGCCGCCGTCCGGTCGTCGCCGCGGGACGCTGCACTGCTCTGGCCCTCCGTACTGTCCGTGTTCACCTGAAGACGTACCGTGGCCGCACCTGAAGACGCCAGTTTCTTGGTGGACTTCACTCGTCCGTGGCGGCCAGCGGTGCTCAGGATTCGCTCAAAGGTGCTAACTACTACGTTCGGTAGCTTCGGGCGTGACCTTTAGCCACTTCAGCCGCCGGCCTTCAACCGTTCACTGTTGATCAGCGGCAGGTCCCCGAGCGTGAAGCTGAGCTCGCGCTTCTCGGTGCTGACCGAGCCGTCCTTCTTCGTCACCTGCAGCAGGCTGACGGTGAGGCCCTTGCTCGGGTCGACCGCGATCTCCTTGACCTCGATCAGCGAGATGTCGGCGAGCCTGCCCTCGAGCAACGCGTCGGCGTTCGAGCGCACGGTGTCCGTGGTCATGGCGAGCGCCGTGTCCGCGTTCGTCGCCATCGCTCGGTAGAAGGTCTCGGTCTGCTGGGCGATCTTGCCGCCGTCGACGACCGGGGCCTGGGTGACCGGCACGGTCGTGATGACCGGCGGGAGCGTCCCGGACGGCTTGGGGTTCGGCGCGGACGCGGAGGCCTGCCCGCTCGTGGCGGGCGCGCCGGTACCGGTGCCCGTGCCCGGCACGGGAGCGCCCCGCCCGGTCTTCGCGGCCGACGGCGCGGTGCCCGTGGCGGACGGGGTCGTGCCGCCGGTGGGCAGCTGGGAGATGAGCGGCACGTCCGACGGGTAACCGGGCAGCCCGACCGTCTCGGTCGTGCCGCCACCGCCGACCAGCTTGGCCGCGGCGACGCTCAGGCCGACCAGCACGAGCACCGACGAGACGACGGCGAACCAGGCCGCGCGCTTCCAGGTGCGCGGCGGCGTGACCGAGGCGGGCACCAGCCCGATGTTGAACTTGCGCAGCCCGTCGGTGTCCTGCAGCGGGTCGATCTGACGGCGGCGCGGCAACGGGATGCGGTCGCCCCCGACGACGGGCCGCGGCTGCGTCTCCGGCGGCAGCGCGACCCCGTCGTCGAGACGATGCTTGCCCGGCAGTTCGTCCATCCCGACACCCCTCTGCGACGCAATCAGCGTAGGGCCGTCTAGAGGTACCGAACCAACCAAAAGGGGGTGTTCAGGACGAGTGACACTCTTTTGTGTGAAGTTTGTCAGCGCGGCGGGAGTTGAGCTTGACCGCTGTTCAGCTGCTTGCGCGTGTTCTGGACGCCGTTGAGCGCGACCAGACCGCTGCCGCCCGCGATCAGCGAACCGATGACGTCGGCGCCCAGCGAGTCGCCGTTGGTGATCAGCAGGCCGATCACCGCGCCGGCGGTCGTGATGATCGCGGTCTTCCAGCGGCTGCGGACGAACTGCGAGACGGGCGCTCCGGCGAGGCCCTTCTTGTTCGCGGCCGAACCGAGCAAGCCCAGGTAAGCGTCGTGCGCCAAGGCGGCGAGCAGGCCGGCGATGGCGATCAGTGCGGCGATGAGGCCCATGTGTCCAGTGTGCCCCCAGAACTTTTCGGTGGACCATCCGTGATCGCCCTGATATCCGATTCGGGTGGACATGTTCTGGCACGACGACTGCCTCGAGCACGACGCCGGCGAAGGTCTGTGGGAGCTGCCGGGCTCCTGGCCGTGGCTGGACGTCGCCGAACCGCACCCGGAGACGGCGGCGCGGCTGCGCACGTTCCGGCACGCGCTGACGCACGGCCCGGTGGCGCCGCATTTGAAGTGGCACGAGGGGCGCCACGCGTCCGTTGACGAGCTACTGCGCGTGCACACGGCGGGGTACTTGGACTCGTTGCGCGTATCGGAGCGTGTGGCGCTGGAAGTGAACACGGTCGTCGGACCGGAGACGTGGCGTGCCGCGTCCGCGGCGGCAGGGACCGCGTTGGCGGCGCTGGAATCCGGTGCGCCAGTGGCGTACGCGCTGGTCCGGCCGCCGGGACACCACGCTCAGCCGGACATGGCGGACGGCTACTGCTTCGTGAACAACGCGGCGCTGGTGGCGGAAACCGCGCGGCGCCAGGGGATGCGGGTCGCCGTCCTGGACTGGGACGTGCACCACGGCAACGGCACGCAGGAGGTGTTCTACGACCGGACGGACGTGCTGACGATCTCGGTGCACATGCGGCACGGATCGTGGGGCACGAACCATCCGCAGACGGGCGCGCCTTCGGAAGTAGGCGCCAACGGCAGGAACGTGAACATCGAACTGTCGCTCGGTGCGGGCGACACGACGTACTTGCGCGCGCTCGACGAGATCGCTTTCCCGCTGCTGCGCGACTTCGGGCCGGACCTGCTGGTGTGCGCGTCCGGGTTCGACGGGTCGGCGTTCGACCCCAACGGGCGCCACAACCTCACGGCGGACGGGTACCGCGAGATCGGGCGGCGGGTGGCGTCGTTCGGGCCTCGGGTGGTGCTCACCCAGGAGGGCGGCTACCTGCGCGGCTACTCGGCGTTGTGCCTGCACGCGCTGGTGGAGGGCCTGCTGCGGCTGCCCGAGCCGTTGCTCGAGGACCCGCTGGCCTACGTGCCGGACGATTCCCAGCTCGCGGACGTGGACCTCGAACGCGTGCGCGCCGCCCTGAAGCCTTTTTGGCCCGGCGTGCTGTGACGCCGGGCCCGTGGGGTGCTGCTACCTGCCGAGCGGGCCGCGACCCATCTTGAGCAGGATCATCGCGAGGTCCTTGCCCTCGGTGCCGAGCGGCCGGTACCGGTTGAGGACGTCGATCTCGCGGTTGTGCACGATCTTCGTGCCGCCGGCCGCCATGCGGGCCGCGCCGATGATCTTGGATACCTCGACGCGCCGTTGCACGAGTCGGAGGATCTCCGCGTCGAGGTGGTCGATCTCCTCGCGCAGCGCGTTGATGTCGGGTTCGGTGGTGGTGGCGTCCATCGTGGTGACCTCTCGACTCTTCGAGTCCTGGCCCGGAAGCGACGAAGCCCCGGTGTCCGAGGACTCCGGGGCTTCGTGGTGGCTTTTCAGCGCTAGACGACCACGGGAGCCGGAGTCCGGGTCCCGTAGAAAAACTCGAAGTACGTCGCGCGCATGGATCGAGTGTGACACAGAACCTCCCGCACTCGCCAAGTCCGTGCGGTTGAAGGGCTCATCAGGTGGGAAACCAACGCTTGAAGAATTCCATCTTCTGCTCTAGCTCCACGGCCCAAGTGTGGACATAGAGTCATGCCGTGCTGAGACCAAGACCTGGGGTTCATATGAAGTACGCACTCGGGATGGCGACAGCTCTGGCGCTGTCCTCGACGGTCGCGCCGGCGGCAACGGCAGCGGAGCCGGACTTCGCCACCATCAAGATCACCAGGGTCTCCGGCTGGTTCGGCCAGGAGGACTTCTGGACCACCAGGGGTGGGTTCGTCCCCCGGCAGAAGTTCGCCGTCGACATCACGAACGTCGCGCGCCACGACGAGCGGCGCCTGCAGCTCTTCATCTCGTTCCCGACCGACCGCCTCGAGGTCACGGGCTTCGAGGGCGACGGGTGGACGTGCCGCGACGTCAACGAGGGCATCGGCGCCGAAGGCCTCACGTGCACGCAGGATCACCTGATCGTGCACGAGGAGGCGTGGCCGACGCTCACGGTCGAGACCAAGGCCGAGGCCATCTGGACCCAGGACTCCATCGACCTGTACGCCGAGGCAGACGGCCACGCGGCCGTGCACGCGGCGAAGCCCTTCAGGATCGACACGAGCACCTGATAGCTCCTGCTCATCGAACACATGGTCGGGCGGTACCGGATTTGTCGGTGCCGCCCGGTACCGTGGATGGACGATGAGCGCCTTGTTCGACTTGCCCTCAAGTCCCCCCGTTTCCCGCGCGGGCCACCTGCTCGACGACCTGAACCCCGCGCAGCGCCGTGCCGTCGAGCACGCCGGTTCACCGCTGCTCGTGGTGGCGGGCGCCGGCTCCGGCAAGACGCGCGTCCTCACCAGGCGGATCGCGTACCTGCTCGCGGAACGTGACGTGCACCCCGGCCAGATCATGGCCATCACGTTCACGAACAAGGCCGCCGCCGAGATGAAGGAGCGCGTCGCCGACATGGTGGGCGCGCGCGCCCGTTCGATGTGGGTGTCGACGTTCCACTCGATGTGCGTCCGCGTGATGCGCCGCGACGCGAAGACGCTCGGCATGTCGTCGAACTTCTCGATCTACGACAGCGACGACACGCGCCGCCTCGTCACGCTCGTGGCCAGAGACCTCGACCTGGACCCGAAGAAGTACGCGGCCCGCACCCTCGCCGTGCACATCTCGAACCTCAAGAACGAGCTCATCGACCCGGAGACCGCCACCGCCCAGGCCACGAACGACCTGGAACGCCGGGTGGCCGAGGTCTACACCGTCTACCAGCGCCGCCTGGCCGAGTCGAACTCGCTCGACTTCGACGACCTCATCATGAGGACCGTCGAGCTCCTCCAGCGCTTCCCGGACGTGGCTGAGCACTACCGCCGCCGCTTCCGCCACGTCCTGGTCGACGAGTACCAGGACACGAACCACGCGCAGTACACCCTGGTGCGCGAACTCGTCGGCAAGGCCGGCGGCGAGATCCCCCCGGCGGAACTCTGCGTGGTGGGCGACGCGGACCAGTCCATCTACGCCTTCCGCGGCGCCACGATCCGCAACATCGTGGAGTTCGAGCGCGACTACCCGGACGCCACCACGATCCTGCTGGAGCAGAACTACCGCTCCACCCAGAACATCCTCACGGCCGCCAACGCGGTGATCTCCCGCAACCCGAACCGCCGCGACAAGTCGCTCTGGTCCGACCTCGGCGAGGGCGAGAAGATCGTCGGCTACGTCGCGGACAACGAACACGACGAAGCGGCCTTCGTGGCGAACGAGATCGACCGCCTGGTCGACGGCGGCGAGGTCAACAACTCCGAGATCGCCGTCTTCTACCGCACCAACAACCAGTCGCGGGTCTTCGAGGAGATCTTCATCCGCCTCGGCCTCCCGTACCGGGTGGTCGGCGGCGTCCGCTTCTACGAGCGCCGAGAGGTCCGCGACGCCCTCGCCTACCTGCGAACCCTGGCGAACCCGGAAGACACGGTCTCACTCCGCCGAATCCTGAACGTCCCGAAACGGGGCATCGGCGAACGAGCGGAAGCCTGCGTCTCCGCCTACGCGGAACGCGAACGAATCAGCTTCGCCGCAGCCCTCCGCGAGGCCGTGAACGACCGAGTCCCGATGCTGAACCCGCGCTCCCGCAACGCGATCGCCGGTTTCGTCGAGATGATGGACCAACTGGGCGAGATGGTCGCGCGCGAGGAAGACGTCGCCGACATCCTCGAATCGGTCCTGGAGAAGTCCGGCTACCGCACCGAACTGGAAGCCAGCGAGGACCCGCAGGACCACACGAGGATCGAAAACCTCAACGAACTCATCACCGTCGCCCGCGAGTTCACCGAACTAGAGCTTCCCGAGGGCGCGGAACCGATCCCGTCGCTCCCAGCCTTCCTGGAACGAGTCTCGCTGGTAGCGGACGCGGACTCGATCCCAGACGCGGACTCCGACGGCGTGGTCACCCTCATGACCATCCACACGGCCAAGGGCCTCGAATACCCGGTCGTCTTCAGCACGGGCTGGGAAGACGGCGTCTTCCCGCACATGCGAGCACTGGGCGACCCAGCCGAACTGGCAGAGGAACGCCGCCTCGCCTACGTCGGAATCACCAGGGCCCAACGCCGCCTCTACCTCTCCAGGGCCTTGGTCCGCTCAGCCTGGGGCCAGCCGTCAGCAAACCCGGCCTCCCGCTTCCTGAGCGAAATCCCGCAGGACCTCCTGGACTGGCGCCGAGTAGAACCATCACGCTCAGGCCCAGCAGCAGCCACGACGTGGGGCCGCTCAGCCTCAGGCGGCATAGCCTCCCGAGGCCTCTCCCGCCCAGCCCCGGGCAAAGCGGGCTGGAAGGACGGCCCGGCGATGAAGCTGGAAGTGGGCGACCGAGTAACCCACGACAAGTACGGCCTGGGCCGAGTGATGGCAGTGGACGGCGAGGGCCTGCGAGCCACCGCGACGATCGACTTCGGCGGCTCGGGCACAGTCCGCCTGATGCTGATCGGCAGCGTCCCAATGACAAAACTCTGACGCCACCCCAAGGCCAGCCCGCCCGCGAAGCCAAGGCAGGCGGGACGAGCGAGCGTGCTCAAAGAAGCAGAGGGCACGCTCGCGCAGGGGTCCCCTTCGGATTTGGATCCCCCGCGACCCAACGTACAGAGCAGGTCTGACACTCCAGCGATGCCGAAGGCGAGCCGTCTTTACCGTGCGGTCTGGGTGGGGTGGTTTCGTCACGAGTCGTGCCATAGCTCTTGCTGCAGGCAGAAGGGGATGTCAAACGGACACGCTTTTCGTCCGTTTGACATCCCCTTCTGCCTGTGGCCCGCTCTTGGCTCGGCTCGTGACGAAACCACCCCACCAACGCGCCCCACAAAGCAACGCAACTCCGCCCAACGCAACAGGCGTGCCATCTACCTACGCATGGCGTAGACCCCGGTTTTTGATCAGATTGGCGGGGTCTGGGGCGGAGCCCCAGGAATCAGCCGCCACATCCCCTCGCAAGGCGACCCACCTACGGACTCGCAACGCGCAGCCGCCAACGCAACCGGGGGACGACCCGCGCAACCCATGCGCACGCCGAAGGCGACCCCAACACCCAACGACTTACGGAACGCCAACGACCCACCATCCGGGTGCACGACACAAGCCACATCCCCACCCAAACCGGACCACCCCCACCCCCGTGACCAGCACTTTCCCCACCCCCGAAGAAATCCCCCAAAAATCCTGAAAACCAGCGCAACGGACCGCCAGAACGTGCGTCTATGTGGGTGTCGCAAGCAGCACAGCCAGGGAACGTTCGGGGCGGTCCAAGGCAGCCAGGCAGCCTGCAGACGAAGGGGAGCGAAGGGACGGCGGGGGCCTAACTTCGCGGCGAAGTGCGGCCGGACCGAACGGGAGAGCGGTCCGGCCGCACTGTCTTCTCAGGACGGTCTTCTGGGGACAGTCTCGTCCGGCACGGGCACAGCCTTCTTCGGCACAGCCCCGGCAAGAGCCACGCACGGGCCACGTAAGAGCCGCGAGCGCGAAGATCGACGCAGGTCATCCCCACCGCGTCCAAAAATTGTCAGACCCCCGGAGCATCATCAACCGCATGAGGCCACAACCCCAGCGGGAGAGCTCAAGATGGATCACGTACTGGCCGGCGCTCTGCACGAACGTGTGTTCGCAATCCTCAGCCAGCTGGAATCCCCGGAAACGACCAACCTGGTCGAAGCCTGGCGCACCCTGCTCCGCCACCACGAACCAACGGAGAGCGGGGCCTGCAAGGCATGCGGCCCACGCTGGCGCAGGCACATGTGCTCGGTCTGGCGCGTAGCGGCGACTTGTCTCGTCCGGCCTGAGGTCGCTCGGCCCGGTCTCGCCCGGCCTTAGCTCGCCCGGCAGAGGGCCCGCGGTGGCACAGCCGGAGCGCGCAGCTGGAGCGGGACTAGAGCGACGCTAGAGGCTCCTGGGCCACAAGTGCCCTCTGAGGCTTCTCAAGCACCCTGACCCACACCACGAGGTGGGTCAGGAGCGAAATCCCGTCAGAAAGCTACTGAGCCGTAGTTCAACAAGTCCCGAACCAGAGGCTCGGAAGCCCCGCGAACCGATGAGCCCGGAGAACCGACGAACCTGGAGGTCCGGAACGGATCAGACCGTCACGCCGCGGGCGTTCAGCCAGGTCAGCGGGTTGATCTTCTGGCCGCCGGGGTTCCAGACCTCGAAGTGCAGGTGAGGGCCGGTGGAGAAGCCGCGGTTGCCCATGCGGGCGATCTGCTCGCCTGCCTTGACGACCTGGCCCTCGCGGACGTTGAACGTGTCGACGTGGCCGTAGACGGTGATGGTGCCGTCGGCGTGCTCCACGCGGACCCAGAGGCCGAAGCCGGAGGCGGGACCCGCCTCGATGACCTTGCCGTCGGAGGCGGCGAGGATCGGGGTGCCGATGGGGCCGGCGATGTCGATGCCGAGGTGCATGGTGCCCCAGCGGCCGCCGTAGCCGGAGGTGAAGTCACCGGCGGCGGGGCGGACGAACTTCGGGCGCTTCTTCTCGGCCTCGACGGCCTCGCGCTCGGTGGTGAGCTGCTGGCTGCGCAGGAGCTTGGCAGCCTCGGCGGAACCCTCCGCGGTGGTCTTGGAGACCGCGAGGATCTGCGGGGCGGGGGCGGTGTCGCCTCCCACGCCGTCGAAGGTGGCGGCGCCGCCGGAGTGGTTCGCGAGCTGGACGTCACTGCTGTCGTCCGCTGCGGCCTGGCCGATCTGGCCTGCGCCTGCTGCTGCGAACGCGCCTACTGCGACGGCGGCGACGACGATGCGTCCGCGAAGCGCCGAGGGAGGCGGGGGGAGCCGGTGAGAGCTGACCGTGCGCGCATTGGCGCGGTCGACTGCCTCTTCAAGCGCAGCACTGCGTTCATGGCCGCCGGGGGAGCGGTGGTGACTCAAAGCTTGCCCTTCCGCCTTCGGGGAGCCTGATCTTGTGGACTGCCGGGCGGGGGATTCCCGGTGAGTCAGGATTCGGGGTTCTGACTCGGTGTCCTTCTGTGATCAGACCGTGACAACGGACCGGGGGAAGGTAACGGCTGGGAGCCTCGGAGGGCAAACCCCAGTTCGTTATGTCCTCCCAATGGGCGGCGACCAGCGGGTTTTAACTGTCAACTGTGACTGTCGGTCATGCCAGGCGCTCGACACGCCTCAAGGCCAGCGGCGATGGGGTGAGTTGACAAGTCATCCGATCGGGTGATGGCCGTCACAACTACGTGAAGAGTCCTCGTGTCAACCGGCAAAGAAAGGTGACCTGAATCACGTATCTGGTGCTCTTCGACGTGCAACGACGAGTGCTCCAGTCGGGCGTTGCGCTGAGGCACGATGATCTGATCCATCTCCGACCAGACGACGACGAAGCGCGTGCGGCACGGCCGGCACGGTTCGGCGAGCTCCTCCAGCAACTCGGAGCCCGGTCGCAGTTGCTTGGTCAGCGGAGTCGGCAGCAGATAGGCGGCGAGCGTGCCGCTGTGCGGCGTGCCCAGTGTTACGAGAGTGCGAACGCGGGCGTCGCCGTGCAGCCGCTGTACGTAGTACCGAGCAATGAGCCCGCCCAGCGAATGGCCGACGACGTGCACCTGATCGGATCCGGTCTGTTCACAGATCCGCTCGATGTGGGCGCCGAGCAGCGCGGCCGAGCGGCGGACGTCTCCGGTCAACGCCGTCAGCACGCTGTAGTTGATGGCGTGAACTACCCCGAAGCCCCGCCTTCGCAGCGCCCCCGACAGCACCGCGAAGGCGGAACGGTTGTCCCCGATGCCATGCACCAACACGATCGGGGTGCCCGCCGCGTCCATCGCCGAAACCATCAGCCCGCGCTGGCGCGGGGGCAGGCCGTCGGTGCGGTAGTGCCGGTACTGGCCGTCTGTGCGCAGCTGTTCGGTGATCGCGCCCCACGGGTAGAGCACCGCGTGGGCCGTCAGCCAGGCCGCTTCCATCGCGACCCCGCGCATGCCGCCGGGTGTGGCCATCGCCCGCAGCGCGACCTTCACTTCTTCCGCGACATCACGGACCGTGTGCACGCCCCAGCCGGCACGGTCGAGGGCCGCGTCCGTCAGACGCGTGATCCACGACCGGCCGCTCTCGCTCATATGAGCGACGGTAAGTGATGAAGTCACGGGCTAGGAGTACCCGGCGGACGTTTTCCACATGCGAACGAAATTCGTCTTGATACGCCTGGGAGCCACACGCGGTCACACACCGGTCTTGCTAGGTTCGCCCGCGATGACTCGCACCGAGCTCGAGAACCAGACCCCGGCGGCCGCGAGGCTGCGCACGTCGTGGGCACTCGCCGCGGCAGGCTCCCTTCTACTGGCGGCCGGTCCGCTGCTCGGCGTGGTCGACGGCGCGGATCCCGCCTTCACGTCGTGGCCGCTGCTCGCCCTGGTGGCGCTGTTGCCGCCGGTCGTCGCGGGTGTGCTGCTGATGCGAGGCCGCCCGTTCGTGGCAGCCGGACTGATCGCCGCGGTCGGTGTCTTCGCGGTCGGACGCCTGCTGAGCGACTTCCAGATCTTCCTCGACGCGATGAAGGTGGCGCGGCCTGAGCTCTTCCGACCGACGACCCTCGTCGCGGTCGTCCCGTCGGCGGGGGTCTGGCTGCTGATCGCCGGGCACCTGCTGGTGATCGCGGGCGGCGCGCTCGCGGCCGGTCGCGCCGGCATGCCCGCGGACGAGTCGGAGCCCCCGACCCTGGTGGCCATGCCGGTGATCATCGCCGCGTGGGCCGCGATCGGGTTGCTGGGCAAGCCGTTCATCTCGACGGACCCGTTCCAGCTGGACCGCGGGCCGTGGGACCTGCCGGTGCTCGGCCTGACCGGCGGTCTGCTGATCGCACTGGCCGCGCCGCTCGCCACCGCGCTCGCGGCCAGCTCGCCCGACCCGGACACCCGCCAGGGCGGGACGATCGGCGTGACGCTCGCGTTGCTGGCCGTCGTGCTGCCGCCGCTGGTGGCGGGCACCGTCGCGGCCGGACTGAGCATCAGCGTGGGGTCGATGATCGCGCTGGTCGCCGCTCTCGTGCTGCCCATCACGCCTCTCTACGGCCGGACGGCGCGACTGTTGCGCGGCAAGCGCGACGAGACGCGCGACCCGGCACTGCCCTCTATTCAGCGCATGCACCTGGCCGCGGGTGTCTTCGCCGTCCTCTCGGCCGCCGCGATGCTCATCGGTGCGTTGCTGCCGCAGCTCGTCCTCACCACGGGCGGTGTGGCACCTGATCTGGCGTCCGTGAACCTGCTCTGGGCGGCCGGACTCGCGTTCGCCGGGCTGGGACTTCTCCTGGTGTTGCCGTCCACGGCCGCCGTGGTGCGCCCAGCGCTGGTGGGCGGTTACTTCGCCATGCAGTTCGCCGCGGCGGGCGCGACCGAACCCGTGCTGGCGGCGAGCCAGCTGGGCGTCGCGCAACCCGGCGCGGGCTTCTGGCTGATGACCGTCGAAATCCCGCTCGGCCTGCTGGCACTGGCCTGTGCGGGCCTCGCGGGCGCGATCGAGCGGGAGAACGCCGGCGAGACGAAGAAGGAGCAGGTTCCGGTGACCGAACTGGGTGCCGTGCTGCTCGCCGGGCTCTTCGCGGCAGGTGCCTTCGCGCTGCCGACCCTGCGTGGCGACAGGTACGCGTCACCGACCCTGATCCCGGACAACGACCCGACGGTCTCCGCGGTCCTGCTGATCTCCCTCATCGTGCTGATCATGACCCTCGTGCTCGCGCTCCGGTCGAAGCCCGCTCGTGGCGCGGCCACGCTCGTGGGCGGCGCGCTGCTGCTCGGCGTGCGGGCGCTCGAACTGCCGCTGACCGGCGGCCGCGTCGAGGGCGCGGTGGCCGCGCCCGGCACGTGGCTGGCGCTGGCGTCGATCGCGGCGCTGCTGATCGGGGCCGGGTTGATGGGGACTCGCGCGACCCGCTGAAACGTGTCGCAAAAGACTCCTGAACGTCTCGTGGGCCTGCTTTGCCTCGTAACGCGCGCGCACGCGTGATCGACCTCACCGCCGTTGAGACCGACCTCACCGGTGGTGGCGTGCGAGCGGTACCTGCAGCTCGATAGTGTCTGGGCCCAGCCGCGTCAAGTGGGTTCGCACGGCCCCTTGAGGACCACCCAGGCGCGGTGTTCCGACACCGACGTCGCAGGAGACCCGAGTGGACCTGTACGAGTACCAGGCGAAGGATCTCTTCGCCGCCCACGGCGTCCCGGTTCTGCCGGGCGATGTGGCAACCAACCCAGCTGACGCCAAGGCCATCGCCGCGAAGTTCGGCCAGGCCGTCGTCGTCAAGGCCCAGGTCAAGACCGGCGGCCGCGGCAAGGCCGGTGGTGTGAAGCTCGCTTCCACCCCCGAGGAGACCGAGGAGAAGGCGACCGCCATTCTCGGCCTCGACATCAAGGGGCACATCGTTCACCGCGTTCTGGTGACGCCCGCCTCCGACATCGCGGAGGAGTACTACTTCTCCTTCCTGCTCGACCGTGCCAACCGCACCTTCCTCGCCATGGCGAGTGTTGAGGGCGGCATGGACATCGAGGAGGTCGCCGCGACCAAGCCCGAGGCCCTCGCGAAGATCGCCATCGACGCCATCAAGGGCGTCGACGTGGCCAAGGCCACGGAGATCGCCGACGCGGCGAACTTCCCGGCCGAGGTCAAGGACCAGGTCGTCGACACGATCGTCAAGCTGTGGGAGACCTTCGTTTCGGAGGACGCCACGCTCGTCGAGGTCAACCCGCTGGTCCGCGACCCGCAGGGCAAGATCGTCGCGCTCGACGGCAAGGTCACGCTCGACGAGAACGCCGACTTCCGCCACCCGGCCCACGCCGAGCTGGTCGACAAGGCGGCCGAGAACCCTCTCGAGGCGAAGGCCAAGGAGAAGGGCCTCAACTACGTCAAGCTCGACGGCGAGGTCGGCATCATCGGAAACGGTGCCGGTCTGGTCATGTCGACGCTGGACGTCGTCGCGTACGCCGGTGAGCAGTACGGCGTGAAGCCCGCGAACTTCCTCGACATCGGTGGCGGCGCGTCCGCCGAGGTCATGGCCAACGGCCTGGACGTCATCCTCGGCGACGAGGCTGTCCGTTCGGTGTTCGTGAACGTCTTCGGTGGCATCACCGCGTGCGACGCCGTCGCCAACGGCATCGTGAAGGCGCTGGAGATCCTCGGCGACTCGGCCACCAAGCCGCTCGTCGTCCGCCTGGACGGCAACAACGTGGAGGAGGGCCGCGCGATTCTCGCCGAGGCCAACCACCCGCTGGTGACCGTTGTCGACACGATGGACAACGCGGCCGCCAAGGCCGCCGAGCTCGCGGCTGCGGGGGTCTGACCAAGATGGCTATCTTCCTCAACGAGACCAGCAAGGTCATCGTCCAGGGCATGACCGGTGCCGAAGGCACCAAGCACACCAAGCGCATGCTCGCGTCCGGCACGAACATCGTCGGTGGCGTGAACCCGCGCAAGGCGGGCGAGAAGGTCGACTTCGACGGCACCGTCCTCCCGGTCTTCGGCACCGTCAAGGAGGCCATGGAGGCCACCGGCGCGAACGTGACCGTGATCTTCGTCCCGCCGGCCTTCTCGAAGGCCGCCGTGGTCGAGGCGATCGACGCCGAGATCGAGCTGGCCGTCGTCATCACCGAGGGCATCCCGGTGCACGACACCGCCTACTTCTGGGCGCACGCCGTCGCGACGGGCCACAAGACCCGCATCATCGGCCCGAACTGCCCCGGCATCATCAGCCCCGGCAAGTCGAACGCCGGCATCATCCCCGCGAACATCGCGGGCAGCGGCAAGATCGGTCTGGTGTCGAAGTCGGGCACGCTGACCTACCAGATGATGCACGAGTTGCGGGACTTCGGTTTCTCCACCGCGATCGGCATCGGTGGCGACCCGATCATCGGCACCACGCACATCGACGCCCTCGAGGCGTTCGAGGCGGACCCCGAGACCACCGCGATCGTGATGATCGGTGAGATCGGTGGCGACGCCGAAGAGCGCGCCGCGGCGTACATCAAGGAGAACGTGACCAAGCCGGTCGTCGGCTACGTCGCGGGCTTCACCGCTCCCGAGGGCAAGACCATGGGCCACGCCGGCGCCATCGTCTCGGGCTCGGCGGGCACCGCGCAGGCGAAGAAGGAGGCCCTCGAGGCCGCCGGCGTCAAGGTCGGCAAGACGCCGTCCGAGACGGCCGACCTGATGCGCGAGATCATGCAGAGTCTCTGATCTCAGGCACTTAGCGCGATACGAGGGCTGGATTCCGAGTACTTTCGGAGTCCAGCCCTCGCTCGTATGGCGGAACCGGCATGATCGGTCCATCGTCTTAGTAGCGGGTGCAGAGCACTGCTAGCGTCAATCGACGCACCCTGGTTTGAGGAGGAGACCTCGACATGTCCGTGCCTTACGGCGCACCCCAACAGCAGCCGCCGGGTCCGGCACAGCACCAGGCTCCGCCGCCGGCCCACGGGGCCTCCGGTGCCAACAACATCAACCTGGCTCTGATCCTCCCGCTGGTCGCGGCGGGTCTCGGCCTCGTCGCCTACCTCGTCGCGTTCGCGGACGACGTCAGCGGCAACGTGACGTACCTGCTGGCCGCGGGCATGCTCGCCGGCCTCTCGGTGCTGCCCAACATCCCGAAGGGCTTCGTCCCGGTCGCCGCGGTCCTCGCGGGCGTCCAGACGCTGCTGCAGCTGCAGGGCATCATCAAGTCGCCGTCCGTGCAGGGCCTCGACATCGTGCTGCTCATCGTCGCGCTGCTCGAGACGGCCGCGGTCGTGCTCGCGTTCCTGCTCGCCGAGGGCATCGTGAAGTTCGAGCCGAAGCCCGCGAACCCGTACGCGGGTCAGCAGCAGCAGGGGCAGCCGGGCGGCTGGAACCCGCAGTCCGGCGCGTTCCCGCAGCAGGGCCAGCACCCGCAGCACGGCGCGCCCCAGCAGGCCCCGCAGCAGCAGGCGCCTCAGCAGTTCGGCCAGCAGCAGCAGTTCGGTCAGCAGCCGCAGCAGCCCGCCCAGCCGGGTCAGCCGCCGCAGCAGACCAGCTTCATGCCGCAGCCGGGCCAGTTCGGCTCGCCGGGCACGCCGCCCGGCGGCTTCGGCGGACCGCAGCAGTAAGGTCCGCACACCGTTCGACCTCAGGGGTGGTGCCGGTTCTCCGGCACCACCCCTGTCGTATGACCCGGCGTGCCTGCCCCGAATGGCTCAGGCGGCCTGACACAGTGGAGAAGTGCCCGTGCTGCAACGCGATGTGACCCGCGAGGTCAACACCGTGCGCCCACCGGAGTTCTCGCGGTCCGAACGCACGCGCGTGCTCATCGCCTCCGCGGTCGGATCGGTGGTCGTCGGATATGCCGCGGTCGCCGCGGTCCTCGCGCTGGTCTCCGCGACGGCCACGTACGCCGAGTTCTCCACGTCAGGCGTGCTCAGCGCCGCCGCGCCCGCCTGGCTGGCGGCGCACCACGTGCCGCTGCGCTTCGACTCCGGTCAGCTCGGCGTGCTGCCGCTGCTGCCGACGGCGTTGCTGATGCTGCTGGTCGCGCGCACCGCCGCGGGTGCCGCCGACCGTCTTGGTCTTTACGAACCGCTGCAGGCGCGCGGTGTCGTGCTCAGCATCGCCGGATCGCACGCGGTCGTCGGCGGGACGATCGCGCTGGTCATGGGCGAGGGCGTCGTGCGCGCCACACCGGCCGTCGCGTTCTTCGGCTGCGCGGCCGTGTCCGGTCTCGCCGCGACGATCGGCGTCGCCAGCCGTTGTGGCCTGGTCGAGGTGGTGTTCGACAAGCTCGACCCGGTGGCGCTGCACGGTCTGCGCTCCGGCTTCATGGCGTTGTTCGCACTGGTCGGCATGGGTGCGTTGGCGGTGGCGGCCGGTCTCGCGGCGTCCTGGCCGACGACCAGCGGGCTCTTCGCGGAGGCCGGTCCGTCGTTCGGTGTCGGTCTCGGCGTGTTCCTGCTGTGCCTCGGCTACCTGCCGAACGCGATCATCGCGGGCTTCTCGTACGTCGTGGGCGCCGGGTTCTCGCTGGGCGGGGTCGAGGTCGCGCCGACGCGGTTCGTCGGCGGTCCGGTGCCCCCGGTGCCGCTGCTGGCGGCCATGCCGGAGAGCGCGTTCGTGTGGAGTCCCGCCGTGCTGGCCGGCGGCGCGGCGATCGGCGTGTTCGTGGGCTGGACCTGCCGCAAGGTGTCCGACCGGCCGACCTCGCGGCTGCGCGCGGTGCTGGTGGCGGCGATCACGGCGGGTGTGGGCAGCCTGGTGCTCGCCGCGACGGCCGGTGGACGGCTGGCGGGTGGCGCGTTCGACCCCGTGACGGTGCCCGCGGGCCTGCTCGCGCTGCTCGTGGCGCTGTGGGTGCTGGTGCCGGGCGCGCTGGTGGCCTGGCTCGGCGGAAACCGCAAGAAGACCGCGGTGGCGGGCGACGCCGAGTTCGTCGAGCCGGACTACGACGAGGACGGGGAGGCAGTCGACCCGGACGTCGTGTTCGAGGACGACGAGCTCACCGAACAGTTCGAACAGCTCGAAGTCGTGGACGAGGACGAGTTCGAGGTCGAGGAGGACCTCGAAGACGACGACTACTACGACGAGGACGAGTACGACGAGGAAGAGCCCGAAGACGTCGACGAAGAGGCCGACGACGCCGAAGACGTTGAGGACGAACAGGAAGACGACGCGGACGAGGACCTCGAAGAGGAAGAGGACCTTGATGCGGAGTTCGACGAAATGCTCGGCATGCCCTCCGAGGAGGACCTGGACGGCAAGCCGGGACGGTGACGTCCTAGGCTGCTCCTGAGCTGCTGCAACGACCAGGAGTAGACGCTGAGCACCGAACTTCGGCTTCCCACACCGGCGCGCGTCGTCGTACTCGTCTCCGGTTCCGGAACCCTCATGCAGGCCCTGCTGGACGCGGACCTCCCGATCGAGGTGGTCGCGGTCGGCGCCGACCGCGAGAACATCGAGGGCCTCAAGCGCGCCGAACGCGCCGGGGTGCCCCACTTCGCCGTGAAGCTGCGCGACCACGCCGACCGCACGGCCTGGGACACCGCCTTGACCGAGGCCGTCGCGTCCTACGAGCCCGACCTGGTCGTGTCCGCCGGCTTCATGAAGATCATCGGTGAGCAGTTCCTCGCCCGATTCGGCGGCCGCATGATCAACACCCACCCCGCGCTGCTGCCGGCCTTCCCCGGCGCGCACGGCGTGCGCGACGCCCTGGCCTACGGCGTGCACGTCACCGGATCGACGGTGCACCTGGTCGACGCGGGCGTCGACACGGGGCCGATCCTCGCGCAGGAGGCCGTTGTCGTCGAACCCGGCGACACCGAGGAGACCCTGCACGAACGCATCAAGGTCGTCGAACGCCGGCTGCTCGTCGAGACAGTCGGCCGGCTCGCCCGTGAGGGCTGCACCGTGAACGGACGAAAGGTGAGCATTCCGTGAGCACTCCTGCCGAGAGGCGACCGGTCCGCCGGGCCCTGATCGGGGTCTCCGACAAGGCCGGCCTGCTGGAACTGGCCACCGGCCTGCACGCGGCCGGAGTCGAGATCGTGTCCACCGGCGGTACCGCGAAGGTGCTGGCCGACGCGGGCGTCCCCGTGACGAAGGTCGAGCAGGTCACCGGGTTCCCCGAGTGCCTCGACGGCCGCGTGAAGACGCTGCACCCGCGCGTGCACGCCGGTCTGCTGGCCGACCTGCGCAAGGACTCGCACGTCCAGCAGCTGCGCGAGATGGACATCGCGCCGTTCGACCTGCTGGTCGTGAACCTGTACCCGTTCACGCAGACCGTCGCGTCCGGTGCCGACGCCGACGAGTGCGTCGAGCAGATCGACATCGGCGGCCCCGCGATGGTCCGCGCGTCGGCGAAGAACCACGCCAACGTCGCGGTCGTCGTCGACCCGGCGCGCTACGACTGGGTGCTGGAGAACGTCCGCGAGGGCGGCTTCACCCTGGCCGACCGGCAGCGCCTGGCCGCCGACGCGTTCCGCCACACCGCTTCCTACGACGTGGCCGTGGCCTCGTGGATGGGCAACGCGCTGGCTCCGGACGACGAGGGCAGTGGCTTCCCCGGCTGGGTCGGCGCGACCTGGAACCGGTCGAACGTGCTGCGCTACGGCGAGAACCCGCACCAGAGCGCCGCGATCTACACGCAGGGCGACGGCCGCGTGGGCCTGGCGTCGGCGAAGCAGTTGCACGGCAAGGAGATGTCGTACAACAACTACCTCGACGGTGACGCCGCGTGGCGTGCCGCGTGGGACCACGAGCTGCCGTGCGTCGCGATCATCAAGCACGCCAACCCGTGCGGCATCGCGGTGTCCGAGCTGAGCATCGCGGACGCGCACCGCAAGGCGCACGAGTGCGACCCGGTCAGCGCGTTCGGCGGCATCATCGCGGCGAACCGCGAGGTCACCGTGGAGATGGCCGAGTTCGTCTCGGAGATCTTCACCGAGGTCGTCATCGCTCCGTCCTATGCGGACGGTGCGGTGGAGGTGTTGCAGCGCAAGAAGAACGTGCGCATCCTCGTGGCCGAGGCGCCTGCTCGCGGTGGCGCGGAGATGCGTCCGGTGTCCGGTGGCCTGCTCCTGCAGCAGCGCGACGCCATCGACGCGTCCGGTGACTCGCCGGCGAACTGGACCCTGGCGGCCGGAAAGCCCGCGGACGAGAAGACGCTGGCGGACCTCGAGTTCGCGTGGCGCTCCATCCGCGCGGTGAAGTCGAACGCGATCCTGCTGGCGGACAACGGCGCCACCGTCGGCGTCGGCATGGGCCAGGTCAACCGGGTCGACTCGTCGCACCTCGCGGTGAAGCGCGCCGGTGAGCGGGCCAAGGGCGCGGTCGGCGCGTCCGACGCGTTCTTCCCGTTCTCGGACGGTCTCGAAGTGCTGCTGGAAGCCGGCGTGCGCGCGGTCGTGCAGCCCGGTGGTTCGGTGCGCGACTCCGAGGTCATCGCCAAGGCCGAGGAAGCGGGCATCACGCTGTACCTCACGGGCACGCGCCACTTCGCCCACTAGAAACGCCCCGAAAGGGCCGCTTCCCGTTGGGGGAGCGGCCCTTTCGCTTTCAGATCTTCGCGACCATCTCTTCGGCCATGCCCTTCGCGGCGGCTTCGAGTTCCGCGACGTCCGGCTTGGTGTTGGTGAAGATGCCCGCGTCCCAGCCGAAGTGCTCGACCTCGACGATGGTGTCGCCCTTGCGCACGATGATCGAGATCTCGGTGAACGCCGAGTCGGACTCCACCAGCACGGCCGTGGCCTGGTCACCGAGACCTTCGAGCGGCTTCTGCTGCGGCGTGCCCTGGGTGTTCTTCATGTGCTGCGCCACGTTCCGGTCGAAGGCCTCGCCCGACTGCCCCTGCTCGCTGGAGACGTAGATGTCGGTGGTGCGGTGACCCTTGCCGTCGACGCCCTTGGTCTGGTTCCACGTGCAGATCGTGCGGGTGCCGTCGGTCAGCTTGGTCTCGTTCGAGCTGCGGCCGTTCGGGTTCGTCGTGCGCGCCTTGGCCAGCGCGGCCTCGGAGACGTTGCCGCACACCGAGGGCAGCTCGTCGGCGCGCTTGCTGGTGCCGCTGTCCTTGTTGACGTTGAGGTAGAGCACGAGGCCGGTGATGACGCCGGCCAGCACCAGCACGCCGACCAGGATGCCGACGACCAGCGGCGCCTTGCTCTTCTTGGGCGGCTGCGGCGGGCCCCAGCCGGGCTGCTGCCAGCCCTGGTGCTGTTGTTGCTGCCAGCCCTGCGGAGGTGGTGGCGGCTGTTGCTGATGCCAGCCGTGCGGAGGTGGTTGAGTCACGATTTCCCCAGTTCCCAGTAGTGCTCAGGGCACCGTAGAGGAGCTTCCGGACCCGTGTGGCCGTGTCCACCAAAAGGGTGACGCTCTGGGATTGACACAGGGGTGCGTTCACACGCTACGATCATCTCGTTCGTTCGAACAAGCGTTCGAATAAGCAAGTCGCCGAACTTCCCTCGGCGGTCGTGCACAGGGGTGCGCACGGTCCGTGAAGGGAGGTGGGTGGAGTGTCCAGGTCGGCAACGGCGTCGTTGGCCGCGCTCGGGGTGAACCCGGCCAGCGAGTTGACCAGCACCACCACCGACCACACCACGGGGCGGGTCCTGCCGGTTCGCGGGGAACTGGCGGGCCTGCTCCCGTGGGGCGGCTTGCGGCGTGGCAGCACGGTGTCGGTGGGCGGATCGACATCGTTGCTGCTCGCCCTGCTGGCGGGTGCGACCGCGGACGGCTGCTGGGCCGCCGTGGTCGGTCTGCCCCAGGTGGGAGTGCTGGCCGCGGCCGAACTGGGCGTCGCGGTGCAACGCCTGGCACTGGTCCCACGTCCCGGCTCCGATCCGGGCCCGGTCATCGCGGCCCTGCTGGACGGCATCGACCTGGTGGCCGTCGCCTGCCCGCTCCCTCCCTCGCTGGCCCGCCGACTGACGGCCCGCGCCCGCCAACGCCGTTCCGTGCTCATCGCCTACGGCCCCTGGCCCTCGGCCGACGTGGAACTGACCGCGGAGTCCGTGAGCTGGAACCCGTTGCGCGACGGCGCGGAAACGTTGCGGCGCCAGGAGATCACCGTGCGCAGCGGTGGCCGCGGTTCGGCAGGGCGCGCGAAGAACGTGCTGCTGACCTTTGGCACAGAAGAAGAAATCGAGCTCCCGCTGGTGGCCGGCGAACCGGCCCGCTCCGACGAGCCGGCTGATGCCGGTCCGGGCCGGGCCGACGAGCTGGCCGCCAGGCGGGTGGACAGTGCCGTCACCAGGCGGACGGAGGCAGTGGAACGCCTGGTCAGGCTCGCGCAAAAGGGTCCGTCGGCGTGACGGACACACGGCTGCTCGCCGTCTGGTGCCCCGACTGGCCCGTCATCGCCGCCTGCGCCGCCACCGGCACCGCCCCGCACGTGCCGGTGGCGGTGGTCGACGGCAACGAGATCGTGTCCACCTCGGCGGTGGCGCGGGCCGAGGGCATCCGGAAGACGATGCGCAAGCGCGCGGCCGAGGCGATGTGTCCCGAGCTGATCACCTTCGAGCACGACCCGCAGCGCGACGCCCGGTTCTTCGAGCCGGTCGCGGAGGCCGTCGAGGAGCTCGCGCCCGGCATCGAGGTCGTGCTGCCAGGGCTGGTCGCGGTGCCGGCGCAGGGGCCGGTCGGCTACTTCGGGTCCGCGGAGCAGGCGGCCGCACGGATCGTCGACCACGTCGCGACCCGTGCCGGCACCGAGGCCCAGGTGGGCATGGCCGACAGCCTGTTCGCGGCCACGAAAGCCGCGCACCGCAACGTGATCGTGCCGCCGGACCGGACGCCGGAGTTCCTCCGGCCGTTGGGCGTGCACGAGCTTGATGCTCCAGATCTGGTCGACCTGCTCAGAAGGCTCGGCCTGAAGACGCTCGGCGCGTTCGCGGACGTGCCGGAGAACGCGGTGGCGTCGAGGTTCGGCGGCCCGGCCACCCGGCAGCACCGGCTGGCCCGCGGGTTGCCGGAACGTCCGCTCGACAAGCGCAGGCCCGCGCCGGAGCTGGCGGTCACCGAGACCTTCGACGACCCGGTCGAGCGCATCGACGCGGCCGCGTTCGCCGCGAAGATCCTGTCGGAACGGCTGCACGAGAACCTCGCGGCCAGAAGTCTCGCGTGCACGCGGCTCGGCATCCACGCCCGCACCGAGAACGACGAGGAGCTGCATCGGGTGTGGCGGGCCGCGGAACCGTTGACGCCACGGGGAATCGCGGACCGGGTGCGCTGGCAGCTCGACGGGTGGCTCACCCGCGAACGCCTCACCTCCGGCATCCGCACGCTCACCCTCGAACCGGTCGAGGTCGTCAACGGCACCGCGCTCCAGCTCGGGTTGTGGGGCCACGATGACGAACGCGCGGTGCGGGCGTTGCTGCACGTCCAGGGGTTGCTCGGCCCGGACGGCGTGCTCACCGGGGTCATCGACGGCGGCAGGGGGCCGAAGGAGCAGGTCAGGCTCGTGCCGTGGGGCGACGAACGGGTGCCCGCTCGAAATCCGGACCACCCGTGGCCCGGCCGGCTCACCAGGGCGCCCGCGACGCTCGCCGACGATCCCGCGGACCTGAAGGACGAGGCAGGCGGCGAGGTCGGCGTGACGGGCCGTCTCGAACTCACCGCACAACCGAAAAGCCTGACGGTCAAAGGGAAGAAGCGGGAGATCACCGCGTGGGCCGGGCCGTGGCCGGTCGACGAGCGGTGGTGGGCGCCGGACCCGCACCGGGCCGCGCGCATCCAGGTGCAGACGAACGACCAGGCGTTCCTGCTCATCCGCAGGGACCAGAGGTGGTTTCTGGAAGGGGTGTACGACTGATGTACGACGAGTACTGGGATCTGCTGGAGACCTTGATCCCGTTGCCGCGCAAGGAACCTGATGGGCTGGAATAACCCGCCGGTCCGCTGGAGGGAGCTGGAACGGGCGCTCTCCGGCAAGCCCTACGAACAGAAACCCGACGGCGGCGACGGTCCGGGGTGGGGAAGACACCGCGACCGGTACGCCGCCCCACCGGGGTTCGAGCTGCACGCGGACGAGCTCGCGGTCACCCGCAAGCGCGTCCCGTACGCGGAGCTGCACTGCCACTCCAACTTCAGCTGGCTCGACGGCGCGAGCCATCCGGAGGAACTGGTCGAGGAGGCGCAACGGCTCAAGCTCGACGCCATCGCGATCACCGACCACGACGGCATGTACGGCGTGGTCCGCTTCGCCGAGGCCGCCAAGGAACTCGGCATGCACACGGTGTTCGGCGCCGAGCTGAGCATCGGATTGAGCAGACCCGCCAACGGCGAACCGGATCCCGAGGGCGACCACCTGCTTCTCCTCGCCCGCAAACAGGACGGCTACCACGGGCTCTGCCGCACGCTCACCACCGGCCACCTCGACGACAACGCCGAGAAGGGCAAACCCGTCTACGACATCGACCAGATCGTGGCCGACACCAAGGGCGATGTCGTGGTGCTCACGGGCTGCCGCAAGGGAACCGTCCGCCGCGCGCTGGTGAGAGAGGGCCCGGAGGCGGCGTTCGAGGAGATCGTCAGGCTCACCGACCTGTTCGGCAGGGGCCGCGTCTACGTCGAGCTGACCGACCACGGCCTGCCCGAGGACAGCAGGCGCAACGACATCCTCAACGCGATGGCCCAGAAGCTGCAACTCCCCGTCGTGGCAACGAATGCGGTGCACTATGCGACTCCGAGCCGTGGCAGGCTCGCCGCCGCAATGGCCGCCGTGCGCGCGCGAAGCAGCCTCGACGACATGGCCGGCTGGCTGCCGCCGTCACCCGCCGCGTTCCTGCGCAGCGGGGAGGAGATGTTCCACCGGTTCCGCCGTTTTCCCGGCGCCGTGCACAACGCCGCGTTGCTCGGCATGCAGCTGGCGTTCGACCTGCGGCTGGTCGCGCCGAAGCTGCCGCCGTTCGACGTGCCGGACGGCCACACCGAGATCAGCTGGCTGCGCGAACTCACCTATGAGGGCGCGCGGCGCAGGTACCCCGACGACAACGAGAAGGCGTTCCGGCAGATCGAGCACGAGCTGAGGATCATCGAACAGCTCGGCTTCCCCGGCTACTTCCTCGTCGTGCACGACATCGTGGACTTCTGCAAGCGCAACGACATCCTTTGCCAGGGCAGGGGCAGCGCGGCGAACTCCGCGGTGTGCTTCGCGCTCGGCATCACCAACGTCGACGCGGTCCGCTTCGACCTGCTCTTCGAACGGTTCCTGGCGCCCGCCCGCGACGGCCCTCCCGACATCGACGTCGACATCGAGTCCGACCGGCGCGAGGAGGTCATCCAGCACGTCTACGCCAAGTACGACCGCAGGCACGCGGCGCAGGTCGCGAACGTCATCACCTACCGCGCCCGTTCCGCGGTGCGCGACATGGCCCGCGCGCTCGGCCACTCGCCGGGCCAGCAGGACGCGTGGAGCAAGCAGATAGACCGGTGGGGCCCGCTCGGTACCACCACCGACGACTGCGACATCCCGGATGACGTGCTGGAACTGTCCGCGCAGCTGGAGAACTTCCCGCGCCACCTCGGCATCCACTCCGGTGGCATGGTGATCTGCGACCGCGCCGTCAGCGAGGTGTGCCCGGTGGAGAAGGCGCGCATGGACAAGCGCACGGTGCTGCAGTGGGACAAGGACGACTGCGCGTCCATCGGCCTGGTGAAGTTCGACCTGCTCGGCCTCGGCATGCTCTCCGCGCTGCACTACGCCATCGACCTCGTCCGCGACCACGAAGGCGTCGACGTCGACATGGGTTCGGTGAACCTTGCCGACCCCGCCGTCTACGACATGCTGCAGAAGGCCGACTCGGTCGGTGTCTTCCAGGTGGAGAGCCGAGCGCAGATGGCGACGTTGCCGCGCCTGAAGCCCCGCAAGTTCTACGACCTGGTCGTCGAGGTCGCGCTGATCAGGCCCGGCCCGATCCAGGGCGGCTCGGTGCACCCGTACATCCGGCGCCGCAACGAGGTCGAGAAGTGGGACTACGACCACCCGTTGCTGGAGAACGCGCTGAAGAAGACCTACGGCGTTCCGTTGTTCCAGGAACAGCTCATGCAGATCGCGGTGGACGTGGCCGGCTTCACCGCCGCCGAGGCCGACGAACTGCGCCGCGCGATGGGCGCCAAGCGTTCGACCGCCCGGATGGAACGCCTGCGCGACCGCTTCTACGAGGGCTGCGCCGCCAACGACATCGGTGAAGAGCTGGCCGGCCGCATCTACGCGAAGCTCCTGGCGTTCGCCAACTTCGGCTTCCCCGAGTCGCACGCCCTGTCGTTCGCGCACCTGGTGTTCGTGAGCGCGTGGTTCAAGCTCTACTACCCGGCGGCGTTCTGCGCGGCCCTGCTCAGGGCCCAGCCGATGGGCTTCTACTCGCCGCAGTCGCTGGTGATCGACGCCCGCCGCCACGGCGTGACGGTGCACAGCCCGTGCGTGAACCGGTCGCTTCCCTGGGCGGGTCTGGAACCGTTCGAGGGCAAGAACTCCGTCCGCATCGGGCTGTCCGCCGTCCGGGGCATCGGCGCCGCGGACGCGGAGCGAATCGTTGCCGCGCAACCGTTCCGCGACATGGAGGACTTTGGCACCCGCGTGCAGCTCACAGCGGCTCAGGTGGAAGCCCTGGCCACCGCCGGTGCCTTCTCCTGCTTCGGCCTGGAACGCCGCGAGGCGCTCTGGGCGGCCGGAGCGGTGGCCGCCATCAGGTCCGATCGCCTGCCAGGCACCGTGGTCGGCGTCGACGCGCCCGCGTTGCCCGGCATGGACGACGTCGAACTGGCGGTGGCGGACGTCTGGGCCACGGGCCTGTCCCCGGACAGCTTCCCTACCAAGTTCGTGCGGTCCACTTTGGACTCGATGGGCGCGCTGCCGGTGACCACCCTCGCATCCGTCGAACCCGGCACGCGCGTGCTGATCGGCGGCGCGGTGACGCACCGCCAACGGCCGGCGACGGCGGGCGGGGTCACGTTCCTCAACATCGAGGACGAGACGGGGATGGTGAACGTCGTGTGCTCGCCGGGTTTGTGGGCGCGGTACCGGCGGGTGGCGCGCGGCAGCGGCGCGATGCTCGTGCGGGGCGTGGTCGAGTCGGCGGAGGGCGTGGTCAGCCTGCTGGCGGACCGGTTGCAGCACCTGGACCTGCGGATCCCGTCGAAGTCACGGGACTTCCGCTGAAGTTCCCCTGCCAGGATTCGAACCTGGTCCTCCCGCGTAACAGTCGGGCGTGCTGCCATCAGCACTTCAGAGGACACGGTGGAGCGGAGGATGCAGGATTCGAACCTGCGCAGCGCTCGCGCGCTGACCACTGTTTTCGAGACAGCTGCCTTACCGGGCTCGGCCAATCCTCCCCAGGACGCGGAGGGCGCGCGGATCGAACGCGCGCCAGACGTTGCTGGACCACGGATCAGCAATCCGGTGCCTTACCACTCGGCCAGCCCTCCTTTGCCCTGCATTACCGGTGCGCCGGAAGGCGCCTTTCCGTCGGATGCCCGCGAGTCGAACGCGGTGTGTCCTCATCCCAAATGAGGTGGGTTGCCGTCTCCCTCGCACCCGTGAGTACCCCTGCCAGGAGTCGAACCTGAATCTCGGCGTTCGTAGCGCCGCACTCTGTCCATTGAGCTACAAGGGTGTATTTAAATGCACAGCAAACAAAGAGAGCCGCCCTGATCGGTTTCCCGATGGGCGGCTCCCCGTGTGACCTGAAGCTGGCCACTACAAGGAGCTCACCTGCGAAAACGGTCGCGAGGAGCTGGGGAGCCGCGATGAGCGCACGCAGGCGACGACGCTGCCGGAGCGTCCGCGTCGCATGTCCTGGCTCGTCATGGCTGTCCCTTTCGGCTTGGTGTGTGGCACAAGTATTGCGGCGGGCGATGTCCGGCGTCAATCATTTTTTCGAACGAATTCAATTGTTGAACTAGTTCCCGGCGACCTGCCAGCCTCCGAACGGGTTCGTGGGGCCGGCCGCGCTCTGCTTGCGTTCGTAGAGCTTCGCGTCCGCGCCGACGACGAGCACCCGTACGAAACCCGAGGCGTCGCGCACGGCGGCAGGACCGACCTCCGCGTATCCGCCGAGGTCCTCCCACGGGCCGAACGTGTTGCCGTTGGTCTGTCGCGCCACGCTGATGCCGTAGCTGTCGTTGCGTGCGAACGCCAGCACGCGCGCGGCCGTCCCGCCGCCGGACGTCACCGCCGCGACCGGACCGACGCCGCCCTGCCCGCCGAGGTGGGCGAGTGCGCCGAACGTGCCGTTGCTCGAACCTTCGGCGATCGTGCCGACGGCGCCGTCGCCGTGCTCGCGGACGATCGCGCGAACCTTGTTGCCGTCCATCGCGACGGCGGGTGCGTGCGTGCACTCGACGGACCCGACCGACTTGTAGCCGAGAGACGCGCCGGGGTTCTGCTGCCAGTGGGCGACCTGACCGTTGTTGTCGGCGAACAGGTGCAGGCGGCCGGTCGACGAGGTGAAGCCGACAGGGGGCGACACGATCACGGCGGTCATACCGCCGCTCGACAGCGCTTCCCATCCGCTGAACGAGCCGTCGCCGTTCTGCCAGGCGTTGCTGACGCCGTTGGCCTTGTTGATCGCGAACAGCTCGAGCCCACCGTCGCCGTTGAGCACGAGACCTGGCGTGCCGAACGCGGGCGTGGCTCCGTCCGGGTTGCCGACGTCGGCGAAGGAGCCGAACCCGCCACCCGGCGAGGACTGGCCGGCGACGAGGATCGAGCCGGTGTCGAGGTCCAGCACGGCGATGTGCACGAGGCCCGACCCGTTGAGAGCCACGGCGACACCTGGTGCGAACGTGCCGCCGCGCAGCATCACCGGGCCCGTCCAGGCGCCGCCGACGGCCTGGTGCCACCACATGATCGAGTCACCGGCGGCGACGAACGCGTGCAGCTTGCCCGTGCTGTCGACGATCGCCCACGGCGCGACGACGGGCCACCGCTGGTAGTTGTGGAACACGTGCTCGTCGAAGGCGTTGCCCGTGACCGGGTCGTGCTCGGCGTACGCCTGGTAGGCCGCGCTCTTCGGCCCGACCAACGCGGCCGGCACGTTCCTGGGCGACGCGGCGATGTTGTAGCAGCGGTAGCGGGTGAGCAGCACGAACCCGCGTCCGGTGGTGCCCTCGTAGGACTTGACGGCCTTCGTCGCGAACTTCGCCGCGTGGACGTGGTCGGTGTGCTCGGTGCCCTCGTTCGGGAAGCTGAGGGACGGCTCCGGGTCCTGGATGCGGATCACCGTCGGCTGGAACTCGTCGAGCAACGCGAGCAGCACGTTGTTCACGTCCGCCTGGTTGTACCACTGCGAGACCTGGACCGGCCCGCCCGTCGGCCTGATCGCCGGGACGGCGTGGTTCGGGTCGTTCCACAGCTTCTCGAGCGCCTTGTCGTGCTCGGGCAGGTCGCCGCCGCCGTCGGGCAGCTGCAGGTAGACCAGCTGGACGTTCGGCGCGCCCACGAGGGTGTCGATCTCGAGGACCATCGTCGCGACCTCCTTGGTCGCGCGGGTCCAGTTGTTCGGCTTGCCCGCGAGCGTCGCGTAGGCGGAGCGCTGGCCCTCCTGCACGCTCGCGGCCAGGTCCTCCCGGGTCATGTTCCCGTGGCCGTTGTACTGGTCGGCGGTCAGCACGATCGTCCGCACCGGCAGCCCGGAGAGGATGGACGGCTGGATGTCCGGGTTGATGAACAGCAGGTCGTCGTCGGTGTGCGCGACGATGGTGACGAAACTTCCCTGACCGGGAAGGGAACTGGTGCCTGGTGCCGCGGCGAACGCGATGCCGGTGTGGGCGATCGCGGTCGCGGCGGCGGCAGAGGCACCTGCGACGAGTACTGTGCGCCGGCTGATGCAGGTCATCGAGAATCCCCCAGATTCTGTCCAATGCAACAAACCACAGGACGCACGGTACTGCCGGAGGTTGCACACGAGGTTCAGACCACTGGGTGACCGCAGGCGTGCTTCAGGGGCGTTCGTAGGTCATGAACGAGACCCCGCTCTCGAACAGCTGGGCGTTGGTGCGCTGGAACTTCGTGATGTCGGCTTTCCCGTCGAACAACGGGATGCCGCGCCCGAACACCACCGGGTGGATCTTGAGCAGCAGCTTGTCGATCTCGGGCAGGAGCTCGCCCGCGAGCTTGCCGCCGCCGCACAGCCAGATGTCGAGGCCGTCCTCCGCCTTCAGTGAGCGCACACGCCCGACGACGTCCTCGCCGATCAGTTCGACGTCGTCCGGGGTGTCGAGCGCCTGGGACGTCACGACGAACTGGCGCAGGTGCGCGTAGGGCGAGGCCAGGCCGCCGGGCACCTGATAGGTGTTGCGGCCCATCAGGACCGTGTCGAAGTTCCGGTTCGGCGCGTCCTGCAGGCCGAGCGCCTCGCGGAACTGGGTGGGCAGCGTGTCCGCGTACACGGCGTTGATGCCCTCCATGTGGTCGCCTTCGAAGACGAACCCGTCGAAGGTCCCGTCCTCGGCCGCGATGTAACCGTCCAGCGTGACGGCCACGTAGTAGACGAGCTTTCGCATGCAAACCCCCTGGATCTCGTTCAACCACGACAACTGTAGTACTATGGCTGTAGTGGTTGTCAAGGAGGCATCGTGGTCCGGAACGAGGCACGGCGAACTTCTCTGCTGGACGCGGCGATCGACGTCCTGGCCGAAGAGGGTGCGCGGGGGCTGACCTACCGCGCGATCGACGCGAAGGCGCGGGTGCCGGCGGGCACGGCGTCGAACTACTTCGCGAACCGCGACGAGCTGATGTCGAGCGTCATGACGCGAGTGCACGACCGGCTCATGCCGTCCGACGAGTCGGTCGCCCAGTCGTTGGCGATGCCGCGCGACAGGTCGCTGACGGTGAAGTTCATGCACGACATCATCAAGCGGGCGGACGCCGACAAGGCCTGCTACCTCGCGATGATGGAGCTGCGGCTGGAGGCCACCAGGAGGCCGGAGATCCGGCAGGCGCTCACGCGGACGATCGCCGAGAACATCGAGGCCAACGTCGCGTTCAACGAGGAGTCGAAGCTGCCGGGCGACCGGATGACCGTCGTCTCGCTGTACTTCGCGATGACGGGGCTGATCTACGAGCGGCTGACGCTGCCGGACGTGGTGGCCACCATGGACCTCGACGAGCTGGTCGAGGTCATGGTGGACCGGGCTATCGGCTGAGCGGGCCGCCGGTGATCGTCAGAGCGACGGCGATCACCACGATGCCCAGCGTCGAGTACAGGAACGCGTCCATGCCACGGCCGCGGATCTTGATCAGACCCGCCTGCTCGTCGGTCACGAGGATCCGCAGCACGGCCGCGACCAGCAACGACACACCGAGCAGCACGGCGCCCTGCCGCCAGTGGTACTGGAAGATCCGCACCAGCCCGAGCGCGCCGACCCCGAGCACCAGCGCGAACGGCAGGTGCTTCGCGGGACCTGAGCGCCAGCGCTGTTCCGGCATGAGCGCCTCTGCGTCAGACCGCTGCATTGGCGCGCTCGGCGGCTTCGACGGTGTTGGTCAGCAGCATCGCGACGGTCATCGGGCCGGAGCCACCGGGGATCGGGGCGAGCCAGCCGGCGACCTCACGGACCTCGGGGGCCACGTCGCCGACGAGACCGGCCTCGGTGCGGGTGATGCCGACGTCGACCACGGCCGCGCCGGGCTTGACCATGTCCGCGGTGATCAGGCCGGGGCTGCCGGCACCGGCGATCACGATGTCCGCGCGGCGCACCTCGGCCGCCAGGTCCTTGGTGCCGGTGTGGCACAGCGTCACGGTGGCGTTCTCGCTGCGGCGGGTCAGCAGCAGGCCGATCGGGCGGCCCACGGTGACGCCACGGCCGACGACGGTGACGTTCGCGCCGGCGATCGGCACGTCGTAGCGGCGCAACAGCTCCACGATGCCGCGCGGCGTCGCGGGCAGCGCCGCGTCCTCGCCGAGCACGAGCTTGCCGAGGTTGACCGGGTGCAGGCCGTCGCCGTCCTTGGCCGGGTCGATGCGCTCCAGGATCGCGTTCGCGTTGAGGTGCCTGGGCAGCGGCAGCTGGACGATGTACGCGGTGACCTCGGGGTTCGCGTTCAGCTCGTCGATGACGGCTTCCAGCTCCTCCTGCGTGATCGACTCGGGCAGGTCGCGCCGGATGGACTTGATGCCGACCTTCTCGCACGCCCGGTGCTTGCCCTTGACGTACGAGTGCGAGCCGGGGTCGTCGCCGACCAGCACGGTGGCGAGACCGACCGGGCCGGGCAGCGCGGCGACCCGCACCTTGAGGTCCTCGAACAGCGCGTTCCGGGTTTCGTTGCCGTTGAGCAGCGTCGCAGTCACGTCCTCATCCTCCCATTGGGCAGGGCCGCGATGCCCACCGACACCAGCGTCAGCGCCACGCCGATGACCGTCGGCAACGCCAGGTGCCCGCTCACCGCGTCGAGCAGCACGGCCCCGATGAGCTGCCCGGACACGCCGCACAACCCGACCATCAGCACGCCGATGAACCGCACCGACGTGATCGCGCCGCCCACGCCCACGATGCCCAGCAACCCGCCGAGGTACAGCCACCACTGCGAGGGGAACGCGCCGGGCACGCCACTCCACGTCACGGCGTTGACCAGCGCCAACGCCGCCGTGCCCACGCTGAAGTTCACCAGGATCGTCGCCACGGAGCTGACCGCGGCCTCGCGCACCAGCCCGTTCACCGCCTGCTGCCAGCCCATCAGCAGGCCCGCGACCAGCGGCAGCACCGCGAGCCACAACCCGCCGGGCGACGTGAACCGGTCCGACACCGCGATCGTGACGGCGATAACACCGACGGCCGCTCCGACGACACGTGTCTTTGTAAACGGCTTCGACTCGCCGGGACCGACCCCGAGGTTGTCCATGACCATGCTGCTCACGACCTGCCCGATCACCACCGCGACCGTGAACACCGCCACACCGATGGTCGCGACCGCGAGGCCCTGTGAGCCGACGAGCACCGCGCCGCTGATGCCGCCGACGCACTCCCACCACCGGATGCGCCGGTGCCGCAGCGCGTCCCGCAGCCGCAGCAGCCCGTCCCGTCCGGACTGCCGGGACAGGACCACCGCGAGCAGCACGAACCACCCGCCGGCGAAGGAGATCAACGCCGCCAGCAGCCCGTTGCCCAGCGACTGCGCGAGCGAGGAGTTGACACGCGCCTGGACCGCGATGGCCACTCCGCCCGCCGCCGCCAGCAGACCACCGGTCACCTGCGAGGACCGCGTCACATGTTCTCCAGATCGGACGAAAGTGTTCTTGATCAGCTTTAACCATGCACGTCCACCGCGTTATGGTCGGGTCTCCACCGTTCGGCGCATTGGCGGGGGACGTGTGCGATCCGGCGAGTTGCGGGGGAAGATGTTGGCGTGTCCGAGCCGAAGCCGTTGAACCCTACCGAGCAGGACGCTCTGGTTAAGCAGATCGGCCTGACTCTGATGCGGGCCGCACCAGAGGACTGGCGCAGTGTCACCGCGCAGTACCGCGCCACCGGCCGGTACTTCGAACTGGAGGCCGAACTCAAGCTGCAGGACGGCTCGAAACGCGCCTGGGCGGTGCCGCAGGACGCGGCCTCGCTGTTCGCGCGCCTGCGGGCCGGAATGCACCGCGAGGGCCGGGGCAGCTGGACCAATGCCCGGTACCAGCTCGACCACCCCTCCAGCTACAACCTCGACTTCGACCGCGCGGAGCCGAGCTGGCAGACGCCACCTCCCCAGCAGGCGTACTTCGACGAGATGCGGTTCTTCCCGCGTATCGAGGAGAACGTCCCTGAGTGGCTGCGCCGCAGGCTGAACCCGCCGACGCCGGTGTTCCGGACCGTCCGCGTGTTCGACGGCGCCGGACCGAACGGTCGTCCGTCGGTCAACCGGCCGCCGGTGCCGGAGCCCGAGGTCGCGCCGCTGCTCGCGTACCTGTCGAACGCGCCGGTCGCCGTGGCCGGTCGTGGCTTCGACAACGACGTGCTGCACCCCGACGCGCCGCCGGTCGTGCCGTCGGGGTTCCAGACGGACGGTGCGTGGATCTGGCCCGCCGGAGTCGCGTACTACCTGCGCAAGTACGGCGTGCCGCCCGAGCCCGAGCTGGTCGAACGCGCCCGTGCCGCCGGTTTCAGCCTGCCGGAGGTGAGTGAGGAGTCGAGGCTCGCCGCCGCGGCGAACCTGGGCGCTCCCGCCGCGCCTCCCGGCACCGTGGTGCCGACGCCGGTCGAGCCCGAACCGGAGCCCGAGCCCTCGGTGGACGCGACGCAGTTCGTCACGGCCCCCAAGTTCGAGGCCACGAAGTTCGAGGCCCCCGCGGCGGAGACGGCGGACGACGCGGAGGAGGAGTACGACTTCGAGCCGTTCTACCCCGAACCGCCCGTCGTCGAGGAGCCGCAGCGCAAGCCCGAGCCCGTCGACGACCTCGGCGAGACGCTCGCGGTGGCCGTGCCGCCGCTGGCCGGCGACGGCCCTCCCTACCGGGTCGTCTTCGACTCGGACGGCATGCCCGGCACCGTCGACGACCGGACCCTGCGCGACACGTACGGCGCGGGCATGGACCTGTTCGCCCCGCACCCGAGCGAGGCCGAGACGCAGGAGCCCGTCCGGGAACCTGTCCGGGAGCCCGCCAGGGAGCCCGTCCGGGAGCCGGCTCCGGAACCGGTCGCGGAGTTCGTCGCCGAGAAGCCGAACGAAATTGACCTCCAGGACGAACACGTAGACGTGGACGTCCCCGAGGAACCCGAGATCCCCACCGCAGGGCCGGACGAGCCCGAGCTCCTCACGCACCACCGCGAAGAGGAGCTCACGGACCACCTGGTCGCCGAGACCGAGGAACGTCCGCGCGACGTCATGCAGGACACGATGGCGTGGAGCCCGGTCCTCGACGAGCCTCTGGAGAGCCCGGCCGAGGTCACCGAGGAGCACCCGGTCGTCGCGGTGACCGAGGACGAGCCCGACCTCGCCGAGGAGGAGATCGAGTCCACGACCTCCTTCGAGGCGACCGCGTTCGAGCCGGAGTTCGAGGACCGCTTCGAGGCGCAGCTCGACTCGCACTTCGAACCGGAGCCGGAGCCCGTCGCCGAGGTTCTGCCGATCGTGCCCGTGGTTCCCGTGTCCCCGCCGGCGCCGACGCGCTCCGAGGAGACCACCCAGTTCGACGCGGCGCTGTTCAGCGAACCGGAGCCCGAGCCGGAACCGGAACCGGAGCCGGTCAAGCCGCCGCGGCAGGTCACGCAGGAGGAGGACCGCGAGCTGGCGGGCACCCGCCGCGCGCTCGACGACCTCAACGTGCCGCACGGCGTGTTCCGGATCGGCGGCGAACCCGCCGACCGCACCTGGACGCTGCGCCTCGACGGTGACAGCTGGGAGGTGTGCTGGTTCGACCACGGCCCGAAGAACCCCGTGCGGTTCGACAAGGTCGAGGACGCGTCGGCGTACCTGGTCGGCAGGCTGGTGCTGGGCAACTTCCGCACGATTCCGCGGACGCCTCCGCCTCCTGCGCCGAGGCCGATCACCAACGGCTTCCGCGAGGAGCCGCGCCGGCCCGTTCCCCCGCAGCGCCCGCCGATGCCTCAGGCACAGCCTCAAGCACAGCCCCAGGCACAGGCTCCGACGCAGGTGCAGCAGGCGCCGCTGCCCCCGGCCGCGGCCCCGACGAAGGTGCAGCCGGTTCCGCCACCCGCACCGCAGCAGGCCCCGGCACCCTCGCCGGTCGCCGCCGCCGTGGCGCAGGAGGAACCGTCGAAGCGGAAGTTCCCGATCTCGCCGCTCGCGGGCGAGCCGCCGCTGACGTTGTTCCGCCACAAGCAGATGTTCGAGCTGCCGGCGGGCACCGAGATCGACCGCTACGGCGACCAGAGCGGCAACCTCGTCTACGTGGCGGGCACGCCGTTCCCGGAACGCAGCCTCGTGCCGTCGTGGATCAACCGCCCGTACCGCGTGTACCGGTTGCGCCGCCCGCTCGAGGTGCTGACGGGCGTGGCCGTGCCGTGGTTCGAGCAGCCCGGTGGCGGCACCGCCTACCTGCTGCCGAAGGCGGTCGAGGAGATGGTGGCGGACGGCGTTCTCGTGGAGATCACGGGATCAGCCGACCACTGACCGCTTGGTTCTGAGGTGGCCGGGATCCGCACGGATCCCGGCCACAGCCATGTCAGCGGCGGTTCCAGCACGACGAGCCGGCGCATCCACCCGTCCTCACGACACGACTAGGCCGTAGGCGGCCGCGAACGCGATCGCCTGGTCGATGTCGATCAGGGCTCCGGCGAGCTTGGCCTGCCGGAGCCCGTTCGCGTCCACCATCGCCCCGCGCAGGTCGGCGCCCTCCAGTTTGGTGTCGAGCAGCCGCGCGCCCATCAGGTCCGCCTTGCTCAGGTCGGTGTTGCGCAGGTCCGCCTCGACGAGGTTCGTCTCGCGGAACCGCTGACCACTGAGCTTCAGGTCGTACAGCGGCGCCTTCACGAGTGACGCCAGCGTGAAGTCCACCTCGGTGAACGTGACGGGCCGCAGCACGCAGTCGACGAAGTTCGACCCCATGAGGCTGCACGAGTCGAACGACGACCGCGTCAGCACGGTGCGGTCGAAGGTGCACTGACGGAACGCCGTCGCCTGGTGCTTCGACTCGCCGAGATCCGTCCGGGTGAAGTCGCACCGGGTGAACGTGCACCCCGTCGTGACGAGCTCGCGGAGGTCGGCCTCGGTGAAGTCGCAGTCGGTGAAAGACCGCTTCTCCCAGTGCTGACCGGGCATGACGGCGTCGGCGTAGTCCTCGCCGATCTCTTCGTCGGGGATGTCCACTCTCACACTCTGCCATCGGCCACGTGTTGGTAACGTGCGGGTCGCCGGGCGACCTGCCCGACGTCAACGAGGACCGTCATTCGGGAAGGCTCATGACCCGCACGCCCGTGAACGTCACTGTCACCGGTGCAGCCGGCCAGATCGGCTACGCACTGCTCTTCCGCATCGCTTCCGGCCACCTGCTCGGCCCGGACACCCCGGTCAACCTGCGGCTGCTGGAGATCACCCCCGCGCTGAAGGCCGCCGAGGGCACCGCGATGGAGCTGGACGACTGCGCCTTCCCGCTGCTCAAGGGCATCACGATCACCGACGACGCGAAGACCGCGTTCGACGGTGTGAACGTGGCCCTGCTCGTCGGCGCCCGCCCCCGCACCAAGGGCATGGAGCGCGGCGACCTCCTCGAAGCCAACGGTGGCATCTTCAAGCCGCAGGGCGAGGCGATCAACGCCGGTGCCGCTGACGACGTGAAGGTCCTCGTGGTCGGCAACCCGGCCAACACCAACGCCCTCATCGCCCAGCAGCACGCGCCGGACGTCCCGCGCGAGCGCTTCACGGCGATGACGCGTCTGGACCACAACCGCGCCCTGTCGCAGCTCGCCAAGAAGCTGGGCGTCGCGGTCACGGACATCCAGAACATGACGATCTGGGGCAACCACTCGGCCACCCAGTACCCGGACCTGTTCCACGCCAAGGTCGGCGACAAGACCGCCGCCGAGGCCGTGAACGACCAGGCGTGGCTGGAGAACGACTTCATCCCGACCGTCGCCAAGCGCGGCGCGGCGATCATCGAGGCCCGTGGCGCGTCTTCCGCCGCGTCGGCCGCGAACGCCGCCATCGACCACGTCTACGACTGGGTCAACGGCACCGAGTGGACCTCGATGGCCATTCCGTCGGACGGTTCGTACGGCGTACCCGAGGGCATCATCTCGTCGTTCCCGGTCCGCACCTCGGGTGGTTCCTACGAGATCATCCAGGGCCTGGAGATCGACGAGTTCTCCCGCGGCCGCATCGACGCCTCGGTCGCCGAGCTCGTCGAGGAGCGCGACGCGGTCAAGGGCCTCGGCCTGATCTGAGTTTTTCGTGGCAGTGTGGGGAACGTGCTGATCCCGTGGGACGTTCCCCAGCCACAGCTCTCCGATGACGTGCACCCTGCGCTCGCTGATGCCGCCCGCGCGGCGTCGGCGGCGTACGGGCGTGCCCGATCTCTGCACACGCGCCTCGAGCTCCGCGAAGAAGTGGCGGACGGCGCGGACGGAACACCGACGATGCTCGTCGACCGCATCGTCGAGGACGCGATCCTGGAGTCCATCCACCGCAATCGCGTGAACCTGCTCTCCGAGGAAGCCGGGTTCGTCGACAACGGTTCCTCGATCACCCTGGTCATCGACCCGGTCGACGGGTCCGCGAACGCCGCGTTCGGCGTCCCTCTCTCTTGCTTCGCTGGTGCACTCGTCGAAGACGGCACGGCAAAAGAAGCTCTCACGACGTGGTTCGACACGGGCCGTGCGTGGCATGCGCGCGCAGGAGTGCCGACGTCGTTCCGCACCACCGGACGCACGACGCTGGACGGCGCGTCCGTGTGCATCATGCGTCCCAAGAAAGGCACTCAGGACGCGTGGCTGCGCATCGCGAACCGCGCCGATCGCATCCGTGTGCTGTGCACGACATGCCTGGAGACCATGCTGGTCGCGGAAGGCACGGTCGACGCGTTCATCGATCCGGGCAGCGACACGCACCGGATCATGGACCTCGCGACGGCGCTGGTCACCGTCCCCGCCGCGGGCGGGGTGCTGGTCGACCTGCGCGGACGGCCGTTCACGTTCGAACCCGACCTGACCCACCGGTGGTCAGGCGTGGCGGCAGCGACTCCTCAGCTGGCCGAGGAGCTCATCGCGACCGTGCTGGGTTAGATGGTGCCCCGCGACTCGACGACGCAGTCGGGGCCGGGGAACACCAGGCCCTCGTGACCGTCGTTGAAGCGGACGAGGTACGGCGGATGCCCGTCGCTCCCGCGCACCTCGAGGATCTCGCCGAGGCGCTCCTCGAGGCCGATGGAGCGGCTGTGGACATGGAGCCTGTCACCCACTGTTGCTTGCATGGTGCTGCAACACCTCCGGTGTGCGGCCGAGGCTTGGCGCGTCGAACGCGTTAAAGCCTAGGCCGACACCGGAGGCGCGCAACAGGGCTCAAGTGCTCATCCGCCGCAAGCCGAGGAGACCTTCGCGGCGAGGTCGGCCTTCTGGGCCACCCAGTCCGCCGCGGAGTTCACGTTCTGCATGCCGTTCGCGGCCTCTTCGAGAGCCTTCTTCACGTTCTCGTCCGGCGAGGAGTTCGCGAGGGTCTCGAGCTCCTTCGCCTTGGCCTGGGTCTCTTCCAGAGCCTTCTGCGGGTCGCTCATGTCCGGCGAGAAGCCCAGGAGCGAGATCGCGTCGGCGCACAACTTCACCTTGTCCGCGGTGTCGCTGACGCCCTGGATCGTGTCGCACGCCGTCAAGCTGCCCAACGCGATGACAGCAGCGGCAAGCGGTCCAACTAGGCGCATTCGCTCTCCTTGTGCCCGATGTGTCCGGATTCGTTGCTTATGACTCTACCGACGTACGTCTTGATCGAGTTGCCGTTGGTAGAGCTTGCGGATGACGTCGTCGATTTCCGGCTCCACGACGGCGAGGTCGTGGACCTCCACCTGCCGCACCACCTGGGTGATCAACTGCGCCGCCGTCGTCTCCGCTCTCCTGAACGTGAGGTGGTGTCGCAATCCGTTGGCCTCGCTGCGCACCGCCGTTACTCCAGGGACGTCCGGTGCCGGGCCGGGTTCCCTGAGGTCGATGACGAGCTCGCGGTCAGGGGTGACCTCGGCGCGCAGCTCGTCCAGCGGTCCGTCGGCGAGCACCCGGCCGTGGTCGATCACCATCAGCCGCGGGCACAGCCGTTCGATGTCGTCGAGGTCGTGCGTGGTGAGCAGAAGTGTTGTGCCACGGCGGGTGTTGATGTCCGCGAGGAACTCCCTGAGGCGTTCCTTGGACTCCAGGTCCAGGCCGATCGTCGGCTCGTCCAGCACCAGGAGCTCAGGGGCGTGCAGCAGAGCGGCGGTGATCTCGCCACGCATCCGTTGCCCCAGTGAGAGCTGCCTCACTGGTGTGATCAGAAGCTCTTGCAGGCCAAGGAGTTCGACGCACTCGTCGAGCCGCTTCCGGTAGTCCTCCGCTGACACGCGGTAGATGGACCTGAGCAGGTCGAAGCTGTCCTTGAGCGGCAGGTCCCACCAGAGCTGGCTGCGCTGGCCGAACACGACACCGATGCGTTTCGCGAGATCACGCCGCTGCTTCGACGAGTCCACGCCGTTCACCCTGATGTGGCCGCTGGTCGGCACCAGGATCCCGGTCAGCATCTTGATCGTCGTGGACTTGCCGGCGCCGTTCGGCCCGACGTATCCGACGGCCTCCCCGGCCTTCACGTCGAACGTGACGCCGTCCACCGCCGTGACGGTCTTGTAGTTGCGCCGCAGGCCTTTCGACGTGGCGACCTTGAACTCCCTGCGGAGTTCCCTGACCTCGATCATGATCCCGTTCCCCGGTAGTGCCTGACCGCGAACCGCCACACGAACCCGGCGACGACCGCCGCCAGCCCCGCGACGAGCGGTGATGTCCAGCCGACCCAGCCAGGAAGGCCGAGCGGATCCTGCTTCCCGAGCAGCGCGAGGCTCGGGTAGTACGCGACGAACGCCCCCGGCACGACGAACGCCATCAGCCAGCGCAGCGGCCGCGAGTAGACGTTGATCGGGTACGACGTGAAGGTGTTGCTGCCGTAGGTGACCGCGTTGGCGAACTCACGACCTTCGACGATCCAGAAGCACACCGAGCAGGCCACCACCCAGACCGCGCCGTAGATGACCGCGCCGGCCAGCGGCGTGGCGATGATCAGCGCGACCTTCGCGGGTGTCCAGCCGATGCCGACGTGCGTCAGCGCGTAGACCATCACGGCGATCGCGCCGATGATGCGCCCGAGCCTGCGCAGGCGAACGTCCGACACCATGATCTGCGGCAGCGTGCCGAGCGGCCGCATCAGCAGCACGTCGAAAGTGCCGGTGCGAATGTAGTTCGGCAGGTTGTCGAGCTGCCCGGCGAAGAGGTCGGCGATGCCGAACGCGCAGCCGGCGAACGCGTACATCAGCAGCACTTCGTCCTTGGTGAACCCGCCGAGCGCGCTGATGTGACCGAACAGCACGAGGATGACGACCAGCTCGATCCACTGCGCCAGCACCTGCGTGACGAGGTCGAGCGCGAACGACGCGCGGTAGGACATCTGGCTTCTCAGCCGTGCGCCGATCAGCCTGGGATAGATGACGTCAGCCACCCTGCAACACCACCTTGCGCACCGCTCGTTGCAGCGTGAAGTGGCCGGCCGCCAGGACGACCACGGCCCAGAACGCCTGCAGGAGCAGGAGTTTCACCGGATCGCCGTGCCCGAGGAACACGTCGATCGGCGCCTGCAGCAACGAGGGGAACGGCGTCATCCAGAGCACGTCGCGAGCCCACTCGGGGAAGAACGCGATGGGCACCGTCAGCCCGCACAGCAGGCCGGACGAGACGTTCCAGAACCCGTAGAGCCCCCGGTTGTCGATCAGCCAGAACGAGCTGATGTCGATGAGGAACCGGCAGCCGAAGCAGATCACCAGCGCAATGAGTGCGCTGACCAGGAACAACGGCCACTGCACCGCGTTCTCGGGGAACTGGAACGGGAACAGCAGCATGCCGAACACCATCGGCGGGACGAGCCGCGTCAGGAACGCGAAACCGCCCCGCCCGACGTCCTCCGCGAGAAGGGCGCCTTGCAGGTTCCACGGCCGGTAGAGGTCTACCACCACGTCACCGGATCGCACGCGCTCGGCGAGCTCGTTGGTTCCCCACAACAGGATGAACCCGAGCAGCCCCTGCCCGATCCAGACGTAAGTGTTGGTGGCAGCGACGTTGTAGTCCGCGATTTCACCGTTCGCCGCCTTGAGCGCGGCGACGAGAACGGCGACTCGCAGCAGGCCGAAGACCACGTTCGTGGTCATTCCGGCCAGCATCGCTTGTCGGTAGGTCGAGTACCTTCGGAATCCAGCAATGATCAAATCGGCGTGAACACGCACGTCGGTCTACGTTACCGACCGTCGCAAGTGGATTTTCTAGGAGATCTGGATCTTCTTCTCCCTGTCGGGACCCGGGATCTGCCAGTTGACCGGCCTCGGCCGCTCACCGGGATAGGTCTGCGTGTCGCCGAACCCCGCCGGGCAGTAGCCGAGTCCGGGAACCGCCTGCATGTTCCCTCCGGCGGAGAAGTGCGTCGCGCTGACCCAGCCCCAGTACCCGTTGTCTCCCAGGGTGTAGCCGAACCAGTTGTTGACGAGATCAGGGCTGCCGTTGACCCCGTACGTCAGCGTGATCCCGAACGTGCGCTGGCAGATGAACCAGCTGTTGCCCGCGTTGAGCACGCCGTCGACGTTGCCCACGGGAGTGATGGTGCCTGGGCCCCACATGGCCCACTGGTGGTTGGTGCGCCAGATGTTGCAGGTGTAGGTCGTTCCATACCCGGCCTGCCCGCCGGACTGGTAGCAACTCCCGGCCGCCTGCGCTGCCGGGGTGCTCACGATCAGAGAGCCTGCGACGGCAAGGCACGCGACAAGAGCGCGAAGCTTCTTCATGATCCCCCCAGGATGTTTGTCCAGCGGATCATAGTCAGCTGCCGAACGCGCTCGTCACGTCTTCGCCGACCTCAGGGTTCTTGGCCAAGCACAGGTAGTAGTTGCGGGTACCGTCCTTGAAACCGACCGCGGTGATCTCCCATCCGGCCGTGTCCACACCCTGTCTCGTATTGGCCTTCATGACCTCGGACGTGCACGTCTTCGCGAGCTCGGGGGACTTCGCCAGGTCGTCGGGGTCAGCGACGGGAAGCTCGCCGGACAGCCATCCGCCCGCGAAGGCTTCCCAGTAGTGCTCTTCAGCGCAGCTTCCACGACGACGGGCGACGGGGGCGTTGCCGCCGGAATGTGTGATTCCGCCGTAGCAGGTGGACTTGTCGACGCAGAACTTGTCGCCGCACACCATGAGGAACGGCGGAACGTCCTCGGCGCCGCCCTGCTGCGTCGTCGCCGCTCCAGGCCCTTGGGCTTCTGCCTTGTCCTTGTCGAAGAGGTTCCACACGAGCACGCCCGCCACGATCGCGACGACCAGCCCGGCCGCGGCGACCAACGGCCACGTCCTGCGCTTGGGCGGGGGAGGGACCGGCACGGTCGGCATCCGCATCGGGTCGACCAGCTCGTCGCGCAGCTGTGCGGCACTCGGCGTGCGCAGGTTCGCGTCCGGGTGCAGCGCCCTCGCCAGAGCCTCGTGCAACGCGACCGGCACCCCCGGCACCGCGGGCACGGGCCGGCGCAGGATCTCGCCGAGCTGGTCGAACGACGTGATCGGCCACGGCACCGGACGCGGCGGCTTGCCCGCGAGCAACGTGTAGAGCGTCGCGGCGAGGCTGTACACGTCGGCCTGCGGCGTCGGCTCGGCCATCGCGAACGCCTCGGGCGGCGCGTAGCTGGGGCTCAGGGCGTCACGCGTGACCGTGCTGCCGCCCTGCGCGTCGAGCAGCGCCGCGAGCCCGAAGTCGGCCAGCTTCGGAGTGCCGTAGCGGTCGACGAGGATGTTGCCGGGCTTGATGTCCCGGTGCAGCACGCCTGCCTGATGCGCGGCGGCCAGTGCGTCGGCGAGCTTGATGCCGAGATCCCGCACCTGGTCGGGGTGCAACCGCCCCTGCCGGTCGAGCTGGTCGGCGAGCGACCCGCCCGTGCACAGCTCCATCACGATGTACGGCGTGCCCTGGCCGGTGATGTTCGCGTCGTGCACCCCGACGACGTGCGGATGGCCCGACAACTTGGCCGCCGCCTGCGCCTCGCGCAGGAACCGCCTCCGGTCGCGTTCGTCGACGAGCACCCGGTTGTCGATCTTGACGGCGACGTCACGACCGAGCTGTGCCTGGTGGGCGGTGTAGACGGTGGCGAACCCGCCCGCGCCCAACGGTCTCAGGTCGGTCAGGCCGGGGATGTGGGGTGCGGTCACGCGCGGGAGCATAGTTCCGCACCCCGACAATCCACCTCTAGGCCGTGCAGTTCAGCGAACCGCTCCTGAGCGCGTGACTGCTCGTGTTGTCGTCGTCCGACCACAGCACGACCTTCTTGCCGCTCACACAGCTCGGCGAGATCGCGAAGCCCTCGAGGTTCACGTTCGGCAGCTTCGACGGCCGGTCGTACGTCGCCGTCACCTTGAACTTGCCGTCACTGATCGCAAGCGTCGTCGCCCGCCCGCTGCAGTTGCTGTCGCAGGTGGCCCAGAGCCTGTTGTTCTCCCACTCCAGGTCCATCACCTGCGCCTGCCCGCCGGCGAACTTCGAGACCAGCTTCGCCCCGCCGTCCTGCAGCGCGTACAGGAAGATCCCGCCCGTGGCCTCCAGCCCGACCGCGAACAACCCGGTCCCGTGCGCGGGGTAGTCGGCGGGGTCGTAGAGCTTGCCGGTGTCGTCCTTGAACTGCTGCGAGGTCAGGAACGAGTCCGGAATCCACGAGATCGCCTCGGGCCCGTCGTTGGGGTCGACCGACGGCATCCCGGGCAGCTTCCACTCGGCCGACGCGTTGCTGCCACTGCCGAACTTCAACACCATCGGCGAACTGACGTCACCGTTGTCGTTGTCCCGCTCGGTGACGACGAACAGCCCGTCCGGCGTGCTCACCACACCCTCGGCGTCCGGGTCGCCCTTCCCGTTCTTGAACTTGAGCGACCTCTTCGAGTCGACCTTCCACGTGCTGCCGCTCGGCACGAGCCGGTAGAGCGTGGAAGGCCCGTTCTTCACCGCCCACACAACGCCGGCACTCTCGAACGACAACCCGCTGAGGTTCTTGCCGAACACGTTCGTGCCGTCAGCAGTCTTGGTCGCCGAGTCACCGGGCCACGTGGTGGCAGCGTCAGCCGCCGTGGCACCCAGACCGAGCGCCAGGACCGTGAAAACGCCAATCGCCTTGATGCGCAACGCAAACGCCCCTTCTCTCACGAGGCAAGATGGCACCTCGTTCGGGCTGGCGGCGGACGTCCAGTGCACCAGACGATGAACAGTCGTGCTACTTCTTGGCGGCGGCCTTCGCGGCCTTCTTGAAGTCGCGGACCTCGAGCAACGACTTCTGATCGCGCACGTCAGCGACGCTACGTCGGCTTCCTTCGTCCCCGTAGTGCCCAGCCGCCTCACGCCACCCGGCGGGCGTGACGTCGAACTGTTTGCCCAAAAGGGCCAGGAAGATCTTGGCCTTCTGATCGCCGAACCCCGGCAACGCCTTGAGCCGCTTGAACACCGCGGCCCCGTCCCCGTCGGCCCAGATCCGCGTCACGTCGCCGTCGTAGGTCTCGACGACGAACTGCGACAGCGCCTGCACCCGCTTGGCCATGGAACCGGGGAACCGGTGCACGGCGGGCGGCGTGGCCATGATCGTGGCGAAGGCCTCCGGATCGGCCTCGGCGATGCGGTGCACGTCCAGGCCGCCCATGCGGTCGGCGAGGACCTTGGGGCCGGAGAACGCCTTCTCCATCGGAATCTGCTGGTCCAGCAGCATCCCAGTCAGCAGGGCGAACATGTCCGACGCGAGGAGTGCGTCCGCGTCCGGGTTCTGCGCGAGGCACAACGTGCGGGTCATGGCGGCAATCCTGACACGAACTGCTCCGTCCGGCCTCACGCCGGTCGGTCGTCCGGGTGCGGTCAGGCGCCGGCCACGCGGACTTCGGAGATCACCTGGCGCACCAGGGCGCGCAGGGCCTCGCGGTCGACGGTGGCCGGGTCGTCGGCCAGCCAGTCGCCGATCTCGCTGACGAACTGCTCCGGGGTCATCGGCGGCACGTCGAAGTCGAGGTCGTCGTCGCAGGTGACCTCGCCGGCGCGGCTCGGGTAGACGATCAGGGCGCCGCGGATCTCCAGCCACGGCAGGAGTTCGGCGAAGCGCTCCACGCCGTCGAGCAGTTGTGAGCCGCCACCGCGGAACGGGTGGCCGTTGCGCCAGAGTTCGCCGTCCTCGTCGCAGTAGTAGTGGCCTGGCAGCCACGACTTCGACTCGATCAGGACCAGGCGGCGGCCGCAGAGCAGGGCGTGGTCGATGTCGGTGAAGACCGAGCCCGGCCAGGCGAGGCCGTGGAAGATGCGCACGCCCGGTAGCTGCGTCATGTACTCCGTGAGCAGTCCGGCGGTCAGCCGTTCGCGTCTGTTTTCACCCGGACGGCCGAAAATCGTGTTGCCGTCGTACTCGCCGGCGAACGCCCGTTCGGCCCGCGCGACCGTCATGTAGCGGCGCACCAGTCGGAACGCCCCGTAACCGGCGCCCGCCACGAGTGGCAGCCAGACGGCCAGGAGCAGCGGTGACAGCGGCATCGCCAACGGGAGGAGCAGGACGAACCACCCACCGATCGCGGCCGCTGCGGGGGCGTGGCCGAGGCCGGTGGCGGGGACGTAGCGGACGCGCGCACCGAGGTCGATGCGGTGCCACCACTCCATCGAGCCGAGGTCGACGCGGGGGCGTGGCGCCGCGTAGTTCGGGTCGTCGCCGAAGTCCCGAAGACGGCCTGTGTGGCCTGTTCGTCGAGGTCGCGGGCGTGTCTGCGGGCGGACGACCGTGGGCGCCGGCCTGGCCGGGCGGTCGTAGTCGGCGCGCCGGACCGGGTCCTTCAGCGTCTCGTAGGCCTCCTGGAGCAGCCGGAAGCCGCCAGACGTCCCACCCGCGTCGGGGTGCATGACCTTGGCGAGAGAGCGGTAGGCCGACTTGATCTCCGAGGCACTGGCGCCCCGGTTGACACCGAGCAACTCGTAGTAGTCGATCCCGGGCACGACACCGTCCAGTTCGGGGTTGGTCCGTGAACCTTATTGGGTCCAACACTTTCGCAGGGCATACGGCCCGCAGTTCGCCGACTAGTGTGAAGGTCGCGGTGGCGAGGGGCCTGTAGCGCAGTGGTTGACGCGCCCTCCGAACGGAGGGAGAACGCCGGTTCGAATCCGGCCGGTCCCGCTCTCTCAGGGGATCTCTGTTCGCGGAGAGCGTGAACCGCGTCGATCGCCGTCACAGCGGGGACACCCCACACCCCGGGTCCTTTCTTCGCTCTCGCCGCATCTTCCCTCCTTGTACGGCCCGGCCGTGGGTCCGGTTCGACCATTGACGGCAGCGAGCCTCGCGGCACCCCCGGCGCAAGCCGCGCGACAGCAGGAGATCGGCGCGCGGGCGATCGCGAAACGCGTCGTCGGCTATTTCGTGCAATGGGGCGTCTACCAGCGCAATTACCACGTGAAGAACATCCGCTCGTCCGGCTCGGCGAGCAAGCTCACGCACATCAACTACGCGTTCGGCAACGTGAGCGGTGGCCGTTGCGTGCTCGGCGACACCTGTGCGGACTACGACAGGTTCTACGACGCGGCGTCCTCTGTGGACGGTACGCCGGACACGTGGGAGCAAGATGTTGCTGGGCCTCGGTTTCTACGGCCGCGGCTGGACCGGCGTCACCCAGGCGGCGCCCGGCGGCACGGCGACCGGCGCCGCGCCTGGCACATATGAGGCGGGCATCGAGGACTACAAGGTGCTCAAGACCGTTGTCCCGTCAACGGAACCGTCGCCGGCACCGCGTACGCCAAGTGCGGCAGCCAATGGTGGAGCTACGACACGCCGGCCACCGTGCCCGGCCACGGGGTTCACGAGATCAGCATCCGTAGCTCGGCACCTCCGCCGGTACGGCGCTCGCCGCCGCGAGAATGCTGGTGGCGCTGTCTCGCAGGATTGTCGCCGAAGCGTGAATCCCGAACTGACCTGCGTGGACGGGTGAGATGACGCAGGATGTCCGGGTGGACGCGCTCGAACACCTGCGCCGCCTCTGTCTCGCACTGCCAGAGGTGACGGAACGCCTCAGTCACGGCGAACCCACCTGGTTCGTCCGCGGCAAGAAGACCTTCGTGACCTCAGCCGACCACCACCACGACGACCGCAGCGCGTTCTGGTGCGCGGCGGGCCCTGGCGTCCAGGAAACCCTCGTCGCCCAAGCGCCGGAGAACTACTTCCGCCCGCCGTACGTCGGCCACCGCGGCTGGCTTGGCGTGTACCTGGACGTGCCGGTCGACTGGGACGTCGTCGCGGATCTAGTCGAGGACGCCTATCGGGTGATTGCCCCGAAGACGCTGGTCGCGCGGCTCGACGTTCGAGTTGCCGACCCGGCTGACCTGCCGCAGTCTTCCGCGCATGGCGACCTGTGACGTCTGTGGCAACGAGTACTGGATGGCCTTCGAGGTGCGCACCGTCGGCGGCGGCGTGCACACGTTCGACAGCTTCGAGTGCGCGATCCAACGGCTGGCGCCGCGCTGCGAGCACTGCGACTGCCGCGTGATCGGGCACGGCGTGGAGGTGGAGGGCAAGTTCTTCTGCTGCGCCCACTGCGCGCGGATGGGCTCCGCCGACCTCGGCGCGATGATCCGCGACACCGTCGGCGCCCACCCCGGCTAACACTGGTCGGCGTTGGTGCTTTCGGGGTAGTCGGGCGCGCTTGTAGCTCTGTGCGGCCCCGAATGAGTTTGGATGGGCTGATGCCCGTCGAAACCGCGCTGATCGCGCTCGGCACGGTCGCTGTGCGCACGGCGACCAAGCTCTGGCTCGGCGACAATAAGGTCCTCGCAGAGGTCGGCGGTGCCACCGTCGACCAGCTGTCGGCCAAGTTCACGAAAGAACGAGACAAGCGAAAGCTCACGCGCTTGTTGGACGGCTTCGCGGAAGCGGTGGTCGATCGGCTCGAGCCCATCATCGAGGCGGAGTTCTGCGGGCTGGAGGAGAACGAGCAGCTCGCGGCCATCGACGCGGTGCGGGACACGTTCGACGAAGCGGTGCTGGACACGGCAGACCTTTTCGCCGCGGACCTCGACGCAGGTCACCTGGACCGTTCGATCCGGCGCCGCACCGCGGATCGCACCAGGCTGCTTTCCGCTGACACAACCGCGTTGTACGACCTGCTGATGCGGGAGTGCTGCGGCTACGTGATCGAGATTTCGCGGGGTCTGCCGGCGTTCTCGACGAACGCCCTCACCGAACTCCTTCGGCGCGACCGCGAGATGCTCGACGGCATCCGCGCGGTGCTTGCGCGCCTGCCGCAGCGCGATCGCAGTGCTGGCTTCGACTACGACTACCGGCAACTCGTGGCGCGCAAACTGGATCGCGTCGAGCTGTTCGGTGTGACGCTCGCCGATGTGAGTCGCAGATACCCGTTGTCGGTCGCGTACATCAGCCTCACCGCCTCCACCGATGATGCCCCGACTTCGTTGCGTCGCATCGAGGAATTGCTCGCAGGCAGGCGACGCGTGTTCATCCGAGGAGATGCCGGGCTCGGCAAGACGACCCTGCTTCAATGGGTTGCGGTGCGCAGTGCGCTGGGCGACTTCCCGGAGGCGTTGGCGGACTGGAACGGCACGATCCCCTTCTTCGTGCCGCTCCGGAGGTACGCCAACCGGGACCTGCCGACGCCGGAACGATTCCTCGACGAGGTGGGTCGACACATCGCGGACGAGATGCCGCGTGGGTGGGTCCAGGACAAGCTGCGCGACGGCAACGCGGTCCTGTTGATCGATGGTGTGGACGAGCTCGTCGTGGAGCGGCGTGATGAGGCGCGAACGTGGCTGCGGGACCTGATCGGCGCGTTTCCGCGGAGCCGGGTGATCATCACGTCCCGGCCGGGTGGCGCTCCTCCGCAGTGGCTGGGTGACGAGCAGTTCGCTGTGATGGACCTGCAGCCGATGAGCAGGAGCGACGTGAGGCTGTTCGTCGCTCGTTGGCACGCGGCGATGCAGTTGGCCTGCGTTGACGACGAGTCCAGACAGAAGCTCCACGAATACGAAGAGGGACTGCTCGGACTGCTCGCCGGTCGCGCCCACCTGCGCAAGCTCGCTGGTTACCCGCTGCTGTGCGCGTTGCTGTGCGCCCTGCACCAAGATCGTCGAGCCACTCTGCCGTCCAACCGCATGGAACTGTACGACGTTGCCCTGCAGATGTTGCTGGAACGTCGCGACGTCGAACGCGGGATCAACGCGGTCGAGGGCCTGGGAAGAACCGAGAAGTTGTTGTTGCTGGCCGATCTGGCCTACTGGCTCATCCGCAACGGGTACACCGACGTCGACGTACCGAGGGCGCTTTACCGAATCGCGCAGCGAGTCCATCTGATGCCGCAGGTCAAAGCAGGGAACAAGGATCTCTATCGTTACCTTCTGGAACGGACCGGCCTGCTCCGCGAACCGGTCGACGGGCGCGTGGACTTCATCCACCGGACTTTCCAGGAGTATTTGGCCGCGCAGGACGCGATGAACATCGACGACGTGGGAACTGTCGTCCAGAACGCGCACCTGGATCAGTGGCACGAGGTCGTGGTGATGGCGGTGGGACACGCGTCGCAGCGGCAGCGTGAGGAACTGCTCCACGGTCTTCTGAAGCGCGGTGATCTTCAGCTGCTCGTGTTGGCCTCGCTGGAGACCGTGCCTGAACTGGATCCGTCGCTCCGACGTGAGATCGAGATGAAGACTTCGAGCCTGCTGCCACCGGCAATGGGGCAGGCGAAGGCGATCGCGTCTGCGGGTGAGTACGTCCTCGACCTCCTGGCTGGGTGTCAGCCTCAGACGATCGACCAGGTCAGGGCAACGATCAGAACGTTGGGACTCACCAGGCTCGACGAGGCCCTGCCGGTGCTGGCGACGTACGCATCGGATGCTCGTGACCAGGTCTTCGACGAACTCCTGAACTGCATGAACTTGTTCGACGAGCGTACGTTCGGTGAAGTCGTGCTCGCGACCTCGAAACGAACGAGCTGGTACGTGAATGACATCCGTACTCTGAGCGCTGCTAGATATCTGAAACTCAACCAGCTCGATCTCAAGTTCTTCGGCGATGACGTCGAGTTCGTGCACGGCTTCCGTGTTCTGCCTCAAGTGGCGAAATTGAGGCTTTACGGCTGGCCGGAGGAGCGTCTGGGAATGATCGGATCGAGGTTCCATCTCGCGGAACTCGCAATCCACAAATCGGATCTCGAGAACGTGCGGTCGCTCGGTTTCGCCGAGTCTGTTGTGGATCTGAGGTTCGAGAACTGCACGCTGCGCTCGTTCGAAGGGATCGAGAAGTGGCGCGGCTCGCTGCGGAGGGTTTCGGCGGTGGGGACAGGTCCGGGATTCCGGCAGATCCTGAACGAACTCAAGCGCGACAGGCCCGACCTGGTCGTCACGCCTTGACAGGCGTGACTTCCGCGTCGAATTGATCAGGTCAGCACGAGGTCCAGGCTGAGCGGCACGGGCGGCGGCAGCACGTCCGTGCCACTCCGGAACGACTCCAGCAGGTACGCGACCAGGCGCCGGGAGGCGGCCGTCGCGACCTCCACGGGCACGCCGGCAAGCCCGCCGTTGGCCATGAGCACCAGCGTCAGGTCGTGCGGCGAGAAGTCGGCACGGAGCTGCCCGCTGTCCTTCGCCCGCTGCACCAACGCCGCGAACTTCTCCCAGGTCCGCTCGCGTGCCCCGGCGTGCAGTTCGGGGAACGAGGCTGTGAGCGCGGCGGTGAACCCGCGGTCGGCCGCCTGCAGCAGGCACACCTTCTCGATCACCGTGCGGAGCCCGTGCCACGGGTCCGGGTCGCGCAACGCGTCGTCGATGACGCCCTGGCAGATCGTGAACTGCTCGGCGAAGGCCTCCAAGATCAGTGATTCCTTGGTCGGGAAGCGCCGGTACAGCGTGGCGACGCCGACTCCGGCACGGCGTGCGATCGCGGCCATCGGCACCTCCAGTCCGCGTTCGGCGAACAGTTCGCGGGCGACGGCCAGCACCCGCGCCCGGTTCTCGCGGGCATCGGTGCGCATCTGAGACGGTTCAGCGGTCACTTCTTCTCACTTCGCCTCAAGCGGACGGGGGTCTCCACTTAGCAGGCTACGTTGGAAGGCATGAGAGTTCAGGGACCGATGGTGCGCACGGTCAACAAGTGGATCGTCGGACTGCGTGACGCGCCGCTCGTCGGGAAGCTCGTGCGCAAAAGCCTCACGGTCGTGACCTACACGGGCAGGCGATCCGGCCGGACGATCAGCACACCCGTTGGCTACCAACGCAAAGGCGATGTCGTCGAGATCCGCGTGATGATGCCGGACGCGAAGGTGTGGTGGCGCAACTTCGAGGACGCGGGCGGTCCGTTGACGCTCGAACTCGATGGCGCCGACCGGACCGGACATGCGACATCGCACCGTGACGACAAGGGTCGTGTCACGGTGCGAGTGCAGCTGTAAAGCCTTACGCGGCAAGGCGACGACGCTCCAGGAACGCCGCCAGCAGGTAGGCGCCGCCGCCCAGCACGGCCAGCGTGCCGAAGAAACCGGCTCCCGGGATGAACAGCGTCGCGGCGGCGACCAGCATGAGCCAGGTGCCCAGGTTGTAGTGCAGGGCGTTGCCGCGGATGGCTCCCTCGGCGATGTAGATCAGGCCGACGACGATGGTCGAGCCGGCGGGCCAGAGCACGCCCTGGAGCTCTGGCTTGTCGAACACCGTGCTCACGCCCGTGACCGCTAACGCCAGCGCGGTGAACCCGGTGAGCCAGGCCATCCCGACGAGCTTCTCGGCTCGTCGCCGCGCTTCGGAAGCCGCTCGCTGGGCACGCAGCGACGCGGTCATGGCGAAGACCGTGCCGGCGAGCAGGCCCGTGGCGAGCAGCCCGATGGGCAGCCACGAGGGCATCAGGACCGCGCCGGACTTCGAGAGCAGCGCGGCGCCGTGACCGAAGACGTAGGCGAACGCGAAACCCAGGTAGGCGGCGCGGTTGTCGACCTCGGTGGACGCGACGGTGGTGACGCGAAGTGCGGTGGCGTTCATGGTGGGGACTCCCGGAAGGTCGGATCAGACGAGTGAACTGATCAGGCGCGGTGCGATGACGAGGAACTGGGACGAGCGGCGGATCGAGGCGCGCTGGTCGGCGAGGCCGTGCAGGCCCAGCCAGAACGTCATGGCGCGGTCGGAGTCGGCGAGGACTCGGGTGAACAGCCGCAGCGCCTGCTCGGAGAGGTCGGCCGCACCGAACATCACGCGGTAGCGGCGGGGGTGCAGGACGGCGAAGTCCAGGTAGGCGAGGCCTGCCGCGTAGGCGTCGGGTGCGGCGAGAACGACGGCTTCCAGTTCGCGGAAGGCCTCGTGGCACACGGCCAGCAAGATCGCCGGCACGTCGGGGAACTGCTGGTAGATCGCGGAGGTGGGGACGTCCGCCTCACGGGACACCGCCCGCAGCGTCACGGCGTCGTCCCGGTCGATCAGGACGGTCGCCGCCGCCACGATCAACTGGCGGCAGCCCTGCCTGCTCACGGCTCCGGGACGATGACGACCTTGCCCAGCACCGTGCGCGACTCGGCCAGCGCCAGCGCGGAGGCCGCCTCCGACAACGGGATGCGCGCGGCGATCTGCGGCGTCAGCACGCCCGTCTCGACCAGGCCGAGCACCTGCGTGAGGTCCTCGCGGAGGCGAGCGCGGAACGCGGTGAGGCCGAAGCGCTTGCCCGCCCAGAAGTTGTAGAAGCCCGCGCGCTTGCCGTTGGGCAGCACGTTCCACACCATCAGCTGCCCGAAGAGCTTGAGCACCGCCATCGTGCCGCTGCCCGGCTCGTCCTTCGTCGCGGCCGAGCCGTAGTTGACCAGCGCGCCACCGCGGCGCAGCAGCCGCCAGGAGTCGTGCAGCGCGGGGCCGCCGACGTGGTCGAACACCGCGTCGACGCCGTCCGGCGCGATCTCGCGGATCCGGTCGTACATGTTCGGGTCGCGGTAGTCGACGGGGATCGCGCCGAGCTCGCGGACCGCGTCGTGGTGGCGGGCGGAGGCCGTGCCGATCACCTTGATGCCGGCGTGGCGGGCGAGCTGCACCAGCGTCGAGCCGACGCCGCCGTTCGCGCCCAGCACGACGATCGTGTCGCCGCGCTTGACCTTCGCCGTGCGGTACATCATCTGCCAGGCCGTGACGCCGTTGACCACGACGGTCTCGGCGGCGGCCGCGTCCACGCCGTCCGGCACCGGCACCAGGTCGGCTGCCTCGACGATCAGGTGGCTCGCCCACCCGCCGACCTTCGTGACCACGGCGAACCGGTGTCCTCGCAGGTCGCGGTCGACGCCGGGACCTGCGGCGACGACCGTGCCGACCACGTCGTAACCGGGCACGAACGGGAACGCGGGCTGGTTGTAGTACTTGCCCAGGCGCATCTGCTGCTCGGCGAACGAGACGCCCGTGGCGTTCATCCGCAGGACGACCTGACCCTGGCCCGGCGCGGGCAGGTCGCGAACCCGGACGTGCAGGCCGTCCGGCTCGACCACACCGGGCAGAACGATCTCGGTGGCGCGGGTGGTGGCGGTCGTGGCGTTCATCGTGGCTCCTCGGTCTCGGCTGTGCTTACGGATATAAGCTAACGCCCGTAAGTCTAAGAGCGCAAGGCCTAACACCCATAAACTTTCAGGTGTATGGTTACGGCCGTGACGAACACTGAACCGCGTAGGCGCAACCGCAGGGGCGAGGGCGGGAAGCTGCGCGAAGAGATCATCACCGCGGCACTCGCGCTGCTGGACGAAGGCGGCGACGAACGCGCGGTCACGCTGCGCTCGGTCGCCCGCAAGGCGGGGATCGCGGCACCGTCGATCTACCCGCACTTCGCGGACCAGCCGTCGATCATGCTGGCCGTGGTGCAGCAGGAGATGGACGCGCTCGCCGCCACCCTGCGCGAGGCCGACGACAAGGCGGACCGGGACGGGCGCTCGCGGCTCTTCGCGGTGTGCAACGCCTACCTGGACTTCGCGCAGGTGCACCCGCAGCGCTACCGGATCATGTTCGGCGGCATGTGGACGCCGTCGGTCGAGGACACCTCGATCACCGATGCCGATCTCGACTCACTGGGTGTGGAGGCGTTCACGCTGCTCGTCGGCGTGCTCGGCGCGTGCGTCGAGGAGGGGATCGCGCACGCCAGCGACGATCTCTTCGGCGACGCGGTGGCGTTGTGGCTGGGACTGCACGGCCTCGCCCACCAGCGGGCCGTGGTGCGCAAGATGCCCGGACCGGCCGACGTCGGGGACCGGCTGATCAAGGCACTCGCGCACCTCAAGTAGGTCAGGGGGCCTCGAACAGCGTCGACACCGACTCGCCGACGTTGATCCGCCGCATCGCCTCGGCCATCGCCGGCGCGATCGACAACACCTTCAGCTTCGGCACGGACTTCTCCGCCGGGATCGGCACGGTGTTCGTGGCGACGATCTCCAGCACGTCCTCGAACGCCTGCAGCCGGTCCAAAGCACCGGCGGAGAACAGCCCGTGCGTGCAGGCCACCCGGATCGGCCCGGCGCCGCGTTCCCGCAGCTTGTCGATCAGCTCGACCACGGTCGAGCCCTTGGCGATCTCGTCGTCGAGCACGATCACGTCGCGTCCGGCCACTTCGCCGATCACGGTCTGGATCTGCACCTTGTCGTCGGCGAAGCGCTGCTTGGCGCCCGCGGCGACCGGCAGGCCCAGGATCCGGGCGAAGTGCGCGGCCTCCTTGGCGTTGCCGAGGTCCGGCGACACCACGACGGTGTTCGACAGGTCGTACTGGGAGAAGTGCGCGGCCAGTTCGCGCAGCGCGTGCAGGTGGTCGACGGGCACCGAGAAGAACCCGTGCACCTGCGGTGAGTGCAACGTCATCGCCAGCACCCTGGACGCGCCCGCGGCGACCATCAGATCGGCGACCAGGCGGCCGCCGATCGAGATCCTGGGCGCGTCCTTCTTGTCCGAACGTGCGTAGGCGTAGTGCGGCAGAACGACGGTCGTGCGCGCGGCTGAGGCGCCACGGGCAGCGTCCAGCATCAGCAGGAGTTCGACGAGGTGTTCCTGCACCGGAGGCACCAGCGGCTGGATCAGGAACACGTCCCGCTCCCGGCAGTTCGCCTGCAACTGCACTTCCAGGCAGTCGTTGGCGAACCGCGTCAGGCGGCTGGGGGAGAGCTCGACACCGAGATGGCCACAGATCTCCGCGGCGAGTGAGGGATGGGCAGAACCACTGAAGACAGCGATGTCACGCACACCCCGAAACCTAGTCGATGACCAGCACCAACTTGCCGTCCTGGAAGAACGGCGTCAGGTTGCCGCGCGTGTCGACGGTGTGGGTTCCGCGCGGTAAAACGACCTCTATGGCCGTGAACGCGAGGATGTCCGACACGCCATGACGGCCGCGCAACGACCGTTGGCCTTGGTACCGCAGAGCGCGCCCCTCGCGGCGGTATTGATGGGCCTCAGCAGCAGTGGAGGCGCCTACTCGAAGCGCCTCCGGGCCTACCTGACGTGCTGAGGACGCACCGCGTACGGAGACGCCGAAACCCTGCGCGACCAGTGAGTTCACCACTGCGTCAGACGGGGGTACTGGCAGGAGGAAGGACATCGCGAAGTGGCTGTCGACCTCGTGCACCACGACCGTTCGGGCCGTGGTCAGCACGGTGTCGTGCAGCTCCAACGCGATCTTCTCCGCTTCCCAGCGGTTTTCATAGCCGGCGTCGATGCCGACGAAGGTGCTGGTCACCTGACCTCCACGAAGATCGGGTTGGTGTAGCACCACAGGTCCTCCCACGGGTTCGCGGCTCCGGGTGTGTCCGCCTGCGGTTCGAACGCGCCGCGGTTGCCGTCGGTTCCGCGCATTCGGAGGTAAAAAGGCTCCCGGACGTTGCGGAACGTGTGCGTGAAGACCGCATAGTGCCAGCGCGGCTCGTAGGATCGCTCGACCTTCACATGTGGCGTGGCCAACGTTTCAGATGATGATCGTCCGGTTACCGCGCCCTTGATGAGGTCCAAACGGCGCAATCGTGGCACGAAACCGGCGCTGTTGGGGCGAGTTGCCAGACGTGCCTTGACCAGCACGCTCACGTCGGAGCCGCGCCGCACGCGCAGACGGCCGCCCATCGTCTCGGTTCCGCCGGATGCGTAAACGTGGAATTGAAGATCATCGACCAGCCCGCCGTGCGAAACCCACGCTCGACCCGCCCTCAGGCCCTCCATCACGGCGCCGCGCGTCCGCCGGGTGGCGCCGACGACGGTCCGGGAGAACTCGCCGGGGAAGAAGTCGACGTAGGGCGGCAGCACCTGGGGCACGCCGCCCTCGATCGCGTCGAGGTGCTTGCCGGTCAGGTCGAACTGGTCGCCGGGCTCCGGCACGCGGACGATCGTGTCGCGCGAGTTGAAGTGCGAGTCGGAGTTCGACGTGATCCACCAGCCGAGGCCCTCGGCGAGCAGCGAGTCCCAGACGCCGCCGAGCTTCGCCGTCATCCAGTCGAAGCCGCCGTAGGTCTTGTAGGCCTCGGCGGGGTAGGGCGCGTAGGAGTTCGAGCCGGGGCTGTTCGCGTACCCGCCGCGGTGGCCGCCCGGACCGCGCAACGGGTCGCCGTCGCCCTGCGCTCCGGGCGCGCCCTCCATGCCGACAACGATATCGGGGGCGAGATCGCGCAGGGCGCGGAGTTCGTGGGGCGACACCCGGCCGTTGCGCATCGGGTGGTTCACGAACACCAGCGCGGACTTCATCGTGCCGTTGCGGATCTTGGTCTGCAGGAACCGGATCGCGTCGAGCGCCTTCTTCTCGTTCGCCGGGGTCGAGGCCTCGGCGCCGTTCAGCCGCCAGTCGAACTGCCGCTCAAAGTCGCGCAGCACCCCGGCCTCGTCCCGGCAGTCCTCGAAGAACAGCGTCGCGTGCTCGGCGCCGGGGACGTTCCACTCCATCCCGTGCCACAGCAGCAGTTGCGGGAACTTCCGCCTGGCGCGCTGAAGATCCGCCGCCGTCGCCTCGACGGAATGCGCCTCGTGCGACGCGTGGCCGTGGTCGGTGATCACGAGCCAGTCCGTGCCGTGCCGCAACGCGCCGCGGATCTGCTGCTCGACGCTGTACATGCCGTCGTACGAGTACTGCGTGTGCGCGTGGTGATCGCCGGAAAGCCACTGGTAGCGCGACGTCGCCGAAGCGCTCCCGGTGCCCAGCGCTCCCGCCACACCGAGCACGCCGGCTCCCTGCAGGAAGCGTCTGCGGGCTACTTCGGACATGGCTGAACCTCCACGCGACGGGCCGGGGTGCGTGGAGGCTAGAGCGAATGGGTGAGCCGCAGATGGACGCTGAGTGAACTAGATCGGAAGCAGGTCCACCCAGTCCAGGAACGGCAGTGCGCCCGTCCCCTGCAACGCCGCGAGTCCCAGCCAGATCGACAGGATCGTCACGATCGGCCCGACGATCGCCATCTCGACGACGCCACCGGTCTTCATCCGCATGATCTTCGGCGGCGCGACCGGGAACCACGTCTTGCCCATGATCGGGATCGGCCACAGGATCGGGCAGCCCTGCTCGGTGATCGCGTCACCGATGTAGTGCGCGAAACACCCGATGCCGACCGCGATCCCGCACGCCGCCGCGGACGCGTCCGTCTGCGAGGTCCAGGCGATCATCGCCCACGTGATCCCCGCCGACACCACGGTGATCAGCAACGCGTCCTGCTTGGGGCACCAGTCGTTCATGATGCCGCGCACCGCCAGCCCGGCGAACACGAACATCAGCACGGGCAGCGCCCACTTCTGGCTGTTCTGGATGACCGCGGCGGTGAAGACGGCGGCGAACAACGCGAAGACGAGCGTGTGCGTGAGACCGCGATGTCCGCCGTCTCGCTTGGAATCTCTCTTCAGCCGCGTCGTCCGATAAACGAAGCTGCTCAACGCGTTGATGCCCGCGGACAGCCCGCTGCTCAACGCTCCGAACGTGCGCGAGATGGTCGATCCGGGGTGGTCCAGGTCGGGCAGAAGTGCCGCGCCAGTGGCGAGAACCGCGCCCACGGCCCAGCTCTGCGGCGAAAGCTGGCCGATCGGGTGAGTTGACGCGATCGCGGTGACGGCGCTCCAGGCGAGCAGCCCGCTCATCGCATGTGTTGGCCCAGTTGACACTTACGCCCTTTCCGGTGATCACCCGACAGTGCTGACAGTAGTCGTTGCTTGAACGCCGCCGGAGCGGAACTCGTTGATCGGCGAAGAAGATCGACTCCTGCCTGGTGGGGCCCTCTCTCGTGGTGACCAGTGCGCGAGAGGACTACGGTTCACACCAATGGCGCAGTGCTGGGCGCCAGTCGAATCGATGTAACCAGGGTCGCAGGCACAGGACGGCGGTTTACCAGTACGCTTGTCCTGCTTGCATCGTCGCGAGAGGAGCGCCCAGGATTATGGGCAAGATCAAGGTTCAGGGCACCGTCGTCGAACTCGACGGCGACGAGATGACCCGGATCATCTGGCAGTTCATCAAGGACAAGCTGATCCACCCGTACCTGGACGTCACTCTGGAGTACTACGACCTGGGCATCGAGCACCGGGACGCCACCGACGACCAGGTCACGATCGACGCCGCGAACGCCATCAAGAAGCACGGCGTCGGCGTCAAGTGCGCCACGATCACGCCGGACGAGGCGCGCGTCGAGGAGTTCGGCCTCAAGAAGATGTGGGTCTCGCCCAACGGCACGATCCGCAACATCCTCGGCGGTGTCGTCTTCCGCGAGCCGATCATCATCTCGAACGTCCCGCGGCTGGTCCCCGGCTGGACGAAGCCGATCATCATCGGCCGTCACGCCCACGGTGACCAGTACAAGGCCACCAACTTCAAGGTGCCCGGCGCCGGCAAGCTCACGATCACGTTCCAGCCGGAGGACGGCTCGGACCCGATCGAGCACGTCGTCACCGAGTTCCCGGCGGAGGGCGGTGTGGCGATGGGCATGTACAACTACAACAAGTCCATCGAGGACTTCGCCCGCGCCTCGTTCTCCTACGGCCTGCAGCGGGGCTACCCCGTCTACATGTCGACGAAGAACACGATCCTGAAGGCCTACGACGGCGCCTTCAAGGACATCTTCGAGCGCGTGTTCAACGAGGAGTTCAAGGCGGAGTTCGACGCCAAGGGCCTCACCTACGAGCACCGCCTCATCGACGACATGGTCGCCGCTGCCATGAAGTGGGAGGGCGGCTACGTCTGGGCGTGCAAGAACTACGACGGTGACGTCCAGTCCGACACGGTCGCGCAGGGCTTCGGCTCGCTCGGCCTCATGACGTCGGTCCTGATGACGCCGGACGGCAAGACGGTCGAGGCCGAGGCCGCGCACGGCACCGTGACGCGTCACTTCCGCCAGCACCAGGCCGGCAAGCCGACCTCCACGAACCCCATCGCGTCGATCTACGCGTGGACCCGTGGCCTCATGCACCGCGGCAAGCTGGACAACACCCCCGAGGTGATCCGCTTCGCCGAGGCGCTCGAGGAGGTCGTGATCGAGACCGTCGAGGCCGGTCAGATGACCAAGGACCTCGCGCTGCTGATCAGCAAGGAGCAGCCGTGGCTGACGACCGAGGACTTCCTCGGCGCGCTCGACGAGAACCTCAAGAAGAAGATGGCGTCGTTCTGACGGTCGCCTGATTCGAGTACGTGAGAAGGCCACCCCGGTCACACCGGGGTGGCCTTTCGCTTTGTGCGTCACCCGGTCGGTTCCTCTTGCGGGTGGTTGCCGCGCCGAGCCGTCCACACAGGCCCTCCAGCCGCTATATCTGCTGTTCCAGGGCTTGTTGTGTGCGGAGGCGTCGCGATGCTGGGTGTTCCGGTTCGAGGAATGATCGTCATTGGTGTGCTCGGGGTCGCCGGCGTCATGTACGCGGTGGGCGGCGGCAAACCGATGGGCAGTGACAAGGGGTCGGAGATCTGCAAGATCACGGTGACCGCGGACATCCTCAACGTTCGGTCAGGGCCCGGTGACATGCAGCCGATCGTCTCGACCATGCCGCGCGACGCGGTGACCGACGCGCAGGGCCGCGTCGAGAACGGCTACCGGATGCTGAGCGATCGGCGCTGGGTGAGCCAGTCGTTCGTCGCGCTGACCAGCGACTCGACCTGCAGGTAACTCCGGCCGGGCGTTCGTTTCCCGCTGCTCTGGCAAACTTGCGGGCATGCTGCGGAACATGTTTCGGTGGGGCAGAGCCAAGGGCGTCACGCAGTGCTCCTGCGACCCCGAGTGGCAGGGCCTCTACACCGAGATCGACGGTCAGCGTCAGCTGGCCCTGCCCCGCGACGAGATGGCCACCCTCGTCGGCTACCTCGACCTGACCGCGCACTGCGCCGGCTGCGGTGCCGAGTACCCGAAGCCCTGGGGTCTGGCCTCCCAGTAGGCTCCTTCGTCGTGCTCACGGTCTCCACGGTCAACGTCAACGGTCTGCGCGCCGCCGCGAAGAAGGGCTACCTCTCGTGGCTCGCTTCGACTTCCGCGGATGTGGTGTGCCTGCAGGAAGTCCGCGCCGAACCCGACGAGTTGGCTGCCGACGTCCACTCACCTGAGGGCTGGTTCGGCGTGTACGCCCCGTCCTCCTTGAAGGGCCGCGCAGGCGTAGGCATTCTCTCGCGCGTAGAGCCCACCTCGGTCCGTGTCGGCTTCGGCACCGCCGAGTTCGAGGCGAGCGGCCGCTACGTGGAGATCGAACTGCCCGGCGTCGTCGTCGCGTCGCTCTACTTGCCGTCCGGCGACGTCGGCACCGAGAAGCAGGACGAGAAGGACCGCTTCATGGCGGCCTTCCTGCCGTACCTCGTGTCGCTGCGAGAGAAGGCGGCCGTATCGGGCCGTGAGGTGCTCGTCTGCGGTGACTGGAACATCGCGCACCAGCAGGCCGATCTGAAGAACTGGAAGACGAACCAGAAGGAGTCCGGCTTCCTGCCGTACGAGCGGGAGTGGCTGACGTCCGTGTTCGCGTCCGGGTACAACGACGTGATGCGCGCGCTGCACCCCGATGCCGTTGGGCCGTACTCGTGGTGGTCGTACCGCGGCAAGGCCTTCGACAACGACTCCGGGTGGAGGATCGACTACCAGGTCGCCACCGATGGGCTGGCGGCTCGGGCTCAGACCGCGGTGGTGGAGCGGGCGGCAACGTATGCCGAGCGCTGGTCGGACCACGCCCCGGTCACCGTCGTCTACTCCGACTGACTCAGCCCGACCAGCCTTTATCGCTCTTGTCGCCCACCTGACGGCTCGATTCAACCCGCCCGTTCCCCGAATATGAACACGATTCACCATCGATGAATCGGGGCGGCTCATGACAGGCTTCAACCGGCGTTCGTTCCTCTTGGCGATGGGTGTGGGCGCCGCAGGCGTGCCGCTTCTGGACCGCCAAGCGTTTGCGTCCACGGCGGGCACCACGCTCGACGTCACTGCCGCGCCGATCGGCGCCAGCGGCTACCGCAGGCTCGCGGCGGGGCCGGGCTGGCCGACGGTCGTGCGCGGCGACCTGATCCAGGCCAAGCCCAACCGGGAAGCCAGGCGCCGAGCGCTCACCAGCTTCGTGCAGTTCAGCGACATGCACATCTGTGACGCCCAGAGCCCGCTCCGGTTCGAGTACCTGCACCCGATCATGGGCTCCAGCGCTCACCGGCCGCAGGAAGCGCTCACCACGCAGGGCTCGACGTCGCTCGTTCGCCGCGTCAACGCCGTCAAGAACGGTCCGCTGACCGGCAGGCCGTTCGACTTCCTCATGACGACGGGCGACAACACCGACAACCACGAGAACATCGAGCTCGACTGGTTCCTCACGGTCCTCAACGGCGGCCGCATCACGCCGAACACCGGCGACACCCGCTACGAAGGCGTGCAGAACGCGGGCATCAGCACGTTCTGGCAGCCGGACCTCAGCGGCGGCGACGATTACAAGGCACAGGGTTTCCCGCAGCTCAACGGGTTGCTCGATGCGGCGGTCCGGGAGTTCACCAGCCCCGGCCTGACCATCCCCTGGTACTCCACGATCGGCAACCACGACGACAGCGTGGTCGGCGCGCTGCCGGACGGGCTGCTCGACAGCTGGTACACCGGCCGCAAGAAGATCGTCGGGTTCGGCGACCCCGTGCAGAACGCCAAGGTCGCGCAGGCGTTCAACGATCCCAAGGCGATCCCGGAAGCGATGGCCATCCTCGCGAGTGGCGGCGTCGTCCGGACTGTGACGCCGGACAGCCGACGAAGGCTGTTCAGCACTGGTGAGTTCGTGCGCAAGCATCTGCCGTCGGGCGGGCACGGCTACACGGAGGCCAACGCGGACGGCGTGGACGTCTTCTACACGTTCCGGATGGCGCCCGGTGTCACGGGCATCAGCATGGACACCACGAACCTCGCAGGGTTCTCCACGGGCTCGATAGGGCTGCATCAGCTGAACTGGATCGAGAAGACCCTCAGGCGCAACAGCTCGCTCTACTACGACTGGCTGGGCTTGCCGCAACGGCAGAACGTCACCGACGAGCTGTTCGTGCTCTTCAGTCACCACACGAGCACGACGATGGGCAACGTTCTGCCGGACAAGCGCCGGCCGCTCGACCCGCGGATGAACGGCGACGCGCTCGTGAATCTCCTGCACCGCTTTCCGAACGTGCTGGCGTGGGTCAACGGCCACACGCACCGCAACGTGATCACCCCGCACCGGCACGCCACGCCGAGCAGGAGCTTCTGGGAGATCAACACCGCCGCGCACGTCGACTACCCGCAGCACGCCCGCGTGATCGAGGTCGCGGACAACGGTGACGGCACGTTGTCGCTGTTCACGACGTTGCTCGAAGCGGACGCGCCCTACCAGGTCGACTACGACGACCGCAGCGACACCGGGCTCGCCAGCCTGTGCCGGGAGATCACCTACAACGACATCCACTCGCGGACGAACCCGCTGGGCACGCCGCTCGACCGGAACACGGAACTGCTCGTCGCCGTCCACTGAGTGGGATGTCCCACAGCCAGTCACACCTGATCAGGAATTTCGGCGGCCTAAGGTCGTTGACGTGGCAGTGGACATCTCGCTAACCCCACCGCAGTCCCGTCCGAGTGCTGCGGCCATGCGGCGTGCTCTGCGCCGGGCCGCCGACGGTGCGGTGCTCGACGCGACAGAGGCCTCCGTGTTGCTCCACGCGCGTGAGGACGACCTGGACGCGTTGCTGACAGCGGCGGGCAAGGTGCGGGACGCGCACCTGCTCGCCGAGGGGCGGGCAGGGATCGTCACGTACAGCCGGTCGGTGTTCATCCCGCTGACCAGGCTGTGCCGCGACCGGTGTCACTACTGCACCTTCGCGACCGTGCCGCACAAGGTGCCCGCGGCGTTCCTCGAACGCGACGAGGTGCTGGCGATCGCACGGGCCGGGGCAGCCCAGGGCTGCAAGGAAGCCCTCTTCACGCTCGGCGACCGGCCGGAGGACCGCTGGCCCGCCGCGAAGGAGTGGCTGGAGGCACGCGGCTTCGAGTCCACTTTGGACTACGTGCGGGCCAGTGCCATCGCGGTGCTGGAGGAGACCGGGCTGCTGCCGCACCTCAACCCCGGCGTGCTGAGCTGGGAGGAACTGACGCGGCTGCGGCCCGTCGCGTCCAGCATGGGCATGATGCTGGAGACCACGGCCGAACGGCTGTGGAGCGAGAAGGGCGGCCCGCACTACGGCAGCCCCGACAAGGATCCAGCCGTCCGGCTGCGCGTCCTCACCGACGCCGGCCGCGTGAACGTCCCGTTCACCACCGGAATCCTGATCGGCATCGGCGAGACCATCGCCGAGCGCGCCGAGTCGCTGCTCGCGATGCGCCAGATCGCCAAGCAGTACGGGCACATCCAGGAAGTCATCATCCAGAACTTCCGCGCCAAGCCGGACACGGCGATGCGCGGCATGCCGGACGCCGACCTCACCGAGCTCGCGGCCACGATCGCCGTCGCACGCCTGGTGATGCCGTCGACCGTGAGCGTGCAGGCGCCGCCGAACCTGGTCGGTGGCGAGTTCGACCTGATGCTGCGCGCGGGTGTCGACGACTGGGGCGGCGTCTCGCCGATCACGCCGGACCACGTGAACCCCGAGAAGCCGTGGCCCCAGGTCGACCAGCTCGCGGAGATCACCGAGCAGGCCGGTTTCTCCTTGCAGGAACGGCTGAACGTCTATCCGCGCTTCGTCCGCGCGACGGTCGGGCAGTGGATCGACACCCGGCTCACCGCGCACGTTTCCGCGCTGGCACTGGAGAACGGCCTCGCGAACCCGGACGCCGAGGTCGTCGGCCGCGAGTGGCAGGAACCCGACGGCGGGACCGACACCTACGGACGCGCCGACCTCAACACCGCGATCGACACCGAAGGCCGCACGAACGACCGCCGCGGCGACTTCGACGAGGTCTACGGCGACTGGGATGAACTGAAGATTCCCGTTGCCCCGCACCGGCTTCCCGACGACGTCCAACGTGGACTGAAGATCGCCGAGAACGATCCGGCCGCGCTGCTCGACGACACCGAGGCCGCCATGGCTCTGCTGACGGCCGACGGTGAAGCGCTCGAAGTGATGACCCGCCTCGCCGACGACCTGCGGCGCGAGGTGGTCGGTGACGACGTCACGTACGTCGTCAACCGGAACATCAACTTCTCCAACGTCTGCTACGTCGGGTGCCGCTTCTGCGCCTTCGCCCAGCGCGAGCGCGACGCCGACGCGTTCCGGCTCTCCGCGGAGGAAGTCGCCGACCGCGCCCAGGAGGCGTGGAACGACGGTGCCACCGAGGTCTGCATGCAGGGCGGCATCGACCCCAAGCTGCCGGTGACCTACTACGCCGACGTCGTGCGCGCGATCAAGAAGCGTCTGCCCGAGATGCACGTCCACGCGTTCAGCCCCATGGAGATCGTGTCCGCCGCGGCGAAGGCCGGCGTGAGCGTGCGCGAGTGGCTCACCGAGCTGAAGGAAGCCGGCCTCGACACGATTCCCGGCACGGCGGCCGAGATCCTCGACGACGACGTGCGGTGGGTGCTCACCAAGGGCAAGCTGCCGACCGCGACCTGGCTCGACGTCGTCGGAACGGCCCATGAGCTGGGCATTCGTTCGTCCAGCACGATGATGTACGGGCACGTGGACCACCCCGGCCACTGGCTCACGCACTTCCGGGTGCTCGCGAAACTCCAGGACCGGACCGGCGGGCTCACCGAGTTCGTCGCGCTGCCGTTCGTGCACCGCAACGCCCCGATCTACCTGGCAGGAGTCGCCCGCCCCGGTCCCACCCGCCGCGACAACCGCGCCGTGCACGCGTTCGCACGGCTGGCGCTGCACGGGCGCGTGGACAACATCCAGTGCTCGTGGGTGAAGCTCGGTGACGAGGGCACCGCGGAGATCCTCAACGGCGGCGCGAACGACATCGGCGGCACGTTGATGGAGGAGACCATCAGCCGCATGGCCGGATCCGAACACGGCTCGGCGCGTACTGTGCGTGAGCTTGAATCGCTGGCTTCGCTCGCAGGGCGTAACGCCCGTCAGCGGACTACGACATATGGGCGAGTGCTATCTGATCACGAGTGACCGATAGTCTGATTCGGCGCATCGACGCTACCGGTGTTCGGTAGCTTGGCGGCCAATCAGTCAGCAAGGTTCACCCGTTCCGGGGTGGATCTGTGCCTTGGGGAGGCTCGGCAAGTGCACGGCATGAGTCTGGTTCTGAGCGCTGCGGTCGAAAGCAGCATGACCGGCACCGCTGCTGGTCCCGTGGGTCTGATCGCGGTGACGGCAGGCGTCGGTGGGCTGGTGTACGGCCTGGTGAAGCGGCGCAAGCCGGCCCCGATCGTCGCGGCCAACCAGCGCATCGACCTGGTTCGCCAGGACGCCGCCCAAGAGTGATCCGGCTCCGCACTGATCGAGCTGGTCTGAGAAGATTTCGTTCGTGTCCACGGAGAACGCGCCTGTAGAAGCTGTCAAGCGCCCCCGCGTCCTGTCCGGCATCCAGCCGACGGCCGGGTCGTTCCACCTCGGCAACTACCTGGGTGCGGTGCGGCAGTGGGTGGCTCTGCAGGAAGCGCACGACGCGTTCTACTGCGTCGTCGACCTGCACGCGATCACCGTGGAGCAGAACCCGAAGGAACTGCGGCAGAACACGCGTGTCTCGGCCGCGCAGCTGCTCGCGCTGGGCATCGACCCGGATCGGGCGACGCTGTTCGTTCAGTCGCACGTCCCCGAGCACGCCCAGCTCGGCTGGGTCATGCAGTGCATGACCGGCTTCGGCGAGGCGGCGCGGATGACGCAGTTCAAGGACAAGTCCGCACGTCAGGAGCAGTCCGTCGGCGTCGGCCTGTTCACGTACCCGATCCTGCAGGCCGCGGACATCCTGCTGTACCAGGCGCACTACGTGCCGGTCGGCGAGGACCAGCGCCAGCACCTGGAGCTGACCCGCGACCTCGCGACGCGCTTCAACTCGCGTTACGGCAAGACGTTCCGCCTGCCAGAGGCGTACATCGTCAAGGACACGGCCAAGATCTTCGACCTGCAGGACCCGACGGCGAAGATGAGCAAGTCGGTGCCCGGCGGTGTCGTCGAGCTGCTGGAAGACCCGAAGCGCTCGGCCAAGAAGATCCGGTCCGCCGTGACCGACACGGGCCGCGAGGTCCTCTTCGACGTCGAGAACAAGCCGGGCGTCTCGAACCTGCTGACGATCTACTCGGCCCTGACCGGCCGGACGGTCGAGTCGCTGGTCACCGACTACGACGGCAAGGGCTACGGCGACCTGAAGAAGGACCTCGGCGAGGTCTTCACCGAGTGGGTCACGCCGGTGCAGGAACGCGTGAAGATGTACCTCGACGACGTGGCGTCGCTGGACAAGATTCTGGCCGCCGGTGCCGAACGCGCCCGTGAGGTCGCCTCCGGCACGTTGCGCCGCACGTACGAGAAGATCGGCTTTGTTCTGCCTGAGTAGTGCAAGTGCACTAGCTTCTTACGCGTGGACAAGTGGCGGCGGAAGTACGCGTGGCTCGACCACATCATGCTGGCCTATGAGCGCTTCACCGAGAGATACGGCACGCACTACGCCGCCGCGGTGACGTACTTCAGCGTGCTGTCGCTGGTGCCCATCCTGATGATCGGCTTCGCCATCGCGGGTTTCGTGCTCCAGTCGCAGCCGGATCTGCTGGCTGAGCTGCGCGGGGCCATCACCGAGGCGGTGCCGGACCCGAACCTGAGCAAGCAGCTCAACGACGCCGTCACCACCGCCCTGGAGTCCAAGGGCACGGTCGGCATCATCGGCCTGATCGGCGCCGCCTACTCCGGTCTCGGCTGGATGGGCAACCTCCGCGACGCCCTGACCGCGCAGTGGGGCCACGCGAAGGAGAACCTGCCGTTCCTCGGCACGTTGTGGCGCGACCTGCTGGCGTTGGTCGGTCTGGGCCTCGCGATCGTGCTGTCGTTCGGCATCACGGCGCTGGGCACCGGGTTCGCGGAGCTGATCCTGAGGTGGATGGGGCTGGAGAACGCCGGCTGGGCGCACGTCCTGCTGCGGATCGGCACGATCATCCTGTCGCTGCTCGCGAACTGGCTCGTGTTCCTGTGGGTGCTCTCGCGGCTGCCGCGCAAGCCCGTCGGGTGGCGCAGCGCGATCCGCGGGGCGTTCGCCGGAGCGGTCGGGTTCGAGGTCCTGAAGCAGACGGCGACGATCTTCCTGTCGTTCACGACCAAGTCGCCGACCTCGGCCGCGTTCGGGTCCGTCATCGGTGTGCTCGTGTTCGCGAACCTCGTGGCGCAGTTCGTCCTGTTCATCACGGCCTGGACGGCCACCGCGAAGGAGAACCGCGAGCCCGAGGTCGTGAAGGCGCCCCCGCCCGCGGTGATCGCGCCCGTGGTCTCGGTGCGGTCCGGACCTTCGCCGTCGTTGATGCTCGGCGCCGGCGCGGTGGCCGGTGCGCTGCTCGGCCTCCGGTGGCGCCGCAAGTAGCGTTCAGAACGAGAACGGCCCCAGCGCGAGTGCGCTGGGGCCGTCTTCTCAGGTGTCTCAGACGCCCTGTGCCGCCTGCGCGGCCTGACGGCGTGCCCTGGCAGCCTTGGCGCGCTTGCTGCGGATGAAGAGCACCAGACCGGCCAGCAGGCCGAGGACCGCGACGGCCGTGATGGGCAGGCCGACGGTGCCGAACGCGGTCGGCGTCGGGCGGCCCGTGCGCGGGTCGGTGACCGCCACGTCCTGGGCGTCGGCGCTGTCCTGGGTGGGGACGACGTTCGGCTTCGGCTGCGGGGCTCCGTCGACGAGCTTGCCGACGCCGCCGGGGCCCATGGCGAAGCCGTAGTCGAGCAGCTTCGAGGCCTGGGCGTCGACGCGCGTGGGCGTCTGCTGACCGCGCAGCAGGACGACGACGAGACGGCGGCCGTTGCGTTCGGCGGCGCCCACGTACGTGTGCTGGGAGTCGTCGGTGAAGCCGGTCTTGCCGCCGAGCGCGCCCTCGTAGTTCGTGAGCAGGCGGTTGTCGTTCTGCAGCATGATCGTGCCGCCGTTGCGGCCGGGGAACTGCGACTGCTGCAGCTTGATGGCCGAGGAGAACTCCTCGTACTTCATCGCGCCGCGGAAGATCAGGCCGACGTCGTAGGCCGAGGTGCTGGTGCCGGGGGCGTCGAGGCCCGACGGCGTCACGGCGCGGGTGTCGAGGGCGCCGAGCTCCTTGGCCATGGCGTTCATCTTGCGCAGGGCGTTCGGCACGCCGCCGAGCTGACGGGCCAGCGTGTGCGCCACGTCGTTGCCCGAGGTGAGCAGCAGGCCGTGCAGCAGCTGGCGGACCGTGTACTGGCCGCCGTCCTTCAGACCCACGCAGGTGCATTCCTGCTGCGTGTCCTCAGCGCTGGCGGTGACGACGAGGTCGCCCCGCAGTTCCTTGGCGACGACCATCGCGAGCAGCACCTTGATGACGCTGGCGGGACGCTGACGGCCGTGCGGGTCGTACGCGGCGATGACAGCGCCGCTGTCCATGTCCGCGAGCAGCCACGACGCCGCGGTGATGCCGCTGGGCGGCTGGCCGGAGTTCGGCGGCAGGATCAGGCCGCACTCGCCCAGCCGGTCGCCTCCGATGGGCTTTTCCGGCACCTCGAGCGCTAGCGGGGCCTTCTGGCCGGGCGCCGGCTGTTCGGACGTGTCCACCGGTGGAGGTGGGGTCTCGCGGTTCTCACACTGAGCCGAGCCGGCGGCCTGCTGTGCGGTGCTCGTCGGTGCGGCGAACGCGGCTGTGGCCGTTGCTAGGACCAGGGCGACGATGAGCCGTTTTGGGAAGGGCACACGTTCAGGCTATCCACCCCCGTTTAGCCGCTTGCACGCACCACGTCTGATACTGGTCGGTGTGAAGCTCTCGCGCCCGATGTCACTCTTCCTGGTGGCTTTCGGACTGTGGTCGTGGGTGATCTGGCCCACTTTCCTGAAGAACATCTGGAACGACCCCCGTTCGTTCAGCGACGGACCTACCGCGTTCTTCACGGTCCACCTGGTGCTCGTGATCGCCTCGCTCGTGTTCGGCACCGTCATCGGCGTGCTGGGCGTGCGGGGATTCCTGGCCACTCGACGTCGATAAGGAAAACGCTGTGGAGTTCGTACGCCTGCTGCTGGTGTTCCTGCACCTGCTCGGCATGGGCATGCTCGTCGCGATGATCATGTTGCAGGCCAGGGCCGGCAAGGACGCGCCGGTCAACAAGGGCTGGCTGCACGGCGCGGCCTTGCAGCTGCTGACCGGTGTCGCACTGGTGGCCATCGATCCGCTGGTCGACTCGGTGAAGTACGACCACGTCAAGATCGGCGTGAAGCTGCTGGTCGTCGTGGCCATCGCCGCCGTCGTGGCGATCAACGTCAGCAAGCCGAAGGCCCCGTCCTGGCTGCTGCCGACCGCCGCGTCGCTGGTCGTGTTGAACGTGGGCATCGCGGTCTTCTGGACCTGATCGGGGGATGTCACCGGCTCTGGCGGGTGATGTGGGCGCACTTTTGACCCGACCCGCTGTACTCGCGCGCAACCATCCGTGGCATGTCACGTATCGCCTATATCGGTGTGCTCGCCGCCGGGGCAGTGTTGACGCTCGTCTCACTGCACGGTGCCGCCCCGGAAGCTTCGGCCTCCGGGGATGGCCAGGTGTGCGCCGCTGCGTGGTGCCCGAAGGTACGCCCAGATTGGCGTGCGCCGTCGCCGAGAGGTGAAGAGCCTCCGACGTCGACCACGACCACCCCGACGACAACGACCACCACCCCTTGCACGACGACCACGACCACCGAGAAGCCGCCGGGTTCGACGAACTCGACGACCACCACCACGACGACCACGACGACGACCTCGACGTCCACGAGCACGACCACGACGACGCCGGGTTCGACCACGTCGTCGACCACGACGACACCAGGTTCGACGACGTCGACCACGACCTGGACGCCGCCGGACTCGACCACGTCGACGACGACCACACCGCAGACCACCACACCCCACACGACGAAGCCGCTGGTCGCGACTCCGCCGGTGGCGAAGCCCCCGGTCCACCAGGACAACCGCCTGGCCAACACCGGCGCCTCCACCACGTGGCTGCTCCTGCTCGGCGTGCTGCTCCTCGTAGGCGGCACGGCTCTGATGCTGCTCGACCGCGCCAGGCGACCTTCCCGGCGCTGATTCCCGAAAACTGTCGGTGTCCCTCGTCACACTGGTGACGTGCGAATCGAACACCTGCGCGAACGCAGCGATCTCGGCGTGATCAGTGCCGGCGCCCTGAAGTCACTGGGCGTCACCAATCCGTGGCGACGATGTACCGCGGGCGGGCCGTGGCAGCGCATGTACCCAGGAGTGGTGCTGCTGCACAACGGCCCGCCCACCCCGGACCAACAGCTGACCGCGGCCCTCCTGCGCGCAGGCCCAGGAGCCGTGGTCACCGGAGCAGAAGCCTGCCGCCGCCACGGCCTCCCCACTCGCGCCCCGGAAATCCACGTCCTGGTCCCAGGCACGGCCCGAGGCAGCGGCACCCTGATCCTCGAACGATCATCACCCATGCCCGCGTCCTCAGACGTGGGCGGCTACCCGGTGGTGTCCGCGGCCCGAGCCGTGGTCGACGCCTGCCGCTTCCTGCGCTCCGAGGACGAGGCCACCGCCCTGATCGCAGCCGCCGTCCAACGAGGCCGCTGCACCCCACAGGACCTCCGAGCGGAGGCCCGAACCAACCGCTTCGGCACCAAGCTGGTCCGCACCGTCCTCCGCGAACTGGGCCGTGCCGAATCCGTGGCAGAACGGGACGCCCGCCGCCTCTCCCGTCGAATCCGCCTGACCACACCCCACTGGAACGCCACGATCACCAGCGCCGACGGCGTGCTCATCGGCAGACCCGACGCCTGGTACGACGACGTGGGCCTGGCCTGGGAGATCGACTCAAAAGCATTCCACTACGGCCCGCGCGACTACGAACGCACCCTCGCCCGCAACAGTCGTTACGCGGCAGCGGGAATCCTCGTCCTGCAAACACTCCCGACCCGCCTGCGGAACGAACCGGACGCGGTGGCATGCGAACTGAAGGCCGCACACAAGGCAGCCGCGGCAAGACCCCGCCCACCGGTGCACGTAGTGGAGGCACAAGGCGCCTGAACGTCCAAACGCGACCAACGCACGCAAGGTGACGCAAGCACGGCAGGCGACCACTCCACTCACTGGACGCGACGGACGCCCGCAAGCCGACCCGCACGGCCGAGCCTGCCAACGCAAAACGACCCGCGCGGTGCCGCCAGGCGCGGCCCCTCGCAAAGCAACCACGTACGAAGCCTGGCGTGGCGATGCGAAGCGAGCCGTCTGAACCTTCAGGGCCAGGTAGCGGTGCACCCCGCTCACGGCGATTGGGGCTTGACCTTGAGGGGCTGGGTGCCACCCTGTCTGGGCTCGGCCGGGGCGCTCTTCACCCCGGCTTTTGAGGCCGACTACGCGCCCAGCTAGAGGCTCAAGGTCAAGCCCCAATCGCAACCCCGCACTTCGTCACTACCCGCGCGCCCACCCTCGCAAGGCGACCACTCGCACGGAACGCGACCAACCCCGCTGGAACGCGACAAACCAACGCAAGCCGACCCGCACCCGCCCACCCAGGACATCACCCCGCCAAACGGCGAAGCGCCGCGCCCCCAACGGGAACGCGGCGCCTCAACCAGGCCCAAAACCATCAAACGCGCTTGAACAGCAACGCCCGCTTGACTTCCTGAATCGCCTTGGTCACCTGAATCCCACGAGGACAAGCATCGGTGCAGTTGAACGTGGTCCGGCAACGCCAAACACCATCGATGTCGTTGAGGATGTCGAGCCGCTCCTCAGCACCCTCATCCCGAGAGTCGAAGATGAACCGGTGCGCGTTCACGATCGCCGCCGGGCCGAAGTACGAGCCTTCGGACCAGTAGACCGGGCACGAGGTGGTGCAGCAGGCGCACAGGATGCACTTCGTCGTGTCGTCGAACCGTTCGCGGTCGGCGGCGGACTGGATGCGTTCGCGCGTCGGCTCGTTGCCGTAGGTGACGAGGTACGGCTTGACGGCGCGGAACGCCTCGAAGAACGGCTCCATGTCGACGAGCAGGTCCTTGTGCACCGGCAGGCCCTTGATGGGCTCGATGGTGATCGTGGTGTGCTTGTCGCCCTTTTCGAGCAGGTCCTTCAACAGCACCTTGCACGCCAGGCGGTTCACGCCGTTGATGCGCATCGCGTCCGAGCCGCAGATGCCGTGCGCGCACGAGCGGCGGAACGTCAAAGTCCCGTCCACGTACCACTTGATGTGGTGCAGCAGGTTCAGCACGCGGTCAGACGGGAGCGCGGGGATGTCGAACGAGTCCCAGCGCGGCTCGTCGTCGAACTCCGGGTTGAACCGGCGGATCTTGACGGTGACTGTGACAGCGCCGTCCGGAACCGCCGGCTGAGAGCCGCGCGAGCCTGCAGTGGTTTCAGCGGTGGCGGTCATCAGTACTTGCGCTCCATCGGCTTGTACCGGGTAAAGGTCACGGGCTTGAAGTCCATGCGGATGTCCGCGGTCAGACCGTCGCCCTGCTTGTAGAACATGCTGTGGCGCATGAAGTTCGTGTCGTCGCGGTTCGGGTAGTCCTCGCGGGCGTGACCGCCGCGGGACTCCTTGCGCTCCAGTGCGCCGTGCACGAGCACCTCGGCCAGCTCCAGCAGGAAGCCGAGCTCGACGGCCTCCAGCAGGTCCGTGTTGAAGCGCTTGCCCTTGTCCTGAACGGAGATGTGCGCGTAGCGCTCCTTCAGGGCCTGGACGTCGTGCAGTGCCTTCTTCAACGTGTCCTCGGTGCGGTAGACGGACGCGTTGGCGTCCATCGTGGCCTGCAGCTCGGTGCGGATGTCCGCCACGCGCTCCTGGCCGTGCTCCGACAGCGCCAGGGCGACCTGGGCCTCGACCGACGCGGCCGGGTTCTCCGGCAGGTCGACGTGCGCCTCACGCGACAGCGCGTACTCCGCCGCGGCGATGCCCGCCCGGCGGCCGAAGACGTTGATGTCCAGCAGCGAGTTCGTGCCCAGGCGGTTCGCGCCGTGCACGGACACGCAGGCGCACTCACCCGCGGCGTAGAGGCCCGGAACGACGTTGTCGTTGTCCCGCAGCACTTCGCCGTGGATGTTCGTCGGGATGCCACCCATCGCGTAGTGCGCGGTCGGGTACACCGGGACGGGCTCGACGACCGGGTCGACCGCGAGGTACGTGCGGGCGAACTCGGTGATGTCCGGCAGCTTCGTCTCCAGGACCTCGGCACCGAGGTGCGTGCAGTCCAGCAGCACGTAGTCCTTGTTCGGGCCGGCGCCACGGCCTTCCAGCACCTCGAGGGCCATCGAGCGGGCCACGATGTCGCGCGGCGCCAGGTCCTTGATGGTCGGGGCGTAGCGCTCCATGAACCGCTCACCCGAGGCGTTGCGCAGGATCGCGCCCTCGCCGCGGGCACCCTCGGTCAGCAGGATGCCGAGACCGGCGAGGCCGGTCGGGTGGAACTGGTAGAACTCCATGTCCTCCAGGGGCAGGCCCTTGCGGAAGACGATGCCCATGCCGTCGCCGGTCAGCGTGTGGGCGTTCGACGTGGTCTTGAAGACCTTGCCGAAACCACCGGTCGCGAACACGACGGACTTGGCCTGGAAGACGTGGATCTCGCCGGTCGCGAGCTCGTAGGCGACGGCGCCGGTGCAGACCGGGCCGTTCTCCGTCTCGGTCAGGCAGATGTCGAGCACGTAGAACTCGTTGAAGAACTCGATGCCGTGCTTGACGCAGTTCTGGTAGAGCGTCTGCAGGATCATGTGGCCGGTGCGGTCGGCGGCGTAGCAGGCGCGGCGCACGGCGGCTTCACCGTGGTTGCGCGTGTGGCCGCCGAACCGGCGCTGGTCGATCTTGCCCTCGGGCGTCCGGTTGAACGGCAGGCCCATCTTCTCGAGGTCGAGAACGGCGTCGATCGCCTCCTTCGCCATGATCTCGGCGGCGTCCTGGTCGACCAGGTAGTCGCCGCCCTTGATCGTGTCGAAGGTGTGCCACTCCCAGTTGTCCTCCTCGACGTTGGCGAGGGCGGCGCACATGCCGCCCTGAGCCGCGCCGGTGTGCGAACGCGTGGGGTAGAGCTTGGTGAGCACCGCGGTGCGGGCGCGCTGGCCGGACTCGATCGCCGCGCGCATTCCGGCACCACCAGCGCCGATGATGATCACGTCGTACTTGTGGAACTGCATTGTGGTGGGCTCCCCGCGCGGGTCAGTTCGAGATGTTCGGGTCGAAGGTGAAGATCACGAACGTGCCGAGCGAGATGATCAGGACCATCGACACGTAGAGCAGCATCTTCAACCAGAACCGGGTGGAGTCCTTGCGGGCGTAGTCGTTGATGACCGTCCGCACGCCGTTGCCGCCGTGGATCTGCGCGAGCCAGAGCATCGCGAGGTCCCAGAACTGCCAGAACGGGGACGCCCAGCGGCCGGCGACGAAGCCGAAGTTGATCTTGTGGACGCCGCCGTCGAGGATGTTCATGATGAACAGGTGGCCCAGGACCAGGACCACGAGCAGCAGGCCGGAGAGGCGCATGAACAGCCAGCTGTAGAGCTCGCCGTTGCCGCGGCGGGCCGCGGGACGGCGCGGCTGGCGGGGCTTGTCGAGTGCGAGTGACATGGTCAGTGACCCCCAACCAGGTCGGAGATCGTGCGCTCCATCATGAAGTAGAAGCCGGGGATCATCACGACGACCCAGACGGCCAGCACGGTCCAGAGCATGACCCGCTGGTACTTGGCGCCCTTCTCCCAGAAGTCGACCAGCATGACCCGGATGCCGTTCAACGCGTGGTAGAGCACCGCGCCGACGAGGCCGACCTCGAAGAGGTTGACGATCGGGTTCTTGTAGGTCTCGATCACCGCGTCGTACGCGTTCGGTGACACCCGCACGAGTGCGGTGTCGAGCACGTGGGTGAAGAGGAAGAAGAACGTGAGGACACCGGTGATCCGGTGGGCGACCCAGGACCACATGCCCAGATCACCGCGGTAGAGCGTCCCACCCCCTCGGGTGGTGCCCGACCGCTCGGGTGCGCCTGCGCTGGTCATGCGCCGCGACCTCCAACGTCAGTGGTGGTGGGTCGGCAACAGTTCTTCCCGACCATGACCGGAAAATCCTAGTCCCGCACGTCGGAACCGACCCAGCAGGCGCACCCGCTCTGTGATCGATGAGACACGCTGTCGATCCACCAAGCGGTCTTGATCGATTCCGAAATGCGGTCCACGCCACAAAACGGCACAAGAGGACGGCGGCCAGGACCTCCGCCTTGGTCCGGGCCGCCGTCGTCGGCAAGGGCACTTGCCATCCCGTACACGTCGGGAGGCCCGCGGCCGGTTCAACGCCGGGCGGAACTGGGCCGTTCGGACGAAGATCGGGACGAGGAAGCGGTCGAAGAGGAGTTTTCGCCACGCGCCGAACACGAGTGATCACCACTGGTACGGCCAAAGCGTCGAATGCGTAACCGATAGGGGTCTTTGTAGGTGCTGACGGCAACGAGGTTGGTTACTAAGAGGTACGGTGCCGCGTCTAGGACCCAACAACGTCGTTGGGGAGGAACCTCAGGGAGGAGACGAGCCGTGCGTCGTCGTATGCGGGGTGTCGCGGTCGCCGCGATCGCGTTGACCAGCGTGATGACTATGGCCGCCTGCGCGAAGGACTCGGGTGGCGGCAACACCAGCTCGGGCACGGGTACTGGTGCCGCTTGCGAGTTCGCCGAGGCCCCGACCGCGCCTGCCACTTCGAACACCAGCGCCGCCAACGGTGACAAGGTGGACGCGAGCACGCTGAAGGTCGGTCTGGCCTACGACATCGGTGGCCGTGGCGATGCGTCGTTCAACGACTCCGCCGCCGCCGGTCTCGACAAGGCGCTCACCGACTTCGGTGTGAAGAAGGAGAACACGCGCGAGCTGTCCGCCGCCCCGAGCGAGGACGAGTCGGCCAAGCAGACCCGTCTGCGTCAGCTGGCCTCCGAGGGCTTCAGCCCGATCATCGGTGTCGGCTTCGCCTACGCCGAGTCGATGAAGCTCGTCGCCGCGGAGTTCCCGAACGTCAAGTTCGGCCTGGTCGACTCGGCCGTCGACGGCGCCGCGAACGTCACGCCGCTGGTGTTCGCCGAGCAGGAGGGCTCCTTCCTGGCGGGCGTCATCGCCGCGTACCAGAGCAAGAAGTGCCACGTGGGCTTCGTCGGCGGCGTCGAGATCCCGCTGATCCAGAAGTTCGAGGCCGGCTACATCCAGGGTGCCAAGGCCGCCGCGCCGAAGATCCAGGTCGAGAAGAAGTACATCACCCCGGCCGGTGACTTCACCGGTTTCCAGGACGCCCCCAAGGGTCAGGAAGCCGCGAAGGGTCAGATCGACAAGGGCGCCGACGTCATCTACCAGGCCGCGGGCGCGTCCGGTAAGGGCATCTTCTCGGCCGCCAAGCAGGGTGGCGTGCTGGCCATCGGCGTCGACTCCGACCAGTACAACCAGGCGACCGTCGCCGACACGAAGGACGTCATCGTCTCCTCGATGCTCAAGCGCGTCGACGTCGCGGTCTACGACTTCATCAAGGCCGTCGCGAAGAACGACCTCACCTCGCTGCCGAAGGTCTTCGACCTGAAGGTGGACGGTGTCGGCTACGCCACGTCGGGTGGCAAGATCGACGCGAAGCTGCAGGGCATCCTCGAGGGCTACAAGGCCCAGATCATCGAGGGCAAGATCAAGGTCGCGGACAAGCCGTAGTCCGTCTGCCGTTCAAGTCGTTTGCACGTTGCCGGGCCCTGTGAGGATCTGCCCTCACAGGGCCTGGTGCGTGGTAGGAGGAGCACTCGACGATGAGCAGTTCCACGTCCGCACGGACGGACGATCCCCCCGCGGTGGTGCTCACCGGCATCACGAAGCGATTCCCCGGTGTGGTCGCCAACAGCGACGTGCACCTGACCGTCCGCCGTGGCGAGGTACATGCCCTGTGCGGTGAGAACGGCGCGGGCAAGTCCACCCTGATGAAGATCCTCTACGGCATGCAGCCGCCGGACGAGGGCACCATCGAGGTGAACGGCGAGCAGGTGCGGTTCCGCACCCCGTCCGACGCCATCAAGGCCGGCATCGGCATGGTGCACCAGCACTTCATGCTGGCCGACAACCTCACCGTCCAGGAGAACGTGGTCCTGGGTGCCGAGGCTCTGCACGGCATCGGTAAGAAGGCCCGCGCGCGCATCATCGAGCTTTCCGGCAAAACCGGGCTCAACGTCGACCCCGGCGTCCTGGTCGAGCAGCTCGGCGTCGCGGACCGGCAGCGCGTCGAGATCCTCAAGGTGCTCTACCGCGGCGCCAAGGTGATCATCCTGGACGAGCCCACCGCCGTGCTCGTGCCGCAGGAGGTCAACGAGCTCTTCGACACCGTCCGCGGCATGCAGGAGCAGGGCTACACGTTCCTGTTCATCTCGCACAAGCTCGACGAGGTCCGCGCGATCGCGGACTCCGTCACGGTGATCCGCCGCGGCACGACCGTGGGCAGCGCGGACCCGAAGACCGTCAGCTCCCGGCAGCTCGCCGAGATGATGGTCGGCAGCGAACTCCCCAGCCCGGAGACCCGCGAGTCCACCGTCACCGACACGGTCGTGCTGGACGTCAAGGGCCTCAAGCTGATGACGCCGGACGGCTCGCGGCCGATCCTGGACGACGTCGACATGGTGGTCCGCGCCGGTGAGGTCGTCGGCATCGCCGGCGTCGAGGGCAACGGCCAGACCGAGCTCGTCGAGACGATCATGGGCATGCGCAAGGCCGGCAGCGGCACGATCACGTTGCAGGACAAGGACCTCACCAAGCTCGGGACGCTGGCCCGGCGCGAGGCGGGAATCGGCTACGTGCCGGAGGACCGCCACCGCCACGGCCTGCTGCTCACGCAACCCCTTTGGTACAACCGGATCCTCGGCTACCAGACCCGTCAGCCCACGGCCAAGGGCATCTGGCTCGACACCGACGGCGCGAAGAAGGACACCGAGCGGATCGTCGCGGACTTCGACGTCCGCACGCCCGGCATCGACGTGCCCGCCGCCGCGCTGTCCGGCGGTAACCAGCAGAAGCTCGTCGTCGGCCGCGAACTGTCCGGCAACCCCGTGCTGCTGATCGCCTCGCACCCGACCCGCGGTGTGGACGTCGGCGCGCAGGCGTTGATCTGGGACGAGATCAAGCGCGCTCGTGCCGCCGGTCTCGCCGTGCTGCTGATCTCCGCCGACCTGGACGAGCTGATCGGCCTGTCGGACACGATCAAGGTCATGCTGCGCGGACGCCTGGTGGCCGACGCCGACCCGAACACCGTCACGCCCGAAGACCTCGGTAGCGCTATGACCGGTGCGGGCAGCACGAGCGCAGCGGTCCAGGAGACCGCTGTCGTCGAGGAAGGCGAGAACTGATGGGACACCTGCGCGGCAAACTCCTGCCGCCCGCGTTGGCGATCGTCTTCTCACTGCTGTTGTGCGGCGTGGCGCTCATCATCTCCGGCGCGAACCCGCTCAGCGCGTTCGGTGCGATGGTGACGCAGGTCGGCAAGGGCACGACGTTCGTCGACATCCTCAACTCGACGGGCATCTACTACATCGCGGCGCTCGCGGTGGCGATCGGGTTCCAGATGAACCTGTTCAACATCGGTGTCGAGGGCCAGTACCGCGTCGCGGCCGTGGTCGCCGCGGTCGTCGGCGGCTCGATCGCGCTGCCCACGGGCATCCACACGATGGTGATCATCATCGTGGCCGCGATCGCCGGTGCCGCCTGGGCCGCGATCCCCGCGATCCTCAAGGTGACGCGTGGCGTCAACGAGGTCATCTCGACGATCATGATGAACGGCCTGGCGATCGGCCTGTCCGCATACCTGATCCGCCGGGACGTCTTCGGTGAGCTGCGGGGCAACAACATCCGCACCGCCGAGATCCCGGAGAGCGGCTGGATGCCCGGCATCTCGTTCGGTGGCGGCGGCACGATGTTCGGCTTCATCTTCGTGGCCATCGCCCTCGGCATCGGCTACTGGGTCATGATGAACAAGACCCGGTTCGGCTTCGAGCTGCGCGCGTCCGGCGAGTCCTCGACCGCCGCGTCGGCCGGTGGCGTCAACGCCAAGAAGATGGTGCTGGTCTCGATGTTGCTCTCGGGCGCCATCGCGGGCCTGATCTCGCTGCCGGAACTGCTCGGCCGCGACCACACCTTCAGCCTGAACTTCTCCGCGGGCATCGGCTTCTCCGGCATCGCGATCGCGCTGCTCGGCCGCAACCACCCCGGTGGCATCGCGTTCGGCGCGCTGCTCTGGGCGTTCCTCGACAAGTCGGGCCTCGCGCTCGACAACGTCGGTGTGCCCAGGGAGATCGTCACCATCATGCAGGGCTCGATCGTCCTGTCGGTCGTCGTCGCCTACGAGGTGGTGCGTCGCTTCGAGCTCGCCTCGGAGCAGCGTCGCGTCGGCCGTGAGCTCGGAACTGTCGGAGGTGCCGCGTGATCTCGACGTTGGAAGAGAAGCCGCACATCCCGGCGGCGCCCCGCAAGCGCAAGGTTCCCGGCTGGGCCGTCGCCATGCTCGGTGTCGCGGGCGCGATCGCGTTGCTGTCGATCACCTCGTACCAGACCGGTTTTCCGCAGCTGACGTCGTCGGGCACGACCCAGACGGCGGTCCGGCTCGCGCTGCCGATCCTGCTCGCCGGTCTCGGCGGCCTGTGGGCGGAACGCGCCGGCGTGGTCAACATCGGCCTCGAGGGCATGATGATCATGGGCACCTGGGGCGCGGCGTGGGCCGGCTACCAGTGGGGTCCGTGGGCCGGTGTCATCGCGGCGATCGTGTTCGGTTCGCTGGGTGGCCTGCTGCACGCGATCGCCACGGTCACGTTCGGCGTCAACCACATCGTCTCCGGTGTGGCGATCAACCTGCTCGGCGCCGGTCTGACGAAGTACCTGTCGACGCTGATCTTCCTGCCGGTGTCGCACAACCCGCGCCAGTCTCCGCCGGTCGCGCCGTTCGACACGTTCTCGGCGGCGGGCCTCGGTGACTGGCTCGGCGGGCTCGAGGCGGACCAGCGCCTGTTCATCTCGGACGTCGCGGGAATCCTGCGCGGCCTCGTCACCGGCGTCTCGCCGCTGACGATGCTCGCGATCCTGCTGCTGCCGCTGTCGTACTGGCTGCTCTGGCGCACCCGCTTCGGCCTGCGCCTGCGCTCGGTCGGCGAGAACCCGCACGCCGCGGACTCGCTGGGCGTCAAGGTGTACTTCCACAAGTACGTCGCCGTGATCGTCTCCGGTGGTCTCGCCGGCCTGGGTGGCGCCGCGCTGGTGCTCAACCCCGGTCAGCTGTCCTATCTGGAGGGTCAGACCGGCGGCCGCGGTTACATCGGCCTCGCCGCGATGATCTTCGGCAACTGGCGGCCCGGTGGTCTGCTGGGTGGTGCGGCGCTGTTCGGTTACGCCGACGGCCTGCAGCTGCGTTCGGGCGGCGAGACGGTGCTGGCGCTGGTCTACGGCGTGGTGCTGCTGCTCGGCGTGATCGTGGTCTGGCAGCTCATCCGCCGGAAGTGGTTCTCGGCGGCGGCGGCGATCGTCGTGGCCGTGCTGATGTACCTGCTGTACATCAGCCTCGACGAGATCCCCAGCGAGTTCGTCTCCTACGCCCCGCACATGGTGACGCTGGCCGTGCTGGCCGTGGCATCGCAGCGCTTGCGAATGCCGGCGGCCGACGGTCTGGTGTACCGCCGTGGCTGAGGTCGACTGGGACCTGCTCAGGGCACGGGCGGTGGAAGCGGCGTCGTTCGCCCACTGCCCGTACTCGGGGCTGCAGGTCGGATCCGCGGCGCTGTGCGACGACGGCCGCATCGTCGTGGGCTGCAACGTGGAGAACGCCTCGTACGGCGTGGGTTTGTGCGCCGAGTGCGCGATGGCCGGTCAGTTGCAGCTCACGGGCGGCGGCCGGTTCGTCGCGGTGGCCTGTCGGTCCGGTGCCGGTGATCTGCTGATGCCGTGCGGCCGTTGCCGTCAGGTTCTCTACGAACTGGGCGGTCGTGACTGCCTGGTGGACACGCCGTCCGGCATCCTGCCGATGTCGTCGGTGCTGCCGGACGCGTTCGGACCGGAGGATCTGCCATGAGCTTCTCTGCCGTGGACGTCATTCGCGCCAAGCGCGACGGCGCTGCTCTGTCGGACGAGCAGATCGACTGGGTCATCGACGCCTACACGCGCGGCGCCGTCGCGGACGAGCAGATGTCCGCGCTGGCCATGGCGATCTTCCTCAACGGCATGACGTCGTCCGAGACCGCGCGCTGGACGCAGGCGATGATCTCGTCCGGCGAACGGCTCTCGCTGCACGTCGACCGCCCGACCGTGGACAAGCACTCGACGGGCGGTGTCGGCGACAAGATCACGCTGCCGCTGGCGCCTCTCGTCGCCGCGTGTGGCGCTGCCGTGCCGCAGCTTTCGGGCCGCGGTCTCGGCCACACCGGCGGAACCCTGGACAAGCTGGAGTCGATCCCCGGCTGGCGGGCCGCACTGTCCACTTCGGAGATTCTTTCGCAGTTGTCCTCGGTCGGCGCCGTGGTTTGTGCTGCCACTGAAGGACTTGCTCCGGCCGACCGCAAGCTCTACGCGTTGCGGGACGTCACCGGAACCGTCGAGGCGATTCCGCTGATCGCGTCCTCGATCATGTCGAAGAAGATCGCCGAAGGCGCCGAGTCCTTGGTGCTGGACGTGAAGGTCGGCTCCGGCGCGTTCATGAAGGACCTGACCTCCGCACGTGCGTTGGCCGAGGCGTTGGTGGCCATCGGTGTTCAGCACGGAGTGCGGATCTCGGCTCTGCTGACCGACATGTCCGTGCCTCTCGGACGGGCTGTCGGCAACGCGGTCGAGGTGGCCGAGTCCGTCGACGTGCTGCGCGGCGGTGGACCTGCCGACGTCGTGGAACTGACCGTCGCGCTGGCTTCCGAAATGCTGTCGCTGGCCGGGATTTCCGTTGACCCGGCCAAGGTGCTCGCCTCCGGTGAGGCGTACGAGGTGTGGGCGCGGATGATCCGTGCCCAGGGCGGCGATCCCGATGCCGCACTGCCCGTTGCCTCGCACAAGCACGTGGTCGTGGCGCCTGCCTCCGGCGTGCTGTCCACTTTGGACGCTTACGGCGTCGGTGTGGCGGCGTGGCGGCTCGGTGCCGGCCGCGCGCGCAAGGAGGACCCGGTGCAGTTCGGTGCCGGCGTGCTCTGCCTTGCCAAGCCGGGGGATTCCGTCGAGGCGGGCCAGCCGTTGCTGGAGCTGTTCACCGACACCCCGGACGCGGTCGACGGTGCTTTGCAGGCGCTGGAAGGCGCCTACTCGGTCACCGACTCCGCGCCGGAGCGTTCACCGCTGGTGATCGACACCATCCGAGGCTGAGGCCTCTAGTTGACGAGCGAGCCCGCCAGGGGCGACCTGTCCTGCTTCCACAGCACGCACAGGACCTCCTGGCGGCCTGGCGACGCGGCGTCGTTGTAGGCCTCCCACTCCTTCTGCGTGGGCACGAGGCCGGTGAAGCCGAGGACCTCCTTGGAGTTCGGCTCGACGACCTTGAACTGCTCGGTGCAGTAGTTCTTGGTGAAGTCGGCGAGCCACTGCGTGCCGGGGTAGGCGATGTCCTTCGGCTTGTCCCACAACGGGGTCGCGGCGGAGAAGAGCTGAATCCCGTGCGGCCCGCTGCACGGCACCTCGGTCCGCACCGGCGACCCCTGCGTGAGGAAGTCCTTGGCGCACTGCGTGCCGGAGAGGTTCCACTCGGGCACGTCACCCCCGCGCCCGAACGTGGCGATGCGCCGCGACGGCAGCGGAGCACCCACCGGCAGCGACGCGGCGTCGGTCCACTCGGTGGAGTTCTCGCTGGTCTGGCTGGTGCTCGGGCTCGCGTTGTTCGTCGTCGAGTTCTTCGGCTTGAAGACCTGGTACCCGGCGAATGCCACACCGGCGAGCACGGCGATCCCCACGACCACGGCGGCGATCTTGACCGCTGCGCCCTTCTTCTTGCCGTCGTTGTGGTGCGGCAACGAGACCTGCGTGGCGCCCTGGCTGATCGCGGCCAGCATCTGCCGCGCCTGGGGCGCGGTCAGCCGACGCGCCACGTCGACGGTCAGGAACCCGCGGATCACCTGTGCCAGTGCGGGCGACGCGCGATGCAGCACGGGCGGCTCGTTCATGACCGCGTGCAGCGTCGACGCCGTGGAGGTGCGTTCGAACGGGCTGATGCCCTCGACCGCGTGCGCCATCGTGACGCCGAGCGCCCACAGGTCCGACGCGGGCGAGGCCTCCCAGCCGCTGAGCCGGTCCGGCGACATGTACGCGGGCGAGCCGACGATGCCCCCGTTGTGCGTGAGCCGGGGGTCGTCCACGGCTTGCGCGATGCCGAAGTCGGTCAGCTTCACGGCACCGTCCGGCCGCACCATGATGTTGCTGGGCTTGACGTCCCGATGCACGATGCCGGCCTGGTGCGCGGTCTCCAGCGCGCCCAGCACCTGCAGTGCCACGTTCGCCATCCAGGTCGAGTCGCGAGGCCCGTGCCGTTGCACGATGGTGGAGAGGTCGAGCGCGTCGACCAGTTCCATCGCGAGGTAGGTGCGGTCGTTCTCGCGGACGATGTCGTAGACCGTCACCACGGCGGGGTGGTTCAGCCTGCCTGCGGTGCGTGCCTCGCGGAGCATGCGCTCCTCCAGCACGGTGCGCTCCGCGGCTGCCATGCCCTGCGGCGGGTGCAGCTCCTTCAGGGCTACCGCGCGGCCGAGTACCTGGTCTTGGGCGCGCCACACGATGCCCATCGCACCGCGGCCGAGCTCCGCGAGCAGTGCGTAGCGGTTGGCGACAAGTCGCTGTTGCTGCACGGACTATCCCTTCTGGACGCCCCCAGATTCCGGCGAGCATAACGACGGCCGTGTGAGCGCTCTCGTCATGGTCACGTGTGTCACGCCGCGTTGGTTCACTGTGATGGCGTCGGCGGGGCGGTCAGACGAGGTCGTCGGGGAGCTCGTCAGACGCTTGCGCCTCATCCGTTGCTTCATCGACTGACTGCTTCGTTCGGTTTTGTGAGGTCGTCCAGGAGCGCTTGCGGAGGCCTGATCTGCTGCCAACGATCGGATTCACGGTGATGCCGTCGTCTGATTCAATGAATGAGACGCAGTAGTAGGTGAAATCGGGAAAGAAGAAGGTCCCGATTTCGACCTCCTTGAACTCGATGAGTTTATGTATGTTTTCGAGGTCGTGGTGGGCTGTGTTCTCGGTGTGGTTCAGTTCGACCGGCGCTGCCTCTCGGGCAAGCTGTCGTTGTGGCTTCGGCTTGGGGGGGTGCGACAAGTGTATTATCGGCTCGTCGACGTCCCGGACTTCCTGTTGGCGTATTTCTTCGCTTATTGTTTCACCAATTTCGCCGAGTTGATCTGCGAGCCATTTCATTGCAGACGTGCCGCTGGATGACTGACTTGTTCGGCCGAGTTGAATCAGATTGGCGGCTCTTCTTGCGATTTCCTCTTGTGTGTTTGTAGGAACCTCGCTGGGCATTTCTGATCTCGCGAGTGAGGGTGTGCGAAGCTCTCCTGCGGAGATTACCTTCAGCCAGGCCGAGATATGGTCCTGCCATTCCCAGGCGCGTGATTCTCCTGATCCTCGCATGGTCATGTACGAGGTCGACTGCATCAGCGCCGCGCCGTGCCTCAACTGCGAAAGTGTTTCCCTGTCGTGCAGTAAGCGTGCGTGATGCAGTGCTTGAAGCTGGGGCACAAACCCGGTCAACCCGATTCGGGCAACGATGCCGCCATCGACGAGATCGACCGCGCCGAGTATTGCGTGATAAGCGGCCTCGTCCAGGGACGACTTCCACAGGTCGACGGTCGCGCGCCACTGCGGCAAGGGTTTGTCGGTGGCGAACATTTCCGTCAGCGGGGCGCCAACGCCGGAGAGTGGCTGCTGGATTCGCAGCAACACCAGGTTGGCGGAGTAGGTGCCCATCGAGCGCAGCCCGTCGAACGGCGTCGGCCGGTAGTCCCCGAAGCGCCGCGACGGCAGCCTGCCGCGGTACCCGGTCAGCAGGACGTCCAGCGTCTGCCGGATGCGATCGAGTTCCACGGGATCGAGCTCCGCGAGCTTGTCCTGGACGAACTTCAGCACCGGCTGCTGGATGGCGAGAGGCTGATGCGACAAAAGTGCGAACAGGAGGTCGTCCTCCGGCGCGTGCCGAACCCGGCGGCCGAAAGCACCTTCTGCCACGTCACGAAGGGCATCGACGACGCGGTCCGCCACGAGGTACTCCGCGAACGTGGCGTGCAGGAACTCGTAGCTGCGAATGGTCTCGGTGGCTTGTGCTTCCGGGCTGTGGATGAAGAAGAACTCCGCGAGCAGCCGCTTTCCTGACGTGTTCGCTTCCAGCGTCTTCAGGTCGTCGCTCAGCTCGGGTTCGGTGATGTCCTGACGGCCTCGGTTGAACATGCCGAGTGCGACGATGGCGAGCGTTCGGAGTTGCTGGTCGACCGCGTCTTCGAACGCTTGGCCCTGAAGCTTGCTGCCTTCGCGCTTGACGATCTCGCGCCGCGCGAAGTCGTCGAACAGTCGTCCGTAGAGATCAGCCGACGAGAGTTCGTCCTCCGCGTCAGTGCCGCGGTTGGCTCGGTAGAGCGTCAGCATCAGCAGCAGCAACGGTTGTGAGGCCAGGTGCCGGTGGGTCAACGCCCACTGGGCGGACATCTCCGGCAGCAGGGCGCTGGTGTTGGCGTCGTTCCAGTTCCGCACCCACTCGCTGATCTGGTCGTCGCTGAACTCCTCCAGCTTGATGACCGAGGTGGTCTGGGGGACCTTGACCCTGTCGGCGACCAGTGTCCGAGAGGTGACGACCACTGCCACCGGGAACCCCATGTCCGCCTCGCGGCGCTGGAACTCCGCGATTCTGACGAGGTAGTCGGTGCGGTCGCTGGTGCTGGCCTGCAGCAGCTCGTCGAGGCCGTCGAGCAGCAACACGCGTGTGACGCCGGTGCTCTGTTCAACCAGGTCCGCCCACTGCACGCGCCCGTGTGTCGACTGGTTCAGCGCCTCCTGCACCTGGTCGGACAGGAGAGCGTTGGCGTCAACGTGGCGAAGGGGCACGCACACGACCGTGTACTGCGAGGCAGGCAGCCGAGCGGCGATCATCTTCGTCACCAGGGACTTTCCCGCCCCAGGATGCCCGAGCAGCAGCAGTGGCGACGACGTCGCGTCGGCCGAGGTGAAGTGCCTGGCCAGTACGACGCACAGGTCCTCTGACACAGGCGTGTCCTGCCACCAGTCCTCGCTGCTGATCCTGGCGGTCGAAAGCGCGGTCGCGACGCGGCAGTCCGGTTTGACGAAAAGAGCCTCTACGGACGGGAAAGGGGTGTCGAAGCCGTAGCCGTCCGTGTGCAGGTCCAGCACGGGGGCGCGCAGGACGCCGGCGTTCACACGGCGCATCGCCGAGCGTGTGTCCCGCGCCTGGGGTGCTGATCCCGCTACCTGGGAGAGCAGCTGTTCGAGGCTGCCCATCGCGGAGCGAGTAGCGGCGTGCTCCATGCTGTTCGACCAGATGGCGAACTCGGGAACTCGCCCGGAGAATTCCAGATAGTAGCTTTGGTACTTTTCTCCGGCCGTTTGTCTGATTTCGAACAGAGATTCTCTGAGTTCGTCCTGCCTCTTGGGTTCGATCAGCTCGTCCAAGACATGTCTGATGTAATTGAACGTCCTGCGGTATAGTCCGGCGGCCCAGAACTGCACAAGTGGCACATTCTCGTAGAATCCGATCGCGGCGGTGGGTATAGGAACAGCGATCTTGTACAGGGCGCGGACGGTTGACTCTGATTCTTCCGCAGAGGCGCCGGCGAGTTGGAGCTTGTAGCGGTCGGCCACTGCGGCCTCCGCGTAGAGGGCGCCCAGCGGAGAAGCCGCGACCGCGTCGAAGAAGGCGCTCATCACCAACGCGGTGTGGGCGGCGATCACCAGTTGCCGGCGTTCCAGGCCCGCGGTGTCGGTGAGCCGCGCGGCAGCACCGTCGAGAGCGGTGCGGAGAAGGCCGGTGCCCTCGTTCTTCTGGTCGATCCATCCCCACATCGGCGAGATCGGGGAGGCGTCAGGGGCGAGTCCGGTCGCGAGAACGATTCCACCGACCAGGCCGTTCACCTTGTCGAGCCACGGTCGGTCGTAGTGGCCGAGGATCTGCAGTGCGCCGCGAAAGGTGATCGGCGGGTGTTTCATGGCCGTGGATCTTAGCTTTGTGACGTCCAAAACGGACCATGCTCGCGGAAGATTACAAGGCAGAGAGAATTCGGTCGTAAACGCAGAACGGCCCCGGAGCAGCAGCTCCGGGGCCGTTCGTCAGGCAAGGCGGTTCAGGCGATCAGGCGCCCTCGGCCGCCAGGTCGTCGTCGTCCATGTCCTTGCCGCCGTTCGCCGGCTTCGGGCCGCCGTTCTTGCGGGTGCGGCGCTGCGGGCGCGGCAGGGCGGTGGGCGGCGGGGGAGGCGTGGGCGAGCCGCCGCCGAGGATGAGCTCGGCGAAGGTGGCCATGGCCTCGTCCAGCTGGCCGCCGATGCGCAGTTCGGACTCCTGGTTCGACTTGCGGACCAGGGACTGCAGCGCGTCGGCGTCCGGGCGGGCGCCCACGGTCTCGGCGACCTTGGTGAGGCTCGCGTCGACCGTGCCGCCGAGCTCGGAGATGCGGCTGGCGAAGCCGTCCTCGACCTTGTCGAGGCGGTTGGTCATGTTGTCGAGCTGCGAGGTGACGAGCTCCAGGCGACGGGCCAGGGACTCGAGGCGGTCGGCTGCGTCGACCTGGTCGCGGGACTGCTCGATCGCCGCGTACAGGGCGGTGCGGGCCTCGTCCAGCTTGCCGTTCACGACGTCGCGGGTCTCCGCCACGGCGCCGGACAGCTCGGTGCGGGTCTCGGCGAGCGAACCGACGAGCGCGTCGCGGGTCTCGGCCAGCGTGCCGGCGAGGGAGTCGCGGGTCTCCGCCACGACGCCTGCCAGTTCGCCGCGGGTCTCCGCCACGGCGCCGGACAGCTCGGTGCGGGTCTCGGTGAGCGACGCGGCCAGCTGGTTGTGGCGGTCGGTGACGGTCGAGGTCAGCTTCTCGCGGCTGTCCGTGATCGCCCCGGCCAGCTCCCCGCGGCTCTCGGCGATGGCGGTGACCAGCTCGGTGCGGGCAGCGGCGAGGGCGTCACGCTGCTCGTCGGCGCGGCCGTGCACGCTGGAGAAGGACTCGGCGAGGATCTTCTGCAGGGCCTCGCGGGTGCCGTCGAGGTGCTCGTGTACGCCCTCGTCCACCTCGTCGAGACGGCCACGCAGCGCGGCCTCCAGCGCTTCGACGCGCTCGCGCAGCGGGTTCGTCACGGCGGCCGGGATCGCGTCGACCTTGCCGTCCTGCTTGTCCAGGTGGCCGTCGAGGTCGTCGATGCGCTTGTGAATGCTCGAGAGCTTGTCCTCGAGACCGTCCATGCGGCCCGCGACACCCTCGAAGCGGCCGGCGACGCCGTCGAGGCGTCCGTCCAGCTGGGCGAAGGGCTTGGCGAGCTTGTCCACCAGGGCGTCGACCGCGCGACCGATGTCGGCGACGGCGGTGTCCTGGGCCTCCAGCTTGGCGAGGGCCTCGTCCAGGCGCTCAGCGAGAACGCTGACCTCGGTGCGGTCCGGCAGCTCCGACAGGCGCTTGCGAACCGAACCCAGCGACTCCAGAGGCGACATCCGGGCGTGGATCTCGTCCAGCGCGTCGAAGATCTGCTGCTGCTCGCTCTCACGGATCTCCGCGGCGCGCGTGAGCATGTTGCGCATCCGATCGAAGGACATCGTGGAGTTGTTGTTCTCTGTCACGGCTGAGTGCCTTCGTCCAGGGGAGGGGGAGACCACGGGAGCCTATCCGCGTCACGGGACGTCGCTGTACCACCCCCGCCAGAAAAAGGCTGGGTGCGGACGGGCAACTAACCCGATCAGGTTACCCGACTACTCTGAACGCCAAGTGACCGGCCGAAAGCAGGCAGTAGCCACCGATGATGTTCCTACCTTGGGGTGACTCAAGCCTCGCGTTGGTTGCAGAAAGTTGCTGATCACGGATCTGCAACGACGTTGACGCAGCAAATGATCATATCGAGGGCAAGATCATTTTGGCCAGCACTGAAGCGGCGTGTCGCCTGGAGTAACGTGTAGCAATGTCCACGCCGCTTACCTTGGAGTCCATCCGCAGCGCGCCGAAGGTGCTGCTGCACGACCACCTCGACGGTGGCCTCCGCCCGCAGACGGTGATCGAACTCGCCGATGCCACCGGCTACCAGGGCCTGCCCACCACCGACGCGGGCGTCCTCGGCGGCTGGTTCCGCGACAACGCGAACTCCGGCTCCCTCGTGCGTTACCTCGAAGGCTTTGCCCACACGTGCGGAGTCATGCAGGACGAGGCGTCGCTGGTGCGAGTCGCCGCCGAGGCCGTCGAGGACCTGGCCGCGGACGGCGTCGTCTACGCCGAGATCCGCTACGCGCCCGAGCTCAACACCGACAAGGGCCTCTCGCTGGAACAGGTCGTCGAGGCCGTCCAGGAGGGCTTCCGCGTCGGCGAGCAGCGCGTCGCCGCGACCGGCCGCAAGATCCGCATCGGCACCCTGCTGTGCGCGATGCGCCAGAACGAGGGCTGGCTGCGCATCGCCGAGCTCACGGTCCGCTACCGCGACCTGGGCGTCGTCGGCTTCGACATCGCGGGCCCCGAGGCCGGTTTCCCTCCCACCAGGGGCCTCGACACGTTCGAGTACCTGCGCCAGCAGAACACGCACTTCACCATCCACGCCGGTGAGGCGTTCGGCCTGCCGTCCATCTGGGAGGCGATCCAGCACTGCGGTGCCGAACGCCTCGGCCACGGCGTGCGGATCGTCGACGACATCAAGGTCTCCGGCGACGGCGACGTCCAGCTGGGCCGCCTGGCCGCGTACGTCCGCGACCGCCGCATCCCGCTGGAGATGTGCCCGACGTCGAACCTGCAGACCGGAGCCGCCCCGACGCTCGCCGACCACCCGATCGGCCTGCTCGCGAAGCTGCGGTTCCGCGTCACCGTCAACACCGACAACCGCCTGATGAGCGACTGCACGTTGTCGAGCGAGTTCGCCGCGCTGGCCGAGACGTTCGGCTACGGGTGGGCGGACCTGCAGTGGTTCACGATCAACGCGATGAAGTCGGCGTTCCTCGGGTTCGACGAGCGGCTGGCGATCATCAACGAGCTGGTCAAGCCGGGCTACGCGGCCCTCACCGCCCAGCCGTAGCAGCCCACGCGCTCTCGTCGATCACGCTGAGCTTCCGCAACGGCTCCCACCACGCGCGATTGGCGGCGTACCAGCGGATGGTGTCCCGGACTCCGGCCTCGAAGCCGATCTCCGGGCGCCATCCGAGCTCGCGGCCGATCCTGCTGGAGTCCAGCAGGTAGCGGCGGTCGTGGCCGGGGCGGTCGGCGACGATCGACTTCCGCGACTGCGGCAGGCCGAGCTCGTCCAGCACCAGGTCGGCGATCTGGTCGACGCTCGCCTCGACACCCGTGCCCACGTGATACGTCCGGCCGATCTCGCCGTCCCGCAGCACCGCGTCGATCGCGCGGCAGTGGTCGAGCACGTGGATCCACTCGCGACGGTTGTCGCTCGACGCGTAGACCGGCAGTTGCTCGCCGTCCAAAGCACGAGTCGTGAACAGCGGCAGGACGTTCTCGGGGAACTGGTTGGGGCCGTAGTTGTTCGCGCAGTTGGTGATCGTCACCGGCAGGTCGAACGTCTCGAAGTACGAGCGGACCGCGTGGTCCGCGCCGGCTTTCGACGCGTTGTACGGCGTGCGCGGCTGGTAGGGCGAGCCCTCGTGGAACGCCTCGGTGGCGTCGAGCGCAAGGTCGCCGTACACCTCGCACGTCGACACGTGGTGAAACCGCTGGACGCCCGCGCGACGGCAGGACTCCAGCAACGCCTGCGTGCTCAGGACGTTCGTGCGGAAGAAAAGGCCGGGATCCAGCACGGCGAGGCTGTTGTGCGACTCGGCGGCGAAGTTCACCACGACGTCGATGCCCTCGACGTCCGCTTCGGCGATGTCCGCGTGCACGAACGGCACGTCGGCGGTCAGGTTCGCGCGGGTGCCGCGGTAGGTCAGCGCGTCGAGGGCGATGACCTCGTCCGCCGGGTGTTCGCGCAGCCAGTAGCGGGTGAAGTGCGAGCCGATGAACCCGGCCGCGCCGGTGACGAGCACGCGCATGGTCAGTCCTCCGAGGGGATCGCTGCGACGCCAGGAGGTTCCGCGCCGGGCCAGCCGCGGAACTCGACCTCCAGCTGGAACCGGTGGCCCAGGTAGTGGTGCTCGGACAGGGCGATTGGGTGCTCCGCGGCGTCCAGTGCGATGCGCCGCACCAGCAGCACCGGTGTGGCGGCCGTGACGCCGAGCAGGGGACCGACGTCGCCCGCGGCGACGGCCGCGATGCTCTGCCGCACGACGGCGATCTGGTTTCCGTTGCGGCGCAACGTTTCCCAGGTTCCGGGCGACTCGGCATCGGCACGGCTCACCGGTGCGGCCAAAGCCAGGGGCACCCACTCGGTCACGACGTCGAGCGGCGTGTCTCCGGTGCGGCGCAACGAACGCACGCGCAGCATCTCGCCAGAGCCCAGCGTCGAAGCGACACCGGCAGAAGCCTCGCGGTAGCCGTACTCGAGGACGGACCGCACCAGCGCGACACCGGCCTCGGCGACCGCCGACTGCGCGTGCTGGAACGTGCCGAGCGCGAGCGGCTGGGCGAACGACACCACGTACCAGCCGGCGCCCTTTCGCGACGCCAGCAGGCCTTCGTCGCGAAGCTGCTCCAGTGCGCGGCGCACGGTGACGCGGCTGACCTCGTAGCGGCGGCCTAGTTCGGCCTCGCTCTCGATCGACCCGGCCGGACCGTAGTCGCCGAGCGTGATGCGCTCCCGCAGTTCAGCGGCGAGACGCTGTGATCGAGAACCTGTCATAAACCTGTATCATACAGGTGTCTCAACCGGATGTGGTTCCGGTCGTGGGTGACAGCTGATCGACAGCTCCCGCTGGGAGAGTTGGTCACATGCGCCCTGCACTGATCGCCGGAGGACTCGCAGTCCTCGCCTCGACGGCCCTCGCCCTGCCCGCCAGCGCCGACTCCTGGGAGAACGCCGCCTTCTACGCCGGAACGGACCTGACCGGCGCCAAGCACTCGGTCGACCTCACGAACAAGCAGTGCGTGAACACCACGCCCGCGAAGTCCGCGGCCAACATCTCGGCCGCCGACATCGAGGTCTTCTTCAACGCGGACTGCCAGAAGGGGAGCCCTGGCAAGCCCAGCGACCTCTACTACGTCCTCGGCAGCCTGCATCAGGGCAACTTCCCGTTCCCCGCGGTGAGCTACCGGGTCCGTTAGGCACCAACGCGAAGGGGCCGCTCACCAGAAGTGAGCGGCCCCTTTTCACACAAGAGCTCAGTTGCTGTTGAGCCGGTCCTCGAACGTCGCCTGCAGCGTGCGGAACGCGGCCACCTCGGCGTCGTACGGAGCGGACGGCGCGAGACGCGTCGGGTCCGGCGACACGACGAACGACACGAGCCAGCCCAGCGACTCGGACGAGGCGAGCGCGTCCTTCACGGACTCGTCCTCCGCCCACTCGGCCGCGTCCTCGAACAGTTCGACGGCGAGGTCGAGCTGCTGCGGGTCGAGGGAGTCGGGGCCCTCCTCCATGTCCTCGGCGATGCCGGTGAGCACGTAGACGTTGTCGTCGTTCACGTCGACGTCGAGCTCGCCCGCGGTGGCCTTGACCTTGATGTCGTTCCAGGTCTCGACCTCGGCCAGGTCGTGCTCGTCGTTCTCGGCGACGAAGCGGCTCAGGGCACGGTGCGAGCTGAAGACCTCGATCTTGCCGCGGCGGCCCAGGAACACCGGGTCGTCGCCGAGGTAGCAGCGCAGCGTGTAGAACTCGCCGGCCGAAGTGATGATCTTGATGGGGTCGACGCCGACCTCGGCCCAGAAGCCCGTGGGCTCGGCCTTGTCCTCGTCGGAGTCCTCGTCCGCGGGGGAGTCGACGGCGGCCGCGGCCGTGGCGGCCTCCAGCGCGGCGAGCTCGTCCTGCGCGACGGAGAGCTCCTTCTCGGGGACCTCCGGCGTGTTCACCACGCTGTCGATCGCGTCGAGGACCTCGTCCCACTTCTCGGAGACGACCTCGGACAGCTCGCCCCACAGCTTGCCGCCGTCACGGCCGCTGAACGGCAGCGTGCCCTGCGGCAGCAGCGAGAAGCCCTCGGCGCTGTCGAGCACCTCGTGGACCTTCTCCAGGTCGCAGACGTCCGCGAGGGCGCGCACGATCGCGATGACGTCGGCGAGCTCGCCGATCGTCCAGGTGTCCGGGTCCTCCGCGACGAGCTCCGGCACGCCGACGAGGTCGAACTGGTGGTTGTCGTCCGGCGAGAGGTCCGCGACGCCCAGCGACGGCACGACCGGCCACGCAGGGTGATCGGTCAGGTCGTGCTCCTCGGCGGTGCGCACGAAGGCGGCGAGATGCGCGGCGTCGGGGAAGACGAACAGGTCTTCCTCGTCGCCGAGGAACGCCTCCCACTCCTCGCCCTTCTCGCGCCAGCGGGGTGCCCACAGAGTGACTACGTCACCCTGCGTCAGCCCCAGCTCGATGGGGACGATGTCCTGCGCCATCCTGACCTCCCGGTCACGCCTGCCTGATGCCGTCGACGAGCCTAACGGTGCTGATCACCGGAGCCACGAGGGGTTGTCGAAGAAAGTGTCGTCGTCGGTGTCCTCGACGCGCGGAGTCCTCGGCCTGCGCTCCGGCGGTGCCTCCGGAGCTGCGGATTTGGGTGGCACGACGGGGTTCCACGTCGACCGGAAGGGTGAGTCGCCGGCGATGGACTCGACGTCGATCGCCATTCCGTCACCCAGCGCCAGCGCCATCTTGTTGAAGCTGACCTGCACGGCGGCGTTCGTCGCGAGCTGGACGGTCTCGGTGACGACCTGCCCGACGGCCTGCGCGCCCTGCTGCAGCAGCGCGGGGTGCAGGTGCAGGGCCTTGATCTCACCCTTCGGCGACGCCGTGACCATGCACAGCCCGTTCGGGTGCTCGACCGTGGCGGTGAGGGCCGCGAGCTCGCGCTGAAGCCGCTCGGTCGCCTGCAAGCGTTCCTCGTTCACCGCCGCCACCCGAGTTCGTCCTCGTCGGGGCCGCGTTCGAGGCCCATGGCGGTCAGTTCACGCGGGTCGACCACTCGGTCCAGGGTCTGGTGCAGGTGGGTGTTGGCGTTGCGCTGGGCCTTGTCGGCGATGCGCATGATCTCGGCGGCCAGCCCGTGCGGGCCCATCCGCAACGCCGCCGGGCTCACCGCGATCTGCTGCGGCGGACCACCGGGCGTGGCGACCACCGTCACCGCACCGTCCGGAGAGGACGCGCGTCCCGTGACGGGACCACTGCGCGTGACGTGCTCCGACACGGCCTGCTCGACCTCGCGCACCTTCCGCGCGGCGCGCTGGACGTCGTCGTCCACTCCGATCACCCCCTGGTGGGGACAGTGTGCCGCATTCCAGGATCTTCGGTGGCGGCATGTAGCAACGCGGTGAGTTCGGCGGCCACGTCGTCGAGGGGTTCGATGCTGCGCTCGGCCCGGCACATCGCGACCGCGCCCTCCGCGGCCGAGACGCACAGGTGGGCGAGGCTGCGCGCACGGGCCGGCGAGACGCCGTGCTCCTCCAAAGACGCGGCCAGCTGGGCCGACCACGCCCGGAACCCGTCCGCCGCGGCCATCAGCGCCTGCGGGCTCGCGTTCTCCTCGATGGACACCGCGAGCACGGGACAACCGGCCTGAAAACCGGTCTCGGTGACGATCTGCCGCCACAGCGCGAAGAACGCCTTCAGCCCGTCGACCGGTCCTTTGCGGAGCTTCGCCGTGAGCACCTTCGAGACGGTCTCCGCCGCCCACTGGACCGCCTCGGTCGCGAGCTGCGTCTTGCCGCCGGGGAAGTAGTGGTACGTCGAGCCGAGCGGCGTGCCCGCGTGCTTGGCGACCTCGCGGATGCTCGTCGCGTTGAGGCCACGCCGCCGGATCATGTCGGCCGCGCCGGTGACGATCTGCTCTCGGGACATCTCAGGCCTCTCTGGCTATAACGCTCGTCATAGGTTAGCGTCCGCCAGGGGTTATAACAGTCGTCATAGATCGGGGAACCTCATGCCGATGATCGAACTGACCGCGCCGGTCGGATCGCTGACGGACGCGGGCCGCAAGAGCGTGCAGCGCGACCTGGCCGCGTTGCTGCTGAAGTGGGAAGGCGCGCCGGACAACGAGTTCTTCCGCTCGGTGGCCTGGACCTACCTGCACGAACTGCCCGCGGGCGCGCAGACCACGGCGCAGGACGACGCGCCGCGGTTCCGGGTGGACGTCAGGGTGCCGGCGGGCGCGCTGTCCGACCGGCGCAAGGCCGGTCTCGTGCAGGAGGCGACCGCGCTGGTGCTGGAGGCCGCCGGACTGGGTGAGGCCGACGCGTTGCGGGTGTGGGTGCTGATCCACGAGCAGCCGGAGGGGACCTGGGGCGCGGGCGGTCAGATCGTGAAGTTCGCCGACCTGAAGGCCGCGGCCCAGGCCGCGAAGTGACTCACCCCGTGGGGCGGTAGAAGCCGTAGAACGACATCCCGCTGTTCGTCGTCCGGATCGGCTGCACCTGCACGGGGTCTCCGGCCTCGACCATCTGGCCGTTGCCGATGATCATCGCCACGTGCCCGTCCCACACGACGAGGTCGCCGGGCAGCACCTGGTCCGCCGGCACCGAGGCGCCCATCGCCTGGGACGAGGCCGGGCGCGGGATGTCGAAGCCCGCGCCGCCGTAAGCCCACTGCGTGAGGCCCGAGCAGTCGGTGCCCTGGGGCGGGTTCGCGCCGCCCCACACGTACGGGGTGCCCAGGGCCGACAGCGCGTTGCGCACGGCCTTGGCCGCGGTCTCGTTCGGTGCTTCGGCACTGCTGCCGTCGGGCAGGTTCACGCCGACGCCCTCGCCGGGCTGCGGCGGGATCGCGACGGGCAGGCGCGGGCCGGAGCCGCCGCCACCTCCACCGCCGCCCGAACCTCCGCTACCGCCGCCGCCGGAACCGCTGCCGCCACCACCGCCGGAGCCGGAGCCGCCGCCGTTGTTGTTCGAGCTGGGACCGGACTCCTGCTGCTTCGGGGTGTCGGAGGCGCCGGAGGTCGAGGTGGTGCCCTCGTCGCCGCCGAGCGGGTCGCCGAGCTTCGCCAGCGCGCCCGCGTCCGGCTTCTGCAGGCCGTTGAGCTGCCCGACGAGCTGCGTGAGCTGGTCGCGCACCTTCTGCAGTTCGGCGGAGGTCTTGCTCTGGTACCCGGACGCCATCCCGGCGAGGTCGGCCACGGCCGCCAGCACGACACCGGGCCCTGCCACGAGGGACAGCGCGAGGGCCGCGGCGAGCTTCGGGGTCGCCTTGGACGTGAACTCGTCGATGAGGCCCTGGATCGCGGTGCGGCCGCCGGTCACCGCGGACACCCCGGTCGAGGCCGCGGTCTTGAGCGTGGAAGCGTTGGAGGACAACAGGGTCGCGGCCGAGGCGAAGGTCGACACGCGGGCGGTGAAGGCGTTGGCCTTGTCGCCGGACCACGTGTTCAGCACGGCCGTCGAAGCCGAACCGTGCCGCGTGCCCAGGTCGGTCATCGCGGTCTGGGCGCGGCCGAAGGCGTCCCCGGCACGCGTGGCGCCGCCGGTGTCACCGTCCAGCTTGGCCAGATCCTCCTTCATGGGCGCGATGAACTGGCTCAGCAGCCCCTCGACGCTCATACCTGTCCCGCCTTGGTGATCGCCGCCTTGTGCGCTTCTTCCTGGGCGATGTACGACTCGCGGGCCTTCGAGACCGCGGTGCCGAGACCGGCCAGACCCGTCGACGCGGCCTTCAGCGCGTCGAGCTGCGCCTGCGCGGCCGTCTGGAAGGCGGCGTTGAGGCCGACCTCGTTGCCCAGCTTCCCGAAGCAGTCGCCAGGAAGGCTGGTGGTGCCGTTCAACGTGCCGCTGCCGACGGTCCCGACCTCGCTCGCCAGACCGCTCACCGCGGACGCGTATCCGGTCAAGGCGTCGAAGTCGACCTTGAGGCCTTGTTCCGCCATCTGAAAGCTCTTCCCCCAGTAGTGACCTGTTCGACTTGATCCTGCCCCGATGGGCGGTACCTCGCCCGACGTTCCGCCAAGATCATGGAACGGTGGGTGTGATCGAGCACTGGAACCGGATCCTGGCATGGCTGGCGGAGCACGCTCCTGCCACCCGTGCCGTGCTGCGGCCGAGATATGACGCGCTGCCGGAGCTTCGGGTTCCGATCGATCTCCAGCTGTGGTGGAGCGTCTACGGCGGCACCGAGGAAGGCCGCTTCGCCGAGATCCTGCCGCCCTTCTACACGCCCCTGGGCGCCGATCGCGCGTTCGTGCTCAGGGACACCCACGTGAGCAAGCCCGTCGACGCCTCCGAGGCCGGCGCGCCGACGAGCGGATTCCACCCCGAGTGGCTGCCGATCGCGTTCGACGGCACCGGCGACGTGCTCGCCGTGGACCTCCGGCCCGGCGTGCTGCGCGGCTGCGTGGTCGAGTGGGACCAAGAGCGCAACGAGATGGTCAAGCCGGAGTGGACGTCGATCGTGGAGATGTTCGACCAGGTCGCGACGGCCCTGGAGACGCGCAGCGTGGTCGGGCACTGCTTCCCGGAGGTCAACTCCGCGGGAGAACTGGGCTGGCGGACGAGCTAGTGGCGTGACCCAGCCCGTTGGCGGGCGTATTCACGCTCAGCAGGGCGCCTCGCGGCACCGCCCCCACGCCCCCATACGGTCCAGTATGAGGACGTGGGGGCGGCACCACGACGCACCCGTCTGACCGCGAATTCACCCGGCAACGTTCTGGGTCACGCCACTAGACCCGTTCGAGGATGCCGAGCGTGATCAGGCCCTCGACGATCTGGTCGACGCCCAGCGCCGCGAGCAGCACGCCCAGCACCCGCACGAGCACCCAGGCGTAGGTCATCTTGACCCAGCGCAGCGCGATGCCGAGCACGGCGATCGCCGCCAGGTCGAGCGCGATCACCGCCGCGAACCCGCCGGCCAGCACGAACGTCGTCTCGACCGACTTCGTGTCCGACAGCAGGAACAGGTAGGCCAGCGCCACGGGGTTCGCGTAGTAGGCGGTGGCCAACTCGTGCGTGCCGCGCGTCTCGTCGTGCGTCGGTTCCTGCTTGCGTCCGAGCACGAGATCAAGCGCGTGCACGAACAGGATGACGCCGCTCGCGAGGTACAGCGCCCCCTCGCTGATGTGGAAGACCGAGAGCAACGCCCGCCCGGCCACCACCACGAACAGGCCGACGCCCAGCGCGATCGCGGTGGAGGTGAACGCCACCCGCCAGCGCGTCCGGGAGTCGGCGCCCTCGGTGTCCATCAGGAACGCCAGCAGGATCTTCGGCGGGCCGACCACGGCGACCAGGATGCTGAACGCCTCCACGAACTTCATGGCGGCCATGATCAGGCGAAGGGCCCGGCGGCGCGCGTCACCTCACGCCGCCGGGTGAACGTGGGGTCAGACGAGCCCTGTGAAGCCGAGGGGCAGTTCCCTGGCGTATCCGGTGGAGTTCGCCAGATTGCTGGAGGGCACGGCCTGGCTCCGGCCGAAGCACACCGACCACGAGTTGGCGCCGACACCGGACGACGTGCAGTACCACCAGTCGAACTGGCCGTGCTCCGCGGTCCACAGGTCCACCCTCGCCGTCGTGGAGAAGGCGCTGGACCGGTTGTTGCGCACGATCACCGCGCCCTGTGCCGAGCCCCCGCTGGCCGTCCTGATCACGCACACCCGCGCGAGGACGTCGGTCGCGATCGCCTTGCTGCTGGCGCAGACCCACTTGTGAGGGCTGGACGTGATCGGGTTCGTGTTGCCGTACGCCTGCCAACTGCCCGTCGCGGCCGACGCGGGGCCCGCGGTCACCAGGATCAGTCCGAGGAGTGCGGTGATGACGGCGATCGTTCGTCTGACACTCATGCGGTGAAGGATCCACACGGGGCTTGCAGGTTTTCTGGAATCCGCAGGTCAGCGTGCGCTGACGAGTTCGCGCTGCGGTACCGCGGCGGCCGTCACGCGGGCGTAGACCTTCACGGCGGCCAGCGCGCCGAGCCAGCCGAGCGCGGTGCCGGTGGTGTTGGTGATGAGGTCGTCGACGTCGAAGATCCGGTTGGCCCACAACAACTGCGAGCCCTCGATCAGCAGCGAGACGCCGTAGCCGATCAACGCGGTCTGGCCGATCGTGCGCTTGCCCCAGAACATCAGCATCGCGCCGAGCGGCACGAACAGCAGCACGTTCAACGTCATCTGGTCGAACGCGATCTGCCCGTCGCGGAAGGTGTCGGCGATCCACTGGAACGGGACGAGCTGCACGGACTGGCGCGGTGGCGCGGTCTGCACCGGCAGGAACGTCGCCGAGAACAGCATGCTCGCGTAGACGGTGATGGTGGCGCCGCGGAAGGTGAGCTGACGGAACAGCAGCTGCGGGAGCAGGAAAACGACCGACAGGAAAACGCCCCACTGGATGCTCGCGAGCTGTGCATTCGTCATGAATCAAAGTTATGAAAAAGGCCCTCCGCGCACATCGCGCTGAGGGCCAGTTCCATCCTCGTACTTCCGGCCGAGTACTACTCCGCCGCGTAATCCCGGGGGCTGATACCGCGTAGTACCGGACCGCACGCCAGAGCCGCCACCAGCGCGACCACGACGCCGACGCCCACCGGGGCGATCACCCACGGCGTGATCGGCATTTCACCGTGGCCCACCAGTCCGCGCGCAAGAGTGAGCAGTCCGAGGCCCACGACAATTCCCGCACCACACGCCGCGATTGTGACGGCGACCACCGGCAGCATCACTTCCCGGCGCAATGCGTGAGCCAGCACACGAATCGGAGTACCTGCCGCGATCAACGCGCCGAAAGTGCGCCTGCGGTCGATCACCGACCCGGCCGCGGCCACCGCCGCGCCGATGCCGCCGAGCACCGCCGCGATGGAGAGGCCGATGATCGTGGCCCGCTGCAGGTCCGCCAGCAGCGTGTCGCCGAGGAGACCCCGTTGCTCACCGTCCACCAGCCGCACGCCCGGCAACGTGCCGATCAGCGCGGTGTGCACGGTGTCGCGGTTCTCCGGCGTCGTCGGCACGCCGACCATCGACACGTCACCCGCCAGTGACGGCAGCAGACCGCGGTCGATGACCGCGCTCACCCGGCCACCGCCCTCGAAAGGCCGCCTCTCGTACTGCGCCGGCAGCTGCGCGATCAGCGGGTCCTTGCCGCTGGATCTGAACTCGTTGCCCTGCAACGGTCCTGACGAGTAGACGGCGGGTCCGGCCTGGCAGTGGAGGCCGATCAGCACCTGCGCGACGTCGGCACAGTCGCCGACGACGACGTACATGCCGTAGTCGCCACTCCTGATCGTGCCGTCGAGCATCGTGACGATCGGTGCCGAAGTCGCCAGGCGCAACGGCGTGATGTCGTGCGTCACCTGCTCCGCCACGATCGCGTTCTCCAGCCATGTCGAGTCGCGATACGGGACCTGGCTCTCCAGCCCCGGCAGCATCGTGAGTGCCATCGAGCCGGTGAACACGGCGATCACCACGCCCGCCGAGCCGCGGAACGCCGCCACCGGGTCACCGGCGAGCCTGCGTCCGGCCAGCAACGTCGACGGTCGGCGCCACCGCCCGACGAAGAACCTGCCGACCCACGCGGTGAGCACGGGCCCTGCCAGCACCAGCGCGAGCGCCACCGCGCCGAGGCCGAGGAGCACGACGGTGAACTGGCCGTCGCCGCTGGACTGTTGCGCGTACACGATGCCGAGGAAGAACACGCCCAGCGCGCCGGCCATGGTCAGCAGCCGCCACGACCTGACCTTGCGCTTCGCCTCCGCCGCGAGCGGCTGGTTCACCACGCGCCGCAGTCCCATGATCGCGGCCCCGACGACCAGCAACGGCGCGAGCACGGCCACCGCCGCCACGACCGCGGGTTCCGGCACGAAGTCGCCGGGATACCAGGTGCCGCCCTCCCACGGGACCTGGGCGGTGATGTGGCTGAACGGCTGTGCCAGCACCACACCCAGCACGCTGCCGACGACCGCGCCGATCGCGGTCTCGACGGCGGTCATCACCACGACCTGCCGCGGACTGGCGCCGGCGAGCCTGAGCGCGGCGAGGCGCCGTTCCCGTTTCGCCGCGGTCAGCCTCGCGGCCGAGGCGACCAGCACCAGACACGGCACGACCAGCACCACGAGCCCGACGCGCGTGAGCAGGTAGAGCATGCCGTGGTAGTCGTCGCGGTACGAGCCGGCGCCGCCCCGCAGATCGGCCGCGGGGTAGCCGTTCCCGACCTTCTCGTGGCCGATGATCGCGACGAGTTCGCCGGGGAACTTGAGCGCCTCCGGCCCCAGTTCCGCGATCTGCCTGCCGGGGAAGCGGTTGCCGAGTTCTTCCGGCGGGGTGTTCCGCACGAGGTCCGCGAGCGCGGGCGACAGCAGCACCTCGCCCGCCTCCGGGAACTGGGAGATGCCGGCCGCGACCGGGACGGCGCCCTGTTCGGTGCGAGCGACGTCGAACCGTTCGATGAGCCTGCCATCGTACGAATCCTGGTTCATGGCAACGGAAATGGCGCCCTTGTCGGCTTGGCCGATTCCGTCGCGCCACGCCGTGCGGTCGGCGCGCGCCTGCAGGCCGTTCGGTGCGGCGAGCAGCCACAGGACCAGTGACACCGCGATCATCACGCCGAGCGCGACCAGCACGGTCGCGACCTGGCTGCGGCGGTCCCTGCGCAGCACCGCGAGAGCGATCCTCACGCGGACACCCCCGCGGCGATCTTGCCGTCCTGGATCTCGACGACGCGCAACGCCCGGTCCGCGATCGCCTTGTCGTGCGTGACGATCACGATCGCCGCGCCGGTCTCCTCCGCCGCCTGCAGGAGCACGGTCATCATCTCCTGGCCGGTGCGCGTGTCGAGGGCGCCGGTCGGTTCGTCCGCGAAGATCACCCGCGGGCTGTGCGCGAGGGCCCGCGCGATCGCGACCCGTTGCGCCTGCCCGCCGGAGAGCTCACTCGGCAGCCGCTTCTCCATGCCCTGCAGGCCGAGCCGCGAAAGCCACAGCCTTGCCGCGCCGAGCGACTCCGCGCGCGAACCGCCGGCGAGCAGCATCGGCAGCGCCGCGTTCTCCTCTGCGGTCAGTTCGGCCACGAGCATGCCCGACTGGAACACGAACCCGAACGCCGTGCGCCGCAGCGCGCTGCGTCCTGTCTCGTTCAGCTCGCCGATCGCCCGCCCGTCCAGGAACACCTCGCCGCCGTCGGCGCGCAGGATGCCGGACAGCACGTGCAGGAGCGTCGTCTTGCCGGACCCGGACGGACCGACGACCGCCAGCACGTCCCCGGCCTTGATGTCGATGTCCACCCCGGCGAGCGCGTGCACGTCGCCGTAGGTCTTGACCAGGCCACGAGCGGCCAGAACCGAATTCATGTTCCTCAAGGTGCCGTGCACGGAGCCGGAAAACCTCAGCCTTGACGACACACCGGATCAGCCGGATGACCGAGGCCGTGGAGGTGTGGTGGTCCTACCGTTGTCTCCCGTGGACAGTCATCGGGGCCAATGGCCGATCGCCGCCGTTCTCGCCTTGCTGATGCTCGGCGAGCTCCTTCTGATGAGCGGGGGCGGGAGCCCCGAGGCGCTGGTGTGGCTGATGACCGTGCCGGTGTGCATCGTCGCCGTCACGTCGTTCAAGTCGCGTGCCTTCACCATCCCGGTGGCGGTCGCGTCGATCTTCCTGTCGTCGTTCGTGATCCGGCTCTTCAACGTCAACCTGCCGACGCTGCTGAGTCCGCTGACCGTCGCCGAGACCGCCGCGTGCCTGGTCATCACGGCCGTCGTCGTCCGAGAGGAACCCCGCCGCGCCGCCACGTGGTCGGTCGGCTCGCTGGTCGCCGTGAGCTTCTTCGCCGCCATCGTCCGCGACAACTGGCTCTCGTCGAGCAACTACAACGAGATGCTCGGCTCGCTCGTGCTGGGCTTCACCGCCATCGGCACAGGCCTGTACTTCCGCGCCCGCGACACTGAGGGCGGTCGCCTGATCGCCGCCGCCGTCACCGACGCGCAGAAGGAAGAACGCATCGCCCTGGCCCGTGAACTGCATGACGTCGTCGCCCACCATGTGACGGGCATGCTCGTGCAGGCCCAGGCCGCGCTGGAGGTCTCCGACGACGACCCGCGGGCCGCCCACCGCCTGCTGCCCGGCATCGTCCGTTCGGGCACCGAGGCCCTGGGCGCGATGCGCCGGCTCGTCGGCACGCTGCGCCAGGGTGAGAACGAGGCCGCCACCACCGACCTGGCCGCCGACGTCATCTCGGCCGTCGAACGCACTCGCGAGTTCGGCTTCGACACCCGCCTGCGCATCGACCTGCCCGACGAGGTGCCGCCGGAGCTCGGCCGGTCGGTGCTGCGCCTGGTCCAGGAGTCGCTCACCAACGTGCACAAACACGCCGTGTCGCCCACGATGATCGACGTGGAGATCTCCCGGACGCCCGGTGGGGCGTTGCGCGTGATCGTCGCCGACGACGGGCAGCTGCACGAGCTGAACCAGGGTGGCTACGGTCTCGTAGGTATGCGTGAGAGGGTCGACCTGCTGGGCGGCCTGTTCTCCGCGGGTCCGCGTGAGCACGGCTGGCAGGTGCTCGCCGAGCTACCCCTGGAAGGGAAGAAGTGATCTCGGTCCTCATCGCCGACGACCAGGAGATGGTCCGCGTCGGCTTTCGGATGATCCTGGAGAAGCAGCCGGACATCACCGTCGTCGCCGACGTTCCCGACGGGATCTCGGCCGTCACCGCCGCTCGTGAGCTCAAGCCCGACGTGGCCCTGTTGGACATCCGCATGCCGGGGATGGACGGGCTCGAGGTGACCAAGAAGCTGTCGCCCACGACGAAGGTCGTCGTGGTGACGACGTTCGATCTGGACGAGTACGTGCACACGGCGCTGGAGAACGGGGCTTCCGGGTTCCTGACCAAGGACGCCGGGCCGGCTCTGCTGGTGGAGGCCGTGCGCGCCGCCGCCGCGGGGAACGCGCTGATCTCGCCTCAGGTCACCGTGCGGATGCTGGAACACTTCGCCCGGCCTGCCCAGCGGCCCGACCTGTCGCTGCTCACGGCTCGCGAGCAGGACGTGGTCCGGGAGGTGGCGCGAGGGCTCAGCAACCAGGAGATCGCTTCGTCGCTGTTCCTGTCGCTGTCCACGGTGAAGACGCATCTGGCTTCCGTGCAGACCAAGCTGAACGTGCGCAACCGCGTCGGGATCGCTTCCTGGGCGTGGCGCGCGGGGCTGGTGAACTCGTGACAGCCGAGTTCCCGACCTCGATCGGCAAGGTCGCGACCCGTGAGCTGACGGCCCACGGGTACACGACGTTCGACTCGCTGACGAAGGTGTCCGCGAAGACGTTGCTGAAGATCCACGGCGTCGGTCCGAAGGCGATCAGGATCCTCGGCGAGGAGCTGGCGGCGCAGGGCAAGGCCTACGCCGCCGACTAGCTTCCCTAAACGCCCATCGGGTGCCAGACCGTCTTCGTCTCCAGGAACGCGCGCAGGCGCGACATGTCCGGCGTCACGGTGAAGTCCTCGCTGGGCTTGTTGCGCAGCACGCGCTTCACGGTGCCGGCGGCCGACCGCTCCAGGTCCGCGCGGATCGACTCCGGTGCGCCGGTGAGGTCCAGCGCGTTCACGTCGCCGTGCGAGGCCAGCCACGGGGCGATCTCCGCGGTGCGGCCGGTGATGATGTTGACGACGCCGCCGGGGACGTCGCTGGTGGCCAGCACCTCGGACAGCGTGATCGCGGGGAGCGGGCGGTCCTGCGAGGTGATGACCACGCAGGTGTTGCCGGACGCGATCACCGGTGCGATCACCGAGATCAGGCCGAGCAGCGACGACTGCTGCGGGGCCAGGACGGCGACCACGCCCGTCGGTTCGGGGGTGGAGAACGAGAAGTACGGGCCCGCCACCGGGTTCGAGGAACCCAGGACGGCCGCGATCTTGTCGGTCCAGCCCGCGTACCAGACCCAGCGGTCGATGGCGGTGTCCACAAGGGACTGCGCCTTCTTCGCCTGGACGCCCTCGGAGGTGGCGACCTCGGCGATGAACTGCTCGCGGCGGCCTTCGAGGACCTCGGCCACGCGGTACAGGACCTGGCCCCGGTTGTAGGCCGTGGTGCCGGACCAGCCCGCGAAAGCCTTGCGGGCGGCGGAAACCGCGTCACGCGCGTCCTTGCGGGAGCCCTGCGCCGCGTTGGCGAGGAACGTGCCCTTCGCGTCGGCCACCGGGTAGCTGCGGCCCGACTCGGAGCGCGGGAACTTGCCACCGATGTAGAGCTTGTAGGTCTTCGCGACCGTGAGTCGATCAGACATCGAGGTAGGCCTCCAGACCGGTGCGGCCGCCCTCACGGCCGAAGCCCGACTCCTGGTAACCGCCGAACGGGGCGGTCGGGTCGAAGCGGTTGAACGTGTTGGACCAGACGACGCCGGCGCGCATGCGTTGTGCCATCCAGAGAATGCGCGAGCCCTTCTCCGTCCAGATACCGGCGGACAGGCCGTACGGCGTGTTGTTCGCCTTGGCCACGGCCTCTTCCGGCGTGCGGAACGTCAGTACGGAGAGCACCGGGCCGAAGATCTCCTCACGGGCGATGCGCATCGCCTGCGACACACCGGAGAACACGGTCGGGGCGAAGAAGAAACCCTTGTCCGGCAACGGGCAGGAGGACGTCCAGCGGGTGGCACCCTCGGCCTCGCCCGACTCGGTCAGCTCCTTGATCTTGGTGAGCTGCTCGCGGGAGTTGATCGCGCCGACGTCGGTGTTCTTGTCGAGCGGATCGCCCACGCGCAGGGTGGAGACGCGCGCGTGCAGCTTCTCCAGGAGCTCGTCGGCGATGGACTCCTGCACGAGCAGGCGGGATCCGGCGCAGCAGACGTGGCCCTGGTTGAAGAAGATGCCGTTGACGATGCCCTCGACGGCCTGGTCGAGCGGGGCGTCGTCGAACACGATGTTCGCCGCCTTGCCGCCCAGTTCCAGCGTGAGCTTCTTCGACGTGCCCGCGAGCTGACCCTGGATGATCTTGCCGACGTCGGTCGAGCCGGTGAAGGCGACCTTGTTGACGTCCTCGTGCCCGACGAGCGCGGCGCCGACGTCACCGGCGCCCGGGATGATGTTCACGACGCCCGGCGGCAGGTCGCACTGCTGGATGATGTCCGCCAGCACCAGCGCGGTGAGCGGGGTGGTCTCGGCGGGCTTGAGCACGACGGTGTTGCCGCACGCCAGTGCCGGCGCGATCTTCCACGCGGCCATCAGCAGCGGGAAGTTCCACGGGATCACCTGACCGGCGACACCCAGCGGCTTCGGGTCGGGCCCGTAGCCCGCGTAACCGAGCTTGTCCGCCCAGCCCGCGTGGTAGAAGAAGTGCGAGGCCGCCGTCGGGATGTCGGTGTCGCGCGACTCCTTGATCGGCTTGCCGTTGTCGAGCGACTCCAGCACCGCGAGCTCACGGCCGCGTTCCTGGATCTGCCGCGCGATCCGGTAGATGTACTTGGCCCGTTCGGATCCGGGCATCTTCGACCACACGCGGTCGTAGGCCTTGCGTGCGGCCTTGATCGCGGTGTCCACATCGGACTGGCTCGCGGTCGAGACCTCCGCGAGCACCTCCTCGGTGGCCGGGTTGATGGTCTTGAGCGGCTCGCCGGTGCCCTCGACGAACTTGCCGTCGACGAACATCTTGTAGCTCGGCTTGAGGTTCGCGATGTCCCGCGACTCGGGCGCGGGGGCGTATTCCCACATGTCTTCAGTCCACCGTCACGTAGTCCGGGCCGCTGTAGTGGCCGTCCAACTGGGTCCGACGCTGCATGAGCAGGTCGTTGAGCAACGTCGACGCGCCGAACCGGAAGAGGTGCGGGTCGAGCCACTCCGGACCGGCCACCTCGTGCACGGCCACCAGGTACTTGATCGCGTCCTTGGTCGTGCGGATGCCACCGGCGGGCTTCACCCCGCGCAGCTCACCCGTCAGGTCCTTCCAGTCCCGCACCGCCTGCAGCATCACGTGCGTCACCGGCAACGTCGCGGCGGGCTGCACCTTGCCGGTCGACGTCTTGATGAAGTCACCGCCGGCCAGCAGCGCGAGCCACGACGCGCGGCGCACGTTGTCGTACGTCACGAGCTCGCCGGTCTCCAGGATGACCTTGAGGTGCGCGTCCCCGCAGGCTTCCTTGACCTTGACGATCTCCTCGAACACCAGCCCGTACCGGCCGCTCAGGAACGCGCCGCGGTCGATCACCATGTCGACCTCGGCCGCGCCCTGCTCGACGGCGAACCGGGTGTCGGCCAGCTTGATGTCGATCGTGCTGCGCCCACTGGGAAACGCCGTCGCGACGCTGGCGACGTTGACGCCGGTGCCCTTGAGGTCGTCGGCCGCCGTCTTCACCATGTCCGGGTAGACGCAGACCGCCGCGACCCTCGGCACGTCGGGCCGCTCGGGATCGGGCCTGCGCGCCTTGGCGGCGAGACCGCGCACCTTGCCGGGAGTGTCAGCGCCTTCCAGCGTCGTCAGGTCCACCATGCTGATCGCCAGGTCGATGGCGTGCAGCTTCGAGGCCTTCTTGATGCTCCGCGTGCCGAGGCCCGCGGCTCGTTGCTCGACGCCGACCTGGTCGACGCCGGGGAGCCCGTGCAGGAAACGCCGCAGCGACGATTCGTCGCGCACGGCGTCAGCCAGGGCCGACGGCAGTGTCGTTGGAGCAGCCATGCCTGGGAGTCTAAGCGGAATGGGACGCCCGTCCTAAGTGACGAAGTTCGCCCTGGTCAGACGTGCTTAATGCTCGTTCACCACAACCTCAATCGAGCAGTTCGCGCAGGATGCTCGACTTCTTCCTCTTCGGCCCCTTCACTTCCACGCCGCCCATGAGCGCAAGCCCGGTGATCCGCACCGTAGGCGCGCCGGGAATGTAGCGGCGCCCAGGCGCGCGGTCCTCGAACGCGCCCATGAACCCGAATCCGTCGACCTTCACGTTGATGTCGTCGGGCACGCGGATCTCGACGCCGCCCCAGAACGCGAAGACGCTGATGGTGACCTCGGCCTCGGCGAAGCTCGCGTGGGTGAGGTCCAGCTCGATGCCGCCCATGACGGCGACGGCGTTGTGCAGGCGCGGGACGACCCACTGGCCCTTGCGGTTGACGCCGGACCAGAAGGCCACGGACACCGCGCTGCCGGGCTGGCCGCCGATGCGGTCGCCCACCGCCGGCTGGTACTGCGGCACGGCCGGGGTCTGCGGCAGGCCGCTCAGCACCAGGTCGGCGGTGATGGGAACGAGTTCGCCGTACGTCTTCGCGGCATAAACCGCCACGAGTCGTTCGTCCAGCTCGTGGATGTCGAGGCGGCCTTCGGCGGTCGCCTTGTGCAGCACCTGCGCGATCCGTTCCCGGTCCGCGTCGGAGGCCCGCATGTGACTCTGGTCAGCCGGTACCAGCTCGTCGCTCACCCGATCGAGTCTAGAACGCTCACTTGCGGTTCGGTGCGTACTTGATGGTGATCGCGAAAGCGATCACCAGGAATGCGGCGAGCGCCGCCGCGAGGGCCGGGCTGTAGCCCCACGTCAGCGGCAGCACGCCGATCAACACGGCGAGTGACCCCGAAACACCCAGGATGACCAGCGGGGATTCACACAATTGCTGGACGGGCTTCTGTTCGATCGTCACCGTTCGCACCTCCACGTCTCAACTGGCTAAGAGACTCTTCGGAGCTGCTTTGGCGGTTCTTTACTCCCGGATCGGGTTGTGCGGGCCCCTGATCAGGTGGTCATCGGAACGGGTTGGTCACCGGAGGGTCGGCTCGCCGCAGCGACTTCTCCAGCGCCTCCACCTCCGCCTGGGGTGCGTGGCCCTGCACGAAGCCGACGCCACCGCGAAGAGCGATCCGCACGCTGTTCTCGAACTCCAGCTGGACGTCGCCCTCGTCGTCGAAGACGCGGTTGAGCTTCCAGGAGGTCTCCACGGTGTACGGGACCTTGATCTCGATGTGCTCGCCGAACGTCAGGTTCGCCGCCAGCCGTCGGGTCCGGTCGCGGTCGTCGGGGAAGCCCTCGACCCTCACGACCGCCCACGCGCCCGGTGACCACTCGAGTGCCAGCGAGTCGCCGTTCCACCTCGCGCGCATGCCGTTGATGTCCGGCAAGGGCTCACCCGCGGCATAGCGGAAGCTGTCCGCGGTGAAGACGTTGACGCTTCCCTTCTGGTCTCCGCCGCCCACCGGCTTCAGGAAGATCACCTGCACGTCCCGCCCGGTGATGTAGCTCGACGGCCGCAGCCCGTCGGTCTCGCGCACGCTCACGTTGCGCACCAACGGATCGAACCCCGAACCGGCCGCCGGAGGCGTTCCGCCAGGCCGGACCAGCAGCGGCACCACGCCGGCGACGATCAGCACGAGCACCCCGGCCGTCGCCACCCGCAACGACTTCGTGCGCTTCCCGGTCCTGATCGCCCGCGACACGCTGACCCCGTCCGACGCGGGCACCTCCACGGTCCGCAGCGACCCGAGCAGCCGGGCACCGTCCTCTTCGGACATCACTGAGTCACTCCCAACTGTGTGCGCAGGGCCGAGAGCCCGGCCGACGTCTGGCTCTTCACGGTGCCTTCCGAGCACTTCAGGGCACGCGCGACCTCGGCGACGGGCAGGTCGAACAGGAATCGCAGGACGAGCACCGCGCGCTGGCCCGGTGCCAGGCGCATCAGGGCGACCCGGACTTCCTCACGGGTCTCGACGTCCGGGTTCGCGGCGGCGCGCAGCTCGTCGACCCGGTCCAGCAGGCGCACCCGGCTCCACGGCCGCCTGCGCTCGTTGAGGAACGTGCGCACGAGGATCGTCCGCACGTACGCGTCGATGTTGTCGGCGGCCTTGGCTCTTCGCCAGTTCGTGTAGAGCCGCGTGATCGCGACCTGCACGACGTCATCGGCGCTGTGCACGTCGCCGCACAGCAGATATGCCGTGCGCCGCAACCAAGGCAGTGCCGCCGTGACGTACTCGGTGTACTCGTCGTCAGCCAACCCTCCCCCTTCCGTCCGCACTCAAGACACGGCGCGGTGCGGGGGAGGTTGGGTGACCTGGGTCACGGAGTCGGCTGGCGCAGCGGCAGTCCGGCCGCCCGGTAGATCGAGTCGATCACGGTCATGTTCTTCACGGCGTCGTCCGCGGTCGTCGGGAACGGCTTGCCGTGCAGCACGGCGTCGGTGAACGCGTCGAGCTGGTAGGCGTACGTCGCGCGCTTCCCGAACGTCTCCGACGACTTCTTGTCCTTGAGCTTCAGCGACAAGCGGTGCAACGTCTGCGGGCCGAGCGGGTTGAAGACGCTCAACGTGCCGTTCTCGCCGATCGCCTTCATCGACAGCTTCAACACGGTCGACGACCACAGCGACGCGTGCACGGAACCCGTGTGGCCAGAAGGAAAGCGCAGCGAGGCACGCATCGCGCGGTCGATGGAAGGCCCGCGCAGCAACGCTTTCGCGGACCGCACCTCGGGCTCTTCGTCGCCCAGCAGCCGTGCCATGTGCACGGCGTAGCAGCCGGCGTCCATCATCGCGCCGCCCGCGAGCGAGTAGTCGTAACGGATGTTGGAGAACATCGGCAGCGGGAAGCAGACCGAGGCCTCGACGTGCCGCAACGGGCCGAGCACGCCGGAGGAGATGATCTCGGCGACGCGCATCGCCAGCGGGTGGTAGCGGTAGTGGAACGCCTCCATCACCACCAGGCCGGACGCGTCGGCAGCCTTGGCGACGGAAGCGGCCTCGGCGGCGTTCGCGGTGAACGGCTTCTCGCACAGCACGTGCTTTCCGGCTTCCAGTGCGGCCAGCGTCCACTTGCCGTGCAGGCCGTTGGGCAGCGGGTTGTAGACGGCGTCGACCGCAGGGTCCGCCAGCAGGTCCTCGTACGAGCCGTGCACGCGCGCAATGCCGTGCTTGTCGGCGAAGGCCTTGGCCTTGTCGGCCGATCGCGCTGCCACGGCCACGACTTCGGCGACCGTCGAAGAGCGGGCCGGACGGATGACAGCGGATGGCGCGATCATGGCCGCGCCGAGCACTCCGATGCGCACGTGGTCTGTCACGCGGCCGACCCTACACCTCTTCAGTTAACGGCGTTTACTCCACAAGGTCGGTCTCTCTGGAGGGGAAGAACGGGATCTTCTCGATCGGCGACCGGTCCGACCAGTTCCACGACTCCATCTGGGCGCGTGAGCGCCTGCCGAAGAACGCGCGCCACAGTTCGTAACCCTCGACCTCCAGCGTGATCGGGCCGTCGCCGAGGTCGCCGAACTCGGTCTTCACCGTCACGTCCGTCAGTCTGCGCGGCGCGATCCACACCAGGGTCGGCTGCCACACGGCGTCCGGCAGGCGTTCCCGGCCGAGTGCCGCGCGCAGGTCGGCCTCGTGCGTGATCGCGTCCAGCGCGAGCTGGTACGGGATGCGCGGCATTTCGCCGATCTTGTCGCCGAAGACGTTCCACTGCTCCAGCAGGTCGTCCACCGGAACGTCCGCGCGCTCGGCGACGTGCCGGGCCGTCCACTCGTCCGACGGTGCGCCCTCCATGCGTCCGGTGACCAGATCCGACGACTGGCCGGACAGGTGCGCGATCACTTGGTGCACGGTCCACTCAGGACAGGCGGGCACGGTCCGTTCGAGCTCGTCGGCGGTCAGGCCCATCGTCAGTCCGACGATGCGCTGACGTGCCTCGCGGTAGATCTCTTCGAACACCCCTAGCTCCTCCCAGCGGGTTACGGTGTCGAGCATGGACGTCCTGGTCGTCGATCATCCACTCGCCAAGGCGAGACTCACAACGATGCGTGACGCGCGCACGGACAATGCCGCGTTTCGCGCCGCGTTGCAGGAACTCACCGTGATGCTGGTCTACGAAGCGATGCGCGAGGCGCCGCTGAAGGAAGACCGCACGCACACACCGGTAGCCCGTACCACCGGTTACAAGCTCGCAAACCCGCCGCTGCTGGTGCCGGTGCTGCGGGCCGGGCTCGGCATGGCCGACCAGGCGCACAAGCTGATCCCGGACGCCCAGATGGGGTTCGTCGGTCTTGCCCGCGACGAGGAGACGTTGCAGCCGACGCCGTACATGGAGTCGTTGCCGGAGGACCTCGCCGGACGCCCGGTGCTCGTGCTCGACCCGATGCTCGCGACCGGCGGTTCGATGGCGTACACGATCCGCCTGCTGACCCAGCGCGGCGCGACCGACGTGACGGCCGTGTGCGTGCTCGCGGCGCCCGAGGGAATCAATCACCTGGAGGACTCGAAGCTGCCGTGCCGTCTCATCACGGCGTCGGTCGACGAGAGGCTGAACGACTCGGGTTTCATCGTGCCGGGCCTGGGCGACGCCGGTGACCGACTGTACGGGGCGGTTTAGGACATACCTCCGATCGGACGTAGCAGTGGTCTAGACCTCAGGCCTATCGTGCTGTGGACCACACATCGCCGCTGCCGCGAACGAACTAGGAGACTCATGTCCAGACGGAGATGGGGTGTCGCCGCTCTCGCGGTCGGCGCCCTGTCCGCGTCGCTGGCCGTTGCGCCCGCGAACGCCGACGTCGAGACCAATGGGCACCACGGTTACTCGAAGACCCGCACCGTTGGGTACTTCATCCAGTGGGGCGTGTACGACCGGAACTTCCGCGTCAAGAACCTCGTGGACAGCGGGGCCGCCGCGCGGCTCACGCACCTGAACTACGCCTTCGGTTTCCTCGACGAGGCCGGCAAGTGCGTCAGTGCCGACCCGTGGGCCGACTGGCAGATGCCCTACACCGCGGAGCAGTCCGTCAGCGGCAAGGCCGACGAGGCAGGCCAGGCGCTGCTGGGCAACCTGAACCAGCTCAAGCAGCTCAAGGCCAAGTATCCCAAGCTGAGGATCAACATCTCGCTGGGCGGCTGGACGGGCTCGCGCTACTTCTCCAACGCCGCGCTGACGCCCGAGTCGCGTGCCGCGCACGTCAAGTCGTGCACCGACATGTGGATCAAGGGTGACCTGCCCGGTCTGCCCGCCGGCGCCGCGAAGGGCGTCTTCGACGGCATCGACCTCGACTGGGAGTGGCCGTCGAGCGCGGGCAACCCGACCCCGCCGAACGTCATTCGGCCAGAGGACAAGCAGAACTTCACCAAGCTGCTCGCCGAGTACCGCAAGCAGATGGGCTGGAACCGCGACCTGACGGCGTTCCTGCCGGCCGACCCGGTGCAGGTGGACCGCGGCTTCGAGGTCGCGAAGGTGTTCACCTACCTCACCTTCGGCACGTTGCAGGGCTACGACTACCACGGTGCCTGGGACGCCCCGGCGAACCAGCAGTCCGCGCTGCGGGTGCCCAAGGGCGACCCGGCGGAGTTCGAGTTCAGCTCCGAGGTGACGGTCGACGCGTGGCTCCGTCGCGGCGCTCCGCGGTCGAAGGCCGTGCTCGGCGTTCCGTTCTACGGCCGCGGCTGGGACGGCGTCGCCCCCGGCAAGCGCAACGGCCTGTTCGGCACCGGTGTGCCGGCGCCCGCCAAGTACGAGGCCGGTTACGAGGACTTCCACCGCATCAAGGCGAAGCTCTCCGAGCCCGGCAACGCGTACAAGATCTACCGCGACGAGCGGGCCGGCTTCGCGTGGATCTACGACGGCAAGACGTGGTGGACCTACGACGACGCGACCGAGATGAAGCGCAAGGCTCGCTACATCAACGACCGCAGGCTCGGCGGCGCGATGATCTGGTCGCTCGACGGCGACACCGCCAACGGCGAACTGATCAAGGCGCTCGACGGAGCCCTGAAGTAAGACCGCACCACCGAGACGGACTGTCCTAACCGGACAGTTCAGCGGGTCCGGGGAGGTTTCGCGGCGGCCGCCTCCCCGGATTCCGTGGTGCTCATAGGGTTTTCCCGGTTTCCGTGTGCCAGCCCCTGCCGTGCGCGCGCAACGCCAGTTCGTACGTGGCGGCCGCGTCGATGCCGGACGGCAGGTTCCCGTTGAGCTCCAGGCTCACCAGGCCGTGCGCGACGCCCCACATCGACATCGCGATCTGCTCGGGGTCCTCCGCGAGGTAGACGCCCTGCTCCACCGCGCGCCGCACCGCGTTGATCACCGGCGCGAACGTCCTGCCCGCCGCGCGGCTCATCTCCTTCGTCGGTTCGACGACCTTCGAGTAGAGCACCGAGTAGAACTGCGGGTCCTCCAGCGCGCTGCGCCGGTACGCGAGCCCGATCCGCAGCAGGTCCTCCGCGGGATCGCCGGTGACGGGCACCGCCGCGAGGTTCTTGCCGAACCTGGTGAACGCCTCGTCGTAGAGCGCCTCGAGCAGCGCTGGTTTTCCGCCGAAGAGGGAATAGACCGCAGTCGTCGAGGTGTTGACGTCCGTGGCGATCTTGCGCAGGCTCACCGCGGCGGGGCCCTCGGTGCTGAGCAACTCGCCCGCTCGTTCGAGCAGACGTCGTCGCAGAGCGTCGTCGTGGGTCTTGGGCCGGGGCATCACGCAATCCTATCGGCCGCTGGCCTGGGTGGTATCAGGTTGATACCGTCCCTCCATGGCGATGACCTTGCGGTTGACCGAGGAGGAGAACCTGCGGCTCGCTGAACTGGCGCAGTCCGAGGGGCGCTCCAAGCAGGAGGTCGTGCGGCTGGCGATCGCGGATCGTTACCAGCGCATGCAGCAGGAGGAGAAGCTCGGCGAGGTGCTCGGGCGAGTCCTGCCGAAGTACCGAAGTCTTTTGGATAGGCTCGGTTCTTCCTGAATCTGTCAGACCTCTGTGATCAACTGGGTGCCGTGATCTCCTACCTCGACGCCGGGGACCTCTTAGTGCTGGCCACGGCCGTGACCGGTGGCGATCTCCTCGTCAGGGACATCGGCCTGCTGGACACGGCGGCCTACCGTCCCCGCGCCACCGTGCTCGGCGTGGAGGCCTACGACACGCTGTGGCTGAAGTCCTCCGCTCTGCTCGACTCGATCGTCCGAACCCGCCCTCTGGTCGAGGGCAACTGGCGGCTCGCCTGGGTCGCCGCCGTCACGATGTGCGACATCAACGGCTACTGGATCGACGCCGACGAGGACGACGCGCTCGGCCTCGTCCGCTCCCTGGGGCGCGACAAGATCGATGTCCCGGAGATGGCCGGTCATCTCGAAGCGTGGGGACTCCCGAAGGATTCCGCTTGACCTAGAGTGCACTCCAGGTCTTAGCGTCGAACCCGTGAGTTACTCGATAGCCCAAGCCGCGCAGCGCAGTGGGTTGTCCATCGACACCCTGCGCTACTACGAACGAATCGGGCTCGTCGACCCGCCGGCGCGTGACTCGGGCGGCCGTCGCAGCTACTCGGAGGAGGACCTCGGCTGGCTGGCCTTCGTGACGCGCCTGCGCACGACCGGCATGCCGATCCGCATGATGCGCGAGTTCGCGCAGCTCAGGCACCACGGCGATCTGACGGCAGGCCGCCGCAAGCAAATCCTCGTCGAGCACCGAGGTGACGTCCGCGCCCGCATCGCGGAGCTGCAGACGTGCCTGGAGGTGCTCGACTACAAGATCGACCACTACGCGGTGGTCGAGCAGGACTTGGAGGCGACGGCGTGAGCCGTTTGTTGGGATCGCTCGAGGTCGGGCCGCAGGGGCTCGGCTGCATGGGAATGTCGGAGTTCTACGGCGCCGGCGACGAGTCGGAGTCGATCGCGGTGATCCACCGGGCCCTGGAGCTCGGCGTGACGCTGATCGACACGGCCGACATGTACGGGCCTCACGTGAACGAGGAACTGGTGGGCCGCGCGATCGCGGACCGTCGTTCCTCGGTGGTGCTGGCCACGAAGTTCGGCATCGTCCGCGACGAAGGCGGCGGCCGTGCTGTGCGTGGCGACCGTGCGTACGTGCGGTCGTCGGTCGAGGGTTCGTTGAAGCGCCTCGGTGTGGACGCGATCGACCTGTACTACCTGCACCGGGTGCCGGCGGACACCCCGATCGAGGAGACCGTCGGCGCGATGGCCGAGCTGGTCACCGAGGGCAAGGTGCGGTTCCTCGGCCTGTCCGAGGCGGGCGCCGACACGCTGCGCCGCGCTCATGCCGTGCACCCGATCACCGCTCTGCAGAGCGAGTGGTCGCTGTGGTCGCGCGACATCGAGGCCGAGATCGTGCCCACGGCCCGTGAGCTGGGCGTCGGAATCGTGCCGTACTCGCCTCTCGGGCGTGGCGTGCTGACCGGTCGTTTCACCTCCGCTGCGGACTTCGGCGCCGGGGACTTCCGGGGCTTCGCACAGCCGCGGTTCACCGGCTCGAACCTCGACGCGAACCTCAAGATGGTGGAGGCGCTGCGCGCTCTGGCGGCGGACCGCGGCGTGACCGCCGGTCAGCTGGCGCTGGCGTGGGTGCAGCACCGCGGGCAGGACGTCGTGCCGATCCCGGGGACGAAGCGGCTCAAGTACCTGGAGGAGAACGTGGCGGCGGCGTCGCTGGAGCTGTCCGCCGACGATCTCGCCGCGATCGAGGCCGCCGTGCCCGCTTCCGCCGTTGCCGGAGACCGGTATCCGGACATGAGCTCGATCGGTCGATAGAACATACGTTCGAACATATCCCCAGGGTTGTCCACAGGTTGGGGACAAGAGGCTGTGGACAACCCTGGGTTCATGTGGACAACTGGGCCGCGACGGTGGCGCCGAGCTCCCAGCACACCTCCAGGTCGGCCTTCGCGGGTTCGCCCGTGACGACCACGTGCTGCGTCGCCTTCTCCCAGCCCAACCCGGTCGTGGCGGTCTCCACGCTGCGCACCGCACCCGCCGTGTCGTTGTTTCCGTGCACGTAGAGCCCGAACGGCCTGCCACGCGTGGAGTCGAGACACGGGTAGTAGACGGTGTCGAAGAAGTGCTTCAACGCACCGCTCATGTAGCCGAGGTTCGCGGGCGTGCCCAGCAGGTAGCCGTCGGCTTCCAGGACATCCACAGCGGTTGTGGACAACGCGGCCCTGCGCACGAGTTCGACGCCCTCGATCTCGGGTGTGGACGCGCCGGCGACCACGGCCTCGAACATCGCCTGCAGGGCGGGCGACGGCGTGTGGTGGACGAGAAGCAGCCTCATGACCACTCTTAGTACCACTCGAAGTCGGGGTCGGTCGGCTCCTCGTCGTCCACACCGATCGCCTTGAGCTGCTCGCTGGTGACGATCTCGCCGTTGTCCGGCTTGGCCAGGGCCAGGATCATCTCGGCGAGATCGACGTGCCTCTCCTGCGACTGCCGGTGCAGCCCGGCCAGTTCCTCGCAGACCTCCAGCGTGCCGGTGCCCTCGACCCGCTTGTAGAGCAGACCGCCCTCCAACATCCCGGAGAGCGGATGGGTGTTGCTGCGATACGAGTGCGCGACGCTGTTGAAGAAGAACCGCAGGGCCGGTTCGCCCTCCAGACTGAAGCCGAACAGGTGCCTCAGCCCGCGCAGCAGCTCCTCGTGGTGGGTCTTCAGTCGTGCGGCGAGCGACTCCGGCGGAGTGGGCCCGAACTCGGGCATCCTGTGTGCTTTGAGGTAGGCGAGCGCGAGATCACGCCGCGTGTAGTCCATGGGCGGCAAGATAGTTGACCATGACCCGCGCCTCCTACGACATTGTCGCCGCCAGCTATGCCCAGCTCATCCCGGACGCGCACGACGGCCGTCCGCTCGACGCCGCGATCATGCGCGCGTTCGCCGAGCTCACCGGCGGCCCGGTCGCGGACCTCGGCTGCGGCACCGGCCGCATCACCGGGCACCTGCACGAACTCGGCCTCGACGCGTTCGGCATCGACCTGTCCGACGGCATGCTCGATCAGGCGAGGAGGCTGTACCCGCACCTCACGTTCACCCAGGGCGACATCACGAAGCTGGACCTGGAAGACGACGGCCTCGGCGGCGCCGTCGTCTGGTACTCCACGGTCCACATGCCCGCGAGCGAGGTGCCGTGGCGGGAGTTCCACCGGGTCCTCGAACCTGGCGGGTACCTGTTGCACGCCTTCAAGCTGGGTGATCGGAAGGGACACCTCACGCACGCGTACGGCCACGACGTGGACCTCTACGTCCACTGGCACGACATCGACGAGACCGTGACCAACGCGACCGAAGCCGGGTTCAACGAAGTGGCACGCCTGCAACGTCAGAAGGGTGTGGACGAAGGCGGGCCGCAGGCGTTCTTGTTGCTCCAGAAACGGAACCCCGCCACGGGAAGCACGTCCTAAAGGGTGTACACAGGAGGGACCATGAAGACCACCGCCCTAATGCACACCAGCCCTCGGCAGCGCCGCATCACCTGGGGTTTCGGCCTTGCGATCAGCATCGGGATGATCGGCATCGGGCCCCTTTTCGCGTCGCTGTGGCCGGGGTTCGACCACAGCCCGTGGGACGTCAACACGATGCTGCTCGGACTCGGCGTGGGGCTCTGCGCGATCGCGTACATCTTCGGGCGGATCGCCGTCGCGGCGGTCACCGAGGGACGCCGCAACGCGGTGTCCCCGCCGACCAGAAGGGCCTACTTCGTGGCCGGCGGGGGTTTCGCACTCGCCGTGCTCGCGCTGACGATCGCGCTGATGTCTAGCTGACGAGCGCCGTCACCCGTTCCCGCAGTTCAGCCAACCGGGCCCTACCTGACGCACGGGCGGACTCCAGTCCGTCCGTGACCGGTTCCACGACCTCCAGGTAGGCCTTGAGCTTCGGCTCGGTGCCGGACGGTCGCACGATCACGCGCACACCTTCCGCCGTCCACCGCAGCACGTCCGCGCCGGGCAGCAGGTCCTCGGACGCGAAGTCCGCGGGCGGGTTCGCGCGCAGCCGGGTCATCGTCGCGCCGATCAGGCTCAAGTCGGTGTACCGCAAGGAGACCTGGTCGGTCAGATGCAGGCCGTGGTCCGTCGCGAGCTGGTCCAGCGCGTCCAGCAACGTGCGGCCGGAGGCCTTCAGACCGGCAGCCAGGTCAGCGGCGACGACGGCGGCCGAGATGCCGTCCTTGTCCGCGACGTGCACGGGATCGACGCAGTTGCCGAGCGCTTCCTCGTAGGCGAACACCAGACCCTCGCCCGCGCGCGCCAGCCACTTGAAGCCCGTCAACGTCTCCACGTACCGGGCACCGTGTGCGGCCGCGATCGACTTCAGCAGCGACGACGACACGATCGTCGTTGCCACCAACGGATCCGTGGACTCCGTGGTCGACAACACGAGCGAGCCGAGCAGCACGCCCGTCTCGTCGCCGCGAAGCATCCGCCACGTCTCGCCGTCCTTGACGCCGAGCGCGCACCGGTCCGCGTCGGGGTCCAGCGCGATGGCCAGGTCGGCATCCACTGACGCCGCAAGGGAAAGCAGCTCGTCGGACGCGCCGGGCTCCTCCGGGTTCGGGAACACCACGGTCGGGAAGTCCGGGTCCGGCACCGCCTGCGACCGCACCACGTGCACGTCGGTGAAACCCGCACGCCGCAACGCTTCCACGGCGAACGCGCCACCCACGCCGTGCATCGGCGTGAGCGCGATCTTCAACGAACGTGAGTTGCCGCGAGGCAGTGACGCCACCTGTTCCAGGTACGCGTCCACGTCGGCGTCGGAAACCGTGGTGTAGGTGACGTTGCGAGGCACGGACACCGCGGCCGGAACGGCCTCGATCGCCTTCTCGATCTCACCGTCCGCGGGCGGCACGATCTGCGAACCGCCGGTCAGGTAGAGCTTGTAACCGTTGTCCGCGGGCGGGTTGTGCGACGCGGTGATCTGAATCCCCGCCACCGCACCATGTGCGCGCACCAGGTACGCCAGCACGGGCGTAGGCAACGGTCCTGGCAGCACGCGCACGTCGAAGCCCGCGGCCGCCATCACCTCGGCGGCGGCCACGGCGAAGTCCTCCGAGCCGTGCCGGGCGTCCCGGCCCACGAACACCAGGCCGGACGTGCCGAGCCACGACGCCAGACCGGCCGTCGTGCGGACCACCGTGGCGACGTTCATGCCGTTCGTGCCCGCCCGCACCGGCCCGCGCAGCCCGGCGGTGCCGAACGTCAGCGGACCGGCCATGCGGTCCTGGAGGTCCTCCAACGCAGCGGCGTCACCGCCCATCGCCCGTGCCAACACGCCCTGCAGCTCGGTTCGAGTCGCGTCCGACGGGTCGTCGGCGATCCACCGGAACGTCGCGTCACGCAGTGCCGGCGGCAGGCTCATGCGCGGTCCACCAGCTCACGCAGCAGCGTGCCCATGCGCTGGGCGGCGGCGGCGCCGGCCTCCAGCACCTCCTGGTGGTTCAGCGGTTCGCCGGTGATGCCCGCCGCGAGGTTCGTGACCAGCGACAGACCGAACACCTCGACGCCCTCGGCACGTGCGGCGATCGCCTCGTGCACGGTCGACATGCCGACCAGGTCCGCGCCCATCGTGCGGAGCATCCGGATCTCGGCGGGCGTCTCGAAGTGCGGGCCCGGGAGTCCCGCGTACACGCCCTCCTCCAGCGACGGGTCGATCGCCTGCGCGACCTTGCGCAGCCGCGGCGAGTACAGGTCCGTGAGGTCCACGAACCGTGCGCCGACCAGCGGCGACACGGCCGTCAGGTTCAGGTGGTCGGAGATCAGCACGGGCTGCCCGACGGACATGCCCTGACGCAGACCACCGGCTGCGTTGGTCAGCACGACCGTGGACACGCCTGCGGCCGCGATGGTGCGCACGCCGTGAACGACCTTCTGGACGCCCTTGCCCTCGTAGCCGTGGGTGCGGCCGAGAACGATGAGGACCTTCTTGTCACCGACCTCGACGGAACGGATGGTGCCGCCGTGGCCGAGCGCGGTCGGCGCCTCGAAGCCCGTCAGCTCGCCCACCGGGATCTCGGTGACCGGTTCGCCGATCACGTCGGCGGCGGGCCGCCAGCCCGAGCCGAGCACGATGGCGATGTCGTGCTTCGCGTTGCCGGTGCGGCTCTGGATCTCTTCCGCGGCCTTGCCGGCCAGCTCTTCTGGAGTCACCGCGAGAGCTTAAACCGGTGCGAAGGTGGAGGCGATCGCGTCGAAGAGTCGCACGCGCGCCTCGTCCTCCTGCTCGGTCGGCACGATGACCTCGACCACCCACAGGTCGTTGCCGTAGGGGAGCAGGCGGGAGAAGTGCGACCGGCGCAGCGCGTTGGGTTCGTCACCCTCGACCGTCTTGTAGACGAACTGGACGCTGTTCTCGCTGCGCGGCCCCGCGAGGTCCGTCGTCGAGGTCGTCTCGCCGCCGAAGAACCTGCCGGGCCAGCGTCCCTGCACCCCGGCCACGTAGGTGTCGATGTCGCGCTTCGGGTAGTACTCGGGGAACCGCTGCACCGTCACCTCGTACGCGCCGCTGCCCGACACGAAGTGCACCATCGCCGAGACCGGGAACCGCTGGTCGGCGGCACGTTGTTCGGTGTAGACCGACCAGCTCTGCTCGACGTTCAGCGTGAACCTGCCGCCCTGGTCGCCGTTCGCCAGCACGGCCGAGACGGTGCGGGGCTGCAGGGTCGCCGACGTGGGCAGGGTCGGCAGGGTGGGCAGCGTCTGCTCGGCCGGCGGCAGCAGTGGCGCGCCCGCGGCCATCCTGGTCAGCGCGAACCCGCCGCCGGAGCCCGCCACGAACAGCAGGAGCGCCGCCACCAGGACGAACGTCGTGGCCACGCGCCCGCGTCGCTTCTCCGGCGCGATCGGCTTCGTGATCATGAACGGCAACGGGCCGGGGTCGTCGGCCAGCGGCGCGTCCGGCTCGATCTTCGGCTTGGGGCGCACGATGATCGGCACCTGCACCGGCTCGCGGACCTCGAACGCGTCCGTGCCAGGCTCCGGCAGCAGCGGGTAGACCTGCCTGCGCACGTCGACCAGCGACAGCCGCTCGGCCGGGTCCTTCTGCATCAACCCGCTGATCACCGGCGCGAGGCGTCCTGCCCCCGCCGGCACCGGCACGTCGCCGTGGATCACCGCGTTGATCGTCTGCATGACGTTGCGGCCCACGTACGGCGGCTCGCCGGACATCGCGGCCCACATCGTCGCGCCCAGCGACCACCTGTCCGCGGCCGCCGACACGTCACCGCCCTGAGCCACCTCCGGCGCGATGTACGCGGGAGTGCCGAGCGTGATGCCGCGCGCGGTCATCGTGGCCTCGGCGACGTTGCGCGCGATGCCGAAGTCCGTGAGCTTGACCCGGCCGTCGTCCGCGATGAGCACGTTGCCGGGCTTCACGTCCCGGTGCGTGATGCCGACCCGGTGCGCCGACGCCAGCGCCGCCGCGACCGCGTCCAGCACCGCCGCGCCCTGCTTCTCGGTGAGACAGCCCTGTTCCTGCAGCACCTCGCCGAGGCTGCGGGACGGCACCAGCTCCATCACCACGTACGGGTCGCCGTCCTGCTGCAGCACGTCGTAGAGCGTCACCAGGTTCGGGTGGGACAACGCGGCGACCGCACGCGCCTCGCGCATGGTCCGTTCGCGCAGCTGAGCGGCCTCGACCTCGGGCATGCCGGGGGACTGCAGGATGCCCTTCACCGCGACCTGCCTGCCCAGCACCTCGTCGTGAGCGGCCCACACGGTGCCCATCGAGCCCTGACCGAGCACGTGCAGCAGCCGATATCGATCCGCGATCAGGCGCTTCAGGTCACCTTTGTCCACGCCTCAATTGTTCCTGACACACTGACTGCATCGTTAACGGCGGTGAACCTCACATAGCCGTGTCGGTACTGGTCGGTAACACTGCAACGCATGATGGAGTTGGCATTGACCGCCGAATTCCGCCCGAACGAGTTCCCCTCAGCGTCGAGGGAACAGTGGCGTGAGCTGGTCGACGCCGTGCTCCGCAAGACCGGCGCGAGCTTCGACTCCCTGGTCACGAAGACGTACGACGGCATCGAACTCCAGCCGCTCTACACCCTCGACGACGCGCTGGAGCCCTACGCGCTCGCTCCGGTGAAGCAGGGCTGGGACATCCGGCAGCGCCACGCCGTGCCCGATCCGGTCGCTCTGATGAACGACCTGGAGGGCGGCGTCACCTCGCTGTGGCTCGCCGTGCCGGCCTCGTCGCTGGAAGGCCTTCTCGACGGCGTGTACCTCGACCTCGCGCCGATCGTGCTCGACGGTTCCGTGGACGCCGCGCGCGCGATGCTGCGGATCTACGACCAGGCGCCGATCCTGGCCGACGAGGTGCGCGGCAACCTGGCCCTGACGCCCTACGGCGAGGCTCTCGACGTCATCAAGCAGGCCCGTTCGCAGTTCCCGGGCCTGCGGACCGTCGTGGTGGACGCGCTGCCGTTCCACGACGCCGGTGGCTCCGACTCCGAAGAGCTGGGCGCCTCTCTCGCGCTGGCGGTTTCGCACCTGCGCGCTTTGACTGCCGCCGGCTTCGACGCGTCTGCCGCGTTCGCACAGCTGGAGTTCCGCTTCGCCGCGACGGCCGACCAGTTCATGACGATCGCCAAGCTGCGCGCCGCCCGTCGGCTGTGGGCGCGCGTGGCCGAGGTGTCCGGCGTTTCCGACGCCGTGCAGGCGCAGCACGCGGTGACGTCGTCGGCGATGATGACCCGCCGCGACCCGTGGGTGAACATGCTGCGCACCACCGTGGCCTGCCTGTCCGCGGGACTCGGCGGCGCCGACTCGGTGACCGTGCAGCCGTTCGACGCGGCGATCGGGCTGCCGGACGAGTTCGCCAGGCGGATCGCGCGCAACACGCAGAACCTGCTGCTGGAGGAGTCGCACCTCGGCGAGGTGATCGACCCCGCGGCCGGGTCCTGGTACGTGGAGAAGCTGACCGATTCGCTGGCCGTGGAGGCCTGGGCGTGGTTCCAGGAGATCGAACGGGCGGGTGGGCTGGACGAGGCGCGCTCGCTGGTGGCCTCGCGGATCGCGGCTACCTGGGCGGCGCGGTCGGCTCGGCTCGCGGACCGCAGCGACCCGATCACGGGGGTGAGCGAGTTCCCGAACCTGACGGAGAAGCCGGTCGTCCGCCAGCCCGCGCCTGCTGCCGAATCCGCGCCCGCCGAACCCGCCCTCGGAATCGATTCGGATTCGCAGGCCCCCTGGGGGGAAACACCCCCCATCCCAAGTTTCTCAGGCAGGTCTGACAATTTCGGGCTGCCGCGGGTCCGTTATGCACAGGCCTTCGAGGAACTGCGCGACCTCGCCGACGCCCAGGCCGAACGGCCGCAGGTCTTCCTGGCCACCCTCGGCCCGGTCGCCGCGCACACCGCCAGGGCCACCTTCGCCGCCAACCTCTTCAACGCCGGCGGTTTCGCCACCCCGAACGCGGGCGCGACCAGAACCCCCGAGGACGTGGCCCAGAAGTTCAAGGAGTCCGGCGCGAAGGTCGCCGTCCTGTGCGGCAGCGACACCAGCTATGCCGAAAGCGCCGTCCCGACCGTCGAAGCGCTGCGTCAGGCCGGAGCCGAGCGGGTACTCCTGGCGGGTAAGAAGACAGACGCGACCGTCGACGGCTTCGTCCACATGGGATGCCCGGCGCTAGAGATCCTCAACGACACCTACGGCTTTCTGGGAGTGGAGCGATGATCCCCAACTTCGCGGACATCGACCTCGGCCCGCTCCCGCAGGCGAAGTACGAGACCGACCTGCCGCCGTGGGAGACGCCGGAGGGCATCGCGGTCAAGCCGGTCTACGGGCCGTCCGATGTGGACGGTCTCGACTTCCTGCGGACCTACCCCGGCGTGGCGCCGTTCCTCCGCGGCCCGTACCCGACGATGTACGTCAACCAGCCGTGGACCGTCCGCCAGTACGCGGGTTTCTCCACCGCCGAGGAGTCGAACGCCTTCTACCGCCGCAACCTCGCGGCCGGCCAGAAGGGCCTCTCAGTGGCGTTCGACCTCGCCACCCACCGCGGCTACGACTCGGACCACCCGCGCGTGGCCGGTGACGTCGGCATGGCCGGTGTGGCGATCGACTCGATCTACGACATGCGCACGCTGTTCGACGGCATTCCGCTGGACAAGATGTCCGTGTCGATGACGATGAACGGCGCGGTGCTCCCGATTCTCGCGCTGTTCGTGGTGGCGGCGGAGGAGCAGGGGGTGAAGCCGGAGCAGCTCATGGGGACGATCCAGAACGACATCCTCAAGGAGTTCATGGTCCGCAACACCTACATCTACCCGCCCGCGGCGTCGATGCGGATCATCTCCGACATCTTCAGCTACACCAGCCGGAACATGCCGAAGTACAACTCCATCTCGATCTCCGGCTACCACATGCAGGAGGCCGGGGCGACGGCCGACCTGGAGCTGGCGTACACGCTCGCGGACGGCGTCGAGTACATCCGCGCCGGCAAGGAAGCGGGGCTGGACGTCGACGCGTTCGCGCCGCGGCTGAGCTTCTTCTGGGCGATCGGCATGAACTACTTCATGGAGATCGCCAAGATGCGGGCCGCGCGTCTGCTCTGGGCGAAGCTCGTGAACGACTTCCAGCCGAAGAGCCAGAAGTCCCTGAGTCTGCGCACGCACTGCCAGACGTCCGGGTGGAGCCTCACCGCGCAGGACGTGTTCAACAACGTCGCGCGCACGTGCGTCGAGGCGATGGCGGCGACGCAAGGTCACACGCAGTCGTTGCACACCAACGCACTCGATGAGGCGCTGGCACTGCCGACCGACTTCTCCGCGCGCATCGCCCGCAACACGCAGCTGCTGCTCCAGCAGGAGTCCGGCACGACGCGGGTGATCGACCCGTGGGGCGGCAGCGCGTACGTCGAGCGGCTCACGAACGAGCTCGCCGCCAAGGCGTGGGAGCACATCAGCGAGGTCGAGAAGGCCGGCGGCATGGCCCGCGCGATCGACGAGGGCATCCCGAAGCTGCGCATCGAGGAAGCGGCGGCGAGAACTCAGGCGCGCATCGACTCCGGACGGCAGCCCGTCATCGGCGTCAACAAGTACCTGGTGGGCACCGACGAGCAGATCGAGGTCCTCAAGGTCGACAACGCGGGCGTGCGCACGCAGCAGCTCGAAAAGCTGCGCAGGCTCAGGGAAGAACGCGACCAGTCCGCAGTGGACAGTGCGCTGGACGCGCTGACGAGGGCGACGGACAACGGCGGCAACCTGCTGGAGCTGGCGATCAACGCCGCCCGCGCGAAGGCGACCGTCGGCGAGATCTCCGAATCGCTCGGCAAGGTGTGGGGGCGGCACACCGCCCAGATCCGCACCATTTCCGGTGTCTACCGGCAGGAGGTCGGATCGGTGTCCAACGTGGACGCCTGCCGCGAGGTCGTCGAGGCCTTCGCGGTGGAGGAAGGGCGCCGGCCGCGCATTCTGGTCGCCAAGATGGGCCAGGACGGGCACGACCGCGGCCAGAAGGTCATCGCCACGGCGTTCGCGGACCTCGGCTTCGACGTCGACGTCGGCCCGCTGTTCCAGACGCCGGACGAGGTCGCGCGCCAAGCCGTCGAGGCCGACGTGCACATCGTCGGCGTGTCCTCGCTCGCCGCCGGTCACCTCACGCTGGTGCCGTCGCTCAAGGAGGAGCTGACGAAGCTCGGCCGCGAGGACATCATGATCGTCGTCGGTGGCGTGATCCCGCCGCAGGACTTCGACGAGCTGTACGCGGCGGGCGCGGCGGCGATCTTCCCGCCCGGCACCGTGATCGCGGACGCGGCCAAGGACCTTCTGGTGAAACTCGCGAAGCAACTCGAGCACCATGGCTAGGGTGATCGATGTCGCCGAGTACACCAAGGGCGTCCTCGACGGCAATCGCGGCGTGCTGGCCAGGGCCATCACGCTGGTCGAGTCGACGCGAGCCGAGCACCGGGCCAAGGCTCAGGAGCTGCTGATCGAGCTGTTGCCGAAGTCGGGCGACGCGATCAGGGTCGGCATCACCGGTGTGCCCGGCGTGGGCAAGTCGACGTTCATCGACGCGCTCGGCACCACGCTGACCGAGCAGGGGCACCGGGTCGCGGTGCTCGCCGTCGACCCGTCCTCGACCCGCACCGGCGGCAGCATTCTGGGCGACAAGACGCGGATGCAGCGGCTGTCGGTGAACCAGAACGCGTTCATCAGGCCCTCGCCGACGTCCGGCACGCTCGGCGGCGTCGCGCAGGCCACCCGCGAGACGATCGTGCTGGTCGAGGCCGCAGGCTTCGACGTGGTGCTGGTCGAGACCGTCGGCGTGGGGCAGTCCGAGGTGGCCGTCGCGAACATGACGGACTGCTCGCTCTTCCTCACCCTCGCGCGCACCGGTGACCAGTTGCAGGGCATCAAGAAGGGCATCCTGGAGCTCGCGGACGTCATCGCGGTCAACAAGGCCGACGGCGACCACGAGCTGGACGCCCGCAAGGCCGCCCGCGAACTGGCCGGGGCGCTGAAGATGCTGCGCCCGCCGGACGCGCTGTGGCACCCGCCGGTCCTCACCTGCTCGGGTCTCACCGGAGCCGGTCTCGACGAGCTGTGGTCCCGAGTGCTGGAACACCGCCGCACCCTGGAAGAAGCCGGGGAACTGGACGAACGCCGTCGCCGTCAGCAGGTCGAATGGACCTGGATGATGGTCCACGACGAACTGTGGCGGCAGGTGCGCGAAAGCACCGCCGTGCGTTCCCTCGCCCCCTCTCTCGAAGAGAAGGTCCGCCTCGGAGAGCTCACCGCCACCCTGGCGGCCGAGCAGATTTTGAAGGCGTTCCAATCGGACTCACGGTAGGCGCTTAACTAGTTTGGGTGACCTTCGATCGTGGTATTCGAGGTAGAGTTCAGGCCATGTCGAGGTTGCTGCTGGCCTGCGTGTTCTCGCTGATGAGCGTTCTCGGGATCGCCGGAGTGGCGTCCGCGCAAGAGGCGGCGAACACGCCTGTGGCGGCTGCGCAGCAGACGACCGTGAACCCGGCTCCCGACGTGAACGCGCCGCAGGCGCCGTCGCCTGAGACCCGTGAAGAGACCAAGCGCAAGCTGTGGATCGGCGGCATCGCCGTGCTGCTGTTCGTGCTGGTCTACTACCGCAACAAGAAGCGGTGGGCGAAGTGGCGCAAGGAACGGGCTGCCAAGAAGGGCTAGCCGAACGGTCGGTGGGCTGAGACGCCACGTCTCACATGCTGGGACGTAATAGTCAAAATTAAGCGTGTCTCGCGACCATCTGCGTCATCGTTGATCGGTCAGACCGAAACTCGCTCGCCGCTTGGCGCAGCGCCGCGACCGGCCGTCCGGTTGATCATCATCAGCGCGCTGCGTCCTACAGGTGGTGATGCAGGATGGTGGCAAATGAGTACCGACTTGAAGATCAGCACACGCTCGACCCTCGAGCGGTACTCGGACGCGCTGCTGGACCTGTCGCACTCGATCCACGCCGAGCCTGAGCTGGCCTTCGAGGAGCACCGCAGCGTCGAGAAGATCACCTCCCTGCTGGCCCGCGAGGGCTTCAAGGTCGATCGCGGGGTCGCAGATCTCGACACCGCGTTCGTCGCGACGTACGGCGATGGCGAGCTGGTGCTGGGGCTTTGTGCCGAATACGACGCTTTGCCCGAAGTCGGGCACGCGTGCGGGCACAACGTCATCGCCGCCGCTTCCGTCGGCTCCGCGCTCGCTCTGCGTGACATCGCCGACCAGTTGGGTATCACCGTCAAGGTGATCGGAACTCCAGCGGAAGAGGTCGGCGGCGGCAAGGTGCTCATGCTGGAACGAGGCGTGTTCGACGACGTCTCGCTCTCGATGATGGTGCACCCGGCGCCGTACGAGTCGTGCGCCGCCAAATCGCTCGCCATCACCGATCTCGAGGTGCGCTACACGGGCAAGCCGTCACATGCGGCCGCCGCCCCTCACCTGGGGATCAACGCCGCGGACGCGGTGACCGTCGCGCAGATCTCGATCAGTCTGCTGCGGCAGCACTTCGAGCCCGGCCAGATGGTGAGCGGCATCGTCACCCACGGCGGCAGCGTGCCGAACGTAATACCCGCCCGCGCATCAGCGATGTTCGATGTGAGGGCGGAGAACCTGGAATCGTTGCAGCGTCTGGAGAACCGGATCCGCGACTGCTTCTCGGCCGGCGCGCTCGCGACCGGTTGCACCCATGAGGTCGTGCAGGTCTCACCGATCTACGCCGAGTTGACTCCTGATCCGTGGCTCGCGGACGCCTACCGGCGTGCGGCCACTGAGCTGGGAAGACGACCGCTCTCGCCCGAACAGGAACAACGAGAGAAGATCGGGAGCACCGACATGGGCAACGTCACCAGAGTGTTGCCCGCAATCCACCCGACCATCGCAATCGACTGCGGAGACGCGGTGAACCACCAACTAGAGTTCGCGACCGCCTGTGCCTCGGCGTCGGCCGACCGTGCGCTCCTCGACGGAGCACTAGCCATGGCTTGGACGACGATCGCGACAGCCACCGATTCCCAGCAGCGAGCACGGCTGCTGGCCCGCGGAGGTGCGGCATGACGGTTCTGGACTCCCGGCCCTCGGGCTCCTCAACTGTGAAGACGTCCACCGAGATGCTCGTGGACCCCACCGGGGTGAGCATGTCTCCTGTGGATGATCTGGGAGAAGGCCGTGGCCCCGCCTGGCTCGACGACTGGCTGAAGGCGAACTCCGCCGACGTCGTCGCCTGGCGCAGGCACATTCACGCCAACCCCGAGCTGTCCCGGCGCGAGTACAACACCACCGAACTCGTCGCGAAGCTGCTGCGCGAGGTCGGCCTCAAGCCGCGCATCCTCCCCGGCGGCACGGGCCTGATCTGCGACATCGGCCACGGCCCACGCTGCGTGGCTCTCCGCGCGGACATGGACGCCCTGCCGCTGCACGAGAACACCGGCCTGCCGTTCGGATCCACTGTGGACGGTGTGTCGCACGCGTGCGGTCACGACGCCCACACGACGGTCCTGCTCGGCACCGCGCTGGCCCTCGCTTCAGCGACGGAACTGCCCGGCCGCGTCCGGCTGGTGTTCCAGCCGGCCGAGGAGGTCATGCCGGGCGGTGCGCTCGACGTGCTGGCCGCGGGCGGACTCGACGGCGTGGAACGAATTTTCGGTCTGCACTGCGACCCGCGTCTGCAGGTCGGTCGGATCGGCACGCGCATCGGCGCCATCACGTCGGCCTCCGACCTGCTGGAGCTGCGGCTGTCGTCGCCGGGCGGCCACACCTCGCGCCCGCACCTCACCGCGGACCTGGTGCACGCGCTCGGCACGGTCATCACCGGCCTGCCGACGATGCTGTCGCGCCGCGTCGACCCCCGCTCCGGCACCGTCCTGGTGTGGGGCGCGGTGCACGCGGGCGAGGCGCCGAACGCGGTGCCTCAGGACGGTCTGGTGCGCGGCACGCTGCGCACCGGCGACCGCGACATCTGGGCCGAGCTGGAGCCGTTGGTCAAGGACCTCGTGACGGGCCTGCTGGCCCCGACCGGCGTCGGCTTCGACCTGCACCACCGCCGCGGCGTGCCGCCGGTGGTGAACGAGCGAGAGTCGACCCAGATCCTGCGCGCCGGCATCGAGGCCGCACTGGGCGACGACGCGCTCGCAGGCACCGAGCAGTCGTCCGGTGGTGAGGACTTCGGCTGGTACCTGGAGCACGTCCCCGGTTCGTTCGCGCGCCTCGGCGTGTGGAACGGCCAGGAGAAGCAGCGCGATCTGCACCAGCCTACGTTCGACCTCGACGAGCGTGCGCTCCTCGTGGGCGTCCGCGTGATGGTGCACACCGCGCTGGCAGCGCTCGCCTAGAGCGGAACCCTCTCGGTTTGAGCAGTGTTGTGGCGCGTGCGGAACGAATGCGCATGCGCCACAACGCTGTCCGGGTTCTTCTTGTCCGTCACGTAGTGCCAGTCGAACCGCACCTCGTCCGCGGTGACCCGCAGCGTCGAGACGCCGTGCGAGTCCAGTTCTACGAACCGCACGTGCGGGTTGAGCGCCAGGAACTGCGCCTCGACCTGCAACGCGACCGTGCGCGGCGGCACCTTCAGCAGGTCGTCGAAGTTGTCCGACGTCAGCGACGTGACGACGTACTCGGTGGCCACCGACTGACCGCCGAGCGGCACGTCGTTGGCCCACGAGCTGTGGATGTCGCCGGTCAGGAACACCGTGTTCTTCCGCTCGCCCAACGACCTGAGCACCAGCTCCCGGTCGGCGGGAAAACCGTCCCACTGGTCGGGGTTCGTCTGCGGAAGCCCTGGCAGCGGCGGGACCTTCAGCGGGCTGAGCATCACCGAGTTGCCGACGAGCTGCCAGCGGGCGCGGTCGGTGGTGAGGGTGTCGATCAGCCAGTCCCGTTGGGCGGCACCGAGGATCGTGGTGTCGGTGCGGTACGAACGCAGGTCGAGCATGGTCAACGTCGCCAGCTCGCCGAAGCGGAACGTCCGGTCGAGCCTGCCCTCGCGCACGGGCATCCACTCGTAGTACGCCTGCGTCGCGGCGGCCAGTCGCGCGCCCCACGGGCCTTCGGTGGCCGGATCGTGTTGCGGCGAACCGATGCTGGACGAGTTGTCAGCTGATTCGTGATCGTCCCAGGTCGCGATCATGGCGTGCGCCGCGTGCAGCGCCTGGACGTGCTGGTCGGTCTTGTACTTCGCGTGCCGGCGCCGGTAGTCGTCGAGGGTGAGGCACTTGTGCGGCGGGTCCTGCACGCGGACCTCGCCGTCGACGTTCTCGTAGATGTAGTCGCCCAGGTGGATCACGGCGTCGAGGTCCTGGCGGGCGAGGTACCCGTAGCCGGCGAAGTACCCGGCCGACCAGTTCGCGCACGACGTGACGCCGAAGTTCAACTCGGAACCGCAACCGCCGGTCTTGGTCCTGCCGACCGGCGACACGACCTCGCCGACGCGGAACCGGTACCAGTAGCGGGTGTTGTCCCGCAGGCCGTGGACCTCGACCTTCACCGTGTGGTCGCGTGCGGCGGAAGTGCGGGTGACACCGCGCTTCACGATCCGGTGGAAGTCCTCGTCACGAGCGACCTCCCACCGGATCGGCGACGACGTCACCACGCGCGTCCACAGGAGGACACCGTCGGGCAACGGGTCGCCGGACGCGACACCGTGCTCGAACACAGGAGGGGCAGCGTGGGCGGTACCGGTCGAAGCGGCACCGGCCACGGCTGCGCCGATCAGGAAAGTTCGTCTGCCAACCCCAGTCATGCCCTACAGCATGCCGAAGATCAGCTCACGGGTTCGGTCAACTGAGGACGCGCTTCCGGTGCCGAGGCACGAATCGCGTCCGCCGCCTGGTCGTCCGGCTTGGTCTGGGACGTGCGCTCGGCCTCGACGCGCGCGTTGTAGATCTCGACCTCGCGCTTGATCGCGTCCTCGTCCCACCCGAGGATCGGCGCGACCAGCCTGGCCACCGCGTCCGCCGAGTCGACGCCGCGGTGGGCGTACTCGATGGAGATGCGGGTGCGCCGCGTCAGCACGTCCTCCAGGTGCATCGCGCCCTCGTGCGAGACCGCGTACACCGCCTCGACCTGCAGGTAGTCGGGGGAGGCCGGGATCGGTTTCAACAGCTCCGGGTTGTCCGCGGCCAGCGACAGCACCTCGTGCACCAGCGAGCCGTAGCGGTCCAGCAGGTGCCGCACGCGGTACGGGTGCAGGCCGTGCTTGGCCGCCAGTTGATCGGCCTGGTTCACCAGCGCGTGGTAGCCGTCGGCGCCGACCAGCGGCACCTTGTCCGTGATCGACGGCTGGATCCGGCCCGGCAGGTCGACGTGCGCCGCGTCGACGGCGTCCGCGCCCATCACCCGGTACGTCGTGTACTTGCCGCCCGCGATCGCCACCAGGCCAGGGGAGACCCGCGCGACCGCGTGCTCACGGGAGAGCTTCGACGTCGAGTCGGACTCGCCCGCCAGCAACGGCCGCAGGCCCGCGTAGACGCCCTCGATGTCGTCGTGCGTCAACGGGGTCGCGAGCACCGAGTTGACGTGTTCGAGGATGTAGTCGATGTCGTGCTTGGTGGCCGCGGGGTGCGCCAGGTCGAGGTTCCAGTCCGTGTCCGTGGTGCCGACGATCCAGTGGTTGCGCCACGGGATGACGAACAGCACGGACTTCTCGGTGCGCAGGATCATCCCGGCCTCGGCGACGATCCGGTCGCGCGGGACGACGATGTGCACGCCCTTCGACGCCCGCACCCGGAACCGTCCGCGCGAGCCCGAAAGCCGCTGCAGTTCGTCCGTCCAGACACCGGTCGCGTTGATCACGGCGTGCGCCCGCACGTCGACCTCGCGCCCGTCCTCGACGTCGCGCACCCGCACGCCGGACACGCGGTCCGCCTCGCGCAGGAACTCGACCACCTGGGTCGACGTGCGCACCACGGCGCCGTAGTGGGCGGCGGTGCGGCCGACCATCATCGTGTGCCGGGCGTCGTCGGCCTGGGCGTCGTAGTAGCGGATGCCGCCGATCAACGCGTCGCGCTTCAACGCCGGAACCAGCCGGAGCGCACCCGCTCGGGTGAGATGTTTCTGCCCCGGCACGGACCGGGCGCCGCCCATCGTGTCGTACAGGAACAGGCCGGCCGCCGAGTACGGGCGTTCCCAGACGCGGTTGGTCAGCGGGTAGAGGAACGCGACGGGCTTCACCAGGTGCGGCGCGATTCGCGTCAGCATCAGCTCGCGCTCGCGCAGTGCCTCGCGCACCAGGCCGAACTCCAGCTGCTCCAGGTAGCGCAGGCCGCCGTGGAAGAGCTTGGAGGACCGGCTGGACGTGCCCGACGCCAGGTCACGGGCCTCGACGAGCGCCACCCGCAGTCCGCGAGTGGCGGCGTCCAGTGCCGCGCCGACACCGACGACACCGCCACCGACGACCACGACGTCGAACGTCTCGGCGCCCAGCCGCTGCCAGGCCTCCTCGCGTTCGGCCGGACCGAGCCGGCCGGTGATCGGCGGTTCGGCATGGGTTCGCGGTGGTGCAGCTGCGTTCTTGCGCGTGGCCACGACAGACGCCTCCCTGCTACGACTTCGCCTCACGCTACCTTCAGCGACCGCCGTCCGCCCACGGGCGCGCTGGCCAGAACCTTCCGGCCCGCAAATGGCCTGACCGCACCCACTTGGCGTGGACAACTGATCAGGTCGGTAATAGCGTCCGAGCACGTTGTAGGCGGGCGGCGCGGCCCTGACCTCGGGTTTGCGCGTCCTGCCTGGCCGCAAACGAGTGGAGGCCGACGATGAGCGCAGGCTCGATCTTCGTCTGGGAGATGCTGGGGACGGCGGTTCTCATTCTCCTGGGCACCGGTGTCGTCGCGAACCAGGTGCTCAAGAACACCCTCGGAAACAGCACGGGATTCCTGTTCGTCAACGTCGGCTGGGCCTTCGCGGTCTTCACCGGCGCGAGCATCGCCAGCCCGAGCGGGGCGCACCTCAACCCGGCGGTGACGCTGGGACTCGCGATCGCGGACAAGACTCCGTGGGGCGATGTGCCCGTCTACATCCTCGGGCAGATGGTCGGCGCGATCATCGGCGCGATGCTCTGCTGGGCCACCTACAAGCTGCAGTTCGACACGCACGACGAACCGCAGAACACGCTCGGCATCTTCTCCACCGGCCCGACCGTGCCGAACAAGCCGTGGAACCTCGTCTCCGAGATCATCGGCACGTTCGTTCTCGTCGCGTGGATCCTGCTGTCGCCGGCCGCGAAGGTGGCGGTGGACGGCGTGCCGACGTTCGGCAACTCGGCGCTCGGCTACGCGGGTGTCGCGTTCGTCGTGCTGGTGATCGGCACGTCGCTCGGTGGCCCGACCGGCTACGCGATCAACCCGGCGCGCGACCTCGGTCCGCGCATCGCCTACGCCTTCATGATGCCGATCCGCAACAAGGGCAACGCCAACTGGGGCTATTCGTGGGTCCCCGTCGTCGGCCCGCTCGTGGGTGGCGCGCTCGCCGCGCTGCTCTTCCTGGTTCTCCCGGTCTGAAAGGACTTCTCGCATGACGCAGTACGTGGCCGCGATCGACCAGGGCACGACGTCGACCCGGTGCATGATCTTCGACCACTCCGGGCGGGTCGTCTCGGTCGACCAGAAGGAGCACGAGCAGATCTTCCCCAGGGCGGGGTGGGTCGAGCACAACCCCAAGGAGGTCTGGCAGAACACCCGCCAGGTCGCCGCGGGCGCGCTCGCGAAAGCCGATCTGTCCACTTCGGACATAGTTGCCGTCGGCATCACCAACCAGCGCGAGACCGCGTTGGTGTGGGACAAGAACACCGGTGAGCCCGTCTACAACGCCATCGTCTGGCAGGACACGCGCACCGACAAGATCGTGCAGGAGCTGGGTGCGCTCGGCGGCGGCCAGGAGCGCTACCGCCAGAAGGTCGGCCTGCCGCTGGCGACCTACTTCTCCGGGCCCAAGGTCCGCTGGATCCTCGACAACGTCGAAGGCGCGCGGGAGAGGGCCGAAGCCGGCGACCTGCTGTTCGGCAACATGGACACGTGGGTGCTGTGGAACATGACGGGCGGGGTGGACGGCGGCGTGCACGTCACCGACCCGACGAACGCGTCGCGCACCATGCTGATGGACCTCGACACGTTGCAGTGGGACGAGTCGATCGCTTCCGACATGGGCATTCCGATGTCGATGCTGCCGGAGATCCGTTCCTCGTCGGAGGTCTACGGCCAGGTGCGCGAACGCGGCGCGCTGGCCGGCGTGCCGATCGCCGGCATCCTCGGCGACCAGCAGGCGGCGACGTTCGGCCAGGCCTGCCTGTCGCCCGGTGAAGCCAAGAACACCTACGGCACCGGCAACTTCATGCTGCTCAACACCGGCACCGAGAAGGTGATGAGCGAGAACGGGTTGCTCACCACCGTCTGCTACAAGATCGGTGAGGCCCCCGCCGTCTACGCCCTGGAGGGCTCGATCGCGGTCACCGGCTCGCTGGTGCAGTGGCTGCGCGACAACCTCGGCATGATCTCCAGCGCGGCCGAGATCGAGGAGTTCGCCCGGTCGGTGGACGACAACGGCGGCGCGTACTTCGTACCCGCGTTCTCCGGCCTGTTCGCACCGTACTGGCGTTCCGACGCCCGCGGCGCGATCGTGGGTCTCACGAGGTTCGTCAACAAGGGCCACCTCGCGCGGGCCGTGCTGGAGGCGACGGCCTTCCAGACGCGGGAGGTGCTCGACGCGATGAACGCCGACTCGGGCGTCGACCTGACCGCGTTGAAGGTCGACGGCGGCATGGTCGTGAACGAACTGCTGATGCAGTTCCAGGCGGACATCCTCGGCGTGCCGGTGATCAGGCCGGTCGTCGCGGAGACGACAGCGCTCGGTGCCGCCTACGCGGCCGGTCTCGCGGTCGGGTTCTGGAAGTCGGAGGACGAGATCCGCGAGAACTGGGCGCAGGACAAGCAGTGGGAGCCGCAGATGGACGAATCCCGCCGCGCGTCCGAGTACGCCAACTGGAAGAAGGCAGTGAGCAAGACCTTCGACTGGGTCGAGGACTGAGTTTTTGGTCGCTGCTCCGCAGACTCCGCGCGAGTTCGCCGAGTAGCTGGTCATCCGCCCGCCGCTTCGCCCCGATTGGGCTTCGCCGAATCGAGACGAAGAGGCGAACGGATGACCAGCGCGAACTCGCGAACCTCGCGAGTTCGCGGACCTCGCGGGTGGTTACTGGGCTGGGGCTGGGGTTGCGTGCACGATCACGTTGTCGCGGGTGCCGCACGTGATCAGGCGTAGCCCCTGTTCGTCCTTGTCCCGCGCTACGGCTTCTGCGAAGAAGTCGTCGCGGATGATCCTCTCCGTGCGGGTCACGGTGAAGCGGGCGACCGAACCGTCCTTCTTGGACACTTCGATGACGTCGCCCTGCAACAGGTCGTTCAGGCGGAAGTAGACGCCTCTGGCCTTGTTGCTCTCGATCCGTCCGACGATGATCCACTGCTGCGGTTGCGTTTGGTACCAACCGGCCTGCATGCCCTCGTTGGCGGGCGGCATCTGGACGACGCCCTGCGGGTCGAGGCCGAGCGCGACCAGTGACGACCGCACGCCGATCCGCTCGATCCGCAGCTCCTTCGGATCAGAGGTGCCGAGCGGTGACACCACCGGCGGCGGCGCGCTGTCGCTCGTCGCCGCCGACGGCTTCGGTGCGGGTCCCTGCGAACAGGCGGTGGCCAGAGCCACACACAGCACCGCGATCAAGACACGAGTCCCCACGGACCCATTGACGCACATCTCGTGGGTTAGTTGCGCGTCCGGCCAAGACCGGACCGAAATGTGATCATGATCAGGCGGTGCCGCCCACGCAGGTCAGGATCGCGGTGTGCTCACCGGGACCTCCGCGCAGAAGCCTCGTGCAGGGCGTGGTGTCGTCCTTTCTGGACACCTCGACCTCGTCGCCCGCCACGAGTTCCTTGAGCCGGAAGAAGATGCCGGGCTGCCTGTCGCCGTCGACGTGACCCAGCAGGGGTGCGATCGCTCTCCTCGGTCTACAGGGCGCCAGGGGGAATCACGATGGGCGGCGCCTTGGGCCTCGGAGTCCCCTTGATCGTGAACTCGCTGGTGAAGGGAACCGGGGACTCCGCGCAGCGCAGGGTCGCGGTGTAGGTGCCGGGCCTCGTGATCACCGTCGTCTTGCCCTCGACCCAACGCGGTTGGTGGTTGTAGAAGTAGAGCGGCTCGGCGAAGCCGGGCGACGTGATGGCGCCCTGATAGTCGCAGTGGTTCTTGATGAGCCTGGAGCTGACCTCTCCGCCCGGCTCGACGAGTGACGGGTCGATGCCGCTCCAGCCGTTCAGGCCCGGCCCGTGCACGGTGACCTGGCCCGAATAGGACTTGCCCGCGCACTCCGCCGTCGCGGTGTAAGTGCCCCACTGGAGCACGACCTGCGTGCGGCCGGTCGTGTTTCCCGACTCGTCCGGCTCCAGTCGCGCGGGGCTGACGAAGCCGGGGGACGTGGCGACGGTCGGCTCGGCGCAGCCCCGTAGCGTCACCGACACCGTGGAACTCGGCATCGTGTACCGCAGATAGATGTCGAGATAGATGTCGTCCTGCGCCTGCGCGGCGGCCGGGACGACCGCCACCAGGCTCAACCCGGCCAGCAGCGTTGCGAACTTTTTTCCCACGACTTCCTCCCCAGAGTCCTGCGTGCCCAGGACACGCACGACTCCGGGGAGAGGTTGCCTTGATCAGTCCAGGTCGTCGTGACGCATGAGCTGGCGGCCGGCCTCGGTGATCGAGCCGGACAGCGACGGGTAGACCGAGAAGGTCGTCGCGAGGTGCTCGACGGTGAGCTGGTTCTGCAGGGCCAGCGCGATCGGCAGGATGAGCTCGCTCGCGTTCGGCGCGACCACCACACCACCGATGACCACACCGGTTGCCGGGCGGCAGAACAGCTTCACGAAGCCGCGGCGCAGACCCTCCATCTTGGCACGGGGGTTCGTGGCCAGCGGCAGCATGATCGTGCGCGCGGGCACCTCGCCCGAGTCGATCGCCTGCTGGCTGATGCCGACGCTGGCGATCTCGGGGTTGGTGAAGACGTTCGCGGCGACGGTCTTGAGCTTGATCGGGCTGACGCCCTCGCCCAGCGCGTGCCACATCGCGATGCGCCCCTGCATGGCGGCGACGGACGCGAGCAGCAGCACGCCGGTGCAGTCGCCGGCCGCGTAGACGCCGCTGACGTTCGTCCGGCTGACCCGGTCGACGGGGATGTACCCGCCACGCCCGAGCTCGATACCGATCTTGTCGAGGCCGATGTCGGTCGTGTTCGGCACCGAACCGACGGTCATCAGGGCGTGCGATGCCTCGATCGTGCGACCGTCTTCCAGGTGGATCAGAACGCCGTCTCCGGTGTTCTCGACCTTGTCCGCGCGGGCGTGCTTGACGACGGCCGTGCCGCGCTCGGCGAACACGTCCTCCAGCACCGCGGCCGCGTCGGCGTCCTCGTGCGGCAGGACGCGGTCCCGGCTGGAGACCATTGTCACCTTCACGCCCATCTCGGTGTAGGCGCTGGCGAACTCGACACCGGTGACGCCGGAACCGATCACCGCGAGGTGTTCGGGCAGCTCAGGCAGGTCGTAGATCTGCCGCCAGGTGAGAATCCGCTTGCCGTCGGGCTCCGCGCCCTGCAACACGCGCGGCGTCGCACCGGTTGCGATGAGAACCACATCGGCGTTGAGGATCTCGTCGGAGCCGTCCGCGCCGGTCGCCACGACCTGGTGCTGGGCGAGCCCGCGCGAGTCGTCGACGAACTTCGCGCGCCCGTTGATCAGCCGCACGCCCTCCCGCTGAAGGCGTGCGCGCACGTCCGCGGACTGGGCCAGAGCGAGGCCCTTCACCCGTCCGTGCACGACCGGAAGATCCACCGTCGCGAGTTCGTTGTGGGTCTGAATGCCCAGCTCACCGGCATTGCGGAAGGCGCTGCGGGCCCCCGCGGAAGCGATGAAGGTCTTGGACGGCACGCAGTCGTACAGCACGCACGCGCCACCTGCCCCGTCGTTCTCGACGACGGTCACGTCGGCACCGTGCTGCGCCGCGACCAGAGCTGCTTCGTAACCTGCGGGTCCGCCGCCGATGATGACGATGCGGGTCACGATCAGTTCCCTTCCACGGGCTTGCTGGGCGGCTCAACCGTACGCGTTGACCGAATCGACCGTGTCGTCAGTACCGAAAGCTGATCGTCGTGTCGCTACGCTGTCGGACGTGCCGCTCTATGCCGCGTACGGGTCGAACATGGATCCGAACCAGATGATGGAGCGAGCCCCGTACTCCCCGCTCGCGGGGACCGGCTGGCTCGTTGGATGGCGCATGACGTTCGGTGGCGAGGACCTCGGCTGGGAGGGTGCCCTTGCGACGATCGTCGAGGAGCCAGACCACCAGACGTTCTGCGTGCTCTACGACGTGTCGCCTCGCGATGAGTCGCGGCTGGACCGCTGGGAGGGTGCGCTCGGCCTGTACAAGAAGATCCGGTTGCGGGTGCAGACCCTCGAGGGGTCCGTGGTCGCCTGGCTCTACGTGCTGGACGCCTACGAGGGCGGGCTGCCGTCCGCCCGCTACATCGGGGTGGTCGCCGACGCGGCGGAAGCCGCCGGGGCTCCCGACGACTACGTGAACGACCTGAGGACCCGGCCCTGCTCGGGCATCGGGCCCTGATCCTGAGCTGAGGCTCCTGACCCGGTGGTCAGGAGCCCGCGGCCTCTGCCAGCAGTTCCACCAGGTGGTGGTGCATGCGCCGGTAGTCGACCGGCGTGATGGTCGACCACGGAGGCTGACCGTCCGCCGCGCGGCGCATCTGCAGGTAGCGGCCCTTCGGCGTGTCGTAGAAGGCGACCACGCGGTCGGGGCGGACGCGTTTGCCCCACTTGTCGCGGGCGGCCGCGCCGAACTGGCCGCGGTTCGAGGCGTCGCGGACCATCTCGGCCAGCGTGTGGGCGTCGCCGGCGCGCAACGTCGCACTCAGCGCGGCCTCCAGGTCCTCCGGAGTCGTCGCTGAGGCCGCTGCTCCGTCCAGGTCCGCAGACGGCAGGGTGATGGAGTGGCCCTCGCCCGCCGGAGCGGTCGGCAGGGCGGTGAGGGCCTCACGTGGGAGGCCGTCGGCCTCCGCCGGGCGCAGGATCAGCTGGGTGCCGTCGAGGATCGCCAGCACGCCCGCCTGGCCCTTGCCCGCTGCCAGCACCCGGAGGCTGCGTTCGTTCAGCCACATCCGGGCGTCGATCTCCTGCTGCGGGCGGTTCAGGACGTGCAGCAGGTCTTCCAGGGTCGGGTCCAGGGAACGCGGGCCGCCGAGGCCGCGGGCGCCGAGCTGCAGCCAGACCTGGTCCTCGATGGCGCGGCGTTCCTCCGTGGTCTTGCCAGGTGAGGGCACCTTCAGGACGAGCGGCATCACCTCAAGGCCCAGGTGCTCCCAGAGGACGTCGAACTCCAGCGTGGAGATGATCACCGGGTCGCGCGTGTCGCTCGTCCCGGCGTCCAAGCCGAACAGAGTCATCAGTCGGTCGTGCTCTCCCCGATGACGGGCAACGTGTAGCTGCCCACGCCGTAGATGTCATCGCGCTCGCGGAGGTAGTCGGCGGCCTTGTGTTCCAAGTCCTCCTCTTCCTCGCCCTTGCGCCCGCCGCCCATGCCGCCGAACGGGTCGAACGACTGTGGCATCGGCACGGCCCTGCGGTGGACCTGGTCGCCGTTGTTCGAGGCACCGACGGTGCCCATCGAGCCCATGGCGGAACCTGCCGCGTTCGCGGCACCGGCGGCGTGGCCCTGGTTCATGACCGTGCCCATGGCGGCACCGGAGGCCGCGGTCGCGCCGTCCTCCATCTGCTTCACCTCGTGGCCGGCGGAGTTCCCCGAACGGCTGGAGGTGCGCTGACCAGCCAGGCCGACGCCCGCGGTGCCCGTGCCACCAGGACCGGTGGTGCCGGCCGTGACCGAGCCGTGCGTGCCCTTGGTGCCGGGAGCCGTGCTGGTGCCCGTGCTGGACGTACGCGTCGTGGAGCCCGGAGCGGGCGTGCCGCTCTTGGGCGGCGGGGCAGCGGCACCGCGTGTGCCCGTCGAGGTGCGGCCGCGGGTGGCGCTGCCGCCGTTGCCGTACGCACCGGCGCCCCAGACAGTGGCCGCGCCGATCTGGGCACCACCGCCGTGCACGGTGCCGGAGCCGCTGATCTGCAGCTGCGGAGGCTGGGTGAACTGGCCGAGCGTCGAGGTGTTCGAGGTCGTGGACGACGCGTAGGTGGACATGACCTCACGGGCGCGGCGCTCGGCGGCGTCCTGGGCCGCCTCCTGCTTCTCGTGGTCGGTCTGGCCGCCGAAGAGGTGGGTGATGCCGCTGACGAGGGCACCCGGCTGCTCCGCGGTCACGTTGACCGGCGCCGGCATGTCCGCGCGGGCCTTCGAGACGTACCCGGCCTGCAGTTCGGCCGAGTAGCGCATGACGTCCGAGCCGGTGCGGGCGCTGTCCGCCCAGGCGGCGATCGGGTTCAGGCCTGCCTGAGCCAGGTCGGCGGCCTTGCCCTGCCACTTCGCGCCCGAGAGCGCGATGCCGGAGTGCAGGTCGTCGTTGATCTCGGACAGCGCGGCCGACACGCCCTGCCAGCGCTCCATCGACGCGAACGACGCGGAAGCGCCCGGACCCGCGTGGATGCGCTCGTAGAGTTCTTTGTGGCTGTAGCCCTGCCAGCGGTTGTCTGCCATGGTCAGCACCCGCTCTTGTTCATCATGCCGGTGTTGTCGCCCTCGACCACGTTGTACTGCCGTTCGATCTGGTTGAGGTTGTCCATCGCGGTCTTGAGCTGCCGCTGGTAGTTCAGCAGGGCCTGCAGAGCCGAGTCCCCGTCCGCGATCGAGCGGTCGTTGAACTTCTCCGCGGCCTCCTGGCTGACCGGGTCACCCGCCCACGGGCGCACGCGGAACTCGGTGATCGCCATCTCGATCTGCTTGTCCAGCTTGATCAGGGCGGCCGAGAACGTGCTGCGCAGCGCCGGGATCGCCTCTGGCTCCACGTTCAGCTCATGTGAAGCGGGTGGCGAGGAGTCTGCCCCGCTGCGTCCCCCTGGCGGCATGGTGGAACCTCCGGCGGTTGTACGTGCAAGCGCATCGACACTCTAACCACCGAAGGTAACGCTGTGGAGTGCGAACAGTGACATCCGCCCGAGTGGGTCAGCGCTTCTGGAGCAAACTGGCCATCGCCGCCTCTGCCACCCGCTGGGCGCCGAGGCAAAGATGATCTTGTTGTACGGCAGTGGAATTCCCGCCGTCGCGGAACATGACGTCGAGGAACTGCCCATCGGCAACGTCTATTTCCACATTGCAGACGTCGTGCACGTCGGGTGTGCGGACAGTAATCGCCGCGAATCCCTCGATCGCGCTCACCGTGTAATCCACCTGGGCGTTCTCCGAGAGCCACACGTCCGCGCCCGAGGCGAGCACCAGTGCGATCCTCGCCACATTCCCGCTCGTCGTGCTGCGGATCGTGCACGCCTTCGCACTGCCGAAGCTCGGTTCGACGTACGCGCTGGGCGGGTTGTCGAGGCTCAGCGCCGTGCGCTGGTCGGCGGTCAGCACCGCACAGGGGTCCACCTTGTCGAGCGGCACCGCGCGCGGCCGTTGCGGGAAGTCAAGCTGCGAGGGCGTCGTCGTGGGTGACGGCGGTGGGGGAGGCGGGGTGGTCAGCGCGCTCTGCTGGGGCGCCGCCGTGCACCCGGCCAGCGCCATCGCGACGATGAGGAGCCCCGTGGTCCGCATGGCCGGTCACCGTAGCTGCTCTGGGAGGGGGTCCGACGCCAGCCGTGACCACAGCAACTGGTCTTCGCGCTGATCATCGACCATCGCCTCCTCGCGAAGACGACCCTCCAGGGTGAATCCGCACTTCTCCGCGACCCGCTGCGAGGCCGCGTTCGACACCGCGTGCCGGTAGGTGACCCGGTGCATGTCCATCGCGCCGTAGACCCAGCCGAGCACGGAGTTCAGCGCGGCCGGCAGCACGCCCTTGCCGCGGTGCTTCGGCTGACTCCAGCACATCACCTCGGCGGACCCGAGGTGGTGGTCGACGTTGTGGATCACGATCCCGGCCATCACCTCGGCGGTGACGGACTCGCAGACCGCCCACGACCAGCGGTAGTCCTTCTCCCAGCCGTCGGTCATCAGCAGGACGAACGTCTCCGCGGACGGCGCGCCGTCCGCGGTCAGACGCGGCATGTACCGCTTGGTCTCGGCGTCGGCGAAGGCCTCGGCCAGCGCCGGCACGTCGTCGATGCGGTCGTCGCTGCGGAAGGCGCGCAGGTAGTACTCGCCCGCGTTGATCTCAACTGGCTCCACGGCCAGAGGCTAACCGTCGCTGGTGAAACCGTCGTGCCGCTCGGCCAGTTCGTCGAGCTCGGCGTGGTGCGCGGACGCGGGCAGGCCGTCCGGCGCGGTGGTCAGCTCGACCACCCAGTCCACGTCCTCGGCGTCGTCCTCGCCCGCCAGCATGTCCCTGTGCACGGCGCACGGGCCCCAGCCGGCCTCCAGCAACTCCGTCGCCAGTTCCTCGGCCTCGTCGCGGTCCGGCAGGACCAGCAGCACGGTCGGCGGGATCAGCTCCCGCACGGCCAGCGCCGTCCGCAACGCCGCCGTGTCCGGCACGTGCACGCCGTCCAGACCGGCTTTGGTGGCGGCGGCCGCGTTCTCCGCCGTGTCGTCGCAGAAGACCGCGGTCGGGTGGCCGAGCTCGTCCAGCACCCTGCGGTAGATCGCGGGATCCGGCTTCGCGAGACCGAGCCGGGACGAGTTGAAGACCGCGTCGAACTCGGCGTCGAGGCCGAGCAGCGCCAGGTCCGCCTCCAGCCGCGTGGTCGCGTTGGACAGCAACGCCACGAAACACTGCCGTCGCGCGGTGCGGACCAGCGCCAGCGCCTCGGGGATCACCTCGCCGGGCGTGGCCACGAAGTCCGGGCCGACCGCCTGCCGCCACTGCTCGTCGGAGATCTCCCCGGTGACCGCGCGGTGCAGCAACGACGGCTCGAAAGCACGCGCGGCGATCTCCGCGGGCATCGGCGGAAACCTGCGCACCACACCGTCGAGATCCAGCAACAGCAAGGGTTTCAGCGCCGGCGTCCGTTCCACTGGCCCCACAGGATCGCCACCGCGGGGATGAGCAGGAAGATCAACGGATTCTTGACGAAGGCGAAGAACACGATCGCCACGGCCACACCGACGACGGGAATGACCGCACCCTCCCACCGGCGCGCGGGCGCCCTGGAGGGTTCGTTGAACATCGGCACGGGCGCGACGAACTGCGGCCGCGGATCGGGCAGGTCGTAGAACAACGCCATCAGCTCGCCGCGGGTCTTCGCGGTGGTGATCTTGGCGGACCGGTCGCCGTACTCGTTGATGTCGATGCGGCCCGCGCTCATGTGCTCACCGAGCACCTGCAACGCCTGCTGACGCTCGGTGTCACCGATGCGGATGTCCCTGCTCGGGTCGCTCACGAACCAATCCTAGTGCGGCGACCGCAATCCTCCCCGGCCGCTTCCGGCGCCCAGTGGGGCACCTCACGCCGCCGGCCCCGCGCCCCCATATACCCGATATGAGGGCGCGGGGCCGGCGGCGTGATGCACCCGCCTGGACGGCGGAAATCGACCGAGGAGGGTTGCGGTCGCCGCACCGGGTGAGCGACCCGGCCGGTCCGTTCGGAAGCGTGCAGATCACGGCCCGCCGCCGGGTCCACCGCGAGTGTCAGACCCCCTGAGTACGTTGGGACGCGGGGGACCCAACGCCCAGGGGGACCCCTGCGCGAGCCTGCGAGCTCAGTCCTTCAGCTCGCAGATCACGGTGCCCTGGGTGATCGGGTCGCCGGGCGCGGCCGCGAGACCCGTCACCGTGCCGGCCTTGTGCGCCGTCACCGGGTTCTCCATCTTCATGGCCTCCAGCACCACGATCAGGTCGCCCGCCTCGACGGTCTGCCCGTCCTCGACGGCCACCTTCACGATCGTGCCCTGCATCGGCGCCGCCACCGCGTCACCCGACACGGCCGCCGAACCGCCACCCGCGCGCTTCGTCTTCGGCTTCTTGGCAGCGGCGGCGGCAGGCCGGGAACCGACGGCGAGATCGCCCGGCAGCGACACCTCCAGGCGACGCCCGCCGACCTCGACCACCACGGTCTGGCGCGGCGTCTCTTCCTCCGCCGCGTCGGCAGCACCGGCGAACGGCGCGATCTGGTTGTCGAACTCCGTCTCGATCCACCGCGTGTGCACGGTGAAACCTTCGGGCTTCTCGGCGGTGAACGCCGCGTCCCGCACGATCACGCGGTGGAACGGCAGCACCGTCGCCATGCCTTCGACGACCATCTCGTCCAGCGCGCGCCGCGCACGGGCCAGGGCCTCGTCGCGGTTCTCGCCGGTCACGATCAGCTTGGCCAGCAACGAGTCGAACTGCCCGCCGATCACCGAACCCGACTCGACACCGGCGTCCACGCGGACACCGGGACCGGACGGCGCGATGAACGTCGTCACGGTGCCGGGTGCGGGCAGGAAGCCACGACCCGCGTCCTCGCCGTTGATCCGGAACTCGATGGAGTGCGCCCGCGGCGTCGGGTCCTCGGTGAACCGCAGCTTCTCGCCGGCCGCGATCCGGAACTGCTCGCGCACCAGGTCGAGGCCCGTCGTCTCCTCCGACACCGGGTGTTCGACCTGCAGGCGGGTGTTGACCTCCAGGAACGAGATCGACCCGTCCTGCCCGACGAGGTACTCGACGGTGCCGGCGCCGTGGTAACCCGCTTCCAGGCAGATCGCGCGAGCCGAGGAGTGGATCGTGGCGCGCTGCTCGTCGGTCAGGAACGGCGCGGGCGCCTCCTCGACCAGCTTCTGGTGGCGGCGCTGCAACGAGCAGTCGCGCGTGCCGACGACGATCACGTTGCCGTGGGTGTCGGCGAGGACCTGCGCCTCGACGTGGCGCGGCTTGTCCAGGTAGCGCTCGACGAAGCACTCGCCGCGGCCGAACGCCGTGACGGCCTCGCGGACCGCGGAGTCGAACAGCTCAGGGATCTCTTCGAGAGTGCGCGCGACCTTCAGGCCGCGGCCGCCACCGCCGAACGCCGCCTTGATCGCGACCGGCAGTCCGTGCTCGGAGGCGAACGCGATGATCTCGTCCGGTCCGTTGACCGGGTCCTTGGTGCCGGGTACCAGCGGTGCACCCGCCCGCATGGCGATGTGCCGCGCGGTCACCTTGTCGCCGAGGTCGCGGATGGCCTGCGGGGTCGGGCCGATCCAGACCAGACCGGCGTCGATCACGGCCTGCGCGAACTCCGCGTTCTCGGACAGGAAGCCGTAACCGGGGTGCACGGAGTCGGCACCGGACTGCGCGGCGGCCGCCAGCACCTTCTCGAACGACAGGTAGCTCTCGCCGGGAGTGTTGCCGCCCAGCGCGAACGCCTCGTCGGCGAGCCGCACGAACGGGGCGTCGCGGTCGGGTTCGGCGTAGACGGCGACGCTCGTCAGACCGGCGTCACGGCAGGCGCGGATGACCCGGACGGCGATCTCACCGCGATTCGCGATGAGGACCTTGCGCAGCGACACGGCGTCGTACCTCCTGCTGGACCGGTTAATTACGGCTCTGGCTGGTGCCGCAGTCTACGGAAATCGACGAACTCCGAGAGGGAGAGACGGCTCACTTCACATCAATCGTGAGCCCATCGGCAACAATCTGCGATGTGGGTGGAACCAGGTCGGTGCAGGTGATCGCCATCGTCGCTGCCGTGGTCGTCGTCGCGGGGCTGACGTTCGCCTATTTCCGGAGGCCGAACAACACCGATTCAGGTCAATCCGGCACCGACCCCGGAATGCGCTGCGGTACCACCGTCTGCCAGGTCGTCATCGGCAAATCGGTCGGCAAGGACCTCGTGGAGCTGCTCGCCGGAACCGGCGGCGGGCGGATCAGGGTGACCGGCGAGTCGGGCCCGTACATCTTCGAGATGACCATCGCCGAGTCCGGCGCGACGATCACCGCCGAGTCGCTGGACTGCCGGGCGGCGGCGATCAGCGTGTGCCTCGTGCGCGGAGACGGCGGCGGCAAGGTGCTCGGCGAGGTGCTGTTCCGCAAGAACGGCACGTGGTCGCGCGCGCAGGCCGCCTATCTGTCCAGTGCCGGGTACCTCGGGCTGCACGACGTCAACGAGGACGGCACCGCGGACATCGTCTCGGCCCAGCGCGCCTGCGACGGCCAGTGCAACGACGCGTTCGTCCAGGTGTTCTCGGCACTCGGCGCGAACGTCGGCTGTACGACACCGGCACCGGCGCGGGAGCAGCTTCCAGGCTGGCCCGCACCGGTGCCGAAGTTGTCGCAACTACGTCCGTGCGCTGACAGTTAAGCGTTGACGAGGTCCTTCTCCGCCGGAGCGGCGGGCTCCTCGATCAGGTTCTCGCTGCGCGCCACCAGCACCGGCACGGTGATCTGGCCGGCCACGTTGGTCGCGGTGCGCATCATGTCGAGGATCGGGTCGATCGCGTAGACCACGGCCACACCGGTCGCGATCACGGCCGGCGGCAGGCCGACGACGCTCAGCGTCAGGGTGAGCATCGTGTACCAGCCGGTCGTTCCGGCCGTGGCCAGAGCGCCGAACACGGCCACGAGCACGATGCCGACGTACTGCCACACCGAGAGCTGGATGCCGAACAGGTTCGCGATGAAGATCGTCGCGACGGCCGGGTAGACCGCGGCGCAGCCGTCCATCTTGGTCGTGGTGCCCAGCGGCACGGCGAAGTTCGCGTACTCCTGCGGGACGCCGAGGTCGGTGGCTGCCTTGCGGGACAACGGAAGCGTGGCGCCGGACGACCGCGACACGAACGCGAACTGCAGCGCCGTGCCCGCCTTGCGGAAGAACTCGACCGGTGAGGTCTTGCCGACGAACTTCAGCAGCACCGGGTAGACGACGAACAGCACCAGAGCGGAACCGAGGTACACGGCCAGGATCAACGAGAACAGCGGCTTCACGAACGCGTTGCCGTAGGACGCGACGGCGTTGCCGATGAGGCCGAAGATGCCGATCGGGGCCAGCAGGATGATCCAGCCGACGACCTTCTGGATGATCTCGAAGAACGACTTCACGAGGTTCGTGAACGGCGCGGCCTTCTCACCGAGCGCGTAGGCGGCGAAGCCGACCAGCACCGCGATGAACACGACCTGCAGCACGTCGCCCTCGGTGAACGAGCTGAAGATGTTGGTGGGCACCAGGTTGTCGAGCAACGTCTGCCACGAACCGGAAGCGCGCTTGGCGAGCTTGTCGACGGCACCTGCGGCGGGTTCGATCTGCACGCCCTGACCGAGCCGCAGGACCGAGGCGACCGCGATGCCGATCAGCACCGCGATGAAGGACGTGATGGCGAACCACAGGAACGTCTTGCCGCCGAGACGGGCTGCCGTGCGGCCGCCGCCCAGGTTCCGCAGCGACGCGATGCCGACGACGATCGCGGTGAACACCAGCGGGATCACGGTCAGCTGCAGCAGCGCCGTGAAGGTGGAGCCGATCTTGGCGAGGACGGGCGCGAGCCACGTGCCCTTGCCGAGCCAGCCTGCCAGCGCGCCGAGGACGAGCGCGCCGAGAACTGTCAGTCCGAAGACCTTGGGCTTGCGGTATGTCTGAACGAGCGACACTGGAACATCTCCTGGGCAGGGATGAGCGAAAGGGGGCGTCGGAAGCGGTCAGCTCCGACAGCCCGTGCTCGTCCTGCGTGCCAGGTCGATGTTCCTGCGACGCGTCAAGTACTCGTTCACCGCTAGCCCCCAACGCCGGCGTCAGGGGAAGTCTTCCTCGATCGGGTGAACTGTGACCAGCGTCTACCAGAGTGTGGACACGGAAACACCCACCTGGCTGAGCAGCCTTCGGGTGAGCGGCAGGCTGATGCCGATGACGGACGTGTGGTCGCCGTCGATGCCGTCGATGAACCAGCCGCCGAGCCCGTCGATCGTGAAGCCGCCGGCGACGTGCAACGGCTCGCCCGTCGCGATGTACGCCTCCAGCTCCTCCTCCGACGGCGTGCCGAACCGCACGGTCGTCGACTCGGCGGCCGAGGCGCGGCCGGTGATCTCTCCCGCGGCGACCCGCAGCACGGTGTGCCCGGTGATCAGCACGCCGCTCTTGCCCGCCACCCGCCGCCACCGCTCCAGCGCGACCTCGGGAGTGCCGGGCTTGCCCACGAGTTCGCCCTCGAACAGCAGCATCGAGTCGCAGCCGACGACCACGCAGTCGTCGTCGTGCTCGATCGCCTCGGCCTTGGCCGCGGACAGCACGACGACGGTCTCCTCCGGCGTCGGGTTGTCGAGCGACGCGATCAGCGCGTCCTCGTCGACACCGGAGACGCGGACGACGGGTTCGATGCCCGCGGACCGCAGGACGCTAAGACGGGCGGGTGACTGGGAGGCCAGGATCAGACGCACGCTCCGAGTCTGTCACGCTCGGGGCGGCGACCTGCCGAAAGGCGAACGAGGCCGCGATCCCCACCACGAGCACCGCCAGCAGCAGGTAGAACGACGCCCGCACGGCCGTGGTGAAGTCACCGGTGGCGGCCAGCACGATCTGCAGCACGGCCGCCGTCAGCGCGCTGCCCAGCACGTTCCCGAACTGCCGCGACGTGTTGTAGATGCCGGACCCGGCGCCCAGCAGCGACCTGTCGAGCGTGCGCGTGGAGATGTTCGTCAGCGGTGAGAACACGAGCCCCATGCCGATGCCCAGCGCGACCATCGACGGCAGCAGCACCCACTGCGAGCCGTCTCCGAGCAGGAACGTCATCGCCAGGATGCCCGCGGCCATCAGCGCGAACCCGGTGATCGGCAGGTACTTGGCGTCCGCCCGGTTCGACAACCGTCCCGCGACGATCGCCACCACGCCGGACATCAGCGACGCCGGTGCCGTGACCAGGCCCGTCATCAGCGGCGACAGCTTCGGCACGGTCTGCAGGAACAGCGCCAGCGGCACGAACACCCCGGTCACCGTGATGCCGATGGCGACGTTCGCGACGTTGCCGAGCGAGAAGTTGCGGTTGCGGAAGATCCGCAACGGCATCAGCGGCTCCGGGTTGCGCGCGGACGCCTGCCAGAACACGAACAGCGCGAGGAACAGCACCCCGGCCGCGATGATCTCGGCGATCGTCAGCGGTCCCGCGACCCTGCCCCACTGGTAGTGCTCGCCGTTCTGGATCCCGAACACCAGCAGCCCGAGCCCGAGGCAGCACAGCACGACCCCGAGCACGTCGAACCTGGGCGCGCGGTTCGGCCGCAGGTCGGGCACCCACACGAACAGAAGCACCAGCGCGACCACCCCGATCGGGAGGTTCACGAAGAAGATCCATTCCCAGCCCAGGTGCGTGACCAGCACACCGCCGAGCAACGGCCCGGAGACCGTCGCGAGCCCGGCCACCGACCCCCACATGCCCAGTGCCGCGCCCCGCCTGGCCGGCGGGAACAGGTGCGTGATGAACGCCATCGTCTGCGGGGTCATGGCCGCCGCGCCCAGGCCCTGGAAGACGCGCGCCGTGATCAGCGCGTCGGCACTGGTGGCGAGACCGCAGGCCAGCGATGCCACGAGGAACAGCGTGAGCCCGATGCCGTAGAGCCTCTTGGGCCCGTACCGGTCACCCAGCCGTCCCGTCAGCAGCAACGGCACCGCGAACGCCAGCAGGTAGGCGCTGACGACCCAGATGACGTCGTTCAGGGAGGCGTTCAGGTCGGTGATCATCGACTGCAGCGCGACGTTGACGATGGTCGTGTCCAGCAGCGTCATGAAGAACCCGACGCAGAGCGCGTACACGGTCCGCCAGTTGTCGCGGTCCGTTCGAGTAGTACTACTGATGCGCGATCACCTCCTCGGTCGGCACTCTCGGCAGAGTGAAGCGCTGGGTGCTTGTCCTCACCGAACGCGGCTCCGATCGCGAAGGCAAGCGCAGACGGATCGCGGCACTGCTCGTCGTGCTCGGCGGCCTCATTGGATCGTGGGGCGTTGGAAGCGTGCTCGCGAGTGACCCGATCGGCTACGGAGTGCCCATCTGGCCGTTCGCCGACACCGCCGACCGCGCGGAGAACGCGTTGCTCTCGCAGATCGTGCCAGCGGTGCGTTCCGGCTCGCCGCTCAACCACGCCGGGGTGCAGGTGCTGCGTCAGACCTCCGCGTACGGCAGCGCGTTCTGGACGCTGAAGATGCAGGTCGACGGCGAGACCCGCTGTCGCGAGGTCGCCGTCGGCCTGAACGTGACGAGCCGCCGGGTGGAGTGCTGATGAGGGCCTGGGCCGGTGCTGCCGTGCTGGCCACGCTCGCCTGCACCGCTGCGGGGTGCGTCACCGAGAGGGACTTCGCCCTCGATCGTGCGATCACGAGCGTGCACGAAATGGTCGAGAGCGACCTCACCGGCATCGGCTCGGCCGTGTCGCAGGGGAGCGACAGAGACAGGCTCGTCGCCGCTCACGGGCCCAAGATCTTCGACAGCCGGCCGCTCGATGGCGGCTTCGAGCTGGACATGGTCGTGTACGGCCACGGTGAAGCCGGCGGCGGGTGGACCTACGAACAGGTCAAGGTGCGGACGTGCGTGCGCGTCCTGGTCCGCCGTGACCGTTCCCCTGCAGCCGAGGCCTCGGCTCTCGAATGCCCGCCGGGCCTTCCCACGCGGGTCGACGGCTACGGCGACATCGATCAGACCGTCGAGTTCGACCCGAAGACGGCCTCCCGCTGAACCACGCGAGAGGCCGTTCCTCGATCTAGCCGGGGAAACCGGAGGCGCGCCAGGCGCCCGGCCCATGGTGCAACGGCCGGCGAACCCGGCGCGCCGGGTTCGCCCACTCGGAGCGTTGCTTCGGCTTCTCCTCGACGGGCGCGGCCGAAGCCAGCCCGGCGATGACAGCGGTCAGCGCGGCCAGCTGGTAGTCGTCGGGCGTGCCCTTGACGACCTTGAGCAGCGGCTTCTCCTCTGGCGCGGTCACAGCGGGATGTTCCCGTGCTTCTTGGGCGGCAGCGTCTCCCGCTTGTCCCGCAGCATCGACAACGCCCGCGCCACGTAACCGCGGGTGTACGACGGCGGGATCACCGAGTCGACGTAGCCGCGCTCAGCGGCGACGTACGGGTTGCACAGCGCGTCCTCGTACTCCTGCTGGAGCTTCGCGCGCAGTGCGTCGACGTCCTCGCTGTTGGCCGCCGCCGCCGCGAGAGTCTTGCGGTGCACGATGTTCGCCGCACCCGACGCGCCCATCACGGCGATCTGCGCGGTCGGCCACGCGAGGTTGATGTCGGCGCCGAGGTGCTTGGAACCCATGACGTCGTACGCGCCGCCGTACGCCTTGCGCGTGATCACGGTGACCAGCGGAACCGTGGCCTCGGCGTAGGCGTAGATCAGCTTGGCGCCGCGCCGGATGATGCCGTTCCACTCCTGGTCGGTGCCGGGCAGGAAGCCGGGCACGTCGACGAACGTCAGCACCGGGATGTTGAACGCGTCGCAGGTGCGCACGAACCGTGCGGCCTTCTCGGACGCGTCGATGTCGAGACAGCCGGCGAACTGGGTGGGCTGGTTCGCGACGACACCGACCGAATGCCCGTCCACGCGGCCGAAGCCGACGAGGATGTTCGGCGCGAACAACGGCTGCACCTCGAGGAAGTCGCCCTCGTCGAGCACGCGGTTGATGACCTCGTGCATGTCGTACGGCTGGTTCGCCGAGTCCGGGATGAGCGTGTCGAGCTCGCGGTCGTCGTCCGTGATCGAGTCGGAGATCGACCCCTCGGCCAGCGTGCCCTCGAACGCGGGCGTGTCCGAGAGGTTGTTCGACGGCAGGTAGCTCAGGAGCTCCTTGACGTACGCGATCGCGTCTTCCTCGTCGTTGCCGAGGTAGTGCGCGTTGCCGGACTTGGTGTTGTGCGTGCGACCGCCGCCGAGCTCCTCCATCGTCACGTCTTCGCCGGTGACGGTCTTGATGACGTCCGGGCCGGTGATGAACATGTGCGAGGTCTGGTCGACCATCACGACGAAGTCGGTCAGCGCGGGGGAGTAGACGTGCCCGCCCGCGTTCGAGCCCATGATCAGCGAGATCTGCGGGATCACGCCGGAGGCCTTGACGTTGCGGGAGAAGATCTCGCCGTAGAGGCCGAGCGAGACGACGCCCTCCTGGATGCGCGCGCCGCCGCCCTCGTTGATGCCGACGATCGGGCGGCCCGTCTTGATGGCCAGATCCATGATCTTGACGATCTTCTCGCCGTACACCTCGCCGAGCGAGCCGCCGAAGACCGTGACGTCCTGGGAGAACACGCACACGGGACGGCCGTCGACGGTGCCGTAGCCCGTCACGACGCCATCGCCGTACGGGCGGTTCTTCTCCTGGCCGAAGTTCGTGGAGCGGTGCCGGGCGAGCTCGTCCAGTTCGACGAACGAACCGGGATCGAGCAGGAGGTCGATGCGCTCGCGGGCTGTCTTCTTGCCCTTCGCGTGCTGCTTCTCGACCGCGCGTTCCGAGCCGGCGTGAACCGCCTCGTCGTTGCGTCGGTACAGGTCAACGAGCTTGCCCGCGGTGGTGTGGACGTCCGGGGCGCCTGAAGCGCCGGTGGGGACGTGCCCGATCGGCTCGGTCGCACTGCTCATGGGCTCGCAGCCTAACGAGACCATTGCTGAACTGCCCCGTGCAGTTGTCCAGGTCACGGCAACCTGTTGGCAATCTCTGATCGCACGTACTCTCTTCCGTTCCCATAACCTGGCGCGATGACCACCGCACTCGACGCAGAAGAGCTGCGCTCCCGGCTTGTCGCACCCAACGGCCCGTACGCCGCTCTCGACGTCGTGGAGACCACCGCGTCCACGAACGCCGATCTGGCCGCTTCCGGCGCCGCCGACCGCACCGTGCTGATCGCGCTGGAGCAGAGCGCGGGGCAGGGCCGTCGCGGCCGCAGCTGGTCGTCGCCCGCGGGCGGGCTCTACCTGAGCGTGCTGTTCCGGCCCGCCGGCGTGCCCGCCGCGAAGCTGCCGTGGCTGAACCTGATCGCCGGACTGGCCCTGGTGCGCGTCGCCCAGTCGGCTGGAGTCGAGGCGACGCTGAAGTGGCCGAACGACCTGCTGCTCGGCTCTGACGCGGGCAAGGGCGCCGGGATCCTGTCCGAGATCACCGCCGACGGGGCGGTCGTCGTCGGCATCGGTCTCAACGTGGCGAAGCTGCCCTCCGACGTCCAGCCCGCGCCGGGCGGCCTCGCGCCGACGTCGCTGGAGGACCTGGGCGCCGCCGAACTGGATCGCGGCGAGCTGGCGTTCCGGCTGCTGGTCGAACTGGCCGGCCTGGAAGGCGTGTGGCGCAAGAACGGCGGCGACGCGGTCGAGTCCGGCGTGCTGGAGGAATACGAGGAGCACTCGTCGACCGTCGGCTCGCAGGTTCGGGTCGAACTCTCGGACGGTGTCGAGCTTCTCGGGGTGGCGCAGCGCATCGAGGCCGACGGCACGCTGGTCGTGCGCGGCGCCGACGGTGCGGACCACGGCGTGTCCGCTGGTGACGTGGTGCATTTGCGCCCGGCGTAGTTAGGGTTGGCCCATGGCCTATCCCGACGACCTGCTGAGCTCCGGCGAGCACGTCGTGATCCACAAGCACCCCCACTGGAAGATGCTGATCTTCCCGGTGTTCTGGCTGCTGGTGGTGGTCGCGCTCGGCACCTACCTGGCCGGGTTGGTCGGCGATCAGTCGTGGGCCGCCGTCGCGTGGATCGCGCTCGCCGTCGTCGGCGTCGTGCTGATCCTGTGGCTGACGCTGACGCCGCTCGCGCGCTGGCGGACGACGCACTTCATCATCACGTCGGACCGCGTGATGTACCGCGAGGGCGTGTTCAAGCGCACAGGCCTCGACATCCCTTTGGCTCGTGTGAACAGCGTCCGCTTCGAGCACAGTTTCCTGGACAGGCTGCTCGGCTGCGGCACGCTGATCATCGAGTCGGCCTCGGACGAGCCGCTCGAGTTCGACGACATCCCGTCCGTGGAGAAGGTGCACACCATGCTGTACCGCGAGGTCAACGACAACCCGGACGACGACTTCCGCCCTGGAGTGGTCGATGGGCGCGCGTGAGGCCGGTCTGCCCGACGTCGTCGGCTCCGGCTCGCTGCCCTCGCGGGTGACGATCTGGGAGGTCGGCGCCAGGGACGGGCTGCAGAACGAGTCGGTCGTCGTGCCGGTGGCGGTGAAGCTGGAGTTCCTGGACAGGCTGGCCTCGGCGGGACTGTCCGTTTTGGAGGCCACGTCCTTCGTGCACCCCAAGTGGGTGCCGCAGCTGGCCGACGCCGCCGAGTTGCTGGCCGGGCTGGAACAACGTCCTGGTGTCGTCTACCCCGTGCTGGTGCCGAACGAGCGTGGCCTGGACCGTGCCCTGGAGGCCGGCGTCACGCACATCGCGATCTTCGCTTCGGCCACGGAGACGTTCGCCTCGCGGAACCTGAACCGGACGCTGGACTCGCAGTTCGAGATGTTCGAGCCGACGGTGTCCCGTGCGCTGGCAGCGGGTCTGGACGTGCGCGGGTACGTGTCGATGTGCTTCGGCGACCCGTGGGAGGGGGCCGTGGCGCGGTCCCAGGTCGTGGCCGTGGGCGAGCGGTTGCTGGAGATGGGCTGCTCGCAGTTGTCTCTGGGCGACACCATCGGCGTGGCGACCCCGGGTCAGGTCGAGTCGTTGCTGGAAGGCTTCCGCGACGTTTCCCGGCTGGCCGTGCACTTCCACGACACGTACGGGCAGGCCCTGTCGAACACGCTCGCCGCTTTGCGTTGCGGCGTGACGACTGTGGACTCGTCGGCCGGTGGGCTGGGCGGGTGCCCGTACGCGGAGTCGGCGACCGGCAACCTCGCCACCGAGGACCTGGTCTGGATGCTCGACGGTCTGGGCATCGAGACCGGCGTCGACCTGGACAAGCTGGTCGAGACCTCGGCGTGGATGGCGGAACAGCTGGGGCGGCCGTCCCCGTCACGGGTGGTGCGCGCGCTGACGAAGTAGGTCAGCCGCGCGCGGTGAACATTCCCGTCGCGATGAACCGGTAGACCAGCTCGTCGCCGCGCCTCGCCGTCCCCTCGAACTCCACCAGGCCGAGGTCCGGGCGCTTCTTCGACAGTCGCGCGCTCAGGACCTCGGCGGCGAACGTCAGCGTGTCGCCTGGGTAGACCGGGGCCAGCCAGGAGAGTTCGCGGCCTCCCGGTGAGCCCTGGGAGGTGGAGTCGGCCAGCACCGCGTCGACCCAGCTGCGCATCCAGAGTGAGGCCGTGTACCAGCCAGAGGCGGACAAACCGCCGAAAATCGAGTTCTTGCCCGCGTCCTCGTTCAGGTGGAACGGTTGCGGGTCGAACTTCTTCGCGAAGTCCAGCATGTCGTCCCGGTCGACGATCACCTCGCCAAGCGGGATGATGCGGCCTGCGGGCAGATCCTCGAAGGCGATCACGTCGTTGATCCTAGTAACTGAATCCGCTGGGAACCGATCTACGGGCGACGGCGTCCTAGAGCCCGAGCCCAGGGCTATGCGTGTGAGGGGGACTCGGTGGATGACCACCGTGCGCAGGTCGAGGAGCTGCTGGCCGACTACCGGCGCAGCCGCGAGCAACTGACCTCGGTTCAGCGCGAGCTCGCTGCCGTGTCCGCGACGGCTTCCAGTCCTGACGGGACGGTCGAGGCGACCGTGGGTCCCGGGGGCAAGCTCGTGGGGCTCGTGCTCTCCGAACTGGCCTATCGCAGGCATCGGCCAGAACAGCTGGCCGAGTTGATCGTGCAGACCGTCGCCGCGGCCGCGGCCAGTGCGGCCGAGGACACCTATCAGGCGTTGAGCGTGGTGTTGCCCGCCGCGGCGGATCCTGCCGCGGTGGTCGCCGGTACCGCTGATCTGCAGCCTGCGGAGTACGCGTCCGACGAGTACGAGACCGTGGATCTGGGACGGCAGCCCGTTCGCCGTCGTGTCGACGACGACGAGGACAACGAGCAACGGGAGAGCTGGCTCGACTCCGAGCTCATCAACAGGAGGGTCCGATGATCGGGTACTCGGCCGACCTCGAGCGCTTGGACGCCGGGGCACGGGACTTGAAGGGGTTCGCCGGGCAGGCGACCGAGATCGCGGGGTCGCTCGACAAGGCGCTGGCCGCGTTCGGTGTCTGCTGGGGCGACGACGCGGTCGGGCGCAGTTTCGCCGCTTCGCACGAGAAGCCCTCCGGGGACGCGTCGGGCGCGTTGTCCGGCCTCGCGACCGTGCTGGGGGACGTGGGCGACAAGCTCGCCGCGACGGCCGAGACGTACCGGCACGTCGAGCAGAGCAACGTGTCCTCGATGAGAAGGCTGGAGGGCTGACATGGGCATCGAGCTTCCCGCCGAACTCACCGCGATCGCCGCCAAGGCCGGGGTCACCTGGCCCAAGGCCGACGAGGACGCCATGCGTTCCAGCGCCACCGCGTGGCGCGAGGCGGGCGACAAGATCAAGAGCCTCGGAACCTCCTCCGACGGTGCCGCCAACCGTGCCCTGGGCGGCATGACCGGCGGGACCGGTGACGCCGCGCGTGGCCGTTGGGCCAAGGTCGTGGCACCGGACGGCGACTTCCAGCGCGCTGCCCGCGGGTGTCACGCCGCCGCCGACCGTCTCGACCACGCCGCCAAGCAGGTCGGCGCCGCGAAGGTCGAGATCGTCCGCGAGCTCGTGATCCTCGCCAAGAACAACGACGCCGCGACGGCCTCCGCCAACGCCGGCAACCCCAACGCGCTGCTCGGCCTCGACACGCTGACCAAGGGCGCCGCGGCCAACGTCGCGAACCTCCAGAACACGTTGAGCTCCGCGATCCGCCTCGACAGCGGCATCGACATGAGCCAGGGCTCGCAGCCCGTCAACACCGCCCCCGGCGCCCACGGGCCCGGCGGTGGCGGTGGTGGTGGCCTGCTGGGACCCGTCACGGACATCGTCGGTGGTGTGGTGGCCCCGGTGGCGGGCGTTGTCGCTCCCATCGTCGAGCCCGTCGCCGCCGTGGTCGCTCCGGTGACCGAAGCCGTGGCCCCGGTCGTCGGAGCGGTGACCGCTCCCGTCGCGCCGGTCGTCGGCGCGGTGACGGCACCGCTCGCGCCCGTCGTCGGTGCCGTCACGGACGCCGCCGCGCCGATCCTCGACGCCGCCGCTCCCGTCACCGCGCCCGCCGCCGCCGTGGTGCACCCGGTGCTCGACGCGGTGCCCGGTGGCCGTGACGCCGCCGGTCCGGTGTTCGACAACGGCAATGGCGAAGGGCCCCGTGGCGAGACCCCGGGCCGGGGCGAAGGCAAGGGCCTGCTGCCCGGCGTCGTGGCCGACGCGGGTCACGCGGTCGGCCCGGTCGCCGCGCCCGTCGCGCACGTCGTGGCGGACGTGATCCCGAGCGTGCACGGCAACATCGGCCCGATCGTCGAGGGCACGACCCAGGCTTCCGGTGCCGTGCTCGACCCGACGCTGGTCCGCGGCTCCGACGTGCACGGCCAGGTCTCCTCCGCTCCCCAGGCCGCGGCACCCGCTGCCGCCCCGGCCGCTCCCGCGGGTCCGGCGATGGGCGCGGCCCCGGCCGGTGGTCCGATGGGCGGCCCGATCGGTGGTGCTGTGGGTGCTGTCGGCGGTGCCGTGGGCGGCGCTGTCGGTGGTGTTCCGGCAGCGGCCTCCCAGGCCGGTGCCGTCGCAGGCCAGCAGGGCGGTGCACAGGTCCCCTCGCAGCAGGGACAGGGACAGGCAGGTCAGCAGGGCCAAGCCGCCCAGCAGGCCGCCAAGTCCGCCGACGCCAAGGCAGCGGACGCGAAGGCCGCCGAGCTCAAGTCCGGTGAGGCCAAGGTCGGCGAGGCCAAGGCGGGTGCGCAGGGCGTCGCCAAGACCGGTTCACCGGCCGCGGCTCAGGCCATGAGCGGCCAGTTCGGCAACCAGCCCGGCCAGGCGCAGAACCAGATCGGCACCCAGGGACCGGGCCAGTCCGGCAACCAGGGACCGAGCCAGAGCCAGTCCGGCAACCAGTCGTCCGGCCAGACCTCCGCGGTCACCAAGGACGCGCTGGCCAAGGACCAGGCGGCCAAGGACGCGCTGTTCCACGACTCGGAGTCCGTCGACTTCGATCCCGAGACGGGCTTCGGCCCGCAGAAGGTCGGCGACACCATCGCCACCCCGGCCGCTCCGGGCGCGGACGTCGACCTCGGGGCGACTGGCGCCGGAACCGACACGGGCACCCGCGAGACCGTCACCTCGGGACCGCTGGCGACCGTCGACCCCGGCGGCCACCCGGCCTCGCACGCACTGAGCGACCGCCTCGAGAACCGCGAGAACCAGGCCCTGTCCACCGGCGTCGTCGGCGAGATCCTCGGCCACGGCTACACCGCCGCGGCGGCCGGCAGCTGGTTCATGGCGATCTTCCTGAGCGCGGGCCGAGCCCCGCGCCTGGCCCCGAAGCCCGCCCGCCAGCTCCCGCCACCCCCGCAGGCCGACGAGCAGGTCGTCCCGAGGTTCGCACCGGACGACCACCCGCAGCGAGTCGACACGTCCGGCCCGCGACCGTCCACGCAGTCGGGTGGCCTCGGCAAAGATCACCCGATCGTGCAGGAGCTCCTGGAGGGCCACGACCCGCTCGCGGGCATGCACGAACGCGACTGGGAAAGCCTGTTCCAGCACGAGAACGGCGCCCCGCGCTGGCCTCTCGAACGCGAGGGCGGTTACGAGGAGAGCCAGGCCGAGATCCTGAAGGAAGGCGCCGAACTGGACAGGTTCGGCACCCCGGAAGGCCGCGTCCTGAGTGCGGCGGGCACTCCGTTCGCCCAGCGCTCGCTGCCGCCCCAGGCAGCGGACGAGGGCTACCGGCGCTACCGCGTCACCAAGGACCTGCCCGTGCACCGCACGATCAGCGCGCCCTGGTTCGGCCAGCCCGGCGGGGCGAGCCGGTACCGCACCACCTACCCCGTCGCGGACCTCGTCGCGCTCGGCTACCTCACGGAGATCACCGCATGAACGTCGAGTCGCTGCCCGAGTGGCTGACCAGGATCGGCGTGCCGGACGACGTCGTCAGCATCGGCGAGGAGACGGACCAGCGCTGGTGCCTGCTCAGCGACGAGACCGGGCACGAGGTGTTCTGGCAGGAGCAGGGCAACCGCTACGACTGGGCCCGGTTCGACGACGAGAGCGTGGCGTGCCACTACCTCTTCGGCCGCCTCGCCTGGGCCCAGGTCGCGCGCGGAAGTCTTACCGTTCCAACAGCTTGAGCGCCGCCTCGTGCAGGTGGCCGTTCGACGTCAGCACACTGCCGCCGTCGTAGCGCTCCTCACCGTCCAGTGAGGTGAAACGGCCACCCGCCTCGGTCACCAGCACCTGGAACGGGGCGATGTCCCACGGGTTCGCCACGCATTCGGGCGCGAGGTCGATCGCGCCCTCGGCGACCAGGCAGTGCTGGTAGAAGTCGCCGAACGCACGGCTCTCCCAGGTCGCATCCACCAAACGCAGCCACGCCTCGCGAGAGTGGTACGTGACCCACGACTTGATGTCCGTCGTGGACACGTAGGCGTCCTCAAGAGAACGCACACCGGATACGGAGATCGCGCGCTCACCGGAGGCGTCCGCCGCGAACGCGCCTCCACCGGCGGCGGCCCACCAGCGGCGGCTCATGGCGGGCGCGGACACGACGCCCACGACCGGGACACCGTCCTCGACCAGGGCGATCAGCGTCGCCCAGATCGGCACGCCGCGCAGGAAGTTCTTGGTGCCGTCGATCGGGTCGAGCACCCAGACGCGCGCCGCGTCCAGCGTGCCGCCGCGTTCTTCGCCCATCACGACGTCGTCGGGACGTTCAGATGCCAGCAAGGCGCGGACCGCGTCCTCCACCGCGACGTCGGCATCGGTGACGGGTGTGCGGTCCGGTTTGCGCTCCACGGCGAGGTCGTGAGCGCGGAATCGGGTCGCGGTGATCGCGTCGGCGGCGTCGGCGAGGCGGAGGGCGAGTTCGAGATCAGCATCGTGGCGTGACACGCGGCGATCGTTCCACGAATACGCTGGGCCCCGTGAGCGTGGTGTTGCTGGCCGAGGACGATCCGGCCATCGCGGAACCTCTCTCCCGCGCGTTGACGCGGGAGGGCTATTCGGTGCAGGTCGTGGGCGACGGGCCAAAGGCCTTCGAAGCCGCCATCGCCGGGGGTATCGACCTCCTGGTGCTGGACCTCGGCCTGCCGGGCATGGACGGGTTGGAGGTGTGCCGCAGGTTGCGCCAGAGCGGCAGGGGCGTGCCCGTGCTGATGCTCACCGCCCGAGCCGACGAGGTCGACTTCGTCGTCGGGCTCGACGCGGGAGCGGACGACTACGTCGCCAAGCCGTTCCGCCTGGCCGAGCTGATGGCCCGCATCCGGGCCCTGTTGCGCCGCCGAGCGCCGGGGACGCTGGAGGTCAACGGCGTCCGCGTCGACCTGGCCGCCCGCCGCGTCACGGTCGACGGCGGCGAGATCCAGCTGGCGAACAAGGAGTTCGAGCTGCTCAAGGTGCTGATCCAGCGCGCGGGGCAGGTCGTGAGCCGCGACGAGATCCTGTCCGAGGTCTGGAACGACCCCGATCTCAAGGGCAGCAAGACGCTCGACATGCACATGTCGTGGCTGCGCAGGAAGCTCAGCGACGGCACCCCGAATTCGGCAGAGAAGCGCATCGCGACCGTGCGTGGCCGCGGCTTCCGCTTCAACGCCGACTGATGCGCCGCCGGATCCTGCGGGCGATTCTGCTCGCCGTCGCCGTCACGGGTTTCGTGCTCGGCCTCCCGCTCGGCTACACCGCGCTCCAACTCGTCGAGGACACCGCCCGCGGCAGCCTCACCGAACGAGCCCAGCAGATCGCGACGACGCTGGACGACCAGCTCGCCAAGCAGCAGAGCATCGACATCGACGCCGTCAGGGTCGCCATACCGACCGACGGCCGCCTCACGGTCGTCTCGGCAGGCGTCACCAAGGCCACGGGACCCTCGCCGGGCGACGACCCGCTGGCCGTCGAACTGACGATCGCCCAGCAGGGCACCGTCCGCCTGGAGGTCCCCTCCGGGCCGATGCACACGCAGCAGGCCCAGGTGGCAGGACTGGTGCTGCTCCTGCTGGCGCTATCGGTGGGCACCGGCACCGTCGTGGCCCTGGTGACGGCGCAAACGCTTGCCCGCCCGCTGGGGCACGTGGCCGCCCGCGCGTCCCGGCTGGGTGCGGGCGACTTCCGCGCCGACGAGCAGCGCTACAACATCGAGGAACTCGACGCCGTCTCCGAAGCCCTCGACACCTCCGCCACGGCCCTCGCCCGCCTGGTCCAGCGCGAACGCGAGCTGGTCGGCGACGTCTCCCACCAGCTCCGCAGCCGTCTCACGGCCCTCCAACTGCGGCTGGAAGCCCTGGCGGAGCACCCCGAACCCGACACGGCCGCCGAGGCCCGCGCGGCCCTGGAACAGGCAGAACGCCTCGCCGCCGTGCTGGACGAACTCCTCGCCGCCGCCCGCGCGGCCCGAGCCGTCGACGCCGAACCGCTGGAACTGCGGCCCGCGCTGAACCTGATCGCCGAGGAGTGGCGCGAGCAGGTCAGGAGCCAGGGCAGGGCGTTGCGCGTCCGCGTCCCGGACGGCCTGCTGGCCCGCGCCACCCCCGCCCGTCTGCGCGAGGCCATCGGGGTGCTGCTGGACAACGCCCTGCGTCACGGCGAGGGGTCCGTCATGGTCACCGCGCGCAGCGAAGAGGGCACGGTCGTGGTCGAGGTCAGCGACGGCGGCTCGGGCGTGCCGGACGACCTGGCGGCGCACATCTTCGAACGCGGCGTCTCCGGCGGCGGCTCGACCGGTGTGGGGCTGGCGCTCGCACGGGCACTGGTCGACGCGGACGGCGGCCGGTTGGAGCTGTCCACGGCACGGCCGGCGACGTTCGCCGTGTTCCTGCCGGTGCCGAAGGCTCAGGACGTGGTGGGCATCTCCTGGAAGACGCCGGGCACGCCGCGCTGACCTACGAGTGGCCGAGTTCCTTCTCGTCCTCGATCGACCGCTTCTTGCGGCCGTTCTCCTCGGGGAAGACCCAGTTCTTGTAGCCGTACCAGCGGAAGGCCATCGCGATGAGCGTGCCGATGATCTGCGCGCTCAGGAAGTCCGAGATCTCCTCGGTGAGTCGCGACACGTGCGGCTCCTGCAGGTGGAACGCGTACCGCGCGATGTACAGCGGCGCGGAGTTCAGCACGATGCCGATGCCGTTGACCAGGAAGAACAGCAGCGCCTCGTGGTGACGCTCGCGGCCGCCGCGGGTGCGGAACGACCACTCCCTGTTCAGGATGTACGACACGATCGTGGCGACCAGGGTCGCGATGATCTTCGCGGTCACCGGGTTGTTCGGCAGGACGACCGTCTTGATCCCGAAGAACAGGACGGTGTCGATCACGAAGCAGGTGCCGCCGACCAGGGCGAACTTGACTAGTTCACGATGCTTCAGCGCGATCGACCGGATCGGCTCCGGAAACCGCGAGATCACTGTTTCGCCTAGGGACACGCGACGAGTCTACGGAGATCGGGTGAACGCGCCGGTCCGGCCGCGCGTCGGCGTCCGGGAACACCCAGCGCCGCATCGCCCAGAACTTGAACCCGGTGGCGAGCAGCATGCCGATGATCGAGCCTGAGACGAAGTCGGCGATCTCCTCGGTCATGACCGAGACGAACGGGGCCTGAAGGCCGAACAGGTGCCGTGACAGCCACAGCGGGGCGATGTTGATCCCCACGCCGATGCCGCTGACCAAGAAGAACAGTGCGGCTTCGTGGTGGCGTTCGCGGCCGCCTCGCGTGTGGAAGGACCACTCGCGGGACAGCACGTACGAGGCGATGATCGCCACCAGCACGCCGATGACCTTCGCCGTGACGACCTTGTCGGTCAGCACGGTGAGCTTGAGCGCGTACCAGACGCCGTTGTCGATCAGGAATGTCGTGCCGCCGACCAGGGCGAACCTGATGATCTCGCGGTGCTTGTGAAGCAGGAACTGGAGTGGTTCCGGCAACCGGCTCATGGCACGGCGAACGACTGGCAGCACCTGCCCAGCTTACGGATCAAGGTAACGGCCACTGCCTCCGGGTGTTACCTTCTGCCACTCAGAGGCACATGACCTGCACGTTCAGTGACGGCCAAAGATCAACTTTTGATCAACTTCGCGGCGCGGGACACGGCCACCCGAACAGGTCGGGGATCAGCGGCGGCAGCAGTCCCGGCCACTGGTCGCACGGCTCCGATGTAGGCGGCGGCGTGGTCGACGACGGTGGCGGCGGCGTCTCGGACGGGTCCGGCAGCGTCGGCACGGTGATCGTCGGCGAGGTCACCGTCGGCTTCGTGGGGACCGTGGGTTCCGTCGGCTTGGTCGGCGAGGGCTCGGTCGGCCGCGTCGGCTCGGTCGGTTTCGTGGGCTGCGTCGTCGTGGTGGTCGTCGGAGGAGGCGTCGTCGTCGTGGACGTCGGCGGGTTCGGCGGTTCCTCGCCCGGCGGGTCCGGCCAGGCCTTCACCGGCACGGTCACGGACTTCGTCACGTTGCCCAGCGTGGCCGTGACGGTGACGTTGCCGCCCCGATGCCCGAACGCCCAGAGGGACATCCGGTACCGGCCGCCCTTGTCGAGGTCGGTGACGCAGCGGAGCGTCGTCTTGCCGGCCGACGTGCACTCGCGGTACGGCGTGTAGAGCACGAGGTTCTCCGACGTCGACACGTCCAGCTTCAACGTGCCCGCGCGCGGACCCGTGTTGCGCACCTCGACGTCGGCGCGCGGGTCCCAGAACACCTCGTCCTGCCACGTCTTCACGGAGAGTTCGAGGTCGTCGTTCACCGGCGGCACGTTGACCGCGACGTTGACGTTGACGGAGATCGCCGCGCCCGCGCTGATGACACCGGTGATGGTGCCGGGCACCGCGGCGTCGGTCGCCCGCAGCAGGAAGTGGAACGTCGCCTTCCCGCCGGGCGCGATGCCCTGCGGAGTCACGCACGTGATCGTGCCGGTGCCCGCCGGGCAGTTCACGGTCTGGTCGGCCGCGCCGTCCGGCTGCAGCAGGCGCGCGGCGCCGAACGACGCGGGCCCGCCCGTCGAGACGACGCCCGGCGGCAGGTTCAGCACCATGCTCGCGGGCGGCGCCGCGGTGCCGCCGGTGTTCAGGATGGAGATCGGGAAGTCCTTGGGCTCCTCGCCGGGCGTCAGCGTGTACCCGCTCGGAGTGGTCGGCGTGAGCGACGGCGGCGTGGGAGCGGGCGGTTCGGGTGCCGGGGGCTCGGGGGCCGGTGCCGGCGGCGCGGGCGGAGTCACCGGGGGCGGCGGCTCCGTCGTGGGCTGCGGCGGCTGGGGCGTGGGAGCGGGCGGAACGGGTGCCGGCGGCACCGGCCGCGGCGGCTGGACCTGCGTCTGCGAGGGCGGCGGTTCGACGGCCTGGACCACGGGCGCCTGCTGCTCGCCACCGGCCGCGGCCAGCGCGATCGCCACAGCGGCGGCCACGGCGGCAGCGGATCCACCGACCGTGACGAGCTGACGGGGGATCGCGGCACCCACGGCGCCCGCACCACCCGCGGCCGCTCCGGCACCGACGACGGCCGTCGTGGTGCCCGCGGCGATCAGGTACGTCGTGGCACCGATGCCCAGCACCAGCGGGGCGACGAAGATCCGCAGCGCGCCGTTGACGTCCGCGAGTTCGGCGGCCAGCGCGCGGCACCGGCCGCACTCGTCGAGGTGCGCCTCGACCTGGGTCGCCTCGCGCTTGGACAGGCCCGCGCGGGTCCAGGCGCCGAGCCGGTCGACGGTCGCCCTGCAGCGCTCCGCCTCCGTGTCGGTCAGGTGCATCTGCAGGTACTGCTGCTTGAGGCCCTCACGGGCGCGGTAGGCGAGCGCGGACACGCCGTTGGCCGTCAGCCCGAGCAACGGGGCGACCTCGGCGGGCGACTGGCCCTCGATCTCGGTGTGCCAGAGCACCATCTGCCAGCGCTCGGGCAGTGCGGCGAACGCGCGGGCGGCCATCGACTTCTCGAGCCCGGCCACCGCGGTGTCGCTGAACTGCACCGCCGGCGCGACGTCGGTCATGTCCTCGGTGAGGTCGACCTTCTTGTCGCGGCGCGTCTTGTCGTACGCGGTGTGCCGCAGCGCCGTGAGCAGGTACGCGCGGAACGCCGAGTCGGGTCCGCGGCCGGCACGGAGCGTGTCCAGCACCTTCGCGAACGCCTCGGAGACGAGGTCGTCGGCCTCCGCCTGGGAGCGGGCCAACTGGCGGGCGAGGTTGTAGGCCGCCGAGACGTGGCGTTCGTACAACTGGCCGTAGGCGTCGATGGTCCCGCCACGCACTGAGTCGATCAGTTCGGCGTCGCTGGGTCCCTGGACGTCCGCAGGAACGATTGCCACAGTCTTCGTTTCCCTCCCTCGCGGCGCTCAGTGTGACTTACGGCGCCTGACAGAGTCATCTCAATCCCCCGCGCGGGTTGCGTCACGAATGAGCGACGGCTGCGTCTCCCACCTGGAATCGGGTGAGCTGAAGGGAGACCGGGTGGGTGTCGCACAAGCGGAACGCCTGCTGAAGTCGAGGTGGCGGACCGCCACCATGGCCGCAGGCTGGGCGTTCCCCGCAGACTGGCCGCTCGCCGAGGTCGACGACGTGTGCGCGGCGATGCTGGAGAACACCGACCCCGGCGACGCGCTGGTCCGGCTGGGCCGGGCTCGTGCCGAGGCGGGAGCGGGCCTGAGCGAGACGCTGCTGGACCTGGCCGCGCTGCACGCCGTGCTGACCGCCGTGTCGCACGTCGTGTCGCCGGACGTCGACTCGCTCCCCGCGCGGATGTTGCGGATGACAGCGCTGGGATGGGCGGACGTGGTGACGAAGCAGGCCGGCGAGTGCGCGGCCGAGGACCCTCTGACCGGGCTGGCGACCGCCGCGTACCTGCGCACGAGGCTCGGCGAGGTGTACCGGGAGACACCCGTCGCCTCGCTCGACTACGCGCTGGTCATGCTGCGTCTCGACGTGCACCGGGCCTCGGGATGGTCCCGTGTGGTCGCGATGACGCTCGCGTCCGACGCTTTGCGCACCGTCTTCGACGGTGGTGAGACGTTGGCGACCCTCGGGCCGTGCGTGGCCGCGGTGCTGGTTCGCCGTGACGAACTGCTGGCACGCAGAGTGTCGAACCTCAGAGTCCTGGCGGCCGACCGGCTCGCCGACGACCCGCAGGTCCGGCCGGTCGGACCCGCCAAGGTCTGGGTCGAGCAACTGCCGGACACGCACGCCGAGGCGCGTGCGCTCCTCACCTCGCTTGGGCGCTGAACTCCCCTGTCCCGCGCCCACGGGCTCCCCGTGTCCCCACCGGGGGTGGCTTTCCAACGCTCCGAGAAGTGTTCTATTGTGCTAGTTCACTAGAACAATCTGGGGAGCGTGCGTGGTCGAGTTCCACGTTGACCGCGGCAGTGGTCTTCCCGCCTACCTGCAACTCGGCAGGCAGGTCAGGGAGGCCCTGAGGCTCGGCTGGTTGCAGCCGGGTGATCGGCTGCCGACGGTCCGCGACGTCGTCGCCACGAGCGGCGTGAACGCGAACACCGTGCTCAAGGCCTACCGCGAGCTCGAACTCGCCGGCCTCGTCGAAGCCCGTCAGGGCTCCGGCACCTTCGTCACAGGGTCCCTGGGGTCCGCCGCCCCCGAGGACCTGGACCCGTTGCGCGCCAAGCTCGCCGCATGGGTCGCGGAGGCACGCTCCGCCGGGTTGGAGGACGAGGACATCGACGCGCTGGTGCGCGAAGTGCTGAGTGGGGGAGCGCGATGAGCGTGGTTGCGGCCGAAGTGTCGAAGTGGGCTTTACGGGACGTCTCGTTCGAACTACCGCCGGGCAGCGTCACGGCGATGGTGGGGGCCAACGGCTCCGGCAAGACGACGTTGCTCAACGTGCTGGCCGGGCACCTGATGCCGGAAACGGGCCACACGTCGATCGCGGGCCGGGTGGCGTACGTGCCCCAGCACAAGCCCATGTACAAGTCGTTCAGGGTCGCGGACGTGCTGGAGTTCGGCCGCCGCATGAACACCGTCTGGGACCACGGCCGGGCCGAGCAGTGGCTCAACCGGTTCCGGATCCCGCGCAAGCTCCAGATCGAGGACCTGTCCGGTGGTGAGCGCACGCACGTGGTGCTCGCGCTGGCGCTGGGGTCCCGCCCGGACGTCCTGATGCTGGACGAGCCGCTGGCCGAACTGGATCCGCTGGCGCGCCGGAAGGTCATGCGGGAGTTGCTGACCGAGGTCAACGACAAGGGCATGACGCTGATCTTCTCCACGCATGCCGTGGGGGAGATCGCGGGTGTCGCCGACCGGTTGCTGGTGCTGTCACGCGGCCGGCTGCTGGTGGACGGCGATGCCGACGAACTGCTGGAAGAGCACGTCCTCTACACCGGTCCGCACGCCTCGAAGTCGCCCGTGGAGGGGCACGTGGTGCTGGCGAAGCACGGCAGGGCCCAGTCGTCGTTCCTGGTGAGATCGGGCGGCCAGCGGATCGACGAACCCTGGACGGCCCGGTACGTGACGCTGGAGGAACTGGTCGTGGCGCACCTGGAGCGTGACCTGTGAACCTGAAATCACTCATCTGGCTGACCTGGCGCCAGCACCGCTGGGCCATCTCCGGCGTCGGGACCGTCGCGCTGATCGCCATCTGGAACCTGTGGTCGATCGAGTCGCTCAGGTTCGCCGAGTCCTCGATGCCACTCGGCGGCTTCTACTCCTTGATCGTGCAGACCGCGTTCGGTGCGTTGGTCGGTGCGTTCTGGGGTGCTCCGCTGATCGCCCGCGAACTCGAGGAACGCACCTACTTCGTGGCGTGGGGTCAGGACGTCACGCCCGTGCAGTGGTTGCGCGGCAAGCTGATCGTGCTCGGTGGCCTGGCCGTGCTGCTGGCGGCGCTCATCGGCAACGGCGACGGCTACTTCGGTTCCGTGCGGACGTGGAACAGCTTCGAGGGCAACTCGCTCGTGCAGATCGGTTACGCCGCGCTCGGGCTCGCGCTCGGCGTGCTCATCGGTCTGTTGAGCAGGAACGTCGTGACGGCGATCGCGGTGACGACCGTGCTCTTCGTGGTCGTGCGCATCGTCCTGGCCGTGTGGGTGCGTCCCTTCTACTGGCCACCGGCACGCGTGATCGCCCGCTGGGACGACACGCCGGTAGTGCCTGATCGAGGCTTGGAGCTCGGCCACGGCTACGCCGGGTCCGACCTGCAACCGGTGCCCGCCCGGAGCGACTGCCTGACGGCCGTCAACGAGACCAGCTGCATGCGCCGTGTGGACGCCGCCATCGGCACGTACGTCGACTACCAGCCGGTCGAGCGCGTGGTGTGGTTCCAGATCGCCGAGTTCCTGGTGTACGCGCTGATCACGGCGGGATTGCTGGCCGTGGTCTTCCGGCTGATGCGCAACGGCGGTGGGTGGAAGCCCTCCCGTGCGCACCGCCGCCTCGGTCCGCCGGTGCCCGAGCCCACGCCGGACCTTCCGGCCCCGGAGACCACCGCGACGCCGGAGCCGGACGCTGACCCGGACGTCGAGACCGGCGAGGCCTCGGATCCCGCACCCGAACGCGTTTCCGAACCCGCGCCAGGCGACCAGGCCACGTCCGGGACCGCCACCGCCAAGACCGAGGGATAGCGAGAAAGAAGCGCAGGTAGAATGCCTGAACCGTGGACTCTCGTACCCGTCTCCCCGTCGTCGGAATGATCGGCGGCGGGCAGCTCGCCCGCATGACGCACCAGGCCGCGATCCCACTGGGACAGTCGCTGCGCGTGCTCGCAGTCTCCGAGAACGACCCGGCCGCCCTCGTCGCGCGGGACGTGGTGCTCGGCACGCACACCGACCTCGACGCGTTGCGCGCGTTCGCGAAGGGCTGCGAGGTCGTCACGTTCGACCACGAGCACGTGCCGCAGGAGCACCTGCGCGCGCTGGTCGCCGAGGGCGTGAAGGTGCACCCCGGTCCGGACGCGCTGCAGTACGCGCAGGACAAGCTCAAGATGCGGGTGCGGCTGGCCGAGCTGGGGCTGCCGGTGCCGCCGTTCGCCGAGGTGCACGAGGTTCGCGACGTGCAGAAGTTCGGCGCGGCCCACGGCTGGCCGTGCGTGCTGAAGGCGATCCGCGGCGGCTACGACGGGCGCGGCGTGTGGATGCTGAACACCCCGCAGAGCGCCGAGCGGGTCGTCCCCGAGCTGCTGGAGGCCGGGACGCCGCTGATGGTCGAGCAGTGCGTCCCGATGCGCCGCGAACTGGCCGCCGTCGTGGCGCGCTCGCCGTTCGGGCAGGGCGCGGCGTGGCCGGTCGTCGAGACCGTGCAGTCCGACGGCATCTGCGTCGAGGTCCTCGCACCGGCTCCCGCCCTGGACGGCGCCGAGGCCCAGGAGCTGGCGCTGAAGGTCGCCGACGCGCTGGGCGTCGTGGGCGTGCTGGCCGTCGAGCTGTTCGAGACCGCGGACGGCGTGGTCGTGAACGAGCTCGCGATGCGCCCCCACAACTCCGGCCACTGGTCGATCGAGGGCGCGCGCACGTCCCAGTTCGAACAGCACCTGCGCGCCGTCCTGGACTACCCGCTCGGCCGCACCGACCTGATGGCGCCGGCCGTCGTGATGGCGAACGTCCTCGGGGCGTCCGACGTGCCCGCGATGGGCCCGGACGAGCGCGTGCACCACCTGTTCGCCCGATTCCCGGACGCGCACGTGCACCTGTACGGCAAAGAGGAACGTCCGGGCCGCAAGGTCGGGCACGTGACGTTCCTCGGCAACGACATGACCGAGGTCCGCCACCGCGCGCAGCTCGCGGCTCAGTGGCTGTCCACGGGCATTTGGTCAGACGGATACGACATTCACGGCGAGAAGCGGAGTGCGGAGTGACTCAGGTTGGCGTGATCATGGGCAGCGACTCGGACTGGCCGGTGATGAAGGCGGCCACCGAGGCCCTCGCCGAGTTCGACGTGCCGTTCGAGGTGAGCGTCGTCTCCGCCCACCGCACCCCGCAGCGCATGCTCGACTACGCCGGTTCGGCCGCCTCACGCGGTCTGCGCGTGATCATCGCGGGTGCCGGCGGCGCCGCCCACCTGCCCGGCATGGTCGCCTCCGCCACGGTGCTCCCGGTCATCGGCGTGCCCGTCCCGTTGAAGTACCTCGACGGCATGGACTCGCTGCTCTCGATCGTGCAGATGCCCGCGGGCGTCCCGGTCGCCACGGTCTCAGTCGGTGGTGCGCGCAACGCGGGCCTGCTGGCCGTCCGCGTGCTGGCTGCCTCGGACGTCGCACTGCAGGAGCGCATGGCCCGCTTCCAGGCAGAACTCGAGCAGCTCGTACTAGACAAGGACGCGGCGCTGCAGAAGTCCCTCTGAGTGCTCAACAGCACAGCGGCGCCCGACGTGAACGGGCGCTAACATCGTGCACGAGTACTCGCTACTGGGAGGTAACAAGGTGAACCCGAGCTTCGGCACCTATCAGCTCGCCGAGGAGCACGAGGCGCTGCGAGAGGCCGTCCGCTCGCTCGCCGAGAAGGAGATCAAGCCGTACGCGGCCGAGGTCGACGAGAACGAGCGCTTCCCGGTAGAGGCCCACAACGCCCTGGTCAAGGCAGGCTTCGCGGCCGTCCACGTGCCAGAGACCTACGACGGCCAGGGCGCGGACTCCGTGGCCACCTGCATCGTCATCGAGGAAGTGGCCCGCGTCTGCGCGTCGTCCTCGCTGATCCCCGCGGTGAACAAGCTCGGCACCATGCCGATCCTCCTCTCGGCGTCCGACGAACTGAAGCAGCTCGTCATGCCGTCCATCGCCTCAGGCGAGGCAATGGCCTCCTACGCTCTGTCCGAGCGCGAGGCAGGCTCCGACACGGCGTCGATGCGCACCCGCGCTGTGCTGGACGGCTCGGACTGGGTGCTCAACGGCACCAAGTGCTGGATCACCAACGCCGGCGAGTCCACCTGGTACACCGTCATGGCCGTGACGGACCCCAACGCCGCGAAGAAGTCCGCCGGCATCTCGGCGTTCGTCGTGCACAAGGACGACCCGGGCTTCTCGGTGGGCCCGAAGGAGCGCAAGCTCGGCATCAAGGGCTCACCGACCCGCGAGATCTACTTCGAGAACTGCACCATCCCGGCCAACCGCATCATCGGCGAGCCGGGCACGGGCCTCAAGACCGCTCTTCGCACCCTGGACCACACCCGCCCGACCATCGGCGCCCAGGCCGTAGGCATCGCACAGGGTGCGCTCGAAGCCGCGGTCGCGTACGTCAAGGACCGCAAGCAGTTCGGAAAGTCCATTTCGGACTTCCAGGGCGTCCAGTTCATGCTCGCCGACATGGCGATGAAGATCGAGGCGGCCCGCCACATGGTCTACGTCGCCGCCGCCAAGGCAGAACGCGGCGAGCCGAACATCGGCTTCATCACCGCGGCAGCCAAGTGCTTCGCCTCCGATGTGGCCATGGAGGTCACCACGGACGCGGTGCAGCTCTTCGGCGGCGCCGGCTACACGCGCGACTTCCCGGTCGAGCGGATGATGCGGGACGCGAAGATCACGCAGATCTACGAGGGCACGAACCAGGTCCAGCGCGTCGTGATGTCGCGCGCCGTGCTCAACGGCTAGATCGACGACCCCGTGATCGGCCTGGAGGCTCGCCCTCCAGGCCGATCAGCGTTCGTGGGGTGAGCAGGAGCTACAGACGAAGTCGCGCGGCATTTTCCGGGCTGTAGACCACGATGGTCGCGTCCAGTCGTCCGAGCTTCTCCCCGATCAACGCCTCCACCTCATCCCACGGGAGCCCGCCCAGCCCGGCGCCGAGCGGCGGCACCGCCACCGACTGGATCCCGAGTTCGCCGATCACGCGAGCCAGATCGTCCAGTCCGTCGGCCACGTCGGACAGCTTCGACCGCGACCGGAAGTGCCCCTTGGTCGGGAAGCTGATGAAGTGCCGGTCCAGCGACACCACGTGCACGCGCCCCAGCCGCACGTCCCCGGCGGCACAGGCCGCCGCGTACGCCGAGAAGTAGGCGGGGTGGCGCTGCTTGAACTGCAGCGCCAGCCCCTTGCCCATCACACCGACGCAGTTCACCGCGTTCACGAGTGCCTCGACGTCGGCGTCCAACAGGTCGCCCGAACCTCGCACGATCACAGCAATCCCCCCGGAAGTGGTGTCCTGAAACGCATGGTGCCGGACACCACCGACAAGATCGCTGACTCAGGCGGCCACGCACGTGCCGATCGCCTCGCCGACAGCGCCCTTCGCCCCAAGCGCACGACCACCGACCCGACCGGGGAACCGTTGTCACCAAAGGTGATTACGGTCCGCCACCCTCAAGCCAGGTAAAGGGCAGTCGGCAGAACGACCACTGTGGACGATTCCCGGCGCACCGCACGCCCGAAGCAGATGGCGGTGATGGTCGAGCCGTCCACGAACACGGCCGAGGCGGAGGCCGGCACCCGTGAGAGCGGCACGGTGAAGGCGATACCGGGACCGGAAACGGCGATGTCGTTGTCTCGCAACGCGATCCGGTACGACGCTTTGACCTTCACGTAGCCCTGCGGGGAACCCGAGACGGTTCCCCCGGCGGTCAGGTCCAGCTGCACCAGCTCGTCGCGGGCGACCAGGTGCCGCAGCACCACGTCGAGTGCGCGGGCGGCGTTCGTCTCCGCTTCGAACGTCTCCCGCACGGTCTCGCTGCCCGAACGCCTGCCGCCCGCCTCGACCAGCGAACCGCGGAGGCCCAGTGCCCCCTCGCGTGACGTGCCGCGTTCGACCTCGCGGAGGCGTGCCTCGGCGGCGGCCTGCGGGGTTTGGCCGTACATGCTCATGATCGAGCTCTCGTCGAGCATCAGGAACGTGCGGATGCGTCCCTGCTCCAGGTCGGCCGGGCGCTCGTGGGTGGTCGCGGTGACTATCGCCAGCTTGGCGGCCTCGACGGCGGTCGCGCTCTTGTGTTCGGCGCGGCGGGCGGTCTTCGAGGCGTTTCGCCAGCCGTACACGCCGATGGCGGCCAGCACGAGGATCGCCGGTAGCAGCAGCAGTATCGAGTTCATGGCAACCCTCCGCGTGACCGGTCACGCGGAGCATCGCCCAGATCGCCGCCCGCATTACTCCGCCGAACGGGTCACAGCGTGGCGAGGACCTCGCCCAGGCGCTCGTACGAACGACCAGCGCCGTCGGCCATGCCGGTCGCCAGCACCGCGTCCCGGGCCTCCTGCGAGACGAGCCGCATGGTGGTGGTCATCGTCGTCTGACCGTCCACCTCCACGAACTCGACCGTCGAAACGGCCGGCGGGTTGTCCTCGAAGATCTCCGTGTTCACGATCCGCGAGAACGGCGTGACCTCGGTGTACTCGCCGTGCATCTCGAACGCGCCAGAGCCGTCCGGCTGCGCCCAGCCGTAACGCCACTTGCCGCCCACGCGCAGGTCGACCTCGCAGATCGGCATGTCCCAGCCGTCGGGGCCGAGCAGCCAGCGCCGCAGCAGTTCGGGGGTCGTGAACGCCTTCCACACCAACGAAGCGGGCGCGTCGAACGTGCGCGACATCGCGATCTCGGTGTCGGACGGGAGGGTGACGGTCGTGCCGAACTTCACCGTGGTCATTTCTCGTTCTCCTTCATCTCGGTCAAGAGTGCGTCCAGGCGCGAGTAGCTCGCATCCCAGAAGCGGCGGTAGTTCTCAGCCCACACGGCGACCTCCTTCAGCGGTGTCGCGTCGAGCTGGCAGGGACGCCACTGGGCCTCCCTGCCGCGGGTGATCAGGCCTGCCTTCTCCAGCACGCGTAGGTGTTTGGAGATCGCCGGGCCGCTGATGTCGAACGGCTCGGAGAGCTCCTTCACCGTTGCCGGGCCCTCGGTGAGCCGCGCGAGGATCGCCCGGCGGGTCGGGTCCGCCAGTGCGGCGAAGGTGGCGCTCAGCTGGTCCATCTCGTACCTAACCACTTGGTTATCTAACCGCTGGGTTAAGTACAGCGACGGGCGTGCGGTCTGTCAACCCCCAAGTTCAAGATCAACTGTTTGGATAGCGCTTTCCAATCCGGCACATCGGTCGAAGAAATGGCCCGGATGGACCTTTTTCTGGCAGGCATGGAATGGAAGCGGGGCTGAACAGAGCAACTTCAAAATATGCCTGGACACCAGGTCAGAGGCATCGCTACGTTCGAAAAGCCGCAAGTGAACCTCGTTTAGTGAGGTATTTCGAATGAGAGCGAAAAGAACTGTTTCATTAGCGTTCGGATTTTTGCTGGCTGCTTCCGTGCTCGTGCCGACCGCGCAGGCGGCACCTAACGGCAGCGCTGCCAGCCTGGCCAGAACCTCCGACAACAAGATCCAGTCGGCCGCCGCGGCCGAGGCGTACTGGACTCCGGAGCGCATGGCCGCCGCGATCCCTGCTCAGGCTCCCGCCACGGTTCAGGCCGCTTCCCCACACCAGCCCTCGGGTCGTGCGGGCAGCATCGACGGGGTCGCACCCTCGGTGAAGGTCAAGACCGAGCAGGCGCAGGGCATCGGGACGATGCTCAACGAGTCGGCGACAGTCGGAAAGGTGTACTTCACCAACCCGGCCAACGGCCTGAACTACGTCTGCTCCGGCGCGACCGTGAGCAGTGCCAAGAGGAAGCTGGTCCAGACGGCGGGGCACTGCGTGCACGGCGGTGCCGGCGGTCAGTGGATGAGCAACTGGGTGTTCGTGCCTCGCTACCGCAACGGCGCGCGCCCCTTCGGCACGTGGAGTGCCTACCAGCTCACGGCTCGCACTGCCTGGATCAACTCCAGCAACAGTGACGAGGACATGGGCATCGTCATCATGCAGACCCTCGGCGGCAGCTCGATCGCGAACGTCGTGGGCGGCAACGGGTTGCGCTGGAACTGGGGCTACTCGGTGTCCGTCACGATCCTCGGCTACCCCGCGGGTGCGCCGTTCACCGGTGAGCTGCAGTACTTCTGCCAGGGCACGACCTGGAACGGCCACAGCCAGCAGGTGCGGGCCTGGTGCAACATGACCGGCGGATCGTCCGGCGGACCGTGGTTGCAGGAGTACAACGACCAGAACGGGCTGGGCTACATCAACAGTGTGGTCAGCCACCGGCACGCCGACGCGAGCCAGATGGACGGGCCGTACTTCGACAACGACATCAAGAGCCTCTACGACTTCGCTGAGTCGCTGTCCCCGTGACATCGAATTCTCCGTTGGCCGGGCGCGGAAATCCCGCTCCCGGCCTTCGGGCAACCACAGGGCCACGACGTTCCGTCCTACTCGCATGAGCAACCGAATCGCCCTCGCCGTCCTCCTGTTGACCGCCACGGCGTGCGGTAGCCCTTCCACGGGTCAGAGCGCGAACCTGCGGGGCAAGGTGTACGTCTCGTCCTCCGTCACCGAACAGGGCAAGCCGCGCGCCATGGTCGAGGGCACGAGGGTGGAACTGAGATTCACCGACGACGGCAGGCTCATCGCCACCGCGGGCTGCAACCAGATGCAGGGCCCGGTGACGCTCGATGACGGCAAGCTCACCGTCGCCGAGCTCGGCATGACCGCGATGGGCTGCCCCAAACCCGAGCTGCACCAGCAGGACGAGTGGCTGTCGAAGCTGCTCCGCTCGACACCGTCCTGGAAGCTCGACGGCACCAACCTCGTGATCACCGGAGCGGACACGGAGATCGTGCTCGCGACGGAACAGCCCGCCACCCTGGAGGGCACCTGGACCGTCGACGGACTCGTCACGCGCGACGCCGTCTCGTCGCTGCCCGCGGGAGTGAAGGTCACGGTCTCGTTCCGCGGGAGCGTCATGGCGGTGGACACCGGATGCAACCTCAGGGGCGGAGACCTGCCGTACGAACTGTCCGGCCAGACGATCAAGGTCGAGCTCGGGCCCATCACCGACAAGGGATGCGGCGAGGTGAACGAGGTGGAGACGGCCGTCACGGAGGCGTTGGGAAAGGGAGAGTTCACCTACAAGATCAACCGCACCTCGCTGATCCTGACCAACGCCGAGGGCAGCGGCCTGACGCTCAAGAAGTAGCGGGACCAGCGAACCTAAGGACTCGCTGTTGGATTCCTGTCGAAATCATGAGGTCGTTCAAACCGGCACTAGTTTTGGTTCGAGGCTGAACGACCTACAGCTGAACGACAGGATCGGGGAGCAAGCAACATGGTCAAGGACATCGCCGCACTCATCGGGCGGATCGCCGTCGGCATCGTGTTCGTCGCGCACGGCTGGCAGAAGTTCACCGAGTTCGGCATGGCGGGTACCGCTGGCTCGTTCGACAAGATGGGCGTGCCGCTGCCGACGCTGTCCGCGTGGTTCGCCGCGTCGGTCGAACTCGCCGGCGGCCTCGCGCTGATCGCCGGTCTGGCGCTGCCGGTCGCCGGTGTGCTGCTCGCCGTCAACATGGCCGGCGCGTGGATCCTGGTGCACCTGCCGAACGGCCTGCTCGGCGAGGGTGGTGCCGAGCTGGTCGTCGTGCTCGGTGCGGCCGCCCTCGCGCTCGGCTTCAACGGTGGCGCCTACGCGCTGGACCGCGTGCTGTTCAAGAACAACAAGGTGCTCAACCCAGCAGCTGTGTGACCTTCTCGCTCTCCCGGCGCGCGGCCATCTGGCCCGCGTCGGGATTGCTCACCTGCACCAGCGAGCCGCCGGCTGCGAGCACGGCCAGAAAGCCTTCCAGCACAGCGGAAGGCGAATCCCACTCCAGAGTGGACAGCACGCGCGGCTCGGAGCCGAGCTTCGCGCCGAGCTCACGCGCCTGAGCGACCACCTCATCCACAGTGGACTCGCCCAGTGCGAGCGTGGAGCCCGCGATCGGCTCCCACGGCATGAAGTCGTCGCCGTGCACACGCACGTCGTCCGCGTAGTCGACCGGGGCGCCGGAGCCCAGGCCCATGGGGTGCAACGAGGCCACGGCCACGACGTCCGCGTCGGCAGTGCCGCCGGGCGGCACCACGGCCACCTTGGCGTCGGTTCCGGCGCCGACCACGCGGGCACCGCACCACCAGGCGCCGAGCAGCAGGCCCACGGTCTGCCAGTGCGCGGGCAGCAGCACCGCGACCGAGTCGCCCGGTTCGACGTCGTGCTCGTCGCGCAGCCAGTTCGCCGTCTTCGCGGCCCAGTTCTTCACGGTCGCACGCGACAGTTCGATCCGCGTGTTCGCCGCGTCGTCGTAGTGCGTGATCAGCGGACGACCCGGATCGGCCTTCAGCAACGGCGTGAAGAGGATCTCGGTCACGCTCACGCGGTACTCCCTAGTCGACGCACGGCACATCCTGGCGCGCTGCGGCAGCGTGCGCGCCGTCCAGCGAGAGCAGCTTTTCAGGGCCGAACCGCGCGGGCGTACTCGGGGTCGTCGACGACGGAACGGGCTTCGGGGTCTCGCCGATCAGCTGCGCCACCCACGCCTTCACCGCCTCGCGGTCGACCGTCACGATGCTCTGCCCGCGTTCGTTGCGGCCGTCGATGCTCGTCACCGGGATCGTGGCGAACTCCACGTTGCCCGACGCGAGGCCCTGCGCCTGCGCCGCCAGCGTCGCGAGGTCGAGGTTCTGGTCCACGACAACGGACTTCGACACCGCGTCGAGCAGCCCGCTCATCTTCCCCGGATCGGTGAACGTGCCCGCGGACAGGAGCTGCTTCATCGCCTGCGACATGAACACCTGCTGCCGGGCGATGCGACCCAGGTCACCGCCGGGCATGTTCCGCTGCCGCACGAACGACAACGCGTCGCCGCCCGAGACCGTCTGCGGGCCCGCGCGGAAGTCCGCGCCGGAGTTCGGGTCCGACGTGCCCGCCTTCAGGCACACCTGCACGCCACCGATCACCTCGGTCAGCAGGTAGAACCCGTAGAGGTTGATCTCCGCGTAGTGGTCGACGCGCATCCCCGTCAGGTCCTGCACCGCCTGCACCAGCGCCTTGCGCCCGGCCTCGTCCGACCTGCGTTCGCGCTCCTGCTGGTCGCTCACGCCCTCGGCCTGCAACCGTTCCGCGGTCAGGTACTTCACCGCGCCGTACGCGGAATTGATCTTGTCTTCCTGATAGCCGGCGATCGGGACGTACGTGTCGCGTGGAATCGAGATGGCGCTCGCCTTGCCGCCGTTGCGGGGCACGCGCATCACGATGATCGTGTCCGTGTTCACCGTGTCCGTGCCCTCGGTGCGCAACTTGCGCAACACGTCCGCGGGAAGTGGCCGCCCCTGCGCGTCCGTCCGGCTGTCGCTGCCCACCAGCAGGATGTCGATCGCGCCGTCGTCGACGGGCGGCGAGTTCGGGATGTCCTCCAGCACCTGGAGGATCTGCGTGGTGTTGGTGTTCTGCTTCACCAGCCGCAACGCGGTCCAGAAGTAGCCGGAGAACGCCAGCGTCGTCACGGCGACAAGCGCGATCACCGTACGGCCGATGACCCGTGCGGTTTTCTTCGCGCGTGCGGCAGTGCTCAACGGTTGGCCCTTCGTGTGCTGGTTCTGCGTGCTCAGCGTAACTATCGCAAGCCCGTTACGCCGGGGATTCAGTTCACGCAGACCAGTCCGCCCGCCGTGATCGGCGGGGTGCTGCTCGAGCTGGCGGCCGTCGACGTGCCGGGAACGCCCTGCGGATCGATGTCCTCTGCGTCGTCGCCCGGCGCCTGGTAGTCGCTGCCGACGAAGACCTGGATCTGTCCCTTTCGGACGGTCGCGTCCTCTTCGACGCCGACGCCGGCGCCGAGTTCCGCCGCGACCTTGCGCGCGGAGCCCTCTTCACCGGTCGCGTACCGCACGACGGTGGTGTCGCTGTTCTGCGGCGCCGACGCCACGGGTCCGCGCTGGAAACCCTTGGCCGTCAACGTGTTCATCACCTGTGACGCGAGACCCTGGATGCCGGCCGCGTTGAAGACCTGCACGGTGATCGAGGAGTTCGGCGGCGCGGGGAGGCTGGTGGTCGTCGTCGGGGCCTTGCTCGTCGTGTCCTTCTCCTCGGCCAGCTCGGTGAGGAACTTGCGCACCTGCGCGGGGTTCACCGGCAGCACGTTGCCGTCGCTGTAGGTGTCCGTCGGGTCACCCACCGGGATGGTCTTGAACTCGAAGTTGCCGCCCACGAGTCCCTGCATCTGCTCGGCGAACGTGGTGATGTCCCAGCCGGAACTGAGGATCACCGACTTCTGCACGGCCTCGACCAGCCCGTTGAGCTTGTCCGAGTCCGTCAGCGTGCCGGTCGACAGCACCTTCTTCGCGAGGGCCCCGATGAACACCTGCTGGCGCACGATCCGGTCGAGGTCGCCGCCGGGCAGGTTCTTGCGCTGCCGCACGAACGACAGCGCGGCCGCGCCCTCGATCGTCTGCTGGCCCGCCTGGAAGTTCGCGCCGGAGTCGCTGTCGGAGGTCGGCTCCTTCAGGCACACCTCGACGCCGCCGATGGCTTTGGTGACCTCGTAGAAGCTGGCGAGGTTGACCTCGGCGTAGCGGTCGATCCGCACCTGGTTGCCGGAGAGGCCCTCGATCGTCTTGATCAGCGTCTTGCGGCCGGCGGCCATCGACTCGGTGCGGATCCGCGCCTCGTCCGTCACGCCCTGTGAGCGAAGCTGCTGGTCGACGGTGTTGCGCTGGCGCGCGAACGCCGAGTTGAGCTTGTGCTTGCCGAACCCGTCCGCCATCTCGACGTAGGAGTCGCGGGGGAACGAGATCGCGACCGCGCGGGTGCCGTCGACCGGGATGTGCACCAGGATCATGGTGTCGGTGTTCTGCTCGCCGTCGGCGATGCCGCCGTTGAGCATGGCCAGCACCTCATCCGACAGCGGGTTGCCCTGCGCGTCGGTGCGGCTGTCGATGCCGACCAGCAGGATGTCGACCGCGCCGTCGAGCGGCTTGGGCCCCTGCTTGGCGAGTTCCTCGGAGATGACCTCTGTCTTGACGATGCCGTCGTTCGTCGTGCGCAGCTTGTTCCAGCCGTACGACGTGATGAGAAGCACAGCGGCCGAGACGAGCGCGACGAAGATCCTTCCCGTCACCAGGAAAGCGCGAAAGGCCCCAGACGGCCGGGTGCCCACCACCCTGACCGGCAGAGTTCTGCCTTCCACAGCCGTTTCCTCCCCCACACCGCGAGCTTAGTTCTTTATAAGTCAGACGACGTGACATTGCTGTGGGTTGCAGCGATTAGGTACGTGACAGACTGCGAGCGGGGAACACCACGGGAGGAAATGGCATGCGCGTACTGGTGACAGGTGGGGCCGGGTTCATCGGCTCGCACTACGTGCGGGAGTTGGTGAGCGGGTCCTACCCGGCGTTCGCCGGTGCCGAAGTGGTGGTGCTCGACAAGCTCACCTACGCGGGCAGCGAGACCAACCTCGCGCCGGTCGCGGGCAAGTTCGAGTTCGTGCAGGGCGACATCTGCGACGCGGACGTGGTCGCCGAGCAGATGCGCGGCATCGACGTCGTCGTGCACTTCGCGGCCGAATCGCACGTGGACCGGTCGATCACCGGATCGGCGGACTTCGTGCTCACGAACGTCCTGGGCACGCAGACGCTGCTGCAGGGCGCCCTGAACGCGGGCGTGGGCCGGTTCGTGCACGTCTCGACGGACGAGGTCTACGGCTCGATCGAGGACGGCTCCTGGACCGAGACGCACATCCTCGAACCGAACTCCCCGTACTCGGCCTCCAAGGCATCTTCCGACCTGTTGGCGCGTGCGTTCCACCGCACTCACGGACTGCCCGTGAGCATCACTCGGTGTTCGAACAATTACGGGCCGTATCAGTTCCCCGAAAAGGTGATTCCGCTCTTCGTCACCAATTTGATCGACGGCAAGAAGGTGCCTCTCTACGGCGACGGCCTGAACGTGCGCGACTGGCTGCACGTGGCCGACCACTGCCGCGGCATCCAGCTCGTCGCCGAGGCCGGCCGGGCGGGCGAGATCTACAACATCGGCGGCGGCACCGAGCTCACCAACCGCGAGCTGACCGAGAAGCTGCTGGAGGCGACGGGCCGCGACTGGACGGCCGTCGAGCCGGTGCAGGACCGCAAGGGCCACGACCGCCGCTACTCGGTCGACATCTCCAAGATCGCCTCCGAACTGGGCTACGCGCCGCAGGTCGACTTCACCGTCGGTCTCTCCGACACGGTCGAGTGGTACCGCGAGAACCGCGCCTGGTGGGAGCCGCTCAAGGAGCGCGCGGCGCTGGCGAAGGGCTGAGAAGTTGATCCTCGTTCCCGGTGGTCGTGGCCAGCTCGGTCACGACCTCGCCGCCCTGTCCGCCGACGTCCGCGCGGTGTCCTCCGCCGAGCTGGACGTGACGAAGGTCGCGGCCGCGGACCTGGCCGGTGCCACCGCAGTGATCAACTGCGCCGCGTACACCGCCGTCGACGCCGCCGAGACCGACGAGGACCGCGCGTTCGCGGTCAACGCCATCGGTCCTGGTCTGCTGGCCGAAGCGTGCGCTTCCCTTGGCATTCCGATGATCCACGTCTCGACGGACTACGTGTTCGCCGGTGATGGCACGCGGCCCTACGAGACTTCTGACCCGGTCGGTCCGAAGTCCGCTTACGGCCGCACAAAACTCGAAGGCGAACGCCGTGTGCTGGAGGCGGGCGGCTATGTGGTGCGCACCTCGTGGGTGTACGGCGTGCAAGGCTCGAACTTCGTGAAGACCATGGCAGCGCTGGAATCCTCGCGGCCTTCACTGTCCGTTGTGGACGACCAGGCCGGTTCGCCGACGTGGTCGCACGACCTCGCGGCCGGACTTCTCGAGCTTGCCTCGGTTCTGCCGGAGACGCGTCTGCTGCACGCGACCGGCGGTGGCGAGACCACCTGGTTCCGGTTCGCACAGGCCATTTTCGAGGAGCTCGGCGCCGATCCCGCACGCGTCCATCCCTGCACCACGGCGGACTTCCCGCGCCCGGCCCCGCGACCCGCCTACTCGGTGCTGTCGGGTGCCGCGTGGGCAGCGGCGGGACTGCGCCCGTTGCCGCACTGGCGAAGCGCTCTTTCGGAGGCGGTCAGGGCCGGGGTGGTAGCTCCCCGTGCCGGTGCTGCGCCATTGGGGTGACCGGTCTGGCACGGTAGTCCCAAGTGCGGGAGCCTGTTCGGCATGTTCGATTCCGGGCGCACACCTCAGCGTCCCGCGACAGCGGATTCCGATCGGCAACGTTTCCTGAAGTGCGTTGCCGTTGTCACGGGCTCGCGACAGGTGTCGATGAGTCAGCTCGACAAGCGTTCGCCGAGGCCGCGCTCTCGGTGAAGTCGTTGGGGCGTCAGGATTTCCTGACGCCCTCCGACGTGTACCTCAGGCCCTGCTCCGCCGGTACGCCTCGACGGTCTTCTCCGCGCACCGCCGCCAGGTGAACCCGGACGCGTGCGCACGCCGTTCGGACTGCGCCTCGGGAGTGGTCGGTGCGGCGACTGCCTGCGCCATTCCATCCGCCAGCGCCTCGACGTCCCCGACCGGCACGTGCAGCGCGTGCCCACCGGCGACCTCGCGCAACGCGGGCACGTCCGAGCACACCACAGGAACGTTGCAGGCCAATGCTTCCAGCACGGGCAGCCCGAAGCCCTCGTCCCGCGACGGCAGCACCAGCGCCGTCGCCCCGGCCACCACCGAACGCAGGTGCACGTCGGACAGGTAGCCGGTCCGCAGCACCCGGCCCTCCACGCCGGACCGGCCCGGCCCGACGATCACCAGCGGCGGCAGCGACGGATCGGACGCGTGCGCCTTGATCAGGTACTCGAGGCCCTTGCGCGGCCCGGCCGCACCCACGAACAGCAGGTACTCCGAGCCCAGGCCCAGCCGTCCGCGCAACGTCGGCGACGGCGGCCGCGAGGCGAACCAGGCGGGGTCGACGCCCAGCGGCGTCACCACGATCTTCTCCAGCGGCACCGAGAACCGGTCCGCGACGACCGAGGCGACGGCCGCGGTCGGCGTGCAGATCACGTCCGCGCGCTGAGCCGACAGCCGGACGAGTTCGGGCAACCGGCGGTCCGACGGCGGGAGGTCGCCGGGCGCGTCCAGGAACGCCAGGTCGTGGATCGTGACGACCTTGCCGGCCCGGATCGTCGGCGGCAGCACGAAGTTCGTGGCGTGCATGACGTCGGTGAACCCGGCCAGCATCTCGACCGGCGGGAACGGGCCGCGCAGCCACAGCTCGCGCAGCGCCCGTGCCGAGACGGGCAGGCCCCGCGCGGTCACGTCGTGCGGGAGAACGGTGCGCAACGCACGCCAGCCGCGCAGCGTGAACGCCACGGCCCGCACGTCGACGTCGTCCGTCATCGACGCCAGTTCCTCGGCCAGCGCCGAGGTGTAGCGGCCGATTCCGGTGCGATGTCCTAGCAGAGGGGTGCCGTCGAGCAGCACCTTGAGGGGTTTCGGGGATCTCGCCATTTACCTGCCACCACGCGCGATTTTCCGCAGACGCCCCGTCGCCCGCTTGGCCAACTCGGTCGGGCCACCCGCGTCCAGGTACTCGCGCACCAGTTGCAGGTCCCGCTTCACCTTGTCCGTCGTGCTGAGCCCCGGTGTGCGCACCATGGGGGCCGAGCCGGGCAGACGGTCCGCGGCGGGCCTGGGGTTGCGGCAGAACTCGGCCAGCGGCGCGAGTGCCGTCTCCCAGGTGAACCGTTCGCGGACGACGGCGATGCGCTCACGGCACGCGGCCGCGAACTCCTCGTCGTAGAGCACCTTCTCCAGCGCGTCGGCCAGTGCCTCCGGGTCCTCCGGCGGCACGACGACGCCCAAACCTTCGCGCTCCACCAGGTCCGCGAACGAGTCGCCGGACGTGGTGACGATCGGCAGGCCCGCCCACAGGTAGTCGAGCACCCGCGTGCGGAACGCGAACGTGGTCTCCACGTGCTCGTAGTGCGTGGTGACACCGCAGTTCGCGTCGAGCAGCCAGTTCTGCCGGTCGTTGTACGGCACCCAGCCGTCGTTGAAGAACACGGTCTCGCCGGTCAGCCCCAACTGTGCGGACCGCGCCCGCGTCTGGCCGGCGATGTCCATGTCCGGGACCTCGGGGTTCGGGTGCTTCATGCCGAGGAAGTACAGCTTCGCGGACGGCTGCCGCCTGCGCAGGTGGGCCATCGCCTCGATCAGGGACAGCGGGTCGAACCAGCTGTAGACGCCGCCGGCCCAGATCACGACCTTGTCCGCGTCCGTGACGCCCGGCACGACACCCTTGATCGCCGGGCCGGTGCGCTGCGGCGGCTTGCCCGACAGTCCGAAGGGGACGATCCCGAGCAGTGACTGCGTCGTGGGGTCGTTGTCGTACAACGTCGGCGTCAACCGGCCCAGCGCGGCCAGGTGGCCGAGCCAGAAGTGCCGCTGCCGTTCCGACGCGCACAGGAAGAAGTCGCCACGTTCGAGCTGCGTGTTCAGCACCTTGGTGACGGCGGCGAGGTCGAGGGCGCGCTTGTCGTCGGCCTTGTCCTTGCCCTGTTCCAGCAGTTCCAGGTGCATCGGGTCGTACATGTCGCAGACCACGATCTTGGTCGACGACTCCTTCTTCAGCTCGCCGACCATCTCGAGCGCGTGGCCCTGCAGCACGACCACGTCCGCCCACGCGACGTGCGGCGGCAGTTCCTTCGGCCGGGCGCGTTCGACGCCGAACGGGGCGTCGGGCGGCGCGCACAGCGGGTTCGTGGTGACCAGCCGCACCTGGTGCTCGCCGGACAGCACGTCGGCCATGTGCCAGGCGCGGATCGCGGGGCCGGCCATCCGGTCCGAGATCGCGTCGCCGGTGATCACCAGGATCTTGCGGGGCCTGCCGAACACGTCGTCGATGCCCAGGACGTCCACGAGGATGTCGTGCGCGGCGAGGTAGCGCGGCAGGGGATAGGCCGGTTCGAGAGCCTTGCGCATCAACGGAACCAGGTCGGTGTCCGACATCCGGCGCGCGGCCTGCTCGATCCCCCGCGACTTGGCCAGCGACGGCATCAGCTCGACGAACTGGTCGATCGCGAGGAACCCCGCGAGCGACTGGCGGGACATCCCGACCGGCTCGCGGTCCTGCGCGGGGTCGGCGGGGCGGCGGGTGATCTCCAGCTGTGTGGGGTCGATCTCACCGCGGGCCGTCGCCCGGCGCACGCACAGCGCGAGCGCGGCCGGCAGCACCTTCGCCAGCGTCTCGTCGGAGAAGTTCTTGTACAGCGACATGAGCGCGTTGCGTTCCAGCAGGTACAGCTCGCGGCTCTCGTGGATCGAGCTCATCGACGCGTGGTGGCGGTGGAACGTGAGCGACGCCGGTTCGTAGCGGACCCGCCAGCCGCGCAGGTTCAGCCGCCAGCCGAGGTCGACGTCCTCGTAGAACATGAAGAACCGCTCGTCGAACCCGCCGAGCTTCTTGTAGAGATCGGCGCGCACGAACATCGCGGACCCGGTGCCGAACAGCACGTCCTTCGGGCCGTCGTGACTGCCGTCGTCGTCCTGACCGGCGTGCCGCTTGTAGCCCATGCCGAACCAGGTCAGCCCGCCGTCGACGAAGTCGATCTTCTCGCCGTCCCAGTCGAGGACCTTGCTCGCGACCGCGCCGACCGCCGGTTCGGCGTGGAACACCCTGATCGCGGCCTTGATCCAGTTCCGGTCCGCGCGGGCATCGTTGTTGAGGAACGCGAGCACCCCGCCCGTGGCGTGGTCGACGCCGAGGTTGCAGCCGCCCGCGAAGCCGAGGTTCTTCTCCGAGGTGACGATCTGGACGCCCGGCAGTTCCGCCTTCAGCCGTGCGGTGTCGTGCGCCTCGTTGTCGACGACGATCACCTGGAGCAGCTCGGCCGGGTAGTCCACCTCGGCCAGTCCGCGCACGCAGGTCACGGTGTCTTCCGCGCCGCGATAGTTGACGACCACGACGGACACGACGGGCAGCGAGACTCGATCCACGCGCTAAGCCTGCCTCATCACTCTGCGCGCCCGCAGTGTGGTTGCACAGATCAGGAGCAACAGGACAGCGAGAGGGACCCCGAAGACCCACTCGGTGGACCAGTCGTTGCGCTCGGCGAGCAACGGCCGCATCAGCGGATGCCGCAGGACGGTGGCCGGGCCGGGCTGCATCTTCTTGTCCTGCTCGCCCCGCACGACTATCCGCAGCTCGGCGCCGTCCGGGCAGGTGACGCGGTGCGCGTACGCGGGGTTGTCCGGCCCCGGCACGGCCTCGACGCTGGTGATCACGCACGTCTGGGGCGTGGCGAGGACGTCCATCAACGCGCGGTGACCGTCGCCGACCAGCACCGCTGTGCCGGGAATCACGACCATGAACGCGGGCAGCACGAGCCACGCAGGCCCGAGCTTGCCGACGCCCCACGCGAACGCGATCGACAGCAGGCAGCACGGCATCAGCACCGCGAGCTCGTACTGCTCGGGCACGACGGCGCCCAGCACGATCGCGACGGCGACCGCGGCGAGCCCGATCACGATGAGTGGCGCCGGCCGCCTCACGACTGCTTCCTGAGCAGCCTGGCGACGGGAACGAGAAGTGTCATCGTTGCGGGGACGCTTGTGACCGGTAGGAGGTTCCATCGGGAGCTGTCCGCGAACATCGGCCGCAGCGGCGGGCCGACGAGCACGTCGGCTTCCTTCGTCTTCAGCCGGTCGTTCCAGTCGCGGTCCAGCTCGACCTCACCGCTCGGGCACGCCAGCACGTAGTCGACGCCGGGGTTCTTGGCGAACGGGTGCTCGTCGGTCGCGGTGACGGCGCACCGCTCGACGTGCCCGGTCCGCTGCATCAGCACGCTGTGCACACCGAACGTCAGCACGAACGGCGCCGTGAGACCGAGGACGAACGCGGGCAGTGCGATCCACTTGCGTTCGGCGAGCCCGCTCACGCCCAGCGCGTAGGCGAGGCCACCGAGCAGGCCGATGAACATCAGGCCGTAGGTCAGCGTGATGCTCAGGCCGATGCCGATCGTCAGTGCGGTCAGCCCGCCGGCGACCAACCGCCAGGCGGTCTTCACCGGCCGGCCCAGTCCTGCCAGACGCTTGTGCGGGTGACCTCGGTCTTGATCCCGAGGCGTTGGACGAGCGTCGCCGGGAGCCGGAGCAGCACCTCGGCCAGCACACGGGTGCGCAGGCCGAGCCGGAAGTTGGCCGCGTCCGGGACGTTCTTGCGGAACGGCAGCATCGCGGTGATCGCGACGAACCGGGCGAGCTGGGTGAGTGCGACCGAGGCGGGCGCGCACCGCAGCAGCATCAGCAGGCGGTTGCGTTCGTTCCAGCGGTGGAAGAGCGTCGAGCCGGGACGCGTGCTGGCGCCGTGCTTGTGCCTGACCCGCGCCGGTCCGACCGAGATCACCCGGTGCCCGGCCAGCCGCAGCCGCCAGGCCGTGTCGGTGTCCTCGTAGTAGCAGAAGAAGCTCGCCGGGACGCCGCCCACGGCCCTGAGTTCGTCGGTCCTGAGCAGTGCCGCGCCGCCGCAGAACCCGAACACTTCGCGTCCGGCGAGCATGACGTCCCTGCCGTGGCCGTCCGCGGTCAGCGCCACGCCGACGGATTGCGTCGAGCCGTCCGTGAGCAAGATCGACGAGGTGGCGGCGGCTGCTCCGGGCTCACCGTTGAGAGCGCTCTCCAGCTCGGCGAGCCACGACGGCTCCGGCGCCGCGTCGTCGTTGAGCCACGCGACGAACTGGGTGTCGACCATGTCCAGAACGGCGGCGAGACCGCCCGCGTAACCGCGGTTGCGCGGCAGCCGCACGACCTCATGTCCGCTGATCAGCTCGGCAGTGCCGTCATCGGACGCGTTGTCCACGATGATCGTCCTATGTGGACTCTTCTGGGCCGCGAGAGCGTCCAGGCACGCCGTGATGTGGTCACGGCCTCGCCACGTCACGACCACCACGGTGCTGACTGCCGACACGGCGTGAGACGGTACGCGACGTGCCCGAGCTAGTAGTGCTGACCGAGCAACTCAACGCCCCGGTCCCCGGCGGAACCGGCCGCTACACGGCGGAGCTGCTCAAGGCGTTGGGGGAGAGCGTTCCTGACGGCTGGTCCGTGGTGACCGCGGCGACGTCCCGCGCCGACCGCGTGATCAGGGTGCCGCGCCGGGCGCTGGTGGCGTTGTGGGAGCGCGGTCTTCCGCCGAAACTCGGCCCGCACGTGCACGCCCCGACGCCGCTCGCTCCGCTGCCGGGCGCTGTCGTCACCGTGCACGACGTTGTGCCGTGGACGCATCCGGAGACGCTGACTCCGCGCGGGGTCGCCTGGCACCGCAAGGTGATCGCGCGGGCGGCACGCGAGGCGCGCGCTCTGGTCGTGCCGACGCATGCCGTTGCGTCTCAGTTGGCGGCGTGTGTGCGCGTCGAGGTTCCTGTGCACGTGGTGCCCAACGGCGTGACGCGACTCGTTGCCCCGCCAGCCGACGACCTGCCGTCGTCGTACGTGCTCGCCATCGGCACCGTGGAGCCGCGCAAGGGCTTCGGGCTGCTGGTGCGCGCGACCGAACGGCTGCGGGTGCCGCTGGTGGTGATCGGCCAGCAGGGCTGGGGTGACGTCGACCTGGGCGCGCCGCACGTGACGTTGCTGGGCAAGGTCTCCGACCAGCGGCTCGCCTCGGTGCTGGCTGGTGCCACCGTGCTCGCCGCGCCCAGCCTGGCCGAGGGTTTCGGCCTGCCGGTGCTGGAGGCGATGGCCGCGGGCGTGCCCGTCGTGCACTCCGACGACCCGGCTCTGGTGGAGGTCGCGGGAGGCGCCGGAACCGTCGTGCGGCGTGGCGATCTGGCCTCGTTGACGGAAGGTCTGCGGGCCGTCCTGGCTGATCCTCATCACACCGTCGAGGCCGGAATCACCCGCGCGAGTGAGTTCACCTGGGAAAATACGGCACAGGGTGTCTGGGACACACACGCTTAACGACCGGATTAGTGCATTCCCGTTAAACGCTTTAGCAAATGACATTACGCTAGCTGATCGTGCCCACCGTCGAACCCAGCGTGTTGATCGACGCCACCGCGATCCCCGCAGACCGGGGCGGCGTCGGCCGTTACGTGGATTCGCTCGTCGCGGCACTGGACGCGGACGGGGCCAGGCTCTCCGTCGTGTGCCAGCCACGCGACGAGGACCTGTTCACCAAGATCGCGCCGAACGCCAGGGTCATCAGGGCCGCTGACGCAGTCGCCACCAGGACGGCCCGCCTGGCCTGGGAACAGACGACACTGCCGCGCCTGATCCGGACCCTGGGCATCGACGTGGTGCACTCACCGCACTACACACTCCCGTTGGCCGGCAAGGCCGCCTCGGTCGTGACGCTGCACGACGCCACGTTCTTCACCGACCCGGTGCTGCACTCGTCGGTGAAGGCCCGCTTCTTCCGCACCTGGACCCGAGCGTCCCTCAGACGCGCGGACCTGTGCGTGGTCCCGTCCCAGGCAACGGCTGACGAACTGGTCCGCGTGGCCGGCGCCGACCGCCGAGTCCTGCACATCGCCCAGCACGGCGTCGACACCGAACGCTTCCACCCACCGTCACCGGACGAGGTCCTGGCGGTCCGGAAGGCCCTGTCGTTGGGGGACACGCCCTACGTCGCGTTCCTGGGGGCCCTGGAGCCGCGCAAGAACGTCCCGGCACTGATCCGCGGCTTCGCCCAGGCGATGGTGGGCCGAGCCGAGCCGCCGGCCCTGGTGCTGGCCGGTCAGCCCGGCTGGGACAGCCAGGTGGAGCGTGCCCTGGACTCCGTTCCGCACCGCGTTCGCGTGATCCGCGCCGGCTACCTGCCGTTCGAGCAACTCGCCGGCTTCCTGGGCGGTGCCGAACTGGTGGCCTATCCGTCCTTGGGTGAGGGCTTCGGGCTCCCGGTGCTGGAGGCCATGGCTTGTGGCGCGTGTGTTCTGACGACGCGTCGGCTGTCGCTGCCCGAGGTGGGTGGCGAGGCCGTTGCCTACTGCGGTGTCGGCGCCGGGGACATCGCCGCTGCCGTCGCCGACCTGCTGGACGACCCGGCTCGCCGGGCCTCGCTCGCGGCTTCCGGGCAGCAGCGGGCCAAGGACTTCTCGTGGGCGGTCAGCGCCGATCGTCATCGGCTGGCCTACGAGCGCGCGGCGTTGGTGCGACGCCGGCGCTGACGTCCGGTGTGCTGCGCTGTGTGCTGGCCCGGTGCGCTGGCTTGGTGTACTGGTTCGGTGCGCTGGCTTGGTGCGGCTTCGGCGGCTGACTGGGCGACGCTAGGGTGACGCGCGTGAACTACGGCGACGGACTTGGTGTCGTGACGGTCACGTACTCGCCGGGCGAGACGCTGGCTCCCTTTGTGGACACCCTTTCGAAGGCAACTTCCCGGCCGGTGCAGGTGATCCTGGCCGACAACGGGTCCACCGACGGGGTGCCGGAGGAGGTTGCCGCGTCTCGGGATCATGTGACCTTTCTGCCCACTGGGGGAAACCTCGGGTATGGCGGCGGGGCCAATCGCGGGGTTGCCGCTCTTGGGTCCGATGTCGGGTGGGTGTTGATTTCCAACCCTGACATCGAGTTCGCGCCCGGCAGTGTGGACGCGTTGATCGCTGCTGGTGAGCGGTGGCCTCGGGGTGGGATGTTCGGGCCCTTGATTCGGGAACCCTCTGGGGAGGTCTACCCGTCTGCTCGGCTGTTGCCCTCGTTCGGGCGTGGGGTTGGGCATGCTTTGTTTGGGGCTGTCTGGAAGTCGAATCCTTGGACTCGGGCCTATCGGCAGGAGAAGTCGCCCGTCGAGCGGACTGCCGGGTGGTTGTCGGGGTCCTGTTTTTTGATGCGGCGTGAGGCTTTTGACTCCGTCGGCGGGTTCGATGAGCGGTACTTCATGTACTTCGAGGACGTTGACCTCGGGGAACGTGTTGGCGCGGCTGGGTGGGTCAACGTTTACGTGCCTGAGGCTGAGGTTGTGCACATCGGGGGGCACTCGACTGCTCGGTCTTCGGATCGGATGTTGAGGGAGCATCATCGGAGTGCTTATCGGTACCTGGCTGATCGGCATGCTGGGGTGGTTTGGGCGCCGTTTCGGGGTTTGTTGAAGGCTGGGCTTGGGTTGCGGGCTTGGGTTCTCACTCGGAAGGGTGCCTGACGCCTTCGGCGTGCGCGTGGGTTGGGTGGGTCGTCCCCCTGTTGCGTTGGCGGGTGCCTGTTTCGTGTCCGTAGGTGGGTCACCTTGCGGGCGTCTGTGGCGGCTGATTCCTGGGGCTCTGCCCCAGACCCCGCCAATCTGATCAAAAACCGGGGTCTACGCCATGCGCGGGTTGATGGCACGCCTGTTGCTTTGGGCGGAGTTGCGTTGAGTAGATGGTTGCGTTGGTGGGGTGGTTTCGTCACGAGCCGTACCAAGAGCGGGCCACAGCTAGGAAGGGATGTCAAACGGACGAAAAGCGTGTCCGTTTGACATCCCTTCCTAGCTGCAGCAAGAGCTATGGCACGACTCGTGACGAAACCACCCCACCCAGACCGCACGGTAAGAACGGCTCGCCTTCGGCATCGCTTGCGGGCGGCTGCTTGCCGTGAGCGTGTGCTCAGACAGCTCGCCTTCGGCATCGCGGGCGGGCGTGGGCTTGCCGTGACCGCGCGGTACGGACGGCTCGCCGTCGGTTCGCGGACGCCCTCGCTCTCGCCTGGCTCTCGCCTCGCGGGACTGTCAGACCTGCTCGCTAAGTTGGGACGCGGGGGAGCCGAAACCGAAGGGGACCCCTGCGTCAGCCTGCCCGGCGGTGCCCGCCGGGGGTGCTCACATGTCGCCGCTCAGTCGCTGGGTCAGTGAGTTGCGGGTCTGCTGGTGGTTCGAGACGGTCGGGATGAGGCCCGGCTGCACGACCTGAGTGATCTCCGCGTCATCTGCCGGGGCCTGTGGTGCCGGCAGCGGCTGGCCCTGCTTCTGCTGGCCCTGCCTCGACTGGGCGGGCATCGGTTGCGTTGGCATGGGCTGGCCCGGCGCGTGGTGTTGTGGGCGCTGCTGGTGGCGGTGTTGCTGGCCCATCTGCGCTGGCTGCAGGATCATGGTCGAGTCCGGGTCTCGGCGCGGGTCCATGGCGTTGACCAGCGAGCGAGGGATTTGTTGCGTGTCCGAGGAGTCCATCGGGGACGTCATGTTGTCCGGCGTCACGATGTTCCGCCCACGTGCGCGGGCGCGGGCGAGCATGGCGTCGGCCCGGTCGCGGGGGTCCATGTCGGATTTAGCTCCTTGCCGGGACCAGATCCCATATGACGATCTGCTTCGTGTCAGAGTATTCCGTCGAACGGCTCGCTGTAACGCGGAGGAGGAAAAAGGTGCACGGCGTCGAAGCTGTGGTGCTGGTCGGGGGCAAGGGCACCCGTCTTCGCCCGCTGACCCTGTCCGCTCCCAAGCCCATGTTGCCGACCGCAGGGGTGCCATTTTTGACACACCTCCTGTCTCGGATCAAGGAGGTCGGCATCACGCACGTGGTGTTGGGGACCTCCTACAAGGCCGAGGTGTTCGAGGAGTACTTCGGGGACGGATCGAGGCTCGGGCTGGAGCTCGAGTACGTGGTGGAAGAGGTGCCGCTGGACACGGCGGGGGCGATTCGCAACGTGGCGGACAAGCTGCGTGAGCCCGACGTGATGGTCTTCAACGGCGACATCCTGTCGGGGGTCGACCTGTCGGGGATCGTCGACACGCACCGCAAGCACGAGGCGGATGTGACGTTGCACCTGGTGAAGGTGGCGGACCCGCGTGCGTTCGGGTGTGTGCCGACGGACGACGAGGGGCGCGTTCAGGCGTTCCTGGAGAAGACCGAGAACCCGCCGACGGACCAGATCAACGCCGGCTGTTACGTGTTCCGGCGTGAGGTGATCGACGCGATTCCCGCCGGGCGGCCGGTGTCGGTGGAGCGCGAGACGTTCCCCGGGCTGCTCGAGGCCGGGCGGAGGTTGCAGGGGCACGTGGACGCCACGTACTGGCTGGACCTCGGCAAGCCCGAGGCGTTCGTGCAGGGGTCCGCGGACCTCGTGCGCGGTGTTGCGCCGTCGGCGGCAGTTGCACAGCCTGGCGACTATCTGGTGCTTGAGGGCACGAGCGTGCACGAAGGCGCGACGCTCAAGGGTGGGTCCGCGGTCGGTGCGAACTGCACGGTCGCGGACGGTGCCGTGCTCGATGGCGCGATTTTGTTCGACGGTGCCGTCGTCGGTGAGAACGCCATCGTCGAGCGTTCGATCGTGGGTGCCGGTGCGCTCGTGCAGGCCGGTGCGGTGCTGCGTGACGCCGTTGTGGGCGACTCCGCGGTGATCGGCGCGCGGTGTGAGTTGATCGGCGGAGCGCGGGTGTGGCCGGGTGTGGTTCTGCCTGAGGCCGGCGTGCGCTTCTCGACGGATGCCTAGCAGAGCCTGGACTCCACCGTTCCCACTCGATCTGGGAGCGGTGCTCGGCAGGTTGCGCCGCGGGCCAGGCGATCCGTCCTTCAGTGCGGAGGGCGGTGTCTGGTTCGCGGCGAACACGCCGTGCGGGCCCGGCACGTTGCACGTCACGAGGACGAGCGGCGAGGTGCTGGCGGAAGCGTGGGGCGAGGGCGGGCAGTGGCTGCTGGACGGGCTGCCCGCCCTGCTCGGCGCGGAGGACACGGTGGACGAGTTCGTCGCGCACCACCCGATCATCGCCGAGTCGCGCAGGCAACGACCCGGGCTGCGGCTCGGGGCCACGAACCGGGTCTGGGACCTGTTGTTCGCCTCGATCCTGGAGCAGAAGGTCACCGGCGTGGAGGCCTTCCGCACGTGGCGTGAACTGGGACGGCGGTTCGGCGAGAGCGCTCCCGGGCCGAAGCCGCTGAAGGTGCCGCCGACGCCGCAACGGTTGATGGGCCTGCAGGACTGGGAGTGGCACCAGTGCGGTCTCGACGGCGCCCGCAGAAGGACGCTGATCAACGCCGCGCAGGTCGCGCACCGGCTGGAGAAGGCCGCCGAGATGCGCAGCCGCGAGCTGCTCGAAAAGGTGCCCGGCATCGGCGTGTGGACGTCGGCCGAGGTCGCGCAACGGTCCTGGGGCGACCCGGACGCCGTGAGCGTCGGCGACTACCACGTCGCCAAGAACGTCACGTGGGCGTTGACCGGCACGCCGGGCGACGACGACGGCATGATGGAGCTGCTGGAGCCCTACAAGCCGCAACGCCACCGCGCGGTCATGTACCTGGAGGCGGCGGGTCTGCGGCGGCCGCGGCGAGCACCGAGGTTCTCGCCGCGCGACTACCGCAGGTTCTAACGCAGGCGTGCGAGAGCGCTCTCGATCAGCGGGTGCAGGTCGTCCACGTTGTCCGGCAACGAGTCCAGCGGCCACCACTGCAGATCGACGGACTCAGCGCTGCGAACGGGCTGCGCGCCGACAGGTGCGCGGACCAGGAAGCGGACGTCGAAGTGACGCGTCGGCAACCCGAGCGAGCACGTGATCGGGTGCACGTCGAGGTGGATCGGCGTCGGCTCGATGCGCAGGCCGCGCATGCCGGACTCCTCGGTGGCCTCGCGCAGAGCGGCACCGGCCAGCGTCGAGTCCTCGGGCTCGCAGTGGCCGCCCAGCTGCAGCCACCGGCCCACGCGCGGGTGCAGCGTCAGCAACGCGTGCTCCGCGGTGGCGTCCAGGACCAACGCTGAGGCCGTGATGTGCCCCGGCTCGCAAGATCGCTGGCAGGCGTCCTCGCGGGCCGCCAGGAAGCCCAGGTAGGCCTCGCGCAGGGCGTCCTGCCCCGCGAACCGGCTCAGCGTCGAGACGGCGTCGGCGTGCAGCGTCACAGCTCGATCAGTCCTTCCAGTGGCTCGCGCGGCGTCAGCGGCTCGGTCGGATGCCCGATCGCGACGGCGCCCAGCGGCTCCCAGTCGTCAGGAACACCCAGCACCGAACGCACGAGGTCCGCGCAGAAGATCGTCGACGACACCCAGCACGAGCCGAGGCCCTCGGCGGCCAGTGCCACCAGGAGGCCCTGCACGGCGGCGCCGCCGGCGACCGTGAACATCGTCTTCTCGGCGTCGGCGCGGCGGTCGTCGGGATAGGCGTGCGACCCGTCGCGGACGAGGAACGGCACGACGATCTCGGGCGCCTCCACCAGCAGGTCGCCACGACGCACCCGGCGGGCGATCTGTTCGGGAGTGAACCCGTCGGCGCGCAGGTCGGATTCCCACTGCGAGCGCATCGCTTGGAGCAGCTCCAAGCGCTTCTCCCGCACCAGCACGAACCGCAGCGGCTTCGTGTGGTGCGGCGCGGGCGCCGTCAGTGCCGCACCGACTGCCCTGCGCACCACGGTGAGATCGACGGGCTCGTCCGTGTAGAACCGCACGGACCTGCGCATCAGCACGGCCTGAGCGCGGCCCTGGGCCAGCGCCTCCTCCGTGCCGAGGCTGAACAGGTCCTCCTCGACCGGCCGGTTCAGGTCGCGGGCCGTGGAACCGTCGTCCACCACCTCGAACCCGCGCAGCACCGCCACCGGCACCGAGCCGAGCTTGCCCTTCACCAGGTCGGCGGCCGCGGCGATCTCGTCGGCGATCGCGACCATCGTCACCGCGAGCTCGTTGCCGTGCTCGTCCACCGCGCCCGCGTAGTCGTGCAGCACGCGGATGCCGGACGCGCCGATCGCGGCGTCGATCTGGCCCATCCGCCACGCGCGGCCCATCGTGTCGGTGATCACCACGGCGACCTCGACACCCAGCAGGTTCTTGAGAGCGCCGCGCAGCGAGGCCGCGGAGCCGTCCGGGTCGACCGGGAGCAGCGCGATCTCGTCGCCCGCCACGTTCGAGGCGTCGACGCCGGACGCGGCCTGGACGATGCCGAGCTTGTTCTCGGTGATCAGCGTGCGCATCTTGCGGGCGAGCACCCGCACCGACTCCGCGTCGACGTGCTCGCGCCGGATCCGGTCCCGTTCCTCGGGATCGGCCGGTACCCGAACGAGTCGTCCCTCTACTTTGGACAGGATCTTGGACGTGACGACCAGCACGTCGCCGTCGCGCAGCCAGGGGGCGGCCTTCGCGATCGCGCCTGCCAGGTCGTCGCCGGGGCGAAATTCCGGCAGGCCAGGAACCGGCAGCAGCTCCAGCGCGGCCGCGGCGTGATCAGTCAACTTCGACTCCGGCCAGGTCCAGCGCGGCGCGGGCCATCTGCGCCGTGGCGTCCACATCGGACATCAGCAGCGGGACCGCGCGCACCGCGACACCGGGCACGTCGGCCCGGTCGCCGGTGTGCACCAGCCACGCGTCGAGAATGCCGTCGGAGCACTTGCGGGAGCCGTAGTGCCGCCCGACCGCCTCGGCGGAGGTCTCCACACCGATCGCGTCCAAACAAGCGTCGGCCATGCCCCGCAACGGTTTCCCGCCGATGATCGGCGACAGGCCCACGACGCCGGCCTCGGTCTTGCGCAACGCGTCGCGCACGCCGGGCACGGTGAGGATCGTGCCGATGCTCACAACGGGGTTGGACGGGGCCAGGATCACCGCGTCGGCCTCGGCGATCGCCTCCAGCACGCCGGGCCCGGCAGTGGCGGTCTCAGCACCGACGAACGCGAACGACTTCGCGGGCACGGCGGCCCGGTGCTTGACCCACCACTCCTGGAAGTGGATGGCCTTCGTCTCGCCGTCGAGCTCCACGACGACGTGCGTCTCCACGCGGTCGTCCGACATCGGCAGCAGCTTCACGCCCGGCTTCCACCGGTCGCACAGCGCCTCCGCCACGGCCGACAGCGGATAGCCGGCGCGGAGCATGCGGGTGCGAACGAGGTGCGTCGCGATGTCGCGGTCGCCCAGACCGAACCACGTCGGCTCGGCGCCGTAGGCCGCGAGCTCCTCCTTGACGGTCCAGGACTCGTCCGCACGGCCCCAGCCGCGTTCGGTGTCGATCCCGCCGCCCAGCGTGTACATGCAGGTGTCGAGGTCAGGAGTGATGCGCAGCCCGTGCATCCACACGTCATCGCCGGTGTTCACCACCGCGGTGACGTCCGCCCCGAGGGCTTTGAGTCCTTGCAGGAACTTCGCGCCGCCGACCCCGCCGACCAGTGCTACGACCTTCACGCCCGCCCATGCTTCCACAGCGCGGTGAGTGGCCTACAGGGAGCGCCAGAACGAGAACGTCGAAGATCCGGTGTAGGCCGCGAACGGGTCGCCGCCGATGAGCTCGAACACCCAGGACGCCGCCTGGAAGAAGAGCAGGCTGACCTCGGAGAAGCCGATCAGGACGGCGAACAGGACCAGCGGCGCCCACGGCCGGGCCTTCGCGCCGAACTGCTGCGCGCTGTAGGGCAGGAACGGCTCGATGGCACCCCAGCCGTCCAGGCCGGGGATCGGCAGGATGTTCAGCACGAACGCGAACACCTGCAACAAAGCAAGGTACGAAATCGCGGCGGTGAGCGCGGCGGGCGGCGAGAAGATCGCGACGACCAGTGCGAGCAGAACGCCGATCACGAGGTTCGAGATCGGACCCGCGAGTGAGACCAACGACTCGATCTTCTTCGACCGGAGCGCGTGGTGGTTGATCCACACCGCACCACCCGGAAGAGGGATTCCGCCCATGACCAGCAGCACCAGCGGCAGCACGATGCTGAGCACGGGGTCGGTGTAACGGCGGATGTCGAGGGTCAGATAACCCTTGTCACGTACGGAAAAATCGCCGCCCTTGTACGCGACGGCGGCGTGCCCGAACTCGTGCAGGCACAGCGTGACCGCCCACCCGGCGAGTACGAAGAGGATGGTGCCCGAGATGATGGCGACGTCACCCTCGAGCAGGGTGAGGGCGGCTCCAGCGGCAGTCGCCGCGAGCAGGCCTAGGAACAGTGGACTGGGGCGAACCGCTGATCGCTTCACCCCTCCAGTGTGGCGTGTCGGCTGGTGTCGTGGGCCGTTCGGGGACACGTTGCAACACCTGAATCACTGTCTGTGCTGCCAGTCAAGGTTTTTGCGGCCATCCGCGCGAATATCCCCCGACGTGTGGACTCCGCTTGACCGCCCGCTGTGACGCAGGTGTAATCACATCGGTGTCATTCGTCGTTGTGGGAACGGCGTCTGGCGTCCGCCAACCGGGGAGAGCGGAAGGCGAGGAGGCGGACGAAATGCAGGAATTCGAAGAGCTCGAAGAAGATCACGTCACGCAGCCGGTCGTGCAGGGCGAGCTGTCGTACCTGTTCGACCCTGCCGACGAGCAGGACTGGCAGGAGCGCGCGCTCTGCGCACAGACCGATCCTGAGGCGTTCTTCCCCGAAAAGGGAGGGTCGACTCGGGAGGCCAAGCGCATCTGCCTGGGCTGCGAGGTGCGTTCGGAGTGCCTTGAGTACGCACTCCAGCACGACGAACGCTTCGGCATCTGGGGTGGTCTCAGTGAACGAGAACGCCGCAAGCTGAAGAAGCGAGCCGTCTAGAAGCGTGATCTTCGTGCCCTAACTTGGGGGCGTGACAAGTCCTCAGCCGAGGCTCCGGACAGCGCCGGTGCTGTGCGTCCTGGTCTGCCACGACGGAGACCAGTGGCTCAGCACGGCGCTGTCCGCGTTGCGGCGTCAGCGAATTCGCCCTCGGCACGTGATCGCGGTCGACACCGGATCAACCGACCGGACAGCGAAGGTGCTGGCGGAGGCGGGGGATCTGCTGGACGGCGTGTTGACCGCGCCGCGTGGCACGGGCTACGGCACCGCCGTGCGGCTCGCGGTCGAGCACGCCGTCGAACGGTGGGGTGACCCCGGCAAATGGCTGTGGTTGCTGCACGACGACAGCGCGCCCGAACCCGACTGCCTGGCCTCGCTGCTGACCGCGGCAGAGGTGTCGCCGTCGGCTGCCGTGCTGGGTCCGCTGTGCCTCGATTGGGTGGATTCTCGTCTGGTCGTCGAGGCGGGTTTGTCGACGGATTCTTCAGGACATCGACAGACTGGCCTGTCATCGGCCGAACATTCCGCGTCGTTTCAGCAGAGCACCGAGGTTCTCGCCGTCTCGTCCGCGGGATCGTTGATCAGACGTGAGATCTGGCACGCGCTCGGCGGTTACGACGAAGCGATGCCACTGCTGCGCGACGATCTCGACTTCGGCTGGCGCGCTAATCGCGCGGGTCATTTGGTCCTGTGCGTACCGGTCGCACGCATGCGACATGCACGCGCCGCAACTAAAGGCTCACGTCGTTTGGATGCGGCCATGGCGCGGCCGGGTCCATCATTTCGTGGCGTCGACCGAGCGCACGGCATGCGCACATTTTTGGTCAATTGTTCAAGTATCTCGTTTCTCGTCGGAGTTCCGCGACTGCTGTTCCTGTCGCTGCTGCGCGCCCTGGGCTTCCTGTTCCTCCGGCGTTTCGCGGACGCACACGCCGAAGTCGGCGCGGCCCGCTACCTCCTGACCAGAGGTCGTCTGCTCGAAGGCCGCCGCGCCCGCCGCGGTTCCGCCGTCGTGCGCGGCCTCTTCACCAGCAGACTCACCCGGCTGCGCAACGCGATCCGCGCCGGCGCGACCTTCCTGATCCGCCGCCGCGTCGAGGCGGACGCCGCGCTAGGTCGTTTGCCCGCAACCGATGCAGGTTCGACGTGGCTCGAACCATCCGAAGTGGACTCTCGGCCGGTCGGCCCGTCGGCGTTGCCCGCCGGTGCCTCCCGAGGCCGCCCCCGCGTCGCCGGCCTGCGCCGCCCACCCGTGGTCGTCCCCGTGGACGCCGCTTTGCCCGGCGCTCTGCGCCCGACGCCGCGCCCCCGCCCGTCGCCCGGCCCTCGCGGCGCTCCCGGCATGGTCTTCGTCGAGGTCGACCAGTCGCGGATGCTGCGTTCACTGCTGCTCGCGCCCCCGGTCCTGCTCCTGCTGGGACTCTCGGCCGTCGCCGTGATCGCGAACTGGTCCCGCCTCGGCCTGAACCTCGCGGGCGGCCGGCTGCTCCCGGTCGGCTCGGCGGGTTCGGTCTGGTCGACCTACCTGTCGTCGTGGCACCCGGTCTTCGGCGGCACCGCGGCCCCCGCCCCTGCCGCGCTGGCCGTCCTGGGCCTGATCCCCGGCGGACCTTCGTTCGCCGTCGCGATGCTGTTGCTCGGCGACATCCCCCTCGCCGCGTTGTCCGCCTACATCGCGTCACGCGGCATGCGCGTACGACGTTCCGTGCGCGCGGTGGTGGCCGCCTTCTACGGCCTGCTGCCGGTCGCCACGACCGCGGTCGCCGAAGGCCGCCTGGACGTCATCGTCGTGCACGTTGTGACGCCCGTGGTCTTCGCCGGCGTGTACGCGGTTCTGCGCGCGTCGTCCACCCACGCCTGGCTGCCGATGGCTTCCGGCACCGCCATCGGCGTCGCGGTGCTGGGCGCCTTCTCGCCGCTCACCCACGTCGTGATCATCGTGGGCTCTCTGGCGGGCTTCATCGCGGTCACCGGCGGCGCACGCCGGATCGCGGCTCTGTTCATGATCGTGCTTCTGCCGATGGGGCTGCTTCTGCCGTGGCCCGCCGTCTTGCTGCAACACCCGGAGATGGTCCTCAACGGTCTCGGCGCCGCGTTCTCGTCGCCGCCACCGAACCTGATCGTGTGCTCGGTCTTCGTGGCGGCCGCGTTCGCCGCCGCGGTGTTGCGGCCCAACGCCTTGATGTTGCCCGGGCTGTTGGTGATCGTGCTGGCGATCGGTGCTCTCGCGGCGGTGGCCGCTGTCGGGGCCTGGCCCGGGACGCCGTTGGTTTTGCTGGCGTGGGGACTCGTGTGTGTGGTGCTCGCCGGGTGTCAGCGTGGGGTGGCGCCTGGTGTCGCCGGGCAGGCTCGGGTGCGTCGGGCCGTGTACGTCGTTGGTGTGGTGACGCTGGTCAGCCTGGGAGTGGCCGGGTTGCTGGATCTGCGTTCCGGGCCGTTGAAGGCCGACGGTGGTGTTGCTCTGAGTCCGTCTTTGACCGCCGAGTTGGAGCGGTCCGGGCGGTCGGTGCTGATCCTGGGCTCGCCGGTGCGTCAGGTCGCCGGGCGGATGCCCGCCTTCGGGGATGACGATCTGGTGCCCACGGTGTCGTCGCCTGCTCGGCTGCGGCGGTGGAACTCGTCCCTGCTGGACGGCGCCGCGCCTGCGGTGAAGACCGCGCTGGCTCAGGCCGCGGCTTCCGGGGTGACCTTTGTGGTCCTGCCGTCCGAAGAGGCGTCCGCTCGGGTTCGGGCTGCCGCTGGGGAACTGGTGTCCGTGGCGCCGGGGGCTTCTGACGGGCGGCCGGTGTTGCGTCTGCGGTTCGCTGCCGACACCGGGGTGTTGCTGGCGCCCGATCTGGCTCGGCGGGCTCGGACAGGCGGGGAGCCGCCTGAGGAGTTGGCCGCATCTGGCGTGGTGCCGGTGAACCTGTCGTTGCCGGAGGTCGCCGTGAAGGTCTCGCCCGGCGGGGAGGGGCGGGTGCTCGTGCTGGCCGCGGAGGACGAGCCCGGCTGGCAGGTCTTCGTGGACGGGCAACAGGTGCCGGTCGTCCGGGCCTGGGGGCACCTGGTCGGGGTGCCGTTGCCGTCCTCTGCCGCCGAGGTCCGGGTGGAGATGTCCTCCACCTTGCGGGACTTCTTGTTGCTGGGGCAGGCGGCCGCCGCGTTGTTCACGTTGCTGACCGCCATACCGACGCGTCGGAAGGCAGCCTGACGGCGAACCCGTGTGAGAGGCGTCTCAGCCCTCGTCCACCACGTCCGGGTCCAGCCCCAGGTAGTTCGCCACCTGCTCCACCAGCACGTCGTGCACCAGGTCGGACAGGTCGGCGCCGTCCTTCGCCCGCGCCTCGAGAGGCCTGCGGTAGAGAACGATCCGGGCACGGTTGTCCGAGCCCGGCGGCAGCAGGCGGGCCAGGGGGACGTTGCCGTCCTCGACCACGCCGTCCTCGCCCTCGACCTGCACGTCCGGGACGTCGTCCACGGCCACGTCGAGTTGGGTGAGTTCGGTTCGCCAGCGGGCCTCGATGGGCTCCAGTGCCTCTATGACCAGCGCGTCGAAGCGTTCTGCCCGGGAACGGGCCGCTGGGAGCGTGGCCGGGTAGAGAGGACCGCGCAGGCCTCGGCCGTGCCGATCGCGGTTGCGTCGGCGCGGCGAATTCTGCCGCTGTGAACCCCGTGCCATCACCACAACCCAGCAGCCTAGTTGCTACCCCTGACGACTAAACACAGCGTGCCTCACACACAGCCTCCCGTGGACGCGCTATCGTCCCCGATCGTGCGGAGCGTGAGACGGTGCTCGCGAACCGGGTGTGCTAACCCGGCTGTCGCCACGCTCACCTACGCCTATGCGGACTCCACCGCGGTCGTCGGGCCGCTTGCCACGTACTCCGAACCGCACAGCTACGACCTGTGCGAGGAGCACGCCTTGCGGCTCACTGCGCCGCGCGGTTGGGAGGTCGTGAGGCACCAGGGTGAGTTCGCGGCGCCCGAGCCGACTGTGGACGACCTGACGGCGTTGGCCGAGGCGGTGAGGGAGGCTGGGCGGGCTGATGTGAGTCCGAAGCTGAACGACGTGCCTGCCGGCTCTCACAGGCGTGGGCACCTGCGGGTACTGCCTGATCCGCACGAGGACTGAGCGACCACACGCACCACTAATCTTCTCGCCGGTAGGCTGCCCTGGCAGTGGCCGTCAAGAGCGAGTTTCGGGAGTGTGCGGCGTGCGTGACCTGTCCGGCATCGTCAAGGCGTACGACATCCGTGGGGTGGTCGGCGAGCAGCTGGACGCCGGCTTGGTCCGCGACTTCGGCGCCGCCTTCGCGCGCCTGGTCGGTGGACCGACGATCGTCATCGGTCACGACATGCGCGACTCGTCGCCCGGGCTGTCGCGTGCCTTCGCCGAAGGTGCGCAGGCGCAGGGCGTGAACGTCATCAGCATCGGCCTGGCCAGCACGGACATGCTCTACTTCGCGTCCGGCAAGCTGGATCTGCCCGGCGCCATGTTCACCGCGAGCCACAACCCGGCGCAGTACAACGGCATCAAGATGTGCCGCGCGGGCGCCTCGCCGGTCGGCCAGGACACCGGGCTCGGGCAGATCCGCCAGGACGCCGAGAACCAGGTCCCGGACGCCGAGGGTGTCGAGCCCGGCACGTTCGAGGAGCGCAACATGCTCGTCGACTACGCGGCGTACCTCAACGCCCTGGTCGACCTGAAGGGCATCCGCCCCCTCAAGATCGTCGTGGACGCGGGCAACGGCATGGGCGGCTACACGGTGCCGCAGGTCTTCGAGGGCCTGCCCATCGAGGTCGTCCCCATGTACTTCGAGCTCGACGGCAGCTTCCCGAACCACGAGGCGAACCCGCTCGACCCCAAGAACATCGTGGACCTGCAGGCCCGTACCAAGGCCGAGGGCGCCGACGCCGGTGTCGCGTTCGACGGTGACGCGGACCGCTGCTTCGTCGTGGACGAGAACGGCGACCCGGTGAGCCCGTCGGCGATCACGGCGCTGGTGGCCGTGCGCGAGCTGGCCAAGGACCCCGGCGGCACGGTCATCCACAACCTGATCACCTCGCACGCCGTGCCGGAGATCGTCCAGGAGCACGGCGGCAAGCCCGTGCGCACGCGCGTTGGCCACTCGTTCATCAAGGAGGAGATGGCCAGGACCGGCGCCATCTTCGGTGGCGAGCACTCCGCGCACTACTACTTCCGCGACTTCTGGAAGGCCGACACCGGCATGCTGGCCGCACTGCACGTGCTGGCCGCGCTCGGTGAGCAGGACGGTCCACTGTCGACGCTGACGTCGATCTACAACCGCTACGCCGCCTCCGGTGAGATCAACTCGACGGTCAACGACCAGGCCGGTCGGATCGCCGCGATCAAGGACGCGTACGGATCCAAGGACGGCGTCACGATCGACGAGCTGGACGGTCTCACCGTGCAGCTGGCGGACGGGTCGTGGTTCAACCTGCGGGCCTCGAACACCGAGCCGCTGCTGCGCCTGAACGTCGAAGCCACCACGCCCGAGGCCGTCGCCGCGCTGAGCGACGAGGTCCTCGCGATCGTGCGGGCCTGAGGAGAGAACACCGTGGCCGTCAAGCTCGAAGAGCAGTTGCTGGAAATTCTCGCCTGCCCGTGCCCCGAGCACGCGCCCCTGCAGGTCGGGACGCCGACCGATCCGGAAGCGGACTTCCTCACGTGCACCGCGTGCGGTCGTTCGTTCCCGGTTCGCGACGGCATCCCGGTTCTCCTGCTGGACGAGGCGGTCGCGCCGCCGTCGGCTGTGTGATCAGGTGCTCGACGACACGCTGCTCGACGACCCGAGCCGCCTCGCCGACGCCGACACGGGCGGCTGGCTGCGTGCTGCCGCGCGGGCGGGGGCACAGGTCCGTTCCACCGCTGAGGCCGCGGCCGAGGCGGGGCTGGAGCGGATCTTCGCCGAACGCCCGCGCGCGGTCGTGCTCATCACCCGGCCCGGCCACTCGGTCACCGTCGCCAACGTCGTCATGGCGTTGCTCGGCTCCGGCTGCTCGGTGCCGGTCGTGCTCGCCGACGAGGTGCCGCCCTGGGTCGGCGCTCTCGACGTCGTGCTCGCGCACACCGAGGACCCCAGCGACCGGGTGCTCGCCGAGTCGATCGACAGGGCCGTCCGCAGGGGCGCCCGCACACTGCTGACGGCGCCGGACTCCGGTCCGATCGCCGCGGCCGCCGCCGGCCGGGCCGTGCTGCTGCCTCCCCGCATCGACGTGCCGCCGGGCTTCAGCTTCCCGCGCGCGCTCGCCGCGTGGTTGCTGGTGCTGCACTCGCTCGGCCTGCTCAAGGCCGACGTCGAACTGATCGCGGACGAGCTCGACCGGGAGGCCGAGCGCGACCACCCGATGCACGAGTCGTTCGTGAACCCGGCGAAGTCGCTCGCGTTGCGCGTCGCCGACCGCACGCCGCTGCTGTGGGGCCTCGACGAGGTCGCCACGTCGGTCGGCATGCACGGCGCGGGCGTGCTGGCGGCGTTCGCCGGTGTGGCGTGCGACGTCGCCGGGTATCCACAGGCGCTGACCCGCCCGGTGCTGCACCGCCGCGCGGTGCAGGGAACCTCGGGTGCAGACCTCTTCGCCGACCCGGACGACGAGCCGGGCAGCGGACTCGTGCGCGTGTTGTTGCTGGCTGTGCGCCAGGGCCCGGTGGCAGATGCTGTTCGGCACGCCGCCGAGGACGCCCTGCCGGGCGCGGACGTGCTGGAGCCGGCCGTCGAGGTGGCGGGAGGCGACGCGGTCAGCGCCGCACTCCTCGCGCTCCGCTTCGAACTGGCCGCGCTGTACCTCGGGCTCGCCGCCGGAACTCTCGGCGGCAACCCGTACTGATTTGGGAGCTGACTTAGAAGTGGACCTGCTGCACAACGCGGTAAGGCCGTACGCGTGGGGTTCACGCACGGCCATCGCCGAGCTGCTCGGGAAGGAGGTGCCCGCACCCCATCCCGAGGCCGAACTGTGGATGGGCGCCCATCCCGGCGACCCGTCCCGCGTGGCCGGCGCGGACGGCACCGAGCGCTCGCTGCTCGACCTGCTGGCGTCCGACCCGGACGGTCAGCTCGGCACGCGCGTCGCCGAGCGGTGGGGCAGCAGACTCCCGTTCCTGCTCAAGGTGCTCGCCGCCGACGAGGCGCTGAGCCTGCAGGCGCACCCGTCGGCAGCCCAGGCGGCGGAGGGCTTCGCGGCCGAGGAGAAGCGTCTCGTGCCGCTCGACTCCCCGGTCCGCAACTACAAGGACCCGGCAGCCAAGCCGGAACTGGTCTGCGCGCTGACCGAGTTCCACGCGCTGGCCGGTTTCCGGGAGCCGTCGCGGACCATCTCGTTGCTGCGCACCCTGGACGCGCCCGCGCTGTCCCCGTACACCGAGATGCTGGTCGCGCAGCCGGACTCGTCGGGCCTGCGCGCGTTGTTCACGATGCTGATCACGTTGCCGCAGACGTCGTTGAGCACGTTGCTGCCCCAGGTCCTCGACGCGTGCGTGCTGCACGTGAAGGAGCACGGCGAGTTCGACCTGGAGTGCCGCACGATCCTGGAGCTGGGCGAGTCCTACCCCGGCGACGCGGGCGTGCTCGCGGCTCTGCTGCTGAACCGCATCGTGCTGCAGCCGGGCGAGGCGATCCACCTGCCCGCCGGCAACCTGCACGCGTACCTGCGGGGCACGGGCATCGAGATCCTCGCGAACTCGGACAACGTCCTGCGCTGCGGCCTCACGCCCAAGCACGTCGACGTGCCCGAACTGCTGCGCGTGCTCGACTTCACGTGCGGTGACATGGAAGTGCTGCTGGGCGAGGAGATCCAGCCCGGCGTCCGGATCTACCGCACACCCGCGCCCGAGTTCGAACTGTCCAGGTTGGACCTGGCCGGCGAGACGCGGATCAACCACGAAGGCCCGCAGATCATGATTTGCACCGAGGGCGCCGTGGTACTCACCAACGTCCGTGGCGAGGAGTTGCGGCTGGCGCGTGGTGAGTCCGTGTGGCTCCCCGCGTCGGACCCGGCGGTGCTCGTGCGCCCGGATGGTGTTGAATCCGCTGAACTTTTCCGTGCCACGGCCGGAACAGACTAAGGTTCACGACCGGACAAACCGGACTGGTTCTCAGCAAGGAGACAGGCGTGTCAGCAGGGGGCGGAACCAAGGCCATCGTCGCGGCGTTGGTGGCAAACGCAGGAATCGCGGTGGCCAAGTTCATCGGATTCCTGATCACCGGCTCGTCGTCGATGCTCGCCGAGTCGGTGCACTCCGTGGCCGACACGTCGAACCAGGGCCTGCTGCTGCTCGGCCAGAAGACGGCACAGCGCAGGGCGACCAAGCTGCACCCGTTCGGCTTCGGCCGCGACCGGTACTTCTGGTCGTTCGTGGTGGCGCTGATGCTCTTCACGCTCGGCTCGGTCTTCGCGCTGTACGAGGGCATCCACAAGCTGCAGCATCCTGAGGAGCTCTCCAGCCCGCTCGTCGCCGTCGGCATCCTCGTCGTCGCCATCGGCCTGGAGACCTACAGCTTCATCACCGCGATCAACGAGTCGAAGAAGATCAAGGGCGACTCCACCTGGTGGCAGTTCATCCGCAACTCCCGCACGCCGGAGCTGCCGGTCGTGCTGCTGGAGGACGCGGGCGCGCTGATCGGCCTGGTGCTGGCGCTGGTCGGTGTCAGCCTCGCGACGATCACCGGCAACCCGGTCTTCGACGCGCTCGGCACGGTCGCCATCGGTGTGCTGCTGGGCATCATCGCGGTGATCCTGATCATCGAGATGAAGTCGCTGCTCATCGGTGAGGGTGCGTCGGACAAGGACCTCAACGTGATCATCGACGAGCTGGCCGCCGGCAAGGTGCAGCGCGTCATCCACATCAAGACGCAGTACATCGGGCCGGAGGAGATGCTCGTCGCGGCGAAGATCGCGCTCAACCCGGGGCTGCAGCTGGACGAGGTGGCTCAGGCGATCAACGACGCCGAGCAGCGGGTGCGGGCCAAGGTGCCGCACGCGCGCCTCATCTACCTGGAGCCGGACCTGGACCGGTCGACGGTCGCCAGCTCCTGACTTGGCCGAACGGGGCGTTTCGCACTCCAACCGAGTGAGAAACGCCCCGTTTGCCATCTGAAACGAGCTATAGGGGTCCCAGGTCGTGGATACCTCTAGGGTGGGCCGAATCGGGTTCCATCAAGGAGGTATGCACCGTGCCGGGGAACGGGTTGTGGCGCACGAAGTCGATCGAGCAGTCGATATCTGACACGGACGAGCCGGACACGAAGCTCCGCAAGGACCTGACGGCGTGGGACCTCACGGTCTTCGGCGTCGCGGTCGTCATCGGCGCCGGCATCTTCACGCTCACCGCGAGCACCGCGGGCAACATCGCGGGGCCGTCGGTCTCGCTGTCGTTCGTGCTGGCGGCGATCGCCTGTGCGCTGGCCGCGTTGTGCTACGCCGAGTTCGCCTCGACGGTGCCGGTCGCGGGTAGCGCTTACACCTTCTCCTACGCGACGTTCGGCGAGTTCGCCGCGTGGATCATCGGGTGGGACCTGGTGCTGGAGTTCGCGGTCGGTTCGGCCGCGGTCGCCAAGGGCTGGTCGGCCTACCTGCAGACGACGCTGGGCCTCATGGGTCTCGACGTGAAGACCGAGGTGGGTGACGGCCTCAAGTTCGACTGGGGCGCCGTGCTGCTCGTCGCGGTGATCACGACTCTGCTGGTCGTCGGCACGAAGCTGAGTTCGCGGGTCAGCGCGGTCATCACGGCCATCAAGGTCGCCGTGGTGCTGCTCGTGATCGTGCTCGGCATCGGCTACATCAAGGCCGAGAACTACTCGCCGTTCATCCCGCCGGCGGCCGAGGGCGGGCCCGCCGCGCACACCGGCATCGAGCAGTCGCTGTTCTCGCTGATCACCGGCTACTCGGGCAGCACCTACGGCGTGCTCGGCATGCTGGCCGCGGCCTCGATCGTCTTCTTCGCGTTCATCGGGTTCGACGTCGTGGCGACCACGGCGGAAGAGACCAAGAACCCGCAGAAGGCCGTGCCGCGCGGCATTCTCGGCTCGCTGGCGATCGTCACGGTGCTGTACGTCGCGGTCACGCTGGTGATCACCGGAATGGTGCCGTACAAGGAGCTCGCCACGCAGCCGGACGGCACGCGCGCGACGCTCGCGAGTGCGTTCGCGCAGAACGGCGTCGACTGGGCGGCGACGGTGATCTCGGTCGGCGCGCTCGCCGGTCTGACCACCGTCGTCATGGTGCTGATGCTCGGCCAGAGCCGCGTGCTGTTCGCGATGTCGCGCGACGGACTGCTGCCGCGCAAGCTCGCGAAGACCGGCAGCCACGGCACGCCGACGCGCATCACGATCATCGTCGGCGCGCTGGTCGCGGTCGCGGCGGGCTTCTTCCCGGCGGGCAAGCTCGAAGAGATGGTGAACGTCGGCACGCTGTTCGCGTTCATCCTCGTCTCCGGAGGCGTGCTGGTGCTGCGCAAGACGCGGCCGGACCTGTCGCGCGGCTTCCGCGTGCCGCTCGTGCCGCTGGTGCCGATCCTCGCGATCCTCGCCTGCCTGTGGCTGATGCTGAACCTGACCGCGCTCACCTGGATCCGGTTCATCATCTGGATGGCGCTCGGCGTCGTCGTCTACTTCGTCTACAGCCGACGCAACTCGGTGCTGGGCAAGACCGGCGACAACAAGGTCGAGCCGGAACCGGTGGTCAAGCAAGGCGAAGAGCCAGGGGTCTAGCGGCGTGACCAACTAACCTGCCCACCATGGGAAACGCGCGGTGGCTCTCCGAGGAGGAAGGTAGCGCCTGGCATCACTTCGTCCAGGCGTACCACCTCCTCGAGAGGCAGATCGAACAGCAGTTGCAGCGCGACGCGGGCCTCTCGCACGCGCAGTACAACGTGCTGGTCGTGCTGTCCGAACAGCCGGGCAACCGCATGCGCATGACCGAACTGGCGCGCAGGGTCGTGGTGTCGAAGAGCTCGTTGACCTACCAGATCGGCAAGCTGGAGAAGTCGGGACTCGTGCGGCGCGAACCGCACGAGTCCGACGAGCGCGGCATCCTCGCCGTGCTGACCGACGCGGGCAAGGACCTGCTGCGCACCGCCGCACCCGGTCACGTCACCACGGTCCGCGAGTACCTGATCGACCTCTTCACCCCGGACCAGCTCGCGCAGCTCGGGTCGTTCATGCAGACCGTGCACGAGAAAGCCGACGACTAGAGAGTCAGCAGACCTCGTTCGTCGAGCCATTCGGCCACGTCGTCCGGGCCCTGCCGCGTCACGTCCAGCTCCAGCACGGGCAGGATCGACTTCGCCGCGAGCTCGCGGAGTTGCCGCTGTTCCTCGACGAACGGCTCCAGCTCGACGTACTGCTTCGGGTTCGCGCTGATCTTCAGCCGTTCCTCCCGCGCCTCCGCGAACGTGTCCTCGGGTCGCGTGCACAGCACGATCGCGAAGTTGAGTGGCTTCAGCCGTTCCTCCAGCCAGCCGAAGTCGAACTCGCGCCCCTGCCGTGCCTGGAACGCCAGCGTGGACAGGTGGAAACGGTCCACGATCCACGAGTAGAAGCGCTGCAGTTCGAACATCCGCACCCACGTCTCGTAGGTCTCCATCGCGTGCGCGGTCTCGTCCGGCGCGAAGTCGATCAGCCCACGACCCCACGGTTCGTTGCTGAACCCGCTCCACTCCGCCGAGATCAACGGCGAGTGGTAGCGGTACCGGCGATGCCCGACGAGACGAGGGTGCTCGTTCAGGGCGAAGGCCAGATCCGTCTTGCCGGTCAGCCGCGTGCCTTCGAGGATCACCTTGGGCGTGAGCTTCATGATGGCAAGCTAACCCCGTGATCCTGTGTCTCGACGTCGGTTCCACCTGGACCAAGGCCGCTCTCGTCACCCCCGAGGGCGAGCTGGTCCGGACCGGGCAGCACCCGACCACGCCGCCGGAGGTGCTGCGCGGCATCGACGTGCTGCGCTCGGAGGTCGGTGACGGCGAGATCCTCGCGTGCTCGTCGGCGGGCGGCGGTCTGAGGCTTGCCGTCGTCGGTCAGGAACGTGTGGTGAGCGCCGAGGCGGGCTACCGGGTCGCTCTGAGTGCGGGCGCCAAGATCGTGCACGTCAGCGCGGGCCCGGTCGACGTGAAAGCCCTGCGAGCGGCCACCCCGGACCTGATCCTGCTGGTCGGCGGCACGGACGGCGGCGATCAGTCGGTCCTGTTGCACAACGCCGCGAAGCTCGCCCGCGTGGCCGTGCCGATCGTGCTGGCGGGCAACGTCGAGGCGCAGCCGGAAGCGTTGGAGCTACTGGCGAAACGCACCGTCATGGCCTGCCCGAACGTGCTGCCCGACGTCGGTCGGCTCGCCCCGGAGCCGGCCCGTCGAGCGATCCGTGAGGCGTTCCTCCAGCACGTGATCGGCGGCAAAGGCCTGTCGCGCGGCCCGCGATTCCGTCAGCTCGTGCGGGCCGTGACGCCGGATGCCGTGCTGGCAGGTGTTTCCCGGCTCGCGGCACAGGACCGTGAAGGCGCCGTGCTCGTGGTGGACGTCGGCGGCGCGACCACGGACGTCTACTCGGCGGTGTCGACAGTGGACAGTGAAGGTCTGGAGAGGACGGTCGCGCTGCCGCCGGACCGCCGCACCGTCGAAGGCGATCTCGGCATGCGCTGGTCCGCGCCGGGCGTGGTCAAGGAAGCTCTCGCCGAACGCCTGACGACCGAGGACCTGACCGAGGAAGCTCGGTTTCGCGCCGAGAACGTCGACTGGCTGGCGGAAGACCCGTTCGTCGACGTGAAGCTGGCGTCGTTCGCGGCGATTCTGGCTGTGCGCAGGCATCTCAGGCAGGTCGACGGACAACTCGGCCCGCACGGGGCGGGCCTTCTCGTGCTCTCCGGCGGCGTTTTCCGGCACACGAAGGACATTTCGCCGATCGTCGAGGCGTTGCGGAGCGATCCGGTGCTGCGGCCGGTGCTGCGGACCGCCGAGATCACCGTCGATCGCGACTACGTGCTGGCGCCGGTGGGCCTGCTCGCCGAGTCGGGGCGGCTCGAGGCCGCCGACCGACTGGCGAAGCGGCTGGGCTAGGCGGACTCCTCGTCGTCCACGAACTCGAGGAGATCGCCGGGCTGGCACTCCAGAACCCGGCACATGGCTTCCAAAGTGCTGAACCGCACGGCTTTCGCGCGCCCGTTCTTCAGCACCGCGACGTTGGCGGGCGTCAGCCCGACCTTCTCCGCGAACTCGCCGACGCTCATCTTGCGCTTGGCCAGTTCGACGTCGATGCGCACGACGATGGCCATCAGATCACCGCTTCCATGTCGGCGCGCAGCGTCGTGGCGCGCTGCAGCAGCGCCCGCATCACGACGAGCACGAGCCCGACCACGGACACCGCCGACGTGAACAGGAAGAACAACACGATCACGCCGGGGTCGTCGGCGTTGACGCCGACCCAGATGAACACCCCCACCAGCACGACCCACGCCGCGGCGATCGCCCACACCATCACGTTGACCCACTTGATCGCGGCCTCGGTGAAGATCAGGTCCTTGCGCACCAACGTGAGCAGCTTCCAGGTGGCGACGATGACCACCTGTACGCACACGACCCAGAAGATCGACACGATCGTCGAGGGCCACCTCAGGTGGGCCTCCGCGGGGTTCTGCTGCGCCATGTACGCGTACGAGCCAGGGATCGACAACGTCTCCAGCACGACGAGGATCCCGAACAACGCCACCAGGAACACCCGGAGGGCTGTCACCGCCCAACGTTCAGCAATCATGGATCGAGTATCGGTAGTGATCTATCGAAAGTCAATCGGTAGTGATCGTGTTGCAACCGGTCTCTAGAGTGACCGGCGTGGGACTGCGCGAGCGCAAGAAGACCGAGACCCGAGCGGCGTTGTCGGCCGCCGCACTGCGCCTCGCCCTGGAGAAGGGCGTGGACGACGTGCGAGTCGACGAGATCGCCGAAGCGGCGAACGTCTCGCCGCGCACCTACAACAACTACTTCGCCAGCCGCGAGCACGCGATCGTCGCCGGCATCACGGCCTCGCGCGCCCTCCAGGTAGCGGACGCACTGCGTTCGCGGCCTTCGTCCGAACCTCTGGTCGACTCGATCATCGCCGCATTCGCCGAGCAGTACCGCGACCCCCCGACCGAGGCCCTCGCGCTGATCAACTCGACACCGGCCCTGCGCGAGGCCTACCTCGACTCGGTGACGTCCATGGAACCCCCGATCGCCACCGTGATCGCCGAACGCCTGGGCAAGGACCCGCTCGGCGCCGAGGTCCTGGCGGCCGCGGTGTCCGCCGCCGCACGCCTGGCGGTGCAACGCTGGGTGGACGTGCGCCCGTCCGGCCTCGTCGTGGTGCCGGCCACCTCAGTCGAAGACCACCTGCGCGAGGCGATCGGTCACCTCGCGCCCGCGCTCACTTGAGCTCGTCCTTGAGGACGCACATCAGCAGCGCGTCGTGCCATTCGCCGTCGCGGAAGAACGCCTGCCGGTACCGCCCGTCGACCTGGAAACCGACCTTCTCGTAGGACCGGATCGCGCGGGCGTTCGCCTCCACGACACCAAGTTCGATCGAGTGCAACCGCATGGTGCCGAACCCGTACCGGCACGCCGTGCGCAACGCATCCGTGCCGTAGCCGCCACCCCAGTGGTCCTTCTCTCCGATGTAGATGTCGACCTCGGCGCGTGCGTTGATCGGGTCCGCGTCGCGCAGCACGACGACGCCGATCAGCTTGCCGTCCTTCAGCGTCTCGATGCAGAAGGTGACCTTCTCGTACGAGTTCTCCTGGCGGTCGGCGAAGCGTTTGTGCGCCGATGCCAGCGAGGTGTGGAAGTAGCTCTGCAGCCACCGCATCACTTCGTCGTCGTTGTGCCAGCGGTGGAACGCGTCAGCGTCCTCGGGCTCGACGGGCCGCAGTCGGACAAGATCCCCGGTCAGCATGATTCGCAGACTAGGAGTCGCCCAGCGCGTCCCGCGACCGGGTTTCCGCTGCCTCCTGGAAGTCGGCGATGGCACCGCCGTGGTCCCTCGCCCAGTCCGTCAGGACCTCGATCGGCTCGACGAGGGTGCGGCCGAGGTCGGTGAGGCTGTACTCGACCTGCCGGGGCGCGTCGGCGCGGCGCTCGACCAGACCGTACTGCTGGAGCCGGCGCAGGGTCTGGGTGAGGACCTTGCGCGAGATGCCGCCGATGAGGTCGACGAGTTCACCGTGCCGGCGAGGCTGGTGGCTCAGTCCGAAGAGCACCAGCACTGCCCACTTGTCGGAGATGATCTCGACCGCCAGGCGCGTGGGGCAGTCGGCGAGGAAGGTCGGTCCGGCCGCGTTCTGCATGTGAATCGAAGGTACCAGGAGGTACCTGACGGCTTCGTAACGTCTTCCGCAGCAGCGAGTTCAGCACCAGATGCGGAGGAATCCCCATGCCACGAGTCGTCGTGTTCGACGAGTTCGGCGGTCCGGAAGTCATGCACGTCGTCGAGGAGCCGGTCGTCGAACCTGCGGCCGGTGAGGTGCGGGTCAGGATCGAGGCGTTCGCCGTCAACCCGCTCGACCAGATGATGCGTTCCGGGACCTCGCCCGCGGTCGTTCCCCTGCCGCACGCTCGCCTCGGCGTCGAAGGAACCGGCGTCGTCGATGCGCTGGGCCCTGGGGTCGCCGGACTGGAGATCGGTGATCCGGTGATCATCACGGCCATTCCGGACGCGAGCGTCAGGGGCAGCTACGCCGACTACACCACGGTTCCCGTGAGCCGCGTCGTCGCCCGGCCTGCCGGGCTCGGAGTCACGGAGGCGGCGGCGATCTGGGTCGCGTACTCCACCGCCTACGGCGCACTCGTCGAGAAGGCGAGGATGCGGCCGGGCGACCACGTGCTCATCACCGCGGCATCCGGCGGCGTCGGCCGGGCGGCGATTCAGATCGCCAACCAGATCGGCGCCGTGCCCATCGCCGTCACGCGGCACACCGCGAAGAAGGACGACCTGCTCGCCGCCGGTGCCGCCGCGGTCATCGCCACCGACCAGGCGGACGTCGTCGAAGCCGTCCGCCGGCACACCGGCGGGACCGGCGCCGACATCGTCCTCGACGTGGTCATGGGCCCCGGCCAGCAGGATCTGCTGAAGGCGGCCCGCCCCGGCGGAACGCTGGTCGCCGCGGGCTTCCTGGACCCACGGCCCACACCGTTCCCTGGCGGCACGGCGCTCACGATCTTCAGCTACCGGAGCTTCGAACACACCCTCGACGCCGTCGTGGTGAATCGCATGGCGGCCTTCCTGAACGCCGGTGTCCGCCTCGGTGCCCTGCGGCCCGCCGTCGACAGGGTGTTCGCCCTCGACGACGTCGTCGACGCACACCGCCACCTGGAGAAGGGGCTCCACGACGGGAAGAAGATCGTCGTCGCGGTCTAGTGGCGTGTCTCGGAACGTTGGCGAGGTAATTCACGCCCAGCAGGGCGCATCCCCGGCAACGTTCCAAGCCACTAGGAGCCGCCCAGCACGTCCCGCGACCGAGTTTCCGGCTTGCGCGCGAACGGCAGCGAAGGCGACTCCGGCGCGTCCACCCGCAACAGCCCCGCCGCGATCGCCACGGCCCGGTCCCACTCCGGATCCGACGTGTAGTCCGAGTGCGCCGACACCCCGGACCGCCACCGCCGTCCGGGGAACGGACCCCGTTGCGGGTCCGGCAGCCAGTGGTCGCCACCCAGCACCAACGCCCCGGTGGGCCCGCGCAACGCTGGTGCCAGCGCGCCCTCCGAGCCGTCCTCCCGGTAACCGACGCCGAGCAGCATGCCGTCGAACACCTGCCGCCGCCACGTCGTCACCGCGCCGCCCAACGGGTCCGTGCCCCGGCACAGCGCGCGCCATCGTCCGTCCAGCCCGCCGGCCAGCCGGGCCAGTGACGCGTGCGGCACCACGGCGGGGAACGCCCGCGGATAAGCCCACTGCAGCTGCGAGCCTGCCGTCAGCAGCCCGATCCGTTCGCGGTCGTGCGCTGGCAGTTCCTCCAGCAACCGGGCTGCCGCGACGGCGACCAGCAAAGATCCCTGCGAGTGTCCACAGAGGACGACGCGGGTTCCTGGGTCGCGCAGGTGGTCCTGCACGCGGGCAACGAGCTCCGGCACGACCTTCAAGGCGTAGCAGGGCGGCACGATCGGGTGAGCTTCGCGCGGCCAGAACTGCGCGATGTCCGCGATGATGCCGAGCCGCCGTCCGGACTCCGGTTGCCGCGCCGCCAGATAGACGGCGCGCAGCAGCGACACGGCGAGCAGGCCGAGCACGAACACGCCGAAAGCCGAGAACACCGCCCAAGAGCCGAGCGGGACGTTCTGCACCCGCAGCACCGTGGCCAGCACGGCACCGACCACCAGCACGGACGCGATGATCAGGATCATGTGATGGCCGTGGTTGCGTTCCCAGCGTGCCCACCACCACGCCCGCGTCGCGGTGCGAAGGTCGCGCATCCGGCCGGAGTGCAGCAATGACGCCTCGCGCGCCCACACCTTGCCCTTGCGGAACGCCCGCCACCGCACGGCGCCGGTGAACGACGCCACCGCGAACGTGCTCAACAGCGCCAAAGCGCCCGCCACACCCCACAACAGGGTGATGTACTCGTAGCCGGCCGGCAGCCTCAGCCCGTCACCCAGAGCCTTGCGCACCGGCAACGCGACCCCGGCGCCGAAACCACCGCCGAGCAGCCCGCCGATCGCCAGCACCGGCGCGGAGAACCAGCCGCCGGCCCACGGCCGCAGTTCGCGCGGCAACGACTTCCAGGTGCCGCGCGCGAGCAGGGCGGCGGGGATCAGCATCAGCCCGAACAGCACCAGCACGAACGCCATCAGCAACGCCACGACCTGCACGGTCACGTCCGCGCCGGGCACCCGCAACGGCAGCTGTTCCTGCAGGCCGAGCGTCGTCAGGACCAGGAGCACCGAGAACACCAGCAACAGCCGTCGGGGCTTCCGGCCCAACGCCGCGCGCAGCCACCGTCCGCCGCGATGGGGCGCACCGCCCGTGGGGTCGTCCAGCAGCAGCACGCCGAGCACGGACACACCGATGAGCGCGAGAGACACGGTCCACGCCACCGTGATCGCCACGCCCATGCCACCGGTGGCCGTGAGCTGCTTCAACGGACCGCCGAGAGCGATCAGCGCCGTCACCGCGAGTGCCGTCACGACGTGCAGCGACCGCAACGCCGGCGTGTCCGGGTCGGTCGCGACGTGGGCGCCGGGCAGTCCGGACGCGGGCTGCTTCTTCTGCTCCTCGGCGTCGGCGATCGCCTTGCGCTCGATCCGCCACTCGACGTGCGAGACGCGCCGAATCACCGCGATCACCACGATGATTGGCAGAATTCCCAAGAAAGTCCGAAACCAGGGGAACATCCGCACGTCCGCCGGAATGCTGGTCAAACACGCAGTACCCGGCCGGAGACACTGGGCGGCGAGCAGGTCCAGGCTGACCACGGAGATCTGCGCGACCAGCAACGCCGTCAGCAGCAGGGCGAACACCCGCAACAACGACCGCAGACCGATGCCGAGCAGGTGGGCGGGCAGATTCCGCTCGGGGACGGGAGGGAGCATCCAGTGCGCGACGTTCGCGATGCTGAACGGGAAGAGCAGCGCCCACGTGGCCTTGGCCACACCTCCGGACGTCATTCCGCCCCACAGGTAGCCCTCCACGACGCGAGGGATAGGACGTCCCTCGGTCTGCAGCACCGGTCCGGGCGCGGGCCTGCGGAGTCTGTCCGCCGGGCGCACGATGCGCCCGAGGCCGTCTCCCGCAACGTCCACGGCCGCAACGGCGTCGACCAGCGTCTGCGGCGTCGTTCCCTGCACGCCATGTACCCGCAGTTCGACGACACGTGTGTCCGGGCCCGCAATCAACACCCGTGACCTCCCTTACCCAACGTTCGGGTCATAGTGGTCCATCGGCGGGCGGTATGGTCGGACGACACCCTCTCTGAAGTGCCCTGGAGGACTTCGCAATGACCTCGGACCGGTTGCAGACCCGCAACGGCATCGACTTCGCCGTGGCCGACCTCTCGCTCCACGAGTTCGGTCGCAAGGAGATCCGCCTCGCCGAGCATGAGATGCCCGGCTTGATGGCGTTCCGCCGTGAGTACTCCGGGGTGTACCCGCTCAAGGGCGCTCGTGTCTCGGGTTCGCTGCACATGACGATCCAGACGGCTGTCCTGATCGAGACCCTGGTGGACCTCGGTGCCGAAGTGCGCTGGGCGTCCTGCAACATCTTCTCCACCCAGGACCACGCGGCCGCCGCTGTCGTGGTCGGCCCGCACGGCACCGAGGAGGAGCCGAAGGGTGTGGCGTGTTTCGCCTGGAAGGGTGAAACGCTGGAGGAGTACTGGTGGACCGCCGAGCAGATGCTCACCTGGCCGGACGGCGGCGGCCCGAACATGATCCTGGACGACGGCGGCGACGCCACCATGCTCGTCCACAAGGGCAGGCAGTACGAGACCCAGGGTGTCGTGCCCTCGCCGGAGGCCGACGACTCCGACGAGTGGAAGGTCTTCCTCGGCCTGCTGAAGAAGTCGCTCGAGGCGGACAACGGCAAGTGGACCAAGATCGCCGAGGGCATCCGCGGCGTCACCGAGGAGACCACGACGGGCGTCATGCGCTTGTACCAGCTGGCCGCCGCCGGTGAGCTGCTCTTCCCCGCGATCAACGTCAACGACGCCGTCACCAAGTCGAAGTTCGACAACCGCTACGGCATCCGCCACTCGCTGATCGACGGCATCAACCGCGGCACCGACGTCCTGATCGGCGGCAAGGTCGCCGTCGTCTGCGGCTACGGCGACGTCGGCAAGGGCTCGGCCGAGTCCATGCGCGGCCAGGGCGCCCGCGTGATCGTCACCGAGATCGACCCGATCTGCGCGCTGCAGGCCGCGATGGACGGCTACCAGGTCGCGAAGCTCGAGTCGGTCCTGCCGATCGCGGACATCATCATCACGACGACGGGCAACAAGGACGTCGTGACGGTCGAGCACATGGCGCAGATGAAGCACCAGGCGATCCTGGGCAACGTCGGCCACTTCGACAACGAGCTCGACATGGCCGGTCTGCAGCGGTACCCCGGCATCCGCAAGAACAACATCAAGCCGCAGGTCGACGAGTGGATCTTCCCGTCGGGCCGCACGATCATCGTGCTGTCCGAGGGCCGCCTGATGAACCTGGGCAACGCGACGGGTCACCCGTCGTTCGTGATGTCGAACTCCTTCTCCAACCAGGTGATCGCCCAGATCGAGCTGTTCACCAAGTTCAAGGAGTACGACAACGAGGTCTACCGCCTGCCCAAGGTGCTCGACGAAAAGGTCGCGCGCATCCACCTCGAAGCACTCGGCGGCGAGCTGACCAAGCTCACCAAGGACCAGGCCGAGTACATCGACGTGGACGTCGAGGGCCCGTTCAAGGCGGACCACTACCGCTACTGATTTCTGCTCCGACGAGCCCTCGCCTTCACAGGCGGGGGCTTGTCGTCTTTGAAGGGAACGAAGGTGTTCGAACGCTTCACCTCGCTGTACCCACTCGACGCGGGTGAGGCGTCGCCGCCGGCGAACACCGAACCGCTCCGCCAGGTGCCGGGCCTCGCCGAGCTGGTCACGATGGCCGCTGGACTCTCGTTCGGCGACGGCATCCTCCGCGTGCTCACCGACGACGAGGCCCGGCGCGCACAGGGTCTGGCGAACTTGATGTGGCCGGAGTGGGCGCCGCGAATCCGCCCGTTCGCCCAGGACTGGATGGGCCGCCAGTACGTGCTCGACCTGCACCGCAACGCGATGGTGCTCCTGCTGGACCCCGGTGCCGCCGGCGTCTACGAGTTGGACGGCACCATCCCGGACCTGCTCGACGAGTACGTGGTCGAAGACCCGGACACCTTCCTCGCCCAGGACCTGTTCACCCCTTGGCGCGCAGCACACCCGGAGCGTCCACCTGCCGGCACGTGCGTCGGGTTCAGGACACCGCTGTTCCTGGGCGGCGGCGGCGCCGTGGAGAATCTCGAGGTCGTCGACGAGGAGGTTTACTGGTCGGTCCACGGGCAGCTGTGGGCCAAGGTCAAGGACCTCCCGGAGGGCACGTCGATCAGCGGCGTCGAGATCAGCTAAGGATTGGTCAGTGGGATTCTTCGGCACTTACGCCTACGAGCACGGTTCCTGGAAGACGCTGTCCGAGGGCGAACTGCCGCCGCTCGCGGAGCCGTTCCTGTGGATCGACATCCACGACAGCGACATCACGTCGGTCGTCTACGCCCCGGCCGGGCCTGGCGCCGGCGTCGCCTACCTGGGACTGACGCCGCGCACCTACTTCGAGAACCCCAACGCGTCCGACCCGACCGACGTCCTGCGCGAGGCCGCGGGACTGGCGGCGTGGTGGGCGCTGTCGAACTCCGGGGACGTTCCGGCCAAGCAGGCGGAGCTCCTGGCGTTCCTCGCCGAGGACGAGGATCCGAACGGGTTCGAGTGGGACGAGTCGGAGGACGTCGACGAGATCGACGACGGGGAGGTGTTCGTCGAGGTCAAGACTCGGCGGTTCCTCGCGGCGCTCGACCTGCCTCTGCCCGAAGGGCTGACTGACGAACGCCCGCCAAGCTGACGCAGGGGTCCCCCGCCAAGGGGACCCCTTCTTTAATTCTTGCAGGTGGCACCGACAATTTTGGTGATCATGAAACCGGCGTCCTCGCTGTGGGGCTGCTGCTTTACGTGAGGTGCAGCTGCCTGTTGTGGTCTTCGCGCGCTCGGCTGGCGAGATCCGCGACCATCGCGCGCGACTGCGCCTCGCTGAGTGCGACCGCGTCCAAGCGCTCGAAGATCTTTTTGCAGCCTTTGACTCCGGCGTGGTCCTGAACGAACACCTGCGCGATTTCGCAGTCCGTGAACGCCACGGTGCTGCGCTTTTCGTACTCCCACATCGTGTAGCTGGCCATGAAGACTCCGGCCGGACCGCTCGACGCCGACACGACTCGGAGAATGTGGCTTTGGAAGAGCAGCCTCATGAGCTGGTCTTCCATGACCTCGGGACTGCCGACCCTCAGCCGCAACGCGTTCTCGTGAATGAAGTAAGTGCACTGCGGCCGATCATGGCTCCGCAAGAATGCCTGCCGCTCCATCCGTGCGCGAACAGCGACCTTGATCTGGTCTGGCGGGACCACGCCGCGAGCCTCGTACAAGCTCAACGCGTACTCCTCGGACTGCGACAGCCCTGGCATGACGGCCAGGTTGTAGCTGAAGATCTTCTGCGCGCTCGACTCGGCCATCGACAACGTGCCGAGTCTTCCCGGTGCCTGCACGAAGTAGAGGTCGAACGCCGACCGATACCTGTTCAGGAAGTCGGTGATGAACTCCTGGCTGCGGCCGCACCTACCCAGGTACTGGACGATGTCGATCTCGGTGGCGCGCACCTTGCCGTGTTCGATGTTGGAGACCTTGCCGGGGTCCCACCCGAGCATCCGGGCGATCCTCCTCGCACGGAAGGTCGTAAAGCGCTCGCGCACCTGACGCAACTCATCGCCCAGGTCACGGCTGTAGGGAGTGGACGGATCGCCGTTCATGCAAACTGACGTTAGGCGATGGAGGAGAAACAACATCGTGCCCAAACGGGTGGAATTAGGCCTGGCCAGCGTGCCGCACGACGTCGTGCACGAGGACGTGTTCGTGCCGCTCGTCGACGGCGTCCCGCTCACCGACTGGTTCGGCGAAGACGAGTTCAGCGGTGTGCGCCGTGAGGACCTCGAACCCCGGCCGTTCCAGCCCGGCAAGGCGCGGCTGGTGCTCGGCTGTTCCTGCGGCATCGCGGCGTGCGGACCGCTGGTCGCCGACATCACCGCCGACCGCGGCACGATCATCTGGACGAGGTTCCGTCGGCCGCATCGCAACGGGCACGAGTACGTCGACATCGGGCCGTGCGTCTTCGACCGGGCGCAGTATGAGAAAGCGCTGTTGGAACTCGGTTGACGTGCGGGTTTTACTGACCTGGTGCGGACGACCATCATCAAGAAGACCCTGCGCGTGCCGGCCTCCGACGGTGCGCCGGGTGACGGTGCCGCGGTCGCGAGGCAGCTGGACGCCGCGCTGATCAGCTCGGGTTTCAAGGCGTCGCGGGAGTTGCTGGAGCACGTCGGCGGTCTGGCCGAGGCCGAGGACTTCGCCGCGGAGATCGTGCGCGCGGTCAAGGAGCTCATCGGTGCGCGGGGGCAGCACAACCCGTACTTCAAGGAGTTCCCGCACAACGTGCCGGACACCCTCGCGTTCTGGTGGGAGTGCCTGCGGGACGCGCTGGATAAGGGCGTCGCGCCCACGTCCAACCTCCTCGACCTGCCGAAGTACGGCCGGGTCCAGCACTCCTACGAGGAGATGCTGCGGGCGCACGACGAGTTGATCCCGTCGTTGAAGGACCGCATCACGGTCGTGCACCTCGGTGGCACGCTCGACGAAGAGGTGCGGCGCCTGTTCGAGGAACTCGCCACGAGTCCGATTCCGTTGGCGGAGAACGACAGGGCGTTGCTCGGTGAGTTGGCGGTGCTCTGCGTCGACAGCGAAGTCGAGGTCCCGATCCGGGAGAACCGCGCGATTCTCAACGCCGCGCGACTCGTTGCGCAGCGGCCACTCCAGGGCATGGACACCGTCACCGACGTGCTGCGCCTTGCGGCGGAGGCTTCCGGGGGAGACGTCACGCTCAAGGAAGCGACGCGATTTCGGTCGTTTCGCCGGCCTGAGCGCAGGGCGTTGCTCGGCGCGTTGAACGAGGTCGCGGAGAGCAAGCTCGGTGACGTCAACTCCAACCGTGAGGCGTGGAAGCGTCTCGGTGAGCGGTTGCACCCGCACGAGTACCCGTTCGAGCGCGCGCAGGACGTGTTCGCGGTGGCGCGTGGGGAGAAGGTCGCGCGGTCGTTCGCCGGGCAGGTCGAGATGGCGTTCGCGGAGAACGACACCGAACGCGCGATCGGCATTCTGGCCAAGGCGCCGGGCATGTTGTTGCGGCAGCTCGACAGGCTTCTGCGGCACGGCGCGGAAAATCTCGCTGAGCACGTTGAAGCCGCCGTGCCCGAGGTGTCGAGCAGGGTCCTCATCTCGGTGCTGGAGCACCTGTCGAACCGCACGACGCCGGACGCCGCGCGTGTTTTCGCCAGTCGTGCGCGCCGGGTGTGGATCGCTGACGACGAACGCGAACCGCTCGATCCCAAGGCCGTCGAGACGATCGTCGAGGTGGTCGAGAACGAGCTGATCCGCAGGCTTCCGGAGTACTCCGAGCTGGTCGTGGACGACGAGGTGCTCGACGTCGTGGTGCCGGTTTCCGGTACCGAGGAAGGCTTCGGCGTGCTTCCGCGCGGGTCGAAGCTCTGGTTCGGCGGCGACGTGCTGCGGTTCTTCGTGCACTGGCGGCAGCACGTCAAGCGGACCGACTACGACCTGTCCGCGGTGCTGCTCAACAAGAACTTCGAGTACAAGGGACAGGTCTCGTGGACGAACCTCAAGCAGGCTGGCGCCTACTACTCGGGTGACCTGACCAATGCCTCGGACGGCGCTACGGAGTTCATCGACCTGCACCGCGACGCGATGCGGGCGAAGTACGTGGTGCCGCAGGTGAACATCTACTCGGGGGAGGGGTTCGACGAGGTCGCCGAGTCGATGTTCGGGTTCATGAGCCGCGACCTCGACCAGATGGGAAAGCCGTTCGAGCCGAGCACGGTTCGCGCGCGTTCTTCCATGCGTGGCAGGGGAAAGGTCGCGCTGCCGGTGATGTTCGAACGGGAGGGCGACTCCTGGTTCGGCACCTGGCTGCACCTCTACCTGCGCGGCTCGTCGTGGGGCAACCGGGTCGAGGAGAACCGCGACGTCGTGAAGCTGATCGCGGCAGCGGCGTTGCGGCGCAAGTACTTCACCGTGGCGCGGTTGAGGGATCTCTTCACACGCAAGGGATCCACAAAGGACGCCCCGGTGATCCGCATCGGCTTGACGCAGGACGAAACCGGAGCTGTCACCACAGTGGCGGAACTCGGGAAACTGCTGTCGGACTGAAGGGATTCGCTGCTAACGTGGTCGCAGCGAGGCCATGAGAGAGCTTCCTTCTAAATCTGGAACCGGTCTGGTCTTCGGACCGCCGGTCTTTAGCCCTCTCGCTTTCCTCGCCCCTAGCTCCACTCGACGGCGATGCCCGCGATTCCCGGCCCGACGTCGCCGAAGTACGCGCTGACGACGCCGCCGAGCCCGCACACGAGCTCGTCGACGTCGACCGGCGTGGCGTCGGCGGAGGCCAGGAACTGCTTCATGCAGCGCGCGGGCATCGCTCGTCGGTGGAACGAGAGCTGCACGAGGTAAGAGCCGCACGTGTCGCGGAACGTCCGGTGATGGCCCGGCGTCGCGCTGCCGGTGTCGTCGGCGATCGTGAAGCTGAAGACGTGCTCCTCGCCCGCCGCGAGCCTCCGGTCGAACAGCATCTCCACGGCGAGGTTGCGGGAAGCGCTTTCCCGGCGCAGGCGCCCCTGCCGGCAGCCTTCGCCTGATCTCACCATCGCGTTCTCGATCAACGAGCCTTCGTCGCCGTGGTGCATCGCCAGGTACCGGTCCGGTCCCTGCCGCACCGCGCGCACGACCAGCCGTGTGGTGATGGAGCGTTGCTCGCGGTGCATGCCTATCTGGACGGTGTCGTGCACGGAGAGCACTTCGAGGTCGGCATTGCCTCGTGCCGCTTCTGGTACGGAGTCGAACGTCGCGAGCAACGGCGCGGGCTCCGGCCAGGTCGCGACAGGACGTGGCGCGTAGGTGTTCGCGTGGCGCGGGCCGATGAGGTCCAACAAGGACGATGGCGGCAGGCGCAGCACGGTCTCCAGCGCGCGCACTGTGCTGATGGCACGTGGCACCTCGGGATGACGCAGGCCGCGTTGCCAGTACGAGAGTGTCGACTGGCCCACTTGGACACCCAATTGCTCGAGATGAGCGCGCAGCCGAGCGAGCGAGAGGCCCCGGTGGGCGATCGCCTCGCGCAAAGCGCGGTGGAACGGCCCGTAGCGCAGCGTCTCGGCGAGGGGGGTCGGTAAACCCCCAGTCGGGAGCCCGATCGGTTCGTCGACCGACCCGGCGTGCCCGGAATCCGCGGCCACCGCGGCACCTACCCTTCAGACGCGCCGTGTGACTGTTCACCGTAGTCACTCGTTCTGGTGATCGAAAGCTCGGATTTCGCCCGTGTGGGGGACGTGCTGCGGCCGTGTGAGTGGCCGGGGCCGCTCCCGTTAGGGTTTTGGCGTGGGAAAGCTCGTAGTGATCGAAGGCCTCGACGGTGCCGGCAAGCGCACTCTCGCCAACGGATTGACCGAGGCGTTGGCCGCTCAGGGCAGGACCGTGGCCGGCCACGCGTTCCCGCGCTACGGCCAGAGCGTGCACGCGGACCTCGTCCGCGACGGCCTCTACGGCCGGCTCGGCGACCTCAGCGACTCGGTCTACGGGATGGCTGTCCTCTACGCGCTGGACCGGCGCGGCGCGGCCGACCAGATCCGCAAGGACCTCGAGGAGCACGACGTCGTGTTGCTCGATCGGTACGTGGCGTCGAGTGCCGCGTACAGCGCCGCGCGCCTGCACCAGGACGAGCACGGCGAGTTCGTGCGGTGGGTGCGCGAGCTGGAGATCGACCGCTTCGGGCTGCCCGTTCCCGATCTTCACCTGCTGCTGCGCGTGCCCGTCGAGGTCGCGGCCGAGCGGGCGGCCAAGCGCGAGCAGGACGACGATTCGCGGGCACGTGACATTTACGAATCCGATGGCTCGCTGCAGGCGCGGTGCGGTGTCGTTTACGACGGATTGGCGAACATCGGCTGGCTCGCACCGTGGCAAGTGGTCGACGGGCGGTCAAACGTGAACTTTTCTTCGCTTCTGGAACCGCTCTTCACTCCTTGAGTGGTCGCTCACGTGCGTACCGGTTGACACGATCGAGTGTCCGGTACGTCACTCTGAGTGCATAGGAGATTGAGATTTGAAGCGTGTCCTGCAGCGCCCTCCGGTCGGTGTCGCCCGTACGGCGGTCCTGATCGCTGCCGCCCGCGCCACCGAGCGACGTCAGCTCCGCCCGCTCTTCGACGACCCGCTGGCCGCTGGACTCGTGGAGGCCGCCGGCTCCGCGAGCGACCTGAACGGCGTGCGCACCCTCGCGGGCGATCACTTCGTCCTGCGCACCCGGTACTTCGACGACGAGCTCCTCGGCTCGGCCCTGCCCCAGGTGGTGATCATGGCGGCGGGCCTCGACACAAGAGCGTTCCGCCTGCGGTGGCCGCCGGGCACAACACTCTTCGAACTCGATCTGCCCGAGCTGATCGAGTTCAAGGAGGACGCCCTGCGCGACCAGCTCGCCCAGCCCGCGTGCGAACGCGTCGTCGTCCCGTGCGACCTGCGCGACGACTGGGCGACAGCGCTCATACGTGCCGGGTTCGACCCGAAGAGGCCCACAGCGTGGTTGCTGGAGGGCCTCTTCATGTTTCTGCCGCCCGACGCGGGCGAGCAGATCCTGTACTGGGTGAGCGCGATGTCCGCCCGCGGCAGCACGCTCGCGCTCGAACACGTCAACCACGCCTTCCGCGAGTTGCCGCAGATGAAGGCCGTGCATCAGCGGTTCGACGCGCTGGACGCCCGCTGGCAGTCCGACGTGGAGGACCCCGTCGAGTGGCTCGGCGGCTACGGCTGGCACGCCGAGGTGACGCATCAGGTCGACCTGGCCGCGCGGCACGACCGAGCGGTGCCGGCGATCACCGACCCGAGGAAAGTGGGCGACGCGCGCATCTGGTTGGCTTCGGCCGTTCGCACAACCTGAGAACACCTGGTAACAAATGGTGATCCTCGCGCGGATACTCCCGCGACGAACAGGTCAAACGGGGCGAGGTGGGGTACGTGGAACGACAGTTCCGGCCGGTTACCGAACGAGCGCACATCGCCACCAGCAGCAACGGAACGTGGGCGGTGCGCGAACGTGCGACCGGGAGTGCGACGATGTTGAGTATGAAGGCACGCGTGCTCGTCGTCGATGACGACCCCGCCCTGGCGGAGATGCTGACGATCGTGTTGCGCGGGGAGGGCTTCGACACCGCGGTGGTCGCCGATGGCGCCCGTGCCCTGCCCGCGTTGCGCGAGCTCAAGCCCGACATCGTGCTGCTCGACCTGATGCTGCCGGGAATGAACGGCATCGACGTCTGCAAGGCGATCAGGACCGAGTCGGGCGTGCCGATCGTGATGCTCACCGCGAAGAGCGACACGGTCGACGTGGTGCTGGGCCTCGAGTCCGGCGCGGACGACTACGTCGTCAAGCCGTTCAAGCCCAAGGAGCTGGTGGCCCGCATTCGGGCTCGCCTGCGGCGCACCGAGGCCGAGCCGTCCGAGGTCCTGCAGATCGGCGACCTCACGATCGACGTCCCCGGCCACGAGGTGTTGCGCGAGGGCAGGCCGATCCAGCTCACGCCGCTGGAGTTCGACCTCCTCGTCGCGCTGGCCCGCAAGCCGCGCCAGGTGTTCACCCGCGAGGTGCTGCTCGAGCAGGTGTGGGGTTACCGCCACGCCGCCGACACGCGCCTGGTGAACGTCCACGTGCAGCGGCTGCGTTCCAAGGTCGAACGGGACCCGGAACACCCCGAGGTGGTGTTGACTGTCCGCGGTGTCGGGTACAAGGCCGGCCCTCCGTGACAGGTGGCCTATGAAGTTCGTTCGGCCGGCCATCGCGAAGGCGCAGTTCCTCGTCGAGGAAGCGCGTAAGCGATGGTCCGCGTTTGGTGACCTCTGGCGTCGTTCGCTGCAGCTGCGCGTCGTCGTGTCCACGCTCGCGCTCTCGTCGGCCGTGGTGTTCGTGCTGGGCATGGTGCTGCAGATGCAGATCACCAACCAGCTGCTGAACACCAAGGAAGAGGCCGCGGTGCGCCAGGCCATCGCCTCGCGCAGCCTGATCCAGTCCGATCTGGTCGGTCTGAATCCGGGGCCGGACAGCGTGCAGACGCGGTTCACCAGCGCGATCAACAAGCTCGCTGTCGGTGGCGCCGGTACGGACGCCACGACGGCGGGTGCTGGCGCGTTCGAACCGGTCCTGGCCGACGGGCTGGGTTCCGCCGGCGCCGGGCGCGTGCCGTCCGTCGGCAAGCTCGACGACGTGCCGCGCGGCCTGCGCGAGATGGTCGAGGACGGCGGTTCCGGCACCCAGATCCACACCGTGCAGCGCGACGGCGCGCAGACCACGTTGTTCGTCGTGGGCCTGCCGATCAGCACGTCCGCGCGCTCGATGCAGCTGTACCTGATCTTCCCGCTGACCTCCGAGCAGCGCACGGCCGAGGTCGTGCAGTCGACGCTCGCGGTCGGCGGCATCGTCCTGCTGGTGCTGCTCGCTTTGATCGCGAACCTGGTGACGCGCCAGGTGGTGCGGCCGGTGCGGCAGGCAGCCGAGGTCGCGGAACGGTTCGCGGACGGCACTTTGCACGAACGCATGCACGTCGTCGGAGAGGACGACGTGGCGCGCCTGGCCGAGTCGTTCAACGAGATGGCCGAGTCGATCCAGGCGCAGTTCAAGCAGCTGGAGGAGTTCGGCCAGCTGCAGCGCCGCTTCACCTCGGACGTCTCGCACGAGCTGCGCACGCCGTTGACGACGGTGCGCATGGCCGCGGACGTCCTGCACGCCTCGCGCGAACAGTTCCCCGCAGGGCTCGCCCGTTCCACCGAACTCCTGGTCGACGAGCTCGACCGGTTCGAGTCGCTGCTGGGCGACCTGCTGGAGATCTCCCGCCTGGACGCCGGCGTCGAGGAACTCACCGCGGACCAGGTCGACATCCGCGTGCTGGCGCGCCGGGCGCACGACTCGGTGCGCGCGATCTCGACGAGCGCCAATTCGCCGGTGGTGCTGGACCTGCCGGACGACGAGCTCGTCGCCGAGCTCGATTCCCGCCGCGTGGAACGGATCCTGCGCAACCTGCTCGCGAACGCCATTGACCACAGCGAGGGCCAGCCGGTCGAACTCACCATGCGCGGCAACGCCGACGCCGTCGCGATCAGCGTGCGGGACCACGGCGTCGGCCTGCGCAAGGGTGAGGCCGAGCTGGTGTTCAGCCGCTTCTGGCGCGCCGACCCGTCGCGCAACCGCCGCACCGGCGGCACCGGTCTCGGTCTGTCGATCTCGCTGGAGGACGCCCGGCTGCACGGCGGCTGGCTGGAGGCGTGGGGCGAGCCCGGCCACGGTGCCGTGTTCCGGCTGACGTTGCCCCGCAGGCACGGCGAGGAACTGCGCGAGAGCCCGCTGCCACTGGCGCCCGCGATCCAGCTGGAACCCAACACGGTGGTGGAGGAGCCGATCGCCGACGAGGAGCCGGGCGAGATCGAGCTGCGGCCCGAGGAGATCACCTGGCAGCCAGCGGAGCCCGTGGACGGGACTCCGGCGGACAAGGCGGCGAACGAGGTTTCGGAGGAAGTGCGGTGAAGCGGCTGTCGTTGCTGGTGCTCGTCCTCGTGACCCTGACCGGGTGCGCCGCGATCCCGACGAACACCCAGCCGAAACCGATCGGGTCGAAGGACAACAAGGCGTCCAACACCCCCGTCGCGCCCGAACCGCGCCAGAACATCGACCCGTTCATGCTCGTGCGCGATTTTTTGAACGCGACGGCGAACCCGGACAGCGACTACGCGGCGGCCCGCGCGTTCATGACGCCGGAAGCCAACAAGAACTGGGACACCAAGAACCCCACGATCATCGAGACCGGCTTCTCCACCGTGCCGACCTCGCAGGCGCCGCAGGACAAGACGCAGACCGTTCTCCTGCAAGGCAGCTACGTCGGGCGGCTGGGCAGCGACAACGCGTTCGTGCCGCAGCTCGGCGAGTTCCGCATCCCGGTGAAGGTCGAGCGCACCAGCGACAACCAGTGGCGGATCTCCGAACCGCCGCTCGGCGTCTACATGCCGCAGAACCTGTTCAACACCACCTATCGCCGGGTGACGCTGTACTTCTACAACCCCGAGTTCACCGTGCTGGTGCCGGATCCGCGCTACGTCGTGATCCCGCCCGCGACGAGCATCCCGACGCGCGTCACCGAGCTGCTGATCGCGGGCCCCGGTGACGCGGTGCGCGACACGCTGGTGAGCGCGCTCGGCACGGAGACCGAGAAGTTCTCGGACACCAAGGAGTCCGACGACGGCGCGTTGGAGGTGAACCTCACCAACGTGGGCAAGGACCTGACGCCGGAGAAGCGCAAGCAGATCGTGGCGCAGGTCGTGAAGTCGTACTCGGGCATCACCTCGTCGCGGGTGCGCGTGCTCGTAGACGGCCAGCAGATCCTGCCGGACCAGCGCGACTACCGGCCGTCCGACGTGTCGGCGACCGCCGGTGAGCCGTTGCTGGCGCTGAACGCGAACCTCCAGGGCATGCTCGTGACGGACGGGTCGATCCGCTCGCTCACCGACGGCAACCCGATCAAGGGCCCCGCCGGCGCGGGTGCCTACGGCGCGGTGTCGGCGGCTCAGTCCCTCGACGGCTCACGGCTCGCAGTCGTGTCGCGTGTGGGCGGCGAAATGCGTCTGCGCGTGGGCGAGCTGGAACAGGACCTGTCCGAAGTGGACCAGCGCGCCACCACGCTCTCCAGACCGACGTGGCAGCTCTCGACCGGCCAGGGCACCGAGGTCTGGACGGCCGTAGACGGCACCTCCGTCGCCCGCGTGACCCGCTCCGACAACGGCAGCTGGACCGCCAAGGGCGTCAACATCACCGACATCGTGCCGTTCGGCTCGATCAGCGAACTGCGCCTCTCCCGCGACGGCACGAGGGCCGCGCTGGTGATCGCCGGCAAGCTCTACATCGCGTCGGTGGTGCGCAACAACCAGGACGTGTCCCTGCGCTCACCCCGGCAGCTGCAGCCGTCGATCCTGGCCGCGTCCGTGCAGTCGATCGACTGGCTCTCCCAGGACGTGCTGGTGGTCTCCTCCTCGCTGCCCGCGTGGCCGGTCACCAAGGTCTACACCGACGGCTACAAGATGGACCGCTACAGCCAGTCGAACCTCACCGTGCCGGTGAGTTCGGTGGCGGCGGCCGCGGCGCGTCAGGTGCAGGTGGTCGACCCTTCCGGGCTGTGGTCGGCATCGGACATCACCGATGTGTGGAAGTCGAGTTCGATCCGGGTGCCGTCGGGCGCGCTGGTGTTCTACCCGGGCTGAGCCGGGACGGGGTTCGCGCGGTCGGGCTGATGCCGGCCGGGTTCAGGTGGCCGGGCTGACGGCAGTGGGCTGGCGTGGGTGGGCTGACGGCAGTGGGCTGGCGTGGGTGGGCTGACGTCGGTTGGCTGAGGCGGGCGGGTCGATGACAAGTGGGTTGCTGCGGTTGGTCTGACGGCAGCCTGCTGCTGGTGGTCGGGCTCACGTCGGCGGGTTGATCCGGGCTGGGCTCGCGGTTGGGCTGATGCCAACCGGATTCAGGTGGCCGGGCTGGCGGCAGTGGACTGACGTTTGCGGGGCTGTCGGCGGCGGGCCGATGAGGGCGGGCTGACGTTGGTTGGCTGACGCGGGTGGGCAGGCGAGGTTGGGCCGATTCAGCCAGGGCCGGCGCGGGCTGGTCGATTCTGCCGGGCTGGTGTGGCGGCGGCAGGTGCGCGAGCTCTGTGCGGGCTGGCAGGCCCACGCGGTTGGCTCGCGTTGGCGCGACTGGGCTGACGGCAGCGAGCCGTCCTCACCGGCAGCGAGGATGTCGTACCGGCTTGCCGAGGCAGTGAGCTGGCGCGGTCGGGCTGCAGACGGCGCGCAGGCGTGCGTTTCCAGGGGCTCGTGGAAGCCTGCGGCCCCTACTGCCCTGGCCGGTGTGGCCGGGCCGAGGTCAGCACGAGGACCGCGTTCGTGCGCACCCCCGCCTGCCGTAAAGCGCGTACGCAAGCCGACGCCGTGGCGCCGGTGGTGATCACGTCGTCCAGCAGCACCGTGGTGCCCGGTGGCGACGGGCCGCAGACCTCCACCCGCCCCGCGAGATTGCGTCTGCGCGCGATCGCGGTCAGGCCCACGGAATCGGCCACACCCGGCGCCAGCCGGAGGACCGGTGCGACGGTGGCGATGTCCGTCTCCCGTGCGATTCGGAGCATGTGGTCGCCGCCGCGGTTGCGCGCGGCGCTGCGGCGGGAGGGCGCGGGGATGAGCGTCCACGGTGGAGGGCCGATCGCCACCAGGGTGGCCGCGACCAAGGCGCCGAACCACGCTGCAAGGGCTCGTGCGCCCCGTTCCTTGAAGGCGAGCACCAGTTCCCTTGCGGTGCCGTGATAGGCCGCCAGCGTCCACACAGGCGGCCCCACGCCGGGCACCTGGAGTCGTGTGGGCGGACCGAAACCGTCGAGGCACGTGGCGCAGCAGGCGGTGCCGGCGACGCCGCAGCCGGAGCAGGTGGGCGGGAGGAGCAGATCGAGAGCTGACATGGGATCAGGATGGCGGCGAGGTCTGACAGAAAATCGCGGCCGGGAACGAAACGAGACCCTGGAGGGGCGCAGCGGGGTCTTTCGGCACCGCCCACAAGGGTGAAGTTGGGGTGACGATGTCGATCTCCGGCACGGTCGTGGCGCGCGAAAAACCGCTGCTCGGCGCGCGTTCTGTGACGACGCCCCAAGATCTTGTAACTCGTTTCGACCCGTTTGTCCCAACCTCTGTTGAGCGGACGTTTCAGAACTGAGGCGTCCGCACATCGCGTCGTCGATCAAGGCCTCACCCGGACGGAGATCGCCTCCCGAGATGACCCGTGGACGGGCCCGCCACAGCCGCCCTGAGTTAACGATTATTCACGTATGGAGCTGACCAGCGGTTATTCATAGGAATGCCGGTACGTCCCGTCATGACGATGATCGACTGCCTTGTCCGGCATTGGGTGAAATCCACCGTTCGGCCGGGCGTGACAGGGCTGTGATCGGGTATCGGGGGGCCACAGTTCCGTTGGAAGAAGCGCGGTAAGCGTCCACGGAGTGGTTCGGAATCGATCTCTTCCAGGTTTCGGGAACATGACGCGGGGGTCGCCCGTTGGCTGGGTATGAGGCCGCGACTGGACCCGTTCGACGCAGCGAGGCTGCCGTCGAGTGCCGGTTGCGGCGTGCGCCGTTCGGGTGAGTCAGGGGCTGCCGGGTTTGGTTCGGAGCACGCTCGGGAAACGCTTGGCAACGCGCTGTCGTCGCGCTGCGTAGTCAGCAAAAAATCTCGTCGTTCCCCCGGCAAGGGGGCTTACGCGACGGTGAATCCCAAGCTAACGTGCACCGCTATCAGCGTTCCCGGCCCTCGGGGAGGAGGCGAACAGCCCATGATCCTGGCGCCGTGAGAGCTGAGGGAGACGACCCTCTGCGACACATCCGCGATCCAAGATCGCCACGGCGCTTTAAAGCAGTCCAGCCATAGCTCGCAGCAAAGCGAGGGAGGTCGTGTATGGACATCGTCGTTAAGGGCCGCAACGTCGAGGTGCCCGATCACTACAGGGTTCACGTCGCCGAAAAGCTGGCCCGGCTTGAGCGCTACGACCGCAAGGTCATCCGCTACGACGTGGAACTTTTCCACGAGCCGAACCGCCGCCAGTCGAAGAACTGCCAGCGGGTCGAAATCACCGGCAAGGGACGTGGACCTGTGGTCCGTTCCGAAGCCTGCGCGGGTGACTTCTACGCCGCGCTCGATTCTGCGGTCGCGAAGCTCGAGAACCGTCTGCGTCGGTCACACGACCGCAGGCGCGTCCACCACGGGGCCCGCGCCCCGATCTCGGTGGCCGAAGCGACAAGCGGACTGGCTGACCAGTCCGCCGGCGAAAGCATGACGTCGCGCCGCGCCAAGACCGCGGTGCTCGACGCACCCGAGGCCGACTACGAGGGCATGGCGGAAGTGCCCGCGCAGCGTTGGGACGACGGCCTCGAAGACAAGTTGCCCGGACGCGTCGTACGCGAGAAGGAGCACGCCGCCAAACCGATGACCGTCGACCAGGCCCTCTACGAGATGGAACTGGTCGGACACGACTTCTACCTGTTCGCCGACACCGAATGCGGACGCCCGAGCGTCGTCTACCGCCGGAAGGGATTCGACTACGGCGTGATCAGGCTGGCCTGACCGCCCACCACGTTCCTTCGACCGCCGCCGCCCCGCACCCCTCGCGTGCGGGGCGGCGGCGTGCGTCTACCGCCGGTCGGACTCATCTCGTCCCGTGACGTTCACCGTCAAGGTGAAATTGACTGGACCAGGAACCTTTACGCCGTCCTCATACGTTCTCCACACCAGTAGCCGAGGTGGGGGCTCCGGCAACAGGTGGCCTGGGAAGATCGCAGAAACGGCACCTGACCTGCACAGACCAGGTCGGGCCAGCCAATCCGCCTGTGTCCGTGCACACATCTTGGCGACTTGCCTACGATGGGCAGGGGAAAGGCGTCCGACGTGGGCGCGCCGCGATACAGGTGATGAGGTCTATCCAGATGGTGCTGTCCCGACTGCTCCGCTCCGGCGAGGGCAAGATGCTCAAGCGCCTCCGCAACATCGCACAGCACATCAACCACCTGGAAGACGAGGTGGTGGACCTCTCCGACGCCGAGTTGCGGGGCAAGACCGAGGAGTTCCGGAAGCGCTACGCCGAGGGCGAGTCGCTGGACGAGCTGCTGCCGGAGGCGTTCGCCGTGGCCCGTGAGGCCGCGAAGCGCACCCTCGGCCAGCGCCCCTACGACGTCCAGATGATGGGCGGCGCGGCACTCCACCTCGGTCAGATCTCCGAGATGCGCACGGGTGAGGGCAAGACGCTGACCTCGGTCATGCCCGTCTACCTCAACGCCATCGCCGGCAAGGGCGTCCACGTCATCACCACGAACGACTACCTGGCCAAGCGCGACGCGGACTGGATGGGCCGCGTTCACCGCTTCCTGGGCATGTCCGTCGGCGCGATCCTCTCCGAGATGACTCCGGAGCAGCGGCGCGCGTCGTACAACTCGGACATCACCTACGGCACGAACAACGAGTTCGGCTTCGACTACCTGCGCGACAACATGGCGTGGAGCCTGGAAGAGTGCGTGCAGCGCGGCCACTACTTCGCGATCGTCGACGAGGTCGACTCGATCCTCATCGACGAGGCGCGCACCCCGCTGATCATCTCCGGCCCGGCCGAGCAGTCGGCCCGCTGGTACACCGAGTTCGCGCGGCTCGTCCCGCGGATGCGCGGCATCGACGTCACCCAGCTCTCCCAGAAGGACCGCATCGAGGTCATCGAGGAGAAGTCGAAGTCGTACCACTACCAGTACGACGAGAAGAAGCGCACCGTCGCCGTCACCGAGCTCGGTGTGGAGTTCATCGAGGACCAGCTCGGCATCGACAACCTGTACGAGGCCGCGAACACGCCGTTGGTGGGCTACCTGAACAACGCCCTCAAGGCGAAGGAGCTCTACAACCGCGACAAGGACTACATCCTCCGCAACGGTGAAGTCATGATCGTCGACGAGTTCACGGGTCGTGTGCTCTCCGGTCGCCGTTACAACGAGGGCATGCACCAGGCCATCGAGGCCAAGGAGAACGTCGAGATCAAGGCGGAGAACCAGACTCTCGCCACGATCACGCTGCAGAACTACTTCCGCCTCTACGAGAAGCTCGGCGGCATGACCGGTACCGCCGAGACCGAGGCTGCCGAGTTCCACCAGACCTACAAGCTGGGCGTCGTCGGAATCCCGACGAACCGCCCGCCGCAGCGCAAGGACCAGCCCGACCTCGTCTACAAGAGCGAGGAGGCGAAGTTCGAGGCCGTTGCCGACGACATCGCCGAGAAGCACGAGAACGGCCAGCCGGTCCTGATCGGCACGACGAGCGTCGAGCGCTCCGAGTACCTGTCGAAGCTGCTGGTGCGCAAGGGCATCCCGCACGAGGTGCTGAACGCGAAGCACCACGACCGCGAGGCGCTGATCATCGCGAAGGCCGGCCGCAAGGGCGCCGTCACGGTCGCGACGAACATGGCCGGTCGCGGTACGGACATCGTGCTGGGCGGTAACCCGGACATCATCGCCGACCACGAGCTGCGTGACCGCGGCCTCGACCCGGTGGAGACGCCGGAGGAGTACGAGGCCGAGTGGGCCAAGGTCGTCGAGGAACTGACGACCCAGGGCAAGGCAGAGGCCGACGAGGTCCGCGAGGCCGGCGGTCTCTACGTGCTCGGCACCGAGCGCCACGAGTCCCGCCGCATCGACAACCAGCTCCGCGGCCGCACCGGCCGTCAGGGTGACCCCGGCGAGTCGCGCTTCTACCTGTCCCTGCAGGACGAGCTGATGCGCCGCTTCAACGCGTCCATGGTCGAGATGGTCATGACGCGCCTGAACGTGCCGGACGACGTGCCGATCGAGCACAAGATGGTCACCCGCGCCATCCGCAGCGCGCAGACCCAGGTCGAGCAGCAGAACTTCGAGATCCGCAAGAACGTCCTCAAGTACGACGAGGTCATGAACCGCCAGCGCACGGTGATCTACGCCGAGCGCCACCGCGTTCTCGCCGGTGAGGACCTGCGCGAGCAGGTCGAGCACATGATCGAGAGCGTCGTCGAGGAGTACGTCAACGGCGCCACCGCCGACGGGTACGCCGAGGACTGGGACTTCGAGAAGCTCTGGACCGCCCTCAAGACCCTCTACCCGGTCTCGCTGGACGCGAAGGAGATCCTCGAGTCCGATGAGGACGTGACGCGCGAGTACCTGCGCGATCTCCTCGTCGAGGACGCGATGAACGCCTACAGCGCCCGCGAGGCCGACATCGACAGCCGGGTCGGCGAAGGCGCCATCCGCGAACTGGAGCGCCGCGTCCTGCTGTCCGTCCTGGACCGCAAGTGGCGCGAGCACCTGTACGAGATGGACTACTTGAAGGAGGGCATCGGCCTGCGCGCGATGGCGCAGCGCGATCCCCTCATCGAGTACCAGCGCGAGGGCTTCGAGATGTTCAACGCGATGCTCGACGCGTTGCGCGAGGAGACCGTCGGCTTCCTGTTCAACCTCCAGGTCGAAGCGGCCGAACCGGAGCCCGTCGCCGAGCCCCAGGTCCCCGTGGCCCTGGGCGCGGCCCCGCAGGCTCTTCCGCAGGTCTCCGGCAACGGCGGTGGCGGCGGTGCGCGCGCTCGTGCCCGCGCCGCGGCGGCCGCACAGCAGCAGGCGCAGCGGGAGCCCGAGGCGCCCGCGGGCCCGGCCATGGCCCAGCTGGCCAGCGGCAACGCCATCCCGCCCGCCCTGCGTGGCAAGGGTCTCGGTGGCCCCGGCCAGCAGAACCTGAACTACAGCGGCCCGGCTGAGGACGGCGGCGTGGAAGAGCACGCCGAGGCGAGCAGCGCGGCCGGCCAGCAGGGCGGCACCCGCAAGGAGCGCCGCGAGGCGGCCCGTCAGGCAGCGAAGAACCAGCGCAAGCCCCGCTGACCCGCACCACCACCGCGTGGGCCGTGTTCCTCAGGGAACGCGGCCCACGCGGCTTTTCCGGCCCTCACTCCAGCACCGTGAACGAGGTGAACCACCACCTCCCGCTCCGGTGCTCGGCCCGGCCGGCCACGGCCAGGACTCGCCCCTCCCTGCGCACGGTCACCGCGACCTCGGCCGAGAACCGGGACGGATGACAGACCCGGGGTGCCCGAACCATCCGCGTGGTCCGAGGACGAACCAGCCCGCTCAGCCGGGCGGCCAGAACGGGCACCGCGACCTCCCGCAGCAGCCGGGTGGCCCGCCTCCCGTCCAGCACCTCCAGCACGACCCCGACGAGCCGGGAAGCGTCGAAGGCGGGCGGGGGAGGTTCCGGCACCGGCACCCAGACGGGCCTGGGCCGCGGCCGGGGAATCACGAAGCCGCCGGAGACTCCGACCGGAGGCTCGTAGGCGGGCAGGCGGCGAACGACTGGGGGCATGCCGAACCTGGCGCGCCGACAACGACATCAGGACACCGGGCACCCGAAAGTGGGTACCGTTCTCCAGGTGCTGAAAGCCCTGGTGCTCGACTACGGCGGCGTCCTGACCGACCCCGGCGAGGACAACCCCGCCGAACCTCCGCTGCTCACCGCGCTGCGCAAAGCGAAGGCGCACGGCCTCAAGACCGCGCTGCTGTCCAACGCGGACGGCTGGTGGCACCCGCCGACCGTCTACACCGGCCTGTTCGACGCCGCGATCATCTCCGGCGAGGTCGGGCTCGCGAAGCCGGACACCGAGATCTACCTGCTCACGGCGCGGAAGCTGGACCTCGAACCCGAAGAGTGCGTCTTCGTGGACGACCTGGCGGTCAACGTCCGCGGCGCCGCCGAGGCGGGCATGGTCGGCGTCCACCATCGGTCGACACGGTCCACCCTCGAGGAGCTGGAAATCCTGCTAGCGATCGCGCTCCGCGATTGAGGGTTCACCCCGCAGCGTCATTGCCCATTATTCGGCAAAGCGCTACCGTCGATTTGGTCAGTAGCCGATTGCATAGGGGAGAAAATGCGAAGAATTGTCGCTTGTGTTGCAGTCGCCATTGCAGCCACGGCAATTGCATCACCCGCGCAGGCGCAGGAACGCGGTTGCTACGAGGACTACCTGCGGGACGGGCGCACCGTCGAGGTCTTCTGCGACGACGGCAGGCCGGGCCGCTTCCGGGCCGTCGCGCACTGCACGAACGGCCTGGGCTTCTGGGACCAGTACGGGACGATCGGCCGGGTCAGGGGCGAGCCGTCGACCGCGGCCTGCACGTCACTGCTGGGCTACCCGCGGGTCAACAGCTACCACGTCGACTGGCTCTGAGCGGGTCACTGGGCCCGGCGCACGAGTTCGAAGCAGAGCACGGCCGCCGCTGACGCGACATTCAGTGATTCCACGCCCGCCGCCATCGGAATCGAGAGCCACGACGTGATGTGTGGACGCACGTCGTCGGTGATTCCGGACGTTTCGCTGCCGAGCACGAACGCGGAGCGCGACGAAAAAGAGGCGGAATAAATCGTGTCGGAAGCGTGGGAATCCAGCGCGTAAAGCGGAAATCCGGACGCGCGCAACAAAGCCGAGGCCTCCGCCGAGGTGCCGCAGCGCAGCACGGGCGCTCGGAAAGCCACTCCGGCGGAGGCCTTCACCACGAGCGGGTCGATCGAGGCGACGCCCCGGCGTGGCACCACGATGCCGTCGATGCCGGCGGCGGTCGCGGTGCGCAGGATCATGCCGACGTTCGCGGGCGTGGTGATGCCGTCCAGCACCAGAACGGACTTCAGCCCGCCTTCTTCGAGAGCCAGCGCCAACGGCTTCATGCGCGGCGCCACGACGTCGGCGAGCACGCCCTGGTCCTGCTTGCCGTTGCCGGCCAGCACCTTCACGCGCTGCGCGGTCGCCCGCTGCACCTGGACCCCGCGCGAACGGGCCGCGTCGATGATCTCGTGCGCGGCCGCGCCTCGGGCCGTGTCGGCGAGCACCACCTTGTCGACCGTGAGCGCCGGGTCGTCCAGCGCTTCCAGCACTGGCTTGCGGCCGTAGACGGTGACGAAGCGGTCCTTGGGCGAGATCTCCACCGGAAGAGAGTGCCAGAGGCAGGCACACAGGGCTCAAACGGGTGAAGAGCTCCACTAGAGCCGTTCGGCCCTTGTGTTTCGGATCATATCGATGATGATCGTCACATGACGGCAGGTATGCGCAGCGTCGCGCAACGTCAACATCTCGCGAGCGGTCAGGACTCGGATGTGTTCATCCGGTCGGACGGGCTGCTCGTCAAACGCACGCGCACCGGCCGTGACCTGCGGCGCGAGGCCCAGATGATGTCGTACCTGAGCGGCTTCGGCATCCCCGTGCCGCGCGTGCACGAGGCCACCGCAGACGAACTCGTCATGCAGTACGTGCCCGGCCCGCGGATGTCCGAGGAGATCGGCCGCAAGCCGTGGCTCGCGGGCAGCCTCGGCACGGAACTCGCGGACCTGCACCACCGCCTCGACCTCATCCCGGCACCGGACTTCCTGAGTGGCGAGGGCAACCTCCTGCACCTCGACCTGCACCCCGGCAACGTCGTGCTCGGGCCGGAAGGGCCCGTGGTGCTCGACTGGGCCAGCGCGACCAAGGGCGACCGCAGGCTCGACGTGGCGCTGAGCTGGGTCTCGCTCGCCGTCGCCCACCTCGCCCCGGTCATGAAGCTCACGCGGTGGCGATTCCTGCGGTCGTTCATGGCCAACGTGGACCCGAAGGCGGTCGAGGCGATCCCGGAGGCCGCGCGCATCCGGCTGGAGCGGCACGACCGTGATCCGCGCGAACGCGCCGCACTTCAGAAGTTGATGGACCGCCAATCGCACTAGGCTAGGTCGTATGCCGGACCGACTGTCAGCGCTGGACGCCTCGTTCCTGTACCTGGAGGACTCCACGACGCCGATGCACGTCGGTGGCGTGGCGGTGTTCCGCCGGCCCAAGGCCGGTTTCGACTACGACAAGCTCGTCGACCTCATCGAGCAACGCCTCAGCCTCGTGCCGCGCTACCGGCAGAAGGTCGTGCAGGTCCCCGGCCGCATCGCGCGCCCGGTCTGGGTGGACGACCCGGACTTCGACGTCACCTACCACGTGCGCAGGTCCGCCCTGCCCAAGCCGGGAAACGAGACGCAGCTGGACGACCTGGTCGCGCGCCTGATGTCGCGCCCGCTCGACCACTCCCGCCCGCTGTGGGAGATCTACCTGGTCGAGGGCCTGGAGAAGAACCAGACCGCGGTCATCACCAAGACCCACCAGGCCATGATCGACGGCATCGCGTCGCTGGAGATCGGCCAGGTCATGCTGGACGTGTCGCCGACGCCGCGCACGAACGTCGAGAACCTCTGGATGCCGCAGCCGGAGCCCAGCTCGCTGCAGCTCGTGGCCGACGCCGTCACCGACATCGTGCAGCGTCCCGGCGAGCTCGTGGAGAACGTTCGCAGCGCAGCCCTCGACACGGTCAACACGGTCGAGAAGGTCTTCAACGCGTTCGGCGTGCTCGCGAGCGCCGTCCGCACGGTCGCGACGCCCGCGTCCGGCAGTCCGCTGAACGTCCGGATCACCTCGCCGCAGCGCCGGTTCGCCGTCGCCCGCGCCCAGCTCGACGACCTGCGCGCCATCCGCAAGCAGCACGGCGGCACCGTCAACGACGTCGTGCTCGCGGCGCTGAGCGGGGCCCTGCGCAACTGGCTGCTCAGCCGCGGTGAGAACGTCACCGGCAGCACCACGATCCGCGCGATGGCGCCGCTGTCCGTCCGCGAGGCCGACCCGGACTCCGGCAACAACGTGAGCGCCTACCTGGTCGATCTGCCGGTCGGCGAGCCGAACCCGGTCGTGCGCCTGCACCACGTGAGCCACGCGATGCGCGCGCACCAGGAGTCCGGCCAGTCCGTCGCCGCCGACGCGCTGGTGAAGGTCTCCGGCTTCGCACCGCCTACGCTGCACGCACTCGGCGCACGCGCCGCCAGTTCGTTCAGCCGCCGGCTGTTCAACGTGATCGTCACCAACGTTCCGGGCCCGCAGGTTCCCCTGTACGCGGCGGGCGCGAGAATGACCGAGATCTTCCCGGTCGTCCCGCTCGCCAAGAACCAGGCGCTGGCCATCGGGGTGACGTCGTACGACGGCGGTGTTTACTTCGGGTTGAACGGCGACCGCGACGCCATGTCCGATGTGGACGTGCTCGCGACCATGGTCGAGGAGTCGGTGGAGGAACTGATGGGGACGGCGAGCGCATGAGGGTCTACATCCCGGCCACGGTGCCGATGCTGCGCGCGTTCGTCGACAGCGGCGAACTCGCTCCGGTCACCGGCACGGCGTTCGCGCTGACGCCGGCGCTGCGCGAGTCCTACGCGGCGGGCGACACCGAGGAGCTGGAGTACTCGGCGATGCTCGACGCCGCACGGGCCTCCCTGCGGTTGCTGGCCGCCGACGAGAAGGCGGAGCCGCGTCGTGCGGTGATCGCCGTGGACGTGGAGGACGTGACGCTGCGTCCTGACCTCGACTTCTCGGTCGTGAAGGTCGTCGGCTCGTTCACGACGAAGGAAGTCGCGGCCGTGCACCTCGACACGGCAGAGGCGGAAGCGGACGTGCGCGCGGCGGCGGACGTCATCGACGCCGCCGACCTGGGCGACCCGGACGCCGAGTTCGCCCTGGGCAGCGCCGAGGACCACGAACTGGCCTGGTACGCGGCGCAGGAACTCCCGTTCGTGCTGGAGCTGCTCTAGTCCCGGCGCTGGTCGTGCACCTCGGGCAGCTGATCGAAACCGGCTGCCCGGTAGGTGGCGACGGCGCCGACGTTCGAACTCGGCGTGCAGACGAGCGCGCTCGACGAGCCGAGGTCCTGCAACGCCGCCGCGGCGGCGACGGTGATCGCCGTGCCGAAACCCTTGCCCCGGTGGTCGTGGTGCACGCCCATCGGTTCGATCAGCCCTGGCCTGCCGGGACCGGCCGACCACACCGTCACCGCCGCGACCGCGTCGTCCTGGTCGAACGCGACCAGGCTGCGGGCGTCGGCGTACGCGGAACCGGCGGCCATCGCGTGCCAGCGTTCGACGGTGAACGTCGACTTCTCGAACGACGCTCTGATCACTTCGGCGTGCAGGTGCGCCTGATCAGGCTCGATCACGTCGATCCGCACACCCGGATCCGGTACGGGCGCACTGAGATCACGGCGCAGCGGCGTCCACGGCACGTCGGACTGCCAGCCGCGTTCGAACATCAGCTCCTGGAACCGCGTGCCCACAGGGGATTCCACGTAGACGGTCCCGGCGGGAAGGACACCGCGCCCGGGATCGCAGATGTCGTCGGCCAGCCGCCGTGCCAGCTCCTCGTCCTGACGGGCGTCCGGCGCGATCGTGAACCGCAGCAGGTCGTCGCCGTCCAGCAGGCCGACGGCGACGACCCGTCCGGCAGAGCTCCAGGTCCGGACCGCCGCCACCGCAGCCTCGTCACCGAAACGCCAGAACCAGCCCAGATCTCCCGGATGGAGCTGGAACGGCAGGTCGTCGTGCTGCCACTCGCGCAGCGCCTGCACGGCCTCGTCGAACACGATCACATTCCTTCCGCGGGCTCCCACAGCTCGATCCGGTTGCCCTCGGGGTCGACACACCACCCGAACCGGCCGAACTCCGAGTCCTCGGTGTCGGGCAGCACCTCGACGCCGCGCGCCTTCAGCTTCGCCATCAGCGACACCAGGTCGTCCACGCGCAGGTTCAGCATCGTGCGCTGGTGGGGTTCGCCGATGTAGGGCGTGTCCTGGGCGAACAACGCCATCGTCGTGGTGCCGGGGAACTCGTTCGTCGCCGTGTCGAGCCAGTGGAAGGTGACGGTGCCCTTCTCGCTCATCGGCACGCCCAGGTTGTCGCGGTACCAGGCGGCCAAGCGCACAGGGTCCCGAGAACGCAGGAAAACCCCGCCGATGCCAGTCACCCGCGCCACCCGACGGACCCTACTACCGCGTGCCACGATGGGGGAATGGACGCAGTCACGTCTGCACCCGAACCGGTCAACGAGCCCGTGCGCACCTATGCACCCGGTAGCGCCGAACGGACGAGTCTGCAGGCACGCATCGCGGAGCTCGAAGGCACGTCGCACGAGCTGACGATGACCATCGGCGGTCAGCAGCGCATGGGCGGTGGCGACCGCATCAACGTCGTTCAGCCGCACGACCACAGGCACGTTCTCGGTGTGACGGCGCAGGCCACGAACTCCGACGTCGCGGACGCCATGCGCGCCGCTCAGCACGCCGCGCCGGGCTGGCAGGAGCTGCCGTTCGACGAACGGGCCGCCGTGATGCTGCGGGCGGCCGACCTGCTCGCCGGCCCGTGGCGCGACACCCTCAACGCCGCCACGATCCTCGGCCAGTCGAAGTCCGTGCAGCAGGCCGAGATCGACGCGGCGTGCGAGCTGATCGACTTCCTGCGCTTCAACGTCCACTTCGGCCGCCGGATCCTGCAGGAGCAGCCGATCTCGTCGCCGGGCGTGTGGAACCGGATGGACCACCGGCCGCTCGACGGGTTCGTCGTGGCGATCACGCCGTTCAACTTCACCGCCATCGCGGGAAACCTGCCGCTCGCGCCCGCCCTGATGGGCAACGCCGTGGTGTGGAAGCCGTCGCCGACGCAGCAGCTGGCCGCGCACTTCACCATGGCGCTGCTCGAAGAGGCCGGTCTGCCGCCGGGCGTGATCAACCTCGTCACCGGCGACGGCCAGGCGGTGAGCCAGGTGGCGTTGCGGGACAGGTTCTTCGCCGGACTGCACTTCACCGGCTCCACGCGCACGTTCAAGGCGTTGTGGCAGACCATGGCGGGCAACCTCGACAACTACCGCGCCTACCCGCGCGTCGTCGGCGAGACCGGTGGCAAGGACTTCGTGCTGGCACACGCTTCCGCCGATCCGCGCGCGCTCGTCACCGGACTGGTGCGCGGTGCTTTCGAGTACCAGGGCCAGAAGTGCTCCGCGGCCTCACGTGCGTACATCGCGCGTTCGTTGTGGGACGGCGGAGTCCGAGAACAGCTTCTCGACGTCACGAAGTCGTTGTCCTACGGCGATGTCACGGACCTGTCGGCGTTCGGCGGCGCCGTGATCGACCACCGTGCGTTCGCCAAGCACAAGGAGGCGCTGCTGATGGCCTCCGCGTCCACTTCGGTCGAGGTGCTGGCCGGCGGCTCGTGCGACGACTCGGTGGGCTACTTCGTCGACCCCGCGGTGCTGCTCGGCACCGACCCGCACCACGACATCTTCACGACGGAGTACTTCGGCCCGATCCTCGCCGTGCACGTCTACGAGGACGCGGACTTCCCGAAGATGATGGAGATCATCGACACCTCCACGCCGTACGCACTGACCGGCGCCATCTTCGCGCGCGACCGCGTGGCCGTCGACCAGGCGCATCGCGCCCTGCGGTTCGCCGCGGGCAACTTCTACGTCAACGACAAGCCGACCGGTGCCGTCGTCGGGCAGCAGCCGTTCGGTGGGTCGCGCGGCTCCGGCACCAACGACAAGGCCGGCTCGATCTACAACCTGCAGCGCTGGACGAGCCCGCGCGCCATCAAGGAGACCCTGGTGCCGCCGACCGATCACCGCTACCCGCACATGGGGTAGCGGTCATTTCGGCAGCCTTTCCATCGCCTTCGCCGCCAGTCCCTGCGTGACCTGCCCGACCACGTTGAGATCATGGCTGCGCTGCAGGACCTTCAGCCCGATGAGCTGCCCGTCCCGCACCTCGACGACGGCGTCGCACGTCACCTCGCCCGAGGCGTCCACGCACTTGTTGGTCAGCGGGCGGTCGTCGCTCTCGCCGGCCTGGCCGCCGTCGATCACGCCGCCGTAGCCGCCGTCGGACAACAGCTTCTGCGACTCGTCCGAGAACTTCGCGCTCAGCAGCGTCAGTCGCGCGGTCAGCGAGTCGAACGGGAAGTCGCACGACCGGTCGGTCCTGGTGGGGGAGCCGCTCAGCTGCCCGGCGTCACCGGACGCGAGCAGCGTGCAGGGGTCGATGCCCTCGAACTTCGGGGCGGGCGACTGCCCGGTCGAGCAGGCCGTCAGAGCGAGGAGCAGTACCGGAACCAGTCGGATCATGAGAACAACCTTTGCACCACCGCGACGGACCGGGTGCGGGCGACCATCCCGATGTCGTAGTTGGGCGGGGTTCGTTCCGCGGTCATCACCAGCACGCGGTCCGCGGCCAGTTCGGTCACGACGACACCCAGGCTCGTCTGCGGCACGCTGGAACGGTCGTGCGTGACTCCCCACCAGGCCTTGCGGCCCTCGACCGTGAGTTCGGAGCCGTCGCGCACGCGGAACTTCGCCTGTTCCAGCGACTCGTTCGCGACGCTCATCCAGACGGACTGGCTCTCGATCGTCCACCGGCAGGTCGTCGGCTCGTTGAGGGGTTCCGGCGCCTTCGTGAACGGCTTCTCGAAGTCCGACTCGGCGAGCAACGTGCAGGCGTCGACCGTGGCCAGGTCACGCAGTTTCGGTGCGGGTGCGGGAGTGGGTGGCGGCGCCGGCGTCGAGCACGCGGTCAGCGCAGCCAGCAGCACCACAGCCCCCAGTCGTGTGTGCATGCGGGAAGTGTGACTCATGACGCCACCGGCAGGCGGTCGAGCGCGAACGTGATCAAGGTGATGCGCTGGCTCAGCAGCCATCCCTCGTTCGCGCCGGTCATCCGCGTCTTGACGGTCAACGACCGCGCGTAGCCGACGGCGGCCCACACGCCGCAGTCCAGTTCGGACGCGTCCGTGTCACAGCCGAACCACATGGTGTGCCCGTCGATCTCGCCCTGGTGGCCGTTCGGATGGGCCTTCTTGACCTCGTCGTACTCGATCTCCTCCAGTCCGACGAGAACGGTCAGGGCGCCGGAGGCGAAGATGTACCGGCAGAAGCCTGGCTTCTCCGGGTCGGGCGTGGGCACGACCGTGGTCGCTTTCATGACCGGGCTGCTGCCGTCCACCGGTATCGCCTTGCACGTGTCGAACGCGGCCAGGTTCCGCGGCTTGTCGACGCGCGGTGACGTGGTCGGCACCGGCTTCGGCGGTGGTCCGGGGATCTCGGCTGTGCACGCGGTCAGGGCAGCGCACAGCACGGCGACCCCCAGAAGTCTGCTCATGGGGAGAGTGTGACCGACCCGCGCAACCTCAATCCGTGTAGTCGTCCATGCCGGCACGGGACGCGAGCAGTCGCCGCAGCGACGTGAGGCGGCCCGGCGCGTCCGGCACGAGTTCGTCGAGCATGCAGCCGGGATCCTCGGGCGCGCCCAGGTGGCCGCAGCCGGGCGGGCACTCCTCGGCGGCCTCGGCGAAGTCCGGGAAGGCCTTCACGATGTCGTCCGGCGTGATGTGCGCGAGGCCGAACGAGCGGATGCCCGGCGTGTCCACGACCCAGCCACCCTCCGGCAGGCGCAGTGCCACGGCCTGGGTGGAGGTGTGGCGGCCCTTGCCGACGCCGGAGACCACGCCGACCGCGCGGTTCGCGTCCGGCACGAGCTTGTTGACCAAAGTGGACTTGCCGACGCCGGAGTGGCCGATCAGGCACGACACCGTGTCCGCGAGCCTCGCGCGCAACGCGGCCGGTTCCTCGTCGGAGCGCGTCACGATCACCGGCACGTCGAGTTCGGTGTAGAGCGCCAGCAGCGAGTCAGGGGAGGCGAGGTCCGACTTCGTCAGGCACAGCACCGGTTCCAGGCCGCCCGCGTACGAGGCGACCAGGCACCGGTCGATGAAACCCGTGCGCGGCGGGGGATCCGCCAGCGCGACGACCATGATGAGCTGGGAGGCGTTCGCGACGACGACGCGTTCGAACGGGTCCGTGTCGTCCGCGGTCCTGCGCAGCACCGAGGTCCGTTCCTCGACGCGCACGATGCGGGCCAACGTGTCCGGCTGGCCCGACGTGTCGCCGACGATGCCTACCTGGTCGCCGACCACCACGGGCGTGCGGCCCAGTTCGCGCGCACGCATCGCCGTGACGATCGCGCCGGACTCCATCGTGCACGTCCAGCGGCCGCGGTCCACGCCGATCACCATCGCGGTCTCGGCGTCGGCGTGTTCCGGCCGCTTCTTGCTGCGCGGCCGCGTCCCCTTGCCGGGGCGCACGCGCACGTCGGACTCGTCGAGTTTGCGCCAGTCCTGCTTGCTCACTTCTATGCGCCCCCGGTGAGCATGGCGTTCCACATGCCCGGGAAGTCGGGAATGGTCTTGGTGGTGCTGCCGATGTCGTCGACGGACATGCCCGGCACCACCAGGCCGATGATCGCACCCGCGGTGGCCATCCTGTGGTCGGCGTAGGCCTTCCACACCCCGCCGTGCAGGGGCGCGGGATCGATGATCAGGCCGTCCTCGGTCTCGGTCGCGTTGCCGCCCACCGCGTTGATCTCGTTGACGAGTGCCGCGATCCGGTCGGTCTCGTGGCCTCGGATGTGCGCCACGCCCCGGATGATCGTGCGTCCCTCGGCCAGCGCGGCCAGTGCGGCGACGGTCGGCGTCAGCTCGCTCTCGTCGCGCAGGTCGATGTCCACACCGGACAGCTTCGCTGGTCCGCGCACGGTCAGGCCCTGGTCCGACACCTCGACCGCACAGCCCATGCGCTCCAGGATGCCGCGCACCGCGTCACCGGGCTGGGTCGTGGCGGAAGGCCAGTGCGGGATCGTCACCTCGCCGCCGGTCACCGCGGCCGCCGCCAGGAACACCGTCGCGTTCGACAGGTCCGGCTCCACGTGCCAGGTGCGCGCGCTGATCACGCCGGGCTCGACGTGCCACACGTTCGCAACGCTGGTGTCGACCTGAACGCCGACCGAACGCAGCGTCTGGACCGTCATCTCGATGTGCGGCAACGAAGGCACGGGCTTGCCGTCGTGCCGGATCGTCACGCCCTTGTCGAAGCGGGCACCGGACAGCAGCAGCCCGGACACGAACTGCGACGAACCCGACGCGTCGATCGTGACCTCGCCGCCGGGCACCGACCCCGTGCCGTGCAACGTGAACGGCAGCGCGTCGCCCTCGATCTCGACGCCCAGCGACCGCAGCGCACCCAGCACGGTGCTCATGGGCCGCGTGCGGGCGTGCGGGTCGCCGTCGAACCGGATGCCGCCCTCGGCCAGCGCGGCGGCGGGCGGCAGGAAGCGCATGACCGTGCCCGCGAGACCGCAGTCGACGTCGGCAGGCCCGCGCAGCAGACCGGGCATGACGTCCCAGCCGCCGTCCTCGCGATCGGTGATCCCGACGCCGAGGGACGACAGCGCGGCGGCCATCAGCACCGTGTCGCGGCTGCGCAACGGCGCGTGGACCGTGGACGGCCCGTCGGCCAGCGCCGCGAGCACCAGAACGCGGTTCGTGATCGACTTCGAGCCGGGCACCGGCACCGTCGAGTGGACTGGGCCGGACGCGCTGGGGGCTGACCAGTGCTGAGTCATGCACAGATGATCCCGCATCCGTCCTGCGACAGTTCGCACTGGTGTGCGGGACGTGGGATTATCGCAACTTCGGAGGTGATCGGTTTTGTGCGGTAGGTACGCCTCCACCAAGGACCCGGCGCTGCTGGCGGCCGAGTTCGACGCGGTGGACGGGACCGGCGACGAGGCACCGGGGGCGGACTACAACGTCGCTCCCACCAAGCACGTCATGGCCGTGGTCGAGCATCAGCCGGAGGACGAGGAGCTGGAACGCAGCGTCCGCGTCATGCGCTGGGGCCTCGTCCCGCACTGGGCGAAGGACCTCTCCGGCGCGGCCAAGATGATCAACGCCCGCGCTGAGACCGTGCTGACCAAGCCCGCGTACAAGCAGTCGGCGATCAAGCGGCGCTGCATCATCCCCGCCGCCGGTTGGTACGAATGGCAGCCGGGCGAGGGGCGCAAGCAGCCGTACTTCATGACGCTCGGGGACGACACGTCCCTGGCGATGGCGGGCCTGTGGTCCGTGTGGTGGAAGGACGACGTTCCGACCGTCACGTGCGCTGTGCTCACCACGGAATCCCTCGGCGCGTTGGCCGAGGTGCACAACCGGATGCCGTTGCTGCTGCCTCAGGATCGCTGGTCGGCGTGGCTCGACCCGACGTCGCTGGACCCGTCCGAACTGCTGACCCCGGACCTGTCGATCGTCGAGGCACTGGAGTTGCGTCCGGTGTCGACCGATGTGAACAGCGTGAAGAACAACAACACCTCCCTGATCGAACGCGTGGAGCTGCCGTGACCACGCTGTTGGTGGACACGCCGCACGGCCCCGCGAGGGCCTCACTGCACTGTGCCCACGAACCGCGCGCGGCTCTGCTCCTGGGCCACGGCGCCGGTGGCGGCGTCGAGGCCCCGGATCTGGTCGCCGCGTGCCGCGCCGCGAACTCCGTCGGCGTGCACGTGGCGTTGATCGAACAGCCCTACCGCGTCGCGGGCCGTCGTGCCCCGGCGCCGGCCGGTCAGCTCGACACCGCCTGGATGGCCGTGGTCGAGGACCTGGGCGAACGCTGGTTCGACGGCCTGCCCCTGGTGTTCGGGGGCCGGTCGTCCGGCGCACGCGTGGCCTGCCGCACCTCGGTCGAGGGCCAGGCCGTGGCGGTGCTGTGCCTGGCGTTCCCGGTGCACCCGCCGGGCAAGCCGGAGAAGTCCCGGATGGCCGAGCTCGACGGCGTCGAGGTCGCCACGCTGGTCGTGCAGGGCGAGAACGACCCGTTCGGACAGCCCGAGGTCGCCCACCACCGCGAGGTCGTGCTGCTCAAGGGCGACCACTCGCTGAAGGCGTCCGTCGCGGACGTCGGCCGCTACGTCGGTGAGTGGATGGACCGCGTGCTGCGCCCGCTCGACTAGCGTTCGGCGTATGACGGTCATCGATGAGCAGGGCAGGCCAGAACCACCGATGGGCGGTAACGAGCTCGACACCCTCAAGGGCTTCCTCGAGTTCCACCGCGCCACTCTCATGTGGAAGATCGAGGGCCTCACCGCGGAGCAGCTCAACGCGACAGCCGCGAAGTCCCCGATGACCCTGGGCGGGATGGTCAAGCATCTTGCCTACGTGGAGGAGCAGTGGTTCCGCGTCGTCCTGCACGACCGCGAGCCGCTGGAACCGTGGGCGAGCGTCGACTGGAAGGCCGACAACGACTGGGACTGGCGCTCGGCCGCCAACGACACCCCGGAGCAGCTGCGCGAGTTGTGGCGCCGCGCGGTCGACGGCGCCAGGAAGGACCTCGTCGAGGCGCTCAGGCGCGGCGACCTGAGCCAACCGGCGAAGCGGGCGCCGTGGCGTGACGGTCGCGTCCCCAGTCTGCGGTGGATCCTCACCCACATGATCGAGGAGTACTCACGGCACAACGGCCACGCCGATCTCATCAGGGAAGCGATCGACGGCCAGACCGGCGAGTAGGGCGAGCTCTTCCGAATGGAGGAATGGGTCGGCCGAAAGTACGAAATCCGCTCTTCGTGACAACCGGATGTATCTCCGAGTCGTCGATCAGTGTGTAAGGCGAACGCCTATCGAGATGAATTCGGGAGAACACGTGAGCCGTTTCCGCACGATCGCGACCGCAGCCGCATTGGCCAGCACTGCCGCAGTGGCCGTCGTGGCGGCCTCTGCCGCTCAGGCCTCCGACCCGACAGCGGCGGCCCCGTGGTGCACCGGCGACGATCTGGCGATCCGCGTCGACGACATGCGCTCTCCGTCGGTCAAGGACAAGGCGCACGTGATCCGTTTCGTCGCCGCGGAGGGTGTCTCCTGCAGGATCGGTGGCACCGTGAGCAACCTGCGCTTCCTCGACTCGAAAGGCAACGACATCCACGCCGCCCTGAACGGGCGCCAGCCTCCGTACAGCGAGACGCTGGTCGGCGGGGACAGCTATGCCGCCATGTACGTGGCATCGAACAGCGAGGGCCCCCAGCAGTTCCCCGCCTTCGTTCGCTTCAACCTGCCCGGCCAGGGCAAGCTGGGCGCTTTGGTCACCGTCGCGTGGCCGGCGTCCGGTATCGGTGCTGAATACGTCCGGGGCGGCGGCATCACGGCGCCGGTCGGTTAAGCACTGATTCTGGCTACCAACGCATTGGTGAGTCGCACCAGATCGGTAGGCGTGATCTCGACTTCGAGACCACGCCTACCGGCGCTGCAGAAAACAGTTTCGAACTGCAATGCCGACTCGTCCAGGGCGACCGGCAGGCGCTTTTTCTGGCCGAGAGGGGAAATGCCTCCCGCGACGTAACCCGTCGCGCGCTCGGCGTCGGCCACGAGTGCCATCTTCGCCTTCTTGCCCTTCAACGCGGCCGCGAGACCCTTGAGGTCGAGCTGCGACGTCACCGGCACGACGCCGACCGCGAGCTTGCCGTCCACTTCGGCCACGAGCGTCTTGAAGACACGTCCCGGCACCAGCCCGAGCGCCTCGGCGGCCTCCAGCCCGTAGGACTCGTGGCGGGGGTCGTGCTCGTACGAGTGCAAGGTGTGCGCCACCCGCTGCTTGTCCAGCAGCGCTGTGGCGGGGGTCCCACGTCCGGCCATGCGGAATTACTACCAGCCCCTCCGTTGTTACTCAGAACGTGGCAACGAACATGCTTGAGCGGTCACGCGTAAAGTCAGTCCCGACCCAGAACCTGTGGGAAGGGAGCGCGGTGCCCGCCACCGGCACGACAGAGACGACGGCGGAGCGCGCTGCACGTTTCGAGCGCGACGCGATGCCCATGCTCGACCAGCTCTACTCGGCTGCCCTGCGCATGACGCGCAATCCGGCGGACGCCGAGGACCTGGTGCAGGAGACGTTCCTCAAGGCCTACTCGGCGTTCGCGTCCTTCTCAGAGGGCACGAACCTCAAGGCCTGGCTCTACCGGATCCTGACGAACACCTACATCAACGGCTACCGCAAGAAGCAACGCCAGCCGATTCAGCAGCCGACCGAAGAGATCACGGACTGGCAGCTGGCGCGTGCGGAGAGCCACACCTCGTCCGGGCTGCGCAGCGCCGAGGTCGAGGCACTCGACAACCTGCCCGACAGCGACGTCAAGGAAGCATTGCAGCGGTTGCCGGAGGAGTTCCGGATCGCGGTCTACCTCGCCGATGTCGAAGGCTTCGCGTACAAGGAGATCGCAGACATCATGGGCACCCCGATCGGCACGGTGATGTCCCGGTTGCACCGGGGCCGTCGCCAGCTCCGCGACATGCTGGCGGACGTCGCCCGCGACCGCGGTTTCCTCCGTAGCGGCAACGGCAGCAACGGAGACGCGTCATGAACTGTGGCGAACCCCACGACACCGACTGCTCAGAGGTGCTGTCCGAGGTCTGGTTGTTCCTGGACCAGGAATGTGACCAGGGCAGGCGCGCGGCACTGCAGACGCATCTCGACGAGTGCCATCCGTGCCTGGAGCAGTTCGGGCTGGAGGAGCACCTCAAGGCGTTGCTCGCCCGCAAGTGCGGTGGGGACTACGCCCCCGCGGATCTGAAGGCGCGCATCCGCGCCACGATCGTGACGATCCGCACCGAGGAGTGAACTCGCTCCCAGAACGACAAAAAGGCCTGGTCACCGTCTCGGTGTCCAGGCCTTTTCGCAGCACTCAGGCGTTGGGGCGCTTGCCTCGGTTGGCGCCGCCCTTTTTGCGGTCGCGGCGCTTGCGAGCACGCTTCGACATGGGAGTCTCCTAGGATCAGAACTGCTTCAACCAGCGTCGGCTGGGCCGACCTGCCGTGCACTGATTCGCGATGGTCGGACCAGCCGACCAATCGAACACAGCTTCCGTAGTTTCTCATGGAGGAGTTCTGAGCACGCTCACGGACCTTCTGGCCGAGCACACCAAGCTCTCCGGCGCCGCCGTCGACCACCTCCAGCTGGTGGTCGCGGAGTGGCAACTCCTCTCCGACCTGTCGTTCGCGGACTTCGTCATGTGGGTCCCGCTGGAGGACGACAAGTTCCTCTGCGTGGCCCAGGCCCGCCCCACCACGGCGCCCACCGCTCACCCGGAGGACGTCGTCGGCAGCGAGGTCGAGTCCGAGGAACATCCGCAGCTGCGCAGGGCCATGGACGAGTCGCGGATCTGCCGCGAGGAGGACCCGCGCTGGCACCTGGGCGTGCCGGTGCGGCGCGAGACCATCCCGGTGCGGCTGGGCAAGCAGGTCATCGCGGTGCTGAGCCGCAGCACGAACCTGGCGGTGCCGCGCGTGCCGTCGCCGTTGGAGATCTCGTACCTCGGCAGTGCCGCCGACCTGTGCCAGATGATCGCGGACGGCACGTTCCCCGCGCCCGAACCCTCGCCGGACGTGCACACCAGTCCGCGCGTCGGCGACGGGCTGATCAGGCTCGATCCGTCCGGCGCGGTGGTGTTCGCGTCACCGAACGCGCTGTCGGCGTATCACCGCATGGGGCACGCCAGTGACCTTGTGGGCGTGCACCTCGCACCGCTCACACGCAGCCTGATCGGTGACCCGTTCGACGCCACCGAGGTCGCCCAGCGCATCAGGCAGGCACTGGACGGCCAGCCGTCGATGCGCATGGAGGCCGAGTCACGACGCGGCGCCGCGGTGCTGTTCCGTTCTTTGCCTCTTAGGCCACGCGGTCAGGCCGCGGGCGCCATCGTGCTGTGCCGCGACGTGACCGAGGTGCGCCGCCGTGACCGTGCGTTGATGTCGAAGGACGCCACGATCCGCGAGATCCACCACCGGGTGAAGAACAACCTGCAGACCGTCGCGGCCCTGCTGAGGCTGCAAAGCCGCAGGCTGAGCAACCCGGAGGCGAAGGAGGCGCTCGCCGAGTCCGTTCGCCGTGTGACTTCCATCGCACTGGTTCACGAGACGTTGTCGATGTCCGTCGACGAGCGGGTCGATCTCGACGACGTGGTCGACAAGGTCATCCCGATGATGAGCGACGTGGCCGTCACGGAGACCCAGGTCAGCGTGCGTCGCGAGGGCGGGTTCGGCATCGTGCCGGCCGAGATCGCCACCCCGTTGGTGATGGTGCTGACCGAACTCGTGCAGAACGCCTTCGAGCACGCTTATGCCCCTGGCCAGCGCGGAGAGGTCGTCGTGCATTCCGAGCGCTCCGCGAAGTGGCTCGATGTGACGATCACCGACGACGGCAAGGGCCTTCCGCAGGGTTTCTCACTGGAACGCACCGATCGGCTGGGTCTGCAGATCGTTCGGACCCTTGTTGATTCCGAATTGAGAGGCTCTTTGAGCTTGCGGCGGCGGCCCCGAGGCGGTACTGAGGCGGTCCTGCGCGTGCCGCTCAGAGGGCGGCGCTAAACTAACGCCGTGCACACGTGACGACCAGCCTCAGCGGTCTCACGTGGTCATGCGGGAGGGTGTGCAAACAAAAGAAAAAGCCCGACACCTGGCACGGTGTCGGGCTTCTTCTTTAGGAAAGTTCTGCTACCAGCACTGTGCTGGTTTCGCGGCTAACTGCCTGGTCAGGCGTTGCTGCGGGCCCGCGTGCGGGCGTTGCGGCGCTTGAGAGCGCGGCGCTCGTCTTCGCTCATCCCGCCCCAGACGCCGGCGTCCTGGCCGCTCTCGAGAGCCCACGCGAGGCAGTCGGAGACGACGGGGCAGCGGCGACAGACGGTCTTCGCCTCGGCGATCTGAAGCAGCGCGGGACCACTGTTCCCAACGGGGAAGAACAGCTCGGGGTCCTCGTCGCGGCAGATCGCGCGGTGGCGCCAGTCCATTGGAACTACTCCTCAGCGATAGGCGCGCACAAGGGCACGCCGGTTGTCAGCGGTCGTTTTTGGGGTGCTTGTGAATGCTTTCACGAACGGCTGGGATGTCAAGGGGTAAGCACTGACCCGGTGAGTGAACTCACCCAAAAGATCGACAGCGTTCACCTGGGGTTTCACGCTCTGCTGTCACTCGACTGCAGTACATCTCGGGAAGGTACCGAGACGGTCACGAACCGATCACGGACTGTAAAGTTCCTTACAGGGCAACAGTCAACGCGTCCGGGACCGCCCTGAACTCCACCGCGGTGGTCGTCCCGAGGAAGTCTCCGTCAACCTGAAGGTTCGCGGGCTCCTCGCACTTCACTCTGACATAGCCCACGTCATCACGCCGAACGAGATTTCCGCCCTTCGGATTCCCCGTCGCGAGGACCTGGGCGATGAAGCGCCCGACGGTGGGTACCCGCATCGTTCTCAAGGCACTCAAACCCAGGCCGCCGTCGAACGACGTGCTCGGGTTGAGCTGGATCGCCCGGTCACCGAAGTACGTCCAGGGATCGGTGTTCGACACGAACACCATGCCGACGTCGTCGAACGGCGCCTCGTCCGGCACCTCGACGACGAAGTGCTGCGGCTTGCGCACGATCTGCGCGTACGCCTTGAGCGCGACGCTCAGATAAAGGGCGGGACTCGCGTTGCGGCCCTTGGCGCGCTTGCGTTCCACACCTGCGACGACATCGGCGTCCAGGCCCATGCCCGCGTTGAAGGTGAACCAGCGGCCGCCTTCGATGACGTCCGCGAAGACCTGGCCGAGCCCGATGCGGCGCCTGGTGCTGTGCTCGATCGCCTGGAGAAGGACGTGCGTGGCCTCGACGGGGTCGCGCGGAATGCCGAGCGCGCCCGCGAAGACGTTGGCCGACCCGCCGGGCACGACGCCCAGCATCGGCGTCTCGGGACGGGGGCCGCCGCGCAGGATGCCGTTGACCACCTCGTTGACCGTGCCGTCGCCGCCGTGGGCGATGACCAGGTCGAACCCGTCCGCCGCCGCCTGGTGGGCGGCGTCCGCCGCATGGCCGCGGTAGGAGGTCTCGATGACCTCCAGCTTCACGTCACTTGCGAGTGCGTGCGCCAACACGTCACGGCCCGCGGGCGTCGTTGTAGTCGCCTGCGGGTTCACCACGAGAAGAGCGCGCACTACTTGAGAGTAAGACAGTGCGTGACCGTCCGCGGCTCGCATGTCCTCCCTCAGGGTGGCTACAGCCTCACGAAAGTGGCGTAGATCTCCCTTCCGTCAGCATCGCGTTCACCTCGCAGCCGAGTGCACCCCGGACGACCGCCGGCTCGCTGAAGGCCCCTTGATCTTCCCGCGCGGGACGTGCTCGGAGAGCCCTCCAACCGGGTGGCCTACGATCCGTGACCAGTACAGAACGTGATGAAAGGTCTCCCGTGACCACTCAGATCCAGGCGCCGCCGCGCGCGGTGCGCATCGCGTCCGCGCTCACCTTCGTGCAGGGTCTGGGCGGCATCGCGCTGGCCGTGGCGCTCGTCATCCGGGTGATCGAGGGCTCGACGCCCGCGGGCCCGATCCTCGGCGCCGCCGGTGTGCTCGTGCTCTGGTTCGGCGGGGCGCTCTTCGCGACGATCATGTTGTTCCGCGGTCACCACGGCGCCCGCACGCCCGTGATCGTCACGCAGCTGCTGTTGCTCGGCTGCGCCTGGTACGCGTACGGGCCCTCGGAGCAGCAGCTGCTCGGCTCGCTGGGCGGCATCTACTGCGTCGTCGTGCTCGTGTTCCTGTTCACGAACGACGGGCGCAAGTGGGCGATGGGCCTCGAAGACGTGTCGGAAGGCGACAAAGCCGACTAACGGAGGGTGGTCACGGTCACACGGCCGGGTGAAGCTGTGGGTGGTTGCTTAACCACTCCCTGCACTCACGAGGTGACCAACCATGCGTTTGACCATTGCGATCGCGGGCGCCGTCCTGGCGGCTCTCTCCCTCGCCCCTGCCACCGCCACGGCTGCTCCGGAGAACCCGGACATGTCGCCGATGATCATCGGCGGCGGCTACGCGTCCAACTTCCCGTACGCCGCCCGCCTGTTCTTCAACGGGCGGGAGAACTGCTCCGCCACGAAGATCGCACCTCGGTGGATCCTGACCGCCGAGCACTGCGTCGCAGGCAGCGGCACGTACACGTTCCGCGCGGGCAGCCTGGACCAGCAGTCCGGTGGCCAGCTCGTCACGGGTACGCGGATCATCAAGCACCCGTCGGCGGACCTGGCGCTGGTGCAGGTCGGCACGGCGATGTCGGCTCCGTTCTCGCCGCTGGCCTCCAGCAGCGACGGCGTGGCCACCGGCCAGACCGTGCAGCTCTACGGCTGGGGCGCCACCTGCACCAACCAGCCGGAGATCAACTGCCAGTCGCGTTACCTGAAGGTCGCGAACACGCGAGTCACGAACCCCAACGGTTCCGACTACCGCGGTGGTCGTGCGATCGCCGTCCAGCGCGTCGACGGCATCGCCGCCGGTGGTGACTCGGGCGGCCCGATGTTCGGTGCCGGTCGCCAGGTCGGCGTCGCGTCCACCTCGGACCGCGCGACGCGGTCCAACTACACCCGCATCGCCACCTACCGCTCCTGGATCACCTCCAACGCGGGCGTCTGACACACAGCTTGACCAGCGGTAACCCTGCGATGGCCCTCGGCTCCGGCCGGGGGCCATCACCCTGCGTGTTCACTAATGGTGGATGGACACGAACGGAGTAGCCAGTTACCGTGCCTCCAGCGTTCGCGCCGCTTGGGAGCAGGGTGAGGTGCGCAGTGCAGGACGGCCCGAAGCGGGTGACGACAAACGGCGATTCCGAACGCCCGAATGTGGCCCGCCTGTTCGACTACTACCTCGGCGGAGCGCACAACTTCGCGGTTGACCGCGCGTTGGCCGAGGAGAGCATCAAGAAGTTCCCCGTCGCCGAGATCGCGCGCACGATCAGGTCCTTCTCCCGCCGCGTGGTGCGTCTGTGCGTCGAGGAGTACGGCATCCGCCAGTTCCTCGACCTGGGAAGCGGCATCCCGACCGCCGGCAACGTCCACGAGGCCGCCCAGTCCCTCGACCCGTCGTGCAACGTCGTCTACGTCGACCACGACCCGGTGACCGTGGCCCACGCCCGCACGATGCTGCGCGACAACCTCAGCGCCGCCATCGTGCAGTCCGACATCTCCGACGTGGGCGCCGTGCTGCGCCACCCGGAGACACGTCGTCTCATCGACTTCACCCAGCCGACCGCTGTGCTGATGGTCGGCATCCTCCCGTACGTCATCGACGAGCCCGCCGGTGTCGTCGCGCGCTACCGGGCCGCGTTGGCCGAGGGCAGCATCCTCGCCTTGACGCACCTCACGAAGGACGTCGAGCCGGAACTGGTCGACCGGCTGGTCGACCTCTCCGACCACATGGACGCCAAGCTCGTGCCGCGGTCCAAACAGGACGTGGAGGAGTTCCTCTGCGGCCTGAAGCTGCTGGAACCCGGCCTGGTGCTCGCCGCCCACTGGCGGGCGGACGGCGAGCTTCCTGGTACTTCCGCCGCGGCCGACGCGTCGACGTACGGCGCCGTGGGGATGGTCTAGCCGTTCTTCACTCGCAGCGCCTGACCACTTGTGGTCGTGCTGTCCGTGACCGACGTTCCACTGCTCTTGCGCCATTGCAGGTCGTTCGCGCCGGTGCTGCGTTCCACCTTCACGCCGTTCAGCGAGATGTTCTGCACGCTGTCGGTGGTGATGGCCGGGCGCCCGTCGTTCTTCTCGAACTCGACCGTGCTGTTCAGGAACTTCACGTCGGTCGCGTCGCGGATCCAGAACCCGAACGCCGGCCGCACGCCGAAGATCCGCGGCGGGTACTCGCCGGACACCTCTGGCGGGCTCTTCGAAGCGTCGGACTCCTTGTGGTTGCCCGGAACCGTCAGCTTCACGTTGTCGAACGTCAGCCCGGTGATCTTCGAGTCGGACCGGCCGGAGACGGTCGACGCGTACTCGGGGTCGCCGGGGATGTCGCGCGGCGCGGTCAGGTTCGTGCCGGAGATGTTGCGATAGGTGATGTTGCGGATCCTGCCGGTGGGCGGACTGTCCGGGCAGCGGCCGCGTTTGCCGACGTGCAGGTAGATCGGTGAGGCGGTCCTGGTGAGCTGGATGTTCTCGTAGAGGACGTCCTCGATCACCGCGCCGTCCATCGACACCATGCCGAGGCCTGCCTTCGAGGCCCCGGTGACCTTGAGGTTGCGGAACTGGATGTTCCTGAAGCTGCCGCAGGTCTCGGAGCCGAACTGGATCGCGTTGTTCTCCGTCGACTGGATGGTGGAGTCGCGGACGACGTTGTTCTCGCTCAGGAACGTCTTTCCGGTGGCGTAGTCGCTCTTGAACGCCACGGCGTCGTCGCTGGAGACGATGGTGGAGTTCGACAGCTCGACGTTGGAGCTGTTGATGAAGTTGATGCCGTCGCGGTCGTCCGGGGTGTCGACGGTGACGCGGTCGAGCTTCATCCCGTTGCAGCCGTTGGTGATGATGGCGAAGTGACCGGCCTCCCTGAAGGTCACGTCGGTGATGGTGACGTTCTTGCAGAACTTGAGCGACAGCATCTTGTCGCCCTTGCCCGCAGGGATGTTCTCGCCGGTCTCCAGCTTGTTCGCGCCGTCGATCACGCCCTTGCCGGTGAAGCTGACGTTCTCGACGTTCTCGCCCCACAGCAGGGCGTTGCGGAAGTGGCTGTGCCCGAAGTCCTGGTACTTGCCGTACGTGGGATTGGGTTCCGGCGCGTCGATGCCGCTGCCGGACGCCACGATGCGCGCGCCCTGCTGGATGTTGATCGTGACGTTGCTCTTGAGGTGGATCGAGCGAGAGAGGTACGTGCCCGGCGGAATTTCGACGGTGCCGCTGCCGGCCGCGCTGGCCGCCGTGATGGCCTTGTCGATGGCGACCGAGTCGATCGCCTTGCCGTCGCCCTTCGCGCCGTAGTCCTTGACGTTGAAGCTTGCCGCCTTCGCCACGCCTACCGGTGCCACGACCACCGCCAGTGCGACGAACGCGCCGGTCAGTCGACGCTTCATCGTTGGTCCTTCCTCTTGTGTCGAGGGCGGCGGCTGCTCGGCGTCTGAAAAGCTCTGAAAACGTTTTCAGGACAAATCGTAGTGAAGGCCGGCCCGCGAAGTCCAGGGTGACTTCGCGAACCGGCCTTCGTGGTCTTGCTCAGCCCTTGTAGGCGGCCTGCTGGCCCGCGAGCGCGGCCGGGCCGTGGTACTGCGCGCCACCGAACGCGAGGATCGCGTAACCGATGATGCTGAACAGCCACAGGCCGACGACACCGAAGACGGTGTCCTTGCCGAAGGACTTCGCGACATCGATCGAGACGATCGCCAGGATGACGATGTTGACGATCGGGATCAGCAGCAGGACCAGCCACCAGCCCGGACGGCCCGCGACCTTCAGCAGGACGTAGATGTTGTAGATCGGGATGATCGCGGCCCAGCCCGGCTGACCGGCCTTGGTGAAGGTCTTCCAGAAGACGACGACGCCGAAGATGGCCAGCGCCAGGTAGATGATCGTTCCGAAGACGCCGATGCCGGTCGAGACGGCGGGGTCGATCGTAGTCGGGTCAGTGCCCACGGTCGTTCCTTCTTTCCACGCTTACTTTTGCCGGGGGATCGGCGAGCGGGGACGCTGCCAGGACCGTGGACCCGTCCTCAGTGGAATCCCCGTTTCGTGAGCGTTTCGAGACCTTCCGTCAACCTTCGGAGTTACGAGCCGAGCTCGGCCAGGGCTTCGCCCGCGACGCGCATCGTCGTCCACTCGTCCATCGGGACGGCGCCCAGCGACTTGTAGAAGCCGATGCTCGGCGCGTTCCAGTTGAGCACCCACCACTGCAAACGGGAGTACCCCTTGGCGACGCACTCCTGGGCAAGCGCTTTCAGGAGCTGCTTGCCCAGACCGTTGCCGCGCTGGTCCGGCGTGACGTAGAGGTCTTCGAGGTAGATGCCGTGGACGCCGTCCCACGTCGAGAAGTTGAGGAACCACAACGCGATTCCGACGACCCGGCCGTCCACTTCGGCCACGTGGCCGAACAGCGCGGGGCTCTCGCCGAACAGCGCGGTGCGCAACTGCTCCGCGGTGAGGTGGCACTCCTCGGGCGCCTTCTCGTACAGCGCCAGCTCGTGCACCAGCCCCACGACCGCGTCGACGTCACGCGGTTCCACCCGCCGGATCATCACACCTCCCAGGCAGGCACGTTGAGCCTGCGCACCTGCGGGTCGCCCCGCTCGTCGCCCAGCTGGCAGATGCCGGCCGGGTCCAGTCCGAAGTGGACGCCCTGGTCGGGCGCGAGTCCCAGCCACGCCGCGATCAGCACCCGGCTGAAGTGCCCGTGGCCCACCAGCACCACGTCACTGCCGGACAGGATCTTGCGCACCTCGCCGAGCACCTTGCGGGCCCGTTCCTGCACTTCCGCGTGCGTCTCGCCGTTGGGCATGGGGTGCGACCACACCGTCCAGCCGGGCACGCGCTCGCGGATCTGCGGCGTGGTGATGCCCTCGTAGTCGCCGTAGTCCCACTCGGCCAGGTCCTCGGTCGTCGCGTTGACCTCCAGCCCGGCCAGCGCGGCCGTCCTGGTGGCACGCTGCCGAGGGCTGGTCAGCACCAACGCGGGTGCCTGGTCCGTGCCCCTCAGCCGGGCGAGCGTCGCGCCCGCGCGGCGTGCCTGCTGCTCGCCCTCAGGCGTCAGCTCGATGTCAGTGCGTCCCGTGTGCCTGCCGCTCTCGGACCACTCGGTCTGGCCGTGACGCAGCAGGTAGAGGTGGGTGCTCACCTGGTTGATCCTAAGGAGTGACGGGGAGCACGTTTGGAGTAGTACACCGTCGAGGTACCCCGACCGCCATGAGCGGCGAGCATCACGACCACGGCGCCCCCGACGAGGTCGACGCCCAGGAGATCCGCGAGGCCTTCGGGGTTCGGGTCGCGCGCATCCGGGCGGAACTGACCTCGACGTGGAACAAACTGAGTCAGAACGAGCGCGACAACGACTCCAGAGACCGGTGACGTTTCGGCTGTCCTCGAAATGCGAACGCATTGCCGGATGAGGGAAATCACCCGGCTTTGGGCTGAATGGCGTAATACTCCCGTCTGGTTGTCGTTTTGATTGGCAGATTCCGGGCGGAATCACGAGCCTCGTGCTGCGTGGCGTGGCTAGAACGGAGTGGATAGTCCTTTTTGAGGGGGACCCACTCATGCGTCGCACAGTCGCGCTTTTACTTCCTGTTCTGCTGGCCGCGGTACTACCGGCGCTGCCCGCGTCGGCCGCGCCGGAACCATCTTCCGCACCTGGCTGGACCGTCTCCGGTGACGAGATCCGGTGGACCACCGCCGCGTCGATGCCGTTGCTCGACGCGGGTGTCGAGTTCTGGGAGGGCGACCGGTTCCTCGGGCGCGCCCAGGAGTCGGCGAACCTGCGTACCTACACGTTGAAGGCCGCTCTGAAGGACCCCGCCGCGCTTCAGGTGCGGTCGGCGGGGAAGCGGCTGGACGTGCCGGAGCCTCCGGTGGCCGGTCTGTCCGTGCCCGAACTGCCGGCGTTGCAGCCCGAGGCCGGTGTGGATCCGGGCACGCCGGGGCCGTACGCCACCAGCACCGGTGAGTACGCGCTCGACTCGATCAAGCTGCCCGAGTACGCGGCGCCGATCGAGATGGAGGCCGTTGTCGTCGCGCCCAAGGGTGCGCCCGGCAAGCGGCCGCTCGTGCTCTTCCTGCACGGCAGGCACTACACCTGCTACAGCAAGTCGGATCCGAACCGGATCGCGATGAACTGGCCGTGCACCGGCGGGTTGACGGCCGTGCCGAGCCACAAGGGTTACCTGAAGGCGCAGCAGTTGCTGGCGTCGCAGGGATATCTGACGGTGTCGATCTCCGCCAACGGGATCAACGCCCAGGACGCGATGACCGCCGACGCGGGTGCGCAGGGCCGTTCGTCGCTGGTGCGCCACCACCTGGCCAAGTGGGCGGACTGGGCCTCCGGCAAGGGTTCCGCGCCCGGTGCCGTGAAGTCCGCGCCGGCCGCCGACATGTCGAAGGTGCTGCTGGTGGGCCACTCCCGCGGTGGCGAGGGCGTCAACCGCGCCGCCACCGACAGCCTCACCCCGCCGCCCGGTGACACGGGTTTCTCCGGTCCGGTGCGCTGGAACATCCGCGGCGACGTGCTGATCGGTCCCACGATCTTCGGTCACAACCCGGCGCCGGACGTGCCCTCGGTGACGTTCCTGCCCGGTTGCGACGGTGACGTGTCCGACCTGCAGGGGCAGATGTTCGTGGACCAGACGCGCGGCCTGAGCCGTGGCGACGCGGTGCACAGCGCCCTGTACATGATCGGCGCGAACCACAACTACTTCAACAGCGTGTGGACCCCCGGCCAGGCGGAGGCGCCGGCGTCCGACGACTTCTGGCCAGGCCAGCAGCCGGACCCGTTGTGCACGCCCGGCACCGCCACCCGCCTGACCGCCGACCAGCAGCAGACCATGGGCGCCACCTACATCGCGGCGTCCACGCGGCTGTTCCTCGGCCGCGACCAGTCCGTGCTGCCGCTGCTCGACGGTTCCGGCGTCCGCGCCCCGTCCGCGGACCCGGCCCGCGTTCTCTCGCACGCGATCGGCGCGGACCGCAAATCGCTCGTCGTGCCTGATGGTTCCACCGGTGTGTCCGGTAGTGCGCGCGTCTGCCAGCAGACGTCCCGCGATGCCGCCGTCGGGTGCAGCACCGCGCGTTCACCGCACTTCGTCGGTTTCCGCGGTGCGGTGGCGCAGCCCGAACGCCTCTCGGTCGCGTTCAAGTGGTCGGCCGCGGGCCAGGCCGGCGTGGTCACACCTTCCGCACCGGTGTCGTTGAACGGCTCCAGCGACCTGGCGTTGCGCCTGGCCGTCCCGCCGAACTCCGCGGCCTCCCGGTTCGGCGTCTCCGTGACCGACCACAAGGGACGGAAGCACTCGCTCGGCGCCGTCTCGGTGACCGGACTGCCCGGCTCGGATCGCACGAGTTCGTTGTGGGCTCAGGAAGTCCGCGTGCCGCTGCCCTCGGGTGTCGGCCGGGTAGCTTCGCTGGAACTGGTCCCCGAGTCCGCGTCCGGCGAGGCGTGGCTGATCGACGCCTACGGCTGGGACAAGGGCCTTGTCCCCGTGGTTCCCACGCGACTGGCACGGGTCGACGCCGCCGTCACGGCGGTCGACGAGGGCGACTCCGGCGCGCAGACCCACAACATCGTCGTCACCGCGACCGGCAACGGCACCCGCGTGATCCGGCTCTTCTACACCGACCCGGCGACCAAGCAGCCCACGACCAAGCTCGTGACGCTGAAGCCGGGCGAGAGCCGCGCCGAGGTACCGGTGACCTACACCGGCAACACCAGGTGGAGCGCCGACGTCCGTTACCCGGTGTCGGTTCTCGCGATCTCCAACGCGGTCGTCGGCTCCGCGATCGGCGGACTGCTGGTGCGCAACGACGACCCCGCGCCCAAGGTGACGGTCACCCCCGTCGCCGGCAGCGTGGTCGAGGGCGGCGCCCTGAAGTGGAAGCTGACCCTGTCCGAGGCGGTCGACTCGCCGGTCTCGCTCTTCGGCGTGCCGGTGGCACCCGCCTCCGGCACCGAACTGTCCACAACGGACGTCAATGCCGAGTGGCTGCTCCGGAACTCGGGCGAGGAAGCGCTGCCCTCGCGGCCGTTGTCGTCCACGCAACTCGGGGTCTACGCCTTCATCCAGACGGGCGCGACCACGTACGAGTTCGAGGTGCCGACCGTGGCCGACACCGAGACCGAGGGGGAGGAACAGGTCCGGCTGAAGTTCGAGGGCCTCTCGCCCACCGGCACCGACTTCGAGGTGATCGGCAAGGTCACGGACGCGGCGTGACCGTCCGCGGGTGGTCGCGAACCTGGCAGGACCTCGCCCGCTCGACCGACGTGGTCCCCGCCTGAACGACGAACGGCGCCGCTCCCGGGCAGGGGGCGGCGCCGTTCGAGAAACCGAGGAAGGGCTCAGCCCTGCTTGGTCTCCCAGAAGATCTTGTCAATCTGCGCGATCAGGTCGAGAAGCGCCTGACCCGAAGCCGGGTCCATGGACGCCTTCGTGCCGCCCGCACCCGCGGCCTTGGTGGCGCGGTTGAACAGGTCGTGCAGCTCGGGGTACTTCTCGAAGTGAGGCGGCTTGAAGTAGTCCGTCCACAGCACCCAGAGGTGGTGCTTGACGAGCTCGCTGCGCTGCTCCTTGATCAGGATGGCGCGCTCCCGGAACTCCGGGTCCTCGTTCGCCTGGTACTTCTCCTGGACCGCCTTGACCGACTCGGCCTCGATCCGGGCCTGGGCCGGGTCGTACACGCCGCAGGGGAGATCGCAGTGCGCGGTCGCCTCAACGCGTGGGCGGAGAATGCGCGACACGAGTCGCATCGTTCCTCCCAGAATGAAAAACAGTGGATGCTCCGACGGGGAGAACCTTACTCCGGCTGATCGAAGGGTGATCGTTGAGACCGCGTCTTTCCACCGTGCTGGTGCGGGGTCCGTCGATGGCGCCTGCCCTCAGGGATGAGGACATCGTGCTGGTCAGGTGGGGTGTGAAGCCCAAGCCGGGGCAGGTGGTGCTCGTCTCGTGGGCGAGCAGGCCTGGGCAGTTGTCGGTGAAGCGCGCCTCCCACGAAGTGGACGGTGGGTGGCACGTGGTGGGAGACAACCCGTACGCGAGCACGGACTCCGAGCACCTCGGACCTGCGCAGGTGCTCGGAGTCGTCAAAGCTCGACTATGGCCGAGGCCTGGTTTCAGGCTTTGAGGGACGCGTACAGGGCCAGGCAGTCTTCGTAGCGCGGCAGCACGCCGGCTTCGTAGGCCTCGGCGAGGGTGGGGGCCGAGGTGTCCTTCTCCGACAACAGGAACTCGAGCTCGCGCGGCCACGGGAGGTCGAGAGCGGGGTCGAGAGGCGTCAGGCCGTGCTCGCCGGACGGGTTGTAGACGGTGGAGCAGAGGTAGTTCATCGTCGTGTCGTCCTCCAACGCGATCATGGCGTGGCCGAGGCCCTCCGCCAGGTAGACCGCGTTGCACTTCTCGGCGTTCACCAGCACGGCGTCCCACTGGCCGAACGTGGGCGAGCCGACGCGGATGTCCACGATCACGTCGATGAACGAGCCGCGCGGGCAGAAGACGTACTTCGCCTGCGACGGCGGGACGTCCGCGTAGTGGATGCCGCGGATCGTCCCCGCGCGGGAGACGCTGTGGTTGGTCTGGGCGACCCGGAGGGGGTGGCCGACCGCCTCGGTGAAGGCGGCCTCCTGGTACGGCGAGACGAACACGCCTCGGTCGTCGGGAAATGTCCGAGGGGTGAACTCGAACGCGCCGTCAATTTTCAGCGAACTCGCCTGCATGCCGTCACTCTAAGGCGTCAATCTTTCTTGACCGATCGGGTGCTTCCTGCCTGCAGAAACTGACCGGTCGGTGCAGAAAACCGGACGGACGTCTTGCTACATGCCCTCTGACCTGCGGAAAAAGTGTGATCCCCGCCGCAGACAGCGACGCGGGACCCTGCCACACTTCCCGTCACCCGCAACACTCGGGCACTTCTCCGACGCAACTCGTCGGAGGTCGTCGACCGAGTTTCAAGGCCCCGTGTACCCGGCGTGACAACGCTGGGCCGGTGCGCCGTTTGGTGATTGAGCCCAGTTGGGCCACTACGCCGCCCGCACCGCAGGAGGGACGCCGTGACAGCAGTGAACGAAGCCCGTACCGAGAACTCCGATCCGACGCAGTTGACGGACGAGGAGATCTTCACCGCGCACCTGGGCGGGAAGCTCGAGGTCGGCGCGACCGCCTCGCTCGCTGACCCGAAGGCGCTGTCGATCGCGTACACCCCTGGTGTCGCACGAGTGAGCAAGGCCATCGCGGAGGACGCGAGCCTCGCCGCGAAGTACACGTGGGCGCACCGCCTGGTCGTCGTCGTCAGCGACGGCACCGCGGTGCTCGGTCTCGGTGACATCGGCCCGAGCGCGTCCCTGCCCGTCATGGAGGGCAAGTCCGCGCTGTTCAAGACGTTCGGCGGCCTCGACTCCATCCCGCTCGTGCTCAACACGACGGACGTGGACGAGATCGTCGAGACGCTCGTCCGGCTGCGCCCGTCGTTCGGCGCGGTCAACCTGGAGGACGTCTCCGCGCCGCGCTGCTTCGAGCTGGAGCAGAAGCTGATCGAGGCGCTCGACTGCCCGGTCATGCACGACGACCAGCACGGCACGGCCGTCGTGTCGCTCGCCGCGCTCAACGGCGCGAACACGGTGCTCAGCAAGAACATCGGCGACCAGCGGGTGGTCATCTCCGGTGCGGGCGCCGCGGGCATCGCGATCGCCAAGATCCTCATCGCGGCCGGCGCAGGTGACATCACGTTGCTGGACTCGCGCGGCATCGTCCGCACGGGCAGGGCCGGGCTCAACCCGGTCAAGGAACAGATCGCGGCGGTCACGAACAAGAGCAACCTCGACGGCGGCATCGACGTGGCGCTGCGTGGCGCGGACGTCTTCATCGGCGTCTCGTCCTCCAAGGTGTCCGAGGACCTCATCGCGAGCATGGCGAGCGACTCGATCGTCTTCGCGCTGTCGAACCCGGACCCCGAGGTGCACCCGGAGGTCGCCGCCAGGCACGCCGCGATCGTGGCGACCGGCCGCAGCGACTTCCCGAACCAGATCAACAACGTGCTCGCGTTCCCCGGCATTTTCCGCGGGGCTCTCGACTCGGGTGCGCGACGGATCACGGAAGGCATGAAACTCGCGGCCGCGGATGCCATTCTCGCCGTCGCGAAGGATGATTTGGGCCCAGACCGAATTGTTCCCTCGGCATTGGACCCGCGCGTCGGACCCGAGGTCGCGGCGGCTGTGGCCGTGGCGGCGAAGGCCGACGGAGTCGCCTGATCCGGCACTTGTATTCGCCACTCATTTGCATCTTCACGGGGACCGGAACCACGACCGTGGCTTTTCGTTAACCCGTGCAGGGGTGGGCGATGACGCTCTGAAGCGCTACCGTCCCTCTCCTCGGGTGTTCACTCGAGGAGAGGGTTCGTGTTTGCCGCCATTCGGGTGCCGTTGTCGTGCCCACCCGAATTGCCGCGGGCGGTGGATGCGGGAGAGGGTGGGCCGGTGCCCAAGTGGGTGGGACGCGCGACGGTGGTGAACGGCCGTGCACGGACGGCTGTGCCGACGTCCGGGAAACCGCCGATGACGCTGGACGGGCTGACCCTGCCCGACGCGCCGTCGTTGCTCGTGGACGCCAAGGGTGTCGTCATGCAGGCGAACCCTGCCGCCGTGGAGCTCGCGGCCGCGCAGGGAGCCGACGACCTCGTCGGGCACCCGCTCGGTGAGCTGCTCCTCGGCAACACCTCCGACCTGCGGTTGCTGCGCGTGGACGGCACCGAACTGCCGGTGCGCGTCGCCCGCCACGCCGTTCCGGGAACGGGCCTGCAGGCCGTCCTGCTGATCGACGTCTCCGACCTCGCCTCCGCCGCGGACGCCTTGCGCGACGAACAGCGCCGGCTGCGCAAGGTGCAGCGGGTCGCGGAACTCGGCTCCTGGGAGTTCGACCCCGGGACCGGCCTGACCGTCTGGTCGGACACGCACTACGAACTCCTCGGCCTCGAACGCGGCGCCGTCGTGCCTGGTGCTCAGGCCGTCCTGGACGTCGTCCACCCGGACGACTTCCGCATGGTCGAGACGTACTGGCACGGTCGCGAGATCACCGGCGACCCGATCGACATCGAGTACCGGATCGTCCGCCCGGACGGGCAGCTGCGGTGGATCCGCGGCGTCGCCGAGGCGAGGCTGGACGACGCCGGCAGCCTGGACAAGATCACCGGCTACATCCGCGACATCACCGAGGCCAAGCGCGCGGCCACCGACCTCGCCCAGGAACGGGCGCGGCTGCTGGAGGCGCAGCGCATCGCCCGCATCGGCAGCTGGGCGTACGAGACGGGCACGCGCGCCGTGCACCGCAGCGAAGTGCTGATGGAGATGTTCGCCGAGCTCGGCATGACGCCGGACGAGGACCTGCTCAGCGGCGTGCACCCGGACGACCGCGAGGCCGTCAAGGCGTTGCGGCACCAGCTGCTGCACACCCAGGACAACGCGCCGGTCGAGGTGGAGGTCCACAGCGAGGTCGGCGAGCGCGTCTACATGTGCCGCGCCCGCGCCGAGATCGCGCCGTCCGGCCGCATCGAGCGCTACCACGGCACCATCCAGGACGTCACCGAAGCGCGTGCCCTGGAACGTCAGATGCGCGAGGACCGCAGACGGCTGGCGGACGCGCAGCAGGCCGCCCGCCTCGGCATGTGGGAGTGGAACCCCGGCACCGGCGAGGTCGTGTGGTCGGACATGCTGCGCGAGCTCTTCGGCCTGCCCGCGGAACTTCCCGGCAGCTACCAGGCCTACCTGGACCTCGTGCACCCCGAGGACCGCGCCTGGGTCGACGACCTGTGCCGCCAGCTGGTGGTGGACGAGGTCGCCTCGCAGTTCGAGCACCGCGTGGTGCGCCCGGACGGTTCGCCGCGCATCTTCCGCTGCCACGGCATGATCGTTCACGACGCGCGCGGCAAGCAGCTCGCCGTCGGCACCGCCCAGGACGTCACCGAGCAACGGGCCGCCGAGGCGCGCATGAAGCGTTCCTCGCAGCGCTTCACCGACCTCGTGTCCGTGACGCCGGTCGGCATCGGCCTGTTCGACGAGGGCGAGCGCCTGGTCGACGCCAACGACGCGTTGTGCGACCTGCTCGGCATGGAGCTGGAACAGCTGCGCGGCATGACCGCCGAACAGCTCACCCACCCCGAGGACACCTCGCCCGGCCTGCAGTGGGCCGCCGAACGCACGCAGAAGATCCCGCAGCGCATCCTCGTCCGCCCGGACGGCGAGAAGGTCTACTGCGAACTCCACATCGCTCTGTCCGTGCAGGACGACGGCCGCCGCTTCTGGCTGATCGTGTTCCTGGACATCACCGAACGCCGCCGCGCCGCCGAGGCGTTGCGCCACCAGGCGACCCACGACGAGCTGACCGGCCTGCCGAACCGCGCGCTGGTGAAGGAGATCCTCGCCAAGCTGCTGGATGGCCCCGGCCGTTCGAAGGTCGCCGTCTTCTTCTGCGACATCGACAACTTCAAGCGCGTCAACGACTCCCTCGGCCACGACGCCGGCGACGAACTGCTCGTGGCCCTGGCGCGACGGCTGGAAGGCGGCCTGCCCGACGGCTGCACCGCCGCTCGCCTGTCGGGCGACGAGTACGTGATCATCTGCGAGGACATCGACTCGGTCGGCGGCGTCGACGCCCTGGCCACCCGCGTCGCCTCGCTGTTGCGCACGGCCGTTCCGGTGCACGGCCAGCTCGTCCGCGTCTCGGCCTCGATCGGCGCCGCCGTCCCGAACGGCTCGCGCGCCAACGGTGCCGACCTGCTGCGGTTCGCCGACGCCGCGATGTTCGAGGCGAAGCGCGCCGGAGCCGGCCGCGTGTCCCTGGCCTCGGCCGCGCTGATCGCCTCGGCCGACCGCCAGGTGCACCTCGAAGGCCAGCTGCGCGACGCGTTGCAGCACGACGGCCTGGTGCTGCACTACCAGCCCGTCGTCGGCGTCGACGGCGCCGTCCTGACCGCCGAGGCCCTGGTGCGCTGGCCGCATCCCGACCGCGGAATGCTGCCGCCGGACGTGTTCCTGCCCGTCGCCGAACAGGGCGACCTCATGCGCGAACTCGACCGCTGGGTCCTGCGCACCGCCCTGCGTGAAGCCGCGACCTGGCCCGCGCCCGACGGCCGCCCGGTGTCGGTGGCAGTGAACCTCGCCGGCCTGGTGCCGGGCGATCCCGAGTTCGTCGACATCGTGTCGACCGCGATCATGGAGTCCGGCGTCCCGTGGGAACGCGTGGTGCTCGAACTGGTCGAGACGGCGTTCGTCGACCTGCCCTCCCGAGTCCGCCAGTCGATGGACGAACTGGTGAAGCGCGGCGTGCAGTTCGCCGTGGACGACTTCGGCACCGGCTACTCGTCGCTGGCCCGCCTCAAGGACCTGCCTGCGCAGATCATCAAGGTGGACCGGCGCTTCGTTTCCGGCGTGGGCAACGACTCCTCGGACTTCGCCGTCGCCCGTGCCGTCGTCGACATGGCCCGCGCGATGGGACGCAAGTGCGTCGCGGAGGGCGTGGAGACCGCCACCCAGTTCCACGTTCTGCGTGGCGTCGGGGTGGACGCCTACCAGGGCTGGTTGTTCTCGCGTCCGGTGCCGCCCAAGGAGTTCCGCGCGGTGCTAGCCCTCGGACCGCTCCACATACCCCGCGCCGGATAGCGCTGTTTGGTGTTTCCTTTTCTCTCCGTATAGGAGGTCTGGGATGCCTGGTGGCAAGTCGGCGCTGTGGCTCGAGTACGAGAAACTCGCAGAGAAGATCATTGCTGAGCTGAGCCCGCACGCCGTTGTGACCCACAACGAGCGTGTCCTGGGACAGGAGTCTGAAGTACGGAGGCAGATCGACGTCACCGTGCGATGGACCGATGGCGTGGCCGAGCGACTCATGATCGTTCAGGTGAAGGACTACGGCAAACGACGCGCCGACGTGAACGTGGTGGGCGAGTTCAGGTCAGTTATCCAAGACGTCGGAGCCGATCGAGGCATTCTGATCTGCAGTGGAGGTTTCTCCAAGACTGCCAAGACGTACGCGAGGAACCTCAAGATCGATCTCTACAGCTTGGCCGACGCTGCCTCGAAGCGGTGGGAGCTGGAGCTTTCCGTCACCACCTTGTGGCGCAAGATCCTTCCAACGATGTCGATGAGCGCCCGGTTTCGCGTTGTTGAAGCGCCTTTCACCATCTCGGCTGACGGGGAGACAGGAACGGTAGAACTCTTCGTCAGCTCATCGTCCGCTCCGTACGACCTGCAGGGCGCCTTCAAGGCCGCCTGGGACGCAGGGCAGCTCAGTTTTGAAGAAGGCGCAATCGCACAGTTTCCGGTAGACCAGGTGTTGTCGATCAAGGGGACCGACAGCACCGGCGTGGAGCACTTCGTTGAGCTAGCCGACCTGCAGGTCTCGTACCGAGTGGAGTGGCAGCACTACGTCGGCCAACTTCGCCCCGCCGAGTACAGAGGCCTGATCGACCATCTGAATGCAGAGGGCTTTCTCCCGTCCTATCTCGCTGTGGACTTCCCGCCGCTGACGTCGACTGTGTGGGAACCGGTAGATGATCCAGAACGCCTCGCAGTGTTGCGTCCTGGCTTCTTCGTCACCGCTGAGGATGCTCGGATCGAGACCTCAAAGTGGGATACACCGGTTTTCACTCATGTGAGCGATTAGCCCTCGGACCGCTCCACATACCCCGCGCTGGCTGAGATCTCCGGCAGCAGCGCCGCGATCCGGTGCTTCGGCAGGTCGATCAACCGCAGTTCGAGATCGTCGGACGCCACCGAGGCGTTGTCGACGATCTCCGCTGCCTGCCGCTTCGTCAGCACGCCCTGCGACGCGGTGATCAACGCTTCGCGCCAGACGTTGCGCAGCTTGCCGTGCGCCTTCATCAGGACCTCGCGCACCGCGCGTTCGCCCAGCGACAACGTTCCGGTGAGAACCTGATCGGCGACGACGATCGTGGTCTTGCCATCTGGGTTGTTGCGCAGGAACTTCAACTTGAACCGGGTCTGCACCAGTTCCTGGAGTTCCTTCTGCCCGGCCTCCGAGGACACCGCCGGGTGGTTGTTCGGCACCAGGCAGGCCAGGCGGGCGGGCGAGGAGGCCAGCAACGTGCGCAGCAGCCACGGCCCGGGATCCGCCGACAGGTCGACGGCCAGCGACGCCGCGCCCTTGCCGACGGGCTCGGCCCACCCCGCGGAACGGGGCTTCGGCGGTGGCGAGGACTCCGGGCGCGGAGCCAGTTCCGACAGGGCGGCCAGCGCCTCGGACGAAGGCCCTGACGACTCCACGGACTGCGCGCCGTGCGTGTAGATCCGCGTGCCACCGGACACCGCTCGCCGTCCCGTGGGCCGGCACACGTACAGGTCGGCGGCGGACCCGATGGCCTGCGCGCCGTCGAAGCGGTGGAACGCGGGCAGGATGGCCTCGAAGACCAGCCCGAGCTTCTGCAGTTCCTGCTGGACCTTCAAGCCCAGCGCGGGAGTCCGGTCGGAGAAGCCGTAGGCCAGCAGCAGGCGGCCGGACGCGATGTCCGCCAACGCCTCGATGCCGCGGCCGGCGAACAGGCCCATGCCCTCCGGCGTGTAGGGCGGGTCGCTGAAGACCAGGTCGAACGATTCGAGCGCACCCGCGGGCAGGCCGAAACGCATGTCGCAGTGCAACGTCCGGATGTCGTGCCCGCGCACCAGCGCCCGTGAGTCGATGAACTCCAGCAGACGCTCGTCGAGGTCCACGACCGTGATCGACACGTTCGGATTGACGGCGGCGACGGCCAGCGACGTCAGGTCGTGGTCGCCCAGGCACAGCAGACGCTTGCCCGCCAGGTCGTAGTGGGAGTTCAGCCACACCGCGCGGTTCAGCGCGGTCTCGGCCGTCGCCTGCACGTGGTCCAACGAGGACAAAGGCGACGGCACGTCGGCGATGTCCACGAGGATCTGGCGCAGCACGTCGGTGTGGTCGCGGACGCCGGAAACGCCGAACTCCGAGCGGTACGAGGCCACCAGACCGGGGGCGATGCGGTAACGATCGTCTGAAGATTCCGCGTCGTCGCCCAGGGCCTTGAGCAGGTCCTGAACGGTGCGCCGGGGAACCGCGGGCAGGCGCACGAGTTCCGCCAGCGGGTGCCAGTCCTCGCTGAGCAGGGACAACACTTCGCGAAGCTTGCGGGCGTGCACGCCGCGCTCCGCCACCAACTGCCGAACCTGGTCGATCGTCACAAGACGTAAACCATACGGCCCTTGACGTGCTCCGCTGCCCGAAGGCCTTGGGAGCTTCCTGCTTCCTCGCCCGGTGCCTCTCCATCGAGTGGGCTTACCTGGGCTCCACAGGCATTTCGCTTCTCCGCCCGCCCGGCGGTGAGGATGTTGAGCGCCGCATTGCGGTCACGATCGTGCGCCGCTCCGCATTTAGGGCAGGTCCACGATCTGATTTCCAGCGGCATGGCGTCCATGAGGTGACCGCAGCTTGAACAGGTCTTCGAGCTGGGCAGCCAACGGGACACTGCCTGCACTGTTCGGCCATACCGCTCGGCCTTTTCTTGCAGGAGCCGGATGAACTGTGCCCATCCGGCGTCGACGATGGCCCTGGCCAGCCGGCGGTTTGCGACCATTCCCACGATGTTCAGGTGCTCCACGTAGATCGCTTGGTTCTCGCGGATCAGGATGAGGGCCTGTTTGTGGTGATGGTCGCGCCGGGCGCGGGTGATCTTGGCGTGTTGCGCTGCCAGCTTTCGTCGCGTCTTCTCTCGATTCGCGCCGCCCTTGGCTCGGCGGTGCTTCTCGCGTTCAAGCCGGGCCAGTCCGCGCAGCTTGCGTGCCAAGTGTCTGGGGTTGGCGATGGTGAGGCACTGCCCATCGGTGTCGGCGACGACGGCCAAGCGGGAGATCCCGAGGTCGACTCCGGCTTCCCTGTCGATTTGCGGCAGCGGTGCAGGATCGACGTCCACGACGAACGAGACGTAGTAGTGACCGTCCGGTTCGAGGATGATCGTGAGCGAGCTCGGGTCAGAGGGCAAAAGCCGAGACCAGCGCACGCGCACATCGCCGATCTTGGCCAGGTAGAGCTGGCCTCCAGCGCGTAGAACGAACCCGTTGCGGGTGAGCCGGAAAGTCTGCCGGGAGTCCTTGCGAGACTTCAGCCTCGGCCGACCCATTCGGCGGCCCCTGCGCCGCTTCGCCAGAGAATCGAAGAAGTTTCGGTAGGCCCGATCCGCGTCGCGTACCGATTGCACCAATGCCACCGACGCCACCTCGCGCAACCACGCGCGCTCATCAGTCGTCTTCGCCTCGGTGATCACCCGGCGTTGAACGTCTGTAGGGCTGATCTTCTCGCCAGCCCGACGCGCGGCCTCCCGGCAGCGGATCGCGTCGTTGAAGACCACTCGTACGCAGCCGAAAGTACGTGCCAGCATGCCCCGCTGAACCTCGGTCGGTTCGATTCGGTAGCGATACCGCGCCAGCACCTCTGTCACCTTAGTCGTGCGAGCCACGGCAGCTCGCTACGGTCCGCATCGGTACCGGCACTCGTTGTTGATCTTTCCCCTGGCTGCGCCGAACGAAACGCTCAGCCCGTCACATCGTGGAACGCTGTGCCGGGGTACGCCGAACGAGTTAAGGTCTTTGGGATCTACATCCAGGGCGGCCCAATCGGGGTGGTCGTCACGACCGGAGGGATCCGAAGGGTGATCGAGTTCCGGGCCGTAACCAAGCGGTTCGAGGACGGGACCATCGCTGTCGACGAGCTCGACCTCACGGTCGAGGCGGGCACCATCACGGTGTTCGTCGGTCCTTCCGGCTGTGGCAAGACGACGTCGCTTCGCATGGTCAACCGCATGATCGACCCGACGTCGGGCACGATCCTGGTGGACGGCAAGGACGTCCTCACCGTGGATCCGCCCACGCTGCGGCGTGGCATCGGCTACGTCATCCAGCAGGCGGGGTTGTTCCCGCATCGGACCGTGCTCGACAACATCGCGACCGTCCCTCTTCTGTCCGGTTGGGACAAACGCAAGGCGCGCACGCGTGCGGCCGAACTGCTGGAGATCGTCGGGCTCGACGCCAACTTCGGCAAGCGCTACCCGGCCCAGCTCTCCGGTGGCCAGCAGCAACGCGTGGGTGTCGCCCGCGCGCTCGCCGCGGACCCGCCGGTGCTGCTGATGGACGAGCCGTTCAGCGCCGTCGACCCGGTCGTGCGCGAGGACCTGCAGAACGAACTCCTTCGTCTGCAAGCGGAACTCGACAAGACGATCGTGTTCGTCACGCACGACATCGACGAGGCGCTGAAGCTCGGCGAACGCGTCGCGGTGTTCCAGACGGGCGGGCACCTCGCGCAGTACGCGCGGCCTACCGAGCTGCTGGCCGCGCCCGCCAACGACTTCGTGGCCTCGTTCGTGGGACGTGACCGCGGCTACCGCACGCTCACGTTCCTGCACGCGGACGTGCCCGTGCACCCCGTCACCACGGCCAAGCTCGGCGAACGCATCACGGTCACCGACTGGACGCTCGTCGTGGACGAGGCGAACCGGCCGAAGGGCTGGCTGTCCGGTGTGGACGGTGAGCTCGAGGTCGCGGAGAAGGACCTGATCTCCGGTGGTTCGCTGTACGACGGCTCGACGTTGCGCGGCGCGCTCGACGCGGCGCTCAGCTCGCCGTCCGCGCTCGGCGTGGTCGTCGACGACGCAGGCGCGGTCACCGGCGTGGTCAAGGCCGACGACGTGATCAAGGCCCTCGCGAAGGCCCGCGCGGCGGGTGAGGTCCCGAAGTGACCTGGATTTTCGAGAACTGGGAAAGGTTCTGGGAAGTCACCGAGGTGCACCTGCGGCTCTCCGTCGTGCCGGTGCTGATCGGTTTCGTGCTCGCCATCCCGTTCGGGTGGTGGGCGAGCCGGTCGCAGACGGCGCGCGCGGTCCTCTTCCCGTTCGCCAACATCCTCTTCACGATTCCGTCCATCGCGCTGATCGTGATCACGCCGGTGTTGCTCGGAGTGAAGATCCTCGACGAGATCAACGTCATCGTGCCGCTGGCGGTCTACACGCTCGCGCTGATGATCAGGTCGGTCGCGGACGCGCTGTCCGCGGTGCCGGGCAACGTCGTCGCCGCGGCGAACGCGATGGGGTTCCGGCCGTTGCGCCGTTTCCTCACCGTCGACTTCCCGCTGGCGTTGCCGGTGACGATCGCGGGCCTGCGGGTCGCGACCATGTCGAACATCAGCATGGTGAGCGTCGGCGCGCTCGTCGGACTCGGCGGCTACGGCCAGCTCTTCACCGAGGGCTACCAGACCGATCACACCGAGAAGGTCCTCGCGGGTCTCATCGGGACGGTCGTGCTGGCGGTGCTCGCGGACGCCTTGCTGTTGCTGATCGGACGGCTGCTCACGCCGTGGGCACGGGCGGGGAGGTGAGCTGAATGGGTGGCTGGCTCTTCGATCCCGCGCACTGGTCCGGCACGACCGGGATTCCGGTGCGGTTGGCCGAACATCTCGGCTACACGTTGCTGACGTTGCTGATCGCCGCGGTCATCGCGATCCCGCTGGGCGCGTTCGTCGGTCACACCGGCAAGGGCGGGTTCGTGATCGTCGGACTCTCCAACGCTCTGCGGGCGTTGCCGACCACGGCGGTGCTGATCCTCGTCGTGTTGTGGGCGGGTCTCGGTGACTTCCCGGTGTACGTCGCGCTGGTGCTGCTCGCGATCCCGCCGATCATGGCGGGCACGTACGCGGGCGTCCGCGCGGTCGACCCGGTGACCGTCGACGCCGCACGGGGCGTCGGCATGCGCGAGTCGGGTGTGCTGCTCCAGGTGGAGATCCCGAACGCGCTTCCGTTGATCTACGGCGGTTTCCGCGGCGCCGCGCTGCAAGTGGTCGCGACCGCCACCATCGCCGCCTACACGGGCGCCGGTGGACTGGGCAGGCTCGTCTTCGACGGCCTCGCCCTGCAGGAGTTCGGACAGATGCTCGCAGGCGCGGTGCTCGTGGCACTGCTCGCCGTTCTCGTCGACCTGGGGTTCGCCGGCCTGCAACGGCTGACGGTCTCGCCAGGGCTGCGTCCAGTGGGAACCGGAGGAAAGAGATGAAGCGCATCGCGACAGCCGTCGCTGCGGTCATGCTTCTGTCTGCGTGCGGTGGCGATCCGCTGACCGGAGACGGGAAGACCGACCCGGCCCCGACGGACACCATCGTCGTGGGCTCCGCGAACTTCCCGGAGTCGCGACTGCTCTCGGAGATCTACGCGGAAGCGTTGTCCGCCAAGGGCGTCAAGGTCTCGAAGAAGCCGAACATCGGCAACCGGGAGCTGTACTTCAAGGGCGTGCAGGACGGCTCGATCGACCTGATCCCCGAGTACACCGGCGTGCTTCTCAAGCACGTCAACAAGGAAGCCCCCGAGGTCGGCTCGGACGAGGTCTACGCGGCGCTGAAGAAGTCGCTGCCGGCGGGCCTGATCGTGCTCGACAAGTCCTCGGCCGAGGACAAGGACGCGGTCGTCGTCACCAAGCAGATCGCGGCCCAGTACAGCCTGAAGTCGCTCGACGACCTCGTGCCGTACTGCAAGGACCTGGTCTTCGGCGGCCCGCCGGAGTTCCAGAACCGCCCGGACGGCCTGCCCGGCCTCAAGGCCAAGTACGCCTGTGAGTTCAAGGAGTTCAAGGCCCTCGACGTCGGCGGCCCGCTGACCGTCGCCGGCCTGAAGGACAACACGGTGCAGGCGGCCGACCTGTTCACGACGGACGCGGCCATCAAGGCCAACGAGTTCGTGGTGCTGGAAGACCCGAAGAACGTCTTCGCCGCGCAGAACGTGTTGCCGCTCATCAACGAGAAGAAGGCGTCGCAGCAGGTCCGCGACACCCTCAACGCCATCGCGAAGAAGCTCGACACGAAGACGCTGCTGGAGCTGAACCAGAAGCTGTCGTCGCCGGACAAGCCGGAGCCGGAGAAGGTCGCCAAGGAGTGGCTCGCCTCGGCGGGCATCTGATCCACATCTGAGAACCGCTGACCCGCAGTCCTACGGCTGCAGGTCAGCGGTTCTCGCTTGCACGGCCATGTAGATGAAGGTGTCCTCGTAGCCGAGTGAATGATTCACGCGAAGCATGTGCTCGTTCTCGCTGCTCGTGCGCGTGCGAATCTCCTCGACGCCGGCCAAGTTGTGCAGCATGCGTGCCTTGATCAGCCTGCCGAGTCCTTTGCCGCGATGCGCCGGCAACACGACCGTCTGCAGTTGTTCGGCGAGGGTCGGAACCACGGAGTTCAGCTCCACCACCGTGACTCCGGCGGCCTCGCCCTCGTGCAGCAGGAGCACGACCCAGTAGACCGCGACGGCGGTGGCCTCCTCCCGTCGGATGCTCTCGACGGTGTTCTGCGTCAGGTCGATCGTCGTGCCGGCCTGTGGCGCGTCCCTGATTCCGTTGAGTGCCTCGACGTAGGCCTCGACGAACTCCTCCGGCGCCGCGCCCTTCCAGGTGACCAGCTCGTATCCCGCAGGAACCTCGCCGATCTCGGGCGGGTCGGCGAGAGTCAGCCGTTGCCTCGTCATGGTGGTGACGACCCGGAATCCACGGGCGGCGGCGAACTGCTCAGCAGGGCTGTCCTTGTACACGCTCCACGCCTCGATGACGGTGCGTCCGCGCAACAACGACCGCATCGCGCGGAGCAGCGCCGTACCGATGCCACGACGGCGGTGTTGAGGCAGCACCACGATGTTGGCGCTGGCGAGGTGGGCGTTCGCCTCGGCCTCGGAGACCCGCGCCTCGGCGTAGCCGATGATCTTGCCTTCTTCTCTCGCGACGGCGAAGTGCGCCGCCTCGAAACCGATGTCGTCGCGAAGCTCCCACATGGCGACGCAGGATTCGTAGAGTGGCCGCTTCTTGCTGGGCGAGTCCTCGGCCACCCAGGTCGCCAGGACCTCGTAGAGGCCGCGCCGGTCCTCCTCTGGCGCGGAAGCGAACTCCAGTTCCTCGATCTTGAGCGCTATCCCCATGCACTCATGCAAGCAGGTCGTGGCGCTCCGCCCAACCGGCGATCGCCGCCGCGATCTCCTTCGGCCGGTCCTCCTGCGCGTGATGCCCCGCCTCGCCACAGGCGACCACGTCCAGCGCGGCGATGTTCTCCTGACACCAAGCTGCGAGCTCCGGCCCGATGAGCAACGTCGGCGCGTTCTCGAAAGTCAGCAACAGCTTCGGCACCGGAGAGTCGCGCAGCCACGCGCCGTAGGCCTCCATCCGCGGGATGAGCGCGGGAGGTTCGCCGTCGACCGGCAGCTGCTGCGCCCACGCCAGCACCGGGCGGCGGCTCTCCCGGTCGGGGAACGGCGCCAGGTACACCGCCAGGTCCTCCGCCGAGACCGGTGTGCGCACGCCGCCGGTGAATGCCTGGCGCACCATGGTGTCGTGGTCCAGCGCCAGTTCCTCGGCCAGTCCCGGGGTGCGGAGCCTGCGCATCCGTTCCTGCGCGGCCGGCTGGAGTTCGCTGTTCTTCAGGGGCTTCACCATCGTCTCGAAGAAGGCGATGCCCGCGACGCGCGAAGGGTGCCGGGCCGCCCAGTCGAACGCCAGCGCGCCGCCCCAGTCGTGGCCGACCAGGACCACGCGGTCCAGGTCCAGCGCGTCGAACCACGCGTCCAGGTAGCGCGCGTGGTCGGCGAACGAGTAGTCGAGGGGCGGCTTGCCGGAACGGCCCATGCCGATGAGGTCCGGGGCGAGCCCTCCCAGCTCGGGTAAGACGTTCCGCCAGATGTGCGACGAGGCGGGATTGCCGTGCAGGAACACGAACGGCGCGTTGCCGGACGATGCGTAGTGCATGGTCGAGTCGAGGACGGAGACGACGGGCATCGGAAGGCTCCCTAGTCGAGTGGGACGTCGAGCAGTGCCGTCAGCTCGTGGGAGAGCGCCTCGGCGCGGTCGCCGGAGCGGCCGCCCAGGGGTTCCAGCAGGCGGTCCAGCAGGGCGCCGACGACGGCGATGGCGGGCACGACGACCTCGTGGCCGCGGTCGGTCAGCGTCAGCCGGACGGTTCGGGTGTCGACAGTGTCGCGAGTACGCGCGATGAAGCCCGAAGCCTCCAAAGCGCGCGCCAGCTTCGAGACGTACAGCGGTTCGAGGCCGGTGTGGTCGGCCAGTTCTCGTTGCGACGGACGGTCCAGCGCGACCAAAGACGACAGCACCACGTACTGGGCGTGCGTCAGGCCGTGCGACGTCAACGCGCGGTCAACGGCCGTTCGCCACTTCATCGCCAGACGCCACACGAGGTGCCCAGGCGTCGCTCCCGCACTGCTCATGGCAGATACGGTACATGGCTACTATGTACATGGCTACGAAGTTGCGGCGTGCCCGCCGATCCGGACCGTCAGCTCCTCCGCCGCCTTGCGGACCTCCTTGGCCAGATCAGGCCAGGTAGCGCCGCACGGCGTGTCGCACAGATGCCGGAACGTCAGCGTGATGGCCGCGATCGGTCGTTCGCCGTGGTCGAACACCGGTGCGGCCACCGAGGCGAACCCGGCGGTCACGAACCCGTCCTCGACCGACCAGCCCTGGCGGCGTTCGAGCGTCAGCAACCGGCGCAGCGCCGGCAGGTTGTGCGGGCCCCGGCCGGTCCGGTCGACGAACGCGGCCACGGACGGCAGCAGTGCCCTGACCTGTGCTGGAGGCAGATGCGCCAGCATCGCGCGGCCGGAGGCGGTCAGGTGGGCGGGCAGCCGGACGCCGACGTCGGACACGATCGACTGCGGCTGCCGGGGCTGCTCGCGCACGAGGTAGAGAGCCTCGGCGCCGTGCAGGACGCCCAGGTGCGCGACCTTCTCCATCCGGTCGGCGAGCTTGCGCAGCAACGGGCGGGCCAGGCGTTCCAGCGGGTCGTGCCGCAGGTACGCGGAGCCGAGTTCGAACGCGGCGACCCCCAGGCCGTAGCGCTTCTCCTCGGGAAAGTGCGTCGCGAAGCCGGCCTCGGTCAGCTCCGACAGCAGGTGATAGGTCGTTGACCTGGGCAGATTGAGCTCGCGCGCCACCGACGCCGCGGAGACGGGCCCCGGTCTGCCCGCCAGCAGTCGGAGGACCGCCAACCCTCGCCGCAGCGCGGGAACGTCACTGCTGCTGCCCACAACAGTGATTTTCCCACGTGATGCAGCCCATACCGTTACGACATCAGGGCACACTCAACAGAACACGCCCGGGGAGCGTTGGAGGGGCGTGACGGTTTTGAAGGGGGTCGGGATTGACACCGAGTTTCGATGACTTCGTGGCAGAACAGGTGACCCCGTTGCTGCGCTATGCCACCGTGCTCACGTGCGACCCGCACCTGGCCCAGGACGTGGTCCAGGAAGTCCTGCTGCGCGCGCAGCAGAAATGGGATCGCATCGGTTCAGTCGACCTCCCCAACGCCTACGTCAAGCGCATGGTGACCAACGAGTACCTCTCGTGGCGCAGGCGCAGGGCCGCCAAGGACGTCGCTCTCTGCATGACGACGCTGGAGTCCGTCACCCCGCCCGTCGCGGACAAGACGCACCACTACGACGAGCGGGAAGCAATGTTGCAGCGGATCGCGAAGCTGCCCCGCAAACAGCGGGCCGCCGTCGTGCTCCGCTACTACGAGAACTACGAGGACTCGGAGATCGCACAGATGCTCGGTTGTGCCGAGGGAACCGTGCGCAGCCACATCTCGCGTGCGCTGGCCACACTCCGCCTGGACCACACGCCGGAGCCCGCAGGAGTCGGGTTGCGGCTAGGGGAGGGCCTGTCGTGAACGACACCGAACAGCTGATCAAGGATGCGCTCGGCCAGCTCGCCGAACGCACCCCGCATCCGGGGCCGACGCTGAACGCCCTGAGGCGCAAGCGGAAGAGGCAGCGGAACAACATCTTCCTGATCGCCACGGCCGGCATGGCCGCGGTCGTCGTCCTGATCTTCGCGGGCGTCATCGCCAGCGACAGGTACACGCCGCCGAACGCGAACGACGCCGCCGCCGCACTCATACCGGGCAACGCGACCGGGGCGCTCAAGTACCAGCCGCACTGGCTGCCGGACGGGTTCGCCGAGACCTTCCGCTTCGTGCACGAGGGCAGGACCACGCGAGCGTGGGTGCCGGCGGACGCTCCCGCGGACGGGTACGGCGGGGGGCCGAGCGTCGCTCTGCTCAGTGGCGATGGTTATTCCGGTGACTTCGCCCAGTGGCGGGACGTGACGGTGCGCGGGCTCAAGGCCCGGGTGCAGGCATCCGGCGACCGGGCGGTCGTGGAGTGGAAGGCGCAGGACACGCTGGTCGTCCTGGTGGACCGGGTGAGTGACCCGGAGGCGACGGCACTGCGCGTCGCCGACTCCGTGCGCGCGGACTCGAACGCGACCTTCGAGGCGCCGTTCAAGGTGAAGGGCCAGCAGGCGGCCGCGTTCAGCGGGACGAGTCCTGGCGACTGGAGTGCCGGGACCACCCCCGGTCGTGGTCCCGTCGAGGTGACGGTCAGCAAGCGCAAGCCGGAGTACGGCGGCGCGGAGACCACCCCGGTGACGGTGCGCGGCAAGCAGGGGGTCGTCGTGGGCGGTGGGACCGTGACGGTGCAGGAGGGCGACCTCTGGATCACCGCGACCACCCACCCCGCTGACAAACCGGTCGACGAGATCGTCGCAGTGCTCAACGACGTCGAGATCGCCTCGAACTTCGACACCGGCTGGATCCGCAAGAAGTAGCCCGTCTGGGGTTCCAGACACCATCGGGCGCTCCGGGGTCGCTGACTCGGCCCCGGAGCGCTGTGATGTCTCCATGCAGCAACCGGTGGAGCTGGGTCCGAAGCCTCTGACCCTCGAGGACGTTCATGCCGTCGCCCGCGACGGCGCCCCGGTGGAGATCACCGCGGCGGCCCGTGAGGCGGTCAACGCCGCCCGTGGCCACATCGAACAGCTCGCCACGGCCGAACGCCCCACCTACGGCGTCTCGACCGGGTTCGGCGCGCTCGCCGTCCGGCACATCCCGCCGGACCGCCGTGCCCAGCTGCAGCGGTCGCTGATCCGCTCGCACGCCGCCGGTTCCGGTCCAGAAGTCGAGCGGGAGGTCGTGCGGGCGTTGATGCTGCTGCGGCTGCGCACGCTCTCGACCGGCCACACCGGCGTCCGGCTGTCCACTGTGGACGCCATGGCGGGAATGCTGAACGCCGGCATCACCCCGATCGTGCACGAGTACGGCTCGCTGGGCTGCTCCGGCGACCTCGCGCCGTTGTCGGCCAGCGCGCTCGCGTTGATGGGCGAGGGCATGGTCCGCAACTCCCGCGACGAGCTCGTTCCCGCCGCGGAAGCGCTGGAAGAAGCCGGTATCAAACCGGTGCAGCTGGCCGAGAAGGAAGGCCTCGCGCTGATCAACGGCACCGACGGCATGCTCGGCATGCTGTCGCTGGCGATCGCCGACTTCACCAGGCTGCTGGACATCGCGGACCTCACCGCCGCGATGAGCGTCGAGGCCCTGCTGGGCACCGACCGCGTCTTCGAACCCGAACTGCACGCGCTGCGCCCGCACCCCGGCCAGAACGTCAGCGCCGCGCGGATGCTCGCGTTCCTCAAGAACTCCGAGATCGTCGCCTCGCACCGCGGCCCGGACTGCACCCGCGTGCAGGACGCCTACTCGCTGCGCTGCTCACCGCAGGTGCACGGCGCGGCCCGTGACACGGTGGCCTACGCGGCGACGGTGGCCGATCGCGAGCTGTCGTCCGTGATCGACAACCCCGTCGTGCTGGCGGACGGCCGCGTCGAGTCCAACGGCAACTTCCACGGCGCCCCGGTCGCCTACGTGCTGGACTTCCTGGCCATCCCGCTCGCGGACGTGGCCTCCATCGCCGAGCGCCGCACCGACCGCATGCTCGACGTCTCGCGGTCGCACGGCCTGCCGCCGTTCCTCGCCGACGACCCCGGCGTCGACTCCGGCCACATGATCGCCCAGTACACCCAGGCGGCGATCGTGTCCGAGCTCAAGCGCCTGGCCGTACCGGCCTCGGTCGACTCGATCCCTTCCTCGGCGATGCAAGAAGACCACGTGTCGATGGGCTGGTCCGCCGCCCGCAAGCTGCGCAAGGCCGTGGACGGCCTCACGACCGTGCTGGCCATCGAACTGCTCACCGCCGCACGGGCTCTCGACCTGCGCGCGCCCCTCAAGCCCGCCCCCGCGACGGCCGCCGCCGTGGCGAAGTTGCGCGAGACCGTCCTTGGCCCCGGCCCGGACCGCCACCTCGCCCCCGAGATCGCCGCCGCCGAGGCCCTGATTCGAAGTGGAGACCTGTGATGGTCGTACGCGCTGACCGCGGCACCGAGCTGACCGCGAAGAACTGGTCCACCGAGGCCGCGCTGCGGATGTTCCACAACAACCTCGACCCGGACGTCGCCGAGCGTCCCGAGGACCTCGTCGTCTACGGCGGCACCGGCAAGGCCGCGCGCGACTGGCCGTCGTTCGACGCCATCACCCGCGAGCTCAAGAACCTGGAAGCCGACGAGACGCTGCTCGTGCAGTCCGGTCGTCCGGTCGGTGTCATGCGCACGAACGAGTGGGCGCCGCGCGTGCTCATCGCGAACTCGAACCTCGTGCCGGACTGGGCGAACTGGCCCGAGTTCCGCCGCCTGGAGGCCGAGGGCCTCACGATGTACGGGCAGATGACCGCCGGTTCGTGGATCTACATCGGCACCCAGGGCATCCTGCAGGGCACCTTCGAGACGTTCGCCGCCGTCGCCACCAAGCGCTTCAACGGCACGCTCAGGGGCACCCTGACGGTCACCGCGGGCCTCGGTGGCATGGGTGGCGCGCAGCCGCTCGCCGTGACGATGAACGAGGGCGTCGCGCTGTGCATCGAGGTCGACCCGCACCGCGCGCAGCGTCGCCTGGAGACCCGCTACCTCGACGAGCTCGCGGACGACCTGGACTCGGCGATCGAGCGCGTGCTCGTCGCCAAGGCCGCCGGTGAGGCCGTTTCCGTTGGCGTCGTGGGCAATGCGGCCGAGATCCTGCCCGAGCTGCTACGCCGCGAGGTCGCGATCGACATCGTGACGGACCAGACGTCGGCGCACGACCCGTTGGCGTACCTGCCTGTCGGGGTCTCGCTGGAGGAGTGGCAGGACTACGCCGCCGCGAAGCCCGAGGAGTTCACCGAGCGCGCCCGCAAGTCGATGGCCACGCACGTCGAGGCCATGGTCGGGTTCATGGACCGCGGCGCCGAGGTGTTCGACTACGGCAACTCGATCCGCGGCGAGGCGCAGCTCGGCGGCTACGAGCGCGCGTTCGCGTTCCCCGGCTTCGTGCCCGCCTACATCCGCCCGTTGTTCTGCGAGGGCAAGGGCCCGTTCCGCTGGGCCGCGCTGTCCGGCGACCCCGCCGACATCGCCAAGACCGACGCCGCGATCCTGGAGCTGTTCCCGGACAACGAGCAGCTGCACCGGTGGATCAAGATGGCCGGTGAGCGCGTCGAGTTCCAGGGCCTGCCCGCCCGCATCTGCTGGCTCGGCTACGGCGAACGGCACCTGGCCGGCCTCAAGTTCAACGAGATGGTGGCGTCCGGCGAGCTGTCCGCGCCGATCGTCATCGGCCGCGACCACCTCGACTGCGGCTCGGTGGCCTCCCCGTACCGCGAGACCGAGTCGATGGCCGACGGTTCCGACGCGATCGCGGACTGGCCGCTGCTCAACGCGCTGGTCAACACGGCTTCCGGCGCCACCTGGGTGTCGATCCACCACGGCGGCGGCGTCGGCATCGGCCGTTCGATCCACGCCGGCCAGGTGACGGTCGCGGACGGCACTCCGCTGGCGGCGCAGAAGATCGAGCGCGTGCTGACCAACGACCCCGGCATGGGTGTCATCCGGCACGTGGACGCCGGGTACGACGAGGCCAAGACCGTGGCCGCCGACAAGGGTGTACGCATTCCGATGGAGGGCTGATGCTCGACCAGATCGCGGACGTCGGCAAGGACCTGAAGCGCGGCGGCTACTCGCGCCACGGATACGACAAGCCCGAACTCGAACTGCGGCACTGGTTCGTCGAGCAGGCCGTCAAGCGCGGCCTCAACGTCGAGACCGACCAGAACGGCAACCTCTGGGCGTGGTGGGGCGAGCGCGGCGACAACGCGCTCATCACCGGCAGCCACCTGGACTCGGTTCCCGGTGGCGGCGCGTTCGACGGCCCGCTGGGGGTGACGTCGGCTCTGGAGGCCGTGGATCTCCTGCAGGCCAAGGGGTTCAAGCCCGCGCGGCCGTTCGCGATCACGGTCTTCGCCGAGGAGGAGGGCGGCCGGTTCGGTGTCGCGTGCCTCGGCTCGCGGCTGCTGACCGGCGCCATCTCCCCGGAGAAGGCGTTGGCGCTCAAGGACCCGGACGGCATCACGCTGGCCGAGGCCATGAAGGCGGCCGGGTACGACCCCGATCTGGCCGGCCGCGACGAACGAGCGCTCAAGCGCATCGGTCAGTTCGTCGAGCTGCACGTCGAACAGGGCCGCGGCCTCACGGTTCCGGTCGGCGTGGCGAGCAGCATCCTCGCGCACGGCCGGTGGCGCTTCACGTTCTCCGGCGAGGGCAACCACGCCGGCGCGACGCTGATCGAAGACCGCCGTGACCCGATGCTCCCGGCATCACAACTCGTCCTCGCCGCCAGGAAGGCGGCCAGGGGTGGCGGGCGTGCCACCGTGGGAAGGCTCGTCCCCAACCCCGGTGGCACCAACGTCATCGCGTCCACTGTGGACGTCTGGCTGGACGCGCGGGACAGCGACGACGCGCGCACCCGTGCGATGGTCGCGGAGATCTCCGAGGCGGCTCACCAGGCCGCCAAGGAGGAAGGCTGCGAGTTGAGGATCACCGAGGAGTCGTACGGCGACACGGTGTACTTCGACAGCGGGCTGCGGGACGACATCGCGGGTGCGCTCGGCGGCGTTCCGGCGCTGCCGACCGGTGCGGGTCACGACGCGGGCATCCTCGCCGCGCACGTGCCGACCGCGATGTTGTTCGTGCGCAACCCCACCGGCGTCAGTCACGCGCCGGAGGAGTTCGCCGAGCAGGCCGACGTCGACGAGGGCGTCAAGGCGCTGGCCGCGACCATCGAACACCTCGGTTCATGAACTTCTGGTGCGAGCGAGCCTGGTTGCCCGCCGGGCTCGCCGACCGCGTCCTGATCAGGGTCGAGAACGGCGTGATCGCGAACGTGTCCACAGTGGACACGATTCCGCTGGGTGTTCGCCGCCTGCACGGCGTTGTCGTGCCGGGCTTCGCGAACGCCCATTCGCACGCGTTCCATCGGGCGTTGAGGGGGCGCACGCACGACGGCGGCGGCACGTTCTGGACGTGGCGCGAAGGCATGTACGCGCTGGCGTCGAAGCTGACCCCGCAGTCGTACTACCGCCTTGCCCGCGCGGTCTACGGCGAGATGGCGCTCGCGGGTGTGACGGCCGTGGGCGAGTTCCACTACGTCCACGACAGGTCGAACGAGTTCGGGTACGCGCTGCGTGAAGCGGCCAAGGACGCGGGCATCCGCCTCACGTTGCTCGACACCTGCTATCTCGCGGGTGGCATCGACCAGCCCGTCAACGAGGTGCAGCAACGCTTCTCCGACGGCACCGCCGAGGCGTGGGCGTCCAGGGTCAGCGAGCTGAAGGCCGACGACGTGATGCGTGTCGGTGCGGCGATCCACTCGGTGCGCGCCGTCCCGCGAGCCGAGCTTTCCGTGGTGGCGCAGGCGTTCCCGGACGCCCCGTTGCACGTCCACCTCTCCGAGCAGCCCGCCGAGAACGAGGCCTGCCTGGCTGCCTACGGCCTCACGCCGACCGGACTCCTGCACGAGGCCGGCGCGTTGTCACCCCGCACCACGGCCGTGCACGCCACGCACCTGACGGCCGAGGACATCGCACTGCTGGGCGACTCCGGGACCGGCGCGTGCTTCTGCCCGACGACCGAGGCGGACCTGGCCGACGGCATCGGCCCCGCCCGTGAACTGGCCGACGCGGGCAGCCCGTTGTCGCTGGGAAGCGACCAGCACGCGGTGATCGACCCGCTGCTGGAAACCCGCGCGTTGGAGCACAACGAACGTCTCCGCACCGGTCAGCGCGGCCGCTTCTCGCCGGCCGAACTGCTCGACGCCGCCACCCGCCACTCCGCGCTGGGCTGGGCCGGGGGACGCATCGAGCCGGGTGCGCCCTGCGACCTCGTGGCGATCAGCTGCTCGACGCCGCGCACCGCGGGTTCGTTGCCGCAGCAGGTTCTCCTGACAGCGACAGCGTCCGATGTGGACACAGTGGTCGTCGGCGGCCGCGTGGTCGCCTCGGGCGGGGTGCACGAGACTCTGGGAGACGTCGGCAGGCTGCTGACGGACGCGATCGAGGAGCTGTGGGCATGAGCGTGCTGATCACCGGCATCGGTGAGCTGACCACGAACACCGAGGTCGGCGGCGACGCGCTGGTCATCGACGGCTCGGAGATCGCCTGGGTCGGAAACGCGAACAGCGCCCCCGCCGCCGACGAACGGGTCGACGTCGAGGGTCGCGCGGTGCTGCCCGGCTGGGTCGACAGCCACACCCACCTGGTCTTCGCGGGCGACCGGACCGCCGAGTTCGGCGCGCGCATGGCCGGCAAGCCCTACACCGCGGGCGGCATCGCCGTCACCGTCGACGCGACCCGTGCCGCGACCGACGAGGAGCTGGCCGCGGTCGTGCGCAAGCACATCGCCGAAGCTCTCCGCCAGGGAACGACGTTCGTCGAGACCAAGACCGGCTACGGCCTGAACGTTCAGGACGAGGTGCGGTCGGCGCGCATCGCGGCCGAGCACGCCGACGAGGTCACGTTCCTCGGCGCCCACCTCGTGCCGCCCGGCGCGGATGCGGACGAGTACGTCGAACTGGTCCGCGGCGAGATGCTCGACGCCGTCGCACCCCTCGTGCGCTGGGCGGACGTGTTCTGCGAGAAAGGCGCCTTCGACTACGACCAGTCGAAGGCGGTGCTCGTCGCGGCCAAGGAGAAGGGCCTGGGCCTGCGCGTCCACGGCAACCAGCTCGGCGAGGGTCCCGGCGTGCGGCTGGCCGTGGAACTCGGGGCCGCATCGGTAGACCACTGCACGTACTTGTCGCCCGCCGACATCGACGCGCTGGCGTCGTCGGACACCGTCGCCACGCTGCTCCCGGCGTGCGATCTGTCGACCCGCCAGTCGCTGCCGCCCGCCCGCGCCCTGCTGGACGCCGGTGCGACGGTCGCGCTCGCCAGCAACTGCAACCCCGGTTCGTCGTACACCTCGTCGATGGCGTTCTGCGTGACGACAGCGGTCCTGCAGATGCGGATGAGCGTCGAGGAAGCGGTCTGGGCGGCCACGGCGGGAGGCGCGCAGGCGTTGCGCCGCACCGACGTCGGGGTCATCAGGCCTGGTGCGCGGGCTGATCTCCACGTGCTGGACGCACCCTCGATCACGCATCTGGCGTACCGGCCGGGCGTCCCGTTGACGCACTCGGTGTGGCGTCGGGGCGAACGAGCCAATTGAGACAGCTGTCTCATTGCCCTCCGTGTGGGCCTACTGGCGGAAGGTGCGGGGCCGTACGGTGTCCCCGTGGTGGATTTCGCGGAGGCCCTGACGAAAGCCGTCGACAACAGCGGTCTCAGTCTCGAACGCATCCAGCACCACCTCGCCGCTCGCGGCATGCAGGTGAGCATCTCGACGCTCAGCTACTGGCGCCGCGGCCGCAGCCGGCCGGAACGCCCCGAGTCGCTGAAGGTCGTCGCCGCGCTGGAGGAACTGCTCGACCTCGGTGAGGGCTTCCTGACCGACCGGCTGGGTGACAAGCGGCCACGTGGGCGCTGGGTGGACCAATCACTGTCCCTTGAGGACATGTGGGACTCGCGGGCCACCGACCTCGGTGAGGTCATGTCGCGGATCGACCGGCTGCAGCCGACGGCGACGACGTACCTGAGCGTGCAGGACCGGCAGGTGATCGGGCCGGACCGCCGTGAGGTCTCGAACCACTGCACCGGCGTGATCCAGGCGCTGGAGGACGGCGTCGACAGGTTCCTCGCGATCCAGCTGGCCGATGCCACGGACCTCGGCGTGCCGTCGATCGAGGCGGGGCCGCCGTGCCGGCTGGGGAGAGTGCGCAGCGAGGACTCCACGGGGTTCCTCGTCGCGGAGATCCTCTTCGACCGGATGCTCAGAGCGGGAGAGACGGCTCTCGTCGACTACGTGGTCCGGATGAGACCTGGCGCCGACAGCGAGGTCTGCGACCGGCGGTTCCTGCGCCCGGTGAACGACTACACGCTGCAGATCGACTTCCACCCGGACGCGGTGCCGGCACGCTGTTTCCAGTTCGCCAGGCCTTCGCTGCACGAACCGGAGACCGCTCTGAACGATCTGTGGATCGGGACGACGGCGTCGACGCACATCCACGTGCGGAACTCGAAGCCCGGAATCTATGGAGTGCGGTGGGAGTGGGAGTAGCCGCTACTCCCACTCCCACCGCAAGCGCCCCCAGTCGAAACGATGCGCTCGGCCGAGCCGCATTCGGCCTGCTCATCAAGGGCGCCCAGGATGGCCGTCGCCGCTGCAGGTGGCGGCGACAGCAGGTTCCTAGACCTTCAGCAACAGGTTCGGTGAACCCGTCTTGATGTCGGTCAGCTTGTTCGGCGTCGCCGCGCCGACCAGGGCGTTGCGCACCTGGGCGGGTGTCGCGGACGGGTTCGCGCTCAGGTAGAGCGCCGCCGCTCCGGCGACGTGCGGGGAGGCCATCGACGTGCCGCCCATGGACCGCGTGCCGGTGTCGTTGCTGTGCGAGGCGCTCACGATGTCGCTGCCCGGTGCCCAGATGTCGAGGCACTTGCCGTAGTTCGACGAGCCCGCCGACCAGATCGACCGCTTGTCCGCGCGATCCGACGCACCGACCGTGATCGCCTCCGGCGTGCGGGCCGGGGTGAAGTTGCACGCGTCCTGGCCGCTGTTGCCGCCCGCCAGCACGTAGGTGATGCCCGCGCTGATCGAGCGCTTGACGGCGTTCTCCAGCGAGGCGTTCGTGCCGCTGCCACCGAGGCTCATGTTGACGACGGCGGGCTTCTTGCCGTTGGCCGTCACCCAGTCGATGCCGCGGATGATGCCGTCCCACGCGCCGCTGCCGTTGCAGTCGAGCACACGCACGCCGACGAGCTTGGCCTTCTTCGCGACGCCGTAGGTCTTGCCCGCGACCGTGCCGGCGACGTGCGTGCCGTGGCCCTGGCAGTCCTGTGCGACGGCGTCGTTGTCGATGAAGTCGTAACCGTCGGAAGCGCGGCCCTCGAATTCGGAATGCGTTTTCCTGATTCCGGTGTCGAGAACGTACGCGGTCACGTTCGACGCGGTGTTCGGGTACGTGTACTTCTGGTCGAGCGGCAGGTTCGCCTGGTCGATCCGGTCGAGACCCCAGACCGGGTTCGACTGGGTCGCCTGGATCGTGGCGACCGTGTTGCGCTCGACGAATTGCACGTCCGGGTCGGCGGCGAGCCTGCGCGCCTGCCGTTCGGACATTCCGGTGACCGAGAACCCGTTCAGCGCGGTGCTGTAGGTGTGCTTGACATTGCCCTGGTAGCGGGACGCCAACGCGCTGGCAGGGGTGCGCGCTCCGTCCTTCAGCACCACGATGTAGCTGCCCTCGACCGCCTGTGCGCCCGCACCGGGGAGCACCGCTTCCTCAGCGATCGCGGTGGGCGTCCACATCGCTGTGGAAGCGATGCCCAATGCCGCCGCGATGGCGACATGACGCCGAAGTGCCATGGGTTCCTCCTGGCAGGGAATGAACTGGGGAACACCAAGAAACTAACGCGGGTTGTGCTTCGGATAACAGGTTCGAAACTTCAGTTCTCAATACTGTCAAAACTGTTTCGACACCGTTTTCGGGCACTCGCCGTGCCTGGACGAGCCGGATTTGATCACTGGCCGTAGCATTCGGGCGTGCAGGAATTCGCCGAGGAGTTGACGAAGGCCGTGGAGGCCAGCGGTCTCAGTCTGGAGCGGATCCAGCACCATCTGGAGTTGCGCGGCGTGCAGGTGAGCCTGTCGACGCTGAGCTACTGGCGGCGCGGGCGCAGCCGTCCGGAACGGCCTGAGTCGCTCGCCGCGGTCGCCGCTCTCGAAGAGATCCTTCGGTTGGAGCCGGGAACGTTGACCGGCAGCCTCGGCGACAAGCGGCCGCGCGGGCGGTGGGTCGAGCGCGCCGCCGCGCTGGAGGGGATCTGGCAGGAGGCCGCGGTCGACCTCGGTCGTGCGATCAACCGCGTGGACAGGCTGCTGGCGTCCCCGGCGAAGTACATCAGCCTGCGCGACGTCGTGGTGATCGGTCCCGACCGGCGTGAGGTCGAGATGCGGACCAGCTCGGTGATCGAGGCGTTCGAGGACGGCGTCGACCGGCTCCTCGTCGCGAAGGTCGCGGAGGACACCGACCTCTCCACCGGTGACATCGTCGCCGAGAAGTCGTGCCGGGTGGGCCGGGTGCGCAGGGACGACGAGCACAACCTGCTCGTCGCCGAGGTCATCCTCGACCGGGTGCTGCGGGCGGGGGACACCGCGCTCGTCGACCTCAGGATGATCGCCGACCCCGGCGCGGACAGCGTGTCGGCGGACCGCACGTTCATCCGCAACCTGCGCGACTACGTGCTGGAGGTCGAGTTCCACCCCGACGCGGTGCCCGTGCGCTGTCACAGCTTCACACGGTCCGAGAAGGGCGCACCCGACGTGGACACGGGCGACCTCTGGATCGGCACCACCGCCTCCGCGCACCTGGTCGTGCACGAAGCCCAGGCGGGCTCCGTGCACGGCATCAAGTGGGAGTGGGAGTAGCGGCCCTCGCTCGCTACTCCCACGACTGCGCAACGGGTTCCTGTTCCCTACTGCCCGATGCGCAGCAGCCTGTTGGGCGAGCCGATCTGCAGCCCGCGCAGGATGTTCGTGCTCGCGTCGTTCACGAGCGCATCCCGCACCTGCCGGTTCGTCGCGCCGGGGTGCGTGCTCAGGTAGACCGCCGCCGCTCCGGCCACCGCGGGCGTCGCCATCGACGTGCCGCTGTCGAGCCGGAGACCGAAGTTGTTGGCGTGCGAGGCCGAACTGATGTCCGTGCCGGGAGCCCAGACGTCGACGCACCGGCCCCAGTTCGACGCCGTGCCCCACTGCGGCCAGACGGACCGGTTGTCGTTGGCGTCGGTGGCTCCGACCGTGATCGCGTCCGGCAGCCGCGCCGGCGTGTAGCCGCAGGCGTCGCGGCCGTCGTTGCCCGCCGCGATCACGTAGGTGAAGCCGGCCGCGATCGACCGGGTGACCGCGCGTTCGAGAGCGTCGTCCTGACCCCGCCCGCCGAGACTCATGTTGACCACGGCGGGGCGCACTCCGTTGGCGGTGACCCAGTCGACGCCGGCGACCACGCTGTCCTGGTCGGCCCTGTTGTCACACCCGAGCACCCGCACGCTGACGACCTGCGCCCGCTTCGCGACCCCGGACGTCCTGCCCGCGATCGTGCCGGCGACATGGGTGCCGTGACCCGCGCAGTCACTGGCGTCCGCGTCGTCGTCGACGAAGTCGAATCCGTGCGACGCGCGTCCTTCGAATTCGTTGTGCGTAATTCGAACGCCGCTGTCGACAACGTACGCGCGCACGCTCGCCGCGTTGTTCTGATAGGTGTACTGGCGGTCCAGCGGCAAAGCGCGCTGGTCGACCCTGTCGAGATTCCACGGCGCGTTCGGCTGGGTGTCGTTGCCGGAGATGATCAGGTTGCGTTGCACGTAGTCGACCGCGGGTTCGGCGGCCAGTCGCCTGGCCTGCCGCTCGGTCATGTCCCGCACGGAGAAGCCGTGCAGAGCCGCCCGATAGGTCCGCTTGAGCCTGCCCTCGTACTTGCTCACCAACGCCTGCGGGGACGCGCTGACGCCGTCCTTGAGAACGACGATGTAGCTGCCTGGGACGGCCTCGCCAACGCCGCGCAGAGCTTGTTGCGCGGTGGCCGTCGGGGTGCAGAGAACGGTCGCGAACAATGCCACCACAATGCAGGTGTTGATTCTCATCGAGTTCCTCCTGACAGGGTCGAACGCGATGAACGTAACTTCACAGGTGGGTGAAATGGCAGTGGAGAAAATTTGGCCCTCAACACTGTCAAATCTGTGGCGAGCTGGAGCAACTCCACGTGGCACAATGCCGCGCCGCGAGGCAGGGTGGAGACCATGGAGTACACCAACCTCGGTCGCAGCGGCCTGTCCGTCTCCCGCCTGTGCCTCGGCACGATGAACTTCGGTCCCGAGACGTCCGAGGCCGACAGCCACGCGATCATGGATCGCGCCCACGAGCACGGCCTCAACTTCTTCGACACGGCCAACGTCTACGGCTGGAAGAAGGGCGAGGGCGTCACCGAGAACATCATCGGCAACTGGTTCGCCAAGGGCGGCACCCGCCGCGAACGCACCGTCGTAGCCACCAAGCTCTACGGCAGCATGGGCGACTGGCCGAACGAGACCAAGCTGTCGGCGCTGAACATCCGCCGCGCCGCCGACGCGTCGTTGAAGCGCCTGCAGACCGACTACATCGACCTCTACCAGATGCACCACGTAGACCGCGAAACGCCGTGGGACGAGATCTGGGAAGCCTTCTCCGTACTGCGCCAGCAGGGCAAGGTCATCTACTTCGGCTCGTCCAACTTCGCCGGCTGGCACATCGCCCAGGCCGCAGAGGCCGCGCGCACCCGCGGGTTCCTCGGCCTGGTGTCCGAGCAGTCGATCTACAACCTGATGACGCGCTGGGTCGAGCTGGAGGTCCTGCCTGCCGCTCGTCACTACGGGCTCGGCGTGATCCCTTGGTCGCCGTTGCACGGCGGGTTGCTGGGCGGTGTGTTGCGCAAGCAGCGTGAGGGCGGGGCTTCTCGGTCGGCCTCTGGGCGTTCCGCGGACGCGTTGGAGAAGTACCGCGACACGATCGACGCCTACGAGAAGTTGTGTGCGGAGATCGGGGAGGACCCGGCGAACGTCGGCCTTGCGTGGCTGCTGCACCAGGAGGGTGTGACGGCGCCGATCATCGGGCCGCGGACCATTGAGCAGCTCGACAACTCGTTGCGTGCCGCGGAGTTGAAGCTGGACGCGGACGTGCTGGGGAAGCTCGACGAGCTGTTCCCGGCGCCGGCGCCGAACGGGTCGAAGCCTGCCCCGGAGGCCTACGCCTGGTGACGGCTGTGGTCCCCGCGACTTTGACGGTCAGTCTGTGGCCAGGACGATCGTCTCGGTCGCGGGGATGTCGCCGTTGATGCGCTTCTCCATGAATGACACCGCAACTGCGATCTCCTTGAACCTTCTTCGCAGGTGCTCCTCGTGCGTTTCCAGCGAGAGGCACATCGCCGCGATCCTGAGTTCGGCAGCCAGCAGCTCAGTAAGAGGCTCGACCCGCGAGAAGACCGCATCTGCCATCGTGAGAAAACGAGGCAGGTTCTCCGTACCCCACGGGGCAAGCCCCGCGTTGCGCACTCCGTCCACCAGGGCGGTGGGGCGGAACGGCAGCGGAAGGGTGATCTCGTCCAAATTGGGGAAGAGGAGCTGGAACTGCGTTGCGTACGACGATCGTTGGTCGAGGAAGCGTGAATCGAAACCTCGGAACAGCGCCCGGCCCATCGCGTCCTCGTAGTTGGTGATGATCGAGTCGGTGCTCAGTCTCAGCACTCGCAGCCGAGTGTTCACCCATGCCGCGTCACTTGGGGAGGATGTGCCCGCGATCGTTGATGCCAGCACTCTCGGGATCTCGGGTAGAAGAGCGAAATCCTTGGAGAGATGAAGGAGTGCGCGACTGGCCGCAGAAGCGTTGGGGACCTGCCACTGCAAAGCCGTCTCAGTGTCATTCTCCGCCCACATGAAAATTGAGCTCAGCGTCGCGAGCGGTGATGACGCTTTTTCAGAACGGCTGGGCAGGCGATATGTCTGCTCGCCTGTGCCACCGTCGTTTACCCAGTTTACGAACGTCTTCGCGTCATCGAACCGCACGCCGCGGACAGGTTTGTCCGGAAGTCCAGGCGGGCTGTCAGGTCGACAGAGCGGGTGTGTTTCCAGGAACAACTGGTAGATGCGGTTGGTCACAGGGGCTACGCACAAACGGGTTCCCTCGTCCGTGCGAATGAGTCGGCGGAGGTGCTGTGACACCACGACGTGAATCATGAGGCGCCGCAACGGAGTGTTCGTCGTCGTCGTGAACACGGAGTCCAGCAGTCGGCTGAGACGGTCGCGCAACTCGGCTTCGAGTTCATTTGCCAGTTCAGCGCAGTCGAACGCCAGCGACAACGCCCGGACCGTTCCTGAATCAAGGCAGGACTGGACGATCGGGTCGGCGTTTCCGCGGGCCACGTGCAGCAGTGTGGTCTCGCGCCACCACACGTCATCGACGTTGTCCATCAGCACCTGGGTCAGCTGTTTTTCCCGGATGTGATGCGCGGCAAGGTGTTCCTGGAAGGTCAGGTGTGCGAACGCGTAGAAACCGGGTTCCCGCTCTATCAGCAAACCGCTCGACGTCATGTCCGAGAGGAAATCAGCCTCGTTCACGCCGGGAGCCATGCGACGCAGACTGGAACGGATCTCTATCGCGAGCTGGTCGCGGGAGACGTCGCGGGTGTGCTTGCACATCATCATGAATGCCAAACTGCTCAGCAGCACCATCTTCTGGTCACTGGTCAGTTCGGAGGTGAGTTTCTTGGCCTCCTGGCGCCGCCACAGCAGCACCTGACAGATCTCGCTGTACAGGTCCACGCGGCTGCCCGGTAGCGCGCCGCGAAACTTGTGCACGTTCGAGATCATGGTGAGCAGCAACGGGTTCACCGTCAGCTCGTATAGCGTGTGGTTCTGCCGCACGCGTTCGAGCAGATCGTCGGCTTCCTCGGCGGCGCGCCGGGTGACGTCCGCGGACTTCTCGCCGGTGCTGCGCTGCTCGAAGCCGAGATACCACCCACGCACGAACCTCGTCACCTGTTGGTCGGTGAAGCCGCGGACCTGGACGACATCCGCACCGGAGACCGGGGCGCTCTGGTAGCCGTGCGGGCGTGAGGTGATCACGAAGTCGTTCAACGGATAGCGCACGACCTGGCGTTCAACCCAGTCCGAGACCTCACTGCGATGCTGTTGGTTCGCGACCTCGTCCAGGCCATCGAGCAGGATGAGGCATTTACCAGCGCGCAGCTTCTGCTCGAACCAGCCAGTGGGTGAGTCGGGGCGGATCAGGTCGGGCAGGGCGGTGCCCTCGGTGATGGCTTGGACGTGGTCGCGGAGGTAGAGCAGCACAGGTACTTGTCGGCGTCGTCGGCGTCGGCGGCGGCACACCTGCAACGCCGTGTGTCGCAGCAGCGTGGTTTTGCCACAGCCTGGAGCGCCGATCACGGCGAGCACCACAGGATCGGGTTTGTCGATCAGGTCGCCGATGGACCGCCGCACGGGATCGACAATTCGCTGGCCCAGTACCCCGGCGGGGACGTTGCTCGGGTCGCTGTGGACGAGACTCACGTCCACGAAGACCTCGTCGAGCTGGTGCGTGTAGAACCCTGTGGTCGCGAGGCCCTTGAGGTCGATGAACCTCAGGCTGCCCAGCACCGACTCGCGGTAGCGGCGCTCGAAGCCGGACAGGCGCCGCCTGGCCCGCTCGTCGATCGACTGCGCCAGCGGGTCTTTCCAGCGTTTGTTCAGCTCGTCGGCGGTGCCGCCGACGAGCTTGCTGACGAAGCCGATGCCCAGGACGACTGCTTCGTAGGCCACGAAGGCCAGTGCGGCTAGGAGTGGGTGTGTCTTTGCCCAGGTCTGCAGGAAGACGAAGGCCGCGGCTGGAGGTGCGATGGCCGCGCCGAGCAGGCCGAGGATCTTGCCCATGCACCTCTAGTCGTCCGAGGTGCACGGGATGTCACGTTATTCGTGGTGACTAGTCCTCGAAGTCGTCGTCATCGCGCGCCAGGAACGTGGCGAAGCGCTCGATGGGCGTCTCGAAGTCCGGGTTGGCGTCGACGAACTCCCGCAGCTTGTCGGCCAGCCACGCGAAGGTGACCTCCTCCTCGCCGCGCCGCTTCTCCAGCTCTTCGATGCCGCGATCGGTGTGGTACATGGCAGAACTCCTGTGAGGGCTTAGAAAACGAGCCGCCGGACTCCTAGGGAATCCGGCGGCTCGTTCGTTCAGGACTGGCTTACTCGAACGCGCGGGTGATGATCTCGCGCTGCTCGACCTCGTGCACCTTGCTCGAGCCGGCCGACGGGGCTGCCATCGGGCGGCGCGACACGCGGCGGACCACGCCGAGGTGCTCGGGCAGCAGTTCCGGCAGGGCCAGGCCGTAGAACGGCCAGGCGCCCTGGTTCGCCGGCTCCTCCTGCACCCAGCGGACGTCCTTCGCGTTCGGGTAGCGCTCCAGGGTCTCGGTCAGCTTGCGGGCCGGGACCGGGTAGAGCTGCTCGACGCGCACGATCGCCACGTCGCCGCCGCCGCGCTTCTCGCGCTCGGCGTGCAGCTCGTAGGAGATCTTGCCGCTGCACAGCAGGACCTTCGTGACGGCGTTCGGGTCCTTGATCGTCGGGTCGTCCATCACCGAGTGGAAGCGGTCGTTGATGAACTCGTCCGTGCCGGACACCGCGGCCTTGAGGCGCAGCATCGACTTCGGCGTGAACACGATCAGCGGCCGGTCGACGCCGTCGAGAGCGTGGCGACGCAGCAGGTGGAAGTAGTTCGCCGGGGTCGACGGCACCGCGACGGTCATGGAGCCCTCGGCGCACAGCTGCAGCCAGCGCTCGATGCGGCCCGACGTGTGGTCGGGGCCCTGGCCCTCGTGGCCGTGCGGCAGCAGGATCACGACGTCGGAACGCTGACCCCACTTCGCCTCACCGGACGAGATGAACTCGTCGATGATCGGCTGCGCGCCGTTGACGAAGTCGCCGAACTGCGCCTCCCACAGCACCAGCGCCTGCGGGTTCGCCACCGAGTAGCCGTACTCGAAGCCGACCGCCGCGAACTCCGACAGCACCGAGTCGTAGACCATGAACTTGCCCTGGTCGTCCGACAGGTGCTGCAGCGGCGTGTACTCGTCGCCGGTCTTGCGGTCGATCAGGGTCGCGTGGCGCTGCACGAACGTGCCGCGGCGCGAGTCCTGGCCGGCCAAGCGGATGTTGCGGCCCTCGATCGCGAGCGAGCCGAACGCGAGCAGCTCGGCGAACGCCCAGTCGATGCCGCCTTCGCGCGCCATCTTCGCGCGGCGCTCGAGCACCGGCTTGACGCGGGCGTGCGGCGTGAAGCCGTCCGGCAGGTTCACGTGCGAGTCGGCGATGTGCTCCAGCGTCTCGCGGGAGATGCCCGTGGGCAGCTTCGCCGGGATCTGCTGCTCGGCCTCCACGGACGGGCTGACCGTCACGGGGTGCTTCTCGAGCTCGCGGACCTCGTTGAAGACGTGCTCCAGCTGGCTGGAGAAGTCCTGCAGCGCCTTCTCGGCCTCTTCGACCGTGATGTCGCCGCGGCCGATCAGGGACTCGGTGTAGGTCTTGCGCACCGAGCGCTTCTGGTCGATCACGTCGTACATCGCCGGCTGCGTCATCGAGGGGTCGTCGCCCTCGTTGTGGCCGCGGCGGCGGTAGCAGACCATGTCGATCACGACGTCCTTGGCGAACGCCTGGCGGTACTCGACGGCCAGCTTCGCGACCCAGTAGCAGGCCTCGGGGTCGTCGCCGTTCACGTGGAAGACCGGCGAGCCGATCATCTTCGCGACGTCGGTCGAGTACTTCGAGGACCGCGAGTGCTCCGGCGCGGTGGTGAAGCCGACCTGGTTGTTCACGACGATGTGGACCGTGCCACCGGTGCGGTAGCCGCGCACGAGCGCCAGGTTCAGCGTCTCGGCGACGACACCCTGGCCCGCGAACGCCGCGTCACCGTGCATGGCGACCGGCAGGACGGGGAAGAAGTCGCCGCCCTTGTCGATCATGTCCTGCTTGGCGCGCACGATGCCCTCGAGCACCGGGTCGACGGCCTCGAGGTGCGACGGGTTCGCCGTCAGCGACACCTTGGTCTCGCCGTCGCCGAACATGCGGAAGTACTTGCCCTCGGCACCGAGGTGGTACTTCACGTCGCCGGAGCCGTGCGCCTGACCGGGGTCGAGGTTGCCCTCGAACTCGCGGAAGATCTGCGAGATCGGCTTGCCGACGATGTTCGCGAGCACGTTCAGGCGGCCGCGGTGCGGCATGCCGATGACGACCTCGTCGAGCTCGTGCTCGGCGGCCTTGTCGAGCACCGCGTCGAGCAGCGGGATGACGGTCTCGCCGCCCTCGAGCGAGAAGCGCTTCTGGCCGACGTACTTCGTCTGCAGGAACGTCTCGAACGCCTCGGCGGCGTTCAGCTTGCTGAGGATGTACTTCTGCACGGTGGCCGGCGGCTTCTCGTGCGGAACCTCGACGCGCTCCTGGATCCAGCGGCGCTCTTCGGGCTCGAGGATGTGCATGTACTCGACGCCGACGGTGCGGCAGTACGAGTTGCGCAGCACACCGAGGATGTCGCGGAGCTTCATCCGCTCCTTGCCGGCGAAGCCGCCGACCGGGAACTCGCGGTCCAGGTCCCACAGCGTCAGGCCGTGGCTGAGCACGTCCAGGTCCGCGTGGGAGCGCTGGCGGTAGTTCAGCGGGTCCGTGTCGGCCATCAGGTGACCGCGCGTGCGGAACGCGTCGATCAGCTCGATGACGCGGGCCGTCTTGTCGACAGCGCCCTCGGGGATGTCGGCGACCCAGCGGATCGGCTCGTAGGGCAGCCGCAGCGACGCGAAGATGTCGTCGTAGAAGCCGTCCTCACCGAGCAACAGCTGGTGGATGCGCTTGAGGAACTCGCCCGACTCCGCACCCTGGATGATGCGGTGGTCGTACGTGCTGGTCAGCGTGATGATCTTGCTGACGCCCATGTCGGTGAGCGCCTGCTCGCTGGTGCCCTGGAAGTGCGCGGGGTACTCCATCGCGCCGACGCCGATGATCGCGCCCTGACCTGCCTGCAGACGCGGCACCGAGTGGTTCGTGCCGATCGTGCCGGGGTTGGTCAGCGAGATCGTGGTGCCGGAGAAGTCGTCCGCCGTCAGCGAACCGCCGCGGGCCTTGCGGATCAGGTCCTCGTAGGCCTGCCAGAACTGCGTGAACGTCATGTTCTCGCAGCCCTTGACCGACGCGACGACCAGCGTGCGGCTGCCGTCCTTGCCGGGCAGGTCGATCGCCAGGCCGAAGTTGACGTGCTCCGGCGTGACGACGAACGGCTTGCCGTCGACGTCGGCGTAGTGGCGGTTCAGGTTCGGGAACGCCTGCAGCGCCCGGACGACCGCGTAGCCGATCACGTGCGTGAAGGAGACCTTCCCGCCGCGCGTCCGCTTCAGGTGGTTGTTGATGACGATGCGGTTGTCGGCCAGCAGCTTCGCGGGCACGGCACGCACGCTGGTCGCGGTCGGAACGGTGAGCGACAGCTCCATGTTCTTCGCGATCGCGGCGGAGGCACCGCGCAACTGCTTCTGCTCGGGCTGCGCGCTCGGCTTGACCGGGGCGGCCTTCGCGGCCTGCTGCGGCGCGGGCTTGCCGGTCGACGGCAACGAGGCCGCCGGCTTCGGCTGCGACTGCGCGGCAGGCTTGGATGCGGCGGCGGGCGCGGGCTTGCCGTTGTCGGCGGCCGGCGGCGTCACGGTCGTGGTCGTGGTGGCCGTGGAGCCACCCGCGCTGGCCGTGGCGGCGCTGCCGTTACCGCCCGCGCGCTTGTAGTCGGCAAAGAAGTCGTGCCACGCCGGGTCTACCGATGACGGGTCCGCGAGGAACTGCTCGTACATCTCCTCGACGAGCCATTCGTTCGGCCCGAACTGTGACGCAGGACTGCTGCTGGACACGGCTGTCGCTCGCCTCTATCCATCTCGCTCTTGGTGTTGACTCATGCGGTAGTCAGGTTAGTCCCCCTGGCACGGGCCTTCACACGCTGGAGGCACATGGCAAGGAGTGCTCTGTCACAGGATCGATCAGGACGGCCCTGGCGTCACCCGCAGTTGAGCAGTTCTTGATGTGCGTCTCACTACGTCGCCTCTCTTTCGGGTAATGCTCGTTGCGCTGTTGGTCGGGCATACGCACCGAGAGCGGTGATCAGTTCACGATAGGTACAACGTGCCCGCTCTGCGGATTGATCTTGCCCGCGGTCCGTTCAGGTCAGTGAACGCCTGATCGAGGCCGTGAACGCCGCGGTGAACGCGGCTCTGGTCTCGTCGGACGTCCGGTCCAGGGACAGGTACGGGTTCAGGTCCTCCAACTCGACCAGGAGCAGGTCACCGTCCCGGGTCCGGCAGGCGTCGACGCGCTGGACGCCGTGGCCCAGGTCGTTCCAGTCGATGAACCTCTGCGCGAATTCCAGGTCTTCCGGCGTGGGGGCGTACCGGGTGAGTTCCCAGCGCTGGGCCGGGTCCGGCGCGTGCAGTGCGTACTGGAAGTCGTGGTCCACGAAGTAGAACGACACCTCGTACCGGAAATCGATCTTGGGCTGGATGAGCAGGTCGCCGGTTTTGCCATCGACCTCGTCGCGGCCCACGAATTCCAGGCCGTGCGAGTCGGCGCCGGCTTTGGGCTTCACGACGTACGTGCCGGCCTGGGGGAGACGGTCCAGTTCGTCCGGGTGGCCGACCGTGGGGATGACCGGGTAGCCCTGCTCGGTCAGGTCGACCAGGTACTGCTTGCCCGCCATGTCGGCCTTGCCGGTCAGCGGGTTGTAGACGCGCTGACCGGTGGCTGCCGCCTGCTCCCGGAAGTGGCGGTAGGCGGGGAGGTAGTCGATCACCGGACCGCTGTTGCGGACGACGACCACGTCGAAGTTCGCCATCACGGCCGCGGCGTCCTCCGGGTGGCAGACGGCCAGGTCGAAGTGCTGTCTGAGGTGCGAGGTCAGGTAGATGTCCTCGTCGCAGTAGCGGCGGCCTCTGGCCGGGTAGGCGAGGTTGGAGACGTAGAGGACCGAGGGGCGGGTGGGCATGGCTTGGGCTCCTTTGACCTTTCCGGCCTGGGGTTGGTTCTACGTCATGGAGCGGTAGCTGGCCGTGGCCGTTGGCGGACAGGGCGGCGTCTCTTCGGACGTCGCTATTCCCGCGTCCAGGCGGGTGCCCTTTGACGGGCACGGGCTCGTGGTCAGGCGGCTTCCGGGGTGTCGCCGTGGCGCCAGAGGCGGGCGTAGGTGCCGTTGGCCGTTAAGAGGTCGGCGTGGGTGCCCTGTTCGATGATCCGGCCGCCCGCCAGGACGACGATTCGGTCGGCCTTGGCCGCGGTGGCCAGGCGGTGGGCCACCACGAAGGTGGTTCTGGCGCCTGCCAGGTGGTCGCTGGCCGCGAGCACCGCCGATTCCGTGGCCGGGTCCAGGGCCGCGGTCGCCTCGTCCAGGAGGAGCAGGTCCGGGTTGACCAGTTCGGCTCTGGCCAGTGCCACCAGCTGGCGCTGGCCCGCGGAGAGGTGGTTGCCGCGTTCGCCGACGGGCTGGTGGAAGCCGTTCTGCAGGGTGGCGACCATGGGGAGGGCGCCGACGGCTTCGGTGGCCCGCTCGATTTCCTGTTCGGTGGCCGTGGGGCGGCCGTAGGCGACGTTGGCGGCCAGGTCGCCGCCGAACAGGTGGGCTTCCTGGGGGACCACGCCGAGGCGTTGGCGGTAGGCGGAGAGGTCGTAGGTGCGGACGTCCACGCCGTCCACCAGGACCGCACCACTCGTGGCGTCGTAGAAGCGGGCGATGAGTTTGACGAGAGTGGACTTGCCCGCGCCCGTCTCGCCCACCAGGGCGACGGTTTCGCCTGGCGTCACGTGGAGGGACACGTTGTCGAGCGCCGGGGTCTCGGCGCCCGCGTAGGTGAAGGAGACGGCGCGCAGTTCGACCTCGCCCCGCAGGCGGGGTGGGACCGGGATCGGGACGGGCGGTGGTTCGACCGTGCTCGGGGTGCGCAGGAGGTCGCCGATTCGGCGCAGGCCCACCCTGGCCTGCTGGTAGCCGTCGAAGACGCCGGAGAGCTGCTGGATCGGGCTGAAGAACAGGCCCAGGTAGAGGAGGAACGCCAGCAGGACGCCCGGAGTCAGCGTGCCCGTCGCCACGCGGTGGGCGCCCACGGCGAGGACCACCGCTTGGGCCACGCCGGAAAGCATTGCCACGAAAGGGAAGTACGTGGCGATGTAGCGCTGGGCCCGCAGGCGGGTGCGACGGTAGGCGTCGCTGCGTTCGGCGAAGGCCTCCGCCGAACGACGTTCCCGCGTGTAGGCCTGGGAGACGCGCAGGCCCGACACGTTCTCCTGAAGGTCGGCGTTGACCGCGCTGACTCGTTCGCGGGCTTCCGCGTAGGCAGTCGACGAGAGACGTTGGAAGAGCACCGTCGCGACGGCCAGGATCGGCAGTACCGACAGGGCGATCAGGGCCAGCGAGACGTCGGTGAACACCAGGGCCGCGGTGATGCCCACGACGGTGATCAGGCTGATCACGGCGGTGACCAGGCCGGTCTGCAGGAACGTCGAGAGGGCGTCGACGTCCGTCGTCATCCTCGTCATGATGCGGCCGGCCATCTCGCGCTCGTAGTAGTCGAGGCCGAGGCGTTGCAGGTGGGCGTAGCTGCGCACGCGCAGCAGGTAGAGCAGGCGCTCGCCCAGGCGGGCGGCGAAGAGCGTGCTGCTCGCCGTGGTCAGCCAGCCGACCACGACCAGGCCCACGCCCAGGACGACGGCCTGCCACAACGACGACTCGGCGCCGCCCACGACACCGCCGTCGATGCCCAGCCGCACCAGCGACGGCATGCCCATGCCGACCAGCGCGTCCAGCACCACCAGAGCGCCCACGCCGCCCAGCGCCCAGCGAACGGGGCGCAGCAGCCGGGCGAGACGAAAGGCGGGATCGGGGGCGCGCGCGTCTTCGCCGTGCAGCACCGGGATCTCGTTGGCGGGTGGGAGTTTCCGCACCTGCGCCAGCAGTTCCGGGGTGGGCGGGCCGCCGGCCAGTGCGGACATCCCGCCACCGGCACCACCGCCGCCTCCCCCGCCGCCACGGCGCCCGCCTGAAGCGGGAGTGGAGGTCCTGGCCTCGGCGATCAGGCGTTCGTCCAGGTCTTCCTGCGACAGCGCCGGCCACAGCTCACCGGTGCGGACGGGCGCGGCGGACTCGATCGCCTCGCCGGGACCCGCCAGCAGATCGCGGTAGAGGGCGCAGCGCGCCATCAGTTCGGCGTGCGTGCCTATGTCGATCACGCGGCCCGCGTCCAGCACCGCGATCCGGTCGGCCAGCGACAGGGTGGAACGCCGGTGCGCCACCAGCAAAGTCGTGCGGTGCGCCGTCACCGAGGCCAGCGTCGCGTGGATCGCCGCCTCGGTCGCGTTGTCCACGGCGGACGTCGCGTCGTCCAGCACGAGGATGCGCGGATCGGAGAGCAGCGCACGGGCCAGGGCCACGCGTTGGCGCTGGCCACCGGACAACGTGAGGCCGCGCTCGCCGACCACCGTGTCGTAGCCCATCGGCAGGGCCTGGATGAAGTCGTGGGCCTCCGCTGCCTTCGCGGCGCGTTCGACCTCGGCCCGCGACGCGTCCGGGCTGCCGTACGCGATGTTCGAGAACACCGTGTCGGAGAAGAGGAAAGCCTCCTCGAACACCACGCCCACCGTGCCGCGCAACGACTCCAGCTTCAACGTCCGCACGTCCGCGCCACCGACCCGCACGGCACCCGTGTGCACGTCGTAGAAACGAGGCAGCAGCAGGGAGACCGTCGACTTGCCGGAACCGGACGTGCCGACCAGCGCCAGCGTCTCGCCCGGCTCCACGGAGATCGAGAAGTCCTGCAACACCGGCTCGCTGCGGGCGTACCCGAACGTCACGCCGGAGAACGAGATCCCGAGCGGCCCGTCCGGCACCTCGCCGGGGCCGTCCGTCACGTCCGGCTGCGAGTCGATCAGCTCGTAGACCCGTTCCACCCCGGCGCGGGCGAGCTGCGCGGACACCATCAGGCTCGACAGCAGCCGCGTCGGCCCGACGAGGTTCGCCACGTACGTCGTGAAGGCCAGGAACGTGCCCAGCGTGACCTGGCCGTGCAACGCCAGCCAGCCGCCCAGCCCCAGCACCGCGACCTGGCCGAGCAACGGCAGCGCCGTCACGGTCGCGAGCGGCTTCGACGACAGCCGGGCGGCCCGCATCCGTTCCGCGAACAGGGATTTGGCGTGCTTCTCCAGCCGCGCGACCTCGCGCGCCTCCTGGCCGAAGCCCTTCACCACGCGGACACCGGTGACGGTCTCCTCGACGTGCTGCGCCAGATCCGCGGCCCGCTGCTGCGCCGACCACGTGGCGGGGAACAGCGTCAGCCGGGTGCGCCCTGCCAGCCACGCCACCAGCGGCAGCACGATCACCGCGATGATCGTCAGCGGGATCGACAGGTAGATCATCGCCGCCAGCGCGGCCACCGCGAACACCACCGTGCCCACGGCCAGCGGCGCCATCATCAGCAGCGACTGCACCAGCTGCAGGTCGGTGATCGAGCGCGACACGATCTGCCCGGTCCGCAGCTCGTCCTGCTTCGCGCCGTCGAGCCGCTGCACCGCGGAGAACACGCCGAGCCGCAGGTCGTGCTGCACGCCCAGAGCCAGCCGCCCGCCCAGATAGCGCCGCAGGAACGCCGACCCGAACGTGAGCACCTCGAGCACGATCAGCGCCACCATGAGCGGCCACAGCCGGTCGGTGCGGCCCACCGTCGAGTCGTCGATCGCGGTCTTGAGCAGCAACGGACCCGCCGCCTGCAGACCCACGCCGACGACCGCGGCGACCACCGACAGCACCACCAGGCGGGGGTGCTGCCAGCACGCTGCGGTCAGTCGGCGGATCCAGCCCTTTGTCACGGGACCCACAGTACGTTCGGGGTCCGACATAAAATTCTGACGTCAGGAACCGCAGGTCAGGTGATGTCCTTGGACTGCGTGACCGCCCAGCCGCCCGCGAAGACGATCCCGGACCAGGCGAGGAAAACGAGACCCGACCACCACCAGTCGAGCGCCCCACCGGCACCGGCGATCGCGCGCAGCACGTCCTCGATCTCCGGTGGCACCACGCCCGCGGACGACAGGAACAGGTCGACCGCGACCGCCCCGGTGAGCCCGTTGATCGCCCCGTTCGGCAGGAAGCCGATGACGGCCGGCACCTCCAGGTACACGAGCACGAAGTGCAGCACGTTCTCGATCACCAGGAAGTACAGCAGCAGCAACACGATCGTCCCGGCGACGTTCGGGATGAGCGCGCCCACGCCGACGCCGAACATCGTCATCAGGATCGACGACAGCACGCAGACCAGCGTCAGCATCGCCCAGCCACCGGCGTCCGGCAGCTGCCCGGACTCGCTGGTGAGCACCACGCCGATGCCGAGGAACAGCATGATCGCGAGGCCGTAGATCGCGCCCCACAGCACGTAGACCAGCATCTTCGCCAGCATCGAGTGCATCCGCGACGGCGCGGTCAGGAACGTCGTCGTGATCGTCCGGCGGTTGATCTCACCCGAGATCGCCATCGCGCCGAAGATCATCGGGAAGATCGTGGAGATGTTGATCGCCCGCGCCATGCCGAACAGCGAGATCTTCCACTGGTCCGGCGTGACCCCGAGGAAGTCGGACACCTCGTCCACGTCGCTCGACGACGCGAAGTCCACGAAGAACTGTCCCAGCATGCCGGTCGCGAGCCCCCAGCCGAGCGCCAGCACGGCGGTGGGGATCAGCAGACCCCACCACAGGCCGGTCGTCGTCGTCTTGCGGAGCTCCGCCTGTACGAGGTTGCCCATCAGGCCCAACCACCCTGCTGTTGCTGCTGATACGGCGCCGGTGCGTTCCCGGCGTACTGGCCACTGGTGAGCTGGAAGAACAACCGCTCCAGGTCGACCTGCTCCTCCTGGATGCCGTAGATCGACACCCCGGCCTTCAACGCGCAGTCCGCCACGTACTTGGAGTCCACACCGGACACCGCGAGCCTGCCGTCCGGCAGCTGCTCGATCGCCTGCACGCCTTCGGCACGGAGAGCGTTCGCGAGCGCGTTGAGGTCCGACGGCTGCACGAGAACGCGGCGCTGCTGCGACTGCCGCAACTGGTCCAGCGGCCCGTAGAACATCGTCTGCCCGCGCGAGATGATCACGACCTGGTCGACGGTCTGCTCGACCTCCGCCAGCAGGTGGCTGGAGATCAGCACCGTGCGTCCCATGCGCGCGTACGACTGCAGGAACGTCCGCAGCCACGCGATGCCCTCGGGGTCGAGACCGTTCGCGGGTTCGTCCAGCACGAGCACCTGCGGGTCGCCGAGCAACGCCGTGGCCAGCGCCAGTCTCTGCTTCATGCCGAGCGAGAACCCGCCCACCTTGCGATCGGCGGCCGTGCCCAGGCCGACCAGGCCGAGGACCTGGTCGGCCTGCGCGTCCGGCACGCCGATGGCCGACGCGTACACGCGCAGGTGGTTGCGGGCGGAGCGGGCGGGGTGGAATCCCTGCGCCTCCAGCACCGCGCCCACCACGCGACCGGGCTGGCCGAGCTGGTGGAACGGTCGTCCGTTGATCGTCGCCGTGCCGCTCGTCGGCTTGACGAGACCCAGCAGCATTCGCAGGGTCGTCGTCTTGCCGGCGCCGTTCGGGCCGAGGAAGCCCGTCACGCTGCCGGGGGACACGGTGAAGCTCAGGTTGTTCACGGCCGTGACAGAACCGAACTGCTTGGACAGGTTCTGGACCGCGATGAGGCCGCTGCCGTCATGCATGCGGCCCATCCTGCCTGATACGTCAGTCCGGCAAGGCGTGCTTGGGCCGAGACACGACGGGCGCGCGATGCACGGCCGACGACTCTTCCCGCATGATCGGCAGTTCGGTGGTCATCTCCGCCGGAGTCTCCTCCGGCAGTTCGATAACACCTGATCGAGTGAAAGGGTTGCGCAACGGCCGGCGCCGCTCGCGGTGAGGCAGCCCCTCGCCGATCAGGTGCTGGTGCGCCATGTTCCAGATCTGGCACGGCCACCGGCGGCGACGCAGCCAGCCGGGACAGGCCTTGCACCGGCTGTCCTCGTCGGGCTGGTGCACCGTCAGCAACAGCCGCCAGCCGTCCGCCAGGCGGTGGATCTCCGCGCGGGCCAACGGAACCAGCGCCTCGGCTTCTCCGTGCTCTGCGACTTTGTCCAGCAGTGCCAGGCGTTGCAGCACCGCGTCGCGGAGGGTCTCGTCCATCACATCTTCGCCGTGGCCTGGTCGAGCAAAGAGCCCAGTCGACGCGTCTGAGTGGCGGACATCACAGCGGTCTCGCCAGGAGGCGTGACCAGCAGAACCCGGTCGTTCTCCACCAGAACGGTCATCGATCTGTCCCGACCGAATGGGTCGTGGCAGTGGATCCATCCCTGTGGTTCAGCCATGGAATCTCCCTTCGAGGGACACCCGACTCCGTCTTCATCGGCCGAACCCCCTGCTCGCCGCACCGGGAAACACCGAATTCACTCGTTTGCTGGACTGGTCGGACGCGGCCGATGGTCCACTCGGGGAAACTTTTGGGTCGCGTTTCGGTGGGGGTGCTGGGCGCGGTGTGCCAAGGCCCGCTATATTTGGACACGGCGGCCCCGCTCCCAGTGACCCCCAGGCTGGTTGAGCGCGGCCGCCCTTTATTTTCCCCTCTCTCTTTTGCCTCCAGGCACTTGCGCACGCTCTGCGCGAAATCGGCTTGCGTCCTGAGGTCTCGTACGCTGTAAGTTCCTCGTACACCGTAAGGGGGAGGAACGATGACTTCGACGACCGAGAAGGTCGGGGTGCACCCGCACCCCCAGCGCTGGGCCGTGCTCGGCGTGCTCTGCCTGTCCGTGATGGTCGTGGTGCTGGACAACACCGTTCTCAACGTGGCGATCCCGTCGATCTCGACGGGCTTGGACGCGAGCACCGCCGACATCCAGTGGATGATCAACGCCTACTCGCTGGCACTGGCGGGCCTGCTGCTCACGACCGGATCGCTGAGCGACAGGTTCGGCCGCAAGCGGGCACTTCTGTCCGGTCTCGCGCTGTTCGGCATCGGCAGCGCGGTCGCCGCCTACGCGAGTTCGTCCGAGGCGTTGATCGCGGCCCGCGGCTTCATGGGGATCGGCGCAGCGGTGCTGATGCCCGGCACGCTCGCCGTGCTGATGCAGTTGTTCGACGACAAGGAACGCCCGAAGGCCATCGGCATCTGGGCCGCTGTAACGAGTCTCGGCTTCGCGGCGGGGCCGGTGATCGGTGGCGCGCTGATCAAGCACTTCTGGTGGGGCTCGGTGTTCCTGATCAACGTGCCGGTGGCGATCCTCGCGATCGCGGCCGTCGCGATGCTCGTGCCGGAGTCCAAGGACCCGACCGTGCGCAAACCGGACGTGCTCGGCTCGGTCCTGTCGATCATCGGCATGGTGTCGATCGTGTACGCGGTGATCGAGGTGCCGGAGCACGGGTTCGGCTCGGCCGAGTTCGGCGTCCCGGTGGCGATCGGGCTCATCACCATGACCGGATTCGCTTTGTGGGAAAGGCACACCGCCGATCCGATGCTCGATCTCGGGTTCTTCAAGAACCGCCGCTTCACCGGCGCGGTGGCGTCCGGCGTGCTCGCGGCGTTCGGCATGGCGGGCTCGCTCTTCCTGCTGACGCAACACCTTCAGGGCGTGCTCGGCTACAGCCCGCTGGAGGCCGGCGTGCGCGTGGCGCCGATGGCGATCGCGTTGCTCGTCACCAGCAACACCCTGGGACAGCTCGTGATGAGGCTCGGCGCTGGCCGGGCGATGCTGCTCGGCATGACGATCGTCGCGGGCGGCGTGGCGTTGCTGTCGATCGGCACGACCTACCCGCCGACGCTGGCCGGTCTGATCCTCATCGGCGTCGGAGTCGGTGTGTCCCAACCGGTCGCGGTCAACGCGCTGATGGGCTCGATCCCGCCGGAACGCGCCGGCATCGCGTCCGGGCTGTCCGGCACGCTGACGGAGCTGGGCTCGTCGTTCGGCATCGCCGTGCTCGGCGCATTGCTGTCGGCACGGTTCGTGGCGTCGTTGCCGGACGGCGTTCCGGGGCGGTCGCTGAGTGAGGCCTTGCACAGCGGTGCGGACATCACGGTCGTGCGCGAGGCGTTCTCGAACGGCATGAGCGTGAGCCTTGTGATCGGTGCGATCGCCGTGTTCCTGGGAGGTGTTGTGGCCAGCGTTTTGCTGCGGCGTGCATAGGATCGTCGGTGTGGACAGCGTGTGGTTCAGCAAGCCTCGGCCCAGCAGCGGTCAGCCTCTCGGCCTGAGCCGGGAGACGATCGTTCGCAAGGCCATGCAGATGCTGGACGAGCACGGCCTGCAGAAGCTGTCCATGCGCAAGCTCGCGGCGGAACTGGGCGCGGCCCCCATGTCGCTGTACTGGCACGTGCCGACGAAGGACGCGTTGATCGAACTCTGCCTCGACGAGGTCTACGGCGAGTTCCCCCTGCCGGGGCCCGACGACGACTGGGAGACCGCGGTCCGCGGGATGATGCACGCGTTGCGTCATCTCGCGCACAAGCATCCGTGGTGGGTGCGCGGCATCGGCGAGTTCAACAGCATCGGCCCCAAGGCCGTGGCGATGTCCGACTCGATGTTCGAGCCCATGCTGCGGTCCGGTCTGTCGTTGCCCGCCGCTGCGCAGTCGGTCTCGACGGTGTCGAGCTACGTCGTCGGGTACTCGATCGCCGAGGTCAACTTCATCGCCCGCGGCGGGATGGACTCCCCGCCGCCGGACCTCACGAAGATCGCCGACCTGTACCGGGAGAAGCACCCCAACTACGTCAGGATGCTGGACGAGCAGGAGATCTGGTCGCTGGAAGGGCAGTTCGAGTTCGGGCTCGACTGCGTGATCGACGGCATCAAGGCGCGCGTCGCCGCACTCAGATAGGCGAAACCCCCGCAGCGATTCACGCGTGCGGGGGCCTCATTCATTCAGTTGGTCTTAGACGACGGTCTCCAGCGGCGTGTGCACGAGGCCGGTCGCCTCGGCCACCGGGCCGTTGGTCAGCAGTCCCGCGTGGACGTTGAGACCCAGGGCGAGCGAACGGTCGTCCTTGAGCGCCTTCTCCCAGCCCTTGTCGGCCAGCGCGACCGCGTACGGCAGCGTGACGTTGGTCAGCGCGTAGGTCGAGGTGCGCGGGACGGCACCCGGCATGTTCGCGACGCAGTAGAACACCGAGTTGTGGACCTCGTAGGTCGGCTCGGCGTGCGTGGTCGCGCGGGAGTCCTCGAAGCAACCGCCCTGGTCGATGGCGATGTCGACGAGCACCGAACCCGGCTTCATGTCCGCGACGAGCGCGTTCGAGACGAGCTTCGGGGCGGCGGCACCGGGGACGAGCACGGCGCCGATGACCAGGTCGGCCTCGCGGACGGCCTGCTCGATGGCGAACGAGTTCGAGGCGAGCGTGCGCAGGCGGCCCTGGAACTGGGCGTCGATCTGGCGCAGGCGGTCCACGTTGGTGTCGAGGATCTGCACGTCCGCGCCCATGCCGACGGCGATGGTGGCGGCGTTGACGCCGGCCACGCCGCCGCCGATCACGACCACGCGGGCCGGGGCGACACCGGGGACGCCGCCGGGCAGCACGCCACGGCCACCGGAGGGCTTCATCAGCGAGTAGGCGCCGACCTGCGGGGCCAGGCGGCCCGCGACCTCGGACATCGGGGCGAGCAGCGGCAGCGAGCGGTTCGGCAGCTGCACGGTCTCGTACGCGATGGCCGTGGTGCCGGACGCCAGCAGCGCCTCGGTCAGCGGCCGGTCGGCGGCGAGGTGCAGGTACGTGAAGAGGGTCTGACCGGCGCGGAGACGGGGGTACTCCTCGGCGATCGGCTCCTTGACCTTGAGAACCAGGTCACCTTCCGCCCACACGTCGTCGGCGGTCGGGAGGATCTTGGCGCCCGCGGCGAGGTACTCCTCGTCCGTGATCGCGGAACCGAGACCGGCACCCTGCTCGACGTACACGTCGTGGCCGCGGCTGGTCAGTTCGTGCGCACCGGCAGGCGTGAGAGCGACGCGGTACTCGTGGTTCTTGATCTCGCGAGGAACTGCGATCCGCACGATGACTCCTCCGTTCGGTGGGCCGACATCTCATAATGTGGGCCAGTCGGAAGGTCATGTCACTGTGCGGATCGCACTATCCGGTAACCCTCTGGTTGTTCATCTAGGACAGAGCGACCTGAGCCTCGTTCGCGTTCCGCTCGACCGTCCCGCGTTGACACTCGGCGGGGGCCGCACATAGCGTTCGCGCCGAGAACTGAACACCGGCCGCGGCGTGCAAGCGTCAGAACCCGAGTGGGAGAGACCTCGACGAACCGGTCGGGGCGCCGAAGGGGCAAGCTCCCGCACACTCTCAGGCAGCAAGACCGCTCGGGGTAGGCAACTCTGCACGGCGGAGGGGGCGCAAGTTTCCTGACCCGTCACAGCCAGAGGAGTCGCGCCGTGGAGTTCCCCGAGAACCTGCTCTACACCGCCGAGCACGAGTGGGTCGACTGGACGCCGGGCACCCAGGACCCGCTGACCTGCGGAATCACCGAGTACGCCGCTGATGCGCTCGGTGACATCGTCTTCGTCCAGCTGCCAGAGGTCGGTGCCAAGGTCGTCACCAACGCGGTCTGCGGCGAGCTGGAGTCCACCAAGTCCGTCAGCGACCTGTTCTCGCCCGTCACCGGTGAGGTGATCGAGGTCAACAGCGCCGTCGTGGACGACCCGGCGATCGTGAACAACGACCCGTACGGCGCCGGCTGGCTGTTCAAGGTCCGCGTCGAGTCGGCCGAGAACCTCCTCACCTCGGCGAAGTACGCCGAGCTCACCACGTCTGACTGACCGCTCCACCACCACGAGGGACTGATCAGTGGCGATCAGCGTTTTCGACCTGTTCTCCGTCGGCATCGGACCGTCCAGTTCACACACGGTCGGCCCGATGCGCGCGGCCGCGATGTTCGTCGAGAAGCTCGGCGCACGTGTGTCCGAAGTGGACCGCGTGCACGTCGAGTTGTTCGGCTCACTTGGTGCGACCGGCCACGGCCACGGCAGCCCGAAAGCCGTGTTCCTGGGCCTGGAAGGCAACCATCCGGAAGAAGTCGATCCCACCGTCGCGGCCGCCCGCGTCGAGGAGATCGTCTCCGGCAAACGACTCAAGCTCGGCGGCGCGCACGAGATCGACTTCGTGCACGACCGCGACCTCGTCATGCACCGCCGCAAGTCACTCCCGTTGCACCCCAACGGGATGAGCTTCGAGGCGTTCACGGACGGCAAGTCGGTCGAGCACGCCGTCTACTACTCGATCGGCGGCGGGTTCGTCGTCGACGAGAACGCGTCGGGCACCGACCGGATCAAGCTCGACTCGACGCCGTTGGCCCACCCGTTCCTGACCGGCGACCAACTCCTCGCGCGCTGCCGCGAGACCGGTCTGTCGATCAGCGAGATCATGATGGCCAACGAGCTGTCGTGGCGCACCGAAGCCGAGGTCCGGCAAGGACTTCTGCACATCTGGCACGTCATGCAGGAGTGCGTCGAACGCGGCTGCAACGAGCACGGCGTCCTGCCCGGCGGCCTGAAGGTCCGCCGCCGCGCCGCCGAGATGCGCAAGACGCTGGAGAAGGAGCACTTCGTCACCGACCCGCTGCGGGTCATGGACTGGGTGACGCTCTTCGCGTTGGCGGTCAACGAGGAGAACGCGGCGGGCGGCCGTGTCGTCACCGCGCCGACCAACGGCGCGGCCGGCATCGTCCCGGCGGTCCTGCACTACTACACGAAGTTCGTGCCGGGAGCCTCCGACGACGGCGTGGTCAGGTTCCTGCTGACGGCGGGCGCCATCGGCGTGCTGTTCAAGGAGAACGCGTCGATCTCCGGTGCCGAGGTCGGCTGCCAGGGCGAGGTCGGCTCGGCCTGCTCGATGGCCGCCGGCGGCCTCGCCGAGGTGCTCGGCGGCACCCCCGAACAGGTCGAGAACGCCGCCGAGATCGCGATGGAGCACAACCTCGGCCTGACGTGCGACCCGATCGGCGGCCTGGTGCAGATTCCGTGCATCGAACGCAACGCCGTCGCGTCCATCAAGGCCATCACGGCTGTGCGCATGGCTTTGCGCGGCGACGGCTCGCACTTCGTGTCGCTCGACAAGGTCATCAAGACCATGCGGGACACCGGTAAGGACATGTCGGTGAAGTACAAGGAGACAGCTCGCGGCGGACTCGCCGTGAACGTCATCGAGTGCTGAAGTCGCCTACAAGCCAACGGAGATGCTCCAACGCGCTCTGCGCGACCTCACTGTTCACTTCGGACAGACGGTCGCGCAGGGCGGGGCGGAGCAGCCATTCCTGCATCTGCTCGCCGGACGTGGGGTCTTCCCAGTACAACCAGTTGCCGAAGCGGCCGTTGTCGTAGTAGACGTCGAACGACCAACCCTTGGCGAGGTGCACGACGACCTCATCGGGCAGGCTGTCGACGAGGCGCAGCCACGGAGTCAGATCCTCGTCCAGGTGAGCGGCGGACTGGATCAACCCGTCCAGGTTCGGCCAGCGCTCCTCGTCGGCGACCGCGCGCATGATCGCCCCGGTGAACTGCTCACGCAGCGCGGTGCGCTCGTCTTCCGGCCAGCTGAGGCTCTTCGCTCGCGTCATCCCGAAGGTGAGCCCGGCGTCCGGAGCTTCCTCCTGCAACCTGATCATCCTGTGCGCGAGTCGCCGCCAGGCAGCCTGGTACTCGTTCTCGTCGAAGCAGGACGAGGGATGAATGGCGAACCTCCGCAGGACCTCCTCCGGAACCAGTTCGGGATCCCCGTCGAGCAGCATCAGATCTGCCTCGGTCAGGACGCGTCCACAACACTTCACGCACTCAGCCTAAATAGCTGCGGCAAGCGAAATAGAGCGTCATTCGAGCGCGTCGATCTGCATCACCGCGTACTGCGCGACCTCGTTGTCCATTGCGGACAGACGGTCGCGCAGTGCAGGGGTGAGCAGCCAGCTCCGGATCGGCGCAGCCGGTTCGTCCCAGCGCAACCAGCCGCCGTCGCACGGGGTGCCGCCGGACAGGAAGTCGTACGACCACTTGTGAGCGAGCTCCGCGACGGCTGTTTCGGGCAGGCCGTCGACAATGCGCAGCCACGGCGTCAGGTCCTCGTCCATCTGCGCGGCGGCCTGGACCAGCTCGCTCAGCTCCGGGCTGTCCGCCGAGCCGACGATGATCTCGGTGAGCCTCGCTCGCAACGCGGCGCGTTCGGCTTCCGGCCACGCGGGCAGGTTGGCCCACGTCAGACCCTGGGTGAGCCGGCTGTCCGGGTCGCGTTCCAGCAGATCGAGCACCCTGGGCGCGAGCCGTCGCCAGGCGAGCTCGTACTCGTCCGGCTCGAAGTGGTCCTCGACCTCCCAGGCGAACTGCCACACGACGGTGTCGGGCACCAACTTGGGATCGCCGTCGAGCAGCTCCAGCTCGGCGCGGGTCCAGCAGAGTCCGCAGCCCTTCACGTGCTCAGCGGGAGTCGTACGCGGCCTGCGCGGCCAGCACCTCGGGCATGCGGCCCTCCAGCAGGTGGATCAGCGACAGCAGCCGCTCGGCCGTCTCGCGGCCCAGCGGCGTGAGGCTGTAGTCGACGCGCGGCGGGTTCGTGTTCTGGGCTTCCCGGTGCACCAGACCGTCGCGCTCCAGCGCCTGCAACGTCTGGGACAGCATCTTCTCGCTGACCCCGTCGACGCGGCGGCGCAGCTCGTTGAAGCGCAGCTGCCCGTCGATGAGTGCGGTCAGCGTCAGGCTGCCCCACCTGCCGGTGATGTGCTCCAGCGTGGGACGCGACGGGCACGCTTTCGCGAACACGTTGTAGTCCATAGCGGCATCATACCTGGTCAAAACGCTAACTGATAGTAAGTGTGAGAGCTCTCCGCGTCAGGAGAGCTCTCACACCTCAGAACGGCCAGGTGGCGTTCTGACCTGCTTCGAGCAAGGGGATCGCCCTGAAGGTCGCGTCCGTCAGGCCACCGAATTCGTGGCGACGAGCCGTGCCGGTGGCGTACGCGGCGTTCCGGTAGCCACCGAGGTTGAACCCGTAGATCGGCACGTGCCGCGGCACGACGTCCGAGACGCCCTGCCCGTAGTACCCGGACATCGTCTGCATGTCCGAGATGATGAACACGCGGTCGTGAGTCCGGTAGGTGCGCTTGAGCGATCCGACGATGTCGGTGCCGTGCCCGACCTCACCGATCCGCTTGAGGAACCGGTCGACCTCGCGGATCACCGAAGCGCCCCGCCCGACGTCGTGCCGGAACGTGCCGTCCGCGAACCCGACGACGTCGACCTGCTCGCCCTTCGCGCCCAGCGCGACGCCGAACACCGCCGCGGCCTTGGCCGGGGTGACCTTCGAACGAGCCGAGATCGTGCCGCCGGTCATCGACGCCGAGGTGTCGACGAGGATCAGCGACCGGCCCGGCAGTGCGGGCAGGTTGCTCAAAGACGCCTGCAGCGCCTGGTCCAGGGCGTGGCCCCAGCGCAGGCTCGGCGCCGCCTCGTACGCGGACAGGAAGCGGAACGGGAACTGCCGCGAGCGCGCGACCTGGCCGGGGTCGGCCAGACGTGCCGCGACAGCCGCCGCGGCCTCGTCGGACATGCCGGCCTCGTCGAAGTTCCTGAGGTTCCTCAAAAGAGCCATGTAGCCCATCGACGGCGCGAGCGCCTCCCACACCTCACGAGTCAGCGGTCCCTGCAGCCAGCCGGCCACGGACTCCCACGTCATGCCCGCCTGACGCAGCACGTCGACCGCGTCGGGGCGCTGGAACAGCGAACGGCGCTGCTCGACCGGCCACGCCATCAGCTCACGCCGTGCCGCGATCACGCGCAGCTCGGCGGGAACGTCCGCCTCCGCGGAACGGCGGCGGTCCAGCACGTACTGGAAGAGCGCGCCCTGCCACGGAGCGGCGGGCGAGGGGTGGGCGAGGTTCAGCACGTCGGCCATCCGGAAGCCACGGGCGTCGCTGTCCCACTTGAGGACCGCGCGCTCGTTGTAGAGGCGCCCGACGGCGTCGGCGATGCCGCGCTTGATCGGCTTCGGCACGCGCCGGCCGTTCGTGCCGGTCCAGTAGGCCAGGAGTTCGCCCGGCTCGTCGGCGCGCTGCAGCACGGAGTCCACGACGGCGCGGTTGGTGATGCCCTCGCCGGTCTCGGAGACGAGCCGTGCCAGCACGAACTCGGCCGCGCCCACGAGCGACGCCGTGCGCATGTTCGCCTCGCCGCGCAGCCACGCGAGCAGGCGCGCGGTCCACTCGGGATCCGCCAGGGAGGTCTCGTGGACCAGCTGGGCGAAGCGGTTGTCGCGCTGACCGCCGGACTCGTAGAAGGTGTCCTCGCCGCCCATGTTGGACACGGCGAGCAGGAACAGCTCGGACTTCGCGTCACGGGCGTAGCCGTCGCCACCCTCGTAGGTGCGGCCGGTCGGTTCCGGCGCCGTGGCGACCGGGCTGGTGCCCGCCGGACGTGCGCGGAAGATGTTGAACTTCGCCATCGGCTCTTCCCCCTCGGAAAAGACAAAGGGGAGCCCACAAACCTCACACGTGTCCGAGATCAAAGTCGCGGAAGGTACGTTGCTGCTCTGCCAGTTGAGCTACAGCCGGTTTCCCGTCTGGCGGGACTCGAACCCGCAACCCGCCCATTAACAGTGGAAGTAACCCTCTGCTTCGCACCGGACACGTGTGAAGTTGTGCGCTCCCGAGATCAAACGCGCCTGCGGTCGATTTTCAACCTGAATGAAGTAACCGCCGGCTTCGCACCGGGTGCGATTTCTATACAACCACATCGCGCCAGCGATTTAATTCCGGCGGATGTGGAGTTGTGGACGCCCGAGATCAAATCGCGGAGGGTGACGTGCCCACCGAGGTGAGCGAGACCGGCCGAAACCGGCCTCAGGAGTTGAACCTGAGTAATCACCGGAAGTAACCCTCCGCTGCGCACCGGGCGCACACTCATACAACCACGCCGCGCAAAGGGTTTTCCTAAGGCGCCGCCTTCACGAGCCGGCGCAGCAGGTAGAAGAGGCCGACCGTCAGCAGGAATCCGACAGCGCTGATCATCACGATCTGCTCGACCGTGCCGGCCTTCGATCCCGCGAACACGTAGGCGGCGCAAATGGGGATGGTGCCGACGAGGGTGAACGACATGAACTGGCGGAACGACACCCTGGACACCCCCGCGGACACCGACACCGTCTCCGCCATCATCGGAATTCCGCGCGCCACTCCGAAGAACCAGGGACCGAACTGACGGCCCCATCGCCGCATTTCGGTCAGTTCCTCGATGGTCACCACCCGGCGCACCAGCCACGGGCCCGCGAACCGCCCCAGGGCGTACCCTGCGGCAGAGGAACCCAGGGATCCGACGATCGCGAGTGCCAGCCCGAAAGGCAGGCCCAATGCCGTTCCCGCGAGCACGATGAGCGGAGTGGACGGCACCGGCAGCAGCACGTCCACGACGAGCAGGGCGAAGATCGCCGCCGCCGCCCACACCGGGTCGATGCCGCGCACCCACGACACGACCCCTTCGAAGTCGATGAGGTCCAGTGCCTCGAACACGATCCAGCTCAGCAGGACGAAGCCGAGCACGACGGCCGGTATCCACTTCCACCGAACGCCCGTCTCATAACTCATCGGGTGATGGTCGCCCACGTCGATCCGCCGGACAATCCGCCAGTGGCGCAGGTTCCGCGAAGGGACACACATGAGTGACGATCTCGTGCCTTTTCTGGGGCACTGGGTGCTCGACCCGGCACGCTCCGCTTACACCGGTGGCAATCCGCCCCGCAGCGGTCACCACGACCTGCGGCTGGAAGGAGAGCGGTTGATCGTGAGCATCGAGGGCGTGCTGGGGTCCGGTGATCCCATCCGCACCGGGTACACATTGGACCTGTGGCACGACACGCCGATGAGCGTCGGCAAGGTCGACCGCGTGCGCACGGTCGTGGAGCCCAGACGGTTCTGCACGATCGCCTACGCGGGCGCGCAAGCGGTTGCGCGCTCGTGGCGGATCCTCGGCCACCTCAACGAGATGACGATCGTCCAGTCCGCTCCCGACCAGTTCGGCGTGTGGCGTGACGACGTCTCGGTGTATCGCAGGCAGTTCTAAGATCGTGGTCGGAACACCGCCACGACCACGCGCAGACCCAGCAGCACGCTGATGATCAGCAGGTTGTAGCCGAACACCTGGTACAGCCCGATGTCCTCCGCGACCTCGGGCCCGCCGGACGAGCCGAGCAGCAGCACCGCCATCACACCCGCGGTCGCGCCCAGGACGGTCAGCATGACCTGGTGCAGCAGGCCGGTGACGAACGACCGGTCGCGTTCGTCCGCGAACAGCCTCATCGACATGCTCAGCCGGCCCTGCTCCATCGCCCCGGTGATCCGGTCGATCCGCCGCGGCAACCGGCGCAGCATCGGCAGCACGGCCTGCAGTTCCTCGGTCATGGTCCGCTTCACCGACTCCGGCGTGAGCCGTTCGGAGATCTGCTCGGCGGCGAACGACCGCGACTCCACGACGATGTTGAAGCCCGGCGCGAGCACCGCCAGCGTGCCCTCGAGCGTCGCCAGGGCCCGGAACACCGCCGCGATCTCCGGCGGGATGCTCAGCCCGAACCGCGACACGATCAGGAACAGGTCGCCGAACATCTCCACGTCCGGCCGCATGCCCGCGCCGAGGTGCCGGGCCATGAACTGGCCGAGCGCGCGCTCCAGCCGTTGCTCGTCGATGTCCTCCGGCCGTGAGGTCAGCTCCAGCAACGCGTCGGTGAGGCTCGCCGGGTCGCTGCGGTCGATCGCGAGCAGCAGCCGTTGCAACGCCGAACGCAGCGCCGAGTCGATCCGGCCGACCGAGCCGAAGTCGAGCAGGCCGAGGCGTCCGTCAGCCAGCAGCAGCACGTTGCCGGGGTGCGGGTCGGCGTGGAAGACGCCGTCCAGCATGACCTGGCGCAGCACGAACCGCAGCAGCGTCCGTGCGAGCCCCACGTCCTCTGAGGCGCCGCGCAACGGCACGCCGTCGAGCCTGTCCATGACGAGGACCCTGGACGTCGACAGGTGGACGTGGGGCAGTCCTACCGACGAGTCCGACGCCGCCGCCACGGCCGTGATGTTGCGTGCCTCGATCTTGAAGTCGAGTTCCTCGCGCAACGCCGCCGCGAACCCCGCCGCCAGGTCGCGGACGCCCAGCGCGGCACCCCACCGCGTGCGCTGCAGCGTCTCGGCGAGGCGGGCGACGATGTCCAGGTCGCCCTCTGCCGTTGCCCGGACGTCCGGCCGTTGCACCTTCACGACGACCTCGGCGCCGGACTTCAGCACGGCCCGGTGCACCTGTGCGGTCGAGGCCGCGGCCAGCGGTTCGGGATCGACCTCCATGAATGCGTCGAGCCCGACCTCGGCGTCGAGCACCGCCCTGACCTGGTCCCACTTGGCCGCCGGCACCTTGTCCTGGAGCAGGCTCAGTTCGTCGACGAAGTCCTGCGGCAACAGGTCGGCGCGCGTCGACAGCACCTGCCCGAGCTTCACGAACGTCACGCCGGCGTCCTGCAGCGCGAGCCGCAGCGACCGCGCGAGCCCCGTGGAGGTCCGCTCCCGTCCGCGCAGGTAGGGCCCCAGTCCGTGTCGGAACGCGATGGCGGTGATCCGCGAGTACCGCCGGGTCCGCGCGATCCGGCGCCGCGCCATGCCCCACCACTCGGTGGGCGGCGGGATCGAGCCGGTCGGCACGATGATCTCCGCGAACGCCAGCAGGCCTATCACCGCGAGGAGCGACAGCCCCAGCTGGAGCGTCACCAGCCCGGCTGAGGGCTCCGCAGAGGTCTCTCCGAAGGCGCTCGACGCGATCGAGATCGCCATCAGGCACGCCAGCGCCGTGCGGATCAGGCCGATGCGCAGGCCGAGGATGCGCCGCGCGGCCAGGGACATGCCCATGACCAGCAGCAGGAACGTGATCGGGAAGCCGATCGTGTAGACGAGGAAGTCCCCCATGATCGAAGCCTAGGGCCTCTTGACTGAGACCGTGGCCGTCCCGAAAGATCCGATGAATCGCCGCCCGCGTTGACAGGACCGCACAGTGAAGTGAGGTGCTCGGCAGTGGTCGAACTCAACCGGCGCACAGTGATCGGAGGCGCTCTAGCAGGGGTAGCGGGTAGTGCGCTGCTCTCTGGGAGTGCGTTCGCGGGTGATGCGTTCAGCTGGAAGGACTTCATCGGGACATCCGATCTCATCTGGAAGAAGATGCCCACGACCTGGTTCGAGGGCCCGTTCCTCGGCAACGGCTACCTCGGCTCCGGCATCTACGCCGAGCCGGGCGTCAACGCCATCAGGTTCAACGTCCAGCACTCCCAGGTGCAGGACCACCGGCCGGAGTTCGGGGCGCTGTTCGGCCTCGCCCGGCTGCCCATCGGCTACTTCACGCTCGAACCCGTCGGCGCGATCACCGGCGTCGACCTGCGGCTGGACCTCTGGAACGCCGAACTGACCGGCACGATCACCACGGCCGCCGGAAGCCTTCAGGTGCGCGCCTTCATCCACACCAGGCGCGATCTCTATGCGATCGACGTCCAGGCCACCGAGGGCGAACGGGCGTTCAGGTGGGTCTTCCACCCGCTCAAGGCGATCAGCCCTCGCACCGATCCGAAGTGGGGCCGCCAGCCGCCTCCCGGGTTCACCGACAACCCGACCGTGCAGCTCACCAGCGCCGGTGACGTGCAGTTGGCCGTGCAGCCGTTGAACGCGGGCGGCGAGCACGTGACGGCGTGGCGCGAGGTCACTCGCGGCACCCGGCGGACGCTCTTCACCAGCGTCGCGTGGTCACATCCGGAGAAAACGGCGGTGCGCAAGGCGATCGCCAACGTGCGGTGCGGCTCGATCGACGGGCTCGCCGTCGAGCATCGGCTGTGGTGGCACGACTTCTACCGCAAGAGCTTTCTGTCCATTCCGGACAAGCGGTTGCAGGCGTTCTACTGGATCCAGCTCTACAAGTTCGCCTCGGCGGCGCGGAAGGAGGCGCCCGCGATCGCGACCTGCGGGCCGTGGCTCGAGAACACGCCGTGGCCGGGCACGTGGTGGAACCTCAACGTGCAGCTGGAGTACTGGCTGATCCACGGTTCCAACCACGTCGAGTTCGACGCCGTCACCTACTCCGTCGACAGATACCGCGACGCGCTCGTGGAACAGGTACCGGCCGAGTACCGGCACGACTCCGCCGGAATCCCGCGCACCACCGACAGCGTGCTGAACAACGGCGCGGGCATCGGCAACTCCGGTTACGGCGTGGGCGTTCCCGGCAAGGACGTGCCGACGCCCGAGGTCGGAAACCTGACCTGGACGCTGCACAACGTCTGGCTCACCTACCGGCACACGATGGACGACCGCGTGCTGCGAGGCGTGCTGTTCCCGTTGCTGCGCAGGGCGATCAACTACTACTTCCACTTCCTGGCCAAGGGCTCGGACGGGAAGTGGCACCTGCCGATCACGTTCTCGCCCGAGTACGGCGTGAACGCGCCGGACTGCACCTACGACCTCGCGCTGATCCGGTGGGGCTGCCGGACGTTGCTGGAGTCCGCGAAGTCGTTGCGCGTCAACGATCCGTTGATCCCGAGGTGGCAGGACACGCTCGTCAATCTCACGCCGTACCCGGTGGACGCCAACGGCTACATGATCGGCGCTGGGGTGCCGTTCGCGAAGTCGCACAGGCACTACTCGCACCTGCTGCAGATCTATCCGCTGTACGAGGTGACGTGGGAGGACGCTGCCAGTCGTCAGCTCATCGAGACTTCTCTGAACCACTGGATCAGCTTCGAAGGCGCGTTGCAGGGCTACACGTTCACGGGAGCGGCGTCGATCAGCGCGCAGATGGCACGTGGCGACAAGGCCGGCTTCTACCTCGGTGAGCTGATGCGCCGGTACATCAAGCCGAACACGATGTACCAGGAGTCCGGTCCGGTCATCGAAACACCGCTGAGCGCCGTGCAGTCGATGTACGACATGCTCTGCCAGAGCTGGGGTGGCGTGATCCGGGTCTTTCCCGCGGTGCCGTGGCCGGACATCTCGTTGGACAACTTCCGGACGCAGGGCGCGTTCCTGCTCTCCGCGTCACGACAGAACGGCGTGACGAGGTGGATCAAGCTGCGGAGTGAGGTCGGCGCGCCCTGCGTTGTGCGCACGGACATCAAGGATCCGGTCGTGCGTGATTCACGCGGTCGGCCGAAGCAGTTCTCGGTGCTGGCCAACGGAGATCTGCGCATCGAACTGCGCCGCGGTGAGGAAGCTGTCGTTCATCGCGGCGGCGACAAGCCCGACTTGAGGGTAGGACCGGTGGGCGGATCACCGGTTCCGTCGTGGGGGCTCCCTGGTTAGTGCGTTGCCGGTGTTCCAGCGCGACGGCGGTGCGCTGGAACACCGGCCAACGCGGTCCTAGAAGTCGAAGACCTTGCCGGTGAACGCCCGCATCACGCACGGGTTCGAGAACACCTGCTGGAAGTCGAGCTTCTTGGTGCGCCACTTGCCGCGCAACGTCGCCTTGGTCGGGTTCAGCTCCATCGTGCACATCGCGCCGGTCTCTTCCATTCTGCGGAAGTCGCCTTCGACGGGCAGGAGCTGGTCGCACGCCGTTTCGGCGTTCTTGTGCAGTCCGCCTGCGGGTTCGCAGTTCAGCTGCGTGGTGCTGAGTGTGCCCATCTCCGGTTGCACCGACAGCACCAGGCCGGATGCGGGGAGGAGAGGCGCTGTCAGGGGTGCCGCCTGGGCCGTCGCGGGGACGAGCGGTGCGGCGAGCGCGAGACAGGCAAACAGAAGTCGGGTCCTTGCCATGCCAACACTCTGGCGCGGCAAGGACCCGGAATTCCATTCAACCGAGCGGTAACACCAGATCGTGTAAACCGCCGAAAGTGCGTGCAACTAGACGCCGGTCAGTTCCGTCCCGGCGAGAGCGGCGGCCACCTGCTTACCCACCGCAGCCATGCCCTTGGCGTTCGGGTGAACCGGGAACGCGAGGCTCGTCGGGATGATGCCCTCGACCCACTTGTCCCACGGTGCTGCACACGTATCGCGACCGGTGCTGATGTCGTAGGGGTTCACGAAAGTGGCACCGGCCGCTTTCGCCTGTGCGCCCAGCATTCCGTTGAGCTGCTGCTGGACGTTGTCGAGGTACGGCACGTCGCCGCGGGAGATCGGCACGATCGGCCAGCAGCCACCCGACGGCGGCAGGATCCGCAGGTAGCCGACGACCACGATCCTGGCCTTCGGGCTGCGCTGCTTGATGCCCGCGAGCACGGCGGCCACCTTGGCGGAGGTGGCGTCGACGCGCTGGCCCAGCGAGTCGCCGTAGGTCGCCTTGCAGGGAGCGCCGTTCGGGTCGGCCAGGCTCTTGCCGGCGCAGGTCAGGATGATGTCGGAGAACCCGATGTCGTTGCCGCCGATGGACACCGTGACGAGGTCCGTGTCGGCCTTGAGGGCGGAGAACTGCGGCACGGACTGGCCGGGAATGCCGCTCTGGACACCCGCCATGTCCTTGGTCTGCGCGCCACCGCAGGAGATGTCGGTGAAGTTGGCGATGCCGAGCTTCTTCGCGAGCACGGACGGGTAGTTCTGAGTGGACTTGAAGCAGCTCAGCGGGTCGAGCCGCTGCAGGGGGATGAACGGTCCGGAGACGAACGAATCTCCGAGCGAGACGTAGTTCCGGTACTTCGGGGCGGCGCTGGCGTGCGGGGCCAGCAATGCCGCGATCAGGGCCGTGAGCAGGGAGACAACAGTCACTCGGCGCGTCATTGCTACCTCGTTACTGAAGAGTAGGAACGTAGGACGAAGGGTGACCGGACCATTGCGCAGTGTCAATCCCTCGACCAGGCTGGAACGATGACGGGGGTACGCAAAGTAGCTGTGGCATCAGCTGTCGGTAACACGATCGAGCTGTACGACTTCCTGCTCTACGGCACGGCCTCGGCGCTCGTGTTCGACAAGATCTTCTTCCCGCAGTTCGACTCGCGCGTCGGTGTGCTGCTTGCGTTCGCCACGTTCGGCGCGGGCTTCTTCGCCCGGCCGCTGGGCGGCGCGGTGATCGGGCACCTCGGCGACCGGATCGGCCGCCGCTCGATGCTCGTGATCACCCTTTCGGTCACCGGTGTGTCGACGGCGATGATCGGACTGCTGCCGACCTACGCCCAGGTCGGCATCTTCGCGCCGCTGTTGCTGGTTCTGTTGAGGGTCGTCCAGGGGTTCTTCATGGGCGGCGAGCAGGGTGGCGCGTCGTTGATGGCCGTCGAGCACGCGCCGCCGGGGCGGTGGGGCTGGTACGGCAGCTGGGTGTTCATCGGGTCGCCGGTCGGGCTCGTGCTCGCGAACCTCGCGATGTACCTGTCCTCCAAGGCCTCCGGGCCGGATTTCCTGAGCTGGGGCTGGAGGCTGCCGTTCCTGTTCTCGATCGTGCTGGTCGGGATAGGCCTCTACATCCGGCTGCGCGTGTCGGAGTCGCCGCAGTTCGCGCGCGTGGAGAAGTCGCGGCTGCCGATCGCGGAGGTGCTGCGCGACCGGTGGCGCGTGGTGTTGCTGGGTGCCGGTGTGAACCTCGGCTTCACGATCTTCATCTACGTGCTGAGCGTGTTCATGATCGGGTACGGGCGGACGGCGTTGAAGATCTCCGCGGACGATCTGCTGATCGCCACCGTGGTGGGGTCTTTGGCGCAGGTTGTTGCTGTGCCTGCGTTCGCGCTGTTGTCCGACCGCGTCGGGCGGTTGCCGGTGATGTTCGGCGGGGCGATCTTCCAGGCCGCGTTCGCGTTTCCGTTGTTCTGGCTCACGGACTCCGGCTGGTTCACGTTCGCGATGGTGCTCGGGTTTGTTGGCTCTGCTGCGTTGTTCGGGCCGTCCGCTGCTTATTTTGCCGAGCTGTTCCGGACTCGGGTTCGGTACAGCGGGGTGGCGTTGAGCTTCCAGCTCGGTGCTGTGCTGGGTGGTGGGCTGGCGCCGTTGGTGGCGCAGTCGTTGCTGCGCACCGGGACTTGGGCCATCGCGCTGTATCTGGTTGCGGGTGCGGTGTTGTCCGGGGTCTGTCTGTTGGTGATCGGGTCAGCGCACGAGGCGGAGACGGCGGGTGGCGAGTCCGATGCTCAGCCGTTGGCCCCAGCCCAGTCGTAGGGCGTCGCTCTCGATGCCGTCGCCGAACGCCACCAGGCCGTCCGACTCGACCTCGATGTCGAGTGGTGCGTCGGTGATCTCGCCTTCGGTGTGGGTGATGCCGGTGCTGGGGGACGGCCACGCTTCCCTGACGAACCAGACGAGCTTGCGCTCGGTCGGAGTGGGGAGGGTGAGTCGGCTCTTTCGTTCGCGGTGGGCCGAGCTGCACCACCCCGTTGCTCCGGTGCCGCTGCCGATCAGAATGCCGGACGAGGCCTGGCGTTCGGCGTGGACGCGGTAGCGGCTGGTCTGGTGGCTCGGGTGGCCGACGTAGATCTCGTTGAGCGCGTAGAGGGTCTGGCCGTCGTCCGACTTGGCCTCGACCATCGTGCGGTCTTCGGTGTTGGTGGTGTTGTGCAGCAGTTCCGCGGCCTCGTTCGGGGCGTGCTGCGCCAGCACGCCCCGTTCCGGGTTGATGCCGATCACGGGCTGGCCGTCGAGGTACTTGGCGACGTTCGCGACCAGTCCGTCCTGGCCGACGATGACGACTACGTCCTCGGGCGCGAACAGGAACCGCGACAGGTCTTCCCGCTCGACGACGCCGCGGCGCCAGTCGAGCGGGATGGCGGCGCTGACGTCTCCCAACGCCCTGCGGGCCTGCTGGTCACGGTCCACCACCTCGTCCAGGGTTCTGTTGCGGGACTTGAGGAAGAACTCGACCTGACCTCTTGTCCCATGTCGTGCCAGCAACTCTGTCAGCTCGGTGCGCCTGTGCACCAGCACAATTCGCGGGGCGAGGCTCATCGGGCCAGTCTCTGCAGGATGGGCTGGAGCAGGTCCGGGGTGAGGGTGATGCTGCCGATCTCCGGGAGGTTGCCGGCCAGCTCCTTCGCTGCCAGGGCGTAGAGGGTCTCCTGTGGGATCTCCTTGTAGGCGTCCAGCCTGGCCTTCTCGCCCGCGGCCTCGGCTTCTGCCAGTTTGCGGATGCCGTCTGCCTTGGCGTCGTCGGCCACTCGGCTGGCCCTGGCGTGGTCTTCGGCCTTCTTCAGGGCGTTCGCGCCTCGTTGGACCACCAGGAGTTCTTCTCGCTTCGCGAGTTCGATCTGGTTCTGGAGTTCGTTCTCGCTGATCGAGCGTTCGCGTTCCACCGCCATGGCTCGGCGTTCGTAGGTGGCCTTGTCGGCGTCCTGCTGGACCTTCTCGCGGACGGTGGTCTGGAGGGCCTTCTCCATGTCCGCGTCCGGGCGGATCGCGACTACGCGGACGTCGATGATCTCCAGGCCGATGTGGTCCGCGGTCAGGTTCTCGCTGATCTCCTGCTTGACGCGTGCTACGCCGGTCTTGATGGCGGTGTCCAGCGTCAGGGTGCCCAGGATTTTCAGAGCGTGTTGCTGGGTGCTCTCGGTGAGGGTGTTCGCGATCTGGCTCAGCGGGTCCTGGCGCCAGACTCCCGTGTCCGGGTCGATCGAGAAGTCGATCCTGGTGGTGGCGGTTTCCGGGCTGGTGCAGCGGTAGGTGACGGTCAGTTGGACTGTCACGTCCTGGTAGTCGTTCGTCCTGGCGTGGAAGAGCATCGGGAGTTCTCGGTCGTCCACCGGGACTTCGCTGAGGACTGCCGTTCTGGGGCGGAACCAGAAGCTGAGGCCTGTGCCCTCGTGGATGACCTCGCCCTTCTTGACGTGTCTGATGTGGACCGTGGGGGCTCCCCTGAGGTGGCGGAGGCCGGGGTACCTGCTGATGTCAGCCATCTGGGGGCTCCTTGGGTGCTTGTCGTCGTTCTGACGATAAGCCTATACTTGCCGGTGTGTACACGCCAAGTGATTTCCCTCCCTTTGCTGTCACGGTCGATCTGGTGGTGTTGACCGTGCGGGGGGATGCGTTGTGCGCCCTGCTGGTTCGGCGTGGGGAGGCGCCGTATCGGGGGCGGTGGGCGTTGCCCGGGGGGTTCGTTCAGGTTGCCGAGTCGGTGGAGGCAGCCGCCGCGCGGGAGCTCTCGGAGGAGACCGGGGTGTCCGGGCTGCATCTTGAGCAGTTGGGGACCTATGGGGAGCCCCGGCGGGATCCTCGGATGCGGGTGGTGTCTGTCGCCTACCTGGCGTTGGCGCCTGACCTGCCTGTGCCTGTTGCCGGGACTGATGCTGCTGCTGCGTCCTGGGTTCCGGTGGGGGAGGCTGCTTCGCTGGCCTTCGACCACGACCGGATCTTGGGAGACGGGGTGGAGAGGGCCCGGGCCAAGTTGGAGTACACGCCTTTGGGGGCGGAGTTCTGCGGTTCGGAGTTCACCGTTGCCGAGTTGCGGCGGGTTTACGAGATCGTTTGGGGGATCTCGTTGGATCCTCGGAACTTTCATCGGAAGGTGACCGGGGTGGAGGGGTTGTTGGTTGCCACCGGGGAGAGCACTTCTCGGGATGGAGGGCGGCCGGCTGCTCTGTTTCGGCGAGGGGCCGCTGAGGTGTTGTATCCGCCGTTGGTGCGTGCGCCGGGGCCGTAGGTCGTCCCCAGGTCGCGTCGGCGAAGCCACCCCACCCTGGCGCGCGGTGAGGACGGCTCGCCTTCGGCATCGCGGGCGATCAATCAGAGGCGGACCGCGTCCCCCGTGGTGGCGGAGTGCTTTGCGGCCTCGATTACCTCTAGGCCCGCCACTGCGTCTTGTGGTGACACGGGGGCTATGCCTGCGGCTACTGAGGCGTAGAAGTTCTGGTAGGCGCCAGGTTCGGTTCGGTAGGGCTCGCCGGCCAGCTTGCCCCAGGCTGTCTCTGGTTCTTCGCCCCAACCTGGGCCGGCAGGGGTGTCACCTGCCTTCAGGCGGTCTTCCTGGGGGTCCATGCCGTACTTGACGTAGGCGGCGTCGTGGCCCAGTACGCGGAAGCGGGGGCCCAGGTCTGCGGCAAGTGCGCTCATCCAGAGGTGTGAGCGGACGCCTGCCTCGTGGGTCAGGGAGAGGAAGACGTCGTCGTCCGCCTTGGCGCCCGGGCGGACGGTTTTGATTTCCGCGTAGACCGTCGTCGGGCGGCCGAAGAGGGCCACCGACTGGTCTACCAGGTGGGTGCCCAGGTCGAAGAGGATGCTGCCCAGGTCCGCCGGGTCGCCTGATTCCTTCCAGGAGGACTTGATCTCTGGGCGGTAGCGCTCGAAGCGGGACTCGAACTTGTGGACCGCGCCCAGAGCCTGTTCCGAGAGGAGTTTCTGGACTGTCAGGAAGTCGCCGTCCCAGCGGCGGTTGTGGAACGGGGAGAGCATCAGGCCCTTGGAGTAGGCGATCGAGGCCAGGGCTCTTGCCTCTGCTGCCGAGCCTGCGAAGGGCTTGTCGACCACCACGTTGAGGCCGTGTTCCAGGACCTGGCGGGCGTGGGTCGCGTGGAAGCGGTTCGGGGTGGTGATGACCACGAGGTCGAAGTTGCCTGACCAGACTTCGTCCAGAGAGGACAGCAGGCGGGCTGACGGGTAGCGGTCCGCCACCTCTGCTTGGCGCTTTGGGTTGGCGGTGACGACGGCGGAGAGTTCCAGGCCTTCCGTTGCCTCGATGAACGGGGCGTGGAAGGCCGCCCCACCTAGTCCGTAGCCGACCAGAGCTGTGCGCATGACGATCAGCCTAAGCGTTCCCACCAGATGGACGGGGTGTCGCAAGTCTGGACGGACCCCTACCTTCGGTCACCATGACCGTGCTGCTCGTGAGCCGACGCCACGTTGACTACGTGCGCGTCACCAGCATGGCCTGTCGCAGCTCCCGTTGATCTGAGCCCACTCTTCAACGAACGTTCTGGAGCACAGCCATGTCCTGGTCCTTTGAGACGACGCAGATCCACGCGGGCGCCGCGCCCGATCCGGCCACTGGCGCTCGTGCCACGCCGATCTACCAGACCACCTCTTACGTGTTCAGGGACACGCAGCACGGTGCGGACCTCTTCGCGCTCGCTGAGCCCGGACACATCTACACGCGCATCAACAACCCCACCCAGGACGTGCTGGAGCAGCGGGTCGCCGCTCTCGAAGGGGGCGTGGCGGCTGTCGCCTTCGCGTCCGGGTCGGCCGCGGAGACGGCTGCGATCCTGAACCTCGCGCGGGCTGGAGACCATCTGGTTTCCAGCGCGTCCTTGTACGGCGGCACGTACAACCTGTTCCACTACACGTTGCCGAAGCTCGGCATCGAAGTGTCGTTTGTGGACGACCCGGATGACCTGGACGCCTGGCAGGCGGCGGTGCGGCCGAACACCAAGTTGTTCTTCGCCGAGTCGCTGGCCAACCCGCGCAGCCACGTCCTCGACATCGAGGGTGTCGCGGGCGTGGCGCACGCCAATCAGGTGCCGTTGATCGTCGACAACACGGTGCCGACGCCGTACCTGCTCAAGCCGTTGGATCACGGCGCTGACATCGTGATCCACTCCGCGACCAAGTACCTGGGTGGTCACGGCACGGCCATCGCCGGGGTGGTCGTGGACGGCGGGAAGTTCGAGTACGGCGCGGAGAAGTTCCCCGACTTCCACGAGCCCGATCCCAGCTACAACGGGCTGCAGTACTGGCCGGTGCTCGGGCACGGGGCGTTCGCGGCCAAGTTGCGGGTGCAGGGGCTGCGGGACACGGGAGCGGCCATCGCGCCGTTGACCAGCTTCCTGGTGATTCAGGGGATCGAGACGTTGTCGCTGCGCATCGAGCGGCACGTGCAGAACGCGCAAGCGCTTGCCGAGTGGCTGGAGGCGCGGGACGAGGTCGAGAAGGTCCACTACGCGGGTCTTGAGTCCTCGCCGTTCCACGCTGCCGCGCAGAAGTACCTGCCGAAGGGTGCGGGCGCGGTCGTGAGCTTCGAGTTGAGGGGCGGGGTGCAGGCCGGGCGGGCGTTCGTCGACGGGACGAGCCTGTTCAGCCAGCTGGTCAACATCGGTGATGTGCGGTCGTTGATCGTGCACCCGGCGTCGACCACGCACAGCCAGCTCACGCCTGAGGAGCAGCTCGTCACGGGTGTCTCGCCCGGGCTGGTGCGGTTGTCGGTCGGGCTGGAAGGGCTGGAGGACCTCAAGGCGGATCTGGAGGCGGGCTTCACCGCGGCGAAGTCCGAGTTGTAGTGAGCGGCTGGCGCTTCGGTGACCCGAACGGCCGGCGGAAGTGGTTCAGCCACGCCGAGCCGTTCGCGGGACTGCCGGGTTTCCAGCTCGCGTACGAGACGTGGGGGACCTTGAACGCCGAGGCCTCCAACGCGGTGCTCGTGCTTCACGCCCTGACCGGTGACAGCCATGTCGCTGGGGGCGTGGAGCCGGGTCACCCCACGCCGGGCTGGTGGGACTCCCTGGTGGGGAAGGGAAAGCCGCTCGACGCGTTCTTCGTCGTCGCGCCGAACGTGCTGGGAGGCTGCCAGGGCAGTACCGGGCCCTGGCAGTACCCCGGATTCCCCGACATCACCATTCGCGACCAGGTCGCGGCCGAGGTGCGCCTCGCGGACTACCTCGGCATCGGGCAGTGGGCCGCGGTGCTCGGCGGGTCGATGGGTGGCATGCGTGCGGTCGAGTGGGCGGTCAGTGCCCCTGAACGGGTGAACTCCTTGCTGTTGCTGGCCACGACGGCGCAGGCCTCAGCCGAGCAGATCGCACTGGCGTCCGCTCAACTGCACGCGATCAAGGCCGATCCCTTGGAAGGACTGGGGGTCGCGCGGCGGATCGCGCACATCAGCTATCGCAGTGAGCAGGAGCTCCAGGCCCGGTTCGGCCGGGAGAAGCAGGAGGACGGGCGGTTCGAGGTCGAGTCCTATTTGGACCACCACGCGGCGAAGCTCACCAGGAGGTTCGACCCGGCCAGCTACGTGACCCTGACGGATGCGATGAACTCGCACGACGTCGGGCGTGGGCGAGGTGGGGTCAGGGCGGCGCTGGCGAGGATCAGCGCGCGCACGATCGTCGCCGGGGTGGACTCGGATCGGCTGTATCCGTTGTCGCAGCAGCGAGAGCTGGCGGCGGGCATTCCGGGATCCGACGGGTTGCGGGTGATCAGCTCGCCGTACGGGCACGACGCGTTCCTGATCGAGAGCGAGCAGGTCGGCGCGCTCGTCACGGAACTGGTGCCCGTGCGTTCAGGTACCTAATCGCAGGAATACCGGCTTTTCAGTGCTGGAAGGAGGCGCCCTTGAGGGCTGTTGACCAGGCGTGAGAGCGCGCTCTGCGATGGGTAGCGCACGAGTAGATGGACGTGGTCAGTTTCGCGTTGAACTCGCGCAGTTCGCCGCCGAAGTCGAAACACGTTGCGCATGATCTCTTCGCACCGGGCAAGAACCTAGTCATAGGGACCTGCGAACGTCCGGTTTCGGCCCCATTGAGGGGACTCAGACCGATGTACGGTCTCGTTTGTGAAGATCGTTGTGCAGGTGAAGCTGCTGCCGGACGGCGTGCAGGCGTCCGCGTTGGCGGCGACTCTGCACTGCTGCAACGAGTCTGCGGACTGGGTGTCGCGGGTCGCGTTCGAGCACGGGGTGTTCCGTGAGTACGCGGTGCGCAAGCACACCTACGTGGAGTTGAAGGCTCGCGGTCTGGGTGCGCAGGCCGCTCAGCACGTGATCAAGAAGGTCGCGGACGCCTACGGCGCGTTGCACGCGACTGTCCGGGCCGGGAGCCTGGGCAGGCCTGGTTCGAAGCGCCGGGTGAAGGCCGAGTCGAAACCGGTCGCGTTCCGGCCGGATGCGGCGCAGCCGTTCGACGATCGGTGTCTGTCGTGGAACCACGACGCGGGCACCGTGTCGATCTGGACCACGGCGGGCCGGATGAAGGACGTGCGGTTCGCGGGTTCTCCAGGCCAGCTCAAGACCCTGCGTGAGTACCGCAAGGGCGAGAGTGATCTGGTGCACCGCGATGGCATGTGGTTGCTGATCGCGACCTGTGAGGTGCCCGAGGAGCCGCTGTTCGAGCCGGTCGACTGGCTCGGTGTGGACCGGGGCATCGTGAACCTCGCGACCACCAGCGACGCGGACAACTTCCAGGGCCGCGGGCTGGGCCGCTACCGACGCCGGCACGCCCGTGTCCGCACCGAACTGCAGGCTAGACGCACCAAGTCGGCGACCCGGCGGCTCAGGAAACGGGCGCGTCGCGAGCAGCGGCACGCGACGCACGTCAACCACAAGGTCGCCAAGCAGTTGGTGGTTGTTGCCGAACGCACCGGTCGCGGGATCGCGCTTGAAGATCTGAGCGGTATCCGCGACCGGGTCACGGTTGCCCGGCACCAGCGAGCCGCCCACAGCTCCTGGCCTTTCCGTCAGCTCGAAGCGCACGTGCGCTACAAGGCCCGCCGCGCCGGTGTGCCCGTGCTCGTCGTGGACGCGCGCTATACCTCGCAGATGTGTCCGCGCTGCAAGCACACGTCTCGTTCCAACCGTCCCGACAGGGACGCCTTCTGCTGTCGCCGGTGCGGTCTCGCTGGACCCGCCGACGTCGTCGCCGCCGTGAACGTCCGAAACCGGGCACGGTCGGCGTGGGTACACGTCAACGCACCCGAACCCGCCGCCGCACAGTCGACGGGTTGATGCGGCCCGCACGCCACACCCAGTGGCGCACGGAGAACGCGACTCGGCTTGAAGGTCCGAGCATCACGCTCGGCCTTTCAGGGCCGAGAAGTTGACGTACTCGTTGAGTTTTGCGGACGCGGCGAGCATCGCCAGGCCCTGCGCGGTGAGGCGGCGGCGCCAGTCGGCCAGGGCGGCACCCAACGTGTTGGTGCCGCCCGCCGTGCGGATCTGGTCGACCACCAAGGCGATGCGCGCCAACGGATAGCCGCCGCGCCGCAGCAGATGTGCCAGCTCGGCGTCCCGGACGTCCTCGGCCTGGAACACGCGATAGCCGGTGGACTCACGTGACGGGACGAGGATTCCGGCCTCCTCCCACGCGCGCAGCGTCGCCGGGGTCACGTCGAGGCGCCGGGCCAGCTCGCCGATCGTGCGGGGTTCCAGGACCGGTTCGAAGTCGGTGAGGTCCTGCACCGCCCTGCTGACCGAGTCGAGGGTCTGGCGGTCGCGCAGCAGCTGTTCGTGGCCGCGGTCGATCCACAAGAGCACGTCGTCCAGCGAGCCTGTGTGAAGCGCGTTCATGATCTGCCCCGCGCGAGCGTGCCCGAAGGCCGGGATCAGGGCGATGAACGTGCGCAGCGCGGCGGCGTGGACCTCTGTGTAGACGCGGTAGCCGGACGGCGTGCGCTCGGCGGGCGGGAGGAACCCGGACTCCTCGTAGTTGCGCACCGCCTGGGTCGAGAGGCCGTGTTCACGGGCGAGGTCAGCTGGGCGCACGGTTGAGACTTTAGCGGCGAAGACCGAGAGGATTTGAGTGAAAGTCTCAACTGAGCTTTCAATGTTACGGTTGAGCCACATGAGCCAGGACATTCGCGAGTTCATCAGCCCTTTCACCGAGCTTCTGGGGTTCGGCGAGCCGACACACCTCGAACACGCCCACAGCTGGATCCGCAACGAGCTGTTCGAGCAGCTCGCGGGCCTGGGCTTCCGCTCGATCGCCCTGGAGACCTGCCGGATCAGGGGCCTGAGCGTCAACGACTACGTGCACGGCGGGCCCGGCGACCTCGACACGATCATGAAGGAAGGCTTCTCCCACACGTTCGGGGAGAACTGGCCCGCCAACCGCGAGCTCGTGCAGTGGATGCGCGAGTACAACGCGGACAAGGAGCCCGAGGAACGGCTGTCGTTCCACGGCTTCGACTTCCAGACGGAGACGGCCAGCGCGCCCAGCCCGCGTCCCTACCTCGAACACGCCCGCGACTACCTGGGCGAGGACGTCGACCTCACGATCGACGACGAGAAGTGGAGCCGCGACGAGGCAGTCCTGGACCTGACCCAGTCGCCAGGACAGTCCGAAGAGGCGATCAGGCTGCGCGAGATCGGCACCGGGATGCTCATGCGGTTGCACGAGCGGAGGTCCACCGACGAGTCCTGGGCGCGCGCGGAGACGTATCTGACGGCCGGGCTGAGCCTGCTCCAGTACCACCGGGAGTGCGCGGAGCCGAACCCGTTGGGCGTGCGCCTCAACCGGCTGTGCCAGATGCGCGACGGCGTGATGGCGCGGAACCTGCTGGAGATCCGGCGGGCCGAGGCGTCCCGGGGGCCGACGTTCGTGTTCGCGCACAACGCCCATCTGCAGCGCACCAACTCCTCGATGGAGATGGCCGGCGAACGCGTCGAGTGGTTCTCCGCGGGCGCGCTCGTGGCGCCGATCCTCGGTGACCAGTACACGGTCATCGGCGGCACCCTCGGCCGCAACGACTCGTTCGGGCTGGGCGAACCGGACAAAGCCACCCTGGAAGGCCAGTTGCAGAGCCGGTTCACGACCTGGGGGATCACGAGGGACAAGCCGGAGGGTCCGTCCCGCTCCGACACGAGGCTGGAGATGGGCTACTTCCCGCTCGACCAGCACCTCATGGACGGTGTGGACGCTCTGCTGCACGTCAAGGCTGGTCGTCCAGTGACGCGGTGATCCACGGCGCGACGGGCAGTTCGCGCGTCTCGCACTCGATCGCCAGTTTCAGGGTCCACCGCAGGGCTTGTAGGACCACGGTCGCAAGCTCCTGCGGTTGACCGTTGGCCAGGGCGATCTCGATCTGCTCCGCGGCCGCGTCCTGGTCGCCGTGCACCTCCGCCAGCAGGGCGCGGATCGCGGTGCGCACGGGTGGGTCCGCGTCGTCGATCTGGACCTCGTTGCCGTCCTCGTCGAAGACCTGCATCTTCACCGGGGTGGCGCCGCCGGAACCGAGCGCGCTGACCATGCTGCTGGACTCGGCGAACAACAGAAGGACGAGCTCACGGATCTCCTCGTTGCCTTCGGGCGACCCGCTGAGGTACCCGGTCACGAGGTCCACCGCCACAGCGTCTTCCCCGGCCCTGGCCGCGGCCAGCGCCTCACCGGCGACGGCCGTCAGCCGTGACCAGCGATCTGGATCCTGTGGTGGTCTCACAGGTACTGCCTACCGCGCGGTGTCACGGATTCGCAATGCCCCATCTTGATCAGAGTGCTACCGGGGTATGTCACTCCGCAGGTCAATGTGGGAATCAACGGATCCACCTAGCATCGGGTGGTGTTCCGCACGTTGTACCGAACCGTCTTAGGTCCCGATCGCACCCGCGTGCTCGCCAAGGTGCTCGGGCGGTTGCGCATCCCCGTGCACGCCGCACTGATCATCTACGCGCTTGTGTGGGGGATCGTCGCCAGCGCCGGTTACGTGCGCCAGGCGGACTCGGACGGCTGGTGGGTCGTCATCTTCCTGGTGACGGTCGTGCCGTACGTGCTGCTGATCTGGTCACCGCTCTACGCCTGGCGGCTGGCGGCGCCGGGCTTCTTCCTCGTCAGCCTCCTGTGGGACGGTGAGGGCGCTGCGGCGTTCCAGTACTGGAACGCGGTACCGCTGTTCGTCGCGGTCGCGGCGTTCTACTCGCGCGGGATCGTCATCGCGGCCACGGTGATCACCATGGCGCTGATCATCGCCTCCGAACCGCAGGCCGCGGACATGGCGCTCTTCGTGCCCATCGTCGGCACGGCGGTCTACCTGTTCGGTGCGCGCGGCAGAGCCGAACGCGAACTCGAGGAAGAACGCGATGCCAAGGCGGCTCTGGAGGAACGCGCCCGCATCGCACGCGAGATGCACGACGTCGTGGCGCACCACATGTCGATGGTGGTGGTCAGGTGCGAGACCGCGCCCTACCGCCTCAAAGGACTGAACGAGGACGCGGTGAAGGAGTTCGCCGAGGTCGGTGAGGCGGCGCGCGAGGCCATCGTCGACATGCAGCGCCTGCTGGGGGTGCTCAGGACGAGCGGTCAGGCCTTGGAACGCGAACCGCAGCCGGGCATCAGCCGCATCCCCGAGCTCGTGCGGCCGGGGGACGACGCTGAGATCGACGTGGACGACGTGCCGGAGGCGGTCGGCCTGACCGCGTACCGGATCGTGCAGGAGGCGCTCACGAACGCGGCCAGGCACTCGCCCGGTTCGAAGGCGTCCGTCCACGTGCGCAAGGACGGCGACCGGCTGGACGTGCTGGTGCGCAACACCGCCGGCGGGCCGTCCAGGGGCGGCGGCAGCGGGCAGGGTCTGGTGGGCATGCGGGAACGCGTCGTCGTGCACGGTGGCACGCTGACCGTGAAGTCGACCGAGGACGGCGGGTTCATGGTCCGGGCGAGGATTCCGTTGGGGGACAAGTGATCAGGGTGGTCGTGGTCGACGACCAGGAGATGGTGCGCGAGGGCTTCTCCGCGCTGCTCGACGCACAGGACGACATCGAGGTGATCGGCGCGGCGGGCAACGGCGTGCAGGGCGTCGCGTTGGCACGGACGGTCAAACCGGACGTCGTGCTGATGGACATCCGCATGCCCGAGATGGACGGCCTGACGGCTACGAGGTTGTTGCTGGACGGATCCCAGGCGCTGAAAGTGCTGGTGCTGACGACGTTCGACCTCGACGACTACGTCTACGAGGCGTTGCAGGCCGGTGCGAGCGGGTTCCTGCTCAAGCACGCGCCGGCCCGTGAGCTGCTCAACGCCGTTCGCGTGGTGGCCGCGGGGGAGGCGCTGCTGGCGCCGTCGATCACCAAGCGGCTGATCGAGGACTTCGTGCGGGCACGACGTTCCGACCGCGTCCGGCCCGCGCAGCTGGGTGTGCTGACCGAACGCGAGACCGAGATCCTCGTGCTGATCGCGCAGGGCCTGTCGAACACCGAGATCGCCGCGCATCTGGTGCTGGCCGAGCAGACCGTGAAGACGCACGTGAGCCGCGTGCTCACCAAACTGGGTCTCCGCGACCGCGCCCAAGCCGTCATCGCGGCTTACGAGAGTGGGCTCGTGATACCGGGGTAGCAAGGGAAAAGCGGCACGCCGGTGTGACGATTCGGGGGCCGTGGTCTTCCTAGTTTCGGTTCATGCGCCGAGCCGTCCTGTTCCTCCTGCTGATCGCCCTCCCGTCGGTCGCGCCGTCGATCGCGCAGTGGCGTTCCGACGTCGCCCGCCGGGTCGCGATCGTCGGTGACCTGAGCACCGCACGCGACGTCGTGATCGTCGTGCCGGGGTCCGACGTGGACGTCGACAGGTTCGACCGCACGGTCGGGCGGATGGCGGTCAACCTGTACGCGCAGGCTCACCGCGGCGACCTCGCGGTGATCGCGTGGCTCGGGTACCGGACGCCGCAGGGACTCGGGGTGGACGCGGTGACCGGCTCGCTGGCCCGTCAGGGAGCCGTTGCTCTGGTCGACTTCGTGCGGGCGTTGCAGACCGACGCGCGCATCCACGTCTACGGCCACAGCTACGGGTCGGTCGTGGTCGGACTCGCGGCACATGAACTGGACGTGGACGACATCGTGTTCACCGGAAGTCCTGGTGTGCGGGCGGATTCCGTTGCCGAGTTGGAAACACGGGCTCACGTGTGGGCGATGCGGTCGAGCGGCGACTGGATGCGGTTCGTGCCCAACGCCCGGCTGTTCGACCTCGGGCACGGAACGGATCCGGCTTCGGACGGCTTCGGCGCGACCGTGCTGCGGTTCGAGGGCGGCAAACACGACACCTACTACGAACCGGGCAGCGAGTCGCTGGGCGCGCTCGTCCGGATCGCTTCGGGGGAGAAGCTGTGAGGAATCCGTTCATCGATGCCGTGCGAGCGCTGGCCGTCGTCGCGGTCGTGCTCGGCCACTGGCTGGTGACTTCGCTGGTGGACACGCCCACCGGCATGTACATCGACAGTCCGTTGAAGCACTTGTCCGCGCTCACCCCGGTTTCCTGGGTGCTGCAGGCGCTCGGCCTGTTCTTCTTCGTGGGCGGCTACGCGGCCGCACACTCGACTACGCCGTTCCTCGTCAGGTTGAAACAGCTCGCTGTGCCGACGTTGCTGATGCTCGGCTGCTGGGCCGCCGTCCTCTTCGGACTGGTTCTGCGTGGCGTCGACCAGGGCACGGCCTGGAACATCGGGTTCCTGGTCACGACCCCGCTGTGGTTCTTCGGCGTCTACCTGGTGCTGCTGGCGCTGAAACCGTTGGTGCGCAGGCTGGACGAGTACTCGTGGGGTGTGCTCGTCCCGGTCGTGCTGGTGCTGGTGGTGCCGTACGCGGTGTGGTGGGCGGCCTGGCAGCTCGGCTACTCGCTGGCGCGCAGGAGGATTCCCGGGCCGCCGCTGCTGGTGCTGGGCGTGGTCGGGTACGCGTTGCTGACGACGTTCGGCGGCTATCCGTTGTCGGCGGTGGGAATTCCAGGCGAGGCCGTCTCGAACCTGAACCCGCCGAACTACGCGACGCTCGCGCTGGCGTTCGCGCAGATCGGTCTGGTGCTCACGATCGCGCCGCTGCTGACGAGGCTCGGCACGACGAAACCCGTGACGTGGCTGAACAAGCGCGCGTTGGGGATCTTCCTGGCGCACCAGAGCGCGCTGATCACCGTGACGCTGGCGCTCAGCGCGTGGGGGCCGTTGCCGGGGCTCCAGCAGCCACCAGATCATCCGGACTGGGTGTGGCAGCGGCTGCTGTGGCTGCCGGTGTGCGCGGCCGTGACCTGGGGATGGCTCCGAGCACTGCGAGGCCGATCGCCACGGCGTGCAGCGCCACCACCGGCGGAGCCGGATCCAGTGCCAGCATCGGTGGAACGCACGCCAGCGCGGTGAGCAGCCACGGCAGGCGGGTGTCGCAGCTGCCGGTGCGGGCCGTGTGGATCAGGTACCAGCCGAGCAGCAGGTGGATGAGGTTCTGCAACGGGTCCACCGGCAGCAGCACCAGCACGCCGTCGCCGAGGAACCCGCTCACCACGAACCCGAGCACGCCGAGCGTCCCGAACGACACGCCCATCGCCGTCGCGAGCCTGGTGCGGTGCGACTCGTGCTGGAGCTGGGGCAGCCGGACCAGGCGCCGCTCGAAGCGGTGGAACAGCAGGATGAGCGGCACCAGACCGAGCACCAGCCAGATCGGCGCCTGCGTCAGTCCGAGCAACCCGACCAGCGCGCCGACCCCGGCCAGGTACGCGAGGTACACCGTCATCGGCGCGCGGCGGGCGAAGTCCACGACGTGCCACGACCGGCCGTCGAGCCACGAGGTGACGCGTCCCCGTGCCAGCAGCGCCAGGCACACCTGCGCCACGCCGAGCACCATCATCGAACGCGGGTAGTCGCTGAAGAACACCAACGCGGGCAACGTGACGGCGCCCAGCGCGGCCAGAGTCCGGCGCGACAGGGTGGTCAGCGTGCCGTCCGCGTAGAAGAAGCCGATCTGCTGCATCAGCAACGCGCCGACGATCAGGTTCGCGTACCCGCCGGTCTTCCAGTCCGTCGACGTGCGCGCGACCTCGACTCCGAGCGTCACGAGCATCAGCACGAACGGCGCGGTGCGGCGGAAGTGCTGGTGCAGCCACGCGGCGGCCGGCGTCGCGGCGACGGCGAGCAGGTAGACCCCGACGAACCACAACGGATGCGTGATCAACCGGCTGTACGCGTCGACCTCGACGTCCATCAGGTTCAGCGCCGCGAACAGCACCACCCACAGCAACACGAACGCGAGCACCGGCCGCAGCAGCCACGACGTCCGGCTCGACACCCAGCAGCCGAAACCGCCCTGGTGCGCCTGCCAGCTGCGCAGGTTCGCGTGCCCGCCCGCGAAGAAGAACAACGGCACCGCCTGCAACGCCCACAGCCACGACGTCCCGGAGCCTCTGAGGTGCGCGAGCGTCGCCACGGTCTCGCCGAGCACGAGCAACGCCAGGCTGAAGAGCCGCAGGAACGTGGCGTACCGGTCCTGCTCGGCGTACTTCAGCACCAGGGGCAGCGAGTTCGCGGTGCCCGAGTCGTCACGGCGACGGCCGTGCAGGCGTGCCAGCAGGAGGAACACCACGACCGCGCTGCCGAACGCCCACGCCACCACGGGTTCGTGGCCGGGTGGCCCCCACCGCTGCCGCCACGAGTTGAACTTCAGCCCCATCGCGTAGGTCTCGGCCACCGCGTGACAGGTCTGCTCGGCGCCGCGCGGGTTCAGCCGGCACTGCGCGTGCAGGTCGATCGTGAGCCTGTCGTCCAACGCCTTGCGCGCGCCCTGCCCGAGCGGCTCGCCCTTGTGGTCGGCATAGCGCAACAGGTCGTAGCCCAGGTCGTGCGCACGGCACCCGGCGCTGAAGTCCCACTCCGTGTCCCCTGCCGGGCCCGAGCACCCGCCGCCCACGTCGACGACCCTGAGCGTCCCGTCCGGAGCTGTCACGGTCTTGGGATCGCGGCCCATCTCACGGGCGAAGTCCGATGGCAGGTTGACGTACGGGTCGTGCGTCGCGGACGGAGCCACGAACGCGTCGACGGCGTTGGCCGCGGCGATCACGTCAGCGCTCGGCGGAACCCCGTTGTCGCCGGTCGCCGGTCGTGAGGCGATCACCCCGCAGACGAACACCGCGAGCGTGATCACCGTGAACCGGAACCAGGCCGGAAGTCGGAGGAGGAGTTTGCGCGCACTCATCGTCGCGCCAGGTTACGGATAGGTCTCGGCTGACCGCCAGTCCGCCAGGTCAGGAACGTACGACGGCGGGCGTGAGCGAGGCGAGCGCCATCCGGGACAGCAGCGAGGCCATCTGGTCACGGTCCAGGTGAGCACTGTGCGGCGTCGAGTTGATGAGACCGAACACGGCGTGCGCGGCGGCACGGGCGGTCGGTTCGTCGAAATCGGGAACTGTGCGCCGGATCGTCTCCACCCACACCTCGACGTAGCGGCGTTGTAAGGCACGCACGCGCCGGCGGTCCGGATCCGTCAGGTTCGCAAGGTTGCGCATCTGCACGGTGATGAGCGCGGGGTCGTCGAGCGCGAAGTCGACGTGCCAGCCGATGAGATCCCGCAACGCCTCGTCGGCGTTCGACGCGGCGTCCACCCGAGCCTGGCCGCCGTCCAGCAGCCGTTCGGAGATCGACGTCAGCATCTCGCCGAGCATCGCGTCCTTGCTGCGGAAGTGCCGGTAGAGCGCCGGGCCGGAGATGCCCACGGCCGCACCGATGTCGTCGATGCCCACGCCGTGGAAGCCGTGGCGCGCGAAGAGTTCGGCCGCGGCGTTGAGGATCTGGTCCCGACGTGAGGGTTTCTCGACCACGGAAGGAGGTTAGCAGCCGTTCACTTCGTCGTCCGATGGGTGGAATTCACGCAGGTACAAGCCCTGAATGTTGACTATTGACGAATACTTCACACAGGCCTTACTCGTGGGTAACCATTGACGTGCAATGCATCACAACCCTGCGGCCCCTTCGGGAGTCTTCGATGCGTCCTGCTCACTTCATCGCCTCGGTGGTCACCGCCGCCGCGGCAGTCATCGCGCTCGCCAACCCCGCCAGCGCGGCCCCCGTCAACTACGTCGCGCTGGGCGATTCCTACGCCTCCGGGCTCGGGACCGGCAGTTATGACGGTGCCAGCGGCAGCTGCAAGCGCGGTCCGCTGGCGTATCCGGCACTCTGGGCGGCTGCAGCAGCGCCCGCGACGTTCAAGTCCGTGGCCTGTTCCGGTGCTCGAACAGGTGATGTCATCACGCAGGCCGGCACCCTCACGGCGGCCACGAACCTGGTCACCGTGCAGGTCGGCGGCAACGACGCCGGCTTCACCGATGTCATCACCACGTGCACCTTCGGCTCGGATCAGGACTGCGCCAACCGGGTGAACCAGGCCAAGGCCTACGCCGCGAACACGCTTCCCGGCCTGCTCACCAACGTCTACAACACGATCAGGTCGAAGTCCCCGTCGGCACGCGTGGTCGTGCTCGGCTACCCGCGCATCTACAAGGTGCCGGGCACCTGCAACGTCGGCCTGAGCGACACCAAGCGGGCCGCGATCAACTCCGGTTCCGACGCGCTGCACGCCACCATCGGCGCGCGGGCGGCGGCGGCCGGGTTCAGCTACGTCGACGTGCGCGGGGCGTTCACCGGGCACGAGATCTGCTCGTCCGGCTGGTGGCTCAACAGCCTGAGCTGGCCGGTCGAGGAGTCGTACCACCCGAACAGGGCAGGGCATCAGAGCGGCTACCTGCCCGCTCTGCGGTCGGTCATCGGTTAGGGTTTTCCGGAACGTGAGAGTGCCTGAAAGGCTGCTTGACCTGCGTTCGGGTCACTCTCGAGGCGTTCTTGTGGACCGCTAGGTGAGCGGGCGTTAACATGGCCTTGTTAACGCCCGCTAACCTGAGGTCTGGGGAGCATGGACGCACCTGTCCTGCGCAGCGCAGCCGAGCCGTCGGACCGCTACGCCAAGGAGCACACCGCGCTCGTCGACGAGCTGCGGGGCAAGCTCGCCACCGCCGCGCTCGGCGGTCCCGAGAAGGCACGTCAGCGTCACGTCGACCGAGGCAAGCTGCTGCCGCGCGAGCGCGTGGACACGCTGGTCGACCCCGGGTCGCCGTTCCTGGAGCTGTCGCCGCTCGCCGCCAACGGCATGTACGGCGACGACGCCCCGGCCGCGGGCATCATCACCGGCGTCGGGCGGGTCTCCGGCCGTGAGTGCGTGATCGTCGCGAACGACGCCACGGTCAAGGGCGGCACCTACTACCCGATCACGGTCAAGAAACACCTGCGCGCGCAGGAAGTGGCGCTGCAGAACAACCTTCCGTGCGTCTACCTCGTCGACTCCGGCGGCGCGTTCCTGCCGAAGCAGGACGACGTGTTCCCCGACCGCGAGCACTTCGGCCGGATCTTCTACAACCAGGCCACGATGTCGGCGCGCGGGATTCCGCAGATCGCCGCCGTGCTGGGCTCGTGCACCGCCGGTGGCGCGTACGTGCCGGCGATGAGCGACGAAGCGATCATCGTCAGGAACCAGGGCACGATCTTCCTCGGCGGACCGCCGCTGGTGAAGGCCGCGACCGGCGAAGTGGTCAGCGCTGAGGATCTCGGCGGCGGCGACCTGCACTCGCGGACGTCCGGCGTCACCGACCACCTGGCGGAGAACGACGCCCACGCGCTGCGGATGGTCCGCTCGATCATCTCGACTTTGGGTCCGCGCGCGCAGCGGCCGTGGGACGTCGCACCGGTCGAGGCTCCGGCCGTCGACTCCGATCTCTACGGCGTGGTGCCAACGGATTCCCGGACGCCCTACGACGTGCGCGAGGTGATCGCGCGGATCGTCGACGGCTCGAAGTTCCAGGAGTTCAAGAAGGAGTACGGGCAGACGCTCGTCACCGGTTTCGCGCGCATCCACGGCCACCCCGTCGGGATCGTCGCCAACAACGGCATCCTCTTCGGCGAGTCCGCCGTGAAGGGCGCGCACTTCATCCAGTTGTGCGACAAGCGATCCATCCCGCTGGTCTTCCTGCAGAACATCACCGGCTTCATGGTCGGCCGCGAGTACGAGGCGGGCGGCATCGCCAAGCACGGCGCCAAGATGGTGACGGCGGTGGCCTGCGCGCGCGTCCCGAAGTTCACCGTGATCATCGGCGGCAGCTTCGGCGCCGGCAACTACTCGATGTGCGGCCGGGCGTACTCGCCGCGCTTCCTGTGGATGTGGCCCAACGCCCGCATCTCCGTGATGGGTGGCGAGCAGGCGGCCTCCGTGCTGGCGACCGTGCGCCGCGACCAGCTCGGTGACGAGTGGTCGGCGGAGGACGAGGAAGCCTTCAAGGCGCCGATCCGTCAGCAGTACGAGGACCAGGGCAACCCGTACTACTCGACCGCGCGGCTCTGGGACGACGGCGTGATCGACCCGCGTGACACCCGCACGGTGCTGGGACTTGCCCTGTCCAGTGCGGCGAACGCCCCCATCGACGATGTTTCCTACGGCGTCTTCCGGATGTGATCATGTTCGACAGCGTTCTGGTGGCGAACCGCGGCGAGATCGCGGTCAGGGTGATCCGCGCGTTGCGGTCGCTCGGGATTCGTTCCGTCGCCGTGTACTCCGACGCGGACGCCGAGGCGTTGCACGTCAGGCTGGCCGACGAGGCCGTGCGGATCGGGCCAGCCGCGGCCCGCGAGAGCTACCTGTCCATCGAGAAGATCGTTCAGGCCGCTGTGTCCACTGGCGCGCAGGCGATCCACCCCGGTTACGGGTTCCTCGCCGAGAACACGGCGTTCGCGGCGGCCTGTGACGCGGCCGGGATCGTGTTCGTCGGACCGCCCGCGTCCGCGATCGACGCGATGGGCGACAAGATCCGCGCGAAGCTGACGGTGTCGGCGGCGGGCGTTCCCGTCGTGCCGGGCCGCACCCGCGCGGGCATGTCCGACGACGAGATCGTCGAAGCGGCCCTGGAGATCGGTTTTCCGGTGCTGCTCAAGCCTTCCGCGGGCGGTGGCGGAAAGGGCATGCGGCTGGTGCACGAGGAATCGGCGCTGCGCGAGGCGATCGAGTCGGCCCGGCGGGAGGCGCGCGGGTCGTTCGGTGACGACACGCTGCTGATCGAGCGGTTCATCACGAACCCGCGCCACATCGAGATCCAGGTCCTCGGCGACGCGCACGGCAACGTGATCCACCTCGGTGAGCGCGAGTGCAGCCTCCAGCGGCGGCACCAGAAGATCATCGAGGAGGCGCCGTCGCCGTTCCTCACGCCCGAGATGCGTGAGGCCATGGGTTCCGCGGCGGTCGAAGCCGCGAAGTCCGTCGGGTACGTCGGCGCGGGCACCGTCGAGTTCATCGTGGACGGTGCGTCCGGCGACTACTTCTTCATGGAGATGAACACCCGGCTGCAGGTCGAGCACCCGGTGACCGAGATGGTCACGGGGGTCGACCTCGTCGAGTGGCAGCTCCGCGTCGCGTCCGGTGAGGTGCTGGACGTCACCGTCGAACTGAACGGCCACTCGGTCGAGGCGCGCGTCTACGCCGAGGACCCGGCGCGCGGCTTCCTGCCGACCGGCGGTCGCGTGCTGGCGTTGAGCGAACCGGCCGACGTCCGCGTGGATTCCGGTCTGTACGAGGGACTTGTCGTCGGTTCGGACTATGACCCGATGCTCGCCAAGGTCATCGCGCACGGCCGCACGCGTGAAGAGGCGTTGCGGCGCCTGGATCACGCGCTCGGTCGGATGGTGCTGCTCGGCGTCACGACGAACATCCCGTTCCTGCGCGCGCTTCTGCGCGACGAGGACGTGCGGTCGGGCGCGCTGGACACCGGCCTGGTCGAACGGAAGCTGGACGCGCTGACCTCGGCCGAGATCCCCGACGAGGTGTACGTGGCGGCCGGCCTGGAGCGTTCGCTGCAGCCGCACGGCGAGGACCCGTGGGACCAGCTGGGCGGCTGGCGCGTCGGTGAACACGCCTGGACGACCTGGCGGATCAACGACGTCGACGTGCGCGTGCGTGGCGAAGAAGTCGTTGTGGGCGCTGGAGAACCGGTCCGCGCTCGGGCCCGTCGTGAAGGTACCGACCTGCTCGTCGGTTCGCGCCGCTACTCGATGGCCCGCGACGGCGACGTGCTGTGGCTGGGCCACGACGGCGCCTCCTGGGCGTTGGTCGAGGCCGAGTTCCTGGTCGGAGCCGCCGACGGTGCCGCTGCCTCCGGTGGTCCGGTGAAGTCGCCGATGCCCGGCACCGTGCTCGTCGTTCGAGCGAAGCAGGGCGAGGAAGTGACCGCCGGTCAAGCGTTGTTCGTGGTCGAGGCCATGAAGATGGAGCACACCGTGACCGCACCGGTCGACGGCGTGCTCGCCGAAGTGAACGTGCAAGCAGGCCAGCAGGTCGCACTCGACCAGGTTCTGGCCCTCGTCGTCTCTCACGAGGAGTGACAGCAATGTTGGACTTCAGGCTCCCGAGCGAGTACGAGGACCTGCGCAAGACCGTCGAGGAGTTCGCCCGCGACGAGGTGGCCCCGGTCATCGGCGATTACTACGAGCGCTGCGAGTTCCCGTACCCGATCGTCGCGAAGATGGGGCAGATGGGCCTGCTGGGCCTGCCTTTCCCGGAGGAGCACGGCGGCATGGGCGGCGACTACTTCGCCCTGTGCATCACGCTCGAAGAACTCGCGCGCGTCGACTCGTCCGTCGCGATCACGGTGGAGGCGGCGACCTCGCTGGGCGCCATGCCCATCTACCGCTTCGGCACCGACGAGCAGAAGGCCGAGTGGCTTCCGTCGCTGACGTCCGGCGAGAAGATCGGCGCGTTCGGCCTCACCGAACCGGGCTCCGGCTCCGACGCGGGTGGCCTGGTCACCACCGCACGCCTCGAGGGCGACGAGTGGGTCATCAACGGCACCAAGGCGTTCATCACGAACTCCGGCACGGACATCACCGGCCTGGTCACGGTCGCCGCGGTCACGGGCACGCAGCCCGACGGCCGCAAGGAGATCTCCTCGATCATCGTCCCGGCCGGCACTCCCGGCTTCGTGGTGTCGAAGAAGTACTCGAAGGTCGGCTGGAACGCCTCGGACACCCGCGAACTGTCCTTCCAGGACTGCCGGGTGCCCGCCGCGAACCTGCTCGGCACCCGCGGCCGCGGTTTCGCCCAGTTCCTGCGCACGCTGGACGAGGGCCGCGTCGCCATCGCCGCGCTGTCGGTCGGCCTGGCCCAGGGCTGCGTGGACGAGTCGGTGCGCTACGCCCACGAGCGCGAGGCGTTCGGTGCGAAGATCGGCACGTACCAGGCGATCCAGTTCAAGATCGCCGAGATGGAGGCCCGCGTGCACACCGCCCGCCTGGCCTACTACGAGGCGGCGTCCAGGATGCTGCGCGGCGAGCCGTTCAAGAAGCAGGCCGCCATCGCGAAGCTGGTCTCGTCCGAGGCGGCGATGGACAACGCCCGCGACGCCACGCAGATCTTCGGCGGCTACGGCTTCATGAACGAGTACCCGGTCGGCCGGTTCTACCGCGACGCCAAGATCCTGGAGATCGGCGAGGGCACCTCCGAGGTGCAGAAGATGCTGATCGCCCGCGAGCTCGGCCTTTAGTCCATTCCGGCTGAATAGTTTCAAACCGCAGGTTCGAATCGGTCTGTCCGGCTACCGTCGTTTGCCTTCCGCACGAGTGTGAGGGTGCAGATGACAGGTAGTCGGACAGAACCGGTCTTTCCGGGTTTACGAGTTCTTCTGGAAGTCATTCACGGCCTTTGTGACCGGCCCGGGTTCTTCTACCGGAGCAAGACCGAGGAAGTGGTCGGTGACCAGCCGCTTCCGCTGCTCTACCTGGAGAGCGAAGCCAGTCCGACGCCATTCCTGCACGCCCTGGAGCAGAAGCTCGACGAGGGGCGTCCGGCAATACCGCACGCCTATGTCGACGTGTCCTCGGTGAGTGCGGAAGTGGACAAAAGATGGCCACCGGAGGCGCGGGAGACCCAGCCGCTGCTGCCGTTGCTGGACGTGCTGAGCCATCGCTTGTCGGAGGTCCACGTCGGCACCGAGAGGCTGACGCGGTTCGACCACTACCGGCTCGTCGACTGGCTCACGAGCAAGCGGCTGCCGCGCAAGCCAGGACGTGACGACCGGGCGAGCGTCATCGAGTTGCTCAGGCAGTGGACCGGCAAGACCGGCGAGGACGGCGAGGCGCTGAACCGGGCCGTCGACGCGTTCATCCCGAACCTCGTGACGCGGCTGGGGCTCGGGCTGGTCGCCTGGGTCGGTAGCAAGGCCGGCTTCCGGTGGCTCGGCAAGCGGGTGCCGGGGCTCGCGCGCGAGTCGAAGTGGTTCATGCGCGGGCAGAACTTCGCGCTGCCCCACCACTCCATCGAGTTCCTCGGGTTCGCCGAGCGGCTCACGCTGGGCAGGCGAGAGTCCGAGAACGAGGAGCAGATCAAGCTGCTGCTCGTGCACGCGTTCCTGGAGGACCTGCGGATCTCCTTCCGGCGCCGCCGCCGGTTCCTGCCGCGCAGGGCCGGGTTCCGCCGCACCGCCTACATCCCCGTGCTGCTCGACGGCGTGACGAAGGACAACGGCGGCTGGGAGCTGCTGGAGCTGATCAACGACGTCCGCAACGAGACGGGCGAGGCCGACCCGTTGCTGGTGATCGCGGCGAGTTCGGTGCAGCCGGCGTTGTCGGAGCGGCTCGGGACCACGCCGGTCGCGCCGGAGGAGACCGCGGACGCGCTGGCGACGTGGCGGGAGGAGCTCCCGCGCAAGCGCCAGATGCTCGCGCCGGACGCTCGTTACCTGATGATCAGGCTGCCGTTCCCGAGCCCGGACAGGAAGAAGTGGAAGGGCACGCCCGCTTTCCAGGCGGCTCCGGTGAAGTGGCTGGCGCGGCCGCGGCGGCTGGAGACGATCATCGCGGCGGTGGCCGTGGTGTTGCTGCTGCCGGGGTTCGTGACCGTGCAGAACCACATCCAGGCGAACTGCTCGCTCGTCGGCGCCGCCGTCTCGCCGGGGGTGTCGACGCGGCTGGTGGACGTCGACGGGAACGCCGAATGCGTCGGCTACAGCGACAACAGCAACCAGATCTTCGGATCGAACGAACGCCTGCGGTGGACGCAGGAGGCGGTGTTCGCGCAGAACGAGGAGGCCGAACGGCTGCACGACGCCGATCCCGGCCGCCCGTTCGTCTCGCTGCTCTACTTCTCCAGCCTCACCCACCGCGACACCAACCCCGACGCCGACCACTCCAGGGCGGAGGAACTGGAGGGCATGCTGCTCAAGCAGCGCCAGCAGAACGACAGGTCGCGCTCGGAACCGTTGCTGCGCATCGTGATCGCGAACGGCGGCGCGATGATGAAGAAGGCTCCCGAGGTGCTGCGGGACGTGCTGACCCCGTTGCTGAACCGCGATCCGAGCATCATCGGCGTGATCGGGCTCGACCGCAGCGTCGCGGAGACGCAGGAGGTCATCACCGAGCTCGGATCGCTGGGCGTGCCGACGATCGGCACCACGCTCACCGAGGCGTCCCTGCCCGATCGTTCGGCGATGTACTTCCAGCTGATCCCCGGCAACCTCCGGCAGGCCGACCTCGTCCGCCGGTACGCGCAGCACGTCGCGGCGAGCAAGGTGACGATCTACCACCCGCCGTTGATGAAGGGTGACGTCTACCTGGACGACCTCGTCGCCGTGCTGGGCCAGGAGCTGGCGCGGGAGAAGGTGCAGTACCAGGCCGTCCCGTGGACGAGGAGTCCTCAGGAACTGCAGTCGCAGTGCGTCGAGGACCACTCCCGCGAGATGGTGTTCTACGCGGGCCGCGAAGAGGACTTCGGCGAGTTCCTGCGGGCGATCGGCAAGGACTGCTACGACAAGAACAGGCTGCCGCGCATCGTCGCCGACGACGCGATCATCCGGTTCATCGCGCAGAAGGCCAGCCGGGTGCACGATTCGCTGGCGGGGATGCGCGTGTCGTACGTGAGCATGGCCGGGCTCGTGGTGCTCGCCGGAAAGTCCTGCGTGGAGGGAAAGCCGGACGAGAAGAAGGTGCGCGGCGGTCTGCCGCTGGACGCCTTCTGCGCCGGCTACAGCAGGCTGGCCCAGGAGATCCAGGCCTCCCCGCTGCCTCCGGAGGACAAACCGGTGAAGCCGTGGCCCGGCGAGCACATGGGCGTCGCCTACGACGCCGCCGGACTCTTCCTGGACGCCGTGCGCAACGCTCAGGGACGCCTGAAGGGCGTACCGGTGCACACCCCGCACCGCGGCGCGATCGGAGGAGAGTTCCGCGAGCTGAAGTTCCTCGGCGCCACGGGACGCACGGACTTCGGCGCGTCACGCGTGGGGCAGCAGCGCAACTTCACGATCCTGGAGATCACCGACATCCACGACTTCGAGGAACAGCCGACGTGCGTGTTCCTCACCGGAGACGTCTACGGCGAGGACTCGCCGCGACTTCCCAACGGGTGTCCGGGCTAGTGGCGCGTCTCGCTAGATCTTGGGAACCGCCCGGTCGATGATCGAGGCGAAGTCGGTGGACTTGGGGAGCGTGCCGAACGCGACTCCCCAGTCCCCGCCCAGGCGTGAGCCGAGGAACGCGTCCGCGACGGCGGGGTGCCCGTGCTTGACGAGCAGGGCACCCTGCAGGATCAGTGCCATCTTCTCGACGACCCTGCGTGCCTGCGACTCGTCCACATCGGACAGCGCGGTGCCGAGCTCGTTCAACGCCCTGTCGACGCGCTGGTCGACCCCGGTGACGGCGGCCAGGAACTCCTGCACCGACTCGGGTTCCTTCTTCATCGCGCGCAGGACGTCCAGCGCGGCGACGTTGCCGGAGCCCTCCCAGATCGACATCAGCGGCGACTCGCGGAACAGCCGCGGCATCCCGCTGTCCTCGATGTACCCGTTGCCTCCCAGGCACTCCAACGCCTCGGCGGCGTGCACGGGGCCGCGCTTGCACACCCAGTACTTGGTGACCGCCAGCGCGAGCCGCGGCCGTTGCTGGGCCAGCCACATCGCCGTCGTGGTCGCCGCCTCGGACTCGATCGCGAGGTCCGCCAGCACGTTGCGCATGGCGGGCTGGTCGATCAGGTAGTTCCCGAACGCCTTGCGGTGCGCGGCGTGGTGCGCTGCCTGCCGGAGCCCGGCCCGCATGCCCGCCGCGGAGCCGAGCACGCAGTCGAGCCTGGTCGTGTTGACCATCTCGATGATCGTCCGCACACCGCGGCCCTCGTCGCCGATCCGGTGCGCGAACGCCTCGTCGTACTCGATCTCGGCGGACGCGTTGGACTTGTTGCCCAGCTTGTCCTTCAGGCGCTGCAGGAAGAACCGGTTGCGCGTGCCGTCGGGGAGCACCCGCGGCACCAGGAAGCACGTCAGCCCGCCGGGTGCCTGCGCGAGCGTCAGGAACAGGTCCGACATGGGCGCCGACGTGAACCACTTGTGCCCGGTCAGCACGTAGCCGTCGGACACCGGCTTCGCGACGGTGGTGTTCGCGCGGACGTCCGAGCCGCCCTGCTTCTCGGTCATGGACATGCCGGCGATCAGGCCCTGCTTGCCCAGCGGTGCCCTGAGGCCGAAGTCGTAGTTCCGCGCGGTGAGAAGGGGTTCGTAGATTTCGGCCAGTTCCGGCGCGACGCGCAAAGCGGGCACAGCCGCGTAAGTCATCGAAATCGGGCATCCGTGGCCGGCCTCGACCTGGGACCACGCGTAGAACTTGGCTGCCCTGTTGAGATGCTCACCGTCGACATAGGCGTGCAATCCGTGCGAAACGGCCACGTTCATCAGTTCGTGCCAGGCTGGGTGGAACTCGACCTCGTCGATCCGGTTCCCATACCGGTCGTGGGTGTGCAGGACCGGAGGGCTGGCGTTCGCGAGCCTGCCGTGCTCCTGCCATTCGTGGCTGCCCGCGAGCCTGCCCAGTGCGTGCAGCTCAGGGCTGTCGACCCAGCTCAGCAGGGCCGGGTCGTCCGCGACGTCGTGACCGCTCAGCGGCGGCACCTGGTTGGTCACCTCGTGCGTAGCCATGCCTCGCACGCTACTACTCGCTAGTAACTTTAGGCAGGGTGTGCCGAAAGATCGCTGGCCCATTCGGGCTTTTGGGCGTGCCAACGACGGTGACGAGGAATAACGTCGTTCTGGTGAGGGACCATGGGCACAGCTCGGCCGTGGCTGCGCTGAGCGCGCAGTACGCCGCGATGCGCGAAGGTGCGCCAGTGCGGCTCGCGAAGAAGACGTCGAACCTCTTCCGGTTCCGGGCCGACCAGGCCGGCGGGCTCGACGTCGGCAGGTTCGACCAGGTCCTGTCAGTGGACCCGGTCGGACGCACCGCACAGGTGCAGGGCATGACCACCTACGAGAATCTTGTCGCCGCGACACTTCCCCACGGCTTGATGCCGTTAGTGGTGCCGCAGCTCAAAACCATCACCATCGGCGGAGCGGTGGCGGGTCTCGGCATCGAGTCCACGTCCTTCCGCAACGGGCTGCCGCACGAGTCCGTGCGGGAGCTGGAGATCCTCACCGGCGACGGCGAGGTGGTCGTCGCCAAACCGGACGACGACCTGTTCCGCGCGTTCCCCAACTCCTACGGGACGCTCGGCTACGCACTGCGGCTGGAGATCGAGCTGGAGCCCGTGCGGCAGTACGTGCGGCTGCGGCACATGCCGTTCGGATCGTTCGAGGAGTGCGCGGCCGTCATAGAGGAGGTCTGCGCGGACGGCTCGGCGGACTTCGTCGACGGCACGGTCTTCTCACGGGGTGAGATGTACCTGACGCTGGGGCACTACGCCGACATCGCGCCGTACACGTCCGACTACACCGGCAACCAGATCTACTACCGGTCCATCCAGAAACGCCGCACGGACCACCTCACGATCCACGACTACCTGTGGCGCTGGGACACCGACTGGTTCTGGTGCTCTCGGGCTTTCGGCGCGCAGAACCCGGTCGTCCGTCGCATGTGGCCGAAGCGCTACCTGCGTTCGGACGTGTACCGCAAGCTGGTCGCCAAGCACCGGCAGTTGCGGCCTCGGACGGACGTCGAGCCGGTGATCCAGGACGTGGAGATCCCCGTCGCCGGCCTTGCCGAGTTCCTCGACTTCTTCGACCGCGAGATCGGCATCTCGCCGGTGTGGCTGTGCCCGGTTCGCCTGCGCGACACCACGGCCTGGCCGCTCTACCCGATGGACAAGGACACGTTGTACGTCAACGTCGGGTTCTGGTCGGAGGTCCCGGTCCGACCGGGAGAGAAGATGGGTGACCGCAACCGGCTGATCGAGCGCGAGGTGGCTCGGCTGGGCGGCCACAAGTCGCTGTACTCGGACTCGTACTACGACGAGGACGAGTTCTGGCGGCACTACAACGGTTCGCACTACCGGTCCGTGAAGAGCCGGTACGACCAGACGAACCGCTTGCCTGATCTGTACGCCAAGTGTGTCAGGGGACGATGAATGCGGTTGGCCTCCGTTTTCCAGCGCATCACAGGTGGCAGCGACGTTCGCTTCCAGGCCTACGACGGCAGTTCCGCCGGGCCTTCCGCGGCCTCGGTGTCCATCGACATCAAAACACCGGAAGCCTTGTCCTACCTGGCGTCCGCGCCGGGTGAGCTGGGCCTGGCCCGTGCCTACGTGACGGGTCATCTGGAGATACTCGGCGACGTGCACGCCGGTCTCGCGCAGCTCTCCGAGTTCTCCCTGCGGGAACTCCCGGTGCTGCAACGGCTGGAGCTGCTGCGGTTCCTGGGCCGGATCCGGTTCTCGCACAGGGTCTCGCCGCCGCCGCAGGAGACCCGGCTGCACGGCCTGCGTCACTCGAAGGCCCGCGACTCGCAGGCCATCGCCCACCACTACGACGTCTCGAACCAGTTCTACGAGTGGATCCTCGGCCCGTCGATGGCCTACACCTGCGCGGTGTACCCGTCACTGGAGTCCACTTTGGAGGAAGCCCAGTTCGCCAAGCACGACCTGGTGGCGCGCAAGCTGGGGCTGAAGCCCGGCATGAAACTGCTGGACGTCGGCTGCGGCTGGGGCGGCATGGTCATGCACGCCGCCCGCGAGTACGGGGTGCGCGCGATCGGCGTGACGCTCTCGCGCAACCAGGCGGAGTGGGCGCAGAAGGCGATCGTCGAGGCGGGCCTGTCGGACCTGGCCGAGGTGCGGCACCTCGACTACCGCGACGTGCGCGAGACCGGGTTCGACGCGGTGTCGTCCATCGGCCTGACCGAGCACATCGGCAAAGCCAAGCTGCCGGCGTACTTCTCGTCGCTGTACCGGAAGCTGAAGCCGGGCGGCCGCCTGCTGAACCACTGCATCACCCGGCCGAACAACAAGGAACGGGCGTTGTCGGGGCCGTTCATCGACCGGTACGTGTTCCCGGACGGCGAACTCGTCGGTCCCGGTCACCTCGTGTCGCTGATGCACGACACCGGGTTCGAGGTGCGGCACGAGGAGAACATCCGCGAGCACTACGCGCTGACCCTGGCCGCGTGGAGCCGCAACCTCGACGAGCACTGGGAGGAGGCCGTCGAGGACGTCGGCGAGGCCCGTGCTCGGGTGTGGCGGTTGTACCTGGCGGCGTCGCGGCTCGGGTTCGAACGCAACAACATCCAGCTGCACCAGGTGCTCGGGGTGAGGCTGGACGGGACGACGTCGCACATGCCGTTGCGCCCGGACTGGCTGTCCTGACACGGACTGAGGGCCGCGGCACCGTGCCGCGGCCCTGGGTTCGTGGGTTTCCTAGCTCAGCTTGTCCACGATCTGCTTGGCCGTGTTGGACGGGATCGCGAACCCGATCCCCACGCTCCCGGCCTCACCGCTGCTCGACGCCGGCGAGTAGATCGCCGAGTTGATCCCGACCAGTTCGCCGGCCGCGTTCACCAGCGCACCACCGGAGTTGCCGGGGTTGATCGACGCGTCGGTCTGGATCGCCTGGTACGACACGGAAGACGCACGCCGGCTCTCACCGGGCACGGTCACCTTGCGGTCCAGGGCGGACACGATGCCGGTCGTCACGGTGCCCTGCAGGCCGGACGGCGAGCCGATGGCCATCACCGCGTCACCGACCTTCACCGAACCCGAGTCCGCCCACTTGATCGGCATCAGGCCGGACGCGCCGGAGACCTGCAGCACGGCCAGGTCCGAGGACGGGTCCGTGTTGACGACGGTGGCCGGCAGTTCGCGGCCGTCGTTGAACTTCACGGTGATCTGGCCGCCGGCGGCCGCCACGACGTGGTTGTTGGTGAGGATCTTGCCGTCCGCGGACAGGATCACGCCGGAGCCGAGGCCGTTGCCGACGTTGACCTGCACCACGGAGGGCAGCACGTCCGAGGCGACGGCGCTCCAGTCCAGTGTGGACGTGTTGGAGATCGTCTGCGCGGAGACGGACGTGGAGGTGGGGGTGGAGTCCGGCGAGGCGATCACCGCTCCGGTGACGCCGCCGAACAGGCCTGCGACGAGTGCCGCGGCCGTCAGCATCGGGGCCGTTCGGCGCCAGAACTTCGGGGCGACGACGGCGGGCTGCGGTTCCACCAGTGACCCGCTCATCGCGGGGAAGCTCTGCTCGGTCATGACTCCACGATGGACCCCCATCATGTGAGCCACCTGTGCCGAAACCCTGGAAAACCCTGATAAGAACTAGCTGAGAAGAAGCGCGGAGACCTCTGCGGCCGACAGCGGCGGGCTGAAGTGCGCGCCCTGCCCGCCCGTCACGCCCAACTCGGCCAGTCGCGCGGCCTCGACGGGAGTGCGGACGTCCTCCGCGTACAGCGGCAGCCGCAGGATCGACGCCCACGTCAGCAGCGTCACCGACGCGCTCTCCTCCACGCGGTTCGCGCCCTCGTCCAGGCCGTGCACGACGGAGCCGGTGAACTTCACGCCCGTCAACGGCAGCCGCCGCAACCGGTCGACGCCGACGTTGCCGCCGTTCACCTGGTCCAGCACCAGACCGACGCCGCGTTCGCCGAGGATCGTGAGCTCTTCGAGCTGCTCGTCGTTCAGCAACGCGGGCAGGTGCTCGTGCAGTTCGAAGCGCAGCAACGACGCGGGCAGGCCGGTGCGGTCCAGCACGCGGGCGACCTCGGCGACGAGTTCGGGTTCCTGGCACAGCCGCGGCGGCAGGTCGATCGAGAGCGCGGGCATCCGCTCGCCCAGCGCCTGGTGCCAGTCGCTCGCGTGCCGGCACGCGTCGTCCAGCGCCCAGTGCACGAGGCGGACGATCATGCCGTTGTTCGAGGACTGGTCGAGGAACGTGTCCGGGCACAGCACGCCGCGTTCGGGGTGGTCCCACACGATCTTGGCTTCGAGCGCGAGCACCGAGCCGTCGGTCAGGGAGTAGGCCGGCACGTAGTCGACGCGGAACTGGCCCTCCTCCAGCGCGCCGGGGATGGAGGCCGCGAGCGCGTACCTCTCCTTGTCGTGCACGTCCCGTTCGCGGTCGTACAGCGCCCACTGCGCCTTGCCGTCACGCTTGGCCCAGCCGACCGTGACGTCCGCCGCGCGCAACAGGTCCGCCGCGTCGCCGCCGCGCGCCGCCCGTGCCACGACGCCGACGCTGGTCGTCACGCCGACACCGTGCCCGTCGAACCAGATCGGCTCCTCCAGGCGTGCCGTGAAGTCCTCGACCAGGGCGACGACGCTCCGCACGTCCTGCGGGTTCTTGATCAGGACGCCGAACTCGTCCTCGCCGATGCGCGCGATCTTGGCGATCTCCTCGGAGAACACCGCCCGCAGGTGTGTCGCGACGTGCATCAGCACGCGGTTGCCCGCCTCGTGCCCGAACGCGTCGTTCACGCCGCGGAACCCGTCGATGTCGACCTGCACGAGCGCGAGCGTGTCCGGGCCCTTCGACCCGGTGGCGCCTTCGAGCCAGCCGAGGAACTGCGCGCGGTTCGGCAGGCCCGTCTGCATGTCGTTGAGGCTCTGCCGCACGAGCTGCGTCTGCAGCGCGCGCATCTCGTTCATGTTCTCGATCATCGTGACGAGGTACGGCGGCGCGTCGTCCTCCTCGCGCACCAGCGAGATCGCCATGTGCGTCTGGATCGTCTCGCCGTCGCTGCGGATCATCCGCTTCTCGACCCTGATGTTGTCGAAGTCGGACGCGATCAGCTGCTTCGTCATCTCCCGCAGCGCGGGCCTGTCGTCCGGGTGCACGAGGTCGCGGCCGCTCATCTTGCGCACCTCGTCGTGCTGGTAGTCGAGCATCGCCAGCAACGCCTCGTTGACGTCGATGATCTCGCCCTTGAGGCCGCTCACGACGATCCCGAACGCCGAGCTCTCGAAGATCGCCCGGAACTTGGCCTCGCTCGCCCTGACCGCGCTCTCGGCCCGGCGCATCGTGTTGATCGCGGCCGTGCGGCTGAGCTCCTGCTGGTCGAGCGTGCGGTCGCGCAGGCCCTCCGCGTACCCGGCGGCGAGCGCGGCCAGCTGGGGCTGCGTGACGGGGATGTGCTCACCGAGGCACGCGAGCGTCTGCTCCAGCGTCGCCGAGGAGATGAAGTCGTGTTCGACCATGGACCGGCCGACCAGCCGTGCCTCGTCCACCCCGCCACTGAGCAACCGCTCGACGTAGCCGCCGAGCAGTTGCTCGAGCTTCTCGCGCGTGAAGTTCGCGACGAGGGTGTTGGAGATCGCCGCCGCCCAGGCAACGGCGGGCTCTCGGCTGTCGACCATGTTCATTCAGCTCAGGTGGCCATTCGGAATCGGTCGAACGGGTGACGACCCCACGCGGTCGAACCACCGGGTGTGGGCCCGACCTACAAGCTTACTGATCACTCAGAACCTGTCCAACGGAACCCTGAATTCCGGTCGAGATACAGCAGTCAGGCCACGAATTCACTCGTTTGAACTAATGAATCACCTTGCTGAAGGCCAGTGGACCAATTGTCAGAGGGTCTGTATCAACGTCGAACAACGGTGTGTAACCGGTCGCCAGGTACAACCCTTTCGCCTCGGGCTGGCGAGGCCCTGTGGTCAGGTAGATCCTGCTGTACCCAAACGTTCTCGCCTCGTTCTCGAGTTCCACGAGCACTCGGCGCGCCAATCCGCGCCTGCGGTGCTGTGAATGCGTCCAGATCCGTTTCATCTCGGCGGTTTCGGCGTCATACCGCTTGAACGCGCCGCCCGCGACGGCCACTCCGGCTTCCATCAGGAGCAGGAACTGTCCGTTCGGCGGCTCGAACACATCCGCCGGTCGTTGCATCTCCTCTGCACCCATCGGTCCGTACCGAGACGTGTATTCGTACGTGAGTTCCGCTACTAATGGCGCCGCGTCCGGATCCGATTGCCGAACGCGGCGCACTTCGAGAGTGGTCATGCGGCACCCGCCCGGTCCCGCTTCGCGACCTCCTCGCGCACGATCGGAATCACGTACCGGCCGAAGTCGATCGCGTCGTCGAGCAGGTCGTAACCACGCGCGGACAGGATGTCGACGCCGAGGTCGTAGTAGTCCAGCAACGCCTGCGCGACGGTCTCCGGAGTGCCGACCAGCGCGTTGGAGTTGCCCGCGCCGCCGGTCGCCTTCGCCGTCGGCGTCCACAAAGCACGATCGAATCGCTCACCGCGTTCCGCGACGGCCAGAAGCCGTTGCGAACCGGTGTTCTCCGGGCTGGTCAGTGAATGCCGGCGGCTCAGCGGCCCGTTCGCCTTCCGCGCCTCGATCCGGTCGACCGTCCGGTGAGCCTTCTCCCACGCCAGTTCCTCGGTCGGCGCGATGATCGGCCGGAACGCGACCTGGATCCTCGGCACGTCCGTGCGGCCCGCGTCCTTCGCCGCCTGCTTGACGGACTCGATCTGCTGCGCGGTCTCGGCCAGCGGCTCGCCCCACAGGCAGAAGATGTCGGCCTCCGCTCCGCCCGCCGCGTACGCCGCGGGGGAGGAGCCGCCGAACGACACGTTCGGGCGCGGTTGCTGCACGGGGAACACGTCGCTCACGAAGTCCGCGAAGTGGTAGTGCTCGCCGTCGTGGTCGAACGCGGATCTGCTGGTCCAGGCCTTCTTGACGATCTGGATGTACTCGCGGGTGCGGCTGTAGCGCTGGTCCTTGGTCAGGTAGTCGCCCTCGCGCTGCTGCTCGTGGTCGGTGCCGCCGGTGATGAAGTGCACGGTCAGCCGGCCGTCGCTGATCTGGTCGAGCGTCGCGAACGTCTTGGCGGCGAACGTCGGGTAGGACACGTTCGGCCGGTGCGCCAGCAGGATCTGCAGCTTGTCGAGCTTGCTGACGAAGAAGGCGGCCGCCGCGGAGGGTTCCGGTGCACCCGATCCGTACGCGAACAGCACGCGGTCCCACCCGTGCTCCTCGTGCGCCCGAGCGAGCCTGAGCGTGTAGTCCTTGTCGAACGCGCCGTTCGACGACCGCGGCGTCGTCTCCGACCCGTCGTTCGTGGCGGCGATCCCGAGAAACTCAACTGGCATGACCGATTCCCCAGAACTGGTAGTGGGAGTGGGGCGCGTTGAGGGAGGCGCCCTTCGAGTGCACACCTGGATCCGTTTCGCCGCAACGACGTCCACAGAGCGGGACCATCGCCGCGCGACCGGATGTCTTGCTGCACGCGCGGGGTACTGTGGTGGTGTTCGCGTTGAGGGGCGCGGCTCGTTCTTCGTTGTCCTCCAACGGAAAGACGCGCATGCGCTCACTCGTCGTCATCGGTGGCGGCCCTCGTGCCGCCGGCCTGCTGGAACGCATCGCCGCCCAGTCGCCCACGCTGCCCTTGGCCGTGCACGTCGTCGACCCGCATCCACCGGGCGCGGGCCGGGTGTGGCGGCACGCCCAATCCCCGTTGCTGCGCATGAACTCCATGGCCGAGGACGTGACCGTCTTCACGGACGACTCCTTTGACGGCGTTGGTCCGATTCGTCCCGGCCCGTCGCTGGCGGAGTGGACCGACATCGACCCCACGTCGTTCCCGTCACGCCGGGTGCAGAGCACGTATCTGGCGTGGTTCTTCGACCACGTAAGGAAATCTCTGCCTCCGAACATCTCTGTGACCGTGCATCAGGCGACGGCGCTGAAGGTCGTGGGCAACTGGGTGTGGCTCGACAACGGCGAGTCCCTGAACGCCGACGTGCTGGTGCTCGCGCTGGGACATCTCGACGCCGAACCGGAACCCGAGCACCGCAAGCTCGCCGAGCACGCTTCGGAGCACGGCCTGATCTACGTGCCGCCGCTGTACTCGGCCGACGCGGACCTGTCCGCCGTCACCGGGGACGTGGTGCTGCGCGGCTTCGGGCTCGCGTTCATCGACCTCATGGTGTTGCTGACCGAAGGCCGCGGCGGGCGTTACGTGCGCGGCTCGGACGGGCTCACGTACGTGCCTTCCGGTGCCGAACCGACGTTGTACGTGGGCTCGCGGCGCGGCGTGCCGTACCACTCGAAGACCGGCTACCGGTTGCAGGGAACCCGCCCGGTCCTGCCGCACTTCTTCGTCGCGGACGCCCTGCAGGGGCGGGCTTTGGACTTCCGCGACGACGTGTGGCCGTTGATGGCCAAGGAGATCGCCTGGGGCTACTACCACGAGCTGTTCACCGGGCATCCCGGCCTGGTGCGGATGCCGTTCGTGGAGTTCGCCGCGTCGTTCACCGCTTTGCCCTGGTACAGCCAGGAGATGCGCGAGCTGGAAGTGCTCGCCGTGCCGGATCCGGCCGACCGCGTCGACTTCGAACGCCTCGACCGACCGCTGACCGGGGTGACGTTCGCGACGGCCGAGGAGTTCCAGGAGCACCTGCGCGCGTACGTCGAGGCCGATGTGACCCGGCGCTCCGATCCGCGCCACAGCGCCGATCTGGGGGCGTTCCTGGCCCTGCTGTCGGTCTACGGCCAGCTCGCGGGCCTCATGCCGTTCGACGGCTGGTGGCACGGCTACTTCAGCTACCTGGCCTCCGGACCGCCGCCGGACCGGCTCGAGGAGCTGCTGGCGTTGTCGCGCGCGGGAATCGTGCGGTTCCTCGGCGCCGACATGTGGGTGGACGCTGTGGAAGGCGCGTTTGTGGCCGGCAGTGCGACGACGCCGGAAGTGGTTCGCGCCAACGGTCTGATCGAGGCGCGGCTGCCCACACATTCGTTGTCGCGCACGGCGGATCCGGTGCTGCGGTCGTTGCGCGCGGTCGGAGACGTCTCCGAGGACGCCGCCGGGCTGGTCAGGGTGTCGCCGGTGGGGCGCCTGATCAACGAGAACGGCGACGAGGACCCGGTCCGGTTCGCCGTAGGGCCCTACACGACGGGGAAGGCGTTCGCGGCGTTCGCGCGGCCGCACACGAACGCCCCGGCGTTCCGGCAGAACGATGTGCTGGCAAGGGAGATCCTGGGCCAGTTAGGCGACTGAGGTGTAGCGCCCCTGGTGCCGCACCAGGGGCGCGGCGATGTCGGTGTGCGTGATGTCGAGCGGCTCGCCGACGAGCGCGATGTGATCGCCGACCGCGATCCGCCGCGACGTCCGGCAGCGCAGCCGTACGGGGGCGTCCAGCAGCAACGGCACGCCGTCGTCGTCGGGCTGCCAGCGCGTGCCCGGCCCGAACCGGTCGACGCCCTTCGTCGCGAACAGGTCCGCCAGCCCGGTCTGCGCGGCGTGCAGCAGGTGCACGGCGAACAGGGGCGCGGTCCGCAGCACCGGCCACACCGAGGCGCCCTCGCCGATCCAGACGACGACCAGCGGCGGTTCGAACGAGACGGAGGTGAACGAGGAGACCGTCGTGCCGACCGGGCCTTCCTGGCCGGTCGCCGTGACGATCGTGACGGCCTGGGCGTGGTGCTTCAACGCGTTGCGCAGCTGTTCCTTCATCGCAGCACCTTCAGGGCGTCCAGGTCGAAGTCCGCGGCGTCGGCGGGCAGTGCCGCCTCGTTGAGGAACAAAGCCTGTGGCACCAACGCGCCCAGCTCGGCCAGCACCGGCCGCAGATGCACCTCGACGGCCAGCGCGTGCTTGTCCGACGCGGCGATCTGGAGCGGTATGACGACCTTGCCCTTCAACCACCCCGGCGGCGCCTGGTCCAGCACGGCCTTGAGCAGGCCGGTGTACGCGGCCTTGTACGTCGGCGTGGCCACCACCAGCACGTCGGCCTGGCCGAGCGTCGCCAGTGCGGCCTTGATCGTGTCGGGTTCCGTGAAGACGGCGGGCGCCAGCGTCGCCGCCTCGATGACAGGCCCGTCGACGGGCACGCCCAGCGTCGAGGCCAGAGCCTCGCGCAGGGCCAAAGCCGCCTGCAGCGTGCGCGAGGCGGGCCGCGGGTTGCCGACCAGAACACCGATCTGCGTCATGCCTTCAGCACAGCCGCAAGCCGGAGGACCGTCAACCCGCGTCCACCACGCGAGAACTACTTGACGGCCTCCGCCGCCGAACGCCCGGCGACCCGTCCCGAGAACAGGCAGCCGCCGAGGAACGTGCCCTCCAGCGCGCGGTACCCGTGCACGCCACCGCCACCGAACCCGGCGGCCTCACCGGCGGCGTACAGGCCCGGCAGCACCTCGCCGGACGTGTCGAGCACCCGCGACGACAGGTCGGTGTGCAGGCCGCCTAGCGTCTTGCGGGTGAGCACCGACAGCCGCACGGCGATCAGCGGACCGGCCTTGGGGTCGAGCAACCGGTGCGGCTCGACGACCCGGATCAGCTTGTCCGTCAGGAAGTTGCGGGTCTGGCGGATCGCGTTGATCTGCATGTCCTTGCTCAGACCCGCGGTGACCTGGCGGTCGCGCTCGACGATCGTCTTCTCCAGCGCGGCCGCGTCGATCCGAGAGTCGCCGGTCAGGGCGTTCATGCCGCGAGCCAGGTCCGCGACCGTGCCCGCCTGGATGAACTCCTTGGACTTCTGCGCGAACGCCTCGACCGGAGCGACGGCACCCGGCAGCGCGCGCTTGAGGACGGCCTTCGTGTCCTTGCCCGTCAGGTCCGGGTTCTGCTCGGAGCCCGACAGCGCGAACTCCTTGCCGATGATCCTCTTGTTCAGCACGAACCACGAGTGCTCGTGCCCGTTCGAGGTGATGTGCTGCAACGACCCCAGCGCGTCGAAACCGGGGAACAGCGGGATCGGCAACCGCTTGCCGTCGGCGTCGAGCCACAGCGGCGACGGGCCGGGCAGGATGCGGATGCCGTGCCGCGACCACACCGGCGCGTAGTTCGCGATGCCCTCGGGGTAGTGCCACATGCGGTCTTCGTTGATGATCGCGCCGCCGGCCTTCGCCGTGATCTCCATCATCGAGCCGTCCACGAAGTCCGGCACACCGGCCAGCATGAACTTCGGCGGCTTGCCCATCCGCTCCGGCCAGTTCTTGCGCACCAGGTCGTGGTTGCCGCCGATGCCACCGGACGTGACGATCACGGCCTGCGCGGACAGCGAGAAGTCGCCGACGACCGTCCGGGAGCTGGGCTCGGCCCTGCTCACCGACGACGGCTCCAGCACGTCACCGGACACGCCGTCGCACACGCCGTTGGTGACGTTGACGCTCGTGACCTTGTGGCGGAACTTCAGCGTCACGAGTCCTTTCGCGACAGCCTCCCGCACCCGGCGCTCGAACGGTTCGACGATACCCGGACCGGTGCCCCACGTGACGTGGAAGCGCGGCACCGAGTTGCCGTGCCCGTCCGCCAGGTAGCCGCCGCGCTCCGCCCACTGCACGAACGGGAACCAGCGCACCCCCATGTTGTGCAGCCAGGAGCGTTTCTCGCCGGAGGCGAAGTCCACATAGGCCTGTGCCCACAGCCGTGGCCAGTGGTCGCTCTCCCGGTCGAACGCCGCCGAGCCCATCCAGTCCTGCAGCGCCAGGTCGTGCGAGTCCTTGACCCGGAGCCTGCGCTGCTCGGGGGTGTCCACCAGGAACAGCCCGCCGAACGACCACCAGGCCTGGCCGCCGAGCGACGCTTCCGGCTCCTGGTCGAGGAGAATGACCTTGCGACCCGCGTCCGCGAGCTCTGCGGTCGCGACGAGACCTGCGAGGCCCGCGCCGACGACGATGACATCCGCGTCATGTGCCATCGGGCGAGTCTAGATCTACCGCTGGTCACGCACGAGACCTGAGTCAGTTTCACTTTTTGGGGGAGATGTCGAGGATGAGCTTCCGACCGGCTTCTGAGGTGGGCTTCACCACGCCGACCACGCGTTTTGTGGCGCCTGGATCAGTCACGAACGGCGAGTTCGGCCTGTTCGAGTGGCGGATGGAGGCCCGCCAGCCCGGCGCCCGGCCGCACTTCCACAAGACGTTCTCCGAGTCGTTCTACGTGCTCGAAGGCGAGATCACGCTGCTCGACGGCGAGGAGTGGACCACGGCCGGCGAGGGCGACTTCCTCTACGTGCCCTCGCACCGCCCGCACGCGTTCCGCAACGACAGCGACGCCCCGGTCAGGATGCTGATCCTGTTCTCGCCGGGAATCGCCCGCGAGAACTTCTTCCTGGAGGTCCGGAACGCGAAGGGCCTCTCGCCCGACGAGCTGGTCGCGTTCTACGAGAGCCACGACCAGTACAACCTGTGAGGGTGCCGTCGACCGCCACTACCGGTGAGGGGGGTTTACCGGAGTGCCGGTCGACGGCGGGTTGACCGCGGCGCGAGCACGCATCGCCTGCGGAAGGGCTTTTCCGACCTGGGGGTGTCGGATCGCCCTGGCGCGCAGCTCGAGCGCCAACGGCCAACCACATTGTTGAACGTACAACCGGACCGCTGTGTTCCGGTCGGCTTTCACTGTGACCAGGCTCAATTCCTTCAGCTCGTCTTCAGGTTCTGAACCGGCCGGACGCACTAGGTGATCAATTGCTCACGAAAGGTCGTTGAGCTTGCGTTCCGCGGCCTTGCGGGCCTTCTCGGAGGCCGACGTGACCCGCTTGGCGTCCTCCAGCCGTTCCGCCGCCCGGTCGAACGCCCGCTGCGCCGCCAGCTGGTCGGCCTGAGCCTCACCGAGAGCCTGCTCGGCCTCGTCCAGCGCCTGCTGCGCCTCGGCCCGCTTGCGCTCCTGCCGCTCGCGCCGTTTGCGGGCCAGCGCGTCCTCACCGTCCTGCGCCGGCTCGGGCGTGGGCAGCGCGAACCCGAACCCGGAGTACTCCAGCCCCTTCGTCAGGTGCCCGTTGCGGACCTGCTCGGCGGACTCGGGGTCGGCCATCGCGGCGGTCAGCGTGTTGCGCACCTGCGTGACGGCGTCGTCCGCGAGCGGTCCCGTCAGCTCCAGCGTGCGGTAGACGAGGGCCTCCATGAGTTCTTTGCGCTTGCGGCCGAGCTCCCGCATGGTCAGCTGGGCCGTGGAGAGGCCCAGGGCCTCCTCCAGGCCCTCTGGGGCGTCCCTGACGAGCTTGTTGACCGCCCAGGCGCCCACGGTCGGCCTGCGCAGCTCTTGGATGGCCTTCGCGAGGTCCTTGTCGTCGGCCTGCTTGGCCGCGGCGTTGCGGGCCGCGGTGAAGTCCTTCGGAGGCAGGCCGTAGAGCTCGTCGGCGACCGGCTTCAGGTCCATGCGCGCAAAATAGCGCCTGACCGGCCGTCAGGCGTCCCGAATGATCTGGAGCGCGCCCAGAGCCGTGGTCACGACCAGATGATCCGGCCCGAGCAGTTCGGTGCCGATGGCGTGCACGATCAGGAGCAGGCTTCTCGCCAGTTCGTGCTCGCCGTTGTTGTGGAGAGCCGCGCCGAGCTTGCCGGCCGAGAACAGCGTGATCGGATGGTCGGGGCCGGCGGTGCGGCGATGGGTGTCCCACACCTGTTCGCACACCCTTCGTGCGTCGGCGGTGCGGCCCAGCGCGCCGTACGCGTCGCTGAGCAGCGTCTGCGTGTAAAGCGAGTCCGGCCTCGCGTTGAGGGATCCTTCGAGCACGACGACCGCGTCCTGGGGCCGTCCGGCGAGCGTGTAGGCGTAGCCGAGATCGTCCAGGGCGCCGAAGTGCTCGGCGGTGTCGAACGGCCGGTCCCGCGACGGTTCCAGCGCCTGTTCGAGCACGGAGACGGCCTCGTCGGCCCGGCCGAGCTTCAGGCAGTACTGGGCGAGCAGCCTCGCCGCGCCGAGGTCTTCGCGGCGGGTCGCGAAGTCGGCACGCAGCTGGGCCAGGAGCAGCTCAGACCCGGTCGTCATGCCCTGAGCGACGACGTGGCGGGCTTGGACGAGGAACCCCTGGTCGTCGCCGAGCCGCGTGGCGCTGTCCGCGTAGACCTGCTCTGCGACCAGCTGAGCGCGGGAGAAGTCCGCGACGCTCGTCAGGAAGGTCGTCTCCCACAGCCGCAATGTGATCACCATTTTGGCGACGTGCGCCGGTGCGGCCGGATCGGTGTTCGTCCACAGAGCCTCGACCTGCCGGACGAGCTCGTTGCCGAAGTGACGGTGTCGCCAGGGGTCTCCCTCGAATCCGACCCGCTCGAGGAGCAGCATCCCGGCGGGCACCACCCCGCTGTCCAGGTCCCGAACCACCCGCTGCACCAGCCGATGCATGAGCACTGACGAGTCGCCCGCGAACTCCACCAGTGACGCCTCGTGCAGCGCCACCAGTTCGTCGTCGGCCGTGTCGCCCAGGACCTGTCTCGACACACCATCCGGAGACAGCACTGACAGGATTCGCACGAGTTCGCTGTCCTGGAACGGTTCCAGCGCCATCAGAATCGCGGTCGCCGCGCCGACCGGGTACGGGTCGCCGTCGCGTCGGCTGAGGTACTTCTCCGCCCGGAACTTCCGGAAGTTCTCCAGGTACTTCGCGTAGTCCCACCGGGCAGCCCTGATCCGTGCCGCGGCCTGCGCGAGTGCCAGCGGCAGGTGCCCGAGTTCGGCGGCGAGTTCGGCGGCGTCGTCATCGAGACCGGTGGCCTCACGCAGGAATCGTGACGCTTCCTCCGGTGCGAAGACGTCCACCGGCACCTCGCGCCCGATCTGCGACCCGCGCACGGTGCTGGTGATCAGCACCTGGCAGGCGCCGACGGACGGCAGGTGCGGCCGGACCGCGTCCAGCGACACCACGTTGTCGAACACCAGCAGAGCGTTCCCGGACCGCGTCTGCAGGTGGTTGCGGACTCGTGCAGCCGCGATCTCGGCACTGTCCTCCGGCCGGTACAACCCCAGCCGATCAGCCAGCTCGACCATTCCGGCGGTGATCTGGCTGGAAGTCTCCGCCCCGATCCACGCCACCAACCACCCGTCGGACACCCGCTGCCGTGCATGAGCAGCCGCCAGCTGGGTCTTGCCGACCCCGCGCTGCCCCGTGACAACGCACACGGGCTCACTCAACAAATCGAGCGCGGCAGGCGTCTGAAAGTTAGGTGGTCGGTGCGGGATCAGGCCCGTGACCACCTGGTCGGCAGGCACGGTGGGCAGACCGCGGTATTCCGCCCGCACCGGCATCCGACCGTCCTGGTTTCGCACCGAACAATGCTAGGCCCCGCAATCGGGTAAACAGGATGGAGACATGCACACCAGGTGGAGATGGTTCCTGTTCGGCCTCGGCACCGCCGTGGCCGCGATCGGTCCGCTCGCAGCCAAGGACGGTCCCTGGTACGCGTACGTCTTCGGTGGCCTGTGGTTCCTCATGGGCGCGACTGTCGCGTGGCGCACCTTCGCCATGGGCACGAAGCTCACGGCCGAAGGCCTCACGTCGCACGGGCTCGACCACCAGACCACCGTCGAGTGGTGCGACGTTCAGGGGTTCGAACCGAAGCGCAGCCGGAACCTGATCTTCTTCCACACCATCACGCCCGCGGCGCAACTACGTCGCGGCACGCACGTGCTGACCGAGCTGAGCCTGCTCTCGATCAAAAAGGACTCGGTGCCAGAACGAACCGCGAAGCACGTGACGGAACTGCGGCAGGCGCTCGAAAGGCATCGGGGCAAGTGCCCGGAGTGCGGAGCGCAGCCGAAAGTGCTCGTGACCGGGCAGGGGATGGTGGCTCGCCTGCGGTCCCGATTGCGTTCGCTATTGGGCGGAAATAGCGATCAGTCCATCGCCCGATGACGGGATCCTGTTACACGCCAACGTCGTTCACCGTTGACACAGCCTTGACATTCCCCTCCATCAGCTCTTGACTGGAGAGTGGTTGCTCGTTCCACGGCAGAAAAGAAACGCGCAGCACTAAAAGTGTGCCCGTTCAAGCCGCTGAACAGTCCAATGTGGATCTGAGAATTACTCCGGTCCGACGATTGCCACTCGTGAGACGAAGAGATGTGCTTCGGAGCACTCTTTACCCCACGAAGGGCACATGCGCCGTGAAGAACTGGAGACGCCGCACCGGAACGGTCTTGCTGACCGCGGTGCTGGGCACTACCGGGATCGGCTTCGCCGCCACCCCCGCCATCGCGCAGAACGCGTCACAGCAGCCTGCCGCTGACAAGCAGCTCGACAAGCAGGACCGCGCCCTCGTCGAGGAGGCGGCCCGCGAGGGCAGGCCGACCGTCGACCTGCTGGTCGCCGCGGAGGACGGCAAGACCGACGCCGCGGTCAACGACCTCAAGGCGCTCGGCGCCACGGTCCAGAAGACCGAGAAGGACGTCGACTACGTCAAGGTGACCATCCCGCGTGAGAACGCGGCGAAGGCCGCCAAGCTGGCCTCGGTCAGCACCGTGGACGTCGACGGGCTCGTCGCCCTCGACAACCCGCGTCCCGAGGGCATGGAGCAGCCAGCACCGCAGAAGGCGCCGGACTCGAAGACCCCGCGCACCAACCCGTACATGCCGACGCAGGACACGCAGGCGGCGCAGTTCGCCACCGCGCACCCGAAGTGGGACGGCCGCGGCACCACGATCGCCGTGATCGACTCCGGCATCGACCTGGACACGCCCGCCCTGCAGACGACCAGCACCGGTGAGCGCAAGATCATCGACTGGTACAACGCGAACGCCACGAACTCCGGCGACGGCACCTGGGTCACCATGACCAAGACCGGCCGCGTCGGCAAGTTCACCGACGGCGGTCGCGAGTGGACCGCGCCGGCGACCGGTGGTCCGTACTCGTTCGGCCGCTTCACCGAGACGGCAGGCGACCTCGGCACGGCCGCGTCCGAGACCGGCGGCGACATCAACCGCGACGGTGACCGCACGGACGCGTTCGGTGTCCTCCAGGACATCACGACGAAGGAAGTTTTCGTCGACACCGATGGTGACGGCGACTTCACCAACAACAAGCGCATGATCGACTACAAGGTCAAGCAGGACAGCGGTTTCTTCGGAACCGACAACCCCGCGACCCCTGTCGCCGAGCGCGTCGCGTTCGTCGTGCAGACCGACCGGTCGATCTACGACAACGCGGGCACGCCGTACGTCAACCTCGGCATCGCGGGCGCCGCGCACGGCACGCACGTCGCCGGCATCACCTCGGCCAACAAGCTGTTCGACGGCAAGATGGCCGGTGCCGCCCCCGGTGCGAAGCTGATCGCCATCAAGGCCTGCCTCTCCACGCCGTCCTGCACCAGCTCCGGTCTCATCGACGGTGTCCTCTACGCCGCGCGCAACGGCGCCGACGTCGTGAACATCTCCATCGGTGGTCTCCCGGCGCTCAACGACGGCAACAACGCCCGTGCGGAGCTCTACAACCGCACGATCAACGAGTACAACGTCCAGCTGTTCATCTCGGCTGGTAACTCGGGCGCCGGCGCCAACACCGTCGGTGACCCGTCGGTCGCCACGGACGCGGTGAGCGTCGGCTCGTACATCACCAAGGAGACCTGGCTCTCCAACTACGGCTCGAAGACCGCGCAGAAGCAGAACCTGCACGGCTTCTCGTCGCGTGGCCCGGCGGAGGACGGCGGCTTCAAGCCGAACATCGTCGCGCCCGGTTCGGCGATCTCCACCACGCCGCGCTGGCAGCCGGGTGGCCCGGTGGCGGGTACCTACGCCCTCCCGCCCGGTTACTCGCAGTTCAACGGCACGTCGATGGCCGCCCCGCAGGCGACCGGTGCCGCCGCGCTGCTCGTGAGCGCGTTCAAGGCCACGCACAACGGCCAGAAGCCGACCAGTGCCGAGCTGCGTTACGCGATCCAGCGCAGCGCGAACTACGTGAGCACCCTCGGTGCCTACGAGCAGGGCGCGGGCCTCTTCAACACCAACGCCGCGTGGACGCTGCTGGACAAGCACTCCGTGCCGGACAAGGTCACCACGTCCGTCGCGGTCAACACCGTCCTCAGTGGACTGCTGGCCACCCCGAACGTCGGCATCGGCATCCACGACCGTGAAGGCGTGACCGCGGGTCAGGAGTACACCCGCACCTACACGCTGACCCGCACCACGGGCCACGACGACGAGACGTACAACGTTTCCTGGAAGGGCAACGACGGCACGTTCACGGCGCCGAAGAAGGTCGAACTGCCGCTGAACAAGGCAGTCCAGTTCGCCGTCAAGGTCAAGGCCAAGACCGCGGGCGTGCACAGCGCCGTCCTGCAGCTCGACAACCCGGAGACCCCCGGTGTTGACGCGCAGACCCTGAACACCGTGTTCGCGGCGGAGAACTTCAACGCCGCCAACAAGTTCTCGGTCACCAAGTCCGGCAAGATCGCGCGCAACCAGTCGACCAGCCTCTTCGTGAACGTGCCCAAGGGCACGAGCGCGCTGAAGGTCGACCTGGCCGCCGGCGGCGCCGAGGCAGGCAAGGGTCAGGTCCGCTTCCTGCGCTACACCCCGCAGGGCATCGGCTTCGACTCCAACACGTCGACCAACTGCTACAACCCGGACGCGGGCGCCGGTTGTGCCGGTGGCACCCCCACCAGCCGCACGGTCGCGAACCCGATGGCCGGTGTGTGGGAGATCGTGGTCGAGGCGCGCCGCACCTCCGACGCCGACGAGGCGCCGTACTCGGTGACCGCGTCCGTGCTCGGCACGTCGGTCAGCCCGAACCCGGACACCATCGCGTCCGCGACGCTGGGCACGCCGATCGAGCGTTCCTACACCGTCACGAACACGCAGGCCGAGTTCACCGGCCGGCTCGCGGCGCAGCCCGCGCTGGGCAGCGCGAAGCAGGCCCGTCCGACGATCGCGAACCTGGAGTCCCAGCAGTACCAGGTAGCGGTCGGCGCCGGCGCGACGAGGCTCACCGCCACGATCGGCAACACCGCCGACCAGGGCGCTGACCTCGACCTGTCCGTCTACAACTGCACGACGGGCACGTGCGTGCTCGCCGGTCAGTCGGCGGACGCGGACTCCGAGGAGTCGGTGACGATCGCCAACCCGGCGGCCGGCAACTGGCTCGTCCTGGTGGACGGCTACGCGGTGCCCAAGGGCACCACGGAGTTCGACTACTTCGACGTCTTCACGTCGGCCGGTCTCGGCACGCTGACCGTGTCGGACACCAACGCCCAGCGCGCTGCTGGTGCGACGTGGAACGCGACGGGCGTCATCACGCCGCAGGGCCAGCCTGGTGCCGGCCGCGTGCTGCGCGGTGAGCTCGAGGTCCGCACCGACGAGAACGTCGTCGTCGGCGGCGGTGCCGTGATCATCCAGTCCGTCAGCTAGTAGCCCGTAGCAACGCAGAAAGCCCCAGGGTCCACGAGATCCTGGGGCTTTCTACGGTTCAGGGAGCCTGTTGTTCAGCGGCTCGTCCACATCCACCTTGGACACGCCGATGATCAGATACGCGTCTTCCACCTTGTCGACCGGCATCTCGGCGCGCAGGTAGCCGATTCTGGGATCGCGCGACTCGACGGTCGCGCCCAGCCTCGTCAGTGCCTGCTCGACCTCCTCGTCGCGTCCCGGCTGCACGGAGATCATCAGTGGCACTGTGAGGTGGCCGTCACGTTTCGCCTGCTCGATCCGGATCCTGTCCGGTTTCGCTGAAGACACGGTGGGCACCTCCGCCAAGGGCACGGCTGGAGACCCGTTCGTACCACAGCTTGCGAGAGCCAGCGCGCAAAACGCGACGGCGAGCGGTCTTCTCATGTGGTGAGGACGGAACGGGCTCCGCGGGCGGTTGCATCCTGTTTTCGTCCCGTCACTGCTTCGGTCCCGCAAACGCTTGCTCCCGCAACGCCCCGTCGACGCTCTCACCGAACACCCGAGCGTCCGTGTGCTGGTCACCGGCAGGCTGAGCCTTCTTGACCGCGGTCACGGCCTTGGTCCTGACCTGAGGCAACGCGCCGCCGTGCTGCCGCTGCACCCAGTCCACCAGGTGCTCACGCGTCAAACAGCGCAGATCCCACAGCTTCCCGGCGTCAGCGGCACTGACCAGCGCACGCAACCGCACGAACCCCTGTGTGGCCTGCGTGACCTGGAGAACGGACACCCGCCCGTCCCACAGATCGCTGCCCTCCAACATCGACCGCATCTCCTGCCGCATCGCCTCGACCGGCACCGTCCAGTCCAGATCGAGCTCCACGGTCCCGAGCAACGCCGACTGGGTGCGCGTCCAGTTCTCGAAGGGCGTCTTGAGGAAGTACGAGGTGGGAAGCACCAGCCGCCGGTCGTCCCACAGGTGCAGCACGACGTACGTCAGCGTGACGTCCTCGACCCGCCCCCACTCACCTTCAACGACCACAACGTCATCAAGCCGAACCGCGTCACTGAAGGCGATCTGCAACCCCGAGATCAGGTTGCCCAGCAACGACTGCGCGGAGAACGCCGCCACAGCACCAATGACAGCGGCAGAGGCCAGCACAGTGGACCCGACCGCCCGAGCCCCGGGAAACGTCATGAGGATCGCGCCGACCGCCAGCACCCCGATGACCACCAGAACCAGCCGCCGCACCAACGTGATCTGCGTGTGCACCCGCCGCGCGTGCCGGTTGTCCGTGACATCCGTACGAATCCGCGACAGCGAAACGTCCACCAGGGTGCTGATCAACGCTGCCAGCAACCAGGCCCCGGCCAGGATCAACGCGATTCCCAGCGCGTGCAACGGGACCGGAGCGTTGACCGGGTACACGCTCAGGCTTATCTGCGCGGCCAGCAACGCCCCGAACAGCTGACCGGGCCGGTACATCTTGCCGCTGTGGGTGAAGCGGCGGACCAGACGGTGGACCACCTCCACCACGAGCAACGCGAAGGCCACCGAGCAGCCCATGACGACGAAAAGCACTGTTCCTCCTCCCGTATCGGGAACGGATACCCGGCGCCTGGGGAGGGGAACACCATGAACCCGCTCACGAAAACGGGCGGGCAGCTGAAGCTGCCCGCCCGTTTTTCGCATTACATTAGAGCTCAGCCCTCGGCGGGAAGTCGTTCACCGCCTCGGCCAGGTACTCGGCCAGCCGACCGTGGTAGGCGTTGTTGGGCACCCCGTTCGTGAGGTACTGCGCCGCCACCTTGCCCACGTCACCCGAGTCGCGCACCGCCGCGTCGAAGTCGACGATGTGGTCTGCGTCGAAGTTGCGGTAGTTCACCAGCATGTCCGCGTTGAGCTGCCGTCGCTGCACCTCCCGTGGATCACTGGCGGCGAGTCCGAGCGGCGGGATCGTGGTCAGCACCACGTGCAGGGCTGTGCCGTCCTGCCTCAACTGCTTCTTCAGACCCGTGCGTGAGTTGATCAGATCAGTGAGCGTGGTGCGAACCTCGCCGGCCGGCACGCCGCGGAGGATCTCCGTGCTGCCGAGCGCCACCAGCGCCGTCCGTGCGTTCGCCGAGCTGAGCACGGAACGCTCGATCTCGGTCTTGTAGTCCGGCCCGACCAGCACACCCGTGTTCGTGAAGGGCGAGAAGTCCGGCTGTTGGAGGGCGAGGTAGGCGTCGTTCTGCCGCAGCGTCCACTGATGAGCCCTGACGTCGGAGACGAAGCCGTTGAACCAGTTCACGGCGTTGCCGGCACCTGACAGCGATCGACCGATCACGAACTTCCCGTTGGCTGCGAACGGAACCACGTCGTAGATCGCGCCTTGCAGCACGCCGTTGACGTACAGCTTGGCCATTCTCGTCTCGGCGTCGAAGGTCGCGGTGAGATGCGTCCACGCCAGCGTCGCCTCGTCCCAGGCCGGCAGGTCCCGCACCCACGGAGTCGTTTGACTGTCCGAGCCGCGCAACGTGAACGTCCAGCGCCGCGTCGTCGGGGAGTAGTGGAGGGAGAACCCGTCGGTGGAGGTGCCTTCCTGGCTCACCGCGGTCTGCGCGGTGGACAAGGACCGTGTCTTCACCCAGGCCGACACGCTGAAGTTCCTCGTCGTGTCGAGCACCTTCCCGCTCGTGACCAGTGACGCGCCGCTGCCGTTGAGCAGCACGCTGCCGTTGTGGTCAGGGCCGAACACGACGTTGCCGGTCGCGGTCGCGGGAGCATTGCCACTCGAGTCGCGTGCCACGGTGCCGTTGCCGTCGTTGAGCTTCCACCGCCCGGCGTCCGGTATGCCCGCACGGCTGGCGTTCACCAGGCCACCGGGGAGCGCGGCTCCCACGGAGTTCAGCTTGCCAGGCAGGAGATCGACCCACGTGTCGCGCTGCGCCGTTCCGGGAGGCGCGGTGGCGGACAGCGAGTCACCCAGCACCACCACAGTTCCGTGGCTGGTGTCCGCTGTGGACACGTCGACCGCCGAGACGAAGTAGCTCCCTGCCAGGGTGGTCGTGAACGGGGTGCCCGTCGTGTCGGTGACGTTGTTGTTCCACGCCAGGAACGTCGGTGCCGACGCGCCGCCGTGCACCGGCGCGAGCGTGGTGCCGGTGGGGATGTGCAAGCTCACCACCAGGTTGCCGTTGCCGCCGGCCGGCATCGCGATGGGGTCGCTGTAGACGTCGGCGCCCGCGGCCAGGGTGACCGCGGCGTTGCCCGAGAACTTCAGAGCGGCCGGAGTACCGGCCGTCGCGGCCTCCGTGCCGGACTGCGCGGCCACCGAGGCAGCGCCGATCTGGACGGGGGAGTCGTTGCCCACGTTGGAGAACTTGACGCGCACCTGCGTTCCCCGCACGGTCGGCTTCAGCACGGTCCGCAGGGTCCGGTCCGCGAACCAGTGACCGTCCGGCGGCACGACGGCTCCGTCGGCCGGAGCGGCCCACGTGCCCACCCAGCCCGCGTCCACAGGCCTCGGGGCCATCGACAGGACGTGCAGAGCGGTCGAGCCCACACCGGGCATCAGACTCGCACCCGAGTTGGGCAGCGTGATGGACTTCAACGTCTTGTTCGGGTCGGTGGGCAGGAACACCGGACGGATCACTGGCCGGCGTGTCCGGTCCACCGTGCTGCCAACCTTCCAATAGGGCAGCGTGATCTCGTCCGTGTGCTTGCTGGGGGCGGTCCAGTCACCGATCGCCGGCGTCGTCGGATCCGACGTGGTGCCGTCGGTGTAGGTGATCGTGGCGTTGCGCGAGGCGGTCTCGCCGGCCGTGCTCAGCACCAGCAGACCGACCGAGTTCGCCTTCACCTGCTGGGTGGTCGGGAACGGGATGGTCTGCCCGATCGCTACGACGTTGTCGTTGCCGGTGGCGGTGTTGCGCGCCGGCATCGTGAACGTGGCACCGTTGATAGTCAGGACCGATCCGGACGCGAGCCCGGCAGCGGCCATGGCCTCGGTGGACAAGCCGGAGTTGACGTAGTCCAGCGCCGCGGCCGGGCCGGCGTCGTTGCCGATGCCCCTGTTGTTCATGGCGTCGGAGAAGCTCGCCGCCGTGACGTTGTTGATCGGCAGGAACGAAAGGTAGTCGAGGCCGATCCGGTAGCGGTAGTGGGTGGAGTTCGGGTCGGTGCCGACAGCGGTGAACGTGATCTTGTGCTTGCCCGCGGTGAGGTGCACGCCGTTGAGCGGCACGAACTTCGCCACTGCCGCGGTGTCGTAGCCGTTGACCGGAGTCGTGTCGGTTCTGCCGACCGGCTTGTCATCGATCTTCACGGAGAAGTTGCCGTAGTGGTAGGCGGCGGTGATGCCGGCGCCGACCGAGTAGTCGGCCTCGATCGGGGTGGAGAACTCCAGGGTGAACGACTTGCCGAGTTCGTCGTTGTCGAAACGCCGTTGTGCTCCGCCGTTCCAGACGACACCGCAGCAGTCCGGCATGTGGATCAGCGTCTTGTCGGTGGCGACGACCGGCATCGCTTCGACGTCCAGCTTGACGGTGGGGGAGAGCTCGAGGAAGTCGATCCCGGCCTTGAACGTGGTCGCGGTCGATTCGGTCTTCTTGTTGAGCTTCGCCTTCAGCCGGTGCCATCCCTGAGTGAGCTGCACGCCCGCGATCTTCTGCCGATCGGACCGAGCCGTCGTGGAGCCGGAGACGAAGGGCTTGCTCACCGGTGTGCCGTCGAGGGCGAACGTGAGCTGATCCGGCCAAGCGGTCGTGCTGTTCATCAGCCCGGCGGTGATGTCGTAGTCACCGTTTGCGGGCACTCGGAACTCGAAGGTCGCCCAAGCGCCGTCGGTGGTCGACTGCATCGACAGGTACTTGCCGCCGGAAGCCGCGGCGTCCGGGACGAAGCTGAACTCCATCCCCTGTGACTCAGGCGAGTACACGTCAGGGGTGTTCTCGAACTCGTACTTCGCCGTCGGTGCCGGTGTGACGAACGAAGGCGACACGTAGAACTCGAACGCCTGCGACTCCGGTGACAGCTTGTGGGCTTCGTCGAAGCTGCGCACGTGCAGCGTGTGCCGGCCGGGAGGCAGGTTCTGCGGCACGGTGATGGACGCGGTGCCGTCGGAGGAAGCGATCCAGCCGCCGTTGCCGAACGTCCTGTTGTAGTCGCAGTCCGTTGTGGACGGCAAGGTCTCGGTGCCGGAACCGGCGAAGGTGTAGGAGAAGCCGGCGAGGTACTTGGCGCCGTTGGCCTTGAAGGTGAACCTGCCAGGCTGGTTCTGCGGCCGCGACCAGTACCCGCGCTCGTACTCGTCGGTGGTGATGGTCGGCACCTGGGTGACCGGGGCGGCGCGGACGTTGAAGTCGTAGTACGGCGAGTCGTCCGACCTCAGCGCGTACCCGGGCTGGCCGGGATAGATGCTCCGTCCCCAGGCCTTGAACTTGTACCGCCCGTCGCCCAGCGTGTTGTCGCTCTGGAAACTGGCGACCGCTCCCGAGGAGATCTCAGCCGGGAGAGTGGACTGCGAGACGGGGGTCTCGGCTTCGTTGCGGATGTCGTGGAACACCTCGAGTTTGAGCGCCGGGTCGTTGCTGTCCTCCATCGTCGACGAGACAGTGGGACGTGAGTCAGGGGTGAACACCGAGCCGTTGCAGTTCACGGCGTTGCTGACGGAGTAGGGCTTCGGGTTCTGCGGCCGGAAGGAGAACTTGATGTCCAGACGCGGGTTGTTGGCGAACCGCTTCCAGTGGTCCATCGTGTCCTCGTTGCCGGGAGCACGCAGACCGAGCGTCAGCACCCACCAGTCGTACCTGGCGGTGTCCCTCGCCGCGCTCCCGACCTCGAACCTGACTTCGCGTGCGCCGCCGCACTGGTCGCCCGCGCTGGACGACTGGGTGTCGATGTCGCTGGACCAGGGACCCGGCCACGTTGTGCCTGAGCCGATGCCGCCGGCGATCATGGCGACCGTCGGCTGTGAGGAACAGCCCATCGAGGCGTGCGCCTGGTTGGCCCAGAGGCCGGCGTCGAAGATCGTGGCCTCGTAACCGAAGCGATGGCGGAGCTCGCCGACGGGGAAGTCGAAGTAGGACCTGGCCTTGAAGCTGGAGGTGCCGCAGTTGCTGTCCCGGGCCTTGTCGCAGTAACCGACCTTGGCCCAGTCATTGGTGTTCCAGGTCTGCCAACCCGAGCTCGTGACCGTGATCCAGTTGGTCCGGCTCTTGGACAGCGGCGGGTCGATGTAGACGGGGTACTTCACGTCAGGCCCGATCAGTGCGGTCTGAGCCGGCTTGATCTCCACCTCTGTGCCGCCGTTGCCCGCGGGCTTGGCGGTGACGTCCAGCTTGGAGACCTTGCCGTTGACGGGGTCGATTCCCTGCACCGAGCCGGGTTTACCAACCTTCGACGAGTCCCACATGATCGGGGACGACCCGCCGAAAGCGACATTCCCCTTGCTGTCACTGGCCTTCAGCACGTCGTCCGTTTCGGACACCTGGACGCCGTTGCCGGACAGACGGTACTTGATGCGGGTCAGCTCGGGGTTTGCCGCGGCCTCCGCGTTGTGCACGACGAGGATGTGCGAGTAGCCGAGGTTGTTCGCCTTGACCTTGAGGTCGACGCCGGGCAGAACTCCCGGGTAGGTCGCGGTGTCGCCGTCGATCACGGGCTTGGGCAGCGGCTTGTCCCAGTTGAGGGAGACCGACTTGTCGCCGTCCTTCAGCGTCGCGAGCGGCCCGTCCCCGCCGCCGGAGAACGTCAGGTCCGAAGTGGACGCTTTCGGTGCCAGGGAGCCGTCCGCTCGCTGTGCCAACGAGTTGTCCGTGGCGATCCAGCGCCCGTTGCGCTGCACGCGGACCGGCTGGTTGTTGACGCTCAGGGTCATCGTGCCGTCCGGATTGGCGCGCACGACGGAGTTTTCCGTCGTCTTCTCCGGAATCTCCACGGGCTGACCGGTCCGCTGCGCCTCGGTCGCCGCGCTCGTCTCACCCGCCGACATCGCCGCGGGGCGAGGTGTGGCCTGCTCGGGCCGAGGTGCCGCCGTGGCGGGCTGGGTGAGGCTCAGCGCCGTCGCAGCCGCGGCGAGCACGGCGACGGCGTGTCTGAATCTGGGCATGCTCGTAGCGAGCGATCTGTGACGCACTTGTACAACCCCCCAGGTCGAACGGCTCGCAACATGCGAGCCGGGCGCACGATAACTCCGGTGCGTCCTTCCAGGCCAGAGGGTGCTGGCCATCTGGGTACAACTGTGTGTGACTTCTGTGAAGCATCTTCCCGAACGACCGGTCGCTGGCTTACAGTCCCCGTCGCGGCGCTCCCGTGCGGGACGCCAGTGCGCTGGGGGGTGTACATGTTCGGTGGGGATTTCACGCGCGCTGAACCGGCCGGGTCCGGCCTGAGACGCAGACGCAATCGAACCAGGATCGCATTGCTGGCGGTGCTCGCCGTCCTGTCGTCGACCGCGGTGGCCATCACGGTGACCAGGTCGTCCACGCAGGAGACGGGCACCGCTTCTGCGCGCGTGCTCGATCATGTCGATCTTCCAGCGGCGCCGATGCAGGAGCCGCCCGAGGCCGAGAACGGTGAGCTGCGCAACGCGAACTGGCCGTCCGGTGCGCGCGGCACCGTGCTGGCCGCCGACAAGCCCCGCAAGGTCGGCAAGACCCCGGTCACCGTGGCGAAGAAGAGCGGAAAACCACAGGTCGTGGCCGCGACCGTGATCGACCAGGAGCAGAGCCGCAAGGCCGGTGTCTCCGGCGTCGTGATCGAGGTCCGCCCGACCGAGGACCGCCAGTCCAAGGACGACGACAAACTCTCCGTGGGTGTCGACTACTCCGAGTTCGACAAGGCCATCGGCGGTGCTTTCGGCTCGCGTCTCGGCCTGGCCCGGATGCCCGCCTGCGCGCTCACCACCCCGGAACGCCCCGAATGCCGCACCCAGGAACGGATCCCGTCGCGCAACGACCACGGCAACCGCACGGTCACCGCGGACGTCGCAGCGGAGCCGATGGTCCTCGCCGCGGTGGCGGACCAGTCGGGCCCGCAGGGCACGTTCAAGGCCAGCTCGCTGGGCCCGTCCGGCAACTGGTCGGTCTCCCCCGGCACCGGCTCGTTCAGCTGGTCCTACCCGATCGACGTGCCGGCGCCCGCCTCGGGCAAGGTCGCCCCGTCGGTCTCCCTGTCGTACAGCTCGTCCAGCGTGGACGGACGCACCTCGGCCAGTAATGGCCAGGCGTCCTGGATCGGTCAGGGCTGGGACTACACGCCTGGGTTCATCGAGCGTTCTTACAAGTCCTGCAGCGAGGACAAGACGCTGCCCCAGGCTCAGCAGATCGCCGACTACTGCTGGCAGGGTCAGGTCGTCACGATGAACCTGGGCGGCCAGTCCAACCAGCTCGTGCGGGATGACAACTCAGGCGTCTGGCGTACTGCGGGTGACCACGGCGCCACGGTGGAACTCGTGCAGGGAGCCAACAACGGCCTCGCCGAGGGTGAGCACTGGAAGGTCACCACGACCGACGGTGTCAGCTACTACTTCGGCCGCAACACCGGTCCCGGCCACAACGGCCAAGAGGAGACCAAGTCCGCCTGGGGTGTCCCGGTCTACTACCCGAAGGACGGAGACACCTGCTACCGCAGCAACTTCGCCGACTCGTGGTGCAAGCGTGGCTGGCGTTGGATGCTCGACTTCGTCGAAGACCCGCACGGCAACGTCACCTCGTACTACTACACGCCCGAGACGAACTTCTACGGCGCCAACGGCAAGGGCGTCGGCGTCGAGTACACCCGCGGCGGCGTGCTGAGCCGGATCGACTACGGCCTGCGCAAGATCAACGGCTCCATCTACACAGCGCCAGCGCCGAACCAGATCGTCTTCACCCCTGCCTCCCGTTGCGTTCCCGCCGACGGCTACAACTGCGACCTCTCGCAGCTCGACGACTCCAAGGCCAAGTACTGGCCGGACCTGCCAGAGGATCAGATCTGCAAGCCGGGCGCGACGTGCGAGAACCACAGCCCGTCCTACTTCTCGACCCAGCGTCTGGCCAAGATCACTACGCAGTACACCGTCGACGGTGCGACCAAGCCGGTCGACGTCTTCGAACTGGGGTTGACGTACCCGGAGCTCGCGGACAAGGAGCTCCGCCTCGACTCGATCAAGCGCACGGCGCACCACCCGGACGGCTCGGCCGTCTCACCTCCGGTGATCACGTTCGAGAGTCAGCCCCTCGCCAACCGCGTCGAGGGCTACAACTCGACGGGAGCCTATCCTCACTGGCGCCTGACCAAGATCAACACTGACACCGGCGCGAAGGTCAACGTGACCTACAGCGACCCTGACTGCACCTCCTCCAGTCATCCGACGAACTTCGCCCAGAACGACAGGCTGTGCTACCCCGTCTACTGGACGTTGCCGCTCAACACCGACCCGGTGCTGGACCTCTTCCACAAGTACGTCGTGCGGAAGGTGATCGTCGAGGACGGCAACAAGGTCGGCGACGATCCGCCGCGCTCGGTGTCTCCGCAGCAGATCACCACCTACCGCTACCTTGGCACTCCGGCGTGGCACCTCGAGGACAACGAGCTCGCCAAGCCAGAACGCCGCACCTACGGCCAGTTCCGCGGCTACGGCCAGACCGAGGTGCTCAAGGGCGATGGTGATGGCCCGGAACGGGAAACACTGACGCGCAGCACGTTCTACCGCGGTATGGGCGGCTCCGTGACGGACTCGCGTGGACAGTCCGTTGTGGACAACAACCTCTTCGCGGGCACCGTCCGGGAGGAGGAGATCTTCGAAGGTGACGGCGGACGACGCCTGACGTCCAAGATCTCCACCCAGACCGTGATCGGCGGACCGACCGCGAGTCGTGGCCGTACCAGCACCGGCCTGGAACCGCTCACCGCGAACGTTGTCGAGGTCGCCGAAGCCACGTCGATCATCCACCTCGCCGCAGGAGGCGAGCAGAAGGCGACGACCGTCAACCGGCACGACGCGCTAGGCAGGGTCGTCGCCAAGACCGACATGGGTGACGGCGTTCCCGACCTCTGCACCACCACGAAGTACGCGGACGTCCCGGCACGGGGCATTCGCGACCGCATGTACGAGGTCATCCAGTCGCAGCAGGCCTGCCCGGCCGAGGGTGTGGCGCAAACCTCGGTGACCAAGCAGGTTCGCACCTACTTCGACGGCTCGGCGGAGCTCGGTGCGCTGTCCGGCGCCGGCGATCCGACGAGTACAGCCGAAGCGGTGCGCGCTTCTGATGGATCCCTGACGTTCCAGCCGAACGGCACGATCACCTACGACCCGTCCGGGCGGCCGATCAAGCTGGTGGACGCGCTCAACCGCACGACGCTCACTGCGTACACGCCGCTGGACGGCGGCATTGTGTCCAAGATCGTCACGACGAACGCGAAGAACCAGACGACCACGACCGAGTTCGAGCCCTCGCGCGGACAGACCGTCAAGTCCGTCGACGTCGGCAACCGCGTTTCCGAAGCCACCTACGACGCGCTCGGCCGGGTCACGGCGGTGTGGAATCCCGGTCAGGCAAGGACTTCCGACCCGAACGTCAAGTACGAGTACCTGCTGCGCACCGATGGTCCGCTCGCGGTGACGACGAAGACGCTCATCGACTACAACACGGGCACCAACTACGTCACGTCGGTCAGCCTGCTTGACGCGTTCGGCCAGTCGCGTCAGACGCAATCCGAGGCGATCGACGACGGCTCGGCGTCGCGCCGCGTGGTCAGCGAGACGTTCTACGACTCACACGGCTGGGCAGTTTCGACCAACAACAGCTACCTCGTCGCGGGTGCCCCTGGCACCACGCTGGTGGATGTGGCCGAGACCAGCGTCGACAACCGCACGGAGAACGAGTTCGACGGCTCCGGTCGCACCGTGAAGACCACGTCGTATCGGGGCCTGACCCCGGTCGAGGAGAGCAGGACCGTCTACGGCGGCGACCGCACCACGTCGTTCCCGCCGACCGGTGGCGTGATCAACGAGCAGATCAGCAACGTCCGCGGCCAGGTGCTGGAAACCCGCCAGTACACGAAACCGCCTGTGGTCAACGGCTCCGTGGTCTCCGGTGGTGAGTTCCAGGCGACCGCCCGGCACTACTCGGGCGCCGGCCTGCTCGACTTGATCAAGGACAACGCCGGCAACCAGTGGACGTTCACCCACGACCTCCGCGGGCGGACGACCAGTCAGACCGACCCTGACGCGGGCACGACGTCGACCACGTACGACCAAGGTGGACTGGTCGAGTCGACGAAGAACGCCGATGGCAAATCGCTCTTCTACGAGTACGACGTCCTCGGCCGCCGCACCGTTGAACGCGCTGACTCCAAGACCGGCACCATGCTCGCGCAGTGGCGCTACGACGGCGCGACCAACGGCGTCGGCCTGCCGCACTACAGCACGCGTTACACCCCGACCGGCAACTACGACTCGGGCCCCAGCGCGTACGACGGCGCCGGCAACGTGACCGACGTGATCCTGCGCGTTCCCGCGTCGGAACAAGGCTTCGCCGGCACCTACACGACGTCGACGAGCTACACCCGCACCGGCTTGCCGAAGACGCTGACGCTGCCGGCCAAGGGCGGCCTCCCCGGCGTCCCGATCACGACCACCTACAACAAATACGGCTTGCCGCAGAAGACCGAGGGCTACAACGTCTACGTCAGTTCGTCCAGCTATGGGCCCTTCGGTGAACCACTGAAGTACGTCCTCGGCGCCAACACCGCCGCGTCCGATCTGACCTTCAGCTACGACGCGCACACCCGTCGCCTGGTGCAGAGCAAGCTCTCCGGAGGCCAGGCGCCGCCACTGATCGACGAGACCAACTACAGCTACGACCACGCGGGCAATCTGCTCAAGCAGGTGAACAACCAGGGCACCGCCGGCACCCGCACACAATGCTTCACCTATGACGCGTTGCAGCGTCTGACCCAGGCCCGAACCTCGACCGACTCCTGTACGGCCGAGCCTGCCCAGACGAACCTGGGCAGCCTGGCGCCGTACTGGCAGTCGTGGACGTTCGACCCGACCGGTCTGCGCAAGACGCAGGTGAACCACGCCACCGTGGCAGGTCAGCAGGACAAGACCACGGCATACAACTACCCGGCCGCGGGCGCGGCGCGTCCGCACTCGCTGACCAGCACGTCGGACAACACCTCCTACACCTATGACGCATCAGGCAACACCAAGACCAAGACGCTGCCATCCGGTCAGCAAACGTTCGACTGGGACTACTCGAACAGGCTGAAGTCCGTCACCACGCAGGAAGGCGCGACCTCCTACGCCTACGACGCCGACGGCAACCAGTTGATCCGTCGTGACCCGGACAAGTCCACCTTGTTCCTGCCGATGCAGGAACTGGTGCGCAACAACCAGTCCGGCAACGTGACAGGCACCCGCTACTACTTGCACGGCGGTACGAAGGTCGGCATGCGGGTCGGCGGAGGCAACTTCAAGTTCGAGCTGTCCGACCTCCACAACACCGGCCAGGTGGTCGTCGACTCAGTCTCTCGCGAGGTCACCCGCCGCGCCATGGACCCGTACGGCAACGCGATCGGCGGCAACGTCGCCGGCCCGTGGCCGAATGGCAGAGGGTTCCTGGACAGACCGGTGTCCACCGTCACCGGACTGACCGACATCGGCGCCCGCAAGTACGACGCCGTGACCGGCCGCTTCATCTCGGTCGACCCGCTGCTCGACCTCACGGCACCGCAGACGTGGACCGGCTATACCTACGCGAACAACAACCCGACCACGTTCGCGGACCCGAGCGGCCTGTTCTGCGACGGCTGCGAGTACTCGGACAACCAGATCGGCAACCACCACGGTGTCGGGTGCTCGTACGACCCGACCGGTAGCTGCCGTTCACAGGAGGAAGTCGATCTGGGCTATCAGATCGAGACCGGGCAGAACGAGGACCCGGCGCTGCAGCCCACGCTGTTCGGTGTTCCGGTACCGACCTACTCGGTGATCAAGGCGATCAGACCTGCCGGACACGGGTACGGGCCAGGAGATACCTACACCCAGGCTGTGCACGACTGGGCCAGTGCCCGTTGTGTTCGACCCGGTGAGGCGGATCGCGACTTCTGCGCCGGTGCCAATGCCAGCGGGATGCTCGACCCGAAGAACCCGATGCTGCACAAGATCATTGGTGCTGTGGTCGTCGGCGGGATGGCGGCACTGGCGTGCATCGTGGCCTGCGTGCCGGTGTTGACGGCTGCCGCGGCGTTCAGTCCAGAAGCCGCTGTGATGACCAGCGCCATAATGTCAGCCGAGGCCATCGGTGGTAGTGCCGCGCTGGCAGGTGTGGGCGCAACCGCAGTTCTTGCCGAGGGGGCTTCACTCGGTGCTCTTCCAGGAACTGCCGGCGTGCAAATTGCCGGGCGCCTCAACCCAGGCCAGATGGCGGCGCTGTCTGCGGAGCACGGAGTCGAGTTCGCTCTAATCTACCGGCACGGGCCGAAGGAAGGCGGCAGAGGCGGCACCTACCACTTGTACTCAGGTCAAGCGAGGTCCGTGACCGTCCCGGTTGGGCCCGATGTGCAGTGGATCTATCACACACATCCAGGCGGTACGCCGTATGCTAGCTACGCCGACGTGGGGGCGTTGCAAAGCCTCAAGGCCGCAGGATCGCCGCAGCGGTCAAGTCAGGTCATACTTCCGTCGGGTGGCACCATCAGGTTCGGTGGAAAGTGGAGTCGTCAGGGTGAGTACAAACCTCTGTCAGGGCTGTGGTCATGAGTATTTCTGAGTATGCGTATCTTTGGTCATTGCCGCACGGGCGGTATTTCCTGGTTGGGTCCCGTGACACTGAGTACGGGTATTTGATCTGGGATTCGACTACAAGAACTGCTCTTCTGATCGAAGATGATGATCTGGCCGCCGAAGTTACGGCACAGATGGAGCAGCAGGGTGTTCTGGTAGTGGCGCGCATCACTGATGTGCCGGGTTGGTACGAGGGTTTGAAGTCGTAGACGGGCTTGATTAGCGTCGGCTGATCAGATCGCGGTGACCAGCGAGGATCTCTCGCTGGTCACCGCGACTGTTCTGTTCGCAGCGCGAACGTCGCTTGAGTCGCATCGCCTGGGCACCGTTGCGTTCCAGGTTTAAGTCTGCAAGACTCAAACCATGTTCACGACACCGCAGGCGCTGGAACTGGTGGAGCGCGCCACGACAGCCGAGTCGCTGTTCGGGCGCCGCACCACCGACCCGGACCTGCGCAAACAGGCACGGCGCCGGTACCACGCGCTCGCCTCGGTCCTGCACCCCGACGTGGTCGGACCGGACAACACGCGGGCGCACAGGGCGTCGGCGAACCTGACCCGCCTGCACCACGAGTGGACCCACAGCACGAGCGTCGAACTGAGGACCAGGACCGGCGTCTACCGCGTCGGCGAGCCGTTCGCGGTCGGCAGCATCGCCAACCTGTACGAGGCGGACGGGCCGCAAGTGGTCAAGGTGGTGCGCAACCCGGCTCTCAACCCGTTGCTGCACGGCGAATGGCACGCCCTGCGGGAGCTGGAGCGCTTCACCGACCGGAACCAGTGGTTGCGGCCCTATTACCCGCGGCTGCTCGACACGTCCGGTGATGTCGCCAAGGGCTCAAGGGCTTTCACGGTGCTGGACCCGCTCATCGACGGGTTCGTGACGCTCGCGGACATCAAAAGCGCTTTCCCGCACGGGCTGGACGGGCGCGACTACGCGTGGATGCATCGCAGGCTGCTCAAGGCGTTGGCCGGCGCGCATCAGATCGGGCTCGTGCACGGGGCTGTCACGGCCGAGAACGTCATGGTGCACCCGGAACAGCACGGGATCGTGCTGGCCGGCTGGTCGTTCGCCGTCGAGAACAACCAGCGACTCCTCGCGACCAGCAAAACCATCAGCTACCCACCGGAAGTGAGCGAAGGCAAGCCGGTGACGGCCGCGACGGACGTCCACATGGCACACACGCTGATGCTCGATCTCCTGGACCACAAGGAACATCGGCAACAGGCCTTCGCGCGAGGCTGCCTGCAGGAACGCCAGGGACGCAGGCCGGACGCCGCCGATCTGCTGGCCGAGTACGACGACCTGCTCGAAGAACTCTACGGCGCACGGGTTTTCCGCCCGTTCGCCCTTCCCGAAGGAGCATGATCATGGGACACGGCAAGTGGGATGACAACGCCTACGCGGCAGCCAAGACCTTCAGGGCTGCCAAGGGAATCGCGGACTTCGGCTACACCGCCTCGATCAAGGGGAACCCCGCGTCGAGCTGGAAGGCGGCGCCGAGCCTCGACCCGCTCAACGTCGAGCACCGCGAGTGCCGCGACTCACCCGACCACGCGGACTCGACGCCGATCGCGGTGCTGTTCGACGTGACCGGGTCGATGGGCGCCGTGCCGCGGATCATGCAGGGCAAGCTCGGCAAGTTGCACGGACTGTTGCAGCGCAAGGGATATCTCGCCGACCCGCAGCTGATGTTCGGCGGGATCGGGGACGCCGACAGCGATCGCGTTCCGCTGCAGGTCGGCCAGTTCGAGTCGGACAACCGCATGGACGAGCAGTTGCGGGACATCTTCCTCGAGGGCAACGGTGGCGGGCAGAAGAGCGAGTCGTACGAGCTGGCCGCGTACTTCGTCGCACGGCACGTGGTCACCGACGCGTGGCAGAAGCGGGGCAGGAAGGGCTATCTGTTCATCATCGGCGACGAGCTGAACAAGCGGCGGCTGGAAGCCAAGCACATCCGCCGGATCATCGGCGACGACGTCAAGCAGGACATCGACCCGGTGTCGGTGTACCGCGAGCTGGCTCTCAAATGGCACGTGTACTTCATCCTGCCCAACCAGTCGTCGTACTTCAACGACGACTCCATCGGTGAGCACTGGCGGACGATCCTCGGGCAGAACTTCCTCAAGCTCGACGATCCCGGCGCGGTGTGCGAGCTGATCGCCGCGACGATCGGCATGGAGGAACAGGTGGTCGATCTCGCCCAGGCCCTCGTGGACCTCGCCGAGATCGGGTCGGTCGCCGAGAGCAAGGCCGTCGGCAAGGCACTGGTCGCCGTCGGCGGCGCGGCACGCTCGATCACCGCCGCACCGCTGGGCATCGACGGCCCCGATGACGTGGCACTGAGCTGATGAACGACCACGTGATCGTCGTCGGGCTCGGGTTCGGCGACGAGGGCAAGGGGGCCACCGTCGACGCGCTGTGCGCCGACGGGTCGGTGTCCACCGTCGTGCGGTTCAACGGGGGAGCGCAGGCCGCGCACAACGTGATCGCCGACGGACGGCACCACACCTTCAGCCAGTTCGGGTCCGGCACGCTCGCGGGCGTGCCGACCCTGCTCTCCTGCCACGTGCTCGTCGAACCGATCGCGCTGGCGACCGAGTCACGCGAACTGGAGGCGCTGGGCGTCGCCGACCCGCTCTCGCTGATGTCGATCGACGCCCAAGCCCTGCTCACGACGCCGTTCCACGTTGCCGCGAACCGGGCCCGCGAGAACGCCAGGGGCAAGGACCGGCACGGCTCGTGCGGCAAGGGAATCGGCGAAACCGTCTGGTACGGGCTGCTGGAGGGGACGACCAGGGGAGTGGTCGTCGAGGGGCAGGAGGTCATCGGCGCGCCGGGTCAGGCCCCGGCCGTCGGTGACTGCCTCGACCCCACCACGTTGCGGCGCAAGCTGGACGCGCTCGCCCGGTTCTACGAGCCGCTGATCGGCGACGGCATCAGCGTGGACGAGCTGGTCATGCTCTACCGGTCGTTCGCGGACGTCGTCCGGATCACGACCGACGACGTCGGACGACTCGCGGACGCGGGACGGCTCGTCTTCGAGGGCTCACAGGGCGTTCTGCTGGACGAGACCTACGGCTTCCACCCGCACACGACCTGGTCCACCACCACGCCACGCAACGCGAAAGCGCTGCTCGGTGGCCGAAAAGCCCGCGTCATCGGCGTGACCAGGACCTACCAGACACGGCACGGCGCGGGCCCGCTGCCGACCGAGGACCAGGCCGTCCTCGACCGGTTCCCGGAGGCGCACAACGGCACCGGGGAGTTCCAGGGTGCCTGGCGGGCCGGTCACCTGGACGCGAAGCTGTTGCGCTACTCCGTCGATTGCTGTGGGGGTATCGACGGCTTGGCCGTGACGCACCTGGACGCTCGTGGCTTGAAGGTGGTTACGGGTTCGAGCCTGGACGACCTGCCCGATCCCGTGGCCTACCTGGAGGACCTGCTCGATGTCGACGTGCTCGTCACCGGCGCGGGGCCGGCCAGGGCGGACTACGTGGTGCGGGACAATCCACGACATGATCGAGTCGACGTTGGTGTCGGTGGACGTGATCGTGCTCCGGTTTGATCCGGACGCACGTGCGGTGCTCGTGGGGGTGGCGTCGCGCGCGCAGGGGCCGTTCGCAGGCGAGTTGGCACTGCCCGGCGTGCTGCTGGGCAGGGGTGAGCGGCTGCGCGACGCGACCACGAGGGCCGTCACGGGCAAACTGGGCCTCGCCGCGGAATCCGTGACGGCGACCGGTCAGCTCGCCACGTTCGACGAGCCTTCCCGTGACCCGCGCGGCCCGACGCTGTCGATCGCGCTGTGGGCCACGGTGACCAGGCCGACAGGTGACGTGGCGGTCTGGAGCCGGTTCGACGCCGTGCCCGCGCTGGCGTTCGACCACGACCGGATCGTCGCCGACTGCCGGCCGCTGCTGGCGGACAAGCTCTGGCGGGACGTGCCGTTCACGGCGGGCCTGCTCGGGCCCGAGTTCACCACGGCGCAGGCGCTCGACGTGACGGAGTCCCTGACCGGCGACCGGCCCTATCCCGCCAACCTGGGCCGCACGATGGACCGCGTGCCGGGCCTCGCGCGCACCAGCCAGCACGCGTCGGCGCTGCCCAAGGGAGGCCGTCCGCCGCTGGTGTGGAGGTTCAGCGCAGAGGAAGCTCAGGCTTGAAGAGCCAGCGGGTGAGCAGGTCCCGATGTCCGGCCAGCGCGAGGAAGTCCTCGGTCGTCACCGCGCCGTGCCGGTTGCGGGCACACCATTCCCGCAGCAACGCGAAGAACGAGTCGTCGCCCATCTCGCGCCGCAGGGTGTGCAACGTCAAGGCCCCGCGCTGGTAGACCCGGTCGTCGAACCAGTTTGCGCGCGGCGGCCGTCCGATCACGAGGTTCTGCGGCAACCGTCGCAGCAGATCCCTGGCGCCGGCAGCACAAGCGTCGGCGGAGCGGCCGCCGGAAGCCTCGGACCACAACCACTCCGAATAGCAGGCGAAGCCCTCGTTCAGCCAGATGTGCTCCCACGCGGCGATCCCGACGGAGTTGCCGAACCACTGGTGCGCCAGTTCGTGCGCCACCAGCCGTTCCGAACCCCGGCGCCCGTCGACGTGGTTGGCGCCGAACGTCGAAAGTCCTTGCGCCTCAACGGGAACGTCCAGCGCGTCATCGGTCACCACGACCGAGTAACGCGCGAACGGGTAAGGCCCGAACAGCGACGAGAACAGCTCGATCATGGCGTTCTGCCGGCCGAAGTCGTGCGCGACGAGCCTGCGCAACCGGGCCGGCGCCCACACGTCCGGCAGTGCCTCTACGTACTGTCCGATCTGGACGGTCGCGAGATAGGTCGCCATCGGCGCGGCCATCGAGTACGTCCACTTGGTGGTGCTGCCGGACACCTTGCCGTCCACCAGGACCCCGTTGCACACCACCGTGTACGGCGAGGGCGCGACGACTTCCAGGTGGTACGAGGCCTTGGAGGAGGGCTCGTCGAGGCACGGGAACCACGACGGCGCGCCGATCGGCTGCGACGCCACGATCGACCCGTCCGTGAGCTCGTCCCAGCCGAGGTCGCCCCACTCCGGCGTCGAGACCGGCACGGGCGTGCCCGAATACCGGACCTCGACCGAGAAGGCCCCGCGCACGGCCGCACGGATGTTCAGCACACCGCCCGCATGCCCGTATCGCGCCGGCTTGCCGTTCACCAGCACCTTCGAGATCCGGAGTGGACCGAAGGACAGCGAGAACGACGACAGCGAGGTGCAGGAAGCCTGCAACACCGCGCGCCCGGACAGGCGCGCGGAATGCGGCTTGTAGTCAAGCTCTAGTGCGTAATGATGTACGGAGAAGCTCATGTCCACGCGGAGATCGGGTTGCCCAGCCAACGGGTTCCCGACGGTACATCCTCTCCGCGCATGACGAGCGAGGCGGGTCCGATCGTGGTGTGAGCGCCGACGGACGCGCCGGGCAGCACGATTCCGTGCGGGCCCAAAGTAGCGCCCTCCGCGAGCGAAACCCGGTCCATGCGCAGGATCCGGTCGTGGAACAGGTGCGTCTGCACGACGCAGCCGCGGTTCACCGACGCGCCGGCGCCCAGCGAGACCAGATCCGCCTCGGGCAGCCAGTACGAATCGCACCACACGCCACGGCCGACCGACGCGCCCAGCGAGCGCAGCCACAGGTTCATCAGCGGTGTGCCACCGGAGAACCCGATCAGCCACGGCACCGCGAGCACCTCGACGAACGTGTCCGCGAGCTCGTTGCGCCACACGAACGCCGACCACAGCGGGTACTCACGAACCTTGAAACGGCCCACGAGCGTCCACTTGGCGACGACGGCGACCAGGCACGCGGCCACACCGGCGCCCAGCAGCACGACACCGGCCCACCAGAGCCCGAACTCCTTCAACGCGAACAGCACGAGCACGACGAGAGCCACGTTCAGCATCACCGGGACGAACCGGCACAGCTCGACCAGCGCCCGCGCCCACATCAACCGCTTGGGCGGGTTGAACGTGCGCGACTGGTCCGACACCTCGGCGGAGCGTGGCAGCTTCATCGGCGGCATGCCCAGGTACGACGACCCGGCCTTGGCCCGCTTCGGCGCCGCCGACAGCACGCCGACGAGCCCGCCCTTCGGCACGTTGCGGCCGGGCGCGGTCATGCCTGAATTGCCCAGGAACGCCCGCTTGCCCACACGGGCCGTGGCGATGCGCAGCCAGCCGCCGCCAAGCTCGTAAGTCGCGACCATCGTGTCGTCGGCCAGGAACGCACCGTCGCCCACGCGGGTCATCTTCGGCAGCGCGACCACTGTGGACGCTTCGACGTTGCGGCCGACCTTCATGCCGAGCAGCCGCAGCCACACCGGCGTGAACAGCGACGCGTACAGCGGGAACAGGGCCGTGCGCGCGTTGTTCATCAACCGCTCTGTCGTCCACGCCGCCCACGCCACGCGGCTGTGCACGGCGTAGTAGCCCTCGCGCATGCCGATGCCCAGCAGACGCACGGCGATCAGCACGATCAGCGCGTACGAGCCGAACCAGATCGCGGACGCGACCGGCACGTCCCACAGCGCCGAAGTCAAGGAAACGGGCCTGCGCAGCACGTAGAGCAGGGCCGGAGCGGCCGCCAGCAGCGGCAGCACGGCCAGCAGGCCGGACGAGAGGCCGTACATCAGGTTCCAGAAGCGCGACCGCGTGGGACGGCGCGACGGGAACGAGCGCGACGCCTTGCCCTCACGGGTGGCGGGCACGCCTGACCAGCGCTGACCGGTCGGCACGGACCGGACGACACCCGAACCGGGCGCCACCTCGGCCTTCTTGCCGATCCGGGCGCCGGGGAACAGCGTGCTGCGCGCACCCACGGTCGCGCCCGCGCCGATCCGGATGCGGCCGATGCGCAGCCTGTCGCCGTCCAGCCACCAGCCGGACAGGTCGACCTCGGGCTCGACGGCGGCGCCGCGCCCGACCTTCAGCATGCCGGTGACCGGCGGCAACGAGTGCAGGTCGACGCCGGGGCCGATCTTCGCGCCCAATGCCCGCGCGTAGTGCGTGACCCAGGAGCCGGAAAGTTCGGTGGCGCGCGACATCTGCGCCAGCATCTCGGCGGTCCACAGTCGCAAGTGGACGGATCCACCGCGCGGGTACCCGCCGGGCTTCACACCGCGCAGCAGCAGCCGCGCGCCGCCGGCGGAGATCGCCAGCCGGCCAGCGGGGCTCAGGAACACCACGAACCCGGAGGCGACCCACCACCACGACACGGAGGTCCAGCCCAGCACGTTCGACAACGCCGTCAGCCCCACGACCCAGCGCGCGCCGGAGATCGTGAGCAGCGGGATCATCAGCAGCGTCTGCACGACGCCGGTCCAGCGCGGAGTCGGCGCGACCTCGTGCACCTCGGCGGTGGAGCCGTACGACTCCAGGCGGCGGGCCAGCTTGTACAGCGTCGGGTTCTGGTAGACGTCCTGCACCGACGTGCTCGGGTACCGCGTGCGGATCAGGGAGACGAGCTGCGCGGCGCCCAGCGAGCTACCGCCGGACGAGAAGAAGTTCGCGCCCTCGGAAGCCGGTCCGGAGCCGAGCACTGCGGCCCACTGCTCCGCGAGCCAGCCTTCGAGACCGGAGAACACCACGCCCGCGGTGTCCATCGACGCCAGCGGCCACGGCAGTGCGGCGCGGTCGACCTTGCCCGACGTGCGCGTCGGCAGCGTCTCGACGACGGCGATCAACGGCACGAGAGCGGCAGGCAGTTCGCCGCGCAACTGCTCGACGGCGGCTTCCTGGTCGAACTCGCCGTCGACCACCACGTAGCCGACGAGGATCTGGTTGCCGCCACGGGTCGTGCGCACGGCAGCGGCGGCACCGGCGATACCGGGCAGCGCGGCCAGCGCGGAGTCCACCTCGCCGAGCTCGATCCGGCGACCGCCGAGTTTGATCTGTTCGTCCGCGCGGCCGAGGAAGACGAGGCCTTCCGGCTCGGCGCGGACCATGTCACCGCTGCGGTAGGCGCGGTCCCAGCCCATCGAGGGCAGCGGCGCGTACTTCTCCGAGTCCTTGGCCTCGTCCAGGTAGCGCGCCAGGCCGACGCCGCCGATCACCAGTTCGCCGGACTCGCCCATCGGCACGACCTCGCCCTGGGCGTCGACGACGACGAGGTCCCAGCCGTCCAGCGGCAGGCCGATGCGCACGGGACCGGTGCCGTCCATCCGCGCGGCGCAGGCGACGACGGTCGCTTCCGTCGGCCCGTAGGTGTTCCAGACCTCGCGGCCGTCCACGGCGAGCCGCTCGGCCAGTTCTGGCGGGCAGGCCTCGCCGCCGAAGATCAGCAGCCGCACGTCGTCCAGCGCCTCGACGGGCCATAGCGCGGCCAGCGTCGGAACCGTGGACACGACGGTGATCTCCTGCTCGACCAGCCACGGACCCAGGTCCATGCCGGTGCGCACCAGCGAACGCGGCGCGGGCACCAGGCAGGCGCCGTAACGCCACGCGAGCCACATCTCCTCGCAGGAGGCGTCGAACGCGACGGAGAGCCCGGCGAGAACGCGGTCCTCCGGCCCGATCGGCTCGTCGGTCAGGAACAGGCGCGCCTCGGCGTCCACGAACGCGGCGGCGCTGCGGTGCGTGACCGCGACACCCTTGGGCTTACCGGTCGAACCGGACGTGAAGATGATCCACGCGTCGTTGTCCAGACCGGGTTCGCCGGGCACGCCGAGCGTGGTCCCGTGCGGCACAAGGGATCGGCCCTCGCCGAGCACGGCACTCACTTGTGCCTCACCGAAAACGAGCTCGGCGCGCTCGTCGGGGTCCTCGAAGTCGACGGGCACGTAGGCCGCGCCGGCCGCGAGGGTCGCCAGGATCGAGACGTAGAGGTCGACGGTCCCGGACGGCACGCGAATGCCGACCCGGTCGCCGACCCCGACACCTTCGGCGTTGAGCTTTTCGGACAGTTCCTGAACTTCGGTGATCAGTGCGCGGTACGTCAGCGCGGTGGTGCCGTCGTCGACGGCCAGCGCGTTCGGGTGCTTCTCGGCACTCGCGCGCAGGATGTCCAGGAGGGTGCGCGGTGTGGGCGCCTCGCCTGCGGTGAACATCGATCGAAGGACAACGGGTTCCGCCGCGATCGTCACGTCTGCGTCACTTCTCACCCTCTCGGCAACTGGTAGCTGACCAACTTTACAGCCAGGTAACGGACTACCTCTCTCCGGAGTATGCACCTTCACAGGTGACCTCAGTCACCGCAACACTTTCGAGTGACTTCCTTGCGTTGTGGCGCGCCAGGTTCCACTCCCGCCAGTCCTGCTCGACGGTGCGATTCTTCATCCACCGCAAGGCACACGAGCGTTCATACGCGGGCAACCGGACCAACGCCGGCACCGCGTCCTCGGACAGCTGCGACAGGTAGTAGGTGTCGATCTTCTGCGTCGCCTCGAACCGCGACACGTTGTAGTCGGCGACCACCCGTTCGGGGTTCATCGCGACCACAGCGAGGAAGAAGGCCGCACCGGTGGCGACGATCGCCTTCGGCAACCAGTTGGCGCGCAACGAGATCCCGCTCGCGATCACCATCAGGTACACCACCGCCAGCCACACCTCGCACGAAATGACGAGCAGCCGCAACACCGTCCAGCCATACGCCTGCTGGTAGAACCACATGCGGCTCAAGGCACTCGCCACGATGACCAGCGTCAGAACAGTCAGTGAACCGAGCAACACCCGCAGCCACAACTGTTCCTGCTTCGTCTTCTTCACGGCGAACCGCGCGACGCCGGCGATTACGCCGAGCGTGAGAATGGTGACCCACAGCAGCTGCCAGAAACCGGTCCGCGCGTACTCGGCGAACGTCACGCCCGCCGTCTTCATCACGTAGGCCTCGCCACCGAACAGAACCGCGAGCTGCGTCCCCACGAACCCGGTGAACAGCAACACGAGCACGCCGACCGGCAGCCCGTAGTCCTTGAGCCGCAACGTACCAGGCTTGCTCTCCACGTCCTCGTTCATCTGCGGAGGCGCCGCCACGAGGTAGCAAGCACCCAGAGCACCAAACGCCGCAACGACTCCGTAGAACGTCTTCTGCACGTAGATGCCGACTTCGAGATCCGGCACCAGGCCTTCGAGGAAGTCGCTGAACCCCTTGTCCGCCCCGGCCAGCAACGACCCGAAGACCAGCAACAACACCAACGCCACACCAACGGAGACGAACGGCCGAATCCCGACCGGCCCCCGCCTGCGGACCCCCTTGGCAACCCACGGAATGGACCGCAGTCCGCCCAGCCCCACGCCCAAGGCGCCGAACACGAGGCCCTTGACCGTCTTGCCCCCGGCCATCGCGATCGACCCGCACAGCATCGACGCCATCAGGCTCAGCGGGAACACCCACTCCGCGGCCCTCAAGAAGCCCATCGCGAGGAAGGCCAGCGCACCCGCCAGCCAGAGCGCACGCTCGACGGTCGGCTTGCCCGCGTAGAACAGGACCCCGCCGATGCCTGCCAGCCCTGCGAGGAACCAGCCGATGCCGTTGTTCGGCACGGCGAGGAACGCTCCGGCCAGGCCCGCGATCAGGCCCGCGACCAGGGCTTTGCTGGGCGCGCCGGTCGTGGGTGGACGCCACCAGGGCATGAACGGGAGGCCCGGCGACTGCATGGCCACGGCTGCGGCGGGATAGCGGGGCGGGCCCTGCCACGGGCTGGGCGGGGGCAGGGTGGCGGTGGCGACCTGCGCGGGCTGGACAGGCGGCGTGGGCTGGGCAGCCTCAGCGGGCTTCTCGCTCACCGGCCGCGGCGCCTTGCCGGCACTCTCGCCCACCGGCTGCGCTGCCTCGGCAGGGCTCTCGCTCGCCGGCTGATCTTGTCGGACCTCCTGAGTAGGTTGAGTTGTAGGGGTTCCCGATTCGGGGGTACCCCTGCGCGAGCCTGCCCCAGCCTTCTTCTCAGCCTTCTCCTCGGCCTCCTTTTCGGGCTTCTCCTCGGTGCTCTGTCCCACCTCTTCCTCGGGCTCCGGCGAGCCCCCAGCACCCGCCGGCTCCCCGGAAACGGGCCGATACCCGACCTTCCGGAAGTGTCGGTACTTCCGCCGTGCGGCGGCCTTCTCCGCGGGCGTCTCGGACGAGTCGGCCGACGGCGTCGAGTCAGAGTCAGTCATGTCTCTCTCCCAAGCCCGGAAACGGGCGTGCTTCACCGCCACACCAGCAAAGCGGGTGCGGACGAGGTCAGTCAGGCAAAAGCCAAGTTCAGCGAGGCAAAGTCACCCGGATGCACGACCCGGGGTCCACCACGGCGATCGTCCCGCCGTGCAGGTCCACCACCCACCGGGCGATGGCGAGCCCGAGCCCGGTCCCGCCACCGCCCGCCCTCTCCCCTCGGGTGAACCTCTCGAAGATCCGCGACCGTTCGGCCGGCGCGATTCCCGGCCCTTCGTCCCGAACCTCCAGCACCACGGACGAAGCGGACGCATGCCCGGACACGGACACCAACCCCCCGGTGGGTCCGTGCCGGGCAGCGTTGTCCACCAGGTTCACCAACACCTGGTGCAACCGCTCCCCATCAGCGAAAACAGTCAGATCCCCGGCGACGTCGATCGAGAACGAGGCAGCGGGAGCCGCCACCGCGGCCTCCGCCACGACATCAGCCACCAGAGACGACACCGACAACGTCTCCCGCTTCAGCGACAGCACCCCGGCATCGATCTTCGACAGGTCCAGCAGCTCGGTGACCAGCCGCCCCAACCGTTCGGTCTGGGCCAACGCCGTCCGCATGGTCTGAGCGTCAGCAGACGCCACCCCGTCGACCACGTTCTCCAGCACGGCCTGCAAGGCGGAGATCGGTGTGCGCAGCTCGTGCGACACGTTCGCGATCAACTCCCGCCGCTGCTGATCAGCCGCGGCGAGATCGGCCGCCATCACCGTGAACGCCTCCGCCAGCTGCCCGACCTCGTCGGAAGACGTGGCACGGACCGACCGCGAGTAGTCCCCGGAAGCCATCGACCGGGCAGCGGACGTCATCTCCCGCAACGGCGAAGTCATGCCGTGCGCGAGCAACTGCGAGGTCAGCAGCCCCAGCACCAGAGCGATCAAAGTGGTCCGGGGCGGCAACCACCCGGTCACGTAACGGAAGTAGGCGAACGACACACAGCCGGACACCACGATCACGATCCCGAGCTTGAGCTTGATCGACCGCACCGAGTCCAACGGACGCGGCAGCATGTCCAGCAGATCCAGCAACCGCTTCACGAAGACACCCGCCGGCTAGGCACCTCCAGCGCGTACCCCACCCCGTGCACGGTCCGGATCAGGTCGGCGCCGAGCTTGCGCCGCAACGCCTTCACGTGCGAGTCGACCGTCCGCGACGAAGCCCCCTCGTGCCACCCGCAAGCCTCCGCCAGCAACCGCTCCCGGGCCTGCACGGCGGAAGGCCGCTCAGCCAGGAACACCAGCAGGTCGTACTCGGTGGGCGTCAGATGAGCCTCGGCCCCGGAACGCGACACCCGCCGCGAGGACAGGTCGATCAGCAGATCCCCGAGCTCCAGCGAGTGCGACGACACCGCCCGGGACACGCGCCTGAGCAGCACGTGCACCCGTGCCGCCAGTTCGCGCATCGAGAACGGCTTCGTCAGGTAGTCGTCCGCCCCCACGGCGAGCCCGACCAGCAGATCGGTCTCGTCCCCCCGCGCGGTCAGCATCAGCACCGGCACCGAACGCGACGCCTGGATCCGCCGGCACACCTCGAGCCCGTCGAACCCCGGCAGCATCACGTCCAGAACCACCAGGTCAGGCACGAAGGACGCGGCGAGCGCCACCCCGGAAGGCCCGTCATGAGCCACCGCCACCACGAAGCCCTCCGCACGCAGCCGCACGGCCACGGACTCGGCGATCGTGATGTCGTCCTCCACGACGAGCACCCTGCGCTGACCTGTCATGGCGGCGACTTTATGGGTATGTCGTGGAGGACGCCGGGACAAGTTGTGAAGATCGTGTGCAGACCCGCGCTGTAGGTTCGCACCATGAACGTCCTCGAAGCGGTCCTGGAGAGGATCACGTACGCCAACGAGGACAACGGCTACACCGTCGCCAAGGTCGACACCGGCCGAGGTGACCTGGTCACGGTCGTCGGCGCGCTGCTCGGCGCGCAGCCCGGCGAGTCGATCCGCATGCGCGGCACCTGGGGCTCGCACCCGCAGTACGGCAAGCAGTTCCTCGTCGACGACTACACGACGATCCTGCCCGCGACGATCCAGGGCATCCGCCGCTACCTCGGCTCCGGCCTGATCAAGGGCATCGGCCCGGTACTGGCGGACAAGATCGTCACCCACTTCGGCGTCGACGCGCTGGACGTCATCGAGAACTCCCCGGAACGCCTGATCGAGGTCCCGAAGCTCGGCCCGAAGCGCACCAAGCTCATCGCGGACGCCTGGGAGGAGCAGAAGGCCATCAAGGAGGTCATGGTCTTCCTGCAGGGCGTCGGCGTCTCCACGAGCCTCGCCGTCCGCGTCTACAAGCAGTACGCGGACAAGGCCATCGACGTCGTCAAGAACGAGCCGTATCGCCTGGCCAGTGACGTGTGGGGGATCGGCTTCAAGACCGCCGACGTGATCGCGAAGGCCGTCGGCATCCCGCACGACAGCCCGCAGCGCGTCAAGGCCGGCCTGCAGTTCACGCTCTCCGAGGCCACCACGAACGGCAACTGCTACCTGCCGGAACAGGCCCTCATCGCGGAGGCCATCAAGATCCTCCAGGTCGACACCGGCCTGGTCATCGACTGCCTCGCCGAACTGGTCGAGGAAGAAGGCGTCGTCCGCGAGGAACTGCCGGACGACGAGGTCGCCGTCTACCTGATCCCGTTCCACCGCGCCGAGATCTCGATGGCCGCGCAGCTCAAACGCCTGCTGCACGCGGACAACGACCGCATGCCGAGCTTCGCCACCGTGAACTGGGACAAGGCCCTCGCCTGGCTGGGCACCGATCTCGAAGAACACCAGTCGGCGGCGGTGAAACTCGCGCTCACCGAGAAGGTCGCGGTGCTGACCGGCGGCCCCGGTTGCGGCAAGAGCTTCACGGTCCGCTCGATCGTCCGGCTGGCCAAGGCGAAGGGGGCCAAGATCGTCCTGGCCGCCCCGACCGGACGTGCCGCGAAGCGCCTCACCGAACTGACCGGCCACGAGGCCCGCACCGTCCACCGCCTGCTCGAACTCAAGCCCGGCGGCGACGCGGCGTTCGACCGCGACCGTCCGCTCGACGCCGACCTCGTGGTCGTGGACGAGGCCTCGATGCTGGACCTGTTGCTGGCCAACAAACTCGTGAAGGCCGTCGCACCAGGCGCGCACCTGCTGCTCGTCGGCGACGTCGACCAGCTGCCGTCCGTCGGCGCGGGGGAGGTGCTCAGAGACGTGCTGGCGCAGGGCAGCCCGATCCCGAACGTCCGGCTGACGCACATCTTCCGCCAGGCCCAGGAGTCCGGCGTCGTCACGAACGCCCACCGCATCAACAGCGGCGACTACCCGATCGTCCAGGGAATGCCGGACTTCTTCCTGTTCAGCACCGACGAGGCCGAGGAAGCGGCCACGCTGACGGTCGACGTCGTCGCGAACCGCATCCCGCGCAAGTTCCGCCTCGACCCGCGCAGGGACATCCAGGTCCTCGCCCCGATGCACCGCGGCCCGGCCGGCGCCGGCGCGCTCAACACCGTGCTCCAGGAAGCCCTGACGCCGTCGAAGGACGGCCTGCCCGAGAAACGCTTCGGCGGCAGGGTGTTCAAGCTCGGCGACAAGGTCACCCAGATCCGCAACAACTACGACAAGGGCAAGAACGGCGTCTTCAACGGAACCCTCGGCGTCGTCATCGCGCTGGACCCGGTCGAGCAGAAGCTGACCATCCGCACCGACGAGGACGAGGAAGTCGACTACGAGTTCTCCGAGCTGGACGAGCTCAGTCACGCCTACGCCATGACCATCCACCGCTCACAGGGCAGCGAGTACCCGTGCGTGGTCATCCCGGTCACGACCAGCGCGTGGATGATGCTGCAACGCAACCTGCTCTACACCGCCGTCACGCGCGCGAAGAAGCTCGTGGTGCTCGTGGGCAGCAAACGAGCCATCGGCCAGGCCGTGCGCACGGTCGGGGCGGGCCGCCGCCACACGGCATTGGCCCACCGCCTCCGGACGAGCCAGAACTACACCGACGTCAGGTAGTCGGTGATCAGCCGCGACCACGGCATCGCGGACTCCAGCGCGATCGCGTGCCCGCAGGCGATGTCGGAGTACTTCGAACCGGGGATGAGGTCCGAGACCTCCTTGCCCAGCTCACGCGACAGCAACTGGTCACCGGACGCGCCGATCACCAGCGTCGGCTGCGTGATCCGCGGCAACAGGTCGGTCAGGTCGATCTTCAGGATCAGGTCGACGTGCGCGGGGGAGCCCGTCGGCACGCTCGCGCCGATCAGTTCGGCGAAGCCCTCAGCCTGCGCGGGCGTGAGCCGGGCCAGGTACTCCCTGCTGCACATCACCGAAAGGATGAACCTCGACAGCACCGAGCGGGACCCGTCGAGCAGCGACTTCCACTCGTCGATCTTCGCCTTGGTCGCGTCGTCGATCTTCGTGAACGGCGCGCTCAGGACCAGCCCGCGCACCCGCTCCGGATGCCGGACGGCCGCGGTGGCGGCGACCGCGCAGCCCATCGAGTAGCCGGACACGAAGAACGACTCGTGCCCGGCCTTGACCGCCACTTCCACCAGGTCGTCGGCGAGCTTCTCCAGGTCGAGAGCCCCCGAGGCCTTCGGTGAGCCGCCCGAGCCGGGCAGGTCCGGCGCGATGACGGTGAAGTACTGGGTCAGGGTTCCGAGGATCGGTCCGTAGTTGGCCTGGATGCTGCCGCCCGCGCCGTGCACGAGCAGGAGAGCCGGGCCGGTGCCCTTGACGACGGTGGACAGGCCGGTCATGCGGGACCCCCGAGTTTTGTCAGTCCATGCTGCGGACGATGGTCGGCTCGAGCCCCTCGTCGTCGTCCGTCAGGCAACCGCGCCAGGGGAAGTCGTGCAGGGAGATCTCAGCGACACCGTCGTTGTACAGATGATCCATGGCTTGAACTCCCGTTTCTTCCGGTGGTCGGTTGTCTGCGAACCTCGCTGTCCGTCGAGTCGGTTTCGGCCTTGTCAGCACAATAGCCGCTGCGGTGCTGGGTGAAATCCTATTGATTTTCGTCACAAGTCGCCAAGTGACCGCTTTCTCCGTCTCAAGAACCGGACGGTAATCATCCGGTCGGTCGAACGGAGTGGCGGTGATCAGCGGAACGGTCGATCATCGTTGATCATGAGGACCGCCGTCGCCCTGTTCGCCTGCCTGGCCCTGCTGCTGAGTCCCGCACCGGCGCCCGCAGAAGGTCCACAAGCGACATACGTGCTGCGTGTGCCGGCGCCCAAGGGTGATTCTGCCCAACGGTTGTTGCGCCTCGGTTACGACGTGTTGGAACAGCGTGACGGCGACGACCTGTTCGTCGTCGGCGACCCGCGGACCTCGCAGAAGCTCCGCGCGGACGGTTTCCCGTCCACTGTCGAGACGGCGATGCCCCCGTCTCAACGGGCGCCGCGCTCACTCGCGGACGCGACTTATTACGGCGGTTATCGCACCATCACCGCGCAGTTCGCTCACCTGAACGAAGTCGCCCAGGCTCACCCCGATCTCGCCACGGTCGTCGACTACGGCGACTCCTGGCGCAAGACCCAGGGCAGCGGCGGATACGACCTGAAGGCCATTTGCATAACGCGGAAAAGCCCAGGTGACTGCGCATTGTCGCCCACCGCGCCAAAGCCGCGCCTGTTCGTGATGGGCCAGCTTCACGCACGTGAAATCACCACCGGCGACATGGCGTGGCGGTTCATCGACGACCTGGTCGGCTCCTCGGATCTGACCGCGATGCTCGCCGACCTGGAGGTCTGGGTAGTCCCGATCGCCAACCCGGACGGCGTCGAGATCGTCGAGTTCGGCGGCGACTCGCCCGTCCTGCAGCGCAAGAACGCCAACGGCACCTGCACCTCGGGCTCGCGCGGCGTCGACCTCAACCGCAACGCCGGCTCGCACTGGGGCGAGGTCGGCTCGTCCACGAACAAGTGCAGCGAGACCTACCGCGGCACGCGCGCCGACTCCGAGGTCGAGGTCCAGGCGCTGGAGTCGTTGTGGCGCAAGCTCTACCGCGACACGCGCGCACCCGGCGACACCGCGGCGGCCTCCGCCGACACGACCGGCGCCGTGATCTCCATGCACAGCTACGGCAACTACGTGCTCTTCCCGTGGGGCTGGAGCACGCAGAAGACCGGCAACGACGCGGCCCTGCGCAAGATCGCGAACGACATGGCCGCGCTGTCCGGATTCACCGCCGGACAGCCCGGCGAGGTGCTCTACAACGCGTCCGGCGCCACCGACGACTGGGTGTACGACGACCTGGGCGTGCCGAGTTTCGTCTGGGAGATCGGCGCGGGCTCTGGCAAGTGCGGTGGCTTCCTGCCGCCGTTCTCGTGCCAGAAGGACGCGCATTGGCCGAAAGTGCGTCCCATGCTCGTTTCGGCCATGAACGCAGCAAAACGTCCTTACTGACGCATTGTGGAGGCATGGGGACACGCCTACTTGCCACCTTCACCGCGTTCAGCCTGCTCTTCACCGGTACCGCGGTCGCCGACGACACCCAGGACGACCGCAGGATCGTCCAGGAGGGGCTGGGCGGCATGATCCCCACCGGGACGGTCCAGGGCGCTCAGTCCGCATGACGGATGGTCGGACCCGCTTCACCGCGCGGTCCGGCAATGTGGAGATGAACAACCCGCGCCTCGTGCCGTACAACGGTCGGTTTCGGCGGGCAGGGCCCCACCCTCCCGGGGGCTGACCACCAAGGCGGCAGACACCTGAATTTACCTGCGGGAACGCGCTGTCAAGCCCCCGCTCGGCGATCTGTGGACAACGCGATGGCGCCCGCGAAGTTGTCCACAGATCGGCGAGCGGCCCCTTGACAGACCGATTTCGCGAATAGCCTGAAGAGGCCTGGTGGTCAGCCCCCTTGGGAGGGCGGGGCCCGCCCTCCGCGCGATTTCGTGCCGACACGCCGTCAAGCCGCAGCCCTGCACGACGTGGAACTACTCCAACACCAACTACGTCGTCCTCGGCCTGCTGATCGAGAAGGTGACCGGCGGGAAGTACGAACAGGTCGTCGCGCAACGCGTCCTGAGGCCGTTGCACCTCGACGAGACCACGTTCCCCGGCAACGACACGGAGATCCGCGGCCCGCACGCCCACTCGTACGGGATCGTGAACGGGCAGCCGGTCGACACCACGCGCTGGAACCCGTCCGTGTTCTGGGCGGCCGGTGACGTCATCACGACCACCAAGGACCTCGACACCTTCTACGCCGCCCTGCTCACCGGCAAGCTCCTCGAACCGGCCCAGCAGACCGAACTGACCAGGACCACCCCGGTCAGCACCGACTACGGACTCGGCGTCTTCGTGGAGAAGGCCCCGTGCGGCACCACGATCATCGGCCACCCCGGCGGCGTGCCGGGCTTCGCGAGCTATGCCTACTCGACCCCGGACCTGAAGCGTCGCGCGGAGTTCTCCATCTCCACCGGTGTCGGCACGGGCGACCCCACGAACGCCTACAACAAGCTGATCAACGAGATCTTCTGCTGAACGGAGCAGGGGACACCCCTAGGGCACGCGTACGACTGAAGGTGGATGCGGGCTGACGCCATACCTCGACATGGTGTGAGCATGGGGATTCGATTGGTAGCCACAGTCACCGCGACGAGCCTGCTGGCTCTGACCACCGCGGGCATCGCGTCGGCGGACACGTCGAGCGTGGACCGCAAGGTCGTCCAGCAGGCCTTGGACCAGATCACGCAGAGTGGGGCGGCTCTGGGCGTGCAGGCCAGGGTCACGGACGGGCGGCAGCGCTTCACCGCCAGTTCCGGCACGGCCGAGCTGAACACCACCAAACCGGTGCCGGAGAACGGCAGGTTCCGCGTCGGCAGCATCACCAAGACGTTCGTGTCGACCGTGACGCTGCAACTCGCCGGTGAGGGGAAGGTCGACCTGGACGCCCCGGTCGTCCGCTACCTGCCCGGCCTGATCGACGGCCGCATCACCGTCCGCCAGGTCCTGCAGCACACCAGCGGGCTCTTCAACTACACCAACGCGTTGCCGCTCAACCCGGACGAGTTCGAGCAGATCCGCTACAAGCACTGGTCGCCGCAGGAGCTGCTCGCGCTCTCGACGTCCAAGCCGCTCGACTTCGAGCCCGGCACGCAGTGGAACTACTCCAACACCAACTACGTCGTCGCCGGCCTGCTGGTCGAGAAGATCACCGGCAAGCCGTACGAGAAGGCCGTCGAGCAGCGCATCCTGAAGCCGTTGCACCTCAACGACACCGAGCTGCCCGGCGACAAGGTCGGCATCAGCGGCCCGCACTCGCGCGCCTACTACACCGTCAAAGGCAAGACGACCGAGATCACCCGCATGAACCCGTCGATCGCCTGGGCTGCCGGTGAGATGATCTCCACGACCCGTGACCTGGACACGTTCGTCACGGCGTTGTCGAGCGGCAAGCTGCTCAAGTCCGCGCAGCAGCAGGAGATCAGCAAGACCACGGCCGTGAGCCCCGGCTACGGCCTCGGCCTGCAGGTGGAGACCCTGCCGTGCGGCACCAAGGTGTGGGGCCACGGCGGCGGCATCCCCGGCTACTCGTCGCAGCTGCTGACGACGCCGGACAGCAAGAAGCGCTTCGAGCTCAACGCCACCAGCGGACCCACCGAGAGCGATCCCGGTGAAGCCTTCAACAAGCTCCTCACCGAGGTCTTCTGCTGATCATGAGACTGGTAGCCGCACTCACCGCGGCCACCCTGCTCGCCACGGCCGGTGTCGCCTCCGCGGCACCGGCTCGGCAGGGGGCCGTGCAGGAGATCATCGACCAGCTCACGACGTCCGGTGGCGCACTGGGCATCCAGGCGCGCATCAACGGACGCGACACCGTCCGTTCCGGCGTCGCCGAGCTGGGCTCTCGCAAACCCGTGCCGCACAACGGAACCTTCCGCGTCGGCAGTGTCACCAAGCCGTTCGTGTCGACCGTGGTGCTGCAGCTCGTGGGCGAAGGGAAGGTCGAACTGGACGCGCCGGTGTCGCGCCATCTGCCCGGCCTGGTCGACGACCGCATCACCGTCCGGCAGTTGTTGCAGCACACCAGCGGCCTCTACAACTACACGGACGCGTTGCCACTCGATCCCGCAGGCTTCCCGTCGGTCCGCTTCAGGACCTGGAGTCCGCAGGAGCTTCTCGCGTTCTCGAGGTCGAAGCCGCTCGACTTCGAGCCTGGCACGCAGTGGAACTACTCCAACACGAACTACGTCGTGGCGGGCCTGCTCGTCGAGAAGGTCACCGGCAGGCCGTTCCAGCAGGCGGTCGAGCAGCGGATCCTGAAGCCGTTGCGGCTCAAGGACACCGTGCTGCCAAGGAACTCGGTGGAGGTGCCCGGCCCGCACGCGCACGGCTACTACCCCGACGCGTCGGGCAAGCCCGTGGACGTCACGCGGCTCAACCCGTCGTGGGGCTGGGCGGCGGGGGAGATGATCTCGACGACCCGTGACCTGGACACGTTCCTGACGGCCCTGCTGGCCGGAAAGCTGCTCAAACCCGTGCAGCAGAAGGAACTGACGAAGACGTCGGCGGTGAGCCCCGACTACGGTCTGGGCCTCGCGGTCGCGTCGTTGCCCTGCGGCACGACGGTCTACGGCCACGACGGCCAGATCCACGGCTTCGGGACGATGATGGTCGGCACGCCGAACGGCAAGCGCCTCGAACTGTCGCTCACCGAGGCGGCCGACGGCGCGAGCCCTGGTGACGGTTACTCCCGTTTGCTGAACCACGTGTTCTGCTGATTTTCGGACAAAACAAAAGGGGAGCTGGGTTGACCCAGCTCCCCTCCCGGCGTTTAGAAGAACTAGTTGAGACCGCTCTTCATCGCTTTGACGAGCTCACCGTTCGAGGTGTCTCCGGACATCTCCCAGAAGAAGGCGCCACCGAGACCCTGGGTCTTCGCGTAACCCATCTTGCCGGTGATGGTGGACGGGGTGTCGTAGCTCCACCACTGGTCACCACACTTGGCGTAGGCCGTACCCGCGACCGTGCCCGTTGCGGGGCACTGCGTCTTGAGCACGTTGTAGTTCTGGTTGCCAGGCTCGATGCCCGGCGCGGGGCCGGTCGCCGTGCCACCAGGGGCGTCCTGCGTCACGCCGGACCAGCCGCGGCCGTAGAAGCCGATGCCGAGCAGGAGCTTGTTGGACGGAACGCCCTTGCCCTTGAGCTTCTGGATCGCCGCGTCGGAGTAGAAGCCCGGCGTCGGGATGCCGTTGTAGGACGTCAGCGGGGAGTGCGGAGCCGTGGGGCCCTGCGCCGCCCACGAACCGAAGTAGTCGTAGGTCATGACGTTGTACCAGTTCTGGAACTGCGCGGCACCGGCGTAGTCGGCGGCGTCGATCTTGCCGCCGGCGGTGCCGTCAGCCGTGATCGCCGAGGTGACCAGGTAGTCCTGACCGAAGCGCTTGCGCAGCTCCTGCATCAGCAGCCGGTAGCGGTCGAAACCGCTCGTGTCGCAGCTCAGGCCACAGGCGTTCGGGTACTCCCAGTCGATGTCGATGCCGTCGAACAGGCTCGCCCAGCGCGGGTCCTCCAGCAGGCTGTAGCAGGAGTCCGCGAAGTTCTTGCGCGACGCTTCGTCGGCAGCGGCCGCACCGAAGCCACCGGACCAGGTCCAGCCACCGAAGGAGTACAGCACCTTGATGTGCGGGTACTTCTTCTTCAGCTTGATCAGCTGGTTGAAGGCACCGCGAACCGGTGCGTCCCAGACGTCCGCCACACCGTCGACCGACTCGGCCGCCGTGTAGGACTTCTCGATCGCCGGGAACGACTCACCGATCACACACTTGCCACCAACCACGTTGCCGAACGAGTAGTTGATGTGCGTGATGTTGGCGGCCGTGCCGGAGGTGTCGATGTTCTTCGGCAGGTAGTTCCGCGCGGGGTACGTGCCCCACTCGGTGAAGTAGCCGAGGTTGACCTTGCCACCGGGCTGCGGACCACCGGTCGTGGTCGTCGTAGTGGTCGTGGTGGTGGTAGTCGTCGTGGTCGACGTCGTGGTGGTGGTCGTCGGGTTGGTCCCGCCGGCCTCACACGAACCACCGTTGAGCTTGCAGTTGGCCGGAGCACCGAACGCGCCGGTGTAGGAGCCGTTGAAGCCGAAGCTCGCCGACCCGCCGACACCGATGCTGCCGTTCCAGGTGTTCTTGACCGTGACGGTCTGGCCGCTCGTCGTGTACGAGCCGTCCCACAGCGAGGTGACCTTGTGGTTGGCGGGGAGCGTGAACTCGACGGTCCACGACGTCAGGGCCGCCGCGCTGTTGTTCTTGATCGTGTACTTGCCCTCGAAGCCAGTTCCCCAGTCAGAACCCTTGGAGAACGTGGCGGAAACGCCACCGGCGCCGCTAGCAGCGGGCACGACGACGATTCCGAGGACCATCGCGGCGAGGGCCGCGAAGAGAGCAGCTAGATGCCATCGGAACTTGGACATCGGTCTCCTCAGTCGCAGGGGGTACCGGAACGATGTGGTTTAGACCACTCGAAGGTCAAGGTCTAGACCTCTGCCGTCACTCGAATGGAGCAGTCCGAAAACGGTTTAGGTGCCCTGGTTGTCCTGTCTCTGTCTAGTTGGTTAACTATTGGAGGGGTTCCGAGACGACAGCCCTTCGGGTCGAGTTTCGCCTGAGCGACTGCACAAAGAGGACGGTCGGCCCTAACTTCGTTCCATGCCAAAGCGTTTCTCCACTGCGCGTGGGCGGGAGTTCGGCGACGCGGTACGAGCTGCCTTGTCCGCCACGGGCATGACCGCGCGCGAGATCTGCGAAAAGATCGACTGGGACCCCGGCAAGCTCTCGGACCTCATGAACGGCAAGGGTGGCTGCTCAGAGGTGGACGTCGCGATCCTGCTCAGCTTCTGCCGAATCGTTCCAGAGGAACGTGACCACCTGCTGCGACTCCTCCGCGAGACCGACATGAAGGACTGGTGGCAGAAGCACGGCGACCACCAGCCGATCCTGCCGCGCACGTGGTTCGAACACCTGCAGAAGGCCAAGGTCTTCACCAGTTGGTGCCCGCTTGTCGTTCCCGGTCTGCTCCAGGTGCCGGATTACACGCGTGCCGTCATCCTCGCGAACCCGAACGCGCCCCATGACGAGCTGGAACAGCGTGTGGCCGCTCGCCAAGCGATGCAGGAGATCTTCCGGCAGCGGCTCAGGTCCACGTTCTACATTCACGAGCAAGTGCTCGTTCTCCCCGTTGGTGGCCGAGACGTGCTTCGAGACCAGTTGCACCACCTGCTGAGGATGTTGGTGCGGCCGTACATCGACGTTCGGATCGTTCCAACGGACACCGGTGCGCACGCGGGACTTGGCGGTGCATTCGATCTCATGACGTTCGACAGGTATGAACCCACTGTCTTCCTCGACACCGAGAACTCGACTCTCATCGTCGAGAGCGCGGGTGCTGTCAAGGCGCATAGCGAGGTGCTGACATCACTCGCAGCGATTGCGTTGGATGCGGAACAATCGAGGGAGAAGATCACCGAGCTAGCGACCTGAGGAGGCGCCCGTCATGTGGCGCAAGAGCAGCTACAGCGCGAACGCCCAGAACTGCGTTGAGATCGGTCGTGGCGTCGGCATCCGTGATACCAAGGCTCCCGCCACCCACCTCGCCGTCGAGCCCGGCTCGTGGTCCGCGTTCCTGCTCTCCGTGAAGCTCGGCAAGTTCGCACCTTCGGGTCAAACCGACTAGTCCGCCGAGCGTCACCCCCGCCCGTTCCCAACGATGAGGACGTGAACCTCACCGTTCCTGAACAGGCAAAACGCACACCAAGCCTCGACTCCGTCCAGGCGGCCATCGCCGATCTGCGTGCGGGCCGCCCGGTGATCGTGGTCGACGACGAGGACCGCGAGAACGAAGGCGACCTGATCATGGCCGCCGAACACGCCACCCCACAGGCGCTGGCGTTCTACGTGCGGCACACGAGCGGCCTGATCTGCGCGCCGGTGTCCCCCGAGGTCGCCGACCGGATGCGGCTGCCGCTGATGGTCCAGGACAACGAGGACCCCGAAGGCACCGCCTACACGGTCTCGATCGACGCCAAGAACGGCATCGAGTCCGGCATCTCCGCCGCCGACCGCGCCCGCACCCTGCGCGTTCTCGCCGATCCGGCGAGCACCCCGCAGGACGTGCGCCGGCCCGGCCACGTGTTTCCGTTGCGCGCCAGGGCAGGTGGCCTCACCGAACGGCGCGGGCACACCGAGGCCGCCGTCGAACTGATGCGGCTGGCTGGGTTCGCGCCGGTCGCGGTGATCAGCGAGGTGTGCGACGAGGACGGCGGCGTCGCGCGGTTGCCGCAGCTCAGGGCGTTCGCGGACCGGCACTGGCTGAAGCTGGTGTCCATCGAGCAGCTTGCGGCGTTCGTGCAGGAGAGCGTGGTCGCGCTGTGACGCTGCTCGCGACCGTCTTCGACCTCGACGAGACCCTCGTCGACAGCGCCGCGACGTGGAACCAGGTCATCGGCACCGTCGCGGCCCGCCACGACCACCGCTGGACCTCCACCGACTGGACGGCGATCCAGGGCACCAGCACGGCGAACTGGAGTGCCTACCTCGCCGAACGGTGCCACGGCCTCACACCGGAGCGCGCCGCGTCGGAGTGCGTGGACGGCATGGTGGACGCGATCGCACGCGGCACGTTCGGGTTGCTGCCTGGCGCCGCGGAACTCGTTGCCCTGGCGGCCGAGCTCGGACCGGTCGGGTTGGTCTCGGCGTCACCGCGGCGGTACGTCAGGGCGGCCGCGTCGGCGTCCGGACTGCGCAGGCACGTCGAGGCGATCGTGACGGGCGACGACGTCACGAACGGCAAGCCCGCGCCCGACCCGTACCTGCTCGCCGCGCGCAAGCTCGGCCTCGACCCCGTGAACGTCCTCGCGATCGAGGACTCGGCGTCGGGCATCCGCTCTGCGCACGCGGCGGGAATGACCGTGCTCGCGATTCCCAACGCCACCACGGCTCGTGACGCCGACGTGCTGAAGCTGGCGGCCTGCACGGCCTCCGATGCCCGTGTGGCGGCCAAGGAAATCTGTCAACTGTGGGTAAACGTTTACGCGCTCAGCCGATAGCGCGTTCCGCTCCCCAGGCCGCGATGTCCTCGCGGCTCTGCAGCCCGAGTTTGTCCCGCAGGCGCTGCAGCCGCGAGGCCACCGTCCGCAGCGACACGTTCAGCCGGTTCGCGATCTGCTGGTTCGTCAGTCCCGTGGCGAGCAACGCGATCACGCGCCGTTCGTGGTCGTCCAGCGAGCCGAACGCGGCCTCCGTGCGATCGAGCCACACCTCGTCCTGGATGAACGCTTCGGTCTCCGCAGCGGTCAACGGCGTGGAGGCTGCCTCTGCGCGCGCGACGGACAGCATCAGCCGTGCGGTGCGCATTGCCACGGCGACCTTCTCCGCCCAGAAGGGGTTCGGTACCACGCCGACAGATCGCCTGAGCGCGCGTCCTGTCGCCTCGATCCGTAGCGCGCGCTCAGCCTGACCGCGCGTCACGGCGACCACGGCGAGGCCTTCCAGGGCGTCAGGGGCGGTCAACGGGTTGATGCCGTCCATCCGCAGCGCCTCTTGGAAGGCGTGCGTCGCCTCGTCCAGGTCGCCCTGTACCAACGCGACGGCGCCCCGTGTGGTCAGTGCGGAGGCAATGCGCGCGGGCATGCCCGACGCGCGCGAGATCGGCAACGCCTTCATGACGTTCTTCTCGGCGCGTTCGTGCTTGCCCAGAGACAACGCCGTGCGCGCGAGGTCCACCAAGCACGCTGCACGGGCGAGAGGCTCGCCCAGCAACTCCGCGACCCGCAGGCACTCGGTGCTGTTCGCGTTCGACGCCTCCCACTCGCCGGACGACTGCTGCACGGCCGCCAACGTGCTGCGGCAGCTCATCGCCAACGCCGTGGCGCTGTCCGGCACCAGCCGCGACGCCTCGCTGGAGAGTTCGACGGCCTCGTCGTGGTCGCCCTGCTCGGCCGCGAACCGGGCGGCGTGGTTGAGGGCCACGCACCTGTATTCATCCCTTGTGGACGGTCGCCGCAGCGCGTCCCGCAGCATCACGCGCGCCTGGCCGAGCCGTCCGCGCCGGGCGGCGCAGTCGGCCAGCGCGGAGGTCAGCAGCAACAACCGTTCGTCGTCACGATCCGCCGCCCACTCGACCGTGCCGAGCAGGCTGTCGACGTGGTTGTCGAGCTTGAGCTGCACGTCCGCCGGCACCGACAGCGGCGCGGTGATCAGCACGTCCGAGAGGTCGGTGAACCAGCGGGCGAGCGCCTCGTAGGCCATGTCCAGCTCGCCGGCGGCCAGCAGTTTCTCCCTGGCGTGCAACCGAACCGACTCCAGCTGCCGGAACCGGGTCGTGCCGGGCACGGCCGTCAGCAACGACTTCGCCTGCAGCCGGGACAGCACGTCCAGCACCGGTTCCGCGGAGCGTTCCGACGAGCAGACCTCGGTGGCTGCGGTCAGATCGAAGCCGCCGTCGAACACCGAGAGCCGCCGCAGCGCGAACTGCTCGTCCGGCTGCAACAGCTGGTAGCTCCAGTCGATGGCCTCACGCAACGAACTCTGGCGCGACGGCGACTTGCGGCAGCCCAGCGTCAGCAGTTCCAGCGGTTCGTCCATGCGGTCGCAGATGTCCGCGACCGGCAGCACCTGCACCCAGCGCGCGGCCAGTTCGATCGCGAGTGGCATGCCCTCCAGTCGTGCGCACAGCAGTGCGACCGCGGCGATGTTGTCGAGGGTCAACCGGAAGTCGGGCTTGCGCTCGCGTGCCCTGTCCACGAACAGCTTCACGGCCTCGGAACGCGGCGCCGCCGTCGTGACCAAGTCCCGATCTGTTGAAGGAACAGGTAAACCCTCGACGTGGAAGCTGACCTCGCCGGTGATCCACAGGGCTTCGCGTGACGTCGCGAGCACCCGCACGCCGGGGCAGCGGTTCAGCAGCATGTCGGTGAGTTCGGCGCACGTGTCGAGGAGGTGTTCGCAGTTGTCGAGGACTACGACCGCCTTCATGTTCTTGAGCGTCTCGACCACGGTGGCGCGCAACGGTTCGTCGGACTCCGCGGCCACTCCGAGCGCGTCGGCGAGGGCCGGTACGACGTCTCGGGAAGCGGTGATCTCGCCCAGCGCGACGAGCAGGACCCGGTCCGTTCGCCCGCGCCGCAGCCGTCCCGCGGCCTCCAGCGCGAGCCTCGTCTTGCCCGCACCCGCACTGCCGACGAGCGTAACGAGACGATGCCTGCGCAACAGCTGGTCGAGTTTCGACAGCTCCTGCTGACGGCCGATGAACGTGTCACGCGCCGCGGGCAGGTTCGAGAGGACGCGCAGGTTCTGCCTGGTGGGAGGCGTTGTCGTGGAAACGGTGGCACGGCGGCGATACGCCCGTTGGCGGCACGCGTTGGAGCAATAGGACCTGCGTTGCTCGGAGGTGGCGGGAGGCATCGTTCCGTCGCACAGTGCGCAACGTCCGTTGCTGCTCATGAGTCCCTCTCCTCAAGCCGTAACGGCAGGCTGTTCCTGTCTCGGTGCGGTGTTCGCGCAGGTCGTAAGTGGTGGGCCGTTATGTGCAACCCGTTACGCCTGCGTGCGCGCGAGACGGTTCGCAACCTGCTCGTTATGCCTGCCTTCCTGAGTTCCTCGTTCGGGAACAAACTGGAGACTGGTCCGGTCTGACAGGGAGTGCGCATGACGTTGACGACGAGCACCTCGTGGGCGAGCGCAGGTCTGCAACTGGTGGACAAGCCGCGCACGATCACCGTTGGCATCGCCGACGACGAGGTTCTGATCCGCACGGGAGTCCGCGGTGTGCTGGAGCGTTCCGGCAACGTCGTGGTCGTCGGCGAGGCCGGTGACGGCGGCGGCGCGCTCGAACTCGCGCGGCGCCAACGCCCGCAGGTGTTGCTGATGGACGCGTCCATGCCCGGCATGGAAGGCCTCGCGGCGGTGCGGATGGTGCGCAGGCACGTGCCCGGCACCCAGGTGATCATGCTGTGCACCCGGCAGACCGAGGAGATGCTCTTCCCCGCGTTGCGGGCCGGCGCGGCGGGATTCCTCTTCAAGAGCGGCGAACCCGACGCGCTCGTGAACGCCGTGCGTGCCGTCGCAGCAGGAGAAGCGATCCTCTCGCCGTCCGCGACGCGTGCGTTGATCGACCACTTCACCGGCGTCGACTCGGAACGCCGTGACGCCGCGCGCAGCCGCATCGGCCTGCTCACTCGACGCGAGCAGGAAGTGCTGGTGTATCTGGCGCAGGGCATGGCGAACGCGCGCATCGCTAGGCTCATGTACCTCTCGGAAGGGGCGATCAAGGCCCACGTCAGCCGACTGCTGACGAAACTTCGGTGCGACAACCGCGTCCAAGCCGCTCTCATCGCACGCGACGCCGCCCTTCCATGCTGAATCTGACAACTGCTGCCACGGCGCGACAGCCAGCCTAGCCACGGATTTTCGCGCCGCGAAGCAGGTCACCCGGTTGGCCCCGTCCGGAATGATGTCGCTTTCCCGCCAGCGTCTCGCTTGGAATGGCGTCATGCTGGTGGACATGCAGCTCGACACGTTCTCGGAACACTTGCACTTTCAAGCACCTCTGTGTCCCGACAACCTGTTCGGCCACCTCATCGCCACCGCCGTGCCGGGTGTGGAGGAGTGGCGAGACGGTGTCTACCGGCGAACCTTGCGACTTCCTTGCGGATTCGGGATCGTCGCATTGCGGCCGTTCCCGAAGCACGTCGCCTGCACGCTGGAACTGTCCGATTCTCGCGATTTGGCCAGTGCTCTAGACCTTTGCCGGTTTCTGCTGGACCTCGACGCCGATCCATTCGTGGTCGATGCTGCGTTGTCCGCGGATCCGCTTTTGGCGCCGCTGGTTTCCGCCGCACCCGGCCGCCGTGTACCGCGCACGGTGGACGGCGCGGAGTTCGCCATTCGCGCCGTGCTGGGCCAGCAGGTCTCAACGAAGGCCGCGCGCACGCACGCCGCACGCCTCGTGGCCGCTCACGGCACGCCCGTAGGCGACCTGTTCCTGTTCCCGCTGTCATTCGACGTCGGCGAGTTGGCCATGCCCGAGTCCCGCCGCCGCACGATGGCCGCGTTGCTCGGCGCCCTCGAGTCCGGTTTGGACCTGTCAGCCGGCGCCGACCGAACCGTTGCGCGCGAATGGCTTTCGTCGCTGCCCGGCTTCGGCCCGTGGACCGTCGAGTCGATCCTGATGCGCTCTTTGGGCGATCCCGACGCGTTCCTGCCGACCGACCTCGGCATCCGTCTGGCCGCGGAGGCCCTGGGTCTGCCGTCGACGCCCGCAGCGCTGGTCAGGCGTTCGGAGGCGTGGCGACCGTGGCGTGCGTACGCGGTGCAACACCTGTGGGCGACCGGCGATCACGAGGTGAACCGAATCCCGGCCTGACCTGCACGCTGGAGTACATCGCCGTCGACCCGTCCCGCACGAACCCGGGCAACGCCGGCGGATCCTGCGCAAACCCTTGCAGATCCTCGAAAACCTCCAGCGCCGTCGTCGGCCGCCCGCCGGGGTCCTTGGCCAGCAACCGCTGCACCACCGGGTCGAGCGCGCCGGGCAGCCGCGGCGGCGGCTCCTTGACGTGCTTGTCGAACACCGCGTACGCCGTCGGCCCGGTGAAGAGCTGGTCGCCCGTCAGCATCTCGTGCAGCACGCACCCCAGCGCGTACAGGTCGCTGCGCGGCTCGGCGACCCCGCGCTGAATCTGCTCCGGCGCCATGTACGAGGGCGTGCCGAGGATCTGGCCGGCTCGGCTGAACGGCGCGACGTCGCTCTCCCGCAGCAGCGCGAGCCCGAAGTCCAGCACCTTCACCGCGCCGTCCGGGCACAGCATCAGGTTGGTGGGCTTGAGATCCCGGTGGCAGATGCCGCGTTCGTGCGCGGCGGCCAGTACCGCGGCGGTCTGCGCGGCGATGTTCGCGGCCCACGCCTCTGGCAGCGGGCCGAACTCGCCGACCAGGTCGGCGACTGTGACGCCGTCGACGAACTGCATGACCTGGAACAGGCGCTGCTCGTACGTCCCGAAGTCGTACAGGACGGGCACTCCTGGGTGCTCCAGCTTGGCGACGATCCTCGCTTCGCGCGCGAACCGTTGCGCCACCTCGTCGTCGCTGCCGGGCAGGCGCAGCAGCTTGACCGCGACCCGGCGATCCAGGCGCAGGTCCCGCCCCTTGTGCACGGCACCCATGCCACCCCGCCCCAGCGGCAGGTCGTCGATCTCATAGCGGTCGGCGATCAGCACCTGGGAAGCCTAACTGCCGTCACCCGGTCGCCCACCCCGCGCTTCCTCGTATAGCGAGGCGACGGTAACAGCGTTTCAGGACGTCCCGAACGGGTGAATCTGCCGGAATCACGCCGGGCCGACCTGTCCGCTCAGGAGTCCATTGTAGCCCAAACGGACCAGCGCGGCGGCCTCTTCCAGACCTGCTTCCAGGGCCTTGAGCTGCGCGAACGCCTGTCCGTACCGTCGTTGTCCGTCCAGCGGCAGCGACGGGACCTGCGTCCGGCGCACGTCGAGGCGGGTCGAGCCGGTCGGCGTCCTGGCGAACGCGGCGCGCAGCACGCCCTCGAGGAAGTCCGGGTCGATCTTGCGCGGATCGATCTCGTACGTCGCGCCGGTCGGGGACGTGACGACGTGCTTGCCGGGGGCCGCGCGGACGAGTTCGCCGATCGTCGTCATCGGGGGAGTGGACTGTTCCCGCAGCTCAGGTAGCGGTGCGAGGCCGAACGTCGGTTGTGCGTCGAGGTAGGCGGACGCGTCGGTGCCGTTGCGCCGCGACGGACTGAGGTCGACGTCGTCGTCCAGCAGGTCGATGACCCGCGTGTTCGGGTCGAGCGGGCCGGGCGCCTCCAGCAGTGCGATCTGTTCGGGTGCGCGGCCGATCGGGTTCCGCAGCAGCCACAGATCGCGTCCCGGTTGCACGGTCATCACCGCGCGCAGGGCGCCGGCTCGCAGCAGGTTGCCGCGAATCCGCTTGCCGGGCCTGCGGGACGCCGTCGCCGACGGGAGCAGCACCGCGACCAGCCCGCCCGGTTTCGTCAGCGACAGGCAGTGCTGCAACCACGCCAGCTCGGGCTCGCCGCGCGGTGGCAGCCCGTAGGTCCAGCGGGCGTCGCCCACCAGTTCCTCGTGTCCCCACGTCCGGTCGTGCCACGGCGGATCGCACACCACCGCGTCGGCCTTCTCCTGGACGCCGTTGTGCCGCAACGAGTCGCCGGTGTAGATCTGCGCGTGCGGCATTCGGCGGCGCGCGATCACCGCTGAGACGGGATCGAGCTCCTGCCCGATCTTGTTCCGGGCACTGGAGGCCTTCAGCAAACTGCCCGTGCCGCACGCGGGATCGATCACCGTGTCGCCGTCGGTCGTGGCCAGCACGACCTCGATGACCTCGGACGGAGTGGGGTTCAACAGTCGCGAGTGCGCTTCGAGGTAGCGCTCGTGCAGGAACTCGAACGTCTGCGCGTCGGCCTCGACCGCGGCCAGCGCCTCACCGAGCTTCAGGTCGTCGGCGGTCCGCAGTTGGGTCCACAGCCGCTCGGCCGGTGAGACACGGAACGGTTTCCCGTTGCGCCGAAGCCATGACTCCACGTCGCGCAACAGGTACAACGGACTTGAGGCCGTCCCGCCGACCGGTGACGGGAAGTCCTCGAACCGCCGCCGCCAGTTCGACACCGCCGCCCGCCCCACATCAGCGAGGCGCGCGATGTCACCAGCGTTGACCGTCTCATCCATGTTCACAACCGTATTGCTTGTGAACTCACTTCACAACTGATCTACTGGAGACATGACACACGAGCTGCGTATCGCCGTGGCGACCGATCCTGGGCTCGTTCGCGAGCACAACGAGGACTCGGTCTACGTCCGCGCGGACCTGCAGGCCGTGGCGGACGGCATGGGCGGCCACGAGCACGGCGAAGTGGCCAGCGCACTCGCGGTGAACGTCTTAGCGGGCTGGCAGGGCGACCTGGGCCCCGCGGTCTCCGAGATCGCGCGCAGACTCGACGCCGAGACGCCCCAGGGCGCCGGCACCACCCTCACCGCCATCCGCTGGGAGGGCCTCGCCTTCCAGTTGGCGCACATCGGCGACTCCCGCGCGTACCTGCTCAGGGAAGGCGAGCTTCGCCAGATCTCCCACGACCACACCATGGTGCAGGCCCTGGTGGACGCGGGCCGCATGACGCCGGAGGAAGCGCTCGTCCATCCGCGCCGCGCCTATGTGTTGCGCGCCTTGCAGTCCGGCAACTCGCACGACCCGGACCTCACGTGGCACCAGGCCAAGATCGAGGACCGCTACCTGTTGTGCAGCGACGGTTTGACGGACTACACGGACCTCGACGACGTCCACGAGATCCTGCTGTCCACTGAGGACGGAACGGACGCGGCCTGGCAGCTGATCGCGCTGGCGAACGGCAACGGCGGCCCGGACAACATCACCTGCGTGATCATCGACGTGATCCGCAAAAAGTGGTGGCAGCGCTAGAAGATCCCGCCACGGTCGCGAGGTGACGACAGATGGGGGCATCAGTCTCGGAACCGCGGCCGCACGACGCTTGGCCGAGCTGGGCTGCTGTGAGATCGCGCCGGGGCTGACCGATGCGGAGTTCGCCCGCATCGAGGCCGAACACGAATTCGAGTTCGCTGACGACCATCGCGCGTTCCTCGCGGCGGGGTTGCCGGTGAACACTCCCCACATGTCGGAAGCCGGGGTCTTCCACACCTGGGATCAGGCGTGGCCCGAGTGGCGCGGCGAGCCGGACGATCTCCACCGGCAACTCGGCGGGCCGGTCAAGCGGGCCGGGTCACGTCCGGGCATTCGGTTCTGTCCGTGCACGGAACGGACATCATCAGCTACGGCGTTGATCTGACCGACTACGTCAACCAGGAGTTCGAGAAGCCCCGGCCCGGCTGTCCGAACGGCCGGCGGCCGCAGGTCACCGTGACGTTCTGGCGCGACTACGTGGAACAGTGCTGGTAGTCCTGTGCATGGAAACGGCCCCCGGCGCATCGGCGGTTTCTAGGGGTCGTTGCAACACAACTGATCAACTGGCTTCGGTCAGGAGTTTAGTCAAGCGCTCGGCTGGGGTGTCCCAGCCGAGCGTTTTGCGTGGGCGGCCGTTGAGCTGGACCGCGACCGCGTCCAGATGCTCACGGTTGTGGACGGCCAGGTTCGTGCCTTTGGGAAAGTACTGGCGCAGCAAGCCATTCGTGTTCTCGTTGCTGCCGCGTTGCCAGGGTGAGTGCGGGTCGCAGAAGTAGACCGGGATGTCGGTGGCCAGGCTGAACTCGTGGTGGCGGTGCATCTCGCTGCCTTGGTCCCAGGTCAATGACCTGGCCAGATGCGTGGGCAGGCCGCTCATGGTGTCGATCAACGCGTCGCGGACCACGTCTGAGGTGCGGCCGTTCGGCAGGTGCACGAGCATGACGTAGCGGGTGGCGCGTTCGACCAGGGTGCCGATCGCGGACTTGCCGTCCTTGCCGATGATCAGGTCGCCTTCCCAGTGGCCGGGAACGGCACGGTCGTCGGCTTCGGCGGGACGTTCGCTGATCATGACCATCGGCGTGGCCATGCGCGGGAGGCGTTGCTGGACCTGGCGGCGCGGGCGGCGGATCGCGCGGCCGGTGCGCAGCGCCTGGGCGAGTTCGCGGCGCAGTTCACCGCGTCCTTGGAGGTAGAGGGTCTGGTAGATCGTTTCGTGGACCACGTGCATCTCCGGCCGGTCAGGGAAGTCCCGGCGCAAGCGTCGCACGATCTGTTCCGGGCTCCACCGCAGGTCCAGGCCATCCTGGATCACCTGCCGCAGCGCGGGATTCGCGGCGATCTTGCCGGTCTTCGGGCGTGGCCGGCGCGCTTCGGCCAGGCGCTGGGCCGCGTGTGGCCGGTAGTCCCCGGAGATGTGATGGGCGTTGCGCCGCAGCTCGCGGCTGATCGTCGACCGATCGCGGCCTAGCTCTGCGGCGATCTGCTGCAGCGTGGCACCCGTGCGACGGCGGTCGGCGATGACGACGCGTTCGTCCTCGTTGAGAAACCGGCCTCGCACAACAGAAAGCGCCGCCGAGATGATCGGCGACGCCCCTGCTTCACTGCCGGTCGGGTTACGTCCGTTGCGCCAGCGTTTACCGGTCCGGACGTTGATCCCGACAATCCCACATGCTTCTCGACTGCTCACGCCCCGACGCACGAGCGCAAGATAAGCCTCGCGCTCGCGCGTCAGACGACGCCTGCCCCGGTTGACCGACCGGTCCCGGATCTCGAACTCCATCGCAACCCCTCAACTGAGGTGTTGCGACGACTCCTAGAACCCAAGATCGCGCCGAGGGCCGCAGCTCTAAAAGGGTGTTACAGGTTGGCCGGCATGCCCGACTCGTCGGCCGCCGCCGTCGAGGAGCCGCTCAGCAGGTCCTTGACGATCTTGTTGGCTTCCTTCACGGCCGGCGTGATCATCTTGATCTTCACCTTGCCGTTGGTGAGCTTGCCGCCGACGTCGAACGTCTTGTCCTCGTTCGGCAGCGGAAGCGCCTGGCAGCCCGTGAACTGCTTGCGCGGGGTGGCGCCGGTCTGGAAGTAGAAGACGATCGGGTCGTCGACGCAGTCCGTGTTGTACGGGAACAGGCCGTGCGAGCCCTCGTTGTCGACGCTGATCAGCTTGGCGTTCGGCAGCGCCTTCGCCGTGGCGAGACCACCCTCGTACGCGGTGGCCGCGTCGAGCTCGGACTGCGCGACCAGCAGACGCGGGAAGGTCTTCTTGTCCGGCTTCGGCATCGAGTTCTTCGTCTGCCAGTAGGCGCACAGCGGGGTGCTCATGAACGGCGCGATGAACGGCGCGTTCACGGTCAGGTCGGCCAGCCAGTAGTTCCAGTAGTGCAGGTTCTGGTTCCACTGACCGTCCTGGCAACGGATCGCCTCGAACGTCGCGTCCCAGGTCTCGACCTCGGCGGCGGCGGTCGTGGCCTTCACCGCGACGCGCTCCTTCTTGGCGATCGCGTTGAGCGCGTTGCTCTTGCCCTTGGCGATGAACGCCTTGTTCTCGTCGGTGAGGCCCGGAACCGTCAGCATCTTCGCGACGATCCGCTCGACCTTCTCCGAGTCGGTGCCGGTCGCGGTGCCTTCTTCGGCGGCGTCGATCACCGAGGCGATCGCGGACGCGGCCGCGTGGTACTGCGAGGTGTCGTACATCGCGGGGATCACGAACCACGCGGCGAACAGCTGCCCGACGAACTCACGGGTGCCGCCGGCCTTCTCCCAGTTGCGGCGGATCTCCATCGGGTCGGTGCCCTGGCCGTACGTGTCGTCGCGGCGCGTCATGTACGGCAGCAGCGCCTCCTGGAACTGGCGGTCGCGGGTGCGCGGCTGCAGGTCCCAGGTGTTCTCCAGCGTCGACTGCGAGGCGTCGACGGCCGAGTCGAGCAGGAAGCGGTGCGTCTTGCTCGGGAACGTGGCGGCGTACCAGGTGCCGAGCCACGTGCCGTAGGAGTAGCCGATGTAGCTCATCTTCTTCTCGCCGAGCACGACGCGGATGAAGTCCATGTCGTAGGCGGTCTGCTCGGTGGTGATGAACTGGGTCAGCGGGTTCTCGAGGCAGCCGTCGACCTTGGCCTTGTTCAGCACGTTGACGTCAGTGCTGTTCGGGACGGTGTAGCTGCAGGTGAGCGGCGCGGAGAGACCGACGCCGCGCGGGTCGAAGCCGATGAAGTCGTACTGGCCGGCGAGGACCGGGGTGCGCAGGGCCATCGCCGCGCCCCACGGCAGGCCGGAGCCGCCGGGGCCACCGGGGTTGACCAGCGCGATGCCCTGACGGCTGGTGCCCTTGAACGCGGTCTCGGTCTTGGAGACGCGGATGCCGATCGTGTTGCCGTCGGCCGGGTTGTGCCAGTCGCGCGGGACCTGGATGGTCGCGCAGGCGAGGCCCTTGACGGTCTTGAACTTCGTGACGGTCGCCGGGTCGACGCCGGGGAAGGTGCACTCCTCCCAGGTGACCTTCTGGGTGGCGAGCGAGCCCGCGAGCTTCTGCGTGTCCGGGTCCTGCTTGGCCGCCGCGCCGGCCGCCGGCGTGAGCACGATGCTCGTCGCGATCAGTGCCCCCGTCAGCGCGGCGATGCCGCCTCTGAAGTACTTCCTCACTGGTGGATCCCTTCCTGCCCCCGCACGGCCGGTGAGGCCGCGCTTGCAACAGAGGAGAAAGGAAAAACGCGCGTTTAACACTCCTGGGTGATGGCAGAAAGTCGCCATGTCTGGAAACCGTCACCAATCGTGTTCATAGAGTGATGAAGATCGGTGACTCGGTGACCTTGGGTGACTAAAGCCAACCGCGCCGTGACGCCTGCACGCCGAGCTGGAACCGGGTCTGCGCCCCCAGCAACTGCTGCAGCCGGCTCACCCGGCGGTGCACCGTGCGTTCGCTGATCCCGAGCTCGCGCGCGATCGACTCGTCCGTCAGACCCGCACTGAGCAGTGCCATCAGCCTCCGGGTCGCGGTGGTCGGCTCCTCGCGGGTGACCTCCTGGCCGCCAGGCGTGATCGACACCGCCATCCGCCAGAACGCCTCGAACAGTTCGATCAGCGCGCTCAGTAGCACGGACGGGTGAATGAGCAGTGCCACCACGTTCCCGCCGGTGACCGTCGGCACCGCGATCAACGCCCGGTCCGAGTCGGCGATCACGAGCTTCAGCGGCACGCCGGGAAACGTCCGCGCCTGCTCGCCTGCGGCGATGCTCTCCTGCACCGACGCGAATCCCCGCTCGGTCTGCAACAGCGCCGACTCGTACACGACCCGATAGCCGATGCCGCGGGCCAGCGCCGGGGGCTGCGCGGGACTCGCCTCCGGCTGCGGGCTCAGGTACGAACCGGGGTCGAGCGCCCGGATCTCCGACTTCGCCTGGCTCTGCATCTCCTCGAACGCGCTGATCACCTCGGCCGCGTCCTGGAGCACCTCGACGAAGTCGACCTCCTTCGCGCCACGCGCGGCGTAGGCGGCGGCCAGGAACTCAGCGGTCTCCCTGGCCCTGACGGCCGCGGCCTCGTGCCCGGAAGCGATCGCGGCCAGCGCCGACCGCGGCGGCCGCACGCCGTCGTTCCTGACCAGCCCGAGCCGTTCGAGTTCCGCGCGCGCCGCATCGGACTCCGCGCTGTCGTCCCCGCGCAGCATCGCCAGGTAGAGCTTCTCGGCCTCCGGCGACAGCCCCTCGTGCACACGACTCCCCTCGGTGGTTCTGAACCGAAGGTACCTGCTCAGACAGCAGGAGCACGGCTTAGGCGAACCGGCGCATCGCCCCGAGGAACAGCGCGTCGAACGCCCGGTCGGACAACACCCTGCGCGCGAACAGGATCGGCCGCGCCCCGAACCCCGCCGCGTACCTGGTGCGCGGCCTGCGAGCCTCCGCGGCCTTCACGATGACGTCCGCGATGACCTTCGGCTCACTGCCGCGATCCATCTGCGAGAAGAATCCGGACAACTGCTTGACCTGCCCCGCGTACGCGCCGCCGCCGGACGTCTTCTGCAGGTTCTCGACCGCGATCCCGCCCCACTCGGTCTTGATCCCGCCGGGCTGGATCACCACGACGTCGATCCCGAACGGCTTCAGCTCGAGCCGCAGCGAGTCGCTCAGTCCCTCCACCGCGAACTTCGTCGAGTGGTACCAGGCCCCGAGCGGCTCGTAGATCCGCCCGCCGATCGACGAGACGTTCACGATCCGCCCGCGTCCGGCCTCCCGCATGTGCGGCGACACCAGCTGCACCAGCCGCGCCAGTCCGAACACGTTGACCTCGAACTGGTACCGCGCCTCGTCCAGCGGCACGTCCTCGACCGCGCCGTACGACCCGTAGCCGGCGTTGTTCACGAGCACGTCGATCCGCCCGGCCTCCGCGATGATCTTCTTGACCCCGCCGACCATCGACTCGTCGCTGGTGACGTCCATCTCCAGCACCCGGATGCCCTGCGTGGCGAGCCCTTCCATCCGCTGCACCCGACGCGCCGCCGCGTAGACCGTGTAACCGGCTTTGTGCAGCTCGACCGCGGTGGATTCGCCGATCCCCGACGAGGCACCCGTGACCAGTGCGACCTTCATGACGTTCTCCCGACTACCTGGTTGGCTGTAGTAACTAACTGTTTGGTTGCTAGAGCCAGGCAACCACGTCCGAGGTGCGCTGTCAACTAACCGGTTGGTTGCTACTACCAACCGGTTGGTTAAGATGGGGGTGTGGTGAGGGACAAGGAAGCGACCAAGGCCAAGTTGCTGGACGCGGCACTCGAGGAGTTTTCCCAGTACGGGATCGCCGGGGCGCGGGTCGACCGCATCGCGGCCACGGCCGGCTGCAACAAGGCGATGATCTACGCCTACTTCGGCAGCAAGGAGGGCCTGTTCGACGAACTGCTGAAGATCCAGGTCGACCGCATGATCCGGGAGGTCCCGATCACGCCGGAGGACCTGCCCGGCTACGCGGGCCGGCTGTTCGAGGCGTACCTGGTGCGACCGCAACTGCTCAGGCTCGTGGCCTACCACCGCCTGGAGAACGGCTTCAGCGAAATTCCGAAGGCCGAAGCGGAGGCCTACAAGCACAAGATCGAGGCCGTCGCGAAGGCCCAGATGGAGGGCAGGATCTCGGCGGCGTTCAACGCCACGAATCTGCTCGACCTGGTCGTGCACATGTCGATCCTGGCGTTCAGCACCCCGAACGCGACCCGTGAGCTCGTCGAACGCTCCGTGCGGCGGCTGATCGCCGAGTAGGCCCGAAGTCAGCACGCGGGAAACCACTACTGGGGGTGGGGGAACGTGCGCCGGACGTTCCCGGCAGCGACTTGGCCGCACCGGTCCTGACGGTTCCACGTGTGCCGGAACCGGAGTTCTGCGAGGAGCTGAGCGGGCACCACGACCTACCGGGCGAAGAAGGGCGAAGCACTGGTGTTCTCGTGCTCACCGCTGCACGAGGTCACGAAAGTCACCCGTGGTCGCCGGTTCTGCACACTGCCGTTCCTGCTCGACGAGGATCAGGGCCTGCGCAGCAGGTAGGTGTCCATGATCCAGCCCTTGCGCTCGCGCGCCTCGGACCGAACCCTGCGGATCTCCGCCGCCACGTCCCCGACCCGGCCCGACACCAGGATCTCGTCCGGCATCCCGAGGTAGGCGCCCCAGTAGATCCACGTGTCCGGGTCGACGCCCTCGAAGGAGTACGACGCGTCCAGCATCACGGCCACGTCGTCCACATCGGACGGCCACCCCGCGGCGAGGCGGCGGCCGGTCGTGATCTGCACCGGCTTGCCCACCTGGTTCAGCGACACCCGGTGGCCCGCCGTCAGCGCCGCCACCGACGTCACGCCCGGGATGACCTCCACCGCGAACGACTCGCCGCGGGCCAGCAGGTCGTCGAGGATCGCCAGCGTCGAGTCGTAGAGCGACGGGTCGCCCCACACCAGGAACGCCCCGATCTCGTCCTCGTCCAGGTCCGACAGCAGGCCCAGGACGACGTCCGCGCGGTCCCTGCGCCAGGCGTCGATCGTCGCGACGTAGTCGGCGGGGTTGCGGTCGCGCTCCGGATCCCGGCCCTCGACCCAGCGGTACGGCCGCGTCACGTGCTCGGCCAGGATCGACGCGCGCAGGTCGACGAGCTCCTGCTTCACGGACCCCTTGTCCAGCACGAAGTACACGTCGACCGTCTGCAACGCCTTCACGGCCTGCACCGTCAGGTGGTCGGGGTTGCCCGCGCCGATACCGATGACCAGGATCTTTCGCACCGGAACACCCTAACTACACCGGGCGCTCGTCGATGAGCCGCACGGTCTTGCCTGTGCGGGGATTCACCTCCAGCGCGGGCACCCAGTCGACCGCCAACGGTGCGACAACGCCGCGTCCGACCTGCAGTTCGAACCGCGGGCTGATCACGTGCACCTCGTCACGCAGCGCTGAGAAGTCCTGAGCCTCAGCGGCGATCCGCAGCACCAGCTGGTCCTGCGCGTCCACGCGGCGGATCACGACCTGCACGCCGTTGTGCGCGATCCCGGCGCGGTCGACGGCGGCCCGCAGGTGGTCGAGGTGCAGCGTCACGGGGCCGACCCGCGCGCCCTCGTCGGCGCGGCCGAGCAGCCGGAAGATGCCGTCCTCCGCGTCGACCCACTCGGCCAGGTCGCCGACCGGGTAACGGATCATCGGCTGCAGTCGCCGGGTGAGGTCGGTCTGCAGCAACCTGCCCGGCCGGCCGGGCTCGGTGATCAGCTTGCCGGTCTCGACGTCGACGATCTCCAGCACCGAGCTGTCCACAAAGGAGCGGAACACTCGCGCGTCGTCCGAGCCGAGCACCGCCGTGCCGATGATCCCGCCGTCCACGCTGCCGTAGACGAACGACCGGAACTCGGCTCCGGGAAACGCTTCAGACAAGAGCGAACGCTGGTCGTCGTACAGGGCTTCGCCGCTGAAAAGGATCAGCCGCACCAACGGCAGTGAGCCGACCGAGGCCACGACGTGAGAAGCCAGCCGGCACAGCGTCGTCGGGAAGCCCGCCACGACGGTGGCCTCGAAGTCCTGCATGGTGGTCAGCGTGAACTCGACCGGCGCGCTGCCGGTGATCGGCAGCTGGACCAGGTCGATCGGGGAGCGCTGCAGGGAGTTCAGCGCGAAGATGAAGCTGGAGTACAGCTCGCCGGCCGCGAAGAGGTTCGCGATCCGATCGCCGTGCCGCAGCCCCGCCGCGGGCAGCGTTTCCGCGTACGCGCGGCACATCGCGTCCCACTCCTCGTTGGTGTAGAAGGAGACGCGAGGTGCCTTGGTGGTGCCGCCGGTCTTGAAGATCAGGCCGTCGGTGTGCGCGCGGGTCAATACCTGGTTGTGGCGGATGGTGTTCGCGGCCCAGAACGCGGCCTGGTCGATCACCGGCAGCTCGGACAGCGGCGTCGAGGAGTCGTAGCCGTCGTACAGCTCCTTGTAGAACGGGGAATGCGTGCGGGCATAGCAGATTAGGTCCAGCACGGACATCGTTCACACACTCCTGCTGCTGCGCCGGTCGACGACCGCGATCAACTTGCCGCTGCTCTTCGTCCGCAGGAAGTCCGCCAGTGGAACGTTCTCGACGCGCACGGTCAGCAACGAGTCCTTCTTGACGGCCTCCGAAACCTCGGCATAGCGGGACAACAACGTGATGTGGGTGGCCGCCGACTCGGGTGCTCGATCGCGTTCCATCCGCACGACGAGCTCCTCGCCTTGAGCGTTCTCGTTCAGCTCGATCTGCAACGCGCCGGCGTAGCTGTGCTCGTCCTCCAGGATCGTGAGGAACCGCCGGTAGTTCAACGTCTGCGCGGCCGCCCGGAACACGTCACCGGTGCGCCCCAGCAGTTCGAACCGCGGCGTCTGGCGGCCGCACTCGCAGTCACCGGGGACCCAGCGGCCGAGGTCGCCGATCTCGTAGCGCTCCAGCCGCTGGCCACGACGGGTGTGCGTGGTGAAGACCAGCCGGCCGGGTTCGCCGAACGAGACGGGCCGGTCCGTCTCAGGATCGAGGATCTCCAGCGTGTGCAGGCCGGTGAACAGGTGGTGCACCTTGCCGGACGAGGCCTGGCACTGGTAGCCGACCGGGCCGGCGTCGACGGTCGCGTAGGCCGCCGAGCGGATGACCTCGACGCCGAACTCGTCGCGCAGCCGGGCGATGGCCTGCGCGCCGAAGTGCTCGCCCGCGTAGAAGATCTTGCGGATCCCGCCGTACTGCTTCAACTGCTCACCGTGCTCGGCGAAGAGCCGCTGCACGAACGAAGGCGCGGTCAGCAGCGTGTCGACGCGGTTGTCCACAATGGCCTGGGCGATCGCGTCGAGCTGGCCCCACTCGCCGCCCATCGGGAACTGCACCGCGTTCATCCGCTCCAGCGCGGAGAAGAAGCTGACGAAGCTCGCGTACATGTGCCCGTTGAAGAACAGGTTCATGATCCGGTCGCGACGCGGGTCGAGGCCGGTGGCGAGCAACGCCTCGGCGCCCACCCACATCTGCTCGTCCCAGTCCGCCCAGGTGTACGCGGACAGCTTGGGCGCGCCGGAGCTGCCGCCGCTGCGGAAGTACACGTCCGCCGGACGGTCCTGCAGCGTCTCGAAGTCCGACTTCAACGTCACCGGCACCGAAGGAACCGGCAGCTGGCGCGACTCGGTCAGGTCGTCGAGCGAGGCGTCCGCGGCGAACCTGTCGTCGAGCTGCACGGACACCCGGTTGCTGTAGCGCTGCAACGCGTAGACGCCGTCGTGCGGCTCGCCGCTGTAGCCGCCGAGCATCGAACCCGGCGTGGTGATCCGCTGTACGCCGACCGACACGAACGAACGCGCCAGGCCGGCGGTGTCAGGGCGGTCCGCCGCGAGACCGACGGTCTGCAGGTAGCGGCGCATCGGTCGCAGCACGGAGGTGATCTGCTTGCGCGGCAACGGCTTCACCCACACCGTCCGGTACAGCGGCGAGGTGCGCAACGCCGAACGGACGTCCGCCAGCACGCGCCAGTGCTCGCCGGTGTGCACCTTGGTGAGTTTGAGGTGCTCTTCGAGCTGTGTGACGACGACGGTGTTCGTGATCTCCGCCCACTCGGCCTGCGACGGCTCACGGGTCGGCGGGCCCGTTAGCTCCAGCACGGAGGCGAACCGCTCGGCGAACGCGAAGACCTCCGCAGGATCCTCGGTGTCGAGGTAGATCACCTGCGGGCTGGAGCACGCCTGCTGCTCCAGTTGACACACGTCCGCCGCCAGCGCGTGCAGGGTGTCCACATCGGACCACGAGTCACCGGTCAGGTAGGCGAACGACAGCTTCGGGCCCCAGTCGATCACCCGCGTGCCGGGCTTGACCAGCTCGGTGACGCCGGTGATCGCCTCCTCACCACCCCAGACCGCGACGGCATCGACTGCGCCGAGCATGCGCGACATCCAGTCGGTGCGCGAAGAGGAGAAGTGCAGCACGACGAGCCGCGCGGCGATCTGGCCGGTCTGGTCGTGCGCTGCCAGCGACGCGAGCACCTCGGCGGTGAACCCCGAGTCGTCAGACGCGACCTTGATGACGTTGAGGTTGCCGGAGAGCAGGCCCTCGACGGCGCTCAAAACGCCCGCGACCGGCGCGTTGCCCGCCGTCACGTGGGCGAGCAGGCCGAGCGGTACCCAGGCCTCGTAGACGGGCGTGCGGAAGTCGAAGCGGACCATCCGCGCCGGGTCGAGGTTGCCGAGCTCGCGCTTGAGCTTGCGTTCCAGCGACGACCGGCTGAGAGCGTGCCGCAACGCGTCCAGCGTCTCGTCGATCTCCACCTCGTCGAGGCCCCACGCGACCAGAGACGCGCGGTACTGCTCCAGGTCCACCTTCTCGGCGGCGGCGAGCACGACGAGCGGGTTCAGGCGCGGCCCGGTGATGACCTGCTGGGTGAGGTCGTCCAACGTGTCGAGCCGCAGCGCGACAGCGTCGTCGTCGATCCACTCACCCTGCCAGAGGTGCCTCATGCCTTGCCCTTCAAGAGTTCTGCTGCGGCGATCGCGCAGGATCGGTTGCGGGAGACGCCGGCGCGGCCGAGGATCTCGAACCACGGGGTCTCGTTGCCGCAACCGCACTCCTCAGGTGCGTGCAGTGCGGCCAGGTCACCCATCAGCACGCTCTGCGCGGGCGCCGAGGTGATGTACGGGGACACGAACTGGATGTAGCCGGACTCGCCGTACGGCAACGGTTCCAGCGTCCGGACGTCCCGGACGATCGCACGTGACCAGGTCGGCACGTGCAGGTTGTGGTGCGAGCACTCGACGTACGGCACCGAGTGCTCGACCGAGCCATAGCTGTCGCGGATCCGCGCGTCCGGGATGCCGAGCACGTCCGTGACCTTCGCGCGCAGCTCGGACTTGGAGATCTGCTTGTCCGCGTTGCCCTTCCAGCCGCCGCCGAACCACACCATCGAGCGTTCGTTCAGCCGCAACGGTTCCACGCCCATCGCGCGCATGCGGTCGATGGTGAAGCTCAGGAACGCCGGGAACCCGAAGATCCGCACGGGCCTGCCGGTGTCCGCGAACCTCTGCAGCGCGCGGATGCTGCCGAACGCGTCGAACTCGTGCCCGGTGCCGGTGTGCGCGAGGCCGTAGTCGACGGACTCCACGGGCGCGAAGTCGGTCATGAACTGCCCGGTGAACGAGCTGCCGAGCTTGCCGGAAGGCGTCGGCTGGTTGAGGTTGATCAGGTAGTGCACCGGGTCGGTGTCGATGAACCCGTTGTGGTCGTAGATCCGCGCGACCATCCGCTGGCCCGCCCTGAGAGTCCACGCGTCCCAGAACATCTGCGACTTCTGCCCGGTCGTGCCGGACGAGGTGGCGTGCACGACGACCTCGTCGCGCGGCACCGACAGCACCTCGTGCATCTTGAAGAAGTTGGCGTGCACGAACGGCTGGTCGGTGATGTCGCGCAGCGGCTTGCCGTCCCACAGGCTGCGGAAGAACTCGTTGCGCTGCGCGTGCCAGCGGTTCGACTCGTTCATGGCTTCCAGGAACAGGTCCGGGTCGCTGTGGTCGTACGGCGCCGCGATGTCGCACAGCGCCTGGACGGCGCTCAGCGATGGGTCCGGCACCGTTGCCGGTCCTAGATGCGGGTTCATGCTCGAAAGACTCCGTTGGTGTTGAGGAACTTCTGCGTCCACAGCTCGATGTACTGCTCGGTGAAGGGCCGGAACGCCTCGTCGATCGCGAGGCCGCGGAAGTCCGGCGGCTGCGGCGTGTGCACCATGACCACGTAGTCGTGGTAGACCTCGCCGTCCTTGCGCATCGCCGGGTACAGCGCCACCGGCAGGAAACCGAAGGCCAGCAACGCACTCAGCTCGTCGAACTCGTGCAACGGCACCAGCGTCTCGACGTGCGGCGCGCCCAGGCCGGCCAGCGTGTCGATCACGCCACCGAGGTGCGGGAGCAGTGCCTGGGGACTGGGGGTTGCTCCGAAGATCGTGCAGTAACCGTCGTGGCGGTTGAGGTGCCCGTAGATCTGGTACTCGCCGTGCTCGTCGGCCAGCAGCACGTTCGGCTTGTGCAACGGGTAGAACCGCCGCGCCGGGTCGTTGATCGTGTGCTCGAAGTGCCGCTGCACGAACTGCGGCGCTTCGATGACCTCCAGCCGCGACACCTCGCCTGCGGCGAACGCGTTGTCCTCCACGAACTCCGGCAACGTCGGCAGGCCGAGCAGAGCGTGCGTGGCCGTGACGAGCTTCCGAAGGCTCGCGGGCACCTTGTGCACCTCGGCCCGTTGCTCCAGGACACCGTCGCGGTGCCTGGCCAGCAACGTCATCGTCTCGCGCCTGGCGTGCTTGAACAGGTTCGGGACGAGCCCGAGCGGGTGGAACCCGTTGCGCAGGCACACTCTCTGCGGCGCGAGGTGGATCGTGCGCGCGGTGCCGTAGACCGAGTCGACCTCGCCGCTCGCGAGCATGTGCTCGGTGATCTGCCCGACGGCGTGGTGCGCGATGCCGCCGCCCTGCGCGTCCGGGTCCACGACCAGCCCGGCGATCTTGCCGAGACGGTCCGCGCTCTCGACGTGCCCGGTGATCGAGGCGACGACCCTGCCGTCGCGGCGCCACACCAGCCACGTGGTGTGCGGGGCCTCGATCTCGGCCGCCATGACGTCGGGGTCGGTGCCCATCGCGATGGGGTAGTTCGCGCCGTGAGCCCGCCGGTAGAGCCTGAGCAGATCGTCGACGTCGGCGAGTCGAGCCGGCTCGAACTCGGGTGCCACTCCTGCGCCTCCTCTAATAACCGGAAATCAGGCTACTGGCTGGTACAGCCGCCATTCAGGTGACGGAAGCGCGGGAGCTGCGGAATTGATTCCTGAGGGCGATCGGGATCACAACGAGAATCAAATCCTCCTTAACAATGATGGTTCTTCTGGGCTAATTTGCGCAGGTAGAAGCTGTGACGGAGATCGCGTACCGGAATTTCGCCTTTCAGTCACATGTCAACACGGCGCGCTCTCGTGGCGCTATTCCGACGCCAAACGCAAAGTAGTCGCCGTTTCAACGAAACGGCGACTACTCGGAAAATCAGCAACTAGTGGGCGAGCACGTGCACGATCCTGACCGGCTTCTTCGGCGCGCCGTCCAGCAGGCCGTCCGGCTGCGGCACGATCCCGGCCTTCACGATCCGGTCGAGCGTGTCCATGCCGTAGGTGACGTGGCCCATCACCGTGTAGTTCGGCGCGATGTTGGCGAACGAGTGCACGATGAAGAACTCGCTGCCGTTCGTGCCCGGTCCCTGGTTCCCGTACGCGATCGTGCCGCGCGGATAGGTCTCCTTGCCGGTCACCTCGTCGGCGAACCGGTAACCGGGTCCGCCCTCCTCCGCGCGGTAGATGTCGCCGCACTGCAGCACGCCCAGGCGCGTGGTGTCGGTCAGCCGCCAGCACTGGGACATCGTGTAGAACCAGCTCCGCGCCAGGTGGGCGAAGTTCTCCACACCGCACGGGGCGTTGGCGCGGTCGAGGTCCGCGACGACCACGCCGTAGTTCGTCACGATGGTGACCTTCACCGTCCCGCGGGCGGGCACGACGGCGCTGGGCGGCTGGACCGGGCGGGCGGCCGGGTTGTCCGGCGTCGGGATGAACTCGCACTTCGCGGTCGGCGCTGCTTCGGGTGAGGCGGACGCGACCGGGGCGAGAACGACCATCATCAGGACAGCGAGCAGTAGCCTCATGAGTGCCGACGGTAGCCGCCACATAACCCCTTGTCAGCCCACCTGGGTTGGGTCGTGTGAGGGACGACTTCGTCATCGACCGGACCCGCCAGTCCGTGTTGATCAACGCGAGCGCGGACGTGCGCACGATCGCCGGGATCGTCGCGGAACGCCTTGGCGTCGAGTTCGGCGAGAGGGTCGATCACAACGGCGATCTGCGTTTCACCGGCCTGGACCACTTCAACCCGGTTCCGAGCGAGCAGTGGCAGCGCGACGACGCCAGGTGGCAGCGGGTCCTTCTCGCACTGCGGGAGCAGGGGCGGCGCGTGGACGTGGGGTGCCGGGCGGCACCTGTCGAACTGGAGGGCCACCTGCCCAGCGGTGAGAGCTTCTACCTGCGGTGCCGGTGGAACACGTGCAGCCTCGAGGTCGACGACGTAGAGGTCGGGGAGGTCGTGCTCGACAGCGAGTTCTCCGCGAGCCATCTCCTCCCCGACGACGCGGTGGCGGTCCTGCGTCAGCTCCATCGGGAGTGGCTCAGACGCTGACGGCCTCGCGCTGCTCCACGGCTGCACGGCGCTTGGGCTTGCGTTCCAGCCACCACTGTGAGAGCAGCAGCGGGATGGTCCACCCGGCCCACGTCGAGATCCCGGCGATCGTGTGCGGCAACTCCGACTCGGGCACGCGGTCGGCGAAGACGAGGAACGCGATCACGCCCCAGATCCGGTTCGTGATGATCGAGACGGTCAGCGCGAAGCTGCGGATCATCCACTTGCGGTGGTCGCGGAACTGACGTTGCCGGGCCGCGCGCCAGGCCAGCCACGTGAACGTCAGCCACAGCACCGACAGGACGAGGGTGCTGATCATCGCCACCGGCCCGAACGGGGTCATGTAGCCGATGACCAGGCCGGACAGTCCTGCGGGCAGCACGCCGGCGAATACGTACACACGGCCGATGCGGCGGTGCCATGTTGGGAAGCGGCCACGGAACCACGGCCAGATCTGCACCACGCACGTGAGGATGGCGATCGACGCGCAGACGACGTGCACGACGAGCAAGGGGTAGTGCGGTCCCCAGTCCGACTGCACGCGTGCCTGCAGCCGATCACCGGTCAGATACGGCGGCAGCGAGAACGCCACGAAGGCCACCACCACGAACGCCAACGGTCCCACCCAGGGCTTGCGCAACCACGTCATGGCGTCACCATGGCCGTTCCCGCTGACCGATCGCGCACCGCTCGCTGACGTGCCCTTCTGACACCGCGCTGACATCTGACGGGGTGTAGCTGTCAGGTCGCTGTGAGCGCTGGTCGGCAGTGTCAGCGCCATGAAGTCGACAGCCCTGATCGCCGCGGCCGCGTTCACGCTCCTCATGGCGCCGGACGCGCAGGCGGCGTCCTGCAGCGGGCGCGGATGCAACGACAAGGACCCGGTGTCCGCCGGATGCAGCAGCGGTTCCACGACTGCTGACACCGCGCCCATGTACACGGGCGGCACGGCGGAGCTGCGCTGGTCGCCCGGCTGCAGGACGAACTGGGTGCGGATCTCGAACTACTCGGGCGGCGACTCGGCTCTGCGCATCACGGTCTGGTCGAGCAGCGACCACGTCGGCTTCGTCGCGGCGGGAACACCGGGAAACCACTGGGGAAACATGGTCTACGCGCCCGGCTGCGCCCGCGGCGAGGTGCTCTACGTCGACTCCGGTGGCGTGCACCGCACCGCCCGCCTCGCGTCGAGCGCTTGCTGAGGGGGCGCGCCGTGACCGGCTACATCACCGACTGACCTTCCCGCACCGAAGAAAGACCGAGGGAGAAGCATGTTCATCAGGATCGCCAGCACCGTGGGCACCGCGGCGCTCGTCATGGGGGCGTTGCTCGGGATCGCGTCGCCGGCGAACGCCGAGACCAACCCGAACTGCAGCCAGGTGACGCAGATCGGCAGCACCGCGTACATCAAGTCGGGTGGCACGACCGTCGCGTCGGTGAAGCAGTTCAAGGGCTGCAACAAGAACTGGGCCTACACCTACGTGTGGGAGGGCTTCCGCAACTCGCACAGCGGCACCTGGTGGGCCTGCTCGGGCATCTCCACCAGCTCCGGCCTGGAGGACTACAAGTGCGGCGGGAACCACCAGAAGGAGGTGTGGTCCTCCGGCGCCAACACGCTGACCAAGTGCACCAAGGGCTACGGCCAGCTCGAGTGGTCCGGCGGTGAGGGCGCCGCCGCGACCGACCAGCGCTGCTGATTACGCGCGCGTGGTTTCGAACACTGCGACTGATTTTCTCCGGGTTCCTTAAACAGAAGGGCTCACGGTGTTAAGAAGACTGACCTTCGTAGCGCTCGCAGGTGCGCTGCTCAGCGTGTTGTTCGGCACGGCTCCGGCGAACGCGGCGACGGCCCGCAACGGAGTCTGCGAGGCAGGGGAGTTCTGCCTCTACTTCAACAGCGACCAGCAGGGTTCGGTGTCGGACTTCGACACGTCGATCTCCGACTACGGCGACAGCCAGCCGTCCTGCTACGACTTCAAGGGTTCCGGCAACGGCCAGGGCGTCTGCGTGAAGAACAACGCGGCCGCCGTCTGGAACCGCATGGGCAGCACGGTCACCGTGTTCTTCAACAGCGGGTACGGCGGCACCAGCCAGGCCATCGGGGCCGGTGCCAAGGCGAACCTCAAGGCAGGGTTGAAGAACGAGAACGCGTCGCACCGGATCGGATCGCCGGCAGCGGCTCGTGACGGTGTCTGCAACGACGACGAGTTCTGCCTGTACTACAACAGCGACCAGGCCGGTTCGGTCTCCGACTTCGAGACCTCGGTCGCGAACTACGGCGACTCGCAGCCGTCCTGCTACGAGTTCAAGGGTTCCGGCAACGGCCAGGGCGTGTGCGTGAAGAACAACGCCGCGTCGGTCTGGAACCGCACCGGCAAGCCCGTCACCGTGTACTTCAACAGCAACTACGGTGGCACGAACCAGACGATCGCGGCGGGCGGCAAGGCCAACCTCAAGGCGGGCCTGAAGAACGAGAACGCCTCCCACCGCATCGGTGACAGCGGCGGCGGCAACCCGGACCCCGACCCGGGCGACCCCGGTCCCTACCCGACCCCGCCGGAGAACACGAACCCGGAGCAGGCGGTTCGCGCTCCGAACGCCTCTGCCCGCACGGCGTTCGTGCGCACGCAGATCGCGGACCTGACCGGTGAGCGTCAGTGCTACGTGGGCGACTACCGTCCGGGCGAGTCCTCGACGAGCAACCACAACACCGGCAACGCGCTCGACTGCACCATCTCGAACGCGATCGGCTCGTACCCGAACGCCTCGCAGGAGGCGCAGGGCTGGAAGCTCGCGAACTGGCTGAAGCAGCACGCCGTCCGGCTCGACGTCCGCTACGTCATCTGGGACGGCAAGATCTGGAGCGTGGCCCGCGCGTCCGAGGGGTGGCGCACCTACACCGCCGGCAGCGGTGTGACCGGTGGTCACTACGACCACGTCCACGTCTCGATGCAGAACCCTTACGGCGACTGATCAGCTGATCAGGCTGTCCAACAGGTTGTCTCTACGCAGGCCGGGTGTGCCGAGCAGTTCGGCCGCCCGGTCCGCGTGCTTTTCCAGTCCCGCCTTGGCGAGCACGAGACGGGCGACGCCCTCGCCGTAGCGGTCCCCGCGCGCACTCGTGATCTCCAGGCAGCGCTCGGCGTCCTTTGTGGCCGGTACGGGCCTTCCCGCGGCCAGCAACACTTCCGCACGGCACAGCAGCGCCTGCCACTCGTCGTTGTGCTCGCCCGTCACCCGGCACAGCTCGATGCACTCGTTCAACGCGGCCTCGGCCTCGTCCAGCCGCCCGAGCTTGAACAGCGCCTGACCCTGTGATGCCAGCGCATAGGCCGTTCCAGCCTCGTCCGCGTGCTCACGGGCGTGCCCCAGGCTCTGCACGGCGGCGTCGAGCGCCTGGTCGTACCGTCCGGCCACCTGGTGCACCTGGGCCAGCGCGGACAGCGGAACCCGTTGCGCGCCTGCCGGTCCGTGCTCCTCGGTGAGCTTGATCGCCTGTGCGAGGGTCTCCGCGGCCTGCTCCAGCTCTCCCAGCTCACGCTGGATCGTGCCGATGCCGGCGAGCGCGCGGCCCTGTCCGAACGGGTCGTCGGCGCGCGCCTCCAGCACCTCTTCCAACTGGGCGCGAGCGGTCTCGAACGAGCCGATCCTGCGGTTCGCGGCCGACCGCACCAGAAGTGCCGTCTGCAACGCGGCCGAACTACTGGCGGTGCGGGCGGCCTGGTCCGCGATCTGACCCAGTTCGACCAGGTCCGCGACTCTGTCCTGTTTGAACAGATGCGGGTAGAGCATGTGCGCGATCGCCAGGGCGTGCTCGGCCAGCGCCGGTTCGGCCACCGCGGAACGCGCTGCCGCCAGCAGGTTCTCGGCCTCGTCGGTCAGCCACCGCAACGGCTCGTCGAGGTCGCCGGCAGCGGAGTACCCCAGCGCGCCGTAAGCGTGCGGCCGCAGCTTCTTCAACGCCGCGGCAAGCGTTTCGCGGTAGTGCGTGAGCGCACGGATGAGAGCGTCGTGCTTCTCGTCGTTGACGTGCTCGGCTCCGAACAACCGCAGCAGGTCGTGCACCCGGTACCGCTCCGGCCCGCACGGTTCCACGAGTTTCGCGTCCACCAACGGATCCAGCGCTCGGTCCACGTCGTCCTGCCCGAGCAGCGCCTGGATCACCGGCTCGCCGACGGAAGGCACGTTCAGGCAGCACAACAGGGTGAACGCCCTGGTCGAGCCGGCGTTCAGACCCTCGAAGCTCAGGTGGAAGCTCGACCGGACGCCGAGGTCGTCGAAGTGCAGCTCGTCCAGCCGATGACGCTGGTCCGCGAGTCGTTTCGCCAGCGTCGCCGTCGTCCAGTCCGGCCGTGCCCGCAGCCGCGCGGCCGCGATCGTGAGGGCCAGCGGCAGGTAGTCGCAGGCCTTCGCGACCTGCTCCGCGGCCGGGCTGTCGTCTCCCAGCAACCGCAACGCGTCGTCGGGCGGCAACGGGTCGAGCCGGACGTGCCGGGCGCTCAGCGTGGCCAGCATCCGGCGGCTGGTGATCAGCACGGCGGACCCCGGTTCGCCGGGCAGCAGCGGGCCGGCCTGCGCCGCGTCCACGGCGTTGTCCAGCAGCACCAGCACTTTGCGCCTGGCCAGCGTCGACCGGTACAACGCGGCGGCCTCGGACGGGTCCGTCGGCACGGCCAGCGGCGGCGTGCCCAAAGCGCGCAGGAACCGCCTGATCACCTCGGCGGGGGACAGCGGCGAACGGCCCGGTGTGGCGCCGTGCAGGTCCACGTACAGCTGTCCGTCCGGGAAACGTTCGGCCATCGCGTGCGCGGCGGCGGTGGCGAGCGCGCTCTTGCCCTGCCCGCCGGGCCCGTGCACGGCGATCACGGTGTCGGAGGTGCTCGTGATCAGCTCGATCTCCGCACGGCGTCCCACGAACGGGTCGGGTTTGGCGGGCAGTTCGCGCGGCACGGCCGGGATGTCGCCCCGCAGGATCGCGGCGTGCAGGTCCTTGAGCTCCTGGCCGGGATCGAGCCCGAGCTCGTCGGCCAGGAGCCGGCGGCCCTCGTCGTACGTCCTGAGCGCGTCCGCCTGCCGCCCGCCGCGGTGCAGGGCGACCATGAGCGCTCCCCGCAGCCGTTCCCTGGTCGGGTGCTCGGTGACGTACCCGGTCAGCTCTCCGATGACCTCGTGGTGCCTGCCGTCCTTGATCGCCTTGTCGACCCGGCGCTCGATCGCCCCGAGCCGCTCCTCCTCCAGTTGGTTCGCGAGCTGGGTGTTCGTGGTCAGCTCGGCCAGCGCAGGTCCGCGCCAGTGCGCCAGCGCCTCGTCGGGGTCCTGGGCGTCGCGGAAGAGCTGCAGGTCGAGCGACCGGTCGGGGATGTCGAGCCGATAGCCCTGCCGCGACCACTCCAGCGACACCCCGGGAAGGTCCTTCAGCGCTCTCCTGAGCTGCGAGACGTGCACCTGCACGGCCTTGCGCGCGCTGGCGGGCGGATCGCCGTCCCAGAGGATCGACATGAGATGGTCGACGCTGACGGTCTGACCGGTGTGCAGGAGCAGCAGCACCAGGACCTGTCTCGGCTGGCCGGCGGGAACGCGGACGTCCCGCTGCCCGTGTGTGACGAGCAGCGGCCCAAGCACCCCGAACCGAACGCCGTCCACGGCGCCCACGATAGTCCGTTGATCGCTGCTCCCACCCCGTCCAGAACGAGCAACGGTCAACGACGAAGGTCGCTTACCGACCAACGGGTCGGAAATATCGGTGGTACGAGGTGCGCGAATCACGGCCAAGCAGCGAAAAGTCGTGCGAAAATCGATCGGGGACCACCCGCGGGCACGGATCGGCGACACCCGAGATCAACGCGGAAAGCCGAACCGTGATTTGCGGTAGCGTCGTATTAGTGGGTCACCTCATTGGAGTAACGACGGTGCCGCGATCATCCCAAGTCGGGCATCATCACGTGGCTCGACCAAAGTCGTAGAACGAGGGGTCTCGTGTGACCATCTTCCGTACCGGCCACACCGGGGCGTGGTGGATGTACCTGGTGGCGGGTCACCTGCTGCTGGGCGTCTACTACCTGATCCCGGTCAGTCCCGCGGGGTCGACGGGGCAAACGGTACGGGTGGTGCTCTACTGCACGATCAGCGCGTCGGCCGCGATCGCGACATTCGCGGGTGTCAAGCGCAACCGCCCCCAATGGCGGCGGCCATGGGTGTTCCTCGCACTCAGCCAGGTCGTTTACGCGATCGCCGACCTCACGTTCTACGCATCGCACTACATCTTCGAGTACACGGTTTACCCGTCGTACGCGGACATCTTCTACCTGGGCCATTACCCGTTGATGGTCGCGGGCGTGATCCTGCTGATCCGCCGCCGCACCCCCGGACTCGACCTGCCGAGCCTGCTCGACGCCGCCGTCCTCGCGGTCGTCGCGGGCATGGCGTCGTGGCTCTACGTGATCGGCCCGCAGGCCCGTCTCACCTCACCGGTCCTGGTGAAGATCGCCTCGCTCGGCTACCCGATGATGGACCTGGCGCTGTTCGTGGTGGCGCTGCGACTGATCTTCGGGGCAGGACCTCGGCCCCGCGCGTTCGTCCTGCTGACGGCCAACCTGCTGGGCATCCTGACCGCGGACACGATCTACGTGCTGCAGCGCCTCGACGGCAGCTACCACGCCGGCAACTTCCTCGACGCCATCTGGCTGTCGGCGAACCTGTGCATCGGCGCGGCGGCGCTGCACCCGACGATGGCGCGGCTCGGCGACCGCGCGCACGTCAAGGACGTCGGTCTGAGCCGCGGCCGGATCATCGCGTTGTGCTCGGCCGCCCTCGCCGCGCCGGTCCTGATGTTGGTGCACGACGTCGGCCAGTCGTCGCAGGACGTCCTCGTGATCGCCGCGGGCAGCGCCCTGTTGTCGCTGCTCATCATCGCGAGGCTCGCGGGACTCGTCGCGGACCAGCGCAAACTCGCGATCACCGACAGCCTCACCGGCCTGCACACACGCAGGTTCTTCGAAGCCCAGCTGCCGTTGGAGATCTCCCGCGCCCGGCGCAACGACGGGTTCGTCGCGGTGTTCATCATCGACGTCGACCGCTTCAAGTCCATCAACGACAACTACGGCCATCCCGCGGGCGACGACGTGCTGATGGAGGTCGCGGCCCGGCTGCGCGCGGCTTCCCGATCCGGTGAAGTCCTCGCTCGTTACGGTGGTGAGGAATTCGCGCTGCTCGTCCCGGAAGCCGGTCCCGGCCGGCTGTCCGTGATCGCGAACCGGTTGCGCGAACGCGTTGCCGAGAAACCCATTCCGGTCAACGCGGGCAACGACGACATTCCGTTGTCCGTCACGGTGTCGGTCGGCTCGGCGAGCTTTCCGACTCACGGCGACGGTCCCGACGACATCGTGGTGATCGCGGACCGCGCTTTGTACGCGGCGAAAGCGGCGGGACGCAACAGGATCGCGGTCGGCCCCGAGCCGTTGCCCGCGGTCGACCCGGATACCGACGGCGCGATGGCGGAGTTCCTCTGCCAGGTCGCGGACCGGGTGGACGGCTGGCTGCACCGCTACGACCACAGCCGTTCGGTGTCGCGCTGGGCCGGAGTGGCCGCGGGGGAGTTCGGACTGGACGCGCCGACGACCAGGGTCGCGCAGCTCGCCGGTCGCCTGCACGACATCGGCAAGGTCATCATTCCCGAGGTCGTGCTGACCAAGCCCGGTGCACTGTCCGAAGAGGAATGGCGGTTGCTGCGCCAGCACCCCGACTTCGGCTACCGGCTCGCCCGGATGGTGCCGGGGTTCGCGGGCGTGGCGCACGTGATCAGGCAGCAGCACGAACGTTACGACGGCTCCGGTTATCCGGACGGGTTGCGCGGTGCGGACATCCGTGCGGAAGCAAGGATCCTGTCCGTCTGCGTGGCGTGGGCCGCGATGCGGTCGAATCGTCCACATCAGACCGCGCTGGACGAGAACCGGGCACGGCGGGAACTCTGGGCAGGCCGGGGCGAACAGTTCGATCCGGACGTCGTGGACATGTTCCTCGATCTCCACACCCAGGGCAGCATCGGAATGCTGCGACCGTCCGGATTGTCCGTTCAGGAGGCGGGTTTTCCGGCCGAGTTCAGGCCCTGATCCAGTGGTGTCATGCTTCGCGCCATGAGCACGGAGTTCGCCATCCCCGCCGAGGTTCCGAGTCCGGAACGGCCGGCACCGCCCGGCGGGCCGCTGGGCAGGTGGCTGCTCGCGGACCGCGTGGCGCCGTCCGGGCCGGAGAGCCACGAGTCGCACGCCAAGCCACACCCGTGGTGGAAGGTCATGACGCTCACCGGCGTCGACTACTTCTCCACGTTGTCGTACCTGCCCGGCATCGCCGCGCTGGCCGCCGGCGCGTTGTCCCCGCTGGCGACGTTGCTCATCGTGGCGCTGACGCTGCTCGGCATGCTGCCGATGTACCGGCGGGTGGCGCGGGAGAGCCCGAACGGCCAGGGCTCCGTGGCGATGCTGGAGGACCTGCTGCCGTTCTGGCGCGGCAAGATCTTCGTGCTGGTGCTGCTGGGGTTCGTGGCGACGTCGTGGATCATCACGATCACGCTGTCCGCGGCCGACGCCTCGGTGCACGCGCTGGAGAACCCGTACGTGCCGGAGTCGTTGCACGGCTACGAGCTCCTGCTGACGATCGTGCTGCTGTTGATCCTCGGCGGCGTGTTCCTGATGGGCTTCAGCGAGGCCGTGGGCGTCGCGATCCCGTTGGTGGCGGTGTTCCTCGCCCTGAACGCCGTGCTGGCCGTGGTGGGGCTCGTGGACGTCTTCGCGACGCCGGACGCGCTTGATCGCTGGATCTCGGCTCTGGGTTCGCACGGCGACGGGTTCTTCGGCGTCATCGGGCCGGCGATTCTGGCGTTTCCGTTGCTGGTGCTCGGTTTGTCCGGCTTCGAGACCGGCGTGAGCATGATGCCGCTGGTCGCCGCGTCCGGCAAGACGCCGGAGGAGCGCATGGAGAGCCGGGTGCGCAACACCCGCAAGCTGCTGACGACCGCCGCGTTGATCATGTCGGTGTATCTCGTCGCGACGTCGTTCATCACCACCGTGCTGGTGCCGCAGGAGAAGTTCGCGCCCGGTGGTCCCGCGAACGGCCGTGCGCTGGCGTATCTCGCCCACGAACTGCTCGGCGAGGTGTTCGGCACGGTCTACGACATCAGCAGCATCCTGATCCTGTGGTTCGCCGGCGCCTCGGCGATGGCGGGCCTGATCAACATCGTGCCGCGCTACCTGCCCTCCTACGGCATGGCGCCGGAATGGGGACGTGCCGTCCGTCCCGTCGTGATCGTCTACACGGTCATCTGCGTCATCATCACGGTGATCTTCAACGCCGACGTGAACGCGCAGGCCGGTGCCTACGCCACCGGCATCCTGGCGATGATGGTCTCCGGCTCGTTCGCGGTGACGGTGTCCGCGTGGCGCAAGGGGCAGCGAGGCGCGGGCATCGGCTTCACCGTGCTGACGCTGGTGCTGCTGTACGCGTTGGTGGAGAACGTGATCGAGAAGCCGGACGGCATCACGATCTCGTTCGGCTTCATCATCGGCATCGTGGTGATCTCGTTGGTGTCGCGGATCTCCCGCACGACCGAGCTGCGCGTCGACAAGATCAAGTTCGACGAGGACGCGCGGAGGTTCATCACCGACACGATCGAGAACGACGGACGCATCACGTTGATCGCGAACCGCCGCCAGGACGGTGACAAGGCGGAGTACGACGAGAAAGAGGCCGAGCAGCGCGGCATGAACCCGGTGCCGGGCACGGCGGACGTGATCTTCCTGGAGATCGACATCGTCGACCCGTCGGCGTTCAGCAACGTGCTGTGCGTGACCGGCGTCGAGGTCGACGGCCATCGCGTCCTGCGCGCCTCCGCTCCCGCCGCACCGAACGCGATCGCGGCGATCCTGCTGGCGTTGCGCGACTCGACCGGCGTCATCCCGCACGCGCACTTCGAGTGGTCGGAGGGGAACCCGCTCGGGCACCTGTTCCGCTACCTGATCCTCGGCCGCGGCGATACGCCTCCGGTCGTACGGGAAATCATCCGCTCGGCTGAATCGGATCCGACCCGACGGCCACGCGTGCACGTCGGTTAGCTGCAAGACTCCCTCTGTACGTCCGACTACAGGGGGAAGGACGCTATATGTTCCGCAAGTTGTTGGTATCACTCGTTGTTCTGGGAACGGCGGTGGCGGGGATCGCTCCCGCCGCCGCCGATTCCGCTTTCCGGCCAGTACGATCATGCGCTGACCTGGTGCGTTCGTTCGACGTGCCGGACGCTCGTACCCAGGTCGCGTCGGCGGTGATCGTCAGTGGTGCCACGGAGTTCTGCGATGTCCGCGGCACGATCTCGCCGAACATCGGCTTTCAGCTGAAACTGCCGACCCGTGGTTACCAGGGCCGCTACCTCCAGTACGGGTGTGGCGGATTCTGTGGAATCACCCGCGATCCGGCCTTTCCCGCCGGCTGCGGTCCCGCTTTCGGTGACGCCGCGGTGGCGGCGACCGACGACGGTCATCAGGTCTCGCTGGAGAACCCGTTCGACGCGACCTGGGCCGCCAACGACCAGAAGGCCCGCGACGACTACTTCTTCCGCGCGCCCCACGCGTTGTCGAAGGTGTCCAAGCACATCATTTCGGTGTTCTACGGCAAGGCGCCGGTGAAGTCGTACTTCAACGGGTGCTCCAACGGCGGGCGCGAGGGCCTGCTGCTGGCCCAGCGCTACCCGCGTGACTTCGACGGCATCATCGCGGCCGCGCCCGCCGGGTACTACGGCGCGCTGATCGGCTACCAGGCGTGGATCGCGCGCAACACCATCCCCAACGACAAGATCTTCCTGCTGCACGACGCGGTGATGGCAGCCTGCGACGGGCTGGACGACCTCGTGGACGGCCAGATCGACGACCCGCGCCTGTGCGAGTTCGATCCGGGAACGCTCGCGGGCCAGCTGACCGACGACGAGATCGCCCGCGTCCGCCGTCTCTACGACGGACCGGCCGACCACGGCGTGCGGCTCTACCCCGGTGGCCAGGCGTACGGCTCGGAGATCTCGTGGACGTTCTGGCTGAACCCGTCACCCGGCCTCGGCAGGGGAGTCGCCGCCGAACTCGCGGACAACGGCCTGAAGCACCTTCTCTACCCGATCGGCAAGCCGCACTCGTCACTCGAGTCCTTCGAGTTCACCACGCGTGAGTTCCGGCGCCTGGTGCCCGAAACCGTGAAGGCGAACGCGCTTTCGCTGGACCTGCGCGCGTTCCAGCGGGCAGGCGGCAAGCTGATCATCTGGCACGGCGCGGGAGACCAGGGCATCCCGTTCGAGAGCACGCTCGACTACTGGCAGCGGCTGACCGGCGGCAGGAACCCTTCCTGGGCAAGGCTGTTCGTCGTCCCGTCGATGTGGCACTGCGACGGCGGCGACACCCTCACCACCTTCGACCCGTTCCGCGCACTCGTGTCGTGGGTCGAAGGCGGCCAGGCGCCGTCCCGGATCATCGCCGAAGGCCGTGACCAGGAGGGCAACGTCGTGCGCACCCGTCCGGTGTTCCCGTATCCGTTGCGCGCCAAGTACGACGGATCGGGCTCGGTGGACGACGCGGCGAACTTCGTCGCGGCGCCGGGATTCGGGTTCAAGGACCGGATCCGGTGGGCCGGTGAGGACCTCTACCGGTCCGGACCTGTCGCGCCCTAGCGGAACTTCCGGATGGCGGCGGTGATGGCCTGGTCCATGCTGCTGCCATTCATGATCTCGTGGCCGGCGTCGTTCAGGATGACCAGTTCGGCGTCGGGCCACCTCTTCGCCACCTCCCACGCGGTGTGCAGCGGCCCGCCGAAGTCGTTGCGGCCGTGGATGAGCACACCGGGGATGCCCTTGAGCCTGTCGAGGTTGTCGAGGATGTGGTTCGGCTCGATGAACGCCTCGTTGCCCCAGTAGTGGCTCACGGTCCGCGCGAGCCGGTAGCGCGTGACGGGGTCGGCGTACCTCGTGCCTTCGAAGTCGTTGTCGCCGCCCGTGATCGTGGACAGGTCCCACTTGCTCCAGTCCCAGGCGGCCTTCTCCCTGACCGCCGGATCCGGCGAGTTGAGGAGCCTGTTGTAGGCCAGGGCCAGGTTGCCGTCGCGATCTTCTTCGGGAACGCCTTCGCGGAAGGCGTCGAAGTGGTCCGGGAAGAACATGCCGAGGCCGCGGGTGATCCACGCGTGCTCCTCGGGGCGGGAGGTGGTCACCGCAGGGATGATGATCTCGCTGACCCTGGTGGGGTGCTGGATGGCGTAGGCGAGGATCAGGGTGGAGCCCCAGGAACCGCCGGCCAGCAGCCACTTCTCGATGCCGAGGTGTTCACGGAGCTTCTCGGCGTCGTCGATCAGGTGCTGGGTGGTGTTGTGCTCCATGCCGGTCGCCGGATCCGCGACCGACGGGGTGCTCTGACCGCTGCCGCGCTGGTCCCAGAGGATCAGGTTCCAGTGGTCCGGGTCGAAGTCCTCGCGCCATCGGGGATGTGAGCCCGATCCTGGGCCGCCGTGGAACACGCACGCCGGTTTGCCGCCGGGATTGCCGCTGGCCTCCCAGTGAACGAGCTGGCCGTCACCGACGTCGAGCATGCCCTGGGCGTAGGGCTCCACCTGTGGGTACATGGCGGCGAGAGTATTGCGGACACGCCGACACGCCCACTGCCTTTACGGCTGCGGACGTGTGTGTGGCGTGCTGGTCCTGTTGCGGTGTCAGGACTTCTGCTTGGCGGCGATCTGGTCCAGCACCTCGGTCTGCGACACGATGATCTTCCCGGCCAGGGCCTTCGAGCCGATGTGCTCGCCCTTGGCCTGGGCGTTCTTCGCCATGTCGACGCCACTGCGGAGGTGGCGGGAGAGGGTGGCGAGGAAGAGGTCGTCGTACTGCTTGCCGGTGGCGGACTTCAGCGCCTCGACGTCCTTGACGGTCATCATGCCCGCCATCTTGTGCGTGGCGTTGGCGTCGTTACCGGGCACCTGGATGTTCCAGCTGCGCAGGTAGGTGGCCATCTGCTCGATCTCGCCGGTCTCGGCGTTGGCGATCTTGTCGGCCACGTTGACGACGAACTCGTCCTTGGACTTCGTCATGGCGACCTTGGCGATCTCGATCGTCTGGTGGTGGTGCGGGATCATCTGCAACGAGAACGTCGCGTCCGCCTCGTTGGCCGCCGGTTCGCCTGAGCTGCTGCCTCCGACCGATGAACAGCCCGTCAGCGCAACCAGCCCTAGCACGATGATGAGCAGACGCGCTCGCATGAAGCCTCCCGTCTCGCGGTTCCCTGACGAGGGATACGGGTGGCCGAAGTGTCCGGTTCAGCAAAAGTTTCGGAACCTAAGTGGTTCGGTGGAGTTCGAGCGCCGCCAGCACGCCCTGAACCACGTCGGGATGGCCCAGCGGAAGCGGTGCCGGGGTGTCGTTGGTGTGGTGGATGACGTGGGCGAACGGCACGTCCACGGCGACCTCGGGGTCGACCAGCAGGACCGAGCGCACGAGGTCCGAGTGGGCCGCCACCAGTTCGATGACATCCGCTGCGATCGGCCCGCTGGCGACCACGTCGAGCACGGTCCTGGTGTCGTCCCGGTGCCTGGTCAGCACGGTGTCCACTGTGGACTTCCAGCTCGGTGCGGCGGGAACGCGCAGCCACACGACCCGCAGGTGTTCGGTCAGCGGACGCCAGGTCGCGGGAATCTCGTTGTGGACGGCTTCTCCGGCTGGATCGATCACGAGGACCGTGGGGGCACCTGCGGGTCCGTCGGCGACAACGCCGGGACCGGCCGCCCTGCTGGGCTCGTCGAATTCGCGCATGTCCTGGGATACCCAGTGAGCAGAGTTCGTACCAGTGGGCTGACTGGGCTGATCCAGTGACCCGAATGGCGGAGCAATAGGACCACTTGGCTGGGTGGACTTGTTGGTGCGCAACATTTTCGTTCGCGTCCGGCGGTTACTTGACCACTTTCTGAACACCGGTTTATGGTCTAGACCACAGACCGAAACTGGATCGGTGAGCGCATCTGAGGCGCTGCCGGTTCCCGCCCCCTGCCTACGGGTCCACCCGTTTGGGAACGATCCAAGGAGTTCGGACGAATGAAAATCATGCGCAAAGCGGCGCTCCTGATTGCCGCTGTCCCTGCCATTGTGCTCATTACACCGGTCGGTTCGGCCAGTGCGCACGGCTACGTGTCGTCGCCCGCCAGCCGTTCGGCGCAGTGCGCCAGGGGAGACATCTCCGTCGACCTCTGCGGTCAGGCGAAGTACGAACCGCAGAGCGCCGAGGGCGTCAAGGGCAAGAAGAACTGCAGCGGCGACAACGGTGCCTTCGCTCCGCTCGACAACGACAGCCTGCCCTGGAAGGTCACCAGCACCGGCCAGACCCTGTCGCTGACCTGGACCTTCACCGCCCGGCACGCCACGCGTGACTACGAGTACTTCATCGGCGGCACGCGCGTCGGTTACGTCGCCGGCAACAACCAGCAGCCGAACAACCCGACCACGCACACGATCAACCTCGGCGGGTTCTCCGGCCGGCAGAAGCTGTTCGCCGTCTGGAACATCGGCGACACGGTGAACGCGTTCTACTCGTGCATCGACCTCAACATCAACGGTGGCGGCACGACTCCGCCGCCCACCACCACGACGACCACTCCTCCGCCCACCACGACGAGCAGCAGCACCACGACGCCGCCGCCCGCCGGTGGCACGTGGGCGGCGAACACGTCGTACGCGACCGGGCAGACCGTCACCTACGGCGGTTCGACCTACCGCTGCCGTCAGGCGCACACCTCGCTGACCGGCTGGGAACCGCCGAACGTGGCGGCACTGTGGGAGAAGATCTGATCCGATGAGGCGCCTGGTGATCGCGGTCGCGGTCCTGGCGCTGGCGGGGTGCGGCGGAGAGGCGATCGTGCCGGAGGGCCAAGGGGCTCACGGGCACGGCGCGTCCTCCGCCGCACCACCCGTTCCGGGTGCCAGCGCGAGGTTCAACGACGCGGACGTGATGTTCGTGCAGATGATGGTGGACCACCTGCAGCTCGGCATCAGCCTCTCGCAGGTGGGGCTGGCTAAGGCGACCAGCAAGGAGGCGAAGGACCTCGCGGGCGCGATCGACGTGACCCAGCGCGAGGAGCTCACGATGCTCAAGTCGTGGCTGAAGCTCTGGAGCAAGCCGGAAGGCGACGGCGCCAACCTGCACGCCGCCCACGGCGGTCAGCCGCTGCTCGACGACAAGGTCATCAACGAGACCAAGGACAAGAGCGGGGCCGAGTTCGACCAGCTCTTCCTCAACCTGATGGCGGGGCACCAGGGCGCCGGTGTGGAGATGGCGCTCGACGAGAAGAAGGAAGGCATGAACCCCGAGACGACGGCCTATGCGGAACGGGTGGTCAACACCCGGCAGGGTCAGATCTCGCAGATGCTGAAGATCATCGGCGGAGCGTAGGCGCAGGCTCGTCAGCGGGCGGGCAGCGTTCGGTCAGCGGCCCGGCGTTGCATCCCGTGCATGGACGTACTGATCTCGGGAGCGGGAATCGCCGGGCCCGCACTCGCGCACTGGCTGACGCGTTTCGGCTTCTCCCCGGTCGTGGTGGAACGCGCGCCATCGTTGCGTGACGGTGGCCAGGCCGTGGACTTCCGCGGCGAGGCGCACCTGTCCGTGCTCAGGCGGATGGGTAGTGCTCGACGCGGTGCTGGCCGCGCAGACCACGCCGCGGGACATGGTGTTCCGCGGCGCCGACGGACGTGAGAGGGCACGGCTGCCCGCCTCGTTCACCGCCGGGGACGTGGAGATCCTCCGCGGCGACCTGTCACGCCTGCTGTACGAGCTTTCCGCGGACCAGGTGCCGTACGTGTTCGGCGACTGGATCACATCGCTGCACGATGACGGTGATGGCGTGGACGTGACGTTCGCGCACGGGGCGCCGAGACGGTTCGACTTCGTGATCGGCGCGGACGGGATGCGCTCCGGCGTGCGGCGGCTGGTCTTCCCGCGGTACCGGCCGAAGTTCCAGGGCTACTACTTCGCGATCTGGGACGCGGAGGGCGACGATCGGGACCTGACCTGCTCACCGGGCGTGCTGACCTCGCCGGGGTGGCTGATGTACAAGTCGCCGGTCCCTCCCGAGCTGATGCCGGACGAGGTGGTCGCGCCCGGTGTCTACTTCGACTCCATCAGTCAGGTGCGCATGCCGGCGGTGAGTTCCGGGCGGGTCACGTTGATCGGTGACGCCGGATACGGATCCACGTTGGGCGGCATGGGAACCGGGCTCGCGGTCGTCTCCGCCTACGTGCTGGCGGGGGAGATGGCGTTGGGAGGCAACGCCTTCGCCCGGTACGAGGCGCTGATCGGGCCGTACGCCCGTGGCAGCCAGGGCAATCCGGGGCCGTTCCTCGCGCCCGGCAGCAGGCTCGGGATGTGGGTGCGGGACCGGATGTTCGGGCTGCTGCCGAAGATGCCCGTGTTCGCGCGGATGGATCTGCGGGCCGCTACCGCGATCAGGCTTCCCGAGTACGCCACAGTTCACTGAGCGCCGCGTCCACGTGCTGCCTGGCCGCCGTGTGCATCCACCCGAACCCGAGCTCCTGCTGTGCTGCCAGCAGGAGCTCCTCTGCCCGCTCCGGATCTCCCCGGCGCTGGGCGATCTTGGCCAGCCCGGCGTTGGCGAGCACCCGAGTGGCGGCCAACCCTGCCTGCGCCGCCATCTCCAGCGCCTCGAGGTAGTCACGTTCGGCCTGGTCCTGGTCGATGTCGAGCAACCGGTCCGCGCGCCGTGCCCGCAGCTCGGCCAACTCCTCGACGGCGCCCAGTTCGGCGACGGCCTGGAGAGCCTGGTCCGTCAGCGCGAGGGCTTCGGCCGGGTCCTCGGTCAGGGTGGCCAGCACGTCCAGGACCTGGGCCGATCCCCAGCGTTCGCCGAGGCCCTGGAAGTGCCGCAGGGCTTCGCGGGACTGCTGGATCGCGACGGCGCGGTCACCGCTGCCGGCCCAGGTGGTGTAGGCGTTGCTGAAGCCCATCAGACCCTGGATCCACGGGTCCTCGCTGCTCTCGATCTCGTCCTGGAGCGCGGTGCGCGGCGCGGCCGGGTCGGGCGGGCCGCTGAGCATGGCCCAGGCGATGAGCACGAACGGTTGCTTGATCGGGCCGCGCAACGCCAGGAGCTTCTCCGGCACGCGTTCGGGTTCGGCCAGGGCGAGCAGGACCGTGTACTCCTCTGTGGACTGTTCGGGTGTCCGGTCCAGCAGCCGGCGGGCCGCGCCCTGGACCTCCGTGCGGCTGCCCTTCAGGTACCAGTACCAGGCCAGGTCGCTGACGAGCCGCAACGCCTGCTCCGGCACGAACGAGGTGGTCCATTCCAGCGCCTGCATCAGGTTCGCGTGCTCGGCCGTCAGCCGGGTGAACCACCGCACCTGATCCCGTTGGCGCAGCTCGGGATCCGCGCGGCGGGCCAGTTCCTGGAAGTACGCGGCGTGCTCGGCGTCGACGCGCTTGTGCTGCGAGCAGAACTCGCGGATGGTCTCCAGCATCCGGTAACGGCCGTCGGCGGCCTCGACCAAGGACTTGTCCACCAACGCGTCCAGCACCTCGACGTCGTGCCGGCAGACCTCCTCGACGGCCTCCAGCGTCGCCCCGCCGCTGAACGTGGCCAGGCACGCGGCCAGGTCGCGTTCGTCCTGCGACAGCAGGTCCCACGACCACTCGACGACCGCGCGCAGCGTCTGGTGGCGGGGCGCGGCGGCGCGGTTTCCCTTGGTGAGCAGGCGGAAACGGTCGTTCAGGCGGTCGGCGATCTCCTCGGTGGTCAGCGTGCGGGTGCGCGCCGCGGCCAGTTCGATCGCGAGCGGGAGGCCGTCCAGTTCCCGGCAGATGTCGGCGGTGTGCTGGTCACGCACGAACGTGGGGTTGACCAGGCGGGCGCGGTCGGCGAACAGCGCCACGCTCTGCTCGGGGTTCAGCGGCGGCACCGGGCACAGCGTCTCGCCGGTGATGCCGAGCGCCTCCCGGCTGGTGGCGAGGATGCGCAACGACGGGCACGTGCTGAGCAGGCGCCCGGCCAGTTGGGCGGCCTGGACGATCAGGTGCTCGCAGTTGTCCAGGATCAGCAACGTGTCGCGCTCGCGCAGGGCCAGCGTCAGGCGGTCTTCCGGCTCCAGCACGGTTTCCTTGAGCCCCAACGCCTGCAGGGCCGCCGCCGCGACGTCCTTGGCCGGCGCCAGGTCAACGAAGATCGCTCCGGGACCGGCGGCCTGCAGCGCGAGCCGGGTCTTGCCCGCGCCGCCGGGACCGGTGAGGGTGATGAGACGGGAGGAGAGCGCGGCGATCCGCGCGAGTTCTTCCTGTCTGCCAACGAAATTGGTGAGCTGGGCGGGCAGTTCGCGGTGGGTCTGGCCGCGCAGGACCTGCAGGTGCACGGCGCGCAGTTCGGGGGACGGATCGGTGCCCAGTTCGTCGGCCAGCACGGCGCGCGCGTCCTCGAACGCCTGCAACGCCTCGGCTTGGCGACCCTGCTGGTTCAGCGCCTGCATCAGGTAGCCGCGCAGGCGTTCGTCCAACGGGTGCTGCCGCACCAGGTCCTGGATCTCCTGGACGTCCGCCTTGCCGAGCCTGATCCGTGTGGCGATCAGCGAACCCGAGACGGCGGAGCGCTGCTCTTCCCAGCGGGTCGCGTGGTCAGCCAGCGGAACGTCGGCGAGCGCCGGACCGCGCCAGAGCTGAAGTGCCTCGGACAAAAGGGATTCCGCCGCCTGCGAATCACCCTGTTCCAACGCGGTGCGGCCCTTTGTAGCCAGCACTGCGAACCGGTGCGCGTCGACCTGGGAGGCGGGCAGCGCCAGGCGGTATCCGGCCGGGTGGAACTCGATCAGCGACGTGTCCCCGAGCGCCCGGCGCAGGCGCGAGACCTGGCCCTGCAAGGCGTTCGCGGCATCGGCCGGTGGCTCGGAGCCGTAGAGCTCGTCCACCAAACGGTCGAGCGGGACGATTTCGCCCACCCGGATCGCCAGCAGCGCCAGCAGAGTGCGCGGCCGTGGGCCACCCACCGCGATCTTGCCGTCGGGAGAGCTCGCTTCAACTGGCCCGAGAATGCCGATGTGCACGGTGTCAGCGTACGAAGCGCCCAGGACTCGTACCCAGCACACGGCGAAAGTGGCGCGTGAGGTGCGACTGGTCGTGGAACCCGGCCAGCACCGCCACCTCCGCCGCGGGCCGTCCCTCGACCAGATAGCCGCGGGCGAGATCCACCCGGCGCCCGGTCAGGTAGCGGTGCGGCGGCAACCCGAACCGTCGGCTGAACGCCCGCACCAGGTGGGTCGGGCTGGTCTGCAACTCCCGCGCGGCCGCGTTCAGGGTCATCCCGTCCGGCAGTGAGGCGTCCAGCAGTTGCCGCAACCGGTCGGCGAGCGTCGGATCCGCGTGCACGGCGGGTGCGGTGCCGGCGAAGTGGTGCGTGAGGCGTTCGGTGATCAGCGCCAGCCGGCTCGCCGCCTCGAACGGCTCGTCCAGCGCCAGGTGCAGTTGGTGAACTCGGTGGCGCAGCAGCGGATCGGGCAGCATCGGCGTGTCGACGGCCTTGCCGATCAGGTCGGACGGCAGCACCGAGTCGTCCAGGTACAGCACGCGTTTGTGGAACCCGGTCGGGTGCGCGGACCGGCCGTCGTGCGGCACGTGCGGCGGCAACAGCGTGACGCCATCCACGAGCGCGCCGTGCTCGTGACGGTCCAGTTCGTACCGCACGGCCCCGGTGTCGAGCACCATCAACGTCCACGCGTCGTGCGTGTGCGCCGGGTAGACGTGCGTGGTGAAGGAGGCGTGGAAGACCTCCTTGATGCCTTCCACGCCCGGCCTCCAGGCCGTGACGCTCATGTCAGAAACGTACAAGACCCCGCACTCGCATGCCCGCGATCGTGTGTCCATGTTCGACACCAAGATCGCTGTGCTGCTGCGGGACGACCTGGCCGGCTGGCAGGCGCTGAACGTCACCGCCTTCCTCGTCAGCGGGCTGTCCGAGACGCTGCGCGGCGAGCCCTACATCGACGCCGACGACGTGCACTACCTGCCGATGTTCGGCCAGCCCGTCGTGGTCCTGCAGGGCGACCAGGAACTCCTCAAGAAGGCCCACGAACGCGCCCTGAACCGCAACCAGGCCATGACGATCTTCACCGCCGACCTGTTCGCCACCGGCAACGACGCGGACAACCGCGCGGCCGTCCGCAAGGTGCACACCCAGGACCTCGACCTGGTCGGGATCGCGGTGCACGGCCAGAAGAACGCCGTCGACAAGATCTTCAAGGGCGCCCGGATGCACCCCTGACGAAACCGCGTTCTAATGCGCTGGTGATCAAGCTGCTCCGGATGGCCGTGTTCCTGCTGGTTCTTTCGGCAGAGGTGTACCTGGTGGTGACGCTGGGGGAGAAGTTCCGCCCCGCCGACCACTTCAGCTTCTTCACCGTGCTCTCGAACGTCTTCGCGGCTGTCGTGGCGCTGCTCGGCGTGTTCAGCCCGGTGTCGCCGCAGATCAGGGGTGCTGCCGTGCTCTACATGGCCACGACGGGCATCGTGTACTGGCTGCTGCTGCAAGGCATCGACGTCCAGACGCCCGCCTATGCGAACTGGGTGCTGCACACCGTCGTGCCGATCCTCGTGGTCGTGGAGTGGCTTCTCGCGCCTGAGAAGACCAGGCGGTGGTGGATCTGGCTGTCGTTCCCACTCGCCTATCTCACCTACACGCTGGTCAGGGGCCCGATCGTGGGCTGGTACCCCTACCCGTTCCTGGATCCGCGTCAGAACGGCTACGGCGACGTGCTCCTGACCTGCGTGTTCGTCGCGGCGGTCTTCGGTGTGCTGGCCTTCGCGGTCTCCTGGGCAGGGACCAAATTGGCCCAGAAACGCAGCCCGTCGATGTCCCACAACCAGGGCCAATAACCGTCCTACGGTCTAGGACATGACCAGGCGACTCGCGTACGCGCAGCTGACGAACTCGATCGGAGACGGCGGATTCCTCGTCGTCTCCGCCCTCTACTTCACGCAGATCGTCGGTCTCAGCGCGGGTCGGCCTCGCGCTGACCCTCGCGTGGGGCGTCGGAGCCGTCGCGGGCGTCGCGCTGGGACATCTCGCCGACCGCCTGGGCCCGCGCACCACCGCCGTCGTGCTCGCCGCGGCCACGGCCACGAGCATCGCGATCCTGCTCCTCACCCGGAACTTCGCCGCGTTCGTGCTGGTCATGTGCCTGTACGCGAGCTTCCAGAGCGGTCTGCAGGCGTCCAGACAGGCACTCCTCGCGGGCCTGACCACCCCGGAAGAACGCACACGGGCCCGTGCACGAATCCAGTCCACGGCCAACGCGGGCATTGCGATCGGCGCGGCGGCGGGCGGGTTCGCGCTGCACCTGGGCACCGAGGCCGCCTACACGGCCGTCTTCGTGCTCGACGTGCTCGCGTTCGTCGTCGCGGCAGTGGTGCTGAGCACGCTGCCGGAGACCGTGATGACCAGGGCGAAGGGCAAGTTCGACGTCCTCAAGGACCGCCCGTACGCGCTGATCACGCTGATCAACGCCGTGATGCTGCTCTACATGCCGCTGCTGAGCCTGATCATCCCGCTGTGGATCGTGCAGCGCACCGAGGCGCCGACCTGGCTCGCGGCCGCGTTGCTGGTCCTCAACACCGCGGCCGTCGTGCTGTTCCAGGTCCGGATCGCCCGGCGCGCCACCGGTCTCGGCGAGGCCTCGAAGCTCGTGAAGCACTCCGGGCTGGTCATGTTCGCGTCCTGCGCGGTCTTCGCCGCCACGGCGTTCAGCGTCGGCGCCTGGCCCGTGGCGGCACTGCTGATCGCCGCCGCCGGACTGCAGGTGCTCGGCGAGATGATGCTCGCCTCCGGGGCGTGGGAGATCAGCTTCGCCCTCGCGCCCGCCGACCGGCAGGGCCAGTACCAGGGCTTCTTCGCGACCGGCACGGCCGTCGCGCGCATGGTCGGCCCCGCCCTGCTCACCACCGTCGTGCTCGGCTGGGGAGCACTCGGGTGGCTCGCGGTCGGCGGGCTGTTCGTCGTGGCGGGTTACGCGATGGGACCGGCGGTGCGCTGGGCCCGCGAGAAGAACTCCACGAGTTCCGGCGCCATGACCGACGACTTGTACATGTGCGTCTGACCGGGCAGCGTCCGGTACTCCGTGTCCGCCCCGAGCACTTCCGAGACGTTCTTCATGGCGTTGCGGAGGTACTCGGGGCTCTTGCCGCCGTCCATCGCGAGGGTCGGCACCTTCACCGTCCAGCGGTCCGCCGGCAGCTTCGAACCGCGGCCGTCGTCGCCGAGGATCGTCAGGTCCCACGGCAGCGTGTGCGCCACGACCTTGAGCTTCTTCCACACCGGGGTCAGCTTCATGATCGCGACACCGATGCCGGGCGTGCCGACCATCTTCATGAACGCCGAGAGCATGCCGGAGCGGTCGTCGCGGGCCAGCATGTCGTTCATCTGCCGCACGATGTCCGCGGGGCGCGGCTTGTACGTGCCGTCCACGACGAACGGCGCCTCGTAGATCGCGAGCCGGGAGATGCCCGGCAGTCGTGACGCCGCTTCGAGAGCCAGCACCGCGCCCGACGAGACACCGAAGACGAACGCGCTGCCGCCCGCCTCCCTGATCACGGCGTCGATGTCCTCGACCTCGCGCTCCACCGACCACGGCGTCGCGCCGTCACCGGTCTCGCCGCGTCCGCGCCGGTCGTAGGTGTAGACCGTGAAGTTCTTGTCCAGCACCGAAGCCAGCTCGGTGGTCGGGCCGAACATGCGGTGGCACATCGCGCCGTCCACGATGATCAGCGCCGGCCCGGCACCGGTGATCGAGTAGGCGACCTCGGTGCCGTCGGCGGAAGTCGTGAAGCGCGTCATTTCTGCTCTCCCAGGGTGGTGTCGAGGAAGTCCTGCCAGTCCTGTTCGGACTCGTCGCCCTCGAAGACGTTGTGCGCGGCGATGACCGGACCGAAGAACCCGCGCATGAACCGGTACATGCCCTTGTCGGTGCGCAGCGCGAGAGTGTGAGCGTTGCGGTGGAACTCGACGGCGTCCGGGAGCTTCCCGGCCAGCGCCGCGTCGAGCTTCTTCCAGGCCTCGTCCCAGTCCGTGACCATCGGCCCGAAGACCGTGAGCGGACGGGCCGTGCGGCCGGGGAAGTGCGTCAGGTACTCGAGCAGCGTGCGCCGGAACAGCGCGCCGCCCAGCGTCATCGCCTCGAACTCGTCGGCCCAGTCGTCGCCGGGCAGGAAGCCGCTCGTCACCATCCGCAGCAAGGTGCTGCCGTGCTCGCGGCCCTCGACGAGGAACTCGTAGGCGACGAACCGGCCGTCGGGCGCCTTGCCGCTGTCGTACGCGAAGTGGCGCCCCGGTTCCGCCGCGGTGACCTCGCTCGTCGGCTCGTACCCGCCGAAGGCCATCTTGACCTGGCCGTTCGCGACCTCGTTGCGGCCCATGAACCACGAGTCGATGCCCGGCCCCGTCGCAATGGCCGTCCAGACGTCCTCGACTGACGCAGGCACCTCTAGGTCGTCGGTGCTCGTGAACTCGTGGCCCATCGGTTCTCCCTGTCCTGGTTCGTGGATGGTCTCATCCTGCTCCCGACGATTCTCTTCGTCAAGACAGTGAGACTGGTCTTGACAAAAAAACTTGTCGGTGATTCCGTTCTCGCCACACCGAACCTCTGGAGGAACCCATGTCCCGCATCGCCTGCGGTGTCGTCGCCGGTCCGCTCTACCTCGTCGTCGGGTACGCCCAGGCGTTCACCCGCGAGGGCTTCGACCTCTCGCGGCACCCGTTCAGCATGCTCAGCCTCGGCTCGCTGGGCTGGATCCAGATCGCGAACTTCATCGTCAGCGGCGCGTTGTTCCTGGTCGCGGCCACCGGCATGGCGAAGCACACGAGGTGGGGAGCGAGGCTGATCGGCCTGATGGGGGCGGGCATGATCCTCGGCGGGGTGTTCGTCGCCGATCCGGCCATGGGCTTCCCCGCCGGAGCACCGGACGGCCCGCCGGCCTCGTTGTCCTGGCACGGCGCTCTGCACGCGGTCGCGTTCGGGCTCGCGATGATCGGCTGGATCGGGGCGTGCTTCGTGTTCGCGCGTAGGCTCGGAGGATGGCTGGCGGTGATGAGCGGCCTGACGGGCGTGCTCCTGGTGGTGCCGATGGCGTTCCTGGGCAACCCCGGCGGGACGGTGCTGCTCTACGTGGTCGCGACGATCGGCTGGGTCTGGACCTCGCTCGTGTCCCTGAGGCTGAACCGGCCTGCCTTCTCGAGCTGATCTGCCCGGAGTGCGGGCGCGTCACCACCGATGAGCACGCGCCCGGCTGTGCCGCCTGTCAGACCAGCTGATGGGCGTGCATCTTGCTGATGTCGTAGGAGACACCGCAGAACGTGCACTGCAACCCGTACCTGCTGCTGATGGTGAACAGCGGGATGAAGAAGATCGTCGGCTTCGTGTAGCGGCGGAACAGGTTGTGCGCCGACTGGTGGTGGCAGTGCCCGCACACCAGCGTCAGCATGCGCAGCTGCTCGATCGTCGTGCGCCAGCCGAAAATGACCATCTGCTCTCCTCGTCCCGGATGTCCTTCTGACGTCTGAGGTCCCCCCTGAGTTGCAGTGGACCCGCGGAATTCAGAAGGTGGACAGGTGGACACCCTGCTGCGGCCCTGGACCCCCGACGACGCGCCGATCATCCTGGCCGCTGCCGGCGAGGAGATGATGGACCGCCAGTTCACCTCCCAGATCGACTCACTCGCCGCCGCCGAGGAGTGGATCGCGCTGCTCGCGTCCCACCGTACCGACGACACCGCGTACGCGTTCGCCGTGCTGCACGAGGGCGTGCCGGTGGGCAACGTCGCCGTGTCGAGCGTCGAGCGCCGTCACCTGACCGGGTGGGTCTCCTACTGGATGCGGGAGGAGGCGCGGGGCAAGGGGCTGGCGACCAGGGCCTGCCGCGCGGTCAGCGAGTTCGCCTTCTCCGAGCTCGGCCTGTTCCGCCTGGAGATCGCACACCGCCTGGACAATCCCGCTTCCTGCCGGGTCGCGAAGGGCGCCGGCTACGCGGTGGAAGGCGTCGAGCGGGCCCGGTTGCTCTACGACGGAGTCCGCTACGACACCGAGACCCACGCGCGGCTCGCCACGGACTGAGGTTCACGTCGCGGTTCGGCGGGTAGCCCGAAGTGCATGAGCGGACTGCAGGACGAGCTGCTGCGGACGTTGGTCAAGGTCGCCAACGCTTTACGTGGCGCGGAGATCCCCTTCGCGCTGACGGGTGGTTGCGCGGGCTATGCGCGGGGCGGGCCGGCGAGCGAGCACGACGTGGATCTTCTGGTGCGCCCGGAGGACGCCACCGAGGCCGTGCGCGTGCTGGTGAAGCGCGGGCTCCGCGCCGCTGAGCCGCCGGAGGACTGGCTGCTCAAGGTCTACGACGGGGATTCGTTGGTGGACCTGCTCTTCCGGCCGAACGAACGCCTCGTCACCGACGAGATCCTCGCGATGGCCGAGGAGATGCCGGTCGGGTCGGTGATGCTGCCGGTCATGCCGGCGACGTTCGTGCTGAGCAGCAAGCTGCTCGTGCTGGACGGGCACCGCTGCGACTTCAGCGAGCTGCTGCCGTTCGCCCGCGCGCTGCGAGAACAGATCGACTGGGAGCAGGTGCGCGAGGAGACCAAGGACTCTCCTTACGCGGAAGCGTTCCTGGTGCTCATCGAACGCCTGGACATCATCGGGAGGGGCCATGAGTTCCGAGCAGTACCTGGCAGCAAATCTGCGTAGGGCGGTGGCCGAGGACCCACGCACCGCCGAGCTCGGCGTGCGCGTCACCGTGCGCGGTGATCACGTGATGCTCTCGGGCGACGTGGCGTGCGCGGACCGCCGCGCCGCGCTGGAGGAGGTCCTGCACGAGGCCGCCCCCGAACTGACGATCTTCAACGACGTGCGCGTGACACCTGCGGGCGAACCGGAGGGTGAGGAGGACCTGCGATGATCCGAGTCGCTGCGGTCGGGGACATCCATCTCGGCGAGGACATGCGCGGGCATCTCCGACCAGCCCTGGAGAAGGTCGGCGAGCACGCCGACATCCTGCTGCTGGCCGGTGACCTGACCCGGCACGGAACGGTCGTCGAGGCCTCCGTCGTCGCGGACGAGTTCGCGGACCTGCCGGTGCCCGTCGTCGCGGTCCTGGGCAACCACGACCATCACGACGACAAGCCGCTCGAAGTAACCAAGACTTTGCAGGACAAGGGCATCCACGTGCTGGAGGGCACGACGTTCACCCATCGGGCGAACGGCTGCTCGATCGGCATCGCGGGCGTGAAGGGGTTCGGCGGCGGGTTCGCCGGCAAGTGCGGCAGCGCGTTCGGCGAGCGCGAGATGAAGGCGTTCATCCAGCACACCTGCGAGATCGCGGAGAACCTGGAAGGCGCACTGTCCGAACTGGACACCGACATCAAGGTCGCGTTGACGCACTACGCGCCGGTGCCGGACACGCTGCGCGGCGAACCACCGGAGATCTACCCGTTCCTCGGCTCGTACCTGCTCGGCGAGGCCATCGACGCCACCGGCACGGATCTCGCCGTGCACGGCCACGCGCACTTCGGCACCGAGCAGGGCCTGACGCCGGGCGGAGTGCGGGTCCGCAACGTCGCGCAGCCGATCATCCGCTCCGCCTACACGGTGTACGTGCTGGAAGGAACCTCTTCATGACCGTCGGCGACTTCATCGTGCAACGCCTGCGGGACTGGGGTGTCAAGCAGGTGTTCGCGTATCCCGGCGACGGCATCAACGGGATCGTGGCCGCGTTCGGCAAGGCGGACAACGACCCGAAGTTCATCCAGACCCGTCACGAGGAGATGGCCGCGTTCGCCGCCGTCGGCTTCGCGAAGTTCAGCGGTGACGTGGGTGTCTGCCTCGCGACCTCCGGACCCGGCGCGATCCACCTGCTCAACGGCCTGTACGACGCGAAACTCGACCACGTGCCGGTCGTCGCGATCGTCGGCCAGACCGCCCGCACCGCGCAGGGCGGCAGCTACCAGCAGGAGGTCGACCTGCACTCGTTGTTCCGCGACGTCGCCTCGTACCTGGTCGACGTGACGGTGCCCGAGCAGCTGCCCAACGCGCTGGACCGGGCGATGCGCACGGCCGCCGCCGATCGCGCGCCCGCCGTGCTGATCATCCCGAACGACGTGCAGGAGCAGGAGTACGCCGCGCCCAAGCACGAGTTCAAGTACATCCCGTCGAGCCCGCCGTCCCGTCCGTCGTCGACCGTCGTGCCCGCCGATGACGAGGTGCGACGCGCCGCCGAGGTGCTGAACAGCGGCGAGAAGGTCGCGATCCTGATCGGCCAGGGCGCGCGCGGAGCGTCCGACGAGGTGCGCGCGACCGCCGAGGTGCTGGGCGCCGGTGTCGCGAAGGCGTTGCTGGGCAAGGACGTGCTGCCCGATGACCTGCCGTACGTGACCGGGTCGATCGGGCTGCTCGGCACCCGGCCGTCGTACGAGATGATGCGCGACTGCGACCGGTTGCTGATCATCGGGTCGAACTTCCCGTACTCCCAGTTCCTGCCGAAGTTCGGGTCCGCCCGAGGCGTGCAGATCGACCTCGACGGCCGCGCGATCGGCATGCGCTACCCGACCGAGGTCAACCTCGTCGGTGATGCGGGAGCGACGTTGCGCGCGCTGATCCCGTTGCTGGAGCGCAAGGAAGACCGCAGGTGGCGGGAGACGATCGAGGCGAACGTCGAGCGCTGGTGGGAGGTCGTGGAACGGCAGGCGCAGGTGCCCGCCGATCCCGTCAACCCGATGCGGATCGTCTCCGAACTCTCGAAACGCCTGCCGCACAACGCGATCGTCACCGCGGACTCGGGTTCGGCGACCAACTGGTACGCGCGGCTGCTCAAGATCCGTGGCAACGTGCGGTCCTCGTTGTCCGGCACGCTGGCCACGATGGGCTGCGCGGTCCCGTACGCGCTGGGCGCTTCCTTCGCACAGCCGGACCGGCCGTTGATCGCGTTGGTCGGCGACGGCGCGATGCAGATGAACGGCATGGCGGAGTTGCTGACGCTGCGGCGATACGGCGTCCGTTGCGTCGTCTGCGTGTTCCACAACAACGACCTCAACCAGGTCACGTGGGAGCTGCGCGCGATGGGCGGTGCGCCGAAGTTCGAGGAGTCGCAGACACTTCCGGACATCTCGTACGCCGCCTTCGCGCGGTCGATCGGCCTGCAGGGCATCGAGGTCAACGATCCGGCGCAGCTCAGCACGGCGTGGGAGACGGCGCTCGCGTTCGACGGCTCGACCGTGCTCGACGTGCGCTGCGACCCGAACGTGCCGCCGATCCCGCCGCACGCGACGTTCGAACAGATCAAGGACATGACCGAGGCCGTGCTGCGCGGCGACCCCGACGCGTGGGACCTGATGACGCGCGGCCTCAAGACCAAGATCCAGGAGTTGCTGCCGTGATCACGGGCTATTTCCTTTCCTCAGAAGAACACGGACCGCGCGACCTGGTCCGCAACGCTCGAATGGCGCAGGAGCACGGCTTCGAGGCGCTGTGGATCTCCGACCACTTCCACCCGTGGAACGACGAACAGGGCCAGTCCCCGTTCGTGTGGGGCACGATCGGCGCGCTGTCCGAGGCCGTCACGTTGCCGATCACCACGGCCGTGACCTGCCCGATCGTCCGCATCCACCCGGCCGTCATCGCGCAGGCCGCCGCCACCGCGGCCGTGCAGACGGAGGGCCGTTTCGTGCTCGGCGTCGGCAGCGGTGAGGCGCTGAACGAACACGTGCTGGGCGACCGCTGGCCGTCCGCCGACGTGCGGCTCGAAATGCTGGAGGAGGCGATCGGCCTCATCCGCACGCTGCACCAGGGCGACGAGGTCACCCACCACGGCAAGCACTACACCGTGGAGAACGCCCGTCTCTACACCGTGCCCGAACGGCCGGTGCCGATCTACGTCTCCGCGTTCGGCCCCAAGGCGGTCCGGCTCGCGGCACGCTGCGGCGACGGCTACGTGAGTGTCGGCCCGGCCGGCGATCTGGTGAAGCAGTACCGCGCCGAGGGCGGGCGCGGACCGGCGCAGAGCGGACTGAAGGTCTGCTACGCCGAGTCCGAGGAGGACGCGGTCGCCACCGCGCATCGGTTGTGGCCCAACGACGGCCTGCCCGGTGAGCTGGCCCAGGTGCTGCCGACGCCGAAGCACTTCGAGCAGGCGTCGGAGTTGGTCACGCCCGAGATGATCTCGAAGGCGATCCCGTGCGGCCCGGACCCCGAGAAGTACGCGGAGAAGGTCAGGGAGTTCGCCGAGGCCGGGTTCGACGAGGTCTACGTGCAGCAGATCGGACCGAAGCAGCAGGAGTTCTTCGAGTTCTGGGCCAAGGAAGTCGTACCTCTGCTCGACGTGTGACCGGATAGGATCGCGGCATGACCACCAGAAAGGGCCATGCCGCGTAGGCGCCCTGTCCGCGAGCAGCGGACCAGTCAGATCCCCCGATTGTCTCCGGCTGCCTTGCGCGCGATCGCGCTGATCGAGCGCACGCACCTGAGACCAGGCGAGACCGCCGAGGCACTCGACGGCTGGGCACGGTTCGTGCACGGCCCCGTCCGCGCCATCACCGGCTACGAGCCCGATGACTGCCCGTGCCCTGGTTGTGAGTGGGACGATCCTGTCGTTCGCCGTACGGCGCTGGGGACGGTCCTGCGCGCTCTACCGGGCAAACCTGCTCGTGAGTTGCGTGCACTCGTCCGTCCGCTCGACGAGCTCTACCTGGCCCGCTCAGTCCCCGTTCCCGAACACGCCCACATCCGTGCGTTGCTCAACGCGTGAAAGCGCGGCGGGACAAGGATGTCCCGCCGCGCTCTCAAGGCAGCGCGACCACCTTCTCGGGCCGTCGCCGCCAGCACGGTGACCACAATCTCCACCGGCTGCTTTGGGCACCCAGTAGGGCACCTCACGACACCGCCCCCGCACCCCCATATGTCCAATATGAGGGTGCGGGGGCGGCGCCGCGATGCGCCCGCCTGGCCGCTCAAAGCAACCGGCGGAGGTTGGTGATCACCGCGCTTCAGGCGAGGATCTCGCCGACCGTGCCGGCACCCACGGTCTTGCCGCCCTCGCGAATCGCGAAGCCCAGCCCGGTGTCCATCGCCACCGCCTTGCCCAGCTCCACCGTGACCTCGACGGTGTCCCCTGGCAGAGCCAGCGTCCTGTCGAGCTCCACCACGCCGACGACGTCGCCGGTGCGGAAGTGGAACTGCGGGCGGTAGTTCGACGCGATGCCCGTGTGCCTGCCGCCCTCGGCGTGCGAGAGCAGGTACACGGTCGCGCGGAACCGGGTGTGCGGCGCGACGCTGCCCGGCAGGGCCAGGACCTGGCCGCGCCGGACGTCGCCGCGCTTCACCCCGCGCAGCAGGATCGCGGCGTTGTCTCCCGCCTGGGCCTGCTGCATGGGCTTGCCGAACGTCTCGATGCCGGTGGCCACGGACGACACGGCGTCGCCGAGACCGAGCACCTCGACCTGGTCGCCGAGGCCGAGCACGCCGCGTTCCACCGCGCCGGTCACGACGGTGCCGCGGCCGGTGATGGTCAGGACGTTCTCGATCGGCATCAGGAACGGACCGGAGATGTCCCGCTCCGGCACCGGCACGTGCGAGTCCACGGCGTCGAGCAACGACTCCACCGACTGCACCCACCGCGGGTCACCCTGCAGCGCGCGCAGGCCGGACACCCGCACGACCGGTGTGGCGTCACCGTCGAAGCCGTACTGGGAGAGCAGGTCGCGGATCTCCAGCTCCACCAGGTCGAGCAGCTCCGGGTCGCTCACCGCGTCGGCCTTGTTCAACGCCACCACCACGTACGGCACGCCCACGCGGTGCGCGAGCACCACGTGTTCACGCGTCTGCGGCATCGTGCCGTCCTCCGCGGACACCACGAGGATCGCGCCGTCCAGCTGCGCCGCCCCCGTGATCATGTTCTTCACGTAGTCGGCGTGGCCGGGCATGTCGACGTGCGCGTAGTGACGCGTCGGCGTCTCGTACTCGACGTGCGCGATGTTGATCGTGATGCCGCGGGCCAGCTCCTCCGGCGCCCGGTCGATCCGGTCGAACGCCGTGAAGGTCGTGCCCGAAGGGTCCTTTTCGGACAGAACCTTGGTGATGGCCGCGGTCAGCGTGGTCTTGCCGTGATCGACGTGCCCCATGGTGCCGATGTTGAGGTGCGGCTTGGCGCGCACGAACTCTTGCTTCATTGCCCTGTGTCCTCGGGATGTGCAGCTGGAGGTTCAGAACCGATGGACCGCTACAACCCTCCTCCAGTGGTCCTGAAGGATGGACTGGAGAAGGGTCAGAGTCGGGCGCCGGCCAGCTGTGCCAGGACAACGGCGAGCGCGTCCGCAGGAACACCTGCGTACGTGTTGTGCTCAGCCGTCAGGAACATGCGTCGATGGTGACAGGCGGGCTAATTCGTTGTCACCTGGTTTTTCGCGAGCCCGATCAACGCCCGCGCGGCCGGGCTGTGCGGGCCCTCCGCGCGCCACGCGAAGGCGAGCCGGCTGTGCGGCACGGGATCGGTGATCCGCACGGCGTGCAGATCACCCACCATCGACGACGCCAGGATCGCCGGACCGAGCCCGCGCTGCGCCAGCGTGATCACCATCGGCGGTGCGGAGGCCTCGAACGCGATCCGCGGCCGGCGCGATCCGCAGGCGGCGTCCAGCGCGCCGCGCAACCCCGTTCCCGGCGGCAGGCTGATCAACCCGCGCTCCAGCAGCTCGTCCAGCGGTACGGACTCCCTGCCGTACCAGGGATCCGACGCGGCGACCGCGGCCACGAGCGGTTCGTCGGCCAGCACCCTGACCGACAACCTCTCCGGCTCCGGCCCCGCGTACCCGACGAGGGCGAAGTCCAGCCGACCGTCCACAAGGGACGAGATCAACGCGTCGGAGTTGGCTTCCGACAGCGTGATCTCGACGGCGGGGAACGACGAGTGGAACGCCGACAGCAGCTCGGGCAGGTCCATGATCCCGCAGGACACGACCATCCCGACGCGCACGGCGCCACGCACCAGCCCGGCCATCTCCTCCACGGTCCGCCGCGCCGCCTCCACCGAGCCCAGCGCAGCCCGTGCCAACGGCAGGACCGCCGCGCCGACGTCGGTCAGCGTCACGGTGCGCCCCGACCGGTCCAGCAGGTCGTGCCCGAGCTCCCGCTCCAGCCGCCGGATCTGCGCGCTGACGCCGGGCTGCGCGACGTGCACCCGTTCCGCCGCCCGCGTGAACGAGCCCGACTCCACGACCGCGACGAAGTACTCCAGCTGCCGAAGCTCCATAACCAATGATTATAGAGACCAGCATAACTAGATCTTGGACTTATAAGGGCAGGCCAGTAACCCTGGGGACATGGAGATTTTCTACCCGGGAGACACCGGCTACGACGAGGAACGCAGCGGTTTCCAGACCGGACTCCGCCACGAACCACAGGTGATCTTCGCCGTCGAGAACGCACAGGACGTCGAAGAAGCCGTCGGTCACGCCGAGACTCACGGCCACGAGTACGCGATCCAGACCACCGGCCACGGCCTGACCACGGCCACGACCGGCGTCCTGATCTCCACCAGGCGCATGAACAACGTCGAGATCGACGTCGAGACCAGCACCGCGAGGGCCGAAGCGGGCACGGTGTGGCAGCAGGTGATCGAGCAGGCCGCCCCGCACGGCCTCGCCCCGCTCAGCGGCGACGCGAGCGACGTCGGTGTCGTCGGCTACACCCTCGGCGGCGGATTCAGCGTGCTGGCCAGGGAGTTCGGCTTCGCGAGCGAGCGCGTCCGCAAGACCGACAAGGTGGGCGACGTCGTCACCGCGCTGGAGTTCGAACTCCTGCCGATCGACCAGGTCCACGCGGGCGAGTTGTTCTTCGAGGCCCAGCACGCGCCCAAGGTGTTCGAGGCATTCCACAACTGGGACCTGCCGGATCACGTCACCCCGACGCTCACCACCCTCGGCGACGTCGTGCGCATCACCTTCGCGAGCACGAAACCGTTCGACATCAACCATCTCCGTGTCGCGCCCACGGTGAAAGAGGAGTTCGGCGCGAAGCCGTTCGCACAGGCCGCCGGCAAACCACTGCCGCCGCACACCTACCAGGGCGACAACGTCCTGCTGAGCGACTTGCCACTGGAAGCGCTGCACAACGCCAGGGAGGCCGCCGCGCACTCCAGCGCCGAGATCTTCCTCGGTGTGCTGCCGCTCGGCGGAGCGCTCAACACCGAAGCCACTCACCTCATCAAGCTCATCTCGCCGCGGTTGGGCGTCGAGAAGCAGCACGAAGAGGTGTTCGACCAGGTGCGACCGTTCGTGGTCGGACGGTCGCGGAATTTCCGTTACGCCGTAGGCTGACCTGTATGACCAGTGTGGTTCTCGTGGAGGACCACGACATGGTGGCCGAGGCGATCGGGCAGGCTCTGGAACGGGCCGGGTTCACCGTGATCGCCCGTGCGTCCAGTGTCGCCACCGCTCTCGCGGAAATAGTCCGCGGGAGGCCCGACGTGGTCCTCCTCGACCGCAGACTGCCCGACGGCGACGGCACCGCGCTGATCCCGGAGTTCGTCAGGGCCGGCGCCAAGGTGCTGGTGCTGACCGGCGAGGCGACGGCATCGGTCGCCGCGCGCGTCGCCGAGGCCGGTGGCGCGGGGCTGATCCTCAAGTCGGCACGGCTGGACGACCTGGTCGAGGCCGTGCGCAAGGTGGCGGCGGGCGAGGTCGTGTTCGACTCGCGGCTGCTCGCGGGCGTGCTCGACCGGCTGACCGGCCGGGTCAAGGCCGCCGGTGCCTCGCTCACCGCGCGCGAGCAGGAGACGTTGTTGCTGCTCGCGGACGGCGCGGGCACCGACCAGATCTCGACCAGGCTCGGCGTCGCCCGCAACACCGCGCGCAACCACGTGCAGCGCGTCCTCGACAAGCTCGGCGCGCGCTCGCAGCTCGAGGCCGTGTCGATCGCCCGTCGTGAGGGCCTGCTCGACTGATGCACCTGCACCAGACGGCCTGATCCGTCTGCGTCTGCCCGGATCAACGCGGTTGGTGGACCGTGATGGAGTGGTCATGAGTCCGCTCACCGAAGCCGTCTTCTCCCTCCCGGAGAACGACCGGCGCGGCGGCGTGGCACTGGCCAGGGAATTCGCCCGCCGCACCGCGCTCGTCTGCGGCTATCGCGGCAACCACGAGGACGTCGTGCTCGTCGTCAACGAACTCGCCACCAACGCCGTCCGCCACGGCAGCGGCCGCCCCGTCGTGCGCCTCTTCGTCGGCGAGTACCAGGTGCTGGTCGAGGTCGCGGACGACGCCACGGACCACGGACCGCGTGCCGGCGGCTGGGGCCTGCAACTCGTCGCGACGCTCGGCGAGAGCTGGGGTGTCACCGAACGGGCAGGTCAGAAGGTCGTCTGGTGTGAGCTGACGGCGTAGCCACCATGATGAGGCCGTGCAACCCGACGCGTGGCGCGACAGCGATCTCTTTCGGCTGCTCGTGCAGGGGGTGCGCGACTACGCCATCTTCATGCTCGACCCTGGCGGGTACATCGTGAGCTGGAACGCCGGCGCCGAGCGCATCAAGGGCTACACCGCCGAGGAGATCATCGGACAGCACTTCTCGGCGTTCTACCCACCGGAGGACGTCAGCTCGGGCAAGCCCGAGTGGGAGCTGCGGGTCGCGAAGGCCGACGGCGCGATCGAGGACGAGGGCTGGCGGGTGCGCAAGGACGGCACGCGCTTCTGGGCGAACGTGATCATCACGGCGCTCCACGACGACGCCGGTGAGCTGCGCGGGTTCGGCAAGGTCACCCGCGACATGACCGAACGGCGGCGCGCCGAGCAGCAGCTCACCGACCGGCGCCGGTTGCTCACCCACCTGGTGGAGGCGCAGGAGCAGGAACGGCAGCGCATCGCGTGGGACGTCCACGACGACACCATCCAGGCCATGGTCGCCGTCGACATGCGGCTGCAACTGCTCGCCCGCAAGCTGCCGGAGGAGCACCGCGAGATGGTCGGGCAGCTCGACGGGGCGGTCCGCGCCACCATCAGCAGGTTGCGCAACCTGGTGTTCCGCGTGCGCCCTCCCGGTATCGAGCGCCAGGGTCTGCGCGACTCGCTGGCCGCCTACCTCGCCGACACCTCCATGGTCGGGGAGATCCGGTACGGGCTCGAACGCGAGCCTGGTGACGACGCGGCCATCACGATCTTCCGCATCTGCCAGGAGGCGCTGACCAACGTCCGCAAGCACGCGCGCGCGTCGCTCGCCGTCCTCGACCTGTCCACTGTGGACCGGGGATTCCTGGTCCGGGTGATGGACGACGGCGTCGGGATCCCCGACCTCGACCAGAACACCAGTCACTTCGGCCTGATCGAGATGCGCGAACGGGCGGTGGCCGTCGGAGGCTGGTGCACCGTGACGGCGCGCGAGGGCGGAGGCACCGTCGTCGAGTTCTGGCTCCCGGACGTGCGGCCGTGATCGTTCGCGTGTTGATAGCCGACGACGATCCCCTGATCAGGGACGTCCTGCGGGACGTGCTCGACGACGAGCCGGACCTGGAGGTCGTGGCGGTCGCCGCCGATGCCCGCGAGGCCGTCGAACTGGCCGAACGGCACGCGCCGGCGGTGGTCGTGCTCGACGTGCGGATGCCGTTCGGCGGTGGCTCGCACGCGGCGACCGAGATCCTGCAGCGTGCGCCCGGAACTCGGATTCTGGCGTTCTCCGCCTACACCGATCCTGGCGCCGTCGACGAGATGCTCCGGGCGGGTGTCACGGACTACCTGGCCAAGGGTGTGCGCAACACCGAACTGGTCGCCGCCGTTCGGAGGTTGGGGGGACGATAGGTTGTGATGGGGAAGCAACGGCCGTAACGTCGGGGCGACAGCCGGGTTCAGCAGCGTGCTCGGAGTCCGAGTCTCGTACGCCTTCGGCCACCGGGGAGTGCTGGTGAACGAAGAAGAGTTCAAGGAATCGCCGCTGCTCACGGTCCGTGTCGCGACTGTCGCCGGGATCGTGGTCATCGCCGTGGAAGGCGAGATCGACGTCGACACGGCCGACGAGGTGCTGGACGCGGTGCGTCGCGCCTTCGTGACCGCGGGGCCCGCGCTGATCGCCGACCTGACGCAGGTCAGCTTCTTCGGCTCGACCGGCATCTCGACGTTGATCACGGCCCACGAGCTCGCCGACGAGCTCGGCAAGAAGCTGCACGTCGTCGCGCCGCAGCGGGCGGTGAGACGACCGTTGCAGGTCACGGGAGTGGGGGACGTCCTCGCGCTGCACGACTCCATCGAGGACGCGTTGTCGGCGCTGAAACCGGTGCCCAGCGAGTAGGCACCGGTCCGCACGTCGTCAGCCGGCCAGTTCGGCCAGCTTCGGCACGATGTCGTCGGGGTGCGGCAGGGCGGCGATCTCCGCGGCGATGGCGGTGTTCGCGGCCTGCACCTCGTTGTCCTTCAACAGCTTCCGCACGGTCTCCTGCACCGCGTCCGCCGTGAAGTCCTCGCCGACGAGCTGGGCGCCCAGGCGCGTGTTCGTGACGATCTCGGCGTTGCGGAACTGGTCGGCGCCCTGCGGCAGCACCAGCTGCGGCAGGCCGTGCGTCATCGCGGCGACCGTGGTGCCGGCGCCGCCGTGGTGCGTGACGAGATCTGCGTGCGCGAGCAGATCCGCCTGAGGCACCCACGGCAGCACGTGCACGTTGCCCGGCATGTCGGTCAGCACGGACGGATCGACCTGCGGCCCGGTCGCGACCAGCACCTCGGCGTCCACGCCCGAGAGCCCGGCGATCGCGGTCCGCAGCACGTCCGGGTTCGAGAACGCGGTGCCGAACGTCAGGTAGACGAGCGGCCTTTCGTGGGCCAGCACCCAATCGGGCAATTCGCCTGGTTCGGCGAACGGAACCGGACGCATCGGAATTCGATCCACGTCCGCAAGAAAGTCCAGGTTCTGCAAAGACGGCGGGAAGACGTCCAGATAGGTCGATCCGAGTCCGTAATGCTGCCCATCGGGCAACGTGATACCGAGTTCGGCGACGTACTCCAGAAGGAGGCTGCTCATTGCCTCCGGAACGAGGGATTCGTCCATCTTGCCGAATCCGTGGCACACCGTCGGAATCCCGGCGCGCATGGCGGCGAGACCCGCGCCGGGGTTGATCAGCTCGAAGACGACCAGGTCGGGCTTGTCCCGTTCGAGCACCGGCTCCAGATCGTTCACGAAGGCCCTGGGCAGCAAGGACCCGAACGCGTCGACGGCCGTCTGGCGCAACATGTCGCGCCGGAACGCGCCCGTGCCGTGCAGCTCGTTGGCCTGGCGGAACGCCTCCCAGATGCTGATGCCCGCGTCGACCACCGTGAACCCCAGCTTTTCCACAGTCGCGTGGAATCCGGAGTCGACGGCGTAGAGAACGTCATGTCCTTGCGCTCGCGCGGCGATCGCGAGCGGAAGTATCGGGTAAACGTGTCCGTGTGAGCCTAGGCTCGAGAAGAGAATGCGCACCCGGCCAGATTAGGTGCTGTTCTATTGCTCCGGGAGTCTATCCCGCGAATCGTGACCCCGATGCCAGAGACTTTCCCACCGCCGAGCTACCTGGGCGGGCGACGGCATCGCCGCGATCTCGGCGCGCACCTCACCCGCGGCCCGCTGCAGCTTCGAGTCCTCGATGAGCCGGGTGAGCAGCTCCGGCGTGATCTCCCGCGGCTCCGCCCGCAGCCCGGCCCCGCGCCCGGTGATCGCGGTCGCGTGCACGGTCCGGTCGCCCGGCCCTGGCTCGACGAGCTGCGGCACTCCCGCCGCGAGCGCGCCGAGCAACGTCCCCGCGCCGCCGTGGTGCACGATCCCGTCGCAGAACGGCAGCACGCGCGGAATCGGCACCCACCCGACCGTCCGGACGTTGCCGGGCAGACCCTCGGTGCGTTCCGGTCGCACCAGCACGAACTCGGCGTCCACCTGTTCAGCCGCCTTGACCACGGCCGCCATCATCCGACCGGCGCCAGGACCGGGCGCGGTGCTCCGGCTGACGAGGATGCGCGGCTTGCCGGACGGTTCGACGAGCCACCGAGGCACCTCGCCGCCACCGCTGTACGGGACGAACCGCATCCGTTCGCCGCCGGGAAACTCCGCGAGCGACGGCGGCGCCGTGCGCAGAACCGTTGCGGGAGAACGCACCCCGGCCTTCATTCGCGCACCGACCGCGGCCGTCAGCTCCAGCCCGTCGAACAACGACACGTCGTGCACGATCGAGGGCACGCCCAGCGCGGACCCGGCGGCCGCCAGCGGTTCGTGCACCACGACGTCCGGCTTCCAACTCCGGGCAAAGGCCTGCAACGGCGCCGTCATCGCGTTCCCGACCACGCCGAACAGCCGTGACACGAAGTCGAGCCGGCCGCTGCCGCGCATCTCCCTCTTGGCCACCATCGGATGCGCCAGCATGATGCGCAGCGCGATCGGTCCGAAGCGGACGTTCGCCGGGACGACGTCCTCGACGCGCAGCCCGGAGTCGCGCACCCGCAGCGCCTCGCCGCCCGTGGCGACCACGACCTCGTGCCCCGCCTCGCGCAGTGCCAGGGCCAGCGGCATCAACGGGAAGACGTGACCCAGCAGGGGAGCGGCGACCACGAGAACACGCATATCCCCAGGTTAACCTTCGTTCATGCCGCGGCCCTGGAACGTGATCAGCCACGACGGCCTGGTACCTCGCCGCGGACAGCTCGACGAGTACGACCTCCTGCGCGCTCTCCTCAACAACGAGGTGGTCCGCGAGGGACTCGCCGAACTGCGGATCCCACGTCCTCTCCCCAGAAGCATGGGCTTCTGGCAGGAGTGGGCCGGACCGCTGAGCCTGGACGGCCTCCTCGCCGAGGTCACCGTCCTCTGCGTCACCGACGACAGCTGACCTACGGCTCCACCAGCCGGCGCACGGCGTCCTCGACGGTCCGCCGCCGTTCCCCGTGATCGCAGCCTCCCGCGGCGTTCGACCACATCGACGCGATCGCCAGCACCAGCTGCAACACCTGCTCGGCGGAGAACCGCGACGACACCACCCCCGACTCCTGAGCCGCCCGGATCGCCTCGACCTCGGCGACCCGGCTGACGCAGCCGCGCCGTTCCAGCCGCTGCCAGGTCGCGAGCCGGGCGAACTCCGGGTGCCGGTGCTGCAGGTCGTACAGCCGGGCGGCGTATCCGGGCAGGTCACGGGCGTCGAACTCCACGGCGACCGCGCTCACCACCTCGGACTGCACGGCGTCGAACAGCTCGTCCTTGCCGCCGTAGTAGGTGTAGGCGAGACCCGCGGAACACCGCGCGATGCGGGCGATGCGTTCCATCCGCGCCCCGGCGATCCCGTAGGCGGCGAACTCGACGAACGCGGCGTCCAGCAACCGGCGGCGGGTGCGTTCCCGATCGCGGCTGGGCATGAAAACAGACTAGGGCCGCACCCCCTGAAGGGATGCGGCCCTGGAAAGAGGAACTACTTGGCCATGTCGAACCAGTTGAAGGCCTCGACCATCTGACGGGTGGTGTCGCTGACGTAGCGCTGGCCGGTGAGCTCCCAGCGCGTCACGGTGCGGTAGGTGCCCGGCTCCAGCGACTCGTCCTCGCGGGTGTTCTCGTCGTCCTTGACCGGCACGTACTCCTTGATGGACCGCTTGGTCAGGGTGACGTCGAGCGACTCGTACGCGGACTGGGTGTAGAGGTAGTTGCCCTGGCCGCTGTCACCGGCGCGGCCCGGGTCGGCCAGCTTCAGCTGGATCGTGTTGCCGCCGAACGAGCCGGTCGCGGACACCACCGTGATGATGTGGCCACCACTGCGCTGCAGCGAACCGCTGGTGGGGCCGGCCTTGTAGCGGCCGTACACGAGCTGCAGCGGGCCCTCGTTGAGCTTCTTCGCGAGCTCACCGGCGAAGTCCGGGTTCTCGTGGGTGCTCACGGCGCCGGTGGAGGTGGTCCAGCCGGCGTCACGGGCGGGCTTGGTGGCGATGTCCCACGCCTTGCGCAGGTTCGTGAGGTTGGTGCCGCCGTTGTACTTCGCGTCGACGCCGATGCGCCCGATCGAGTTCGTGATGACGCCGAAGTCGGCGGGGTCCTTCGGGTTGAGGTTGCCGACCTTGGTGGTCAGCCAGCCGACGGGGGCGTCCTTCTCGTGGCCCCAGTAGTGCAGGACGTTGTAGAGCGACGCGGGACCGCAGTAGGCGCCACCGTTGTTCTCGAGGCCGGCCCGGTGCTGATCCACATCGCTGACGCCGCACTTCTTGACGTTGAACTCGCTGCCGGCCAGGTCGGAGGCACCGACGCACGGCGGGGGCGTGCCGATGATCGGGTCCGCCACGGCGGTGGCGGGAGCGACGACGGCGGTGAGAGCGGCGGCGGCGATCAGAGCGTTGCGGATCATTTCGTTTTCCCCTTTGAGTTCCTGTGTTCCCCTGCGGTGACACAAGATTCGCCGAGGCGAACCCCCAAAGGCATGAGGGGAGATCCCTCAACCCTCCTGCGGAAAAGATGGGTGTATCAGGGACACCCCCACGTCGCTCTGTCTTAGGCGAGGACGCGGGCCAGATCCCTGCGACCTGCGATTCCGAGCTTCGTGTAGATCCGGCCGAGGTGGTTCTCGACGGTCTTGGGCGTCACGAACAGCTCCTGCGCGATCTCCCTGTTCGCCCGGCCCGCCGCCGCCAGGTCGGCCACGCGCCGTTCGGACGCCGTCAACGCCTCCGCGCCCAGGGTGATCTGGCGGCGTGGCCGGTCGCCGAGTGCCTCCAACGCCTCGACCGCACGGGTCTGGAGCGCTGCCGAGCCGCAGTTTCCGGCCAGTTCGATGGCGCGGTGCAACGGCTCGCGCGCGTCCGTCCGGCGTCGGGCGACCCGCAGCGCCTCGCCCAGGTCCACCAGCGATCGGGCGAGTTCCAGGCGGGAAGGCGACGTCTCCAGCACGGTCACGGACTCGGTCAGCAGCTTCAGCCGTGCGTCCGCGTCGGCGTTCGAGAGCAGTCGCAGGGCCGCGCCGACCTCGGTGGCCGCGCCCCACTTGCGGGCCACGTCGAGCTGTTCGGTGGCCAGTTCCAGCGCGAGTTCTTGCTGGTTGAGGAGCAATGCGGCGCGGGTGGCCACCGCGCGCCACGGGATCGTGGGCGGATCGACGTGCACCTGGTGCATCGCGTCGCGCTGGCGGTAGGCCTGGGACATCGCGCGCCGTGCGTCGCCTTCGGCCAGTGCGATCAACGCGCGGACCTCGTGCAGCCAGATCATCGGCATGGTCAGCCGGGCGTCGGCGTGCTTGCCGTCGAACGCCGTGATGAACGCGCTGGCAGCCGCGACGTCGCCCCGTTCGAGTGCCGCGTAGACCGCGAAGTGCGTCGAGGTCGCGCGCAGGCTGATCACCTCGGACACCGGGTCCTCGTGCGCGACGGCGGCCAGCGCGCCCTCGGCCTCGGCCTCGACGACCTGCATGTTGCCGCAGCGCCAGTTCAGGAACAGCGACGCGTTCGCCACCATCGCGAACTCGATCGGCGAGCCGTGCGCCCGCACCTTCAGCCTGGCCCGTTCGATCTCGTGCCGTGCGGTGTCGACGCCGTCCGCGGCCATCAGCGCGAGCAACGCCACCAGCCACGCGACCATGGCGTCCGTGCTGCCCGTCGCGTCGTCCAGGTAGGCGCCGTTCGCGAGCGCGCGCGTCGCGGTCGTGGCTACCTCGTCGTGCGGCCACACCTCGTAGCGGCCCATCTGCGCGAGGAGGCCGAGCAACGTGCGTTCGTCCGGGGTGCCGCCCGCGAGGCCCGCGTAGCCGCTGAGGTGCGCGGACGCGACCTGGCGTTGATCGGGCAGGAACGAGCGGAACACCGCCAGCCGTGCTTCGAGGTGCAGCCGCGACTCGCCGTCCGGGCGGGCCTCGATGGCCTCGGTCAGTTCCGCGATCGCCGCCGCAGGGCCTTCCAGCGCGGCCGTCGCCGAGGCCGCCGCGGCCACCAGTTCCGCGTCCGGCAGGCCTTGGGCAGCGGCCTTCAGATGCCGGTGAGCGTTCACGGCGTCGCCCACCCGCAGCAACGCGCGCCCGAGTTCCGCGCGCAGTCCCGCGTCGCCGGGCTTCTCGTCCACCGCCCGTGCCAGATGCCCCGCGGCGGTGCGCGGGTCTCCTGCCGAGAGCAACGTCGCCGCGGCCTTTCTCAGCACCTCGGCGGCGTTCGGCAGTGTCCCTTTGGGAGCGTGGACGAGATGCGCGGCCACTCGATCGGCTGAGGCGTGCGACTCCTGCAACGACTTCGCGGCGCGCGCGTGCAACGAGGCGCGCGCGATCGGCCCGAGACCGGTCAGCACCGCCTCACGCACCACGGGATGCACGAACTCCAGATGGTCGCCGGTGATCAGCACGTTCGCCGCCGTCAACGCCTCGACCGCGGCCGGGAGATCGCCGACCTCCGCCAGTTCCGCCGCCTGCCACGGATCGGCGTGCGTGCCGAGCACGGCGACGGCGCCCGCGAGCGCCACCGCTTCGGCGGGCAGCCTTCCCAGCGTGGCGCGGAAGACGGTGCTCGGGCCGAGCGTGCCGACCTTCTCCGCCGTCGCGGCGTCGTCCAGCGGCAGCCCGAGCGCCGCGAGTTCGTCGACGAGGACGCCGGACAGGAACGGGTTCCCGCCGCTGGCCGCGTGCAGTGCGGTGATCACCGCGGGGTGCCCGCCGACCAGGGCGCTGAGCGCGTCCGTGGTGAGTGGACGCGGCAGCAACCGGTCGGCGGACACGCTCAGCTGCGCGAGCGGCCCGAAGTTGTCCATCGGCGGCCTGGTCGCGACGACCAGCGCGATCGGCAGGTCCGCGATCCGGCGGGACAGGTAGACGAGGAACTGCAGCGACGAGTGGTCCGCCCAGTGCGCGTCGTCCACCGTGATCAGCAGCGGGCGGGTGGACGAGAGGTCCACCGCGACCCACCACAACGAGTGCAGCGTGCGGGCCAGTTCGGCCTGGCTCGGGTCGAGCGCGGCGTCGTCCAGGGCCTTCAGCGCCGCCCCGGACGGCCCGGCGAGGATCTTCTCGCGCAGTTCGCCGGAGTACCGCGACACCGACCGCTCGACCATCTGCCGGACGACGCCCCACGCCATGGCGTTCTCCAGAGCGTCACCGACAGCCTGCAGCCGCCCGAATCCGCGCTCCTTGGCCAGTTCGCGGCACTCGTGCACGAGCCTGGTCTTGCCGATGCCCGCACGGCCCTCGATGACGACGACGCGACCCTCACCACGGGTGGCTGCGTCCAGAGCTTCACGAATGTGCGCGATCTCTGAGTCACGTTCAAGTGGTTCACGCACGAATTGATCGTAGCGGCCGTCTCGCGGGCTACGTGCTGATCATCGACTGCGCAGAAGGGCGACTTGATGCTCCATTGGAGTGATCGTCAGTTGACGCAGCCGCCTTCGCCGGAGGTGTCGCCTCCGTCGAGGGCCTTGTCCACGAACTCCTTGGACTTGGCGGAGTCGACCTCGTAGCCGTACCCGGTCTCGCGCGGCACGGACGCGCCCACCGGCAGCGTCGTCACGCCGATCGCCATCGGGCCGGTGAACCGCTGCGCGAATTCCAGCACGTCCCAGCCTTCGTCGACGGTGATCGACCCGCTGACCCCGCGCGCCAGTGCGGTCGCCTTGTCCTTGGTGATCTGCGACGCCAGTCCGACGAGGAACAATTGCTGCCGCTTGGCCCGGTCCAGGTCGCCGTTGGGCAGACCGTGGCGCTGGCGCAGGAAGGCGAGCGCCTGATCGCCCATGAGCGTCTGCTTGCCTGCCGGGAAGCTGACGTGGGTGACCGGGTCGGTCGTCGCCGCCTTCAGACACACCTCGACACCGCCGATGAGCTGCGAGATCTGGCCGAACGCGGACATCTTCACGGCGGCGTAGTGGTCGACCTTCGCCCCGGTGGTCTTCTCGACGGCCGCGGTCAGCTTCTTCGGGTCCTGGGCGAACAGTCTGTTGATCGTCTCGCCGTCCACCAGGATGTCCCGTGGCAGCGACACGACCATGACGGCCGACCCGTCCGCCCGGAACCGCGCGAGCATGAGCGCGTCGGTGAGGCCGACGTCGTCGGCGCCGATGAGCAGCACGTTTTGTGCGTCCTGCGGTCCGGAGACCGCCAGCGGAGCGGTCTCGGTCTTCTTGATCGTCGTCGGGATGACGACGGCTGCCGCTGCCGCGGCGACGGTCAGCGTCGCGACACCGACGATCAGCCCGAGCGGCTTGCGCTTCTTGGCCTTGTGCAGGTTGGCCAGCACGGTCCGGGAGTCCACGCGCTCCTCGGCCTCAGCGGCGATGGCCTGGCGGATCAGGTCGTTCATGAGTGCACCCCCAGGGTGGCGGACCGGGCGAGTTCGTGAGTGCGCAACGTCTGCAGCGCACGAGAGAGTTGGCTGCGCACGGTCGATTCCGTGCACCCGAGCACCTGTGCGATCTCCGCGTCACTGCAGTCCTCGTAGAACCGCAGCACCAACGCGGCGCGTTGCTTGCGAGGCAGGACGGCGATCCGTGCGCGCATGGCCTCGCGTTCAGCGTGCGCGTCGGCCGGATCGGCCATCGACGGCACGTGCTTGGCGAGCTCGGCGCGTTCCACGGCGATCTCGCGGGCAGCCCTGCGACGCCACCACGACAGGTAGTCGTTGGTCACCATGCGCTTCACGTAGAGATAGGGCACGTCCATCGCCCCGATGCGTTCCCACTTGCCCTGCGCGCGCATGAGCACGTTCTGCACGATGTCCTGCGCCAGGTGTTTGTCGCAGGTGATCGCGGTGGCATAGGCCAACAGCCGATCCAGTCGATCAGCGACGAACTGGTCGAACCCCACGCCGCCCCCTTCTCCTCAGTGGTCGCTTGCGGATCGGGAAACCCCTCTCGCCGCTCGATCCGCTGCATCGACTTGTGTGGTCCGGCCCACAGATGTCTCGGTTTGGACGGATTTCGGTGTGAATCCTTTTCATGTTCACGTCCATGGACGAGCCTTCACCTCATGCGCATCATCCCTGCACTCGCGCTGTTGTCGCTGCTCCTCGTCCCTGTCGACGCGGTCGCGGCCCCCAACGGCAACTACTACCTGCAAAGTGCCGTGACCGGCCAGAACGCCGCCGTCTCCGGCTCGTCCGTCCTCCAGCACCGCCCCAAGGGCAACGAGGACCGCCAGCAGTTCTCCTGGAACGGCAGCACGCTGTCCGAGGGCGGCCAGTGCCTCGGCCGCAACGGCGACGCCGCCCAGATGGTCAGCTGTTCGAGCGCGGAGGCCCAGTGGACCGGGCTCCTCGACGACCAGGACAGATACCGCTTCAAGGACCCCGGCGCCGACCGCTACCTGATCGCGTCCGGCACCGACCAGATCCGCGTCGGCACCGGCAACGACACGTGGTTCCTGACCCCGGTCACCCCGGTCCGCGTCCAGCCCCCGGCCGACCCGCGCCTGGACGAGATGACGTTCCTGACCGCGCACAACGCCTACGCGAACGGCGTCGACGGCGGCTTCATGTTCGCCAACATCGCCCCGAACCAGTCCCGTGGCATCGTTCAGCAGCTCAACGACGGCGTCCGCGGCTTCATGCTCGACATCCACCAGACCCCCGACGGCGCCATCCTCTGCCACAACAGCTGCACGGCCGTCAGCAAGCCGGTGGCTTTGAACGTCGACGTCCAGCGCATCGTCGACTTCCTGAAGTCCCGCCCCACCGAGATCGTCACGGTCTTCCTGGAGGACTACGTCTCGGCCGACGTCCTGCGCTCCGAACTCGCCCGCGTTCAGGGCCTGGGCGACGTCCTGTACCGAGCCGAGGGCGTGCGCGAAAACGGCTGGCCGACGTTGTCGCAGATGAGGGCCACCGGCAAGCGTTTGCTCATCTTCACCGACCACGGCCGCGACGGCCGCGAGAACTCCGGCGTGCTCTACCAGAAGGACTGGACCGTCGAGAACTACTGGTCGATGGGCTCAGGAACCGGCACTTCCGACTGGTCCTGCTACTCACGCTGGGGCGACAAGCCGCTGACCGCGACGGAAGCGAACTTCCGCCCACTGTTCGTGATGAACCACTTCCGCGACGTCCCGATGCAGGGCACGGTCTCCACCGACAACTCGAAGCTCGTCAACCGGGCCCAGCGCTTCTGCGAACCCGCGGCACGCAAGACCCCGAACTACCTGGCCGTCGACTTCTACCACCTGAACACGCCGTCACTTCCGGCCGAACGCCACCCGTCCGGCACGGGTTCCGTCGAGCTGTCGGCTTCGTCGACGCTCTGCCTGGACAACAACGCCGGTGGCACCGAGAACGGCAACCCCGTGCAGATCTGGGGCTGCAACAACTCCTACGCGCAGAAGTGGCGCGTCGTCGCGGACGGCACGATCGCCATCTCCGGCAAGTGCCTCGACATCAGCAACAGCGGCACGACCAACGGCACGGCCGTCCAGCTGTGGCAGTGCAACGGAACGGGCGCGCAGCAGTGGCGCGTGCGGTCGGACGGGTCCGTGCAGAACCCGCAGTCTGGGCTGTGCCTGGACAACCCCAACGCGTCCACCACTCCCGGCGCGCGCCTGAACATCTGGAGCTGCAACGGTTCCGCGGCTCAGGCCTGGAAGTTCCGCTAGGGCTTGCGGCCGATGCCGACGTAGACGTCCGCAGGGCCACCTTCTCCGGCCGGGCCGAGTTCCGGGTGCCACTGAGGCGCCGAGACGACGCCCGGCTGGAGGATCTCCATGCCGGCGAACATCGGCTCGAACTGGTCGTGCGAACGGAAGTACATCGGGTCGCGGCTGTGCTTCATGGCCTCGACGACGGCGCCCATCTCCTGCGGCTTGAAGTCCGCCGTGAGGTGCGAGAGGGAGATCAGGCTGCCGGACGGCATGGCATCGCGGTAGCGGGCGACGACCTCGGCCGGGCCCTTCTCGTCCGAGACGAAGTGCAGCACGGCGACCATGAGCAGGCCGACGGGCTGGGAGAAGTCGATCAGGCCCTTCACGGCCGGGTCGGCGAGCACGTCGTCAGGACGGCACATGTCCGCCTGCACGACGCCCGCGTTGTCGTTGCCCTCCAGGATGAGCTGGCTGTGCGAGACCGCCACCTCGTCGTAGTCCACGTACACGACTCGTGCGTCCGGATTTTCCCGCTGCACGATCTCGTGGACGTTGCCGACCGTGGGGATGCCTGAGCCGAGGTCGAGGAACTGCGTGATGCCCTGCTCCATCATCAGCAGGACGGCACGGCGCATGAACGAGCGGTTCGACGAGGCGATGGCACGGCCGTCGCGCAGGATCTGCAGCACCTTGTCGCCGACCGCGCGGTCCGACGCGAAGTTGTGGCCACCTCCCAGCAGGAAGTCGTAGACCCGTGCCGCGCTGGGCACGTCCGTGTTGATTCCCGCGGGCACCCAGGAGAAAGGCTCGGCCATGCCGAAGAACTTACTCGAATGCGCGTACACGTGTGGCGGCCCGGCTCGGGTGAAAGCGTCATCCAGAACGCGCGCAGCGGGCCGAAACCTGCTCTGCCAGCACAGATGCGCCGGCTGAGCGGGCTTCCTGCCCCAGCCGGCGCAGCTGGTCGTCGGCGCGTGCCGAACGCAGGTTCTGGGCGGACGCCACGGCTTCTCCGGCGAACTCGGTCGCCATCGCTATGTCGCCGAGCGCGAGATGATTACGGGCCAGCGCCGTCAACGCGAGCGTGCGAGCGCGGCCTTCGCCATATGTGCCAACCTTTGTGGTGAGTGAGGCGATCGCCTCCTCAGGATCGTCCAACGCACACCGGTCGGCCCACGCGTTGTGCGCCGCCACGACACCGAGCTGGAACGCCTTCAGCGCGTCGTCGGGTGCGTTGTGGTGCAGGAACATTCGACCGGCCCGTGTCAGCACGGAGGCGATCAGCGATTCGTTCTCCGCCTGGCGCGCCAACGTCAGCGCCTTGGCGAAGTGCGGCAGGGCGACCCCGGGCTGTCCGCTGTCGAACGCCGTCCAGCCCGCCAGCTCGTAGACCTCGGCGACGGCGGTCCACGTCGGAGCGTCGCCGACGACGATCATGGGTTCGACGGCGGTGAGGTGCTCCAGAACCGAGGTGTGGCAGGCGATCCCGCCGTAACGCCGGTCCAACGCCCGCAACGCCTGTGTGCGCGCCGCGATCACCTCTGGTGAAACAAGAACCGACGGCATCCCGGACGGCAGCCAGTCGAACGTGGGCGCGCCGACCATGATCCGGGCCGCGTGCTCCAGAAACCGTTGCCGTTCCCCGGATTTCTCCCTGATCAACTCCGCTGCCTCGGGAAATCCGTCCGCCACTGCGGCCAGACACCACTGCGAGGCCTCGGCCGTCTCGCCGAGCGCGAACAGGACGTGCGCCAGCCGCACGGCCGCGTCACCGAGGCGTTGGTCGGCGGCGACCCGGAAGTGCACGGCCGCCTCGCGCAGGCGCCCGGCCCGTTCCGCGTCCTCGCCCAGGCGGTACAACCGCTCGACGGCCTCGTCGAGCTCGAACTGGCTCAGCAGCTCACTCATCACTGCCTCCGAGAATCCGTCGCAGCTCGGCCCGGCCGCGAGTGAGGTGCGTGCGCACGGTGGACTCGCCGACCATCAGCACCGTGGCGATCTCGCTGACCGAGTACCCGAGCAGGTGATGCAACGCCACGGTTTCGCGGTGCCTGGGAGACAGCTCGCGCAACGCCGAGTGCAGCGCCTCCACGTCGTGCACGGGCTGAACGACCTCGGGCACCTCGGCCAGCAGCGTTTCGTGTCCGTAGCGCTGCTGCCACCGCCGCAAGAGCCGTATCGCGACCTTGAGCACCCACGCCTCAGGCTTGTCGTACGCGTGGATGTCGCTCCATCGGTGCCGAGCGATCACCAACGCGTCCTGCGCGATGTCCTCGACGACGCGAGTGTCGCCGCTCAAAGCCGTCAGCGTCCTCGTGACCACGGGCAGGCACCCGCGGAAGAACTCGGCGAAGCCCTGATCCGGCTCCGGTGTGCTCAACGGCCTTCCCTTCAGCGTCCGCTCACGTCGTTCACCGCCCTGAGGCGACCTTCAACGGTTACAGGCGCTGAAACCAGCCAAGGCTGACAGCGACGGCCGAATTCACCCGTTCGGAGTCCTACGGGAGCAGATGACGGAAGGCGTTGACCAACAGCATGCGTTGCTGGTCGACGTCGAGACCCTCCTCCGGCAACGGCCGGAACTCCTTGTTGCCCTGCGAGCCACGCGGGCCGTACGACTCGACGCGGACCGCGATGTCCACGACGTCGGACGTGAGTTCCACAGTGGACTGATCGTCCGGGATCGGCTCGTTCTGCTGGTAGAGCTCGTAGGTGAACCGCATCCCGATCGCGCCGTCGAACGTGGCCTGCTCGGTCGGCAGCTGCATCGCGTCGAACACCGACCGGTACAGCGCGGCGCCGGTGAGGTGCAGCGGGGTCATCACGACGTGCGTGGTGCCGAGGTCGTGGCTGCGCACCGAGATCGCGACGGTCGGGCCGTCCGGCGTCGGCGGGACGGGCTGCGGGAACACCGGGAGCTCCGACTTGCGGTCGGAGCGCCAGATCGCCACCAGGCGGTCGGCGGCGTCCACGAGGTCGATGTGCTTGCGCGGCGCGAGAAGCGCGGGCAGGGGTTCCTCGTCGAGCCGCACGATGAACAGGAACGCGCGCCGGCGCGTCATCTCCAGGTTGAACGCCCCTGACCACTCCTTGGCCACCCACTCGCGATGCGGGGTGTTCGCCGACCACAGCAGGACGTAGTAGTCGGAGGTGGCCAGTGCCTCGTCGATCGCGGCCATCACGTTGTCGCCGGGTGCGATCTCGTTCTCGTCCAGGTAGGCGTTGACGTTGCGCGCTTCCAGTTCCGCACGGAGTTGCTCGGCGTGCGGACGGTCCTTGCCGGCGAACGACAGGAACACCTTGGGACGGGTTTCGAGCGGCACGGGGTCTCCGTTCTTCCTGAGTCTTCTGCGCAGCGGGCCCGCTGAGGTCTGAACGCCCGCGTCGCCGTGCAGGGACCAGCACGCCCAGTCGGCCGGGTGCCGGTCGGCGACTTCTCTCAGTGCGTGCTGCAGAGCGCGATCTCTCGGGAGCTTCGCGAGGTGGTGGTCGAACGCGTCGAGCACCTTCCGCGCCACCTCGTCGCCGGCCTTCCACCTGGCCGCGACGACCGAGGCCGCGCCTGCGGTGATGGCCGCGCGCACGAACCCGGTTCCCTTGTCGTGGCCGCGTCGCTGGGTCATGCCGGACTCGCAGGCGCCGAGCACGACCGTGCCGCACGCGCTGAAGTCCAGCTTTCCCAACGCTTCCACGGACATTCGTTCGTCGCGGAACTCCAGCCACGACTGGCCGGGGTTCAGGCGATCGTTCGTGCCGTGTGCGTCGATGCGGACGCGGTGGAATCGGCCCTCTTCCAGAGTCCGTTGCAGTTCAGCGGCTTTCCGGAAGATCACCGTCTCGTCGCCCCTCTGCCCGCGGGAGCGGCGCTGCAACGGACTCAGCGCCGACAGACAGGGCAGGCTGGACAGCGCGTGGGTCACGCCGAGGTGGTGGTCCGTGCCGGGGACGGGCAGGCCGGCGAGCGGCACGTCCGCGAGGACGTCACCCGCCACCACCGCGATGCGGGTGGCCTTGGGCGGCAGGGCACCGATGACCTCGTCCAGGGCGATCAGGCGGGTCAGCTCGCCGAGCAGGGTGCCGAGGATCGCGTTGTCGTACTTGGGTTTCCACGCCTTGAGCCGACGGATCGTGTCGGTGAGCTCGCCGATGTGGACGCTGGTCGTGACGTGCGTGATCCTGCGGCCGATGATCACGTGGTGGAGCTGGTCCGGCGTCGCGTGCATCATCCACACGACCTGGTCCTTCGGCAGCCGCCTCGTCGCCCTGGCGAGCCAGCGCCTGGACGCGGGCAGGTCGACGAAGCTCGGGAGGTCGCGTGGCTCGGTGAGGATCGCCGTGCTCCTGGCCGCCTCGATCGCGACCACCAGTCCCGCCAACGCTTTGCCGCCTTCACGCCGGGCGCGGCGGACCGCGGCGCGCACCCGGCCGTCGTGCTCGTCGGGGGCCGCGCGCAGCATCCGGAGCTTGCCGCTGGGGCCGTCCTGGTGGTCGGTGCTGTTCTCCTCGATGCGCCGGGACTCGGACCAGTGTTGTGCGGCAAGGTCTTCGTGGCCGGCGTCGGCGAACGTGTCGCCGAGTTTGCGCAGTGCCAGCGCGGTGAGCTCGGCGTGACCCGATCGGCTCGCGACCTCGAAGTGCTGTGCGGCCTGTTCGAGCCTGCCCTGGGCGTACGCGAGCTCGGCGGAGGTCAGGTGCCACAGCGGGGAGTTCCCCTCGCCCAGCATGCCTTCCGCCTTGAGCAGCTCGTCCTCGGCGATCAGGCGGCGGACGTGGCTGAGCCGGCGTTCCGGCCGCAGCGTCTGGGTGGCGTCCGGGAGCTGCGCGATCACCTCCGGCCCGGCCGCGGCGACCAGCAGCGGGAAGAGCCTGCGGGCCGCGCCCGCCTGCCGGGTCATCACCAGCAGCACGGTCAGCTCGTAGAGGACGGCGAACCTCAGCGCGGCCTCGATCTGGTAGCTGGTGAGGCATCTCGTCATCAACGCCAGCGCTTCCTCGTACCGGACCTCGCGCCTGAGCGCGGCGGCCCGTCGCAGGAAGTCGGCTGGATGCCGGGGAGCCTGACCGCTGATCTTCGTGACGCGGGTGCCCCTGCGCACGTCCAGCAGGACCCGATCCCGGCCGATGTGCTCCAGGTGCTCTGGGCGCCCAGCGCGGCGGAAGTGGCGTTCGGCGGCGTCGAGTTCGCTTTCCGCGGTGGGGTAGTCGAAGCGGTCCGCGGCGGCCAGCGCGGCCACTCGCGCGAGCCTCGCCTGTTCCAGTTCGGTGAGCTTGATCTTTCGCAGTTCGCGCACGTCCCGCTCGGCCGCGGTGTGATCCGTCGCGGCACTGCGGATCTGGGCCCGGAGGACTCTCAGCGTGATGTCGTTGCCCGCGCCCAGATACTCGTCGCAGCGCTGCGCGGCCTTGGCGATCGCGCCGAGGTTGAGCAGCGTGGCGCAGTGGTCGTGGGCGACGAGCGGGCTGATCTTCGCGGCCTTCGCGTAGGCGAGGTCGACGCCGAGCACGTTGCCGCGCAACGCGGCGGACCGCGCGGCCTTGACCGCGTCCGCGAGTGGGGTGCCGGGTTCTATCTGCATTCAATGCCCTCTGCGGAGGGCATAGCCGGGTTGTATGTCGCCCATTGCTCCGCCTGATCTGGAGAACGGACAGGCGACCACGATGCCCGCGGCCGCGATGAAATGCGTTCGTTGGCGCATGCACGATCCTCCGTGCGTCGCAGATTAACGATCCAGACGGCCCACAGATCGTTTGTCCACTTTCTGTCAACGAACTGCTCAAACGATCTTGTCGGTGCTCCTCGGCACACTGGATCCACCACCGATCCGAGGAGACCGCCATGTGCTGGGACTGCGACCACCCCGCAGACCGAATGGAAGAACACCTGGCCACCTTGCGCCGCTGCATCGACGCGCGAGGCTGGGCCGTGCAGGCGGTAGAACGGGACCGGGCCCACCCGCCCTGGGCCTACACCGTGGGCCTGACCCCGCGCGGCCTGCCGGAGTTCGTCGTGACGGGCATGCCCGTCCTGGAAGCGGGCCGCCTGCTCGACGACATGGCCGAACACCTCGCCCACAGCTGCCTGCCCGCCCCCGGCCGCCGCTTCAGCGTGCCTGGCGGCCCGCTGCTGGAAGTCGTCCGCGTGGCGCGCCCGTGGGCCCACCTGCTGGTGTCCGCGCGGCTTTACGGCGAGGGCATCGAGGCCCTGCAACTCGTGCACGCCGACGAGTCCGGGCACTGGCCGTGGGATCGCGCTTATGAAGGCGTGGTGGGAGGTCAGCCGGTGCTGGGTGTGAGAGCGGGACCACCGGACGGGTGAGCCCCGCCCACCGAGCGGCTGATCCGCTCGCCCAACCCCCGCAGGTGCTCCACCAGCTCGTCCGGGCCGTGCACCGCGAAGTCGCAGCCCAGCAAGGTCAGGCGGAACGCGAGGTAGTCGATCGTGTCCTCGACGCTGTGCCACGAGCACGAACCGTCGTCGAGGGCGGTCAGGTCGCCGGCGAAGTCCGCGAGCCGGGCCCGCGCCAGCTCCACCGGTAGCCGCAGGGTCGCACGGGCCCGGAAGGTCGGCGCCGAGTCGTACATCTTCCGCGTCACGAACTCCGTCGCGTCCCCGCCAGGCGGCACGCGCGGAGCGAAGCGCGCGCCGGTGGCGAGTGCGGAGGAGACGCGGTCCAGCCGGAAGATCCGCCAGTCGTCCCGTTCCACGTCGAAGGCGAGGAGGTACCAGCGCCGGCCGAGCGCTACCAGCTGAACAGGTTCCACGTGCCGCTTCGAGACCACGTTCTCGTTGGCGACGTAGGCGAACCGCACCCGTTCGCGGGCGGCGACCGCGCCGGCGATCACGGTCAGCTGACCGGGGTCGACCAGCGAGGCGTCCGAGGGTGCCGCGGGTGCGGTGGCCGAGGTCAGCGACGCGACCCGCCGGGCCAGCCGGGGCGGCAGCACCTGCTGCAGCTTCGCCAGGGCGCGCAGCGACGCCTCGGCGATGCCCGCCACCGGTTGCCGCGCGGCGGTGCGCAGGCCGACCGCGATGGCGACGGCCTCCTCGTCGTCGAGCAACAGCGGTGGCATCGCCGCGCCCGCGCCGAGCCGGTACCCGCCGAGCGCGCCCATCGAGGCCTCGACGGGATAGCCGAGGTCGCGCAACCGGTCGACGTCACGCCGCACCGTCCGCGGCGTGACCTCCAACCGGGCAGCCAGTTCGCTGCCGGGCCACTCGCGGGGCGTCTGCAGCAACGACAGCAGGCGCAACAACCGGGCCGCATCACTCATGCCGCAAACCTATGCCAGAACTAGGACCGATCTCGTCCTACATTCGCCATACGGTCGCCTCAACGAGCAAAGGGGAGACCGAATGAACGTCGTGCCCGAGGGCTACCACACCGTGACGCCGTGGCTGATCACCGCAGGACGGACGGCCGAGCTGATCGACTTCATCACGGAGGTGTTCGACGCCACCGAACTCGGCCGCGTCGGCGAGGCGCCGCGGATCGGCCACGCCGAGGTCCGCATCGGCGACTCGGTCGTGATGCTGTTCGACCAGCCGGACTGGCAGCCCACACCCGCGTTCCTGCGCCTCTACATCGCCGACGACGCGACCGTTCTCAAGCGCGCGGTGGCACTCGGCAGCAGGATCGTCACCGAGCCCACCGAGCTGTTCTGGGGCGATCGGGTCAGCAGGTTCGCCGACCCGTTCGGCAACCTGTGGTGGCTGCACCAGCGCGTCGCGGAGCCCACCGAGGCCGAGCTGGACGCGAGGATGCAGGACCCGGTCTTCGTCGAGGCCACGAAGTACGTGCAGAGCGCGGACTTCACTCCGCGGACGTGACCCAGTCCTCGGTGTCGCGGTGCCGGCCGAGCCCCACGGCGTCGAACTCGTCGTGGTGCTCGCCCTTCACGACCCCGAGTCGCCGGAGCGCGCGCGACCGAAGAACTCCGCGTCCACGAACGCGACCGGCCCGCGCAGCGACCACTCCACCAACTGCTCGGAGTCCGGCACGGCGGACAGCAGCACCAGGTCCTGCGCGAGCGGAACGACACGATCGCTCACCAGCACCCCGGCGCCGGCGATGACGGCCTGAAGGCGGTACACGTCAGCCGGTGACCCGATCGCGTTCGTCCGCGGTCAGCGTCGGCTCCGGCGAGGCCGACCGCGGCCCGCGCAGGGTCGCCCACACCATCTTGGGACTGACCAGGTTCGCCATCGGAGCGGACAACGTGAACGCGTCGAGGAACGCCCGAGTCACCGCGGCCTCTGTGGTGGCCGTGCGCACCAAACGGTCCACATAGCGCTGCAGAACCCGCCCGGCCAGCGGCAACGGCTTCCCGACCGCGCCCGGATACAGGATGTCCTGGTTGGTCGCCATCGCCCAGGCCCCGTCGACGACCTTGCCGATGCCGCGCTGGATCTGCTGTGCGCCGTGCCCGGCCTGGAGACCCTCGTCCAACGCCTGCGCGCTCTGCGCCGCGATCGACATGCCGTGCCCGTAAACGGGGTTGTAGGTGGCCACCGAGTCGCCCAGCGCCAGCAGCCCGGAGGGCCACGACTTCAAGCGCTCGAAGAACATCCGCCGGTTCGCGGTGCTGTGCGAGCCGTACACCGGCGACAACGGCTCGGCCGAGGCGATCAGCTCACCCACGACCGGATTGCGCACCGACCGGGCGAAGTCGACGAACTCCGACTCGTCCGTCGACGGCTCGCCGCCACGCGTCCCGGACAACGTGACCAGCCACTTGCCGTCCTCGATGGGCAGCAGGGTCGCGGTGCAACCGGGATGCGGATCGCGCGGGTTCGCCTGCACGTTGACGATCGGGAAACCGGAGGTCGCGGTCGGCGGTGCTTGGAAGATCCTTGTCGCGTAAGCAAGTCCGGAGTCGACGCTCTCGGAGTGCACGGCAGGCAGTCCCAGGTCGACCAGCCAGGCGGGCAACCGGGAGGCGCGGCCGGTCGTGTCCACGACCAGGTCCGCCTCGAGCGACACCTGCTCGTGCGAGATCCGGTCCTCGACCAGCACCCCGGTCACCGCGTGCCGATCACCGAGCAACGACACCGGTTCGGTCCCGGTCAGCACGGAGATCTTGTTGTCCCGCAACGCCTGGGTGCGCACGACCCAGTCCAGCAGCCCGCGGCTGCACGAGACGATGAACTGCATCTCGGGGAACCGCGGCACCCAACCCTGGGCGCTCAGCGACACCAGGTCGTTCGGCACGCCGATCCGGTGTGCGCCGGCGGCGAACAACGCGTCCAGCGTGCCCGGCAGCAACGACTCGATCGCCCGCGCGCCACCGGACATCAGCAGGTGCGCGTGCCGGGCCTGAGGCACGCCGGAACGCGGCGCGGGGCCGTCCGGCAGCTTGTCGCGCTCCACCACGGTGACCTCGTCCACGTGCCGGACGAGGACGGACGCCGCGAGCATGCCCGCGAGTCCACCTCCGAGCACAACGGCGTGTGTGGGTGCCATCTAGTCCATTCCCCCTGCTGCTTCCACGCGCGCTGCGTCGGCGACGGCGGCGTCGACTATCGGCGAGTGCTGGTACGCACGCGAGATCCGGACCCACCTGTCGTGCTCGGCGGCGAGGTCGGTGCCGTCGACGATCTCCGCGGCGGGACGGCGTTTGGGTGCCCGGGAACGGCCACCCGACGAGCCCGCGGCCCGCAGCTGGGCGGCCTCCACGACGGCTGCCACCTCGTCCTTGGCCAGTGAGGCTCCGCGCGCACGAGAGGAGGCGGCCTCGCCGACGGTCAGGTCGAAGTACGGCGTGAGCGCCCAGCGCCAGTCGTTGAGTTCGATGATCTGCCGGCGCACGCGGTGGTGCGGGTTGAGGAACTTGCCCGGCGCCACCAGCACGATGCCGGGGTTCACGTGCACCAGTGCGCGGTGCAGCGGCCGCAACGCGAAGTACGTGCGCCAGCGCCGCACCCACAACGAGGGCGACGGGCGGCGCGGGCCGAAGACCGGCAGGGCCATCGCGATCACCAGCGGGAAGATCGCCAGCGACGCCATCAGCGGCGCGGCCAGGCTCAGCACGTCGAAGCTGCGCTCACCGAACCAGTTCATCAGCAGCACGAACAGCTTGATGACCGCGAACGCCACCGGGAACAGGCCGGTCGCGCTGTACCAGCGCAGGCCGCGGGCGAGCCAGGGCCGGGCGGAGATCGCCTCGTCCCGCGCGCCCTGCCAGCAGTGGTAGGCCTGACCGCCACAGCCGACCGCCGCCGCCACCAGGTAGATGAACAGGAACACCGCCACCGTGGGCTGCGTCGCGTAGAACGTGTCGAAGTCGACCTGGCGTTCCTCGTCCACCTCGGACTTGAAGAACAGCACGATCATCGCCGCGATGATCGAGCCGTAGCTGACGACGATCAGCCGGACCCGTTGCCACGCCTGGACCACCGGATAACGCCAGAACAGCACGAGAGCGAACGACGACCCGGCGAAACCCACCACCAGGCTGTAGACGAGCAACGCGGCGAAGTTCGGCACGCCGCTGACCCAGTTGATCCAGGTGATGTTCGCGGGTGCGGCGAAGAGGATGGCGAACGCGGAGAAGGAGACCGTGGAGATGAGCGCGACGACACGGGGGCTGCCCCAGCTCGACCGCAGTGCGCGGATCTTGTACGCGAGGAGGAGCAGACCGACCATGCCGCACGAGAGGTAGATCAGGTTAAAGATCGCCACGACGCACCCAGCGAGATCTTCCTTCGAGGGACTCGGCCACCCGGCGCACGTGCGCGGGCTCCTCGGTGGTGGCCGTGTCGGCCCACACCCGGTGTTCCGTCAGTCGTTCCAGCAGGTGGTCGGCGAGGTTCTCGGCCTCGCGTTCCTCGTCCTCGGTCAGCGTCGTGCGCCCGGCGATGATCTTCGCCATCCGCGGCAGCAGGTGCGGCGCGAGCTTGCGCATGCCCTCGTCGCGGGTCAGCGCGACGGGCTGGTGCTGGAGCAGCACGTGCGCGAACTCGTGCAGCAGCACGTGCAGGCGGTGGTACCAGGACGGCGAGTCGGCGCAGATGACGAGGTACGTGCCGTTCTCCAGCAACGCGGTCGCGCCGCTCAGGCAGACCGCGTTGGTGATCGCGGCGAAGCGGACGTCGACGGGACGATCGAGCCGCTCACCCATGAGCTCGCAGACCCGGCGGCTCGCCTCCTGGTGCGTGGCGTCGGGCGGCAGGTCGAGGTCTCGCGCGACCTCGTCGACCAGCTTGCGCAGTTTCCTGCGGTTCACCCGTCGCCTCCTCTCGATGTCGTCTGCAGCGGTCCAGGCCGAGATCTTCACGCCTGCGTCGTCATCAAGTGTGGTCCGCGGAGCTGCGGCGGCTGTTCAACGGGAACGACCACCCTTCGCCGACTTCGAGCGCCTGCCGGAACCCTTCTACCGCAGCGGCCCTCGCCTGCGGGGACAGATCGCCTGTGCGTTCGGCCAGACGGGTGACGAACTCGACGACGCCGAGTTCGCGCAGTGCCAGGAAGTCTGTCAGCTCCGAGTCGACCCGTGCGGCCAGGTCGTCGTCGAAGAAGTACGCCGGGTCGGCGCCGAAGTGGTCGGCCAGGCCGAGGATGTGCTTGAGCCGCGGGTTGTCGCTGGTGTTGCTCAGCAGTTCGCGGATGTAGCTGGCGGAGATGCTGCCGAACTGGCCGGACGAGCTGATCGCCGCCGCGACCTCCTCCGGCGACCACGGTCCGCGGTCCGGCGGGTGCACGGCCTCGAAGAGCGTGCTCACGGCCGTCGGCCGCCATCCTGGCTGTTCAGCCGGGTGCAGTTCGCGGCGGCCGCCGAGGAACACCGCGGGGTGCACGCCGAGCGCGCCGGCGAGGTCGACGATGGCCTGGCAGGTCGGGTTGTCCTTCACACCGAGCCGCAGCTGCGAGATGTAGCCGTGCCCGATGTCCCCGCCCCGGGACTTCACCGCGGCGGCGAGCGCTACGTTGGTAACCTTGCCCCGTCCGTCGGGCGGGTTGTTGCAGAGCTCGTTGAGGACCTCGGTGAACGGCCTCACGCCACACCTCCGCTGGAGCGACTCAGGGCCAGCGATCATTCCACTGTTGTGGAACCAAGAGAGCATATGACATCACAGGGGTTGAATCCACCTGTCCGTAGTCCTATGATCACACTCCGCCTGTTGCACTGATGTGTCGCGTTTGATCCGAACGACGTCACCTCAGTTGAAAGAGGCAGATCGAGCCAGTCAGAGCTGCAGTCTGGGGGGACTCATGGCGACTGTGCGAATGGGGTCACCGGTGGACCACGGTTCTCTGCGCCTGCACGACGAAAGCGCTCCTACGCGCTGCGGTTCGTGCGCACAACCAGTCGGCGCCTGGGCGACGGACCGCCTCACGGGCCTCCTCGGCCGCTGGGGCTGGGACGACCAGGCACCCGCGACGTACCGCCGCGCCCAGCGCCGGTGGGAGCAGGTCGCGCTGCTCATGATCGACCTCGACCGCTTCAAGAAGATCAACGACGAATACGGCCACCCCGCAGGCGACGTGGTGCTCACCGACGTGGCCGCGGTGCTGACGGCCCACACGCGCCCGACGGATCTCGTGTGCCGCTACGGCGGCGATGAGTTCCTCGTGCTGCTGCCCCGCACCAAGGGCGGAGAAGCGGCCATGGTGGCCGAACGAATCCTGCGCGGCATCCGCGCACTGCAGACCGAGATCACCACGAACGACGGCTACCACCTCACCCTGCACGGCCAGACGGCGTCCATCGGCGTCGCGGCGCACGTCCCCAGTGCCGAGGGCACGCTGATCGACCTGGTCCGCGACACCGACGCGGCCCTGCAACGCGCCAAGCGGGCAGGCCGGGCCCGCGTCCAGCTGCACGACCCGAGCACGTTCGCCGCCGAACGCGCCGCCGACTCCTCGGCCCTGCACCACCTGCTCGCGTTGCAGGACCTGATGAGCAGCGACCAGCTACCGCAGGTCCTGGTGGCGCTGTCCGACGGCGCCAAGGCTGCCGAGGACCTGGTCCCGGCCCTCGGCCCGAAGGTCATCAGGACGCTGGAACGCCTGCAGGACAACGGCTTCGTACTCCGCCGCGCGGCCCGCTACGAACTCACGGCCGCCGCCCGCGAGTGGATCACGGACGTGCTGCCGGCCGTCGCCGCGTGGACGAACCGCCACCACGGCCTCGTGCACTGAGCTACGCCGTCGAGCCGACACCCTTGATCCGGCCGTCCCGGAACGCGTCCACGAACAGCCGGTGGTCCTCCCGCGTCTGCCGCGCGTAGTCGAGCGCGAACTCGACGATGGCGTCGGTGAAGGCTTCCTCACGGTCCCCGATGACCGCGGCGATGGCCTCCTCGCACTGGAAGTCGACGAGGGTCTGGGAGGAGTCCGAGTCGGCCACGCAGTGCATCTTCGCGGTGGCGCGGCCGAGGTAGCCGAGCACGGGGAGCATGTCGGCGGGCTCGGTGAGGTCGGACCAGTCGAGGTCGGCCTCGTACGGAGAGAGTTCGGCGACGACGTAGCCGACGCCGTCGATCTCGGTGTGGCCGAGCCACGGGTCGGCGTGGGCCTGCAGGGCTCGCTGCGACACGGCGGTCCGGTGGCCGTGGTCGGTGAAGTACTCGCGAATCCGCGCATCGGGAACGATGCGGCTGGGGGCGGCGATGTTGGCCTGCTTCATGGACAGCACGACGTCGTTCTCCAACGCCTGGGAGCGGCCCTCGACCAGGATGTTGTAGGCGTGCAGGCCGGCGGAGCCGATGCCGAAGCCGCTGCGGCCCACCACGTCCTTGACGGCGTAGGTGCGGCTCGACGCGCGTTTGCCGGTCGGGATGGTGTCCAGGTAGGACGCGAAGGCGCGGGCGACGGACTCGAGGACGTCGTCGGGAAGCTCGTGGGTGCCTTCGCGGTCGCGGCGGAAGCGGCGTTCGTAGTCGACGATCGCGGTCTTCTCGTCCAGCAGGCCGATCCGGGTGGCCAGGCGGGCTCGTTGCAGGACACGGTGCAGGGCGCCCTCGGTGCTGTCCAGGCGCAGGCTGAAGAGTTCGTCGTTCGGGTGCTCGTTGAACGTGCGGACCTGGGCCACGTAGGCGGCGACGTAGGTGCGGATCAGTTCGGTGATCACGGTGTCCGGGAGTGCCTTGCGCCAGCCGAGCAGGGCCATCGAGGCGGCGAACCGGCGAAGGTCCCAGGTGAACGCGCCGAGGTAGGCCTCGTCGAAGTCGTTGACGTCGAACACCAGCGTGCCTTCGGAGTCCATGTAGGTGCCGAAGTTCTGCGCGTGCAGGTCGCCCTGGATCCAGATGCGGCTGGTGCGCTCGTCGGTCCACTCGTCGGGCAGTTCGGCCATGTCGGCGTAGAACAGGCAGGCGCTGCCCCGGTAGAACGTGAACGGCTCGGCCGCCATCTTGCGGAACTTGTGCCGGAACGCGGCGGGGTCGGCGGCCATCAGGCCGGCGAAGGCCTCCTCCAGCACGCTCACGATGCGGTCGCCGCGATCAGTCATGGTGCATCCCAGCACGCGGATGTCCGCGAGAGAAGGCGGGCGCGCGCAAATTCGCCGGCAGTTCGGTCCGGGTTGGCCGCGAAACCTGGCCAAACCGGAAGAGCGAGCAGGAATCGAGAAGCCCGCACGAGGACGTCACGCCTAACGTCGCAGGCATGTGCTTCATGTTCGGTGCGAGCGAGGAACAGATACGCAGCGTGCTCGCGGACGAAGCGAGTCGTGAGGAGGAAGTGCCGGTCACCGCTCCCGAAGACTGGTCGCGGGACTAGGGATCGCGTTCATGTCCGGGGCAAGACTCCGGACATGAACGGATCGATGTCGCGCCGGAGCATTCTCGCCGCGGGTGTGGCGGGCTCAGCGGCGGTTCTGCTCGGCACGGGGAGCGCCTCCGCGGCGGCTCTCGTCACCCAGAGCGAGATCAACTCGCAGCCGACCTTCTACGAGGTGAACGGCGCCGCGTCGTCGTTCCGCTACGAGCCGGCGTTCTACGCCCGGCTGGAGACCTGGCACGTGCACTGGCGGAACTGGACGCCGTACCACTGGACCGCGCCGCACAAGATCTACTCGTACGGCGCCTACGTGAACAAGGAGGGCATGCACGGCGACGGCAGGGCGTTCGACCTCGCGCGCCTGCTCATCACGAACCGCGACACAGGTGCGACGTTCACCGCGTTCAACGGCCGCTACGACCAGTGGAAGAACTCGACCGGCGACGCCCTGCGCACCGCCCGGATCCGGTACTGGGGAACGATGGCGTCCCTGCACCACCACTTCCGGCACGTCATCTCGTACCTCGACAACGCCGAGCACCACAACCACGCCCACATCGACAACGCGATCTCGGGCAGCGGCGACTCCAGCTTCAACACCGGCTCGGCGACCCAGACGTACTTCGTCCAGGCCGCCTGCCAGTACATCTGGGGCATCTCCACCGGCATCGACGGTGACTGGGGCCCGCAGACGCAGAAGAACTCCTCAGCCGCACTCGTCCGTGCCGGGTCCGACGGCGCGATCACCACCCAGAGTCGCTGGCTCGCCTTCTGCAAGGCCAGCGCGCAGCAGGCCTGGGCGCTCGCGCCCTGACCTCACGCGCGGCACTCCAGCAGTTCCAGTCCCGATCCACCGCCGTAGGCGCTCGGGTCCACAGTGGAGCAATGCGCGGTGATCCACTCCTGGCGGCCGTTGTCGCCGCGGCCGCCAGGACCGCGACCACCCATCTGGGCACCGCCGCCAAGCACGAACTTGAGCTTGCCCTCGCTGACCCACGACTGCAGCTGGTCGACCGACGGCGCGTTGTCCGAGCCGGAGAACCCGCCCATGCCGATCACGACCTCATCGGTCCTCATGATGAACGGCGACGCCATCTGCGCCGAACCTGCGACCGCCAGGGTGATCTCCGCGCCACCGCTGTTCTCCTTGGCGTAGTTGAGGATTCGTTTCTGCTCGTCGGTCAGCTCGCCCCGGCCACCGCCCGGTCCGGGCATCGTGCCGATCTGGGGGCGGGCAGGCCTGTTGCCACCTGGCGGCGGCCCGCCGCTGAAGATCATTCCGCCCCCCTGCTGCTGCGGACCGGCAGCGGGCATCACGCCGTTGGTACCGGCCCTAGCGGCGACGGCGGTCGACCACACGGCAGGTACCAGCAGCATCGCGACCACCGCCGCCACGAGTCCGGCCCGCCGCAGGCCCACCAGCAACACCACGACGGCGACCGCGGCGACCCCGAGCACCGCCCACCGCGTCCAGCCGTGGAACGACGTGTCCCGCGAGACCAGCACGAACGCCCACCCGGCCGTGATCGCGACCGACAAAGGCAGCAAGAAGCGCACGAAGCTCTTGGCGCGCCAGAACATCACGATCCCGGCGGCGCTGATCGCCGCAACAGCCGGTGCGAGCATCGTCGTGTAGTACGGGTGGAAGATGCCCTGTGCGAGGCTGAACACCAGTGCCGTGACCAGCAACCAGCTGCCCCACATGAACCAGCCCGCGCGTTCGGCCGGAACACCCGGAACCCCGCGCCGCCACCGCAGCACGCCCGCGACGGACACCGCGACCAGCACCAGCAGGCACAACGGCAGCAGCCACGAGATCTGCCCGCCGACCGAGGCGTCGAACATGCGCAGGATGCCGGGCTGACCGCCGAACATCGCACTGCCACCAGGACCCGCGAACTCCATCGGGCCCTGTCCGGTGGGTACCGCGCCGCTGGGAAGAGGCATGCTTCCGCCACCCCGGTTGCCGTCACCGCCGAACACCCGCCCCAGGCCGTTGTACCCGATGATCAGGTCCCACGCGCCGCCGTCCGTGCTCCCGCCGATGTACGGCTTGGACCCCGGCCACCACGCGTGCAGCGCCACCCACCAGAACGACGACGCGACCAGCACCCCGCCGGCCGCCAGCAGGTCGAGGATCCGGCGCTTCACCGGAGCGGAGGTCCCCACCAGGTAGGCCAGTGCGAACCCCGGCACCACGATCCACGCCTGCAGCATCTTGGTCAGGAACCCGCAGCCGATGAAGAAAGCGCACCACAGCAACCACTTCGTCCGCGGCCGGCTCTCGGCGGACTGAACCGACCGGGTGAAGGCGTAGGCGGAAGCGACGAGCAGCAACACCAGCAACGTGTCCGGGTTGTTGTCGCGGTTGATCGCCACGGTGATCGGCGTCAGCGCGAGGATCAGCGCGGCGAGCAGCGCCACCTTCTCGTCCGCCCACAACCGGACGGTGCGGTGCAACAGGAACACCGCCGCCACGCCCTCGATCACCTGCGGCAGCAGCACCGCCCAGCCGTGGAAACCGAAGATCCACACGGCGATCGCCTGGGGCCACAACGACATCGGCGGCTTGTCGACCGTCACCACACCGGCGGGGTCGAACGAGCCGAACAGGAAGTTGCCGAACGAGGTCGACATCGACTTCGCCGCGGCCGCGTAGTAGGAGTTGCCGACCTGTCCGGCGCCGATCGCCCACACGTACAGCGCACCGGCCAGCACGCAGATCGCCACGAGAACCCATGCGGGCCAACGGGGAGAACGCGATTCGGTCGGTACGTCGGCGGGGGCGGCCACTTCGGCCGTGGCGGTCATGCCTGGTCCTTTCGGTTGTCCCGGCGGAACACCCAGCTCCGCAACAGGAAGAAGCGCCCCACCGTGCCCAGCGCGGAAGAGCCGAGCAGCACCACCAGTTCGAGGGTGCGCGGTGGGTCGGGGGAGACCGCGTGCAACACGAGCAACGCGGTCGAGGTGAACGCGTAGTAGAGCCCGAACACCACCAAGCCCTGCAGATGCGTCTTGCCGCGGGCGGTGTTGCGGGCCGTGAAGGTGAAGCGGCGGTTGGCCTCCGTGTTGAACAACGTCGTGATGATCAACGCGACCAGGTTGGCCACCAGCACCGGCCACCACAGCCGGAAGACGCCGTACAGAGCCAGGTTCGCGAGCGTGGAGATCACGCCGATCACCGCGAACGACAGCACCTGCCAGGAAAGCCCGCCCTCGCTGCGGCTCAGCACGGCGTCCGGGTGGATGGCACGGGGCTGAGGCCGTTGCGGCAGCCCGTTCACGCGAGCCGTGCCGTTGGCCTTCGCACGAGCCACGCGGATCAACCCCTTGATGTCGTCGATGGCGGTGCCGACGACGTCGACCCGGCTGTCGACGTCCTCGACCCAGTCGACCGGCACCTCGTGCACGCGCAAACCGTTGTGCTCGGCCAGGAGCAGCAGCTCGGTGTCGAAGAACCACGCCTCGTCGCGGGCCTGGCCGAGCAACGGCCGGACGACCTCCGTGCGCGCGGCCTTGAAACCGCACTGGGCATCGCTGAACTTCGCGCCGTGCGTCAGTCTGATCAACGCGTTGTAGGCGCGCGACACCAGTTCCCGCCGCGGTCCGCGGACCGTGCGCGAGCCCGGTGCCAGCCGGGACCCGATCGCCAGGTCCGAATGGCCGTTGAGCAACGGCGCGACCAGCGGCAGCAACCCGTCCAGGCCGGTCGACAGATCGACGTCCATGTAGACGACGACCGCGGCCTCGCTGGAGCCCCACGACTCCCTGAGCGCCAGCCCGCGACCCTTGCGGTCGAGGTGGTGCACGCGCACCCGCTCGTACTTCTGAGCCAGCTCCCAGGCGACCTCCATGGTCGAGTCCGTGCTCGCGTTGTCCACGACCACGATCGACCAGTCGAACGGGAACTGCTCGGTCAGGAACGCGTGCAGCACGTCTACGCAGCCGGGCAGTGCGCGTTCCTCGTTGTAGACGGGGATCATGATGTCCACCGTCCCCGTGGCCTGTGCGGTGCTCACCGCCATGTCATCTCCGTTCCACTGTGGACACAGCTGTGACCGTTGTGCAACCGAGCCTGCTGACGTTGTCGTGAGAACGTCCTTGGCTTCTGCTGAGAGAATCGTTAGAGCGCATACACACAGCTCGCTCACAGCGAAGAGCCCTACCGTCTTGCGCATGCGACTGCTCGTGGTGGACGACGACCCGGACGTGCGGGACAGTCTGCGGCGCAGCCTGGAGTTCGAGGGCTACGAGGTCACCACCGCCGCGGACGGGGCAGAGGCACTGGTCCGGCTCGCGGGCGCCGACCTGGCGATTCTCGACCTGATGATGCCGAACCTCGACGGTTCGGAGGCCTGCCGCCGGTTGCGCGCGGCCGGGGAACGCCTGCCCGTGCTGATGCTCACCGCCCGCGACGCGCTGGGCGACCGGGTCACCGGCCTGGACGCCGGCGCCGACGACTACCTGGTCAAACCGTTCGCGCTGGAAGAACTGCTGGCCAGGGTCCGCGCGCTGCTCAAGCAGAACCGGCGGCGCGCGGTCCCGCGCACGCTCCGGTTCGCCGATCTCGTGCTGGACCCGGACGCCCGCGAGGTCGTGCGCGGCGGCGAGTGGCTCGACCTGACCCCGACCGAGTTCGACCTGCTGGCGGTCTTCCTGGGCAACCCGGAGCGGTTGCTGACCAAGCAGCACCTCAAGCACGCCGTGTGGGGCCAGGACAACGGCACGAACAATCTCGACGTGTACATCGGCTACCTGCGGCGCAAGACCGAGACCGGCGGCCGCACCCGTCTGCTGCACACCGTGCGCGGCGTGGGTTTCATCCTGCGCGAGTCGCCATGAGCCGTCCGGTCCTGCTGCGCAGCAAGCTCGCGCTGATCACCGCGTGCGTCGTGGCGGTCGCCATCGCCGGGATCAGCGTCGTCACCTGGCTCGCCACCGAGCACAACCTGCGTTCCCAGCTCGACAAGTCGCTGCTCGCGAGCGTGCCACCGCGGATGGGCCAGCCGCTGGCACCGGGGGAACGGCGCGAGTTCAAGATCCGTTGCGACCAGGGCGTTCCGACGGAGGGACTGCAACAGGTCCTGCAGGGCATCCAGACGTTGAACGCCGACGGCAGCACCTGCGCGCCCCCCGGCGTCGACCCTGTCGTCAACGTCGCCGGCGACTTCGTCACGACACCGACGTTCCGCGACGGCATCACGAAGTCCGGCGCCGAGGCACGCGTTCTCCTGCAACCGATGGACAGCGGCGAGGTGCTGATCCTGAGCCGCAGCACGGCCGAGATCGACACCACGCTGACCACGCTCGGCGGAGTCCTGGTGGCCGTCTCGATCCTCGGCGCGCTGCTCGTGGCCGGCACCGGCCTCTGGCTGACCCGCCGCGCCCTGGCCCCGATGGAACGTCTCGCCGAGACCGCCGAGCACATCGCGCGCACCCAGGACCTGGCCACTGCGATCACGGTCGACGGCCAGGACGAGGTGGGCCGCCTCGGCCGTGCCTTCACGTCCATGACCGCCGCGCTGGCCGAGTCCCGCCGCCGTCAGAAGAACCTCGTCAACGACGCCGCGCACGAGCTGCGCACCCCGTTGACCAGTCTGCGCACCAACATCGACCTGCTGGTGCGCAGCGAACGAACGGGCCGCGACCTGCCCCAGCGGCGCGAGGTCCTCGACCGCCTGCAGGCCCAGAGCCAGGAGTTCGGCGATCTCGTCACCGAACTGGTCGTGCTCGCCCGCGACGACCGCGAACTGGCCAGCGAGCCCGTCGACGTGGCCGGAGTGATCGACCGGGCCGTCGAACGCGCCCGCAGCCGGGCCCACGACCACCTCTTCGACGTCGATCGCGCCGGCTGGTCGGTCGTCGGCGACGCGAGCGCGCTGGAACGCAGTGTGCTCAACCTGCTCGACAACGCCGTGAAGTTCTCGCCCGCGAGCTCCACGATCACCGTCCGCTCGAAACCGGGCTGGCTCACCGTCAGCGACGAGGGACCGGGAGTGCCGTTCGAGCACAGGAACTCGGCGTTCGAACGGTTCTGGCGCGCTCCCGACGCTCGTGGCCTGCCCGGATCCGGTCTCGGGCTGGCGATCGTGGCGGACGTCGTGGCCGTGCACGGCGGCAGCGTGCGATTTGTGCCGAGACCGCGTGGCGCGTCGGTGCGAATCGAGCTGCCGGCCAACTGATCAGACGATCGGCGCTGGTTCGCACGGGTCGTTCTGCACCACGGTGGTGGTATGGACCGCAGACACCGGCGCCCTGCCCTGCTGATCACCGCGTTCCTCTCGGTCGCGATGTTCACCGCCGGCAACTCCGCCGCAGCTCCCCCGGAAGAACCGTCGAACCACTGGCAGTACAACCACTGGCCGCAGCAACAGCCGTGGCAACAGTCCCGGGACACCGCGCGTGTGCTGGCGCAGAACGGGTTCCCCGGCCCGATCGACCCGCAGAACTGGGTCAACCCCGACCACATGACGTGGGAACGGGACTATCGGAAGATCCCCGGGACCAACTGGGCCGACCCGGCGGTCAAGGGTTCGGTGCGCACCTTCAAGGGCGCGCTGGTCCTGCTGGACTACCCGAACCAGCCGTTCGTCGTCACGCAGGCCAAGAACTCCACGGTGTTCGGCAATCCGAGCGCTGAGGCGAGCAACGTGCCACGCGCCGAGGTCGGGCAGTTCTACCAGGACTTCCTCAACAAGCCGAACGGCCTCAACCGCGGCCACACCGTGCACGAGTACTGGATGGAGACCTCCGGCGGGCGCTACGGCGTCGACCTGAAGGCGTTCGGCCCGTACACGATGCCGGGCAAGGACCACGAGTACGCCATGGAGTTCCAGGGCGGAACCGGTTGTCCCGCAGGCGACTCCTGCAACCGCAACATCCGCACCGACGGTCGTGCCGCGTGGGTGGCCGACGTCGGCGCCGAGGTGCCCGCCGGTTACGACTTCACCTACTACCTGTCGGCGGGCCAGGACGAGTCCGGCACGTGGCAGGAGTTCGGGATGATGAAGTTCCGGACCAAGGAGGACGTCACCGACGCCTTCGGTCCGCCGGATCCCGCGCTGCCGAACTGGTCGAGCACTCGGTACGTGGACTGGACGTCGTGGGCCGCGGGCTCGTCGATCTGGCCCAACGCGGGCGGCGGCTCGTCGACCCAGGCCGAGAGTTCCGGCCAGGGCGTGTACGCGCACGAACTGAGCCACATCCTCGGCATCGGCGACAACTACAACAACCCGTACGGCAGCCCGCCACGTCGTGACTACAGCGGCCCGTGGGACATGCTGTCGCGCGGTTCGTTCAACGGCCCCGGCGGCCCGCACTCCCGTTGGACGATCCCGTCGACCGGCGGCGGATCGCTCGGTGCGCAACAGACCCTGCGCAACAAGATCAAGCTCGGCATCGTGGACGAGAAGAACGTCCTGCGGCTGTCGCGCGAAGCCCTGGCCGGCTCCGGCACGGTCATCGCGAAGATCACCGCGCGCGAGGTCAATCCCGGCACCACCGGCCTGACGGGCATCAACCTCGCGCTGGGCACCGGCGACAAGTCCCCGTCCTGCAACGTCTCCACCAACCCGTTCTGCGACGGCGGCGGCTACAACAACTACACGCTCGAAGTCGTGGACCGGATGGGCGCCGACTCGTTCACCCCGGACTCCGGCGTGATGCTGGCCAAGACGAAGAACGCCGACGCGGCGCCGTTCACGTGGGTGATCGACTCGAACCCGCAGGACATCGGCATGACCGACTACGTCCTGCCCGACGGCACCAAGGTCCCGATCACGATCGGCGACTACCGCCAGCTGTCCGACGCGCTGCTGCACGCGGGCACGAACTCCGGCAGCGAGTTCGAGTTCGTCGACACGGCCAACCGCCTGCACTTCTACGTGCTGGACCTGCAACGCGACTCCCGTGGCGTGCTGTCCTACACGGTGGCGGTCCGGTCGTTGGACGGCGCAGGGCCGCAGCAACGCGGCGTGCGGGTCAACCCGACCGCTGCTCGTGCCGGCACCGACGGCGTGGCGACGTGCCGCTTCCCGTTGACCAACACCGGCCGCACGGCACCTCCCGGTGGACAGCACCCGGAGCCCGTCGACCAGTACCTCAACGGTGACGTCTACCGCGTGACGGCGAAGGCCGAGAACGGCTGGACCGTGTCGGTGCCCAACGCGCTGGCCACGGCCAAGTTCGGCGGGACCGTCGACGTTCCGGTGCACGCGCAGCGGGGCAGTGGTCCGATCATGTCCAAGGTGACGCTCACGGCCGTGTCGGAGAGCAACCCCGGCAGGTCCGCGACGGCCACCTGCACGGTGACCGGCCGCTAGCGGCGACGGCTCCGGACCGGCCCGCGCCGGTCCGGAGCCTGCCGCTGCGGAACCGGTCCTGACGTCAGCATCACGAAGCACACCAACAGCAAGATGGCGCCGCACGCCAGCCACGTCAGCGTCTGGACCGTGGAGACCGGTGCGATCACGCCGATGCTGAACAGCAGCAACGGCATGCCGAGCGAGTAGCAGACACCGGCCGCGAACGTCCGGCCCGACCCGTTGACCAGCAACGGAACCGCGGCGATCCCGGTCAGCACCGCGAACAGCAGCCACGCGTACGTCAGCCCGGTGTGCAGCGCGATCGTGACGTCCAGGCCGTCCTTCGCGCGGATCGCGGACTCCAGCTCGGGCGCGTAGCTGAACCCGACGGCGGCCCTTGTCCCCGCGGCGACGGCTGTGAGCAGCAACGACGCCCCCAGGATGGTGCGACCGCGCCGGACGGGATCGACTCGCTTCCTGGTGTCCACGAACCCAGTCTGTTGGCAGTCAGCGGCCGCGTGGCGCCGCACACGCCCAAGTGCACTCAGTGGTGGTACGGGATGCGGGCCATCGGCTCGACCAGTTCGCCCTCCTCATAGGACAGATGCGACAGCAGCGTGTCGGTGAGCAGATCGACCGCTTTCTGCACCTCGCCGATCCGGTGCGGTTCCGCGACCGTGGCCACCAGCGCGGCGTCGAGGCGTTCGAGCACCTCGTGGATGACCTGGTGCTCCTCGGTCAGCCGGTCGAGGACCGGGCCGAGGCGCGCGTCGCCCTCTCTGAGCTGCGGGTACAGGCTCGTGTCCTCGAGCGTGTGGTGGAGGGTGACGAGCCGGCAGTAGCTCTCGCAGTACGCGCCCATCGTCCAGTTGTTCTGGCGCATGGTCATGGTGTTGATCTCGGACCGCGCCTCGCCGACGTCGAGGATGCCGTCCGCGACCTGGTCGACGATCGAACGGACCTTCGTCAGCTCGTCGCGCAGGTGGTTGTGGACCCCGATCAGCTGACGGCCCATCGCCCTGCCCGAAGCGGTGTAGACGGCGTCCGCTTCAGGCGCCGGGCCTTTTGGGCGCTTGGACTCGTCCCACAGGAGTGTCGAACCGCGTTCCTTCTGCACGATCTCGCGCACGGCCGGTGCGACCTCCTCTGCGAACGTGCGCAGCTCGTCGTCGGTGTTGACCATCAGGATGAAACCGCTCATGCCGTCGTTGAGCGCCAGTTCGGCGAGTTGGTCCGCGGTGAACTCGGATCCGATGTTGTAGATCCGGCGGATGTCCTTGGGCGCACGCCCGGCTTCTTGCGCGGCCTCGTCGATGATGGCGTTCATCGCTTTGAGTTGTTGTGGTGGCGCATAGGGACTCGACGGCAACCAACCGTCGGCGAGGCGACCGGTGAGTTGGAGCATCCGCTTCTTGTACGCGCCCAACCAGATGCCGATGTCGTGCGCGGGAAACGGTCCGGGGCGAGCGCCGCTGAGCGAGTAGTGCTTGCCCTGCAACCGAATTCCACGACCGGGTGTCCACAGTGCCCGGATGACCGCGATGGCCTCTTCGAGCGCCTCGACCGACTCCGCCGGTGTGCGGTGCGGCCCGTCCATGGCGGCGATGGCGTCCCAGAACGCGCCAGCGCCGAGCCCCAGCTCCACGCGCCCGCCGGTGATGACGTCCAGACTCGCTGCTGCGCGCGCAAGCATGGCCGGCGGCCTGAGGGGCAGGTTCGCGACGTTGGGGAACACGCGGACGTTGGTGGTGGTCGCGGCGATGACCGACAACGACGTCCACGTGTCGAGGTTCGCCGCGTTGTACGGGTGGTCCTGGATGCTGACGAGCTCCAGTCCGAGCACGTCAGCGGCCTGCGCGAGCCGCAGCGTGTCGTCGAACCGCTCGGCGTCGGGCGGCAGGAACACCCCGAACTCGAGTGGGTGGCCGTAATCTGTCATGCCGAAAGTATGCCACGCAGATGTTCTGCTTCGCAGACGTTCTGTCCGGGCTATCATTGGCCGGGTGACCGCGCTTGAGGACGACTTCGGCTGGACCCTCGGTGTGGTGTTCCGCGCCTACGTCAAGGCGACGAACCAGGCCGTCGGCGACCTCCCCGGCGGCCACCGCGGCTACCAGATCCTCACCGCCGCTACCCGTGACCAGCCGGAAAGCCAGTCCGCGCTCTGCCAGCAACTGGGCATCGACCGCACCGTCATGACGTACCTGCTCGACGACATGGAACGAGCGTCGCTGGTCGAACGCCGCCCGGCGCCCACGGACCGCCGCACCCGCCTGGTCGTGGCGACCGACGTGGGCCGGTCCCGGTTGGCGGAGCTCGATCTCCGGCTGTCGCACGCCGAGGCGCACGTGCTGTCCGGGCTGTCCGCGGGGGACCGGGAGACGTTCAAGGGACTGCTCTGCCGGCTGGCCGGGCACGTCAACGAGCTGGATCCGGTGCCGAGCGCCTGCCAGGCCGTGCAGGACATCGCGGCGAGCACGAGCTGACCGAGCCGCAGTGCGCGGGTCATCGGCGCTTCAGCCTGCTGTCGAGCCAGGCCCGGAACGCGCGGTGGTCGGTTTTGACGCTGATTCGTGCGAGATCGCCATCCTCTGCCGCGACCGGCCGGCCGGTGTCGTCGAACACCACACGTTCGCGGCGCAGCGCCACGAACGGCAACTGGAGAGCGGTGGCGAGCGTGAGCCCGTCCGAGCACCGGGAGATCTCCAGCTCCAGCGTGACGTCCGGCAGCACCAGCTTCGGCAGCTTTCCGTTGGTGAGCAGGGACCTGGCCGCAGCTGGGTCACGCCGGAAGTTCAGTGCGGAAACCTCCTGCGTGACGACGAGCCGTTCGGCGAGAGCGGGGTTTCCGGCGAGCAGGCTGGCGAGGTTCGTCGCCGGCCCCAAGCCCGCCCAGCGGACCGGTCCGTCCGTGCTCGCCACGACCCGTGCCGCCGCCTCCGCGGCACCGAGGCCGACACCCGGGACGACCGGCACATCCGCACGCCCGTGCAGGTCGAGCAGGTGCCTGACGAACCGCGCCCGGCTGCCGTCCGGTTCCTCCGCGGTGGTCACCAGTGCCAGCGTCGGTTCGGTGGCGGCCACGACCAGCGCGATGACGTGGCCGGGAGCTCCGTCGGCGTCCGTGTCGACGATCAGGGGCGCGCCTTCCTGCGACGGTGGGAACGGGTCGCCCGCCATCGTCTGCGGCAGCCCGAACCGTTGCGTCAGGCCAGCCAGCTCCAAGCGCTCCTGGTTCAGCTCCTCGCTCATCGCGTCAGCCTTCTCTTGCGGGTGCGAGATGCGTCGATCCGGCAGTTCGGGCGACGCGTCCGGTGCGGTTGTGGAATCCTCTGGACCGTACGGCCGAACGTGATCTGGGGGACAGGTGAAGACGCCCGAAGAGTGGATGCGGGACTTCGAGGCGAAGATCGCCGACGCACAGGCGAAGGCCGCGGCGGTCCAGGAAGGACTGGCGCAGGCAGGCGGTTCGGCGGCGTCGGACGACGGCACGATCATCGTGACCGTCGCGCCCAACGGTGCGCTGACGGGCCTCGAGCTGTCGGCCGGTGCCATGAAGAAGTCGCACGCGCAGTTGTCCGGCGAGATCCTCGAGATCGCGCGCAAGGCGCAGCGGGGTGCGGCGGTGAAGGTCGCCGACACGTTCGCGGCCGTCGAGGGCGAGGGCTCCGAGACCTATCGGATGATCACCGAGTACCTGCCGCCGCCGGAGGAAGAAGAGCAGCCGAAGCCCGCGGGTTACGCGTTCAACGAGGAGTACGAGGAACGCGCCGCGACCGCAGCGCCTCCTCCGCCGCCCGTTCGTCGTCCCGCGCCGCGTCCGAGCGCCGATGAGGACGACGACTTCGGCGGCGACTCGATCTTCAAGAAGCAGTAAGAGCGGTCTGGGGGAGCAGTGGCAGAGGAGAACAGCACCACCACGTGGTCGACCGGCGCGGGTGTGGTGGACAGCGTCGCCGGCTTCGTCGACTCGCTGACGTCCGAGTCCGAAGGCGAAGGGCCTGACGTCATCGACGTCGCGCTCGGCGGTGCCGGCGTGGTGGTGGACCTGGTCGCCACGATGGCGAACCCGTTGGGAATGCTGGCATCCGCGGGTGTCGGCTGGCTGCTCGAGCACGTCGACTTCCTGCGCGAGCCGCTGGACGCGTTGCTGGGCAACCCCGACGAGATCAACGCGAACTCCGACCAGCTCAAGCAGGCCGCGCTGCAGATGAAGATGGTCGCCCAGGAACACCGTGAGGACATGCGGTCCGTCGCCGACTGGGAGGGCGCGTCGGGCGACGCGTTCAAACGCGAGATGGAGCAGATGGCGGGCGAGTACGACGCGCTCGGCAAGACCATGGACGGGACCGCGGCGATCTACGCGTTGTCCGGCGCGCTCGTCTGCGAGTTGCGGTCCCTGGTGTTCGGCTGGATCTCCGACCTGATCGGCGAACTGATCGCGAGCGCGCTGATCGCCGCCGCGTCGGCCGTGGTCACGCTGGGCAGCTCCATCGCCGCGTTCGCCGGATACGCGGGCACGCGCGCCGCCATGATGGCGACCAAGATCGCGAGCAGGCTGTCGAAGCTCGCGTCCGCGATGGCGCGCTTCGGCGGCCGGATGGCCAAGCTGGCGGAGAAGATGCAGGGCCTCGTCAAGGGCCTGGAACGGTTCGCGGAGTACGGCGGCTACGCCAAGTCCGCCTACGACGCCGTCAAGCCTTACGACATGCCGCCTGCCAACGCCTGACCCGTCAGCCGGGTCGACCGGTGAACATCGCCACCAGGTCGTCGCCCTTGAAGTCCACTCCCACCGCGCCACCGGGGTTGACCAGCACCTGGACGCCCGGCAGCACCGACAGGACGTCCTTGAGCGTGATCCCTCCCGGCCGGTAGTCGCCGGGAGGGAGGTGACGTGGAGACGAGTACAGCGCGAGGACGCCGTTCCCGTTCACGTCGCGGGCGATGGCGAGATTGCCGTCCGGGCCGGGCTGGGCCAGCAACTGCGACTCCAGCGCCGCCGACATGACCGCCTCGTAGGGCAGCCAGCCGGCCGTGACGTAGTTGAGCACCACCTCGAACTCGCACAGCGGTTCGGGCAGCCCGAGCCGTCGCGGGCTCGGCTTGTACTCGTCGTTCACCCAGGTCCCGCCGGTGAATCGGCCATCGGGTCCGACCTCGTAGGCGCCGAGCAGGGTGAACAGCGGTGCGCCCTGGATGTAGCGCGGATCGATGTCCGGGTCCGCGCAGTAGATCCAGCCACCAGGGTTCTTCGCCGCTTCCGCGCGCATCGCGTCGCTGATCGGGGGCAGGCCCGGATGCGTCGTCTCGGCGGGCGAGTACTTCGGGTCGAACGCCAGGAACGCTTCGGTGGCAACACATTCGGCGAGATCGTGCTGCGGTCCGACCGGCAGGCCCGCGACGCCGTGCCACGCTCCGAGCAGGGCGCCGGTCAACGCCTCCACCAGGGGATCGAAGGCGGCCGCGGCGAGCGCAGTCGGCGGATGGTTGCCGAGCGAGCTCACGATCCGCACCGCGAAGCCCCACGGAGTGCCCGTGTCGGGCTCCGGCATGCCGAGTTCCTGCAGGATGTAGTGCGGCGCACGGGAAAACGCCTCGCGCGACACCGCGCGGGCGATCACCGGGCTGATCTCGTCGTCCCAGCCGACACCCCGGACGACAGGATTCCCGGCGCCGAGGCCGGCCACGATCGCCCGTACCACGCGGACGGGTTCCTGCGTGTTCGGCAGCCAGCCCTCGCGGCGCGGCAACCAGGAGTGATCGGCCCGGAAAGCAGGCGACCCCTGCGCGACGGCACGGACGACGTCGTCGATCAGCTTGAAAAGAGTTGCCTCGTAAGGGTTGTCGCCCAGTGCGAAGCCGGCGAGCAGACCGGCCAGCCACGGCCACCCGTTCTGCTGGGTCGCGGGGAGCCCGGCGGCCTTGCCGAACGTCGGCGCCTGCCACACGCGCGCGCCGTTCGCGTCCCAGCTCTGCTGAACACCGCGCGGAGGCGGGCCCTGCTGGCCGCTTTCCTGCCAGCGCAGGCATTCCGCGAGGATCTCACGTTCTTCCGCGGTGAACGAGAGGCAGTGCGCCCTGGCCTCGTCCACGCGTTCGACCAGCGCAGGGCCACCGTCCTCGTGGCGTTCGGCCGGAGCGGGCAGGGGGAAGGGCGCGGGCCAGCGGTCGAGCGGGATGGGCCTCTTGAGCGATGTCTGCCAGTCGTGGCCGGGGTTGACCCGCACCTCGTCCGCCGTTGTCGTGGTCAGGAGTTCGCGCACGCTGACTTCGCGCCACCGCCGGGTTCCAGGCGGAAGGAGCCGGTCGGAGGAGTAGGTGGCGAGCCAGGTGTGGCCGTCGTCGTCCTGGCCGATCTGGTCCGTCGTGCACACCACCACGTCGACGACACCGGAGACGAACCTGGCGTCCTCTTCCAGCCAACCGCACTGGTAGTAGGAGAAGATCTTGTCCGCCGGTGTCTGCGGCAGCGGCCAGCCCCGGCCACCAGGGCCAGGGGTGTGCGCCGCGTTGCGGCGGAACTCGTCCGAGCCCTCTTCGCGCACCCAGCCCAGGATCGCGACCTTCGGCACCCCCAAGTGCCCGAAGGTCTCCAGATCCCACTCGGGATCGACGATCGAGAGGCCGGGACCCCGTTGGCCCCTGGGAACTCCGTGCTTCCACGGCGAAGGCGGAGTGGGAACGTACGCGCGTGGCTCGCCGCCGTCGTCGGGTACCTCCACGGCAGGGAGCGGCACGAGCACGTCGTCGGTCGCGTCGTACGGCACGTGCCACTGACCGCGCACCAGCACCACGTCGTCGGTGAGGATCCGCAGGTTCGCGGAGCTCGGACCGTGCGTGCGGACGATCCAGTCCCACGCGGAACGGATCACCTCGTCGCGGTTCATCGGGTTTCCTCCAGTGCTGTGTCCAGACGCCTGGTGAGCCAGGCCAGGAAGGCGCGGTGGTCGGCCTTGACGCTGATCCGCGCGAGGTTCCCGTCCGGGGCCGTGGTCATCCGGCCGATGTCGTCGAGCACCACGCGTTCCCGGCGCAGTGCCACGTAGGGAAGCTGGAGGCCGGCGGCGAGCGTCAGACCGTCGTGCTGGATGGTGCCGGGGTGGAAGCGGTCGAACCACTGAGCCATGTGCGCGGTGACGAGCTTCGCCCACGCGTGCTCCGCCGTGGCGAGCCTGCGGTGGAGTTCGGAGTCCTTGGTGATCTCCAGCTCCGGTGTGAACGTCGTGTCCGACAGCACCAGCTTCGGTAGCTTTCCCTTGGTGAGCAAGGTGTTCGCGGCCGCCGGGTCGAGCCGGAAGTTGTGTTCGGCCCGTTCGGGATCGCGGTAGTTCAGCGCGCCGCCCATCTGCGTCACGACCAGTCGTTCGGCGAGAGACGGGTTCTCGGTCAGCAACGCGGCGAGGTTCGTCGCCGGGCCCATGCCCACCCAGCGGACCAGGCCGTCCGTGCTCTTCACGACCTCCGCGACCGCGTCGGCCAGGTCGGTGCGTTGCGGCTCGACGGAATCCGGGACCAGACCCGCGATGCAGTCCATCCTCCGGTCGCCGAGATCAGCGCCGGCGACCACCCGCACGTCCTCGCGGCCGAGCAGGTCGAGCAGGTGCCGGACGAACCGCGCCCGGCGCCCACCCAGTTCGTCCACTGTGGACACCATGGTGAGCGTCGGTTCGGCCGCGGCGGCGACGAGCGCGATGGCGTCGTCGGGGTCGCCGCCGGCGTCCGTGTCGATGATCAGTGGCGCACCCTCCTGAGACGGCGGGAACGGATCCCCCGACACCGTCTGCGGCAGCCCGAACCGCTGGGCCAGGCCGGTCAGCTCCTGGCGTTCCCGGTTCAGCTCCTCGCTCATCGCTTCCCTTCCCGCAGTTCGCGCGCGTACTCGTCCCGTTCGGCGATGGTCGGCAACGCGGCGAATTCCGTCCACACGCGACGCTGCTCGTCAGGCGCCAGGTCGCGCACGGCGGCTTCCACCGCCAGCACCGAGCCCTTGTCGCCACGCCGCACCAGGGAGTCCATCACCTCGCGGAACCTCGGGTCGCCGCTGCCGTCCTCGGCCACCCACGATCGCACCTGGTCCCTGCCGTGCTCAGCTCGTGCGGACAGCTCATCGCGCCACGCACCGCCCTCGGCCCTGAGTTCGGCCATCTCCCGCGCGACGTCGACGACCGCGCGCAGGCTCATCGCCTTGGCGCCCTCGCGCACCGCGGGATCCTGGAAGGGCTCGGCCACCTTCAACGGGTTGATGCCCGCCGTCAGGTCGGGCTCGAAACGTTGCGGCTGTTGCACTGGCCCGCCCTCGTCGATCCGGCGCGGACTGGACATCGTACCGTGCAACGTTTCCTCGATGACTCCGATCGCGTCCTGGTGCGCGAAGGTGCGACCAGGATCATCGGAGAGTTCGCGCAACGGCTTGCCACCGCCGTCCTCCGGTTCGAGGTCGACGAGGTAGCCCTTCTTCGCGTCAGGGTGCGGATCGCCGGGAGACTGACCGTGGAAGGCGTAGTGGCCCTGGAACCTCGGGTCCGGGTACGCCGCCGTCAGCATCTCCTGGACGGTGCCCTTGTAGCTGGTGTCGACGAGGCTGATGCCGCGGTCTTCGTGGATCGGCACGCCCGCCGAGTCGAGGTAGTCCGACAGCCGGTCGTACGCGCCGGGCACGTCCTCGTCCGCGACCTTCTTGTGCAGCCGGAAATCGTCGACGGCACTGAGATCCCGGTCCGGATCGGAGCGCTCGAGGTCCCTCAGCGCCGCCTCGACGACCGCTCTCGACAGCACGACCTCGCTGGCGTGCCGGTCGAAGAACGCCGGATCGAGCTCCCTGCTCGCGAGGGCGAGGCTGTGCCCGTCCCTGCCGAGGAAGACCACGCGGTGGTCCGGGTCCGCGTCGGCGATCACCTTCAGGTCGTCGTGAATGCGCGCGGCGACGTCCACGATGATCGGCGCCGTGTACTCCCTCGCGGCGTCGTAGGTGTCGGCCAGCGCCTGCCGTTTCTCCGGATCGCTGATGCCGAGGTCGTCGGCGACCTGGTCAACGGCCTCGTCGCGCTGTTCCTCTGGCGTCGCGCCGTAGCCGCCGTCGTCCTCGACATGCGAGTGTGCCGTGTCATCCGTGTAGTCCTCAGAGAGAAGACGCACGTCCGTCGCGTTGTCCGGCAGCTCCGCGAGCCGGCCCGTCTGCGGATCGGCGTACGCGACTCCGTCCGGAGTGTTCACGACCCTGACGACGTGGCCCTGCGTGCGGCCCTCGTCGTCGACGTACTTGTAGGCGAGCGCACCTCTGGAGTTCTCCGGCGTGCTCGCCATCGCCCTCGTGACGCTGTCGACGTCCCTGTGGCTGGTCCACTCACCACCCAGCGCGTCCCGGACCCGGCTCAGCCTGCCCTGCTCGGCCACGTCCTCGGGCCTCGTCGGCCGCGCCTCGACCTGCTCACCGTGGTAGCGCCGCTCGTCGGCGATCATCGCCTCGACGCAGTTCGTCCGGTGGCCGTCCTCGTCGAGCCTGTGCGCGTTGACCTGCTCGATGCCGGGGAACCGCTCCTGCAGCACCCGCTGCTGGCTCGACTCGTCGCCGTGTCCCGCGTGCAGCGCCGTCGGCCGCGGTGGTGATGGGGGTGCGCCATCCAGCCTGGCCTGGATGTCGACGTTCGTGGGCAACGGCCGCATGGGCTTCTGCTCTTGGGGAGGCTCGGCCGGCTCCTCCTTGGCAGGCGGAACCTCGCCGCGTTCGGCGGCTTCGCGCGCCTCGTCCTCTTCCACCTTCCACGAGGGCCGCATTTCGATGGGCGGGGGTCCGGGCGGTGGCTCGAACCTGAGGTCGTCCGGGATCTTGGGCTCGGTCTTCCGCTCTCCGCCGATGAAGTCTGGGTTCGGCACGAACTCGCCGATCTGCTTCCCGTCAGGCCCTTGGACGACCTTGTGCCATCCCTCGACGTACCGCCAGTCGACGCCGCCTGCGAACAGGGCCTCGCCCTCGCCGTGCCGTGTGCCCTCGTGCCCCATCCGGTCCTGCGTCGGTTCGGAGAGGATGCCGCCGGGAGCCTTGATCCGGTAGAGGTAGCCGTGCTCGCCGGTCGACGAGAAGGTCAGGGCCTTGTCGATCTCAGTCGAGGTGCTCACGAACCTGTTGGTGTCGCCCTCGATGTGCTTGAGGATGTCTGCCTGCCCGTGCCGCTGGGGAGGCGTGAACCCACTCGCCTGGCGCACCTGGTCTGGTGTCTGCTGGGTGCCGCGGAAGAGGGTGTTGTCGTCCGACAGGAAGTCCTCGACGCGCCGGTGCACGATCTGCGACTGGTCGTAGTGGGACAGGTCCGTGTGCTGCATCGCCACCGGCGGGTACGGGTCGGTGTGCGGCTGGTAGGCGGGGGTGGACTGTGGGGTGTGTCGATCGGGCGCGTGCTCGCTGGGACGGTCGTGTCCTGGGCGGTCGGTGACGGGCCGGTCCTGAGGGAGCCGGTCGTGGTTCGGGCGGTCGTGCGCGGGACGATCGTTGGCTGGGTTCGTGCCTGGTGGACGCCCGTCGACAGGCCGGTTGTGGGAGAGACGGTCCTGCGTCGGCTGTTGAGCGGGCCGGTCGTGCCTCGGAGACCGGTCGTCCTGCCGCCGCACGGGTGCGCCGTGGTCCGGCACGCCATGAGGTGGCCTGCCGGGAGTCTGGCCAGGAGTGCGGTGCGGCTGACCGTCCTGTGGCGGGGTACCGCGGCCGGGCCTGCCGTCGTGAGGAGCCGGAGGCAACCCCTGACCGTGCTGACGAGGCCCGGCACCGGGCTGGTGCCCTGGTACCTGCTGCGGATTTTTAGAGGCCATCGGCCGGTGGGGTGGCGCCAACTGCGGATGAGTGCCCTGCGGGTTCGCCGTTCGCGGGGCGCCGGGGTGAGGGTGCGCGCCCTGCCCGCGATCGGGACCGCCCGGAGGCATCCCCGACGGCCCGAAGTTCTGCGTGTGGCGGGGTGGGCCGCCGTTCGGAGGTGTTCCCCGTCCCGGACCGCCGGGTGGCATGCCGGCAGTGTGGGAGCCGACGTGGCCTGGACCTTGACCACCGGGTGCCCTGTGCTGCCCGGCAGGGGAATGTCCTTGCCCGGGACCGGGTGCTTGACGTGAGGGCCCGTTCTGGCCCCCGGGGTGCATGCCTGGAGGTCCGGCGGGCGGTCGCGGACCTTGCTGCGGCGGACCCTGCTGCGCCGCACCGTGCTGCGGCGGACCCTGCGGAGGCGCGCCGCGCGGTGCCATCGGAGCCCGGCTGATCGGAGCGCCGCTCTGGTGTGTTCCCGCAGGTGCGTTGCCGCCGGGCACCGGACCACCAGGAGCGCGGCCGGGCGATGCGGGGCCGGAGGAGCGGCCACCAGGCGGCGGACCGCCCACCGGACCGCCTCCTGGTGCGGCGCCACGGCCAGGAGGCGGATTGCCGCCGGCCACAGGGCCTCCGCCGGCGGGAGAATTGCCGGGGACGGGGGTACCGAGGTTACGACCTGCCTGCGAGCCGGTTCCGGCCTGGGGACCGCTTGCGGGCGCCATACCGCCCGCCACCGGCGCGGCGGGGCTGCGGCCGGCTTGCGGACCGCCGGTGGGCGCCACACCGCCCGCGATCGGCGCTGCAGGGCTGCGGCCGGCCTGCGGACTTCCACCGCCGGGCGCCATACCGCCTGCGACCGGAGCTCCAGGGCTGCGGCCCGTCTGTGGGTTGCCCGCGGAACCGGTGCCCGACGTGGACATAGGGCCAGCAGGGCCTCGGTCGGCCTGCTGGCTGGGGGAGCCGACGGTGCCTGGAGGTGTGCCTCCCGGGCCTCGACCTGGTGCGTTGTTGCCCGCGGTGGTGGTTCCAGGGGTAGCACCACCGGGCGGCATGGGTGAAGGCCTCATCGCGGGTGCGCTTTGGCCACCAGGCGTAGGTGTACCGGCCCGCCCGGCGCCACCTGGTTCCGGCGCGCGCGAGACCGGCCCGCCGCCGGCGGCGGGTGCGGTCGGTCGAACGGGACCGGAGGTCGCACCCGGCAGCGAGGGTGGCGTCGACGTCCGGCTGCCGGTCGACGACGAAGAGGCGGTCGGCGAGGACGTGCCGGTCGAACTGCTGCGGGTGGGAGCAGGAGCGGGGGAGTCGGTCTTCCGCATCGAGTCGCCCACGGAGCGTTCGGTGTCACGGGTCGTCTGTGCGGTGGCCCTGGTCTTCGCCCCGGCGTTGTCCGCTGCCGTCGCCGCCATCTCCGCGGAGGTGCGGGCGGTGCTGATGGCGCGGTCCGCGTGCTGCATGGCGACCTGGCCGAAGACACCCGCGCTGCCGCTGCTGGCGTTGATGTTGAGGTTGCTCGACACGACACCGCGGACCTGGTCGCCACGGTTCGCGATCTTGCTGCCCAAATTCTCGACCGCGTCGGGGTCCATGCGGGTACCGCGACCACCGACGCCGCCGGGTGACGGGGACGACGAGGAGGGCGGCGGGCTGCTGCGATGATCACTGCCACTGTTGCTGTGGTGCGATGAGGACGACGAACCTCGTTGACGTCCGGTCATCCGACGACCGTCACCAGGTCGTCCGGCTGAGCTGACACTCTCTTCCCCCAGATGCGTCTTGCCTGCTGGGCAGGATGCCACATCTGGCCGGTTCGTACCCCGCGAACCGAGAGTGACGGGTCATCGGTGTCGAGTTGGAGAGAGGCTCTACCCGCTGTGAACCATCCGACTGACACCCCGAGCGAGCGCATCGACGCGATCTTCGAGCGCGTGTGCGCGAACGGTCTGCGTCGCGGGTCCGTGGTGGGCGCGTCCGACGACCAGATCGACCAGATGGCCGCGGACCAGGGTGTGGAACACGTTCCCGAGGCGGTGCGCCAGGTGTTGCGCATCATGGGTGTCCAATCAGGACTGTGGCTGGCCGGTACCGCGTTCGGGGTCGGCGCGATGACCGCCGAACGCAAACGGCACGCCGTCGCCACGCTCAACGGCCTCGGCCACGAGCTGGCCGACCCGCGCGGTCTGCTCGCGCTCACGGCGCACCAGGGCTACGCGTACCACGTCATCGACGGCGCCGACCTGGACCAGGCCGACCCGCCCGTCTGGGACGTCGTCGAGGGCGAGGGCGCGCGCAAGGCGTGGGACAGCGTCACCGACTGGTTCGCGGGCACCGCGCCGAACGTCGTCGACCTCCGCGACATGCTGGAGATGATGGAGGAGATGGGCAAGCAGCCGCCGAAGTGGGCCGAGTTCGTCGAACCGCGCCAGTCGTGACCGTTTTTCCGTTGTGCGGCAGGGAGTGAAGCACGTGCAGTTCGACATCGCGATCGACGGGAACGAGGCGTTCCGGATCGAGCACGGCCAGGACGCGACGATCGCGCGGTTCGAGACGGTGCTGGGCGCCCAGGTCTGGCGCATCACCGAGGAAGGCGTGGCACCGACCGAGCTGGATCCGTTGCAGGGCCACGTGAGCGCCGAACGACTGGTCCTGCTCCGCGAGCTGCCACCGCTGCCCGGCGAGTGGCCGCAGTACCCGTCGATGCCCCCCGGCGACATGATGCCGCGCACCAACACCTCGATCCTCGGCCAGGTCGAGGAAGCTCTCGTCGCTCACGCTCCGGACGGCTGGCAACAGATCGAACTCCAGTGCCGCGCACTCGGCCGCCTCATGGAGGTCGACGCGACGGTCACCGTCGACGGCACCACCCACGTGTGGGCGCCGCCGGTGATGGTCAGCCAGTGGCTGCACCGGCTGCGGATGCGCGACTTCCGCAACAGCCTCGGCACGTGGTTCACCGCGGGCTTCACGTTCGTCGCCGATGGCGAGACCACACGCCGGTTCCTGATCGAGGGCAAGCCGGAGTGGCAGCTCGCATCACTCGTCGGCGATGCGCTCACGCACGCCGCCGACGAGCTGCGGTTGCTGCCGAGGCGGCCGGAAGCGGTGCCGGACTGGATGTGGCACGCGGCGGGCAAGATCCAGCAGTCCGGCCGCGTCAGCGTGTTCGAACCGCGGCAGCAGGACACCGGGACCCAGGTCGAATTGGCGCGCGCCTTCGACTTGGTCGAGGACGGCAGGGGAATCTGGTACCGGCCGATGATCGGTGCCAGGGAACAGTTCCTGATACTGCGCTACCTGGAGAGCGCTCCGGTCGTCCTGTCGTCACGCGGCTCGGCGACGGACCTCTTCACCGGTGGTGAGGAGAAGGTCGTCCCGCTCGGCTACCACACCGACGGCCGCTGGGTGTGGCCCGCGAGCGTCGCGTACCACCTGCGCACGCACGAGATCCCGCCGTCCATGGCGCTGGTCGACCACATCCGCCAGCAGCGCTACGAGGTCCCCGTCGTCCCGGAGATCGCGAAGGCCCGCGCGGCGGCGCTCGCGATGGGCAGGCCGTTCAGCGAGAAGCAGGTCGAAGCGGCGTTCGGCAAGGCGCTGGAACCGCTTCGCCTGGTGATCACGCGCGTCCAGACCAGCCCGCGCTTCTACAGCCTGGAAGGCCACCGCGACCAGGCGTGGTGCCTGGTCCGCGACGCCGACTGGTACGAGGTCTACTGGGCAGAGGGCGAACTGAAGGAGAAGCACGAGAGGTTCGCGGACGTCCGCAACGCGGTCACCTACCTGATCGGCCAGCTCATCGAGAACCAGGACGCGCTGCGGTTCGAGCTCGACGAGGAACTGCCCGCATGGCAGTCGCCGTACCAGGTGACCTCGGAGCTGGACCCGTCGCTGGACACGATGACCGGCGTGCGGCTGACCAAGGTCGAAGACCTGTTCGTGCACCGTTATGGCGCTCCTGACGGCAACCTCGCCTACGAGAGCGAGATCCAGTCGGACCGAGAGCACCACCTGTACCGGCTCAAGGGCCCGTGGACACTGATCACCGCTCTCACCGCGGACGGCGCCCGCGCCTACGTCCTGCCGAAGCCGTTCGTCGAGTACCCGGACTACATCGACGACTTCACCCTGCACCCCGGCCTGCCCCCGGCCACGGAGTCCCTGCGCGAACAGGCCCGCCGGCAGGTCCCCGACACCTGGCTGTGGTGCGCCGATCCGGAGGTCAATCCGAACTACGTGGACGGCATCCCGGACGCGACGCTGTTCGGCGCCTACGCGGTGGGCGCGGACGGTGAGCTGACGGGCGAGACGTACCTGAACCCGAACTACCGCCCCGGCCCGCAACGGCGCGGCTTCCCCGAACCCTTGGCGGACCTGGACGTGGCGCTGGGCTACGTCGCAGCCGGCTGGGCACCGCAGGAACGCCTGCTCACGGCGACCCTCGATGCCAACCTGATCGCGGAGACCGACGGCCAGGGCAACCTGCGCATGGGCGTGACCCAGGACGGACGCCGCTTCGTGGCTGTGTGGTCCGCACCGGGCCACCTGCCGCAGGAAGCCACGTCACCGATGGAGACGACAGGCCGCGAACTCGCCCCGGTGCTGGCCGGCGGCGTACTGCTGATCAACCCAGGTGGTCAGCTGGGCGTGGAACTACCGGGCGACGACCTGATAGCCGCGCTGAACACCTGAGAAGCGCCGTCTGCGCAGTAGGAAGGGCAGCAACCAGGTCCTCGGTACGTGCGGCCTGGCCGTCCACTGTGGACCAGTAGGAAGTCGTCCTGGTCGACCGGCGCACCGGTGATGTCGCGGACGGCTGGTCACTTCGTGGCCGGCCGAACCCCGCAGAACTAGAATTCTCCCGCATTTCGCGCCGCTAACTTGGTCCTCGTTCCAGCGAACGCAGAACTGGGGACGACCGGCCGTTCCGTCGACGAGGCCGGCCTCCAGCCGCACCTGGAGGTGGCTCGCTTGCGCATGAAGACACATCCCAGATCGGAACGGGCGTACGGGCACGCGGTCGGGGCCGCCTCATGATGCCGCTGTTGTCGCCGACCCGCGAGGTGGCGCGGTCGTGTCCGGAGTTCTCGGTGGTGCTCGGTCCTGACTACGCGGGCAAGTCCACGCTGCTCTCCGAGCTGGCGACCCACGACGTGCAGTGTGTGTCCTACGACGACAGCTTCGTCCGGCCGGAGTGCTCTCTGGTCAACGACCTGCGGGACGGGTTCGTCAGCCGGGCCGTGCGCGGCTTGGGCACCGCGTACTCGACCGACTTCGTGATCACGCTGCTCCAGACCTCTGTCGTCTACCTGCGAGACCAGGCCGTCCAAGCGGACTCGGACAGGCCGGTGGTCGTGGACTCCTACTACTACAAGGTTCTCGCCAAGTGCGTGCTGGCCGGGATGGTCAACGACGACCTGTTCGCCTGGTGGCGGACGTTTCCCCGGCCGAGCAGGGTGATCTACCTCGACGTCGATCCCGAGACGGCCTGGCGGCGCAGCGGCGAGGGCGCCCTGCTCAACCCGTTCGAGCACTACGGCCAGGTTCCCACCTGGGACGGGTTCCAGCGGTTCCAGACCGATCTGCGGCTGCTGATGATCAACGAGATCGGTGCGGTGCCGATGAGCCTGCTGGACGCGACCACCGGGGTCGGACAGACGGTCGCCGCGGTTCGACGAACGCTGAGGAGCGGCGATGCCGAACAACTGGACCGCTGACGACGTCGAACGGTACCGCGACAGGGTGTTGTCCGAACGGGACGGATTCCTGCGCGACCTGGCCTCGCCGTCGGCGACCCGGCAGCGGGTGCTCGAGGAGCTGGTGTCCGCGAACGCCGGAACCGCTTTCGGGCTGGAGCACGACTTCAAGAACATCCACGACTGGAACGACTTCCGGGCCGCTGTGCCGATCCGCGACTACGACGCGCTGGCGCCGTGGATCGACCGCGCGGCCGGCGGCGAACGCGGCGTGCTGTCCGCGGACGACCCGGTCGTGTACTTCATGAGCAGCGGCAGCACCGGTGACAGCAAGAAGATCCCGATCACTCGCGAGTTCATGCGCACCGGGTTCTTCCCGCCGTTCTACGCGGCTTGGGCCCCCTTCGTCGAGCACTACCCGGAGATCGTGGCCACCGACGCCAGCACGCTCAACCTCAAGTTCGACCCCGTGCACCGAACCGCGACCACCAAGTCCGGTAAGCCCCACCTGGGGGCCAGCCAGGTCGACTTCGGGACCGCGTTCGGCGAGCCGCTCTCCGCCGAGCCCGGTTCGCGGGCCCCGTGGGGCGAACTGCCGGTACCGGTCGAGGACACCGACTACCTGGAGAAAGCCTATCTGAGGCTGCGACTGGCCGTCGAGCACGACGTGCGGTGCGTCATCGGCATCAATCCCGCCATGGTCGCGGCCGTTCCGCACCAACTCGGCCAGTGGTGGCCGCGCATCGTGCGGGAACTGCGGGACGGCACGCTGGGCGGCCACCCGTACGGCGAACCCAACCCGGCCCGTGCCGATGAGCTGGAACGGCTCGCCCGATACTTCGGCACCCTGCTGCCCGCGCACGTCTGGCCCAACTTCCGGCTGATCTTCTGCTGGACCACCGGCCTGGCCTCGCTGTACCTGCCTCACCTCGCCGCGAGCTTCGGCCCGGACGTCATGGCGCTGCCCGCGCCGGTGGCCGCTTCGGAGGGCTTCGTCGCGGTCGGCGTCGACCGGCACCCGGTGGCCTGTTCTCCCGCGCTCGGCGCCGCCGTCCACGAGTTCGCCGACGCCGACACCGACCTGGCGGCCGACAGCACGACGATGTCGTTCGAGGAGCTCGAGGTCGGCCGGGAGTACCACGTCGTGCTCAGCCACGTCGGCGGCCTCTACCGGTACGCGCTCGGCGACGTGGTCAGGGTGGTGGACAGGAAGCACGGAATGCCCAGGGTCTGCTACGCGGGCCGCAACACCCTGTCGGACGTGGCGGGCGAGCGGCTGCGCGAGTCGCACGTGGTGCGGGCGCTGCGGATCGCCCTGGACGCGGGCGGGCTGGCGGTGCGCAACGCCACGTGCCGCCCGGTCACCCCGGACGACTCGGCGACTCCTCGCTACGAGTTCGCGTTGTCGCCACAGCAGAACCTGGGTGCGGCCGAGACCTCCGCGCTCGCCTCCGCGCTGGACGACGCGTTGCGCGTGCTGTCCGCGGACTACGAGGCGGCGCGCGCAACGGGCAGGCTCGGCGAGCCGGTGCTGCACGTGCTCACCGCGGACGCGTTCGCGTGGGACTGGCAGGCCAGGGTCGAGTCGGGAATCCGGCCCGCTCAGGTGAAGGACCGCGTGTTCCAGCGAGACGACGTGGCGTGGCGGCGGTTGCTGGAACGCACCGTCCACTGAGGACGAACCGGAACCGGAGAAGGGGAACACATTGAGCCTGCAGGACTTCGACGCGGTCGCCAGGACATCGCTGCTGACCACCGCGTTGCGCACCAAGGAAAGCACTCGGCCGGACCGCCTCTACGAAGACCCGTACGCGGCCGCCCTGGCGGGTGAGGTGGGTGTCGCGCTGTTCGACGAGGTCGCTCGCCTCACCTCGCGGAACCGGGAACAGCCCGCGGAAGACGGCCGGAAGCTGCCCAACACCCTGGACTACAACGCCATCCGCACCCGGTTCATCGACGACTGGCTGGCGGCCGCACTGGCGCCGGGGGACATCGATCAGGTCGTGATCGGCGCCGCCGGCATGGACACCAGGGCCTATCGGTTGTCCTGGCCGCACCCGGTGGACGTCTACGAGCTGGACCGGCCCGCCGTGCTCGACCTCAAGCAGTCCGCACTCGCCGGGTACGAGCCCGCGGAGCGGGTGCGGCGGCACCTGGTCCGCAGCGACCTGGTGACCGACGACTGGCGCGCCGATCTGACCGCGGCCGGTTTCGACCCCGGCCGCCCGGCCGTGTGGCTGCTGGAAGGCGTCCTGTACTACCTGGCGGAGGCCGACACCCGAGTGGTGCTCGACGAGCTGGGACAGTTCGCCGTCCCCGGCAGCCCGTTCATCTGCGACCTGATCAACGAGGTCGCGCTGTCCGCGCCGTCGACGCAGAAGCTGCTCGGACTGTTCGCCGACTGGGGTTCGCCCTGGCTGTTCGGCGACGACGAGCCGGAGCGGCTGCTCGCCTCGTACGGGTTCGACGTGGCCGCCGTGCAGCCGGGTGAACCCGGCGCGCACTACGGTCGCTGGCAGGACACCGTGGTCGCCCGCGACGAACCGGGCATCCCCAGGGTGTTCTACGTGCACGGAAAGAAGGTCTGAGCCGATGCCCACCGCGGTGGTCGTCGGTGGCGGGGTGGCCGGGCTGGTCGCCGCACTCGCCCTGCGTCCTCTCGGCTACGACGTCCAGGTCCTCGACCGGGAAGCCGACGCGGCTCCGGAGTCCGTGGACCGGGCCAACTCCGACTGGGTCCGGCCGACAGTGCCGCAGGCCCTGCACTCGCACTCCTTCACCAGCCTCGGCATCGGCCTGCTGCGTGATCGTGACCCCGGGGTCTACGACGCACTGCTGCGGGCCGGAGCCGAGGAGATCGATCTCAGATCGGTGGCGCCCCCCGCGCTGCGGGAATCGTTGCCGGACATGGACGACACCGAACTGCTCGCGCTCGCCTGCCGCCGCCGGACCTTCGACTCGGTCCTGGCGACCACGGCACGCCGATCAGGAGTCGTGGTGCGGCACGACGTGACAGTGCGCGGGGTGGAACTGTCCGAAATGGACATACCGCGCGTCACGGGGGTGCGGCTTGCCGATCACGGGACACTCGCCGCCGATCTGGTCCTCGACGCGACCGGACGCCACGCGGAGTCCCGCCGGTGGCTGACCGCCGCCGGGATTCCCGTCGCCACCGACCAGGCGTGGCCCAGTGAAGCCACCGTCTACACCAGGTTCTACCGCAGGCTCGGCGCGCAGTGGCCGGGTCTGTTGAACCGGGGCAACGCGGGTGGCGGGATCTTCGGGCACTACATGGCTTTCGTGCATCCCGGCGACAACGGCACGTTCTCCGTCAGCATCGGTGTGCTGCCCGACGACCCGGTGCTGAAGGCGGTCCGAGGCGAGGCGGCCTTCGCCGCCGTGCTGGCCGCCACCCCGTTGCTCGCGCCGTGGATCGCCGAGGGCGCGAGCGAACCGATTTCCCCCGTGTACGCCATCAACGCGCCCAAGAACACCGTGCGCGGCGTGGCCACGACCAGGCAGCGTCCCGTGCACGGACTGTTCCAGCTCGGTGACGCCGCCTGCACCACCAACCCGCTCTACGGGCGCGGCGTCTCCCTGGCCGTCGCGCACGCCTACCAGCTCGCTGACGTGCTCGCCGGGACACCCGAGGTCGGCGAGAAGCAGAGCATCCTGGCCGCGGAACTCACCGAGACGTTGCTGGTCCCGTGGGTGCACCAAGCAGCCGACGACGACCTCGAGCGGATCCGCGTCTGGCGAACCGCCGTGCACGGCGAGCAGTTCCCGCCGCTGGACGCCGACCGCCTCGGGCTCGCTGCGGCCGCCCGCGCGTCGTTCTTCGACGCCGAGGTGTGGTACCGGCTGGCCAGGGTGCTGATGTCGCTGGGCAGGCCGGAGCACTTCTACGGCGACCCCGCCCTGCGCGCCCGCGTCCGTGCCGCGCTCGACGGCCGGACACTGCCCGCCGTCCCCGCCCCCGGTCGCGCCGAGCTGGTCGAAGTGATCGAGGAGGCCGGACGATGACCAAGGTCCTCATCGCGCCGGTCACCATCACGCCGACCAAAGCCCTCACCCCCAGTCACCTCAAAGGACTGCTGTGGGTGGACGTCATGTACCGGGCGACGTCGCTGGTGGCCGAGACGACCTACCGGTACAGCAACACCACCTACAACGTCACAGGACAGACGTTGGGATACTGGGAGTTCCTGGACCGCACGTTCGGCGACGTCGACTACTCCGAACACGACGAGGAACGGCTCGGCGAGCTCTACGTCCGCTACCAGGCGGAGGAACAACGCGCCCCGTTCTCGGCGCTCGCACCGTACCTGCGGGCGGTGGAGGACACCGGCTGGGTCCACCCGGCCAGCACCCGGCTGCTGCACCTGTGGACTGACTACTACTCCGCCCTCGGCATGCACGACCCAGGACTCACCGCGGTGCAACACCCCGCCGTGGACCTGGAGGAGCTGATCGACCACCTGGCCTCGCGCGACCTGTGCCTGGACCACCGGCGTGACGGTGGACCGGTCTACCTCGACCTGACCAGGGACGGCCTGCCGCTGCGGCAGATCGTCAACAGCCAACGGCAGCCCAACTACCTCGCCTGCGCACTGCGCGAACTGGTACCACTGGTGAACGACTTCGACGAGACCGTGCTGGTGCACGACCGCGAACTCACCGAGGACTACGTGCTGCTGCAACGGGCACTCGGCGCGCTGGGCTCCTCCACCGTGCGCGTGGCCGTCGACCGGGTTCCGATCGACGGCGTGATCAAGTCCAGTCGTTTCGGTGGCTGGCAAGGACACACGATGCCCGCGATGCTCGACGCCTGCGGCCAGGTCGAGCCCGACGTGCTCAGGCTGGGGATGCGCCTGTACTTCATCGCCGTGGTCGGCAAGGGCAGCGGACAGTCGTTCCGCGCCGACCTGCTGCGGCAGAGCATGGACCGCGCTCGCCGGCTGCTGGAGGCCGACGTCCCCCGGCTGGCCGCCCCGGACCTGGCCGAGTTCGTCGGACGCAACCGCGGCGCCACCCTGCACGTGGACCCCTACCGGCTGACCTCGGCGATGCTGCGCAAACACGCGAAGCCACCGGTACCGGACCTGGTCGAACAGGTGTACCGCTGATGTTCACCCAAGAGCTGCTGCGCGCCGAACTGGGCCGTCGTGTCCAGGCAGCCACCGCCGGCCCCGACTCCGTCGTGCTCCCGCCGCCCGCGCCACCCGACCTCGTCGAGCTGTCCGCAGCCACCCAGGACACCTCCGACGTGGCGGCCATCGCCGTGCTCCGCGAGTTCGATCCCGCCACGTTCGCCCGATCGGTCGTGGAGTTCGCCTCCGGTGTGAACGGCGAGCCGCGCGGTGCCTGGTTCGGCGCGTTCACCCGCACCTTGTTCCTGGCGGGCAATCCGGCCAACCTCGTCGACCGGTTTCCCTGCGACCACCTGGCCGAGGACGGGTCGATCGCCTGGTTCGGCCCGGCCCCGGCCGCCCGGACCACCGGACTGCGGCGCCTGCTCAAGAAGTTCGACGGCGCACGGGAACTGGCGCTGCCACCGGTCGTCCCGATCGACCTGCCAGGGACCGGCGCGGGCACCGAACACCGGCTCCAGGTCGCCACCGCGGGCGTGACCATGGCCGACTACCTCGTGCACGTCAACCACGTACTGGCCGAAGCGGTGCTGACCAGGGTGATCCGCCCCGGAGACCGGCTGACGCTCTCGCACGTGCCCAGACTCGGCACCGCGACCGCCCCGTACTCGGTGCTGCGCGTGCACCTGGACACCGCCGACCGCACCCGGCTGCGCGCCTACGCCCACCTGACGGCGCACGACACCGGCTGCGCACCGACACGCAGGAAAGCGAGCGACCTGTGACCCACTCGATCACCGAGCCGAGCCCTCACGGCCGGACCTTCCGATACGCCCTGCCCAACGGTTGGTCGTTCCTGATGCACTTCGGATCGGACGGCGACACGCTCCGCATGGAAGGACTCACCGGCGAGCACGTCGGACAGGTGGCCGACTTCGACATCACGGTGGCCAGGATCGCCTCCGGGGTGCACTTCATCAGCTGGATCAAGCCGGACGGCGACTCGGTGAGCCACGTGCACGACTACAACACCAACACGGTGCACGCGTTCTGGGCGGCGGGGCAGGAGAACGGGGAGCGCATCGGCAGGTCCACCACTGGAACGATCCACGAACACCTGATATGAGTCGTGGCGATCCCGGTGGTGCGGGGCTACGCCGGGTTCTCCGCGACGGCGAGGTAGTCCGTGTAGATCTGCGGCGAGCCCGAGAACGAGGCCAGCTGCTTCCACTCCTCGTACATCTGCTTGGTGTCGCGGTGGGCGGCCGCGAACTCCGCGCCCTTGTCGGTGGCGATGTCGGGCTCGGGGTAGAAGACGTCCAGCGCGTCCAGGCTCGCGATCTCCATCATCATCACGTACTGGTCGAGGCGGTTGCCCCGCTCGCCCTTGAGCACGTGGAACCGCCAGTCCGGGTAGTCGTCGATCCGGTGGTGGTTCTCGGCGATGAAGCGGTCGAACATCTCCTCGGTCACACCGGCCCGCAACGCCAGGTTGTGGATCCCGACGACCCTGGCGACGGGTTCTTCCCCCGGACGGTCGCGGTAGCGGGGGCCGGGCGTGACCGTGCTCCGCGGATTGTCGGCCAGCAGCCGGTAGTCGGTGAACAACGTGGGCAGCTCACCGAACGTGCCCAGCCGCCGCCATCGCGCCAGCACAGCCTCCGCCTCGGGGTGCCGCACCCAGAACTGCCGGGCCAGTTCGGTCTGCTCACCCCGGGCCGTGACGTAGCGGTCGCGTTGCTCGGCGCTCTCGATCTCGTACAACATCAGGTACTGCCCGGCCCGCTCGCCGCGCAACCCGCGCAGCAGAGTCCACCGCCACCCTGGGTACAAGGGCAGGTGAACGCCTTCACCACGCACGAAGGTCTCGAACTCCTCCGGAGTGACACCAGCCTCCGTGTCGATGGCGATGTACTGGAAGGTGAACACCGACGAGCGTCCCATTGCGTCCAATCCTCGGGCCAGGAAAGGGGAACGCGCGTCCGACAAGCACGACTCCCCTGAACCACATCCTGCCAGTTCCAGACACCGTACGAGCAGTAGAAGGCCCGCAACCGAGGCGGTCCCAGCCATCAGCGGGGGGTCCGGGGGCTTGCCCCCGGCTGGGGTCTGGGGGCTCGGCCCCCAGAAAACGCCCGAAGGCGACCCGGTTCGCGCACTCCGCGAACACGAATCGCCTTCGTCTTTGGTGCCCCCGGCAGGATTCGAACCTGCGCTCCCGCCTCCGGAGGGCGGTGCTCTATCCCCTGAGCTACGGGGGCCGTAGCTACGTGGAAGATCCTAGCGCATTGGCGCGACTGTGTTTCACACCCACCCCCAGCGGTGGTGGAGCGTGGCCTTGGTCACCACCCTGTGGGACTGGGAATACCCCGGATTGCACTCATGCGCATGTCGCTATATGTTCCGAAGCATGGGTCATGGGCACGGACACGGATCGGCGTCGGCGAGCGGGCAGCACGCCGGCAAGCTGTGGATCGCGTTCGGCATCGGCGCGGTCTTCATGGTGGTGGAGTTCGTCGTGGGGTTCGCGACGTCCTCGCTCGCCTTGATCTCCGATGCCGCGCACATGCTCACCGACGTGCTCGGGGTCGGCATGGCGCTGGCCGCGATCATGGTGGCCAAGCGGGCCAAGGCCGGGAAGAACCGGACGTTCGGGTTCTACCGGGCCGAGGTGCTGGCGGCGCTGGCTAACGCCGTTCTGCTGTTCGGGGTGGCGGGCTACGTCATCTACGAGGCCGTCGGGCGGTTTCAGGACCCACCGGACGTGCCCGGCTGGCCGGTGTTGATCGCTGCCACGCTCGGACTGGCGGCGAACCTCGTCAGCTTCAGCGTCCTCAAGGAGGGCGCGAAGGAGAGCATCAACGTCAAGGGTGCGTATCTGGAGGTGCTCGCCGACCTGATCGGGTCGGTGGGTGTGCTGATCTCGGCGCTGGTCATGATCACTACGGGCTGGAAGTACGCGGACCCGATCATGGGTGTGCTGATCGGTGTGTGGGTGTTGCCGCGGACGTACAACCTCGCCAAGAACGCCCTGCACATCCTGTTCCAGCACGCGCCGGAGCGGTTGGACGTCACCGAGATGCAGAAGGCGCTCAACCAGCTTCCCGGGGTCACCGAGGCGCACGACCTGCACGTGTGGACGCTGACCAGCGGCATGGAGGTGGCTTCGGCTCACCTCACGACCGCGGAGAACGCCGACCACGAGAACGTGCTCAAGGCCGCTCAGTCGTTGCTGGCGACCAGGTACCACATCGAGCACGCGACTCTGCAGGTCGAGGGTGGCTCGTCAGCGCAGCGGTGCAGGGAGCTTTCGTGGTGAGCCAGGCAGGTCGCGGATCCCGTCCTTAGTGGATTGCGTGCCCGTTCGTGACGGAACGACCGGGTTGCGGGGTTGTGGCACCGCGACCCACACTCGGCCTCGTTCGAACGGCACCACAAGGGCCTCCCCAGTCACTGCAGACGAATCGTCAAGATCTCATCGAAGTATGTCTTAAAGGGATAGATCCTTTCAGGTGAACGGGAAAGGCCGCGTTCCGTGACGGAACGCGGCCTTCCTCATCGCAACCTTGATCAGTTAGGCGTTACAGCCCAGCGCACTGTCCTGCCTTCGGCCCCTTCACGTCGTTCGCGAAGCCGTTGTTCGACGGGGCGGGGGTGTTGCCCGTGCAGGACAACGGCCCGCCGACCGAGGTGGCCGCCACCACTGACCTGGTCTTGTTCGAGGTCAGTGACACAGGGCCACCGACCGTCGAGTTCTCGACCGCGACCTCCGTCGAGGAACCGTGCACCGACACCGGACCGCCCACGCGAGTGCCCACGAGCACCACGGAGGCCGCGTCCGCCGCCGACAGCGGGCCCTTGATCTCTCCGCCGAAGACGTAGAGCGTCGCGCCCTTCTGCACCGTCACCGGGCCGTTCACCGTCGCACCGTCCACATAGGTCACGCCCTTGACCTGCAGCGGACCGTTGACGGTGCCGGTCACCGTGGTGGTGGCCGCCGGCAGCGGCTTCGACATCAGCTCGAACTCGGCCAGGGCCACGTCGCCGGAGAACTCCAGCCGGTAGAAGTTGTACCGGCCGGGCGAGGCGATCTTGAACGAGCGCGTGTACTGCTGCCACTGGAAGTTCTCGCCGGAACGCTTGTCGACCGTCGACCACGTCTTGCCGTCGTAGGAGCCCTTCAGCTCCCAGGCGGAAGGCGACGTGCCCGTCTTGGCGTTGGTCAACGTGTAGAACTCCGCCTTCTCCTTCACGTCCGCGGCCTTGAAGTCGAAGGACTTCACCACAGCGGAGGTCGAGGAGCTGTTGTCGGTCAGCGCACCGACGGCAACGCCGGAAGCCACGTCGCGCAACGGCGTCGGAACCGCGTCACCGGTGGTGATCGAGTCCGGCACGTCGTTGACGCCGGTGCCCCAGGCAGAAGGCTTCGGGCCCATGTCGAAGTCGATCGTGGCACCGGCCGCGAGCACGTCGTGCGGCAGCGACGTCTTGTTCCACGCCTTGCCGTTGACCTTCACGCCCTGCACGTAGATGTTCTTCGCGTTGTTCTTCGGCGCGTTGATGACGAGCTTCTTGCCGTTCTCCAGCTTCACGGTCGCCTTGGTGAACAGCGGCGAACCGATCGCGTAGGCCGGCTTGCCCATCTGCAACGGGTAGAAGCCCAGCGACGAGAACAGGTACCAGGCCGACATCTCGCCGTTGTCCTCGTCACCGGCGTAGCCCTGGCCCTGCTGCGAGCCCACGTACAGGCGCGACAGGATCTCGCGCACCTTCTCCTGGGTGCCGGAGGGCTTGCCCGCGTAGTTGTACATGTAGGCGATGTGGTGCGACGGCTGGTTGGAGTGGCCGTACTGGCCCATCCGCACGTCCCGCGCCTCGATCATCTCGTGGATCACGCCGCCGTAGCCGCCGGGGAACTTCGCGGTCTCCGGCAGGGTGAAGAACGAGTCGAGCTTCTGCGCCAGCTTGTCCCGTCCGCCGTACAGGTTCGCGAGACCCTGCCCGTCGTGCGGCACCGTGAACGCCATGTTCCAGCCGTTCGTCTCGGTGTAGTCGTAGCGCCAGTCCTGCGGGTTGTACTTCGCCGGGTCCTCGACCCGCCAGGAGCCGTCGACGTTGCGGTTCTGGAAGAAGTCGATCCGCTTGTCGAACGTCAGCACGTAGTTCTGGGCGCGGTTGAGGAAGTACTCGTACTCCTCCGCGTACCGCTTCTCGCCCGTCTTCTCGTGCAGTGCCTTCGCCATCGACGCGATGCCGAAGTCGTTGACGTAGCCCTCGATCGCCCACGACCACGCCTCGTCGAGCTGGTCGTTGCCGGTGTAGCCGAGGAAGATCGACTTGTCCATGCCCTTGCGGCCGACGTTGTTGCTCGGCGGCACGACGGACGCGTTCTTCACCGCGGCGTCGTAGGCGGCCTTGATGTCGAAGTTCGACACGCCCTTCAGGTACGCGTCGGCGAACGCCACGTCGGAGCTCGTGCCGGTCATCAGGTCCGCGTAACCGGGGGAGGACCAGCGCGAGATCCAGCCGCCGTCCTTGTACTGCTGGACGAAGCCCTCGGCCATCTCACCCGCCTGCGACGGGGTGAACAACGAGTAGGCGGGCCAGGTCGTGCGGTAGGTGTCCCAGAACCCGTTGTTGACGTAGACCTTGCCGTCCACGATCTTCGCGCCCGTCTGCGTGGGCGTGCTCGGACCGGTCGCGGGCGCCACCGGGGACGCATACTTGATCTTGCCGCCGACGTTCTCGAAGCCCGAGTTCGGGTAGAGGTAGAGGCGGTACATGTTGGAGTACATCGTGATCAGCTGCTCTTCGGACGCGCCCTCGACCGTGATGATGCCGAGGATCTTGTCCCACGCGGCCTGCGCGCGGTCGCGCACCGAGTCGAACGTGTCCGTGCCGCTGACCTCTTGTTCGAGGTTGGACTTCGCCTGGTCGACGGAGATCAGCGAGGTGGCGATCCGCAGCTCGACGGTCTTGTCGCCGAACGAGAAGTAGCCGCCCACGTTGTCACGGCCCGCGCCGGTCAGCCGGCCGCTCGCCGTGACCGCCTTGTCCACCTTGCCGTAGACGAACAGTCGGGTCGCGCCGGTGGAGAGGCCGCTCTTGACGTCCGAGTAGCCCGTGACGACACCGGAAGCGGCGTCGAGGGTGACACCACCGAGGTTGTTCACGTTGTCGAACACGAGGTTCTTCTGGCCGGTGTCGGCGAACGTGAACCGGAACACCGCCGCGTGGTCGGTCGGCGCGATCTCGGTCTTCATGCCGTTCTCGAAGGTCACGCCGTAGTAGTGCGCCTTCGCGACCTCGTTGTCGTGCTTGAACGGCAGCGCACGCAGCGCGCGGTCCTGGGTCGGCGCCTTGTCCGAAGGCATGACCTGGAACGTCTGGCGGTCACCCATCCACGGGCTGGGCTCGTGGGACGTCGTGAACGCCTGCAGCGTCGGCAGGTTCTGCGCGTTGTTGCGCTGCGCGTACTCGTACAGCCAGCTCTGCGAACCCGCGTTGGTCATCGGGGTCCAGAAGTTGAAGCCGTGCGGCACCGCGGTCGCCGGGAAGTTGTTGCCCCGCGAGAACGAGCCGTTCGAGTTCGTGCCACGGGTGGTCAGCACGTAGTCGGAAGGCTTCGCGTACTGCTTGGTGACGACGTCGCCGATGCGGATGTCGTCGTACCAGGCGCCGAAGTCCGTCGGGCCCTTCGGGCTGTCGAAGGCGACCAGGATCCGCTTGATCGTCTTGCCGGCCGCGACGGCGCCGATCGTGGACGCCACCTTGTTCCACTGGCTCGCGTAGAGGAACTTGCCCGCGCCCTGGCCCTGCGGCGACAGAACGGCGCCGTGCTGGTCGACCGCCTTGAGGTCGCTCAGGTACGTGCCGTCGGAGAACGCGAGGTCGACCGACGAGTACGTGCTCGGGTAGTTCAGGTTGTCGGTCACGAACTCCGGGAAGATCATGTACGACAGCTCGGTCTTGGCGCTGACGGGGATGTCGACGTCGAAGACCTTGTTGTAGCTGTAGGCGCGGCCCTCGGTCGTCTGCCGGCCCTGCGTGCGGAACGACTTCACGCCCGTCCAGCCGGCGCGCGACTTGGAGGTGTAGCCGCTCGTGGGTCCGGAGCCGACGACGCTGCGCATGTTCGGCGACGGGGGTGTCGTGGAGCCGTCGGAGAGCTGCCACTCCGCGAGCTGAATGATGTTCGTGGAGCCGTTGTTCAGCGTGATGTCGAGCTTGTACCAGCTGTAGGACCCCGGCGTCGTGACGTCGTAGGTCTTCGTCTGGAAGCGCTCGGAGAACGTCTCACCGGCGCGGGTGTCGAGCACGGTCCAGTCGGTGCCGTTGGTCGAGCCCTGCACGGTCCAGTTCTTGGGGTCGCGCTCCGGCGAGTCGTTCGCCGAGGACAGCGCGTACTTCTTGATGTTCTGGGCGGCGGGGAACTTGTACGTCACCCAGCCGGTGGTGGCGAACACCAGCCACTTCGAGTTGACCGTGCCGTCCCAGAGGTTGTCGGCGACCTCGCCGGACTCCGCGTACTCGCCGTTGGCCGTCGCCTTCTCGACCTTGTCGGACACGTTGCCCGGGATGCCGGAGCCGTCCGAGCCGATCACGCCCGAGGCCTTCGGCTTGCCCGACGCGTCGGTCTCGACGGTGTTGGACCACGACGGTTGTGGTTGACCGTCCTCAAAGGACGACGAAAAACCCACTCCTGGCTCCTCTGGTGCGGCGGCCGCGTAGCCGTTGGTGACGCCACACACCAGTGTCGCAGTGATCGCAACGCTCAACAGAGTTCTGGTTCGTCTCTTCCCCAGTTGCCTCATTGCAACCCTTCCGCCGCCTAGCCCTGCCCCTTTTGGGTGGGAGCGTTTCGGCACCTGACATCGTTGTCAAGGGACAGGACAGGAATTGTCGCGCAACCTGTCTTCTCAACAGTTGCGCGCAAAGCGAGTGGATCAAGATCTAGAATCGGCCGGTGAGCGACCGCAAGCCGCCAGAGGTGGGTACACCGGCGGGCATGCGCGTGCTCAACCAACGCGCCGTGCTCGATCGGCTGCGCCGTCTGGGTGCGGCCACCCGCCCGCGGATAGCCAAGGACACCGGGCTGTCCAAGCCCACCGTCGGGCAGGCGCTGGTCGATCTCGAACGTCACGGCCTGGTGCGCCCGACCGGCCGCACGACCACCGGTCCTGGCCGCTCCGCGGTGGTCTACGAGCCGAATCCCTCCGCCGGGTACGTGCTGGGCGTCGACATCGGCCGTGAACGGATCCGGGCGGCGCTGGCCGATCTGGGCGGGTCCGTGGTGGCCCGCGTGGACGTGCGCAACCGCAGCCGATCGGCCGCCGCCCTGGTGCGCACCGTGACCGGCCTGGCCGAGCGCACGGTGGCGGACGCTGGGATCGCTCTCACGGACGTCGTGGTGAAGGTGATCGGCAGCCCCGGTGTGATCGACCAACGCTCGCGGGTCGTGCGGCACGCGCCGCAACTGCCGGGCTGGGAGTCGCTCGGTGTGCTGGACGGCCTGGAATCGGCGCTCGGGCCGGTGATGGTCGTGGAGAACGACGCGAACCTGGCCGCGTTGGGGGAGCACGTCTACGGGGCGGCCAAGGACGCGCGCGTGTTCGTGTGCGCGACGGTCGGCACCGGTGTCGGCATGGGCATCGTCGTGAACGGCGTGCTGTTCCGCGGCGCGCACGGGGCGGCCGGCGAGGTCGGTTTCCTGCCGTACGGTGAGTCCGCTTCGGACGTCCGTCGTGGACAGTTCGAGGACGCGGCGTCGGCGGAATCCGTTGTGGAGCTGGCGCGGGAGCGCGGGCTGACGGCGCGCTCGGCCCGTGAGGTGTTCGGTCTCGCGCGCAAAGGCGACGAACAGGCGTTGGAGATCGTGCGGCTGGAAGCGGAACGGCTCGCGTTCCTCGTCGCCGCCGTGGCCGCGGTGATCGATCCGGAACTGGTCGTGCTGGGCGGTGGTGTCGGGTCGAACGTCGACCTGCTGCTCGCTCCGCTGGAGGCGACGCTGCGCACGATGACACCGCTGGCGCCCCCGATCGTGGCGGGCTCGCTGGGCGACGGCGCGGTGCTGTCCGGAGCACTCGCGATGGGCCTGGCGGCGGCACGTGAATTGGTCTTTGAAGTTACTCTCTGAGAGTAGTTGAGCAGACCTCACCTGGTAATTCACTCAATTGTCGTAGCTGTTAACGGTGTTATGTGGCTTAGCGTTACCGGCACCTCCACCTGGAGGGTTGTGTCCTTCCGTTGCAAGGGGAGTCGGTAGGGGGATGCGGGGGACGTAGCCCCCTACCGGCCGTGCACTGGGCAGGTGCCGCGCCCGCACCACCATCAGCCTGCCCAGTGCAGCAACGGCTAACGAGGTGTCGGCCGGTGGACGTTCTCCGCCGTCGACTCGTGGTGGGTGGAGTCCGCGATCCACGCCCCTGGGATGGACGCGTCGAGCACGCCGTCCTCGAGCCACGTGTAGTTGCCGTCGAGGACCTGCCTGGCCAGCACCTGGTCGCTGTCGTCGGTGTTCTTCCAGAGCTTCTCGAACAGCTCGTCGACCCGGATCCGCGCCTGCTTGGCGAACGCGTCCGCGAGCGCCTGCGCGTTGGGGTTCTCGTCCTGCGCGGCCCGCACGCACGCGGCGCTGATCGCGAACAGCTCGGCCCCGATGTCCACGATCCGGCTCAGGAACCGCTGCTTGCGCTCCATCTTCCCCTGCCACCGCGACATCGCGTAGAACGTCTGCCGCGCCAGCTTGCGCGCCGACCGTTCGACGAACCGCAGGTGCTTGGCGAGCGGCCCGAACTCGGTGTAGCCGGCCGGGGTCTGCCCCTTGCCGACGACGAGCGTCGGCAGCCACTTGGCGTAGAACCCGCCTGCCTTGGCCGCCGCCTTCATCTTCGCGTTGCGGTCGGCGTCCGGGTCGATGATGTCACCGGCGACGCTGAGATGCGCGTCGACGGCCTCGCGCGCGATCAGCAGGTGCATGATCTCCGTCGAGCCCTCGAAGATGCGGTTGATGCGGAGGTCCCGCAGGACCTGCTCGGCCGCGACACCGCGTTCTCCGCGCGCAGCCTGGCTCTCCGCCGTCTCGTAGCCGCGGCCGCCGCGGATCTGGACCAGTTCGTCGGCCACCAGCCAGGCCTTCTCGGACGCGTAGAGCTTCGCGAGGGCGGCCTCGATGCGGATGTCGTGCTTGCCGGCGTCCGCGAGCTCGGAACTGAGGTCCAGCACCGCTTCCAGCGCGTACGCCGTGGCGGCGATGTAGGCGATCTTGCCCGCGACGGCCTCGTGCTTGCCGACCGGCAGGCCCCACTGGATGCGCGCGCCCGACCACTCGCGGGCGATCTTGAGGCACCACTTGGCGCTTCCCGCGCAGAGGGCGGGGAGGCTCAGCCGGCCGGTGTTCAGGGTGGCCAGCGCGATCTTGAGACCGGCGCCCTCCTTGCCGATGACGTTCTTCTTGGGCACCCGGACGTTGTGGAACCTGGTCACGCCGTTCTCCAGGCCGCGCAGGCCCATGAACGCGTTGCGGTTCTCGACGGTGATGCCCTCGGCGTCGGCTTCCACGACGAACGCCGTGATGCCCTTGTCCGGCACCTGGGCCATGACGACCAGGAGATCGGCCACGACTCCGTTGGTGGTCCACAGCTTCACGCCGTCGAGGATGTAATCGTCGCCGTCCGGCCTCGCGATGGTGCCGAGCCTGGCCGGGTCGGAGCCGACGTCCGGTTCGGTGAGCAGGAACGCGGTGATCTCGCCCTTGGCGCACCGGGGCAGGAACTCTTGCTTCTGCTCCGGGCTGCCGAACATCGCGACGGGCTGCGGGACGCCGATGGACTGGTGCGCGGACAGCATGGCGCCGATCGCCGGACTGGCAGAGCCGACGAGCATCAGGGCCTTGTTGTAGTAGACCTGGGTCAGCCCGATGCCGCCGTACTCGGGCTTGATCTTCATGCCGAACGCGCCGAGGTCCTTGAGGCCCTTCAGGACTTCGTCGGGGATCTGGGCGTCGCGTTCGATGACGGTGTTGTCGATGTGGGACTCGGTGAACTTCCGGAGCTTCTCGAGGAACGCCTCGCCGCGTGCGCGGTCCTCGGCGGTGCCGCTCGGATGCGGGTGGATGAGGTCGATGCGGAAGTGACCGAGGAAGAGCTCCTTGCCGAAACTCGGTCGCTGCCAGCGGGTTTCCCGTGCTTGTTCGGCGACCTGCCTGGCCGCGCGCTCGTCGACGGTCATGGGTTACCTCCCAGTAGGTGTGACCCACGTTACTCGGGGGTAGGCGGATGTCCACCTGCTCGCGGGGTGAAACCAGGTAACGGAAGGCCGCCCTTTCGGGGCGGCCGTGCGGGTCTAGTTGCGTGCGTCGGTCGCGTTCCAGCGGGGTTGGTCGCGTTCCTGACGTTCCGTCGCCTTGCGAGGGTGGGCGCGCGGGTCGTGACGAAGTGCGGGGTTGCGATTGGGGCTTGACCTTGAGCCTCTAGCTGGGCGCGTAGTCGGCCTCAAAGACCGGGGTTCACAGAGCCCCGGCCGAGCCCAGACAGGGTGGCGCCCAGCCCCTCAAGGTCAAGCCCCAATCGCCATGAGCGGAGTACACCGCTACCCGGCGCCCTAGGTTCAGACGGCTCGCTCCGCATCGCCACGCCAGGCCTCGTACGTGGTTGCCTTGCCTCGGCGGGCGCCTGGTGGCACCGCGCGGGTCTCGTTGCGGTGGCTGGTTCCTGTGCCAGCGGAGGGTTGCTTGCGTCGGTTGGCGCTGTGCGAACCCGGACAAGCGAAAGGGCCGCCCGACGAACGGACGGCCCTCTCAAAGCGACAAGTGACACCTGGTTACGGCAGCGGTGCGGCTCCGCGCTTCGCCAGGTAGTCCTTCATCAGCTCGGTCTCGGCGGACTGCGACTTCAACATGTTGTCGGACAGCGTCCTCACGACCGACTGACCGGCGGCGGTCGAGGCGTACTCGGCCATCGGTGCCCCGCCCGTGTGGTGGCGGAGCATGAGCTGCAGCCAGTAGACGTCGAAATCGCGTCCGGCCGGCATCGTGCGCAGCTTGGTGAGTTCCTCGGTCGTGGCCATGCCGGGCATCAGCGGTTTGCCCGCTTCCGGCGTGGTGGCGCCGTGGCCGTGCACTCCGGCGGCGTCCATCCACTTCATGTAGACGCCGGAGATGTTCTGCTCGTGCTCGTTCCACATCATCAGCCAGCCCTTCATCCGCCCCACCTGTTCGAGCTGGGTGGAGGAGATGTCGAACGCGAGCTGGCGGATGTCCGGTTCGGTCGAGCGGTCCCTGGCCAGGTTCGCCATCTGGATGCCCTGAAGGTGGTGCACGGACATGTCCTGGCAGAAACCGACGTCCACGGAGCCGGAGGCCGGAACCGCGGCGGACGAGGACGAGCCGGGGAGTTTCACGAGCAGGCCCACCGCCGCGCCCAGCAGGAGCACGGCTAGGACCGCGGCGCCGATCACGAGGGTCCGAGCCACCCCTGACGGGCGGTCGGACACCTCGGTCTCGTCGGTGTCGGCAGGAACGGACATCAGCTCGACGGCGGCGTCGAGACGGAGTCCGACGCGGGCGGCGTGCTGGCGTTCGGCTGGCCCTCGGTGACGGACTCGTCCTTGCCGCCGTCCATCGGCACGGCGTCGGCGCCCGGCTTCTCGGCCACGAACGGGGCCGGGTTCGACAGGAACTGCGGGTTCTCGCAGGACGCGCCGACCTCGGGGTAGGTGTTCGGGTTGCGCAGCAGCGAGGAGATGAACTGGTCGACTCGCTCGTCGTCGGCCTTCTCGAGCTTCAGCTGGTGGCCCCAGGACTGCAGCGAGATCGGCTTGTCGAGGCCGGGGAACGGCGAGAGCGCCATGTACGGGATGCCCTCGACCTTGACCTTGAGCTTGTTGAGCGCGTCGTCCTTGACCTGGTCCGGGTTGTACGCGATCCAGACCGCGCCGTGCTCCAGGCCGTGGACGATGTTCTCCGTGCGGATGGCCTTGTCGTAGACGACACCGGTGCAGTCGGCCCACGTGGCGTCGTGCGGACCGCCGAAGGCGGGGGTCTGGTCGTAGGCGACCCGCTGGGTCGGCTGGACGTGGCGGGAGCCCTTGTACTCCTTGATCACGACGCCCGCGAGCGCGGTCGACGGGTCCTTGTTCGTGTCCGAGGGCTTCCACTTGGCCAGGGCGGCCTCTTTGACGTTGTTCGCGTGGATCTGCGAGTACGCATACCCGAAAACACCGCCCGCGAGGCCCAGCACCGCGATGACCGCGATGATCGTGCCCCACGGCTTCGGCTTGCTCGCCACCACCGAGGAACGGGCTGCGGCCACGCTGTTGCGTGTGGCCTTCGTCTTCTTGCCGCTGGTCATGTCCGCCTCAGATGTCGTCCTGGTCAACCGGCGCCAGTGTAGGGACATCGTGTCTGATCACTGTCAGCGCAGGGCGATACCACGTCCGCGTTAACACTTGCCGTCTCACCCTCCGAGACCCGGTAACCCGGTCGAGACCTGCGACAACGCATCTCTAAACTGTTCCAGCGTGACCCCTGAAGCGCTCGCCGATCTGGTCCGGACCACGGTTGCCCAGTTGCTGGCCGACCGACGTCTGGACGCCTCCGCACTTCCGGAGCAGGTGACGGTCGAGCGACCCAGGAACCCCGAGCACGGCGACTACGCCACGAACATCGCGCTGCAGCTCGCCAAGAAGGCCGGCGTGCAGCCGCGCGAGTTCGCGACGTGGCTGGCCGAGGCTCTGCTGGCCCAGCCCGCCATCGCGAAGGCCGACGTCGCCGGTCCCGGCTTCCTGAACCTCACGATCGCCACCGAGGCCCAGGGAGCGATCGTTCGCGCGGCGCTGGAGGACTTCTACGGCACGGGCGCCGAGCTGGCGAACAAGCGGATCAACCTCGAGTTCGTCTCCGCGAACCCCACCGGCCCCATCCACCTCGGCGGCGCGCGCTGGGCGGCCGTCGGCAGCGCGCTCGGCGAGATCCTGCGGGCCCGTGGCGCCGAGGTCGTCCGCGAGTACTACTTCAACGACGCCGGCGCGCAGATTGACAGGTTCGTCCGGTCGCTGATCGCCGCCGCCAAGGGCGAGCCGGCCCCCGAGGACGGCTACGCGGGCACGTACGTGAGCGACATCGCCGCCGAGGTCCTGCGCCGCGAACCGGGTGCGCTGAGCGACCCCGAGACGGTGCGCAGCGTCGGTGTCGGGCTCATGTTCGAGGAGATCAAGAGCAGCCTGCACGACTTCCGCACCGACTTCGACGTCTACTTCCACGAGGACTCGCTGCACCAGAGCGGCCGCGTGGACGAGGCGATCGCGAAGCTGAAGGCGAACGGCTCGCTGTACGAGAAGGACGGCGCCTGGTGGCTGCGGTCCACGGACTTCGGTGACGACAAGGACCGCGTCGTCCTCAAGAGCGACGGCAACCCGGCCTACATCGCGGGCGACATCGCGTACCTCGTCGACAAGCGCGGGCGCGGCTTCGACTTGTGCATCTACATGCTCGGCGCCGACCACCACGGCTACATCGCGCGCCTCAAGGCCTCCGCCGCCGCCCTGGGCGACGACCCGGACAGCGTCGAGGTGCTGATCGGCCAGATGGTGAACCTCGTCAGCGACGGCCAGCCCGTCCGGATGAGCAAACGCGCGGGCACCGTCATCACGATGGAGGACCTGGTCGGCGCGGTCGGCGTGGACGCGGCGCGCTACGCCATGATCCGGTCGAGCGTCGACTCCAGCCTCGACATCGACCTCGACCTGCTGCAGAAGCACGACAGCGAGAACCCCGTCTACTACGTGCAGTACGCGCACGCCCGCATCTCGGGGGTGCTGCGCCACGCCGCGGACCTCGGCGTCACGCAGGGAGACGACCTCTCGCTGCTGGTGCACGAGCGCGAGGGCGACCTGATCCGCACCATCGGTGAGTTCCCCAGGGTGGTGGCGACCGCGGCCGAGCTGCGCGAACCCCACCGGGTGGCGAGGTACCTCGAAGAACTCGCCGGGTCCTTCCACCGCTTCTACGACCGCAGGAACGGCGTGCGCGTGCTTCCCCAGGGCGACGAGGAGACCACTCCGTTGCACCGGGCGAGGCTCACGCTCTGCGCCGCCACCAGGCATGTTTTCGGAGCGGGCCTCGGCCTGCTCGGCGTCACCGCACCGGAGCGAATGTAAATGCGAGCACATCCCGCTGGACCTCGGCACGCCGACGTCATGGCACCCGGCAACACCGCCGGAGACCGCCCCTCGACCGCCGACCAGCTCGACTACCTGCACCCGACCGTCTGGCCCCGCAACGCATCGCGCAACGCTTCCGGCGTCGTGGAGCTCGCGGGCGTGGACGTGCGCGGGCTCGCGGAGCAGTACGGCACCCCGTTGTTCGTCATGGACGAACAGGACTTCCGCGCGCGTTGCCGCGAGCACGCCGAGGCGTTCGGCGACCCGACGCTCGTGCACTACGCCTCGAAGGCGTTCCTGAGCGTGCAGGTCGCGAAGTGGGTGGCCGAAGAAGGCCTCTCGATCGACGTCTGCAGCGGCGGCGAGCTCGCCATCGCTCTGCGCGCGAACTTCCCGGCCGAGCGCATCGCGTTGCACGGCAACAACAAGAGCGTTCCCGAACTGATCGCGGCCGTCGAGGCCGGCGTCGGCGGGATCGTGCTCGACTCGTACCACGAGATCGCGCGCCTCGACCAGATCGCGCGCGACCGCGGTGTGGTGCAGAAGGTGCTGATCCGCGTGACGGTCGGCGTCGAGGCCCACACGCACGAGTTCATCGCGACCGCGCACGAGGACCAGAAGTTCGGCTTCTCGCTGTCCTCCGGCGACGCGGCCGAGGCGGTGCGCCGCGTGCTGAAGGCCAGTGGCCTCGAGCTCGTCGGCCTGCACAGCCACATCGGCTCGCAGATCTTCGACGCGTCCGGTTTCGAGGTCGCCGCGCGCCGCGTGATCGGCCTGCTCGCCGAGATCCGCGCCGAGCACGGTGACATCCCGTCGTTGAACGTCGTCGACCTCGGCGGCGGACTCGGCATCGCCTACACGCCGGACGACGACCCGCCCCCACCCGCCGAGCTCGCGCGGCAGCTGCACAACATCGTGCAGAAGGAGTGCGAGCACAACGGCTTGAGCATGCCTCGCATCGCGGTCGAGCCCGGCCGCGCGATCGTCGGCCCCGGCACGGTCACCGTGTACGAGGTCGGGACGATCAAGGACATCGAACTGGACGGTGGCGCGCGACGCCGGTACGTCAGCGTCGACGGCGGCATGAGCGACAACATCCGCACTGCTCTGTACGACGCGGTCTACGACTGCAAGCTCGTCTCCCGTGCCGCCGAGCCCGAGTCGCGGGCAGTGCTGTGCCGTGTCGTCGGCAAGCACTGCGAGTCCGGTGACATCGTCGTTCGCGACTGCTGGCTGCCCGACGACCTCGCGCCGGGGGACCTGGTTGCGATCGCCGCCACAGGGGCCTACTGCTACTCGATGGCGAGCGGGTACAACCGACTTCCACGGCCCGCGCTCGCCGCGGTGACCGACGGAGAGGCGCGGCTGCTGCTGCGTCGCGAGACCGAGGACGACCTGTTCCGTCTGGAGGTGTAGGCAGTGTCAGTCAAAGAGGCGGGCTCCGTGAAACCTATTCGTGTCGCGTTGCTCGGTTGCGGCACGGTGGGCACGGAGGTAGTCCGGCTGCTGACGGACCAGGCCGAGGACCTCACCCAGCGCATCGGCGCGCCGGTTGAGCTCGCGGGCATCGCCGTGCGCAGGCCGAACAAGCACCGTGAGGTACCGGAGCACCTGCTCACCACGGATGCCGCGGCGCTGGTGAAGTCGGACGACGTGGACGTCATCGTCGAGGTCATCGGCGGCATCGACCCGACGCGCGGCCTTCTGCTGGAGGCGCTGCGCAACGGCAAGTCCGTCGTCACGGCGAACAAGGCGCTGCTGGCCGAACACGGCCCGGACCTGTTCGAGGCGGCCGACGCGTCCGGTGCGGACCTGTACTTCGAGGCCGCCGTCGCCGGCGCGATCCCGTTGCTGCGCCCGTTGCGGGAATCCCTTGCGGGAGACCGGATCACGCGTGTCATGGGCATCGTGAACGGCACGACGAACTTCATCCTGTCCGCGATGGACGCCACCGGCGCGGGCTACAACGAGACGCTCGAAGAGGCCTCGCGCCTCGGTTACGCCGAGGCCGACCCGACCGCGGACGTCGACGGGTTCGACGCCGCGTCGAAGGCCGCGATCCTTGCGTCCCTTGCGTTCCACACCCGCGTGACGGCTTCGGACGTCTACCGCGAGGGCATCCGCGCGGTGTCCGCTGCGGACATCGCGGCCGCCAAGGGCCTCGGCCGCACGGTGAAACTGCTCGCGATCTGCGAGCGCGTCACCAGTCCGTCCGGCCAGGAATCAGTCGCCGTTCGAGTGCACCCGGCGATGATCCCCAGGACGCATCCGCTGGCCTCGGTCAACGGCGCGTTCAACGCGGTGTTCGTCGAGGCAGACGCGGCGGGGGAGATGATGTTCTACGGGCAGGGTGCCGGTGGCGCCCCCACGGCGAGCGCGGTCGTCGGCGACCTGGTCGCCGTGGCGCGCAACATGGTCGCGAGCGGGCACGGCCCGCGTGAGTCCGCCTACGCCGCGCTTTCCGCGCAGCCCATGGGGAACACGCCGACCCGCTACCACATCAGCCTCGACGTGGCCGACAAGCCCGGTGTCCTTTCCCAGGTCGCCGCGGTGTTCGCCGAGCACGACGTGAGCATCGCCGCGGTGCGCCAGGAAGGCCGCATCGAGGACGCCAGTCTCGTGATCGTCACGCACGCGGCTACCGACGCCGCGCTGCGGTCCACTGTGGACAAAATCGGTGGCCTCCCCGTGGTGCGGGACGTCGTCAGCGTCATGAGGGTGGAGGGCGAAGAGTGAGCCCAGAAGGAATGCGCATGGCGAGAGCAGGCTGGCCCGGTCTCATCAACGCCTACCGGGACCGCATCGAGATCCCCGAGGGCGCCGAGGTCGTGACGCTGCACGAAGGCGGTACGCCGCTGGTGCACGCTCGAAGGCTCTCCGAGGCGACCGGGTCCGACGTGTGGGTCAAGGTCGAGGGCGCGAACCCGACCGGCTCGTTCAAGGACCGCGGCATGACCGTGGCGATGACGTACGCGCTCGCCTCTGGCCTGAAGGCGGTCATCTGCGCCTCCACCGGCAACACCTCCGCCTCCGCCGCCGCCTACGCGGCCAAGGCGGGCCTCACGGCGGCCGTGCTCGTGCCCAGCGGCAAGATCGCGATGGGCAAGCTCGCGCAGGCCGTCATGCACGGCGCCAGGATCCTGCAGATCGACGGCAACTTCGACGACTGCCTGGAGCTCGCGTCCAAGACTGCCGCCGAGTACCCGGTGACGCTGGTGAACTCGGTCAACCCGGTGCGGCTCGTCGGCCAGCAGACCGCCGCGTGGGAGGTCTGCGACGTGCTCGGGCAGGCGCCCGACGTGCACTGCCTGCCGGTCGGCAACGCGGGCAACATCACCGCGTACTGGAAGGGCTACACGTCGTACGACAAGGGCCTGCCGAAGATGTTCGGGTTCCAGGCCGCCGGTGCGGCCCCGCTGGTGTCCGGTCAGCCGGTGTCGAACCCGGAGACCATTGCGACCGCGATCCGGATCGGTTCGCCGGCGTCGTGGACGGGTGCGATCAAGGCCCGCGACGAGTCCGGTGGCCTGATCGACGCCGTCACCGACGAGCAGATCCTGGCCGCGTACCGGCTGCTGGCGTCGTCCGAGGGCATCTTCGTGGAGCCCGCGTCGGCGGCGTCCATCGCCGGTCTGCTGATGACCGCCGAGGACGGCAGGCTGCCGCGCGGGTCCACGGTTGTGTGCACCGTCACGGGTCACGGCCTGAAGGACCCCGACACGGCGTTGCTGGGCACCACCGAGGTCGAGCCGGTCCCGGTCGACCCCGGCGCCGTCGCGCACGCGCTGGAGCTGGCGTGAAGTTCCTCGTCTCCGTCCCCGCGTCGACCGCGAACCTCGGTTCGGGGTTCGACGCGCTGGGCATGGCGCTGGGCATGTACGACGACGTGGAGGTGGCCGGCGGCGAAGGCGTCGACGGCCTCTCGATCACGGTCGACGGTGCCGGATCCGGCGACGTCCCGCTCGACGAGACCCATCTCGTCGTGCGGGCCGTCCGCGCCACCGGCTACACCGGTGGACTGGCGCTGAGGTGCCGCAACACCATTCCGCACGCACGGGGACTGGGCTCGTCGGCGGCCGCGATCGTGGCGGGCGTCGCAGCCGGATTCACCCTGTTGGGTCGCGAGTTGGACACGGACGCATTGCAAATCGCCGCCGAGTTCGAGGGCCATGCGGACAACGCGGCTGCTTCTCTGTTCGGCGGCGTTGTCGTTGCCTGGTCTGAAGGAGAGCGCTACCGCGCCGTGCGCATGGACGCCGACGCACGCGTGCGCCCGTTCGTCCTCATCCCGTCGCAGGAGTCGTCCACCAAGACCACGCGCGGCCTGCTTCCGGCCGAAGTGCCGCACGCGGACGCGGCGCACGCCGCAGGGCGCGCTGCCCTCGCGGTGCACGCGCTGACGTCGGATCCGGCAGTTCTCCTTGCGGCTACTGAGGATCGACTCCACCAGAACTACCGCGAGCCCGCATGGCCGGACACCGTTCGGGTGATCAACGATCTTCGCAAGCTCGGAGTTCCCGCCTGCGTGAGCGGAGCGGGACCCACCGTGATCGCCTTCGGTGATCTTCCTCCCGAGATCGACGTGCACGGCTTCGACGTGCGGAGACTCGACGTCGACGCCGCCGGCGTGCGCGTTCGTCCATTGGACTGACACGCCCGACCCCGGTTGTTGCATGGTGGAGGACCGGCGTCTACTCTCGGGGGCGATCAGTCACCGCGCGCACGGGCGCCGGTGTCGCGCTCGGACACTCGTTCCGAGTCGCAATCCTTTTGCGTTCCGGCTCTGTGCCGTGCGGGCGGGGCGAACGCAAAAGAGGCACCCGATCGCCGTGTGATCTGAGAAAAGTCCCGTGCTTGAGGGAAGCCGTCGTGCTTCCGTCTTCATCGGACTTGACCGCCGTTCCCCGCTGAAGTGGGAAGGCGGGTCCGCTGGGCCGCGTAGGAGGCGGGGCCTGGTCAGGAAGGACTTGTGTGACCAACACCGATTTGCTGAGCAGCGAAGTCGCAGCTGCCGCTGGTTCTGGAGCCGAGGAGAACGCTCTGTCCACCCCATCGAACGGCACGACGCCGCGCCGCCGCGCGGGTCTGTCCGGCATGGTGCTCGCCGAACTTCGCGAGCTCGCCGGCCAAATGGGCATCACCGGAACCGCAGGCCTGCGCAAGGGCGACCTGATCGCGGCCATCAAGGAGAAGCAAGGCTCCGGTGCCCCGGCGAAAGCCGAGAAGCCCGCGAAGGCCGAGAAGGTCGCCGCGAAGGCCGAGGCCCCCGCTGAGAAGCCGGCCGCTGTCAAGGCCGAGAAGCCTGCCGAAAAGCCTGTTCAGCAGCAGCTTGAGGTAGCGGAGAAGCCCGCCGCCGAGTCTGGCGCTTCCGACGATGCTCGCTCGTCCGAGGACGGTGGGCGCCGTGGAAACCGTCGCCGTCGTTCCGGCCGTGGCGGTGGCAACGCCGAGGGCGAGAGCCAGTCGCAGCAGCCGCAGCAGGAGCAGCGTTCCGAGCGTCCTGAGCGGAACGACCGTCCCGAGCGTGCGGAGCGCCCCGAGCGCACTGAGCGTCCGGACCGCGCTGAGCGTTCCGACCGCGCTGAGCGTTCCGACCGCGCTGAGCGTTCCGACCGTGGCGACCGCGCTGAGCGTGGCGAGCGTCAGGACCGTGGCGAGCGCTCCGAGCGTTCCGACCGCGGCGAGCGTTCGGACCGTGGTGACCGCAACGAGCGCGGCGGCCGTGACCGCAACCGCGACCGTGGCGAGCGCAACGACCGTGGTGACCGTGGCGGTGACCGCCAGGGTGGCGGCCAGCCCGACGGTGACGACGACGGTGGTCGCCGTGGCCGCTTCCGCGACCGCCGCCGCCGTGGTGGCCGTGGCGAGGAGCAGAGCGGCCCCGGTCGTGGCGACCGCGAGACCGAGGTGCGCGACGACGACGTCCTGCTCCCGGTCGCGGGCATCCTGGACGTGCTGGAGAACTACGCGTTCGTCCGCACGTCTGGCTACCTCGCGGGCTCGAACGACGTCTACGTCTCGTTGTCGCTGGTCCGCAAGTACGGCCTGCGCCGTGGCGACGCCCTCACCGGCGCCGTCCGCCAGCCGCGCGACGGCGAGCAGCAGCGCCAGAAGTTCAACCCGCTGGTCCGCGTCGACAAGATCAACGGCCTGGACCCGGAAGAGGCGCGCAACCGCCCGGACTTCACCAAGCTGACGCCGCTCTACCCGAACGAGCGTCTGCGCCTGGAGACCGAGCCGCACATCCTCACCACCCGTGTCATCGACCTGGTGATGCCGATCGGCAAGGGCCAGCGCGCCCTGATCGTGTCGCCCCCGAAGGCCGGCAAGACCTCGGTGCTGCAGTCGATCGCCAACGCGATCACGACGAACAACCCCGAGTGCCACCTGATGGTCGTCCTGGTGGACGAGCGTCCGGAAGAGGTCACCGACATGCAGCGTTCGGTGAAGGGTGAGGTCATCGCCTCGACCTTCGACCGTCCGCCGTCGGACCACACGACCATCTCCGAGCTCGCCATCGAGCGGGCGAAGCGCCTGGTCGAGATGGGCCACGACGTGGTCGTGCTGCTCGACTCGATCACGCGTCTGGGCCGTGCGTACAACCTGGCTGCCCCGGCTTCCGGCCGCATCCTGTCCGGTGGTGTCGACTCGACGGCGCTGTACCCGCCGAAGCGCTTCCTCGGTGCCGCTCGCAACATCGAGGGTGGCGGGTCGCTGACCGTTATCGCCACCGCTCTGGTCGAGACCGGTTCCGCCGGTGACTCGGTGATCTTCGAAGAGTTCAAGGGCACGGGTAATGCCGAGCTCAAGCTCGACCGGAAGATCGCGGACAAGCGGACGTTCCCGGCCGTCGACGTCGACTCTTCCGGTACGCGTAAGGAAGAGCTGCTGCTGTCGCCTGACGAGATGGCTGTCACGCACAAGCTGCGTCGGGTGCTGCACGCGTTGGACGGGCAGCAGGCCATTGACCTGCTGCTGGACCGGCTGCGGAAGTCTCGCACCAACATCGAGTTCCTGATGCAGGTCGCGAAGACTACGCCTGGGTCTGAGCAGGACTGATCGTTTTGTAGGCGTGTGAGTTTCACGTGAAAAGACCCCCGGTGCTGGTCGCCGGGGGTCTTTTTGTTGTTGTTCACTCGAATGCCGCGCGGGCGCGCGGGGTGGGTGGGGCGTCCCCCGGTTGCGTTGGCGGGTGCCTGTTGTGTCGTCTGCAGGTGGTCACCTTGCGGGCGTGGCCTTGCGCTGATTCCTGGGGCTCCGCCCCAGACCCCGCCAATCTGATCAAAAGCCGGGGTCTACGCCACCGGCAGGTTGATGGCACGCCTGTTGCTTTGGGCGGAGTTGCGTTGCTTTGGTGGTTGCGTTGGTGGGGTGGCTTCGTCACGAGTCGAGCCAAGAGCGGGCCACATCAGGGAAGGGGTGTCAACTCGACGAAAAGCGTGTCGAGTTGACACCCCTTCCCTGATGCAGCAAGAGCTGTGGCACGACTCGTGACGAAGCCACCCCACCCGGACCGCACGGTAAGGACGGCTCGCCTTCGGCATCGCTGGAGTGTCAGACCCCGTCGCTAAGTTGGGTCGCGGGGGATCCAACTTCGGAGGGGACCCCTGCGTCAGCCTGCGTTTGTGCTGGTCAGCGGCAGCGGGTGGTCTGGCGGCTCTCGTCGTTCTGCACCAGCGCCTGGAACGCCAGGCCCAGCAGCACCGGCAGGCCCACCACCGTCGCGGCCATGGCGGGTACCTCCACCGCGCCCTCGACGACGCCCAGCGCCAGGACTGCTGCCAGGTACGGCCACCTCAGCCAGGTGCGTTGCCAGGTTCGCTTCCAGCGCACCCCGCCCGATACCGCCGCGGCCACTGCCACGCCGGCTCCCGTCACGACCGGTGACAGCGGCACCGTGGTCCAGGAAGCCGTGATCAGCCCTGCCGACCCCATGAGGCCGAACACGGCGGCGGAGAACAGGAACGGCACTGCCAGCCACATGTGCTGGTTCATGGGCCGCTCTGAGGTGCAGAACACGGCCACAGTCTGATGGAGACCCGCCAACAACATGGAGTCGTATTTGGCCGAACGGCCACACCTTGCGCCGAACGGCGTATCGTGGAGGTTAAGCGGCTGTGACTTAAGCCACGGGGCGGGGTTGGGAACAACCGCGTTTTTGCACGTGTTGAACGGTCTGGCAAACTAAATGGTCGAGTCCGGCTCCGGTTCACCCGTTCACCAACTGGGACCCGGCGGCCATCCTTGAAAGGGACAAGATCTTGAAGACTGGCATCCACCCCGAGTACACCCCCACCGAAGTGACCTGCAGCTGCGGGAACACGTTCACCACGCGCAGCACCTCGGCTTCCGAGGTTCGCGTCGAAATGTGCTCCAACTGCCACCCGTTCTACACGGGCAAGCAGCGCATCCTGGACACCGGCGGTCGCGTCGCGCGCTTCGAGGCGCGTTACGGCAAGCGCAACAAGTAGCTGCTTTCACGGCGCCTGACCTCGGCCTTCTGGCCGGGGCGGGCGCCGTCGCCGTTTCCACGGAAACCCAACGAAAGCAGGAGACGTGTCGCAGTCGCTGGACAGCTTGCTCGCCGAGTACGACGAGCTGGAGAAGAAGCTCGCCGATCCCTCCGTGCACGCTGACCAGGCGGGGGCGCGCAAGCTCGGCAAGCGGTACGCCGCGCTCGGGCCCGTCGTGAAGACGGCGCGGGAGATCGAGCAGGCCAAGAGTGACCTGGAGGCGGCGAAGGAACTCGCTGCCGAGGACCGGTCCTTCCAGGAGGAGGTCGAGCAGATCGAGGAGCAGCTCCCCAAGCTGGAGGAGAAGCTCAACGAACTGCTGCTGCCGCGTGACCCGCACGACGGCGACGACGTGCTGCTGGAGATCAAGTCCGGTGAAGGTGGCGAGGAGTCCGCGCTGTTCGCTGGGGACCTACTGCGTATGTATACGCGGTATGCGGAGCGACATGGGTGGAAGGTCGAGATGCTCGACGGCACCGACTCCGACCTCGGCGGGTTCAAGGACGTCACCGTCTCCATCAAGACCAAGAACGCTGTGCCGGACGGGGTGTGGAGCCGGCTGAAGTGGGAGGGCGGCGTGCACCGCGTGCAGCGCGTGCCCGTCACCGAGTCGCAGGGGCGCATCCACACCTCCGCCGCCGGCGTTCTCGTGTTCCCGGAGACCGAGGAGACGGCCGCGGTCGAGATCGACGAGAAGGACCTGCGGATCGACGTCTACCGGTCGTCCGGCAAGGGTGGTCAGTCGGTCAACACCACCGACTCCGCCGTGCGCATCACGCACCTGCCGACCGGCATCGTCACGTCGTGCCAGAACGAGCGCAGCCAGTTGCAGAACAAGGCTCGCGCCATGCACGTGCTGCAGAGCCGGCTGGTGGCCCTCGCCGAGGAGCAGAAGGCGCAGGAGCAGTCGGACGCGCGGCGCACCCAGATCCGCACCGTTGACCGCAGTGAACGGGTGAGGACCTACAACTTCCCCGAATCACGCATCTCCGATCACCGGGTTGGGTACAAAGCGCATAACCTGGACCAGGTGCTCGACGGAGACCTGGACGCGGTGGTGGACGCACTCGCCGCCGCTGACCGGGCAGAACGGCTCGCAGGCGGGTAATCCGACGTGGGAGGGGCGCGTTGTGGCCGAGATCTTGGTGAATCCGCAGTCAGCGCCCCTCGACCAGCCGGTCGACGTGCTCGTGGCCGGGCTGAAACCCGGCCAGACAGTCACCGTGCAGCTCTCCACAGGCGATCGCACCTCTCACACCGTGTTCGAGGCGGACGACCGTGGTGTCGTAGATCTGACCAGGCACGCACCGCTCGATGGCAGCTATCGCGGCGTTGACCCGATGGGGTTGTTCTGGTCGTTGGAACGCACCGGCGGCAAGGCCGGTCCCACCGTGCTGTCCGTCGAGGGCGTGGGCGACCGCGTTCTCGAACGGCTCTCTGTGCCCGAGGGCGTCGAACGGCTGGAGGTCCGGGAGAACGGGCTGGTCGGCACGCTGTTCGCCCCTGAGGACGACGGAGGCGAGCTGCCGGGCGTCATCGTGCTCAGCGGGTCAGAAGGCGGCATCCACGAGACTGACGCGGCGCTGCTGGCCGCGCACGGGTTCGTCACGTTCGCCCTCGGCTACTTCGGCATGAAGGGCCTGCCCGAGAACCTCGTCGACATCCCACTCGAGTACTTCGGCAAGGCCATCGACTACCTGTCCGAACGCTCGGGCGAGATCGGCATCATCGGTGGGTCGCGCGGCGGTGAGCTGGCGTTGCTCGTCGGCGCGACGTTCTCGCAGGTCAGCGCGGTGGTCAGCATTGTGGGCAGCGGCGTGGTGACGCAGGCGATCGGGCCGGGCGCCAACCTGCTGCAGAAGCTCTCGTACGAAGCGGCGTCGTGGACGTTGAAGGGCGAGCCGCTGCCGTATCTGCCGTACGAGATCGGCGACGAGCTGCGGGCGAAGATCGTCAACGACGAACCGGTGCCGTTGCGGCTCGCGTTCAGCACCGAGGACGGCATCCCCGAGGACACCGAGATCCCTGTCGAACGGATCGTCGGGGGTGTGTTGCTCATCTCGTCCGGACAGGACGACGGGTGGCCGTCAGTCGACCTGAGCGAGGTCGCGATGCGGCGGCTCAAGGACCACGAGCACCCGTTCCCGTACGAGCACGTCGTGTATCCCGAGGCAGGACACCTGATCGCGGGCCCGCCGCACCGGCCGGCCACCGACGTGACCTATCCAGGGCCCGGTGTCACCTTCTCGGGTGGTGGTGTCCCGCGCGCGACCGCACATGCTCAGGCGAACGCCTGGAAACGGACGGTTGAGTTCTTGCGGGAGCAGCTCGGGAGCTAGGTTGTGTGCTTATGAGCGCACACTTTGATGTCGTGGTCGTGGGTGCGGGTCCCGGCGGGTACGTCGCCGCGATCCGTGCGGCTCAGCTCGGGCTGAAGACCGCCATCGTCGAGGAGAAGTACTGGGGCGGCGTCTGCCTGAACGTCGGCTGCATCCCTTCGAAGGCCCTGCTGCGCAACGCTGAGCTCGCGCACATCTTCACGCACGAGCAGAAGACGTTCGGCATCAAGGTCGACGGCACCGTGAGCTTCGACTACGGCCAGGCGTGGCAGCGCAGCCGCAAGGTCGCGGACGGGCGCGTCAAGGGCGTGCACTTCCTCATGAAGAAGAACGGCATCACCGAGTACAACGGGTGGGCCAACTTCACCGACGACCACTCGCTGACCGTCGGGGACGAGACGATCACGTTCGGCCACGCGATCATCGCAGTGGGCGCCACGACCCGGATGCTGCCGAACACGCAGAAGTCCGACCGCGTCGTGACCTACGAAGAGCAGATCATGACCGAGCAGCTGCCCGACTCGATCATCATCGCGGGCGCCGGCGCGATCGGCGTCGAGTTCGCCTACGTCATGCACAACTACGGCGTGAAGGTCACCATCGTCGAGTTCCTCGACCGGATGGTGCCGCTGGAGGACGCCGAGATCTCCGCCGAGCTGCTCAAGCGCTACAAGAAGCTGGGCGTCGACGTCCGCGTCGGCACGCGGGTCGAGTCGATCGACGAGTCGGGCGAGAAGGTCCGCGTCACGGTGTCGAAGGACGGCGCCCAGGAGGTCCTCGAGGCCGACAAGGTCATGCAGGCCATCGGTTTCGTGCCGCGCGTCGAGGGCTACGGCCTGGAGAACACCGGCGTGAAGCTGACCGAGCGCGGTGCGATCGACATCGACGGCCGCGGCCGCACGTCCGTGCCGCACATCTTCGCGATCGGTGACGTCACCGCGAAGCTGATGCTCGCGCACGCCGCCGAGTCCATGGGCATCATCGCCTCCGAGACCATCGCGGGCGCGGAGACCATGGAGCTCGACTTCGTGATGATCCCGCGGGCGACGTTCTGCCAGCCGCAGATCGCGTCGTTCGGCTACACCGAGGCGCAGGCCCGTGAGAAGGGCTTCGACGTCCAGGTCGCGAAGTTCCCGTTCACCGCGAACGGCAAGGCGCACGGCCTCGGCGACTTCGCCGGGTTCGTGAAGCTGATCAGCGACGGCAAGCACGGCGAGCTGCTCGGCGGCCACATCATCGGCCCCGAGGCGACCGAGCTGCTGCCCGAGCTCACGCTGGCGCAGCAGTGGGACCTCACGGTCAACGAGGTCGCGCGCAACGTCCACGCGCACCCGACGCTGTCGGAGGCCGTCAAGGAAGCGGTGCACGGCCTGGCCGGGCACATGATCAACTTCTGAGGTAGTTTTCTCATCTGATGATGAACCGGCAACCGCTCCGCCTCGCCGTCTCCGAGGCGGCCAAGATCCTCGCCGAGGCGGGTGTGGACAGTCCGCGCGTCGACGCGGAGTACCTGGCCGCGCACGTGCTCGGGGTCGAGCGCGGGCGGTTGCCGCTCATCCCGCTGGTCGATCCGTCGGTGATCGACCAGCTGCACAAGCTCGTTCTCGTTCGCGCCTCGCGCATTCCGTTGCAGCACATCCTCGGCTGGTCGCCGATGGGCACCATCACCGTCGAGGTCGGGCCCGGTGTGTTCGTGCCGCGGCCCGAGACCGAACTGCTGATGGAGTGGGGTCTGAAGGCGCTGGTCGGAGTTTCGTCGCCGGTCGTCGTGGACCTGTGCACGGGAACGGGCGCGCTGGCGTTGTCCATCGCGGCCGCGCGCCCGGACGCCGTGGTGCACGCGGTGGAGATCGATCCGCAGGCGATCTCGTGGACGCGGCGGAACGCGAACGCGCGGGTGGCCGCCGGGGACACCCCGATCCGGTTGCACTCTGGGGACGCCACCGACCCGTCGCTGCTGTCCGATCTGGACGGTCTGGCGGACCTCGTGGTGTGCAATCCGCCTTACGTGCCAGAGGGAACTCCCGTGCAGCCCGAGGTGGGTGTGCACGATCCGCACCACGCGGTGTTCTCCGGTGCGGACGGGCTGGACGTGATCCGCCACGTCGTGCGGGCGGCGGCACGCTGGCTCAAGCCCGGCGGGTCGGTCGGCATCGAGCACGACGACACGCAGGGGGAGTCCGTGCCGGCGTTGCTGGCCGCGCGCCGGGTGCTCGCGGACGTGACCGATCACGCCGACCTGGCGGGGCGGCCCCGGTTCGCGACCGCCCGCAAAGTCGGTTAGACCGGCTTAGAAGAGCGCGTCGAAGGCCTTCGACAGGTCCTTCATCTGCTCGCCGAGGCCGCGGTCCGCCAGCTTGTCCATCAGGTGGTCCGCGACGTCCTTGCTGGGCTTGGGTTTGCGGGCCTCGGCGCGAAGATCGTCCACCGTCTCGATCGTGGCCGTGGGTGCCTGGGTCTCGGTCAGGTCCTCGCGCAGTTCGTCGAGCAGCCGCAGCACTGCGCTCACGTCCTGGATGTGTCCGATGTGGACGTCCCCGGTTCTGGCGCGTCCACTCGTGCCGATGTTGCTGCCGATCACCGGCCCCTGGATCTCGAAGTTCCGCTCGTTCATGACTTACCCCTGGTCGTGCTGGTGTTGCCCGTGCGTGCCTTGCCGGCCGTGGCGATGTTGCTGGAGATCACCGGGCCCGTGATGTGCACGTTGTTGCTGGTCACCTGCATGGCCTGTTCCATGAACTCGGTGACCGAGATTCCCTTGCTCTCCAGGAACTCGCCCAGCGTGCGCAGCAGCCGTGACTCCAGCACCTTGATGTAGCGCTCGACGTCGGTGAGCTGGAAGTAGTTGTCGACCTGGCTCCTGCTCGCGAGCTCGCGCAGGCTGTTGCTGGCGCCGTACCGTGCCGCGACGAACGTGCCTTCCGCCTGGTGGATCGGGTTCATCCAGCCCACGGCCGTGGCGAAGCGCTTCGGCAGCGACGCCGGGAACTTCAGCAGGTCGACGACCGCGTCGAGGAACGGGCGCATCGACTGCTCCGGCAACACGTCGATCTGCCGGTGGTGGGCGTGGATCGGGTGCAGGATGCAGGGAGTCCACTCGACGTAGAGCATTTCCTCGTCGAGGCCGAACGTCAGGTACGCGGAGACGACGACGTCGCGGTCCCACGTCTCGACCTGGAACGAGCGGAAGTAGCGCATCCACTCCATCGGCCTGGCGATCAGACCGTCCACAACGGACCTGTCCACCGCCGACTCGGGCGAATGGTCCTTGTTCGGCAACACGATTCGCGCTTCGGCGTCATCTATGTGGTCGATCAGCTCGACCGAGGAGATGACGACGCGGTCACCGGTCTTCAGTCCGCGCAACCGATGCCCCGGTGAGAGCGACGGCGAGCGGCCCGTCTTGACCAGTTCGCTCGTGATGCGGTCGTACAGCTCCACGAGGGCGAATCCGGGCAGTGGCGCGTCGGTCTTGTCCTTGGCGAGCTTGAGAGGCAGAGCCATCGACCACGGTTCGAACATCGTGCCGGAGCCGACGAACGGGCGATAGCCGTGATAGACGATCACCTGCGCCTCTTCGGAGTCGTCAGGTTCGGCGTCGTTCTCGGTCGGATAGAGCGCGAGCGCTTCGGCGTAGTTCGAGTGCCCAAGCTCCCGGAACTTCCACTCGTTTCGCCACAGCTCCTCCTCGCCCTGGCTGGTGCGGAAACCGGTGCGCCGGAAGCTCTTCGTCACCAGCAGCCAGGTCACGACCCGATCGCCCAGCAGTATCGCGAAGATCAGCGCGATCGCGATGATCAAGGTCGCGAGCACGGCGCCGCTGCTCTCCTGCTCGCACACCTCGTACCTGGGCCTGCAGTACTCGCTGGAGGCGGCGAGCTCTTCCATGAACTTGTACAGCACGAAGAAAAGCGCGATCGCGCTGGCGATCGAGCCGAGCACGGCCGGCCCGCGCGTGTGAGGCGCGGTCTTCTTCGGACGCGTGAGCGCCAAGCGCGCCCCGGTCCCGACCGCCACGATCGAGGCGACCACCAGCCACGCCACGAGCAGCGTCCCGTTCGCGGCGAACAGCACCACGACCGCCAGCGCCAGCAACAGACCGTCGCGCACCTTGCGCCGCGTGCGTGCCGCCACCGCCTCCCGCAACACCGCGCCGGAGTTGACTCCTGGCGATCGCGGAATCGACCGAGTGGCCTCGACGAGGTACTCGCGAATGGCTGAGTCCGCGAACTCCTCGTCGCGGTGAGCGGCTCCGCAGAGGAAGCGGGTTGTGTCGTCGCGCAACTTCGGAGAATCGTTTCCCGTCGTTGCCACGGGAGTTGACATTGTCCTGTCCACTTTCTGTCATTGAAATCGAGCACTCTGTGTTTGTGCTGGTCAGGGACATGGTGAGACAACGAACAACATGCAATTCGTACCGTTGCTGGCACAATAGTCGTTCCTGATCGGAATGGGGCAGAGGTGGCTGAATTGCACATTGTCAATGCGCCGAACGAGGGCAAATGACGCGCTTCTCGGACGCGCCGCCGATCCGTTGCTTCCTGAGCTACGCGCGCCAGGACGACGTGGTGATGGACTTCGTCGGCCCGTTCGCCACGGCGCTGCGCCACTACGCCTACGCGGACCGAGGCCGCTCGCTGGAGATCTTCCTCGACCGCGAGGCCATCGGCTGGGGAGACCTCGTCCAACCCACCCTGCGCTCCGCCGTCCGCGGCACGACCGTGCTGATCCCGGTGCTGACCCGCCGCTACTTCGACCGCCCGTACTGCCGCGAGGAGCTGTTCCTCTTCTACAACCAGGCTTTCGTGGACGGCGTGCGCGGTCTCCTGCTCCCCGTCGTCCTGCTCGGCGCCGACCACCTGACCGAACACAACCCGGACCTGGCCGTGCAACTGGTGGTCGAGCGCCAGCACCGCAGCGTCCGCGAAGCGTGGATCGAGGGACCGTCGTCCCCCGCGTGGCGCCGCACGATGCTCGCGCTGGCGTCAGAACTCGTGGACAACGTGGAGGCCGCCGAACGCACGCTGCTCACCGCTCCCGTGCCGCCCGAGGTCGACGTTCCCGCTGTGCTGGCCCGATTCTCCCGCGACGTCCAGGCGGTGATCGACTCCTGCGGCAGCGTGGTGGCGGACTTCCAGGCCCTGCTGGGCGTCGACCGGGCAGCGCTGGCCCCCGCCGCCGTGCGCCTGCGAGACGCCGGCCGCACGTTCGAACGCCAAGCCTTCGATGCTGACCGAGCCCTGCGCTCAGCCGGCGTTCCTTCGTCTGCTCGCTTCTCGGAACTGGACGACCTCGTGCCGGGCGTGGAAGCCCTCCTGGCGTCGACGCACCGTCTCGAGGCGTCCGACGTACCGATCCGCCGCACGATGACGGTGTTCCGCGAGGGCCTCACCGCGCTGCGCAGCGGTCTGCGAGTCGTGGAGTCCTGGGCGGAGTGGCCAAATCCTGGCCAATAACGCGTCGTTTGGGCCCGTTGGGGTCAAACGGTCGTATGTTCTCCGCGGGGAGGGCACGCGGTCACGCGCTATGAGGATCCGCCGCCTCGCGCGTGACCGCGTGTACGCCTACTGCTCTGGCGCGGGTTCACGAACCGGAAGCCAGGCGACGAGGAAGACGAACGCGCCGTTCACGAGCACAGCGACCAGGAACAGCAGGTTGAACCCCAGGTTGACCTTGCCCGGTTCGAGTTCACGGACGAACCCCACCTCGTCCACGACCACATCGACGTCACGGCCTGCGTCTTCGACGGTGTGGCCGAGGCTGGGCCAGTAGGTCAGCGTCCTGCCACCGCAATCCAGCTCGTTGGACCACTGTGTGGAGCCGCGGCTGCTCGAATGGCTGTCCACGCTCATGACCTTGCAGTGCACCGGTTCCCCGAACGCGGTGAGCCACAGCGAATGGCCGCCCGTGTTCACCGCGAACGCGGTGACGACGCCGATCGCCAGCGCCGTGAACATCGGCCACTTCTCCGGGCGCCGGTAGCCGCTCAGTGCGGCGCCGTAGCCGATCAGGCAGATGGCCGTGGCGAGAATGAAGAGGACCATCAGATTGCTGGCGGGGGTGTTGGGCAAAAAGCTGCCCACCATGACGGCCGTGAGGAACAGACAGGCAACGAGCAGTCTCTTCGCTCGAAGGGGAGGTCTGGTGCCGATCATTCGTCCAACGACCCTTGCTGTCTTGGGAACGTCCTGCCCTGGTTCTCCAACTCGTCGTACTTCGCCCATTCACGCAGGTGATCAGCCGTTGCCTTCGCGATCCAGCCCCCGTCCTCGACGTTGGGCATCGAGTGCGGCGTCACCGAGCCGTCAGGCCGGGTGGTCGGTTTGTAAGGCGTATAGGCGCCGGCCGCTTCCTGGAACGGTTGCGACGGCTGCGGGACCTTGTTCTGGTACGGCTCCTCGTACTTGTGCTTCCAGACGTTGCCGGCGTCGCCGTAGCCGTCCTTGAACTCGTTGCCCGCTTGCTTGAGCTTGTCCCCCGCCTCGCTGACCTTCGGGCGCGAGTTCCCCCAGTCCTCAAGCCGCTTGCCCGCATCGGCGAGCCCGTCCCCGCGCGTGGAGGGGGCATGGGGAGCGCGAGGTCCACCGCTTCTGCCGAACCGGCCAAGCCGCTTGAGCACATCACCGAGCTGGCCGAAGAGCCCCTTGAGGCGGCCCATGATCCGAGTGATGAGTTTGACCAGCTTGGCCAGTTGCTGAGTGATCTTGCCCAGTACCGCCGCGCCGCGCCCGACCGCCCACGCGGAGAACGCTGCGAGAGAGCTGCCGAGCGAGACCCACGAGGACGCGAGCGCGATGACGGCGTTGCGGATCACCTCCCAGACGAACAGGGCGATGAGGTCGCGGATCATCCCGCGGATCGCAGCCGTGATCGTGCCTGCCTTGGCGATCTCCGACGCGACGAACGCGCATGTCTTCGACACCGCGCCGATCTCGGTCGCCAGGTCTCCCTGACTCTGCCGGAACTTCTCGGCCGCCGTTCCCTGCTCCCAGCACGGCAGTTCGCTCTTGACGGCCCTGTCCTGCTGCTCGCCGATTTCGTGGAGGTCTGCCGCGACCTGGTTCCAGATGGTCACGGCAGATTTGATCTTGTCGCCGTTGCCTGCGAGCCAGTCCAGCGGTTCGCGGAGAAAGCTCAGGTGTTCGATCAGCCAGCCGATGCCCGCGGTGGCCAGCGATCCCAACGGATCCATCCACATGCCGAGCCCGTCCAAGGCCAGCGCGGCGGCGTTCATCCCGAACTCCAGGAAGTCGCCCTCGCCCAGGCGGTGAGCCGAGTCGATGGTCTGGATGAGCGACTCGGCCACGCCACCGCCGGCGACGTTGTCGGGGTTCGTCCAGCCGTCGCCGAAGCCTGTGAAGGTCATCGTGGACCTTCAAATCTGGTGCGGTTGGCGTCCTCGTGCGATGAGTACGTGTCCGCTGTGGCCGCAGTGTCTTCGGAGGCCCTGCCGACTGCAGTGGCCAGTTCCCTGATAGCTGCGGTCGTACCCTGCGCCCACTCCTGCGCGTCGGAGGCGAAGAAGGACAGCAACTGGCCGAACGTGTCGCCACCGAGGTCAACCGCAGCCGCTTTGTTGGCTGCGGCGTCCAATGCGTCCTCTCGCGCCCGCTGGCCCTTCGCGAACTTGAGCAGTTCGGTCGGCTCGACTCCGAAGCCCGTCACCGGAGCACGCTCCCGAAGCCGTCTTCGTCGTCATCCGCCGGACGTTGTGGCCGTGGCGCTGGCTTCTGGGCCGGGTCGTTCCACGACACCTCGCGCATCACCTGGCCGTCCTCAGGTGGAGGCGGCGCTTCCTCTTCCTCCGGCTGCGGGATGAAGCTGCGAAGGAAGTCCATCGCCTCGGTGCCGCCGAACTCGGGCTCCACAATGGACGCCACCTGTTCGGCGGCGTTGATCTGGGCCTTCTGCACGGTCTGCATCACGAGGTGGCTCAGTTGCACGTGTGTCAGGCGCATCGCGGTGGGGGAGAACTCGATGTGCTGCAACGCGCCGTTCGGTGCGACCTGGACGGTCACCGCCTCGTTGGGCGAGGTGACTGTGCTGCTGGCCTCTTGGATCTGCTCCTGCATCTGCTGGGAGCGTTGCTGGATCTGCTGTGCCCGGGACTCCAGGTCCGCGATCATCTGTTCGGGGTTCATCGTTCGCTCGTCATCGCGAGGATCTGTCCGAGGTGCCGTGCCAGGCCCATGTTGTCCGCGGGACTGATGGTGAACCAGCCGCTGCGGGTCTCGATGTTGGAGTAGCGGCCCCGGTTCGTGTCGATCCAGGTGACCGGTGGGAAGTCGCGCTTGGTGCGGCCCTGTCCCAGCTGCACGAGGAAGTGCCCGTTGCCGATGGCGGGCCCGGTCAGCATCTGCTTGGCGATGCGGACGTCGTCGTTCTCCATCGTGCGGACCGCCTGACGGAAGCCCTCCTGTTGCTGCTGCTGGGCTTCGAAGGCCTGGGCCGGCACCGTCACCGGCTTGCCGGGTCCGGGGCGGCCCGGCGGCATGGCGTTCGCGAGGCTCGTGGCGATCTCGTTGGGCTGCACCAGGTTCAGCGTGACGGCCGTGTCGTCCTGGGTCACCAGGACCGCGTAGCCGCCGCGCGCCACCACGCTCGCGCGGATCAGCTTCTGCTGGTTCATGTCCGGGATGCAGAGGGCGATCACGCGGAGTTCGGGGCGCGCCAACAGGTTCAGCGCGTCCTCGAGGTCGGGCTCCGGCCTGCCGCGCCGTGCCAGGTTCCGGCGTTCGAGGTCGGCGTGCACCGATGCCTTGATGCGCACGCGTTCGTCGAGCGTCTCGCCGTGCTGGCTGACGTCGAACGGGTACGGGATGTTCCCCGCCCGCAGGTCCTCCCAGAGGACCTCGAACGCGGGCAGGGAGAGCTGCGCGATCTGCCTCATCCGCCGATCACCGGCGGCGCGACCATGCGTTCGTCGTCGAAGAAGTCGTCGGTGGGCACGAGGTAGTTGGACTTGTGCTCCTTGTCCTCCTCGCCACCGCCCTTGCCCGCACCGGCGCCACCGCCGGCCCCCATGCCACCGGCCGCGCCACCACGACCCGCCGCACCTGCACCAGCGGCACCCGTGCCACCACCGGGACCGCCTGCGACTCCGGCGCTGCCACCGGGCGTCGCGGGACCGAAACTGCCCATGCCGCGGCCCGAACCGCCCACGCCGGCCATACCGCCGGGACCCGTGCCGCGACCGCCACCTGCGCCACCGCCGCCAGAGCCACCGCCGCCGGGACCACCACCGCCGGGACCACCACCGCCGGGACCACCACCGCCGGGGCCACCGCGCCCCATGCCGGGACCGCCGCCTGGAGGCCTGCCCTGCGTGCCGCCGGGCGGTCGCATGCCGGGAGGCAGCACGCCGGGCGGGGTGAACGGGGGCCGGTTCTGGCCGCCGGGGTTGTTCTGGTTGTTGTTGCCGGGCTGCAGCGACGGGTCCTTGACCTGAGGAGCGGCCCACGCGGCGTTGGTCGTGCCGTTGTTCGACCCCGGAGGCATCGACGGCATGCCAGTGCTGCTGTTGTTGCTGAACTGCTGGTTGGCGTTGACGTTGCTCAGGCTGTGCGAACTGGTGGTGCTGCTCGTCTGCGTGACGCCCTGGTCCTGCGTGACCTGCGGCGTGGATTCCATGGTGGGCATGGACATCGCCGCCGACATCATCGTGCTGTCACGCGTCTGCATGACCTGCACGGCTTCTTCTTTCGCACCCTGCTGCTCGTTGTGCGTCGAGATCATTTCGACGGGCGCACCCACCATGGCGACCGGATTCAGGGGGCCGCCTGCCAACGCCCACTTGCCCGCGATCTTCAACGGGTTGAACTCGACGGGAGCAGGCATGCTCTTGTTGGCCTGGACCGCCGCTTCCCGCTGTTGTTCGATGGCGCCGGCCGTGCGAGTGAAGCCTTCGCCGGTCTGATCCGCGAACGTGCCGATCTTGCCCAGCGCGTTCCGGACCCCTTCGGCGGCCCGTCCTGTCCACGCGCTCTGCGAGCCGTTGATCAGGATGTTGAAGTCGGTCGCCAGGTCCTTGAACGTGGTGCCGAACGCCCTCCACACATCGACTGCCTCGGTCGCGGTCTCAGGGGCGTAGTTCTGGGTGACCAGGCTCTTCATGTGCTCGTGTTGCTGGCCCGGATAGTTGTCAGTCGGTGTCGGAACAGCGGCTTTGATGGGCGCCATGAGAATCCCCCTCGGGCGTCGTTACGGCAGCTTCGATGCGATCAGGTCGGCCGCCTTCGATGCTCGCTCGCACGCGGCCGCGGTATCGCCGGTCGCGACTTTGACGGTCGAGATGAGCGCAACGGACGACGTCTCACCAGCAGCGATCACAATGGCGCAGGTGTCTTTGGATCCGTCTTGGGCTTCCGCTTTCGTTGCGGTGAACTTGCCGACCGTGATGTCGGAGACCTTGTCGCCCTGGATGTTCAGGTCCTTCACGCCCTTGTCGACGTAGATGCCCGCGTTGAGGCCTCCGCCTCCGGGGATCGTCCAGTCGCAGGTGTCGGCAGAGGCGATTTTCCCTGCTTCGCCGGGAAGCTTGAAGCCGAAGCCGGTTGCTTCGGTATCGGTGAGGAGGCTGCAGGGCTTGATTGCTTTCAAACCGGACGCGGCGTTGCTGTCGCTGGTCGGTGTGCTGCTACCCGCGGTGGGCGTCGGTGTCGGTGTGCCCGTCGTGCCGGTGCATCCGGCGGTGGCTGCCGCGAACCCGATCAAGGTGGCGATGAGGATGCGCTTCATGACTTCCCGTTGAGTTTCTTGAGCGAGTCGGAGCCGCTCTGGTCGGCGTTCTGATAAGAGGCGCGGCTCTTCTCGATCTGCGTCTTCAAGGACTCGATGGCCCGAGCGACGTCCTCGATCTGCTTGACCGCCGCCGCACCGAAGTCTGTGTTGGACTTGACGATGTGCTCGGCGTATCCGCCTCCGAGCTTCATCTGCAGGTTGAGCTGACCTCGCTTTCGCAGGATCTTCTCAAGCTCGTCCTGCATCGCGGTCAGTTTTTTGATCATGGCGTCGACCAGGTGTGGGTCGACGGAGAGCTGCTGCGTCTCCACGGCCACGGCGATGGCCTTGCCGGCGTCCATGACGGCGCTCAGCCCGCTGCCGAAGATGCCGTCCCAGGTGCCCCCAGAGGCCCTGTCGGCGAAACTGCCTGCCTTGCCGCTTGTCACTACTTCCCCAGACACAGAAGCTCGACCCTCCCCGATTGCGCTCTGTGGTCGACCCATGACCTTACAGTTGTGCGGCCGTTTGGGGGATAAGTTGAACTACTCAACCTGTTTGGGTTAAAACTTCACGCTGGTCAGGAAGGTTCTGAACGCGCTAAGTGAGAACGCAGGCACAGCTCCAGTGGGGTGCATGAGATCTCGTAGGTCAGCGGATCAGCCCGGCCTCCGCGATCGCCTGCGCTGCGGGGACGAGCAACTCGCGGCGCTCGTCCTGCGTGGGGTTCTCGGCGAGGGGGCCTCTGATGCTGACGCCGACGTGGCCGAGCTGGAACTGGAGCGTCCAGTCGGACCCGATCCTCAGCATGCAGGTTCGGCCGGTGCCGACCGACGGGGTCACGGCGACCACGTCGGCGATGTCGGGCCTGGACGTCAGGCCGCACAGCAGGGTGTTGTGCTCGGTTGCGGCCTGCTCGTTCTCCCGGACGGACAGCGAGACGTGCAGCTCGCGGTACTCGGCCTTGTTGAGGTCCCCGTTCGGCACGATGTTGTGGCGCTCGCAGGAGATCTGGCCTTCCCACTCAGGGCCTCTGCTCGACGCGGCCGGGTAGAACGTGCCCTCCGTCATCGCCGCTTCACCCGAGTGCGCCGGGAAGGACTGCCGGAACGCCGTTCTGCTCATGGCCTCGCACGGGCTCTTGACCTTGCCGAGCAGTCCTGAGTAGACGTGGCGCATCGGGGCGGTGGGGCCTTTGGAGATCGCGGACTTCACCAGAGGTTCGAGTGCGGTCGCGAACGTCTGGACGTCCATCGCGCCGTAGGGCCCGGGGTTGTACGTGTCGATGTATACGTTGATCAGGAGATCGGGCTTCCACACGTCGATGTGCTGCGTCGTGGATTCAGCGTCGTTCCACTGGATCAGCGACAGGCTGTCCTCGGAGCGTGGGGTGCCAGGTCGTCGTGTGCCACCGGTCTGCAGGAAGGCCAGGTCTGCCGCCGTGTTGAACGGTGTCTGGCGCACGCTCACGCTGAGCGAGTTGCCGTTGGACAGCGTGTAGGTGCAGTAGCTGGCGGAGTCCGCGGCGCTCTGGGCGAGTGCTGCATCAGGCGGTATGTCGCCGTCGAGGTGTTCGTGGGTGACGCCGGCCTTCGCATTGAGCGAGACGCCGAGCCCAGTCAGCTGGTCGATCGTGATCACGGAGCAGGCGTCGTACAGGGCCGTGCCGCCGAACTTCAGCGGCTGGCCGTCGCCGGGCACCTGTCTCAGCGCGCTCTCTTCCACCTGCTGCGCCTGCGCCGGGGGCTGGTGCCGGCTCGTGAAGTGCTTGATGCCGAACACGCCGGCCGCTACGACGAGCAGCGCTGCCAGAGCGATCGAGAGCCCGACGATCAGCATCGTGCGCGGCTTTGGCGGCGTAGGTGGTGGCGCGCCTACGGGCGCCCACAAGTTCGGTGGCTCTGCGTGCTGCTGGTCCATGATCTCCCCCAGATCTGAGCAAACCGCTCAAAACTAGCTCTCCTGGGTGCGGCCCCGCAGGCAGTTAGCCGGGCCTTGCGTCACGCTGTCGGGGCGGCTGGCTAGGCTCACCGGGGTGAGCACGGTCTACGACTGCAGCGAACCGGGCAATCGCGCGGCGGGACTTGCCGCTGCCGCCGGCGCGGTGCGGAGCGGGCGCCTTGTCGTCCTGCCCACCGACACCGTCTACGGGATCGGCTGCGACGCGTTCGACGCGGAAGCCGTCCGGAGTCTTCTCGACGCCAAGGGGCGCGGGCCCGACATGCCCGTGCCCGTGCTGGTCGGGTCCTGGACCACCATCGACGGGCTGGTTCTCAGCGTGCCGCGGCAGGCTCGGGCGCTCATCGAGGCTTTCTGGCCTGGTGGGCTGAGCATCGTGTTGCCGCACGCGCCCAGCTTGGCCTGGGACTTGGGGCGGACGCGCGGCACGGTGATGCTGCGCATGCCGTTGCATCCCGTGGCCCTGGAGCTGTTGCGTGATGTTGGCCCGATGGCCGTGTCCAGCGCTAACAGGACCGGGCACGCGCCGGCTTCCAGCGCGCAGGACGCTCGGGATCAGCTCGGCGACGCCGTGCCCGTGTACCTCGACGGTGGGCTCAGTGGCGAGAACGTCGCCTCGACCATCGTCGACCTCACCGGGCCTGACGCGCTGATCCTGCGCGAGGGTGCGGTCACGAAAGAAGACGTCAACGAGGTGCTCGGCATCGAGGTCGAGGTCGCGCGGTAGCGAGCGGCTGCCACAATTGATCATGGTCGCCGCGAGTACCGTGGCGAGCACCCCGAACACCCCCGATTGATTGGTAGGCCCGTGGGGCCCGCATCCTCGTTCGTCCTTCCCGTGCGCGAGTACCTGCTCGTCGCGTTGATCGCTGCCGTCGTGACGTTCCTGCTCGTGGGGCTGGTGCGCGCGATGGCGTTCCGGCTCGGGGCAGTGGCCTACCCGCGGCAACGAGACGTGCACGTGCAGCCGATGCCGCGCATGGGTGGTGTCGCCATCTACGGCGGCGTGCTGTGCGGCATGTTCGTGGCGCACCAGTTGCCGGTGCTGCGGGCGGCGTTCGACTTCTCCAACGACCCGTGGGGCGTCATCGTCGCGGGCGGCGTCATCGTGCTCGTGGGCGCGATCGACGACAGGTTCGAGCTCGACTCGCTCACCAAGCTCGCCGGCCAGGTCACCGCGGCGGGCATCCTCGTGTTGTTCGGCCTGCAGTGGATGATCGCGTGGGTGCCGTGGGACGGCGGCGCGACCATTTCGCTCGACCAGAACCAGGGCGCTCTGCTGACGGTGTTGCTGGCCGTCACCATGATCAACGCGATGAACTTCGTCGACGGCCTCGACGGACTGGCGGCGGGCATCGGCCTCATCGCCGCCGCGGCCACCGCCGTGTTCTCGATCGGTCTGCTCGTCGAACGCCAGGGTGCCGTCGAGGCGTACCCGCCGGCCCTGATCGCCGCCGTGCTGGCGGGCGCGTGCCTTGGCTTCCTGCCGCACAACTTCAACCCCGCGCGCATCTTCATGGGCGACTCGGGCTCGATGCTCATCGGCCTCATGCTCGCCGCCGCCACCACCAGTGCGTCCGGCAAGATCAACCAGGCCAGTGGCAGCGCGGCCGACCTGCTCGGTCTGCTCTCGCCGCTGATCGTGGTCGCCGCGGTGCTGTTCGTGCCGCTGCTGGACCTGCTGATGGCGATCATCCGCCGCACCCGACGCGGCGAGAGCCCGTTCTCACCGGACAAGATGCACCTGCACCACCGGTTGCTGGAGATCGGGCACTCGCAGCGTCGCGCTGTCCTGCTCATCTACTTGTGGGCCGGCGTTCTGGCGTTCGGTGCGGTCGCGCTCACGCTGTTCGACCCGATCATCGTGGCCACGTGCTTCGTCATCGGGCTGATCGTGACGTTCGTGGTCTCGGTGATCCCTCGGCTCAGGGACGCCCGCAGCAAGTCCTGACGAGACAGGTCAGATCGGGTTCTCCACGCACGGGCGGCCGAGCAGCTTGAACGTGCCGTCGTCCTGCAGCGACCAACCCTCGGAACAGTGCTTCTGTCCGTTCGTGTAGTCGCGGTCGAGGTTGTAGTAGTAGAGGCTGTTCTGGCCCCACTTGCGGGTTTCCGAGGTCACGCTGTAGTCCGGTCCGAAGATCCGGAAGTAGCCGTAGAAGGCCAGGTAGGGGCCGACCGAGGTGACCTTGGTCCGCACCTGCGTCACATGTCCGCCATTGCCTGCGGCCGTCACCGCGATGCTGCCGTTGATGCCGCTTGCGTCCGCATGCGCTGCGGGCGCGATCATCAGCAGTGCGGCCGCAGCGGCGGTCAGTGCGACAGAGGCCGTTCGAACCTTGCCCATCGGAATCCCCCTCCGATCGTGGTGGTCAACGAGGCCGACGCTAACCATCCGTTGCGCCAATTCACCTACATGAGGTGTAGGCGAATGGACTAGCGTCGATGACGGTTGACTTGCCTGGGGGGATGACAGCCATGGAGAGCTGCACGTTCGGCCTGCTCGGAGAACTGTCGATCGACAACGGCGCGGTGGCGCTCAAAGCGGGCAAGCTGCGCGGCCTGCTCGCCGCACTCCTGCTGCACGCGGGGAAACCGGTGTCGCAGACCGAGCTGATCGAGAGGATCTGGGACGAGCCGCCGGCCCGCGCGTGCTCGACCCTGCAGGTCTACGTGGTGCGCTTGAGACACGCACTCGGATCCCTTGGTACATCGGTCCTGCGTAGCAGTACCGGCTATCGCATCGACGTGGACGCGGACCGAGTGGACCTGCACAGATTCCGCGGCTTGGCCGGCCGCCACGACACGGATGCCCGCACCGAACTCGGCGACCTTCGTGAGGCGTTGTCGCTGTGGCGCGGACCGGCGCTGGCTGACGTGGTGTCGGAGGCGCTGCGGTTCGAGGCCGATCGGCTTGAAGAGGAACGACTCGTCGCTGTCGAGCGCAGGATCGAGCTGGAGATCGAACTGGGCGCGCACCGCGAACTGGTCCCCGAACTGCGCGCATTGGCCAGGCGGCATCCGTTGCGCGAACGGTTCGCGGAGTTCCTGATGCTGGCGTTGCACCGCGGCGGGCGTTCGGCGGACGCGCTGGCGATCTATCGAGATGTTCACCGGATGTTCGCGGACGAGCTGGGAGTTCGGCCGGGGCGGCGGATGGCGGAGCTCCACGATCAGATCCTGTGCGGCCGGGAAATTGGTGTGCCATCTTGTTTGGGACCGCTTAACCGTCGTTAATCGGGGGCTGCCCGCAGGCTCTGCAATGCGAGTTCCTAGACTTCGGTACATGAGCGACGCGGACAAGGCCGTCACGCACGAGCTGACCGTCCAGCGACTCGCCGGGGAAATGTTCCGCGAGGCCGCGTGGGCCGCGCTCGGCACGTTTGTCCTCGGCGTCGTCGTGTCAACTGTGATCTGGGGGACCGCTGGTCTCTTCGGGTCATTGATCGGTGGTGCGATCGCCATCGGTTCGAGCCTTGCCACGTTGTTGTTGATGCGCAAGACGGCGGCGCTTGATCCGATGTTCGTGATGGTCGCCGCACTCGGCGGATTCATGGGCAAGCTGATCGTGTTGCTACTGGCGGTGATCCTGCTGCGCAACCAGCAGTGGCTTGAACCCAAGGCACTCGGAATCACCCTGGTGGCGACGGTGCTCGTGACGTCGTTCCTGGAGGCCAGAGCCTCCAAGCGCAGCCGTAGTCAGATGGTGGTCCCCGCGTCCGAAGGCGCCTAGACCTGCTGATATGGTCCGCGCAGACCAGGGACACCCGATAGCAGGGGTGCCTCTGGTAGTCGCTTGCGAACCGTAAGGTACGTTAAGTCCAGATCGTGACGATTCCCCCGGCGGAGTGAACGCCGGCCGGGAGAACCGGAAGGAACACAGTGACCAAGTTGCTGGCCTCGGGGGGCGAGTTCGTCGCTCCCGGTGTGAAGGACTTCTTCCTCCCGCCGATCTTCGGCTCGGTCACCAAGCCGATGGTCCTGCTGGTGCTGTCGATCGTGATCATCGGTGTCTTCTTCATTGCGGCGACCCGCAACCTCAAGGTCGTTCCGGGCAAGTTCCAGTTCGCCGCCGAGTCGCTTTACGACTTCGGGCGCAACAACATCGCCCGGGAGCAGATCGGTGCGAAGGACTTCAAGCCCTTCGTCCCGCTGGTCCTCACGATCTTCTGCTTCATCCTGGTGAACAACCTGTTCGGGCTCATCCCGATCGTGCAGTTCCCCACGATGTCGCACATCGGCTTCCCGCTCGCCGTTTCGTTGCTCGTCGTTTACCCGGTGTACCACTTCGTCGGGTTCAAGCGGCACGGCTTCGTGGGCTACTTGAAGCACCAGACGATGCCGCCGGGTGCGCCGTGGTTCGTGCTCCCGCTGCTGATTCCGATCGAGTTCATCCAGAAGTTCATCCTGAACCCGATCACGCTGGCGGTCCGAGTTTTCGCGGCCATGTTCGCGGGTCACCTCCTGCTGCTGGTGTTCACCCTGGCTGGTGAGTTCCTGCTGCTGAATGGCGGTCTGACCGTCATCGTGGCGCCGGTGTCCTTCGCCTTCGCCATCGCGCTGACCTTCCTGGAGGCACTGATCATGTGCCTGCAGGCCTACATCTTCGCGCTGCTGTCTGCCAGCTACATCGGCATGGCGCTGGCAGAAGAGCACTGAGAAACACAAAGCCTCCGATCCGCCAACTCTCGCGGACCGAAGTGAAAGGGAACAGCAACAGTGAGCGCTTCCGTCGTTCTTGCCCAGACCGCTGACATCAACCCGGGTCTTGCTGCGATCGGCTACGGCCTCGCCGCGATCGGCCCCGGCATCGGTGTCGGTCTGATCTTCTCCTCGGTCATCAGCGGCACCGCCCGCCAGCCCGAGGCCCGCGGCGTGCTGCTCGGCCTCGCGTGGACCACCTTCGCCATCGTCGAGGTCCTCGCACTGATCGGCTTCGTCGTGTACTTCATCGCGACCGCCGCGACCGGCGCCTGACCTAACCCTTCAACGCGTTAGGAGACGTCGTGTTCCACGCCTTGATCCTGGCCGCGGAGGACCCTGCGAAGGTCAACCCGGTCATTCCGCACACCGCGGAGATCATCCTCGGGCTCGTCGCCTTCCTGCTCCTCCTCTTCGTCGTCAAGAAGTTCGTCTCGCCGCGCTTCGAGGCGCTGTACGAGGAGCGGACGGCCAAGATCGAGGGTGGCATCGAGAAGGCGGAGCAGGCTCAGGCCGAGGCTCAGCGCACTCTTGAGCAGTACAAGGAGCAGCTGGCCGAGGCTCGCGCCGAGGCCGCCCGCATCCGCGACGACGCTCGGGCCGAAGGCCTGCAGATCGTCGAGGAGCTGCGTGAGCAGGCGCAGGCCGAGTCCTCGCGCATCATCGCGCAGGGCCAGCACCAGCTGGACGCTCAGCGCGCCCAGATCGTCGCGGAGCTGCGTGCCGACCTCGGCCGCACCGCTGTCGAGCTGGCGAGCAAGGTCGTGGGCGAGTCCCTCGAGGACGACTCCCGCCGCCGTGGCACCGTCGACCGCTTCCTCAACGAGCTGGACGCCGTCGCGGCGCCCGCGAGCAAGTAGAGGCTGCCGATGACGTTGCATGCCGCAAGTCGTGAAGCTCTGGCAGCCGCGGAACTGCGGCTGCTGGAGCTGGCCGAGGCCACCACGTCGACGGACGACCTCGCCAAGCTCGGCGAGGAGCTCTTCGGCGTGCTCGGCGTGCTGATCGAGCAGCGGTCGCTGCGTGGTGTGCTCGCCGACGCCTCGTCCGACGCCGCGGGTCGTGAGCAGCTGCTCAACGGCCTGTTCGGAGGCAAGGTGAGCGACGCGACGCTGCAGGTGCTGGTCGCGGTCGTGACCGCGCGCTGGTCCAGCCCGCGCGAGCTCGTCGACGGTGTCGAGTCGCTCGCCCGCACCGCGCTGCTGGTGCGTGCCGAGCGCGACGGTCAGCTCGACTCGACCGAGGACGAGCTGTTCCGGCTCGGCCGCATCGTTGCTGGTTCGAACGAGCTCGAGCTGCTGCTGGCGGACCCCGCCGGTGACGCCTCCGGCAAGGTCGCGCTGGTCGACTCCCTGATCGAGGGGAAGGTCAGCCCGGTCACCAAGACGCTGGTGGACCAGCTGGTCCGCAACCCGCGTGGGGTGCGTGTGGCGGACGGGCTCTCCGAGCTCGCCGACCTGGCGGCCAAGCGCCGTCAGCGTTCCGTCGCGCACGTCCGGTCCGCGGTGGCGCTGACCGCGGAGCAGGTCGACCGCTTGACCGCGACGCTGACCACGATCTACTCACGCCCGATCGCGCTGCACGTGGAGGTCGACCCCGCACTGGGCGGCGGCCTCACGATCAAGATCGGCGACGAGATCATCGACGGAAGCATCGCCGGCCGGTTGGCGGCACTGCGCCGCAATCTCGCCAGCTAGCCCCCGAGCCCTTTCCCAAGAACGAAGAAGTGAGAGCAGGAACGACATGGCGGAGCTGACGATCTCGTCGGACGAGATCCGCAGTGCGATCGAGAAGTACGTCTCGAGCTACTCCCCGGAGGTCTCCCGGGAAGAGGTCGGTACCGTCTCCGAGACCTACGACGGCATCGCCATCGTCGAGGGCCTTCCGGGCACGATGACCAACGAGTTGCTCGAGTTCCCCGGCGGCGTCCTCGGCGTCGCACTGAACCTCGAGGTCCGCAACATCGGTGCGGTCATCCTCGGTGACTTCGACAAGATCGAAGAAGGCCAGGAGGTCCGCCGGACGGGCAAGGTCCTGTCCGTGCCGGTCGGCGACGGCTTCCTCGGTCGCGTCGTCAACCCGCTGGGCACGCCGATCGACGGCCTCGGTGACATCGTCGCCGACGACACCCGCGCCCTGGAGCTGCAGGCGGCTTCCGTGCTGCAGCGTCAGCCGGTGTCCGAGCCGATGCAGACCGGCATCAAGGCCATCGACGCGATGACCCCGATCGGCCGCGGTCAGCGTCAGCTGATCATCGGCGACCGCAAGACCGGCAAGACCGCGGTCTGCATCGACACGATCATCAACCAGAAGAAGGCCTGGGAGTCGGGCGACCCGAAGCAGCAGGTCCGCTGCGTCTACGTCGCCATCGGCCAGAAGGGCTCCACCATCGCGGGCGTCAAGGCCGCGCTGGAGGAGGCGGGCGCACTCGAGTACACGACGATCGTCGCCGCCCCCGCTTCTGACTCGGCCGGCTTCAAGTGGCTGGCGCCGTACACCGGCTCCGCCATCGGCCAGCACTGGATGTACGAGGGCAAGCACGTCCTGATCATCTTCGACGACCTGACCAAGCAGGCTGAGGCGTACCGCGCCATCTCGCTGCTGCTGCGCCGTCCGCCGGGCCGTGAGGCCTACCCCGGCGACGTCTTCTACTTGCACTCGCGTCTCCTCGAGCGTTGCGCGAAGCTGTCGGACGAGCTCGGCGGCGGTTCGATGACGGGTCTCCCGATCATCGAGACCAAGGCGAACGACGTGTCGGCGTACATCCCGACCAACGTCATCTCGATCACCGACGGTCAGTGCTTCCTCGAGTCCGACCTGTTCAACGCCGGTGTGCGTCCGGCCGTCAACGTGGGTATCTCCGTTTCCCGCGTCGGTGGTGCCGCGCAGATCAAGGCGATGAAGGACGTCGCGGGTTCGCTGCGTCTCGACCTGTCGCAGTTCCGCGAGCTGGAGGCCTTCTCCGCGTTCGCGTCCGACCTCGACGCCGCGTCGCGCGCCCAGCTGGACCGCGGTGCTCGTCTGGTCGAGCTGCTCAAGCAGGGCCAGTACTCCCCGGTGCCCGTCGAGGAGCAGGTCGTCGAGATCTTCGCCGCGACCAAGGGTCACCTGGACGACGTCCCCGTCGCCGACATCCGTCGCTTCGTGGCCGACTTCAAGGACTCGCTGCGCCGCAACCACGCGGACCTGCTGAGCTCCATCGTGGAGACCAAGAAGTTCCCCGAGGACTCGCAGAAGCGCGTTGTCGCCGCCGTGACCGAGTTCAAGAAGCAGTTCACCGCTTCGGACGGCACGACGATCGTCAACGAGGCGCCCGAGAAGGCGATGGACGCCGACAAGGTCGCCCAGGAGTCGGTGAAGGTCCACAAGCCCGAGCCCACCAAGAAGTGATCTGAGCCATGGGCGCACAGATTCGGGAGCTCCGCCAGCGGATCCGAACGGTCAACTCGACCAAGAAGATCACGAAGGCGTACGAGCTCATCGCCACGTCTCGCCTCGCCAAGGCGCAGACCAGGGTCGCGGCCTCGCGTCCCTACGCGGACGAGATCACTAACGTGCTCTCCGCGTTGGCCGAGGCCTCGGCGAACCTCGACCACCCGTTGCTGACGGAACGCAAGAACCCGAAGCGCGCCGCTGTCCTCGTCGTCACCAGCGACAAGGGCATGTGCGGTGGTTACAACTCCAACGTCCTCAAGGCCGCTGAGCAGCTGATCGAGCTGCTCAAGTCCGAGGGCAAGGAACCGGTGCTGTACGCGACCGGCCGCAAGGCGATCGGGTTCTACAACTTCCGTCGTCGCGTTGTCACCGACTCGTGGAGCGGGTTCTCGCAGACCCCGCACTACGTCGACGCCGTCGCGGCGGGTGACGCGCTGGTGGAGGCGTTCCTGGAGGGCACGGAGGACGGTGCGCAGGGCGTGGACGAGATCCACGTCGTGTACACGGAGTTCAAGTCCATGCTGAGCCAGACGCCGACCGCCAGGCGGATCGCGCCGATGGACGTCGAGTACACCGGTGAGACCCCCAAGGGCCCGCGCGCGGTGTACGACTTCGAGCCCAGCGCGGAAGCGCTGCTCGGAGCGATGCTGCCCAAGTACGTGAAGACGCGGCTGTTCTCCGCCATGCTGGAGGCTGCGGCTTCGGAGTCGGCAGCTCGTCGTACGGCCATGAAGGCGGCGACGGACAACGCGACGGAGCTCGTGCGCAACCTCAGCCGGGCAGCGAACTCGGCCCGTCAGGCCCAGATCACCCAGGAGATCAGCGAGATCGTCGGTGGCGCCTCCGCGCTTACCGGTGGCGCAGGAAGTGATGACTGACATGAGTGCTACTGCCACCACCACCCGCACCGGCCGTGTGGTCCGGGTGATCGGTGCGGTCGTCGACGTGGAGTTCCCGCGCGACGCCGTGCCGGAGCTGTTCAACGCCTGCCACGCCGAGATCACCTACGAGGCCGTCGCCAAGACGCTGACCCTCGAGGTCGCGCAGCACCTCGGCGACAACCTGGTCCGCACCATCTCGATGCAGCCGACCGACGGTCTGGTGCGCGGTACGACCGTGACCGACACCGGCAAGGCCATCTCGGTGCCCGTCGGCGACGTCGTCAAGGGCCACGTCTTCAACGCTCTCGGTGACTGCCTCGACGTCCCCGGCCTCGGCCGGGACGGCGAGCAGTGGGGCATCCACCGCAAGGCGCCCGCCTTCGACCAGCTCGAGGGCAAGACCGAGATCCTCGAGACCGGCATCAAGGTCATCGACCTGCTCACCCCGTACGTCAAGGGCGGCAAGATCGGCCTGTTCGGCGGCGCGGGTGTCGGCAAGACGGTGCTCATCCAGGAGATGATCACCCGTATCGCGCGTGAGTTCTCCGGTACGTCGGTGTTCGCCGGCGTCGGTGAGCGCACCCGTGAGGGCACCGACCTGCTGCTGGAAATGGAAGAGATGGGTGTTCTCGCGGACACCGCTCTCGTCTTCGGTCAGATGGACGAGCCGCCCGGCACGCGTATGCGCGTCGCGCTGTCCGCTCTCACGATGGCGGAGTACTTCCGCGACGTGCAGAACCAGGACGTGCTGCTCTTCATCGACAACATCTTCCGGTTCACCCAGGCCGGTTCCGAGGTGTCGACCCTGCTGGGCCGCATGCCTTCGGCCGTGGGTTACCAGCCGACGCTGGCCGACGAGATGGGTGAGCTCCAGGAGCGCATCACCTCGACGCGTGGCCGGTCGATCACGTCGCTGCAGGCCATCTACGTGCCCGCGGACGACTACACCGACCCCGCCCCGGCGACGACCTTCGCCCACCTGGACGCGACGACGGAGCTTTCCCGTCCGATCTCCCAGAAGGGCATCTACCCGGCCGTCGACCCGCTGTCGTCGTCGTCTCGAATCCTCGAGCCGTCGATCGTCGGCGAGGAGCACTACCGGGTCGCCCAGGAGGTGAAGCGAATCCTGCAGAAGTACAAGGAGCTGCAGGACATCATCGCCATCCTCGGCATGGACGAGCTCTCCGAGGAGGACAAGGTCCTCGTCGGTCGCGCGCGTCGTCTCGAGCGCTTCCTCGGCCAGAACTTCATCGTGGCCGAGAAGTTCACCGGTCAGCCCGGCTCCTTCGTGCCCATCAAGGACACGATCGAGGCGTTCGACCGCGTGTGCAAGGGCGAGTTCGACCACTTCCCGGAGCAGGCGTTCTTCTCCTGCGGCGGGCTGGACGACGTCGAGGCCAACGCCAAGAAGCTTGCCGGTAACTGAGGCTCGCTGACTTCCAAAGGGCCGTCCCTCCATTGTGGAGGGGCGGCCCTTCGTCATGTCCGGAGCACATGACGTTTCCGGTGGATGGAAACCGCCCTCCCGGCTGTGGGCCCTGACGTCGCACGATGCTCGGCATCACCAGGCCTCAGCGAGGAGGAAGAGCGCGTGAACAAATGGGTGTTGCCGCTGTGCTGGACCGCTGTCCTGCTCGACGGCTTTGACCTCGTCGTGCTCGGCACGGTGATTCCCTCGCTGTTGCAGGAGAAGCTGCTCACGACGGCGAGCGCCAGCGCGGTGTCCACGGCCGGGCTGGTCGGGATGATGCTGGGCGCGCTGATCATCGGGACCATCACCGACGTCATCGGGCGGCGCAAGGTGATGATCTACGCGGTGGCCGGGTTCTCCGTGTTCACACTGGCCTGCGCGTTCGCGCCGGACGCGACGACGTTCGGGATCCTCCGCTTCCTCGCCGGGCTGGGGCTCGGCGGATGTCTGCCCACGGCCATCGCACTGGTCAACGAGGCTCGGCCGCAACAGGGCGGACGGGCCACCACGCTGATCATGACCGGCTATCACGTCGGTGCGGTCATCACGGCGCTGCTGGGGATCGTGCTGATCCCGCAGCTCGGCTGGCGGTCCCTGTTCGTCGTGGGGGCGCTGCCCGCGCTGGTGCTGATTCCGTTGATGGTCAAGAACTTGCCGGAGACGGTGACGCGCAGGGCTCCCGCGCTGGAGGCGGTCGGGTCGCTGTTCAAGCCGGGTCTTCGCAAGGCCACGATCGCGTTCTGGGTGGCCTCGTTCATGGGGCTGTTGCTCGTGTACGGGCTCAACACCTGGCTGCCGCAGATCATGCGCAGCGCCGGGTACGAGCTCGGCACCGCGCTCGCGCTGCTGCTCACGCTCAACATCGGTGCTGTGATTGGACTTCTGGTCGCCGGCGCGGTGGCGGACCGGATCGGGATCAGGCCCGCGGCCATCGGGTGGTTCTCGGCGGCTGTGGTGTTCCTGGCGTTGCTGAGCATCAAGTTGCCCGGCTTCGGGGTGTACGTGGCTGTGCTTCTCGCCGGGTTCTTCGTGTTCAGTGCGCAGGTGCTCGTTTATGCCTACGCAGGGCGGGTTTACGAGGAGAATCGCGCGACCGGCATCGGGTGGGCCGCCGGCATTGGACGGTTGGGTGCCATCAGTGGTCCGCTGTTGGGCGGTGCGTTGCTCACGGCTGGTTTGGCGCACCCGTGGGGCTTCTACGCGTTTGCGTTCGTAGCTGCGTTGGGCGCAACGGCCGTTGGTGCGATTGGGCTGAAGGCGAAATCGGTCGTGGCGCAGCCCGGCTGATGGCAAGGTCAGGGGCATGGTCCGACATGCCCCGTACGACGATCCGGGAACCCCCGACCTCGGGTCGCCCTGGCGCTACCTGTGGTGGCTGGTGCTCGCGCAGCGGGGCCGGGTGCTCGCCGGGGCGTGGTGGGGGTCGCTGTGGATGTGCGGGCTGATCCTGCCGCCCTATCTGATCTCGCGGGCCATTGAGGACGGTCTGCGGGGCGGTGATCGCGGCGCCCTGGTGTGGTGGTGCGCGGCGCTGGTCGCCACCGCGGGGGTGTTGTCCCTCGTCGGGATCGCTCGGCATCGCACGATGACGTTGGTGCGCACGGACGCCTCGCTCAGGACGGCTCAGGTCGTCGTCCGGCACGTCACCGCGCTGGGCGGGGTGGTGCGGCGCAAGCTGTCCACAGGGGAGCTGACGTACCTGCAGAACGGCGACACGCAGCGGATCGCGCATGCGCTCACCAGCGCCGGGCCTGGGGTCGGGTCGGTGGTCGCGTACGGGGTCACGGCGGTGTTGCTGGTGCGGATCTCGCCGCTCGTCGCCGTCGTCGTGCTCCTCGGGGTGCCGGTGCTCGCGCTGGTGACCGGGCCGGTGCTGCGGCGGCTGCACGCGGTCGAGGCCGGATATCGGAGCAGCCAGGGAGCGTTGAGCTCGCGGGCGGGGGACATCGTCGGCGGGCTGCGGGTCCTGTCCGGGATCGGCGGGAAGCCGGCGTTCGAGGACCGCTTCCGGGCCATGTCCGGTGAGGTGCTGCGGGACGGCTACCGGGTGTCGGTGTGGCTCAGCTGGGTGCAGGCGCTCACCTGGGGGCTGCCGGCGGTGTTCCTCGCCGTGGTCACGTGGATCGTGGCGCGAATGGCGGTGACCGGCGCGATCTCGATCGAAGAGATGGTCGCGGTGTACCTGTACGTCACGACGCTGATCGTGCCCGTCAGCTTCTTCATCGAGGGCGCGGACAGCATTCCGCGCGCGTTGGTGTCGGCCGGCCGCGTGGTGGACGTGCTGCGGTTGAATCGGGACGAGCAGGACGACGGTGCGGGGACGCTGGACGTGAAGACCGGCGTGCTGACGGTCGTCGTGTCGGCGAACGCGACGCTGGCGAGGGAAGCGGTGGAGCGGCTGCCCGGCGTGGTGGCGGACAACGACGACTACCTGTTCCCTGGGACGGTGCGCGAGTCGGTCTCGGTCGCCGTGCACAGCGACAGCGAACTGGACGAGGCGCTGCACGCGGCGGCGGCCGTGGACGTGGTGGAGGCGTTGCCGGACGGGCTCGACTCGCACCTGGAACCGCAGGGGCGCAACGTGTCCGGCGGTCAGCGGCAACGGCTGCGGCTCGTGCGGGCGTTGCTGAGCGAACCGGATCTGCTCGTGCTGGTGGAGCCGACCTCGGCGCTGGACGCGGTGACCGAGGCCGCGGTGGCGAAGCGGGTGCGGGAAAGACGGTCGGGGCGGACCACCGTGGTCGTGTCGTCGTCGCCGTTGTGGGCGGGGCAGGCGGACCAGGTCGTGCACCTGGAGGAGAGCCGATGAACCGGTTGCCGATCGCGGATCGTCGTGAGGTGCGGCGGGCGGCCGTGCGGTTGCTGCGGAGCGAACGGCGGGCGCTCGTCGTGGTGCTCGTGCTCACCGCGTTGACGGCGCTGACCGGACTCGTCGGGCCGTACCTGCTCGGCAAGATCGTCGGCGGGGTGGACGACGGCAGCCTGAATCTGTCCACTGTGGACAGGCTTGCGCTGGGAGTGCTCGGGGCGGCGCTGCTGCACCTGTTCCTGGTGCGGTACAGCGCTTTGCAGTCCGCGCGGCTCGGCGAACGGCTGCTGGCCTCGTTGCGCGAGGAAGCGGTCAGGCGCACGCTGGCGTTGCCCGCGCGGGTGGTGGACCGGCTGGGCACCGGCGATCTGCTCACCCGCGTGACGGGTGACGTCGGCATCATCGGCCAGGCGTTGCGGGACAGCGTGCCCGAGGTGCTCACGGGTGTCGTGCAGCTCCTGGTCGTGCTCACGGCGATCTTCTGGCTGGAGCCCGTGCTCGGTCTCGCCGCACTCGCCGGCATGCCGTTCGTGGCGTGGGTGCTGCGCTGGTACCTCGCTCGTGCGCGCGACGCGTACCTGGCGGAGAGCGAGGCCGCCGGTGACGTGGCGGAGATCTCCGCGGCGGTCGGCGAAGGCAGCCGGACGATCGAGACCTACGGGCTGCGAGCCCGGCTCGTGGCGGTCGCGGAGGCCGCGATCGCGACGTCGTTCCGGGCCCGGATGCGGACCTTGCGGCTGCGGAACGTGCTGTTCCCGGTCATCGGTTTCGTGACCACGGTGCCGACCCCGCTGGTGCTGCTCGTCGGCGGCCTGTTCTACGCGGCGAACGGCGCGGGCATCGAGGTCGTCGTCACCGGGAGTCTCTACGTGTGGCGGCTCATCGAGCCGGTGGAGCGGATCACGCTGTGGATCGAGTTCCTGCAGCGCGGCGGGGCGTCGTTCGCACGGGTCGAGGGGATCGGTGCCAACGTCGAACCCGCGCCCGCCGTCAGCGAACCGGACGGCGACCGGATCGAGGTGAGCGGAGTCCGTTACTCCTATGTGGATGGACATGAGGTGTTGCACGGTGTCGATCTCGTGGTGCAGCCGGGAGAACGGCTGGCGATCGTCGGCGTCTCCGGTGCGGGCAAGTCGACGCTCGGCAGGTTGATCGCGGGCGTGGATCGGCCCGCGGAGGGGTCGGTGCTCGTCGGCGGAGTGCCCGTCGCGGATCTCGCGGCAGCCGGTGAACAGCGGATCGTGCTGGTGACGCAGGAACATCACGTGTTCATCGGCACGGTCAGGGAGAACCTCGCGATGGCGGCCCCGGACGCGCCGGACGAACGGCTGCTCGAAGCGTTGCGCACCGTCGACGCGCGCTGGTTCGAGGAGTTACCGGAAGGCCTCGACACGGTTCTGGGCGCGGGTGGACTGGAGCTGGATCCGGCGCAGGCACAACAACTCGCGCTCGCACGGGTCGAGGTCGCCGATCCACACACGCTGGTGCTGGACGAGGCGACGTCCTCGCTCGACCCGGCCACGGCCAGGCACGCGGAGCGCGCGATCGCGGCCGTGCGGGAGAGACGCACGGTGATCGCGATCGCGCACCGGCTGCAGACCGCGCGCGACGCCGACCGGATCGCGGTCGTCGACGCGGGTCGTGTCGTGGAGTTGGGGTCCCACGACGATCTGGTCGCCAGGGACGGCACCTACGCGACGCTCTGGCGTTCGTGGCACGGCACCTAGGGGAGAGGAAGGACCTGAGTCGAGTCTCCGTGTCGCACTGTCACCTCCTTGGTGCCTGCGGGCGCCAGCCACACGTGCGGATGCTCCTGCGGGCCGATGCGGCCGTCGAAATCGGCGACGATCGTTCCCTGGGCGTCAGGCAACGTCACCACCACCGGCATGTCCTTCACCGCCTTGCCGCCGAGCACCGGAGCGCTGAACGTGCCGTCCCGCAGGTACACGCCGCCATAGAGGTCGCCATACGCCTCGATCACGATCGCCAAGCGGCCGTCAGGCAGCCACGCGCAGGCGCTCCATTCGCCGGTCACGTCCCAGGTGACCAGGTAGTCGAGCAGCGCCAGCTTCTGCAGGTCGCTCTGCGGTGACGGCGACTTCGTGCCCGGCCAGGTGACACCGTCGGGCGGGGCGGAGGCACATTCCTGACCCGACCAGCCGAGGCCGGGATGCGGCACGAACGCGCGCTCCGGCCGCAGGTCGAACACGCTGCGCAGTGGTTCCCTCGTGAAGTCGCCGGGAGCAGGCGGGGTACCGCCGCGGACGAACACCGGCCGGTCCTGCTGCGTCGCCGTGACCACCGCGACGCCGCCGGGCCCCATCTCCGCGCGCTGCCAGGAGCGGGTCAGCCGGTTGTCCTGGCCCCGTGCCGGACTCACCGACCAGAACACCTCGCTGCCGAGACTCAGCGCGACATAGGTCGACCTGTCCTGCCCGAACTGGAACAGCCCTGCCTCCCGGCCGTAGCCGACCTCACGTTCCAGCACGGCGCCCCCGGAGACCAGACCGACGACCGTGCGCGTCTCCGGGGCGTCGTTCATCCGCACGGCCTGCGCGACCAGTGCCGCCGGTCCGCTCGGAGTGTTCGCGGCCCAGAAGACGTTCGGTGGTGTCGTGAAGTCCGTCACGTTGTCGTACGGCCGCCAGCCCTGCTTCTGTCCGTCGTTCCACACGGTCAACGTCTGCGCGATGAACTCGGAACTGCTCGACAGGTCCCCTGCCGTCGCCGCCGTCAGACGAGCATCCGCGGTGACGGGCTGGTCCGAGGACGAGCGGGTCACCACCACCCCCGTCGTGACGCCCGCGAGCAGCGCCACCACCGCGGTCACCGTCACCAGCTTGCGCGTGTGCCTGCGTCGTCCCCCGGCCATCACGTCCCCCACGAATCCCGGCCGCACGTCCAGATCCGACGTCGCCTCCTCCATCGCCTGCTTCAGCTCCACGTCAGCACCTGCTCACCCATCAGTTCCCGCATGCGGGCGAGGCCGCGCGAGGTCTGGCTCTTGACCGTGCCGATGCCACAACCGAGTGCGCGTGCGGTCTCGGCCTCACTGAGGTCGTCGAAGAACCTCAGGACCAGAACGGCGCGCATCTTCTTCGGCAGTTGCGCCAGCGCACGCACCACGCTGTCCGCGTCCACGACCTGCTGTTCGTGTCCGCGAGCCGCAGGTACCGCCCCCAGTTCCAGCGGTGCCTCCGGCTTGCGCGAACGCCGTCGCCAGCGGTTCGCGGCCGCGTTGGCCAGCGCGGCGCGTGCGTAGGCCTCCGGAGAGGTGCTGATCCGGCGCCACTTGCCGTACATGCTCATGAGAACGTCCTGCAGAATGTCCTCAGCGGCGCCGATGTCGCCGCCGCACAGCAGGTAGGCGGTGCGCAAAAGTGCCTGCGAGCGCAACGCCACGAAGTCTTCGAAGTCCTGCATGTCCCCCCTCCGGCGGTCGTCGAACGTACTGACACCGGGCGGGGCGGCAAGGTTGTCAGGCGACCGTTTAGACTCAGATCGACTCCAGACGACGAGGGAGATACGCGTGGCCGAGATGACCGTTGAACTGGTCGCCGTTGAACGCCGTTTGTGGTCCGGTAAGGCCACCTCTGTTTCGGCGCAGACCACCGAGGGCGAGATCGGCATCCTGCCCGGTCACGAGCCCGTGCTCGGCCAGTTGGTCGAGGGAGGCGTGGTGCGCGTGCGCACGACCGACGGTGGCCTGGTCACCGCCGCCGTGCACGGTGGCTTCCTGTCCGTGACCGGCACCGGCGTATCGATTCTCGCCGAGGACGCCGAACTGGCGGGCGAGATCGACGTGGACGCGGCGCGCACAGCGCTGCAGGACGCGGACGACGCAGAGCGCGCACGTGCGGCAGCGCGCGTGCGGGCCGTGGAACAGTCGGCCTGAGACCGGGCACGAGGCCGCAGCCGTGGGGATCACCGAGATTGCCGGCCTGATCCTTCTTGGGGTGGCGATCGTCATCGTCTACTTCGCCTGGCGCCGCATCCGGCTGCTGCGCGAGGGTGGCGTGCACGTCGCGCTGCGCAGTCAGTTCGATGACCGCGGGCGTGGCTGGCATTTGGGCGTGGGGCACTATCGGGGCGACAAGTTCGCCTGGTTCCGGGTGTTGTCACTCGGGTCCGGGCCGAATCAGCTGATCACTCGTGATGGGCTGGAGATCGACGCTCGGCGGGAGCCGACCGGGCCTGAGGCATATGCCATGCCCGTCGGGGCCACGGTGCTGAGGTGCCGGTCTGTTTCTGGTGAGGTCGAGATCGCCATGGGGCCGGATGCGCTCACCGGGTTCTTGTCCTGGCTCGAGTCCGCGCCGCCTGGGCGGTCTATTCCTTGGGCTTCTTGATTTGAAGTGGTGCGAAGGGCGCGTTCCTGCGGGGGCGCGCCCTTCGTCGTGCGTGGGGCTCGTTGCGGGCGTTCGTCGCGTTCCAGCGGGGTTGGTCGTGTTCCTGACGTTCCGTCGCCTTGCGAGGGTGGGCGCGCGGGTCGTGACGAAGTGCGGGGTTGCGATTGGGGCTTGACCTTGAGCCTCTAGCTGGGCGCGTAGTCGGCCTCAAAGACCGGGGTTCACAGAGCCCCGGCCGAGCCCAGACAGGGTGGCACCCAGCCCCTCAAGGTCAAGCCCCAATCGCCATGAGCGGAGTACACCGCTACCCGGCGCCCTAGGTTCAGACGGCTCGCTCCGCATCGCCACGCCAGGCCTCGTACGAGGTTGCCTTGCGTCGCCGGCTTCCTGGTGGCACCGCGCGGGGCGGGTTGCGGTGGCTGGTTCCTGTTCCAGCGGAGGGCCGCCTTGCGCGCGTCAGGCGTTCTCGCCTGGCTGCCAGAGCACGTCGCCGTCCGGGTTGGCCACGCGGGCCAGGATGAAGAGCAGGTCCGAGAGCCTGTTGAGGTATTTCGCCGTGAGGATGTTCGTGTGTTCCGCGTCGGCCTCGATCAGTGACCACGCCCGGCGTTCCGCCCGGCGGGAGATCGTGCGTGCCTGGTGCAGGAGTGCTGCTCCTGGGGTGCCGCCGTTCAGGATGAACGAGTCGAGTTTGCCCAGGCGTTCGTTGAACGTGTCGCAGTAGCCCTCCAGGCGGTCCACGTAGGGCTGAGTCACGCGGAGTGGGGGGTACTTCGGGTCGGGCACGATCGGGGTGCAGAGGTCCGCTCCGACGTCGAAGAGGTCGTTCTGGACCTTGCGCACCACGTCGAAGACGTCCGGTGCCAGTTGGCCCAGGGCCAGGGCCACGCCCAGGGACGCGTTCGTTTCGTCCACGTCCGCGTACGCCTCGATGCGTGGTGAGGTCTTCGGGACGCGGGAGAAGTCGCCCAGGCCGGTCGTGCCGTCGTCGCCGACCCGCGTGTAGATCTTGGTGAGATGTACCGCCATGACCGGCACTCTATGGGCGTACGTAGGATTGCCGCGTGAGCGAGCATTTCCGTGTACACGGTGGAGCAAGGCTGGTCGGCGAAGTTGACGTCGTCGGCGCCAAGAACAGCGTGCTCAAACTGATGGCGGCGGCTCTGCTCGCTGAGGGCACCACGACCATCACGAACTGCCCGGACATCCTCGACGTGCCGCTGATGGCGGACGCGTTGCGCAGTCTTGGGTGCGAGGTTGAGCTCGAAGGTGACGTGGCGAGGATCACGACGCCGCAGGAGCTGAGCCATCGCGCTGATTCTGAGGCGATGGGCAAGCTGCGGGCGTCGATCTGCGTGCTCGGGCCGCTCGTGGGGCGGTGCAAGCGCGCGGTCGTGGCGTTGCCCGGGGGTGACGCGATCGGGTCGCGGCCCCTGGACATGCACCAGAGCGGTCTCGAGAAGCTCGGTGCGCGGACCTGGATCGAGCACGGCTGCATCGTCGCCGAGGCCGAAGGGCTGCACGGCACGCAGATCTGGCTCGACTTCCCGAGCATGGGTGCCACCGAGAACATCCTGATGGCGGCTGTCCTGGCCACTGGCACGACGGTCATCGACAACGCCGCGCGCGAGCCCGAGATCGTCGACCTCTGCCTGATGCTCGTGCAGATGGGCGCGAAGATCGAGGGCGCCGGCACGTCCACGCTCACCGTTCATGGCGTGACCGAGCTCAAGCCGACCGAGCACCGCGTCATCGGCGACCGGATCGTCGGCGCCACGTGGGGGTTCGCCGCCGTCATGACGCGCGGGGACGTGCGGGTGCGTGGCGTGAATCCGCACCACCTCGACCTGGTGCTGGAGAAGCTGCGCATGGCGGGCGCCGAGGTCACCGTCTACGAGGGCGGCGAGGACGAGGGGTTCCGAGTCGTCATGGAGGGACGGCCCAAGGCCGTTGACTTCGTGACGCTGCCGTACCCCGGTTTCGCCACCGACAACCAGCCGTTCGCGATCGCGCTGTCCACGGTCTCCGAGGGCACCGCGATGATCACCGAGAACCTGTTCGAGTCCCGGTTCCGGTTCATCGACGAGATGATCAGGCTCGGGGCCGACGCGCGCACGGACGGTCACCACGCCGTCATCCGCGGCATCGAGAAGCTGTCCAGTGCCCCGGTGTGGGCGTCGGACATTCGCGCTGGTGCGGGGCTTGTTCTCGCCGGTCTGTGCGCGGACGGGGCCACCGAGGTCTACGAGATCTTCCACATCGAGCGCGGTTACCCTGGGTTCGTGGAAAACCTCCGCAAGCTCGGGGCCGACGTGGAACGCGTCAGCTCCTGAGCACCAGCCGCGCGTTCGCGACGTCCGCCGGGAACACCATCACCTGGTAGGGCGCGTTCCGCGAGCGCGTGGCACGCACCCCGTTCCTCTTCAGCTTCTGCACCAGGACGTTCGCCGCCTCTTCCGTGGGCACGACCGCCACCTCGTTCAGCAACCCGAAGTCCGTGCCGTCCAGATCCGGCACGGGCCGCTTGTCGTTGCCCGCGAAGTACCTCAGCACGAGAGCCAGCAAGCCGAGAACCCCGAAGACGATCCCGGTCTGGTAGAAGCCCGTCACCTCTTCATCATGCTCCCAGCGGTCACGATTCAGTGAGCAATCGCACGCGCAGCAATGGTTACCGGCCAGTACCCTTCGAGGAATTCAACACAGCGATGAACGACGATTGCTGTTTATGGGAGGTTGCTGTGCCGTACCCCGCTGACCGGGAGCGCGACCGCCCCTGGGTGATGCGCACGTACGCGGGCCACTCCTCGGCCACGGCGTCCAACGCGCTCTACCGCCGGAACCTCTCCAAGGGGCAGACCGGGCTCTCCGTGGCGTTCGACCTGCCGACGCAGACCGGCTACGACCCCGACGACGAACTCGCGAAGGGCGAGGTCGGCAAGGTCGGCGTGCCCATCAGTCACATCGGCGACATGCGGCAGCTCTTCGACCAGATCCCGCTTGCCGGCGCCAACACGTCGATGACGATCAACGCGACGGCCATGTGGCTGCTCGCCATGTACGTCACCGTGGCCGAGGAGCAGGGCGCGGACCCGTCGGCGCTTGCCGGCACGACGCAGAACGACATCATCAAGGAATACCTGTCCCGCGGCACGTACGTGTTTCCGCCCGGACCGTCACTGCGGCTGATCACCGACATGGTCGCGTGGACCGTGTCGAACGTGCCGAAGTGGAACCCGATCAACATCTGCAGCTACCACCTCCAGGAGGTCGGCGCGACGCCGGCGCAGGAGGTCGCGTACGCGATGTGCACGGCGATCGCCGTCCTGGACTCGGTGCGCGACTCCGGCCAGGTGCCGCAGGAGAAGTTCGGCGAGGTCGTCGCCCGCATCTCCTTCTTCGTGAACGCCGGTGTGCGGTTCATCGAGGAAATGTGCAAGATGCGCGCGTTCGCCCAGCTCTGGGACGAGATCACGCTGGAGCGCTACGGCGTCGAGAACCCGAAGCACCGCCGGTTCCGCTACGGCGTGCAGGTCAACTCCCTCGGGCTCACCGAAGCCCAGCCGGAGAACAACGTCCAGCGCATCGTGCTGGAAATGCTCGCGGTCTCGTTGTCCCGCAACGCCCGTGCGCGCGCGATTCAGCTTCCGGCGTGGAACGAGGCCCTCGGCCTGCCGCGCCCGTGGGACCAGCAGTGGGCGTTGCGCATGCAGCAGGTCCTGGCCTACGAGACGGATCTGCTGGAATACGACGACATCTTCGACGGCTCGCCGGTCATCGAGGCGAAGGTCAACGAGATCCTCGCCGGTGCCCGTGAGGAGATCGACCGCGTGCAGGCGATGGGCGGCGCAGTCGCGGCCGTCGAGTCCGGCTACATGAAGTCGAACCTGGTGTCCTCACTGGCGGATCGCCGCCGCCGTGTCGAGGCGGGCGAGGACATCGTGGTCGGCGTCAACAAGTTCGACACGACCGAGCCGTCGCCGTTGCAGGCCGAGGGTGCGAACTCGATCGAGACCATCGACCCGATCGTCGAACTGCACGCCGTCGAGGCGATCCAGCAGTGGCGCGCTTCTCGTGACAACGCTGCTGTAGAAGCATCTTTGGACGCTCTGCGCGAGGCCGCGAAGACCGACCGGAACCTCGTGGAGGTGACGCTGGCGTGTGCGCGTGCTGGAGTCACGACGGGCGAATGGTCGCAGGCATTGCGTGAGACGTTCGGCGAATACCGTGCCCCCACAGGCGTTTCCGGCGCTTCGGCGTCCGGCGAGGCAGGCTCGGAGATCGCCCGCGTGCGGGACCGGGTGCGCGCGACCGGCGAGGAGATGGGCGAGCGCCTGCGCATGCTCGTCGGCAAGCCGGGTCTCGACGGCCACTCCAACGGCGCCGAGCAGGTCGCCGTGCGTGCTCGCGACGTCGGCTTCGAGGTCGTCTACCAGGGCATCCGCCTCACGCCGTCGCAGATCGTCGCCGCGGCCGTGCAGGAGGACGTGCACGTCGTCGGCCTCTCGATCCTGTCCGGCTCGCACCTCGAAGTGGTGCCCGCGGTCGTCGACGGCCTGCGCGCGGCCGGCGCCGGGGACATCCCGGTGATCGTCGGCGGCATCATCCCGCCGGACGACGCCGCCAAGCTGCGCGATCGTGGTGTGGCGCGAGTGTTCACGCCCAAGGACTACGAGCTGACCCAGATCATGGACGAGATCGTTACCGTGATCCGAGAGGTGCGTTCCCTCGCGTAGGGCCTTAGTGTCGCGGAATGGTTGACGTTTCGCGGGACGGGTCGGTCGTCCGGATCACGATGAACCGCGCGGCCAAGCGCAACGCGCTGTCCGCCGAGCACCTCACGGAGCTGCTGGACGCGTTCCGCGAGGTGCGCACGTCGGATGCGGCGGGCATCGTGCTCGGCGCCGAGGGGCCCGTCTTCTCGGCCGGGCACGACTTCGCTGACGTGCACGCTCGTGACGAAGAGGGCGTGCGGCAGCTGCTGGAGCTGTGCACCGTGCTTATGAAGACCATCCAGTCCGCGCCGCAGGTGGTGATCGCGCGTGTGCAGGGGCTGGCGACGGCGGCCGGGTGTCAGCTGGTGGCGTCGTGCGACCTCGCGGTGGCGGCGGACACGGCCGGGTTCTCGTTGCCCGGTGGCAAGGCCGGGTGGTTCTGCCACACGCCCGCGGTGCCGGTGGCCCGGTCGATCGGGCGCAAGCGGTTGATGGAACTGGTGCTCACCGGCGACGTGATCGACGCGGCGACGGCCGTCGAGTGGGGGCTGATCAACCGCGCCGTGCCGTTGGACGAGTTGGACGCCGCCACGGACGACCTGCTGGCGCGGGCCACGCGGGGGAGCCGGGCGTCGAAGGCCATCGGCAAGCGGACGATCTACGCGCAGCTGGACCGGCCCGAGATCGACGGGTATGAGATCGCGCTGTCCGTCATGGCCGAGACCTCGCAGTCCCCGTCAGCCAAAGAGGGACGGGCGTCGTTCCTGGAGAAGCGGCCGCCCGTGTGGCCCGACTAGTCGCGAGGAGCCTCAGCGCGTCGGCGTTCGGGCCCGGCTCGGCCTGGTAGAGCACCAGGAACTGGCCGGGCGCCTCGCGCACGTCGAACGAGTGGTAGTTCAGCTTGATCGGGCCGACGGCCGGGTGCACGAACTCCTTGGCGTCCTGGGTCTTTCCACGCACCTCGTGGTGCTCCCACAGTTCCTTGAACACCGGGTTCTGGTTGAGCTCCTCGACCATGTGCTTGAGGCGCTGGGACTTCGGGTCGGCGGTCTGCCGCAGGTGCGCGACGGTGCTCTGCGCGACCCAGTTCCAGCGCGGGTAGAAGCTCGCGGCGGCGGGGTCGAGGAACGTCATCCTGGCCGCGTTGTCGGCGGGCGTGAACGGCTCGTAGAGGGCTTCAGCCAGCGCGTTCATGGCGAGCATGTCGAGCAGCCCGTTCATCACGAACGCCGGCATGTCGTGCATGCCGCTCATGAGCTGCAGCAGTTCCGGGCTGACCGTGTCCGTGGCGTGGCCTTCTTCGGCGACGACGCCGGCCAGGCGGTGCATGTGCGCGCGTGCGTCCGTGTCGAGCTGTAGCGCTCGGCTCAGGGCGTCGAGGACCTGCGCCGACGGGTTGGTCTCGCGGCCCTGTTCGAGCCGGGCGTAGTAGTCCGCGCTCACGCCGGCGAGCACCGCCACCTCTTCGCGTCGCAGGCCCTTGACCTTGCGCTGGGTGTGGCTGGGCAGGCCCGCGTCCCTGGGGTCGACGCGGGCGCGGTGGGCTTTCAAGAACTCGCCGAGCACGTCTTCGAGGGTATTACCCACGGCGGAGGTCTGCCTGGGTGTGCCACACCTAGGGAGAAGGTGTCCTGGCTGAGGCCGGTTTCCGGCACGAGTGTCGTGGCCATGAGCAAAGTTGTGTTGATCAGTGGAGCGTCCAGCGGCATCGGTGAGGCCACGGCCCGAGTGCTGGCGAAGGCAGGACATCAGGTGTTCCTCGGGGCACGGCGGGAGGACCGGCTGGCGGCGTTGGCGGACGAGATCGGCGGTGCGTACGCGCCGCTGGACGTGACCTCCCGTGAGTCGTTCCAGTCCTTTGTGGATGCTGCGGTCGAGCGGTACGGGCGAGTCGACGTGCTGGTGAACAACGCGGGCGTGATGCCGTTGTCCCTCATGGACTCGTTGAAGGTCGACGAGTGGGATCGCATGGTGGACGTGAACATCAAGGGCGTGCTGTACGGCATTGCCGCCGTGCTGCCTCGGTTCACGGGCGGCGGGCACGTCGTGAACGTCGCCTCGATCGGTGCGCACATGGTCATGCCGACCGCCGCCGTCTACTGCGCGACGAAGTACGCGGTGTGGGCGATCTCCGAAGGGCTGCGCCAGGAACGCGACGACCTGCGGGTCACCGTGATCTCGCCCGGTGTCACGGAGTCCGAGCTGGCGGACACCATCACCGAGGACTTCGCGGCGTCGCTGATGGAGGACTTCCGCAAGCTCGCCCTGCCGGCGTCCGCCATCGGTGACGCCATCGCCTACGCGATCTCGCAGCCCGCGTCGGTGGACGTCAACGAGATCATCGTGCGGCCGACCTCGCAGCGTTAGGCACCGGTGGTCGATCCCGGCCGGAGGATCATCAGCACGGTCACGGTCGCCCACAACAGGTTGAAGACGCCCGTGTACATGGCCAGGTGCTTGATGTCCTTGGTCTTCAACGCCTTCTCCTGGCCGGGCAGGATCTTGAGGGCCAGCACGAACGCGGCGGCGGTGGTGAGCGCGATCGACACGATCACCCACGGGTGGCCGGTCACGCCCATCACGCCGGCCGTCGCGAACCCGAAGACCGGCACCGAGATGCCGATCAGGGCGTAGACGCGGCAGATCCGGTGCAGCAGCTCGGGATTGCCGGCCGTGGTCACCGCCTTCGGGAACATGCTGGCGGCCACGGTGACCGGGCCGATGGCGATGATGGCCGCGAGGACGTGCAGCGAGAGGAAGAACTTGCTCACGCCGCCCTCCACACGGTGCCGCGGCGCTCGTGGGCGAACAGTTCCTCGACCTCCAGGGCCTGCTGGGCGCCGATCTCGCGGTCGATCAGGTAGAGGCCCAGGTCGACGCCCGAACTGACGCCGGCGGCGGAGACCAGGTCGCCATCGTCGACGATGCGCGTACGGATGGCGTTCACGCCCATGGACTCCAGCGCGTGCAGGCCGAGGTGGTTGGTGGTGGCGTTGCGGCCTTTGATGAGGCCGGCGATGCCCAGCAGCAACGACCCTCCGCACACGGTGGCGATGATCGCCTTCGTTTCTCTCAACGCGGGTCCGAGCGTTGCGGCACCTGCGCTGAGCAGGGCGAACACCTCCTCGTCCTGGAGGGCCGCCGCGCCGGGGACGATGATCACGTCGGTACCGGGGTCGAGCCGGGCGGTTGCCTTGAGGGACAACAGGCTGAGGCCGGCGGGGACCTCGCGCGCACCCTCCGCCGTCACCAGTTCGGTCCGGACCCCGCCCGCGGTCAGCGTCTCGTACGGGCCGATCGCGTCCAACGGGTCGAAGCCGTCGAACAACACCACTTGAGCTTTCACTTCGTTGACTCCTCGCTTCGGTGATCAAAACGGTAGGAGCGGGAGGCCGTGGCGAGAACTGGCTGGAATGCCATGTTCCAACGGATTCTCGCCAGCTACGGTGGTGGACGTGCACGAGGTGGCAGTGGTGGCTATGGACGGCGTGGTCCCGTTCGACTTCGCGACGCCGGTCGACGCGTTCAACTGGGTCGGGCGGTACCGGGTGCGCGTCTGCGGTCCGAAGAGGACTGTCGACGCGGGCTGTTTCGAGATGAAGATCCCGCACGGCTTGGATTTGCTGTCCGAAGTGGACACGATCGTGCTGCCCGGCCACGACCCGGACATGGTCGTACCGAAGGCGTTGATCGACGCGCTGCGGCAGGCGGCGGCGAGAGGCGCGCGGATCGCGTCGATCTGCACCGGGGCGTTCGTGTTCGCGGCGACCGGTCTGCTCGACGGGATGCGGGTGACCACGCACTGGCTGGGAGCCGAGGAGCTGGCGGCGCGGTTTCCGGCGCTGGACGTCGACCCGGACGTGCTCTACGTCGACAACGGGCAGTTCCTCACGTCCGCGGGCGCCGCGGCGGGGCTGGACCTGTGCCTGCACATGATCCGGCGCGACCACGGGTCCGCGGTGGCGGCCGATGCGGCGCGGTTCGCCGTGATGCCCCTCGAGAGAGAAGGCGGGCAGGCGCAGTTCATCGTGACACCGCCCGTGACGCCTCAAGGGGCGGAGCTGGAGCCCGTGCTGCGGTGGATGGAGGCCAACGCGTCGCGCGACCTGACGCTGGAGGACCTGGCGAAGCAGGCCGGCATGAGCACGCGGACGTTGAACCGGCGCTTCCGCGAGCAGACCGGCACGACGCCGCTCCAGTGGCTGCACCGCGCGCGGGTCCGCCAGGCACAACACCTGCTGGAGACGACCAGGGACCCGGTGGAGCTGATCGCGAGCCGCGTGGGCTTCGGCTCGGCCACGGCGTTCCGCGACAGGTTCAAGCGGATCGCCGGGACCTCACCGCAGAGCTACCGGGCGGCCTTTCAGGGCTGAGAGTGCTCGTGCAGCAGGAGGAGCGTGTAGGCGGCGATCGACTGGGCGTCGGTGATCTCGCCCTTCGCGATCATCGCCTCGAAGTCGGCGCGCGGGAACCACGCCGAGCGCATGTCCTGCTCCTCGTGCTCCCGCTCGTGGAAGCCCTCGATGAGCTGGGTCGCGAGGAACACGCGCCCGCGCTGCGACGACATGCCGGGCGCGACGTCGAGCACGCCGAGCTCGATCATCCGGCCGGCGCGCAGCCCCGTCTCCTCGCGCAGCTCACGAGTCGCGAGCTGCAGCGGGTTGGAGTCGGCGCGGTCCGGCGCGGTGCCCTGGGGGAACTCCCAGCGGCGCAGGCCGATCGGGTAGCGGAACTGTTCGACGAGCCGCACGCGCTCGCCGTCGAGCGGGATGATCAACGCGAAGTCGGGCTTGTCGACCACGCCGTAGATGCCGCTCGAACCGTCCGCACGCTGGATCTCGTCCTCGCGGACGGTCATCCACGGATTTACGTACACCTGACGGGTGCCGAGGCTTTCCACGCCACGGACCGTACCTAACGACGGCATTCTGGACACACCCCGTAGCCTGTCGCGGTGCGTCTCGTCATCGCTCGCTGCAAGGTCGACTACGTTGGCCGGCTCACCGCCCATCTGCCCATGGCTCAGCGACTGCTGCTGATCAAGGCTGACGGCTCTGTGTCGATCCACTCCGACGACCGCGCGTACAAGCCGTTGAACTGGATGAGCCCGCCCTGCTGGCTGATCGAGGACCCGGACATCTGGACCGTGCAGAACAAGGCGGGGGAGAAGCTGATCATCACCCTCGAAGAGGTCATGCACGACTCCAAGCACGAGCTCGGCCCAGAGCCAGGCCTGCAGAAGGACGGCGTCGAAGCCGACCTGCAGAAGCTGCTCGCCGAGCACGTCACCACCCTGGGCGACGGCTGGTCCCTGGTGCGCCGGGAGTTCCCGACCCCGATCGGCCCGGTCGACCTGATGTGCCGCGACTCCGCCGGCAAGTCGGTCGCCGTGGAGATCAAGCGGCGCGGCGAGATCGACGGCGTCGAGCAGCTGACCCGGTACCTGGAGCTGCTCAACCGCGACCCGCTGCTGGCGCCGGTGCAGGGCGTGTTCGCGGCGCAGCAGATCAAGCCGCAGGCGCGCGTTCTGGCCGAGGACCGCGGAATTCGGTGCGTGGTGCTGGACTACGACGCGTTGCGCGGGATCGAGCCGGACGAGTTCCGGCTGTTCTGACCAACTGAACTTCGCGAGCCCCGCACCCCTGTGGTGCGGGGCTCGTCTTTGTTTTGTCTCGTTCGGTCCATCTGCCCGACTTCTGATGAGCGCCCCAGATCAGCTCGTGGTTTCGTGATCATGCACACGGGGTAGGAACTCGCTCACCTGGAGTACTGTCCTCTCCTGGTCGGTTATGTTCGACTTTGTTGAAAGTCTTGGAGGTGGGCAGTGTCGATGTCGGTGCTGGCCGAGGCGGACCTGCGGCTTGACGCGGGACCGATCGACTACGCGTTGCTTCTCGTCTACTTCGTGGTGGTTCTCGGCATCGGCGTGATGGCACGACGATCCGTCTCCTCCAGCCTGGACTTCCTGCTGTCGGGGCGGTCGCTGCCGGCGTGGGTGACCGGGCTCGCGTTCATCTCGGCGAACCTCGGCGCGCTCGAGTTGATGGGCATGACGGCGAACGGTGCGCAGTACGGCATGGCGACCGTGCACTACTACTGGATCGGCGCCATCCCCGCGATGGTGTTCCTCGGTCTGGTGATGATGCCGTTCTACTACGGCTCGAAAGTGCGCAGCGTTCCCGAGTTCATGCGCCGCCGCTTCGGCAAACCGGCTCACCTGGTCAACGCCATCAGCTTCGCCGTCGCGCAGATCCTGATCGCGGGCATCAACCTGTTCGCGCTCGCGGTGATCATCGACGCGCTGCTCGGGTGGCCGCTGCCGGTGTCCATTTGCGTCGCGGCGCTGGTGGTTCTCGCGTACACGACGCTCGGCGGCCTGAGTGCCGCCATCTACAACGAGGTGCTGCAGTTCTTCGTCATCGTGGCCGCGCTGGCGCCGCTGACGATCATCGGTCTGATCAAGGTCGGTGGCTGGCAGGGCATCGTCGACAAGATCAGCGACCAGGAGCAGCTGTCCGCCTGGCCCGCGACAGAACTCACCGGCATCAACAGCCCGGTGTGGAGTGTCGTCGGGTTGGTGTTCGGTCTCGGCTTCGTGCTGTCGTTCGGTTACTGGACGACGAACTTCGCCGAGGTGCAGCGCGCGATGAGCGCCAAGTCGATGTCCGCGGCCAAGCGCACGCCGATCATCGGCGCGTACCCGAAAGCGCTCATCCCGGCGATCATCATCATTCCCGGCATCATCGCCGCGCTGATCGTGCCGGAGATGGCGCAGCTCAAGGCCGGCGACACGAGCAGTGGCGTGGCCTACAACAACGTGCTGCCGCTGCTCATGCGCGACCTGCTGCCCAACGGCATCCTCGGCATCGCGATCACGGGTCTGCTGGCGAGCTTCATGGCCGGTGTGGCGGCGAACGTCAGCTCGTTCAACACCGTCTTCACGTACGACCTGTGGCAGGACTACATCAAGAAGGACCGGCCGGACGAGTACTACCTGCGCATCGGGCGGTTGGCCACGGTCGGCGCGTGCATTCTCGCGATCGGCACGGCGTTCATCGCGGCGTCGCTCGGCGGGTCCAACATCATGGACTACATCCAGGCGCTGTTCTCGTTCTTCAACGCGCCGCTGTTCGCGACGTTCATCCTCGGCATGTTCTGGAAGCGGATGACGCCGACGGCCGGGTGGGTCGGTCTGCTCGCGGGCACGTTCACCGCGATCTTCATCTACGTGATCTCGGAGCCGTCGTTCGGCATCGAGCTGCTGGAACTGCCCGGTCAGGGCGCGAGCTTCCTCGGCGCGGGTCTCGCGTTCGTGGTCGACATCGTCGTGAGCTTCGCGGTCAGTCTCGTCACGCGGCCGAAGCCGGACAGCGAGCTCGGCGGGCTGGTCTACAGCCTGACGCCCAAGGAAGACAGGGCGCACTCCACCACCGGTGAGGACGCCGGCTGGTACCGCTCGCCGGCCCTGCTCGGTGGCGGAGTGCTGGTCCTGACCACTGCTCTCTACTTCATCTTCGGCTGAGGGAGGCTGCCATGAGGTTGTTCGACCTGCGACTGATCATCGCTTTCCTCTTCGGCCTGTACGGCGTTGTACTGGTCGTCATCGGGCTCGCGTTCACGACCGACGAGGACCTGAAGAAGGCCGAAGGGGTCAACATCAACCTGTGGGCGGGCATCGCCATGGCGGTGCTGGCGGCGGTGTTCGCCGCGTGGGCGACGCTGCGGCCTCAGTTCGCGGAAACGGACAAGCAGCCGCTCAAGGAGCTATGACTGGGGACGACCAGGGTAAACAGGGTTGAAGGCCTCGATCGTCCACGCGTCGAGCCAGTTGAATGCGCGGCGAATACGGTTTCGCACGTCTCTCCTTCTCTCGGGGTCTTCACCCTGTACAGCGCGTGGATCTTCTGAATCGTTCCCGTAGCGCTGGGTGACATGTGCCACGGGACAACTCGGGGTACCGCCCACGAACGCACGCAAAGGTCGCTACCGTGCACGTCGTGCCTCGTTTTCGTGCCACCGCTGTGGTCGCCGCCGCCGCGCTGCTGATGGCCGGCTGTGCGACCGGGCCGGGTCTTGCCAAGACCAACTCGCCGCGCCGGACCGTGCAGGCGGGTGCGGAGGCGAACACGACCGATCCGTCGCCCAAACCGTCGGCGCAGGCGGGCAAGCCCGTCGACCCGGCGTTCGCGGCGGAACGGCTGCGGCTGATCAACCCGTGCGCGTTGATCGACAAGGACGTGCTGCAGACGGTCGGCACGCCGTCGAGGTACACGAGCAGCTCGTACACGCGCTGCTCCAACTACATGAAGGACAAGGGCGGCAAGACGCTCAACTTCACGCTGGACATCGGGTACTCGCTGACTTCCAGCGAGGTGAAGAAGGCGACCAAGCAGATCGCGAGCCTCAAGAGCGGTGAGCAGAAGCTGAGCGGCACGTCGTGCTTCATCTGGGCCCTGACGCAGGAGAACCCGGCACAGGCCGTGCGGATCCAGGTGGGCACCAGCAGCGACGGCAGCGAGGCGTGCGAGCCGGGGCGCAAGGTGCTCGAAGGCGCGGTGCGCAAGCTCAAGGGCAACCCGCAGAAGTACAGCCCGCCCAAGGGCTCGCCGGTCGAGGTCGACCCGTGCACGATCGTCGACAAGGCGACGCTCTCGCCGGTGCTCGGTGCCTCGCCGCGTGCGCTGCCGTTCGGTCTGCACCAGTGCTCGTGGACCGGGCAGAGCGCGCAGATGCAGATCGAGTTCAAGACGGCGCGCATCCCGAAGGACGGCAAGTTCGACACCAAGTCGGTCGAGACCGATCTCGGCGGCGGGCTGAAGGGCTACCAGGCGTTCAAGGACGGTCCGTACCCGACGTGCGAGCTGGTGGTGGTCCGGACGAAGGACCAGAGCGACGCGGGTGAGATCGTGGAGTTCATCGTGGCGGCCTCGAAGGAGAAGGAAATGGATCGCTGCCAGGCGGCGCAAGCGTTCGCCAAGGCGGTTCTTCCTGCCCTGCCCCAGGCCTGACGGCTCCCCGCGCGGGACCAGGCGGGGGCTGAAAGTTCTTCGAGTACGCGTTAGTGTCGAGGTTACTGGCGAGTACCGGAGGAGTCCTATGACGCAGACCGCTTCGAACAGCGCGCTGTCGGCCGATGGCGAGCAGCGGCGGTTCGCATCACTGGACCCGCGCACGGGCGAGGTCGTTGCGCATCACCCGATCCACACGGCCGCCGAGGTCGAGGACGCGGTGTCCTCGGCACGCGAGGCCGCCGCGTGGTGGGCCGGACTCGGGTTCGAGGGGCGCAAGACCAAGCTCGACGCCTGGCGCAAGATCCTCTCGCAGCGGTCGGACGAGTTCATCTCGTTGATCAGCTCGGAGACCGGCAAGCCCGCCGACGACTCCCGTGTCGAGATCGCGCTGGTGATGGACCACCTGCACTGGGCCTCGCGGCACGCCGGCCGTGTGCTGGGCAAGCGCCGGGTGTCCTCGGGCATGCTGATGTTCAACCACGGCGCGACGCTGGAGTACCGGCCGTTGGGCGTCATCGGCGTCATCGGGCCGTGGAACTACCCCGCGCACACGCCGATGGGTTCGATCTCCTACGCGTTGTCCGCGGGCAACGCCGTCGTGTTCAAGCCGTCGGAGTTCACGCCGGGCGTCGGCACGTTCCTCGCGTCGACGTTCACCGAGGCGGTGCCGGAGTTCCCGGTGTTCCAGGTGGTCACGGGCTTCGGTGAGACGGGTGCGGCGCTGGTCGGCGCCGGCGTGGACAAGATCGCGTTCACCGGCTCCACCCGGACCGGCAAGAAGGTCATGGCCGCGGCCGCCTCGTCGCTGACGCCGGTGCTGGTCGAGTGCGGTGGCAAGGACGCGCTGATCGTCGACTCGGACGCCGACCTGACCGCCGCCGCCGAGGCCGCGATCTGGGGCGCGGTGTCCAACGCGGGCCAGACGTGCGCGGGCGTGGAGCGGATCTACGTGGCCGAGGACGTCGCCGACGAGTTCACCGAGATCGTCGTGAAGCGCGCGAAGAAGCTCAAGCCTGGTGGCGAGCCGAACGCGAACCTCGGGCCGATCACGATGCCGTCGCAGGTGGAGATCATCCGCGAGCACGTGCAGGACGCGCTGGACCGCGGCGGCAAGGCGCTCGTCGGCGGGCCGGACTCGATCAGGCCGCCGTACGTCGAGCCGGTGGTGCTGGTGGACGTGCCGGAGGACTCGCTGGCGGTCACCGAGGAGACCTTCGGGCCGACCGTGGTGATCAACCGCGTGCCGAACGCGCTGGAGGGCGTGCGGCTGGCGAACCAGTCGAAGTACGGGCTGGGTGCCGCCGTGTTCTCGAAGGCGCGTGGCGAGGAGCTGGCGGCGGAGCTGCGGGTCGGGATGGTGTCGATCAACTCGGTGCTGACCTACGCGGCGATTCCCGGGCTGCCGTTCGGCGGTGTCGGCGACTCCGGGTTCGGGCGCATCCACGGCGAGGACGGGCTGCGCGAGTTCTCCTACGCCAAGGCCGTGACGAAGCTGAAGTTCAAGTCGCTGATCAACATGGCGACGTTCGACAGGTCTTCCATGGCGGGCAAGCAGATGCTGCGTCTCGCGCGGACGCTCTTCGGTCGCTGAGTCGCCGAAGAGCGTCCGCGGCCTGAGTTCTCAGACGCCGAGCTGCTTCTTCATGTCGTCCAGGACCACGTCCGCGGCGAGCACGCCGAGGCCGAGGAAGTAGGTCTCGTCCAGGACCGGCTTGGCCTTGCCCGCCTTCACGGCGTTCAGGCCGGTCCACAACGGACCGCCGAGCACCGACGCCGTCGCGGTCTTGGCCGGGTCGCCGTAGGTGGAGTAGAGGATGAAGTCGCCGTCGGCCTTGCTGATCTGCTCCGCGCTGACCTCGGCGGCCAGGTCGTCCACCTGGGACGAGGTCGGCTGCCCGATCTTGGCGTCGATCAGGATCGTGCCGATGAACGACTTCTTGGCGTACAGGCGGATGCGGCCCGGCATGAAGCGCAGCGCCGTGACCGTCGGGCGCACACCGAGCTTCTTCTCGATGGCGTCGCCGGTCTCGGTGGCCTTCTTCGTGTAGTCCTCGAGCATCTTCGCCGCGTCGGCCTGGCGGTCGAGCGCGGCCGCGTTGAGCAGGAAGTTCTCCTTCCACACGTAGCCGGGGCGCACGCTGAACACCGTCGGGGCGATCGCGGCGAGCTTCGGGTAGAGGGCCTCCGCGCGCAGCTGCGAACCCAGGATCAGGTCCGGGTTCAGCTTGGTGATCGCTTCGAGGTTGAGGTTGTTGGTCGTGCCGACGTTCTCCGGCGTGCCGCCCTTGTCGCCGATGTAGGACGGCATGGTCGGCGAGCCGTCGGTGTAGGCGATGCCGACGGGCTTGATGCCGAGCGCCACGACGTTGTCGAGTTCGCCGGTGTCGAGCACGATCACCCGTTCGGGTTTCTTCTCGAGCTTGGTCTCGCCCATCGCGTGCTTGATGGTGCGGGGGAACTCACCGGGCTTCTGCGTCGTGCCGAAACCGTTGCTCAGTTCGTACGCCTTGCCGAAGTCCTCGCCACCTTGGGCGACGGTCGGCTTGTCCGGCGTGCTGGAGCAGGCGGTCAGGGTCAGGGCGACTGCGACGAGCAGCGCGGCTCTCTTCGACACGACGTTGTTCCTCCACTACGGAACGTGATGTTGACCTGCGTTTATTAGGGCGGCCTAACGGTAGCGGGGTCCTTTGCCTGTTCCGAGTGTCAGACCCCCGGAGTAAGAAGGAACACGGTCACCGACTTCTCGGGAGGGCTTCGATGAAGAAGATCATCAACGATCCGGAAACCGTGGTGCAGGACGCGCTGCGGGGGATGCAGGCTGCCCATCCCGATCTGCTGAAGGTGCACTACGACCCGGCGGTCATCGTGCGCGCGGACACGCCGGTGAGCGGGAAGGTCGCGATCATCTCGGGTGGAGGGTCCGGCCACGAACCGTTGCACGGCGGGTTCGTCGGGCGGGGCATGCTCGACGCGGCCTGTCCCGGTCCCGTGTTCACGTCGCCGACGTCGGACCAGGTGGTCGACGCGGTCGTGCGGACGGACGGCGGTGCGGGCGCGTTGCTGATCGTGAAGAACTACACGGGCGACGTGCTGAACTTCGAGATGGCCGGTGAGCTCGCGGAGTCCGAGGTCAGGTCGGTCGTGATCGACGACGACGTGGCGGTGAAGGACTCGCTGTACACGGCCGGACGTCGTGGCGTCGGCGGCACGGTGCTGCTGGAGAAGATCGTGGGCGCGGCGGCGGAGCGCGGTGATGATCTGGCGGCGTGCGAGGCGCTGGCTTTGCGGGTGATCGCGTCGGTGCGCTCGATGGGTCTGGCTTTGACCTCGTGCACGGTGCCGCACGTGGGCTCGCCGTCGTTCGAGCTGGCCGACGACGAGATGGAGATCGGCATCGGCATCCACGGCGAGCCGGGCCGGCGTCGCGTGCCTGCCGGTACCGCGTCCGAAATGGTGTCGGAGTTGCTGGAACCGATTCTGGAAGACCTGCCGTTCGCCTCCGGCGATCGGGTGCTGCTGTTCACGAACTCGATGGGCGGCACTCCGCTGATCGAGCTGTACTTGGCGCACGGCATCGCGGAACAGCTGCTGGCCGATCGGGGGATCGTCGTGGAACGCAGGCTGGTCGGCCCGTACATCACGAGCCTGGAGATGCAGGGCATGAGCCTCACACTGCTTCGCCTGGACGACGAGATGCTCTCCCTGTGGGACGCGCCGGTCCACACGCCCGCACTGCGATGGGGAGTCTGAAGTGGGCTGCACGGCAGCGGATGTCGTGACGGCACTGCGAGCCGCCGTGACGGTGGTCCAGGAGCACCGCGACGAACTGGTGCGCCTGGACCAGGCGATCGGCGACGCCGACCACGGCGAGAACATGAGGCGAGGCTTCACCGCCCTGTTGTCCCGTTTGGACGCCGAACCACCGGACACCCCGGGCAAGGTCCTGAAACTGGTGGCCACCACGCTGATCTCCACGGTGGGCGGCGCGGCGGGCCCGTTGTACGGCACCGCCTTCCTGCGCGCGTCAGCCGCCGTGGGCGACGCGCCCGAACTCGACGGCCCCCTGATCGCCCGCGCCTTGCAGGGCGCACTGGACGGCGTGTTCGCGCGCGGCAAGGCCGTCGTGGGCGACAAGACGATGGTCGACGCCCTCACTCCGGCCGTGACAGCCGCGGCGAGCGCGGATGGCTCAGTGGCCGCAACCCTGTCCGCGGCGGCCGACGCGGCAGCGGAGGGGGCGGAGTCGACGGTTCCGATGGTGGCGCGCAAGGGCCGAGCCTCCTACCTGGGTGAGCGCAGCGCCGGCCACATGGATCCGGGCGCCAGGTCGACGGCGTTGCTGCTGCGCGCCTTCGCGGACGCGGCGGCCAAGGCATGACGGCGGCCGCGGACACCGGCCGAGTGGGCCTGGTAGTCGTCTCGCACAGCGAAATGCTGGCCAACGGCGTAGCGGAACTGGCCACCCAGATGGCCCCCGACGTCTCCGTGCTTCCCGTGGGCGGCACGGAAGAAGGCGGCCTGGGCACCGACTACGCCTCAGTGGTCGAAGCCCTGGCGGACGCCGACTCCGGCGCGGGCGTCGTCGTGCTCTACGACCTGGGCAGCGCCAAGATGACGGCCGAGATGGCCGTGGAATCCGCGGACGACCCGTCCCGCTACCTGGTGGTCGACGCCCCACTGGTGGAGGGCACGGTAGCCGCGTCCGTCGCCGCGCAGGGAGCCGCTTCCCTGGCCGACGTGGCCGCCGCGGCAGAGGGCGCGTCCGGCGAGGCCCCGGTGGCCGCGCCCAGCCGCCCCTCCCTGCACCTGGTGCCGGACGCGGTCTCGGCGGAAGTGTTGCTGACCAACGAGGTCGGCCTCCACGCCCGCCCAGCAGCCTTGCTGGCCCGCACTGTCGCCGAACTCGACGCCGACGTCGTCGTCCGCTACGGCGACGAGGAGGCGAACGCGGCGAGCGTGCTGGCGTTGATGGGCCTGAGCGCGCCCGGCGGCAAGTCGATCACCGTGGTGGCCACGGGGAAGGACGCGGGGGAGGCGGTGCGGCGCATCGAGGAGCTGGCGGCGAGGGGGTTCGACGACTAGCGGCCGTCGCGGACGCGGGTTCGCGGCTCGAGGTGTGGGCGGCTGGTCGAAGCGGGCGGGGTGTGAGCGGCTGGTCCGAGGTTGATGCGCGCGGTACGAGCGGCTGGCCGAAGGTGGAGCTGTGAGATGCGGGCGGCCGATGGAGAGCGGGGCCGTGCGGTGTGAGCGGCTGGTCGACGGTGGTGTGGCGCGGTGTTCGATGGTGTTGCCCAGAGGTGGCTGTGTGGCGAAGCAATGCCCGGTCTTGAAGGCGCTGCCCGAGTCAGCATGCTCGTTCGGCGCCGCGGGCTTCGACCGCGACACGGGTCGCTGTGGCAGCCATCCCGACCGTGCCGTGTCCGAAGCGACCCTCGGGCTTCTGGACGGTCCCCGGCCCCCCGCGAGTTCGATGCCACCCGCGCATTCCCACGGCGGTCTTCAGCCCTGCCCGCTCCGGTGTGACCGCGTGATCCCGAGGGCGGTCCCTGCCGCGCCGAGTCCGGTGCGGCCCGCGAGACCCAAGCCCGTCCCCGGCCGAGCCGTTCTCCCGACTCGGATGGCGCAGCTCTGGGTTCACCCACCTGGGTTCATCAGGCAAAAGGCCGGGTCTAGGCGTTTGCTGGACCGATAACTGTTTCGATCCTGATGGCGAAGCTCACGGCCCTCGCCGGCGCTGGGAGTGGCATAGTCGCCCGCAAGTTACTCCTTGGTAGCCCACGCTTTACCCCGCTTGGGAGGTCTGCAGTGGCGCGCGAAATCAACACCGTCGGAGTCGTCGGCTTCGGAACCATGGGCGCGGGCATCGTGGAGGTACTCGCGCGCACCGGGCTCTCGGTCAAGGTGGTGGAAGTCGACGCGGCCGGGGTCGAGCGCGGGCTCGGGCACCTGGAGCACTCGACGAAGCGGGCCGTCAAGCGGGAGAAGCTGACCGCGGACGAGAACGCCGCGCTGCACGGCCGGGTCACCACGAGTCTTGACCTGCAAAGCTTGAAGGACTGCGATCTCGTCATCGAGGCGGTGCCGGAGAGCGTCGAGCTCAAGGCGCGGATCTTCCGTGAGCTGGACGAGATCCTCGAGCCCGAGGCGATCATCGCGTCCAACACGTCGTCGCTCTCGATCACCGAGATCGGCGTGGTGACGAAGCGGCCCGGCAAGGTCGTGGGGCTGCACTTCTTCAACCCGACGCAGGTCCTCAAGCTGGTCGAGGTCGTGCGCACGGTCGTCACGGAGCCGGACGTGATCACCGACGTGGTCGCGTTCACGGAACGGCTGGGCAAGTCGCCGGTCGTGATCGGGGACAGGGCCGGCTTCATCGCGAACGCGCTCCTCTTCCCGTATCTCAACCACGCGGTCAAGATGCTGGAGTCCAGGTACGCGACGCGTGAGGACCTCGACGCGGCCATGCGGTACGGCTGCGGTTACCCGATGGGACCGTTGGCGCTGTTGGACCTCATCGGTCTGGACACGGCGTACGAGATCCTCGACACGATGTACCACCAGTCGCGCAACCGGTTGCACTCGCCGGCGCCGCTGCTCAAGCAGATGATCACGGCCGGGCTTCTCGGCAGGAAGACCGGGCGCGGTTTCTACACCTACGACGGGCCCGACTCGCCGGTCGTCGTCAAGGACGTGCAGACACCGTCCGAAGTGGACAGCGCGGTGCAGACCCGTGAGGTTCAACGGGTCGGTGTCATCGGCACGGGCACGATGGCGACGGGCATCGCCGAGGTGTTCGCCAAGCGCGGGTACGACGTCGTGCTGCGGGCGCGCGGTCTCGACAAGGCGGAGAAGGCGATCGGCGCGGTGCGCAAGTCGCTCGACCGCGCGGTCAGCAAGGGCAAACTGTCGGAACAGGACCGCGACGCGACGCTCGCCCGCATCTCGCCCGCCGTGGAGTTCGTGGAACTGGCGGACTGCGACCTGGTCGTCGAGGCGGTGGCCGAGGAGATCGGGATCAAGAAGGAGGTCTTCGCGGCGCTCGACGAGGTGTGCAAGCCCGGCGCGGTGCTCGCGACGACCACGTCCTCTCTGCCGGTCATCGAGGTCGCGGCCGCCACGAGCAGGCCCGCGGACGTCGTCGGCCTGCACTTCTTCAACCCCGCGCAGGTCATGAAGCTGGTCGAGATCGTGGAGACGATCTCCACGGGCGCCGACGTGGTCGCGACGGCCCGCAAGATCTGCCTCGACCTCGGCAAGCACCCCGTGCACTGCGGTGACGTGGCCGGTTTCATCGTGAACGCGCTGCTCTTCCCGTACCTCAACGACGCGGTGAAGATGCTGGAGGCCCACTACGCGGAGGCCAACGACATCGACAACGCCATGAAGGTCGGCTGCGGCCTGCCGATGGGACCGTTCGCGCTGCTCGACGTCGTGGGCCTGGACGTGTCGCTGGCGATCCAGCGCACGCTCTACAACGAGTTCCGCGAGCCCGGCTTCGCGCCGGCGCCGTTGCTGGAACACCTGGTCACGGCCGGTCGCCTCGGCCGCAAGACGGGCAAGGGATTCCGCGACTACTCGTGAGCCGCTAACAGGGGCACCATGTCGCGTCTGGCATGGTGGTGGCATGCGGCGACTGGTGCTCCTGTTGGCTGTCCTCGTGCTCGCGTCCGGCTGTGCTCACGCGACCATCGGGGGCAGTCCGGTAGCGCAGGCGCCGCTCGACGTCACCTCGCCGTTCGACCAGGAGGGCTCCACGGATCCGAGCACGGACCCGAGCGAGTCGCAGGACCCGGAGAGCTCGCCGATCGACGGTGAGATCACGCCCACCTGCGCCAAGCTGAAGTGGACGGACCTGCCCTACCCCGGCGCCAAGGCCGAGACGCCGCCCACGCAGATCAACTACGACTCGACGTTCGAGGAGTCGTGCCGGTGGACGACGAAGATCGACGACGTCGAGGTCGGCGTCTCCCTGCGGTACCGCGAGGGCAAGCAGATCACGATCGAACGCACCACCGGTGACTGGGACGTGAAGGGCCACAAGGTCGTCTACCTGGACCGTTCCGACGAGCAGGACGTCGATCCGTCGTGCGTGCTGGCCCTGCCCTACAACGGCGGCGGGCTCGGAATCATCATCATCGACCCGTCCGGCAAGTTCGGCAGCGTCTGCGACCAGGGGCGCAAGGTCGCCGAGGTGCTGATCGACCGCGAGACGGCCTAGCCCAGCCCAGTGGTTCGCCAGGGCTTCAGCTTCTCCGGGTTCCGCACCGCCCAGATCCTGGTGATCCGGTCGTTCTCCACCTCGATCGCCGCCACCGTCACCGCGACACCGTCGTACGTCGCCACCAGGCCAGGCCTGCCGTTCACCGTCCTGGCGAGGATCGTCAGATCCGGCGCCACCTTCCCGATGCCGATGAGGTAGCGGGCGATCTGCTCGCGGCCTTCCACCGGCTTCAGCACCGTGCCGACCTGGCCGCCGCCGTCGGCGACCATGACGGCCGCCGGGTCCAGCAGGGCGATCAGGGCCCGGATGTCCTGCGCCTCCCACGCCTGCTTGAAACCTCGCACCACGTCCGCCTGCCGCGCGGCCGGGATCTCGTCGCGCCGCGATGCGCGAATCCGCCGCCGTGCGGACGTGGCCAGTTGCCGGCACGCCGCCGGGCTCCTGCCGACGATCTCCGCGATCTCCGCGAACGGGAACCGGAAGACGTCGTGCAGCACGAAGCTGACCCGTTCCGCCGGGGTCATCTGCTCCAGCACCACCAGGAACGCCATGGTGACCGACTCGTCCAGGGTGACGCGGTCCGCCGGATCGGGCTCACCGCCCCATTCCTCCCGGTCCGGGAGCGGCTCCGGTATCCACTCGCCCACGTAGCGTTCCCGCCTGGCCCTGGCCGACCCCAGCAGGTCCAGGCAGATGCGACCGGCCACCCTCGTCAGCCACGCTCCGGGGGACTCGATGGTGTCCCGCTGGTCCGCTGACAGGGCGTACCACCGCGCGTAGGTCTCCTGCAGCACGTCCTCGGCGTCGGCCAGCGAACCCAGCAGGCGGTAGGCGAGGTTCAGCAGCTGCCGCTGTTCGCTCACGATCGCGTGCACACCAGGATCAGCCAACGTCCCCCGCCTCACATTTCCGGCCGCTGCGTCGTCGGACTGTCATGGCCACGCACACCACGGCGAAACCCGCCAACCTCAAGCTCCTGCACGCCACTGTCGCTCTGCAGACCGCGGCCGTCTTCGTTCAGTCCATCACCGCGGGGCTGATGATGACCCTCCCGTACGGACACGTCCTGCACAGCGCCGGCTCGTACACGTTGTGGGTCGTGACGGTCGTCCACGTCGTCGTCGCGGTTCTCGCGTGGCGGCCGGGCGGCGGGTCGGCTCAGCCCATCTGGTACGCCGTGGGCTTTCTGGCACTGATCACCGCTCAGGTGTACATCGGCGTGTTCCACCTCACGGCCCTGCACGTTCCCCTCGCCGCGGCGCTGCTCGCCGCCAGCGTGGTCTACCTCTTCCGGATCCGGCGCTAGCCGCAGCAGCCTCCACCGCAACAACCGCCGCCACCGCCCGCGGGCTGCTGCCGGGTGCCGCCGATACCAGCCATGGACAGCAGTTTCACCGTGTCCGGGTGACCATCGGGGCAGCTCGCCGGCGAGGACGACTCGCTCATCGGGCGCTGCACGTCGAAGGTGTCGTCACAGGTACGGCAACGGAACTCGTAGGTCGGCACGGACCGATTCTACGAGCGGTTAACGTGTTGTCGTGCCACGTCGTAACAGCCCCAAGCCAGAAGAATCCCGTCCCCTCGGAGGGGGCGTCGGCTGGGCGCGCGCCGAGTCAGGCCCGGACGGCGACTGGCTGGTCCGCGCCATCTCGGGCGCGCAGGCCCAGAAGACCTACCGCTGCCCCGGCTGCGACCACGAGATCCGCCCCGGTGTCGCGCACGTCGTGGCGTGGCCGGCGGAGGACACGGGCTCGGTCGAGGAACGTCGTCACTGGCACCAGACGTGCTGGGACTCGCGCGGCCGGCGAGGCCCGACCGCGCGCCGCTGGTAGTTCCTAGAGCCCGACCTGCTCGCGCCACCGCTCCAGCCGTGCCCGGAACTCCTCCGGCTGCTCGACGGGCGGCAGGTGTCCCGCGTCCTCGATGCGTTCGCTCGTCGCGTGCGGCAACGTCACGGCGAGCTTCGCGGCCACGTCGGGCGGTGTGAGCTTGTCGTGCTCGCCGACGAGCACGAGCGACGGGACGTCCAGCGACTCCAGCACGTCCGTCGAGTCCGGCCGCTTCGCCATCGCGCGCTGCCACCACGCCACGTCCTCGGCCCGCTGCTCCAGGATCATGGTGCGCACGGACGCTCGCACGGTGTCCGAGGCGTTGGGTCCGAGCAGGTTCGGCAGCATCGCGTCCGCGAGCCAGTCGCCGACGCCCTCGCGTTCGACGCGGTCCGCCATCGCGTGCCGGTTCGCCGCCGCTTCCGGCGCGTCCGCGGTGTGCTTGGTGTCGACGAAGATCAGGCCCCGCACGCGTTCCGGTGCACGCCTGAGCAACGCCATCGCCACGTAGCCGCCCATCGAGCAGCCGCCGAGCACGACGCTGTCCAGGTTCCGTTCGTCGAGCACGCCGAGAACCTGCGCCGCGACGGTGTCGAGATCGGGCTCGCCGTGGCCGCGCAACGACGGCGTCAGCGCGCCCGGCACGTCCCACATCCGCGCGTCGAGCGGAAAGGCGTGCAGCAGCACCAGATCGTCCATCAGCTCTCCCACTCCGACGCCAGCACCGACCACACCTCGAGGTCCTGACGAACCCCGTGGTGCAGGAAGTACGAGCGCAGCACCCCGTCCCTGCTCATGCCGAGCCGCCGCGCGACCGCGATGCTGGGCGCGTTCTCCGACGACACCTGCCACTCAACCCGATGCACGCCGCGCTCGCAGATCGCCCAGTCGATCAGGATCCGCGACGCCCGCGTGATCAGTCCCTTGCCCGTCGCGGCCGGTTCCAGCCAGCACCCGACCTCGGCACGCCCCTGCGGGATGTCCATCACGCGGAACAGCACGCCGCCGACCAGCTTCTCGCCGAGCCAGATCCCGAAGATCCGCCCGGTGTCGGCCGCCGCCTTGTCCGCGTAGCTCTGCAGGAGTTCCCGCGCGCTCTCCAGGTCCTTGGCCTTGTCCGCGAACCCGATGTGCTCTCCGATGAACTCCCGGCCGCGCTCCATGTGCGCGAAGAACTCCTCGGCCTGCCACGGGTCCAACGGCCTGAGCTCGGCGTCGTCCACGCCCAGCGATCTCACGAACATCCTGTTCCCCCAAGATGGTGTTGTGTCCACACGAATCGTATTGGTGCGTCATGCGGAGTCCGTCCGGCCGCGGCTGGGTGAGCCGGACTACGACGAGCGCCCGCTCACCGAGGACGGCTTGGTGGCGGCGGAGTCGCTGGTCCCACGCCTCGCCGCGTACTCGCCGGCGGCGGTGCTGTCGAGTCCGCAGCGCAGGGCGGTCCAGACGGTCACGCCCGCCGCTGACGCGCTCGGGCTCGCCGTGACGACCTGGGCCGAGCTGCGGGAGTGGGAGTCGGGGCTGGTGCCGAGCGCGGACTGGGAGACGCCGTACACCCACAGCTGGGCTCATCCCGGCTTCGCCCACGGGAAGGGGGAGAGCCTCGACGCGCTCACCGTGCGGGCGGGGAAAGCGTTGGCGCGCATGGGTGAGGAGTACCCGGACGTGACTGTGCTCGTCGGGTCGCACGGGACGTTCCTGACACGTGCGCTGATCGCGTCGGGGCTGCCGGCGGACTGGGAGTTCTGCCGCACCATGCCGATGCCCGCGATCTACGAAATCACCGTCTGACCTGCGCGGACCCGAAATTGTCGGTGCCGGCTGGGATAATTGAAATCAGGGGTCCCCCTGGGCGGGGGACCCCTGCGTGAGCTTGCGGTACGAGCTTCCTGCGTCAGGACTTCTTGGCCGTCTGCGGGCGTGCGAGCTTGGCCGTGGGGCCGTCGACCTGAGGTGCCTGTGCTGGGGACGGCTGTGCTGGAGACGGCTGGGATGCCTGAGCCTGCGGTGGCTTGGGCTGGGATGCCTGAGGCGGGGACGCCTGCGCCGGCTTGCTCTGTGCCGAGGGCGCGCCCTGCGGAGCCGGGGCAGGCTGGGCGGGCTTGTTCGACGCCGCGGAACCGGCCTGAGGCGACTTGACGGCCTGGGCGGGGGCTTGCGGCTGAGCCTGCGGTGCCGCGGGCCTTGCCTGAGCGGCCTGCGGAGACTGACCTGCCTGCGGTGCCTGAGCGGGCTGGGCCGGTACCGGAGCGCCACCCTGGCCCTGCGCGGGAGCAGGAGCCGCGGGCTTCTCCTCGTCCACCGGGTCGAGCAGCGGCACGACCTCCTGCAGCGCCGTCCGCACGTTGTGGAGCTGGTGCGAGAGGCGGTTGCGGAGGTTGCGGAGCTGGTCGACGCGCTGGGTGGCGGCGGCGGTGCGGCGGTTGGCTTCCTCGGTGGCCTCGCGGACGCGGCGGTTCGACTCGTCGGTCGCTTCCTGGATGCGCGCGGTGGCCTCGGTGACCGAGTCGTGGCGGCGGCGGTTCGCCTCTTCGGTGGCCTCGCGGACTCGGCGTTCGGCGTCGGCCTTCGAGGTGGTCTGCTCGGTCGTGATCGCGGCGCGGACTCGGGCGGCCTCTTCGGCGGCCTCGCGCAGGCGCCGGTCGGCCTCGGTCTTGGAGTTGGCCTCCTGGGCGGCCAGCGTGGCCATCGCCTCGGAGCGGCGGGCGGCCATCGCGATCTCGAAGTCCTCTTCGACGGTCACGCGGCGCTGCTCGGACTCGTCGGCGATCTTGCGGGCGGCGGACTCCGCCTCGGAGACGATCTTCTCCGCCTCGTTGCGCGCCGTTTCGAGAACGCCCTTGTGCTCGGACTCCATGGCGGAACGGCGCTCGTCGAGTTCGGCGATGAGCTTCTCGTAGCGCTGGCGCAGCACACCCGCGTCGGCCTCAGCCTTGGCGCGGATGTGCCCGCCCTCCGATTCGGCACGGGCCTTGATCTCGTTGGCCTCGTCCTGCGCCAGCCGCAGCATGCGCTGGAGGCGCTCGGAAAGCCCCTCCAGCGTCGTCGGCGGCAGTGACAGGCGCTCCACCTGGTTGCGCATCTCGGTGATCTCCGAGCGTGCGGCTTCCAGCTGGCGCGCCAGATCTGACGTCTGGGAGACAGCGGCATCGCGGTCCGCGGCGAGCAGTCGCAGGTCCGAGTCGAGGCGTTCGAGATGATCCTCGACCTGGTTGCGGTCATACCCGCGCTTGACGATGTCGAAGCCGGATCCCAGTGGGACGAGGTCACGGTCGTCGGCGAGGCCCATGCCCCTCACGCTACCCGTTCGGGTAACCCCAGAAGGTCACACACCCCGGAATCGATTGATAGCCGTGAGGTGTTGTGCGCGTAGTTCGTGATCCAGCACACCAAGACCTTCTTCGGGCGCAAGGCAGAGCACGCCGACCTTGCCCTGGTGTGCGTTGCGGTGCACGTCGTGTGCTGCCTGGCCCGTTTCGTCCATTGAGTACACCTTGGACACTGTCGGGTGGATCTTTCCCTTGGCGACCAAGCGGTTCGCCTCCCACGCCTCGCGGTAGTTCGCGAAGTGCGAGGAGATGATGCTCTTGAGGTTCATCCAGAGGTAGCGGTTGTCGTACTGGTGCATGTAGCCGGACGTCGACGCGCACGTGACGATCTTGCCGCCCTTGCGCGCCACGAACACCGAAGCGCCGAAAGTCTCCCGGCCGGGGTGCTCGAACACGATGTCCGGGTCCTCACCACCGGTCAGTTCACGGATGCGCGCGCCGAACCGCTTCCACTCGCGCGGGTCCTGCTCGTGCTCGTTCTTCCAGAACTTGTAGCCCTCCGCCGAACGATCGATGATCAGTTCGGCGCCCATGGAACGAACGATCTCCGCCTTCTCCGGCGAGGACACGACGCAAATCGGCGTGGCGCCACCGTTCAACGCGAACTGCGTGGCGTACGAACCCAGACCGCCGGACGCACCCCAGATCAGGACCGTGTCGCCCTGCTTCATGTTGCCGCCGTTGGTCGACACCAGCTGGCGGTACGCGGTGGAGTTCACCAGGCCCGGCGACGCGGCCTCTTCCCACGTGAGGTGCTTGGGCATCGGCATCAGCTGGTTCGACTTCACCAGCGCCAGGTCGGCGAGACCACCGAAGTTCGTCTCGAAGCCCCAGATCCGCTGCTGCGGGTCGAGCATCGTGTCGTTGTGCCCGTCCGGCGCTTCCAGCGGCACGTCCAGGCAGTGCGCCACGACGCGGTCGCCCGGCTTCCACGCGGTGACGCCGGGACCGGTGCGCACGACGACGCCGGCCAGGTCCGATCCCACGACGTGGTACGGCAGGTCGTGGCGGCCGCCCAGCTTCTTCAGGAACCCGAACGTGGACACCGGCTCGAAGATCGAGGTCCACACGGTGTTGTAATTGATCGCGGACGCCATGACGGCGACCAGCGCCTCGCCCGGCCCGAGCTCGGGCGTGGCGACCTCGTCGACGTGCAGCGACTTGCGAGGGTCCTTGTCCCTCGTCTCCAGGCCCGAGAACATGTCGGCCTCGTCCGCGCGCACTGTCACGCCCCGATAGCTCTCCGGAACGTCCAACGAACCGATGGCGTCCAGCTCGTCGGCCAGGATCGCGTCAAGGATCTTCTGCACGGCGGCATTCCTTCCCTAGTGAGGGATAGTCGCAGGTTGCCGGAGGTTACTCAGCAGTAACCGATTCAGATGCACGCCTGTGAGGGATTCCACTCAGAAGTGTTGACCGGGCGGCCAACCAAAGAGGAGCATCGAAGGCGTCCGAGAAGGAGGTGGTGGAGATGACCAAGGCGTGGACCAGGTGGCAGGACTGGACCGAGGTGGCGATCGGCGTTCTGGTGCTGCTGTCTCCGCTCGTCGTGGACATCTCGAACGCGGCCATGTGGACGATGATCGTGCTCGGCGCGCTCATCGCGATCGACGGACTCGTCGACCTCGCCATGCCCGCGATGATCTACGGGGAGTACGTGCAGATGGTGCTCGGAGCACTGCTGTTCATCTCTCCGTGGGTGATGAGCTACAGCGACCTGATGGCGGCCTCGTGGGTCTCCTGGGTCGGTGGCGTGCTCACCATTGCCGCGGGGGCGCTGGCGATGCCCTCCGCGAACGCAGCGCACTCGGCTGCCGCGCAACCGCACTGATCAGTCAGGAAACCTGTGGGCCCAGGAACCTCTTGGGCCCACACACCCGTGGAGGAACGCGTGGAGGATTCGGCCAAGGAGCGCATCCTGGCCGCGGCCGAGGAGCTGTTCGCCGACGGAGGCTTCGACGCCACACCGACCTCGCGGATCGCCGAACGCGCCGGCGTGCCCAAAGGCCTGGTGCACTACTACTTCAACCGCAAGAAGGACCTGCTCGCCGCGCTGGTCGCGCGGTTGCCGGACAGCACGGTCGACCACCGCCGCGTCGTCGTGGCGGGAGACATCGCCGAGTCGCTCAGAAGACTCGTCGCCGCGCTTGACGCGAGGTTGAACGCCTCACCGCTGCTGTCACACCTGTTGTGGCGTGAAGCGGATACGCATTCGGCGGTCAGAGACGCGATGCGGGCGCGCTACGAGAACGTCGCGGCGCAGATCAAGCAGGTCATCCTGGCCGCGGGAGGTGCAGCCGTCGCGATGAAGGACGTCGAGGCCGCTGCGGCACTCCTCGCGCTGGCCGTCAGCTACCGGCATTCGGTGGCGCGGCACAGCGACGAGGAGGACCCGATCGATCGGGAACTGAGCTTCGTGGCTAACGCGCTGGCTCGACCAGTTCGATGAGCACGCCGCCCGCGTCCTTGGGGTGCACGAAGTTGACCCGGCTGTTCGACGTGCCGCGCCGAGCCTCGTCGTAGAGGAGCCGCAGGCCCTTCGCCCGCAGTGCGTCCGCCGCGACGTCCACATCGGACACCCGGTAGGCGAGCTGCTGCAGGCCGGGGCCGGAGCGGCCGATGAACTTGGCGATCGTCGAGTCCTCGTTCAGCGGCGCCAGCAGTTGGATGGCGGTGCCGTCGTGGTCGCCGGGCGCGTGCAGCATCGCCTCGCGCACGCCCTGCTCCTCGTTGACCTCCTCGTGCGCCACTTCGAGGCCGAAGTTGTCGCGGTAGAACGCGATGGCGACGTCGAGGTCGGGCACCGCGATGCCCACGTGGTCGATCGCGGTCACGAATCGAGCGATGTCTGCGTTCATAGCGGGCAAGGGTATCTACGTGATCGGTGCAGGTGCTGCTGTGCGGGGTCTCACACGATTACCGCCCAGTAGCCCCAGGTATGGTGCCTAGTTAACGACCGTTCGCTCTTCCAATGGAGGCAGTTGTGTCCGGTTCCGTGATCGTCGCCGGGGCGCGTACCCCGATGGGCCGACTGCTGGGATCCCTCAAGGACTTCTCGGGCGCCCAGCTGGGTGGCGTCGCGATCAAGGCGGCACTGGAACGCGCGGGCGTGGCCCCCGAGCAGGTGCAGTACGTGATCATGGGTCAGGTGCTCACCGCCGGTGCGGGCCAGATTCCCGCCCGCCAGGCCGCGGTCGCCGCCGGCATCCCGATGAGCGTGCCCGCGCTGACCATCAACAAGGTGTGCCTGTCCGGCATCGACGCGATCGCGCTGGCCGACCAGCTGATCCGCGCCGGCGAGTTCGACGTCGTCGTGGCCGGTGGCCAGGAGTCGATGACGCAGGCGCCGCACCTGCTGCCGAAGTCGCGCGGCGGGTTCAAGTACGGCGACGTGACGATGCAGGACCACATGGCGCTCGACGGCCTGTTCTGCGCGTTCGACCAGGTTGCGATGGGCGTCTCGACCGAGAAGTACAACGGCCGCTACGGCGTCACGCGCGACGAGCAGGACGCGTTCTCGGCGCGGTCGCACCAGCTCGCCGCGAAGGCCGCCGGGAACGGTGTCTTCGAGGCCGAGATCGCACCGGTCTCGATCCCGCAGCGCAAGGGCGACCCCGTCCTGTTCAGCACGGACGAGGGCGTGCGCGCCGACACCACGGCCGACTCGCTCGGCAAGCTGCGCCCGGCGTTCGCCGCGGACGGCACCATCACCGCGGGTTCGGCGTCGCAGATCTCCGACGGCGCGGCCGCTGTCGTCGTGATGAGCAAGGCGAAGGCCGAGGAACTGGGCCTGGAGTGGATCGCGGAGATCGGCGCCCACGGCGTCGTCGCGGGCCCCGACGCCTCGCTGCACGAGCAGCCGTCCAACGCCATCAAGGCCGCGTGCGCCAAGGAGGGCATCGACCCCGCCGACCTCGACCTGATCGAGATCAACGAGGCGTTCGCGGCGGTCGGCATCGTGTCGTCCCGTCAGCTCGGAATCTCCGAGGACAAGGTCAACGTCAACGGCGGCGCCATCGCGCTGGGCCACCCGATCGGCATGTCGGGCGCCCGCATCGCCCTGCACCTCGCGCTGGAGCTGCAGCGCAGGGGCGGCGGCGTGGGTGCGGCGGCGCTGTGCGGTGGTGGTGGTCAGGGCGACGCTCTGATCATCCGCGTGCCCGCCAAGGCCTAGTGTCTTTGGCTGTGGCCACAGCTGTTGACGTACCAGGACTGGTCGACCGCGCGCGTGACGGCGAGCCGCGCGCGGTCGCCAGGCTGATCTCCCTGGTGGAACAGGGGAGTGCGCAGCTGCCCGTGGTGGCGGCGGCCCTCGCCCCGCACACGGGGCACGCCCAGGTCGTCGGCATCACCGGCGCTCCCGGCGTCGGCAAGTCGACCTCCACGAACGCGTTGGTGCGTGCTTTCCGCGACCAGGACAAGCGCGTCGCGGTGATCGCCGTCGACCCGTCCAGCCCGTTCTCCGGCGGCGCGTTGCTGGGCGACCGCGTGCGGATGGGCGACCACGCGACCGATCCCGGCGTCTTCATCCGTTCCATGGCCACGCGCGGCCACCTCGGCGGCCTGTCCTGGGCGACGCCGCAGGCGCTGCGCGTGCTGGACGCGGCCGGCTTCGACGTGATCATCGTGGAAACGGTCGGCGTCGGTCAGTCCGAGATCGAGATCGTGGCCCTGGCCGACACGACGCTCGTGCTCCTCGCGCCGGGCATGGGCGACGGCATCCAGGCCGCGAAGGCGGGCATCCTGGAGATCGCCGACGTCTTCGTGGTCAACAAGGCCGACCGCGACGGCGCCGACCAGACCGCGCGCGACCTCAAGTACATGATCTCGCTGGGCCGCAGGGATCGCGAAGGCCCGTCGTGGCGCGTGCCCGTCGTGAAGACGGTCGCGGCCCGCATGGAAGGCCTCGACCGCGTGGTCGAGGCGATCACCGAACACCAGTCGTGGATGGCCGAGCACGGCGAGCTGACCGAACGCCGCCTGCGCCGCGCGGGCGCCGAGATCGAGGCCATCGCCGTCGAACGCGTCCGCACCCGCTTCGGTCCCGTCGACCAGCTGGCGAAGCGCGTGGTCGAGGGTGAACTGGACCCGTTCGCCGCAGCGGAGCTGTTGATCAGCGGTAACCTGCGGTCATGACCGCTTGGGGAGCGCCTCCGCCTGTCGTCATCGACCTCGGCAAGAGCGACACCCGCAAAGTCCTGATCGGCGGCTCCGTCGCCGGAATCCTGGGCATCCTCGCTCTGGTCGGCGCCGTCACCGCGTTCGTGGACGGTGAACCCGTGGGCGGCAGCATCGCGGCCGTCATCGGCATCGCGTTCACCTTCATCGGCGTGATGGCCGTCGTGAAGTGGAAGACGATCTCCCGGCCCCGCAAGCTGATCATCGAGCAGCAGGGCATCCGGCTGGACGACCCGCAGGGCATGCCGTGGGCTGCCGCCTGGCAGGAGCTGGGTGCGATCTCGATCTCCCGGACCCAGGAGCGCGCGGTCCAGCTCGCGGACGCCCTGGTGCGCAGGACCCTGGTGCGCGTCGACCTGCATCCGCGCGATCCGCAGCAGTTCCGGCCCGCGCACCCGACGATGGAGCCGTTGTGGGAATTCCACCGCGTGCAGAACGGGTACCGGCTGCCGCTCGGTGACTCGGCCGGGTTCATCGGCCCGCTCGACCAGGGGTTGCGGACCTTCGCCCCGCAGATCTACCGCGGAGTGATCGACGAGGGGTTCACGGTCGGCCTGCACTGAGCCGCCTGGCCCCTCCAAACAAGACGCACCTCTACTCTCAGTAGTCCCAAAGTTCACTGTTTGCAGTGATGGTCTCCCCTTGACTACGGCGTGGAGTTACCCTCAGTCGTTCGTGCGGTGTCACTTCTATCCCCCCAAGGGGTGAAGGCCGTGGACGGCAACGTGAGCACGGAACAGCGAGTGCTGGACGTCGTGCTGTCGTTCGCCGAGGTCGACACCCTCCCCGATCTGCTCCGCCACACCGTCGAGTCGGCCTGCGACCTGATCGGGGCCTCCTACGGCGCGCTGGCCGTGATCAACACCCACCGGGAACTGACGGAGTTCACCGCCCACCACGACGGCCAGGTGCAGATCACGTCCGGTGATCCGCGCTCGATCGGTCTGGCGGACTTCCTGGGCGCGCCGATCAAGGTGCACGACGAGACGTTCGGCAACCTCTTCCTGAGCGGCAAGGCGGAGTTCAGCAACCAGGACCGCGACATCCTCACCGCGCTGGCCACGGCGGCGGGAAGCGCCGTGGAGCACCTCGACCGCTACGAGCAGACGCGCAAGCGTGAGGTGTGGCTGCGCGCCGCCGCCGAGGTGACGACCAACCTGCTGATGGGCACGAACGGCCGTGACGCTCTCTACCTCGTGGCGAAGACGGCACGCACAACGGCCAACGCCGACTTCGCGGCCGTTGTACTGCCCGACCACAAAGGCGACCTCATCATCGAGGTGACCGACGGCGGCACGTACGACGCCGAGGGCATGCGGGTGCCCAAGGAAGGCACGGTCACCTACCGGGTCTACGAGTCCGGCCAGGGCGAGTGCCACGCGGAGGGCAAGGTGTCCGCGGTGCAGGGGCCGTGCGCGGTCGTGCCGTTGAAGGTGGGGAAACGGACGATCGGCGTGCTGATCCTGTCCAGGCCCAGCACCGAGTCCGGCTTCGACGACCCCGACCTCATCGAGGCCTTCGCCGCGCAGGCCGCGCTGGTGCTGGAGTTCACGCGGGCGCGGGGCGACACCGAACGGCTGGCGGTGCTGGAGGATCGCGACCGCATCGCCAGGGACCTGCACGACCTGGTCATCCAGCGGCTGTTCGGGCTCGGGCTCGGGCTGCAGGGGCTGACCGGGGCGAGCGTCAAGCCTCACGTCGCCGAACGGATCAGCGGGTTCGTGGAGGAGGTCGACCGCACGATCCGGGAGATCCGCCGCACCATCTTCTCCCTGCAGGAACCGCCGGCCGGGGGCACGAGCCTGCGCGGGCAGCTGCTCAACGTCGTGCACGAGTCCGCACAGCTGCTGGGGTTCGAACCGGACGTGTCGCTCGAAGGACCGTTGGACACCGTGGTGCCGGACCAGGTCAGGCCCGATTTGCTGGCCACGCTCCGAGAGGCGCTAACGAACGTCGTGCGTCACGCGAGAGCAAAGCATGTTGCTGTTGCCGTGAGCGTCGATCGCACCGTGACGAGTCTTGAGCTCATGGTCAAGGACGACGGACGAGGCTTGCCGTTGGCTGACGATTCCGGTGGCGCGCCCCATCACACGGGCGGGCTCGCGAACATGGCGGCTCGGGCGCGGCGCCACCACGGTGACTGCGCGGTCGACTCGATCCCCGGAGCCGGGGTGAGCATCACCTGGTTCGTTCCACTGGTGCTGCAGGAGGCGAGATGGCGATAGCGGTGCTGTTGGTGGACGACCACGAGATCGTGCGGCGCGGGCTGGTGCAGTTGCTGGCGCAGGCGGAGGACGTCCAGGTCGTCGGCCAGGCGGACAGCGCCGCGGCCGCGATCGCGCAGGCGCCGCGGCTCAAACCCGACGTGGCGATCATCGACGTGCGGCTGCCCGACGGCGACGGCGTCACGGTGTGCCGGGAGATCAGGAGCCTGGTGCAGCCGCCGCCGGCGTGCCTGATGCTCACGTCCTATTCGGACGACGAGGCCCTGTTCGGCGCGATCATGGCCGGCGCGGCCGGGTACATGCTGAAAGAGGTGTCCGGCAACGATCTCGTCGCCGCCGTCCGCACTCTCGCCTCCGGTGGATCGCTCCTGCACGCCGGAGTCACGGCCACCGTCCTGCAACGGCTTCGCGGCGGCCCCGAGGAAGATCCGCGCTACGCCGCGCTGAGTCCGCAGGAACGCCGGATCCTCGACCTCATCGCCGAGGGCATGACGAACCGGCAGATCGCGAACCGCCTGTTCCTCGCCGAGAAGACGGTCAAGAACTACGTGTCGTCGCTCCTGCACAAGCTCGGCTTCGACCGCCGCACCGAGGCCGGTGTCTACGCGGCTCGGCGCAGACGCACCCATCCCGGCGCTTTCTAGGCGATCATCGGGTGCATGGGGCACCAGCACTTCGCATTGATCGACTGGGACCACCGGAGGGATCCGCCGCGGAGCCGACTTGCTGATCACGCGCGATCGAGGGCTACGCCGAACGGCACCTCCACTACGCGGTCGTGACCGAGGAGCACCCGTTCGACGACCCGCTCGCCATCGTCAGGGAGGACCTGACCCTTGCACGGGAAGTGGTGTCGTACACCCGCGACCTGGTCTGGGGTGAGGAGCCGGTCGAGGGCAGGCTCGTCCGGATCACCCAGGAGGACGCCGCCCGGTTCCAGGAGGTCCTGGCGCGCCGGGCCGAGATGGAGGAGCTGAGGCGCTCGCCTCACGAGGACCTCAGCTCCTGATCATCCTGAGTGGACGGTCACCACCCGGCCTGAGCGGCCAGCTGCTGCGCCTTGACGAGCGGGTTGCCCTTGCTCTCACCGGGTGCCGGCAGCGGCACGCCGGGACAGCTCAGGTCCCTCGCCGGCACCACGCCGTCGACGAGGTAGCTCTCCACCACGTCGCTGACGCAGTCGTTGCCGAACCCGTAGATGCCGTGGTCACCCTCGTCCTTCACGGTCAGCAGCCGGGAGTTGGCGAACCCGGCGTGAGCCCGTTGCGCGCCTGCGAGAGGCGTCGCGGGGTCGCGCACCGACTGCACCATCAGCGCGGAGTCGACGCCCCTTCCGTTGGGACGCTTGAGCTGCACGTCCGGACGGTCCCACCACGCGCACGGTCCGGTCACCTGGTAGCCGCCGACGAGCGAGTACTGCCGGACGCTCTTGTTCCCTTCGCGTTCCAACGACTTCCGGTCGCCGCGGAACGGGGTGTCGTTGCACAGGATCGACATCTGCGTGCCCATCAGCGCGTCCGGGTACTGCTTGGGCGCGGCCAGCGTCATGGGCAGCGTGCCCGCGATCAGCGCGACCAGCTGGGCCGTGCCCTCGAAGGAGTCCTTGCTGTACAGGCCGCCGAAGATCACGGCGTCCAGCACCACAGGCGTGATGACGGTGCCGTCCGGCAACGTGGCGGGCTGCTCGACCAGCCGTGCGCGGGTGGTCTCATAGCTCTGCCGCACCTCCTCGGCCGTCTTGCCGAGATGGAACACGTTGTCGTACTTCGCCACCCACGGCAGGAAGTCCATGCGGAACCGGAGTTCGGACCCGGCCGGGAGGTTGTCGAAGACCTTCTGCCACGACACGGTGAACTCGGTGTTGGAGTCGAGCACGATCTTGTCGAGGGTCTTCGGGAAGTACGTGGCGTAGTAGGCGCCCATCCAGGTGCCCGCGGAGTAGCCGAGCCAGCTGACCTTCTTGCGGCCGAGCACCTGGCGGAGCAGGTCGAGGTCGCGCACGGTCTGCTCGGTGGTGATGTACCGCCCGAGTTCGCCGGACTTGGACTGGCAGAACTTGGCCTGCAGCTCCATTCCGCCGTAGAGCAGGTCGAGGTTGGCCTTGCTCCGGTCGCGCCAGTCGGTGGCGAGCCGGTGCTGGTACGAGCCGCACGTGACGTTGTCGCTGCCGCCCGTGCCGCGCACGTCGATGCCGACGATCTCGGCGTTCTCGCTGAGCTTCGGCCGGTTCAGGTAGATCAGCGGCAACGTGCGCCCGGCGCCGCCGGGGCCGCCGGGGTTGGTGAAGACGGTGCTCTTCGCCTTGCCGTTCAACGGAACCGTGCGGCTGACCGCGATGGAGATGGTCTTGCCGTTGCGCGGGTTGTTCCAGTCCATCGGGGCGGTGAAGCTACCGCACTGCAGCCGTTCGAATCCTGGCTCGTCTGTGCACTGCTGCCAGGTGATCCTCTGATCGGCCAGGCCGGTCGCCGCCTGAGCCTGTGGGGCGATGAACAGCGATGTCGCGGTGGCGACGGTGAGTGCCGCCGCGATCTTCTTGCGGTACATGCGTTTCCCCCTTCTACCAGCCGAGCCGGGTGGCGAGCTGCCGTGCCTTCGCGAGCGAGTTCTGCGCGCTCTGTCCGTCGGGAGCGGGCAGCGGAACGCCGGGGCACTTCAGGTCCGCGGCGGGAGTCACACCGTCGACGAGGTAGCGCTCGACGACGTCGTTGACGCACGGGTTGCCGAAGCCGTAGATGCCGTGGTCACCCTCGTCCTCAACGGTGAGCAGCACGGAGTTCCTGAAGTTCCGGTGAGCCCGCTGCGCCTGCTCGATCGGCGTCGCCGGGTCACGCACCGACTGCACCATCAACGTCGGGGCGACACCGATCCCGGTCGGCTGCTTGAGCTTCACGTTCGGCCGGTCCCAGAACGCGCACGGGCCGGCGACCTGGGTGTAGCCGACGAGCGGCCACTTGGCGCCGTCCTGCGTGCCGTCGCGCTCCAGGTACTTCCTGCCACCCTGGAACGGCGTGTCGTTGCAGAGGATCGAGTAGGCGGTGCCCAGCTGGGCGTCCGGGTAACTGGCCAGCGCCTTCATCTGCGCGGGCACCGCACCGGCCAGTTCCGCGAACGTCCGTGCGCCGTCGGCGAAGCTGTCCTTGTTGTAGAGCGTGCCTCGCAGCAGGAGGTCGAGCGTCACGCCGTTGTACACGCCATCCGGTCGCGTGACGGGCTGCGCGTTCAGCTTGGCGCGGGTGCGTTCGTAGGACTGGCGCACCTCCTCGCCGGTCTTGCCCAGGTGGTAGACCTCGTCGTACTTCGCCACCCACGGCAGGAAGTCGACGCGGAACCGGCGTTCGAAGGCCATGCCCCAGTCGTCGAAGATCGGCTGCCACGGCAGGGTGAAGTCGACGTTGGAGTCGAGCACGATCTTGTCGAGCGTCTTGGGGAAGTAGGTGGCGTAGTAGGCGCCCATCCAGCTGCCGCCGGAGTAGCCGAGCCAGCTGACCTTCTTCTTGCCGAGCACCTGGCGCAGCAGGTCGAGGTCCTTCACCGTCTGGTCGGTGGAGACGTACCTGCCGAACTCGCCCGACTTGGCCTGGCAGAACTTCGCCTGCAACTCCATGGCGCCGTAGAGCAGGTCGAGGTTGGCCTTGCCGCGATCACGCGGATCGACCTGTCCGTCGGTGTTGAAGCTCCCGCAAGTGACGTTGCTGCTCGCGCCGGTGCCGCGCACGTCGATCCCGATGATCTCGGCGTTCTCGCTGAGCTTGGGCCGATCGAGGTAGAGCAGCGGGATCGTGCGGCCGGGGCCACCGGGACCGCCGGGGTTGGTGAAGACCGTGGACTTCGCCGTGCCGCTCTTCGGCGTGAGCCGGCTGACGGCGATGGTGATCGTCTTGCCGTTGCGCGGGTTGTTCCAGTCCATCGGCGCGGTGAAGCTGCCGCACTCCAGTCGTTCGCCGCCTGGCGGAAGTCCCGGCGTTCCCGGGGCGAAGCACTGCTGCCACTGGATCTGCTGGGTTGGTGCTGCCAGTGCCTGTGGTGCGATGAGCAGGGATGACGCTGTCACGACGGCAAGTGCGGCCGCGATTTTCCTTCGTAGCATTCGAGCCCCCTCCAATGTGCCTACAGCTCATCGGTTTTCAGGACTCTGAACATCCGCTGAAGGATGACGGACTCGTACGACTTGGGTCTTAGGCCACCCGGCCAAACAGCCATGACATGCGTAATGGTCCCGTAGGTGATGACCCCGGTGCCATGATCGAGGTATGGGGCACCTGGCCTCGATCGAGACCACCGGTAGCGACGTGCGCGACTGCCCTGACAGCGCGAAGGGCCGTCCCCGCGACGGGAACGGCCCTCCGAGGTGCCAGAACTCAGCAGGATTCCTTGTAGAAGTACTTCGAGTTGGCCGACACGTCGTCCTTCGTGATGGCGACGAGGTCCGTCTCGATGTTGCGCTTGTTCTCCTTGCCGTCGATCGCGGCCAGGGCCTGCTCGACGCCCTGCTTGCCGATCGTGGCGGGGTCCTGGGCGATCAGGGCCTGCACGGTGCCCGCCTTCAGGTCCTCCACCTGCTTCGGCGAGGCGTCGAAGCCGACCAGGTTCACCGCACCGGTCTTGCCCGCGTTGCGCAGGCCGGTCGCGGCGCCCTCGCCGCTGTTGAGGTTGGTCGCGAACACGCCGATCAGGTCCGGGTTCGCCGCCAGCGTCGCGGTCACCTTCGAGGCCGCGGTGGCGGGCTCGTTGTCGGTGTACTGCTGGCCGATGTACTTGAGGTTCGGGTAGGCCTTGATGGCGTCCTCGAAGCCCTTGGCACGCGCGTCCGTCGTCGACGTGCCCGCCTTGGTGTTGAGCACCAGCACCGAGCCGGACTTGCCGGCCGCGAGCTTGTTCAGCGTCTCGGCGGCGAGCTTGCCGCCCTGCTCGTTGTTGGACGAGATGGAGGAGACGCCGATCGAGGTGTCCTGGAGCTTCGTGTCGACCTCGACGACCTTGATGCCCGCGTCCTTGAGCTGCTTCATCGGGCCGGCCATGGCCTTGTCGTCGGTCGGCGCGATCAGGACCGCGGCGGGCTTCGACGCGAGGACGCCCGTGACGATCGGGGTCTGCTGGGCCGCGTCGAACTTGGCAGGGGCCTGCGTGTCGAACTCGTAGCCGGCGGCCTTCGCCGCACCCTCGAATCCGCACTGCATCGAGATGTAGAACGGTTCCGCCGAGATGCCGGGGATCAGCACCAGTTTCTTGTTCACGGCGGTGTTGCCCGAGTTCGAGTCACCAATCTGCCCACCCCCGCCACACGCGGCGAGCAGGAAAGCGGCTGAGACAGCCACTGCGGAGCGGATCTTCATTGGTCCAGCACCTTTCCTAACGTTGGTTGCGCGCCCGCCGCCGGGTCTGGTCCAGCCACACGGCGGCCACCAGCACGATCGCCACGGCGATCGGCTGCCAGAACTCCTTGACCCCGATGATCACGAGGCCCTTCTCCAGCACCGCCGGGATGAACACGCCGAAGACCGTGCCCAGCACCGAACCCATGCCGCCGAAGATGCTCGTCCCACCCAGGACGACGGCGGCGATCGCGTTCAGGTTGTCCGTCTCGTGGCCGGTGACGACCGCGACGCGGAAGAACGCGTTGCCCATGAACCCCGCGAGACCCGCCAGGGTGCCCGCGAGCAGGTACACCTTCGTCAGGTGGCCGCGCACCGAGATGCCGACGCGCCTGGCCGCCTCCTCGTTCGAGCCGACCGCGTACGTGTAGCGGCCGAAACGCGTGGTGGACAACAACAACGCGCCGAGAGCGGTGACGATCGCGGCCACGATCACGATGTTCGGGATGCCGAAGTACGTGCCGGAACCGAAGGTGGTGTTCAGCTTGTCCGGGATGCCGGACACGTTGGAACCGTTGTTCAGCAACAAGGCCGCGCCCTGCGCCGCACCGAACGAACCCAGGGTCACGATCAGCGGCGGGATCTTCGCCCGCGAGATCAGCAGACCGTTGAGCAGGCCCCAGGCCGCGCCGCTGACCACGGCGACCAGCAGGCCGAACGCGATCACGCCCCAGCCCGCGTTCGTCGCGTCGCCACCGGACACCGAGTTCATCGCCATCGCACTCGACACCGACGCGAACACCAGCACTGAACCGACGGACAGGTCGATGCCGGACGTGATGATCACGAACGTCATGCCGACCGACAGCACCAGCAGCACGGCGGTCTCCGCGAGCAGGAACTGCAGCGTGGTCACCTGGAAGATCGCGTCCGGGCGGATCGCGCCGAACGTGGCGACCAGGACCAGCAGCACCAGGCCGATCCAGAGCGTGTTCGCGCTGGTCAGACGCTTGAGCAACGGGATGCGCTGCTGATCCGGCAGAGTTGACAACGTTGTCTTCTCATCCGTCATTAGGCCGCGTCCTCCTGAGTGAGCGCGCCGGTCATCGCGCCGACGAGCTCTTCCACGCTGGTGTCCGAGGCCTTGAACCGGGCCACGCGCCGGCCGAGGCGCAGCACCTCGACGCGGTCGGAGACCGACAGCACCTCGGGCATGTTGTGCGAGATCAGCACCACGGCGATGCCCTCGTCGCGGACGCGCTTGATCACTTCCAGCACGCGTTCCCGTTGCACCACACCGAGTGCGGCCGTCGGCTCGTCCATGAACACGAGCTTCGACGCCCACGCCACCGACCGCGCGACCGCGACGGACTGGCGCTGGCCACCGGACAGCGCCGCGATCGGCACGTCGATGCTCTGCAGCGTCGCGCCGAACCGGGAGAAGTGCTCGGCGGCCTGCCTGCGCATCGCCTTCTTGTCCAGCACGCCCAGGAAGCCGAGGACGCCGGGCTTGAGGATCTCCCTGCCCAGGAACATGTTCGCGGCCGGGTCGAGGTCCGGCGCGACCGCGAGGTCCTGGAAGACCGTCTCGATGCCCCGGTCGCGGGCGTCGTTGGGGGAGTCGAGGACGAGCGGCTCGCCGTCGAAGAGCAGTGTGCCGCTGGTCGGCTGTTCCACCCCGGAAAGGCATTTCACCAGGGTGGACTTGCCCGCGCCGTTGTCGCCGATCAGCGACACGACCTCACCGGGATAAGCGGTGAACGCGGCACCGCGGAGAGCTTCCACGGTGCCGTAGTTCTTCGTGAGATCACGAGCCTCCAGCAACGGCTGGCTCACGGAATCACATCCTCCACAGTGGACAGTACGGGTGGTCGGCAGCGGATCGCCACCAGGTCACCGGTCAGACCGAGCTCGCCGGCCGCGTGCGGCACGACGACGGTGCTTCCCTTGTGCACCTCCAGCTCACCGAGCTGGCCGGAACCCTCCAGCACGACCAGCACGGCGAACGACGGCTCCAGTGCGAAGGAGCCCTCCACGTGCAGGCGGTCGGCCTGGAAGAACGGGTTCGCGTCGTGGCCGAGCAGATCGACCGACGGCGCCCACTTCTCGGACGTCTGGCGCACCAGCTCCTCGAGCTTGCCGCTCCAGCCCCGCCGGTCCACGCAGTCCAGTGCGACGTCGTAGCCGAGGCCGAGGTGGCCGATGTCGGCGTTGGCGAGGAAGCCCTGCCACTCCAGCGTCACCGAGAAGTCCGTGGGCTGCTGCAGTTCGACGATGAAGACGCCCTCGCCGATCGCGTGCGGCACGCCGGCGGGCACGAAGACCGTGTCACCGGGCCGGACGCAGACCGGGTTCAGCGCGTCGAGCATCGCCGAGGTGTTCTGCGTGGCGACCCAGTCCGCGACGGTCGCGGCGGGCACGTCGTCGCGGAATCCGATGTAGACGGTCGGGGTCGACCCCGTCGTGCCCACGACGATCCACGCTTCCGTCTTGCCGTGGCGGCAGTTCAGGTGCGAGGACGCGAAGGCGTTCGACGGGTGGCAGTGCACGGGCAGGCGCTGGCCCGCGTCGAGCAGCTTCACCAGCAACGCCGTGTCGCCGCCGAACTTGGCCGCGTGGTCCGCGCCGAGCCATCCCGTCGGGTCCGCTTTCACCGCGTCGCGCAGGAGCACGCCGTCTGGCAACGTTGTCAACCCGGCGTCGTCGCGGCCGTAGAGCGTCGTCGTCGACGCCACCCAGTCCTCGGGGCCGAAGTCGCCACTGGTGCCGCCGCGCAACGCGGCGATCGCCTCACCGCCGCGGTAGAACTGCTTCGGCTGGTTGGCGGGCAAGTTGACAGGCTGGTGGAGAACACCAGAACTCACGCGTGGACCTCCCCGGATCCTCGTGGCACCAAGCGCACCGGCAGCACGACGCGGCGCGGTGGTGAGTTGTCGCCGTCCAGTCGGGCGAACAACAAATCGGTGGCCGCCTTGCCGAGCGCGCTCGCGTCGTGCGCGATCACGGTCACCGGCGGCGACAACAGGTCGGCGAGTTCGAAGTCGTCGAAGCCCACCAGGGCGGGCCTTTCCGCGACGCCCGCGAGCGCGCGCAGGATGTACACGGTGATGCGGTTGTTGCCGGCCACGATCGCCGTCGCGGGCTCCCGCATGCTGTGCAGGCGCTGCAACGTGGTCCTGACGCTGCTTTCGTCGTGCGGCCCCATCGCCACGAGTTCCTCGTGGTAGCCGATGCCGGCCCGCACACAGCCCTCGCGGTAGCCGCGCAGGCGCTCGTTGGCGGTGAAGATGTCCGGCGCGTCCCCGAGGAACGCGATGCGGCGGTGCCCGTGCGAGGCCAGGTGCGTGACCGCCTCGACGGTGCCGCCGATGTTGTCCACCAGCACGGTGTCGGCCACGACGTCGCCCGCGGGCCGGTCCAGGAACACCACGGGCGTGCCCGCGCGCATCTCCGGTACCAGGTAGCTGTGCTGCAGGCCGGCGGGCACGATCAGCAGCCCGTCCACGCGCCTGCTGCAGAACTCCAGCGCCAGCTCGCGCTCGCGGCTCGGATCCTCGTCCGACGACCCCGAGATCACCTGTCTGCCACGCAAACGGGCGATCTCCTCGACAGCGCGCGTCACGCCGGAGTAGAACGGGTTGCCGACGTCTTCCAGCACCAGCCCGATCGTGCCGGTGGACGAGCCTCGGCGCAGGTTGCGGGCACTCAGGTTCCGCCGGAACCCGAGCTGGTCGATGGCCGCCAGCACGCGCTCGGCGGTGGACGGGTGCACGCCCGGCTCGTCGTTGACCACGCGTGAGACGGTTTTGATGCTCACGCCCGCGAGCCGCGCGACGTCGTTCATCGTCGCACGACGTACCTTGCGCTGACCGGCTACGGGCCCGCTGGGGGACAACGTTGTCATAGTGGGCGTATCTCACCCCGGCCTTACGCCCTTGTCAACCGTTTCCTGACCGGTCAAGGGCGTCGCCGATCGTCAACGCCCATGGCTCACAGCGCCGCCTGCGACGCGACGAGCCGGGTCATGTGCGAGGACGGCGTGACGCCCAGTTCGCGGTGCAGAAGGGCGCGGTACTGCTGGTAGTGCCGCAGCGCCGACCCGTGGTTGCCCTGGGCGAGGTGCGCCGCGATCACCGTCCGGTGCGCTGTCTCCCGCACCGGGTCGATGGAGATCGCGGTGAAGGCGGCCTCCAGCGCGGCCAGGTGCGCGCCGGCCGAGATGAGGTGCTGGGCGATCGCCTCCAGCGCGTGCAGCCGGACCTGCTCCCACCGGCGCCGTTCGGGGGCCAGCCAGTCGTCGGCCCAGTAGGGCAGCAGGTCCCGGGACAGCGCGCCGGTCAGGTCCTCCTCGGCGGGTGCGGCGGAGCTGACGACGAGGTGGGCCGCCTCGACCGCCCGGCAGAAGTCGACGGTCAGGGAGGGGGACAGCCGCAGCCGGTCCACTGAAGGCTCGACGACCGGCCGTTCCGTCGCCCGGCGCAGGTGCCACAGCGCCTGCCGCACGTTGGCGGTGGCGCGCTGCCTGCGGCACTCGGGCCACAGCTGCTCGGCGGCGGCCTGCCGGCTCACCCCGTCGCCGTGGTGGATCGCCAGGTAGGCCAGCAGCCGCTGCGCGCCCTTGGGCAGCACGACGTCACCGCATCCGGCGAGCAGCTCGAACCGGCCCAGCAACACCAGATGCGCGTCATCGGCTTCTCTCATCGCGGTCCTTCCCTCGGCCGTTCCGAGCATCACCCGGCCGCGTCTCCAGGGCATCTCTCACCCACCTGTCGCGGCGTCCCGCCGACAACCGGTCAGCGGTGGGTACTCAGTCGTGCGGACTTGACCACCACCCGGTCGGGAACGAGCAGCGACGGCGCGTCGCCGGTTCCCCGGCCGTTCGCCCGGCACCCGTAACGCCAATGGCCCAACGGAACCCGCTCGGCCCAGTCCAGCCCATCGAGTGACGCCGATGCGGCCGTGACAGCACGTCGTGCGTCGCGGCGACTTTCAGGAGACGGGGCCACCGGAGCGTGTGTCACCGAGGCCGAACCGGCCCCGACGACATCCAGCCCAGGAGCGCCACCATGACGGACGGACAGATCAAGAGCGTCGACATCAGGATCGCCCCGGAGGACCTCAAGACGCTGAAGGACAGCGGCTACAAGCTCTGCTTCGCGAAGAAGGTCAACGAGACCTACAACGTCGTCTGGCAGTCGGCCGACAGCTACCTCCACGAGAACACGTTCTCCTGGCAGCCGCTCTACCACCTCTTCGGCAGCAACACTTTCCAGGGCAACGTGAACGTGCGCGTCGCCACCAACGAGGTGGCCGTCGGCCTCGGCGACCAGTCGACGCTGGACAAGGAGGGCACCCTCGGCGAGGCGGTCACCGGCGGCCCGAAGACCGGCATCACGCTGGTCAACGACTTCGGCAAGATCCATCCCGGCCTGTCGGCGTACTCGACGGACATCAACGGCAACAGCACGACGACCCCCATCTACGTCGCCGAGAACCCGATCGTCTCGGGCAGCGACCTGCTCACCCCGGTGGAGGCCGTGCAGGTGTGGTTCGAACAGGACGTCTCCACGGGCACGATGTTCAGCGCGGCCAGGTCCAACGCCGTCGACATCGACCTGACCACGACCAACTCGGCGATCCGGCTCTACAGCGGTGGCGCGTGGACGACGCCGAAGTCCAGCGCGCTCTTCGTGGACCCGGTGACGATCCTGACGATCGTGGCCGGCCTGACCGCGGCCGTCATCGTCCACGACCTCGCGACGAAGATCGCCTCGAAGCTGACCGGTGTCTACAAGGACATCAAGGTCGACGTGACGGCGGCGGACGGCAAGAGCGTCAAGATCGTGTACAGCGAGCTGCCGCGCCTCACCGGGGCCCGGCAGGCCCAGACACAGCTGTTGCTCCTGAACCCGACCGTGCTCGACCAGCTCTCGGAGTTCGCCCTGGAGGCGTTCGCGCAGCTCGGCGTGGGGTACACGACGCTGAACGCGATGTCGGCCCGCTGATTCGCCGATGTCCGGAACTGGACAAGTGATCGTCATGGTCTTGACCTGGACCGTGTGCGCTCAGCGATGATCTGGTGACGGACAGCGTTCTCAGCCCACGCGGGTCCGGCGAGTAGGCCCCCGGGCCGGGGTGCGCATGCGGCGGCGGTCGCACCCCGGCCCGGTCCCTCACCAGCCGACCGGACCACCCGACCGGACCATCGGGCCACCCCACACCACCCCAAGATCCCAACTAGGGTGAAACCCGTGGACGCACTGGATCCCATTGAGTCGGTCAACACCTTCATCGGCACAAAGGACGAGGGCAACACGTTCCCCGGTGCGTCCATGCCGTTCGGCAAGGCGCATTCCAGCCCGGTCGGTTCCCACTACGCCGGCTACCGCTACGACGACCAGCAGATCCGCGGCTTCGGGCACTTCTTCCTGTCCGGCGCGGGCTGCTGGGAGCAGGGCGGCCTGGTCCCGATCCTCCCGGTCACGCAGCTGCCGCAGAACTTCGACCACAAGCGGTACGCCAGCGGCTACACGCACGACGGCGAGATCGGCAAACCCGGTTACTACAAGGTCAAGCTGGACCGGGACATCACCGTCGAGTGCACGGCGACCACGCGGGCGGGCGTCGAGCGCTACACGTTCCCCGGCGGCGTCCAGGGCACGCTGCTCGTCAACGTGGGCCAGGCCAACGACAAGGAACCGGTCAGCGCCAGTTCCGTCAGGATCGTCGGCGACCGGACGATCGTCGGAACCGTGGAGACGCAGGCGTTCTGCGGTGGCCGTCCGTACCTCACGCACTTCACGACCAGGTTCGACCGCCCGTTCACGCAGTTCGGCACGTGGGGTCCGACAGGATCCAGGCCGGGCCAACGGGATTCCGCCGGTGGCGCCGGGCTCAGGGGCGCCTGGGTGACGTTCGGTCCCGGCCCCGTCACGGCCATGACCGCACTGTCCCAAGTGGACGAACAAGGTGCGGCGAACAACCTGGAGATCGAGACCGGCGGCAGGACCTTCGACGACATCCGCAACGAGGCGCAGGAAGCCTGGCGCGCGGAGCTCGGATGCGTCGAGATCGAGACGGACGACTGGGACGAGCGCGCGGTCTTCTACACCGCGCTCTACCACGTGCTGCTCCAGCCGCTGACCGGCAGCGACGCGGACGGCAGGTACCGGGGCTTCGACAACCAGGTCCACCAGGCCGACGGCTGGACCTACTACGAGTACTACTCGCTGTGGGACACCTACCGCGCGCACAACCAGCTTCTGGCACTGATTCGCACGAAACGCTCGCAGGACATTGCGCGAAGCATCCTGGCGATTCACGACCAGGGCGGCTGGCTCCCGCGCTGGGCGTACGCGAACCAGGAGACGAACTGCATGACCGGCGACCCGGTCACGCCGTTCCTGGTCGACCTCTGGCGCTTCGGTCACCTCAAGGGCTTCGAAGAGCAGGCGTACCAGGCGCTTCTGCAGAACGCCGACGGCGTCCCGCCGCAGAGTTCCCGTTTCCAGGGCAGGTCCGGCAACCCGAACTACCTCGCGAACGGATTCGTCCAGTACGACAAGCGCTTCCCGAAGAAGGGTCAGGACACCGATCCGCACCACGGTGCGTCGGCGACCCTGGAGTACGCGCTGGCCGACGCCACGCTCGCGATCATGGCCGCGGAACTGGGCCACGCGGACGACGCGGAACGACTCCGCAAACGCGGCCTCAACCACCGCACCCTCTGGGACAACAGCGTCACGGACCGGGGCTTCACCGGCTTCCCGCGGCCGAAGCTGCAGGGCGGCGCGTGGCTCAGCCCGTTCACGCCGCAGGGCCCGGAAGGGTTCCACGAGGGCACGGCGTGGCAGTACCAGTGGCTCTGCCAGCACGACATCACCGGGCTGATCACGGCGCTCGGCGGCAAGGCGGCGGCCGAGGCGCGGCTGGACGACTTCTTCGCGTACCCCGACCTCTTGAAGGACCCGGCGAAGACCGTCCGCGAGAAGTGGGTCGTGGGGCCGTACGACTACTACAACCAGTTCAGGTACAACCCGAACAACGAGCCTGATCTGCACGCGCCGTGGATGTACGCGCTCATCGGCAAGCCGGAGAAGACGTCGGTGGTCGTGCGGGCCGCGCAGACGTTGTTCGTCAACGGGCCGGCGGGTGTCACGGGCAACGACGACCTCGGCACGATGTCGGCCTGGTACGTGTTCAGCGCGCTCGGCATGTATCCGGCCGTGCCGGGAACCGGTGAGTTCGTGCCCCACGCCCCCAAGTTCACGAAGGCCGTCGTCCATTTGGAGAACGGCAAGGACATCGTGATCAGGGCGGAGGCGGCCGACGTCACGAAGACGCAGGTGGTGCAGCGAATCCGCAGCGGCTGGCTCTCGAAGACGAAGGATCGGATCGAACTCGCGGAACTGCGTTCGGGGACCACGCTGGAGGTCGACCTCCGCACACTTTCCAATTGAGATGCCGAAACGGTCGTAGTCTCGTGCGATGGGCATCTGCGCGGGCTGCGGCACGGGCTTCGCGCCCCTGCCGTCGCGGGCGCGATATTGCTCGAACGCGTGCCGTCAGCGCGCCTATCGTCAGCGCTCCGCCGGAACGTCCACTGTGGTCGCGGAGCTGCCCGGCTACGACGACGCGTTCGTCGGCAGGGAGAGCGAGCTCGCGGAGCTGCTTTCGTTGCTGCGCAAGCACAGGATGCTCACGCTGGTCGGACCGGCCGGGGTCGGCAAGACGCGGCTCGCGGCCGAGCTCGCCGGACGTGCCAGACGCACCGAGGTCCGCACCGTCGAACTGGGCAGGCTGAGCCGGCCGGAGCAGGTGGTGCAGGCCTTCGCGGAAGCCGTTGGGGTGTACCAGCACGCGGGTGTCGCGCTGCGGACCACGTTGCTCCAGGAACTGACCGGTCGCCGAATCTTGCTGCTTGTCGACAACTGTGAGCATCTCGTCGAAGAATGTTGTGCCGTCGTGGACGCGCTTCTGTCGCGGTGCCCGCACGTGCAGGTTTTCGCGACCAGCAGGGAAGCGCTGAGATCCATCGGCGAGGTCGTCTATCCGCTGCACGGCATGGAAGCCGACGCGGCGAAGTTGTTCACCGAACGCGCCGGAATCAGCGGCGACCACGACGCGATCGCGGCGATCTGCGTGCGGCTGGACGGCCTTCCGCTGGCCGTGGAACTGGCCGCGAAACTCTCCGGATCGGTGCCGCTCTCCGAGCTCGCGGACCGCCTCGACCACCGGCTCGACCTGCTCAGCGACGCCGGCGAGCAGGTGCGCCACCAGAGCCTGCGGGCGGCCATCGCGTGGAGCCACGACCTGCTGACCGCGCCCGAGAAGGAGCTGTTCCGGCGGCTCGCGCTGCTGCCGGGCGGGTTCGGGCTGGAGATCGCCCAGGTCGTGCACGGGGGCGCGGTGATCGGCCTGCTCGCGGCGTTGCAGGCGAAGTCGTTGGTGGTGCGGGAGAACGGCCGGTTCCGGATGCTCGAATCGGTCCGCCTCTACGCTCAGGAACGGCTCGAAGAGCATGGCGAGCACGCGGTGACGGCCGAACGGATCGTCGAGTGGCTGTGCGAGAAGGGCGAACCCGCCGTCTCGTCGTCGATCCTCACGCCGGAGCAGGTGAAGGCGCAGCACCAGGAGTACGACAACGTGACGTACGCGTTCGCCCATCTGGTCGCTTTGAGCGACGATCGGCGCCTGATGCTCGCCACGATGCTGCTCAGGGTGTGCTTCGACCGCGGCTACTTCGCCGAGGCCGGCGCGGTGCTGATGCAGGTGCTGGACCAGTCGCCCGACGATGCCCGCTACCGGATCCTCGCGCTGGAGTACGCGTCGCTGCTGGCGGGCCACGACCAGCGGCACGACGAGGCCGTGAAGTACGCCATCGAGGCGATCGAGACCGCGGAGGCCGGCGGGCAGGATCTGATCATGTGCCGCCTGTTCCGGACGTTAGCGAGCGCTTACGACGGCATGGGCGACGTGGCGAACACCGCATGGGCGTTGCGCCGATCGATCCAGCACGGCGTGAGCAATGGCAACGACGTGAGTGTCGCTGTGTCCAGCCAGAACCTCGGCTGGCGGCTGCTCGTCCAGGGTGAGGTGGACGCCGCCGCGGTGCTGGTCGAGGGCGCGTTGCCGGTCCTCAGACTCCATGCACGGCAGGACGTCGTGGCCATCGCGGTGCACACGTCGGGCTGCATCGCGTTGGAACGAGGGGATTTGGCGGCGGCCGGCGCCCGGTTCGCCGAGAGCGCGCGGATGACGGCGACCACACCGCGGGCCGTGCTGGAGTCGGTCGAGGGCCGAGGCCTGGTCGCGATGCTGTCCGGGCGTCACGAGCTCGGCGTGCGGCTTCTGGCCGCCTGTCAGCAGATGCGCGCGACGTGGGTCGTTCCGTCCGAAACGTGGTGGCGGCGGAAGATCGACGCCGCGTTGAACTTCGCGCGGGAATCCTTGTCTCCAGCGGCTTTTCAACGGGCGCTCGGCGCCGGCCGGGCGATGGACGTGCGGCACGTCCTGGAAACCGCGCTGGACAAGGGGATCGTGCAGGATCCGGTGCTCAGCGACCGGCAGCGGATGGTCGTCGAACTGGTGGCGCACGGCTTGACGAACGCGCAGGTCGCGGCCAAGCTCGGCATCTCGCACCGCACCGTGGAATCCCACGTGCACAACGTGAAAACCGTGTTGAATCTTTCGTCTCGCGCGCAGCTCACGGCCTGGGCCCAGTCGCACTGACGCGTCCAACTGAGACGTAACGCTGCGGTTCATCCGGATGACTTCCCGCCCCCTGCCGTTCATTGTGAGTACAACGACGGAAGGGGAGGGGTGACGTGGAACCGTTCCGCCTGTTGCACCCCGACCTCGTGCCTCAGCAGCGCGAGTCGTTGCAGCACGCCGCGTCCACGCTCGTCCAGATGGGTCTGGACGACACCGTGCTCTCGGCGTCGCCCGTGCACCAGCGCCTCGCGCGCGTGGTGCTGGCGAGCAGCGGCGTCATCGAGTGGACGCCCGGCTACTGGGTCCAGGACGACGCCCTCGACGAGCGCTTCGGCGTCGTGCGGGTCGGCGGCGACCGCGGCGGGATCTTCCTCTCCGGCGTCCTGATCGCCTACCTCGACGTGCTGGAGAACGCCGCCAGGATGGGCACCTCGATCACCGAGGACTCCTGGCGCACCCTGCTCTGGGCCCCGACCGCGCTCTTCGACCACGTGCTGCGCCGCCCCCAGGTCGGCATGACCGTCGTGACGCCCGGCTGTGGCACCGAGGACCTGCCGTTCGAACGCACCCAGGCCGGCCAGCGCCTCTACATCGCGCTGATGCAGACCGTCCGGTTCGCCGTCAGCGGCGTCCTGCGCGCCCAGGACGACCGCACGCTCGTCGAGGACTGCGTGACGCTCGCGACCGCGTGCCTGCGCGCCGCGGCGGTGGCGCTCGCGTTCGCCTGCGACGTCCCCGGCGACCCGGCGCTGCCCGTCGTGGAGACCGCCGAGCACCGCTACCTGTGGCAGGTGATCAGCGAGGTCCGCACGGCCGTCCCACGTGCGCGCTTCGACCAGTTCGCGGCGGCGTTGCGACGGCTCAACGGCGTGTACACCGCCTGTCCGCTGCTGGTCGCGGGCGGCTGACCCACTTCGTCTCGACTTCGCTCCGACTTTCGTCTTTTCGCTCCGCGAACCACCAGGTGCTGACCTACCGTCTCGCCCATGACGGAGGAACGGTCGGCGGTCGTGGTGCGGGACGTCCGCAAGAGCTACGGCGACTTGAAAGCGGTGGACGGGGTCTCGTTCACCGTGGCCGAGGGCGAGTTCTTCGGCATCCTGGGGCCCAACGGCGCAGGGAAGACCACCACGCTGGAGATCGTCGAGGGGCTGCGCAAGCCCGACAGCGGTGAGGTGCTGCTGCTCGGCGAGAGCCCGTGGCCGCGCAACGTGAAGTTGTTGCCGCGCATCGGTGTTCAGCTGCAGGCGACGTCGTTCTTCGACAAGCTGACGGCCAAGGAACAGCTGCAGACCTTCGGCGCGCTCTACGGCGTGAGTCACGGCACGGCCGCGGACATGCTGGAACTGGTCGGCCTCGCGGACAAGGCGAACGAGCAGGAGAACAAGCTCTCCGGCGGTCAGCGCCAACGGCTCTCGATCGCGTGCGCGCTGGTGCACGACCCGGACATCGTGTTCCTGGACGAACCGACCGCGGCGCTCGACCCGCAGGCCCGCCGCAACCTCTGGGACGTGTTGCGCGCCATCAGGGAACGCGGCAAGACCATCGTCTACACCACTCACTACCTGGACGAGGCCGAGATCCTCTGCGATCGCGTGGCCATCATGGACACCGGCAGGATCCTCGCGCTCGACCGGCCGGCGGTGCTGGTGCGCGGCCTCGACGCGCCGACCCACGTGACGCTGCAGAAGGGCGTTCTGTCCGTTGTGGACGCTTCCGCACTCGACGGCGTCGACGAGGCCCACGAGGACGAGGTGTCGCTGATGCTCTCCACGCGCCGCCCGGCTCCCGTGCTGTCCGCGCTGGCCGAACGCGGTGCCCTCGACGGCCTGCAGGTCCGCACGGCCACCCTCGAAGACGTTTTCCTCAACCTGACCGGTCGGGAGTACCGCGCATGACCGCGTTCAAGACGCTCTCGGTGGCGATGCTCAAGGGATTCCTGCGGGACAAGGTGACGCTGTTCTTCACCTTCCTGTTCCCGTTGATGTTCCTCGTCATCTTCGGCCTGATCCTGCGCGACGTCGGCACGGACAAGACGAAGATCGCGCTGGTCGGCGACGGCCCGATCGTGTCCGCGCTGCGCGACAGCGGTGCGCTGGAACTGGAGCCGTACAACGACGAGAACTCCGCCGTGCAGAAGGTGAAGGACGGCGACCTGCCCGCCGCGCTGATCATCCGCGGGCAGCAGCTCGACGTGCGGTTCGCGCAGAGCGACCAGGTCAAGTCCGCGACCGTGCTCGGGATCATCAACGGGTTCGTGGACAAGGCGAACCTCGCCGCGACCGGTCAGCCGCCGACCTTCACGTTCGCCGCGGAGAAGGTCGAGGACGCCTCGCTGAAACCGATCCAGTTCCTGACGCCGGGCATCCTGTCGTGGGGTGTGGCGGTGTCGGCGGTCTTCGGCTCGGCGCTGACTCTCGTGTCGTGGCGCCGGAAGCAGGTGCTGCGGCGCATCCGGCTGGCACCCGTCTCGACGGGTTCCGTGCTGTCGTCGCGGATCCTGGTCAGCGCCGGCGTCGCGCTGGTGCAGGGCGCGACGTTCATCGGCATCGCGTCGCTGCCGGTGTTCGGGCTGCAGTTGTCCGGGCAGTGGTGGCTGGCGATTCCGTTGCTGCTGCTGGGAACCATCGCGTTCTTCGCGCTCGGCATGCTGGTCGGCGCGTTCGCCAAGACCGAGGAGGCCGCTTCGGCGGCCGCGAACATCGTGGTGCTGCCGATGGCGTTCCTGTCCGGCACGTTCTTCCCCGTCGACCAGGCGCCCGCGTGGCTGCAGACGGTGTCGAAGATCTTCCCGTTGCGGCACATGAACGACGGCATGCTCGACGTGCTGGTGCGGGGCAAGGGGATCGAGGCACTCGCGATGCCGGCGGCCATCCTGGTCGGCTTCTCGCTGGTCGTCGGTTTTGTGGCCTCCCGCGTCTTCAAATGGGAGGAATAGGACAGACCGGGACAGGGCCGGTTGCCGTGTGCCGCCGGTCACGGTTCATGATGGGGAACCATGACGTTCTCCAGCGTGGTCGGACGGTTCCGCATCCTCGCCCTGGCCGAGGCCATCTCCTGGGCGGGCCTGCTGCTCGGGATGTTCTTCAAGTACGTCGTCGTGCAGAACGAGATCGGCGTCAAGGTCTTCGGCCCGATCCACGGCCTGGTCTTCGTCGGCTACGTGCTGGTGACGCTGATGGCCGTCGCGCCGCTGAAGTGGGACGCGCGCACGACGGTCCTCGCGCTGTTCGCGAGCATCCCGCCGTTCGGCACGGTGATCTTCGAGCGCTGGGCCTCGAAGACCGGCCGCCTCAGCGAACCAGCCGCCGAACAGCTCTGAGCTCTGCCTCGGGGTCGCCGTCGTGGTAGATCCGCTCGGACTCCTCGATGTTGTCCAGGAACTCCTGGTACTTCACCGCGTTGTGCAGGTGTGACGCGCGGCGGGCGACGTCGAGCGCTTCGAGCGGACGGCTGTCCGGGCGGTGCTCGAGCCACGCCTCGCTCCACACCTTCCGGATGTGGTCGTGCAGTTCCAGCCCGGCGAACTCCATGACCCGGCACGCGTCGAGTGCCGGGTGGCCCCACACGGCGTCGGACCAGTCGATGACCTCGCCGCTCCTGCGCCAGTTGCCGGGGTGGAAGTCGCCGTGCGTCAGGGTGTCCGGCAGCCCGAACGACGGCATCGGCACGGTGGTCGGGCGCAGCCGCGCCTCGCCGGCCAGCGCGTTCTGCACGGCCACCCAGCGCGGCACGATCAACTCGATGTGCTCGGTGGTGACGGGCCAGCACTTGTCGCCCGGCGCGTCGCCGAGCAGGATCCGTTGTGGCGCCGAGGCGATCAGCACCGGGACCAGCGTCGGGTCGTGCGCGCCGACCATCTCGATCACCGCGCCCTCGTCGGCGAAGAACGACGGAATGGCCTTCAGCCACACCGGGCCGTTGGCGGTGGGCAGCCGGTGCACGGTCGAGAGGTTCCACGTGCGGACCTGAACGGACGGGCCGGTGCGTTCGACGTGCCGGTCGGCCCACGCGATCAGTTCGGCAGGGCCGCCCAGCCGTGCGTACGGCGCCCGGAACTCCGCGTCCGCCTCCGGCTCCTGTGCCGGGTGGAGCTTCGTGCGGTCGGGCTCGCCGTACGCCTCGACGTGATAGGTGACCACGCCGTCCTGCGGCACGGTGCCGCCCTCGGCGGAGATCAGCCTGAGCACGTTCGTCCGGACGCCCAGGTGTGCTTCGAGCACCTCGTTGACCGGTTCGACGTGGTACCAGTCGCGGGTGGGCACCGGGAGCGCGTCCGTCCGGCCCGCGAACCCGCTCGGCGCGCTGACCAGGGCGATGATCGTTCGTTCCGTCACGTGGTCACCAGTTCTCTGACGGTCCTGAGTTCGTGCGCGGGGTCGTTCTGGTGGTAGATCCGTTCAGAGTCCTCGATGTTGTCCAGGAACTCCTGGTACTTCACGGCGTTCAGCAGGTGCGAGGCCCGGCGGGCGGCATCGAGCGCGTCGAGCGGGCGGCTGTCCGGGCGGTGCTCGAGCCACGCCTCGCTCCACACGCGACGGATGAGGTCGTGGAGATCGGGCGGGCAGAACCCGATGAGCCGGCCGGCGTCCAGCGCGGGATGACCCCACACGACGTCGGACCAGTCGATGATCACGCCACCGCTGAACCAGTTGCCGGGGTGGAAGTCGCCGTGCACCAGCGTGTCCGGCAGCCCGAACGACGGCATCGGCACGACGCACGGCCGCACCCGAGGCTCGCCCGCCAGCGCGTGCTGCACCGCGACCCAGCGCGGCACGATCTCCTCGACGTGTTCGGGCTTGGTGTTCCAGCAGTCCTCGCCGGGGGCTTCACCGAGCAGGACCCGCCGCGGCGCCGAGGCGATCACCTCGGGCACCAGGCCGGGATCGTGCGCGGCGACCATCTCGATCACCGCGCCCTCGTCGGCGAAGAACGACGGGACGGTCTTCAGCCACGCAGAGCCGTTCGCGGTCGGCAGCCGGTGCACGCTCGACAGGTTCCACGACTTGACCTGCACCGCCGGGCCGGTGCGTTCGACGTGCCGGTCGGCCCACGCGACCAGCTCGGACGGCCCGCCCAGTCGTGCCCACGGCAGTCTGCGCGGGGCGTCTCGGGCGGGCTCTTCCTCCGGGTGGAGGTGGGTTCGGTCGGGTTCGCCGTGCGCCTCGACGTGATAGGTGACGAGGCCGCCGCCGGGAGGGTCGCCACCCTCGACCGAGATCAGCCTGAGCACGCTCGTCGGGACGCCCAGCAACCGTTCCAGCGCCTCGTTGACGGGTTCGGTGTCGGCCCACCACGGCGACTCGACCGGGAGCGCGTCCGTCCGGCCCGCGAACCCGCTGGGCCCGCTGACCAGGGCGATGATCGACCGTTCCGTCACGCGACCATCATCGCGGGACGATCAACCGGATTTCAGTCCTCGAAGTCGCCGCTCGCCCGGCGGACCTTGGCGAGCAGGTCCGTGAGCTGCTCGGTCTGCCGGTCGGTGAGGCCCTTGAGACCCAGGTTGACGTCGACGACGGCGGCGGTCGCGCTCTCCCTGCGCTGCAGGCCCGCGTCGGTGATCTCGACCAGCGTCGTGCGGCGGTCGGTCGGGTGCGGCGTGCGACGCACGAGGCCGTCGCTCTCCAGCCGGTCGACGATGTTCGTGACGCTCGTGGGGTGCAACTGCAGGCGCTCGCCCATGACCCGCATCGGCAGCGCGCCCTTGCGGGAGAAGAAGAGCAGCACCAACGCCTCGTAGCGCGCGAACGTGAGCCCGTGCGGCTTGAGAGCTGCGTCCACGGCGGACTGGATGATTTGCTGGACACGCATGACGCTCGTGACGGCGGCCATCGATGTGGAGGAACCCACCCGGTCGTCCCACAGCTCGGCCGCGCGGACGATCGGATCGAACGGCAGCGGTGTCATGGGCAACGAAGCTACCAGTCAGTACCACCTGTGGATCACGAGGAGGCACGTGTGCTTGTCGCGTTCAGCGTCGCTCCGTCCGGTTCGGACGAGACAGGAGGTGTCGCGAAGGCCGTCGCCGAGGCGATCCGGGTCGTGCGGGAGTCCGGCCTGCCCAACGAGACGAACGCGATGTTCACCCTGATCGAGGGGGAGTGGGACGAGGTGATGGACGTGGTCAAGCGCGCGACGGAAGCCGTGCAGGCCAGTTCCTCGCGGGTGTCTCTCGTGCTCAAGGCGGACATCCGGCCCGGCTACACCGGTCAGCTCAAGGCCAAGGTCGAGCGGATCGAGGAGCACCTCTCCGACACGCCGTGATCCGGGCGATCCGGTCGTGGCACGTCTCCTCGGATGGCCGAACGCTCTACGCCGGCCCGGTGAGTGGACCCGTGCGGCGACGTTCGCTGGGTTAGCGTGTCGGGCGTGGACGCGAGACAACTGTGGTTGAGGTTCGAGCCCTACCACGACGTCACGTACTTCACGCCCGAATCCCGCGCGGCGACCGACGCGCTGGGCTGCAAGGGCGGATGGATGGGCTACTTCGGCATGCGCGCCGCACCACTGGGCGCCGCGTCGCCGGAGCTGGTGACGGCGGTCTTCTACAACTTCGCGCCGCGCATGGTCTCCCGTGCGCTGCCGGACGCGTGGGCGGTCGCCTCGCCGTCCGAGTACCTGCGTGTTCGGCTGGCGGGTGCGGACGGTGCGTTGCGTCGTCTGCTGGGTTCGGTGGACACGCCCGAAATCGCCGAGGCTGCTGCTTTGGCTCGTGTCGCGGCAATGGCGGCGCCTCTCGCCGGGCGTCCGTTGGCTGCGGCGAACCGTGCGTTGCCGTGGCCTGCCGAGCCTCATCTGGAGTTGTGGCACGCCTGCACGATCCTGCGCGAGGCCCGCGGCGACGGTCATGTGGCCGCGCTGGTGGCTCATGGCGTAGGGCCGTGCCAAGCGCTTGCGCTCTACGCGCGTGAGCATTCCCTCGATCCGGCATACATGCGCACCGCGCGTGGTTGGACTGTCGAAGAATGGGAAGCAGTGGAGGGATTGCCCGGTGACCTTCCAGCGGTGGAACGCGCCACGGACATGGCCGCTCTTGGTCCGTGGGAAGCACTGGGTGAAGTTGGTACGACGCGGTTCATCGAGCTGATGACACCGCTAGCTCTACGTATCGCCTCAGCCAACGAGGCGATGCGCGTCAACCCGATGGCCCTGGACCCGGTCCGGGAACTAGCCGTGCCAGGATGGAACACGTGACAAGGCCTGATCCTCGCAAGACCGCCGCACTGTCCGCCGCGCTCTCGGGCGCCGTCGATCTGGGCGCCCTGAAGGCCCGCGCCGACGCTGCCCGCACCGCCGCCGCCACGCCGGCCGCTGCCGCCGCTTCCGCGCCCGACAACGGCTCTGTGCCGTGGATCGTGGACGTCACCGAGGCCTCGTTCCAGGCCGTGGTCGAACAGTCCCTGCAGGTGCCCGTCGTGGTGCTGCTCGGGGCTTCCTACAGTCCTGAGTCGCAGCAGCTGGCCGCGTCTCTGACTCGGTTCGCTTCTGCTTCCGGTGGGTCCTGGATTCTTGCCCGCGTCGATTTGGAGGCCTCGCCTCGGATCGGGCAGGCGTTCGGGGTGCAGTCGGTGCCCACTACCGTTGCTGTTGCTGCTGGTCAGCCCATTGATGCGTTCGCTGGGCCCATCGATGACTCTGAGTTGTCTCAGTGGATTGCTCGGTTGTTGGATGCTCTGCGGGAGCGGCTTCCTGGGATTCGGGCTGGGGAAGCTCGGGCTGGGGCGCCTGTTGTCGCCGAGGAAGACGTTGTCGAGGATCCTCGGATTGTTGCTGCTGAGGAAGCCTTTGAGCGTGGGGACTACGTTGCCGCTCAGGGGTATTACTCGGAGATTTTGGCGGTTGAGCCTGCTCATGAGTTGGCCAAGGAAGGGCTTGCCCAGGCTCGGTTCGCTGAGCGGGCTGAGGCTGTTGATCCTGCTGTGATCGGTAAGGCCGATTCTGCGCCTGAGGATGTTGACGCTCAGTTGGCCGCTGCTGATGCCGAAGTTGCCGGGCAGATGGTCGACGAGGCGTTTTCTCGGCTTGTTTCGACTGTTCGTCGGGTTTATGGGGAGGATCGGGATCGGGTTCGGTCGCATTTGGTCGGGTTGTTTGAGCTGTTCCCGGCCGATGATCCTCGGGTTGCTGCGGCTCGGCGGAGCTTGGCTTCTGCTTTGTACTGATCTTGTCGGGGGTGCTTAGTAGGTTGAGATGTAGGGGTTCCCGGATCGGGGGGACGCCTGCGTCAGCGTGGTCACCTTGCTTGCGGCGGGTCGCCTTGCGTGCTTTCCCTGGGGGCTCTGCCCCCAGACCCCCGGCAATCTGATCGGGGGGTGGCGCCGTGGGTGGGTTGATGGCACGCCTGTTGCGTTGGGCGGCTGCCTGTTTCGTAGTTTGGGTGCGTTGGCGGTGGGTCCCGTCACGAGCCGCACCAAGAGCGGGCCACATGCAAGAAGGGTTGTCAAACGGACGAAAAGCGTATCCGTTTGACAACCCTTCTTGCATGCAGCAAGAGCTGTGGCGCGACTCGTGACGGGACCCACCGCCCAGCCCGCTTGGTAAGGACGGCTCGCCTTCGGCTTTGCGGTGGGTGGGTGTTGCTGTGGCTAGGGGCGTCTGCGTTCCAAAAGGACTGTGTCTCGCCATTCGCCGTGGTGTTGCGCGATTCGTTCGCGTACTCCCACTGTGCGGAAGCCTGCTTTGTGGTGCAGGGCGATGCTTGCTCTGTTCTCCGGGAAGATCGTTGCTTGCAGGGTCCACAGGTCGTCTTCGTCTGCTGACTTGACCTGGTGGTGCAGCAGGGTTTTGCCCACGCCCTTGCCCTGGGAGGCGTCGGCCACGTAGATCGAGGTCTCGACGACGCCCGCGTAGCACTCGCGGGCTGAGATCGGGGTGGCTGCTGCCCAACCTGCTGTTGTGCCGTCCACCTCGGCTATCCAGCGGTGGTCCGGTAGCCACTTGGATTCCAGGGTTCTGCGGGACGGGACTTCTGTTTCGAACGTTGCGTTGCCTGAGGCTATGCCTTCGCCGTAGATGCGGCGGACGTCTGACCAGTCTGCTGTGGTCATGGGGCGGATGGTCACGCCTGGTACTGGGCGGACTGTGCCTGTGGGCAGGGTGCCCATGACCGCGTCTGCTGCTTGGGGGAGGCCCGTGCAGCAGGCCGGGTTGACGGTGACGAGGGTGGTTGTGCCTTCGCGCTGGACGTGGAGGAAGCCGACCTCTGCCAGTTTGCGGACGTGGTGTGAGCAGGTGGACTGGCTCACGCCCAGCAGCGTGGTCAGTTCGCCGACTGTTACCGGGGCCGACGCCGAGGCCACGTGGTGTAGCAGGCGGACTCGGGTCGGGTCGGACAGCGTCGAGAACCATGAGGCGTAGGTCGTGGCTTCATCGGTTAGCACCTGGCAAGTATCGACGGTGGTCGATGGAAGAATCAAACTGAATACTTTTTGACGCAGAACGACAGGCCTCGGAAGAAGCCGTCGCCGAACGCTTCCACGCGGGCGAAGCCTGAGGGGACGGCTTTGCCGTTGACGTCCGCTGCGATGAGGCTGTCGTCGGCCAGGAGTTCTGCCACTGCCTCGTCGAGGTCTCCTGGGGACAGGCGCAGGCCCGCTGCTGCGTCCGGGCGGTTGGTCAGGCCCGCCCAGGCTCCTGTCAGGCAGGCTGTGCGCTGGCCTGCGGCGTCGTCGGCCAGGTCGAAGCCTGTGGCGTGCTGGATGGAGAGGGAGAAGCGCGAGGCGATGACGGCGAACGCCGCGAAGTCGCCGATGCCGCCCTTCGAGCCACGTTTTGGAGGTGTGCCGATCTTCACCAGGGACGGGAGATCCAGCTGGAGCTGGTTGACCGCGGGGCAGTAGGAGGCTGGGGACGTGGTCTGGGCGTCCGCGCAGGGTTTGATGCCCGCCTTGTCGAAGGCCGGGAAGGCCGCGCCGCTCGTCTTGTAGGCGTCGCGGAGGGATTCTTCGAGGGCCCTGAGGTACTTGTCCTCGTCGATCTTGGCGTTGCCGCGGCCCTGGCCCTGGTCGGTGTCGGAGAGGTCGAAGGGGCGTTCGGTGATGCGCTTGGCGATCTCGGCCTCGTTGATCTCGGCGCAGCGGGCGGCGCCTCGGGTGAAGCCGAACTGGAAGGCCGAGACTCGGTCGAACGCGCTGCCGTGGGCGCCCTGCTTCTCGAACGACGTGCCCGCGCTGTCGCGGATGAAGAACATCGTCTGCAGGACCTGGTTGAGGCCCTCGCCGGTGGAGAGTTCGAAGTGCTTCGACTTGTTCTCGGCGATCCAGCGCATGAAGACGCCGGTGTAGCAGTCGGCCTGCTGCTCCTTGACGATCGACGGGGTGTTGGCGCCGATGTTGGACGCCGGGCCGAGCTTGTACTGGACGGCGTGGCCCATCTCGTGGGCGAGGACCGTCACGACGGCCATCGGGCCGAACGAGTCCTTGAGCATCGGCAGGAGTTCGCCGCGGTCCCAGGTGATGCTGTCGTCCAGCGCGCAGTAGAACGCGTTCGCGATGCCGGTGGTGTTGAGCTTGCAGACCTCGACGCCCTTGCCGTTGGAGTCGTAGGAGATGACGCGCTTCACCGGCTCGAAGGTCTTGCCGGGGAACGAGTTCGGGAACTCGCCCTTCCAGAACTCCTGCACGTCGGCGAGGGTGTTGATCGCGAGGCGGTCCATCTCGCCGCCGTCGCCGTTCTCCACGCTCAGGTCCGCGTCGGGCACGCCCGCCTTGGGGCCGGACGGGCCGTTGGAGATCTCCAGGCCCGCGACCTTGGACGGGTCGGGGCGCTCGCCCTTCGGTTCGCCCTCGACCACGGAAGCGCACGCGGTCAAGGCTGCGGTCACGGCCAGCGCGACGGCGATTCGTCCGAATCCCATGAGGTCAGACCCTACTAAGCGCGTTGTGGGCTGTTCGGCGAGGACCCTGCCGCCAAACGTGAAACTCTCTCACCCCCTGGGGTGATTCCAAGACTGCGCGGACTCGTTTTCGTTGTCTCGCCGATGTTTCGGGGCGCACAGTCCCTGCGAGGCAAGCCTTCAGCGTGGAAGGAGTTCGGCGGTATGGGTAGAACGCGCTGGGCACGGTTCGTCGGGGTGCTCGGTATCGGTGTCGTGGGCGCCGGTGCCCTCCTCTTCGGCATGTCCCAGGGAGCGCTGGCCGCCTCGTTCGCGGTGTCCGGCACCAATTTCAAGGTCTCCGCCGACAACTTGACGGGCCAGGGATTCGTCCAGTTCGGCGGGGTGGACGCGGGCGCGGGCAAGGTGCACGTCGTCGCGGTCAGCGGTTTCAAGACGGCGAGGCTCGACAAGTTCTGCCAGTCGGTGTTCGTCCCGGGCATGCCGATCGTCGGTGACGTGACGATGCGCATCACCGCGGACAGCGTGGGCGGCATGTCCGCCGACAACCTGGTCGTCAACCTCACCGACCTCAACGGTGACCTGGTCCTCGGCAACCCCGAGATCGGCGTCGACGCGAGCAAGGTGACGAAGGGACCGGACAACCTCAGGGGTCTGCCGGGCTCGTTCGGTCTGCAGGCTGACACGGCGAACATCACCTCGCTGCAGCAGACCGCCTGGGCCACCACGGCTCAGACCATCAGGTTCAAGGGCATGAGCCTGACCATTCGCCAGGGGAAGCAAGAGTGCTTCTGAGGATCTGGCACGGCTTCACCGCGTGGCGACGTGGCCGGCCCTTCTGGGCCGGCCTGTTCGTGGCCGCGGGTGCGCTCATCATCCTGTTCCCGCCGTTCGTCGGCGTGAAGCTCGGCGACATGGTCATCTCGATCAAGACGATCGGCGGCGTCTCCGCGCTGCTGATCGGCGCGTTGCTGGCGATCAGCGCGGCCTCGTTGTGGCTGCAGCCCAAGTTCCGGCTCGCGGCGGGCCTCGTCACGGTGCTGTTGTCGCTGGTCGCGCTCGTCGTGACCAACCTCGGCGGCTTCCTGGCCGGAACCCTCCTGAGTCTGCTCGGCGGTGCGCTCGCCGTCGCGTGGACGGATGAACCCAAGAAGCCGAAGGAGGCGAAGGGGTCGAAGAAGGCGAGGCGTGAGAACGCCGCCGCGGAACCAGAGATAGCGCCGGACACGACCCAAAGGGTTCAACCCACATGATGCGAACACAGCCGCTGGCCGCCGTCGCGATGGTCGCGGTGCTGGCGCTGCAACCGCCCTCGAGCACCGAGCCGCCGCCGTCGTCCACCCCCGGCAGCAGCTCACCGGCCCCGACCAGCACCACGTCGGAGCCACCCGCGTCGAGCACCAGTTCCACCCCACCGCCGGCGTCGTCGTCCGTGCCGGCCCAGCCGCCCAGCGCTGAGCCGCCCTCGACGCCGCCGCCCCCGCCACCGGCCCCTGCACCGGTGGCGGCAGGAGGGCGCGAGTGGACCCTGACGGCATCGCGGCTCGACCTGGGCGGCCTCAACTTCGTCGGGGTCGTCGACGCGCTGGTCAGCGGCCAGGTCATCAAGGTCCTGAAGTTCACGGCCAACGACATGAAGATCAAGGACCTGGTGCAGTCCGGCGAGATCTCGCCGGGCGTCAAGCTGATCACCGCGGCCCGGCCGGGCAGCACGTCCACGGTGTCACCGGGACGCATCGAGCTGTACACGGTGCAGCTCAAGGGCAACCTGGACCTGCTCGGGATCAAGATCCCGGTGGACTACACGGCCGCGCACCCGCCGCCGCTGAACGTGCCGTTCGTGACCTTCACCGAGGTCACGGTGCGCAACACGGACCTGATCGGCGGCACGCTGAAGATCCCGGGCGCGCGGATCTCGGTCGTGTCCGACCAGGCACCGGTCGAAAGACGCTGAAGCCCGCACCTGGCCTGAGCCGGTGCGGGCTTCCGCTCGTTCAGAAGACCGTCAGACGCCGCACTTCTTCGCGCCCTCGAACACGCCCTCCCGGAACCGGGCCACGCGCTCGAACCCGGGATCCACGGGGTTGCCGCCCTTGGCGTCACGGGCCGCGTAGTCGAACTGCAGCAGCACGGTCACGGCCTCGTCGAAGTCACCCGGCGACAACCCGAACCCGTCCTGACGCTGGAACACCGCGCCCGTGTACGCCCCGGCCAGGCACAGCGCCGCGGCGGAGGCGCCCTCACCCTCGGTCGGCTTGCCGAACACGGCCAGCTCGGCCATCGCGTACCTGGACGCGATCAGCGTGCCCGTCGCGTAGTCGCCGAGTTCCTTGTGCAAGGTCGGTAGCTCGTCCTTGGTGTCGATCTTGATGGTCTTGTCCGACGGGCAGTACGCGACGGGGCCCTGGTCGCCTGAGCAGTTCGGCTCGGACTGGGCAGCCTCGGCACGCGGCGACGGCCAGGTCTTGCCGGCGGTCGTGGCCAGGTTCTTGAAGAAGCCGTCGAGGTCGGGCGTGACGGACTCGAGCATCTCCGAGAACGGCAGGTTGCCGCCGTTCGCGCGGTCCTTGACGCTGGTGAACGCGCGCTGCGTGAACTTGCGGTTCTGCACCGACATGGCCGCGCAGAACTTCGTGCCCTGCTCATAGCCGTCCTGGAACGCCGCTACGCGGTCGAACGCGCTGCCGTGCGCCTGCTCGTCCTCCGGGGACGTGCCCACCGGGTCGCGGAACGTGATCAGCGCGCCCAACGCCTTGTCCAGGGCGTCCGCGTTGATGTCCAGGCGCGCCGACTTGCCGTCCGTGACGTTGCGGACGAACGAGCCCGCGAAGCAGTCCGCCTGCGCCTCGGTGAGGATCGTCGGGTACTTGTCCGGCTCGCGTCGCTCGGCCTCCGGCGTGATGCCCATGCGGTTCTGCACCGCGTGACCGATCTCGTGCGCGAGCACCACGACCACCGCGGCCTCGCCGAAGCGGTCCTGCAGCACCGGCAGCAGGGACGCCCTGTCCCAGGCGATCGCGTCGGCGGCCGGGCAGTAGAACGCGTTGCCCTCCACGTCCGCGGCCTTCTGCGTGCACGGTGGTGGCTTCGCGGTGGCGTCGGCCGTGTCGACCGAGAAGTAACCGCCGCTCAGCGGCTTCCACTGCTTGTTGAAGGTCGTCTGGAACGAGTTGGTCCAGAACTCCTCGATGTCCGTGAGCGCGGTCGCGGCCAGCTTGTCGATCGGGCCGTTGTCCGAGCCGCGGACCTGGATCGTGGCGCTGGACGCCTCTTTCTTCACCACCTTGGCGGCACGCGGGCGCCCTGGGATCTCGGCGGTGCAGCCCACCGCGAGCAGGGCGGTGGCGACGATCAGCGCGATGCTCCGGTGCCGCATGAACCCATTGTGCCTGCCGGCCGGTCTCAAGGGCGTCCCAGTCGTCCAAGTCAGGCGCATACAAGGGGCAACGTGCGCCGGGCTGATCAGGTTCACCGGCCCGGCACACGCCGTTTGGATTCAGTCGGTTTCGACTGACGGATCAGGAACCAGCCACAGCACGCCCGACGGCGGAAGCTGCAGCAGCGCGGAGTACGGCCGCCCGTGCCACGGCCTGGCCTCGGCCTCGACGCCACCGAGGTTGCCCACACCGGAACCGCCGTAGTGCGCGGCGTCGGTGTTCACGAGCTCCTTCCAACGTCCGGAAGAGGGCAGGCCGACGCGGTAGTCGTGGTGCGGCGACCCGGAGAAGTTCGCCACGCAGGCGAGCGTCGAGCCGTCCTCACCGACCCGCAGGAACGACAGCACGTTGCCCGCCGAGTCGTTCGCGTCGATCCACTGGAACCCCTCCGGCGTGACGTCGTGCGAGAACAACGCCGCCGCCGTCTTGTACACCGAGTTCAGGTCGCGCGTCAGCGACTGGATGCCCTGGTGCAGCGGTTCCTGTTCGACCAGGTGCCAGTCGAGCGACCGCGACTCCGACCACTCCTGCCGCTGCCCGAACTCGCCACCCATGAACAGCAGTTGCTTGCCGGGATGCGCCCACATGAACGCCAGCAGCGACCGCACGCCGGCGGCCTTGTTCCAGTCGTCGCCCGGCATCCGCTCCCACAGCGAGCCCTTGCCGTGCACCACCTCGTCGTGCGAGAGCGGCAGCACGAAGTTCTCACTCCACGCGTACACCAGCGAGAACGTCATCTCGTTGTGGTGGAACGAGCGGTGGATCGGCTCGCGCGACAGGTAGTGCAGCGAGTCGTGCATCCAGCCCATGTTCCACTTGAAGCCGAACCCGAGCCCGCCCAGGTGCGTCGGCCGCGTGACGCCCGGCCACGCCGTCGACTCCTCGGCGATCATGACCACGCCGGGGTGCCGTTTGTAGACCGTCGCGTTCAGCTCCTGCAGGAACCGCACCGCGTCGAGGTTCTCCCGGCCACCGAACTCGTTCGGCAGCCACTGGTCAGCCGGCCGCGAGTAGTCGAGGTAGAGCATCGACGCGACGGCGTCCACGCGCAGACCGTCGAGGTGGAACTCCTCGATCCAGTACAGCGCGTTCGCCACCAGGAAGTTGCGGACCTCGTTGCGCCCGAAGTCGAAGACGTACGTGCCCCAGTCGAGCTGCTCACCGCGGCGCGGGTCGGCGTGCTCGTAGAGCGGCGTGCCGTCGAACTTCGCGAGCGCCCAGGCGTCCTTCGGGAAGTGCGCGGGCACCCAGTCGACCAGCACACCGATGCCGCGCTGGTGCAACATGTCCACGAAGTACCGGAAGTCGTCCGGCGACCCGAACCGCGAGGTCGGCGCGTAGTACGAGGTGACCTGGTAGCCCCACGAACCGCCGAACGGGTGCTCGGACACCGGCAGCATCTCGATGTGCGTGAAGCCCATGTCCTCGCAGTAGTCCGCGAGCTCGACAGCGAGCTCCCGGTAGCTGAGACCGGGCTTCCACGAGCCGAGATGCACCTCGTAGGTCGACATCGGTGCGTTCGCCCACTGCGTGGCCTCGCGCCGGGCCTCCCACTCCGCGTCCTGCCACTGGTACTCGGACCGCGTGACGACCGAGGCCGTCTGCGGCGGGACCTCCGTCGCGAACGCCATCGGGTCGGCCTTCTCGTGCCAGATGCCGTCCTGGCCGAGGATGCGGAACTTGTAGCGCGAGCCCACCACGACGTTCGGCAGGAACACTTCCCAGACACCGCTGGAACCCATGGAGCGCAACGGGTTCGCGCGCCCGTCCCAGCCGTCGAAGTCACCGGTCACGCGCACGCCGCGCGCGTTCGGCGCCCACACCGCGAACGAGACGCCGGTGACGTCACCGGTACCCGTTTCGTACGAACGGACATGTGCGCCGAGCACGTCCCAGAGCCGTTCGTGCCGGCCCTCGCCGATCAGGTGCAGGTCGAGCTCGCCCACGGTCGGCAGCCACCGGTACGGGTCGTCGACCTCGATCGCGGGACCGCCGTCGTACTTGACCAGGAGCCGGTAGTCGCCGGGCGCCTCCGGCAGCTCGCCCTCGAAGAGCGCGTCGGCGATGCGGGGCAGCTCGACCTGCTTGTCGCCCCACGCCACGGCGACCGAAGTCGCGCCTGGCCGCAGGGCCCGCGCGATCACCTGGTCGCCGACGGTGTGCACACCCAGCACCGAGTGCGGGTCGTGGTGCGCACCTGACAGGAGCCGGTCCAGGTCGGCCTTCATCGAGCCCTCCGATCCGGCTTCTTGCTCATCGTTACTCTCCCGGTACGTTGTGTGTCGTGCGAACGGCGTACAGATGCCGGGCTTACCCGACCCCCGAACAAGTTGCGATGTTCAATCGCACGTTCGGGTGTGTGCGTTTGGTGTGGAACAAGACTTTGGGCGAGCGGAACCAAAACTATTTCGCTGATGGTGCGAGAACCTCTTATCGGCAAACCGACGCCGCGTTGACCGAGTGGAAACGCACACCGGAGTTGGGGTTTCTCTCCGAGGTGTCGTCGGTGCCACTGCAACAGACGCTGCGTCACCAGCACACCGCGTTTCAGAACTTCTTCGCTGGCAGAGCCCGCCGCCCGCGGTTCAAGTCCCGCACTGGGCGGCAGAGCGCTCACTACACACGCGCTGCGTTCCGCATGCGTGACGGCGTACTTGCTCTTGCCAAGAACCGCGCACCATTGCGGTTCGTCTGGTCGTTTGACGTCGACGTGACCAAAGTGGATCCGACCATGGTCGTGATCTCTCGTGATCCGGACGACCGCTGGTACGTGACTTTCGCGGTGGACGTCGAAGCTCCTCCGCAGGCCTTGGCGACTGGACGTGCGATAGGTCTCGACCTCGGCCTGAAGGATTTCCTGGTGACCAGCGATGGCCACCGGATCAGCAACCCCCGGCATCTGGACCGCAAGGCTCGAAACCTTGCTCGCCACCAACGTCGACTTGCTCGTTGTGAGCGCGGAAGCAACAACCGCCGCCTGGCGAAGGCCAAGGTTGCCCGTGCTCATCGGAAGATCCGCAACGCGCGGCAGGACTTCCTGCACCGCACCAGCACTGCGCTGGTGCGGGCGGCTGACGTCATCATGATCGAAGATCTCAACGTCGAGGGCATGCTCCGCAACCGATTCCTCGCCAGAGCCATCACTGATGCGGGCTGGGGCGAGTTCAGGCGGCAACTCGAGTACAAGTGCGCCCGAGCAGGCCGGACGCTTGTCGTGGTTGACCGTTGGTATCCGTCCAGCAAGACATGTTCGGCCTGCGGACATGTGCTCACTGAACTGAAGCTCGCCGTCCGGCACTGGACGTGTCCGGGCTGCCGCACCCGGCACGACCGGGACATGAACGCGGCGAAGAACATCCTTGCGGCTGGTCGAGTCGTAGCCCGAGGTGACTCGGGCGATGCCTGCGGAGCTGATGTCAGACGGCAAGGGTCCTCCCTTCCGCAATCGGCAGTGAAACAGGAAACCCGTGCCGTGAGGCGCAGCCCTTGAGGGCTGCCCGCCGCGCGGCGGGTGGGTCTCTCCGTCATTCAGACGGAGAGCGAAGTCAATCTCCTCCGCTAGTCATCCGGGCGATCGACGACAGCGGAACCGTCAACCACTCCGGCCTGTTGGCGTGCTCGTATGCGACCTCGTAGACCGCCTTGTCCAGCTCGAACGCGCGCAGCAGCTGCACGTGGTCCCGCGGGTCGCCCGCCACCTCGGCGTAGCCGTCGCAGAACGCCGCCCGGTTGCGCTTGGTCCACTCCATCGCGCGGTAGGCGAGCTGGTCGTCGTCGGGCTGGCCGACGAGCAGCTGCCGGGCCGCGTAGTCGAACGACCTCAGCATCCCCGCCACGTCGCGCAACGGCGACCGCAGCGCGAGACGGTCCTCGACCTTGGCCGCCGGCTCGCCCTCGAAGTCGATCAGCAGCCACCCGTGCACGGTCCGCAGCACCTGACCGAGGTGCAGGTCGCCGTGGATGTGCTGGATGGGGAGCGCGCCGATGTGCTCGCGCGCCTCCTCGAACGCGGCGCGCAGCGGTTCCTCGTGGCGGCCCAGTTCCGGCACCGCCTCCAGCACCACGCCCAGCCGTCGTTGCATGCCCGCGATGGCGCGCGAGATGGCGTCCTCGTCGGCGATCTGGGTGCCCAGCGCCTCCGCCAGGTCGGCGTGCACCTTCGCGACCGCGTGGCCGAGCCGGTGCGCCTCACCGGCGAAGTCACCGCCGACCTCGAACGCGTGCAGGTCGGCCTCGGCCATCAGGTCGCGCACCGAGGTCTTGGCCATGTCCCAGCCCTCGACCGCGTCCGGCAGGAACTCCTGCAGCATCGCGAGGGTGATCTGCTGACCGTTCAGCTCGGTCGAGATCGAGCCCAGCGGCAGTGCGATGTGCTCGCAGCCGACCGAACGCAACGCGCGGTGCATCGTCAGGTCGCGGTTCTCGCCGTTCGCGAGCTTGCGGAAGATCTTCAGGATGTACTGCTGGCCGTAGATCAGCGACGTGTTGGACTGCTCGACACCGATCGGCCGGCCGCGCAGGCCCGAGCGCAGTTCGGTGCCGGGCTCGTGCGCGAAGGTGATGCCGTCCACCTCGTGCCCTGTCGCGATCCGGTCGAGCAGCACGCCGTTGTGCTCGGGGTCGAGCAGCACGTCCCAGGCGCCGGTGCTCAGGCTGAGCGCGCCCTGGTACTGCTCGGTGCGGCCCGGCTGTTCGACCTCGAAGATCACGTGCACCAGATCGCCGTCCACCACCGTCGTCCTCAGTGGACGGACGGCCGTGATCGGCTTGTCCTTGCCGCCGAACCACCTGGCGGCCGGGAGCAGATCGGGCAGTGAGGCGACCAGCTTCTCGACTAGTTCGTGGGGGTCGGTCACGCGGGGATTCACCTCATCTCGCTGTCGTCGCCCGCCTCTACCAGCTGGAACCAGTAGAAACCGTGACCCGGAAGGGTCAGCAGGTAGGGGAGTTCCCCGATCGCGGGGAATTTGACACCTCCGGTGAGCTCCATCGGCGCGTGGTCGCGGTGCTCGGAGAGGTCCAGCTCGACGGGTTGCGGGAAGCGTGACAGGTTGTTCACGCAGAGCACGATGTCCTCGCGGCCGTCCGGGCGCTTCCACTGCCTCTTGTAGGCGAGCACGCTCGGGTTCGAGCCGCCGAGCTCGGTGAAGTCGCCCTCGGCGAACGCGTGGTGCTGCTTGCGCACCTCGATCATGTGCCGGGTCCAGTTGAGCAGCGACGTCGAGCTGTTGAGCTGCGCCTCCACGTTGAGGCCCTGGTAGCCGTAGACCGGGTCCATGATCACCGGCAGGTAGATCCGGCCGGGATCACAACTGCTGAAGCCCGCGTTGCGGTCGGGCGTCCACTGCATCGGGGTGCGGACGGCGTCGCGGTCCTGCAGCCAGATGTTGTCGCCCATGCCGATCTCGTCGCCGTAGTAGAGAACGGGCGAGCCGGGCAGCGACAGCAGCAGTGCGGTGAACAGCTCGTGCTGGTTGCGGTCGTTCTCCAGCAGCGGGGCGAGGCGGCGGCGGATGCCGATGTTCGCCTTCATCCGCGGGTCCTTGGCGTACTCCGAGTACATGTAGTCGCGTTCTTCGTCGCTGACCATCTCGAGCGTGAGCTCGTCGTGGTTGCGCAGGAAGATGCCCCACTGGGCGTTCTCCGGGATCGCCGGCGTCTGCGCCAGGATCTCCGAGATCGGGAACCGCGACTCCCGCCGCACCGCCATGAAGATCCGCGGCATCAACGGGAAGTGGAACGCCATGTGGCACTCGTCGCCACCGACCGCCTGGTCGCCGAAGTACTCCACGACGTCGGACGGCCACTGGTTCGCCTCGGCCAGCAGGACGCGGCCGGGGAACTCGTCGTCGACCACCTTGCGGCAGCGCTTGAGGAACTCGTGCGTGCGCGGCAGGTTCTCGCAGTTCGTGCCTTCCTCTTCGAAGAGGTACGGCACGGCGTCGAGGCGGAACCCGTCGATGCCGAGGTCGAGCCAGAAACGCAGAGAGTCGATCATCGCGTCCTGGACGTCCGGGTTCTCGTAGTTGAGGTCCGGCTGGTGGCTGAAGAAGCGGTGCCAGTAGAACTGCCCGCGCACCGGGTCGTAGGTCCAGTTCGACGACTCGGTGTCGACGAAGATGATCCGCGCGTCGCTGTAACGCGAGTCGTCGTCGCTCCACACGTAGTAGTCGCCGTACGGGCCCGTCGGGTCCTGCCGTGACTGCTGGAACCACGGGTGCGCGTCGCTGGTGTGGTTGAGCACCAGGTCCGTGATCACCCGGATCCCGCGCCGGTGCGCCTCCTCCAGCAGGTACACGAAGTCCTCGACCGTGCCGAACTCCGGCAGCACCGCCCGGAAGTCGCTGATGTCGTACCCGCCGTCACGCAACGGCGACGCGTAGAACGGCGGCAGCCAGAGACAGTCGATGCCCAGCCACTCCAGGTAGTCGAGGCGCGAGGCGAGTCCTCTGAGGTCGCCAGTGCCGTCGCCGTTGGAGTCGCTGAACGCCCGGACCAGGACCTCGTAGAAGACGGCGCCCTTGTACCAGTCCGGGTTGGGCTTCGCCTGCCGCGCGGACCGGAAGTCCTCTGCTTGGGGCTCGACCAGCAGGCCGTCGTCGTTGACGGCTTCTCCGGTGTGCGGGACACCATCCAACCCGAGTGCAGCGTCGGGACGGGAGTCGTCGGCCATTGTTCCCACCTCGTCGGGGGTTGTGCGGTTGATCAGCTGAAACGCCGCTGAAGGCTGACGACGTGCGCGGTGGCACGCCATGGTTCGAGGCGGATGTAGTTCGCCTGTCCCCAGTCCCAGGTCTCCCCGGTGACCTCGTCGTGCGCGATCACGCGTTCGTGCCAGTCGAATCCGAGCTCGGGCAGGTCGAGGTACAACGTCCCCTCCTGCGCGTTGTGCGGGTCGAGGCTCACGACGACCACGACCGTGTCGCCCGTCTCCGGATCGCGCTTGGAGAAGGCGACCAACGCGTCGTTCTCGACGGTCTGGAACCGCAGGGTGCGCATCTGCTGAAGTGCCGGATGCGCCTTGCGGATGTGGTTCAGCTTGCGCAGCCACGGTTCGAGCGAACGCCCGTCCGCCAGTGCGCGTGCGTAGTCCCGTGGACGCAGCTGGTACTTCTCGGAGTTGAGGTACTCCTCGCTGCCGGGCTTCACAGCTTCGTACTCGAACAGCTCGTAGCCGCTGTACACGCCCCACGTGGGGGAGAGCGTGGCCGCGAGTGCCGCGCGGAGCCCGAACATTCCGGGACCGCCGTGCTGCAGCGACTCGTGCAGGATGTCCGGCGTGTTCACGAACAGGTTCGGCCGTGCCTCGTCCCAGTGGTCGCGGACGTCCTCGCCGAACTCGATCAGCTCCTGCTTGCCCGTCCGCCACGTGAAGTACGTGTAGGACTGGGTGAAGCCGAGCTTGGCCAGGCCGTAGAGGCGGGCCGGCCGGGTGAAGGCCTCCGCCAGGAACAGCGTGTCCGGGTAGACCTCCTTCACCTTCCAGATCAGCCACTGCCAGAAGTCCGGCGGCTTGGTGTGAGGGTTGTCGACCCGGAAGATCCGCACCCCGTGCTCGGCCCAGAAGAGGACCACGCGCAGCACCTCGTGGTAGAGGCCCTGCGGGTCGAGGTCGAAGTTGATCGGGTAGATGTCCTGGTACTTCTTGGGCGGGTTCTCGGCGTACATGATCGTGCCGTCGGGCTGCGTCGTGAACCACTCCGGGTGCTTGAGCACCCACGGGTGGTCGGGCGCGCACTGCAGCGCGAAGTCGAGCGCCACCTCGAGGCCCAGATCGTTGGCCCGCGCGACGAGCGCGTCGAAGTCCTCGATCGTGCCGAGCTGCGGGTGGATCGCGTCGTGCCCGCCCTCGTCCGCGCCGATCGCCCACGGTGATCCCGTGTCCTCTGGCGTCGCGACGAGCGTGTTGTTGGGGCCCTTGCGGTTGACCCTGCCGATGGGGTGGATCGGCGGGAAGTAGACGACGTCGAAGCCCATCGCCGCGACCCGGTCGAGCTCCTTGGTCGCCGTGGCGAACGTGCCGTGCACCGCCTGGCCGGTCTCGTCGATCCCGCCGGTGCTGCGCGGGAAGAACTCGTACCAGGAGCCGTACGCCGCCTTCTTGCGGTCGCACCAGATCTTGTGGGTCTTGCCCTTGGTGATCAGCTCGCGCACGGGGTGCTGGAACATCAGCTTCTGCACGTCGGCCGCGAACGCCGGCGCGACCCGTTCGGCCAGCGGCCGGTCCTCGTCGCGCAACGCCGTCGCCGCGGAAGTGAGAAGAGCTCGCTCTTGCCTTCGATCGGGTCGCCTTGCCACTCGATCGAGTAGCTGGGCGCCGATTTCGAGATCATTTGCGAGATCACCGGGACCCTGCCCCGCCGCGATCTTCACCTCAACGGCGTGGTTCCAGGTGCCCCAAGGGTCACTCCACGCATCGATCCGGAACGTCCAAGCGCCTTCTTGGTCCGGAACCACGGTCGCGCCCCACCGGTCGAGGCCGATTCCGACCTCGTGCATGCGGGTCTGGCGAGCGACTCGGTCGTTCGGTCCGCGCCAGCTGACCGTGGCCGCGAGTTTGTCGTGTCCCTCGCGCCACACCGTGGCCGAAACCGGAATGTGTTCCCCCACAACGGCTTTGGCTGGATATCTGCCAGCCGACACCACCGGGGAAACGTCGTCGATTCCGAGTCGTCCGCTCATCGGCAACGCCCTTCCGCCGTGTCGCTTCGCGTCAATCCGTAATCCTGCCTTGCTCGATCAAGCCGTCTGACAGCGGGTTACCCCTTGTAGATCCGTACCCCGCCACTGTCGATCGCACACCTTGAGCGCTCATCGTGTCCAGGGTCTCTCGGCCACGTTCCCGGCATTCGGTGTCCTCTTCATTGGACTCTTGTCCGACAACTCACCGTGTTAAGAGGGCGCTACAGGTACCGTGCGCGCGTGAACAAGCTTGGCGATCGCTACGTACTGCTCGATCAGCTCGGCGCGGGTGCGATGGGCGTCGTGTGGCGGGCACGCGACGAGTTCCTGCACCGTGACGTGGCGGTCAAGCAGCTACTTCTCAACGACGTCCAGTCAAACGAGTTCCACGAGGCCGTGCAGCGCGCCATGCGTGAAGGCCGCATCGCCGCGCGCTTGCAGCACCCGAACGCGATCGCCGTCTACGACGTCGTGGTCGAGGACGGCAAACCGTGCCTGGTCATGGAGTATTTGCCGTCCCGCAACCTCTCCGCGATCTTGGAGAACGGCCCGATGCCCCCGATGGAGGCCGCGCGCATCGGCTCGCTGGCCGCCGGGGCGCTGACCGCCGCCCACGCCGCGGGGATCGTGCACCGCGACATCAAGCCGGGCAACGTCCTCATTGGACGCGACGGCACCGTCAAGATCACCGACTTCGGCATTTCGCGCGCTTTGGGCGATGTGGCCGTGACCAAGACCGGCATGCTCGCGGGCACTCCCGCGTACCTCGCGCCGGAACTGGCGCGCGGCGCCGCACCCGCGCCGCCGTCCGACGTGTTCTCGCTCGGCGCGACGATCTACGCGATGACCGAGGGCGAGCCGCCGTTCGGCAAGAGCACGAACGACCTGGGCCTGCTCTACAAGGTCGCGCGCGGTGAGACCCGCCCGCCGATGCGCTCGGGCCCGCTCACCGGCCTGCTGACCAGGCTCCTCGCGAACGAGCCGTCGCAGCGCCCCACCGCAGCCCAGGCCGCCGAGGAGCTGAAGGCGATCGCGTCCGGTGCCCCGGTCCCGGTCACCCGTGTGATCCCGCCGCGCCCGATGACCCCGCCGGCCGGCACCGCCGTGATGGGGGCCGCGGGTCCCGGCACCATGCAGGGCCCGCCGTCCCGCACCATGCCGCCCCAGGCGCCGCGCACCCGTCCGCCCGCGCCGCTGCCCGAGACCTACGACGACTACGAGCCCGAACCGGAACCGAAGAAGAACTACCGCGGCCTCGCGGTCGTCGCCGCGATCCTCGGCGTGCTCCTGATCGCCGGCATCACCTACACGATCGTGAACAGCGGCGACAAGGGCGACAACGACAAGGCCGCCGGTCCCAGTTCGTCGTCGAGGAGCACGTCGCAGACCCCGGAGCCCACCTCGGAGAAGCCGACGGCCACCAAGCCCCCCGCCACCTCCGAGAAGCCGCCGCCGCAGACCTCCCAGAGCCAGCCCCCGTCGTCGAAGCCGCCGGCCACCAAGTTCACCCCGGCCCAGGTCACCACCTTCGTGAAGCAGCACTACGCCAAGCTGCCGTCGAACGTCGAGGCCGCGCGCAACGACTGGGACCCGGACCAGGCACCCGGCCTGGCCGGCGAGAAGGCCTTCTGGAGCAAGTTCTCGAAGGTGGCGGCCCAGGGGAACCCGGTGGTCACGCCCAACGACGACGGCACCTTCTCCGTGACGCAGGCGCTGCAGCTCACCGATGCCGAGTCGAACAAGACCGACCTCAAAGAGCACACGCTGGAGATCTCCGGGAAGGGCGCCAAGCTGCTGATCACGGGCGAGGAGAAGGGCTGATCGAGTGCGTTCCGGTCTTGACCGGTTCTGCAAGTCGTTGCAGGTCTGACCGGGAACGTTGTCAGGCACTCAGGGGTGGCAGGTAAGTTCGCTCGTCATGCGAGCACTTCGCCGGTTCACCGTCCGAGCCAGCCTGCCGGAGCCCTTGTCCGCGCTCAGCACGCTCGCCACCAACCTGCGCTGGACGTGGCATCCGCCCACGCAGGACCTCTTCGCCTCGATCGACCCGCGCGTCTGGTCCGAGGTGGGTGGCGATCCGCTGCGCCTGCTCTCCGTCGTCGACGCGGGGAAGCTGGAGTCACTCGCGAGAGATGAGCAGTTCCTGCTCAAGCTCCACGCGCTCGCCTCCGACCTGGAGCGTTATGTCGGAGGGCCGCGCTGGTACCAGCGCAGGCAGGAGGAGATCACCCAGCGACGTGAGCACGGGGCGCCGGACACACCGCTGCCCACGAGCGTCGCGTACTTCTCGATGGAGTTCGGCGTGCACGAGGCGCTGCCGAACTACTCGGGTGGTCTCGGCATCCTCGCCGGCGACCACCTCAAGGCGGCCTCCGACCTGGGCGTTCCGCTCATCGCCGTGGGTCTGCTCTACCGGTCCGGCTACTTCCGGCAGTCGCTGTCGCTCGACGGCTGGCAGATCGAGCACTACCCGGTGCTCGACCCCCGCGGGCTGCCGCTGGAGCTGCTGACCGAGCCGTCCGGGCTGCCGTTGCTGGTGCACGTGGCGATGCCGGGCGACCGGATGCTGCGCGCCAAGATCTGGAAGGCGCAGGTCGGGCGCATCCCGTTGCTGCTGCTCGACTCGGACGTGGAGCAGAACGACGAGGACCTGCGCGGCGTCACCGACCGGCTCTACGGCGGCGACCAGAACCACCGCATCCGCCAGGAGATCCTCGCGGGCATCGGCGGGGTCAGGGCGGTCAGGACCTTCTGCGAGCTCACCGGGCACGCGCAGCCCGAGGTGTTCCACACGAACGAGGGACACGCCGGGTTCCTCGGCCTCGAACGGATCCGCGAGTACATCACCAACGACGGCCTCGATTTCGACCAGGCACTCACGGCCTCGCGCGCCGGTGCGGTGTTCACGACGCACACGCCCGTGCCCGCCGGCATCGACAGGTTCCCCGTCGACCTGGTCCAGCACTACTTCGGCGCCGAGAACCTGGTGCCGGGCGTGAACACCCAGCGCATCCTCGCGCTCGGCGCCGAGGACAACCCCGGCATGTTCAACATGGCCCACATGGGCCTGCGGCTCGCCCAGCGCGCGAACGGTGTGTCCAAACTGCACGGTGAGGTCAGCCGGGACATGTTCCGGGCCCTCTGGCCGAACTTCGACGGCACCGAGGTGCCGATCGGCTCGGTGACGAACGGCGTGCACGGCCCGACGTGGGCGGCGGCCGAGATGAGCAAGCTGCTCGGAGCGTCCGAGTCAGACACAGTGGACACCCGCATGGGGTTCGGCATCGGCGCGTTCGAGCCGGTCACCGACGCGGGGCTGTGGGAGCTGCGGAGCACCCTGCGAGGCCGCCTGGTCGACGAGGTGCGGCGCCGGGTGCGCGAGTCGTGGCTGCAGCGCGGCGCGTCGGCGCTGGAACTGGGCTGGACCGACGGCGTGTTCGACCCGAACGTGCTGACCGTGGGCTTCGCACGGCGCGTGCCGACGTACAAGCGCCTCACGCTGATGCTGCGTGACCCGGAGCGGCTGCGTGCGCTGCTGCTGCACCCCGAACGGCCCGTGCAGCTCGTCGTGGCGGGCAAGTCGCACCCGGCCGACGACGGCGGCAAGGCGCTGATCCAGCAGATCGTGCGCTACGCCGACGAGGCGGGCGTGCGGCACCGGATCGTGTTCCTGCCGGACTACGACATGTCCATGGCCCGGTACCTGTACTGGGGCTGCGACGTGTGGCTGAACAACCCGATGCGCCCCCTCGAAGCGTGCGGCACGTCCGGCATGAAGTCGGCGTTGAACGGTGGCCTCAACCTGTCCATCCGGGACGGATGGTGGGACGAGCTGTACGACGGCTCGAACGGCTGGGCCATCCCGACGGCGGACGGCGTCAACGACCCGGTCCGCCGGGACGACCTGGAGGCCAACGCCCTGTACGAGCTGCTCGGTCAGCAGGTCGCGCCGCTGTTCTACGACCGCGGCGAGGACGGCGTGCCGACCCGCTGGATGTCGATGGTCCGGCACACGCTGGCCTCGCTCGGCCCGGTCGTGCAGGCCTCCCGCATGGTCCGCGAGTACGTGGAGACCTACTACGCGCCGGCCGCCGCGTCCGCGCAGAACGTCGTCGGTGAGGGCTACCGGGGCGCCAAGGAGCTCTCCGCGTACCGGCACCGGCTGCGCGCGTCGTGGACGCGGGTGCGGGTGCTCGACAGCGACCTGGTCCTCGGCGGTTCCTCGGTGCCGGTGCTCGGGTCGCCGGTCATCGTGCGGGCGCGCGTCGAGCTGGCAGGGCTGGAACCGTCCGAAGTGGACGTCCAGGTCGTGCTGGGCAAGGTGTCGCACGACTCCGACGAGTTGAAGGACATCGTGTCCGCGCCGATGAACTACGCGGGCAACGGCAACTACGAGGCCGAGGTGCCGCTGCCGCACGCTGGAGCGCTCGGCTACACCGTGCGCGTGCTGCCGCGGCACGGCCTGCTGGCGACCTCTGCGGAACTTGGCAGGGTCGTTCTGGCTAGTTGATCGCTTTACGAGATCGACACAGGGCATCCAGTTCGCCTTCAAACGGCGGGCTGGATGCCCTGATGTGTTCGTCTTCCTTGTTGCCTGTTCACTGGTCGTGACGAGCTTCAGGCGTGTGCCCGACTTTGGGCTTCCCTCAAACGAATGACCCCTTTTTCGAGTGGGTGAATTCGTGATCTCCGCTGGTAGGGGCACGTGTGCAGGCTTACGCTCCATGGCATGGAATGAACCGCTCCTGAATTCATTGAGGGATTTCCGGTGCGGCTCCAAGTGAATTGCGCATTTGAGGAAGAAGGTAGCCGTGAAGAAAACGATTACCGCACTCTCGCTCGTCGCAGCTCTGTTCACCGCCTCGACCATCCCGGCTGCCAGTGCGTCGCCCGCCGCGCCAGAACTCCCAGCCGCCTGCGCCGGTCTCGTCACGGACCTCGCCGCAAAACTCACGAAAACCGTCAGCAGTCTCCTGCCCCTGCCCAACGTGGGCGCAGTGACACCGTTGATCGGTGACCTTCTCGGCCTCGTGACCGCGTTGCAGAGCTCCGGCTGTCTGCCGACACCCCCGGTGAGCGTGCCGGGCGTGCCGATACCGGTGAAGACGGCCGAGTACACCGGCCCGGTCGACCAGTGCCTGCCGGTCGTGCTGAACCTGATCTCCACCATCGCGGGTCTCGGCGGCACGGTTCTCGGCGCCGCCGGTGGTGCGCTACCTGACGTCGGCAAGCTCACCGGCCTGCTGACCACGTTGCTCAAGACCGTCACCGACCTGCTGAGCAAGTGCGGCCTCCCGGCGCCTCCCGGCGGCCTGCCCTCACTGCCCGGCCTCCCCGGTCTGCCGGTCGAGAACAGCTGATCTGAAATCGCGGGGTGAGAAGGGCCCGTCACCGGTCTCGGTGACGGGCCCTTCTCGTGTGCGCGGAGCGTGACATTCCATTGGTAGCGGAATATGCGTGTCGAGCTGCGCGGTCACCCATTTGTCGCAGTTCAAGCGTTTTCCGGTAAAGCACACAATGGTGCTACCGATTCGTTTCTGAGCGGAAGTTGTGGTTAACCTGCAATTGCTCGATCCGCTGCAATCAGAACGGAACAAACGCAGATGATCAAGAAAGCAATCGTCCTCGGAGTCGCAATCGCAGGCATGGGCCTGTTCGCGTCGACCGCACAGGCCGCTCCCACCCAGAGCAGGGATGTGCTGGACACGCAGCTGGTGGGCCCGATCTCCATCACCGCGCTGTCGCACAACCCGTGGACTCCCGGCAACGGCAACGTCACCGGATCGGGCAACATCGGAGGCAACGGAAACAACGTCGGAAACAACAACAACGGCGGTAACGGCAACAGCAACGGTGGCGGCGGCAACAACGTCGGTGCGGGCAACTCGGGTGGGAACGGCAACAATTCGCCCGGTTTCCCCGGCTGAACCGACCGCCTGCGTTAGCTGATCTCCAGACGGGCGCGGGTCGCCGCCACCCGCGGGCTCCAGCCCGCGAGCTCGTGCGCTTCGGCCACGAGTTCGCGGGCCTTCGCGTTGTCGCCGTCCGCCATCCACGCCCGCGCGATGGTGATCAGGTCGTCGGCGCGGCCCACAGCGTTCTCGCTCGACTCGGCGGAGTAGCCGGCGAGCTGCCGGGCCGTCCTGGTGTCGCCCTCGATCAAAGCCATGATCGCCAGCGTCCCGTTCGCGCGCTGCTTCGGGTATCCGGCCTCGTAGGCGTTGCCGAACATGCTGCGCGCGGTCTCCAACCCGACCTCAGGCGGGAACTGCCCCGACTCGACCGCCAGCACGGCGACGCCGGCGGTGGTCGCCATGACGAACGCCAGGTCGCGCGTGCTCAGGTCGTCGCGTCCGGTCAGCCCGATCACCGTCTGCAGGGCTTCGAGGTACCGCTCGCGGGCGCACGCCGTCACGATCTTGAGCCCGACGACGGTGAGCAGTTCGGGGTGCTCCCGCACCAGCCCGGCGTAGATCCGCTCGGCCTCGTCGAGGTCACCGCGGCGATAGGCGTCCATGCCGGCGGCCACGCCCGGCCGCGCCTCCAGCTCGCCGAGCGGCCGTCCGGTCATCTTCGGCAGCGAGAACACGTACCAGCCCAGGCTGGTGTGGCCGGCCTTCTCGACCGGCACGAGCTGCAGCAGGAAGCAGGCGGTGGCGGCGAGGGCCATGCCCTTGCCGAACGCGCTGCCGGTCGCGAGCCACGTCAGCGCCGCGAGCGCCGCGCAGAAGACGATCGCGAACGCTCCGGTCAGGACGGTCCGCCTGCGCACACCCGGCTTGAGACCGGTGATCCCGATCGTGGCGAGCACGGGGATGGTGCGCAGCACCACCCGCTGGTGCGTCCACGTCCACGACTTGACCTCGGCGCCGAGACCGATGATCACGTGGGTGATCCGGAGTCCGAAGAGGACGGCGCCGAGCGCCAGGCCCGCCTGGACCGCGGTCAGTTCCACGAGCAGGCCGACCAGTGCTCCGGCGAGGCCGAGGTAGAACTCCGGGAGGGTCCAGACGACCGTGCCGGCCACCACCAGTGCCGTCACGATCCAGCGCACAACTGTCACGATCACCAGACGTTACCGGCGTGACAGCGGTTCCCCTCGTCAGACCACCGGCGGCGACCCGCCCTCGCGGATCGGCAGTCCGGCCGCGCGCCAGCCCCGGTACCCGCCGACGAGGTCCGTCGCGTTGGGCAGCCCGACCCGTTGCAGGTCCCGCGCCGCCAGCGACGACGACCAGCCCTCGTTGCACACCACGACGACGGTCGTGTCGGCGGTGAAGTCCGGCAGTCGCCAGTCGCCGTCCGGGTCGAGCCGCCACTCCAGCACGATCCGCTCGACCACGACGGAGTTCTCGATCTCGCCCTCGGCCAGCCGGTTGTGGGCCGGCCGGATGTCCACGACCAGCACGTCCTCCAGCGCGAGCACCTCGTGCGGTTCCAGCCGCTTGAGGTGTGACCGCGCCTCTTCGAGGATGGTGTCGAGGTTGCTCACGGGCCCTCCAGGTCGGCCAGCTGACGCAGTTCTGCCAGCGGCAGGCGCTGCGCGGGCAGCGGCGGGATCGAGTCGGGGATGTCGAGCAGCGACGCGTACTCGCGGGTCGGCACGAGCGGCGGCGAGTAGGCGTGCACGGTCGCGGCCGGGCCGTCGAACGGGTTGAGCACCTGGTGCGCCCGCCCGGACCCGAAGCCCAGTGCGTCCCCGGTGCCCCGCACCGCCGACCGGATCGGCCCGGCGGGGTAGCGGTAGTCCTCCTGCAACTGGCCCGTCAGCACGGTGAACGAGCCCGCCGAGCCGCCGTGGTCGTGCGGTTCGGTGCCCTGGCCGGGCAGCCACGACAGCAGCCACAGTTCGACGCCCTCGGTCAGCCCCAGCCGCGCCCACCAGCGGTGTTCGGTCGAGTAGTCGAGGATCTGGAGCAGCCCGGTGGTCAGCTCGCTCGCCACGAACGAGGTCAGGTCGCGCAGCTCGCGCGGCGTCCACAGCGACCGGGACGGGTGGATCACGTCACGCAGCAGCTGACTGTCCAGCGTCGGGTGGAGATCGAATTGATCTTGGTCGGCATAGGTCGAAGTCACGCACTCGCTCCTGAAGGCCGCGTCGGGTACGGGGTAGCGATCAAGACGCGACGCAGGGCGCTGTCAGCGCATGCGTCGCGTCGAGCTACACCCGCACGACGCGACGAGCACGAGGTCGATCGTGCGGTCTGTCCAGCAATAGACGACCACGAGCGTGATGGTGCCAGACGTTCTCCGAATGTGGCTAGAGCGTCCACTGGCCGGAAGAACCTCTGCCACAGAGTCAAGTCACCGCAAGGAGTTCAGCGCGGGAGCCGGAGCAGCAGCAACGAGCGCGCCGCCACCGTCACCTTCTCCCGCGGCCCGAAAGAACCGGGATTGGCGGGGGAGCCGTCCGCCGTCGTCGTGTCCAGGTACGGCTCGTACGCCGGCCCGTAGCGCTCGTGCGGCAGCGTCACGCTGATCTCGTCCGCACCGGCGTGCATCAGCATCAGCCACGAGTCGTCGGACACGAGCTCGCCGTCCCGTGTGCGCGAGAGGCAGTTCGAGCCGTCGATGAACATGCCGAGCGTGCGGCGGCCCTCGTCGAACCAGTCCGTCTCGGCCATCTCCAGCCCGTCCGGCCGGAACCACACCAGGTCCGGGTTGCCGCTGGGCGTCGTGCGGCCCTCGAAGAACTCGGGCTGCCGCAACGCCGGCGACGACGCGCGCAGGTCGATCAGCCGCTGCGTGAACCCCAGCAGTGCCTCGCCCGCATCGCTCGTCGTCCAGTCGACCCACGAGATCCGGTTGTCGAGGCAGTACGGGTTGTTGTTGCCGCCCTGGGTGCGCCACATCTCGTCGCCCGCGGTCATCATCGGCGTGCCGGTCGACAGCAGCAGCGTCGCGAGCAGGTTCCGCGCCTGCCTGGCCCGCAGCGTCAGGACCTCGGGATCGGTCGTCTCACCCTCGGCGCCGCAGTTCCACGAACGGTTGTCGTTCGTGCCGTCGCGGTTCTCTTCGCCGTTGTCCTCGTTGTGCTTGTCGTTGTACGACACCAGATCGCGCAACGTGAACCCGTCGTGCGCGGTGATGAAGTTAATCGACTGCCAAGGCCGGCGAAGGTCGTCCGCGTACAGATCTGAAGACCCGGAGAGCCGGTACGCGAGATCGCGCACGGACGTGTGGCCGCGCCAGAAGTCACGGACCGTGTCGCGATAACGGCCGTTCCACTCGGCCCACTGCACCCCGAAGTCGCCGACCCGGTAGCCGTCGCCCGTCGCGTCCCACGGCTCGGCGATCAGCTTGGACCGGCACAGCACCGGGTCCGTCGTGATGGCCGTCAGCAGCGCGCTGTCGCGGTCGAAGAACCCGCCGCCGGGACGGCCCATGGTCGAGGCGAGGTCGAACCGGAACCCGTCGACGCCCATCTCGTCCGCCCAGTACCGCAGCGAGTCCGTGACCAGCCGCACGACCTGCGGCGACCCGGCGTCCAGCGTGTTGCCGCAGCCCGTGATGTCGACCGTGCTGCCGCCACCGGCGTGCAGGTAGTACCCCGGCGCGTCGTAGCCGCGGAACGAGAGCGTGGGCCCGTCCGGACCGCCCTCGCAGGTGTGGTTGTAGACGACGTCGATCAGCACCTCGATGTTCGCCGCGTGCAGTGCCGCGACCATCGTGCGGAACTCCTGGATCTCGCGGCCCGGCTCGCTCGCGTACGCGGCGTGCGGTGCGCAGTAGCCGAGCGGCGAGTAGCCCCAGTAGTTCGTCGCGCCCCTGCTCAGCAGCGACGGCTCGTCCTGGAACGTCTGCACCGGCAGCAGTTCGACCGTGGTGACGCCGAGCCGGGTGAGGTGCTCGATCGCCGCCGGGTGCGCGAGGCCGAGGTACGTGCCGCGCAGCTTCTCCGGGATCTCCGGGTGGTTCTTCGTGAAGCCCTTGACGTGCATCTCGTAGATGACGGCCTCTTCGAACGGCACCTCGGGCTTCACGCCCGTGTCCACGCCGCCCGGTGAGCTCACGACGCTCAGCGGCACGCTGCCGAGTGAGTCGACCGCGGACGGCGGGCCGTGCATCGGATCGCCCACGTACCCGAGCACGGCGTTCAGGTCGGTGACCCCGCCCTCGATCTGCCGCGCGTACGGGTCGACCAGCAGCTTCGCCGGGTTGCAGCGCAGGCCGCGGCCCGCGTCGTACGGCCCGTGCACCCGGAACCCGTACCGCTGCCCAGGCGTGACGCCGGGCACGAGCCCGTGCCAGACGCCGAACGTCCGTTCGGTCAGCTCGACCCGTTTCTCGGCTCCGTCGTCGCCGATCAGGCAGACCTCGACCGCGTCGGCGACGTGGGACGTCACCGCGAACCGGACACCGCCTGCTTCGGCGTGTGCCCCCAGCGGGAACGGTCGGCCTGCCAGCACCTCGGACTCGGGTCGCGTAGCCATACCTCCGATCTTGGCATCTGCCACCGACAAAAAACTTGAGAGTTCACACAGGCGGCCCAGCGGCCTCACCCGGTGCGAGGGACACCCCGATGGAGGACCCGTGCATGGCCGTTCGGAAGAATGGAGCCGTGGCGGACGTCGACGTGACAGATCTGGTCGTGCACATGGCGGGCGTATCGGTCCGCCGCGGGAAGAACACGCTGGTCGGAAACATCGACTGGAGCGTGGAGCTGGACGAGCGCTGGGTGGTTCTCGGCCCGAACGGAGCCGGCAAGACGACCCTGCTGCGGCTCTCCAGCGCCGACCTGCACCCGACCAAGGGCAAGGTCCACCTCCTGGGTGAACGTCTGGGCAAAACGGACGTCCAGGAGCTCAAGCCCCGGATCGGTCTCTGCTCCGCGGCGCTTGGCGGCCGCATCCCGCCCGACGAGACGGTCGTAGACCTCGTCGTCTCCGCCGGCTACGCGGTGCTCGGCCGCTGGCGCGAGGAGTACGGCAAGCAGGACACGGACCGCGCCCGCGAGCTGCTCGGCACCCTCGGCATGGCACACCTCGCCGACCGCCTCTACGGCACGCTGAGCGAGGGCGAGCGCAAGCGCACGCTGATCGCCCGCGCGTTGATGACCGACCCCGAGATGCTGCTGCTCGACGAGCCCGCCGCGGGCCTCGACCTGGGCGGCCGCGAGGACCTGGTCGCGAAGCTCTCCGAGCTGGCGCTCGACCCGGACGCGCCCGCGATGGTGCTGGTCACGCACCACGTCGAGGAGATCCCGCCCGGCTTCACGCACGCGTTGCTGCTGCGTGAGGGCTCGATCGTGGCGCAGGGGCTCTTGGACGACGTGCTGACCGAGGAGAACCTCTCGAAGACGTTCGGTCAGGACCTCGAACTGCAAAAGTCGGGGGAGCGGTTCTTCGCTCGCCGAAAGGTCTGAGAAGCTACCGCTAGGTAACGTGACGTCAGCGCGCCCGAGTCGCGAGTTCGCGTCGGTCGTCCGGTCGCCTCTTCGGGTCAACCGCCGAAGGCGATTCGGGCCGAAGCGGCGGCCGGACGGCCGACAAAGGGCGAACGAGCCGCCGTCTGCGGAGCAGCGGCAAAGGAGGCACAGTGGCTGAGTTCGTTCGGCTTGATGTTCAGGACGGGATCGGGACGATCCGCCTGGAGCGGCCGCCTATGAACGCCCTGAACCGGCAGGTGCAGACCGAGCTCCAGGCCGCCGCGAAGGAGGCCTCGGAGCGTTCGGACGTCTACGCGGTCATCGTCTACGGCGGCGAGAAGGTCTTCGCGGCCGGTGCGGACGTCAAGGAGTTCGCGCAGATCTCCCACGCCGAGATGACGCTGCGGGCCAAGGGCCTGTCGGACGCTCTCGGCGCGCTGGCCTCGGTGCCCAAGCCGACGGTCGCCGCGATCACCGGGTACGCGCTGGGCGGCGGCTTCGAGGTCGCGCTCGGCTGCGACCGCCGCATCGCCGGCGACAACGCGAAGGTCGGCCAGCCCGAGATCCTGCTCGGCCTGATCCCCGGCGGTGGCGGCACGCAGCGCCTCGCCCGGCTGATCGGTCCGTCGAAGACCAAGGACCTGCTCTACAGCGGCCGGTTCGTCGGTGCCCAGGAGGCGCTGGCGATCGGCATGGTCGACGAGGTCGTGGCACCCGACGACGTGTACGCCGCGGCCGTCCGGTGGGCCAAGCAGTTCGTCGGCGGGCCCGTGCTGGCCCTGGCCGCGACGAAGGCCGCCGTCGACGGTGGTCTCGACACCGACCTGGAGTCGGGTCTGAAGCTCGAGAGCCACCTCTTCGCGGCGCTGTTCGCGACGGAGGACAAGAAGGCGGGCGTGGAGTCGTTCATCGAGAACGGTCCTGGAAAGGCGAAGTTCAGTGGCAACTGACCCGGCACCCAACCCGCACGCGACCGCGGAAGAGGTCGAGGCGGCCTACAAGGACACCAAGCTCGCGCAGGTGCTCTACCACGACTGGGAAGCGGGCACGTACGACGAGAAGTGGTCGATCTCGTACGACGACCGCTGCATCACCTACGCGACGGACAGGTTCCGCGCCGCCGCGGGTGACGTCGGCCCGTACGAGCACGCATTGGAACTGGGCTGCGGCACCGGCTTCTTCCTGCTGAACCTCATGCAGGGCGACGTGATCAAGAAGGGCTCGGTCACCGACCTGTCGCCCGGCATGGTCGAGGTCGCGCTGCGCAACGCCGAGCACCTCGGTCTCGACGTCGACGGCAGGGTCGCCGACGCCGAGCGGATCCCGTACGACGACAACACGTTCGACCTCGTCGTCGGCCACGCGGTGCTGCACCACATCCCCGATGTGGAGGCGGCGATGCGCGAGGTGCTGCGGGTGCTCAAGCCCGGCGGCAAGTTCGTGTTCGCGGGCGACCCGACGAACATCGGCAACTTCTACGCCCGCAAGCTCGGCCAGGCGACGTGGTGGCTGACCACCAACATCACCAAGGCCGTGCCGGTGCTGGGCGATTGGCGCCGTCCGCAGGAGGAGCTCGACGAGTCCTCCCGCGCCGCGGCCCTGGAAGCCGTGGTCGACCTGCACACGTTCGACCCGGATCAGCTCGAGGCCACGGCTCGCCGTGCGGGTGCTGTTTCCGTTCGTGCGACGACCGACGAGTTGTCCGCGGCTCTGTTCGGCTGGCCGGTGCGCACGTTCGAGTCCGCCGTGCCGCGCGAGAAGCTGGGCTTCGGATGGGCGATGTTCGCCTACCGCACCTGGCAGAACCTCTCGTGGGTCGACCAGAACGTCCTCTCGAAGGTGCTGCCGCGCGAGGTGTTCTACAACGTGTCGATCACCGGCGAGAAGACTTCCTGAGTTGGGCTACGCGTTCACCGCTGCCGACGTGGCGTTCCTGCGCTCTGCCGCCGGAACCGCCGCGTTGGCCGAGGTGGACGCGTTGCCTTTTTCCGACGCTTCCCGGTTGCGCGACGTCGAGGTGGCTCGGAAGCTTCTCGGGCCGTCGTTCGCCCCGGTCGTGGAAACCGTGCTGCTGCGGCGTCGTGCGGCGTCCAAACTGGACTCCGCCGGCTCCTGGCTCTTCACCGACGACGCGCTTCAGCAGGCCACGGCCTCCGCTGTCGCTCGGCATCGCGCCCTGCGGTTCGCTGGTCGCGATGTGCACGACGTGACGTGTTCGGTGGGGGCGGATCTTTTCGCGTTGAGCGCGGTGGCGTCCCGTTGCCTCGGCTCGGACCTCGATCCGGTGCGGCTTGCCATGGCGCGCAACAACGTTCCGGGTCAGCTGGTCGTTCAGGCCGACGCTCTGCGGCCGGTGTCGAGAGCCGGTGCCGTCACCGCCGATCCGGCCCGCCGCGATTCCGCCGGGCGTCGCAAGTGGAACCCCTCGGACTTCGTGCCGCCGCTGGACGAGCTGTCCGAGGTGTACGCGGGCGTTGATCTCGCGGTGAAGTGCGCTCCCGGCATCGACTTCGCGGTCGCGCCGTGGGCCGCCGAGATCGAGGTCGTGTCTCTGGACGGCGCGGTCCGGGAAGCCTGCCTGTGGACCAGAGGCCTTGCCACGCCTGGGGTTTCGCGTCGTGCTTCCGTTCTGCACGGCTCGGATTCGTGGACCCTGACGGACGCCGAACCCGACGACTGCCCGGTCGCCCCGCCCGGCGCGTGGATCATCGATCCGGACGGTGCGGTCGTGCGCGCAGGCCTGGTGCGGCACTACGCGGCCCGGCACGGGTTGTGGCAGCTCGACGAACGCATCGCGTACCTGAGCGGGGACAAGCCGCCGCCGGGCATCCGGGCGTTCCGTGTGCTCGAACACGGGCACTACACGGAGAAGTCGCTCAAGTCGTTGCTGAAGACGCGCGGGGTCGGCCGGCTGGAGATCCTGGTGCGCGGCCTGGACGTCGACCCGAACACGTTGCGCAAGCGGCTGAAGCTCTCCGGTTCCGCGTCGGCCACGGTCGTGCTGACCAGGATCGGCTCAAAGCCCGTCTTCGTGCTGTCCGAGGCTGAGCGCACCTAGCAGCAGGTCGAGGCGGGTCACGTCGTGCACCGGTCGCAGTCTCTTGCCCTGCATGAGGGTCGCGATGCCGTGCAGTGAGCTCCAGAAGACCTCAGTCAACGCTTCCAGGTCTCGCTCGCCTCGAACGGGTTCGACCGCGGCGACCAGTTCTCCGAACGCGTCGAGCAGTTCCTGCGGCACCTCGTCCGTGCCCCACGGAATGTCGGACTGCTGCACGAACATCGCGTCGTAGAGCGCGGGCCTTCGCCGCGCGAACTCGAGGTACGCCTCCGCCGCGGCCCGCAGCCGTGACTCTCCTCGCGACGGACGGGCTTTCCGCAAAAGCCGGGCCAGCTCACCGCACCCCTGGATCGCGACGGCGCGCACGATCGCGTCCTTGCCCTTGAAGTGGCTGTAGAGCACCGGCTGGCTGTACTCGACCTTCTCGGCGAGCCTGCGCGTGGTGACCGCGTCCCAGCCGTCCGCTTCGGCCAGGTCCCGGGCGGCGTCGATGATCAGCTGATGGCGTTCGGCCCGCTCACGCTCACGCCGGTTCTGGATGCTCACCCCGCAGAATCTAGCACTGCTAGACAACCGAGCGCTCGCAGTGTTAGCGTCGCTCCTGTCGCTAGCACTGCTAGATTCTTGCGGAGGATGCAATGCGTTTGACCACGATCATGGGATGGCTCGTCGTGCTGGCCGGCTTCTACTTCGGCCTCAGCTACCTGCTGAACGGCGACGGTGCCGCGGCGGGTTTCGGCATCGTCGACCCGACCGGCTACTACGTCGTGAAGGGCGTGCGCGACGTCGCATATGCCCTGACGGCCCTGATCCTGCTGCTGATGGGCCAGCGGCGAGCCCTGGGCTGGGTGGTCCTGGCGGACTCGATCATCCCGATCGGCGACTGCCTCGCCGTGATCACGCACGGCGGCACGGTGGGCTACGCGCTCATGGTGCACGGCTCGGCAGCCGTGCTGGTGCTGCTCACGGCCGGTTTGCTGCTGCGGGAGACAATGCCCGAACGGCCTCGCGCAGTTCCGGCTCAGTGATCTCCCCGAGCAACAGCCCGGTCAGCACGTGGAACGCCCGCGCCAACTCGTCGGGATGCGTGGACAACACGAGCGTCCCGGTGAACGCGCCGGCGTTCCGCAGGTCGTCCAGCCCTCGCCCCTGCACCGCGTTCACCTCTTCGCGCAGGCACCACAACGACATCACGTGGTCGCGCATCCCGTTGATCATGTAGACCGCCTGCCACGAACGCCCGCGCGCGATGGACGACCGCGCGTGCAGCGCGTACAACCAGGCAAGCCCGATGAGCCCGTCCCGGTCGGGCTGCCCGGCCTGCGGCAGGTCGTTCGTCTCGCCGAACAGCAGCTTGAACGTGGGCCCGGTGGCCCCGAACTCGTCCGACGGCCAGAACGCGACGTCCACCTGCAACGTCGACCGCATCAGGAACACGCGGAACAGCACCGTGCCGTGCCGAACGTCAAGATGGCTGACGGCACCGCACGCGTACATCAACGCCGTCCAGTCGTCGACCACCGCGTCCAGGTCGCGCTCGACCGACAAAGCGAAGTCGATGTCGGACCAGCGATCTTCCCTGCCCACCGCCGCTGACCCGGTCAGCGCCGCCCCGACCACCCGTGGATCGACGTCGGCGGCGTTGATGAGATCGCGGCGCAACTGATCACGCTCAGAAACCGAGAACACGGTCCAAGATTATTGACTGCGGCATCAGCTTCGCTGGAGACCGCGACATTCCACGTCAGCCGGGCTTGCGCACGAGATTCGTGTACCCCGCCAGCGCCAGCGTCGCCAACCCCCACACAGCGAGTTGCACCAGCCAGATGGCCGCCGTGAACGCCTGACCCTTCTTCGACGCGGTGTCCAGATCGCACCTCGTCCGCATCCCGGTCATCGCCAACGGCAACCCGCGGTCCAGCCCGAGCCCGACCAGTTCGACCGTGGAGCAGGGAACTCCCGCACTGATGACCCGTTCGGCGACGTGATGTCCCGGACGGGTGTCGACCTGCCCTGCCCACCAGCCGATCGCCCCGGCGGCGACCAGGACCAGCAGCAGCGCGGCGGCGGTGCGGCGAGCCCGATAGCCGTACCCGGCCAGCACTCCCCACAGCCAGTGGAACCACCGCGTCAACGGCCCACCCAACGACTGAGGGCTGCGCCGGCGCAGATCCGTCTGTTGTGCCATGAGAATCCGGCGCACGGTGCCGTCGTGCCCGGCGGCTCGCTCGACCGCGGCCAGCCGCTGGTAGGACGAGGCGTGATAGGCGGGGGTGTGGCAGCGGATCACGTGCAGCCACTGTTCCCAGTCCCATCCCGATCCGAGGGCGGGGTAGGAGAAGTCGTCGATGCGGACGAGACTTTCGTGTTCGCACGCCGGGCCGCGGCCGAGCGCGGGGCACAGTGCCGCGTGCGGCAACCTCGCGGACACCCCCACCACCATGTGCTGGAGGTTCATCACCAGGTTCGACTGCGGCCTCAGTTCGACCGTGTCCGCACAACCGAACCTGCCGTCGACGTGGGTGCCGATCAGGCTGAGCGCGGGGCCGTCGCCGCCCGCGGAGAACCGGTTCTGGCCGATCATGACCAGGGAGTCGCCGATGCGGGCGCGGTCGGCCCTGATCGCGGGACCGGCCGTGTTCGTCAGGGTCGCGCCGGCGAACTGGAGGGCGTTCCCGATGCGGGCGCCTGCCAGGTCGGCCGCGCCGAACTCGTCGTGCCCGGTGAGGAGAAGACGGTCCCGCAGCAGGAAGTTCCCCTCGACCTGGATCCCGTTCGACTCCAGCGCGGGTCCCGCGGCGTTGGTGATCTCCGTGCCCGTCATCTCGACATGTCCTGAGATGTGAGCGCTGACGAGGCGGACCGAGCCCGCCTCACCGTGCCCGGTGATCCGATTTCCCTTGCGCAGCGAGAAGTTGCCGCCGACGGTGATGTTGTCGAGGACCAGCGCGGCACCGGCGCTGTTGGTGATCTCGGACTCCGCGACCTTGAAGTTCGCCGCGACGTGGGCGCCGAAGAGGTTGAGCGCGCTGCGCCCGTCCCCGGCGATCCGCACGCCTCGCAAGGCCAGGTTGCCGCCGACCTTCAGTCCGTCGGCGTGCAGCGCGGCGCCGCCGGTGTTGGTGATCTCCAGGTCCGCGAACTCGACGTCGCCCGCGATGCGCGCGTCGAGAAGCCTGATCGTGCCGCGGGCGTCGTCTCCGGTGATCTGAATCCCGCCGCGCAGGAACAGGTCGCCGTCGAGCTGGAGGCCGTTCGCGTGGATCCCGGCACAGCGTCCGCCGTAGAAGTGCAGTTCCGGCAAGCTCGCGTAGCGGGCCATGACGGGCTCGTCGATCGTGCAGTCGCTGAAGCTCAACCCTGCCACGGCTTTCACGCGGACGAGGTCGAGAGTGCCCTCGATCCGCACCCCGCGCAGCTTCACCCCGCCCGGATCGAGCTCACCGCGGCGACCCATCAGCAGCTCCCTGACCAGGCCCGCCCGCACCACGTTGGCGGGCTCGGCGCACTCCAGCCACTCGCCGTCGCGGGCCGCCTTGATGAGCCGCTGCTCGATGTCGCTCACGTCCGGATCATCCCCTCGGTGGGTGCGGCCCGGCCGGTGAACCGAGCCGCACCCACCGGGATGGACTAACCCAGTGCCACCGCGAAGATGTGCATGTTGGCGTCATCCGGCAGCACGACGCTCGCCAGCGTCTTGCCCTCCGGAGCCACGTACGTCTTCGTCGCGAAGATGTGCGTGGCGACCTTCTCGCTACCGCCGCCCGACTGGTTGCGGTACGGCGTGTTCGCGAGGATCACGTTGCCGAAGCTCGGTGCCGCCCCGCCGCCGCCCAGCGTCCAGTCGCTGAAGCCGACGTCCACCGCCGCCGTGGTGCCGTCCGTGAACGTCACCGTGGCCGGCTTCGTTCGTGCTCCGTTGGCCGCGGAGCCGACGAAGGCGAGCTTGGTTCCGGACAGGGTGAGCGTTTGCTTCGTGGCGGTCGCGTTGTCGGGACGGCCGGGAGGCGACGACGGCCACGTGAACGTGAGGCCGTCGACGGTGCTCGTGCCGCCAGGCGGAAGACCGGCCGTGGCCAGCGCTTCCCGCGAGTAGCTGTAGCCGCCGCCGTCGAAGTCGCCCTCGCCGTCAGCGTCGGCGGAGGCTCCCACGTTGTTCACGGCCGCGAGCATGCTGCCCGCCGGCGCGACCTTCACCGTCTGCGGCAGCACGACCGGCTTGGCCGCGCCCTCGACGGTCACCGTCACGGTGATGTCGTAGAAGCCCTGTGCCGTACCGGCTTCGGCCGTGACCGTGAACTCCGAAGGCACGGCACCGGTGGTGGGCGTGAACTTCAGCGTCTCCGGACCGGTGATCGTGTAGGTCGCCTTCGGGTCTCCGTCGTAGAGCTTGACCGAGTTGACCTTCGCCGTGACCGACTTGCCGGGCTCGACCACGAGCTGCCGCGGTTCGACGGTCAGGAAGTACGGCTGGTCGTGCTTGATCGGCTTCTCGCCGTCGCGGAACGACGGTGGGGCATCCGTTGCACCCGTGCCCCAAGAGGAAGCGGTCTTGCCCAGCACGAAGTCCAGCTTGCCGCCGCGTTCCACGAACGACTCGGGCAGCCAGGTCTTCGAGGACGCCTTGCCGTTGACCTTCAACGACTGCACGTACTTCGTGGCGGCGTTGGCCTGAGGCGCGTTGATCGTGATGTCCTTGCCGCCACCCCGGTTGATCTTCACCGACGTGAACAGCGGGCTGCTCAGCACCAGCTCGGCGCGGGACGGCACCTGCGGGTAGATGCCCATCGCGGTGAACACGAACCACGACGACATCGCGCCGAGGTCGTCGTTGCCGGGAATGCCGCCGGGGGCGTTCTTCCACAGCGTGCCGATCGTCTCGCGCAGCGTCTCCTGCGCCTTGGCGGGCTGGCCCGTGTAGTTGTAGAGCCACGGCACGTTCACGGACGGCTCGTTGTCCAGTTCGGACTTCGCACCGCCCTTGCCCGTCAGGGCCCAGCTGCCGTCCGCGTTGTGGAAGAAGTCGTCCAGCCGCTTGTTGGCACGCTCACGGCCGCCCAGCGAGTCGACGAGTCCGGCGACGTTGTGCGTGACCATCCACGTGTACTGGGCGCTGCTGCCCTCCACGAACCCGTTGCCGGTGTCCGGCGTGAAGTCCTTGACCCACGTGCCGTCGGCGCTGCGGTTGCGGATGTAGCCGCCGGTGCTGTCGGCGACCGGGTCGAAGTTGTTCTGCCACCACTGCGCGCGTTCGGCGAACGTCTTCGCGACCTTCTTGTCGCCAGTGCGTTCGGCGAGCTGGCTGATCGCGAAGTCCGCCGCGGAGATCTCCAACGTCTCCGCCGCGCCACCCCACGCGTTCGACACGGACGGCATGTACTTGTTCTGCAGGTACTTGTCGAGCGACGGCCGCTGCCCGACCGACATCACGGCCCAGCCGTCCTTGCTCAGGTCCAGCGCCGTGGGCACGGTCGCGGCCTTCACCAACGACTTCAGCGACGCCTTGACGTCGTACCCGTCGCCGCCGAACGCCGAGATGGCAGCCAGCGCGATCGGCGCCGGGTCGCCGTTCATCACGTGCGTGCCGCCGCCGTTGTGCGTCCAGCGGTCCCACACGCCGTTGTTCTGCTCGGACTGGTTGAGCAGCGACTGCGCGATGTCCGAGCCGATCTGCGGTTCGAGCATGGTGAGCAGCTGCAGCTGCGATCGGTAGATGTCCCAGCCGGAGAACGTGCCGTACTGGGCTTTCTGCCGTCTCTTGTCGATCTTGTGGGTCTTGCCGTCGAATCCGGCGTACTCGCCGTTGACGTCGCTGAACAGGTTGGGGTGCAGCAGGGAGTGGTACAGCGCGGTGTAGAACTTCGTCCGCTCGTCATCGGAGCCGCCGCCGACCTCGATGCGCTTGAGCTGCTTCTGCCACGCGATGTACGCGTTGTCCCTCATGTCCTCAATGGACTGACCCTTGTTCTCGGCCTTGAGGTTCGCCTTCGCGTTGTCCAGGCTGACGTAGGAGATGCCGACCTTGACGCCGACCTGCGAACCGGGCGCGAACCCGAGGTAGGCGCCGGAACCCTTGCCGAGCACCGGCCAGCCGTTCGTCCCGTACGTCGTGCCGCCCTTGGAGGACGTGCTTCCGGCCGTGACAACGTTGTCCTGGTACGTGCCGACCTCGGTGAACGCCTGGTCGAACTCCGCCACGAAGTGCAGCGTGTAGTAGCTGCGGCGGCCGACCTGGTTGATGTAGCCGCAGAAGTTGCCGCTCGTGACGCTGCCGGTGATCGTCCGCTTGTCCTTGTCGATCACCGTCTGGGCGTCGGACGAGCCGACCTGCGACTTGGAGGTGTTGATCAGCACCGTCGCCGGCTTGTCGGCGGGGAAGCTGAACCGCGCGGCACCGGTGCGTTCGGTGGCGGACAGCTCGGCCTTCGCGCCGGACTTCAGGGTCACGTCGTAGCGGCCGGGCTTGGCCACCTCGTCCGCGTGCGCGAACTCGCTGGCGTAGACCGCGTCGGTCGCGTCCGTGGTCGGCGACGTGGTGACGGCCCCGACGTGCGGGAAGATCGGGATGTCACCGCTTCCGCCCGCGCAGCCGGTCCCGGACATGTGGGTGAGGCTGAAGCCGCGGATCTTCGTGGCGTCGTACCGGTATCCGCCGGGAGCCGCGGCGCGCAGGGTGTTGCCGCGACTGGCCTCCGGGCTGAAGGAGAACATGCCGAACGGCACGACCGCGCCGGGAAAGGTGTTCCCGAGGTTGGTCGTGCCGATGAACGGGTTCACGTGTGCTGCCGGATCCGGCACCACCTGGATCTGGGGCTGAGCGGAGGCAGGGACCACTCCGAACGTCATGGCCACCGCTACCGCAGCTGTCGTGAGGACTCTTCGCTGCATGGTCGCGGACCCTACTTTCCGTGCCCGCTCAACCCCAGACAGCGACGTGAAGTTGTCGTCAAACGGACAAGCGCTGCTCCATGAAGGCCCTCAGCGCGGGCCAATCGCAGTCTTCCGCGACCTCTACCTGGTGCTTTCCCTCGATGAGCGCACCCTCGTCGTCGATGTCGAGGCCGTGCGTCTTCAGGTGCAGGGTGCCGGGCACGATCGCCTCCGCCACGGCGACCGCGTCGTGGATCAGGATGCCCTCCTCGCGCCCGGACATGTTCTGCTCGGAATGCCTCGCGAGATAGGCCCGGTAGGTCCCGGTGAGGTTGCTCAGCACGGGGTCGACGTTCGCGAGGAACTCGGTGTCCGCGATGCACCGCTGGGTCAGGTTGAGCGGCACGACGATCGGGTTGCCCTTGCGGACGACCGTCCGCGCGGCCTTGGCGTCCGCCCAGAAGTTGAACTCGGCGCGCGCGGTCATGTTGCCGAGGCCGAGCCCGCCACCCATGACGATCAGCCGCGGGAACTCGATGCCGGCCTCGAGCGCGTGAGCGATGTTCGTCAGCGGCCCGATGGCCGCGACCACGGTGTCCGGCTTGACGTTGTCCGCGAAGAACTGGACGACGTCTTCGCCGCGGACGCCCTCGGTGTTCTCCGGCAACGTGTGCGCCTGCCCGCCGAGCCCGTCCTCGCCGTGCACGTCCGCCGCACCGCCCGGCCCGCCGAAGCCCCTGATCACCGGCACGTCGGTGCGGCCGAGGTGGGCGAGCAGGCGCAGCGCGTTGGCCGTGGTGAGGTCGAGCCCGACGTTGCCGAAGACCGTGGTGAGGCCTTTCAGCTCGACCTCGGGACTGCGGGCCGCGAGCGCGATCGCGAACGCGTCGTCGACGCCGGGGTCGGTGTCGATGATGAGAGGAATCGCCATGTCCCTAGGGTGCCTGAGACTCGGCGCCGACCTCGGACACGTCCCACACGACACAGCGCACACCGGGAGGTTCAGTCGCGCCCTGGTCGAGCATGTCCTGGTGGTAGCGGCGCGCGTCCGCCTCGTTGTCGTAGACCTGGATCATGTGGCCGTCGAGCGTCCACGTGCCGTGCACGAACCCAGGTAGCCCGACCTTGCTCGACGCCATCAGCGGCACCTGCGCCCGCAGCGCGTCGATCGCTTCCGCGTCGATGTCCCAGACACCGATGACCGCCCACATGTCGCACCTCGCGTTCGCCGAGGCCACTATTAGAACCGTTTCCAGCCCGCCGGCCGCCCGAAGTTAGAGTCTTCGTCCATGACGAGCATGTGGGGCGCACCTGTCTGGACTCGCTGGCGCAGGTCGCGCCGGGACCCGATGCAGGCGCGGTTCCTCACGATGGCCTCCCTGCGCTGGGTCCTGCGCCACCGCGCCTACACGCCCTGGTACATCGTGCGGTACTGGCGGCTGCTGAAGTTCCGCCTGCTCAACCCGCACGTGGTGCTGCGCGGCATGGTGTTCTTCGGCAAGCGCGTCGAGATCATGGCCCGCCCCGGCTTCGGCCGCATGGAGATCGGCCGCTGGGTGCACATCGGCGACGGCAACGCCATCCGGTGCCACGAGGGGTCGCTGCGCATCGGCGACAAGGTCGTGTTCGGCAAGGACAACACGGTCAACTGCTACCTCGACATCGAGATCGGCGCGTCGTCGCTGGTCGCGGACTGGGTCTACATCTGCGACTTCGACCACAAGATCGAGGACATCACGCTGCCGATCAAGGACCAGGGCATCGTGAAGTCGCCGGTGCGCATCGGGCCGGACTGCTGGCTCGGCGCCAAGGTGACCGTGCTGCGTGGCACTCGGGTCGGCCGCGGGTGCGTGCTCGGCGCGCACGCCGTGGTGCGCGGGGACGTGCCGGACTTCAAGATCGCGGTCGGGATGCCGGCTCGGGTGGTGCGGGATCGGCGGGCCGACTACGAGGCCGACGCGCAGCGGCGGGCGGACATCGCGGACATGGCCCGCAAGGCCAAGGAGGCGCTGGACAAGTCGCTGGAGAGCCCGGCGTGATCTCCTATGACCGGGTCTACACCGCCGCCGACTACGCGACGGCGCCGAAGGAGCCGGGCGTCTACGTGTGGTTCTTCGACGAGATTCCGGACGGCGTGCCGACCGAGGACTGTCACGTCACCGAGTACGGCACGGCGCTCTACGTCGGCATCGCGACGGTGAAGCGCACGCTGAGGTCCAGGCTGCGCAACCACTTCCGCGGCAACGCGTCCGGCTCGACGTTGCGCCTCACCCTCGGGTGCCACCTCGGCCTGCCGTTGCGGCAGGTGGGGTCGCGGCTGACGTTCGGCGATCAGGAACCGGTCGTGAGCGAGTGGCTGGCGGCGCACGGCCGCGTCGCCTGCGTCGCCGATCCGGATCCGGGACGGCGTGAGGACGAGCTGCTCCTGTCCGGCCGGTTCCCGTTGAACATCCAGGGCAACCCGCACCCGTACGCGAAGAAGGTCAGCGAGTTGCGTGCCGCTGCCAGGTCAGCGGCACGAGCTCCGGGCGCTTCGGGGTGAAGCCGTCACCGGGCTGCCGCCCGATCAGCTTGTTGCGTGTCCGGGTGTAGGCGACGGGCAGCACCTGGTCGCGCAGCCACCGCCAGTGATCGAGAACGGAAGCGCTCGCGGCCGTGCCCTCCAGCGGCATCAGCCAGGACTCGTCGAACCGGATGTCGAGCGCCGACAGCACGTGGCCGGCCAACCGCCTGTGCCCCAACGACGACAGGTGCAGGCGGTCCGGGCCGAAGTAGCGTGAGTCGTGCACGCACTCGTCGGCCTCCACGTCGACCAGCACAGCGCCGTAGCGCGAAGCCGCGGCGCGCATGGCGGAGTTCAAGGTCTCGATGCGCGGACGCATGCGCCGGCCGAACGGCATGCGGTGCGAGATGTCGCTCAACGTGAAGACAGCGACAGTCGACGCGAAGGACGTCACGGCGCGCACCATCGCGTCTGCCCGCTCGGCGATCTGGTCCAGAGTCGCGTTGGACATCACGTCGTTGCCGCCGCCGAAGAGCACGACCAGGTCGGGCTCCAACGCCGCCGCGGACGGGACCTGCTCCACCAGCATCTGGTCGAGACGGCGGCCGCGCACGCCCAGGTTGGCGTAGCGGAAGCCCGGCGCGTCCAGTGCGGACGCGACCCGGTCCGCCCAGCCCCGGTAGCGGCCGTCGGGGAGCAGGTCGTCCAGGCCCTCGGTGCAGCTGTCCCCGAGTGCCACGAAGCGTTGGTATTTCATTCAGTCCTCGGTCACCTGTTGTTAACGGGACCGGCGACTGTAGCGGACCTAGGTGAACAGATTTCCCGTCGCGATCTTGGGGCGGCCCAGGACGCGTGGTTCGCGCACCAAAGCCTTGGCGTAGACCGAAGCCGTGTCGGTGGCGATCGTGGCCCAGTTGAAGTCGGAGACCAGACGAGCCTTGGCGGCGCGGGCACGGGAGGCGGCCGAGGCGGGATCGGACAGCACGTCACGGACGGCGCGCGTGAGCCCGTCCACGTCACCGGGGGCGAACGACAGGCCCGTCACCCCGTCCAGCACGACCTCGCCGAGACCACCGGCGGTCGACGCGACCAGGGGCGTTCCGGCGGCCGCCGCTTCCAGGGCCACGATGCCGAAAGGTTCGTAGCGGGAGGGCAGCACGACGGCGTCGGCCGCGGTGAGCAACGCCGCCAAAGACCTGTCGGACAGATGGCCGACGAACTCCACGGCCCGCAACACGCGGTGCTTGCGCGCCTGGTCCTGCAACCACTCGGTCTGCGAACCGCCTCCAGCGACGACCACGCGCGTGCCCCGGTGGACACGGCGGATCCGGGGGAGTGCGGCGATCAGGTCCTGGATGCCCTTCTCCCACTCGATGCGGCCGAAGAACAGCAGCAACGGATCACCGTGCGGCGAGTACGTGCGCCGAGCAGCGCCGACGTCCTTCGCGCGCACCTTCCAGCCGCCCGGCTCGATGCCGTTGTGCAGCACGGAAACGTCGGCGGTGTCCACTTCGAACAGATGCGCGACCTCGCCGCGCATCGCCGACGAACAGGTGATCAGCGAGTCGGCGCGGTTCGCCAGCCACCACTCCACCGAGTGCACCTGCTGGTTCAGCGGGTGCGACAGCCAGCCGGAGTGCCGGCCGGCCTCGGTCGCGTGGATCGTCGCCACCAACGGCACGCCGAACGCCTCGGCGAGCGCCACGGCCGGATGCGCGACCAACCAGTCGTGCGCGTGCACGACGTCGGGACGCCACGAGTCCAGCGCCAGCCCGGCACGCGTCATCGCGTGACCCATCGCGAGCGTCCACGCCAACAGGTCCTTCTCGAACACGAAGTGCGCGGGATCCTCGGCGACGCGGACCAGCCGCACGCCCTCGCTCACCACGTCCACCGTGGGATGCGTGATCGCATCGGTGCCCGAAGGTTGACGGCACAGCACGACGACGTCGTGCCCCTGCGCGGCCAACTGTGTCGCGAGCGCGTGGACGTGCCTGCCCAGCCCGCCGACGACCACCGGCGGGTACTCCCACGACAACATCAGCACGCGCATCCCGCTACCCCATTCCTCGCGCGTCCAGGTGCCCGAACGGGCCGTCTGCCGCGCGGAGCTCCGTTGCTCTCGCCTGTCCACGACCGCTTCGCGTCAACGCCGCGAGCTCGCTGAAACGATCGCTGTGAATCTTCGCGCGGTAACGGGCGTAGTCGGCGGCCGAGTCCTTGGTGACCATGAACGCCCAGTCGCTCGACAACGCCAGCAGCGCCTCGCGCACCGCCTGGTCCAGCACCGGATTCCGCACGCCGGAGGAGAAGTCCAGCCCCAGCAGTTCCTTCTGCACCGACTCGTTCAACGACACGATGTCCGACACCTGCGCGCCGTCCCACACGCGCCAGTCCTTGCCGCTGCCCCACGACGACGCCGGCAGCTCGACCGGCGCGCCCACGTGCCCGGCCTCGACGGCGCCCCGCAACGTCGTCACGCGCACGCCCGCTTCCGGCAGCGCGCGCAGCACGGCCTCCAGCCACAACGGACCCTCGTGCCACCAATGTCCGTACAGCTCGGTGTCGTAGGCCGCCACGACGAGACCGCCGTCGATCGCGCGCAACCGCCGCACGACCGTCTCCACGAAGTCGGCGACGTGCCTGTCGAGAGCTTCGCGCGCCAGCAACGGGTCGTACGGCCGCTTGTCCTCCGGCGCCACGTTCTTGCCCGTCACCCGTGACGGCTTGAGGCCCGTCGGGTGATCGTAGGTGTGAAAATCCCGGTACGCGGCATCGCCCGGATAGCCGACCTTCGGCGACCAGACGCGGTACGAGACCTCCAGATCACGCCCGAACGCCAGCACGTCGGACGAGCCGACCGGATGCGCGGACGACGTGTCGCCGTGCAGCGCGGGCCCGTCGACCATGAACCGCCGCACGCCCGCCGCCGCGTACCCCGCCTCCATGCCGGGCGAGTAACCGCACTCCGGCGCCCAGATCCCTTCCGGCGCACGGCCGACCCGCAGCGCGGTGTCGTCCAGGCCGGTCCGCAGCGCGAAGGCCCGCACCCGCGGATCCAGCAACGGCTGGAAGGGATGCGTGGCGGGCCCGCCGAGCAGCTCGATCGTCGAAGAGTCCACAAGGGACCGAAGGACGGGCGAGAACCCGTGCCGCCACTGGCTTTCGAACCGGTCCAGCGCCCAGGAGGACGCGCGGTGCTCGTACGCCGACAGTTCCGGCAGCCGTTCCCCGGCGAAGTGCGAGCGCAGTTGCCAGTTGCCGAGCCAGTCGTGCATGCCGCGCAGGCAGTACGGGTCGTCCAGCTGTGCGGCCAGGATCGGGGTGACGCCGAGCGTCAGCACGTCGGAACGGCCCTCGTCGGCGAAGCGGCGCAGCATGTCCACGATGGGCAGGTACGAGTGCGCCCACGCCTGGTAGAGCCACTCCTCGCCGACCGGCCACGCGCCGTGGTGCGCGAGCCACGGCAGATGGCTGTGCAGGACGAGGCAGAACGTGCCCTCGGAAGCCTTGGATGTGTTGCTCGACGTCACGGACGCACCGCCACGGCCACGAGATCGAGGCAGCCGTCCATGTCGTCAGGGGTGATGTCGAAGTCCTCCACCGTCACCGACTCCACAGCCTCCTTGAGCTCGGCCGGCCACGGCGCACCGGACAGCGCGACTTCGACCTGTGCGTTGATGATCTGTCCGTTCAGGAGCGTGTCAAGCCTCTGTCCGTGACGCAGTCCCGTCAGTTCGTCAACGCGGAAACCAGCTTTGCGCAACATCTCGTCCAGTTCGGACGGTGCGAGTTCCCTGGTGTGGAACGGGTTCAGCGGCGTGTCCTGGCCGGGCGAGAACGTCAGCCTGTTCGGCGTCGTCACGATGAGCCTCCCACCTGGACGCAGCACCCGCAGGCATTCCGCCAGGAACCCCTCCTGGTCCCACAGGTGCTCGATGACCTGCAGGTTCGCCACGACGTCGACGCTCCCGTCGCGCAACGGCAGTGCCGCCAGGTTGCCGCGGAGCACGTTGAGCTGCGGGTATGCGCGCGACACGTGTTGCGACGTCAGTTCGTCGTAGTCGAGCGCGATCACCCGCCGCGCGACCGTGCGGATCAGCTGGGCGCCGTAGCCCTCACCGCAGCCCGCCTCCAGCACGACGGCGTCCGCGCAGTGGCCGATGAGGTGTAGGTATGCCGCCTCGTGGCGCCGGAACCAGTAGTTCTCTTCCGCGATACCGGGCACGGTGCGTTCGCCGGTCAGGGGGAGGGTCACGCCCGCCAGGTTACTTGCCAGTAGACCGCCTGCGAACTACCTGGTGGGCGATGGCGGTCGCGATGCCCGCCGCGGCGAGTGCCGCCGTCGTCGTGGAGTCCATGTACTTGGACAGGCTGGGCGCCTGACTCGGCCCGGCCAGCCACATCGTCAACGGGGTGGCGTAGGCCAGCGTGAGAGCTCCTGACCACCAGCGCAGGGCCTGGGGACGGCCTTTGCGCAGACTCGCGACGAGCACGACGGCGATCGGAATCCCGGAGAGCAGGCCGAACTTGCCGATCACCATGACGGGCACGGCCCAGGCCGCGACCAGGACGCGCTTCGACGGGTGGACGGAGGCGCGGGTGTTCGTGGACATGATCTTCTCCTTCTGAGGATCGGGCGTCGGGGTGCGGAACGTCAGTTCTGGGCGGGACGGGCTTCGGCCGCGGCCTTGAGGTCGGCCAGCCAGAAGTCGAGGCCGGGGGCCAGGACCTTGATGGCGGTGGCCGGGTCGGCCTCCAGCTGTGCGCCGGTCCAGCTCTCCTCGGTGCGGACCAGGACGCCGCCGTCGACCTCGGTGAAGGTCCAGACGTGGACGCCCTCGTCGATGCCCAGGCCCTGGCCGACCGCGGGCCCGCTCCAGCGCACGCACTCGCCGGTCTTGATCCCGAGAACCGTCGAGGTGATGTTCAGCGTGGTGGCGGGCGAGACCGGCGTCGCGGGCGCCGGGGTCGTCCACTCGAACTTCGAACCCGCCTTCAGTTCGCCCTCGTCCAGCCTCTTCGCGGTGGTGACGGCCTTCTGCCAGGCGGGCCAGCCCTCCACCTCGGTCTGCACCTTCCAGACCGTGTCCAACGGCGCGTTGATGCGGGTCTCGGTCCGGTGGTGCAGCTGGGCGGCCGGGTTGATGCCCTGGCCCTCGCAGGTCACCGAGCCCGTCGGGACAGCGCTGCTGCTCGGTGCCGGCGAGCTGGTCGGCGCGCTCTGGCACGCGGTGACGGCGAGCAGTCCGGCGCTGAGCGAGAGGGCGGTCAGGGCGGTGCGGGTGCGGGTCATGGGACTTCTCCTTCGGTTCATTAGCGGCAGTCACCGTAGTTAGAAGCTCTAACTTCTGTGACATGCAGAAGCTAAGCTGAAGCCTGCGTGACTGTCAATAACGAATGTGAGAGGGTCTAACCATGACGGAGCCGGCAGGGAACCCCCGAGAGCGCTACCGGGCCCAGGTGCGCGACGAGGTCAAGCGGCACGCGTGGGGCCAGATCGCCACGGCCGGGGTGACGGCGTTGTCGCTCAACGCCATCGCCAAGGAGATGGGCATGAGCGGGCCCGCGCTGTACCGGTACTTCGCCGGTCGCGACGAGCTGATCACCGCGCTCATCCGGGACGCCTACCGCAGCCTCGCCGACACCGTCCGCGCCGCCCACGCGGCCGGCACCACCGCGGTGGCGCTCGCCGCCGTCATCAGGGAGTGGGCGCTGAGTGACCCGCAGCGCTACCTGCTCATCTACGGCACGCCCGTGCCCGGCTATCACGCGCCCGACGACGTCACCGCGATCTCGGACGAGATCCTGACGGTGTTGCTGGAGGTCTGCGCCGGCGAGCCGGACGAGCAGCCGAAGACCCCGTTCGACGTCGTCCTGGGCATGAGCCGGGGGTGGGCGGACGCCCTGCCCGCGTCGTCGCCGACGGTGCACCGCGCGTTGGCCTTCTGGACGCGCCTGCAGGGCGTGCTCTCACTGGAGCTCGCCGGTCACCTCACGCCGCTCGGGTTCGATCCCGGGCTGCTCCTCGCGGAGGAAGTGGCCGGGCTCTGATCAGAACGGCGAGACGGTGACGGCCAGCGCTCCCGGTCCCACGTTCGCGCCGATCGCCGCGCTGACCTGCGTCAGGACGACGTCGCGGGCGTGCGGGATCCGCTTCTGCAGCATCTCGAGCAGCTCGTGGCCCTCCTTCTCGGCCGCGAAGTGCTCGACCGCGAGGTCCACGTTGCGTCCGTAGGCGAGCGCCACCGCCTTGTCCACGAGCTTCGCCAGCGCCCGGTCGCGGCCGACGACCTTGTCGAACGGCTCCACCTCACCGTTCACGACCGTGAGCAGCGGCTTCACCGAGAGCGCGTCGCCGAAGAGCTTCGCCGCCGCGCTGACCCGCCCCGCCTGGCGCAGGTAGTGCAGCGTGTCGACGTAGATCAGCACGTTGGCGTCCCGGCCGCGCTGCTCGGCGACATCGCGCGCGTTCTGGACGTTGCCGCCGCTCTGCACGATCCGCGCGGCCGCGAGCGCGGCGAACCCGAGAGTCATGCCCGACGAGTGCGAGTCCACGATGAACACCGGCACGCGCGACTTGGCCGCGGCCACCTTCGCCGCGTCAGTCGCGGGGGAGAGCTTCGGCGTCACGTGCACCGAGATGATCGTCTCCGCGCCCTTCGCCCACGCGTCCTGGTAGGCCCAGAAGAACGCGTCCGGCGCCGGCGGCTGCGTCGTGATCGGGATCTGTGCCTGCATCGCCTGCAGCAGCCGGTCGGTCGGCACGTATGCCTCGTCGATCAGTTCCGACCCGATCTTGAGCTGCATCGGGACCGTGATGATGTTGAACCGGTCCGCCAGACGGGCCGGAAGCGACGCGGTCGAGTCGGTGACGACGGCTACTCGTGAGGACACGAACGAGAAGGCTAACGAAGCGTGATCGAAGTAGCCACGACCGATGGAAGGCAATTCGTGTGATCTCGACCTTGATGGTTGCTTTCCGTGCACGGCGAACGCATGGAGTGAACACCCCGAAAAGGAGCCCTGCTTGACACAATCGGGTGACTGCGAGTCGTTTGGTGTTGATCTACGGATGTCGCGTTTGCCCAGGAAAGACGGGTTATTCCACGTGTTACATCAACCCCGTCCGTCCATTGTCGACGCTGGTTGGGGTCACCGCCCGTGGGTAAGCTCGCACAATCTTCAGCCCGGTTGAGTGAGTAGGTGACCATGGGTGCAAAAGAGCAGGAACTAGTTCCGCTGCACGCCGGTTTTGACGTTGTCTACCGAGGTTTTCATCGACGTCAGGTCATCGACCACATCGAGAATCTCGAGGAGCAGCTGCGCTTCACGAGCCTCGACCGGGCCGAGGCACTGGCGCAGGCAGCCGATCTGCGCAAGCTGCTGGAAATGACGCGGCAGGACCTGGAGGAGGCGCGCGCCAGGATCGAGCGCCTCGAATCCACTTCGGGCACGCACGCGAGCGCCACCGAACGGATGCACCGCATGCTCCGCCTCGCCGAGGACGAGACGGCGGAGATGCACCTGCAGGCCGAACGCGAGTGCACCGATCTCCGTGCGCGCACCGACGTCGAGGTCGCCGAGTTGCGCGCCGGCGCCGAACGCGAATCCGCCGCCATGCGCGCCGAGGCCGAGTCCGAGCTCTACGCCTCGCGTCAGGACTGCGCCACCCGCGCCGCCGCCATGGAACGGCGCGAGCTGGAGATGGAACGCCGCTGCACCGACCTCGAGGCCCAGCACCGCCAGCGCGCCGACGAGGTGGAGCGCGAGTGCACCGAGGCCGTCGCCCAGGCACAGGCCGACGCGGACATGCTGCTGCGGGAGACCGCTCTGCAGTGCAACTCGCTGGAAGCCGACTCCGAGCGCAAACGCGAGAAGGCCCAGCAGTTCTTCGAACTCACGATGACCCGGCGCCGCAACGAGGCCGCGCAGCACCTGCAGGAGCAGGAGGCGCTGGCGCGGGCGCGGTCGGAGTTCATGGTGAAGATGGCGTGCCGCGAAGCCCAGCGCCGCCTGGCCGAGGTCGCCGACCGGACCGACGAGCTGCACGAGCTGAAGCGGGTCGTCCACTCGCAACTGTCCGCCGCCCGCGCCGCCCTGTCGGTGGCCGCTGATCGCGTCGCCCCGCTGCACATCCCCGAACAGGTGGCGGCGTCGTGAAGCGCTGGGTCCCGCTGCTCGTCGGCGCGTTGATGGTGCCCGCGACGGTGACGGCGTTCGGGTTCTCCGTGTACGGCGACGAACTGGAGACGGCGCTGTCGTCGTCGCCCGCCGTGCCGGCCGTTCTCGCGGGCCCAGTACCCGTCTCCGACTTCGTCGCGCCGCTGCGGATGGAGCCGCCCGCACCCGTGTCGCTGCCCGCGGCGGTGGCGCAGGAGGCCGTGCGGAACCTGTTCACCTCGCACGCGGTCAAGGGCATCACGTTCGCACCGGGCACCGCGTCGTTGGTGGGCCGCGGTGAGGACGTGCGGCGTTCTCTGGCCAGTGTGCTGCGCAACGCCACCGGCTCGGTGACGTTGGTGGCGCACGCGTGGAACGGCGAGACGGCGTCGCACCGCTGCGACGTGCTCGCGATGGAGAGGGCCGGCCTGGTGCGGCAGTACCTGGCCGAGCAAGGGGTGGACAGCGAGATCACCACTCGCGTGATCGTGGACCCCGTGTGGGGCCCGCCCTCGGACTTCGGACCTCAGATCGACGTCCTCGTCAGCTAGGAGCCTTCGCAATGGCAGGGGCAGTCGGGATCGTCTTCGGACTGTGCGTGCTGTCCTTCACGTTGGGGGCAGCCCTCATGTACGTGCTGGTGCGGCGCCGCGAGGAGTCGGCTCCGGACGTTTCTGCGCCGTCGGAGGCGCCGGCCGAGCGGACGTGGGTGGAGAAGCCCGTGACCGTCGAGCCGGTGGACGACGAGTACGACACGAGGCCGATTCACCGCAACCCGGTGATGGGGCTGCGGCAGCTGGAGCCGCGGCTGGAACCGGCGTTCGCGTCGCTGGCCGAGCCGGTCGCGGAGTCGGTTGCCGAACCGGTCGCCGAGCCGGAGCCTGTCGCCGAAGTGGTTGCGGAGCGGGAGCCGGACGCTGTCGCCGCGCCCGAAACTGTCGGTGTCGCTGGATATGATTGGGATGGGGACCTCGATCCCCCCGTGGGGAATTTCGAAGCCCCCGAATCAACGGTAGCGCCGAGCACCGACAGTCCCGAGGCCGTCGAAGCGGTCGCCCAGGTGGTCGCCGAAGAGCCGGTCGCGGCACTGGTCGAGGAACTTCAGCCAGAACCCGAGCCCGAAGCCGAACCGGAGCCCGCCCCGCCGCCCGCGGTGCGGACCGCGCTGCCCCCGCCCGCCTCACCTCAGCCCGCCGAGCACACGACGTGGGTGGAACGCGAGGACTTCCGCCAGCGCTACCTCCGGACGTTCGAGGAGGCGCGCCGCAAGGCGGGCAGCAACTGAGCGCGGCAACCGAGCGGGCTGTGTCGGAAAGTCATCGGTTCATGTCCGAAACTCGCCGGAAAAATGTCGGTACCTGCTGATATCAATCGATCATGACTTCCGCCACTGACCGTACGAAGCTCTTCCACGCCCTCCACCAGGCCGGTCCGCTCGCTCTCCCCAACGCCTGGGACGTCGCCTCCGCGCTCATCGTCGAGGCGGCCGGGGCCAAGGCCGTCGCCACCACGAGCGCCGGTGTGGCGTGGAGTCTCGGTGCCCCGGACGGCGACGCGCTCGACCGCGATCTGGCCATCGACCTCGTCGCCAGGATCGCGAAGGCGGTCAGGGTGCCGGTGACCGCGGACATCGAGTCCGGTTTCGGCGAGGACGCGAAGGAGGTCGGCGAGACGGCGAGGGCCGTCGCCGAAGCGGGCGCGTCCGGCGTGAACATCGAGGACGCCCACGGCGCAGGACTCCGTGACGTGCAGGAGCAGCAGGAGCGGCTGAGGGCGGCACGCGAAGCGGCGCCGGACCTCTACATCAACGCGAGGATCGACGTGTACCTGCGCGGCATCGGTGAGCCGCAGGATCGTCTTCAGCACACGCTGGATCGCGCGAAGGCGTACCTGGAGGCGGGGGCGAGCGGCATCTTCGTGCCGGGAGTGACCGACCTCGACACCGTCAGGGAGCTGGCCGGGAAGATCGACGCGCCGCTGAACGTGCTGGCGGGTCCGGGTGCGCCCGCGGTCCACGAGCTGGGGACCGCGGGCGCTGCCAGGATCAGCGTCGGCACCGCGCTGGCGTCAGCGGCTTACGCGACGGCCAAGAATGCGGCCGAAGAGCTGCTGTCGAAGGGCACGTACGACAGCACCGAAGAGGGTCTGGGCTACGGCGAGCTCAACGCACTCTTCGGGAGCTAGTGCTTCTTGCCACCGCGGAACTTGCGCAGCAGCTGCTCGGCCTGCGCGCGCTTGCGCGGGTCCTGAGCCATCTGCCGTGCCTTGGCTTGGAGCTTGTGGCCCTGCGGACTGCGCAGGAACCTGGTGATCTTGTCCATGAAACCGGCCATCGGTCCTCCAGGTGTCCGTAACGTCCAGTTCAACGGACGGAACAGCACTCCGAGTTCCCGAGGGTCACACCGGCGAAACTGTGATGCCCAGCGCGCCGGGGCCGACGTGGGCCCCGATGGCCGAGCTGACCTGCGTCAACATGAACTGGCGGACGTTGGGCACGCGGCGTCGGAGATTGCGCAGCAGGCGGGCCGCCTTCTCCGGAGCGTCGAAGTGCTCCACCGCGACGTCCACGGTGTCGGTGCCCGCGCGCTTGATCGCGATGTCCAGCATCCGGTTGAGCGCGCGGTCGGCGCCGATCACCTTGTCCAGCGGCGTGATCTGGCCGTCGGCCATCGTCAGCAGCGGCTTCATCGACAGCACACCGCCGACCAGTGCGGCGGCGGCACCGATGCGGCCGCCGCGGCGCAGGTACTCGAGCGTGTCGACGTAGATCAGCTCGGTGGATCTGTCGAAGCGCCGCTGGGCGGTCGCGAGCACCTTCTCCACGTTGCCACCCGCTTCCGCCACCTTCGCGGCGGCCTGGACCGCGTAGCCGATGCTCATCCCGCAGGTGTGGGTGTCGACGACGTACACGGGCACGCGGACCTTGGCGGCGGCTTCCTTGGCCGCTTCCACGGTCGCGGACTGGCGGCTCGACACGTGCACGGACACGATCGAGCGAACGCCCGACGCGGCCAGTTCGTTGTACGTCCAGAAGAACGCGCCCGGATCGGGGGGAATCGTCGCGACGGGCACGTTCGAACGCATGGCCGAGACCAGGTCGGGGACCGGGATGCGGGACTCGTCGTCGGTGTGGTCGCCGATCCGGACCTGGATCTGCACCACTTCGATGCCGAGTTGATCAGTCAGCTGCGCCGGGAGACAGGCCGTGGAGTCGGTCACGATAGCTACTCGCCGGTACATGTCAGCGCAGCCTAGACCCCCGAATGGGTTACGTCTCAAAAGGTGGCGCGACCGGGTGAGAACCATCACGCTTGCGGGGTGCTTGCTGGCGTTTGCAGGGGTGCTACTGGCGGGTAACATCCGGATTGATGGCAGGGTCGTGAACACTCGGCGGCGCAGTCCCTAGAGTCCTCCGCGCAAGCGTCGCCGCCCGTCCGCAGGAGGTCGAAGAGGACCTATGAACATTGTTGTCCTGGTCAAGCAGGTGCCTGACACCTGGTCCGAGCGCAAGCTCACCGACGCCGACCACACCCTTGACCGCGAATCCGCGGACGCCGTGCTCGACGAGATCAACGAGCGCGCCGTCGAAGAGGCCCTGCTGCTGCAGGAGGCCCACGGTGGCGAGGTGACCGTGATCGCGATGGGTCCCGGCCGCGCCACCGACGCGATCCGCAAGGCGCTGTCGATGGGCGCCGACAAGGCGATCCACGTGAGCGACGAAGCGCTGCACGGCTCGGACGTGCTGGCGACGGCGAAGGTCCTCGCGAAGGCGATCGGCACGGTCGAGAACGTCGACCTGGTCATCGCGGGCAACGAGGCGACCGACGGCCGCGCGGGCGCTGTCCCGGCCATCCTCGCCGAGCTGCTCGGCCTTCCGCAGGTCACCCAGCTGCGCAAGGTCACGGTCGAGGGCACGACGATCAAGGGCGAGCGCGAGACCGACGAGGGCGTCGCGTTCCTCGAGGCGTCGCTCCCGGCCGTGGTCTCCGTGACCGAGAAGATCAACGAGCCGCGTTACCCGTCCTTCAAGGGCATCATGGCCGCGAAGAAGAAGCCCGTCTCCACGCTTTCCGTGGCGGACCTCGGCATCGACGCGTCCGAGGTCGGCCTGTCCGGCGCGTGGACCCAGGTGCTGGAGGCGGCCCCCAAGCCGCCGCGCAGCGCGGGTCAGCGCGTCGAGGACGGTGGCGACGGCGGATCCAAGATCGCCGAGTTCCTCGTCGGCCAGAAGCTCATCTGAGGGAGGGGAAATCATGTCTGAAGTTCTGGTTCTGGTCGACCACGTCGACGGCGAGGTCAAGAAGGTCAGCTACGAGCTGCTGACGGCTGCCGGTCGTCTGGGCACCCCGGCCGCGGTGGTCGTGGGCGCACCCGGCACCGCGTCGAAAATCCGCGAGTCGCTGGGCAAGTACGGCGCCGCGAAGGTCTACGCCGTCGAGTCCGACGACGCCGCCGGCTTCCTGGTGACCCCCAAGGTCGACGCGCTGGCCGCTCTCGCCCCGAACGCGTCCGCGGTGCTCGTCTCCGCGACGATCGAGGGCAAGGAGGTCGCGGGCCGTCTCGCCGTGCGCCTCGGCTCCGGCCTGCTCGTGGACGTCGTGGACATCGAGGCGGACGGCACCGGCGTGCAGTCCATCTTCGGTGGCGCGTTCGTCGTCAAGGCCAAGGTCGGCACCGGCACCCCGGTCATCACCGTCCGCCCCGGCGGCGTCGAGGCCGAGGAGTCCGCCGCGGACGCCGTGCTGGACGAGTCGGTCTCCATCTCCGTGGACGCCGCCAAGTCCGCCCGCGTGACCTCGCGCGAGGCCATCACCGGCGGCGACCGCCCGGAGCTGACCGAGGCCTCGGTCGTCGTCTCCGGTGGCCGCGGCGTCGGCTCGGCCGAGAAGTTCTCGACCGTCGAGGAGCTCGCGGACTCGCTGGGCGCCGCCGTCGGTGCCTCGCGCGCCGCCGTCGACTCCGGCTACTACCCGCACCAGTTCCAGGTGGGCCAGACCGGCAAGACGGTCTCGCCGCAGCTGTACGTGGCGCTGGGCATCTCCGGTGCCATCCAGCACCGCGCGGGCATGCAGACCTCGAAGACGATCGTCGCGGTCAACAAGGACCCCGAGGCCCCGATCTTCGAGATCGCCGACTTCGGTGTCGTGGGCGACCTGTTCAACGTCGCGCCGCAGCTGACCGAAGAGGTCAAGAAGCGCAAGGGCTGAGCACTCGGTCCGGCAGAATGGCCGTCCCACCTTCCCGGTGGGGCGGCCGTTCGCCATTTCTGGAGGCTTGAGCTGTGAGGGACGTGTTCCTGTACTTCCCCGAGGCCGACTTCGCCCTGGACGACCTGGAAGAGATCGTCGAACGCGAGGTCGGCGACGCCGGCGAGGTGACCGGGTCCGGCATCGGTCAGACCGGCGGCAACCTCGACATCGGGATCTGGGGCGAGGTCGACCTCCCCGCGTTGCTCAAGACGCTGGCGGAGGAGTTCGTGGCCGCGGGAGTGCCTGGGGAGGCCGTGTTCCACCTCGTCGACGAAGATCGGCGGGTGACGCTCATGTCGTTGCTGATCCCGGCGCCGTGACCAAAGCCCGGAGGAGCACAACTCTTGATTGACGCAGTCGGCTCCGCGATCAAGGACCACGTGCAGGGCTTCTGGCCTGATCGCGGAGCACGTCTCCGGACCTGGGATCGAGGCAGGATCGTTGAGGCGATCCCGGAGTTCGCGGTGCTGGAGATCGCGCCGGAGGAGGAGGGCAGGGCCTGGCTCTACTCCTCGGTCGGCGCGTGGCGGGTGCCGACGCCAGGCGGGCATCGGCTGGAGTTCCTGTCGCTCACCCCGCGAGAAGCCGAGGAGGCGGTGGAGAACCTGGCCATGGTCGCCGCGTTCCACGCCGACGAGAGGTTCCGTGTCCGGCTCGGCAAGGTGATCAACATCGGGAGGCCGTGGCTCGCCGGATCCACCTGCGACCACTTCCTGGTGAGCACGCCGTTCCTCTTCGGTGACGAGTTCGAGAACGTGCATGCGGACGGGATCGGCATCAGCATCTACTGGCTGCTGGCGATCACCGCCAGCGAGGCGGCGTTCGCACGGGAACACGGCGGGCACGCACTAGAGCACCTCATCGAGGAGAACGACGTCGACCTGCTCGACCCCACCCGCTCAGCAGTGGTCTAGCTCTCGGCGATTCGCGAGGCGCGGGATGAGTAGCACCCCTCCTGATCCGCATCACCCCCCGTGCGGTGGAGCACACCACCTCGGGTTAACCCGACTGCCACTGACCGGACATCGTTCTGACCTGCTGCGATTAGCCAACCCGGCTTCACCCTGGTTCGCATGACGCAGCCGGAACTGCTTGTCAGCACTCCCGCCCAGCAGGGCGCGGACGCTCCCCGCTACTCCCTCCTCGTCGCCCGTGACAGCGAAGAAGTCGTCGCCGCGCAGAAACTGCGCTACGAGGTGTTCGCCGGTGAGATGGGGGCGACGCTGCACACCGGCGTGCCCGGCCACGACGTCGACGAGTTCGACGAGTACTGCGACCACCTCGTGGTGCGCGACGACCGCACCGGCGAGATCGTCGGCGGGTACCGGATGCTGCCGCCGGAGCGCGCCAAGGAGGCCGGGCGGCTCTACGGCGACGGCGAGTTCGACCTGACCAACCTGAACGACATCCGCAGCTCCACGGTCGAGACCGGCCGTTCGTGCGTGCACCCCGACCACCGCAACGGCGCCGTCGTCAGCCTCGTGTGGGCGGGCATCGCGCGGTACATGCTGCTCAGCGGCCACAAGTGGCTCGTCGGCTGTGCGTCGATTCCGCTGCAGGGCGGTGGCGGCCTGGCGGCCGGCGTCTGGGACACGGTGCACGCCAAGCACTACGCGCCCGAGCAGTACCGGGTCACGCCGCACAACCCGTTGGACGTCGACGCGATCGTGCGGCCCGACAAGACCGCGCTGCCGCCGCTGCTCAAGGGCTACCTGCGGCTCGGCGCCAAGATCTGCGGACGGCCCGCGCTCGACGCGGACTTCGGCGTCGCCGACCTCTTCATCCTGCTCGGCATGGACCACGTGGATCAGCGCTACCTGAAGTTCTTCCTGGGGGAGACGTCATGAGCCACGCCTGGATGCCTGCGTCGCCGTGCGGTGACGGATGCGTCGGCAGCACACCGCAGGAAGTCGCCAAGCTCAGGCAGGTCTGGCGGGCCGTCACGGCCGTCACCGCGATCCTGTGCGGCGCGTGGATCGCCCTCGCGCTGCTCCTGCCGGGCAAGCAGCGCGAAAGCGTTGTCCGGCTGTGGTTCCACGCCATCCTGCGGGCGTTCGGCGTGAGGCTGGAAGTCCACGGCGCCAGGAAGTTCCAGGAGATCCCGAAGCGTGGCGTGCTCGTCGCGAGCAACCACGTGTCGTGGCTCGACGAGCTGGCGATCGACTCGGTGCAGCCGGTCAAGATCGTGGCCAAGAAGGACATCAAGAGCTGGCCCGTGCTCGGTCCGATCATCACGGCGGTGGGCACGGTCTACCTCGACCGCGAGAAGCTGCGCGAGCTGCCGCGGACCGTGAACGAGCTGGCCACCACGCTGCGCAACGGCAGCGCGGTCGCCATCCACGCCGAGGGCACGACGTGGTGCGGGCTCGCGTCCGGGCACTACAAGCCGGCGCTGTTCCAGGCCGCGCTCGACGCCGGTGTGCCGGTGCGGCCGATCGTGCTGCGCTACCGGATCGGCGGCCACCTGACGACGCAGCCCGCGTTCGTCGGCAGCGACACCCTGATCGACTCGATCCGCCGGGTGCTCAGGGCGAGGGACCTGGTCGTCGAGGTCCACGTGCTGGACGAGATCGCTCCCGGACGCGCCGGAACCCGCCGGGAACTGGCGAAACTTGCCGAAGAGCAATCAAACCGCTTGACCTCGACCGAACTGGAGATTGCACCATCTACAGGTGACTCTCACCGCGCGCGAACCATCACGCCTCTGGTCGCCTGACCGCCGCTGGCCCACGACGGGCATCCTCCTGCTGGTCACCCTCCTCGCGTTCGAGGCGATGGGTGTCGGCACGGCGATGCCCACCATGGTCCGCGAGCTGCAGGGCGAGGCGCTGTACGCGTGGCCGTTCCTCGCGAACCTGGCGGCGAGCGTCATCGCGACGGTCTTCTCCGGACGGCTCTCGGACCGCCGCGGACCCAAGCCCGCCGTCCTGATCGGCGTGGTGCTGTTCCTCGCCGGACTCGTGGTCGCGGGCGTGGCGGAGACGATGACGGTGCTGCTCGCCGGCCGGGTGCTGCAGGGCTTCGGCGCGGGATTCCTCATCGTCGCGGTCTACGTGCTGATCGCGGTCGCCTACCCCGAGGACACCCGGCCCGCCGTGTTCGGCGCGCTGTCCGCGGCCTGGGTGATCCCGTCACTGGTGGGGCCGGCCGTCGCGGGCTGGGCGACCGAGCACCTCAGCTGGCGCTGGGTGTTCCTCGCGATCATCCCGTTGGTGCTGGTCGGCAGCGTGCTGCTGGTGCCGGTGCTGCGAAAGCTGCCGCCGCACACCGAGGCTCCGCCGACGCGCAAGTACCTGCCCCTCGCCGCGGTCGCCGTCGGTCTCGGCGTGGCCGGGCTGAGCTGGGGGTTGCAGCACCGCACGTGGTGGCTGATCGCCGTGGCGTTGCTGCTGCTCGCGCCCGCGCTGCGCATCCTGCTGCCCAAGGGCACGCTCGTCGCCCGCCGCGGTCTCCCCGTCACGATCCTCGCCCGCGGTCTGCTCGCGGGCACGTTCTTCGCGGTCGAGGGCTTCATCCCGCTGACGCTCTCCGTCGTGCACGGCTACTCGCCACTGGAGGCGGGGATTCCGCTGACGCTGAGCGCGCTCGGCTGGGCCAGCGCGTCGATGTGGGCGTCGAGGCACCCCGAGATCGAGCGCCACACGCTGGTTCGCGTCGGGTTCCTGTTCGTCGCGACCGGTGTCGGGGCCGTGACGCTCATCGCACCCACGTGGGGCCCGGCCTTCCTCACACCGGTCCTGTGGGCCGTGGCGGGCGCCGGCATGGGCATGGCCACGTCCAGCGTCGGCGTGCTGATGATGGCCGCATCACCCGAGGCCGACCGGGGTTTCAACTCGGCCGCGCTGCAGATCTGCGACATGCTCTTCTCCGCGACCATGATCGGACTCGGCGGCGTGCTCGTCGTGGCGACGGCGCCGACCGCGGGCGTGGTGGTGCTCAACCTGTCGATGGCGGCGTTGGCGGTGGTGGGAGCGATTCTGACCGGGCCCCGCATGCGGGCTACCCTTGAGACCTGATGGCTTATCTCGACCACGCGGCCACGACCCCCATGCACCCGCAGGCGGTCGCGGCCATGACCGAGGCGTTGTCCACCACGGGCAACGCCTCGTCGCTGCACACCTCCGGCAGGCGGGCGCGGCGGGCGATCGAAGAGGCCCGCGAGAACATCGCCGACGCCCTGGGCGCCCGGCCGTCCGAGGTGCTGTTCACCGGCGGCGGCACGGAGAGCGACAACCTCGCGGTCAAGGGCATCTACTGGGCGAGCGGCCGTCGCCGTGTGCTGGCATCGGCCGTGGAGCACCACGCCGTGCTGGACGCCGTCGAGTGGCTTGAGCAGCAGGGCGCCGAGGTCACCTGGCTGCCCACCGACCGCTTCGGACGAGTCTCCCCGGAGTCGGTGGCCGAGGCACTGGACGACGACGTCGCGCTCGTCACCACGATGTGGGCGAACAACGAGGTCGGCACCATCAACCCCGTGCACGACATCGCCGCCGTGTGCGCCGCACGCGGTGTGCCGTTCCACACGGACGCGGTGCAGGCCGTGGGCGCGGTCCCGGTCGATTTCGCCGCTTCCGGCGCCTCCGCGCTGACCATGACCGGCCACAAGGTCGGCGGGCCCTACGGCATCGGCGTGCTGCTGCTCGCACGGGACGTGAAGTGCACGCCGTTGATGCACGGCGGCGGCCAGGAACGTGACGTCCGGTCCGGCACCCTCGACGTGCCGTCGATCGTCGGTCTGGCCCGCGCGGTGCGGATCTCGGTGGAGGAACAGGCTTCCAGGGCCGTCGAGATCGCGGCGCTGCGGGACGAGCTGATCGCGTCGGTGCGCGCGGTCGTGCCGGACGTGATCGTGAACGGCGACCCGGCGGACCGGCTGCCCGGCAACGCGCACCTGACGTTCCCCGGCTGCGAGGGCGACAGCCTGCTGATGCTGCTCGACGCGCGCGGCGTCGAGTGCTCGACGGGCTCCGCGTGCACGGCCGGCGTCGCGCAACCGAGCCACGTGCTGCTCGCGATGGGCGTCGAACCGGCGTTGGCCCGCGGATCGTTGAGGTTCTCGCTCGGGCATACGTCGACGCACGCGGACGTTGAGAAGCTGGTGTCGGTCATCGGACCGGTGGTGGAGAGGGCCCGCACGGCGGGCCTGGCAGGCATGAGGCGGTCCCGGAAGGTGGTCAAGCAGTGAAGGTCCTCGCGGCGATGAGCGGTGGTGTCGATTCCGCGGTGGCGGCGGCGCGCGCCGTCGAAGCGGGACACGACGTGACGGGCGTGCACCTGGCGTTGTCGGCGAAGCCCGGCACCCTGCGCACGGGCGCGCGTGGCTGCTGCACGATCGAAGACGCCCACGACGCCCGCCGTGCCGCGGACCTGATGGGCATCCCGTTCTACGTCTGGGACTTCGCCGAGCGTTTCACCGAAGAGGTCGTGGAGGACTTCGTCGCGGAGTACGCGGCCGGTCGCACGCCGAACCCGTGCCTGCGCTGCAACGAGCGGATCAAGTTCGAGGCGTTGCTGGACAAGGCGATCGCCCTCGGCTTCGACGCCGTCTGCACCGGCCACTACGCGCGCCTGGAGATGGTCGACGGCCGTCCCGAGCTGCGCCGTTCCGCCGACATGGGCAAGGACCAGTCGTACGTGCTGGCGTCGCTGACGGCGGACCAGCTCGCGCACGCGATGTTCCCGTTGGGGGACACGCAGAAGGACGACGTGCGCGTCGAGGCGGCGTCGCGCGGGCTTTCCGTCGCGAAGAAGCCGGACAGCCACGACATCTGCTTCATCCCGGACGGCGACACGCAGAAGTTCCTGGCGGGCCGCATGGAGACCAAGCCGGGCCTGCTGATCGACGACGCGACCGGCGCGGTGCTGGGCCGGCACGCCGGCGTGCACGAGTTCACCGTCGGGCAGCGCAAGGGCCTCGGGATCGACGGTCCCGCCGCCGACGGCCGCCCGCGGTACGTGCTGGCACTGGAGCCGGTGTCCGGGAACGTGCGGGTCGGCGCGGTCGAAAAGCTCGCGGTGACTGAGATTTCGGCGTCTGCGCCGGTCGCGCACATCGAGCTGGACGGACCCGTCGAGTGCGTCGCGCAGGTGCGCGCGCACGGTGGCACGGCTCCGGCCGTTGCCGAGCTGGTCGACGGCGTGCTGAGGGTGCAGTTGCGGGAGCCGCTCAAGGGCGTGGCGCCCGGTCAGGCCGTGGCGATCTACCGCGAGGATGCGGCCGGCGACATCGTGCTGGCCAGCGCGACGATCGACGCGACCAGCTAATTCGCTTGTAGGGCTGGGAAAGCGTCTCTAGCGTTCGCTGCGTGACGTTCATTGACACGGAGTTCGACCTCGCCGCGCGGGCTCGCAACGCGTTCCGGTGCTTCGTCAGCCCCGCGGACCGGCGGAAGCTGGCCAGTCGTGCCCGGCGCAACGACGAGCCGGTGTGGGTGGTGTCGCCGTTGCGCAGGCTCGGGGCTCGCCGGTTCCGCCGGACTAGCTGGGACGCCACTCCGAGTTCGCTCCGCACAGGAGCACGCAGGGCAGCTCACTCGACACATCGCCCCTGAGGAACGAGGCGAACGCCGCCGCACCGGCGGGTTCGACCGCGATCCTGAACTCCTCCCACAGCCGGTCGCGCGCCGAGAGGATCTCCTCGTCGGTGACCAGCGCCGAGGAAACGTTGTGCTGCTTGAGGATTTCCAGCGACAACGAGCCCGCGCGCGTGGCGCCGAGCGCGTCGGCGGCGATGGAGTTCACCACGGAGTCGACGGGCTCACCGGCCTCCAGCGCGTTGTGCATCGCGCAGCAGTTCTCGGGTTCGACGGCGACGATGTGCCGTCCGCCGGACGCCAGCGCGGCACCCGCGACGAGTCCGCCGCCGCCGACCGCGACGAAGATCGTGTCGACGTCCGGGGCGTCCTCGACGATCTCCTGCGTGACCGTGGCCTGGCCCTCGATCACCGTCCGGTCGTTGTACGCCTCGATGTACGGCAGATCGAGCTCACGGGCGGCCGCGGCGGCCTCGGCATAGGTGTTGCCGTGGCGGATCAGCTTGGCGCCCAACGCTTCGATGCGCCTGGTCTTGGTCTCGGGCGCGGTCACCGGGACGAACACGGTGGCGTGCGCGCCGAGCAGCTGGGCGGCCTGGGCGACGGCGATGCCGTGGTTGCCGCCGGACGCGGTGACGACCTCGGAGACGTTGAGCGACAGCAGGGTGTTGACGGCGCCGCGCAGCTTGAACGAGCCGGTGAGCTGGAGGTGCTCCAGTTTGAGCACGAGCGGTCGCCCGTCTGCTGACACGCGCATGATCGGGGTCCGGCGGACGTACTGCGACAGCGTTCTCATGAGACCAGCTTCCACAAGAACTGCACGAGAGTCACGAGACCCAGCAGGAAACACACCAGGACGAACGTGCCGCCGGCCATGACGACCAGACAGGCGCCCCAGGACGTCTCCTCGTTCGGCGTCGTGTCGAGTTCGTGCTGCAGCTCGACCCGCGCCTCCAGGTACAACGCGGCGAGGCGGGTGCGGGCGGTCTCGGTCGGCGCCTCGTCGACGCGGCCCTGCCATGAGAGCGCGACCAGACGGGCGTCCGCGCGGCGGTAGGCGCGTTCGAAGGCCAGCAGTTCCTCGGGGTCGCGGTCCTCGGAGAGATAGGTCCAGCGACCTGCCTGTGCCGGCTGGCCGAGCACCCGGTAGACCTCGGCGAGACGTTCCCTGAGGTCGAGCCGCCGCGGGTAGGTGCCGACGAGTCCGGCGACGCGCTGACGTGCGCTGAGCACGCTCGCGAGGTCGCCTCTTCGTAGCTCCTCGGCCGCTTTGTGGAGCGTCAGCTCTACCGGCATGAAGATTAGTTTTGCAGGTAGGGCTAGCTTTGACCCGTGTTCGGCCTATCGCTGCTGGTCTCTGGCCTCGCCTGGTGGCTGGGTCTGTACCTGCTCGCCCGCGACCCTCGCAAGCCGCTGCTGTGGTGGGCGGGCGCGGGGATGATCGGCTATTCGGCGGCCGTCGTGGCGCCACATCCCGTGGTCATCGGGGTGCCGGCGCTGGCCTGGACGGGTGCGGTCCTGTTGCTCTGCCGGCCCGAGTTGATCAGGTGGTGGCTGTTCGCACTGCTGCCGTTCTTCGCCGCGTCCTTCTTCGTGCCGTGGATCGTATTGCTTCCCATGGCCGTTGCCACGGGTCTAGCCATAAGAAAACGTGCTTACTTTTCACTCGTTGGGGTGATGTTCGGCCTTTCCGCGGGTGCGTTCCTACTGGGTCTGCTGCCCGACGCGATCACGCTGCCGTCGCTCGGATTCGACGTGGTGGTGTTCGGCGTGCTGGTCGCCGTCACCGACGCCGTTGAGGAGGGCGAGTCGATCCGCGCGGACATGCTGCGGTCGCTGGTCATCTCGGCCTTCACCGCGGTGCTGTTCGGGTCGCAGGTGATCTTCTTCGGTGGGCAGGAACTGCTCGTCTTCACGACGGTGGCGGCGGCGATCGCGGTCCAGGTGCTCGCGAACCCGCTCGCTTCGATGGTCGACCGACTTGCCGTGCCCGCGGTCGCGGCGGAACGCGCCGAGCTCCGTGACGCCGCCGAAGCATTGCCCAAGCGCAGGCCGCTGGTGACCGAGGACGAGGCGGAGTTCGCCCGGCTCACCCGCAAGGCTCTGAGCCATTACGGCGATCTCGGAAAGCTCGTCGCGAGCCCGTTGATCGCGCTGACCGACGAAGGCCCGCCGCTGGATCGGGCCGCGCAGTTGAAAAGCATGCTGCTGGCTTCCATTCAACGGCTCAAGCCTCTTGGCGGCGATTTCGGCACGAGCGACGAATGGCGTTACTACAACGCCGTGTACTTCTACTACGTCAAGGGAATCCGCCCCTATTCGGTCCGGACCAAACGCGAGGACCTCGACGCGGAGGACCGCCGCGCGCTGCAGTGGTTCGTGACACAGGTGCCCGAACGCACGCTCCACAACTGGCAGAACGCCGCCGCACGCCTGGTCGCGGCGGACCTCATGGCAGGAGTTGGCAGCGCTTGACGTGGTTTTGGCAGCGTTGGGCGGGCCATCGTCGGGCCATGTTGAAATTCGCCTTGAAACTCGACGGTGTCGCCTCGTTCGCACTCGGCCTGCTGACCCTGCTGATCCGCCCGGAAGTCGGAATGCCGATGGGCTGGCAGATCGGACTCGGTTCTTTCTGCGTGGTCTACGGCATGGGCGTGTTCTTCCTGGGAACCCGCGCCGCCCCTGACCGCCGAATCGTGCTGCTGGTCATCATCGGAAACCTGGTCTGGGCCGCAGACAGCATTCTGACCGCGGAACTGAACTGGTTCCCGCTCACCGGCACCGGCGTCGCGCTCGTGCTGGCTCAGGGACTCGCGGTGCTCGGCTTCGCCGCACTGCAGTTCATCGGCCTCAGGCGCGCAGGGTCCGCGACCGACCGCGGAACTCAGCCACGATCTCACTCCCACGCCTGACCGTGATGTCGTAGATCCCACTCCGGCCGAACCGGGTCCGTTCCACCGCCTCCGCCACCAGCTCGTCGCCCTCGTGCACGGGCCGGATGAAGTCGATCTCGGCCGTGGCGGCGACGGTGACGGACCCGGCCCTGTTGCAGGCGCAGGCGAACGCGCTGTCCGCCAGCAGGAACACATAACCACCGTGCGCGATGCCGTGGCCGTTGATCATGTTTTCCGCGACCGTCATCCGCAGCGAGGCATAGCCGTCGCGCAGTTCGACGGGCTCGATGCCCAGGGCGGTGGACGCCTTGTCGGCGGCGAGCATCTCGGCAGGACCATTCATTCGTGGCAGCGTAATCACTCTGAAGGTGGTGTCACGCAGCGTTGGAGCCGCCTTACTGTCCGACAGGCTTGATCGCTCAACATCGGAGGTGGGCACGATGGGTGGTTGTTCTTGCTGTGGCGGTTGCACGGGTCCGGGCTGCGGTTGCTGCAGCTCCTGCTGAGCGCCTTGACCGAATGAGGAAGGCCGTTGCGAGGACGGAAGTTCCCGCAACGGCCTTCGTTCCGCAGGGGCGAAATCAGCCCGTGTAGGTCTTGAACATGTTGGTGAATTCCCAGTTGGCCTGCGAGATTCCACTGCACGTGGGCGAAACTCCGCCGCCGGGGCACGACCCGTTGTCGCGGCCGGCCGACCAGAACGCGATCCGTCCGACGTGGTTGGCCTTCGCGTAGTCGACGACCTTGCGCGCGTCGGCCTGGGTGGTCGTCGGGCCGGTGTCGTTGCGTCCGATCATCGGCGTGAGGCCCAGCAGCGCCTTCAACTGCGCGTCGGACTTCGACGGCCAGATGGCGCGCATCTGTCCGAGGGTGGCGTTGGCGGCGTTGACCATCGCGTCGCCCCAGTTGCCCGTGTAGCCGAAGTTCATCAGCATCGGGTTCACGAGGACGTTGACGCCCTTGGCGGCCGCGTCCTTCAGCACGTCCACCGAGTACGGGTCCATGCCGTAGTCCTGGCCCTGGATGCGCATCGTGTAGCTGACGGTGGTGCCGCGCGCGTCCTGCAGCTTCTTCAGCGCCGCGTTCACGGTGGCCTGCGGGATCGTCGCTTCCACGTCCACGTCGATGCTGTTCGAACCCACGGCGTCGAGCACGGCGACGTAGGCGTTGTACAGCGAGTCGACGGACGTGCAGACGTGCTCCAGATACGGGCCCATGGCGCCGCCGGTCGCGACGATGACGCTGCCGCCTTGGGCCTTGAGGGCCTTCGCGTCGTTCACGATGCGGCTGTCGTTCAACGGCACCGTGCCGCCCCATGCGGGTGCACAGCCAGAGGACGAGCCGAGTGCGAACGCGAGCGTGAAGTGCTTCTGGCCGGTCGCGTTGGCCACGTCGACTAGTGACGGCGTCGGCATCGTGATGTCGATGTACGGGGCGACGCGCGCGCTACCCGGCGTGGGCGGCACATCGGACGTCGTGGTCGTGGTCGGCCCGGTCGTTGTCGTGGTCGTCGTGGTGGTCGTAGTGCCACCACCGCCGCCGCACGGAACGCCGTTGAGCTTGCAGTTCGTGGGCAACGCCGTGCCGCTCACCAGGAAGCCGAAGCTGGTCGAGGCACCCACCGCGACGTTGCCGTTGTACTCGCGGTGGGTGAACGTGTGGTGGTTACCGCTGCTGGCCGCCGTGGCGTCCCAGTACGAGCCGAGCGTCGCGCCGGCGAGGTCGAACTCCAGCTTCCAGCCGGCCAGCGCGGTCGTGCCCGCGGTGATCGTGAACTTGCCCTGGTAGCCGGAGCCCCAGCTCGAGTCCTGGCTGAACGCGGCGGATTCACCGGCCGCGGAGGCGGTGGGAGCCATTGCGACGAGTCCGGCCACCAGCGCGGTGGCGGCCCCGGCGGCGAAGAGCGCAAAGCGGGCCATCGGGTGTGGTCCTTCCGGCAGGGGAGGAAGGGAGGTGGTGCAGGACCACGGGGCGCGTCGCGGTCCTGCACCACGTGCAGGGAGGCGCCCGTACGTTCAGCGCCTGCTCAATCACGGTAAGTGGCCTAGACCATAGCGTCAATGGGTCTAGACCTCTTCTGTCTGCCGGACAGTGGAACAATTCGGTGGGTGCGTGGAGCAACTGGAATCGGATCGCTGCCCGGAACCGACATCGACGAGGCGGCGCGTGTCGTCGTCGGAGAACTGCCTGAGCTGCCGCACGTCCCGGAGCTGCCTGGCCGGGGAGTCGGCGCGGACATGATCGGGCGCACCGCCGGCCTGCTCGTCGACCTCGCGATCGAGGTCGTCACCTCCGGCTATCGCGTGAACCCGCGCCCCGGCCGTGACCACCGCCGTGCCGTGGATCTGCTGCGCGGCGACCTGGACGCGTTCGACGAGGCGTTGGAACGTGCCGGTGCGCAGCCCGAGACGGTCAAGGTGCAGGCCGTCGGGCCGTGGACGTTGATGTCGAACATCGAACTGATGCGCGGCCATCGGGTGCTCACGGACCCAGGTGCGGTCAAGGAGTTCGCCGCGTCGCTCGCCGAGGGCCTCCAGCAGCACGCGGCCGAGGTCGCCAAGCGCACCAAGGCGAAGGTCGTCGTGCAGATCGACGAACCGGGCCTGCCCGCCGTGCTGCAGGGCTTGCTGCCGACGCCGTCCAAGCTCGGCACCGTGGCCGCGGTGCCGGGGCCGGACGCGCGCAACGTGCTCGCCGTGGTGATCGAGGCCCTGAAGGACCACGAGGTGATCGTGCACTGCTGCGCGCCGCATCCGCCGTTCACGCTTCTGCGCGAGGCGGGCGCGACGGCCATCTCGTTCGACGCGACGCTGATCAAGGGTGCAGAGGCGCTCGACGAGATCGGCGAGACGTGGGAGGCGGGCACGACGCTGGCGCTCGGTCTGGTGCCGAGCCTCGACCCCGGCGTGCCGGTGGCGTTGAAGGACGTCGGGCAGCGGGCGTTCACGCTGGTGGACCGTCTCGGCTTCCCGAGGTCGATCCTCGCCGAGAAGGCGCTGCCCACTCCGACGTGCGGTCTAGCGGGTGCTACGTCCACTTGGGTCAAACGCGCGCTGGCTTTGACCCGTGACCTCTCCTCGTCGTTCTTGGAGCCGCCAGAGGGCTGGTGATGTCCGGTTTGTGCGGCTAGTCTGCTGCGAACTATTAGGAAACTTTCTTAACCGAAGGCCAATCGCCGAGCCTGGACCGGGAGTTCCCCACATGCGCATCAGACTCGCGGCACTCGTCGCCGCAGTGCTCACAGGCGTGGTCGTGGCGCCTGCACAGGCCGCGCCCACCGGCCAGATCCGGCTGGATCAGGTCGGGTTCGGCACCTCCGAGCAGAAGCACGCCTACGTGCTCGGAGGCGCCGCGAACACCAGGTTCTCCGTTGTGGACAGTCGCGGCCGCACCGTGCTCACCGGTAGGACGGGCGCCTCGACGGGCTCGTGGAGCGAGAAGTTCCCCGCGGTGCACCCGATCGACTTCTCCAAGGTCAGGGCACCGGGGACGTACCGGATCAAGGTCGGCACGACGACCTCTCCGACGTTCAAGGTCGACTCGCTGAAGAAGCTGTTCTCGCCGGTCGCGCACAACACCGTCGAGTTCTTCCAGGCGCAGCGCGACGGCGCCGACGTCGTCCCCGGCAGGCTGAACCGCAAGCCCGCGCACCTCACCGACCGCGAGGCGCTCGTCTACGAGACGCCGGTGTTCGCGGGCGAGGGTGGCGACCAGATCGCGGCGCCGTTGAAGCCGACGGGCGCGAAGGTCGACCTCGAAGGCGGCTGGTTCGACGCGGGTGACTTCGTGAAGTTCACGCACGCCTCGTCGTACTCGACCGCGTCGATGCTGCTGGCGTTGCGCAACAAGCACAACGCCGCCCTCTACGACGAGGCCAAGTTCGGCCTCAAGTGGCTCGACAAGGCGTTCGACGAGAAGACCGGCACGCTCTACGCGCAGGTCGGCATCGGCACCGGCTCCGAGGAGTTCGGCTTCGTCGGCGACCACGACGTGTGGCGCCTGCCAGAGGCCGACGACAAGCTGAACGTGAAGCCGGGCGACAGCGAGTACTTCATCAAGTACCGCCCGGTGTTCCGCGCGAACGCCGCCGGCGAGAAGATCAGCCCGAACCTCGTCGGCCGCGTGGCCGGGTCGTTCGCGCTGGCCGCGCAGATCGAGGCCGACCGCAACCCGCGCGTCGCCCGTTCGTACCTGGACAAGGCCGCGCAGCTCTTCGCCCTGGCCAAGACCTCGGACGTCGGTGAGCTCGTGACGGCGTTCCCGCACGCGTACTACCCGGAAGAGTCGTGGACCGACGACATGGAGTTCGGCGCCACCCAGCTCGCCCTGGCCGCGAAGGCGTTGCACGACAAGCGCTACAGCCAGTTCGCGAAGGCCGCCACGCACTGGGCCAAGGAGTTCCTGGCGACGCAGGACCCCGACACGTTGAACGTCTACAACATCTCCGCGCTCGGCCACGCCGACCTCGCCCCGTTGCTGAAGAAGGGCATCCCGGGCGCCGAGGTGACCGAGAAGCAGATCGTCGGCGACATCCAGCGCCAGCTGCAGAAGGGCGCCGACGCGGCCAAGACGTCGCCGTTCCGCACCGCCGCCAACGTCGAGACCTGGGACGTCGGCTCGCGCACGTTCGGGTACATCACCACCGCCGCGCTGTACGAGAAGGTCACCGGGGACAAGAAGTACGAGACCTTCGGCACCCAGCAGCGGGGCTTCGCCCTCGGCACCAACGCCTGGGGCACGTCGCTGATCGTCGGCGTCGGCACGAAGTTCCCCGAGTGCCCGCACCACCAGGCCGCGAACCTCTCGGGTTCGCCCAACGGCGGCTCGAAGGTGCTGGTCGGCGCTGTGATCAACGGCCCGAACGACGCCACCCTGTTCGGCGACCTCGGTGACATGCCGGCGGGTTCCGTCGACTGCACCAAGCCCTACACGCTCGAGTTCAACTCCGCGAAGTCCGTGTTCGCCGACGACCTGCGCTCGTGGCCGAGCTCCGAACCGGCCATCGACTTCACGGCGACGGGAGTGCTCGGCTTCTCGCTGATCGCGAACTCCTGAGTGGCGCCGGCGCGGGCCTGGGTGTCCAATTCGGACTTGTGCTCAGGCTCGCGCTGGTCTTCTTGCTGCTCACGGCCGGTACGGCGCATGCGCTGCCGGCGAAGGTCTCCTGCCGAGTTCCCGGCGTGCACGACGCGGACGTCATCCGTGTCGTGCACGCCGTCGGTCTTTCTCGGGGCGTGAGCGACAAGGTGATGCTCGCCGGGTTCGAGGCCGGGTGGGTCGAGTCGCACATGAACAACCTGGACTGCGGCGACGCGGACTCGCTGGGCGTGTTCCAGCAGCGGCCGTCGATGGGCTGGGGCGCGCCCGAGCAGATCATGGACGTCTCCTATGCCGCGGGGCGGTTCTTCGAGTACGCGGTGCGCGTCGACCGGCCTGATCTTTCGGCGGGACGGCTCGCTGATGCCGTGCAGCGGTCCTGCTGTCCGGAGCGCTACGACCAGGCGGAGACGCGCGCGGGTTCGATGCTGCGGCAGGCCTGGCAGGGCGGTCCTGAGGTGGTTGCCGGTGTCCTGCACGTCGTGGAGGACGGCGACGTCTGGGCCGATGGCGTGCGGCTGAGCACGGCGGGTGTCTTCGTCGGACGGCCTTCGGTGGCCGGCCGGTTCGTGTTCGCCAGGACCGCCCGTGGCGAGGTCATGTCGCTCGCGGACGGGGTGTGGCGGCAGGTGGCCTCTGGCGTGGCCGGCGACCCGGAGGCCGTCACTCTTCCGGATGGAACTGTCGGCCTGTACGCGGTGCTGGCCGACGGCAGCGTCGCGAAACTGTCAGACCCGCTTGAGATGATTGGGATGGGGGGTGTTTCCCCCCAGGGGGCCCGCCAATCCGGATCGATTCCGTTGAGCCCGGCCGGGTTCGCTTCCGGCAAGCCGTCCGTGATCACCCACCCCGACGGCTCCGCGACCATCTACGTCCGCTCCGGCCACAAGCTCATGGCAGCCACCGCCGGCACCTGGCGTGAGATCGCCCAAGGCGTCGACGCCTCGCCGGAAGCAGTCCTCCGTCCAGACGGAACGGTCGGCGTCCACACGCTGATCGACGGACGCCTGAACCGCCTCACCACGACGTGGGAACCATTGGGCGAAGGGCGTTTCATCGACACCGTGTCCGCACAGGCAGACGGCACGGTCTACGCGCGCACGGCCGAAGGCAAGGTGCTCAAAGTCGGTTGAACGGCTCCGCGTATCGGAACGCCCCGGCAGGCACGTCACCGAACAACCGGGCCTGGAAGTGCGGCGCCCACTCGGGAACCGGCGGCGTGATCCCGAACTCCGCAGCGAGCCGGAACCCGAACCGCGAGTAGTACCTGGGGTCACCCAACAGGATGACCGCGCGCTCGCCCCGAGCCTCCGCCGCACCCAGAACCGCGTGCACCAACGCCGACCCGATACCTGCCCGTTGGTGCGAAGGATGCACGGCGATCGGCCCGAGCCCGAGCGCAGGCACCTCGTCGATGTACCCGCGCGTGCACACGACGTGGCCCAGAACCTCGTCCTCCACCAGCGAGAACTCCGGGATCCAGCCCTCGTCCGCGCGCAGCCAGTCGATCAGAGGGGCCTCGGGCCCGTTCTTGAACGCGAGATCGGTGACGGCGCGAATGGCGTCGATGTCTGCGGGCGTCTCCCGCCGGATCAGCATGAGGCGCACTGTGGCCAAAGCCGTCGTCGCGCGCCACTCAGTTTTCGCCGCCATACTCCGCTGCGTGGTCGTGAGACAGACCTTGATGGTGTGCGTACTTGCCGTGCTGGCCTATCTCTGCGTGTGGTGGGCGTTCAGCGGAACCGACGAACCCACCCGGACGGCACCGGAGTCCATGTTCCTCACCGACTACTCCAAGGCCGAGAAAGGCAGTTGCGTGAGGTTCAACGGCCCCGGCGAGAACGATCTGGGCCTCACCGTCGTCGACTGCGGCGGCGACCGGGCCGCGTTGAAGGTCGGCACCGTGCTGACCGAGACCAGCGCGGAGTGCCCGCGCGGTGACTACAAGGTGTTGCGCGACACCAGGCACGACGCCGCCCTGTGCCTGATGCCCAACGCCGCGCGGGGCGACTGCTTCGAGCTCGACACCGACGATCTGCAGAGGTCCGTGGTGTCCAAGTTCGACTGCGCGGCGCCGCGGGTGAACGTGCAGGTCGTCGACGTGGCGGAAGAAAGTTGCCCCGAAGAGGCCGAACTCGGTGTTCCCTATGAGCACATGACGCTCTGCCTGAGGAGGGTGCGTTGATCGTCTTCGAGGAACCCGCGCAGTTCGACGCGTGGCTGCACGAGAACGGCTCCAGCGAGACCGAGCTGTGGATCAAGTTCGCCAAGAAGGGCTCGGGGATCAAGTCGATCAACTACGGCGAGGCGCTCGACATCGCGTTGTGCCACGGGTGGATCGATGGACTCACACGGTCCGTGGACGAGACCTGGTACTCGCAGCGGTGGACGCCTCGCCGTCCGAAGAGCAAGTGGTCCAAGCGCAACTGCGGCAAGGTCGAGGAACTGATCGCCGCGGGCAAGATGCTTCCGGCCGGGCTCAACGAGATCGAGAAGGCCAAAGCGGACGGACGCTGGGACGCGGCATACGCGGGCCCGGCGACGATCGAGGTGCCGGACGACCTCACCGCGGCCCTCGACGCCAATCCCAAGGCCGCCGAGTTCTTCAAGACGCTCAACAGCCAGAACAGGTACGCCGTGCTGCTGCGCATTCACGACGCGAAGAGGCCGGAGACGCGCCAGAAGCGCATCGCTCAGTTCGTTGAAATGCTGGCGGAGGGGCGCAAGCTCTACAGTTGAGAGTCATGAAGTGGTTCCGCCGCAGCAAAGCCGACGACGTCGTCCCCGCTCACCTGCCGAACGCCGAGGAAGCCGCACAACGGTTCTGGGAACGGTGGTTCGAGCTGGTACCGGTGGTCAGCGCGGCGCTCGGGGACGGCGAGCCGCACCGGGTCGAGGACGAGCTGCGGGACCTCGTGAGCTCGTTGCACCCGGATCTCCTGTTCTCTCTCGAGCAGGGCCACATGGCGATGTACGCGCTGGTGATCACCGGTCAGGAAGACCCGAGGCTGCGCCCGTACACCGACGCGTGGATCGACGCCGCGCCGCCGTCGGACATGGTGTGGGAGTTCCACGACTCGGTGCCGCCGGTGCCGGACCCGACCGAGGTGATCGTGAACCTCGGCCAGGTGAAGATGCGGCTGGGGGACTACCGGGTGGTGGCCCAGGTGGACGGTGACGTCGTGGACGTCGCGGTCTACCACCCGGCGCTCGCGGACCTGAGCGACCAGCACCGGCGGACGATGACGTTCCTGCCGCTGGACGTCACTCTCGGCGAGCGGCTGGCGGGGGAGCGGTTGCGGCGCGTGGAGACCGCGGAGCTGGAGCCGCAGGGCACGATCAGCCTGCTGGAGCTGCGTTCTCTGGTCAGGGAACTCGCCGGGCGAACCGAACGCTGAAAACTGTCAGACCTGGTCACTATGGCTCCGGGTGGAGGCCCCGGTGTTCAGGTCGGGGAGGGATCCGGACTCCGCCAAGAGCGTCTGAGTGGAGCCGGGGCGGTCCAAGCACGCGGTGCGCGGGCCGGTAGTCCTGCGTCGTGGTCGTCATGGTGCACCCGATAGGTTGTGGTTCGTGCGAACGGCGTACCGGTGCCGCGCTTACCCGGCCCCTGAGCAGGCTGCGGTGGTGAATCGCACGTTCGGGTGTGTGCGTCTGGTGTGGAACAAGACCTTGAGCGAGCGCAACCACCGCTACCGCGCCGAGGGTGTGCGCACGTCGTACCGGCAGACCGATGCGGCGCTGACCGGATGGAAACGTACCGAGGAACTGGCGTTTTTGTCGGAGGTGTCGTGTGTGCCGTTGCAGCAGACGCTGCGCCATCAGCACACCGCGTTCGGCAACTTCTTCGCCGGGTGGGCTCGATTTCCGAGGTTCAAGTCCCGTGCCGGGCGGCAGAGCGCGCACTACACCCGCTCGGCGTTCCGGATGCGCGAGGGTGTGCTGACACTGGCCAGGACCAGCACGCCGCTGCGGTTCGTCTGGTCTTTCGGTGACGTGGATGTGGCCGCGCTGGATCCGACGATGGTGGTGGTGTCGCGCGAGCCGGACGGCCGCTGGTACGTGGCGTTCGCCGTGGACATCACCGAGCCCGCCCCGCCCGCGCCCGCCGGGCACGCGATCGGCGTCGACCTCGGTCTCACCGACCTGGTGGTGACCAGTGACGGTGAGCGGATCGCGAACCCGCGGCACCTGGCCCGCAAGGCCGCGAACCTGGCCCGCTACCAACGACGGATGGCCCGCTGCGAGCGCGGCAGCCGCAACCGCCGCAAGGCCAAGGTTGCCCGCGCGCATCGCAAGGTCCGCACCGCCCGGCAGGATTTCCTGCACCGCACCACCACGGCTCTGGTGCGCTCGGCCGACGTGATCGCGATCGAGGACCTGTCGGTGACCGGGCAGGCCGCACGCTGGTCGTGATCGACCGCTGGTTTCCCTCGAGCAAGACCTGTTCGGTCTGCGGGCACGTGCTCGCAGAGCTTGCTCTGTCCGCCCGGCACTGGACGTGTCCGGGCTGCCGCACCCGGCATGACCGGGACCTCAACGCGGCGAAGAACATCCTTGCGGCTGGTCGAGCCGTAACCCGAAGCGATTCGGGTGATGCCTGCGGAGCTGATGTCAGACGGCAAGGGCCCTCCCTTCCTCGATCGGCAGTGAAACAGGAAACCCGCGCCGTGAGGCACAGCGCGTAAGCGCTCCCCGCCGCACGGCGGGTGGGAATCCCTGCCCTTCGGCGCAGGGCGAAGTCAATAAGCTGTGGGACGTGACCAGCGAGAGCCTTGAAGACGTCCCGGCAGAGGTCCGCGAGCGGCATGCCGTGCTCGCGGAAGAGGTGCGCTCGCACCAGTTCCGCTACTACGTGCTGGACGATCCCATCGTCACCGATGGTGAGTTCGACGGTCTGCTCAAGCAGCTGGAGGCGTTGGAGGCCGAGCATCCCGGCCTCGCGACGCCCGAGTCGCCGACGCAGCTGGTCGGCGGCACGTTCTCGACCGAGTTCAAAGCGGTCGACCACCTGGAGCGCATGCTCAGCCTGGACAACGTCTTCGCCCAGGACGAGCTGACGGGCTGGTTCGAGCGCGTCCAGAAGGAGATCGGCTCCGGCACGCACTTCCTGTGCGAGCTGAAGATCGACGGCCTCGCGATCAACCTGCTCTACGAGAAGGGACGGTTGACGCGGGCGCTGACCCGTGGCGACGGCCGCACCGGCGAGGACGTGACGCTGAACGTCCGCACGATCGCGGACGTTCCGGTGGTGCTGAAGGGGTCCGCCGAGTACCCGGTGCCGGAGCTCGTCGAGGTGCGCGGCGAGGTCTTCTTCGCGGTGGAGGACTTCCTGGCCTTGAACGCCTCGTTGGTCGAGCAGGGCAAGCCGCCGTTCGCGAACCCGCGCAACACGGCGGCGGGGTCGTTGCGGCAGAAGGACCCGAAGGTCACCGCGTCGCGCAAGCTGCGGATGATCTGCCACGGCATCGGCAAGACGGAGGGCTTCGAGGTCGCCAGCCAGTCACTGGCCTACGAGGCGCTGAAGGCGTGGGGCCTGCCGACGTCGCCGCACACCGAGGTGCTCACCGACCCGGCCGCCGTCCGCGAGAAGGTCGAGTACTGGGGCGAGCACCGGCACGACGCGGTCCACGAGATCGACGGTCTCGTGGTCAAGGTCGACGAGGTGTCGCTGCAACGGCGCCTGGGCACGACGTCCCGCGCGCCCCGGTGGGCCATCGCCTACAAGTACCCGCCGGAAGAGGCCACCACCACGTTGCTGGACATCCAGGTCCAGGTCGGCCGCACGGGCCGCGTGACGCCGTTCGCGCTGATGGAGCCGGTGAAGGTGGCCGGTTCGACGGTCGCGCGGGCCACGCTGCACAACGGGTCCGAGGTCAAGCGCAAGGGCGTGCTGATCGGCGACCGCATCGTCATCCGCAAGGCGGGCGACGTGATCCCCGAGGTGCTCGGCCCGGTGCTGGCCGCACGCCCGGCCGACGCGCGCGAGTTCGAGATGCCGACCCGCTGCCCCGAGTGCAACTCGGTGCTGCGCGCCATGAAGGAAGGCGACGTCGACATCCGCTGTCCCAACGCCGAGACGTGCCCCGGGCAGCTGCGGGAACGCCTGGCATATCTGGCTTCCCGTGCCGCGCTCGACATCGAGGTGCTCGGCTACGAGGCGGCCGCCGCGATCACCGAGTCCACGATCTACACCAACGAGGCCGACCTGTTCGACCTCGACGCCGACGCGTTGCGGCAGGTCGAGCGCTTCACGACCAAGAAGGCCGGCGAGCTGTCCGCGAACGCGGTGAAGCTGCTGGACAACCTGGAGGCGGCCAAGGAGCGTCCTCTGTGGAGGGTGCTGGTCGCGCTGTCGATCCGCCACGTCGGCCCGACGGCCGCCCGCGCGCTGGCGCAGCAGTTCGGCTCGATGGACGCGATCATCGAGGCTCCGGAAGAGGCGCTGGCCGGTGCCGAGGGCGTCGGCCAGACCATCGCGACGGCCGTGGTCGAGTGGCGCGAAACGGAGTGGCGCCAAGGCGTCGTCGAACGCTGGCGGGCCGCGGGCGTGCGGATGGAGGACGAGCGCGACGCGTCCATCGTCCGCAACCTCGAAGGTATGTCCATCGTGGTCACCGGCTCGCTGACGGAGTACTCGCGCGACTCGGCCAAGGAGTCGATCCTCGCCCGCGGCGGCAAGGCGGCGGGCTCGGTCTCCAAGAAAACCGCTTTCGTCGTGGTCGGCGACTCGCCAGGATCCAAGTACGACAAGGCCGTCTCGCTGAAGGTCCCGGTCCTCGACGAGGCTGGCTTCCGCGTCCTGCTGGAACAGGGCCCGGACGCGGCGAGGGAGGTGGCCCTCCCCGTCGACGAAGGCTCAGTGGAAGAAGGCGCAGATGGCTGATCTGATCATTCGCCCCGCAACGGAGTCCGACCTGCCGGCGATCGGCTCCGTGACGTTCGAGGCGTACCGCGCGGAAGGCTTCGTGGGCGCCCACGACGACTACGCGACCCTCCTCGCCGACGCCGCCTCCCGCTTCCGCGACGCCGAACTGCTCGTCGCCCAGGACGGGTCCGGCACCGTCCTGGGCTCGGTGACGGTCGTGCACCCCGGCACGCCCTACGCCGAGATCTCCAGGCCGGGCGAACTGGAGTTCCGCATGCTGGCGGTGACGGCGGAGGCGCGCGGCCGCGGCGTGGGCGAGGCCCTGGTGCGCGCGGTGATCGACAAGGCGCGTGAGGCCGGCACGACCCACGTCGTGCTGTCGTCGTCGGAGAAGATGCTGGCGGCGCACCGGTTGTACGAGCGGCTGGGCTTCACACGGCTGCCGGAACGCGACTGGTCGCCGCTGCCGAGCGTGGACCTGAGGGCGTACGCGTACGGAATCCCGCTCTGAGTAACCAGGCCGGCCACCGGACGTCCATCGGGTAGCTTCCCGCTTTCAGCGAATGGGGATTCGCGAGTGAGAGCAACGGCTGTCCTGCTCGTGGCCGCGGCGCTGCTGGGCGCCTCCGCCACTCCGGTCGCCTTGGCGGAGGCCGATCAGGGCGAGATCCTCGGCATCGCCCAGCGCTACCTGCACAACAGGGCGCAGAAGGTCACCACCGGCCCGCAGGCGCCGGGCTTCGGCGTTCCTGTCACCCCGGACCTGGCCACGAGACTGGCCGTGCACGAGACGAAGCTCGAAGCGGCCAGGGCGTCGACCCGCACCCACTACCGGGCAGCGGTGGTCGAGACGCGCGCCGAACGGTTCGACGTCGACCAGACCGGCCGAACAGTCGTGGCACACGTCCACGAGCACGCCGAGCTGTACTTCGCCACGCCCGGCACCGTCCCGTTCAGCAGCTACGGCCTGCCTCACCTGCTCACCTTTCGCCGCGCGGGTGAGGGCTGGGTGCTCGCCGACGTCGCACTCGGCCACTACAAGCACTGCGCGCTGCTGCCGGAGACGCAACGACCGTCAGCGTGCTGAGATGATCCGCGCCCGCAGCTGGGGGTCGCCCGCCGCCTGCTCGTACAACAGCTCCCGCAGGACCTCGGCGGGCAACGCTCTCAGCGTGTCCTTGAGCTCCACGTCCTCGGCGTCCGGCGGCGGCACCGTCTCACCCCGGTCCAGCAGCACCAGCCCGACGGCCACGCAGTGCTTGCAGAAGAACCCCTCAGACCCGTGCGGACAGGTGCACGCGCCCACCAGATACGTCCCCGACCACGACAACTCCACCGCGTACGCCGCGTCGTCACCGCCCCGCACCCGAGCGGCCACGTGCCGGCTGTGCACCCGCAGGGACAGGACCGACTCGCGGTAGGTCAGGCCGCGCCAGTACGACTTGGTGCCCGCGCGATGCAGCAGCAGCTCGGTGGTGAGGGTCGTCGACACGAGGGTCATCCAACCGGGTGACCACAGAAAGGATCAACATGATCGCGATCGGCCCACTCGAACCCGCGGACCGCGCCACGTGGCAGGAGCTCTTCGAGGGCTACAACACCTTCTACGAACGCGCGCTGCCAGCGGAAACGTACGACGAGAAGTGGCAAGCCTTCCAAGCCAACGAAAACATCCACGCCCTATGCGCCCGCGACGACGGCAAGGTCGTGGGCATCACGCACTTCTTCAAGCACCCCAGCACGTCCGGCCCGGACGTCTGCTACCTGCAGGACCTCTTCACCACCCCCGAGGCGCGCGGCCGGGGCGTCGGCCGCGCGCTCATCGAAGCGGTGACGGAATGGGCGGAACAGCAGAACTGCTGCCGCGTCTACTGGCACACCAGCGAGTGGAACGACACCGCCCGCAGGCTCTACGACCAGGTCGCGGAGAAGACACCGTTCGTCCACTACCGCATCGTGCTCTAACGAGCCGTCGCCTCCAGGTCGAGCAACGTCACGGCCGCGCGGAAGTACTTGTTGGTGCCCAGGTCACGCACGGTCTTGATGTTGAACGCGGCCTTCAGCTTCTCCGCGTCGCCAGGACTCACGCCCTGCAGCGCGTCCACGGGGGCGTCCAGGATCTCGGTGAGCGGCTTGTCCTCGTACGCCTTGTCGAGGAGCGAGTCGAGGTTCACGGTGATGGCCATGATCTTCATACCTCCAGAGGTGGGGCGATCACGGCAGATTCTGGAGTGAGTTCGGAGATCTCGCAGAACGTAACGGTGCTCGCCGCCCTCCCGATGAGGCGGTCATGCACAAGCTCGAAGCCCACGAGGTGCCTCTGCACAAGGTGTTCGGAAGCGACTACGACTTCCGGATTCCTGACTACCAGCGGCCCTACGCGTGGGAGGTAGAGCAGGCGCAACAGCTGCTGGAAGACCTGGTCGAAGCAGTCGACAGCGACGAGCCCTACTTCCTCGGATCGATGGTCCTCGTCAAGACCGACGGCAAAGCCGACTCCGAGGTGATCGACGGCCAGCAGCGGCTCACGACGCTCACGATCCTCCTGGCGATCGTCCGCGATCTCGCCACGCCAGGGGGAATCCAGAACTCGCTCGGCAAGATGATCATCGAGCAGGGTGACGAGCTGCTCGGGCTCGAACCGAAGCCGCGGCTCGCGCTCAGGGAACGGGATCAGGCCTTCTTCCGCACCTACGTGCAGCAGCCAGGGCGCATCGAGGACCTGGTCGCGCTCGGCGACGGAGCGCTGAAGACCGACGCGCAGAAGGCGATCCGGGACAACGCCAAGGCGTTGCGCACGACTCTCGTCGAGCAGGGCGAGGAGGCACGGCACCGACTGGTCAAGATGATCAGCGCACAGACGTTCCTCGTGGTCGTCAGCACGCCGAACCTGGCCAGCGCGCACCGCATCTTCAGCGTGATGAACGCCAGGGGACTCGACCTCTCGCCGGCGGACATCTTCAAGTCGAAGGTCATCGGCGAGCTCGACGACGAGTACGCCAAGAAGTGGGACGAAGCGGAGGTCAGGCTCGGTCGCAGCGACTTCGCCGACCTGTTCCTGTACATCCGGATGATCTTTGCGAAGGAACGCGCCAAGCAGGACCTCATGACCGAGTTCCCGAAGCAGGTGCTGAACCAGTACCTCTCGGGACGAGAGGCCGAGTTCGTCGACGACGTGTTGGTGCCGTACGCGGAGGCCTACCAGCAGATCCGTGACTTCGGGTACGAGTCGACGGTCAGGGCCGAGCAGATCAACTCGTGGTTCCGGCGGCTGGCCCAGATCGACAACAGCGACTGGTTGCCGCCCGCGTTGTGGGCTGTGCGCCACCACGGTGACGACCCGGTCTGGCTGGACGGATTCCTCGGCAGGCTGGAGCGGCTCGCCGCCAGCATGTTCGTCCGCCGCATCTACACGACGCCCCGCGTGATCAGGTATTCCAACCTGTTGCGCGACCTCGCGGCAGGTTACGGGCTGGACTCTCCGGCGTTCGTCCTCGACGCCGACGAACGCGCGGAAACCGCGAGGCAACTCGACGGCGCGCTCTACCTGGTCCAGAAGACGCGACGGTACGTGTTGCTCAGACTCGACGAGATGCTGGCCGGTGATCCTGGCGCCATCTACAAGTTCCCGGTCATCACGGTGGAGCACGTCCTGCCGCAGAATCCGAAGGAAGGTTCGGTGTGGCTGAGCGACTTCTCGGCGGAGGATCGCGCCACCTGGACCCATCGACTCGCGAACCTCGTGCTGCTCAACAGGTGGAAGAACTCAGAGGCTGGCAACAACGACTTCACCACCAAGAAGGACAAGTACTTCCTGAGCGGCAAGGGCGTTGCGGCGTTCGCGCTGACCAGTCAGGTGGTCGCGCAGCCCGAGTGGACGCCTGTGGTCCTGGAGACCCGGCAGAAGGAACTGGTGCGCACGCTCGCCGAGGGCTGGGGTCTGTGATCAGCGTTTCCGCTTGACCGCCACCACGATCACCGTCACCAGCGCGAGCAACCCGGCCACTCCCAACGCCAGATCGCCCAGAGCCAGCTCGTTCCCTTGGGCGAGCACCAGGGCCAGTCGCATGCCCCCAACCTAGCCCTTGGAGCAACGCCGCCAGAAGGATTGTGTGGGACCGTATGAGGTGTGCTGCAAGCCTGTCTGAACGGCTCCCGCACAGCTGCGGAGCACCCGGCCCTGCCGTTGTCGCCCGAGCGCCTCGCCGAGGACGCGGCCGACGTCGCCGCGCTCGGCGTCACGTCGGTGCACATACATCCGAGAGACGTCATCGGTGCGCTCACGCTCGTGGGGCCTGAGGTGGCGACGACGATCGCCACGGTCCGCGCCGCCGTGCCGGGCATCGAGATCAGCGTGTCCACGAACGTGCCCGGCAAACGCGCCACGTTGATCGGCAGCTGGGCGCCGCTCGCGGCGGGGCGGCCGGACATCGCGAGCGTGCACGTGGACCAGCCCGGCTGGCGGGACCTGGCGCAGGCTCTGCACCGGGTCAACGTCAGGGTCGAGCTCGTCGTCGAAGGCCCGGCAAGCCTGAACGACCTGCCGGACGGCATCAGCCGGATCACGGTCGGCGCGACGCGTGAGACGGCGGAAAGCCTGCTGGCGCAAGTAGAACCATTTGGCCTGCCGGTCTTGTTGCACGGCCGCGACGCGAACGCGTGGTCCGTCCTCGATTACGGCGCGCTCCTCGAACACCATGTGCGCATGGGTCTGGAGGACACGCTTCAGATGCCCGACGGGCGAACAGCGAAGAACAACGCCGAGCTGATCGCCATGGCCCGCAGAAGGCAGAAGTCGAGGGCCCCGAGTTAGTCGGGGAGCACCACCGCGACGATGCCGGCCAGGTGCGCCAGTCTGGCCACCTCGGCCGCGCGGAACATCGGGCCGCCCGGACGTCCCACGACGAGCACGCGGTCCGGCTTGCCCAGCGGCGTGGCGGCGAGTTCGGTGCCCAGCTCTCGCCAGGTCTCCGGTACCCACTCCTCCTCGCCGTCGAGCACGGTCGCGCGCTCGAGCGGGAACCACGGCACGTTCGCCATCCGGGTCTCCGGGGCGGCGGACGACGAGGTCAGCCGGTTGATGCCGGTGCCTTCGGGACCTACGACGACGGCCCAGCCGGCGCGGATGATCTTCGGGACGCCCTCGGTGAAGACCTCGAGGCCCTTGTGCGGGGCGTCGGCGATCTCCTCGACCAGTTCGAGCTCGCGGTGGGTGTCGAGGATGCCCGCGTACGGGCGCACCGCGTCGACCTCGACGCCCTCGATGGACTCCGCCGCGGTGATCAGGGTGTCCGGCAGGCGGCCGGACGGCAGCTCCACGACGAGGTCGTCGATGGCGATGCCGGAACCGCGTTCCACCACGTCGACGCTGAGTATGTCCGCCCCGATCTCGCCCAAAGCCGTTGCGACCGCGCCGAGGGTGCCGGGACGGTCCGGGAGCTGGACCCGGATCAGGAACGACAAGGTGAACGCCTCCATAGCTCGTGCGCGAGACCCCGCGTCTTGCGCCGTTGCCGGTCGGTGATTCTCGCAGACGCATCGTCAACGCATGACCCGCTGTCCGCGTTGCGAACCGGTTAAGTTGACGTGCCGGTCAACCACGGAGGCGGTAACCCGTTCGAAGGCGCGCCTGACCAGCCCATAGACTCACGGGGTTCCCGATTCGTATCCCGACCCTACGGGGGTTGACAGGAGTGCCCAGCATCTCCCGCGACGAGGTCGCGCACCTGGCGAAGCTCGCCAGGCTGGCTGTGTCCGAGGACGAGCTCGACTTGTTCGCCGGCCAGCTCGACGTGATCCTCCAGTCGGTGGCCTCGGTTGGCGACATCGCCACGGCCGACATCCCTCCGACGTCGCACGCCGTTCCGCTGACCAACGTCTTCCGCGAGGACGTGGTCCGTCCGAGCCTCGGTCAGCAGCAGGCGCTCTCCGGCGCTCCTGAGGCCGAGGACGGCCGGTTCCGCGTGCCCCGCATCCTGGGTGAGGAAGCATGACCAACGACCTGATCCACGCCACCGCGGCAGAACTCGCCGCGAAGATCCACAGCGGCGAGATCTCCAGTGTCGAGGTCACGCAGGCCCACCTGGACCGCATCGCCGAGACCGACGCGAAGGTCCACGCCTTCCTGCACGTCGACACCGAGGGCGCGCTCGCGCAGGCCCGCAAGGTCGACGCGGCCGTCAAGGCCGGTGAGCAGGTGTCCCCGCTCGCCGGCGTGCCGTTGGCGCTCAAGGACGTCATGACGACCGAGGGCGTGCCGACCACGGTCGGTTCCAAGATCCTCGAAGGCTGGATCCCGCCCTACGACGCCACGGTGACGCGCAAGCTCAAGGAAGCCGGCGTCGTCATCCTCGGCAAGACGAACATGGACGAGTTCGCCATGGGTTCGTCCACCGAGAACTCGGCGTACGGCCCCACGCACAACCCGTGGGACCTCGACCGCATCCCCGGCGGCTCCGGCGGTGGCTCGTCCGCGTCGCTCGCGGCGTTCCAGGCGCCCCTCGCGATCGGTACCGACACCGGTGGCTCGATCCGCCAGCCCGGCGCCGTGACGGGCACCGTCGGCGTGAAGCCCACTTACGGTGGTGTGTCGCGCTACGGCCTGGTCGCCTTCTCCAGCTCGTTGGACCAGGCCGGTCCGTGTGCGCGCACGGTGCTCGACGCCGCGTTGCTGCACGAGATCATCGCGGGCTACGACCACATGGACTCCACGTCCATCAACGCGCCGGTGCCGCCGGTCGTCGCCGCTGCCCGCGAGGGTCTGTCCGGCGACCTGTCCGGCCTGCGCATCGGCGTCGTCACGCAGTTCAGCGGTGAGGGCTACCAGCAGGGCGTGGCGCGCAGCTTCGAGGCCGCCGTGTCGCAGCTCAAGGAGCTCGGCGCGGAGATCGCGGACGTGTCGTGCCCGAGCTTCGACTACGCGCTGCCGGCGTACTACCTCATCGCGCCGAGCGAGTGCTCGTCGAACCTCGCCCGGTTCGACGCCATGCGCTACGGCCTGCGCGTCGGCGACGACGGCACGCGCAGCACCGAGGAGGTCATGTCGCTGACCCGCGAGGCCGGCTTCGGCCCCGAGGTCAAGCGCCGCATCATGATCGGCACGTACGCGCTGTCGTCCGGCTACTACGACGCGTACTACGGCTCGGCCCAGAAGGTCCGCACGCTGATCACGCAGGACTTCGCGAAGGCGTTCGAGAAGTTCGACGTGCTCATCTCCCCGACCACGCCGACCACGGCGTTCAAGATCGGCGAGCGCGCGAACGACCCGATGGCCATGTACAAGGCCGACCTCTGCACGATTCCCGCGAACCTCGCGGGCACCCCGGCCATGAGCGTGCCGAGCGGTCTGTCCGATGAGGACGGAATGCCGGTCGGTCTGCAGATCATGGCTCCGGCGCTGCAGGACCACCGCATGTACCGGGTGGCCGCTGCCTACGAAGCCGCCCGTGGCGCGTTCGGAGGTCCGTCGCTGTGAACATCAAGAAGGCACGGGGTCTCCTCGGTCTCGCCGGTGCCGTCGCGGGAGCCGTGGGAGCGTTCTCCGGCTTCCGGAACGCCCGTGCGAAGAACGACAAGCTGATGCTGGCGAACGCGATCGCCACCATCGCCGTGGCGGTCACCGGTGCGGCGCTGGCCGCGCGCGCTCTGCGGAAGGACGACTTGGCATGACCTCTCTTGTTGAGCTGATGGACTACGACGAGGTCATCGAGAAGTACGACCCCGTCCTGGGCCTGGAAGTGCACGTCGAACTGCACACCAACACGAAGATGTTCTGCGGCTGCGCCAACATCTTCGGCGGCGAGCCGAACACGAACACCTGCCCGATCTGCCTCGGCCTGCCGGGCGCGCTGCCGGTGGTGAACGCCAAGGCGATCGAGTCCGCGATGCGCATCGGCCTCGCGCTCAACTGCGAGATCGCCGAGTGGTGCCGGTTCGCCCGGAAGAACTACTTCTACCCGGACATGCCGAAGAACTTCCAGACGTCGCAGTACGACGAGCCGATCGCGTTCAACGGCTGGCTCGACGTGACGCTGGACGACGGCGAGGTCATCCGCGTCGAGATCGAGCGCGCGCACATGGAGGAGGACACCGGCAAGTCGCTGCACGTCGGCGGCGCCACCGGTCGCATCCACGGCGCCGAGCACTCGCTGCTCGACTACAACCGCGCCGGCGTGCCGCTGATCGAGATCGTCACGAAGATGATCCCGGGCACCAAGGAACGCGCCCCCGAGGTCGCCCGTGCGTACGTGACGGCCCTGCGCGACCTGCTCAAGGCGCTCGACGTGTCCGACGTCCGCATGGACCAGGGCTCGCTGCGCTGCGACGCGAACGTCTCGCTCTCGCCGAAGACCACCGGCGCCCTGGGCACCCGCACCGAGACCAAGAACGTCAACTCGCTGCGCAGCGTCGAACGCGCCGTCCGCTTCGAGATGACGCGTCAGGCCGCGGTGCTGGAGTCCGGCGGCGAGGTCACCCAGGAGACCCGTCACTTCGACGAGTCGTCGGGCAGCACCTCACCGGGCCGCAAGAAGGAGACGGCGGAGGACTACCGCTACTTCCCGGAGCCCGACCTGGTTCCGATCGCGCCGTCGCGCGAGTGGGTCGAGGAACTGCGCCTCACCCTGCCCGAGCTCCCCTGGGAACGCCGCGCGCGCATTCAGAAGGAGTGGAACCTCACCGACGAGGTCCTGCGCGACCTGGTCAACGCCAACGCGCTGGACGTCATCATCGCGACGGTCGAGGCGGGCGCGAAGCCGGACGAGGCCCGCTCCTGGTGGGTGTCGTACCTCGCGCAGCAGGCCAACTCGAAGGGCATCGAGGTCACCGACCTCGCCATCACCCCGGCCCAGGTCGCGAAGGTGATCGAGCTGGTGAACTCGGGCACGCTGACCAACAAGCTCGCCCGCGAGGTCGTCAACGGCGTCCTGGAGGGCGAAGGCTCCCCGGAAGACGTCATCGAGAAGCGCGGCCTCAAGGTCGTCTCGGACGACACGGCACTCGAGAAGGCCGTCGACGAGGCCCTCGCGGCCCAGCCGGACGTCGCGCAGAAGATCCGCGACGGCAAGGTCCAGGCCGCCGGCGCCATCGTCGGCGCGGTCATGAAGGCCACCAAGGGTCAGGCCGACGCCGCGCGCGTGCGCGAGATCGTGCTCGCACGCTGCTCGTAGATACACATTCGCCATAAAGATCACAAAGGGTCACCTGTTCGTGCAGGTGGCCCTTTGTGATCTTAGGCCGACTGAGTGGCTGTTAGCTAAATGAGACGTATGTCTGTAGCCGTGTGTGCCACTCTCTCGTTGCAACTCATCTGGGGGGATGAGAAGTAAATAGTCCAAACGAGGGGGGAATCCTCATGACTGTTCAGCGCGAGAACTTCGAAGTGGCCGCGACCGAGGTCGTTCAAGAAGCCGAGTCCGTGCTCGAAGGAACTCCGGTCACGCCGCAACCGCAGCCGACGCCGGTTCCTTCGCCGCCGCCGGCGACCACACCCAAGCCGCCCGTCACGCCGCAGTGCTGTGGCCGGCCGCCCGGCCCGATGATGCTGATGGGCACCGCCGATTCCGGTGGCGACATCGAGCACGACCCGTCCTGCGAGAACCACCCCGACAACCTGGCCAAGCAGGAAGTGGCCAGCTAGTCACCCTCCGCGTTGTCCGTCGACCTGGCTGCGCCTGGTTGGCGGACAGCGCCTTTTGGGGGTATGTGGTGTGATGATCACATGCCCGCTCGTGCACTGGACAGAGCGCGCGAGTTGTACAAGAGCGGATGGGCAGAACAGGAGAACTACCGGGCTCCTGCGGCCATCCGATTTCTCAACCGTGCGCTCGCGCACACCGATCGCGCTCCCGACAGTCTGGAACGGACAGACCTGCGGGTGCGCATCCTCTACACCCTGGGCCGCAGCCTCGGTGAGACCAGCGGCATGTCCGTCGCGGTCGGCACGTTCGACGCGGCCCGGCGTGAGGCCGACACCCTGGCCGACCCCAGGCTGCGGGCATTGCTGAACGGGTGCATCGACCACAGCCAGGGCAACATCATTCTGCGGCTGGGACAGCCGGAGCAGTCGGTCCAGTGGTTCGGCCCGATCATCGCGTTCATCGAGAACGAGATGGCTTCCGCAGCAGATCGCCTCGAGTCGAATCTCGTGCGGCAGTTGGCTTCAGCGCTCATCGCGCGCGCCTTCGCCAACGCCGCCATTCGCCGCCGCGACATCGCCATCGCCGATCTTGAACGTGCGAGCGCGCTCGCACGGGAGTACCAACTCGACGACCTTTACCCGTACACCCAGCACGCTTTGGCCAACACCTACAAGCAAAGCGGCGATCTCGCGGAGGCGTTGAGGTACTACGGGGAAGCCGAGCGCGTTCTCCGTCTGCAGGAGCAGGCTTCTCTGCTCAGCGGGGTCCAACTCGACCAGGCCGAAGCGATGCTCATGATCGGACTGTCCGATGAGGCCGGTCGGGCGCTCGACGAGGCGCTGCCGGTGATGCGCAAGGAGAAGGTCGGGCAGGACATCGCCGAGGTCGAGATGTTCCGCGCCTCGGCCGCGTTGCTGGACGACCAGTTCGACCTCGCACGCAGGATGGCGAAGGCGTCCTGGCGCAAGCTCGTGAAGCGCGGCAGCACGTGGTGGATGATGGCCGCGCTGATCGAGCTCTGGGCGCACGCCATGCAGGCCAAGCGCGTGACGAGCGCGTTGGTGCAGAAGGCGCTCGCCTTGTCCGATCATCTCGCCGCCAACCACCTCGTGGACGAGGCAAGGCTCGCGAAGCTGCTGGCGACGCGGTTGGAGATCCGTCGCGGGAAACTCGCCGACGCGGAGGAACTGCTGCGCCAGTTGCCCAGCCCGCGCGCGGTCACCCCGATTGACCACCGCATGCAGCGCAGGCTGGTGCTGGCCGAACTCGCCCTGGCCAAGGGAGATCGTCGTACCGCACTGCTGCACGCCCGCAAGGGGCTCGAAGAGCTGGGGCAGGTGCGCGACCAGCTAGGTGGACTCGAGCTCGTGTCGGCGACCGCCGTGCACAGCCGTGAGCTCGGCGAGCTGGCGATCCGGCTGGTGCAGGGGAGCAATGACGCGCGGCGGCTGTTCGTCTGGCTGGAACGGACGCGTGCCCAGACCTACCGCTACGAACCGCTGGAACACGTCGAGAACCCCGAATTGGCCGAGCGGATCGTGGAGGTGCGCGGCCTCGGTCGTGATCTGATGCGCGCCGGTCTCGACGGCAGGCCGACCACCGAGTTGCGCACGAAGCTGGCGAAGGCGCAGCGGGAGGCGAACCGGCTCGGCTGGAATTCGCAGCGGTGGGGCAGGCCGCGACCGATGGCAGGGCTCGGCGAGGTGATCGCGAAACTTGGTGAACGCGCCATGGTGAGTTTCGTGGTGTCGGACGGCGGGATGGTCGCCGTCGTCATCGCTGGCGGACAGGTCCGGACGGTTCGGCTGGGCGCTGCCAAGGAGGTGCTGGAGAGCGCGCAGAAGCTGCACTTCGACCTCAACGCGCTGGCGCCGGACTACCTGCCGCAGCCGTTGGTGCAGGTGATCGGGGGCTCGGCGCGCAGGCAGGCCGACGCACTGGACGCCATGCTGATCAAGCCGTTGCACCACCTCATCGGCGAGCGCGAGTTGGTCGTGGTGCCGACGGGCACGCTCTACGCGGTGCCGTGGGGGGTCATTCCGAGTCTGCACGGCAGGCCCGTGGCGACGGCGCCCAGTGCTACGGCGTGGCTGGCGGCGGCGCAGTCCGACAAGCCGAAGACCGACAAGGTGTTGCTGGTGCGCGGACCGAGTCTGCTGTTCGCGGATGGTGAGTTGGATCGGCTCGCGGCGCACCACGTCAAGGCGACGGTGCTGTCGGGGGAGGATGCGACCGCTGCCAAGGTACTCGCGCATCTCGACGGGGCCGACCTGGTGCACGTCGCCGCCCACGGTGAGCACGAGACCGAGAACGCCCTGTTCTCCCGGCTCGAACTGGTCGACGGGCCGTTGTTCGCGCACGAGCTGGGCCGGTTGCGCAAGCCGCCCGCGCACGTGGTGCTCGCGGCGTGCGAGCTGGCGTTGAACCGGATCAGGCCTGGCGACGAGGCGCTCGGGTTCGCGGGCGCGATGCTGGCCGGTGGGACGCGCACGGTGGTCGCCGCGGCCAGCAAGGTCGGGGACGAGGCCAGTGCCGCGGCGATGGCCGACTACCACCGGGCGTTGGTGGCCGGGGCGGCGCCGGCGGTGGCGTTGGCCGAGGCGATGTCGAAGGACCCGTTCCGCCGACCGTTCCTCTGTTTGGGTTCTGGCTAGGCCGATCGAGTGGTCGTCCGGCGAGAAGCCGCTGGTCAGCGGTGACTTCCACGCTGGCTGCGAAGGTTCTTGGTGAACTTCTCTCGCCGTTGTGCCATCTTGGTCTGGACCGAGGGGATGCAACGGCCCGCCTATCGGCTCTAGTCGATGAGCGGGCCGTTGTGCGAGAAACGACCGCATGCGCAGAACTCTGCTCGCTGTTCTCCTGGCAGCCGCCGCGGTAGTAGCGGCTCCGGCCAACGGAACAGCGCAACCGACTGCACCAACACCTTCGGTCAACGATCGAGAACCGGGCAACGGGCCTGAGCGCAACGAAGTCGCCACGCTGGACAACGCTTTCCAAGCGCAGTCCGTGCTGGCCCAGGGGGAGAACCAGGCCGACAGACACCAGGGTTACCCGCGCCGGACGAAGCTGCGGACGTACCCGGAGAACACGGCCGACAAGTCCATCAAGCTCGGCCTGGCGCCGTACCACTCGCTGGCGCCGAAGCTGAACGCGTTGCAGCAGAAGAGCAACAGGATCTCCGTCGAGGTCGTCGGCCAGTCGGGACTGGGGCGCGACCTGTACCTGGTCACGCTGACCGCGCCGGAGAGCGCGACGGAGACCCGCGTCCAGGAACGGTTCCGCGCCACCGTCGAGGAAGGCCGCAACGTCCCGGCGGGGCTGTACAAGGCGCCGATCTGGATCAACAACAACATCCACGGCGATGAGTGGGAGGGCACGGACGGCGCGCTGCGCGTCATCGAGCACCTCGCCACGAGCAACGACGCCGAGACCCGCACCCTGTTGCAGCGCAGCAGGGTCTACTTCAACCTCACGGCGAATCCGGACGGCCGCGTCGCCGGCACGCGCGTGAACAACGCGGGCTTCGACCTCAACCGCGACTTCGTCACGAGCTCCCAGCCCGAGAACCGGGCCATGCAGGACATGGTGGAGCGCACCCAGCCGTTGATGATGCTGGACGAGCACGGTTACGTGACGAACACGCTGATCGAGCCGACCACGCCGCCGCACGGCCAGAACTACGACTTCGACCTGTACATCAAGCACGGTTACGCGGGCGGCCTGCTGATGGAGAAGGCCGTGCAGGCGCTCGGGCATCCCGAGACGGCGAAGCCGGAGATCCCGTTCCGCGACTACCCGGTCGGCGAGTGGGACGGCTGGGCGCCCATCTACACCGCGCAGTACTCGATGTACCACGGTGCCGTCTCGTACACGATCGAGATCCCGCAGCAGGTCAACCGGCAGGCGTACGAGACCCTGCCCGCGACGGAGTTGCAGCGGCGCTCGAAGATCAACACCGACGTCGTCGAGGCCACCATCAAGACCACGCTCGACTACGTGGACGACAACCGGCGCAGCCTGATCGCGAACCAGACGGAGATGTTCCGCCGCGGCGCGGCCGGTGAGGCGCAGCGGTACATCCCGGACGGTTTCGTGCCCGGCTTCGGGCCGGAAGACCGCTTCAGCACCAAGTTCCCGCGCGCCTACGTGATCACCGCCGAACGGTCGGCGCCCGCCGCCGCACGACTCGTCGACCAGCTGGTCCGGCACGACGTGAGGGTCGAACGGGCGGAAAAGCCGTTCACGCTGGGCGGTAAGCGTTATCCGGCCGGGTCGTACGTCGTGGACATGCACCAGCCCAAGCGCGGCCTCGCGAACGTGATGCTGGAGCAGGGCAGCGACATCTCCGACAAGGCACCGGTCATGTACGACATCTCCGGCTGGAGCCACCGCCTGCTCTGGGGCGCGTCGGTCGACATCTTCCAGAGCGGCCAGTTCCGGTTCGACGGCAAGCCGGTCGTGGCCGCCGCGCCGACCGGGAACGTCGACGCCGCACCGGGCGCCGACCTCGCCCTCGCGCTGACCGACCAGGAGGACGTCAGCGCCGTCAACGACCTGTTGTCACGCGGTCTCGGCCTGCGCCGTCAGGACGACGGCACGATCGTCGTTCCGGCGAACGACAGGGCCGCCGCGAAGGAGGTCGCCGACCGCTACGGCGTGCGCTTCACCACCGCGAAGCCGGGTGGTCAGGCGTTGCAGCGCAAGGTGATCGCGGCCGCCGTGTCCGCCGACGAGCTGCAGGTGCTGCGCGAGTCCGGGTTCGACGTCCGCACGATCTCCACGGCGGTGCTGAACGCGGGCTTCGACTGGTCGCGCATCGACGCGCTGTACGTGGGTGCGGGCCTGAACTACGCCCAGCTCAACGCCACCGCCAAGACCGCGCTCGACGAGTTCCTCAAGCGCGGTGGCGTCGTCACGCGGGGCGCGACGGGAAGCAGGTTCAACACCGACGCCAAGCTCCTGCAGGCCACGCCGACAGCTGGTTGGGAGGACGCCAACGGCGTGGTGAACGTCGTCAACGGCACGGGTCCGATCGGCGCCAACGCGTTGCCGCACTCGTTCGTCTACGCACCGCAGTGGTTCACGAACCTCGGCACGGGCGTGACAGTCGAACAGCGCTACGGCAGCACGGTGATCGCCTCGGGTCACTGGCACGCACGCGACAACGGCACTGGCGGCCAGGACGCGGCAGCAGGCCAGGCGGCAGTTGTGTCGGGTACGGCGGCCAACGGTACGAAGGTCGTCCTCTTCGGCACGGAACCGATGTTCCGCAACCACCCGAAGGGCCTGTACGCCCAGGTGGCGCGGGCACTGTTCTGGACGAGCACCCGCTAGAGGAGAACGGGGCGGGGAGCCCCGACAGACCTCCCCGCCCCACTCGCTGTACCCCACACCAGGGTTCCCGCTCAGCGATCTCGGAAACCCCTGGTCAGGACACCCCGGGCGGCAGAAAGCCGTGCGCCGACAGGTCGAACCAGTTGCCCTCGGGATCGATCGCCCGGTACTCCGCGAACGGCCTGTCCCCGCCGCGCAGGGCCGGCCTGGGCTCCAGCGTCTCCAGGTACGGAGCCACGTCCTCCACCTGGAACCCGAAGTGGTTGAAGCCGGTCGGCACGTCGCCGTCGAGCTTCTGCTGGATCAACGCCAGGTTGACGTACCCGTCGGTGACGAAGTGGCTGCCGTCGGGGTCCGTGTGGAACAACGACATCCCGAACTTCGACGTGTAGAAGTCGGCCATCTCCTTCGCGTCCTGCACGACGAACGCGATGTGCCGCAACCGTGGCCTGCTCATGCCGTTCCCTTCGGGATCATGTTGTGGAACGCGGCGATCTCCCACCCGTCCTCGCGCCGCACGACGACGGCCTGCGCGTGGGTGGTGATGCCCGCCGGGGCGATGGACGACGTGACGTGCACGACCGAAACGACGTCGGTCAACGGCCTGATCAGGCTGATCTCCGCGGTCAGCTTGGTGTCGCGGTACGGCCCCGCGAAGAGCTGGGAGTGCCCGAGAGCCACCGCGTGACGCCCGAACAGCTCCTCACCGCGCACGGTCACGAAGTCGACGTCCTCGGCGAAGACGGACGCGAACGCCGCGCCGTCGCCGACGGCCCAGCCCTGCTCCATGCGTTGCCACAACAAGTAGATCTGCTCGGTCATGAGTGGTTCGTCCTCAACGGCAGGCGCAGGCACTCGGAGTCCCATGCGGCGAGCGAGTAGTAGAGACCGCCATGGCGGCGTTCGAGGTAACAGACGACGTTCACGGGCCATCCGCTGTTGCGGAACATGTGCTCGTCCATCGGTGTCGGGCTGTCGCTCAACGGACGGTTGCGCTCGCACTCAGGCCCGAGCCGGTGCCAGTCCGGGTGCAGGTGGATCGAGCCGAGCACGTCCATGCCGGAGGCGTCGGCCTTCCGCGTGATCGTCAGCAGGTCGGCCGGATCCAGCCACCACGCCCGCACCGGGTTCTCGTACGCCGTGCCGAACCGCGGCACGATCGTCGACGCGAACTCCTCACGCGCCGAGGGGTCCGTCAGTCGCGCGTTGCGGCCGAACGCCACCTCCGACACCACGGCCTCGGTGCCGGCGGTCCGGCCGAGCAGCACCGCGAAACACGGTCTCGGTTCGTCCTCGGTGATGAACGAGTATTCGGCGGACGCGGCCTCCAGAAACGTTTTCACAGCGCGATCCGAAAACAGCACCGCGTCGGTGCGCGTCGGGCGCTCGGCCAATTCCATCACGTGGGCGAACGTATCGAGACCGCGTCGTCTCACGCGAGATAGCGAAGGGTATTGGTCCTATTACATTGCGCGATAACATCGGGCTCATGCGACTGGAAGTGCGGCATCTCGAACTGGTCGTGGCGATCGCCGACTGCGGCAGCCTGCGCAAGGCCGCCGCCCGCCTGCACCTCACCCAGCCCGCGGTGACGACGCAGCTCAAACGCATCGAGGACCATCTGGGCGGCACGTTGTTCCTGCGTGCGGCCGATGGCGTCAAGCTCACGCCGACCGGTCAGGACTTCGTGCAGGAGGCGCGGTCGATGCTCACTCAGCTCGTCACGCTCGAACGCGTAACGCGCCGTAACACGCAAAGCCCCAGCGCTCCCACCAGGCTCGCGGGAATCCCCGCTTATCACTTCGGACTACTCGTCGGCGCGTTAAAGGACAACGTCACCAGCCGCACCATCAAGGAGACGGGCACGCTCACCGCGTTGCTCACCACCGGCGAACTCGACATCGCGGTGATGCGCCGATTTCCCGGTACTCCGCTGACGCTGCCGCCGAACGTCGGACATCGCCTGCTCACCCGCGAACCGCTGTTCGCCGGCGTGCCAGAACAGCATCCCGCAGCACGAGAACCCGAGATCGGGCTGGAAGCGCTCGCCGACGACAAATGGGTCATGCCCGAGCCCGACGACAGCGGCATGAACGCCCACTTCGCCCGTGAGTGCGCGGCCGTCGGGTTCGAGCAACGGATCGCGCACTTCAGCAGCGAGGCGCACGTCGTGCTGACGCTGATCAGGGAGTCCGGTGCGGTGTGCCCGCTCTACCCGGTCGGTGGCACGCCGCCCGGCGTCGCCCGTCTGCCGATCACCGGGAACCCGCTGGTGCGCGAGGTCGTGCTGGCCTGGCGCACGGACGCACAGGTCGCCGAAGAGATCGACGAGCTGTGCGAGCAGGTCGCCGCGGGATATCTGAAGCTGGTCGAGGAGAGCGAGGTCTACGCGCGGTGGTGGCGTGCGGGAGGAGAGGCGTTCGCCCTCAGTCCTTAGTGCCGCCGCCGTTGTTCGGGCGCACGATGATGACGACCCGGTCGTCCGACGAGACGGGCTGGCCACCGTTCTTGTTGACCGTGCCGACCAGCGACGCCGACTCGTTCAGCATCTCCATCGGCCCGAGCAGACCGAAGCCGTCCTCGGCCATCGCGATCTCCGGCTTCCCGGTGAAGGCTCCTGCCGAGTTCATTGACAACGACTGGTAGCCGGGCGACTTGGACGTGGCCACGGACAGCTGGTCCGAGAACGACGAGCACCCCATCACACCGGGCCGGTCCGGCCACGCCCACGCGACCTCGCCGAGCTTGCCGGGGACGACGCGGTAGACGACGTCGCCGCTCGCGGCCCAGTCCGTCACCCAGATCTTCGAGGTGTCGGCCGAGACGCACAGGCCACCGGGCAGCCGCAGCCCGGACGAGACGACGGTGCTGCCTGCTGTCGGGTTGCCCTGGGCGGGCTGGCCGGAGCCGTCGATCCGCAGCACCTTGCCGGCCAGGGAGTTCGGGTCGGCTGCCAGCGCGGGGTTCCCGGCATCGCCGGTCGCGACGAGGATCGCGCCCTTGCGGTCGCTCGCCAGCACACCGCGGTTGCCGGAAGGCCCCTTCGGGATGCCGGTGAGGATCGGCTTGGGCGTGTCACCGGGCGCGATGCGCAGCACGCGGTTGTCCGTCGCGGTCGTCACGTAGACGTACGCGAGCTGGTCCTCGGCGAACGTCGCCGACAACGCCAGCCCGGTCAGCCCGCCGTCGGTCGACGCGTCGACCTCCAGCTGGGCGATCACGACGGGGTCGACGTCCTTGGTGACCTTGACCAGGCGCCCGCCGCGTTCGGTCGCGTACGCCGCGACGCCGCCCTGGGCGTCGGCGCCGATCGGGGCGACCCCCGTGACGGTGTTGAGGCACGTGGCCACGACGGCGGGGTGGTAGTCCTTGCAGCCCTGCGGTGGCGGCACGCTCTGCGGCGCCGGGTTGCGGCCGGGGTCACCGGGCGTTGGGCGGTACTCGCCGGGGAGCTCGGGTTTCGGGCCTGCCTGCGGGGTCAGCTGTGGCTGGGCGCTCCACTGGGTGGGCGCCGGCTCGTCGGGGAAACTCGCACAGCCCCCTGCCAGCAGGCAGACGGCGGTCAGCAACGCGACGGAACGAACCACGACTCCAGGTTAGGTGCGCGGCCGTGAACCGGAAGTGAACGCCTCCGCGGTGGCGAAGTCGACCGACCGCACCCGGTCGAGCAGCAGATCGAGCTCGGCGGCCACCACCTCGGGCGCCTCCAACGGCAGGTAATGGCTGCACGGCAGCACGCGCAGCCGCGCCTGCGGCAGCGCGCCGACGGGCTCGGACATGCTCTCCGTCGTCGCCAGCAGGTCGTCGCGACCGGCTAGGAGTGTGACGGGGCACACGATCGGGGTGAGGTCCTGGCGCGGCGTCTCGCCCAGCGCGAGCGCCAGCGTGAAGTACCAGCGCCAGTCGTGCTGCAGGAACCGGCTCACGGCCTGCGTGACGGCCTTCTGGTCGCTGCTCGGCTTGATCACGCCGCTGTGCCGCAACAGGAACGTCGTCGCGTCCGTCACCGGGAGGTGGTGCAGCACCCTGTCCAGCACCGGACCGGCCTGCTGCAGCAGCTTCGCGCTGGTGAGCCCGACGAGCCGCCGGACGCTCTTCGGCACCAACGGCAGCATGGCGTCGAACGAGTCACCCGGCGCGCCCGCGACGAGCAGAAGGCCCGCCACGCGTTTCGGATGACGCAACGCCAGTTCGGCCGCGATCGTCACGCCCATCGACCAGCCCATGACGACGCACCGCTCGATGCCCGCCTCGTCCAGCACGGCGAGCGCGTCCGACACGTGGTCGTCCAGCGAGATGCTGCGCTCGTCGACGGGCCGGTCGGACCCCATCGTGCCGCGCATGTACCAGCTGAGCAGGCCGCCGCGATCGGCCAGCGACGGCCACGACTCGGGTCCGGAACCCACGCCAGGGCACAGCAGGACCGGTGTTCCCTCACCTGGTGCCTGCCACGCTCGGATCTTCGTGCCGTCCCACGCGATGACGTCGTGCTCCCGCATGAACGACATTCTGACGTACTTTGCTGGGGTGACGCTCACCGTGCTCGTGCCAGATGATTTCGGAGTTCAAGCGCTGTCCCAGGTGGACGGTGTCCGGCCGGTTCGCTACGTGCCGGGGGAGCCGCTGCCGTCCGACGCGCGCGACGCCGAGGTCCTGATCCCCCGGTTCCTCGCCGGCACCGACCCGCGCGAGGTGTTCGCGCAGCTGCCCAATCTCAAGCTCGTGCAGTTGCTCAGCGCGGGCGCGGAGAACTTCATCGGCAAGGTGCCGGACGGTGTGCTGCTCTCCACGTGCAGGGGCGCGCACGGCGGCAGCACCGCGGAGTGGGCCATCGGCGCGTTGCTCGCGATATACCGAGACTTCCTCGTTTTCGAACGCGCCCGCGCCGAGGGCCGCTGGGACTACCACCTGACGGACACCTTGCAGGACAAGAAGGTCCTGATCGTCGGCGCGGGTGACCTGGGTGAGCAGCTGAAGCGCCGCCTGGAACCGTTCGACGCCACGGCGACCCTGGTCGGCCGCACCGCCAGGGACGGCGTGCACGGCCAGGACGAGCTGCCGCAGCTGCTGCCGGAGTTCGACGCGGTGGTCGTCTTCGTGCCGATGACGGAGGAGACCCGCCACCTCGTCGACGCCAAGTTCCTGGCCGCGATGAAGGACGACGCGATCCTGGTCAACGGCGCGCGCGGCCCTGTCGTCGACACCGACGCATTGCTCGCCGAACTGAATTCCGGGCGACTGCGCGCGGCCCTGGACGTGACCGATCCCGAACCCCTGCCTGCCGATCATCCACTGTGGACCGCGCCGGGCCTGCTGCTGACCCCGCACGTGGCCGGATCCTGCACGGGGCACACGCAGCGCGCCTACGCGATCGCCGCCTCGGAGATCTCCAGGTACGGTGCGGGAGAGAGCCCTCGCAATCTTGTGAACGGCTTGTACTAGGAGTGCATTAGTCCGTCTGGGTGAACCTGGGCTGCCGTTCGGCTCTCGCGCGCCCGCACGAGGTCTCCTAGCGTGCGGGCGTGGCTACTCACGACAAAGGCTCGACGAGTTCGAGCGCTTTCTCCGACGACTCGTTCTATTCGAGCAGCGGAGGGGGAGTGCACCACTTCGACGACGGCACGGTCAGAGCCGGCGGAGACACTGCCCAGTCGTACGACTCGTCGACGAAGGCGTTCGACAACTCGGGCTACACGCCGCTGGAGACGTCCACTGTGGACGACCGCGACGCCGACCTGTTCGACGACGACCGCAAGAAGTTCGGCTGGACGGCCGGACCCGACATCGGCCTGCTCGGCCTGCGCGCGGTCCTCGGCGGCATCTTCGTGCTGCACGGCCTGCAGAAGGTCTTCGGGCTCTTCGGCGGTCCCGGCATCAACGGCTTCGCGCAGTCGCTGGAGAAGATGGGCTACCGCGAGTCCGTGGTCCTCGCCTGGGTCACCGGCATCACCGAACTGGCCGGCGGCGGCCTGCTCGTGCTCGGCCTCTTCACGCCGCTGGCCGCGGCGGGTCTGCTCGCGGTGATGGCCAACGTCATCGCGCTGCAGTACAAGGGCGGCTTCTTCGGCCCCAACGGCGTGGAGCTCGAACTGGCGCTCGCGGGCATGGCGTTCGCGGCGCTGTTCGCCGGACCCGGCCGGGCCGCGCTCGACTACAACCGCAGCTGGTTCCGCCACCCGCTGGCGGCCGGTTTCATCGCGCTGGTGATCGGCATCGGCGGCGCCGCGGTGACGTACTTCGTCTTCCGGTAGAACAGCCCTGTGCGGAAGAACGTGACGGGAGCGGTGCTCCAGCTCGCCCTGCTGGTGATCGGGATCCCGGTCGTCTACCTGGTGGCGTTCCCGTTCGGCCTCACCGCGAAGTCCCTGCTACCGCCGCTCGGCCTGCTCGCGGGCCTCATCGTCAGCGGCGTCATGGTCAAGAAGACAGAGCAGCCCGTCAGCGGACCGCTGACGGGCTGGCTCGTTTTCGGCGCCGCTATGACGCTCGCGCTGGTTCTTTAGAGGTCCGGGTTGCGCACGGCGCCCGTGGACGCGTCTGTCGCCATCCGCGCGTAGGCCCGCAGCGCCGCCGTCACCGGGCGGATCCGGTCCACCGGCTGCCACGGACGCTCGGAGGCCTCCATCTTGGCGCGGCGCTCGGCCAGCACGTCGGCGTCCACCAGCAGCTCGAGGCGCCGCTCGTGCACGTCGATCAGGATCCGGTCACCGTTCTGGACGAGACCGATCGTGCCGCCGCCCGCCGCCTCCGGCGAGATGTGCCCGATCGACAGGCCCGACGAACCGCCGGAGAACCGGCCGTCCGTGATCAGCGCGCACTTCTTGCCGAGGCCGGAACCCTTGAGGAACGCGGTCGGGTGCAGCATCTCCTGCATGCCGGGGCCGCCTGACGGGCCCTCGTACCGCACGACCAGGACCTCGCCCGCCTGGATCTCCTTGTTCAGGATCGCCGAGACGGCCTGCTCCTGGGACTCGACGACGCGCGCCGGGCCCTCGAAGTGCCACAGTTCCTCGTCGATGCCCGCGGACTTGATGATCGCGCCGCGCTCGGCCAGGTTGCCGCGCAGCACGTTCAGGCCGCCGTCACGGGTGTAGGCGTGCTCGTCGTCGCGGATGCAGCCGCCGGCCGCGTCGGTGTCCAAAGAGGACCAGCGGTTCGACGTCGAGAACGCCTCGGTCGTCCGCACGCCACCGGGGGCCGCGTGGAACAGTTCGATCGCCTCCGGCGACGGGTTCTCCGCGCGGATGTCCCACTTGCCGAGCCACTCGGCCATCGTCGGCGTGTGCACCGTCGTGACGTCGTCGTTCAGCAGGCCGGCGCGGTAGAGCTCGCCCAGCAGCGCGGGGATTCCGCCGGCCCGGTGCACGTCCTCCATGTGGTAATCGGAGTTCGGCGACACCTTCGACAGGCACGGCACGCGGCGGGACAGGTCGTCGATGTCCTGCAGGGTGAAGTCGATCTCGCCCTCCTGCGCGGCGGCGAGGATGTGCAGCACGGTGTTCGTCGAGCCGCCCATGGCCATGTCGAGCGCCATCGCGTTCTCGAACGCCTTGCGGCTCGCGATCGTCCGCGGCAGCGCCGACTCGTCGTCCTCGCCGTACCAGCGCTTGCACAGCTCCACGACCACGCGACCGGCCTCGGAGAACAGCTCGCGGCGCGCGGCGTGCGTGGCCAGCGTCGAACCGTTGCCCGGCAGCGACAGGCCAAGGGCTTCGGTGAGGCAGTTCATGGAGTTCGCGGTGAACATGCCGGAACAGGATCCGCACGTCGGGCACGCGGAACGCTCGACCTCCGACAGCCCGTCCTCGCTCACGGCGGGGGAGGCCGAGGCGGAGATCGCGGTGATCAGGTCCGTCGGCGCGACGGCGACACCCTCGACGACGACGGCCTTGCCGGCCTCCATCGGGCCACCGGACACGAACACGACGGGGATGTTGAGCCGCATCGCCGCGTTGAGCATGCCGGGCGTGATCTTGTCGCAGTTGGAGATGCAGACGATCGCGTCGGCCTGGTGCGCGTTGACCATGTACTCGACGGAGTCGGCGATGATCTCGCGGCTGGGCAGCGAGTACAGCATCCCGCTGTGGCCCATCGCGATGCCGTCGTCGACGGCGATGGTGTGGAACTCGCGTGCGACACCGCCCGCTTCGCGCACCGCCTCGGCCACGATGTCCCCGAGATCACGCAGGTGCACGTGACCCGGCACGAACTGCGTGTAGGAGTTGGCGATCGCGATGATCGGCTTGCCGAAGTCGCTGTCCGTCATGCCGGTGGCGCGCCAGAGGGCGCGGGCTCCTGCGGCGTTGCGACCATGAGTGGTGGTGCGAGAGCGGAGCTGAGGCACTGCTCCTCCAGATTCAGTTCAAGAAAAATGCGCGCGGGACGCGAGGGTGAGGCGTCCATCAGTCTGGGAGCGGTGCCTCAAAGGTTACTTGTGCGCAGACTCGCCGAGGCCAGCAGATAGGCCAGTGCGAGCGTGATCACGTGCACGACGGTGCACCACAGGCAGATCTTGCCGATGATCAGGAACTCGGCCGCCACCAGGTAGACCACCATCAGCACGCCGACGCCGACCGCGCCGAGACGCACCCATTTCAGCGCGTCGATCCGCCACGCGAACGGGAGGCAGATCACGGTCAGGAACGCGAAGAACGCCAGGCCGAGGAACGCGACGGGGATGCCCAGGAGCTCCGACTGCTCGCTCGTGGTCACGGTCTCGCAGTCGATGACCGCGTCCGCCGAGCACAGCAGCGCGTTCGCGTTGAAGTGCGTGTACGTCAGATAAGCCGAGGTCAGCAGGCCCGCGATGGACAGCAGCAGGCTCAGCAGCGGAACTCGTTTGATCACTTCTCCGACTCCACGACCTCGTCCGCGACTTCCTCGGCGACCACTTCTTCTTCCTTGACCGTCGGGTCGGGCACGCGTCCGCCACTGACCAGGGACAGCGCCGGCAGGTGCATGAACCGCACCGCGGGCAGCGTCACCTCGGACGCGTCCTCCTTGACCGCCCGCAGCCAGCCCTTCTGGATCAGGCGGATGTACTTCACCTCGGACCACTTCAGCGTCGTCGTGCCGAACACACCGCGGGCGACGATCTCGTCCTCGGTGACCGTCGTGCGGTTGCGGACGACCCAGTACGCGTAGCCGAGCGGGAGAACGTAGAGCGCTTGCAGTCCCGGAGCGAGCCACGCCACAGGGGTGACGCAGATGGCGATCAAACCCGCTGCGAGCAGGGCCGTTGCCGGGATGCGAAAGACCAGCTTCTTCACTCGGACGATTGTTCCACGTCCACGATCCGGGAATTCCATCCCGCAGAGTTGACGCACTCTTGCGCGAGGCGATAACGTCCGCTTCATGCAGCGCACGCTCGTTCTCGTACTTCTCAGGCGCGTCGACGCCTGAGCCGAACAGCCTGCGTCGACGCGCGACCCTCGCACGACCCAACTTCGGGTTGTCGAGGGTTTTTTCGTGTCCGGACCCCGATACCCACGAGGCAAACCAATGACCAGCGCACCATCGCGACAGGCTTCCGAGCCCTCGTCGCCACGTCCAGGTCCGCGGCCCAAACCGGCTCCGCCCACTGGCGCGCCGATTCGAGTGACCGGGGCTCAGTCCCTCGTCCGCTCGCTTGAGGCGGTCGGGTGCGAAGTGGTGTTCGGCATTCCCGGCGGGACGATCCTTCCCGCGTACGACCCGCTGCTGGACTCCACGAAGGTCCGGCACATTCTCGTCCGCCACGAGCAGGGCGCAGGGCACGCGGCGACCGGATACGCGCAGGCCACCGGCAAGGTCGGGGTCTGCATGGCGACCTCGGGTCCGGGTGCGACCAACCTCGTCACCCCGATCGCGGACGCGAACATGGACTCCGTCCCCATCGTCGCGATCACCGGCCAGCAGTCGCGGCCGCTGATCGGCACGGACGCCTTCCAGGAGGCGGACATCTGCGGCATCACGATGCCGATCACCAAGCACAACGTGCTCGTGACCGACCCGGCGGACATCCCGCGGGCGATCGCGGAGGCGTTCCACATCGCGTCGACCGGCCGACCCGGCCCGGTCCTCGTCGACATCCCGAAGGACGTGCTGCAGGAGCAGACCAGCTTCTCGTGGCCGCCCGAGATGCGCCTGCCCGGTTACCGGCCGACGACCCGGCCGCACGGCAAGCAGGTCCGCGAGGCCGCGAAGCTGATCGTGGCCGCCCACAAGCCCGTTCTCTACGTCGGTGGCGGCGTCATCAAGGCCGACGCGCACGCCGAGTTGCTGCGCCTCGCCGAGGAGAGCGGCATCCCGGTCGTCACGACGTTGATGGCGCGCGGCGCGTTCCCGGACTCGCACGAGCAGCACATGGGCATGCCCGGCATGCACGGCACCGTCGGGGCCGTCGCGGCGATGCAGAAGTCGGACCTGCTGATCGCACTGGGCGCCCGCTTCGACGACCGCGTCACCGGCCAGCTGAACTCGTTCGCGCCGGACGCGCAGATCATCCACGCGGACATCGACCCGGCCGAGATCTCCAAGAACCGCCGCGCCGACGTGCCGATCGTCGGTGACTGCAAGGAGATCATCACCGAGCTGATCGACGCGCTGCGCACCGAGCGCGAGACGGCGACGAAGGTCGACCTCGCGCCGTGGTGGGCGACGCTGAACTCGATCCGCGAGACGTTCCCGCTCGGCTACGACTGGCCGGACGACGGCACGTTGTCGCCGCAGTACGCCATCGAACGCATCGGTGTGCTGTCGCCGGCCGACACGATCTACACCGCGGGCGTCGGCCAGCACCAGATGTGGGCCGCGCAGTTCGTGAAGTACGAGCACCCGCGCACGTGGATCAACTCCGGCGGCCTCGGCACGATGGGCTTCGCAGTTCCCGCCGCGATGGGCATCAAGGCGGGCCAGCCGGACCGCACGGTGTGGGCCATCGACGGCGACGGCTGCTTCCAGATGACCAACCAGGAGCTCGCCACCTGCGCCATCGAGGGCCTGCCGGTGAAGATCGCCGTGATCAACAACGGCAACCTGGGCATGGTCCGCCAGTGGCAGACGCTGTTCTACGGCGAGCGGTACTCCAACACGGATCTGGGGACGCACAAGCACCGCATCCCAGACTTCAAGCTCCTGGCGGAGGCACTCGGCTGTGCCGGCCTTCGGGCCGAGACGCGCGAGGAGGTGGACGAGGTGATCGGAAAGGCGTTGGAGATCAACGACCGCCCGGTCGTCGTCGACTTCGTCGTCGGCAAGGACGCCCAGGTGTGGCCCATGGTCGCGGCGGGCACCGGCAACTCCGAGATCATGGCCGCCCGCGGCATCCGCCCCCTGTTCGATGAGGACCTGTGATGACCAGGCACACGCTGAGCGTTTTGGTCGAGGACAAGCCCGGTGTGCTCGCACGCGTCGCCGGTCTGTTCTCCCGCCGCGGCTTCAACATCGAGTCGCTCGCGGTCGGCCGCACCGAGTACCCCGACATCTCGCGCATGACCATCGTGGTGTCGGTCGACGAGCTGCCGCTGGAGCAGGTGACCAAGCAGCTCAACAAGCTCATCAACGTCATCAAGATCGTGGAGCTGGAGCCCAGCGCTTCCGTTCAGCGGCAACTGGTGCTGATCAAAGTTCGCGCGGACGCGACGGTGCGGTCGCAGGTCCTCGAGACCGTCCAGCTCTTCCGCGCGAAGGTCGTCGACGTGTCACCGGAGGCCGTCACCATCGAGGCCACCGGCACGTCTGAAAAACTCGACGCGCTGCTGCGCATGCTGGAGCCCTACGGGCTTCGCGAGATCGTCCAGTCCGGCATGGTCGCCATCGGCCGTGGCGCTCGTTCCATCACCGCCACCGCGGTTCGTTAAGCATTACTGAGAGATAGGGAAACACTGTGAGCGTCGAGATCTTCTACGACGACGATGCCGACCTGAGCATCATCCAGGGCCGCAAGGTGGCCGTGATCGGCTACGGCAGCCAGGGCCACGCCCACGCCCTGTCGCTGCGCGACTCCGGCGTGGAGGTCCGCATCGGCCTGCAGGAGGGCTCCAAGTCCCGCGCCAAGGCGGAAGAAGAGGGCCTCGAGGTCGGCACCCCGGCCGAGGTCTCCGCGTGGGCCGACGTGATCATGATCCTGGCGCCGGACACCGCGCAGCGCCACATCTACGCCGACGAGATCGCCGCGAACCTCAACGAGGGTGACGCGATCTTCTTCGGCCACGGCTTCAACATCCGCTACGGCCTCATCACGGTTCCGTCCGGTGTGGACGTCGCCATGGTCGCGCCGAAGGGCCCCGGCCACCTGGTCCGCCGCCAGTTCGTCGACGGCAAGGGCGTCCCCGCGCTCATCGCCGTCGAGCAGGACGCGTCGGGCAACGCGCAGGCCCTCGCCCTGTCCTACGCCAAGGGCATCGGCGGCACGCGCGCCGGCGTCATCAAGACGACGTTCAAGGAAGAGACCGAGACCGACCTCTTCGGCGAGCAGGCCGTCCTCTGCGGTGGCGCCTCCGCGCTGGTGCAGGCGGGCTTCGAGGTCCTCACCGAGGCGGGCTACGCCCCCGAGGTCGCGTACTTCGAGTGCCTGCACGAGCTCAAGCTGATCGTCGACCTCATGTACGAGGGCGGCATCGCCCGCATGCGCTACTCGATCTCCGACACCGCCGAGTTCGGCGACCTGACCCGCGGCCCGCGCGTCGTCACCGCCTCGGTGAAGGAAGAGATGAAGAAGATCCTGGGCGAGATCCAGGACGGCACCTTCGCGAACGAGTGGGTGGCCGAGGACGACAACGGCCGCGCCAACTACAAGAAGCTTCAGCAGGAGGGTGAGAACCACCCGATCGAGGTCACCGGCAAGAAGCTGCGCGACATGATGTCGTGGGTGGACCGCCCGATCACCGAGACCGCCTGACCTTCTTCGAGGCTTTCTCCCAGGGAGGCCCGTGGAGCGTGTGTGACGCTCCGCGGGCCTTTCCGCTTTTCGTTCGCTTCCATCCGCTAGCGTCTTTCGCATGACCGAGAGCGCGCCGATCTACGACGACAAGGCCCACGTGCGCGGCAAGCTGGACCTCCGCAACGCGCAGTGGAAGCGGCCGCCGGAGCCGGAACCGGAAGACGGCCACGTCGAGATCGCCTTCATCGAGCACACCGACGGCGCCACGTACGTCGCCATGCGCAACTCCAAGCAGCTCGAACCCGTCCTCACCTTCACAATGGCGGAGTGGGACGCCTTCGTGCTGGGCGCGAAGGACGGGGAGTTCGACGAGCCCTGGTAGCAGCCAGGACAGCGTCGGCGACCTCCGCCAGGGACCGCGTGCCATCGACGACCACGGCACCGAGACCCCGATACCTGGTCTCCACGTGCACGTTGTGGGCCAACGCCGCCGCCAGCTCCTCCGGATGCTTGCCGAAGGAGTTCGAAGTGCGGGTCCGCAACCGCTCGCGCATCGTCGCGTCGTCGATCACCAGGCACACCACCACGTCGAAGAGGTCCCACACCTCCGCCTCGTTCTCGACGCAGCCGCAGAGGAACGCATCCCGCTCCCCGGCCTCCGCGACGAGACCCTCGACCCGGGCACGGCTGATCCGCCACCCGAACCGGTCGAGCCACCCCTGCGGCACCGGGTCGGGCGGGTCGGCGACGACCTGCCCGCTCACCCGGTCCACCCACTGGTTGAAGCCCTCCCAGTCGGCGTCGACCGCCAGCTCTTCCTTGCTCTTGAGCAGCGAGCAGACCGTCGACTTACCGGCCCCCGACGCCCCGGTGATCCACACGAGCGGCACAGTCGAAGCGTCCCACAGCAGGCAACGCGATATGGCCGACCGCATGCCACCGCCCAGTTCGTGCCCGGCGCCACCGCACTCGCCAACGCAAGATGACCACCTACGGAAGCCCGGCGCGCGGTGTCAACCGGCGCGGCCCCTCGCAAGGCGACCACGTACGAGTCCTGGTGTGGCGATGCGAAGCGAGCCGTCTGAACCTAGGGCGCCGGGTTGCGGTGCAATCGCAACCCCGCACTTCGTCACGACCCGCGCGCCCACCCTCGCAAGGCGACGGAACGTCAGGAACACGACCAACCCCGCTGGAACGCGACAAACGCCCGCAAACCGACCCGCGCGGCCCCGTCCGTCAAACGCCCGCCCAGGCGAACCCCTCCACCCGCGCTACGTCAACGCCCCACCCGTTCCCAGGGCGTGGACTTCACACTGTCGGGTGAACGCCACGTCCACCCATGCTTCGTCCCATACTGCAAGACGCGGGCGGTGACCTGAGCCACCCGGCGGAATGCGCGCGCAAGGCCGGTGTCTATGCTCGTTAACAGTCCGGACACATTGCGGTGCTCCGGTCGGCGCGGGCCAGCCGCCCCCGACCACGCCCGCGCCCCACGATCCGACCCTTCCTGGGAGCGATGTCCGTGAGCAACACGAGCCGACCTGTTGTCCTCATCGCCGAGAAGCTCGCGCCGTCCGTTCTGGACGCTCTCGGCGACGGCGTCGAAGTGCGCCACGTAGACGGCACCGACCGCGAAGCCCTCCTCACCGCCGTCGCCGACGCGGACGCTCTGCTCGTCCGGTCCGCCACCCAGGTGAACGCCGAGGTCTTCGCGGCCACGCGCAAGCTGAAGGTCGTGGCCCGCGCGGGTGTCGGCCTGGACAACGTCGAGGTCCCGGCCGCCACGCAGAACGGCGTGATGGTCGTCAACGCGCCGACGTCCAACATCGTCAGCGCCGCCGAGCACGCCGTCGCGCTTCTCCTCAGCGTCGCGCGCCAGATCCCGGCCGCGCACGAGACGCTGCAGAACCACGAGTGGAAGCGCTCCAAGTTCAACGGCGTCGAGCTCAACGGCAAGACCGTCGGCGTCGTCGGCCTCGGCAAGATCGGGCAGCTGTTCGCGCAGCGCATCGCCGCGTTCGGTGTCGAGCTCATCGCCTACGACCCGTACGTCTCGGCCGCGCGCGCCGCCCAGCTCGGCATCGAGCTCGTCACCCTCGAGGAGCTGCTCGAGAAGGCGGACGCGATCAGCATCCACCTGCCGAAGACGCCGGAGACCAAGGGCCTCATCGGCGCCGAGCAGCTGGCGAAGGCCAAGCGCGGCGTCATCATCGTCAACGCGGCCCGCGGTGGCCTCATCGACGAGGAAGCCCTTGCGGAGGCCGTCAGGGAAGGCCAGGTCGGCGGCGCCGGCATCGACGTCTTCTCCACCGAGCCCACGACCGAGAGCCCGCTGTTCAACGTGCCGGGCATCGTCGTCACCCCGCACCTCGGCGCGTCCACGGCCGAGGCGCAGGACCGCGCGGGCACCGACGTCGCGAAGAGCACCATCCTCGCGCTCGCCGGCGAGTTCGTGCCGGACGCCGTCAACGTCCAGGGCGGTGCGGTCGGCGAAGAGGTCCGCCCGTACCTGCCGCTGGTGCAGAAGCTCGGCACCGTCCTCAGTGCACTGTCGCCCAAGGCCCCGACCAGCGTCACCGTCGAGGTCCGCGGCGAACTGTCCAATGAGGACGTCGCGATCCTGCCGCTCGCCGCTCTGCGCGGGGTGTTCTCCAAGGTCGTCGAGTCGCAGGTGACGTTCGTGAACGCGCCGAGCCTCGCCGCGGACCTGGGCGTCAGCGTCGAGCTCGTCAAGGAGACCGAGAGCCCGAACCACCGCAGCCTCGTCACGGTGAAGGCCGTGTACGCGGACGGCGCGACGAACACCGTGTCCGGCACGGTCAGCGGCATCGCGCAGGTCGAGAAGCTGGTGAACATCAACGGCCGCAACTTCGACCTGAGGGCCGAAGGCACCGTCCTGCTGTTGGAGTACCCGGATCGTCCGGGTGTCATGGGCACCGTCGGCACGCTGCTCGGCGAGGCCGGCGTGAACATCGAGGCCGCGCAGATCAGCCAGACCGGCGACGACGCCGTCATGGTGCTGCGCGTCGACCGCCCGGTCGACACCCAGGTGCTCGACCCGATCGGCGCGTCCGTCGGTGCGCGCACGGTCAGGTCTGTCGACTTCGGATAGTCACGACAAACGGGAAGGGGACGGGCAAAGTCCCCTTCCCGTGTTCGTCGTCGTTCACAACGAAGTCGTAACAGGCAACTATCTGTAGACCACATTCATACTTTCGGGGCAGTCGCAGACACACGATCAGCGATTAGCGTCCCCACGAGGTTGACCCGGTGCCGTAGAGGGCACGGCACTGTCTTTTCGGGTCGAAGGCACACACCTCGGTTGGGGCAAACGTTGTGAAGAGACGATCGAGTCTGGTGGTGTTCTCTGCCATCACCACACTGCTGATCGCACCTGCCACGGCACAGGCGCAGAGCGAACCGCTCGCGCAGCCGGTCAAGGGTGCGCACGGGTTGGACGCGAAAGCGTTGCACCTCAAGGTTTCTCCCAGGCTGAACGCCACGGGCTCGGTCACCGCGTTCGTCGCGCTGGACCGCAAGCCGGCCGTCGACGCGTTCGACGAGAAGAAGAGCCAGGGCAAAGAGGTCGCGAAGCAGGCCGCCAAGCAGGCCAAGAACGACACGTCGGCCACGGTCGACCAGGTCGTCGGCCAGCTCAAGAGCGCTGACACGCAGACCAAGGAGCTCTACCGCACCTCCAACGGCGTCCCCGGCGTCGTCGTGAAGGCCGACGCGCAGAAGGTCCGCGAACTGGCCCAGCGCCAGGACGTTCTCGCCGTCTACCCGGTCGTGCCGAAGAAGCGCCAGAACTCGAACGCCGTCCAGCTCACCAGGACGCTCAACGTCTGGCAGCAGTACGGCAAGCTCGGCGACGACGTCCGCGTCGGCATCATCGACACCGGTGTGGACTACACCCACGCGAACTTCGGCGGCCCCGGCACCGTCGACGCGTTCCGCGCCGTCGACCCGCGCGCGAAGGACCCGAACTTCCCGACCGCGAAGGTCGTCGGCGGTTACGACTTCGTCGGCGAGGACTACGACGGGGAGAGCACCGACCCGGCGATCAACACGCCGAAGCCGGACCCGAACCCCATCGACTGCAACGGTCACGGCTCGCACGTCGCGGGCACCACGGCCGGTTTCGGCGAGAACGCCGACGGCAGCACGTTCAAGGGCGACTACACGAGGCTCGACGCCGCGAAGCTCAACGAGATGAAGATCGGCCCCGGCACCGCGCCGAAGGCCCAGATCTTCGCGCTGAAGGTCTTCGGCTGCGACGGCTCGACCAACGTCACCTCGCAGGCGCTCGACTGGTCGCTCGACCCCGACGGCGACGGCGACTTCTCCGACCACCTCGACGTGGTCAACCTGTCGCTCGGCTCCGACTACGGCGCACCGGACGACCCCGACAGCCTCTTCGTCAAGAAGCTGTACAAGGTCGGCGTCATGCCGGTCTTCTCCGCGGGCAACGGCGGCGACCTCTACGACATCGGCGGCTCACCGGGCAACACGCCCGAGGCGCTGACCGTCGCGTCCGTGCGCGACTCGTTCGTGCTGCGTGACGGCGCCGACGTGAAGGGCCAGGGCCTCAAGCCCGGTCAGTACAGCCAGAGCTTCACCGGTTACCTGGGCTACAACAAGGAACTGCCGGTCGCGAAGCTGTCCCAGGCGGGCAACGCCGACGGCTGCGTCGCGATCACCGACAACGTCGCCGGCAAGTTCGTGTGGCTGGAGTGGGACGACGTCGACGCCACGCGCCGTTGTGGTTCGGCCGTCCGCGCGAACAACGTGCAGGCCGCCGGTGGTCAGGGCGTGCTCCTCTCGTCCACTTTGGAGAACTTCGCGGCGGGCATCGCCGGCAACGCGGGCATCCCGATGTTCCAGTTCACCGGCTCCGCCACCACGGCGATCCGCCCGGCGCTGAACGCGGGCACGCTGGTCGTCCGTCTCGCGGGTGACCTGCGCACCTCGACGCCGACGTACGACCAGTCCATTTCGGACACCCCGAGCGAGTTCACCAGCCGTGGCACCCGCGGCCAGTCCATCAAGCCGGACGTCGCGGCCCCCGGTGACACCATCTCGTCGACCGCCGTCGGTTCCGGCAACGACCGCCTGGTGATCTCGGGTACGTCGATGGCCTCCCCGCACGTCGCCGGCATCGCCGCCCTGGTCCGCCAGGCGCACCCGGACTGGACGCTGGAAGAGGTCAAGGCCTCGATCATGAACACCGCCGGTGCGGACGTGAAGGAGGACGGCAAGACCTTCGCGCCCAACCGGGTCGGCACCGGCCGCGTGGACGGCAAGTCCGCGATCGACAACCAGGTCCTCGCGTACGTCGAGGAGGACAACGGTTACGTCAGCGCGAACTTCGGCGTCGTCGAGGTCGCCAAGGCCGTCTCCAAGTCCAAGACCATCAAGCTGGTCAACAAGTCCACGAAGTCCGTGGAGTACAAGGTCGGTTACACCGCGGCCACGACGATCCCCGGCGTGAGCTACGTGCTCTCGCAGGACAAGGTGAAGCTGAGCCCGCGCGGCGTCGCGCGCGTCAAGGTGACCCTGAAGATCGACGACCCGAAGGCGCTGCGCAAGACGGTCGACTCGACCGTCGAGGCCAACCAGCTCGACGTGCCGCGCCAGTTCCTCGCGGACGCCTCCGGTCGCGTGACCTTCACGCCGACCGCCGGTGCCACCGTGCCGCTGCGCCTGTCGGTCTACTCGGCGCCGAAGCCGGTCGCGGACGTCAAGACCGCGTCCAGCCTCAAGTTCCGGGGCAACGACAAGCAGGCCGTGCTGAACGTGACCGGCAAGGGTCTCGACCAGGGCACCGGCTCGCAGGCCTACCGCTCGCTGATCAGCGTTCTCGAGCTGCAGGCCCAGTCGCCGAAGCTGCGCGACTGCAAGCGCAACGTCACCGAGAACTGCGCGCTCAACGAGACCGCCAAGGGCGGCGACCTCCGCTACGTCGGCGCGGCCTCCACGGCCCCGCTGGCCAAGGCGCAGGGCAAGCCGGAGGAGGCGCTGCTCGCGTTCGGTGTCGCTACCTGGGGCAACTGGTACAACCTGGGCAAGAACACCATCCCGTTCGTCGACATCGACACCAACGGTGACGGCACGGCGGACTTCGAGGTGTTCGCGACCCGCCTGACCGACACCGACCTGCTGGTCGCGTCCACGGTGGACCTGAAGACGGGCGAGACCGTCGACATCCAGGGCGTGAACGGCCTGTTCGGCGACGTCGACGCGAACGTCCAGGACACCAACGTCGTCGTCCTGCCGGTGCTGCTGAGCGCACTGGGCATCGACGCGACGAAGGACACGGCCCGCCTCTCGTACGTCGTGGGCGTCGGTGGCTACTACGCCGCGCCGGGCAACGCGAACAAGCTCGTCGACGTCATCGACCGCAACCTGTCCTACGACCCGCTCAAGCCGGGTCTGTGGGCGCAAGGCGGCGGCGACGCGGCGCTCTCGTACCTCGCGAAGCCGGGTACCGCGCTCGTGGTGAACAAGAACGAGGCCTCGCTGAAGGCCGACAAGTCCGAGGGGCTGCTGGTCCTCAACCACCACAACGCCAACGGTGACCGCGCGTCGGTCGTCCTGGTGAAGTCGAGTGGCCGGGGCGGCGCCTACTAGATCGGATGTTTCACGAGAGGCCCGGTTCTTCGTTTGGAACCGGGCCTCTCGGCATGTCACGGCCTGGAACTGCCTGCCGTCACCCCTTGACGCGACCCCGTTCCTGCGGTCGAGTGACACTCGAAAGTGGGATATGGGCCGTGTGGGTGTCCCGCAGTACGGGAGATAACACCCCGATGGGGTGTCCGGCATGCGGCGAGCGGCCTGGATGCCGGTAGCCTTTCGCGAAGGAAAGTAGTCCCACCAATTGGGGACTGACACCTGGGAGGTGTGTGGATGCGGCTCGCAGTGATCCCAGGAGACGGGATCGGGCCCGAGGTCATCGCTGAGGCCCTGAAGGTCCTCGGAGAGGTCGTTCCGGCGGCCGAGATCACTCGCTACGACCTCGGCGCGGCGCGCTGGCACGCCACGGGAGAGTTGTTGCCCGAGTCGGTGCTGGGAGAGCTTCGCCAGCACGACGCGATCCTGCTCGGCGCGGTGGGCGACCCGTCGGTGCCGAGCGGAATTCTGGAGCGGGGCCTGCTTCTGAGGCTGCGCTTCGAACTTGACCACCACGTGAACCTCCGCCCGGCTCGTCTCTACCCCGGTGTCCGCAGCCCGCTCGCGGACCCGCCGGAGATCGACATGGTGGTGGTCCGCGAGGGCACAGAAGGCCCGTACGCGGGCAACGGCGGCCTGCTCCGCAAGGACACGCCGCACGAGATCGCCACCGAGGTCTCGCTGAACACGTCGTTCGGCGTCGAGCGCGTGGTCCGGGACGCCTTCGCGCGTGCCTCGAACCGTCCGCGCCGGCACCTGACCTTGGTGCACAAGACGAACGTCCTCACGTACGCCGGCTCGTTGTGGTCGCGCGTGGTCGAGGAGGTCTCGCTGCAGCACCCTGAGGTCACCGTGGCCTACCAGCACGTGGACGCGGCGACCATTCACCTGGTCACCGACCCGGGCCGGTACGACGTGATCGTCACCGACAACCTGTTCGGCGACATCCTGACCGACCTCGCCGCCGCCGTCACGGGTGGCATCGGCCTGGCCGCGTCGGGAAACATGGACGTGACCCGTCGCAACCCGTCGATGTTCGAGCCGGTCCACGGTTCGGCACCGGACATCGCGGGCCAGGGCATCGCGGACCCGACGGCCGCCGTGCTGTCGGTCGCGCTGCTGCTCGACCACCTCGGCGAGCACGAGTCGGCACGCCGGATCGAGGCCTCAGTGGCCTTTGATCTCGCTACCAGGGACCACCAGTCGCCTGGGGCCACCTACGCCATCGGCGACCGTCTCGCGGCACTCGTGTCGTCGAACGTCCGCACTGGCTGAGGTTCATCCGCAAGACGTTTTGAAGCCCCGGCCGGATTTTCCGGCCGGGGCTGTTTTTTTCACGAGTAACCAGTACAGGAAGGCGTTGCCCAGATACGCCGGGGCGCCTTCGCGGGCTCCGGTCAAAGTTGGCCGTTGGCTTCCCTCCATGTGCGCTCCTTCTGGATCCACTCGTTGTCCTGCGGGAACTCGTCGATCGTCGGCACGCGCCGGATCTCGGTCTTGAACCCCGGGCCGGCCATCGGCATGCGCTTGGCCCACTCGATCGCCTCCTCCTTCGAGGACACGTTGAGGAGGTAGAAGCCGTTGAACAGCTCCTTGGTCTCGCCGTAGGGGCCGTCCGTGACGACCGGGGGTTCGGCGGAGTAGTCGACGACGACGCCCTCGGACGGCTCGGAAAGCCCCTCGGCGGCCAGCAGCACGCCGGCGCGGACCAGTTCCTCGTTGAACGCGCCGACCGTCTCCAGCATCTTGTCGAAGTCGAATTCGCCCATGTTCGCGTAGGCCTCGTCGGTGGCACGCATGATCAGGATGTACTTCACGGTGGATCTCCTCGCTCGTTGTCTTCCTCGGTGACGTCCACAGGTCGAACGGGCCGCTGCCCGGATCGACATCACACCCCGAGAATTTTCGAACTTTCTGTTTTCGCAGGTAGGGTCGGGTCAGTCGTGCGTGGGGGAAGACCGGTCGAAGTCCGGCGCTGACCCGCAACGGTAGGTCCCACCCAGGGACGAGCCCGAACACCCGCTCACGGTGCCCTAGAACTTCCGACTCCGCCGTGGACTGCGGGAAGGACCCAGTGCTCTCCAAGATCAGCGTGCTCGTCGGCGTGCTCGCCGTCAGCCTCGTCGCGGGCGTCGCGCTCGGCCCCGTCTCCGTTCCGTTCGACCTCACGCTCGAACTGCTGTGGGCGGCGCTGACCGGTGGCACGATCCCCGCCGACCTCGCCGGGCAGTACCACATCGTCTGGGACATCCGGCTTCCCCGCGTCCTGCTGGCCGCGGTCGTCGGGGCGGGGCTGAGCACCGTCGGCGTCGCGATCCAGGCGATGGTGCGCAACGCGTTGGCCGACCCCTACGTGCTCGGCATCTCGTCGGGAGCGAGTGTGGGGGCGACGGCGGTGGCGACGCTCGGAATCCTGTCCGGTCTCGGCGTCTACGCGTTGTCGGTGGGGGCGTTCCTGACCGGTCTCGGCGCCACGGCCCTGGTCTACATCACCGCGCGCACGAGCCGTGGGCTCACACCGTTGCGGCTCGTGCTGACCGGGACGGCGCTCGCGTACGGGTTCTCCGCCGTGGCGATGCTGCTGGTGTTCCAGGCGCCGCGCGGTGAGGCGGCGCGGGCCGCGATGTTCTGGTTGCTCGGCAGCCTCGGCGGGGCGAACTGGCAGTCGCTGCCCGTCGCCGCCGTCGTGACCGCGGCCGGCATCGTCTACCTGGCGACCAAGGCGCGGAAGCTCAACGCGCTGGCGATGGGCGACGAGACCGCGACCACGCTCGGCGTCGCGGTCAACCGGTTCCGCACGCACCTGTTCATCGTCACCGCCGCCATGACCGGCGTGCTGGTGGCGGTCAGCGGCGCCGTCGGGTTCGTCGGGCTGATGCTGCCGCACCTGACGCGCATGGTCGTCGGCGCAGACCACCGCAAGGTCCTGGCGCTCGCACCGCTGGCCGGAGCGTCGTTCCTGGTGTGGGTCGACGTGGCCGCGCGGATGCTCGCCGCACCGGAGGAACTGCCGCTCGGCGTCATCACGGCCGCGCTCGGCGTGCCGTGCTTCATCTTCCTGATGCGCCGCAGGTCCTACGTCTTCGGAGGCCGCTGATGCGCGTCGAGCTGCACGACGTCACCGTCCGGAACATCATCTCCGGCATTTCGTTGAACGCCTCCGGTGAGGTCGTCGGCATCGTCGGCCCCAACGGCAGCGGCAAGTCGACGACGTTGCGCTGTGTGTACAGGGCGCTCAAGCCGGACGCCGGCACCGTCCTGCTCGACGGCGAGAACGTCCACAAGCGACACGACGTCGCCCGCCACCTCGCCGCTCTGACCCAGGAGTCGCAGGTCGAGTTCGACTTCACGGTCGCCGAGGTCGTGGAGATGGGCAGGCTGCCGCACGACCGCGATCCCGCGCGTGATTCCCGGGTGGTTTCCGAAGCACTGTCCACCGTGGACGTGTCGCACCTCGCTTCACGCAGCTTCCTCAGTTTGTCCGGCGGGGAGCGTCAACGCGTGCTCATCGCTCGCGCGATCGCCCAGGAACCGCGCGTGCTCGTGCTGGACGAGCCCACGAACCACCTCGACATCCGGCATCAGCTCGACGTTCTCCGGCTCACGCGCGGGCTGGGCATCACGGTTCTGACGGTTCTGCACGATCTGAACCTCGCCGCTTCCTTCTGCGACCGGCTGTACGTGCTGGACGAAGGACGGATCGTCGCGTCCGGCACACCGGCCGAGGTGCTGGTCCCCGAGCTGATCGCCAAGGTTTTCCACGTCACCGCGCACGTCGTGCGGCATCCGACCACGGGAGTTCCCCAGCTCCTGTTCGACCAGGAGGTCACCCCTTGAGAACTGTTGTGTGTGCCGCTGTGCTGTTGATCTCCGGCTGCGGCGCCACGGTCGCCCAGGACACCTCCGCGTCCGACCCGGTGACCGTCACGAACTGCGGTCAGCAGGTCACGTTCGACAGGATTCCGTCCAAAGTGGTCACCAACGACACCGGCATCACCGAGTTGATGTTCGCGCTGGGGTTGAAGGACCGGATGGCGGGTTACGTCGTGTCCGGTGTCGACACCGTCGACGTGCGGACCTCGCCGTGGAAGGCCGAGTTCGGCAGTGTGAAGCACCTGTCCGACAAGATCTCCAAGGAGGTCGTGCAGGGGGTCAACGCCGATCTGGTGTTCGCCGGGTGGAACTACGGGTTCAGCGAGAGCACCGGGTTCACGCCGGACTCGTTGAAGGCTCTGGGGATCGGGACCTATCAACTGACCGAGGCCTGCCGGAACGGGGTGGGGAAGCAGCGCGGGATCATGCCGGCGCTGGACGCGCTGTACACGGATCTGCGCAACCTCGGGAAGATCTTCCGGGTCGAGGCCAAGGCCGAGGAACTGGTGAAGGGGTACCAGGAGCAGATCGCTTCTGCCGGGCGGTTGATGGAGGGCAAGCCTCGGCCGAAGGTGTTCCTGTACGACAGCGGGCAGGACCAGCCGTTCACGTCCGGGAAGAACGCCGCGCCTCAGGACGTGATCTCGAAGGCCGGCGGGGACAACATCTTCGGGGATCTCAACGACAGTTGGACGACGGTCAACTGGGAGACCGTCGTGCAGCGGAACCCGGATGTCGTGTTGATCGTGGACTATGCGGACGGGGAGGCGAACACGCCTGAGCAGAAGCAGGCGTTCCTGGAGGGCTTCGCTCCGCTTGCCAACTCGCCTGCGGTCAAGGGGAAGAGGTTTTTCTCGCTGCCGTACGCGGCGTTGGTGGAGTCGCCTCGGAATGCGGCTTCGATCGAGGCGTTCGCGAAGTTCCTGTCCCAGGGGTGAGGCGGTTCTGGTCGTTCAGTCTCCCTGCGAGGGTGGTCCGTCGGGTCGCGACGGAACTGAGCGGGGTTGCGATTGGGGCTTGACCTTGAGCCTCTGGCGGGATGCTTGACGGCCGGAAAAGGCCGGGCTGAAAAGCGCCCGGCCGTGCCCATGAGGGGAGCATCCCGCCCACTCAAGGTAAAGCCCCAATCGCCTTGAGGGGCCCGAACCGCAACCCAGGCGGTAGAGGTTCAGACAGCTCGCTTCGCATCGCCACGCCAGGCTTCGTACGTGGTTGCCTGGCGAGGGCGGGCGCCGGGTGACACCGCGCGGGGCGGGTTGCGGTGGCTGATTCCTGTTCCAGCGGAGGGGTCGCTTCGCGTTCAGTCACAGGCGTGAACCCATGACCAGATAGTGGGAGATTTCCTCCCGTCGCTTGGTACACCGCGCCGGGCTGTGGCAGCATCGCCGGCATGCTTCAGTACGTCGCCATCATTATTGACGAGCGCGTCGGGTAGTTGCCGCCCCTGGCACCCGACGCGCAGACCTCTCGCATCCCGCGGGGGGTCTTTTTGTTTGCCCGGATGAGGAGATGAACCCCGATGGCCGGCCCGACCGACGAGTTCCACGTCTACGACACGACGTTGCGCGATGGCGCACAACGTGAGGGCATTTCGTACTCCGTCACGGACAAGCTCGCGGTCGCGCGGCTGCTGGACGGGCTCGGCGTCGGGTTCATCGAGGGCGGCTGGCCCGGCGCACTGCCCAAGGACACGGAGTTCTTCGCTCGTGCCGCGGCTGGGGACTTGGAGTTGAAGCACGCCAAGCTGGTCGCGTTCGGGGCCACGCGCAAGGCCGGGGTCAAGGTCGAGGAAGACCCGCAGGTCAAGGCGCTGATCGACAGTCAGGCGCAGGTGGTCACGCTGGTGGCCAAGTCGGACCTTCGGCACATCGAGCGCGCGCTGCGCACGGACGCCGACGAGAACCTGAAGATGGTGCGCGACACCGTCCGGTTCCTGAAGGACCACGGGAGGCGCGTTTTTCTCGACGCCGAGCACTTCTTCGACGGGTACGCGTTCTCGCCGGACACGAGTCTGCGCGTGCTGGAGTCCGCTGTGGAGGGTGGCGCGGACGTCGTTGTGCTGTGCGACACCAATGGCGGGCAGCTGCCGTTGGGGCTTGCGGAGACGGTCGCGGAGGTTGTCGAGAAGACCGGTTTCCGCGTAGGAATTCACTGCCAGGACGACACGTCCTGTGCGGTGGCGAACACACTTGCGGCCGTTCAGGCGGGCGCGACGCACGTTCAGTGCACCGCCAACGGATATGGCGAGCGGGCAGGCAATGCGGACCTGTTCGCCGTCGTGGGAAACCTCGTGACCAAACTCGGCATGGAGGTGCTCCCGATCGGAGCGCTGGCCGAGCTCACCCGTGTCTCCCATGCGTTGGCCGAGATCGCGAACATCGCACCCGACACCCACCAGGCCTATGTCGGGTCGTCAGCATTCGCTCACAAGGCGGGTCTGCACGCGAGCGCGATCAAGGTGGATCCGGAGCTGTACAACCACATCGATCCGGACACCGTCGGCAACGACATGCGGGTGCTGGTCACCGAGATGGCCGGTCGGGCGAGCATCGAACTCAAGGGACGTGAGTTCGGGCTCGACCTGGCCGGCCGGGGGACCGAGGTCGGCAGCGCGTTGAAGCGCGTGAAGGAGTTGGAGGCGAAGGGCTGGTCGTTCGAGGCCGCCGACGCCTCGATGGAGCTCCTGCTGCGCACCGAGCTGTCCGAACTGGACACTCCGCCCTTCACGTTGGAGTCCTACCGGGTCGTGCTCGATCACCGGTCGGACGGCGAGATCGTGTCCGAGGCCACGGTCAAGGTGCACGTGGCGGGGGAGCGGGTCATCGCGACGGCTGAGGGCATCGGCCCTGTGCACGCTCTGGACGCGGCGCTGCGCAAGGCGTTGCTGCCGCACCTGTCCTGGTTGGACACTGTGGAGCTGGCCGACTACAAGGTGCGCATCCTGACCGAACATCCCGGTACCGATGCCGTGACGCGCGTCCTGGTGGAGTCCACCGATGGCGAGCGCGAGTGGACCACCGTGGGTGTGCACGGCAACATCGTCGAGGCCTCCTGGCTGGCGTTGTGTGACGCACTCGTCCACAAATCCATGAGGTCGAGCTGACCTCGTAAACTGGGATCGTGCGCATCGCCCGAATTGCTCATCCCCAAGGCGTGGCCTTCGTCGCCGTTCACGGCGACGAAGCCGCGGAAATCGCCGAACACCCCTTCGGCACGCCCACGTTCACCGGCCGGAAGTGGCCGTTGGCGGACGTGAGGCTGCTCGCTCCCATCCTGCCGACCAAGATCATTGGTGTGGGGCGGAACTACGCCGACCACGCCAAGGAGCTCGGCAACGAGGTTCCCGCGGAGCCGTTGCTGTTCTTCAAGCCCAACACGTCGGTGGTCGGCCCGAACGTGGAGATCAAGCTCCCGGCCGTGTCCGAGCGCGTCGACTTCGAGGGCGAGCTCGCGGTCATCATCGGCCAGCCGTGCCGCGACGTGCCGAAGGCCAAGGCCGCGAGTGTGATCATGGGTTACACGATCGCCAACGACGTCACGGCCCGCGACCTGCAGAAGAAGGACGTGCAGTTCACGCGTGCCAAGGGTTTTGACACGTTTTGCCCGTTGGGTCCGTTCATCGAGACCGAGTTCGACCCCTCCGACGTCCGCGTCGTCACCGAAGTTGACGGGGAAGTCAAACAAGACGGCCGTACTTCGTTGATGGTGCACGACATTCCGTCGCTCGTGGAGTACGTCTCCGGCATCATGACGCTGTTGCCGGGCGACCTGATCCTGACCGGCACGCCGGCCGGTGTCGGGCCGATGAGGGCCGGACAGACGGTCTCCGTGACTGTGGACGGCCTTGGCACGCTCACCAATCCGGTCGCAAATAGGTAGCCGTACGGAGCAATCCGGCGTCCGGCAGGTTACGCATCCGGGTACCCGCGAGTAACTTCCCGGTGTCATGACGGACCTGGCGTCCACCCGCGTGTTGCTGGTCGACGGATCGCAGCTCATCACCGAAGGGCTGCGGCTCTCGCTGCATCGCACGCACTGCTTCCGCGTTGTGGGCATCGCCCACACCGTGGCCGAGGCTGCGCGCAGCCTGCGCGGCACTGTGGTGGACCTGGTCGTCACGGACTTCGACGTGCCGGGCGCCGGACCGCTGCGCACCGTGCGGGACACGGCGCAGTACAGACCGAGCGCCCGCGTCGTCGTCCTGTCCAATGCGGACAGTCCGAGCTGGGCCCGCGCCGCTCTCGACGCCGGCGCGGTGGCCTACCTGCTGAAAACCTCGCCGGTGGCCGAGCTGTTACCGCTGATCGCGGCCGCGGTGCGGGGTGCTCCCGCCACGATCGACGCGCGGGTGGGGTCGCTCGCGCGCCTGCCGTCGCGGATGCCGCCACCCGCGACACTCGGCCGGCTGTCGGCACGGGAGTTCGACGTGCTGGCCGAGATGGCGAAGGGGATGGACAACGCGCGCATCGCCCAGAGGCTCTTCATCAGCAACGACACCGTGAAGACCCACGTGAAGGCGATCCTGCGCAAGCTGGGCGCCCGTGACCGCGCCCACGCCGTGGCGTTGGTGCTCGGCGAGAGCTCCGAGGCCTTCGTCACGACCTAGCGATGGTCTGCGGTGCCCTGCGCGCGAAGTCCGGCGCGTGCTCGGGACGCGGCCCGATCGCGATCATGTAGGCCGGCACCGCCTGCAGGAACGGCAGCTTCTGCGCGACCCTGAGCATGAACGGGGTGCCGGTGCTCGAGACCGTCGCCGTGCTGTTGAGCTTGCGGCCCAGGAACAGCCGGTGGATGACCCGCTGCATCGTCTGGATCACGACGGTCGGGAACAACCTGCGCCCGCGCACCTTCGCGAGCGTCGCGGTCGTGACCCTGCCGTCCCGCAACGGCCGCGCGAGCACGGTGGCTGCGGCGACCGCGTCCTGCACGGCGAGGTTGATTCCGACGCCGCCGACCGGTGACATCGCGTGCGCGGCGTCACCGATGCACAGCAGCCCGTCGACGTGCCAGTGCCGCAACCGGTCCAGCTTCACGTCGAGCAGCTTCGGGTCGTCGATGGTCCTGATGTGCTCGACCCGGTCCGCGAGCCACGGGACGAGCGTGACGACCCGTTCGCGGAACTTCTCGACGCCTTCGGCGCGCACGGCCTCGTCCGTTCCTTTGCGGATCAGGAAAGCGCACTGGAAGTACTCGCCACGTGGAATGAGCACGAGTCCACTGCCGGCGCTGAACCTGCCGCCGCCACCCTTGACGGGGTCGCTCTCGTTGCGCGGCAAGCGGAACCACCACACGTCCATCGGCGCGCCGAAGCTGTAGACCGGCAGTTCCACGGCCGCGCGCAGGATCGAGCTCCGCCCGTCCGCCGCCACGACGAGGTCCGCGACGATCTCGCCCTCGTGCCCGTCGACGCGGTCCCGGTACTTCACGCCCGTGACCCTGTTGCCGCTCCTGGTGATCGCGGTGACCTCGGTGTTCATCCGCAGCGCGAACGTCGGTTCGAGCTTGCCCGCGTCCGCCAGCAGGTCCAGGAAGTCCCACTGCGGCACCATCGCGATGCGCTTGTTCGGGCCGGGAAGCCGGGACAGGTCGGCGATCGTGGCTTTGGCGCCGCCGTCGAGCAGGGCCTCGATCTTGTCGACGTCCTGGTGCGGCACCTGCTCGAACGCCGGACCGAGCCCCAGCTCGTCCAGCAGGTTGAGCGTCGACGCGTGCACCGTGTCGCCGCGGAAGTCGCGCAGGAAGTCACCGTGCTTCTCCAGCACCGTGACCTCGACGCCACCGCGCGCCAGGAGCAGCCCCAGAACCATTCCGGCAGGTCCGCCACCGACGACGAGACAGGTCGTCCTCTCCATGTCGATCCCCTCTTTTCAACCGGTGTTGAATAAACTCAAGCATGCTCTCGATCGCCAGGTGCGTCAAGCGGAGTTCCAGTGGCGTGGCTCTCGTTCGGACCCAGTCCACTGTGGACGGTCTGGGAACCCAGGCATCGAAAGGGTTGCGGCTGGTGTGGAATGTCGTTGTGCGAGCTAGGGTGTCGCGCTCGCCGAACCGCCCGTTCGGGCAGAGACCGTTACGCCGCTGAATAACACTCGACCGGGTGATTGCATTCGGCGCTCGGAGGAGTGTCACTGGTTCGTTCGGGCCCTCAAGGTCTGCTGGATCGTGCAAGGACCTATAGGAATCACCTCGTTAGCCGAATCGGACGAGGCCCTCGCGCACCTAACCTTCCGGAGTGACAACTGCGTCCCCGACTTTCACGCGTAAGAGAACCGGCGAGATCCGCGCTGTCTGCCTGGACGTCGACGACACACTTGTCGACTACAGCAGTTCATCGCGAGCCGCGTTGGCCTCGATGGTCGGTAACGCCGACGCCTGGTCGTTGTGGCAGCGAATCACCGACGACCACGTCTCCCGCCAGCTCGCCGGTGAGCTCCAGTACGAGGCGATGCGCAACATCCGCACCCAGGCCTTCTTCGCCGCACTCGGCGAGGAGCTCACGCTGGAGGAAGCCACCCGCCGCGAGCTCGGCCGCCAGGAGGTCCTCACCTCCGGCTGGTGTCTGTTCCCGGACGTCATCCCGATGCTCGACTGGCTGCGGGCGACCGGCCTGCCCATCGCCGCGATCAGCAACGCCTCGGGCCGCCACCAGCGCGTGAAGATCGCCCAGCTCGGCCTCTCCGAGTACTTCGACGCGGTCCTCATCGCCGGCGAGGTCGGCTGCGCCAAGCCGGACCGCGTGATCTTCCACACCGCGTGCCTCGCCCTGGGCGTCTCGCCCGGCGACACCGTCCACGTGGGAGACCGCCTGCACGCCGACGCCATCGGCGCGCGCGACGCCGGAATGCACGGTGTCTGGATCAACCGCACCGGCCCGACCGGCGGCACACTGCCCGCGGGCCTGTCGTCCATCACGACGCTCGCGGAACTGCCGGAGCTCCTCGTCTGCGAGCTCTCCACCGCCAGCGCCTGAGATGTGCCCCGAGACCGGCCCCTACCTGCGTGTATGCGTTCAGGTGGGGGCCGATTTCACTTCTGGTGGGGACGTGGTCTAGTATTTCTCACGGCAGCAACGAGGACCTCGGAACTCCTGCGGGACAACGAAGTCGATCGTGAAAGCCAATGGGGTATGGTGTAATTGGCAGCACGACTGATTCTGGTTCAGTTAGTCTAGGTTCGAGTCCTGGTACCCCAGCTGCTACGGAAGAACTGCCCTCGGGTAAGCTTTCGGAGCTGCTGAAAATAGAATTGAATAGCCGGATTTGGACCGGCCAGAGCGATCTGATAAGGTTCAAACCAGCAAGAAGTTCTAGGGCCCCGTCGTCTAGCGGCCTAGGACGCCGCCCTCTCAAGGCGGTAGCGAGGGTTCGAATCCCTTCGGGGCTACAGAGGTGTCAGAGGCCTGTCTGCGGAGTGCGCAGACAGGCCTCTTTCGTTTGTGTCCTCTGGGGGCCGAGCCCCCAGACCCCCAGCCGGCGGGCTCCGCCCCCGGACCCCCGGCGTGGGTGTGCCCGGACCTTTCGGTTAGCGCTTCGCTTCGCTCGCGTAATGGGTGTTGGCCTCGCTTCGCTCGTCCTGTGATTGCGTGACGGCGATCACCCAATTCGCTCGTGCGCATTCCTGGCTGGCCTGCGACGGGCTTATCTTGGGGCGCCCATAGGCATCTATCCGTCAGGCTGCCGCCCCATTCGCTAGAGGCTCGCTCCGCTTGCCTGCCCGCGTCCCTCTGGCTCGTTCCCGCTGCGGCCCCATCGTCCTATCGACCTTGTCCCTCGCCTCTCTGGCGTTGGGCCGGATGGCCTGGTGCCTGTTGAGACGTGGTTGCCGCGTGTCGTTTGGGATGGGCGGCGTGTCGGGGGTGGAAAAGGCGTCGGCCGCCCTCCCGTTGGGAGGGCGGCCGAGAGGGTGCGTTGGTGCTTTAGAGGCGGCTTTGTAGTGCTTCGGCTGCGGCCAGTAGGTCCGCTGCCCAGCGGGCGCCTGGGCGGCGGCCCATTCGGTCAATCGGGCCGCTTACCGAGACTGCGGCTACTACGGCGCCTGAGGAGTCTCGTACTGGGGCTGAGACTGACGCCACGCCTGGTTCTCGTTCTGCCACGCTTTGGGCCCAGCCTCGGCGGCGGACTTCCAGGAGCGTGCGTTCGCCGTAGACGGCGTCGGCCAGGACTGCGCGTTGGGTGCCTGGGTCTGACCATGCGGCCAGGACCTTGGCGCCTGAGCCGGCTGTCATCGGGAGCCTGGCGCCGATGGGGACTGTGTCGCGCAGGCCTGAAGGCGGTTCTGCTGAGGAGACGCAGACTCGTTGCATGCCGTCGCGGCGGTAGAGCTGCACGCTTTCGCCTGTGATGTCGCGCAGGCGCGGCAGGACAGAGGAAGCGGCGTCCAGCAACGGGTCTGTCGCGCCGCCCGCGAGCTCGGCCAGAGCGGCGCCCGGACGCCAGCGGCCGTCGGAGCCTCGGCGCAGCAACCTGTGCACCTCAAGGCCTACGGCCAGGCGGTGCGCGGTCGCTCGCGGGAGGCCGGTGCGGTTGCACAACTCGGCCAGGCCACAAGGATCTTTTGCTACGGCGTTCAACACGGCCACTGCCTTGTCCAGCACGCCGATCCCGCTATGCTGTCCCACAAGCCGATACTAACTTCCCAGACAGTGAGAAGTCCAGATCTGTCGGCGCGTCCATAATGTGGGAGATGTCGCGATGAGCCGCACGCTCGCGGAGAAGGTGTGGGAGGCACACGTTGTGCGCCACGGAAGTGGTGCGGAGCCGGACCTGCTTTACATCGACCTCCATCTGCTGCACGAAGTCACCAGCCCCCAGGCGTTCGACGGGCTGCGCCTTGCGAACCGCAAGCTGCGCAGGGCCGATCTCACGATCGCCACCGAGGATCACAACGTTCCGACCGTCGACATCGACAAGCCGATCGCGGATCTGGTGTCGCGCACGCAGGTTGAGACGCTCCGGCGCAACTGCGCGGAGTTCGGGGTGCGGCTGCACCCGATGGGGGACTTCGAGCAGGGCATCGTCCACGTGGTCGGCCCGCAGCTCGGCCTCACGCAGCCGGGAATGACGGTGGTGTGCGGCGACAGTCACACGAGCACCCACGGTGCGTTCGGCGCGCTGGCGTTCGGCATCGGCACGTCCGAGGTGGAGCACGTGATGGCGACGCAGACGTTGCCGTTGCGTCCGTTCAAGACGATGGCCATCAACGTCAACGGCCCGCTCGGCGAAGGCGTCACGGCGAAGGACATCATCCTCGCCGTCATCGCGAAGATCGGAACCGGTGGCGGACAGGGCTATGTGCTCGAGTACCGCGGCGACGCCATCGAGGCGCTGTCGATGGAAGCGCGCATGACGGTCTGCAACATGTCGATCGAGGCGGGCGCGCGCGCCGGCATGATCGCACCGGACGACACGACTTTCGACTACATCTCGGGTCGTCCGCACGCGCCGTCCGGCGCGGACTGGGACGCGGCGGTCGAATACTGGAAGACGCTGCGGACCGACGACGACGCGACGTTCGACGCCGAGGTGCACATCGACGCGGCCGAGCTCACTCCCTTCGTCACGTGGGGCACGAACCCCGGCCAGGGTCTGCCTCTGAGCGCGAACATCCCGGACCCCGAGAAGATCGTGGACGAGAACGAGCGCGTGGCCGCCGAGAAGGCGCTGACGTACATGGGCCTCGAGGCCGGTACGCCGCTGCGCGACATCCGCGTGGACACGGTGTTCCTCGGTTCCTGCACCAACGGGCGCATCGAGGACCTGCGCGCCGCGGCGGACGTCATCAAGGGGAAGCACGTCGCTTCAGGAGTACGGATGCTGGTCGTCCCCGGTTCGATGCGGGTGCGAAAGCAGGCCGAGGACGAGGGCCTGGACAAGGTCTTCCTCGACGCGGGCGCGGAGTGGCGGCAGGCCGGCTGCTCGATGTGCCTTGGCATGAACCCGGATCAGCTCGCGCCCGGCGAGCGCAGCGCGTCGACCTCCAACCGCAACTTCGAGGGCAGGCAGGGCAAGGGCGGCAGGACGCACCTCGTCTCCCCGCTCGTCGCCGCCGCCACGGCCGTGCGCGGCACCCTCTCCGCCCCCGCAGACCTGGAGGTCTGACCATGGACGCCTTCACCACCCACACGGGCGTCGGTGTGCCGCTGCGCAGGTCCAACGTGGACACCGACCAGATCATCCCGGCCGTCTACCTCAAGCGCGTGACCCGCACCGGGTTCGAGGACGGGCTCTTCGCCGCCTGGCGCGGAGACGAGCACTTCATCCTCAACCAGGAGCCGTTCAACGCGGGCAGCGTCCTCGTTGCGGGCCCTGACTTCGGCACCGGGTCCTCTCGGGAACACGCCGTCTGGGCGTTGATGGACTACGGCTTCCGCGTCGTCATCTCGTCCCGGTTCGCGGACATCTTCCGGGGCAACTCCGGCAAGCAGGGGCTCGTGGCGGCGGAGTGCAGCCAGTCCGATGTCGAGCTGCTGTGGAAGTTGCTGGAGTCCGAACCCGGCACGGCGGTCACGGTGGACCTCACCGACAAGACCGTTCGCGCCAAGGACTTGGTTGCCCCGTTCGAGATCGACGACTACACCCGCTGGCGCCTTCTGGAAGGGCTCGACGACATCGCTTTGACGCTGCGCCACGAGCCCGAGATCAGCGCATTCGAGGGCAATCGCCAGACTTGGCTGCCCACAACGGATCCGCTTCCGGCCGTCTGAGAGGGGGCCGGATTTACCCCTTGAGAGGGGCGAATCCGGCGCCTCCTGTCCCTCGAAGGGGCGCAATTAGCCACGCCACAACGAAAAATCTGGCGTGGCGATTGGTATTTCTCGCGATTTGGGCCTACCGTTGCGTTCTAGTCGGCCCAGACGCTTATGGGCCGTAAGCGTCCTGGGAGGGACTGACGGTGAACAAGGCCCAGCTCATCGAGGCGCTCGCCGAGCGCCTTGGAGACAAGAAGACCGCCGGCGCTGCTGTTGACGGCCTCGTGGACGTCATCGTCCGCAGCGTCAACAAGGGCGAGAAGGTCAACATCACGGGCTTCGGCGTCTTCGAGAAGCGCGCCCGTGCGGCTCGCACCGCGCGCAACCCGCGCACCGGTGAGACCGTGAAGGTCAAGAAGACCAACGTGCCCGCGTTCCGCCCCGGCTCGACGTTCAAGGACGTCATCAGCGGCGCGAAGAAGCTGCCGAAGGCCGTTGCGGCCAAGGCCGCCGCGAAGCCCGCCGCCGCTGCTGCCGCGAAGCCCGCGGCTACCAAGGCTCCGGCGACCAAGGCCGCGACGACCCGCGCGACGACCACGACGCGCACTCGCACGGCCGCGGCCGCCACCAAGGCGCCCGCGACCCGTCGCACCACCACGGCCGCCGCGGCGAAGCCCGCTGCTGCCAAGGCGCCTGCGAAGGCGACCGCCACCAAGGCTGCCGCCAAGCCGGCCGCGGCTGCGAAGGCCACCACGGCCCGCAAGCCTGCTGCCGCCAAGACGACGGCTGCGGCCAAGCCCGCTGCGAAGACCGCGGCTGCGAAGCCGGCTGCTCGCAAGACGGCTGCCAAGAAGAAGTGAGACGGGCCTCCTGAGGGAGGCTGCGTCACTTCAGGAACCACGCGGAAGGCCCCGGTGTGCGCACACCGGGGCCTTCGTGTTTTTTTGCCGCTGCTCCGCAGACGGCGGCGAGTTCGCCGGGAAGTCGGTCGAACTCGCGGATTGGGCGCGAGGCCAAGAACGCCTGGCAGGCCTGGAACATGGCGGAGGCGGCGGGGAGGCCGCATGCCTGGAGAGCCGTTCCATTCGCCCCAAGCCGGGGGAGAAGGCTGTGCCAAGGCTCAGGAAACGTTCAGCCGGAGACAGCCCGCCCGCGGCACGGCTTTGATGCGCCACTCAGAATTCCGGAACCCGGCCTGGAGGATTGCCCGGCGAGGTTCCTCCGAACCCCCGGCCCGCCAATAGAAATAACGCCGGCATGCCTGCGAACGCCCCCGGTGCAAGCGAAACCGCCGCCTTCCGGCCCGACTTGGTTGCCACAGGCGAACTTTCGTCAGAGCGGGAAGACGGCGGCTGAAAACGTCTGCAACAGCGGCTAGGGACGCGGCAGCGGCGAGGCCAGGTAGTGCGCCGACACCAGGGTTGGCCAGCCAGAAGGCGAGTCCGAAGTGGACCACGTGCCGAACGGCCTGGTGAAGGCCAGCACCCACGCGCTGCCCTTCTTGCAGGGGATTTCGTCGAGCCGCAGCCCGCCCATCTCCGCCAGCGACTGCACGACGGACGGAATCACGCCGCCCTGTGAGGAGACGACCGCACGACCTTCGAAAGCGGCCACTTCAAGCAGGCGCACCAGACCGGCGTCCGGGTCGGGCCAGTAGCCCTCCTCCGACAGTCGATACTCCTCGACCATCTCCACGGACAGGTCGGTTGCCACGGCCCGCACGGTGTCCGCGCAACGCACCCTGGGCGCGGTGTGGACGCGCACCGGTGCCCACAGGGGCAACAACGTGCGCAGCGCCGCGGCCTGGCGCCAGCCCGCGTCCGAGAGCGGGCGGAGGTCGTCGTCGCCGTCCCACTCGGAACGCTTCCCCGCCTTCGCGTGCCGCACCAGCACGACCAGCAGCAGGTCCGCCGGCAGGCGCGCGAACTCCGCCAGCACGTCCCGGTCAGGTTCGTAGGTCAGCAACTCCGACGCCTCGGCGACCGGCAGCCACCGCAGAACGTCGACCTCTTCGTTCGGTGCGAACGAACCGGAAACGGCCTGAGCGGCGTAGTAGTCGACGGTCTTCGGCACGCCTTTCACCGAATACGACACCTGCCGGAGATGGCGGCCGAGCACGCAGGAGAAGCCCGTCTCCTCCTCGATCTCCCGCACGGCGCAGGCGGGAATCGTCTCTCCGGGGTCGAGTTTGCCCTTCGGCAACGACCAGTCGTCATAACGCTGACGGTGCACGACCGCGACTTCGACGTTTCCGTCCGCATCGCGCCAGAGCACCGCCCCAGCAGCTTTGATCACCCAAGAGCTCCGTGCTTGTGCAGCAGTTCCATCTGATGGTCCCGCACGGACGAGCCGTCCGACGGCGAGGCTTCCCATTCTCCGTCAGCGCGCAGAACCCAGCAGCGCGTGTGCGGGTCGAGTGCGGAGTCGAACATGTCGCCCAGTTGCTTGGTCAGGCGTGGATCGGCCACGCGCAGGGCGACCTCGACGCGGCGGTCCAGGTTGCGGTGCATCATGTCCGCGCTGCCGATCCAGTACTCCTCGGCGGAGACGAAGTGGAAGACGCGCGAGTGTTCTAGGAACCGGCCCAGGATCGAGCGCACCTGGATGTTCTCCGACAGTCCCTTGATACCCGGCTTCAGGCCGCAGATGCCGCGCACGACGATGTCGACGGGCACACCGGCCTGCGACGCCCGGTACAGCGCGTCGATGACCTGCTCGTCCACGAGCGAGTTCACCTTGATACGAACACCGGAGGGCTCGCCCGCCTGCGCGCGCTCGATCTCCAGGTTGATGCGGTCGACGATTCCCTTGCGGACGCCGTAGGGAGCGACGAGCAGCGAGCGGTACTCGTCCTGGCGCGCATAACCGGTCAGCACGTTGAAGAGGTCGGTGAGGTCCGCGCCGATCGTCGGCTCGGCCGTCAGGATGCCGACGTCCTCGTACAACCGCGCGGTCTTCGGGTTGTAGTTGCCGGTGCCGATGTGGCAGTAGCGGCGGATCGTCGAGCCTTCCTGGCGCACGACCAACGACGTCTTGCAGTGCGTCTTCAGGCCCACCAGGCCGTAGACGACGTGCACGCCCGCCTTTTCCAGCGCCCGCGCCCACTTGATGTTCGCCTGCTCGTCGAAGCGCGCCTTCAGCTCCACCAGCGCCACGACCTGCTTGCCCGCCTCGGCCGCGTCGATCAGCGCGTCGACGATCGGCGAGTCGCCCGAGGTGCGGTACAGCGTCTGCTTGATGGCGAGCACGTGCGGGTCGGCCGCGGCCTGCTCGATGAAGCGCTGCACGGACGTGGAGAACGAGTCGTACGGGTGGTGCACGAGAACGTCACCCTCGCGCAGCGTCGCGAAAACGCTCTTCGGCGTCTCGCGCTCCCCGAACGCCGGGTGCGTCGCCGGCACGAACGCCGGGTCCTTCAACGTCTTGCGGTCGATGCCGTAGAGCTGCCACAGGCACGACAGATCGAGCAGGCCGGGCACGGTCACGACGTCGTGCGGGTCGACCTCCATCTCCCGCAGCAACAGTTCGAGCATGTGCTCGGTCATGTCGTCGGCGACTTCCAGCCGCACCGGCGGGCCGAACCGGCGCCGCGCGAGCTCGCGTTCGAGCGCCTGCAACAGGTCCTCGTCGCGGTCCTCCTCGACCTCGAGGTCCGCGTTGCGCGTCACGCGGAACGCGTGGCACTCGATGACCTCCATGCCGGCGAACAGCTCGCCCAGGTGCGCGGCGATGAGTTCCTCCAGCGGCAGGAAGGTCGCGGAAGTGGACGACCGGTCCCCCTCCACCCGCACGAGGCGCGGCACGTTGTCCGGCACCTTCACGCGGGCGAACCGCTCGCCGCCGCCCTCGGGATCGCGCACGGTCACCGCGAGGTTCAGCGACAGCCCCGAGATGTAGGGGAACGGGTGCGCCGGGTCGACCGCCAGCGGCGTCAGGACCGGGAACACCTGCTCGCTGAAGTAGTTGGAGAGCCTCAACCGGTCGTAGTCCGTGAGGTCGCCCCACGTCACGATGCTGATCCGGTGCTCTTCCAGACCAGGCCGGATGTGGTCGAGGAACGTGCGGGCGTGCTGCTCCACGAGTTCCTGCGTGCGCTTGGAGATCGACACGAGCTGCTCTTGCGGGGTGAGCCCGTCCGCGCTGCGGACCGAGAGACCGGTCTCCGCGCGACGCTTCAGGCCCGCGACCCGGACCATGTAGAACTCGTCCAGGTTCGAGGCGAAGATCGCGAGGAACTTCGCGCGCTCCAGCAACGGCTGCGAGGAGTCCTCGGCCAGGGCGAGCACGCGGGCGTTGAAGTCCAACCAGGACAGTTCACGGTTGAAATACCGGTCGTCCGGCAGGTCGGTCGGTATCGCGCTCGACGTCACGGCGGGCGGTGCGGAAGGCACGCCGCGCAACGGAGCGGCGGCCGTGGGCCCCCGTTCGACCTTCGCCCGCGTCGTGGACACTCGCCGGGTCGCCGCGCGAGGCTGCTTGCGCGGGGTCGCCGCTTCCGCCTTCGCACGCGAGGCGCGGCGTCGCGAGGGGGTCGCCTTACCGTCGTTGTCGTCGTCCTTGCTCACGTCACGCATTGTGGCGCACTATCGCCGTGAGCGCCCCCAAGCAGGACGTCCGTCTGGTGAACTCCTCGTCACAGAACAGGCATGCGAAGAGCGGTAACGGCCCCGCCGGGACTACGTTCGAGGGTCACCCGCTGCCCCGGACGCAGCATTCGCCAGCCACCCGCCGTGACGGCTTCGGCACTCACGTCGACGAGAACGCCGTCATCACGCAGAACGACGGCAGAGCCGTCACTGTTAAAATTAGACACGGTCGCCTGCACGGACCAGAACCCTAGACGTTCGGACCTACACGTCTTCTTCGGCGCGCTGCCAGGGTCGATTCATGAAGGTTATTGCCACGATCACCGCGGCGACCCTGTTGGCCTTCACCACGGCAGGACTGGCTTCGGCTGCCTCAGCCGAACCCAGGACACCGAAGGTGGACAAACCACGACTGCAGGCGGCGGCGAAGAACGTCCGCCTGAAAGCCTCACTTCCCGGTACCGAACGGGCCATCTCGATCGCGTTCGCCCAGTACGGCAAGCGCGACGTGGCGTTCGTGAGCATGGAGACCGGGCTCAAGACGTTCGACGTCACCGACCTCGACAAGCCCAAGCTCCTCGACCACCTCACCAAGGAGGAGATGGCGCTGCCGGGCGACGACCCGACGAAGCGCTTCTGGGAGAACGAGGACATCAACGTCGACCCGAAGCGCAAGCTCGCGTTCCTGGCGCGCGAGGTCAACTCGTTCGGGCGCGCACTGCCCGGCGACCGCCCGACCGGCAACTACATCGTGTCCGCTGTGGACCCCGCCGACCTCAAGATCCTCAGCTTTCACCGGCAGAACACCGGTCACACGAGCACCTGCGTCAACGACTGCCAGTTCCTCTGGACGGCAGGACTGGACAGGTCGGACGCCAAGACCGGGCGGATCTTCGTCACCGACATCCGCGATCCGAAGACCCCGAAGGAACTTCCGGTCTCCGTCGACGTCCGCGGCAAGGCCGGCGAGGGGAAGATCACGCACGACGTCCAGGTCGACGCCCAGGGAATCGCGTGGGTCGCGGGCGATGACGGCACCCGCGGCTACTACACGCAGGGCTGGCACCGCGACCCGTTGAGCGGCAAGTACCGCGAGGCGAAGGCGTGGGATCCCGTCGCGTACGCGGGCGGAACGGTGCCGAAGGCGGACATGCCGACCTCGTTCACGCACAACTCGTTCCGCCCGATCGGCCGCACGCTGCTCGACGGTCCGTTGCCCACGCGCGAGAACCCGCCTGGCTCACTCCTGCTGCACACCGAGGAGGCGTTCGGTTCGCCCACCTGCAAGACCGAGGGCCGGTTCGTCATCTCCTCGCTGCAGGGCACGCACAACGGTGAGGGCTGGGGCGAGCAGCCCAAGGAGATGAGGACCGTCGGCATCTGGAGCCCGGACGACCAGGAGGGCACGATCCCCGGCGACGTCACGTGTTCCGCGCACTACTTCGACGTGCAGAAGAGGATCGTGGCCTACTCCTGGTACAACCAGGGCACGAGGTTCCTCGACATCTCCAACCCCGCCAAGCCGATCCAGATCGGGTACTGGCGGCCGGACACCGCGACGTCGTGGGCGCCGTACTGGCACCGCAACACCGTGTTCGTGGCGGACATCTCGCGTGGCGTCGAGATCCTTCAACTGGAGAAGGGCGCCTACGAGGCGCAGGCGAGCGGCACCCCCGTGACGCTCACCGCGCACCACGCCACGGAACTGGCCAGGGAGAGCGACCGGGAACCCGTGCCGCTCGCCCCGAACCCGTTCTACGGCTGGGCCTGCCCGATGGTCGCGAGCCGCGACGACTCGGACTGCGGCGTGGGAGCCTGCGGCGCACCCTGCTGAGCGAGACCTGCCCTGACGGCGGCTTTCGCGCGCTGGCGGGTGATCACGCGCCGGCCGAGGTTGATCATCGGGATCTCCACGGTCACGTAGAGGACACTCGCCAGCGCCAGCCCCAGTGCCGTGACCACGACGGACTGGCCGAGACCGAACAACGCGGGCCAGAAGAACGCGATGATCGTCGCGGCGATCGTCTGGACCAGGTAGAGCGAGTACGAACGCTCGCCGACGAACTGCATCGGCTTGGTGGACAGGAAGGTCGTGGCCGGTCCCGGCGCGACCATCGCGGTCAGCAGCACCGCCGTCGCGAGCGCGTACACCGGGATGACCAGCACGTGACCGGGAATTCCGTTGATCCCGTCGAGGAAAGCGGCGATCGGTTTCACGCTCAGGTGCACCGCGACGAATCCCGCGGCGACGACCACCTGCGCGACCCGGTTCGTCAGTGGGCGCAGCAGGGCGAATCCGCGCGGGCTGTGCAACGCGATGGCGAGCAGCACGCCGGTCAGGATCGAGAAGTAGTGCAGCGGCCAGCCGGGGTTGCTGTGCGACGCCGTGAAGTTCACGACCACCAGCGCGAGCAGCATGCCCAGGACGGCGGCACCGGCGCGGCGCCGCAGCACCACGGTGCCCAGCGCGATCGCGACCAGCGGCCAGACCAGGTAGAACTTCTGCTCGATGCCCAGCGACCAGGACTGCCCGTACGGGCTGGCGCCGGCGAACTCGTTGGTGAACGTGAGGAAGTACTTGAGTGCGGAGCCGATCCCGTTGCTGAAGAACGTGCCGGCGATCGCGGACGCCACGACGGTCACGAGCAGGAGCACGAAGTAGACCGGCAGAATCCGGAACGCCCGCCGCAGGTAGAACTCACCGAGCGAGATCTCGCCGGTCCTGGTCTCCTCGCGCAGCATCAGCGTGGTGATCAGGAATCCGCTGAGGACGAAGAACATCTGGACACCGGCCCAGCCCTGGAGCCAGTCGGGGCCGCCGTAGTGGAAGAAGACGACCAGCACCGCGGCAATGGCTCGCAGGCCGTCGAGGGCGGGAAAACGGCGCAACGCCAGGTAGTCGGCGTGCGTCAATGAACTCATGCAGGTACACCTCAGGACAACGCGTCGGGGAACGACGTCGGGGGATACGTCGTTTGCAGCAGGGGATACGGATGTAAAGGTGCCGGGGTTCCCCGTTGAGTTGCTTGAACCAACACTTTCGTGGCGTTCGTCACGGCCTTAACACCTGCGCAGCGGTGAAAGCTCCGAGAGCGGCGCGGTGGCCGCGACGCGCCATCCTTGCTGCGTAAGCACTCCGCCGTGGACTTCCAGCCAGTACGCGCCTTCGGTCGTGTGCATGGTCGCGCCGCTGCGGATGTCCGTGACGTAGGACGACCCCGAGACCCACGACACGAAGTCCCCGCTGACCCGCGGGAACAGGATGCCCTCGCTCGTCGGCGTGAGCTTGATCCCGGCCAGGTCACGGGGTTCCGGCCAGCCGTCGCGCCACCCGCGCAGCTTGTCGCCCTGCGTCCACACCACCGTGCGGCCATCGGATGCCACGCTGGTGCCGGGGGTCGCGTTCGCCAGCTGTTCCGGCAGCGCTCCCTCACCGCGGAACTTCCCGTCCTCCTGCCAGATGACCGCGTCGCCGAAGAACACGGGAGTCTTGCCCTGGCCGACGATCCTGTCCTTCTTCTTGGCCAGGTCGTAGAAGTGCACGCCCGCACGGTCCGACCAGGCGGCTTTGCCGTTGTGCACCACGGCACCGTAGCCGCCGATCTCGGCGGGTGCGCCGTCGTTGCGCGAGTCCCACACGTAGGTCGTGGTGGCGAGGTTGGCCGGGTTCGGCGTGGTGGAGAACGTCACCCAGCGGCCGTCGAACTCGACGCCGAACACCTGCCCGTCGTTCTGCATCGCGACCACCTGCTGGCGTTTGCCGTGGTCGCGCAGCACGAGTTCGGTGGTCCTGTTGCGCGTGGTCTTCACCAGCGTCGTGCCGCCGTCCGCGTCCGCCGCGACCACGATGACCTTCTCGTGCGAGCCCGCCTCTGTCGTCGTGCGCGACAGCAGGTCCTTCCAGTCCTGGGGCAGGTCCACCCCGCACGTGCTGAGGTTGTTCTCGGCCCTGTAGTCGGGCGGACGGTCGATCGGATAGGCGGCCACACAGCCTGCGAGCGCAGTGACGCCCGCCAGCGCGATGAGCGCTCGCATCAGTCTCCCCAAGTCGTGATCATCCGGGAAGACGCGTGAGGACTGCTCAGGTTGTCCAGGCGGGCAAGGCGTTCGCGGTGTGAGTGCCGAGGCCGAGCATGAGCGCGAGCCGTAGGTCTTCTTCCGTGTCCACGTCACAGCGCAACGACGGCCACGCGCCGATCAGCGCGACCGCACCGGAAACGCGGTGGTGCCCTGCCGACCCGACGCCGAACCTCGGGTCGAGTTCTCCGCCAGGCGCGGCGAGGAGCAGCGTCGTGCCGGTGCCCTGACGGTCCGGGACGAACGCACGTCGGCTGGCCGAAGCTTCGAGCGCGGCCTGCAACTCGTCGGGCCGGAGCGCCGGCAGGTCCGCCTGGAGCGCGCCGATGCGGGACGAGCGGAGCGTGCGCGCGCCGTGCTTCAAGGCCGAGTTGAGACCGGGCTCGGCGGGTTCCGGCAGCGACTCGACACCGAGAGCGGCCATTTCGGACGCGACGGCCGGATCCGATGTGATCGTGACCACTCGGCGGACGCCGGGGGTGGCGATCGCGGCGCTCACCGTGTCGAGGGCGAGCGCGAGCGCCAGCGCCGCGTGTGAGACCGGATCTCCGCCGGTCGCGCTGGTCAGCCTGGTCTTGGCCCTGTCGAGGGTCTTGACCGGGACCACTAGGTCAACTTCATCCCGCACCTCGCCATAGTCCACGATTCGCGGACTACTGTGCTCTCGGGCGCAGATCTAGCAGGTGAGGAGAGGCCTCGTGGCCAACAGGGAGAAGGGCGGCTTCTGGGTCGGGGTCGCCGCGGCGATCGTCTACCCCATGTCGTTCGTGCTGGGCAGGCACCGGATCCTGCACGGGGAGCGCATCCCGCGCCAGGGGGCGGCACTGCTCGTCATGAACCACATCTCGCACCTCGACCCGTGCTACGACGCCGTGTTCGTGCACCGCAACTACCGGGTGCCGCACTTCCTCGCGAAGCACAGCCTGTGGAACGTGCCGATCATGGGCCGGATCCTGAAGGGCGCGAACCAGATCCCCGTCTACCGAGGCACCACGGACGCCCAGCAGAGCCTGCGCGAGGCGCACAAGGCGCTGGCGACCGGTCAGATCGTGGTGATCTACCCCGAGGGCACGATCACCAGGGACCCCGACGGCTGGCCCGCGAACTCCCGCACCGGCGTGGCCCGGCTGGCACTGCAGCACGACGGCCCGGTCATCCCCGTCGCCCGCTGGGGCACGCTCGACCTCTACAACCACTACGCGAAGAAGTTCCGGCCGTTCCCGCGCAAGACGATCACGCACTTCGTCGGCGAACCGGTCGACCTCTCCGCCTACCGCGGCAGGGAGGAGACGCTCCCGATGTTGCGCGAGGTCACGGACCTGCTGATGGGCGCGGTCAAGGAGCACCTGGCCGAGGTGCGTCAGGAGCCGGCCCCCGAGGGCTTCTACGGACCCAGGAAGGCCTGAACACCATGCCGATCGAACGTGTTGCGGTGCTCGGCTCCGGTTCGTGGGGCACGGCGTTCGCGAAGGTCATCGCGGACTCCGGTCCCGAGGTCGTGCTGTGGGCGCGGCGTCAGGACGTCGCGTCGGAGATCACCGAGACCCGCGTGAACTCCGGTTACCTGCCCGGCATCTCGTTGCCGGCCAACCTCACGGCCACCTCCGACCCGGCGAAGGCGCTGGACGGGGCGGACGCGGTGGTGCTGGCCGTGCCGTCGCAGACGCTGCGGGTGAACCTGTCGGCGTGGAAGGAACTGCTGCCACCGGACGCGACGCTGGTGTCGCTGTCCAAGGGCGTCGAACTCGGCACGCTCAAGCGGATGAGCGAGGTGATCCGCGAGGTCGCCGGCGTCGACGAGTCGCAGGTCGCCGTGGTGTCCGGGCCGAACCTGGCCAAGGAGATCGCCGTCGAGCAGCCGACCGCGACCGTCATCGCGTGCACGGACCACGACCGCGCGGTCGACCTGCAGCACGCGTGCTCGAATTCGTACTTCCGTCCGTACACCAACACCGACGTGGTCGGCTGCGAGCTGGGCGGGGCGTGCAAGAACGTCATCGCGCTGGCGTGCGGCATGGCCGCGGGCATGGGCTACGGCGACAACACGATGGCGTCGATCATCACGCGCGGCCTGGCCGAGACGGCACGGCTGGGCGCGGCGCTGGGTGCCGACCCGCTGACGTTCGCGGGCCTGGCCGGACTGGGCGACCTGGTGGCGACGTGCGCGTCGCCGTTGTCGCGCAACCGGTCCTTCGGCGAACGGCTCGGGCGTGGTGACACTCTCGCGCAGGCGCAGGAAGCCGCGCACGGACAGGTCGCCGAGGGCGTGAAGTCCTGCTCGTCGATCCGCGAACTCGCGGCGGCGAACGGCGTCGACATGCCGATCACCGAAGGCATCCATCAGGTCTGCCACGACGGGCTGAGCGTGCGGGACCTCGGTGCCGCGCTGCTGGGCCGCGACCGGAAGCACGAACGCCAGTGAGCCCCGACTTCGGGGACGGCACGCGGGTCGTCCACGCCGTTTCAGGCGAGCCAGGGGATCCGTTCGGCGCGCAGCCGGTGTTCGCGTCGGCGTACCACCTGGGCGGCGAGGACTACTACGGCCGCGCCGGCAACCCGACCTGGCGGGCCCTCGAATCCGCTCTGGGGTCTTTGGAGGGCGGGGAGTGCGTCGTCTTCCCGTCCGGGATGGCGGCCATCTCGACGTTGCTGCGGACGGTTCTGTCCACTGGGGACACTCTGGTCGTCCCGTCGGACGGTTACTTCCTGACCAGGAAGTTCGTGTCCGAAATGGACGTGAACGTGGTCGAGGTGCCGACGGCAGGGCCGTACCCGTCCTTCGAGGGTGCCCGGCTGGTCCTCCTGGAGACGCCGTCGAACCCCGGTCTGGACGTCTGCGACATCGCGGAGCTGGCCTCTCTGGCGCACGCCGCCGGCGCGTTGCTGGCCGTGGACAACACGACCGCGACGCCGTTGGGACAACGACCGCTGGAACTGGGCGCGGACATCGTCGTGGCCTCGGACACCAAGGCGGTCGCCGGCCACAGCGACGTCCTTTTCGGACACGTGACGCTGGCTTCTCCCGAGCTGGCGGCGAAGGTGCGGGACGCGCGGACGATGAGCGGCGCGATTCCCGGGCCGTTCGAGACGTGGCTCGCGTTGCGCGGCCTGGGAACCCTGGATTTGCGGCTCGCTCGGCAGGCGGAGAACGCGGCGGCGATCCACGCGTTGCTCAAAGGCCGGGTCGCCAACCTGCGCTGGCCGGGCGCGTCGGACGATCCCTCGTACCTCGTGGCGGCGCAGCAGATGCGGCGGTTCAACGGCGTGCTGACGTTCGAACTTCCGGACGTGGCCGCCGTGGAGGAGTTCCTGTCGCGTTCGAAGCTCGTGTCGGCGGCGACGTCGTTCGGCGGCCTGCACTCGACCGCGGACCGGCGGGCCCAGTTCGGCGACCCGGTGCCCGAGGGCCTGGTGCGCTTCTCGGCCGGCTGTGAGGACACTCGAGATCTGGTCGCGGACGTGTCCCACTCCTTGGGACTGGATTGACGGAGGGTCCCGGTTTCGGGACCCTCTCCACCATGTCCTTCAACGCATGTTGCTGTTGTACCCGGCGATAGTCCCGCGTCCTCTTTTCGCGCACTCGCCTGGTTAGGACTTTTCCACCATGTTCGCCGTTCCCGAGAACAGCGTCGTACTGCCTGAAAACACCCAGCTGCTGCACCCCGTCCGGGTTGCTTTGGCGTGGGCGGCCGACCGCGACCGCTGGAAGCACCTGCTCCGGTACGACCCCGAGGAGCGCTTCTCGGCGTTGGTCGACAAGACCGGTGACCAGGAGATCTGGCTGATGAGCTGGCTCCCCGGTCAGGTCGCGTCGCTGCACGACCACGACCACACTTCGGGCGCGTTCACCGTGGTCAACGGCCTGCTGACCGAGGTCGTGACCACGAAGATCCAGGTCGTGCACACACTTCACGCCGGTCAGTCGCGCGTGTGGGGCCCCGGCTACGTGCACCAGGTGCGCAACGATGGTGTGGATCCGGCCGTGTCGATCCACGTGTACCGCCACGGCACACGCGCCATGACCTCGTACCGATACGACCCGGTCAACGGGCCCGTTCGCTGACGTGCGGCGGGATGGCCTTGTCCGTCTCGTGCGGCACCGGCGCGCCCCACGACTGGATGAGCGGCATGTGCCCGGCCCACACGAGGTTCGCTTCGAGGTCGGACGGCTCCTCGCCAGGCCCGCCGTCGCGCACCTTGACGCTCGCCTCGGTGAGGTCGATCTCCAGCGCGGCGGTCTGCGCGAGTTCCTTCTTGGACGGCCGGCGCGCGTAGTCCCAGCTGCCCGGTGTCACGTGCTCGACGATCGTGCGCAGGGCGTGCTCGGTGTCCTCGGCGATCTTCGCGGTGCCGTGGATGATCGCCGACCGGTAGTTCATCGAGTGGTGGAACACCGACCGCGAGTAGACGACGCCGTCCACCAGCGTGACCGCGACGCAGACCTGCTTGCCTTCGAGCATGCTCCTGATGGACCGTGAGCCCGTCGACCCGTGCAGGAAGATGGTGTTGCCGTCCCGTCCGTACGCGGTGGGGATGAGGAACGGCGCCCCGTCGACCTCCACGGAGAGATGGCACACCATGCCCGCGTCGAGGATGTCGTAGAGCACCTGGCGGTCTTCGACGGCTCGCTTCTTGCCGCGGATCACGGTGCTGCGCGGGGTGGGGGAGAGCTGCACGTCAGAGGTCATGTCTCTACTGTGCGCGCGGAAGTGGCATCATTGAAGCGCCATTTCTGATCGATCTGAGAAGGCCACTTTGGCAGAGACCGCACTTCCCGTCGCGCTGGACCGCGAGTCCGCCGAACCGCTCGCCGTCCAACTCGCCGACGCACTCCGTTCGGCGGCGTCGGAAGGACGGCTTCGCGCGGGCGACCGATTGCCGTCCACGCGCGCGTTGGCCGACAGTCTCGGAGTCTCCCGCACGGTCACTGCCGCCGCCTACGAACAGTTGCACGCGGAAGGCTGGATCGCCGGTCGGCACGGCTCCGGCACGTACGTCACCACGACGCCGCCAGGCCCGTTGCGCAAGCGTTCGCGCAAGCCCGTCGCGCCCGCCATCACCGACTTCGTGGACCTCGGCACCGGCGCGCCCTGGGCTGGTGGCCTCGACCGCGCGGCCTGGCGCAGGGCGTGGCGCGCGGCGGCGGACGCACCCCCGTTGTCCCGTCCTGAACGCGCGGGCCTGCCGGAATACCGCGAGGTCATCGCCGAACACCTGCTGCGCCACCGGGGCCTGGCCGTCAACGCCGACCCGGTGCTCGCGACAGGCGGCACCACCGCCGTGCTCACCGAGATCGCGGTCGCGGTGCTGAAGCGCGGCGACGCCGTGGCCGTCGAGGAACCCGGCTACCAACGGGCGGTGGGCGTCTTCCGCGCCAACGGCCTGAAGGTCGTCCAAGCGGCGGTCGACGCCGAAGGGCTGCTGCCGGACGCCGTGCCGGCGGGGGTGAAGGCCGTCTACTGCTCGCCCGCCCACCAGTACCCGCTGGGCGGCCGCATGTCGGCGGGGCGCAGGGTCGCGCTGGTCGAACGGGCCCGGCGCGACGGCTGGCTCGTCATCGAGGACGACTACGACGGCGAACTCCGCTACGACGTCGCCCCGCTGCCGTCACTGGCCGCGCTCGCCCCGGACGTCGTGGTCCACCTCGGCACGACGAGCAAGATCCTCACGCCAACCCTGGGCGCGGGCTGGATGGTCGCGCCCGAGCACATCGCCACGACCGTGCTGGAACACCGTGACCTGACCGGCACCAGCCCGTCCGCCGCGGGCCAGCGGGTCGTCGTCGAACTGGCCCGCATGGGCGACCTCGGCCGGCACCTGCGCAAGCTGCGCCGCGAGCTGTCGGAACGCCGCGCGCTCATCATCGACACGTTCGCGGACGCCGGCATCGAGGTGCTCGGGGACGACGCGGGCGCGCACGTCGTGGTGCTGTTGACCGGCGCCGAACGGGAACGCGAACTCACGCGGCAGGCGCTCGAACGTGGCCTGCGGGTGGACGGCCTGGCCAGGCACTACGTGAATCGGGCCAAGCTCCACGGTCTTGTCATCGGCTACAGCGCGTGCTCGCGGGAGCAGTTGGTGAACGCCCTGCCGGTGCTGACGGAGCTGCTCACAGGGAACGGCTGACGACGACCACCTCGCGGTCGGTGACGAAGCCCAGCTGCTCGTTCACCCTGATCATGACGGCGTTGGTCGCGTCCGTCCCGGTGTCGACGCTTTCGAGCGCGGGCCGGTCCGCGAGCAACCAGCGCAGCATGTGCGCCTTGACGGCTCGGGCGAGTCCGTGGCCGCGATGGGCGGGCGTGACCATCGTGCTTCCCCAGCGCGTGTGCGCCGAGTCGCCGGGCTGCAGTGGAACGTCGGTCAGCGCGACCACGAGGCCGGTGGCTTCCTCGACCGCGACGGCGACGCGGTGCTCGACACCGCCGGCGCGCGCCTCGGCTTCCTCGGCTCGCACCACCTCCGGCGTCCACTCCGGTGCCCGCAGCGCGGACTCCATGGCCGGCGCGTCGTGGATCGACTGCCGGGTCGCGGCGACCGACGCCAGGAGGTGCTCCGGCGTCGTACCGATCCACCGCTCCAGCCGGTATCCGGGTGGTGCCTCGATCTCCCAGGAAGCCGGATCGGTGCCGGCGAACGTCAGCAGCTGCATCACTCTGGACGCGGCCACGCGGAACCCGCGCGCCACCGCCCAGTGCTCGCCCACGCTGCCCTTGATCACACCCCAGCTCTCGAACGTGTCCTGGCCGCGGGCGCGCAACTCCGGCAGCAACGCGTCCAGCAGCGCGGTGCCGACGCCCTGCCCGCGGTGCGCCGGATGCACCGTGATCGGACCGATGGCCAGCCGTGCGTTCAGACCACCGAGCAGACCCACGGACGTGATGCCGACGCCTTCGCCGTCCCGGCGGGCGATCAGGCGGACCATCTCGTCGAAATCCGGGTGCTTCTCATGCAAGGACGCGATGATCTGCTCCCTGTTCGACGCCGGATGCGCCGCGATCCGCACGTCGGCGTAGGCGTGGAGTTCGGCGTCGTCGTCCAGGTCGAGTGGTTTGATCTCCAGCACGCGACCGAGGCTAACTGGCAGGTGGGCACAATCGCCCAAACGGGTAGGGTCGCCCGCATGACGCAGCGCAAGACGAGGGTGGCCGTGGTCTTCGGCGGCCGCAGTTCCGAGCACGAGGTCTCCTGCCAGTCCGCCAAGAGCGTCCTGCCCTACCTGGACGCGGACCGGTTCGAGGTGGTGCCGGTCGGCATCACGCCGCAGGGGCAGTGGGCACTCGGCACGGACCCGAACGCGCTGGAGGCAGGCGCCGGCAACCTCCCCACGCTGCGCAACCAGACCGTCGCCGCGATCGAACCCGGCCAGGCGCTCAAGGACGTCGACGTCGTCTTCCCGCTGCTGCACGGCGCGTGGGGCGAGGACGGCACGATCCAGGGGCTGCTCGAACTCGGTGGCGTCCCGTACGTCGGGCCCGGCGTGTTCGCCAGCGCCGCCGCGATGGACAAGGTCTTCGCCAAGAAGATCCTCCAGGCCGAGGGACTCGACGTCGGCAAGTTCGTCGCTCTCGACCGCGCCGCGACCACGCTCACCCTCGACGAGCGCGAGCACCTCGGGCTGCCGGTGTTCGTGAAGCCGTCGCGCGCCGGCTCGTCCGTCGGCATCTCGAAGGTGTCCGACTGGAACGACCTCGACGCCGCGATCTTCGAGGCGCGCCAGCACGATCCCAAGGTCATCATCGAGGCCGCCGTGCCGAACGTCCGCGAGATCGAGCTCGCGGTGCTGGAGTTCCCGGACGGCCGCGTCGAGGCCTCGCTGCCCGCCGAACTGCGTCCGGTCGGCGAGAGCGTCGAGTGGTACGACTTCAACGCCAAGTACGTCGACGACTCCTACGAGGCCGACATCCCGGCGAAGCTCGACGACGACATCACCGCGCGGCTGCGCGAGCTCGCCGTCACCGCGTTCAAGGCGCTCGACTGCCAGGGACTGTCCAGGGTGGACTTCTTCCTGACCGAGCAGAACGAGCTGATCATCAACGAGCTCAACACGATGCCCGGCTTCACACCGATCTCCATGTACCCCAAGGCGTGGGACGCGACCGGCATCGACTTCTCGACGCTGCTGACCACGTTGATCGAGACGGCGATCGCCCGCGGTTCGGGACTTCGCTAGGGCGCTGTCTTGACCGGCTGCTTGGGCAGGAGGTCGCGCACCGTCGTGGAGATGTCCTGCAACGGTCCGGTGCCCGCTTCGTCGGGCACCGTCAGCGCCACGTACGCGCCGCGGTCCACGATCACCCAGGTGGAACTGCCGGAACCGGGCAGCTGCAGCCACTGCACGTCGGAGATCACCCGCAGCTGCGAGGTCGCCGACAGTTCGTTCGGCCGCGGCAGGCCACAGCGCAGGACCACCGGATCGTGTTTGGCATCACCCCACGCCACCGTCGCGAGAGGTGCGGGCGAGGCGAGTTCCCGGCGCGGCAGCATGTCCTTCCCGGACGGCAGCCCCACCGGCAGCTTCTCGGTCAGGGTCACGCACGTCGGTGAGCCCGCGTCGGGGGCGTCGATCGAGACCAGTGCGAGGGGACCCGTGCGACCGGGTACGTCCTCCGTCTGGTTTCCGGTGCCCAGCACCAGACCGAGTCCGGCGACACCGATGGCGAGCACGACAGCGAGCCCGACCGCCGCGAGCAGCGGCCGGGACAGCGCCGACGTGGATTCCTGCTGAGTCACCCGGTTATGACAACACGGGCTAGAGATGTACCACCGGGCAGGTCAACGTACGAGTGATGCCCTCGACGTTCTGGATGCGCGCGACCACGAGCTGGCCGAGCTGGTCGACGGTCTCCGCCTCGGCGCGCACGATGACGTCGTACGGCCCGGTGACGTCTTCGGCGGTGGCTACTCCGGCGATCCCGGAAATCTCGGAGGCGACTGCGGCGGCCTTGCCGACCTCGGTCTGGATGAGGATGTATGCATGCACCACGGCGTGCCCCTTCGTCGCGACAGGTTGGGTCGAGGTAGGAACGTGTCACGCAACGTACCCCAGTTGGGGTTCCGAATGCTCAGATTGGGAGGCAACTTTGCGTCCGGAGCCGCCGCGCGACGCGGAGACGGTCGCCGATGTGGGTGAGTTCACTCTCATCCACCGGGTGACGGCCGGTCGGGCGCAGCCGGAGACGACCATCCTCGGTCCCGGTGACGACGCGGCCGTCGTCGCCGTCCCGGACGGACGGGTCGTCGCCTCGATGGACGTGCTCGTCGAGGGTGTCCACTTCAGACTCGACTGGTCGAGTCCCGAGCAGGTGGGCCGAAAAGCGGCCGCGGTGAACCTCGCCGACGTCGTCGCCATGGGCGCGCTGCCGTCCGCCCTGCTCGTCGGCATCGCCTGCCCCGCCGACACCCCCGCGTCCGTCGTCGAGGGGATCATGTCGGGACTCTGGCAGGAGGCGGCGACGGCCGGCGCGGGCATCGTCGGGGGCGACATGGTCAGCTCCGGAACGCTCGTGATCTCCATCACCGCCATGGGAGACATGAACGGGCTCGAGCCGATCACGAGGTCGGGAGCGCTCGTCGGGGACGTCGTGGCGGTCGCCGGACGGCTCGGCTGGGCCGCCGCGGGACTGGCCGTGCTCGGCCGCGGATTCCGTTCCCCGGTCGGCATCGTGAACGCCCAGCGCACCCCGGAACCGCCGTACGAGGAAGGCCCCAGGGCCGCCGAGGCGGGCGCCACTTCGATGATCGACGTCTCAGATGGACTGCTGCAGGACCTGGGCCACATCGCGGACTCCTCCGGCGTGGCGATCGACATCCGCACCGAACTGCTGCCGTTGCACCCGCGCCTGCTCGACGTCGCGTCCGCGCTCGGCGGGGACGCGCGGCACTGGGCGCTCACCGGAGGCGAGGACCACGCCCTCGCGGCGACGTTCCCCGGCCCCAAGTCGGTTCCGCCGAACTGGACGACCATCGGCACGGTCCGCGCGGGCGAAGGCGTGACGGTCGACGGCAGGACCTACGAAAAACCTCCTGGCTGGGAGCACTGGCGCGCGTAGACTTCAACCCCGTGGAACTATGCACGCGCGCGTATGACCATCCAGACTCGGTCAAGATGATCGCCGACCTCCAGCAGGTCTACGTCGAGCGCTACGGCGACGTCGACATCACGCCGGTCGATCCGGCGCAGTTCGCCGCGCCCCTGGGCTACTTCGTCATCGGGTACCTGGACGGCGTTCCCGTCACGTGCGGCGGCTGGCGCGTGAACGACGAACTCGACGGCGCCGCCGAGATCAAGCGGATGTACGTCGTCGACTCCGCACGCGGCAAGGGCCTCTCTCGGCTCGTGCTCGCGCATCTGGAAGCCACGGCGCGCGAAGCAGGGCTGTTGCGGATGGTGCTGGAGACCGGATTGCGGCAACCCGAGGCGATCGCCCTGTACACGTCCAGCGGCTACGAGCGGATCGACAACTTCGGCGTGTACCGGGACCACCCGGAGAGTCGCTGCTTCGGGAAGTCGTTGTAGGTTCGGGCGCATGGCCATCTATGCGCTGGGGGACTACACGCCGCAGATCCACCCGGAGGCGTACGTGCACCCGGACGCGACGGTGATCGGTGACGTCCGCATCGGCGCGTTCTCGTCGGTGTGGCCGCAAGCCGTGCTGCGCGGCGACTACGGGCGCATCGTCGTGGACGAGCGCACGTCGATCCAGGACGGCACGGTCATCCACTGCACCGAGGTCCATCCGGTGCACATCGGATCATCGTGCGTCATCGGCCACAACGTCCACATCGAGGGCGCGACGGTCGCGGACGAATGCCTGATCGCGTCGGGTTCGGTGGTGCTCAACGGTTCCATCGTGGAAAAGGGCGCGATCGTCGGCGCCGGCGCGGTGGTCTCGTTCGACGGCCACGTCCGCGAACGCACGATGGTGCTGGGAGTTCCCGCCCGCGAACGTGCCGGACACGTTGTGCCAGAACAGGCCTGGGCATTCATCGTCGAGAAATACGTTCAGAACATCGCTTTGTACCGGGAGAAGCTCCGTCGGCTCGATTGAGTGAGATAGGGTTCACAGCCGTGGCTCGTCCCCTCAACGAAGTTGTCGAAGCCGGTTGGGCTGAAGCTCTCGCCCCCGTTGCTGACCAGATCGCCGCCATGGGTGAGTTCCTGCGCGCGGAGGTTTCCGCCGGTCGCACCTATCTTCCCGCGGGTGAGAACGTGCTGCGTGCTTTTCAGCAGCCGTTCCACCAGGTGAAGGTGCTGATCGTCGGCCAGGACCCGTATCCGACGCCCGGCCACGCGGTCGGCCTGTCGTTCTCGGTGGCCCCCGACGTGCGACCCATTCCGAAGTCATTGGTGAACATCTACAAGGAATACGCCGAGGATCTCGGGCACCCGTTGCCGTCCAACGGCGACCTGACCCCGTGGTCCGAGCGCGGTGTTCTGCTGCTCAACAGGGCGTTGACCGTGCAGCCCGGCAAGGCGAACTCCCACCAGGGCAAGGGCTGGGAGAAGGTGACGGAGCAGGCGATCAAGGCTCTCGCCGCTCGCGACGCACCTCTCGTGTCGATCCTGTGGGGCCGCAACGCGCGCAACCTGCGCCCGTTGTTGGAACCGTTGCCCGCCATTGAATCCGCGCACCCGTCGCCGCTTTCCGCGCACGCCGGGTTCTTCGGTTCGAAGCCGTTCAGCCGCGCCAACGAACTGCTGGAGAAGCAGGGCGCCGACCCGATCGACTGGAAGCTCCCGTAATTGCCCCGGCAAGACGTGATCTGACGCTGACGGCCGCGGGCGCGGCCGTCAGCGAGTTCGGCAATTCTCTGTCGCTGCTCGTCCTGCTGTTCTGGGCAACGCCGATCAGTCCGTTGCTGGTCGCCGCGATCCTGGTCGCCGAACTGCTGCCGTTCGTGCTCGGCGCGCCGCTCGCCGGAATGCTCGTCGACCGGCTGCCCAACCGCCGCCTGCTGATCATCGCGCTGGCCTTCCAGGGCGTCGCGATCTCGGCTGTCGCGCCGTTGATGGGGCAGCCCGTGTTCGTGGTGGCGCTGGTGTTCCTTTCCGGCTGCGGCCGTGCGATCGCCCAGCCCTGCATCTCCGCTCTGGTGCCGCACATCGCCGGTGAGGAAGAAGCGACGCGCGGGTACGCGTGGCTCAGCACCGGGCGCAGTCTCGGCAGCATTGCGGGCGTCACCGGTGGTGCGTTGCTCGCCGGGTTCTTCGGACACCCCGTGGCGTTGCTCATCGACGGCGGCACCTTCCTCGCCTATGCGGTGATGCTGGCCTTCGTGCGCTCGGAACGCCGTCCGTCACGCACCCACGAGGCACGCCCCAGCGCGCTCGCGGGCATTCGGCACGTGCGGCAGGACGTCGTGCTGTTCACGACGATCGTCGGGCTCGCCTTCTGCGTCGGCGCGGTCGTAGTGGTCAACGTGGCCGACCCCGCGTTCGTGCGGTACGTGCTGCACGGCGACGAGTTCGTGCTGGGCGCGATGCAGGCGTGCTGGCTGGGCGGGATTCTGGTCGGCAACCGGGTGGCGGCGCGGCTGCGGACCGTTTCGCAGGTGGCCCACGCGATCGCTTTCGCCGCGGCCACCACGGGCGTCGGCGTGCTGGTCCCGGCGGCGTTCCCGTTCTTCGCGGCGGCAGGGACGGGCTGGGTCATCGGCGGTGTGTCGAACGGGGTCCACAACGTGGCGCTGAACGCCGTCGTGCGGTTGCGCACACCTGAGGAGATGCGTGGGCGGGCGTTCGCCGCGGTCGGGTCGATGGTGATCGGCGCGAACCTGCTCGGAACGGCTGCCGCAGGCGGGTTGCTGCTGGTCATGGGGCCACGAGCGGTGTTCGCGCTCGGTGGCACGGGAGCGTTGCTCACCGGTGTGGCCTGCCTGGTGTTCGTGCGCCGGGCCCTGAAACGCGAGAAGAGCCCGGCCGAAGCCGAGCTCTTCTCGAAGTAAAAACGAACTGTGGCGGTGATCAGCCGCGCACGACCTTGCCGGCCTTCAGGCAGGACGTGCACACGTTGATCCGCTGGCGCTGCGAGGCCGAAACCTTGGCGCGCACAGACTGGATGTTCGGGTTCCAGCGGCGGTTCGTCTTCCGCTGGGAGTGCGAAACCGAATGGCCGAAGCCCGGCCCCTTCGCACAGACGTCGCACACGGCAGCCACGTCAGCCACTCCTTCAGGTTTCTCAAGCGGTAGGTCTCGCGTCCCGGTGGGCGCGCAAGCGTGCACAAGCCTCAACCGGGCACGGCAACTCAACGAGGGTAACCGGTGGCATCACCTGCGACCAAACCGGGTGGATACTCTCGCCGCCATGCAGGTCATGGATGCGGTCGCGGTGCGCAGATGGGCAGACGCCTGCGTGCGGTCGTTGGACGCCAATCGGGAGTCGATCGACCAGATCAACGTCTTTCCCGTGCCGGATGGTGACACAGGTACGAACCTGCTGCACACGATGCAGTCGGCGCTCGACGCGCTGCTGCGCTCGCCCATGTCGACGGTGGGAGACGCGCTCTCGGCGCTGGCCCGCGGCGCGCTGGCGGGGGCGCGCGGGAACTCGGGCGTGATCCTGTCTCAGGTGCTCAGAGGCCTGGCGGAGACCGTGCAGGACGTGTCGCTCGTGACCGGCACGGCGTTGCGCAAGGGTCTGCACCGGGCCGACGAGCTGGCCACGGCCGCTGTGTCCAAGCCCGTTCCCGGCACGGTTCTGTCCGTGCTGCACGCCGCGTCCGAGGCTGCTCGTGACTGCGAGTCGGACGAACTGGACGACGTGGTGATGGCGGCGTCGCGCGCGGGTGCCGTCGCATTGGCCGATACGCCCCGTCAGTTGGCCGTGCTGGCCAAGGCCGGGGTGGTCGACGCGGGCGGACGAGGGCTCGTTGTGTTGTTGGACACACTGGCCGCGGTGATCACCGGCCAAAGTGTGGAAACGCCGATGGACGCGCCCTTGCTGCCGCGCACGCCGGAGTCGCTGACGACCGAGCGCGAGAGCGGGTCGTCGGAGTTCGAGTACGAGGTCATGTACCTGCTCGACGACACCTCCGACGAGGCGGTGGCCGAGGTACGCGCCACGTTGAACGGGCTGGGCGACTGCGTGTCGGTCGTGGGGGACGGGGCCTCCTTGTGGACCGTTCACGTGCACTGCAACGACATCGGCGCGGCCGTCGAGGCAGGTGTGCGCGCCGGGCGCCCGCACCGGATCACGGTGGCGCGGTTCGCTGACCAGATCGCCGCGCAGGCTTCTCGGTTCGTGCGCGACCGGGCGATCGTGGTGGTGGTGAGCGGCGCCGTGGACCTGTTCCGTGCGGAAGGCGCCGCGGTGTTCGACCTGGCTTCCACTACTGCGACGCCCACGGACCTGTTGTCGGCCATCGTGTCGACGCGCGCGCGTCACGTCGCGGTGCTGCCGGGTGATCCGGACATCCGTGAGGCTCTGGAAGAGGCCGTGGCGTACGCACAGGCCGCAGGGCAGGACGTAGTGGTGGTGCCGACGTTCTCGCCCGTGCAGGCCCTCGCGGCGTTGGCGGTGCACGATTCCTCTCGGCGCGCCGGTGACGACGTTGTCGCCATGGCCGAAGCCGCCGCCGCCACCCGCCGTGGCGAGCTCGCGATCGCCGCGGACGAGGCCCTCACGTGGGTGGGTCGCTGTCAGCCGGGCGATCTGCTGGGCATGCTGGACGGCGAGGTCGTGCTGATCGAGCCTGGCCCAGCGGCGCCGGAGTCGTTGATGGACCTGTCCTGCCGCCTGGTCGACCGCATGCTGGCGGGCGGCGGCGAACTGGTGACGGTGATCCTGGGCGCCGACGCGCCCGACGGCCTGACCGACGTGCTGGAGGACCACCTGAGGGTCACCCATCCGGAGGTCGAGCTGACGGCGTATCCGGGCGGTCAGCCGGACGCCGTGATTTTTGTCGGTGTCGAGTAGTTCAATAGGGCGCGATGATCTCCTTCGACGACAAGCTGCAGCCGTTGCTCGGCAAGAAGACCGCCGACGCACTGGAGACCGGCCTCGGCCTCACGACGGTCGGTGACCTGCTGCGCCACTACCCGCGCCGCTACGACGAGCGCGGGAAGCTGACCGACATCAGGTCGCTGGAAATCGACGAGCACGTCACGGTGCAGGCCGAGGTCCGCAAGTGCCAGAAGCGCCAGATGAAGGCGCGTCGCGGCCAGATGACCGAGGCCGTCATCACCGACGGCACGTCGGAGCTGCACCTGGTGTTCTTCGGCAAGCCCGCGTTCGTCGCCGAGCAGGAACTCCTGCCGGGCACGCGCGCGTTGTTCGCCGGCAAGGTCGGCCGCTACCGGCAGAACCTGCAGCTGGTGCACCCGGCGTTCGAGGTCCTCACCGCGGAGCAGGACGGATCGTCGTTCCTGCAGGCCTTCCTGCCCGTCTACCCGGCGTCGCAGCACATCAACACGTGGAACATCGCGAACTGCGTGAAGCAGCTCCTGGAGATCTGGGACGGCGTGCCCGAGGACCCGCTGCCCGAGGATTTCCGTCTCGAGCAGGGCCTGATCGGCCTGGAGGACGCGCTGCGGTCGATCCACCGGCCGGAAAGCTGGGCGCAGATCTCCGTGGCGCAGCTGCGGTTGAAGTGGGACGAGGCGCTGGCCGTGCAGCTGGCCCTGGCGCAGCGCCGCAAGGCGTCCACGGCCCGTCCGGCGCCTGCCTGTGCGCGCAGGTCCGGCGGCATCCTGGACGCGTTCGACGCGCGGCTGCCGTTCACGCTGACGGCAGGCCAGGTGGAGGTCGGCGAGCAGGTCGCCTCGGACCTCGAGTCGACCGTCCCGATGAACCGCCTCCTGCAAGGAGAAGTAGGTAGCGGTAAGACCATGGTCGCGTTGCGAGCGATGCTCCAGGCCGTCGACGCGGGCCGTCAGTCCGCCATGCTCGCACCCACGGAAGTCCTTGCGGCACAACACGCTCGCTCGTTGACCGAGATGCTCGGCGACCTCGCCCAGGCAGGCCAGCTCGGCGGCGCGGAGGACGCCACGCGCGTGACGCTGCTGACCGGCTCGATGAACACGGCCCAGCGCCGTCAGGCGTTGCTCGACATCGTGACCGGCGAGGCGGGCATCGTCGTCGGCACGCACGCGATCATCCAGGAGAAGGTGGAGTTCCACTCCCTGGGCCTCGTCGTGGTCGACGAACAACACCGCTTCGGCGTGGAACAACGAGCAGCGCTCTCGGCACGCGGCGAACGCGAAAACCCGCACGTGCTGGTGATGACCGCGACCCCGATCCCGCGCACGGTCGCCATGACGGTCTACGGCGACCTGGAAGTCTCGGCCCTGCGCGAACTGCCCGGCGGCCGCTCACCGATCAAGACCTCGGTCGTCCCCGTCCGCGAAAAGCCGGCCTGGCTCGACCGCGCCTTCGCCCGAGTGCGCGAGGAGGTGGCGAAGGGTCACCAGGCGTACTTCGTCTGCCCGCGCATCGGTGACGAGGAACCGGCGAAGTCCGAAGACGAGGACAAGCGCCCAGCCCTGTCCGTGATCGACGTGGCCACCATGCTCGCGCAGGGCCCGTTGCGCGGCCTGCGAATCGAGATCCTGCACGGCCGCATGCCCCCGGACGAGAAGGACGCGGTGATGCGCGCCTTCGCGGCCAACGAGGTCCATGTCCTGGTGGCCACCACCGTCATCGAGGTGGGCGTCAACGTCCCGAACGCCACCGTCATGGCCATCATGGACGCGGACCGCTTCGGCGTCTCCCAGCTGCACCAGCTCCGCGGCCGCGTAGGCCGAGGCAGCGCCCCGGGCCTGTGCCTGCTGGTGACCGAAATGCCGGAGATGACGGCCACGATGGAACGCCTGCGAGCCGTCGAGTCCACACTGGACGGCTTCGAACTGGCCCAGCTCGACCTCGAACTGCGCCGCGAGGGCGACATCCTGGGCGCCGCCCAGTCGGGCCGCCGCTCGGGCCTGAAGATGTTGTCCCTGCTGCGCGACGAGGACATCATCGCGGACGCCCGCACGGCGGCGCAGCAGGTCGTGGACGCCGACCCGGACCTGGCCGAGCATCCGGGGTTGGCGGGGATGGTGGCGACGCTGCTGACGGAGGAACGCGCCGACTTCCTGGAGAAGACCTAGCCGCCGGGACCGCGCCGCGCGGCCGGTGCCACATGTGGGCGCGGTCGAGGCACGGAGTCTGTGCGGCGGAGTTAGGGCCGCGTGTGGGGGTGAGGCGCGAGGGTTCGTGCGGCAGAGGTCGAGCCGTGTGTGCGCGGACGAGGCGCGGGGGTCATGCCGCAGGGTGTGCGCCGCGGGGTCCTGCCCGCGTGTGGGAGGGGCGCGGAGCCGGCGCGTGCCCCTGCTCACCTGGCCGCCGCCCTGCTTGGTCTGCGATCTCGCGTGTCCTGCCACCCTGGCTTGCCCACCCCACACGGCCCGCTACCCCGACGGCCCGCCACCCCGCGACGGCCCGCTACCCCGACGGCCCGCCACCCCGCGACGGCCCGCCACCCCGCGACGGCCCGCTACCCCGACGGCCCGCTACCCCGACGACCCGCCACCCCGCTGGCTCGCCACCCGCCCCGCCACCAGCCCCACCTGGCCTGGCCACGTCCGTCTCCACCCACGCGCCCCGCCACGAGCCCCACCTGGCCTGGCCGCGTCCGTCTCCACCCACCCGCACCCCCCCGTCCACATCACCTGAAGGTGTGCGCGTGCCAGGTGCCGGAATTGTCCGGTGAACTGGGTACGTTCCCACCCGTGCGTCGCATGATCATCACCGCGCTGGCCGCCGCCCTCACCGTCCTCTCCAGCCCGAGCCCGGCCCTGGCGAGCCCCGTCGTGCTGACAGGCGAGGAGTCCCGCTACCCGCACGCGATCCGCCTCGAACACGGCCCGCAGCGCGGCTCGATCCTGGTGGCGCTGCACGGGGACCACGTCGTGGACGTGCTCAAAGCAAGCCGCAACGGCAAGCGGTTCAAGAAGATCGCCGCGTTCACCGACGAGGCCGGCTCGACCGCTACCTGCTGCGGGCACCTCTACGAGCTGCCGCAACGGGTCGGTGACATGCCCGCGGGCACGGTGTTGTGGGCCGGCTCGGCCGGCTTCAAGGCGGAGACCCTCAAGGCGCGGATCTGGCGCAGCGACGACGCCGGCGAGTCGTGGCGGTACCTGTCGGAGTGCGCGCGGGCCCGGCCTGGAGGCGGGCTGTGGGAGCCGGACCTGTCGGTCGACGCCGAGGGCAGGCTCAACTGCTACTTCTCCGACGAGTCGGAAGTGGGGCACAGCCAGTACATCGGGCGGACCGTCTCCAACGACGGCGTCATCTGGTCGGCCAAGCAGAAGGTCGTCGCCGTCCAGCCCGGTTGGCTGCGGCCGGGGATGCAGCAGGTCAAGCGGTTGCCGACGGGCGAGTACTACATGATGTACGAGATCTGCTCGCAGCCGAACCAGTACTTCTGCGAGGCGTACCACCGCACGTCACGGGACGGCGTGAACTGGGGCGATCCGAAGTGGCACGGCAAGCGGCCGACGACGAAGGACGGCAAGTACTTCGCGCACACGCCGTCGATCGTGCTCGCGCCCAACGGCACCGCCACCGGACGTGTGCTGCTCATGGGGCAGATGCTGATGTCCGCCAACGGCAAGGTCGATCCCGGCAACGGCAGGACGATCTTCGTCTCCGAGAACGGCGGCAGGGACGGCTGGTACGAGATTCCCGCGCCCGTTCCGGTGCCGGGGGCACGCGACAACTACTGCCCGAACTACCACCCGACCGGCGTGCCGTCACTCGACGGCAGGGAGTTCATCGGGTTCGCGAGCGACTTCGCGGCGAACGGCAGCTGCCACACGAGCTGGGCCACGAGCAGCCTGCCGCCGTTCCCCGGATGAACCTCTAGTCCTGCTGCCGCGGCTTCGGCAGCTGCTCGGTCTTCTGCTCACGGGCCGGGGCAGGGGCCGCGTCTGCCTCGTCCGCCGAGCCGTCCTCCAGAGGCTTGAGCACCGACATCGCCGCCTCCACCGCTGCCTGCGCGGCGTGGAACTGCGTGGCGAGGTTGTCGTGCGCCGAACGCAGCGACGACTCCTTCTCGGACGCGGCGGCCGCGCGCTGGTCGGCCTCGGCGACGGCCGCGGCTGACCTCTCCTCGGCCTCGCGCACCAGTGCCGACGTCCTGGCCTCGGCGTCGCGGACGAGCGCGACGGCCTTCGCGTCGGCCTCTCGCACGGTGGTCGAGGCCTTCTGCTCGGCCTCCGCGACGGTGGTCGTCGCCTTGTCCTCGGAGACGCGCAAGGTGGTCGCCGCCTTCTCCTCCGCCGCGCTGACCAGGGCGATCGCCTGTGCGGACGCTTCGGAAGAGATCTTCTCGGCCTTCGCCAGCGACTCGGCCTCGAGCTCGGCGAGGGCCTTCTCCGCCTCCGCCTGCCTGGCCTTGAGCTCGTCGTCGAGCCTCTGCAGCGTCTCGACGCGCTTGACCTCGGCCTCGGCGGAGATCCGCTCGGCCTCGGACCGCGCGTCCGCCATCACCTTCTGGTGCTCGGCGGTCAGCGTCGCCTTGAGTCCGTCGTACTCCTTGTCCAGTTCGTCGTGGTACGCCTTGTACTTCGCGTCGAGCTCGACGCGATGGGCGTCCAGGTCCGCGGACTTCTTCTCGAACTCGGCGGTGACGCGCTCACCGTTCGCGCGCACCTCCGCGACCAGCGCCTCGTGCTCGGTGGCGAGCTTCGCCTGCAACGCCGAGTGCTCGGCCTCCAGCTCGGACCTGCGGCCGGCGGTCTGCTGGTCCAGCTCGGCGTGGCGCTGCTGGTAGTTCATCTCGAGCTGCTTGCGGCGCGCCTCGGTCTCGGCGAGCAGCCGCTGGTGGGCGTCGCGCTGTTCCGCGGCCCACCTCTCGGCCTCGCCGCGCGTCGCGGCGGCCTTGTCGAGGGCGTCCTTGCGGATGTCCGCGATCTCTTCCTCGGCCAGGCTCATCATCACGCGCACACGCTCGGTGACGTTCGACGCGCTCACGGGACTGCTGGCGAGGTTCTGGAGCTGGATCTTGGTCTTGTCGAGATCGGCGCGCATCGAGTTGAGGAGCTTGGTGAGCTCCCCCACCTGCGCGGCGGCCGCGTCACGGGAGCGGTTCGAGTTCTTGAGGTCGAACTCCAAGCGGGTGACTCGTTCGTTCACCTGTCGCTGGTTGTAACCACGAAGGACAACGTCGAAATGCGGTGTGCGGGCAGTAGGCTGCCCGGCTCCATCAGCCCCGGCCATATGGCTCACCCTACCGAGATAGTCGCGAAGATCGTCACTCGATCTGGTTAAACCCACTACCGGCCGCAGTCTGACCGGGTGGTGGGTATCCACTTTGCTCTCATCACGCGAGAATTGGTGTGAGCAAGACCGATCAGGATGACACCCATCACGTGGGACAGTCCTCCCAACAGGCAAGAGTCGCACGGTAACGTGCCACGACTGATGACTGCCGAGTAACACCGGGAGGGCACGGATGTTCCGCAAGGTTCTTGTCGCCAACCGCGGCGAGATCGCGATTCGCGCGTTCCGCGCCGCCTACGAACTGGGCGCGGGAACGGTCGCCGTCTTCCCGCACGAGGACCGGAACTCGCTGCACCGGTTGAAAGCGGACGAGTCGTACGAGATCGGTGAGCCCGGACATCCCGTCCGCGCCTACCTCTCCGTCGAGGAGATCATCAAGGCCGCCCGCAAGGCCGGCGCCGACGCGATCTACCCCGGTTACGGCTTCCTGTCGGAGAACCCGGAACTCGCGATGGCGTGCCGTGAGGCAGGTCTCACCTTCGTCGGCCCCGTGGCCGAGGTTCTGGAGCTGACGGGCAACAAGGCGCGCGCCATCGCCGCCGCTCGCGAGGCCGGGCTGCCGGTCCTGGAGTCGAGCCCGCCGTCCTCCGACATCGACGCGCTGCTCGAAGCGTCGAAGACGATGCGCTTCCCGGTCTTCGTGAAGGCAGTCGCCGGTGGTGGTGGCCGCGGCATGCGCAAGGTCGACGAACCGGCCGCGCTGCGCGAGTCCCTCGAGGCCGCGTCCCGCGAGGCGGAGTCCGCGTTCGGCGACCCGACCGTGTTCCTCGAACAGGCCGTGGTCGAACCGCGTCACATCGAGGTCCAGATCCTCGCCGACGGCCAGGGCAACGTGATCCACCTCTTCGAGCGCGACTGCTCCGTGCAGCGGCGCCACCAGAAGGTCATCGAGATCGCGCCCGCGCCGAACCTCGCTCCCGAGCTGCGCGACCGCATCTGCGCCGACGCGGTGAAGTTCGCGAGGCACATCGGCTACCGCAACGCCGGCACCGTCGAGTTCCTGCTCGACCCGCAGGGCCACTACGTCTTCATCGAGATGAACCCGCGCATCCAGGTCGAGCACACGGTCACCGAAGAGGTCACCGACGTCGACCTGGTGCAGTCGCAGATGCGCATCGCGTCCGGCGAGACGCTCGACGACCTGGGCCTGTCCCAGGAGACCGTGCAGCTGCGCGGCGCGGCGCTGCAGTGCCGCATCACCACGGAGGACCCCGCCAACGGGTTCCGCCCGGACACCGGCACGATCAGCGCCTACCGCTCGCCCGGTGGTTCCGGCATCCGCCTCGACGGTGGCACGGCGGGCGCCGGCATGGCCATCAGCCCACACTTCGACTCGATGCTCGTGAAGCTCACGTGCCGCGGCCGCACCTTCGAACTCGCCGTCGCCCGTGCGCGCCGTGCGATCGCGGAGTTCCGCATCCGTGGTGTGTCCACGAACATCCCGTTCATCCAGGCCGTGCTGGACGACCCGGACTTCTACGAGGGCCGCGTCACCACGTCGTTCATCGAGAAGCGCCCGCACCTGCTGACGGCGCGCCACTCGGCCGACCGCGGCACGCGGCTGCTGACCTACCTCGCGGACGTCACGGTCAACCACCCGAACGGCACCCGCCCGACCGCGGTCGACCCGCGCGAGAAGCTGCCGGTCATCGACCTGAACGCCGAGCCGCCCCCCGGCTCCAAGCAGAAGCTGGTCGAGCTCGGCCCCGAGGGCTTCGCGCGGTGGATGCGCGAGAGCAAGGCCGTCGGCGTCACCGACACGACGTTCCGCGACGCCCACCAGTCGCTGCTCGCCACCCGAGTGCGCACCAAGGACCTGCTCGCCGTCGCACCGCACGTCGCGCGCATGACGCCGGAGCTGCTGTCCCTGGAGTGCTGGGGCGGCGCGACCTACGACGTGGCGCTGCGGTTCCTCGCGGAGGACCCGTGGGAGCGCCTCGCGTCGTTGCGCGAAGCGGTGCCGAACATCAACCTGCAGATGCTGCTGCGCGGCCGCAACACGGTCGGCTACACGCCGTACCCCGAGGCGGTCACCAAGGCGTTCGTGCAGGAGGCGACGAACACCGGCATCGACATCTTCCGGATCTTCGACGCGCTGAACGACGTCGAGCAGATGCGCCCGGCGATCGAGGCCGTGCGCGAGACCGGGACGGCGATCGCCGAGGTCGCGCTCTGCTACACGAGCGATCTGTCCAATCCGGACGAACGTCTGTACACACTGGACTACTACCTCAAGCTGGCAGAGCAGATCGTCGGCGCCGGCGCCCACGTGCTGTGCGTCAAGGACATGGCCGGCCTGCTGCGGGCACCCGCCGCGTCGCGCCTGATCACCGCGTTGCGCAAGGAGTTCGACCTCCCGGTCCACCTCCACACGCACGACACGGCCGGTGGCCAGCTCGCGACCTACCTGGCCGCGATCCAGGCGGGCGTGGACGCGATCGACGGCGCGACCGCGTCGATGGCGGGCACGACGTCGCAGCCGCCGCTGTCGTCGATCGTGGCGCTGACCGACCACACCGAGCACTCCACGGGGCTGAACCTCCAGAACGTCTGCGACCTGGAGCCGTACTGGGAGTCCGTGCGCAAGATCTACGCGCCGTTCGAGTCCGGCATCCCCGGTCCGACCGGCCGCGTCTACCACCACGAGATCCCCGGTGGTCAGCTCTCGAACCTGCGCACCCAGGCCGTCGCTCTCGGTCTCGGTGAGAAGTTCGAGGAGATCGAGTCGATGTACGCGGCCGCCGACCGCATGCTCGGCCACCTCGTGAAGGTGACGCCGTCGTCCAAGGTCGTCGGTGACCTCGCGCTGCACCTCGTGGGCGCGGGCGTCGCACCGAAGGACTTCGAGGCGGACCCCGGCAAGTTCGACATCCCGGCGTCGGTGATCGGCTTCCTGCACGGCGAGCTGGGCGACCCGCCTGGGGGCTGGCCGGAGCCGTTCCGCAGCAAGGCCCTCGAAGGTCGCCCCGCCCCGAAGCCGGTCGAGGAGCTGTCCGCCGAGGACGAGGCCGGTCTCGCCGACGACCGGCGGGCGACGTTGAACAGGCTGCTGTTCCCGGGGCCCACCAAGGAGTTCCGCACGCACCGCGACGCCTACGGCGACACGTCTGTGTTGCGCTCCAAGGACTTCTTCTACGGCCTGCGTCCCGGCGAGGAGTACTCCGTCGACCTGGAGCCGGGCGTCCGGCTGCTGATCGGCCTGGAGGCGATCTCCGAGGCCGACGCGCGGGGCATCCGCACGGTCATGGCGACCATGAACGGCCAGCTGCGGCCGATCCAGGTCCGCGACCGTTCGGTGGACGCCGACATCCCGGCCGCCGAGAAGGCCGACCGCTCGAACCCGAACCACGTGGCGGCCCCGTTCGCCGGCGTGGTGACGGCGGCGGTGGCCGAGGGCGACCGCGTCGACGCCGGCCAGACCGTCGCGACGATCGAGGCCATGAAGATGGAGGCCGCGATCACCGCCCCGAAGGCAGGTGTCGTTCAGCGCCTGGCGTTGCGCGGCGCCCAGCAGGTCGAGGGCGGCGACCTCCTGATCATCCTGGAGTAACCCGTCTCGTGAAGGGCCCGGTCTCGTCGAGGCCGGGCCCTTTCGCTGTGCGGGACACGCGGAACTCCACGACGATTCCCTGCGTTGCACCGGGCACGGGAGTCAGGGGAAGAGGGTTTCGCACATGAAGAAGGCGTTGGCCGGACTGCTCGGCCTGGCGGGCGTGGCGTGGGCGCTGAAGGACGTGCCCCGGCAGCTCGGCGGGAAGCCGGATCCGGTCCACATGTCGCGCTCGCCGCGTTTCCGCGACGGGAAGTTCCACAACGACAAGGAAGTCCGCACGGTCCCGGACCGGGACTCGTTCTCGATCAGCGACTTCGTGCGCGGTGGACAGGACCGCAGGCCGGCGGTGGCGGTGCCGCTGGTGGGACCCGCCACGCCGGTCACCGACGGACTGCACGTCACCTGGTACGGCCACGCGTCCGCGCTGATCGAGGTCGACGGCGCCGCCGTGCTCCTCGATCCTGTGTGGAGTGACCGCGTCTCGCCGTCCGCTCACCTCGGCCCGAAGCGGCTGCATCCGGTTCCGCATCAGTTGTCTGATTTGCCTGATGTGAGTGCGGTCGTCATCTCGCACGACCACTACGACCACCTCGACATGGAGACCGTGCGGGCGCTGACCGCGGGAACGTCCGCGGTGTTCGTGGTGCCGCTCGGGCTCGGCGCCCACCTGGCCCGCTGGGACGTGCCCGCCGACCGTGTCGTGGAACTGGACTGGGACGAGTCGCACACCGTCAACGGGTTCACGCTCACTTGCACTGCGGCACAACACTTCTCCGGCCGTTCGGTGCAGCGCAACGTGACGCTGTGGGCGTCCTGGGTCATCAAGCGCGGTGAGCGTGCCGTGTTCTACAGCGGCGACACCGGCTACTTCCCGGGCTACGCGGCCATCGGCGCGGAGCACGGGCCGTTCGACGTGGTGCTGATGCAGGTCGGCGCGTACAACGACGCGTGGGCGGACATCCACATGACGCCGGAGGAAGGCGTTCAGGCGTTCAAGGACCTCGGTGGCGAGCTGCTGATCCCGGTGCACTGGGCGACGTTCAACCTCGCGCTGCACCCGTGGGGCGAGCCGATCGACCGCGTGTGGCGGGAGATCAAGGCCGGCGGGCTGAAGCTTGCGGTGCCGAGGCCCGGCGAACGGGTGGACGTCGACAAGCCGGCCGAGGTCGACGGCTGGTGGCAGGCGCTCGCCTGAGAGGCGCACCTGGGACGATGGACCGGTGACACGAATTGTTGCCGGGACCGCGGGAGGCCGCAGGCTCAAGGTCCCGCCCAAGGGCACGCGCCCCACGTCCGACCGCGTGCGGGAGGCGTTGTTCAGCTCTCTCGAAGCGATGATCGACCTCGACGGCGCGCAGGTGCTCGACCTGTACGCCGGGTCGGGGGCGCTCGGCTTCGAGGCGCTCAGCAGGGGTGCGGCGCACGCGACGTTCGTCGAGTCGGACAAGCGGGCCGCCGACGTCCTCAAGGGCAACGCCAAGGAGCTCGGGTTCGCGAACACGGTCGTCGTGAATCGCACAGCCGAGGCGTACGTCACGGCTGAGGGCGAGAAGTTCGACGTCGTGTTCGCCGACCCGCCGTACGCCGTGGGCGACGACGAGCTCGCCAAAGTGCTCCGCGGGATCGTGCCCAGGCTCACCGAGGACGCCATCTTGATCGTGGAACGTGCTTCGCGAAGCGGCGAACCAGCGTGGCCCGAAGAAGTGGAATCCTTGCGCGCCAAGCGTTACGGGGACACGGCCGTGTACTGGGCGCAGGTGCGTACTGATGGGTGACGAGAACCACGGACACGCCTGGAGGCGTCCGATCGGGTGCTAACGTCCGGCGCATGACGCGTGCCGTGTACCCCGGCTCCTACGACCCGGTAACCAACGGTCACCTGGACATCATCGGGAGAGCCGCGCACCTCTTCGAAGAGGTTGTCGTCGCCGTGCTCATCAACAAGAACAAGCGCACCTTGTTCGACGTCGAAGAGCGCCAGGAGATGCTGATCGAGGTCACGGCGCAGTGGGACAACGTGCGCGTGGACTCGTGGCACGGGCTGTTGGTCGACTACTGCCGCGAGAACAACATCAAGGCCATCGTGAAGGGCCTGCGCGCGGTCAGCGACTACGACTACGAGCTGCAGATGGCGCAGATGAACCACCAGCTCACCGGTGTCGACACGCTGTTCATGCAGGCCAGCCCGCAGTACTCCTACCTGGCGTCCTCGCTGGTCAAGGAGGTCGCGACGTACGGTGGCGACGTCTCGACGCTGCTGCCGGCGTCCATCGAGCAGCGGCTGCAGCAGCGCCTCGCCGAGACTCGTTAGAGCGCGAGCTTCATCCCCACGTGTGACGCGGTGAACCCGAGTCGTTCGTAGAACCGGTGCGCGTCCACGCGTGACGCGTCCGTCGTCAGCTGCACCAGACCACAACCGCGTGCGCGCGCCTCGTCGATCGCCCACCTCATCAGGTGCTCGCCGAGGCCGTTGCCGCGTTGGTCGGAACGCACCCGCACGGCCTCGACGGTCGCGCGGGTCATGCCCAGGCGCGACAGGCCGGACGTGAACGTCAGCTGCAGCGTGCCCACGACCTCGTCACCGTCGACCGCCACTGCCAGGTACTGGTGCGGGTCGGCGTCGATCACCTCGAACGCCTTCAGATAGGCCGGGTCGCCCGGCGTCTCGCGCCGCGCGCCGAGCGGGTCGTCCGCCAGCATCGCCACGATCGGGTGGACGTCGGCGGCGACGGCACGCCTGATTGTGATCTTCACGTTTTCCCCCGGCTGGATGTGGGCAAATCCTGACACGCCCTGCCGATCTCCCTCTCCCCGGGAGATCGGCAGGGCACACTTGTGGGTGGGAGTCACAGGGGTTAGGGAGTGAGACGTGTACCGGGTGTTCGAGGCACTCGACGAGCTCGTCACGATCGTCGAGGAAGCGCGCGGAGTACCGATGACCTCGGGCTGCGTGGTGCCACGCGGCGACGTGCTCGAACTGCTCGACGACGTGCGTGACGCGATCCCTGCCGAACTCGACGACGCGCAGGACGTGCTGGACCACCGCGACGAGGTCGTCGGCAAGGCCAAGCACGAGGCCGAGTCGGGTGTGTCCAAGGCACGCGCCGACGCGGATCGCATGCTCGCCGAGGCGCAGGCCGAAGCGGAGGCGATGCTGTCCGACGCGCGCGCCCGCGCCGAGCGGATGATCGCCGAGGCGGAAGATCAGGCCGAACGGACCGTGTCCGCCGGCCGCCAGGAGTACGACGACCTGGTGGGCCGCTCGCACGCCGAGGCAGAGCGCATGATCCAGGCGGGCCGCGCGAACTACGAGCGCGCCACCGAGGACGGCCGCGCCGAGCAGGCGAGGCTCGTCAACGAGCAGGAGGTCGTCCGGGCGGCGCACGCCGAGTCGGCGCGACTGCTCGACGGCGCCCAGAGCGAGTCGATCCGGCTGCGGTCGGAGTGCGACGCGTACGTGGACGGCAAGCTCGCGGACTTCGAGGACCTCCTCGCGCACACGCTCAGGTCGGTCGGCAAGGGCCGTTCGCACCTGCGCGGACCGGCCGTCGCGGGCGCCGCGGCGCCTTTCGACTACGGTTCCTGACGAATCAGCGGCTCGGAGCGCACCTGAACGTGTGATTCGTGCTACGTCGGACAGGTGCGATCACCTGCCGATTTCACGCGCGGGGGCGTCGTCCCGTACCCTGGACCGGCTGGACGTGGTAGGTCCCCGCCGGCAAAACCCGAAATCATGAACAAGCATCGTCACGCGTCCACGCGTCCCACAGCATCCAGTCCCTGGGTCATCGACACCAGGGACATCGGCCGTCGCGCCGGTCTGAGCCGACCCTTCTCGAGGTCGGTCCCCGGTGAAGGTGTGGGGCTGCTCGGGGTGATCGCGGTGCCCGAGAGCGGGGAAGTTGAGCTCGACCTCCTGATCGAATCGGTCGTGGAGGGCCTGCTCGTGTCGGGGACAGCGTCCGCGAAGGTCGAAGGCGAGTGCTCGAGGTGTCTCGAGTCGCTCACCGATGCGGTTGAAGTCCGGATCACGGAGCTCTACGCGTGGCCGGACAGCACCACGGACGAGACCACTGATGAATACGAGGTCAGCCGGATCGTCGACGATCTGATCGACCTCGAGCCTGTGGTGCGGGACGCCATCGTTCTCGCGCTGCCGCAGGCACCGCTCTGCGAGCCGGACTGCAAGGGGCTTTGCTCCGAGTGTGGTGGCAGGTGGGCGGAGCTCGGGCCCGACCACGGGCATGAGACGATTGACCCTCGTTGGGCCGCGTTGCAAGAGCGGTTCAGCGATGACAACTCGGAGGAGAAGTAGTCGTGGCCGTCCCGAAGCGGAAAATGTCGCGTTCGAACACCCGTGCGCGCCGTTCCCAGTGGAAGACGTCTGCCGTGCACCTGGTGGCGTGCTCCAACAAGGCTTGCCGCCAGCCGAAGCCGCAGCACGTCGCCTGCCCGGCCTGTGGTCAGTACGCTGGCCGCCAGGTCGCTCAGCCGGCCTGATCTCCTCGGCGACGTAGTGGGGGGAAAGCCGCCGCGCGCACCGCAAGCGGACCGCGCGGACCTGCTCGAAGCGCTCGGCGTCCACCTGGACGCCGAGCTGCTCGTGCTGTCGCTCACCCACAGGTCTTACGCGTACGAGAACGGCGGCTTGCCGCCGAACGAGCGTCTCGAGTTCCTGGGAGACGTGGTACTGGGGCTGGTCGTCACCGACCACCTCTACCGCACTCATCCCGACCTTCCAGAAGGTCAGCTCGCGAAGCTCCGTGCCAGCGTGGTCAACATGCACGCGCTGGCCGGCGTCGCGCGCAACCTGAGTGAGGGCGGGCTCGGTGCACACCTGTTGCTCGGTCGTGGCGAAGAACTGACCGGGGGCAGGGACAAGGCGAGCATTCTCGCTGACGGTCTCGAGGCCGTCATCGGTGCGGTGTACCTGCAGTTCGGTATCGATACCGCACGAACGTTCGTTCACCGGCTGTTCGATCCGCTCTTGGCCAAAGCTCCGCTCTTGGGTGCTGGACTGGACTGGAAGACAAGCCTGCAGGAGCTCACCGCTCAAGCCAGTCTCGGCGTCCCGGAGTACCGCGTGGACGACCAGGGGCCGGACCACCGCAAGGAGTTCACCGCCACGGTGCTCGTCGGTGGCCAGCCCTACGGCAAGGGTGATGGGCGCACCAAGAAGGAAGCCGAGCAGAAAGCCGCCGAAGCGGCTTATCATGTTCTGTCGGAACGGGCCAAGGCCGAGCAGGAGTCGGTCAGGGCCAAGAACGGACAGAATGGCGCCTCGGTGACGCCAGGGATCTCCCCAACCGAGGAAGACTGAGACCGCAAATGTATGCGACCAGGAACCGCACGAACCGCCGCACGCGCACCAATCACGGCCCGGTGAACGCCTCCCGCAGCGGAGGAATCCAGGGACTTGTGCTGGTCAGGGACACGAGCCGCGCGGGTGTGTGGGTGCTCAAGCCCACCAAGCCGCAGGCCACCATGATCGAGGCCATGCCCGTCGACGAGGGCAAGTCCGAAGCCTGACGTGCCCGAACTCCCAGAGGTCGAGGTAGTACGCCTCGGCCTCGAAGCCCACGTCGCCGGCCGGGTCATCTCCTCGGTAGAGGTGTTGCACCCACGCGCCATCCGCCGGCACGACCTGGGTTCCTTGGACTTCTGCGCGCGCTTGGTCTCGCAACCGATGGTGGCAGCCAAGCGCCGCGGCAAGTACCTCTGGGTCGAACTGGCCGACAAGGCCGCCATGCTCGCGCACCTGGGCATGAGCGGCCAAATGCTCGTCCAACCCTCGTCGGCCCCCGACGAGAGGCATCTGCGCGTCCGTTTCACGTTCGACGACGGCGGACCCGAACTCCGTTTCGTTGACCAACGCACCTTCGGCGGCCTCGCTCTGGCCGAGTTGGTCGAGGTCGACGGCACCCTGGTCCCCGACTCCGTCGCGCACATCGCTCGCGACCCCATGGATCCCTTGTTCTCCCGTGATGCTGCCGTGCGCGCGTTGCGCCTGCGTCACACCGAGGTCAAGCGCGCTTTGCTGGACCAGACCCTCGTGTCCGGTATCGGCAACATCTACGCCGACGAGGCCCTGTGGCGCGCGAAGCTGCACGGCACCCGGATGACGGACAAGCTGGCCAAGGTCAAAGCTGCTGAGCTGCTGGACCACGCCACCGACGTGATGCGTGAGGCGCTCGGCCAGGGCGGGACCTCGTTCGACGCCCTGTACGTCAACATCAACGGGCAGTCCGGGTACTTCGACCGCTCGCTCAGTGCTTACGGCCAGGAGAACCGGCCCTGCAAACGGTGTGGCGCCGCGATCGTGCGCGAGCCGTTCATGAACCGCTCCTCGTACTCGTGCCCGCGTTGCCAGCCTCGCCCCAGGGCTTGAGGCTTTCTTTCCCCTGCTCGCGCCCCCGGTGACAACCGGCGCACGCGCCTGAGCGTCCTGTAGTCACACCCTTGTTCGGCGTCTCAAATCTCGAAGCCGTAACGCGCGTTAGACAGTACTGCGCACTGCGTAGTAGCCTCCATAACGCAACAGTGCTGACTCTCCGGAAAGACGGGGTTCGTTTGGCGGCCGAAATGGGCTTCGCCGATTTCGACCACCAAGCCGAGGCGGAGGGGCGATGGACACCAGTCAACTGCTCAAAGGGGTGCTGGACCTGGCCGTGCTTGCGGTTCTGCGCAAGGACGACGGGTACGGGTACGACGTGGTGCGCAGACTGCGCGCCGGGGGACTGAACGAAGTGGGTGACGCGTCGGTGTACGGCACGCTGCGGCGGCTCTACAACGCGGGGATGCTGACCTCGTACGTGGTGCCGAGCGAAGAAGGCCCGCACCGCAAGTACTACAGCATCAACGAGACCGGGCGGGCGCGCCTGGCTGAGTCGAGGGAGACGTGGAGGTCGTTCGCCAGCACGCTGGACGGCCTGCTCGAGGAGGTCGCAGCATGAACACCCAAGCGCTCGGTGTCGAGCACTACCTGGCCGGGATGCGCGCCGCCCTCGACGACCTGCCGCCCAACGAGGTCGCCGAGATCATGGAGGACGTCGAGGCGCACGTCGCCGAACTGTCCACGGAACTCGGTGAGGACGAGACGCTGGAGCGGCGGCTCGGGTCTCCTGACCAGTACGCGCAGGAACTGCGGCAGGCGGCCGGGTATCCGCCGAAGACCGAGCGGTTGCCGGTCACCACGAAGGGCGGCTGGCTGACCAGGCCTCGGGTCGCCGCGTGGGGGCTCGTCGCCGCCACCGGTATCACGCTGCTGGCGGGGACAGCGGCGTTGCGGCAGTCGGCGATTCTGCTGCTGCCCGCGGTGATCCTGGTGCTCAGCTTCGCTCTGGTGCACGACCGCGGGCCGCTCCAGCAGGAGATCATGAACCTGCCGGAGACCCACCGGCTGAAGAAGTGGCTGACGCCGGAGCAGGGGACGCCGGCGGAACGGGCGCTCACCTACCTGAAGTCGCTGCAGCCCGCGTGGTGGTTGATCCGGGCCTGTCTGATCGGGCTTGGGGCGGTGCTGCTCGCCAGTCGCGACATCCTCGGATTCCTGGCGCTCGCCGCGGTCGCGGTGGTGTCGGTGTTCGCCGGGCCGCGCGCCAAGATCGACCGGCGGTGGCTGTGGTTCAGCCTGCCCGCGTCGGCGCTCGCGGTGGGACTGCTCTTCCAGGTGATCGACGTGACGGCGAACCAGTTGGCGTACGGCTCGTCATCGCGCTCGTCCTACCCGCAGCCGATGGTCGAGACGTACCAGAACATCTACGCGTACGACGAGAACGGCAAGTTGCTCACGAACGTGCTGTTGTACGACCAGGACGGCCAGCCCATCAACGCGCCGCGAAGCTACAACAGCTGCAATGACCCCGGTAACGGGCCTGAGCCGGTGATTCCGGCTAACCGCTATCCGCGGGCGAAGATCGACTACCAAAACGGTGTTTGTTACACGGTGGCACCGAGCGTGTCCGCTCCGTCATCAACGGACAGTGTGCCGCCGTCGAGTTCTGGAAGCGCACCTTCGAGCTCGGTGCCACCCACTTCCGTGTCACCCAGCAAGTAATCGTAGGAGCGGGGCCCGTCGGGGGGTCCCGCTCCTACTTGTTCTGCTGTGGTTCGGCCAGGCCCCGCAAAACCGGCATGGCCGACCGTAGGTGTTCTCTGTCTTCTGGCGAAAGTTCGGACATTCTTTCACTCAATAGTTCGGCTTCGCCGTGAGCGAGCGACAGGATCGTCTCGCGGCCGACTTCGGTGAGCACGACTATCGTTGCTCTGCCGTCGGCGGCATCTGGCTCGCGACGGACGAGGCCGGTGGACTCCAGGCTGGTCACGACGGTTGTGGCGGTCGGCTGCGAACACAAGGCGCGCACCGCGATCTCGCCGATCCGCATCGGGCCGTGGGCGCTCAGTTCTGACAGCACCAATAACTGGGTGGGTTGCAAACGGCGGGCCGGAGCGGCCTGCCGAAGACTTCGCACCAGCCGGTGCACGGCCACCACGAGTTGAAGTGCCTCGTGGTTGGTGACGGTGGTGGGCATCGTTTCTCCGCGCGCATGTGATTGTCCGAATTCGGACACGAACCCTGGCACTTTCCCTCATTCACGCTCCGCGCGCTATCCGCCAACTGCCGATAACCCATTCGGCCGTTGTGGTGACGCGGGGTGTCACGGCGCGCGTCCGGCACACTTAAATGTGCTGGTAAACGGCGTAAAAAGCGCAGCGAAGCTCACTCGAACGGGCGCCGTGCTGAAGCATGATTCAACGAGACAGATCTTCTGACAGAACTGTGGGAAGGCGCACTCGTTTAGCCGTGTGGCGCAGCGCATACCACCGAACGGTCCATGCCAGGTCAGGAGCAGACTGGGCCGGTGAGTCCGAAACCCCGACGTGGCGAGCTTCGCATCCATCTCGGCGCCGCTCCCGGTGTCGGTAAGACGTTCGCCATGCTCGGTGAGGCGCACCGCAGGCGGGAACGCGGCACAGATGTGGTCATCGGATTTGTGGAGACCCACGGGCGTGCGAAGACCGCCGAACTGGTCGAAGGCCTGGAAATCGTCGCGCGCAGGCACTCCGCGCACCGTGGCGTCGAACTCACCGAGATGGACGTCGACGCCGTGCTGGCGCGTGCGCCGCAGCTCGCCGTGGTCGACGAACTGGCTCACACGAACGCGCCGGGATCCCGTAATGCAAAGAGGTGGCAAGACGTCGAGGAACTCCTCGAAGCCGGGATTGATGTGCTGTCGACAGTCAACATTCAGCACCTGGAATCGCTCAACGACGTCGTTCACCGCATAACCGGCGTGCCGCAGAAGGAAACGGTGCCCGACGAGGTCGTGCGCAAAGCCGACCAGACGCAACTCGTCGACCTCACGCCGGAAGCGCTGCGCCGCCGGCTCGCACACGGTGACGTCTACGCGGCGAACAAGATCGACGCCGCGCTCGGCAACTACTTCCGCGTCGGAAACCTCACGGCGTTGCGCGAACTGGCGTTGCTGTGGGTCGCCGACCAGGTCGACGTCGCGTTGCTGCGCTACCGGACCGAGCAGCGGATCACCGACACGTGGGAGACGCGCGAACGCGTCGTCGTCGCGATCACCGGTGGCGCGGAGAGCGAGACTCTCATCCGTCGTGCGCGTCGCATCGCCACGCGCGCGGGTGGCGACCTTCTCGTCGTGCACGTACTTCGCGGTGATGGCCTCGCAGGCGCCGATCCGCACTCACTGCAGAAGTACCGCAAGCTCGCTGAGGACGTCGGTGCCACGTTCCACACCGTTGTAGGCGATGACGTGCCGACGGCGCTGCTGGAGTTCTCACGGGGCGTCAACGCCACACAGCTCGTGGTCGGCACCTCGCGTCGTTCGCGGTTCGCGCGCGTGTTCTCGGCAGGTATCGGCTCCACCGTCGTGCAGGCGTCCGGAGCGATCGACGTCCACATGGTCACGCACCCGGCGACGACCAGCGGCTGGCGTGCCCGGTTCGCGGGCAGCCCGTTGAAGCCGAGCAGGCTCGCCTGGGGCTGGTTCCTCGCGGTGGCCGGTCCCGCGCTGGTCACCGCGGCCGGTGCGTCGCTGCGAGGCGGCTTGAACTTCTCCACGAACGTCATCGGCTACCTGCTGGTGACGCTGGTCGTCGCGATAGTCGGCGGGCTCGGCCCCGCGATCGCCGCCGCGCTGATCAACGCGTTGCTGCTGAACTTCTTCTTCACCGAGCCCTTCTACACGTTCACCATCGACGCCCAGCAGAACGTGCTCACCTTCTTCGCGATGATCATCGTGGGCGTCTCCACGGCGTTGGTGGTGGACCACGCCGCTCGCCGTGCAACCCAGGCAGCGCGCGCTCGCACCGAGGCCACGCTCCTCGCGTCGTACGCGCGCACCGTGCTGACGAACCCGTATCCGCTCGCACGGCTGTTGGAGAAGGTGACGGAGAACTTCGGACTGACGTCCGCCGCGCTGTTGGAACGAGTCGACGGCTCCTGGGAACGCGTCGCGTGCGTCGGCGTCAGCCCGTGCGACGAGCCCGACGACGCGGACGTCGACATCGCCGTGACCCCAGAAGTGCACCTGGCGCTGCGCGGCCGTTCGCTGCCGGCGTCCGACCGCCGGGTCCTCGAAGCGGCCGCGGGCCAGGCGTTGCTCGCGCTGAGGCAGCAACGCATGGCCGAGCAGACCCTCGAAGCCCAGCGCCAGGCCTCCCGCACCGAGCTGCGCACCGCATTGCTGTCCGCCGTCGGCCATGACCTCCGCACGCCACTGACGTCGATCAAGGCGTCCGTGGGCTCGTTGCGCGACCCGGAACTGCGACTCTCGGACTCCGACACGGCCGAGCTGCTGGAGGCGGTGGAGGAGTCTGCGGACAGGCTCACCGGCCTCGTCGACAACCTCCTCGACTCCTCCCGCCTCGCCACAGGTGCCGTGGAACCGCAGTTCCGCGCCGTCGACTACTACGAGGCCGTGGCGCGGGCCCTGGTCGGCCAGCCCGGCGACATCGAGGTCGACGTCCCGGAGTCACTGCCGCCCGTGCGCGCCGACGTGGGCCTGCTCGAACGAGTGATCGCGAACGTCGTCGGCAACGCACTGCGTTACGCCGGAGCCGTGGCGTTGCGAGCGTCGGCCCACGGCTCCGTGGTGGAGCTGCGCGTCGTCGACCACGGCCGGGGCCTGCCCAGCGGCACGGCGGACCAGGTCTTCGCCCCTTTCCAGCGCCTGGGCGATCGCACGCCAGGTGGCGTTGGTCTCGGTCTGAGCGTGGCGAAGGGCTTCACCGAGGCGATGGGAGGCACGATCACCATGGAGGACACACCCGGTGGAGGCCTCACCGTGGTGATCTCACTCCCCGCAGAGGAGAGGGTCGCGTGACAAAAGTACTGGTGGTCGACGACGAGCCGCAGATCGTGCGCGCCCTGCGGATCAACCTCTCGGCCCGCGGCTACGAGGTCCTCACGGCCCCCGACGGCACCACGGCCCTCCGCCGGGCGGCCGACGGCAAACCGGACGTGGTGGTGCTGGACCTAGGCCTGCCCGACATGGACGGCACCGACGTCATCGCGGGCCTGCGCGGCTGGACCAGCCTGCCGATCATCGTGCTGTCCGCCCGAACCGACTCGACCGACAAGGTCGACGCCCTCGACGCCGGCGCCGACGACTACGTGACAAAACCATTCGGCATGGATGAACTCCTCGCCCGCCTGCGCGCCGCCGTCCGCCGCTCGGCCGCAGCAGGCCCCGAGGACGAGCCGATCGTGAAGACGGCCTCGTTCACCGTCGACCTGGCAGCGAAGCGCGTGCTCAAGGACGGCACCGAGGTCCACCTCACGCCCACCGAGTGGGGCCTGCTGGAGGTGCTCGCACGCAACGCGGGAAAGCTCGTCGCGCAGAAACAGCTGCTGCGCGACGTGTGGGGGCCCGCGTACGAGAAGGAGACGCACTACCTGCGGGTGTACCTGGCGCAGCTGCGGCGCAAGCTGGAGCCGGAGCCCGCGCGGCCGCGGCACCTGCTCACCGAGCCCGGCATGGGGTATCGGTTCGAACTCTAGGGGAGCCTTGTTCGAGCACGGAGTGGTCGAGGTGCCGCCCGGCGGACTCGACCGGGTGGAAGCGGACGCGGCTGCCGCCGGGGTGCGCGTGATCGACCTGTCCGCCAGGATCGGCGCACACCGGAGCTGGGAGGCGTTCGCCGATCACCTCTGGGACCAGGTGCACACTTCCCGGGCCGTCGTGGTCTGGCCGGGTTCGCGCGCGTTCCGGCTCGCCGCGCCGCACGACTACCGGCACGTCCTCTCGGCCCTCGACGGGATTCCGGCGGCGGTGTTCATCGAGCGCGACGACCTTGAGCCGCACGAGACGGTGGTGGTGCTCGGCACCGATGCCGCCGGGGTCGTTCTCACCGCCACCGACGCCACGTGCGCGGTCGTCGTCGATGGGGTCGTGCACGAACTGCGACGCGATCAGGTCGAGCCGACCAGCGCCTCGCGGACGGCCTCCGCGTGGTTCGGGGAGATCGTCTGCGAGGTGCTGGTGGCGGCACGGGACAGGCCGATCGACCTCTCCAGGCTCGAACCGGCCGCCGCTGTCGAGGTCAGGACCTGGCTGCGGATCGCAGGGCTGGCCGACGTGAGGCCGAGCCCGTTCGGCCAGGCGCTCGCCGAGCTCGTGTCGGCCACCGGGCGCGTCGCCGATCTGGCGTCCGAGCACGGCAGGTGGGAGCTCTACCAGGCGTCCTTCGGCCTGCTCGACCTGCTGCACGCGGCCTTGCGACACGAACCGGACAGCGTGCTGGCCAAGTCGGTCGTGCTGGCCGTACTTCCGCTGACCGACGAACACTCGGTGTGGTTCGAGGTGGCCGGCGACGAGTACGTGCGAAGCAGGAGCCATGAGATCGGAGTGCTGCGCCAGGCAGAGGACCTCACCCGCGAGGAAATCGACGTGTGGGCGTGGTCCGACTGGTTGCAGCTGCGGCTCGCCGAGGTACCCGCTCCGGTGGTGCTGCGGGCACTGGCGGACGAGGGCCGGACCAAGCGCGTTCGCCGGCTGGCGTTCGCCACGCTCCGGACCCTGCCGGACTAGGGCTTCGGGTCCGGCGGCGGCGTGCTCGACGCCGAGGACGACGGCGGCTCGGTGGACGGCGACGCCGAAGACGGAGGAGTCGACGACGGCGGCTCGGTCTGAGACGGCGGCGGGGTGCTGTGCGTCGGCCTGGTCGGCTTCGCCGGGTCGGTGGTCAGCTGTGGCTGGTCCGGCGTGCCCGGCTGCGGCTGGTCCTGCGGGCGGGCGGCCTGTTTGCGGTCCGGTGCGGACGACGGCTTCGGGGCGCCGGAGGACACCGTGACCACGACGGTGCTGGTGCTGCCGTCGGGGGCGACGCTCGTGATGGTCTGCACGATGTCGGCGGACGTGCGTTCCGGGCTCGCTTCGCGGCCGGAGGCGGCCAGCATGGAGGCCACGGTGGCGAACAGGGTCGCCACGACCACGCCGCCCGCAGCCAGCATCACTGCCGTGCCCATGCGCTTCTTCGGCCGGGCCTGCTCTGTCGGTGACTGCGGATGATCTTCCTCGAACACCACTCGCTCCTCGGGGGAAACCCGGTCGGATGGACTTGCGTTCGAGTTATCGGCGGAAACGAACCATCGCCTCAGCAGAGCCACACCTTCGTGTAGCTCTGCGTCACTTGGCGGTGACGGGCGTAACCCTAGGGCGCCGTCGTCGTTGTCGTCGGGTCCGTCGTGGTGGTCGTCGTCGACGTTGTCGTGGTCGTGGACTTCGTCGTGGTGGTCGTGGACGACGAGGTGATCACCGGCGGCGGGTCGTCGGTCGTGACCGTCGTCGTGGTGCCGTCGGGACGCGTGATGGTGGTGACGCGCGTCTGCTTCTTCGTCGTCGTGGTCGCCGAGGTGGCGGTGGTGGTCTCCGGGGCCGACGACGTCTGCTCGACGGTCGTGGTCGGCGCGGAGGTCGGGACGATGCTCAGGGCGTCGCGCACGGCCTCCTTGCGCGGCGGCTGGGTCGCCGGCGACTCGGAGGCGCTGTTCGAGCCGGCTGCGAAGGAGGCGACGGCGGCGAAGACGGTCGCCAGCACGACGCCTGAGGCGGCTAGGACGACCTGCGGCGCACCTCGGTAGAAGCGCGAGCGCGAGTCCGGTTCCGGGCTCTCGTACACGAAGTTTCCCCTGCTCGAACGGTCAGCGGCCGAAGTTCTGGGTCCAGTAGTTGCCACGGGTGTCCAGTCCCACGCCCATCGTGGTGAAGCTGCAGTTCTCGATGTTCTGGCGGTGACCGGTGGACTTCATCCAGCCGTCCACGACCGCCGCGGCGGTCGGGTAGCCCATCGCGATGTTCTCGCCGCCGGGCTTCGGGTAGCCGGCTTCCTTCATCCGCACGTCGAACGTCCTGCCGTCCTGCGACGTGTGGGAGAAGTACTTCTTGGTCGCCATGTCCGTGCTGTGGGCCTGCGCGGCGGTCGTGATGCGGTCGTCGATCACGAGGGCCTTGCACCCTGCCGCGGCACGGGCGTCGTTCGTGAGCGCGAGCACGGCCTGCTCCGGCGTCTGGCCGGTCGGCTGCTGCGCGGGCGGCTGAGCGGGCGGCTTCGGCGCCTCGGGGGGTGGCGTCGTCGTGGACGGGGACGCCGGCGTCGAAGGCGTGGAGGAAGGCGTCTCGGACGTCGCCGAGGTGGCGGGCACCGAGGAGGACGTCTGGGAGGCGGGGGCGCCGGTGTCGGCGTTGCCGCCGTCGGGCTGCGGTCTGTTGCCGTTGGGTGCGGCGGCGTTGCCCGTTCCGAACTGGTTCGCTGCTTCGGTGCTCTCCTGCTGCGCGGCATTGGTGAAACCGATGCCGAGAGGGGAGGTGCCGGAGAGGGCGAGGCCGCCGATTCCGGTTGCACCGATCAGCAGGCCGAGTAAGAGGCTGCGGGCACTCACGAGCCGGGACCGTACCACTAATGGGTGACAACCCCAGAGTGCGTCCTCGATCACCTGGCGTGACTACGCAACCATTCGGAGGTGGACGTGCGACTAAACGCGTGGGTGCGAGGACGGGTTCAGGGTGTTGGTTTTCGCTGGTGGACGCGAGCCAGGGCGCTAGAACTGGGCCTGGTCGGGAGTGCTTCGAACAGGCCTGATGGGCGGGTCGAGGTCGTTGCCGAGGGTTCGCGGGAGAACTGTGAACAACTGCTGAATGCTCTCCGTTCGGGTGAAACCCCCGGACACGTCGAATCTGTCGGTGAGCAGTGGTCCGACGCCAGGGGAGACCTGGCAGGGTTCATCGAGCGCTGAACCGTTCTCGGAGAGATGGCGTAGTAGGAGATCGTGGACTCGTCAGAAGACGTCCTCATCCAGCTGTACGACCGCTGGAGGGGCCCGCTGCTGCACTACGTGCTGCGGCTGGTCGATGGCGACTATCAGCAGGCAGAGGACGTCGTGCAGGAGACCCTGCTCCGCGCGTGGCGGCACCACGAGGAGTTGAAACCGGACGACGCGGCGCCGTGGCTCTACACGGTCGCGAAGAACCTGGTGATCTCCGGCTACCGCCGCCGCAACGCACGCGCGACCGAGGTGCCGCTCGAACCGGTGGACCTGCCACCGGTCAGCGACCAGGTCGAACACGTGCTGCAGACGTGGCAGATCGCGTCGGCGCTGCGGGCGCTCACGCCTGAGCACCGGACGGTCGTCATCGAGCTCTACTACCGCCGCCGCACCGTCGCGGAGGCCGCCAAGACGCTCGGCATCCCGCCGGGCACGGTCAAGTCGCGCTGCTTCTACGCACTGCGGGCGCTGCGCGACGCGCTGGAGGAAAGAGGGGTGACCGAGGCGTGAGCTGCCAGCACACCGTCGACGTCGGCGCCTATCTCTTCGGCTCGCTCGATCTCAAGGAACGAGCCGCGTTCGAACGTCACCTCGGCACCTGCGACTGCTGCCAGGCCGAGATGCTGCGGCTGGCCCCGTTGCCGGGCCTGCTCAGCCGCCTGACCCTGGAGGACGTCGAGAACCTCGACGAGATCCCCGCCAGCCCGCCTGCACCGAAGCACGACCAGCGTCGCGTGCTGGTCGTGTGCGCGGCCGTTCTCGTGCTCCTGGCGCTGGTCGGTGGCAGTTTCTTCCTGCGGCAGACCCCGTCGAAGGACACGGCGGCGCCGCCCTCGTCGTCCCAGCCGCCCACCCCGATCTGGGCCGCCAAGGACGCGGCCAGCGGTGTGAACGGCGAGGTGTCGATGGTCTCGAAGACCTGGGGCACCGAGATGTGGTTCAAGCTCGGCGAGGTCAGGCCCGGCGCGCGCTGCAAGGTCATCGTGTTCGACCGGCAGGGCCAGCGGGAGGTCGGCGGCTGGTGGGGTTCCGATCATGGGGCTGACGAGCGGATTCCCGGTTCCACGTCGTTCAGGGTCGACCAGATCGAACGCATGGAGGTGTCGGACGAGAGCGGGCTCCTGGTCACTCTCCGTCCATAGACGCGCAGGTCAACCCACGCCTCCCGCACCCACCGCAAGCGCTTGGGTAGTCTGCCCGGCGTGCATCTCAAGAGCCTGACGCTGAAGGGCTTCAAGTCCTTCGCCTCGGCTACCACGCTGCGCTTCGAGCCCGGCATCACCTGTGTGGTCGGCCCCAACGGGTCCGGCAAGTCCAACGTGCTCGACGCGCTGCGCTGGGTGATGGGCACGCAGGGCGCCAAGGACCTGCGCGGCGGCAAGATGGAGGACGTCATCTTCGCCGGCACGTCCGGCCGCGCGCCGCTCGGTCGCGCCGAGGTGACGCTGACGATCGACAACGCCGACGGCATGCTGCCGATCGAGTACACCGAGGTGTCGATCACCCGCCGCATGTTCCGCGAGGGCGCCACCGAGTACGAGATCAACGGCAACTCCTGCCGCCTGATGGACATCCAGGAGTTGCTTTCGGACTCCGGCATCGGCCGCGAGATGCACGTGATCGTCGGTCAGGGCCAGCTCGCCGCGATCCTCGAGTCCAAACCGGAGGAACGGCGCGCGTTCATCGAAGAGGCCGCAGGCGTCCTGAAGCACCGCAAGCGCAAGGAAAAGGCGCTGCGCAAGCTCGAGGCGATGCAGGCGAACCTGACCCGCCTCACCGACCTCACCGCCGAACTGCGCCGCCAGCTCAAGCCGTTGGGCAAGCAGGCCGAGATCGCCCGCCGCGCGCAGGTCGTCCAGTCCGAGCTGCGGGACAGCAAACTCCGCCTGCTCGCCGACGACCTGGTGACGCAGCGCGAGACCATCGCGCAGGAGGAGCACGACGAGGCGAAGGCCCGCGTGCGCCGCGCCGAGGTCGAGAAGTCGTTGCAGGCCGCGCAGTACCAGCAGAACGAGCTGGAGGAGCGGGTCGCCGCCGACGCGCCGAAGCTGCAGGCCGCGCAGGACACCTGGTACCGGCTGTCCGCTTTGGAGGAACGCCTCCGCGGCACCGTGCGCCTCGCCGCCGAACGAGCCCGTCACCTGTCCGACGTCGTGGACGCGCCCAGCAGGGGCCGCGACCCGGACGACCTCGACCGCGAGGCCGAGGAGACCGCCGAGATGGAGCTGGAGCTCCAGGAAGGCGTGACCGAGGCCCGCATCGCGCTGGCGGAGGCCGTGGAGACGCGCGCCGAGCTGGAGCGCATGGTCTCGCAGGCGGAGAAGGCGCACATCGCCGCCGTCCGCGCGATCGCCGACCGCCGCGAGGGCCTCGCCCGCCTGTCCGGTCAGGTGGAAGCGTTGCGCAGCAAGACGAGCGCGACCGCCGAGGAGATCGAACGACTGTCCGTCACGCTGTCCGAGGCCTCCGAACGCGTCGAGTTCGCGTCGATGGAACTGGCCGAGGCCCGCGAGATCACCGGCACCGAGGACGAGGACGACCACGGCCTCGACGAACGCCACCGCCAGGCCGTGCAGTCCAACGACGCGGCCAGGCAGCGCGTCGAGGAACTGGTCAAGGCAGAACGCACGGCGGAACGCGACATCGCGTCGTGGCGAGCCCGTGTGGACGCTCTCTCGCTGGGCCTGACGCGCAAGGACGGCGCGGGCGCGCTGCTCGCGTCGGACGTGCCCGGCCTGCTGGGTTCCGTCGCCGCGCTGCTGACCGTCGAGCCCGGTTTCGAGGTGGCGCTGGCCGCCGCGCTCGGCCCGATCGCCGACGCCGTCGCCGTCTCGTCCGGCGACGGCGCGCTCGCGGCCCTGAAGCTGTTGAAGGAGAAGGACGGCGGCCGCGCGGGCGTGCTGATCGGCTCGCACGGATCCACTGTGGACACGAGTCAGTGGGGCTACCTGCCGCACGGCGCGAGGTGGGCGATCGACGTCGTGCACGCGCCCGAGGCGTTGCGCCCTGCGTTGGCTCGCGCGCTCGATCGCCTTGCCGTGGTGGGAGATCTGGACACCGCGGCTGGGTTCCACGGCCGCGCGGTGACCCGGGAGGGCGACCTCTTCGGCACGGACTGGGCCGTCGGTGGCTCGGGTGCCCAGGGGCAGAGCGTCATCGAGGTGCAGGCCGCCGTCGACGAGGCGCAGGAGCAGCTCGCGACCGCCGAACGGGCGCTGGAGCACGCTTCGGCCGCACTCGAAGGCGCCCGCGCCGAGCAGCAGGCCCGCCGCAAGGTGCTCGACGCGGTCAAGGAGGCCATGCAGGAGGCCAAGGTCCGCCAGGCCCGCTCCGGCGAGCGGCTGAACCGGATGGCCACGGCGGTGCGCTCGGCGGAGGCCGAGGTCAACCGCATCTCCGAGCAGCGCGCCAAGGTCGAGCGGTCGCGCGAGGAAGCCCTGATGAAGCTGGGCGAGCTCGAAGAGCGGCTGCTGATGGCCGAGGAGGAGCAGACCCTCGACGACGAGCCGGACACCCAGCAACGCGACGAACTGGCCGCGGAGCTCGCTCAGGCCCGCCAGGGCGAGATGGACGCACGTCTGGTGCAGCGCACTGCGGAAGAGCGCGCGCGGGCGTTGCAGGGCAAAGCAGAGGGCCTCCGTCGTGCCGCCCGCGCCGAGCGTGAGGCACGCGAACGCCATGCGCGCGCGACCCAGCACCGTGCCCGTGGCGCTGTGGTCGCGAAGGCCGTCGCTCGCGGCGGTGAGCAGGCGCTGGAACGCATCGAGATCTCGCTGTCCCGTGCCGCCCGCGAGCGCGACCAGGCGCAGGAACGCCGTGCGCAGCACGAACTCCTGCTGACCCAGGTGCGCGCCCTGGTGCGGGAGATGTCCGGCGAGCTGGAGAAGCTCGTCGACGCCGTGCACCGCGACGAGGTCATGCGCGCCGAGCAGCGCATGCGCATCGAGCAGCTGGAAACGAAGATCGCCGAGGACTTCGGCATCGGCCTGGAAGACCTGACCAACGAGTACGGGCCCGACGTCATGGTGCCCGCCTCTGCCGCCGAGATGGCGGAGTACCAGGCCGCCAAGGAACGCGGCGAGCAGGTCTCCGAGCCGCAGCCGATGCCGTTCGACCGCGACACCCAGATGCGTCGCGCCAAGCGTGCCGAGCGCGACATGTCGTTGCTGGGCAAGGTGAACCCGCTGGCGCTGGAGGAGTTCGCGGCGCTGGAGGAGCGCTACAAGTTCCTCTCCACGCAGCTGGAGGACATCAAGGACACCCGCCGCGACCTGCTCACCGTCGTGAAGGAGGTCGACGACAAGATCCTCGAGGTCTTCACGCTGGCCTACGAGGACGTGGCGCGTGAGTTCGAGGTCGTCTTCAAGGTCCTGTTCCCCGGCGGCGAAGGCCGGCTGGTGCTGACCGAGCCCGACGACATGCTGACCACCGGCATCGAGCTGGAGGCCCGCCCGCCCGGCAAGAAGGTCAAGCGCCTGTCGCTGCTCTCCGGTGGCGAGAAGTCGCTGGCCGCGGTCGCGATGCTGGTCGCGATCTTCCGCGCCCGCCCCTCACCGTTCTACGTGATGGACGAGGTCGAGGCCGCGCTGGACGACACGAACCTGCACCGGCTGATCACCCTGTTCGAACAGCTGCGGGAGAAGTCGCAGCTGCTGATCATCACGCACCAGAAGCCGACCATGGAGATCGCGGACGCCCTGTACGGCGTCTCGATGCGCGGTGACGGCATCTCGCAGGTGATCTCGCAGCGGCTGCGCACGTCCAGCGACGTGCCCGCGCGTGTGGCGGCGAAACCCGTTGCGGCGGCGGAGCCGGTGGAGACCGCGGAGCCCGCCCAGACCGCAGAGCCCGTGCAGACCGCAGAGCCCGTGCAGACCGCAGAGCCCGTGGAGGAACCTTCGCCCGAACCGCCGGACACGGCGGACGCAGAGGTCTGAGAGGGCGGCCGGAGCGGTGCCTGGGGGGCTTTAACCAGCCCCGGCCGCGGCCTCTACGCGCCTGAGGGGATGAGATCCCCCAGTTCAACCTCATCACTTCAGGTGCGCACGGGCCACTCTGCCGGACGAGGCTTGTGGAAACCTTGTATCGCCGGGTCAGGCGCCGCGCGAGTCCAGCCTGGCCGCCATTTCGGGCGTGGGTGCGGTGCCGCCGAGGTGCGCCGGTGCCCACCAGGCGCCCGGCTCGGTCGGGTAGGAGGCCTGCGCGGTGTCCAGCAGGTCCTGCATGCGCTTGCGCAGCACGTCGTCGCCGGAGTCGCCGGGGGAGGGCTCGAACGGCTCGCCGATGAGGATGGTGACCGGCACGTGCCGCTGGGTCAGGTCCTTGGGACGGCCCTTGGTCCACAGTCGCTGGGTGCCCCACAGCGCGACGGGGATGATCGGCACGCCGGCCTCGTGGGCCAGGCGGTTCGCGCCGGACTTGATGTCCTTGACCGTGAACGAACGGCTGATGGTGGCCTCGGGGAAGATCCCGACGACCTCGCCGGTGCGGAGCGCGGACAGAGCCTGCTGGTAGGAGGCCTGGCCCGCGCTCCGGTCGACGGGGATGTGGTGCATGCCGCGCATGAGCGGGCCTGCGATCTTGTTGGCGAAGATCTCGTGCTTCGCCATGAACCGCGTGAGGCGCCCCGAGGGATGCGCCCCGTATCCCGCGAAGATGAAGTCGAGGTAGCTGACGTGGTTCGACGCCAGCACCGCTCCACCAGTGCGCGGGACGTGGTGCGCCCCCTCCACGGTGAGCCGCACGTCGAGCACCTTGAACATGAGCTTCGCTGCGGCGATCACCGGGGGATATACGCGATCCGACATGCTTCCGAACGGTAGCCTAGGGAACCTACTGGTCGGTAGGAGCCCCTTCGTGTTCTCGCATGATCTTTGGCACGCCCGCCAGATCCTCGTCGTTGCACAGCAGCTTGAGGTCGTAGTACGGGTTGCCGTGCGTGTCGTCGTAGTCGAGATGGACTGCGATCACGTCCACGGGTTCGCCCAGCCAGTCCTGGGTCTGCCGCAACCAGGCGGCAGCGCGTTCCAGAGCTGACGGAAGATCATCGTCTCGGAATTCGACCGGCCGATACGGAACTCCCTGGACACCGTCCCGGATGTTCGGCGGCAAGGGCAGGTCGACGGCCACCCCGGATTCGTTGAGATCGAGTTGGATCGTTTCCTCACTCACCGTAGAAGAGTCCCCCACCCTCACCTGCCCTGCAAGCCCGAATCTGGGTGTTGTGCCCGTGACGTCGGTGTTCGTGCTACGGCATACCAGCGCGGGGGAGGGCGCCGGTGTGAGTGTTGTCTCCTGCGTCATGTAGGGCGCTTCAAGTACGCGATGTCGCGCTTCACCTTGGCGATCCGGTCGTGCGTGGGCATGAGCACGCGGGACAGGGCCGCCAGCAACCGCTCGAGATCCTCGACCGCGCCCTCGGCGTCACCGGCCTGGTAGCGCAGGTTCGCCAGCAGCTGAGTGGTCTCCAGGACGTCGTCGTGCTCGGGACCGAGGACGCGGACCTGGTCGCGCTGCAGCGGCTCACAGACCTCGATGGCCTTGCGGAACTGCTTGGCCGTGCCGAGCACCCGCGCGAGGTTCAGGCGAACGCCGAGAGTCAGGGGATCGTCCGCGCCCATCGCGGCCACGTGGTCCTTCACGAGCGACCTGAACTCGGCCGCCGCTCCCCTGAAGTCGCCGGCATGGGCCTTGGCCTGCGCCGACGCGTTCCTGGCTGCCAGCTCTTCGAGGTCTCGGACGGGGGACATCCACGCCATTTTACAGAGCCGCACGATCGTGACCTGAGACCGCGGAAAACTCCCTCGCTTCGAACGGCCGTGCGAGCAACCATTCCTTCTATGTACGACATCCGTTTCGCCGAACCTGGCGACCTCGGCGCCACGATGGCGCTGCTGGTCCGGCTCCAGGCCGACAACGCGCATCACATCGGGTACCTCGGTGAGACAGTCGAAGAGCTCCGCGCGGAGCTCGGCGAGTTCGAGCCCAGCTGGGCGGACTGCACGGTGGTGGCCGTCGATGCCGACGACAACATCACCGGCATGCTCAGCGTGGAGATCGACGCCGAGCTCGGCCGTGCGTGGCTGCACGGACCGTTCGTCGACGTACCGGTCAACCACCCCGCGGGCAGCCGCATCTGGGACCAGACCGCCGACGCGATGTTCCGCCGCGCCACCGAGCTCCTCACCGGCATCTCCGATCTGGAGCTCTACGGGCACACAGCCCACAGACGACTGGCGGCGTTCGCCGAACGGCACGCCTTCAGCGCGGGCAAGGCGAGTGCCATCCACGTCCTCGACAACGGGGACCTGCGCACGTTGCTGCTCAGGGACGCCAAATGTCCCAGCGACCGTGAGATGCGCGTCCTCCCGACCGATCGGTTCGTGCACGAGGCCGTCGCGGTCCTGCACGAGCGATGTTTCCCGCGGACCTACCTGTCCGGGAAGCAACTCGTCGAATCCGATCCGCAGAAGCGCACGATCGTCGTCGCCATGGACGGCCGGCGCGTGCTCGGCTACGCCGCGGGCAAGGCCCAACCCGAGGAGTACTACGTCGATTTCGTGGCCGTCGAACCCGATGTTCGCGGTCAGGGCGTGGGCGCTGCTCTCATCACCGAACTGCTGTGGAAACTCGCGGCGGACCACGGTGCCAGGCCGCAGGCCGCCGCGTCGATCCACGCGGGCAACGAGTCGTCGCAGAACATGTTCGCCCGCCTAGGATTCCGCCTTCACATCGAGCTCGTCGCCTACCGTCACACCGCGTGAACGCCTCAGTGACAACAACCCACCCACGAGCAGTGTGACCGCCACCCCCAGGGGCGTGTTCCACCAGCCGGTCAAGGACTTCAGGTCGGCAGTCGCCTTGCCGAAGTTGATCGTCGGCGTGCTGCCGGCGAACTTGACACCGAGAATCACGAAACCGACGACCAGCACCGTCGACACGAACGCGATGATCGCGTCCACCTGCGTGACGCGCTTGAAGATGAGGCCGAGGAGGAAGGCCCCGAGCAGCGCGCCGTAGGTGTAGCCGGCGATGCCGAGCGCCTGCACCACGATCGGATCCGCCGTGGTCTTGTTCGAGGAGGCGAACAGGCCCGCGCAGACGATCAGCAGACCAGCCCACACGAGGGTCCAGATCCGTCCGTGGCGCAGGCGCTCGTCGTCGGTCATCGGGGTCTTGCGGATGCGTTCGTAGACGTCTGTGACCGTGCTGGAGGCCAAAGCGCCCAGCGACGACGACAGCGCGGCGGCGAGGATGCCGGCGATCACGAAGCCGGACAGGCCCGACGGCAGCGAGTTGACGATGAAGTAGCCGAAGAGCTCGTCCTTGTTGCCGAGCTTCAGGTCCTTCACCGGGTCGACGCCGTTGTAGAAGGCCCACATCATCACGCCGATGAACAGGAAGAACGCGAACTGCAGGAACACCACGAAACCGGAGGCGATCAACGCCTTCTGCGCGGACTTCACGTCCTTCGTGGACATGAGCCGCTGCACGATCAGCTGGTCCGCGCCGTGCGAGGCCATCGACAGCAGCGCACCACCGAAGAACGCGGCGATGAACGGGTACGCGCCGGTCAGCGGTGACGAGGTGAAGTCGAAGATCTGGAACTTGTTGACGTCGACGGCCTTCGAGAACCAGCCGTCCGGCAGCTGACCGGACAGCCACCAGATCACCACGACGCCGCCGAGGACGTACCAGAGCATCTGGATGGCGTCGACCCACACGACCGCGCGCACGCCGCCGAAGAAGCTGTAGAACACCATCGCGATGCCGAGCGCCAGGATGATCGCCCAGTAGTTGGCGTCGATGCCGTACTGCGCGAGCACGAGCTTGATCGGGATGGCTGTGGCGAAGAGCCGGATGCCGTCCGCGAGCAGGCGGGTGAAGAGGAACGTCACGGACGCCGTGGCGCGCATGCCGTTGCCGTATCGCTTGCCCAGGAAGGCATACGCCGTGACGAGGTCACCGGCGATGTAGCGCGGCAGCAGCACGAAGCTGACGATGATCCGGCCGACGATGTAGCCGAGCGCGAGCGTCAGGTACGTCATGCCGCCCTGCGCGGGCGTCGCCATGTAGGCGATCACCGGCACGCTCAGCACCGTGAGCGTCGAGGTCTCCGCGGACACGACCGACAGGCAGACGACCCACCACGAGATGCGCTTCTCGCTGACGAAGTAGTCGGTGGACGACTTCTGCCTGCCGCCGATCCACATGCCGAGCAACGGCATCCCGACGAGGAACAGGGCGATGATCGCGAGGTCTAGTCCGCGCACTTCGGGTCCCCCACATTCAGCTTGGTCACGGCGGTGGTGACGGGCTCCGGCATCCTGAGCGGTCCGTTGCCGGGCGTGATGCTGCCGAGCAGCCGCGGTCCGGACGCGCCGGTCGCGGACGGCGTGTTGCCCGCGATCCCGTGCCACGTCAGGAATCCGAGCAGCGCGGCGAGGTAGGCCTCCTTGCCGTCGCGCGGCAGGCCCAGTGAGTCGCTGATCTTCAACGGGATCGGGTCGAGCGCCTTGGTGAGCGCCTCGACGAGCACCGGGTTGCGCATGCCGCCGCCGGACGCGACGACCACGCTCGCGTCGTGCGCGCGGCAGGCGTCGGCGATGGTGCGGGCGGTGAGTTCGGCGAGCGTGCGGAGCATGTCCTCGGCCTGGACCGTGGGAAAGCCTTGGAGGTACTCGGCGTTGAAGTGTTCCTTGCCCGTCGACTTGGGCCACGGCGTCGCGTAGTACGGGTCGGCGAGGAGCTTCTTGAGGATGTCCTCGCGGACTGTGCCTCTGCTCGCGAACTCGCCGTTCGTGTCCTGGCGCCGTTCGCCGTGGGACAGGACCTCCATGACGGCGTCCATCAGCGCGTTGCCGGGGCCTGTGTCGTAGGCGATCGGCCGGCTGCCGGGTCTGACGACGGTGATGTTGGCGATGCCGCCGATGTTCAGCGCGATCGCGGGCGCGTCCTCGGCCATGCCGGCGAGCCACAGCGCGTCGAGCGTGCTGGCCAGCGGCGCCCCCTGGCCTCCAGCGGCGACGTCGCGGACCCTGAGGTCGGCGACGACGGGGACGCCGGTCCGTTCGGCGATCCAGGCGGGCTGGCCGAGCTGCAGGGTGCCGAGGCAGTCGCCGTCCTGGACCTCGTGGTGCACGGTCTGCCCGAGCGAGGAGATCAGGTCCGCCGGCAGGTACCCGGCGGCGACTTCGCCGAAAGCCTGCCCGAGCGACGTGTCGAAGGCGCACACTTCGGCGAGGTCCCGCGGTTTCTCCAGCAGGTCCTTGGGGAAGGGATGCTCGGCGCACTGCACCGGCACGAGTTCGACCACGTCACCGTTGATCGACAGGTCGGCGACGGCCACGTCGATGCCGTCCATCGACGTGCCGGAAATCAGTCCGATCACCCTCACGACGTGTGGTCTATTCCACAGCGTGGCGGGATGCAAGAGCCTTGGTGAAATCTTCGCCTAAATGAGCAATACATGGTTGACAGGTCACATGAGGGTCTGTGAAACCATGAGCCCGTGCCCACGTCCTCCCTTGTCCTGATCCTCGTCGTCGTGGCGGTCGTGCTGATCGCCGCGCTGGTGACCGGTGTGGTGCTGACGCGTCGCCGTCGCATCAGCCTGACCCAGAAGGAGGAGGCGCCGAGGCCTGGCGGATACCAGGCGTCGTCCGGGATCTCACTGACTCCCGCCGCCCCTGACGCCACCGAGGCCGAGGCGGTCGCCGTCGCCGAGGTCGCTCCGGTGGAGCACCCGGTCGCCGACCGCACCGAGGTGGACGGCCAGCCGGGTGTGGGCGACGACGCCTCCGTGCCGCGCGACTCGGCGAAGCGCGGCTTCGTCGAGGTCGACCTGCCCGTCGAGGCGTCCGAGGTCGAGGAGATCGAGCCCACCTCCGGCCGCCTGGAACGGCTGCGCGGCAAGCTCTCGAAGTCGCGCAACGCCTTCGGCACCTCGCTGCTGGGACTGCTGGGTGCGGGAGACCTGGACGAGGACTCGTGGCAGGACGTCGAGGACACGCTGCTGATCGCAGACCTGGGCGCGGCGCTGACCACCGAGATCGTCGGGATCCTGCGGTCGAAGCTCGCCGGGTCCGGGGTGCGGACCGAGGCTGAGGCGCAGGCTTTGCTGCGTGGGGTGCTGGTCGACGCTCTCGGGCCGAAGATGGACCGGTCCTTGAAGGCCCTGCCGCACGCCGGCAAGCCCGCTGTGTTGCTCGTGGTTGGGGTCAACGGGGTTGGCAAGACCACCACCACCGGCAAGTTGGCGCGGGTTTTGGTCGCTGACGGGCGGACCGTTTTGCTGGGGGCTGCTGACACGTTCCGTGCTGCTGCTGCTGACCAGTTGGAGACCTGGGGTAAGCGGGTTGGCGCGGAGACTGTGCGTGGGCCTGAGGGTGGGGACCCTGCCTCTGTGGCCTTTGAGTCTGTGAAGCGTGGTGTGGACACCGGGGTTGACACGGTTTTGATCGATACCGCTGGGCGGTTGCACACCAAGAAGGGCCTGATGGACGAGCTTGGCAAGGTCAAGCGCGTTGTCGAGAAGCAGGCTGTGGTGGATGAGGTTCTGCTGGTTTTGGATGCGACCACCGGGCAGAACGGGCTGACTCAGGCTCGGGTTTTCGCGGAGCAGGTGGACATCACTGGCATTGTGCTGACCAAGTTGGACGGTACTGCCAAGGGTGGGATTGTTTTTCAGGTTCAGCGGGAGCTTGGGGTGCCGGTGAAGCTGGTTGGGCTTGGGGAAGGTGCGGATCATCTGGCGCCGTTCGAGCCTGGGGCGTTTGTGGATGCTCTGCTTGGCTGATCTTGTCGGACCCTCTGAGTACGTTGTGATGTAGGGGTTCCCGGAACGGGGGGACCCCTGCGTCAGCGTGGGTGTGTGCGCTTTTTGCGTAGCGTTCCCCTGTTGCGTTGGCGGGTTGCGTTGGGTGCTTCCCCTGGGGGCTCTGCCCCCAGACCCCCGGCAATCTGATCGGGGGGTGGCGCCGTGGGTGGGTTGATGGCACGCCTGTTGCGTTGGGCGGCTGCCTGTTGCGTAGTGGGGTTGCGTTGGCGGTGGGGTCCCGTCACGAGCCGCACCAAGAGCGGGCCACATGCAGGTAGGGGTGTCAAGCGGGCGAAAAGCGTGCCCGCTTGACACCCCTACCTGCATGCAGCAAGAGCTGTGGTGCGACTCGTGACGGGACCCCACCGCCTGGCCCGCTCGGTAGGACGGCTCGCCTTCGGCTTCGCGGGTGATCAGGCCGTTGCTGCCTGGTCTGCCAGTCGCTTCGCGACTGCCAGCACCTCCGGCAGGATTCGGGCTACCGCTTCCTTCGTGAGTCGTCCCTCCGGGCCTGACACCGACACTGCGGCCAAGGTCGGGCCGCCGATCACCGGTACCGCGATGCATCGGACGCCTAGTTCCTGTTCGGACTCGTCCAGAGCGAAGCCGCGTGCCGAGATCTCGTCCAGCGAGTCGAGCAGTTCACCTGCGTCGGTGATCGTGTTTGACGTGTACGCGGGCAGGCCCGTGCGTTCCAGCAGTGCGCGTACGTCTGAACGCGGTAGTTGCGAGAGCATCGCCTTGCCCACGCCGGTGCCGTGCGGCAGCAGGCGGCGGCCCACCTCCGTGAACATGCGCATCGAGTGCTTTGACGGCACCTGCGCCACGTAGACGACCTCGTCGCCGTCCAGGACTGCCAGGTTTGCCGTTTCCTCCACCGAGTCGACTAGTTGCGACAGCAGGGGGCGTGCCCAGGTGCCGTATTGGCGTGAGGCGGTCTCGCCCAGGCGGATCAGGCGGGAGCCGAGGGTGTAGCGCCGGTTGCTGTTCTGGCGTACATAGCCCAGCGTGACAAGGGTGCGGATCAGGCGGTGGATCGTTGGGAGCGGTAGGCCTGACGATGCCGCTAGCTCGGAAAGTGAGGCTTCGCCGCCTGCGTCTGCCAGGCGTTCCAGCAGGTCGAAGGCTCTTTGCAAGGACTGCACGCCACCAGTGGACACGTGCGGCTCCTCTCATTGCAGTTCCGCAATGCAAAAACTATAGTCCACACAGCAAAACCGAGAGAGGTGGATCCAGGTGCAGGTCCTGACCGAAGAGGCTCTTGAGTTCGTCGCGAAGCTGCATGAGGCGCACGCCGCCCGCAGGGACGAGTTGCTCGCCCTTCGCAAGGAGCGCCGGCCCCTTGGGTTTTTGCCCGAGACGCAGGACGTGCGGGACGGTGAGTGGCGGGTGGCCGAGGCGCCGGAGGCACTTCGTGATCGGCGCGTCGAGATCACCGGGCCCACCGAGCGCAAGATGACGATCAACGCGCTGAACTCCGGGGCGAAAGTGTGGCTCGCGGATCTTGAGGACGCGAACACGCCGCACTGGGACAACGTCGTGCAGGGGCAGGTGAACCTGTACGAGGCGGCGCGCGAGACGATCGAGTTCACCTCGCCGGAGGGCAAGGAGTACAAGCTCAAGGGCGGGCCGTACCCGGCGATCGTCGTGCGGCCGCGTGGGTGGCACCTCGACGAGCGCAACCTTCAGTTCGGCGGCAAGAACGCTGTGGGCGCGCTGGTCGACTTCGGACTGCACTTCTTCCACAACGCCGAACTCGGCAATCCGTACTACTACCTGCCGAAGATGGAGTCGCACCTCGAAGCACGGCTGTGGAACGACGTCTTCACGACGGCGCAGCAGTTGCTCAACGTGCCGCACGGCACGATTCGCGCCACGGTGCTCATCGAGACGATTCCGGCCGCGTTCCAGATGGACGAGATCCTCTACGAACTGCGTGACCACGCGTCGGGGCTCAACGCCGGTCGGTGGGACTACCTCTTCAGCGTCATCAAGTACTTCCGTGACGCGGGTGCGGACTACGTGCTGCCGGACCGCAACAGCGTGACGATGACGGCGCCGTTCATGCGCGCGTACACCGAGCTTCTGGTGAAGACGTGCCACAAGCGCGGGGCGTTCGCCATGGGTGGCATGGCCGCGTTCATCCCGAACCGCCGTGACCCCGAGGTCACCGAGAACGCGTTGCGCAAGGTTCGCGAGGACAAGACGCGCGAGGCGACTGATGGTTTCGACGGGTCGTGGGTTGCGCATCCTGATCTCGTGCCGATTTGCCGGGAGATCTTCGACGGAGTGCTGGGTGACCGGCCGAACCAGATCGACAAGCAGCGTCCGGAGGTCAGCGTCACGGTCGAGCAGCTGCTCGACTTCAAGTCCGCGGGCGGCGCGGCGACGCGGGCCGGACTGGAGGCCGCTGTCGACGTCGGCGTGCGCTACATCGCGTCCTGGCTGGGCGGCAACGGCGCGGCGGCGATCCACAACCTGATGGAGGACGCGGCCACCGCGGAGATCAGCAGGTCCCAGATCTGGCAGTGGATCAACAACAAGGTCGTGCTCGACGACGGCACGCAGGTCACCGCCGACGCCGTGCGGGAAGTGCTGGCGCGAGTCGGGAACGGGCTGGAGGGGCCGCACGTCGCGGCGGCCGTCGAGCTGTTCGAGCAGGTCGCGTTGTCCGAGGACTTCGTGGACTTCCTGACGCTGCCGGCGTACGAGCGCATCTGATGTACGAGACATCGCTGTCCCCGGAGGACGTCGCGCGGGTGACCGCGCGGCTGTCCACTGTGGAACGCGGCTGGCCGGTGGGCCGTCAGCCCGTGCACACGTGCTACGTGCCCGCCGGACGCATCATCGGGTCCACGATCGCCGACTGGGGCCGCGAGGCGCTGGAGTCGATCGAACCGGAACTTCTCCCGGAACTGCCAGAGGGCGTGCTCAAGCGCGTCGAGGACAAGCTCCGCAGAGAGCCGATCGAGGACCTGCGGATCGACTTCGAGGACGGCTACGGCGCGCCCGAGGACGACGTCGAGGACATGGACGCCGAGAGCACGGCGAACCTCGTGTCGCGCTGGCTCGCCGACGGCACCGCGCCGCCGTCGTTCGGGCTGCGGATCAAGTCGTTCGACACGGCGGAGTTGCGCGAGCGCGGACTGCGCACGCTGGACATCTTCCTGACAGCACTGGGAGAGATTCCGCCAGGTTTCGTCATCACTTTTCCCAAGGTGACATCAGTCGACCAGGTCGAGGTGTTCGGGGAGGTGCTCGACCTCTTCGGCAAGGACCTGAAGTTCGAGATCCAGGTCGAGACGACGCAGTCCATTGTGGATGGAACCGGTCGCCTTGCCATCCCGCGGTTCATCGAGGCGGGCCGCGGCCGGGTGACAGGTCTGCACTTCGGCACCTACGACTACACGGCGGGCTGCGGGCTGTCCGCGGCGCAGCAGCACCTGGCTCACGGCGCGTGCGACTTCGCCCGGCACGTGATGCAGGTTTCCGCTGCTGGCACCGGGGTCCGGTTGTCGGACGGCTCCACCAACGTGCTCCCGGTCGGTGATCAGAAGAAGCACGGCTGGGACACGCACTACCGGCTGACGCGACGGTCGCTGGAGCACGGTTTCTACCAGGGTTGGGACCTGCACCCGGCACAACTGGTGACACGATATGCGGCTGTTTACGGCTTCTACCGCGAAGGTCTGGAGGCGGACGCGGCGCGGTTGAAGGCGTACGTGGAGAACGTCTCCGGAGGTGTTCTGGACGAGCCGGCGACCGCCCAGGCGTTGTCCTCGTTCTTCCTCCGAGCGGTGGACTGCGGTGCGCTCGATCCGGTGGAAGTGCAGGTCGCGACAGGTCTGGACGAGTCAGCACTGCGGGGGCTCGCCACCCGTTCGAGCTGATCGGGTCATCACCCGTTCGTGTGGTTCTGTCAATGGGTGTCGAATAGTGCGGGCAATGGGTGCAGGGTGGCTCGCATGAGCATGCGAGCGGGCCTGTGGACCGGGCTACCCGACCTCGACGCTGCCGAGCACAAGTACCAGGTCGTCGCGTGCGAGGCGGACGTGGACACGTTGATCAGGCTGCTGGGGCGGCCGGAGTGCAACGACGGATCGCTCGACCACTTCGGCCGCGACCTCACCTCCGAGGGCGACCCGGACCACAACGTCGTGCTCGCCGTGCGCGGCGCGTGGGGCTACATGTACTACGTCGACAACAGCTTCATGGGCTGGCCCAAGGGGTCCGAGGAAGCGCCGTACGTCAACGAGAAGTACACGGACTTCCCTCCCGGCGTCGGCGTTCCGCTCGGCCTGTTCCGGCAGCTGCTGATCGAGTTCATGATCTCCGGCGAACGGCCGACCAGCGTCGGCTGGTACTCCGAGGCCGACCTGTTCCACTCGTGGCGTGATCAGCAGATGTCCTTGCGCACGACCGAGAACCGCTGACTCTCAGCTGATCGCTGGTTGAATGGCCTCATGAAGGCCGTGGTGATAGGTGGGGGAATCGCCGGGTTGCTGGCGGCTCGCGTGCTCGGCGAGTCCCACGACGTCGTTGTCCTGGAACGCGACAAGCTGACGAACGAGCCGGAGCATCGCGCGGGCGTGCCGCAGGGCAGGCACACGCACGGACTGCTGGTGCGCGGCGGCGAACTCCTGGAAGAGCTGTTTCCCGGGCTGCGCGACGAACTCGTGGCGGAGGGGGCGGTGCTCGCCGACGCGGGGGACATGCAGATCCTCAACCCTCTTGGCTGGCTCGCCACGACGCACATGGGCCTGCCGCTGTTGTCGCTGAGCCGTCCGCTGCTGGAGACCTGCATCAGGCGGCGCGCCACCGCCGAGATCGTGGACGGCGTGCACATCACCGGGCTGTCGTTTCGCGACGGCAATGTCGACGGCGTGCTCACCCGTGACGGCAGGATCGACGCGGACCTGGTCGTCGACGCGTCCGGAAGGTCGTCGAAGCTGGCGGCCTGGCTCACCGAAGCCGGGATCACCACGCCGGAACCCGAGGTGGTCGACTCCGGTACCGGGTACGCGACCCGGATCTACACCGCGCCGGAGGACTTTCCCGTGGTGTACGCGGAAAGCCTGTCCGCACCGAACCTGCCGCGCGGCGTCGCGGCGATGCGCGTCGAGGGCGACCGGATCATGGTCACCGCACAGGGCGCGATCGGTGATCACCCGCCGCGCGACCTCGACGGCTACCAGGAGTTCCTGGACTCGTTGCGGGTACCGATCTCCAAGATGCTCGCCGACGCCGAACCGCTCACACCCGTCTACCTGTTCGCGCGCACGGCCAGTCGTCGCAACGCTTTCGAGGACCTGGCGAACTGGCCGGGCGGACTCGTGGCGGTGGGAGACGCCGTGTGCGCGTTCAACCCCGTGTACGGGCAAGGGATCACGGTGGCCGCGATGGAGGCGCTGTTGTTCCGGCGGCACAAGGACTTCAGCGCCAAGGGATGCCGGGCGTTCCAGCGGAAGATCGCGAAGGCCTCGAAGGCGTCGTGGGCGATGTCCAGCAACGCCGACCGCAGCTGGGTGGAGACCCGGCGCGGCGGCCTGCTCGGCTGGTACCTGAAGAAGTGGCAGGCCGGGATCGTGCAGGATCCCGACCTGTTCCGCCGCTTCGTCCGGGTCGTGCACATGGTCGCCACGCCGGCGTCCCTGCTCAACCCGGTGGTGTTCAGAAGGTTGGCAAAGTACTCCAGGCCTGGCCGGCGTCCGGAGCGTCGTCCCGCAGGATCGACCCCTCGATGAGCCCGTACGGGCGGTCCGCGGCGTAGAAGACCTCGTTGTCGTTCTCCAGGCCGAACGCGCTCAGGTCCACCAGGAAGTGGTGCTTGTTCGGCATGGAGAGCCGCACCTCGGCGACCTCCGGGCGTGCGTTCAGCACCGCCTCGCCCATCGCGTACAGCGTCTGCTGCAACGACAGGGAGTGCTTGTCCGCGAACGTCTTCAGCATCACGGACCGGATCTCCGTGAACGACTTCGCCCAGTCGACGTCCGTGCCGGCGTAACGCCAGCGGGCCGTCACGGACGTCGCGAGGATGCGGTCGTCGGTCTCCTTCAACGTCGTGTACGGGTCCTTCGGATAGCCGTGGAACTCCGAACCCGTCGACTTCAGCACCACGAGGTCGCGTACGCCCGACACGACCCACGCCTGTGAGCCCTCGATCGTCACGGCGGTGGTGCGCTTCTCGTTCGACCCCTGCGAGAACGCGTGGTCGTGGCCGTCGATGCGCTCCCACGCGTGCTCGTCGATCAGGACCCGCGCGCCGGAAATGGCTTCCTGCGTGCCCACGAAGTGGCGGCCCAGGCGCAGCGCGAAGTCCTCGATCTCACCGACGGGCGCCTCCTTCGCGAAGGCGTAGACGGTGTTCTTCTGCGTGTCGGTCGCGAGCACCTTGGTGTTGTCACCGGTGAGGTGCGTGTCGGAGAGGTCTCCGCGCAGCGAGGTGCTGACGGTCAGGTCTTTGATGGTGTGCACGGAACCGTTGCGCAACACCGTGACGAGGCGGTTCTCCGCCTTTCCGTACTGGTTGGGGCCCAGGACGATGGCCATGTTCAGCTCCCGATCAGCTTCTGCAGCCGCAAGGCGGCGATCTTCGCGAGTTCGTCGTTGACGACGCGGAGCTCGACGTCCGGCGGGTTGTCCATCCGGGTGGACAGGTTGCCGAGCATCTCCGCACCGCTCAGGCCGGTCGCGCACACCAGGTAGATGTGCCCGAACCGATCCTCGTACGCGGCGTTGGCGGCCGCCAGGCGATCAGCCTGGGAGCTGTCCACGCCGGACTGTTCGGACCGCGACCACTTCGCCGACACCCCACCTGTCTTCTGTCGTTCGCCGATGCGCGGGTGCCCGGCGATGGCGCCGAGCACCTCCTCGTCGGAAAGTCCTTGTGCGGCAACCGAAGAAGCCGCGAGGAGTGCATCCATCGACGCGTAGGGCCTGCCCGCCACCATCGCGTCGATCCAGCGGGGTACCGCGAGGCACTCGGTGAGCAGAGGTCGCAGTTCGGCCTCCGGGGCGCTGTTGAAGCTGTCCACGGCTCTCCAAGTTTCTGTATCGCGGAATCTAACTTCCACATTCTTGACCTGGGTCGAGCGAGATGTCTAGTGTCTCCATAGAGCGAAATCCAACTTCCGCAGAGTGGAATTTCCCCTGGGTGGGAAGGAACAGCCCAAGATGTTCGACGCAAACCTGTCCATGCTCTTCACGGAGCTACCCCTGCTGGAGCGTCCGGCAGCGGCACGCGCCGCCGGGTTCGACGCGGTCGAGATCTGGTGGCCGTTCGCGGACGCCGTACCCGAGACACGGGAGATCGAGGCGTTCGAGAACGCCATCGTCGACGCGCAGGTGCGCCTCGTCGGCCTCAACTTCTTCGCGGGCGACATGCCGGCGGGAGATCGCGGGCTCACGAGCTGGCCGGGCCGCGAGACGGAGTTCCGGACGAACGTCGAGATCACCACGGCCATCGCGGCCCGCCTCGGCTGCCGCACGCTCAACGCGTTGCACGGCAACTTCGAGACGACCGCGCAGACCGTCTCCAACTACCGCTTCGCCGCCGACGTCGCGGCGGAGATCGGCGCCCAGCTCGTGATCGAACCGCTCAGCGGCGCGCCGAAGTACCCGATCAAGACCGCCCACCAGGCGTTCGAGCTCATCGACGAGATCGACCGCGGCAACGTGAAGCTGCTCGCGGACCTCTACCACCTCGCCACGAACGGCGACGACCTCGACATCCTCGCCGACCACGTCGACCGCATCGGTCACGTGCAGATCGCCGACGCTCCCGGACGCGGTGAGCCCGGCACCGGCGAGCTCGACCTCTTCGGGCACCTGCAGAAACTCCGCGCCAACGGCTACACGGGCTTCGTCGGCGCCGAGTACAAGCCCGTCACCCACTCCTTCGCTTGGAGGGATCAAGCATGACCCGCATCGGTTTCATCGGACTCGGCATCATGGGCAGCCCGATGGCGGCCCACCTCGTAGCCGCCGGGCACGACGTGACGGGCTTCGACCTCAGTTCAGCCTCGCTCGAGAAGCTCGTCGCCGACGGTGGCAAAGCCGCGGCATCCGCCCAGGAGGCCGTGAGCGGCGCCGAGGTCGTCATCACGATGCTGCCGAACCACCCGCAGGTCGAGGCGGTGATCGACGAGGTCACGTTCGACGACGGCACGCTGCTGATCGACATGAGCACGATCCGCCCGTCCACGTCGATCGGGATCGCGAAGAAACTCGGCAACATCCGCGTGCTCGACGCGCCGGTCAGCGGCGGTCAGACCGGTGCCGTGCAGGCGAGTCTGAGCATCATGGTCGGTGGCGACGAGGCCGACTTCGCCGCAGCCAGGCCGTTCCTGGAGGTCGTCGGCAAGACGATCGTCCACGTCGGACCGCACGGTGCCGGCCAGGTCGTGAAGGCCGCGAACCAGCTGATGGTCGGCGGCATCTACGCCCTCGTGGCCGAGTCGATCGTGCTGCTGGAGGCGTCCGGCGTCGACCCGAAGGCCGGCCTCGACGTGCTCGCGGGCGGTCTCGCGGCGAACCGGATCCTGGACCTGAAGCGCGAGTCGATGATCGCGCGCGAGTTCCAGCCCGGCTTCCGGATCGACCTGCACCACAAGGACATGGGCATCGCACTGGACGCGGCACGCGCCGCCGACGTCGCGCTGCCGGTCACCAACCAGATCGCCGCGCTGGTCGCGGCGGCACGCGCGCAGGGTTACGGGTCGCTCGACCACTCCGCGCTGCTCAAGGTCATCGAGAACTTCGCGGGAAGGTCCTGACAAATGCCGAAGATCCCAGTCATGCAAGCGGTCGTCGAGGTCCTGAAGTCCGAGGGCATCGACACCGTGTTCGGCTGCCCCGGCGCCGCGATCCTGCCGCTGTACAAGGCGATGGAGCAGGACGGTTCGATCGAGCACCTGATCGTGCGGCACGAGGAGGGCGCCACGCACATGGCGGACGGCTGGTCGCGCACGACCGGCAACGTCGGCGTCGCGATCGGCACCTCGGGTCCCGCCGGCACGAACATGATCACCGGGCTCTACACCGCGCAGGCCGACTCCGTGCCGATCCTCTGCATCACCGGCCAGGCCGCGGTGTCGAAGCTGCACCAGGAGGCGTTCCAGGCCGTCGACATCGTCTCGATCGCCGCTCCTGTCACGAAGTGGGCGGTGCAGGTCAAGGAAGCCGCGCAGATGCCGTGGATCTTCCGCGAGGCGTTCCGGATCGCCCGCTCCGGCCGTCCGGGCCCGGTCCTGATCGACCTGCCGATCGACGTGCAGAAGCAGGAGATCGAGTGGGACTCGAGCATCGACGAACCGTTGCCGGTGCCCAAAATCGTGCCTTCCGACGCACGGGTCGAGCGCGCGCTGGAGATGTTGCTGGCCGCGGAACGCCCACTGCTGCTCGCGGGTGGCGGTGTCATCCTCGGCGAGGCGTCCGCCGAACTGCTGGACCTGGCTGAGTTCCTGCAGATCCCGATCCAGGCCACGCTGATGGGCAAGGGCGCCATCGACGAGGACCACCCGCTCTACGCGGGCATGACCGGCATCCAGACCTCGCAGCGCTACGGCAACGCGTCGTTCCTGGAGTCGGACCTGGTGCTGGCGCTGGGCGCGCGCTTCGGCGACCGGCACACCGGTGACCTCGCGACCTATCGGGGCGACCGCAAGTTCATCCACGTCGACGTCGAGCCGACGCAGATCGGCAAGGTGTTCGGTCCCGACCTCGGGATCGTCGCGGACACCAAGCTCTTCCTGCAGGCACTCCTCGGAAAAGCGAAGGCTCGTGGACCGCGGGCGGCCGGCGAGTGGGTCGACCGCTGCCAGGAGCTCAAGCGGACGCTGCTGCGGCGCGAGGACTTCGAGACAGTGCCGGTCAAGGCGCCGCGGGTCTTCAAGGAGATCAACGAGTTCTACGGCCCGGACACCTACTTCGTCACGGCCATCGGGCTCTACCAGATCTGGTCCGGCCAGCACCAGAAGGCGCACAAGCCGCGGCACTACCAGGTCTGCGGCCAGGCCGGTCCCCTCGGCTGGGAGATCCCGGCGGCGATCGGCGTGAAGAAGGCCAGGCCGGACGCCGAGGTCGTCGGCATCGTCGGCGACTACTCGTTCCAGTTCCTGGTGGAGGAGCTCGCGGTCGGCGCCCAGTACGACGTGCCGTTCGTGCTGATCATGCTGAACAACGAGTACCTCGGCCTGATCCGGATGGCCGAGGACCACGGTGGCTACGACATGAAGTACGAGGTCGACATCCACTACGACACGAGTGGCTCGGACAACGTGAAGATCATGGAGGCCTACGGCTGCTCCGGCGTCCGGGTCGTCGATCCCGGCGAGATCCGCGGCTCGCTGGAGTGGGCGCGCAAGGAGGCAGACCGCACGTCACGGCCGGTGCTCGTGGAGATCATGATCGAACGCGAGGGCAACACCGCGAACGGCACGTCGATCGCCGCGATGAAGGAATTCGAGCCGCTGCCGTGAGTTCAGTGATCGTCGCGCCGGACAAGTTCAAGGGATCGCTCACCGCCCCGCAGGTCGCTGCCGCCGTCGCGCGCGGCCTGCGGGAGGCGGTCCCGGACGTGGACGTGCGCCTCCTCCCGGTGGCCGACGGCGGCGACGGCACCGTCGACGCCGCCGTCGCCGCCGGGTTCGTGAAGGTGGGGCGCTGGGTAACCGGGCCTGCAGGGCGGCCCGTGCCCGCGTCCTTCGCGGTCAAGGGCACGACCGCCGTGGTCGAGGTGGCCTCGGCGGCCGGGCTGACGTTGCTGGAACGGCCCTCGCCCCTCGACGCCACCAGCTACGGCGTCGGTGAGCTGCTGAAAGCCGCTCTGGACGTCGGCTGCACCACGATCGTGCTCGGGCTGGGCGGCAGCGCGTGCACGGACGGCGGCGCCGGGATGCTGGAGGCGCTGGGCAAGGCGTCGTTCGACGGCGTCGACCTCGTGCTGGCCTCGGACGTGGACAACCCGCTGCTCGGTCCAACCGGAGCCGCGGCGGTCTACGGGCCGCAGAAGGGAGCGTCACCCGAGCAGGTGAAGGTCCTCGAAGCGCGGCTCGAGGCGTTCGCCCAGCGCGTCGGCCCCGAGCACGCGTCGGAACCGGGAGCGGGCGCGGCCGGCGGGATCGGGTTCGCGGCGCTCGCGGTGCTGGGCGCGCGGTTCCGGCCCGGCATCGAGGTGGTGCTGGAACTGGCCGGGTTCGCGCAGGCCGTGGCGGACGCGTCGCTGGTGGTCACGGGCGAGGGATCGCTGGACGCGCAGACCCGGCACGGCAAGGCGCCGTACGGGGTGGTCAAGGCCTCGGGTGACGTGCCGGTGGTCGCGGTGGCGGGGCAGTGCTCGGTCGAACCCGGTGACCTGGGGCTCAAGGCCGCCTACGCGCTGTTGGACATCGAGCCGGACGTGACCCGGTGCATGGCTCAGGCGGAGACGCTGCTGGTTGATCTCGGCGGTCGCATCGCCCGCGACTGGGTGTCAGAGTGAGTGCCATGGACCTGGTCTTCCGCGCCCGCAGGGTCGTGACCCCGCAGGGTGAGATCGCGTGCGACGTCGGTGTGACCGACGGCCGGATCGTGGCCGTCGAGCCCCGCATCGACTCGCCGAACGTCGTGCACCTGGCGGACGACGAGATGTTGCTGCCAGGCCTGGTCGACACGCACGTGCACGTCAACGACCCAGGTCGCAGCGACTGGGAGGGCTTCGAGACCGCGACCCGTGCCGCAGCCGCTGGTGGCGTCACGACGATCATCGACATGCCGCTCAACAGCATCCCGCCGACGGTCGAGGTGGCGGCGCTGGAGATCAAGCGCAAGGCCGCCGCGGCAGTGTCGGTGGACGTCGGGTTCTGGGGCGGGATCATCCCCGGCAACCTCGCCGACCTGAAGCCGTTGCACGAGGCCGGCGTCTTCGGCTTCAAGTGCTTCCTGCTGCACTCGGGCGTGGACGAGTTCCCGGCCGTGACGACCGCCGAACTGGAAGCGGCTCTCCGGCAGCTGGCCACGCTCGACGCGTTGACGATCGTGCACGCCGAGGACGCGCACACGGTCCGTGACTCGGAGCCGGACTACGCGGGCTTCCTGGCGTCACGGCCGCGCGAGGCCGAGAACAAGGCGATCAGCGACGTCGTGGAACTGACCCGCAGGACCGGCGCGCGCACGCACGTCCTGCACCTCTCGTCGTCGGACGCGCTCTCGATCCTGGAGGCCGCGAAGCGCGACCGGTTGCAGATCACCGCCGAGACCTGCCCGCACTACCTCACGTTCACCGCCGAGGAGATCCACGACGGGCAGACGGAGTTCAAGTGCTGCCCGCCGATCCGTGAGGCGGAGAACCGCGAGGCGTTGTGGCAGGGGCTGCGCGACGGCGTGATCGACCTGGTCGTCAGCGACCACTCGCCGAGCACGGTGGAGCTGAAGGAAGGCGACTTCGCGACGGCGTGGGGTGGCATCGCGTCGTTGCAGCTCGGTCTGCCGGCGGTGTGGACGGGCGCACGGGAGCGCGGCTTCCAGCTCACGGACGTCGTCCGCTGGATGGCCACGCATCCGGCGCGCCAGGTCGGGTTGGAGACCAAGGGCGCCATCGAGGTCGGCAAGGACGCGGACTTCGTGGTGTTCGCACCGGACGAGACCTTCGTGGTGGACAAGAACAAGCTCCACCACCGCAACCCGGTCACGCCGTACCACGGCCGCACGCTGAACGGCGTCGTGCGTCAGACGTGGTTGCGGGGCAAGGAAATCAGTCAGACCAGGGCAAGTTTGCCCAAAGGAAAGCTGCTCAGAAGAGGAGAAGCATGACCGAGTGGACCCGGCTGCCCGATCTCGCCTCGCGCGCGGTCGGAGGTGGTGTGGTGTGGGCGAACGACGAGCTGTTCGCCGAGCGGGAGAACCTGATCAAGCCCGCCGAGCCGGTCTACCAGACCTACACCTTCGGTCACAAAGGCCAGGTCTACGACGGCTGGGAGACCCGCCGCCGTCGTGAGGCGGGCGTGGACCAGGCGGTGGTCAGGCTCGGCATGCCCGGTGTCGTGCGCGGGATCGTCGTCGACACGGCGTTCTTCAAGGGCAACTACCCGCCGTTCTGCTGGGTCGAGGGCGCCCAGGTCGACGGCTATCCGGGCGCCGACGAGATCACCGAGTGGTTCCCGCTGGTCGAACGCACCGCGCTCAAAGGCGACGAGAAGCACTACTTCGACGTCACCGAGGGACGCCGCGTCACGCACGTACGGCTGACCATTGATCCGGACGGCGGTGTGGCTCGGTTGCGCGTGCACGGCGAACCGCTCGCGGACCCACGTCTGCTCGTGGGTGGCATCGACCTCGCCGCGCTGGAGAACGGTGCGGTCGTCACCGGCTGCAGCAACATGTTCTACAGCTCGCCCAACAACCTCATCGCCCCTGGGCAGGCCACGGTCATGGGGGAGGGCTGGGAGACCGCGCGCCGGCGTGACGACGGCAACGACTGGGTGTCGCTCAGGCTCGCCGCACCCGGTGCCGTGCAACTGGTCGAGCTCGACACCAGCCACTTCAAGGGCAACGCGCCAGGCTGGGCGTCCGTCCGCGGCTGCGACGAGCGCGCCGACCCGGACACGTGGTTCGACCTGCTCCCGCGCACCCGGCTGCAACCCGACACGCGGCATCGGTTCGTCGTGGAAACGACCGAGGTGACGGCGGTCCGGCTCGACATCTATCCGGATGGCGGCATGGCACGCCTCCGAATCCTCGGCACCCCTACGAGTGACGGCCTAGCCCACCTGCAGACGATGTGGGCCAAAACGACTAACTGACGGTGGTTGTACGACCACGGGCTGATTCTTCTCCCTACCTAGGTTGGTTGTCTGCGTCACACGATCGGTGGAAGCGTTCCTCCCGCAAGTTCGGGGATCAGGGAGGAATTCCATGCAACCGATGGTGCGCGCCTTTGGTGCCGCGATCGCCAGTTCTGCATTGGTTCTAGGAGCGAGTCAGGTCGCGATCGCGGCTCCGGAAGGGCAGCCGGAGTACCAGGTCGGCGCGGTCGACTGGAAGCCGTGCGAGGAGAAGCCGACGGTCGACTGCGGCTTCCTCGAGTTGCCGATCGACTACTCGAAGCCGAACGGTGAGAAGTTCAAGCTGGCCGTGTCGCGTCTCAAGGCGGCCGACCCGTCCAAGCGCATCGGCGCGATGGTGATCAACCCCGGTGGACCGGGTGGTTCGGGCGTCGACTTCTCGATGTTCGCGGACCAGTACTTCAGCAAGGAGATCATCGACAAGTTCGACGTCATCGGGTTCGACCCGCGTGGTGTCGCGCGCAGTGCGCCGATCAAGTGCTCCGCGGAGTTGCTGCAGAAGACGCCGTCGAGCTACCCGAAGACCAAGGCCGAGTTCGACGCGCTGGTCACGTTCAACAAGGTGCTGCGCGAGGACTGCGCCAAGCAGAGCGGCGCGATCTTCAACTTCGCCTCGACCGACGAGGTGGCGCAGGACATCGACGCCATCCGCCGCGCGCTGGGCGAGAAGAAGATCAACTACTACGGCATCTCGTACGGCACGATCATGGGCCAGCACTACGCGGAGAAGTTCGGCAAGAACATCCGCGCCATGATCATCGACTCCAACATGGATCACAGCCTCGGCACGAAGCAGTTCCTCGACTCCGAGGCGCGCACGGCTGAGGACTCGTTCAACGAGTGGATCAAGTGGAACGACCGGGACGCGTCGTCGCCGTTCCACGGTCAGGACCTCCGCAAGATCTGGAAGGACCTGCTCGCGAAGGCGGAGCGCGGCGAGGTGCCCGCGCCTTGGGACCCGAACGCCAAGCTGACGCCGGAGGACCTCGGCGGCGGTGTGGTCAGCATGGCCTACGGGCCGAACTGGAAGGGTTTCGCCGACCAGATCAAGCAGATCATCGACGGCGCGCAGGCGCCGAAGGCGGCCTTCTCGGCCTTCGCGGCCGAGGAGACGTTCGACAACCCGTTCCCCGGCATCTTCTGCAACGACTACAACCTTCGCGTCAGCTCGTGGGGCGAGTACCAGTCGCTGGTGAAGTCCGAGTACCGGATCGCGCCGAACACGCGTGGCTCCTCGCTGGGTCACGGCGCCATGATGGGCTGCGTCGGGTTCCCGAAGGCCACGAACCCGCAGCACCCGCTGAAGATCAAGAACTCTCCGAAGATCCTGCTCACCAACGCCAAGCACGACCCGGCGACGGCCTACGAGTGGGCGGTCAACGCGCACCGTCAGTCCCGTGACACCACCGTCTTCGTGACCTACGAAGGCTGGGGCCACGGCGTCTACGACCGCAGCGAGTGCACGCTGAAGATCAACAACGAGTACCTGGTCTCGCTGAAGCTGCCGCGCAACGGCACGTCGTGTGCCGCTGTCGAGCCTCCTGCCGAGGCGTCGATCATGTCCGCGAAGCCGCGGATCCCGGTGGGTCCGTTCTCGGTTCGCTAGCACCTGTCGGTCGCGATGCCCCCGGTGTTCGTGCCGGGGCATCGTGCTGTCACGAGCGACCTCCAACGAGGAGCCCGTGTCCCCGGAAAGCAGGAGCTTCGCGCTACGTCTCGTGACCACTTCGCCGCCGTGAGGTGGCCGAATCGAGTCCGTGAACGGCGTGAAACGCGGACGTAACAACGTGGGCCCCACAGTTCACCTCCGCGAAACGTTGGGCGTGGGTGGGTGAAACAGGACATCTCGATGCTCCCTGCAACCGACGTGCAGTGGAGGTCGAAGTGGATACAGGGGACACCGCCTGGGTGCTCACCAGCGCCGCATTGGTGCTGCTGATGACGCCGGGCCTTGCCTTCTTCTACGGAGGCATGGTCCGTTCGAAGAGCGTGCTCAACATGATGATGATGAGCCTGGGCGCTATGGCCGTGGTCGGTGTCCTGTGGGTGCTCTTCGGGTACTCGATGGCATTCGGCGCGGATGTCGGCGGAGGCCTGCTGGGCAAGCCGTTCGAGTACTTCGGCCTTGACGGGCTGCTGGCCGCCGACTCGTTGTTCGGCAAGATCCCGAGCACGGTGTTCGTGGCGTTCCAGGCGATGTTCGCGATCATCACGGTCGCGCTGATCTCCGGTGCGATCGCCGACCGCGCCCGCTTCGGCCCGTGGCTGCTGTTCGCCGGCCTGTGGGCCACGATCGTGTACTTCCCGGTCGCGCACTGGGTGTTCGACTTCGACGGCAAGGACGAGGCCGGCAACGTCATCGACCCCGGTGGCTGGATCGCCAACAAGCTTCTCGCGATCGACTTCGCCGGTGGTACGGCGGTGCACATCAACGCCGGTGCCGCTGGTCTGGCTCTCGCGATCGTGCTCGGCAAGCGCGTCGGCTGGCCGAAGGAGCCGATGAAGCCGCACAGCCTGCCGCTGGTCGTGCTCGGCGCCGGTCTGCTGTGGTTCGGCTGGTTCGGGTTCAACGCCGGTTCCGCCCTGGGCGCCAACGGCACCGCGGGCGTCACGTTCGTCAACACCATCGTCGCCACCTGCGCCGCGATGCTCGGCTGGCTGCTGACCGAGCGCATCCGGGACGGCAAGGCCACCACGCTCGGTGCCGCGTCGGGTGTCATCGCCGGTCTGGTCGCCATCACGCCCGCCTGCTCCGCCGTCACCCCGATCGGCGCCATCGCGATCGGTGCGATCACCGGTGTCCTCTGCGCCCTGGCCGTGTCGCTCAAGTACCGCTTCGGCTTCGACGACTCGCTCGACGTCGTCGGCGTGCACCTCGTCGGTGGTCTGTCCGGCACGATCCTGATCGGCCTGTTCGCCAGCGAGGCGGCCCCGGCCAAGATCAACGGTCTGTTCTACGGCGGCGGCGTCGACCAGCTCTGGCGTCAGGCCGTCGGTGCGTTCGCGGTGCTCGGCTACTCCTTCGTCCTGAGCCTCGCGCTCGGTTACCTGGTGAAGTTCACCGTCGGCTTCCGCGCGTCGGAAGAGGCCGAGGTCGCGAGCATCGACGAGGCTGAGCACGCTGAGCGCGCCTACGAGTACGGCAGCCTCACCAGTGCGCGTGGTACCGGCAAGCCGAGCGTGGCCGCTGGCGCGACCGCGGTCCTCGAGGGGAGCAACAAGAAATGAAGCTGGTCACCGCGATCATCAAGCCGTTCACGCTGGACGACGTGAAGGGCGCCCTCGAACAGCTCGGGGTGCTGGGCATGACGGTCAGTGAAGTGCAGGGCTACGGGCGCCAGAAGGGCCACACCGAGGTCTACCGCGGTGCGGAGTACTCGGTGGACTTCGTGCCCAAGATCAAGATCGAGGTCGTCATCGACGACACCGCCGTCGAGAAGGTGCTGGAAGCGGTGGTCGAGGCCGCCCGCACCGGCAAGATCGGTGACGGCAAGGTGTGGGTGACTCCGGTCGAAACCGTCGTTCGTGTGCGCACGGGCGAACGTGGATCGGATGCGCTTTAACAATTAGGAGACGGCCCGTGGAGAACAACGAAACGGCCGTCGTCACGGCTGACGACCTGGTGCGAGCCCGCGAAAGGCTGCTCGTGCCAGGTCGTCGTCGCTTGGCCGCCGAACCTTTGCGCGAAGCACTCGTGGACCTGCACGAGTTCTGGTTGACCAAACATGCGGGGGGAGCGGGGATATCCGGATCGGGTATCGCGCTCGTGGCGGTCGGCGGGCTGGGGCGGCGCGAGCTCGTGCCCTATTCCGACCTGGATCTGGTCCTGGTGCACAACGGCGTCAAGAACGTCGACGAGATAGCCGAGAAGCTTTGGTATCCACTGTGGAACTCCGGCATCGGGCTCGACCACTCGGTCCGCACGGTCGGTGAGGCTCTGAGAGTCGCCGCGGGAGATCTGCGAACCGCGTTGGGACTGCTGGACATCCGCCACATCTCGGGCGACCCAGAGGTCACCCAGAAGCTCGCCGAGGGCGCGAAGCAGGCGTGGCGCGGGAACGTGCGCAACCGGCTGGACGAGATCTCCGAGTCGTCGCAGAAGCGCTGGGGCCGCAGCGGCGAGATCGCGCACCGCGTCGAACCCGACCTCAAGCACGGCCGCGGCGGGTTGCGGGACATCACGATCCTGGACGCGCTGTCGATCGCGCAGGTGGTGGACAGACCTTCCGCCGACGTCGACGAAGCCCGCAAGCTGTTGCTGGACGTGCGCACCGAACTTCGTCGTGCCGCACGGAAACCTCGCGACGTGCTGCGGGCGCAGGACGGCGACGAGGTGGCCTCCGCGCTCGGTCTGACGGACCGTTTCGCTTTGGCCCGTTCGCTTTCCTCAGCCGCACGCACTGTCGTCTACGCGTTTGACGTGGCGATGCGGACCGCCCGTGCGGCCGCACCGAAACGCGGGCTCGGTGCGTTCCTGAGGGGACAGCCGCCGCGCAGGCCGTTGGATGAAGGCGTTGTGCTGCACGGGGCTGAGGTCTCGCTCGCCCGTGACGCGATTCCCAGCCGTGATCCCGCGTTGTTGTTGCGCGTCGCGACGGCGGCGGCACGCAGCAAACATCCGATCGCGACGGGAACGTTGTCCCGGCTCGCGGACTCGGCGCCGGAGCTGCGCCAGCCGTGGCCGCGCGAGGCCCGTGAGGAGCTGCTGGCGTTGCTGGGCAGCGGCAGTGGGCTCGTGGACGTCGTGGAAGCGTTGGACCGCACGGATCTGTGGGGCCGGCTGTTCCCCGAGTGGGGTGCGGTGCGGGACCTGCCGCCGCGCGACGCCGCGCACGTGTGGACGGTCGACCGGCACCTGGTGCAGACCGTCGCCCACGCGGCCCGGCTGGTGACCACGGTGTCACGGCCCGACCTGTTGCTGCTCGGCGCGTTGATCCACGACATCGGCAAGGGCCGGCAGCAGGACCACTCCGAGGTCGGGGCCGCGCTGGCGACCCAGATCGGCGAGCGGATCGGGCTGTGGCCGCAGGACGTCGAGACGTTGTCCGCGATGGTCCGGCACCACCTGTTGCTGCCGCACACCGCGACCCGGCGCGACGTCGAGGACGAGGCGACCGTGCACCGCGTGGTGGAGACGCTCGGCGGCGACGCGGTCCTGCTGGAACTGCTGTACGCGCTGGCGGAGTCGGACTCCATCGCGACCGGTCCTGGCGTGTGGACGGACTGGAAGGCCGCGCTGATGGCCGACCTGGTCTCCCGCTGCCGCAAGGCGATGGCGGGGGAGGCGTTGCCGAAGCCGGAACCGCTCGACCCGGTGCACGTGGCGATGGCGGAACGCGTTGCGACGTCCGGAAAACCGGACGTGCTGCTGGAGAAGCAGGACCACGCTGCGGTCGTGACGGTGATCGCGCCGGACCGTCCTGGACTGCTGTCCAAGGCCGCCGGTGTGCTCGCGCTGAACTCGCTGGAGGTCCACGCGGCTACGCTGTACTCGCACGGCGGCGCGACGGTGGACGCGTTCACGGTGTCACCGCGGTTCGGCTCGCTGCCGGATGCGGCGCTGCTGCGCGAACAGCTGTCCAGGGCGATCGACGGCTCGCTTCCGCTGGCCGACAAGCTCGCCGCGAAGGAACGCGACTACGGCGGCCCGCCGCTCGACCCGCCGCCCGCGAAGGTGCTGTGGTTCGACGACGAGGCGACCGGCGCGGTGGTGCTGGAACTGCGGGCCGCCGACCGGATCGGGCTGCTGCACCGCGTGGCCGGTGCGCTGGAGCAGTGCGGCGCCGACGTGCAGTGGGCGCGCGTGTCCACGTTGGGCGCGACGGTCGTCGACTCGTTCAGCATCGCGGGCTCCGACCTCGACCGGCGCCGGATCGAACGGGCGGTGCTCGACGCGGCCAGGTAGAGGTTGAGTAGCTCTACGCACAACCTCTCCGGGTGCTCACGCTCCTGCGCGGTTCCGAAACACGGCAGTGTTCGTGGTGTCCGGAAAGCGTCCTCGAGGGGTGGATCGCTTCCCGGACGGGCAGAGGGTGGTGGTGACGAGTGACGGCGCCGGGGGAGGTACCGCGCACTCGCACCACCGCCGCTGTTTCCCGGTTCTGACAACGAGACAGCTTCCTGGACAACCTTCGCGCCGTCCGGGCAGTGTCAGGTTCTCGTTGTTCTGACTGGGGAGGAAGAACTTTGAGAACCGCCATGGTGGCCGCCGTCGTCGCGGCCCTGATCATTCCCGCCACCGCCCAAGCCGCTCCGCTCGCCGTCGAGGACCTCGGCACGTTGCCGGGTGATCTCCGGAGCACGGCGATCGACATCAACGACTCCGGCACGATCGCCGGCGTCTCCTACGGAACCGGGACCACGCAGCACGCCGTGCGTTGGGACCGTTGGGACGGCATCAAGAAGCTCGCGGACCTCGGCTTCGACTCGTGGGCGGCAGCCATCAGCCGCGACAACGTTGTCGTCGGTTATGCCGTGACCTCCGCGGGCGCGACACAGGCCGTGAAGTGGAACTCCTCCGGGACTCTGGTCCAGTTGGCCGTCGCGGGGGCGACGAGTTCGGTCGCCTACGACATCAACGATTCCGGCACCGTCATCGGCACCGCCACGATCAACGGCGTCAGCCAGGTGGTGCGGTGGGAGTCGTGGGGCGAGGCGAGGGTCCTCGGCACGGGCAGCGCGTCGCGCATCACCAACGGCGACTGGGTCATCGGCACCAGCGGTGCCGACGTGGTCCGGTGGAACGCTTCTGGCGTGCGGACCGTGCTCGACACGGGCACGTTCGCCGGGGTCAACCAACTCGGCGACGCGGTCGGCACCACGAGCGCCGGTGGCGTGCTGTGGTTGCGCGGCGGCAAGACCCAGCTGGGAACGGGCGCGCGGCCGTCCGACATCAACGACAACGGGGCGGCGGTCGGCGTCGTGTCGTCCCAGGCGACCCGTTGGGACGTCTTCGGCGGTGGGGTGGAGACGCTGGCATCCGCGCCGTCGACCGCCTCCGAGGTGAACAGCTCCTGGCTCGTCGCGGGCACCGTCGGCACCTCCGCGGCGACCTGGGACATGGCGGGCACGCAGACGTTGCTGCCGACGCTGTCGGGTGCCGCACGTCACTCCGTGAGCGGGCTGAGCGAGGTCGGGCAGGTCATCGGCGTCGCGAACTTCGCCAATGGCACCTATCACGCCGTCGTCTGGCGCTGAACCCCGTGCATTTCGGCCGAAATCGGACCAAACTGAACGAGAAGGATGGTCAAGACGTCTTCTAGGACATGACCGCCGTGTTGAACACGCAGACCGCAGTCGTCCGGGTGCGCAAGCGCTCGCTCGTAGTCCTCGCCGGGATTCCCGGCGCGGGCAAGACGACGCTGCTCACCCGCCTCGACGCGGACGAGCCGGTCACGGTGCTCGACTCCGACCAGGTGCGCTCGTGGCTGGAACCGCGCGTACCTCTGCCGTACAAGTACTGGCGCGTCTTCGTGCACCTCACGCACCGGCTGCGCGTGTTCTGGTCAGCGATGTTCTGCGCGGGCCTGCTGGTGGTGCACGAGCCGTCCACCAGGCCCGGCACGCGCTTCATGCTGGTGCTCGCCGGACTGCTGTCGGGGCGTTCCCGCCACTTCCTGTGGCTGGACGCCTCGGCGGCCCAGGCCCTGGACGGCCAGATCGCCCGAAAGCGCGTCGTCCGCACTCACGCTTTCGAGCGACACGTCCGCCGCGGTTCGTCGATGCGCGCGCAGTTCGAGGCCGGTTGGGTGCCGTTCGGATTCAGCGGCGTGACGCTCCTCACCCGTGCGAGGACCTCGGGTGGTCTGCGCATCATGGTGTCGTGATCAAGGCTGTCCTCTTCGACTTCGCAGGCACCCTCTTCGGGCGCCCGACCTACCAATGGCTCTCGCCGCGGCACCTCACCGTGCTGCGGGCCCCGGCGCCGTTCGTGGCGCGAATGAACGCCGCCGAGCGCGCGGTGTGGGACGCCCGTGACCTCACGGTGCTGGCCAACCGTTCCGCCCACTGGACCCTGTTCCGGCTGGCGGGGCTCACGATGACCGACGAGTTGTTCCAGCGCCTGCACAACCCGGCGTTCTGGCTGCCCTACACCGACACGGCCGCGGCCCTGAACGTCGTGAAGCCGCTGAAGGTCGGGGTGCTGAGCAACATCTCGTGGGACATCCGCCGCGTGTTCGCGCGCGAGTCGCTGTCCGTGGACGCCTTCGCGTTGTCCTACGAGATCGGTGTCTCGAAGCCGTCCGCACGCGCTTTCGACGCCGCGTGCGTCCGGCTCGACGTCGAGCCGGACGAGTGCCTGTACGTCGGCGACGATCCGGTGGCGGATGGAGCAGCGGTGTCGGCCGGGCTGCGGTTCGCGCAGATCTCCACTGCTCCGGTCGGACGTCGTGAGCCGGTGCTCCTGGACGCCCTGGCGAGCCACGGGATCGGGTGAACGTTCGGTTAGCTAGTCTGGACGACGTGTTCTCCACGCTTTCCGACCGGCTGACCACGGTTCTCCAGGGCCTTCGCGGCAAGGGCCGGCTCAGCGACGCCGACATCGACGCGACCGCCCGCGAGATCAGGGTCGCCCTGCTCGAGGCCGACGTCGCGCTGCCCGTTGTGCGCAACTTCATCGCGAAGGTGAAGGAGCGCGCCAAGGGCGCCGAGGTCCACCAGGCGCTGAACCCGGCGCAGCAGGTCGTGAAGATCGTCAACGAGGAGCTCGTCAACGTCCTCGGTGGCGAGACGCGGCGGCTGAACCTCGCGAAGAACCCGCCCTCGGTGATCATGCTGGCGGGTCTGCAGGGTGCCGGTAAGACGACGCTCGCGGGCAAGCTGGCCAAGTGGCTCAAGGGCCAGGGCCACACCCCGCTGCTCGTCGCCGCCGACCTGCAGCGCCCGAACGCGGTGACGCAGCTCCAGGTCGTCGGTGAGCGCGCGGGCGTGCCCGTCTTCGCTCCCGAGCCCGGCAACGGCGTGGGCAACCCCGTCGAGGTCTCGCGCCTCGGCATCGCGGAGGCCAAGGCCAAGCAGCACGACATCGTTCTCGTCGACACGGCCGGCCGGCTGGGCGTCGACGAGGAGATGATGCAGCAGGCCATCGACATCCGGGCCGCGGTCAACCCGGACGAGATCCTGTTCGTGGTCGACGCGATGGTCGGTCAGGACGCGATCAACACCGCCACGGCGTTCCGCGACGGCGTCGGCTTCACCGGTGTCGTGCTCACCAAGCTCGACGGTGACGCCCGCGGTGGTGCCGCGCTGTCGGTCCGCGAGGTCACCGGCCAGCCGATCCTCTTCGCGTCCAACGGCGAGAAGCTCGAGGACTTCGACGTCTTCCACCCGGACCGGATGGCGTCGCGCATCCTCGGCATGGGTGACGTCCTCACCCTGATCGAGCAGGCAGAGCAGCACTTCGACCAGGACCAGGCCGAGAAGGCCGCGGCGAAGCTGCACTCCGGCCAGTTGACGCTGGAGGACTTCCTGGAGCAGATGCTCGCGATCCGCAAGATGGGTCCGATCGCGAACCTGCTCGGCATGCTGCCCGGCGCCGGGCAGATGAAGGACCAGCTCGGGATGCTGGACGAGAAGCACCTCGACCGCATCCAGGCGATCATCCGCGGCATGACCCCGGCCGAGCGCGACGACCCCAAGCTGATCAACGGCTCCCGCCGGCTGCGCATCGCGAACGGGTCCGGCGTCAAGGTCAGCGACGTCAACGACCTGGTCAACCGCTTCTTCGAGGCCCGCAAGATGATGGCGTCGATGGCCGGCCGGATGGGCTTCGGCGGCGGTGGCGGCAGCAAGACCCGCAAGGGCAAGAAGGGGAAGAAGGGCAAGGGCGGACGCGGCCCGACGCCCCCCAAGATCAAGGGCGGCTTCCCGCCAGGGATGTTCCCCGGCGGCATGCCCGGCATGCCTCCTGGTGGGATTCCGGGCATGCCTCCCGGTGGTGGCCTGCCGAACCTGGGCGGCCTGAACGAGCTTCCGCCCGGCTTCGACCCGACGAAGTTCAAGTTCGACGGGGACGACAAGAAGAAGTGACCATGCACCTGCGCGGCGTTGTCCTGCCGGACGGCGAACCGCGGGACCTGTGGGTCGTCAACGGCCGTGTCCGCACTCAGCCGGTGCCGAACGCGCAGACCGTCGTCGACGGCGGGTTCCTGGTCCCGGGCCTGGTCGACGCGCACTGCCACGTCGGCCTGGGCCCGCAGGGCGGCGTCGAGCTGCCCGAGGCCGTCGAGCAGGCGCTCACGGACCGCGCCGCGGGCACGTTGCTGATCCGCGACTGCGGCTCACCGATCGACACGACGCCGTTGCAGGAGCGTCTGGACCTGCCGCGGATCATCCGCTCCGGCCGGCACATCGCCCGCCCGAAGCGCTATCTCCCGCACATCGGCGTGGAGGTCGAGTCGGACCTGGCGACGGCCGTGGCCGAGCAGGCCGCGTACGGCGACGGCTGGGTCAAGCTCGTCGGCGACTGGATCGACCGCGGCGAGGGCGATCTGACTCCACTGTGGACGGACGACGAACTGGCCCAGGCCATCAAGGTCGCCCACGCCGCCGGCGCGAAGGTCACGGCCCACGTGTTCGGCGAGGACGCGCTGCCGGGCCTGATCAACGCGGGCATCGACTGCATCGAGCACGGCACCGGCCTGACCGACGACACGATCTCGCTGATGGCCGAGCACGGCACCGCGCTGGTGCCCACGCTGATCAACATCGAGACGTTCCCCGGCATCGCGGACAGGGCCGGCAAGTACCCCAGGTACGCGAACCACATGCGTGACCTGCACGCACGCGTCTCCACCACCGTCGCGTCCGCGATCGAGGCGGGCGTTCCCGTCTACGCGGGCACCGACGCGGGCGGTGGCATCCAGCACGGCCGCATCGTCGACGAGATCGTTGCGCTGCACGGCGTGGGGATGAGCGCTCTGGACGCCATCGGCGCCGCGTCGTGGGGTGCTCGCGAGTGGCTCGGCTTCCCGTCGCTGACCGAGGGCGCGGCCGCGGACATCGTCGTCTACGACGAGGACCCGCGGGAGAACCTGGAGGTCCTCCGGACGCCGCGCATGATCATGCTCAGGGGCCGGATCCACTAGTCCTGGAACTGGGCCATCGCACCGATCTGGTACGAGCCGCCCTTCTGGTGCGTGATGACGGCCATCCGGTTGGCGGCGTTGATCAGCCCGAGCAGGCAGACCAGCGCCGCGACCTGCTCGTCGTCGAAGTGCTTGCGGACGTTCTCCCAGGTCTCGTCGCTCACGCCGTCCCTGGTGAGCACGGTGCCCTCCTCGGTGAACGCCAGCGCGGCCTGCTCGGCCTCGGTGAACACCGTGGTCTCGCGCCACCCGGCCACCAGGTGCAGGCGCAGCGGGTCCTCGCCGGCCGCGATGGCCTCCTTGACGTGCATGTCGAGGCAGAAGCCGCAGCCGTTCAGCTGGCTCGCCCGAAGGCTGACCAGTTCCGCCGTGATGGCGGGCAGCGACGTCTGGTGCACGGCCTGCCCGAGACCCGCGAACCGCTTCGCGAGCTTGCTGCCGGTCTCGGTGCCGAAGAGGTTGAAGCGCGGTTCCATGATTGTTTCCTCCCTCGTGGACTTGCTTGACGACCACGAGATGCCGCTGCCTCGAATCCTGTGACTGTGATCCAGCCCACTGTCACAAACGGCCGCCGGCTGGTGTCTTGTGTCCATGGACGCCGCCACCGACACGTTCGTCAGCCACCGCAACCTGCTCTTCACGATCGCCTACGAGATGCTCGGCTCGGCCGCCGACGCCGAGGACGTGCTGCAGGAGACGTGGCTGAAGTGGTCGGGCGTGGACCACGGCACGGTCGAGAACCATCGCGCCTACCTGGTCCGGATCGTCACCCGCCAGGCACTCGGCCGCCTGCGCACCCTGGGCCGTCGCAAGGAGTCCTACGTCGGCTCCTGGCTGCCGGAGCCGTTGCTGACCGCCCCGGACGTCGCCGAGGACGTCGAACTGGCCGACAGCGTCTCGATGGCGGTGATGCTGGTCCTCGAGACCCTCACCCCGACCGAGCGGGCGGTCTTCGTCCTGCGCGAGGTCTTCGACCTGGACTACGACGAGATCGCCGCCGCCGTCGACAAGAACCCGGCCGCCGTCCGTCAGATCGCCCACCGGGCCCGCTCGCACGTGGCCGCCCGCCGGCCGCGCGAGGTCGTGACCCAGTCGCAGTCCCGCGAGGCGCTGGCGGCCTTCCAGCGCGCCACCGAAACGGGTGATCTCCAGGCTCTGCTGGACCTGCTGGCGCCGGACGTCGTGTTCCTCGGCGACGGCGGCGGCGTGAAGCAGGCGGTCCCGCGTCCCGTCACGGGTGCTTCGAAGGTGGCACGGATGCTGCTCGGCGGCATGCTGAAGGTCACCGGATGGACGATGGAACCCGCCCAGGTCAACGGATATCCGGCGCTGATCGTGCGATTCGGCGGCGAGCTGGACACCGTGATCGCGGTGCGCGTCGAGGACGGCCGGATCAGCGGCCTGTACGCGGTGCGCAACCCGGCCAAGCTCTCGCACATGGAGCAGGAGACGACATTGCGGCGTTGATGATCAGCGGCGCGGGGGTTTAGTAGCAGCGTTTGTTCGCCGATCCACACACCAGGAGTGGGACATCCGGCGGGGACTCGATCTGACCATCTTTTGGCCAGGTGCTTGGCCCCGTTCGTGTCGGTGCCGCACAGTAGCCTCGGATTCGGGGGCGGCAGCGTCCCCCAAGGGGGCTCGCGGTCCCCACTCCAAGCGTATCGCGAGGCACCGACAGCGCATCGGTGCTTCAGAAGCCGTCGATCGCGAGGTGGGCTGATCATGAGTGTGCCAGTGCCTGCTGTTCGTCCGCTGGTAGCCGCCGCGTGACTAGATTGCAGAGCGTGAGTGAAGCGGAATCCCTGAAGCCGAAGCGCGGCTTCATCGAGAGCGTGCGGGACATCAGCCGCAACCCGGAGCCCGAACGGGTCGGCCAGCGCTGGGGGTTCGGCGCGTTCCTGCTGGTGGAAGCCGTTTTCATCCTGAGTGCCGTGTTCATCACGGCGATCACGAAGCAGTTCGGCGTGAACCTGTTCGAGTCGGTGCCGCTGGTCCTGGTCGGCTTCATCGTGCCGACGGTCCTCGCGGCCGGCACCGCCATCGTGATCACGTACGTCCGCGGCAACGGCCCGAAGATCGACCTGCGCATGAGCATGACCAAGGAGGACCTGGCCACAGGTCTGAAGCTGGGCATCCTCGGCCTCGTCCTCACCTATTCCGCCGCCACGCTCTGGACGATGGTCGTCGGCGAGGAGAACGCCACGAGCGCGGTCGGCGACCTGCTGTCCGGCTCGACCCTGCCGCTCTACGCGGCGATCACGATGTTCCTATACGTGAGCCTCATCGGGCCGGTCTGCGAGGAGATCATCTACCGCGGCCTGCTGTGGGGCGCCGTCGAACGCCAGGGCTGGAGCCGCTGGGCCGCGTTCGGGCTCACCACGGTGATCTTCGCGATCGGTCACTTCGAGCCGCTGCGCACGTCGTTGCTGCTGGTGATCGCCATCCCGATCGGCATAGCCCGGCTGCTCACCCGCAGGCTGGGAGCGAGCATCGTGGCGCACGTGATGAACAACTTCCTGCCGGGACTCACACTCCTGCTCGCCTCGGTCGGGGTCATGTGATGGACCTGAACAGCGACCTCGGCGAGGGCTTCGGCATCTGGAAGCTCGGCGACGACACCGCACTGCTGGGCGTCATCACCAGCGCGAACGTCGCGTGCGGCTTCCACGCCGGTGATCCGTCCACGATGCGCAAGGTCTGCGAGGAGGCCGCGAAGAACGGCGTGAAGATCGGCGCCCAGGTCAGCTACCGCGACCTGGCCGGGTTCGGGCGGCGGTTCATCGACGTCGATCCCACCGAACTGGCCGACGAGGTGCTGTACCAAATCGGTGCGCTCGACGCGTGTGCGCGAGCAGCAGGCGCCGAGGTCGCGTACGTGAAGCCGCACGGCGCGCTTTACAACGCGACGGTGCACCACGAGAAGCAGGCCAAAGCCGTGGTCGACGGCGTCAAGGCGTTCAAGGACCTGCCCGTTCTCGGCCTGCCGGGCTCCCAGCTGCTCGAGAAGGCCGCTCTGGCAGGCCTGAGGCCCGTCCAGGAGGCGTTCGCCGACCGCGGCTACACGCCGGAAGGCACGCTGGTCCCGCGCAGTCAGCCGAACGCGCTGGTCACAGACACCGCGCAGATCGTCGAACGAGCGCACCGGCTGCTCCAGGGCGAACTCGTCGCCGTCGACGGCACCGTCCTCAAGACCAGTGCGGAGTCGTTGTGCGTGCACGGCGACACGCCAGGAGCGGTCGCACACGCTCGTGCCGTGAAGGAAGCGCTCGGCACCGTGCGGCCGTTCGCGTAGGGACCCGATTCGGATCCACCGGTCCCCATCTGGCAGAATTGCTCGCTGTCCGTCGTGGCCGGCCCCTCTGCCCGGGCCACGACTGTGCGAATCATCAACACAGAGCTTCGAGGAGTACCAGGCCAATGGCCGTCAAGATCAAGCTTCAGCGTCTCGGCAAGATCCGCCAGCCGTACTACCGCATCGTGGTCGCCGACGCGCGCACCCGTCGCGACGGCAAGGCCATCGAGACGATCGGCAAGTACCACCCCAAGGAAGAGCCGTCGTTCATCGCGGTCGACTCCGAGCGCGCGCAGTACTGGCTGGGTGTCGGCGCGCAGCCGACCGAGTCGGTCCAGCGTCTGCTGGAGATCACCGGTGACTGGCAGAAGTTCAAGGGCCTGCCGGGCACCGAGGGCACGCTGCGGGTCAAGGAGCCGAAGACCCCGAAGGCCGAGCTCTTCGCCGCCGCGCTCGCCGCCGCGAACGAGGAGCCGATGACCGACGCCACCACGCCGAAGGCGAAGAAGGCCAAGAAGGCCGACGACGCCCCCAAGGCTGAGGCCAAGGCTGAGGCCGAGGCGCCCAAGGACGAGGCGTGAGTTTGTTGGCTGACGCCCTCGAACACCTAGTTCGCGGCATCGTCGACCACCCGGACGAAGTCCGGGTGAACCTCGTCACGACCCGCCGCGGCCGCACCCTCGAGGTCCACGTCCACCCGGACGACCTCGGCAAGGTGATCGGTCGTGGCGGTCGCACCGCGACGGCTCTGCGCACCGTGATGGCCGGTATCGGCGGTCGTGGTGTCCGGGTCGACGTCGTCGACACCGACCGCTGAACGAAGCTGCAAAGGGCAAATGGACGTCGTCGTCGGCCGTGTGGCCAAGGCGCACGGGATCACTGGTGAACTCTCCATTGACGTGCGCACTGATTCACCCGAGTTGCGGTTCGCGCTCGGGCAGAAGATTCAGGCCAAGCTGCGTGACGGCACGTCCCGAAGCCTCACCGTGTCAGCCGCCCGGCCTCATGCCGGGCGGCTGCTCGTGCGTTTCGAGGAAGTCGTCACGCGCGATGTCGCGGAGTCGTTGCGCGGCACGTTGTTGCTGGGCAGTACGGACGACCTGCCGCCGACCGGCGACCCCGACGAGTTCTACGACCACGAGCTCGAAGGGCTCACGGCCGAACTCGTCGACGGTACGAAGATCGGCACGGTCAAGGAGATCCTGCACGGCCCCGGCGGTGAGCTGCTCGTGGTCATCCGTGACAGCGGGGAAGCGCTGATCCCGTTCGTGAGCCAGATCGTGCCCACTGTGGACGTTCGCGGCGGCCGTGTCGTGATCGACCCGCCAGAGGGCCTGCTCGATGCAGATTGACGTCGTCACGATCTTCCCCGAGTACCTGGCGCCGCTGCGTGCCGCGTTGCTCGGGAAGGCGATCGACAAGGGCCTGATCAGCGTCGGCGTGCACGACCTGCGTGACTGGACCCAGGACGTGCACAAGGCTGTCGACGACAGCCCGTACGGCGGTGGGCCCGGCATGGTCATGAAGGCCGACATCTGGGGTCCTGCCCTGGATGACGTCTGCACGGACGAGACGCGTCTCATCGTGCCGACGCCGGCCGGACGTCCGTTCACGCAGGAAGTCGCGCACGAGTACGCGAACGAGTCGCATCTCGTGTTCGCGTGCGGTCGCTACGAAGGCATTGACCAGCGTGTGGTCGATGACGCCGCACGGCGCGTACGCGTCGATGAGGTGTCCATAGGGGACTACGTGCTCGTCGGTGGCGAGGTGGCGGTGCTCGCGATCGTGGAAGCGGTCGCACGGCTGCTGCCCGGCGTGCTCGGCAACCCGAAGTCGCACGCCGAGGACTCGTTCCAGGACGGGCTGCTCGAAGGGCCGAGCTACACGCGGCCCGAGGTGTGGCGCGAACTCGCGGTGCCCGACGTGCTGCGTTCCGGCAATCACAAGCTGATCAACCGCTGGCGTCGTGACCAGTCACTCGCCCGCACCTTCGAACGGCGTCCTGACCTGCTGGAATCGCTGCCGGCGGAGGCGTTCGACAAGCACGACCGCGCCCTGCTCACGCACCTGCGCGAAGGCGGGGAGTAAGCCCGATTTCATTCCGGAGTGCCTGGTCTGGCACACTGGAACAGTTGCCGCAGCCGGTGTCACATCGGCGTGCGCACCAAGCCGAGCCCCCATCATGTCGTGCACAGCCATGGAACATGCTCTGGGGAGTTCAAGACACGTGAGGAACCACCGATGAACATCCTGGACGCGCTTGACGCCCAGTCGCTGCGCACTGACATCCCGGCCTTCCGCGCCGGTGACACGCTGAAGGTTCACGTCCGCGTCATCGAGGGCTCGCGCGAGCGCGTCCAGGTGTTCCAGGGCGTCGTGATCCGTCGTCAGAACGGCGGCATCCGCGAGACCTTCACCGTCCGCAAGGTCTCGTTCGGCGTCGGCGTCGAGCGCACCTTCCCGGTGCACTCCCCGAACATCGCCGAGATCGAGGTCGCCACCCGCGGTGACGTGCGTCGCGCCAAGCTGTACTACCTGCGCGACCTGCGCGGCAAGGCCGCCAAGATCAAGGAGAAGCGCGAGGCCCGTCCGGTCTCCTGACCGGTGGCTTCGAGCCCAGAAGACTTCGAGGACGCCTCCGCACCGGATGAACCGGAGCGGGGGCGTACTCCTGTCTGGAGAGAAATCCTCTACGTCGTCATGACGGCCGTCGTGCTGACGGTGCTCATCCAGGCGTTCGTGGTGCGGGTCTACGTGATCCCCTCGGCGTCGATGGAGAACACGCTGCACGGCTGCACCGGCTGCGAGAACGACCGCGTGCTGGTCGACAAGATCACCTACCGCTTCGGCGACATCGAGGCGGGCGAGGTGGTCGTGTTCCGCGGCCCCGAGGCGTGGACCTCCAACGACTTCCGCGCCGCCCCGTCGACGAATCCCGTCGCGGGTTTCGTGCAGAACATCGGTTCGCTGCTGGGCATCTCGCCCGCGAACGAGCGCGACTTCGTGAAGCGCGTGATCGCATTGCCCGGTCAGACGGTGATGTGTTGCGACGAGCAGCACCGTGTCGTTGTGGACGGAAAATCGCTCGACGAGCCGTATGTGCACTGGCAGCAAGGCACTTCGCCCGCTGACCACGAGCCGTTCGAGCCGATCCGGGTGCCGGACGGACGGTTGTTCGTCATGGGGGACAACCGGATGAACTCCACCGACTCGCGCAAACAGGGCGGCGGGGGCGTAGCGGGCACGGTGCCCGTCGAGAACGTCATCGGGAAAGCCCGGTACGTCGTTTTCCCGAAAGATCGGTGGAGTGTTGTGTCGGATCACAACCCCCAGCCCCTAGGCTGATCTCGTGGTCGACGACGCTCCAGAGCAGAACCCGTCCGGTGACGAGCCCAGTTCGGACGCTTCGGACAAGCCCGCGAAGCAGAAGAAAAAGGGCAACTTCTGGAAGGAACTGCCGGTCCTCATCCTGGTCGCGTTCGGACTCGCGATCGGCATCCAGATCTTCCTCGGCCGCGTCTACATGATCCCCTCCGAGTCGATGGAGGCGACGCTGCACGGCTGCACCGAGTGCTATGGCGACCGGGTGCTCGTGGACAAGGTCACCTACCGCTTCACCGACCCGTCGCCGGGCGACGTGATCGTGTTCCGCGGGCCGCCGTCGTGGCAGAACGACTTCATCTCCGACGAGCCGGCCAACCCGATCTCGCAGGGGCTGTCGTGGCTCGGATCGCTGATCGGGCTGCCGTCGGCGAACGAGGAGGACTTCGTCAAACGCGTGATCGCCGTCGGCGGGCAGACCGTGAAGTGCTGCGACGAGCAGAACCGCGTGACGGTCGACGGCAAGGCGCTGGACGAGCCGTACAAGCACTTCGACGAGGGCACGCCGGCCGAGCAGGAGTCGTTCGAGGAGCTCAAGATCCCGGACGGCATGCTGTTCGTGCTCGGCGACAACCGCAACCACTCGTGTGACTCGCGCTGCCAGGGTCAGGGCGGCCTCAACGGCCTCGTGCCGGTGGACGACGTGATCGGCAAGGCGCGCGTGATCGTGCTGCCTCCGTCGAGGTGGGGCGGGGTGACGGACCACGACCCGCAGACCGTGTCGATGGGTGCGCCGGGATGGCAGCAGAACGTCCCGCTGGGGCTCGGTATCGTCGCGGCGTGGCCGCTTCTGCTGCTCGGACGTCGAGTGCGAGACCGATTCCGCCGATGACCATGCTGATGCCGCCTCGCGCGGTGGTGCGGGGCTCGTCCGGGAACTGGGCTTTGCAGAGCACGCTGGAGCGCCGGGGCCTGGGGCCCGTCGCCGGCGTCGACGAGGCAGGGCGCGGGCCGTGCGCCGGCCCGTTGGTGATCGCCGCGTGTGTCCTTCGACCGGGTGATGCTTCGCGGTTCGAAGGTCTGAACGACTCGAAGCTGATGACGGCGTCGGCACGCGATCGGATGTACGACCTGGTGCTCAAGCGTGCGCTGGATCACTCGGTCGTGGTCGTGTCGCCCGCCGACATCGACTGGCTGGGCATCCACGTCATGAACATCGAGGGCATGAGGCGTGCGGTCGCGCAGATGGCGACCCACCCCGGCTACGTGCTGACGGACGGTTTCAAGGTGCCGGGGATGCCCGCACCGAACGTGGCGGTGCTCAAGGGCGACCAGGCGGCGGCGTGCGTGGCGGCGGCATCGGTGCTGGCCAAGGTCACGCGGGACCGGATCATGGCCGAGCTGCACACCCGTCACCCGCAGTACGGCTTCAACGTGCACAAGGGGTACTGCACGCCGGAACACACGGCGGCGTTGATGGAGCACGGGCCGTGTGCGGAGCATCGCTGGTCGTATGTAAATGTGGCAGCGGCGGCAGTCAAGCACGGCCTCGCCGCGCCGCACAGGGTGGCGCGCGGCACGACCGCGCAGGCTGTGGTCCAGAATGATGCAACCCCGGCTGACGCCGGGGAGCTCGCGACGAGTGAGGGCGCGGAGCAGATGACCCGCGCGGAGGCGTAATGAGTGCAGAGGATCTCGAGAAGTACGAGACCGAGATGGAACTGTCGCTGTACAAGGAGTACCGCGACATAGTCAGCCAGTTCTCGTTCGTCGTGGAGACCGAACGGCGTTTCTACCTGGCCAACTCGGTGGACGTGCAGGTGCGCAACGCCGATGGCGAGGTGTACTTCGAGGTGCGCATGTCGGACGCGTGGGTGTGGGACATGTACCGCCCCGCGAGGTTCGTCAAGAACGTTCGTGTCATCACGTTCAAGGACGTGAACGTGGAGGAGCTGGACAAGCCGGACCTGCGTTTGCCGGAAAGTGGGCCGTTCCCCACGTAGGCAACTGGTGGCGTGACCCGAAACGTTGGCGGCGAGTTCGCGCGGCAACGGTTCAGGCCACGCCACTAGCACACCCCACCGACAAATCCGCCGTTTCAAGATCCACAACGGCCGACTTGTCCACAGGCGCTGAGTTGTCCACAGATTCCCCTCAGCCCCGTCGCTCCTCCCGCCCCGCCCTGCAAGGTCGTACCCAACGACCCGCAGGGAGGCGAGGGCAGTGGTGGCACAGGCATCGGTCGAGACCAGGCAGCAGGAGAAGGGGCGTCAGGGCGAGGACCTGGCGTGCAGGTACCTGGAAGAGCAGGGCCTGGTGGTCCTGTCGCGGAACTGGACGTGCCGCGACGGCGAGCTCGACGTCGTGGCCGTGGAGGGCGACCGGCTGGTCGTCTGCGAGGTCAAGACCAGGTCCGGCCCGGCCTGGGGCCGCCCGGACGAGGCGGTGGACGAGCGCAAGCTCTCGCGCCTGCGCCGGACAGCCCTGCGGTGGCTGGCGGCGCACGGCGTCGGCTGGTGCAACGTCCGCGTCGACCTGATCTCGGTCACCTGGCCTCCCTCCGGCGAAGCGCGCCTGCAGCACCTGCGGGGAGCCTGAGATGGGCCTGGCGCAGGCGTGGTCCGTCGCCCTCTACGGCGTCGACGGCCTGGCTGTCGAGATCGAGGCCGACGTGGGCGTGGGCCAGCCACGCACCCACCTCCTGGGGCTTCCCGACGCGTCCTTGCACGAGTCGAAGGAACGGGTGAAGGCCGCCGTCCGCAACAGCGAGGAGGAGTGGCCGAAGCAGCGCATCGTCCTGGGCCTGTCCCCGGCGAACCTGCCCAAGGGCGGCAGCAGCTACGACGTCGCCATCGCCTGCGCCACCCTCGCCGCCGCCGGCTCGGTCCCGTGCGATCGCCTGGCCACCACCGTCCTGCTGGGCGAGCTGGCCCTGGACGGCCGGGTCCGCACGGTCCGAGGCGTCCTGCCCGCCCTGCTGGCCGCACGCCGAGCAGGCCTCAAAGCGGCCATCGTCCCGGTCGACGCCCTGCCGGAAGCCGCCCTGGTGGACGGCATCGAACTCCACGGAGCCCAGACCCTCCGCGAGGTCCTGGCCTGGCTGCGCGGCGAGGACGTGACGCTGCAACCCCCACCCGCCTGCGTCGACCCACCGCTGCCGGACGCCCCGGACCTCGCCGACGTGGTGGGCCAGCCAGAAGCCCGCTGGGCCCTGGAAGTGGCTGCGGCAGGCGCCCACCACCTCCTGCTGACGGGCCCACCGGGCACCGGCAAGACGATGCTGGCCGAACGCCTCCCCGGCCTGCTTCCACCGCTGTCGCGCCAGGACTCCCTGGCGGTGACCGCAGTCCACTCGGTGGCAGGCGTCCTCTCTTCCGGCTACCCGCTGGTGGCCAGCCCGCCGTTCGTCAACGTCCACCACACGACGTCGATAGCGGCCCTCATAGGCGGCGGCAGCGGAATGGCCAAGCCGGGCGCGGCCTCCCGAGCCCACAAGGGCGTCCTCTTCCTCGACGAGGCCTGCGAGTTCGGCCAGAAGACCATCGACACCCTCCGCACGGCCCTGGAGGAAGGCGAGGTCCGCATCCCCCGCCGAGACGGCATAGCCCGCTACCCGGCCCGCTTCCAGCTGATCCTCGCCACCAACCCGTGTCCGTGCGCCCCGCCGAAGGAAGTCGACTGCATCTGCACGGCCACAGTCCGCCGCCGCTACCAGACCCGCCTCTCCGGCCCACTCCTCGACCGCGTGGACCTCAGGGTCCGAATGAGGGCCACCACGGCCATGTCCAACGCCGACGCCGCCCCACCAGAACCGACATCGGTGGTCCGCGAACGAGTGCTCAAAGCCAGATCCCGAGCCGCCACCCGCTGGTCGGCCCACGGCCACACCTGGCAGGCCAACGCCCTGGTCCCAGGCCCGGCCCTACGCCGAGAGTTCGCCCTGCCAAGACCAACCACGGCCCTCCTGGACCGAGCCCTGGCCGTAGGCGCCCTGACGGGCAGAGGCGCAGACCGTTGCCTACGAGTCGCCTGGACCCTCGCCGACCTGGCCGAAGCCGACCGCCCAACCCAGGACCACGTGGCCGCAGCCCTCCAGTTCCGAGAACGCCGAGCCCCTTAACCGCACCCGCGCCACACCAGCCACGCCGACACCCCAAGCCGCATGGCGCCACATAGCTCCACCCCAACTCTGAGCGGCTACACGCCACCCCAGCCGTGAGCAGCTGCACGCCACAGCCCGAGCCGTGAGCAGCGCAGCTTCACGCTGCACCCAAAACCACCGCCCGCGGAGCTTGTCGCTCCGCCCCAAGCCGCCGGTCGCGGAGCTTCAACGCCCCGACTCCGCGTCCGGCCCCAGCAGAGCGGGCGCTCGTCCCCTGCGAGCGCCCGCTCGCCCTCCAGACACCTCAATCCGCTCACACCCAGATCCCACCGCCCCAGATCCCACCGGCCCAGGTCTGCCTTGGGACACCCATGCCTGCCGAATCCCTGCCTGCCTGGGTCCCAGACCTGCCGTTCAGGCGCGACTTGTCCGGCGCCAGCGGCCTCCCTCAAGCAGCCGGGCGCGGAGTCCCACTCCCACTCCGCGCCCGGCACCGATCCACCGAGACGTTCGGACGCCTGTCCCAACCCAGGCGTCCGAACCACCGGACACGAGCCTCGAGCCTCGGTTCGTGTCCGGTCCCGAGCGGGTCGCCCGCCTTCCCCAGCGGGCGACCCGTTCACCTACCACTTCACGAACCTCAGCACCTTCGAACAAGGAGCCCGCCCCATGACCCCTCTCCTGATCCCCGCCGCGACCTCGGCAACTGCCATCACGGCCGCCGTGCCCGCTTTCCTGCAACTGCAGTGCACAGTCCGGAAGCGCACATCCGGTGTCAGCCCGCCAAGTCCGTGGCGCCCCGACCCCTGGCACCGCTGGCTGCCCTGGTGGTGGTTCCGGTGATCACCACGCCGACCACCCCACTCACCGCGTCGCCGACAGCTGCGCCCATCGACCCGGCCACCACGGGAGCCGTCGACCCGGTCGCCGTTCCAGCAACCGATCCGGCCGGCGAATCCGCCGTCGCGCGCGTCATGCCACCCAGCGCGCCGCTGGTCGGCACCCCACTCGCCGCATCGCCCACCACCACTCGGCGCACCACATCGCTGGCTGTTCCGGCAGCTCACCAAGCCGCCGTACCAACCGTCAGCCCGGCCGCCACCCGAGCCGCCGACCCGGCCGTCGTTCCAGCGAGCGACCCGGCCACCGATGCCGTTCGTCTGGCAAGGGCCTACCTGTCCCGTGTCGCGGAGCCCTATCCGGCGGCCCTCGCGGCGCTGGTCGCCCAAGTCGGGCCGGTCGAGGCCGCGGAACGTGTGCGAGCCGGCGAAATTTCGCCGTCCGTGGCCAGTCAGACGGCTGCCCGGCGGGCGGAGGAGCGGGCTCACGCGGACCTTGCCGCGATTGCCAAGGCTGGTGGGCGGCTGGTCATCCCTGAAGACGAGGAGTGGCCTCGGTGGCCGTTGCTCGCGCTGGAGAACGTGGGCGGCCGCAGGTGTGGAGGCGAGCCGCTCGCGTTGTGGGTGCGTGGGCCGCATTTCCTTGCTGAGGCGGTGGACAAGGCTGTGGCCGTGGTCGGGTCGCGGGCTTCCAGCGGGTATGGGGAGCAGGTTGCCGGCGAGTTCGCCTACGGGTTGGCGTTGGCTGGCATGACCGTTGTTTCCGGTGCCGCGTATGGGATTGACGGTGCTGCCCACCGCGGTGCGTTCGGTGCCGGTGGGCTGACGCTCGCGGTGCTGGCGTGCGGGGCGGACGTCGCCTATCCCGCCGGGCATCAGGGACTGCTCGCCAAGGTCGCGCGGGAAGGCCTGATCGTCAGCGAGTACCCGCCTGGCGTTATGCCCGCGCGGCATCGGTTTCTCACTCGCAACAGGCTCATCGCCGCGTTGGGCGGCGGCACCGTCGTCGTGGAGGCCGGGCGGCGTAGCGGGGCCAAGAACACGGCCGCGATCACGCTTGCGCTGGGGCGGCCGTTGATGGTGGTGCCGGGGCCTGTGACGTCGGCGAGTTCTGTTGGCTGTCACGAGTTGTTGCGGGACGGGCGGGCGGTGTCGGTGAGTTCGGTCGCCGAGATCGTGGAGTCGGTGGGGCGGTTCGGTGACGACCTCGCCACCGAACCCGCCGAGAAGGAGAGCGACCTCGGCGCGCCGCACGGGGAGGCCATGCGGGTGTACGAGGCCCTCGGGAAGCGGAACGGGGTCAGTGCCGAGGTGGTGTCGGTCGAGTCCGGGGTGCCGTTGGAGCGGGTGCGGGCGCTGTTGCCCGAGTTGGAACTCGCCGGGCTGGCGCTTCAGCTCGACGGGGGCTGGCAGAAGCTGGAGATGAGGTGAGTTCTGTCCACTGTGGACGGACGGGTCAGCGGGTGCGGAGGTAGCGCGGGACGGCGAGGGCTGTCACGACGACCGCAGCCGTGAGGATCGACCAGAACGTGATGCCGAAGTCCCTCGCGACCGTCATCGCGACGTCGGACTGCGGCGTCGGGGACTGGCAGATCGGCAGGTTCCTGGCCTCCTCGGCCGGACAGCCGAGGTAGATGCCACGCAGTCTGGCTGACCAGGTCCACAAGACCGCGAACAGCCAGCCGCCGGCAACGCAGGCGCAAGGCACGGCATACGTGAGGAAGGAGGGCATTCGGGAAGCGCTCGGGTCGGTGCGATGCCATGACGTGCCGAGTGCGTCGAGCCACCAGCACAGGCCGAGGATTCCCAGAGCAAGTGCGAGGAGTACGGATGGTGCGATCGGGACGCCGATCGGAGCCTGATCGAAGATCTGGGTGTAGAGCGGCAGGTGGCTGCCGATCACCAGGCCGCTGAGTAGTGCGGCGGCGGTGAGCAGGGGGCGCAAGCGGTTGCGGTCTTCCTGCCAGGCGCCGCGCCACAGGCAGAAGGCCGCGAACAGCGTCAGCGGGATGCCGATCGCCACGCCGGTGAAGATCGGGGTGCTCCTGTCCTCGGTGGCGCCGCTGAGGAGCATGTCCTGCAACGTCACGAAGGCCGCGCCCGCCGCGGCGGCGCCCAGTGACACCTGGCCCATCGGTGAGGCCAGCAGGCGCAGCGGGTTCGTCAGGGCCTGGGAGCGTTCGTCGGCTCCGGGGTGATGGCGGAGCCAGGAGCGGACCACCGAGCGGGTCTGGTCGGTCTCGTGCGCCTTGACAGCGGCCAGGAGGCCTTCCACGCCGAACTCGGCCGCGTGCAGGTCGGCGGCGTGTTCGCGGGCGCGCAGGAAGGCGCGAGCGATCAGTTCGGTGACGAGGGTCAGTGCGGCCAGGCGCAGTGTGCTCACGAGGAAGGAGGTGACGTCGCCGCGGTCCAGCAGGACTTCCAGCCACAGCACGAGCAGGGCGAAGAAGCCGGTGGAGAGGTTCGAGAACCGCAGGACGGTGGCCAGTTGGTACCACCAGAGGTCGCCTGCGTGCACGTGGGCGAGTTCGTGGCGCACCACGGCGTCGAACACGGCTTTGCGTTCGCCGGTCATCGAGTGCAGGGCCAGGAGTTCCGGGCCCAGCACGACGATCGGCTTGCGTGGCGCGCCGGTGACGTAGGCGCGGCTGCCCAGTCGTTTGCCGAGGCGCACATCTACGTGGCGCGGCGGGTTCACCTGCCGCACGAGTTCCGCCACCGCCTTGCCGGCCTCGCGGAGGCCGGTGTCGGCGATCGGTGTGGAGCGGCGGACGCGGACCGCGGTGTAGAAGCCGTAGGCCGCCAGGCCCGGCGTCAGGAGCATCTGCAGTTTCTGCAGGTAGGAGCCTGCGCCGCCCTGTTCGAGGCTGGACAGCCAGTTCGCGACGAAGAAGACGTTGAGCAGCACCGTCACGGCGAGGAGGAGAAGCAGAAGGATCATCTCGGACGGTAGTGCCTCGGGTTGACCTGCGGCTTCTCTGCCGTCATCCGGAGTTGTCACCGGCCTCGGGTCTGGCGTCGTCGCCGCTGTCCTGGGCGTTGTCGCGCAGCACGAGGGCGGCGATGACGGCGTCCGCGAGCGCGTCGGCCTTCTGCTGGTCCATGCCGAGCGAGAGAGCACGCTCAAGGGCGATCTGGCGCACCTCGGCGAGCTGGGGCGTGGTCAGCGGCGTGGACGGCAGTTCGAGTTGTGCGACGGGCTTGCCGCGGAGCTTTCGCCACGCTTTGCGCACGGCGTTGGTGGTGCCGTCGCTGACGGCCTTGCCGACGCTGTCGGAGACGGCGGTGATCACGCTGCCGGACACGAGGGCGATCACCGGGGTCGCCATCGCGACGATGTCGCCCAGGCCGAAGCCCAGCGGGTCGTCGTGGGCCTGGCGCAGGCGGCGTTCGGCCTGTTTGGGGCTCTCCAGGTACGGAGCGGCGACGATGTCGAACGAGGACAGCTCCTCAGGAGCGATCTTGCGCACGACTCGGCGAGCGAGCTCATCGGCTGTTCGGACGGTGGTGCTGGCTGCCATCACTACTCCGAAAGGTGATCTGTGCGTGACGCCAAACCCCTGCTCGTCACAGGGAGTTGAAACGTTATCGTGTTCCCGATCATGAGAGCGCTCTCAAATGGCGCGGGGGTGTGGCGATACTTGACCAAACGCCTCGACTGGCGCAGCGTCTTGGCCTATGTCCCCGCCGCCGCATGGTCGGACACGTCGTGTCGATCTCGTTCGCCTGCGCGAAAAACTGCCGGCGACCGTGGCAGACGTGGTGCGGCAGTACGAACGGCACCTGATGTTGGAGCGTGATCTGTCGCCGCACACGGTGCGCGCTTACATCGGTGATGTCGTGGCATTGCTTGGACACGTCGCGGGGAATATCCCGGAAAACGCGGAGGTCGAGCGCATCGACCTGACGAATTTGCGGTCATGGCTTGCCGCGCAACGCACTGCTGGTGCGAGCCGCACGACACTCGCGCGCCGTGCCGCTGCCGCGCGCACGTTCACCGCGTGGGCGCACAGAGCTGGGCGTTTGGCCTCGGATCCGGGGCCTCGGCTCGCCGCTCCGCGACCGCATCGGACGTTGCCGTCCGTGCTGCGCGAGGACCAGGCGAAGGACGCGATGAGGGCCGTATCCTCTGGCGCGTCCGAAGGCGATCCGGTTGCGCTGCGTGATCAGGCCGTGGTGGAGTTGCTGTACGCCACAGGTATCCGCGTGGCCGAACTCTGTGGTCTTGATCTCGACGACGTGGACTACTCCCTAAGGGTGATTCGAGTTCTGGGCAAAGGTGGACGCGAGCGCAGCACGCCGTTCGGCGTGCCGGCCGAGCGAGCGCTGCGGCGGTGGGTGGACGAGGGCCGAAACGCCCTGGTAGCACTGGATTCGCCACCGGCGCTGTTCCTCGGCGCCCGCGGCGGCCGGCTGAACCAGCGAGCCGTTCGCACTCTCGTGCACGAGGTCGTCGCCGTCGTACCGGACGCACCCGACATCGGGCCGCACGGGTTGCGCCACTCCGCTGCGACCCATTTGCTGGAAGGAGGAGCGGACCTGCGCACCGTCCAAGAACTGCTTGGTCACGCTACGCTCGCAACGACTCAGCTTTACACACACGTCACTGTCGAACGGCTGAAGGCGATCCATGACCGAACCCACCCCCGTTCCTGACGCCGCAGGGGGAGGATCGCGTACGGCGACCGTGCCCCCTGAACCCGTCCTGCCCGCACCAGTGTCGAAGCAGGCGAGCAACGGGCACTGTCAGAACGGCGCGCCACGCACCGAGGAGACCCCCGAGCCCGGTGCCAACACGCATGTCAACGGCACGCCCGCTGCCGTTCCGACTGCGGTGACGCGCGCGGACGTGCGGTCCGGTGACGACGTCGAGGCCGGCATCGTCGCGCTGTGGCGCGGCTACGGCGAGTCCCGCGAGCAGAGCCAGCGCGACCGCCTGGTGTTGCACTACGCGCCGCTGGTCAAGTACGTCGCCGGCCGCGTCGGCACCGGCCTGCCCGCCCACGTGGACGTGGCCGACCTGATCCAGTCCGGCATCTTCGGCCTGGTCGACGCGATCGAGAAGTTCGAGCCGGAGCGCGGCCTCAAGTTCGAGACCTACGCCATGCAGCGCATTCGCGGTGCGATCCTCGACGACCTGCGCTCGCAGGACTGGGTGCCGCGCTCGGTCCGCAGCCGCGCCCGCGACGTGGAACGAGCCCTCGAACGCCTCGGCGCCAAGCTGCAGCGCACGCCCACCGACCGCGAGCTCGCCGCAGAGCTCAAGATCGGCCTGGCCGAACTGCGCGAGCTCTACGGCCAGCTCCAGCTCACCAGCGTCGTCGCCCTGGACGAGCTGATCGCCCCGAACAAGGGCGGCTCCTCGCTGGCCGAATCGCTCCCGGACGACGGCGCGGAAGACCCGGTGGCGAGCCTCGTCGACCAGGACAGCCGCCGTCAGCTGGCCGACGCGATCGCCCAGCTGGCAGAACGCGACCGCGTGGTCGTGACCCTCTACTACTTCGAGAACCTGACCCTCGCCGAGATCGGCAAGGTCCTCGGCGTGACCGAGTCCAGGGTCTGCCAGCTGCACACCCGCGCCGTCCTGCGCCTGCGCACCAAGCTCAACGAGCAGTCCGAGGCCTGACCGCACCTCGTCCCACTCCAGCAGCCTGGCGAGCGCCGGGCTGCCGGACACCCGTACCGAGAAGTCGTGCGGGCCTCCTCAAGGTGGCTTGAACCTTCTTTCCGTCCGTTGCCAGGGCTAATTCACTCGAACGGGTGGCCCTTTGGTCTGCTCCCAGCACGCCCTGTGCCCACTCGGGCATCCCACCGAACTGCTGACCCTGAAGTCGGGCAGCGAACGACCAGGTGTGTCGAGCGCCCCGCTGATGCCGAACGGGAGCGGCCGCAGTAGTGCGTCCGGCGAACCGCTGTACCGAAAGGTGAGCAGCTCGAAGGCAGCCGGACCGCAACCGCACGGCAGGCGTTCGGGCGCCTCGGAAACCGGGCAACGGGCGAACAGGCAGGCCGGGAGACGGGCGAGGTGAGGGGACGGCCGTCTCCCGGCCACCTGACGGGCGCTTGCGGCGTGTGTCGGGGTGCGCCGCTGCTCAACCGCCGTGGGAACGGCGGGAAGCGCCCGATCGGAGCGCCGCACGGGGGACAGCGCCGCGCGACGGAGGACTGCTAGCCGCCCCGGGAGGGCGTGGTCAGGGGCAGAAGCCGCACCCGGCCCGTGCCGACCAGGCGGAGCGGGTCCAGGTAGGCGTGGTCCCGGCGGGCGCCCCAGTGCAGGCAGGGAGACGGGCAGTGGCCCGCCTGCAGGTGGCCGATCACCTCGCCCCGGCGCACCGGGCGACCGGTCGTGACGGTGGGGGCGATCGGTTCGTAGGTGGTCCGCAGGCCGCTGCGGTGTTCCAGGGACACCAGCGTTCTGGCTGCCACCGCGCCCGCGAACACCACGGTGGCGTCGCCCGCGGCCAGGACGGCTGTGCCGGCGGGCGCGGAGAGGTCGACGCCGCGGTGACCGGGACCGAACGGCGAGGCCGGCGCCTCGAACGCGCGCACCACGGAGTGGGGCGGTGGCAGCGGCCAGGCGAACCGGACCGGGGCAGGGGCCAGGAGCGTCGAGACGAGCAGTGCGGCGGGGAGGAGGGGCATGGGTCAACGGTCGCGGGAGGGTGTGCCGGGGACCAGCGGGTATTGGGAATCTGTGGATTACTCGCCGGTTGTGGACAACTACCCCCGGCGAGGTGGGGGCGATTCGAAGTTTGTCGGGGGTGGGGAGTAGACTTTTGGGCGCGTCCCGTCTGTGCGCGGGACGACTTCGCGTGCCAACGCAGATCCGACCGGCTGATCCCAGCAGGGTCGAGTCACGACGTTCGACGGTCCCGACGGAGCAGAGATGCTCAGTGGGTACGAACGGCGGCTTCGGCACCAGGGCTGAAGGCCGAACCCGGCCGGAAGCGAAAACCGAACTGACGCGCAAAGGTGAGACCTCGCGCGTCCCGACAGATGAGGTGCGAACCGGCCATGGCCGTCGTAACCATGAAGCAGCTGCTTGACAGCGGCGTGCACTTCGGGCACCAGACCCGACGCTGGAACCCGAAGATGAAGCGCTACATCCTCACTGAGCGCAACGGCATCTACATCATCGACCTGCAGCAGACGCTGACCTACATCGACCGGGCTTACGAGTTCGTGAAGGAAACGGTCGCGCACGGCGGGTCGATCCTGTTCATCGGCACGAAGAAGCAGGCGCAGGAGGCCATCGCCAACGAGGCGCTCCGCGTCGGCATGCCCTACGTGAACCAGCGCTGGCTGGGCGGCATGCTCACCAACTTCTCGACGGTCCACAAGAGGCTTCAGCGCCTCAAGGAGCTCGAGTCGATGGAGCAGACCGGCGGTTTCCAGGGTTTCACCAAGAAGGAAATCCTGATGATGAACCGCGAGAAGGACAAGCTGGAGCGCACGCTCGGCGGTATCCGCGACATGTCCAAGGTGCCCAGCGCCGTGTGGATCGTGGACACCAAGAAGGAGCACATCGCGGTCGGTGAGGCTCGCAAGCTGAACATCCCGATCGTCGCGATCCTCGACACCAACTGCGACCCGGACGAGGTCGAGTTCCCGATCCCGGGCAACGACGACGCGATCCGCTCCGCCGCCCTGCTGACCAAGGTGGTGGCCGAGGCCGCCGCCGCCGGTCTCATGCAGCGCTCCGGTGCCCGCCGCGACGCCGCCGAGGGCCAGGACAAGCCCGACGTCGCCGCCGACGAGCCGCTGGCGGAGTGGGAGCAGGAGCTCCTGACCACCAACGCCGCCGTCGCGACCGAAGCTCCGGCTCCGGCCGAGACTCCGGCCGAGGTCCCGGCTTCGGCCGAGCAGCCCGTCCAGTCCTGATTTCCCCCACGAGGTGCCCGCGACAAGCGGGCACCTCGTGACCTAAGCGCGTACATCGCAGAAGGAAAACGATGGCGAACTACACCACCGCGGACGTCAAGAAGCTCCGCGAGCTGACCGCCGCCGGCATGATGGACTGCAAGAAGGCGCTGGACGAGGCGGACGGCGACTTCGACAAGGCCGTCGAGATCCTGCGCATCAAGGGCGCCAAGGACGTCGGCAAGCGCGCCGAGCGCACCACGTCCAACGGCCTCGTGGCCGTCAAGGACGGCGCGATGATCGAGCTGCGCTGCGAGACCGACTTCGTGGCCAAGAACGCCGACTTCATCGCCCTGGCCGACGACATCGTCGCGCTCGCCAAGGCCAACAAGGTCGCCGACGTCGACGCCCTCAAGGCCGTCGAGGTCGACGGCAAGACCGTGGACGCGCTGGTCCAGGAGTTCTCCGCCAAGATCGGCGAGAAGCTCGAGCTGGCCAAGGCAGTCGACTACGACGGCACCGTCTCGGTCTACCTGCACAAGCGCGCTGCCGACCTGCCGCCCGCCGTCGGCGTGCTCGTCGAGTACACCGGTGACAACGCCGAGGTCGCCAAGGGTGCCGCGATGCAGATCGCCGCCATGCGCCCGAAGTACGTCACGCGTGACGAGGTCCCCGAGGAGCTCGTCGCCAACGAGCGTCGCATCGCCGAGGAGACCGCTCGCGAGGAGGGCAAGCCCGAGGGCGCGCTCCCCAAGATCACCGAGGGTCGCGTCAACGGCTTCTTCAAGGACGTCGTGCTCACTGAGCAGGCTTCCGTGACGGACAGCAAGAAGACGGTCAAGGCTCTTCTGGACGAGGCCGGCGTGACGGTTACCCGTTTCGCTCGGTTCGAGGTCGGCCAGAGCTGATTCGCATGAGGGCGGGGTTGCAGGTACCAGCGACCCCGCCCTTGGCGTGTCCACAGAAGTTTCCAGGCCAAAAGCGCGAGGAGAGGACCTGTGAGCGAAGAAGGTAGCCACGGCTACAACCGGGTGATGCTCAAGCTCGGTGGCGAGATGTTCGGCGGTGGTGGCGTCGGTGTCGATCCCGATGTCGTCCAGACAGTGGCCAAGCAGATCGCGGCCGTCCACAAGTCCGGCGTGCAGGTCGCCGTCGTGATCGGTGGTGGCAACTTCTTCCGCGGGTCCGAGCTCCAGCAGCGCGGGATGGACCGTTCGCGCGCCGACTACATGGGCATGCTCGGCACGGTCATGAACTGCCTGGCGCTGCAGGACTTCCTCGAGCGCGAGCACGGCATCGACACCCGCGTGCAGACCTCCATCCAGATGACGCAGGTCGCGGAGTCGTACATCCCCCGCCGCGCGATGCGTCACCTCGAGAAGGAACGCGTCGTGATCTTCGGCGGCGGCGCCGGCCTGCCGTACTTCTCCACGGACACCACGGCCGCCCAGCGCGCGCTGGAGATCGGCTGCGAGATCGTCCTGATGGCCAAGGCCGTCGACGGCGTCTACACGGCCGACCCCAAGATCGACCCGGACGCGCTGATGTTCGACAACATCACCCACCGCGAGGTGCTGGAGCGCGGCCTCAACGTCGCCGACGCGACGGCGTTCAGCCTCTGCATGGACAACAACATGCCGATCCTCGTCTTCAACCTCCTCACCGAGGGGAACATCGCGCGCGCGGTGCGTGGTGAGAAGATCGGCACTCTGGTCAGCACCCCCGGTGGCCGCCCGGCCTTCTAGACCTGGTGGGATCTCTCCAGGACCGGGAATTGGGCACGAACACGCAGAGCAAGGAGCAGTCGTGATCGACGAGACCCTCCTCGACGCCGAGGAGAAGATGGAAAAGGCGGTTTCGGTGGCGAAGGAGAACCTCTCCTCCGTCCGAACCGGTCGTGCGACTCCCTCGATGTTCAACCGAATCCACATTGACTACTACGGCTCGATGACGCCGCTGAACCAGATGGCGAGCATCACCGTTCCCGAGGCGCGCATGGCGGTCGTGAAGCCGTACGACGCGGGCCAGCTGAACGCCATCGAGAAGGCGATCCGGGACTCCGACCTCGGCCTCAACCCGAGCAACGACGGGTCGATCATCCGCATCGTCATCCCGCAGCTCTCCGAGGAGCGACGCCGGGACATGGTGAAGGTCGCGAAGTCGAAGGGCGAGGACGCGAAGGTCGCCCTGCGCGGCGTTCGTCGCAAGGCGAAGGAAGAGATCGACAAGCTCGTCAAGGACGGCGAGGTCGGCGAGGACGACGGCGCACGGGGTGAGAAGGAGCTCGAGGCTCTGACCCACCGCTACGTCGCGCAGGTCGAAGAGCTCGTGAAGCACAAGGAATCCGAACTTCTCGAAGTCTGATGTTCCACTGATGGTTCGCCCGGCCGAGTCGCCGCAGGCGTGAATGCCCAGGCCGGGCGGAGGTCTTGATGGGAGCACAGGTGGCAGGCGGTCCCGCGGACGTCCCCACGTCCAAGCCGTCGCGCGCAGGTCGTGACCTGCGGTCGGCGATCCTGGTCGGCGTCGGCCTCGGCGCGATGATCATCGTGTCGCTGCTGACGGTCAAGGAGACCTTCATCGGCATCGTCGCTGCCGCCGCGGCGGTGTCGACGTGGGAGATCGCGAACGCCTTCAAGAAGGCCGGCATCAACGTCGCCCTGTGGCCCGCGCTGATCGGCGGCCAGGCGATCATCTGGCTGTCGTGGCCGCTGGAGCGCTCCGGCATGATGACCGCGTTCGTGGTCACCGTGCTGGTGTGCATGATCTGGCGGTTCCGCGGCGGCTCGGACGGCTACCTGCGCGACCTGAGCGCGTCGGTGTTCACCATCGCGTACATCCCGTTGTTCGCGGCGTTCGCGGCCATGCTCGTCGTTCCTGAAGACGGTGCGGGTCGCGCGTTCGCGTTCATCATCGGTGTCGTGCTCTCCGACGTCGGCGGCTACGCGGCCGGTGTCTTCCTCGGCAAGCACCCGATGGCGCCCACGATCAGCCCGAAGAAGTCGTGGGAGGGCTTCGCCGGGTCGTTGACCGCCGGTGCGGTCGGCGGCGCGATCACGGTGACGACGCTGCTCGACGGCCAGTGGTGGCAGGGCGCGCTGTTCGGCGCCGTGCTCGTCGTCACGGCCACCGCTGGCGACCTGGTCGAGTCGCTGATCAAGCGCGACCTCGGCATCAAGGACATGGGCACGCTGCTGCCCGGCCACGGCGGCCTGATGGACCGGATGGACTCGCTGCTCCCGTCCGCCGTCGCCTCCTGGCTGCTGCTGCACCTCTTCGTGCAGTAGCCGGCACTCAGTCGTCGTACGGGTCGTCCACCTCGGTGCGCGGCTCGGCCTCGATCACGCGGGACTGGTCGATCACGGAGAACGCCACTCCCGCGTGGTCCTCGACCACGGTGATGCGTCCGAACGGGGTGTCGTAGGGCTCCACGGTCACCCGGCCGCCCAGTTCCAGCACCCGGTACGCCACCGAGTCGGTGCCGATCTCGGGCGCGGCGTTGAAGTACACCATCCAGTGGGAGCGCTCTCCGTACGGGAACTCGCGCCCCATCTTCTGCCGGCCGATGACCTCGGTGCCCTCGACGGACCACGACGCGTAGTCCAATCGGTGGCCGTCGCCGATCTGCGTGATGTCGTAGTGGCACAACTCGCCGAAGAACTCGTCGGCCGCCGCGCCGTCACGGGTGTTCAGCTCGGCCCACGCGTAGGCGCCGTGCCCGCCCGTGCCGAACCGCCAGTCCGGTGGCACGTGCCGGAACCCGACGACTGCGCCGGTCGGGTCGGCGATCACCGTGCTCTGCGTGTGGTCGGCGGCGTCCTCGGGGTTGCGCAGCACCGATCCACCGAGGTGGAAAGCCTTCTCCGCGGTCGCGCGCGCATGCGGCGTGACCAGGTACAACCGCCACTCGTTCGGTTCGCCCTGCGGCAGTCCGGCGACGGGAACGCCGTCCACCATCGCCACGGTGTAGCCGTCGTCGTCGGCGTAGTGCCAGCCGAACAGGCCGGTGTAGAACTCGATCGCGCCCTTGAGGTCGTCGACGGATCTTTCGACCCAGCACGGACTTCCGGACAGCAACGGCGCGAGCTGGGGCGTGTTGGGCGCGATCGACACTGCCGCCTCCTGCAGGGAAAGAAGTGCCATAACGCTACGCCGTAGATGGACGAATTCGAACGGTCATCGGCAAATGGAGGCCCTACAGTGTCTTCGTGAGGGGATTCGTGCGAGCGGCGCTGAACGCGGTGCGTCCGGCAGAGGTCGTGCCCAGTCCGAACATCTGGCACTGGCCCGACGTCTACGAGGTCGAGAACCGCGCACAGGACGTCCACGGCGCGATTTGGACGGCGTTAAGCGAAGAATGTCCGTTTGACGGCCAGGACGTGGTGGACATCGGCTGCGGCGACGGATTCCACCTGCCGTTGATCGCGCGCACCGCGAAGTCCGTCACGGGCGTCGAACCGCACCCACCTCTGGTCGTCCGAGCCAGGCACCGGACGGCGGAACTGGCCAACGCGCGCGTCGTTTCCGGTCCCGCGCAACGACTTCCGCTCGACGACGCCTCCGCCGACGTGGTGCACGCCCGCACCGCCTACTTTTTCGGGCCTGGCTGCGAACCGGGACTGCGCGAGGCGGACCGCGTGCTGCGGCCGGGCGGCGCGCTCGCGATCGTGGACCTGGACGGCTCGGCCGATCCGTACGGGCCTTGGCTGCGCGCCGACGAACCGCGCTACGACCCGGCCGTGGTCGAGAAGTTCTTCGCGGACAACGGGTTCTCACTGCGGCGCGTCACGGCGGAGTGGCGGTTCGAGAAGCGGGAGGACCTGGAGGCCGTGCTGCGCATCGAGTTCTCCGCGAAGGTCGCCGAACGGGCGATCGCCTCCGTGAACGGACTGAGTTTTCCGGTCGGCTATCGCCTGCACGTCCGGCGCAAGCCGAAAGGGCTGATCGTGTGATCCGCGACTAGGCTTCGGTTCGTGGAGAAGCGAAACGCAGGCAGGTTGAACCGCCAGGTCGGCGTCGTGGGGCTGGGCTGCTGGCAGCTCGGCGCCGACTGGGGCGAGGTGGACGAGAGCGACGCGCTCGCGTTGCTGCACGCCGCGGCCGACACGGGGGTCGACTTCTTCGACACCGCTGACGTGTACGGCGATGGTCGTAGTGAGACGCTCGTCGGGCGGTTCCTCAAGGAGCGCAAGGACGACGGGGTGTTCGTCGCCACGAAGATGGGGCGGCGGCTGCCGGCGCAGGTCGCGGAGGGGTACAGCCGGGAGAACTTCCTCGCGTGGAACGACCGGAGCCGCCGCAATCTGGGTGTCGACACGTTGGATCTCGTGCAGCTGCACTGCCCGCCCACTGCGGTCTACAGCCGTGACGAGGTGTACGACACCTTGGACGAGATGGTTGAGCAGCAACGGATCGCTGCTTATGGCGTGTCGGTGGAGAAGGTCGAGGAGGCGCTGGAGGCGATCAGGCGTCCGCACGTGGCCAGCGTGCAGATCATCCTGAACGCGTTCCGGCTCAAGCCTCTCGAAGAGGTGCTCCCGCAGGCCGCCGAGGCGGGGGTCGCGATCATCGCGCGGGTGCCGCTCGCATCCGGGTTGTTGACCGGGAAGTACGACAAGGCAACGACTTTCGGTGCGGATGATCACCGCAACTACAACCGCAACGGCGAGGCCTTCGACGTCGGCGAGACCTTCTCCGGGGTTCCCTACGAGGTGGGCCTGGAGGCGGTGGAACGCCTGCGGCCGCTGGTGCCGGAAGGTGCCACGATGGCGCAGTTCGCGCTCAGGTGGATCGTGGACCAGTCCGGCGTCACGGTGGTGATTCCCGGTGCTCGCAACGTGGAGCAGGCTCGAGCCAATGCGCAGGCCGCTGAGCTGCAGCCGGTGGACGAGAAGGCCGTCACGGCGGTGTACGACGAGCTGATCCGGCCGCACGTGCACGACCGGTGGTAGGTCACTCCTCGGCGAGGATCGCGTACAGCTTGCGGCGCAACTCGTTGTAGAGCTCGGCGGCGCGGGTCTTCTGCTCGGGCGTGCCCGCGTGGGAGATCTGCTCCATCGCGGCGCCGAGCAGCCGGACCGCTGTGCGCAGTTCGCCGTCGACCGGGTCGAGCTGGATGTCGATGTCGTGCCAGGGCGGGGCCGTGTGCTCCGCCCTGCCGTGCTCGGTGAGCGTGAACAGCTTCTTGCCTCCTTCTTCCAGTGCGGAGACGAGGCCTTCGTCGGCGAGCATCTGCAGCGTCGGGTAGACCGAGCCGGGGCTCGGGCTCCACACGCCGCCAGTGCGCTTGGCGATCTCCTGAATGATCTCGTAGCCGTGCATCGGCCGTTCTGCCAGCAAGGACAGAACCGCCGCCCGGACGTTGCCGCGCCTCTGGCGGCCGCCCCTGCCGCCGCCCCCGAAGGGTCCGCGGCGATGCCTGTGGTGGTGCTCTCTGTGGTGTGGTTTCATCATCATGTCGCTAACGATATATCGGAACCTATCGCGATGCAACGGTCTTGTGTTGGTGAAGTTCGTGGGACACTAGATGTGCTATGACCTCGCTTCCCCTTGTCTTCGACGCGCCCAAGCGCGGCCTGCCGCCGCGCCACCTGGTCGACCTCTCACCCGCCCAACGCGCGGAAGCCGTTGCGGCCCTGGGGGAGAAGCCGTTCCGGGCGAAGCAGCTGTCGAACCACTACTTCAGCCGCCTGACCGTCGACCCCGCCGAGATGACCGACATCCCGGCGAGCACGCGCGACAAGCTCGTCGCCGACCTGATGCCGCCGTTGTTCACGGTCGTGCGCAAGGTCACGGCAGATGAGGGCACGACGTCGAAGACGCTGCTGCGCGCGCACGACGGCACGCTCATCGAGTCGGTGCTGATGCGCTACCCGGACCGCGCGACGCTGTGCATCTCGTCGCAGGCCGGCTGCGGCATGGCGTGTCCGTTCTGCGCGACCGGCCAGGGCGGCCTGCAGCGCAACCTGTCGACCGCGGAGATCGTGGACCAGGTGCGGATGGGTGCCGCCGCCATGCGCGACGGCGACCTGCCCGGCGGCCCCGGCCGGCTCTCGAACATCGTGTTCATGGGCATGGGCGAACCGCTCGCGAACTACAAGCGCATCCTCGAGGCCGTTCACCGCATCTGCGACCCGGCGCCGGACGGCCTGGGCATCTCGCAGCGCCACGTGACGGTGTCGACGGTCGGCCTCGTGCCCGCGATCAAGAAGCTGACCGAGGAGGACCTCCAGGTCCGCCTCGCCGTGTCGCTGCACACGCCGGACGACGAGCTGCGCGACACGCTGGTGCCGGTCAACACGAAGTGGAACGTCGCCGAGGTGCTGGAGGCGGCGCGCGGCTACGCGGACAAGACCGGCCGTCGTGTCTCGATCGAGTACGCGCTCATCCGCGACATCAACGACCAGGGCTGGCGGGCGGATCTGCTCGGCAAGAAGCTACGCAAGTACCTCGGGCAGCTCGTGCACGTGAACCTGATCCCGCTGAACCCGACGCCGGGGTCGAAGTGGGACGCGTCGCCGAAGCCGGTGGAGCGGGAGTTCGTGCGGCGGGTGCGGGAGCAGGGTGTCGAGTGCACCGTGCGGGACACGCGAGGTCAGGAGATCGCGGCGGCCTGCGGTCAGCTCGCCGCCGAGGGCTGACCTCTCCGTCCGGTCCTCGTCCTGGGTGGTTTGCGCGGAGCTGTGTGCCTGATGAACCCGAAGCTCGACTGGAGAAGCGGGCGCTGAACCCCGAAGTAGTTCTTCCACCAAGGCGCGCGTCTCGGGCCGTCGTGGACGAGCAAGGTCGCCTCGGCTGGGAGGTTTTCGGCGTCCACCGAGCGCAGTGAGTTCTCCGCTTCGAGCGCGTTGGTGGCGTCGAACGGCTCCTTGAGCAAGTAGATCGAGAAGGGTCTGCTGGGCGCCATGTGCGCAGGGTTCGGCACTGTTGTGGATGGAACGTTGATGCGATGTCGACGTCGAAATCAGTCGCTGAACGCCCACGTCAGCCTCTACCGTTCCCCCGCGATGAGACTCGAGGGGGAACGCTGGCGCACGCTCGTCAGCACGGTGAGGCTGGGGCGGGACGAGTACCGGGTGGTGCGGCCGGCCCGGCCGTTGCGTCATGCGCCGTTGTACGAGGGGTACATGGGCGTCGAGACGTGTGTGGACAAGGCGGCGGCGCTCGACATCGCCATGGCCTGGGCGTTCGCGATGCGGTCGCCGCGCACGTTGGTGTACCTGCCGTTGCGGCGGAGCGACTGCGAGTGCCGGAGCAGCGACGGGCCCGCGTTGGACATGGTGCTGTTGCACCACAGCCTTGGGTTTCGCCTGTCGAGGTGGCGGGACGTGCGTGCCAAGCTTCGGGGTGGGCGGCCGCACACCGTTGTGTGCCAAGGGATGCCGCGAGAGCGGCCGGTGCCGCGATGGAGCCGGGAGATGTTGCGTGGCGAGATCGTGGAAGGCACCGTGTTCGTCGTCGGCAGCAGGTCCACGTTCCAGGCCGGCGGGGAGGCGTTCCGGCAGTTGATCGAGGACTGCCCGCAGCACATGCACGAGGTCCCCGGCACGCACTGCTGTGCTGAGGTCACCGCCAAAGACCAGCATTGGAACTGGCTGCACGTCGTGTATTGCGACGACCACCGGGTGAGCACGCGCAGATGAAACTCGAGGGGGAACGCTGGCGCACGCTTGTCAGCACGGTGAGGCTGGGGCGGGACGAGTACCGGGTGGTGCGGCCGGCCCGGCCGTTGAAGCACGCGCCCATGTACGACACGTACGACGGGTTTCGGGGCGTGCAGCTGATCGTGGACAAGTCCGCGGCACTGGAACTGGCGATGGCGTGGGAGTTCGCGATGCGGTCGCCGCGCACGTTGGTCTACTTGCCGTTGCGTGAGACCGAGTACGACTGCCGGTCGTTCGGGGCGGACGATGAGCCGTTGCTGGACCTCGTGTTGATGCACCACAGTCTCGGGTTTCCGCCGTCACGGTGGAAAGAGGTGCGGGCCCGGCTCGGGCGGGGAAGGCCGCACACCGTCCAAAGCAGAGGGTTCCCGGCGGTCGAAAGCCTGCTGACACCGGATCATCAACCGCTGCGCCGTGCCTACCGCGACGTCGTGCGGCACCACTTCGCGGCGGACACGTTGTTCCTCACCGGGAGCTGGAAGTCGTTCGCGCTCAACGGAGACCGGTGGCGTGAGCTGATCGAGGACGGGCCGCGGCACATGCACGAGAACCCTGGCGAGCACGTCTGCGCGGACATCGCGGTCGAGCGGATCTGGGACTGGATGCACGTCGCCTACTGCGACGAGCATCGGGTCAGTGCGAACACCTGACGCAGGGCCGGGATTCTGCGAAACTCCGATCATGGGAGTGATGTACGACTACTTCGCCGCGCCGTCGGACGAGCTCGCGGCCGCCACGATCGACGACGGGCCCGTGAGCAGTCCGTTCAGGACGGTCGAGACCAAGTCCCTCGATCCTGTTGTGGTGATGGGGCAGCTGGAAGAGTTGCTCACCGGCAGGCCCTACGACGAGGTGTTCGAGGACCCGCGGTGCGGTGACGACCTGGCCATCGAAGATGACGGTGAGAGGTTGGTCCTCACCGTCACCGACGGGCTGAGGGACGGGCTTGCCGAAGCGGGCGAGCTGACCGATGTCGCCGTGGCCTGGGCGCAGATCGAGGAGCTGAACGGGTCCGATCCCGTCGTGCTGGCCGAGATCCTGCGTGAGCTCCAAGCGCTGGCGGCGGAGGCGGTCAAGAACGAGGAACGGCTCTACTGCTGGGTGTGCATTTAGGGCTTCACCTCGGTCAGCACGCCGGTCGCCACGTCGAACACGAAGCCGCGCACGGAGTCCTTCACCGGCACGAACAGGTTGCCGACGATGCGCGCGAGAGACTGGCGCACGTCCTCCTCCAGGTCGCCGAACGCTTCGGCGGCCCAGGAGGGCTTGATGCCGACCTCGTCCTGGATCGAGCGCTTGAACTCGTCGTCGGTGAACGTCAGCATGCCGCAGTCGGTGTGGTGGATGAGGATGATCTCGCGGGTGCCGAGCAGGCGCTGGCTGATGGCGAGCGAACGGATCTCGTCCTCGGTCACGACGCCGCCGGCGTTGCGGATGACGTGTGCCTCGCCCTCCTGAAGGCCCAGCACGCGGTACACGTCGATGCGGGCGTCCATGCACGCCAGGACGGCCACGTGCTTGGCCGGTGGCAGGGGGAGCGGGCCGGAGAACTGGGCGGCGTACGTGGCGTTGTTGGCGAGCAGTTCGTCGGTCACCGACATGATTCATGTCCTCTCACCTGGATGTACAGGTGAGCAAACTGTTGTATGCGCATACCTGCAACCGCGCCCGAAGGGTGAGAAAGGCCCCCACTCAGACACAAGCGGGGGCCGACACATCTACAGCTGCCAGTTCTGGTTCGCGCCGCCCGTGCACGTCCAGATGTTCAGCTTCGTGCCGTCAGCGGAGGAGTTGCCGGCGGCGTCGAGGCACTTGCCGGACTGCGGGTTGCGCAACGTGGTGCCGACGCGCGACCACACCTGCGCGCTGGTTCCGTTGCACGTCCACAAATGCACGACCGTTCCGTCCGCGACGCCGGACCCGTTGACGTCCATGCACTTTCCCAAGGCGCGCAACGTGTCCCCGACTCGTGACCACTGCTGGGCGCCGCTGCCGTTGCAGCCCCAGAGCTGGATCGCGGTGCCGTCGGCGGTGCCGGAGTTGCTGATGTCGACGCACTTTCCGCCCACACCCACGATCGTGCCGGAGCCCGACGAGGTCAGGAACTGGCTGCGCGCCACGTTCCAGTGCGTCGCCAGATAGGAACCAGAAGCAGGGTTGGTGTGGAAGTAGTCGTCGCCGCCGCAGTCGAGCTGGTTCTCCGGGGCGCCGGGGCAGACGTTCACCAGGCCGCCGGGCGGGTTCGGGATGCCGCCGTCGTTGTAACACATGATGTCCTGGTCGTCCCAGCAGTGACCGAACGCCGTGGAGTGCGGTGCCGACCGTTGCACGGCGCCCAGCGTGTGCAGCAGTTCGTGGCCGCTGGCCTGCCACGTCCAGCAGCCCGTTCCCACTGCGGCGTAGGAAGGTCCCGAGTTGTAGCCGTTGTCGGCACCGGGACGGTCGTCGCCCGGCGCGCCCCACGCCACGCCGCAACCGCCGGAGTCGTGCCAGAACAGGTACTTGCGATCGGTGCGGTTGTAGCCGCGAGCAGCCAGTTGATCCGCGACAGCCGAAGGGGAAGACATCGCCGACTGGGGAACGACAACGTTGTCGACCTTCGCGCGACAGTCGGCCTGCGTCACGAAACGCACGTGCCGAACGCCGCCGCCCAGGCGTGAGGCCGCCTCGACGAACGAGTTGTCGATCTGGTCGGCGAACGTCTGGAACTGGGCCACGAGCTGCGGATACCGGTCCGCGGACTGATCGCCGCGCACGTACACGGCCTGAACGCGCTTGCCGCTCACCCCGTCGCCATCACACACGACGGACTGTGCGGAGAAGGTGGGCGAAGGCTGCCGGAACTCGTCCGGCAGGTCGTCCACGATGGGACTGAGCAGGGACAACGCCGCGAGCAACACGCCAAAAGACATGAGAAAGACCGCCTTCAACGCGATGACAGGGAAGCGGTCTAGACCATCTCGAACGGTAGCGAACCCCGCACGCACTGTCAGCGGACAGAACCGGACAGGAAACCGGCCGACGCGACCGTGCGGCTACCATGCGGCGTCGTGGGGGAAGACACGAGGCTGGTCGCGGGCAGATACGCGACGATCCGGGAGCTGGGCCGGGGCGGCATGGGGGTCGTCTGGCTCGCCGAGGACCGGGTCATCGGACGGCAGGTCGCGCTCAAGGAGCTGCGGACCACCGAGACCGAGCGCGTGCTGCGGGAGGCCCGCACGGCAGGCCGCCTGAACAGCCCGAACGTCGTCGGCATCTACGACGTCATCGTCGAGCACGGCGTGACCTACCTGGTCATGGAGCTCGTCGAGGCGCCCACGCTCTCCGAGGTCATGACCCGCAGGGCTCTCACCGAGGACGAGGTCGCGGACATCGGCCTGCAGACGCTCAACGCGCTCGAAGCGGCGCACGCGGCGGGCATCGTGCACCGGGACGTCAAGCCCAGCAACATCATGGTGCTGCCCGACGGACGCGTGAAGCTCGCCGACTTCGGCATCGCCCGCGCGATGGACGATCCGGGACTGACCGCGACCGGCGGCATCATGGGCTCGCCCGGCTACATGGCGCCGGAACTGTTCGCGGGCAAGCAACCTTCGCCGGCGAGCGACCTGTGGGCGTTGGGCGCCACCATGTTCCACGCGATCGAGGGCCGCTCGCCGTTCCAGCGCGACACGACCGCGGCCACCATGCACGCGATCATGTACGAGGAGCCGGTCCTGCAACGGACCAGGGGCCCGCTCGCCGACACGATCATGGCGTTGCTGGCTCAGGACGACACCCACCGTCTCACCGCGGCCCAGTTGCGGGAACGACTCAGCGGCGCCACGAAGACGGTCAAGCCGCTGACGCCGTCCGAGCAGACGGTGGTGATCGAACCGGTCACCGCCTACGTCGCGCCGAACACCCCGACGCACGCCGACTGGGACGAGAAGCCCAAGTCCCGCAAGAAGATCGGGGTGTTCGCCGGTGCCGCGGCCGCGGTCGTGGTGATCGCGCTCACCGCGGTGTTCCTCCTCAAGCCGGAGACCCAGCGGGGCACGGCCGCCGCACAGCAGGGGCCGAGCTCGGAACAGCCGTCGTCGAACGCGAGCAGCACCGCGTCGAGCGCACCGGCGAGCAGCAGCAGTGCCGCGCCGAGCAGCAGCGCGGTGCCGTCGTCCAGCCAGGCGAAGCCCTCCCAGGCGACGCAACCGGCCCAGCCGCCGACGACGCAGCCGAAGCCGCCGCGCGAGACGCTGGTGCTGACCCGTCACCTGAAGGCGGGTGGCTTTCACTTCAGCGGCACGTCACGCGTGGCGACGCCGGCCGGGTTCGCGGCGGAGGCGAACACCCTCGGCAAGCTACTCGCGAAGGAGGAGGCGGGCACGAAGCCGCTCTACGCCTGCCGCCTCAACGGGTCCGAGGACCACATGACCTCGGTCTCGCCCACCTGCGAAGGTCAGACGGTCGTCAGCGCCGCCCCGCTCGGCCACGTCTTCACCGGCAAGCCCGCCGACGTGCCCGCGCTGCCGCTGTACCGCTGTCTGTTCAAGGGCACGCACTTCGACTCGCTCGACGTGAACTGCGAGGGCTATCAGCGGGAGTTCCAGTTCGGCTGGGTCGTCGGCTAGCGGGCCGTGGCGGGTTCCAGGCCGAGCGGTTCGGAACCGTCGAACGTCTCGCGCGCCTCGGCCACGGACTCGTAGTTCTTCTGCGCCCACAACCGCAGTGCGGCCAGCGGCTCCGTGACGCTGCGCCCGAGTTCGGTCAGCTCGTACTCGACGCGCAACGGCACCGAGGGGTACACCGTGCGCGTGACGAGCCCATCGCGCTCCAACGTGCGCAACGTCTGCGTGAGCATCTTCTGGCTGACGCCCTCCAGCCGGCGCTTGAGCTCACCGAACCGCTTGGGCCCGTCCTCCAGGTCGCCGATCACCAGCGCCGTCCACTTCGACGCGACCATGTCCAGCAGGTCGCGGCACGGGCACATCTTGAGATAAACGTCCCTGATCACGGCTAGTTTCTACCAGGTACCTAGTGCACTAGATAGTGCCTGATTGCGAAGAGTGACCAACTCTCCCATGCTGGACAGCATGCGAGCGATCATCCAGAACGAGTTCGGCGGCCCTCTCACCCTCAGCGACGTGCCCAAGCCCGCGCCGCTCCCGACGGAGGTCCTGGTCAGGGTGCACGCGGCCGGCGTCAACCCGGTCGACTGGAAGACCCGGGCCGGCAGCGGCATGGCCGGGATGCAGACCTTCCCGTTCATCAACGGCTGGGACGTCTCCGGTGTGGTCGAGGAGGTCGGCTTCGGTGTCACGACCCTCAAGCCCGGCGACGAGGTCTACGGCATGCCGTGGTTCCCGCGCGCCGCGAGCGCCTACGCCGAGTACGTCACCGCGCCGTCCCGCCACTTCGCGAAGAAGCCGACGAGCCTCACCCACGTCGAGGCGGCCGCGTTGCCCCTCGCCGCGCTCACCGCGTGGCAGATCCTCGTCGACACGGCGGACGTGCAGCCGGGGCAGAAGGTGCTGATCACGGCCGCGGCAGGCGGTGTCGGCCACCTCGCGGTCCAGATCGCGAAGGCGCATGGCGCGTATGTCATCGGCACGGCGCGTGAGCCCAAGCACGCGTTCCTGAAGGAGATCGGCACCGACGAGGTGATCGACTACACGCAGGGCGACTACGCGGGCAACGACGTCGACCTGTTCGTCGACCTGGTCGGCGGCGCGTCACCGGACTCGGTGCGTCCCGGCGGGTTGTTCGTCGGCGTGCCGTCCGGAGTGGACAGGCCGATCCGCGATGACATCAGGACCAGTCCGATCCTGGTCGAACCCGACCGCGCGGGCCTGCGGGCGATCGCGGCGCTGGTCGAGTCGGGCGAGCTCAAGGTGCACGTCGCCGCGACGTTCCCCCTGGAGGACGCCGGACAAGCACATGCCCTGGGCGAGACTGGCCGCACCCAGGGCAAGATCGTGCTCGAGACGCTCTAACGGCGCCAGGACGTCCGGCGGCGAGCCGTGTCCCAGACCAGGAAGACGATGATCGAGACGCCCGTGGCGATGAGGAAGATGTTCTCGGTCTTGCCGTGGTGGTTGCCGATCAGCATCAGGAAGCAGAAGCCGGCCGAGAGCCAGCCCGCGATGCGGGTGCCCTTGGGGAACGTGCCGTGCCAGCCCCACTCGTGCGACGGTTCCTCGTGAGGGTCGACGGCAGGACGCTTGTCCAGTTCCGAGGACGTAGCCACGGTTTCCTCCACTGCTCATCCGGATTACGAGGTCATCGTCGCACATGACGGCGAGCGCGGAGGTGTGAGGTCGCGCGCGCACGACTGACGAGCGAGGTCGCACGGGTTTAGGCTCTTCGAGGCCTACCCGTTCGATCTTGCGAAGGCGCCTCGACTTGACCGGCTTCTCTCCCGCCGAGGCCTCCACCCCGGACACGTTCGCCCCCGTCGAGATCGGTCTCCACGGCGTGCGCAAGCGCTTCTCCGACCAGGTGGCGGTCGACGGCGTCTCGCTGAACGTCCACGAGGGCGAGTTCTTCTCGGTGCTCGGCCCGTCCGGCTGCGGCAAGACCACGGTCCTGCGCATGATCGCCGGTTTCGTCGACCCCGACGAGGGCCGCATCGAGCTCGACGGCAACGACATGGTGGGCGTCCCTCCCTATCGGCGGGACGTCAACACCGTCTTCCAGTCGTACGCCCTGTTCCCGCACATGTCGGTGTGGGACAACGTCGCCTACGGCCTCAAGCGCAAGAAGATCCGCGGCGACGAGCTGGAGAAACGCGTCGGCGAGCACCTCGAACTGGTGCGGTTGTCGCAGTTCGCCAAGCGCAGGCCCACGCAGCTCTCCGGTGGTCAGCAGCAGCGCGTCGCCATCGCTCGTGCGCTCGCGGCCGGTCCACAGCTGCTTCTGCTGGACGAACCGCTCGGCGCGCTCGACGCCAAGCTCCGCAAGGAGTTGCAGATCGAGCTGATGCGCATCCAGCGCGAGGTCGGCACGACGTTCCTCTACGTCACGCACGACCAGGAAGAGGCGCTGGTCCTCTCGCATCGGATCGCCGTGATGAACGCGGGCAAGATCGAACAGGTCGGCTACCCGGAGGACGTCTACGAACGTCCCGCGACCCGGTTCGTCGCCGGGTTCATCGGCACGTCGAACATCCTCGACGCCGAGGTGTCCGGTGTGGACGGTGAGTTCGCCGCGCTGACGGCTCCCGGCGCCACGAACCTGCGTGCCAAGTTCTCCGGCAAGGTCAGCCACGGCCAGAAGGTCGCCGCGACGGTGCGCCCGGAGAAGGTGCACCTGTTCAACGAGACCGCCGAGCCGCCGACGGGCTGGTGCGTGCTCCAGGGCGTCGTTCAGGACGTCGTCTACACCGGCGTTTCCACGCAGTTCGTGGTCGACACCCCCGGCGGTGTGCTCACGGCGTTCGTGCAGAACGCCCAGCGCATCGACGACGCCGGCGCGCCCGGCCAGACGGTGCGGATGGCCTGGGACCCCGAGTTCACCGTGCTGCTGGAGCAGAAGGATGGCTGAGCACGTCCGGATCGCCCGGCTGTGGGACGTCGACAGCCCTCGGGTGACCCGCCGCACGATGCTGGGCTCGATGGCCTTCTTCGCGCTCGCCGCCTGCGCGGTCGGTCCCGCGCCCACGAACACCGGCGGTCCGAGCGCGGGCAAGGCCGTGAACCTGACCGACGAGCCCCAGCTCAACTTCTACAACTGGACCGACTACATCGCGCCGGAGACGTTGCCCGGCTTCACGGCCATGAGCGGCATCGAGGTCACCTACGACAACTTCTCCACCAACGACGAGATGGAAGCCAAGATCGCGTCCGGCCAGGCGGGTTACGACCTGGTGGTGCCGAGCGACAACTTCCTCCGCCGGTTCCTGCGGTCCGGTCTCCTGCAGCCGCTGGACCACGACGCGATCGGCAACCTGCGCAACCTGGAGCAGCGGTTCGCCGAGGCCGAGTACGACCCCGGCAACAGGTACTCCGTGCCGTGGGCCTGGGGCACAACGGGTCTGGCGTACTCGAAGTCGCAGATCGGCGGCGACGTCACCGGGTTCGACGCCTTCGACCTGCCGAACGCGCAGGGCCGCAGCTCGATCCTCGACGAGGCCCGCGACGGCATGGCGATCGGGCTCTTGAAACTCGGCCACGACCCGAACACCACAGACGCGAAGCAGATCGACGACGCGGCGAACTTCCTGCTGTCGTTGAAGAAGAAGCTCGGCCAGATCACCTCCGACGTGATCGAACCGCTGACCTCGGGCCAGGTGCGGCTCGCGCAGTCGTACTCCGGTGACGCGTTCCAGGCGCGTGCCGCCAACGACGACATCGGGTACGCCATCCCGACCGAGGGCGGACTGTCCTACGTGGACCTGCTCGTCATCCCGAAGGACGCGCCGCACGCCGGGAACGCGCACCGGTTCATCGACTACGTCCTCGGTGCGGAAGCGGGTGCGGCGCTGTCCAACGCCGTCCGGTACGGCAGTCCCAACGCCGCCGCGAAGCCGTTGATCGACAAGGAACTGCTGAACGACCCGGTGGTCTACCCACCGGACGAACAGCTGGCGAAGCTCCCGTTCACCAAGGACCTCGGCGGCGACGCCGAAGCGCTCTACGCCGACGCGTGGACGAAGGTCAAGACCGGCTGACGGGGAACGACTTCATCCCGCGGATCACCACCGAGTCGCGGAACGCCACCGGACCCGTCTGCCGCAGATCCGGCATCCGGCGGGCCAGCGCGCGGAACGCCACCTCGCCCTCCATCCTGGCGAGCGTCGCGCCCAGGCAGTAGTGGACGCCGCTGGAGAACGCGAGGTGCTCCGGCTTGTGCACCCGCATCACGTCGAACTTGTGCGCCTCCGGATAGACCTCGGGGTCGCGGTTCCCGGCGCCGATCAGCAGCGTCACCATCTCGTCCTTGCCGATCTCGCCGACCTGTTCGTGCGCGATCCTGCTGGTCAGCTGCACCGGCGGCGCCCAACGCAGCGTCTCCTCGACGACCGCGGACGCGAGCTCGGGATTGGCCTGGAAGAGCTTCCACTGCGACGGGTGGTCGAGCAGCGCGCGCGTGCCGTTGCCGATCAGGTTCACCGTGGTCTCGAAGCCCGCGACCAGCAGCAACACCAGCGTGCCGAGCATTTCCCGCGCCGTGAGCTTCTGCTCGGCCTCGGCGGCCACGAGCGAGCTGATCACGTCGTCGCCGGGCGTCCTGCGGCGTTGCGCGATGAGCCGATCGAACAGCTCCAGCACCTTGTCGTTGGCGTTGGCCATCTCCGCGGTGACGCCCGAGTCGAACGAGGCCGCGACCAGCGCGCCGTAGTCCGCGAACTCGGCCGTGTCGGCGTCCGGGATGCCGAGCAGGTCGCTGATCACCGAGATCGGCAACGGCGCCGCGAAGTCCGTGATCAGGTCGAACTCGTCCTTGTCGAGCAACGACTCCGCGACCTTCTCGACGCGCGTCCGATACTCGTCGATCTTCTTCGGGCTGAACGCCGGCGTGGCGATCCGGCGCAGCCGCGTGTGGTCCGGCGGGTCGAGCTCCAGGAACGACTCGGGCAGCAGGCTGCCGTTGCCCGGATAGCTGCCGTCGGCGAACCGGACGCCGAACCGCCGGTCGCGCAGGATCTTGTTGATCAGCGGGTGGCTCGTCGTCACCCAGAGGCCACCGTCCTTGGACAGTGGCCCGTGCGCGCGCAGCCGTTCGTAGATCGGATGCGGGTCTTCATGTCCGGTCAGTTGCTCCAGCACTGTTTACCCCCTCGAACACCGTGGTCAGCACGAACCGGGGAGCGTCCAGCGGCGCGATACGGCCGTCGCTGATCGCCTCCCAGGCGTTGAAGAGCCCGGCGTAGAGGGTGTTCAGGATCCACCACGCGGGCAGGTCGCGGCGCAGTCTCGTGCCCTGCAGCCGGGTGATCAGGTCGAGCACGGGCCGGTCCATCCCACGGATGCGGGCCGCGAGTTCCTCGTCGCGGTCGAGGCCGGGGAAGCGGAGCAGGAACTCCACCCGCGGACCGAGAGTGACCAGGCGCGTAATGAGGTCTTCCAGTGCGTCATCGCTGTCGAAGTCGACGTGGCACGCCACCGAGTCGATCAGGTCCAGCGCGTCGCTCGCGAGGGCGCGGACCAGCGCCGTCCGGGTGGGAAAGCGCTTGTGGAGTGTGGTCCTGCCGACACCGGCGGCCCGCGCGACGTCGCCCAGGGACGCGGTCGGGTCCTTGAGCAGCACGGATGTCGCCGTCTGCAACAGGTGAACACTCATGTTCACAACGGTACACGGATGTTCGCGTGGCAAGATGTGTGCTCGTGCTCCGACGCTGGCTGAAGGCCAACGCCCTCCTCGCCCCGACCGGGCTCTGGCTGGGATTCTTCCTGATCGCGCCGCTCGTCGTGGTCGTCGAGTTCAGCTTCGCGACGCGCAACACGGGGGTCGCCCGCGCGGTGCTGCCGTGGACGACGCAGGCGTACCTGACGGCGCTGGACCCGGCGTTCCTGCCGATCTTCGGACGGACCCTGCTGTACGCCGGCGCCACGACCGTCGCCTGTCTGCTGCTCGGCTTTCCGCTGGCGTGGTTCATCGCGCGGCACGGCGGCAGGTACCGCACGGCGTTGCTCGCGGCGGTGCTGATCCCGTTCTGGTCGAGCTACCTCGCGCGGATCTACGCGTGGAAGGCGCTGCTGGACGGAGAAGGGCTCGTGAACACCGTGCTCGGGTGGGTCGGGCTGGACCGCGACGGCGGTTTTCTGCTCACGCATGGAGCGGTGATTCTCGGTCTGACGTACGGCTTTCTGCCGTTCATGGTGCTGCCGCTGTACGTGGCGTGCGAGCGGTTCGACGTCCGGTTGATGGAGGCGTCGTACGACCTCGGGCACGGGCGCGTGTCGACGTTCTTCCGCGTGGTGCTGCCGGGGGTGTTGAGCGGTGTGCTGGCCGGGTCGTTGCTGGTGCTGGTGCCCGCGGCCGGTGACTTCGTGACGCCGAAGCTGCTCGGCGGCGTCGAGCAGTCGACGTTCGGGTCGGTGATCGACGACCAGTTCCGCGGCGGCAACAACTGGCCGCTGGGCTCGGCGATGGCCGTGCTGCTGCTCGTGCTGGTGGTGTTCGTGCTCGTGTTGCGCGGGCGGCGTGGGGAGGACGTGCTGTGAACCGTCGTCCGTGGGCGCTCGGTGCTGTCGTGGCCCTGGTCTTCCTGTTCTTGTACGCACCGATCGCGTGGCTCGCCATCGCGTCGTTCAACTCGTCGCGGTCGTTGTCGCGGATCAGCGGGTTCTCTTTGCAGTGGTATGCGGAACTGCTCGACGACACGCGCGTTTTCGCGTCGTTGCAGCTGACCTTGCAACTGGCGCTGGCGTCGGCGGCGATCTCGACGGTGATCGGGACGCTGGCGGCGTTCGGTCTGCGGCGCGCGTTTCCCGGCCGTGGGCTCTGGACGGTGTTGCTGTCACTGCCTTTGGTGGTGCCCGAGGTCGTCATGGGCGTGGCGATGCTGGGGTTCTTCGTGCGGCTCGCCGGGATTCCGCTCGGGTTCGGCGCGTTGTTGTTCGCGCACGTGGCGTTCTCGCTGAGCTTCGTGGTCGTGGTGGTGCGGTCGCGGGTGTCCGGAATGGACGTTCGGATGGAGGAGGCCGCGGCCGACCTCGGGGCGTCGCCGTTCGTGGCCTTCCGGACCGTGACGCTGCCGCTGGTGGCGCCCGCGGTGGTGGCGGGCGCGGCGTTCGCGTTCCTGCTGTCGTTCGACGACGTGGTGATCTCGTCGTACCTGACCGGGGTCGGGTCGACGACGTTGCCGGTGTTCGTCTACGCGCAGGCGTCGAAACGCGGGATCTCGCCGGAGATCGTGGCGCTGTCGACGTTGATGGTGACCGCGACGGCGCTGCTTCTGGTCATCGGCGTGGTGATCGCGTCGTGGCGGGCGCGCAAGGCGGGAGCTGTCGCTCGGCTGGCCTAACTTCTTGCCAGGGCTGTATCTCCGCCTCGGCGCGGATGACTTCTCCGGTGTAGGCCAGTTCCTTGGGGGAGGACGACGTGCCGCAGTTGCACATCCATTTCACTGATCGGGACGTCGCGCACACGCGGTTGAAACTGGAAGCCGACCTGAGGTGGGAGATCGCCGGCAGCGCTCAGATGCTGCGACGCGGGGAATGCGACCTGTCTTTCGAGCCGTGGCGCCGACATGTGCGCGAGGTGGCCGCACGCGACCCGGATCTGCGGATGGCACTGCACACCGTGATGACAGCGGCGCCGCACGCCGCATGTTGCTGGCCGGACGACCTCTCCACGACCGGGTCCGCCGCGCTTCGTCAGGCTTTGCACGTCTACCGCCGGTGCGTGATCGAGCCGCACCTGCCGATCATCGAGGACGGCCTGTGCACCGATGCGGCGGCCAGGATCCACCAGTACCTGCACCTCGGCCCGGAAGGACTGCTGAGGTCGCTCGGGGACGCCGCCCGATGGCATCCGCCGGTGCTGTCCGTCGACCACGCGCACGACCGCGACCTGCACCTCGGCGGCCGGGGTCTCACCCTGATCCCCTGCTACTTCGCCCTGCGCCACCCGGTGGCCCTGGCCGATCCGCCGGCGCTGGTCTTCCCGATCCGGACCGAGTCCCGCCTGCTGGCCGGCGGGCGAGCGGGCGGTGATCAGCTGACCGCACTGCTGGGCGCCACCAGGGCGTCGATCCTGAGGTCGGTGATCGGCGGGAGCACCACCACCAGGCTGGCGAGGCTGGTGGGCGTCGCCCCCGCCACGGTGAGCCATCACACCGGCGTACTGCGCGAGGCGGGTCTCATCGCCACCGAACGAGAGGAGAACTTCGCCCGGCACCTGATCACCCCGTTGGGACTGCGGGTGCTGGCAGCCGGTCGATGAACGCGGCCGAGGGCCGTCCGGCAGCGTCCACTTCGGACGCTGCCGGACGGCCCTCGGCTGTCAGCCGGTCACCAGCAGGTGTTCCCGGTGACCCACTTGTGGGAGCGGATCAGCGCGTTCGGGAAGTTCGGCGCTTCCGCGCCTCGCACGACGTAGTAGGCGACGCTCCCGGTGTAGTTCGCGCCCGGATACAGGCACACCCTGGCGTAGGCCGTGCTGGCACCGGCGTTCTCGACCGCCCGCACCTGACGGCTCCCCGACCAGGAGCACCTGACGTCCCCGCCCCGCCAGTCGGGGTCGGCGGTGCCCCAGCTGCAGCGGCTGCTGCTGCCGTCGCCGACCGGCCACGCGCACATGTTGCCGCTGCCGCACGACAGGGCCTGAGCCGAGACGTCGGACACCGGCGCGCCCACCTCGGCCGGACCGCTCAGGTTGATCTCGGCCGGCGTCGCCGCTGCCGCCGTCCCCAGCAACGACATCAGCGCCAAGGCGGCGGCGAACAGCACACACAACGCTTTTCTCATGTTTCCCCCTGAGATTGATGTGCAGGGGGCGGAGTATGCCGAGATGATCATGGGCCGAACGGGTCCTTCGACCCTCGTCTAAGTGGTTCCACGCGGCCTGGATCAACCACGGAGTCAACTTTCGTCGCGTCAATTCGATACTCCAGCGTGCCGCGCGGACATGGGACGTCTCGTAGCTTGAAACCGTGATTACTGCTGTGCGGACCAGGGCCGAGGCGGCGCTCGCCGACACCCTGGCCCGGTTCCGGTCGCTGACGCCGGTGCGGCTCGTCGGCGACCTGCTCGTCATGGTCGGCGCGATCCTGCTGGACCTGTGGCCGGGGCCGTGGGCGGAGACGAGGGTGACGGGCTGGCTGCTCATCGCCTACGTCGCGACCTACCTGGTGCTGCTGCCGTTGCGGCACGTGCTGCCGGCGGTGGTGCTGATCGGCGCCGCGGCCCTTCCGTTCGGCGGGCCCGCGTTGATGGTGCTGGTGAGCTACACGGCGGGGCGCCGGATCGAGTCGTGGGTCAAGGCGGTGGCGACGACCACGCTCACGTTCATCGTCGTCGTGCTGCTGTGGGACTGGGACCAGCGCCCGCTCGACATCGAGCCCGTCTACGGGATGCTGATCCTGATCACGATCTTCGGCGTGGGAGTGGCGCTGCCGTTCCTCGTCGGGCGGTACCTGGCGCAACGCGAGGCGCTGGTGCAGGCCATGCGGGACCGCGAGGCGCGCATGCGTGGCGAGCACAAGATGCTGTCGCGGCAGGTGCGCCTGCGGGAACGCAGCCGCATCGCCCAGGACATGCACGACAGCCTCGGCCACCGGTTGTCGCTGATCTCCGTGCACGCCGGCGCGCTGGCGCTGGACCCGTCGCTGGGGGACAAGCAGCGCGAGGCGATCGGGGTGCTGCGCTCGGCCGCGTTGACGGGCATGGGGGAGCTGCGGTCGATCATCGGCGTGCTGCGGGCCGAGGACGGTCCCGACGACGACCCCGCCACACGGACCGCGGAGTCCATCGACTCGTTGGTGAGCGACGCGCGCAAGGCCGGTGTTCTGGTCAGTCTGGTGCGCGGCGGGCAGGCACATCCGTTGCCGTCACGTGTCTCTCACGCCGCCTATCGCGTGGCGCAGGAAGGCCTGACCAACGCCGCCAAGCACGCGCCAGGCGCCGCGGTGCAGGTGACGGTGAAGTACGAGCCGGACGCCCTGGTCGTCGAGGTGCGGAACAACCCGTCGCGCAACGGTTCGCCGGTCCAGGAGCCGGGCGTCGGCCTGATCGGCCTGACCGAACGCGTCCGCGTGGCAGGCGGAATCCTGCACGTCGGCGCGCTGCCGTCCGGCGGCTTCCGGATCGCCGCCGTGCTGCCGTACGAGGAGACACCGCTCCCCGACGAGCCCGAGGACGAGCAGGACGAGACCGAGTCGCCGCGCGGCATCCGCAAGTGGGCGGGCGTCGGCTCGATCGCGGGCGCGTCCCTGGTGCTGACGACCATCATCGGCGGCTTCACCTACCTCGGCGCCCAGCCGGTGACCGAGGTCGTGTCGCAGGAGAACCTCGACCGGATCCAGGAGGGCCAGTCCGAGGCGGACGTGCTCGCGCTGCTCCCGGACGGGGACGAACCGCTGGTGGCGGACGGCGAACGCAAGTCGCAGGCTTCACCTGAACCGCCAGGCGCGCGCTGCGTCTACCACATCACCGATGAGCAGTCGTACCTCGCGAAGGGCACCCGAGTGGTGCGTTTCTGCTTCCGAGACGGCAAGCTGGTCGAGAAGAAGATCCACGTGCAGAGGACAGGTCAATGATCAGGGTGCTCATCGCCGACGACGAGCCGCTGATGCGCGCCGGCATCAAGGCCATCCTCGGTACCGCCGACGACATCGAACTCGTGGCGGAGGCCGGCGACGGCCGCGAGGCGCTGCAGATCGTCCGCGAGCGCCGAGTCGACGTGGCCGTGCTCGACATCCGCATGCCACGCATGGACGGCCTCGCGTGTGCCAAGGAACTGCGCGTCGTCGCACCGTCCGTGCGCGTCGTCATGCTGACGACGTTCGGCGAGGACGACAACATCGTGCGCGCGCTGTCCGACGGTGCCGCCGGCTTCCTGCTGAAGGACTCCGCACCCGAGGAACTGCTACGAGCTGTGCGCGCCGTCAACAACGGCGAGGCGTACCTCTCGCCGATGGTGACCTCACGCGTGGTCGGCATGGTCGCGACGTCCGGGCAGCCGAAGCGGCAGGAGGCGCAGAAGGCCGTCGAGGGGCTGACCGACCGCGAGGTCGAGGTGCTGGCGCTGCTCGGGCAGGGCATGTCGAACGCCGACGTCGGCGCGAAGCTGCACATGTCCGAGGCGACGGTGAAGACGTACGTGTCGCGGTTGCTGGCCAAGCTGGGGCTCACGAACCGGGTGCAGGCGGCTCTGCTGGCGCGGGACGCGGGCATCGCGACCTGACAGGGCGCGCCGGGGTGGTCGCGAGTTCGCGCTGGTCGTCCGGTCGCCCCTTCATCGCGATTCGGCGAAGCCCAATCGGGGCGAAGCGGTGGCCGGACGACCAGCTTCCCGGCGAACTCGCCGGAGTCTGCGAAGCAGCGACCAAACGAAAAGGCCGTTCGGGTGTCACCCGAACGGCCTCAAACGTCTGAGCGGCTAAACGCGACTGCGCCGACCCGTCACCAGGCGGTAGATGCCCAGCAGGACCAGCGATCCGACGATGGCCAGCAGCCAGGTCCGGAGATCGAAGAACGAGCCCAGATCGGTCCCGAACACCGCGGATCCGATGAATCCGCCCAAGATCGCGCCAACGATGCCGATCAGCATCGTGATGATGATTCCGCCTGGGTCCTTGCCCGGCATGATGGCCTTGGCAATGGCTCCGGCCAGCAGGCCGAGCACGATCCATCCGAGGATGCCCACGGAGAGTCTCCTTCCAACGACTTGACGCCGATGGAATGCCCTCGAACTGGCGACTTCACACCTTCAAGACCGCTCCGTTATCAAAGTAACGGGCTGTGCCGGGCTCTCAGGCACTCTCCGGAACAATGAGGAGCGATGAGTACTCCACGCACTGTCCTGATCCTGGGCTCGACCGGCTCTGTCGGCACCCAGGCGCTCGACGTCATCCGGCGCAACCGCGACCGCTTCAAGGTCGTCGGGCTCGGCGCGGGTGGACGTCAGCTCGACCTGCTCAAGGAGCAGGCGGCAGAGTTCGACGTGAAGACAGTCGCCGTGGCCAACGGCGCTGAGGTGCCCGGTGTCAGGACGCTGACCAGCATGGTCGACCTGATCGAGGCGTGTCCCGCGGACGTGGTCCTCAACGGCATGGACGGGTCCAGGGGGCTTGAGCCGTCGCTGAAGACCCTGGAGACCGGGGCCGTGCTCGCGCTCGCGAACAAGGAGTCGCTCATCGCGGGCGGGGCGCTCGTGCTGAAGGCGGCCAAGCCCGACCAGATCGTGCCGGTCGACTCCGAGCACTCGGCGCTCGCGCAGTGTCTTCGCGGTGGCACCCACGACGAGGTGCACAAGCTGGTGCTCACGGCGTCCGGCGGGCCGTTTCGCGGGAAGACGCGCCAGGAGCTCGAGGCCATCACCGTGCAGCAGGCGATGGCGCACCCCACCTGGTCGATGGGGCAGGTCGTCACGATCAACTCGGCGAACCTGGTCAACAAGGGCCTGGAGCTGATCGAGGCGCACCTGCTGTTCGGGGTCCCCTACGACCGCGTCGACGTCGTGGTGCACCCTCAGTCCATCATCCACTCCATGGTGACCTTCACGGACGGCTCGACGCTCGCGCAGGCGTCGCCTCCGGACATGCGGCTGCCGATCTCACTGGGGCTGGGGTGGCCCGAGCGCGTCGCGGGTGCCGCGGCCGCCTGTACCTTTGACACCGCCACCTCGTGGACGTTCGAACCCCTGGACAGCGTCACGTTCCCGGCGGTCGAACTCGCGCGGCAGGCAGGCACCACCGGTGGTTGTCTTCCTGCGATCTACAACGCCGCGAACGAGGAGGCACTCGCCTCCTTCGTCGCCGGCAACACGTCGTTCCTGTCGATCGTGGACACCATCGGCCAGGTTCTCGGCGAGGCGAATGACTGGCAGAAGGACCCCGCGGACGTCGCGGAGGTCCTGGCCGCCGAGGACTGGGCACGAGCACGTGCCCGCGAGCTGGTTGGAAGGAACTGAGCTTTCCGTGAACACATTCATCAACATCCTCGGGGTGCTGCTGTTCGCGACCGGCATCGCGGTGTCCATCGCGCTGCACGAGTTCGGGCACCTGCTGACCGCGAAGGCCTTCGGCATGAAGGTCACCCGCTACTTCATCGGCTTCGGCCCGAAGCTCTTCTCGTTCCGCAAGGGCGAGACCGAGTACGGCCTGAAGGCGATCCCGGCCGGCGGCTTCTGCGAGATCACCGGCATGACGGCGCTCGACGAGGTGCACCCGGACGACCGCAAGCGCGCCTTCTACAACCAGAAGGTGTGGAAGCGCGTCGTCGTGCTGTCCGCCGGCTCGATCACGCACTTCATCCTCGGCTTCGTCATCCTGCTGATCCTCGCGATGTCGCTCGGCCTGCCGAACAACAAGGACCTGCCGGTTCTCGCCGAGATCACGCCGTGCGTGCAGAACCACACCGTGGGCCTCACCGCGCCGTGCCAGTCCGGCGCCCCGGCCCCGGCCAAGGACGCGGGCCTGCAGCCCGGCGACGAGGTCACGTCCATCGCGGGCAAGCCGATCTCGACGTGGTCCGAGATGCTCACGATCACCCGCGAACTGAGCGGGCCGACCGAGTTCAAGGTCCTGCGCGACGGCAAGGAACTGGCGCTCACGGTGAACGTGCCGAAGGTCACCCGCGAGGTGACGGACGGCAAGGGCGGCCGTGAGGTCAAGGAGGTCGGCGCCATCGGCGTCACCTGGCAGCAGAACTTCGAGTACAGCCCGCTCGCGGCGGTCCCGGCGTCCCTGGCGTTCACCGGCGACATGTTCGTGAACACCTGGAAGGGCCTCATGCGCTTCCCGGAGCGCATCCCAGCCGTGGTCAAGGCCATCGGCGGCGGCGAGCGTGACCTCGACACCCCGATCTCCGTCGTGGGTGCGTCGCGCCTCGGTGGTGACGCCGCGGAGCGAGGCCTGTGGGCGTTCTTCATCCTCATGCTGGCGGGCCTGAACTTCTTCGTCGGTGTGTTCAACCTCCTGCCGTTGCTTCCCCTAGACGGTGGTCACATCGCCGTCAACCTCTACGAACGGGTGCGAGACTGGTTGAGGAAGCTGCGCGGGAAGCCCGCCGGCGCCCCGGTCAACTACATGCGCCTGTTGCCGCTCACCTACGTGGTCATCTTCATCGGCGGCGCCATCACGCTGCTGACCGTGACCGCCGACATCGTCAACCCGATCAGGTTGCAATAAGTGATCCACGGAAAGGTGCACAACCCATGAGTGACGGCGTGATGCTCGGAATGCCGGCACTGCCGCCGCCGGTGCTGTCGGAACGTCGCAAGACCAGGCAGCTGATGGTCGGCAACGTCGGTGTCGGCAGCGAGTTCCCCGTCTCAGTCCAGTCCATGACGACCACGTTGACGTCCGACGTCAACGCGACTCTGCAGCAGATCGCGGAGCTGACGGCGTCTGGCTGCGACATCGTGCGCGTCGCCTGCCCGTCGCAGGACGACGCTGACGCTCTGCCCGCGATCGCCAGGAAGTCCCAGATCCCGGTGATCGCCGACATCCACTTCCAGCCGAAGTACGTCTTCGCCGCCATCGAGGCTGGTTGTGCCGCTGTCCGGGTCAACCCGGGCAACATCCGCAAGTTCGACGACCAGGTGAAGGAGATCGCGGCCGCCGCCAAGGACCACGGCACCCCGATCCGGATCGGCGTCAACGCCGGTTCGCTCGACCCCCGCCTGCTCAAGAAGTACGGCAAGGCCACGCCCGAGGCGCTGGCCGAGTCGGCGATGTGGGAGGCGTCCCTCTTCGCCGAGCACGACTTCCACGACATCAAGATCTCCGTCAAGCACAACGACCCCGTCGTCATGGTGCGCGCGTACGAACTGCTGGCCGAGCAGTGCGACTACCCGCTGCACCTGGGCGTCACGGAGGCCGGTCCGGCCTTCCAGGGGACCATCAAGTCGGCCGTCGCGTTCGGCGCGCTGCTGCGCCAGGGCATCGGCGACACCATCCGGGTGTCGCTGTCCGCCCCGCCGGTCGAGGAGATCAAGGTCGGTCACCAGATCCTGCAGTCGCTCAACCTGCGGCCGCGCAAGCTGGAGATCGTCTCCTGCCCGTCCTGCGGTCGCGCGCAGGTGGACGTGTACACGCTCGCAGAGCAGGTCACGGCCGGTCTGGAGGGCATGGAGGTGCCGCTGCGCGTAGCCGTCATGGGCTGCGTCGTGAACGGCCCCGGCGAGGCCCGCGAGGCCGACCTGGGCGTCGCTTCCGGCAACGGCAAGGGCCAGATCTTCGTCAAGGGCAAGGTCATCAAGACCGTGCCCGAGCACGCGATCGTGGAGACCCTCATCGAGGAGGCCATGCGCCTCGCCGAGGAGATGGAACCGGTCGAGGGCGGAACCCCCGCCGTCACCGTCGGCTAGCGATCTGGCTAGTACCTGAACGACTGAAGGGGCGTCTCACTTCGCGAGGCGCCCCTTCACCGTGTGTCGGGGCACTGGCGCACTGTTGGCTGATGCCACACACACCGTTCATCTGGCACGCTAGATGACGTGCTGAGGCTGGCCGGAGCGCGCGTTCTCGACGAACGCGACCTGATCGATGTGCGCGGGGTCTTCGACAACGACCCCGTAGCCGCCTGCATGGTCGCGGCCAGGGTGGAAGTGGCCGGCCTCGACCCGTGGCGTCTGGGCGGCGAGATGTGGGGCTCGGACTCCCGGCCCCTGCGGGGCCGGGTCGACGGCCTGTGCTTCTCCGGGCCGAACCTGATCCCGCTCAAGGGCAGCGCGTCGGCGATGCGCATGTTCGCGGACCGCGCCCGCCGCAGGGGCCGCATGTGTTCCAGCCTGGTGGGTCCCGCCGAGCAGGTCCTCACGCTCTGGGACGAGCTGCAGCCCGACTGGGGCCCCGCCCGCGAGGTGCGCGGCGACCAGCCGTTGATGGCGATCTCGTCGAGCCCGAAGATCACCCCGGACCCGCTGGTGCGCCAGGTCCGTCCCAGCGAGATCGGCCGCTACCTGCCGGCCGCGATCTCCATGTTCATCGAAGAGGTCGGCATCGACCCGTGCGCCGAGGACGGCGGAGCGGGTTATCGGGCCCGTGTGTCGGAGCTGATCGCCGCAGGTCGTGCGTTCGCGCGGTTCGAGCACGGCGAGGTCGTGTTCAAGGCCGAGATCGGCGCCATGTCGTCGCGCGTCGGCCAGATCCAGGGCGTCTGGGTGCGTCCGGACCGCCGGGGCGAGGGCATCGGCACGGCCGGAACGGCGGCGGTGGCCGACCGGCTCACCAGGGTCCTCAACCGCACGGCCAGCCTCTACGTCAACGGCTACAACCACGTGGCCCAGGCCGCCTACCGCCGAATCGGTTTCGAACAAGTCGGGCAATACGCCACTGTCCTCTTCTGAACGGGCATACTCGCGCGAGTGCGACTTCTCGCGACGATCACGGTGGTGCTGGTGACGGTGAGCGGCTGTGGGCTGTTCAAGTCGGAACCGGGGGCTCCGGAGATCACCAACGACTTCCTGGCGAAGCTCGCGTCCGGTGACGTGCAGGGTGCCGCAGGGATGACCGACAACCCGGCCGACGCCAAGGAGACCCTGGACAAGTTCCGGGGAGCGCTCAAACCGGAAGGCCTGAGCAGCAAGGTCGACCAGATCCGCAAGAACGGCGAGCTGGCGTCGGAGGCGTCCGTCACGCTCGACTGGAACCTCGGCAAGAACCGCCACTGGACGTACTCGACCAAGTTCGACGTGCGCCAGGAAGGCGACGCCTGGAAGGTGCACTGGGCGTCGTCGGTGGCGCACCCGAAGCTCGCCCCACAGCAGTCCGTCAAGCTCGCCGAGCTCACGCCGGACCCGGCGCCGGTGCTCGACCGCGACGGCACGCCGTTGCTCGCACCGGAACGCGTCGTCTCGGTGATGCTCGTCGCGAAGGAGGCCGGTGACGTCGCCGCCGTCTCCAAGTCCCTCGCCGACGCGCTGAACCCGCTCGACAAGGCCATCACCCAGCAGACGATCACCGACGGCGTGACGAAGACCCCCGAAGGCCAGGCCTACCAGGTGGCGGCGCTGCGCGACCCGGACTACCAGTCCGTGAAGCCGCTGATCTACGAACTGCCCGGCGTGCGGTTCAGCTCGCAGACGTCGTTGCTGGCACCGAGCCGCAACTTCGCCACCCAGGTGCTGCCCGCCGTGCGCAAGCTCGTCGAGAACGACATCGCCGGCAACGCGGGCTTCCGGATCAGCACGGTCGACGCGCAGGGCACCGAGGTCGAGGAACTGCACTCCAAGGCCCCCGAGCCCGCCAAGGCCGTGACCATCGCGCTGTCACGGGCGGTCCAGGCCGCCGCGGAGGACGCCGTCGAGCCGGTCACGCAGCCCGCGATCCTCGTCGCCATCCAGCCGTCGACCGGCGACATCCTGGCCGTCGCGCAGAACGACCCTGCCGACGCCCAGGGCGCCCTCGCGCTGACCGGCCGTTTCCCGCCGGGCTCCACGATGAAGGCGGTCTCCGCGCTGGCCGTGCTCCAGTCCGGCAAGGTCAACGCCGACACCCCGGTGCCGTGCCCCGGCAAGACGACCATCGACGGCCGGCGGATCGTGCCGAACTCCAGCGAGTTCGACAAGGGCACGATCCCGCTGCACTCGGCGTTCGCGTTCTCCTGCAACACCACGTTCGCGACGCTCGCCGTCGACATGACGCCGGAGCTGCTGCCGAACGCCGCCCTGTCGCTCGGCCTCGGCGTCGACTTCGACATCGCGGGCCTCACCACGATCACCGGTTCCGTGCCGCCCGCGACCGACGTCGTGGAACGGGCCGAGGACGCGTTCGGCCAGGGCAAGGTGCTCTCCTCGCCGTTCGGCATGGCGCTGGTCGGGGCGTCCATCGCGAAGGGCTCGATGCCGGTGCCGCAGCTGGTGCGCGGCAAGGAGACCAAAGCGGACAAACAGCCCACCGCACCGCCCATCGCCGCGCTCGACCCGGTGCGCGCGATGATGCGGGAGGTCATCGAGTCGGGCACTGCACCACAACTCAAGCCGTACGGGGACGTGCGCGGCAAGACTGGTACCGCGCAGTTCGGTGACGGCGTGCACTCACACGGGTGGTTCATGGGCTACCGAGGAGATCTCGCGTTCGCGACCTTGGTGCTCAGCGGAGAAACTTCGACTCCAGCCGTGGACGTGGCGGCGAGGTTCCTCAAGGCGGTGCCGTGATGAGCAAGACCAAGGATCTGACCATGCGTGAACGCCTGCTCCGGGCAGGCATCCTGCTGCCGGCGCCGCGGGTGCCGGAGCCGCGGGCGGAGGACCAGGTTCGGGGCAGTACGCGACTGGGCGGCTAATCTGGAACGCATGCCTGTTCGTGCCCCTCTGCAGCCTGGTGTGCAATCTCCGCGGCGTCAGGTGCCTTCGCGCATCGTGCGTCCCGAGTACGTCGACAAGCCCGCGCCGACGCGCGGCACCGACCCGTGGGTGCAGACGCCGGAGATCATCGAGGCCATGCGGATCGCCGGGCGCCTCGGTGCCCAGGCGTTGCAGGAGGCCGGCAAGGTCGTGGTGCCGGGCGTGACGACCGACGAGATCGACGCCGTGGCGCACGAGTTCCTGTGCGACAACGGCGCGTACCCGTCGACGCTGGGCTACCGCGGCTTCCCGAAGTCGTGCTGCACCTCGCTCAACGAGGTCATCTGCCACGGCATCCCGGACAGCACGGTCGTCGAGGACGGCGACATCGTGAACATCGACGTCACCGCGTTCATCGGCGGCGTGCACGGCGACACGAACGCCACGTTCCTCGCGGGCAACGTCTCCGAGGAGGCCAAGCTCCTCGTCGAACGCACGCACGAGGCGACCATGCGCGCCATCAAGGCCGTGAAGCCCGGCCGTGAGCTCAACGTCGTCGGCCGCGTCATCGAGGCGTACGCGAACCGGTTCAACTACGGCGTCGTGCGCGACTTCACCGGCCACGGCATCGGGCGCACGTTCCACAGCGGGCTCGTGGTCCTGCACTACGACGAGCCGTCGGTGAAGACGGTGCTGGAGCCCGGCATGACGTTCACGATCGAGCCGATGATCACCCTCGGGGACTACGAGGGCGAGATGTGGGACGACGGCTGGACCGTCACCACGAAGGACAAGAGCTGGACCGCTCAGTTCGAGCACACGATCGTCGTGACCGAGACCGGCTCGGAGATCCTCACAGTTTGCTGATCACTGCCTTCAGCGCGGCCGCGACAGCCGAAGGCGACGTCGCGGCCGCCAGGTGGTGTGACTCCAGGCGCTCCACGGGCCAGCCGAGTTCGGTGGCCTCAGCCGCCGCGGCGTCGTAGAACGGCGACAGCTGCACGTACCCGCACGCCCCGGACCACTCGACGCTCGGGCGCGTCTCCTTCAGGAACTCCCACGGCACCTCGGGCGCCTCGTCGCGCATCTCCTCGCGCAGGCCGGCGGGCACGAGCTTCAGCGGGTCCGAGTCGAACCAGCGGTCCCAGCGCGGCAGCTTGCCGTCCCGCACGGACGCCTTGACCTTGTTCACGAGGGCGGGATCGACGGTCTCGCGCCACGACCTGCCCGGCGTCGGCAGGTCGGAGTCGAGGAACACGAGGCCCGCCACCTCCACCTCGAGGGCGTCGGCGAAGCACGGCAGCAACGGGCCCGCGCCGCTGTGGCCCACGAGCACCAGCGGGCCGCCGACGCCGGAGTCCTCCAGGGCGTCGGAGAAGGCGCCGATCAGCCGCTGGTGCACCGGTGCCTCGTTGATCGTCATCTGCAGGTCGGTCAGCAGGACGGCCACCCCGTCGGAGGCCAGTTCGTCGGCGAGCGGGCGCATGCTCGACGGGCCGAGGAACGGGCTGTGCATGAGCACGACGGTGAGCATGGGGGTGATGATGGCAGCATTGGCGTCCATGCGGGGCGCGATGTTGATCTGTGGGACGACCTCGGACGCGGGCAAGAGCGTCCTGGTGGCCGGTCTGTGCCGCTTTCTGGCACGCCAGGGCGTTGACGTCGTGCCGTTCAAGGCCCAGAACATGTCGAACAACTCGTTCGTCACACTCGACGGTGGCGAGATCGGGCGCGCTCAGGCGGTGCAGGCGCGGGCGGCGTTCAAGGAGCCGAGCGTCCGGTTCAACCCGGTGCTGCTCAAGCCCGGCAGCGACCGCACGTCGCAGGTCGTCGTGCTCGGTCAGGCGGTCGGCGAGGTCTCCGCGCTGAGCTACCGCGAACGCAAGCAGCAGCTGCTCGGCACCGTGTTGTCCACTTTGGACGGGCTGAGGCGGGACCACGAGGTCGTCATCTGCGAGGGCGCGGGCTCGCCGGCCGAGATCAACCTGCGCCCCAACGACATCGCGAACATGGGACTGGCCGTCAACGCGAACCTGCCGGTGATCGTCGTCGGAGACATCGACCGCGGTGGCGTGTTCGCGCACCTCTTCGGCACGGTCGCGGTGCTGGACGCGGCGGACCAGGCGTTGATCTCCGGCTTCGTCGTCAACAAGTTCCGCGGCGACGCGAGGCTGCTCGAACCGGGTCTGCACCAGCTCAAAGCGCTGACCGGACGGCCGGTGCTCGGCGTGCTGCCGTGGCGCGAGGAACTGTGGCTCGACGCCGAGGATTCGTTGTCCTACAACGCGGACGGCGTGATCGGCAGGCCTCGGCCGCCGGTCAAGGACTGGCTGCGGGTCGCTGTGATCCGGTTGCCGCGCATCTCGAACGCCACCGATGTGGAGGCGCTGGCCTGCGAGCCCGGTGTCTCGGTGCGGTTCGTGACGGAGCCGTCCCGGCTGGCCGACGCGGACCTGGTGGTGCTGCCCGGTTCCAAGGCCACCGTCGCCGACCTCGGGTGGCTCAGGGAAACCGGCCTGGCGCAAGCGATCCAACGCTTCGACGGCCCGGTTCTCGGTATCTGCGGCGGCTTCCAGATGCTGTCGAGGCGCATCGAGGACGACGTGGAATCCAAGAACGGCACGATTGACGGACTGGGCCTGCTCGACGTCGACATCCGCTTCCAGCCGCGCAAAACGCTCGCCACGCCGTCGGGCACCGCGTGGGACGAACCCGTCACCGGCTACGAGATCCACCACGGCCAGGTCGTCCGCAGCGCCGAGGAGCCGTTGATCGGAACGGAAGGCGCGCAGACCGAAAGGATCCTCGGCACCCACTGGCACGGCCTGCTGGAGAACGACGCGTTCCGCCGCAGGTTCCTGCGCTGGGCGGCCGAACGCGCGGGCCGTGACTTCGAACTGGGTGACGTGAGCTTCCAGGCCGCCCGCGAGGCCCAGTTGGACCTGCTGGGCGACCTGGTCGCCGATCACCTCGACACGAAGGCCGTCATCGACCTGCTGGAACGAGGGGCTCCGGCAGGACTGCCGTTCGTGCCGCCCGGCGCCCCAGCAGCAGCGGAATAGCCAGCCCCGCCAGCACCAGGCCACCGGCCGCCGCCTGCAGCCCGCTCAGGTCCTCGCCGAGGAACGCCCACGCCGAGAGCATCCCGAACACCGGCACCAGCAACGAGAACGGCGCCACGACGGACGACTCGTACTGGCGCAGCAGGAATCCCCAGATGCCGAACCCAAGCAGCGTCGAGATCCACGCGACGTACCCGACCGCGGCCGCCCCGCTCCAGTCCAGGCGGCCGAGCGCGCTCATGTCCTCGGTCAGCGCCGACAGCGCGAACAACGGCAGCACCGCCACCGCGCTCACCCACACCATGAACCGCAACGTGTCCGCGGGCCGCGCGTACCGCATCAGCACGTTCGACACGCCCCAGCAGGCCGCCGCCGCGATGATCAGCGCGAACCCGAGCAGCGGTGACGAGAGGCCGTAGTCCCACGCGATCACCCCGATGCCCGCGACGGCCAGCGCGATGCCGGTGATCTGCACGGGCTTCGGCCGTTCGCGCAGCACGATCGCGGCGAACACCGTCGTGAAGATCACCTGGCTCTGCAGCACCAGGCTCGACAGCCCGGACGGCATGCCGGCCTTGAGGCCGATGAACAGGAAGCTGAACTTCGCGACGCCCAGCACCAGCCCGACCGAGATGATCCAGCGCCACGGCACCGACGGCCTGCCGACGAAGAAGAGCGCGGGCACCGCCGCCGCGAGGAACCTCAGCGCGGAGAACAGGATCGGGGGGAACTCGTCCAGACCGACCTTGAGCACGACGAAGTTGAAGCCCCAGATGGCGGCGACCAGCACGGCGAGCAGGAGGTGACGGGGACTCATGCCTCAAGCTTGCGCGAGCTAACTATTTAGCACCAGTTCCGCTTTCTAAGGTGATGGGTTTAGCATTGCTACATGCTCGATCTGGGAAGGCTGAAGGCGCTGCACGCCATCGCCGTGCACGGCACGGTCGGCGCCGCCGCGGACGTGCTCGGCTACACGCCGTCCGCCGTCTCGCAGCAGATCGCGAAACTCGAACGCGAAACCCGCACCACGCTGCTGGAACGCAACGGCCGCGGCGTCCGCCTGACCGACGCCGCCCGCCTGCTCGCCGACACCGCCGCCCAGGTCCTCAAGCTGGTCGAGGAGGCGGAGGTGGCGCTGGAGGAACAGCGCGGCGCCGCGATCGGCCGCCTGTGCGTCGGCGCCTTCGCCACGGCCTCGCGCGGGCTGCTGCCCGACGTCCTGGTGAGCCTGGCCGAGCAGCACCCGGCCCTGGACGTGCGGCTCACGGAGATCGACCCGCCCTACGCCACCGAGGCCGTCGCCCGTGGCGAGCTCGACCTGGCGATCGTGCACGACTGGGCGAACACGCCGCTTCCGGTGCCGGAGTCGCTGTCCCGCGTCTTCATCGGCGACGACGTCGCCGAGGTGCTGATCCCGCACACGAACCCGTTGTCGCGCAAGGAGTTCCTCGAACCCGTCGACCTGGCCGGCGAGCGGTGGATCTGCCAGACGGAGGGGTCGATCTGCTTCGACTGGCTGGAGCGGACGTTCCACGGCGCGGGCATCGAACCCGTGGTGGCGTACCGGATCAGCGAGTACCGGACGCAGATGGCCCTGCTGGCCAAGGGGATCGGTGTCGCACTGATCCCGAGACTCGGCAGGGAGGAGGTGCCGGACGGCGTCAAGGCCGTGCCGTTGCGGCCCACGCCCACCCGGCGGCTGTACGCGGTGTGGCGGACCCAGGCCTCGCGCAGGCCCGCCATCACCGCGGCTCTGGACGTGATCAAGCAGTTGGCTTAGGGAGCGAGGATCACGTGCGGTTTCTTGGGGGACATCACCTTCAGCACCGCCTTGGCCTCGCGGATGACGCCGGCCATGTCCTTCTTCGTGGTCTTGAAGTACGGCTCGATCGTCAGCGTCGCCGCGTCCTTGTTCTCCACCACGTTCCACGTGCCGCGCAGGAACCCGTCCACGAGGAACGTCGGCGGGAACACGCCGTTGCGCACCGCGCCCCACCGCGACCGCGCGTCCTCGCTCATGATCCGCTTCCGGCCGGCGTGGCCCAGCAACACGTTGTCGAACGCGGGCAACAGCCGCGCGGGCGCCGGCACGTCCTCGGACACGATCACGCCGTCCGGCACGTCGAGCAGCACCTTGCCTTCCTCGTTCTTGTACTCCACCAGATCGAGGCCGGCCGCGTGCGCCTTGAGCCCGATCAACCTCGACCAGGCCTGCATGTCCGCGAGCGTCGCCGGTCCGAACGCCCGCAGGTACCGCTTGATCAGCTCCGGCACCGCGGCCTGTTCGGGAAGCTCCCGGCCGAGCCAGGAGGCCATCGCGACGTTCTGCGGGACGCCGCCCACGCCCCAGATCCCGCGTGGCGGCACCTGGATCATCGGCACCAGCAGCTGCGCCTGCGTGGACATCTCGCGCGCCTTGGCCTCGGGGAAGTGCTCCTCGAGGTGCGCGCCGATCTCCGCGACCGTGCGCGGTTCGGCGTCGATGTACTCGCGCGTGATGCGAGCCAGCTTGTCGAGGTCGATCTCGACGCGGGTGGCGGGCGGCATCACGATCTTCGCCCACTTGTTGAGCTCCGGCTGCAACGCCGTGCGCATCAAGTACACGTCGTTGGCCGAGATCAGGTGCAAAGTGCCGCGCCACAACGTCATCCGGACCAGCGAGCGGTCGATGATGAGGTTGCTCAGCGCGTCGACCTCGTACGGCTTGAGCCGCGTCCACAGCGCGAGGTACGGCGGAATCGGTGCCTGGGCCTGGAGTCCGCCGAGATGTTCGACGGCCTCCACGATCGGCATGGACGTCCGCTCGAGCAGCAGCTGCCGCGCGAGCAGCGTGCGGTTGAGGGTGCGGTTGGAAAGTGTTGTGCTCACAGTGATCCGAAGAACTTCCTGATGTCTTGGACCAGAAGGTCCGGCTCCTCCATCGCGGCGAAGTGACCGCCGCGGTCGAACTCGGTCCAGTGCACGATCGACGGGATCATCTTCTCCGCCAGCGATCGCACCGGCAGGCTCAGGTCGTGCGGGAAGACCGCGACGCCGGTCGGCACCGTCGAAGGCTGCTGCTGACCCCAGGTCGCCGACTGCTCCTTGTACAGCGCCGCCGACGAGCCCGCCGTGCCGGTGAACCAGTACACGGACACGTTGGTCAGCATCTGGTCGCGGTCCACCGCGTCCTCGGGCGCGCCCTCGTTGTCCGTCCAGTCGTGGAACTTCTCCACGATCCACGCGAGCTGCCCGACGGCCGAGTCCGTCAGCGCGTAGGAGAGCGTGCGCGGCCGGCTGCGTTGCAGGTGCATGTAGCCGGAGAGATCTTTTTGGTAGTGGTCGAGCGACTCCAGCGCCCGCAGCTCCTCGGGCGAGAGGTCGTTCACGCCCTGCGGCCGGAACGTCTGCAGCATGTTCACGTGCACGCCGATGACCTGCTCGGGGAACACCCGGCCGATCTCCTGCGCGATGCCGGAACCCCAGTCGCCGCCCTGCGTGCCGTAGCGGTCGTACCCGAGGCCCTCCATCAGCTTCGCGAACGCCCACGCGACGCGCAGGACGTTCCAGCCGGGCTTGCGGACCGTGCCGGAGAAGCCGAAGCCGGGGATCGACGGGATGACGAGGTGGAAGTCCTCGGACAGCGGCCCGATCACGTTCAGGAACTCGACGAACGAGCCGGGCCAGCCGTGGATCAGCAGCAACGGCGTCGCGTCCGGGTTCTTCGAGCGGACGTGCAGGAAGTGGATGCGCTGCCCGCTGATCTCGGTCGTGAACTGCGGAAAGGAGTTGAGCCGCTCTTCCTGCGCGCGCCAGTCGAACCCGTTACGCCAGTACTCGGCCAGCGGGCGCAGGTAGCTCAGGGGGATGCCGTAGGACCAGCCGACACCCGGCAGGTCCTCCTCGGGCCAGCGCACGTTGTTCAGGCGTGAGCGGAGGTCGTCGACGTCGGTCTGCGGGATCTCGATGCGGAACGGCGTGATCTCCATGGCCCCCACGCTATGAGCTCATGCGGACAGCCATTGTCCGCGGTTCAGCAGAACTTCTCGATCAGCTCCTCGAAGAAACCGCCTGCCTCGATCGCCGCCTTCTCCTGGTCACCGTCCCGGACCGCGTGCAGCAGCCCGGTGTGCGACACCTGGTCGGTACCAGGCTGGCTGGTGTCGACAGAGGCCGCCACCGAAGCTTTGACGGCCTCGGTCAAGCCCTGGTAGAGCTCGGCTAGAAGCGCGTTGTGCGAGCACTGCACGAGCAGCACGTGGAACGCGGTGTCGTGCTCGATCACCTCGGCCCACTGCTCGGCCTCCATCGCCGTGTCGCGCTTCTGCAGCAACTCGGTGAGGCGCGTCAGTTCGGCGTCCGTGCGGTGCTTCGCGGCCAGGCGTGCGCCCTCCATCTCGAGGGTGCGGCGGACCTGGAGCACCTCCTTCAGTTCCGTCCCGCACATGCGGCGGACCGCGCCGGAGAGCTCGCTGGTCGCGCGGACGAACGTGCCGTCGCCCTGCCGCACCTCCAGCAGTCCGGCGTGGGAAAGCGCGCGCACGGCCTCTCTGACCGTGTTCCGACCCACCCCGAGCGCGGTGACCAGCTCGGGCTCGGGCGGGATGCGCTGCCCGACGGGCCATTCACCAGTCGTGATCGCGCTACGCATCTGCTCGATCACCTGGTCGACGAGGCCCGCCCGTCGGGTAGTGGCCAACGGCACAGCGTCATCCTTTCATCCGAACATCCTACGTCTGCGATAGTGGTGCCCGTGACGATGAAGCAGACGACTCTTGCCGCACAGACTGCCACCGATCCAGGTCGCAGGGTGACGGTCGTCATGAATCGTCACGTTCCGCTGGTCGGGTCCGCGTTGCTCGCGATCGGGGTCGCCCTCGCTGCCGCGAATCTCCGCCCTGCGGTGACCAGTCTGGCCTCGGTGCTCGGTGATGTCCGCGCCGCCCTTGGGGTTTCGGCCGCTTGGACCAGTGCGCTGACGGCCGTTCCGGCGCTTTGTTTCGGCTTCGCGGCCTTCGCGGCCCCCTGGCTGGGTCGCCGCCTCGGCATGGCTCGTGCGATCGGACTGTCGTTGGGGGTGCTCACGCTCGGCCTGGTGCTGCGCGTGATCGACGGTCCGTGGGTCGTGCTGGGCGGCACCTTTGTCGCGTGTGCGGGCATCGCGGTGTCCAACGTGCTGATCCCGGTGGTGGTGAAGGCGTCCTTCCCGAACAAGGTCGGCCTGATCACCGGCGTGTACACGGGAGCGCTCGCCGCTGGTGCGGCTTTGGCCGCGGCGCTGACTCCTCGGCTGGAGGACTGGCTCGGCTCCTGGCGGCCGGCCGTCGGCGCGTGGGCGTTGTTGTCGGCCGGTGCGGTGGTCGTGTGGTTCGCCGCGGCACGGCACGGTGAGGCGGCTTCCGTGGTGCGGTCGGCCGCGCCGGTCGAGAAGCGGTCGTTGCTGCGCAGCCCGCTGGCGTGGGTGATCACGGTCTTCTTCGGCCTGCAGTCGTTGTTCGCCTACACCGTCATGGGCTGGCTGCCCGCGATGCTCGTCGACTCCGGCGTCGACAGGAACACCGCCGGCATGCTGCTCGCCGGCTCGATGCTGCTCAGCGTTCCGGTGAGCCTGTTCGTGCCGCCGATCGCCGCCCGGTTCTCCAGCCAGGCGCCGGTGGTGCTGGCGCTGGGAGTGCTGTCGTTCGCCGGGATTCTGGGCATGCTGGTGGCACCCGCCGCCGCACCCGGACTCTGGGTGGTGCTGATCGGGTTCGGCATGGGCATGTTCCCGCTGGCACTGCTGATCATGTCGCTGCGCACGAAGTCCACTTCGGACACTGCCAGGCTGTCGGCCATGGCGCAGAGCCTCGGCTACCTGATCGCGGCCTCCGGGCCGTTCGCGTTCGGTGTGCTGCGCGAGGCCACCGGCACCTGGACAGTGTCGTTGACGCTGCAGCTGGTGCTGCTGGCCGCGCTGACCGTGCTCGGCATGATCGCCGGGCGTCCCCGGTACGTCTAGCCGGTCGGTCGGGCAGTCGGTCAGGAATCGAGAAGCGGCGCGTTCTCGCTGGTCCTAGCGTTGCGGCCATGGACATCAGCATTCACACCACGTTCCTCCCGCACACCGACCCCGAGGCCTCGCTCGCGTTCTACCGCGACCTGCTCGGCTGGGAGGTCCGCGCCGACGTCGGCCAGGGCACGATGCGGTGGATCACGGTCGCGCCTGTCGGCTCCGGCTCTGCCGTGGTGCTGGAACCGCCGGCCATGGCAGAGGGTCTGACGGACGTTCAGCGCACCGCGATCGCCGAGATGATCGAGAACGGCTCGTACGGGTTCATCAACCTGTCCACGCCCGATCTCGAAGGCGCGTTCGACAAGCTTCAGTCCGGTGGCGCGGACGTCGTGCAGGAGCCTGCCGACCAGCCGTGGGGTGTGCGCAACTGCGTCTTCCGCGACCCGGCGGGCAACACCGTCCGGATCCAGCAGGCCTAGTTGGAGACGAACCCGCGGTGCAGCACCGTGAGCTGGTCGGCGAGGTAACGGGCCCACGCCTTCGCCCGATCCCAGTCCGGTGCGTCGCCGCCGAAGCTGATCGGCCCGTGGGCGTTGAGCTTCCTGGCCATGCGCGTGACGTCGTTCGGTGCCGGGGCAATGCCGCGGTGGAACAACCACACGGGCGTGTGTTTGAGGGAAACCTTGTGCCGCCGCACGAACCGATGCGCATCGCGTGTGGCGGCGTCACCCAGAATCACGGCACCGAACCCGTACAGCGTTTCGGCCGCGGTGACCGGGAGCACGATGACTCTCAGCCCGCAGCCCGCGAGTTCGGTGCCGATGATCTGGGCGATCTCGTCGGTGGCGGCCACTTCAGAGGTGTAGGCGACGAGGACTTTGTCTGTCATCGCTGCATCCTGGTCGGAGATTGCCGTTCGCGGCAGCGGCAGAAGTCCTGTCGTTCAAGGACTTCAGTCCAGCGGCAGGTTCAGCAACGCGTTCTCGACCAGTTCCGGCATCGCCGGATGGATCCAGTACTGGCCCCGTGCCATGGACTTCGCGTCCAGACCGAAGCTCATCGCCTGGATCAGCGGCTGGATCACCGTCGACGCCTGCGGCCCGATGATGTGCGCGCCGAGGAGCTGTCCGGTGGCCGGGTCCGCGATCAGCTTCGCGAATCCGGTCGTGTCCTCCATCGCCCAGCCGTACGCGATCGACGCGTAGGCCTGGGTCGCGGTGACGTACCGGATGTCCTTTTCCTTGGCCTGTTCCTCGGTGAGACCGACGCTCGCGATCTGCGGGTTGGAGAAGACGGCGGCCGGCACGAAGCGGTGGTCGCTCTTGATCTGGTCGTCCGGGTGCTGCAGGTTGTGCCGCACCACCTTGGCCTCGTGGTTCGCGACGTGCTTGAGCTGGTAGTCCGAGCTGATGTCGCCCAGCGCGTAGATGTGCGGCTGGGACGTCTTCTGGTACTCGTCCACCTTCACGCGGCCATCGGCGTGCGTGTCGAGGCCGGCGTTCTGGACCTGGAGGAGGTCGCTGTTGGGCTGCCTGCCCGTGGCGATGAGGAGCTGTTGTGCCTCAACGGTTTCCTCGCCGTTGGGGCCCTCCAGGTGGAGTTTGACGCCGGCGTCCGTTTTTTCGGCGCGGGTGGTCTTGCGGTTGAGCAGGACGTTCCACTTCTGCTTCGCGATGTCCGTGAAGCGGGTGGCGATCTCCAGGTCCTCGTGGCGCAGGAGCAGGTTCGAGCGGGCGATCAGCGTGACCTTGACGCCGAAGCTGCTGAAGACGTGGGCGAACTCGGAGGCGATGAAGCCGCTGCCGACGATGACCAGGCTCTCGGGGAGCTCGTCGAGGCGCATGATCGTGTCGCTGGTGTGGAAACCCGTCGTGTCCAGGTCCGCGATGTCCGGGATGCTCGGGCGGCTGCCTGCCGCTACGACGATCCGGTCCGCGGTGATGGTCTCGCCGGTGCCCGTGTCGATCGTGTTCGCGTTCACGAACTTGGCCGTGCCCTCGTAGACCGTTACGTTCGCGTTCTCGTTGGCGCGCCAGTTTCGGCCGCCTTCCGCGATCGGGTCGATCCTGTTGAAGATTCGGTCGCGGATTTCTGGCCAGTGGACTGCGTCCAGCGTGGCGTCTACGCCTAGCTTTTTGGCGTTGGCCGGGGCTGCGGCCTGGTCTGCGGTGTGGACGAACATTTTTGTGGGGATGCAGCCCACGTTCAGGCAGGTGCCGCCGAAGGTCCCCTTTTCCAGGATGGCGATCTGCCAGCCTGCCATGGCGTCCGTCGGGATGCTGTTGCCGGAGCCGGTGCCGATGATGACCAGGTCGAAGTGCCTCACGTGTGGATCCAACCATTTCTGGGTGGGGGGTGTTCCCTGGTTGGGGGTTACGTGGGGCTTACGGGGTCCGCGGCTTTGTTTGCGTTCCCCGGTTGCGGGCGGCTGGTCGCCTTGCGTGCTTCCCCTGGGGGCTCTGCCCCCAGACCCCCGGCAATCTGATCGGGGGTGGCGCCGCCTGTGGGTTGATGGCACGCCTGTTGCGTTGGGCGGCTGCGCGTTGCTTTGAGGGTTGCGTTGGCGGTGGGGTCCCGTCACGAGCCGAACCAAGAGCGGGCCACATGTGAGAGGGAGGGTCAAGTCGACGAAAAGCGTGTCGACTTGACCCTCCCTCTCACATGCAGCAAGAGCTGTGGTGCGACTCGTGACGGGACCCCACCGCCCTGACCGCGCGGTAAAGACGGCTCGCCTTCGGCATCGCGGGCGATTAGGCGCTTGCTGTTAGTGCTGGTAGGTCGGGGTGATGATTGCCCTTGCCAGGGTGTGGAAGGCCAGGTTGAAGCTGACCACCGCTGGGGAGGCGTCCTGGTCCACGTCCAGCTTGTCTACGTCTACTGCGTGCACCACGAAGTAGTAGCGGTGTGGGTGGTCGCCCTTGGGTGGGGCGGCGCCGCCGAAGGCTCGGGTGCTGTAGTCGGTGCGGACGTGGAAGGCGTCACCCGGAAGTGTGGCGTCTGAGGTGCCTGCGCCGGTGTCCAATTGTGTGGTGGTGGCCGGGAGGTTCACGGCCACCCAGTGCCAGAAGCCCGACGGGGTGGGGGCGTCCGGGTCGTAGCAGGTGACTACGAAGCTGCGGGTCTCTTCCGGGAAGCCTGACCAGGAGAGTTGGGGTGAGGTGTTGCCGCCCTCGAAGACCTGGGCGTCGTCCAGCTGTTCGCCGTCGCGCACGTCCGTCGAGGTGACGGTGAAGGTGCCGACCTGCGGGAGCAGCTGGTAGGGGTCGGGAGCGACTGGGCGCTCGAGGCTCATGGGAGTCCTCCTTTTGTGATCACTTCGACCCTATCCCCGTGCAACCATGACGGCCTGCGCGGCGTCTTTCGCGTGGAGGGGGATTTTTGATGTCGAGGTTGCGGCTTTTTGCTGCGTTTTTACTGGTTGCCGGAGTGGTGGCGTGTGCGGACGCGCCCGAATCCGGGGCCGGCGGGCCCGTGCTGACCACGTCTGTGCCGCCGGTGACGACCACTACGGCCGAGCGGCCCAAGCGGATGTTCGAGCCGCCCTATCCGTACGGGACCGTGCAGGCTCAGGCGCCTGCGATCGCTGACGGGATGGTGCCCGTCGTCACGCACATTCAAACTGACAAGCCGTACGTGTTCATCACGATCGACGACGGGGCCGTGCAGCATCCGAAGGCTCGTGAGCTGATGATCGAGGCCGGGGTGTGGCCGTCGGTCTTCCTGAACACGAAGTACGCCGAAGGGCACAAGGACTACTTCAAGCAGTTGCCCGTCACGGTGCACAGCCACACGACCAACCACCCGAACCTGCAGGGCAAGGGGTTGGAGTTCCAGAAGAACGAGATCTGCGGCAACGCGGACTTTCTCGCTGGGGATTATGGGAAGCGGCCCACGTTGTTCCGGCCGCCGTTCGGGAACTACGACGCGACTACTCGTCACGCGGCGGCCAGTTGCGGGTTCAAGGCGCTGGTCAACTGGACTGCGGCGGTCAACGACGGGCGCGTGCAGTTCCAGCAGGGGGACAAGCTCAACCGCGGCGACATCGTGCTCATGCACTTCCGGACGACGTTCGTCGAGGACTTCACGGCGTTTCTGAACCGGGCCAAGCAGGACGGGCTGACGCCGGTGCCGCTGGAGGACTTTCTGGGGTAGTGGGCAACCAGGAGGCCTGGTCGCGCGTGACCTGCGCGGGGGGACTTTCTGGTGAAGAGGGGGAGAGATGAAGCGAATCGCAGCAGCAGCGCTTGTCGCCGTGGGGATGGCGGTCGGTGTCGTGCCGGCCGCGTCGGCGGCTGAGGGGAACGAGCTGACGGCCATCCGGACCGGGCTGCACGCCGGGTTCGACCGGGTCGTGTTCGACTTCAACGGGCCACGGCCGAGCGTGACGGAGTACCGGGCGACCTCGCTGGAGCACTGTGCGTCCGGCAAGCCGATCACGGCCAAGGGCGACGAGTTCCTGGTCGTGAGCATGCGGTCCGCGAACGCGCACAACTATCCCGGGCCGCGTGCGTTCGACACGCCTGGGCTGGCGAAGGTCAAGAGCGTCACCAACACGTGCGACTTCGAGGGTCACCTGGACTTCGCGATCGGGTACGCGCCGAAGGGGCTGTCGTACAAGATCACGTTCCTGGACAACCCGACGCGGGTCGTGGTCGACATCAACAACAGCTGACTGGGGAGACGAGTGAAGAAGCGTCTTGGTGCGGTGCTGCTCGCGGTGGCCGCGGTGTTCACGTTCGTTCCGGTTGCGTCGGCGCAGGGGCATGCCGAGCTCACGAACATCCGTACCGGCAAGCACGACGGGTACGAGCGGGTCGTGCTCGACCTGAACGGGCTGCCGAGCAACTCGATGTCCCGGGAGGCGACCGAGGTCTCGAACTGCGCCTCGGGCAACCCGGTTCCGATGGCGGGCAACGAGGTCCTGGAGACGATGTTCTTCGGTGCCGCGTCGTACGACGAGAACTACAACCCGACGTACACCGGTCCGCGCAACTTCGTGCCGCAGGGGCTGACCAACGTTAAGGGCATCGCCTTCACGTGCGACTTCGAGGCGACGATGGGCATCGCGGTCAGCTACGACAACCCGAACTCGTGGCACAAGGTCTTCACGCTGACCAACCCCGACCGGGTCGTCATCGACATCTACTCGTACTGACGCAACTGTGGTCTGGGTCACACGTCTTCAGGGTGTGGGAAGAGCCCTGAGAGGGGGCCGAGATGAACAGACGACTTGTCGCGGTGCTAGTGGCGGTGGCGGCGGTGTTCACGATGGCGCCGATGGCGTCGGCGCAGAGCACGGCCACGCTGTCGGACATCAGGACCGGGCAGCACAACGGCTTCAGCCGGATGGTGCTGGACCTGTCCGGGTTGCCGACCGAGTACCGGGTCCGTGAGGTCACCGGCGTGTCGCACTGCGCGTCCGGGAACCCGATCACCGTTGCCGGGCCGGGGATCCAGGAGATCCTGGCCGTCACGTTGATCGGCGCGGCCGCGCACGACGACAACGGGAACCTGACGTACACCGGGTCGCGGAACTTCGCGACGCCTGGCCTGAGCAACATCCGCGGGGTCGCGCTCACCTGCGACTTCGAGGCCGTGCTGGGAGTTGCGGTTGGTTATGCCAACTCCGCGTCGTGGCATCGGGTGTTCACGTTGACGAGTCCGAACCGACTCGTCATCGATGTTGGCCTGTAGACACGAAAAGCCTCGTGGGGGCAGTAGTCGCCGCTACTGCCCCCACGAGGGGTCTGTTTCCGTTACGCCGCAACGGTCGTGGCGACGGTCTCCTTCGAGAGCGCGTGCTCCAGCACCTGCGCCACGTCCGAGACGAAGTGCACGGTCAGCTGCTCACGCACCGACTCCGGCACGTCCTCCAGGTCCGGCTCGTTGCGCTGAGGCAGCAGCACGGTCGTGATGCCCGCACGGTGAGCGGCCAGCAGCTTCTGCTTCACGCCACCGATCGGCAGCACCCGGCCGGTCAACGAGATCTCGCCCGTCATCGCCACGTCCGAGCGCACCGGGCGGCCGGACAGCAGTGACGCCAGCGCCGTCGTCATCGTGACGCCCGCGGACGGGCCGTCCTTCGGCACCGCACCCGCCGGGACGTGGATGTGCACTCCCCGGTCGGCCAGCGCCGCGGCCCTTTCGTCGTGCGAACGCAGGTAGGACAACGCGATCTGCGCGGACTCCTTCATCACGTCGCCCAGCTGGCCCGTCAGCGTGACGCCGGACGCGCCGGTGTCCTTCGGGGCCAGCGAGGCCTCGATGAACAGCACGTCACCACCGACACCCGTGACGGCCAGACCCGTTGCCACGCCCGGGACGGAGGTGCGCTCCGCTGATTCCGGCGTGTTCTTCGGGCTGCCGATGTAGGACTTGAGCGACGGCTGGTCGACCGTGATCGGGAACTCCGTCTCGCCCAGTGCCACCTTCGCGGTCGCCTTGCGCAGGATGCGCGCGAGGGCCCGTTCCAGTTGCCGCACACCGGCTTCCCGCGTGTACTCGCTCGCGAGCTGGTGCAGCGCGGGCTTCTCGAACGTGATGTCCTCAGGCGTGAGGCCGGCGCGTTCGATCTGGCGCGGCAGCAGGTGACCGCCGGCGATCGTGACCTTCTCGTCCTCGGTGTAGCCGTCGAGCTGCACGAGTTCCATGCGGTCGAGCAGCGGTGCCGGGATCGTGTCCAGCACGTTCGCGGTCGCGAGGAACACGACGTCCGAGAGGTCGAGCTCGACCTCCAGGTAGTGGTCGCGGAACGTGTGGTTCTGCGCCGGGTCCAGGACTTCGAGCAACGCCGCCGTCGGGTCGCCGCGGTAGTCGGAGCCGACCTTGTCGATCTCGTCGAGCAGCACGACCGGGTTCATCGAACCGGCCTCGCTGATCGCCCGGACGATCCGGCCCGGCAACGCGCCGACGTACGTGCGGCGGTGACCGCGGATCTCTGCCTCGTCCCGGACGCCACCGAGCGCCACGCGAACGAACTTGCGGCCCATCGCCCGTGCCACGGACTCGCCGAGCGACGTCTTGCCGACGCCAGGAGGGCCCGTCAGCGCGAGCACGGCGCCCGAACGACGTCCGCCCACGACGCCCATGCCGCGCTCGGCACGACGCTTGCGCACGGCCAGGTACTCCGTGATGCGCTGCTTCACGTCGTCGAGGCCCGCGTGGTCGGCGTCGAGGATCTCGCGTGCCGCCTTGATGTCGTAGGAGTCCTCGGTCCGCTCGTTCCACGGAATTTCGAGGACGGTGTCGAGCCACGTCCGGATCCAGCCCACCTCAGGTGACTGCTCGGAGGTGCGCTCCAGCTTGTCGACCTCGGCCAGCGCGGCCTTCGCCACCTTGTCCGGGAGGTCCGCCGCCTCGACGCGGGCGCGGTAGTCCTCCTGCTCGGTCGCGGGCTTGCCGTCGAGTTCGGCCAGTTCCTTGCGGATCGCGGCCATCTGCTGGCGCAGCAGGAACTCGCGCTGCTGCTTCTCGACGCCTTCCTTGACGTCCTTGGCGATCGTCTCGTTGACGTCGAGCTCGGTCAGGTGCGCCTGACCCCACTCCACCAGCTTCTCCAGCCGGGTGGTGACGTCGCTCGTCTCCAGCAGCCAGATCTTCTGCTGGTCGTCGAGGTAGGAGGCGTAGCCCGCAAGGTCGGCCAGCGCCGACGGGTCGCTGATCTGCTGCACCGAGTCGACCATCTGCCAAGCGCCACGCGTCTGCAGGATGTTCGTCACGAGCGCGCGGTACTGCTTCGCGAGCTCGCGGGTCCGGTCGGTGATCGGGGAGTCGTCCGCGATCGTCGCGTTGACCCACAGCGCCGCGCCTGGGCCCGTGGTGCCCGTGCCGATGCGCACGCGCTTGGTGCCGCGCACGACGGCAGCGCGTTCGCCACCGGGCAGACGGCCCACCTGTTCGATCTCGGCCAGTGTGCCTACTGCTGCGTACTTCCCGTCCAGCCGTGGAACGAGGAGCACTTGATGATTTGCCGCGGTCGTGGCGGCGTCTACGGCCGCACGGGCCTCAGCGCTCGCGTCCGCACCGGAGATGCGGATCGGCACCACCATGCCAGGCAGCACCACGACGTCGTCCAGCGGCAGTACCGGCAGGGCCAGAGTCTCGCCCATCTCGTCACCCTCCAAAGTTGAGTCTGTACCGCTCAACCATCTGGAGTGGGGTGGTGTTCCCCTGGCGTGTTCGCTGTCAGCGAGCAGCTGCCCGGAGGCGTCTGACCAGCGCGATCTCACCGGTCACGCGGGCGAGCGCGGTGCTCGTGGGGCACGCGGCCAGCACGCCCACGGGCTTGCGTCGCAGGTCGAGACGCTCGCCGCCGGGAAATTTCACCGAGCACCGGTTGGCCGCCGCGACGAACGGCAGGAGCAGCTCGCCTGCCTCGACCGTACGCCCGCTCAGCACGACGGGGCGGGGCGTCCGGCGGGCGGGAGCGAGGGGAGCCGGGGTGTCGAACCGCAGCAGCTCCTCGACGGCGTCCCGCGCGAGCGCCGGTTCGTTCCTGAGCAGCTCGGCCTGGGCCGGATGATCGTGCAGCGCGTGCATCGCGTTCGTGAGGAACGCCTGCGTCGTGGCCAGGGACGTGGCGGCGAACGCTTCCACGCCGTGCGCGAGCGTGAACGCCTTGGCCGCCGTGGCCGCGAGCGATTGCGCGAACGTGGCGTCGTCGGCGTCGAGCAACTCGATGGCGCACATGGTGACCACGGGCCGGACGACCTTCATGGCGTGCGTGATCACCCGTTTGGGTAACGGGTCCGGGTCGCCCGCGTCCAGGCCGAGCACTGTCAGTACGTCGTCGTAACGGGTGATGCACCAGCCACCGATATCGGCGTCGAAGTGCACCGGCGAGCGTTCCCTGAGATGGCGGAACCTCGCGTGGAGCTCAGCGGTGCTGGAGGGCATGTCCTCTCACACGTGACCGAAACCATCCCGGTTCGGATGTGTGGTGGTGGACACCCGTGCGGCGACGACGGAGGATGCGCACGTGATGGAAGAGCTGAAGTGGGTCCCGTCCACGGTCGACGTCACCCGCCCGAGCGTGGCGCGGATGTACGACTACTACCTGGGCGGCTCGCACAACTTCGAAGCCGACCGTGCCGCCGCCAAGCAGGTGGAGCAGATCTTCCCCGGCGTCGCCCAGAGCGCGCAGGCGAACCGCTCGTTCCTGCGCCGGGTCGTCCGCCACCTGTTGACGCAGGGCGTCGACCAGTTCCTCGACCTGGGCTCCGGCATCCCGACCGTGGGCAACGTCCACGAGATCGCCCAGCACGACAACCCGGACGCGCGCGTCGTCTACGTCGACTTCGAGCCGGTCGCCGTCTCGCACAGCAACGCCCTGCTCGCCGACAACCCCAACGCGAACGCGATCCTCGCCGACCTGCGCGCCACGTCCTCGGTGCTTGCCGGCGCCCGCGAGACGCTCGACTTCTCCCGCCCGGTCGGTGTGCTGGTCATCGCCGCGCTGCACTTCGTCGCGGACACCGACAGCCCGTACGAGGCCATCGCCCAGTACATGGCCGACCTGCCGTCGGGCTCGTACCTGGCCATCACCCACGCCACCTGGGACACGCTGTCCGAGGAGGAGCTCGCCGAGGCCCGTGAGGTCGCCAAGATCTACAGCAACTCGGACAACAAGCTCACCATGCGCACGCACGCCGAGGTGACGCGGTTCTTCGACGGCATGGAGATGCTGGAGCCGGGCGTCGTCGCGGTCAACGACTGGCGCCCGGACTCCTTCGACGAGGCCCACGTGGGCATCTACGGCGCTGTCGGCCGCAAGCCCTGAAGCAGCCTGTCCCTGATCTCGTTCGTCTCGCGGTCGGTGAGGGTGCGCTCCGGCGCCCTCATCGTCACGCGGATGAGCACGTTCTTCTGACCGCGCTTGGTGTCCAGCCTCTGCTGGACGTGCGGCGGCAGCTGTTCTGATGGCGTTTCGCTGAGGATCTCGATCTCCTCGACGACGTCCTCCGGCACGAGCGCGCGGATCCGGTCGCCCAGAGTTTCGGCGTCCTCCTCGTCGTTCGCGATGATCGAGATGTCCCTGATCGCGGCCGGGTGCCGGGAGATCGGCCGGTACTCGGTGAGGTCCAGCATCTGCGTGCTGATGCGCGGATCTGTGTTGCGCAGCAGGCGGATGTCCGGGATTCCCTTGCGCAGCATCAGGATCCGGTCCAGTCCGAGGCCCATCGCGAGGCCGTGCGGGTGGTGTTTGACGACGTGCCGCGCGGCCCTTCCGCATTCGGCTATTTCGACCCACTCGCCGTCGTGCTCGACGTCGATCTGCTTGCCGTGCGTGGTGTACGGGTGCTGGGCGTCGACCGTGCGATAACGCTTGCCCGGCAACAGGGTCGTGACGACCGTGTGGATGAGGTCGTCGAGCGGCTCCTCCGCGGTGCTGATCCGCCAGACGTCCAGCTGGTGCGGTGTGCCGGTGTGCAGGCGGTCGACCGTGTCGCGGCGGTAGACCAGGCCGGGGCAGAGCAACGTCACGTCCGGGGTCGCGTTCTTGAGCGCCGGCGGGATCATCGCCGTGGTGTGGCTGCGCAACATGCACGTCTCGCTGACGTACCTGGTGTAGCGGGCGTCCCGGGTGATCGCGTCTTTCGGGTAGCCGAGGTGTTCGTAGTTGTGCTCTACCGGGACGACCGGGTGGTGGCGGACTTCCCGCGGGTTGTCCAGCGCTTGCCTGAGGTCGGCGATGAGGAGTTGCATCGCGTGCGGGCCCTGCGCGGGATCGGTGAGATCGCGGACGTTCAGGGCGTGCACGAGTTCTTCGGTGCGGTACATGGGGTTTCCCGTTCTCCGGTCTGGGTTCCTGACTGCGGAGTCCCCCGACCGACGGGAAGGTCTTTCAGGCGCGCGCCACCCACGCAGGTCGGGGGCGGCTAAATCGACGCGTCATGGGTCCCAGGCTAGCGCGCCTACTCGGGTGGCGTCAGCCGCAAATCCGGATCCACCGGCGGCACCCCGTCGAACGGACCGTCGTCTTTGAGCCGCCCGACGTGGTCCAGCGCGACCTCGATCCCGTCCCGGAACGGATCACCGTCGGCAGGGGGAGTGCGGAACCAGTCGTGCAGTTCGGCCGGGATCTCGAACCGCCGCAGCAACTCCTCGTACAGAGCATCGCGGTCGGCTGCCTGCTCGCCGAGCTCCTGGTACTCGCGCAGCGCCATGCGCAGCCGGATCCAGCGGTAGCGGTCGGTGTTGCGCTGCTGCTGGAACCGTTCGCGCAGCATGTCGCCGGCCTGCTGCCCGCGCAACGCCAGCCGCTTGATCGTGGCGGGCGGCATGAACAGGTTCGAGCCGCCCTCGTCGTCGGACTGCCGCACGTGCGCGATGCGGCCGCGGTAGCCGGGGAGCGCGGACTGCATGGTGTCGCGCCAGTCCAGGAACGTGTCCAGGATGGACACCAGGAACCGCGGCACCGAGCCGATGGACGAGTAGGGGGTGCCGGAGGCCGAGGCGTCCTGCTCCGGCAGCCACACGTCGGTCCTGTCGCCGTTCGGATAGGGCTGGATGGTCAGGCCGAACGTGGGCCAGCGCGGCAGCAGCGCGTCGAAGAAGTGGATCGGGAAGTTGCTGGTGATGCCGCCGTCGGAGAACCAGTGCACGCGCCCGTCCCGGCACAGCGGCACGGCGGCGATCAGGCCGGGGAACGACAGCGACATCCGCACGGCGAGCACGACCGGCAACTGGTCGCGAGGAGGCAGTTCCCGCAGCGGCATGTACTCGTGCAGCGGGCACTTGGCGGCCGTCTCGAGCCCGTTGAGCTGCTCGACCACCCGGCTCGGCAACACGTAGCCGAGGCACTCCTCGCAGTACTGCCACTCTTCCTTGAACGGCAACCGGTACGGCCGCCCCTCGGACAGATCCGTGGTCATCAGCACGAGGTTGATGTCGCCGAGGTCCCCGAACGTCAACGCGTCGGACGTGCCCGCGAGGTCGTCCAGCCGGTCGGCGATCCAGTCGGCCAGCGGCGGCACGCCCGTCGACTTCGGTACGCCGGCCAACCGATCGAGCCACGACGGCGTGTAGTCGCCGGTGCCGGGCACGAGTCCGAAGTGGATGGACGTCGCGTTGGCCTTCAGGAACCGCTGCATCGCATACCCGTACGTGACGATCAACGCGCTGACGGCCGCGAGCGACAGCACCAGCCACACGAGCAGCACGATCGCCGCTGTCGCGTAATGCCGCGAGAACGCCAGCCCCAGAACGAGTGGCACGGCCGCGAACACCCAGGCGGGCCAAGGCAAACTCGACCGCAACGGCCACAACACCATCACCAGGCACGCCACCGCCAGCACGACGACCAGTGCCGCGATCCAGCCCGGATAAGCCGAGGGCGCGAGCCAAGCCGAGAACAGCACAGGCCCGCCCAGCCACAACAACGCCATCAGTGCCAGCACCGACTTCGCGCGCAACCCGACCGCACCCAGCAACGCGAAGAACAGGCACGAGATCGCGCTACGCCCAGTCGTCTCGCGCTTCTGCATGGACGCGATGACGATCCGATACAGCGCACGGGTCTTCTCGGCGGGCTGGAACAGCTGAGCCATCCGCCACCGCTCCGCGCCCGAACCTGAGGTGAACCAGTCGATCAGCCCAGCCAGCTTCTCGAACCCACCGGAGGCCCGCCCACGTTCGGCCGCCGCCGTGAACCCCGCGGCGATCGCACCGGCGGACGCGCCACCGATCTGCTTGAACTCGTAGTGGCGGGACAACGAGGCGACCGCGAGGGGGTACACGACACCGCTGGTCGTGCCGCCCCGCATGGTCAGGTCGCAGTAGCGGTCGTACTCCATGTGCCCATGATCGCGCGATCAGCGCAGTCCGTCGCGAAATTTCACTCGGACGCCATACGGCCGATCCCCACTCGTGACCACTGCTTGGATGTCGGCATGACCGCGTACGACGTCGCCCATCGCCTGCCCGCCATTCCGGAACTACGCGCGCTGTGCCGTGCGATGGCCGCGCTGGACGTCGTGCTCAGCCCCGACAGCGATGACCGGTACTACCACTACAGCACCACTTGGGCGCCTGGCGAGGAGTTGGCGTCGATGCGGGACGGCGCGGGCAACGAGTACGACATCGTGTTCACGGCTGCGGGAGCGTACGTGCGCGGCTTCGACCACGAGTCACCGATGAGTCCTTACGCCACCGATGACGACGAGCCGTGGCCCGGTGTTCTCGACACCGTGCCCGACGTGTTCCGGAAGTGCGTGGAGGAACCGGCGTTCTCCGATGAGTTCGACATGCCGTACCTCACCGTGTGCTTGTGGCGTGAGCACGGCGACACCGCCTGGCGGCACGGAGACATCGCGTTCCCCGATGGAGGTGACGACGGGGCCGACTGGCTGTTCGCCCTGCTGACCGACGGCACGCCCGAGGCGTTCCAGGACTGGGCGCAGGACTACTACGAGATGTTGGTCGACCTCGATGCGGTGCGGCACTTCTACGCTGGGCTCCCGCTGACCGCGGACGTCGTGACCGCGCTCAACCCCGCCACCACCCTGGCCGCCGTCACCGACCACGTCGCCGCGACCGGTTACCCGATCTGACGTTCAGTCCGACGCCGAGGAGTAGAACTGGGCCGGCTCCCGGAGCAGCCACTCCAGCCCCACTTCGAGCGATACCTGGTCCACCGGCCGGTTCGCGTCCATCACGAAGTCCTCGATCGATGACGACGTGAACAGAGTCTCGAGCTCGTCGGCGCGGTTCAGGTGCCACCTCAGTTCCGCCTCGTCGTGGTGCCGCGCGACGAGCCGCTCGTGGATCACGGACAGGTCCGCCTTCAGCCGGCAGACCGTGAGCGGCCCGCCGACGGCCTCGGCGTACCGCTCGCGATCGGCCTGGCTCTCGACGACACCCGCGAGCACGAGGCGACTCGCGCCGGCATTGGCGTAGTTGGGCGTCACCGCTCGGAGATTGCTCAGTTGCAGTTCGAAGTGGAACGGGTCGCCGGAGGGCGCGGGCCGGCACTGCGACAGCCAGTCGAGGTCCACGACGGCGACCGGCCTCCCGGACTTGGCCAGGTGTGCGCCGACTGCCTCGGCGATCGTCGTCTTGCCCACCCCGACCGGGCCGGTGATCAGCAACGTTCTCATTCGACCTCCGCGAGTTCGGCGGGCGTGCCGCCCATGATCACGCGGACGTGCTCGGTCACCTTCTCCACCGGCCAGTCCCACCACGCGATGCGTTCCAGCAGTTCGATCTCCGAGTCGCTGTAGCGCTTCTTGATCAACCCGGCCGGGTTCCCGCCCACGATCCCGTACGCCGGAACGTCCGACACCACCACGGAACCGGCGGCGATGATCGCGCCGTCGCCGATCCGCACGCCCGGCATGATCAGGGCGTTGTAGCCGATCCAGACGTCGTTGCCCACCACCGTGTCGCCGCGGCTCGGTGCGCCGAGAGCGATGTCGAGCGTCTTCTCGCCCCAGACGCCGCCGAAGATCGTGAACGGGAACGTCGACACGCCCGCCATGCTGTGGTTGGCGCCGGACATGATGAACCGCACGCCTTCTGCCAGAGCGCAGTAGCGGCCGATGACGAGCTTCTCGGCGCCGAAGTTGTAGAGGACGTTGCGCTGCTCGAACTCCGTGGCGTGGTGCGGGTCGTCGTAGTAGGTGTACTCGCCGATCTCGATCTGCGGGTTCTTGACCAACGGCTTGAGCAGCACCGTGCGGGCGTAGTCCGGCAACGGGTAGAGGTTGTCGGGCGAGGGGATGCTCACGGTGCTCCGATCGGTTCTTCGCTGAACTGAGTGCGGTACAGCTTGGCGTAGTGGCCTTCCAGGGCCAGCAACGCTTCATGCGTACCACGTTCGACGATCTGACCGGCATCGACGACGAGGATCTGGTCTGCCGCACGGATGGTCGACAGCCGGTGCGCGATCACCAGCGACGTCCGGCCTGCGAGCGCCTCGACCAGCGCCTCCTGCACGGCGGCCTCCGAGCGCGAGTCCAGGTGTGCGGTCGCCTCGTCCAGGATCACCACGCGGGGCTTGGCCAGCAGCAGCCGGGCGATGGTCAGCCGTTGCCGTTCGCCACCGGACAGGCGGTAGCCGCGTTCACCGACCACGGTGTCCAGCTGGTCCGGCAACGAGGCCACCAGGTCCGCCAGCCGGGCGCGGGTCAGCGCGTCCCAGATCTCCTCGTCGGTGGCCGACGGAGCCGCGAGGCGCAGGTTCGCGCCGATCGACTCGTGGAACAGGTGCCCGTCCTGCGTCACCATGCCGACGGTCTCGCGGATCGAGTCGAACGACAGGTCGCGAACGTCCACACCGGACAGCCGGACGGCGCCGGAGTCCGCGTCGTACAGGCGGGGCAGCAGCGACGCGATCGTCGACTTGCCCGCACCCGACGCGCCGACCAGTGCGATCAGCGAACCGGGCTCTGCGACGAACGACACGCCGCCCAGGATCACCTCGCCGCCGCGGGTGTCGAGCGACGCCACCTCCTCCAGCGAGGCGAGCGAGACCTTGTCCGCGGACGGGTAGGCGAACTGCACGTCCGCGAACTCGACGCGCACCGGACCATCGGGAACGACGACCGGCTCGGGCTTCTCCTTGATCAGCGGCGGCAGGTCCAGCACCTCGAAGACCCGCTCGAACGACACCAGCGCCGTCATCACGTCCACCCGTGCGCCGGCCAACGCCGTCAACGGCGCGTACAGACGAGTCAGCAGCAGCGCCAGCGTCACGATCGTGCCCGGCGCCATCTGCCCGGCGAACACGAAGTACCCGCCCAGCCCGTAGACCAGCGCCAACGCCAGCGAGGACACGAGCGTCAACGCCACGAGGAACAGCCACTGCGCCACCGCCGTCCGCACGCCGATGTCGCGCACGCGCCGTGCCCGCGACCCGAACTCGGCGCTCTCGATGGAAGGCCGGCCGAACAGCTTGATCAACGTCGCGCCCGGCGCGGAGAACCGCTCGGTCATCTGGGTCGTCATCATCGAGTCGAGGTTCGCGGCCTCGCGGTGCATCGACGCCAAACGCTTGCCCATCCGCCGAGCCGGCAGCAGGAAGATCGGCAGCAGCACCATCGCGAGCACCGTGACCTGCCACGACAGCGTCAGCATCACGATCAGGGTCAGAACCAGGGCGATCACGTTCGTGACGACACCGGAGATCGTCTCGGAGAACGCCCGCTGCGCCGCGATCACGTCGTTGTTCAGCCGCGACACCAGCGCACCGGTGCGCGTGCGGGTGAAGAACGCGATCGGCATCCGTTGCACGTGGTCGAAGACGGCCTGCCGCAGCCGCAGGATCAGGTCCTCGCCGATGCGCGACGACTGCCACCGCTCGGCCAGCGAGAACCCGGCCTCCAGCACCGCCACCCCGGCGATCGCTAGCGCGAGCCACACGACCAGATCGAAGTCGCGGCCGCCGATGATGGTGTCGACGACGCGTCCGGCCAGCACCGGCGAGGCCACCGCGAGCACCGCCGCGACCGAGGAGGTGGCCAGAAGTCCGTACACGGCACGCCGTTGCGGGTGGGCGAACCGGGCGACACGCTTCAACGTCGCCCGGCTCACGCGACGGCTTTTCTCGTCCTGCATCGCGCTTTCGAGCGCGTACCAGGCGTTGAAGTCGATGTTCATGACGACCAGTCTCGAACCTCGACCTACAACGAGGTCAAGCCGTTTTCAGGAACTCGTCGACCTCGGCAAGCGCCGCCGCACGCACTGGCTCAGGCGACAGGAACAGATCGTGCATGCCGGCCTTGATCTCCACGACCTTGACCGATGATCCGATCTTCGGACCCCACTTGCGCATGCCCTCGACGTCGAGCACGGCGTCCGCCTTCGAGACGTCCTCGCTCCACTCGCGAGCGTTCAACATGCTCTTGTCGGAGTGCAGCACCAGCACAGGGACCCGCACGTCGAGTCCGTTGTGGACCTTCTCCTGCGCCAGCAGCACCGCCCGGATCCACCCGGCCAGCACCGGGAAGCCGGCCAGGGGCTTCCACTTCAGGTCGAAGTCCCACTCGCCGTTGCGCGAGTTGTGGATCGCGGCCCCGTACGCCTCACCGAGGTTCGCGCGGATCTTCACCTTCGGCGCGATCCCGCCGATCAGCTTCACGACCTGCCGCATGAACGGCGGTTCGACGACGTCGAGCCACGGGCTGTTGAGCACCAACGCGTCGATCAGGTCGCTGGAGCGTCGTTCGTGCGCCCACAACGAACTGGTGAGGCCGCCGGTCGAGTGCCCCATCAGCACCACACGCGAATGCTCTTCACGAATGACGGCGATCGCGGCGTCGATCTCCTCGAAGTACACGGCCATGTCGGTCGTGTAGTTCGGCACCTCGCCATCACGCAGCGACCGGCCGTATCCGCGCAGGTCAACGGCGTAGAAGTCATAGCCCTGGGCCGTGTAGTGCGCGGCCACGTGCTCCTGGAAGAAGTAGTCCGCGAAACCGTGCACGTAGAGGATCGCCCCACGGTCATTGGCGACCGCACGGCGGCGGACCAAAGTCGCTGAGGCTCCGCCGCGCAACGGCAGAACTGTGGTGTCTTCGTCGCTGCTCACCGCGCAAGTTTGCAACGGTCCAGTCGTGATTCCGTGCACCCTTGTCCGGATCGTGTCTAACCTGGGGGAGTGACGGGGGATATTGAGCAATCATCGAGGGTGCGGTTCCCGGGCATCAGCCCACGCGCCTATGAGCATCCTGCCGACCGAGGCGCCCTCGCGGTGCTGAGGGCGGTGCCCGCCGTGGCACCGATCCTCAAGGCGGTCGCCGGAGCCTTCACCGAGCGGGGTGAGCGCCTGCTTCAGGTGGCGTCCTCCGTCCGAGTGGGCCCCAAGCAGTACCCGACGCTCGACCGCATCCGCAACGAGGTGGCGGCGACGTTCGACCTCGCGGAGGTGCCCGAGCTCTTCGTCGAGCGCAACGCGCAGGCGTACGGCTACACCTACGGCATCGACAAGCCGTTCATCGTGATCAGCACCGGTTCGGTCGATCTGCTCGACAACGAGTCGCTGCGCTTCCTGATCGGTCACGAGATGGGCCACGCGATGTCGGGCCACGCGCTCTACAACACGTTGCTGCGCAGGCTGGTCGACCTCACGACGTCGTTCGCGTGGGTGCCCGCGGGTGCGATCGCCATGCGGGCGGTCATCGCGGCGCTGCGCGAGTGGCAGCGCAAGACCGAGCTGTCCTGCGACCGGGCGGGCCTGCTGGCCTGCCAGGACCCGCAGGCCGCGCTGCGCACGCACCTCGCGCTCGCGGGCGACCTCGGTCAGCAGGTCGACATCGCGTCGTTCCTAGCCCAGGCCAAGGAGTACGAGGAGGTCGAGGACATTCGCGACAGCATCCTCAAGCTCCTGCACACCGAGACCCGCACGCACCCGCTGGTCGTGGTGCGGGCCGCCGAACTGCAGCGCTGGTCGGCGAGCGAGGAGTACCGCGAGATCCTCACGGGCACCTACGCGCGCCGTGAGGACGACAGGCCGACGACGAACCTCGGCGACGACATCAAGTCCGCCGCCCGGTCCTACAAGGACTCCATGAGCAACTCCGCCGACCCGCTGATCAAGACGATCAACGACATCGGTGAGTCGGTCATGGGCGCGGCAGGCAGGGTCTGGAGCAAGGTTGCTCCGAACGGCCCAGCGGAGTAGCTACCATCTGGAGTCATGAGACGACTCCTGGTGTTGGTTCTCTCCTCATTGCTCGCTTCAACGGGCACCGCCGCCGCCAACGAGCAGGTCGTTGGCGGTGAGCGGGCCTCCATCGAGGCCAACCCGTGGGCCGTCTACCTCGTCGACGACCGCGGCGGCCAGTTCTGCGGTGGCACGATCGTCGCGCCGGCGAAGGTGCTCACCGCGGCCCACTGCGCGCTCGGCCGCTCGCCGAGTGAGCTGAAGGTCGTCGCGGGCCGCGAGGACAAGCAGGACCGCACGGCCGGGGTGACGGCGATCGTCACGAAGATCTGGATCCACAAGCAGTACGTCTCCGCCGACGAGGGCGAGGACGTGGCCGTCCTGACGCTGAAGGAAGCGCTGCCGTACCGGCCGCTGCCGCTCGCCGAACTGTCCGATCGGGCGCTCTACCAGCCAGGAACGCAGTTGCGCGCGCTCGGCTGGGGACGCACGGCGGAGAACGGCAAGACGTCCCGCTTCCTCATGCAGGCCACCGTGCCGGTGCTGCCGGACGACTTCTGCGTCGACACCTACCCGCAGTTCGTGAAGGCGGACATGTTCTGCGCGGGTTACGAGGGCGGCAAGGTCGACACCTGCCAGGGCGACTCGGGCGGCCCGATCGTGGTGGACGGCAAACTCGTCGGCGTCACGTCGTGGGGCGAGGGCTGTGCGCGCAAGAACAAGCCCGGCGTGTACGTCCGGATCTCCCGCTACGCCAAGGATCTTCACTCGGTCGTGGATGCTTCGCCGCCTGGGGTTGTCGACCCGTAGGCCGCTGGGCTCTGCTGGTCCACATGCGACTGCTGGCGGTTCTGGTCCTGCTCGTGATCACGGTGATCCCGGCTCACGCCGCACCTCGGATCGTCGGCGGTGAAGTGGTGGACAACGCCGGTGAGGTGCCGTGGATGGTGGCGCTGACGACGTCGTCGGGCCACCAGTTCTGCGGTGGCGCGCTCCTCGGTCCCGGGCAGGTGGTCACGGCGGCGCACTGCGTCCAGGGCCGCACTCCCGGCTCGATCACCGTCGTCGGTGGGCGGCTCGACCTGCGCACCGACGGCGGATCCACCTCGGTCGCCACGTCGTACGAACTCGTCGACGGCTATTCGACTCCCTCGCGTGGCAAGGACATCGCCCTGCTGACGCTCGCCGAGCCGATGCCGTACCGGACGCTGCCGGTCGCCGCACCGGGCGTCTACATGAACGGCAGCGTCGGTGTCGTGTACGGCTGGGGGCGGCAGGCGGAGAACGACACGGCCAAGAGTCCGTTGCTGCACAAGGCCTACGTGCCGATCATGCCGGACGAGCAGTGCGCCGCGACCTACGCGCGCTACGACGCCCAGGCCATGTTCTGCGCGGGATATCCCGACGGCGGCATCGACGCGTGCGTCGACGACTCCGGTGGTCCGTTCGTGGTCGACGGCCGGTTGGCGGGCATCGTGTCGTGGGGCATCGGCTGCGCCCGTCCGAACGCGCCCGGCGTCTACACGCGCGTCACGACGTACCTGAGCGGAGTTTCCTGACCAGGTCGGCCCGGTGGCGCAGTCCCGCGCTCTCCGCTCGTTCGATCGCCTTGTCGTACAACGCTTCGTCCTGCGTCAACGCGGCTTTGCCCGCCAGCGCGCGCACCTCGATGATGCGGAACCCGGCGTCGGCCGCGCGGCGCAGCACTTCGTCGTACCCGGCGACCGACCGGTTGATCTCCGCGAGCACCAGGCAGGCGTCGACCTCGATGAACAGGTCGTCGTCGCCCGCCAGTTCGAGCGCGCGTTCGGCGTGGTCACGGGCTTCTTCGCGGCGGCAGACGGCGATGAGCAGCTCCGCGTACTCGACCCGCGCGGACATCTCGATCGGCCGCAGCCCGTGCCGGCGCGAAAGGTCGAGGGACTCGCTGAACGCGGCTTCCGCGTCCGCGTGCCGTTGCCGGGCCGCGAGCACCACGCCGAGGTTGTTGAGGCCGTTCGCGAGGTGCTGCCAGTCGTCGATCTCCCTGGCCAGTTCGACGGACCGGCGCAGCGCGTCCTCGGCGGAGGAGAGCCTGCCGAGTTCCAGGTCGACCAGCCCGAGGTTGCCGAGACCGCCGATCAGCTGCGACCGCATGCCGTTGGGCCCGTAGAGCTCGATCGCCGACGCGAGGTGCTCGCGAGCGCGGGCGAGGTCGCCGAGGTCGTGGTGGATCCCGGCGAGGATGTTGAGCGCGGTGGCCTCCGGGGCCTGCGCACCGGCGGCGCGGTACTCGTCGATGGCCCGTTCGCTGTGTTCGATCGCCGTCCGGTGCTCGCCGGACCGCCAGTCGAGGTAGGCGAGGCAGACCCGCATCGCCGCCGCGCGCCGCCCGGTCTCGCCGCCGTCCAACGCGGCGCGCGCGATCGTGCGCAGGTCGGCGTACTGGCCGGTGAGCAGCAGGTACGGCCTCGTGGCCACCACCAGCGCCGCGTCGGGGTGGTCCTCGGCGAGCGCGACGAGGTTCGGCCGTTCCGCCTCGAACCAGGCCATCGCCGCGTCGCGGTCCGCGAACGCGACGGAGTCCGGAGTGGACGGAAGCAGCCGGGTGAAACCGACCTGCAGCTGTGCTTCGGCGCCGTCGGCCCGCCTGAGGTACCAGTCGAACACCGTCTGCCGGTCCTGCTCGGTCGCCCGTTCGTGCGCGTAGAGGCGCAGCAGGTCGTGCAGCTGGTAGCGGTTGTTGTTCTGCTGCACCAGGTTCGCCGCGACCAGCTCGTCGGTCGCGGCGCCGGCCAGGTCGCGCGGGATGTCCGGGCCGGGCACCGCGCCGAGGAAGTCGAACGTCCTGCGCGCCCGCGGCGAGAGCTTGCGGTACGAGAGGTCGAACGTCGCCTGCACGGCCGTGTCGTCGTCCTCGATCTCCAACGCTTCGAGGCGGTGCTCGCGCAGCTCCTCGACGTAGTCCGGCAGGTGCCGCCCGGCGAGGTTCGCCCCGGCGATCCGCAACGCCAGCGGCAGCCGCGCGCACAGCCCGATCAGCTCGCTCGTGTCCCCTTCGACCCGCATGCCCTTGAGCAGCTCCCGTGCCTCCTGCTCGGCCAGCACGGACAGGTTGACCTGCGCGAACTGCGGCAGGTCCTGGCGGCTCGTGATCAGCGCGGCGCAGCCGGGGGCGGCCGGCAGGAGGGGCTCGATCACCTCGGCGGTCGCGTTGTCGAGCACCACCAGCACCCGCCGGTTCCGCAGCAGCTCGTGGTAGTCGTCGTTCGGCCCGCCGCCCAGCGCCTTCACGAACCTTTCCAGGGCCTGCCCGACCGTCATCGCCGGCCCGGTGGAGAAGCCGCGCAGGTTGACGTAGAGCTGCCCGTCCGGGAACTCGGGCCGCAGCCGGTGCGCCTCCCTGATCGCGAGCACGGTCTTGCCGACGCCGGGCAGCCCGGTGATCGCCCGCACCGGCGCGTCGATCAGCTCCAGCCGCGCGATCTCTTCTCTTCTGCCGACGAAGTCCGGCAGGTCCGCGGGCAGCTGGCACGGCGCGGGCGGCCGCGGCACCAGCCGGTACCCGGTCGGTTCGGTGATCACCTGCTCGATGCCGCGCAACCGGCTGACCAGCGTCCGCAACGCCGCCCGCGGATGCATCGGCGGCTCGTCCGGCCACACCTCGGCGGCCAGCACGTCGAACGGCACGGGCTCGCCGGGACGTGCGGCCAGCGCGTCCCGCAGTGACTGCAGTCGATCCGCCACGAACCCGATCGTAGGTCCGTAGCGTGCGGGGCATGGGGAAAAGATCATTGGGTGTCGTCGCCGCCATCGCGGCCGCGCTCACCCTGGGGGCAATGACCACAGTTCCCGCGAGCGCCGAGCCCGCCGGGAACCCGATCATCGAGGTCAAGGGCGTCGCCCGCGACCAGTGCATGACCTCGGCCAGGAGCAGTTACTTCCAGGTCGAGATGGCTGCCTGCACCGGCGCGGACACCCAGCGGTGGGAGAAGGTCGGCCTGCCGAACGGGCAGTTCTTCCTGCGCAACGTGGCCGACCGGTGGTGCGTCGACGGGGAGTTCTCCCTCGTCACGGACCGGTGCGACGAGAACGACCGGCACCAGCGCTGGGAGTTCGTCACCGACGCGTCCGGGGCGACGAGGCTCAAGCTGGCCACGTGGAACGGGTACGCCGACACGACCTGGTACGACGAGTACGACCTCAAGATCATCCCGGACACCGAGCAGGACAGCGACCACCAGCGCTGGGTCGTGACCGAGGTCGGTTCGGTGACGCCGCTGCCGGACACCACCGGTGCGCTGGTCACCCTGGAGAACTCCCGGTGGTGGGCTGTCGAGAAGACCGACAACTGCGCCGGCGGTGCCGCCATGGCCGTGTGCCCTGGGGCGCCGTACCAGCGGGTCGAACTGGGCGGTGGGGTCATCCAGCTCAAGGTGGGTGAGCGCTGCCTGCGTCCCAAGCCGGGGACGACCGCGGTGCAGAGCGTCGACCTGGCAGGGGACTGCGCCACGACCGATCCGCAGCAGCGGTGGCAGGTGGAGGGGCCCGACCTGTTCGGCGGCTACCTGCTCCGCAACGTTGCCAAGGGCAACTACCTCACGCCCGGTTCGCCCCTGTACCTGTACGACAGGATCCCCCGGAACCCGCAGCTCCAGCGGTGGTACTTCCACCTCGCCGCGTGAGCTGACTAGAGCACCAAGCCGACCGACATGGTGAGGAAGACGGCCGCGCAGACAGCGTCGAGCGCGGTCGTCACACCGGGTCGCTTGAGCTTCCCGGCCACCCGTGAGGCCGCCAGAACGATCATCAGCTCCCACACCGCCGCCAGTCCGAGGAACACGACGGCGAGCATCGCGAGCTGAGGCGCCGGTTCACCCGATCCGATGAACTGTGGCAGGAACGCGAGCGAGAACAGGATCATCTTCGGGTTCGTGATGTTGGTCAGGAAGCCCTGCCGGAACGGCCGCGTGCTCATGACCTCCTCCGGCTCGCCGCCGGAGCGCTTGATCAGGCCGCGCGTGATGGAAATCGCCAGGTAGAGCAGGTAGCCGGCGCCGATCCAGCGCAGCGCCGTGAGCACCATCGGGTACTGCGCGAGCACCACTCCGAGACCCGAGATCACCAGTGCGACCTGGACCGCCGCGGCCGAGTGGATGCCGCCCAGCGCGAGCAGTCCGGCGCGGGTGCCCGACCGCAGTGACGTGCGCAGCAGCAGGAACGCGTCGACACCGGGGGTCACGATGACGACCGCGCACGCGATGAGAAAGGCCGGAACCTGGCCGAAGTCGAACAACACCGTACATACCCCCGTGATCTAAGTCATAGACCGCAAAATCTCCGGCCTGATGGGACATTAACACGAGAATCTCCGGTTTTGACGCCGTCCTAGCGCGATCGCTACCGTTGGTGACCGATCGTCCACCTGGCGCAACGAGGAGTGGTCCGTGAGGGGTAAGCGGTGTGCCGTGCTGGTAGCGGTGATCGCGCTGGTCAGCGGTGGTTCGTCCGCTGATGCGATCGTTGGGGGGACACCCGCGCGGGTGGCCGACACCCCGTGGGTTGTGGCGATCACCACCACGGACGGTCAGCTGATCTGCGGTGGCGCGCTCGTCGCCCCGGACAAGGTCATGACGGCCGCGCACTGCGTGACGCTCAAGGGCGTGCTCGGCAAGAACCAGCGCCCCGCCGAGCAGCTGCGCGTGGTCGCCGGCCGCACCGACCTGCGGGACAAGGCCGAAGGCGTCGACGCGGCGGTCGCGAGCGTGTGGCGGCACCCCGACTACGTCGAGGTCACCAAGGGCGACGACGTGGCGATACTGACGCTCGCGAACCCGGTGCCGTACCGGACGATCGCGCTCGGCGAGGTCGGTGACGACGGCGTGGTGCTCGGCTGGGGCCGCACCGCCGAGAACACCCCGCCCGCCATGTCGCTGCGCAAGGTGACGGTGCCGATCCTGTCCGACTCCGAGTGCCTGCTGAAGGAACCGGACTACCGGCCGGGCGCGATGCTGTGCGCCGGGCGAGGTGGCCGGGACGCCTGCACGGGCGACTCCGGCGGGCCCCTCGTGGTGCGCGGCAGGCTCGCGGGCGTCGTGTCGTTCGGCCGCGGCTGCGCACGCGCAGATGAACCTGGTGTCTACACCCGGCTCGCTCACTACCGGCAGACGCTGGGCTTCTGATATCCACGACCAGGTGCGAACCACACAGTTTCCGGCCACCCTGCGCCGTCAGTGGGGACTCGACCTGAGCCCCGCCCAGCTCTACGCGATCTTGCGGCTGCGCCAGGACGTTTTCGTCGTGGAGCAGAACTGCGTCTACGCGGACGTCGACGGTCGCGATCTCGACCAGGGCACACGGCATTTCTGGCTGGAGTCCGAGGGATCACACGAGCCGCTCGCGTACCTGCGACTGCTCGAAGAGGCAGACGGCACGTTCCGCGTCGGACGCGTCGCCACCGCGCGCATGGCCCGTGGCCGCGGCTTCAGCCGTCGCCTCATGCAGGCCGCGCTGGTGGACATCGGCACCGCGCCGTCAGTGCTCGACGCGCAGACGTACGTCGCCGACTTCTACGCGTCGTTCGGGTTCGTCGCCGAGGGCGCCGAGTTCATCGAGGACGGGATTCCACACCTGCGGATGCGGCGCTCTCCCTGATCACGCGCACCGCGCGCTCGATGTCGGCCTCGGTCAGATCGGCGCGCGCGGTGAGCCGCAGCCTGCTGATCTGGTCCGGCACCGACGGCGGCCGGAAGCAGCCGACGACGACACCGCTCGCGCGGCAGTTCTCGGCCCACTGGAACGCCTGCTCCGGCGACGGCGCGCGCACGCTCACCACGGCCGCGGTCGGCGTGCTGACCTGGAAACCGGCTTCCTTCAGGCGGTTGCTCAGGTCGTGCGCCACGGTCAGCGCCCGTTCGGGACGGTCGGGCTCCTCGCGCAGGATCTTGATCGCCGCGAGGGCCGCCGCCACGCTGCTGGGCGCGAGACCGGTGTCGAAGATGAACGGGCGCGCGGTGTCGATCAGGTGCTTGATCACCCGGCTCGGGCCGAGGACCGCACCGCCCTGCGCACCCAGCGACTTGCTCAGCGTCAGCGTGGTGATCACGTCCGGCGCCTTGATGATGCCCGCCTCGGCGACCGCGCCCCGGCCACCGGGTCCGACGACACCGAGTCCGTGCGCGTCGTCCACGACCAGCGCCGCACCCGTCGCGCGGCAGGCCTCGTGCAGCTCGTTCAGCGGGGCGATGTCGCCGTCGACGCTGAACACCGAGTCCGTGACGACGATCGCGCGCCGCTTGCCGCGCGTCTCCAGCGCGTGCCGGACCTTGCCGACGTCGCAGTGGTCCGCGACGACGACGTCGGCCTTCGACAGGCGCGTGCCGTCGATCAGCGACGCGTGGATGTGCTGGTCAGCGACGATCGCCGTGCCGGGGCCCGTCAGCGCCGTGACCGCGGCGAGGTTCGCCATGTACCCGCTGCTGAACACCAGCGCGGACTGCGAGCCGCAGAAGTTCGCGAGCTCGAACTCCAGCTCGGCGTGCAGCTCCGTCGAGCCCGTGACCAGGCGTGATCCCGTCGAGCCGGAACCCCACTTCAGCGTGGCGGCGGCCGCGGCACCCGCGACGCGCTTGTCCTTGGCGAGCCCCAGGTAGTCGTTGCTCGCGAGGTCGAGGTCCGTCGAGTCCGACGTGCGCGGCCGCAGCCGCCGGCTCAGGCCAGCCTTGACTCGCGCTTCGGAGCGGGTGTCGATCCAGTCGAGCGTCGACTCACCACCACTGGAAATCGCCTCAGTTGTGCTCACGGTCACCGCGTGAGTCTCCCATCCGCCCGCTAGCGTGCCGCTCGTGGACCTGTTCACCTTCACGCGCGCCGAACTCACCTCGCCGGTGCAGTTCCTCGGCGGACGCTGGGTGGTGTCGGCCTACGACGACGTCCGCGCCGTGCTGGCCGATCCGGTCACCTACCTGCCCGACAACGCGCTGACCGCCGTGACTCCGGTCGGCACGGCCGCGTTGCGTTCCCTGGTTCGCGCCCGCTTTTCCCTGCCGCCGACCTTGGCGAACAACGGTTCCGACTCGCACGCTCAGTTGCGCCACCTCGTCGCGTCGTTCTTCACTCCGGCTCGCGTTGCCGCTGCGGAGCCTCGCATCCGTTCCCTGGTTTTGGAACGGCTGGGTGGCACGGATCTCGTGCGCTCGCTCGCGTGGGACCTCCCGGCGATCGTGCTGATGGACCTGCTGGGGCTGGAGAACGTCGACATCCCGACGTTGAAGCGGTGGAGCTCCGGGTCGCTGGAGTTCTTCTGGGGCGACGTTTCGCGTGAACGGCAGCTGGAGCTGGTCGACGACGTCGGCGACTTCCACCAGTGGCTGATCAAGCGCTACCACGCCCGTGACGGCGAGTTGTTCTGCGCGCTGGCCGATGCCGGAGTGTCCGCTGAGGACTCCGCCGGCCTGTGCTACTTCCTGCTGATCGCGGGCCAGGAGACGACGACCCAGTTGTTGTCCACGGCGTTGCGCCGGGCGTTGCAGGACCGCGCGTTGTGGGCGCGTCTGGGTTCGCCTGGTGTGGCTGAGGCTTTCGTCGAGGACGTGCTGCGGACCGAGACGCCCGTGGTGACGTGGCGGCGGCTGACCGCGCGTGACGTCGTGCTGTCCGGTGTGCGCGTGCCTGCCGGTGCGGAGCTCGTGTTGTTGTTGAGCGGCAAGGAGACCGATCCCCGGCATCTGGCGTTCGGCTACGGCCGTCACTTCTGCCTCGGCGCCGGGCTGGCTCGGTTGGAGGCCGCGGTGACGTTGCGGACGGTGGCCGAGCACGAGCCGTCGTTGCGGCTGGACGGCTCGCAGCCGGAGTGGCTTCAGCTGCTGTCGTTCCGGGCGCCCCGGTCGGTCACGGTCGCGCGATGAGCTTGCCCGTCGTGGTGCGGGCTTCGAGCGCACTGTGCGCCTCGGCGATCTCGTCGAGCCGGTAGACGTCGCCGAGGATCGGTTTGAGCTGTAGCTCGAACACCTCTTCCGGCGTGACGTCGCGGGGCAGGCCCATGACCGCGACGCCCTTGCGGAAGATGTCGCTCGCCGTCACGTCCAACGGCTCGCCGCTCGCGTAGCCGAACACGACCATGCGGCCGACGCCGTCCTTGAGCAGCTCGAACGCGCGTTTCCCGACCTCGCCGCCGATGGACTCGAAGACGACGTCGACCGGGTCGAGGCCGTCCCAGTCGTAGCCGAGACCGCCCTTGCTGGACGCCGCGAGCACGGTCGCGCCCGCCCGTTCCGCGAGCTGCACGAGCAGACCGCCGACGCCACCGGACGCCGCCTCCACGAGCACCCGATCGCCCGGTTGGATGCGGGCCGCCTTGGCTGCCGCGACCGCCGTGGTGCCCTGCAGCAGTAGAGCAAGGGCTTCGTGGTCGCTCACGTCGTCGGGCACGTCGATCGGGTGCTCGACGACGGCCTTGGTGGCGTAGGCCCCGTCGCGGGGCACACCCATGACCCGTCGGCCTTCTCTTGTGGTGCCAACGACTTCCGAGCCGAGGGTGACGGGAAGCGATGGTCCCGGATACCACGGGAACAGCTCCTTGCCCTTGCCCCGGCGGATCACCGTCTCGCCGTAGTTGAGCCCGATCGCGGTGACGTCGACGAGCGTGTCGCCGGCCGGATCCGGCACCTCCTCGACCTTCAGCACCCCGGGCCCGCCGAACTCGTGGAACCGCACTGCCTTCATTCGCTGCCTCCCCTGGATAAGCGGACCGCTGGTCCGTTTGCTAGAATACGGACTGCCGGTCCGCTCGTGTCAAGGGAGAGTTCGTTGGAACGTGCCGATGCCGCCCGCAACCGGGCCGCGATCCTGGCCGCCGCCACCCGGCTGATCGGCGAGCGCGGCATCGACGCCGTGTCGGTGGAGGACGTGGCCACGGCGGCAGGCGTCGGCAAGGGCACCGTGTTCCGGCGGTTCGGCGACAAGGCGGGCCTGGTCAGGGCCGTGGTCGACGAGACGGCCGCCTCCTGGATCCAGACGGCGTCGCTGGAGTGCCGCTCCGCCGGAGAGTTCGCCGGCACGCTGTTCGACCACGTGCTCGCGTCGTTGCCGCTGGTCATCGCCGTGGAACGGACGACGGTGCGCAGCTGCGAGGGCAACTTCCGGATCACCGTCGAGCGGCTGGCCCGGCTGGTCGGCTCGACGTTCAAGGCGCACACCGTGCTGGCCGTGCTGCGGGGCGAGCACATCGAGTTCCTGCTGGCCCAGGGCATGACGGCTCAGGAAATCAGGGCAGGCGTTATCTCGCTCGCGGACACGCTCGCCGCTGAGGTTTGATGCGTTGGTGATGAACCGACAGCTCTCCGGAACCCGCAAGAAGACGCTCCTGGAGAGGCTCGGCCCGGTTCCGGACGTCGACCCCGACCGCTACGGCGACGGCGGCCCGGTGGGCGCGCTGGAGACGCGGGTCGCACAGCTCCTGGGCACCGAGGCCGCGCTGTTCGTGCCGACCGGGACCATGGCGCAGCAGATCGCGCTGCGGTGCTGGGCCGACCGCACGCACAACCCGATCGTGGCGATGCACCCGCAAGCCCATCCGTTGAACCACGAGGACGACGCGCTGACCGTGCTGTCCGGTCTGCGCCCGATCAAGGTGGCGAACTCCGAGGTCGCCACCTGCCCGGAGCCGTACGGGACGCTGCTGCTGGAGGTGCCGGACCGCGAGGCCGGTTTCGTCCTGCCGACCTGGGACGAGCTGACCTCGCTCGTCGACGCGGCCCGCGAACGTGACGCGGTCGTGCACCTCGACGGCGCCAGGCTGTGGGAGAGCACCTTCGGCCTGGGCAAACCGCTGCCCGAGATCGCGGGCCTGTTCGACTCGGTCTACGTGTCGTTCTACAAGTCCCTCGAAGGCATCTCCGGCGCGGCGCTCGCCGGCACCCAGGACTTCGTCGACCAGGCACGGGTGTGGCGGCACCGGTACGGCGGCATGCTGTTCCAGCAGTGGCCGGCGGCGCTGTCCGCGTTGCACGGCCTGGACACCGTGCTGCCCCGGCTGGGCACCTACGTCGAGCACGCCAAGGTCGTGGCCTCCGCCATGGGCCTGCCCGAGCCGCACACCCACCAGTTCGCGCTGCACCTGCCCGGCGACCCGCAGCGGCTGACCGAGGTGAGCGGCAAGTTCCTCGGCAACTTCTGGCGGGACGGCATGCTCGCGAAGAACGAGATCACGATCGCCGAGCCCGCGCTGGAGTGGACGGCGGACGAGGTCGCGGAGGCCTGGGCGGAGTTCCAGAGCCTGATCTAGGGCGACGTCGCTCAATCGTGTCGCCAAGCCTTCTGTCACGATCAGATCTCGGGATGTGATCAGGAGGCAGTTCGGCATGACCGCCCACGTGTTCGTGGACGAGACCAAGGAGAAGGGCTACCTGGTCACTGCTGCCGCGTTGGTGCCCGGTGACCTCGCGTCCGCTCGTCGCATCGTCCGAGGCCTGATCATGGCCAACCAACGGCGCATCCACTTCCACAAGGAGTCCGACCAGCGGAGGAAGCAGATCCTCGACGTCGTCGTGGAGATCGCGTCCGAGGTCACGATCTACGACGGGTCAGCGCACGCCCGCCGGCGCCAGCGTGATGCCTGCCTCGTTCGCCTGGTCGCCGACCTCGCCGGTTCCGGTGTCTCGATGCTGGTGCTCGAACAGGACGATTCCGTCCTGGAGGCGGACAAGAAGCTGCTCTACCGCTGTGTTCGAGATCTCGGCTGTCACGACACGCTCGTCTACCGGCACCATCGCGCCCACGAGGAGCCCTTGCTGGCGTTGCCCGACGCGATCGCGTGGTGCTGGCATCGCGGTGGGCACTGGAAGAAACGAGTGGAGCCACTGGTGACCGCGGTGGAAGTCCTCTGAAAACCGCGAAACCCGGCCCACCCACCGTCCGGAAGGCTGCCGGGTCCACTTCACAGCGCTAGTGCGACTGCGCAAGCCAAGACTACCGCATTCCTGACGCGACGTCGCTCACCTGGCTGTTGGACCCGGCGGTGCGAAATGCGACGATGCCGGGGCTGTGAGGGGAGTGCGAGGAAGCCGGTGCGAATCCGGCGCCGTCCCGCGACTGTGACCGGTAGTGAGAGAACCGGGAGTCAGGAACTCGTTCCCCTCTTGATCACCGACCGCGGGCGTGGACACCCGAGGAAGGACTTCGCCGAGCATGTTCCCCTTTTCGGCTGTCGTCGGCCATGACGACCTCCGGCTTGCCCTGCTGTTGAACGCCGTACATCCCGGTATCGGCGGCGTTCTCGTCCGCGGCGAGAAGGGGACCGCGAAGTCGACCATCGTGCGTGCCCTCGCCGCGCTTCTGCCCGAACTGGACGTGTCTCGAGCCTGCCGTTTCGGCTGCGTGCCCGGCAGCACCGACTGCCCCGACGGGCCCCACGACGGCGTCGAACGGCGGCCGGCCAAGCTCGTCGAGCTGCCCGTCGGCGCCACCGAGGACCGACTGGTCGGGTCGCTCGACCTGGAGAAGGCGCTGACCGAGGGCGTCCGGGCGTTCCAGCCAGGGCTGCTGGCCTCGGCGCACCGGGGCGTGCTCTACGTCGACGAGGTCAACCTGCTGCACGACCACCTGGTCGACCTGCTGCTCGACGCCGCCGCGATGGGGCGCGCGCACGTGGAACGCGAGGGTGTGTCGGTCTCGCACCCGTCGCAGTTCCTGCTGGTCGGCACCATGAACCCCGAGGAGGGCGAGCTGCGGCCGCAGCTGCTCGACCGGTTCGGGCTGACCGTGGCGGTGAAGGCGGCGCGGGACGTGAGCGTGCGCACCGAGGTGATCCGGCGCCGGCTCGCCTACGAGGCCGACCCCGTGACGTTCGCGGCGAAGTGGGAGGCGGAGGACGCGAAGCTCAAGCAGCAGATCGCCGACGCCCAGCAGAAGCTGCCGCGAGTGTCCCTTCCGGACAGTGAGTTGCGCCGGATCGCCGCTGTCTGCGCGGCTTTCGAGGTCGACGGCATGCGCGCGGACCTCGTCGTCGCCCGTGCGGCGACTGCCCACGCGGCGTGGCGAGGTGCCGAAAGCGTCGAGGAGACCGACGTCGAGACCGCGGTCAGGCTTGCCCTGCCGCACCGGCGCCGCCGCGACCCGTTCGACGAGCCCGGCATCGAGGAGCAGCAGCTCGAAGACGCGATGCGCCAGGCCGCCGAGCACGCGGAAGAGCCGGACGAGGGCCCGGACGACGACGGTCCCGGCGGTGGCGAGCTGCCCGAGCCGCAGGAAGGCCCGAAGGGCAACGGGAACGCGCCCGGCGACCGTCCGGCACCGGAGCCGTCGCCCGCGTTCAAGGCACGCCTGCTGGAGGTCCCCGGAGTCGGGGAGGGCGCGCCGGGCAAGCGTTCCCGGGCCCGCGCCCGCACCGGCCGGATCGTCCGATCGTCCAAAGTGGACGGCAACGGGCTGCACCTGGTCGACACGCTCACGAACGCCGCGCCGCACCAGCGAGCGCGTGGCCGCAGTGGCCCCGGACTGCTGCTCACCGCCTCCGACCTGCGCAAGGCGGTCAGGGAGGGCAAGGAGTCGAACCTCGTCCTGTTCGTCGTCGACGCGTCCGGCTCGATGGCGGCGCAGAAGCGGATGTCGGCCGTCAGCGGCGCGGTGATCTCGTTGCTGCGCGACGCCTACCAGCGCCGGGACAAGGTCGGCGTGGTGACGTTCCGCGGCACCCAGGCCGAAGTCGCTTTGCCTCCGACGACCTCCGTGGACGCGGCGGCCACCAGGCTCAAGAAGATGCGCACCGGAGGCCGGACCCCGCTTGCGGACGGCCTGATGAAGGCCCACCGCGTCCTGGAGATCGAACGGATGCGCGACCCGCAGAAGCGCCCGCTCGTCGTGCTGCTGACGGACGGCCGCGCGACGTCGTCCGGCCTGGGCGGCGACCCGACCAAGGACGCGCTCAAGGCCGCGACCCTGCTCGAGAAGACCGCTGTCGTGGTCGTCGACTGCGAACAGGGCCACGTCCGCCTCGGCCTCGCGCAGAAGATCGCCGAGGCGTTGCAGGGCACCTGCGTGAAGCTCGACCAGCTCAGCGCCGACCACCTCGCCGGCGTCGTCCGGGCCGCGTGAGTTCGCGCCAGACTCCGGGCGACCTCACCGGAGTCTGCGGAGCAGCGACCAACGAGCAAGGAGAACCCAGTGCCTCAAGGACAACCCACCGAGGTGCCGAAGGACGGCCTGACCACCCGGCAGCGCCGCAACCGGCCGTTGCTGATGCTGCACACCGGTGAGATGAAGGGGAAGTCGACGGCGGCGTTCGGCATGGCGCTGCGCGGCTGGAACCAGGGCTGGGACATCGGCGTGTTCCAGTTCGTGAAGTCCGCCAAGTGGAAGGTTGGCGAGGAGACCGCGTTCAAGGCGCTCGGCCGGCTGCACGACGAGACCGGCGAGGGCGGCGCGGTCGAGTGGCACAAGATGGGCGAGGGCTGGTCCTGGACCCGCAAGCAGGGCACCGAGGACGACCACGCCACCGCCGCGCTCGAGGGCTGGCACGAGATCCAGCGCCGGATCAACGCCGAACGCCACGGCTTCTACGTGCTCGACGAGTTCACCTACCCGCTGCACTGGGGCTGGATCGACGTCGACGAGGTCGTGGAGACGCTGGCGAACCGGCCCGGCCACCAGCACGTCGTCATCACCGGCCGGTACGCGCCGCAGAAGCTCATCGACGCCGCCGACCTCGTGGTGGAGATGACCAAGGTCAAGCACCCGATGGACGCCGGGCAGAAGGGCCAGCGGGGGATCGAGTGGTGAACAGGCTGGTCGTCGCGGCCCCGGCCTCGGGCAGCGGCAAGACCACCGTCGCGACGGGCCTGATGGCCGCGTTGCGCCAGGCCGGGTCGCGGGTCGCGCCGTTCAAGGTGGGACCCGACTACATCGACCCCGGCTACCACTCGCTCGCCACGAACAGGCCGGGCCGCAACCTCGACCCCGTGATGGTCGGCGAGCACCGGATCCCCGGCCTGTTCGCGCACGGCTCCAAGGGCTGCGACATCGCCGTCGTCGAGGGCGTGATGGGCCTGTTCGACGGCCGCATCGACACCGCCGGCATCGGCTCGACCGCGCACGTGGCCAAGCTGATCAACGCACCCGTGCTGTTCGTCGTGGACGCACGCGGGCAAAGCCGGTCGCTCGCCGCGCTGCTGCACGGCTTCCGCGGCTACGACCCCACAGTCCGGCTCGGCGGCGTGATCCTCAACCAGGTCGGCTCGGAACGGCACGAGCAGGTGCTGCGGTCGGCGTGCGACGAGGTCGGCCTCGACGTGCTCGGCGTGCTGCCGCGCGATCCGCAGTTCTCCTTGCCCTCACGGCATCTGGGGCTCGTGACGGCGGCGGAGCACGGTCCGGAGGCCGTCGCCGCGGTCGACGCGATCGCCGCCGCGGTGGGCAAGCACGTCGACCTCGACGCGGTGCGCAGGCTGGCCTCGTCGGTGCCCGCGATGGCCGTCGCCGCGTGGGAACCCCAGGTCGACCGCGTCGCGAACGAACCGGTGGTCGCCGTGGCGGGCGGAGCGGCGTTCACGTTCGGCTACGCCGAGCACGTCGAGGTGCTGAAGGCGGCGGGAGCGGCCGTCGCCGTCGTCGATCCGCTCCACGACGAAGACCTTCCGGAGGGCACGGCGGGCCTCGTCCTGCCCGGCGGATTTCCGGAGCAACACGCGGAAGCTTTGTCAGGCAACGCGAAGTTGCGCGAGGCAGTGGCTCGGTTCGCTCGTTCGGGTGCGCCGGTCCACGCCGAGTGCGGAGGGTTGCTGTACCTCGCGAGATCACTGGACGGGCACCCGATGTGCGGCGTGCTCGACGCCGAGGGGTTCATGACCCCGAAGCTGACCCTCGGTTATCGGGACGCGGTGGCCTCCGCGAGCTCACCGCTGCACCCGCCGGGCAGCCGCGTGACCGGCCACGAGTTCCACCGGACCCAGCTGTCCACACCGCACTCCACCCCGCCCGCGTGGCACTGGCGCGGCGTCGATTCACGGCCCGTCGCCGAGGGGTTCGTGGTGGGCGGCGTGCACGCGTCGTACCTGCACACGCACCCCGCCGGTGATCCGGAGGCCGTAGCCCGATTCGTGCGGGCCTGCCACCCGTTCGTGGCAGGAGTGGCAGACGGTACGGTCATCGCTTAAGTCTCTCCCCGAAACCCCCTGTGGAGCTGTCGTGACGACGACCGGTCGGGTCTCCTTCGTCGGCGCCGGTCCCGGTGCCGCCGACCTCATCACTCTCCGAGGCGCGCGCCGCATCGCGGAAGCCGACGTCGTCATCTGGGCGCCCGCGGCGGTGGACCTCGAGTGCGTCCGCGAGCACGCCCGCGCCGACGCCGAACTGGTCGACTTCTCGCGCGTCACGCCCGAGGAGATCACGGATGTGTACCGCCGTGCCGCCGCGTCGCGTCAGGTCGTCGTGCGCCTGCACTCGGGCGACGCCGCGACCGGTGGTGGCGTCCAGGAGCAGCACGACCTGTGCGTGCGTCTCGGTCTCGAGGTCGAGGTCGTGCCGGGTGTGTCCGTCGTCGCCGCAGCTGCCGCCAAGATCGGCCGCGAGCTGACGCTGACCGAGGCGTCGTCCACCGTGCTGATCTCGCCGGAGAGCAGCGAGCTCGTGAGCGAGTTCGCCGCGCTGCAGACCACGATGGCCGCCACGGTCTCGGGCGCGCGCACCGGCCAGTTCGTGGAGAAGCTGCTGCAGGGCGGGTACTCCGAGGCCACGCCGGTCGTCGTCGCCTACAAGGTGAGCCAGGCCGACGAACTGATCGTGCACACCACGGTCGGCGAGCTGGAGTCGGTGGTGAAGCAGCACAAGCTGTACCGCTCGACGCTGTTCCTCGTCGGTGCCGCGGTGAAGGCGTCCACGCGTCGTGTCTCGGCCTCGGCGACGACGTCGGTGGACGAGCCGCTGCGCGCAGCCCGCCCGACCCGCTGGTCCCGCCGCGCGGCCTCGCGCATCGCGACCCGCGTGGACGAGCCCATTCCCACGTCCGCGCCCGCTCCCGCCACCGCGCCCGTCGCCGAGCCGAACCCGGCGTGGACGGCGGTGGAGGAAATACAACAGTCGGTGCGCAAGCCCGCCGAGGAGCCCGCGCCGAAGCCGAAGCTGGTGGTGGTCGCGGCGGAGAAGCCGAAGCCGCCGACGGTCCGCGCATCGACGGCCACTCCCAAGAAGCGGCCGACCGCCCGTAAGCCCAAGCGCACCGCCGGCAACTGATGTCGGTCGAGAAGCTGCTGGAGGCAGCGGGCCGCCCCGTCGAGATCGTCGACGCGGCGGACGGCCTGCGCCCCGCGCTGAACGTGTGCCGCGCCCGCTCCGCCGTGCTCGTCAAGCTGGCCGACGGCATCGGGCCCGCCGAGATCGGCGCGGGCCTCGCGGGCTGGCGCCGCTCCCTGATCGTGCAGGACTCCGGCGAACTGACCACTGTGGACCCACGGGACGCGGTGACGAGGCGCTGGACCGCACCGGACGCCGTGTTGTGCCTGGCGGACAACGAGTTCCTCCGCGCGACCGACGGCTGGGCGCTGCCGGACGACGCCTTCGGGAGCCGCACGCACGTGCTCGGCGCCGAGGTCCGCGCGTTCGTGCTGGCCCGCCTCGCCCCCCGTCCCGGCGTGCTGGTGTGGGACGTGCTGGCCGGTTCCGGCGCGGTGGGCGTCGAGTGTGCCCGGCTGGGCGCCGCGGTCATCGCGGTCGAGCCGGATCCCGTGCAGTGCGTGCGCATCATCGCGAACGCCTCCGCGCATGGCGTCGATGTCCGCGTCGAGGAAGCCGAGCTGGACGCGCCTTCGTTGCCGCGCCCGGACGCGGTGTTCGTCGGCCGCGGCAACCTGAGCGCGGTCAAGGCGAGCGCGGCGGCCTCGGCCAAGCGCGTCGTCATCGCGACGGAGGGTGTGGACGAGATCGTGCCCGCGCGCGACGCGTTGCAGGCCGCGGGATACGAGGTCGAGGGCGTGCACTGGACCGCCTCACGTCTGCTGGATTCCGGATTCGCGCCGGCCGTACCGGTGACCGTGTTGTGGGGAACCAAGAAGTGATCGGCGTGTTCGCCGGTGCCGCCCACCGTGGTGACGCCGCAGATCTGGCCGGTCTGCTCGGTGCCGACGCGGTCGTCCCCGACGGTCCCGTCAAGCCCGCCGTCCGCGGCCTTTGGTCCCGGCTGGGCGCGGTCGTGCTGTTCCTGGACGCGGCCACCGCGGTCCGGTTGATCGCGCCCTTGTTGCGGGACAGGCGATCCGACCCCGCCGTGGTGTGCGTGGACGAGCACTTCGTCGTCGCGCTGGCCGGTGACGTGGACGTGTTCGCCCGCCACGTCGCGGACCTGCTGAACCGCACGGCCGTGGTGACCAGCGGCCCGTCCATCGACTCGGTGCTGGACGAGCTGGTCGAGCAGCTCGACGCCACCGCGGACGGCGACGTCGCGGCCTGCACCGCCGCCATCGAGGCGGGCGAGCTGGTCGTGCTGCGCAACCCGTTGAACTTCCCGCTGCCCGCGCTGCCGCCCAACGTCGTGGCGGGTGGCGAGGACGCGACGTGGGTGATCGTCATCGACGACCGGGCCGCCGCGACCAAGGACAACGTGCTGCGGATCGTGCCGCGCACGCTCGTCGTCGGTGTCGGCTCGACGCGCGGTGCGTCGGCCACGAGCGTGGGCGCCGCACTGTCGGAACTGGACACCCACGGCGGTCTGGATCTGCGTGCCATCAAGGCATTCGCGACGGCGGACGCCAAGGCGGACGAACCCGGCATCGTGGACGCCGTGGAGGACTGGGGTTTCTGGCACGGCGACACCGCCGAGCTGCTGACGTTCCCGACCGAGGAGCTCGCCGAGATCGGGGTGCCGAACCCGAGTTCGGTGGTGCGCAACTCGATGGGCACCGCGAGTGTCGCGGAGGCGGCCGCGTTGCGGGGCGCGCGCAGCATCGGCCACGGTGGTCAGATCGAGCTGGCGGCCGAGAAGTTCAAGCGGGACAACGTGACCGTGGCCGCGGCACGGGTACTGCCGCGCGGCAGGCTCGCACTGGTCGGGCTCGGTCCCGGCTCCGCCGAGGAGCGCACGCCCCGTGCGGAGGCGGAGATCCGGCGCGCCGCGTTCGTGATCGGGACGCCGGAGGCGATCGACGCCGTCGGGCCGCTTCTGCGCTCTGGCACCGAAGTCGGCCACGAGGGCGCGTGCGATTTGGCCTCACGTGGGGCCGCGGTCGCGTTCGTCGCTTTTGGAACCGGACCAACGCTGGACAATCCGGTCGAAGCCGACGTAATTGTTGTTCCCGGAGTATGGGAACGCTGATGTTTTTCCTTCTTTCGTAGGGTCTCCGCTGAAGTTTTCTTGATTAGCGTCGCCATGCACACGGCCCACCCCTGCACCGGGCCCGAAAGCACTGGAGACCGGCATGAGAGCCCGTCGTCTCGTCGCTGTCGCCTGCACCGCCGGCGTCGCGCTGTCCCTGCTGACGATCACCGCCCAGGCCGCCGCACCCAAGGAAGGCCTGCGGCTGCTGACCGTTCGCGACTCCCTGACCGCCACGCACACCTGGTACGAGCAGACGTTCGACGGAAAACCCGTGCTGGGCGCCTACTACGTCGAGCACGTCGACAAGGCGACCGGTGTGAAGACCGTCGACGACGGCCGGCTCGCCGTCGGCTCGGTCGACGTCACCCCTGCCGTGACCGCTGAGGACGCCAAGACCAAGGTCAGTGCCCCCGAGGGCGCGAACCTGAAGGTGCTGCCCGGCACCGGCCTCGTCTACGAGGTGATCTCCGACAACGGCAAGGGATCCGAGCGCACGCTGGTGCACGCGGAGTCCGGTGCCGTCGTGAAGACCGAGAGCCTGGTCAAGCACGCGAACGGCACCGGCAAGGTGTTCAGCCCGAACCCCGTTGTCTCGCAGCAGAACCAGAACCTGAAGGACGCCAACGACGCCGACTCGGCCGTGCCCGCCGCCGCGTACAAGTCGGTCACGCTGTCCGATCTGGACGGTTCCGGCTACCTCAAGGGCAGCTACGCGACGATCACCGGCGCCAAGAGCAAGCTCGCGTACAACAAGAGCAACAAGTTCGAGTACACGCGGAACAACGACTTGTTCGAACAGGTCAACGCCTACTGGGGCGTGACGGAGGCGCAGAAGTACATCCAGAGCCTCGGGTTCAAGAACATCAACAACGAGGCGCAGAAGATCACCACGCTGGGCCTCACCGAGGACAACTCGTTCTACGACCCGTCGAAGGACCAGATCACCTTCGGCACCGGCGGGGTGGACGACGCCGAGGACGTCGAGGTGGTGTGGCACGAGCTCGGCCACGCGATCCAGGACGCCCAGGTACCGGGCTTCGGCTCGTCCCTCGACGGCGGCTCGATCGGTGAGGGCTTCGGCGACTGGTGGGCGTTGGTGCTGTCCTCGCGTGACTCGCAGGACACGGCCAAGGCCCCGCTGGCGTGCATCATGGACTGGGACTCGACCTCGTACACGACCACGACGCCGCACTGCATCCGTCGTGCCGACACCGAGCTGAAGGTGGGCGACCGCCAGAACGAGGTGCACTTCGACGGCCAGATCTGGTCGCGGGCGCTGTTCGACGTCTACAGGGCGTTCGGCCGGGACAAGGCGGCGAAGATCGTGCTGGAGTCGCAGTTCTCCTACACGCCGAACACGACGTTCAAGGCTGCCGCCGAGGCGACCGTCGCCACGGCCAAGAAGCTCTACGGTGACGCGGATGCCGCCACGGTTACGGCCGCGTTCAAAGCTCGCGACATCCTCAAGTAGGTCAATTGTGAAGTCGGACATGTGCGACTAATGGCGGTTACGCCGCCGAATCTCCGCCCGTGACGCTGTGTGTGCCGCTGCTGTACACCCTGCACACACAGTGTCATCGGGAAGGACTGGCAAACATGGCGAAAACCCTGCATCGCCTGATCGTGTCCGTCGTGGTGTCCGCTCTCGCGAGCATCTTCTTCATCGCCCCGGCCAACGCGAGCGACGTGTCGCCGATGATCGTCGGCGGTACGCGAGCGAGCACCTCGACCTATCCGTGGGTGGTCTACCTGGCCTCGACCTCCGGTTCGCAGTTCTGCGGAGGCACGCTGACGAAGGCCAACAAGGTCGTCACGGCCGCACACTGCGTGAAGGGCAGTTCGGCCTCCAGCGTGCGCGTCGTGCACGGCCGTGACGACAAGCAGAGCACCGCGGGCACGGTCGCGAACGTGACCAAGATCTGGGTGCACCCGAGCTACACCACCGCGACCGCCGGGTACGACGTGGCCGTGCTGACGCTGGACCGCAACATCAGCTCGGCCACCATGCCGCTGGCTACGCCGTCCGACACCGCGCTCTACACGGCCGGCAACTCCGCGCTGATCCTCGGCTGGGGCACCACGTCCTCGGGCGGTTCCGCCTCGCGGTACCTGCTCAAGGCCAACGTGCCGCTGACCTCGGACTCGACCTGCAAGACCGCGTACTCGCAGTACAGCAACAGCTCGATGATCTGCGCGGGCTTCCCGCAGGGCGGCACCGACACCTGCCAGGGCGACTCCGGTGGCCCGCTGGTGTTCGGCGGCAAGCTCATCGGTGACACCTCGTGGGGCCGCGGCTGCGCCGGTGCCGGCTACCCCGGCGTGTACGGCCGGATCGCCACGTACTACTCGGCGATCACCGCTCAGCTGTAAGCCGTCGTTTGTCTGTTGCAGGGTGCGTGCCTTGGCGCGCACCCTGCACGCATGCCTGATCTGGAAGCTGTGCCGGAAGACTGGTCGAGCGCGCTGGTCGTCGTCGCTCATCCCGATGACATGGAGTACGGCGGTGCGGGCGCCATCGCGCGGTGGACCGCTCAAGGCAAGAACGTGGTGTACCTGCTCGCGTGCCGTGGTGAGAACGGCATCGACTCGATGGAACCGAGTGTCTGCGGTCCGTTGCGGGTCGCGGAGCAGATCGCGGCGTGCGTGGCCGTCGGCGTGACCGACGTCGAGTTCCTCGACCACCCGGACGGCACCATCGAGTACGGCCTTCCGCTGCGGCGCGACATCGCGGCCGCCATCCGCCGGCACCGGCCGGAGATCGTGATCACGGGCAACTACCGCGAGACCTGGCCCGGCGGCGGCCTGAACATGGCCGACCACATCGCCGTCGGACGCGCGACCGTCGACGCGGTGCGGGACGCGGGCAACCGGTGGATCTTCCCGGACCTCGGGCTGGAAAAGTGGGAAGGCGTGAAGTACGTGGCGGCGGCGTCCTCGCCGTTGGCGACGCACGCCGTGGACATCACCGACTCGTTCGACGCTTCGGTGGCCTCTCTACGCGCGCACAAGGCGTATCTGGAGGCGTTGAGCGGCGACATGGCGGATCCGGAGCCGTTCCTGAGGCAGATGGCGGAGGCGGTGGGGAAGCAGTTCGGAGGGGGCCTCGCGACCTCTTTCGAGCTGCTGGCGCTGTGACCATGTTCCCTTCGGCTGGACACGGCGTGTCCGGTGTGGATGCTTCTACGCATGCCCTTTGAACAGCACTACCTGGCCGGCCTCGACCTGCGGGGCCGGCGCGTCCTCGTGGTCGGCGGAGGCACGGTCGCGCAGCGCCGTCTACCTCGCCTGATCGCGTCCGGCGCCGTCGTCGAGCTCGTGTCGCCGTCCGTCACACCCGCCGTGCAGGGCATGGTCGACGCGGGAGAACTGACGTGGCACGAGCGGCGTTATGAGGCTGGAGACGTCGAGGGCGCGTGGTACGTGGTGGCGTGCACGTCGAACGTCGAGGTGAACACGCAGATCGGCGAAGAAGCGCTCTCGCAGCGTGTGTTCTGCGTGCGCGCGGACATCGCCGTCGAGGGCACGGCCGTGACGCCGGCAACGGGCACGCACGACGGCATGTTGATCGGCGTGCTGGCGGGTGGCGAGCACCGCCGGTCGGCTTCCGTGCGGGACGGGCTCGTGGCGGCGTTGCGCGACGGGCGCATCGCGGACCAGGCCGCTCCGCCGGTCGGCGTGGCGCTGGTGGGTGGCGGACCCGGTGATCCCGAACTGATCACCGTGCAGGGCAAGCGATTGCTGGCTCACGCGGACGTCGTCGTGGCCGATCGGCTGGCACCGCGCGAGCTGCTGGAGGAGCTGCCCGCGCACGTCGAGGTCGTGGACGCGGCGAAGATCCCGTACGGCCGTGCGGCGACGCAGGAGTTCATCAACCAGACGCTGATCGACCGCGCCAAGGAGGGGAAGTTCGTCGTCCGGCTCAAGGGCGGCGACCCGTACGTCTTCGGGCGCGGTTTCGAGGAACTGCTGGCGTGCGCCGAGGCCGGGATCCCGGTGACCGTGGTGCCGGGCGTGACGTCGGCGTTCGGTGTGCCCGCCCTGGCCGGTGTGCCGGTGACGCACCGAGGCGTGGCGCACGAGGTCGTCGTCGTCTCTGGTCACGTCGCGCCGGACGACCCGCGCTCTCTCGTTGACTGGTCCGCGATCGCACGCCTTCGCGGCACCGTCGTGCTGATGATGGCTGTCGAACGGGCCGGTGCGTTCGCCACGGCGTTGATGGAAGGCCGTCCCGGTTCGACCCCCGTCGCCGTGATCCAGGAGGGCAGCACGGCATCTCAGCGCGTTCTGCGGTCCACTTTGGACTCCCTGGGTGCCGACGTGAAGGCGCACGAGATTCGTCCTCCGGCGATCATCGTGGTCGGCCCCGTCGCCGGGATTGCTTCCGCAAATAGTTAGATAAGTTTCTTTACAAAAGCCGCGCATCCGGTGGACTCTGCATTCACGCCGCCAAGTCCACCGGTTTTGCGGAGGCCCGCATGAAACGCGCCCTGTCTTTGGTGGCAGGCATTGTGCTTGCGATGTCCGGTTTGGTCGTTTCGACCCCGGCGAACGCGGCATCCCAACAGGTTTTCTGGACCTTCTACGGCTGGTACGACAACACGCCGCCTGGAGGCGACATCGCCTATCCGGGGCTCCACGACACGGCCGGCGGCAAGGGCACGTGGTCGGACCCGATCACGTTCGCGACGTCCAGCAAAGAGGCCAAGCCGGGAACGAAGATCTATTTCCCGCGGGTCAAGAAGTACTTCGTCATGGAGGACTCCTGTTCCTCCTGTGAGCAGGACTGGAACGGCAACGGCCCCAACGGCGGCCCGAAGCTGTGGCACTTCGACGCGTGGATCGGCGGCAAGGGCGGCAACGCCATGAACGCGATCGACTGCGAGGACGCGCTGACGAACTACCACGACGATGGCAAGCCGGTGATGGAGGAGACGATCCTCAACCCGCCGTCGAACCTGCAGGTGGACTCGACGCCGATCTTCAACACCTCGACCGGCGAGTGCTACGGCGGCGCGAAGCCCAAGACCACCAACGGCGAGTACAAGAACGTCTCGACCGGCAAGTGCCTGCAGGGCGGCTCGTCCGGCGCGCAGCTCACGACGGCCACCTGCAGCGGTGCCGAGAACCAGCAGTTCAAGTTCCACGGCGCGTTCATGGAGCAGGGTTCGCCCCAGCAGTGCACCACGTTGTCCTCGGGCAAGGTGCTGCTGAAGAAGTGCGACGGCGGACCGGCCCAGCAGTGGTCCATCAACCCGAACAAGACCATTTCGGACATGCAGTACAACACCAAGTGCTATCGGGACGCGTCCGGCAAGGTGACGGCGGCGTCCTGCTCCGGATCCGTTGCCCAGTGGACGTTCAAGGCGGCGGCCAAGAAGTAGCTAATTCACTTTGCGGCTTTACTCACCACCGTCCAGGCTTCGGTCTGGACGGTGGTTTTTTCGTGCACCTCTCGACCCACAGGAGCCTTGCTTGTCCACCCAGACAGCCTCGCCACCAGGCGGGGACCGAGTGCTCACCCGCCTGCTGACGACCTACCTGCGGCCGTATCGCAGGGAGCTGACCATCGTCGTGGCGCTGCAGCTCGTCGGCACGGTCGCCTCGCTGTACCTGCCGAGCCTCAACGCCGACATCATCGACAACGGCGTGGCACGCGGAGACACCTCGTACATCGTGGATCAGGGCGTCTGGATGCTCGTCGTCTCGCTGCTGCAGATCGCCTGTTCGATCGTGGCCGTCCGGTACGGCACCCGCACGGCGATGGCGTTCGGGCGGGACGTGCGGTCCGGGGTGTTCCACCGGGTCGGCTCGTTCTCCGCGCAGGAGGTCGCGCGGTTCGGGGCACCGTCGCTGATCACCCGCACGACGAACGACGTGCAGCAGATCCAGGTGCTGGTGGTGATGCTGACGACGATGTTCGTCGCGGCACCGATCATGTCCGTGGCCGGCGTGGTGATGGCGCTGCGCGAGGACGTCGGGCTGTCGTGGCTGCTGCTGGTGTGCGTGCCGGTGCTGGCGGTCGCGGTCGCCATGATCACCGTGCGAATGGTGCCGTTGTTCCGCCGCCAGCAGGAGCGCATCGACCACGTGAACCGGGTCCTGCGCGAACAGCTCACCGGCGTGCGTGTGGTGCGGGCGTTCGTGCGGGAGAAGGCGGAGACCGAGCGGTTCGCCGACGCCAACGCGCAGCTCACCGACATCGCGCTGAGGGCGGGCCGGCTGCAGGCGATGATCTTCCCGACGGTCATGCTGATCTTCAACGTGTCCAGCGTCGCGGTCCTGTGGTTCGGGGCGCACCGCGTGGCGGACGGGGAGATGCGGGTCGGCGCGCTGACCGCGTTCCTCGCCTATCTCCTGCAGATCCTGATGTCGGTGATGATGGCGTCGTTCATCTCCACGATGGTGCCGCGTGCCTCCGTCAGCGCGGGGCGGATCATGGAGGTCATCGAGACCGAACCGTCGGTGCACGCTCCCGTCGAGCCGGTGGCCGCGTCTTTCGGACGCGGAGAGGTGTCCTTCCACAGTGCGGAGTTCCGATACCCCGGAGCCGACGCGCCGGTGGTCAGGAGCACGTCGTTCAGCGTGGGCGCCGGGCAGACCACCGCGATCATCGGCAGCACCGGCTCCGGCAAGACCACGTTGATGAGCCTGATCCCGCGGCTGATCGACGTGACGGCGGGGGAGGTGCGGGTCGGCGGCGTCGACGTGCGGGCGCAGGATCCCGAAGCGTTGCGTTCGCGGATCGGTCTCGTGCCGCAGGTGTCGTACCTGTTCACCGGGACCGTGCGATCGAACCTTCAGCACGGCGCGCCCGACGCCACCGACGAGCAGATGTGGACGGCGCTGGACATCGCGCAGTCGCGCGACTTCGTCACCGCGATGGGCGGGCTCGACGCCACGATCTCCCAGGGCGGCACCAACCTGTCCGGAGGTCAGCGGCAGCGGCTCTCCATCGCCCGGGCACTGGTGCGCAGGCCGGACGTGTACCTGTTCGACGACTCGTTCTCCGCACTCGACCTCGCCACCGACGCGGCGTTGCGCGCGGCACTGCGGCCGTACACGCGCGACGCCGCCGTGATCGTCGTGGCGCAGCGGGTCTCCACGGTGGCCCAGGCCGACCAGATCCTCGTGCTGGAGAACGGCGAGATCGTCGGCAGGGGCACGCACCGCGAGCTGATGGACAACTGCCCCACCTACCTGGAGATCGTCCACTCCCAGCTCACGCCGGAGGAAGCGTCATGACCACCACCGCTCGTGAGCAGCCGCGACCGATGGCCGGTCCGGCCGGCCGGTTCGCCATGCAGGCGCCGGTCAGCAAGGCGGCGGACTTCGGCACGTCGGCCCGGCGCGTGGCCGGTCTGATGAAACCGGAACGCGTCACCTTCGCCTTCGTCGTCGGGCTTGGAGTGCTCGGCATCTCGTTCACCGTGCTGGGCCCGAAAATCCTCGGCGACGCCACCGACATCATCTTCAACGGCCTCACCGGGGACGGGATCAAGTTCGGTTCGCTGGCGGGCGTGCTCTCGTTCGCGCTGGGTCTGTACGTGCTGGCCTCGCTGTTCAGCTGGCTGCAGGGACGGCTGCTGAACACGGTGGTGCAGCGCGTGGTCTACCGGTTGCGCGAGAGCGTCGAGGAGAAGCTGCACCGGTTGCCGCTCAAGTACTTCGACGGCCAGCCGCGCGGCGAGCTGCTCTCCCGCGTCACCAACGACATCGACAACATCTCGACGACGTTGCAGCAGACCATGAGCCAGCTGCTCACCGCCGTTCTGAGCATCATCGGCGTGACCGTGATGATGTTCGTGATCTCGCCACTGCTCGCGGCGGTGATGATGCTCGTCATCCCGATCTCGGTCGCCCTGACCCGCGCGATCGGCAAGCGCGCGCAGAAGCAGTTCGTGGCGCAGTGGAAGCACACCGGCCGGCTGAACGCGCACATCGAGGAGGCGTTCAGCGGCCACCAGCTGGTGACGGCGTTCGGCAGGCAGCAGGAGTCGGAGGCGGAGTTCCGCCGCCGCAACGACGAGCTGTACGAGGCGGCGGCCGGCGCGCAGTTCGTGTCCGGCCTGATCATGCCGTCGATGATGTTCCTGTCGAACCTGAGCTACGTCGCCATCGCCGTGATCGGCGGCCTGCGCATCACCACCGGCGGCATGACGCTGGGCGAGGTGACGGCGTTCATCCAGTACTCGCGCCAGTTCACCCAGCCGCTCACCCAGGCCGCCTCCCTGTCGAACCTGCTGCAGTCCGGCGTGGCGTCGGCGGAGCGCGTGTTCGAACTCCTCGACGCACCGGAACAACGCCCGGACCCGGCGGACGCCGTGCCGCCACCGTGGCGCTGCGGCAAGGTCGAGTTCCAGGACGTGTCGTTCTCCTACGACCCGGACAAGCCCCTGATCGAGAACCTCTCACTGGTGGCCGAACCAGGCCAGATGATCGCCATCGTCGGCCCCACCGGCGCGGGCAAGACGACACTCGTGAACCTCATCATGCGGTTCTACGAACTCGGCGGCGGCCGGATCCTGCTGGACGACGTGGACATCACCTCGTTGCGCCGCGCGGACCTGCGCGCACAGGCGAGCATGGTGCTGCAGGAGACTTGGCTGTTCGGCGGCACCATCCGCGACAACATCGCCTACGGCAAACCAGGTGCCACAGAAGAGGAGATCCTCGCCGCGGCCGAAGCGACCTATGTGGACCGTTTCGTGCGCTGCCTGCCCGACGGCTACGACACCGTGATCGACGAGGAGGGCTCGAACGTCTCCGCGGGCGAGAAACAACTCCTCACCATCGCGCGAGCGTTCCTGTCCGACCCGACGCTGCTGATCCTCGACGAGGCCACCAGCTCAGTCGACACCCGCACGGAGTCGTTGGTGCAACACGCCATGGCGGCCCTGCGCTCGTCGCGCACGTCGTTCGTCATCGCCCACCGCCTGTCCACCATCCGCGACGCCGACCTGATCCTGGTGATGGAGGCCGGGCGCATCGTCGAACAGGGTACGCACGAAGACCTGCTGGCTAAGGAAGGCGCGTACCACCGGCTGTACTCGGCGCAGTTCGCGGCGGCGATCTGAAGTGAGCGCGCAGTGATTTCAGGCTGAGCAGCCCGACCGCGGTGCGCAGCGCGACGGACACGTACCAAGGAGCCAGTAGCCCGAAGGAGTCCGCGACGAACCCGCCCAGCAGCGCGCCGACCGGCTGAACACCCCAGGTGATCAGGGTCTGCGCGCTGCTGACGCGCCCAAGCAGTTCAGTAGGCACCACACGCTGTCTGAAGCTCGAGGTCGCCACGCCCCACACGGCCGTGCAGAACGAACTCACCACCGCGAACGCCGCAACAGTGGGAAGGTCGTGGGCGACCGTCGCGATTCCCAGCCACATCAACGGAATCAGCACCACGGTCGCCGCAACCGTGTCGCGATACCTCGCAAGCAACCGCTCCGCGAGCAGCCCGCCCGCGACCCCACCACACGCGAGAGTGGCCAGGAACGCCCCGAACCCGGCGTTCGTCAGCCCAAGTCTCTGCTGGGCGAACAACACCAGCGTCGCCATCGTCATCGCGATGCACAGATTCGTCGTCGCCGACACGACCGTGATGGTCCTGAGCGCCTTGTGCCGCAACAGCCATCGCATGCCTTCCCTGGCTTTCGGCCTGGCCGTCGGCTCTTTGCGTTCGGTGCGCATCCTGGTGACCAGCGCCGCCGCGATGGCGAACGTCAACGCGTTGACCCAGAACGGGGTGGGAACGGCGATCGCGAACAACAACCCACCCAGCGGCGGTCCGACGAACTGCAACGCCACCGCCTGAGATGCGAACAGCCGCCCGTTCGCCCGCTCCAGCAGATGGTTCTCCACGGTGGCCTTGATGAGCGGCTGCCCGACCGCCCTCGGCACGGTCTCGGCGGTGCCGATCAGAAACGCCATGCCGTACAGGAAAGCGATGTGTGCGCCGTGGAAAGTGGCGAGCAGGGCCATGAGCGCGCACTGGACCCACAGGGCCGTGAGAAGGAGGCGCCGTCCGTCGTACCGATCAGCGGCCGCGCCCGCCGAGAGCGAGACCAGCAGCCAGGGGAGTGTGCCGAAGAAACTGACGCCGGCGATCAGCTTCGGGTCCTGGGTGAGCGTGGTGGCGAGCAGCGGAAGTGCCGCCAGGAAGATGCCGTCCCCCAACGCCGAGATGGCGCTGCCGCCCCACAGCAGGTACCAGTTCCGCCCCATGCCGCACCTTACTTGCCGCACCGAAAACGCCCACAGCTCAGGCCCCGCCCACCCAGGGGGCTGACCACCTGCCTCCACTCAACCTAACGACGATTCGGGCGTGTCAACCCACCGCTCACCGATCTGTGGACAACTCGCCGGGGGAACGGCGAAGTCCCCTCTTCCAGGTGGAGAAACGCGAAGGCAGCTTGGCAAGGAGGGAAGCGGCCTGGCCCGCGCACGGCAAGGTCGTCTGTCCGGAGTAGTAGGCGGTGTGGCCCACCATGTCGAGGGTCCTCGACGCGGAGTGGTAACCGTGCGCCGCGTACGGACAAGGCGGGCTGTCAGTCGTGGAGAGGCGGCTTTCCGCGCGCATAGCGAAGAACGTTCTTCCGCCTTGGACTGGTAGCGGGTGCGCGCGTACGGACAAGGCGGGCTGTCAGTCATGAGAGGCGGCCTCCCGCGCGTATGGCGAGGCCGTTTCTTCCACCGCGAAGTAGCAGCCACGCACGGCAAGGCGGTCTGGCTGTCGTAGACGAGGCGCCCAGCGCACGTACGCCCAAGGCAGTCCCCGCAACGCCAGGAGACGACCCGCGCGGCAAAGGCAGACCTTCAGCCAATAGAAGGCCGCCGACCCCGCACACGGCGAAGGCCGCCACCCCGAAGCGGGGAAGCGGCCTCAACCGTCGATCAGATCAAGCTCAGTGCTGCGGTGCTGCCCGGCGCGGCCGACCAGAGGCGCTGCGCTCGGTTCGCCCGAACGTGCGACCACCCTCGGAACGCTCCGAACGGCGCGGTCCACCGCGGAACTCGCCGCCCTCGGTGCGCCGGCCGGAGCCGCCGCGGTAGCCACCGCTGCTGCTGCCACCGGCGGCGGGAGCGCCGAAGCGACGACCGCCGGAGCCACCGCTGCGGCGGGCCGGCTTCTCGCGTTCGATGATCGGCTCGCCGCTGGGGATGCGGGCGCCGGTGATGCGGACCAGGTCGTCGTCGCCGGGGCGCACCTTCGTGCTCTCCGGACGGATGCCCGCGCGTGCGGCCATGCCCTGGACTGCGCGGCGCTGGTCGTGCGTGACCAGGGTGACGACCGTGCCGGACTGGCCTGCGCGGGCCGTGCGGCCTGCGCGGTGCAAGTAGTCCTTCGGGTCGGCCGGCGGGTCTACGTGGACGACCAGTGAGACGTCGTCGACGTGGATGCCGCGGGCGGCGACGTCGGTGGCGATCAGCACCGGCATGGTGCCGTCGCGGAAGTCGCCGAGCACGCGAGTACGCGCGCTCTGCGCCTTGCCGCCGTGCAGCGCGCCGGCGTTGACGCCCATCGAGCGGAGCTTCTTGGCCAGGCGGTCCACGTGGTGCTTGGTGCGCACGAACATGATCGTGCGGCCCTCGCGTGCGGCCACCTCGTTCACCACGTTCTGCTTGTCCTCTGCGGACACGAACAGCAGGTGGTGCTCCATGGTCGTGACGCTGGCGGTGGCCGGGGCCACCGAGTGCGTCACCGGGGAGTGCAGGTACTGGCGGACCAGCTTGTCCACGTCGCCGTCGAGCGTCGCGGAGAACAGCAGGCGCTGCCCGTCCTGCGGGGTCAGGTCGAGGATCGCGCGGACCTGGGGCATGAAGCCCATGTCCGCCATCTGGTCGGCCTCGTCCAGCGCGGTGATCTCGACGGAGCCGAGGTCGCACGTGCCCTGGCGGACGTGGTCGGACAGGCGGCCCGGCGTCGCGATCAGCAGGTCGACGCCGCGGCGCAGGTGTTCGATCTGGCGCGGGAACGACGTGCCGCCGACGATGACGCGGCACCACAGGCCCAGCGAGCGGGCGTGCGGCGTGAGAGCCGTCTCCACCTGCATCGCGAGCTCGCGGGTCGGGACGAGGATCAGGCCGCGCGGCTTGTTCGGCTGCGAGCGGCCGGTCGCGAGGCGGGTCAGCATCGCGAGGCCGAACGCCAGCGTCTTGCCGGAGCCGGTCTGGCCACGGCCGAGGATGTCGCGGCCGGCCATGGCGTCGGGAAGGGTGGCCGCCTGGATCGGGAACGGCTCGGTGATTTCGTTGGCGACGAGCGACTTGATCAGCGCGTCTGCCAAGCCGAGTTCAGCGAACGAGGGCAGCGGGCCTTCCGGCAGCGTGCTCTCGAAGACCTCGGCGACGATCGGTTCCTCGACCCGCTGCTGCGGACGCGAGGAGTTGCCCTGGCGACCCGAACGGCGCCGCGGTGACCTGCGGCTTTGTCCACGCTCGGAACGGCCTTCGGACATTGATGGCAAAACAAACCTCCGGGACATGGCACGTCTCGAGGCTGCCCCGCGTGCTACCGCGGTGCCGATCACAAGGACGGGCCCGGCGTGATGGTCACGCCGCTGATGAGTGGGTGGAAACACCGGTCAACGGCCGTCAAGCCTGCATCGGTGTACAGCACAGTCTAGCTGATCTATCGCGAAGCCTTGCGCGCCCGGCAGTGTCGTTGGACACGGCCGGGCGCGCAACGTGCGTCAGGCCATACCCGCCACGTTCAGCAGCGTCGTGACCAGCGCGGACGGGTCGCCGATCTCGTGCGGCAGGCCGCGCGAGGCGAACCAGCCACAGATGTTGCGGACGTCGCGGTCCAGAAACTCGGGGCCGCGGGGGTTCGCGACCAGGTCGACCACCTGCGGCAGGTCGATCATGATCAGCCTGCCGTCGTGGACCATCAGGTTGTACGCCGAGAGGTCGCCGTGCGTGATGCCCGCCTCGGCGAGCGTCATCAGCGTCGCGACCAGCTGGCGCCACAGGTCGAGCAGCTCGTCCTCGTCGGGACGGGCCTGCGCGAGCCGCGGTGCCGCGGTGCCGTCGGCGTCCCCGATGAACTCCAGCAGCAGCTCGGTGCCACTGCGCTGCACCGGATACGGCACGGCCGCGCCGATCTGCCACAACTGGGAGAGCGCGGCGAACTCCGCCACCGCCCACTGCTCCGCGATCAGGTTGCGCCCGAACGCGGTGCGGTTCGCGATCGCCCGCGTCTCACGGGACTTCTTCATGCGACGACCCTCGAGGTACCCCGCGTCGCGGTGGAACATCCGGTGGTCGTTGCTGCGGTAGCGCTTCGCGGCGAGCAGGGTCGACCTGTCGCCGATGGCGCGTTCCAGCAGGAAGACGTCCGCCTCCTTGCCGGTCTTCACGATGCCCAGCTCGCGGTCGACCGCGGCCAGTTCCGTGATGAGCCAGTCGGGGTGCGGTTTCGGGCCCTGGTCGGCCTCGCCCCACGTGGACCAGCGGTCGCCGTCCTCGGGGGTGTCCGCGGTGCTGAGCTGGTCCTCGCGCAGCCGAGAGACGCGCAGCTTCTCTTCTTCTGTCATCCGGCCGCGACGCGTCGGTCCCGCGTCGTCGGCGATCCGGTTGGTGCGCTTTCCCTTGCGCCGCATGGTGTCGTCGGCGCCATCGAAAGCAGATTCGTAACGTTCGAAAAGATCGTGCTCGCGCACGGTGGGGTCTCCCAAAAGATGAAGGTGACCGCCCCACTGGCGCTCTGCGATCAAACGGTGCTGATCAGGCGCGAGAGGCGGCTGGACGGGTCGCGAACGCGGTGCCACGTCCAAAGACAGGCTCTGACATCACGCACCTCCTCGATCCAGCTTCGTCGTCACGCTTCGGAGGGAAGCTTGCCCTGCGGGTCCGGTGCCCGCAACCGAATTAACCGGTGATCAGGTCCGCCGTCTTCTCGCCCGTCGGCACCATGGTGAGCCCGGCCTTCTGCGCGAGCCTGACCAGTCCTTTCAGGTCGCCCGGCTCCGCGCTGGACGTCGCGATGGCGCGCGCGAGCAACCCCTTGTGCGCCTTGTTGAAGTGGCTCACGACCTTGCCCTTGCTCGTGATCACCCGGACGACGACGGCGTGCGGGATCCGCGCGAGGCTCGAGTACGCGCCGGAACGCAGGTCGACGACGAACTCGCCGGTGTCGGAGAACAGAGGCTCCAGCGCGGGCTTCCACAACGTCCGCAGGCTGCCGTGGTCGGGCAGCGTGCTCCCGCCGGACAACCGGTACGCGGGCACGGGATCGCCACCGCGAACAGCCCCGAACAGCGCGGACGCGACCGCGAGCCGCTGGTAGGCGCGTTCTTTCGCGGCCTTCTTGAGCGACGGGAAGTCCAGGTTGTCGTAGAGCACGCCGGTGTAGCGCAGCAGCGCGGGCGTGGTCTCCGACGTGCGCAGCGCCGCGTTGCGATGCACCTCGTCGACCTGGCGTTCGGAGATGTCGAGCGCTTTGAGGCTCGCCGGGACGTCCAGCGCGAGATCGGCCAGTGCGGACACCAGCTTGTCGCGCACCGGGTTGAGCTCGGGGAACGACAGCGCGTCGAGGTCGAGCGGCGCGCCCTCGCCGCCGATCGCCTTGGTCTCCGACGGGGGAAGCAGCACCAGCACGGTTGAAAAGGGTAGGGCAAAGCCGGAAAACAGCTGGACAGGGCGTGGTGATCTGGAAGGCGTGGACGCACTCGACCGCCTGTACCGCTCGCTCGACGCCCGGCCGCGCCCGGAGGACGTGGCCGTCCTCGTGCTGGAGGCGCTCCCGAAGCTGACGGACGCCGAGCACCGAGTGATCGGCGAGGTGGCGACGCACGCGCAGCGCTGGCACGGGTTCTCGGGCATGAGCGACGACTACGCCCGCCCGGTCGGCGCCGCCCGTCAGGTGGCCGCGACACGGGTCGTGTTCGGCGTGGACGGTGCCGTCGACGCGGACGACCCGTTGTCCGTGCTGGAGTTCGCGTCGCTCGTGGGCGCGGAGATCGGCTGGGACCCGGACCGCACGGACTTCCTCTCCGACCGCCTGAACCGCGACGAGCGAGCCGCCGCGGGCATCGGTCTGTCGAAGCGCCAGTACAACCGGCGTTTCCGGATGCTGCGCAGGCTGTCGGCCAAGGCGGACCGCCTCGACCGCGTGATCGTGACGCGCGACGTCACCCTGCTTGCGGCCGCCGGTTTCGTCGACGCGATCGACCGCGACCGTTTCCGCGCGGACGTCGACGCCGCCTGCTTCATCGCCTACTACACGGCCCGGCGCAAGCTGCGCCGCCGGTTCACGCTGCTCGGCCGCGACAACGCGTTCGACCAGGTATCGGCGGCGCTGCTGCGCCGCTGCCGCCTCGCCCCCGGCACGGACTGGGCGATGATCGCGCTGGCCCACCCGACCGAGGAGGTGCTGGGACACCTGACGCCGCAGCAGCTCGGCAACCAGATCGGCCGCTGGTCGGCGGCCACGCGAGCGGCGGCATCCGTGCTGGGCGACCTCTGGTGGGAGAACGACTTCGAGCAGGCGAACATGGTCGTCCGCCGAGGACACGACTCGTCCACCTGGAACACCTTCGCGCGCGCCTACAACGCCGCCCGTGCGGGCTGGATCTCCAGCCTGCACGCCGCCGGAGCCACCGAACTGCTGGTCGACGCGTGGCCGGGCAAGGCGATGCGGCTGATGGCGGCCGACCTCGCGTGGTGGCACCGCGACACAGGAGGCGACCTGCACTCGGACACCGACGTGTGGGCTGCTCTGCCGCTGCCGTGGGAGGTTCTCGACGGCACCGCGACATGTACGCGCGGTGATGTCGAACGCGCCTGCCGCACGTTCGACATGGACCCGGCTCGCTCCGGCTGGTCGGCTCCACCCGCGCACGGCGCCACCGCCCGCTTCCGCCCGACCCCGGAACTCGTGCACGGCGTGGCCGTCGCGGATCCCTTGTGGGGCATGGCATTGCGCCGTGCCGGCGTCTACAGCGGCAAGGCTCCGGTATTCGGTGGACAGGACGCGGCGGGATGAGCAGGCTGTCGTTCGTTCGGCTGTAGTTCAGCGGTAGAACGCCCGGCTCGACTCTCCGGGTGGACGCCGGTTCGAGCCCGGCCGGCCGAACACCCTCGGCACACGTGACTCAGTGGCAGGCTCCGGTCCGCCACTGAGCTGTGCCGGACCTCGTGGAGCCTGCGAGGTCATGGCGCCTGGAGCGTCAGGTAGGCCAGACCGAGCGTGCCGCGCCACCCCCGCAGCCGGTAGGTGCGGGAGGTGTCGGCCTTCGCCCTGATCTCCGCTGCGTGCTCGGAGTCCGGGTTGTCGCGCAGCCAGCGTTCCCAGGCGAGGCCGTGCCCGTTCTCGAACACGTCCCACTCGTCGAGGCTCGCCTGCTCCACCGCGAGCATGCGGTAGCCGTGGGCGTGCGCGAGGTCCACCAGGTCGGCCACCGAGCCGTACTGGTCGCGTGGCACCGGCATCGCCGCCAGCTGGTCCTCGGTGGGCTCGCGTTCCCAGAAACCCTCGCCCAGCAGGAGCCTGCCGCCCGCGCGCAGCAGCTGCTTCGCCGCTGTGAGCGCGTTCGCCGTGTGCTGCAACGGGTCTCCGCCCCACACCTGGCTGGCGCCGTTGACGATCACGACGTCGGCCGGCCGGTCCGGGTGCCATTGAGCGACGTCGGCCACCTGCAGACTGACGCGGTCAGTCAGGCCTCGGGCCTCGGCGTTGGCCTGGCCGTGCGCGATGTCCGCGGCGTTCAGGTCGACGCCGGTACCGGTGGCCGTGGGAGCGGCCTCCAGGGTCCGCAGGAGGAGCTCCGCCCAGCCACAGCCGACGTCCAGCACGTGGGCGTCGTCCAGCGGCAGGAGTGAGCGGATGAGGCGGGCTGCTCGTTGTTCGGACAGGGGCCCGTGGAACGTCAGGTCCTCGTGCAGCGGTGCGATCTCTGGTGGCGTCATCGCTCGCAGGATGGCCCCGGTGGCTCATCGCGGGCAACGCGTTATTCGGTTGTTGGCGGTATCCCCTCCCCGTAGCGTCATTCGACGTGGAACTCGTGTGGCGCCCGCTCACGACAGCGGACATCCCGGCGGTGGCCGCGCTTTACAACGCGGCCGAGGCGGTCGACGACACCGGCGAACTGTTGTCCGAAGAGGACTTCGCCGAGTCGTTCGGCAAGGCCGACCTGCCCGATGGGTCGCTGGCCGTGCTCACGGGCGGAAGGCTTGCGGCGTACGGGCTGGTCGCGTTGCGCGACAACCCCGTGGGCACGCACCGCGTCCGGCTCGACGGAGCGGTCCACCCCGAGTTCCGGCGCGAGGGCATCGGGCAGCAACTGCTGCCACGCCTCGCCACCCTGGCGCACGACCTCCACATCGCACGACACCCGGACCTGCCGCTCGCCGTGTGCACCATGGTCGAGAGCCGTGCCGAGGGACATGTCGCGCTGGTCGAGAAGCTCGGCTTCGGCGCCGACCGCTACTTCTACGAGCTGGAGGTGGCACTGGGCGAGTCACTCGCCCAGGTCCCGATCCCGTCCGGCTACGAGTTCGTGCCGTTCTCCGCGGCTCGCGACGAAGAGGTCCGCCTGGTCTGCAACGCGGCCTTCGCCCAGCACTGGGGGTCGGTCGAGCGCAGCCCCGAGGAATGGGCGGCGTCGTTCACCGACAGCAAGCGGTTCGTTCCGGAGTCCTCCTTTCTGGCGCTCTCTCAAGGCGCCGTGGTCGGGTTCGTGCTCGCACGGCACTACCCGGTCGTCGAGGAGATGACGGGCGTCCGCGAGTTGTGGATCGGGGACGTCGGCACCCTGGAGGAGCATCGCGGGCGGGGTGTGGCCACGGCCTTGCTGAGCCGCACGCTGGTTCAGGGCAGGGCACAGGGCTATCACCGCGCCGGGCTCTCCGTGGACTCGGCCAACTCGACCCGTGCGCTCGGCGTGTACGAGCGCGCCGGGTTCGAGGTGGCGCGGACCTGGATCGACTACGGGCTGCCGGTCGCGCTGTAGTGGCGTGCCCCCGGCCCGTCGGCGAGCGAATTCACCGCAACGGGCCAGGGCACTAGAGTTCTTCGCCGGCCTGGCCGACGCAGAACTCGTTGCCGTCCGGGTCGGCGAGCACGGTCCAGACGAGCCCGGGAACGCTGTGCACCGCGATCTCCGTGGCGCCGAGCGCGACGAGGCGGGCGACCTCCGCCAAGCGGTCCGGCACGTGCGAGTCGAAGTGGACTCTGTTCTTGCCCGGCGTCGCGTTCGGCACCTGCTGGATGCCTAGCGCGGGACCGGACTCGGTGTTCGGTGCGAGCACGATGAACTCACCCCAGTCGTTCTGGATCGTGGTGCCCAGAGCGGCCGTCCAGAACTCCGCGAGCTTGCGCGCGTCGCCCGTGTCGATGGTGATCATGGCAATGGTCAAAGGCATGCGACGGACGCTACTCAGAGGGTCTGACAATTCCGGTCGCCGCAGGTCAGAGCCCAAACGAAGCACCGCGCGCGATTTCGGGGAACGTCCAACCAGTAGGCTGTTTCAACTGCCCGTGAACGAGGAGTACCCACCGTGATCACCAGGATGTCGTCGCTGTTCCTGCGCACCCTTCGCGAGGATCCGGCGGACGCCGAAGTGCCCAGCCACAAGCTGCTGGTGCGCGCCGGCTACGTCCGCCGCGTCGCGCCGGGCGGGTACACCTGGCTGCCGCTGGGCCTCAAGGTCCTGCGCAACATCGAGGCCGTCGTCCGCGAGGAGATGGAGGCCTTCGGCGCGCAGGAGATCCAATTCCCCGCGCTGCTGCCCAAGGAGCCCTACGAGGCGACGAACCGGTGGGAGGAGTACGGCCCCAACCTGTTCCGCCTGAAGGACCGCAAGGGCGCCGACTACCTACTCGGCCCCACGCACGAGGAGATGTTCACCCTCACCGTGAAGGGTGAGTACAGCTCCTACAAGGACTACCCGGTCACGCTCTTCCAGATCCAGACCAAGTACCGCGACGAGGCGCGTCCCCGTGCGGGCATCCTGCGCGGCCGCGAGTTCCTGATGAAGGACTCGTACTCGTTCGACCTCACCGACGAGGGCCTGAGCCAGTCGTACAAGGACCACCGCGACGCCTACATCCGCATCTTCGACCGGCTCGGCCTGGAGTACGTGATCGTCTCCGCCACGTCCGGCGCGATGGGCGGCTCGGCGTCCGAGGAGTTCCTCGCCGTCGCCGAGACGGGTGAGGACACGTTCGTGCGCAGCACCGAGTCCGGTTACGCGGCGAACGTCGAGGCCGTGGCGACGCCCGTGCCCGCCGAGCAGTCGATCGAGGACAAGCCCGCCGCGCAGGTGCACCACACGCCGAGCACGCCCACCATCGAGACGCTGGTGGACTTCCTCAACGCGAACACCGACCGCAAGTTCACCGCGGCGGACACGCTGAAGAACGTCCTCGTGAAGGTCAAGCACCCCGGCAAAGACTGGGAGCTGCTCGCGGTGGCCGTCCCCGGTGACCGGGAGGTCGACTTCAAGCGCCTCGAAGCGGCGCTCGAACCGGCCGAGGTCGCGATGCTGGAAGCGGCCGACTTCGCCAAGAACACGTTCCTGGTCAAGGGGTACATCGGCCCGGGAGCCATCCAGGCCAACGGCATCCGCTTCCTCGCCGACCCCCGCGTCGTCACGGGCACCGCCTGGGTCACCGGCGCGGACAAGGCCGACCACCACGTCGTCGACCTGGTGGCGGGCCGCGACTTCACCCCCGACGGCGTCATCGACGTCGCCGAGGTCCGCGAGGGCGACGCGTCGCCGGACGGCAAGGGCGTGCTGGTCGCCGCGCGCGGCATCGAGATCGGCCACATCTTCCAGCTCGGCCGCAAGTACGCGGACGCGTTCTCGCTCGACGCCCTCGGCCCGGACTCCAAGCCCGTCCGCATCACCATGGGCTCGTACGGCGTCGGCGTCTCGCGGCTCGTCGCGGTCATCGCGGAGCAGTCGCACGACGACCGCGGCCTGATCTGGCCCCGCAACGTCGCCCCCGCCGACGTCCACGTCGTGGTCGCCGGCAAGGACGAGACGCTGATGAACGCCGGTGAGGACTTCGCGAAGCAGCTCAGCGCCAAGGGTCTCAACGTCCTGCTGGACGACCGCAAGGCGAGCCCCGGCGTGAAGTTCGCGGACGCCGAGCTCGTCGGCATCCCGACGATCCTGGTGATCGGCCGCGGCCTGAAGGACGGCACGGTCGAGGTCAAGGACCGCCGCTCGGGCGAACGCGTCGAGGTGCCGGTGGCGGAGGCCGTCGACCACCTGGTGCAGGTCGTCACCAGCTGAAACGAGAACTGAACGCCGGGCAGCGCGCTGGGGGGTGGGGCGCGCGGCCCGGCGTTCAGCGTTTCACCAGGGAAGCGGTCAGCCCGCCCGGCGGTCGGTGAGGTCCAGCGCCGGCTCCTCCAGCCACGCTTGCGCCCGTTCCCGCTTCACCGCGCGCTCGGCGCGGGGCAACTGGTCGGCCACGACGTCGCGCACCAGCAGATGCCGGAACCCGTACTCGATCTCGCCTGTCTCGCTGTTGCGGCCCTGACGGCGCAGGAAGTCGCGCTGTTCCAGCAGTTCCAGGGCCTTGGCGACCTCGAGAGCGTCCCGCTGACCCGTCGCGGCCACCGCTCCTGGTGACACCAGATCACCCGCGACGGCGGCGTCCTGAAGCACGGCCTTCACCTCGAACGGCAGCGAGTCGAGCTGAGCGGTCAGCACTCCACGCACTGATGGCGGGACCGGCAGCGAAGTGTCGTTCTGCACGCACGGCATGCGCGGGTCGGCGACCATGCGGGCGTACTCGGTGGCGAACAACGGGTTGCCGCCCACGCACGTCACGAGCGCCTGCCACAGTTCGGACGACAGCTCGCTAGTCTGCAGCAACGAGTTCAGCAGGCTGCGAGTTCCGTTGTGGGACAACGGCTCCAGGCTGATCGTGGTCGCGTTGCGCTTGCCGCCGAACCACGCCGGCCGGCGCTGCAGCAACTCCGGCCGCGCGGTGGCGATCACCAGCAACGGCACGGAACCGGCGTGCTCGCTCAGTTCCTCCACGAAGTCGAGCACCACGTCGTTCGCCCAGTGCACGTCCTCCAGGAAGACGACCAGCGGATCGGACTCCGCGACCTCCTCCAGGAACCGCCGCCACGCCGGGAAGTCGGCCCGCACGCCGGGACCGGGTTCGGCCAGGCAGGCGAGGCTGCTGTGCAGCCGGTCCGCGAGCTCACCGACGCCGACCAGCGACGCGAGAGCGGCCCGCAGGGTCTCGAAGGAGGAGAAGCCGCTCACGACGTCCGAAAGCGGCCCATAACCGTGGTCGTCGCCGAAAGCCGTTGCGGTTCCACGCAATGCGGTCGAGCAGGAAGACGTGAGTTCGTTGACGAGCCGTGTCTTGCCCACGCCCGCTTCACCGAGCACGGTCACGAAGTGCGGGCGTCGGCGCGTGCGGACCTCGTCGAGAAGCCCTTGCAGCACCAGCAACTCACGTTCACGTTCCACGAACGGCACGGCGGCCTGCGAACGGCGGGTCGCACCACGCGGTGACACGCACGACACCGCCTGCCAGCCCCCGGTCGGGGAGCCATCGGCTTCCCACGTCACGGAACCGGCGGCCTCACGGGTCGCGGAGCACGCATGAACGGCACCCAGCGGAGACAACGCCATCAGCTGACGGCACTGGTCGAGCAGCACGCCCGTGGCAGTGGGCGCACCAGACGAAGGCAGACGCACGAGAGAGTCGCCGGTCGCCACACCGATCTGCACGTCAGCGACAGCAGCCAACCGGTCGCGAATGGCCAACGAGGCACGCACGGCACGATCGGCGTCGTCCTCGGCGGTCTTGGGCACACCGAACAGAGCCAGGAACACGGACCCGACGTTGCCGCCGACGACGCCGCCCAGGCGGGAGACCTCGGCGGAGACGACGGAAGCGACTTCCTGGTGCACCGCGTCGACGTCCTCCGGGTCACCGTCGCCGGCCGCGAGACCGAGCTGGGCCGACACCATCACGACGCTGATGAGCTTGCGTTCCACTGTCATCACGTTCATCGCGGCCACCGGAGCGACGGGTTCCGCCGCCGGTGGCGTGATCACGACGGGAGCGGGCACGGGAAAGGCCTGGCCGACGGAGAGCAGGTGCCTGCGTTGCACCGACGGCGGAAGGTCCAGCATGGGGGCGTGGTCGAGGATCGCGCGCTCCAGTTCCTGGAGCTCGCGGCCCGGTTCGAGGCCGAGTTCCTCCACCAGCGCCGCCCTGGTACGGCGGTAGACGCTCAGCGCGTCCACCTGCCGGCCACACCGGTACAACGCGAGCATCAACTGCCCGTTGAGTCGTTCGCGATACGGCTCCACCTCGATCAGCGACTCCAGCTCGCCGATGATCTCGTAGTGCCTTCCGCAGGCGAGTTCTGCCTCGAAGCAGTCCTCCTGCGTCGCCAGCCGCCCGTCTTTGATGGCGGTCAACTCCGGCCAGTTGATGCCGGTCTCCGCAAGATCCGCGAGCACCGGGCCGCGCCACAAGCTCAGTGCCTTGCGGAGCACCTTCGCGGCGGCGGGCCAGTTGCCGGTGGACAGTTCAACTCGTCCCTGTTCGGTCAGTTGCTGGAAGCGCGACAGGTCGAGGGAGTTCTGGTCCACGCGCAGCAGGTACCCCGGCGCGTGGGTCAGCAGCAGTGCTGACCCTTCGGGGTTGCTGCCGTGGGGAGTGAGAACGCCTCGCAGCCCTGAGACGGCGTTCTGGAGCATCTTGCGCGCCGTGGGCGGGACGTCCCGTGCCCACAACGCCTGGAGCAACTTGCTCGTCGCCACCACTCGGTTGGCGTGCAGCAGGAGGAAACCCAGAGCCGCGCGCTGCTTGACGCCGCCCAACGGCACGGGCAGGTCGTCGTCGAGGACTTCCAGTGAGCCCAGCAGGTGGAATCGCATGGTTCTGGCCTCCTTGGGTGACTATCCGGACGGAGGGGGAGAGATCAGCCCCAAGGAGTGTCGTCGCCCCACGGGGTGTCGCCGTCGGCCGGAAGCGTCGGCAGCGTGATGGACCGTCCCCACGGGGTGTCGTCGGAAGTGACTGTGCCCCAAGGAGTGTCGCCATCGTTGATGATCTGGCCCCAGGGGGTGTCGCCGTCGTTGACGATCTGGCTCCAGGGGGTGTCACCGCCCGCGCCCTTGCCCCACGGGGTGTCGTCGTCGGCCTGCGCGGTGCCGGAGAAGAGCGTCATCGCCAGGGCCGCCGGGATGGCGGAGAGAACCAGAGCGGCAGCGGTCGTCCTGCGGATCATGTCGGCCTCTTTCTTCGTGGTCTGTCCTTGGCTTGAGTTGTGCTTCAGACACCTTCGAGTGGTGTCTGAGAACGAAGTTAGAAGTGCCGCCCATCGCCGCTCTATCGCGCACCCACCGCGTATCAATCGGCCGCGATGGCGGAGCCCGCGGAACCAATTGAGACGCTTCAATAGCTGACCCATCAGTCAGCACACAGCTGTTACTACGCAGGGTGGTCGCTTATCCGGAGAATTAGGTGCGGTGTACCGCAATGGTTGGGTGCGGTTAGCGATCCGAACGAACGGCTTGTGCCGCTCGGAGTAGTCCCGATGAGACGTTCAGGCTGCTTGGTGGCATGCCGTAGGATCGTCGTGAAGTCCGCCGCCGCAACGATGAATTCTCGGGTTCACGTACTCGTTGATCTGCCATGATGCCCCGGATCTGATCATCTCCAAATGAGATGCCTATTGAGATCGAGCGCATTATGGTGGATCGTGTAGTCATGCACAAGAAGGATCTTGACAGTTTTACCCGCCGAGGCTAACTTCGGAGATCATCACCCATCGGAGTGGCCGTCTGCGCTTGATGCAACCGGAGGTCAAACACGAGACGTGAAGGATTTTCATCTTAAACCGATCTTGAGATGACGTCCTGGAAGTGCCTTTTCCTCGTCTTCGGCAAATGTGATTCGGTAATGGTGAAAACGACCGGGGCGTGAGGTGCAGGGGCATTGCGGGAAATAGAGGCGCGAGGGGTCGTCCGTCATGAGCTCCGCCCCTGATGAGGAACTGATTTTCAAACTGCTCGGTCCGATCGAGGTGATCGGAGCGGAGGAGCAGGTACAGGTGCCGCCGGGACGTCAGCAGACGATCCTGGGCGCATTGCTGCTCGAAGCCAATCGCGTTGTCAGCATGGACCAGCTGATCGACCTCGTCTGGGAGCACACCCCGCCGTCGACCGCACGGGCGCAGATCCAGATCTGCGTGTCCGCGCTCCGGCGGGAGTTCGCGAGAGTCGGCGTCGACGCCCAGATCGAGACCCGTCAGCCCGGCTACCTGCTGCGCGTCGCCGCGGACAAGATCGACAACTTCCTCTTCGAACGCCGCGTGGCCGACTCCGACGCCGCTGTCCGTCAAGGCCGCATGGAAGAAGCGTCGACGGTGTTGCGCGCGGCTTTGGCGTTGTGGCGCGGACCCGCACTCGGTGGCGCCGGAGCCACGTTGCAGAACAAAGCGTTGCGCCTCGACGAGAAACGCTTGTCGGTGCTGGAGAACTGCGTCGACATCGAGTTGTTGCTGGGCCGACATCACGCACTCATCGGTGAATTGCAGAGCATGGTGACGGAACACCCGCTGCGAGAACGCCCGCGCGGTCAGTTGATGCTCGCGCTCTACCGCTCCGGCCGCCAGTCCGAGGCGCTCGACGTTTACCGCGCCGGCCGCGATCTGTTCATCGAACACCTGGGCCTCGAACCGAGCGACCAGTTGCGCAAGCTAGAGACCGCGATCCTGACCGACGACGAGGTGCTGCGCCTCGATCAGGAGAAGCCGGTTCCGGTCACCGTGCAGAACGTCGTGTCACCGCACCAGCTTCCGGCCAGCATCTCGGACTTCATCGGCCGCCAGGACGTCGTGGCGCGCGCTGAGAGCATTCTCGCGGGCGACCACATGACCATGCCGGTGGTGAACATCTCGGGCAAGGCGGGCATCGGTAAGAGTGCTCTCGCGGTGTACGTGGCCCATCGCGTCGCCGCCGAGACCTACCCGGACGGCCAGCTGTACTGCGACCTGCGCGGTACCCAGGCGAAACCGGCAACACCCGCCGAGGTGCTCGGCCGGTTCCTGTCCGCGTTGGGCGCCGTGGGCTCGACCTTGCCCGACGGCGTCGACGAGCGCGCGGACATGTACCGCAGCATGCTCGCGAACCGCCGGGTGCTGGTGGTTCTGGACGACGCGGGCAGCGAGTCGCAGGTGCACCAGCTACTTCCGGGCTCGCCCACGTGCGGTGTGGTGGTCACGAGCCGCACCCGGCTGACCGGTCTCGCCGGATCTCATTTGGTCGACGTCGACTTCATGGACTCCGATGACGCGCTGGAGTTGTTGGGGCGCATCATCGGCACGCAACGCCTGCAGGGCGAACCGGTCGCCGCGGCCGCGTTGGTGGACGTCGTGGGAGGGCTCCCACTGGCGTTGCGCATCATCGGCGCCCGCCTCGCCGCACGCACGCACTGGAGTCTCGCCTCGATGGTCGGCCGCCTCGCCGACGAACGGCACCGCCTCGACGAACTGGTGCACGGCGACATGGTCGTGCGCGCCAGCCTGTCGCTGACCTACGACGGCCTGGAGCCCGACACGTGCCGGGTGATGCGGCTGATGTCGTTGCTGGAAGCGGAAAGCCTGCCCGTCTGGACGGCCTCGGCGCTCACCGACGACGACCGCCACCGCGGCTTCGACCTGCTGGAGCGCCTGGTCGACGCCCAGTTGCTGGACGTGGTCGGCAGCGACATCACGGGCCTGCCCCGCTACCGCTTCCACGACCTGATCCGCCTGTTCGCCAAGGAACAGCTCGTGGTGCACGAGGCCCCGGCCACGCAACTGGCCTCGGTCGAACGCGTGGCCGGCGGCTGGCTCGCGATGGCCGAACAGGCTCACCAGCGCCTCTACGGCGGCGACTTCACCGTCCTGCACGGCACCGGCCGGCGCTGGCAGCCCAGCGCCCCGTACCTCGACCAGGTGCTGCAGGACCCGTTGGGCTGGCTGGAAAGCGAACGCCCGAACATCTGCGCCGCCGTCATCCAGGCCGCCGACGCCGGCCTGGACGAGCTGTGCTGGGACCTCGCCACGACGCTCGTGACGTTGTTCGAGACCCGCAGCTACCTCGACGACTGGCAGCAGACCCACGAACGAGCCCTGGACGCCGTGCGCAGGGCGGGCAACAAGCGCGGTACCGCGGCCCTGCTGTGCTCGCTCGGGTCGTTGCACCACAGCCAGCGCCGCATGGAGGCGTCCCGCACGGCGCTGGAACCCGCTCTGGAGCTCTTCATGGAGCTCGACGACACCCACGGGCTGGCGTTGGTGCGCCGCAACCTCGGCCTGCTGGAGTACAACGAAGGCCGTCCGGAGATCGCGCTGAGGATCTTCGAGCAGTCGCTGGTGGGCTTCAAACGCGTCGGCGACGTCGTCGGCCAGGCCTACGTGGTGTCGCAGCTCGCGCAGTTGTCGCTGGACCGCGGCGAACACGAGCTGGCGGTCGGTCAGCTGCGCGGCGCCCTGGGCATGTGCCGTGAGATCTCCAGCCCGCGCGTCGAGGCCCAGGTCCTGTACCGGCTCGGCAGCGCGATGCTGGTGCAGGGCCGGTACGAGCAGGCGCAGCAGCTCATCACGTCGGTGCTCGGCATGGTGCAGCGTTCCGGTGACACCGTGGGGGAGAGCTACGCGCTGCACTCGCTCGGCCTGATCCACGGCCGCATGCGCATGTTCGCCGAGGCGGGGCGGCTGCTGCGGCGCGCGATCCGGCTGTGCGAGGAGAACCTCGACCGGGTCGGGGCCGCGCGGATCCGGCTCGACCTCGCCCAGCTCGTGTCGCAGCGCGGGGAGACGTTCCACGCGATCGCGATCGTGGAGCAGGCGATGATGACGTTCCAGGAGCTGCGGCTCGAGCTGTGGGAGAGCAAGGCGCTGGCGGTGCTGGAGAAGATCACCGCCGAGAACCCGTTGCCCGCCGCTGTCACGTCCAACGGCGGCGCGCGGTAGGTCCGCGTCCTAGGACGTCGGCGTCAGCGAGTCGACCATCTTCTGCAGGTCGGACTCCTTGAGCAGCGGCGGGTTGGTGCCGCCTCCGCCGCCCTCCAGGTCGCCGTTCACGGCCAGCACGTGCAGCTTGTTGCTGCCGTTGAGCACCACGACCTTGACCATGCCCTTGCTCGCCAGGCACTTGTTGCCGGTCTGGGTGACCGTGGCGTCGATCTGCACGCCGTCGACGACGACCTTCTTGCCGTCCTTCTGGGTGTGCTGGATCTTCACCGGCTTGGGTTCCGCGGTCGTCACCTTGGGGTCGCCGCCCGACGAGTAGTACTGCGCGGCGAGGGCCTTGGTGAAGTCGGTGGCCGCCTTGGTGATGTCGCTCTTCGGGAGCAGGGTGCCGCCGTTGGTGCCCTTGGTGAACGGCTTGCCCTCGCAGGTGTAGTCACCGTAGGTGGTGATGCTGGACAGCTGGACGCCCTCGAACCCCTCGACCGGGATCTTGGCATCGGCGATGACGTCCCAGTTCTTCGGGACCACGTAGTTGTAGCCGAGCCCCGTCTCGATGCACTGCTGGCCATCGTTCTTCTGGCACGCGGTGTCGGTCGGTTGCGCGGAGGTGCTGTTCGAGGTGGACGGGTCGGGCTGCGCGGTCGTGTTGTCCGGGCGCGTGAGCAGGAACCAGGTGAGGCCACCGCCTACGAGCAGGACGAGGACGACGGCGCCCATCACGAGCCAGAGCGTCGTCTTGTTGTTCTTCGGCGGCTCGTTGTCGAAGCCCCCGTACACGCCGAGGCCGCCGTACCCGCCGTAACCCTGCTGCGGGAACTGACCTTGCTGCGGGAACTGGGGCTGCTGCGGGAAACCACCGGTCTGCGGATAGCCGCCGGTCTGGTAGCCACCGGTCTGGTAGCCACCGCTGGGGTGGTCACCCTGTTGCTGCTGGCCCCAGCCCTGCTGGTCGTTCCAGCCGCCCTGTCCGCCGCCACCTGGGTAAGTCACGGGCAAACGGTACCTGGTGGGTCCGACAGAGGCTTAATTCATCATGCGTTGACTTCGAGAGGACGCGAGGCGTAGCGTGCCCGTTAAATTCAACGCACGATGAACTTCGAGGAGCAGATGATGCGCACCGCGCTGGTCACCGCCGTCGCAGGCGCGGTGGTGGCGTTTCTCCTGGGCCTGCTGACCTTCGGCGTGCAGGCGACCGTGCACCCGCACGACGTTCCGCTCGCCGTCGTGGCGCCTCCGCCGGTCGCGGAGAAGGTCAGGGCGGCCGACTCGGCCGAGGTCGACATCCGGGTCGTGTCCGCGGACGAGGCGCGGAACCTCCTGCGGGACAAGGAGGTCTACGGGGTCCTGGAGATCGCGCCCGGCCAGGCGACGATCCGGCTGAACCCCGCGGTCAACCCGTCCGGCACCCAGGTCGCGCAGCAGGTGCTGACCGGTGTCGCCCAAGGCGCCGGGCTGCCGGTCAGGATCGACGCGCAGACACCGACGGCCGCCGAACGCACCGCGCCGCTCGCCGCGTCAGCGCTGCTGTGGGTCGGCGGGATGATCGCCGGACTGCTGTTCGTGGTGCTGAAAGGCAAAAAGCTGAGGTGGCTGTCGGCGCTGACCACGGCCGTCCTGGTCACCGGCTCGACCACGGGCCTGCTGGCGTGGTGGGGCGTCACGTTCACCGCAGAGGCGCTCGCGTTCATGCTCGCCGTCGCCGTGTCGTTCGCATTGCTGCAGGCCGGACTGTTCAAGCACCTCGGCATCCGCGCGATGGGCGTCCTCGGCCTGCTCTACCTGATGGCGCCCGCCGTCGCGGGACAGGTGCCGGAGCTGCTCGACCCGGCCTACCGGGCCGTCCTGTGGTCGTGGACGCCGTTCCGGTTCTCGGCGGAAGGACTGCGCAGCCTCATGTACAACGGGTCTGTCAGCACCGAGTGGTGGGTGTTCGGCGGGATCGCGGTCGCAGGGCTGGCGCTGCTGGTCATGAACAAAGCTGAACTAGCCGGCGAGAAAGCTCAGACGGACCGTGCGGACGGGGTTGTCGACGTTGGTGTCGACGAGGCAGATGGACTGCCACGTGCCGAGCGTCAGCACACCGCCTAGCACCGGGATCGTCGCGTAGGGCGGCACCAGCGCGGGCATCACGTGGTCACGGCCGTGACCAGGGGTGCCGTGCCGGTGCCGCCACTTCACGTCGCGGGGCAGGATGCGCTCCAACGCGGTCAGCAGGTCGTCGTCGCTGCCCGCGCCCGTCTCGATGATGGCGACGCCCGCGGTCGCGTGGGGCACCCACACGTGCAGCAGGCCGTCGCCGCTCTCGCTGTCGAGGAACCGCTGGCATTCCCGGGTCAGGTCGTGCACGACCTCGTCGGCACCGGTGCGGATCTCGATCTCCTCGCTGCGCATGACCTCAGATCTTACGAACCACCCGTGCGGGGTTGCCGACTGCGAGCACGTGAGCAGGCAGATCGCGCGTCACGACACTGCCCGCGCCGACCACCGTGTTGTTGCCGATGGTGACGCCGGGGCAGACGATCACGCCGCCGCCGAACCACACCTTGTCCCCGATGACGATCGGCGCGGTCGTCTCCCAGCCCTCGATCCGCGCGTCGTGGTCCTCGATGGGATGCAACGCCGTGAGCAACTGCACGTTCGGACCCATCATCACGTGATCGCCGATGGTCACCGGGCCGCAGTCGAGGATGACGCCGCCGTAGTTCATGAAGCTGTTCGCGCCCACGCGGGTGTTGTAGCCGTACTCGATCTGCAGGCGCTGCATGAACGTCGAGTTCTCGCCGATCTCCGCGACGAACCCCTTGAGGATCGCGTACATCCCGTCGAGGTCCTCCGGGTCGTGCGCGTTGAACCGGGCCATCTCACGCCAGCCGCGGCGCCGGTCCGCGTCCAGCTCGGGGTCCGCAGGCAGGTAGGGCTCGCCGTTGATCATCTTCTCGCGGTTGGTTCCCATGAGGACTCAGTATCGTCAGATCATGCGCGTGCTCTTCGCCAGCATGGCCACCGTCGGCCACACCTATCCGTTGATCCCGCTGGCGTCGGCCTTCCGCGCCGCCGGCCACGAGGTGCACTACGCGGTCGGTGAGGAGATGCACCCGGTGCTCGGGAAGCTCGGGCTGCGGCCGTTCCGGCCGGGGGTCGTGTTCGGGGAGATCTACGCCGAGGACATCGCGCCAGAGTTGGAGCGGTTGCTGCCTGACCTCGTGATCGGTGAGTGGGCGGTGCCCGAGGTCGTGTCCGAGGCGCGGCGTCGCGGGTTTCCCACGTTGTGGCACGGGTTCGGGCGGATGTTCCCCGACGGCATCGGCTTCGTGCGGCCCACCGGCGGACGGCACCTCGACATCTGCCCGCCGTCGTTGCAGGACGCCGCGTTCCTGAAGGAGGACCGGATCTCGCTGCGGCCGGTGCCGTTCTCGCCGGCCGGTGACGTGCCGGTGCGCACCGCGGGGAAGCTGATCTACCTCACGCTCGGTACGGCGTTCGGCACGCGCGAACTGCTCGCCGAGGCGGTGGTGGGGCTCGGCAAGATCTCCGAAGCGCAGGTGATCGTGGCCGCGCCACGGGGCGGACTCCGCGACGTGCCGCCGAACGTGACCGTGTACCCGTGGCTGCCCCAGGCGGAGGTGCTGCGGTACGCGGACGTCGCCGTTCATCACGGCGGCAGCGGCACGATGCTGGGCGCGCTCGCCGCGGGGGTTCCCCAGGTCCTGCTGCCGCAGGGGGCTGATCAGTTCGGCAACGCCGACGCGCTCGTCGCGGCCGGTGCGGCACTGCGTCCCGCCGCGTTCAGTGCGGGACCGATCGCGGACTGCGTGCGGCAGCTGTTCGCGGACTCCTCCTACCGCGAAGCCGCTGGTCAGATCACCCGGGAGATACGTCACATGCCCTCGCCGGAGGAAGTTGCGGACAGTCTGGCGAGTGTTGTGTAACACTGTTTTTTATGAAGGCAAGCCGCCTGCGCCTCGGGATGAACCTGTGGCCGCCGTTCCTGTTCGCCGGCGTCCGCGTCGTGGAGATCTCACCGGACTACCGGTACGCACGGGTGCGGATGCGTCTACGCCCGTGGAACCGCAACTTCTTCGGCACCCACTTCGGCGGTTCGCTGTTCGCGATGACCGACCCGTTCTGGGTGTTGCTGCTGTTCAACCAGCTCCAGGGTGACCACGTCGTGTGGGACCAGGCGGGCGAGATCGAATTCGTCGCGCCCGGCCGCGGCACCGTGTACGCCGAGTTCCGGCTGACCGACGAGCACGTCGCGCAGGTGCTGGAGCAGACCGGCGGTGGCGAGAAGGCCTTGATCTGGTTCGAGACCGACGTCGTCGGGCAGGATGGGACCGTGATCGCACGGGTGAAGAAGCAGGTCTACGCGCGCCGTAAGCGCGGTAAGCAGCTCGCGCATGCGTGAGGCCTTCGGAGCGGTCTTCGACGTCGAGCCCGGTTACCTGAACACGGCGTCCATCGGTGTGCCCCCACGGCACGTCGCCGACGCGGTGACGGCGTCGCACGAACGGTGGCGGCGCGGCCAGGACACGTCGTCCACGTTCAACGAGGCCGTGGAGACCTCGCGCGAGGCGTTCGGACGGCTGATCGGGGTGCCCTCCGCGTCGGTCGCCTGCGGCGCCACGGTGTCGCAGTTCGTGTCGCTGGTCGCGCAGTCGTTGCCGGTCGGCTCGAAGGTCTTCGCGGATCCCGGCGACTTCACCAGCGTCACGTTGCCGTTCGTCGCCGCCGGGCACCAGATGGTGTCCACAGTGGATGAGTGCGACCTCGTCGCGATGAGCGTGGTCCAGTCGGCCGACGGGAAGATCGCGGACCTCGAAGCGTTGAGGGCGTCCGGGAAAGCGGTGCTGCTCGACGTGTCGCAGGCCGCCGGGTGGAGGCCGTTGTCGTTGGCGTGGGCCGATTTCGTCGTCGGCGTGGCCTACAAGTGGCTGATGGCACCGCGCGGCGCGGCCTGGATGGCGGTGCGGCCGGACCGGATGCCGTCGCTCAAGCCGTTGGCCGCCAACTGGTACAGCACGGGCGAGAACTACGGCACCGATCTTGTGCTCCGTTCGGACGCACGGCGGTTCGACCTCTCGCCGACGTGGTTCTCACACGTCGGTGCGGCGGTCGCGCTTCCGTGGGTGGCCACACTGGACCTCGAAGCCGTGCGCGCGCACTGCGTGAAACTGACGGATCGCCTCCTGAATGGACTGGGCCTGCCGCCCAACGGCTCGGCGATCGTCTCGGTGGGCAGGCCACCCGTTCAGGGCGTTGTTTCCTCGGTTCGTGCAGGTCGCACACGGTATGCGTGTCACATGTACAACACGATCGAGGACGTTGACCGGGTGCTCGAAGCGCTCGCGTGACTGCCGTCCGTTACCGTGGGTCCTTGTGTCGGAACCACGCCAGTCACCTGAAGAGGTGACCCAGAACATGCCTCGCTTCCCACCGAGGCCCACCGACACCGCGCCGTTGTACCCGGCCGACGAGCTCGTGAAGCTGCAGTCGATCATGGACAACCGCCAGGGGCACTTGCCCGCGCCGCCGCCTCCGCCCCAGCGCAAGTCGACCTGGGTGGGCAAGGCGCTGGCGCTCGTCGGCGTCGCGGTGGTGTCAGGGTTCGTGTGGTGGGTGCTGCAGCCGTCGGACCCGATCGACCGGCAGGTCGCGCAACCGCAGAAGACCGCAGGGGAGTTCGAGTTCACCACCGTGCCGGAGTTGCCGGAACCGGTGAAGGACAGCGACTGCGCGGCCCACGCGACGAGCCAGACGCAGGCCTTCTTCAAGACCACGCCATGTCTTCAGCTGACGCGTGCCTTCTACACGGCCAAGTTGCCCAGCGGCAGCACCGTGTACTCGTCGGTGTCCGTGGTGAAGATGAAGACGGTGGACGAGGCACGGCAGTTGCGCGAACTGACCCAGAAGGACGGCACCGGCAACGTCAAGGACCTGGTGCTGGACAAGGCCATCAGCGTGCCGCCGCTGACCACGCTGGCCAACGGCGGGTACGCCTCCGAGCAACGCGACCAGCTGGTCGTGATCGTCGAGTCCGACTCGCCGACCAGGGGCGCCGACGCGCTCGCGCACAACAAGGAGATGAAGCGGGTCTCCGCGGACGCGATCAGGCTCGCGTCCTCCTTCGGCGGCTAGCGCCGTCAGCCCGAGGCGACGCCCGGCATCGTGATCGACGCCGGGGTCGTCCCCGCGGTCCTGCGCCAGCGGGTCGCACGGACGGCGGCCGTCGTCAGGGCTTCCAGCGCCGACGTGCGCAGCCCGGGGTCGTCGGTCCGCTCCAGCACGCCGTGCCACGCGGCACAGGTGTCCTGCTCGACGGCCACCAGCGCGGCGAGCGCGGACGGCCCGTCCGACACCGGCGCGGGCGGCAGGTAGGCGGCGGCGGGCGGGTTCGGGGTCGAGCCGTGGTCACGCAGCCACCGCTCGGTCGTGTCGCGGCGTGCCCGGTGCAGGTTCGCGCCCTCCGCCACGGCGGCCGCCTGGTCGCCCAGGAACGCCGACACCATGCCGTAGGTCCACAACGCCGCGTGCTCGGTGCCGAGCGCGGTCTGCACGGATTCGACGCTCATGCGAGCACCTCCCGCAGCGAGGCGCAGCCGGCGGCCACCGAGCCGACGAGACCGGCGCGGTGGGCGGGCAGCGAGGCGACGGCGGCCGAGGCCTCCCGGACGGACTCGTCGAGCGCGGTCCGCAGCGCCGCCAGCGGGTCGGGAGGCGTGGGCGGCGAGGTCGGGGCGGGCGGCGCGGTGGACGACTGCGGCGGGCGTTCGCGGTCGACCTCGGCCTGCAGCAACGTGGCGTGCGTCTCGCGGGCCTTCGCGATCTCCGCGGCCGCGGGCACCGTCGTCAGCGCCTGGGCCAGCTTGGCGTCGGCACGCGCCTGCGCCGCGAGGGCCGACAGCGGGTCCGGCGGCGGTGGCGGCGGAGGTTCTGTGGTGCACGCAACGGCGAGCGGTGCGGCGGCCACCGCGAACAGCACACGGCGGCGGCTGACCGATTCGGAGATCACGCGAACCCATATTGCCAGCAGCCGTGCGGCGCGGTGGGAGCCGGGCGAACGAGATAGTCTGGTCGTCCACGGCCGCCGAAAGTACCGTCGGCCGGGGTTTTCATGCGTTCGAACTGAAGGAGACACCACGTGTCCAGCCCGCCGCGCGGAGACCTTTCCGCGCAGCTAGCACCCGTTGTGCGGGAAGCTCTCGAGGCCGCCGGCTTCGACCTCGACGCGCTCGACGTGAATCAGGCTGGGCGCCGCCGTCTGGTCAAGGTCGTCGTGGACGGTGAGGACGGCATCGGGCTCGACGAGGTCGCCGAGGCGAGCCGCGTGGTCTCCGCCACCCTCGACGAGCACGACCACATCATCAACGGGCCGTACACCCTCGAGGTCACCTCGCCGGGTGTCGACCGCCCCCTGACGCGCCCGCGCCACTGGAAGCGCGCTCACCTGCGTCTCGTGAAGATCAAGCAGCCGGAACAGGCCGAGTGGTTCGGCCGGGTCGGCGAGTGCGACGAGACCGGGGTCGAGCTGCTGCACAAGGACGAGCTGCGGCGCGTGGAGTACCGCCATATCGAACGCGCGGTCATGGAGATCGAGTTCAAGCAGCCGCCGGTCGAGGAACTGGCTCGGCTCACTCGGAAAGCACCGAAGGAGGAGCCGAGGTGAACGTCGACATCGCCGCCCTGAGGGCGATCGAACGTGAAAAGGACATCCCCTTCGAGACGGTCCTGGAGGCGATCGAGTCAGCACTGCTGACCGCCTACAAGCACACCGATGGGCATGCCACGCATTCGAAGGTGGAGATCGACCGCAAGACCGGGGTCGTGCGCGTGATCGCGCAGGACATCGCGCCGGACGGTGCGATTCGGGAGGAGTGGGACGACACTCCCGAGGGCTTCGGCCGCATCGCGGCCACGACGGCGCGGCAGGTCATCCTGCAGCGCCTGCGCGACGCCGAGCACGAGCGCACGTTCGGTGAGTTCGCCGCCAAGGAGGGCGAGATCATCGCGGGTGTCGTCCAGCGCGACGCCCGTGCGAACGCCCGTGGCATGGTCGTCGTGCAGGTCGGCGACACCGAGGGAGTGCTCCCGCCGGCCGAGCAGGTGCCGGGCGAGCAGTACAACCACGGCGAGCGCATCAAGTGCTACGTCGTGAGCGTGTCCCGCGGTGCGCGCGGGCCGCAGATCGCCCTCTCGCGCACCCACCCGAACCTCGTGCGGCGGCTGTTCGCCCTCGAGGTCCCGGAGATCGCGGACGGCACCGTGGAGATCCCCGCGGTGGCACGTGAGGCAGGTCACCGTTCGAAGATCGCGGTGAAGACCACGGTCGCCGGAGTGAACGCCAAGGGCGCCTGCATCGGCCCGATGGGTGCCCGTGTGCGCAACGTCATGCACGAGCTCGGTGGCGAGAAGATCGACATCATCGACCACTCGGACGACGCCGCCACGTTCGTCGGGAATGCCTTGTCCCCGGCCAAGGTTGTGTCTGTGCGAGTGCTCGACGAGCGCGCCAAGACGGCGCGTGTCGTGGTGCCGGACTTCCAGCTCTCGCTGGCGATCGGCAAGGAGGGGCAGAACGCCCGCCTGGCCGCCCGTCTGACGGGCTGGCGCATCGACATCCGCAGTGACGCGGAGGCTCCGGCAGCCGGTGCGGTCACATCCGGTTCGGCTGAGTGAGCTCCAGGGGATAGAATTATCAACGGTTCAACGTCGGGATCGGTTTCCCAGCACATCGGCCCTGTTCGTACGTGTATTGGATGCCGTACCCGGACGTTGCCGTCTGAGCTGCTGCGTGTGGTCGCGGTGGACGGTTCGGTGGTTCCGGACGTCCGTCGGCGGCTTCCTGGTCGAGGTGCTTGGTTGCATTTCGATCTCGAATGTCTCCGCAACGCCGAGCGGCGACGGGCGTTCTCGCGGGCCTTCAAGGTCCAGGGAGCACTCGACGTCGCTTCGCTGCGCGAGCACGTGGAGCAGCAGCAAGGGAACTTGGCCTCGGGACAGCCCCGCGGCCAACAAGCAACAAGGAAGCAGGTCGACCCGTCATGAGTCAGCCGTGAAGCTGAAGACATGAACGCGCGACGTTAAGACGAGGTCGATGGGACTTGCCCGCCGGCCTCACTACTTAGGAGACCAGTGGCAGGCAAGGCCCGCGTGCACGAGCTCGCGAAAGAGCTTGGTGTTACGAGCAAGGAAGTTCTGAGCAAGCTCGCCGATCAGGGTGAGTACGTCAAGTCCGCGTCGTCGACCGTCGAGGCCCCCGTGGCCCGTCGGCTTCGCGACGCCTACGAGGCCAAGTCTTCGAAGCCGGCTCCCAAGCCGTCCGCTCCGAAGCCCAAGGCACCCGCACCCGCTGCAGCAGCGCCCGCCGCACCGGCGGAGCAGAAGCCCGCAGCTTCCGACAACCAGTCCGGCGCGCAGAAGGGCTCTTCCGGACCGCGTCCGGCCGCCCCGCGCCCACCGGCGCCCAAGCCCGCTCCGGCAGCTCCTGCCGCGCAGGCTCCGGCTCCCGCGGCTCCCGCAGCCGCAGCGCCCGCACCTCAGCAGCAGCCCCAGGCTCCGGCCGCCGCACCGGCACCCGCCGCGTCGGCTCCGGCCGCCCCCAAGGCTGCTCCGGCTTCCGGTGGCTCCAAGCCGGGTGGCGGTCCGCGTCCGGGCCCGCGCCCGGCTCCGCAGCAGGCGCCCCAGCAGTCCCAGCCCCAGCAGCCGCAGGCTCCGGCCGCGTCCGCTGGTGCGCAGCCCCCGTCCGTGGTTCCGCCGCGCCCGCAGTCTTCCAAGCCTGCCGGCCCGCGCGCCCCGCGCCCGGGCAACAACCCCTTCGGCGTCGGTGGCGGCAACGCTCCCTCGCCGCGTCCTGGGCCTCGTCCCGGCCCGCGTCCGGAGCAGGGCGAGCGCCCCTCCGGCCCGAAGCCCGGCGACCCGCGTCCGGCGAACCCTCGTCCGAGTGGTGCGCCCGGCCAGGGTGGTCAGCGTCCGGCTGCCGCACAGGGCGGTCGTCCCGGCGGTCCCGGCCAGGGCGGTCCCCGTCCCGGTGGGCCCGGTCAGGGCGGTCCTCGTCCCAACCCGGGCAACATGCCCCCGCGTCCGAACCCCGGCATGATGCCGGGCAACCGTCCGGCCGGTAACCGGCCTGGTCCCGGTGGCGGCGGCGGTGGCGGTCGTCCTGGTGGCGGCGGCGGTGGCGGCGGTCGTCCCGGTGGGGGCGGCGGCGGTGGCGGCGGCTTCCGCGGAGGCGGCGGTGGCGGTGGCGGCGGTGGCGGCTTCCGTCCCGGTGGCGGCGGCGGTGGCGGCGCTGGTGGCGGCTTCCGTCCCGGTGGTGGCGGCGGCGGTGGCGCTGGTGGCGGCTTCCGTCCCGGTGGCGGCGGCGGTGCCCCGGCCGGTGGCGGCGGTTTCCGCGGTCGCCCCGGTGGCGGCGGCGGCGCTGGTCGCGGCGGTACCGCTGGTGCCTTCGGTCGTCCGGGTGGTCCGGCGCGTCGTGGACGCAAGTCCAAGCGGCAGAAGCGCCAGGAGTACATGGACAACATGCAGGCGCCTTCGGTCGGTGGCGTCCGCCTGCCCAAGGGGCAGGGCGAGACGATCCGCCTGCCGCGCGGTGCCTCGCTGACCGACTTCGCCGACAAGATCAACGCCAACCCGGCGTCGCTCGTGCAGGTGCTCTTCCACCTGGGCGAGATGGTCACGGCGACCCAGTCGGTGTCCGACGAGATCTTGGAGCTGCTCGGCACCGAGATGAACTACGTCGTGCAGGTCGTGTCCCCCGAGGAGGAGGACCGCGAGCTGCTCGAGACGTTCGACATCACCTACGGCGAGGACGCCGGCGGCGAGGACGACCTGCAGATCCGTCCGCCGGTCGTGACCGTCATGGGTCACGTCGACCACGGTAAGACGCGCCTGCTCGACACCATCCGCAAGGCGAAGGTCGCCGAGGGCGAGGCCGGTGGCATCACCCAGCACATCGGTGCCTACCAGGTGCAGACCGAGCTCGAGGGCAACCCGCGGCTCATCACCTTCATCGACACCCCGGGTCACGAGGCGTTCACCGCCATGCGTGCTCGTGGTGCGAACGCGACCGACATCGCGGTCATCGTCGTCGCCGCTGACGACGGCGTGATGCCGCAGACGGTCGAGGCCATCAACCACGCGCAGGCAGCTCAGGCGCCGATCGTGGTCGCGGTCAACAAGATCGACAAGGAGGGTGCGAACCCCTCCAAGATCCGCCAGCAGCTGACCGAGTACGGCCTCGTCGCCGAGGAGTATGGCGGCGACACGATGTTCGTCGACATCTCCGCGAAGCAGGGCATCAACATCGACAGCCTCCTCGAGGCCATCCTGTTGACCGCCGACGCCTCGCTGGACCTCCGGGCCAACCCGGACATGGAGGCCCAGGGTGTCGCGATCGAGGCTCACCTCGACCGCGGTCGAGGTCCGGTCGCCACGGTGCTCGTCCAGCGCGGTTCGCTCCGCGTCGGCTCCTCGATCGTCGCGGGTGACGCTTACGGTCGCGTCCGCCGCATGGTCGACGAGCACGGCGATGACGTCATCGTCGCGACCCCGTCGCGTCCGGTGCAGGTCATCGGTCTGACCTCGGTGCCGCGCGCCGGTGACTCGTTCCTCGTCGTCGACGAGGACCGCGTCGCCCGCCAGATCGCCGAGCGTCGTCAGGCCCGCACCCGCAACGCCGCCAACGCGGCGAAGCGCAAGCGCGTCAGCCTGGAAGACCTGGACGCAGCGCTCAAGGAGACCAGCGCTCTCACCTTGATCATCAAGGGTGACAACTCGGGTACCGTCGAGGCCCTCGAGGACGCGCTCATGAAGATCGAGGTCGGCGACGACGTCGAGCTGCGCGTGATCCACCGCGGTGTCGGTGGCATCACCGAAGGCGACATCAACCTCGCCGTGGCCGGTTCCGCCATCGTCATGGGCTTCAACGTCCGGGCCGAGGGCAAGGCGACCGAGCTCGCGAACCGCGAAGGTGTGGACGTCCGGTACTACACGGTCATCTACTCGGCGATCGACGAGATCGAGGCGGCCCTCAAGGGTCTCCTCAAGCCGGAGTTCGAAGAGGTCCAGCTCGGCCGCGCCGAGGTCCGCGACGTCTTCAAGTCCTCCAAGGTCGGCACGATCGCGGGTTGCATGGTCCTGTCGGGCGAGATCCGCCGCAACGCGCGTGCTCGCCTGATCCGTGACGGCAAGGTGATCGCGGAGAACCTCCCGATCAGCTCGCTCAAGCGGTTCAAGGACGACGCCACCGAGGTTCGCGAAGGTTTCGAGTGTGGTCTCACGCTCGGCAACTACAGCGACCTGAAGCTGGAAGACGTCATCGAGACCTTCGAGATGCGCGAGAAGCCGCGCGCCTAGTCGGTCGATGAGGGGTGCGGAGCCGTTTAACCGGTGGCTCCGCACCCTTTTCTTCTGGAGGATCTTGCCCATGTACGTGGGGGCTCTGGAACTGGACGTGCTCTTGGGCGACGTCCACTCGTTGAAGGAGAAGCGCTCGGTGGTCCGGCCCCTCGTGGCCGAACTGCGCAAGCGCTTCGAGGTCGCTGTCTCCGAAGCGGGTCATCTCGACCTGCATCGGCGCGCCTTGATCGGGGTCGCGGCAGTCGCCGCCGACCTGGAGCACGTCAGGGACGTTCTCGCCGGCTGCGAAAGGCTGGTCGCGGGACGCCCTGAACTTGAAATGCTCTCCGCCCGGACGCGATTCGTCGGGCCGGAGGACGACTAGGAAGGGGAGGCTCGTGGCCGACACGGCACGTGCCCGCAAGCTCGCCAAGCGGATCTCGCAGATCGTGGCTTCGGCTCTGGAGCACGAGGTCAAGGATCCGCGGTTGGCTCGGGTCACGATCACCGACACCAAGGTGACCGGGGATCTGCACGACGCGACCATCTACTACACGGTGCTCGGTGAGCGACTGAACGTGGAGCCCGACTACGTCGGAGCCGCTCTGGCCCTGGAAAGCGCCAAGGGTGTGCTGCGGTCGATGGTCGGAGCTCAGACGGGGGTGCGTTTCACGCCCACGCTGACGTTCATGACCGACACCGTGCCCGACGAGGCTCGGAAGATGGAAGAGCTTCTCGCCAAGGCACAGGCCTTGGACGCCGAGGTGGCTCGGCGCGCGGTGGGAGCTGCTCCCGCCGGCGAGGCCGACCCGTACAAGGCTCCTCGTGAGGACGAAGACGAGGACTGACGAGTGCTGACCAAGGCGGGACACGTGCGAACGTGTCCCGCTTTTGTGTTGCCCGGCCGTTCGTCCACATGGCACACAGGCGCGGAAACCGGATGGAAACTGTCTTGTCTGAGGGTGCCGTACAACATTTCGAGACGGTGAGCGGCTAACGTCTCCCTGTGGCAGACGACCTGAGCACCACCATTGCCGAGGCCGCGCGGTTACTGGCCGGCGCCCGTGATGTGACCCTTCTCAGTCACATCAACCCCGACGCGGACACGCTCGGGAGTGCCCTCGCGGTGGGACTCGCGTTGCACCGGCGCGGAGTGACGGTGCGGGTGGCCTTCGGCGAGCCAGAGGGCGTGCCCGAAAGCCTGAAGGCGCTGGACACGGCGGGGTTGCTGGTGCACCGCGACGAGGTGCCGGAGCAGCCGGGGTTCCTGGTCGTCATGGACACGGGAAGCCTGCAGCGGCTCGGACCGCTCGCCGGTCGCGTGGCGGCCTGCACGGGGCCTGTCATCGTTGTGGACCACCACGTGTCGAACACGCGGTACGGAACGTTGCACTGCATCGACGAGCACGCGGAAGCCACGGCGCTCATTGCGCTCAAGTTGCTCGACGAGATGGACGTCGAGATCGACGAGCCCATTGCCCGGTGCATTTACGCCGGACTCGTGACCGATACCGGGGGCTTTCGGAAGGCCGGGCCTGAGGCTCACCACACCGCCGCACGGTTGCTTGAGACCGGAGTGGACGCGTATGCCGTTACGCGGCCGTTGATGGACGCACATCCGTTCGCATACCTCGGCATGTTGTCGCGGGTACTGGCCAAAGCAGAGCTTGACCAGAAGGCCGCACACGGCCTGGGACTGGCGCACGCGGTCGTGAGTCTCGATGACGCGCGTGGCGTGCGTAGCGAAGAGGTGGAGAGCGTCATCGACGTCGTGCGCTCCGCCTCCGAGGCCGAGGTCGCGGCCGTGTTGAAGGAACTGCGGCCTGGGTTCTGGTCCGTGTCGCTGCGGGCAGTGAGCCGGGTCGACGTTCGTGAGGTGGCGCAGATCCTCGGGGGCGGTGGGCATCGGCTGGCGGCCGGGTTCACGTTCGACGGGGCCGCCGAGCAGGTCGTCGCCGCGCTGAAGGGCGCGTTGGAGCGGGTGGAGTCATGACACGGACAGGGAGCCCGCGGCTGCTGCGGGAGATCAACGACCGGGCCGCGATCGAGACGCTGCTGCGCAGTGGGGCGATGACGCGGGCCGAGCTGGAGGAGGTCATCGGGCTGTCCAAGCCCGCGACCGCCCAGTTGCTGGCGCGGCTCGAAGAGGACGGCATGGTCGTCCGCACGGGGTTGCGCGGCGGCGGGCGTGGACCTCGGGCGCAGATGTGGGCCGTCAACGGCGGCGTCGGGTACGTGGCCGCGGTGGCGTTGACGGCCGAGCTGATCGACGTGGCCATCGCGGACATCACCGGGTCGCTGCTGGCCGAGCACAGCGCGCCGATGCCGAAGGAGAACACCCTTCAGGCCTTCCGGGAGACGGTGCAGAAGGCGGCGGCGCTGGCCGGGCTGAAGCTCGACGCGCTGGCGCACGTCGTCGTCGGCACGCCGGGTGCCGTGGATCCGTCCACCGGGCATCTCGGGTTCGCGCCGCACCTGCCGGGACTGGTGGCCGTCGACCTGCCGTCGACGTTGCGCGAGCTGTTCGGCACGTCGGTGTCGATCGAGAACGACATCAACCTCGCCGCGCTGGAGGAGATGAGCTCCGGCAAGGCGGCCGGCGTGCGCAACTTCGTGCTGTTCTGGCCCGCGGACGAGATCGGGTCGGCCGTCGTGGTCAACGGAGTGCTGCTGCGCGGCGTCACCGGCGGCGCGGGCGAGATCGACTCCATGCAGGTGCCCGGCGGGCGCTACGGCGACCAGGTCGACAGCGACGCGATCGTGCGGCTGGCGGCCGAGTACGGCATCAAGGAGTCGTCGGGGCTGGAAGCGGTGGCGCACGCGCTCAACGCCGGCACCGAGGGACGGGCGTTCCTCACGGTTCTCGCGCACCGGATCGCGCTCGGGCTCGCGAACGTCGTGTGCGTGCTCGACCCGGAGCTGGTGCTGCTGTCCGGTGGCGTGGCGCACGCGGGTGGCGAGACGTTGTGCGATCTCGTGGCCGCCGAGCTGTTGAAGCTCGTGGTGCCGCGGACGCCGGTGTACCTCGCGCAGATCACCGCCAACCCGGTGCGGGCAGGAGCGTTGCACTCGGCGCTGGCCGTGGCGCGCGAGCAGGTGTTCGGGTTGCCCCAAGGGTCGTGAGTGGCAGCCATCACCGCACGGCCGTGCCCATCACCGCATAGGTTCGTCCGGTGGAGGATCGGGTTCCCGCTCGGCGGGTGATCGGGCTGGCGGTGCCCGCTCTCGGGGTGCTGGCCGCCGAGCCGTTGTACGTGCTCGTCGACACGGCTGTCGTGGGGCACCTGGGGGCGTTGCCGCTCGCCGGGCTCGCGCTCGGCGGTGTGCTGCTCACGCAGGTGTCGACGCAGCTGACGTTCCTCTCGTACGGCACGACGGCGCGCACGGCTCGGTTGCACGGGGCTGGGCGGCGTCAGGAGGCCGTCGAGGAGGGCGTGCAGGCGACGTGGCTGGCGCTGGCGGCCGGGGTGCTCGTCGTGCTTCTGGGGCAGCTGTTCGCGCGGCCGCTGGCGGAACTGCTCGCCGGTGGCGGCGCCGTGGCGGACGCGGCGGTGGAGTGGGTGCGCATCGCGTTGTTCGGTGCGCCGTTCATCCTCGTCACGATGGCCGGCAACGGGTGGATGCGCGGTGTTCAGGACACCAGACGGCCCCTGAAGTACATCCTGATCGGCAACGGCATCAGCGCGGTGCTGTGCCCGGCGCTCGTCTACGGCGCGGGCTGGGGGCTGGAGGGCTCCGCGGTCGCGAACGTGGTGGCGCAGGTGCTCTCGGCCGGGTTGTTCTTCAAGGCGCTCTTCGCGGAGCACGTGTCGTTGAAGCCGCAGTGGACCGCCATGCGCGCGCAGCTCGGCATGGGACGTGATCTGGTGTTGCGGAGCCTGGCGTTCCAGGCGTGCTTCATCAGCGCGGCCTCCGTGGCGGCACGGTCGTCCGTAGCTGCCTTGGGCGCGCATCAGGTTGTGCTGCAGCTGTGGACGTTCCTCGCACTTGTGCTCGACTCGCTGGCCATCGCGGCGCAGTCGCTCGTCGGCGCGGCGCTGGGGGCGTCGAAGCGCAGGCAGGCGGAGAAGCTCGCCTGGCAGATCACGCGGTACGGGCTGGTGTTCGGCATCGGGCTCGGGGTCGTGTTCGCGGCGCTGTTCCCCGTGCTGCCGCGGGCGTTCACGACGGACGCCGGGGTGCTGGGCGAGATTCCGAACGCGTGGTGGTTCTTCGTTGCGCTGCAACCGATCGCGGGCGTGGTGTTCGCGTTGGACGGTGTGCTGCTCGGCGCCGGCGACGTGAAGTTCATGCGGACCGCGACGCTCGGATCCGCGGTGATCGGGTTCCTGCCGCTCGTGTGGGCCTCGTACGCGTTCGGGTGGGGGCTCGCCGGGATCTGGACGGGGCTGTCGGCGTTCATGGTGCTGCGGCTGCTGGCCGTGGTGTGGCGCACACGCTCGGGGGAGTGGGCCGTCGAGGGCGCGGTCCGTTAGAGCGCTGTGTCCGACCTCACGGCATGAAATCGTTACCAAGAAGGTTGTTTAGGCGATGTAACTAATGTCTGCCTGACTCCGACCTGGGAGAGTGCCGCCTTGCCACCGGTCGATCGCGCCACCCGCACCTCGTGGCTGATCTGGACCACCGCCGTCTTCGTCTACTTCGCCGCCCTGTTCCACCGCACCACGCTCGGCGTGGCCGGACTGGAGGCGAGCGAACGCTTCGGGCTCGGACCCGCGCAACTCGGTGTGTTCACCGTGCTGCAGATCGGTGTCTACGCCCTCATGCAGATCCCCACCGGCCTGCTGGTGGACCGCTACGGGCCGCGCCGGGTGCTCACCGTCGCCGCCCTGCTCATGGGCACCGGCCAGGTGCTCTTCGCCATCGCCGACTCGTACGGGCTCGGGCTCGTCGCGCGGGCCGTGCTGGGCATGGGCGACGCGATGACGTTCATCAGCGTGATCCGGCTCGTCGCGACGCACTTCCCGCCGCGCCAGTACTCTCTCGTCGTCGCGGTCACGGCCGCGATCGGCGGCGTCGGCAACCTCGTCGCCACCGTGCCGCTGACGCTCATGCTCGGTTCGATCGGGTGGACGTGGGCGTTCCTCATCGCTGGCGGGGTGACCGCGCTGTACTCGGTCGTGGCGTTCTCGCGGGTGCGGGACGTGCCGGCCGGTTTCGTCGCGCCGAAGCCGGAAGTCGTGCCGGTGCGCAAGATCTGGCCGAAGGTGCGGCAGGCGTGGCGCGTGCCCGGCACCCGGCTCGGGTTCTGGGCGCACTTCAGCACCATGTCGACGCCGGCCGTGATCGGTCTGCTGTGGGGCTACCCGTACCTCGTGCAGGCGCAGGGGATGTCACCGCGCGCCGCGTCCTCCACGCTCGGGCTGCTCGTCATCGGCGCGATCGTGGCGAGCCCGATCATCGGCGGGATCTTCTCGCGCAACCCCGAGTGGCGCATGCCGATCTCGGTCGGGTTCCTGGCGTTCGCGTTCACCGGGTGGGGCGTGCTGCTGCTGTGGCCTGGCGGGCACGTGCCGACGCCGGTCATCGCCGTGGTGTTCCTCGTGCTGACCGTGGGCGGGCCGATCTCGGGCGTGGCGTTCGCGCTGGCCCGTGACTACAACCCGTCGCATCGCCAGTCCACCGCGAGCGGCCTGGTCAACGTCGGCGGCTTCCTCGCGGTGACCATGACCGCGCTGGGCGTCGGCGTGCTGCTGGACCTCGTCGAGGGTGTGCTGGCGCCGGTCACGGCGTTCCGCGTGGCGTTGAGCTTCTGCGTGCTGGTGCTGGTTCTGGGCGGCTGGCGGATGCTCGTGTGGTGGCGTCGCGCGCGTGCCGCCGTGTTCGAGGCGGAGGAGCGCGGCGAGACGGTTCCGGTGCAGATCCGGCGTCGTCGTTGGGACGCTCTGCACGTCGCTTAAGCTTCTGCGCCGTGAAACCTTCTGTTGCACCGGGCCTGGTCGTCGTCGACAAACCGGACGGCATGACCTCGCACGACGTGGTGGCGCGTGTGCGCAGGATTCTCGGCACCCGCAAGGTCGGGCACGCCGGCACGCTGGACCCGATGGCGACCGGCGTGCTCGTGCTCGGCATCGAACGGGCGACGAAGCTCCTCGGCCACCTCGCCCTCGACAGCAAGGCCTACCTGGCGACGATCGTGCTCGGCGCGTCCACCACGACGGACGACGCCGAGGGCGAGGTTCTGTCCACTGAGGACGCTTCCGATGTCGCGGACGACGCGATCGCCGCCGAGATCGCGAAGCTGACCGGCCCGATCCAGCAGGTGCCGTCGTCCGTCTCCGCGGTGAAGATCGACGGCAAGCGCGCCTACGCACGGGTGCGCGCCGGTGAGGAAGTCGAGATCCCCGCACGCCCCGTGACCGTGCACCGGTTCGACGTGCTGTTCTCACGTCGCGAGGACAAGAAGGTCCTCCTCGACGTGATGGTCGAATGCTCGTCCGGCACCTACGTGCGCGCGCTGGCCCGCGACCTCGGCGCCGCACTGGGCGTCGGCGGTCACCTGGGGGCGTTGCGGCGCACCAGGGTCGGTCCGTTCGACCTCCGCGTGGCCAAGACCCTGGCGCAGCTGGAGGAGACGCCCGGCCTGTCGCTGGACCTGGACTCGGCGGTCGCGACGGCGTTCCCGCGCCGGGAGATCGACCCGACCGAGGCCTCGGCGCTGTCGCACGGGCAGCGGTTGCGCGCGGGCGGGATCGACGGGACCTACGGGGTGTTCGGGCCGGACGGGCACGTCATCGCGCTGGTCAAGGACGAGGGCACCGCCTGCAAGCCGATCGTCGTGCTGAGCCCGGCTGAGTGACGGTGTGCCCGAGTTCGGACCGTCTTGCGAGGTGGGCGGGCATGGGGCGGGGCGGGCGTCGTAGGCTGATCACCGTGCAACGCTGGCGCGGACTAGATCACCTTCCCGGCGGCTGGGGCCGCTGCGTAGTGACCATCGGTGTGTTCGACGGTGTCCACAAAGGCCACCAGGCGCTCATCGGACGTGCCGTCGAACTCGCGGAGCAGCGCGGCCTGCCGAGCGTGCTGATGACCTTCGACCCCCACCCGTCCGAGGTGGTGCGGCCCGGTAGCCACCCCGCGCAGCTCACCACGCTGCGGCGGCGGGCCGAGCTGGTCGAGGAGCTGGGCATCGACCACTTCGTGGTGGTGCCGTTCAGCCTGGAGACCAGCAGGATGCCCGCGGACCAGTTCGTGCACGAGGTGCTGGTCGAGAAGCTGCACGCGGCGGCCGTCGTGGTGGGGGAGAACTTCACCTTCGGGCACAAGGCGTTGGGTAACGTCGCGATGCTGCGCCAGCTCGGGCAGCGGTTCGGATTCGTGACCGAGGGGGCTGATCTGGTGTCCGCAGAAGAGGTGACGTACTCGTCCACCTACATCCGGGCGTGCATCGACGCCGGCGACGTGAAGGCGGCGGCGGAGGCGCTGGGCCGGCCGCACCGGCTCGAGGGGATCGTCGTCAAGGGCGACGGGCGCGGCAAGGACCTCGGGTTCCCGACCGCCAACCTGTCGACGCCGAAGTTCGCGGCCGTTCCGGCGGACGGCATCTACGCGTGCTGGTTCACCGACGCCAAGGGCAAGACGCTGAAGGCCGCGGTCTCCGTGGGCACCAACCCGACTTTCTCCGGCAGGGAACGTCGGGTCGAGGCGTTCGTGCTCGACGTCGACGAGGACTACTACGGGCAGCGCGTCGCCTTGGACTTCGTCGACAGGCTGCGCGAGATGGAGAAGTACGACTCCGTCGAAGCCCTGCTCGAACAAATGCATCGAGATGTAGACCGAACGAGGGAACTGCTCACCGAGTCGTGACCGTCAGATTGGGCGAAGCGGACGTCTGCGCGGTTGCAGACTGGCAGGATGCGTCTCGGAGAACGTGCTACTGGAGAGGGCGACGTGGAGGACCACAAGATCGTTCAGCGCAACCTCGCCCTGCAAAGGGAGTGGTACGGGGAGCCTCTGGGTGACCGCGTGCGCCGGTTGGTCGTGGCCTTCAACGTGTCCCAGGCCCAGCTCGCGGACGTGCTCGGGATCAGCGCGCCGATGCTCAGCCAGGTGATGAGCGGCCGGCGCGCCAAGATCGGCAACCCCTCCGTGCTCGCCCGGATGATCATGCTGGAGCGCAAGATCCTCACTCCGGACGTGGCGACAGGGGCGCCGGAGGCGTTGCAGCGGGCCCTCGACGACGTGCGGGAGTCCAAGCCGACGGTGTCGCGTGACTCGTTGCCGGTCAACGGGGACGAGAGCGTCGCGTACCCGGTGCTGCGCCGCGTCGCCGACCGCGTCGAGCTCCAGCAGGCCGCGGATCTGCTGCACGAGGACTTCCCCGCGATCGCCGAACTGTTCCGCCGCGCCATCCGCGCCGCGGGTTATCCGGTGAAGTGAATTAATTCGGTTGGCACGGCCCGCCGGTGCGCACGACAATGAGTGAGCGCGCCGGACAGTGGCGCGAAACAGCGCTCGTGAGCAGCGCCGACGGTGCCCGCACACCCGTGAATCGGGTGGGGTTGCGCACGTCAGCGCGCCGCTGAGCACTGTGCCTGATAGCCTTCGCAGTTGGGTCTGGCTGCGGTCCGTGGCGGCCAGTACCGGCTACCCCGGCCAGCAATTCGGCGGGCGGGGCCGCACGGACCTGAACAAGTAGGAGATTTACCTAGTGGCACTGTCCACGGATCAGAAGAAGTCCATCCTCGGTGAGTACGGTCTGCACGACTCGGACACCGGCTCCACCGAGGCCCAGGTGGCCCTCCTGAGCAAGCGCATCGCTGACCTCACGGAGCACCTGAAGCAGCACAAGCACGACCACCACTCCCGCCGTGGTCTTCTGCTGATGGTCGGCCGTCGCCGCCGTCTGCTGAACTACCTGACCAAGGTGGACATCAACCGCTACCGCGCGCTGATCCAGCGCCTCGGTCTGCGCAGGTGATACTTGCCGCGGGGGAGTGACCGGCCGGTCACTCCCCCGCGGCGTACAACCGGGTGTATACAGATCCCTGGTTGCAAAGAGGAACGAAACATCAGGACCCGCATCGCGCGAAGCAGTCTTCCGCCGGTCCTCGGTAGTGGCCTCCTGGTGGAAACGCCCCAGGGGACTTCGATCGAAGACCGGCCTCGTCAAAACGCGTGAGCGGTGTCCAAAAGACGAGGAGTAACAAGTAAATGACGGACATCGAGGTCCACGAGGCGACTGCCGTTATCGACAACGGCCAGTTCGGCTCGCGCACCATCCGCTTCGAGACCGGGCGCCTCGCGCGTCAGGCCGCCGGCAGCGTGGTGGCGTACCTGGACGACGAGACCATGCTTCTGAGCGCCACGACGGCGTCGAAGCACCCCAAGGAGCACTTCGACTTCTTCCCCCTCACGGTGGACGTCGAGGAGCGCATGTACGCCGCGGGCCGCATCCCCGGCTCGTTCTTCCGGCGTGAGGGCCGTCCCAGCACGGACGCCATCCTCACCTGCCGCCTGATCGACCGTCCGCTGCGCCCGTCCTTCGTGGACGGTCTGCGCAACGAGATCCAGGTCGTCATCACGGTGATGAGCCTGAACCCGAAGGACCTGTACGACGTCGTGGCGATCAACGCCGCGTCCGCGTCGACGCAGCTCGCGGGTCTGCCGTTCTCCGGCCCGATCGGTGGCGTCCGCGTCGCTCTGATCGAGGGCCAGTGGGTCGCCTTCCCGACCTACGAGCAGCTCGAGAAGGCCGTGTTCGACATGGTCGTCGCGGGCCGCGTGGTCGACTCCGGCGACGTCGCGATCATGATGGTCGAGGCCGAGGCCACCGACAACGTGATCGACATGATCGCCGAGGGCGCCACCGCCCCGACCGAAGAGGTCGTGGCCGCCGGCCTCGAGGCCGCCAAGCCGTTCATCAAGGTCCTCTGCGAGGCCCAGGCGCAGCTCGCCCAGGTCGCCGCGAAGGCCACCGGCGAGTACCCGACGTACCCGGCCTACCAGGCCGACGCGTTCGAGGCCGTCGAGTCCTCCGCCTCCGGCGAGCTGGCGCAGGCGCTGACCATCGCGGGCAAGGCCGAGCGCGAGTCCAAGCTGGACGAGGTCAAGGCCGCCACGCTGGAGAAGCTGGCCGAGCAGTTCGAGGGTCGCGAGAAGGAGGTCGGCGCCGCGTTCCGCTCGCTGACCAAGAAGCTCGTGCGCCAGCGCATCCTGCGCGACAACGTCCGCATCGACGGCCGTGGCCTCACGGACATCCGTGACCTCGGTGCCGAGGTGGCCGTGATCCCGAGGACGCACGGTTCGGCGCTGTTCGAGCGCGGCGAGACCCAGATCCTGGGTGTCACCACGCTGAACATGCTGCGCATGGAACAGCAGATCGACTCGCTGGCTCCCGAGACGCACAAGCGCTACCTGCACCACTACAACTTCCCGCCCTACTCGACCGGTGAGACCGGCCGCGTGGGTTCGCCGAAGCGCCGCGAGATCGGCCACGGCGCGCTGGCCGAGCGGGCGATCATGCCCGTGCTGCCCAAGCGGGAGGAGTTCCCCTACGCGATCCGCCAGGTGTCCGAGGCGCTGAGCTCCAACGGCTCGACGTCCATGGGCTCGGTCTGCGCGTCGACGCTGTCGCTGCTCAACGCGGGTGTCCCGCTGAAGGCGCCGGTCTCCGGCATCGCGATGGGTCTCGTCTCCGACGAGGTCGACGGTGAGACCCGCTACGTGGCGCTGACCGACATCCTCGGTGCCGAGGACGCGTTCGGCGACATGGACTTCAAGGTCGCCGGCACCAAGGAGTTCGTGACGGCGCTGCAGCTCGACACGAAGCTCGACGGCATCCCGTCCGAGGTGCTGGCGGCGGCGCTGGGCCAGGCCCGCGACGCGCGCTACACCATCCTGGAGGTCATGGCCGAGGCCATCTCCGACCCGGACGAGATGAGCGCCTTCGCTCCGCGCGTGACGTCGGTCAAGATCCCGACCGACAAGATCGGCGAGGTCATCGGCCCGAAGGGCAAGATGATCAACTCGATCACCGAGCAGACCGGTGCCGACATCTCCATCGAGGACGACGGCACGATCTACGTCGGTGCGGCGGACGGCCCCTCGGCCGAGGCCGCGATCGGCATGATCAACGCGATCGCGAACCCGCAGCTGCCGAAGGTCGGCGAGCGCTTCCTGGGCACCGTGGTGAAGACCGCGGCGTTCGGCGCGTTCGTCTCGCTGCTGCCCGGCAAGGACGGCCTCGTCCACATCTCGAAGCTGGGCAACGGCAAGCGCATCGCGAAGGTCGAGGACGTCGTCTCGGTCGGGGACAAGCTCCGCGTCGAGATCGCCGACATCGACCAGCGCGGCAAGATCAGCCTCGTCGTCGTGAACGAGGACGAGGCCGCGAAGCCGGCTGACGCCCCGGAGGCCGTCGAGGCCACCGAGGCCGCTGAGGCGGCTCCCGCGCAGTGAGTGCGACAGACAACAACGTGACGGCCGCGGGTGCATCCACCCGCGGCCGTCCGCGTCCCGGTCAGTTGGGGCACCTCCAGCGGCCGGGCAGCACGCGGGTGCTCGAGATGTCCACGGGGTCCGAGGTGCGGCGCAGCATGCTGCCCTCGGGCCTGCGGGTCATCACCGAGCGCATCCCGAGCGTGCGGTCCGCGTCGGTCGGGCTGTGGGTGCAGGTCGGGTCCCGTGACGAACGGCCCGAGGTCGCGGGTGCCGCGCACTACCTGGAACACCTGCTGTTCAAGGGAACCGCGCGACGCACGGCGGCGGCCATCGCGGAGGAGATCGACGCGGTCGGCGGCGAGCTGAACGCGTTCACCGCGAAGGAGCACACCTGCTACTACGCGCACGTCCTGGACGAGGACCTGCCGCTCGCGGTGGACCTGGTCGCGGACGTGGTGTTCGAGGCCATCTGCGGTCCGCGTGACTTCGAGACCGAACGCGGTGTCGTGCTCGAAGAGATCGCGATGCGCGACGACGACCCAGAGGACCTGCTGCACGACGCGTTCATCGAGTCGTTGTTCGGCGGGCATGCGTTGGGGCGTCCGGTTCTCGGCACCGAGAAGTCCATTCAGGACATGGAACGCGACGCGCTCTACTCGTTCTACAAGAAGCGGTACACGTTGCCGCGCATGGTGTTCTCCGTCGCGGGCAACATCGAGCACACGCACGTGATGCGCCTGGTGCGCAAGGCCGTCGGCGACCGGCTGTCGCGGGAGGGCAGCGCGGTGGTGCCACGAGCGGGTCGCGCGCGCATCGCCGACGCCCGCAAACTGGTGCTGCACACCGACGACACCGAGCAGGCGCACCTGATGCTCGGCATGCGCGGTATCGACCGCCACGACGAGCGCCGCTTCGCGTTGAACGTGCTGAACGCGGCCATCGGCGGTGGCATGAGCTCCCGGTTGTTCCAGGAGGTCCGCGAACGGCGAGGCCTGGCGTACCAGGTCTACTCGTCTGTCGGCCTGTACGCGGACACCGGCACGTTCGCCGTTTACGCGGGCTGCCAGCCGGACCGTCTCGGTGAGACAGCCGGCGTCATCCGCGAGGTGCTCGTGGACGTCGCGCGCGGCGGCCTGTCGGACGCGGAAGTGGCGCGCGGCAAGGGACAGCTGCGCGGCGCGCTCGTGCTGGGTCTGGAGGACACCAGTTCCCGGATGTCGCGCATCGGCAAGTCCGAACTGAACTACGGCGACCACCTGAGCGTCGAGGACACGCTGGCGCGGATCGACGCCGTGTCGGCCGACGAAGTGGCGTCGCTCGCACGTGATCTGCTGCGCCGCCCCGTCGCTGCGGCGGTGGTCGGCCCCTACGATCACGTCGACGATCTGCCGGACCAGGTACACGAGGTGATTGCATGATTCGCGTCGGAGTTCTCGGCGCGCGGGGCCGCATGGGTTCCGAGGTGGTCCGCGCGGTCGAGGCCGCGAAGGGCATGGAGGTCGTGTCGGCCATCGACGCCGATGACCCGTTGTCCACACTCGTCGACGCGGGCGTTCAGGTCGTCGTCGACTTCACGCACCCCGACGTGGTGATGGGGAACCTTTCGTTCTGCATCGCCAACGGAATCCATTGCGTCGTCGGCACTTCCGGTTTCGACAACGCGAAGCTCGCCGAGGTCGAGGCACTGCTCGCGGACCAGCCTTCGGTCGGTGTGCTGGTGGCGCCGAACTTCGGCATCGGTGCCGTGCTGCTGATGCGTTTCTCGGAGATCGCCGCCCACTACTACGAGTCGGCCGAGATCATCGAGTTGCACCACCCGGGCAAGGCCGACGCCCCGTCGGGCACGGCCGCCCACACCGCCCGCCTGATCGCGGCCGCGCGCGAGGGCATGGACCCGATGCCCGACGCGACCACGCAGGACGACGCGGGCGCACGCGGCGCTGTCGTCGACGGCGTTCGGGTCCACTCGCTGCGGATCGCCGGGATGATCGCGCACCAGGAGGTCGTGTTCGGCGGCGAGAGCGAGACCCTGACGATCCGTCAGGACTCGTTGCACCGCACCTCTTTCATGCCCGGCGTCGTGCTGGGTGTGCGGGAGATCGTCGGCCGTCCCGGGCTCGCCGTCGGCCTAGACAAGTACCTGGACCTGTGAAGGTCCGCGTCACCGTCGGGGTGCTGATCGCGGCCCTCGCGGTCTACTTCGTCCTGCTCACCGGCCGCGCCCTGGCGTTGTTGCAGACCGGCGAGGTGGTCGGCGTGCTGCTGGGCGTCGGCGTGCTGATCCTGCCGCTGCTCGGCGTCTGGCTCGTGTACTCCAACCTGCGCTTCGGGTGGGAGACCGAGAAGATGGCCCGCGAACTCGACGCGGACGGTCTCCTGCCGGACGTCTCGCACCTGCCGCGCCGCCCGTCCGGGCGCGTGGATCGGGACGCGGCCGACGAGTGGTTCGAGGAGCGCCGGGCCGAGGTCGAGGCTTCGCCCGACGACTGGCGCGTCTGGTTCCGGCTCGCCTATGCGTACGACATCGCGGGGGACCGCGGCCGGGCGCGGGAGACGATGCGCAAGGCCATCGAACTGCACGCCTGATCTTGTCGGTGGTGCCGAGTACGTTGAAACGCAGGGGTTCCCGATCAGGGGGTACCCCTGCGTCAGCGTGAGCACGGGGGCAGCATGGGGCCGGACTGGTACTGCGACGACGTCATCCCGGGCAAGGTCGAGGTCGAAGTGCTCGTCCGGACCGAGAACACGCTCGCCTTCCGCCCGCCTCTACCGGGTTTCGGTACCGACCACGTCATCGTGATCCCCACCCGGCACGTCGTGTCCCTGCTCGACCTCGACGACGTCCTCGCCCTGGAACTGCTCGCCACCGTCAAGACCGTCGCCGCCCAGGCGGTTGATCAGCACGGCGGCTGCCAGGTGCTCACGACGCTGGGCAGCGAGCAGCACAACAGGCACCTGCACTGGCACATCGCGGTCGGCAGGGGAGTCGCCCGTTTCGTGAAACCGGACTGACGCGAACCGGTCAGCCGTTGATCACGGCCGCGATCAGTTCCGCCGCCAGGTCGCCCTTCTGCACCACCAGCACGTCCTCCAGCCCCAGCCAGTCGGCCATGTGCCGCAGTTCCGCGGCCAGCTCCGCGGCGACCCGAGGCCGATCCACGCCTTCCTCGGCCCACGCCGACTGCACCCGCAGCACCCCGGCCGCGCGGTCGGCCTTGATGTCCACACGGGCCACCAGCGAGCCGTCCAGCAGGAACGGGAACACGTAGTAGCCGTGCACGCGGCGAGGCTCCGGCACGTAGATCTCGATGCGGTACCGGAACCCGAAGATCCGCTCGGTGCGGGCCCGCTCCCAGATCAGCGGGTCGAACGGGCAGAGCAGCGCGCGGCCGGCCACCCGGCGCGGGGCACGCGCGTCGACGTGCCGGTAGCCGACGCCGCGCCAGCCGTCGACGGCCACCGGTTCCAGCACGCCCTCCTCCACCAGGGAGGCGACGGCGGCCTGGGAGCGGCGCGGGTCGAGGCGGTAGTAGTCGCGCAGGTCGGGTTCGGTGGCCACGCCCAGCGCGACGGCGGAGCGCAGGACCAGTTCGCGGGCGCCCTCGTCCGCGGTCCACTTCTGGGCCAGGACTTCGGCCGGGATGACGCGTTCGGTCAGGTCGTAGAGGCGCTCGAACGAGCGGCGGGTGCCCGTCGTCAGGATGCCCACGCCGAACAGGACCTCACAGATGCGCTTGACCTCGGACCAGTCCCACCACGGGCCCTTCGCGCGGCCTGAGTCGCCCATGAGGGCCTTCTCCAGGGTGCCGGCGCCGATCGGGCCGAGTTCCTTCACCGCGGCCAGCACGTCGTCGACCAGCTGGGGGGAGCGTTCGAGGATGGTCTGGTAGTTCTGCCACCAGCCGCGCTTCTTCGCGCCCGAGTGGAACAGCGGCCAGTCGAGCACCGGCACCAGGGACGCCTCGTGCGCCCAGGTCTCGACCAGCATGCGGGGCTTGCGCGTGGAGTGCGTCCAGGCGGCCTCGTCCAGCAGCGTGGGCTCGTAGGAGCCGAGGCGGGAGAACAGCGGCATGTAGTGCGCGCGCACGGCCACGTTCACCGAGTCGATCTGCAGCAACTGCACGCGGGACAGGACGCGCTGCAGGTGTCTGCGGGTGGCCGCCGACGGCCGAAGGTCGGTGAAGCCCTGGGCGCCCAGGGCGATTCGACGGGCGACGTCCGCACTCATCCTCTGCACGTGGCCGATGTTGCCACGCACCCCTGACAATTCCGCGACACGGCGTCGATAAGCTGCGTTTATGGCCGACGCCGGCGTGGAGATCGCCACCGCTGCTGACCTTTCGGAGATCGTCCGCATCCATCGGGAGACGTGGCGGCTCGCTTATGCCGAACTGCTCCCGCAGGACGTGCTGGACACGCTCGACGCCGACGACGCGTGGGCGCTCGCCGTCCAGAGCGGCGCGGTGCTCAAAGCGACCGAGGGGGAGTGGACCGTCGGATTCGTCGTGGCCAGCAAGGCGCCGGACGGCGAGGTGGCCAAAGCGGACGGAACGCTCCCGGACGACGCGACGACTACCGCGCTGCTCAGCGTCCTGGTGGAACCCCGCTGGGGGCGGCGCGGGCACGGCACGCGGCTCGTCGCGGAGGCGGCGAGGAGGCTCGACGAGACCGGTGCCACGCGAGGTATCGCGTGGGTGCCGGAAGCCGACAAGGCGTCGCGGAACTTCTACGAACGGCTGGGCTGGACGGGGGATGGCACGGTGCGCACGTTGGACGCAGGCGGTCGTCCGTTGCGCGAGGTCCGGGTGTCCGGTCCGCTGACCGTCCGACTCGGCGACTGAGATCTGTGTAACCTCGGCCGGGTGCTAGCCCTGGTTGGCCTCACCTTCGGGGTCGCGCTCGGCTCAGCCATCGTTCCCCTGATCAGCATCGAGATGTTCGTCCTGGGACTTTGCGCGCGCTGGCCCGACACGTCTTTCTGGATCGTCGGCCTTTCGGTGGCGGTCGGCCAGGTGCTGGGCAAGCTGCTGTACTTCTACGCCGCGCGGGGCGACATCCACCTGCCGAAGTTCCTGCACCGCAAGCCGAGCGACAAGCCGTCCAGACTCAGGCGCTGGTTCGGACCCGGTACGCGCATGCACCGCTGGGGCGACTGGATCAACGTGAAGTGCAAGGCGCACCCGAACTGGATGGCCGGCACGCACGGGGTGAGCGCCCTGGTCGGGGTGCCGCCGTTCATGGCGACGAGCGTGCTCGCCGGCCTCGCGGGCATGTCCACCACGATGTTCGTCGCGACCGGCCTGGTGGGCCGCTTCGCGAGGTTCAGCCTTCTCGCGGCCTCACCGGCGATCGTGATGGCCTGGATCTAGTAACCGAAGAGGATCGCCGCCGTCACGGAGAAGGCGATCAGGACTGCTGCCACGGCGATGCGCGCTGACTCGAGCACGACCCCGAAGCTATCGAGCAGCGACCGACGAAAACCAGGCGCAAACGGGTGAGAACCGAATGATCTGGCTCTCACCCGCCTGTTTCGCACCTGATTATTCGAGGACGAGAACGCCGTCAGGCACACCGGGGATGTCGAACGAGTGCCACATCGGGCGCCAGCCCGGCAGTTCCAGCATGCGGCGCAGGTCCGCGAACCCGGACAGCCAGCCCATCCACGGCCCGTAGGGCGGGTTGGCCGTGTCGAAGCCGCTCTGCACGAACGTCAGCCGCGTCTTGCCCTCCGAGCCCTTCATCTCCCACGACGTCACCATCCCGCCGGGGAACTCCAGCGCGAGGTTCGCCTCGTCCAGCGCGATGACCTTCGCGGGGTTCTCCTCCTCCGCGAGACTCCCCATCGCCCACCGGCCGCCGACGTGCGGCTCGATCTCCATCCGGGCGCCGAACCACCGCGCGAACAGGGCGGGCTCGGTCAGCGCCTCGATGATGGCCGCCGGCGTCGCCGCGATGTCGAACTCGAACCGCTGCTCGGGCGACGTGAAGTCACAGAACCCCAGCACCGGCCGGCCCTCGACGTGTTCGACCAGGTTGCCCAGCACGAGTGGCCAGAACGTCAGGAGGATCTCGGACTCGTCCTTGCCGTCGCCCCACTCCGGGTAGGGGGACTGCGTCGCCGCGATGACGGTCTCGCCGTCACGCTCCTCGATGCCGAGCTCAACGGTGTATTCGGTGCCGTAGAGGAACCACGAGTAGCGCACCGACCTGTCGTCGAAGCCCAGCAGCTTCTGCCGGCCGCGTTCACCCTCCGGCGTGTAGCGCCCCCAGAACTCGTACTCGCCGCCCTCCAGGTCCACCTGGGCGTGCTCGGCCAGCCACACCCGCAGGTCGCCGGCGGTCGTCAACGCCCGGTAGATCCTCTCGGCGGGCGCGGACGTGCGGACGCGGACGGTTCCGGTGCTCATCGGTCTTCTCCTTTTGGGTAGCAGGCGAGCGCGATGCGGAACGCATCCCCTTCCGCGCCGCCATAACGGGTGAAGAGGTCCTGCAACGTCGTCTGCAGTTCGGCCAGGAACTGCTGCCGCTCCTCGGGACGCACCCGGATCTCGCCGGACACGCCGACGGACGGCAGTTCGCTGGAGCGGTCCAGCGCCGCCACGTCCGCCTGCACCTGCTCGGCGAGGTCGACGAGGTGGCCCAGCACGAGCTCGTCGCGCGACCCGATCCGGCCGACCAGCCGCGGCGACAACCAGTACGACCGCGCCGCGGCCTGATAGAGGCCTTCCTGGACGCCGCGCACCTTGCGTTCGGACACCTGGGTCGCGAGACCGGCCTTGACCAGCTGTTTCACGTGGTAGTGCACGCGTTGCGGCGTCTGGTCGAGCACCTCGGCGACCTCGGTGCACGAACGCGGCGCGGCGAGCTGCCGCAGCACCTCCACGCGCTGCGGCTTGAGCAGGGTCTCGGCCTGCTCCATCCGGTCCAGATAGATCACGTCTCTCATCGCAAAAAAGACTTTGAACGTTCAAAACTCTTTTGTCAATAAACCGAACAACTATGGACTGACAGATATTGAAATCTGTCAGTCCATAGGGCATGGTGGAGATACCGAAGAGACGAAGGGGTTCGAAATGCAGAAGCGTCAGCTCGGAGCCACCGGCCCGGTCGTGTCCGCCATCGGCCTGGGCTGCATGGGCATGTCCAACGCCTACGGCCCGGCCGACCGGGACGAGAGCATCGCGACCATCCACGCCGCCCTCGACGCGGGCGTCACGCTGCTCGACACCGGTGACTTCTACGGCCAGGGCCACAACGAGATGCTCGTCGCCGAGGCCATCAAGGGCCGTCGCGACGAGGTGCAGCTCAGCGTCAAGTTCGGCGGCATGCGCGACGCCGACGGCGCGTTCATCGGGTTCGACACCCGGCCGGTCGCCGTGGCCAACTTCCTCGCGTACTCGCTGGAGCGCCTCGGCACCGACCACGTCGACATCTACCGGCCGGCGCGGCTCGACCCGAGCGTGCCGATCGAGGACACCATCGGCGCCATCGCCCAGCAGATCGACAAGGGCCGCGTCCGGCACATCGGCCTGAGCGAGGTCGGCGCCGAGACCATCCGCCGCGCGCACGCCGTGCACCCGATCGCGGACCTGCAGATCGAGTACGGCCTGCTGGAGCGCGGTGTCGAGCGGGAGATCCTGCAGACCACCCGTGAGCTCGGCATCAGCATCACCGCGTACGGCGTGCTGTCGCGCGGCCTGATCTCGGCGACGCCGCTCACCCTCGACGCGAGCGACTGGCGTGGTCACGCGCCCCGGTTCCAGGGCGACAACCTGACCCGCAACCAGAGCCTGGTCGAGAAGCTCGACGAGATCGCGAAGAACAAGGGCGTCACGGTCGCGCAGCTCGCGATCGCGTGGGTCGCGGCGCGCGGGGAGGACGTGGTGCCTCTCGTCGGCACGACCAAGCGTGCGAGGCTGAACGAGGCGGTCGGTGCCGTCGACGTGACGTTCACCGAGGCAGAATTGCGGGAGATCGAGGCCGTCGCTCCGCTCGGAGCCGCCGCGGGCACGCGTTACGCGGCCGAGCAGATGGCCATGCTGGACAGCGAGAGGTGAGATGAAGTGGCGGAGGCGTTGACCTCGGAGGCGATCCTCGCGGCGACCGAAGAGGTCCTGCGCAGGTACGGCCCCGCCAAGGCGACGGTGGTCGACGTCGCCAAGGCGCTCGGGGTCAGCCACGGCAGCGTCTACCGCCACTTCGCGACCAAGGCCGCGCTCCGGGAGGCCGTGACCCGGCGCTGGCTCGACGCGATCCACGAGGAGATGGAGAGGGAGTTCGACCCGGCCCTCTCCGCCTCCGACATGCTGAGGGACTGGCTGCAGCGGCTCTTCGACAAGAAGCGGCTCTCGCACACCGAGGACGTGGAGCTGTTCACCACGTTCCGGACGCTCGTGGGTGAGAACAGCGCGGTCATCGAGTACCACCTGGAGCACCTGGTCGGTCAGGTCGCGCGCATCATTCGTGCGGGAGTGGACACCCATGAGTTCGTGACCGACGACGTGGACAAGACCGCGCAGGCGGTGTGGGACGCGACGCAGGTGTTCCACCACCCGGCGCACGCCCAGGAGTGGGGGAATCCTCACATTCAGGACGCGTTCGACGCCGTCGTCTCACTGGTCGTCGCCGGACTGCGGTACAACCGAATCCCTAGTGCCACAGGCGATGCTTGAGGGTCACGGAGGTGAACGGTGCCGCCTGACGAGTGGATCGATCTGCTGGGAGCGCCCGAGAGGCGGCCTGACCCGGTCGACTGGGACGCGGTCAAAGCGCGGGCGGGCACCGCGCTGCCCAGCGACTACGTGCATCTCGCCGAGGCCTATCCGCCACTCATTGTGGGCGGTTACGTCCGGATCCTGCACCCAACGGCACGTGCCGGTTTCATGAACTGGATGTCAACGGCACCGAAGATGCTGCGCGCGCTGCGGCGGCAGCCAGGTCTGCGCGTGCACCCGGACTCACCCGGTCTGCTGCCCTGGGGCATGACGGTGAACGGCGACCACTGCCTCTGGTACACCCAGGGCGAGCCCGACGAGTGGACCGTGGTGATCACGGACATGATGCAGAGCTGGTCGTACGGCGGGAACTTCTCGAGCTTCGTCCGGAAGTTCCTGACCGGCGAGATCCGCTGCCCGATCTTCCCGGACGACGTCCCCGGCGGCTCCAAACCGTTCCAGGAGCCGTGAGGACGTCGTCCGGGCCTTACCCGACCCCCCGGTCAGCTTGAAGCGGCGGTCACCAGAGCGTTGCCGCTGCCCGTGCGGCCCGTGACCGACAAAGTGGCGTCACCCAGCGGCGCGGACGAGACGTCGAAGTCGCTGCGGGCGTTGCCGGACGTGGACACCAGGTCGATGCGGGCCAGCGTGCCCTGCCGGATGCCGACGCGGATGTGGCCAGAGCCGGTGCCGAGCTGGATCTCCCCGGACGCCGCGTCGGCCACGGTCAGATCGCCGCTGCCGGTGCGGACCTGGACGTTGCCCTGCACGGCGCCCAGCCACACGTCGCCGGTCCCGGTGATCAGCGTGCTCGTGCCGCCGATCGACGACACCTCGACGTCACCGCTGCCCGTCTTGGCCTTCAGCGACGACAGCATCGTGCCCAGGCGCACGGTGCCGGCGCCCGAGTTCACCTTGGCCTCGCCGGTCGCCCGGTCCGCGGACACGGTGCCCGTGCCGGTGTTCAGGTCGAGGCGACCCGCACCGCCCGTGACGATGACGTCAGCCGCACCGGTCCGTGACGACACGTGCGACCCCACGGGAGCCGTCACCACCACGGAGAGCGGTACTGCACGCAACGGCAGCGCCTTGGACGACTCGATGCGCAAACGGTTGCCCAGCAGCTCGACGCGTGCGTCGCGCACGGCCTCCTCCGGACCTGACGGGGGAGTCGCCTTGTCGGCGCCGAACTGGCCGCTGACCCAGCTCAGCACGCTGGTCAGACCCTCGGTCCACGAGTTGCCCGCGTTCGGGTCGTGCCGCACCTCGACGTGCACACCGGGCCCGTCGACGAGCTGCACCTGCACCCGGCCGCTGAGCAGCGAGATGTCGATCTCGGCGACGCCCGCGAACTCGAAGCTCTGCTGACGCACCACGCCCGTGGGCTCCGTCGGTCCGGAAGCCGGTTCCGGAGTCGGTTCGGTCGGTTCTGAAGTCGGTTCGGTCATCGCGCTCACCCCTGCACCCATCCGCGGACACGCGAGCCCGAGCCGGCGTTTCCGCTCCACCCCTTGTGTCCGTGATGCTTGTGCTTGCTGTGCACCGCGCCGCCCACGGCCTGCTGGATGAACGAGTTCAGCGACACGCCCTGAGCCGCCGCGGCGGCCTCGGCCTTCGACTTGAGCTCGTTGATCATGCGCAGGGTGATGCGGCTGATGTCACCCGTGGCGTCACCTGCGCCAAAGTTCGGCATCTCGTGCCGCGGGGCCGGTTCCGGCTCCGGTTCGGCCGAGCCGGTGACGACCACCTGGACGTCACGGCCTGCCAGTCGAACGTCCACGACCTGGCCGTCCAGGGAGGCGGTGACCTCCGCGGCCAGGTCGGACAGTGCGTTCATGATTGCCAGTCGCGCGGCTGGCTCGAGCGCTGCGGACAACGCGGCGGCCGTTCGACGGGTGTTCTCGTCCCCCGCTGATGCGGCCGTCGCCAGGTCCTCGCGCAGTGACGCGATGTACGGCGACAGATCCATGACACCACTATGACGTCACTTTCGACATCGTGCAACCACCACCTGATGTCAGGGCTAATCTCGGCGCATGCCGAGAGTGCGTTTGGTGGCCAGGACCGAGTTCGTCCCACCGGACGACGTGCCGTGGACGACCGACGCGGACGGCGGCGCGGCGCTCGTCGAGTTCGCCGGCCGCGCCTGCTACCAGTCGTGGGACCGCTCGAACCCCATGACGAACACCAACGCGACGTTCCTGCACCACCTGCTCGACGTCGGGCACCTCGCCGCGTTCGAGCACGGCAGCGCGTCGCTCTACCTGACCGAGCTGTCCCGCTCGGTCACCCACGAGCTGATCCGGCACCGGCACTTCTCGTACTCGCAGCTCTCCCAGCGCACCGACCCGACCGACGTCGTGGAGCCGGACCTGATCGCGAAGGACCCCGAGCTGCACGCGCGGTTCGTCGCCGCGACCGAGGCGAGCCTCAAGGCGTACGAGGACCTCGTGCAGAGCCTGGAGAAGACCGTGAACGGCCGGCGCGCGCGGCAGATCGCACGGTCCGTGCTGCCCAACGCCACCGGCACCGAGATCGTCGTGACGGGCAACTACCGCTCGTGGCGGCACTTCATCGCGATGCGCGCCACCGAGCACATCAACGTCGAACTGCGTGAGCTCGCCATCGCCTGCCTGCGCGAACTGACCAAGGCCGCGCCGAACGCGTTCGCGGACTTCGTCATCTCGACACTCCCGGACGGCACAGAAGTTGCTTCCAGCCCACTGGTGGTTGAAGGCTGACGCCCATGAAGCGGCTCATCGTGGACGTCCGGCCCGGCGAATACGCGGTCACGCGCCTGGCGGCGGACGCTCCCGTCCCCGCCGGGCTGCTCGACCTCACCGACGTGCTGGTGTCCGTCACCAGGACCCCGGCCGAGTTGTCGATCATCGCGCCGGCATCGTTCGCTGTGGACGGTGACACCGCGGAGAAGGGCTGGCGGCTGCTCACCGTGCGCGGGCCGCTGGAGTTCACGCTCACCGGCATCATGGCCGCTCTGGCCGGTGAACTGGCGGCCGCGGGCGTCTCGCTGTTCGCGTTGTCCACTTACGACACGGACCACCTGTTGGTGAAGCACACAGATCTGGAGCGTGCGGTGCTCGCCTTGCGTGCCGCAGGTCACGAAGTGGGTGTAGCGCCGGAAGCCTAGGAACCGATCCTCCACGTGGCGGGTCTGAAGTACCGTCAACGATCCCGGTTCCGAGGCTGTAGGAGCGCACGTTGCACGGACAGGCTGTCGAACCACGCGTCATCGCGGGCAGGTACGCCCTGATCGCGGAGCTCGGACGTGGCGGCATGGGCATCGTCTGGCGCGCCCAGGACCGTCACATCGGACGCTTCGTCGCGATCAAGGAACTGCACCTGCCGGACGGCATCGCGCACGAGGAACGCCGCGTGCTCGAAGAGCGCGCCCTGCGTGAGGCGCGCACCGCCGGCAAGCTCAACGACCCCGCCGTCGTGACGGTCTACGACGCGATCAACGAGAACGGCCTGACCTACATCATCATGGAGCTGGTCGACGCGGCGACGCTGTCGACGTTGATCAGCACGCACGGACCGATGCCGCAGAACCAGGTCGTGTCGATCGCGCTGCAGGCGTTGTCGGCGCTCGAAACCGCGCACCAGGCCGGAATCGTGCACCGCGACGTGAAGCCCGGCAACCTGATGGTGCGCCCGGACGGCAAGCTCAAGCTCACCGACTTCGGCATCGCCCAGGCCGTCGACGACCCGCGCCTGACCACCAGCGGCAGCCTCATCGGCTCGCCCGCGTACATGGCGCCGGAACGCATCCACGGCCACGAGGCGGGCCCCGCGTCCGACCTGTGGGCCCTCGGAGCCACGCTTTGCTACGCCGTCGAGGGCTGGAGCCCGTTCGAGCGCTCCTCCACGGCCTCGACGCTGCACGCGATCATGAGCGAGACGCCGCGCCTGACCCGTGCGACGGGCGTGCTGAGCGCCGTCATCACCGGTCTGCTGATCGCGGACCCGAACGCCCGGCTGTCCGGCCCGCAGGCCCGCGCGATGCTCGCCAGCATCGGCAACCAGCCGACGCCGCCCACCGGCATCGCGCCGGCGCAGACCCAGCAGTACCAGCAGGCCGCGGCCGTCGATCCGGCGAAGAAGAAGCGCAACCGCATCTTCGCGTTGGTCGGCGCCGTCGTCATCGCGGCAGCGGCGTTCACGGGCGGCATCTACGCGCACAAGGCGTTCACGACGCCTGGTGCCAGCAGTGGCAGCACGGCGCTCACCTACGGCGAGGGCGCCGAAGTCCCGGTGTTCGGTCTTTACGAGAACACGTGCGGAATCGGTGACGTCGCACCGGCCAAGCTGCTCGACTCGGAGACCAAGGAGGAGTGCGACAAACCGCACGACTTCGAGGTCTTCGACGTGATCGACACGCTGCCCGTCCAGTCGAACCTTCCCGACGCCGCGTATCCGGGCGTCGAGTCGCTGAAGAGCCTCGGCGTCGCCCGGTGCGAGATGACGCTGAACTCGCCGTGGGTCAAGGACGGCGCGAAGCTCAAGCTCACCACGCTGGTCCCGAGCCAGAGCGCGTGGACCAAGGACAAGAGCGGCAACGCCGAGCGCAAGATCTGGTGCATCGCCGGCGCCAAGGACGGCAGCAAGCTGGACGGCACGATCAGCACGAAGAAGGACAGCTAACGGAGCGGTAACGCTTGGCGAGTTCACTCGTCGCCGGCCGGTGCCGGGCGATTTCCTGCCACGTGTGAAGAGAAGGATCGTTTCCGCCCTGCTGGTGCTCGGCTGCGTGGCCACCCTTTCGGCCTGCTCCGGCAACGAGGACAAGTTCGTCGCCGAGCTCAAGGCCGCCGGTTTCACCACCGTCGGCGAGCCCAGCACCGAGACGGCGAAGAAGGCCAAGAAGGTCGGCAAGCGCACGATCAAGTCCTCGGAGAAGACCATCGAGGTGGTGGTGCGGGTGAAGGGCTGCGACCTGGAGTTCGCCAAGACCTCCGGTCAGTCCGGCTACTGGCTGGACGAGCTGCACGTCGACGGCCAGGAACCGGACTGGCCCGGCTACCCGGAGAACCTGAAGCGCGACCAGGTGGTCAGCCTGCTGGCCGACAAGTCGGCCAAGCCGGACGGGTTCACCAAGTGCTACAAGCCGAACGAGGCCTGACAGCCGGCTGTGGTGCAATGGGCGGGTGAGTGTCGCCCGTGACGAACGCAAAGAGCTCGTCGACCTGATGACCGAGCTCGGCCCGGACGCGCCGACGTTGTGCGGCACCTGGTCGGCCAAGGACCTGGCAGCGCACCTCGCGATCCGCGAGCGGCGTCCGGACACCGCGCCCGGCATTCTGCTGCCGGTCTTCGTGAAGTGGACGGAGAAGGTCCAGCAGGACTACGCGCACAAGGCGTGGAGTGAGCTCCTGGACCTCGTGCGCACGCCGCCGTTCTGGATCAAGCCGGTCGACGACCTCTTGAACACGGCCGAGTACTTCGTGCACCACGAGGACGTGCGACGCGCACAGGCCGACTGGGAGCCACGGCCGTACGACGCCCGGCGCGAGGCCGCGCTGTGGAAGATGCTGCCGTTCACCGCGCGCATGACGTACAAGTCTTCGCCTGTTGGCGTGACGCTCGTACGGCCTGATGGCGAGCACATCGTCGCCAAACAGGGCGCGAACGGAGTGGTGATCACCGGTGAGGTGTCCGAGCTCGTGATGCTCGCGTTCGGGCGCGATGAGGCTCGCGTGGAATACAGCGGTGACGCCGACGCGGTGCAACGGGTGCGGTCGTTGAACCGAAGTGTGTGAACTCGGGTAGTTTCTGCGCATGCCAGGAAGCCCGTACGCAGGGCCGGACCGCCCGTTCGGCCGCGTTCTCACCGCTATGGTCACGCCTTTCGACTCGCGCGGCGAGGTCGATCTCCCCAAGGCGCAGGAACTGGCGAAACACCTGGTGGACCTGGGCAACGACGGCCTGGTCGTGAACGGCACGACCGGCGAGAGCCCGACGACGACCGATCGGGAGAAGGCCGCGCTGATCACGGCCGTCGTCGAAGCCGTGGGCGACCGCGCGACCGTGGTCGCCGGCGCCGGCACGTACGACACCGCGCACAGCGTTCACCTGGCGCAGCAGGCCGAGAAGTCCGGAGCGCACGGCGCTCTGGTCGTGACGCCGTACTACTCGAGGCCGCCGCAGGCAGGTCTGCTGGCGCACTTCACCGCCGTCGCGGACGCGTCGGAACTGCCGGTGATGCTCTACGACATCCCGCCGCGCGCGGTCGTGCCGATCGAGGTCGACACCCTTCTGCGCCTGGCGGAACATCCGCGGATCCTGGCCGTGAAGGACGCCAAGGGCGACCTGCACGCGGGCAGCAGGGTGATCGCGAGCACCGACCTCGCCTACTACTCGGGTGACGACCCGCTGAACCTGCCGTGGCTGTCCGTGGGCGCCGTCGGGTTCGTGAGTGTCATCGGCCACCTCGCGGCGGATCGCCTGCGGGATCTCATTGATGCGTATGAATCCGGAAACGTGGTCCGGGCAAAAGAAATCCACGAGTCGCTGCTGCCGTTGCTGCGACCATTCCGCCGGGTTCCCGGCGTGACGTACACGAAGGCTGCGCTGCGCCTGCGCGGACTGGACGTGGGTGAGCCCCGTCTGCCGCTGGTGCCTGCCGCAGCCGAGGACATCGAGGCCATCGCGGCCGAACTGGGAGTCAACGCGTGACCCAATCGACCGAACTACCGCCCGCACTGCCGGAAGGCGGCCTCCGCGTCGTCGCACTCGGCGGAATTGGCGAGATCGGCCGCAACATGACCGTCTTCGAGCATGCCGGGAGGCTGCTCGTGGTCGACTGCGGCGTTCTTTTTCCCGAAGACGACCAACCGGGCGTGGACTTGATCCTGCCGGACTTCCGCGCCATCGAGGACCGGCTCGACGACATCGATGCCGTCGTCCTGACGCACGGCCACGAGGACCACATCGGCGCGGTCCCGTTCCTGCTGAAGCTGCGCCCCGACGTGCAGGTCGTGGGCTCCCGCTTCACGCTGGCGCTGCTCGCCGCCAAGTGCCGTGAGCACCGCCAGACCCCGCGGCTCGTGGAGGTCAAGGAGGGGGAACGGCGCTCGTACGGGCCGTTCGAGCTCGAGTTCTTCGCCGTCAACCACTCCATCCCGGACGCGCTGGCCGTGGCCATCCGCACCGCCGCGGGTCTGGTGCTGCACACCGGTGACATCAAGCTCGACCAGCTGCCCCTGGACGGCCGCCTGACCGACCTGGCGGGCTTCTCGCGCCTCGGCGACGAGGGCGTCGACCTCTTCCTGGTCGACTCGACCAACGCCGAGGTGCCCGGCTTCGTGGTGCCCGAGCGCGAGATCGGCCCCGTGCTGGAGAACGTGATCCGCAAGGCGGATCAGCGGGTCATCGTCGCCTGCTTCGCCTCGCACGTGCACCGCGTCCAGCAGGTCCTCGACGTCGCCGTGCAGTACAAGCGCAAGATCGCGTTCGTCGGCCGCTCGATGGTCCGCAACATGGGCATCGCGTCCGACCTGGGCTTCCTGAACGTGCCCGACGGCCTGTTCGTCGACCTCGACGTCGCGATGCGGATGGAGGAGAACGAGGTCATCTTCGTCTCCACCGGATCGCAGGGCGAGCCGCTGTCGGCGCTGTCCCGCATGGCCCGCGGCGACCACCGCCAGATCTCGATCCGCGAGGGCGACACGGTGATCCTCGCGTCGTCGCTGATCCCCGGCAACGAGAACGCGGTCTTCAACGTCGTCAACGGCCTCGCCAAGCTCGGCGCGACCGTCGTGCACCAGGGCAACGCCAAGGTGCACGTCTCCGGCCACTCACCGGCCGGCGAACTCCTGTTCCTCTACAACGCCGTGCGGCCGTCCAACGTGATGCCCGTGCACGGCGAGTGGAGGCACTTGAGGGCGAACGCGGCTCTGGCGGTCGCCACCGGCGTCGCCGAGGACCACGTCGTGATCGCCGAGGACGGCGTCGTCGTGGACCTGATCGACGGCAAGGCGGCGGTGTCCGGCCGTGTCGTCGTCGGCCACGTGTACGTCGACGGCCTGTCCGTGGGCGACGTCGGCGAGTCGACGCTGTCGGACCGGCTGGTGCTGGGCGAGGGCGGCTTCATCTCGATCTCGGTCGCCATCGACCAGACGACCGGCCGGGCCGTGACGGCGCCGACGATCTCCGGCCGCGGCTTCTCCGACGACCCCAAGGCGTTGGAGGCCGTCGTGCCGCTCGTGGAGATGGAGCTGGCGCGCACCGAGGCCGAGGGCATCGCCGACACGCACCGGATCGCTCAGGCCGTGCGGCGCGTCGTCGGGCGCTGGGTGGCGGAGACCTACCGTCGCCGGCCGATGATCGTGCCGACCGTCATTCCGGTGTGACCGTGACCCTGCTGTGATCTGCGTCCCCCTCGTCCGCTAAGGTCTAGTCCCAGACCATGGACGAGGGGGTTCGCCCTATGGCCGGTAATGACGTCTTCAGCCCTCCGGGCAAAGAAGACATTCTGCTTCCACCTATTTTCACCTGGCACGAGCCGCTGGGCCTGCCGTTCGACTTCTCCGTCACCAAACCGCAGGCGCTGCTGGTCCTGTCGGTGGTGATCATCCTGACGTTCTTCCTGGTCACCACCAGGAGCATGAAGCTGATCCCGTCGCGCTGGCAGTTCGCCGCCGAGTCGGTCTACGACTTCGGCCGCAACACCATCGCGCGTGAGCAGATAGGCGCGAAAGAATTCGCGCCGTACGTGCCGCTGATCGTCAGCATCTTCTGCTTCGTGCTCGTGAACAACCTCTACGGGTTGATTCCGTTCATTCAGTTCCCGACGTTCACGCACAGCGGGTTCCCGGCGGCCGTCGCGCTGCTGATCATCTTCCCGCTCTACCACTACGTGGGCATCAGGAAGTTCGGGCTCAGGGGCTATCTGCGCAACCAGTTCGTCATTCCGGGCGTGCCGAAGCCCGTGCTGTGGGGTCTGCTGATCCCGACCGAGGTCATCCTCAAGTTCTTCTTCGACCCGGTGAACCTCGCGATCCGGGTGTTCGCGGCGATGTTCGCTGGCCACCTGCTGATCCTGGTGTTCACGATCGGCAGCGAGTTCCTGCTGTTCAACGCGCCGATCTACCTCAAGCCGGTGTCGCTGCTGGGCTTCGCGCTCGCCATCGCGCTGTTCTTCCTGGAGGCGCTGGTGCAGGTCCTGCAGGCCTACATCTTCGCCCTGTTGTCGGCGCACTTCATCGGCCGGGCGCTGGCGGAGCAGCACTAGGGGCGCTGGCACACCAGGTGCAGCGACTCCTCGGGCATGGCGCCGGGGTAGGACGGGGTGAAGACCGGCCGGCTCCGCCGCACGACCCGCAGGCCGACCTCGCCCAGTCGTGCCTCGAAGTTCTCCTCGGAGAACGACGACACCTCGATCTCCTGGCCCATCCAGGGCAGCGTGACCTGTTCGACGTCGACGGCGACGGTGGCGAGGAAGAAGTGGCCGCCGGGCCGCAGCCAGGTCGAGATCCGGCCGAGGGTCTGGATGATCTCGGCCTGGGTCATCTGCAACAGCGAGAAGACGGCGCAGATGACGTCCCACGAACCGGGAGGTGACTCGAAGTCGCGGATGTCGATCTTGTGGAACGTGGCGTCGGGGACCTGGGTGGTCGCGATGTCGACCATCACCGGGGAGACGTCGAGACCGGTGACCCTCATGCCCGCCTTGGCCAGCGTCCGCGCCACGGGAACGCCCGTGCCGCAGCCGATGTCCAGGACGCGCGAGCCGGAGGGCTGGGTCGCGGCGAACCACGCGAGAGTGCCGTGCAGTGCGGGCTGGTGCGACCAAGCGCGTTGGTATTCCAGCCCGAGCGTGTCGAATACCTCGGCCGCGTTCATTCCCCGCCCCTCATTTCGGCCCAATCCACCTGAGTGAAGTGTGGAGAACCTCTCTGCACGCCTTCTGGATGGCTTCTGGACGAAAACTGACGGTAGGTTGCTAGCTGAACGCGGACAGCGACGAAGTGAGAAACAGGGTGCAGAACGAGTTGCGCGTCAGCTTGCTGGGCGCGCTCGCGGCCACGGTGGACGGCAAGGAGCTCACGCTCGGTCCGCCGCGGCAGAGAGCTGTGCTCGCCGTGCTCGCGTTGCGCGCGAATCACGTCGTGTCGCGCAGTGAGCTGATCGACGCCGTGTGGGGCGAAGATCCACCCGCCAGCGCCGACAACGGCATTCACACCTACGTCGCGGGACTCCGCAGGCTCTTCGAGCCGGACAGGGCGTCGCGGGCGCCGAGTTCCGTCCTGCTCTCCACGGACGCTGGATACCTGCTGAGGCTTCCGTCCGGTAGTTCGGACGCCGCTGTTTTCCGCGCGCATCTGGACGAGGCCGGACGTCTGCGCGACAGGCCCGCCGAGGCCATCACGGCGTTCGACACCGCGCTGGATCTGTGGCGTGGCCTCGCTCTGGACGGTGTACCGGGACCGTTCGCGGCGGTGGAACGCGCGCGCCTGGCCGAGATGCGACTCACGGCCGTGGAGCAGCGTGCGGCGCTGATGCTGACGGTCGGGCGTGAGGCCGAGGTGGCGGCGGAGCTCACGACGCTGGTCAGCGCGCATCCGTTGCGCGAGAGGCTGCACGGCCTGCTGATGTCCGCGCTGTTCCGCGGCGGCCGGCAGGCGGAGGCGCTCGCCGTCTACACGGACCTGCGTCGGCTGCTGATCGAGGAACTGGGCATCGAGCCCGGCCCAGAACTCCGCCACCTGCACGAACAGGTGCTCATCGGCCGTCACGACCCGCAGCCCGAACCCGCCGCGCCCGTGCTGGTGCCGGTCCAGCTGCCGCACGAGATCCGCGACTTCACCGGCCGGGAGAAGGAGCTCGCGAAGCTCGCCGAGGTCGTTCCGCACGACCACGCGCCGGTGCTCGTCGCGATCACCGGTACCGGCGGCATCGGCAAGACCGCGCTGGCCGTGCGGTTCGCGCATCAGGTGGCGTCGCGGTTCCCGGACGGTCAGCTGCACGTCGACCTGCGCGGGTTCGACTCGTCGTCGCCGCCCGTGCAGCCCGCCGCCGCGTTGCACCAGCTGCTGCAGAGTCTCGGCGTGCCGTCCGAACGCATTCCGGAGGACCTGCCCGCGAAGTCCGCGCTGTACCGCAGTGTCCTTGCGGGCAAACGGGTTCTGGTGCTGCTCGACAACGCGCGGCTGGCCGAGCAGGTCCGTCCGCTGCTGCCGGGCCGGTCGACGTCGATGGTGCTCGTGACGTCCCGCAACCACCTCGGCGGCCTGGTCGCCCGTGATGGCGCGCATTCGCTGACGTTGTCGATCCTGACCCGCGACGAAGGGCTGGCGCTGCTGACGTCCGCGGTGGGCGCGGACCGCGTCGCCGCCGAACCCGCCGCCGCGGCCAAGCTCGTCGAACTGTGCGGGCATCTGCCGCTCGCGGTGCGGATCGCGGCCGAACGCGTCGTCACGCGCCCGCACCTCACGCTGGCCGATCTCGCGAGCGATCTCGCCGACGAGCACGACCGGTTGAACGTGCTGGCCACGGGCGACGACGAGGACACGGCCGTGCGTGCCGCTTTCTCGTGGTCGTACCTGGCGCTGAAACCGGACGCCGCCAGGATGTTCCGGCTGATCGGCCTGCATCCCGGCGCCGAGATCAGCCTGAACGCCGCGGCAGCGCTCGTGGGTGCGCCGGTGTCGCGGGCGCGGACGTTGCTGGACGTGCTGGCGGGCGGGCACATGCTGGAGGAGGTCGCGCGCGGCCGGTTCCGGCTGCACGACCTGCTTCGCCTGTACGCCACGGAACTCAGCGCCACCGAGGAGTCGTCGGACGGCCGCGACGAGGCCGTGAAACGCCTGCTGGGCTGGTACTTCGACACCGCGAACGCCGCGGGCACCGTCATCGCGCCGCCCGACCACCCCGCGTTCCTGCTGCCACCACTGTCCACTCAGGACTTCACTTCGCACGACGAGGCCTTCACCTGGTGCCGCAGGGAATCCGCGAACCTGTTGGCAGCGACGAGGCTCGCGGAGGAGGAGCACTCGCCGGCGGCGTGGCAGATCCCGGTGGCGTTGTGGAACTACTTCATCGTGTCGAGTGCGCTGGACGAGTGGACTCGCACGTACCGCGTCGCCGAACGCACCGCCGCGCGTGACGGCAACCAGGCCGCGCGCGCGTGGGCGGTGCACGGCCAGGCGCTCTCGGCGTTCCGCGGGCAGCGTTTCGCGGACGCGTTGGAACTCTTCGATCGCGCGCTCGCGATCCGGCGCGAGATCGGCGATTCCGCCGGTGCCGCGTGGAGTCTGACCGGCCTGGGCATGGCGTACGGCGGCCTGCGCCAGTTCGATCTCGCCGTCGATCGGTTCGGCGAGGCGCTGCGCGGGCACGCCGAGGTCGGTTCGTGGTTCGGCGAGGGCGGCACGAGGTTGTTCCTGAGCGACAACCTGCGTTCAGCGGGCCAGTTCGAGGCCTCGCTGGAGTCGGCGCGCACGGCGTTCGAGCTGATGGACTCGCACGACGCCCCCCACGGCAAGGCCATGGCACTCGTCAGCATCGGCTGGGCGCAGGCGAAGCTGGGGCAGCGCGTCGAGGCGCGCGACTCGTTCCGCCACGCCGTCGCGTTCCTGCGCGTGCTCGGCGACCGCAAGAGTCTCGCGGAGGCGTTGCACGGCCTGGGGGAGACGAGTGCCGGTCAGCCGGACGTGGCGCGGACGCACCTGCTGGAAGCGCTGACGATCTACGAGGACTACGACCATCCGCTCACTCCCGAAGTGCGGGCACGGCTGCACGAGCTCTCCTAGGGGCGATCCCTGATGTGCGCGCGCTGATGTGTAGGCAAGCTACACGTCATGCAGAAGCGCGCTCGGACCCTGTTGGTGTGGCTGCACGTCGTCACGTCCGTGGGCTGGCTCAGTCAGGCCGTGGCGCTGCTGGCCCTGGTGCTCCACGGCATGAGGACGGGCGATCTCAGCGCGTTCCGGATGGCGCGCTACCTCGACCACGAGGTGCTCGCGATCATGGCCAACACCAGCGCGTTCAGCGGTTTCATGCTCAGCGCCACGACGCCGTGGGGCTACTTCCGGCACTGGTGGGTGCTCGCGAAGTTCGTGATCACGGTCAGCCAGCTCTACATAGGCATCTTCATCCTGAGCGGCAACCTGCAGGAGGCCCTGAACGGGCACGTCACCGCGTGGATGCCGGTCGGCACCGCGCTCATGATCAGCGCGATCGCGTTCCAGGCGTGGCTCAGCGTCGCGAAACCGTGGGGGCGCACGCCGTGGGCGGACTCGAAGGTCAAGCTGCCCACGGCGAGCACGTTCACGTTCGTCGCGGCACTGGTCATCCCGGTGATCGACTTCGCGATCAGCCTGTGGAGGGGCAACCCGATGCCGCTGCTCATGCTGATCACGGTGATCGGCTACTCGATCAGGCGGGCCGCCAGGGCGAGACGCCGGTCGTCGGGCGGGTCGGGTCGTGGAACTTCGGCACGTCCGGCTCGTCGAGACGCAACGGCACCAAGCCCTCGGTGATCGAGGTCATGATCCGCTCGTGCGCGCGCCGGGCGTCGCCCATCGTCTCGGCGTTCAGGTCCGTGAGCTCGACGGGCTTGCCGAAGTGGACCTTGAACGTCGGCCGCTTGCGCACCGCGCGCAGCCAGGACGTCAGGTAGGGCAAAGCGTCCCTCCAGCCGGAGACGTGCAGGTTGCCCCAGTACACGGCCTCGTGCGCGCCCCACTGGCTGATGGGGATCACCGGGATGCCGCCGCCCAACGCCATGCGGGCCACGCCGGTCTTGCCGCGCTCCGGCCACAGACCGGGGTCGAGGCTGATCTTGCCCTCGGGGTAGACGGCGATCGGGTCGCCGCCCTTCCGCAACGCCTCCACGGCCCGGTGCATCGCCTCACCCACGTTCGCCGACCGCCGGTCGACGCGCAGGTGACCGCACGCCTTCAGCGCCGGGCCCATGATCGGTGCGTCGAGCAGACCGCCCGCGAGCATGAACCGCGGGTTGACGCCGATCTTGCGGCAGGCCGCGATGAGCACCATCGGGTCGAGGTTGCCGATGTGGTTGGAGGCGAGCAGCAACGGCTTGCCGAGAAGGTCCGGCGGGATGTCGCCCGAGACCTCGAGCTTGCCAGTCAGCGCGATCAGGCCCCGGTCGACCACCATGAGCACGCGCCAGAAAAGCGGTGTGGACACGCGGGGCAGCGTACGGCGTGTCGGAACGACACCGTGCCGGTTCCGGGGAACCATGAGGTTTCGCACGCGTCCCAGTTGCGAACGTGGCTGGTGAGACGCGAGGGACTACCTTATACACATGGCCGGGCGCTCAGGGACTTCGAGAAAGACCACGTCACGCGGCAAAGCACCAGCCAAGCCGCGGGCGCGATCCACCGCGTCCAGAAAGCCCGCGCCACGCAAGAGCGGCGGCGCCATCAGTGCCGTGTGGGGTGCTTTGGGCCGTGGTGTCGGCAGCATCGTGCGCACCGTCAGCCGTACCAAGGACCTCGATCCCGAACATCGCCGTGACGGCCTGGGGCTGCTGCTGATCGCACTGGCGGTCATCACCGGCGCCGGCGTGTGGTGGCAGGCGGGCGGACCGGTCGGGCAGTGGGTCGACGTCGCCGTGCGCAGCTCCGTCGGGTTCCCGGCGGTGATCGTGCCGGTCGTGCTGCTCGGCATCGGCGTCACGCTGATGCGCACCGACCCGTTGCCCGACGCGCGGCCGCGGCTGATCATCGGCTCGTTGCTGATGATGATCGGCGTGCTCGGAATGTTCCACCTCATCGGCGGCCTGCCGATGGACCCGATCGAACGCCGCAGCGCCGGTGGAGCCCTCGGTTATCTGGCCGGTGGGTTCCTGGCGCAGGGTTTGACGCCGTGGGTCGCCGGGCCGTTGCTGTTCCTGATCTTCGGTTACGGCCTGCTGGTCGTGACGCACACGCCGATTCGCCAGGCGCCCGAACGCATTCGCTCGCTGCTGCACCCCGGCACCAAGTCGTCGGACGAGCCCTCGGACGAGGAAGAGCCTGTCGAGGAACCAAAGCCGGTGCGCCTGCGCCGTCCGTCCCGCCGTCGTCAGGCCGTCGAACCCGTCGAGGAAGAGACGCAGTCCGAACTTCCGCTGGAAGAGCATTCTTCGGAGCCGGCCCCGAAGCCCGCTCCGAAGGAGAAGAAGGCAGCGGCACCGGCGATGGCCGTGCGCGCCGTCGAGGGCGAGTACCAGCTGCCCCCGCCGGACGTGCTCAAGGACGGCGACGCGCCGAAGACCCGCAGCAAGGCGAACGACCTCATGATCGAGGCGATCTCCGGAGTGCTGGACCAGTTCTCGATCGACGCCCAGGTCACCGGCTTCACCCGCGGCCCGACGGTCACGCGCTACGAGGTCGAGCTCGGCCCCGGCGTGAAGGTCGAGAAGATCACCGCGCTGACCAAGAACATCGCGTACGCCGTGGCGACGGACAACGTCCGCCTGCTGGCGCCGATCCCCGGCAAGTCGGCCGTGGGCATCGAGGTCCCGAACAGCGACCGCGAGATGGTGCGGCTGGGCGATGTGCTGCGCGCGTCGTCCACGGTCAAGGACACGCACCCGATGGTGATCGGCCTCGGCAAGGACATCGAGGGCCACATGGTCACCGCGAACCTGACGAAGATGCCGCACCTCCTGGTCGCGGGCTCCACCGGTTCCGGTAAGTCGTCGTTCGTGAACTCGATGCTGGTCTCGCTGCTCGCCCGCGCGACGCCCGACGAGGTCCGCATGATCCTCATCGACCCGAAGATGGTCGAGCTGACGCCGTACGAGGGCATCCCGCACCTGATCACGCCGATCATCACGCAGCCGAAGAAGGCTGCGGCCGCACTGGCGTGGCTCGTCGAGGAGATGGAACAGCGCTACCAGGACATGCAGGTCAACCGCGTGCGTCACGTCGACGACTTCAACCGCAAGGTGAAGTCCGGCGAGATCACCGCGCCGCCCGGCTCCGAGCGCGTCTACCGGCCGTACCCGTACATCATGGCGATCGTCGACGAGCTGGCCGACCTGATGATGACCGCCCCGCGCGATGTCGAGGACGCGATCGTCCGCATCACGCAGAAGGCCCGTGCGGCCGGCATCCACCTCGTGCTGGCGACGCAGCGTCCGTCCGTCGACGTCGTCACCGGCCTGATCAAGACGAACGTGCCGTCACGCCTGGCCTTCGCGACGTCCTCGTTGACGGACTCGCGGGTCATCCTGGACCAGCCGGGCGCCGAGAAGCTGATCGGCATGGGCGACGCCCTGTACCTGCCGATGGGCGCGTCGAAGCCGGTGCGCATCCAGGGCGCGTTCGTGGGCGACGAGGAGATCTCGGCGATCGTCGAGTTCACCAAGAACCAGGCGCAGCCGGAGTACACCGACGGCGTCACGGCGCAGAAGGCGGCGGAGAAGAAGGAGGTCGACGCCGACATCGGCGACGACCTGGAACTGCTCGTGCAGGCGACCGAGCTGATCGTGACGTCGCAGTTCGGCTCGACGTCGATGCTGCAACGCAAGCTGCGCGTCGGGTTCGCGAAGGCGGGGCGCCTCATGGACCTGCTGGAGACCCGCGGCGTGGTCGGGCCGTCCGAGGGCTCGAAGGCACGTGAGGTGCTGATCAAGCCGGACGAGCTCGAGTCCGTGGTCTACCTGATGCGCGGAGGCGGCCCCGCCGACGACGAGGACTAGCGCTCACCGGTGCTGGACGTCTCCCCGCCTCGATGCGGCCAACGCTGGAGCACCGGTGGCCGTCCCAGATCCTTTCTGATCTGGTTCATCAGGGCACGCCTGAGATCAGCGGTCATGATGCCGACGTTGCTGTCGGTCGTCGGTTGTCCCTTCTCCACGGCAGCCGCGATGTCGACCAGCTCCCAGTGATAACGCTTGGTCGTCGCGAACACGGCTTCGCCGCCCACCAGGTCCAACTGGGTTCTGGCCTCAGTCGCCACTCGCACGAGGTCGTGGATCTCGTCGACGTCCGGCTTCGCGCCTGACGAACTCCGCTGTTGTCCCGCACGCGTCAGAAACTGGGCCAGCTGCAACGTCGCCGTCAGGTAGCCGGCACCGGCCGAGCGCAGTTCGGTGCGGTCAGCGGTCTGCTGCTGCCACAGGTGAATGCGTCTGGCCTGGAAGAACTGGAGGCCTGCCCCGACGAGCACGCCGAAGATGGCTGCGCTGGCGGTGACCAATGCGCTCATGACTCCTGGCATGAACGAATGATCGCGTGTGCTGTCAACCTGTTCGGCAACCACTGGCCGGAAGGACCGCCTTGTCGCGTCCGGCGAAATCAAGGCGGTCGTTCGCGACGAGGTCCTACTTCAGGCCGGCCTTCTGGATGCTCGTGGCAGTGGAGCTCGCGCTGCCACCGAACTCGCGCACAGCGGCGTAGTACAGGTCGGCGGTGCGCTTGCACGCCCAGTTGGACCCGCACTGCTTGTACATGTCGGACTTGAAGTTGTTGTCGATGCGCAGGCGGTTCGTCTCGTTCCACCGGCCCTGCCGCTTGTGGTTGCGGTAGCCGAAGTCGTGGCGCTCGCAGGTCGGCAGGAACTTGAAGCCGAAGGGGTTGTCCGGCGAGTACGAACAGCCGTCGGACGACCAGTCGAGCTGGCCCGCGTAGGGCTGCTGCGCGCGCAATGTTGTGAACTGGCTGATGGTCTTCGTGTAGAGGTAGTCGTCGGTCACCGCGACGATGTCCACGGCGTGCGCGGGGGCACTCGTGAAGATCAGGGCGATGGAGGCGGCGGCACCCACGAATGCCGAGCGCAGGGTCTTCGTCGACATGGCGAGCTCCTCGGAGTGTGAGCAGGGTCTCGCCAGTTGTAGCGGGTGATCGACTGTCCTTGGTAGACACGATCTGATGAACGTCAGGTGATCATGTGCCCGCAGGCGATCGCCGTGGCCACGCGAAGTTCGCGGGGGAGGCCCAACGCGTGCAGCATTTCGTTGTCCGCTACTCCGCCGAGCAGATAGCCGCCCAGTTTCTGTTCCGCCAAACGGAGGCAGATGGTCTGCGCCGCGGCACCTGCTTCGATCAAGCCGAAGCGCCCCGCGCGTTCGCCGTACTTCTCGAACGAGTCTTTGTCCGTTAACACCAGGACGATCGTCAGCGGTGGCGTCGAAGGCGTTCCGAGGATCTCCGCCAGGTTCTCCGGGGCCGGGCCGATGTCCTGCAGCGCGTGCCGGGCGATGTCGTAACGGACCGCGCGGCCGTCGAAGAACGCGTAGCAGCGCAACGGATGCAGCCCGCCCGCGGACGGGCAGCTGTTGTCCGACAGCGCGCCCAGGACGGTGCCGAGTTGCTTGTCCGTCAACGGTTTCGGAGCGAACTCCCGCGTGCTTCTGCGTGCCTGGAACAGCTTCTGCAACCGGTCGTGCGGACGGGGCAGCGGAACCGGCGGCGAAGGCAGTTCGAGCGGGTCGATCAACGCCGGCTGCGGCCGGTAGTCGCGCAGCCGGTCACCGAGCCTGCGCTGGTGCAGCGGGGAGAACCGGCTCGCGGCCCAGAAGTCGTCGAACATCGGCATCACCCCAGCGGATGCGGTGCGGGATTGGGGAACACGCCCGGTGAGGCGTGCGGGTAGCGCCAGTCGAGCTCGCGGGCGCGGCCGCCGAGGTGCGGCCAGCGGTGGTCCGAGTGCAGTGGCGCGAGGTCGGGGGACAGGACGCGGACGCAGTGCAGTCCGACGGCCGACAGCTCCGGTGTCGTGAGCTCGCGGTAGGCGAGGCGGACGTCCGCGTGGTCGAGCGCGTGCACGAGTTCGGTCAGTTCCTCGCTGGTGCCTCGGGCTTCGGCGTCGCGCGGCGGGTCCGTCTCGAAGCCGCCGAACCACGGCAGCGCGTCCCACTTCGACGGGTGCGTGGTGTAGTAGACGGCGTGCTTGTCGAAGTCGGTGGCCTCCTCGACGGGCCGGTCGCCGTTGCGCGCAAGCCAGACCTCGATGAACACCGTGCCCTGGATCCACTCCTCGTAGGCCTTGCGCACCGCTTCCGCCACGGTCGCGCGGCAGGCGAGACCCAGCGTCGGGCGCGGTTTGCCCGCGATCGGCAGCGAACCCGCGACGGCGACCACCGGATGCGGGCTGTAGGCGGGCGTGAGGTCGAACGCCATGGCGCCGTGCGGCAGGTCGGCGGCGAACCGTTGCGGTGCAAGGGAATGCAGCCAGGTCGTGGTGAACGCGTCGCGCTCGACCAGTTCCTGAACCGCCCGCAGCAAGGCGCTGGTCGTCGATGGGCCGGCCGCGAGCCCCGACGACGTCGCGGGCAGCCCGTACGAGGCGTCCAGGCCGACGAGACCGGCGGGCACGCGGATCGGTTCGTTGCCGGGCAACGTCCATGCCCGCGTGTACGGCGTGTCGACGTATCCCTTGCGGTAGCGGTAGTTCGGGGCCACGCGCTGCTCGACCGTGTGCAGGCTGAAGCTTTCCAACGGCCAGCACTCGCCGTCCGTGGCGATCTCCAGCGGCGCCCGCGCGGCCGCATGTCGTTCCAGCGCCTCGGCCACCGCCGCGACCTTCGACGTGCCACCGGAGGTGCCGCCGGTGGCGAACGGCTCCGGCACCGCGGCCCAGCCTTCGACGTCCACATCGGACAGACTGTGCGGCACGGGATGCAGCTGCGACACGACGCCCTGCCGCCAGCCGACCGCGCGTTCGATCAGTGCTTCGGCGACGGTCTTCATCGCTTCCTCCGGTAGCGCTGGAAGATCCAGCAACCGAGCCCCAGCGCTCCGCCGAGGTAGAGCACGCCTGCGACCGCCGCGGCCCCCTCGTCGACACTGGCGATCGGCCCCAGCGTGAACAGCACGACGAACGGCTCCAGGCACCACAGCGCGACCCAGCCGAGCAGCCGGACCACACTTCCCACCGGATTCGGCGACTTGGCGATGAACCCGGCGGCGGTGGCCCACGCGAGCGCCGCCACGAAGCCGCCGCCGAGCCACCAGCCCCAGGGAATGTCGAAGTCCGCACCCATCGCGGCGAACGGCAGCACGACAACCAGCAACGGGAAGATCGCGGCGGGAAGCACGAGCAGGCTGCGAGGCCTCGGGAGCTCTTTCGTCTCCTCGTACAGCGCGGCAGGGATCTGCACGGCCGCGCCGACCGAGGAAACCGCGCAACAGCAGCAACAACAGCAGCAGGTGGGCGTCGCGGCGTTGGCGGCGGCCGCACCCGGTGAGAACTGGTCAGGTAACCGGACTGCCGTCGCGTTCAAGGTTCCCCCAAGGAAGTGACACGCGCCCGAACTGGACCTTCGGGCAGATCTCGCAGTCGGCGGCGGGCAGCACGCTCTCGCGCGTCGTCGTGAACTCGTCGAGGTCGACGGTCACGACCGCGTCCAGCAGGGCCAGTGAGCCACCGCGGATGTTCTGAATCGCCTGCATGGCAAGGGATATCGGGAACTCGTGCCGGAGAGCCCCAGGATGCGGGGGAGGCGGTGGATCCCCCCACCGCCGTCCCGTCCGCACCGCGAGGCACGCCAGGCACGCGCCGGCGCCGGGCACCACGAAGGGCCCGACAGCGGCGGTGTGGTGGTACGCGAGGTCCAGCAACAGGTGCGGAACCGTCGTTTCGCGCGCCACCTCGATCAGGTCGACCAGCGTGCCGGTCGTCCGCACGACGAGCAGAAGGTCCGGATTCTCGTTGTGCGGCAACCGCTCTACCAGCCCGGCGGGTGCCTCCCCGACGACGCGCGTGCCGACCCCCACCGGCTTCGCGTCGTCGTTCGGCAACCCGGCCGGGCGGAGAGCGCCCAGGGTCCTCAGCTGGGCCACGTGCCGGCGAACCGGTTCCCCCAACCGGCTTTCGTCGACCGTTCGAGCCACTCCCCTCAAAACTGGCTCGAACAGTCCTGCCAGCGCCACGCCCACCGCCCTGGGCAGGTCTGGAATCAAATACGCGAGATCGGCTCCCGCGTAGACGACGAGGCCTTCGTCCCGAACCTGCGCGTGCCAGGCGGGATCAGCGACCAGGCTCATCCTCGTCCCCCCTTCGCAGGAAGTTCTCGATCTCCTGCTCGCTCGGCAGGTCCCCCGCCGGATCCATGAGGTTCTCGGCGATCGGCGGCAACGGCTGCTCGGCCCACGCCGGCTGGTAGTCGTCGCTGGGCAACAAGCCGTGCCGCGACGCGAACTCCTCCGCCGCGTCCCGGATCGACTCCCGCAGCGTCCCCACCACCGCGGTCTCCGCCGTGTACGTCAGCTCGACCAGCAACGCCCGAACGTTCTCGAGCTGGTTCTCGTCACCGGCCTTCCGTGCCAGCTCAGGCCAGAACTGCCGCTCGAACAACCGAACGAAGTCCGCCGCCACCGCGTCGGTCGCCGTGCGCAGGCGCGTGAAGCTGTCCATGACGTCATCGCTGGGCACCCTGAGGCCGGCAAGCCTGCCGCCCGCTTCGAGTGCCCAGCGACGCGTGTGCGGCCAGCCGTACTTCCACCGCACCAAGCCCAACCGCATAGCCCGGAGGAGGAGTCGCGGTTGGACATCTCCTGTCGGAATCAGGTGCTTGATGTCGCGCACCTTGATCCGAACCCAGTCGTCGGGCCCCTCGGCCTCGCTGAAGCCGAGGACCGCGGCGACCGACTCGCCCTTCTCACGTGCCGTGATCAGCTCGGCGATCGCCGGCAGCGAGAACCCCCGCTGCTGCAACCGCTGCACCAACGTCAACCGCTCGACGTGCGAGGCGTCGTAGTACGCCACGCGTCCCTGCCGTCTCGGCGCGTGCAGCACACCCTTCGTCTGGTACATGCGAATGGTGCTGCTGGGCAGGCCGATCCGGGCAGCGAGCTCGTCGACGGTCAGCGATTCGGGCACACCGCAGATCCTGGTGCGCGTGGTTCTTTGAGTCAAGACTCTTCGAGTAATTACTCGAAGAGTTACAACTCCAGGAGCATCCGGCTGTTGCCGAGCGTGTTCGGCTTCACGTAACTCAGGTCGAGGAACTCGGCGACACCCTCGTCCACCGACCGCATGATCTCCTCGTAGACCTCAGGGCTCACCGGCGTGCCCTCGATCTCGACGAAGCCGTGCTTGGTGAAGAACTTGGTCTCGAACGTGAGCACGAAGATGCGCGCGAGCTGCAGCTCCCTGGCCGTCGCGATGAGCTGCGCCACGATCCGGTGACCGACGCCCTTGCCCAGTGCCATGGGGGAGACCGCGACGGATCGGATCTCGGCCAGGTCCTCCCACATCACGTGCAGGGCGCCGACGCCGAGCAGCTCGCCGTCCTCCTCGGCCACCCAGAACTCCTGGACCGCCTCGTACAGCGTGACCAGCGGTTTGGACAGCAGGACCTTGCCCGCGTACCCGTCGATCAGCGCCTTCATGGCGCGCACATCACTGGTGCGGGCGCGCCGCACGACTACCCCACTGGTCACAACCATCAAGTATGAGGTGGGCACGATTCCGGCCTGACAGCCCGACCCGGTTACTCTGAGCGCCGTGTCTTCTCCCACCACTCCGCGACGTGTGTCGCTGCTGACCCTGGGCTGTGCCCGCAACGAGGTCGACTCCGAAGAACTCGCCGGGCGCCTCGGTGAGGGCGGCTGGGAGCTGGTGGACGAGGGCGCGGACGTCGTCGTCGTCAACACGTGCGGCTTCGTCGAGCAGGCCAAGAAGGATTCCGTCGACACGCTGCTCGCCGCGTCCGACACCGGGGCCAAGGTGGTCGCGGTCGGGTGCATGGCGGAGCGCTACGGCAAGGAGCTCGCGGACAGCCTCCCCGAGGCGGCCGCGGTCCTGGGCTTCGACCAGTACAACGACCTGGCCGAACGCCTGCAGGACGTGCTGCACGGCAAGCCCGTCGAGTCGCACGTGCCGGTGGACCGCCGCACGCTGCTGCCGATCACGCCGGTGAAGCGCCAGGAAGCCAGCAAGGACGTCCAGGTGCCCGGCCACGGCTGGGGACCGACCAAGGTCCAGCGCAGGCGTCTGGACGACGCTCCCGTGGCGCCGTTGAAGATCGCGTCCGGCTGTGACCGCCGGTGCAGCTTCTGCGCCATCCCGAGCTTCCGCGGCGCGTTCGTGTCGCGGCTCCCGGACGAGATCGTGGCCGAGGCCATGTGGCTCGCCGAGAACGGCGTCAAGGAGCTGTTCCTCGTCAGCGAGAACTCGACGAGCTACGGCAAGGACCTGCCGCGTGACCAGGGTGCGCTGGAGCAGTTGCTGCCGCGCCTCGCGAGCATTCCCGGCGTCGAGCGGGTGCGCGTGAGCTACCTGCAGCCGGCCGAGACCAAGCCCAGCCTCGTCGCCGCCATCGCGAAGACCGACAAGGTCGCGAACTACTTCGACATGTCGTTCCAGCACTCCAGCGAGAACGTGCTGCGCCGCATGCGCCGGTTCGGCGACACCGACAGCTTCCTCAAGCTCGTGTGGCAGATCCGCGAGCACGCGCCCGAGGCGGGCATCCGCAGCAACTTCATCGTGGGCTTCCCCGGCGAGACCGAGGCGGACCTGCAGGAACTCGAACGCTTCCTCACGGAGGCGAGACTCGACGCCGTCGGCATCTTCGGGTACTCCGACGAGGACGGCACCGAGGCCGAGGGGCTCGACGGCAAGCTCGACGCCGACACCATCGCGGAACGGGTGCAGCGCATCGGCAACCTCGTCGAGGAGCTGACCAGCCAGCGCGCCGAGGACCGGGTGGGCGACGAGGTCGTCGTGCTGATCGAGCACGAGGAGGACGACGAGAGCGACTGCGTCGGCCGGGCCGAGCACCAGGCGCCCGAGGTCGACGGCGAGTGCATCGTGCTCGAGGCCGAGGGTCTCAGGCGCGGCGACTTCGTGCGCTGCCGCGTGGTCGACTCCGAGGGCGTCGACCTGGTCGTAGAGGTCATCGCGACATGACTGAGGCCAGGAAGGTCCCGCTGCTCAACGTCGCCAACGTCCTCACGGTGGCGCGGATGCTGCTCGTTCCGGTCTTCCTGTTCTCCCTGTTCGAAGCGGGCGGCTTCGACACGACGTGGCGCCTCATCGCGTTCGGGATCTTCGCCGTCGCGAGCTTCACCGACCACATCGACGGCACGCTCGCCCGCAAGCACGGGCTCATCACCGACTTCGGCAAGATCGCCGATCCGATCGCGGACAAGGCGCTGACCGGGTCCGCGCTGGTGGGCCTGAGCATCCTCGACGTGCTGCCGTGGTGGATCACGATCACCATCGCCGTGCGCGAGATCGGCATCACGCTGCTGCGGTTCTGGGTGATCCGCTACGGCGTCATCCCGGCCAGCCGCGGCGGCAAGGCCAAGACGCTGGCCCAGGTCATCGCGATCGGGCTGTTCGTGCTCCCGCAGAACGACGTGTTGCAACTCATCGCGTGGGTGATCATGGCCGTTGCGCTGGTCCTCACCATCGTCACGGGAATCGATTACGTCATCCACGCGTTCAAGATGAAGGCAAGGGCAGGACGGGCGGTGCTGTGACCAGCGTCGTCGAACTGCTCAAAGCGAAGAACCAGACCGTCGCCACGGCCGAGTCGCTGACCGCGGGTCTGCTGTGCGCGACGATCGTCGACACACCGGGGGCGAGTGCCGTGGTCCGCGGTGGGTTGATCGTCTACGCGACCGAGCTCAAACACGAGCTCGCGGGCGTGGACCAGCGGTTGCTCGACGAGCACGGAGCCGTGCATCCCGACGTCGCGATCCAACTGGCCGAAGGCGCCAAGAAGAGGTGCGGATCGGACTGGGGAATCGGGCTCACCGGGGTCGCCGGCCCCGATCCGCAGGACGGAGTCGCTCCGGGGACGGTCCACATCGGCTTGAGCGGCCCTGGAGTGTCCACAGTGCGGACAATCACGGTGAGTGGCGACCGCAGAGCGGTCCGTTCCGCCGCCGTGGAAAAAGCGCTGGTCCTGCTCTCGGATTACCTGCTGGTGACCGACGCCGGGAACAAATGATGACTCCGCGTTCGTTCGCCCTTGGCGGACGTGTTCGGAAGTCAGTGCCCGTTGTCGGTGTCGATCGGTAACGTAGGGACACGGCCGGCCGGAAGGAGGCGCGCGATGACCGTGCTGCTACGCGAGGCGATCGGTGATCGACTTCGCCATGCCCGCACCAACCAACGCCGCACGCTGCGCGAGGTCTCTCGGACCGCCCGCGTGAGCCTGGGGTACCTGTCCGAGGTGGAGCGCGGCCGCAAAGAGGCGTCCAGCGAGCTCCTCGCGGCCATATGTGACGCTTTAGAACTGCCCTTGTCCGAGTTGCTGCACCACGTGGCCTCCGACATCGGCGCCGTCCAGCAGACGCCGGACACGGTTCCCGACACCGTCCCGGACGGACGTTCGGACCGGGGCAAGCTGGAAGGTGGCCGCGTGCTGCCGTCCACGCTCTCGGACGACCTGTCCGATCTGCGCCTGCAGCCCATGCTGACTCACAGGCTCACGAGCAAGATCGGCGAGACGCCCAAGGCAGTCGTCGCGGCGTAACCCCATGTCATCCACGACCCCGCTTGCCCCGATGGCGAGCGGGGTCGCCTGCATTCGGGTGACGTGTCACCGACTGTGGCCGCCGCCACGTGACCGTCTGCAACAAGTTCGGCCCGTCGCACGTTCAACTGACAACGAGGGCGGCGTGCCGGTTAGCAGGCAACGGGTTGGCCACAGCACGCTGGGTCACCGCGTCTCCTGGCGCGGGGGCGGGCAGGATTGGCACGTCGTCAGGCGTGTACTCCTAAGTCCCGGGGTGGGTCAGGGTGTTCCCGGATATCTCCCCGTGTCGGTGGATACGCCGACGCACAATTGAGACGATGGATCCAACACCGGCACCGAGAAGGCAGGCGTAGGAGATGGCCAGTCCGTTCGTGAAGTTCTGGAAGTACCTGATGGCGTCGTTCTCGTCGAAGATCGACGAGCACGCTGACCCGAAGGTGCAGATCCAGCAGGCCATCGAGGAGGCGCAGCGGCAGCACCAGGCCCTCTCTCAGCAGGCTGCGGCCGTCATCGGCAACCAGCGTCAGCTGGAGATGAAGCTGAACCGCCAGCTGGGCGACGTCGAGAAGCTGCAGGCCTCCGCCCGTCAGGCCCTCGTGCTCGCCGACGAGGCGCGCTCCAAGGGCGACGAGCAGAAGGCGACGCAGTTCGAGAACGCGGCGCAGAGCTTCGCCACCCAGCTCGTCACCGCTGAGCAGGGCATCGAAGACCTCAAGACGCTGCACGACCAGTCGCTGCAGGCTGCCGCGCAGGCCAAGCAGGCCGTCGAGCGCAACTCGATGATGTTGCAGCAGAAGCTGGCCGAGCGCACCAAGCTCCTCAGCCAGCTGGAGCAGGCCAAGATGCAGGAGCAGGTCTCCGCGTCGCTGACCCAGATGAGCGAACTCGCCGCGCCGGGCAACGTGCCGTCGCTGGAAGAGGTTCGCGACAAGATCGAGAAGCGCTACGCGACCGCGATCGGGTCCGCCGAGCTCGCCCAGAACTCGGTGCAGGGCCGGATGCTCGAGGTGCAGGCCTCGACGACCCAGATGGCCGGTTCGTCGCGTCTGGAGCAGATCCGCGCGTCCATGCACGGTGGTCAGGCGAACACGCCGGCCCAGGTGACCGCGGGCAACAGCGCGGCCGCGCAGATCCAGGCCGAGATCGCGCAGCGCGTCCAGTCAGAGCAGAAGACCACGCAGCAGCAGGTCCCGCCGGCTCAGCAGAACTGAGCGGGACAGAAGGAGCCAGCAGGTGATCATGGAGCCCTGGAGAAACCGTCCCAACAACGAGATCGTCCGCAAGGTCGTCAACGAGTTGGGTGCGTCGCTCCAGGGCCACCCGCTGGCCGAGCAGGCGCGCTACCGCATGCAGAAGTGGAACGACCCGCGCGCCAAGCTCGAGCGCAAGCGCAAGCGCACGAACGCCGTGCTGACGTTCTGGCTGATCGTCATCTCGATGCTCGGCACCCTCGCGGTGCTGGGCTTCACCGGCGTGCTCGGCACGTGGGCCGCCGTCACCGGCTCGATCGGCGCGGCGGTGCCCGCCGTCCTCGCCGTGCGCAGCGGGTTCAAACTGCGTGAGCTGGGCGTCGCCCGGCAACGGCTCGCGTTGGCACCGCCACCACCGCCCCGGCCGCCGCTGCCGGCGCACATCTCGTCCGCGCGCGTTCCGATGGAGAAGTTGCACGGCGCCGAGGACACGATGACCCAGCTGCTCGTGCAGCTCGACTCGCCGGCGCTCACGTCGATGCCGACCGAGTCCGTCCAGCACGCCCGCCAGACCGCCCAGGAGGCCTCCTCGGCGATCCGCGCGGTCTCCGCACAGCTCCAGGCCGTCGAACGCGCTCGTGACACAGCGCCGCCGCTGGAGCGTGCGTCGTTGGTCGAGGGCGTGCGGGTGCTCCGGGGGCAACTGGCGGACGGCGTGGACCGCTACTGTGCGTTGGTGGCCGAGGCGGGCAAGGCCCTGGCGGCGAGCACGCAGTTCCAGAACCCGGGCGAGGTGCTGGACGACGCCACGGACCACATGGCCGGTCTCGCGTCCGCGATGCGAGACGTGTCAGGCTATTAAGCGCGTAGAATGTGACGCTCCGTAATCGAGTGCGCCTATTCGGCGGTTCTCTCTGGAGATCCTTAGGGCAATCGTGTGATTATCGGACCGTTATCTAGCCGTAGCCGCTACATGGCGTGGCAGGATTCCGGGGCCGGTCTGCGGGAAGTCCGGCTGAATTGCCGGGAGGCAGTGCGTTGGCGTTGTGGACCGTGCACGGGGACGGTCGGATCACCGACAGTGAGACCGTCGCACCCCAGGAGAGGGTGAGCTGGCCGCTCACCATCGGGTTCGGAGTGCAGCACCTGGTCGCCATGTTCGGCGCGACGGTGATCGTTCCCACCGCCACCGGTCTGCCCGTCGCCACCACCCTGATGTTCTCGGGCCTGGGCACGCTGCTGTTCCTGGTGATCACCAAGAACCGCGTCCCGAGCTACCTCGGCTCGTCGTTCGCCTTCGTCGCGCCGCTGGTGGCCGCGCGCGAACAGGGCATCTCCGCGCAGCTCGGCGGTGTCGTCGCCGCGGGTCTGCTGGTGATCGTCGTCGGCATCGCGGTCAAGGCGCTCGGCGTGCGGCTGCTGGAGTCGGTCATGCCGCCGGTCGTCACCGGCGCCGTCGTGATCATCATCGGCCTGAACCTCTCGCACCAGGCCACCTCGAACTTCGCCGAGCAGCCCCTGGTCGCCGCACTGACCACCGCCGTGATCCTGCTGGCCGGCGTGCTGGGCCGCGGCCTGGTGTTCCGGTTCTCGATCCTGATCGGCTTCGTGGCGATCTGGATGGGCGGCCTGGCGTTCGGCGCCGTGTCGTCCGAGCGGATCACCGCGCTGCGCGACGCGGCGTGGGTCGGCCTGCCGAAGCTGTACCAGCCGGAGCTGCGGCCGTCCGTGGTGCTGCTGATGCTGCCCGTGGTGATCGTGCTGGTGGCCGAGGTCGTCGGGCACGTGAAGGCTGTCGCGGCGCTGACGGGGCGCAACCTCGACGGCAGCGCGGGCGACGCGATCATCGCGAACGGGCTGTCGACCGCGTTGTCCGGTCTGGGTGGTGGCGCCGGGACGACGACGTACTCCGAGAACATCGGCGTGATGGCCGTGACCCGCGTGTACACGACGGCGGCGTTCGCGTTCGCCGGTGTGTTCGCCACGCTGCTGGCGTTCTCCCCGAAGGCCATCGCGCTGTTCGGGACCATCCCGCCGGGCGTGCTCGGCGGCTGCACGCTCGTGCTCTACGGCCTGATCGTGCTGGTCGGCGTGCGGATCTGGATGGACCGCGGCGTCGACCTGGCGAGCCCCGTGAACGCGATGGTCGGTGGCGCCGCGCTCGTGGCCGGTGTCGGCGACCTGACCATCGGGATCGGCGACCTGGAGATGGGCGGCATGGTGTGGGGCTCGCTGCTCGTCGTGATCCTGCATCCGATCATGCGCTGGCTCAAGGCTGCACGCAGTAACTGACCGACACCCGTTTGTGTGGTTTTCGTCCCTCCACTTCGGACCGATCCAGTTTCCGGTCCAGGGAGGGAGATTCACCATGGTCGCCGCGTACTTCGTGGTGCTGTTCATGGCCTGCGCGATCATCGCGGGCAGCTTGGCCGCGACCCGCATCCGACTGCTGCGCCATCGCCGATGACGTCGCTCGCGTGGCTCATGGTTCCGCTGGCGATGATCGGTGTCGTCCGCGTGTGCGTCGTTCTGGTGGCGGCCGATCTCTACGATCTCTCGTTGTGCCGCTCACGTCCGTTGCCTTACGCGCCAACGGTGTGGGTCGTCATCCCGGCCTACAACGAGGAGTTGTGCGTCGCCCGCGCGGTGCAGTCCGTTCTGGACAGTGACTACGGGGACGTGTCGGTGGTCGTGGTCGACGACGGCTCTGTCGACGGCACGGTGGCCGCGTTGCGGCACTTCGGCTCCCGCGTTCACGTCGTCTCACAGGAGAACACGGGCAAGGCGGCGGCGATCAACGCCGGCATGCACCTCGTCGGCGACGGCCTGGTGATGGTGCTGGACGCCGACTCGACGTTGTCCCGCACCGCCGTCTCGAAGATGGTCGCGCACTTCGCCGACCCGATGGTGCTCGCCGCGGCGGCGAACGTGAAGATCGCCGACCAGCGCGGTGTGCTGGGCTGGGTGCAGCGCCTGGAGTACGCGGTGGTGCACCGGCTCAAGCAGGGCTACACGGTGTTCAACTGCGAGTACGTCATCGGCGGTGTCGGCTCGATGTTCCGGACGTCGGTCGTGCGCGCGTGCGGATACTTCGACACCGACACGATGACCGAGGACATCGACTTCTCGATGAAGATCCTGTCCGTGCGCGGCAACTTCGACTGGCGCATCATCTTCGCGGCCGACGCGATCGCGTACACGCAGGCCGTGCCGTCGCTCAAAGGCCTGTTGCGGCAACGGTTCCGGTGGAAGTTCGGACGGCTGCAGGCGTTCTACAAGCACCGTTCGCTCTTCTTCGGCAGGTCGTGCACGCGTCTTCTCTCGTGGGTGCACCTGCCGTACACGGCGGCGGGGGAGGTCCTCGTGCTGTTCGAGCCGGTGTTCATCTACGTCGTCGTCACCGCGACGTTCCAGACGGGCTGGTTCACCGGCATTCTTCTGCTGTGCGCGGTCTACACGGGCGTGGCGTTGTTCACGATCATCGGCGACATCTCCGAACCGTGGCGGGCCAAGGCGCCGTTGCTGGCCTTGGCGCCGTTGGCCTACCCGCTGCTGATGGTGATCGTGTTCGTGGACTTCGTCGCGGTGCTGCGCTCGTTGTTCACCGTGCTGCGCGGCTACCGTCCGGTCGGCCGCTGGGAGCACGTCGAACGCACGCTCACCTCAGTGCCCGGTTGATCCTCGACACGAGCCCGGGGCCCTCGTAGATGAACCCGGTGTAGATCTGCACGAGGCTCGCGCCGGCGTCGATCATGCGCTTGGCGTCGTCGGCGGTCGCGATGCCGCCGACGCCGATGACCGGCAGGTCGCTGTTCTTCGTGATGAACCGGACCACGTCGTTCGCGCGCTGGGTGAGCGGCCTGCCGCTCAGACCGCCGGTCTCGCTCTGATGAGCGCTCGTGAGGCCCTCACGGCTCAACGTGGTGTTCGTGGCGATGAGGCCCTTGATGCCGTTGTCGACGCACACCTGGATGACCTCGGTGATGGCGTCCTCGGTGAGGTCCGGCGCGATCTTGACCAGCATCGGCTTGTCCGTGGCCCGCGTGAGCGTCTGGACGAGTTCGGTGAGCGCGCCCTTGTCCTGCAGGCTGCGCAGACCGGGCGTGTTCGGCGAACTGACGTTGATGGCGTAGTAGTCGCCGTGGTCCTTCAGGGCGTTCAGCGAGTTCAGGTAGTCCTGGACGGCGTCCTCGACCGGCGTGATCTTGGACTTGCCGAGGCTGATGCCCAGCGGCGCCTTCAGCGGCGTCCTGTCGAGCTTCGCGGCAAGCGCTTGCGCGCCCGCGTTGTTGAAGCCCATCCGGTTGATGATCGCCTCGTCCTCGCGGAGCCGGAACAGGCGCGGCTTCGGGTTGCCCGGCTGCGCGTGCCACGTGACGGTGCCGACCTCGACGAACCCGAACCCCAGCGCGGCCCACGCCGGCAGCGCGCGCCCGTCCTTGTCCAGGCCCGCCGCGAGACCCACCGGGTTCGGGAAGCGGACACCGAAGACGGTGCGCGGGTTGTTCTGGTTGCGGGCGAACTTCGCCAGCGGGCTCAACTTGGCCATGACGTCGAGCGTGGTCTCGTGGACCCGCTCCGCGTCGCCGCCGTGCATTCCGAACAACGCCTTGCGAACCACCTGCTTGTACACCACGCGCCCACCCTATAACGCCAGCTCAGGGTGGGCGCGCACCCCTCTAGTTACCGACTTCGGCCAGGCAGTCCGGCGCCGGGTTGCGGATCGGGCCGGTGAAGCCCAGCCCGGTGTTGCGGTTCGGCAGGTTCGAGACGCCGAGCAGCACCGAGTATCCGGCCGGGACGTCACCCGGGCTCATCGTGACCGAGCCGTTGTCCGAGATGCGGGGAAGCACGTAGCCGCCGAGGAGGTCCATCTTGGTCTCGTCCAGGGCCGCGCAGTCCCGTGACATCGGCACGGCCTTCGCGCCGATCCCGTACTCGCGCAGCTTCGCGTTGGCCGCGTCGACTCCTTTGATGTCCCGGATGGTGACCGTGACGCTGCCGTCGGCGTTCTTGGTGACCGCGTAGGCCTCGCTGCTGGTGCCGGTGATCGCGATGGTCGCCGCACCGGCGATGGCGAGCGCACCGGCCGCGGCCAGCAACGGCCGTGCGGACCTCCTGCGCTGTTCTGGCGCCTCTTCGACCGTCTGACCGTGCTCGCGCATCAGGTCGTCGAGCAGGTTGTCCTTGAACGTCGTCATCGCTGTCCCCCGTTCGATGCCAGGTCGCGGACCTTGCCGCGCACCCGGAAGAGCCTGATCCGCAGCGCGCCGGACGACATGCCCAGCACCTTCGCGGCGTCCTTCGGTGCCATCCCGACCAGATCGACGAGTTCGATCACCTCGCGTTCGGCGGGACTGAGTGCCGCCATCGCGGCGATGAGCTCACGGCCTTCCCGTTCCGCGTCGATGCGCGTGACCAGGTCGGCGATCTCGTCGGTGTCGAGCACGCGCCGTCCGTGAATGCGCGCGACCACGCTCCGGCCGCGTGTGACGGCCTCGCAGTGCTGCGCGAACACCCGCCGTGCGATGCCGAGAACCCAGCCTCGCGCCGTGCCCCGGCTGCGGTCGAACGTGCCGAACGACGTGATGGCCGCGACGAACGTGTCCGCGGTCAGGTCGGCGGCCGTCTGCGGGTCCGCGGTGCGCCGCGCGAAGTACGACGTGACCACGTCGAACTCGGCCTCGTAGATCTCCTCGAACGCACGTGCCGCGCGGGTGGGAGACGGCGGTGGTGGATGTCGTGGTGCTGTCATCGGCTGACTCACGCTAATGGTTGCCGACTTAGCTCCACACCGTTACGCACCTGGGCATGATGAGCGGCATGGGGGACATCACCGAAGAGGCGCGCGCTCTGCTCGCAGGCGGCGCCACCGCACAAGAAGCGTTCATCGCGCTGTGGCGGCCAGGTAGGCCCTACTACGACGTGACGCTGGCCGTCAGCGTGGCGGTGGGCAACTCGGTTGAGAACGCGGCCGAGCGCCTCGAACCGAGGTCGGCCTGGGCGGACGAGCCGAACGCGGACGAGATCGCCGCCTGGGCCGAGACCCTGGAGGGGGCCGGGTACTTCGATCTGCACGTCGAGCTGTCCGCGGAGCAGGAGCTGGTCGCGAAGGAGCTGTGGCGGGGCTTCCAGGGTCTGCTGCCGATGCCGTCCGGCCTGGGCCACCACTTCCTGAGGCTGATGGACGCGGGCCACCTCGACGAGGCGCGGCAGGAGCTCGACAGGCTCCACAGCGTCACATCGGCTTGGGCACCTTGATCGTCGCCTGCTCGTCCAGCGGCATCCGCGGCTTCGTCCGGAACGTCACCGGCAACCCCCGCAACCCGCGGCTCCCGAGCGACACCCGCCACCCCAGCGGCTGCGAGGTGTCCAGCGCCAGCCCGGCGCAGCGTCCCAGCAGCGTCCGGAACGCCACCTCGCCCTCCAGCCGGGCCAGCGGCGCGCCCAGGCAGAAGTGGATGCCGTGCCCGAACGCCAGGTGCTGGCGGTCGGCCCGTTCGATGTTGAGCTGGTCGGCCCGCGGATAGCGGTTCTGGTCGTGTTCGGCCGAGGCCAGCGAGAGCAGCACGACGTCGCCCGCCGGGATCTGCACGCCGCCGATCGTCAGCGGCTGGGTGGCGAACCGCAGCAGGTGCGAGATCGGCCCGTCGAACCGAAGGAACTCCTCGACGGCACCGGGCAGCAGGGTCGACGAGCGCTGCAGCAGTTCGAGTTGCTCGGGGTTGCGCAGCAACGCCAGCGCGCCGTTGCCGACGAGGTCGACGGCGGTCGTGTAGCCCGCCACGAGCAGCAGGAACGCCAGCGAGGCCAGTTCGCTGTCGGACAGCGCGGACTCGCCGGTCGCGCGGGCCAGGCCGCCGATCAGGTCGTCGTCACCCGACGTGCGCTTGTGCGTCACGAGGTCGCGCAGGTAGCCGGAGGTCTCCTCACGGGCAGAGGACGCGTCACCGTCCGCCAGCCCGGTGACCACGTCCGCCCAGTAGCGGAAGTTCTCCTGGTCGACGGCGGGAACGCCGAGCAGTTCCATGATCACGGTGATCGGCAGCGGCGCCGCGAAGTCCGCGATCAGGTCGCAGCGCCCCGAGTCGGCGAAACCGTCGGCCAGCTTGGCGGCCACCTGCTCGATCCGGGGACGCAGGGCGGCGATGCGGCGGGGCGTGAGCTGGCTCGACACCGCGCGGCGCAGGCGGGTGTGATCAGGCTCGTCGCTGTTCATCATGTGCTCGGACAGATCGCCGAACCACCACGACGCGAAGTGCGGATGGCCGCGCAGAGGTTCGCTGAGCGCGGAGCCGTGCGAGGACAGCAGCGGGTTGTCCAACGCGGCGCGCACGTCGGGGTATCGGGTCACGAGCCACATCGGCACGCCGAAGGTCTCGACCCGGTGCACAGGGCCCGCGTCGCGCAGGCTCTTGAGCACGGCATAGGGGTCGTCGGTGAAGCCGGGGCGCAACGCATCCAGATTTACCGCCATATTGGGGCACACGGCCAGGAGAGCGTCTCGGTTCAACCGGACTGGCATTTTGGGCAGAAGTACACAAATCTGCCGTCGATCTCGTCCGATCGGACTCTTGTGCGACAACGCAAACAGGGTTTGCCGGTCCGCTCGAAAACGTAGTGCTGCACGCGCAGGTCGCCCGTGGTGCTCTGTTCCGGCCGCCACTGGTTGGCCTGCAAGAGTTTGCGTGACAACGCAACCGCACGCGGGGCATCCACAGATGACACCGGGACCGTCGGCAGAACACGCAACAGGAAACACACTTCCGCGCGGTAGAGATTGCCGACGCCGGCCATGACCCGTTGATCCAACAATGCGAGGCCGACAGGCCGGGAAGGGTCGGCGGTCAACCGCCGAACGGCCTCAGCGGCGTCGAAGTCCGGCGCGAGAAGATCCGGCCCGAGATGTGAGATCAGTTCATCTTCGCGTGCGGTCGGCACGAACTCCATGTCGTGCAGCGCGAATCCGATGGCCTGCCGGTCGTCGACCTCGAACACCGCACGGGCCTGGTGCGCGGGACGGCGCCAGCGCTCGCCAGGCCGGTAGAGGTGCCACGCGCCGTCCATGCGGAAGTGGCTGCGCAGGCTGTTGCCGTCGGAGAAGTGGGTGAACATGTGCTTGCCGTACGTCCGCACGCCGAGCACGTCGAGGCCGGCCAGATCGAGTGCGGCCAGCCGGGGGTGGCGCAGTTCGCCGCGCCGCAGCGTCTTCCCGGCCAGCGCCTCGTGCATCCGATGGCCGGCCAGGAAGACGGTGTCCCCCTCAGGCATCCACCGCTTCCTGGATCTCGTCGTCGTCGAAGTCGTGGTGCACGGCCCGGCGCCGGCTCCGCGAGATGCGCTGGATGCGGGCGAGCAGCAGGTTGAACGCCAGCGCCACCTCACGTGCGCCCGGCGTGCCCCACTCGTGGATCGGCATGCACGCGCCCTGTGCCTGCTGCACGGCGAGACGGTCCGGCAACGCCACCGGCATCACCAACGGCCCGAAGATGTCGCGCAGCTCCTCGATGCGGAACTGGTGCTCGTGCGAGCGCGGCCGCACCCGGTTCACCACGACGCCCAGCGGCTGCAGGTCGGCGTTGTTGCTCTCCCGCTCGTTCTGCACCGCCTCGAACGCCCGCTGCACGCCCGCGACCGCGAACATCGTCGGTTCGGTGACCAGCAGCGCGCGGTCGGCCGCCACCAGTGCCGAGCGGGTCAGCTGGCCCAGCGACGGCGGGCAGTCGAGCAGCACGAGCTGGTACGGGAACTCGTCGTACATGTCGCGCAACGTGCGCAACGCGTCTTTCAGACGATGCAGCCGGGACTCGTTCGGATCCGGGTGGTTGAGCAGCTCTGCGTCCTCGGACCCGGACAACACGTCGATGCCGTCGCCCCACCTGCTCGGGCGGATCGCCTGCTCGACGTTCTCCTCGGACGGGTCTTGCAGGACGTCGTAGATGCTGGCCTTGGACTCCTCGGGCTCCAGCGTCGACGTGGCGTTGCACTGCGGATCGAGATCGATCACGAGCGTGCGGACGCCACGGCGGAGGGCGGCAGAGGCCAGGCCGAGCACCACCGTCGTCTTGCCGACGCCTCCCTTGAGGCTGAGCACGGACACCGTATGCACAGACCTACTCTAGGGTCTCCTACTCTGTTGGACATGCGACCGGACGCCGTACAGAGGGTGCTCGACGCCGAATTGGCCGCCGCACGCGAGCGCAGGGGTGGAGAACCGCCCCGTGTGCTCGACGTCGGAGGCGGCAGCGGCGTCTGGGCCGTGCGCCTAGCCGCAGCGGGATGCGCGGTCACGGTCGTGGAGCCTTCGCCGAACGCATTGGCCACGTTGAACACCCGTGCGCGCGAGGCCGGTGTGACCATCAACGCGGTCCAGGGCGACACGGACTCGTTGGGTGTTCCCGCTGGTGAGGCCGATCTGGTGCTGGCACACGGGCTGCTGGAGGTCGTCGACGACGCCCCGGCCGCGCTCGCCTCGCTGGCCGCCGCGGTCGCACCCGGCGGCGCGGTGTCGGTGCTGGTCGCGAACCGGTTCGCGGCGATCCTGCACCGCGCGATCGCCGGCCGTATCGTCGACGCGCGAAGGTTGCTGGACGACGACGCCGGTCAGCTCGCGGGTACCCGTGACCCGTTGCAGCGCCGGTTCGACGTCCCGGGTCTTGAGAAACTGGTTCTCGAGGCGGGGCTTTCCGTCGAGCTCCTGCAAGGTCATGGCATCGTCTCCGACCTCGTGCCCGGTGTGGTGCTGGACACGAATCCGGGTGCCGCCGACGCGCTCGCCGAGCTGGAACTGGCCGCGGCCACGCGGTCCCCGCTCAGGGACGTCGCCGCCCGGCTGCACGTGTTCGCCCGCCGCACCGCCGTGTGAAACCCTTTGCATTCGGGACTTTTATGACCCTGATGAGTGGTCCCAAACAAGGCGGCGGCGAAAGATAATGGCCTCCGCCGCCGACGTAGGGACCAACGCGATGGAAAGTTCCGACCTGCTGGCCTCATTGGTCAACGAGGCCGTAGCGGGTGACCGGCACGCCGTCGAACGGCTGCTGGGCTCCGTGCGACCACTCGTGGCGCGGTACTGCCGTGCGCGCGTCGGTCGCAATGAAAGGGCGTACGCGTCGGCGGACGACGTGGCGCAGGAAGTCTGCCTGGCGGTGCTGACGGCCCTGCCCACCTATCGTGAGCAGGGAAGACCCTTCCTGGCGTTCGTCTACGGCATCGCCGCGCACAAGGTCGCGGACGCGCATCGGGTCTCGGCGCGCAACCGCTCCGAACCTGTCGCCGAGGTGCCGGACGGGCCGTCGCTGACCGTCGACCCCGAGGAGAACGCGCTGCTCGGCTCGCTCTCGGTGCGGCTGGGCCAGCTGCTGCGCGGGCTGCCGGACAAGCAGCGGGAGATCCTGCTGCTGCGCGTGGTCGTCGGTCTGACGGCGGAGGAGACGGCCGAGGCGATCGGTTCGACGCCGGGTGCCGTGCGGGTGGCTCAGCACCGTGCGCTGGCGAAACTGAGGACGTCCGTGGGGGTCGAGGAGCTGATTTGACCGGCGCCTTCTACGACGGGCTGGCCGGGACGTACGACCTGATGTTCCTGGACTGGGACGCGTCGATGGCCCGGCAGGCGTCGCAGCTCGCGGAGTTCATCCCGCGGGGCGCGCGCGTTCTCGACTGCGCGTGCGGCATCGGCACACAGGCGATCGGTCTGGCTCTGCGCGGCTATGAGGTCGTGGGCACCGATCTGAGCCCCAAGGCGGCCTCTCGGGCCGTTGTGGAGGCCTCTGCGCGTGGCGTCACCTTGCCCGCGTTCGCCGCGGACATGCGCTCACTGCCGTTCGCCGATGCCTCGTTCGACGTCGTGCTGGCCGCGGACAACGCGCTGCCGCACCTGCTGACCGCCCAGGACGTGCTGGCGGCGTTGCGAGAGATGCGGCGCGTGCTCCGTCCCGGTGGCCGGCTCATCCTCTCAACGCGCGACTACGACGCGATCCGCGGCGAACGGCCGTTGTCGACCCCTCCGTCCGTCGGACCGGGGCGGGTCGTGTGGTTCCAGCTCTGGCATTGGGACGGCGACCAGTACGAACTGGAGATGTTCCGACTGCACGAAGCCGACCCGTGGCGGGTCGTGGTGGGCAAGGCACGGTATTGGGCGATTACTCGTCACGAAATCACCGGATTGGCGGAACGAGCCGGTTTCGATTACGGGGAGTGGTCGCTCCACGCCTATTACCAACCGCTCTTCGTTGCTGCAAACGGGTGACGTTTGAAGTTTCTCCCTACTTTCCGCATAAGGAGTGACGCGTCGCACGTCTCCTCCACGGGACGTCGACGAGGGGACACTTCGGATGGAGAGTTCGGCTTTATCCGCAGAGCTGGTGAGCCTGGCGGTGCAAGGCGAGCACAGGGCCACTGACCAGCTACTTCGCTACCTGCGACCGCTGGTGGTGAAGTACTGTCGTGCGCGTGTCGGACGTTCCGCGACAACTGCGGACGACGTGGCGCAGGAGGTCTGCCTGGCCGTGCTGACGGCCCTTCCGAAGTACCGCGAGCAGGGCCGGCCGTTCCTGGCATTCGTCTACGGCATCGCCGCGCACAAGGTCGCCGACGCGCATCGGGCTCTCGGACGTAACCGTGCGGAGCCGGTGGCCGAGGTGCCCGATCAGGAGGTGCGAGGCGCCGGACCGGAGGAGTTCGTCCTCCGCGATGAGCTGAACGGCACCCTGGGACGGCTGCTGCACCTCCTGCCGGACAAGCAGCGCGAGATTCTCGTGCTGCGCGTCGTGGTGGGGCTGTCCGCCGAGGAGACCGCGGACGCCGTGGGCTCGACGCCGGGTGCGGTGCGCGTTGCCCAGCACCGGGCGCTGGGTCGCCTTCGCAAGGAAATTGCCGCATTGGCTGTCCCGATCGGGTGACATTCGTTTGCATTTGTGACGATTCGTGGCGAGTGCGTGGGGTAGACGCACCCAAACGACATACCTAGAGGGCAGGAAGACACCGACATAGGGACCAGGGGGCATGGGAAGTTCGGACTCAGCGCTTGCCGCCGACCGGCTGCGCGTCGACGGGGTGCTCGTGCAGCACTTCCGCGAGTCGGGGCTTTCCGGGCCACGCTGGGACCAGTTCCACCGCCAGCTTCTCGGGTACGGCCTCACGTTCGTTACCAGGCTCGTGCGGTCCGGCGCCATGTTCTCCCGCTGCGGGAGGCACGGCCGCTACCTGCAGCAGCAGGAGATCTCGCTGCAGGAGGCCGAGGAAATGGCGAACGACGCGGTCTACGAGGGCTTCGTCTACTTCCGTGACCGGGGTTTGCTCGGCAGGGAGTGGTCGGTCGAGCGCGGACAGCCGTTGAACGAGTACTTCGTCAACGCGTGCGTGCTCGCGTTCCCGAACGTCTACCGGCGCTGGCAGACGCAGGCGCACGGATGGCAGGACGTGCGGCTCGTGGACACCCTGGCCTCGCTCGAACACGTCGTGGCCGAGGGGACTCCCGAGGACGCGGTCATCGAACAGCAGGCCGCGAACGCCGCGTTCGCGACGCTGAGCGAGGACGGCAGGCGGTTGCTCTTCCTTCATGACCAGGGCTATTCGCATGCGGAGATCGCCGAGTTGGTGCGACTCACCCCGCGCGCGGTCGAAGGACGGATCCGGCGGGCGCGTCTCGCGGTGCGCCGGCGTCCAGAAGAGGAACGGTGATCTGAGTGGAGTTCACACCCGGCCTGCACCGCAAGGTGCCCGCGGAAGCCGTCAGGGGCTCGTCCGTCGGTGGGCCGGTCTCCGCTGCTCCAGGCGTTGTCGACGCTCTGGTGGAGCGGACTGCCGTAGGTGGGAAAGAGCCGGTCGACCCACCTTCGCCGTCGTACTACACCGGTCGTCCCGAGAAGGCCGACGACCACGTCGCACGCGCTGTCACCGGTGATCGCGCCGCTATCGAACGGTTGCTCGGCACCATCCGGCCGTTGGTCGTCAGGTACTGCCGTGCGCGCGTTGGGTCGTTCGCGTCGGCGGACGACGTGGCGCAGGACGTGTGCCTGGCCGTGCTGACCTCGCTGCCGTCGTACCGCGATCAGGGGCGTCCGTTCCTGGCGTTCGTCTACGGCATCGCGGCGCACAAGGTGGCGGACTCGTTCCGCAGCTTCTCGCGCAACCGCTCCGAGGCGGTGCCCGAGCTGCCGGAGTCGATGGACACGGCGGCCGGACCCGAGCAGCGGGCGATGCAGGGGGAACTCTCCGAGCAGATGGCGACGCTTCTGCGCGTGTTGCCCGAGAAGCAGCGCGAGATCGTCGTGCTGCGCGTGATGGTGGGGTTGTCAGCGGAGGAGACGGCCGAAGCGGTCGGTTCGACGCCCGGCGCCGTACGGGTGGCTCAGCACCGGGCGCTGACGCGGCTGCGCAAGGAACTCAATAGCGCCAGCGAGTGATGTTGGCGATGCCCTGCGGGCTCGCGTCCTTGTAGCGCTCCATCTCGCCGCGCCGCACGTCGGCGAGCGTGCCCGCCAGCTCCAGGTCGAACGCCTCGGTGAGCACTGTGTCCTTCTCGAACTCGTCGACAGCCTCCTTCAGCGACGTGGGCAGCCGCTGGACGTCACCGAGCAGCGCCGGATCGACGTTGAGGCCCTCCGGGAGCACGGCCTCGGTCGCGATGCCGTCCAGACCGGCCGCCACCACACCCGCGACCACCAGGTACGGGTTCGCGGTCAGGTCGAAGCACTTGATCTCGAGGTTGTCCTTGATCAGGCGCAGGGCCGTTTCGCGGTTCTCCTCGCCCCACGCCACGAACGGTGCGGCCCACGTGTTCGGCACGAGCCTGAGGTAGCTCGCGAGAGAGGGACAGCCGACCGCGCACAACGCGCGGAGGTGGGTCAGGACGCCCGCGCTGAACCGCCTGGCCTCGTCCTGGAAGCCGTCGAAGAGGTTCGTGCCGTCGCGCCAGAGGCTCAGGTGCAGGTGGCCGCCGTTGCCGACGCCGCCGTTGACGACCTTGTGGGAGAACGACGGACGCAGGCCGTGCCGGATCGTGACGGCGCGGATGGTCTCCTTGACGAGCACGGCGGTGTCGGCGGCCGCCACCAGGCCTTCCGGTGCCGTGGAGACCTCGAACTGGCCGGCGGCGTACTCGGGATGGAACTGGAGGACCTCGACGTCCTGCTGGTCCAGGGCGTTGAGCAGGTCGACGCAGTAGGCGGACAGCTCGACCTGACGGGCGTGGCCGTACGCGGATCCGCTGGTCGCGGGCACCCAGTCGTCGGTGCCGGACTTGCCGACGCACCACTCGATCTCGAAGCCCGCCTGGGCGGTGAGGCCTTTGTCCGCGAGGTTCTTCTGCGCTTTCCGGGCTTGCAGGCGCTGGTCCATCGGGTAGGGGACGCCGCTCTGGAAGTGGCGGTCGGCAGGTGCCCAGGCCCAGCCCGGCTGACCCGCGAGCACCGTGAGGCGGTCGAGGTCGGGGTGCAGCCGCAGGTCGCCGACCGGGCCGCCGGCGAACCGGCCCTGGATGATCCAGTCGTCGAACAGGAACACGTCGAACACCGGTGACGCGCCCACCCCGTGCGCCGCCGCGTGGGCCAGCCTGCGCAGGGGGACGGACTTGGTGCGGGTGATGCCGCTGTTGTCGACCCACGTGAGCGCCACGACGCTCACGTTCCGCGCGTTGAGCCCGTCGAAGAGTTCCGTCGCCCGGTCGAACCGCTGGTCCCGTTCCGCAGAGTCCACGATCCTAAGATTATGGGCATCTTGCCGTTCGTCGCCGAACTCGGGCTGATAGATCACCACTGCCACGGTGTGCTGAGGGTCGACAGCACGCGCCCGGACTTCGAGTCGCTGTTGCTGGAGGCCGATGCGGTCTCTGCGCTGGGCGGGTCGTTCTTCGACTCGGCGATCGGGTTCGCGGTGCGGAGGTGGTGCGCCCCGTTGCTGGACCTGCCCCGGCACGCGCCGGCCGAGGAGTACCTCGAACGGCGGAACTCGCTGCACATCGCCGAGGTGTCGCGGACGTTCCTGATGGCGTCCGGGATCCACACGTTCCTGGTGGACGGCGGGTTCCAGCCGGAGCGGTTGTTGTCGGCGGAGGAGCTGGCCGGGCTGGGCGGGGGTGTCGCGCACGAGATCGTGCGGCTGGAGGTGCTGGCGGAGACCTTGCGGCCGTCGGTGTCCGCCGCGGAGTTCCTGGTGGCCGTCCGGTCGCGGCTCGCGTCGTCTTCAGCGGTGGGGGCGAAGTCCGTTGCGGCGTACCGGACGGGGCTGGGTCTTTCGGGCGTGCGGCCTGCCGACGCGGACGTGGAGCGGGCGGTGTCGGCGTGGTCGGCGGGGCGGTTGGAGGACCCTGTGGTGATCACGTGGCTGGCGTGGGAGGCGTTGGACGCCGGGCTGCCGTTGCAGTTCCACGTCGGCTACGGGGATTCGGACATCGATCTGCACCGCTGCGATCCGTCGTTGCTGACGCCGTTCCTGCGCGCGACCGCGGGGCTGGGTGTGCCGGTGTTGCTGCTGCACAACTACCCGTTCCACCGTCAGGCCGGGTATCTCGCGCAGGTGTTCCCGCACGTGTTCTGCGACCTCGGGCTGGCGACGCACGGGTTGGGGCATCAGGCGTCGCGCGTGTTCGCGGAGGCGTTGGAGATCGTGCCGTACGGGAAGTTCCTGTTCTCGTCCGACGCGTTCGCTCTGCCCGAGTTGTACTACCTCGGTGCGTTGCTGTTCCGGCGTGCGTTGTCGGACTTTCTGGCCGATGGACTGCGGCGCGATGCCTTCGCCGAGGAGGACGCGCACCGGATCGCACGGCTCATCGCGTCGGAGAACGCGGCGCGCGTGTACAAACTGTAGGATTTGCCTCGAACTGACGTTCGAGAGGGGTGTTCATGGGTCGCAGTGCGAACCTGCCACGCGGCCTGGTCGACCGGTTCCGTGCGCGTGACGGCGTCTGGCCTGACGACACGGGCTGCCGGATGCTGCACGTCGACATGGACGCCTTCTACGCGTCGGTGGAAATCCGCGAACGTCCTGAGCTCGAGTCCGTGCCCGTCGTGGTCGGGGGTGTCGGCGGGCGTGGTGTCGTGTGTTCCGCCAACTACCTCGCGCGTGAGTACGGCGTGCGTTCCGCGATGCCCACCGCGCATGCTCGCCGGTTGGCGCCTCACGCCGTGTACCTGCCGCCGCAGTTCGATCTCTACCAGGAGGTCTCGCGCGGGGTCATGGCGATCTTCCGCGACATCACGCCGCTGGTGGAGCCCCTGTCGTTGGACGAGGCGTTCCTCGACGTCGGCGGGGCGCTTCGCCGGCTCGGCCTGACACCCGGTGGCGTGGGGGAGTTGATCAGGTCCCGCGTGTTCGCGGCTCACGGCGTGAGTTGTTCCGTCGGTGTCGCCTCGACGAAGTTCCTCGCGAAGCTCGCCTCTGGCATGTGCAAGCCCGACGGCATGATGGTCGTGCCCCACTCCGCGTCTTTGGACTTTCTGCACCCGCTGCCGGTCTCCGCGTTGTGGGGCGTCGGCGCGAAAACCGCCGCGCGCCTGGAGGAACTGGGCCTGGGGACCGTCGCCGACGTCGCCGCGATGCCTCTCACGCGCCTGCGCCGCAAGATCGGTGTGGCGTTGGCGGAGCATCTGTACGCGTTGGCCGCCGGGGTCGACGAACGCGCGGTGGTGCCGGAGTCGCGGGAGAAGTCGATCGGCGCCGAGGAGACCTTCGAGGTCGACGTCGCGGACCGCACGCTGCTGCGCCGCGAACTGCTGCGGCTCTCCGAGCGTTCGACGGGTTCGTTGCGCGCCAAGGGGCTGCTCGGCCGCACCGTGTCGATCAAAGTCCGCTTCTCGGACTTCACGACGATCACCCGCTCGCGCACGCTGCCGGTGGCGACCGACGTGACGCAGGAGGTCTACCGGATCGCCGTCGAGCTGCTGGACACCCAGACCCCACCCGGCGCGGTTCGTCTGATCGGCGTCCGAATAGAGGGTCTTGACAACGCCGATTCCGCCCAGCAGCTGATCTTCGATGCCCCGGAACATGGCTGGCGCGAAGCCGAGCAAGCCGCTGACCAGGCCCGTTCCCGCTTCGGCTCACTGGCCGTGCGGCCTGCGTCGCTGCTGCGCGAGAGTCCGAAAAGGACAGCGGAGTTCGAACCGAAGCCCGAGTGATCGCGACTTGTCCACAACCTCGAAGTTGTCCACAGGTTGCGCTCGCCCCCGGTTCCCCGGCTCTTCCCAGCCGCACCATTGACCCATGCGCCACCCCATCGACCTGGAAGCCCTGGGCACCCTCTTCGTCCACCGAGTAGCCCCGGTCGCAGCCCTGATCCACATAGGACTGTCCTCGTCCCTGATCGACCAACGCTCCCGCCCAGGCGGTCCCTGGCAACGCCTGTTCCCGACCATCTTCCTGCTGTCCAGGGCAGGCCCGTCACGCGAACAACTGGTGCAGGCGGCTCTCCTCTACTCGGGCGAGGGCGCGATGCTCACCGCGTTCGACGCCCTCTACCTGCACGGCATGAGATCCGTCCTACCGGCGGCGGACGCGATCCACGTCCTGGCCCCACGCCACTCCAGAGCCTGGGGCCACGCCACCCTGCACCTGGAACGAACGGACCGCCTCCCCAAACCGGCCCTGCGCAGGGGCTTCCACGTCGCGCCCCTGGAACGCGCCGCCGTGGACGCGATCCGCCGCACCCGCTCGATCCCGGACACCAGGGCCATCCTCGACGAGGTGTCGCACTACGTCGGCGTCCAAGCCCTGCGTGCCGAGTTGGCCCTGGCCCCGCGCAAGGGCACCACCCTGGCCCGCAAACTGCTGGGCGACTCCCCGGCCCGCCAACTGGAACTGGCCGTGATGGACCGCCGCCCGCTCGCGGTCCCGCAGGCCCGAACCCCACTACCGATCGGCTGACACGCACGCCCACAAAGCATTCGGGCTCGTCCAAGCCGCGCCGACGCTGCCCGACCGGATCCGGCCTGGCTCGAGAACCCAACCACTCCAACCGAAAGGAGCGGGCCATCTCTACCGAACCGGAGCCTTGACGCCCTTGCCCTTGGCCGCCGCCTTGACCGCGATTCCCCGCAAGCTCAGGAACTTCAACCGGGGCTCCGAGAAGTAGTCCCACGGCCCAGCGTCCGCCAACGCTCCCAAAGCCCGGAACTGTCCCACGGCTTCCTCGAACCGTTGCAGCTCAAGCAAAGCGTAGATCGCATATCCGCGGTCATCCCGAAGCGCATAAGTGTCGGCACCCTCGTCCGCGAGCCGTGCCAGCAGCGCGTCCAGGGAACCCACGACCGCAGGCGACTTCCACATGTCCGGCGAGGTGCTCTCCGCCTCGTAAGCGGCGTGCAGCGGAAGCGACAGGAACTTGGGCGACTTGGCTGCCGCCTCAAGGGCGAACGCCAGGGCTTCCTCGTCGGATCCGTGCCACTTGCGGCACCAGTACTGCAGAGCCTGCGAGTGTCCGTTGTGGTGCAAGGGATCGCGCGACATGAGTTCCGTCCAGATCGCGCGGAACTCGTCGTGGTCCACCTGCAGGCCGCGGGCGAGCGTCAGCATCGTGTTCCACGGCGTCGGGTCGTCCGGCAGCACGGTGGCGGCGATGCCGGCGGCCTCGCGCGCCTCGAACAGGACTCGGTGGAAGCCCTCGAACTGTTCGCGGGTGGTCTGGGAGGAGGTGGCGCTGCCGCGGATGTCCCAGGCCAGGGCGACCAGCGACATCGCGTGCACCACGATCCAGTGCGGGTCGCCAGGGCGGGCGGTCTGCCAGGCGTTCATCCAGGCGTCGTCCTTGGCGGCGAGATCGGCCAAGGCCCACACCACGCGCTGACGGCGGTCCCAGTCGCCGTGGGTGGCGGTGACCAGGTCGGCGGCGTTCTCCCAGTTGCCGGCGCGGACGTCGTCCTTCACGGCGGCGAGGGCCAGGTCCTCGATCGGCGACGTGGCCGTCACCTCGGCGTCGGGGACGAGGCCGTAGCGCTCGGGGTGTGTCTTGGGCAGGACGTGAGCCGCGACTACGTCGGATGGGAGTTCGTCGATCTCCACGCCCAGCCGCTTCGCCTCGCGCATGAGGCGGATGACGGTGATGAGTTCCTTGGGCTTGAAGAGAAGTGAGAGCACCACGGGTTCTTCTCCTGAACGTTCAGTGCGCGGGGCGGTAGTCGGGGGCCACACCGGCTACGGCCAGCGCGGCGCGCAGGCCCTCGGTGCTGCCGTGGTCGGCGACCGCGGCGTCCAGGTGTTCGGCCATGTCGAATTCGTGGGAGGAGGTGACGAACGTGGTCCGTCCCAGCCAGTCGAGCTCCCAGCGGGCGAGGCCCGCGTCGGAGAAGGCCAGTGCCACCAACGCGGACAGCTCGGGCAGCACTTCGCCGCGGGCCATCTCGCGGCGGGCTCGGGCACCGGCGCCCGAGTTGCCCGGCAGGTGAGTGCCGAGGTCGGCGAGGTGGCCGGCGTCCAGCGCGTCGAGCACGGTGGTCAGTGACGGGCGCTGGTTCATCTTGACCGCGGACGTTTCCAGCAGCCGCTGGGTGCCGCGCACGACGCGGGCTCTGGCGCCGATGTGGCCGAGCGTGGCCCAGTCGACGCGTTCCTTCTCGGCGGCGTCGGACACCAGGGTGCTGAGCACTGCGGCGTCGAGCAACGGCATCGGGTCGGCGAGCAGTTCCAGTGCCGGGCGGTCGCCCCAGCCCGACTCGGGCTCGAGGCCGAGTGCCTCGATCGCGGTGATGCGGTCCCGCAGTGGCGGGTGCGAGTCGTACGGGCCGCGGTCCGGGTCGTGCGGGTGCTGGCGGATCTCCTCCAGCTCCTCGTGGAGTTCGGGGGAGGTGCGCAGGCGGGCGAAGCCGTCGAAGAACGTCGTGGGCAGGTAGCCGAGCTCCCACGCGACGGTCAGGTGACGGTTGGTGAAGAGGTTCCACGCGGCGTCGATCACCGGCAGTTCGCGCAGTGCGGACGCGGCGGCGGACGAACCCGCGAGGGTGGCGGCGAGGCGGTCGGCGGCGAACTCCTGACGGCGGCTGATCGCCTGGGAGACACGGAGGTACAGCTTGGCGTAGCCGCGGAACAGCTTGGCGATCATGCGCTGGAACCACTGCTCGGCGTTCATGTGGGAACCGGCGCGCAGCATGGCGTCACGGCCCGAGACGACGACGCCGGCGAGGCGCGTGTCCTTGTTGGCGTAGTGCCCGAGTTCGTGGGCGAGCACGGCGATGAGTTGCTTCTCGGTCAAGGAGGTGAGCAGCGGAGCACCGATGAACATCCTGCGCTTGAGCACGCGCAGACCCAGGAAACGGGTGTCCTCGGCGACACCGGCGTTCACTGCGGCGAGGATCCGGATCTCGTCCGGCGGGCGGGTGCCCGCGTCGGCGGCCAGGCGCCGGACGAGGTCCCAGAGCGCGGGCTGCTCCTCGGGCGTGACGAGGATGCCGGGCACCTCATCGCGCTCGCGGCGCTCCAGTGAGATCAGGCCCTTGGCCAGCGCGTACACCGCTGGCACGACGAACAGCGCCAGCTTCAAGCCGACGAACGGCCGCTCGATCAGGGCGTAGGTCTCCAGCGCGAGCAGGCCGCCGATCAACCCGAAGGCGAGGACGTAGAAACCGACGAGCAGTGCGACCGAAATGGCAGCACGCAACGAAACACGCATGAGTAGAGCGACCTTCCCCCAAAGCCCCCGGCGCCGCCCCCAGATGACGACAGCACGAAGTGTGCACGAAAGCACGGTCACGACTCAATCCCGAAATGACGGTCGGCCCGAAACGACAGGAGGTGTGTCAACCAGCCGATCGGCCAGTCCGCGTACCTCTGCGGGATGACATCCGCCTGTGCAGCTCCGGCCTTCAGATGGAGGTGGGGTAACGCTCGGTGTCCCTACGGTCACTGACGCAACACCTCATCTAGCGCTGGAGGTAGACCAGTGAGAGCAGGACAGCGAGGTGCCCGTCGGGGGATCACCGCGCTCGCGTTGTCGGCAGGCCTCGTCACCACCGGAACGATCACGGGGACGACGGCCGTCGCGCACGCGGGCGAGCAGTCATCGGGGCAGGGGGATCGGAGCGTCACGCTGATCACCGGTGACCGGGTGGAGCTGGCGGGAGACCGCGTCGTGCGGGTCGTGCCGGGTCCCGGCCGGGGCAGGCTTCCGGTGCGCACCTTCACGCGGGACGGACATCAGCACGTGGTGCCCGCGGACGCGATCGCGTTGGTGGACAGCGGAAAGCTCGACCCGAGGTTGTTCGACGTGACGTCGTTGGCCGAGTTCGGCTACGACGACTCGCGGCGCACCACCGTTCCTGTGATCGTGCGGCCGGCGGCGGGCGCACGATCGGGCGTCACGGCGTTGGCGGCCAAGGGATCGGTCAACGGACTGGTGACCGGCACGGTCGAGAAGTCGGGCAGCGCCTGGGAGTCGCTGCGCGGTGGCGCGGTCGAGAAGGTGTGGCTGGACGGCGTCCGCAAGGTGTCGCTCGACCGCAGCACCAAGCAGATCGGCGCGCCGGCGGCCTGGCAGGCGGGTGTCACCGGCAAGGGCGTGAAGGTCGCGGTGCTCGACACGGGCGTCGACGAGAAGCACCCGGATCTGCAGGGCAGGCAGATCGCCGAGAAGAACTTCACCGACTCGCCGGACAACACCGACGAGGTCGGGCACGGCACGCACGTCGCGTCGACCATCGCCAGCAAGGGCGACCAGTACCGCGGTGTCGCGCCGGACGCGGAGATCCTCGACGGCAAGGTCTGCCAGCCAGGCGGCTGCAGCGAGTCGGCGATCCTCGGCGGCATGCAGTGGGCGGCCGAGCAGGGCGCGAGCGTCATCAACATGAGCCTGGGAGGAGGTGACACCCCGGAGATCGACCCGATCGAGGAGGCCGTCAACCGGATCTCCCAGGAGACCGGCGCGCTGTTCGTCATCGCGGCGGGCAACTCCGGGAGCCCGGAGACGATCGGCTCGCCCGGTAGCGCCGAGTCCGCGCTGACCGTCGGGGCGGTGGACCGCAACGACGGCATCGCGCCGTTCTCCAGCCGTGGCCCGGCTGCGGACGGTGCGGTGAAGCCGGACGTCACCGCGCCCGGCGTCGACATCGTGGCGGCCGAGGCCGGTACGCAGGGCCACGTCTCGATGTCCGGCACCTCGATGGCGACGCCGCACGTCGCGGGTGTCGTCGCGCTGCTCAAGCAGCAGCATCCGGACTGGACCGGTGCACGGCTCAAGGCGACCATCATGGCGTCGGCCAAGGCCAACCCGTCGCTGACGGCGTTCGACCAGGGCACCGGTCGCGTGGACGTGCCGAAGATGCTGGCACAGCAGGTGATCGCCGAACCGGCGAACATCAACTTCGGGGTGCAGCAGTGGCCGCACGACGACGACCAGAAGGTCGTCCGCGAGGTCACCTACCGCAACCCCGGCAAGGAGCCCGTCACGCTCGACCTGAGCGTGGACGTCAAGGGACCGGACGGCAAGCCCTCGCCCGCCGGTCTGTTCACCGTGTCTCCTGCGAAGATCACGATCCCCGCCGGCGGCGAGGCCAAGGCCGTGATCACCGCTGACACCAAGGCGAACGCGCCGGACGGTGCCTACAGCGGCGCGATCGTCGCGTCGAACGGCCTGCGCACGCTCGTCAGCGTCAACCGCGAGGTCGAGAGTTATGACACCGCGGTCTCGGTGCTCGGCAGCGACGGCAACCCGGCCGAGTCCCACAGCACGGTCTTCGTCAACACCAAGACCGGCAAGGCCTATCCGGGACTGGCCAAGAACGTCCGCCTGCCCAAGGGCGAGTACCTCGTGGACAGCGGCATCATCACCCCGGACTTCAAGGTCGCGTTCCAGGTGCAGCCGAAGTTCCAGGTGACCGGCAAGGGGTCGATCACGATCGACGCGCGCAACGCCAAGCCGGTCGCACTCAAGACCCCTGACGCCGCGGCCAAGGGCATGATCGGCACCATCGGCTACTCCACCAAGGTCGCGGGCAGGACCTTCGGCCACGGCTGGGCGTTCTTCGACGGACTGGCGGGACAGGTGTCCACCGCCCAGATCGGACCGGCCGCACCGGGCTTCACCACGACGATCGCCGAGCAGCTCGAGGGCACACCACGCGACGAGAAGACCCCGGTCAGCTATCGCCTGATGTACACCGAGAACGGCATGCCGACCGGCTACGAGCGCACCGCCAAGGCGAACGAGCTGGCCGAGATGACGACGAGTTTCCGCTACGCCGGTGAGGGCCGTCAGCACGGCATCGCCGTCATGCCGAACCCGGTCGACGGCAGCGGCGGCTTCGGCTGGTTCACGCGGGTGCCGGAAGGCGGCCGCGCGATCGACTACGTCTCGACCGTGACCGGCACGTGGAGCTGGATCTACGACCGGGTCGGCCCGGACAACAACAACGAGTACTCGACCGAGACGCCCAACCGTTCCTTCAAGGGCGGCAAGAAGTACTCGCAGACGTTCGGCGCCGCGATCTTCGGCCCGTCCGTCCCGTCGGCGCCCGGCTTCGGCCTCGCGAGGTTCGAAGACCAGATCGCCGTCAGGGTGCCGCTCTTCACCGACAGCAACGGCGGTGCGGGCAGGTTCACCGGCGGAACGGCGAAGACCTCGTTGTTCCACAACGGAACCAAGCTCGGCGAGCAGGACCGTCCTGCCGCGATCTTCGACGTCCCGGCGGCAGAAGGCACCTACCGGGCCGAGATGGAACACAGCCGCGACGCGGAGCTGTCGAACAAGGTGAGCGGCGCCTGGACCTTCAAGGCCAAGCACACCAGCGAGATCACGCACCTCCCGCTCACGGTGGTCCGCTTCCTGCCGAAGCTCGACGACAAGGACACCGCGCACGGTCGTGTGCTGCTCGTCCCGCTGAAGGTCGAGCAGGCGCAGAACACGCCGAAGGTCAAGCGCGTCACCGTCGAGGTGTCCTTCGACGACGGCGCGACCTGGAAGCAGGTGCAGGTCGCCGGCGACAAGGCGATCGTGCACCACCCGAAGAACGCCAAGTTCGCCTCGCTGCGCGCCAAGACCACGGACGCGGCGGGCAACACCGGCGAGGTGACGATCATCCACGCCTACAAGATCGCAAGCTGATCGACCGGAACTGGCCGACCGACTCAGGCCAGAACTGACCGACCAGAACTGACCGACCAGAACTGACCGACCAGAACTGACCGACCAGAACTGACCGACCAGAACTGACCGACCAGAACTGACCGACCAGAACTGACCGACCAGGACTGACCTGCCTCGAACTGTCGGTCCAGAACTGTCAGACCCGCTGACTAGCATCGGATTCGGGGGATCCACCCTCCGGCCTCACAGGGCCCGGGATCCCCCGAATCCGAGCTTACTCAGCGGGTCTGACACTTTTCACGGCCGTTTTCGGAGCCGTTTCAGCGCCGCCCTCATGGCCGCCGGTACTGCGCGGGCGAGCCGATGGTCGCCGGGTCCTCGTAACTCCCGGCCTTCCCCCGATCGACGTGGAACGTGGTCAGCGTCGACACCGGCGACGACGCGTCCCGCCGATCCCCGATCACCTTCATGTGCGTGGTGAACCGCTGCGGCGTCACCTCGTACACGTCGTAGCCGTACCTGTTGCCCTCGAAGTACTTCAGGTGCGGGTTCGCCGCCCCCATCACCGGCCCGTTCACCGCGTTCCACTCCGGCGAGTAGGCGCCGGACGTGACGGAGTGCGCGGTGAACTCCGTCCCGATCACCGGCGACGAGAGGTCGTCGAAGTCCGGCCGGATGTCGTCCACGAACGCCGAGTGCCAGTCGCCGGTCAGCACGACGAGGTCCTTCAGGCCCTCCGCGGCGACGTGGCCGAGCACCTCGCGGCGTTCGGCCAGGAACCCGTCCCACTGGTCGGTGAAGTAGTAGCCGCCGCCGGTGCGGGCCAGTTGCGACAGCATGATCGAGTTGATCCACACCTGCCACGCTTCCCTGGCCGAAGAAATGCCGTCCAGCAGCCACTTCTTCTGCTCGGCGCCCAGGATCGTGCCGTCGGCGAGGTTCTGCGCGGACCTGTACTGCCGCAGGTCCAGCACCGTCAGATCGACCAGGGACCCCCACTGGCGGCGGCGGTGGATCCGCGGTTCGAGAGCGCTCCCAGCGCGGATCGGCAGGTGCTCGTACCAGGCCTGGTAGGCGGCGGCACGGCGCTTCACGAACGGCGCGGAGCCGTCGGTTCCGCTGTAGTCGTTGGCGACCTCGTGGTCGTCCCAGGTCAAGAAGAAAGGATGGGCGGCGTGGGCGTCGCGCAGCGACGGATCGCCCTTGTACAAGGCGTGGCGGCGCCGGTAGTCCGCAAGGGACAGCACGGCGGGGCCCTCGTGATCACGCACGTGCGTGCCGCCGACCTGGCCGTGTTCGTAGATGTAGTCGCCCAGGTGCACGACGAAATCGAGGTTCTCGGCCGCGATTCCGCGATGTGCCGCGTAGAAGCCGTCGTGGAACGCCTGGCAGTTCGCCGTCGCGAACCGGACGCGGGACACCGGCCCGACCGGGGCCGTGCGGGTGCGTCCGACGCGAGAACGCTTGCCCAAAGCCGAGAACTGGTAGTAGTAGGTGCGGCCTGGACGGAGACCGTGCACGGGCACGTGCACGCTGTGCCCCAACAGGTTCGACGCCGCAACGGTCCCGCACGCGACGCGCGAACGCATCGTGCGATCCAGCGCGACCGACCACTCGACCTCGACGATCTCGGGCAACGGCTGCTCGTGCGCCAGTGGTTCGGGAGCGAGTCGCGTCCACAGGATCACGCTGTCCGGCAACGGGTCCCCGGATCCGACGCCCAGGCAGAACGGCGCCGCGTCCCACGACGCGCCCAGGTCGAGCGCGGCGGCGTGAGCCTGCGCGGGGGACAGGCCGGCCGACAACGGCCACACGGTGCCGAGAGCACCGGCGGCGGCCGCGGCGCGCAGGAGATCACGTCGGTTCAGCATCAGCGGGCCTCCACCGTGAACGAGATGTTGTCCGCGTAGCCGTCGTTCGACGTACCACCACCGGATCGGGTCATCTGCAGCGTCACGACCGCCGTCCTGCTCCCCGGCGGCACCGTGCCTCGAACCGAACGCTCGACCAGGCCCGTGCGGCTGGAGCGTTCCTCCGCCGTCACCGGTCCGAGCACCACGAGACCGCGCGGTGTGCCGCCGGAATCGAGGAACTCGACCGACAGCCGGGCGCCGTCCTGCTGCGCGGCGTAGCCGCCGAGCCAGCAGGACACGGCGAACTGAGACGGCTTTCGCGGCAATGTCACGCTCTGTCGCAGCGTGCTCAGTGGCGTGTCGCCGCCGCCGAAGAACGACGAGCCGCGCCGCGCCGGACCGGGATCACCGGGCCCCGGATACCCCTGGCCCGTGTCGTACCGCAGCACGACGGGGGCGCCCGCGACGACGAGCCAGCCGGTCAGGCCCTGCTCGGCGGCGCCGTTGACGATGAGTTCGGTCATGGCTCTGATCCGAGCAAGCGGGGCTGTCCCGGATGGATCCCGCGGCCGAACGAGGTGTGAACGGAAGGCCACAACGGGCTGGAAAGAGCCTCACGAAGGCCTCACCACTGCCCCAGGAGGATGATGGTGACAGAACAGACCGTATGAGAAGGCCGACTGGGTAGTCGCCGAGGCGCGCGGATCGTATCCTGGAAGGTGACGTCCCCAGGGTGGGTCGTCCGCCGGGTTCGGCGGAAACCGAAAACACCCGGCGCCCGCGACCGCTGTGCCGGAGGAGGAACGATGCCACTCTCCGAGCACGAGCAGCGACTGCTCGACCAGATCGAGCGCGCGCTCTACGCCGAGGACCCGAAGTTCGCATCTACCGTACGGGGCGCCAAGTTGCGGCGGCCGTCCAAGCGACGCCGTGTGCAGGGCATCGTGTTGTTCGTGGTCGGCGTGGCCGCGCTCATCACCGGCGTGATGCTCCCGCAGCTCGCGATCGCCAGCATCCCCGTGGTGAGCGTCTTCGGCTTCCTGCTCATGTTCTTCGGTGTGCTCATCACCCTGACGACACTGCGTCGCGGTGACCAGGTCGCCGAAGGAGCGCAGGAGGACGGCAAGCCCGCGCGCAGCCGCAGCTCGTTCTCCGAACGGATGGAAGAGCGCTTCCGCCGCCGCTTCGACGAAGAGCAGTAACCGACCAAGCCTCAAAGCGATGGGCCCGCCCCCCGAACAGGGAGCGGGCCCATCGTCATGTCACGGACCTACACCCCGACCGGCTCCCGGTCGGGCGTCTCGGCCGTCGGCGCGGGCGTCGGCTTGAGCACCGACTTCGGGAACAGCTTCGCGCGCAACGACAGTGGCGAGTTCTGTCGCAACGACTGTCGCACCGCGGCCAGCGCACCGGGCAACGCCGGGTCGGCGGTCGGGTTCGGGCTGTACCAGGAACGCTCGATCGCCCCGATCACCAGCCGCAGCCCGTTCTTGCCCGCGTCGTCCAGGTTGTGCTCGCGCGCCAACCGGCGGGCGGCGAGCCTGATCGTCTCGGCGGCCGGCACCGGCGCGCCGCGGTCGATCGACTCCGCCATGAGCTCGCTCCACGCCGCCGTGGCCGCGCCCTGACCGAGCGCCGTCACCGCGTGCAGGCGGTTGCGCCGTCGCACGGCACGCACCAGCAACGGCGTGAACACGATCCCGGCGATCACGAGCACCGCCGCGAGCCACCACGACAGCAACGCCGCCGCGAGCCCCACACCGATCAGCCACAACCCGGCCGCGGCCGGTATCAGCAGCTTGCGCGCCCACGACACGCCCATCAGGCCCGCGCTGATCACGCCGAGCAGAGCCAGCACCAGGAAGATCGACAGCAACGCCGCCAGCACCAGCACCACGCCGAGCGCCCACAGGTGCCAAGGCTGCGGTCCTTCGGAACCCGCCTGCGGCAGTCCCTGGTCGCCGTCGGTGCCGTCGGGCGAGGTGGAGGCCTGGGCCGAGCCGGTCGCGGACGGCGCCACCGACGTCGCCGTCGTCTCGGCGGTCGGCTGCTCCTCCTGGCCAGGCGCGGTCTCGCGCAGGTACGGCGGCACGATGCCGCGGCCGTCGGAGACCGGGGTCGGGTCGAAGGTCATCCAGCCGTAGTTCGGGAAGAAGATCTCGACCCACGCGTGCGCGTCGTCGGTGCTGATCACGCGGTACGCGTTGTCCGCGGCCGGCACACCGGCGGTGAAACCGATCGCCACGCGCGACGGCAGACCCACCACCCGGGCCATCACGGCCATCGCCGAGGCGAACTGCTCGCAGTAGCCGACCTTGCTCCGCAGCACGAAGTCGCTCAGCGCGTCCGTCGTGACGTCGCCCTTGGTCTCGAGTTGGTACTTGAAATCGGTGGTGGGGCTGTTGAAGAACGCCGTCAGCGCGGCCGCCTTGTCGAAGTCGTTGGTGGCGCCCTCGACGACCTTCTTCGCGAGGTCCACGACCTCCTGCTCGACCCCGTCGAACTTGTAGTACTCACGATCGACGGCGTTCGCCTGGGTCGGTGCCAGCCGCAGCGACTGCTTCGTCGGCGTCGACATCACCGTGTCGATCTCGTACGACTCCGGTTCGCGCTCCCGCTGGGTGTAGATCACGCCCTTCTTCGCGTCGAACTGGTAGTCGTCGTCCGGGGTGTCGATGCGGCGGACGGCGCCGTAGGTCGGCAGCCAGAAGCTCCGCCAGTCGCGCGGCTCGATGTTGATCCGGGTGGTCTTGCCCTCGCCGCGATCGCCCGGCTGCGGCGGAAGCTCACCGCGCGCGGGCTGGCCGCCAGGAGGGCTGCCGCGCTCCCAGCCCTTGTTCGGCACGTACTGGGCCAGCGTCGACGCCCGCATGTACATCGGGTCGGTCATGCCCCGCACGTAGAACACCTCGGCCGTCCGGCCGCGGTTGAGCATGCCGCGCAGCGACGTCATCTCGCTCAGCCCGATGCCGCCCTTGCCGCCGCCACCGGCACCGCCGCCGGGCAGCCTGCCGACCGTGCCGACGAGCGTGAAGCCCGCGCCGACGATCAGCGCGATCACCATCGCGATCGCCGCCACCGACGTCGCGGACCCGCCCGACCCGCTCGCCGACCCGGAACCGAGCCGGCCGCGCCACGCCTCGTGCCGGTGCTGGCCGTCGACCGCGAGCAGCATCGCGAACGCCGCCGCGCCCAGGATGAACGTCCAGAACGGCAGCATCTCGTCGGCCAGCGACGCGGGCACCGCGAACACGCACAGCAGCACCAGCCCGGACGCCGCCGGAGCCGCCGCGGCCACGGCCAGCGTGTCGACCAGCACCGCGACCAGGCCGATCGCCAGCACCACGAGCGCCTGGATCGCCGGCGACGCGTGCACCGGCGGCACCCCGGTCTGCACCTGTGCCACGGAGTCCGCGAGCACGTCCCCGATCTCGCCCAGCGCATCGGGGCCGGGGATGAACAGGAAGATGCCCGACCGCGTGTGCAACGCCGTGAGCAGGCACAACAGCACGAACACTTGGGCGACGGCGACCAGCGGCGGAGTCAGCCGGGTCGCGCGCAGGAACGCGCCGGTCACGGTGATAGCCACGATCACCACGCCGATCCGCGCCAGCCACAGGTCGCCCTCGATCACGCCGGAGAGCGCGGTGGACGCGCAGAGCACCGCCAGCGCGGCGATCCACGGCGTCGCCGAGGTGAACCACTCGGGTTCGGTCCCTCTCGTCGCCGGAGCGGAACGGGTCCCCATCTCAGCCCACCTCCGAGCGCACCGACGGACCCCGGTTACCGGCCGAGGCGCACAACTCCTGCCACACCTGCTGCATCGACGCGGACGGCTTCGCGATCGCCACGCCCCAGCCCGCGCCGTTGAGCAGCCGCCGGGCGTCCTCGGGGTCCGGGGCGGCGGCGTCCGTGCCACCCGCCCACGCGTTCACGTCCAGCAGCACGGCCATGCTGCGCATACCGCGCGGCCGGTACCGGATCAGTTCCTCCGCCGACGCCGGCGAGAGCGCGCCGAGCACCGCGATGACCTCCTGGCCCGCGCCGGGGTCCATTCCGCCGGTGAGTTCACGGCGGTGCGAGCCCTGCAACGCCGCGAGCGAGTCCAGCACCACGTGGTCGCTGTGCCCGCCCTCGGCCGAGCCACCCGCGAGCACCCGCCCGTCCTCGGAGACCAGGCGCACCTGATGGCCGAAGTGGTGCAGGTGCAGGCAGATCGACGCCGCGAACGAGATGGCCCACTCCAGTGACGCCGTGGGCCCGCTACCGCGGTGCGCGTGCACCCGGTGGTCGAGCAGCACGGTCGTGCCGCCGCGCCACGGACGTTCCTCGACGCGCACCATCAGCTCGTCGCGCCGGGCCGTCGACCGCCAGTGGACCTTCCTCAGGTCGTCGCCCTGCCGGTACTGCCGCACGATCGCGTCGTCCTCGCCCTGACCGGCCCGCAGCCGCACCGAGCCGTCGTCGCCCGCGCCCATGCCGGAACCACCGGGCAGACCCGACAGCCGGACCACGCGCGGCACCACGACCAGCCGCGACCGGCCCGCGAGCTCGCGGTCGAACTCGGCCAGGCCGAACGGGTCGGTGATCCGCGCCATCAGCGGGCCGACCTGCTGGACACCGCGCATCACCGGCTTGAGCGGGTAGCGCAACGTCGTCGGCGTGTTGCGGGGCAACCGCTCCACCAGGAACCGCGGCCGCGCGCCCAGGGCGTACGGCACCGTGTCCTCCAGCATCAGCCCGCCCGTGGGCAGCCGGCCGGTGCTGCGCAGGTCGAGCTTCACCTCGGACGCCGCACCCACCGGCACCCGGCTCGGGGCGAGGAACCGGGCGGCGTGCAACCCCACCCGAGCCCTCGTCGCGAGCCACGCGGCCAGCAGGGGCAGCGCGATCACGAACGCGGCGACCCGCAACAGGTCGCGTTCGTTCAGCACCGCGGCGCACACTCCGGCGGCGAACCCCGCGGCCAGCAAGCATCTTCCGCGTGTGGTCAGACCGGAGAGTGCGGTGCGCATCGTTAGCGTGGCGTCCCTGCGTTGTTGTTGTTCATGCTGCGGACGAACGCCGCGCTCGGGTCGAGTGCCGCCGTCGGCACCGGCACACGCTGCAACAGCGCCCTGATCAGCTCGGCGGGGGACCGGCGAGCGGCCTGCGCCTCCGCCGTGAGCACCAGCCGGTGGGCCAGCACCGGGATCGCGATCGCGTGCATGTCGTCGGGCACCACGAAGTCACGGCCGGCCAGCGCGGCTTGCGCGCGTGCGGCGCGGACGAAGTGCAACGTGGATCGCGGCGAGGCACCGAGCCGCAGCTCCGGCAGGCGCCGCGTCGCCGAGACCAGCTCGACGGCGTACCTGCGGACCTCGGGGGACAGGTGCACCCGGCGCACGGCCTCGACCAGCCGCAGGATCTGCGCGGCGTCCGAGACCGGCCGCAGGTCGTCGAGCGGGTTGTGACCCGCGTGCTCGTCGACCATCGCCAGCTCGGCCTGCGGGTCCGGGTACCCGATCGACACGCGCGCGGTGAACCTGTCGCGCTGTGCCTCCGGAAGGGCGTAGGTGCCCTCCATCTCGATCGGGTTCTGCGTCGCGATCACCATGAACGGCGCGCCCAGCGGGTACGTGTTCCCGTCGACCGTGACCTGGTGCTCCTCCATGCACTCCAGCAGAGCGGACTGCGTCTTGGGGGAGGCGCGGTTGATCTCGTCGCCGACGACGATGTTCGCGAAGATCGGTCCAGGCCGGAACTCGAAGTCGTTCTCCTGCCGGTTGTAGATGGAGGAGCCGGTGATGTCGCTCGGCAACAGGTCGGGCGTGAACTGCACTCGGCTCACGGTGCAGTCGATGGAGCGGGCAAGCGCTTTCGCCAGCGAGGTCTTGCCGACACCCGGCACGTCCTCGACCAGCAGGTGCCCCTCGGCGAGCAGCGTCACGAGCGCAAGGCGGACCACGTCTGGTTTACCGACGAGCACCCGCTCGACGTTCGCGGCGATCCGCTGAACGGCGCCGTGCAACTCTCCCAGAATCTGATCGACCGGCGCATGACTGTTCGCGCTTGGGCTTCCCGGCGTCACTAAACCTCCAGCAGCCGTGTCCGGAACACGGACGTGTGAGCGTTTCACGCAGTGTGTCAAACCACGGCTAAGTGCCCTACACCTGCGGGCTACATCGGGTTCGCTCCACCAGCATCCACCTTCCCCCACCAACTCGCCGCAACTCTTGGTTTTGACGGAAATTTCTAGGCCGTTCGAGTGCTAATTCCGGGCTGAACCCTCACCCGCGAAGGTGGTGACTGACCAGCTCCCCCACCGTCCCCCCACGCTCCCCCACGGCGTCTACCTGGGAAAATGTGTCACGACATGCTGTGTGGACACCTGTTTCAACGTTGACTGTGGTGAAAAGTGGGGTACTGTGGCGGCCGGTGGGGCAGACGGGGGCTCCGCTGCCGGTCCGTCGCCCGGTGAGGGAGGTGGCTGCCGATGTTCCTCGGCACTCACTACCCGCGCCTGGACGACAAGGGTCGGCTGACACTGCCTGCGAAGTTCCGGGACGAACTGGCGGGAGGTCTCATGGTCACCAAGGGCCAGGACCACTGCCTGTACGTGTTTCCCCGGGCTGAGTTCGAGCAGATGGCGAAGAAAGTCGCCGAGGCGCCGTTCACCAACGACGCCGTACGCGCCTATCAGCGGTATCTGTTCGCAGGGACGGACGAGCAGCGTCCGGACGGTCAGGGCCGCGTCTTGATCGCACCGGAACTGCGCCGGTATGCCGGGCTGACCAAGGAGTGCGTGGTCGTCGGCGCGTTCACCAGGATGGAGATCTGGGACGCGGCGGCCTGGCAGACCTATCTCGACGAGCACGAGGACGGCTACGCCACCGCTCGCGAGGAGGTCATTCCGGGCGTCTTCTGATGGCGGTCAGCCGAGCAACAGGCCGGATGTTCCACACGCGATTCGGGTGCCGTGAGGCCTCGGTCCGCTCGAGAATCGGCCCTGGCGCACCTTCCCCGGCGCCAGGTTCGACGGGCGGGCGGGGACCTGACGTCACCCGAAACGCGCATAAGGGGAGTAGAGAGACCATGGATCAGCCGCGGCACGTTCCGGTGCTGCTGGATCGTGTCCTGGAACTCTTCGCTCCAGCGCTCTCCGGCAAGCCCGCCGTCGTCGTCGACACGACGCTCGGCATGGGCGGCCACTCCGACGCGCTGTTGAGCGCCCACCCCGAACTCATCCTCATCGGGCTCGACCGAGACCCGCAGGCCATCGAGATGGCTGGCAAGCGTCTCGCTCGCCACGGTGACCGCGTTCATCTCGTCAACGTCACCTACGACCACATCGACGAAGCTGTGGAAGACCTCGGCTACTCGCGCGTGGACGGTGTGCTGATGGACCTCGGCGTGTCCTCGTTGCAGCTGGACGAGGAGGAGCGCGGGTTCGCGTACTCGAAGGACGCCCCGCTCGACATGCGGATGTCCAAGGGCACCGGCATGACGGCGGCGGACATCCTGAACACGTACGGGCACGGCGACTTGGCGCGGATCCTCTCCACCTACGGCGAGGAGCGGTTCGCGGGCAAGATCGCCTCCGCGGTGCTGCGGGAGCGCGAGAAGGAGCCGTTCACGAACTCGGGCCGGCTCGTCGAGCTGCTCTACGCCGTCGTGCCCGCGGCTTCGCGGCGCACCGGTGGCCATCCGGCGAAGCGCACGTTCCAGGCGCTGCGGATCGAGGTCAACGGCGAGCTGGAGTCGTTGCGGCTGGCTCTGCCCGCCGCTCTGGGCGTGCTGCGCGTCGGCGGGCGGATCGTCGTGGAGTCCTACCAGTCCCTCGAGGACCGGATGGTGAAGCAGGCGATCGCGGAGCTGGCGAAGTCCAAGACGCCGCCGGGCCTGCCGGTCGAGCTGCCGGGTCACGGACCCGAGGTCAAGTTGCTCACCAGGGGCGCGGAGCTCGCGAACGAGAAGGAAATCGAGGACAACCCGCGTGCGGCGCCGGTGCGCCTGCGGGCGGCGGAGCGGATCGGAGAGCCGAGATGACGGCACCCGCACGGGTCGGTGGATCGTCACCCCGCGACCCCTCCCCGAAGCAGGACAAGGTCCAGGAGAAGGACAAGGCCCGGCGGCGGACCGCCGGTGCCGAGCGTGCCTACGCGCGCCGGGCCCAGCGCGCCTCGAACCTGCGCGGCGGTTCCGCGAGCCCGCAGCAGAAGGCCGTGTCCAAGGCTCCGTTCGTCGTGCTGGTGATGCTCGTGCTGGGCGCGGGCGTCGCCGGGATCATGTACTTCTCCACCCAGGCCGCCGCCGACACCTATCGGCTGCAGGAGGCGCGGGCGGAGGCCGAGAAGCTGACGCTGCAGATGGAGCAGCTGCGCCGCGAGGTGGCGCTGCTCGAGTCGCCGACCGACCTCGCGCGCCGCGCGGGGGAGATGGGCCTGGTCGAGCCGTCGAACCCGGCACGGCTGCGGCAGAACCCGGACGGTTCGATCGAGGAGTTCGGCAAGCCGAGCGCGCCGACCAAGTCGACGCCTCCGCCTCCGCCGTCCTCCGAGCCGCCCGCACCGCCCGCGGGCCAGACTCCTCCGGCGGGTCAGACGCCTCCGGCGGGTGGCTGATGCCCGGTCCGCAGACCAGGGGACCGCGCCGGCCGTTGTCGGTTCGCGGCTCCCGCCCGGCCGCGCGCCTGGGTGGCAACAGCAGGCTGCGCATCGGCGTCGGCCGGATCCTGCTGATCGGCGCCCTGCTGATCGCGGGCGTCAAGCTCGTGCAGGTGCAGGGCCTGCAGGCGGCCGAGCTGTCGGCGCAGGCGCAGAAGCAGCGCACGACGCCCATCGACATCCCCGCCGAGCGCGGGTCGATCCTCGACCGCAACGGCAACCAGCTCGCGTTCTCGATCGAGGTGCGCGCGCTCTACATCCTTCCGCAGCGCGCGCGTAAGGCCTGGGACGAGGCGCACGCGAAGGACGAGAAGAAGTATCCGGGGACCTACGAGGACCGCGGGCGTGAGATGGCCAAGTTCATCTCGTCGACGCTGGGGCCGGAGGTCAACGGGGAGAAGACCGACGAGGAGACCGTCTACCAGCAGCTCGTCAAGGACATCTCCTACGAGGTCCTGGTCAGCGAGGCGGAACCGGCCAAGGCCGCGAAGATCGTCGAGAAGTTCCCCGCGGAGATCGGCTCGGAGTACCGCTCCAAGCGCATCTACCCCAACGGCGACCTGGCGGCCAACATCATCGGCGCCGCGAACTGGCGCCAGGAGGAGAAGCCGCCGACCGTCCAGGGCATCCTCGGTCTGGAGAACGCCCAGGACAACGTGCTCGCGGGCCGCACGGGCCGGCGCGTGGTCGACACGATGTCGGGCGACGACACCCTCGTCATCCCGAACACCGAGCGCGAGCTCGTGAAGCCGCAGCCAGGCAAGAGCCTCGAGCTCACCATCGACATCGACACCCAGTACGCGGTGCAGCGGATGGTCGCCGACTACGCGAAGAAGTCGGGCGCCAAGAACGCCTCCGCCGTCGTGCTGGACAGCCGCACCGGCGAGATCGTCGCGATGGCCAACGACAAGACCTACGACCCGACCAACTTCGGCACGGCCAGCGAGGACCAGAAGCGCAACACCGCGGTCGCGTACAGCTTCGAGCCCGGCTCCGTGAACAAGATCGTCACGGCCGCCGCCGCCGTCGAGTACGGCCTGTTCAAGCCGGACGACGTGCTGCAGGTGCCGGGGTCGCTCAAGGTCGCCGACCGGACCATCAGGGACGCGTGGAACCACCCGACGGTGCCCATGTCGTTCACCGGCGTCTTCGCCAAGTCCTCCAACGTCGGCACGCTGCTCGCCGCGCAGGAGGTCGGCCAGGAGCGCTACGCCGAGATGCTGCAGAAGTTCGGTCTCGGCCGCCGCACGAACTCCGGTGTCCCGGCCGAGGAGGCGGGCCAGGTCCCGCCGCTCAACCAGTGGTCCGGCTCGACCTTCGGCAACCTGCCGATCGGCCAGGGCCTCTCGATGACGCTGCTCCAGATGACCGGCATGTACCAGGCCATCGCCAACGACGGTGTGCGCGTCCCGCCGCGGCTGATCCGCGCCGAGATCGGCGAGGAGGGCGCGCGTTCGGAGAAGCAGCGGCCGGACGGCGTGCGGGTCGTGTCGCCGGAGACCGCGAAGACCGTCCGCCAGATGTTCCGCTCGGTCACGCAGTCCGACCCGCGGGACGCGAACCAGAACGGCACCGGCAAGCAGGCCGCCCTGCCCGGTTACCAGGTCGCGGGCAAGACCGGCACGGCGCAGCAGATCGACCAGAACTGCAAGTGCTACTCCCAGTCCCAGTACTGGATCACGTTCGCGGGCATCCTCCCCGCGGACAATCCGCGTTACGTCGTGGGGATCATGCTCGACGCGCCGACCGGCAGCCAGTTCAGCTCGTCGGCGGCACCTCTGTTCCACGACATCGCGACCTTCCTGACCCAGCGGTTCCAGCTGCCGATGTCGGTCGAGCAGACGCCGTTCGTGCAGTTGCAGCTGTAGATCAATTCAGCGGGCGCGCATTCTTGGTGGAGCACGCCCGCTTTGCAAGTGACCTGAACCACGCCCAGGCGTGACAACAGGACATTCCAGTGTTTCACAGTGAAAATTCTTCGTAATGAGACGCAATCCATCACGTCTAATACTCCGAAACCGGAGTGGCAAGGCGAGATGGGGTTTGGCGTGCGTTTCCTCGGATATTCGATCTTGGCAGGGGTCCTGGCGGTGACGATGGTTCCCGCAGCTCAAGCAGGTGAGGATGAATGGAAGACCGAGTCCTTCTGGCTGCACATGAACAGCACCCCGACAAATGATCAAATGATCGCCGCCGAGGCGCAGCGCCGTTCCTACGTGGTGCTCAACGCCTGGGAAACCGATCTTGCCGCGAAGTTCAAGGCCGCCAATCCGAAGATCCAGACCTTTGTCTACAAGGATCTCTCGTCGACGCGCAGCTATGCGTGCTCGAACGGCGCCGACGATTCCGATCTCCCCACCGGCGTCGGCTACTGCGAGGCCGACCCGTCGTGGTTCCTGCTCGACTCCGCCGGCAAGCGCTTCGAGTACGACGGCTACGAGGGCCACTGGCAGATGGACGTCGGCAACGCCGGCTACCAGAACGCCTGGGCGGACAACGTGGTCGCGTCCTCGGCCAAGGTCTTCGACGGCGTGTTCATGGACAACGCCCTGTTCGCCTGCGACACCTACCACGACGGCGTCTGCCCGGCCGCGTATCCGACCGACGAGTCGATGCGCGAGGCCTACCGCTCCATGCTCGCCAACACCAGGCAGAAGTTCGTGGACGCGGGCCTCAAGACCGTCGCGAACATGTCCAACGCCCGCCTGCACGACGGCGCCTGGGACTCGTACGTCGAGCACCTCGACGGCGGCTTCGACGAGTGGTGGCTGACCTTCGGCGACAAGGACCTGCTCTCCGAGTACTCGCAGGGCTGGAGCAGGCAGATCGCCCAGATCACCGCCAACGAGGCCAAGGGCAAGATCACCTGGGTCCAGCCGCACCACAGCGGCGCCGAGCAGCCGTTCCGCTACGCCTTCGCGAGCTACCTGCTGGCCAAGGGCGAGCACACCGCGATCTCCGAGATCGCGGAGACCGACCGCTACGACGGCCCCTCGCAGTGGCGCACCGAGTACGACTGGGACCTCGGCGCGCCGCTGGGCGAGCACCACGAGGTGGCCGCGAACGTGCACCAGCGCGACTTCGAGTGCGGCACCGTGATCGTCAACGCGAACAAGACGGGCAGTGCCCCGATCACGGTCCGGCTCGCCGAGACGCAGTTCAACGAGCACAACGCCCCGGTCACCTTCGTCGCCCTGCCGGGCACCACGGGAACCGTGCTGCGCAAGAGCTGTTAGAGCTTCGCCCGGTCGTCGTGCATCGGCTCCGGCCGGGCCACCAGCACCGGGCAGGACGCGTGGTAGAGCGCGGCCCGCGTGACCAGTCCGACCCCGTCGTGCTGCCCGCCTCGCCCGACGACCACGAGGTCGGAGTCCAGCGCGGCCAGGGCCTCGTGCGGATGCCGTGACTCCACCAGGACCTCGGGGGTCAGTTCGGGAGCGGTCGTGCGCAGGAACAACACGGCCCGGCGGATCGTGGCCTCGTCGCGCGGCACCGGGACGCCGTGCTGGGCCGGCAGGTGGATGTGCAGCAGGCGGAGCCGCGCTCGGCGGGTGCGGCAGAGCTCGACCGCGCGCCGCAGCACGACCGGGTCCTCGCACCCGCCGACGGCAGCGGTGATCCAGCCGTGTTCGCCGCGGATCGCCTCAGGGCGTCCGCGCACCACCACGACGCCGCACCGCGCGCGGCGCAACACCGGGAGGACGAGGGAGCCCAGCCCCAGGCTGCGGTGCTGTTCGCCTTTGCACCCCAAGACCAAGGTCGCGCTGGAGTCCGACGCCCTCACCAGTGCGGCCACCGGGTCGTCTCCGCTCGGGCGGAAGTGGGCGGTGAGCATGGGGAGTCGTTCCAGGACCCGCTGGACCGTCGTGTCGCCGGGGTCCGCGAGGTACACCTGAAGATCCGTCCGGAGCGACCACGCGTGCCGCGCGGCCCACTCGAAAGCGTGATACGCGGACTCGGAAGTGTCGACTCCGACTGTCACGGAACGACTGAAATCGGGTGCCCAGAAGGAAAATCTCCTGGGTTCCACCGCCGTGCTGGTGTTCATTGCCGCCTCCTGCCGCTCCCTACCTCACCGCAGCCGCACCAGTGGTCACAGGGCCCTAAGTCACAAAGCGGGCAGGAACTTGTTCGGCCGGACGGGCTCGCTGGACAGGACCAGCGGCGAGCGCACTCGAACGGCCCAGAGCCGCTGATCATCACCCGAACGCCAACGCGCCGCTCGGCCACTCCGTGCACGCCGGTAGCCTCTTGCCCGTGCCTGCCAAGCTCGAGGGCAAGGTCGCGACCGCCCCGCCCCGCCCCAACGCCATTCGCCCTGCTTCCGTGGCTGCTCTCGCCGCGGTCGCCGACGTGCACCTGACCAGGCCAGCGCATGCCGACGTCCAGGTGACGGGGGTCACTCTGCGTGCACAGCACGTGGTCGCCGGAGACCTCTACGCCGCGCTGCCGGGCGCCAACGCGCACGGTGCCGACTTCGCCGCCACGGCGATCGCGAACGGTGCCGTCGCCGTGCTGACGGACGAGGCCGGAGCCGCCCGCGACGCCCTCAAAGACGTGCCCGTGCTGATCCACCCACGCCCCCGCGAGGTCGTGGGGCTGCTCGCCGCGCACGTCTACGGACAGCCGTCGACCAAGATCAAGCTGTGGGGTGTCACCGGCACGTCCGGCAAGACCACCACCACCTACATGATCGAGGCCGTGCTCCGCGCCGCCGGGAAGAACACCGGCCTGATCGGCACGGTCGGCACCCGCATCGGCACCGAGCAGCTCGGCAGTTCGCACACCACGCCAGAGGCGCCGGACCTGCAGGCGCTGTTCGCGGTGATGGCCGAGCGCGGCGTCACCGACGTGGCGATGGAGGTGTCGAGCCACGCGCTGCACATGGGCCGCGTCGCCTCCACCGAGTTCGAGATCGGCGCGTTCACGAACCTGAGCCAGGACCACCTCGACTTCCACGCCGACATGGAGGAGTACTTCCAGGTCAAGGCGCAGCTGTTCGACGGCCGCGCGCGCAAGGAGGTCGTCTGCGTCGACGGCGAGTGGGGCGACCGGCTCGTGAAGCCCGGCACCATCACCGTCGCCACGACCAAGCCCGCCACCTGGACCGCCGGCGACGTCGAGGTGAGCCCGACCGGTGAGCAGACGTTCACCGCGCACGGCCCCGATGGCGACATCCGGATCCACCTCCCGCTCGCGGGCAGCTTCAACATCGCGAACGCCCTGCTCGCCATCGCCTGCCTGCACGTGGAGGGCATCGGCGCAGAGGCGATCGCGGAGGGTCTGAAGAACGTCCAGGTGCCCGGCCGCATGCAGCGGATCGACGAGGGCCAGGACTTCACGGCCGTCGTCGACTACTCGCACAAGCCCGCCGCCGTCGCGCTCGCACTCGACGCCGTGCGCGCCAAGACCGACGGCCGGGTGATCATCGTGCTCGGCTGCGGTGGCGACCGGGACCGCGCCAAGCGGCCGTTGATGGGCGAGGCCGCCGCCGAACGGGCCGAGGTGTTGATCATCACCGATGACAACCCCAGGAGCGAAGACGCGTCCTCTATTCGGGCCGCCATGCTCGAAGGGGCTCTCGCCGCGCCGAACCGGGGCGAGGTGCTCGAGATCGGCGACCGGAGGCTCGCGATCCGCAAGGCCGTCGAGCTGGCTCTTCCGGGCGACGTCGTCGTCGTGGCGGGCAAGGGACATGAGACGGGACAAGAGATCGCCGGCGTGATCCAACCGTTCTCGGACGTCGAGACGCTGACCGCCGCGATCAGAGAGGCGCACCGTTGATCGCACTCACGCTCGCCGAGATCGCTGAGATCGTCGGCGGACGCCTGCACGCGACCGATGGCAGTCCGGTGGTCACCGGCTCCATCGAGTTCGACACCCGCAAGGTCGCCGAGGGGGGCCTCTTCCTGGCACTGCCCGGTGAGCGCGTGGACGGCCACGACTTCGCCGCGCAGGCCATGGCGTCGGCCGCGGCCGGTGTGCTGGCCGGCCGCGAGGTCGACGCTCCCGCGGTGATCGCGCCGCCGGTGCAGGCCAAGCACGCCAACGCCTACGTGCTGGCCGGCGACAAGACGGGCGAGGGCGCCGCGGTGCTCGAAGCCCTGGCCAAGCTCGCCCGCCACGTGACGGACCGCCTCAAGGACCTCACGATCATCGGCATCACCGGCTCGGCGGGCAAGACGTCCACCAAGGACCTCATCGCCCAGGTGCTCAGCCCGACGGGCGAGACCATCGCGCCACCCGGTTCGTTCAACAACGAGCTCGGCCACCCGTGGACCGCGTTGCGCGCCACCGAGGACACCCGCTTCCTCGTGCTCGAACTGTCCGCGCGCGGCATCGGCCACATCGCGAACCTCACCGAGATCGCCCCGCCGAAGATCGGCGCCGTGCTGAACGTCGGCACCGCGCACGTCGGCGAGTTCGGCTCCCGTGAGGGCATCGCGCAGGGCAAGGGCGAGCTGATCGAGTCGCTGCCGGAGGACGGCGTCGCCATTCTGAATGCCGACGACCAGTTGGTCGCGGGCATGGCGAGCCGCACGAAGGCCAAGGTCGTCCTGGTCGGCGAGAGTTCGAACGCGGACGTCCGCGCCGAGAACATCGAGCTGGACGAGCAGGCCCGCGCGAGCTTCACGCTGAAGACCGCGCAGGGCGACGCCCAGGTCAAGCTGTCGCTGAACGGCCCGCACCAGGTGGGCAACGCGCTGGTCGCGGCCGCGATCGCGCTCGAACTGGGCGCCACGCCGGCCGAGGTGGCGCAGCGACTCGGCGCGGCCGAACGGGTCTCCGCGCACCGCATGGTCATCACCGACCGGGCGGACGGCCTGACCGTCATCGACGACGCGTACAACGCGAACCCCGACTCGGTGCGGGCGGCGTTGAAGGCGCTGGCGACGATCTCGCGCGCCACCACGCCCGCCCGCCGCAGCTGGGCCGTCCTCGGCCCGATGGCGGAACTGGGCGACGACGCCGTGCGCGAGCACGACGAGATCGGCCGCCTGGTGGTGCGCCTGGACATCAGCAAGCTCGTGGTCGTCGGTGAGGCGGCCCGCGCGATGCACCAGGGTGCGCACCTGGAAGGATCTTGGGGAGACGAATCCGTCAGGGTGCCGGACGCGGACGCGGCGATCGCGCTGCTCCAGGGGGAAGTCCGGCCCGGTGACGTCGTGCTGGTCAAGGCATCGAACGCCTATCGCCTGTGGCGCATTGCCGAGGCCCTGCTGGAGGCAGGAACCAAGTGAAGAGCATCCTGATCGCCGCAGCGATCGCACTGGCAGTGTCGATCCTGCTGACGCCCTACCTGATCAAGGTCTTCTCTCGCCAGGGCTTCGGCCAGGAGATCCGCGAGGACGGTCCGCAGCACCACAAGACCAAGCGCGGCACGCCGACCATGGGTGGCCTCGCCATCCTGGTCGCGATGTGGGCCGGTTATCTCGGCACGCACCTCGTGAACTCGATGTCGGCCTCGGCGTCGGGGCAGACCCCGACGGCGTCCGGCCTGCTCGTGCTGATGCTCACGACGTCGCTCGGCATCGTCGGTTTCCTCGACGACTTCATCAAGATCCGCAAGGCCCGCAACCTGGGCCTGAACAAGACGGCGAAGCTGGTCGGCCAGTTCATCGCGACGATCACGTTCGCGATCCTGGTGCTGCAGTTCCCGAACAAGGACGGCCTGACGCCCGCGTCGGTCAACCTGTCGTTCGTCCGCGACATCACCGTGGTCTCGTTCGGCGTCATCGGGTTCATCGTCTTCTGTTACGGCATGGTCGCCGCGTGGTCGAACGCCGTGAACCTGACCGACGGCCTCGACGGCCTCGCCGGCGGCTCGTCGGCGATGGTGTTCGGCACGTACGTCGTGATCTCGTTCTGGCAGTTCCGCTACAACTGCTCGAGCTACGCCGTGGCCGGGTGCTACGACGTGCGCGACCCGCTGGACCTCGCGGTGATCGCCGCGGCCGCGATGGCGGGCTGCATCGGCTTCCTGTGGTGGAACGCCGCTCCGGCGAAGATCTTCATGGGTGACACCGGCTCGCTCGCGCTCGGCGGCCTCGTCGCCGGTCTCGCGATCGCGACCCGCACCGAGCTGCTGATGATCGTCATCGGTGGTCTGTTCGTGGTCGAGGCCCTGTCGGTGGCGTTGCAGGTCGCGGTCTTCCGCACCTCACGACGGCGCCTGTTCCGAATGGCACCGTTCCACCACCACTTCGAGCTAGCGGGCTGGGCGGAAACCACTGTCATCATCCGGTTCTGGTTGATGGGCGGCATCTGCTGCATGTTCGGGCTCGGCGTGTTCTACAGCGAGTGGCTGACGGGCGGTTTCTAGAGCTATGACCAAGCTGGCCGGAACAAAGGTGCTGGTGGCCGGTGCTGGAGTGACCGGCAGGTCCGCCGCGGAGGCGTTGCTCGCGGCGGGCGCCGAGGTCGTGGTGACGGACTCGTCGCCGGAACGGCTGGCGGCCCTGGAGACCATGCTCGAAGGCGTCGAACTGGTGCCGGGGCTGGTCGAGCCTCCCGCCGGGACATCGCTGGTCGTCACGAGTCCGGGGTGGCAGCCGTCGAGCCCGTTGCTCGCGGCCGCCTCGTCGGCGGGCATCGAGGTGATCGGCGAGGTCGAGCTGGCCTGGCGGATGGGCACCGAACTCGCCGACCCGCCGGTGTGGCTCGCGGTGACCGGCACGAACGGCAAGACCACGACGGTCGGCATGCTGGAGTCGATCCTGCAGGCCGCCGGCGCGGACGCCGTGGCCTGTGGAAACGTCGGCCTGCCGGTCGTGGACGCGCTGCTGGCCGGCCGCCGGGTGCTCGCCGTGGAGCTGTCGAGCTTCCAGCTGCACTGGGCGCCCTCGGTCCGACCGCAGGCGGGCGCGCTGCTCAACCTCGCGGAAGACCACCTCGACTGGCACGGCGGCATGGACGCCTACGCCCAGGCCAAGGCTCAGATCCTCACCGGTGAGGTCGCGATCGGCTGGCTCGACGACGAACTCGTCGGCGACCTGCTGGAGGCCTCACCCGCGCGGGACCGGATCGGCTTCACCCTCGACGAGCCGGAGGACGGCCAGCTCGGCGTGCGCGACGGCTGGCTGGTCGACCGCGCGTTCGCCGACGACGAGGCGCTGGTCGAGATCGCGAAGATCCGCCCGGCAGGCCCTCCCGGCATCGCGGACGCTCTCGCCGCCACGGCCCTGGCGCGCGCGTACGGCGTGCCGTCCGAGGCCGTGCGCGAGGGCTTGGAGGCGTTCGAACCGGCCGCACACCGTGCCGTGCTCGTCACGGTCGACGCCGCGGACGTCAAGTACGTCAACGACTCGAAGGCGACGAACCCGCACGCGGCCGTGGCCTCCCTGCGGGCGTTCGGCAGCGTCGTCTGGATCGCCGGCGGCCTGCTGAAGGGCGCGTCGGTCGAGGACATGGTCCGCACCGAGGCCCATCGGCTGCGAGGAGCGGTGCTGATCGGCACCGATCGTCAGGTCATCGCGGACGCGTTGGCGAAGCACGCGCCGGACGTGCCGGTGCGTGTGCTCGACGTCGCCGACCACGAGGACCCGATGCAGGAGATCGTCCGCACCGCGCAGGAGTTCGCGCAGCCCGGTGACACGGTGCTGCTCGCCCCGGCGGCGGCGTCGATGGACATGTTCAGCGACTACGCCCACCGCGGGCAGGCGTTCACGGACGCCGTAAAGCGCCTTACGGGTGGCCGGTAGGGTTCGAAAGGGGTGAGACGTCTCAGCGAAAGGGACGACACGCCCCAGGAATCCCCGTTCGAGCGCTTGACACAGGAGACGATGATCTGGTGACCGTCGTCGCCGACAAGCCGAGAAGCAAGCGGAAGGTTCGTCCCGCGGGCCGCGTCGCCTCGTTGCGCAGCGGTCTGACGTCGTGGATGAGCAGGCCGCTGGCCGACTTCCACCTGTTGCTCGCGATCTTCGGCATGCTCACCGTGCTCGGCCTGGTGATGGTGCTGTCGGCTTCGGCGCCGGGACAGGTCGCGTCGGGCGTGTCCGCGTACAGCGTGTTCCAGAAGCAGCTGATCTACGTGTGCATCGGCGCCGTGCTGTTCTGGGTGATGCTGCGGTTCCCGTTGCGCAAGCTCCGGCACTTCTCGACGGCCGCGATGGCCATCGGCGTGGTGCTGCTGGCGCTGGTGCTGACGCCGCTGGGCGACGTCCGCGGTGGCGCCCGGTCGTGGTTCATGCTCGGGCCCGTCTCCTTCCAGCCGATCGAGGCCGTGAAGCTCGCGCTGGCGTTGTGGGGCGCGCACGTCCTGGTCACCAAGCGGGCGTTGCTCTCGCAGTACCGGCACCTGCTGGTGCCCGTCGTACCGGTCGCGATGCTGGTGTTCGCGCTGGTCATGCTGCAGCCAGACCTCGGCGGCACGATCACGCTCGGCGTGGTGCTGATCGGCCTGCTCTGGTTCGTGGGCGCGCCGATGCGGTTGTTCGGCGTGATCGCCGGTGGCGCGATCGCGGGTGCCGTCGTGCTCGCGATCGGTGCCGCGTACCGGCTGCAGCGCGTGACGTCGTTCCTCAACCCTGACGCCGACCCCGACGGCGCCGGCCTGCAGGCGCGTCAGGCGATGTTCGCGCTCGCCGAGGGCGGGCTGTTCGGCAAGGGGCTCGCGCGGGGCAGCTCGCAGTGGCGGTACCTGCCCAACGTCGAGTCGGACTTCATCTTCGCCGTCATCGGCGAGGAGCTCGGGTTCGTCGGTTGCGCGCTGGTGCTGGTGCTGTTCGGCATGCTCGCGTGGGTCGGGCTGCGGATCGCGTCGCGCAACACCGACCCGTGGATCCGGATCGTGTCCGCGACGCTGACGGTGTGGCTGGTCGCGCAGGCCGCGATCAACATCGGCTACGTGGTGCAGCTGCTGCCCGTCACGGGCCTCACGTTGCCGATGATCTCCTCCGGCGGCACCTCGATCGTGACGACCATGGTCGTGTTCGGCATCCTCGCGAACTGCGCCCGGCACGAGCCCGAGGCCGTGGCGGCGCTGCGTTCGCTTGGCCCCGGCCGGGTCGGCGGGCTGCTCAGGCTGCCCGCGCCCGAGGCGTACAAGCCGCCCGCCAAGCGCAAGCCGGTCCGTCCGTCCACGCCTCCGCGCGCACCGGGCAGGCGCACCGCGCAACTTCCGGTCGTCGACGAACGTCGTATGGCTGGACGCTCAGCTCCGCCTTCGGAGTACCGTCGCCGCGAATCGCGGCGGACACAGGGCCGTTCAGAGCAAGGCAGGTCGACCCGCGGTCGCGGGCGATACAACTGATCGATCATCCCTACGCCAACACCAAATCGGGAGAAGTCTTGACCGGGCACCCTGCCCCCAGTGGTCCGTGCGTCGTGGTCGCAGGTGGTGGCACCGCGGGTCACATCGAGCCGGCACTGGCGCTGGCCGACGCGGTCATGCGGCTGCGGCCGGACGCACGCGTCGTCGCGCTCGGCACCGCGCGCGGCCTCGAGAGCAAGATCGTGCCGGCCCGCGGGTACCCGCTGGAGTTGATCCCGCCGGTGCCGATGCCGCGCAAGCCCACGCTGGACCTGCTGAAGCTGCCGCTGAACGTGCGCGGCGCCGTGAAGCAGACCCGTGAGGTGCTGGAGCGCGTCGGCGCGGACGTCGTCGTCGGGTTTGGCGGATACGTGGCGCTGCCCGCGTACCTGGCCGCGCGTGGCCGCATCCCGATCGTCGTGCACGAGGCGAACGCCAAGGCCGGGCTCGCGAACAAGGTCGGCGCCAAGTTCGCCGCGCACGTCGCCGCGGCCGTGCCGGACTCCGGTCTCACCGACGCGGAGATCATCGGCATCCCGCTGCGCCAGTCGATCACGACGCTGAACCGCGCCGCGTTGCGCGACGAGGCCCGCCGCTTCTTCGGCCTGGACCCGCACGCACCTGTGCTGCTGGTGTTCGGCGGTTCGCAGGGCGCGCGTTCGATCAACGAGGCCGTGGCGCCCGTGGCGGCGGAGTTCGCCCGCGCCGGCGTTGGTGTGCTGCACGCGTACGGCCCGAAGAACTCCGTTGCGGTGCAACAGGTTCCGGGCGCTCCGGCGTACGTGCCGGTGCCGTACCTGGAGCGCATGGACCTCGCGTACGCCGCCGCGGACGCCGTGCTCTGCCGTTCGGGCGCGATGACCGTCGCCGAGGTGTCGGCCGTCGGCCTGCCCGCGATCTTCGTGCCGCTGCCGATCGGCAACGGCGAGCAGGCTTTGAACGCCGGTCCGGTCATCTCCGCGGGTGGTGGCCTGCTGGTGCCGGACTCGGAACTGACGCCGCAGAAGGTCGCGTCGCTGGTGGTGCCGCTGATGGCGGACCGCAACCGGCTCGCGCAGATGTCCGCGGCGACGCTCGGCACCGGCCGTCGCGAGGCGGACGAGATCCTGGCCCGCTCCGTGCTGGAGGTGATCAAGAAGTGAGTCTCGAACGAGTTCACCTCGTCGGCATCGGTGGTGCCGGCATGAGCGGCATCGCCCGCATCCTGCTGGCCCGCGGCGTGCAGGTGTCCGGTTCGGACGCCAAGGACTCGCGGACCGTGCTGGCCCTGCGCGCTCAGGGCGCGCGGATCGCCGTCGGCCACGACGCGTCGAACCTGGACCAGCTCGTCGGCGGTCCGACCGAGGTCGTGGTGTCGACCGCGATCAAGGACACGAACCCGGAGTACGCGGCGGCCCGTGAGCGCGGCATCACCGTGCTGCGCCGCGCCGAGGCCCTCGCGGCGCTGATGGAAGACCATCGCGTCGTGTGTGTCGCCGGAACGCACGGCAAGACGTCGACCACGTCGATGCTCACCGTCGCGTTGCAGCACTGCCGTGTCGACCCGTCGTTCGCCATCGGTGGCGACCTGAACGAGTCCGGCGCCAACGCCCACCAGGGCACCGGCGGCGTGTTCGTGGCCGAGGCGGACGAGTCCGACGGCTCGTTCCTGTTCTTCTCGCCGTCCGTCGCCGTCGTGACGAACGTCGAAGCCGACCACCTCGACCACCACGGCACCGTCGAGGCCTACACGGCCGTGTTCGACTCGTTCCTGGAACGGATCGTGCCCGGCGGCGTGCTGGTGTCCTGTGTGGACGATCCCGGTGCGGCACGGCTGATCACCGAGGCTCGTGCGCGTGGGATTCGTGTGCGCGAGTACGGACGTTCGGCCACCGACGCGCGTCTCGTCGACTACAAGCCGCTCGAGTCCGGTGGACTGGCGTCGGTCGAGATCGACGGTGTGGCGATCGAGGTCAGGGTCGCGGTGCCGGGCGAGCACATGGCGTTGAACGCGATCGCCGCGCTGCTGGCCGGTCTGGAGCTTGGTGCCGACCAGGCCGGACTGCTCGAAGGCCTCGCCGCGTTCGGTGGCGTGCGGCGGCGGTTCGAGTTCAAGGGCCGCGGCAACGGCGTGTCCGTCTACGACGACTACGCGCACCACCCGACCGAGGTCGATGCACAGCTGCGTGCCGCGCGTCCGGTCGCGGGCGCGGGCCGTGTGATCGTGGTGTTCCAGCCGCACCTGTACTCCAGGACCCGTACGTTCGCGACCGAGTTCGCCGCCGCGTTGTCGCTGGCGGACGAGGTCGTCGTGCTGGACGTCTACGGCGCCCGCGAGGAGCCGGAGCCCGGCGTGACCGGCGCGTTGATCGCGGACCAGGTCACGGCCTCCGTGCACTACGAGCCCTCGTTCGACCGAGTGCCGGCGCTGGTCGCGTCACTGGTGCGTGAGGGCGACCTGGTGGTGACCATGGGTGCGGGCGACGTGACGATGCTCGGCCCCGAGATCGTCAGCGCCCTGTCATGAGCGCACCGGTTCGCGGCAGGTCCACGCGAGTTCGCTCCGCGAACCGGAGACCGAAGAGTGCTGAGTACCGGGCGCGGCGCAGGGTGATCCTGCGTCGCCGCCTGGTGGCGTTGCTGTCCGTACTTTCCGTGCTGGCCTTGGCCTACTGCGTGTTCTTCACGCCGTTGCTGGGCGTCCGCCAGGTCGACGTCCGCGGCAACGTGGCGCTCACCGAGGACGAGGTCCGTGCCGTCGCGGCGATCGACTCGGGCTCCCCGTTGGCGCGCCTGGACCTCAAGGAGATCCACGACCGCGTGGCGGGCATCCCGCGCGTCGCCGCGGTCGAGGTCGAACGCCAGCTCCCCGGCACGGTCCGGTTGCTGATCACCGAACGCGCAGCTGTCGGCTCGGTGAAGCTGCCCGACGGCTTCCACCTGATCGACTCCACCGGCAAGGACTACGCGATCCTCCCGGCCGCCGCACCGGGCGTCCCCGAACTGGTGCTCACCCTGCCCTCGTCCTCGGACCCGGCCACTCGCGCCGTGGTCGGGGTCGTGAACGGGCTGCCGGAGAAGCTGCGGCCCGAGGTGGTGTCGGTGGCGGCGACGACCGGTGCCGACGTGAAGCTGACGCTCACGGGCGACCGCGTGGTGAAGTGGGGCAGCTCCGACGACACGGCGCGCAAGGGGGCCGTGCTGCTCGTGCTGCTCACACGGGAGGGCAAGACCTACGACGTGTCATCGCCTGACCTGGCCACGGTTTCCTAGACCTCAGCCGAGCGTCAGGTGGAAGCCTTCAGTCCTGGCTTCCTGTTGGCCCTTCCAGATCACACCGCGGTTGGCGTTGCCGATCTTCGCGCCGTAGAGCCGCTCTCCCTCAGGAATGCCGCTCACGGTGAACTTGAACGAGCACCGGGCTCCCGCGCCTGTCTGCAGCGTGCCGACGCCGAGCACCTCGGTGTCCTGGTTGACGATCTCGACCTGGCCGCCGAGCCGGATGTCGCTGTAGCCGCCCGATCCGCAGCTGCCGTTGACGGTCATCGAGCCGCTGACCGTGAACACGTTGGGCGAGGCCGAGGTGGACGGCGTGGCCGAGCTCGTACCGGCGGAGCGCAGCAGGTCGGGACCGGTGGCCCTGCCCAGTCCGAAGCCGATTCCGCCCGCTGTCAGTGCCACCAGCGCGAATCCGATCGCCAGCCACGGCGGCCGGCGTCTCGGTGGTGGCTCCGGTCCTACGGTCACTACTGGTGGAAATGGTTCCACTGCGGTCCTTCAGTTCGAGGTCGTGCTGTCAGCGCCGTGGTGCCGGCGGCCTTGACGGCGTCGGAAGCCGGCGCGGACGCCGGTACGGGGACCGAGGATTCGGCTGGGAGCACAAGGGATTCTCCTGAGGATCGCGCTAGCCGTTCGGCTTCAGCCGCGCCATCGCGACCCGTACGACGAGGCTGCCCAGCCTGCTCGTGACGAGTTCCAACACGATCGCCTCGATGACGAGCGAACGCACGGACGCGGGTGCGGGTGCCAAGACATGCCTCCTGGTGATGAACGACTAACGTGCTCATCGGACAGCCACTCGCGGTATTAGCCAGATTGATCGTTGTCACCCGAAGGAAGTACTCATGCCGGGCCACGTAGTAGTTGTGGGCGCCGGTCTCTCCGGCCTGTCGGCCGCGTTGCACCTGCAGGGAACCGGTCGCCGGGTCACCGTGCTCGAGAAGTCCGGCGTACCGGGTGGCCGGGCCGGCACCGTTCGCGTCGGCGGGTTCACCGCGGACAGCGGACCGACCGTGCTGACGATGCCCGAGTACCTGGAGGAGGCGTTCGATGCGGTGGGGGAACGGCTTTCCGACTGGCTGACGCTCGACCGGGTCGATCCCGCCTATCGCGCCCGGTTCGCGGACGGGTCCTCCATCGCGGTGCACACCGATGCCGGCACGATGGAGGACGAGGTCCGGACCGTCTGCGGGGCAAGGGAAGCGGCCGGGTACCGGGAGCTGCGGCGATGGCTCGGGGAGCTGTACTCGGTGCAGCGCGAGCACTTCATCGGCGCGAACTTCGACTCGCCGTTCGACCTGCTGCGGCCGGAGCTCGTGAAGCTCGCGACGCTGGGCGGGTTCGGGCGGCTGGAACCTCAGTTGCGGCGGTTCTTGCGAGACGAACGGCTGATCAGACTCTTTTCGTTCCAGGCTTTGTACGCCGGTGTGCCGCCGCAGCGGGCTCTCGCGGCGTACGCGGTCATTGCATACATGGACACCATCGCGGGCGTGTACTACCCACGTGGCGGGATGCACGCGGTGCCTCAGGCGTTGGCTGCTGCTGCGACGAAGCACGGTGCGGAGTTCCGTTACGACGCAACGGTCACTCGGCTGGAGTGGCGCGGTGCGCGTGTGGTGGCAGTGCACACCGCCGAGGAGCGCATCGAGTGTGACGCGGTGGTCTTGGCGTGTGAGTTGCCGGACGCCTACCGGTTGCTCGGGAAGTCACCGCAGAGGGTGCTGCCACATCGGTGGTCGCCATCTGCGGTGGTGTTGCACGCCGCGACGGACCGCACGTGGGACCTCGGGCACCACAACATCCTGTTCGGGGCGGCGTGGCGGGGCACGTTCGACGAGATCGTCCACAAGGGACGGTTGATGTCCGATCCGTCGTTGCTCGTCACGCACGCGCAGGACGGGCTGCACTACGTGCTGGCGCCGTGCCCGAACCTCAGGACCGGGCCGATCGACTGGGCGCGCGTCGGGCCCCGCTACCGCGACGAACTGGTGCGGACGCTGGAAGCGCGCGGGCTGGACGGGTTCGGCGCGGCGGTGCGGGACGAGGTGCTCGTGACGCCGACGGACTGGGGCAACGCGGCCGGGACGCCGTTCGGGCTCGCGCACACCTTCGCGCAGACGGGACCGTTCCGGCCGCGCAACGTCGTACGGGGCGCCGAGAACGTGGCGCTGGCGGGTGCGGGGACCACACCGGGCGTCGGGGTGCCCCCGGTGCTGATCTCCGGACGGCTCGCGGCCCAGCGGATAAATGCGGTGCGGCCGCGTTGACCCTCATGCAGGCTGCGCCGCATGACACGCACCGCACCACCACTCGTCGCCGATGAACGTGCGACGTACACGGCCCTGCTCGACTACCTGCGCGCCACGATCGAGCTGAAGGTCGAGGGCCTGGCCGACGGCGACGCGGCACGGGCGGTGTTGCCGTCGAAGCTCACGACGGCGGCCGGTGTGCTTAAGCACGTGCGGTGGGTGGAGCACCACTGGTTCGAGGTGGTGCTCGCGGGACGTGCGTCGCGGGCCCCGTACACGATGGAGGACCCCGACGCGGACTGGCGCGTGGAAGAGGGCGAGACCCTCGCCGGGTTCCTCGCTGACTACCGCGCGCAGTGCTCGGAGAGCCGGGAGATCCTCGCCGGCCTGGAGCTCGACGCCGAGGTGCCGTTCCGGGGCGACCGGACGGTCTCGGCCCGATGGGTGCTCGCGCACGTCATCGAGGAGACCGCCCGGCACGCCGGTCAGCTGGACGTGGTCAGGGAACTGCTGGACGGCACCGTCGGCGACTAGGCCGCCGTCAGCTCCCAGAGCTGCCACGAGTTGTTCTGGCGCGGGTACAGGAACACCCAGCCGTCGCCGGGGGTGAGCAGTCGCTCGCCGGAGGCCTCCCGGATCCGGACCGCCCCGGTCATGGTGGGTTCGATGCTCCACTGCTGGCGGACGTCGTCGGGTGAGCAGTCGGACACCACCTCGATCTCCAGGGGCTGACTCGCGCTCGCGGCGACGCACTTGCCGTTGGCCAGGCCACGCAGCGCCGTCCGCCCGTTGCCGAGCTCGATCCGCTGGAACTTCTGGTAGTCCGTCTTCCCGCACGGCAGTTGCAACGGCATGAGCTTGTTGTCGGTGGTCTGGTAGAGGCAGCCGTAGGTGAAGTCGACCGTGCGGATGTTCACGACCTGACCGGCGGTGTCGGCGGGTGGGGTCGTCCTGCCCACCTGGCGGACCTGCCACCGCTGCTCGTCGCCGGCGCTGAAGCCGGAGAACCAGAAGGCGCGCGATCCGTCGCTGAACGTGAAGCCCGTGAGGTACTCGTCCACGATCTTGAGGCGCACCGGGCCGGAGCCGTCCGGCACCAGTTCGACGCGCATGTCGGCGGCCTCGTCGTCGCAGTAGTAGCTGCCGTACTTCTCGCTCAGGCACTCGGTGCTCGCGAGATTGCGCAACAGCTGCCTGCCCTCGCCCACCGGGATCACCTCCCAGCGCTGGGAGAGTTCACCGGTGCAGGCTCCGGCACCGGGACCCGCGTGTGGCTGCGCACTGTCCGGCTGCAGGCAGTCGCCCCGCGCGACGCTCCTGATCTCGATGATGTCGTTCCCGGTCGCGGCGCTCGCGGGCGCCACCGTCACTGCCCCCAGAGCGATCGCGGCCAGCGCGACGCTCAGCATCTTCATCCCCATCTACCGACAGTAGCGACGGGACACCTGGAAAGGTGTGGAAGTGACGTAGGGATGGGCGAGACGATCTCTGATTCGACGTCCGACTAGGCTTGCGGTGCGTCGTCCTCAGGATCGTACGCAACTACTTGACGGCACGACCGGGGAGTAGTAGCGCACAGTGTTGGGACCCTACGGCGTGGCTGCTGGACCGACGCACCGCCGGTGCTTACCGTCCAGCAGGAACATACGGGGTTGACATAACTCTGAACCTCGATGAGAGGTTGAGAGTTTCAATCCGGGTGCATCTCACCCAGCACCACAGCGCGGACCACGATCAGGAAGGCGGATCCGATGACGCCCCCGCACAACTATCTCGCGGTGATCAAGGTCGTCGGCATCGGTGGAGGCGGCGTCAACGCCGTCAACCGCATGATCGAGGTCGGGCTGAAGGGCGTCGAGTTCATCGCGGTGAACACCGACGCCCAGGCCTTGCTGATGTCTGATGCCGACGTCAAGCTCGACATCGGCCGCGAGTTGACGCGTGGCCTCGGCGCGGGTGCGAACCCCGAGGTCGGGCACAAGGCCGCCGAAGACCACCGCGAGGAGATCGAAGAGGTCCTCAAGGGGGCCGACATGGTCTTCGTGACCGCCGGTGAGGGCGGCGGCACGGGCACCGGCGGCGCGCCGGTCGTGGCCTCGATCGCCCGCAAGCTCGGCGCACTGACCATCGGCGTGGTGACGCGCCCGTTCTCGTTCGAGGGCAAGCGCCGCGCCAAGCAGGCGGAAGACGGCATCCAGGCCCTGCGCAACGAGTGCGACACGCTCATCGTCATCCCCAACGACCGGCTGCTGCAGCTCGGCGACATCGGCGTCAGCCTGATGGACGCCTTCCGGTCCGCGGACGAGGTGCTCCTCTCCGGTGTCCAGGGCATCACCGACCTGATCACGACCCCCGGTCTGATCAACCTGGACTTCGCCGACGTCAAGTCGGTCATGTCCGGCGCGGGTTCGGCGTTGATGGGCATCGGCTCGGCCAGAGGAGAGGGCCGAGCGGTGCAGGCCGCCCAGAAGGCCATCAACTCGCCGCTGCTGGAAGCCTCGATGGAAGGCGCGCACGGCGTGCTGCTGTCGATCGCCGGCGGCTCCGACCTGGGCCTTTTCGAGATCAACGAGTCCGCTTCGCTGGTCCAGGAGGCCGCGCACCCGGACGCGAACATCATCTTCGGTACGGTCATCGACGACTCCCTGGGCGACGAGGTCCGGGTCACGGTGATCGCGGCCGGCTTCGACAGCGGCGGCCCCACGCACAAGAAGCTGGAGCCGACGGCGCTGTCCTCGCAGCCTCGGACCGCCACCGGGCCCATCGCCTCCGCTACCGCGGTGCCCACGCACGTCCAGCAGCCGGTGGCGCAGACTCCGCCGCCCGTGCAGGCGCCTCCGGTTCAGCAGCCGGTGCAGCACGTGCAGCAGGCCCAGCCCGAGGTTCGGCAGGCTCCGCCTGTGCAGCAGCCTCACACCACCGTGCCGCCGCAGCCCTCGCCGGCTCAGGGGAACGGGTACGTGCCTTCTGTGCCTCGGTCGTTGTCTCCGAACGGGTCGTTGCCTTCTCGGCCGGTGCCGGTTACCGAGGACCCGGATGACGAGGTGGACGTGCCGCCGTTCATGCGGCGGTGAGTTGCCGGCGCGGCTGCTTGGTGCGGCTGTGTTGGGATGGGCCGTGGGTGTTGCGGTCTTGTGAGTTGTGACTTGTGGTGATGATCTTGTCGGACCCCCTGAGTAGCGTTTGGGCTCAGGGGGTCTTTCTATTGGGGGGACGCCTGCGTCAGCTTGGGCTCTGTGGGGTGGTGGCCTGGCGGGCGGTGGTTTTGCGGGTGGTTGGGTTGCCTGGGGCTTGCGTTGGGGTGGTGGGCGCGACCGGGCGGGTGGTCGCCTTGCGGGCGGGTGGTCACCTTGCGGGCGGCCAGGTTGCGTTGGGTGCTTTCCCTGGGGGCTCTGCCCCCAGACCCCCGGCAATCTGATCGGGGGGGGGTGGCGCCGTCTGTGGGTTGATGGCACGCCTGTTGCGTTGGGCGGCTGCCTGTTTCGTAGTGGGGTTGCGTTGGCGGTGGGGTCCCGTCACGAGCCGAACCAAGAGCGGGCCACACCTGAGGGGTGAGGTCAAGTCGACGAAAAGCGTGTCGACTTGACCTCACCCCTCAGGTGCAGCAAGAGCTGTGGTGCGACTCGTGACGGGACCCCACCGCCGGGCCCGCTCGGTAAGGACGGCTCGCCTTCGGCATCGCGGTGGGGCGGCTCGCCTTCGGCTTCGCGGGCGGGTGGGGCTTGTTGCCGTGAGCGTGCGTTGGGCTTGGGACGGCTCGCCGGAGGGTGTCGCTGGTGCGAACTAGGGTGTGGGGGTGCGCATTCGTCGTGTTGTCACCACCCGCGCCGGTGGCGTGTCCAAGGGGTCCTACGAGTCGTTCAACCTCGGCGATCACGTCGGGGATGACGTGGAGGCGGTCGAGGCCAATCGTGCTCGGCTCGCGGAGGGCATTGGGCTTACGCCCGACCGGTTGGTCTGGATGGAGCAGGTGCATGGGCGCACTGTTGCCACCGTGGACGGGCCGCAGGCTGAGCCGCTTGAGGCTACCGATGCCGTTGTGACGAAAAGGGCTGGTCTCGGGCTTGTCGTGTTGACGGCTGACTGTGTGCCGGTGTTGCTCGGTGATTCGGAGGCCGGGGTTGTCGGGGCGGTGCACGCTGGGCGCGTTGGGGCTCGGGTCGGGGTGGTTGTCGAGGCTCTCAAGGCGATGATGGCGCTGGGGGCCGATCTTGAGCGCATCGAGGTTCTGCTTGGGCCCTCGGTGTGTGGCGAGTGTTACGAGGTGCCTGCTGACATGCAGCGGGACGTCGAGAAGCACTTGCCTGGTAGTGCGTCGAAGTCGCGGAAGGGTACGCCCGCACTGGATCTTCGGGCCGGGTTGTGGAACCAACTCGGGAGCGCCGGGGTCGGGAAGATCGGGGTCGACCCGCGCTGCACGTTCGAGGAGAAGGACCTGTTCAGCCATCGGCGGCAGGCGCCCACCGGGCGGCTCGCGTCGGTCATCTGGATCGAGCCGTGAACCGGGCCGAGGAGCTGAAGGAGAACCTCGCCGAGGTCGAGGAACGCATCGCCAAGGCATGTGAGGCGGCGGGGCGGGGGCGGGACGAGGTGATGTTGCTCGCGGTGACGAAAACCTGGCCTGCGAGCGATGTGGAGATCCTTTACGGGCTCGGGTTGCGGAACTTCGCGGAAAATCGCGATCAGGAGGCCGGCGAGAAGGTCGGCCAATTGAGACATCTCGAAGAAGCTCGTTGGCACATGGTCGGGCGATTGCAGCGCAACAAAGCGAAGTCCGTCGTCGAGTGGGCCGATCAGGTCGACTCGGTGGACAGCGTCCGGCTCGCGGAGGCGTTGGCCAGGGCGGCGCACGCGAAGGGCAGGACGCTCGACGTGTTGCTGCAGGTCAGCATCGACGGGGACACGTCGCGCGGTGGGGTTGCTGTTGCGGATGTGGCGGAACTGGCTGGCGTGATCACTCGTTCGGGTGATCTTATTCTCCGAGGTGCGATGACTGTCGCGCCCCGGACGATGAACCCATCGCAGGCGTTTCAGGCGTTGGTTTCGGTGGTATCTCGCCTACGTGATCATCATCCCACTGCCATCGGAGTGTCAGCGGGAATGAGCGGTGACCTGGAAGATGCCATCTCGCACGGATCGACCTGTGTGCGTGTCGGAACGGCGTTGCTCGGCAGCCGGCGACTAATCTCGCCGTAGGTTGTCGGGAACCTCGGGACCGTCCGCACCGTCCCTAAGAGTGGGGAACCGCCGAGGAGGGGCTGGAATGAGCGCTTTGCACAAGCTGAAGGCCTACTTCGGGATGGTCCCCGCCGAGTACGCAGACGACCCCGGCTACGACGACGACCGCGGCCGCTACGGCGACTACCGGTCCGAGTACGCGGCCGAGGCCGACGACTACGACCCATATCCGCGGCGCAACCGCGTGTTCACACCGGGCCGGTCGGAGCTCCAGGGCTCCGGATACCGGGCCGACATCGACGAGTCGGACGACTACGAGCCGGAGTCGCGGCGCGGGGGCAGCCCCTCGAGCACGCGACGCTGGAGTGCCGATGCACCCGTGCACGGCGCACTCGCTGTCGAGCCGCAGCGCGAGCCCGTGAGCAGGCTGCGTCCCGTTGCCGAACCGGCAAGTAACCCGTTGGCGCGCATCACCACGCTTCACCCCCGTACCTACAGCGAGGCGCGCACGATCGGGGAGCACTACCGCGACGGCACACCGGTGATCTTGAACCTGACCGACATGGACGACGCGGACGCGAAGCGTCTCGTCGACTTCTCGGCCGGACTCGCGTTCGCTCTGCGCGGGTCCATGGACAAGATCACCAGCAGGGTGTTCCTTCTCTCACCGCCGAACGTTGACGTCACGGCGGAGGACCGCAGGAAGCTGGCGGAAGGTGGGTTCGGGAACCACGGTTAGAGTTGAGCCGTGGACCCGATCCGTCTCGTCATCTTCTACGTCCTGTTCGCGTTCTCCCTGTTCCTGACCGCGCGTGTCGTGGTCGAGATGGTGAGGACGTTCGCGAGGGAATGGCGCCCCGCGGGCGGCGTAGCCGTGACGCTTGAGACCGTGTACACGGTCACCGACCCACCGGTCCGTTGGCTCCGTCGGGTGATCCCGACTGTGCGGATCGGGGGCGTCGGGCTGGACCTATCGATTATTGTGCTGTGGCTAGTCGTTATCATTCTGATGCGATTCGCAGATCCCAGGTGACGGGGAACCGTGGGATGACCGCAGCCCAGGAGTGCGAGAGGTGATCCGATGCCGTTGACCCCCGCTGACGTGCACAATGTTGCATTCAGCAAGCCGCCGATTGGCAAGCGGGGCTACAACGAGGACGAGGTGGACGCGTTCCTCGACCTGGTTGAGGGCGAGCTCGCCCGCTTGATCGAGGAGAACAACGACCTCCGTCAGCAGGTCGAGCAGCTCGACCAGCAGCTTGAGACGTCGCGCGCCGACCTCGACGACGCGCGTGCCAAGGCTTCCTCCAGCCCCATGACGACCCGTATGCCGGTCGAGGAGCCGCGCCGCCTGGCGCCGGTCCCGCCGCCTTCGGTCATGGAGCAGACGTCCCCCGGTGGTGGCGGAGACCACCACGTGCAGGCCGCGAAGGTCCTGGGTCTCGCCCAGGAGATGGCGGACCGGCTGACGGGCGAGGCGAAGGCCGAGGCGGACGGAATGCTGTCCGAGGCCCGCACGAAGTCCGAGCAGCTGCTGTCCGAGGCCCGCGCCAAGGCAGACACGATGGTCAACGAGGCACGCACGCGTGCCGAGACCATGCTCAACGACGCGCGGACGCGTTCGGAGACTCTGGAGCGGCAGGCCCGTGAGAAGGCCACCGCGCTGGACCGTGACGCGCAGCGCAAGCACGCCGAGGTGATGGGCAACATCACCCAGGAGAAGAACACGCTCGAGAAGCAGATCGACAAGCTGCAGACGTTCGAGCGCGAGTACCGCACGCGACTGAAGACGATGCTCGAGTCGTCCCTGCGCGACCTCCAGGACCGCGGCCCGGCCGCTCCGTCCGAGGGTCGTTCCCAGGGCTACTCGTTCGGCGCACGCGCTGAAGCGGGCTGAACTACTGTTCGCTAGGTGCTCTTCGTAGTTCTACTTCTGGTGCTGGCAGCCCTCGGGTTGCTCGTTCCTGCGCTGGCCACGTCCAACACGATCTGGGCGTGGTCGTCCGTGGGCGCGAGCGTGCTCGCCGCCCTGGTCCTTGCTTGGGACTGGTGGCGACGGCGACCGGGGGACCCCGCTGCCGACGCGCAGAGTGTAGATCAACAAGCTGCAGCTGATGATCAACGGGTGGTGGTGCCGGCGGAAGCCGACACGCCGCCTGCTGACGAGGAACCACTGGAAGAGGACACCGACGCGGCGGACCTGCTCGTCGTGGCCGATCTGGTGGACGAGGTCCGGGTGCTGGACGAGCGGCCCCGGTATCACCTGAGCTCGTGCTCCTGGCTTGCCGGGAGGCCCACACTGGGCCTCCCGGTGCAGGAGGCACGGCAGTTGCAGTTCACGCCTTGCGCCCACTGCACCCCTGACGCGGTGCTGGTGCGCAGGAGCCGTACCGCCTCCCGCGACGCCTGAACGGACCGGTTGCGTCCGTTTCGCGGACGACCGATGTCTTCGTGCGCTATGAATCCGCCATGCCACTGAGATCATTTCTGGGGGCCGTGGTCGTTGTCGGGTTCGTGCTGGCCGGTACCGCACCAGCCGTAGCGCAGCCCAAGACCGAGCTGCACCCGTGCGTGCCCGCCGACCTGCGCGAGGACGCCATCACGTTCAAGGCCGAGGACGGCGTCGAGCTGCCCGGACTGGTGTTCGGCAGCGGCTCCAGCGGAGTCCTCCTCGCCCACGCCCAGTTGGAGACCGTCTGCGAGTGGCTGCCGCTGGCGCGCCAACTCGCGGACGACGGCCACCAGGTGCTGCTCTACGAGATGCGCAGCATGGCTCTCAAGGAGAACAGGCACTCGTACGACCTCGACGTCCTGGGCGCGGCACGGGAACTCGACAGCCGCGGTGCTTCCTCGATCATCGCGGGCGGTGCCGGCACCGGTGCCACCGCGATCGCCACGGTGGCGGAGAAGATCCCCGGTTTGAGGGGCATGTTCCTGCTCTCACCGTTCCGGGCCTTCCAGACGCAAAGCGCCGACCTCAACGCCGTGGACAACATCGGCGCCGTCCGGGTGCCGTCTCTCGTCATCGCGGCGCAGGACGACGCCGTCGAGTCCGTGGGACTCCCCGATCATGCCCGGGACGTGGCCGGCGCCGCATCGAACGCGAAGCTGGAGATCGTGCCGGGCTCGGCGATGTTCGGCGAGCTCACCAAGGACGCGGCGCTGCGGGACCGGATCCGGGCGTTCGTCCGCGAGAACAAGGCGTCACCGACGTTTCTCGACCGCTGGCTGATGCCGATCGCGGGTGGGGTGGTGCTGCTCCTGCTGGTGGTCGTCGGGGTGGTCGTGCTCCGCAGGCGGTCCAGGCGGAACACGACCACTGTCGCCGACGTCAGCGCCGGTAGCTGACCTTCGCGCGGAACGTGCCGTCCGGCCCGTCCTCGTAGTGGTGCTCGATCGCGCCGTCGAACTCCGAGATCAGGCCCTCGTCGTTGTAGGCGATGTGGTCGACGTCGAAGTCGCCGGCGTTGTCGTACCAGCCGAGGCCGCGGTTCACGACCAGGACCTTCTGGTCTTCGAAGTGGCCCTCCGTGATGCGCTGCCCGTCGTGGCGGTACAGCTCGATCATGAGGTACTCCCACCCGTCGGAGGACTCGCCCTTGATCCGGATGAGGTTGCCCTCCTCGGGGTCCTCGCGCACGGAGAACAGCTCCGGCGGCGTCCAGCTGCCGGAGCGGCCCTGAGTCGGGTGCGCCTTCGGGTCGGAGTCCCAGAAGAGGTAGCCGGTGGCGTCGGCCGACGCGGGTGTGGCGGTGGCGAGCAGCAGTGCGGATGCGGTCAGAACTGCGCGAATCATGGTTCCCCCAGGATGTCAGCGGTTGAAGTCGACCCGTGCCCGGAACGCGTTGAAGGGCTGGTCTCCACAGGTGTGCGTGATCGACGCCGCGAACACGTCGGTCCACCCGTCGTCGTTGTACTCGACGCGGTCAACGGTGAAGTCGGCCGTGTCGTCGGTGCAGACGAAGCCGTCGCCGAAGACCCTGACCTGCTCGTCGTGGTACGAACCGGCGGTGATCAGCTGTTCGTCGTGCCGTTTCAGCTCGACCAGGAGGTAGTCCCGCAGGCCGTTGTACTCGGCGTGGATCCTGATCGTGTTGTCGGCTCGACGGAGCCCGACCCGGATCTCGTCGGTCGGCGCCGACAGGTGCGCGGAACGGCCGTGCACCGGCCATGCGTTGGCTTCGGCCTCGAAGGAGAACTCCTGCACCGGAGCGACGACGGTGGTGCTCAGCACAGCGGCGAGCGCCAGAAATTTCACGTGATCCCCCAATCACCTCGTCGAGAAGTCTGGGGGAGGCGCCGCTCAGCGCACCATGAGTATTTCTACTCAGAGCACGACCGGGCGTGCGCCGTGCGCGGTGACGAGGCCGGGCAGGCGTTCGCGACTCGTCACGACGACACGGCACCGCGGCGTGCCCGGTAGCAGCGGCACGACCTGGGCGGTGTCCGCGGCGTTGTCGAGCACGATCAGCATCCGCCGGTCGGCCAGCAACGTGCGGTAGAGCGCTGTCTGCGCGTGCGGTTCCGGTGGGATGCCGTCAGGGCTGGTGCCCAGCGCGATGATGAACCCGCGGACGACGTCGGCCGGATCGGAGCCGTCGAGGTCCACGAACAACTGGCCGTCCGGGTAGTCGGCGGCGTGTTCGTGCGCCCAGTGCAACGCGAGCCGCGTCTTTCCCGTGCCGGCCGGGCCGGTGATCGTGACGATCGGCCCGGCCAGGTCGAGGGCCGCGAGCTCGGCCGTCATGCCGGCGAAATCCGTTGGGGCGGCGGGAAGTTGGCGCGGACTCCACTGTGGACGTTGGACCAGCGACGCGTGCAGGTCGCGCAACGCGGGACCGGGGTCGAGGCCCAGTTCGTCCGCGAGCCGGTCGCGGAGCTGCGAGTAGTGGGCGAGCGCCTCGGGGCGTTGGCCGGCGCCGATCAACGCGCGCATCAGCTGGCTCGCGAGCCGTTCGTCGAGCGGGCGTTCGGACGTGCGGGCGGTCAGCTCGGCGACCAGCGAGAGGTGCTCACCGGCGGCCAGGCGCGCGTCGGTGCGGTCGAGTTCGGCGGCGGTGATCTCGCCCGCCAGCGTCTCGCGCAGACCGGCGAACCACGTGCCGTGCAGTCCCGCGAACGGTTCACCGCGCACGAGCGCCATGGCCTCGTCGGGGCGTCCGAGCGCGACGAGCGAGCGGAACCGGTGCAGGTCGATGGACGCGGGGTCGGTCTCCAGCACGTACCCGCCGGAGCGACGGACGATCGGGGTGCCGTCGAGCGCCGTCCGCAGCCGGGACATGTAGCTGTAGAGCGCGGCCTTGGCCTGCCGCGGCGGCGCGTCGTCCCACACCCGTGCCAGCAGCTTGTCGATGCCGACGACCTGGTTGACGTCCACCAGCAGCACCGCCAGCACGCTCAGCTGGCGGGCGTGGCCGACGTCGACGAGGTCGGCGCCGAGCCGGATCTCAGGTGCGCCGAGGACGCGGAACTCGTGCCTCACCGGTCCAGGAACAGCAGCATGATCAGCAACGCCAGCAGCGCCAGGTCCACGACCACGCCAGAAGGCTTCGAGTCGTACCTCAGCCGGGTGATCGTGGCGCCGACCATCAGCAGCCCGAGCCCGACGGTGGCCGCGTGCGCCACCCACTCCCACGTGACCAGGCCGACGACCAGGCCGGCCGCACCGGCCCACTCCAGCGCGCCGATGGTGCGCCACAGCGCCGGGTTCATCCGGAAGTGGTCGCGGGCCTCGAGTGACGCCTTCGCCCCGAACAGCTTGCCCGCGCCCGTCGCCACGAACAGCAGGGCCAGCACGATCGACAACGCGATGGTCAACGTCATCGCGCGAGCATACGGTTTGCGCCTGCGGTTACTCTGTAACTCACAGGCACCGATCCGGCCATCACCGGGGAGCCTCCGGAAGAACGGGTGCGCGAGCGCCTCAGTAGAACCGGACGGGACCGGCCCGTCACAGCCGAAGAACGAGAGGCTCGTCGTCAGACGGGCAAGCGGGGTGGTACCGCGGCGGACCGAGCCACATCGGTGTGTCGTCCTCGCGTGTCGCATCTGACCGCGAGGAGCAGTGAAGATGGCCTACCCCAGGGCCGGAGCGAACGAGGTCCCGGCGCAGCCGTCCTTTCCGAACCTCGAGCAGGACGTGCTCGGGTACTGGAAGGACGACGAGACCTTCCAGGCGAGCATCGACCGCAACCCGGTGGGCGAGAGCGGCGAGAACGAGTTCGTCTTCTACGACGGCCCGCCGTTCGCCAACGGCCTGCCGCACTACGGGCACCTGCTGACCGGCTACGTCAAGGACGTCGTGCCGCGCTACCAGACGATGCGCGGCAAGCACGTCGAGCGCCGGTTCGGCTGGGACACGCACGGCATGCCGGCCGAGTACGAGGCCGAGAAGCAGCTGGGCATCACGCAGAAGCACGAGATCGACGAGCTCGGCATCGAGAAGTTCAACGAGGCCTGCCGCACGTCCGTGCTGCAGTACACGGACCAGTGGCGCGAGTACGTGACGCGGCAGGCTCGCTGGGTCGACTTCGACAACGACTACAAGACGCTCGACCTCGACTACATGGAAAGCGTCATGTGGGCGTTCAAGGCCTTGTGGGACAAGGGCTTGATCTACGAGGGCTTCCGGGTGCTCTGGTACTGCTGGCGTTGCCAGACGCCGCTGTCGAACACCGAGACCAAGATGGACGACGCCTACCGGGACCGGCAGGACCCCGCCGTCACGGTCGCGCTGCGCCTCGAGTCCGGTGAGAAGGCCCTGGTCTGGACGACCACGCCGTGGACGCTGCCGAGCAACCTGGCCGCCGCCGTGCACCCGGACGTCGACTACGTGACCGTGGTCGGTTCCGACGGCGACAAGTACCTGCTGGCCGAGGCCCGTGTCGCGGCGTACGCGCGTGAGCTGGGCGAGGAGCCCGAGGTCGTCGCCCGCTACAAGGGTTCTGACCTGCTGGGCAAGAAGTACCTGCCGCCGTTCGACTTCTTCGTGGGCCGCGAGAACGCGCACCAGGTGCTGGCCGCGGACTACGTGACCACCGACGACGGCACGGGCATCGTCCACATCGCACCGGCGTTCGGTGAGGACGACAAGGTCGTGACGGACGCGGCGGGCATCGAGGTCGTCGTGCCGGTCGGTCCGGACGGCAAGTTCACCGCGGAGGTGGCGCCGTACCAGGGTGTGCACGTCTTCGAGGCGAACAAGCTGATCATCCGCGACCTCAAGGACGCGGGCCTGCTGCTGCGCCACGAGACCTACGACCACCCGTACCCGCACTGCTGGCGGTGTGCGAACCCGCTGATCCAGCGCGCGCTGTCGGCGTGGTTCGTCGCGGTCACGCAGTTCAAGGACCGGATGGTCGAGCTCAACCAGCAGATCAACTGGGTGCCCGGCCACATCAAGGACGGCCAGTTCGGCAAGTGGCTCGAGAACGCGCGCGACTGGAACATCTCGCGCAACCGGTACTGGGGCTCGCCGCTGCCCGTGTGGACCTCGGACAACCCCGAGTTCCCCCGCACGGACGTGTACGGGTCGCTGGACGAGCTGGAGCGCGACTTCGGCGTGCGTCCGGACAACCTGCACCGGCCGTTCATCGACGACCTGACGCGGCCGAACCCGGACGACCCGAGCGGTCGGTCCGTCATGCGGCGCATCCCGGACGTGCTCGACTGCTGGTTCGAGTCGGGCTCGATGTCGTTCGCGCAGGTGCACTACCCGTTCGAGAACGCGACGTGGTTCGAGAACCACTACCCGGGCAACTTCATCGTCGAGTACAACGGGCAGACGCGTGGCTGGTTCTACACCATGCACGTGCTCGCGACGGCGTTGTTCGACCGGCCCGCGTTCCGCGACTGCGTGGCGCACGGCATCGTGCTCGGTGACGACGGCCAGAAGATGTCCAAGTCGCTGAAGAACTACCCGAGCGTCAACGAGGTCTTCGACCGCGACGGCTCGGACGCCATGCGCTGGTTCCTCATGGCGTCGCCGATCCTGCGCGGTGGCGACCTCGTGGTGACCGAGCGCGGCATCAGGGACGCGGTGCGCCAGGCGGTGCTGCCGCTGTGGAACTCCTGGTACTTCCTCGCGTTGTACTCCAACGCTTCCGGGAAGGAGGGCACGTGGCGCGTCGACTCGAAGAACGTGCTCGACCGGTACGCGCTGGCGAAGACGCACGACCTGGTGCGCGACGTCCAGGCGGCGATGGACGTCTACGACATCTCCGGTGCGTGCCAGCTGGTGCGCGAGTACCTGGAGGTGCTGACGAACTGGTACGTGCGGCGGTCGCGGCAGCGGTTCTGGGACGGTGACCAGGACGCGATCGACACCCTGCACACCGTGCTGGAGGTCGTCACGCGCGTGACGGCGCCGTTGCTGCCGTACACGACCGAGGTCGTGTGGCGCGGGCTGACCGGTGGCCGTTCGGTGCACCTGACGGACTTCCCGTCGGTGTCGGACCTGCCCGCGGACGACGCGCTGGTGGCGGCGATGGACGAGGTGCGTGACGTCTGCTCGACGGCGTTGTCGCTGCGCAAGGCGAACAAGCTGCGCGTGCGGCTTCCGCTGGCGCGCCTGACGGTCGCGTCGCCGGTGGCGGGCTCGCTGGAGGACTTCGCCGAGATCGTGCGCGACGAGGTCAACGTCAAGGAGGTGTCGCTGTCCACGGACGTCGACGCCCACGGGCAGTTCCAGCTGGTCGTCAACGCGCGTGCCGCCGGTCCTCGGCTCGGGCCGAACGTGCAGAAGGTCATCAAGGCCGTCAAGGCCGGTGACTGGTCCGAAGTGGACGGAAAGATCGTCGCCGCCGGTGTCGAGCTGTTCGAGGGCGAGTACGAACAGCGCCTGGTGGCAACGGATCCCGCCGCCACGGCCGCTCTGCCGGGCGGTGCCGGTGTCGTCGTGCTCGACACGGTGCTGTCGCCGGAGCTGGAGGCCGAGGGCGTCGCGCGTGACCTGGTGCGCGTGGTGCAGCAGGCGCGCAAGGACGCTCAGCTCGACGTGTCCGACCGGATCACGCTGACGCTGGAGCTTCCGGACGCGGTGCGTTCCGCCGTGGAGCCGCATCTGTCGTTCGTGCAGGCCGAGACGCTGACGACGTCGGTGGTGTTCGGTGAGGGCTCTTCTGAGGGCACGGTCGGCGACGGCCTGAAGGTGAAGGTCGCTGTCGCGAAGGCGTAAGTACGGCGCTGCTGACGGCGTGTGCGGTGGGTTCGTCCACCGCACACGCCGTTTTTCTTTTGGATGCAACACCTGCGCCGAAGCGGACACCTCCAGGTGATCGGTCGATCTCTCCGAGATGGGGTGGCACGTGGTTGCTGGGGGATGGCGCCTGACGGTGGGCGCCGCTGTGTTGATCACGGGTGTGCTGGTCGCACCCACCGCCGCACAAGCGGAGACGGGATGCGAGTGGATCAGGACTGATCTGCCGATTCCAGCAGGTCAGTCCTCGATCGGCACTCTCGCCGGCGCCGGCGACTGGCTGGCCTCGACGACCTGGGGCCAGTCGGTCGTGGTCTGGCATCAGGAGGTGCCGGAGACGGTGACGTTCCCGGTACAGCGGTCTTCCGTCGACATCAACCGGAACGGTGTGCTGCTCAGCGCCGGTGAGGACGGGCGGTGGCGTGGCGAGGAGAAGCTTGGCGAGTTGCCCGGCAGGTCGTCGACGGTGCACTCGATCAACGCCGACGGTGAGGTGGTCGGCAAGTCCGGTGGAGCGTTGGCGGTGTGGCCGGCCGGGGTGGCCTTGCCGCGGTTGCTCGAAGGCACCGACGACGGGCGGTCGTGGTGGACTGAGGGAATCGACGACGCGGGCAACGTCGTCGGTGGCGTCGGCGGAGACGGGCCGCAGCGGTACTACGTGTGGAATCGGCAGGGCGAGCGCGTCGAACTCCAGCCGCTGGAGGGGCACTACCAGGTGTTCCCGAGTTTGATTCGGGACGGTCGCGTCTACGGGGCGTCGGCGGTGGAGGGTGACTACCGGGGAATCTCGGTGGAGTGGAACCTGCGGGGCGAGATCGTCCGCACGCTGCCCGGCGGCGCTGTCCTGGCCGCCAACGACGCTGGTGACGAGATGTCGCGCTGGGAGTCGGGGGCCGCGGTGCAGCGTGCGGACGGCAGGGTCGACCCGTTGCCCCACGACGTGTTCCCGGACGTGCTCGCCGAGAACGGCGACGTGTTCGGCGGGCTCTACTTCGCGGGTCCCGTGAAGCTGCGCTGCGCCTGACGGTTCATCTGCGATTCGACCACCCGCCGCACCAGCCGGACCCAGGGCGACCACCTGGCCGGTGCGGCGGGCTCGCGTCCCGCCGCGCGTTCGAAGTTGTCGAACAGGTCCTCCAGGCACGCGTCGTGCAGCCAGCGGACCACCAGCGTCCAGCGGATCCGCGCGACCAGCGGGAAGTCGCCCACCAGGTCGTGCCGCACGACGGTGCCGGACGCCGACAGGGTGTGCGTGCCGTGGCCGTCGCGGAACGCGAAGGTGATCGACTCGCCGGGTGTGAACGAGGTGCAGCGGTAGCGGATCGGGCCGTGGCCGCCGTCCGCGCCGACCCCCAGCGGGCGGTCGAACTCCTGCTTGCCCCACGCGGGTGGCCAGAGTTCCTGGATGCGGTCGACGAACGGGCCCGCGGGCACGCCGAGGTCGCGGGTGTGGACGTTCCTGATCATGAGGATCCCCTTCCATACGCTGCCGTATGTTCCTGAAACGTACGGTAGCGTATGGAAGCGTGGTGCGGCGGAATCGCGATGACTGGACTGAGATAGCGCTGAGAGCGCTGGCCGACGGCGGGCTCACCGCGGTGGCGATCGAACCGCTGGCCGCACAGGCCGGGGCCACGAAAGGCAGCGTCTACCACCACTTCCCGAACCGCGAGGCGTTGCTGAAGGCGACGGTCGAGCGGTGGGAGCGGGAGCACACCGAGAAGGTCATCGAGCTGGTCGAGGCGGAGAAGTCACCGCGGGACAAGCTCAGGACGTTGTTCGGCACGGTGCTCGACCGCGGCCGCAAGGGCTCGGTGGAGATGGCGTTGCAGGCGGGCGCCGAGAACGAGGTGATCGCGCCGGTCCTGCGGCGCGTCACGGAGAAACGCTTGAGCTACCTGACCGAGCTGTTCGAGCAGCTCGGGTTCGACCACGAGCACGCGAAGAAGCGCGCGCTCATCGCGTTCAGCCTCTACCTCGGCCAGGCGCAGATGTGGGCGACCCTGCCCGGCCTCGTCGAACCGGTGCTCGACGAGGCCGTGCAGGTGCTCACCGCGAAATGATCAGGCCGCCGTGTTCCACAACGCGTAGGCGATCACGTCCGCGTTGCGGTCGAGAGCCGTGGCGTTGACGTTCGACGTGGTGTCGCAGGAGCGGTGGTAGCAACGGTCGAAGGCTTGACCGGCCGTGCCACCCCACTTCGCCGCCTGCGCCGAGGTCTTCGTCTGCTCGGCGCCGGTGAAGGTGCCGCCGGTCGGGATGTTCGCCCGTGCGAACGCCGCGTGGTCGGAGCGGCCGCCGACGTTGGTCAGCTCGGTCTGGACGCCGATCGTGTTGAAGCCCGCCTGCAGCCGCTGCTGCAGCGCCACCGAACCGGTGGGCTGGCCGTCGGCGCCGTTGTAGACAAAGTAGCCGGGGTTCGGCGAGCCGGTCATGTCGAAGTTCAGGTACGCCTTGATCCTCGACTTCTCGGTGGTGGACAGGGAGTTCACGTAGGCCGTCGAGCCGCGCAGCCCGAGTTCCTCCGCGCCCCACCAGCCGAACCGCAGGTGCTTGGTCGGCTGGAAGCCGGTTGCCTTCACCTGGAGGGCGACCTCCAGGATCGACGCGGAACCCGTGCCGTTGTCGTTGATGCCGGGGCCCGCCGTGACGCTGTCGAGGTGACCACCCAGCATGACGACGTTGTTCGCGTCGCCGCCGGGGTAGTCCGCGATCAGGTTGTAGCCGGTGGCGCCGCCGTAGGTGAACGACTGCACGCGCGTCGTGTAGCCGGCCGCGTCGAGCTTGCTCTTGACCCAGTTGATCGAGGCCAGGTACCCCGGTCGTCCGTGAGCGCGGTTGCCGCCGTTGGCGTTCGCGATCGACTGGAACTGGTTCAGGTGTGCTTGGACGTTCGCGACGCTGATGTTCGGTGCCGCCAGAGCCGCAGGGGCGGCCGCTTGCGCTGTTGTTGCTCCGGTCACCATCAAGGCGGCCGCCAGCGCGATCAGGATCCTCATGGTTCAACTCCGTGCAGGGTTAGGGATTGAGCCACAGATCAACATGCTCCACCGCGCATGAGCCCGGTAGAGGCGATCGTCGGATTCGTCGGAATCGGTGGTGATCAACCAGAATGGTCCAGGTGGGTGACGTCACGGTCGTTCTGGGCATCGGCGCGGCCGTACTGCTGATCTCCGTGATCGCGGTGCGGGTGTCGACTCGGCTTGGGCTGCCCTCACTCCTGCTGTACCTCGGCATCGGCGTGCTGCTCGGCGAGGCCGCGTTCGGCATCAAGTTCGACGACGCCGACCTGACGCAGTCCCTCGGCATCGCGGCGCTCGTGCTGATCCTGACCGAGGGTGGCATCACGACCCGCTGGAACGCGGTGAAGTCCTCGCTGTGGCTGGGCGTCGCACTGTCCACAGTGGCCGTTGTGGTCAGCGTGGCGGTGACCGGGACGGCACTGCACTACCTGCTCGGACTCGACTGGCGGATGGCGTTGCTGTGGGGCGCGGTGCTGTCGTCCACCGACGCGGCCGCCGTGTTCAGCGTCCTGCGCTCGTTAGGCGTGGGGCCGCGGCTCACCGGTGCGCTCGAACTGGAGTCCGGCCTCAACGACGCGCCCGTCTACATCGCCGTCGTGCTGCTGGCCTCGTCGGACGCGATCTCGTGGACCGCGCCGCTGCTGGTGATCTACGAACTGGGCGTGGGCGCGCTCATCGGCGTCGCCCTCGGCTATCTCGGCGGAGCCGGGCTCAGACGCGCGGCACTGCCCTCCACCGGTCTGTACCCGCTCGCCACAGTGGCGGTGTGCGTGATGGCCTACACGGCCGGCGACCTCGCGCACGCCTCCGGATTCCTCGCCACCTACGTCGCCGCGCTGGTCCTGGGCAACGCCCGCCTGCCGCACCGCGCCGACACCCTCTCGTTCGCCGAAGGCCTCGGCTGGCTCGCCCAGATCGGGCTCTTCGTGCTGCTCGGCCTCTACGCCTCGCCGTCGCGGCTGCTCGACGTGCTGTTCCCCGCCCTGGTCGCGGGCGTGGTGCTGACGTTCGTGGGCCGGCCGCTGTCGGTGTTCCTCGCCTCGCTGCCGTTCAAGGTGCCGTGGCGGGAACAGGCCTTCCTGTCCTGGTCGGGGCTGCGCGGCGCGGTGCCGATCGTGTTCGCGCTGATCCCGTTGATCCAGGGGGTCGAGGGCGCGCGCGAACTGGTCGACGTGGTGTTCGTGCTGGTCATCGTGCTGACGGTGGTGCAGGGCACGACGCTGCCGTTCCTCGCCCGGCGCCTCGGGCTGGTGAAGACGGGGGAGGCGCAGGAGGTGCAGGTCGACTCCTCGCCGCTCGACGAGCTGGGCGCCGAACTGCTGCAGGTGCACATCCAGCGCGGGTCGAAGCTGCACGGCGTCTACATGACCGAACTGCGGTTGCCCGTCGGCGCCACAGTCAGCCTCGTGGTGCGCTCGGGAAAGAGTTTCACGCCACAACCGACGACCCGGCTGCAGACGGACGACCAGTTGCTCATCGTCACCACCGAGGAAGCGCGCGATGCCGCTGAGCGGCGCGTACGTGCCGTCGACCGCGCCGGTCGCTACGCACGGTGGAAGGGCGAGACCGGCGATTAGTCGGTCACCGACGCTTCCCAGCATCTGAATCAGGTGTCGACGAGCGCGTCGGCCTCCGCTAACGTCGTTGACAGGTCATGAGAGCCAGCGTCAAGCCCAAGCTTGCTGGCCGGCAACCCTCCAACCGCGGTGGGGTGCCCTTGGTGAGGACCTGGTCCGGCGCGTGGGGCGCCGGTCAAGCGCGGGCCTTCGCACAACGGGGCCCCTGGCCTCGGAGGCAGCTCGATGACGCTCGCGATCACCCCTGGAACCACCACCGCCGTTCCGGCTGTCGTCGGCGCTGACCTGCGGGTTCCGCTCGTCACCGGAGAGCGCGTCACCTACGCCAACCTCGACCACGCGGCCTCGGCGCCCTGTCTGCAGGAAGTGCGCGACGCCGTCGACGAGCTGCTGCCCTGGTACGCCAGCGTGCACCGCGGCGCCGGGTTCGCCTCGCAGGTCTCGACCCGCGTCTACGAGCAGGCCCGCGACCGCATCCGCCGGTTCGTCGGGGCGCACTCCTCCGACGCCGTCGTCTTCACCCGCAACACCACCGATTCGCTGAACCTGTTGGCGCGCAGCGTTCCCAAGAACACCGCCGTCGTCCTGTTCGACAGCGAGCACCACGCGGCACTGCTGCCGTGGCGTGGGCCGAACGTTCAGCGTGTTCCCGCTCCGTCTTCGTCCGGTGCTGCTGTGGTCGCACTGGACCGGGCGTTGGCCGCCGCCCCGGTCGGCCCTCGGCTCGTGATCGTCACCGGGGCGTCCAACGTCACGGGGGAGCTGTGGCCGGTCGCGGAGCTCGCGAAGGTCGCCCGCCGGCACGGCGCGCGGATCGCGCTCGACGCGGCCCAGCTCGCCCCGCACCGCCCGATCAACGCCCGTGAGCTGGGCGTCGACTACATCGCGTTCTCCGGCCACAAGATCTACGCGCCGTTCGGCGCGGGTGTGCTGGTCGGTCGCGCGGACTGGTTGCAGCAGGCCCAGCCGTACCTGGTCGGCGGGGGTGCGACCTCGAAGGTGACCGACCACGGCGACCGCCTCGGCGTGGCCTGGTCCGCGGTGCCCGAGCGGCACGAGGCCGGCAGCCCGAACGTCGTCGGTGTGCACGCCCTGGCCGCGGCCTGCGAGATCCTGTCGCGGCACTGGGAGCAGACCGTCGCGCACGAGCAGGAACTGCTGACGCGCCTGCAGAACGGCCTGCGCTCGATCCCCGGCCTGCGCGAGCTCGCGATCCTGACCGACGCCGACAAGGTGGGCGTCGTGAGCTTCACCATCTCCGGCTTCGACGCGGGCTTCCTCGCGGCGGCGCTGTCCGCCGAGTACGGCATCGGTGTGCGTGACGGAGCGTTCTGCGCGCACGTGATCGTGGGGCGTCTGGTCAAGCAGGTCGGAGCGCACGAGGAACGCGCCGTGCGCGCGTCGATCGGCCTCGGCACGACGCCCGAGCACGTGGACCGTTTGGTCGCGGCGCTGCGCACTCTCGTCACCGAGGGTCCGAAGTGGACCTACGCGCAGCGCGACGGCCGCTGGGTTCCCCAGGACGACAACCGAACCCTGCCGCCGTTCCTCGCGTAGTCCCTGTAGTGGACAATGACCTGGTGAGTGACGAGGCCAAGGCCGCGGAGAAAGCTGCCGAGAAGGCTGCCGGGAAGGTCGCTGACAAGCCGGTGGAAGCGCAGGTCAGCGAGCCTGAGACGGCCGCGACGCCCGCGATCGTGGTCGAGGAACCGGCCGCGGGCAGGACCGAGGAGGAACCGGCGGAGTCCCCCGCGAAGGCGGAGGAGGACGACGACGAGTTCTCGATCTCCGGTTCGATCTCCGGCTCGTTGCCGGAGCCGCGGACGAAGATCCTCGCGCTCCTGGCCGGCGGCGTGCTGGCCCTGGACGTGCTCACCAAGGTCGTGTCCGTGGCGTTCCTCGAGGGCGCCGACCCGATCAAGCTCTTCGGCGGCGTGCTCTACCTGACGTTCGTCCGCAACCCCGGAGCCGCGTTCGGACTGGCCGAGGGGCAGACGTGGATCCTCGCGCTGATCGCGCTGGGCGTCGCCGGGTTCATCCTCTGGATCGCGCGCAACCTCCGTTCGCAGGGCTGGGCCGTCGGCCTCGGCCTGGTGCTGGGCGGCGCCGTCGGCAACCTCGCCGACCGCCTGTTCCGCGAGCCGGGCCCGATGCGCGGCCACGTCGTGGACTTCCTGTCGCTGTTCGACCCGTACGGCCGGGTGTGGCCCGTGTTCAACGTCGCCGACATGGCGATCGTCGGCGGTGGCGCCACGATCATCGTGCTGGCGCTGCTGCGGCACGACTACGACGGGACCGTCCACAAGGACGAGCCCGCGCTCGTCGTGGAGCCCACGCCCACCGCGGAGTCCGACGGTGCGGCGGAGTCGAAGTAGCTGCTCCTGGTAGATTCAGCGGGTTCTGCAAGGAGAAGAAGGTCGAGGCACCCCGCGTGAGCGGATACCGAACGCTGCCGATTCCCGACGGTCTGGACGGCATGCGCGTCGACGCCGGCCTCGCGAAGTTGCTCGGCCTGTCCCGCACCGTCGTCGCGGCCATCGTCGACTCCGACGAGGTGCTGGTCGACGGCCGGGTCGTCGGCAAGTCCGACCGGCTCATCGCCGGGTCGACGCTGGAGATCACGCTGCCCGCGCCACCGCAGCCGGTCACCGTCCAGGCGATCCCCGTCGAGGGCATGGTCATCATCCACGAGGACGACGACATCATCGTCATCGACAAGCCCGTCGGTGTCGCCGTGCACCCGTCGCCGGGCTGGACCGGGCCGACCGTCGTCGGAGGGCTCCTCGCCTCCGGCCACCGCGTCGCCACGTCCGGTGCCGCCGAGCGCCAGGGCGTCGTGCACCGGCTCGACGTCGGCACGACCGGTGTGATGGTGGTCGCGAAGTCCGAGTCCGCGTACTCCGCTTTGAAGCACGCCTTCAAAGAGCGGACCGTCGACAAGGTCTACCACGCGATTGTGCAGGGCCACCCGGACCCGATCAAGGGCACCATCGACGCGCCGATCGACCGTCACCCGAAGCACGACTACAAGTTCGCCGTGATGCAGGACGGCAAGCCGTCCATCACCCACTACGAGGTGATGGAAGCGTTCCGGGCCGCTTCGCTGGTCGAGGTGCACCTGGAAACCGGGCGCACGCACCAGATTCGCGTGCACTTCTCGGCGCTGCACCACCCGTGCGTCGGCGACCTGACCTACGGGGCCGACCCGACGCTGTCCAAGCGGCTCGGGATCACGAGGCAGTGGCTGCACGCGCGTCAGCTCGGCTTCCACCACCCGGCGGACGGCCAGTGGGTCTCGTTCACGTCCGAGTACCCGGAGGACCTGTCCGCGGCGTTGGAAAAGCTGCGCGAAGAAGGCTGATTGCGTTTGGGTAAATCACCGGTTGACGACATTGCACTTGATGTTAATCGGTGTGCTCAATAGCGTTCTCGGCATGCACCTGACCATTCTCGCGGCCTCGGGCCGGACCGGTTTCGCCCTCACCCGCCAGGCGTTGGAGCGCGGCCACGTCGTCACCGCGATCGCCCGCGACCCGAGCCGGATCACCCTCGACCACCCGAACCTGCGCAAGGTCGCCGGCGACGTGAGCACGCCGTTGAGCATCGACGCCGATTCCGTCGTCCTGTCCGGCCTCGGCACGGACCGGGCGGGCGTCCTGCTCGACGGTGCCAAGGCCGTGGTCGCCGCCGGACCGCGCCGGATCATCTGGCTCGGCGCGTACGGAACGGGCGCCTCCGCCGACGCGGCGGGAGAGGGCGCCGCGGTGCTGTGGAAGGTGATGGGCGACCGGATCCCGGACAAGATCGCGGCCGACGACACCGTCCTCGCCGCCGGTGGCACCGTCTTCCACGCCGGCGTGCTCAGCGACGAGCCCGGGAGCCCCGGCCGCACGGTCGGCCTGGACGACGCGCCGCCGTTCGACCTCACCGCGAAGGTCAGCCGCGAGACCGTCGCCGCCGCGATGCTCGACGAGGCCGAGAACCCGCGCTTTCCCGGCGCCGTGGCGTTGCCGCTACCGGGCTAGGACCTCGGCGAGGATCGTCCGCACCAGGTCGCGCAGCCACGCGTGGGCGAGGTCGGAGTCGTAGCGCTGGTGCCAGTTGCAGTTGATCGACGCCTCCGGTGACTCGGCCGGCAGCGGCCGGGTGACCAGCCCGAACGCCTCGATCAACGGCCGGCAGAGGATCGCCGTCGTGGTGATCAGCGCGTCGCTCGCCGCCGCGATCTGCAGGGCCGAGTGAACGGTCGCCACGGTCGCGATCACCTTGCGCTGCAAGCCTTCCGCAGCCAGCAGCTCGTCGATCGGGGCGGTCAGCCGGCCGCGCCGGGAGACCACCACGTGCGGATAGGCCGCGTACGCGCGCAGATCCAGTTCGGCGCAGGGATGGCCGGACCGCATGACCACGGCGAGCGGGTCGGTGCCGAGCGTCTCCGAGCGGAACTCGGGGAGGCCGGGCGTGCCGCCGCCGAGTTCGAGGTCGACCCGGCCGTGCCGCAGGTCGTCGGTGTCCGCGGACTGCTCGGCGAGCACCCGCAACCGCACGCCGGGCGCCTGCTCCGCGATCCGCGCGATCAACGCCGGCACCACCGACGAGGCGAGGGCGTCGTGGCACTGGATGGTGAACGTGCGCTCCAGTTCGGCCAGGTCCAGCTCACGGCTCGGCGCCAGCACGGCGTTGGCCTCGCGCACCAGCCGGCGCACCTCGTCGGCGATCCCCAGCGCGTACGGCGTGGGCGTCATCGTGTGGCCGGTCCGCACGAGGATGTCGTCGCCGGTCACCTTCCTGATCCGCCCGAGCGTGCGGCTGACCGCGGGTGACGACAGGTGCAGCCGCTGCGCCGCCCCCATCACGCTGCCCTCGTCGAGCAGGGCGTCCAGCACGGTCAACAGATTCAGATCCGCTTGCATGACAGTCAATCTTGGAGGAAGCAGTGCTCACCGCCACCACCGCCGCCGTCCGCCGTGCCGGAGCGCGCATGCTGAAGCGCTACTCGACGGAGTCCCGCGCCTCCAGCCTCGCCGAGATCGTCGAGGCCGTCCGGGCCAACGACGCCGCCGTCGTCGACCTGCTCAGGCCGGAACTGGCCGAGATCCGCCCGGACGCGCGCTGGCTCGACGACGAACACGGCTCCGGCCCGCTCGAAGCAGGCGAGTGGTGGCTGGTCGACCCGGTCGGCGGCAACATGAACGCGGTCCACGGCATGACGGACTGGAACATCGGTGTGAGCCTGGTCCGCGACGGCCGCCCGGTGCTCGCGGTCGTCTACTTCCCGCTGTTCGACGAGATGTTCACGGCCACCGAGGGCGGCGGCGCGTTCCTGAACGGTGTCCGGCTCAAGGTCTCGGACAAGACCTCATTGGACGGCGCGCTGGCCGGCACCGGTCAGGCTCAGCCCGGCCAGGGCCCGGAGATGGCGGACCGCGTCGGCGCCGCCTACAGCGCGATGGCGAAGGAAGCCCTCTACGTCCGGATCTCCGTGCCGGTGACCCATCAGCTCGCCCAGGTCGCGGCGGGACGGATGGACGTGCACTGGCAGTACGACAACGTGCGCGCGCACGCGTCCGGTGTGCTGCTCGTGCAGGAGGCGGGCGGTGTCGTCACGGATCTCGACGGCAAGCCGTGGGAGCTGACGACCCGCGAGTACCTGGCCGCCGCACCTGGCGTGCACGCGGCAGCACTGGCCCTGCTTTAGTCCTCGACGGTCCAGACCAGGGTGTTCAGGTCCACCTCGGGGCGCACGCTCCAGCGGACCTGGATCACCTGGGTCTCGTCCGGCAGCACGAACACGCTGTGGCCGCCCGCGGTCTCGCCCGGCGCCACGCCGAGCTTGTGCGCGGGCCGGGAGGACAGCGAGACGGGCGCCTTCGTCACGGTCTCGCCGGTCTTGGTGACCAGGACGAGGTACATGTCGGGCAGCGAGGTGTACGGGACCTGCGAGGTGTTCGTCACCTCGGTGTGCACGACCACGGACCGTTCGCCCTCGGCGAGCTTGTAGCCGGCGGCGGTGAACAGGAAGTCCGCCGGGTCGACGACCTCGATCAGCTGGATCGACAGGCGGGCGCCTTCGAGGCTGTCCGCCTCCAGGGCCGTGCCGATCTTGCCGGTCCGCGAGACGACAGGCTTGGGCTGCGGCTGGTCCGCGCGCACCCAGCCCGCTGACTGGGGCGGGCCCCAGGTGGCCTGGGGCTGGGCCGGGAACGGCTGGCTGACCGGACCCTGAGGAGGGTAGGGCTGCTGCTGGACCGGGTGGGGGCCGCTCTGGTTCACCGCGTACGGGCCGGACGGCGGACCGCCCACGTAACTGCCGTAGGCGGCGGCGTTGGCCAGCGCCCGGCGCACCCCGTTCGGGTCGCACTCCACGCCCACGAGCAGCGGAAGGCCGCTGCCGGAGAGGGTGATCAGACGCATGGCGGCCTCGCGCGGGTCCATCCCCAGGCGCTGGGCGATCTCGTGCACGGCGGCGCGACCTGACTCGGCGAGAACAGCGAGCAGGCGGGCGTCTACGGGATCGGGGGGCACCACGAAAAGAACGCTACCTGGCGGTCTGGAACACCGTGCCACCGCCTGTCCGGATCGAGATCACGGCGACAAACCCCCGAGCCTCCGTGAGGTGATCTTCGAGGCGGGATAGGGTTGGCGGATCCGGATTTCGCGTCCTTCCCACGCGTCCGTTCGATCTCCTGGAGGTACCGTGGCGGACTCGTTTGTGCACCTGCACGTGCACACCGAGTACTCGATGCTCGACGGCGCGGCCAAGGTGGCCCCGTTGTTCGAAGAAGCCGAGCGGCTCGGCATGACCGCTGTCGGTATGAGCGACCACGGCAACATGTACGGGTCCGACGAGTTCTACCAAACGGCGATGAAGACCGGCATCAAGCCGATCATCGGCATCGAGGCCTACCTCGCGCCGCACAACCGCCTGCACAAGAAGCCGGTCGCCTGGGGCGATCCCGGCCAGCGCAGCGACGACATCTCCGGTGCGGGCGCGTACACGCACATGACGATGTGGGCGCGCAACGCGGACGGCCTGCGCAACCTCTTCCGCCTGCACACCGAGGCGAGCAAGACGGGCTACTACTACAAGCCCCGCATGGACCGCGAGCTCGTCGCGGAGCACTCCGACGGCATCATCGCCACGACCGGCTGCCCGTCCGGCGAGGTCCAGACCCGGCTGCGGCTCGGCCAGGTCAACGAGGCGTTCCAGGCCGCGGCCGACTACCAGGAGATCTTCGGCAAGGAGAACTTCTTCCTGGAACTGATGGACCACGGCCTGGAGATCGAGCGCCGGGTCCGCGACGGCCTGCTGGAGATCAGCAAGAAGCTCGCCATCCCGCCGCTGGCGACCAACGACAGCCACTACGTCACCAAGGACCAGGCGGACACGCACTCCGCGTTGCTCTGCGTGCAGTCCGGCAAGATGCTGACCGACCCGAACCGGTTCAAGTTCGACGGTGACGGCTACTACCTGAAGTCGTCCGAGGAGATGCGGCAGATCTGGAAGGACCTGCCGGAGGCGTGCGACAACACGCTGCTCGTCGCGTCGATGGTCGAGTCCTACGACGACATCTGGAGCGTCAAGGACCGGATCCCGAACTTCGAGGTGCCCGAGGGCGAGGACCAGGCCTCGTGGTTCCGCAAGGAGATCCAGCGCGGCCTGGAGTGGCGGTTCACGGGCCAGGAAGTCCCCGACGAGTACATCAAGCGCTGTGACTTCGAGGCCCAGGTCATCATCGACAAGGGCTTCCCGGCGTACTTCCTGATCGTCGCCGACCTGATCAGCTACGCCCGCAGCGTGGGCATCCGCGTCGGTCCCGGCCGTGGTTCCGCCGCGGGCGCCGCCGTGTCGTGGGCGATGGGCATCACGAACATCGACCCGATCCCGCACGGTCTGCTGTTCGAGCGGTTCCTGAACCCCGAGCGCACCGCCATGCCCGACATCGACATCGACTTCGACGACCGCCGTCGTGGCGAGATGATCCGCTACGCCAGCGAGAAGTACGGCGCCGACAGGGTCGCGCAGGTGATCACGTTCGGCACCATTAAGACCAAGGCCGCGCTGAAGGACTCGGCGCGTGTCCACCACGGTCAGCCGGGCTTCGCGATCGCCGACAAGATCTCCAAGGCGCTGCCGCCGCCGATCATGGCGAAGGACATCCCGCTCAACGGCATCGTCAACAAGAGCCACCCGCGCTACGGCGAGGCCGCCGAGGTCCGGTCGCTGCTGGAGTCCGACTCGCAGGTGAAGGAGATCTTCGACACCGCGCTCGGTCTCGAGGGCCTGATCCGCAACGCCGGTGTGCACGCCTGCGCGGTGATCATGTCGAAGGACCCGCTCACCGAGTCCATCCCGCTCTGGTACCGCGACGACGGCTCGTTCATCACCGGCTGGGACTACCCGTCGTGCGAGAACATCGGCCTGCTCAAGATGGACTTCCTCGGGCTGCGCAACCTCACGGTGATGGGCGACGCGATCGAGAACATCGAGGCCAACCGCGGCAAGGACGCGGTCCCGGACTTCGACAAGCTCACGCTCGACGACCCGGAGACCTACGCGCTGCTCGGCCGCGGTGACACGCTCGGCGTGTTCCAGCTGGACGGCGGGCCGATGCGCGACCTGCTGCGCCGCATGCAGCCGACGACGTTCGAGGACATCGTCGCGGTCGGCGCGCTGTACCGCCCGGGTCCGATGGGTGTGAACGCGCACAACGACTACGCGGACCGCAAGAACGGCCGTCAGGAAGTCAAGCCGATCCACCCGCAGCTCGAGGAACCGCTCAAAGTGATCCTCGGCGAGACGCACGGCCTGATCGTCTACCAAGAGCAGATCATGTTCATCGCCCAGGAGGTCGCGGGCTACTCCATGGGCCGCGCGGACGTGCTCCGCAAGGCGATGGGCAAGAAGAAGGCCGAGGTCCTCGCCAAGGAGTTCGAGGGCTTCCAGCAGGGCATGCGCAACGACCCGCGCGGCTTCTCCGACGACGCGATCACGGCGCTGTGGGACACGATCCTCCCGTTCGCCGGCTACGCGTTCAACAAGTCGCACGCGGCCGCGTACGGCCTGATCTCGTACTGGACGGCGTACCTCAAGGCGAACTTCCGCGCCGAGTACATGGCCGCCCTGCTCACGTCGGTCGGTGACAACAAGGACAAGTCCGCGGTCTACCTCGCCGAGTGCCGCCGCCTGGGCATCAAGGTCCTCCCGCCGGACGTCAACGAGTCGGCGCTGCGCTTCGGTGCGGTCGGCACGGACATCCGCTTCGGCCTGGGCGCGATCCGCAACGTCGGCGCGAACGTCGTCGAGTCGATCATCAAGAGCCGCAAGGAGAAGGGCGCCTACACGTCCTTCACGGACTTCATGGACAAGTCCGAACTCGTCGCCTGCAACAAGCGTGTGATCGAGTCACTGATCAAGGCCGGCGCGTTCGACGCGTTCGGCCACCCGCGCCTGTCGCTGATCCAGGTGCACGAGGACGCGGTCGACGCCGTCGTCCCGATCAAGCGCAAGGAGGCGGAGGGACAGTTCGACCTGTTCGGTGGTGACAGCGCCGACGACCAGGACGACAGCAGCTCTCCGTTGGCGCACCTCAAGTTCGGCGCCGAGGAGTACCCGCGCAAGCAGATGCTGAGCCTCGAGAAGGAGATGCTGGGGCTGTACGTGTCCTCGCACCCCCTCGACGGCGCCGAGCGGATCCTGCGCAAGTACGCGCCACGGCCGATCGCCGTCGTGCTCGACGATCCGCCCAAGGAAGGCGAGCTGATCGTCTCGGGCATGATCTCGTCGATCGAGCGCCGGGTGAACAAGAACGGCCTGCCGTGGGCGATCACGGTCATCGAGGACCTGGACGCGTCCATCGAGGTCCTGTTCTTCCCGAAGTCCTACGAGGTGCTGCGCGACGACCTGGAGCTCGACTCCGCCGTGTGCATCAAGGGCAGGGTGAACTGGCGCGACGACAAGATGGCGATCTTCGGTGACGGTGTCGTCCCGCTCGACATCAGCGACGCGGAGGCGAACCCCGGCGCGGACCCGCCGCTCGTCCTCGGCCTGCACACCAAGACGCTCACGCCGGAGCTGATCGAGGAACTGAAGAGCGTGTTCAAGACGCACGAGGGTCAGGTCGCCGTGCACCTGGAGGTGCAGAAGCGCGACAAGTCGAAGGAGATGATGGTGGTGGGCAACTTCCGGGTGAACACGACGCCGTCGCTCTTCGGTGACCTCAAGACGATCCGCGGCATCACGATCCACCGTTAGAGATCCAGGACCAGATCGGTTTCCGGTCGCGCGCAACAGATCAGCGCGCTGCCGGGAGCCGGCGGTTCCAGCGGGTCCGGCCGGTTGACGACCGTGCCGGACAGCACCGGGGTCACGCAGGTGTGGCAGACGCCGGTGCGGCACGACCAGCGGGTCGGGACGTCGCAGGCCTCGGCCAGGTCGAGCAGGCTCGTGTCCTCTTCGCGCCACGCCACCGTGAGGCCGCTGCGGGAGAACGTGATCTTCGGGCCGGTGCCCTCCAGCGCAGGTTGGTGCGGTGCAACGGTTGCGGTGCCGACCAGGCCTGGGTTGATGGCCGTGCGGGCGCCGAACAGTTCGGTGTGGATGCGGGCCGGGTCGAGGCCGAGGCCGATGAGGGCCTCGCGCATGTCGTCCATGAAAGCGTTGGGGCCGCACAGGTACGCGCTCGCGTTGGCAGGTAGGTCGGTGAGGTTCTCGCGGGTGAGCCGGCCGTTGTCCGAGTAGTGGACGAGCTCGTGCGCGGGGCTGAGTTGCCGCACTTCGGTGGCGAACGCGTTGTCGGTGGAACGGGTGGTGTGCAACCAGAAGACCTCGCGGCCGGTGCCCTTGAGGGCGTGCAGCATCGCGAGCACCGGGGTGACGCCGACTCCCGCGGACAGCAGGATCACCGGTTCGTCGCCGGGGTGCAGCGTGAAGTCGCCTCGGGGAGCGGCGACGTCGAGGGTGTCGCCTACCTTCACGTGGTCGTGGAGCCAGGTGCTGACCACGCCGTCGCGTTTGACGCTGATCCGGTACGAGTCCGAGGAGATCGAGTAGCTCCGCACGCCTGCCGGCACGCGGACGGTCAGGTATTGACCAGGTTCGGGACGCGCCAGGTCCTCGGCGGCGAGGTGGAACGACGTCACGGACGGGCTCTCCGGCACGATCGCCTCGACCCGCAACTGGCGGAATCCCTGCCAGCCAACGGGTTCAGGCTCCGCGGGCGTCAGCAGGTCGCGGAACGAACCCTGCCAGCCAGGGCTCAGGGCGGGGATGTCGACGGCCTTCTCGAGCTGCTCGGTGTCGCGGTCCGGCAGGTACAGCAACGCGTCGATCGCGGCCACGCTCATCCGGTGCCGGCCTACCTCGGTGCGCACGATCTCGTCGCCTGCCTGGACTTCGCCCTCGGTGATGACCCGCAGGTAGAAGCCGGGGCGGCCGTGCGCGACCATCAACGACGGCATCCGCGGCTCGGCCAGCCGCATGCCGACGCGGTAGCAGGTGACGCGCGGCTGGGTGACCTCGAACTCGGCCGTGCCGATGCGGAACCGGTCGCCGATGTGCACGTCGGCGTCGGCCAGGCCTTCGACGGTGAAGTTCTCCCCGAACTGGCCGTACTCGAAGGTGCGGCCCAGCTCCGACCGCCAGTGCTCGTACGACTCCCGTTGGTAGACAAGAACAGCGCGGTTCTCGCCGCCGTGCCCGCCGAGGTCCCCCTGACCGTCACCGTCGATGTTGAGCCTGCGGACCGTCAACGGCCCGGTGACCGGCTGCTTGAAGATTCCGGTGTGGACGGTCCGGTCGTGCCAGGAAACGTCCTTGGGTAGTCCGACGTTGAGCGACAGCAGGCGGGCCATCACTTGTCCCCTCGCGTGCGCTGGTAGTGGCGGCGAGCCTTCATCCTGTTGCCGCAGACGGCCATCGAGCACCACCGGGCGCTGTTCGGCTTGCTGTGGTCGATCAGGAACAGCCGGCACTCGGGGTTCGCGCACGCCCGCAACCGGCCAGGGCTCGACACCCGCAGCGCGTCCCAGGCGAGCACGGCCCGTGCGGCGGCGGTCCGTCCCTCGGGCAGGTCGAGGTGCCACACCACGCCGGACGCGTCGACGGAGGCCGACTGCCGGACGTCCTCGACGAACGGTGCCAGCGTCGCAGGTCCGGCCTGGCCCCGCACCACGGACTGCAGGGCGTCACGTGCTGCGACCAGGGCGCGCCACTCGTCGTCGGAGGCGGGCTGGTCGTGCTCGGTCAGCCACCGCGGACCTGCCTCCGCGAGCTCGTCATGCTGCACGCCGTCCATCACCGGCGTCGTGTTCAGCAGGCCGAGCAGCAGTCCCTCGTCCATTCCTAACCTCCAAAGTGACCCTTTACAGGTTATAGGACACTCTGCCTAACTAGCAACCATCACTTAAAGGGTTAGGAGATGGTCATGGGTCTGTCGTGGCAGCAAGGGCCGTTGGGTGCGAAGGCCGTGGGCCGGTTCCTCACGCCGGAGCCGTTGCCGGAGCGGCTGTTGTTCGCCGAACCACTGCGCCGCCGGATGCGGGTGCAGCTTGCGGGCGAGTGGGTCGCGGACAGCGAGGACGTGGTGCTGCTGCACGAACCTGGCCGTTATCCGGTCGCGTACTTCCCGCGAGGTGACGTCACGGGCCTCGAAGAAGAGACACGCACGACGAACCACCGCGACCTCGGCGCGACGGCGTGGTTCGCGGTGGGGACGGCGAAGCACGCGGCGTGGCAGCACATCGACCTGCCCACCCATGCGAAGGTGCTGGAGAATCGGGTCGCTTTCGCCTGGCGCGCAATGGATGCGTTCTACGAGGAAGACGAGCGCATCGTCGGACACGCGGCCGATCCGTACCACCGCGTCGACATCCGGCAGGCCACACGCCACCTCGTCGTGCGCGACGGCGACCGTGTCATCGCAGACACGACAAGGCCGCTGGCGCTGTACGAATCGGGTTTCGCGCCGCGCTGGTACGTGCCGCGTGAGGACATCGACGCGTCGGCGCTGAAGGACGTCGAAGGCGAGACCTTCTGTCCCTACAAGGGTTTGGCGAGCTACTACGACATCGGGGACCGCAAGCGCGCCGCCTGGTCGTACCCAGAGGCGTGGGCCGAGTCCGCCCGGATCTCGGACTGGGTCTCCTTCGAACCCGGCGTCGTCGACGTCTACCTCGACGACCGGAAGCTGGCCTTGGAGCCAGGGCAAACCGTTGTGCCGCACGGCGTCGACCGCGGCCTCACTCCCGACGAGATCAAGGAGCAGCAGCGATGAAGGTACTGGTCATCGGTCGTGACAGCGGCATCGCCGGGGCGGTGGCGGCCAGGGTGCGCGACGCCGGCGGCACCGTCGTCCTGGCCGGGCGCAACCAGGACGAGCACGTCGACCTGACCGACGAGAGCAGCGTCGCCGCGCTCGCCGAACGGATCGGGAGCGTCGACCACGTCGTGTCCACCGCGTCGGCAAGGGCGCGTGGCACCGTCGCGGACCTCGACCGCGACGCCGTGCGGGCCTCGTTCGACGTCAAGGTCATCGGCCCGATCCTGCTGGCCAGGCACTTCGCGCCGCGCATGCCGCGCGACGGTTCGTTCGTCTTCTTCTCCGGTGCCTCCGCCCGCAAGGTCATGCCGGGCATGCTCGCGGTCGGTGCCACGAACGCCGCCGTGGACGCGGTGACCAGGAGCCTCGCCGTCGAGCTCGCGCCGATCCGGGTCAACGCGATCTCGCCCGGCACCGTCGACACCGGCGCCTACGACGGCCTCGGCGCGGAGAAGAAGGCCGCGCTGTTCGCTTCCCGCGAGGCCACGAGCCCTGCCGGACGCGTCGGACAGGCTCCGGAGATCGCCGACGCGGTGTTCTTCGCGCTCACCAACTCGTTCATGACCGGCATCTCGCTGGGCGTCGACGGCGGCGAGGTGCTGGTCTGACATGGACTACCGCATCGAGGTCGTCACATTGCCCGTCAGCGACGTGGATCGGGCCATCACCTTCTACACGAAAATGGCCGGATTCGAGTTGGATGTCGACTATCGGCCGAATGACCAATTCCGCGTCGTACAGCTCACTCCACCGGGATCAGCGTGTTCGATCCAGTTCGGCACGGGAATCGGCAACTACCTCGTGGTGAGCGACATCGAGGCCGCGCACCGCGACCTCGCCGGGCGTGGGCTGCAGGTAGGGCCGTTGCGACACAAGGCGGGCATGCCCGACTGGCAGGGTGAGTTCGTCCCCGGCAGGGACCCCGCTCGCCGCAACTACGCGAGCTTCTTCGACTTCGCGGACCTGGACGGCAACACGTGGACGGTCCAGGAACGAAGGCCGCTCGAGAAATAGTGGCGAGGGTTGAGTAAACGGGGTTAACTGGGTGAGGTGACGACACTCACCCGGTTGCCCGACGACTACATCCAGAACCCGCACGCGGTGCACGGCCTGCTGCGCGCCGAGGGGCCGGTGCAGGAAGTGATCCTGCCGCACGGCCTCAAAGCCTGGCTCGTCACTCGGTACGACGAGGCGAAGATCGCTCTCACCGACCCCAGGGTCAGCAAGAACATCGCGGAGGGCGGCCACCTGATGGCCAAGCACTCCACGGCGACGCACGTACGCCGCGAGGTAGAGCCGACGCTCGCCGTCCACATGCTCAACCTGGACCCGCCCCACCACACCCGCCTGCGCAAGCTCGTGACCAAGGCCTTCACCGCCCGCCGCATCGAGCTCATGCGGCCTCGCGTCGAGGAGATCGCGGCCGAGCTGATCGCCAAGCTGAACGACGGCGACGAGGTCGACCTGCTGGAGGCCTTCGCGTTCCCGCTGCCGATCACGGTCATCTGCGAGCTGCTCGGCATCCCGATCGACAACCGCGACGACTTCCGCGAGTGGTCGAACCAGTTGCTGTCCTTCGGCACGCCCGAGCAGGTCCAGGCCGCGGCCTCCGCGATGGCCGGCTTCCTGTTCCAGCACGTCACGGCCATCGCCGAGGCCGAGCCGAACGACTCGTTCTTCTCCGCTCTCGTGCACACCGATGACTCCGGTGACCGGCTGAGCACCGAAGAGCTGATCTCGATGGCGTTCCTGCTGCTCGTGGCGGGCCACGAGACGACGGTGAACCTCATCGCCAACGCGGTGCTCGCGCTGCTGAAGAACCCGGAGCAGCTGCAGGTCCTCAAGGACCGCCCGGAGCTGATCCCGGCGAGCACCGAGGAGTTCCTGCGGCTGGAGGGGCCGATCAACCTCGCGACGTTCCGCTACACCAAGGAACCGATCGAGCTCGGTGGCGTCACCGTGCCCGCCGACGAGATCCTGCTGGTGTCGCTGATCGCCGCGAACCGCGACCCCCAGCGCTACGAGAACGCCGACCAGCTCGACGTGACGCGGTCCGCGCAGGGCCACGTCGCGTTCGGCCACGGCATCCACTTCTGCCTGGGCGCCCCGCTGGCCCGGCTGGAGTTCGACGTGGCACTCACGCAGCTGCTCGCCCGGTTCCCGAACCTGACGCTCGCCGCCGAGCCGGAGACGTTGGGGTGGCGGGACAGCACGCTGGTCCGCGGCCTGCACACCCTGCCGGTGCGCCTCGCCTAATCTCAGCCGGGTGGACGACCTGCTGAAGCTCGACCAGGCGCACGTCTGGCACCCGTACGGCCCGATGCCGGGCACCCAGGAACCGTTGCTCGTCTCGGAAGCCTCGGGTGTCCGGCTGACGCTGGCGGACGGTCGCGAGCTCGTGGACGGCATGTCGTCCTGGTGGGCGGCCATCCACGGCTACCGCCACCCCGTGCTGGACGCGGCCGTCACCGACCAGATCGGCCGGATGAGCCACGTGATGTTCGGCGGGCTCACGCACGAGCCCGCGATCAGGCTCGCCGCGAAGCTGGTCGAGATCACGCCTTCTGAGTTGCAGCACGTGTTCCTGTGCGACTCCGGCTCGGTGTCGGTCGAGGTCGCGGTGAAGATGTGCCTGCAGTACTGGCGCTCGCAGAACCGGCCGGAGAAGCACCGTCTGCTGACGTGGCGCGGCGGCTACCACGGCGACACGTTCAACCCGATGTCCGTCTGCGATCCCGAAGGCGGGATGCATTCGTTGTGGCGTGGAATTCTGCCGGAGCAGGTCTTCGCAGACGCGCCGCCGGCGGAGATGGACACCGCGTACGTCCAGCACCTCGCCGACCTGATCGAGGAGCACGCGGGTGAGCTGGCGGCGATCATCGTCGAGCCGGTCGTGCAGGGCGCGGGCGGCATGAGGTTCCACGACCCGCGCTACCTGCACGTTCTTCGTGAACTCGCGTACACGCACGACGTGCTTCTCGTGTTCGACGAGATCGCCACGGGTTTCGGGCGCACGGGCGAGCTGTTCGGCGCCGACCACGCGAACGTCAGCCCGGACGTCATGTGCCTCGGCAAGTCGCTGACCGGCGGTTATCTGACGATGGCCGCCACCCTGTGCACGTCACGGGTTGCCGACGGGATCAGCAAGGGCGAGGTGCCGGTGCTCGCGCACGGGCCGACGTTCATGGGCAACCCGCTGGCGGCGGCGGTGTCGCTGGCGTCGATCGACCTGCTGCTGTCCCAGGACTGGAAGCGTGAGGTCGCGCGCATCTCGGCCGGTCTGACGGCCGGACTCGCGCCCGCACGCGCGTTGCCCGGCGTTCGGGACGTGCGCGTGCTGGGCGCTATCGGCGTCGTGCAGCTGCATGAGCCGGTGGACATGGCACGAGCCACCAAGGCCGCTGTGGACGCGGGCGTGTGGCTGCGGCCGTTCCGCGACCTGATCTACACGATGCCGCCGTTCATCAGCACGGACGACGACATCGCGGCGATCTGTCAGGGCGTGATCGCGGCGGCGAGCTGAGTGTCGGTCGGCTCGACCAGGAACTCGCCGTTCGGCAGCACGACGACGGGGATGTTCTTGCGGCCCGCGATCGCGATGGCCCTGTCCCGCGCCTCGTCGTCGTTCTCGACGTCGACGTAGGTGAACGGCACGTTGTTGCGGGTCAGCCACGACTTGGCCCGGCGGCAGTCGCCACACCATTCGGCGCCGTACATCACGATCGGTTGCTCGGTCATGGGATCACCCTATGTGACCGCCGTACTCCGCGAGCGGCCTGCGAGGCCCCGAGTGGGGTGCAAGGCCTAAGGTGAGGATCTGTGAGCGTGCTGGTGATCACCGGAACCGGGACAGAGGTCGGCAAGACCGCCGTCACCGCGGGCATCGCGGCGCTGGCCAGGGCAGAAGGCAGACGGGTCGCGGTGCTCAAGCCCGCGCAGACCGGCCTGCTGCCCGGCGAGCCTGGCGACGTGGCGGAGGTGGCGCGGCTGGCGGGCGACGTGACGACCCGTGAGCTGGCCAGATACCCCGACCCGTTGGCGCCCGCCACCGCGGCGAAGCGGGCGGGCATGGCGACCGTGCGTCCCCAAGACGTCGCGGCCGAGGTCTCCGCGCTCGACAAGACCCACGACCTTGTGCTGGTCGAGGGCGCCGGCGGGCTGCTCGTGCGGTTCGACGAGGGCGGGACGACCCTGGCCGACATGGCGTGGGCGGTGAACGCACCCGTCCTGATCGTGGCTCAGGCCGGGCTCGGCACGTTGAACACGACCGCGCTGACGGCCGAGGCGTTGCAGCGGCGTGGGCTCGAGTCGATCGGGGTCGTCGTCGGCAGCTGGCCGTTGCACCCGGACCTCGCCTCGCTCACGAACCTGGCCGACCTGCCGGAGGCGGCGGGCGCCCCGTTGCTCGGCGCTCTGCCCCAAGGTGTGACGAAGCTCGGTTCTGTGGATTTCCTGGCCGTTGCCAAGAGATCGTTTTCACCGTGGTTCGGCGGCGAGTTCGACCCGGAGACGTTCGCGGCTCAATTCGCGGTCCAGTGATCTACGTCGCTCCACGATGAAGGATTCAGTGCGGCATAGTGCACGCCAGGCCACAGGAGGAGGAGAGACCGTGACCGCAGCACCGGAACAGATCGACGTGCTCGACGAAGCTCGTGAGCAGGTGCTCGAACGAGGCGTCGGGCTCACCGAGGCTCAGGTGCTGAAGGTGCTGGAGCTCCCGGAGGACCGGGTCCCCGACCTGCTGGCGCTCGCACACGAGGTCCGTGAGCGCTGGTGCGGCCCCGAGGTCGAGGTCGAGGGCATCGTCTCGCTCAAGACCGGCGGCTGCCCGGAGGACTGCCACTTCTGCTCGCAGTCGGGCCAGTTCCCCTCGCCCGTGCGCTCGGCGTGGCTCGACATCCCCGGCCTGGTCCGCGCGGCGCGGCAGACCCGCGACACCGGCGCGACCGAGTTCTGCATCGTCGCGGCCGTGCGCGGCCCGGACAAGCGGCTGCTCTCGCAGGTGCGCGACGGCATCAAGGCCATCCGCGAGGACGGCAACGACATCCAGATCGCCTGCTCGCTCGGCATGCTCACGCAGGAGCAGGTCGACGAGCTCGTCGCGATGGGCGTGCACCGCTACAACCACAACCTCGAGACGGCCCGCTCGCACTTCCCCGAGGTCGTGACCACGCACTCCTGGGAGGAGCGCTGGGACACGCTGCGGATGATCCGCGACGCCGGCATGGAGGTCTGCTGCGGCGGCATCATCGGCATGGGGGAGACGCTGGCGCAGCGCGCGGAGTTCGCCGTGCAGCTCGCGGAGCTGGAGCCGGACGAGGTTCCGTTGAACTTCCTCATCCCGAACCCCGGCACGCCGTACGAGAACTACCCGGTCGTGGAGGGCGCCGAGGCGCTGCGCACGGTCGGCGCGTTCCGGCTGGCGCTGCCGCGCACGATCCTTCGGTTCGCCGGCGGCCGTGAGCTGACGTTCGGCGACCTGGGCGCGAAGCAGGGCATGCTCGGCGGCATCAACGCGATCATCGTCGGCAACTACCTGACGAACCTCGGCCGTCCCGCGCAGCAGGACCTCGACATGCTCGAAGAACTGTCGATGCCCATCAAGGCGCTCAGCCAGACCCTGTGATGATTACGACCGTGTACTGCTCCTTCTGCGGCAAAGAGGAAGCTGACGGCGACCACGCGTTCTGCCGTCAGCGCCTGTCCATGATCGACCCGCCGCGGTACTGCGCGGAGTGCGCGCGCCGCATGGTCGTCCAGGTGACCCCGGACGGCTGGACGGCGCGCTGCAGCCGCCACGGAGAGACCATGTCGGCTCGGTAGTAACCTCTCGCGAATGGACGAGAAAGCAGCGCCGGTGCGCATCGAACCCGTGCCGGAGCCGCCGTACGTCTACCACTACTACATGCGGCCACGGCCGAAGGTCGTGGTGAAGCGGGACCTGCTGCCGGGCTTGGTGGTGGCGCTGACGACGTTCGCGTTCGGGCTGCCCGCCGCGTACCTGTGGTCGTGGCTGGCCCCGGCGCAGCTCAAGATCGTCTCGCCGCAGGACGGCAAGTTCTACCCGATCGGGGTGGAGAGCTACCACCGGCTCGACGCGCTGATGGTGTTCGTGCTGATCGGGTTCGGCGCCGGCGTGGTCACGGGGATCGCGACGTGGCTGCTGCGGCAGCGGCGCGGGCCCGTCGTGATGCTGGGGATGACCGCCGGCTCGTTCGCGGCGGGGTGGATGGCGCAGTGGATGGGCGTCAAGCTCGCACTGGGCGGCTATCCGATGCCAGCGTCGATCAAGCCGAACGACACGTTGCTCATCGCGCCCGCACTGGAGACGTGGTGGGGACTTCTGGCGTGGCCGCTCGGTGCCGCGCTGGCGTACGGCTGCTGCACGGCGTGGAACGGCCTGGACGACCTGGGGCGACGCCTCGGCTGAGGCGCCGCCCTCGCGGTGGCCTATCCGACCCGATAGGCGAAGTCCGGCATGTCCGTGACGAACATCTGACCGGGCGCGTGCGTGATCGCGAACGGTGGCTTGGACTTCATCAGCACCGCCTGTGGCGTCACGCCGCACGCCCAGAACACCGGCACGTCACCGGGTTCGTGCTCGACGGAGTCGCCGAAGTCCGGTTCGCCGATGTTCCTGATCCCGAGCATCTTCGGGTCTCCCGCGCCGACCGGTGCCCCGTGCACCGACGGCATGAGCGCGGTGACCTTGTGTGCTATGTCCACAAGGGACTCCGGAATCCAGCGCATCGACACGACCATCGGGCCGTGCAACCGTCCGGCAGGCCTGCACTGGATGTCCGTGACGAACATGGAGACGTTCTTCTGCTGCTCCACGTGCCGCAGCGGCACTCCGGCGTTGGTCAGTGCCGTCTCGAAGGTGAAGCTGCAGCCGATCAGGAACGTCACCAGGTCGTCGCGCCAGTGCTCGGTCGCGTTCTCGGGTTCCGCTACGAGCTCGCCGTTCTCCCAGATGCGGTACTGCGGTGCGTGGGTGCGCACGTCCGCGTCCTGCTTGAGGGCACTGACGGTCTCGCCCGCGTCCAGCACGTCGAGAACGGGGCACGGCTTGGGGTTGCGGTGGGTGAAGAGGAGGAAGTCGTACGCCCAGTCCCTGGGGATGGCGATCAGGTTGGCCTGCGCCTGTCCCGGCGCTTGTCCCGCGGTCGTCATTCCAGCTCCTTGTTGACCGTCTCCGGCAGCCAGATGAGTGCGATGACCGCGATTCCGTACGCGGCCGCCCCGAACAGCATCGCACCGCCGATGCCCAGCCGGTCGGCCATGAAGCCGACCACGCCGGGGAACACCGCGCCGAACGCGCGCCCGAAGTTGTAGGTGAAGCCCTGGCCGGTGCCCCGCAGCTGCGTCGGGTAGAGCTCGCTGAGGTAGCTGCCGAACCCGCTGAAGATCGCGGACATGCAGAACCCGAGCGGGAAGCCGAGGAACATGACCAACGTGTTGGCGCCGTTGGGAATCTGCGTGTAGGCCACGATCAGCAGCGCGCTGGCGACGGCGAAGACCACGAAGGTCTTCTTGCGCCCCAGGTAGTCCGTGAGGTAGCCACCGCACACGTACCCGATCCAGGCGCCGACGATGAGGAACGCGAGGTACCCGCCCGTGCCGATGACCGTGAGGCCGCGCCCCGTCTGCAGGAACGCGGGCAGCCACAACGCGAGCGTGTAGTACCCGCCCTGCACGCCGGTCGCGAGCAACGCGGCGAACACCGTGGTCTTGAGGATCGGACCCTGGAAGATCTTCGGGAACGTGCCGCGTTCCTTGAGCTGCGCCTTGGCTTCCGGCGCGTCCTCGACGTTGCGGCGCACGTAGAAGATGAGGATCGCGGGCAGCGCGCCCGTCCAGAACATGATGCGCCAGGAGATGGCCGGGTCCGCCAAGCTCGCCACCAGTGTGTTGACGATGACCGCGAGCCCCCAGCCGACCGCCCACGCGCTCTGGACGAACGCCACCGTGCGGCCGCGGTACTTCGGCTTGCAGTACTCGGCCACGAGGATCGCCCCGGCCGCCCACTCGCCGCCGAAGCCCAGTCCCTGCAGGGCGCGGAAGACCAGCAGGGTCTCGTAGTTGGTCGCGAAGCCGCACAGCACGGTGAAGAACGCGTACGCCGCCACCGTGATGATCAGCGTTTTCGAGCGGCCGAACCGGTCGGCCATGACGCCCGCCACCGCGCCGCCGATGGCGCTCATGAGCAGCGTGCTCGTGCCCAGCAGGCCTGCTTCCGCCTTGGTGAGGCCGAAGTAGCCGCTGATCGCGACCAGGCTCAGGGGCAGGACCCAGTAGTCGTAGGAGTCGAGCCCGTAGCCGCCGAAGGCGCCGACGAACGCGCGCCTGCCCTTCTGGCCGAGACTGCGGAACCAGGCGAAACGGCCTGTCTCCTCGGTCATGGACGTGCTCATGGGACACCTCGCAGCGTGGTGGAGGAGTGGTCGAGTGTGATGTGGACCTCAGAGTAAGGATTGTTCAACAATCCCACAAGGCCACAATTCAACGATCCGACGATCGGCGTGCCGGGGATGGGCTTGATGGCGCCTGGCGGCGCGGCTCAACGGTGCTGCGGGCACAGCTCGGCGACCCTCGTGGGAGGCGGGCGTTCCGGTGGTGCGGATCAGGGTGGCCCCGTGAAGTGCAGAGGCATTCGGGGGCGATGTTCAGGGGCCCTGAGCACGAGGACAGCGAGAACCCGCGGCGGCCGGGAAGTCGGCCGTTCCAGGGGTTCCTCGGTCCTGCCGAGTGCGAACCACCTCGTCGGCGTTCAGTGCGCGGCGCTAGTTCGGGCTCGGCACGTGCCCGAACTCCGTCAACGGCACCGGCACCGCCTTCAAAGCGCTCAAAATCCCGGTCTCCCGGTGCAGCATCCGCCGCACCAGCCGCAGCCGACGGGCCGGCGACCTCTCCTCCAGCAGCCGCTGCCGGTCCTCGACGGGCAGCAGGCAGTCGGCGGCCAGCAGGTACGACAGCGCGCCGAGGTCGCTGTCCTCGGCGGGCGATGACCAGTCCTCGCGGTGCCAGGCGGCGCCGCAGTAACGCTCGTGGGCCGCGCGGGCGCCGCGTTCCAGGATCGGCACGACCTCCAGTGCGGCCTCGGGTACCGGGGCGTCGTCCAGGTAGTCGACGTGGGCCAGGAGGTACGGCGCGGTCGTCGTGTCGACGTCCAGCAGCCGGAAGCGGCGCACGCCGCGGGTCACGATGTCGAAGCGGCCCTCGGGCAGCGGGCGGGCGTCGAGGAGGTCGGCGGAGCAGCCGATGTCCTTCAGGGAGTGGACGTTGTCGGCTCCGACCTCCCAGCCCTCCTTGATGCACACGACGCCGAACGTGCGGCCGAACAGCGAGCCCGTCATCAGGTCGACGACGAGCTGGCGGTAGCGCGGTTCGAAGATGTGCAACGGCAACGACGCCCCAGGCAGCAGCACGGTGCCCAGCGGGAACAACGGAAGCGTCTCTGCCACGCGCCCAACGTTACGTGGTGCCTCCGCCGCCCGCCGGACGGCCGGATCCAGGCGGTCTGAGCACGGCGAACGGATCGGTGACCAAGATTCCCTTGGCGCTGAACCGGAACAGGGCCGCCGGGCGCCCGCCGGACGGGCCGGGGGGAGCGGTACCACCCGTGGGTTCCAGCAACAACCGGCGCGAGAGCACGCGTTGCAGGTTCGTGGCGGACACGCGGTAGCCCAGTGCCGCCGAGTAGTGGTCGCGCAGCAGGGAGATCGTGAACTCCGGTGGTGCGAGGGCGAAGCCGATGTTCGTGTACGACAGCTTCGAGCCCAGCCTGTTCCGCGCTCGATGCACGATGGAGGCGTGGTCGAACGCCATCAGAGGAAGCTTCTCCACGCAGTGCCACTCGGTGTCCGCCGGCCGCTCCGGATCGACGTCCGAAGGGACCAGTCCGAGGAACGCCGTCGCCACGACGCGGGGACCGGGAACGCGGTCCGGGGCGCTGAAAACGGCCAGCTGCTCGACGTGTGACAACTGTCGCACGTCGACTTTTTCCGCCAGCTGCCGCCGGATGGAGGACTCGACGTCCTCGTCCACCCGGAGCTCGCCACCCGGCAACGACCAGCGGTGAGCGTGCGGTTCCCGAGCGCGCTCCCACAGCATGACCTGGAGTGACGCACCTCTCACCCGCAACACAGCGGCCAGAACTTCGTGCCCCACACCTGCCACCTGGCTGATACTATCGGCCACGTTTTCGACCAGTAGGCGAAAACCCTGGATCGAGGAGGCAGCGATGGTCGCTACCGCAACTGTGGAGCGAACCGCGTCGGGTGTGTACGGCGGAGTCGAGCCGAACGCCGCGTGGCGAGACGAGGTGCTGCGCCTCGCCGAGGAGCGCGACGCCGTCATCCTGGCGCACAACTACCAGCTGCCCGAGATCCAGGACATCGCCCACCACACCGGCGACTCCCTCGCGCTCAGCCGGATCGCCGCGCAGTCGGACGCGCAGACCATCATCTTCTGCGGCGTGCACTTCATGGCCGAGACGGCGAAGATCCTCGCGCCGCAGAAGACCGTGCTGATCCCGGACGAGCGCGCGGGCTGCTCGCTCGCCGACTCGATCACCGGCGCGCAGCTGCGCGAGTGGAAGGCCGAGCACCCCGGCGCGGTGGTCGTGTCGTACGTGAACACCACCGCCGAGGTGAAGGCCGAGACGGACATCTGCTGCACGTCGTCCAACGCCGTCGACGTGGTGCGCTCGATCCCGGCCGACCGCGAGGTGCTGTTCCTCCCGGACCAGTTCCTGGGCGCGCACGTCAGGCGCGAGACCGGCCGCGAGAACATGCACATCTGGGCGGGCGAGTGCCACGTCCACGCGGGCATCAACGGCCCAGAACTGGCCGAGCGCGCCGCCGCGAACCCGGAGGCGGACCTCTTCATCCACCCGGAGTGCGGCTGCGCGACGTCAGCGCTCTACCTGAGCGGCGAGGGCATCGTCCCGGCGGAGAAGGTCAAGATCCTCTCGACCGGCGACATGATCACCGCGGCCCGCAGCACGAAGGCCACCAAGGTGCTCGTCGCGACCGAGATCGGCATGCTGCACCAGCTGCGCAAGGCCGCCCCGGAGATCGACTTCCGCGCCGTGAACGACCGCGCGTCCTGCACCTACATGAAGATGATCACGCCGGCCGCGCTGCTGCGCTGCGTGCGTGACGGTCTGGACGAGGTGCACGTGGACCTGGAGACCGCCCAGCGCGCCCAGGGTGCCGTGCAGCGCATGATCGAGATCGGCAAGCCCGGCGGCGGTGAGTGATGGCCGCGCGCTGGGAGGCGCGAGCCGACCTGATCGTGGTCGGCACGGGCGTGGCGGGTCTGACCGCCGCGCTGCGGGCTCGTGAGCTGGGACTTCGGGTCCTGGTCGTCACGAAGGCCGCGGGCGACGACGGCAACACCCGCTGGGCCCAGGGCGGCGTCGCCGTCGTCATGGAGGACCAGCACGATCCCGGCGACTCGGTCACACGGCACATCGAGGACACGCTGACGGCGGGCGCGGGCCTCTGTGACGACGTGGCCGTCGCGGCGATCATCTCCGACGGTCCCGCGGCCGTCGCCCGGCTGCGCGAGCGCGGCGCCGTGTTCGACGCCAAGCCGGACGGCCTGCTCGAACGCACCCGCGAAGGCGGCCACAGCGCGTTCCGCGTCGTGCACTCCGGTGGCGACGCGACCGGCGCCGAGGTCGAGCGGGCGCTGCTCAAGGCCACTGTGGACGGACGGGTTCCCCTGCTGGAGAACCACGTCGCGGTCGACGCCGTGAAGACGCCGCTCGGCGCCGTCGCGGGATTGCTGGTGCTGGACGGCAACGGCGTGCCGGGCGTGCTGACCGCGCCCGCCGTGCTGCTGGCGACCGGCGGCCTCGGCCAGATGTACCAGGCGACCTCGAACCCCTCGGTGGCAACGGGTGACGGGCTGGCGCTGGCGCTCAGGGCCGGCGCGCTGGCCGCGGACGTCGAGTTCATCCAGTTCCACCCGACCGTCCTCTACACGGGCCGGGGCGCGCGCGGCCGTTGCCCGCTCGTCACGGAAGCCGTGCGCGGTGAAGGCGCCGTGCTGATCGACGCGACCGGCGCCCGCGTGATGAAGGGCGTGCACCCGCTCGAAGACCTGGCCCCGCGCGACGTCGTGGCGGCCGCGATCACCCGGCACATGGCGGCGGAACCCGGTGGCGTCGACGACCACGTCTTCCTGGACGCGACGGCGTTGCAGGACATGGCGACCCGCTTCCCGACCGTGTTCGCGGCCTGCGTCTCGGTGGGCGTCGACCCGGCCGTGGACCCGATCCCGGTCGCTCCGGCAGCACACTTCGCCTGCGGGGGAGTGGTGTCCACGGTCGACGGCCGCACCGGCGTGATCGGCCTGTACGCCGTCGGTGAGGTCGCCCGCACCGGCCTGCACGGCGCGAACCGCCTGGCCTCCAACAGCCTGCTCGAAGGCCTGGTCTGCGGCACCCGTGCCGCCGAGACCATCGCCGCCGATCTCGCGATCGGGTTGGTCGCACCCGCCCGGTCCGCGGACCCCGTCCTCCCGACCGCCCCGGTCGCGGACCGGGACCTGCTGCAGCGCGTGATGTCGCGCTACGCCGCGATCGGCCGTGACGCCGAAGGCCTGGCCGTCGTCGGCTCGGTGCTCGACGTGTCCACTGTGGACAAGCAGCTGGAGTCGCGCGAACTGGTCGAGGACGCGGCGCTGACCATGGCCGCCCGCGCCCTGATCGCGGCGGCCCAGCAACGCACCGAGTCGCGTGGCTGCCACGTTCGCACGGACTTCACCGAGCGTTCCGCCGCGTGGCAACGCAGTCAGCTCGTCCGGCTCACCCCGACCGGTCAGCCCGTGCTGGCCGATCCTGTTCTCGCAGAGGGTGTCGCATGACCATCGATTGGGACGACGCGAACCGGGTCATCCAGCTCGCGTTGGAGGAGGACCTCCGCTACGGCCTGGACGCCACGACGCTGGCGACCGTGCCGGAGAAGGCCGTCGCCACCGCGGAGATCACCCCTCGCGCAGCCGGCGTGCTGTGCGGGGTTTCCGTGGCACGCACCGCTTTTCAGCGCTACCTGCCCGAGATCGAGGTGCTGTCCGAGGCCGCCGACGGCGACAAGGCGGTTCCCGGCGAACCCGCCCTGGTGCTCACCGGCCCGACCCGCGGCCTGCTCACGGTCGAGCGCACGGCGCTGAACCTGATCTGCCACCTGTCGGGCATCGCCACGCAGACCGCCCGCTGGGTGACCGCGATCGAGGGCACCGGCGCGGCCGTCCGCGACTCCCGCAAGACGTTGCCGGGCCTGCGTTTGCTGCAGAAGTACGCGGTGCGGGCGGGCGGCGGCGTGAACCACCGCATGGGTCTCGGCGACGCCATCCTGATCAAGGACAACCACGTCGCCGCGGCCGGTTCGGTCGGTGCCGCGATCCGGGCGGCCCGCGCGCACGCGCCGGAGCTGCTGATGGAGGTCGAGGTCGACAGCCTGGCGCAGCTCGACGAGGCACTGGCCGAAGGCGCGGAATTGGTGCTGCTGGACAACTTCACGCCCGAGCAGTGCGCTCAGGCCGTGAAGGTCCGTCCGGACGGCGTGAAGCTGGAGGCGTCCGGCGGGCTCACGCTGGACGTGGCCCGCCAGTACGCCGAGACCGGCGTGGACTACCTCGCGGTCGGCGGCCTCACGCACTCCAGCCCGTCACTCGACCTCGGCCTGGACCTTCGCTAGCGGCCGGTACCGCTCGACGCCCACGTGCTGGACGCCGGGGAAGTTCTGCACCCGGCGCCAGTCGGCCGTCGCCGAGCCGACACCGCCGCCGCGGCCCGACAGCGCGTCGACGTGGTCCTGGGCGCTGACCCACTCCGCGTAGTTGATCACGCGCCGGCCGTCGTCCCTGATGTGGAAGGCGGCGGAGATGCCGCCGGGGTGCGGGTTCGGCTCGCTGGCGAGCGCGACGAACACCGAGTCGACCCACGCTCGTGCGGTCGCCTCGCTGTCGGTGTCGACGGTGACGAGCACGACGCAGCCGGGTTCGCGGCTGTCGCGCGGGTCGCCGGAGCGGTAGAGCGTGAAGCCGTCGAGGTTCTTGCGGTCGTGGACGAAGGAGGGCAGTTCGGGAAGCGTCATGCCCTCGATCCTGTGGTCTCGACCTAACTGGAGGTCAAGCGCCGGTTCGCCAGCACGGGCAGGACCTCGCGGGCCTGTTCCACCGACGCGAGGTCGAGATCGACGATCGTGTCGGAGGGCTGTTCCGACAGTTGCACGACGACGTTCCCGAACGGGTCGGCGACCGTCGAGTACCCGATCCCGGTGGGCGCGGACGACCCGAGATCACCGGGATAGGCCTGCCCACAGGCCACGACGAACGACGTGCAGTCCAGAGCGCGCGCCCGCACGAGCAGTTCCCACTGCTCCTTCTTGCCCGGCCCGGCACCCCACGACGCCCCGACCAGCACAGCCGAAGCGCCCTTGTCCGCCAGCCTCGTGAACAGCTCGGGGAAGCGGATGTCATAACAGGTGGCGACGCCCAGAGTGACGCCGTCCACCTCGAACACCACCGGCTCGACACCCGGCGCGACCGTCCGCGACTCCTGGAACCCGAACGCGTCGAACAGGTGAATCTTGTCGTAGCCCACGTGGATGTCGGGCCCGGTCACCAGAAGCGTGTTCGTCACCCGGTCACCGGAAGGCGTGAACATCCCGGCCACCACCACGACGTCGTGCGACGCCGCGATCTCGTGCACCGCCGAGGCCCACGGCCCGTCCAACGGCTCCGCAACGGGCCCGAGAGGCACGCCGAAACGGCACATCGTCGCCTCGGGCAGCAGAACGACCCGTGCGCCCTCGGCCCTGCGCACCGCGTCGCGGACGAGCTCCAGGTTGGAGCGGGGATCGGTGGTCGAGCTGATCTGACTCACGGCGACGCGCATGGGGATCACTGTAGGGTCCGACTCGTGCGTTCCCCACTGCTCCTAGTCGTGTTGCTGGCCGTCGCGGGCTGCACCGAGACCCCCACGCCCCGCCCGGACGGTGGGCAGAACGGCACGTCGATCGTGCTGGCGGACCGCGACGAGCCCACGACGCTGAACCCGCTGCTCGGCTACGGCGCGCAGGGCGTGTCGAAGATCTACGACGGGCTCGTGGAACACCGCCAGGACGGGTCGCTGACCCCGCAGCTCGCGGCCGATCTGCCCGAGCCCGCGGCGGACGGTCTGAGCTGGACGGTCAAGCTGCGCGGCGACGTGAAGTTCACCGACGGCAGCACGTTCGGCGCCGAGGACGTCGTGGCCACGTACACCGCCGCGCTGCAGAACCCGGTCAAGGAGCGGTTCAGCACCCTCAAGGGCGTCGAGCAGGTCGACCCGTCAACGGTCCGCTTCACGCTGACGCAGGTGCACGCCGCGTTCCCGCACCTGCTCGTGCTCGGCATCCTGCCCAGCGAGCAGGCGAAGCCGGAGGGGCAGCCGATCGGCACCGGCCCGTACAAGGTCACCGAGTGGAAGAAGGGCGACCGGCTGCTGCTGGAGTCCAACGACGGTTACTTCGATGGCGCGCCGAAGGTCAAGAAGCTGACGGTCGTCTTCGTCACCGACGACAACCAGCGCGCCCGCCGCATGCAGGACGGCGAGTTCGACGGCACGGTGCTGCCGCCCAAGATCGCCACGCAGTTCGCGGCCAAGTCCGGCCTGCAGGTGAACTACCACCGCAGCGCCGACTACCGCGCCGTGCGGCTGCCCTCGGCAGGCCCGGTCACCGGCAACGCCGCCGTCCGGCTCGCCATGAACTTCGCCGCGAACCGCCAGGGCATGATCGACGGCCTGCTCGAGGGCAAGGGCACCCTCGCGTACACGCCGGTGCCGGACGCGCTGGCGGAGGAGTTCGACCCGACCGCGAAGTTCCGCTTCGACAAGACCGAGGCGACGCGGCTGCTCGACGTGGGTGGCTGGGTGCCCGGCACGGACGGCATCCGGGTCCGCGAGGGCGTCGCGGCCCGTTTCACGCTGATGTACCCGCTGGGCGACGACCTGCGCGCCGACCTGGCCACCGCGTTCGCGGCCGACGCCAAGGCCGTGGGCGTCGACGTGCAGCTCGCGGGCCTGTCGTGGGAGGCGATCCGGCCGCGGATGGCCCAGGACGCGCTGCTCTACGGCGAGGGCTCGCCGTTCGACCCCGACCTGATGCTCTACGACCTGCGCGGCCAGGGCAGCCCCGCCGCCGACGCCGCGCTCGAGAACGGCCGCGGGATCATCGACCCGGCGCAGCGCGCGGTGGCGTACAAGCTCTTCCAGCAGGCTTTCATCGCCACGCCGTCGATGGCGGTGCTGGTCTTCCCCGAGCACGCGTACGTGATGCGCGACTCGTGGAACGGCTACCAGCCCGTGGTCGACCCGAACTCCTACGGCGCGCTGGCCTGGGGTCCGTGGTGGAACCTGGAGAAGTGGGAGCCTAAGTAGTCCGGGCGTTGATCTCGCGGACGGCGCGGTCCGGGTCGTCCGCCCAGAACTCGACGCGCTCGACCTGCTGCACGCCCGTCTTGCCGAGGTTCACGAGCTGCGGCTCCTGGAACGGCACGGACACGTTCGTCCTGGTCAGCGACTGGATGACGAGCGCGTCGCCGATCACCTCGACGCTGCGCTGCCCCTTGTGGGTGCGCTCGGCGACCTGAGCGACGCCGAGGTCGGAGGTCGGCAGGCGCCAGTCGAAGAACCCCAGCTGACGCAGCCGCAGCTCTTCCTCGGAGACCGTGTGCGGCTGCTTGGCCAGCACGTAGAGAGCGCTCACGCACACGACCGCGTTCAGCACACCCAGGACGATCAGCGTGATGAGCAGCCACGGGATGTCCAGGGCGAACGCGACCAGCGCGATCCCGACCGCCGTGATGATCAGGAACCGCAGGTACCTCGGCCGCATGCGCTTGCCGTAGGGGATCTCCACCATGTGGGTGAGCCTATTTTCGCAGCGCGCGAACCACGTCGCCGGGGTCGTCGGCCCAGAACTCGATCTTCGTCACGTCGTGCGCCCCGCGCCGGCCCAGATCGATCACCTGCGGTTCGTTCAACCGCAGTGAAACGTTGGTGGAGCTGGAGATCTCCAGCACCAGCGTGCCGTCCACAACGGACCGCGTCCTGTGCAACGTCCGGCTCGTCGTGCCCTGCGTCACGCTTTCGATGGCGGCCAAGGGAATCCTGTATTCGAACTCACGCGCGTACCGCAGCCAGAGGTACCGGTCGTCCACCGAGTGCTTGAACTTGTGAAGCATCCACAGCTGCCATCCGAGCAGCAACGCGCTCAGCACCCCGAACGCGAGCAGCACGGCCCGCAGCCAGAACCACGGCACGATCAGCTCCACGAGCAGGATCTCCAGTGGTGTCAGCACGATGAACACCCAGAGGAACGGTCTTACCTGTGCGCTGTAACCGAAAGTTTGATCCCCCATGAGTTCGATGGTGGCACAGTGGGGCGGGTGAGCGACCTGATCTTCTTGGACAGCGCCGGTTCCTCGATCCCGCCGGCCGAAGTGGTCGACGAGGTGGTCGGGCACCTGCGCAGGGAGACCGAGATCGGCGGCTACCGGGCCGCCGCGGAACGCCGTGACGACATCGAGGCGGGCTACGGCGTGCTGGCCGAGCTCTTCGGCTGCGAGCCCTCGGAGGTCGCCTTCACCGACAGTGCGACCCGGTCGTGGCTCACGGCCTTCGACGCCGTCCCGCTGGCGAAGGGCGACCGCATCCTGGTCACCGAGGTCGAGTACGGCGGCAACGCGGTGCCGATGCTGCGCCGCGCCGAGGAGACCGGCGCGACCATCGAGGTGATGCCTTCCGACCGGCACGGGCAGCTCGACGTCGGCGCCCTGGAGCTGGACGAGCGGGTCAAGCTGATCTCGCTCGTGCACGTGCCCACGAACGGCGGCCTGGTCAACCCCGTCAACGAGGTCACCACCAAGGCGCGTGAGGTCGGCGCGCTGGTGCTGCTCGACGCCTGCCAGTCGACCGGCCAGATCGATCTGCGCGGCCACGACTACGACATGCTCGTCTGCACCGGCCGCAAGTGGCTGCGCGGGCCACGCGGAACGGGCGCGCTGGTGGTGCGGAACGAGGTGCGGCGCAGGCTGAAGCCGCGCCTGATGGACCACAGCGCGGCGGAGTGGGTCGCGCCCGACCGCTACGAGCCGCGGGACGACGCGCGGGTGTTCGAGCTGTGGGAGTACAGCGTCGCGGACCGGTTGGGCATGATCGCCGCCGCGAAGTACGCGCTGGCCAAGGGGCTGGACGTCGTCGAGGCCGAGGTGGGGGACCGCGCCAAGCGTTTGCGCACGGGTCTCGCGAGCATTCCCGGCATCACCGTTCAGGACCTCGGCGAACGGCAGTCCGGCATCGTCACGTTCACGAGCGACCGGGTGCCGGCGATGGAGCTCAAGGACCGGCTCTGGCAGCGCGACGTCGCCGTCACGGTGTCGCAGAGCGGGTCGACGCTGATCGACATGACGAGGCGGGGCCTGGACGAAGTAGTGCGGGCCTCCCCGCACTACTTCGTCACGCCGGAGGAGATCGATCAGGCGTTGGACCGGATCAGCAGCTCACGTTGATGACGCGCTTCACGCAGTCCGAGTAGCCGACGAACAGGTCGACGGCGCGGTCGTTGCGGCTGGTCTGCGCCGCGATGACCGTGTCACGCGGGTAGAAGCTGTTGAGGCCACCGCTGCTCGGGTACATCTCGAAGGTGTACGACCAGATCTTGTGCTGGCCCCACATCCAGTCGTCGATGCTGCCGTCGGTGATGTACAGATCGCTCGCCTGCTCCGGCGTGTAGCCGTTGGTGGCGGCCATCTGCTGGCCGAGCGTGCGGAACGCGCGTTCCTCGGTCGCGTCCAGGCCCGGTGCGGTGTTCGCGGTGGTGTAGCCGAACGGCCACAGCACGAGCTCCGAGAACGAGTGGAAGTCGATGTTCGTCTTGATCTGCTGGACGCCACCGACGACGCGCGAGTCCACGAAGTTCTTGATGACGGTGGTCTCCGGCGCCGAGAACGCCGCCGTGCCGCGGTAGGTGTCCGACGTGGTGGAACCGCTGGAACCGCCGCAGCAGCCCCACTTGTAGCCCCAGTTGCGGTTGAGGTCGGTGCCGTTGCCCTGGCGGTTCTTGCGCCAGCCGCGGAACGAACCGGTGGCGATGTCGTACTCGACGCCGTCCGGGTTGACCATCGGGACGAACCAGACCTCGCGCGTGTCGACGAGGTTCTTGATCGCCGAGTTCGCGTAGTTGTCGGTGTAGCGCTTGATGATCTGCAGGCACTGCTCGACCGTCAGGTGCTCACGGGCGTGCTGGTTGCAGGTGAAGATCACCTCGGGTTCGCTCTCGTCGGTCGCGACGTTGTCGCTGACCTTGAGCGCCCAGATGTCCCGGTTCTGGTAGCTCTTGCCGATGCTGCGCAGGCTCGCGAGCGTCGGGTGGTCGCGGACGGTCTGCTGCAGCTCCGCGGTCATCTCCGCGAAGTTGTGGTAGCCCGTGTAGCCGGACGGGAAGTCCTGCGTGCCGACCTGACCCGGCTGCGGGTCGGAGAAGTCGACCTTGCCGAGGCTCTTGAGCTCCTTCTCGAAGTCGCCGACGTACTTGAGCGGCAGACCGGTGGCCTGCAGGGCCCGGTACTGCGCCTTGTCCGCGACGACCGAGATCGTGGTGAGCTTCGCCGCGCCGAGCACGTCGACGCCGATCTGGGCGACCTGGGTGCGTTCGGCGGACGTGTTCGCGGTGACTTCCAGCAGGTAACGGCCGGAGTCGGCGTTGCTGGGTGCCGCCATGCCCGCGACCAGCACGGGCAGACATATGGCGAGCACTGCGGCGATCTTGCCGCGGCGCTTGGTGAACATGGGTCCTCCATCATCAGCAGGGGTTTGCGACGGAGTGGTGCTCGACCGAGCGTGGCCGTGGTGTCACAGGCTGAGGTAGCGCCGTTAGCGGGCTGACCGTTGACAGATTTCCGCAGGAACTAGGCTGTCGGGCATGCTCAACCGCATCGACCTGCGAGGTCGCACCACGACCCCTGCTCAGCTGCGCGCCGTCGTGCCGCGCGCCGAGGTGGACGTGGACGCGGTTCTGCATCATGTACGTCCGATGGTGGCCGCGGTCGCCGAACGCGGTGTCGACGCGGTTCTCGAGTACACGGAGAAGTTCGACGGCGTTCGTCCCGATTCTGTCCGTGTGCCCGCTTCTGCCATTGCGTCCGCTTTGTCCTCGCTCGACCCGGCCGTCCGCGAGGCGTTGGAAGAGGTGATCGCGCGCACCCGGCGCGTGCACGCCGACCAGCGCCGCACCGAGACGACCACGCAGGTCGTGCCCGGCGGCACCGTGACGGAGAAGTGGGTGCCGGTCGCGCGCGTCGGCCTCTACTCGCCCGGCGGGCTCGCCGTGTACCCGTCGACGGTCGTGATGAACGTCGTGCCGGCGCAGATCGCCGGTGTCGAGTCGCTGGTCGTGTGTTCGCCGCCGCAGGCAGAGTTCGGAGGCTTGCCGCACCCGACGATCCTCGCCGCCGCCGCGTTGCTGGGCGTTGACGAGGTCTGGGCCGCGGGTGGCGCGCAGGCCATGGCGCTCATGGCGTACGGCGGCGTGGACACCGACGGTGCCGAACTGGCCCCGGTCGACATCATCACCGGTCCCGGCAACATCTACGTGACGGCGGCCAAGCGGTTGCTGCGCGGCCTGATCGGCATCGACTCCGAGGCGGGACCGACCGAGATCGCGATCCTCGCCGACTCGACGGCCGACCCGGTGCACGTGGCCGCCGACCTGATCAGCCAGGCCGAGCACGACCCGCTCGCGGCGTCGGTGCTGGTGACGGACTCGGAAGAGCTCGCGGACGCGGTGGACGCCGAGCTGGAGGAGCGCGTCGGTGCCACCAAGCACAGCGAGCGCGTGCGCACGGCGTTGGGCGGCAAGCAGTCCGGCATCGTGCTCGTGTCCTCTGTGGATGAAGGTGTGCGGGTCGTCGACGCCTACGCCGCCGAGCACCTGGAGATCCAGACGCGCGACGCACGCGAGGTGGCGGCGCGGATCCGGTCCGCGGGCGCGATCTTCGTCGGTGCGTACGCGCCGGTGTCGCTCGGCGACTACTGCGCCGGCTCGAACCACGTGCTGCCGACCGGTGGCTGCGCGCGGCACTCGTCCGGGCTGTCCGTGCAGACGTTCCTGCGCGGCATCCACGTGATCGACTACTCCGAGGAAGCACTGCGCGAGGTCGCGGACAAGGTCGTCGCGCTCGCCAACGCCGAGGACCTGCCCGCGCACGGGCAGGCTGTCACAGCGAGGTTCTCTCGATGAAGCCAGTCGTAGGCGCGCGGGTGGAGCTGTCGGATCTGCCCCTGCGCGAGGACTTGCGCGGCCGCACGCCCTATGGCGCGCCGCAGCTCGACGTCCCGTATCGCTTGAACACCAACGAGAACCCGTACGCACCGACCGACGCGCTGGCCGCTGACGTCGTCGCGGCGGTGGCCGAGATCGCCGGCGAGCTGCACCGCTACCCGGACCGTGACGCGGTGGCGTTGCGCGAGGACCTGGCGGCGTACCTGACCGAGGCCACCTCGGTGACGCTGACGTCCGAGAACGTCTGGGCCGCCAACGGGTCGAACGAGATCCTCCAGCAGATCCTGCAGGCGTTCGGCGGCCCGGGCCGGGTGGCGCTGGGCTTCGAGCCGTCGTACTCGATGCACCCGATCATCGCCGCAGGCACGCGCACCGAGTGGTCACCGGCCCCGCGCCGTTCCGACTTCTCGCTGGACGTGGAGAAGGCCGCCGCGGTGATCGCCGAGACGCGGCCGGACGTCGTCTTCGTGACGTCGCCGAACAACCCGACCGGCCAGTCGATCCCCCTGGACGATCTGCGCCTGCTGATCGCCTCCACCACCGGCATGATCGTGGTGGACGAGGCGTACGCGGAGTTCTCCCCGCAGGAGAGCGCGATCAAGCTGCTGGACGAGTTCGGTTCGCGCCTGATCGTCTCGCGCACGATGTCGAAGGCCTTCGCGTTCGCCGGCGGCCGTCTCGGCTACCTGGCGGCGGCCCCGGCCGTGGTCGACGCGCTGCAACTGGTGCGCCTGCCGTACCACCTGTCCGCTCTGACGCAGGCCGCCGCACGGGCGTCGCTGAGGCACGGCCCGGAGACGCTGGGTTCGGTGGCTCGCCTGTCCGCGGAACGCGACCGGGTGTCCTCGGCGTTGGCGCACATGGGTTTCCAGGTCGTCCCGTCGGACGCGAACTTCGTGCTGTTCGGCTGGTTCGAGAACGCACGTGAGGTCTGGAAGTCCTATTTGGACCACGGCGTGCTCATCAGGGACGTCGGAATCGCGGGTCACCTGCGGGTGACCATCGGAACGCCCGAGGAGAACGACGCTTTCCTCGCGGCCAGCAAGGAGGTCAGCCGGTGAGTCGTGTCGGCAAGGTGGAACGCACCACCAGGGAGTCGTCGGTCTACGTGGAGATCGACCTGGACGGCACCGGCCAGGTAGAGATCAGCACGGGAGTGCCGTTCTACGACCACATGCTCACCGCGTTCGGCGTGCACGGCTGCTTCGACCTGATCGTCCGCGCCACCGGTGACACGCACATCGACGCCCACCACTCGGTCGAGGACATCGCGATCGTCCTGGGCCAGGCGCTGCGGGAAGCGTTGGGGGACAAGAAGGGCATCCGCCGCTTCGGCGACTGCTGGATCCCGATGGACGAGACCCTCGCGCACGCCGCGGTGGACGTCTCGGGCCGCCCGTACACCGTGCACCGCGGCGAACCGGAGCAGTTCAACAGCTTCGTGATCGGCGGCAACTACCCGTTCGTGCTGAACCGGCACGTCTTCGAGTCGCTCGCCTTCCACGCCCAGATCGCACTGCACGTGCGCGTCGAGTACGGCCGCGACCCGCACCACATCGCGGAAGCCGAGTACAAGGCCATCGCCCGCGCCCTGCGCACGGCCACCGAGCCCGACCCGCGCGTCGGCGGCGTCCCGTCGACCAAGGGCGTCCTCTGATGCCGAAGGAAGTCGTCGTCATCGGCCTGCTGGCCCTCGCGGGCTTCCTGGCCGGTGGCGTCTACACCACCTGGAAGACCGCCAAGTTCATGGCGATCGTCCTGCTGGTGCTGACCGTCGTGGCGGTGGGCGGCGCCGTCCTCTGGCTCATCTAGCCCTTGCGGGCGAGGACCCAGTGGAACGTCGCCGGGGCCGGCTCGTGCATGGTCACCAGGTCGTCGATGACGATCTCCAGGTGTTGCGCGAGCAGGTCCCGGTTCACGTCGGGTGTGTTGCTGCCGAAGAACATCTCGACGCCGAGCCAGGTCTCGGTGACGTCCGGCGTGCCGCTGCCGAGCGAGGCCAGGAACAGGCCACCGGGCTTGAGCCAGCGCGCGATCTTCGCGATGAGCGCGGGCTGTTCGGCGCGCGGCACGTGCAGGATGGAGTAGAACGCCGCGACGCCGTCGAACTCTCCGTCCGGGAAGTCGAGCGCGGTCATGTCCGCCTTCGCGAACTGTCCTGCCGGCACGTTCGCGCGGGCGAGCTCGACCTGCCGCTGTGACAGGTCGACGCCGAGGACGTCATGCCGTTCGGCGAGCTTCTGACCGCACGGAATGCCCGCGCCGCAGCCGAGTTCGAGGACCTTCGCCCCATCAGGCAGCCGCTCGTCGAACTCGGCGAGATAGCGCAGCCTGGGGTCGTCGGCGATCTGTGCGGACCAGTCGAGGTACCGCTGCGCGATCGCGTCGTAGCCGTCCTCGACGGTCCGTTTCACGTCGTGGCCAGGTAGCCGGCCGGAACGTGCTGCGCGAGCCACACCCCGTTGGCGCTGAGCCGGAACTCGTGCCCGTCCGCGTGCATCGCCCTGGCGTCGACGGTCAGGATCAACGGCCGTCCACGCCGGGCCCCGACACGCCGCGCGGTCTCGCAGTCGGGCGAGAGGTGCACGTCGTGGCGTGACATGGGGCGCAGGCCGTCGCGCAGGATGTCGTCGAGGTACTGCGCGACGGTGCCGTGGAACAGCTGGTCCGGCGGGATCGCGGTCGGCAGGCCGAGGTCGACCTCGATGCTGTGGCCCTGGTTCGCGCGGATGCGGTCGCCGTCGATGCTGAAGCGCTTCTTGTCGTTGCGGTCCACGACCTCGCGCAGGTCGGCCTCGGAGATGCCGAGCGCGGTCAGGAGGTCGGCCACCGGCACCCAGCCCGACGGGTCGAGGGTGAGGCCGACGCGCTCGGGCTGGTGCCGGAGCGCTTTGGACATCCGCTTCGAGAGGCGGATCATTCGTTCGTCTTCCATTTCCCGACCAGGAAACCACAGCGCGTCCACCGGTTTTGCGGTTTCATGGGCCGGATGTGGCGTGAGCGGCGGGTTCCTGGCGAGACCGAGATCTTCGTGGCCTGGCAGGAGGGCACCGGGGACGGGACGTTGCTCGCGATCCACGGCGGCCCCGACTGGGACCACAGCTACCTCCGCGAACCGCTCGACCGGCTGGACTGCCGGCTGCTGATGCCGGACCTGCGCGGGTGTGGCAGGTCAGGGCGAGCGCCCGAGTACCACCCGGACGGCGTCGTGGAAGACCTCGTGCGAGTGCTGGACGCGTTCGAGGTCGAGCTGACGGACGTCCTCGGCCACTCCTACGGCGGCATGGTCGCGCAACGGTTCGCGATCACTCATCCGGAACGCGTGCGCAGCCTGATCGTGTCGGGCAGCAGTGTGTTGCCGGTGCCGCCGGACGCCTTCGACGGATGGACGGAGCGGGACGAGATCATGGCGGGCCAAGAAGATCCGTGGCAACGCGAGGACCTCACGCCGGAACAGTGCGTGCGGGCCGACGCGTTCGCGGGCGTGGAGGCCAACGTCCGGCGTGCCGGGCAGGTGCCGGGCTACCTGAAGCGGCTGGGACAGGTGCGGTTCGGCGCGGAGTGGGTGCGCCAGCTCCAGACAGGCGGCCTGACCTCACCGAGGCTTCCCGATGCCGCGCAGCGGATCGCCGACCTCGGCATTCCGGTGCTCCTGCTGCACGGCCGGCAGGACATGACGTTCCCGGTCGGCCTGGTCGAGCCCACCCTCGAACTGATCCCGCGGGCCCGCGCCGTGGTGCTCGACGACGCGGGCCACATGCTGCACGTGGACGAGCCCGGCGGCTATCTGCGCGCGGTGCGGGAGTTCCTAGACGGTGCCGCCCTCGAGGGCGGGCTTGAGCTTCGGAGCCCCCGGCCCGTGTGAGGCCTGCTCGTCGTCGATGTTCTGCAACGCGCAGCTGCGCAACGACAGGCAGCCGCACCCGATGCAACCGGTGAGGCGGTCGCGCAGCCGGTACAGGGCGTCGATGCGGGCGTCGAGCTCGGTCTTCCACGAGCGGGAGAGGCGTTCCCAGTCGGACTTCGTCGGCGTGCGGCTGTCGGGCAGTTGGGCGAGGGCGTCGCGGACGTCCTCCAGGGTGAGGCCGACGCGTTGCGCGGTGCGGATGAACGCCAGCCGGCGCAGCACCGAGCGCAGGTAGCGCCGCTGGTTGCCCGCGGTGCGGACGGAGGCGATCAGACCCCTGTCCTCGTAGAAGCGCAGGGCGGTGTGGGGGACGCCGCTGCGCTCGGCGACCTGGCCGATGGTCAGCATTTCCGGCAACTTGCTCACCGGATCATGGTAACCGCTTGACCTCCAGCATGGTCGAGGTTGAACAGTTGGTGGCATGCAGCGGCTACCAGAGCTCTTCGCGAGGATGACCGGGGACGAGAAGCACGAGTGGGCGGCGGCTTCCACGATCGACGTGCTCTGGGTCCTCTACGACAAGGTCCTCAACGTCACGCCCGCCACTGTCGCCGATCCGGACCGCGACCGGTTCCTGCTCTCCAAGGGACACGGCCCGATGGCCTACTACGCCGTGCTGGCGGAGAAGGGGTTCATCGAGGAGTCCACTTTGGACGACTGGACGTCGTGGGACAGCCCGCTCGGCCAGCACCCCGACCGCGTGCTCGTGAACGGCGTGGAGATCAGCAGCGGCTCGCTCGGCCACGGGCTGCCCATCGCGGTGGGCACGGCGATCGGGCAGCGTGTCGCGGGGAGCCGCGGCCGCACGTTCGTGCTGGTCGGCGACGGTGAGCTGGACGAGGGCAGCAACCACGAGGCGATCGCCGTGGCGTCGCGGCTCAGGGTCTCGAACCTCACCACGATCGTGATCGACAACCAGTCCGCGATGTACGGCTGGCCCGGCGGCATCGCCCAGCGCTTCGCCGTCGAGGGCTGGCAGACCGCCGAGGTCGACGGCCGCGACCACGAGGCCGTCTTCACCGCACTGACCGCGCCGCACGACCGCCCGTACGCGGTGGTCGCCAAGATCGAGAAGAGCTACTGATGACCACCATGCGCCAGGCCTTCGTGAAGGCGGTCAACGACGAGATCGCCACCGACCCGCGCATCGCCGTGGTGACCGCGGTGATCTCCAGCAACGAGTTCCCTCAAGAGAACGAACGCGTCGTGGACGTCGGGATCCGCGAGCAGACCATGGTGGGCGTGGCGAGCGGTCTGGCGCTCGCGGGGCTGCGTCCGGTCGTGCACAGCTACGCGCCGTTCTTGGTCGAACGGCCGTACGAGCAGATCAAGCTCGACATCGGACATCAGGACGTGGGCGCGGTGTTCGTGAGCATCGGCGCGTCCTATGACGACCCGGCATGGGGTCGCACGCACCAGTCACCGGGCGACGTCGCGTTGTTCGACACGTTGCCCGGCTGGACCGTTCACGTACCTGGACACCCGGAGGAGGTGACGCCGCTGCTGCGTCAGGCGCTGAAGGACGACAACCGGGTCTACATGAGGCTTTCGCTGCACGAGAACGCCCAGGCGTATCCGGTGGGGGAGGGGTTCACGACGCTGCGCCACGGAAAGCGCGGCGTGGTGGTCGCCGTCGGGCCGATGCTCGACCGCGTGCTCGAGGCCGTCGAGTCCGAGAACGCCGACGTCACGGTGTTGTACGCGGCCACGGTCCGGCCGTTCGACTCGGACGGACTGCGCAAGGCGGTGCAGGACACCGATCACGCCGACGTGATGGTGGTGGAGCCGTACCTGGAGGGAACCTCGTCTCATCTTGTGTCCGAGACACTGCAACAAATCCCGCATCGCGTTCGTTCTACAGGTGTCAAACGACACGCAGAGCTCCGCAACTACGGCACGGCCGAGGACCATGACGCGGCGCATGATCTCGACGTGGTCGGGCTGGGGAGCGCTGTGCGGAGTTTCTTCAGGGGGTGAAGAAACATGTTGGCAGTCATGGGGGATGACTGGACCGGAGCGCCTTCGCGCACGGTGTGATCGAGAGCCAGAAGGGTGCGATCGGGCCGGATGCCCGGCGCACCCTTCCGCCGTTCGCACCCCTGCCCGTCTCGAAACGCGAAAACCTTGGCATGTCTGCACGGACGCGCGAGACGGACCAGGAATGATGTTGAGCGTGAGAATGCTGATCTGGACCCCGTTGAACGCCGCCGAACTGCAGAAGGCCATGCACAGCGGCAACGTGGGCCCCGCGGCGCTCGTTCCGGTCCCGTCCGGCACGGTGCTGCTGCCTCCTCCGGCCACCAAGCTCAACGAGGCCGCGTACATGACGAACAGGGTGCGCAAGCTCGGGGGTGGCGCCGCGCTGGCCGTCTGGAACGACGAAGCCGCGTTGCTCTACATGTTCACCACGACGCTCGGCCGCGCCTCGATGTGGGGCTCGCGCGAGGCCGTGCTGCGGTTGTCGGCGCAGGCGAAGCAGTCGGGACCCGTCGGACTGGCCTTCGACCGCATGACCGCGGGCATGGTCAACCTGCGGGAGAAGGAGAAGTGGCAGCTCGACGCCATCGACAAGCTCACCGCGCTGTACCCGGCGGCCAGTCGCAAGGGCACGCTCGAACGCATCCGCGACTTCGAGAACGGCCACGCGGCGATCCCCGACTTCTTCCGGGCGGCGGGGCTGCAGGAGGTCGCGCGGGTCGCCGAGCTCACCGAGGAGGGCCGGGCGGACTTCGTGCTGCGGACGCTCGAACCGCCGCGCGCGCAGATGTGGCCGCTCGCGCTGATCTTCCCGTTGATCGTGCTGACGGCGTTGGTGACGGTGCTGCTCAACATTCCGGCGGTCGTCTACTACGTCGTCGGCGGTGTGCTCCTCGTGGTGATGTGCGGCCTGCTGGTCATGCTCAGGCGCCGGCTCGTGCGCGCGAAACCGATCAACACGGTGTTGCCGGTCATACCGGTCACGCAGGGTGCGGTCCCCACCGACTAGCCTGGTCGGCGTGGCACGCGTCGTCGTACTTGACTATGGATCCGGCAACCTGCGCTCCGCCGAGCGCGCGCTTCAGCGGGTCGGCGCCCATGTCGAGGTGACGTCGGACCAGAAGGCCGCCCGCGAGGCGGAACTCCTCGTCGTGCCCGGCGTCGGCGCGTACGCGGCATGCATGGAGGGCCTCAACTCGGTGCGCGGCGCCCGGATCATCGGCGAGCGCCTCGCCGGCGGCCGTCCGGTGCTCGGCATCTGCGTGGGCATGCAGATCCTGTTCGAGCGCGGCATCGAGCACGGCGTCCTGACCGAGGGCTGCGGCGAGTGGCCCGGCACCGTCGAGCGGCTCGAAGCGCCGATCGTGCCGCACATGGGCTGGAACACCGTGCGCACGCCCGAGGGTTCGAAGCTCTTCGCGGGCCTCGACAAGGACACGCGCTTCTACTTCGTGCACTCCTACGGCGTGCGCCGGTGGGAGCTGGAGCCGGCCGAGCACCTGAAGCCGCCGCTGGTGACGTGGGCGGACCACTCGGGCGACGAGTTCGTCGCGGCCGTCGAGAACGGGCCGCTGTGGGCGACCCAGTTCCACCCGGAGAAGTCCGGCGATGCCGGGGCACACCTGCTGCAGAACTGGTTGACTAGCTTTTCGTGATCACACGACTGCTGACGGTAGCCGCGCTCGTGGCTGCCTGCGTTGCCGTGCCTGGGGGCGCGCACGCCGCACCGGCACCGTTCCACGACACCTTCGACAACGCCGTGGACGCCGACCCGACCTACGGCCTGAACGACAACCTCAAGCAACGCCAGGGCACCGGCGCCGTCACGTACAGCCGCGTGTCCGGCAAGTGGAACACCGGTGACGTGCCGCGCCCGTGGTTCGCGCAGGTCGGCCACCCGAACCATCGCGGCAAGCTGTCCATGCACCTCGGTACGACGGCCGTGCGGCTCGACGCGCCGTCCACCGGGTCCACGATCTCGGCGACGCTGACCCCGGTCGCGGGCGACCGCACGTCCGGCGACTGGTCGTCGATCGCGTTGGGACGCTCGGCGAACAGCTGGGGTTATGTGTCCAATCAGGACATCGACCTCGGCTTCCTGGTGCGCGCCAACGGAGGCGTGCAGGTCTTCCAGCCGGGCAAGCCCGTCGTGACGCTGCCGGCGTTCGTCGCGGCCAAGGACGACGGCTCGTTCGACGTGACGCTGAAGCTCGCCGGGGCGAAGCTCGACCTCACGGTCAACGGCAGGCGCGAGACGATCACGCTGGGCACGGCGGTGCCGACCGAACGGCTGTGGGTCTACCTCGGGCGCTACTCCGACAACGACAAGACCGTCAGCCTCGTCGACGATCTCCGCATCGAGCAGCTCAACTCCGACGACCTGCGCAAGCCGCCGGGGTCGCAGCTGCGCTACTACGGCTACTTCGGCGCACGGCTGAATCTCGCGGGTGGCAACCACCTGCCTGAGGTGCGCGGCCGCAGCAACCTCAACTGGGTGCAGATCAGCGACGCCGACGCCTACCGCCCCGAGGTGTTGCGGGACTGCGCCCCTGAGGGCTGCGTCGTCCACACGGGCAACGAGTTCTTCGACTGCGACGCGGCCGGCTGCCCGCTGTACCCGAACGCCGCCGAGCGCTGGCAGGTCCTCGCGTCGAAGGTGCGGCCCTATCTAGACCGGGTGGCGGGGTTCGTGCTGCAGGACGAGCCGTTCCACCACGGCGCGAGCTTCGCGGACGTCGAGTTCTCCGCCCAGCAGATCAAGAACACCTTTCCCGGTAAGAAGGTCATGCTGATCGAGGCTGGCGTCCGGGTCGACGACACCTTCCGCGTGCCCGCCGCCGTCGACTGGGTCGGCTTCGACGAGTACTGCGTCGGGTACGAGGCGTTGGAGGCGCGCATGACCAAGCTGGAAGAGCGCGCTCCCGGCAAGGAGCTCTTCCTGCTGCCGGAAGCCGCGCCGCAGTCGTGGTGCGCGGACCGGACCGACGCGGACCTCGAAAGCACCCAGTACCTGTACATGGCGCTGGCGCGGCAGCACCCCGCGTTCGTCGGAATCATGGTCTTCGGTCCGTGGACGGGCGTCGGACCTGCCGCGACGGGCCCCGGCACGCCGGTCCCGTCGAAGTTCCCGCGCACCACGGAGGCCCAGGAGCGCGTGGCCGCCCTCGTGCTGGGGGACGCTAGGCTGCTCGGGTGACGTTCACACTCCTCCCCGCTGTTGACGTGGCCGACGGTCGTGCCGTCCGGCTCGTGCAGGGCGAAGCCGGTACCGAGACGAACTACGGCGAGCCGCTCGACGCGGCCCTGCAGTGGCAGCGCGACGGAGCGGAGTGGATCCATCTCGTCGACCTCGACGCCGCGTTCGGCCGTGGCTCCAACCGCGAGCTCGTCGCCCGTGTCGTCGGCGAGCTCGACGTGAAGGTCGAGCTGTCCGGCGGCATTCGCGACGACGCGTCGCTGGAGGCCGCCCTGGCCACCGGCTGCGCTCGCGTGAACCTCGGCACGGCCGCCCTGGAAGACCCGGAGTGGTGCGCGAAGGCGCTCGCGACGTACGGCGAGAAGATCGCGGTGGGCCTCGACGTCCGCATCACCGAGCAGGGCCACCGGGTCAAGGGCCGCGGCTGGACGTCGGACGGCGGCGACCTCTGGGAGGTCCTCGACCGGCTCGACCGCGACGGCTGCACGCGTTACGTGGTCACCGACGTGTCGAAGGACGGCACGCTGACGGGCCCGAACGTGGAGCTGCTGCGCGAGGTCTGCGCCCGCACCGACGCCCCGGTGATCGCGTCCGGCGGGGTGTCCACTGTGGACGACCTGGTCGCGCTCGCGAAGCTGTCGCGTGACGGCGTCGAGGGCTCGATCATCGGCAAGGCCCTGTACGCCGGCAACTTCACGCTCCCGGAAGCACTCGCTGCGGTCCGTTGACCACGGTCTCAATGTGAGCGGCCGCGGCCGCGTGCGTCACACCCGTGTTGTGCAGCACGTCGGCCGCGGTCCCATCCGCTTCGAGCAGGACGCCGAGCAAGATGTGCTCGGTCCCGATGAACATGTGGCCCATCCGCAGCGCCTCGCGCACGGCCAGTTCCAGGGCCTTCTTGCAGTGCGTCGTGTACGGCTGCTTCTCCGGCCGCTGCTTGGCCTCGGTGTCGAGCCGGTTCAGGGTCGCGATCCGCGTGCTGCCGTCGCCCGACTCCAGCTTCGCGATGGTCTTGGCCGCGAGCCCCGCCGACTCGTCGAGCAGCCCCAGCAGCAGGTGCTCGGTGCCGATCCGCTCGCTGAACCGCGCGTGGTGCCGGGCCAGCGCGATCACCCGGCGCGACCGCTGGGTGTAGCGCTCCGTCGAGGGCTTGGACAGCTCCGGCGACTCCCTGGGCACGAACCGCTTCTGCGCGGCCTGCTTCGTCACGCCGAGGCTCTCGCCGATCTCGGCCCAGCTCGCCCCACCGCGACGTGCCTCGTCCACGAAGTGGCCGATCAGGTGGTCGCCGAGCTCGTTGAGCTGACCGCTCAGCTCGACTGCCTTCGCCAGGCGCACCAGCGCGTCGTCGGCCTCTCGGGCGACGGTGACGATGAGGTCGGTCAACTGGATCACGCGTCAACTCTAGGTTGACGCCGAGCGTCGGGTCAACCTCGGGTTGACGCATCAACGTGGACTCAATGTTGACGCGCTTGATCCACGTTGAGTCAACATGGACGCGAGGGAATCAACGTTGACGCGTCCGGTCACCATGCACAGAACGGCAGAAGACAACGTTGTCATCGGCGTGGACAGTATCGATTTCGGGCTTGAGTGGGGCTGGTCCACGTTGATCCAACGGCGTCCACGTTGAGTCAATGTGGACCGGAGTCCGTCAACGTTGATCGGTCGAATCAACGTTGACTCGACGTTGATCGCTCAGCTCGCCGCAGTGATCCGGATGCCGACCGACCCGGTCCGCCCGCGCCGCAGCTTGCTGCCGGCCACGGTCATCCAGCCGAACAGCCCGTACTTCTTCGTGATCCGCGACCGCACGTCATCGCTCGCCTCGTCGTCGAGCAGCGCCGCGTGGGCCTTGACCGAGTCGCCCTTCGGGTTGCCGCGGACGTCGCACGGCCCGATCTCGACGTCGCCGCTGCGCCTGATCCGCTTGACCTTGCCGGTGTCCCGGCCGCTCCAGGCGTAGATGACACCGTCGCTCTCGCCCGGCACGACCCACACCGGCGTGGGCACCGGGGTGCCGTCCTTGCGGAAGGTCGTCAGCAGCAGGTACTTGCCTTCGCCGAGTTCGGTGATCATGGCCGCGCAGCGTAGTCCTCGCCCGCCCCTTGTAGGCTTTCCCGCATGTCAGTCGCGGTCCGTGTCATCCCCTGTCTCGACGTCGACCGGGGCCGGGTGGTGAAGGGCGTCAACTTCACCAACCTCGTCGACGCGGGCGATCCGGTCGAGCTGGCCAGGGCCTACGACGCCGAGGGCGCGGACGAGCTGACGTTCCTCGACGTGACCGCCAGCAGTGGCGACCGCGAGACGACGTTCGACGTGGTCCGCCGCACCGCCGAGCAGGTGTTCATCCCCCTCACGGTCGGTGGCGGCGTGCGCAGCCCCGAGGACGTCAACAAGCTGCTGCGCGCAGGCGCGGACAAGGTCAGCCTCAACACCGCCGCCATCGCACGTCCCGAGCTGCTCAAGGAGTGCTCGGAGCGGTACGGCGCGCAGTGCATCGTGCTGTCGGTCGACGCCCGGCGCGTGCCCGGCGGCACCGGCTTCGAGGTCACCACCCACGGCGGCCGCACCGGCACCGGCATCGACGCCATCGCGTGGGCCGCGAAGGGCCAGGAGCTGGGCGTCGGCGAGATCCTGCTGAACTCGATGGACGCCGACGGCACCAAGGCCGGGTTCGACCTCGAGCTGATCGACCTGGTGCGCCGCGAGGTCGACGTGCCGCTGATCGCGAGCGGCGGCGCCGGCGCGGTCGACCACTTCCCGCCGGCCGTCGCCGCGGGCGCGGACGCCGTGCTGGCCGCGAGCGTCTTCCACTTCGGGCAACTCCGCATCGGCGAGGTCAAGGACGGCCTGCGCCAGGCGGGTGTCGTGGTGCGATGAAGCCCGTCGAGGTGCGGGTCGCCTCGGCGGTCGCGTTCGGCGGCGCCCTGGTGTTCTTCGTGGTCGGGCTGATCCTGTGGCGCTCGACCGGCGACGCGGACGTGCTGAAGCTGCCGTCGTTCCTCGCGGTCGTGGAACTGCCCGTGGCGGCCGCCCTGTTGCTGCGCCTGCGTTTCATGCACTACCCGGCGATGATCGTCTTCATTCTCGTCGGGCTGCTGCACCTGGTCATCGTGCTCGCCGAAGGACCGGCGTGGGCCCGCGTCGCCTCCGGGGTGCTGTCCGCCGTGCACATCTACGGAGTGGTCCTGCTCAACACCGGACCGGCTCGTGAACACCTGGGAGGTCCCCGTTGAGCAACGCGCTAGATCCCGCCATCAGCCAACGGCTCAAGCGCACGCCGGACGGCCTGGTGTGCGCGGTCGCCCAGCAACGCGGCACCGGCGAGGTGCTCATGGTGGCGTGGATGGACGACGAGGCGTTGCACCGCACCCTCACCACCCGCCGCGCCACGTACTACTCGCGCAGCCGTCAGCAGCTGTGGGTGAAGGGTGAGACCTCCGGGCACACGCAGTACGTGCACGAGGTGCGGCTCGACTGCGACGGCGACACGCTGCTGCTGACCGTCGACCAGGTGGACGCGGCCTGCCACACGGGCGACCGCACGTGCTTTGACGCCACGGTGCTGCTCGCTGACGCGTGACCGGTCAGTCCAGGTCGCCGGTCAGGTAGCGCTGGAGGTTCGGGCCGATCGTCCTGACCACGGTCTCCACGTCGGCCGACGCCAGCGGCTCGAAGCGCACGACGTACCGGACGATGCCGAGCCCGACCATCTGGGTCGCGCACAGCGTGGCCCTGAGTTCGCGGTGCTCGGCGCCGATCTCCGCGAGCACGTTCTTGAAGATCGCGTTGATGAGGAACTGCTTCAGCGCGCCCGCCACCTCGGGCTGGCTGGTGACGCTGCGGATCAGTGCCGCGAACGTGCCGCCGCCGGTCGCGTCCCACACCGTCACGAACGTGCGGACGATGCGTTGTCCCGCGTCCTCGACCGCGCCGTCGAGCAGGCGTTTGAGGAGCTCGGCAGGGTCGAAGGGGAGTTGCAGCACCGCCTGCGCGAACAGGCCTTCCTTGCCGCCGAACCAGTGGTTGACCATGGCGGCGTCCACGCCCGCCTTGGCGGCGATCGCGCGTACGGTGGCACCGTCGTAGCCCTTTTCCACGAACACCTCGCGGGCCGCGGCGACGAGCGCGGCCCTGGTGTCCTCGCCCGCGGCGCGACGGCCTCGGCGTTTCTGGTTCACTTGCTCCACACGGGCCATAGTTCAACAGTTGTTGAATTTATGCAACAATTGACGGCATGGTGAGCGTCATCGGGGCTGTGGCCGCCGCTGGTCTTGGGGCCGTCAGCCCAACGCGTGAGGAGTTCCGCGAGCTCGCGGTCAACCGCCGGGTCATCCCGGTGGTGCGCAAGCTGCTCGCGGACGCGGAGACCCCGGTCGGCCTGTACCGCAAGCTCGGGGCCAATCAGCCGGGCACGTTCCTCTTCGAGTCGGCGGAGAACGGCCGCTCCTGGTCGCGATGGTCGTTCATCGGCGTGCGGTCCACGGCGGCGCTCACGGCGACCGGCGGCGAGGCGTACTGGACGGGCACGCGGCCCGTCGGCCTGCCCGACGGCGGTGACCCGCTGCAGGCGTTGCGCGAGACCATCGAGGTGCTGCGCACCGACCCGTTGCCCGGCATGCCGCCGCTGACCGGCGGCATGGTCGGCTACATCGGCTACGACGCGGTGCGGCGCCTGGAACGGCTGCCCGTCATCGCCGAGGACGACCTGAAGATCCCCGAGCTGGTCATGCTGCTGGCGACCGACCTCGCCGCGCTCGACCACCATGAGGGCACCGTCACCCTCATCGCGAACGCGATCAACTGGGACGACTCGACCGAACGGGTCGACGCCGCCTACGACGACGCGGTGCGCCGTCTCGACGAGATGACGACGGCGCTGCACACGCCCGCGCCGCCGACGGCCGCCGTGTTCGCGCGGCCCAAGCCGGAGTTCCGGCGCCGGCGCTCGCAGGCCGAGCACTTCGCGGCCGTCGAGAAGGCCAAGGAGGCCATCCGCGCGGGCGAGGCGTTCCAGGTCGTGGTGTCGCAGCGGTTCGAGATCGAGACGGACGCCGACGCGCTCGACATCTACCGGGTGCTGCGCGCGACGAACCCCAGCCCGTACATGTACCTCCTGCGCCTGGACGGGTTCGACATCGTCGGATCCAGCCCGGAGTCGCTGGTGACGGTGCGCGACGGCAAGGCGACCACGCACCCCATCGCGGGCACCCGCTGGCGCAGCGAGGACCCCGAGGAGGACGCCCTGCTCGAGAAGGACCTCCTCGCGGACCACAAGGAGCGCGCCGAGCACCTGATGCTCGTCGACCTCGGCCGCAACGACCTGGGCCGCGTCTGCAAGCCGGGTTCGGTGCACGTCGTCGACTTCTTCAAGGTCGAGCGGTACAGCCACGTCATGCACATCGTGTCGACCGTGACCGGTGAGCTGGCCGAGGGCAAGACGGCCTACGACGCGGTCGCCGCGTGCTTCCCGGCCGGGACCCTGTCCGGTGCGCCCAAGCCGCGCGCGATGGAGCTCATCGAGGAACTGGAGCCCACGCGCCGCGGCCTCTACGGCGGCGTCGTCGGCTACTTCGACTTCGCCGGGGACGCGGACACCGCCATCGCCATCCGCACCGCCCTGGTGCGCGAAGGGGTGGCGTACGTGCAGGCCGGTGGCGGCATCGTGGCCGACTCGGACCCGCTGTCCGAGGACAACGAGTGCCTGAACAAGGCGGGAGCGGTGCTGGCCGCGATCGCCACCGCCCAGACGATGGCGCCGGCAGTTGAAAGCTAACTCTCCACTGTGGACCGCCGCGCTCCTGCTGATGGGCGCGGCGGGCGCCTTCTGGGGTGCCGGCTCGGTGCCCGTCGCGCTGCTGTGCCTCGCGTCCGTCGCGGCGGTCGTCGCGCTGAGCGGGGTGGCGCGCCGGGCCCTCGGCGCGGTGCTGATCGTCGTCGGCATCGTGGCGGCGGCCTCCGGCCACTGGCTGGCGGCGGCCGGCGGCGTGCTCATGGCGGGTTCCGGCGCGCTTCAGGTAGCGCTGGGGGCCAGGATGCCGAAGATCGGGATGGGCGGGCAGAAGGCCCGCGCGCACGACCCCGAGACGGACCTGTGGCGCGCACTGGAGCGTGGGGATGACCCGACCGACGATAAGACCCCCGGCGGACCTGCCTCGAACGAGTGAAGATCATTCATCCGCGTTCACGCATGTGACAGGCGCACAGCCTCGGTTAGCTGCGTGGACACTTGAACCCCGGTGGCGGAGGCGTTACTCCGGCGGGGTTAGCATCCCCGTAGCGGGAAGGGGAGCAACACTGTGACGGTTCTCGAGTCGATCCTCGAAGGTGTGCGTGAGGATCTCGCCGCTCGCGAGGCTCAGTTGTCCTTCGAGGTGGTCAAGGAGCGCGCGACCAAAACCGCTCCGCCGCTCGACGTGCTGTCGGTGCTGCGTGGGCCGAACGTGGGTGTCATCGCGGAGGTCAAGCGCCGCAGCCCCTCCAAGGGGGCGCTGGCGGAGATCCCGGAGCCTGCCGACCTCGCGTCCGCGTACGAGGCGGGCGGCGCGTCGGTGATCAGCGTGCTGACCGAGCAGCGCCGCTTCGGCGGGTCGCTGGCGGACTTCGACGCGGTGCGCAGGGCGGTGAAGATCCCACTGCTGCGCAAGGACTTCATCGTGTCGCCGTACCAGGTGCACGAGGCCCGCATGCACGGAGCGGACCTGGTGCTGCTGATCGTGGCGGCGCTGGAGCAGAACGCGCTCGTGTCGCTGCTCGATCGGGTGGAATCGCTCGGCATGACGGCGCTCGTCGAGGTGCACACCGCCGAAGAGGCGGACCGTGCTCTGGAAGCGGGTTCGTCGGTGATCGGCGTGAACGCGCGCAACCTCCACACGCTGGAGGTCGATAAAGACGTTTTCGGCAGGATCGCTCCGGGACTACCCTTCGAGACGATCAAGATCGCCGAGTCGGGCGTGACCGGGCCCGGCGACCTGATGTCGTACGCCGGCGCCGGTGCCGACGCGGTGCTCGTCGGCGAAAGCCTGGTGACCAGCGGAGACCCCAAGGCCGCCGTGAACAAGCTCGTGACCGCGGGCTCACACCCCGCGTGCCCCCGGCCGAGCCGGTAAGGCACGGTTGATTACAGCGCTAGAGGAGCTACCCGATGGGCCAGTTCACGCCCACACCGCATGATCCAGACGCACGTGGCCACTTCGGCCCGTGGGGCGGCCGGTTCGTCCCGGAGGCCCTGATCGCCGCGGTGGACGAGCTGGCCGCCGAGTACGACAAGGCGCGGCTCGACCCGGAGTTCGTGAACGAGTTCCAGCGTCTCCTCCGCGACTTCGCGGGCCGTCCGTCCCTGCTGACCGAGGCCCCGAAGTTCGCGGAGCACGCCGGTACGCAGGTGTGGCTCAAGCGCGAGGACCTCAACCACACGGGTTCGCACAAGATCAACAACGTGCTGGGCCAGGCGTTGCTGACCAAGCGCATGGGCAAGCAGCGCGTCATCGCCGAGACCGGCGCCGGCCAGCACGGCGTGGCGACGGCGACGGCGTGCGCGCTCCTCGGCCTCGACTGCGTCGTCTACATGGGCGAGGTCGACACCGAGCGCCAGGCGCTGAACGTCGCCCGCATGCGTCTGCTGGGCGCCGAGGTCATCCCGGTGAAGTCCGGGTCGCGCACCCTGAAGGACGCGATCAACGAGGCGTTGCGCGACTGGGTCACCAACGTCGACGACACGCACTACCTGCTCGGCACGGCCGCGGGCCCGCACCCGTTCCCGCTGCTGGTCCGCGACTTCCACCGGATCATCGGCATCGAGGCGCGCGAGCAGATCCTCGAGAAGGCCGGTCGGCTGCCCGACGCCGTCGTCGCCTGTGTCGGTGGCGGCTCGAACGCGATCGGCATCTTCCACGGCTTCATCGACGACCTCGACGTCCGGCTCGTCGGTGTCGAGCCCGGTGGCTCCGGTCTCGACAGCGGCAGCCACGGCGCGACGCTGACGGCCGGCACGCCCGGCTCGTTGCACGGCGCGATGTCGTACGTCATGCAGGACGACGACGGCCAGATCACCGAGGCGCACTCGATCTCCGCCGGTCTCGACTACCCCGGCGTGGGCCCCGAGCACTCGCACCTCAAGGACATCGGCCGCGCCGAGTACTTCCCGGTCACCGACGACGAGGCCATGGAAGCGTTCGCCCTGCTCTCGCGCACCGAGGGCATCATCCCGGCGATCGAGTCCGCGCACGCCCTGGCGGGCGCGCTGAAGCTCGGGCCGTCGCTCGGGCCGGACGGACTGCTCGTCGTGAACCTCTCCGGACGCGGCGACAAGGACATGGACACCGCCGTGAAGTACTTCGGCCTCGCTGACGGGGGACAGGCCTGATGTCGTTGTCCGACGTTTTCTCCGCCGCGCGCGCCGAGTCGCGTGCCGCACTGATCGGCTACCTGCCCGCGGGTTTTCCCACGGTCGAAGGTTCCAAGGACTACCTCCGTTCGATGGTCGAGGCCGGGTGTGACCTGGTCGAGGTCGGCCTGCCGTTCTCCGACCCGGTGATGGACGGCCCGACGATCCAGGCCGCCGCCGAGCAGGCGCGAGCCGCGGGCTTCCGCGTGCGCGACCTGTTCGACGTGGTGTCCGCCGTGACCGACGCCGGTGGGCGTGCGGTCGTGATGACGTACTGGAACCCGGTGCTGCGCTACGGCGTGGACGCGTTCGCACGCGACCTCGCCGCCGCCGGTGGGCTCGGCATCATCACGCCCGACCTCGTTCCGGACGAGGCCGAGGACTGGATGGCCGCTTCCGCCGCGCACGGGCTCGACCGGACCTTCCTGGTGGCGCCGTCGTCGACCGAGGAGCGCATCGCGATGACCGCGCGTGCGTCCTCAGGCTTCCTCTACGCCACCGCGGTCATGGGCGTCACGGGCGCCCGTGACGTCGTGTCGTCTGCAGCCCCCGAGCTGGTTGCGCGGGTGCGTGAGCACACCTCGTTGCCGATCGGCGTCGGGCTGGGTGTGCGCTCTGGTGCGCAGGCCGCCGAGATCGCCGGGTTCGCGGACGGCGTCATCGTCGGATCGGCGTTCGTCTCGGCCGTGGCGGAGGGCGACGCCGCGGTGCGCGCGCTGGCCGCCGACCTCGCCAAGGGTGTGCGGTCGGCTCCGGCGACCGTCTGATTCTCCTTGTGTTCGGTGAAGCCGCTCGGCCTTCTGGCCGGGCGGTTTTGCTTTGCCTGCCGGGGGGTCTTGATGTTCCTCCAAGAGCATGACATGGATTCGAACACCTGATCGAGTGAATCTACGTCGGTTGGGGCCAAAACCCCGTTTGACTGTCGGTCTGAGCTGCGATCGTGGGCTCATGCACAAGCCAGCCATCCGACCGGCGTGCCACACTGGTGGTGCGCAGGCGGTCAACGGAGGTGATGCCCAATGGCGGCGCCAGCCGAAGCTCGATCCGATGTCCTGCTGCCCGCCCACGAAGGGCCGTGGACGCTCGAAGACGTCCTCGCTCTCCCCGAGGAGCACAGTCAGCGCATCGAACTCGTCGACGGGATGCTTCTCGTGAGCCCGCTGGGGAGTTACCGGCACCAGCGGCTGGTGGGCAGAGTGTTCGCCACGCTGGATCGCGCGTGTCCGGCTGAGTTCGAGGCGACTGTCGAGCTCAATGTCGCGTTGTCGACCGGCCGCTTGTTGATTCCGGACTTCACAGTTGTGAAGCCGTGTGATGCTGACATCACCTTCCCGGTGTCGAACCTCGTGCTCGCAGGCGAAGTGCTCTCGAAGAGCACGCGAATGAACGACCTCGTGCTCAAGCGTCATGTGTACGCGGAAGCCTCAGTTCCTTACTACTTGATCATCGATCCCGCGAAGAAGGTTGTCGAGGCGACGCTGCTTGAACTCGGAGACGAGGGGGAGTACGTCGAGATCGCGCGGAGCGTGAACGGCGTGCTGACCTTCGACAGGCCGTTCCCGGTCACGATCGAACTGCCCTCCTAGCCGTAGAGCCACTCCAGCCGTTCGTGCAGGTCGGCCGTGGTCCACGAGGCGAACATCGCGTCACGGACCTCCGCCGCCTCGCCGGCCGGGTGATAGACCTCCCGCCCCATCCACCGTGACGCGTGGTGGACGCGCGCGGTCCGCTCCGAGCGGAGCGCCACGTACCGCGCAAAAGAGCCGGCCACGTCACGGGGGTCGAACACGGACGAGAGGCACACGGCGTCCTCCAACGCCTGACAGGCGCCCTGAGCGGCGTACTGCAGCACGGGATGGGCTGCGTCACCGAGCAGCACGACCCGCGAGTCCTGCCAGTTCGTGATCGGCGGGCGGTCGCACAGCACCCACGCCCGCCACTCGTCGGCGAGCTCCATGATCCGGGCCGCGTCGTCGCACAACGGCGTGAAGTGCTTCATCACCTCGGCGTGCTCGACGGGCTTGCCGGTCATGGGGTCCGTGGCGCCGTTGTCCACGGTGGCCACGAGATTCACGTACCGCCCGCCCGCGATCACGTACCAGACGACGTGATAGCGCGGCCCCGCCCACAGCGTGACGACGTTCTCCTTCAACGACTGCGGCACGTTCTGAGCGGGAATGACCGCGCGGAAGGTCGTGTGCCCGGACACCTGCGGATCCCCGTCGCCCACGAGCTGCCGCCGCACCGCGGACCGCAACCCGTCAGCGCCGATCAACGCCTCCCCGTGCACGAGATCGCCCGACCGCAACACCGCGGTGACCCCGCCCGCGTCCTGCGTGTAGGCCTCGACGCCGCTGCTCACCCGAAGGTCGATCCGCTCGTCGTTCTGGCAGGCGTCGAGCAACGGCGTGAGCACGTCGTTGCGATGCACCACCGCATAAGTGCCGAACCGCTCCCGAAAGCCCTCGTCGACGGGCAATCCGGCGATCTGCCGCCCGGACACCCCGCACCGCAACCGCAACTCGTCCACGTGCACCGCCCGAGCCCGCACAGCGCCACCCACACCCACCGAGTCGAGCATGCGAAACCCGTTGGGCCCGACCTGGATGCCCGCGCCGATCTCCTCGAACACCGCCGCGGCCTCCAGCACCGTCACGCGTTGCCCGGCCCGCGCGAGCCCGAGCGCCGTCGCCAGCCCGCCGATACCGCCGCCGACCACCAGGACCGTCATGTCCGACCTTTCGGGAGTCCGCCCAGACCGCGTCCGAGTATCTCGGTTCGGCGATCACGAACCCCCTAAGGTCCCGAACCCCGAGTCCGGTGATCGGCGCCGACAGGGTTCGGGCCGATAACGATCGCGCGTCCCCACGAGACGCTCACAAGCCGACCGGTACGGTGGGCGCCGTGTTGGACGCCCTCCTGGCCACGATCCCGAGTCCCGACCGCGGTGTTTGGTACCTCGGTCCCCTCCCGCTCAGGGCCTACGCGCTGTGCATCATCGCCGGCATCATCGTCGCCATCTGGTGGGGTGAGCGCCGCTGGGTCGCACGCGGCGGCATCAAGGGCGAGGTCACGGACATCGCCGTGTGGGCGGTGCCGTTCGGCCTCGTCGGCGGGCGGCTCTACCACGTCATCACGGACAACCAGAAGTACTTCGGGCCGGGCAAGGACCCGCTCGCGGCGCTGCAGATCTGGAACGGCGGCCTCGGCATCTGGGGTGCGATCGCACTCGGTGCCGTCGGTGCGTGGATCGCGTGCCGCCGCAGGGGCATTCCGCTGCCGGCGATGGCGGACGCGCTCGCGCCCGGCATCGTGGTGGCGCAGGCCATCGGGCGGCTCGGCAACTACTTCAACCAGGAGCTTTACGGCGGCGACACGACGTTGCCGTGGGGTCTGGAGATCTACCGCCGGGTCACGCAGGAGGGGCGTGAGGACGCGCTGGCCGGTATCGCCATCGATCACACGCCGATCCAGGTCGTGCACCCGACGTTCCTCTACGAGCTGCTGTGGAACCTCGGTGTCGCGCTGCTGATCGTGTGGGCGGACCGGAAGTTCCGGCTCGGTCACGGGCGGGTGTTCGCGCTGTACGTCGCGGGCTACACGGCCGGTCGGTTCTGGATCGAGCTGATGCGCACCGACGAGGCGACGCTGATTCTCGGCACGCGCGTGAACGTGTTCGTGTCGGCGATCGTGTTCTTCGGCGCGATCGCGTACTTCATCATCGCGAAGTCGCGTGGTGAGCGTGAGGACGTCGCCGCGTTGCGAGGCACGACCGAGGTGCCGGGCGAATCCCAGGAAGCCGCTGAGGAAGCGGCAGAGGACAAGAGCGTCACCGACGTCGCCGAGGACGGCAGCGAAGGTGACGTCGCCGAGAAGGACAAGAAGAACTCCCCGGAGTCCGTCAAACCGGAGTGATCTGTGCGCGTGCTCGTCGTCGAGGATGACGACCGGGTGGCCAGAGGCCTGCTGACCGCACTGCGGCATGCGGGCTACGAGGTGCATCGGGTGGCCACGGCCGCTGACGCGCTGCGTGCCGCACCTGCCGACGTGGTGTTGCTCGACCTCGGCCTGCCCGATGGCGACGGTCTGGACGTGCTGCGCGAGTTGCGGCACCGTCCGGGCACCGCCGTGATCACCGTGACCGCGCGTGGCGAGGAACGCGAACGCGTGCTCGGTCTGCGTGCGGGCGCTGACGACTACGTGGTGAAGCCGTTCGGCACGTCCGAGCTTCTCGCACGGATCGAGGCCGTCCTCAGAAGAACGCGCACGCACCGCGCGGAACCGGAGAGCGAAGGGCCGCTTCGGATCGGGCCGCTGCAGATCAACACCTCGACGCGTGCGGTCACTTTGGACGGTGAGCCGCTCTCGTTGACCCGCAAGGAGTTCGACCTGCTCGCTCTTCTCGCCACCCGCAAGGGCGAGGTCGTGAGCCGCGACTTCATCGTGGACCAGGTGTGGCAGGCGCACTGGGAGGCGCCGTCACGGACGCTGGACACGCACATCGCGGCGTTGCGCGGGAAGCTCGGCGGCCACGCCAAGATCGAGACGGTCCGGGGCGTGGGTTACCGACTCGCCACGTGACGAGCCTCCAAGAGACATCCACAGGTGCGTGCGGAACAATCGCAACCGATGCTCCGCCGACTGCTCGTCATCACCGTTCCGCTGCTCGTCGCCCTCGTGGCGGCGCTCGGCATCCCTTTGGCGTCCGCGGTCGTGCAGCGCGAGACGCAGACGACCTATCTCGACCGCCTCGGTGACGCCAGCAGGTTCGCCTCGCTCGGCGAGAGCGCGTTGCAGTCGGACCGGCTGGAAGCACTCAGCCAGGAGATCCAGCGCTACGACAACCTCTACGACATCCCGGTCGCCCTGGTCAGCGCCGACCGGCGGATCCTCATGTCGTCGCGGCAGGGGTTCAACCCCAGCAACGACCCCGAGGTCGCGAGGGCCCTCAACACGGCGTTGAACGGCGGCGTGCGACCCGAGCCCGAGTACACGGGCTGGCCGTGGCGCACGGGGCCGATGGTCGTGGTCGAGCCCGTCGGACGGGACAGCGAAGTGGTGGCCGCCGTCGTGACCATCTCGCAGACGGGCGGCCTGCGCAACGAGGTGCTGCGCCAGTGGGGACTGATGGCGCTGGCCGGTCTCGCGCCGATGCTGGCCGTGGTCGCCGCCGCCTGGCCCATGTCGCGGTGGGTGCTCCGCCCGGTCGGCAGGCTCGACGAGGCCACCGCGGCCGTCGCCCAGGGCAACCTCGACGTGCGGGCGGACGAGGTCGGCGGGCCGCAGGAGCTTCGCAGGCTCGCGCGCAGTTTCAACATCATGGTCGACGTCGTCGGCAAGGCCCTGAACAGGCAGAGGGCGTTCGTGGCGGACGCGTCGCACCAGCTGCGGAACCCGCTGGCCAGTCTGCGGCTCGCCGTCGACAACCTCGAACCGCACGTGGACGGCGAGCTCGCGCGGGAAGCGCACCAGATCGCGGTCGAGGAGGCCGAGGAGATGGGACGCGTGCTCGACACGCTGCTCGCCGCGACCAGGCTCGACAGCGCGCGGCAGACCGAGCCCGTCGAGATCGACCAGCTCCTCGCGACGCACCGCGCGGCCTGGCAGGCGCTCGCGAGCAAGTCCGGGATCACGCTGAAGATCGACGTCCCGGCGGGCCTGACCATGCAGGAACCGCCCGGCGGCCTCGGCAGCGTGCTGGACGAACTCGTCAGCAACGCCATCCGGCTCGCCAACGCCACCGAGGTCGTGGTCATCGGCAGGCCCGGCGAGCTGCACGTTGTCGACGACGGCGACGGCCTGAGCGCCGAGGAACGCGAGCTCGCGCTGCAGCGGTTCTGGCGCGCCACCAAGCACCAGAACGTCCCAGGCACCGGCATGGGGCTCGCGATCTGCGCCGAGCTGATCGAGTCGGCCGGCGGCACGCTCACCCTGCACGACGCGGGCCCGGGCCTGGACGTGAAGGTCGCCCTCAGCGCTTCACGGAACGGAACCAGCGCATAGCGCCGTCGTGCAGCGGCACGAGACCGGTCGCGATGCCGGTGCGGACGTTTATCCGCGACGCCTCCGGGTGCCCTTCCACGATTCGCGCGGTCTCGGTGAACACCGTGCGCGTCACGACCTCCACGACGTCCGCGCTCAGCGACTCGCGCGCCAGCAGCAGGTTCGGCACCGCGAACGTCTGGTTCGCCGCCACGTTCTCGTAGGTGGTGCTGGGGATGGTCGCGGGGATGTACGGGCCCTTGTACTTCTCGGCGAGCTTGATCGCCTCGTCCGGGATGTTGATCAGCCGCACGTTGCCTCGCAGATCAGTTATGGCGGGCGTCGGGATGCCGGTCAGCGCCAGCATCGCGTCCAACGACCCGTCGGCGACGCGGCGGGACGCCTCGGCGTGCGCCATGCGTTCGTCCATTGCGGACAGAGCGAAGAACTCCATCATCCGCTCGGCGGTGAACTCCGTACCGGAACCCTTGGGACCCAGCGAGATCCGCTTGCCCGCGAGATCTTCGAAGGTGTGGATCGGTGACGCCGACGGCACCGCGATCTGCATGAAGCTGTCGTAGAGGCGGCCGACCGCGCGGACGCTCTGCGGGTCGTCGATCGGGTCCAAAGAGGACAGCGCGAGCTGGGCTTCACCGGAGCGCAGCAGCTGCAGGTTCTCCACCGATGCGGCAGTCGGGATGGCGGTGACCTTCGTGCCGGGCAGCTGCTCGGCCAGCGCGGCCGCCAGAGCGCCCCCGACCTCGCGGAACACCGCGCCTTCCGGGCCGGTCGCGAGCACAAGCTCGGCGGGCGCCTCGACCCTGCGCGGAGTACACCCGGCGAGAGCCAGTCCGGCCCCTACCAGAAGCGTGCGACGACGAAGCGACACCGATGAAGCCTAGCTGTTACGTCAGGGCTGTCTGAAGTTTCCTCACGCCGGGTTGTCGGGCAGGGTGGCGCGGCTCACTCTCTCACCCAACACGTAGTTCAAGGAGGAACAGTGGCCACCACGACCACAGGGCGCAAACCGATCTACAAGCACCTCTACTTCTGGGTGCTGGTCTCCATCGTGCTGGGCGCTGCCGTCGGCTTCCTGTTCCCCAAACAGGCTGCCGAGATGAAGTGGCTCGCGGACCTGTTCGTGAACCTCGTGAAGGTCGTCATCGCGCCGACCATCTTCGCGACGATCATCGTCGGCATCGCGGGCCTCGGGAACCTCGCCAAGGCGGGCGGGCTCGCGCTCAAGACGATCCTCTACTTCACCGCGATGACCACGGTGGCGCTCGCCATCGGCCTCATCGTCGTGAACATCGTCCAGCCGGGTCACCACGGCGGTGACATCACGCTGAACGCGAGCCAGGCCGACGCGACGCTCAAGTCCGCCTCGACCGCGGAGACCGGGGTCACCGGCTTCATCCTGAGCCTGGTGCCCAAGTCGTTCGTCAGCGCGTTCACCGACGGCCAGCTGATCCAGGTGCTCGTGGTCGCCATCCTCGTGGCCGTCGCGGTCGCCGGCATGGGTGAGCGCGGCGCCAAGGTCGTCTCCGCGATGGAGACGCTCTCCAAGGTGATGTTCGGCATCATCAAGATCGTCATGTACATGGCGCCGATCGGTGCCTTCGGCGGCATCGCCTACACCGTCGGCAAGTTCGGCGGCAGCGTGCTCGGCAAGCTGCTCTGGCTGATGGGTTCGTTCTACGCGACCTGCATCGTGTTCGTCGTCGTGGTGCTCGGCCTCGTGGCGAAGTTCGCGGGCTTCAGCCTCTTCAAGTTCCTGCGCTACATCAAGGACGAGATCCTGATCGTGCTCGGCACCTCGTCGTCCGAGTCGGTGCTGCCGCGCATGATGGTCAAGCTGGAGGCGGCGGGCGCCCAGAAGTCGGTCGTGGGCCTCACCATCCCGACCGGGTACTCGTTCAACCTCGACGGCACCTGCATCTACCTGACCATGGGTGCGATCTTCATCGCCCAGGCCACCGGTCACGACGTGTCGATCGGCGTTCAGATCGGCCTGCTGCTGTTCATGCTGATCGCGTCGAAGGGCGCGGCGGGCGTCACCGGCGCCGGCCTCGTCACCCTGGCCGCCTCGCTGCAGGCCTTCGAGGCGCACTCGGCCATCCCCGCGGTCGGCATCGCGCTGATCGTCGGCATCGACCGGTTCATGTCCGAGGCCCGCGCCATCACGAACGTGATCGGCAACGGTGTCGGCTCGCTGGTCGTGGCCGCCTGGCAGAAGGGTCTCGACAAGGACCGCCTGCGCGAGGTGCTGGACAACCCCGACAGCGTCGACGTCGACGACCTGCTGGCTCAGCAGACCGGCGCCGAGGGCGACGACAAGAAGGAGCCGGTCGCGGCTCACTGAGAACGTCCGTGGCCGGAGGCGTCTCCTCGCCTCCGGCCACGAGACCTCAGACCTCCATGTATGCCGAGGTCCCGCTCTCCCCGCATGCGGCGTGGGGTGAACGGGGCCTCGGTCTCGTTTGGCAGGGAACAGTCACGGTCTGCCCCTGTGGACAGTGACGCGGTGGCTGTGGCCGGATTCGAGTGAGCGTCCGCTAACTGGGACGACAATGGCTCGACCAGCGAAAACGTCTGGGTACCCAGCTCATCCAGTGGCAAACCGGGAATGTCGCGCAACTCTCATCCGGCTGGCCGAAGTTGAACGTTCGGTTACGCTAACCCGGCTGTAACGAACGCCGATGTTGGCCGCAATGTCGCTCCCCGCCCGGGAATCGTTACACATCCATGACCTAGATCACCCATTGGCGGGTGTCTCTGGGTTTCGCGGCTGTTAAAGTCGCGTCAACACGCGGGCCATCGTCGTCCCGTGCTCCCACCTGTTGGTACGAGGTCTGAGCACGAGGACATTGTTCTTTAGCGAGGACGACGAAGGAGGTCTGCGAAGTGATCTTCTCCGCCATCCCCGGCCCCCAGGGTCTTTACGACCCGGCTGATGAGCGCGACGCGTGCGGCGTCGCCATGGTGGCCGACATCCAGGGCAGGCGTTCCCACGGCATCGTCGTCGATGCCTTGACAGCGCTGGCGAACCTGGAGCACCGGGGCGCCGCGGGCGCCGAACCCACTTCGGGTGACGGTGCTGGCATTCTTTTGCAGCTGCCGGACGAGTTCCTGCGTGCTGTGGTCGAGTTCGACCTCCCGGAACGCGATCAGTACGCGGCGGGAATCGCTTTTCTTCCGTTTGAATCCGAAGAACGCGTCACCGCGATGCAGGAGATCGAACGCATCGCGGAAGAGGAGAACCTCGTCGTTCTCGGCTGGCGCGACGTCCCGACCGAACCGGAGAAGGCCAACGTCGGCCCGACCGCGATGTCGGTGGCGCCGCACTTCGCGCAGCTCTTCGTGAAGGGCACGCGCGACGAGGCCGGGATCGCCCTGGACCGCCTGGCCTTCTGCCTGCGCAAGCGGGTCGAGCACGAGGGCAGCGTCTACTTCCCTTCCCTGTCGGCGCGCACGATCGTCTACAAGGGAATGCTGACGACCGAGCAGCTGCCGGCGTTCTTCCCCGACCTGCACGACGAGCGCCTCTACTCGGCGATCGCGTTGGTGCACAGTCGTTTCTCCACGAACACCTTCCCGTCGTGGCCGCTCGCGCACCCGTTCCGGTTCGTCGCGCACAACGGTGAGATCAACACCGTCCGCGGCAACCGCAACCGCATGCGCGCCCGCGAGGCGTTGCTGGACAGCGAACTCATCCCCGGCGACCTCGCCAGGCTGTTCCCGATCTGCAACCCGGACGGCTCGGACTCTGCGTCGTTCGACGAGGTGCTGGAGCTGCTGCACCTCGGCGGCCGCAGCCTTCCGCACGCGGTGCTGATGATGATCCCGGAGGCGTGGGAGAACCACGCCACGATGGACCCGAAGCGCCGCGCCTTCTACCAGTTCCACGCGAGCCTCATGGAGCCGTGGGACGGCCCGGCCTGCGTCACCTTCACCGACGGCGACCTCGTCGGCGCGGTCCTCGACCGCAACGGCCTGCGTCCCGCCCGCTGGTGGCAGACCGCCGACGGCCGCGTCGTTCTGGCATCCGAGACCGGTGTGCTCGACGTGCCGTCCGACCAGGTGGTCGCGAAGGGCCGCCTGCAGCCCGGCCGCATGTTCCTCGTGGACACCACCGCGGGCCGCATCATCGACGACGACGAGTTCAAGTCGTCGCTGGCCTCGGAGTCGCCCTACGACGAGTGGCTGCACGCCGGCCTGCTCGACCTGGCCGACCTGTCGGACCGCGAGCACGTGGTGCAGAGCCACGAGTCGGTCGTGCGCCGCCAGCTCACCTTCGGCTACACCGAGGAGGAGCTGCGGATCCTGCTCACGCCCATGTCGATCAATGGCATGGAGCCGCTCGCGTCGATGGGGACGGACACCCCGGTCGCCGCGCTCAGCCAGCGTTCCCGGCTGCTCTACGACTACTTCGTGCAGAACTTCGCACAGGTCACGAACCCGCCGCTGGACGCGATCCGCGAAGAGATCGTCACGTCCGTCAAGCGCGTGATGGGTCCCGAGCAGAACGTGCTCGACCCCGGCCCCGTCTCGTGCCGCCACGTGACGCTCGACTACCCGGTCATCGACAACGACGAGCTCGCCAAGCTCATCCACATCAACGACGACGGCGACCTGCCGGGCTTCGCCTGCACCGTCCTGTCCGGACTGTACGAAGTGGACGGCGGCGGCGAGGCGCTCACCGCCGCGATCGAGCGCGTGCGTCGCGAGGCGTCGGAGGCCATCGCGAACGGTGCTCGGACGCTGGTGCTGAGCGACCGCGACTCGGACCACCGCATGGCGCCGATCCCGTCGCTGCTGCTGGTCTCCTCGGTGCACCACCACCTGGTGCGCACCAAGGAACGCCTGCGGGTCGCGCTGGTCGTCGAGTCCGGTGACTGCCGCGAGGTCCACCACGTCGCCGCGCTGCTGAGCTACGGCGCCGCCGCGGTGAACCCGTACCTCGCGTTCGAGACGATCGAGGACCTGATCAGCCAGGGCGCCATCTCCGGCGTCCGCGCGCACAAGGCCGTTCGCAACTACGTCAAGGCGCTCGTCAAGGGCGTCCTGAAGATCATGTCGAAGATGGGCATCTCGACCGTCGGTGCCTACACCGCGGCACAGATCTTCGAGGCGGTCGGCCTGTCGAACGACCTGCTGGACGAGTACTTCACCGGCACGCAGTCCAAGCTCGGCGGCGTACACCTGGACGTGCTCGCCGAAGAGGTGGCGCTGCGCCACCGCCGCGCGTACCCGGACAACCCCACCGATCGTGCGCACCGCAGGCTCGAAGTCGGTGGCGAGTACTCGTACCGCCGCGAAGGCGAACTGCACCTGTTCACGCCGGAGACGGTGTTCCTGCTGCAACACGCCACGAAGACGCGCAAGGAGGACGTCTTCCGCCAGTACACGGCGGAGGTCGAGCGCATCTCCCGGCAGGGCGGCACGTTGCGCGGGCTCTTCAAGTTCCGCAACGAGGGCCGCACGCCGATCCCGATCGACGAGGTCGAGCCCGTCAGCTCGATCGTCAAGCGCTTCAACACCGGCGCCATGTCCTACGGCTCGATCTCGGCCGAGGCGCACGAAACCCTTGCCATCGCGATGAACCGCCTCGGCGGCCGGTCGAACAGCGGTGAGGGCGGCGAGGACCGCGAGCGCCTGTACGACCCGGAACGACGTTCCGCGGTCAAGCAGGTCGCGAGTGGACGGTTCGGCGTCACGAGCGAGTACCTCGTCAACGCCACGGACATCCAGATCAAGATGGCGCAGGGCGCGAAGCCCGGCGAGGGCGGCCAGCTGCCCGGCTTCAAGGTCTACCCGTGGGTCGCGCGCACCCGGCACTCCACGCCGGGCGTCGGTCTCATCTCGCCGCCGCCGCACCACGACATCTACTCGATCGAGGATCTGGCGCAACTCATCCACGATCTGAAAAACGCGAACGAGCAGGCACGGGTTCACGTGAAGCTCGTCTCGTCGATCGGTGTCGGCACGGTCGCGGCGGGTGTGGCCAAGGCGCACGCGGACGTCGTGCTGATCTCCGGCTACGACGGCGGCACCGGCGCCTCGCCGATGAACTCGCTCAAGCACGCCGGAACGCCGTGGGAGATCGGCCTCGCCGAGACCCAGCAGACGTTGCTGCTCAACGGTTTGCGCGACCGCATCACCGTCCAGGTCGACGGCGCGATGCGCACCGGCCGGGACGTGGTCGTGGCCGCGCTGCTGGGCGCGGAGGAGTTCGGTTTCGCCACGGCGCCGCTGATCGTCGCCGGCTGCGTGATGATGCGCGTCTGCCACCTGGACACGTGCCCGGTCGGCGTCGCCACGCAGAACCCGGATCTGCGCGCCCGCTACACCGGTCAGGCCGACCACGTCGTGAACTTCTTCGAGTTCATCGCGCAGGAGGCCCGCGAGATCCTGGCCGAGCTCGGTTTCCGCACGATCGACGAGGCCGTCGGTCACGCGGAGCTGCTCGACAAGGACGAGGCGATCGAGCACTGGAAGACCGCGGGCCTGAACCTGGACCCGGTCTTCGAGGTGCCGGAGACCCCGTACCCGACGGCGAAGCGCAAGATCCGCGACCAGGACCACGGCCTCGACAAGGCACTGGACCGCACGCTGATCCAGCTCGCCGAGGCGGCGCTGGAGGACGCGCACCAGGTCAAGCTGGAGCTGCCCGTCCGCAACGTCAACCGCACGGTCGGCACGCTGCTCGGAGCCGAGGTCACCCGCCGCTTCGGTGGCGAGGGCCTGGAGGACGACACGATCCAGGTCAGGCTGACCGGATCGGCCGGCCAGTCGCTCGGCGCGTTCCTGCCGCGCGGCATCACGCTGGAGATGGTCGGCGACGCGAACGACTACGTCGGCAAGGGCCTGTCCGGCGGGCGGATCATCGTCCGGCCGTTCGAGGACGCGCCGTTCCGCGCCGAGGACCAGGTGATCGCGGGCAACGTGATCGGCTACGGCGCCACGTCCGGCGAGATCTTCCTGCGCGGACGCGTCGGCGAACGCTTCTGCGTCCGCAACTCCGGCGCGCTGCTGGTGGCGGAGGGCGTGGGCGACCACGCGTTCGAGTACATGACCGGCGGCCGGGCAGTGGTGCTCGGGCCGACCGGGCGCAACGTTGCGGCCGGCATGTCCGGCGGTATCGCGTACGTACTCGACCTGGACCCGTTGTCGGTGAACCAGGAGATGGTGAATCTGCAGCGCCTCAGCGCCGAGGACCTGCGTTGGCTCAAGGACGCCGTCACCAAGCACCACAAGGCCACGGGTTCCGCCGTCGCCGCGTCGCTGCTCGGTGACTGGACCCGGCGAGCCGGTGCGTTCACGAAGGTCATGCCCGGCGACTTCCAGCGAGTGATGGACGCGATGCGTCTGGCGCGCGCCGAGGGCCGGGACGTTGACGCGGCTGTCATGGAGGCGTCTCGTGGCTGATCCACAGGGTTTTATGAAGCACACCCGTTCCGACGCGCCCAAGCGCCCGAAGCCGGAACGGTTGCAGGACTGGAACGAGGTCTACCTCCACGAGGACCCGGTCGACCGCAACAACGCCGTGCGCACACAGGCGACGCGGTGCATGGACTGCGGCATTCCCTTCTGCCACAGCGGAACCGCGGGCTGTCCACTCGGGAACCTGATCCCCGAGTGGAACGACCTGGTGCGTCGCGGCGACTGGGAGCTCGCCTCGGACCGCCTGCACGCCACCAACAACTTCCCGGAGTTCACGGGCCGGTTGTGCCCTGCGCCGTGTGAGGCCGCCTGCGTGCTGGCGATCTCGCACGACGCGGGCGGTGCCGTCGCGATCAAGCGGGTCGAGGAGACCATCGCGGACGTGTCGTGGGAGAACGGCTACGTGCAGCCGGCCCAGGCGACGGTGTCCTCCGGCAAGCGCGTCGCGATCGTCGGCTCCGGTCCCGCCGGACTCGCCGCCGCGCAGCAGCTGACCCGCGCGGGCCACGAAGTCGTGGTGTACGAACGGGACGACCGGCTCGGTGGCCTGCTGCGGTACGGCATCCCCGAGTTCAAGATGGAGAAGAAGGTCCTCGACCGGCGCCTGTCCCAGCTTCGCCGCGAGGGCACCAAGTTCGTGACCGGCTGCGAGGTCGGCGTCGACATCACGGTCGAGGAACTGCGTGCCGAGTTCGACTCGGTCGTGCTCGCCGTCGGCGCTCTGCGGGGCCGTGACGACAAGACGACTCCTGGACGTGAGCTCAAGGGCGTGCACCTCGCGATGGACCACCTGGTGCCCGCGAACCGCGCCGTCGAAGGTGACGGCCCGTCCGGGATCTCGGCCGAGGGCAAGCACGTCATCGTCATCGGTGGCGGCGACACGGGTGCCGACTGCTACGGCACCGCGACCCGCCAGGGCGCGCTGTCCGTGACGCAGCTCGACCAGTACCCGACGCCGCCGTCCGTTCGCGACGACGACCGTTCGCCGTGGCCGGTGTGGCCGCACATCCTGCGCACGTACCCCGCGCACGAGGAGGCCGGCGAACGCCGCTTCACCGTGGCGGTCAAGCGTTTCGTGGGTGACGACGACGGCCACGTGCGCTTCATCGAACTGCAGCAGGTGCGCGTCGAGAAGGACTCGTCCGGCCGCCGTTCCGTGGTGCCGTTGACCGACGAGATCGAGGTCCTGCCCGCGGACATGGTGCTGCTGGCGATCGGCTTCGAGGGCGTCGAGCACATGCGTCTTCTGGACGACCTGGGCATTTCCCTGTCGGCGCGCGGCACGATCTCGTGCGGCTCCGACTGGCAGACGACCGCGCCCGGCGTGTTCGTCTGCGGGGACGCGCATCGCGGCGCTTCCCTCGTGGTGTGGGCGATCGCCGAGGGGAGGTCCGTGGCGAACGCCGTGGACAGGTTCCTCACGGGTTCCTCGAACCTGCCGTCGCCGGTCATCCCGAACCAGCTTCCGCTCGCTGTGGTCTGACAACGGCGTCAGACCAGCGGAGAGCAGCATGACGCCCCGCGCGACAATGACGTCGCGCGGGGCGTTCGCCTTTCTCTAGGGTCTGCGACCATGCGTGGGGACTGGGCGGACGTCGCGGACTGGTTCGACGAACTGCGCCGCGAGCACGAGGGTTTCGAGTCGCACCAGTACATGCGGGACATCGTCGCGAGCGTCCTCGCCAGCGGTGTGGCCGATCATCTGGGTGTGACCACCTCGATGCACGACATCGTCGTGGTGTCGTTGGACGCGAAGTCCTGGAACCACGAGACGATCAGGGTGTTCTCGCCGTCGTCGCTGCCGCCGGTGCCGGACGGGTTCGTCATGCTGACCTTCGACGGCCGCAAGAGACGCAGGCAGGGCGCCCGGGAGATCGTGCAGTGCCCGGCCGAGGACGCCGTGCCCGCGTTCTGGCGGCTGGTCGGGGAGAAGTTCGGCATCACCCGCTAGCCGGCGCACAGGTGTCGCGGTAGGCCAGGTCCGGCAGGTACCGCTGCCACTCGACCTGGCTCAGGCCACCGGATGCGACCTGGCAGGCACGGGCGAACGAGCCGGGCGACCTCTCCCCGAACGACCTGTGCAACGTGGTGGCCAGTTCGGCGTTCGTGTCCGAGTCGGGCGCCAGCGAGTGCGCGGCCAGACCGAGCCGCAAAGCCAGCTGTGGCGAGGAGTTGCGCGCGACCTGCGCCTGCACGACGAGCGCGCGTGCCGTCGCCCTGTCACGGTCGACGCTGGCGTTGTGCCATTGGAAGGCTGCCAGCCCCGCCGCGCCGATCGCGGCGGCCAGGAACACCGCCAGCCAGCTGACCGTGCGTCTGCGGTCGCGCCGGCGTTGTCCTCGCAGCGTGTGGATCCGATTGCGGCTCATGGCGAGGAACCGGCGGGCGTCGGGGGAGAGGTCGTCGTTCGCCACCAGCGGCGCGACGGCGGCGAAGGTGTCCTCGTTGAGCAGCAGGTGATCCGCGCGTTCGCCCTCGATCCACTGCGAGGCGTCCAGCTCGACGGACTGGGCCGCGCGCAGGCCGATCTGCCGCTCCTCGATGGCACCGCGCAACGGCCGCCACTCGGTGAACAACGCCTCGTGCGCCACGCCGATCCAGCGGCCCTGCTTGTCGCCGCTCGCGGTGAGCAGACGGTGCCGGACGAACACCTCCAGCGCGGCGCGGGCGTGCGAGTCCAGCTGGGCCGGGCTGACGCGTTTGCGGGTCGGCCTGCCGGTGTGGTCGAGCGTGGCCAGGGCCGCGAGCCGGGCGAGCAGTTCCTCCTTGCCCATCCCGGTTTCCGCTACGGCGCTGTCGAGCACGTCGTCTGCGTGCCGGGCGAGAGCGCCGTGCACGCCGCCTAAATGCTCGTACAGTTCGCTGGAGAGCGTGCCGCCCCTGGGGACGCCCATCGCCAGGTGCTGCAACGTGAACGCGAGCAACGGCAACGCCTCGCCGCTCGCCGTGTCCTCGACCAGGAGCGCGACCAGCTCCGGGTGCACCTTGAGCCCGGCCACGCGGGCGGGGCCGGTGATCACGATGTTGAGCACCTCGCGCGCGAGCGGCGCCAGCACGTAGCTGCCGAGGTGGACACCGCTCAGTTCGGGCAACGTCCGCAGGTCGTCCAGGAACTCCGACCGCAGCGTCGCGACCACCCGCACGTTGTCCGCGAGCGCGTCCTTGATCAGGCTCGCGACGATCTGGCGGTCCTTCTCGCCGGCGCGGGTGAAGAGCTCCTCGGCCTGGTCGATGGTGATCAGCAGTCTGCGGTCCTCGTCCACGAGCTCCTGGGCGACGCCGCGCAGCCCGTCGAGGACGAGCCGGTCCTTGGTCTCCTGCACAGTCCAGTCGAGGCCGACGTGGGCGGCGGTCTTGCGCACCGCGCGGGCGAGCGCGTCGAGCGGGTCGTTGCCCGGCAGCCACGGCGGCATGACGAGCCAGCGCGAGTCGTCCGCGAGCTGGGCCAGCAGGCCTGCCCTCACGAGTGACGACTTGCCGCAGCCGGACGGGCCGACGACGGCGAGCAGACCGGGCCCGCGGCGCACCTTGCGGGCCAGCGCGCGGGTCTCCGCGTCACGGCCGAAGAACACCGCGCTCAACGCCGTGCTGAACGCGTCCAGTCCGGGGAACGGTTCCTGGTCCTTCGCGAGCTTGCGGCCATCGGTGTCGAACCGCCGCAGCGCTTTCTCGAGATGCTCGCGCGCGGTGGCGTGCGGGATGTGGTTGAGGTGCCCGATCAACGGGTGGATGACGCCGTCGAGCTGCACGGGCAGCAGGAGAGTGCCCAGCGCGTCGGCGATGGCGATCTCGGCGTTGCACCAGCTCGACGTGACCGAAGCCTGGCTGACGACGCACACGACGACGTCCGCCCTGCGCAGCTCGTGGTGCAAACGCTCGCGCCACGCCTCGCCGACCTGGATCCCGTCCTCGGGGTGAACTTCCAGGAAAATCTCGTGGTCACCTTCGAGCCAGTTGCGGATATGTGTCGCGATCGCCACATTCTGCGTCGCGTGGCTGATGAACACCCTCGCCACGACCGTCTCCTTTGGCATTCGGTCACCGATTGTGCAGAGCTGGCAGGGATCGGCGGCCGGTCGTCCACTAATTGGCGCATCTACAACGCGGCAGGACCACTCTCCGCATACGTACGTTTCCGTGAAATGAGAAGCCCTTTCGGGTGAAACTAGTGTGTGATTCGGTCAAAGTCGGTCTCGTATATCGCGGAACTTGTCCACTTTGGGCGAAACTGATAGTCGTAGATCAACTCGGTCGGGGGGTGTGAGCATGCGCAGCGTTCTTCTCGCTGTCGTCGTCGCCCTGTGCGCCGTGCTGACCCCGGCCGTGTCCACCGTGTCGATCGGCGCGCCGCCGCCGAAGTCGAAGACCTCTGTCCCCAAGGAAGAAGCTCCGCGCGAGGAGCGCGAGACGAGCCGCCTGCGCCTGCTGGTCACGTCCGTCGACCGCACGTCCGGGGTGGCCGCCCCGTCCTTCTTCACGGTGTTCACGCCGCGCGCCGTTCCCGGTGTTCTCACGCTCGTGTCCAACGCCGAACCAATAGTGGTCTGGCGCACACCCCCTGCGCTGCAGGTGTTCCGAAACTGATCGAAGTCTCCACTTCCCGATCATCCGAAACACTTTTCCTTAGCAGTGAGGGACTCCCATGGACTTCCATCGCTTTGTTCAGCATGCCCGCGCACACGCCGCATCGCGTTCCCGCGCACTCGGCCGCAAGCTCGCCGCTGGTCAGCAACCCACCACGATGTTCATCACGTGCGCCGATTCGCGCATCGTGACGGCCGCGATCACGGGCGCCGAGCCCGGTTCGCTGTTCGAACTCCGCACCGCGGGCAACGTCATCCCGCCCTATTCGCTGACCGCGCCGTCCAGCGAGATGGCGACGATCGAGTTCGCCGTGCTGCAGCTCGGCGTCAGCGAGATCGTCGTCTGCGGCCACTCGCACTGCGGTGCGGTGGGCGCGTTGAACGGCGGCGGCATCGACCACCTGCCCGCGATGCGTGGCTGGTTGCGTCCCGGACGGCCGCGGAAGGCGTCCGATCCGGCGATGCGGACGGAAGGACAGGAACACGTGCGCGCCCAGCTGGAAACCCTGCTGGCGTACCCGTTCGTGGCCGAGAAGGTCGCTTCGGGTTCGTTGCGCGTCCACGGCTGGTTCTACGACATCGAGACCGGCGAGGTCTCCGCGTGTGCCGAGCACGCCTTCCTTCCGCTGTAGGGGTTTCTGACGTGATGAAGAAGTACTGGACCGATCTCGGCGCGTCGGTCGTCGTGTTCCTCGTGGCGCTGCCGCTGTGCGTGGGTGTGGCGGTGGCGTCCGGAGTGCCGGCCGAGCTCGGCATCGTGACCGGCGTGGTCGGCGGCATCGTCGTCGGCCTGCTGCCGGGCAGCACGATGCAGGTGAGCGGACCGGCCGCCGGGCTGACGGTGCTGGTGGCGGACGCCGTGTCCCGGCACGGAATCCAGGCGCTGGGCGTGATCGTCCTCGGCGCCGGCCTGCTGCAGGCGGCGCTGGGCTTAGCCAGGTGCGGACGGTGGTTCCGCGCGATCTCCCCGTCCGTGGTGCAGGGCATGCTCGCGGGCATCGGGCTGGTGCTGATCTTCGGCCAGCTCAAGCACCTGATCGTGTCCCCGGTCGCGCTGGCGCTGGGCCTGCTCACCGTGCTGATCATGTTGCTGTGGCAGCGAACCCCGATGCGGGTCGTGCCGGGCATTCTGGTCGGCGTGGTCGTCTGCACCGCGCTGGCGGCGGTGTTCGCGTCATCGGTCGACCGCATCACGGTCGGCACGTTGTCGACGGACGTGCACCTGCCTGATTTCTCGTTGCTGAACACCGGAATCATCGGCACCGCGGTGGTGTTCGCCCTCGTCGCCTCCGCCGAGTCGATGTTCAGCGCGGCCGCCGTCGACCGCATGCACAACGGCCCGCGCACGCGCTACAACAGGGAACTGGTCGCGCAGGGCCTCGGCAACACGATCTGCGGCCTGCTCGGCGCGTTGCCGATGACGGCGGTGATCGTGCGCAGCGCGGCCAACGTGTCGGCAGGAGCCCGGACGAAGGCGTCCAGGGTGCTGCACGGCGTGTGGCTGCTGCTGTTCGTCGTGCTGCTGCCGGGGTTGCTGACGCTGATCCCGGTCGCCGTGCTGGCGGCCGTTCTGGTCCACGCGGGCTGGAAGCTGCTGGGCCTGCGGGAAGTCGTCACGTCGTGGCGCACGGACAAGGCCGAGAGCTTCATCTTCGTGCTGACCGCCGGGCTCATCGTGGCGACCGACCTGCTGACCGGCACCGTGGCCGGCCTGCTGGCGGCGGTGATCAAGACGGCCTGGGACGTGTCCAGGCTGTCGGTGGTCGTGACGCCCGAGGGGGTGGCGTTGCGCGGCAACGCGACCTTCCTGCGGCTGCCCCGGCTGCTGGACGAACTGGATCGGGTCGACCGCGAGCACGTCCGGATGGATCTGAGCGGGGTCCGGCACCTCGACCAGGCCTGCGGGCAGGCGATCGACCAGTGGGTGGACGAGTCGCGGCGGGCGGGCAAGACCGTCGACCTCGTCGGCAGGTAGCGAAAGGCGCCGCAACCGCGGGGTCGCGGCGCCTTCACCGTTCAGCTCATCGCGGCGGACGGGAAACTGGTCAAGAAGAGCTGATGAACACTGGGCCGTTCGGGTGTATGCGGCTAACGGCCCTGTGGGAGACGTCGACCCTCAAGATGAACCAGTAGGGGGCGACACATGACCAGCGCAGGCTTCGACGCGAAGTTCCTCGGCACGACTGCCGGGATCCCGGTCCTGACCGACTCGGGAGCGGCCGACGCGGTCGAGCTCGACGGCTCGACCACGATCGACTACACGCACTTCTCGCTCGCGATGAGCAAGTCGCGCAAGTTCGCGAGCTGGGTCGCGTGGAACATCGACGGCGGCGAGATGAAGGCACTGAGCCGCACCGGCATCCCGTTCGTCAAGGACCCGCGCGTCCCGGCCGAGTTCCAGACCGGCGACGAGCTCTACCGCGACAACCGGCTCGACCGCGGCCACCTCGCCCGCCGCGCCGACCTGTGCTGGGGCCCGAAGGCCGAGGCGCAGAAGGCGAACAAGGACTCGTTCTTCTTCACGAACATCACGCCGCAGATGGACGACTTCAACCAGAGCACCAAGGAAGGGCTATGGGGCCGGCTCGAGGACGCGGTGCTCGCCGACGTCGACGTCGACAACCTCAAGGTCAGTGTCTACGGCGGCCCGGTCTTCAACGCCGACGACAGGGTGTTCCGCAGCGTCGCGATCCCGCGCGAGTTCTACAAGGCGATCGCGTTCGTGGTGGCCGGCGAGCTGCGCTGCAGCGCGTTCCTGCTCACCCAGAACATCGTCCTGGCCGAGGCTCTCGACCTGGACGAGTTCCGGGTGTTCCAGGTGTCGCTGCCCGAGCTGGAGAAGCGCCTGAGCCTCACCTTCCCGGCCGAGCTGCACGCGGCCGACACCGCGTCTGTGCAGCTGTTGGAAGAGGCGGAGCGCAAGCCCTTGGGCAGCCTCGACGACATCAACTGGTGATGCTGATCCCCGGCAGTCGCTGACGCAGTTCTTCCAGCCGGGCGGGCGTTTCCGGCTGGTGCACCACGAGGTGTTCCAGCACCGGCAGGACGCGCAGGTCGTCCGCCGAAGGCACGCCGAACACCTCCAGCGTCGTGATGGTCGGCCACCGCTCCAGCCCCGCCAGCGGGTAGGGCGGGCGGTGGTCGATCGCGAGCTCGCGCAACGCGGGCAGTCCGGGCAACGAGTTCAGGCCTTCGTCGGTGGCCGAGTCGCGGATCTGGAGTCGCCGCAGCGCACCGCCCTCCAGCGACTCCAGCTCGACCCTGCTGAAGTGCAGGTGCAGCTCGTCCAGGTCCCTCACCGGCGACAGGTCGATCCGCCCGAGCGGACGGCACCGGCTCAGGTGCAGCTCCTTCAGCGAGCGCGACCCGGCCAGCGGCGAGAGATCGCGCATCACCTCGTTCTGCCACAGCTCCAGCCGGTGCAGCGACGGCATGGCGCCCAACGGGTCCAGCGGGTTGATGTTGCCGATGCACCGCACGTACCGCAGCTTCGCCAGGTGCATGATGAACTGGATCCGGTGCCAGCCGCGGACGTCCACCCGCCGGTCACCGAAATCCACTTTGGACAGCACGGACTTCGCGTACTTCTCCGCGTCCGGCGTGTTCCGCCACGCCCGCAGCAGTTCGTCGATGACCATCGCGTGGTCGACGGCCACGAACTCCGCGATCCGCTCCCACGCGGCCTCGCCCCCGATGTTCGCCAGCGTCCGCACGATGTACGCGGCTTCCTCAGATGCTTCCGGTCCCGGCAGCAGGTCGACCACGAACGACCCCGCCTCGGACAACGCGTCGGCGTGCGCGAAGCTCTTCGGCGGGATCAGCGCCGCGGCGGCGGCCGTCACCTGGGCCCGCGCGGTCTCCGGTTCGATCACGTCGGCCTGATCGAGGCACGCCAGCGCGAGCAGCCGCAGCTTGTCCCGCCCGCGTTCGTCCTTGCGCGTGTCGTCGTTGCCCGCCAGCAGGTCCATCAGCACACGAGCCCGTTCGCGCGGCCGGGCGTGCGCGACCGCCATCACCACGACGTCGTGCCACTCGTCCAGATGTGCCCTGTCCACCAACAGGTTCAGGTCACCCGCGTCCACGACCTCCTTGGCCGCCAGGTAGTCGCGGAACGTCCGGTGCACGAACTGCACGCGTTCGGAAGCGACCTCCCGCAGCAGCCCGGCCCGTTCGAGCAACCGCTGCATCGCCTCGTCCGGGTCGATGTCGTGCGACCGCAGCCCGCGCATCGCGTTCCCGAGCCGGTGCACGGCCTCCTCGCGGGGCACCATCAGCTCGCGGTTGCGCACCAGCGAGTACGCGAACCGTTGCAGCAGAACGAGCTGCTCCTCCTTGGAGAACGACGGCAGCGCGAGCCCCCGGTCCTCGTCCCACCGCACCAGCAACAGGTCCAGCGCGGCCTCGTACAGCGACCGGCGATCGCGCGGCAGGTGCATGTTCCGGTCCTGGTGCAACGCGCACAACAGCCCGGCCAGCAACGGGCTCGACGCCAGCCGCCGCAGGTCGGGCCGCTTCGCGAGCGTCGCCACCAGCCGTGCCTCGCACTCGGTCAGCCACACCCGAGCGTCCCGCGTCAGCCCCGGCTCGTCGCGGGCGGCGGTGTGCCAGGCCTCCACGAAGTCGCGCACACCCTTGTCGCTCAACGGCAACAGGTCGAACGCGCTGAAGCCGACGTCCTCCAGCCAGTCCTCCGGCACCGCGGCCGGCCGGGTCGTGATCGCGTACCGGGCGTCGGGATAGGCGCTGACCAGCTTCTCCAGCCACAGCCGTGCCTCGGCCCGCCGTTCCCACACCAGCTCGTCCACGCCGTCGACCAGGACGAGCGCCCGTCCCTCCCTGAGCCGCGCGGTGACCCACCCGGACGGTTTCTCCTCCTCGATCATCGAGGCGGTCGGCGAGATGAACTCCTCCGGCTTCGGCAGCGACGTGTACTGCCGCAACGGCACGAAGAACGGCACCAGCCCGAGCCACTCGTCGCCCGAGGTCCTGGTCTCGCCCAGCGCGTTCATCGCGAGCCAGCGCAGGAACGTCGTCTTGCCCGCGCCCGCCCCGCCCCGGATCAGCACCCGAGGCGTGTCCGCCAGCGCCGCCGCCACCGGCAGCCCGGCCCCGGTCAGCTCGTCGGTGTCCCCGACCCGCGCCACCGCCAGCGACACGTACGAGGTGTCGAACGACTGCCGCCGCGGCGCCCGCCCGCGCGACACCCCGAACAGTTCCAGCCCTCCCAGCGCGTGCGCGACCTGCTCGGCGTAGCGGTCCTCGAAGTCCCGGTGCGACGCCGTCAGCGCGAGTTGTTGCTGGTCCGCGAGCCGTGCCACGGCGTCGGCGGTCGCCCGGCCCGTCCGGAACGTCTCCACCGCGAGCCGCCGCGCGTACTCCGGCTGCGACCACACCAGTTCGACGACCGCGACGCACACCCGCAGCAGCAACGCGTCGTAGACGGCCGTGGCCTGCTCGGACAGCCCCGCCGCGCGCCGGATCTTCTCCGACCTGGACATCACGTGGGCACGCAGCGACTCGGGCGTCAGCATCACCCGCAGCGCTTCCTCCGGCCGCAACGGCAAGGAGGCCTCGATGGACTCGCGCACCGCGTCCACGGCGGCCTGCCACTCGTGCTGCTCGACGGCGCTCAGCTCACCGCGCGCTAGCTCGGAGCTGACCCGCTCGACCAGCGGTCCCGGCCTGGTCAGCTCGCGCTGGCGCTTCTTGTCCCTGGTGCCCTTGTGCACGACGTCGAAGAGACCGAGCAGCACGCGCTCCAGCACGGTCTCGAGCACCATCAGCAGTCCGGCGGAAAACGGATCGGCCACACCTCCAGTATCGGCAGGTGATCACCGCACGCCGGGGGACTTCACCAGCTGTTCATTCCGGCAGCGCGACCTTGCGGACGTGCCCGATGTCGAACTCCCTGCTCGACCCGTCCTCGCAGTCCGCGCTCAGCACGCCTTCGAGGTGCTTGGTCGGCACGATCACGTGCGTGTCGGTCCTGCGCGGCCCGGTCGCGTACTTGATCTCGACGCGGCTCCCGTCGACCAGCGCCGACGACAGCAGCACGACCTCCTCGTCACGCAGGAAGACGTTCTGGTCGCGCAGCATCCGCGCCGCGTTGGCCCGTGGCGCGCCGGGCCCGACGCTCGGCCGTTCCTGCTCCACCAGCCGGACCGCGAGCTGGGTCAGCTCCAGGTCGTTCATCTCGGTGCGCCACCACCGCTCCGGCTTGCGCTCGCCGCGGGCGGAGGCCCGCAGCCGGCCGACACTCTCCACAATGGACCTGTCACCGGCGTCCAGTCCGGTCGGCGCGTACCCGCACCGGCGCAACGCCGCGAGCGTCTCGGCCATCGGCTGGGCCGACGCCAGCACGGTCGGCGCGAGGAACCGCAGCTTGAGCGACGCGAGCCGCTTCGACCGGGCGATCTCCTGCAGCAGCGTGGGATCGGAGCCCCGCACGCAACTCACCACGTCCGTCACGGTCAGCTGTCCGTGCCGCCGCGCCACGTCCTGCACCTGGTACTCGATCACCTGCGGCAACGGGGCTTCCGACACGGCGTTCAGCCGCGCGAGCACCTCGTCGGCGGACAGCCCCGAGTCCAGCGCACGCCGCACCGAGCCGGCGGACAGGCGCCACACCCGCGCGGCGTCGTTGTCCTCCAGGTCCGCCACCAGGTTCAGCGTCGCGCTCAGCTCGGGCGACGGCAGGCCGTTCACCACGGCGGTCATGTCCGTCTGGAACGCGGCCTTCTCCGTCGCCGCGGGCATCAGCTCGCCGGCCGCGGTGTCGACGTCGCCGTCGTGCAGCACCGCCACTCCCAGCGGCGTGAGCGCGCCACCGGCCACCAGTCCCAGCGACTCCATCTCGCTGATCACCGCCATGGTCGCCCGCGGGTCGTGCACGGCGGGGCGTTCCCAGACGAGATCGTCGACGAGTTCGTTGATGTTCGTGAAGGCCTCCTCCGCCGAGAACCGCTCCAGCGCGCTGCGGCGCAGCAGGAGCCCGGCGGCGCCGGTGTAGTCGCGCAACGCCGCCCGCGCCTGGTCCGGTTCCGGCCGCCAGTCCATCCGCCGCCACGCCGCGACCAGCGCCGAGAGTCGCGGACCTGGCTGGGAGTCGAGCCACGCGTCGCCCTGGCTGGTCGGCAGCAGCCGCGACCGTTCCACGCCGACCAGCTGGGCCTCGGCCGCGAGCTCCAGCCACAGCCGCAGCACGCCGTCCGAGACCCGCAGCGCCCGCGCGACCCGCCGGATCTCCACGGTCGCCACGCCACCGGTGTAGCGGGCGTCGAACGTGTCCTGCTCGCAGTACGCCAGCAGCCGCGCCACTCCGTCCACAGTGGACATCGCGGACACGATGGGGGAGACCTGGGACGCCTTGCGCCTGCCGGGGGTCTTCGGCCGCAACGTCAGCTCGCCCTGTGCCGCACCGCTCGTCCGCACCGAGTTCACCGCGATCAGTCGTGATCCCTCCGGCCAGGCCAGCGCCCGTTGCTTGAGCTCACCGAGCGCCCGTTCGAAATCGCCGACCGTGCAGTGCAGTTCGGCGCAGACCGTGTCGACGGTCCCCGTGTTGTTCTGCGCCACGATCGCGCCGAGCACGTCGAGCGCGCCCTGGTCCAGCGTGTCCTCGACGGCGTGCACCGAGTCGGAGTCGGTCAGTTGTGTCGCGAGGTCCTTCAACGTCCGGATGAAGCGGTCGGCGACGTCGCGGCGGTACAGGAGTATCGCGGCCACCTCGTCCGGCCCGAGTTGGAGGAGCCAGGTCGCGAGCGCGTTGATACGGCGTGGCATTCACCGGATTATGGCCTGATTGTGTGTTCTCAAACGAATTTTCACGCACATGGGCGATCCGCCTAGGCTGACTCGGTGACGTTCGACGGTTTCGGCGAGTACGCCATTGACTTCTACGACGGCTTGGTCCTGGACAACTCGAAGGCGTACTGGGACGACAACAAGGAGACCTACCTGCGCGACGTGCGCGCCCCGATGGAGGCGCTGCTGCTCGCACTGGAGAAGGAGTTCGGCGAGGGCAAGGTGTTCCGGCCCTACCGCGACGTGCGGTTCGCCAAGGACAAGACGCCGTACAAGGACCACTGCGGCGCTGTCATCGAGAAGGGGCGCGGCGGCGGCGCGTACTACGTGCAGCTCAGTCCCGAGGGCCTGATGACCGGCGGCGGCTCGTTCCACATGCAGTCCGACCAGCTCGCCCGGTACCGGGCCTCGGTCGGCGCGCACGGCGTTCTGCTGCGCAAGATCGTGGACAAGCTGGTCAAGCAGGGCTGGCAGGTGGCGGGCGACGTGATGAAGTCGAAGCCGCGCGGGTTCGCCGACGACCACCCGCACCTGGACCTGCTCAAGCACCGGTCGCTCTACGTCCGCAAGGTCTGGGAGCCGGACGACGTGCTGCATGAGCCGGGCTGCCTTGACCGGGTGCGCAAGTCGTGGAAGCAGCTCAAGGACCTCAACGCGTGGTGCGAGGACCACGTCGGTGTGAGCGAGACCACCAGGTCGCGGTAGCCCAGCCCAGACCGATCCCGAGGACGTCCACCAGCGCGTCGAGCACGTCGCCGCTGCGGTGAAGAGGCGTGACCAACTGCTGGAGCACCTCCGAAACGCCTGCGTAGACGACCAGCAGCGGCAAAATGCGAGGAAGTTTCGCGTACAGGCCGGTGAACGCGAGCAGTGCGAACAGCAGCGTGTGGACCACCTTGTCCGTACCAGGTGGTGAGCTCGGCACACCTGACTCGGGGGTGAACAACACGACGACGCTGAGCGACGCCGCGATCACAAAAGGCAGTACTCGACCCATGGAAAGAACATTACTGAGTAGTAGTTCGGGATCGGTCCAGGAACGGGGTCTACTCTCTCTACACGTGAGTCGACGCGCAAAGATCGTCTGTACCCTCGGTCCCGCCACTGGCACGCCGGAAAAGGTCCGTGACCTGGTAGCGGCCGGTATGGACGTGGCCAGGATGAACTTCAGCCACGGCAGCCATGCCGACCACAAGCAGGTTTACGACATGGTCCGCGCGGCAGCCGACGAGTCCGGCCGCGCCGTGGGAATCCTCGCCGACCTCCAGGGCCCCAAGATCCGCCTCGGCCGTTTCGCCGCGGGTCCGGTGGACTGGAACACCGGCGACATCGTCCGCATCACCGTCGAGGACGTCGAGGGCACGCACGACCGCGTGTCGACGACGTACAAGGAGCTCGCGAAGGACGCCAAGGTCGGCGACCGCATGCTCGTGGACGACGGCAAGGTCGCGCTCGTGGTCGTGGACGTCGAAGGTTCCGACGTCGTGGCCGAGGTGACCGAGGGCGGTCCCGTCAGCAACAACAAGGGCCTCTCGCTGCCCGGCATGGACGTCTCCGTGCCCGCCATGTCCGAGAAGGACATCGAGGACCTCGAGTTCGCGCTCTCGCTGGGCGTGGACTTCATCGCCCTGTCGTTCGTCCGCTCGCCGGCCGACATCGACCTGGTCCACCAGGTCATGGACCGCAGCGGCGGCAAGCGCCTCCCGGTGATCGCGAAGATCGAGAAGCCGGAGGCCGTGGACAACCTCGAGGCCATCGTGCTGGCCTTCGACGGCGTCATGGTCGCCCGCGGTGACCTGGGCGTCGAGCTCCCGCTGGAGCACGTCCCGCTGGTGCAGAAGCGCGCGATCCAGATCGCCCGCGAGAACGCCAAGCCGGTCATCGTCGCGACCCAGATGCTCGACTCGATGATCACGAACTCCCGCCCGACCCGCGCCGAGACGTCCGACGTCGCGAACGCGGTGCTCGACGGCGCGGACGCCCTGATGCTGTCCGGCGAGACCTCGGTCGGCCGCTACGCCATCGAGTCCGTGGAGACCATGGGCCGCATCATCGAGGCCGTCGAGACCGAGTCGGTCGTCGTGCCGCCGCTGACGCACGTCCCGCGCACCAAGCGCGGCGTGATCTCGTACGCGGCCCGCGACATCGGCGAGCGCCTCAACGCCAAGGCCCTGGTCGCGTTCACGCAGTCCGGTGACACGGTCCGCCGCCTCGCCCGCCTGCACACGCACCTGCCGCTGCTGGCCTTCACGCCGGAGCCGGCCGTGCGCTCGCAGCTGTCGCTGACGTGGGGCACCGAGACGTTCATCGTGCCGCGCGTCGAGTCCACCGACGAGATGGTCCGCCAGGTCGACGTGGCCATGATCGAGATCGGCCGCTACTCCGCCGGTGACCTCATGGTCGTCGTCGCCGGATCGCCCCCCGGCACCATCGGCTCGACGAACCTCATCCGGGTGCACCGCCTGGGCGAGGACGACCACGCGTAAGTGCTCTGACTCTCAGTCAGGCCTGTCGTGATGCCGGCCCTGCTCCCGCATACTGGACGTGTGCCGGGAGCAGGGCCGGTGCCTTGCCCAGACCTAGGAGAGTTCCACCGTGACTGAGGCCGCCCGTGCCGCCGCTTCGAGCCCGTCGGGCCTGAGTGGACAATCCGCAGTGGACGACCTGGTCGCGTTGCTCGACCTGGAACGCATCGAGGAGAACATCTTCCGAGGTGTGTCGCCCGCCGAGTCGCCCGTGCGCGTCTTCGGCGGACAGGTCGCGGGCCAGGCCCTGGTCGCCGCGGGCCGCACCGTCCCGGTGGAACGGCGCGTGCACTCGCTGCACTCGTACTTCATCCGCCCCGGCGACCCGCGCGTGCCGATCGTGTACGAGGTGGACCGCATCCGCGACGGCCGCTCGTTCACCACTCGCCGCGTCGTGGCCGTGCAGCACGGCAAGGCCATCTTCTCGCTGTCCGCGTCCTTCCAGCTGGACGAGCAGGGCGTCGAGCACTCGTCGGAGATGCCCGTCGTGCCGGACCCCGAGTCGCTGCCGACGTGGAGCGAGTCCGCCAAGAGCTACCCGCTGGTGAACCTGAAGTTCCCGCGCCCCATCGACGTCCGCTACGTGACCGAGCCGCCGTGGGAGTCGCGTGAGGACGGTCCGGGCCAAGCCGCGTCACAGGTGTGGATGAAGGCAGACGGCAAGCTGCCGGACGACCCGATGCTGCAGCTCTGCGTGATGACGTACGCCTCGGACATGACGCTGCTGGACGGGGTGCTGGCTCGGCACGGCGTTTATTGGGGGCTGGACAAGGTTCTTGGGGCGTCTCTGGACCACGCCATGTGGTTCCACCGGCCGTTCCGGGCCGACGAGTGGTTGTTGTACGACACCACTTCGCCGTCTGCTTCGGGGAATCGCGGGCTGGCCACCGGGCGGTTCTTCACCCAGGACGGGGCGTTGGTGGCCACCGTGGTGCAGGAAGGGCTGATCCGGGTGATCAAGTCGTCACCCGATGGGGAGTGAGCTCGCACCCCTGTTCGAACCACGCTTGTGAGTGATCAAGCCGTGTGTTGCTTGAACCGATGCCTAGACTGACTGGTGGCGGATACTTCAGGGCGGAAAGAAGGTGCGCACGTGACTTCGGGAGCGTGGCGGAATCACCTGATGAGCCTGGACGAGTGGGACGCGATGCCAGAGGACAAGAACCTCGAGCTCGTAGATGGAGTCCTGCACGTGGTACCTGCTGCTGTACCCCCTCATCAGAAGGCTCAGAACCGGCTGGCCTATTGGCTCGACGAGCAACTCCCCGACAGTCTCACGGCTTACGCCGATGTCGATGTGACACTGGACAGCTCGGATCGGCCGACCGTGCGCAAGCCCGACATCGTCGTGGTGACGACCGAGGCAGCCAACCGCAACCCGAAGCGATTCGCTGCGGAGGACGTCGTGCTCGCCGTGGAGATCGTGTCTCCAGGCTCGGAGCGAGTGGATCGCGTGGCGAAGCCCATGCAGTACGCGAAGGCGGGAATCCCGCACTACTGGCTGGTTGAACTCGGTGAACCGATCAGCCTCACGACGTTCGAATTGATCGATGGAATCTACGAACCTGTAGAGGACTGCACGGGTGAAGTGAAGCTGAGCAAGCCTGCGCCATTGGCGTTCGACCTCGACAGGCTGACTCGGTTGCGCTAGGCCTTGCGCCGCCGGTGAGTCGGCCGCAGGTTCGCCGGCGGCGTCAACGCACGCGTCTCCACCCGCTCCAGCACCACCGAGCTCGTCAGGTTCCGCACCTCCGTCCGCGAAGCGATCTTGTCCATCAGGAACGCCTGCAGATGCGTGGACCCGGCGACGGCGATGTGGATCAGGAAATCGGCCTGCCCGGACACGTGGAAGATCGACCGGGTCTCCGGCTGCGCCATCACGAACGCCCGGAATCCGGCCACCACGGTCCGGGTGTGCGGCCGCACGTTCACCGAGATGACGGCCTCCAGAGGCAGCCCTGTCGTAGCCGGGTCGACCACGGCGTGGCACCCCGTGATCACGCCCAGGTCGCGCAGCCGCCGCACCCGCTGCAAACACGACGACGGCGCCAGGCCGACGATCTCGGCCAGCGCGCGGTTCGGCAGGGTGGCGTCGTTCTGCAGCTCCTCCAGGATGTGCCAGTCGACCGAATCCAGTTCGGCTTGTTCGCGCATAACCGAACATCGTACTGACCTGCTGGAACTCGCACGAACAAACCACAGACGATCAGCGCCATGCACATCGCGTGGACGTCGTTCCTGCTGGCACTCGTGGTGATCACGGTCGTGCCCGGTCCCGACTTCGTACTGGTCATGGGGAACGCGGTCCGGAGCCTCCGCAAAGGCATCGAGGCGGCTCTCGGGGTGCTCACCGGGCTGCTGATCCACGCGACGCTCGCGACGGTCGGGTTGTCCGCGCTCGTGGCGGCGGCTCCGGCGGCGCTGTTCGTGGTCAAGGCGATCGGCGCGGTCTACCTCGCGTACATCGGGTTCATGACCCTGAGGTCAGCGAACAAGCCGATCGAAGAGCAGCCTCAGCAGAAGAACGTGTTCCTGCGCGGCATGTTGTGCGACCTGTTGAACCCCAAGGTGATGCTCACGTTCCTGAGCCTCATCCCGCAGGCGATGGACCCGAACGCCGCGCCCCTTCCGCAGGCGGCCGTGCTGAGCGCCGTCACGGTCGGGGTGTTCGCGGTGTTCTGGGTCATCGTGGTGCCGTCTGCGCGTCAGCTGGGCAGGCTGTTGAACAGGCCCAGGACGCGCGCGATGTTCGAGAGGGTCTGTGGGACCGCTCTCATCGGGCTGGCGGCGTCAGTTCTCGCTACCTGAGTCCCACGTGACGGACAGTTCGTCGCGCGTTCCGAAGCGGACGAGGTGCCGTTCCACGACGTCCTGCAGCCGGGCCACGTCCTCCTCCGACGTGCAGACCACGCGCATGATCAACGCGTCGTCCGCGGCCTCGAACTCCGCGAGGCCGGCCGAGAAGCGGACGAAGCCGCGGGTGTCCTCCCAGGACCCTTCGAGGTCCTTGGCCGTGAAGTGCTTCACCAGCTGCGAGCCGTACCTGGGGGCACGGTCGGTCGCCGAGCGTCCCACGCTCGTGAATTCCGTCATGCAGCCAACTTACGCCTAGCAATACGTACCGGCACGTGACGCGGTTCACCTGGTAAAACGGAGTCTGAGAACACCCTGTGACGTCTCGCGTAATCACCGAGAACACGGCAGGCTGTGGCGCATGACGGAAGGCAAAGCACGTATCGCGGTCACCGGTCTTGCCACCATGGGCAGCAACCTCGCGCGGAATCTCGCGCGGCACGGTTTCAAAACTGCCGTGCACAACCGGACGCCCGCGAAGATGAAGGCCCTGCTCGACGAGCACGGCCACGAGGGCGACTTCGTCGGCGCCGAGACGCTGCAGGATCTGGTCGACAGCCTGCAGACGCCGCGCCAGATCATCATCATGGTCAAGGCGGGTGGCCCGACCGACGCCGTCATCGACGAGCTGAGCGGGATCCTCGAACCCGGCGACATGGTCATCGACGGCGGCAACGCCCACTTCAACGACACGCGTCGCCGTGAGGCCGCGCTGAAGGAGAAGGGGCTGCTGTTCGTCGGCGCCGGCATCTCCGGTGGCGAGGAGGGCGCGCTCAACGGCCCGAGCATCATGCCGGGCGGTCCCGCCGAGTCCTACAAGCACGTCGGGCCGGTCTTCGAGGAGATCGCGGCCAAGGTGGACGGTCAGCCGTGCTGCGTGCACGTCGGGCCGGACGGCGCCGGGCACTTCGTGAAGATGGTGCACAACGGCATCGAGTACGCCGACATGCAGCTGATCGCCGAGGCGTACGACCTGCTGAGCCGCATCGGCGGGCAGACGCCGGCGGAGATCTCCGAGGTCTTCACGCAGTGGAACTCGGGCGACCTGGAGTCGTACCTGGTCGAGATCACCGCCGAGGTCCTCAAGCACGTCGACGCGGACGGCACGCCGCTCGTCCAGGTCATCGAGGACGCGGCGGAGCAGAAGGGCACCGGCCGCTGGACCGTGCAGGAGGCGCTGGAGCTGGGTGTGCCGGTCACCGGTATCGCCGAGGCCGTGTTCGCGCGCAGCCTGAGCGGCCACACCGAGCAGCGCAAGGCCGTGCGCGAGGCGTTCGGTGCCAGCGAGGTCGTCGCGAAGCCGGACGCCGAACTGGTCGACGACGTGCGCCAGGCGCTCTACGCGTCGAAGGTCGTCGCGTACGCGCAGGGCTTCGACATGATCCGTGAGGCGTCGAAGAACTTCGACTGGAACATCGACCTCGGCGCGATGGCGACGATCTGGCGTGGTGGCTGCATCATCCGCGCGCAGTTCCTCAACCGCATCCGCGAGGCCTACGACGCGAACGCGGACATCGAGTCCTTGTTGGTGGACAACTACTTCCGCGACGCGGTGCAGAACGCCGAGGCGGCGTGGCGCCGGGTTGTGGTGCGAGCAGTGGAATCCGGCGTGCCGACGCCGGGCTTCGTGTCCGCTTTGGCCTACTACGACGGACTTCGGTCGGAACGTCTGCCGGCCGCGCTCGTCCAGGGACAGCGGGACTTCTTCGGGGCACACACCTACAGGCGCATCGACAAGCCCGGTAGCTTCCACACGTTGTGGTCGGGTGATCGATCAGAGGTGGAAGCGTGAAATTAGGCATTCTGGGGGCGGTCGTCGCTGTGACGGCAGGGTTGACCCTGACGTCCAGCGGCGGCGCCGTGGCGGTCGGCAACGAGGCCCTCACGGCTGATCTCGACACGATCCTGGCCGACAACGCGCTGAAGGGCGCGGATGTCGGCCTGGTCGTGCGGGACGCCAACTCGGGTGAAGTGATCTACACCAGGCAGAGCAGCAGGCGTTCCCAGGTGGCGTCGAACATGAAGCTGCTCACCACGACGACGGCGCTGGAACTGCTGGGCCCGGACTACCGCTGGAAGACCGAGCTCGTCTCGGCCGGAACCAGGACCGGGACGGCGCTCGACGGCGACCTGGTGCTGCGCGGTGGCGGCGACCCGACGATGTCCCGGCTGCGCTACCAGCAGCTCGCGGACACCTTGAAGGCCAGCGGTGTCACCACGGTGAACGGCGCTCTCGTCATCGACGACACCAAGTTCGACGCGCAGCCGTACGGCACGGGCTGGGCGTGGGACGACGAGCCGTACGCCTACAGCGCGGAGACGTCGGCGCTCACGCTCTCGCCGGACGCGAAGTTCAGCGCGGGCACCGTGATCGTGCGCGTCAAGCCGGGCGCCGCGGCGGGCGCCCCGGCAGTCGTCACGACCGAACCGGCGAACGACCACGTGCAGATCGTGTCCACGGCGACCACCGGCAACGGCGGCGTCTCCGTGGAACGTGAGCACGGCACGAACCGGATCTTCGTCAGCGGTTCCACGTCCGTCGAGACCACCGCGCTCTCGACGGTCAAGGACCCGACCGGGCTCGTGACGTCGGTGTTCCAGAAGGCGTTGCAGGCCAACGGGATCACCGTCACCGGTGGCGTGAAGAGGCAGAAGGCGCCGGCGAATGCCGCCGTCCTCGCGACCGACACGTCGATGAAGCTCAGCGAGCTCATCGTCCCGTTGCTCAAGGACAGCAACAACATGCTGGCCGAGGTGCTGGTCAAGACCGCGGGTGGCTCGTTCACCAACGGCGTCAACCAGCTCAGCACCAAGTGGTCCGGTATGGGCGTCGACCCGAACGCGGTCGAGGTCTTCGACGGTTCCGGCATGTCCCGGCTCGACCAGTTCTCGCCGGACGACCTCACCTCGGTGCTGGTCAAGGCGAAGACCAAGCCGTGGTTCGCCGCGTGGCAGGCGTCGCTGCCGGTCGCCGGTGTCGACGGCACGCTGGTCAACCGCATGAAGAACACCCCGGCCGCGGGCAACCTGAAGGCCAAGACCGGGTCGCTGTCCGGCGTCTCGGGCCTGTCCGGCTACGTGAAGACGCAGGCCGGCCGGGAGCTGGTGTTCTCGGTGGTGCAGAACAACGTCCTGTTGTTCAACAGCCCGAAGAGCATCGAGGACAGGATCGCCGTGCGCCTGGCCTCCGACGGTGGCACGCAGCTGGTGTCGCCGCAGGTCCAGTCGGTGCCGCAGCAGCGCAAGGCCCCGGCGCAGGACCGCACGAAGGTTCCCGCGAAGGAGCGCTTCGACGTGGAGTGCTCCTGGATCGGCAGCTGCTAGTCAGTAAGCGTCAACGGAGCCGCCCCGATCATTTTCGGGGCGGCTCCTCGCTTTTCTAGTGGTGTGGCTCGGAATGTTGCCGGGGGAATTCGCGGTCAGACGGGTACATCGTGGTGTCGCCCCACGTCTTCGTACTGGTTGTACGGGGGCGTGGGGGCGGCGCCGCGAGGTGCCCTGCTGAGCGTGGATTACCTCGCCGACGTTCCGAGTCGCGCCACTAGGCCGGTGCCGTCACCGGTTCGAGCCCGTTGCGGTCCGGGTCGACCAGGTACACGCGGGCGTTCGAGATGTCGAAGTACATGCCCTTCAACGTGAGCGTGCCCGCGGCGATCGCCTCCCGCACGCTCGGGTGGGCGAGCAGGTTGTCCAGCTGCTGCGCGACGTTCGCGACGGCGAGCCGGTCGGCCACCGGCAGGTCCGTGCAGCCGGGCGCCGTCGGCGCGTGGAACCGGATCAACGACGGCTCGGCGTTGCGCAGCCACGAGTGCAGGTGCGAGCCGCGCGACGCGGACCCGTTCACCAAGGCCTTCATCGCACCGCAGTCGGAGTGTCCACACACGACGATCGTGCTGACGTTGAGGATCTCCACGGCGTACTCGATCGCCGCCCCGACCGAGCTGTCGCCCGCCGACGGCATCGGCACCAGGTTGCCGATGTTGCGCACGCAGAACAGGTCGCCCGGCCCGGACGTGGTGATCAGGTTCGGCACCACGCGGGAGTCCGCGCAGGTGATGAACAGCTGCTGGGGCCGCTGTCCGCGCACCGCCAGCTCGTGCAGGAACGGCCGCACCAACGGCGCGGACCGGCGTTCGAACTCGTGCATCCCGCGCAGCATCGGATCGCCTTCCACGGACGACCGCTGCTCCGGCAGCGTCACCGGGCCAGGCGTGCCCTGCCAGTGCGACCACGGTGCGAACCAGCGCGGCAGCGGGCCGGGCAACGTCTTGTGCCGCCCCGGTTTGCCCTGGTTCGCCCGGTCGTACCAGGTGTCGTGCACCTCGTCGACCTGAACCCGGCCACCGAGCCGTTCGTAGCCCTCGCGCCAGTCGTTGATCGCCTCGTAGGACGCGTGGTCCAGGTAGTCGACGTGCAGTTCCAGTACGACCGTCTCGCCCTGCGGCATCTTGCGCAGCTCCCGCACGAGCCGCCCGACTCCCAGGAACACCAACGATCCCCGCACGTACACCCGGTTGCTCTCGACCCGCACCGAGCAGTGCGTCAGCCGGTACAACGCGCGCAGCAGCGCGATGGCGAGCCCGGCGACCACGCCTTCCAGCAGTCCGAAGAGGACGACACCGAGCGCGGTCGCCGCGTAGACGAGGAACTCCCGGTGCCGCACCAGGTTCCGCATCCGGGCGACCGACACGAGCCGGAGTCCGACGACGAACAGCACACCCGCGAGTGCCGACAACGGGATCAGCTCCAGGGCCGGTGCGAACGCCAGCACCGCCACCGCGATCCACACGCCCTGGAAGATCGCGGCGTACCGGGTCTTCGCGCCCGCCGCGACGTTCGTGGAACTGCGTGCCAGGCCACCGCTGATCGGGAACCCGCCGAGCGCGCCCGCGAGCACGTTGCCGGTGCCCTGCGCGATGAGCTCCTTGTCCAGCCGGGCGCGCGGCCCGTCGTGCAGCCGGTCCGTGGCGACGGCCGACAGCAACGACTCCATGCTCGCCACCAGCGCGACCGTGACGATCGCCGTGAGCACGGTGCCGACGCTGCCTCGCGGCATCTCCGGGAACACCAGCGCATGGCTGTCGGGCAGGTCGACCCTGGCGACGTCGAGGCGCAGCACGAACGCCAGCGCGGTGGCCGTGGCGACGGCGACCAGCGGCGCCGGAATCAGCGAGACACGCGGAACACGGGGCCACAGCAGCAGAACCGCGATCGCCACGGCGCCGGCCAGCACCGACCCGAGGTGGGCGCCGACCAGTTCTCCCGGCAGCAGCGCGAGGTTCGCCGGCACCGTCGACGCCGCCGTGCCGCCCAGCACCACCACGAGCTGCCCGACGGCGATGGAGATGCCGATGCCCGCGAGCATGCCGTGCACCACGGCGGGGGACAGCGACATCACGAGGCGGCTGATCCCGGTGAGCCCCAACGCGAGTTGCAGCACTCCGGCGGCCAGCGTGATCGCCGCGGTGGCGGCCCACCCGAACTGCGCGACCAGCCCGGCCACGATCACCACCAGCCCGGTCCCCGGCCCGCTGATCTGCAACGGCGCTCCGCTGATCGCGCCGACGACCACGCCGCCGATGACCGCGGAGATGATCCCGGCCATCAGCGGCGCGCCCGTGGCGTGCGCGATGCCGAGCGACAACGGGATCGAGATGAGGAACAGCACGAAGCTCGCGGGCAGGTCGTTCCTGAGGATCAGCGGTGGACCGTGCGGGGTGTGGTCGCCGGTGTTGGACCTGGGCTGATGGTTCACGAGATTTCCCTTTGCTGAATAGCGGCATGGCCCTGTGCGACGGCTGCACAGGGCGGGGAGGGGAGGCGAGCTGAAGAGGAGCGCTCTAGACGCGCTCTAAGGGCAGCATGCGGCGCGGCCGGACGGCATCGAGCGCGTCGGCGCGGTCATGCGGGGTCGGCACGGGAACACCTCCGTGTCGGCACAGGCATCATGGGGCGGGATCAGGCCGCGTCGCCCTCAATGATGGGGCCGGAATCGGTGCTGTGACAGATCTTTCAGCCAACCGTGTTGATCTTGGGCGGCGCCGTCACGCGAGGTGATCACGAAGAAGGGCCGGCTCCGGTCGGGGGGTGCGGAGCCGGCCCAAGTCGGGTCGGAACTGAAGAACTATCGAGTTCCGGAATTCAGCCTACCGAGCGCAGATGCTTGCCGTGCGCAGTCTCCTGGCCGACGACGGTCAAAATCAGCTGCGCCGAGAGATAAGCACGGCACGGTGCGGGCATTCGCCGTGAGAACCAGCCGCGCTTGCAGGTCGCGCACCGGCCGTGCTCGTCGGGCTGGTGCTCGTCGAGCAACGCCTTCACCACCGCGACCACCCTCGGCAACTCAACCCTGGCGAGTACGAGAGCGGTCTGGTCGTCGCCACGTGCGGCGAGGTCGGTGAGTGTGGCCAGGTGGGAGTGCAGCGACTTGTCCAGTTGGCTGAACACCGTGACGGCCATCAGGCTCAGAGCTCCAGTCCTTACGTAAGCAGCCCCAGCAGACTGTCGCGTCGAACCTGCGATCTGCAAGTTGCAGTACACGAATGGATGACGTCTCTTTGCGACGAGCTCCTTTGCTCTCAAACTGGGAACGGCCAGGAGGTTGGATGCCGTCCAGGAGGAGTCATGCGGGGTAGCAGCCCGACTCTGCGCAAGCGCCGGCTCGTGAGCGAGCTCCGGCGGCTGCGTGAAGTGGCAGGGCTGACGATCGAGGAGGTGGGCGAGCGCCTGGAGTGCTCGGCCTCCAAGATCAGCCGCATCGAGACCGGCCGTGTTGGGGTGAGCCCGCGTGACGTGCGGGACATGCTCAACGTTTACGGCGCGGACGCCGCCACCCTCGAGGAACTGGTTCAGCTGGCAAGGGAAGCCCGTCGCAAGGCGTGGTGGGACGAGTTCGGCGACATCGTGCCCGGTCGTTACGTGGGGTACGAGGCCGACGCGGACTCGATCAGGACCTATCAGGGGCTGATGATCCCGGGCCTGCTGCAGTGCGAGTCGTACACGAGGGCGTTGATCTCCCAGGTGCTGCCGGACGCGCGCGCCGCCGAGATCGACCGCCGCGTCCGGTTGCGCAGGGCCAGGCAGGCCCTGCTCAGCGAGGACGACCCGTTGCGCCTGCACGTCGTGATCGACGAAGCCGCCCTGCGCAGGCTCGTCGGCGGCGCCGAGGTGATGCGCGTGCAGATGGCGCGTCTTCTCGAAGTCGGTGCGTTCCCGAACGTCACGATGCAGGTCGTGCCGTTCAGCGCCGGAGGTCATGCTGCGATGGACGGCCCGTTCGTCATCCTGAGCTTTCCCGAGCAGCTCGACTCCGACGTCGTCTACATCGAGAGCACCAGAAGCGGCGTCTACCTGGAACAACAGTCGGACGTCCATTCCTACGCCGAGATGTTCGAGCGTCTCGTGAGTTCCGCCCTGACCCCGCGGGAATCGTCAATCCTGATCACGGAGATCGCTCGCACTCTCGCGTGACCGCGACCGGAGAGTGAACAGAGTGGAAAGCTTGCGTTGGCGCAAGAGCAGCAGGTCGTCGGCCGGTGGGCCCGAGTGCGTCGAGATCGCGCTCGTCCCATCAGGCGCGGCGGTTCGTGACAGCAAGAACGCGGACGGGGCGCGGCTGAGGTTCGGCGGCGCGGGATGGGACACGTTCCTCACCGCCGCGAAGACAGGGTCTTTTGTCAGCTGATCGAAAGACGAGAACGAGGAAGGCCCCGGCTGGATCAACCAGCCGGGGCCTTCTCGCGTAAGGGGACGTGGGCCGGCCGGCGTTCCGCCGCCGCGGGCTGGATGCCCCTTGCACGCCGGCCGACCCACGTCGATCATGGGGAGCAGCGGGTGTTCCGCTGTCCGGTCCAACCTGCTCAGACTCGCTGATCTTCGGTTTCCGTTGATCTCGCGGTCTGTGGTTGGTTGGACACGCTAAGCGTAAGAATGGCTTCTACAGCACGACTGGAGCCCTACTGAAGTGATCTTCAAGCTCCAGGTGGACCACGGGCGAAGGACATATCGGTGACGCACGGCGAGGAACCCCTTCGGTTCGAGGTTCTCGGCCTTCTCCGAGTCGTTCGCGCAGGTCAAGAGGTTGATCTCGGTGCGGCGAAGCAGCGCGCCGTCCTCGCGGTCCTGCTGCTGGAGCGCAACACACCGGTCAACCGCGGGCAGATCATCGAGGCCGTGTGGGGCGACAACGTGCCCTCGAGTGCGGTGAACCTGGTCCAGACCTACGTCGCCGGACTGCGCAGGGCGCTCGAACCGACCCGTGCGCGCAGGGCTCCCGCCGAGCTGCTGACCTCGGTCGGCGACGGTTACCTGATGCGCGTCGAGCCTGGAGCCCTCGACCTCGACGTGTTCGAACGTCAGGTCCTGCTCGCGAACCGCATGCGTGCCGCCGGTGATCTCGCCGGAGCCGCGGTCGAGCTGGACGACGCGCTGGCGTTGTTCCGCGCCGAACCGCTGGGCGGTGTCTCCGGCCTGCACGCCGACGTCGAACGCGGCCGTCTCGTGGAACGCCGGCTGGCGGTGCTGGAGGAACGCGCCGAGCTGGGCCTCGCGATCGGGCAGGGCCCTGAACTGGTCTCGCAACTGGGGTCGATGGTCGCCGAGCACCCGTTGCGCGAACGCGGCCACGGCCTGCTGATGCGGGCGCTGGTCCAGGCGGGCCGTCAGGCCGAGGCGCTGGCCGCGTACCGGGAGGCCCGCGCCGTGCTGATCGAGGAGCTCGGCGTCGAGCCGGGTCCCGAACTGCGCCGGGTGCACCAGGCGGTGCTGGCGGGGGACAGTCCCGAGCCGGAACGCGCGCCGGTCCGCGTGCCGCAACAGCCGAGTGCTCCCGAACCCACACCGATGACGATCCCCGCCCAGTTACCGCGTGCTCCGGTCGCGCTGGTCGGCCGGGACCCCGAACTCGGCCTCATGGACGCGTTGCTGCGCGGCCACGACGGCCCGGTGATGCTGGTGACCGGTCCGGCGGGGGTGGGCAAGACCGCGCTGGCCCTGCACTGGGCGCACCGGGTCCGCGAGGAGTTCCCGGACGGCCAGCTCTACGTCGACGTGCACGGCTACGACCCGAACCGGGAGCCGCTGGAGATCGGCGAGGTGCTCAACCGGTTCCTGCGCGCGCTGGGCGTTCCGGCCAGCGACACCCCGGTCTCGGTCGACGAACGCTCGGCGCTGCTGCGCACGTTGCTGGCCGATCGCCGGATGCTCGTGATGCTCGACAACGTCCGCAGCTCGGCCGATCTGCTGCCGTTGCTGCCGGGAGCGCCCTCGTGCGTCGTCGTGACCTCGCGCCGCCGGTTGGTCGGGCTGGTCGCGCAGGTCGAGGCGAAGCTGATCGAGCTGGACATGCTCGACCCGGACGCCGCCGTCGACGTGCTGGGCCGCATCGCCGGCCGGTCGGACATCGAGGCCGGTGCGTTGCGCGAACTTGCCGAACTGTGTGACGGCCTGCCGCTGGCGTTGCGGATCGCCGCGGCCCGTCTCGCCGTGTCCCCTCGTCTGCGCGTGGCCGAACTGGTCGAGGAACTGCAGGACGAGCAGGGCCGCCTGGCCGCACTCGGCCTGGAGGACGGTGAGGGCACCGTACGAGCCGCCCTGGACGCCTCACGCCGTGCGTTGCCCGCGGAACCGTCGAGGTTGCTGGCGATCGTGGGCCTGCACCCCGGCGCGGACCTGACCCCGCACGTGGTCGCGGCGATGGGCGACGTGGCGTTGCTGGAGGCCCAACGCGCGCTGGACGCGTTGACCGCCGCGAACCTGCTGTCCGTCAGCGAACCCGGCAGGCACGTCGCCCACGACATCGTCCGCGTCTACACGAAGACGCTGGCCGGAGAGCTGTCCGAGCCGGAACGCCGTGCCGCCACCGGCCGGATGCTCGACTACTACCTGCACTGCGCGGACCTCGCAGACGGGTTGTTGCCGATCAACCGCGGCAGCGTCCTGGTCGCGCCCGAGCACCGGCCCGTCCACGTGCCGGCGATCTCCGGTGCCGCGGACGCGACGGCCTGGTTCGACGCCGAGCGCGCCAACCTCATCGCCGCAGCCGAGCTCGCCTCGGGTTCCGGCTGGCACGTCCACGCGTGGCAGCTGCCGTACACGTTGTCGCGATACCTCTGGCTGCGGACCGAGCGCGAGACCTCGTTGCGCCTCACCGAGGCCGCGTTGCAGGCCGCCATCGCGCTGAACGACGACGACGCCCGGTTCGTCATGCAGTTCAACCTCGGCGTCGCGCTGCTGCAGTTCGAACGCTTCGAAGAGGCCTTGCAGGCTCAGCAGGGCGCGCTGGAAGTGGCTCGCCGCAAGGAGGACGTGCACCAGCAGGCGCGTGCCCTCACGACGGTCGCCGGCACGTTGCAGGACCTGGGCCGGGCCGCCGAGGCCGAGGCGCACTACCGCGAGGCCATGGAGATCTCGCGGATCGCCGGCTCGAAGTGGGCCGAGGCCAACGCCCACCACCACCTCGGCCTGTTGTACCTGAGCACCCAGCGCTTCGACGACGCGATGCCGTGGCTGCGCGTGGCGTTGCGGATGTACCACGAGGTCGGCGAGCAGTGCGGGGAAGCGGCCTGTCACGTCGACATCTCCACGGCTCTGCTGGAGACCGGTGACACGGACGGTGCGCTGTCCTCGGCCCGTACGGCGTTGGCGGTGGCGTGCGATGCCGTCTCGCCGTACCACCAGGCGTTGGCGCACGACCGGCTCGCGGCGGTGTTCGAGCAGCTGAACGCGGCGGGGGCGGCGGCGCACTGGCAGCGCGCGCTGGCGCTGTTCAGCGAGCTGGGAGCGCCGGAGGCCGACGGGGTAAGGGCCCGGCTGGCTCGCGCACGTGCGGTGACGGTCGGGTAAGGGGTCCTGCGGGCAGGACTGCGTGATCGCCCGATGCCTCACCGGGACCCTCAGGACGAACCTCAGGTCCATGACCGAATGGACCCCTGAGGCGATCAAGGCAGAAATCGACTACCGACGTGGTACCGCGGCGTGCAACTGGCAGCGCTCGAACGGCAACGGGCCGTCGTGGCTGAGCCGGGTGATGCACCGCACCTCTGGAAAACCCAGCAGCACCCGCTCATGACTTATGCGAGCATGCCTCTTGTGGCGCGCCTTGGTTCCGGAATTCCGTTGGTCGCACGCGATCGGGAACTGGACCGGTTGCGTGCCGCGCTGGCACAGGCCGGGGAGGGCACCGCGGGGGCGGTGCTGCTCGCCGGTGACGCCGGTGTGGGCAAGACGCGGCTGATCGACGAACTGGCCGCGAGCGCCGACGACACCCTGGTCCTCATGGGACGGTGTCTGGACGTCGGCGAGACCGGCCTGCCGTACCTGCCGTTCGCCGAGGCGCTGGGCAAGTTGAAGAGCGACGTGGCGAACCGGCCGGCGCTCGCGATGTTGCTGCCGCAGCTGACGTTGCCCGCCGAACGCGAGCCCGGCACCGAGGGCATGATCGCGCCGAGCCTGATTCCAGGCCGCAGGCCCGAGCAGGACGTGGGACAGCTCCAGCTGTTCGACGCCGTGCTCGGGCTTCTCGGTGATCTCTCCGAACGGCAGCGCGTGCTGTTCGTGGTCGAGGACCTGCACTGGGCGGACGCGTCCACCCGGTACCTGCTGTCGTTCCTGTTGTCCCGCCTGCGTTCCCAGCGTCTGCTGGTCGTCGGCACCTACCGCGCGGACGACCTGCACCGCAGCCATCCGTTGCGCCCCTTGCTGGCCGAGCTGGTCCGGCTGCCCGCCGTCGACCGCCTGGACCTCTCGCCGTTCAACGCAGCGGACGCCCGCCGGTTCGTCGAGGCCCTGTCCGACGATCTGCCGGAGGACGTCGTCCAGCAGGTCGCGGAACGCTCCGAGGGCAACGCGTTCTTCGCGGAGGAACTCATCGCGGTGGCCACCTGTGACGACGCCAGGTCGCTGCCTTCCGCGCTCGCCGACGTGCTGCTCAGCCGGGTCGAAAGCCTTGGCCCCGAGGCACAGCACGTCGTCCGCGTCGCGTCGGTCTGGGGCCGCCGGGTCCGCCACTACCGGCTGCACGAGGTCGCGGGCATGGCGGACATCGCGTTCGACACGGCCCTGCGCGAGCTGATCCAGCACCACCTGCTCGTCGTGAACGACGACGAGGTCTACGCCTTCCGTCACGCCCTGGTCCGGGAGGCGGTCTACGGCGACCTGCTGCCCGGCGAACGGGGCCGGCTGCACGCCGCCTACGCACGTCACCTGGCCCAGCGGCCGGACGAACGCGGTGGCGCGGCGGCGCTGGCCCACCACGCCTTCGAGAGCCACGACCTGCCGCAGGCCCTGGAGGCCTCGATCAAGGCGTCCAAGGAGGCCGAACGCGCCGGCGCGCCCGCGGAATCGTTGCGGTACCTGGAGAAGGCGCTCAACCTGTGGAACGCCGTCGCCGAGGCCGCTCGTCCGTCCGATGTGGACGAGTCGGTGCTGCTGCGGCGCGCCTCCTGGGTCGCGGGCACGGCCGGGCAGCCGGAACGCGCGGTCGCGTTCGCCCGCAGCGCCACCAAGGCCATCAGCGCCGAGCAGTCGCCGGAGGAGGCCGCCGAGGTCTGGCTGCGGCTCTCGCAGGCGCTCTCGATCCTCGACGGCAACGAGGAAGAGCACTTTCTGGTCCTCGGCAAGGCGCTCGCCCTCGTGCAGGACCGCGAGCCCAGCCCCACCCGCGCCCGTGTGTTCGCGGGCAAGGCGTCTTCCCTGCGCCAGCAACGCAAGGACGCCAAGGCCAGGGAGGCCGCCGAACTCGCGATCGCGGACGGCCAGACGGCGAACGCGCCGGGTGCGGTCGCGGACGGGCTCGGCACCCTGGCGATCCTCGACGACCACGCCGGCCAGCCGGACGAGGCGAAGGCCAGCTTCGAGCGCGCGATCCAGTGCGCGCGCGAGGTCGGAGCATTCAACAACGAACTGAGGGCTTGGTACTACTACGGCCTGATGCACTACGACCGCGGCGAACTGGCCGAGGCCGCCCGCGTCTACAACCTCGCGGGCGACCGGGCCAAGGAGACCGGCCTGACGTGGAGCATGTACGGGCTGGAGATCCGCATCCTGCAGGTGCTCGTGCACTACTACATCGGCGACTGGGACTACGCGGCGTGGGCCAGCGAACCGCCCGGCATGTCCGTGTCGTCGACGGTGCTGGCCCGGCTGGCGTCCGCGAGCACGCACCTCACGGTCTCGCGCGGCGACCTGGCCGAGTCCGAGCGGATGATCACGAAGCTGCGCAGCGACTGGCACCGCGACATCCAGATCGCGCTGATCAACGGCGGTACGGGCGCGGAGCTCGCGTTGTGGCGCGGCCGTCCCGAACTGGCCGTCGAGCGCGTCACGGACGCGTTGGCGTGGGCGCGCAAGCTCGGTGGTCCGTGGATGCTCGCGGGCATCAGGATCGGCGCGATCGGCATCGCGGCGCACGCGGAGATCGCCGCGAAGGCCCGCCGCAAGCGGGATGCCGAGGCCGGGAAGAACGCGGTCGCTGCGGGACACGAACTCGCCGAGCACGTGCGGCTGACCGCGGAGAACGGCAAGCCGCGCGCCGGAGTGCTCGGTCCGGAGGGACGTGCGTGGCTGGCCCGCGGGCTCGCCGAGGAGTCCAGGCTGACCGGAGCGGGCGACCCGGAGCTGTGGCAGGCCGCCGTCGACGAGTTCGCCTACGGGGTCGTGTTCGAGCAGGCGCTGTGCCGGTGGCGGCTCGCGGAGGCGTTGCTCGGGGCGGATCGCCGCGAGGAGGCGGCCGAGCAGCTGCGCCTGGCCGACGAGGTGGCGACGAGGCTCAAGGCCGTTCCGCTCGCCGAGGCTGTGGCGTCGTGCGCCAAGCGGGCCCGCATCACCCTCAGGGCTGACGAACCGGTGCGCGAGCAGGTCGACCTCTTCACCCCCCGGGAACGCGACGTGCTCGGCCGGGTGGCCGCGGGACGGACGAACCGCGAGGTCGGCGAGGAGCTCTACATCAGCGAGAAGACCGTTTCCGTGCACCTTTCCCGGATCATGGCCAAGCTCGGGGCGTCGCGGCGGGCGGAGGCCGTGGCCATCGCGTACGACCGGGGTCTGCTGGAATAGCGCTGGTTGTCATACCTCAGGCTGATGCTTTACGCGTCGCGGAGTTGATGTCCGCGCACTCAGCTTCCTCATAGCTTCTTCCTCATCAAGGAAACACCCCCTGTGAGGAAGGCAAGTACATGTCAGCACTGGCGTCCGAGGTCGGCACCCGGACCGCTGCGGCGGCCCACAACCTGGTGAAGGTCTACGGCAAGGGTGACACCGCGGTGCGGGCGCTCGACGGCGTCAACGTGGCATTCCAGGCCGGCCGTTTCACCGCGATCATGGGCCCATCCGGCTCCGGCAAGTCCACGCTGATGCACTGCCTCGCGGGACTGGACACGGTGGACAGCGGCGCGATCCACATCGGACAGACCGAGATCACCAAGCTGAACGACAAGGACCTGACCAAGCTGCGCCGCGACCGCGTCGGCTTCGTGTTCCAGGCCTTCAACCTGCTGCCGACGCTGACCGCCGAGCAGAACATCCTGCTGGGCCTGGAGCTCGCCGGCCGCAAGCCCGACAAGGAATGGTTCGACACGATCGTCAACGTGCTGGGCCTGCGCGACCGCCTCACGCACCGCCCGACCGAGCTGTCCGGTGGCCAGCAGCAGCGCGTGGCCTGTGCCCGTGCCCTGGTCGCCCGTCCCGAGGTCATCTTCGCCGACGAGCCGACCGGCAACCTGGACTCCCGCAGCGGCGCCGAGGTGCTCGACTTCCTGCGCATGTCGGTCCGCAAGATGGGCCAGACCGTGATCATGGTGACGCACGACCCGGTGGCCGCGAGCTACGCGGACCGCGTGGTGCTGCTCGCCGACGGCCGGCTCGCGGGCGAGATCCACCAGCCCACCACCGAGTCCGTCGTCAACGCCCTCACGCACCTGGGGGCGTGAGCTACCGATGCTGAAGACGATCCTTGCGGGCCTGCGGGCCCGCACGGCGAGGCTGGTGCTGTCCAGCATCGCCATCGCGCTCGGCGTCGCGTTCGTGACGGGCACGCTCGTGCTCGGCGACGCCGTCGGGGAACAGACCAGGGACAACTTCGCCCGCAGCGCCCGCAACGTCGACGCTGCCGTGCACATGGGCGAGAACAGCCCCAACCGGGAGGACGGCATCCCCGCCGACTTCCTGCAGAAGATCCGCAACACCCCTGGTGTCGAGGGCGCCGACTCGCGTGAGTTCGGCAGCGCCGCGTTGCTCAGCGGCGAGGGCAAGGCGCGCAGCGCGCTGGTGCAGCCGCTGCCCACGACGGAGAAGCTGCGCGACTTCGACCTCAAGGACGGCAAGTTCCCGGTCAAGGCCGACGAGGCCGCGATCGACGTCAAGACCGCACAGGTCGCGAAGCTCAAGGTCGGCGACAAGCTCAAGCTGCTCGACGAGAGCAACGCCGAGCACCCGTTCACCATCGTCGGCACCTACCAGCAGGGCGCCAGCAGCATCTCGATGTCCGGCAGCGACCACGTCCTGGTCTCGCCGGAGGGCCTGCGCACGGTGGTCCCGGCGCAGCGGATCTACGAGATCGTCGCGGTCGCCAAGCCCGGTGTGTCGCAGCAGCAGCTCGTCGACAACGTCACCAAGGCCATCGGCACCGGCTACGAGGTGCAGACCGGCGAGCAGTTGACCCAGGCCACGCTGGCCCAGGTCGGTGACGCCGCGAGCGAGATCAAGACGTTTCTGCTCGCGTTCGCCGCGATCTCGCTCGTCGTCGCGGGCATGGTCATTTACAACACCTTCACGATCCTCGTCGCCCAGCGCACGAAGGAACTCGCACTGCTGCGCTGCGTCGGCGCGAACCGCTCGCAGGTGTTCCGCAGCGTGCTCGCCGAAGCGCTCTTCATGGGCCTCACGGCGTCCGTGCTCGGCCTTCTCGGCGGAGTCGGCGTCTCGGCGGGCCTGCAGGCGTTCATCAGCACCGTCGGCGGCCCCGGCGGAGAGGACGCCCCGATCCGCCTGCCGATCTCGTGGGTGACCATCGCCGCGGGCTTCGGTGTCGGCGTGGTCGTGACCGTGCTCTCGGCCGTGTTGCCCGCCCGTCGTGCCACGCAGGTCGCCCCGGTGGCCGCCCTGCGCTCGCAGCCGGACAGCTCCGACGACGTCGCCCGCACCGGCAAGCTGCGGATCATCATCGCGACGCTGATCGCACTGGCCGGTGGCGCCGCCGTCTACTTCGGACTCCAGCAGGAGAAGGAAGAGCCGGCGATGTTCATCACCGGTGGCGCCACGATGGTGCTGCTGCTGGCGGTGCTGCTGCTCGGCCCGCTCTACGTGCCGCTGGTGAACCGCCTGTTCGGCAAGGCTCTGCGCGGCGTCCCGGCGAAGCTGGCCTCGGCCAACGCGGGCCGCAACCCCAAGCGCACGGCCGCGACGACAGCGGCGTTGATGATCGGCGTGACCATCGTCGCGATGGTGACGGTCGTGGCCGGAAGTGGCCGCGCGACCATGAACGAGCAGGTCGACAAGCGGTTCCCAGCGGACTACGCGATCAAGTCGAACGTGTACAGCCAGCCGCTCTCGCTGAAGTTCACCGACGACCTCGCCAAGGTGCGCAACGTCGAGATGGTCGCGCCCGAGCTCAGGGCGTACGGCGAGTCGCCGAAGCTCGAGTACGCCGACGTCACCGGCTACCCGGTCGAGGCGCTCGGGTCCCTGGTGCGGCCGGACCTCGCCGCGGGCACGTTGACGGGGCTCAAGGACGGCGAGATCGCGATGCGCGAGAAGGAGGCCAAGGTCGCCGGCGTCGCCATCGGCTCCACCGTCCCGATCAGCGGCAAGGACCTCAAGGTCGTCGCGCTGATCAAGGACAACACCTACGGCACCGGCATCGTGACGCTCAAGACCGCCGAGTCGCTGCTCAAGGAGCCCGCGAAGGGCTACCAGAACGTGCTGATCAAGCTCGCGCCCGGCACGGACATCACGGTGGCCCGCGCTGACCTGGAGCGGTTCATCGCGACCTCGCCGGTGGCGGTCCTGGACTCCGCCGCCGAGACCAAGGCGGAGCTGAACGGTCAGATCGACCAGATCCTGATGTTCATCTGGGCCCTCGTCGGCCTGGCGCTGATCATCGCCCTGTTCGGCATCGCGAACACGCTGACGCTCTCGGTGCTGGAACGGACCCGCGAGTCCGCCCTGCTGCGGGCGCTGGGCCTGACCAGGGGCCAGCTGCGGCAGATGCTGGTGGTCGAGTCGATCCTGATGGCGCTGATCGGCGCGGTCGTGGGCGTACTCCTCGGCGCCGGATTCGGGTGGCTGCTGGTCGAGGCGATCTCCAACTCGGAGTTCAAGATCAGCTTCTCCATCCCGTTCGGTCAGATCGGCATCATGCTCGGGCTGGCCGTGGTCGCGGCGGTCATCGCCGCAGCCCTGCCTGCTCGGCGGGCCGCGCGGAACTCCGTGGTGGCGGGCATGGCGGAGGCGTAGGACACCCCGCCTGGCCCCGGCAGTCGGGGGCCGCGGCCAGGCGGGTTCGGGAGTGCGGAACAGGGGCCGCACGACCGGGGGATCGGTGGAGGTCCGGTGCTGTCGGGGCACCGGGCCTCCGCTGCGTTCACGGCCAACCCGCTCCCGCGCCGCAGACCACCCTCGCAAGGTGACCGCCCGCACGGAACGCGACCCACCCTGCTGGAACCCGACGCCCCGCACGCAACCTGCGCCGCACGCCTCGGCCCGCAAGCCACTCAATACATGTTCACCTGCATGAACAACCCGCCCCGACACCCGCCTGACAACACCTGAACCACGACCTCGGAAAAAATCTTGAGCAGCACGCGTCACTTTTGGCCCGCAACCCCCTCTACCTGGGGTGAGGGACGACCGGAGCGAGGGCCCGGTCGTCCCTCTTCGTCGTTCTCAGGGGCCCGGTGGCCGCCCCATCCGAGACGCTCGGCGTTTCGGTCCAGGTTTTTGTTGCCTGCCACGACAAAGTTACGGAACGATGTCGACCGCTTGACACCCGCGCCTCTCCGGTTGAGTGTGAGAGCGCTCTCATCACAGTTAAGCGCCGCTCACGGCGTCGTCGAGGAGGACGGATGAGCACAAGACTGGTCGGCAGCGTCGCTGCGACCCTCGCGATGGTTCTGGTCGCAGGATGCGGCGGGAGTTCCGGGGCCGACGGCAAGATCGAGCTGTCGCTGGGTCTGTTCTCCGACTTCGGGTACGACAAGCTCATCGAGGAGTACATGGCCTCGCACTCGAACATCAAGATCGAGCAGCGCAAGGTCAAGATGGAGCAGCACAACACGCAGCTCGCGACTCAGCTCGCGGGTGGCCGTGGTGCCGCGGACATCGTTGCCCTCGAGGAGGGCGTGGTCTCGCAGTTCCGCGCCTCCAAGGACAAGTTCGTGAACCTGGCGGAGTACGGGGCCAAGGATCTGAAGGACCAGTGGGCCGGGTGGAAGTGGAACCAGGGCACGGCCGACGGCGGTGAGTTCGTGCTGGGGCTGGGCACGGACATGGGCAGCCTGGGGCTCTGCTACCGCAGCGACCTGTTCGCGGCGGCCGGTCTGCCCACCGACAGGGCCGAGGTCGCCAAGTTGTGGCCGACGTGGGCCGACTACGCGAAGGCCGCGGACACGTTCACGGCCAAGACGCCGGATGTGAAGTTCGTCGACACCGGCCGCAACGTCTACAAGGCGATTCTCGACCAGACCGAGGAGGGCTACTTCGCGAAGGACGACTCGTACATCGCGGAGAAGAACGACAAGGTCAAGACGGCGTTCGACACGGCGGCGGCGCTCGGCACCAAGAAGCAGACCGGTGCTCTCGAGCCGTTCAGCCAGGACTGGAACGTCGCGCTGAAGCAGGGTTCGTTCGCCACCACCACCTGCCCGGCCTGGGCGCTCGCGCTGATCAAGGCGGGTGCCGGCGACGCGGCTGCCGGGAAGTGGGACGTGACGACGGCGCCCGGCGGTGGCGGCAACTGGGGTGGCTCGTTCCTCGCGATCCCGAAGCAGGGCGCGCACCCCAAGGAGGCCTACGAGCTGATCAAGTGGCTCACGGCCCCCGAGCAGCAGAAGCGGATCTTCAAGGAGACCGGCAACCTGCCGAGCCAGCCGAAGGTCTACCAGGACGCCGAGGTGCAGGCCACGGTCAACGACTACTTCAACAAGGCTCCGGTCGGCCAGATCTTCGCGACCTCCGCCGAGTCGTTGAAGCCGACCTACCGCGGCACGAAGGACTCGAAGGTCGGACCGGTGTTCGGCACCGCGCTGACCCGTGTCGAGCAGGGCAAGCAGTCGGCTGCTGACGCCTGGACGCAGGCGCTCAAGGAAGCGACGGACGCCGCCAAGTGACGGTGACGCGTCAAGAGACCGAGACGGCCCCGGCCGTCTCGGTTTCGCCTTCCAAGGAGCCGAAGCGCTTCCGGCTGAGCCACTGGGACGCCAGGTACACGCCGTACCTGATCATCGCGCCGTTCTTCCTGGTGTTCGGGATCTTCGGCCTCTACCCGCTGATCTACACGGCGTGGGTGTCGCTGCACGACTGGCAGCTGATCGACGGCAACCAGGGATTCGTCGGTCTCGCCAACTACGTCGAGCTGTTCGGCGACACCAAGTTCTGGAACGCGCTGTTCAACACGCTGAGCCTGTTCGTGCTCTCGACGGTGCCGCAGCTGCTGGCCGCGCTGGGGCTCGCCGCGCTGCTGGACCGAGGCCTGCGAGGCAGTGCGTTCTGGCGGGCCGGCGTGCTGCTGCCCAACGTCATCTCGGTCGCCGCGGTGGCGCTGGTGTTCGCGCAGTTCTTCGGCCGCGACTTCGGCATCGTGAACTTCCTGCTGGGCTTCGTCGGCATCGACCCGATCGACTGGCGTGCCGAGACGTGGGCCTCGCACCTCGCGGTGTCCACAATGGTCATGTGGCGCTGGACCGGCTACAACGCGCTGCTCTACCTGGCGGCGATGCAGTCGGTGCCCAAGGACATGTACGAGTCGGCCACCTTGGACGGTGCCGGTCGCTGGCGGATGTTCTGGTCGATCACCGTGCCGTCGATCAAACCGACGATCCTGTTCACCGTCGTCACCTCGACGATCGGCGGTCTGCAGCTGTTCGCCGAGCCCGCGCTGTTCGACCCCGGGTTCGCCGCGAACAACTCGACCGGCGGCTCCGACCGGCAGTTCCAGACGCTGGTGCTCTACATGTACGAGAAGGGCTTCCGGTTGTTCGACGCCGGCTACGCGGCCACCGTCGCGTGGATGTTGTTCCTGGTCGTCCTCGTGGTCGCGGTCATCAACTTCACGCTGACCCGGCGCATCGCGGGCAAGGAGTGACCATGAAGAACGCCAAGGCAGGTCCGCTGCTCTACGGGTTCCTGGTCGCCGTGCTGGCGGCCTCGATCTTCCCGCTGTACTACTCGTTCATCGTCGCGTCGAAGGACAACTCCGTCCTCGGCGAGAAGGTCCCGCCGCTGATTCCCGGCGGCAACCTGGTCGAGAACATCACCCGCGTCTTCGACACCGTCGACTTCTGGCTCGCCATGCAGAACTCGTTCGTCGTGGCGGCGAGCGTGGCGATCTCGAACGTCGTGCTGGGCACGCTGGCCGGGTTCGCGTTCTCGCGGCTGCGGTTCAAGGGCCGCGACTCGCTGTTCCTCGTCGTGCTCGGCACCGCGATGGTGCCGACGCAGCTCGGCGTGATCCCGCTGTACATGCTGATGTCCGACCTCGACTGGTACGGGACGCTGCAGGCGGTCATCGTGCCGGTGCTGATCGGGTCGTTCGCCGTGTTCTGGATGCGTCAGGCGTGCGAGGAGACCGTGCCGTACGAGCTGATCGAGGCCGCACGGATGGACGGCTGCTCGGTGCTTCGGACGTTCTGGCACGTAGGGTTCCCCGCGGTGCGGCCACAGGCGGCGGTGCTGGGCATGTTCACGTTCATGACGGCGTGGAACGACTTCTTCTGGCCGTTGATCGTGCTCGACCCCAACGACAGCCCGACGGTGCAGGTCGCCCTGTCGACGCTGGCCAGCGGGTACTACACCGACTACTCGTTGATGCTCGCCGGTGCCTCCATCGCGGTGCTGCCGGTGATCGCGATCTTCGTCCTGCTGTCGCGCCAGATCGTCGGCGGAATCATGCAGGGCGCGGTGAAGGGATGAGAATGACGACCGACTCGGACGTCGAGGTCGGGCGGGATGTGCTGACCTTCCCGCCGGACTTCCTCTGGGGAGCGGCGACCGCGGCGTTCCAGATCGAAGGCGCGACCACCGCGGACGGTCGCGGCGCCTCGATCTGGGACACGTTCGCCGCGACGCCCGGCAAGGTGCTGGCCGGCGACACGGGAGACCCGGCCTGCGATCACTACCACCGCTATCAGTCCGATGTGGACCTGATGGAGTCCCTCGGGCTCGCCTCGTACCGGTTCTCCGTCGCGTGGCCGCGGATCCAGCCCAGCGGCAGCGGCCAGGTCGAGGAGCGCGGGCTCGCGTTCTACGACCGGCTGGTGGACTCGTTGCTGGAGAAGAACATCCAGCCGCTGGCGACGCTGTACCACTGGGACCTGCCGCAGGTCCTGGAGGACTTCGGCGGCTGGCGCAACCGCGACACCGCCTACCGCTTCGCCGAGTACGCGGCCATCGTGCACGAACGGCTCGGCGACCGCGTGCAGGCCTGGACGACGCTGAACGAGCCGTGGGTCTCGGCGTTCCTGGGCTACGGCAACGGAATCCACGCGCCGGGCATCACCGACGCGACGGCGTCCCTGGAGGCGGCGCACCACCTGCTGCTGGCCCACGGGCTCGCCACGCAGGCGTTGCGCGCGCAGGCACCCGACTCGCACCGGCTCTCGATCGTGCTGAACTTCAGCACCATCTGGGGCGACAGCGACTCGGAGGCGTCGAAGGAGGCCGTGCGCAAGGTCGACGGCCTGCAGAACCGCATCCTGCTCGACCCGGTCCTGGGCCGCGGCTACCCGCTCGACGTCCTGCAGGACACGTCGTGGCTGGGCGACTGGACGAACGTGGTGCGCGACGGGGACATGGAGACCATCGCGACCCCGATCGACTGGATCGGCGTGAACTACTACAACCCGACCCGCGTCGCCCCCGCCGATCCCGACTTCGTGCCGGCCGGTCCGCACGCGGGACTGCGCGGCGTGGCGTTGCAGCCGCCGCAGGGCGAGCTCACGGGGTTCGGGTGGGAGCAGAACGCCGACGCGTTCACCGAACTGCTGGTGCGCCTCTCCCGTGATGCGGGCGGCGTGCCGCTGGTGGTCACGGAGAACGGGTCCGCGTTCCCGGACGTCGTCGACCCCTCAGGCCAGGTGCACGACGTGCAGCGGAAGAAGTACCTGGTGGACCACGTTCGCGCGGTGCACAGGGCGATCTCCGAAGGCGCCGACATCCGCGGCTACCTCGCGTGGTCGCTGCTCGACAACTTCGAGTGGGCGGCCGGATATTCGCAGCGGTTCGGCATCGTGCACGTCGACTTCGAGACGCAGCAGCGAACCGTGAAGGAGAGCGCGGCCGCGTTGTCCCGGATCATCGGGCAGAACGGGCTTCCCGCGCACGGCTACACCGTTTAGCCGACAGGACGGGCCGAGGGGGCCTCAGCGCTCTCACCTGCGGATACTTGTGTCCACAGGTGAGAGCGCTCTCTCGTTTAGCGCCTGCGGAGGACCCTGGGGTCGGCGTGCAGGTTCTCGGCGAGCTTGATGGTGATGAACTCGTTGTCGTCCGGCTTGCCGGGCGTGCGGCCCGACGACGACGGGAAGTTGTTGTCGTTGAGCACCGCGATCGTGCGGTCGTCGAGGATCGTGACGTCCTCGATCGTGACGAACGGGAACTTGAACGGGTCCGCCTGCCCGCCGACGTGCTTCGGGTTGGCGAGGTTAAGCAGGTCGGCGACCACGGTCTTGTCGAGCTTGCCGTCCTTGTTCTTGTCACGCTTGTCCGCGAGATAGACGCGCTTCACGATCGCGTCGGCGCCCTGCGCGCTGTCCCGTTCGATGATCAGCAGCCGGTTGGCGTCGACCGCGATGGCGTCGCCGATGGCGAAGTTCGGGTCCTCCAGCTGGTACTTCCACGTCGTGCCGGTGAACGAGTTGGACGCGATGTCGAACTCGTTGAGGCGCAGCGTGCCCGGCGTGTCACCGGCGACGGTGCCCTCCAGCAGCGCGTTGATCCTCTTGCCGTCCGGGGAGAGCGTGATGCCCTCGAAGCCCTTGCTGCCGCCCAGGTTCGGGTTGCCGGCGGGGTTCTCCGGAGCCCGCACGCCCGGCAGCGGCGCGGGTGGGGCGAGCAGACGGCCCGCGCGGTCGAAGTGCAGCAGGTACGGGCCGAACTCGTCGCCCATCCAGTAGCTGCCGTCGGCGCCTCGGGTGACCGACTCGATGTCGATGTCGGCGCCGGTGATCACCCGGTCCTGCCTGGTCAGCGGGAACGGGATGTGGCCGTTCGGGTCGGTCAGCGTGATGCCGCCGACGACGTCGACCCTGCCCGTTGTGAAGTCCGGCGCGATGCGGTTGATGCGCAGGAGCCAGTCCGCGCTGTTGGCCTTGGTGCCGTAGCCGTTGTCGGAAATGGCGTCGAACGTGCCGTCGCTGTTGCGGACGAGGCCGCTGAAGCCCTGGATCGGCTGGTCCTCGAAGGGCGGCGTGACCCCGTTGATCGGGGCCGTTCCCAGTGCCGCGCCGCTCGGTTCGCTGCCGGGCAGGAAGGTCAGCGCCGGGAGGAAGGCGAAGTTCGTCAGCGTGGCCTGCCGGGGAGGCTTCTGGCCGGCCGTGGCGGGAGCGGCGCTGGTGGGCGTGGCCAGTGCCGTGACGGTGAGCAAAGTGAGGCCTACGGCCAGTGTTCTCCTCATGCGGCGACCCTATGAGAATCGTTTTACCCGTGGTTCGCCTCGCGGCAACAACTTCCATGAACTCTTGACGTCATGACGACGACCTGGCGCCTGCGCTTCGAACTCAGCGACAGCCCCGGCGCGCTCGCGCGTGTCACCGTCCGGCTGGCCGCCGCCGACTGCAACGTTCTCGCCCTGCACGTGATCCCCGTCCCCGGCGGGGTGCTGGACGAGATCGTCGTGCGGGCAGCGGCCGGCGTGCTCCCCGCCGACCTCGTCGAGGCCGTGCGCAGCGAGGGCGCCAAGTGCGTCGGGATCACCAGGGCCGACGTCCGGGATCTCGTGGACGAACCGACCGCCGTGCTGCGAGCGGCCCGGATGGCGCTGACCGACCCGGACCAGACCGGGGAGGCGCTCCGTCAGGTGCTGGCCGCCGACTCCGTCACGGTGGGCGAGGCCGGCGACGGCCAGGTCCAGTTGGGAGAGTGGGCGGCCCGGCGCGGCTGGGCCCGGTTCACCCAGGTCGAACTCACCCGCGCCCAGGCGTTGCTGGACCTCGTGGACGCGCCGGCGCCGTCGATGCGAGCACTGCTCACCGATGACGGCGCGGCACTGGTCCTGCGCCCCGGTTCCGCCTCCGACGAGGACGCCGTCGCGGGCCTGCACGCCCGCAGTTCGATGCGGACGATGTTCAACCGCTACCACTCCGGCATGCGCACCGTGCCCCGCCGCTGGCTGCACCGCCTGCTCAGCCCGCCCCGCGGCACCACGATCGTCGGCCAGTGCGGTGACCAGGTCGTGGCGCTCGGTCAGCTCATCCACACCGGCACACCGGACTGCGCCGAGGTCTCGCTGTTGGTCGAGGACGCCTGGCAACGCCGGGGTGTGGGCGCGGCCCTGCTCGACGCGCTGGCGGCGGACGCCCGCGCCGCCGGATTCTCGGAGCTCGTGGCGTGGTGCCTGCCCTCGGAGACCGCTCTCGTCCGGACCGCCGCCCGCGCCGGGCTCGCCACCACGACACGCCGGGAGGACGGTCTGCTGAGGGTGTCGATCACGCCACGCGCGCGTGCTCTGAAGACGCCGATCACGACGGACGTCGCCGAAAAAACACGTTGATCAGCGCGGAGACCCTCCTCGGAGATCGCTTGGGGCTAAGCTGCTTAGCGACTCAAAGGTTTTCATCGAGGAGTGGTGGTGCTCGTGTCCAACCACGCGCGTCCGACGTTGGAAGACGTTGCCGCGAGGGCAGGGGTTTCCCGCGCCACGGCGTCACGAGTGCTGAACGCGTCGCCGCGGGTCAGCCCGGAAGCGCTGGAGGCGGTCAACGCGGCCGTGTCGGCACTGGGCTACCAGCCGAACCGCGCCGCGAGGGCGTTGGTCACCCGCCGCACCGGCGCCGTGGCCGTGCTGTTCTCCGAGCCCGAGCCCAAGATCTTCGATGACCCGCACTTCGCGCGCCTGATCCGTGCGGGCGCGCGTGCACTGGCCGACGTCGACGTGCAGATGGTGCTGATGCTGGTGCACTCGCCGGACGATCAGGCCCGTGCGCACCGGTTCCTGGCCGGCGGCCACGTCGACGGTGCCCTGGTGTTCGCACCGCACCGCAACGACGAGGTCGTCTCCGTCGTGAAGAAGCTGCCGCTGCCGGTGGTCTACGCGGGCAAGCCCTGGGGGTCGTTGCGGGGGATGCACCTCGTGGACAACGACAACGAGGGCGGCGCCGTTCTCGCCACCGAGCACCTGAAGTCGCTGGGGCGCAAGAAGATCGTCCACGTCTCCGGCCCGTTGGACGAGCTGTCCGCCATAGATCGGCTGAACGGGTTCAAGTCCGCCATGTCGTTGGACGACAAGGGGACCGCCCGGCTCACCGAGGACGGCGGGTTCACCCGCGAGGGCGGGCGGAAGGCCATGTCCTCGTTGCTGGCCAGGGTTCCCGCGCTGGACGCCGTGTTCGTGGCCTCCGACCTCATGGCCGCGGGTGCGCTGGAGTCGTTGCACGAAGCCGGGAAGCGCGTTCCCGAAGACGTCGCCGTCGTCGGGTTCGACGATCACGTGACCATCGCCGAGCACACCTCGCCGCCGCTGACCTCGGTGCGGCAGGACTCGGACGAGCAGGTCAAGCACATGGTCGAGCACCTGATGAAGCTGCTCAGGGACGAGACCGTGAAGCGCAAGCAGCAGATGCTGCCCACCGTGCTGGTGCGGCGCGAGTCCGCCTGAAAGTCCTGACCCCGTCGCGCACGACGATCAACGCGTGCGCGACGGAGTGCTGGGATTAGGCCGTGTCCTGCAGGTCCGTTCGATGAGAGTCACGGTCGAGAGACCCGGAGGCGGTGCCGCCGGAGCGCCCTCATACCGGGCGTATTCGGGCGTTCCGGCGGTGCCGCCTCCGGGGCCCTCGGCCGCGACTATCGCGGACGAGACTTGCAGGACACGGCCTAGCCGCCCAGGTTCTTGCAGGTGGGCGGCGGCAGCGGGTTCAGCGGGCTGCACGGCCAGCCGGACGAGGACGGTGGCGCCGTCGTCGTCTGCGCCGGTGGGGGCGGGGCCTCGGCCGGGTTCGTCGCGGCCGGCGGCGGGGTGGTCTTCTTCGGCGTCTGCTGGGTGCTCGGGGTCGAGCTGCTCGGGCTCGATGACGCGCTGCTGCTGTTCGCGGCCGAGCTCTCCGTCGAGCTCGGCGCGGTGCCGGGGGTGGACGAGATCCAGGTGGACGCAGGCGGTCTGCCCGGCGGTTCTTCGCCGGCCGCCCCGTGGATCGCCATGCCTACCAGCACGCCGAGCAACGCTGACCCGAGCACAGCGGAACCACCTGCGGCCCACAGTGCGCGCACAGCAGTCCTCCTCGTCAATGCTCACGGTGTGAAGTCAGGCGATCACGCTCTTCGGCAGATTACCGGGTGGCCCGGTCGCAGGAGAACGCTCGCCTGGATGCCTTATCGGCTCCTTGACGGCCCCGGTTGAGTGATCGCCGTCACTGATCCGTTATCCGGGCGAGCACCAAACTGGCCCCGGCAAGGCCTGCCACCAGCACGGTTCCGGTCAGATGCCACGTCGGAGCGTCACCCGAGCAGGTGAACACGTCGGTGAAGCGTTCCGAGGAGCAGGTGACGAACGGGACCGAGGAGAGGGCGATCGAGGAGGCCGCCACCCCGCCCAGCAGCGCCGAGCCGAACGTGCGCATCAGCGGGAACGCGGCGTTGGCCGTGCCCACCGCCGCGATGGCGAAGAGGAGCGGTACGGGTCTCGGGAACAGGCCTGTCAGCGCGCAGCCGACCATCAGGACGCCGAGCACGGCCTGGCCGATCCTCGCCTGTGTCGCCACGGCAGGGACCCTAACAACTCCGTAAGCTCTTTTCGGTCCGGTTTGGGCCAGTATTTTCGGTATGCGTCATCGCCGATTCCTGATTCCCGTGTCAGTTTTGCTCGTCGTCGCGCTCGGGGTCGGGTTGTACCTGTTCCAGCCGTGGAGGCTGCTCACGGTTCGCGAAACGAACGACGCGTTGCTCGTGCCCGCCGCGCCGACTTCCACGTCTGTCTCAACGCCTGTATCAGTGCCTGTCTCCACATCCGTCCCGGTGCCCGCCGAAACGGCGAAAGAGGTCGCGGCGGGACAGTGGCGCTCTCTTGAGCACGCGACCACGGGTAAGGCGAGCCTCATCAGGCTGCCGGGTGGCGGGCATTCGGTCCAGTTCGCCGCGTTGAACACGAGCGATGGCCCTGACCTCTACGTTTACCTGTCGCCGCACGCGTCGGGCTCGTCGGAGAAGACGTTCGGGCAGGGATTCACGAGCCTCGGCAAGCTGAAGGGGAATCGTGGCGACCAGGTGTACGAAATTCCTTCCGGCGTGGATGTTTCCGGCATTCGGAGTGTCGTGATCTGGTGCCAGCGGTTCAGTGCGGGCTTCGCTGTAGCGCCACTGGAACAAGCCTGAAACATCGGCCTCCTGGCTGCTCTCTTCGCACTATTGACTTTCTTGGTCTAGACCACATAGCGTTAACGTCAACGAACACAACATCGTCCCTTGCCGATGGGCGTGCGGAAGCCCCGTTGGCAAGGAGTACGGCTCACTGGGTGGGCCCACGGCGGCGGTGACGCGACTCCTGCTCTCCCGGAGCCGCGTCACCGCCTGTGGCGTTTACTGTGGTTCGTGCACACCAGGACCGTGGCGATCCACTACGTGCGTGCGGCGCTCCGCGCGTGCCCGGAGCCGTCCGTTGTCCTGCACGGCGCGGGCATCCCCTCAAGCCTTCTCGCGGACGATCGTGCGCGCGTGACTCCCGCGCAGTACACGAAGTTCATCCAGACGCTCTGGGAAGTCCTCGACGACGAGTTCATGGGCTTCGGGCCACGGCCGTCGAAGCGCGGCACGTTCGCCATGATGTGCCTGCTCGCCGTGCACTGCCCGGACCTCGAGTCGGCCCTCGAACGCGGGCTCGCCTTCTACGCGCTCTTCGACGACCCGCTGGAGCTGTCGCTCGACGACGGCCGCTTCACGCTCCACATCCCCGGCGACCCCGACCACTTCCTCACCGAGTCGCTGCTCGTGCTGTGGCACCGGTTCTCGTCGTGGCTCATCGGCCGCCGGATTCCGTTGCAGGGCGCCGAGTTCGGTTATCCGGAACCCGCGCACGCCGCCGAGTACCACCTGATCTTCGGCTGTCCGCTGCGGTTCGACGCGGACGCCACCACGATCGCGTTCGACCCGAAGTTCCTGCGCATGCCGGTCGTGCAGGACGAGGCGGCGCTCAAGCGGTTCCTGCGGCACTCGCCGGCGGAGTTGTTGTCGCGCCGGGACCACGGCGCGGACACGGCGGGACACGTGCGGCGGTTGCTCGGGCGCGGGGTGTCCGGGCTGGAGGCCGTGGCGGCGCAGCTCGGGGTGTCGGCACCGACGTTGCGCAGGAGGCTGGCGGGCGAGGGGACGTCGTTCCGCGAGGTGCGCGAGCAGTTGCTGCGCGACCAGGCGGTGGCGTCGCTGGTGCGGGGCGGGGAGTCGGTGGAGGAACTGGCGCTGCGCCTCGGGTTCTCCGAGGCGAGCGCCTTCCACCGGGCCTTCAAACGCTGGACCGGCTCGTCTCCCGGCTCCTACCGGGCCTGACTCACCAGTCCCAGGCGTCGCCGACGGCGACCGTGTCGGTGGCCGGCAACAACGTGTCGATCGACGCGGGACCCGCCAGCGCCAGCATCGCGGCCGCGGCGGACACCATCGCAACGAAGAATTTTCTCATGTGAAAGAGAATGCGGCCGCCACGAGGACGGCCGCAAGCACTCCAAAACGTCCCAAAAGGTCAGAACCTGTCGCGCTCCCGCAGCGAGGCGGGCGGCCGGAACCGCTCCCCGTACGTGTCGGCGAGGTAGTCCGCGCGCTCCACGAACGCCTGCACGCCGTAGGAGTTGATGAACTGCAGCGTGCCACCGCTCCACGGCGCGAAGCCGAACCCGAAGATCGAGCCGATGTTCGCGTCCGCCACGGACGTCAGCACGCCCTCGTCCAGGCACCGCACGGTCTCCAGCGACTGCACGAACAGCAGCCGGTCGCGCACGTCCTGCTCGGACACCCCGGCGTCGGCCTTCGCGTACCGGGTGGTGAGCTCGGGCCAGAGGAACTTCCTGCCGCCCTCCGGGTACTCGTAGAAGCCCGCGCCCGTCGACTTTCCGCTACGCCCCAAGGACACCAGCTCGCGGATGAGGTCGTACGCCGGGCTCTCCGACACCAGCGACGGGTCGTCGGCGACGGTCTGGTCGTGGATCTTCAGCTGCAACGACAGCGTCACCTCGTCCGACACCGCCAGCGGGCCGACCGCCATGCCGGACTTCTTCGCCACGTTCTCGATCAACGCCGGTGACACGCCCTCGGCCAGCATCGAGATCGCCTCGATCACGTACGTGCCGAACGTCCGCGAGGTGTAGAAACCGCGCGAGTCGTTGACCACGATCGGCGTCTTCCCGATCTGCCGCACGTAGTCCAGCGCGCGCTGCAGCGTCTCCTCGGACGTCTTCTCGCCGCGGATGATCTCCACCAGCCGCATCTTCGGCACCGGCGAGAAGAAGTGCAGGCCGATGAACCGCTCCGGCGCCGTCACCGCCGACGCGAGGCCGGTGATCGGCAGCGTCGAGGTGTTGGACGCGATCACCGCGTCCGGCAACGCCTTCGCCTCCGCGGCGGGCAGCACCTTGTTCTTGAGCTCGCGGTTCTCGAACACGGCCTCGATGATCAGGTCGCAGCCCGCGAGGTCGTCGTCGGAGTCGGTCGGCGTGATGCCTTCCAGGCCCTGAGCGCCCTTCTGGGCACCTGCGAGGCTGACGTCCTTCAGGACCACCTCGATACCGGCCTTCGCGGACACCTCGGCGATTCCAGCGCCCATCATGCCCGCGCCCAGCACGCCCAGCTTGGCCACGCGCTGTCCCGTCGCGGACGCGCGGCCGTTGACCTCGTTGAGGTTGAACCAGAACGCCGTGATCATGTTCTTGGAGACCTGACCGGAGGCCAGTTCCACGAAGTAGCGGCCCTCGATCTGGAGTGCCGTGTCGAAGTCGACGTAGGCGCCCTCCACGGCCGTCGCCATGATCTTCTCCGGCGCCGGGTACACGCCGTGCGACTTCTTGCTCAGCACGGCGGGGGCCGCGGCGAGGAGGCCGTAACTGTTGGGGTCGCCGAACTTCAGGTCCGGCACGCCCGCGCCCTGCACGTCCCACGGCTGCGTCGGCGCCGGGTTCGCCAGGATCCACGCGCTGGCCTCGGAGATCAGCTCCTCGCGGGTGTCCACGACCTGGTGCACGATTCCGGCCTGCAGCGCGCGTTCCGGCCGCAGCTGCTTGCCCTCCATGAGCAACGGCAACGCCTTCTGCACGCCCAGCAGGCGCACCATGCGCGTGACGCCACCGCCGCCGGGCAGCAGACCGAGCGTCGCCTCGGGCAGGCCGACGCGGATGCTGTTGTCGTTCAGCACGATCCGGCGGTGCGAGGCCAGTGCGATCTCGAACCCGCCGCCGAGCGCGGTCCCGTTGATCGCCGCCACGACCGGCTTGCCGAGCTTCTCCAGCCGGCGCAGCTGCGACTTGAGCTCCTCGACGCCTTCCAGCGCCTGCGAGGCGTTCTCCGGCGTGATCGCGATCAGCACGTTGAGGTCGCCGCCCGCGAAGAACGTCTTCTTGGCGGATGTGATGATCACGCCGGTGATCTCGTCGCCCTCGAGCTTCGAGACGGCGTCGCCCATCAGCTCGCGGTACTCGTCGTTCATCACGTTGGCGGAGCCGGACATGTCCATCGTCAGGGTGACGATGCCGTCCTCGCCCTTGTCGTAGTGGAACGGCATGCCTCAGACCCTCTCGATGATCGTCGCGATACCCATGCCGCCGCCCACGCACAACGTGGCCAGGCCGCGGCGCAGGTCCCGGCGCTCCAGCTCGTCCAGCAGCGTGCCCAGGATCATGCAGCCGGTGGCGCCCAGCGGGTGGCCCAGCGCGATCGCGCCGCCGTTGACGTTGACCTTGTCCTCGGGGATGTCCATGTCCCGCAGGAACTTCAGCACGACCGACGAGAACGCCTCGTTGACCTCGAACAGGTCGATGTCCTCGACCGAGAGGCCAGCCTTGTCCAGCGCCTTGCGCGCGGACGGTGCCGGTCCGGTGAGCATGATCGTCGGCTCGGTGCCCACGACGGCGACGGAGACGATCCGGGCGCGCGGGGTCAGGCCGAGAGCCTTGCCCGTGGCCGCGGAGCCGATCAGCATCGCCGCGGCGCCGTCGACGATCTGCGAGGAGTTGCCCGGGGTGTGCACGTGGCTGATGCGCTCGACGGTGGGGTAGCGGTCGATCGCGACGGTGTCGTAGCCGAGGTCGCCGTGGAACTGGAAGCTGGGCTTGAGCCTTCCGAGAGACTCCACAGTGGACTCGGGACGGATCGTCTCGTCCTCCTTGAGCACCACCGTGCCGTTCTGGTCGACGACCGGCACCACGGACCGCTCGAACCGGCCGTCCTTCTGCGCCTCGAACGCGCGGGCGTGCGACCGGGCGGCCCACGCGTCGACGTCCGTGCGGGAGAAGCCCTCCAGTGTCGCGATCAGGTCGGCCGACACGCCCTGCGGCACGAACGACAGGTCGAAGTTCGTCGCGGGGTCGATCGCCCACGCGCCGCCGTCCGAGCCCATCGGCACGCGCGACATCGACTCGACGCCACCCGCGACCACCAGGTCCTCGAACCCGGACGCGACCTTGGCCGCGGCGAGGTTCACCGACTCGAGGCCCGACGCGCAGAACCGGTTGAGCTGCACCCCGGCCGGGCGCTGGTCCCATCCGGCGGCCAGCACGGCGGTGCGGGCGATGTCTCCGCCCTGCTCACCGAGCGGGGACACCACGCCGAACACGACGTCGTCCACCGCGGAGGTGTCGAGAGAGTTGCGTTCGGACAGCGCGCGCAGCACACCGGCGGCCAGATCGACGGGCTTCACGCTGTGCAGCGATCCGCGCTTCCCCTTGCCGCGCGGCGTGCGCACCGCGTCGAAGATCAAGGCTTCGCTCATGACACCACGCTAGGCCCGCGCGCAGGGGCTGGCCATGACCGTGAAGGGTGACCGATTAGCTCACCCGGAACTCCATGTGCTCCGGTTCTTCGGCGTCGACGAAACCCAGGCGTTCGTAGAGGCGGCGAGCAGGCAGGTTGTGGTCGTACACCTGCAGTCGCACGACCTTCCAGCCTTCCTCGGCCGCCCACGCCTGCACCGTTCTGACCAGCGCCTCGCCGACGCCCCGGCCGCGGTGGGAGTCGCGCACCCACATCGAGTAGAGGTAGAGGCCCTCTGGCCGCGCGGTGGCGGCGACCAGGGCGACGGGACGGGCGTCGAGCGCGACGAGTTTCAGGCCCTCCGCCGCGCGGTCACGCCACTCGTTCTCGGTGTACGTCTGCTCGCGCGCCAGGGTGGAGCCGAACTCCTCGGGGTCGCTGGCCAGCGCGTCCAGGCGGGTGTCGCGCCAGAGCTCCCACTCGTCCGGCATGACCTGGTGGATCTGCATACGAGGCAGTCTGGACGACCGGGGTGGGAATTTCGCTCAGTTTTTCGGGCCCGTGCAGGCGCGGCGGTCATGGCGTGGATCACCGCCCGGTGGTTACGTGGACCGCATGGCAGAGCGTCGATCGCGGTGGATGGACAGCGACCTGGACCAGTTGCGCCAGCTCGCCCGCACGTTCATGGAGAAGGAGGTCGCGCCGCACCAGGAACGCTTCGCCGAGCAGAAGCAGGTCGACCGCGACCTGTGGCGCAAGGCCGGTGAGCTCGGGCTGCTGTGCATCAGCATCCCCGAGGAGTACGGAGGCGGTGGCGGCACGTTCGCCCACGAGGCCGTGTTGCTGGAGGAACAGGCACGGGCCGGCGACAGCTCGTGGGGCAACAGCGTGCACAGCGGCATCGTGGCGCACTACCTCAACTCCTACGGCTCCGAGGAGCAGAAGCAGCGCTGGCTGCCCAAGCTCGCGTCCGGCGAGTACGTCGGCGCGATCGCGATGACCGAACCCGGTGCGGGCTCCGACCTGCAGGGCATCCGGACGAAGGCCGTCAGGGACGGCGACGAGTACGTCATCAACGGCTCGAAGACGTTCATCACGAACGGCGTGCACGCCGATCTGGTGATCGTCGTGGCCAAGACCGACCCGGCCCAGGGTGCGCAGGGCATCTCGCTGCTCGTCGTGGAGAACGACATCCGGCGCGGCCGCGTGCTCGACAAGGTCGGCATGAAGGGCCAGGACACCGCCGAGCTGTTCTTCGACGACGTCCGGGTGCCCGCCTCCAACCTCCTGGGCGACCAGGAAGGCCTCGGCTTCGTCCAGCTGATGCACCAGTTGCCGCAGGAACGCCTGATCATCGGCGTCTGCTGCATCGCGGGCATCGAGGCGGCCGTCGACGTGACGCTCAAGTACGTGAAGGAGCGCACGGCGTTCGGCAAGGAGCTGATGAAGTTCCAGAACACCCGCTTCAAGCTCGCCGAGTGCGCCACCGAAGCAGCTGTGACCAGGGCGTTCATCGACGAGTGCGTCGAGAAGCACCTTCGCGGTGAGTTGGACATCCCCACGGCCGCGATGGCGAAGTGGTGGGCCAGTGACCGGTTGGGCAAGGTCGTCGACGAGTGCGTGCAGCTCTTCGGCGGCTACGGCTACATGAACGAGTACCCGATCGCACGTGCCTGGTCCGACGCCCGCGTCCAGCGGATCTACGGCGGCACGAACGAGATCATGAAGGAAATCATCGCGAGGTCCCTGTGACCGGGCCCCTCGCAGGTCTGAAAGTCGTCGAGCTCGCCGGTCTCGCACCCGCGCCGTTCGGTGCCATGGTGCTGGCCGACCTCGGCGCCGACGTGATCCAGGTGCACAAGCCGGGGAGCGTGCAGACGATCCCCGGCGACTTCCTCGGCCGCAACCGGCGCTCGGTCGCGATCGACACCCGCACGCCAGAGGGTGCTGAGCTGGTTCTCGGGCTGGTCGAGCGTTCGGACGTGCTGATCGAGGGTTTCCGGCCGGGCGTGACCGAACGGCTGGGCATCGGGCCCGCGCAGTGCCTCGCCCGCAACCCGCGCCTTGTATATGGACGCATGACCGGCTGGGGCCAGGACGGGCCGCTCGCCGACCGCGCCGGCCACGACATCAACTACATCGCCGTCGCGGGCGCGCTGGAGCCGCTGGGACGTGCCGGGGGGCCTCCGTCGTTCCCGATCAACCTCCTGGGCGACTTCGGCGGGGGAGGGCTGCTGCTGGCGCTGGGCGTGCTCGCCGCACTGTACGAACGGGAGCGCTCCGGACGCGGCCAGGTCGTGGACGCCGCGATGGTCGACGGGGCGGCGTTGCTGACCACGTTCCTGCACGGGATGCGGTCAGCGGGCATGTGGTCGGGCGGGCGCGGCGAGAACATGCTCGACGGTGGAGTGCCGTTCTACGACGTCTACGAGGCCGCCGACGGGCAGTACGTGGCGGTGGGCGCACTGGAGGAGAGGTTCTACGCCGACCTGGTGCGCGTGCTGGGCCTGGAGGACGCGCCCTCGCGCAACGACCCGGCGAACTGGCCTGAGCTGCGGGAACGCATCGCGGCTGCGGTGAAGACCCGGTCGCGGGACGAGTGGGCGGACCTCGCGCGGGACACGGACGCCTGCCTGGCTCCGGTGCTGACCCCCGCCGAAGCGGCACGGCATCCGTACAACGAGGCGCGTGCCGCGTTCGTCGACGTGGCCGGTGCTCCGCACCCGGCGCCGGCGCCCCGGTTCGACCGCACTCCCGCGGCGGTTCCGACGGCCCCGGTTCCCGTCGGGGTGAACACCGGGGAAGTGCTTGCCGACATGGGTGTGGCGGACGGCCGAATTATGGAACTGCGGCGGTCTGGAGTAATTGGATGAATGCTCGGGTGCGCATTAATAGCGCCACGAAGGCGTGACGGTGCGTGATGGGGTGAGTTCGGCATCCGGGTGAGCCCCGGTGCAACAGTCTCTCTTCCAAGCTGTGGGATGCGAGGGAGCCCGTGTTCACCTCGTGCCCAGGACATCGGCGCTGTTGAGGCCTGTCTTTAGCCGCCATTCGGGTGACGTTGGCCGTCGTGCAGGCGTGCGTCGCTGGTGGATCCTGGGACGAGTTGGGCGTGGTCGTTGTTCATCGCAAGGGTGAATGAGGGACCATGACGGGTGACACGGGCGGTCCGCCGCCTGACCGGTGAACCACACGGACGGAGAGGTACCTGTGAACCTCAAGAAGGTGCTAGTGCTGGCGGGCGTCGCGCTGGTGCTGTTCCTCCTGATCACCCGGCCAGAAGAGTCCGCTTCGGCGGTCCAGACGGCTCTCGGCTGGCTGCGGGACGGCGCGGAGTCGATCATCACCTTCGTCAGGAGCCTCTTCGGCACGGCCACCCCTCTCAACTAGTGACGTTCGGTGATCCTCGGCCGTCTGCGTTGAGCCGGATGGGTGGAATGAGGCCAATCACGCACTGGTAACGGGTGTTCTGGGGATTCAGGGTCTGGCGATTGTCAGACCTACCGAATACCTTCCGCTGCAATGGCCGATCCCCGACCGACGAGGAGGCACATATGGTCGAGGACTCCGGGGTCCACGAGCTGTTGCAGCAGTGGGCGGCTGAACGGTCTGACGACGCAGAGATGCAGGAGGTGAACCGGATCAAGAACGCGTGGCTCGCGGAGGCTCCCCCCTCGGCGCCAGGCATCCCCGTGCAGCGGGGAGGCAGGAGTGGGTCGCGTGGCTTGGTCAAGGTCGACTCGGCGGATCCGGCCTACGTGGCCGCGATGCGCAAGCGGGCGCCGGAGGCACCCGAGGCACTGCTCGCCGCCGCGGCGAGCTACTGGCAGCTGGTGGGCGACGTCGCCGAAGCCGAGCAGTGGTGGGACGCGGGCATCAGCCCGTTGGACCAGCGCGCGCTCGACTACCGCGCGGCCGGCCTGTCTCCTGCCGATCTCGGGAGGCGCCTGGGACCGATGACGGTTCTCCAGCACCTTCGTCGTGGCTCCGCCGCGGCCTGGTGCGTTGCTCGTCTGCAGAGGCAGCGCCGAGACGGCGTGGCGTAGTGGACCGGGCTGTCGGAGGCGGCAGCCCCACATCCATGCACCCCTCACGGGCGGCCTCCGGTGCGGAGGCCTCACCCAAGTAGTGTGGAGGTCGTGCGCGGCCTCCTTACTCCCCAACGGTTGCTGATCGCGTTCGCCTGTCTGGCGGCGTTGGTCGCCTGTTGCGGACTCGCCTGGTGGCAGTGGCAGCGCTTCGAGTCCGCCAGCGGCACGTTCCAGAACCTCGGGTACGTGCTCCAGTGGCCGCTCTTCGGCCTCTTCCCCCTCTTCATGGTGTGGCGGTTCCGTCGTTTGGCGCGCCAGAACCGTGACGCGGATCTCGCACCCGAGCCGGTTGCGGCCGTCCCGAAGCCGATGGCTACCGTTGACGCCGTCAAACCCGCGCCTGTCGAGCACTTCGACGACGAAGAAGACGCGGAGCTCGCGGCCTACAACCGCATGCTCGCGAACCTCAACGCGCGGGACGGTCGTTGAGCGAAGGCGGGCAGATGAAGGGTGCGTTGACCCGGTTCAGGGTCATGGCTTACGTGGTCGGAGTCTTCCTTCTGCTCCTGGTCGTGGCCATGGTGCTCAAGTACGCCGCGGACATGGGCGGCGCGATGAAGGTCGTCGGCCCGATCCACGGCTTCCTCTACGCCATCTACCTGGTGATTTCCGTCGACCTGGCGCTCAAGCTGCGCTGGTCGATCAAGGGCACCCTGCTGGTGCTGCTCGCCGGCACGGTCCCGTTCCTGTCGTTCTGGGCGGAGCGCAAGGTGGTCGAGAAGACGGCGCAGGGCGTGCCGCTGTGACGTTTGGCCTGCTAGCGTCTGGGGCTACCAACTGAACACGGCCGTCGATGTCGCGCGGAAGAGACCCCTCCAGCAGGGGCGCCGAAGGAGCAATCCCTCCCCGGAATCTCTCAGGCACAGGTACCGCGCGACGAAGGCAACTCTGGAAAGCAGGCTGCTCGGCAGCCTCGCCCACGGTGCAAGCCACTTCGGTGGTGAAGCTCTCAGGCTCATGACAGAGGGGGAGGCTCGCTCTAGTGAGGAGTCTCCGATGGACCGTGTCATTCTTCTGATGCCTCAGCCGGCCGCGTCCGGCTCTTCGGCGCACCCTGGAGGAGCGTTCTGATGTCCCGCCTCACGCCTCTGAACGCCGAGCACGAGCAGCTCGGCGCGATGTTCACCGACTTCGCGGGCTGGCGGATGCCGCTGCGCTACTCGTCCGAGCTCGCCGAGCACCACGCGGTGCGCACCACCGCGGGCCTGTTCGACCTCACGCACATGGGTGAGATCGTCCTGACCGGACCGCAGGCGGGCGAGGCCCTCGACTACGCGCTGGTCGGCCACATCTCCGCGCTGGCCGTCGGCAAGGCCCGCTACACGATGATCACCCAGGCCGACGGCGGCGTGCTCGACGACCTGATCGTGTACCGCCTGGGCGACCAGGAGTTCATGGTCGTCGCGAACGCCTCCAACGCTCTTGTCGTCGCCGAGGCCCTCGTCGAGCGCGCCGCCGGTTTCGACACCGTCGTCACCGACAGGTCGACCGACTACGCGTTGATCGCGATCCAGGGCCCGAAGTCGGTCGAGATCCTGTCCGGCCTGACCGAGACGGATCTGGCGTCAGTCAAGTACTACGCCTCGTACCCTTCCACCGTGGCCGGGGTCGACGCGTTGCTCGCGCGCACGGGTTACACGGGTGAGGAGGGCTTCGAGCTCTTCGTCGCTCCCGCCGACGCGCCGGCCGTCTGGGCCGCGCTGCTGTCCACCGGCGAGGCGCACGAACTCAAGCCGTGCGGTCTCGGCTGCCGCGACACGTTGCGTCTCGAAGCCGGAATGCCCTTGTACGGCAACGAACTCACGACGTCGCTGACGCCGTACAACGCGAATCTGGGCCGGGTCGTGAAGCTCGACAAGCCCGGCGACTTCGTCGGCCGCGACGCGCTGGCCAAGGTCGCCGAGTCCGGGGTGGACTCGGTCCTGGTCGGACTGAAGACCCCCGAGCGCCGCGCCCCGCGCCACGGTTACGCGGTGCTCAACGGCGACGAGGTCGTGGGCGAGGTGACGTCGGGCGCGTTGTCCCCGACCCTCGGCTACTCCGTCGCCATGGCCTACGTGTCGCGGGCCAGTGCCGAGCCCGGCACCTCACTGCTGGTCGACGTCCGCGGCAAGAAGCAGCCGGTCGAGGTCGTCGCACTTCCGTTCTACAAGCGCGCCAAGTAGGGAGATTCTCCAGATGTCCGACCAGTTCAACGCTTCCCTCGCGGAGTACGACCCCGAGGTCGCCGAAGCCGTTGCGGCCGAGTTGGCGCGCCAGCAGGGCACTCTCGAGATGATCGCCTCGGAGAACTTCACGCCCGTGTCGGTGTTGCAGGCGCAGGGTTCGGTGCTGACCAACAAGTACGCCGAGGGCTACCCCGGTCGTCGCTACTACGGCGGCTGCGAGCACGTGGACGTCGTCGAGCGTCTCGCCATCGAGCGCATCAAGTCGCTCTTCGGCGCGGGCTTCGCGAACGTCCAGCCGCACTCGGGCGCGCAGGCCAACGCGGCCGCGATGTTCGCGTTGCTCCAGCCCGGCGACACGATCCTGGGCCTGGACCTCGCGCACGGCGGTCACCTGACGCACGGCATGCGCATCAACTTCTCCGGCAAGCTCTACAACGTCGTGCCGTACCACGTCGCGGACTCCGACGGCCGCGTCGACATGGCCGAGGTCGAGCGCCTGGCGACCGAGCACCGCCCGAAGCTGATCGTCGCCGGCTGGTCCGCGTACCCGCGCCAGCTGGACTTCGCCGAGTTCCGCCGCATCGCGGACTCGGTCGACGCCTACCTGATGGTCGACATGGCGCACTTCGCCGGCCTCGTCGCCGCCGACCTGCACCCGTCGCCCGTGCCGCACGCGCACGTCACGACGACCACGACCCACAAGACCCTCGGCGGTCCCCGTGGCGGCGTGATCCTGTCGAACGACGCCGACATCGCGAAGAAGATCAACTCGGCGGTGTTCCCCGGCCAGCAGGGCGGTCCGCTGGAGCACGTCATCGCGGCGAAGGCCGTGGCGTTCAAGCACGCCGCCTCGCCGGAGTTCGCCGACCGTCAGCGTCGCACGCTCGAGGGTTCGCGGATCCTGGCCGAGCGGCTGTCGCAGGCGGACGTCGCCGCGGCCGGAGTGAAGGTGCTGACCGGGGGCACCGACGTGCACCTGGTCCTCGTCGACCTGGTCGACTCCGAGCTGGACGGCAAGCAGGCCGAGGACGTGCTGCACCAGATCGGCATCACGGTCAACCGCAACGCCGTTCCGAACGACCCGCGTCCGCCGATGGTGACGTCCGGTCTGCGGATCGGTACGCCGGCACTGGCCACCCGCGGGTTCGGCGAGGTGGACTTCATCGAGGTCGCCGACGTGATCGCGGAGGCCCTCAAGCCGGGCGCGGCGATCGACGAACTGCGTGCGCGCGTTGAGGTTCTGGCGGCGAAGCACCCGCTGTACTCCACGCTCTGATCACCAAAGCCGAAGGGGCGCCACCGGAGATTCGGTGGCGCCCCTTCGGCTTTGGTGACCCTGGAGCGAAACGACGGGAACCCCGGCCCCTTCCCCAGGGCCGGGGTTTCACCGTGTCAGGGTGTTGTGTGTCTCAGATGGACCGTCCTAACGGGATGCGGTGGGGTTACGCAGCCGGAGCCGTCACACCAGGCGGGAGGCACTCGACGTTGCGCTTTCCGTTGGGCTGGATCACGTACCACGTGCCGCCGATGCCCTGGCCGGCCCACTTGCCCGGCGCCGGGTCCTTCGAATACGTGTAGAGGGCCCAGCCGTCGATGGCGACCTGCTTCTTGCCGTCAGCGCGGGTGATCAGCGAGACCAGCTTCGAGTCGACGCCTTCCAGCTGCGGGATCGTGTCCGCGAAGAGCGGCGGCCACGTCACGGCGCACTGGTCGTTGCAGTTGGACTTGCCTTCAGGCTTCGGGACGTCCTTGTCGAAGCGGTAAAGGGTGCGGCCATCGCCGTCCTGGACGACCTGGCCCATCTTGTCCACGCTCTTGCCGACCAGCCTCAACGTGCTGACCGGTGCTGCTGCGGGGGGCTGCGCCGCAGGGGGCTGCGCTGCCGGAACTTCCGGGGCCTGCTGCTGAACTGGGGCTTCGGGGGCCTGTGCGGGCTCCTGGAGTACCGGGGGCTGACCCACGTCGCCGTAGTCACCGAGGACGCCCAGATCGGTTTCGGTTTGTGCCACCGGCTTGGAGTTCGTGCCACTGCCAGTGGCGCTCCAGACACCCAGACCCAGCACAACTGCCAGTCCCGCGGCGAGCCCGATGGCAATGCGGTTACGTCGGATCACACTCATGTCCTCCTCGTCCATCCGTTCGCTCTATCCAGGCCATACGGCCGGGGTTGCGTCTCGGTTCAGAAACGAACCGAACCTCGTCCTGTCTCGAACGTCTGGCGGAGCCAGGTCACGCAGGAGGTGCAGGGTGGTCGTCGCTGGTCAGCTGGCGGGAATGGCCGAAAGGGTGCTGGGCGCGCCGTTGCCAATCGGATTTCGAGCCTGGGACGGAAGTGCGGCCGGGCCGCAGGACGGCACGGTGCTCGTGATCCGCTCCCGCGACGCGTTGCGCAGGCTCGTCTGGAGTCCGAACGAGCTGGGACTCGCCCGCGCGTACGTGAGCGGTGAGCTCGACGTCGAGGGCGATCTCGCGACCGGTCTCTCGCAGATCTGGGGGCTCGTGCGGCGGGGAGTGACCCGGCGGCCCCGGCTCTCGGAGGTCGCGAAACTCGCATTGCGACTGAAAGTGCTGGGGCCGAACCCGGACGCGCCGAAGGAGGAGGCGCGGCTGCGGGGCGCGCTGCACACGAAGAGCCGCGACCGTGACGCCATTTCGCATCACTACGATCTGAGCAACGACTTCTACCGGCTCGTGCTCGATCCGAGCATGGCCTACTCGTGTGCGTACTTCACGTCCGAGGACGAGTCGGTCGCGCAGGCGCAGCACAACAAGCTGGACCTCGTGTGCCGCAAGCTCGACCTGAGGCCGGGCATGCGCCTGCTCGACGTCGGCTGCGGATGGGGTTCGATGATCATCCACGCCGCGAAGCACTACGGCGTGCACGCGACCGGCGTGACGATCTCCGCCCAGCAACGCGCGCACATCCTCGGACGCATCGAGGCCGAGGGGCTGGCCGGTCGCGTCGAGGTGCGGTTGCAGGACTACCGCGAGGTGAGCGGCGAACCGTTCGACGCGATCTCCACGATCGAGATGGGCGAGCACGTCGGCGAGAGCAACTACCCCGAGTACGCCTCGACGCTGCACCGGTTGCTCAAGCCAGAGGGACGCCTGCTGCTGCAGCAGATGTCGCGCGGCCACAACGCGCCCGGCGGCGGAGCGTTCATCGAGTCGTACGTCGCGCCGGACATGCACATGCGCCCGGTCAGTGCCACCACCGGCTTCCTCGAAGGCGCCGGCCTGGAGATCCGTGACGTGCACGCGTTGCGCGAGCACTACGTTTGGACCGTGCGGGCATGGGCGCAAACGCTCGAAGAGCGGTGGGACGAGGTCGTCGCCCTGGTCGGCGAAGGACAGGCGCGGGTCTGGCGGCTGTACCTCGCGGGCGCCGCGCTGACGTTCGAGGAGGGCAGGATGGGCGTGGATCAGATCCTCGCGGTGCACAGGAGCGAGAACGGCCGCAGCGGCATGCCGCGCGTACGTCGTGAGCTGGTGGCCCGATGAGCTTCCTGATCAGCTTCGTCGTGGTCTTGCTGTTGCTCAGCGGCCTGTTCCTGTACGCGGACTCCCGCAAACGCTACGACCTGATCGACTCCGTGTGGGGCCCGGGATTCGCCGTGATCGCGGTGATCACGCTCCTGTTCGCGGAGGGCGAACCAACTCGGCAGTGGGTGGTCACCGCGCTCACCGTGGTGTGGGGCGTACGCCTGGGCGTGCACATCCACTCCCGCAACCGCGGCAAGGACGAAGACCCGCGCTACCAGGACATCTTGAGGCGTGCCAAGGGAAACCCGCGCCTGCGGATGTACCGCGTCTACCTGCTCCAGGCCGTGCTCATGTGGATCGTGTCGCTGCCTGTCCAGGCCGCACAGCACCTTTCGGCCCCTTTCGGAGTGCTAGATTGGGTGGGCACTGGCGTGTGGACGGTCGGCTTCGTCTTCGAGGCCGTAGGTGACTGGCAGCTCTCCCGGTTCCGTGCGGACCCGGCGAACAAGGGCGCTGTGATGGACCGCGGATTGTGGCGCTACACAAGGCATCCGAACTACTTCGGCGACTCGGTCGTGTGGTGGGGCCTGTACCTCTTCGCACTGCACTCGTGGCTCGCCGCGCTCACGATCATCGGCCCGGTGATCATGACGTGGCTGCTCGCGAAGGGCAGCGGCAAACCGTTGCTGGAGAAGGACATCGTGTCGCGCCGCCCCGGCTACGCCGAGTACGTGCGACGCACCAGCGGCTTCTTTCCGTTGCCTCCCAAGAGCAAGGTGGGTTAGGCGGCAGACCGGGCGCGGCGTCCGTCCGTGCTGGGGCGAGACATTTCGCTCGGCGCGGTCGGCGTCAGGCTCGCCGCTGCGTTCCGCAACGGCGCCTGCCGCCCGCCGTTGGCTCGCGGCGCACGCGACTCGTGTGTGGCGTGCCGTTGGCTTGCTTCGTCGACCCGCGACCCGCGCCGCTGACCGCACCCGCCACCCACTGCCCACGCCCCGCGCCGTTGATCCGCAGCCGTCACCCGTCCGTGCCTCGCACCGTCCGCCCGTAACCCGCACCACTGCGGCGCGGACAGGAGGCCGCAGCGCACGCCCAGCCGCGGCGCTCACAACCCCCTCCCGGTCTGTATCGCGCCAGGCAGTGCACGTCACAGCCCCCGTGCGGCACGCGTGCGCGGGTTAGTGTTGGTGGGTGGGCAATGACATCTCCTTCCCGCGCCAACAGGCGCGCACCCAGCGGTTCACCGTCGGCGCACCGAGGACCTTCGCGGTGTCGGCGGACGGCGGACGTGTCTTCTTCCTGCGCCCGGCCACGGCCACAAGCCGTGCGAACGGGCTCTGGGAGCTGAACACGACCACCGGCGTCGAACGGCTGCTCGCCGACCCGGCGACGCTGCTGTCCGATCCGGAGGACCTGCCCGCGGAGGAGAAGGCACGCCGCGAGCGCACGCGTGAGTCCGGCGCGGGCATCGTCGGCTACGCCCTCTCCCGGGACGCCTCGGTGGCCTCGTTCGCGCTGTCCGGGCGTCTGTTCGTGGCCGACCTGACGGACGGCGCCGTCCGTGAGCTGCCGACGCGCGGTGGCGTCATCGACCCGCGTGTTGACCCGACGGGCCGGCGCGTGGCGTACGTCACGCACGGCACTCTGCGGGTGGTCGAGCTGTCCTCTGGCGAGGACTACGCCGTCGCCGAGCCGGACGGCGAGGACGTGACGTTCGGCCTGGCCGAGTTCATCGCGGCCGAGGAGATGTCGCGCTACCGCGGTTACTGGTGGGAGCCGAACGGTGACCGCCTCATCGTCGCGCGCGTGAACAACGCCGAGGTGCAGCGCTGGTACATCGCCGACCCGGCGAACCCCGCCACCGCGGCCACCGAGATCGCCTACCCGGCGGCGGGCACGACCAACGCGGCGGTGTCGCTGCACGTCGTGTCGCTGGACAGCACCTTCGTGCCGGTCCTGCTCGACTTCGACTACCTCAACGACGTGCACTGGTCGTCCGGCGGCGCCCCGCTGATCACCACGCAGACCCGCGACCAGCGCACCCGCAAGATCTACACGCTGGCCCCCGAGACCGGCGCCGTCACCGAGCTCGCGGCCGAGACCGACCCGACGTGGCTCGAGGTCACCGACGGCGCTCCTGCCTGGACGCCGGACGGCCGCCTCGTGCGGATCGTGGAAGAGGGCGACGAGTACGCGCTCCGTGTGGGCGACGACGTCCTGACCTCCGGCCTCCAGGTGCGCCGGGTGCTCGACATCGCCGACGACTCGATCCTCATCACCGCCTCCGCCGACGACCCGACGCAGGTGCACGTCTACTCCGTCGGCGGGACCGTCGAGCAACTGTCCTCTGAGGACGGTGTGCACTCCGCGGTTCGGGGCGGTGACACGGTTGTCCTCGTATCGGCCACTTTGGACACTTTCGGTGCGCGGGCCCGCGTCGGCGACCGCGTCATCGAGTCGTGGGCGGACACCCCCGTCCTCAAGGCGTCCCCGCGCATGCTGACCCTCGGTGAACGTTCCCTCCGCGCCGCCCTGCTGCTGCCCACCGGCCACGTCGCCGGCACCAAGCTCCCGGTGCTGATGGACCCGTACGGCGGCCCGCACGCCCAGCGCGTCGTCTCGGCCCAGAACGCCTTCCTGGCCTCGCAGTGGCTGGCGGACCAGGGGTTCGCGGTCATCGTCGCCGACGGCCGCGGCACCCCGGGCCGAGGCCTCGCCTGGGAACGCGCGATCGCGTTCGACTTCGCCGGCGCCACCCTCGAGGACCAGGTCGACGCCCTCCACGCGGCCGCCGCGATCGAGCCGGACCTGGACCTCACGCGAGTGGCGATCCGAGGCTGGTCCTACGGCGGCTACCTGAGCGCCCTCGCGGTCCTGCGCCGCCCGGACGTCTTCCACGCGGGCATCGCGGGCGCCCCGGTGACCGACTGGCGCCTCTACGACACCCACTACACCGAGCGCTACCTCGGCCACCCGGACGACAAGCCCGAGGTCTACGAGTCGAACTCGCTCATCGCCGACGCGGACAAGCTCTCCCGCCCGTTGATGATCATCCACGGCCTGGCGGACGACAACGTGGTGGCGGCCCACACCCTGCGCCTGTCCAACGCCCTGCTGGCCGCCGGCCGCCCGCACACCGTGCTGCCGCTGTCCGGCGTCACCCACATGACCCCGCAGGAACAGGTGGCGGAGAACCTGCTCCTCCTGCAGGTCGACTTCCTCAAGCGGTCACTCGCCTAGGGGACAAGCGAAAGGGGCGCCTCCCGCGAACGGGAAGCGCCCCTCTCGAAAAGCCTGCGATCAGGCCAGCGACTGCCGCACCCGGTAGGGCGGAATGCTGTTGCCCACCAGTGCCAGGTCGTCGATCGACTCCGGCTCGTACCCGGCCGTCTTCAGACGCTCGACCATCAGCGCGGTCGGGTCCTCGACGACGTCCGCGCGGCCGAACAGGTACGCCCACTCGTGCTCGTCGGAGCCGTAGTAGGCGACGGTGTCGAACACCTCGTTGAACCGCTGCCAGGAGCGGATCAGGGTGGTGTTGCGCCACATCGTCTGGCAGCCGGACTGGTTGACGACGACGCCGCCGGGACGCAGCAGCGCCTTGCACATGCGCAGGAAGTCCGCGCCGTACAGGCGGTTGTGCTGCGCCTCTTCCTCGCGCTCGTCGGGCAGGTCCACCAGCACGATGTCGTACTTCTCCGACGTCGTGCGGATGTACTCGAACCCGTCGATGTACTGCACGCGGATCGGGCCGTCACCCTTCTCCGCGGCAGCCAGCTCCGAAGACGTGTAGCCGTACGGCAGGTGCTCCGCGCACAGCTTGACGGCCTGCTCGTCGATGTCGATGTGGTCGACGACCGTAGCGCCGTGCTGCACGGCCATCTGGCACACGACGCCCTCGGAGGAGCCGATGACCAGCACGCGCTCGACGGTGTCGGCCAGCAGCAGCGCCGGCACCATCAGGGCCTCGTGGTAGGTCAGCTGGCTGAACTCCGTCGACTGGCGGTCGTCGTCGCAGAACAGCGACAGACCCTGGGCCGTACGGGCGATCACCAGGTGCTGGAAGTCGGTCTTGGTGTCGACCAGCACCTCGTCCACCTGCCAGTGGCGGGTCATGCCATCGGCGAGCGGCTCGTTGATCGTGTTCACGCGACATGCTCCTTGACGCCACGAGTGACGAGGTCCGTGCTCACGTGAGCAGCGCCCAGAGCGTCAGCGAGTAGTTGGACGGCCAGCGCTGGTTTCGCACGGGTACCGCAGGTGAACACGTCGACGAACACCGAACCCACTTCGGGATAAGTGTGGATCGACGCATGGGATTCCGACAGCAGGGCCAGCACGGTGACTCCTTGGGGATCGAACTTCTTGGAGATCACCTCCAGCACGGTTGCGTCGGCCTGCGTGAGAACCTCACCAAGGGCGTGCCGCAGGAACTGCTCGTCGTCGAGCAGATCCGCGCTCACACCCGAGAGCTCTGCAAGTACGTGCTGTCCCGCGAACAAACCGACGGTCTCCTCGGTCTGACAGGGCGCTTCGGACATCAATCACTCCAAACTATGTGAATTGCGAACAGGCTTAGACGCAGTACGTGGCCAGCGGCGGGAAGCCGTTGAAGCACACGGACGAATAGGAGGAGGTGTAGGCGCCCGCGTGGAGGATGTCCACGTGGTCACCCGCCTTCAGGTCGAGCGGCAGGTCGTAGCGGGTGTGCTGGTAGATGACGTCGTCCGCGTCGCACGTCGGACCTGCGAGGACGATCGGGCCGACCGGGCCGCCGTCGCGCGAGGTCCGCAACGCGTAGGCGATCGCCTCGCCCTCGGTCTCGGCCAGGCCCTGGTAGCGGCCGATGTCGATGTACACCCAGCGCCGTTCGTCCGAATAGGACTTCCGCGACACCAGCACGACCGAGGAACGGATCATCCCGGCCTCGGCGGAGATCGCGCGGCCGGGCTCGATCATCACCCTGGGACGCGCGGCGCCGAAGTGGCGGGCGATCGAGGCCTCGATGGCGACGGCGAAATCGTCGAGGGAAGGCGTGGAAGCCTGGTACACGGCGGGAAGCCCGCCGCCCAGGTTCACCGTCGACGTCTCGATGCCTTCCGCACGCAGCTTCGCGGCGATCAGCGCGGCGTCGGCGATGCCGGAGTCCCAGCCCTCGACGGAGAGTTGCTGCGAGCCCGCGTGGAACGCGATGCCGAGAGGAACGAGTCCCAGCTGGTGCGCGAGCCGCAAGAGATCCGTCGCCATCTCCGGATCGCAACCGAACTTGTTGCCGAACGGGTAGGTGGAACCCTTGCTGTGGACAAGAATCCGCACCAGTACGGACGAACCGGGCGCGTGCTCGGCGACGAACCGCACGTCCTGCTCGCTGTCCGACACGAACATCCGCACACCACGTGAGTGGGCGTACGCGATGTCAGCGGCCTTCTTGATGGGGTTGCTGTAGGAGATCGACGACGGCGCGGCGCCGCGCGCCAGGCACAGGTCGATCTCCGCGGGTGACGCCACGTCGAAGTGCGAACCCTCCGCGACCAGCGTGGCGACCACGTCGGACTCCGGGTTCGACTTGACCGCGTAGAAGATGTCGATGGACGGCAGTGCCGCGCGAATCGCCTGGTAGCGCGCGCGAATCGTCTCGAGGTCGATCACCAGACACGGTGTCGACGGGTTCTCCTGGTCCAGGAAACGCCGAATACGAGCCTCTGCCTCGTAACGCCGGTCGACGGCGAAGCTCTCGGTCATTTCCCCAGGGTTCCCCCTTCATCCGCCTCGCGGTCCGTACGCGGGCACGGCCGTCCACTCTACGGCCTTGACACCGCAATCGCGCAATCCAGTACAGCCGAGTGTGATTTAGCCAGCAGAACGCAGCTCGATCATCGTGATGTCCGGGGGCGCGCCCACGCGCACCGGCGGACCCCAGAAACCCGCGCCACGACTGGTGTAGAGCCAGGTGCCGTCCACCTTCGACAGCCCGGCGGTGCTGGGTTGCTGCAGCGGCACAAGGAAGTTGAACGGCGCCATCTGTCCACCGTGTGTATGACCGGACAACTGGAGGTCGACGCCGTGTGAAGACGCGTCGGCGACCTGGACGGGCTGGTGTGACAACAGGACTACGGGGTTGTTTCGGTTTCGTCCCGCGAGCGCGCGGCCGAAGTCCGGGCCGTCGTCGTAGGACTTCCCGGTCACGTCGTTCACGCCCACGACCTCGATGCCGCCCGCGATGGTCAAACCCTCGTTGCGCAACGGGTTCACGCCGAGCCTGTCCAGCTCCGCGATCCACTGCTCGTGCCCGGAGAAGTACTCGTGGTTACCGGTCACGAAGAAGCTGCCCTGCTTCGACACCAGGTCCCGCAACGGTGCCGCGGCCTCGCCCAGCTCGGCGACGGTGCCGTCCACCAGGTCGCCGACGATCGCGACCATGTCGGCCTGCTGCTCGTTGATCATCCGCACGATCCGTTCGGTGTGCGAACGCCCGAGCAGCGGCCCGAGGTGGATGTCGCTCACGACCGCGATCCGGAAGCCGGACAACGACGACTGCAGCTTGTTCAGCGTCACCGGCACGTTCAACAGCTGCGGGTCGCCCAGCGCCTGCGTCATGCCGTACCCGACGACGCCGCCCGCCGCGACGCCGGAACCGATCGCCACCGAGCGCGCGATGAACAGCCGCCGCGACGGGTCCGGCACGACCTCCACGGGCTCGACGGGACCGGCGCCGGCGGCCACCGGCGTGAGCACGGCCCGCTTGAGCAGGATCCGGCGCGGAATCTCCGCGACGCCGAGCGCGATCGCCAGGTAGAACAGCACGGCCAGCCACACGAACCCGGGCCAGGCGAAGAACTTCCCGTACTCCGGCGGCACCCTGCGCGTCACGACCAGGGCGCTCATCAGCATCACGAACGCACCGACGATCGCCACGGTGCCGATGCGGCGCCCGAGCGTGCGGGGCAGCGTCGTGTTCACGACCAGCCGCCGCCACAGGTACAAATGGCCCAGCGCGACCGGGACGCCGAGGAGCAAAAGGAAAATCACGACATCAGTATGCGTTTCGAGAAGTTCATGCAACCCGCCAGGCCCCAGGTGGCGTGACTAACCCGGCACCGCAGATTAGGGGGAAACCTGATGAGTGATCGGGACGCCGCGTTCCAGGAGTACTTCGCGGCCCGTTCCGACGTCATGCGCGGCACGGCGTACCTGCTGTGCGGCGATTGGCATCGCGCGGAAGACCTCGTGCAGCAGGCCTTCACCAAGCTGTACCTGGCTTGGCGGCGGATCGAGCGGCACGAGGCGCTGGACGCCTACACCAGGCAGATCCTGGTGCGGACGTTCCTGTCCGAGCGACGGCGCGGGTGGTTCCGGTTCGAGTCGGCAAGTGACGACCTGACCGACTCGGCGGCTCCGCCGGGCGTCTACCCCGAGGAACGGATGGTGCTGCTGGAGGCGCTGGCGAAGGTGCCTCCGAAGCAGCGTGCGTGCCTCGTCCTGCGGTACTGGGAGGACATGTCCGTCGAACAGACGGCCTCCGTTCTCAAGTGTTCGGAAGGAACCGTAAAGAGTCAGGCCGCGCGGGGGCTGCAGACGCTGCGCGGTCTGCTCTCACAGCAGGAGAGGGTTCGATGAACGAACAGGACCTCAAGCGAGCTTTCCAGGATGTGGTGGTGGCGAGCAGCCCGCCGCCGTCGATGGATCCGGGCGTCGCGCTCGACAGGGCGCACAAGGCCCGGTCCAAGCGGCGGGCGTCCGTCACGGGGGCCGCGGTCGCCGTGCTCGTGGTCGGTGTCGGGCTCGGGTCGGCGTTCGCGCTGAACCCGCAGAGCACGAAGGACTACCTGATCGGCGCGGGGCAGAGCAGCAGCTCGAACCCCGGCAAGCCCGCTTTGCCGGACACGCAGTGGGGCGAGGAGTGGCCGGTGGGGCAGTCCGACCGGACCGCCACCAACGGACCGCAGGCCGACCGCGGCACGCAGCTGCTGAACCTGGCCAAGGCGTCCGTGCCGGCCGGGTACGACGCTCCCGATCTGAAGTACAAGGATCCCAGCATGTTCGGCGGCATGCTCCGCGCCCAGGCGCAGATCTCGAGCAACAAGGGCGAGACGCCGGAGATCTGGCAGTACACGGCGTACGTGCCGGTGCGCAAGGACGACAAGGTCGGTCAGCTGACCGTCACCGTGACCACGCCGAATCCGAACAACCCGACGGATCCGTGTGTGCTGGCCAACCGCGTTCACGGCAATGCGGACTCTGGTTGCAAGACCTACGAAGTCGCAGGGAATCTGGTCGGGGTCGCCTCTCTCGCGAACCCCGCCCAGGGCAATGCGACGACGGCGGCCTACCGGGCGGCCAACGGCTGGACGGTGACGATCACGCAGGAGGAGGAGTACTCGTACAGCGGGTATCCGAAGCTGGACAGGCAGCCGTTCTTCGCGCCGGAACTGGCGGCGCTCACGGCGGATCCGAAGTTCCTGCTCGGTAGCTGAGTTCGCGTCCGAGTTCGGAGGGCGGTCACGATTTGTGGCCGCCCTCTCTCGTTGGTCCTTTCGGGTGTTTTGGCAGGTAGAGTGCCGTCCTGGAATGCGAACCCTGCTCATCGACAACTACGACTCGTTCACGTTCAACCTCTTTCAGCACCTCGCCGAGGTGAACGGCGCCGAGCCCGTGGTCGTCCACAACGACGACCCGCGCTTCCGGCTTGCCTCACTGCGGTCGTTCGACAACGTGGTGATCTCTCCCGGACCCGGCCGGCCCGGCAATCCCGCCGACTTCGGCATCTGCCGCGCGGTGATCGACCACGCCACGATCCCGTTGCTGGGCGTGTGTCTCGGCCACCAAGGCCTGTGTCAGTCGTACGGCGCTGTCGTGGGGCCTGCGCCCGTGCCGCGCCACGGGATCGTTTCCGCTGTCACGCACACGGGCGTCGACGTGTTCGCCGGGCTGCCCTCGCCGTTCGACGTCGTGCGGTATCACTCGCTGGCTGTCACGGATCTGCCTTCTTCTTTGGAGGCCATCGCGTGGAGTGAGGACTCCGTGCTGATGGGTGTGCGCGCTCTCGACAGACCCGCGTGGGGTGTGCAATTCCATCCCGAATCGATCTGCACCGAATTCGGTCGCGAGATGCTCGCGAACTTCGCCGCGCTGACCCCGACCAGGACGGCCGCGGTGCCGGAACCGGTGCTGGTTCGCTCAACGCCTCAGAAGCGCCCTGTGCACGTCCGCCGGCTGGGTGTGGCCGTGGACGCGGAACAGGTGTTCGCGGCGCTCCACGGGGCCTCTGAGGCCGCGTTCTGGCTGGACAGCGGGCCCGGCGGGCGGTTCTCGTTCATGGGTGATGCCTCCGGACCCCTTGCCCGCGTCGCGCAGTACTCCGTGCAGGACCAGGTGCTCACCCTCGACGGAGCGCCGCGGCCCTGTCCTTCTTTCTTCTCCTGGCTGGACGACGACCTGGCGGCGTGGGGCGTCGAGCAGCCGGACGTGCCGTTCGACTTCGCCCTCGGATGGGTCGGGTATCTCGGCTACGAGCTGAAAGCGGAGTGCGGCGGCGACTTCACGCACCGCGCGGAGCAGCCCGACGCGTCGTTCGTCTTCGCGGACCGTGCCGTGGTCATCGATCACGTTGATGATTGCGTCTATTTGCTCTCGCTGACCGATGACACCTGGTTCGGCGAGGTTTCGGCTGTTCTGCGACAGCTCAGGCCATTGCCGGAGCCTTCCCGGCCGGTCGTGTCGGAGGTGACGTTGCGCCATCCGCGCGCGCACTACCTGAAGCTGATCAGCGCGTGCCAGGAAGCGATCACGGCGGGGGAGACCTACGAGGCGTGCCTGACGAACATGATGTCGTGGCGTGCGACGCTCGACCCGTGGGACACATATCGGCTGCTTCGCGCCGCTAATCCCGTTCCGTTCGGGGCGTTGATGCGTTTCGGTGACCTCTCCGTGCTCAGCACGTCACCCGAACGATTTATCCGGGTGGGCCGAGATCGCGTCGTGGAGTCATCGCCGATCAAGGGGACGCGGCCGCGAGGTGTTGATGCGGCGGACGACGAGATGTTGCGCACAACGTTGGCGCGATCGGTCAAGGACCGCGCGGAGAACCTGATGATCGTGGACCTCGTCCGCAACGATCTCGGCACGTGCGCGGAAGTGGGTTCGGTCGAGGTGACGCGGTTGTTCGACGTCGAGACCTATGCGACCGTACACCAATTGGTGAGCACCGTGAGGGCCAGGCTTCGGCCGGACAGTTCTGCCGTCCGATGTGTTCGAGCAGCGTTTCCGGGCGGTTCGATGACCGGCGCACCGAAGATCCGGACCATGCAGATCCTTGATGGCTTGGAAGCCGGTCCACGCGGGGTGTACTCGGGAGCGCTCGGTTACTTCTCGCTCAACGGAGCCGCGGACTTCAGCATCGTCATCCGAACGCTGGTCGCGAACGGGGACCAGGTGAGTTTCGGAGTCGGCGGAGCGGTCATCTCACTGTCCGACCCTGACGAGGAATTCGAGGAGACAGCGGTCAAGGCAGCCGCGGTGTCACGCCTGTTCGGAGCACACTTTCCAGGTCGTTGATCCCGCGTTCCGGGGATAGTGTGAACGAACCGGGATGTGTTAGATCTTTGGGGTTAACACGTCGGCCGGCGACCCGGCCGACGTGTGGAAACCTCGCTTGTTCACGCAGGTCAGGAGGCGTGCGCTTCCTGGAACTGCACGACCAGGTTCTGCGGAATGCGACCGCGGTCCGAGATCTGGTGCCCCTGTGCGCGGGCCCAGTCACGAATGCGCTGCGCCTCAGCCTTGTCGGTGGCCTTGACCGTGGACTTGCCGGTGCCCTTGCGCTGCTTGCGGCCACCCGCACGACGGGCCTTGCCGACGAAGTCCGACAGCGACTCGCGAAGCCGCTCCGCATTTCCCTTCGACAGGTCGATGGCGTACTCGACACCGTCAAGTGCGAAGGTCACGGTCTCGTCGGCTTCTCCGCCGTCGAGGTCGTCGATGAGTTGGACGACGGTCTGCTGTGCCACTGTTCCTCCGTTGGGTACTCACATAGCACGCGGATCCTCGACGTAACCACGTGCTTCGACAACACCATAGTCCACACGAGGAAAAACGGCGAACCTTTCGCCGCTAAAATGTGACCGCAACCGCCCGGTCGGGGCATTTACCCGGTAAACCACACGGGTGTTATGGGTCCAAAATGTGGTGCTACTCGTCTCACTTCGGCCCGTTGCTGGGCTTGCCGGACGCTTCCCCATTCCAGCCGACGGAGCAGCGTCGCACATAACGCACCCCCATCCGGTGCAGGTATCCTCGACATACCCGCCAGGGGTAGGGAAGGTCAGGGGCCGATGCACGGGTACACCGCGGACAAGGACGCATACCTCAAGCGACTGCGCCGCATCGAGGGACAGATCCGTGGTCTCCAGCGCATGGTCGAGAACGACGAATACTGCATCGACGTCCTCACTCAGATCTCCGCGGCCACGAAGGCCCTGCAGGCGGTGTCGCTGGGGTTGCTCGACGAGCACCTGAAGCATTGTGTGGCTCAGGCCGCCGCGGAAGGTGGTCCGGTGGCCGAGCAGAAGCTGGCGGAGGCGTCGGCGGCGATCGGCAGACTCGTTAAGTCGTAGGGGTCCCCAGCAAGAAACTCGGTTGGGTGATCCGCTACAGTTCACCCAGCTACGCCCCCGTAGCCCAATCGGCAGAGGCAGCGGACTCAAAATCCGTCCAGTGTGCGTTCGAGTCGCACCGGGGGCACCAACTTAGAAGCACGCACAGGCCGTGATCTGCGAGAGTTTCGCAGGTTGCGGCCTGTTTTGTTGCGCGGTTCGTCGCGCCCTTTCTTGTTCATCGGCTGTGGAATCAACGTCCTGTTGGGCCGGTTCGGTGCTGCCCGTTGACAGCCGATACTGGTTTGCACCAGTATCGGGGTCACGTCGGCTGACCAGGGGGAGTGGGCATGGCGGGAGTGCATCTGCGGGTCGACAACCGGTTGATCCACGGCCAGGTGACCGTCGCGTGGACCGGGGGGTTACGCGTACGGAAGCTGGTCGTGTGCAACGACGAGGTCGCCGGTGACGAACTGCAGCGGATGTTGCTCCCGCAGGCAGCGAGGGGGCTGCCGACCGAGGTGCTCACGGTCGCCGAGGTGGTGGAACGCGTCTGGGGAGAGGACGTGATGCTGATAGCGAAGCATCCGGCCGACGCGTTCCGGCTCGTCGAGGGCGGGGTGCGGCCAGGGGTGGTGAACGTCGGGAACGTCGCACCCCGCCCCGGCGAGCAGTACACGATGGTGACCAGGTCGATCGCGGTGACCGCGCAGGACGCGGAGGGCTACCGCCGGCTCGCCGCCGAGGGGATTCCCGTTGTCGCGCAGATGATGCCCCGGGACAAGGCCGCCGACTTCACCGCGTTGCTCGACAAGAAGGGGCTGTAGAAGCCGATGCTCGTGGCACTGGCTTTGACGCTGTGGGCCGTCATCTGCACCTACGACGTGCTCGGGCCCTTCCTCATCTTCGCGGGCCGGCCCCTGGTGGCGGGGTCGGTCGCCGGTCTCATCACCGGTGACCCGCTGCTCGGCATGGCGATCGGCGCGACGCTCGAACTGGTGGCTCTGGGGGTCTACCAGTACGGCGGCGCGACGATCCCGGACTACCAGACCGGAGCCATCGTCGGCACCGCGCTCGCGGGGAGCGCGGCGGGACCGCTGAGCGCACAGGTGGCCGTCGGCATCGCGGTGGCGCTGCCCGCCGCCGTGCTCCTGTCCACTTTGGACCCGGTCGGCAAGATGATCACGACCGGCATGGTGCATCGGGCCGATCGCTACGCGGCCGCGGGGGACGCGCGCGGGCTGGCCAGGATTCACTGGCTCGGTCTCGTGCCGTGGTGCGGAGTCCGGGCGGTGCCGACGTTCCTCGCGGCGCTGACGGCGTCCAGTGGCGTGGTCGAGAACCTCACCAAAGGGATTCCCGCGGGCTTCGTGAACGGCATGACGCTCGCCGGGTCCTTGCTGCCCGCGGTGGGGTTCGCGTTGCTGTTGTCGATGATGCAGCTGTCGAAGTACTGGTACCTGTTGCTCATCGGGTTCGTGGCGTTCGCGTACATGAAGGTGCCGTTGCTGGGCATCGCGTTGCTGGGCGTCGCGATCGCGTTCCTGGTCGTCGGCCGCAGCGAGCAGGCGCCGGTGGCAGACGAACCGGCCGAGGAGTCCGATGTGGACCGCCGGCTCACGGACCAGGACCTCAGGAGGGCCTACCGGCGGTACTTCTGGTCCAGTCAGGTGTCGTGGAACTACGAGCGGATGCAGGGGCTCGGTTTCGCCTACGCCATGGAACCCGTGCTGCGCAGGCTTTACCCGGACGCGCACGACTACGCGCTGGGGCTGCAGCGGCACATGCAGTTCTTCAACACCTCGGTGCTGGTCGGCGGGCCGTTGATCCTCGGTTCGGCGATCGCGATGGAGGAGGCGCGCTCGCCGGAGTCCGCGGAGAGCACGAAGGTCGCGTTGATGGGGCCGCTGGCCGGCATCGGCGACACGCTCGTCTTCGCGCTGTACAACAGCATCGTCTTCACCATCGGCGCCTCGCTCGCCTTGCAGGGCAACTGGCTCGGGCCCGCGTTCGCGATGGTCATGGTGCTGGTTCCGTACGCGCTGGTGCGCCGCTGGCAGTTCCGCCTCGCCTACCGCGAGGGCAAGAGGCTGGTCGCCCGCTTCGCCGTCGGTACGCTGGACCGTCTCTCCCAGGGCGCGACCGTGCTCGGGTTCGTCGTGCTCGGCGGGTTCATCCCGTTGATCGTCAAGGTCGTCACGACTCTGACCTACCGGCAGACCACGACGGTCGACGGCGAGCAGGTCACCCAGACCGTGCCTATCCAGGACCGGCTCGACGACCTGCTGCCCCACCTGCTTCCCGTGCTCGTCACCGCCGCCGCGTACCTGCTGCTGACCAAGGCCAGGCTGAAGCCCGTGCTGGTCATCGGAATCTTCGTCGTGGTGGGCGTGACGTTGGGCTGGCTCGGCTGGTTCGCACCCGCCGCACCCAAGAGTTAGGAAGACCGATGACCACACCCGTCCTGCTGGCCGGGCACGGCGCACTGCCGTCCGGCGCCGCCCACGCGGCCCAGCTCGTGGTCGGCCCGCAGTCCCGGCTCCTGGTTTGTGAGCTCGGCCCGGAGGAAAGCCCGGACTCGTACGGGGAACGGCTCGCGGACCTCGTCGGTGACGCGCCGGAGGTGCTCGTGCTGGCAGATCTTCCCGGTGGCACGCCCGCCAACGCCGCGAAGCTGCTGGCCGCACGCCGGGGTGGCGTGCGGATCGTGACCGGTCTCAACCTGCCGATGTTGCTGGAGGTGCTCGTGCGCGACGGTGACGTGGACGAACTGGCCGCGCTCGCACAGACGGCCGGACGGGGCGGGGTCCTGACCGAACCGGTGCTGACTCGATGACGCTCCTGCTCGCGGCCGGTCGCACGGTGATCACGCCGGGTTCCGGCCACCCGATGGGCGGCTACCTGTCCAGGGAGGGCGTCGCGACCGGCGTGCACGACGACCTGGAGGCCACTCTGGTCTGGTTGTCGTCGCAGGACGATCCGGGCGTGGTGTGGGTGACGCTCGACGCGCTGGCCACGGACGTCACGCTCACCCGCGCGTTGGCCACCGTGGTCGCGCAGGAGACCGGAGTTCCCGCGAACCGCGTGCTCGTCTGCGCGTCGCACACCCATTCCGGGCCGGACGGGTGGACCGGGGCGATCCATCCGGGGATGCCGGCACAGCGGGAACCCGAACTCGTCGAGCGGCTGATCGAGCAGGTCGGGGCGGTGGCCGGCGGGATCCGTCCACATCGGACACCGGTGAGCGCTCGCTGGCACGAGGGTGCGGCGGCGCGGGTCGGCGCCAACCGCAACCGGCAGGACGGGCCGCACGACGGATCGGTGGGCGTGCTGACGTTGCACCACCCGGACGGCACGGTGGCGGCGTTGCTCTTCGACTACGCCAGCCACCCGACCGTTCTGGGCGCCGACAACCTCGACTGGTCGGCGGACTGGCCGGGCGCCACCCGCAGGGAACTGGCCGGGCTCGCCCCGGTGGTCGCGTTCCTGCAGGGCGCGGCGGGCGACGCCAGTTCGCGGTTCGTCCGCCAGGGACGTGGTCACGCCGAGGTGTCCGCACTCGGCGGCAGGCTCGCCGAGTCGATCACGGGACTGCTGTCGTCCGGTCGGCCCGTCGAGGAACCGATCCGGTTGACGCGGACCGTGCTGCGACTGCCCCACCGCGCGCTGCCGTCGCCCGCCGAGTGCCGGCAACTGCGCGACGGCGCCGAACGCGGGTGGCGGAAGATGTTGCCAGGCAAGGAGAACGACCCCGCCGTCCGCATCGCGCAGACCAGGTACGAGGGAACGCTGATGCTCAGCACCCTGGCCGCCGCGGGATTACCCGGTGAGGCGGAGGTGCCGGTCACCGTCGTGTCGCTGGGCGAGATCGCCTGGCTGCACACGCCCTTCGAGTTGTTCTCCTCGATCGCGTTGCGCATCAGGGCCGCCAGCCCGTTCGCGCACACGAGGGTGATCGGCTACACCGACGGGTACGCCGGCTACCTGCCTGACCACGACGCCTACCGCGAGGGGCTCTACGAGTCCTACATCGCGCTGGTGGAACAGGGTGCGTCGGACGTGCTGGTGGACCGCTGCGCCGAACTGCTGCGCGCTCATCGCGATCGGCGCGCGGTCGTGAACACGGTGTAGCGGTCGGCCCGGTAGAGCGAACGCCCCGCCTCGATCACCCGGCCGTCCGCCGCGTGCAGCGTGCCCTTGAGCACGAGACAGGGCTGGCTCGGCTCGATCGCCAGCAACGCGGCGTCCTGGGCCGGCGGCAACACGGCGCTGATGGCAGTGTCATTCCAGTCCGGAACCACGCCGAACCGTTCGGTGAGCGTCTTGTGCAGCGAATGCGTCGACCAGTCGAATTGGTCGATACCGGGGAAATGGTCTAGCGAGAGGTTTGTGCGCTCCAGTGCGAACGGTTCGCCGTCGACCGAGCGGAGCCTTTCCAGCCGGAAGATCTGTGCGCCCGGAGGAATGTTCAGGCGTCCGGCGATCTCGGCACCCGCGGATTCCACGAGGGCCAGCAGCACCTTCGCTCCCGGTACCGAACCACGCGCCTGGACGTCCTGGGTGAACGACGTCAGCATGTCGATCTGCGTGGGAGGACGCTCCGCGGTGAAGGTGGCGTTGCCGTGCTGGCGGTACAGCAGCCCGTCCGCCACCAGCCGGTTGATCACCAGTCGGACGGTGCTTCTGGAGATCTGATAATGCTCTGCCATGAATCGTTCCGACGGAATCAGCCTGCCCGGTCCCGCATCGGTCGCGACGGCCTCCAGAATCTCCCTGAGCTGGTCGCCTTTCGGGCGGTCCGGATCCAGCTCTGCGGGGAATTCCAGATCGTCCGCGGGAACATGCTTGGGGCGGGGCACATTGCCATTATGCCCCAGTGGGACGGTGAAACGCCGGGAAGTGCCTGGACGCCGACGCGGTGACGGCCGTTGCGCGGTTGATCAAGGCCGAACGGTGGATGTGAGCGGGGCCGGGAGACCGCTACGGTCGTGCAGGTTTGCATGAACGCGCGCGGGAGTCCTTAGGTGTTGCGGAAGTCCTTGTCTTTTCTCCTGGTTCTTTTGACGTGCGCGTGCACGGTCGAGGGCCAGTCGCGTCCCGTCGCCGCCCCGGTGCAGGTGCGTCAGCCGACGTTGGTCAACGAGGCGACCGGTGACGTGTCCGCTGTCGTGCGCACGGTGATCGACGGCCGCACGGTCGAGCTCGACACCGGCCAGCGCGTCGAGGTCTCGTTGCTGGCGCCGCCCGCGGACTGCTGGGCCGCGGCCGCGCGCACGTTCGCCGAGAAGTCGTTGCTGGCCAAGCTTGTTCGCGTCAGCTCGCTCACGCCCGGCGAGGTGAACCTCCGGCTGGAGGACGGCACCGACTACGCGCTGCTCGCCGTGCGGGAGGGTGTGCTGAGGGCTCAGGCCGCCGCCGGTGCGCTCGCCGACGCCGAACTCGGTGCCGCGCGCGAGGACCGCGGCCTGTGGGGAGCGCCCTGCAACGGCATGGACGCCACACCAACGACTACTACTGCTCCGCCTCCCGCGCAGCGCGTCGAGTCGCCGAAGTCCTTGCCCACGACCACTCCTCCGCCTCCCGTGGTGACGACCACTCCGCCGCCGCCACCCTGCGCGGTCACCTATCGGCTCGACGGCCAGTGGCAGGACGGGTTCCAGGGGAAGATCACGATCAGGAACACCGGCGGCGCCGCGATCAACGGCTGGACGCTGAAGTGGTCGTTCGCCGACGGGCAGACCGTGCGGCAGATGTGGAACGCGTCGGTGTCCCAGCGGGGTTCGGCCGTCACCGCGACCGGCGTCGAGCACTCGAGGTCGATCTCGCCCCGCGGTGAGGTGGAGATCGGGTTCCTGGGCTCGGTCCGCGGCCGGAACACCGCGCCCGCGTCGTTCACGCTCAACGGAACGGCCTGCACGACGAGCTGACTGTTGGTCCTGACGGCGACCCGTGGCAAGATAAATTAGTAATTAACTGCTGATTGATCATGTCAGGGACGAACCGTGCAGGTCACCAGGGTTGTGCCGCTCTCCGTCGAGGTCGATCACGGCCTCGGCGGACGCTGGACCTCGCTGCGCACAGCCGACCGCGAGTGGCTGTGGCACCGGGCCGATCCCGCGCGTGCCGAGGTGACGCCGGGCTCCGCGTTCGTCGACGCGGGCGGCCTGGAGGAGTGCGTTCCGACGGTGCGCGGCCTGCCCGATCACGGCGACGCGTGGAGCAGGCCGTGGCATCGGACCGGTGTGGACTGTCCTGATTTCACGTTCAGCCGCTCGATGTCGTCCGCCGGTGGCGCGGTCGTCGCCGACTACGAACTGATCGCCGAGCCCGGCTACCGGTTCGTGTGGGCAGCACACGCCCTGCTCGACGTCAGCACGGATGCCCGTTTGGACGCTCCGGCCGGCACCTCCGTGCTGATCACCGATCCGGTTCCGGAACTGCACGAGTGGCCCGCCGGCCTGGACTCGCTGGGGCCCGACGACGGCACGGCGACCGGCGCGGTGCTCGACCGCGGCCAGATCCGCGTGATCGACGGAGACCAGCGGCTCGACCTGCGCGTCGAATGCGCCGGCCAGCCCGTCTCCATCGCGTTGTGGCGCAACCTGAAGGGCTGGCCGCAACGCGATCCGTACCGCAGCGTCGGCGTGGAACCCATGCTCGGCCGCACCTTCGACCGCCACGACACCACCCGTCCGGTGGCGGTCGTGCCCGCCTCGGGTTCGGTGCGGTGGCGCCTGACGATCACCGCTCATGCAGGAGGAACGGCATGACCGCCTGCGACCACCAGGTACCCGAGATCGTGCTGAAGCACGGCGCAGGCGGCGCCACCGTGCGAACTCCGGACGGGACCTGGTCCACCGCCGCCCAACGCGTCACCGTCGCCGACACCACCGGCGCGGGCGACGCGTTCGCCGTCGCCACCCCAGGCGACTGGCATGGCCTGCCCACCCGGGCCGACCTGGAACTGCTGGACCTGCAAGCAGGGAGCACCGTCCGATGACGCTGACGCAGTGGAACTTCGAGCAGCTCGAACTCGGCGAAGGCGCCCGCTGGATCAACGGCAGGCTGGTCGTCGTGGACCTGCTGGCAGGCCGCGTCCTGGAGACCCGCGGCGATGTTCCCGCGCCGTTCAAGGAGATCGCCGCCCTCCCGGTCCCCGTCGGCGCCGTGGCACCCGTGCGGGACAGCGACGAACTGATGGCCGCGTCCGGCACCGGCGCGGGCCTGCTGAACGGCCAGCAGCAGGAAACCTTCGCGGACGAGGGCATGCGCGTCAACGACGCCGTCGCCGATCCCGCCGGCCGGTTCTGGATCACGACCATGTCCTACGACACCGAACCCGGCACCGGCGCCCTGCACCGCCTGGGATCGCCCTCACCAGTCCTCAAAGGACTGACGATCCCGAACGGCCCGGCGTTCTCCCACGACGGCAGGCACCTGTACCTGGCCGACAGCGCGCGGGGAGTGGTCCACCGCTTCGACGTGGGCCACGGCGGCGAACTGGGCACACGCCGAGTCTTCCTGCACACCCCGCACCAGACCCCGGACGGCATGACCACCGACGTGGCGGGCAATCTGTGGATCGCCTTCTGGGGAGCGTCCGTCGTGCGCCGCTACCGCCCCGACGGCCGCCTGGACCGGGAGATCATCCTCCCCGCCCGCCAGCCCACGAGCGTCTGCCTCGGCGGCCCGGACCTGGCCCGCCTGTTCATCACCACCGCGAAGTACGGCCTGCGCCGCTCTTCACTGCACGACGGCGCGGTGTTCGCGATCGACGTCGACGTGCCGGGCCGGGCCGCGGACGAGTTCGTCCCCGCGTGAGGGCTGCTGTGAGCTGATCTGCCCACAGCAGAGAAAGAAGCGGACCGGACGCGCCGCCCGGCATCGTCGGTGCCATGACGAACAACGAGAAGCTCTTCAGCCCAGGGCTGCGGGAACGGTTCTTCGGTCAGCGGGTGCTGATTCTCGACGGCGCGCTCGACGACGACAACGGCACGGTGCTGGCCACGCAGATGTTGTCGCTGGCGAGTGATGATCCGCGGCAGGACATCGCGTTGTGGATCAACTCGCCGGGTGGCTCGGTGCCGTCGATGCTGGCCATTCGCGACGTGATGCGGCTTGTGCCGTGTGATGTGGCGACGTTGGCGCTGGGATTGGCTTGTAGCGCCGGGCAGTTCCTGTTGTCTGCCGGGACGCCGGGCAAGCGGTTCGCGTTGCCGCACGCGCGGATCCTCATGCACCAGGGGAGTGCGGGCATCGGTGGGTCGGCGGTCGAGGTGGAGGTGCAGGCGGATGACTTGCGGCACACCAGGGACACGGTGCTCGGGCTGATCGCGGAGGACACCGGGCAGCCGTTCGACCGGATCTTCACCGACTCGCTGCACGACCGGTGGTTCACCACGGCGCAGGCGCTGGAGTACGGGTTCATCGATCACATCGTCAGCGACCTGGGTCAGGTCGTCCCCGTCCGCACGCACAAGCTGGGACTGCACTCGGGAGCCGTCGCATGAGCACCTACACCATCCCCAACGTCATCACGCGGGACGCTCGCGGCGAGCGGGTCATGGACGTCTACTCGCACCTGCTGTCCGAGCGGATCGTGTACCTGGGCACCGGGATCGACTCCGGGGTCGCCAACGCGTTGATCGCGCAGCTGTTCCACCTCGAAGCCGACAACCCCGACATGGAGATCAACCTCTACATCAACTGCGAGGGCGGCGACCCGTCGGCGATGCTCGCGCTCTACGACACCATGCGCTACATCAAGGCGCCGGTCGCCACGACCTGCGTGGGGCAGGCGGTCGCCGCGGGCGCGGTGTTGCTGGCCGCGGGCGCGGAAGGGCGCCGGTCGGTCCTGCCGCACTCCAGGGTCGTGCTGCACCAGCCGGCGGCGCAGGGGCGGGGCACGATCCCGGACCTCATCCTCGCGGCGGACGAGGTGGTGCGGGTGCGCACGCAGCTGGAGGCGATCCTGGCCCGGCACACCGGCCGGACCGTGGCCGAACTGCGCCACGACACCGACCGGGACCGCGTGTTCGACGCGGCGGGCGCGGTCGAGTACGGACTGGTCGACCGGGTGCTGGACCAGCGCGGCTAGGCGGCGAAGGCCATCGCCACGGGACCGGAGGGGCGGCCCGTCGGGCGTGAGGTGTGGAAGTGGCTCCCGGGACGGAAACCGGGGGCTCGCAGGTTGCGGACCTGGCCGGCGATGCCGATCAGCAGATCGGCCAGGTCGATGCCGAGTGCTCCGGCGACCGCCGCGATCATCTCGCTCGACGGCTCCTTGCGGCCGCGTTCGATCTCGGACAGGTACTGCACCGAGATGCCCGCCCGGTCGGCCACGTCGACCAGCCGGTCGCCGCGTTCCTCTCTGGTCTCGCGAAGCTTCCGGCCCAGGGCTTCCCGCCACAGGGGCTCCGGGGTGCGCTTGAAGTCCAGGATCTCCGCCATGTCGTCATGGTGACAGCATCGGGACGGGCGCAAAGGGCCGTTCTGCTACCAGCAGAAAGACGGCCCTAAATCGACCCGAAGGTGACCGAAAGAGCGCTGAGCAGGCTGTTCCCCGCAAGGCAACGACCACCAAGGGGAGAACACAGCATGAGAATGCTCATCGGTCTGGGCGCCGCCGCTCTCGCCGCGATCGCGATGCCCGCCGTCGCGCACGCCGCACCGCACACCACTGTCTACGTGCAGAACAACGTGCTGATCGTCGAGGCGGAGCCCGGCAAGACGAACAACATCACGGTCGGCCTGGACACCGCGCTGCACCGCCTCACCATCACCGACTCCGGTGACCTGCTGGCCGTCGGCGCCGGCTGCACGCTCAGCGGTGCCAACGTGAACTGCGTCTACGAGTCCGGCGCCACGAAGCTGATCACGTCGATCCAGATCCGGGCGAACGACCTCAACGACCGGGTCAACGTCGCCTACGACAACACCAACGCCGACGCGATGCCGGCCCACGTGTACGGCGAGGCGGGCAACGACGTCATCGAGACCCGCGCCAGGGGCACGATCAGCGGCGGCGACGGCGTCGACCAGCTGCGGCCCAAGCGCGGTGGCGTGAACGTCTACGGCGGCACCGGCATCGACCGCGTCGACTACAGCATCGGCAGCTCGCTGCACCCGAACTCCGGCGTCTCGGTGACCATCGGCTCCGGCACCGACGACGGCTACGACACGCTGGCGCTCAAGGACTACGTCGCGGGCGACGTGGAGAACCTGACCGGCACCAACTTCGTCGACCACCTCGTCGGCAACGCGCTGGCGAACAGCATCACGGCGTTGAACGGCAACGACCTCATCTGGGGCGCGGCCGGCAACGACACGCTCAACGGCGGCCTCGGCGTGGACACCTGCCTCGACGCCACCGACGGCGACGTCCTGGTCAGCTGCCCCTGAAAGTCGACGGCCTTAAGACGGCTTTAAGCGAGCGCGGCATCCTTCGGGTCCGCGGGCTGACCAGGCCCGCGGACCCGAAGGGGGATGAACGTGAAGGTGATGAGCACGGCCCTGCTCGTGCTGGCTCTGGCGAGTCCGGGCGTGGCGAACGCGAGCACGGAGGTCGTGACGGTGCAGGCCACCAGCGCGCCCACGTCGGCGGGCAAGACGGTCTCGGTCAACTGCCCCAACGGCACGAAGGTCGTCGGCACGGGCGGCGCGATCACCGGCGAGCGGACCACGATCACGCGCGTGCGGCCGAGCGACGACCTCACGAGCGCCGAGGTCACGGCGGTCGAGCACGGCGCGGGGACCGTGCTGCCGTGGACGGTGACGGTGCGGGCGACCTGTGCGCCCGGTGAGTTCACGCTGGTGTCCAAGAGCGGCACGAAGAACGCCGAGGCGGCCTGCCCCGGCACCCAGAAGGCGCTCGGCGTCGGGGGAGAGACCGCCGGCGGGCACTTCACGAAGATGGCGCCCAAGAGCAACCTCAAGAGCGGACTGGTCGAGACGTCCGCGGGCGACGTCACGGCGCACGCGATCTGCGGCACGCGGCCGGGACTGGTGCTGCGCGGCGGCACCCCGACGGTCGTGGTCACCAAGACCGCCTCGAAGTCCGTTGCCTGCCAAGGCGACGAGCAGGTCGTGAGCGCCGGCGGTGCGGTCGGCGGCGGGATCATCGAGGACGTCACCCCGGCCGGCGCCGGCGCGACCGTCACCGGTGAGGGAACGGACGCGCAGGGCCAGGCCATCCGCTGGTCGATCACGCCCTACGTCGTGTGCTCCCACTGAAGACCCCGGGGTACGGATGCGGGTCGACCTCGATCTCCCGCATCCGCGTGACGTAGGTCTGGTAGCTCCTCCGAGCCTCGCCATGACTCCCTGCCGCGGCGAGAACGCGCACCAGCATCAGGTGCGCCGGCTCGTCGTACGGGTCGCGTTCGAGCACGCGAAGGCAGTACCTGCTTGCCAGTGCGTGCTCCCCACCCGACTCGGCCCGTGCGGCGAGCACCGCCACCACCTGCAGGTAGATCAGCCGTGCCTCCTCGCGCAGCCGGGCCGCCCAGTCCTCGTACGGGTCCTCCTCCAGGAAGTCCCCGTGGTACGCGGACTCGGCGGCCGCGAGCAGTGACTGCGCCTCCGACGAGTTCCGTTGCGCGGCAGCGAGTCCGGCCCGCGCGTCGGCCAGGAACGAGGCCACGTCGACGGGCAGCACGTCCGGGTCGAGCCGGATCGCGTCACCCTCGGCCACAATGCCCGTGCCGGCCCGCAACACGCTGCGGGCCGTGGACAACGCCACCGCGAGCCGGTTCGCGACCTTCTCCGGTTCCTCGTCGGGCCACAGCAGGTTTCCCAGCGCCTCACGGGTGATCGGCCGCCCGCGCCGCGCGATGAGGATCTTCACCAGGTCCCTGGCCTTGCGCGACTGCCACGCGGCGGGCGGCAGTGGTTCGCCGTCGCGCAGCACCCGGAACCCGCCCAGCGTTTGGATGAACAACGCCGGTCTGGCCGCTTTCCGGCACGTCTCGGCGACGCCGGCGGCGGCTTCGGCGAGCACCCGCGCACCGAGATCCGCGGCCTGCTGCCGTGCCTCCAGTGCCAGCTGTTCTCCCGCCGCACCACCGATCAGTGCGGCTTGGGCCGTGCGCACCCGGACCTCGCCGAGCGGGTTGCCGATCTCGCGCCACAACGTCAGCGCCTGGTCGAGCAGCACCGGGTCGCGTTCCAGCACTCCCCGCAGTCGCAACGACCGCGCGAACCCTGCCCGGTCACCCCGCCGGGTCGCGATCTCCGCCGCCTCCTGGCACAGGCCCTTGTCGTGGTCGAGCCACCCCAGCACGAGCAGCGCCGCCACGCTTTCCCCCAGCTCCAACGCCTTGCGGGCGTGCTCACGAGCCAGGTCGGGGTCGTCGCCGGAGAACAGCTCGGCCAGTCCGACATGAGCGAGAACCAGGTGCGGCACGGTGTTCTTGGCCGCCGCGAGCCTGAGTGCCTCGTGCAACGCGAACGCCGCCAGCGCACGATCGCCGCGCAACCGGTGCACCTCGCCCAGGTAGACCAGCGGTGCCGCCGCGAGCCAGCTCCCGGCCTGGTCGAAGACCTTTTGTGCCGCATGGAAATCGGCAGCCGCCTCGTCCAGCCTGCCGAGGCCGAGCAACGCCTCGCCGCGGTTGTGCAGCCCGATCGCCCGGTAGGTGGCGAACCCGGTGACGTCCGCGAGCGGCAGCATCTCCTCGATCTCCCGCAACGCCGCCCCGTGCTCACCCGCCTCCACGTGGTGCGACGCGCGGTTCGAGCGGATGCGGATGACACCGAGCACGTCGCCGGCCTTCTGCGCGTGGTCGAGCGCGATGTCGTAGTGCTCGGTCAGTTCGTCACGTTTTCCTTGCGCCGCAGCAACCATCGCGAGGACGGTGTGCGCGGTGCCCATGCCACCGTCGCTCGTGGCGATCTCCAACGCGGCGACAGCCTTCCCCGCCGCCGAATCCAGATCTCCCAACGCCCAGTGCGCACTCGCGGCGGTGCTCAGCAGCATCGACTCCGCCTCGGGATCGGCGCCGTCCGGCACGTACTCGTCGCAGATCTTCAGCGCGTCCTGCGGTCCGCCGCGCAGGTGCTGGATCCACGCCATGCGCCAGGCCAGTTCGGCGGTGAGGCCGTCCGCGGTGGCCTGGGTGAACCGGTCCGCCGCCGGCAGCCACTCGCCGCGCAGCTGGTGCGCGACGCCTTCGAGCTGCCAGACCTCGGCCGTGCGTTCTTCCTCTGGCACAAGGCTTGTCGCGGTCAGCACGGCGTCCGCGCCACGCGTTCGCAGCACGTCACCGAGCAACGCCGTGACACCGCGCCAGTCTTCCAGCGCCGCAAGGGAATCCACCGCGCGGACGTACTCACCCCGTGAGGTGAACCAGCGCGCCGCCGCCGCATGCACGCCTGCCGCCGGTTCCAGGAACTCCCGCGCCAGCGGCACGAGCGCGAACCACCCAGGTTCGGCCCGGACGTGTTCGACGAACAGCCCGCGCCGGGCCAGATCGGGCAGGATCACCGCGGCCTTCGTGTGTCCCAGCGACGTCAGCAGATCGATGGTGAACCGATCGAACGCGGCCGCGGTCCTGAGCAGTTCGCGGGTCTGCTGCGGTTCTCTGCCCACAACTTCGTCCACCAGGTCGCCGAGCTCCTCGACCGTTCCCGTCTCCGCCACCAGCCGCACCGCGATCGGCCATCCGCCGGTGACGTCATGCACGTCGTTCCCGGCGACCACAGCGGTTTCTTCCGTCGTGAACGCGAGCTGTGCCGCGGTGATCTCGGTCAGTTCGCCGTCGACCTTCAGGCGCCGCAACGAGAACGGCGCGGGCGTCCGTCCGGACAGCACCAGCCGGGCACTCGACGGAAGCTGCAGGCAGAGCGCCTCCAGCAGTTGAACGGCCGAATCTTCCTGTCTCAGCACATGAATGTCGTCCAGGACGACCAGCACGTCCTCCGGCCAGGCGTCGGCCAGCAGCCCCGCGAGGGCGTGCGCGCGTCCGGACTCGTCCTCCCCGGACACCGACGGCACGCTGGTCCACCCGGCTGCCAGGGCGGACGCCATCGGCTGCACCAGCCGATGGCCTTCCTGGCAGGTGTGCCACACGACCGGACGGTCGGTGTGCGCTTGCGTCAGAAGTGTCGTTTTGCCGTATCCGGCGGGGGCGACGAGCGTCGTGAGCCTCGTCGCGCAGAGCAGCCCTTCGAGCCGGGGCCGCCGGATCACCGTTGTCCTCCCACGCCCCAAGATCGTCGCTTCTCCGGCAACGTTACGGACGTATTCAGGCAGAAAAGGACAGGTTGGCAGTGACTGCCAGGTAGGCGTACGGTGTCGGCATGGGAGTCGACTTCAGGAAGCAGACGGTGCTGGTCACCGGGGCGAGTTCGGGCATCGGCGCGGAGTTCGCGCGGCGGCTGGCGGCACGGGGATCGAGCCTCGTGCTCGTCGCGCGCCGCAAGGACAGGCTGGAGGAGCTGGCCGAACAGCTACGGGCTGCGCATGGCGTGACCGTGCACGTCGTGGCCGCGGACCTCGCCCAGCCGGGCATCGGCGAACGGCTGGCGGCGGAGGTCGCTGAGTTCGGCGTCACCAGCGTCATCAACAACGCCGGGTTCGGGAACTTCAGGGCGTTCCACGAGGAGGAGCCCGAACGGTTGCGGCAGGAGGTCGCGGTCGACGTCAACGCCGTCGTCGAGATCAGCAGGGCGTTCATCGAGTCGTTGCGCTCCAACGGTCACGGCTTCCTCGTGAACGTGGCGAGCATGGCGGCCTACCAGGCGACGCCCTGGTCGTCGGTCTACGGCGCGACGAAGGCGTTCGTGGTGAGCTTCACCGAAGGCCTGTGGGTCGAGTCGCGCGGCACGGGCCTGCGCGTCATGGTCCTGTCACCCGGTGCGACGCGCACCGAGTTCTTCGAGGTCTCCGGCAGCGAGGACATGACGGGAGGCCTGCGGATGCAGACCTCCGGCGAGGTCGTCGAGACCGCGTTGCGCGCGCTGGACCGCCGGGTCACGCCGGTCGGTGTCATCTCGGGCCGGATGAACCGGGTGCTGGCTTTCGCCGGACGCCACCTGGCCTCCCGGGCGATGGGCGCGCGGATGATCGGGCGGATGGTGCGACGCGGATAGAGTGGGGTTCATGGAGAAGTCGTCGACGCTGTGGGACCGGTCGCGTCAGGCCGTGGTCGCCGAGATCGTCGACACGGCGCTGACCCTGTTCGCGGAGCAGGGGTACGAGGCGACCACCATGGCCCAGGTCGCCACGAGGGCGGGCGTGTCGCAGCGCTCGCTGTTCCGGTACTTCGGCACCAAGGAAGACCTCGTCTGCGGTGAGCAGGACGCGCTGGGCGAGTTGCTGGTCGCCACGGTCGAGGCGCAGGATCCCGGGATGTCCACCTGGGACGCTCTGCGGGCCGGGTTCACCACGCTGCTCACCGCGGGGAACCACACCCCGCAGCGGGTGCTGGAGATCTCCGGGCTGATCTTCACCAACCCGTCGCTGCACTCCAGGTACCTGGAGAAGCGGCTGAGGTGGCAGCGTTCGCTCGTGCCCGTGATCGAGAAGCGGATGGGCATCGAGTCCGGCGAGATCCCGGACGCCCGCGCGATGGGCGTCATCGCGACGGTGTTCGCGTGCGTCGACACCGCGTCGGAGCTGTGGGTCCGTCACGGCGGCAAGGCTGATGCGTTCGAGCTGTACGAACAAGCGCTTGCCGCCGTGCGCGACTAGACCGTCACGTCGGACTTCTTGCGGCGCAACCGAAGCACCACCGCGACCACGAGCAGCAACACCAGGATGCTGTAGGCCACCGCCGCGAACGGGCTGGTCACCAACGCGCTGAGCTTGCCCTCGCTGATCTGCAGCGTGCGCCGGACCTGTTCCTCCGCCATCGGCCCGAGGATCAGGCCGACGACCAGCGGCGCGACCGGATAACCGTGGCGCCGCATGAAGAAGCCGATCACGCCGATCACCAGCAGCACGATCAGGTCGTCCACGACGAAGTTCACCGCGTAGGTGCCCAGCGCCGCGAACAGCAGGATGCCCGCGTAGAGGTACGGCCGCGGGATCTGCAGCACCTTCACCCAGATCTTCACCAGCGGCAGGTTCAGCACGAGCAGCATCACGTTGCCGATGTAGAGCGACGCGATCAGCGCCCAGACCATCGGGCCGTTGTTGGTGAACAGCAATGGCCCTGGCTGGATGCCGTAGCTCTGGAACGCCGCCACGATCACAGCGGCCGTCGCGGTCGTGGGAAGCCCGAGAGTCAGCAACGGCACCAGAACGCCTGCCGCGGCGGCGTTGTTGGCCGCCTCCGGACCCGCCACGCCCTCGATCGCGCCCTTGCCGAACTCCTCCGGCCGTTTCGCGAGCTTCTTCTCCGCCGCGTACGACAGGAACGTCGACACGTCCGCGCCACCGGCCGGCACCGTGCCGATCGGGAAGCCGATGAACGTGCCGCGCAGCCACGGTTTCCACGAGCGCGACCAGAACTCGCGCGTCATCCACTTGCCGCCGATCGGGATGACCTCGATCGGCCCGTGCCGCAGCCTCGACGCCACGTACAGCGCCTCGCCGACCGCGAACACACCGACCGCCACCACGACCACGTCGATCCCGTCGGCCATCGTCGCCACCCCGAGGGTGAAGCGCTGCTGACCGGACAACGTGTCGGTGCCTACGAGACCGATGAACAGGCCGAGCCCCAACGAAGCGAGGCCGCGCACGGGGGAGGACCCGAGCAGTGCCGCCACGGTCGTGAAAGCGACCACCATCAACGCCACGTAGTCGGCGGGGCCGAGCTGCACCGCGACGTCCGCGATGGTCGGCGCCAGCAGCGTGAGCAGCACCGTGGCGATCGTGCCCGCCACGAACGAGCCGATCGCCGCCGTCGCCAGAGCCGCCGCGCCCCGGCCGGCTTTCGCCATCTTGTTGCCCTCTAGGGCAGTGACGATGGACGCGGATTCGCCAGGGGTGTTGAGCAGGATCGACGTCGTCGAGCCGCCGTACATGCCGCCGTAGTAGATGCCCGCGAAGATGATCAGCGCGGCGGTCGGTTCCAGCGTGTACGTCAGCGGCAGCAGCAACGCCACCGTCATCGCCGGCCCGATGCCGGGCAGCACGCCGACGGCCGTGCCGAGCGTGACGCCCAGCAGTGCGTACAGCAGGTACTCGGGCTGCGCGGCGGTCGCGAAACCCTCCAGCAGCATGGTGATGCTATCCATCGAGGAACGGCACCCCTTCGAAGATCCCGGCCGGCAGCGAGAGGCCCAGGCCGTACGCGAACACCACCTGCACGACGAGAGCCAGCACGATCGCGATCGGCAGTGCCTTCCACCAGATCGCGCCCAGAGACCAGGCCGCGCCGAAGAACAGCAGTGCCGCCGCGACCGGCCAGCCGATCAGGTCGATCAGCACCAGGTGCGCGATCAGCACGGCCACCAGCTTGCCCACGGTGACCCAGTCGGTGCGGACGTTCTCGTCGACGTCCTCACCCTCCTCGGCCTGGCCGAGCTTTCCGCGGGCGGTCGCGATGATCGCCGCGATACCCGTCGCGACGAGCAGAATCCCCACGGCGTAAGGGAACGCGCGTGGTCCTACGGCGTTGTCGTCGCGCGCGGCGATCGTGCCCGCGTCGATCAGGGTGAAGACCCCGATCGACGCGACCAGACCGCCGAACGCGTACTCCTCGATTTTTGCGGCAATCACTTGACGAGCCCGATGTCCTGCAGTGCGGGCTTGACGCGGCCGATCTCCTTGGCCATGAACGTGGAGAACTCGGAGCCGGTCAGGAACGTGTCCGTCCAGCCCTTCTTGGACAGCTCGTCCTTCCACTGCTGGCTCGCGTGCATGTCGGTGACGAGCTTGGTGAGGCGGGTCTTGGCCTCGGCCGTGATCGACGCGGGCGCCACGACGCCGCGCCAGTTGATCAGCTCGACGCCCAGGTCCTTGAACGTCGGCACGTTCAGGTCGGGGGCAGGGTTCGGGCCGGACGTGCCCAGCGCGCGCAGCTTGCCCGCCTTGATCTGCTCCTTGTACTCGCCGATGCCGGAGATGCCCGCGTCGACCTTCTTGCCCAGCAACGCCGCCAGCGACTCGCCACCGCCGGAGTACGGCACGTAGTTCAGCTTGGACGGGTCGATGTTCTTCGCCTTGAGCAGCATCCCGGCGAGGATGTGGTCGGTGCCGCCGGCCGAACCGCCGGTGATCGAGACGCCCTTGCCCTTCTCGTTGACCGCGGCCAGCAGGTCGTCGATCGTCTTGTGCGGCGAGTCTGCGGGCACCACGACGACCTCGTCCTCGGCAGTCAGCCGCGCGATCGGCGTGGTCTCCTCCAGCCGGGCCTGCGACGCGTTGGTCTCCACCGCGCCGACCATGACCAGGCCGGTGATCATCAGGAACGACTCGGAACGCTCGTTGAGGAGCTTCTGCAGGCCGACCGTGCCGCCCGCGCCGCCGACGTTCGTGACCTGCACGGAGTTCGCGAGCTTGGCGCCGCTCACCGCCGACTGCATCGCCCGTGCCGTCTGGTCCCAGCCACCACCGGGGTCGGCGGGTGCCATGATCTCCAGCTTCGCGATGGAGTCACCGCCGCTCGCGCTCTTCGCCCCCTGACCGCACCCCGCGAGCACCAGTCCGGCGGCGGCGACCGCCACCGCTCGTCTCCATGCCGTACCCATCGAGTACTCCTCGCTTCGTTGCGAACGTTGGGCGGGGACGCTAGGTAACTGGTGGGCGCCTCGTAAGGGTTAGGTCGTAAGTTCCGTATTGGTCGTTTAGTTCGTGACCTGTTTCACAGCTGATGCGTCAGAATTCCATCCATGTTCCGTCGGTCTGTGTCGTTTGGAGCCTTGCTGCTGGCATTGCAGGTGGTCATCGTGCTGATGACGACCTGTGCCGCCGGCCTGCTCGCTGCCAAGCTGCAGAGCGACCGGATCCGCGACTCCTACAAGGACCGGATGTTGTCCGTGGCGGAGAGCGTGGCGCGGCTACCCACGGTCATCGAGGCGTTCGATTCCGTTGACCCGTCCGCGACGATCCAGCCGTTGGCCGAACTGATCCGCAAGGCGTCCAACGTGACGTACGTGGTGGTCACCGACCACAACGGAGTCCGCTACGCCCACCCGGACCCGAAGCGCATCGGCGAGCGCGTCTCGACCGACCCGAGCACGCCGCTGTCCGGTGAGGTCTTCGTCGGCACGGAGACGGGCACGCTCGGCACGTCGTTGCGCGCCAAGGTGCCGGTGCGCGCGGCGGACGGCCGGATCATCGGCATCGCGTCGGTCGGCATCCTGGAGAGCCAGCTGTCCGCCGACCTCGCCGAGGACCTGCCGGAGCTGATCGGCTGGCTCGCCGCCGCCGCGCTGGTCGGCGTGCTCGGCGCCGCGTTGATCACGCAGCACGTGCGCCGGCGGACGTTCCGGCTCGAACCCGCCGAGATCGCGCAGCTGCTGAAGACCAGGGACGCGATGCTGCACGGCATCCGTGAAGGCGTTGTCGCCGTTGACGACCAGGAGAAGCTGGTGCTGGTCAACGACGAGGCCATGCGGCTGCTGGGCCTCGCGGAGAACCCGAGCGGGCGACCAGCGGCGGAGGTGCTCGACGACGGCCTGCTCGACCTGGCGCGAGGCGACGACGACGTCGCGGACCGGCTGGTGCTGGCGGGCGAACGGGTTCTGGTCGCGAACCGGATGACGGCCAAGACGGACGACCGCGCGGTCGGCGTCGTGCTGACGTTGCGCGATCGGACCGAACTGCACGACGCGTTGCGCGAGCTCGACGGCCAGCGCACCGTCACCGAGGTGCTGCGGGCCCAGGCCCACGAGTTCTCGAACCACCTGCACGTCATCGGCGGTCTGCTGGATCTCGATCGCGGCCCCGACGCCGTCGCCTACATCGAACGGGTCGGTGGAGCCGGCTCGGTCACGGCCGACATCATCGACGGAGCGAACGCGGACCCTGCGCTCGCGGCGCTGTTGCTGGCAAAATCCTCCACTGCGCACGAACGAGGTGTGGAGCTCCGGCTCGATCCCGGCAGCTCCGTCGACATTCGTGCGGGCGACGACGCGTTGACCGTGCTGGGAAACCTGGTCGACAACGCGGTCGACGCCGTGGAGACCGGTGGAACCGTGCGGGTGCTGGTGCGCTCGTCGGTCAGCGGAGTGCGGGTGGTCGTGGACGACGACGGGCCGGGAGTGGCGGAGTCGCAACGCGGCCGCATCTTCGACCTGGGTGTCAGCTCGAAGGACGTCCAGGGCGCGCACGGCAGAGGAATAGGTCTTGCATTGGTGTCGAGGGTGGTGACCCGGCGCAGCGGCCGGGTGGCGATCAACGACTCGGAACTCGGCGGCGCGTCGTTCGACGTGTGGCTGCCGGAAACGGGGAACCGATGAGCGTGCGAACGCTCGTTGTCGATGATGATTTCGCCGTGGCCGCGATCCACCGCGGGTTCCTGGAGGCGATGCCCGAGTTCGAGGTCGTCGGCGAGGCGCACCGCGGCGGAGAAGCGCTGCGAGCTGTGGAGTCGTTGCGGCCCGACCTGGTGCTGCTCGACATCCACCTGCCCGACATGTCCGGGCTGGAGGTGTTGTCACGGCTCCGCGCTCGCGGTGGACCGCCGGTCGACGTCATCGCGGTGACGGCGGCCCGCGAACGGGAGACCGTGCGGCAGGCCATGTCCCGCGGCGTGGACAACTACCTGGTGAAGCCGTTCACGCGCACGGCGTTCCTCGATCGGATGCGGGAGTACCTCGCCCAGCGCATCGAGGTGCAGCGGCTGGGGCAGGTGCTGGACCAGGACGAGGTCGACTCGTTGATGCACCACCGGCCGCGCGCCCTGGCCATGCCCAAGGGGTTGTCCGCGGTGACGTTGCGGCTGGTGACGGAAGCGTTGCGGGACAGCCAGAACGATCTCTCGGCCCAGGAGGTCGGGGATCGGGCGGGACTGTCCCGCGTGAGCGCGCGCCGTTATCTGGAGCACCTGGTGACCATGGGCAAGGCGGAGGTGCAGCCGCGGTACGGCATGGCGAACCGCCCGGCGCACGGCTATCGGCTGACCTGAGCGCCCCAGTCGATGCGGTAGTTCTGGTCCTTCGTGAACGCCTTGGCGCCGAAGGCCTTCATCACCAGCGGCATGAGCAGCCGGGTGATCGGGCCGATGCCGCGCTTGTTGCTGTTGGTGCGGGCCGCCCGTGCCGCGATCCGTTCGACTCTGGGACGCCTGAGTCGTTCGTAGGTCGCGAAAGCCTCGGTCAGATCAGGGATGTCACGCAGGCAGCGGGCCAGTTGCACCGCCGACTCGGCCGCCAGTGACGCGCCCTGACCGGAACTGGCGCTCGGGGCGTGGGCGGAGTCGCCGACCAGCACCACGCGGCCGCGGTGCCAGCACGGCACGCTCGGCATGATCTCCAGCGGGCCACCGCCGATGACGGTGCTGCTGTACGCCAGGAGCTGCTTCGCCGGCATGTCGTCCCCGTAGGCGTCACGCAGCCGGTCCAGCCAGGTGGCGGCGGGGATCGCGGCCATCTCGGCCGCCGTCAGCGGCTCGGGGACCGCGAGGTTGTTGAACCACGCGACGGTGCCGTCCGGTTGTTCCCAGTAGCCGAGGAACGAGCTGCCGAACACGAAGTACATCGTCTCCGGATCGCCGTGCACGCCACTGTTCTCCGCGTACGAGCCGAAACCCAGCAGGCCGACGTACTCGGGTTCCGGAGCGCCCGGATCGATGATCCCGCGGACCACCGAACGGATGCCGTCGGCGCCGACCAGCAGGTCACCCGACTCGCTGGTGCCGTCCGAAAACGTCGCCGTGACACCGTCTTCGTGGTTTTCCACGTCCACCAGACGCTTGCCGTACTCCACTTTGACTCGCTGAGCGACCGTCAGCTCGCGCAGCCTTTGGTACAGCTCGGCCCGCGTCACGACCCGGCTGGTGCCCCCGGTGATGCGCCCGAGCGTCCTGCCCTGGGCGTCGGCCATCACCATGTGGCGCAAGGGATCGCCGAAGTCCGAACCCAGACCCGCGATCTTCAGCGCCGCCAGGCCGTTGGGCGCCACGGTCAACATGCCACCCACGCCGTCCGCGGTCGTGTCGTACGCCTCGAAGACCACCGCGTCGATACCGGCCTTCTGCAACGCCAGCGCGGTGACCGGGCCCGCGATGCCGCCCCCGATGACTAAAGCCTTCATCATTCCCTCCCGAAGATTTCCCGCCACAAGTGCTGGTACTCGGCTTTCGCCAGTTCCCCCGTGAGCTTCTCGACCAGCCGCAGTTCGGCCTCCACCAACGACATCCGGTACTCCTCCTCGACGAGGAAGATCCACTGGACGCCGTCGGCGGTCGCCTTGCCGACCATCGCGCGCGTCTCGTCGAGGTCCTTCGTCAGCGCGTCCGCACGGGCTTTCAGCAACTCGACGGACTCCACCGGGTCCAGCACCGAGATGAGCGACAACGCCACGCCGAACTGCGGGTACTCGTGCGCCGGGTCGCGGACGAGCTCGCGCATCCAGTCGTGCAGCTCGTCGCGTCCGGTGTCGGTCAGCGCGTAGATCGTGCGTTCGGGCCGCTGGGTGTCCTTGACGGTCTCCTGCTCAGCGACGAAACCGGCCTTCCGCAGCTGCTCGACGACCATGTAGAGCGAGCCGCGGTTGAACTTGATGTTGCGGTCCTTGCCGGTGTCTTTGAGCTGTTTGCCCAGCTCGTAGGGGTGCATGGGGCCCATCACGAGATGTGCCAGCACTGCCAGCGCCAGCGGGTTCGACACCTTGCGCCGCATGCGTCCTCCTTGGTTGATGTCGACTATCCGACTCTAACTAGTCGATGTCAACTATTTACGTGGAGGGCCCACCCTCCGCTTGTGAAGGTTTCGGCGGACCATCTCAGGTCTGTGGCAGCATCGGCCACATGAGATCTGGGGGCAGAATTCTGGTCGTCTTCGCCGCGCTCGTCGGCCTGGTCGCGTGCGGAACGGGTGCGCAGGCGACGGAAACTCCGTCGTGCGACACCGGTTTGCGGTTCGTCACGAACGTCACGGACGCGGCCATGGGCCTGCGCGTGATGTCCGTCGAAGCGGTCAACTGCGGTGTGGAACCGTTGCAGCTCAACGGATATCCACAGGTCAAGCTGTTCGGCGAGGAGCGAGAGCCGTTGGACGTCGAGATCCTCGACGGTTCAGGCGGCATCGCGTCGCTCGAAGGCTTCGACGACGCGCCGCAGCCGATCACCGTGCAGCCTGGTGAGAGGGCGAAGAGCGCGTTCGTGTGGCGGAACACGCACGCGTCGGTCGACCCGCCGCAGGTCGGCAAGTACGTCGACATGGCGGCCGCGCCGGGTGGCACGTGGCAGCCGTTGGTCGCGACGACGCCCGAGGGACGCATCCTCGTCGACCTCGGCAGCACCGGGCGCCTGGGCGTTCGCGCCTGGTACCGCCAGTGATGGAGATCAGGCGCGCGACCTCGGACGACGCCGCCGCGGTGGCCCGGATCTGGTATCCGGGCTGGTGCGATGCGCACCTCGGCAACGTGCCGCAACGGCTCGTCGACGCACGGCCGGAGGAGACCTTCGAGTCACGCGCGTCGGAGCACGTCGGGCACACCACGGTCGCGACGGTGAACGGTGAGGTCGCCGGGTTCGTGATGGTGATCGGGGACGAGGTCGAACAGGTCTACGTCTCGGCCGGCCATCGTGGATCCGGTGTCGCGCAGGCACTTCTGGCCGCCGCGGAGAGCGAGGTGGCGGCGAACGGGCATGCCCGAGTGTGGCTGGCCGTCGTCGCCGGGAACGCACGGGCACGCCGGTTCTACGAACGTCAGGGCTGGACCGACGAAGGCCTGTTCGACCACCAGGCACCGCATCCGGACGGGCCGATCCCGGTTCCGGCGCACCGCTACACCAAGCCCGTGTGATCGTGTCACGTGTGTTAAATCTTCTGGTGGCGCTGGACTTCCGTGTTCTCATGGCGGCATGTCGACCACCGCGCTCCTGAGCTTCACCTTCGTCGCGCTGCTGACCGTCATCACCCCGGGCCTGGAGACCCTGCTGGTGCTGCGGACGGCGTTGCTGGTCGGCCGCCGTGCCGCCATGGCTGTCGTGGTGGGCAGCACGCTGGGCTGCCTGGTGTGGGCGACCGCGGGGCTGGTGGGCCTGACGGCGTTGCTGCAGGCGTCCGAACTGGCCTACGACATCGTGCGCTGGCTCGGTGCGGGATACCTGATCTACTTGGGCTTCAAGGCGTTGTGGAACTCGAGGCGTCCGGTCGAGCTCGACGAACCCGCACCGGTGCCGTCGGTGCGCGCGGCGATCCGGGTCGGGCTGCTGACGAACCTGCTCAACCCGAAGCCGGGCGTCTTCTACATCTCGTTGCTGCCCCAGTTCCTGCCCGTCGGCCAGCCCGCGTGGGGTGGCGTGCTCGTGGCCATCCACCTCGGTCTCGGGCTGCTGTGGTTCCCGATCCTGATCACGGCGGCCGGCCGCGCCCGTGCTTTCCTGCTGCGGCAACGGCTTCTGCTGGACCGCCTGTCCGCTTCAGCGCTGATCGCGTTCGGCTTGAAGACCGCTGTCGACGCGCGCTGACGTGTGATCTCATGGCGGCATGTCGACCGCCGCACTCCTGAGCTTCTCGCTCGTCGCGCTGCTCACCGTCCTCACGCCCGGCCTGGACACGGTGATGGTGTTGCGCACGGCGTTGCTGAGCGGTAAACGCGCGGCGATGGGCGTGGTTCTCGGCATCACGCTCGGATGCCTGGTCTGGGGCGTGGCGAGCTTGGCAGGTCTGACGGCGTTGCTGCGGGCGTCCGAACTGGCCTACGACATCGTGCGCTGGCTCGGTGCGGGATACCTGATCTACTTGGGCGCCAAGGCGTTGTGGAACTCGCGCAAGGCGGCGTCGCTGGAGGACTCGCGTCCGGTGCCGGGCGCCGGGGCGTCGTTGCGGGTGGGACTGCTGACGAACCTGCTCAACCCCAAGGTCGGCGTGTTCTACCTGTCGCTGCTGCCGCAGTTCATGCCCGCCGGTCAGCCGGCGTGGGGAGCGGCGCTCGTCGCGATCCACCTCGGACTCGGTCTGGTGTGGCTGCCGATCCTGATCGCGGTGGCCGGTCGTGCCCGTGCTTTCCTGCTGCGCCAGCAGGTTCTGCTGGATCGACTGACGGCGTCGGTGTTCGTCGCGCTGGGACTGAAGCTGGCGTTCGAGGCGCGTTAACGCTCGCCGGAGGCCGAACGGTGCCAGGCCGCGAGCGCCATCCTGTTCGGCAGCCCCAGCTTCACGCGGATGTTGACCACGTGCCGGTCCGCCGTCCGCGGCGAGATGTACAGCCGTGCGGCGATCTGCTTCGACGTGAACCCGTCCGCGACCAGCCCGGCGATGGTGAACTCCTGCCTGCTCAGGCCGCCGGGCAGCAGTGGCTTCACCGGCCGGCGTTCGGAGTCCGGCACCGGTTCGAGCGCGAACGCCATCACCTGCTCGGGGCGCAGGTCGGCGCCGAGCGTCGTGATCACCTGGTAGTCGTCGCCGAGCGAGCGGCGGACGGTCCGGTCGGCGCGGTCCAGCAGCCGGTGGAACGGATTCATGCCGCTGAACGAGATCCGCGAGATCCGTTCCTGCGACCGCAGCGCGCCGAGCAGCCGCGCCGCGCGGTCGTTCGCTCCGAGTTCGGCGCACGTGCAGGCGAGCAGCCACAGGCTGAACGGGGCGCTCCAGGTGTCGCCGAGCGTCAGCTGGGTGCGCAACGCCTGGATCGCCAGCGGATGCACCTGCGCCGGGTCGCCGTGCAGCAGTTCGTAGAGGCCGCGATGCCACAGACCCCAGGCGTGCGCCCAGCTCACGCCGTTGCTCTCCGCCTGCCTCGCCAGCGCCGTCGTGGCCTTGTCCGCGGACTCGGCGTCCAGCAGGAAGCACGAGGCCATCGCGTGCATCAGTTCGGTGATGTAGGTGTCGCCCGGCGACGAGTGCTCCCGGCACAGCTCCACGACGTGCGCGTACAACGGCACGCAGTCCGGTGAGCCCTCCACGAAGAAGAGATGCGTGGCCTCGGCGAGAACCAGGTGCACGTCGGTGAGCGGCAGTCGCGGCAACGCGCGTGCCTCGTTCATCAACGGGAACGCCAGCGCCGAGTCGCCCCGCACCTGAGCCATGTACGCACAGTGCGCCAGCAACGATGTCCGCAGCGGGGCCTCGGTGATCACCTCGCGGGCGGCCGTGAGCAGGTCCCACGCCTGGCCGAGCATGCCCGCGAACGACGTGAAACGCACTCGCTGCACGTTCATCGCCACGGCCGCGCCGGCCGCGGCCAGGTCAGGAGTCCGCAGCGCGTGCCCGACCGCCGCGCGGACGTTCGGCCACTCCTCCCACAGCCTGCCCATCCACCGCGCTTCGCCGGGCGAGAACCACGAGCGTGCAGCCTCTTCCACGAACTCGCTGTAGTGCGCCGCGTGGCGACGTAACGGCTCGTCCGCGTTCGTCAGCAGACGGGCACCGAACTGCGACACGGTGTCCAGCAAACGATAGCGGGTCTCCCCGGTGACCGGGCTCGTCGCCGTCGCCACGATCGATCTGAGCACCAACGCGGACAACGGTTTCAGCACGTCCGCGTCCGCCACCGTCTCGGCCGCGGCGAGGTCGAAGTCCGCGGGGAACACCGACAACCGCGCCCACAAACGGCGTTCTTCGTCCGTGCACCGCCGCGCCGACCATTCGAGCACCTGCTCCAGGGAGGCGGGTTCGGGGTGCTGGAGCACCTCGGACAGCACGTCGCCCGGCTGCGCGGCCAGGAGTTCGATCGCGAGCGGCAGCCCGTCCACCGCCTCGCACACCGCGGTGACCTCGGCCAGGTTCGGCGCCACCTCCGCCCGTTCCCCGAACAGCAGCACCGCGTCGTCCAGGCCCAGCGGCGGAACCCGCAGCAGATGTTCGCCGTAGACGCCGAGCGGCTCCCGCGAGGTCGCGAGGATCGTCAGCCCCTCGCAGTCGCGCAACAGGTGGTGCACGAGATGCCGGACCGCCTCCAGCAGGTGCTCGCAGTTGTCCAGGACGAGCAGCAAGTGCTTGTCGTACAACGATTCCACGAGCCGGCCGAGTCCGGCCTCCGGTGCGTTGTCGACGATCCGCAGCTCGGTCGCGACCGTGCGGGCCAGTGCAGCAGGGTCCTTGAGGTCCCCGAGCCGCACCCGCCACGCCCCGTGCTGGAACGCCTGAGCCAGTGCACGCCCGGTCTCCACCGCGATCCGGGTCTTGCCGACCCCGCCCGGCCCCGCCAGCGTGACCAGCCGTGCCCGGCCGAGGAGCTCCTCGGTGTCGGCGAGCACGGCCCGGCGGCCGATGAACGTCGTGGTCTGGGCAGGCAGATTGCCCCGCACGGTCATCGGCGCATCTTCGCCTAGCTGCGCGGAAGTGTGATGAAGAGGATCTCCTCACCACCCTTTCGGACTAGCGAGTTCGACCATGCGTGGTCACGCGCTCGCGGGTCCGGATGATCATCTTGCTCGCGAGCCGAAGTCCCTGCCGTGCGTTGAGATGCGGGAGGTACGCGCGGCTCACCGCGTTCGCGATGCGTGGCAGTGCCGCCGAGTCCGGATACGCCATGAACATCGGCTGATAGGTCGGCTGGAACTTCGCCTTGAACGCGAACAGCGAGCGGAATCCGTACACCGGCTCCAGCACCTGTCCGGTGAAGTCCAGGACGCGTTGCAACGCCCGCGGCCGTTCACCCCGGTCCAGCCGGGCGAGCGGTGCCCCGGACAGGCTCAGGAACCGCGCTCCCTCGGCCTGGAGTTGTTGTGCCGCCGAGGCGATCAGGAACTCCATCGAGCCGCGGAAGCCGTGCGTGCGGCGGCGCATGAAGTCGAGCGTCCACCCGACGACCTCGCCGTCCGCGTACACCGGCAGCCAGCTCGTGATGCCGTGCACCGTGCGGTCGCCGTCCACCGCCAGCAGGCAGCGCACGCCGTCACCGGCCAGCTCTTCCAGGCCGCCCAGCGTGAAACCCATCTCCGGCAGGCCCTTGTCCGCCACCCACTCCGCCGAGATCGAGCGGATCTGGTCCGTGATCGCGTACGGCGCGTCGGCGTACGTGCACCACTCGGCGGTGATGCCGGCCTTGGCGGCCTTGTTCAACGCCGTGCGCACGTCCTGCCACTTCTTGCCGGTGAAGCTCAGCTGGTCCAGCTCGATCATGGTGTCCTCGGCGACCTGCACCGCGGACCACCCGAGGCTCTCCACGGCGACCCGCGTCTCGGCGCTCACGCTGTAGAGACACGGTGTCCAGCCGTTCTGCGCGCAGAACTCCGCGAACCCGCGCACGGCGTCCACCCGCGCCGGACCGATCGGATCGCCGACCGTCAGCGCGATGGTCGCCACCACGCGGTACGCGATGGCCGTCTCACCGTCGGGCGTGAACCAGTACTGGTTGCCGCGCCACGTCGTCATGTACGACAACGACGAACCGCCGTGGCGCTGCATCAGTTCACGGGCGTGCGTCGCCGCTTCCTCGCACGACGATGGCCACGTCCGCCACGACGCCATCAGCAGACCGGCCAGCACGATCAGCCAGAACACCACGCCCGTGTACTCGAACAGCAGCGCGCCGACGAACCCCTCGGCGGAGAACTGCAGCGGCACCAGGTCGAGGTAGCCGGGCGGCAGGAACCGCGTCGGCAGGTCCGCGAGCAGCGCGCCGAACCCCGGCTCCGGCGTGAACTGGTCGCGGACCAGGTACCCGCCGAAGACGTACAGCGCCGACAGCAACGCGACGCTGATCGCCGTGAACCGCCAGAACTTCACGACGGCATGCCGAGGTAGACGCACGTCGAAGTGCTTGCGCGTCAACAACAACACCACGATGATCGCGAGCGGCGCCAGCATCGGCACACCGAACGAGACCGACAGCTCCAGCAGACTGGCGTCCGGGAACTGTGCGACGTACACGACGTACGAACCGATGAACGCCGCGAACGCCACGTTGAACACGAGCGCCGACCGCCACGCGAACCGCCGTCCGCGCCGCAGTCCTTCCGCCAGCACGAGCAGCAGCAACGCCGGCAGCAGCGACATCACGAGCGCGGGGAACCGGCCGTACGACAGCTGAACCACCATCGTCCGGCACAGCTCGACCGCATCCGAGGAGCACACCGCGTCGACGTCCTCCTGCGACGGCTGAGCGACCGCCACGACGTCCGCGAACCACCACAGCGGTCCGTTCGGGTACGGCGACATCATCGACACCACCGGCCCGAGCGCCGACGCCGCGAGCAGCAACGCCACCAGCACCCGCGTCTCCTGCAGCGAACGCGCCTTCTGCGCCGGCCCGCTCTTCAGGAACAAGGCCCCGATCAGCAACCCGGCCACGCCACCGGACAGTCGGAGCAGGTCTTCCAGCCAACCTGACCACAGCGTAAGGACCAGCACCGACAAGATCATCATCAGCCGGACGCGGCGCCTCCACAGCGGCGGCATCCGGAACGTCAGCGCGAGCACGAGCCCGACCCCGCCGATCGACGGCCCCGCCGCGACCTCGCCCACGAGCGACTCGAGCCAGCCGAAGTGCAGGTCGCGGCCGATCAGCACCAGCCCGAGCCCCAGGAACGAGCCGAGCACGTGCGTGGCCAGGAAGATCGCCGCGGTCCGCACCGCACCGAACGAGCGTTCGGCCAGCGGTCCGGCGACCAGCAGCAGCACGGTGGTCGCGGCGTAGCCCAGCAGGTCCATCGACCACAGCGCCGAGCTCAGGACGGTCCACAACGGACTCCCGGTGCCGAACCCGGTGAGCGCCAGCAGGTCGTCGCTCGCGCCGGTGACGGCACCGGTCAGCGCGCCGACCGTCCAGAAGACGATGAGGAACGCGCAGGTCAACGGTGCCGTGCGGAACAGTCTGGCGATCATCTGACCAGCCCTGTCCGCTGCGCGAGCCACGGCAGAGTGCCGTAGAGGCCCGGCCGCCACACGTTCCAGTCGTGTCCTCCCGGTAGTTCCTTCCACTGCACGTCCATTCCGGCCCTGCGACAGGCCTCGTACACCTCGATTCCCGCCGGGCGGTACTGACCGTCGTCCTTGCCGGCGACGATCACGCCCGAGAGCTGCGGGAACTGGTGCTTGGCGAGGATGTCCAGCGGGTTGACGCGGACGAACGCCGCCTCGTCACCGCCGAACGCGGCTTTGACCGTCTCGGCGCGCGTGCCGAGCGTGGGCTCGCGCTGGCCGGACAGGTCGATGAAGTTGCCGTACACGTCAGGCGCGCGCACTGCGAGCTGCAGAGAGCACGTGCCGCCGTGTGAGAGGCCCGCGACCGTCCACGCTTCACGGCGTTCGTCGACTGTGAGGCGTTCTTTGATCCACTTGGGCACGTCGCGGGTCAGGTACGTCTCCGCCTGGCCCAGCTTCGAGTCGAGGCACAACGGGTTCGCCGTGAGAGAGCCGATGGAGTCCGGCATGACGACGATCGGCGCGAGACCCTGGTGGGCGCGCGCGAACTCGTCCATGTTGTCGGAGATCCGGCCGGCGTCGTACCAGTCGCGAGGGGAACCCGGCTGGCCTGCCAGCAGGACCAGCACCGGCAGTCGCGGACGGGGTTTCGCCGCGTACGCGGGCGGCAGGTAGATCCACGCCGGACGCGTCTTCATCGCGCCCGGGATCTCGATCTCGGACAGCGTGCCCTTGTCCGGCACGCCGGCGCCGGTCCAGACGTCGGCCAGCTTCTTGCCGGCGGGCAGGTCGAGCACGTCCGCGACCGGAACGCTGTCCGGCAGGTCGACGCTCGGGTTGTGGAACACCTCCAGTGCGGCCCGTGACGTCGGGTACAGCCCGTAGTGCGCGTTCGTGGCCGTGAGTGCGCTTGAGATGACGACCACGGCGGCGACGACGGTGAACACACGTCCGTACCACCGTGAAGGCCGTAGCCTCGCCACGGCGAGACTGACGGCCACGAGCGCCGCGCCCAGCCACACCATCAGGATGATCGGCATCGGCTCCGGCCACGGTTTCCACACGTCGTTGATCACAAGCGTCAGCCCGGTCACCACGAGCGCGCACGCCAGCACGACGATCGGCAGCACGCGGACCCACCAGGTCCGGTTCTTCCGAATTGCCAGGTACGTGAGAGCGAGCGCGGCCGCGACCGTGGCGGCCTTGGGGATCGGTCCGTTTATCAGGGACAGATCCAACGGGCTGAGCATGCTCCAGATACTTCAGGAAGTCTTCAGGAAGCACATCGGAGGTTCGTCTGAGTTCAGAGCTGTGAACATCAGCCTTAAGAATGACAACCCGTCAGTCGGATGATGCGTCGCGCCAGGCGTTCGTCAGGACTCGCAGGGCGTCCGGATGCTCGGCGATCTCCGCGGCGCGGGACAAATCGGACTCCGCCATCCCCAGTTCGCGCAACGAGGTCGCCGCACCGAACCGCGTGGCCGTGTCGTGGATGCGACCGGCCAGATCGGACGGCGCCGTGTGGGGCAGCAACGCCGTGTGCGTAGCGGCATGCGGCAATCCGAACGAACCACCCAATACGTGCGCCAGCTTGTGGTGCAGTCCCATGGGGACGGACGCGAGGCACGTGCCCGCGAGCCACGCAGAGGACAGCAGCTCGGTCCGCGCCTCCACAGTGGACGGATTTCCGCTCAAAGCGTGCAAAACACCCTCGACCGCCCTGGTCGCGATGGCGTCGATCAACGGGTTCTCGTTGCCTCGGGCGGCGACGGCGTGCGCGAGAGAGTTGAGCGCGCTCGTCACCGTGACGTCGAGTGGCAGGTCCAGCGTGAGATCGACGTCGTAGATGACGGTGCCGGGCTGGATCGCCGCGTCCCGCCGCGTCTTCTTCAGCCCCTCCGCCGTCTCGCCGAGCACCTGCGTGACCTCGGAGCCCGCGTAGGTCGTCGGGATGATGATCTGCGGCACGCCCGCGCGTACCGAGAGAGCCTTCGACAGCCCCGTGCTCGATCCGCCGCCGACCGACACGATGCAGTCCGCGCCGTGCTCGCGCAACGACACGAGCGCGCGCTCCGTGACCTCGACCGGCGTGTGCATGGCCGCGCCCGTGAACCGGGTGACGAGCAACGGGCCGAGCTCGGCCGCCACCTTGTCGCCGCCGTGCCGGGCGATCAGCAGCACCCGCGTCGCGCCGAGCCGTTCGACCTCGGCGCGCACGGAGGTGACGGTGCCGCGGCCGAAGACGACGCGGGTGCGGCCGGGTTCGAAGCTGAAGCTCACGAGGAACGAATATTCGTGAGGGGAGTGCCGGGCGCAACAGCAGAGGGTCAAGCCTTTCGGCTCTGACGGGGCGACTTCTTCACTCCTTAGCGTGAATCTTCATGAAGCGTGTTCGTGTTGTAGTGGCGTTAGCAGGGGCCCTGATCCTGACGCCAATCCCTGCCACAGCGGCGACACCAGCGTTCAGCCTGTCCGGCGGCGTGTCCGCGCCGATCCACTCGATGGCCGACGCGGTCCGGGAGACGGTCTACGTCGACTCCGGGCTCGATCTGGACGGCGACGGCACCCGTGACCGGGTGACCGCCGACATCATCAGGCCGTCCACGACCGGGCGCGTGCCCGTGATCATGGACGCCAGTCCCTACTACCAGAGCGCCGGGCGCGGCAACGAGAGCGAGGTCAAGACCTACGACTCCGCCGGGCTGCCGGTGAAGTTCCCGCTCTTCTACGACAACTACTTCGTCCCGCGCGGCTACGCCGTCGTGCTGGTCGACTTCCTCGGCACGAACCGGTCGCGCGGCTGCGTCGACGTCGGCGGTCAGTCGGAGATCGCGTCCGGCACGGCCCTGATCGACTGGCTCAACGGCCGCCGCACCGGCTACTCGACCCTGACCGGCGCCACCACGAAGACCGCCTCCTGGTCGACCGGTGCCGTCGGCATGATCGGCAAGTCGTGGGACGGCTCGATCGCGAACGGCGTCGCGTCGACCGGGATCGACGGGCTCAAGACCATCGTGCCGATCGCGGCCATCAGTTCCTGGTACGACTGGTTCCGTTCGGACGGCGTCGCGTACCCCGGTTACAGCTCGCCGACCGGACTGGGTTCGCAGTTCGAGAACTCCAACGCGCGCTCACGATGTGGTGCGGTGCGCACGCAGATGACGAACGGTTCGCCCGCCAACGGCGACTACACGGCGATGTGGCAGACACGGGACTTCGTGCGCAACGCGTCGAACGTGAAGGCGTCCATCTTCGCTATCCACGGCCTGAACGACCTCAACGTGAAGACACTGCAGTACGGCCAGTTCTGGGACGCGGTGCCCGCCTCGGTGCCGAAGAAGCTCTGGTTCTCGCAGACCGCGCACGTCGACCCGTTCGACTTCCGGCGCGGCGAGTGGGTCCCGACGCTGCACCGGTGGTTCGACCGCTGGCTGCTGAACGTGCAGAACGGGATCGAGAACGAACCGCAGATCTCCTCGGAACGTGCGCCCAACCAGTGGGTGGACGACCAGACGTGGCCACCTTCGGGCACCGTCAGCACCGTGTTGCGTCCTTCTTCTTCGGGACTCGGCACGGCGCCCGGCACCGGCACGGCCGCGTTCACCGACAACGGCAACGCGACGCCGTCGACCTGGCTCTCCGGCTCGAACACCGGCAGGGTGCTCTACTCGACGGCCGCGCTGACCTCTGACCTGCGCGTTGCGGGTACGTCGTCGATCACGGTGGGGGTGTCGTCGTCGACGCCGACCGCGCACCTCACGGCGTACCTCGTCGACTACGGACCGGCGACGGTGCGTACGGGCGAGGGCATCCGGACCCTGAGCACGGAGTCGTGCTGGGGCGAGAGCCGTACGGGCGATGACGCCTGTTACCGCAACACGGAGGCCACGACGGGCAACGTCGACGCGCAGATCATCGCGCGCGGCTGGGCGGACCTCGCCAACTACCAGTCGCTCTCGACCCCGCGCACGATCACGCCAGGAACCAAGTACCGCATGACGTTCCGACTGTCCACAACGGACCACGTGATCCCGGCGGGGCACCGGCTGGGCCTGCTCATCGGCGGCACCGACTCGAGCGCGATCGTGCGGCCGAGCCAGCTGCCCCGGCTGACCGTCGACCTGGCGGACACGTCGGTGCGGATCCCGCTGAAGGGCGCGGTGCCGGCCGCCTCGGCCGCTCCGCTGACCGCCGCCAGCGTTTCCGCTGGTACGACGAGCCGGTTGGGCTAGCGCACCGGACTGTCGGTGCTGCTCGCTAGCATCGGCGGCATGGGTTCAACCGACCACGGGGACGCGCTGCAGGTTCTGCAGCGCGTCTTCGGGTACCCCGAGTTCCGCGGCGATCAGGCCGCCATCGTCGAGCACGTGGTCGCGGGTGGCGACGCGCTCGTGCTCATGCCGACCGGCGGCGGCAAGTCCCTGTGCTATCAGGTGCCCGCCCTGGTGCGGCCCGGCACGGGCGTGGTGATCTCCCCGCTCATCGCGCTGATGCAGGACCAGGTGGAGGCGTTGCGCGCCCTGGGCGTGCGCGCGGGCTTCCTGAACTCCTCGCTGTCCTGGGACGAACGCCGGATGGTCGAGGCCGAGTTCGTCAACGGCGAGCTCGACCTGCTCTACCTCGCGCCAGAACGGCTGACGTCCGAGGCGACCCTGCGCCTGCTCGACCAGGGCGAGATCGCGCTGTTCGCGATCGACGAGGCGCACTGCGTCTCCCAGTGGGGCCACGACTTCCGGCCCGACTACCTCTCGCTCACGCACCTGCACGAGCGCTGGCCCAAGGTGCCGCGGATCGCGCTCACCGCCACCGCGACGGAGGCGACGCGCAAGGAGATCCTCACGCGCCTGGAGCTGAACGAGGGGCGTCAGTTCGTCTCCAGCTTCGACCGGCCGAACATCCAGTACCGCATCGTCGGCAAGAAGGAGCCGAAGAAGCAGTTGCTGGACCTGTTGCGCCGTGAGCACCAGGGCGACGCCGGCATCGTCTACTGCCTGTCCCGCGCGTCGGTGGAGAAGACGGCCGAGTTCCTGGTGGCCAACGGCATTCCCGCGCTGCCGTACCACGCGGGCCTCGACTCGTCGGTCCGTCAGCGCAACCAGGCCCGCTTCCTGCGCGAGGACGGTCTGGTCATGGTCGCGACGATCGCCTTCGGCATGGGCATCGACAAGCCGGACGTCCGCTTCGTGGCCCACCTCGACCTCCCGAAGTCGGTCGAGGGCTACTACCAGGAGACGGGCCGCGCGGGCCGTGACGGTCTCCCGTCCACGGCCTGGCTCGCCTACGGCCTGCAGGACGTGGTGCAGCAGCGCAAGATGATCGAGTCCTCGGAGGGCGATCTCGCGTTCCGCCGCCGGTCACAGGCGCACCTCGACGCGATGCTCGCCCTCTGCGAGACCATCACGTGCCGCCGCACCAGGATCCTCGAGTACTTCAACGAGTCCGGCGTGCCGTGCGGCAACTGCGACACCTGCCTCACACCGCCCGAGTCGTGGGACGGCACGGTGGCCGCGCAGAAGGTCCTCTCCACGGTCTACCGGCTGCGCAAGGAGCGCAACCAGAAGTTCGGCGCCGGTCAGGCCATCGACATCCTGCTGGGCCGCAAGACCGCCAAGGTCATCCAGTTCGACCACGACCAGCTCAGCACGTTCGGCATCGGCGAGGACCTGAACGAGAGCGAGTGGCGCGGCGTGGTCCGCCAGCTCCTCGCCCAGGGCCTGCTGGCCGTCGAGGGCGAGTACTCGACGCTGGTGCTCACCGAGGCGAGCACCGAGGTCCTCGGTCGCAAGCGCGAAGTCAAGATGCGCAAGGACCCGACGCCTGCCCGCTCGACGACGCGCACGGCGTCCTCTTCCGGCGCGGCCAAGGTGAAGGTGGACCTGCCGGCCGACGCGGGCCCGCTCTTCGAGGCACTGCGCGAGTGGCGGGCCCAGCAGGCCCGCGAGCAGAGCGTCCCGGCCTACGTGATCTTCCACGACGCTACGCTGAAGTCCATCGCGGCGTCACGTCCCGGCTCGCTCGCCTCGCTGGGCGCGGTGAGCGGCGTCGGCCAGGCCAAGCTCACGAAGTACGGCGAGCAGATCCTGGAGGTCGTGGCGGCCGGCGGGCCCGCACCCGCCGCGGCCGCGCCTGTCGCCGCCCAGCCCCCCAAGCCGAAGCCGAAGACCACGACCACCGGCGGTGCGGCGTGGGGCTCTGGCGACGCCGTGGACGAGTGGCCGGAACCGGAGGAGCCCGGCGAGCCGATGGACTGGTGATCGGGTCAGGTCACCCTTTCGATCTGGGCGCGCTTGATCACGTTCTTCCCCGATTCCCCGACCAGGTCGAAAGCCGCGCTGTTCAGCACGACGCAGCCCGTTCCGACACCGACGATCGGCACGGTCGTCTGCTTTCCGTTGTCCAGATTGCTCACCCGCACCGAAGTCCCCACCGGAAGCTGTGACGAGAACGCCCCGGGAGCCCCGCCGACGGCCGACAACCCGACGGTCGCGCCGTCGCAGACGACCGGGCCCACAGTTCCGGAAGCCCGCACGCGGGAAGTGGGAGTCCGGGTGGTGGGTGTCGGAGCCGGCGCGTTTCCGACGATCTCCACCCGAATGCGGCGGAGAAGGCCGTCCACTCCGTTCTGACCTGTTTCGGCGGACGAGAGTGAATCGAACGCAGCGGTGTTCAGCACCGCGCAACCGGTCGACGCCCCGGTGACCGACACGGTGATCGCCCGCCCGTTGGCGGGATTGGAGAGCCGCAACAACGTCCCGACCGGGAACTGGTCCGACAGCACACCGGCCGGCCCCTTCGAGCTCGCCGTCCTCACCTGCTGCCCGGAACACACCTCTTTGCCCGCCACCCCCGACTGCGACGTGGAGCCGCCGGACCCGGCAAGGGCGAAGGCCGTACCTCCGATCGCCGCGACGACCGAAAAAACCCCGGCCCCCGCGATCCAGCCCTTCGACCAGCGCATGCACAACACCCGACCTCTCTGTCAGGCCGTACGGCCCGCAGATGGTGAAGGTTCAACGACGCGTGGCACGAAGCAGCGCCGTCGGGTCGCACGACGCCAAGTGGTCGCGCAGGGCGACGTGTGCGAAGCGGTACTCGCCGTCGACGCGGGTGAGCAGCAACCGGTCCTGTGCGAGGTGGAGCAAAGCCTTGCGGCGGAAGGACAACTCGCCCAATGAGAGGGGACGCGTGACGCCCTCCGCGGCGACCTCGGCGAGCGCGTCGAACGGCCAGACGTAGTCGCGGGCGGCGGTCGGGGTCACCAGCAATCCCAGTGCTACTCCCAGTGCGGTTCCCCAGGACCCCATCGCACCGATCCCACCCAGTAGACCGACCGTGCCGAGAACCGGGACAGTCGGCTGCACCCACCACGGGCGCCCCAGACGCATGCGTTGCTGTTGCGCCGGGCGCACCGTGCTCCACACACGTCCGACGGCGGCGGCGAAAACTCCGCCTGCGACGCCTGCGGAGAAGCCGACGCCCATGCCCGCCAGCACCACGTAGGGGCCGATCCAGATCATCGAGACACCAGGAGCGGCGGCGATCAGCACCGCCCACGGCACAGGAGCGGAACCTGGTAAAAAACCCAACGCCAAGAAGAATGACGCCACCACCACGAACACATACGCCACGAGGTACGGCCACGGCGTGCCGATTCCACCCAGCCACAAACCGGCGAGCCCGACCAGCAATCCCGCGAACACCCCGGCCAGGAATCCCAGCGCGGCAGTCAGAATGCCGTGCGCGCGTCCCGGCGGGTGAAAGACGTGCGGCAGTCTGTTGACCAATACGAGCAACGAAGACGCGGCGACCACGAACACCAATGCGGGCCACAACCCGAGGCGCAGTCCCGTCATGAACGCAACGGCGCACACGCCACCGGCATATGCGGCAGGCACCGCGCGCACGAACAGCAACCACAACGGACGAGTCGGCAGCAGCGGAAGCCACGCACGGCGGTGAGGCATGTGCACGGGCGCACCGAGGTCCGGCCGCCCCAACCGTGCGAGGAGCTTCAACGCGCGAATGGTGGGACCTGCGCCGCGTTGGCTGGAAAGCCTTTCCGCGACGAACGAACCCACGAAGTCGATGCCGATCGCGTCGACCTGCTTGTCCAGGTGCGTCAGCGCCAGCAGGTTCAGCGCCAGCGGCGAGTCCAGCCGCTCCCAGATCGCCGGGGTGAGCGCTGCCTCCAGGCTGTCGAGCCGGGGACTGACCGAAGCGATGTACTCGAGAACCTGACCGCGCGACAGCGGCTCGACGAACACCGAGGGCAGGTTCTCGATCGGCTCCGTCGAGGTCACGACCGAGGCGAACGGCGCGAGTTCGGACTCACAGAGTGCGCGGTCGACTTGCGGCACCTCGTCCAGGCCGTCGATGAGCACGGCCACCCGCTCGCGGCGCAGCCAGATCGTGCCCGCCGAGCGACTGATGCCGTAACGGCGGTTCAACTCCCGCAGCAACCACGCGGTGAACTCCGTGGGCTTGCGAGTGCCGTACGCACGCCACGTCGCCAGGTCCACGACCACGGGAATCGGTGCCTCGGGATCGTCACGCGCCCGCTCGACCAACGCCAGGCACAGTTCGCGCAACAACGTCGACCGCCCGCTGCCGACCGGTCCGATCAGAACCATGCTGTGGCCGAGACGGTCGTAGACGGCTTCCAGGTCCGGCGACGAGACTTCCTCGCCCTCGACGCGCACGGAGAGCTTGGGCTGCTGCAGAACACCGAGCTTGATCTGCGTCTGAGCAGCCAGTGAGGCGGCCAGCAGCGTCTTCACCCGTGACTCGACCCGGTCGAGCGCGGCGGCGCGGTTGCTGGTCTCGTGACCGCGGACACGTTCCCAGAGCGCGAGACCGATCGCGACGAGCACCATCGCGCCCACCGCGGGCCACAACCACCGGCCGAACTCGCCGAAGAAACCTGGAACGGGCCCGCCGGTGCTCACGCTGATGGCCGCCGGGAGCAGCAAAACGACGGTGACCAGGCACAACGCGGCCAACGCTGTCAGCCGTGCCGCCCTCGTCACTCCGCTCGGATCCACCGTCACCTCCGCGATCCCGGCGAACGACGGTAACCGGGTCGCCGGGATCGCGGAAGTGATTCCAATCCGCGTAACTCACACGCGAACCACGCTGCTCGCGTGACTACTGCTGTTGCTGCTGCTCGCCTCCGAAGTTCCGGAGGCCTTCCTTGAGCTTGTCCTCGCCCTTGTCGATGTGCTCGCTGTGCTTGCCGCCGGTCTTGTCGTCGGCGAACTGGCCCGCACGTTCGACACCCTGATCGACCTTGTCACCGTGCTGGCCGATGAGGTCCTTGGCCTTGTTCTTCAACTCGTCGAATCCCATGACTGCATTACCTCCCTATGCAGTTCGGGTACCCGGTCTCGGATCCGATACACGTCGCTGGATCGAGTGAAGTGCGGCCAGGACGAGCACCGCGCGCCGACCGGCTCATCCTCCACATCGGACGAGTGCGGCAACGCGCTGCCGTGCTGGCGCTCGCGACGTGCGGCCAGAAGAGTCGCGCGACAACTGAGCAGCACGTGTGATCCGTTAAAACTTGCCCGGCCACCAACGCTGCACTAGGAAACGCGCATGAGGCGAATCGCAGCTGGACTGGCAGTGGCGGCGCTGGCCGTTGGTTTCATCACGACGGGCACCGCGTCCGCCGAGGTTCAGACGGCCCGGCCCGACTGCGGCTACACCGCGACACCGGAGGAGCCCGCGGCTCGCCCGGTGTCGATCCCGCACGACCCGTGGTTCACCAAGGGCAAGGTCCTGGTGAAGGTGAAGACGAATCAGGGCGACATCCCGCTGGTGCTCGACCGCGCCAAGGCGGCGTGCACCGCGCACAGCTTCATCCACCTGGCACACCGCGGTTTCTACAACCAGACCGAGTGTCACCGGCTCACCGCCTACCCGACGCTCAAGGTGCTGCAGTGCGGCGACCCGTCCAGCACGGGTGAGGGCGGCCCCGGTTACAAGTACAAGGACGAACTGCCGACCGACCTGCAGCCCGCGCCGAACGACCCGACCGGCCAGCGTCGCATCTACCCGCGCGGCACGCTCGCGATGGCGAACGCCGGCCCCGACACGAACGGCTCGCAGTTCTTCCTGGTGCAGTCGGACTCGATCCTGCGTCCGAACTACACGGTGTTCGGCCAGATCCTGCCCGAGGGTCTGAAGACCCTGGACAAGATCGCGGCCGGTGGCATCGCCGGTGAGGACCCGCTCGACGGCCGTCCGAACGTCAAGTCCGAACTGAAGTGGGTGCTCCCGCTCGGGATCTAGTGCGAGGCCCAGCCCGTGAGCGCGCCGTAGAACGCGTCGGAGAGCCGCCGGACCACCTGCTCGTCAGGTAGTCCGGCGGTTTTCGTCAGGTCGAGGATCTCTCGCGGGGCGAACAACGCGTTGTGCAGAAACCGTGCCACGTTCAACAAAGCGTCCGGCAGCGCCAGGTCGATCAGCACACCGCGCAACGCCTGGTCCCACGCGCTGCACGACAACGCCGCCGTGGCCTCGCCGCACTGCATCCGTTCCAGAAAACCTCGCTGCGACGAGAACCGCGCTATCACCGGGCCGTGCAGGTTCTGCAGCTTGACCCAGCGTGCGGCCTGGTGTTCGAACAGTTCCTTGCCGGTCTTGCGAGACCGTTCGCCGTGTTCGACCAACGACGCCATGACGTCTTCGTGGTAGGCCACCACGAGCGCTTCCACGGACGGAAAGTGCCGATACGCCGTCGCTTGCGAAAGCGCGGCCTTGTGCGCGATCGACTGCATCGTCGCCGTTGCTGGTTCAGCCCGCAGGACGTGCGTCGCGGCATCCAGCAATCGCTTGCGGTTGCGACGCGCGTCACTGCGGCTGTTTGTCTCCTCCGGCAGAACGTCCTCCCACCCGCGAACCCCGTTGCGGAGTGCAGGATAGGGCGAACGATCAACGAAATGATGCGATTCCGGTCAACGCGTGGCCGATGGATAGCAGGTGGATGTCGGAAGTGCCCTCGTAAGTAAGTACGGATTCCAGGTTGTTCGCGTGACGCAAGGGCGAGTACTCCAGCGAGATGCCGTTCGCGCCGAGGATGGTCCGGCTTTCCCGCGCGATCGCGATGGCCGACTCGACGTTGTTGTACTTGCCGACGCTGATCTGCTCGGGCTTGAGCGTGCCGGCCTCCTTGAGCCTCGCGAGGTGCAACGCCAGCAGCATCGAGTTGCTGACCTGCACCGTCATGCTCGCGAGCTTGCGCTGGGTGAGCTGGAACGCGGCGATCGGCTGGTCGAACTGGATGCGCGTGCCGGCGTAGCTGAGCGCCGCCTGCAACGAATCCCGCGCGGCGCCGACAGCGCCGAACACGATCCCGAACCGAGCCTCGTTCAGACATGTGAGCGGCGCGCGCAAGGAAGTAGCGAGCGGCAGGCGGGCGTTTTCCGGCAGCCGGACGTCCTCCAGGATCAACTCGGAAGTGACGGATGCTCGCATTGACAGCTTCTGCTTGATGTCCCGCGTCGAGAATCCCGGGGTGCCGCGAGGAACGAGGAATCCTCGAATTCCGTCCTCGGTCCGCGCCCACACCGTCGCCACGTCCGCGAGACCACCGTTGGTGATCCACATCTTGGTGCCGTTGAGCACCCAGTCCGAGCCGTCGCGCACGGCCCGTGTGCGCATGCCGGACGGGTTCGAGCCGAAGTCCGGTTCGGTCAGACCGAAGCACCCGATCGCCTCACCGGCGGCCAGGCGGGGCAGCCACTCCTGCTTCTGCTCCTCCGACCCGTACTTCCAGATCGAGTACATCGACAGCGAACCCTGCACGGACACGAAGCTGCGGATGCCGCTGTCCACCGCCTCCAGCTCCAGGCACGCGAGTCCGTACGCGAGCGCCGACGTGCCCGCGCACCCGTAGCCCTCCAGGTGCATGCCCAGCACGCCGAGCTTGCCGAGCTCCCGCGCGAGCTCGCGCGGCAGGATGCCCTCCTCGAACCACGAGGCGATGTGGGGCCGGACGTGGTCGGTCAGGTACTGCGCGACGGTGGCCTGGATGTCGCGCTCCTCGTCGCCCAGCAACGACGGGATGTCCAGCAACTGCAACGGGTCCTGCACTTCACTGCTCCAGCTTCGGCGGGCGCAGCCGGTAGGTCACCGGCGTGCGCGACAGGCGGATGGGGTTCGCGACGAGCGTCATGTCGTCGATCGTCGCGGTCGGGGCGAGGTCCAGCGACTCCGCCAGCGCGAACGCGCGCGCGACATCGTTGACAGGACCGCACGGAACGCCCAGCGGTGTCAGCGTCTCGAACCAGTGCTGCGCCGGGCGCGTCCGCAGCCGTGCCGCGAGCACCTCGAACAGCTCGTCCACGTGCTCCACCCGATCGGAGTTCGTGACGAACCGCGAGTCCGTGGCCAGCTCCGGCACGTCCAGCACCGAGCACAATCGGCGGAACTGCCGGTCGTTGCCCACCGCGAGCGCGATCGGCTGGTCAGCCGTCGGGAACACCTCGTACGGCGCGATCGACGGATGCCGGTTGCCCATCGGCTTCGGCACCGAGCCGGCCAGCGTGAAGCCCGCGCTCTGGTTCACCATGCTCGACAACAGCACCGTCAGCAGGTCCAGCTCGACGAGCTGGCCCAGCCCTGTCGCCTCCCGGTGCCGCAAGGCCGCCAGGATTCCGACGCACGCGTGCAACCCGGTCAGCACGTCGACCAGCGCCACCCCGGTCTTCACCGGCTCGTACGGACCGGGCCCGGTCACGCTCATCAACCCGCCCACGGCCTGCACGAGCAGGTCGTAGCCGGGCAGGTCCGCGCCCTTGCCCGCGCCGAATCCCGAGATCGAGCAGTAGACGAGGTCGTCCCGCCCGAGGGACTCGTAGTCCAGCCCGAACTTCTTCATGGTGCCCGGCTTGAAGTTCTCGACCACGACGTCCGCCCGCGCGATCAGCTCGCGCGCCTTCTCCCTGCCCGCCTCCGTCGACAGGTCGATCTGCACCGACGTCTTGTTCCTGTTGACGGACAGGAAGTACGTCGCCTCGTCCTGGTAGTGCGGCGGACCCCACGTGCGAGTCTCGTCGCCCCTGCCGGGCCGTTCGACCTTGACCACCTCGGCACCGAGGTCGCCCAGCATCATCGTCGCGTACGGCGCCGCCAGCACCCGGCTGAAGTCCGCGATCACCACGCCTTCGAGCGAGCTCATGCGACCCGCCCCCGCAGCCTCATCGCGGCCAGCACGCGTTCCTGCGCCAGCTCGCGCGCCGCCACATGTGTCGTGGTGCCACGACTTCTCGCCTCGACGATGACGTTCGCCGCGTTCGCCCTCAGCTTCGAGGACACGGCCTCCAGCACCGTCGCGGGGTTCACCGGGAACGGCGAGTACCGCGCGTCCATCGCGAACGCCGCCGCGATCACGCCCCCGGCGTTCGCGATGAAGTCCGGCACGACCGCGATCCCGCGCTCCGCGAGAACCTCCTGCGCCGCAACGGAAGTCGGCAGATTCGCGCCCTCGACCACCAGGGTGGTGTCGAGCTCGCCCGCGAGTTCCGCGTCGATCACGTCCTGCAGCGCCGCCGGCACCAGCACGTCGCACGGCACGCGAAGCTCGGCGCCGAGTTCACGGACGTCGCCGTACTCCTTGACCGCGAGATCACCGAACTCGTCCCGCAGCTTCAGCAGTCGCGCGACGTCCAGACCGCCTGCATCGACCAGCGCTCCGTGCACCGAGGACACGGCGACGACGACCGCGCCGAGTTCGGCGAACCGCTTCGCCGCCGCGGCACCGACCGCGCCAAAACCCTGTACCGCCACGCGTTTGCCGCGCAGCTCCATCAGTTCGTCCGCCACCTCGGCCACGCCGTACCCGGTGACGCCCAGCTCGTCGTACGGAAGACCGCCGAGTTGAGCCGGTGCGCCCATCATAGCGCCGCGGTCCGACAGTTCGTCCTGGACGATCGCGGCGTCCCGCTCGGTGAGGCCCATGTCGAGCCCGAGCACGTACTCGCGCGGCACCTCGTTGGAGAGCCTGCGCGCGAACGCCCGCAGCGCCGCTTCCTTGTCAGGGGAGGAAGGATCGAACACGATCCCCGCCTTCGCGCCGCCGAAGAACAGGTCGACCCCTGCCCACTTCCACGTCATCACGCGCGCGAGACGGGCGATCTCCGCGACCGTCACGTTCGGGGTCATCCGCGTGCCGCCCTTGCCCATGCCGCGCGCGGTGTTGTCGATGACGAGCACACCTTTCATGCCGGTGCGCCGGTCGGACACGCAGACGACCTTCTCCGGCCCCCACTCGTCCATGAGCTCGAGTACGTCCATCACAGTCCTCACACGCAGTTGAGTTCCGGCCGAGCCTGGTCGGCGGCGAATCTGGAGGCGTCCAAACTGGACACGTCGACGAAGGGCTCGCGGCCGAGCACCAGGTCGCGCACGACCTCGCCGACCGCGGGGCCCTGCAGGAAACCGTGCCCGGAAAAGCCGGTGGCGTAGAAGAACCGGCCTGCCGAGCCGATCAGCGCGTTGTGGTCCGGCGTCACCTCGTACAGCCCGGCCCACCCGTCGCGCACGCCCACGTCCAGCAGCCTCGGCGCGCGCCTGCCGATCGCCTCGGTGAGCCTGGGCAGCCACGCGTCGGACATGTCCAGCTTGAATCCCGGCGTCTCGTCCGGGTCGGACATGCCGAACAGCAGCCCCCGGCCCTCGCGGTGGAAGTAGAAGGTGCTGCCGAAGTCGATGGTGAACGGCGTCACCCGATCGTGTAGCTCCGGCATGGCCTCGGTGAACATGATCTGCCGCCGCAGCGGGGAAACCGGCAGGTCAACGCCCACCATCGCACCGATCTCCCGCGACCACGCGCCGGCCGCGCAGACCAGATTCGGCGTCGAAACGGAGCCGCGGTCGGTTTCGACGCGAAAAGTGTCAGACCCCGTTCCTACGATCGATCTCACGGTGGTTCTGGTGTGCAGACGGGCACCGAATCGGCGGGCCGCGGTGGCATAACCGAGGACGACGGACTCAGGCGTGCAGTGCCCGTCGTCCGGGGAGAAGGTCGCCGCGAGCAGGCCGTCCGTCTCGATCAGCGGAGACATCCGCCGGGCTTCCTCGACAGTCAGCATTCGACTGCGCACGCCGAGGGAGTTCTGGAGGTCGACGTTGCGCTCGAACGCCGTCACGTCATCGTCGGAAGAGAGGAGGAACAGATAGCCGACCTGGTGCAGGTCGATCTCCTGCCCGGGGCGCTGCGGAAAGCGCTGGAACAGTTCGATGGATCGAGCTCCGAGCCTGATGTTCAGTTCGTCGGAGAACTGGGCGCGCACTCCACCCGCTGCCTTGCAGGTGGAGCCGGACCCCAGGTCATCCCGCTCCACGACCACGACATCCCGGACTCCTGCCTCGGCGAGGTGAAAAGCGATGGATGTGCCCATCACCCCGCCGCCGATGACGACGACCTCCGCTTGAGCAGGCAGCTCAGGCGAGGCGGTAGTCAAGGTTCGCCTCGATCGCGAGAGTGTCCATCTGCGCCTTCTGCAGCTTCCCCGAGTAGTCCCAGTTCATGGACTGCCAGCGGGTGAACTGATCGAGCACCCACACGCCCGACTGCCGGGAGCCGTTGCCGCTCTTGCCGTTACCGCCGAACGGCAGGTGCGCCTCGGCCCCGGACGTCGAGTTGTTGACGCTCACCATTCCGGCGGAGATGCCGGCGCGGAACCGGAAGGCCTTGTTCGGGTCCGTGGTGTAGATCGAGCACGACAGGCCGTAACCCGGCTTGTTGCCGAGCTCGATCGCCTCGTCCAGGTCCGAGTACTTCATGACGCCGACGAGCGGCCCGAACGTCTCCTGCAGGAACAGTTCGTCGTCGTCGCGCACACCGGAAACGATTGCGGGGTGGTAGAAGAAGCCGTTCTCACCAGTGAAGCCGTCGCGCGGGCTGGCAGCCGAGATGCGGCCGGTCGGGCCGTGCACCGTGTGGTGCTCGCCGATCCAGCCGAGGTACTTCTCGTACGCCAGCGCGAACTTCTCGTCCAGCAACGGTCCATAGAGGACATCGGTGGCCGGGTCGCCCACGGCGGCGCCGGCGACGGCCTCGACGAACCTGGTCAGGAACTCGTCGTACACCGACTCGTGCACGATCGCCGTGCCGAGCGATGTGCAACGCTGGCCCGCGGAACCGAAGCCGGCGAACAGCGCGCCCTGCACGGCCAGGTCGAGGTCCGCGTCCTCGGTGACGACCATCGGGTTCTTGCCGCCCAGTTCCAGGCACGGCGTCTGGAGGTGGCGTCCGCACAGTTCGCCGATGCGCACACCGACCTCGCTGGACCCGGTGAAGCCGACCTTGTCGACGAGGCCCTGCCGCAGCGACTGCTCCAGTCCGTCGAACGTCTCCGAGCCCTCGGCGAAGACGATCTCGAACACGCCGGCCGGAATGCCGGCGGCCTGGAACACGTCGTAGAAGGCCTGGGCCGACGCGGCGGAGTACTCGGCGGGCTTCCACACGACCGAGTTGCCGCACAGCAACGCCGGGATGATGTACCAGGACGGCACGGCGACCGGGAAGTTGCCGGCGGTGATGATCGCCGCGACGCCGACCGGGTTGCGGAACGTGAAGAGCTGCTTGTCCGGCATCTCCGAAGGGACCGTCTGCCCGTAGAGGCGTCGGCCCTCGCCGACGAAGAAGTTGGCGGTGTCGACGATCTCCTGCACTTCGCCGCGGGCCTCCGCGATCGGCTTGCCGATCTCGCGGGTCACGAGCTGGGAGAGGGGTTCGAAGTTCGCTTCGACCAGGCGGCCGATGTTGCCGATGACCTGGCCGCGCACGGGCGCGGGCACGCGTGCCCAGGCGCGTTGTGCGGCCTTGGCGCGTTGTGCGGCGGCCACGAAGTCGCGGCTGGTCCCGAGCTCGATCTCGGTGACCACGTCGGAGGTGTTCGACGGGTTCGTGGAGACGTAGGGCATGCCTCCACCCTGGTAGGTGCCGGCGGAATCCGCCAGAGGTTGCAGAATGAAACCTCGCTACGTCGAGCGTAAGCTGCGCTGGTGCTCAATCCGGTTCATCTGCGCACGCTCGTCGAGGTCGTGAAGACGGGTTCCTTCGCGGAGGCCGCGCGCAGTCTCGGTTATACGTCGTCGGCCGTGTCGCAGCAGATCTCGGCGTTCGAGCGGGCGGTCGGCGTCACGCTCTTCGAGCGCGAGGCGCACTCGATCAGGCCTGCCAGCACCGCCCTGCTGATCGCGGACCGCGGCGGCGAGCTGCTCGCCGCGTTCGACGGGTTCGAGCACGAGGTGAAGGCGATGGTGCAGGGCCTGCGCGGGCGCCTGCGGATCGGCACGTTCCCCACGGCGAGTTCGCGGGTCATGCCGAAGGTGCTGGCGAGGCTGCAGGCGGATCTGCCCGGAGCCGAGATCCGCCTGGACGAGGCGGAGCCGGACGACGTGCTGCCGCTCGTGCTGGCCGGTGAGCTCGACCTCGCTCTGGTGTACGTGTACGACCTCGTGCCGCGAACGTGGCCGGTAGAACTGACCGTGGTGCCGTTGCTGGACGAATCGCTCCTGGTGATGGTCCCGGCGGACCATCCTGCCGCGAAGAACAACGTCAAACTCGAAGACCTCAAAGACGAACGCTGGATCGCCTCGCGCGACGGAACCTCCGGCGCGGTCTGTCTCACCCGCCTCTGTGCGGCGGCGGGCTTCGGCCCCAAGATCGCATTCCGAAGCAACGACTACGAGGTCGTGCAATCACTCGTGGCGGCCGGTGTAGGCGTCGCGCTCGTGCCCGCGCTCGGCTACCGGGAGCTGGCAGGCGCGCACGTGATGCCGTTGCGCCACAAGCCGTTGCGCAGGCATGTGCACGTGGTGCACCGCACCGCGAACACCAACCCGCTGCTGCGCGACGCGGTAGCCGCACTGCAAGAGGTGTGCCAGAACACCGTGGGTGGCTACATAAATCAGCCGTGACTCGCCGAATCTGAGTACGCGGCCTGGTGGCCCGCTGGTCCCGTTGTGGTCAGGCGAAACCTGCCCTCGTAGTCGCGCTACTCGCCGGTCTGCCCATCCGCGAGTTCACGGAGCAGGTCCAGATGGCCCACGTGACGTGCGGTTTCTTGCGCGACGTGGACCAGGATCCACCGCACGGTGCGCTCGCCGTCGGCCGCCGTGGCGTTGGGGTCCAGCTTCTTCAGCGCCTCGGCATTCGCCCATTCCTCGCGGTAGGCCTGGATGAGCGACGCCGGGGTGTCGTCGTCTTCGAGGTTCCAGGACGGGTCCGGGTCGCCCTTCCACAGTGACGGCAGGTCGAGACCCGCGCCCGCGATGCACAGCCAGTACCGCTCGACGGCGGTGAGGTGTTTGAGCAGGCCGAGCGCCGTCAGTTTCGGGGACGTGGCGATCGGGGCCGCCGCTGCCTGGTCGCGGGTCAGGCCGTCGACCTTGAGCACGGCGGTCCTGCGGAGGAAGTCCAGGAACTCCCAGGCGAGCACGCCTTCGTCGGTGGCGAGCTTCTCGGGCCAGTTTCGGGTCACCGGGCGAGTTTGTCAGCCTTCGTGGCGGCGAGGAACGCGGTCCACGCATCAGTTCCGAGCGCGATACGGGCAGCCGGAGCCTTGCTGTCCCGCACGCCGACGCCACGTCCGATCTCCACGCAGTCGGTGCCGTTGGCGCTGTAGCTGCTCTTTCGCCATTCAGTCATCTGGCAGTCTCCTCACAGGGCGATGCGTTCGATCAACTCCCTGGATTGTTCCGCATCCAACGCAGTCCGATCGAGTGACTTCAGGATGTTCGTGTAAGCCTTGGCTGAAGCTTTGTCGTCCAGGAAGACGCCGTGGTTCTCGGCGTCGATGAAGACGACAGGGTCGAGCTTGTCGAACTTCATGAGCGTGAAGGAACCGGCCTGTCCTGCGTGCGCACCGGCCGAGACGGGCACTATTCGACAAGAGATGTACGGCCGCTTGTCCATGGTCATCAGGTGGTCCAGCTGATCGGACATCACTTCCGGTCCGCCGACAAGAAGCAGTAGCGCCTGCTCGTGGATGTAGAAGGTCATCGTGCAGCGGCGCTGGATCAACACCTGTTGCCGCGCGGAGCGTGCGGTCACACGTGAGTCTGCTTCCTCGGCAGGCGAGTTCGGGTTGGCCTCGATCAAAGCCCGCATGTAGTCGGGGAGTTGGAGTGCGCCGGGGATCAGGTTCATGCTCCAGCAGAGGAGTTCTGTCGCAACCGCCTCGTGCTCGCCGATCGTGCGAGGCATGATCGGCTGGCGTTCGCCGTGGACCTGCAACCAGCCGGAACGCTCGGCCTCCCGGAACATCGTCACCAGGTGTTCGGACTCCTCGAGCGGGGTTCGGCAGATGCCCAGCAGGCGGATGAGGTCGTGCTCGCTGATGCCGCCTTTGCCGTTCATCAGGTCGGACAGCTTGGCGGGATCCCAGCCGGCGAGTTGCGAGGCGCCGCGTCCGGTCAGGCCCGCGCTTTCGATGGCCGCGCGTATGCCCGCGCCGAACTCTCGCCCACGCACCGTGGAGTCTCTCTTTGGCATGAAATGAAGCTAGAGCCAGACATCGAGTATTTCCAACAGGTTCGACCGAATTCAGCCTAAGAGGGGTCGGTGTTGGAACGCGTCCAACGTCCTAAGTGGTCAATGTTGTTCAGTAGTAGTGGCGTAGCTTCGGCCAGAAGGATTCCCATGGTTCCGTTGGGGCCGTGCACAGCTTTATCTCCGTGCCGTCTTCTTCGTTCTCCACGGGGTTGTGGTGCTGGGCGACGACCTTGCAGTCGTTGAACGGCGGCTGGCTGAAGCCGACGAGCAGGACCTTGGTGCTGGTCGGCTGCGGAGGTCCCCAGTCGTAGAAGGACATGTGGCCGGAATAGGTGTGGATCTCGGTGTAGACCTCGATCGCGCCCGCCTGGCCGTAGTTGCGGGTGATGACGACGGGGCGGTCGTTGTCGAACCAGGCGTCCTGGACGGTCATAGCTAGCTCTTGCCAGCCGACCTGTTCGCCTTGCTCGGGGTTGATGGCGATGACCGGGCCCAGTGCGCTGGGCGGCAGGATCGGTAGCGAGCCCACCAACGCAGGGATGACGCTCAGGGCCACTAGAACGCTGCCGATCGCCTTGCGGCGCAACAGCCATTCCTGCGCTTGGCGTGCGCCCGCCGCCATCAGGACCAGCAGTAGCGGGACCGCGTAGTAGGGCTTGCCGCCGGTGATGAGGCAGAGTGCGCAGAGGATCGGGTAGGCGAGTGCGATCGAGCGGAAGGTCCTGTCGCGCCACAGGTTCCGGAAGCCGATGAGCCACACCGGGACCAGAAGTGGTGACAGCATCAGGAGTTGCATCGGGACGAACATGATTCGGTTCTCGGTGCCGTCGTCCTCGCTGATGCCGCGCGCGACGGTGAGCAGTGGGAAGTCGTGCATTGCCTGCCAGATCACGGCTGGAGCGGCGATCACGGCGCACACGGCCATACCGGCGGCGAGCCACCAGGTGCGCAGGACGGTGCGCGGGCCGACGGCGAGCAGTGCGATCGCCAGAGCTGCCAGCAGCAAGAGCAGCAACCACTTGTTGGCCAGGCCCACACCGGCGGTCGCGCCCAGGGCGAGCCACCAGCGGCCGTCGCCGGACTTGAGGAGCTTGATCGCGAAGTAGCCGATGAGCGTCCAGATCAGCAGGTCCACGGTGGCGGTGGAGAGCATGTGGCTCACGGCCAGGACGAACGTCGACGTTGCCGAGGCTGCGGCCGCGAACGTGGAGCCGCCGCCCAGTTCCTTGGCGATCAAGGCGACCACGACCGTGATCGCCAGGGCCAGGAGGGTGGCGGCCACGCGGAGGCCGACCGGGGTCTCGCCGAACGCCGCTGTCGTCAGGCGGGTGAGGATCGGGGTGATCGGTGGCTGGTCGACGTAGCCCCAGTCGGGGCGTTTGCCCGCCGCGATGAAGTAGAGCTCGTCGCGGTGGAAGCCGTAACGGCCCGACAACGCGGTCAGCACCACCGCCTGCACGGCGAGCACGATCCCCAGCCCACGTCCCATGAACGGGAAGGTACCCAGGAGGTGCCTGATCAGGTGGCGTTTTTGCGGTACCAGCGCGGGGAGGTGGTGATCGGTGGCTTGAGGCTCGCGTTGACCACGATCATGGACGGGCCGGAAGCCTCGTCCAGAGCGGACCTGAGGTCGTCGAAGCCGTTCAGGGTGACCGCCGGGATGCCGAAGCTCTCGGCGAGCTTCGCGAAGTCCGGGCGGGTCAGGTCGACGCCGCTGATGGTGTGGTTCGCGATCTGCTGGTCGTAGCGGAGCATGCCGTAGCCGCCGTCGTCCACGAGCACGATGGTGAGCGGCAGGCCTTCCTGTTTGAGCGTGGCGAGGTCGCCGCACGCGAAGAGGAAGCCGCCGTCGCCGACCACCGCGATCGTGCGGTGGCTGACGGCCGCGCCGATGGCCGCCGGGAAACCGAAGCCGAGCGTGCCCCAGCCCACCGGGTAGGCGAGACCGCGAGGTTTGGTGACGTGGTGGAAGCCGCCGATCCAGTAGCCGGGGATGCACATGTCGGCGACGATCGTGGCGTCGGTGCCTTCCAGTGCCCGCAACAGTTTCATGGCCTCGGGGGAGTCGGCTTCGGCGAGCGCGCGTACCTCGGCGTTGACCGCGTCGACGTCGACTGTGGCTTGTTTGGCGGTCACGCCGGCCACGAGTGCGGTGGTGACGGTGGCCGCGTCGCCTTCGATCGTGACCTCCGCCGGGTAGTTCTTGCCGGCTTCGGCCTTGTCGATGTTGACGGCCAGCAAAGCTCGCGGCTTCGGCTGCAACCAGTTCTGGGTCATCATGCCGTCGAAGTCGGTGCCGATCGCGATCACGAGGTCGGCGTCGTCCCAGAGCTTTCCGACGGGCGGTGCGTGCACTGGGCCCCGCACGACGTGAGGGCTGTCCGTCAGGCCGCGTGCGCCGTACGTCGTGATGATCGGTGCTTGGAGTTTGGCGGCCAACGCGCCGATCGCGGGTCCGGCGCCGGATCGTGCCGCGCCGCCGCCTGCCCAGATCAACGGCCTCTCGGAACCGGCGATGAGCTTCTCGGCTTCGGTGAGGTCGGCCACCGCGTGAGCCGGCGCGATCTTCGTGACGATGTGGTGCGGGACCTCGGCGGACAGGAAGTCCGTTGGGACGCCCAGGTAAACCGGGCCGTGCGGGCTTTGGGTTGCCTGCTGGACAGCCTTGTCGGTGTACGCGGCGAGCTCCGGTGCGGAAGGCACGTCGAACGACGCCTTGGTGACCGGCGTGAACATGGCTTTCTGGTCGCGCGTCTCGTGCAGCACGCCGCGGTAGACGCCGGGCTGCCGGAGCGTCGACGGGATGTCCGTCGCGATCACGAGCACCGGGCTGCCCGACGCCCAGGCCTCACCGGTGGCGCCCAGCGTGTTCGCCGCACCAGGGCCGGTGGTCACGACCGCCACGCCGAGCTTGCCCGTGGCGCGTGCGTAGCCGTCTGCCGCGTAGACCGCTGTCTGTTCGTGGCGTACGCCGATCATGCGGATGCCAGGGTGCTTCCCCAGCGCCTCCCAGATGGCGAGGTTGTGGACACCGGGCAGGCCGAACACCACCTCGACGTCGTGCGCGGCCAGGACGGTCAGCAAGCTCTCGGCACCCTTGGGCATGCGTCCGACGCTAAGGCTCGCTTACTGCCTGGACAACGGGTGCGCAGCAGGTCTGGTGCTCAGGGTCAGGCGCGGAACGGCTCGAACCGGAGTTCCGTCACGTTGTCCAGTCCACCTGGGACGGTGTGAACGTTCCGGTCCGCGAAACCTCGTTCGAATCGAGCGAAACGCAATTCGGGCCGGTGTGGCAGGGCACCGAATTCGGCGTGTTCGCCGCGTCTTTTCCTCCCGCGGGACGAATTGGTTGCGCGGGTCGGCCGACAGCGGTGGTGGACCTGACGGCCGAACGGGACGTGCTGCACCCGAGGTTCCGTCTGGTACGGCCCGCCCGCCGCGGGACGGCATTTCCGGCCTCCGTGCGGCTTTTGTTTCGAAGGATTCACGGCTTCGTGAATTGGCCCCAGGTTGATTGACGGATGAACTGTGTTCAGGGAGTGGCCCCTTGTGCCACGATGTGCGGCGACCGCATGACCTGGGGGTGGAGATGCTGTACTTCGGTGGGCTGTTCGGAGTGCTGATGATAGGGCTGACGATCTTCGCAGTCGTGGACGTGATCACGACCGACGAAGGCTCGGTTCGCAATCTGCCGAAGATGATGTGGCTTCTTCTGGTCTTGCTGTTCCCGTTGGTGGGTTCGATCGCGTGGCTCGTAGCGGGCCGTCCGGTGGTGGGGGCCGGACGCGCGCGTTTCGCGGCCTACGAGCGCGGTACTTCTGCTTTTCCCGAGTACGACCGGCCGGGACGGTTCTCGGCCACCGATGCTGACGACGATCAGGAGTTCCTGCGCCGCTGCCGTGAGCGCGCGGAGGAACAACGACGCAAGGGACGCGAGAACCAGTGAGGATTGTCCTGCTGTTCTTGGTTGTTCTGCTCGCCGGTTGTGGCGGAAACGCGCAAATGGCGGCACAACCCCCCGCAACTCCAACGTCCACTTCGGACAAACTGGCGCCCGCCGATTTCCAGGCGCGCTGGTGGACCTGGGCCTCCCAGCCCTCGAACAGCAACCCGGTGTCCGACACCTCCGGGCGCTACTGCATGCGTGACCAGCCCGTCGAGGTCTGGCTGCTCGCCGGGTCGCTCGCTGAGGACCCGGTCGAGCGGCAGTGCCGCGTCCCCGCCTCCAAACCGCTGCTCGCGCCCGTCGTGAACCTCGCGACCGATGTCGCGGGCTGCGAGAAGTTCATGAAGAACGCGCAGGGCGAGGTGCTGATGAACGGCTCGACGCAGGCGCTGACGAGGGTGTCCGCCACGCCGTTCACCTACGAAGCGCGCGCGGGCAATCCTTACGGCACGTCGGCGGGCCGGATCAACTCGGTCGGCTGTGGTCTGTACGCGTGGATCGCACCTCCCTCCTCCGGTGAGCACGAGCTCGTGATCCGGGGCTCCGCGAACGGCAAGGAAGTCGACGTGAAGTACAAGCTGATCGTGGGCGCCGACTAGCGCGGAAAACCAGGTGCGCCGGTCCGGTAACGTGGTTCGTGGCGTCCGAGCAGACGTGAGGCTGGAGCCGCTCCCCGGCAGTGAGCGGCACTCTCCGCCGCAGTGTTCAGCAACTCCTGCTCGCTGAAGCGAACTGACCACGTAGACGCGTGACACATGCGTCCTTGTCGGCCGAGCCGGGCGGCGGAAACGAGGACTGCTGTCATGGCACGTCTGTCCACCACGGACCAGCTCGCCGATCTGCGGCGCACCTACACGGGCGAGAACCTGTCCCAGGCGGTCCCGGCCGTCCGCGACGGGGACTCCGTGTTGCCCGAAGCTGCCACCGAGGCCCAGCGCCGGCTCGAAGCCAAGGTGCTGGTCGCCGGTTGCGCCGCCGCGAGCATGCTCCAGCTGATGCCGCCCGCGAGCATCATCAGGCCCGCCCACGCGTTCCGGACCGTGGAACCGGGGGAGCCCCTGAAGCTGCACCTGAGCGACAGGGCTCTCGGCCCGTTGCTGTTCGAACTGCTGCCGCGCACCGAGGGCGGGTTCGGCATGGGCGTCGCCGGTCTCGAGCACCGGCAGTACCGGCGGTCGGCCGAGCTGACCACCGGAGACGCCGGCGTCGTGCTGACCGGCGTCGACGAGCAGGCGTGGGAACTCGGCATGCGTTACGTGCGCTGGATGCACGAGCACCGCGGCGTCGAGTACACCGACGGTGGCGGCAACGACGACGAGATCGCCGAAGCGGCCACTGGGAGCGCTCTTCTGCGCCGGGTACACCTGTGGCATGACGCGAGCTGGTTGCGAGCACTTCCGATGGGCGGGGCCTGGTTCGTCGAGTGGGCCGGTGGCCCGTCGGAGGACGAGATCAGGCAGAAGCTCGGCCACCCGGACTTCGGGACCACCCGCGAGATCACGCCGCGCCGCATCGACGCGCCGTCCGAGGACGTCGAGGAAGGCCTGCGGACCTATCCGTGGCCTGAGGAGTTCGTGTCTGCCGTCACGGCTGGTCAGCCCGATCAGCGACCTGACCGCCGGTAGACTGCGCTTTCGCCCGCAGGAACGATCGTCAGGAGGACCCCGGTGACCCAGCAGGCTGCCGAGGCCCAAGCCGAAGCCACGCGCAAGGCCCCTCGCGTCCTCGTCGCCGAAGACGAGGCGCTGATCCGTCTCGACCTCGTCGAGATGCTGCGCGAAGAGGGCTACGACGTGGCGGGCGAGGCCGCAGATGGTGAAGAGGCCATCAAGCTCGCGACCGAGCTCAATCCGGACCTGGTCATCCTGGACGTCAAGATGCCCAAGGTCGACGGGATCGAGGCGGCGCAGCACATCGCCGGCAACAGGATCGCGCCGGTCGTGATCCTCACCGCCTTCAGCCAGCGCGACCTGGTCGAGCGCGCCCGCGACGCGGGTGCGATGGCCTACCTGGTCAAGCCGTTCGCCAAGCGGGACCTCGTGCCCGCGATCGAGCTGGCGATGAGCCGGTTCGGCGAACTGGCCGCACTGGAACAGGAAGTCGCCGGGCTCACCGAGCGCCTGGAGACCCGCAAGGTCGTGGAACGGGCCAAGGGCATTCTCATGACCAAACAGGGTCTGAGCGAGCCGGAGGCGTTCAAGTGGGTGCAGCGCACCGCCATGGACCGCCGCACGACGATGAAGGCCGTCGCAGAGGCCGTCATCGAGAACTTCGGCTAGTGGTGTGGCCCGGAAGGTTGCCGGGTGAATTCGCGGTCAGACGGGTGCATCGTGGTGCCGCCCCCACGTCCTCATACTGGACGTATGGGGGCGTGGGGGCGGTGCCGCGAGGCGCCCTGCTGAGCGTGAATACGCCCGCCAACGGGCCGGGCCACACCACTTGGTCAGTTTCGGTTGAGTTCCAGCCACACGGAGTCCGTCTGCCGTCCCGGATCCTCGGGGCGCAGGCGGACTTCGACGTTGTGGCTGCCTTTCAGCGAGATCTCCAGCTCGTGCCGGCCACCTATGCCGCCGGGTATCGGCACGGTTGCCGCGAGAGAGGTGTCGACGTACACCTCGAAGCCCGCTATCGGCGCCACTGACCGTGCGTGGGCCGCGTCGAGGGTGATCACCAGTGCCGCGTCGTTCGGGCCCTTAGCGTTGATCTCAGCGGTCATGACGGGCAAAACGGCCGGTGGCTCGGTCGGCGCGTTCTCCAGCTTCACCGGCGACCGGCCGGGCACCTCCAGGTAGCTCTCCAGCACCTGGGCCTGTGACGCGCCGGGCATCCGCAGCACGAACGGCGTCAGCGCGTCCGGGCCGTCCTTGGCGAGGAGCTCGGCGGGCACGTTCCCGATCAGCGTCAACTCGCTGCCCTCCGCCGCGGACCAGCCGTTCACCGCCGCCCGCAGCGGCACCTTCGCCGTCCCGAGCTGCGCGACCAGGCCGTTCGGATCGCCGCCGTCGCCGAACCGGACAGTTGCCCGCAAGCGCGCCGAAGCGACGCCGCGCAACGGTGCGCGGGCCACGCCGATGCCAGGCGCCTCTTCTTCGGGTTCGAGCACGCGCAGAGTCCCTGCCACGAGCGGTGTCTCGATCACCTGCTCCCCAGGGCCGTACGAGCCGTAGATGCCGATCGCGTCGATTTCTACGCGTCCGGGATAGCTGGCCGGGGGCGTCACACCGATCAGCACGCTCGCCTCACGCCACTGCGGTACGACGGGCGAAGTCGCGATCTCGGTGCCGTCCTGGAGGACCCGCACGCCGTTATCTGTCAGCACTACTTCGAATCGATGCAGAACGCCCGCACCGCGCGTTCCGGGGGCCACGGAGTCGTCCACGACCACGCGAACCGCATCAGCAGGAGGTATGGGTCCGAGTCGATCAGGCGTTCCGGGCGCCAGATCGACCACGAGTTTGCCGCGCGGTCCGGCCGCGTCCGTCACGACGACCACGCGGCCCAGTTCGGCCGATCCCTTCAACAGCAGTGGCGCCCGTGAGCGCAGCACGGCCGTGTCGTTTCCACACGGCATGTCGATCACCAGGCGGCCGCCGGAGCCCGAACCGGGGTTCACGCACCCCCGCCGGCCGCTCAGGTGGTAGCGGCGGTCGAGGAGCGTGTCGTCGAAGTCGTCCAGCCAGCCGTCGACCGCCCGCCGCCAGCCGTCGTCACTCGGACGCTCCTCGGCCCTGACCGGCGAGGATCGCTGGCCGAAGGCGTCCACCGCGCGCACGTCCGGCCGTCCGGAGCCTGTGATCTCGGGCGACGCGACGAGTTTTCCGAGGACCTCGTACCCGGCCGCACCCGGCACAGGCGCCCATTGGACTCGTCCGTCGCTGCTCCATACGGAGGACGGCGGGCCGGGCTGAGGCGGCGTCGCCGAAACCCTGACGAAATCCGCTGTGTACTTAGTTAGGCGAACGGCCTCTGAACTGGGCTTCTTCAGGGCATCATCGGAGTCGCGCAGAACCAGCACCGCCGCGACGATGATCGCGACAGCGCCCACCGCGGTGATCACTCGACGACGCGGAGTCATACGTCCACGTTATGGCAGCCGTCCAAAGAGTGAACGAAGGTTACCGTCTGTGACATTGCTTAAGTGAAACATAACGCCGCGTTGCGTTATGGTCACGAGCCCATTGGCTTTGATGACTGCGGTCACAGTCATCGCCTAGGTTCCGGCCATCCCTCAGGAGAGGGTGATGGAGCGGTGCGCGGAGATCTCGCGTAGCCGGGAGCAGGGATATAGGAGGGACATCACGTGCGTAAGCACTCTGTGAAGTCCGCAGCGATCGTCGGCGCCTCGCTGCTTGTTCTTGCAGCCTGTGGCTCGAACAAGACCGAGGGCGGCGGCACCACCGGGGGCAGCTGCGACACGTCGAAGGGCACTCTGACTGTCGGTGTTGTCGCCCCGTTGTCCGGGAACCTGTCCGCTCTCGGCGTCGGCATCAAGCAGTCCGCCGAGCTCGCCGTGGACGAGGCGAACAAGAAGTGCACGGTCAAGGGCTACAAGCTGACCGTGTCCGCCCAGGACGACGAGGCCAACCCCGCCAAGGGTGCCCAGGCCGCCACGAAGCTGTCGACCGACCCGAACGTTGTCGGTGTCGTCGGCACGCTGAACTCGTCTGTGGCCCAGACCGTGCAGCCGATCCTGCGGGACAAGAAGATCCCCCAGGTGTCGCCCGCCAACACGAACCCGTCGCTGACCAGGGGTAACGACTTCCTGACGGCCCCGAAGCGGCAGTTCGACAACTACTTCCGCGTCTGCACCACCGACGACCTGCAGGGGCCGTACGCGGCCAACTACCTCGTCGAGAAGGCCGGCAAGAAGAAGATCGCCATCATCACCGACGGCAAGACCTACGGTGAGGGCCTGGCCGCCGAGCTGTCCAAGCAGGTCAGCAAGAAGGGCGGCACGATCGTCGGCTCCGAGAAGGTCGGCGAGAAGGACACCGACTTCTCCGGCGTCATCGCCAAGATCAAGGCCCTCGGCCCGGAGGCCGTCTACTACGGCGGTGAGTACCCCGTCGCCGGCCCGCTGTCCAAGCAGATGAAGGACAACGGCCTCGACGTTCCGCTGATGGGCGGCGACGGCATCTTCGACGGCAAGTACATCGAGCTCGGCGGCAAGGAGGGCGACCTCGCCACCTCCGTCGGTGCCCCGACCGAGTCCCTGGCCACGGCCAAGGCCTTCGTCGACGCGTACAAGGCGAAGTTCGGCAAGGAGGACTACGCCGCCTACGGTGCGTTCTCCTACGACGCCGCGAACGCGATCATCGGTGCCCTGGCCAAGACCGTCGACGGCGCTGCCTGGGACGAGTCGAAGCGTGACGCCATGCTGACCAACGTCGGTGCCTACGCCGGCTCCGGTGCCACTGGTGAGGTCAAGTTCGACCAGTACGGCGACAGCACGAACAAGGTGCTGACCGTCTACCAGGTCACCTCGGCCAAGTGGAAGGACGTTCAGACCGGCACCTTCACCGGCTGATCGACTACCTAATTACTGATTGAAGCCACGGCGGGGGCGGGCGTTGTTTGCTCGCCCCCGTTGTTTACGGAGGTAGTCGTGTCAGTCCTGCTTCAACAGCTGGCCAACGGGGTCATTCAGGGTGCGTTGATCGCCCTGATCGCCCTGGGGTACACGATGGTGTACGGCATCATCCAGCTGATCAACTTCGCCCACGGCGAGGTTTTCATGGTGGCCTCGTACGGAGGCCTCGCCACGTTCACGCTTCTTCCTGACGATCTCAAGAAGTCTGCTGCCGTGGCACTGCCGCTCATGTTCGTCGGCGGCATCCTGGTGGCGGTCGTCGTCGCCGTGATCATGGAACGGTTCGCCTACCGGCCGCTGCGCAACGCGCCCCGGCTGGCGCCGCTCATCACAGCGCTCGGCGTGTCCGTGTTCCTGCAGGAAGCTGTGCGCGTTTTCTACCCGAACGCCAAGTCCAACCTGCCGTACCCCAAGGTCTTCCCCGAGGGCAACCTCACGATCGGTTCGGTCAACATCTCGTGGACCGGCATCCTGCTCGTCGCGCTCTCGGTGGGTCTCGCCATCATCCTGCAGACCTACATCAACCGGTCCCGCATGGGCCGTGCGATGCGTGCGACCGCCCAGGACCCGGACACCGCGAAGCTCATGGGCGTCAACCCCGACCGCGTGATCGTGCTGACGTTCATCATCGGCGCCGTGCTCGCCGGTGTCGCCGGCATCATGTTCGGCGGGTACCTGAACAACATCAACATCGACATGGGCTTCCAGAACGGCATCTTCGCCTTCACGGCGGCCGTCCTGGGCGGCGTCGGCAGCATCCGCGGCGCGGTCATCGGCGCGTTCATCATCGGTCTGATCAAGACCATCGCCGGTCAGTACATGCCGGGCGGCACCCAGTACGACTACGTGTGGATCTTCGTCGTGCTGATCCTCGTGCTCGTCTTCCGCCCGCAGGGTCTGTTCGGCGAGCCGGAAAGGGTGCGCGCATGAGTACGGTCGACACCTCTGCGAAGCGTTCCGCACTCGCACCACTCGGCAAGCCGTTCGCGGCCGCCGGCGGTGTCCTCGGCATCGTCGCCGCGTTGCTGCCGTGGGTCACGTTCAGCCTCAACGACGGCAACTGGCCCGACAAGGCGACGCTGCAGTTCTTCGACGCGCCGTTCCTGGTCACCGGGTTCCGCTGGCACGTCCTGGTGCTGGGCGTCCTCGTTCTGGTCGCGGCGTTCGCGCCGATCCCGTCCAAGGGCCGCGTCGTCCGGGCGCTCGGCTGGGGCCTCGCCCTCGTCTCGTTCGTCAACGCCGCGTACATCACGGTCAAGGGCGGTGGCCTCGGCGCCATCACGGCCCTCGACGGTGCCACCGCGTTCGGTGCCGTCGTAGGCCTGGTCGCCGGTGTGCTGGCGATCCTCGCGGGCTACGGCATCGGCATCGGGCCGGTGGGCGAGTGGAAGTTCAAGGTCTCCACCCCGGTCGCGTACCTGGTGCTGCTGGTGTCGTTCGGTGCGGTGCTCTACGCCGTCGCCGCGATGCTGACCACCGGTGGCGTCGGTTCCGCCAACCCGTACGCGGGCGCGATCTTCCTGTCGTTCCTCGGGTTCTCCGCCGGTGTGCTCGGCGCACTGAGCGGCGTCGGTTTCGTGCGCTGGCTCTCGGCACTGTCCGAACAGCACCGCGTGTTCAGCGTGATCGTGCTGGCGGCGTGCGCGCTGCTGCTGCCGTTCACCGAGGCGGGCAACGAGTACTGGATGACGGTCGCGGCGAACATCGGCATCTACGCCGCCACCGCGATCGGCCTGAACATCGTCGTCGGTCTCGCGGGTCTGCTCGACCTCGGGTACGTGGCGTTCATGGGCATCGGTGCCCTCGTGGCGGCGAACTTCTCCGGTGCCGCGACCGCGCACTTCGGCATCACGCTGCCGTTCCCGATCGCCGCGGCCATCGCGGCCGTCGTGGCCGGCATCTTCGGCGCCATCGTCGGTTCGCCGACGCTGCGGGTCCGCGGTGACTACCTCGCGATCGTGACGCTGGCGTTCGGTGAGATCTTCACCCGCTCCGCGCAGAACGACATCGGTGGCATCACCAACGGCTCCAACGCGATCCCCGGTGTTCCGGCGCTGTCGCTGTTCGGCGCGGAGTTCAACAAGTCGATCTCGATCGGCGCCGTGAAGCTCCCCGCCGGTGTCCTCTACTACATCCTCATCGTGCTGCTCGTCGCGGCGACGATGGCGGTGTTCGCGAACCTCAAGTTCAGCCGCATCGGCCGCGCCTGGATCGCGATCCGCGAGGACGAGGACGCCGCCCGCGCGATGGGCATCCGCACCGGCAAGATGAAGATCCTCGCGTTCCTCATCGGCGCCATGCTCGCGGGTCTCGCGGGCGCGGTGTTCGCGCACAAGAACGGCACCGTCTCCTACGAGTCGTTCAAGTTCCTCGAGTCGGTCACGCTGCTCGCGGCGGTCATCCTCGGCGGCATGGGGTCGATCCCCGGTGCCGTTCTCGGTGCCGCGCTGCTGTTCGTGCTGCCCGAGAAGCTGCGTGACTTCGAGGACTACCGCCTCATGATCTTCGGCCTCGCGCTGATCCTGATCATGCGGTTCCGGCCGGTGGGCCTGATCCCCGATGCGCACAGGCGCGCTGAGATGGTCGAACGCGCCGATGAGAACGCCGAAGAGGCGCACGTGGAGGCGAAGAAGGCATGAGCACGCCTGTATTGGAAGCGCGTGACGTCTCGATGGTCTTCGGTGGCCTCAAGGCGTTGAAGGGCGTCACTCTGACGCTCGAAGAAGGCAAGATCGTCGGCCTGATCGGTCCGAACGGCGCGGGGAAGACCACGTTCTTCAACTGCCTGACGGGCCTGTACACGCCGACCACGGGCGAGGTGCTGCTCAAGGGCAACGTGCTGCCCGGCGACCCGGCGAAGGTGACGGACGCGGGCGTGGCCCGCACGTTCCAGAACATCCGCCTGTTCCCCAGCATGTCCGTGCTGGAGAACGTCATGGTCGGTCGCCACGTCCGGATGAAGCAGGGCCCGCTGGCCTCGCTGTTCCACGGCCCCGCCTACCAGCGCGGCGAGAGGGCGGCCCGCGAGCGGTCGCGGGAGCTGCTCGCGTTCGTCGGCCTGAACAACGTCGATGACGAGCTCTCGCGCAACCTCCCCTACGGCGACCAGCGTCGTCTGGAGATCGCGCGCGCGTTGGCCACGGACCCGGCGGTGCTGCTGCTGGACGAGCCCACGGCGGGTATGAACCCGCAGGAGACGGAAGCGACGCAGCAGCTGATCTTCCGCATCCGCGAGACGGGTGTGTCCGTCGTGGTCATCGAGCACGACATCAAGTTCATCTTCGGGCTGTGCGACTCGGTCTCCGTGCTCGTGCAGGGCGAACTGCTCGTCGAGGGCAGCCCCGAGGTCGTGCGGGCGGACCCGCGGGTGATCGAGGCCTACCTCGGCAAGCCCCCGGACGAAGTCCAGCACGACGTCGAGGCCGCCGCTGCTTCTGCTGAGGAGGAGCAGGCATGACCGCGCTGCTCGAAGTCCGCAACCTCTCCGTCTCCTACGGGGCGATCGAGGCCGTCCGCGACATCTCGTTCACCGTCGAGGCCGGCCAGATCGTGTCGCTGATCGGCTCGAACGGTGCGGGCAAGACCACGACCCTGCGCACCATCTCGGGTCTGTTGCGGCCGACCAACGGCGAGATCCTGTTCCAGGGCAAGGCGATCCACAACGACCCGGCGCACGCGATCCTCGGTGAGGGCATCGCGCACTGCCCCGAGGGCCGCCGGCTCTTCCCGCGGATGACCGTGGAGGAGAACCTGCAACTCGGCGCCTACGTCCGCAAGGACGACGGGGTCGAGGCAGACATCCAGCGCGTGTACGACCTCTTCCCCGTGCTGGGGGAGCGCCGGCAGAACAAGGCCGGCCTCTTCTCCGGTGGCGAGCAGCAGATGCTGGCCATCGGCCGCGCGATGATGTCGAAGCCACGTCTGCTGATGCTCGACGAGCCCTCGATGGGTCTCTCGCCGATCATGACGCAGAAGATCTTCGACACCATCAAGGAGCTGCAGTCGCTGGGCACCACCATTCTTCTGGTGGAGCAGAACGCCCTGGCGGCGCTGGCGTTGTCGGACCACGGCTACGTGATCGACCTCGGCAAGACCACTTTGGACGGTCCGGGGCACTCGCTCCTGGCCGACCAGCGGGTGCGCGACGCGTACCTGGGTGAGGCTCACTGAGGTCTCGGTTGTGGGAGCGGGGCGGAGGGCTTGTCCTTCCGCCCCGCTTTCGTTCGTCTGCTGGAAGTTTCGGCGGTGAAGGGCGGCGAGAACGTCCGCCTGACCGGATCAGTCCCGGTGACCGGGTTTCTGGAGTTGTCCGGGCGGATCACCGAACGGAGATCTGTTCGCCCTGAAGGGCGTGTCGGCCGTGCTGTCCCGTTCGCGGGTGGCGTGCGGTGGGTTCGAGCCTTGAGCGGGCAGAGCGGAGGGTTGTCCTCCGCCCTGCCCTCTGTGCTCCGGACGGCGCGGCGCTCAGCCGCGGTCGAAGTCGGCCAGGATGCGGGGCAGGGCCAGCTTGGCGGCCCTGCCGTGGTTCACGTCCGCGCCCAGGTCGATGAGCGTGCTGCGGGCGTGGCGCTGCTTGAGGCGTTGGTCGCAGTAGGCGGAGATTTCGAGCAGGGTGTCGCGGTCGCCGGCGGACGAGTAGATCGTCACCGGGACGGTGGGGCGCCAGTCGCAGTAGCTGTCCGACTCGCGCAGTTTCGCGCGCAGGACGCCGGTCGGGTGCTGGACGCGGTCCAGGTAGGACTCTGTCAGCAGTTCCCGCATGGTCGCGGGGAGGTGCGGGAAGATGTCCTCGTTGCGGTGCTCGCCGTCGAAGAGCGCCTCGATCGACGGGTCGCGGAACGCCTCCGACGGGTCGGAGTAGAGGTGGTGCAGGCGGTTCCACGCCACCGTCCAGTACGCCATGTACGCGACTCCGTTGGAGATCTCGTCGTTCGTCGCCTTGGCCACCAGCAGGCTCGGCTTGAACGGACCACCGATCGGGGCCAGGGCGCCCACCTTCAGGTGGGAGTCGGCGCCGCGTTGCAGGGCCTGGCCCAGGGCCATGGCGGCGTGGCCGCCCTGCGAGTGGCCGGTGATCATGACGCGCGGGTCCGGGCGCAAGCCCTTCGACGCGGCGTACTCGCGGGTCGCGCGCAAGGCGTCGACCGACGCCGTGACGGTGGACGGGGCGTCCACGTACGGGTGGTAGCCCGGGCCGGTGCCCAGACCCAGGTAGTCCGGGGCCGTGGTCAGGTAACCGGCGGAGGCGAAGAGCAGGGCCGCGGCCCGGTCGTTGCCGTCCGCCACCGAGGCCACCGAGCCTCGGTAGCCGGTGGTGCCGTGCAGCCAGGTGGCCTGGCGGGGCGCTCGGTTCCCGTTGTGCGGTAAGGCGATCAGGGCACTCGCCGTCGTCGGTTTCCCGAAGGCGTCGATGGTGCGGTAGGTGATTCGCTTCGCGTCCACGGCGAAGCGGACGCGCGAGGCGTCCAGGTCGTGGTCCCCCAGGTAAGTGACCAGCTGGTTGGTGTCCATCGTGGACACCGGGACGACGTCGAGGAGCTCGCCGCGGGCCGTCCGGGCCGACGCGGTGGCCGGGACCGAGGCCGCGACCAGCGCGCCGCACAGGACTGCCGCTGTGAGTCGAGTCGTGAAGGTCATGACCCAACGATGTCGGGCTGATCTTGGTCGCACACTGGGGCTCACCGCACAACGAGGGTGTGGTTTACCCCAGTGCTCAGGCGCCGGGAGGCTTCGGGCGGATGAGGCACGTGAGGCGGGCGGTGCAGGTGCGCTTGCCGTCCTCGTCGGTCACCACGATCTCGTACGTCGTCGTGCTGCGACCGAGGTGGATCGGGCGTGCCACGCCGGTGACGGTGCCCTCGCGTGCCGCTCGATGATGGGTGCAGGACAGCTCGAGCCCGACGGCGATGCAGTTGAACTGGGAGGCGTGCATCGCGGACGCGACGGACCCCAGCTGCTCGGCGAGCACCGCGTTCGCGCCGCCGTGCAGCAGGCCGAACGGCTGGCGGTTGCCCTTGACCGGCATCGTGCCGATCATCTCCTGAACATCCCATTGGGTGATTTCGATGCCCATCCGAACATGCAACTGCTCGTCGGCGAACTCGATAGGCAGGTCGGGGGTCACGCAGGCTCCAAGGGCTCAAGCAAAACTGTCAGACCCCCACCCTAGACTCGGGACCGTGACTACCTCAGACGTGAAGCGGCTCCTGCTCATCGACGGTCACTCGATGGCCTACCGAGCGTTCTACGCCCTGCCCGCCGAGAACTTCGTGACGAAGACGGGCCAGGTCACGAACGCCGTGTACGGGTTCACGTCCATGTTGATCAACATCCTGCGGGACGAGAAGCCGACGCATGTCGCGGTGGCGTTCGACGTGTCGCGCAAGACGTTCCGCTCCGAGCAGTACCCCGAGTACAAGGCCGGTCGCTCCAAGACGCCGGACGAGTTCCGCAGCCAGGTCTCCCTGATCAAGGACGTGCTGGCCACGCTGGCCATCCCGACCATGGAGAAGGAGAACTACGAGGCGGACGACATCATCGCGACGCTGACCACGCAGGCCGTGGCGCAGGGCGTCGAGGTGGAGATCGTCACCGGCGACCGCGACGCGTTCCAGCTGGTCAACGACAAGGTCACGGTGCTGTACCCGGTCAAGGGCGTCTCGGAGATGGGCCGCTTCACCCCGGCGTACGTCGAGGAGAAGCACGGCGTGCGCCCGGAGCAGTACGCGGACTACGCGGCGGTGCGCGGCGACTCCTCGGACAACCTGCCGAACACCCCCGGCGTCGGCCCGAAGACGATCATCAAGCTGCTCAACCAGTTCGGCGGGCTCAACGAGCTCGTCGACCACATCGACGAGGTGCCGGGCAAGGTCGGCGAGGCGCTGCGCGGCAACCTGGCGAACATCATCATGAACCGCCAGCTCACCGAGCTGATCAAGGACGTCGAGCTGCCGTACGCGATCGACGGTCTCGAGGTGCAGCAGTGGGACCGCGACGCGGTGCACCGGCTGTTCGACGAGCTGGAGTTCCGCGTCCTGCGCGACCGTCTGTTCCAGACGCTGACGACCGCGGAGCCCGAGGCCGAGGAGGGCTTCGAGGTCTCCGGCGGCGCGATCCCCGCCGGTACACTCAAGAAGTGGCTCGACGCGAACGCGCGCAAGACGCGGGTCGGCGTCGCGTTGCGCATCACGACCGACCTGGAGGGCGTCGCGCTGTGCACCGCCACCGGTGAGGGCGGGTACGTCGCCGTCGAGGAGCTCAACGAGGCCGACGAGCAGGCGCTCGCAGCGTGGCTGGCCGACGAGAAGGTGTCCAAGGCGGGCCACGACCTGAAGCTGCCGTTGCGTCGCGTGCGCGCCCGCGGCTGGAAGCTGCGCGGCCTGTCCTCCGACACGGCGCTGGCCGCCTACCTGGTGCGTCCCGGCCAGAGGTCGTTCGCCCTGGACGACCTGGCGCTGCGCTACCTCAAGCGCGAGCTGCGGGCCGAGGAGTCCGGCGACGGTCAGCTGTCGCTGCTGTCCGACGAGTCCGAGGAAGCCCAGAAGGTCGCCACCAGCACGATCCTGCGCGCGCGTGCCGTCGCCGAGCTCGCCGACCGCCTCGACGAGGAACTGGTGACCATCGGCGGCACCGACCTGCTCGCGAACCTCGAACTGCCGCTGATGAACGTGCTCGACGAGGTCGAGGCCGTCGGCATCGCGATCGACGTCGACCACCTCTCGGAGCTGGAGGCGCACTTCGCGGCCGGCGTGAAGCAGGCGGCGCAGGACGCGTACTCGGTCATCGGCAAGGAGATCAACCTCGGCAGCCCGAAGCAGCTGCAGGCGGTCCTCTTCGACGAGCTGAACATGCCGAAGACGAAGAAGACCAAGACCGGCTACACCACGGACGCGGACGCGCTGCAGAACCTGTTCGAGCAGACCGAGCACCCGTTCCTGCAGCACCTGCTCGCGCACCGCGACGTCACGCGGCTGAAGTCCACTGTGGACGGCCTGCTGAAGTCGGTGGCCGACGACGGCCGCATCCACACGACGTTCCACCAGACGATCGCCGCCACGGGCCGGCTGTCCTCGACGGACCCGAACCTGCAGAACATCCCGATCCGCACGGACGAGGGCCGCCGCATCCGGCAGGCGTTCGTCGTGGGCGAGGGCTACGCGGAGCTGATGACCGCGGACTACAGCCAGATCGAGATGCGGATCATGGCCACGCTGTCCGGCGACGAGGGCCTGATCGCGGCGTTCAACAGCGGCGAGGACCTGCACACCTACGTGGCCTCGCAGGCGTTCTCGATCCCCACGGCCGAGGTGACGGGCGAGATGCGCCGCCGCATCAAGGCGATGTCGTACGGCCTCGCGTACGGCCTGTCGGTGTTCGGTCTGTCGCAGCAGCTCCGCATCCCGACCGAAGAGGCGCGCGAGCAGATGGAGGCGTACTTCTCCCGCTTCGGGGGCGTGCGCGACTACCTCAACGAGATCGTGAAGAAGGCCGGCAAGGACGGCTACACCGAGACCGTTCTCGGCCGCCGCCGCTACCTGCCGGACCTCACGTCGGACAACCGCCAGCGCCGCGAGATGGCCGAGCGGATGGCGCTCAACGCGCCGATCCAGGGCAGCGCCGCGGACATCATCAAGGTGGCCATGCTCGGCGTCTACCGCGCGCTGGAGTCGTCCGATCTGCGTTCCCGGATGCTCCTGCAGGTCCACGACGAACTGGTGCTGGAAGTCGCCGAGGGCGAGCGCGAGGCCGTCGAGGCCCTCGTGCGCGACCAGATGGGCAACGCCTACCAGCTCCTGGTGCCGCTGGAGGTCTCGGTCGGCGTGGGTCGCTCCTGGGACGACGCGGCCCACTAGGTCCCGCAACGTGAATCAGCCCGTCCGAGCCGAGTGCTCGGGCGGGCTGTGTTGTGCAAAGCCGAGAATCATTTCCCCCATTGGAACTTATAACGCACCGGGGGACTTGCCGCAAGACCCGGGGCCACCCGCACAATTCGTGGCCTGACCAGGGGATTGAGGGGTTTTCACCATGCGATTTCTGGTGTCCACGATCGGCTCACGAGGAGAGGCGCAACCGGTCACCGCACTGGCCGTGCGACTCAAGGAACTGGGCAACGATGTCAAGGTCGTGGCTCCGCCCGACTTCGAGGAACTCGTCACCGGCAACGGGATCGACTTCACGCCGGTCGGCCCGAACCTGCGCAACGCCACGGTCCTCAAGACCGCGCCCGACGAGCTGCGCAGACTGGCTGAGGAGTCGGTCAGAGAACAGTTCCGCGTCGTCGCACAGGCGGCCGGCCAGGCCGACGTACTGGTGGCGGGCGGGGCACTGCAGCACGCGACGCGTTCCGTGGCGGAAAGCATCGGCGCGCATTACGTGTACGCGAGCTTCTGCGCGAACACGTTGCCGTCGCCGCACCACGCGCCGCCCGCGATGCTGGGTCGCGTTCCAGTGAACGGAACGCCCGAGGAAAACCTCGCGCAATGGGACAAGCAACGCCATTACTTCACGTTCTCGCGCGACACCCTCAACGCGGAGCGCGCCGAACTCGGCCTCGACCCGATCGACGACGTCCGCGACCACATCTTCGGCGATGCCCCGTGGCTCGCTGCGGACCCGGTGCTCGGCCCGTGGCCAGGCCCCGGCGACCTCGTCCAGACCGGCGCCTGGCTGACCGACGACCAACGCCCGCTCAGCCAGGAACTCGCAGCGTTCCTGGACAACGGCGAACCACCGATCTACTTCGGCCTGGGCAGCATGCGCGGCGCCCCGGACGCGGCGAGTGACGCCGTCGAAGCCGCCCGCAAGCTCGGCAAACGCGTTGTCCTGCAACGAGGCTGGGCAGACCTGAAGCTCACCGACGACGCCCCGGACTGCATCGCGATCGGCGAGGTGAACCAGCAGGCGCTGTTCCGCCGCACCGCCGCGATCGTGCACCACGGCGGCGCCGGCACCACCACGACGGCCGCTGCGGCGGGCAGGCCGCAGATCGTGCTGCCGCACATGTACGACCAGTACTACTGGGGCAGCCAGGTCGAACGGCTGAGCATCGGCCGCTCGGCGAACGCCGTGACGACAGAGGTCCTGGCCGAGGCACTCCAACTCTCCCACCAGGCCGCGAAAGTCGCCGTGCAGGTGCGCACGGACGGTGCGAGAGTCGCGGCAGAACGGCTGATGGCGCTCTGATTCGCCTGATGCGGGCGGTGGCCGCGTGGTAAGCCAAAGGCATGAAGATCCTTGCCGTGGTGCTGCTCCTCGCCGTCGCCGCCTGCACGGCCACCGAGCCGGGCACGCCCGCCAGGGAAGCGTGGCTCACGGGCAAGCTGACGTTCCGCAAGGTGGAGAGCGTCACGCCGACGTCCAAGCCGTCGTCCGGCTATCCGGCGCCGCAGAACGAGGCCGGCGACCCTGCCGTCAAGGCGGCGCGAGCGACCAGGCAGAGCACCGACGCCACCACCCGCGAGCAGGCGCTCGGCACGTTGGACTGCGGCGCCCCCGACCCGCTGGCCGGTCACGACGACGCGACCGCCCCGCTGGTGACCTGCGACGCCGGTGAGTTCAAGTACGACCTCGGCCCGGTCTTCCTCGACGGTGACCGCGTCGGCAAGGCCAAGGCCAGTCCCAGCGAGTACGGCACCGGCCACGTGGTGACGGTCGAGTTCGACGCCGAGGGCGCACGGACCTGGAGCGACTTCACGACCGCCAACGTGGGGAACCAGGTCGCGATCCTGATCAACGGACGGGTGCTCAGCGCACCCAGCATCCAGTCGCCGATCACCGGTGGCGCCACGCAGATCACCGGCAACTTCACCGCGGACGAGGCCGACCAGCTCGCGAGGCAACTCGTCGGCCGATGATCCAGGGCCACGACGAGCGCAGGCTCCGCAGAACGTGACGGTCCAGCACGCCCACGTCATGATCGCCGAACGTGATCGCACGCTGCCGACGCACGAAGTGCCGGAGAGCATGCACTGGCCGGACGAGCAGGAGGCCGGTGGCGTCAGTCGGTGTGTCCGGGAACCGGCTGGCGTCTTCTGGTGGCACGAGGAGATCGGCGACAGGTTCATCGAATTCGGTATGACCGCCGCACACGCCGAGTTCGGTATGACCGCCGCAGATCATGGCGGCGAACCGGACGCGAGCCCAGCTCTGCCTCCTCGCCGAGGTGAGCGAGCAACTGGACGCGCTGTTGCCCCGTTCGCGCACCGGCGGCAAGGAGAAGTGAACCGTCCCAACTGAGACGTACGTGTTGTGGGTGTCCGCAGCGAGGGGTGACCCGCAATGTCGTACCAGGTTGGGCTCGATCTCGGATCCGCAGGCATCACCGTCGCGACCGACAGCGGCGTCACGACCAACGGCCGGCGTCAGCAGGCGCCCGCGAGGGAGATCACGAACGTTCTCGACGACCTCGCGCATCGGTACGGGGAGCCGCCGAGCCGTGTCGCCATGACGCATCCGCTGTGCTGGCCGCACGAGCATCTTGAGCAGTTGCGCCATGACCTGATCGAGGCGGGGCGTGCGGACGTGTTGTTCGTGCCGGCGCCGCATGCTGCCGCCATCGCGTTCGACGCTGACGCGCAGATGCCTGAGCACAGCACGGTGGCGGTGTTCGACTTCGGTGCCACCGGGTGTGACATCACGTTGCTGCGCAAGCAAGGTGTGCTGTTGCTGGCCGGGGCGCCTGAACGGGTCGAGGTCGGTGGCTTCTACCTGGACGAACTGGTCGCGGAGCACGTGATCGCGAAGATCGGTACGCACAGCCGTGAGCTCGTGCGGAGCTGTGTCGAGGCCAAGGAGTTGCTCGGCAGCTATCCGGAGGTGCGGATTCCTTATGTCGCAACGAACGGTGAGGTGCGCGAGGTCAGGCTGAGCCGGTTGGAGTTCGAGGCGATCATCCGGCCGTCGGTCGAGTTGGCGGTCGACGCGCTGGAACGCGTGGCGGGCAGCGCCGGGCTGTGCCTGCCCGACGTCGTGCTGTTGGTGGGCGGCTCGTCGCGGATTCCGTTGGTGGTCAAGGAGATCGCGCAACGGTTGCACATCCCGGTGATGAGGGCGCCGGACGGCGCGGCTGCGACGGGTGCGTACCTCGAGGCCAAGCAGTTGGAGCCCGAACCCGCGGAGCAGGCCACCGTCGAGGTGCCGAAGCCGCGCGTGGAGGACGAGCCAAAGCGGCGGCTTCCGACCACGCCGTTCGTTGCGGCTGGGTTGCTCGTGCTTGTACTCGGTGGTGGATGGTTCGCGCACGACGCGATGAACCAGCCTCAGGTGAAGATGGAGAACACCAGCGTGCAGCTCGAAGCGCCCGGAACGGCCGAGCTGCCCCGGCTCGTCAAGCCAGTGCGCTGATCTCGCGCAACGTCCGGTCGATCTCCTCCGGGGTGTTGAGGATCGACGTGCCGACCCGCGCGTACGGGATGCGGTAGGACGCGGTGGTGATCTGGATCTGCTTGCGTCCCAGCAGTTCCACGACCTCGGGGCCGGTGTGGCCTGCCACGTCGAAGCACACCATGCCCGCGGACGTCGCCGGGTCGCGCGGCGTGTGGACGACGACGCCGGGGATCTCGGCGAGCCCGTCCTTGAAGCGGACGGCCAGTTCGGTGATCCGGGACGCCACCCGGTCGCGGCCGAGGCGTTGATGGAACCGCACGGCCGCCTGCACCGCGAAGTAGTGCTCGAACGCGTGGAAACCGCCGGGCCCGAGCGCCGCCGTCCGGCTGCGGTCGCTCAGGCTCGGCAGCAGCGGCACGATCTCGCGGCTCACCTCGGGATTCACCCACACCATGCCGGTGCCGCGCGGCCCGAACAGCCACTTGTGCGTGCCGGCGACGAACACGTCCGCACCCATGCGCGCCGCGTCATCGTCGACGGCTGCCAGTCCGTGCACGCCATCAACGATGAGAAGACAGCGGTCTTGCGGTGCACGCCCCTTGTTGGCCTCAGCGACGACGGCAGCGCACGCTCGCACGGGCATCCGCAGGCCCGTGCTTGACTGCACCCACGTGATGCCGACGGCACGGGTCTGCGGGGTGATCGAGTTCCGCAGCCGCACCGCGATCTCGTCCTCGGTGGCCTTCGCCGGGTTCTCGTAGAGCGTGCCGATCCTGACCTTCGCGCCCACCCGTGACGCCGCGAGCCTGGCGGCCTGCTGGTGCCAGGAGTGGTCCTGGTCGTTGAGCAGCAACTCCTGGTCGGCGCGCATCTTCAGGCCGCCGTAGACGATCGAGAGCCCGATGGTCGTGTTGGGCACGAACGCGATGTCGTCCGCGGCGCCGCCGACGTACTCCCCGAGCGCGACGGCGACCTGTTGTGCCTGGTCGGGCATCAGGTCGTGCGAGTTGGTGTCGAGCCTGACCTTGAACTCCTCGACCGCGTCCCGCACCTCGCGCGGGTTCGACGCGAGGTAGAACAGCCCGAGGTTGGTCAGGCCGGGGTCCAGCCGGAACTCGCGGCGCACGGCGCCCCAGTCCACTCCCTGCGCGGCCGACGACGCGGTCGGTGCGACGGCGAGCAGCCCGGCCCCCACGAGGAAGTCACGACGATCCATGCCGTCCATTGGACAGCTTCTCCGGCGCGAACGGCAGCCCGGTGTTCAACGCCTTGGCGCCCACGGTGCACAGCTCGCCGAGCATGCCCACGCCGATGGACAACTGCGTCGGCGCGTGATGGTCGAGCAGCAACGCGAGGCCGAAACTCGCGCCGATCGACGTCACCCACACGAGCAAGGTCCACGGCGTGTACCGCTGCCACAGGTGGCCGTCGCGCTCGAACAGTTTGATCGTCATGCCCCTGAACGCGCCGAACGCGAACCCGGCGGCGAGCGGCAGCAGATAGATCAGGTGGAACTCGTCGACCGCGCGGATGCCGAAGAAAAGCAGGAACGCCGGCGGCGCCAGCAGGTCCCTCGCGTTGAGCGGTTCCCCCCTGAACCGGCGCACGAGCACGTACAGCACACCGACCGCGATCAGCAGATATGTCATTGCGTCCCCCTAAGTAGCATGACCCTGCTACTTAAACTAGCAGGGCCATGCTACAAAAGGGAGGTGTCACCGAGAGTCGTCGATCCCGCTGCCCGCCGCCAAGCCGTCGCCGAGGCGGTGTTCCGCGTGGTCGTGCGCGACGGCGTCGAACAGGCCTCGCTGCGCAACGTGGCGGTGGAGGCGGGGCTCGCGATCGGCTCGATCCGGCACTACTTCGACAGCCACGACGACATGATCATCTTCGCCGTCGAGGCCCTCATCCACTCGATAGACCAGCGCGTCATGGCCCACGTGCAGTCGCTGAAGGATCGAAGCGACCCACGCCGCCCGGCCGAACGCGTGCTCTCCGAGGTGCTCCCGCTCGACGACCGCAGGCGTGACGAGGCCGTGCTGTGGCTGGCCTTCGTCACCGCGTCCCGCACCCGTCCGTCGCTCGTGCCGCACGCCGAACGGCTCTACGACGGACTGCGCATGCTCTGCCGCCGCGCGCTGACGGTGATGACCGAGGCCGGGACCGTCGCGGCCACGCTCGACGTCGACCTGGAGTCGGAACGGCTGGCGTCGCTGCTCAACGGCCTCACCGTCGACGGGGTGCTGCACCCGGACCGGATGACGCCGGATCTCACCGTGTCGTTGCTGCGCAGGCACCTGGACTCGCTGCGCTGACACTTCGCGTCGCGGAAACGTGTCGCGATCAACGGAAATGAGGCATTCTCCTAAACACACCGCAGTTCTGGGGGATGGGGGTGTGAGCGTGCGAGCGCTCGTACTGGGGCCGATCGAGGTCTGGGTCGGCGAGAGACAGGTCAGTCTCGGCGGGCCGAAGCCGAGGACGCTGCTGGCCGCGTTGCTGTTGCAGCCGCGTCAGGTGGTGCCGGTGGAACGGCTGATCGACCTGATCTGGGGAGAGTCACCGCCGCAGACCGCGGGCGCGCTGGTGCACACCTACGTCTCGTCGTTGCGGCGCGCGGTCGGCACGGCGCTGGTCACCAGGGCACCGGGATATCTCCTGGACCTGGACAGCGACGTCGAGCTGTTCCAGAAGCACCTGACGACGGCGCGGCAGGCGGAGCGGGCCGACGACTACGCCACCGCGATCACGCACTACCAGCACGGACTCGCGTTCTGGCGCGGACCGGCGTTGCACGGTGTCGACGCGCAGTTCGCCCGTGGGCACGCGCTCTCGCTCGAAGAGTCCCGGCTCAGCGCCGAGGAGGGACTCGGCCGCTGCGAGCTCGCGCAGAACCGGGTCGAGGACGCGATCGCGCGACTGTCCGCGCTGGTGAACGCCCATCCGACCCGCGAGGAGACGCGGGAGCTGCTCATGCGGGCCTTCCACCGCGCAGGACGGCAGGCGGACGCGCTGCACGTCTACCGCGACGCCCGCGAGCACCTGCTCGACGAGCTGGGCATCGAACCCGGCGAGAAGCTCAGGGACCTGCACGCGGCGATCCTCACCGGCACCCTGGAGGCCGCTCCGTCGAAGCTGACGGTGACGCCGGCCCCCGCGGCCGTGACCACGCAACAGGTCGTCCCGCACCACCTGCCGCCCGACATCAGCGACTTCATCGGCCGTCAGGAGGCGTTGAAGCAGGTCCTCGGTCTCACCGAGGGACGGGAGGCGGACACCGCGACGCCGATCGCGGTCGTGTCCGGGTTCGGTGGCGCCGGCAAGTCCGCGCTGGCCGTGCACGCCGCGCACCTGCTGCGGAAGTCGTACCCGGACGGGCAGCTGTTCGCGGACCTGCGCGGCGGCGGGCGGAACCTCGAACCGCAGGAGGTCATCGGCCGGTTCCTCGCCCTGCTCGGCATTCCCGGCCAGGACCAGCCCACCGCACCGGACGAACGCGTCGAGCTGTACCGGCGCACGGTCGCGGATCGGCGGCTGGTGATCGTGCTCGACAACGCCCGCGGCGAGGCCCAGGTCCGGCCGCTGCTGCCGGGCAACGCGAACTGCTTCGTGATCATCACCAGCCGCAGCAGGCTCACCGGGCTGGAGGGCGCCGAGCCGGTGGAGCTGGGGTTCCTCAGCGACGAGATCAGCGAGGAGATGCTGCGGCGGATCGTCGGCGCCGAGCGGATCGGCGCGGAACCCGAAGCGGCGCAACGGATCGCGCGGCTGTGCGGTGGCGTGCCGCTGGCGTTGCGGGCGGCGGGCGCGAAGCTGCTGGCACGGCCGCACTGGCCGTTGAAGACGCTCGCGAAGCGGTTGTCCGACGAACGGCGAAGACTCGACGAACTGGAGATGGGCGACCTCGCGATCCGCTCGTCGCTCAAGCTGAACTACGCCGAGCTGGACACCTTGCACCGCAAGGCCTTCCACCTGTTGTCGGTGCTCGACCTGCCGGACTTCGGCGCGTGGGTCGCGGCGCCGTTGCTGGACATCTCGCCGTACGACGCGGAAGACGTCGTGGAGCACCTGGTCGATCTGCGGCTGGTGGACGTCGCCGGTGTCGACCAGATCGGCCGGGTGCGCTACCGGTTCCACGACCTGGTGCAGCTCTTCGGCGCCGAACAGGCCTCGGGCGAACCCGCCGCGGAGGCCGTCTCGCGCCTGCTGGAGACGTGGCTCTCGCTGGTCGAGACCGGGTCGAAGAAGCTGCCGCGGGTGACGCTGGGGCTGCGGCCCCGGCTGCACGCCGAGATCGAGGTGGACCCGCGGCTGGTGGAGGACGTCGAGGAGGATCCGACCGGTTGGCTGCAGTCCGAGACGGACGCGGTCGTGCGAGCTGTCGAACGCGCACACGACCTCGGTGTCGACGAGCTGACCACGGCCGTGATCACATCGCTGCTCTCGTCACCCTTCGCGGCACGCAACCAGTTCGGCAACTGGCAGCGCACCCACCTGGTCGCGCTGCGGTCGGCGCGTGAACGCGGCAACCGGCGGGCCGAGGCCGTGTTGCTCGCCGGGCTCGGGCAGCTGCGCTACGAGCAGGACGACTTCGCGGCGGCGCTGGCGAACTTCCAGCAGGCGGCGGACATCGCGGCCGACATCGACGAACCGGAGACGCTCGCCGTCGCCTACGTCGGCATGGGCACGGTCCGGCGCGACCTGGCCGAGTTCGACCTGGCCCGCGACCTGCTGGACAGGGCGATCGCGCTGGGGGACGACGGGGTCGTCGCGGCCGCGAGCTACGGCGTCGGCGCGATCCACCGCGACCACGGCGATCTGACCGAGGCCACCCAGGCGTTCGAACGGTGCGTGGAGCTCTACCGGGCGCTGGAGGACAAGCGCGGCGAGGCGCTGGCGTTGCGCGGGCTGAGCCTGTGCCACCGGGCGGCGGGGGCGTTCGCGGAGGCGGTGGAACTGAGCAGGGAGGCCGAGCAGGTCCTGCGCGAGGCCGGCGACGAACTCGGTGCCACGTATGCGGTTCAGGCACTGGCCAAGGCGTTGCTGCGGACCGGCGAACTGGACGGTGTGGACGATCTGCTGGCCGAGTGCCTGGAGGTCTGCACACGTCAGCGCGACCGGTTCGGGGTCGCGTTGATGACCAGGACGCTCGGCGAACTCGCGCTGGCGCAGGGCCGTGAGCAGGCGGCGGCGGACCTCCTGCAGGACGCGCTGAACCAGTGGACCGTGCTGGGGCTGCCGATCTGGCAGGCACGCACGATGCGTGACCTGGCGGCGGCGACCGCGGACGACGAGATGTGGTCGCGTGCCAGGGAGTTGTTCGCGTCGCTGGGCGCGCGGGAGGCGAAGGAACTGGCGGGACTGAGCGCCGGGGAGTGGCGCTCAGTCCTGTAGCCGCTTACGACAGGCGCGGGGCGTCGACGGCCCAGTACCAGTTGTTGCCGGCGTCGAAGAGACGCCAGGAGACGCGCGCCGTGCGGGCACCGGACGGGACGGTCACGTTCAGCGAGATCTGCTGGGCGAGGCCGTTCGCGTCGTGGGTGCGGACGACCTGCTCCGCGGCGCCGTCGAACGACACGCTGACCGTGCCGCGCTGCGTGCCCTCCTGCAGGTAGTGCGAGAAGTAGTCCAGCTTCACGCTCGACTTGCCGGCCACGTCGTAGGCGGGGGAGGTCAGCGTCGAGTCGAACTTGCCGCGCGAGGCCGGCGCGCCCTTGTCGTCCCACTCGTCGGGGTCGGCCACGGCGAAGACGCCCCGTGCGCGCACGTTCGCCTCACGCGACTGCGACGGCGCGGTGCGAGTCCAGAAGTCGTCGGTGGTGAACGACCAGCCCTGCCACTCCGCGACACCCTGCGGCATCGACGACGCCGTCGTCACCGTCCACCCGGCCGGACCCTGGTGCGTCCAGCCCAGAACGCCGGCCGGCACACCGGTCTCGTCCTGGCGCGGCTTCAGCGTCACCGAGTCGAACGGGTCCACCGGCGCGGTGCCGAGCGCGTAGCCGTCGAGTGAGGCGGAGACGCCGAGGTGCTTCAACGCGGACGCGGCCACGTCCACCAGTTTCGGCGCCACCGCAGGGCGCGCCGAACCAGTGGAGATCACGAACGTCATCCGCTCCTCGGGCGAGTCACCGCCGTGGCCACCCGCCGCCGTGTGGCCGTGGTCGGTGGTGACCATGATCAGCCAGTCCTCGGACGCGTACGACGGCCGCGACTCGATCGCACGCACCAGACGGCCTACCTGCGCGTCGTTCGTGCGCATCGCCGCGGCGTACTGGGAGGAGTCGGCGCCGTGGTCGTGCCCCGCGATGTCGATCTGACCGAGGTAGACGAACGACGCGTCGGCGGCGTCGGCCTTCAGGTGCTGCTCGGCGTCGACGGTGATCTTCTCGTCCGAGCCGGTGTAGCCCGCCGCGTCGCCGTCGAGCACGTACTTGCGGTCCTGGCCGGTGCGCAGGATCTGGTCGCTGATCGGCTTCCAGTCCACCGCCGCGTACGTCGACAGGGCCGGGTTCGCGGTGTTCGCGCGCTCCAGCCAGCTCGGGTACGACGTGAGGGCGTTGCCGGAGAAGGAGTTGTCCTTGACCTTGTGCTTGTCCGGCCAGACGCCCGTGAGGATCGTCGACCAGCCAGGGCCGCTGGAGGTCTGGGCCATGCCCGACCCGTACAACGCGCTGCGGGCGCCGTAGCCGCGGTTCAGCAGCGCCTTGATGTTCGGGGTGTCGGCGCTGGCCAGCTTGTCGTACCGGGCGCCGTCGAGCCCGATCACGAGCACCTTGGGCGTCTTCGCCGGCGCCGCGACGGCGGCCGGGGTCACCAGCAGGAGAGGCAGCAGCAGCGCAAGAGCAGCTCTTGTCATGACAGGCAGACTTGCTGCCTGCAACCGTCTTCAGCAATGGAGTGCGTCTTAAGTTCACTCGGGCTTCGACAGTTGTCAGTACAAGTTCACTGCTTGGCCGTCACCTGCACGTCGCGCGCGGTCAGTTCGGCGGCGCACTCGGTGCACTCGACCTTCGCCCGCACGCCGCCGCCGCAGTCGCGGTGGTGCAGGTGGAACGACTCCTCTTCTTCTGGAGCCATCCACTTCTCGCCCCACGTGCGCAGCGCCATCAGCACGGGGTAGAGGTCGCGGCCCTTCTCCGTGAGGCGGTACTCGTGCCGTGTGCGGCCGTCTTCGTGATAGGGCACGCGCTTGAGCACGTTCTCCTGCAACAGCACGTTCAGCCGGTCTGTCAGAACGCTTCGCGAGATGTCCATCGTGGCCTGGAAGTCTTCGAATCGGCGGGTGCCCAGGAAGATCTGGCGGAGCAGCAGCAGCGTCCAGCGTTCGCCCAGCAGCGCCGCGGGGCGGCTCAGCGTGCAGGGCATGCTCGCGAAGTTCGAGTACGGCATGACTCCAGGATATCCCTTGCGTTCGATTTTCGAACTCAGCTACAGTTCGGATTCCGAACTCAGAGGGGTCGATCCTCATGCGCGTCACCGAGCTCAACCGCGACACCGCGCCGGAAGCTGTCGACGCGGTGTTCGAAGGACTGTCCGCGCGAAGCCGCTACCTGCGCTTTCACTCGCCGACGCCCCGGCTGACCGCGTCCGCCCGCCGAGTGCTGGTCGACGTGGACGGCGAACGTCACGCGGCCGTGTGCGCCCGTGTCGGCGGCGACCCGATCGGCATCGCCAGGGTGATCAAGACCGGTGAGTGCGGCGCGGAGATCGCGGTCGCCGTGGTCGACCTGTGGCAGCGCCGCGGCGTGGGCCGCCTGCTGCTGGAGGAGCTGACCTCGATCGCGGCGCGGATGGGCGTCGCGCAACTGCACGGCGACGTCCTGCCCGACAACCACGCGATGCTCGCGCTGGTGCGCAAGGTGCTGCCCGGCGTGCGGCTGACCAGGGAGATCGACACGATCCAGCTCAGCTACCCACTGGCCTGGGTGACCGCCGAGATCAGCGACGCCGACCTTATAGAAAGCTTGCAGGAGATTTAGAGACCTCACCTCGACGATGGCCACGTGACCACCGCACGTGCCGCCGGCCGCCTCATCCTCCGCTCCGAGATCGTGGAGCGCGCGTGTTCCTGGTTGCGCGACTCGGTCCCCTACAGCCAGACGAGATTTCACCAGAACGAACACGGCATCTACCGCGCCGACTGCTCGGGCTTCGTGTCGATGGCGTGGGGCCTGCCGGGCAGGCCCGAGGACCGGCACGGCGGCCTCGACACCACCGGGCTCGCCGTGGTGAGCAGCCTGATCACCGCGCCCGAACTGCGGGCGGGCGACGTGGTCATCCGGACGGACGGCACCAACCTGACCCGGCACGTCGTGATCTTCGCGGCGTGGGCGGAGGAGCCTGGCCGGTACTGGGCCTACGAGCAGGCCGGGGAGAACCGCACGCGTTTGCGCGCCGTCACCTATCCCTATGAGACCGGGGAAGAGCTGTACGTGCCGCGCCGGTATCTGAGCGTGGTGGAGTAACCGCTTGGGCCGTTTCTCCGATGGAACTGGCATCTGCACCTCGACCGACCCCGTCAGCGCTTCGGAAGGACAGGCCGACCACGTGAGCAACCGCCACTCCGACCGTGCGCAACCGCAGGAACATCCGACGTTCGACCGGACCGAAACTTCACACCGTCTTGCTAACGTGACCGGCATGAAACGGTGGGGGATGCTGGCGGTCGCAGCGGCGGCCATCACGTTCGGTTCGACGCTGGCCATGCCGGACGTCGCCGTCGCCGCCGAGGGCGGGGTGATCTGCGGGAACTACGAGGCCAACACCAAGATCACGCGCAGCGAGATCCTGGCGCGCTCGCGCACGTGGATCAGCGCTCGTGTGCCGTACAGCCAGGCCGACTGCTTCGGCAACAAGTACGGCGCCTACCGCACGGACTGCTCCGGCTTCGTGTCGATGGCCTGGGGCCTGCGCATCTCCTACACCACGCACATCCTCGAGCAGGTCGCGCACCGCATCGACTGGGCGGACCTGCGTCCCGGTGACGCGCTCAACGACCGGCTGAGCCACGTCGCGCTGTTCATCGGCTGGGCGGACGCGGCCAAGACGCGGCCCATCGTGCGCGAACAGGCCGGGCCGGACGGCAGCAGGACCGTGCAGCGCGTGTGGAGCGCCAGCACGGCTCGCCAGTACGTGCCGTTGCGCTACAACGGCATCCTCGAGGCCGGCAGCGGTGGCTCCGGCAGCGAGACGCCGGTGACGGACAAGCTCGTCGTCAGCGCCGGACCGCAGATCTCCAACACCGGGCAGCAGCAGCTCGAGATCTTCGCGCGCGGCACGGACGGCACGATCATCACGAACTTCCACAAGACGAGCCGCTGGAACGGCTGGCAGCAGCTCGGGTCCGAGGCCTTCGCCGGCGACCCGGTCGCGCTGATGAACCCGCAGACGAAGATCGTCGAGGTGTTCGCGCGCGGCACGGACGGCAAGATCTACCGCCGCGTCGACGGCCAGTGGCTCGCGCTGGGTGACACGGCCGTCGCGGGCGACCCGACGCTGGCGTGGAACGACAGCACCAAGGCGGTCGAGGTCCTCGCCCGCGGCGCGGACGGCCTCCTGCTCCGCTTCACGGACAAGTGGGCGCCGGTCGGCGACCGCAAGATCGAGGGCAATCCGGCCGTCGCCGACAAGGACGTCTACGCGCGTTCCGCCGACGGCAAGCTGATCAAGTGGGACGGCAGCACCTGGGCCGACCAGGGCGACAAGAAGATCGTCAGCGACCCGAGCGTCGCCGTCGACCAGGTCTTCGTCCGCACCGAGTCCGGCAGCGTCGAGCAGTACGCGGCAGGCGTCTGGACCACGTTGGGCGGCAAGGGCACCGGCGCTCCGTCGGCGGTCTTCAACTCGACGACCGGCTCCATCGACGTCGTGCAGCTCGGTGAGGGCGGCTTCGTCGAGCACGCCCGCGCCACCGACAAGAGCTGGACCACGTGGGCGAAGCTCGGCACCACCAAGGTCTCCGAGCCGCCGGCCGCGATGTACCACGCGCAGACGAAGACCGTCGAGGTCTTCGCCCGCACCGACGAGGGCAAGCTGGTCCGCCGCTTCTACAAGGAGAAGGCCGGCTGGAGCCAGTGGGCCGTGCTCGGCGACAAGAGCGTCAGCTGAGTCGTTTCACGGCGTCCAGCACGACTTCGAAGAACCGCTCAACGTCCAGGCCGACGGCCACCCGGGCGTTGGGCGGTTCTTTCATTCGGCCGTGCAGGTCCACGACGGTCGCGCCGCGCGTGAACGTGCCGGTGGTCTCGATCCCCACGAACGCCTCGACGCACGTCACCAGCGACGGGTCGATCACCCGCGCCACCGCCACCGGGTCGTGCAACGGCGGCGCCGCGAACCCGAACACCTCGCGGTAGGTGGCGGCGAAGAACGTCATCAGCTCCCCGCACATCCGGCCGAGCGATCCCAGGGCGTTCAACTGAGCCACGATCTCCGGCGTCACCAACGCCTGGTGCGTCACGTTCAGCCCGATCATCGTGATCGGCACGCTGCTGGAGAACACGATCTGAGCCGCTTCGGGATCGACGTAGATGTTGAACTCCGCGTACGGCGTGGTGTTGCCGCGCTCGGTCGACCCGCCCATGAGCACGATCTCGCGCACCGCCGAAGGCCCGTACCGCCGCAGGTACAGCGCCACGTTAGTCAGCGCGCCGGTCGCCACCAGCGTCGCCGGCATGTGGGCGTGCATCACGTCGATCGCGTGTTCCTCCACCACGCCGACGGTCAGCGCGCCGAACGCCGGGCCGTCCATTCCGGACTCGCCGTGGATGTCCTCCGCCACGTAGAGGGGACGTACCAACGGCTGGGCGGCGCCGCGGGCGATCGGCACCGAGACTCCGGCGGCCGAGCAGACCCGTTGCGCGTTCGAGGTGACCTTGTCGAGAGTCTGGTTCGCGGCCACGGTGGTGATCGCGCGCAGGTCGATCTCCGGTGAGCCGGCCGCGAGCAGGATCGCGATCGCGTCGTCGTGGCCGGGGTCGCAGTCGAGCACCACAGGAGTCGGCATGAATCCATCCTGCCGTTCCCGTCCATCGAGCGGCTACCGTGAGGAAAACGTTTGCAGAGGAGGCCGGGGATGGCTCGCAGGCGCTATGCGGTGGTCGGCACGGGATCGCGGGCGGAACGGCACGTCCACGCCATCGCGATCGAACACACGGATACCTGCGAACTTGTCGCGTTCGCCGACGTGAACCGCACGAGGATGAACGTCCACAACGACCGGCTGGCTGGACTGGGGGTCGAGCCGGTGCCTACCTATGACGCGGCCGACTTCCTCAAGATGCTGGACGAGCAACGGGTCGACGTCGTCGTCGTGACCACTGTCGACCGTCACCACGACACGTACATCGTGGAGGCTCTCGACGCCGGCCGTGACGTCGTGACCGAGAAGCCGATGACGACGGACGTCCCGTCGGCCGGCAAGATCCTGGATGCCGTGCACCGCAACGACGGCAACGTCACGGTCACCTTCAACTACCGCTACAACCCGATCCACGAGAAGGTGCGCGCGCTGCTCGCGGACGGCGCTGTCGGTGAGATCGGGTCCGTGCACTTCGAGTGGCTCCTCGACACCCGGCACGGCGCCGACTACTTCCGCCGCTGGCACCGCGACAAGGCCAACTCCGGCGGTCTCATGGTGCACAAGGCGACCCATCACTTCGACCTGCTCAACTGGTGGGTCGGTTCGGTGCCCGAGACCGTGTACGCGCACGGCCGGTTGTTCTTCTACGGCGAGGAAAACGGCAAGCGCCACGACTACGCCGACGATGACCGCTTCGACATCAAGCTGGAGCAGAACGACTGGCTCAAGAAGCTCTACGTCGACGCACGGCACGAGGACGGCTACCGGCGCGACCAGAACCCGTTCGAGCCCGGCGTGTCCATTGAGGACGACATGTCGGTTCTCGTTCGCTATGCCAATGGCGCGAACCTGACGTACCACCTCACGGCCTATTCGCCGTGGGAGGGCTACCGGCTGATGGTCAACGGCAGCAAGGGACGTCTCGAACTCGAGGTCGTCGAGAACTCCTGGGTGTCTGGCCAGGACCCGGCCGTGCACGGCGTCAACGCCAACCCGGAGCAGGGCTGGGCGAAGCTCTCCGTGCAGCGGCTCTTCGAGGAACGCGAGGACATCCCGCTCGAGTACGACCGGGACGGGCACAGTGGCGCCGACCAACGCATGGTCGACGCGCTGTACGGACCGCCCGGGCAGGAAGACCCGTTGGGACGCAAGGCAACGCACTACGACGGCACGCTCTCGCTGCTGACCGGTTTCGCCGCCAACCGCAGCTTCGAGACAGGGGAACCGGTCCACGTCGCCGACGTCATCGACCTTCGCTGAGGCTGTTCACCGACCAGGCGCCGTCCTCCTCGTTCGGGTCCATGTGATCTTCGGACCTGTCCAGGCCGTGCTCGCGGCCCACGTCCTCTTAGCGGTGAGCGCGCTCCCGGCGCCATTGCCCGTTCGGGTGGCGGTGTTGACGGCTTCGGCCCCGTTGGAGCCCGGATGCTGTCGCAAACGTGTCTTGGTTGGCGCGGCGCATTGAAATTCCACTCACCTCGGCTGATGCTGATGGCCGCGTTGGTGGTCGCCGGTGTGCTGGTGTGGGCCCTGCCTCCGCTGGCGCTGGTGATCGGCGGACCCCTGGCGCCCGCGGCTGAGTCCACCCGAGAAGGGTGAGAGCGATGCGTGTTGCGCTGGTCGGCGCTCGTGGACACGGGGCGCGGCACGTGGAGAACCTGGTCCGGCTCGGCCACGACGGCCTCGCCACGTTCGTCGGCGTGGTCGACGTCGTGGACGTGGACGCGCCGGTGCCGTCCTACCCGGACCTGCCGTCGCTGGCCGCCGAGCTCCATCCCGAGGTCGTCGTGATCTCCTCGCCGCCCGCGACGCACCGCGACCTCGTCCTGGAGGCGTTCGAACTGGGCTGCGACGTGCTGGTCGAGAAGCCCGCGGTGCTGTCGACGACCGACTTCGACGACATCACCGCCGAGGCGCTCAAACGCGGGCTGGTCGGCCAGGTCGGGTTCCAGACGCAGGGGACGGGCTCGTACCGGCGGCTCTGCTCGTTGATCGGCTCCGGCGCGCTGGGCGACATCACCGGCATCGGCGCCGCCGGGCGTTGGGTGCGCTCGGACTCCTACTACGAACGCTCCGACTGGGCGGGACGGCAGGGCGAGGACGGGACGCTCGTCAACCCGTTCGCGCACGCACTGCAGAACGCGCTGCTGCTCGCCGATGTCGAGGAACGGACCGACATCGCTGTCGAACTGGAGCTGTACCGGTGCCGCGACACGATCAGTGCGGACGACACGGCCTGCGTGCGGGTGACGGCCGATGGCGCGCCACCGGTCGTCGTCGCCACCACGCTCTGTGCCACGACATCGTTGCCACCAGTCGTCCTCGTGCACGGAACGCTCGGGCAGGCCGTCTGGTGGTACGACGACGACAGACTCACGGTCAACGACCACCGCATGGCCGTGGCGCCGTCCGTCGATCTGCTGGAGAACCTCATCCGGCACCGGCAGACCGGCGAGCCCCTGGTCGCGCCGCTGGCCGCCGCGCGGGCGTTCACGTCGATCGCCGAGCAGTGCGGCAAGGCCGACGTGCCGCTGCTGCCCGCCCGCCGCGTCGGTGATCGGGTGGTGCTCGACGGCATCGACGAGGTCGTCGTGCGCGCCGCCGAGAAGCTCGCGACCTTCACCGAACTGGGCTGCGGATTCGGGCGGTAGTCTGCCGCGCAGTTCGCCGCGTTCGGGGAGTGTTGCGTTGGACACCTACATCGAGCTGAAGGACGTCCGGGTCACCGGTTACGTCAGCATGGGCCTGATAGGGCTGGTCGCCGCCGAGTCGATCTGGGGCACGATCAACGACTGGCAGGGCGGATCGTCCTCGTGGAGCTTCCTGGCCATCATGATGGTCATCCCCGCGGGTGTGGCGTTCGTCATCTGGTTCCGCAGCGCCACCCACAACGCCGAGGCGATCGCGCTGCACGGCGTGCGCCTGGTGTCGCAGGTGTGGAAGGCGAGCGACCCGGCCCAGCGCGAGGTGCCGTTCGCCCAGCGCGTGGCGAGTCCGCTGATCAGACCGTGGCAGCTCACGTTCCTCGCGATGGTGCTGTGTGACGTGCTGGAGTCGCTGCTGCTCGACACACCTCTGTACGTCGTGTTCTCGACGCTGTCGACCTTGTGCGCGATCGGGGCGGCCGGGCTCGCCTGCTACGTCATCTTCCGGATCTCGATCATGCAACAGAGGTTCGCGGTTCCTCAACGCAGGCGTGGCTGAGACCTGGGGGCATGCGGTAGACTTCTTCATTGGTTGCGGTTTTGTGTTCGTGTATTACACGCTCGCCGAACTTCAGTTGCGAGCGCTTCTCCTTCTTCGCGGATGGGGCGGTCGGCTCTCGACCAACCACGGGGCAGTCGCAAAGTGCGGCTTGCTCTTCAGCATTGAAGGAGCAGTACATGGCAAACGGCACCGTCAAGTGGTTCAACGCCGAAAAGGGCTTCGGCTTCATCGCCCCCGAGGACGGCGGCGCTGACGTCTTCGTCCACTACTCGGCCCTCAACGGTGGCGGCTACCGCAGCCTCGAGGAGAACCAGAAGGTCTCGTTCGACGTCACGCAGGGCCAGAAGGGCCCGCAGGCGACGAACGTCACCGCTCTCTGACGTTGTTTCACACCGCAGGGCCCCCGGGACTTCCCGGGGGCCCTGCGTTTTTGTTTGGGGGCTTGCGGTTTCCCCTAACCTGGGCCGATGCCGTTGCTCGGACCAGCCGATCCGCTGCCGCACGTGCCCCGGCGCATCCTCGTCGCCGGCAACGCCGGATCCGGCAAGTCGACGCTCTGCCTGCGCATCGCCCACCAGCACGATCTGCGGCGCGTGGAGCTGGACAGCCTCTACTGGGGTCCACAGTGGACGCCGCGGCCGGAGTTCCTGGACGAGGTCGCCGCGTTCGCGCGTGAGGACCACTGGGTCACCGAGTACCAGTACAAGGCGGCGCGGCCCGCGTTGCTCGCGCGGGCGGACACGGTGGTGTGGCTCGACCACCGGTTCCCGGTCGTGATGGGACGGCTGGTGAGTCGGACGATCAGACGTCGCGCGGCAGGGGTGGAGTTGTGGAACGGTAACCGGGAGTCGTCGCTGTGGTCGGCGTTCACCGATCCCGGGCACATCCTGCGGTGGGGCTGGAAGAGCTACCGGCGCAACCGGGTCAGGGTGCTCGCCCTGGTCGACGACGTCGTGGTCGTGCGGCTGCGCGGGCAGCGGCAGGTGGAGCGGTGGCTCTCCGGTCCGCTCGCCTCGGTCGGGGAGGAGCGTGCTCGGTGAGAACGGCGCTGGTGCTCGGCGGGACCGGCATGCTGGCCGGCTGTGCGGGACAACTCGTGGCACGCGGGTGGCGGGTGGTGCTGCCGTCGCGCACGCGGCCGCTGATGGCCGACGACGGTCCCGGACGGGCGGCGCGCGCGTCGATCTCGCGGGGACATCGGCCGTCGTGGGTCAGGGCCGACTGGGAACAGCCGGCGAAGCTCGCGGCGGAGGTCGAGGACGAACTTGCCGGCCAGCCGGTGAACCTGCTGGTGGCGTGGGTGCACGACAGCTATCGCGTGGGCGTGCTCAACGCCGTGCGGCACCTTCTCGCAGAAGACGCGCCGGTGGTGGAGGTGTACACGTCCGTGCCTGTGCCGGACCCCGTGCTTCCGCACCCGACGCAGCAGGTGTTGCTCGGCACCTTCGCGCACGACGCGACGTTGCGCACGAACCGTGCGGTGCTGGAGGCCGTCGAACGAGGACTGGCGGGACGGGCGCCCTCGTTGCACCACGAGGACGCCCGCTGACGTCTTACCGGACCTCGGTCTTCTGCACCTTCGCGCGGCCGATCTCCGCCTGCACCTTGATGCCCGCCGCCACGTCCACGAGCTGGCGCACGACCACGTCCTCGTTGCGGATGTCGGCGATCTTCTGCTTGGTCTTCGTGACGAACTCGAACGCCGTGACCTCCGCCGCCTCGATCTCGGCGACCTTCTGGAAGTCCTTGCTGAAGTCCAGGATCACCTCCGCGTTGTCGAGGACCACCAGCTGGTAGTCCGTCGGTGCGTCGGAGGCGAAGCCCTTCTTGAACTCGCCGGCGACCTTGATGCCGTCGGCTGTCTCTTCGAGGTCGAGGACACCGGCGACCGGGGTGAACAACGCTTCCTGGAAGTCGGCGGTGGCCTTCACGGGGTCCGGCGCGGCCAGCGCGGGGGACGCCGTGAGGGTGACGGTCGCGAGCAGGACGGTGGCGATGGTCAGCAGTTTCGGCATGTCTTCGTTCGTACCGGCGGACATGGGGCCCTGCTCGGTCAAACGCATCGCTCGATCGGGCGTTGACGTTGTACGCTCCGCGCCGACGTCGGGGGACGTGTGTTTCTGGGGGAAACAAAATGAGTGCTGTTGTCAGGCCCGCGCGCGCCATCGGCAAGGCGGCGACGGGCGCGATCGCGTTCGCGACGGGCATCGAGGTCGTCGAGACCGTGTTGCTGTGGACCTCCGTGTACGCGGAGCCGAGTCCGACCGCCTACTGGGTCTCGTTGCTCGCCAACGTCGTGGCCGGGGTGTTGTTCGTCGTCTGGATGAACCAGGCACGGCTCAACGCCGACGCCATCACGTCCAAGCACCAGGCTCGCTACACGAACATGTGGGTGTTCGTGGGATGGATCATCCCGTTCGCGAACCTGTTCATCCCGTACGCGGTGATGCAGGACATCTGGCGCGGGTCCGACCGCTCGCGACCCATGACCGGGCTGAAGCAGCGGCCTCAGAGCGGTCTCGTCACAGCCTGGTGGCTCTGCTACATCGGGTCGAACGTGATCTCCGCGGTGTCCGTGATGAGCGCCGTGCAGGACGTCGTCACGCTGGCCACGATCTCCGTGCTGGCCCTGATCGCCGCCGCCGTGCTCGCCGGCCGGATGATCAGCCTGGTGAACGAGATGCAGGTCACCGAGCCGAGCGCATCCCCCGCACCAGCAGCATGACCGACTCGCGCACCTCCGCGCGTGACCGCTCCGGCTGGAACACCTGCCAGTCCAGTGCGATCACGAGCAACGTGCCGAACAACGCCGCCGACGCGGTGCCGACCTCGACCCCTTCCGGCAGGCGGCCCGCGTCGGACAGGCGCTTCATCTGACCGCGCACGATCGACACGATGTCGTCGCGCAGCAACGAGAGAGTGCCGTGCCACTGGCCCGGTGTGCGCCACAGTTCCGAGACGAGCAGCTGGCCGAACGCCGGGTACTCGGCCCAGAAACCGAGCATCTCGTCGACCAGCGCCTCCAGCGAGTCCTCGGAACCCTCCGCGGACCGCAGCCGGCCCGCGAGGATCTCCACGCCGTGGTGCAGCAGCGCTTCGACGAGGGCGTCCTTCGAGGCGAAGTTGTAGTAGATCGTGCCTTTGGCGACGCCCGCCTCCGCGGCTATCTCGTCGACCGTCACCGAGGCCGCGCCCCGTTCGCCGACCAGCTTCAACGCCGCGTCGAAGAGCTTCTGCTTGGTCGCTGTCGTTCGCGCGCTCACAGCACGAGCTCCGGCTTCAGCTTGGACGCTGTCCACACCCGCTGCTTGTAGGCCGCCACGGACGACAAGGCTAGGGCTCCGAGCAGCCAGGCGAGAAGGATCAGCGCGTCCTTTCCGACGCTTCCCAGGTCGCCGCCGTACATGAGGTGGCGCAGGCCGTCGACCGCGTAGCCCATCGGCAGGCCGTAGTGCAGCGGGTACAGCGGCACGGGGATCGTCTGCCACGGGAACGTGCCACCCGCGCTGACCAGCTGAAGGATCAGCAGGATCAGGCCCAGGAACTTGCCCACCGCGCCGAACGCGGCGTTCAGCGCGTGCAGGATCGCCACGAACGTCAGCGACATCAGCGCGAGGAACCCGAACGTGCCGATGGGGTTCGACGGCTCGATGTCGACCACGAACCGCACGACCGTGAACATCACCAGCACCTGCACGACGCCGAGCAACGCACCCGGCAGCCAACCGCCCAACGCGACACGCAGCGCTGACTGACCGGCGGCGAGCGCACGGCGGGAGAGCGGGCGCAGCAGCAGGAACAGCACGAACGCGCCGATCCACGTCGCCAGGCCCAGGAAGAACGGTGCCAGGCCGGCGCCGTACGTGGCGGCCTTCGTCTGGGACAGGCCGCGCACCGCCACCGGGTCACCGATCGCCTGCGCGATCGCGGCACGCGTCGGGTCGTCCTGGTTCGGGATCTTGTTGATGCCGCCGGACAGGCCGTCGCTCAGTTCCGCCGCACCGCTCGCGAGCTTCGTGGCGCCGTCCTTGAGCTGCGGGGTGCCGGTGGCCGCCTTCTGCAGGCCGTCGCGGAGCTGGGCGTTGCCGTCGGCGAGCTTCGTCGCGCCGTCGTCGAGCTTGGCGATGCCGGAGACGAGGCCTGGCATCTTGGACGAGAGCTGCTCGGCGCCGTCGGCCACCTGGTCCGCGCCGGTCGCGAGCTTGCGGAGATCACCGGCGGCGCCCTGGACCTTGCCGTTGGCGTCGTCGACCGGCTTGCGGACCTGGCCGATCGTGCCCAGCACGTTCTGCACCTGCTCCTCGGTGAAACCCAAGGCGCGCAGGCGGGTCGCGATGTCACCGTTGGCCTGGTCGAGCACGCCGACGAGCGCCTGGGCCTTCTTCGCGTACTCCTCTGCCTGGGTCGCCGCGGTCTCGTTGCCGGTGGCGACCTGGCGAGCGCCGTCCGCGATCTTCTTGGCACCTTCTGGCAGTGGTGCGGTCTGCGAACGGAGTTCGTGCGTGCCGTCACGGAGCTGCGCGGCACCGTTGGCCGCCGTCACCGCACCCGTGGAGAGCTGCTGGACGCCGCTGTCGAGCTCGCCGACCTTGTCGCGCAACGTCGCGCTGCCGTCCGCGAGTTGCTTGGCGCCGTCGGCGGCCTTGGTGGTCTCCTGGCGGATCGTGGAGAAGCCGAGCAGCAGCTTGTCCGCGGCCTCGGTGGAGACCTTCGCCGTGACCGCCCTGCGCACCTCGGACACGACCTGGTTCGCGATCGTGCTGCCCAGGTAGTTGTTGGCGTCGTTGGTCGTCAGGGTCAGCACGCCCTGGCGCGGCTTGTTCTGCTCGGCGGACGTGAGCGCCTCGGAGAAGTCCTCCGGCAGCGTCAGGGCGAAGATGTACTTGCCCTTGCGCACGCCCTCGTCGGCGTCGTCGACGACCTGCCAGTTGAACTTCTTGCCGTTCAGCAGTTCGTCCGCGACGTCCTTGCCGGCGTTGAGGTCCTTGGCGCCCTTGTCCTTCACGACCAGCGCGGCGGGGACGTGGTTGAGGTTCGCGTACGGGTCCTTGTTGGCGTACAGGTACAGCGACGCGTACAGCAGTGGCACGAGCGCCAGCGCCAGGACGGCGAGCTTAGGGAGCTTGCCGGAGGTGATCCGGCGGAGTTCGTTGAAGGCCATGCGAAGGGCGCTCATGCGGTGATCTCCATCTTGGTGTCGTTGTCCTCACCAAGGCGCGCGTGCGGGAGGTCGAGGATGTGAGCGGAGGAGTTCGAGCACAGGACGACGACGGACCGTTCGGGGGTCACGTGGTCGTGGGCCAGTGCGAACCACTCGCGCGGATCAGGGTGGTAGCGGTCGGGGCAGTCGAGGATCAGCGCCGTGACGCCGGGGCGTGCGGCGGCCAGGTCGAGCATCACGGCGCAACGCGTGCGCGCTGGCACGTGTTCGAAGCGCTTGGCCGCGTGTTCGTCGGCGGCGTGCTCCACCAACCAGTCGTGCACTGCCTTCTTGCCGGAGGGCATGCCGTTCATCGCGAGCTCCTCGCCGACGACGGCGGACAGGGTCAGCGCCTCTTCCGGTTCGTTCACCTCGGGGGCGTCGATCAGCACGACGCGCTTGCGCAGCGTCTTCGCGTCCGGCGACACGGTGCCTGTGGACGGCTTCATGCGGCCGGACAGCAGCAGGCCGAACGCCGTGTGACCGGTGCCGGGCTCGCCCGCGACCAGCGTGAGCTCGCCGGGCTTCACGATCAGCGAAGTCGGCCGGAGCAGGGGACCATGGCCCCCGTTGACGCCTGCTCGACTTGCGTGGATCTCCACGGCTTTACCCTCCGTTTAAACTGACCGGTCAGTACAAATTCTCCCGCAGCCTTCGGCGCTCTGCAACTCGGACATAGGTCACCTAAGGGCGGAGGCGGGGCGTACTTCCCAGACGGTCCACAGCGGCCGGTAGCCCTGACGCGGCCAGAAGACGCTGCTCAGCGGGTTCGGCGGGTTGTAGTAGAGGTAGGTGCCGACCGTGCCCATCCGGTGAAGCTCCTGGTGGGCGTGGGCGAGGAGCTGCTGGCCGATGCCCGTGCCGCGGGCGCCGGGGAGCACGGAGACGCAGTTCACATAGCCCCAGCGGCCGCGGGGGAGTCGCGCCGCCGCCATCGTGCCGGGCTCGGACGACACGATCGCGCACTCGGCGAGCGCCACCGCGATGCCGTCGCGTTCGGCGAGCCAGATGGGGCTCGCGTTCTTGAGCCGCTCGACCAGCGCGCGCCGCTTCGTCGCCGCGGCCTCCGGGCGCACGATCGTCGAGCCCACGTAGGAGGAGTACTCCAGCTCCGCGAGTGACAGCTCCAGCACGGTCTCCAGGTCGTGCGGGGTCGCACGGCGGATCGTGAGCGTGCGGGACATGTGCTGGGCCGGCGTCTTCAGACGCACGGCGAGCACGGACAGCGGCACGAGGCCGTGATCCAGGAACGCCCGTGCGGCTTTGCTGTCGCGGCTCGGCCAGTGCACGACGCACGCCGTGTCGTCGCCGACCTCCTGCGAGTCGAGGTGCCGGCGGAAGCGGGTGAGCAGCGCGTCCATGCCCTGCGCCTCCCCGACCAGGGGGAGCATCTCCCAGACCTCGGCCGTCGACCACAGTCGCGTGGTCGAGTGCGGTTCGAAGCTCTGGTGGCTGACGACCCCGGCCACGCGCGTGCCGTCCGCCAGCGCCGCCGTGATGACGTGGCCGTCCATCGGCGGTTCGGTGGCGGGCGGGAGCAACGGGTCCAGCGACGCGAAACGTGCTGACTGGGCCGCCACGAGTCCGCGTGCCGAGGTCATGACCGTGGAGATTACGACGTCAGGCGGGTCCGGAAGATCGCGGTGCCGGGGAAGAGCTTGCCGCGCAGGGGGCTCCACTGGCCCCAGTCGCGGGTGTGGCCCTTCGGCCATTCGGGCTCGACCAGGTCCTCGACCACGAAACCGGTGTTCGTGAGCGCGCGGACGTAGTCGCCGAGCGTGCGGTGGTGCTCCACGTAGGTGGCCCTGCCCTCGTCGTCCACCTCTACATAGGGGGTGCGGTCGAAGTAGGACTGCGTGACGGTGAGACCGAGCGGACCGGGGTCGTCGGGGAAGATCCACCGCATCGGGTGGTTGACCGAGAACACCCAGGGCGCGCCCGGCCGGAGCACGCGGGCGAGTTCGCGGAAAACTTCCTGGACGTCCGCGACGAACGGCACTGCGCCGAACGCGCTGCAGGCGGCGTCGAAGGAGTCGTCCCTGAACGGCAGCTGGTCGGCGCTGGCCTGGACGAGCGGGACGTCGATTCCGGTGGCCGCGTTGTTCACGCGGGCGTGCCGGAGCATGCCCTCGGAGATGTCGAAAGCGGTGACGTCCGCCTTGTTGTCCTTGAGCCAGCGGGCGCACGGGGCACTGCCGCAGCCGACCTCCAGGACCCGTTGACCAGCGATTTCACCCAGGAACCTGACGTCGTCCTCGCGCACGCCCTCCGGGCACCAGACGAAGTCCGCCGCACCCAGGAAGTCGCCGTGCGTCTCGTGGTAGTCGTCGGCGTCCGCGTCCCACCAGATTCGGTTCGCCACCCGCGACTCGGCGGCGTCCGCCCCGCGCTTGACGATGCCGGTGGTGCCGAGCGCTTGCTCCGCGCTCGCGTGCTGGTTGGACACACTGCTCCTTCACATGGGGGCTGGTTTGCTTGCGCGTCTCGCGGCCGCGTACGATATCGCGTGCGTAGTGGGTTAGTGCTGCCCATGATCCAGAACCGTGGGATTCCAGGTCGCTGTGTCGCTGCGCGCGCACCACTACCAGCCAATCAATGCCAATCCGTACCGGAGCCACCTACCTAATGTCCACCGACACCACCACCGCCCCCGTTGCCGCTGCTCCCAAGCAGGTCGCGATCAACGACATCGGGACGGAGGAGGACTTCCTCGCAGCTATCGACAAGACGATCAAGTACTTCAACGATGGCGACATCGTTGAGGGCACGATCGTCAAGGTCGACCGGGACGAGGTCCTGCTCGACATCGGCTACAAGACCGAGGGCGTCATCCCCTCGCGCGAACTGTCGATCAAGCACGACGTCGACCCCAACGAGGTCGTCAAGGTCGGTGACGAGGTCGAGGCGCTTGTTCTCCAGAAGGAGGACAAGGAAGGCCGTCTGATCCTCTCCAAGAAGCGTGCTCAGTACGAGCGCGCCTGGGGCACCATCGAGGCGCTCAAGGAGAAGGACGAGCCCGTCAAGGGCACGGTCATCGAGGTCGTCAAGGGTGGTCTCATCCTCGACATCGGCCTCCGCGGCTTCCTCCCCGCCTCGCTCGTCGAGATGCGTCGCGTCCGCGACCTCCAGCCGTACGTCGGCCGTGAGCTCGAGGCGAAGATCATCGAGCTGGACAAGAACCGCAACAACGTGGTCCTGTCCCGCCGCGCGTGGCTTGAGCAGACCCAGTCCGAGGTCCGCAGCGAGTTCCTCAACCAGCTGCAGAAGGGCCAGGTCCGCAAGGGCGTCGTGTCCTCGATCGTCAACTTCGGTGCCTTCGTGGACCTGGGTGGCGTCGACGGTCTCGTCCACGTGTCGGAGCTGTCCTGGAAGCACATCGACCACCCGTCCGAGGTTGTCGAGGTCGGCCAGGAAGTCACCGTCGAGGTCCTCGACGTCGACATGGAGCGCGAGCGCGTGTCGCTGTCGCTCAAGGCGACGCAGGAAGACCCGTGGCGCCAGTTCGCCCGCACCCACGCGATCGGCCAGATCGTGCCGGGCAAGGTCACCAAGCTGGTTCCGTTCGGTGCGTTCGTCCGCGTGGACGAGGGCATCGAGGGCCTGGTCCACATCTCCGAGCTGGCCGAGCGCCACGTGGAGATCCCGGAGCAGGTCGTCCAGGTCGGCGACGACGTCATGGTCAAGGTCATCGACATCGACCTCGACCGTCGCCGCATCTCGCTGTCGCTCAAGCAGGCCAACGAGGGCTTCACGGTCGACACCGAGTTCGACCCGACCCAGTACGGCATGGCCGCCGAGTACGACGACCAGGGCAACTACATCTACCCCGAGGGCTTCGACCCGGAGTCGCAGGAGTGGGGCGAGGGCTTCGACAAGCAGCGTGAGGAGTGGGAGCGCCAGTACGCCGAGGCGCACACTCGTTACGAGGCCCACATGAAGCAGATCCGCAAGGCCGCCGAGGCCGAGGAAGAGGCTTCTGCCGAGGGTGCGGGCAACTACACCTCCGGTGGCGACGCTCCTTCCGCGTCCGTCGGTGCGCCGGCTCAGTCCGGTGGCACGCTTGCCTCCGACGAGCAGCTTGCTGCTCTTCGGGAGAAGCTGTCGGGCGGCATGTGAGTCTGGGGAGACCCTGGCTTGCGCTAGCTGACTGAACGAAGGCCCCTGCACCCTTTGGGTGTGGGGGTCTTCGTCGTTTGTGGGGCGGGTCGCGGCTTTGTCTGGTGGCTGGCTTGCGGGCGGCCGTGCGGTTGCGTGCTTCCCCTGGGGGCTCTGCCCCCAGACCCCCGGCAATCTGATCGGGGGGTGGCGCCGTCTGTGGGTTGATGGCACGCCTGTTGCGTTGGGCGGCTGCCTGTTGCTTTGAGGGTTGCGTTGGCGGTGGGGTCCCGTCACGAGCCGCACTGAGAGCGGGCCACATCTGAGGATGGGTGTCAACTCGACGAAAAGCGTGTCGAGTTGACACCCATCCTCAGATGCAGCAAGAGCTACAGCGCGACTCGTGACGGGACCCCACCGCCTGGCCCGTTCGGTAAGGGCGGCTCGCCTTCGGCTTCGCGGTGTTGTCTGCGTACCCGTTCACTCTGTGGTGGAGGCCCAACGTCGTTGTGTAGGTTGACAAACCTATGCGTGGGAACAAGTTCGTCGTGGCGCTTGGTGCGGGTGTGCTGGTGGTTTGTGCTGCCTGTTCTGGTGCTGTGCCTCAGACTCAGGCGCCGCCGCCTCAGATTCCTCGGATCACGCCGCCCACTACGCCGTCGCGGGTTCCGGTGATGGTGGATCGGGCGTTGCCTGACGACTGTGAGCTCGTGGTGCCTGCTGAGGTCATGAACGCGGCGCTCGGGCAGGAGCTTGGCGGGGAGCCTCGGATCATCGTCGGCATCAAGGAGCCCGGGATCGGGCGGACCGGGAAGATCGATTGTTACTACGGGATTCCTGAGAAGAAGAACCTGCCGGACGCCAAGATCGTCATTGGGTTGTCGACGTACACCGATGACCTGACGGCTCGTACTCGTGTCAACGAGAGTGTCGAGGCTGAGCGGGCCGAGGGGGCGAAGATCACTGAGGTCGACGTCGGCAAGCAGAAGGGGACGTTGGTCGAGGGCAAGGACGAACAGCTGTTGATCGGGTCGCTCGGGAAGTCGACCTTTGTGGTGCGCAACCGGAACAACTTCATCCCCAAGGAGAAGTTGGTCGCGGTCCTGCCGGTACTCGCCCAGCAGTCGATGACGCCTCCCGTCTAACCTGAGCCGCATGCTCAGGGTGGGGTTGACCGGGGGAATCGGGTCCGGCAAGTCGACGGTCGCGCGGTTGCTCGTGGAGCGCGGTGCTGTTGTCATCGACGCGGACAAGCTTGCGCGTGAGGTGCTTGAGCCTGGGACTGACGGGCTCAAGGAGGTCGTTCGGGCGTTCGGTGAGGACGTGCTCAACGCTGACGGCACGCTTGATCGGGCTGCGTTGGCTGCCAAGGCGTTCGCGAGTGAAGAGGCTCGGCAGACGCTCAACGGGATCACGCATCCCCGGATCGGGGCGCTCACCGGGCAGCGGATGAGTGAGGCCGCCGAGGACGCCATCGTCGTGCACGACATCCCGTTGCTGGTGGAGCGGGACATGGCGGCCATGTACCACCTGGTGATCGTCGTGTACGCGGACTCCGCCACGCGGCTGGGGCGGTTGGTCGGTAGCCGCGGCATGGATCGGCAGGACGCCGAGAACCGGATTGCCGCGCAGGCCACCGATGAGCAGCGGCGGGCCGTTGCGGACGTGTGGCTGGACAACAGTGGTGAGGTTCCGGACGTCACTACGTTGTGGGACCGGCTGGTGGGTTTTGAGAAGAACCTGCGGAACGGGGCCTACGCGTCCGGGTCGCCGATCGTGGTGCCCTACGACGGGCGGTGGCCTGCTCAGGCTCGGCGGATCGCTCGGCGGATCAGCATGGCGGCCGGCGGGCGGCACGTCGAGCACATCGGGTCCACGGCGGTGCCTGGGCTCGCGGCCAAGGACGTGCTCGACTTCCAGTTGGCCGTCGAGGACATGGAGACCGCGGACGACCTGCGGGAAGCGTTGGCGCTGGCCGGGTTCCCGTACGTCGGGCCGTACGAGGACACGCCGCGTGGCGAGGGTGACTGGAGCAAGCGGCTGCACGCCGGGGCCGACCCCGGGCGGCGCGTGAACCTGCACCTGCGGGTCGAGGGTGCTCCGAACTGGCGGTGGGCGGCCGACTTCCGCGACTGGCTGCGGCACGACGCGCAGGCCCGCGAGGAGTACGCGAACCTCAAGCTCGAGCTGTCACAACGGTTTGCGGGCGACGCCGGCGCCTTCGCCTACGGTGAGGCGAAGGAACCCTGGATGGAGTCGGCCGTGCAGCGCGTCGAGGCCTACAGGGGCGGCCAGGAGTCGTAGATGCCGTGCCACGTCAGCCACGACGTCAGGTTGTGGTTGACGTTGCTCAGCTCTTCGAGGGTGCGGTGGACCGTGCGCAGCGCCTGGTCGGCGTCACCCGGTCGCAGCACGCGGCCCGCGACGGCGGCGGCGAACTCCTCGCTGCGTACGATGCGGGCCGTGGTGCCGCCGGGAACGGCCAGGCCCAGCAGCAGGTCCGTGGTCTGCCAGTGGCGGTGGTCGCGCTCGACACGCACCGCGGACAGCACGCTCGGAGTGCTGCGCGCGTGCCGGGAACGCGGGCGGTAGGTGGTCAGGCGCACGCCCAGTTCGGGCATCAGCCAGGTGACCTCGGAGTCCGAGAACGGGTCCTCCGGAGTGGGATGCTCGATTCGCAGACCCCACCGTTCGACATTGCACGAACTGAGCGTTCGTGATCCACCGGACGAATAAGCGCGCACGCCCGAAATGGTGTCGACGACATCGACCAACTGAGGTGTAGTGACCGCTCCCACGCCGCCGAGCGTAGTCAAATATGTGCTCGCAGTTACACGCCGGGTCGATTTGTTACGTCACGGTCAGGTGACGAACACGCTCTGTGTACTAACGCCAGGACGTAGGACAACCCGAAGAGGTGAGCCACGGGACCACATCGTGACCGTGCGCTGAAATGCCGGACACCGCCGAGTAGGTGGTTTCCAGCGCCCATTGCGCGCGTTGCGGCGAGAGCAGGTTCTGCTGAACTGCGGAGATCAACTCGTCCGTGTCCAGAACGATCACGCTGTGACCCGTTCGGACTATCAGGTCGAGGTACAGATCGGTTGTTTTCCAGACGCTGCCGATCGCGTTGATCTCCACGACGTCCACGTAGAAGTCGAAGTCGAGCTCGTGACCGGGATGCCAGGACTGGCGCGTGACGCGGAGGTTGAGCTTGGGCAGGAACCAGCTCTCGAAGTGGCTGATCTTCGGATGCCCCGCGAGCGGCCGGAACATGTAGAGGCCGGTCGGCGTGAGACGGAACTCGTCGACGCTGCGCAGCTGCCCCTTGGGATCGGTGTTGCTCTTGGCGTCCAGGTCGAAGTACTCGATCTTCGGCGGATGGATGTGTGCCACGCCCGCGATACTGCCATCGTTGGGCGCCGCGGCCACCTAGGATGCCGCGCATGTTCGGGATCATCCGCCCCTGTCGCAACAGAATGGGCGCTGAGCTGCGGTCCGCGTGGCTCTCACACCTTTGTGGAATGTGCCTGTCGCTGCGCGACGAGCACGGTCATCTCTCGCGTCTCGTCACCAACTACGACGGGCTGATGATCTCGGCCGCGGTGGAGGCGCAGTCCGGCGTCTCACGGCGGACCGCCGGGCCGTGCGCGTTGCGCGGCATGAAGTCAGCCGACGTGGCCATCGGTGACGGTGCGCGGCTGGCGGCCTCGGTGTCGCTCGTGCTGGCGTCGTTGAAGATCCAGGACCACGTGGACGACGGCGACGGGCTCGCCGGACGGCTCGGATGGGCCGGCCGCGCGGTGGCACAGCGCTGGGCTTCCAAGGGGCTGGGAACGGCGTCCGATCTCGGGTTCGACGCGTCGGTGATGGTGGACGCGGTGCGGCGGCAGCCAGAGGTGGAGGCCGGGGCGGGGCTCGGCAGTTCCGTGCTCGTGGTCACCGAACCCACGGAGACCGCGACCGCGTTCGCCGTGGGGCAGACCGCGATCATCGCCGGCAGGCCCGGCAACGTGGAGCCGTTGCGCGAGGTCGGGCGGCTGTTCGGGCGGGTGGCGCACCTGATCGACGCCGTGGAGGACCTGGAGGAGGACCGCGCTTCGGGAGCGTGGAACCCGTTGGTGGCGACCGGAACCTCCGTCGAGGAGGCACACCGGCTGTGCCTCGACGCGGTCGCGGGGATCAGGCTGGCGCTGCGCGAGGTGGAGTTCACCGACGCGCGGCTCGTGCACAAGCTGCTGGTGCACGAGCTGGAGGAGTCGATCGTCCGGGTGTTCGGCAAGCGGAAGAGCCACCAGTATCCGCCGGACAAGCGCCGGTGGTCCGAACCCGGCAGCGGTCTGTGGGCCTACCCGAGGATCAACTGGCAGCGGCAGCCGCGCGGGTGCTTCGAGGGCTGCGGAGCGTTCCTCTACATGTGCGGGACCTGCCAGTTCTGCTGCCGCGACCCGTTCCCGGGTCCGTGGAGCGACAAGCGGCGCGACGGGTGCGACCCCGGCGGTGACTGCGGGCCGAACTGCGACTGCGACTGCAACTGCTGTCCGTGCGACTAGGCCTCTGACCAGGCTCGATCGGAAATTGTCAGACCTCCGGCGTAACGTGCTTCCCGTGGCTTTCGCAACCGAGCTCCCGTCAGAGGAAAGCACCGTCAAGGCGCACTCCGAGCACCGTCCCGTCGGCGACATCGAGCGCACCGACGGGCAGTTCCGCGTGGTCAGCGACTACCAGCCCGCCGGCGACCAGCCGGCGGCCATCGCCGACCTGGAACGCCGCGTCCGCGCCGGCGAGCGCGACGTGGTGCTGCTCGGTGCCACGGGTACCGGCAAGTCGGCGACCACGGCGTGGCTGGTCGAGAAGCTGCAGCGCCCGACGCTGGTGATGGCGCCGAACAAGACCCTGGCCGCCCAGCTGGCGAACGAGCTGAAGGAGCTCTTCCCGCACAACGCGGTGGAGTACTTCGTCAGCTACTACGACTACTACCAGCCTGAGGCGTACATCCCGCAGACGGACACGTACATCGAGAAGGACTCCTCGATCAACGACGACGTCGAGCGCCTGCGCCACTCGGCCACGATGTCGCTGCTGACCCGGCGCGACGTCATCGTGGTCGCGTCCGTGTCGTGCATCTACGGCCTGGGCACGCCCCAGTCGTACCTCGACCGCTCGATCCCGCTGGAGACCGGCGTGGAGGTCGACCGCGACGCGTTCCTGCGTCTGCTGGTCGACGTCCAGTACACCCGCAACGACATGTCGTTCACCCGCGGTTCGTTCCGCGTGCGCGGCGACACGGTCGAGATCATCCCGTCCTACGAGGAGCTCGCGATCCGCGTCGAGTTCTTCGGCGACGAGATCGACAAGCTCTTCTACCTCCACCCGCTCACCGGCGACGTGGTGAAGGAGGTCTCCGAGCTCCGGATCTTCCCCGCGACGCACTACGTGGCGGGCCCGGAGCGCATGGAGCGCGCCATCCGCGACATCGAGGCGGAGCTGGAGACGACGCTCGCGCAGATGGACCGCCAGGGCAAGCTGCTGGAGGCCCAGCGCCTGCGCATGCGCACCCAGTACGACCTGGAGATGATGAAGCAGGTCGGCTTCTGCAACGGCATCGAGAACTACTCGCGCCACATCGACGGCCGCGGTGCCGGGACGGCGCCGGCGACGCTGATCGACTACTTCCCGGACGACTTCCTGATGGTCATCGACGAGTCGCACGTGACGGTGCCGCAGATCGGTGGCATGTACGAGGGCGACGCGTCCCGCAAGCGCAACCTGGTCGAACACGGGTTCCGGCTGCCGTCCGCGCTGGACAACCGCCCGCTCACCTGGGAGGAGTTCGCCGACCGGATCGGGCAGGTCGTGTACCTGTCGGCCACGCCGGGCCCGTACGAGATGGGCCAGGCCGGCGGCGAGTTCGTCGAGCAGGTCATCCGCCCCACCGGCCTCATCGACCCCGAGGTCGTCGTGAAGCCGACCGAGGGCCAGATCGACGACCTGGTGCACTCGATCCGCGAACGGGCGGAGCGCGACGAGCGGGTGCTGGTCACGACGCTGACCAAGAAGATGGCCGAGGACCTGACGGACTACCTGCTCGAGCTGGGCATCAGGGTCCGCTACCTGCACTCCGAGGTCGACACCCTGCGCCGCGTCGAGCTGCTGCGGCAGTTGCGGCTCGGCGACTACGACGTGCTGATCGGCATCAACCTGCTCCGGGAAGGCCTCGACCTGCCCGAGGTGTCGCTGGTGGCGATCCTCGACGCGGACAAGGAAGGCTTCCTGCGCTCGGGCACGTCGCTGGTGCAGACGATCGGCCGTGCCGCGCGAAACGTGTCCGGTGAGGTCCACATGTACGCGGACCGGATCACCGACTCGATGCGGCACGCGATCGACGAGACCAACCGCCGGCGTGAGAAGCAGGTCGCCTACAACACCGAGCGCGGCCTCGATCCGCAGCCGCTGCGCAAGAAGATCACCGACATCCTGGAGGCCGTGTACTCCGAGGTGGAGGACGAGGTCCCGGTCGGCGGCTCTGGCCGGAACCAGTCCCGCGGCAAGCGGGCCACCGGCGAGGGCGGTCGTTCCTCCGGGGTCGTCGCGTCGCACGAGCGGGCCGGGATGGCCCGGTCCGAGCTGGCGGATCTGGTGCAGTCGCTGACCGATCAGATGATGAACGCGGCCCGGGATCTGCAGTTCGAGCTGGCGGGCCGGCTGCGGGACGAGATCCAGGACCTGAAGAAGGAGTTGCGAGGGATGGACGCCGCCGGCGTCAAGTGACCCCGCGTCGCGCGGGTAGCTTGGGGCGGCATGGGGGAATCGCTGTACCAGGACGTGGTCGACGCGGGTGGCCTCACGGCTGTGCTTCAGGCCGCCTGCCCCGGCTGTGCCATTGACCTGCATGACTCCCAGGGTGCCTTCGGCGGCTTCGTGGTCACGGCGAGCAGGGGTGATCGCGCTGTGCGCGTCACACCGGTCGCCGGCGAGCGTCTGTTCGACCTGCGGCACAAGGTGCGGGAAACGCACCTGAGCCGGGTGACCACGACCGAACTGGCCGAGGTCACCGGATCCGCCGCGGCCTGGCTCGGCGGCGCCACCGCGCGGGAGCTGGCCGCTGCCTGGCCGTTCGCCGATTTCGTCGACGTCGCTGACGCGTACGAGAGCGGCGACCGGATCGAGCTCAGCTGGCAGCGGTACCGCGCGAACAAGACTGACGGCCTGGGCGCGTTCGTCGAGGCGGCGATGCGGGAGCCGCGGCTGCGGCGGATGTACCCGTTCAAGTCGATGTGGTGGATGTCGTTCCGGCCGACGGCGGACGAGTACCGGGTGCCCGGCCCGTGGGTGCGGTCGGTCGCCGGCGGACGGTTCACGGTCGTCGTGGATCGGCAGGTGGAACCCGGGATCACCTACGACGCCGCCGAGGCGGTCCGGGTGTGCCTGGCCGAGATGACGCGGCTCGGCGTGCCGTCGCCTGAGGAGCTTCGTTCACGCGGCTCCGGATGCTAGTTCGTCCACTATGGACGTTGCTGACGGTTAGATCGGTGACTGCGGCGGGTAATCCTGCTCGCGTATAACGATTCGCGCGTCGCGCGTAAATCGCCCTCTGGGGTGAGATGTTCGCTGACAGCTTTCGTCAGGGCGCGGGACGGCCATGATCTCTGGGTGGATGTGGACTCCCACCTCGCCGCGGTGGAGCAGGCGCTGATCGCTGTGCGGCGCAGTCAGTCACGTCGAGCGCTGGCCGAGTTGGCTGTTCCGGCCTTTGACGTGCTCGATGTTGTGGAAACGGCGGAACGGACCGGGGCTCAGGCCACGGTTTCCAGTGTTGCCTTGGCTTTGCACGTTGATCAACCCCGGGCCAGCAAGCTCGTCACCAGTGCGGTCGATGCCGGGCTGGTGTCGAGGATCGCGGACAAGGCGGACGGCCGGCGGGTGTTGCTCGTGCGCACGCCGCGAGGGCGGGCCACATCCGCTGAGCTGCACCGGGCCCGGCAAAGTGCTTGTGCCGCCGCCATGACGGACTGGAGCGAGGAGGAACGGGCGGAGTTCGCCCGGCTGCTCACTCGTTTCGTCGCGGTGTTCGGCGCGCGATAATTCCTGTTGTGACACTGGATGAGTTGATCGTTTACTGCGCGGGGAAGCCTGGCGCGGAAGAGACGTATCCGTGGGGCGAGGCCGAGTTGGTGTGCAAGGTCGGTGGGAAGGCGTTCGCCTTCATCGGGCTTGACGTGCACACGGTCGGGCTCAAGTGCGGTGCCGACGCCGAGGCCGCCGCGGTGTGGCGAGAGCGCTTTCCCACTGACGTCACGGTGAGCGGGTACGTCGGCCGGTACGGCTGGAACACCATCGCGCTCAAGGGGTCCGTGCCCGACGACGACCTGCTGGAGCTGGTCGACGGCTCCTACGAGGCCGTCGTCGCGCGGCTGCCCAAGCGGAAGCGGCCCGCCTAGCGCTCTTCCGGCTGGAGGATGCCGAAGATGTTGTTCTCGGTGTCCTTGTAGTACGCGAGCAGGCCGACGCCGGGCATCTTGTCCTTGGGCAGCGCGACCGTGCCGCCGTTGACCTCGATGGCGGCGATGGCGACGTCGATGTCGATCACGCTGATCGTCATGACGTAACCGTGGATCGGCGCGTCCGGTTCGGGGTCGGGGCCCCGGCGGGGGAGCAGGCCGCCGTTCACGCCGGGCTGGTCGTCGTCGCCGGTGGTGATGACCCAGTAGGGGATGTCGCCCCACTGTTCGATCTTCCAGCCGAAGACGGAGGTGTAGAAGTTCCGCGCTCGCTCGGGATCTGCGGCGTGGATCTCGAAGTGCACAGGACGCGACATGGGACGGCACGCTACTCCGGACAGTGGTTGTCCGCATTGGCTTCTACGGTGGCGTCATGGCAATCGGAATCCAGGTCACGATGGACGCGGCGGACCCCGGAAAGCTGGCCGCTTTCTGGGCGGAGGCGCTCGGTTACGTGCTGCAGCCGCCACCTCCCGGCTTCGAGTCCTGGGAGGACTTCGCGGTCAAGAACAAGATCCCCTTCGAGTCGGTCAACGACTACTCGGCGATCATCGATCCCGAGGGCAAGGGCCCGCGGTTCTTCTTCCAGCGCGTGCCGGAGGGCAAGACCGCGAAAAACCGCCTCCACCTCGACGTGAACGCCGGGCTGGAGGCGGTTGATCGGCTCGTTTCCCTTGGTGCCACGCGGGTTCGCGAGTTCAACGACAACAAGGGCCACTGGGTCGTGATGCTCGACCCCGAGGGCAACGAGTTCTGCGTGCAGTAGGCAGCGCGGTGACCGCGCTGGCTAGCTGGTGATGTCCTTCGTCTTGAACTGGCGTGCCGCGAGCAGCGTGAAGATGCCGCCGTAGACGAGCGCGGAGAACGCCCCGCGGGTCATCTCCGACCAGTCGATGTCGGTCGAGAGCAGGTCGGCCCACGCCATCGCGTAGTGCGTCGGCAGGTAGTTCCGCAGGTCCCCGAGCGGCTCGATCTGGTCGAGGATCTGCGACAGGATCGAGACGAGGACCGTGCCGCCGACCGCGCCGAGAGGTGCGTCGGTGGACACGGACAGGAACATCGCGAGGCCCGCTACCCAGAACAGGTTGATCGCGATGTAGACGACCGCGAGCGCCATCCCGAGCACGCCGTCGCCGAACGGGGCGGCCTCGCCGGTCGGGCTCACCACCTCGCCGGCGCCGTACCAGGCCACGCCGACGCCCAGGGCCACCGCGGGAAGCAGGGCCAGGGCGAAGACGCTGAGGATGCCGCTGCTGACGGCCTTCTGCCGCAGCAGGCGGTGCCTCGGGATCGGTGCGGCGAGGAGGTACTTGAGGCTCGACCACGACGCTTCGGACGCGATCGTGTCGCCGAAGAACAGCGCCACGATCATCGGGAGCAGGAAGCTGCTGCTCACGAACAGCGTGAGCACCACGAAGTTGATGCCGCTGGCGGTCGCGAGGTCCACGAAACCACCGGAGCGGCGGTTCGGGTCGGACTGACCGATCTCGAAGCTCGCCGCGAGGATGAACGGCAGCAGCACCAGGAATCCCAGCACGAGCTGGGTCCTGCGGCGGCGGATCTGCCGTTGCAGCTCCACGTGGATGCGGAGCGTGCGGCGCGCCTTGTACCCGACCGACGAGCCGTCCGGCGCCACCTTGGTGTGCTGCAGGGCGGCCGCGTCGGTGAGGTCCTTGAGCGCGCCGGGGTCGGTGTGGACGCTGTTCTCGTTCACCTGTCCACCTCCTGACGGATCGGTGCCTTCGTGCGGTTCGGGTTCGCGGTCCGCACGGGCGTGAACGCGGGCGTCGCCGCGATCTCGTCCGTCACGTCGAGGCCGGCCTCGGCCAGCACCTCGACTGCCGCGGGGTTCGGGGCGTCCGCCGTGGCGGACGCCGCTGCCATCAGGAAGTCATTCACCGACCAGCTCCAAGAACGCGTCTTCCAGCCTGCGTCGCGGGCCCGCCTGGTCCACTGCCACGCCGGCCGCCACGAGAGCGGTCAGTGCGACGGAACGCGGGACGCCGTTCATCGACGCGTGCACGGCGTCCTCGTCCTCGTGCACGTCGTGCACGCCTTCGAGGCCCCGCAGGACATCGGCTGCCTTCGAGGGGGAGTCGACGCGGAACGTCGCCTCGCCGCCTCCCGCCGCGATGTCGGCCACCTCGCCGGCGGCGACGAGCTGACCCTTGTGCATCACGACCACGTGCGAACAGGTCTGCTCCACCTCGGCCAGCAGGTGCGACGACACGACGACCGTGCGGCCCGCCGCGGCGTAGCGGCGCAGGACCTCGCGCATCTGGTGGATCTGGGGCGGGTCGAGCCCGTTGGCCGGCTCGTCCAGGATCAGCAGGTCCGGGAGGCCGAGCATCGCCTGGGCGATCGCCAGCCGCTGGCGCATGCCCTGGCTGTACGTGCGCACGCGGCGGTGCACCGCCTTGCCGAGGCCCGCGATCTCCAGTGCCTCGTCGAAGTGCGCCTCGTCCACCGGCCGGCCCGTCGCCGCCCAGTACAGGTGCAGGTTGGCGGCGCCGGAGAGGTGCGGCAGGAAGCCGGAGCCCTCGACGAACGACCCGATCCGCGACAGCACCGGAGCGCCGGGCGTGACCTTGTGGCCGAAGACCCGGATGTGGCCCTCGGACGGGTGGATCAGGCCCATCACCATGCGCAGCGTCGTGGTCTTGCCGGCGCCGTTGGGGCCGAGCAGACCGAGCACCATGCCGTGCTCCACGCGGAACGACAGGTCCTTCACCGCCGTCACGCCGCCGGGGTAGGCCTTCGTGAGGTCGGAGATGACCAGCGGCACGTCGGCGAGGTCGGGGTCCGAGTCCTGCGCCATGCGCCGGCGGAACATCGCGACGATGCCAGAGCCGATCAGCACCAGCAGCGCGATCGCGATGCCCCACAAGGCTTCCGTCGGGAAGCCCTCGGTGACGTTGCGGCCGGGCACCACGGGCACCGAGATCTCGTCGGAGGCCAGCGAGATCCGGTACGCGGCGGGCTGTTCGGCGTTCGCGAACGCCTGGTCCGTAGTGGACACCACGAGAGCCAGCTTGTGCTCGCTCTCAACAGGACGGACGGTGCCGGGCAGCGTCACCGTCACCTCGGCGGCCGAACCGTCCGTCGGCAGCGCCACGCGGAACGGGGCGACGATCGAGCCGGGCAGCGTGCGGGTGCCGTCCGCGGAGACGTCGTAGAGCTTCGCGAACAGGATCGCCTCGCCGGACGTCTGGTCACCCCGCGCGACGCGCAGCTTGACCGTCGACGACCCGGTCAGCAGCACCTGAGAGTCCAGGGCGTCCGAGGTGAACACCGCGGCCTGCCCCGGCATGTCGAGCGACAGCCGCGACGAGATCGCCGACGACCGCGACAACGCCGAACCCAGGCCCGGCAGGTTGCTGATCGACGCCGGGTTGCCGCCCGCCGGGTTCACCACGACCTGCTCGCGTCCGCTGAGCTTCAACGTCTTGCGTTCGGTGGTGGAACCCGCGGCGAGACCGGGGTACGACGGCGCGACGACCGTGCGCAGCGACGGCTGGCCGGACGAGCGGAACGCGCCCTGGACCGTGTACTCGAAGCCGGCGCCGGGGTCGGTTCCCTTGCCGCGCAGGTGGAAGTCCATCCAGTCGGCGATCTCACCGCGCAGCGCGGTGCCGGGGTTGCCGCCGTCGTGGCCGCCCGCGTACCAGACCATCTTCACCTTGCCGCCGGCCGCCGCGATCTGGCGCGCGGTGGCGTCGGACTGGTCGAGGCCGAACAGGGTGTCCTGCTCGCCCTGCACCAGCATCGTCGGCTGCTTGATCTGGTCGGTCACGGCGACCGGGGACGACTTGCGCAGCAGTTCGAGCGTCTGCTGCGAAGCGCTGCCCGTCGTGGCGACCTCGGTGTAGGCCGTGCAGACCTCGGGCGTGAACCGGCCGCACGCGCCCAGCGACGGCGTGGGCGGCTGGAGACCCTGCGCGCCCGAGTTGCCGCCCGGCGCGGGCGCGGTGCCCTGCTGGTTCGACGACTCCCGCTGGCCCGTCTCCGGCGCGTCACCCGTGGGGGACGAGAGGTCGATCGACGTCATGCCCGCGGAGAAGAAGATGCCCGCCCACGACCGCTTGAAGACGCCGTCCTCGCCGAACGCGGTGGCGGACGGGGTGGCGTCCGCCCGCGGTGTCGCCAGCGCCGAGTTCGGCAGCAGCGACTGAGCGAGGTCGTTGTAGGTGATGACGGGGACGATGGTGTCGACGCGCTTGTCGACGCCCGCGAGCAGCAGTGACAACGCACCGCCGTACGACGCGCCTGTCACGCCCACGCGGGGGTCGCCACCGCTGTCCTTCTCCACCTCGTCACGTGTGCCGAGGAAGTCGAGGAGCTTCTGCGCGTCGCGGACCTCGCGGTCGATCGAGTTCAGCGCGATCTGGCCCGTGCTGCGGCCGAAACCGCGCGCGGACCACGTCAGAACGACGAAACCGCGCCGGGCGAACTCCTCGGCCTGGGTGTGCACGCTGCGCAGACTGCCGCCGAAACCGTGCGCGAGCATGATCGCGGGCGCGGGCGTCTGCTGGGGGAGGTAGAGGCGTGTCTCGATCGTCACCGTCTGAGCGCTGTCAGGGCTCTCAGGTGCGTCGATGTTCGCTTCTTTGAAGGAAACGGCTACGGGGTCGTCTCCGGATCGAGTGAAGTACACGCCACCGGCGACGAGGGCGAGAACCACGATCAATGCGGGGATCGTCCACCTGCCGCGAAGGCGGGATAGGCGGGACACGGGGTTGACGATATGCGAGTTTTGCTGAGAACCGCCTGTCGGGATCCGGTCGCGGTCTCAGCATGAGTGGATCTTCAGCAGGGCTTCAGGTACCGCCGATTCCGGCCCGAACGACACGCGGCGTATTCCCGTTGCGCCTGGTTACGTGGGTCTGCTCACCCTGTGTGGCGCTAACCGCACTTCGTGGAGCACAATATTGACGCAGCATGGAGGGGAGTACTCCCTAAGCGGCGGTGTCGTCAATACGGAGCTTGGCGTGAAGCTCCCGGTGCCGTCGGTCGTTCGAGAGATCATCTCGGCGGCGGAGGAGACCTCCGGGTTTATCTGGCATGCGCTGAGAATCCCGGAGGTTGGGTTGTGAACGTCCCCGCATGGATGTGGCTCGCGACGATCGGTGGTCTGCTCGTTCTGCTCGCCGTGGACCTGGTGATCGTCGATCGAAAACCCCATGAGGTGACGATCGGTGAAGCAGCCCGCTGGGTGGTCTTCTACGTCGCGATGGCGGCCCTCTTCGGTCTCGGCATCTGGTACTTCTCGGGTGGTCAGTACGCCACGGAGTTCTTCGCCGGGTACATCACCGAGTACTCCCTGAGCGTCGACAACCTCTTCATCTTCTTGATCATCATGACGACGTTCAAGGTGCCTGCGATCCACCAGCACAAGGTGCTGCTGATCGGCATCCTGCTCGCGTTGATCATGCGAGGCATCTTCATCGCGGCCGGCGCGGCGCTCATCAGCGAGTTCAGCTGGGTCTTCTTCATCTTCGGCGCGTTCCTCATCTACACCGGCTGGCAGCTGGCGCGGGAGAACCACGACGAGGACGAGGAGTACAAGGAAAACCTCATGCTCCGCATGGTGCGCAAGGTCTTCCCGGTGACCGACGACTTCCACGGCTCGAACTCGTTCATCAAGATCGACGGCAAGCGCTACGTGACCCCGATGTTCATCGTGATGGTCGCGATCGGCTCCACCGACCTGCTCTTCGCGCTCGACTCGATCCCCGCGATCTTCGGCCTCACCAAGGAGCCGTTCCTGGTGTTCACGGCCAACGCGTTCGCGCTGATGGGCCTGCGCCAGCTGTACTTCCTGCTCGGCGGCCTGCTCGCGAAGCTCGTCTACCTGTCGATCGGCCTGTCGGTCATCCTCGGCTTCATCGGCGTCAAGCTGATCCTGGAAGCCCTGCACACCAACAACCTGCCGTTCCTCAACGGCGGCGAGCCGTTCCACGTGCCGACGATCGGCATCGAGGTCTCGCTGTCGGTGATCATCGGCGTGCTGGCGATCACGACGATCGCCAGCCTCCTCAAGGTGCGGCGCGACCCGGAGGCCGCGAAGCACGTCGGCGCCGACGCCGGTCACTGAGCTCAGAGCTGAAACGGAAGCGGCACGTGCCCACTGGGCGCGTGCCGCTTCCGTTTTCGCGTGCTGTCGTGGATCTCAGGGAACGTTGCAGTAGTTGAGGTCGACCGCGTCCGGCTGGTGCCAGTCCTCGTACAGCCCTCTGGCCCCGAGCGTGGAGATGAACTTGTCGTCCCACTTGGTCCGCAGGAAGTCCCCGATCTTCTCCGACAGGTCGCGGCACACGTTCGGGTGGCTCTGCCGGAGAGCGACGCCGTAGGCCTGCCGGGACGAGTCCTGGACGTCAGGCTCCGGCACGGTCACCAGGGGCGTGTGATCGGCATCTGCCGTGGTGATCGTGGCGTCCTGGTTGAACACCCGGATGATGCTCCAGTCGGACGCGATGTACTTGGTGTCGTTGGCGCCGAAGAACTGGTTGTAGCAGCTCGAAAGCTTGTCCTGGAGGTCGACCATCATCGTCGCCCTCAGGTCGTCGCCCAAGCGTTTCTGCACGGCGGCAAGGCGGTTCTTGCCGGTCGTCCCCTCGACGGCGCAGCCTCTCAGGACGTCACCCGAGTCGACTTCCGGTTTGTCGCCGTTTCCGAGCGCCATGGACCTGTCGAGGTAGTAGGGGCCGGCCATGTCGAACTTGGCGAGGCGCGAATCGGTGATGGAGAACGCCGAGATCACCAGATCCACCTCCTCGGTGTTCTGGGTGCCGTCCCACATGTGCTCTCGCTGGGCCTGGTTCACCTTGACCCACTTGATCTCCTTGATCCCGTAGGCCTCCTTGATGTGCTTGGCCAGCTCGATGTCGAACCCCTCCTTCTCACCTCCCGTCTCGAGACTCCAGCCCGGCAGCTCGCCGTTGATGGCGACGCGGAGCAGGTCGCGGTCGAAGTAGAGGTCGGGGTCGTCGTCGGAGAAGGGCCACAACGCGCTCAACGCGAGCAGTGCCGCCGACGTCGTGTACGACAGGACGTGCCACCGGATTCCGGCTCTGCGACCCGTCAGGGACCGGACGCGCCCGGACGACTGCACGCGGAAGAGGACGAGGGAGATCGCTATTCCGAGAACGGCGAGAACGATGCCGACCACGGCGGCCAACGTCTCCGAGTTCCGTGAAGTCATCACCAGCACGATCACGAAGACCGTCACGGCTATGGTCGGGGCGAGCCACTGCAACTCGCGGAGGAGCGCCCTGCCCCGGCCTGGTGATGATCCGTCTTCACTGTCGATCGTCGTCATTGGGTCCTGTCCACGTCGGTGGTGCCGTTCGGGAGATCGAGCGGGGTCAAAAGAATGGATCGCCCGAACCGGCTACCGCGTTATGGACCTGTGGGTGTTGAGCCTTTCTGAGGAGGATGTTCCCTCGAACGGAGCAGCTGGACTCAGCTGACGGAGACGCCGTTCTGGTAGACGGCGCGGACGGCCTGCTTCAGCGTTCCGGCCTTCACGTGCTGCTCCGCGTCGCCCTCCACGAGAACGAGATCGGCGAGCTTGCCAGGGGCGAGCTCACCGAGTTCGTTTCCGAGGCGCATCAGCGCGGCGGCGGAGGTGGTGGTCGCGTAGAGCGCTTCCGCCGGGGACATGCCGTACTCGACCATCAGCGTGAGCTCGTTGAGGTTGTCGCCGTGGGGGCCGACGCCGGAGTCGGTGCCCATCGCGATCTTCACGCCTGCCTGGTGCGCCTTCTGGAACGCCTGGAAGTGCTGCGAGACAACGGCATTGGCCTTGTCCAGGATGACGTCCGAGATCGCCATGCCGGCCGCGGCCTGGTCCAGCACCATGCGCGGGGCCATCAGTGTCGGCACGAGCCACGTGCCGTTTTTGATCATCTCTTCGACGCCCTCGTCGGTGAGGAACACGCCGTGCTCGATGGAGCGCACGCCGTTGCGCACGGCCGTGAGGATGCCGTCGCCGCTCATCGCGTGCGACATGACCGCGATGCCCGCGGCGTTGGCCTCCTGCACGATCATCGCGATCTCCTCGTCGCGGAAGTGCGCGTGGCGAGGGTTGCTGCGCGGTGACATCACGCCGCCGCTGGACGCGATCTTGATGATGTCGGCGCCGTGGCGGACCAGCGTGCGGATGACCTTGCGCAGCTCTTCCGGGCCGTCGGCGACGGTGTCCGGCAGGCCGGGGTGCAGCGGCGGCGAGATGTGCGCGCCGCACTGCATCCAGTCGTCGTTGTGGCCGCCGGTCTGCGAGACCATGTTGACCGCGATCTGCATGCGCGGGCCCTGGATCAGGCCGCGCCGCACCGCTTCCGCGACACCGAGGTCGGCGCCGAGCGCGTCGCGGACCGTCGTGATGCCGCACTGCAGCGTCGCTTTCATGTTCCCGATCGCCTCGTAGAACGGCAGCGAGAACGGCGTGTTCAGCGACCGCACGAGGTCGGCGCCGCTGAACATGAAGTGCACGTGGCAGTCGAACAGTCCCGGCAGGATCGTGTGGCCGGTCGCATCGACTTTGGTGTCACCGTCGAGCCCGATGCCCACGTCGACGATGCGGTCGCCCTCGACGACCACGTCGCCGGGCTCGGTCGTCCGCCCGGTGAAGACCCTGCCCCCAGAGAACACGATGCGCGTCATACGCGGGAATCTATGCGCTGAGTCAATTTTTGTGATCGGTCAACAAATAACTCTGAGCCTTGCTAACAAGTTCTGTTAACGTCCTGGCCGTGCGCCCTGAAGACCTGCAGCTGCTCACCACGCCCGGCACCGTCGCCGTGTCCGGAGACCTGGTGCTGGTCAGCATCACCACGCCCGACCTCGACAAGAACACCTATCGGGGCGGTCTGCACCGGGTGTTCCCGGATGGCACGACAACACCGTGGACGCACGGTGATCGTGACAATGCGCAGCGCATTTCTCCCGACGGCAAGCTGGTCGCGTTCCTGCGCGTCAGTGAAAAGTCGAAGCCGCAGCTCTACGTCGTCCCGGTGGACGGCGGCGAGCCCCGCAAGCTGACCGATCTGCGGTTGGGCGCCGGTGCCCCGGTGTGGTCGCCGGACTCGTCGCGGCTCGTCTTCGTCGCCCGCGTGCCGGAAGAAGGCCGCTACGGCACGACCGACGACGGCCCCGAGGCCGAGGCGCCGCGCCGCATCACGCGCCTGGACTACCGGGTGGACGACGTCGGCTTCCTCGCCGACCGCCGCCCGCGCCTGCACGTCGTCTCCCTCGACGGCACGGTTTCCGAGGTGACAGACGGCTCGTTCGACGTCTCCGACCCGGCGTGGATCGACGACTCGACGCTGGTGTTCGTGGCGCCGCGCGACCTCGGCGTGTCCGAGACGTTGCACTCCGACCTGTACACCGTTCCCGCTTCCGGCGGCTCGGCCTCGTTGCTGGTGCGCGCTGCCGGCGAGGCCTCGATGCCGTTCGTCGCCAACGGCTCGCTGTACTGGCTGGGCACCGAGTTCTCCGGCATCGACGCCGTCGCGCGCAACCACGGTCTGTGGAAGGCGTCGCTCGACGGATCTTCGCCCGTCCGGCTCACCGACGTCGAAACCGTTGACGTGGAACGGCTTTCCGGTCCGCCCGTGGCCGATGCCTCCGGTGTGCTGCTCGTCGTGCGCAACCGCGGCGCGTTGGAGCTGCAGCGGATCCCGTTCGACGGCGGACCCGGTGAGGTGCTGACAGGTTCGTCGGCCGCCGTCCGGTCGTTCGCGACGGACGGGTCCACTGTGGTCGCCGTCGTGTCCACTCCGGACAGCCCAGGTCAGGTCGAGTTCGTCGGAACCGGTGTGCGCACGGCGTTCTCGTCGGTCGAGGCACGCCGCGTGGTCGAACTGGAAGGCTCGGCCTCCGACGGCTACCCGGTGCACGGCTGGCTCGTGCTGCCAGAAGGCGACGGCCCGCACCCGGTCGTCATGGCGGTGCACGGCGGCCCGTTCATGTACCACAGCTGGGGTTTCTTCGACGAGGCCCAGGTCTACGCCACCGCCGGGTACGCCGTCGTGCTGCCGAACCCGCGCGGCTCCGCGGGCTACGGCCAGGCCCACGGCCAGGCGGTGATCGGCAAGTTCGGCTCCGTCGACGTGGACGACGTCCTGTCCCTTTTGGACGTCGCGCTCGCCCGTCCCGATTGCGACGCCGATCGTGTGGGCGTGATGGGCGGCTCGTACGGCGGCTTCATGACGTCGTGGCTGTCCGCGCACCACGGCGAACGCTTCAAGGCGGCCTGGAGCGAGCGCGCCGTGAACGCCTGGGACTCGTTCTCGGGCTCCTCGGACATCGGCTACTTCTTCGCCGACGCCTACTGCGGCAACGATCCCGAGGCGCAGCGCGCGATGTCGCCGCTGACCTACGCCGAGAAGATCAACCTGCCGTTCGCCGTCGTCCACTCCGAACAGGACTGGCGTTGCCCGCTGGAGCAGGCGCAGCGCATGTTCGTGGCGTTGAAGCGGCGTGGTGTCGAGGCGGAGATGCTGATCTTCCCCGGCGAGGGGCACGAGCTGACCCGCACGGGGCAGCCGCGGCACCGCAGGCAGCGCTTCGACGCCGTTCTGGAGTGGTGGGGCCGCTATCTGAAGGCCTGACGAGCGGGGCTGCTCCGGCCGGTGCCGGAGCAGCCCGCGCTGTCAGCTGATCTGGACGCAGCTGGCGCGGTTCTGCCAGTTGATGGAACCGAGCCGCAGGTCGGCGCTCTGGTCGATCCACGTGGACCGGGTTCCGCCGCCGGGGCAGTCACGCGCGTCGAAGAGCATCAGGTCGCACTTGTTGTACGTGCGCACCGAGTTCGCGCGGTTGTCCCAGCTCCAGCCGGCGAGGTTCCACGCCCCTTCGATGTCCGAGGTGGACGCCGTGCACGCGCCGTACTTCCAGAACGTGATGCACGCGCCGGTGTAGTTGTTGCTGTCGTACAGCGTGAACGCGCTCACCGTGCCGGACACGTTCCCGACTTGAGTGCACGCTGCCGCGGCAACCGGCGCGGCCTGCTCGGCCGGTGCCGCCTGAGCCCCCGCCGTTCCCGTGATCAAGGCTCCCGCCACGAACGCCGCCGCGACAGCCAGCCTGGCCACCGCGCGCACCGAACGCGCCCCCTGCTCCCTCTTGAACATCCTCGGTCCCCTCTGTCTCCGCGTCCTGGTCGGTCGCGGCCCGGGACGATCGTCGGGGGCGGGTCGTGCGGAAATCCTGCAGGTTTCTGCAATGGCCAGGTCAACCCTGGTCAGGCCTGACCCGTTCGGCCGCTGGCCGAAGGCCGAGCTGGGCGGTGGCCATCCTGGAACACCTGCAGCGCGCCACTCTGGCCGACGTGCGCCGGAAGTTGGCAGCACTCGGTTGACCGAGTTTCTGTGCCTTCACGCGATCAGCCCAGCAGTGTGTAGTTGAGCTCTTCGCACACGCGCGCCAACGGGAGATCGAGACCCGGATGGTCCAAAGGCAGCAACACGTCCGGCGCCGCAGGCAGCCCGGAAGCCCCAGGCGGGTCCCACAGGCAGATGGCGGGGTCCCCCGAGTCCATCGACGACCGGTACCAAAGCCCGTCCAGCTCTGGATAAGCCGCCCGAATGGCCCGCGACCAAGCCTGGGTCACCAGCTTCGGCCCGGTCGAGATCTCCTGCGACGCCCCGACGCGCGTGGGCCACAACCCGCCCAGGTCCAGCAGCCTCAACGTACGGCGAGGGCGCAGGACGACCAGGAACGGCGAGCGGGTGCGGCGGTCCACGATCGACGTGGCCTGGAAGACCTCGGCGATCGACGTGCGCACGGACAGGCCGAAGTAGAGGACGCCGTTCTCGTGGTCCTGAACGGGACTGCCGTCGTCGGCCGGTTGTTGCGCGTCGAAGCGGGCGTGGGGGAGTGGGCCGGTGTAGCGGAACGTGTTCCAGCGCTGCGGGTGGGAGCCCTTCGCCGTGAACACGCGCACCAGGCGGGTCGCCCGGTGCACCGCCACCACGTCCTCGGTGCGGCGCAGGTGTGCCTGGAGCACGGCAGGGGCAGGCGGCTGCGGAAGCCGTGACATTCGGGTCCTGTCGGGTGTTCGGGAACGCTCAGGCAGGTGTGCCGAGCGTGGAGGCCAGGGTGGCGACGCGGCGGGGGTCTCCTCCGGCGAGGAGCCATTCGCGCGGGGTCGCCGGCTTGCCGTCGACGGGCAGGTCCTCCTGGCGGGTGGTCATGAACGCGGCGACGACGAGCGCCGGTTGGTCCGACGGGATCTCCGCCAGCACGGTTTCGAGGCCCGGGAGCACGCCGGTGCCCGCGAACTGCCAGGCGGGCAGGCGCCAGCTGCCCCTGTCCTTCCAGCCCACGAGCCTGCCGACGCCCAGGCGGTGCCGGATGCGGCTGGTGTCGACCTGGAGCTGGCGCGCGGCGTCGTTCACGGTCAGCGCCGAGTCGCGCAGCACCGCGTGGGCCACGACCGTGCGGGTGCGTGGCTTCGCGTCGGACGGGCCCGCCGGCGAGAGGTCCAGGCCCACGTCGGTCAGCGCCGCCTGCTGGTCCGGCGTGAAGTACGTGGCCGGTTCCGGGTGTGGCGGGGCGAGCCTTCGTGCCGCGTCGGTCACGAGGGCCAGGAACTCGTCGGGACTCACCTGCAGGCCGGCCTTGGCCAGCACCGTCTCCAAGGCTGGACTCATGCGCACAGAATAGCCCGTGCGTGCGCATTTGTGCGCCCTACGAACGGCTCAACCAGGAACGTTCGACGTTGCGCGGTCACGCGACGACGCTACGTGAGAATTCCTGGTCCGGACCGGTGACGTGGGCCTCATCTGGCACATCGATACCATTCCCGGATGCAGCTCGACCGCACCGCCAAGCGGGTCGTGGTGGCGTGGGCCGCCGTCATGGTCGCCACGATCACCTACGTCATGCTCCGCCCACCGGGGTGGTCGCTCGATCTGCGCGTCTACCGCAACGGTGGCGCGGCGTTCCTCAAGGACCTCCCGCTCTACGTCGAGGGCTTCGCGAAACCTCTCGGTGGTCCCGACCTGCCCTTCACCTACCCGCCGATCGCCGCCGTGCTGTTCAGCCTGCTGGCGCTCGTCCCGCTCGGGGTCGCGATCTTCGCGGTGGCGGCGGCGAACCTCGCGATGCTCACCGGGCTGTGCCTGATCGCGGCGGGCCGCGTGCTCGGCTGGGGTCCGGAAGCGGTGAAGTGGGGGCTGGGCGCGGCGGCGGTGTCGTCGATCTTCGACCCGCTGCGCGAGACGTTGTGGTTCGGCCAGATCAACCTGCTGCTGGGCCTGCTGGTGATGGCCGACTGCCTGCTGGAACGCACCCGCTGGTGGCCTCGTGGCGCACTGATCGGGCTCGCGGCCGCGATCAAGCTGACGCCGGCGTTCTTCGCGTTGTTCTTCGTGGCGCGCCGGCAGTGGAAGCCCGTGTTCGTGTCCATCGGCTCGTTCTTCTTCTTCGTGGTGCTGGGGTTCCTCATCTCGTTCGGCGACGCGAAGGAGTACTGGACGCACGCGCTGCTCGATCCGGGCCGCGTCGGGCGCCTCACCTACGCGTCGAACCAGGCCATTCGCGGCACGCTCGCCCGCTTCGGCCTGGAGAACGGCGCCCAGGTCGGTGTGTGGCTCGTGCTGGCGCTGCTCGTCGTGGCGGCGGTGTGGTGGCTGGCGTCGCAACTCGGGGACATCGAGGCGTTCTTCGTCGTGGCGATCGGTGGCCTGCTGATCTCACCCGTGTCGTGGGGGCACCACTGGGTGTGGATCGCGCCCGCGCTCGTGCTGCTCTCACGGCCCGAGTTGCGCCGTCAGTGGGCGTCATGGGCGGTCGTGGCGGTGTTCGCGATCGGGCCGCACTGGCTGTTCCCGCGCGACAACGACGTCGAGCGGAACTGGGCGTGGTGGCAGCAGGTGATCGGCAACCTCTACGTGTTCGTCGGGGTCGCCGTGCTGGTCACACTCGCGGTGCGGGTCGTACGAGACCGCCGCCGAGCTGCTTCAACCGCAGGCTGAACAGCACCAGCACCACGCCCCACAGGATCGCGAAGACGCCGATGGTGATCACGAACGCCAGCGCGCCCGCGGCCGGGTTCACGACCAGGATGATGCCGAGCAGCACCGTGAGCGCGCCGGTGACGACGTAGAACCACTCGTTCGTCATCACCTTGCGCAGGCGGATGGCGTCGACGATCTGCAGCACGCCCGTGACGAGCGCCCACGCCGCGATGAGGAGCAGCAGCGCGGTCGCCGTGATGCCCGGCCAGAACAACGCGATCAAGCCCGTGACCAGGCCGAGCACACCGATGAGGCCCAGAGCCCAGCGTGCGGGCCACTCCTTGTGGGTGAGGGTCAGGTACAGCATCATCGCGCCGTCGAAGAACGCGTAGGCGCCCCACAGGATGATCAGCGCCAGCAGGGTGAGGCCCGGCCAGAGAAGAGCGGCCAGGCCGAACAGGACCGCGAACACCCCGCGCACCGTGAAAAGCCACCACCGTTGCATGTTCAGGATCGTCTCGGCTGTTGCTGGGCTCGGCAACCTGAGACCCTCGTCCGGTGCTGATCCGAGTGGCTGACTGGGAGCGCATCCGATCCGGCGAGATCACGTTGCAGTTCCGGCGGTGGAAACGGCCGACCGTGCGCGCCGGCGGGAGGTTGCGGACGTCGCAGGGCGTGCTCTCGATCGACGAGATCGAGATCGTGTCGCGGGTGACCCGCGCGGAGGCGGTGGCGGCCGGATTTCCGACCGTCGCCGCACTGAAGTCCTCTGTGGACGGACGGGAGGGCTCGCTCTACCGGATCCGCCTGCGTTTCGCGGGCGACGATCCGCGCATCGAGCTGCGTTCGTCGTCCGATGTGGACGGAGTGGAGCTGAAGGAGGACGCCCTGGCGGTGCTGCGGCTGATCGCGGCGAACCCCGGTGTGCGGGCCGCGGACCTGGCCGCCTCACTCGGTCGCGAGAAGCTGCCGTTCAAGACGGACGTCCGCAAGCTCAAGGCCAAGGGCCTGACCGAGTCCCTGCGGGTGGGGTATCGCCTCTCCCCGCGGGGAGAGGCGTACCTGAAAACCCTCGACTAACCCTGGCCCGTGATGATCGTGACGGCCCGGTCCTGCGTCTGCTCGTTCACCTCGGCGACCTGGAAGCCACGCGCCGCCGCGTGGGCCACCAGCTCGGGCTCCGGCGGGAGGCCGTACTTGCGCAGGTAGTGCGGCACGGCGCCGGCCCAGATCCAGGTGCCGTCGGTGCGGAAGTTCAGCGGCACGTCCTGCTCACCGTTCTGCGAGAACTCGTCGAGGTCGTAGCTGCGCGCGGCCAGCACGACCGGCGCCGACTCGAGGTAGGTGAGCAGCCCGTCGAGCAGCTGCGGGTCGACCGGCTGACGGTTCACGATGATGCGGCCGTCGTCGTTCTTGCCGTCGTACACGCGTGCCGTGCGCAGCTCGTCCGAACCGGCCTGCGGCTGCTCCGGCTGCGCGGCCGGCACCTGGTACTCCTGTTGCGGCTGCTGGGGTTCCGGCTCGGGCGCGGGCAGCGGCGGCAGGCCGACGCGCTGACGCCACCAGTCCGGGATCATCCGGTCCGGCCGCGGGAACGTCTGCAGCTCGTCGCGGAACCCGATGGGCGGCGGCGCGTTTCGCCAGCGCGGCTCGTCCTCGGCGTTGAAGTCCACCGTGAACGCCGCCGGCGCCTCGATCTCGTACGTCGCGCTCAGCCACGTGCCGCGCTCGGGGTGGTACATGCCCCCGCGCAGGTGCCCGAACATCTGCACGACGTCCATCGGTGGCCGCACCGGTCGCAGCTGGCCATCGGGCCCCGCGAACGCCAGGTCGACCTCGATGTGCCGGCCTGCCGCCCGGTACTCGGCCCGGATGCGCTGCCAGCCCTGCGGTACTGCAGGCAGCATGGCACGGCCGATCTGCCGCACCAGCTGCTGCTGGTCCTGCTCGCTCAGCGGTGTAGCCGGCTGGCTCATGTGGTCCTCGCCCCTCTCCCCGTGAAAGCCCGCTGATCTTATCGGGCTGCCGTGACGCGCGCGGGCCGGTCGTACACCCCACGCCGTTCGCACCACTCTGAGTGGGTGTCCGGCCCCGCGGTTCCAGTCCGGGTGACCGGTCAGCGGTTCGGCCAGGTACCGCTCAGCAGGTTCTCCGGCAGGTAGCCGGACTCGACCTCGATCAGGAGACCGTTGTCCCTGCCTCGGATCGCCATGGCGAGCACGGCGAGTGCGACGAACCCGTCGGGGTTGTCCGCGAAGCCGGCCTGACGCCAGTGGTCGTGGTGCGCCGTGGTCGCCTGCACCAGTGCGTCGGTGAACTCTTCCTGCCCGCCGCGCAGGACGCGGAGCAGGACGTTCACCGGCGGGTACGCGACGAGCAGCATGAAGTCACGGGAGGCGAACTTCGCCTGCCCTGGATCGGTCAGGTCGATCACGGACTCGAGCAGCGCTGGGGGAACCTGTGCGCCGCCGAGGTGGCGCTGCATCGTGTCCACCCAGGGGCGGACGTACTCCTCGACCTTCGCGCCGCTGCCGAGCAACGTGTACCTGCCGACCTCGCACAGCTCGGCGACGCGCTGCTCGCTGCGCGTGATGACGGCGAGCCAGGCGGCGGTCAGCCAGTCGACCGGGGTGGCGTGGTGGTTCGGGCCGAGCACGGGCAGCCGGTACTCCCGGTCGCCCAGCCGGTAGGGGACGAAGTCCTCGGACTTGGACGTGCGGGCGAAGACCGCGTTCGCCGTCTGGGACGCGAATACGGCCGCCTGCCACGTCTCTTCCTCGCCCGCGGCGGGGTCGAGCGCGGTGAGGTACTCGAAGCGCATCAGCGCGCGCCTGCGTGTGGCGCTCAGCGCGTCCGGGTCCGACTCGACGTCCTCCAGCGCCGACTCGACCAAGCGCTGGAGCGTGTCCACCTGACCGCGGGCGAGATCCACGTCGATCTCGTGCCTGGGGATCTCGTGCATCGCGTTCACCGGTCGGTCCAGGGGACCGGTCAGAGGCCTTCGCGCGTCCAGGAGCCGTTGTACAGGTACGGCGGCAGGTACTCCGACGTGACCTCGATCGGGATGTCCGCGTCGTGCGCGATGCTCGCCAGCCCGAGGGGGCCGATGGCGACGTACCCGTTCGGGGACTCCTCGTTCTCCTCCGTCGACCAGAGTTCCCTGAACAACTCCAGCGCTTCCGCGAGCGCCTGGTTGAACTGCTCAGCGCGGCCGGCGTTGATGATGTTGTGGAACATGTTCAGCTGCGGGAAGGCGACGACGCGCACGTGCTCGCGGTGCACCGGGTCGATCTCGTCCGGGGCGGTGGCCTTCAGCGCCGCGTTCAGCGCCTCGTGCACGCCGGGCTGCTGGAGGTTGAACTTCTGGAACATGTCGACCATGAGGAAGACGTAGTCCGGCTCCTCGCTGCCGGAGGCGCGCAGCACCTCCAGAGGCACCGCGCTGAGCTGCTCCGTCTTCGCGACGTCCCTGGCGATGCCCGCCAGGTAGTTCGTGGTGAGCCAGGTGCCGCCGGACGCGAAGTACACGGGGCCCGTCGCGGTGACCGGGATCTGCTTGCCCCGCAGGGTGATCTCGACCGGCGTGCCCTCTTCGGCCGTGGCCACGGCGTAGATCGCGGCGCCGACCTCCGCGGCGAAGCACAGGCTGTCCCAGGTGTCACCGTTGCTGCCCAGCGGGTCGACCGCGCACCGGTGCCCGAGATGGCTGAGCGCGTCCCTCATCAACCCGCTCAGCGCGATCGTGCGGACGTTCGGGAGGGAGTCGACCGTCTCCTCGATCCGCCGCTCGATCTTCTCCAGCTGCTTGGCGGACCAGTCCGGATCGACCTCGTGTCGGCTGACCTCGACCACCTGGGGCTCACTCCTCGGTTTCCGTCTGCCACTTCATCTTGAAGTGCTTCGTCTCGTAACCGTCGTAGACGTCCACGCGTCCGCCCGGGTACTTGTCGTTGTAGCCGTGCTCCGCCTTGTACGCGGCGAGCTCGTCCGGTGTCAGGTCCTTGACGTCCTCCGCGTGGTGCTTCTGGAGGTAGTCGTCGAGGCCCATCTCCTTGACCTTGGCCTGCGTCACAACGTACTCGACACCGGGGTGGTTCGGGTCCCGGCTGGCCGTCAGCAGACGGTCGCCGAGCTCGTTCTCCCGCAGGTAGGCGGCCTTGAGGTCGTTGACGGCCTGGTCCACGTCGGTCCTGCTCATGCCCTGGCCCTCGAGGTCGGCACGCATCTTCTTCTCCGCCTTGGGAGAGAGCTCGCGGTCGCGCATCTCCTCGGCGATCTTCTCGAAGTACGTGTCGTGACCCTGCTTGACGAGGACGTTGTCGCCGTTGAGCGCGTTGCCCAGGCCGGCGCTCGGCCCCTTCGCCTCGACCACGACGAGCCTGCCGTCGCTGGTCTCCCACACCTGGTCGAACCGGCCGCTGCCGGGCAGGCCGGGGTCGATCCGGGAGGGCGGCGGCGGACCGGGGTAGATCTCGGGCGTCGAGTGCATGCCCGCCCGGTCGCCGAGCTCCTCGCCGATCTTGGTGAGACGCGCCTGGGCCGCCTTCTCCTCGGGAGAACTGGTCTCGGCGTCCTTCTGGTTCTGGTTCTCCTGCCGGCGTTCGTCGACGAGGTCCTGGTTCTCGCGCCTCAGCTCCGGGTCGACGTCGTCGCCGCGGGACGTGTCCACCTTGTCCTTGTGGAAGTCCGGCGGGATCGGCGTCTGGTCCTCGGACAGCACGATCTCGTCGCCCTGCTTGCGCACGGGCGGCACCGGATCGCCGTTGGCGTCGACGACGTTCTGGTCCTTGCGCTGGACGCGTCCCTGGGAGTCCTCGTCGAGGTAGTACTTCTTCCGGTAGTCCGGATCGTTGACCTTCTCCTCCATGGACGCCGAGGGGTTGCGCTTCTCGATCTCCACGGGCTCGGGATCGATGTGGCGCTTGCCGTTGCCGTCGTCGCCGCGGTCCCTGGCGTCGCTGGGGTCGAGGTCCTTGTCCTTGTCGTGCGTGCCGGGCGCGAAGCCGTCGTCGCCGGTCTTCGTGCTCGACCCGTCCGGGTGGTGGGTCTCCCACTCGCCGTTCGGCGGGATCTTCGGCTGGCGGGTGCCGTCGGGACGGATCTCGGGGTCGCTCGTGAAGACGCGGCCGTTGGCGTCCGTCCAGGCCGGCTTGGTCGGGGCCAGCACGGGCGCGTCGAGGTGCTTCGAGAGCTGCTTGGCGAAGTCGTTGCTGGCGGCGTCGCAGCCGATCAGCCGGACCGGCTTGCTGCCGTCGTAGCCGGAGCGGCGGAGCATGTCCGCGTACTCCTTCGGCGTGTAGTCGTGGCCGCCGATGCGAGCCCTGCCGTCCGGGGTGACGTGGACGTCCGCGGTGAAGTAGCGCGGGTCGTTGGGGACGCGGTGCGGCAGGTCGCCCATGTCGGGGTCGCCGCCGTGGTGCGAGACGCCGGACGGGGTGGTCTCGGCGTGCCGCTGGTGCGCCTCCTCGGGGGAGGGGCGGTCCGCGGGCGGGGCGTCCTGGTCGTGGTTGTTCGGGCTGTCGGGGTCGCCGTCGTGCGGCTTGTCCGGGGTGTTGTCGTGCGGCTTGTCGCCGTCCGGGCCGTGGTGCGGCGCGTCCGCGTCGGGGCGGTGTGGCGCGTCCGCGTCCGGGCGGCGGGGTGCGTCGGCGTCGGGACGGTGCGGGGTCGCGGCTTCCGGGTGGGTGCTGTCCGGGGCGCGGTGGGGTGCCTCGGCCGTGTCGGTGCCGCGGTGGCGGGGGCCGTCGGGGGTGTTCGGGCGGGAGCCGTCGGGCCGGGTGCCATCAGGACGGTTGCCGTCGGGACGGTTGCCGTCCGGACGTGAGCCGTCAGGGCGGGTGCCGTCGGGACGGTTGCCAGGGCCGCTGCCGTCCGGGCGAGACGGGCTGTCAGGCCGGTGCGGCGCGTCGGGGCGGTGAGGGGCGTCGGGACGCGACGGACCGCCGTGGGGTGCGTCCGGCCGGGACGGCGAGTTCGGGCCGCCATGCGGTGAATTGGGCCCGTGCGGTGTGTTGGGTGCGTGTGGCGCGTTGGGACTGTGTGGCGCGTTGGGCGCATGCGGTGCGTTGGGGCCGCCGTGGGGCGCGTTCGGGCCGTGCGGGGTGCTCGGGCCGTGCGGCGCGTTGGGGCGATGGGGGGCGTCGGGACGTGACGGACCGCCGTGGGGCGCGTCTGGTCGAGACGGCGCGTTAGGCCCGCCGTGGGGTGCGTTGGGCCCGTGCGGTGCATTGGGCGCGTGCGGCGCACTGGGCCCGCCGTGAGGTGCGTTCGGACCGTGCGGCGCGTTGGGACCGTGTGGCGCGTTGGGCGAGTGCGGCGCGTTGGGGCCGCCGTGCGGTGCGTTTGGGCTGTGCGGTGCGTTAGGCGAGTGCGGCGCGTTGGGATTGTGCGGCGCGTTTGGTGCGGACGGGCCGTTGTGCGGTGCGTCGGGACGTGACGACGGCGTCGTGTTGCCGTGCGGTCCGTCAGGGCGCGACGGGGCGTGGGGCGCGTCGGGACGCGACGGTCCGCCGTGTGGGCCGGACGGGCCCGTGTTGGGGCGGCCCTGGGGGGCGTCCGGGCGTGACGACGGTGCGTTCGGGGCGTCCGTGCGGGCCGAGGGTGCGTTCGGAGCCGTCGGTGCGGACGACTGCGGGCGCATCGGGGCGTCGCCGCGCGGGGCGTTCGGCCCGGAGGGGGAGTGCGGGGCGCCTGCTCCGGGAGCGTGTGGTGCTCCTGCCGACGGGCTGTGGGCCGGTGGCATGTTCGGGCTGGACGGTGCCGACGGGGCGTGCGGTGCGGCTGCCGACGGCGAGGTGGCGCGGCTCGGGGGAGTCGCGTCGGGACGTGCCGCGTTCGGGGAGCCGGCCGAGGGGCCGCCGGTCGACGGGCTGTGCGGGGCGCCGGCCGAGGGGGCGTGTGGCATGCCGCCGCCGCCCGAAGGCATTCCGCCTGACGGCGCGGACGGTGCGGAAGGCATCGAGGGTGCCGAAGGAGAGGACGGCATCGACGGGGCCGACGGTGCGCTCGGCATCGAGGCCGGGCGTGCCGGGGCGTCCGCTCGGGAGGCCGACGTCGACATGTCGGGGGAGCGCGGCGCGGGGGCACCGGAGCCCAGGTCGCCCCGGCTGCCCGGGGTGCCGGTCCAGCCCTGGCCGGGACCTGTCGGCGGACGGCCTGCCGCCGGGGACGACGGGGCGCCGCCACCGGCGTTCGGGGCGCCGCCGCCCATCGGGCCCGACTGGGCGGGCGTCGACGGGGAGCTGTCCGGGGTGCGGGTGGGGGCCTGGGGTGCGTCCGGACGGAGAGGTGCCTCCGGCGGTGCCACCGAGGACTGGACGGTCTGGCCCGTGTTGCGGGTCGGCGCCGGTGCGTCCGGGGTCGATGACGTGTGCGGGGCGCTCGGTGCCGCCGGTGCGGAAGGCGAGCCCGGAGAGCCGGGAGAGCTGTCGGGTGTGCGCGGTGCCGACGGGGGCGAGGAGTTGTCGGGGGTCCGCGACGGGGCGTCGGGTGCCGAGCTGTCCGGCGCGCGCGAAGGCGACGGCGCGGACGACGGGGACGAGGTGTCCGGGGCACGCGAAGGCGCGTCCGGCGTCGAGGACGGCGAAGAAGGCGATCCCGGAGGCGAGGAAGACGAAGGAGACGAAGGAGAACTGTCCGGAGAGGACGGCGAGGAAGGCGAAGACGGCGAACTGTCCGGCGAAGAAGGTGAGGAGGGTGAGGACGGCGAACTGTCCGGAGAGGACGGTGAAGACGGCGACCCACCGGGAGACGACGGCGAACCAGGGGTGCCGGACGGGGAGAGGTCCGGGGCGTTGGTGCTGTGGAACAGGCCGCCGGGCTTGATGGACTTAGTGGAGATCACGTCGAGCCCGGTCACCTTGCCGACCAGCTTGCCGACGACCTTCATGATCTTCGTGAAGATCTCGACCAGCTTGCCCAGCAGCGGCGAGACCTTCTTGATGGTCTTGATGAGCTTCTGGATCAGCTCACCGATGCGGGTGGCCCACTTCGAGATCGCGGTCACGGCCTGCGCCACGATCACCGGCGTGCCGAAGCCCAGCGTGAACACGGCCTCCAGCACCCACGTGATCAGCTTCGCCACGAGGTCGGCGATCAGGTCGCGCACCATCTCGCGCACGAACCCGACGACCATGCCCATCACGCCGACGACGGTGCCGACCGAACCCGCGGCGGAAGCCGCGCCGGACAACGCGTCCAGCTGCTCGCCGGCGGCCTTGCGGTAGGCGTCGCCCGCGCTGCCGGTCCACTCACCGGTGCCGTCGACGGCCGCCTTGTAGTCGCCCGCGATCTTGCCGAGCTCCTGCGAGACGTTGCCCCACGTCGTCGAGTACGACTGGATCACCGGCGGGTCGCCCGCCAGCCAGTCCAGGGCCTCCTTCAACGGCTGCATGTGTTCCATCAGGAACGAGGCCGCGGACGACAGCAGCGTGCCGAACGGGTCGATCGCCATCGAGGCGGCGTCGGCCACGAGACCCACGACGCCGAGGCCGCCCTCGATCCAGCTGCCCTCGGAGATGCCCTTGTACGCGTCCACCGCCGAGTCGGCGATGGAGAAGCCGGTCGCCCAGCCGTTGTCACCGGTACCGGCGTTGAAGAAGCCGGACGGTTCGGCGGGGGCCTTCGCCACCAACGGGTTCGGTGAGGACATCAGACGCCACCCTTCAGCGTGCGGGTGATCTGGTCCTCGACCTCTTGGTAGTGCTTCGCGGTCTCGGTGATCTTCTTGCCGGTGGCCTCCATGGCCTCCGCCGCGCCCTTGAGCGCGTCCATGCCCCACTGCTCGACCGGATCGAGCAACATCCGGAACGGCTGGCAGATGATCCCGTACGCGTCAGTCGGCATCGACACGGTGTTGGCCGCGTCCACTGCTCCCTGCAGTCGCCCGTGCAGGCCCTCCAAGGCCTTGGCGTGCGCTTCCAGCACGTCCGAGGTGACGTTGAAACCACCGGAAGTCATCGAACCCCCTCAAGTTCGAGCAGCGGACAGAAAGATCAGGAGAGCACGGACTCCCCGCCGAAGTCGTCGTCATCGTCTGACGGCGGCCGGCGGCGCGGGGGAGGCGGCTGGGTCGGGCGGGGCGGCGGCGGTGCTTCGTCCTCCACCCGGAAGTTGATCTCGTTGCGGTCGTACGGCGTGCGCGTCGGCTCTTCGGCCGGCGGCGCCGGGAAGTTCTTCTTGGCCTCGTTGAACAGCACGTTGGCCGTCTCGTCCTGCGTGCCGATCGTCTCGGCCATGGCTTCCTGCAGCAGCTCGGGAATCCGGGACTGCGCGCGCTGCAGCAGCTTCATGATCTCGCCGCTGACCTCGGACATGCGCTTGCCCGAGGCGGACTCGTTGATCACGAGGTTCTGCAGGATCCCGTTGGACCCGACCAGGATCTCGATGGAACCGTCCTGCGACCGTTCGGAGATCGTCATCCCCTGCACGCGCGTCGCCATCTCCTGATAGCGCGCGGCGCGTTCCTGGATGTTCTGGTTCCAGTTCGCGAGCATTTGCTCGGACCCGGAGATGTCCTCGGGCACCGGTGATTCCCTCCCAAAGCGGCGGCGGACTCAAAGGATGACGCAGCCGGATCCGATCTCGTTCCACCCTGGAGTCAAATCGGCTGTGCAGACCAACGGCGTCCCACCGATCGGACCAGTGAGACGCCGTTCAGGTCAACTGGCTAGTTCACGCCCAGCAGGTCGACGACGAAGATCAGCGTCTCGTTGGGCTTGATCACGCCACCGGCACCGCGCGCGCCGTAGCCCAGGTGCGGCGGGACGACCAGCTTGCGGCGGCCACCGACCTTCATGCCCTGGACGCCCTGGTCCCAGCCCTGGATGACGCGGCCGCCACCGAGCGGGAACTGGAACGCCTCGCCGCGGTCCCAGGACGCGTCGAACTGCTCGCCGGACGAGTGCGACACGCCGACGTAGTGCACGGACACGAACTGACCGGCCGTGGCCTCCGCACCGTCGCCGACGGTGATGTCCTCGATCAGCAGGTCGGCGGGCGCCGGGCCGTCGTGCGGGTCGACCTCAGGCTTCGTGGGGGCCATCACAACTTCCTCTCGGAACGGGGTTGTTCGCGCTCGATCCAATCACGCGAGGGCGGGCGCGGCCGAATGGCCTACGCGGACCAGCCCTACCCGGTCCGGAGTCCTCATGTCTTTCTTTAATCACCACCGGCCTCGCGGCCGGGGACACAACAGAAGAAGGAGATGATCATGGCGGCAACCCTGCACCGCCTCCGGTCACTGCTCGGCGCGGCACTGGCGGCGGCAACGCTGTCCATGGCCTGCGTCAGCGTGGCCGAAGCAGCTCCGACTCCGACCGCCGACGGCGAGTTCGGCACCCAGATCGTCGGCGGCACGCGCGCGAGCACGTCCACCTACCCCTGGGTCGTCTACCTCGCCACGAGCAGCGGTTTCCAGTACTGCGGCGGCACTCTCGTCGCTCCGAACAAGGTCGTCACCGCCGCGCACTGCACCGTGGGCGACTCGGCGTCCGCGGTCCGGGTCGTGGCGGGCCGAGACGACAAGAACTCCACCGCGGGCACCGTCGCCCGGGTCACGAGGATCTGGATCCACCCGAGCTACCGCGACGTGACCCTCGGCTACGACGTCTCGGTGCTCACGCTCGACCGCAACCTGTCGCAGACCCCGATCCCGTTCGCCACCTCGGCGGACAGCGCCCTCTACAACACGGGCACCAGCTCGACGATCCTCGGCTGGGGCACCACGTCCTCCGGTGGTTCGGCCTCGCGCTACCTGCTGCGGGCCACCGTGCCGCTGACCAGCAGCTCCAGCTGCACCAGCTCGTACGGCAGCGACTACAAGGCCACCCACATGGTGTGCGCCGGCTACAGCCAGGGCGGGACCGACACCTGCCAGGGCGACTCCGGTGGCCCGCTCGTGGCCGGTGGCAAGCTGATCGGCATCACGTCGTGGGGCGAGGGATGCGCGGCCGCCGGTTACCCCGGCGTCTACACCCGCGTCTCCACCTACGCGGCGCAGATCCAGGCACAGCTGTAAAACGTGAGGCCGGGAAGGGGCAACCCTTTCCGGCCTCGCTTACGTCCTGGTGACATGAACGGCAAGAAGCTGTTGGCCGGCGCCGCCGTGCTGGTCGTCGCCGGAGTGAGCGTGAGCTCCGCGGTGCGGGACGAAACCCTCGCACCACCACCGATCGTGGACTACGGGCCGGTGCGCCTCGTCGCGTTCGATTCATGTGACAACGCATTGACCGAACTGCGCCGCGCCATGTCCCCGTACGTCAGCGCGTACGGCCTTGGCGGCCAACGGTTCCTCACCATGGAGAGCTCGGCGACGGACAACAGCGCGGGCGTCGCGCAGAAGAACGTGCCCGACGCTCCCACCGCCGCCACGCCGCCCACACAGCAACAGGGCCACTCGACGACGAACGTGCACGAGCAGGGCGTCGACGAGCCGGACATCGTGAAGACGGACGGAAAACGCGTCGTCTCCATCGCCGACGGCAAGCTGCGCGTCATCGACGTCGCGTCCAGGGCGATCACCGGCACGGTCGACCTCGGCGAGCGCCGGGCGAGCCAGCTGCTGGTCTCCGGCGACCGCGCTCTGGTGGTCGCCGACAGCCCCGTGCCGATGCTGAAGCCGTCGCTGCCGCCCGACCGGCCGTCGTTCGCCCCGGAGACCGCCACCGAGCTGGTTCTCGTGGACCTCAAGGGGCTCAAGGAGATCAGCAGCCTCAAGACCGACGGCTTCTACCTCGACGCCCGCCAGATCGGCGGCACCGCCCGCGTCGTCGTCCGTTCGCAGCCGCGCCTGCCGTGGGTGTACCCGGACCAGACGACGAACGAAGCGGGATCGTTGCGCCGCAACAAGGAGATCCTGCAGAGCGAGCCCATCTCGTCGTGGCTGCCGCGCTACGAGCTCACCGAGAACGGCGCCAAGTCGAGCGGGACCCTGGTCGACTGCGCGAACGTCAGCCGCCCGACCGCGCCGAGCGCGACGTCGATGCTGACCGTGCTGACGTTCGAGCTCTCCGGCCAGCTCGGCACCGGTCAGCCGGTCTCGATCGTGGCCGACGGCGACACCGTCTACGGCACCGACCGCAGTCTCTACATCGCCGACGACCACCGCCTGCTGCCGGAACTTCCCGCCAGGCCACCGGTTCAGCGCCCGATCACCACGGCGATCCACCAGTTCGACATCGGCAACCCCGGCCCGCCCAAGCACGTCGCGTCCGGCGACGTGAACGGCACGCTGCTCAACCAGTACTCGTTGTCCGAGCACGAGGGCGTTCTCCGCGTCGCCACCACCACGGGCACCGAGACCCGTTGCTGCTGGCGGATGCCCGCGGACGTGGTGCCGCAGCAGGACATCGCTCCGGCGCCGTCGGAGAGCTTCGTCACGACGCTGCGCCGCGAGGGCAACCAGTTGGCCAAGGTCGGCCAGGTCGGCGGGCTGGGCAAGGGCGAGCGGATCTACAGCGTCCGGTTCATCGGCAAGCTGGGCTACGTCGTCACGTTCCGCCAGACCGACCCGCTCTACACGCTCGACCTCAGCGATCCCAAGCAGCCCAGGGTGACGGGCGAGCTGAAGATCACCGGCTTCTCCGCCTACCTGCACCCGGCGGGCGACGGGAGGCTGATCGGCGTCGGCCAGGAGGCGACCGAACAGGGCAGGACGACGGGTACGCAGGTGTCGCTGTTCGACGTGGCCAATCCCGCGTCACCGCAACGACTCGCGCAGTACCACCTGCCGAACTCGAACTCCGAGGCCCAGTTCGACCCGCACGCGTTCCTGTTCTGGCCGCAGGACGGCACACTCGTCATCCCGGTGTCGGCCAACCGGACGAACTACGAGGTCTCCTCGCTGGTGCTGCGCGTCGAGGGCAACCAGCTGCGCGACACCGGCAGGATCGTCGAACCGTCCAGCCCGAACAACTACGGCGGCCCGAGGCGCACGATCGTCATCGGCGACCAGCTGTGGTCGATCTCCAACGCGGGCGTGCAGGTCACCGCGCGCAGCGGCCTGGCACAGCAGGCCTGGCTGCCTTTCACGCAGTAGCGCGGTCTCCGTTGAGCAGGCGGTGCGACAACACCGTGCCGCCTGCCATCGCCGCCGGGATCACGACCAGCGCGGCCAGCGGGATCAGGCACAACAGGTAGGTCGGCACGGCGAGCCCGAGCACCAGGCCGCGGCGCGTCGCGAGGATCTGCCTGCGCTGCTTGAACGTCCGGCCGCGGCGCGTGAACGGGATGCCGGTCAGCTCGATGCCGAGCAGGTAGCCGTTGATGAGCACGGCCAGCACCGGTACGACGGTCTGCCCGATGATCGGGATGAACCCGCAGAAGAACAACGGGATCGCGAACAGGATCGATGTGCCGACCAGCAGGAGCGTGCCGCGCAGCCCCACCAGGAACCCGCGCCACCAGCCGATCTGCTCCGCGTCCGGCACGCCGCCGAGCTCGTCCTCGACCTCTTCCGCGATGTACTCGTAGAACGGGCCGCCGATCATGAGCGTGATCGCGGTGAACAGCAGCACGCTCAGACCGAGCCCGGCCGCGATCACCGAAATTCCGACGGCGACCTCGACGATGCCCTTCCAGGTGTCGCTCCACGAGTCCGCGAAGCCGGTGAGCCATCCGGCGATCGAGTCGATGTTGGTGACCAGCAGCACCCAGCCGCCGATCATCAGCACGGCCGTGATGACCGCGGGCAACGCACCCATCAGCACGCGCTTGGGCGTGCTGAACACCAGGCTGAACCCACGCAGCAGCAGACCGACACCGGCACCGAAGTCCTTGATCACGCGCGCAGGATAGTCGGTTTCGTCCCCTGCTGAGACGAGGTGGAGTGATTTCGCGGGGCGCGGCATGATGGGCGGTCCGAGTGCGGGAGGCGTTGAGGTTGAGCAATCCGGCTAGGAACGCCGTCGTCGTCCCGGACGGGCCGCTGCCGATGCTGCCGCCGTCCCTCTGGGAGTCGAGGGACGTGCGCGAGGCGGTCGCCGCGGAGTCACCCGGCGCCGTGGTCGCGATCGCGCGCAAGGCGCACGGCCTGCGTCAGGACGAATTGGGCACGCTGGCCGGGTTCTCCCAGTCCGCGATCTCCCGCCTGGAGTCGGGCAGCAACATCGCCTACGACCTGCGCGTCCTGCGCACGTTGCAACGGCTGCTCGGCATTCCAGCCCACCTGCTCGGGCTGACCGACCGCACGGTGCCGGTGCCCTCCGGTGACCTGGTCGTCGGCATGGAGGGCAAGGCGCTGATGGCGTTGTGCGCCTCCGCCGTCTTCAGCGCGGACAACGACAACGCGGTGAGTCAGCTGCTCGTGCTGCGCCGGATCGTCAACGACGCGCACAACTGGCGGGCGACCGGTGCCCTCATGCCCGCCGTCCGCAGCATGTACGACGTCATCGACACCTTGCGCCGCAACGCGCGTGGCGAGATCCGCCGGCGGTTGCTCGGCACGGGCGCTATGTACGCGGAGTTCTACGGCTGGCTGTTCGAGGAGGTCGGCGACCTGCGCAACGCGGGCGCGTGGACGTCCAGGGCGTTGGAGCAGGGGCAAGCCGCGGACGACAGGGACGTCGTCGCGTACTGCTACGTGCGGATGAGCCAGCTCGCCGAGGCCGACGGCGACGACGACCGGGTCATCGGCCTGGCGCGGGCCGCCCAGCGCGAGACCGGGGTGAGCCCGGTCGTGCGTGCGATGGCGTTGCGGCAGGAGGCACGCGGCCTCGCGCGGGCGGGCCAGAACGCGTGCATGCAGCGGTTCGACCTCGCACAGGCGTTGGTGCGGAACGTGGAACGGCCGCTGACGGACGAGTACTCGATCGGCTACTGCTTCACCGACCTGCACGTCCAGATGCAACGGGCCGCGAGCATGGTCGCGCTCGCCGACCACCGCCGTGCCATCGACGCGTACACGGAGCTCATGCCGCGGTGGGGCAGCGTCTGTCAGTGGGAGCAGGGCGTGCACACGGCCACCCTCGCCTACGCGCACGCGGCCAACGGTGACGTCGATCAGGCCGTCGAACTGGGGTTCGCGGCACTGAACCTGGCCCGCGTGACGGGGTCGCAGCTGATCGTGAACGAGCTGGCCAGGCTCGGACCGTGGGCCGCGACGCCGGCGATCGCCGAGCTCACGGCCCAGCTCCGGTAGCCGCCGTATGCGAGTTCCGCATACGGCACCCGCAAATCGTATAGAACCCTGCCCATTTCGCCGGGCAGCCCGCACGATCGAAGTGTGAACGACCTGACCGAACGAACGCCGCGCTCGGACGAGGTCACCGAGAGGTTCTGCGCGGCAGTGGCAGAGCAGAACTCGGGCCCTTACCGGCTCAAGTTCTACGCCACCACGCACGCTGTCGTGTGTGTGGTGGACGACGCCGAGGTGAAGGCATGAGCATGCCTGTCTTGCTGGTCCGCAAGCGTGCGGGTGTCGTAGGCGAGACACAACGCACGTGCCACCTCGTACCCGTGCCCGACGACGACACGTTGCTCGCGTTGACCGCGTACTGCGGCGAGCTCATCCACCAGGGCGAGGCCGAACTGCTCTCCCAGCCCTCCGGAATGCCGTGCGTCGGCTGCCTGTTCCGGGTACCGATGCCTCGTTAACCAGCCGGTGAGGCGATGCAGGCCGTGCCGAACCGGCGGAACCCGACGCGTTCGTAGACCCGTGCGATCTCCAAGCTCCCCGCCGACAGGAACACCAGCTCGGCGCCTCTTTCCAGGGCGTCGCGCGCCAGTTCCGCGGTGACCGCGCCACCGAGGCCACGTCGCCGTGCCGCCGGCAACGTGCCGATGCCCGCGATCTCCACGACGTCACCCGACCGTTGCGCTGTTCCTACCGCCAGTACGCCCTCGCCTGGCAGGTCGGCCACCGCGTGACGGTGCCGGGTGCTCATCGGGACGGCGCCCTGCAGGGCCGCGTCCCGTTCCGCCACACCGGCTTCACCCGGTGCCGTGCCCGGCGCCGAGAACGCCAGCTCCGCCACGACGGACACCTCGGCGGGCCGCGTGTCGAGCACGCGCACGTGCGGATGCGGTTCCGGCAGCTTCTCGGGATCGAGCACCAGCAACGGCGCTTGGAGCACCTCCAAGCCGGCTTCGACCGCGACGTCGAGCAGGCCGGGCGTCGTCTCGTGCACCCACTCGAACGCCTCGGGCACACCGAGCTCGCGCTGCCGTTCCCGCACCTTCAGCACGTCCGCGACCGTCGGCTGCCCGCCGGGGAACCGGGGTCGCGCGTAGTACGGGTAGCCGTCGCCCGCCTGGACGAACAGCACCAGCTCGCCGTGTTCCTCAACGTGAGATCCCGGTCGGGGCACAGAGTCGTAAAACTCTTCCAGAACAGTCCGCATAGAAGATCACGCTAGCTACCTTTGGCGGTATGAAGCACGGCATTTCCGGTAGCGGGCCGGCATGAGGGTTCTGGCGGCACTCGTCGCCCTGCTCCTGGTCCTCACCGGCTGCGGCAGTGACCGCGAGGACCGGTTCGCCCGGCCGGGCGCGCCCAAGCAGTCGCCGAGCGGGAAGTTCGTCGCGCACGCCGAGAGTGCGAGCGAGGTGCGGGTGACCGACCGCAACGGCGGTGACGTGTTCCGCAAGTCCTACGAGTACGCGACGAGTTCGCGGGCGGACGGCATCGGCGTGGTGTGGCTGTCCCAGAAGGACCAGCTGTGGGTGCTCGTCCCCGGCGACACGAGCGAGCGCATCGAGGCCGGGCCGGACGGCGTGTGGACGGCGGTCGAGGCCGACCTACCCGGGGAGATCACGCGGCTCGGGTGAGGGGTCCGGCTCGCCCTCGGTGATCCGCCGGCCGCGCTCCAGTTCCGCGTCGAACTCGGCGCCGAGCAGCACGGCTATGTTCGAGATCCACAGCCACACCAGGAAGACGATCACGCCGCCCAGCGAGCCGTAGGTCTTGTTGTAGGACGCGAAGTTCGCGACGTACACGGCGAAACCGACGGTCGCGAGCACCCACAGCACGATCGCGAGGAGACTGCCGGGGCTGATCCAGCGGAAGCCCTGCTGCCGGACGTTCGGCGCGGCCCAGTACAGGACCGCGAACGCCAGGCTCACGAGCAGCAGGATGACCGGCCACTTCACGATGTCCCACACGGTGACCACGGTGTCGCCGAGCCCGATGGCGTTGCCGACCGTGTCCGCGATCCCGCCGGTCAGCACGAGCGCGCCGAGCGTGAGCGACACCAGCATCACCGCGCCGAGCGTCAGCCCGAGCCGCAGTGGCACCGTCTTCCAGAACGGGCGGCCTTCCTCGACGTCGTACATGGCGTTGCACGCGCGCATGAACGCACCGAGATAGCCCGACGCGGTCCAGAACGCCGTCAGCAGACCGATGATGCCCAGCAGGCTGGCAGTGTTCTGACTCTTCTGCAGCTCTTCGATGGACGACTTCACCAGGTTGCCGGCCTCACCGGGCGCGACCTGGTCGACGTACTTCAGGAGTTCCTGCGTCGTCGTGTCGCCCATCAGAGCGAGGGCCGACGTCAGCACGATGATCCCGGGGAACAGCGACAGCACCGCGTAGTAGGTGAGCGCTGCGGCCCAGTCCGTCAGGTTGTCGTCGTTGAACTCCTTGACCGTCCTTTTGAGAACGCCCCACCAAGCACCTTTCGGCAGCTTGGTGGGGCCTTCGACGGTCTTACCTGCGGGCACGGCGCCAGCCGAAGGACCGGGTGCCGGTGCCGACACCGGCGAGGTGCAACGCGAGCAGCAACAGCCCGAGCACGATCAGCGTGTTGACGGTGATCACGTCTCCGAGCGCGACCTTCGCCAGATCGAGGATCAGCGCGAGGCCGAACGAGACTGCGGCGATGATGGCCAGCATGTGTCCACCTCCTAAGTGGTTGAGCTGCGGATACCCACTTGTTCACGGCGGAATCGCGCCGTTCGGAGCAATGGTCGTGCCATGATCGGTCCCGTGGACGTCCAGCGCTGGCAAGCAGCCGCGGTTCCGTGGTGGGTGACCAAGGTCGGGCTCGTCGGTGGGTGGATCGTCGCCTTCTACTTCGCCGTGAGTTCGAACGAGTCGCCGTGCACGGTCTCGCAGCCGTGTCTGCCGGACCCGTTGTTCTCTCTCGCGGTGGTTCCGCTGCTGGCCACGCCGTTGCTGCTGTTGTTCAGCCGTGTGCTGACGGGCTGCGCGATGGGCGTGCTGTTCGGTGCGATGGACCTGATGCTCGACGGCAGTGCGGTGGCGAACCTGGCGTTCGGGCTGCACGCCGCCGCGTGCGCGTTGGTGGCGGCGTGGACGGTCAGGTCGCGTGCGGACCAGCACGAGGCGGCGGGCACGACGATCGTCTCGCTGCCGGACCTGCCGCCCCAACGCGGAGTTCTCCGGGTCGTCGCCGTGCTGCTGGTCCTCTTCGGCTTCCTGACGTTCGTGCAGTACAGCCTCACCAACGACGCGATCGAGCAGCACATCGCGAACGCCAGCCGCGTCGACGCCGAGGTCGTCGAGATCAAGAACACCTTCGAGGTGTGGGTGGAGCTGCCGGACCGGCAGCGCGCCGCGTTCGAGCCGCTCGCGCCGGAGTCCTATCAGGTCGGCGACGAGGTGCCGGTGCTCGCGGACGGCACGTGGGTGCGGATGGCGAACGAACCCGAGGACGTCACGTGGTGGCTGACCATCGGTGGCTCCGCCGTGTTCGTCGCGATCCTGCTGGCCGCGCGGGAACGCCGCCGCCGCGCGTTGTGGACGGGACCGGTGAAGGCCATCCGGCTGCAGATCCACCAGATCGGGCCGCGCCGGATCCTGTTGCGGTACGGCAAGAAGGACATCGCCACGCTCGCCACGCTCGCCGACCTCGGGCTGGAGGAGCCGCTCTACCACGACACCGAGGAGTTCGGCCGCGTGTGGCGCGGCGAGGAGGACCCGCCGGTGCGGCTCGAACCCGCCGAGGTGCTCGTCGCTGGCGAGTGGCACCACGGCGGCCAGGTGGCGTTGCTCGTCGAGGGCGAGGTCGTGGCGACCAGCACGCTGAACCGCGTCCGCCCACGCCACATCGTCCACAGTGCACACCTGCCGGGCGAGCCGGTCACCGCGGGCACGCCGGTCGAGCTGCCGCACGCGATCTGGCCGGGGGACCGCCGGCGGGTCGAGGGCGTGGCACTGCTGCTCGGCGCCGCCGGTGCGTTGATCGCGCTGAAGTTCTACCCCGAGCTCATCGTGCTCGGGCTGATCGGCATTCAGTGCGTGCTGTCGGCCGTGACGCGGTTCCAGCCGATGCTCCGTCTCGACCACAACTCGGTCGTGCTCTACACCGGCGTCTTCACCTACCGCGTGCCGTGGGCGCAATTGCACGGTGTGCGTCGTTCCGGCCCTCAGCTCATGCTCGCGTTCGGGCCGCACGGCGACGTTCTCACAACGCCGCACCTGCCGGACGCGCAGGCGGGCGAGAAGCTGATGTGGGCCCGCGCCCGGTCGTTGATCGCGGAGCACCCCGGTGAACGCGTGACCCGAAAGCTCAACATCAGCGTGCTGATCGGCGCGATCTACGCCGCGCTGGTGCTGTTCATCTGAGCTTGGCCACGGCCTTGAGCAGACGGTCCACATCGGACTCGTCGGTGTAGGGCCCGATGCCCGCCCGCACGGCGCCCTTGTCGCCCAGGCCGAGCCACCGCGAGCACTCGAGCGCGTAGAAGTGGCCGGCGGGCGCGTTCACGCCCTCGGCCCCGAGCCTGCGGTAGACCTCGGCCGGGTCCAGTCCGTCGACGGAGAACAGCACGGTCGGCGTGCGCGACGAAGCCTTGCTGTAGATGCGCACGCCGAGTTCCTGCAGGCCGTTCTCCAGCTGCTGGCGGAGGCCGAGTTCGTGCTCCTCGAGGCCGTCCAGCTCCCGCATGAACTCCACCGCCGCAGTCGTTCCGGCCAGCAGCTCGTACGGCAGCGTGCCCAGCTCGAACCGTTCCGGCACGGCGTTGGTCGACGGCAGCAGCTTGTCCGGCCGCAACGTCTCCAGCAGTTCCGGCGCCGCCGCCAGCACACCGAGGTGCGGGCCGAGGAACTTGTACGGCGAACACACGAAGAAGTCCGCGTCCAACGCCTCGACGTCTACCGGCACGTGCGGTGTGTAGTGCACGCCGTCGACGTAGACGAACGCCGCCGCTTCGTGCGCCGCCCGTGAGATCTCCGCGACGTCCGGACGCGTGCCGAGCAGGTTCGACGCCGCCGTGATGGCGACGACGCGGGTGCGGTCGGACAGCAGCTTCGTCACCGACTCGACGGGCAGTTCACCGGTCGTGCGGTCGAACGGTGCCCATCGCACCGTGGCCCGGGCAGCCTCGGCCGCCTGCACCCACGGCCTGATGTTCGCGTCGTGGTCGATCCTGGTCACGATGATCTCGTCGCCCGGCCGCCAGTTCTTCGACAGCGTGCGGGCGAAGTCGTAGGTCAGCTGGGTCATGCTGCGCCCGAACACGATGCTGCCGGCGTTGAGGAACTCGCTCATCGTGCGCCGGGCGGTCCGCACGATCTCCTCGGCCCGGCGTTCTGCCGCCGTGACGCTGCCGCGGTTGGAGACCGCCGAGGTCAGCGTGGCCCTGACGGCCTCGCCGACGACGTCGGGCACCTGCGCGCCGCCGGGTCCGTCGAAGTGCGCGGCACCCTCGCGCAAGGCGGGGAAGTGGGCGCGGACCGCTGCGACGTCGTAGGCCATGCCCTCATGGTGCTTCAGCACCCACGAATCGGGAAAGGATCAACCGGAGGGTGCTCACCTGTCCGGTGGCGTCGAAGTCCGGGTCGATCAGCCTGCCGAACAGGCCGTCGACCAGTCCCTGCGCCCAGGTCGCGGCCGTCAGCGCGCTCACGGGGAGCGTGATCTGGCCGGCGTCGTGCGCCTGCTGAAGCAGGACGGCCAGCTCGTCGCGCATCACCTGTTCGTTGCGGCCGACGAGCTCCCACAGCTCAGGGTCGCGGCTGGCCTGGGCCACGACCTCCAGCACCAGCCCGGCCACGGACCTGTCCAGCGCGGGCACGCACAGATGGTCGACCATCAGCAGGACGCCGTCCCACGGGCTCAGTTCACGGGCCTTCGCGAACATCTGGGCGTTGTCCTCGGCGTCCTGCACGAAGATCTCGCGGAAGATCGCCCGTTTGGTGGGGAAGTAGTGGAAGAGGCTGCCGGTGCTGATGTCCGCGGCCCTGCAGATGTCCGCGACGGTCGTGCGTTCGAAACCCTTCTGCGCGAACAACCCCGCCGCGGTGTCGGTGATGTGCCGCTTCTTCTCCGCGTGCTTGACCGGGTCTACCGTTCGCACTTGTAGTACTGCCTCTTCTTCTCGTCCCGCACGGAGACGCCGCGTTTGCGGATCTCCCGCGCCAATTCTGCGGCCTCCGCGTTCTCGTACTTCGCGATGGCCTTCCTGCGGGCCGTGAACAGCGCGTTCACGTCCGCGGGCAGTTCGGGCGCGTGCTCGACCCACATCCGGAACTCACCGGCGAACGGGTCCGCGTCGCGCCAGCGGTAGCCCTGCTCGGTGAAGGCCCGTTCCAGCCTGGCCCTGCTCAGGTCGGAGGTCTCGCGGGCCAGTTCGGCGCCACCGGGCGACAGCAGCACGAGCTGTTTGCCGTCCGCGAACGCCGACTCGACCTCGTCGCGGCCGAAGCCGAACGTCCTGTCGTCCTTGTGCAGCGTGATCCGGCTCGGCGAGACCTCGACCGACATCATCTCGCTCGCCCAGAACAACGCGAACACGAAGCCCGCGCCCGCGCCGACGGCCAGCGCCGCGAGCGTGGACCACGGCTCCGGGATGTCCGTGACCAGCTCGAACACGCCCTGGAACGGGAACCACCTCAGCGTCGTGATCCACCCGGCCGCGAGCTTGAGCCCCCATCCCGCGGCGGCACCGACGGCCGGGCACGCGACCCAGATGCCGTACCGGACAGCTGCGGTCTCCTGCACAGTCGTCATGCGCTCAATACTAGACCGAGCGCTCGGTTTATTATGGGTTACGGCAGGTAGAAGGTCAGCAGATCGCTCGTGACCGGCGGAAAGAGCCTGGTCATCAGGTCCTCCTTCGGGCCGGGGTAGACGTCGGAGAACCGGCGGCGCAGCCCGTCCATGCCGTGCGGGCCGAACAGCAACGGCGCCAGGAGGTCCGGGGCGATGCCCGCACCGCCCTGCGAACCGGGGCCGAGCATCGTGCCGCCCCACTCGTACGGGCCGATCTCCTCGCCGTCCCAGCGGAAGCGGACGTGCGTGCGGTAGAAGCCGAGCACCACCTCGTCGGGGTCATGGCCCCGCAGGCGTTGCGCGAAGACCGGCCTCAGGTGCTCCAGCAGCCCCGGGATGCTCTGGATGCGCACCATGTACTGGTCGAGGTCCGCTCGCCTGGCTCCCAGATGATCCTCCAGCGCCGGGTGTCGTTCGCCGACCTCTGCCGGATTCACCAGTGCCACCAAGGCTTTCACTGCGTCGTCGTCGATTCCGGCGATCTCGCCGAGCACGACGTCGCCCTCTTCCTCCGGCGTGCTGCGGCCGGTGGCGACCGGGGTGCCGTCGCGGTCGACGATCCACGTGATCGAGCCGGTGCGGTCGATCAGCCAGCGCCAGCACGGCGTGCCGTGGCCCATGCGCAGGTCCACACCCTGCTGGGCTTCGTCCTGGAGCTGGTTCAGCACCGGGATGTCGGCCTCGGTCGCACGCCGGATCGTGTGTCCCGCAACGGCTTCCGGCTTCCTGACGAGCGGGCGGGTCTGCTTGATCGGGATCGAGTAGACGTAGCCGAACTGGCGGTAGAAGTACGGGACGCCCATCACGAACTGGAGCAGGTGACCGCGCTCGGCCGACCTGTCGTTCGCCCAGTCCATCAGCCCGCGCACCAGGCCTTTGCCCTCGTACTCGGTGTCGGTGGCGACCTGTTCGATCTGGCCCGCCGGGATGTCGAGGCCGGCGAGCGTCACCGTCTCGTCCATCAGCGTGAGGGTGGAGACGATCCGGCCGTCGTCGTCGGCGACTCCGACCCAGTCGCAGCCCGCGTCCGGATCGGTCATCAGCAGACGGGCGTCCACGCCGTCGCTGGGGTCCATGCGCGAGACGACGAGCTTCTCGATCTGGGGGAGATCTTCCGGGCGTGAGGTGCGGATTTCCACGGTCGGAGTGTTTCCAGGGCGGTGGTTGTCCGCAAACGGATTTACCGTCGGGGCATGGACTGGAACAAGCAGTTGACGGACCAGCTCGAATTCCACTGGAACGTGCAGTTGCGGCCACGGCTCGAAGGCATGACCGACGACGAGTACTTCTGGGAGCCCGTGCCCGACGCGTGGACCGTGCGTCCGGACAACACGATCGACTGGCAGTACCCGGCGCCCGAGCCCGTACCGGTCACCACGATCGCGTGGCGGATGGCGCACATCATCGTGGGCGTGTTCAACGCGCGCACGGCCTCGCACTTCGGTGGTCCGCCCGCCGACTACGCGACCTGGCAGCTCGCGATGACCGCGGACGACGCGCTGAAGCAGCTCGATGACGCCTACGAAGCGTGGATGGCCGGCGTGCGCACGGCGGACCTGTCGAAAGCCGTCGGTCCGGCCGAGGGTCCGTTCGCGGCCGAGCCCATGGCGACCCTGGTGCTGCACATCAACCGTGAGGTGATCCACCACGCCGCGGAGATCGCGCTGCTCCGCGACCTCTATCTCAGGGAGAGTTAGTCACCTGCAAGTGCCTACTTTCTAGAAGTTGGCGCTAACTGCAAGATGGTATCCGTCGAGAACATCGAGGGGGATCATCATGCGAGTCATCACGCAGAAGACCGTGGGCGACGCGTCCGTGCTGGAGGTCGCCGAGGTGCCGACGCCCGTGGCCGGACCAGGTCAGGTGCTGGTCAAGGTGGGTGCGGCGGCCGTGAACCCGGTCGACACATACATCCGCTCCGGCGGGTTCCCCGCGCTCGGGGAGCCGCCGTTCACGCTGGGCTGGGACGTCGCGGGCACCGTCGTGCAGGACGCCGAGGGGTTCGTGGCCGGTGAGGACGTCTACGGGCTGCTGACCTTCCCCGGCGCCGGTGGTGGCTACGCCGAGTACTCCGTCGTGAACGCCGCCGACCTGGTGCGGCGGCCATCGTGGCTGACCGTCGAGCAGGCGGGCGCGACGCCGTTGGTGGGGCTGACCGCGTGGCAGACGCTCGTCGGGCGGGCCGGTGTGTCGGCAGGTCAGCGGGTGCTGATCCACGCGGCCGCCGGTGGTGTCGGGCACGTCGCGGTGCAGATCGCCAAGGCGCGCGGCGCGTACGTGATCGGTACGGCGTCGGCGGCCAAGCACGACTTCCTGCGCTCGCTCGGCGTCGACGAGGTGATCGACTACCGCCACCAGGACTTCACCGAGATCGAGCCGGTCGACGTCGTGCTGGACACGATCGGCGGGGAGTACGCGGAGCGGTCCGCCCAGGTGATCAAGCCCGGTGGCGTGCTCGTGTCGGTCGTTCCCGGCAACCCGGGTTTTGACGTTGACCGAGCTTCCGAGCTGGGCATCCGGTTCGAGCTGTTCCTGAGCGTCGTCGCGTCCGGTGCTGACCTGGCCGCGTTGCCGCAGGTCAAGGTGCAGATCGACCACGTGGTGCCGCTGGCCGAGGCCGCGAAGGCCCACGAGCTCGTCGAGTCCGGCCGGACGACGGGCAAGGTCGTCCTGGTGCCGTGACCCCTCGTTAACCGTGCGTTGACCATGTACACCGATCGTGTGACACACATCCACACGATCGGGGAGTGCTCATGGCGCGGTGGAGTCCACTTGCCTTAGTTGTCGCTTTGTTGGCGGCGGTCGGCCTTTACGGGTCGACCGCCGCTGTCGCAGCAGCTCCGCTCACCGTGGCGCAGGCGATCGCGACCCAGAACGGGTCGTCGGCGACTGTCCGCGGGTATGTCGTCGGCCAACCCACGGCCACGACGACGGTCATCCGTTCGGGTTATACCAACGACTACGCGCTGGCGCTGGCCGACTCGGCGTCCACGACCAGCACCTCGAACATGGTCTACGTGCAGATCCCGTCGTCGTACCGGGCGGCGTGGGGCATGAAGACGAACCCGTCGCTGCTGGGCAAGCAGATCGACGTCACGGGCTCGTTGAGCGCGTACTTCTCGCACGCCGGGCTGACCTCGTCCACGGCGTTCGCGTTCGCCGGCACGACCCCGCCGACCAGCAGCACGACCACTCCGCCGACCACGAGCGGTCCGCCCTCGGCTTGCGAGAGCTACTACACGTCGGCCTGCGGCAAGAGCGGCGCGGCGCTGAAGTCGGCGTTGAACTCGATCATCCGCACCCAGACCAAGCTCAACTACGACCAGGTCTGGGACGCGCTGAAGGCCACCGACCAGGATCCGTCGAACTCGAACAACGTGATCCTGCTGTACAGCGGCCGTTCGCAGGCGAAGTCGACCAACGGCGGCGGCGCCAACGACTGGAACCGTGAGCACGTCTGGGCCAAGTCGCACGGCGACTTCGGCACGACCACCGGTCCTGGCACCGACATCCACCACCTGCGTCCTGAGGACGTGTCGGTCAACGCCACTCGCGGCAACCTGGACTTCGACAACGGCGGAAACGCGGTCCCCGAGGCGACGGGCAGCAAGTACGACAGCGACTCGTTCGAGCCGCGCGCCGCGGTGAAGGGTGACGTCGCGCGCATGATCTTCTACATGGCCGTGCGCTACCAGGGCGGCGACGGGTTCGCGGATCTGGAGCTCAACGACCTGGTGTCCAACGGGTCCGCCCCGAAGATGGGCAGGCTCTCGGTGCTGAAGGCCTGGAGCGCCGCCGACCCGCCGGACACGTTCGAGAAGCGTCGCAACGACGTGATCTTCGACAGCTTCCAGCACAACCGGAACCCGTTCATCGACCACCCGGAGTGGGTCTCCTCTATCTGGCCGTAAGTCGTTCGAGGAAGGGGCGTTGCGCGGAGACGATCTTCGCGCTCGCCTCTTCCACGCTGAACCACTGCACGCGGTCGACCTCGGGGAACGTCTTCTTCTGACCCGACTTCGGCGGCCACTCCATCTCGAACGTGCCCGGCGTGACGGCTCCGGGGTCGAGATCGGCCTCGAGCGCCCAGACCGTGATGACCTTGCCGGAGCCCTTGGCCTCACCGAGCGCGATCAGCTCGCCGTCCGGCACCGGCAGCCCGAGTTCTTCCTCGAACTCGCGCCGTGCGGCTTGTTCGGGCGTCTCGTCGTCGGTGTACTCGCCCTTCGGCACGGACCACGCGCCGGCGTCCTTGCGGGCCCAGAACGGGCCGCCCATGTGCCCGAGAAGCACTTCCAGCTGCTCGCGTCGTCTGAAGAGCAGGATTCCGGCCGACCGTTTCATACTGTCCAGCATGGCGGACTGGGTCCTTCACGTGGACCTCGACCAGTTCATCGCGGCGGTCGAGGTGCTGCGCGATCCGTCGTTGCGCGGCAGGCCCGTGGTGGTGGGTGGCAACGGCGACCCGACCGAACGCGCGGTCGTGGCCACCGCGTCCTACGAGGCGCGCGAGTTCGGCGTGCGCTCGGGCCTGCCGCTGCGGACCGCGTTCAAGAAGCTGCCGGACGCCGTCTACCTGCCGGTGGACCACGCCCTGTACGAGGCCGCGTCGGCGGACGTGATGGCCGTGCTGCGCTCGTTCCCCGTGGTCGTCGAGGTGATGGGCTGGGACGAGGCGTTCGTCGGCGCCGCGGTGGACGACCCGGTGGCGCTCGCGCGGTCGTTGCAGGCGGCGGTGCTGGAGAAGACCGGTCTGCACTGCTCGGTGGGCATCGGCGACAACAAGCTGCGGGCCAAGATCGCGACCGAGTTCGGCAAGCCCGCCGGCGTCTTCCGGCTCACGCGGGAGAACTGGGCCGAGGTGATGGGGCACCGGCCGACGTCCGCGCTGTGGGGGATCGGCGCGAAGACCGAGCGCAAGCTCGCGGAGCTCGGTCTCGTGACCGTGACGGACCTGGCCACGGCGTCCGTCGACGCGCTGGCCGCCCGGTTCGGGCCGCGGATGGGTCCGTACTTCCGCGGGGTGGCCCAAGGCGCCGGTGACACGGTCGTGAGCGCGACGCCGTGGGTCGTGAAGTCCCGGTCGCACGAGAAGACCTTCCAGCAGGACCTCGCCTCGTTGGAGGACATCCGCCGTGAGGTCGTGGCGCTGGCGCATCAGGTGGCTGCGGATGTGGTCGCCGAGGGGCGTCCGGCCGTGCGCGTGGGTGTGAAGGTGCGGTTCGTGCCGTTCTTCACGAAGGTCCGTCTGATGAAGCTGCCTGCGCCGACGTCCTCCGCCGACGAGCTGGCCGCGGCCGCTCTGGTCGTGCTGGACCGCTTCGAGCACGGCCGGGCCGTACGCCTTCTGGGGGTACGCGCAGAATTCTCTGACGATGATGTCGAACCAAAGCCTTCTCTTTCGACGTATCAGTAAGTAGAGGATTGACCGCTAGGAGAAGAAGATGACCGACTCATCGCTCACCCACCGCGACCGCGCCGTTCTCAGAGCAGTGGCCGACGGCCGTTGCGAGATCGCCGGAAGCTCCCTGCTCGTCGACGGCCTGTGCTGCGCCGACCAGTTCGCCGGACTGCGCCTGACCACTGCGGGCCTGATCAGCGCCCGTTCCGGCCCTGCGGCACTGACCAGCGCGGGCTACCAGATGCTCGCTGCTTGATCGTTCTTGCGGAAGACTGACATCAGGTACTTGTTCGAAAATCGATAGGCACCGTCCGAGGTTCGGAACGGTTCAACTGCGGCCCTGATTTTTTCCGCGACTTTTTCCTCCCCCTCGCTCTCGATGATGCGCTGATAGCTGCCCACGCTCAGGAAGCTGCGCAGCATCGTGGCCTCGTCGGGATGTTCCTGGGGAATGTCGATCGTGAGTTTCTCGTGCGGTTCGGGCAGCGTCGCGCCCTTGCGCCCGCCGGGCCCTCTCACGGCCCGGCCGACGACCAGCAGGTCGCTCGCGTGCTCCGGGTGCCACTCGCACACGACCACGTAGTCCTTGCTGACCCTGACCGCCTCCGCGAACGCCTCGTCGGGATCCGCCGCGAAGAACAGCGCGTTGAACGCCGTCACGACGTCGAACGTGCCGTCCTGCCAAGGCAGTCGCCCCAGCGGCAGCTCGTGGAACTCGGCGGTGCTCGCCTGCCGCGCCAGCGCGATCATGGCCTTCGAGATGTCGATCCCGGTCGCTCTCGCGCCCGCTTCCGTTGCGGCGGCACAGAACTCACCGCTACCGCACGCCAGGTCGAGAACGCTTTTGCCCTCCGTGATGCCGGTGCGTTCGATCGCGGTCTTCCAGGCAGGCATGGACATCTTCGCGCCGAGCGCCGCCCGCTCTGCTGCCTTGTGGCCCCACAACTCGCCTTCCTGGATTTCGGTCATGGTCACGACCCTAGTGATCCACTGATGCGCTCGCCGGAAATCCGCTGGCCGGGACGCGGATCATGGCAGGCATGGGTGTTCTGGCACGAGTACTGCGGTCGGTGGGCGGCGAAGAGGTGCTGGACAGGCTCGCGAGCCTGCCCGGCAGCGACCTCACGAGCCTGCTGCTCGCGTTGGCGCGCCGTCGAGCCGGCGCGCTGTCAGGTGCCGATGTGTTGCGGCAGTACCGGTCCGACCGGTTCGTGGCGCCTTCTTCTGTGCCGTTCCCCGTGCTGCGCGCGGCGGAGGACCGGCTGCTGGCCGCGCTGCCGTCGTCGTTCTCCGTGCTGGGCCTCGCTCCCGTGGCACCGCTGGGGACGTGCTCCGCGGTGGCGGAGATGGACCAGAACAACATCTTGTCGACCATGCGCGGCACCGAGGTCGCGGCCGATCCGACGAACGCCCTCGCTTTGGAGGCCGCCCTACTACGGCAGGCTGGACCGGACGACGTGCGGCTGGCGGCAGTGCAGCGCGTGGTGCGGGCGCAGTTGTTCGGTGGTGCCGGGAGGTTCGCGCACTTCACGTTGTTCGCGGCGGTGTCGGCGGGGCGCGATCGTGGCTCGCTCGCCTTTGAGCACGAGCATTTCGCTGAGCACATCGCGTTCCTGCGTGAAGCGTGTGGTGACGTCGAATTCCGCGTCACGGTGCTGGATCCGCAGTTCGAGGTGGTGCGCGGCGATCTGCCCGCCGAACCGTCGCGGCGCACCGGGTACTACCAGGGCTTGTGCTTCAAGGTGTTCCGCGACGGTGTGGAGATCGGCGACGGCGGGTTCGTCGACTGGACGGCTCGGCTCACGGGCAACCGCAAGGAACGACTGCTGATCAGCGGCGTGGGCGTCGACCGGCTCGCCACGCTCTGATTCCACGTGATGGCAACAAGTTGTACTAGGCGACCTCTGGCGGTAGATCGATCAACTAGCCGGATCTACGCTCAAGTGTGGCCTTGTCGGGTCGGGGACCTTGCCGGGAGGGCGACGGTGGCGACGGAGCTCACGTGGAAGCGCAGTTCTTACACGAACGGGAACGATCCCAACTGCGTCGAGTGTGCGGTTGACGGCTCAGCGGTGTGGATCAGGGATTCCAAGGACCGCAACGGTCGGCGGCTTGTGGTTGCCTGGTCCGGTTGGCGGGCGTTCGTGGCCTTTGCTCGTTCGTGAGTTCGCCGAACGGGTGATGAGCTGCACTCGGATGGAGTCCGCAAGTTGATCTGCGGGGCTTCATGCTGCTATCCCTCCTCTTGAAATTGGTCAATTGGTGGACAAGCATTGTGGAGAACCTCTAATTGGGGGTTACCATTCTGCTATGTAGCAGGTCGTGGGAGGAGGGGCGTTGCCCCGGAAGGAAAGTCCCGTCGTACTGCAGAAGCGCCTGCTTGCTGAACTGAGGCAGACGCGGGACGGGCTCGGCTTGAGTCAGCAGGCTGTCGCCGACGCGATGGATTGGTCTGTTTCGAAACTGATCAGGATCGAAAAGGGGGAGAACAAGATATCGGTCACCGACGTCCAGGCACTCCTCTTCCACTACGGGGTGCGTGACGACGCCCGTGTCGCCGAACTGGTGGGGATCACCAGGGCGATCCGGCAGTCGAAGTCGGAGTGGATGGAGAAGTACCGGGGCTCCTTCAGCGAGCAGTTCGCGAGGTTCGTCGAGCTGGAGGCGTCCGCGATCCGGATCCGGCAGTGTCAGCTCAACGTCATTCCGGGACTGATCCAGGTTCCGGAGTACGCGATGGAACTGGTCACGGCATTCGGGCAGTCGGGTGCTCGTGCCGAACGCGGTGTCGAGATCCGGATGCACCGTCAGGTGCTGCTGGAGCCGGACGGCCCCGAGATCGTGTTCTGCCTGGACGAGGCCGTGCTGCACCGGGTGGTCGGTGGTGAAGATGTGCTCCGCAAGCAGTTGGTGCGGATGAGGGAAGTCTGTGCGCTTCCGAACATGACAATCCAGATCTTGCCTTTCGCCGCCGGTATCCACCCGTCGATGAAGGGCTCGTTCTCCATCCTCGAGTTCTCGGAGGGGGAGGAGGACTTCGCTCTGCTGCTGGAGTTCCCCGGCCGCGACGAGATCCAGACGTCCGGGCCGGACCTCAAGGAGTACCTGAACCACTTCTACCAGCTGGAGAACTTCGCACTGCCGGCAAGTGAGACGCCGAAGATGATCGACCGACGACTTGAGGAGCTAGGAGGGGCCTGAATCGCTAGGGCCGGGCGGGTGGCTGCGCCAACAGCCACCCGTCCGATGGCAGATCACAACCGAACCCCAGTCCAATGAGGCGAGGCAATGTCGCCGTAGGCAAGCCTATGACGTTCAAAACCTGATGAGTGCCGCCATCCAGGTCCCCTTCGGGTGATTGGTCCTCGCCACACCGGTCTTCGCCGACCGGCGCGCGACCACACCCGCAGGAGGCTCATCATGCGCAAGGACACCAGAAATCGCACCTACCCCCTCGTAGATCATCACGGGAGAGGGCGCTGCGATGGCCATATTCGTTAGCTACAGCAGTAGCGATGGGGGTCCTGCCGCCTCGGCGGTGGTGGGGGTGTTGCGGTCCCGCGGGTTCGACGTGCTCTGGGACGGCGATCTCCCGATCATCCGTCCACTGTCCATTCCGGCCTGGATGGAGACCGCGGTCCGGGACAGGACGGTTCTCGTCATCGTGTCGGACGACTACGTGAAAGCGTTGCAGTCCAACGACTTTGTGGAGCGCAGGGGAGTGCGCTACGAGGCGGGGCTGGTGCGGCACAAGATCTACCACCACGGCGGCGCGAACGGATGCGCCGTGATGCCGGTGGTGCCGCCGGACGTCGACGCGAACGCGCTGCCGTCCGTCCTGCAGCAGTTGGTGCTCCACCGGTTCGATCCCGGCACGCGGCTCGGCGAGGAGGAGTTGGTGCGCAGTCTCGGCGCGCTCGAGGTGGGGAACGGGGGTGAAGTGATGCAGGTGGAACAAGGGGTGGCGCACCGGACCCGGCTGATGCTGGCCGATCTGGAAGCGCATCCGCCGTCGTCGGAGCTCGCGTACCGGCTCGCGCACGCACTGGTGGAGCAGGGCGAGAGCGACCTCGAACTCGCCAGGGCGTTCGACTCGGTGGTCGGCGTCGCGAAGGCGCACGGTGATGTCAGGTTGGTCAGCCGGCTGTCGCAGGTGTGCCTGAAGACGCTCTCGTCGACGTCGCCGTTGAAGGGGGAAGGGTCCCTGATGGCGAAGGTCCTCGTGTCGGGGAAGGCGTGGCACCTGTTGCGGGAGCACCGTTTCAGCCAGGCGGCGTCGGTGGCCGAGGAGGGGACGCAGATCGCGAAGAAGTACCGCGACCTGCCCACGGCCGCGCGGGGACAGCGTGCCCACGCGCGCGTCTTCCTGCACATGGCGATGGAGGCCATGCCGTACGACCGCGAGTTCTACCTGCGCAACTGCGAGCATCTGCTGATCCTCGCGACCACGTCGTTCCGCTCCATCGGCGGACCGACCAGCGAGGAGGTCGGGGTGTGCGCCTCGCTGCACGCGGAGAAGCAGTTGCTGCTGCACGAGATGACGGGCGACCGGGACCTCCTGGCGGCCGCGTGGGAGAGCGCGGGTGTGGCCGAGGGCCTGCTGACACCGGGCACCGAGCCGTACCACTGGCTCACCGTCCTGCAGGCGCGGCTCTGCCTCACGGCGCGGAAGTACAACGAGGGCAAGGAGTTCGTCACGAGCGTCATCGCCACCGCGGACTATCCCGAGGTGGTCGCGAGGTCGCGGCAGGTGCGTGCCGACCTGCTGCTCGCCACCCGTGAGAAGTCCGAGGCGCTGCGGGATCTCCTGGACGCCGAGGAGCAGTTCCGCACGCTGGGCTGCGACTACGCGGCGGCCTCGTGCTGGTGGACGATCGCGAGGATCGATTCGACCAAGCTCGTCGGCTTCCGCCTGAGCGCGGCCGACGTGCAGCGGCTCGAAGACCTCGCGCCCGACCCGCGTGACCGCCGATTGGCCGTGCTGGCGCACGAACTGCGGACGGCGACCAAGCTTGGCCGGCGGGGCGTGCCGGATTGGGCCTGCCTCGTCGACCGCGTGCAGCACGCCTGACCCCGGCAGCGCGGCCGTTGCGCGACGGCCGCGTCCGGGGGCCGGTGCCTTTCGGTCAGCGCTCCGCGTAGCGCTCGGTCAGTTCCTTCTCGCGGTCCGCGGGCCACGGGCAGCGGATCTCGCCCTGCGTGGCCGCGAAGAACAGTTCCAGGTGCACGTGCCAGGCCGCGAGCGCTTCGGGGCCGTGGGCGTTCTCCTGGACGAACGTGAGGGTGGTGCCCTGCAGCGGTACGTGCTCGAACTCCCAGCGCACCTTGCCCTTCAGCTCGCCGTCCTGGAGCCACTCGTACTCCAGCACGCGCGGTGCCTCGGACCTCGTGACCTCGCCCGGCGTCAGGCCGGGGTGGGCGGCGCGGACCGGTACCGCGCCCTCGGTGCCTTCGGTGAGGACCTTCCAGACTTCGTCCAGCGGTGCCCACGCGAGGTCGCGGACGAACAGCACGCCGTCGGCCTGGTCGGTGCCCTCGTCGAGGCCGAACTTCCTGACGTAGTGCTCGATGAGCGGCAACCACTCCGTCGGTGGTTCGTACTTCGTGCCGTCGGCGTGGGCGACCAGCGCGTCCAGGCAGGTGGTCCAGCCCGGTGCGTCGCGGCCCACGGACAGCATGTTCGTGACGACCGCGGTGAAGACCAGCAGACAGCCGTCCTCGCGCGGCAGGATCTCGAAGCGCAGCACGTCGTTCAGCCAGCGGAACGCGAAGACCTTCGGTGGGTCGGACTCCAGCACCTCGCCCTCGCCGCCATCGGAGTCGACGGGTGCGTCGTCCGGGAACGTGAAGCGCATCTTCCGGCCGTCGACCTCGACCTCTGCCGGGAACCAGTGCTTCATCTCGGCGGGTTCGGTGACGACCCGCCAGACCTTCTCCGGTGAGTGCCGCAGCGCCCGTTCGAAGCGCAGCACGGGCTTGCCCTCGATCATCCGCAGTTCGGCGTCCACGGTCAGTCCCCTTCGATCTCGTCGAGCCGGCGTTCCAGTGCGTCGAGGCTCTTCTCCCACATCCGCCGGTACGGCGCGAGCCAGGCGTCGATCTCCGCCAGAGGACCTGGCGACACCCGGTACCAGCGCTTCTGGGCGTCGGTGCGCACTTCGACCAGACCGGCCTCCCGCAACACCTTGAGGTGCTTCGAGACGGTCGGCTGGGCGAGCGTCAGCCGGTCGACGAGGTAACCGACCGGCTGCTCGCGTTCACGCAGCAGGTCGAGGATCTCCCGGCGACTCGGATCCGCCAGCACGGCGAATGTAGATGCCATGACAGCAATATAGCTCGATCGGCATATACGCGCTACCTCAGCCCGCGAGGCGGATCGCCACCTCCGTCGTCCACTTGTTCTGGTCCGGCTCCACCGCGGGATCGGTGAAGTACGTCTCGAGGCGCGCACCCCACCTGTCGCCGTCGCGGTCGAACTGGACGGTGTGGGCGAGAAGCTGATCGGTGACGGCGGCCAGCCCGTCCGGACTGCCCTCGTGGAGCGCGACCAGGTACTGACCGGCGGGCAGGGTGGCCGTGAACACCTCACCGGCGCCGGGCACCTCGGCGACGGTCGGAATCCCGGCCTCGACCTCGAACTCCTCGCCGGTGACGCGCAAGTACCGCAGGAACGGCGCTCCCGTGACCGGTAACTCGCGATCGGCCAGCCACTGCATGACCTCGGGAAAACGGTCGGCGATCTTGGCGAACGTCTCCAGCGTCACCGTGGCCCTGACTGCGGCGTAGGGCTGCTCTCCACGTGTCTCGATGTCCATGCCTCCACGCTAGCCACGAGCACTGACAGAAAATCGACGTTCGGCGGGAGTGGGGTCCGATTAACGTGAAGTTCATGCACCGCACCCTCTCCGTGGCCAGTTCCCCGGTGCGCGACCTGCTCGCGCTGACCTCCCGTCCCGAGGTCATCTCCTTCGCGGGCGGCCTTCCCGCCCCCGAACTGTTCGACCTGGACGGTGTGCGCGCCGCCTACGACCTCGCCCTGCGAGACCGCTCCGTGCTGCAATACGCCCCCACGGAAGGAAATCCGGACCTGCGCGCCCTGGTCTCCGCCCGCCTGACCGGCCTGGGACTGCCCACTTCGGACGTCCTGATCACCACCGGCTCCCAGCAGGCGCTCACCCTCGTGGCCACTGCACTGCTGGGGCCGGGCGCCGTCGTGGCGGTCGAGGAACCGACGTATCTGGCCGCGCTGCAGTGCTTCCAGATGACCGGCGCCCGAATCGTGCCCGTCGCCAGCGACTCCGACGGCCTGGTTCCGTCGTCGCTGAGGTCCGTGGTGGCCGCGGAAAAGCCCGATTTGCTCTATCTGGTGCCGACTTTCGCGAATCCGACAGGCCGCACGCTGTCCGCTCCGCTCCGCGCCGCGCGGAGATCGCGGAGATCGCCGCCGCGAACTCGCTGTGGGTCGTGGAGGACGACCCCTACGGCGAACTCCGCTACCGCGGCTCGGCCGTGCCGCCACTCGCATCGATCAGCGATAGAACCATCTACCTGGGCAGCTTCTCGAAGGTCGGCGCCCCCGGCATGCGCCTGGGCTGGCTACGCGCCCCGGCGGACCTGCTGCGCACCCTGGTGACCGTGAAGCAGGCAGCCGACCTCCACACGTCCACAGTGGACCAAGCGGCCGCTGCGGCCTACCTGGCGCACAACGACCTCGACGCCCACATCGCCCGCCTGTGCAAGGAATACGGCGCCCGCCGCGACGCGATGATCGCCGCGCTGCCCGCCACCGTGCCGCCCGGCACGACGTGGAGCGACCCGGACGGCGGCATGTTCGTGTGGCTGCGGCTGCCCGGCGACGCGGACAGCGCCGTGCTGCTGAAGGAGGCTCTGCTGAACGACGTCGCTTTCGTGCCTGGCGCGCCGTTCTTCGCGACCACGCCGGACCACGCGACGTTCCGGATGTCGTTCACCACCAACACGGTGGAGGAGATCGGGGAAGGCATGGCGCGCCTGGCGAAGGTGCTGCGGTGAGCCTGCTGGACGACGAGGCGCTGTGGAGTTCGTCGGTCGTCGCGAACTGCGAGATGAACCGGGAACGAGGCCTGGCGAGCTATCGCCGCGAGTTGGGGGCCGACCTCGCGCTCAGATCCGGTGCCCGGTGGGTGGATCTGTGCTGTGGCTCGGGAAAAGCACTCGCCGAGGCCGCGCGGGACGACGTGACGATCATCGGCGTGGACCTGGTCGACCATCACGTGCCGGCCCGTCCAGGACTGAGTTTCGTCGTCGCTCCCGTCGACCAGTGGGAGCCCGCTGAACCCGCCGACCTGGTGACTTGCGTTCACGGCGTGCATTACGTGGGCGACAAGCTTGGTCTGCTGGCCCGCGCCGCGTCCTGGCTCACGCCCACCGGCCGGTTCGTGGCGAGCTTCGACGTCGACGGCGTGCGTCGCGCCGACGGCACCCCGTTCGGCCGCACGCTGACCAAAGCGTTGCGCGAGGCCGGATTCAGCTACGACGGCCGCAAGCGTCTGGTCGGCTACGAGGGGGCGGGCAGGCCTCGGTTGCCGTTCGCCTACCTGGGCGCTGACGACAAGGCCGGCCCGAACTACACGGGCCAGCCCGCGGTCCACTCCCGCTACGAGCCGCTACGAGCCGCTATGAGGCCCAGGGACCCACGCCCGCGACGCGGTCGACCTTGATGCGCGTGACGAACCCGGCCGGCGGGTTGTCCATCGGCGGGAACTTCACCTCCGGCCCGAGGTAGGTGTGCGCGAGGCGCTGGAGCAGTTCCGGCGCCCCGCCCTCGGTGATGCGTGCGGTGCCGTAGACGACGAGGTACTCCTGCAGGCCGTGGTCGTTGATGTTGGGCGTCTCGATGGACAGCACCACACGGCCGTCGTTGCGGATGTTGCGGACCTTCTGGTGCGAGGCCAGGTGGCCGGAGACGATCTCGTCGCCGTCCAGCCCCACCCAGACGATGGTGACCTGCGGGGAGCCGTCCTGGCCGAGCGTCACGAGGTGGCCGAGTGCGTTGGACTCCAGCACCGGTCTGGCGGATTCGGGAAGCATGACGGCGACGCTACGCCGGTTGCTACGTGAACAGTTCCAGCGAATCCTGGTGGTATTCGCACCGGCCACCACCGGTCGCGATGGTGCAGGGCACGCGCTTCTTCGTGAGAGCGCCACATTGCAACGCCGGGTCGTGCACGTGGCACAGACCGTTCGCACCGGCCGTGATCGGGCAGGGCGTGCCCTTCTTCGTGGGTGCGCCACACGGTTCGCCGCTCAGCTCGCGCGGTTGCTTGGGCTTGGCCGCCTTCTTCTGCTTTGCCTGGGGCTGCTTGGCTTCCCGCCCCGTCACCTCCTCGACCCCGCGCACGGCGAGACGGTCGGCGCGCTCGTTCTCCGGGTGGCCCGCGTGGCCCTTGACCCAGTGCCACTCCACCTCGTGCCGGTTGGCGGCCTCTTCCAGCCGGCGCCACAGGTCGGAGTTCTTCACGGGCTCACGGGCCTTCGTGAGCCAGCCGTTCGCCTTCCAGCCGTGCACCCACGAGGTGATGCCGTTGCGGACATAAGTGCTGTCCGTGTACAGGTCCACGGTGGACGGGCGGGTGAGGCTCTCCAACGCCATGATGGGCGCCATCAGTTCCATGCGGTTGTTCGTCGTCGGGCCGATGTCACCGCCGTACATGTCCTTCTCGTGCTCGCCGTACCGCAGCACGGCGCCCCAGCCGCCCGGACCGGGATTGGGGCTGCACGCACCGTCGGTGTAGATCTCGACCGCCATGCGTCATGAGGCTACCGACGAGGTCCGACACCCTTGCGACGGCGGTTGGCGGCGATGATGTGGCGGAACATCTCGACGAGCGCCGGCGCGTTGATGGGCTGGTCGCGGTACACGGAGATCATGCGCGCGGTCTTGTTGCCGTGGCCGCTCGTGATGATGTTGTGCGGGTCCGGCACGCTCGCCTTGTCGTAGAGCATCACGTTCACGTGGTCCTTGGTGCCGAGCAACGCGCAGATGTTGCCGTCCAGCACGAAGTACGGCCGGTTCGTGAACTTGATCGTCTCCTCGACGCCCGGATCGGCCTCGTGCACGAGCCTGCGCACCTCGCGGCAGATGTCCTGCTGCCACTCCGGCAGTCCTGCGATGTAGTCGTCGACGCGTGTGTCCATAGCCCTATGTCGCAGCCTCTCGCCGTTTCTCGACATCGTGCCCGTGCAAGAAGACCCTGACACCGGCCGCGATGTCGTCGTCGTCCGGCCGCGTCCCCCTGATGGAGGGCTCGCCGGTCATCGTGAGCAGCATCAGGTGCACGGCCGCGCGCCGCGGATCCTGGAACCCGAGTGCGTCGAGCCGGGCCGCGAGCTCACGCCGCACCCTGCGCGGTCCGGTCTCCTGCCACGCCTCGATCGCGTCGGCCGGGATGTGGGTGAGCTCGGCGTTGATCTGCCGCACCAGCGCGAAGTGCGTGGCGTTGCCGTGCTCGGCGCACATGGCCCTCCCGAACGCCGTGAGGTCCTTCTCCAGGTCCGTGACCTTGTGGAAGTGCCGTTCGATGATCGCGATCTGGTCCTGCGCGGCCTCGCTCGCACTCGTCTGGATGACGTTGCGGAAGAGGTCGGCCTTGTCCGCGAAGTGGTTGTAGAGCGTGCGCGTCGACACCTCCGACTCCTTCGCGATGGCGTCGATGCTCGCCCGCGAGTAGCCGTCGCGCGAGAACACGCTCAACGCCCCGCGCAGGATCGCCTGCCGCTTGTCCGGTCGCATGCCTCGGAGCTTAATACAACGCTCATTGCACTAAGTACTACGATCGTTGTACTTTGGCTGCCATGCGAATCGCAGTGATCTTGGGGAGCACGCGTCCCGGCCGCCGTTCCGAGGGCGTGGCGCAGTGGGTCGTGAACATCGCCAACGCCCGTACCGACGCTTCGTTCGAGCTCATCGACCTGAAGGACGTGAACCTGCCGTTGCTGGACGAGCCCGTGCCCGCGATCTTCGGCGAGTACGCGCACGCCCACACGCGAGAGTGGGCGTCGCTCATCGCGCCGTACGACGGCTTCGTGTTCGTCACGCCCGAGTACAACCACTCGTTCCCGGCCGTGCTGAAGAACGCGCTCGACTACCTGTACGCGGAGTGGAACGACAAGGCGGCCGGGTTCGTGTCGCTGGGAGGCAACGGCGGCCTCCGCGCCGTGGAGCAACTGCGGTTGGTGCTTGCGGAACTGAAGGTGGCGACCGTGCGCACGCAGGTCGCGTTCGGGCGTGGTGACCTGCAGGGGGAGCCGCAGCAGCACGAGGAGCTCAACGCCATGCTCGACGAACTGGTGGCGTGGGCGTCCGCGTTGAGGTCAGTGCGAGCGGTCGCCGCCTAACGCGGCAGCCAGCTCGCGATGTCGGCCATGGCGTCCAGCGTCTCGCCGCTCACCTGGCCGGACACGGATTCCGTCTCGGCGATCACGACCGTGCCGCCGTCCGGGCGCGACTGGTAGTGCAGCCCGGTGAAGCGGACGTCCGCCAGGTCGAGCAGCGGGGTGGCGAGCGGGGTGATGTCGCCGGTGCCGTGCACGTCGATCAGCTTCTTGAACTCGCCCGCGTCACGCCGGTTCCGGAAGCCGACCCACGCCACGGACACGACCGCGACGTTGCCTCGATCGTCGCCGACGGCGAAGAGCGTCCGGTCGAGCGACTTGCACGGGTTGCGCACGAAGTGGTCCCGCACCTGGCCGAAGGAGTGCGACACGCACTCCAGCGCCGGCTTGGCCGTCCGCTTGAGGGTGCGCATCTTCATCTGACGCCACGCACCGTCCGCGTCGCCGTTGCGGGCGGACTTCTTGCCCTCGGACCTCGCCTTGGTGAGGTTCACCCCGGCCGAGTCGACGGCGACCGTCGAGGCCCCGCCGCCGGCGGACAGTCCGCCGGCGCCCGAGGCGACCGACATCGCCAGCACCCCCGCGATCACCACCGCGCCCGCCTTGCCTCCGCCGGGATCCGATCCGCCTCCGGCACCACCGATGCGTCTCGCCATTCGTGGCCTCCTCGAGCGACGAGGACACAGCACGTGACGGGGTCGGCGGGGTGGATTGGGATCAAACCACCCGATCGGGTCAGTTCAGGCGGTCCGGTTCGTCCCGGATCGGCGGGACGATGTCCATGATGAGTCTGAGCCCCGCGATCGGCAGGTTGGCGGGAAAGACCGGCATGTACTCGCTGTAGATCTCCAACGCCGTCCCGTCCTCCTCGTAGAGGTCGGGGTGCGGGCCCACGTTGAAGAACGTCATGCCGTCGCGGTGGTGCACCACCTCCACCTCGTGGTCCGGAGGGAACCGGACCACGACCGACCTGCCGGGCAGCAGCGTGTGCTGGTTCGCCCACGGCTCGAAGCACAGCCACAGGGATTGGTGTTCGGCGCGCACGACGAGGTTCATGGTGGCCAGGGTGCAACCTCCACCGCGGTGGAGATCAAGCGTGCGGCGGCGACCAGGTCCGCTTCTCGGCCATGTCGCGCCACGGCTTGGAGCCCGACCGGCAGTCCGCACGAGTCGAACCCGGCCGGGATGCTGATCGCCGGATGGCCACTGAGGTTGAACGCCCAGGTCAGCGACGTGTTGATGCGCGTGCCCGGACCGTCGTGGCCGTGCGGCGGGCCGGGCGTGACCGGGGTGAGCAGCAGGTCCGCGGCCTCGAACACCGAGTCCAGCTCGGCGTTCGGGCCGCAGCGGCCGGCGAACCAGTCGGAGGCGGGGTCCTTCAGCGACAACGAGGCCGGGCGTGGGCGCAGCGCGGCGGCCGCCTGCCGGGCGATCGACGCCTGCTCGTCGTCGACCGAGGCGAGGCCCAGATCCGTCGACCAGACGGCAGTGGGCGTGGTGTCCGCCGTGATGCCCAGATAGGTCGCGAGCAGGTCGGGGTCGCGGGTGAAGACGCCGACCGCGGCCCGTTCGGAGGAGGTCGTCTTCAGCCCGAACACCCCGCACCACGCGGCCGGGATGCGGATCGAACCCGCGCCGTCGACGCCCGTGGCCAGCGGCACGACGCCGGACGCCACCGCGACGGCCGAACCCGCGGACGAACCACCCGGCGTGCGATCCAGGTTCCACGGGTTGCGTGTGAGGCCGCGAGAGTTGCGGCCCCACGTCTGCCACGGGGTGCTGCCATCGGGCGTGGTGGTCAACCCGATCGGCACGCACCCCATGGCTATCAACGCTTCCCGGTGGCTCCGCCGCTCGCCGCGCTTCACCGCGATGGGCATGCCCGCGAACGGCAGCGAGGGGTCGACCTCGAGAGAGGGCGCGCGGAAGACCTCGTGGAACGCACACAGCGTGGGCTCGACGACATCCAGCCGAGCCAAAGCCCCTGCCACCAGGTCAGGCATGATCCACCTCGTGAAATGGACTCGCGCTACGCACCACCTGGCCGAACTCGCCGAGAAGTGCGGCGAGCTGCCGACCTCGTTCTTCCGGTTCCAGGTGGTGGAGCTGTGGGTCTTCGGCGAACTGCTCGACGTGCCGCGCGACGTCGACGTCATCGAGGTCGCGCTGGTCACCGACCTGCCGGTGGACGAGGTGCCGTGGATGACCGAGCCGGTCGGCGCCGAGCACTGGGCGAACTCGACCCGGCTGTCGCGCAACCCGTTCGAGGCGCGCTGGCGCTCGAAGGACGCTCCGGTGTGGAACCACCGCATCGAGCGGCCCGCACTGGTCTGGAGCGCGGCGGACGGCGTCAGCGAGGAAGCGCTCGTGGCGGTCAGCGACGGCACGGGTGAGCTGGTGCGCACGGCCGCGCCGTCGGAGGAGGAACTGCGCAAGCGCGTCGAGGACGAGTTCGAGGTGAGCCTGAGGGCGTTGCGGCGCGCGAACCAGGACTACACCGACCACCGCTGGAGCCCCGGCAAGCTCACCCCGCACTCGGACGCGCTGTGGCGCACGACCACCGGTTATCTGGATCTGCTGGACGTGGTCGGCTGACAGCGGGAACGTCACAGCTCGGATGGTGCCCGCCGGGTCAGGTGTTCCAGGTGATGCGACATGGCCATCGCGATCCATCGCGAGACCGAACTCGCGGTCTGGCCTCCTCCTCGTCGGCACCCCGCCAGTTCGCGGTCGCCCCACGAATAGCCGCTGCCGGCGAACTCCGGCCGGGCCACGAGCTCGTCTGCCAGGTTGGTGAACGCCTCGGCGGCAGCGCCCGGCGTCACCTTGCCGGACTCCCTGACGAGCTGCCGCCGCATCGCGATCACGCAGTTGGGCACCGTGTAGAACAGGTAGGGATTGATCGTGCGAGGCCCAGGGTTGCCTGGAGCCGACGGGTGCGGGTGGGCCACGCCGTAGTCGCCGTAGTTGATCCGTGCGCCGCTCACTCCACTCGCGACCTCGCGCCAGATTCGGACCTCGGGCCGGTCCCGGACGGCGGTGGCGAAACCGTGCCGGGCAGCAGGTGTCGAACCGGCGAGCAGCGTCGTCGAATCCGGGCCGAGGTGGTCCGTCAGTGCCCTGGCGAGCGACAACGCCAGTCCGACCTGCTGCGGATGAACGGTTTCCACATGGCCCAGATCGATGACGGCGTGCATCGTGTTGTCGTCGATTCGTGTTCGGCGGGCGATGTGACGCAGACGGTCGCCGAGTTCACCTGCGGCGAGGCGGAAGTCGCGGAAGCGGACCACGATCTCTCTCGGCCGGTGCTCCTGGAGCAACGCGACTGTGCTGAGCCGGTCATCGGTCGCCGAGACCGGGACGACGGGGATGAGGGCTGGGACGTCAGGGGCGAGGAGGCCGAGCTTGTCGGCCAGCGCGTTTTCGATGCGGTTGTCCAGGTGCTCGAGCGCCCCGCCGGGGCAGCGAGCGAGCGCGGCTGTGGAGCTCAGCAGGTGTGGGTCGATCCAAGCGGGGCGACCTCGCTCCGCCATCCGCACCGCTGCTCCGACCAGTGCGGGCATGAGCTGCCCACGACCTTCCGGTTGTACGGAATCGAGGAGCTCGATGATGACCCTCGGAGTGGAATCACCGTGATCGCCGAGATGGCGGAGTGATTCGAACTCGCCCATCTTGCTCTTCATCGCGACCAACGGCCTGAAGGACATGGCTTCGTCCTTTCCTCAGCGGCAGTGCGAATCACTTCGATCATGCTGGTTGCAAATCCGCGAATGGGCCCGCCGGACGAGTGAATCTCACGGATGGTCCGCGCGCCGACAGTGACGACGATGCCCGCGACGGTCTGTAACGGAGACCCCTTGGCAGAACGACAACGCGGTTGAGCCGGCGCCACTGAGCGCGTCACGAGTCGACAGGAGTATTCGGTGGACGGGTACGGAATTTCTGTCGACTTCGACGGACAGCAGCTCGTCGTCCAGCCCAAGAACGTGCTGGCGAAAGTAGCGCTGGGCCGGAGCAGGCTCGTGGTGACCAGTGCGGAGCTGGTGTCGGCCTCGATGACCAAAGCGGGCTTGTTTCGAAACGGCCGTCTGGATCTTGCCCTTCGGGACGAAGCCCCCTGTCAGCTGCATTTCACCCGCAAGCAGCAGGCGGACTTCGAGCAGTTGTACCGTGGACTGCTTTCACTCTGCGCGGGAGTCGCGACCGCAACTGAAGCGCCTCGGCGGCAGTCGACGCGACCACGCTCCTCACCGGTGGAGCCGACCGCGGGAAAGTCGCTTCTGTTGCGTGGGCGTGGCTGGTTCGGTCAGGAAGTGGTCGGTGAGTCGCACTACTTCAAGGAATTGCGCGGTCTGGTCGGCGCCACGTCGACCGGTGAGCGGGAAATGGTGGCTCAATTGCGCCGTGAACCGTCGAACCGTCATGATCGCAACGCGGTCCAGGTGTTGATCGAGGGGCGACTGGTCGGCTACCTGCCACGCGAGTCGGCTGCCGAGTACGCGACCCCGCTGCAGATGGTGGAACGAGCTGGAAAAGCTGCCCAGTGTCGTGCGCGAGTCTGGTGGCGTCGTGGACCTGGGGACTTCATCGCGAGCGTGTCGCTCGATCTGGCTGAACCAGCGGTCCTCTTCGCGATCAACGAGATCGACGGCCGCTCGCGTCACATGGCCATTCCTTCAGGGCGTTCTTATCAGTTGACCCGGGAAAGTGACCATCTGGATGTGCTCGGACCGCTCATTACTCGCGTTCATCCACAAGGCAAGGCGCTGGTCGTCGCCAGTCTCCGGGCACTGGAGCGCACCGGTCCGCGTTCGAAGAGCGAAGTCGTGATGGTGTACGTCGATGGTCAGGAAATCGGCGAGTTGACGAAGCAGACGTCAGCCAAGCTGTTGCCGATCGTGCGTCCGCTCCAGGAGGCCGGCATCACCTGCTACGCCGATGTCGTCCTGACCGGAAATGCCTTGGTCGTCGAGGCGAAGCTCAACATCTCGCCCCCAGAAGAGCTGCCGCACGATTTCGTGCGGCAACTGCAGCGGGTGGTCAAGCAGGCTTGACGCAGTCCAGCCTGTGTAGCCTCACGTGCTACATGGGGCTACACTTGGTTCGTGAAGGTCATCAGTCAGCGGGAGTTCCGCAACCACTCCGCCGCGGTCATGGACGCGGTGGAGGCGGGCGAGACGTACCACGTGACGCGGAATGGTGTAGAGGTCGCCGAACTTCGGCCCTTGCCTCGCCGCCGCAAGCTGACCGCCGAGGAGCTCGTCGAACGGCACAGGACCCTGCCTCGGGTCGACCATGCCGGCATGCGTCACGAAGCCGATGAGTTCTTCGGCGACGAGGACCGCGTTGGCGACTTCGATCCGTGGGAGCGCAGCCGTGGCTGAACGTCCCGAATCCGGGGTGCTCGACACGTGCGCCTACATCGACCTCGGTCTTCTGGATCCGGCCAGGCTGCCGGAGATACCTGAACTCACAGCGGTCACGATGGCCGAATTGCATCAGGGTGTGGTGATGGCCAAGGACGCGGCGTCCAGGGCCGCGCGCACCGAGAAGCTCGGAGCGGCGATAGTGGACTTCGAGCCACTGCCCTTTGATGGTCAGGCAGCCGCCCGATACGGCACGTTGGTCGCGCTCACAATGGCGGCGAACCGAAATCCGAAGCCTCGGCGGATGGATCTGATGATCGCCGCTGTCGCGTCATCGCGTGGATTGCCGCTTTACACGCGAAATGCCGAGGACTTCAAAGGGCTCGACGGCATGGTCACGATCATCGAGGTCTGATCGAGGCTGTCGGGGAGCCCGCGTTGGCAGGCTCACCGTCCGGCCATGGTCACCAGCCGCGCGAACGCCACTCCGCGAGCGACGGGCGCTCCTTGCCGAGCGTCGAGTCGTCGCCGTGACCGGGGTAGAACCACGTGTCGTCGGGCAGAACCGTGAACAGCCTGTCCTCCACGTCGTTGATCAGCGACGCGAAGTTGTCCGCGGACGTGGTCTTCCCCACACCCCCCGGAAAGAGTGAATCTCCGGTGAAGAGGTGCGGGTGGCCGTTCGGGTCGTCGTAGACGACGGCGATGGAGCCAGGGGTGTGGCCGCGCAGGTGGATGATCGAGAGCGGGACTTCTCCCACGTTGATGGTGTCGCCGTGGTCCACGAGGACGTCCGGCGGGACCGGGAGGACGGCGGCGTCCAGTTCGTGCGCGACGGTGTTCGCGCCGTGGGCTCCGGCGAGTGCGCCCAGCGCCTGCCAGTGATCGGCGTGCTGGTGCGTGGTCACGATCGTGCGCAGGCGCGGGCGGTTCGGGATGTGGCCGAACAGGTCGGACAGGCGCTCGAAGTCGTTGGCCGCGTCGATGAGCAACGCTTCGTTCGTGGACCGGCAAACCAGCAGGTAGGCGTTGTTGTCCATCGGTCCGACGGAGATCTTCGTGATGGTCAGCGCGTCCAGGGTGCGGCGGGCCGCCGGGCCCTCCGGATCGACGTGACCGGTGTAGTTCTCAAGTACGTCCACGGTGGCAGACGGTAGTCGCTCGATGCGGCGAGACGCACACCTTCAGGTTGCATACAGGTCTCACTCATAGGGTAAGTAAGGATCAAGCTTCGATCCCCGAGTACTCCGAAAGCACCAGACGAACAGGTCCCCGCCTCTCGTGATTCCAGCGCAACGACAGAAGCCCCGGACGGCCCGCAGGGTCAGCTGGGACGTCCTTCGCGTCGTCGCCATCGGGTGCGTGTTGCTCCACCACGCCACGCTCACGAGCGTCAGCAGTCACCCCGATCTCGGGCCGCTGCCGTTCACCTTCCCGATGTCGATGGGCGCCAGCACGCTGATGGTCGTCTCGGCTTTCTTCGCCTGTGCCTCGCTGAACAGCGGCAAGCCCGCCCAGTTCCTGTGGAGAAGACTCGCCAGACTGCTGCCCGCGTACATGGCGGCGGTGCTGCTGACCTACGCGGTGCAGAGATGGATCGCGCCCGAAGGGTGGAGTCAGCTCGACGGCAGAGATGTCGTCTACAACCTGCTGCTGATCAACCAGTGGATGCCGGACGTCAACATCGTCGACTTCGCCTACTGGACGGTGCCGGTGCAGATCGCGGCGTTCATCGCCGGTGCTCTGCTCGTGAAGCGACTGAGAGGCACGAAGCTCCGCGTCTTCCTGTGGGCGCTCATCGTCACGCCGCTGCTGCTCCGGCCGTTGCTGGACCACTCGCACGCGTTGTTCACCATCTACAACGGGTTCGCGCTGCACAGGGCGCAGTTGTTCGCCGCCGGCATCGCCATCTGGCTGTGGCACAAGGACAGGCTGAAGACCCCGCACCTGGCCGCGCTCCTCGTCGCCACCCTGATCGCGCAGGCGATTCACACGACCGAGTACGGATCGACGCTCGGCTTCGCCGTACTGCTACTCATGGTGTGCGCGGCGGCCGCTGGACCCGATTGGGTGTTCTTCGCGCCGATCGCCACGCCGATCACGTGGCTCGCGGGCATCTCGTACGGGGTCTACCTCGTGCATCAGCAGATCGGCACCGTGGTGATGGACCGCATGCACGCCGTTGGGCTGCGGTCCTGGTGGCTTCTCGGCGGCTTCGTCACCTCGGCGCTGGTGCTCGGCTGGGCGATGACGAAGTTCGTCGAACGCCCCGCCTACAAGCTGCTCACTCAGATCCAGTCGGGCAGTTCCGGCAGCTCACCGCGCAGGTCGGTGCCGTCGGTCCTGCCGGTCAGCCACCCGAGGACGGCGCTCGCCGACCCGCTCACCGAGTTGCGGCTCGCCGGGCCGTTGACCGTCCAGCTGCGTTGACTCCCGTCAGGCAGGGTCACCTCGACCGCGAACGAGTCGACCCTGCCTTCGAACTGCCGCACGGCGTCGTCGAGGAACTCCTCCACGAAGTCGGCGGGCAGGTCGTCGAACCCGACACCCGCGTCGAGGTCGATGAGGTGGATCCAGATCTCCCGCAGCCGGAACAACGGCACCGCGGACGCCGGGATCGTCTGCCCCTTGGGCGCGGTGACCTCCGAACGCCACGCGTGAGCAGGGAACTCGCGGCACGCGGCCTCGAACCGCTGGCACGCGGAGTCGAGATCGGCCTTGATCACCTGGAAGAGCCGGCGCGAACCCTCTTCGATGTCCGCGTCACGGTCCGCGCGCGACGCGTAGGCCTGGTGCTCGACCCCGGTCTTGGCCCACGTGAGCAGATTCACCAGCGCGTCGGCGTTGCGCGCGAGGTGGGTGATGACGTGTCCGCGGGTCCATCCGGGAAGCAGGCTCTGGCCGCGCACGGCGGCCTCGTCCAGCTCCTCGACGACCTCGTACAGCACGTCCGTCGCCTCGCGCACCGCGGTGATGTGCCGGTCTGGCACCCCTCGCGGTGCAGGTACGGACGTGTGCTGCGTGGACGGCGTGTAGGTCATGTGCTGCCTCTCCCCGACGTTGAGGCTCTGATCGAAGTGACCAGCCTATGAGTAAAGCCTGCTCAGGGGAATGCGACAGCGGGCGGAACCGTTTTTGTCAGGGGTGCGACCTAGCATGGTCGGCGGGTCGGTCGCAGCCTCCGAAACGATGCTAGTACTCTTCGAACGCTTGTTCGGGAGAGTGTGGCGTGAGTGACCCGCCAATCGCAGCCGAAGGGACCCCAGTGGCAGACCGTCTTGTTGTTCGCGGCGCCCGCGAGCACAACCTGCGCGGCGTGGATATCGACCTGCCGCGGGACAGCCTGATCGTCTTCACGGGGCTGTCCGGCTCCGGCAAGTCGAGCCTGGCTTTCGACACGATCTTCGCCGAGGGTCAGCGCCGCTACGTCGAGTCGCTCTCGGCCTACGCGCGCCAGTTCCTCGGTCAGATGGACAAACCCGACGTCGACTTCATCGAGGGCCTCTCGCCCGCGGTCTCGATCGACCAGAAGTCCACGAGCCGCAACCCGCGCTCGACCGTCGGCACGATCACCGAGGTCTACGACTACCTGCGCCTGCTGTACGCCCGCGCCGGCAAGCCGCACTGCCCGCAGTGCGGCGAGGCGATCGGCAAGCAGACGCCGCAGGAGATCGTCGACCAGGTGCTCGCGATGGAGCAGGGCACCAAGTTCCAGGTGCTCGCGCCGGTCATCCGCGGCCGCAAGGGCGAGTACGTCGACCTGTTCCAGAACCTGCAGACGCAGGGCTACTCGCGCGCGAAGGTCGACGGGGTCGTCTACGCGCTCGCCGAGGTGCCCAAGCTGAAGAAGCAGGAGAAGCACCACATCGCGGTCGTCATCGACCGGCTGTCGGTCAAGGCCTCGTCCAAGCAGCGCCTCACCGACTCGGTGGAGACGGCGCTGCGGCTCGCCGACGGCCTGGTCGAGCTGGAGTTCGTCGACCTGCAGGAGACCGATCCGAAGCGGATCAGGGGCTTCTCCGAGAACCTGGCGTGCCCCAACGGCCACCCGCTCGCGATCGAGGACCTGGAGCCGCGGTCGTTCTCCTTCAACTCGCCCTACGGCGCGTGCACGGTCTGCACGGGCATCGGCGTGCGCAAGGAGGTCGACCCGGAGCTCGTCGTCACGGACGACGAGCTGAGCCTCGAGGAAGGGGCCATCGCGCCGTGGGCCGGCGGGCAGACCGCGGAGTACTTCACCCGGCTGCTGCAGTCGCTCGGCGAGACCATCGGCTACCGGATGGACACGCAGTGGCGCCACCTGCCCGCCAAGGCGCAGAAGGCGATCCTGCACGGCATCGACGAGCAGGTGCACGTCCGCTACAAGAACCGCTACGGCCGTGAGCGCTCCTACTACGCCAACTACGAGGGCGTCATCCCGTTCCTCGAACGGCGCCAGGAGCAGACCGAGTCGGAGTACATGCGGGAGAAGTACGAGGGCTACATGCGCGAGGTCCCGTGCCCCGCGTGTTCCGGTACGCGCCTGAAGCCCGAGATCCTCGCCGTCACGCTGCACCACGGCAAAAAGGGCGACAAGTCCATCGCCGAGGTCTGCGCGATGAGCGTCTCGGAGTGCTCCGACTTCCTCGACGGCCTCAAGCTCGGCAAGCGCGAGTCGATGATCGCGGGCGCGGTGCTCAAGGAGATCCAGGCCCGCCTGCACTTCCTGCTCGACGTCGGCCTCGACTACCTGTCGCTCGACCGCGCGTCCGGCACGCTGTCCGGCGGCGAGGCGCAGCGCATCCGGCTCGCCACGCAGATCGGTTCCGGCCTGGTCGGCGTGCTGTACGTGCTGGACGAGCCGTCGATCGGCCTGCACCAGCGCGACAACCACCGGCTGATCGAGACGCTGACGAGGTTGCGCAACCTGGGCAACACGCTGATCGTCGTCGAGCACGACGAGGACACGATCCGCGCGTCGGACTGGGTGGTCGACATCGGCCCCGGTGCCGGTGAGCACGGCGGCAAGGTCGTGCACAGCGGTACGTACAAGAAGCTGCTCACGAACAAGGAGTCGATCACCGGCGCCTACCTGTCGGGCCGCAAGTCGATCCCGATGCCGGCCAAACGCCGCAAGATCGACAAGAAGCGCCAGCTCACGGTCGTCGGCGCACGCGAGCACAACCTGCGCGGCATCGACGTGTCGTTCCCGCTCGGCACCCTCACCGCGGTCACGGGCGTGTCCGGTTCGGGCAAGTCGACGCTGGTCAACGACATCCTGGCCACGGTGCTCGCGAACAAGCTCAACGGCGCCCGCCAGGTGCCCGGCCGCCACACCAGGATCAACGGCCTGAACGAGGTCGACAAGCTGGTGCGCGTCGACCAGTCGCCGATCGGCCGCACCCCGCGGTCGAACCCGGCCACCTACACCGGCGTGTTCGACCACGTCCGCAAGCTGTTCGCGGCGACGACGGAGGCGAAGGTCCGCGGCTACCAGCCCGGTCGTTTCTCGTTCAACGTCAAGGGCGGCCGCTGCGAGGCGTGCGCGGGCGACGGCACGATCAAGATCGAGATGAACTTCCTCCCGGACGTCTATGTGCCCTGCGAGGTGTGCAAGGGCGCGCGGTACAACCGCGAGACCCTGGAAGTGCACTACAAGGGCAAGACGATCTCCGAGATCCTCGACATGCCGATCGAGGAGGCGGCCACCTTCTTCGAGCCGATCAACGCCATCTACCGCCACCTGAAGACACTGGTCGAGGTCGGCCTGGGCTACGTGCGGCTGGGCCAGCCGGCGCCGACGCTGTCCGGTGGTGAGGCGCAGCGCGTGAAGCTCGCGTCGGAGCTGCAGAAGCGCTCGACGGGCAAGACGGTCTACATCCTCGACGAGCCCACGACGGGCCTGCACTTCGAGGACATCCGCAAGCTGCTGGGCGTGATCAACGGCCTGGTGGACAAGGGGAACAGCGTCATCGTCATCGAGCACAACCTCGACGTCATCAAGACGTCCGACTGGATCGTCGACATGGGTCCCGAAGGGGGCTCCGGCGGCGGTATGGTCGTAGCAGAGGGCACGCCCGAGCAGGTCTCGCAGGTCGAGAAGAGCTACACGGGGCAGTTCTTGCTGCAGGTGCTCGAGAACGAGGAGGTGTCAGCAGCAGGGTGATTCCACTCGATGCGCTGGCCTACCGCGAGCGCGCTCTTCTGGCGTCGCGCGGGGAGCCCCCGGCGTACCCCTTCAGCCTCGTAGAGGTGCTCGACTCGTCGGAGCAGGCACTCCGGCGCGTCGCGGCTGTCAGCTGGTTGCGGACCCTGGAACGGCTTCCTCATCTAGTCGACAAGTGAACCCGGCCGGCCTAGTGGGACGCTCGAGTCCCACTAGAGCCGTATGCCACGCGGCAAGGAATTCGCGCGGGGAATTCTCGGTCCGGTGTGAGTTTCGTCGAGGAACTGTCACTCGGACGTGGTATCCGGGATGATGGCGGCCGTGTCACTCAACCGCTATCGCTTCCGCAGCGTGTGGCACGTCGACGCGTCTCCTGATGATGTGTACGAGGTGCTGTCCGACATCGCGAACTACCCGCTGTGGTGGCGCGAGGTCCGGAAAGCCACGAAGATCGACGACGAGACCGGCGAGATCAGGTGCCGTTCGTTCCTGCCCTTCGACCTCGTCGTGCAGGTCAGGCACAGCATCCGCAACCAGCAGGCCGGGCTTCTCCGTGCCACGTTGTCCGGTGATCTCGAAGGCTATGCGAGTTGGGAGATCACCGGTCGTGACGGCGGCACCGACCTCATGTTCGACCAGGAGGTAGTGGTCAACAAGCCGCTGCTGCGGCGCCTGGTGCTCATCGCGAAGCCGTTCTTCCGCGGCAACCACGACATGATGATGCGCGGCGGCTTCAAGGGCCTGAAGCAGGTCCTCGAAGCCAAGTCCGCCAGCCGGGGCGAGGCCTAACCGGCGCCGATCTCGATCTGCGCGCCGTTGTCCGTGCGAGTGCATTGCAGTGGAGGCCCGAGAACCTGCCGTGAGCAGGCCCACTCGCCGGAGATCCAGCCCAGGTTCTCCCCGTCCGTCTGACCGGCGTTGATCGCGGCCTGGTAGCGATCCGCCATCTCGATGGCGGCGCCGCAGCCCAGCTTCCCTGACACGTCGGCCACCCTCGCCTCGCCCTCGCGGCAGACGACCGGGTCGGGCACGCAGCCCGCATCCCACTGCTGCCACACCTCCAGGGGCACGGTGCCGCAGGACATCTCGTTGTGGGCGTCCACGAAGTGCCACGCCTGGTCACGGAACTCGAACACGACAGGCAGCCAGATCCCGGGGATGGCCGGGGCGATGTTCGCCCGAGCGAGCACGTAGCGGTCCTGCCGGCAGTCGAACTCGGTCAGGAGCGCGGGGCGTTGCTGATCGTCCTTCACCGGGTGCAGCGGCTGGAGCACCTCCAGGGTCACCGTCTCGCAGGCCTTGAACGTCTTCACCTCCTGCGCCACCAGGTCCGCGGGGACCGAGATCTCCTTCATCGTGGTGACCAGTTCGCCGGAGGTCTTGGTGATGCGCGGGCTTTGCGCGTCGGTGGCGGCGGCGATCTCGCCGAGGACCTTGACCTGGTCGGCGGTGAGCCGGTGGCCGACGAACCGGAAGTCGATCTTCACGCCGGCCTTGTCCGTGTGCTGCTTGATGATCGTCCGGACCTCGTCGGCGTTCTTGCCGCAGGCGTCGGCGCCACCGCGGGCGATGACGACGACGCGGTTGGTGGCGGAGCCGCGGAGCGGGTAGGTGCGCGCGAAGTCGTCGATCGCCGCGAGGACGCCGCTCAGCAGGGTCGCTTTGCCGCGGGGGGTGATGGCGCGGGCCGAATCACCGATCTTGACGGCCTGTCCGGTGGCCGGCGTGACCAGTTCGGCGGTGTCGGGGGAGTCGCAGGTGCCGCCGAAGCGGCGCAGTGCCAGGGAGTCGTCGGCGGACATGTTGGACGCGGCGGCTCCGACGGCGTCCGCCACCTCGCCGAAGTCGGGCGACTCGGAGGCGTCGACGAGAAACGTGGTGCGGTGGTCCGGCGTCAGCAGCACGACGACGCCGCCGAAGGTCAGCCCCAGCACCGCCACGACCGCGATCCCCAGCAGCAACCAGCGTTTCATCCCATCACCTCACTGGTAGTCGCCGAGTCGCACGGCCTTGTTGTCCGTCGTCCGCGTGCACTTCAGCGGCGTCGCGGCGTGCGAGTAGCCGTCCTCGTACGGCCAGACGCACGACCACTCGCCCGAGCCCCAGAACAAGCCCTGACCCTGTGCCTGCTGAGCACTGATCGCCGCTCGGTAGCGGTCCGCGATGTCGATGGCCGTGGGACACCCGACGCCGTCGAGGTCCGTCACCTTCGCTTCGCCGTCACGGCAGACGACGGCCTCGAACTCGCACAGCATCTCCCACTGCTGCCAGACATCTTGCGGAATCGAGCCGCACGGCAGCGACGTGCCTGAGCTCTGGTACTTCCACGTGTCGCCCTGGAGTTCGAAGGTCACCAGGAGGTTGTCGTACTGGCCGGTGGTGGTGTTCGCCTTCGCGAGAACGAACTTGTCCTGCTGGCACTTGACGTCGAAGTAGCGCACGTCGGCTCCCAGCGGGTGCGCCGCCGCGAGCGTCTCGGGGGTAACGCCGTCGCACGGCGCTGTCTTCACCTCTTTGGCGACCAGGTCCGCGGGGACCGAGATCTCCCTCATCGTGGTGACGAGCTCGTCGGAAGTCTTGGTGAGAAGGGGTTTCCGCGCGTCGGTGGCGGCCGCGATCTCGTTGAGGACCTTGACCTGGTCGGCGGCGAGCCGGTGACCGACGAACCGGAAGTCGATCTTCACACCCGCCCGTGCGGTGTGCTTGCCGACGATCGTGCGGACCTCGTCGGCACTCTTGCCGCAGGCGTCGGCGCCGCCACGCGCGATGACGACGACCCGGTTGGTGGCGGAGCCGCGGAACGGGTAGGTGCGCGCGAAGTCGTCGATCGCCGCGAGGACGCCGCTGAGCAAGGTCGCGCTGCCGCTGGGCTTGATCGCGCGCGCCTCGTCACCGATCTCGGCGGCCTGCCCGGTGCCGGGCGTGACCAGTTCCGAGGTGTCCGGAGAAGCGCAGGTGCCGCCGAAACGGCGCAGTGCCAGCGAGTCGTCGGCGGACATGTTGGACGCGGCGGCTCCGACGGCGTCCGCCACCTCGCCGAAGTCCGGCGACTCGGACGCGTCGACGAGGAACGTGGTGCGATGGTCGGGAGTCAGGGTCATCCACGCTCCGCCGGTGACCAGCCCCAGCACCAGAACCACGGCACCTGCCGCCAGCGGCCAGCGTTTCATCCCGTTCCCCCTGGGCCCTTCGCGCGCAGCGACGTGAGCTCGTCCGTCATGTTCCCCGCCTCGGCGTTGTACGCGTCGGCGGCCCTGGAGTAGACGGCGAGTGGTTCCGCCAGGTTCCGTCCCGAACGAGCCGAGCCGAGCAACTGCTCCGCCGCCTCGATCACCGAGGCCTGCAACGTGCGCAGCCGGACCGACATGTCCCGCAACCGCACCGCTTCCGCCGAACTGGTGCGGCCGTCGAGGTCCTTGATCTCGAAGTCGACGACGGCGTCCCTGGCCTCGGTCATCGCGGCGTCCGCGAGGTCGAACCGGCCGCTCTTGATCGCCTCGGTCGCCGAGTTGAGCTTGTCCACGGTCGGGTTCAGCACGTTGACGACCGACTGCGACGACCGCAGCACCGGCTCGATGGTGGTGAACCACGCGAGCACGCGCTTCAGCTCCTCCGGCGAGTCCGTGAACGTCGGCTCCTGCTGCTTGAGCTGTGTGGCCAGCTTCGTCAGCTCGTCGCCGCCGTCGCCGACCTGGTAGCCGATGAACCGGAACTCGATCGACAGCCCGGCCGCCGCGACCCGGTCCCGGATCTGGGACTGGACGAACTCGTCGTCGGGATCGCACGCGTCCTTGCCGTGCCTCGTCACGACGATGATCCGGTTGACCTGCTTGGCGTTCAGCGAGAACGGGGTGGTGAAGTCGCTGACCGCCTCGACGATTCCGCGCTGCAGCGTGGCTTTCGCGCCCTGCCGCACCGACTGCGCGGCCTGGGCGATCTCCTGGCGGTTGCCGGTGCCGAACCCGACGAGCTGCGTGGTGTTCTCGTCCGAACCGCACTCGCCGCCAAAGCTGCGCAACGACTGGGAGTCGCGCTCGCCCGAGTTGCCGATCACGGTCGTCAGCGCACCGGTGACGCTCGCCAGATCACCCTCGGCGGCGTCGATCAGGAACGTCGTCTTGTAGACGGGGGCGAACATCGGGACGACCCACCGCACCACCGCGAAGGAGCTGCCCGCGATCAGCAGGCCGGCGAGCAGGACGATCAGCAGCCGCCGCACGCTCTTCGGCAGTTCCCAGAACGTGTTCCACTGCCGCGCGTTGTCGCCGACGATGACACCCCTGGCCTTGCCCAGGTGCACCGTGTACTTGGGATCCGCGTCCGTCTCTTCGAGTTCGTCGTGGGCCTTCTGGATCGCCTCGGACGCCGTCTTCGACAACTCGTTCGCCGCGTCGACGGACAGCCTGATCTCGTCCATGGAGAAAAGGTACAGAGTTTGGGAGGAAAGGAAGTCAGGTTCGGCCGGACAGGTGCCGAACCAGCACGGCGAGCTGCTGCGCGTACTTCGCGGCGAACTCGGGCGTGGCCGGGTCCTCGCCGGTGATCTGCCCCGCGCTCTGCCGCAGGGTCAGCGGCGCGGAGGCGGCCGCCATCAGGGCCAGCAGCAGGAACGCGGGGTCGACGTCCGCGGGCAGTTCGCCGGCGGCCTGCCGTGCCCGCATCCCTTCCACCTGACCGCGGAAGAACTCCTCGTCGGTCGGCGGACTGTCGCCTGCCAGGTTCGCCCACGCCCACATGCGGCCGTGGTCGGTGAGCGTGGTCATCACGAAGCCCGCCACCACCTCGTCCAGCGCCTGGCTCCGGCCTGCCAGTTCGGCGGCGGAACCGTGCCAGCTCGTGGCGAGCTCCTTGTAGATGCCTTCCTTGCCGCCGAAGTAGTACGAGATCAGCTGCTTGTTCACGCCAGCCCGCGCCGCGATGTCCGTGGTGCGCGTGGCCGCGTAGCCCTTCGCGCCGAACTCCGCCGCGGCCGCTTCCAGGAGCAGGGCCCGCGTGCGTTCCGGGTCGCGTTTGCGCTCCGAGGCGCTGGGAGAGCGGCGTTGATCCACGTCGACACGGTAGCCGACGGCCCAGTTTCAACCAATGAGTTGACTTAATCAACCAAACGGTTGAAACTCGGCGGCATGAGAATCGCAGTGATCGGTGGGGGAATCGGCGGGCTGTGCCTGGCGCACGGGTTGCGCAAGGCCGGCGTGGACGTGGCGGTGTACGAGCGCGATCTCTCGCGCACGGACCGCCTGCAGGGGTACCGGGTGCACATCAACCCGGATGGTGCCGCTGCGCTGCGGGAGTGCTTACCCGCGGCGAACTGGGAGCGGTTCGAACGAAGTGCGGGCTCCAGCGAGAACGGGTTCGGCTTCCTGACCGAACAGCTCAAACCGCTGCTCGTGCTCGACCCGGACGAGGAGAAGCACTACTCGGCCAGCCGGATCACGCTCCGGCAGGTGCTGCTCGACGGGCTGGACGTGCGGTTCGGCAAGCGGTTCGAGCGCTACGAGCAGGGTGACGACATCAAGCTGCACTTCGAGGACGGCACGACCGCGAGCTGTGACGTGCTGGTCGGCGCGGACGGCATCCGGTCACGGGTGCGCGAGCAGTACCTGCCGCACGCGGGCACGGAGAAGATCGGGGTCACGGCGATCGCGGGGAAGCTGTACCTCGACGACAACGGCTGGGTGCCGCGGCGGCTGGTCGTCAGGGCCAACTCGATCATCCCGACGAGCAGGGCCGGCATGTTCCTGGTCGTGCACGACGGGCTGGGCGTGACCGACAACGAGGACGATCCGTTGTTCGACAACGTGCGTCCCTACCTGATGTGGGCCTACGCGGCCGCTGGCCTGACCGTCCACGATGGACAGGACCTGAAACGCGAGGTGCTCGGCCGGATCTCGCGGTGGAGCCCCGAGCTGAATCGGATCGTCGAGGCCTCGCCCGCGGAGACGATCAGCGAATGGCGCCTCCGGTCGTCCAGACCGATCGAACGCTGGCAGCCGACGAACGTCACGTTGCTCGGCGACGCCATCCACGCGATGACGCCGATGAGAGGCGTCGGAGCGAACATCGCGCTCAAGGACGCGCGACTGCTCGCGCGGTGCATCGCCGAAGGCGGCGACGCGATCGCCCGGTACGAGAAGGAGATGTACGACTACGGGTTCGCGGCTGTGCGCGACTCGCTCAAGGCCGCCCGCCAGTTCGCCGACGGTGGCCCGGTCGCGCGAACCATCTTCAAGACCGTGCTCAGGACCGCGAGCGCAGTCCCCGCGCTGAAGCGCGCGATGTTCTGAAAAATAGTTTGAACCGTTCTGGCTCGCTCTGCGTGTGATGGGCGTTGGGTGGCACTAGCCAGGAGGTTCAAGATGATCCGCAAGAGCGTTGCGGTCGTCGCGTTGGGGTTGATCTCGCTGACCGCCTGCGCGGGGACGCCGGAGAGCAAACCGGTGGCGCAGCAGCAGCAAGAAGCCGTGGTGGCGTTGAACGTCGCCGAGAACGCGGACCTCGGGCCGGTGGTCACGGACGTCGAGGGGTTCACCCTCTACCGGTTCGACGGCGACAAGCCGGGGGAGTCCACTTGCGACGGTGAGTGCGCCGCCGCGTGGCCGCCGGCGACCGTCGCGGACGAGAACTTCGGCGTGACCGGCGTCGAGAGGAACCTGGTCAGCAGCATCGTCCGCAAGGACGGCAGCCGCCAGATCACCGTCGACGGCATGCCGCAGTACCGGTTCGCCAAGGACACCAAGCCCGGTGAGACCAAGGGCCAGGGCCTGCAGGGCAAGTGGTTCGCCACCGGCAAGGACGGCGTCCGCACCCAGCTCGCGGCACGGACGGGTGTCATCGCCGGGCTGGGAGCGGTGCTGACCAACAACGCCGGCCTCACGCTCTACCGGTTCGACGGCGACACGGCCCAGCCTTCTATGTCCACTTGCGACGGTGGCTGTGCCGAGAGCTGGCCGCCTGTGCTGGTGGAGGGCGAGACGCCGCGGGTGAAGGGCGTCGACCCGAAGCTGCTCGGCACGGTCACCCGCACGGACGGCAAGAAGCAGCTCACGGTCGCGAACTGGCCGCAGTACACGTTCAAGAACGACAGCAAGCCCGGTGAGGCCAAGGGCGTCACGGTGCCGAAGTGGTTCGCCACCGCCACCGACGGCAAGAAGGCCCAGCAGAACAAGGCGATCGCGTTGACCAGCGCGACTGTCGGAGAACTCGGCGTCGTCGCCACCGACAAGGACGGCATGACGCTCTACCGGTTCGACAACGACTCCGCGGAACCGCCGACGAGCACCTGCTCCGGCGACTGCGCGGTGCAATGGCCGCCCGCCTTCGTCAGCGAGGGCTTCCAGGTGCAGGGCGTGGACGCCGCACTCGTGGGAACGATCGAGCGGGACGGGAAGAAACAGCTCACCATCGCGGGGTGGCCGCAGTACCTGTTCGCAGGGGACAAGGTCTGCGGTGATGCCAACGGGCAGGGCGTTGGCGGGAAGTGGTGGGCGACCAAGGCCGACGGAAGCCGCGCCGGCCAGTAAAAGGGGAGAGAAGGAGCCCCGGCGGGAAGCATCCCGCCGGGGCTCTTTTCACTTGAGACGCACCAGAAGTGCCTGCTCCGGTTCGAGCACCGGCAGCTGGATCCCGACCTCCGACAGCACGGAACCGGGCAGTTCCACGGACTTCCAGTCCGCGGGCAGCCTCTGGATCAGCCTGGGCCGTCCCGCCGGAGCGTCGAACGACACCCGGTACGTCCGCTCCGGGTCGAGTCCGGGCAGCCGCACCCGTCGCGGCTTGTTCTGCACCGAGGTCGCGAGCTGCACGTACCCGAAGAGGGCCTCGGACTGGTCGGCGGCAACGATTCCGTGCACCCAGGCCGAGGGGTCCGGGTGGTCGGAGTGCACCGTGACGCCGGTGTGCACCAACGTCCGCACGTCCTTGTAGTACTCGATCGCGGCCTGCAGCCCGGCCCGTTCCTCGTCGGTGGCCGAGTTGATGTCCCACTCGATCCCGAAGTGCCCGAACAGCGCCGTGGCCACGCGGAACGACAGGTCGTGCACGCGTCCGGTGGTGTGCGACTTCGTGGGCCCGACGTGCGCGCCCATCAGCTCCGGCGGCAGGAACACACCCGTCCACCGCTGGATCAACTGGCGTTCCAGGGCGTCGTTGCAGTCCGACGTCCACACGCGGTCCGTGTGCGCGAGCACGCCGAGGTCGATCCGCCCGCCGCCGGACGAGCAGCTCTCGATCTCCACGTGCGGGTGCCGGAGCCGCAGTTCCTCGAGGAGCCGGTAGTACGCGGCGGTCTGCTCGTGCACGCGCGAACCGATCAGGTCGCGGTTGTGGTCCCACTTCACGAACGCGATGTCGTTGTCCGACAAGACAGACGACACGCGGTCGAGGATGTACGCGTACGCCTCGGGGTGCGCGATGTTCAGCACCTGCTGGTTGCGTGACGGCGGCGGCAGCACGCCGGGACGCGGCCCGAGCACCCAGTCCGGGTGGGCGCGGTAGAGGTCCGAGTCCGTGTTGACCATCTCCGGCTCGAACCAGAGGCCGAACTCCATGCCGAGCGCGCGGACGTGCTTGATCAACGGGGTCAGCCCGTCCGGCCACACGGTCTCGTCGACGTACCAGTCGCCCAGCCCGGCGGAGTCGTCGCGGCGGTGCCGGAACCAGCCGTCGTCCAGCACGAACCGCTCGACCCCGATGGTGGCGGCCGTGTCGGCCAGCGACGTCAGCCGCGCGAGGTCGTGGTCGAAGTAGACGGCCTCCCACGTGTTGAGCACGACCGGGCGCGGACGCAGCGAACGCTCCCGCAACTGCCGGTGGAACGCGGCGCTGATGCCGTCGATGCCCGCGCTCGAGTACGCCGCGTAGAGCCACGGCGACTCGTACTCCTGGCCCGGCGCCAGCGTGATCTCACCCGGCAGCAGCAGTTCGCCGCCGCCCAGGACGGGCAGGCCGTCGACGAGGTTCTCCGCGTACGTCACGTGGTTGCCGCTCCACGCCACGTGCAACGCCCACACCTCGCCGTCGCGGAACGAGAACCCCGGCGTACCGGCCAGCAACCCGATGGTCGCGTCGTGCCCGGTGCGGCCGCGACGGTTCTCGCGCACCCACGAGCCGTAGTTGAACGCCTGCCGCTGCGGCGCGCGTTCACGAGCCCAGCGCCCGGTGAAGTCGAGCAGTTCAGTGGCGTGAGAGGAGACGGGGAGCGCGGTTTCCAGGCCCTCCAACGAATACGGCGTCGTGCCGTCGTTGCGGACGATGTGCCGGAGCCGCAGCATGCCGGACGCCAGCAGCTCGACGGTGCCGCTCACGGTCAGCTCGGCGGCCTCGTCCGACGCGACGTAGCGGAAGATCGAGCCGTCCTCACCGGAGAACGACGTCACCGTCAGCGCGGGCGCGAAGTGTTCGCCACCGCGGTGGCCGCGCAGTCCGGGACGGCCGACGTAGCCGGCGCCGGCGTCGGGCAGGAGCGCGAGCGGGACCGGGTCGTCCGGCGCGTTGTTCGGATTGGTCCACGACACGGCGCCGACCAGGCCGCGCAGCGCGGTCTGGTCGAGGTCTCCGAGAGTTCGCCCCCAGTGCGTCACGACCGGCAGGCTCGCGCCCGTGAGGGTGATGACGATGCTGGAGGTGTCGTCGTGCAGGTGCACGACCTCCGTGTTGCTCATGCAGGCCCCGTCCACATCAAACACAAATGAACATTGAGCCGATCCTCAGATGCATAAGTCGGGTTGTCAAGCGTTCGAAGCTGTTGGGTTGTGTCTTAGCTCGTGCAGTTCGGGGCCTGCTTGTAAGCCTCGTCCAGCACTGGCTCGGCACCGCGCAGATCGCCGAGACCGGGGCCCTCGGGCAGCCACGACACGACCTCGACGCCGGCGAGCAACGCGGGCGCGTCGATGCCCTGCGGGGGAAACCTCCGCACGTTGTCCAGATGCTCCTGCAGCTTCGGCACGATCTCGCCGAGACCCTTGCGGTGCCCGGCGACCAGCTCGTCACCACGCGGGATCGGCGACGGACCGACGCCGTCGTACGCCGCCTTCGCCTGGGCGTACATGTCGCGCAACTTGGTGACGTACGCGACCACCGCGGGCCGATCGGCTTCTGTCGGCTGCTGCCCCTGGGCGAACTTCGGTCCCGTCGCGACCACGGCGCTGACGGTGAGGATCGGCTCGTCGGCGGCGCAGATCTGGTCGATCCACGCCAGCACGGCGGCTTTGTCCGGCCCCGCCGCGGAAGAAGAGGTCGAGGAAGGGGGAGACGAAACCGGCGGTGGCGAGGAACACCCCGCCACCGCCGCGATCACGAACAGACAGATCAGGTTTCGGTGCACCCGATCAGACAACCAGACTGAGCAACCCCGCGACCACGAAACCGACCACCGACAGGATGGTCTCGAGGACCGTCCACGACTGCAGCGTCTCCTTGACCGACAGGCCGAAGTACCGCGACACGATCCAGAACCCGCCGTCGTTCACGTGCGAGGCGATGATCGAACCGGACGCGATGGCCATGACGACCAGGGCGAGCTGCGGCTGCGAGTAGTTCAGGTCCGCCACCACCGGCGCGACGATGCCCGCGGTCGTCACGATCGCGACCGTCGCCGAACCCTGCGCGATGCGGATGACGCAGCTGATCACGTACGCCAGCGCGATCACCGGCAGGCCGATGCCCGACAGCTCGTTCGCCAGCGTCTTGCCGATGCCCGTCGCGGCCAGCACGGCGCCGAAGAAGCCACCGGCACCGACCACGAGCAGGATCATCGCGACCGGCTTCAGGGACGCGGCGGACAGTTCCGCGACCTTCTCCCGCGTCATGCCGCGCCGGAAACCCAGCAGCCAGAACGCGAGCAGCACCGAGATCGTCAACGCCACCGCGGGCGTGCCGAAGAACGTCGCCACCGAGTACAGGCGCGATCCCTTGGTCAGCAGGATCGAGCCGAACGTGCCCGCGAGGATCAGAACCAATGGCAGGCCGATGATCGAGAGCACCAGTCCGAGCGACGGCGGGTCGCGATCGTCGCCGCCGTTCTCCGCTCGCGCCAACTCGGCCGCGGCCAGCATCTCCTCTGGCACCGGCACGTTGAGGCGCTTGCCGATCCAGTACGAGTACAGGACACCGCCGACGAACCAGGACGGGATCGCCACCGCGAGACCCATGATGATGATCCAGCCGAGCGACACCTTCAGCAGACCGGCCGCCGCCACCGGTCCGGGGTGCGGCGGCATGAACGCGTGCATGACCGAAAGGCCGGCCAGCAACGGCATGGCGAACAGCACGATCGACTTGCCGCTGCGCTTGGCCGCCACGTAGACCAGCGGTGCCAGCACGAAGATGCCGATGTCGAAGAAGACCGGCACGCCGAAGATCAGGCCCGCGAGTCCGATCGCGACCGGCGCCTTCTTCTCGCCGAACGCGTTCATCAGCTTGTCCATCAGGACCTGCGCGCCGCCGGACGCCTCGAGGATCGCGCCGAGCAGCGTGCCGAGACCGATGATCGCGGCGATGTGCCCGAGGATGGAGCCGAAGCCCTTCTCCAGCAACGAGTCCGAGGCCTTCTGCGCCGACCCGACCAGCGCCTCCACCGGCACGCCGGCCAGGAGGGCGACCAGCAGCGCGACGACGATCAGAGCGATGAACGGCTCGACCTTGAACTTGATGATCAGCAGCAGCAGCACCGCGATGCTGACTACCGCGAGGGTCAGCAGACCCGGTGTCGAGTGTTGCAACCAGTTGATCACGGGCGGCTCCTGAGTGAATGGCCTGGCAATGAGCCGGTGGCGGTTCCTTCGTCGATCACCGTCACCCCGTTGCAGAACACGTACGGGATTCCGGCGGCCTGCTGCCGAGGCTGGTCGAACGTCGCCGTGTCGGCGATCTTCGAGGCGTCGAACAGCACGAGGTCGGCCGCGTAGCCCTCGCGGACCAGACCCCGGTCGGTGAGCCGCAAACGCTTGGCGGCCCGGCCGGTGAGGTGCTCCACGCACTCCTCCAGGCTCAGCACGCCCAGTTCGCGGACATAGCGCGCGAAGTAACGGGGGAACGTGCCCCACGCGCGCGGGTGCGGCCGGTCACCTACGAGCAGCCCGTCGCTGCCGCCGGTGTGCGCCGGATGCTTCATGATCGCCTGCACGTTCTCCTCGTGGCCCACGTGCATGAGGCACGACGTACCCATCCGTTCGTCGACCAACACGTCGAAGTACAGGTCGGCGGGAGCGCGTCCCAGCCGCAGCGCAGAGCTATAGACGCTGGCGCCGACCAGGTGCGCGTTGCGCTCGTTGCGGACGCCGTTGATCTCGATGGAGTCCCAGTCGACCGGCACGCCGTGGCAGCCGTCCGAGCCGGTCTCCTCGATCTCCTCGCGGATGCGCTCCCGGGTGTCCACATCGGACAACCTTGCCAGCGCGCTGTCCGGCCCGCCTTCCGTCGCCCACGACGGCAGGAGCGCGCTCAGGTACGTCGCGCCCGGCAGGTACGGGTAGGTGTCCAGCGAGATGTCGGCGCCACCGGCGATCGCGTCGTCCAGCAGCGCCAGCAGTTCGGGCGCCTTGCCCTTGTTCACCGGGAAGTTCATCGTGGCGTGCGCGAGGTGCAACGGGCAGCCGGAACGCTTCGAGACGTCCACCATCTCGGCGTACGCCTCCAACGCGCCCGCGCCGTAGCTGCGGTGGTGCGGGCTGTAGAAGCCGCCGTAGTTCCCGACTACCTCGCACAACTGCACGAGTTCGGACGTGTCCGCGTACATGCCGGGCGTGTAGGTGAGCCCGGACGACATGCCGAAAGCGCCCTCCACCAACGACTTCGCCAGCTTGTTCTTCATGACGAGCATCTCGGCGTCGGTCGCGGGCCGGTCCTCCCAGCCCACGGCCAGCATCCGCAGCGTCCCCTGCGGCACCAGGTACGCGGCGTTCACCGCGATGCCCTGGTCGAGCCGGTCGAGGTACTGGCCGACCGAGCGCCAGTTCCAGTCGAAGCCCGGCGGGTCGTCGTTCCACCCGGCGAGCTGGCCCCGCAGCGTGGCCAGCACCTCGTCGTTCACCGGCGCGTAGGACAACCCGTCCTGGCCGAGCACCTCGGTCGTGACGCCCTGCGAGACCTTCGCCAGGTGGTCCGGTTCGGCGAGGATCCGCAGGTCCGAGTGCGAGTGCATGTCGATGAACCCCGGTGCGAGCACCAGCCCGTCCGCGTCGATCGACCGGGTGGCCGAGATCGACTCACCGATGGACGAGATGACGCCGTCCTTGATCCCCACGTCCGCCCGGTAGGCGGACGCGCCCGTGCCGTCGGCGATCAGCGGTCCGCGCAGAACGACGTCGTCCATCCCGGCACTCCTCAGAAGTAGGTACGGATCAGGTCGACCACGGTCGTGCCCTGCACGACCGGGATGAGCTGCCACTTGTCGAACACCGTGCAGGGGTGCGAGAGACCGAGCCCGATCCAGTCGCCGACGCGGACCGTGGACTCCGGCCCCAGCGACAGGAACGCGTGCTGGTCGTTGAGGGCGGTGACGCGAGCCTGGGTCAGCGGGGCGATCGCGCCGTCACCGCGGCGCACGAGCTGAGGCTCCGGCAGGCCCTCGTCGAACGACGCGTCGCGCTTGCCGATCGTCAGCAACGCCAGGTCGCGCTGCGGCCGTGACGTCACCTGGGCCCACGCGCGCAGAGCGCTCTTGAACGGCTCGACGCCTTCGATGCGGGAGAACGGCGAGATCCCGCGGTAGAAGCCGTCGTCGTGCGTGATGTACGCGCCGCTGCGCAGCACCGGGGTCACCGGCACCGGCCACGGCTTGGCCAGCGTCGCCGCCACCTGGTCGAAGTACGCGCTGCCGCCGGCGGTGACGATGACCGAGTCCAGCTCGTCGAACAGTCCGGCGTCGGCCAGCCGCAGCACCAGCGTGCGCAGGTCGTCGAGGTAGCCGTCCACAACGGACTGCGACGACTCGGAGGCGTCGTGCGCCAGCGCGCCCTCGTAGCCACCCGCGCCGACCAGCCGCAGCACCGGACTCTGGTCCACCGCCCGCGCGACGGCCAGTGCCGTCTCCAGGTCCCGCGCGCCCGTTCGCCCGCCGGGAGCGCCGAGCTCGACGATCACGTCGACCGGCCGTCCGGGCTGGAGCTCCTGCAGCGTCTCGCTCATCAGCGCGACGCCGGCCTCGGAGTCGGCCCAGCAGCTGAACTCGAAGTCCGGGTCGCCGTCGAGCTCGCCGACCAGCCAGCGCAACGCCGCCGGGTCGAGCAGCTGGTTCGCCAGCAGGATCCGGCTCACCCCGAACGCCCGGTAGACCCGCAGCTGCGACGCGTTGGCCGCGGTGATGCCCCAGACGCCGTGCTCGATCTGCCGCTGGAACAGCTGCGGCGCCATCGTCGTCTTGCCGTGCGGCGCCAGCTTCACGCCGTGGTTGTCACACCACTTGGACATCGTCGTCAGGTTGTGCGTCAACGCGTCCGCGTCCAGCACGACGAGCGGTCCGACGAACTCGTCGGCGAACAGGTCGAGCCGCCGGTCGGCCACCTCACCGATGGTCGCACCGAACGTGCTCGACGGCAGGCCCTTGAAGCGCCAGCTGACCTGTTCCGACCTGATGTCCGCGACGGCCGAAAGGTCCATCTCCATCAGATGTTGCATATTTTGCAACTCCCATTGCGCGATGTGATGCTGAGTTGTGTAGCATTCGTACTCGCCGCCGTCAACGAACACCTCTGGAGCACGTATGCGGTTCGAACACGTCGGCGGTGTCGTGTGTCTCGGCGAGACCATGGTGATGATGGTTCCGGCTGAACCGGGTCCTGTGCATCTGGTGCGCACCTGGCACCGGGCCGTCGGTGGCGCCGAGTCCAACGTCGCCATGCACCTGACCCGCCTCGGCGTGCGGTCCTCGTGGGTCAGCGCGGTCGGCGACGACTCGTTCGGGCTCGCGGTGCTCGACACGGTGGGCGGCTTCGGTGTCGACGTGTCCGGCGTGCGGATCGACCCGTCCCGCCCGACCGGCCTCTACGTCAAGGAGGCCTCACCGCACGGCAGCCCGGTGCGCTACTACCGGCGCGGTTCGGCGGCGTCGGGCATGGGGCTGGAGATGATCGACCGGCTCGGCCTCGGCGAGGTGAAGCTGGTGCACCTCAGCGGGATCACGCCCGCCCTGTCCGACTCGTGCCTCGAGCTGATGCGCGAGCTGCTGCGGCGGCCGCGGCACGGGTTCCGGATCTCGTTCGACCTGAACTGGCGTCCGGCGTTGTGGACCGACCGCGACCCGCGCGTGCTGCGGGAACTCGCGGACATGGCGGACGTCGTGCTGGCCGGCTCCGACGAGGCGGAACTGGTGTGGGGCACCGGCGATCCCGCGCGGTTGCGGCAGTTGCTGCCCGGCCCGCGGTCGCTGGTGGTCAAGCAGGGTGCCGACGGCGCGACGCTGCTGGAAGGCGGCTCGTCGTACTTCGAACCGGCGCTGAAGGTCGAGGTCGTGGAGCCGGTCGGCGCGGGTGACGCGTTCGCGGCGGGCTTCCTCGCGGCCACCCTGGCGGGGGAGAGCCCGTCGGTCCGGCTGCGTGCCGGGCACCTGCAGGCGGCGTCCGCTTTGCTCACCGCCGAGGACGTCGGCGATCCTTTGCCGGACGACGTGACAGATCCGCTGCTGCACGCCGATTCGCAGACGTGGGCGTCCGCCCGCCTGGAGGTGTAGATGAGCCAGAGCCTCGACCGCGCGCTCACGCTGGTGAACCAGCTCGCGTCGGGTCCGAAGACGCTGGACGAGCTGTCCGGCGTGATCGGCGTGCACAAGTCGACGACGCTGCGGTTGCTGCGCACGCTGGAGTCGCACCGGTTCGTGCAGCGCGACGGCGTGCACCACTACCGCCTCGGCACCGCTCTGTTCGACCTCGCGAACCTGGCTCTGGAGGAACGCGACGTCCGGCGCGCCTCCGAGGCCGCGTTGCGCGACCTGAACTCCCGGCTCGGGCACACCGTCCACCTCGCGTCCTACGAGGACGGTGAGGTGATCTACATCGACAAGTACGAGTCCAGGCACCAGATGCGGATGTACTCGCGCATCGGCCGCCGCGCGCCGTTGCACTGCACGGCCGTGGCGAAGATCCTGCTGGCCGACCTGCCCGCTCCGGCGTTGCAGAAGGTGCTGGCCGGCATGGAGTTCCCGCGCCTGACCGCGAACACCATCATCGGCCCGACCGCGTACCTGGCCGAGCTGGAACGCGTGCGCGCCAACGGGTACGCCGTCGACAACTCCGAGCACGAGGACTTCATCCACTGCATCGCCGCCCCGATCAGGGGTGCGCGCGGCGAGGTGCTGGCGGCCGTGTCGATGTCCGTGCCGAAGGTGCTGCTCGACTTCGACGGCCTGCTGGCCCACCTGCCAGACCTGCTCGCCACCGCCGAAGCCGCATCGGCCGAATGCGGTTTTGTTTCCAGATAAGGGGAATTACGTTGTCCAAGGTTGAGATCAAGACCGCTGACGCTCCGCAGCCGGTGGCCCGTTTCTCGCAGGGTGTGCGCAAGGGCAACATCCTGCAGGTGGCAGGCCAGGTCGCGTTCGACCCGAAGTCGGGTGAGATCGTCGGCACCACGGTCGCCGAGCAGACGCGCCAGACGTTCGCGAACCTGCACGCCGTGCTCGCCGCCGGTGGCGCGTCCATCGACGACGTGGTGATGATCCGCGTCTACCTCACCGACACCGCGCACTTCGCGGAGCTGAACGAGGTCTACGGCGAGTTCGTGACGGACCCGGCGCCCGCCCGCACCACCGTCTACGTCGGGCTGCCCGCCGGACTGCTGGTGGAGATCGACGCGCTGGCCGTCGTCGACTGATCCACGGCTTTTCGACACAGGCACCCTCCGGCCGGAGGGTGCCTGTCCCGTTCTCCGGGGTCGATCACGACTTCCCGCGTGGCCCTGTGGCGCCTGCGTTGTGGCAGCATCCGCTTATGAAGTGGTACGCGGACAGACCGGTCAGGTTCACGCGTCAACTGATCGCCGACCTCCTCGCCGTCGGCTGGGTCGGGCTCTGGATCTGGGTGGCGACCACCGTTCACGACTGGGTGCTCGAACTGAGGGCGCCGGGAGATGGACTGGTCAGCGCGGGCGGCAGCATCCGGGACGCCTTCACCAACGCCGCCGGCAAGGCCAGGGGCGTGCCCTTCGTGGGCGAGGATCTGGCGGGAGCGCTCGGCAACGGCAGCAAGGCCGGCGAGACGCTCACCAACGCGGGCAACGCGCAGATCGGCGTGGTCCAGGACTCCGCGTTCTGGCTCGCCGCGGCACTGGTCGTCGTGCCGGTGCTGTTCCTGCTCATCACGTGGTTGCCGATCAGGCTCCGGTACGCCCGCAGGGCCGCCAACACCGCGAGTCTGCGGGGGATGCCGGATCTGCTGGCCTTGAGAGCGCTCACATCGTTGTCGCCGCGGGAACTCGGCAAGTTCGACGGTGATCCCGCGGTGGCCTGGCGTACCGGGGACACGGACGTCATCGACGAACTGGCACGACGTCAGCTCGCCTCGGTGGGGGTGCGGGCATGATCGCGCTGGCGGTGATCGCCGCTGTGGTGGCGATGTGCGCGGTGGCCGTGTCGTTGTGGCAGGCCCGCGAAGCGAAGCACGCCCAGGACGCCGCGAAGAAGTCCCACGAGGCCGCCACCAGGGCACAGGAGGAGGCGCAGGCCGCGCGCAAGGCCGTCGAGCAGGCCACGGCGAGCGCTTTCCAGGCCAAGAACGTGGCGGAGGAGGCGAAGAAGGCCGCGGCGAAGGCCGAGGAGGCCGTCGGGAAGGCTGCGGAAGCGGCCACGGCGTCACGGATGCTGGCCGACGAGGCGCAGCTCATCGCCCAGCAGATGACGGCACAGGTCAACGGACTCGTCGAGGTCATCGCAGCCCGCGGCAGCCGCAGCGGCATGCCGACGTTCGCCATCACGCCCGGTGCGCCCGACGAGTTCCGGCTCAGCTACTTCGGCGGGCCCGCCGTCATCGAGCAGCTCACGGTGTCCGTCGTGCCGGGCAGCCGCGTGCTCGGGCTCTCCCAGTACGACGACGAGCCGCCGGTCGAGCACCTCGAGGTGGGGCCGCTCCACAACGGCTCCGCCATCACCTTCCGGGCCGCCACCGGACAACGGGCCAGCGCGGTGTTCCAGGTCAGGGCTGAGCCGTGGGAGCCGATCGTGGTGCGGGCCGAGTGATCAGCCAGGCGGCGAAGCTCGAAGAGCCGTGCGAGAACTGCGGTGCGTCGCGCACGGGCTGGGCGGTGCAGCTCGTCCAGGACGGCGAACTCGCGTGGGAGGAAGACTGGCAGTGCACCGGGTGCCAGGTCGCCTCGTGCGACCGGGGGCAGGGGGCGCCTGCCTGGATCCGCGACGAGATCCTGGCCCAGCAGGGGGCCTGCCGCCTGACGCTCACCGACGAGACCGTTGCAGGTGGAGTGCTGCTGAAGGCGTTCCGCGACGCGCTCGGGTGCTCCATCGGGGAGGCCCAGGAGGCGGCGCGGGCGATGAGAGAGTCCGGCTACGAGGGCACCTACGTGGAGATGACGCTCGTAGCCGGCCTGCTGAACCTGGCTCCGCCGGTCAGTACACGGGACCGGTGAACTTCTCGCCGGGACCCTGTCCCGGCTCGTCCGGCACGGCGGAGGCCTCGCGGAACGCGCGCTGCACCGACTGCAGGCCGTCCTTGAGCGGGGCCGCGTGCGGGCCGAGGTACTCGGAGGTCGCCGTGATCAGGCCGGCCAGACCGGTGATCAGGCGGCGTGCCTCGTCGAGGTCGCGGCGCGGGGAGTTGTCGGGGTCCGGGTCGGCGAGGCCCAGGCGCTCCGCGGAGGCGGACAGCAGCATCACCGCGGCCCGGCTGATCACCTCGATGCTGGGGACATCGCCCAGGTCACGGATGCTGTCTTCAAGCGGATCGGTCACGCCCTATTCAAGCAAGCCCCCGTGCGGGGCCGACGTCACAGGGCCGCGATTGGGGGGTTGACAAGAGCGTCTGCTAGTATTTCGGACGCGACCAGCTCTCGTTAGTGCGAGAGCGGCAAGTGGAGCCCCGCTCCCACCCGCGTTCACCGCTTGTTGAGGTGGCCGGGTCCGGTCCTCCAGGCTACTGGCACTCGGGTGCTCGAAGTTCTGGGGTGAGATCGGTCGGAAGCGGGCCCCTTCACCGGGAGACGGTGACGGGGCTCTTGTTTTTGGCGCAACCGAGTCTCAAAGGACGTGAATGACAAGTCCCTCGAACCGCGGTGCACCCGTCAGCACCGAGCCGCGCATCAACGACCGCATTCGGGTGCCGGAAGTTCGTCTGGTCGGGCCGAATGGTGAGCAGGTCGGGATCGTTCGCATCGAGGACGCGCTCCGACTCGCGCAGGAAGCGGATCTCGATCTCGTCGAGGTCGCCGCTCAGGCTCGCCCGCCGGTCTGCAAGCTCATGGACTACGGCAAGTTCAAGTACGAGACGGCGCAGAAGGCTCGCGAATCTCGTCGGAACCAGCAGCTGACGGTCATCAAGGAGCAGAAGCTCCGCCCGAAGATCGACCCGCACGACTACCTGACGAAGAAGGGCCACGTGGCCCGCTTCCTCTCGCACGGGAACAAGGTCAAGGTGACCATCATGTTCCGCGGTCGCGAGCAGTCGCGCCCCGAGCTCGGCTACAGGCTTTTGCAGAAGCTGGCGGAGGACGTCGCGGAGCTGGGCTTCGTGGAGTCGAACCCGAAGCAGGACGGCCGCAACATGATCATGGTGTTGGCGCCGCACAAGAACATCAAGCCGCGCGTGGTCAAGCAGGACGACGACGCACCCGAGGCGGATGACACCGCCTCGGAAGAGGCGTAGGACGCACGCCCGCCCCCGACCCGGTGGGTAGCACGAGACGAGGACGGAAATGCCGAAGAACAAGACGCACAGCGGGACCTCGAAGCGCTTCAAGGTCACGGGCAGCGGCAAGATCCTGCGGGAGAAGGCCGGCAAGCGCCACATCCTGGAGAAGAAGTCCAGCAAGGTGACGCGTCGCATGAGCGGCACCGCGGTCGTGTCCGACCACGACGCTCCGCGCATCAAGAAGCTGCTCGGTCTCTGACCCGCTTCGACACCCCCTAGCTAATTCGGGAAACCGGCCCCCGACGCCGGTTTCCCCATGAGATCGACAGGATGTACCCGTGGCACGCGTCAAGCGGGCTGTAAACGCCCAGAAGAAGCGTCGTACCGTTCTCGAACTGGCCAGCGGTTACCGCGGCCAGCGTTCGAGGCTGTACCGCAAGGCCAAGGAGCAGGTGCTCCACTCGCTCAACTACGCGTACCGCGACCGCCGTGCGCGCAAGGGCGACTTCCGCAAGCTGTGGATCCAGCGCATCAACGCTGCGTCCCGTGCGAACGGCATGACCTACAACCGCCTCATCCAGGGCCTGCGCCTGGGCGGTGTCGAGGTCGACCGCAAGATCCTCGCGGACCTCGCCGTCCACGACGCCACCGCCTTCACGGCGCTCGTCGAGATCGCCCGCAAGGCGCTCCCGGCCGACGTGAACGCTCCGGCCGGGAGCCAGGCCTGAGCGACAACGCTCGCGCGCACCACCGACCCGAGGCAGATCCGTTCACCGAACGGACGCCTCGGGTCGTTGCTGCTCGCCACCTGACCCGCCGCCAGGGCCGCGACAAGGCAGGGCGTTTCCTCGTCGAGGGCGCCCAGGCCGTGCGCGAGGCACTCGCCTGGAAAAACGGCGAGGTGCACGAACTCTTCGTCACGGCGACGGCCGCGCAGCGCAACGCCGAACTGCTCCAGACCGCCTCGAACCAGGGCATCCGGATCAGCGAGGTGACCGACAAGGCCGCCGACTCGTTGTCGGAAACCGTGACGCCCCAAGGCATCGTCGCGGTCTGCGACGCCGTCCCGCAGCCTCTCGACCAGGCGCTGCAAGGAACTCCGCGCCTCGTCGCCGTGCTCTACGGCGTCTCCGATCCCGGCAACGCGGGCACCGTCACGCGCGTGGCGGACGCGGCCGGAGCGGACGCGGTGATCTTCGCGGGCGACACGGTCGATCCGCACAACGGCAAGTGCGTGCGCGCCTCCACCGGCTCGCTCTTCCACCTGCCGATCGCCCGGTCCCGTGACGCGGACGAGGTCTTCGCCGCGTGCCGTCAGGCCGGCCTGAGGCTCGTGGCCGCCGACGGCTACGCGAAACAGGACCTGGTCGAGGCCTCCACGCAGGGCGAACTCAGCCGGCCGACCGCGTGGGTGTTCGGCAGCGAGGCCCACGGCCTGCCCGACGACGTCGTGGCGAAGCTGGACACGTCGCTGAAGGTTCCGCTGTACGGCGCCGCCGAGAGCCTGAACCTCGCGACGGCGGCCGCTGTCTGCCTTTACGCCTCCGCCAGGGACCAGCGGAATTGAGCTGACGGGTGCCGGGCGCGCGATTACTGTGCGCCCCGTGCGCGAATCAGAGATCGAAGTCCTGTGCTCCCAGCTCGCTTCCTACTACGTCTTTCCGGACACTGCCAACGAGATCGCGAAAGTCCTGCGCGCTCGTCTGGACGAGGGCGCTTACTCCGATGTGGACGATGACGAGGAGTTCGCGGCCAAGGTGACCGCGGACCTGCAGAGCGTCAACGGCGACAAGCATCTCCGCCTGCTCTACAGCGCCGAGGAGGTCCCCGAGACCGGCCAGGAGTCGGCCTGGGACCCGGTGGCCTACAAGTTGGAAGCCGAACTGGACGCGTTCGGCATCCGCAAGATCGAGCGGCTCGAAGGCAACATCGGCCTGCTCGAGATCCGCCTGCTGCACGACGCCGACATCGCCACCCCGGCCGTCGTCGCCGCGATGAACCTCATCGCGCACACCGACGCGTTGATCATCGACCTGCGCGGCAACGTCGGCGGCGACCCGCACACGGTCGCGCTGATCTGCAGCTACCTGTTCGACGAACCCGTGCACCTCAACGACATCTACAACCGCGTGGACGACACCACCCAGCAGTTCTGGACGCTCCCGCACGTGCCAGGCCCGAAGTTCGGCGGCACGAAGCCGGTCTACGTCCTCACCAGCGCCCGCACGTTCTCCGGTGGCGAGGAACTGAGCTACAACCTCCAGCAGAACGAGCGCGCCACCCTCGTCGGCGAGACCACCAGGGGCGGCGCCCACCCCGGCGACCGCTACCGCGTCGGCCCGCACCTCAAGTCCGCGGTTCCGAACGGCCGCGCCATCAATCCGATCTCCGGCACCAACTGGGAAGGCGTCGGCGTCGTCCCGCACATCAGCGTGCCCGCGGACGAGGCGTTCGAGGTCGCCTACGAGAAGGCGACTGCGCACACTCCAGAGCAGGCCACCCCTGGGCTGGATGTCAGCTCGACGAAAAGCGCGTCGAGCTGACATCCAGCGACCACCACCTGATCAATCCAGCCGGGCGGTCAACTCGCGCACGAGCGGATCGGTGCCGGACGGTTTGTTCTGGCGCCGCAACGCCTCCGACAGCACCGAGAGCACGGTGGAGACCTGGTTGTCGTCGGGCAGCAGCGATGCAGCCCGGCGCGCCTCGGTCTCCGCGCCCTCGGCGTCGTCGGCGTTGAGGAGCACGTGCGCCGCCTTCAGCACGACGAACACCCGCCAGCCCTCGTCGCCCAGCGACACCACCAGCGCTTCGGCGTCGCGGTACTGCTTCATCGCCAGCGCGAACTCGCCGGCCTGGCCGTGCACCCACGCGCGGATCGCGGCGATCTCCGCCTGCCTGCGGGTGACCTCGGTCGGGTCGTCCAGCAACGGCAGCAGCGCCTCGGCCTCGTCCACGGCCGCACGCGTCTCGGTGATCTCCTCGTCGGGCAGGTTCGACGCCAGCTCGACCAGCGAGCCGATCGCCTCCGAGAGGTTGCCCTCCTGCTGCCACAGCGCGGCACCGGCGCGCCAGGACGCCATCGCCTCGTCGTGCTTGTCCAGCCGGCCCTGCACCGAGGCGAGCGCGTCGAGCAGGAACGCCCGCCGTCCCGTCTCCTCTGGCGGCAGCAGATCCGCGGCCTCGCGCAGATAGCGCTCGGCAGCAGGGAGTTCGCCCAGCTTGCGGCACACCTGCCCGAGCCGGAACACCACCTGCAGCCGCAGGTCCTCCTGGCCGTCCTGCAACAGCCGCAACGACTCCTCGAGCACCTCGGCTGCCTCGACGAACCGGTCCGTCTGCACGTATCCGCCACTCAACGCGAAGCAGAAGTGCGCGGTGTGGCCGGGGGAGAGGTGCACGCGCGAGATCGCCACGGCCTCGCGGAGATCGCCCAGGCAGGCACCTTCCTGGTCCAGCTCCTGGATCGCCGCGACCTGGTACCAGCGTGCCTCCGCCGACTCCGGCAGCGGGAACGCCGACACGAACGCACGCGCCGTCGCCACCGCCTCCGTGACCTTGCGCAGCACGGTCTCCAGTCGCAGTTGCAGCCGGTAGCCCTCGAACCGCGCGTTCAACGGTAGCTCGCCCGACATGGCCGTCAGCACGTCCGTGTAGGCGCCTTCGACGTCCTGCTGCCGTGCCTTGTGCTCCGCGGACTCGATCACGACCCGGCCGCGCAGTTCCGGAACGTCCAAAGAGGACGCCAGCGCGATCATCTCGTCGGCCCGCTCGTGTGCGTGCGCGTCGTCGTGCAGCTCGGCCAGCGTCAGCGCCGCGACCGTCCGCGTGTAGTCGGTCGTCGCCTCGGCCAGGCACCGTTCGGCGAGCTGCAACCCACCTTCCAGGCCCATCGCGAGCCGCGCCTGGTACCGCAGCGCGAGGTCGGCGGGCAGCGCCGTCAGCATCTCGTCGAACGCCGCCGGGTCGAACGGCACCAGCCCGGTCGTCATCCGCCGGATGCCCGCGTGCGCCGCGAGATCGGGCGGCAGCAACGAGTCCATGTCCGCGGGCAGCGAGTCGAGCATCCGCCGCGCCTTCACGAAGTCGCCCTGCTCGTACAGCAGCACCATCGACTCGGCGATCTCCACCGGGTCGCCGAACACGACGGACTCCTCGACCGGAGCGGCCACCGGTGCGGCCGGCATCGCGAGCTCGACCGCCGGGTAGTCCTTCTGCTCCAACGACAGCGTGACCCGGTCGAGCCACGCGGACGTGCCGTTGCGCTCGTCGAACTGCTTCGCGAGCTGGATCGCGCGCTTCGACAGCCGGTCGAGCAGCTCGGCGGCCGTCCGCGACCCGACCGCGGGGACCTCGAACACCGTGTCGGCCGGAAGGCGCTGCAGCAGAACGGAAGCGCACTGCGCGAACGACATCTCGTCGGCCGGCAGCTGCACGCCCGTCACCTTGTGCAGCGACCGGCGCAGGATCTCCTCGCCGCGCGACAGGTTGCCCGTCAACGCGCAGAACCGGATGTGTTCGTGCACGTACGAGGTGATCTCGTCGTCCTTGATCAACCGGTACGCCGTGGTGTGCGCGTGCGCGGCCTTCTCGACCTCGCCGGTCTCCAGCAACGGCCACAGCAGCGCGGACAGGATGCCCTGCGGCTGCGTGGCGCAGCCGGTGTTGCCCGACAGGCCCTCCCAGCCGTGCGCGGCGGCTTCCTGGTGACGGCCCAGCCGCGCCAGCATCCAGACCTGCTCCTCGATCACGCAGGCCTCGCAGTCCGCCATCGGCCCGCGTTCCGTGGCGAGGTAACGCCCGAGCTGTTCGGCAAGCCCGACCATGTCACCGATGTGGTACGCGTACTCGGCGCGGGCGCCGTGCACCGGCTGCACCGAGAAACCGAGCTTCCCGTAGCGGTCCGCGAGCTGGCCGATCACGGCCTGCAGCTGCTCCAGCGAGAACTTCGGGTCCCGGCGCAGGCCCGTCGCGATCCACTTGTGCGCCCAGTTCAGCGAGTGGACCTCGTACTCGTTGAACGCCTCGGGGTCCTTCTCCTCCGCGGCCCGCACCCACGCGAACGGCGCGAGCATCAGGTCGTAGCGCGACAGGTAGTAGGCCGAGTCGATCAGCGCGGTCCGGCACGACACCCCGAGCGGCAGGTGCCCGAGCGCGTCGGACATGCGCGCGGCCCGTTCCAGCGCCTCGTGCTTCGGCATGCCCGTAGGCATGTTGTACGCCTCCAGGAACGCCCTCTCCGCGTCTTCAGCGGTGAAGTCGGCCATGTTCACTTACCCCCAACGGCGCGGTCCAGCAGTTCCAGGAACGAGCGGTTCAGCGCCGCCGTGTCCTTCGGTCGCATCGCTCGCCGAGCCTGCAGAACGGCGTGCACGTAAAGAGATTCGAGCGTCAGCTCCACCAGCGACGGGTCGTTCAACCGTGCGAGCCGTTGCACCAACGGGTTGCGGCAGTTGAGCACCAGCTGCTCGGGACGTGACGAACTGGACCCGGCGGTCAGCTGGCCCAGCAGCTCCGCCCACAACGGGTCCGTCACCTCCTCCGCGGTCTGCTCGGTGTCGAGCTTGCGCTGCTGCTCGGCGTTGCTGATCAGCAACGCGGGCAACGAGACGGGGTCGAAGTCGCGGATCACCGCGTCGCAGTCGTGCCGGTCCAGCGCCGCAGCGCCCTCCGCCAGCCGCGACCGCAGCGCCGTCTCGATCGCCGGTTCCGGATCGGCCAGCGCCGCCAGCAGCTCCGAGGGAGCCACCCGGCGCGCGACGGCCGGGCCGTCCAGCGCGCTGAGCCGGTTCAGCAGCTCCATGTCGTAGGCGTAGCCGGCGTTCACGAGCCCCAGGCCCTGCGCGGCCGCGACCGGCGCCAGCTGGTGGAACTCGTCGACGTCCGGGATGTAGAGGATCGCGCCGTGCTTGCGCTTGAACTGCCGCAACGGGATCGCGCCCTCGGTGGTCTCGAACGGCAGCCACCGCTCGACCAGCCGCAGCATCTCGTCGTCCGAGCGCGCCAGCGACTTGATGCCCAGGTGGTGTGCGGCCAGCAGCTCACCGGCCCGGCGCGGTTCGATCGCGTCCAGCCTGATCAGCCAGTCGCGGATCTGCTCGCCCAGCTCCTCGCGCACCGCCAGCAGCATCTCGTCCTGGTAGAGCGACTCGCGCGACGCCGTCGGCCGGATCGCGGACGCGTCGACCACGCACCGCACGAAGTACGCCCAGTCCGGCAGCAGGCCCTCGACGTTGTCGCCGACCAGCATCCGCTTCAGGTACACCCGGTGCGTCTGGCGCGTCCCGGGATGGACCCCGGACGGCAGCACGAACGCGACGCCGGTCAGTCCCGCCGCCTCGACCTCGATCGGGATCGCCTCGAACGGCGTGAACCCCAGGACCTGCTCGCAGTACGCGGAGAGATCGGCGTCCTCGTCGTCCCACGGGCGTTCGCCCCGCGTCATGACGGCGCCGTCCAGCGTCACGGTGGCCGGCAGCAGATCGCCGTAGTCGCTCACCAGCGGCCGCACGACGTCGGCTTCGAGCCAGTGCTCGTTGCCGCGCGAGGCACTCAGCTTCACCGTCGTACCGACCGGCACCTCACCGTCTACAACGGACACGGTGTAGTTGCCGGACGAGTCCGCCTCCCACTGCACGGCCGGACCGCCGCGAGAGGACCGCGTGACGACCGTCACGGACGAGGCGACGAGGAAGCACGACAGCATGCCGACGCCGAACTGGCCGAGGAACCCCTCGCGGGCGAACCCCAGGTCGTCCCGCTTCGACGTGCGGCCGAGCGTGGACAACAGCTCGTGGACCTCGTTCTCGGTGAGCCCCACGCCGGTGTCGGTGATCGTCAGCGTGGAGCCGCAGGTGATCGTGACGTCGGCGGGGCAGGACGGGTCGAGCTCGCGCCTCGCCGTGATCGCGTCGACGGCGTTCTGCAGCAGTTCACGCACGTAGACGCGCGGGCTGCTGTACAGGTGGTGGCTGAGCAGGTCGATGATGCCGCGCAGGTCGACGCGGAAGGTGTGCGACATGATGCCGCCCATCCTAGGGACGACGTGAGGGCGATGCCGCTCTTTAACGGAACGTCCCGGAGCGGTCAACAGCGCACCCACTAGGATCGGCCTGTTGATTACCTGATGTCCGCTGTGTGGGTCGAAACTGGGAGCTGTCCACAAACCATGTCCGGAGCCAACGACCCGTACGACCCGAAGCAGGTCGCGGCGCTGTCGGCCGAGAACCTCGACGCGGCCGTGCAGAAGGCGCGCGAGGCGTTCGCCGGAGCTGCCGACCTCGAGGCACTGGCCGCGGTCAAGCCCGGCCACCTCGGCGACCGGTCGCCCGTGCTGCTGGCCCGCCGCGAGATCGGCGCCCTGCCCCCCAAGGCCAAGGCCGAGGCCGGCAAGCGCGTGAACGAGGCGCAGTCCGCCGTCAAGACCGCGTTCGAGGAGCGCCACGCCGTGCTCCAGGTCGAGCGCGACGAGCGGGTGCTGCGCGAGGAGTCCGTCGACGTCACGCTGCCCTGGGACCGCTTCCCGCGCGGCGCGCGCCACCCGATCACCACGCTCGCCGAGCGCATCGGTGACGTCTTCGTGGCCATGGGCTACGAGATCGCCGAGGGCCCCGAGCTCGAGACCGAGTGGTTCAACTTCGACGCGCTGAACTTCGGCAAGGACCACCCGGCCCGCTCGATGCAGGACACGTTCTACGTCGCGCCGGGTGACTCGCAGCTGGTCCTGCGCACGCACACCTCGCCCGTGCAGGCCCGCACGCTGCTCGACCGCGAGCTCCCGGTGTACGTCGTGTGCCCCGGCCGCACGTTCCGCACCGACGAGCTCGACGCGACGCACACCCCGGTGTTCCACCAGGTCGAGGGCCTCGCGGTCGACAAGGGCCTGACGATGGGCCACCTCAAGGGCACGCTCGACGCGTTCGCGCGCTCGATGTTCGGCGAGGACTCGAAGACCCGCCTGCGCCCGAGCTTCTTCCCCTTCACCGAGCCGTCGGCCGAGGTCGACGTGTGGTTCCCGGAGAAGAAGGGCGGCGCGGGCTGGGTCGAGTGGGGCGGCTGCGGCATGGTCAACCCCAACGTCCTGCGCGCCACCGGCGTCGACCCGGACGTCTACTCGGGCTTCGCGTTCGGCATGGGCCTGGAGCGCACGCTGCAGTTCCGCAACGGTCTGCCCGACATGCGCGACATGGTCGAGGGCGACGTCCGCTTCACCCAGCCATTCGGAACGGAGGCCTGATCCGGATGCGCATCCCGGTCAGCTGGCTGGTCGAACACCTCGGTTTCGACGAAGTCCCCACGCCCGACGAGCTCGCCGAGGCGTTCACCCGCATCGGCATCGAGGTCGAGGAGGTGAGCCCGCTCGGTCCCGTGACCGGCCCGATCGTCGCCGGTCGCGTCGTCGAGATCGAGGAGCTCACCGAGTTCAAGAAGCCGATCCGCTACTGCACGGTCGAGGTCGGCCCGGAGCAGGTCAACAAGATCATCTGCGGCGCCACGAACTTCGTCGAGGGCGACTCGGTCGTCGTCGCGCTGCCCGGCGCCGTGCTGCCAGGCGGGTTCGCGATCGCCGAGCGCAAGACGTACGGCCGCGTGTCCCAGGGCATGATCTGCGCCTCCGACGAGCTCGGCATCGGCGACGACCACTCCGGCATCCTCGTGCTGCCCACCGGCACCGCGCAGCCCGGCGACGACGCGCTGGAGCTGCTCGGCCTGAACGACACGGTCATCGAGCTCGCGCCGACCCCGGACCGCGGTTACGCGTTCTCGGTCCGCGGCCTGGCCCGTGAGATCGCCTGCGCGCTCGACGTGCCGTTCGGCGACCCCGGCCTGATCGAGGTCCCCGAGCCCGAGGGCGAGGCGTGGCCGGTCCACATCGAGGACCGTCCCGGCTGCTCGCGGTTCGTGGCGCGCCGGGTCACCGGTGTCGACCCGACCGCGCCCACGCCGTGGTGGATGCGCCGCCGCCTGATGCTCGCGGGCATGCGGTCGATCTCGCTGCCGGTCGACGTCACGAACTACGTGATGCTCGAACTGGGCCAGCCGCTGCACGCGTTCGACGCCGCCTCGCTGTCCGGTGCGCTGACGGTCCGTCGCGCGCTGGCGGGGGAGAAGCTCACGACCCTGGACGACCAGGTTCGCGCGCTGGACGTCGACGACATCGTGATCGCCGACGACTCCGGTGTCATTTCTTTGGCCGGTGTCATGGGCGGCGCGTCGACCGAGGTCGGCGACAGCTCCTCGGACATCCTGCTCGAGGCCGCGAACTGGGACCCGGCGTCCATCGCGCGCACGGTCCGCCGGCACAAGCTGCCGTCCGAGGCCGCGAAGCGCTTCGAGCGCACCGTCGACCCGGCTCTCGGACCGGTGGCGCTGGAACGGGCCGCGAAGCTGCTCGGCCACTACGCCGAGGGCCAGATCAAGCCCGGCCGCACCGACGTGGGCGCGCCCACGCTGTCCGAGCCGGTGTCGATGCCGATCGACCTGCCCGACCGCATCGCCGGTGTCCGCTACGCCCGTGGCGTCACGGCCCGCCGGCTCGGCCAGATCGGCTGCCAGGTCTCCGTGACCACCTCGGACGACGGCCAGACGATCGTCACGGCCGTGCCGCCGACGTGGCGCTCCGACCTCGTGCAGCCCGCCGACCTGGTGGAGGAGGTGCTGCGGCTGGAGGGCTACGACACGATTCCCTCCGTGCTGCCGCCCGCTCCCGCCGGTCGAGGCCTGACCGAGCAGCAGCGCCGCCGCCGCACGGTGTGGCGCACGCTGGCCGAGGACGGTTTCGTCGAGGTCAAGCCGTTCCCGTTCATCGACCCGTCGGTGTTCGACGCGTTCGGTCTGGCCGCCGACGACATCCGGCGCAACACGGTCGGCGTGCTGAACCCGTTGGAGGCGGACAAGAACGTCCTCGCGACGACGCTGCTGCCGGGTCTCCTGGAGACCCTCCAGCGGAACCTGGCCCGTGGTGCGAAGGACGTCTCGCTCTACAACATCGCCCAGGTGACGCTGCCGCGCGCGCAGCAGGTGCCCGTGCCCGCGCTCGGCGTGGACCGCAGGCCGACCGAGGCCGAGGTGGCCTCGCTGCTGGCCGCGCTGCCGCACCAGCCGCTGCACGTCGCCGGTGTCCTCACGGGTCACCGCGAACTGGCCGGCTGGTGGGGCAAGGGCCGCATCGCCGACTGGTCGGACGCCGTCGAGGCCGCTCGTCGTGCCGCTCAGGCGTACGGGGTCACCCTGCGCGTCGTGGCGTCGGACCTGCTGCCGTGGCACCCCGGCCGCTGCGCCGAGCTGCGCGTCGGCGACTGGCCCGTCGGTCACGCCGGTGAGCTGCACCCGAAGGTGATCGAGGCGCTGGGCCTGCCCAAGCGCACGGTGGCGTTCGAGCTCGACCTGGACGCGCTGCCGCTGGACGACCACCGCCCGGCCCCGATGGTGTCGGCGTACCCGCCGGTGCTGCTGGACGTCGCGCTGGTCGTGGACGCCTCCGTGCCGGTGCAGTCGGTGTCCGAGGTGCTCGGCGCGTCCGCGGGCGACCTGCTCGAGGACATCCGCCTGTTCGACGTGTACACGGGTGAGCAGCTGGGCGAGGGCAAGAAGTCGCTCGCTTACTCGCTGCGCTTCCGGGCGCCGGACCGCACGCTGACCGTCGAGGAGGCGACCGCGGCCCGCGATGCCGCCGTCACCGCCGCCGGCGAACGTCTGGGCGCGGCTCTGCGCGCCTGATCGGCCACGATGGACGAAGGCCCGGGGTTCCGCGCGAATCCCGGGCCTTTCCACGTCACCAGGACACACCGATGAATTGCCGGTGAAAGTTCGCTCGTTCGGCTGAATGCCGAATTGCGGGATTTGGGATCAAACCAGCAGGTGGTAGCCCTGCGTAGCTGTCAAGGTGCCAAAGGTCCTTCATTACAAGGGGAAATCGGCAACCGTCGGACGCTTGCGCAGTACGTGAAGGTTCTCCAAGATTGGCCACGCGGCCCGCCAGGGCCGAGGGGCGAAGCGATGAACCACCGGGCGAGTCTGGTCGCCGGTCCGGTGGGGAGCTATTGGCGAACCCACCGCCTGGGAGCAACAACTCTGGAGAGTTGCGCCATGCGTAGTCTGGGTCCGCGCCTTGAGATCGCTGTGTCCTTGACGATTCTCATGCTCGGCGCGGCGGTCGTGGCGGCCATGCACCTCACCTGGCCAGAGCCCGAGACGCCCGCGATGGCCTACTCCGTGAGCAGCGGCGAGTCGGGCATGCAGCAGCTCAAGCCGTTCGAGATCAACGACATCTCCGGCGCGGCCGTGGAGCTCAAGCCGGGTGCCGTGGGCGAACGCACGGTGCGGCTGTCCAACCCCAACCCCGTCGGCATCATCGTCGAGAGCCTGTCGGCCGTGCCCGGTCAGCCGCTCGACGCCACCCAGCAGCGCGTGGAAGGCTGCCCGGCCGGTGTGCTGACCGTCGTCCCGCTCACCGACATCGTGGACATCCCCGCCGGTGGCGCGGTCGAGGTCACGATGAAGGTCGAGGTCGCGCAGGACGTGCCGGCGGAGTGCGCCGAGCTCGTCTTCCCGCTCACCTACTCAGGTCGCGCGAAACACGGCTAGCCAGCCGCTCACGCGCCGCCGGCCATTCCGACGGCACCATCGAGTAGACGACCGTGTCCCGCTGCGTTCCGTCCGGCCGCGTGACGTTCGCGCGCAGGACCCCGTCCTTCGAGGCACCGAGCTTCTCGATCGCCCGCTGCGAGCGCACGTTCGCCGCGTCGGTGTACCAGCCGACCCGCAGCGCGCCGCGCACGTCGAAGGCCTCGGACAGCAACAGCAGCTTCGCCTCGGGGTTGATCGCCGTGCCGTGCCACTCGCTGCCGACGATCGTGTAGCCGATCACCAGCCTGCGGTGCTCCGGCACGACCTCGTAGAACGACGTCGTGCCGACCACGCGTCCGGTGGCGACCTCGATCTGCGCGAACGCCTCCCGGCCAGCGATCGCTTCGGAGATCCAAGCGCGCATGTCGTCGACGCTGTGACATTTCTAGAAGCGAAGCGCCGTTGTCGACACACGAGAAGGACGCTCGTGTGTCGACAACGGCGGGCTGACTGCTCAGCAACCACGTCCAGATGTCCGGGTCACGGGTGACCTCGAACAGCTCCTGGGCGTGGTCGAGCGACAGCGGCTCCAGCCTGACGTGCTTCCCCTCCATGTGATCGACACTAGAGGTGTTTCAGAGCCTCGCGCCGTGACAACGGCGACAGCCCCGGCCGCGCCTCGACGAACGCGCGCACCCAGCCCGGTTCGGTCTTCGCGAACTCCCGCAGTGCCCAGCCGATCCCCTTGCGCAGGAAGAAGTCGGGGTCGTCCGCGTTCGCGTCGACGCACGCCGTCAGCAGCTCGACGTCGGTCGCGCCCTTGAACCCGAGCTGACAGATCACCGACGTCCGCCTCCGCCACCTGTCCGCGTCGACGGACCACTTCAGCATCAACGGCCGCACGACGTCCGGTGCCGAGCGCAGCAACGGCCCGACGCGCTTCGACGCGATCTCGTCCACGTAGTCCCACCACGCGCCGGTCACGATCATCTCGTCGAACCACGGCATCAGGTCGACGGACTGGAACCGGCGATCCCCGCTCAGCGAGAGCGCGACATAGCGTTCCTCGCGATAAGTGGCCTCGCGCCACAACGTCTGGATCGCGTCGAGCCACTCGTCCCGGCCGGGCAACTGGGGCAGCGACTTCAGCAGCGCCACTCGTCCCGGTTTCTGCACACCGAGGAACGGCATGTCGGACTTCATGTACGCCTGCATCTCCGGTGCCTTCACCGGATCCGCGAGCTCCTCGAGTCCCGCTCGAACCGCGTCGATCAAGGAAACCTTAAGTGTCACGCCCAAACGGTATAGGCATTAGGAGTAGCCCTGTTGAGATTTATGGCCCCATCGGTACCGAAAGTGCTAACGAACGCGCAAAACATCACTTGACCGGGGGCTTCTGTGAACAGAATGGGTGCTTGGCCCCTATACAGTTCGCGTTCATGCGCGTGCTCATGGTTGTGGCGGCGCTCGTGCTCGGCAGCATGGGTGCTACCAAAGCGGACACGGTGGATTACCTGGATCTGCCGCTGGTGAACGGAAACGGCGAACAGCGGGGTGGAGTGCACCCCGATCTGCCGTCCGACCGTGCCGCGCTGGAGCAGGCGCTGACCGGATACCGGGCCAGGGGCATCGCGCCCACGCGCTTCAAGGCGTTGCTGTGGCACTACTGGATCGTCCGCGCCGCCGAGGACGCGGGCGTCAACCTGTCCGAGTGGGACCCTCAACGCACCGCGGACTCCAACCGCGCGGTGATCTTCGCCGTCTACGACTTCTACGCGAAGCTCTACCTGACCTACCCGGACACGTTGCGGTGGATGGGTTTCGCGAACATCGGAGCCCCCGCGTTCGCCGCCGGAATGCTCGATCTGGGCACGGTCCCGGAACTGCGCTGGTTCTCGTCGATGCTGATGTCGATGCAGAAGCACATCTTCATGGACCTCGGCGCGATGCACGCCGCCTACCTGCACGGCGGGATCCAGGCCGTGCAGGAGCTGCGCGACGCGGGCGTCATCGACCCGGACACCACCGCGGCGTGGGCGGATCCGGCGCAGGCGGTCCTGGAGTTCTCGTCCCGCGAGCAGAACCTGGTGATCGCCGACCAGTTCGACCGCATGCGTTCCCGGCTGTTACCGCCCGGCGAGATGGTCACGTACGCGATCACGGTCGCCGGCCCGATGCCGGTGCCGGGCGGGAAGACGCCTGCGCGGTACCGGCCGTTGTTCGGCGGTCCGCTGCCCGCGTTCAACTACGCGGACCGGGTGGCGCGCTGGGATTTCCTGAGCAAGGACACCGTTCCCGCCTACGAGCGCCTGAGTGCGGACGCCGTGCACAGGATCGTGCAGCGGCCGTTCGCGGACCGCGTCGCCGATTACCGCGCCAGGGTCCGGTTGCTGGACCTGGTGCTGCCGTTCAGGAGCAACTCCGGAGTTCGCTGAGCACCTTCAGCCTGTCCTCCTCGATGATCCGGCGCGTGGTGACGCGATCGGGATAGCAGCGCATGAACATCGAGGTGAAGTGCGTGCCGTAGTGGATGGTGTCGCCGTCCGGGTCGTCCAGCGGGCGCACGACGGCCTCGAAGTTCGGCTCGTGGAAGTAAGCCATCGTGAACCGCTCGCGGGTGTTGAGCAGGACCTTGTGCGGCGTGGACAGCAGCTTGCCGCCGGTGAGGAACTGCAGGACGTCACCGGGGAACACGGTGACGACGCGCTCGACCGGTGCGACGAAGTTCCAGCCGTGGGCGTCCTGGAAGCCGCCCGCCGCCGACTCGTCCGCGAGCCAGTTGCGCGGCCGGTCCTCGCCTTCGATCGGCGGGCGGACGAAGAGGCCGCCGACGTCGTCCTGCGCGGCCAGCACGAGCATCCCGTAGTCGGTGTGCGCGCCGATGCCGCGGTCGCTCTCGGACCTGGTGGGGAAGCGCAGCACCCGCATGTGGTGCCAGCCGTCCGCGGTGAGCCTGGTGAACGTGTCGATGTCGAGCCCGAAGCCCAGTGCGGTGAGCTGAAGGACGCGTTCGCCGGCACCGCCGAGCATCGTCATGAACTCCCGCATGGCGTCGCGGTAGCGCTCGTCCGGCCACGGAACCGGTCCGTGGCACGGCCATTTGCCGACGACGCGGGAGTCGTCGAGCGGAACGTCTTGCAGATCGTGAAGATCTCCGAATAGTCCGCGATGCCGTCGGTGACCTCTTCTCCGGACGCGATGTAACCGGAATAGGTCAGGTCGCTCACAAACCGTGACTTTTCTTCGATCGTCAATCCGTGGAAGAACCGTCTGCTGGCGGCCATTGCCGCCGCTGTGGTCCGGTCCTGTGCCGCGTCGGTAGCGATCTGCAGGATCCCGTCGGCTTGCCAGGCCGTGATGAGTCGGCGGCCGAGCTCGGCGTCGTCGTCCGAACCGGTGACGGTCTCGGGAAGGCGGAAGGTGCGAAGTCCTGTCATGGACTCACGCACGACACAATTCATCGCAAGGTTCATATTTCGTTCGGGGGTGGAATCGAATCCGTCTTAGTAGGCTGACGACCATGACGCCGTACGACTACGACCTGATCGTCATCGGCTCTGGCCCTGGTGGCCAGAAGGCGGCGATCGCAGGTGCGAAACTGGGCAAGCGCGTAGCGATCATCGACAAGCAGGAGATGGTCGGCGGTGTCTGCGCGAACACGGGAACGATCCCGTCGAAGACGCTGCGCGAAGCCGTCATGTTCCTGACGGGCATGAGCCAGCGCGAGCTGTACGGCGCGAGCTACCGCGTCAAACAGGACATCACCATCAACGACCTGATGGCTCGCACGCAGCACGTGATCGGCCGTGAGGTGCAGGTCGTGCGCGCGCAACTGCACCGCAACGGCATCGATCTGCTGAACGGCTTCGGCCGGTTCGTGGACGAGCACACCGTGACGGTGGACGGGGCCCACCGCGGCGACCACACCACGATCAGCGGCGAGTTCATCGTCATCGCGACGGGCACGACACCGGCCCGCCCGTCCGTCGTGGACTTCGACGAGGAGCGGATCCTCGACTCCGACGAGGTCTTCGCGCTCACCGAGATCCCGTCGTCGCTGGTCGTGGTCGGTGCGGGCGTGATCGGCATCGAGTACGCGTCGATGTTCGCGGCCCTCGGCACCCGCGTCACGGTCGTGGAGCAGCGCGAGAAGATGCTCGACTTCTGCGACCCGGAGATCGTCGAGTCGTTGAAGTTCCACCTGCGCGACCAGGCCGTGACGTTCCGCTTCGGCGAGAAGGTCGTGAACGTCGAGGTGTCGCAGGGCGGCACCATCACGACGCTGGCGTCCGGCAAGCGCATCCCGGCCTCCGCCGTCATGTACTCCGCGGGCCGGCAGGGCACCACCGAGAAGCTGGACCTCGCCGCCGCCGGGCTGGAAGCGGACAACCGCGGCCGGCTGAGCGTCGACGAGCACTACCGCACGCCCGTCGAGCACATCTACGCCGTCGGCGACGTGATCGGCTTCCCGGCGCTGGCCGCGACGTCGATGGACCAGGGTCGCCTGGCCGCGTACCACGCGTTCGGCGAGCCGGTGCACGACCTGACGGCGTTGCAGCCCATCGGCATCTACACGATCCCGGAGATCTCGTACTGCGGCGCGACGGAGACCGAGCTCACCTCGTCCGCGGTGCCGTACGAGGTCGGTATCTCCCGGTACCGCGAACTGGCGCGCGGCCAGATCATCGGCGACGCGTACGGCATGCTGAAGCTGCTGGTGTCCACTGTGGACCGCAAGATCCTCGGTGTGCACGTGTTCGGCACCGGCGCCACGGACCTCGTGCACATCGGCCAGGCCGTGATGGGCTGCGGCGGCACGGTCGACTACCTGGTCGACACGGTCTTCAACTACCCGACGCTGTCCGAGGCCTACAAGATCGCGGCCCTGGACGCCACGAACAAGATCCGCGCGCTGGACCGCTTCACGACCCGGTGATCACGACCGGGTGAGGCCGGCGTCGTGGGCCACGATGGCGGCCTGCACGCGGTTGGCGCACTCCAGCTTGGGCAGGATCCGGCTGATGTGCGCCTTCACCGTGCCGGTCGCCATGAAGAGCTGCTCGCCGATCTCGGTGTTGGACAGCCCTTCGCCCACGAGCCTGAGCACGTTGCGTTCGGTGCCGGTGAGCGCGTCGATCTTGCGGCGCGCGTCCGACCCGTCGTTCGGCGCGAGCAGGTGCTTCTCGATCAGGCGCTTGGTGATCTGCGGGGCGAGGATCGGTTCGCCCCGCGCGGCCTTGCGGACGGCGTTGATCAGCTCCTGCGGCGGGGTGTCCTTGAGCAGGAACCCGGTCGCGCCGACCTTGAGGGCCTGGGCCACGTAGGAGTCCTCGCCGAACGTCGTGAGCATGACGACGCTGACCCTCGACGCGATCTGCTCGGCGGCCTTGAGGCCGTCGCCGCCGGGCATGCGGATGTCGAGCAACGCGACGTCGACCGTGTGCTTGAGGGTCAGCTCGACGGCCTGCCTGCCGTCGCTCGCCTCGGCCACCACGGTGATCTCCGGGTCGTTCTCCAGGATCAGCCGGATGCCGGCCCGCATGAGCGTTTCGTCGTCGGCGATGAGAACTCGGATCACGCCCAGCAGCCTACGGGCGCTCCTGGACCTTCGAGGACAACTTGCTGTCGCGGAAGCACAGCTTGTACTGCAGGTCGGGGTTGTGCGACGTCCGGAACCGCGAGCACCCGTCCACACCGAGCTGCCCGACGCCGAACTGGTCGTACACGTCCCCCTCCTCGGTGACGCCCACCTTCAGCGAGTCGAAGTACGGCGCGTTCATCTGCGTCGGGTTGAGCAGCGCGAAGAGCAGCAACACCAGCAACGCGCCCGCGATCGGCAGCAACGCCAGCAAACCGAGACAGCCACCGCCCAGCACCCGCGGCACGGTCAGGACCTCGGCAGCGAGCGGCGGAGGTACCTCGGCGACCTCGGAACTGGCCTGGTCGGCCTGGGCAGGCGGGTGCAGCGGCACGTCCGCCGCCACCCGGAAACCGCCCTCGACCGGCGGGCCCGCGCTGAACGAGCCGCCGAGCAGCCCGACGCGTTCCTCCAGTCCGATCAGGCCGCGCCGGGTGCCCTTGCCGGGAGTCGCCGGCGACGGCCCGTTCAGCACCTGGATGCGGGCCCGGCCTCCCTGGACCACGACCTGCACCCGCGTCCTGGCGGACGGGGCGTGCTTGGCGACGTTGGTCAGGGCCTCGCGGACCACCCGGTGCACGGCGCGGCGGGTGCGGGAGTCGGCGCCGTGCAGGTCCTCGCCGGACCAGTCGAGGGACGCGGCGAGTCCGGACGCCTCGACCAGCGCGGCGATGTCGGAACGGGTGCCGGTGTCCTCGTCGAGCGACTCGGGTTCGGGGTTCGTTCGCAGCACGCCGAGGATCTCGCGCAGTTCGGCCATCGCGAGCGACGACGTGGTGCGGATCAGCTCGGCCTGTTCGTGCAGTTGAGGGGCCTTGCGGGCGGTCGTCAGCTCCAAGGCTCCGGCGTGGATGGAGATCAGGCTGAGCCGGTGCCCGAGCATGTCGTGCATCTCGCCGGCGATGTGCGCGCGTTCCTCGGAACGGGCCGACGCGGCGGTCAGCGCACGGGCGCGTTCGAGGTACTCGTTGCGTTCCTGCAGGAGCCGGACCATCGGCCTGCGGCGGCCGAGCAGCATGCCCGACACCGCGGGGAACAGCACGAAGAACATCGAACCGATGACCGCACCGGCCACGGCCTCCCAGAACGGCATGTTCTGGTAGCTCTCCTGGAGCAGGCTGAACGCGGACTGCAGCGCGATCATGATCCCGAGCAACGCCCACAAGCGGCGCAGGGGCGTGACGCGACGGCACGCGGTGAAGACCACGAACGTCGTGATGGCCTGCGCCCACAGGTTGTTGACGGCGAAGAGCGGCGCGGTGAGCAGCAGCGCCCACTCGGGTTTGCGCGGAGCGAGCCACACGAGAGCCGCGATCCACAGCGCGGTCGCGACGGTCAGCGCCGGGTGGGGGACCGGTGCCAGCGGGGCGATCAGCGGCACCAGGCCCACCAGGAACGCGAGCGACGGCCAGACGAACCTCATCGGGCGAGCTCCCTCTTCGCGGTCAGCAGGCCCGAGTTCCGGTCGAAGCACAGCTCGAAGTCGCGGTCGCCGGACTCGCTCACGTGGTAGCGGAAGCACCCGCCGTGATCCGAGGGCACCCCGAAGCCGAACGTCTCGGTGACCTCCTGCTCGTGCGTGACCGACGGCTGGAACGCGTCGAACTCCTGCCGGGTGATCTCATCGCGGCCGAAGGTCGCGACGAGAAGCAGCACGAACACCGTGCCGAGCGCCGGGACGAGCGAGAGCGTGGCCAGACATCCGCCGCCGACCACGCGCGGCACGGTCAGGATCTCGGCGGTGATCGGTGGCGGCGCCTCCACCACGGCACCCGACGCACCCGTTTCCTCCTGCACCACCGGGTGCGACGGCAGGTTGGCGGTCACCCGGAACCCGGCGCCGGTGGGCACCTCGGCGAGGAACGACCCGCCGATCAGCGCGACACGTTCCTCCAGGCCGATGAGCCCGCGACGGGTCCCGGCACCCCTGGGCGCGGCGCTGGGACCGTTGACGACCTCGACCCGCACCCGGTCGGCGACGTCCACGGACACCCGCGTGCGAGCTGACGGCGCGTGCTTGTGCACGTTCGTGAGTGCTTCACGCACGACCCGATGGACAGCCCTGCGAAGACGTGCGTCGGCATCGGCCAGATCAGCGCCTGACCAGTCGAGGTGGACGGAGAGGCCTGCTGCCGCGGATGCCGCCACGAGCCGTTCGACGTCCGCGCGCGTACCGGCGTCCTCGTCGTGTTCGGAGGAGGTACCGAGCACGCCGAGGATCTCGCGCAGTTCCTCCATCGCGACCGCGGACGTCCTGCGGATCAGCTCGACCTGTTCGCGCAGTTCAGGGGCTTGTTCGGCGGCGGACTGCTCCAGCGCGCCCGCGTGGGCGGTCAGCTGCCGGAGGCGGTGGCTGAGCATGTCGTGCATCTCGCTCGCGATGTGTGCGCGCGTAGCTGACCTCGCGGTGCTCGCGGTCAACGCGCGCGCGTGTTCCAAGTAGTCGTTGCGCTCCATCAGCACCTGCGTCAACGGTTTGCGCCGCCCGATGAGCGCTCCGGACACGGCGGGGGAGATCAGCAGGAAGATGACCGAGAACAGGGTGCCGAGCACGTACTCCGTCATGCTGTCGCCGGCTCGCCACGAGTGCAGGCCGCCGAACGCCGCCTGCAACACGGCGGTGACGCCCACCAGCGCCCACAGCTGACCCTGCGAACGGACCGACCGGGCAGCGCGGAAGACGACGAGCGACGTCGGGGCGATGGCGAGCAGGTTGTTGACGCCGTTGAGGGGAGCGGTGAGCACGATCGCCCACCGCGGCCAGCGCGCGCTGAGCGGCACCAGCGCGGCCGCCCACAGCGCGGACGCCACGACCAGCCACCAGTGGACCGGCCTGCCGAGCGGCGCGAACAGCGTCACCAGCGCCAACAGGAGGGCAACCGCCGCCCACAACCCGTCGCGCACCTTCACGTTCACGCGGATCATCATCGTCGACCGCGTTCGGCGCCCCACAGCGCCAGGTGGCCCCGATCGGGTGGCCAGGTGGCCACGCTCCTGTTGAGTGAGTTTGCATGACCGTGCATAATCATGCGCATGACAGTGAGGATCGCGGTCGCGGGCGCCAGCGGGTACGCGGGTGGCGAGCTGCTCCGCCTGCTACTCGGCCACCCGGACATCGAGATCGGCGCGCTGACGGCCAACAGCAGCGCCGGCGACAGACTGTTCAAGCACCAGCCGCACCTCCTGCCGCTCGCGGACCGACATCTACAAGACACCACAGTCGAGACCCTCAAGGGCCACGACGTGGTGTTCCTCGCACTTCCCCACGGTCACTCAGCCGCGCTGGCCGAGCAACTCGGCGACGACACGGTCGTGATCGACTGCGGCGCCGACCACCGGCTGACCAGCGCCGACGACTGGAAGCGGTGGTACGGCGGCGAGCACGCGGGCACCTGGCCGTACGGGCTTCCCGAGCTTCCCAGCCAGCGGGACGCGCTCGTGGGCGCACGCCGCGTGGCCGTTCCGGGCTGCTACCCGACGGTGTCCTCGCTGGCTCTGGCTCCGGCGGTGGACCTGATCGAGGACGAGGTCGTCATCGTCGCCGTGTCGGGCACGTCCGGCGCCGGCAAGTCGTTGAAGGCGAACCTGCTCGGCTCCGAGGTCATGGGTTCCGCCAGTGCGTACGGCGTCGGCGGCGCGCACCGGCACACGCCCGAGATCACCCAGAACCTCTCAGCGGCGGCCGGCCGGCCGATCAAGGTCAGCTTCACACCGGTGCTCGCGCCGATGTCGCGAGGCATCCTCGCCACCTGCTCGGCCCAGCTCAAAGACACCGCAAACGTTCGCGAGGCCTACGAGAAGGCGTACGCGGACGAGCCGTTCGTGCACCTCCTGCCCGAAGGTTTCTGGCCGACGACGAACGCCGTTCTCGGCTCGAACGCCGTCCAGCTGCAAGTCACCGTCGACGAGGACCTGGGCAGGCTCGTGGTCGTGGCCGCCGTCGACAACCTGGCCAAGGGCACCGCCGGTGCCGCTGTCCAGTGCATGAACCTCGCTCTCGGACTGCCGGAAACGACCGGCCTCTCGACCGTTGGAGTCGCTCCGTGAACCGCAACAAGGGCGTCACCGGCCCCCAGGGCTTCCGGGCCGCCGGGATCGCCGCCGGAATCAAGGACTCCGGTGCTCTCGACCTCACGCTCGTCGTGAACGACGGGCCTTCCGACTCCGCCGCGGGTGTCTTCACCACGAACAAGGTGAAGGCCGCGCCGGTGTTGTGGTCGCAGCAGGTGGTTCAGTCCCGGCGCCTCACCGCGGTCGTGCTCAACTCCGGCGGTGCCAACGCGTGCACCGGCCCCGAGGGTTTCCAGGACACCCACGCCACCGCGGAGAAGGTCGCCGAAGTGCTCGGCACCGGCGCCGTCGACGTCGCGGTCTGCTCGACCGGCCTGATCGGTGAGCGCCTCCCGATGGACAAGATCCTGACCGGCGTCGAGAACGTCGCGAAGGAGCTGGACTCCTCGGTGGAGGCCGGGCTCAACGCCGCCACCGGCGTGATGACCACGGACAGCCGCCCCAAGCAGTCGTGGAAGGCCTCCGAGCAGGGCTGGTCCGTCGGCGGGTTCGTGAAGGGCGCGGGCATGCTCGCGCCGAACATGGCCACGATGCTGTCGGTCATCACCACCGACGCCAAGATCTCCGGCGACTCGCTGGACAAGGCGCTGCGCCTGGCCACGTCGAGGACGTTCGACCGGCTCGACGTCGACGGCGGCACGTCCACCAACGACACCGTGCTGGTTCTGGCTTCGGGCGCTTCGGGTGTCGAGCCCGCGTTCGAGGACTTCACCGCGTTGCTGACCGAGGTCTCGGGTGACCTGGTCAAGCAGCTGCAGGGTGACGCCGAGGGTGTGACGAAGGAAATCAGCATCACCGTCAAGCAGGCCGCCACCGAGGCCGAGGCCGTCCACATCGGACGGACGGTCGCCGAGGACAACCTGGTGAAGACCGCGCTCTTCGGCAGCGACCCGAACTGGGGCCGCATCGCGATGGCGCTGGGCCGCGCGGACGCCGAGATCGACCCGGACGTGCTGCAGATCCTGATCAACGGAGTGTCGCTCTACCGAAACGGGACCCGCGACCGAGACCGCAGCGAGGCCGACCTGTCCGGCCGTGACGTCGAGATCGTCATCGACCTCAACGTCGGTGACGCCGAAGCCACCGTGCTGACCACGGACCTGTCCCACGACTACGTCGAAGAGAACAGCGCTTACTCCTCATGAACGCACAAGAAAAAGCGGCGGTCCTCGTAGAAGCGCTGCCGTGGCTGGAGCGTTTCCGCGGTGCGCTCGTGGTCGTCAAGTACGGCGGCAACGCCATGATCGACGACGAGCTGAAGAAGGCGTTCGCCGAGGACATGGTGTTCCTGCGGCTGTGCGGCCTGCGCCCGGTCGTCGTGCACGGCGGCGGCCCGCAGATCAAGTCGATGCTCGACAAGCTCGGCATCCACAGCGAGTTCCGCGGCGGCCTGCGCGTCACGACGCCGGAGGCCATGGACGTCGTGCGGATGGTCCTGGTCGGCCAGGTCGGGCGTGAGCTCGTCGGCCTGATCAACCAGCACGGTCCTTACGCCGTCGGCATCTCCGGCGAGGACGCGCACCTGTTCACAGCCACGCGCCGCGGTGCGATCGTGGACGGCGAGGAGGTCGACATCGGCCTCGTCGGCGACATCACCGAGGTCAACCCGGACGCGGTGCTCGACATCGTGCGTGCGGGCCGCATCCCGGTCGTGTCGTCGGTCGCGCCGGACATCCACGGCGTGCCGCACAACGTGAACGCGGACACGGCGGCAGGCGCTCTCGCGGTCGCTCTCGGCGCGGAGAAGCTCGTTGTGCTGACCGACGTCGAGGGCCTGTACGCGAACTGGCCGGACCGCTCGTCGCTGCTGAACGAGATCCGCGCGGCCGAGCTGGAGAAGATCCTGCCGGACCTGGAAAGCGGCATGGTGCCGAAGATGGAGGCGTGCCTGCGCGCGGTGCGCGGCGGCGTTCCGCAGGCGCACGTGATCGACGGCAGGCTGGCTCACAGCGTTTTGCTCGAAGTCTTCACCACTGAAGGTGTCGGAACGATGGTCTTGGGGGACAAGTGACCTCGCGGTGGCAACAGTCCATGATGGACAACTACGGCACACCTCAGCTGGTTTTGGAGCGAGGTGAGGGCGCGCACGTCTGGGACGCGGACGGAAACCGTTACGTCGACCTGCTGACGGGTCTCGCGGTCAACGCGTTGGGCCACGCCCACCCGGCGATCGTCGAGGCGGTCTCGACGCAGATCGCGAAGCTCGGCCACACCGGCAACCTGTACGTGAACGAGCCCGCGCTGAAGCTCGCCGAACGCCTGCTCGACCTCGCGGGCGAACCCGGCAAGGTCTTCTTCTGCAACTCCGGCGCCGAGGCCAACGAGGCGGCGCTGAAGATGGCGCGCCTCACCGGCCGCACGAAGATCGTATCCACGCTCGGTGGGTTCCACGGCCGCACGATGGGCGCGCTGACGCTCACCGGCCAGGAGCCGAAGCGCGCGCCGTTCGAACCGCTCGTGCCCGGTGTCTCGCACGTCCCGTTCGGTGACGTGGCAGCACTTGAGGCCGCGATCGACGACGACACGGCGGCGTTCATCGTCGAGCCGATCCAGGGCGAGCAGGGCGTCATGGTGCCGCCCGCCGGTTACCTGCAGGAGGTCCGCCGGATCACGTCCGAGCACGGCGCGCTGTTCATCCTCGACGAGGTGCAGACCGGCGTCGGCAGGCTCGGCACGTGGTTCGCGTTCCAGCAGGCCGGGATCGTGCCGGACGTCATGACGCTGGCCAAGGGCATCGGCGGCGGTCTGCCGCTGGGCGCGACGATCGGCTTCGGCGCGGCGGCGGAGCTGTTCAAGCCCGGCCACCACGGCACGACCTACGGCGGCAACCCGGTGTGCTGCGCCGCCGGACTCGCGGTGCTCGACACGATCGCCTCGGAAGGCCTGCTGGAGCACGTTTCGTCCGTGGGCAAGGAGATCGCCGCGGGCGTGGAGGCATTGCACCACCCGGCGATCTCCGGTGTCCGGGGAGCAGGCCTGCTGCTCGGCATCATGCTGCGCGAGAAGGTCTCGGCGAAGGTCGCGGCGGCCGCGCAGAAGGCCGGTTACCTGATCAACCCGATCCAGCCCGACGTGCTGCGGCTCGCCCCGCCCCTGGTTCTGGAAGAGTCCGACGCGCAGGCCTTCGTCGCCGCGCTTCCCACCTTCTTCGAGGAGACGCCGTGAGCCCGAAGCACTTCCTGCGCGACGACGACCTGTCCACCTCGGAGCAGGCGGCGGTGCTCGACCTCGCGGACGCCTACAAGGCGGACCGGTTCACCGCGAAGCCGTTGGCGGGCCCCAAGTCCGTCGCGGTGATCTTCGAGAAGAACTCGACGCGCACCCGGTTGTCGTTCGAGGTCGGCATCGCGCAGCTCGGCGGCAACCCGGTGATCATCGACGGCCGGTCGATGCAGCTGGGCCGCGAGGAGACCATCGAGGACACCTCGCGGATCCTGTCCGGGTACGTCGACGCCGTGGTGTGGCGGACGTTCGCGCAGGCACGCATGGAGGCGATGGCCTCCGTGTCGCGCGTTCCCGTGGTGAACGCGCTGACCGACGAGTTCCACCCGTGCCAGGTGCTCGCGGACCTGCAGACGATCCGCCGCCGTTACGGCAAGCTGGCCGGCCTGACGCTCACGTACCTGGGCGACGGCGCCAACAACATGGCGCACTCGCTGCTGCTCGGCGGTGCCACGGCCGGCATGCACGTCCGCATCGGCGCACCGAAGGGATTCGTGCCGAACCCGCAGTTCCTGGAGGACGCCAAGAAGCGTGCCGCCGAGACCGGTGGTTCGGTCGCGTTGATCAGCGACCCGCGTGAGTCGGTCGACGGGTCGGACGTGCTGGTCACCGACACCTGGACGTCGATGGGACAGGAGAACGACGGCAAGGACCGCGTCGGCCCGTTCCGCCCGTACCAGGTGAACGCGGATCTGCTGGCCGCCACCGGGAAGCCGGACTCGACGGTGCTGCACTGCCTGCCGGCGCACCGCGGCTGGGAGATCACCGACGACGTGCTCGACGGCCCGCAGTCGCTGGTGTGGCAGGAGGCCGAGAACCGGCTGCACGCGCAGAAGGCGTTGCTCGTGTGGTTGCTGGAGCAGTCGTCATGACCCGCACCGCCCGTCAGGGCCGCATCGTCGAGATGGTGGCGCAGCGTGCCGTCCGCAGCCAGTCCGAGCTCGCGAAACTGCTGGCGTCGGAAGGCATCGACGTCACGCAGGCCACGTTGTCGCGTGACCTCGACGAGCTGGGCGCGGTCAAGCTGCGCGGCCCTGACGGCGGTGCGCCGGTCTACGTGATCCCCGAGGACGGCAGTCCCGTGCGCGGCGTCCAGGGCGGGACCACGCGCCTTGTCCGCGTGCTGGCCGAGCTGCTGGTGTCGACGGACTTCTCCGGCAACCTCGCGGTGCTGCGCACTCCTCCCGGCGCCGCGCAGTTCCTGGCCTCCGCGCTGGACCGCGCGGCGTTGCACGAGGTCGTCGGCACGATCGCGGGTGACGACACGATCCTCGTCGTGGCCCGCGAGCCGATGACCGGCGCCGAGCTCTCCGACCGGATCACCGCGCTGGCCTCGGGTTCCGTCGATGAATGAGCCCGTGCACGCCGTTCTGACGTTCGACGCGGGTGTGCCGGTGGCGGTGGACGGCGAGACCGTCTCCGTCGCCGAGGCGGTCCGCGAGCTCAACTTCCGTGCCGGCGTCGTGAAGTCCAGCCTGGGCTCGGTCGCGGTGCGGGTCGCTCGGATGGCTTTGCCGTCGGGTTCCGGCGAGGTCGACGTCGCGCTGTACCAGGGGCGCGTGGTCGGTCTCGTCGCCCGTTCGGAAGAATCGCTTTACGACTTCGCCAGCTGAAAGTTGCGTGTGATGAGTTCTTTGTGGGGTGGCCGGTTCGAGTCGGGACCGGCCGAGGCGATGGCACGGCTGTCGCTGTCGACGCACTTCGACTGGCGGCTCGCGCCGTACGACATCGCGGGCTCGCGCGCGCACGCCCGTGTGCTGCACGCGGCCGGTCTGTTGACGGACGAAGAGCTCGCCGGCATGCAGAAGGCGCTCGACGAGCTGCTCGCCGACGTCGAGTCCGGCGCCTTCACCCCGGTGCTGGAGGACGAGGACGTACACACGGCCCTGGAGCGCGGCCTGATCGACCGCGCCGGAACCGAGCTGGGCGGCAAGCTGCGCGCCGGCCGTTCCCGCAACGACCAGGTGGCCACGCTGTTCCGCATGTGGCTGCGCGACGCGGCCCGTCGTGTCGCCGCCGGTGTGCTGGACGTGGTGGACGCGCTGGCTCAGCAGTCCGAGACGCACTTCGGTGCCGTCATGCCGGGCCGCACGCACCTGCAGTCCGCACAGCCCGTGCTGCTGTCGCACCACCTGCTGGCACACGCGCACTCGCTGCTGCGCGACGTCGACCGCCTGCATGACTGGGACAAGCGCGCCGCTTTCTCCCCGTACGGCTCGGGCGCTCTCGCTGGTTCCTCTCTCGGCCTGGACCCCGCGAAGGTGGCCGCCGACCTGGGCTTCTACGCCCCGGTGGAGAACTCGATCGACGGCACCGCCTCCCGCGACTTCGCCGCCGAGATCGCGTTCGTGCTGGCCATGATCAGCGTGAACCTCTCCCGCGTGGCCGAGGAGATCATCATCTGGACCACCGCCGAGTTCCGCTTCGCGGTGCTCGACGACGCCTGGTCCACCGGCAGCTCGATCATGCCGCAGAAGAAGAACCCGGACGTCGCGGAACTCGCGCGCGGCAAGTCGGGCCGCCTGATCGGCAACCTCGCCGGGCTCCTGGCGACGCTGAAGGCCCAGCCGCTCGCGTACAACCGCGACCTGCAGGAGGACAAGGAACCCCTGTTCGACTCGGTCGAGCAGCTGGAACTCCTGCTTCCGGCCTTCGCGGGCATGGTGGCGACGTTGAAGTTCGACGTCGCCCGGATGGCCTCGCTCGCTCCGGCCGGCTTCACCCTGGCCACGGACATCGCGGAATGGCTTGTGCGCCAAGGCGTTCCGTTCCGCGTGGCCCACGAGGCAGCCGGCGCGTGCGTCCGCGCGGCCGAGTCCCGCGGCGTCGGCCTGGAAGACCTGACCGACGACGAGTTCCTCGCGATCTCGCCCGCCCTGACCTCCGAGGTCCGTTCGGTGCTGACCGTCGAGGGCTCCATCGCGTCGCGCGACGCCCAGGGCGGCACGGCCCCCGTCCGCGTCCGCGAACAGCTGGACGCACTCGTGGCAAAGGCTGCTTCCGCACGTGAGTTCTAGGCTCCTGACCAGGGAGGAGCTGGCCATCGACCCGGTCGATGCCGCCCAGCTCCTCCTCGGTTCGTTCCTGGAGGCAGGCGGCGTGCGGGTGCGCATCGTCGAGGTGGAGGCCTACCGGGGCGGCGACGACCCGGCGTCCCACTGCTACCGCGGCAAGACCCCGCGCAACGAGGTCATGTTCGGCCCGGCCGGCTTCCTGTACGTCTACTTCGTCTACGGCATGCACTTCTGCGCCAACGTCGTGTCTTTGACCGACGGCGTCCCCGGCGCGGTCTTGTTGCGCGCGGGCGAAGTGGTCTCCGGTGAGGACATCGCGTTCTCGCGCCGCCCGGCCTCCCGTTCCGCCGCCGAACTGGCCAAGGGACCCGCACGGCTGTGCAAGGTCCTCGGGCTCGACCGCACGCAGAACGGCCTCGACCTGACGTCCACCGACTCGCCCGTGCGTCTTTATGCAGGCGAACCGGCTACGAAGGTGTTCGCCGGCCCACGCGTCGGTGTCGCCGTGGCGATGGACGTGCCGTGGCGGTTCTGGATCGACTCTCCGGCCGTGTCGACCTACAAGAGAGGCGGCAAACGCCGCCCGTCAGCGTGACAGCCTGTCCAGCGCGGCCTTGAACTCCAGCTCCAGGGCGGGCTCCACCTCGAACACCAGCGGCACCGTCATGTCGATCCGCTCCCCGGCCGTCAACCGCTCGACCAGCGTGTCCGCCACCTCGCGCAGATCCCGCGCCACCCCGTGCATCGCCTCCAGCTGCCGGTCGGCGAACCGCGCCTGCACCCTCGCCGCGGCACGGGCCTGATCGTTCGCATAACTGGTCCCGTGGATGCCCCGCGCCCAGTCGAGGATCTCGTCGAACGTCCGCACGAACAGCTCGCCGAGGTGCACGATTTGGTCCGCGTCCCCCGCCTCGCCGGACCTGCCGAACGCGGCCTCCTGGGTGTCCGCCGTGAAGACCGACTCCACCGCCACCTTGATGATCTCGCTCAGCAGCACGTTGCGGTCCCGGATCAGGTCGATCCCGTTGCCGTGCTCGACCGTCCCGTTGCGCGGCGAGTAACGAAGGAAGTGTTCGCGGTACTTCTGCTGCAGCTCGGCAAGTCCTTGCGCCACAACGGTCGCGTAGAGCAGGTACTCCCAGCCGCGCGGCTTCTCCCGCACCAGCGCGGCCACCGACTTGGGCGTGATCGGGGTCGCGGACGTGAACTCGGCACGGTGTTGCGCGAGCTTCTGCACGACGGACTGCGCGATCACCTCGGGTTCGTGCACGCGCAGGTCCAGGAACCCGATGCTGGGCAGCAGACCCGGCACCTCGGTGTCGTCGAGCTTGATCGGCAGCACGTAGTCGTTCTGCTGCTCCAACGCCCATGCTTGCGCGGTCCTGCGTTCGTGCCGTGCCCACTTGTGCTCAACGTAGTGCCGTGAGGCGAACATCAGCACGTAGCGAACCTTGTGCGTCAACGTCTCCGTGGTGTGCTCGACCAAGTTGATGCCCCACCGCGTGACCAGCTGGTCCTCGTCGTAGTAGACCTTGACGCCGAGCTCCACCAGGCGCCGCACGATCGGCTCGACCTGGGCGCGGTCCTGCTCGGCGAACGAAGGGGCGACGTCGAACTCGTACTCGGCCACCGGGCTAAGGTACGGGTCCATTCGACGTTCTGGGGGGACGTACGTGGAGAAGCTGCTGGCCGAGGTGGCCGCCGAACTCGCTGTCCATGCCAAGACGGATTTCCTGACGCTACGTGCCACGTGCGACAGCGGATACACGGACCACAGGATCACGTCTGGTCTGTCAGAAGACGACCCGGACATCTGGCGACTCAAGTCGTTGGCCGCGCTTGGAGCTGACGGCAACGTGGTCGTCGAAATGAGAGTGGAGTCAGATGGAGCGTTCACAGCGCTGCTGACCGACGGCATCGATCAGAGCACCGGCTACCCGACGCCGAGCTACACCGTTGTGTTCGAACCACGGCCACGTCACGTCATCCCACCGTACGAGCGGACCGAGGTGTCAGCGACCGGTCCGTTGGCGGCCGTCGAAGCCGAGCTCGGCGTGCCGTTGCCGGCCGAGGTGCACGACCTGTATCGCAGCGGGTTCTCTGACTTCGGCGACCACGTGCTGCTGCCCGCAGACGAGATCCTGACTGTGCGAAAACACCTTCTGGACAACGAGGCCCAATTGGCGCACGACCCGGGCAACTGGGCGGAGCCGATCCCGTACACGGCGCCCCGAGACGCCGTGCGGCTCGTCGGCCACCATCCGCTCTGGGTGCCGATCGTGCGGTATCCGTCCGGTGCCGCCCTGTGCGTCGACCTCGCTCCTGGCCCGCGTGGTCGCGTCGGCCAGGTCATCCAGCCTTCTCTGGCCTGCTACCCGCTCGAACTCCTCGCGGACTCCGTGACCGAGTGGCACCGTTCGCCCGAACGCCCTGAGTCGTGCGGCATGAAGGGTCACTACGACGTCACGGACTACGAGGTCGACGTGGTCGCCTACCTGGGAAGCGAGTTCCCGACGCTGCGGGAGCTCGGCCTGCGAGAGCTGGGCGACGCTGATCTGGCGCCGCTCGCGAGCATGGCGGACCTGCAGGACCTGAAACTGAGCGGACGACGTCTGCGGATCGACGGCTTGGCACACCTGCCGCTGGAACGCCTCGAAGTCACCGCGACTGCTGTGGACGTGCCCGCGCTCGAACGGCTGACCCGTCTCAAGGTCGAAGGTGCGCGCGTCGAACTGCCCAATCTGCCGAACTTGCGCGTCCTCGACGTGTCACGCGCGGACGTGGACGTCGAATCGCTGCCGCAGGTTGATCACCTGACGCTGAACGCAGAGCAGTGGCGGCGGTGCACGATGCACACCGCCGCCACGACACTCACAGGCGAAAGCTCACTCGCCAAGGCTCTCGACTGGGCCGAGAGCCTTGGCGTGGAACTGCCGCGCCGCACTATCAGCGGACGGCCGTAGTCCTGCGGTACCAGGCGCGACGGTGTCCGACCGGCAGCGCGATGCGGGTGATCAGCGCGGTCAGCAGACCACCGATGACCAGCCACAGCAGCGCGGCCAGGCCCTCGTTGAGCAGCGTGGCCACGGCCGCGTTCTCCGGCGTGAAGAGGCCGTCCAGGCCGAGGGTGATGCCGTCCGCCCACCCCGCGACGAACTGGAAGAACCCGTTGCCTGCGTTCGCACCCGCGATCACCAGGAAGATGTGCACCAACAGCACGATGGCGAACGTCCAGCACACGACGTCAATGACCGCACAGACGGTCCGCACCGTCCGCACCCTGCGGTAGTCGTCGTCGCGCTCGACGACCTGCTCCTCGACAACCGGCTCGTTCACGCGCGGCATGTGCTCGGTCGGCCGGCGTAACTCCGCATCACGTGGGTCCGTCATGTCGATGGACTTCCCGCCCAGGTAGCACGTCGAAACCCGTTCTCCCAGCTGATGCCCAGAAGTTGCCCAGCCCGCCGAGGCAACGTCCTCCCCACGACAAGGGGAGGAACATTGATGCGAAAGGCAATCCTGGTCACCGCCGGGCTCGTCGGCGCGCTGCTGATCCCGGCGGCGCCCGCCGGCGCGGCGGTGACCTGCAACGGGCTACCGGTGACGAGATCCGGCGACGACGGCAACAACTCGATCATCGGCACCGCGGGCAACGACGTCATCTTCGCTGGTGGGGGCAACGACGTCGTGGTGGGGCTGGGTGGCAACGACACCGTGTGCCTCGGCGCCGGGGACGACCGCTTCGAGGGTGGCGCCGGCAACGACACGATGGTCTCGGATGCGGCCGCGGACGGCGCGGACATGTTCATCGGAAGCCCCGACAATCCGTTCAACGGTGTCGACACCGTCCTCTACAGCGGCAGGACGACGCCGGTCACCGTCACCCTCGACGGCAACGCCAACGACGGCGCGGCAGGGGAGCGCGACAACATCGCCTCCGACGTCACGCGGGTCGTGGGCGGCTCGGGCAACGACGTGATCGACCTGAGCGCGGGCCCTGGCCAGACGAGCGTGGACGGCGGCCCCGGCAACGACACGCTCACAGCGGGAAGCTTCCTCGAGGGTGGCGCCGGTGACGACACCCTCAGACTGGTCACGAACGGCAGCGGGGCATTGGTCGGCGGCGATGGCAACGACAGGCTCTTCGGCGGCCCGTTCAGCGACAGCGTCCACGGCGGCAACGGCAGGGATCGGTTGTCCGGTGGCAGCGGTGACGACACGTTGTTCGGTGGCGACGGCGACGACCTCATCACCGGTGAGGACGGCAGGGACCTCCTCTTCGGCGAGGCGGGGAACGACGAGCTGATCGGCGGTCTCGGCAACGACGCCGCGATCGGTGGCGACGGCAACGACAGCTCCGGCTCGCTGGTGGCACTGGACGGTCCGGACACCTTCGAAGGTGGCGCGGGCATCGACACGGCGAACTACAGCGCACGCCAGTCCGGCGCCGGCCGGACGCTGACGGTGAGCCTGGACAGCGTCGCCAACGACGGCGAACAGGGCGAGGGCGACAACAACCGGATCGACGTCGAGAACGTCAACGGCGGCGTCGGCGCCAACGTCATCACCGGCAACAGCAGCGCGAACGTGCTGCGTGGTGGGCAGTCGGCGGACATCATCCGGTCCGTCGACGGGATCTCGGGCAATGACACCGTCATCGGCGGATTCGGCGGCGACCTCTGCTTCGTCGACCTCGGTGACATCGAGGACTGCGAGTTCTGACGTATCGCGGCTGAGCGCGGCGGCTCTTCACTGGGTGTTCTCCCAACCAGTGGAGGTCCGCCGTGCCCGTCGAGTTCAGGATCCTCGGACCGTTGGAGGTGCTGGCCGGCGGCCGGCCGGTCGTGCTGGGCGGGCCGCAGCAACGGGGACTGCTCGCGTTGCTGCTGATCGAGGCGAACCGGGTGGTCTCGCGGGATCAGGTGGTCAGCGACCTGTGGGGTGAGGTGCCGCCGGCCAGCGCGAGGAGTCTGTTGCACGGTTGCGTCGCCGGGCTGAGGCGGGTGTTGCCCTCCGGCCGGCTGCTGACCCGGCCGCCCGGCTACCTGCTGCGGGTCGAGGCGGGAGAGCTGGACGCCGACCGGTTCGAGGAGCTCACCGACGCCGGCTCGCTGCGGGCGGCACTCGACCTGTGGCGCGGACCCGCCCTGCACGACATCGCGCTCGACTCCTGCCGTCCGGCCGCGACCAGACTCGACGAACGGCGGCTCGCGGTGCTGGAACGCCGGGTCGACCTCGACCTGCGGCTCGGGAGGTTCGCCGAGCTCGCCGCCGAACTGGCCGTGCTGGTGCGGGAGCATCCACTGCGCGAACGGTTCTGGGCGCAGCTGATGCTCGCGCTCTACGGCGCGGGCAGGCAGAGCGACGCGCTCGCCGCGTTCCGGCGGCTGCGGGCCACCCTGGTCGAAGAACTCGGGATCGAACCGAGCTCCGTCCCGAGGCAGGTGGAACAGGCCGTGCTCGCCGGCGGCGACGCGCTCGGTGCGTACTGGGGCCGTTCCGCCGATCCCGTGCCGCGGGCCGCGACTCCCGCGCAGTTGCCCACGGCGATCTCGGCCTTCACCGGACGGGCGGGCGACCTGGACCGGCTCGACGCACTTGCTTGTGGCACAAGGGAAACGACGGCCATCGCGGTGATCGCCGGAGCGGCCGGAGTCGGCAAGACCACGCTCGCCGTGCACTGGGCGCACCGCGTGCGGGACCGGTTCGGCGGCGGCCAGCTGTACGTGAACCTGCGCGGACACGCGCCGGCCGCACCGATGCCGCCGGTCGAGGCGTTGTCCAGGTTCCTGTCGGCGCTGGGAGTGCCGGCCGGGCAGATTCCGCCTGACCTCGACCGCGCCGCCGATCTCTACCGGACGCTGCTCGCCGACCGGCGGATGCTGGTGCTGCTCGACGACGCGCGCGACGTCGAGCAGGTGCGCCCGTTGCTTCCAGGTGGTCCCGGCTCCGCAGTGGTCGTGACCAGCAGATACGGCCTCGGTGGCCTGGTCGCCCGTGACGGTGCGGCCTACTTCGCGCTCGGCGTGCTCACTCCGCAGGAGGCGCACGCGTTGCTCGTCAGGACGTTGGGTGCCGCCCGCGCCGAGGCCGACCCCGGCGCGACGGTCGATCTCGCCCGGCTGTGCGGGTTCCTGCCGCTCGCCCTGCGGATCGCGGCGGCCAACCTGACCCTGCGTCCCGAACGGACCATCTCCGACCACGTCACCGAACTCGCGGCCGACGACCGGCTCGACCGCCTCTCGGTCGTCGGCGACGACGAGACGGCCGTGCGGGTCGCGTTCGACCACTCCTACGCGGCCCTGCCACCGGCGGCCGCCAGGCTGTTCCGGCTGCTCGGTCTCGTCCCCGGACCCGACTTCGGTGTCTCCGCCGCCACGGCGCTGATCGGCGCCGACGCCGGACCGGCGCTGGCACTGCTCGCCGACGCGCACCTGCTCCTGCGACCGGCGCCAGGCCGCTACGCGTTCCACGACCTGCTCCGGCTGTACGCGGCCGAGCGGGAGGAGAACGACGCCGAACGGGCGGAGGCCACCGGCCGGCTGCTCGACTGGTACCTCGGCGGTGTCGACGCAGGCGCGCTGACGCTCTTCCCGCAACGGATCCGGTTGCCCATCTCCGTTGCGACACAGGGCTTTGACGCGCAGGCGGAGGCGCTGGCGTGGCTCGACACCGAGCTCCCGAACCTCGTCGCCGCCGCTCGGCTGGCAGCCGAGCGGGGACCGGCGCGGGTCGCCTGGCTGCTGGCCGACTCGCTGCGCGGCTACTGCTGGCTGCGGATGTGCACGGTCGAATGGCTGGCGATCGCCACCGCAGGTCTCACCGCCGCCACCTCCGCCGACGAGCCGACCGGCCGGGCAGCGGCCGAACTCAGCCTCGCCGACCTGCACCGGCTGCACGGCCGCTACCGGATCGCGATCGAGCACTACACCCAGGCCGTCGAGCAGGCACGGTCCGGCGGATGGCTCGGCGGCGCGAACATCGCGCTGAGCAACCTGGGCACCGCGTACTTCTGGCTGGGCGAGCTGCCCGCGGCCGCCGAGCACTACCGGCAGAGCCTCGAGGTGGCGGTCCGGACCGGACGTGTGGCGGGAGAGGCGAACACACTCGGCAACCTCGGCCTCGTCTGCCAGCTGCAGGGCGAACTCGACCGTGCCGCCGAGCACCACACCCGCGCGCTCGACCTGCACCGCCGACTCGGAAATCGCAGCAACGAGGCGGTGAACCTCGCGAACCTCGGCGAGACCTACCACCTGCTCGGCCGGTTCGACGCCGCGCACGACCACGTCAGCCGGGCACTGGCCCTGCACCGGGAGATCGGCGACCGCGGTGCCGAGGCGGAGTCGTTGCGCGTCCTCGCCGAGATCTGGCTGGACCAGGGCGAACACGACCGCGCGCTGGACAGCGCCGTCGAGGCGGTCGCGCTGGCCGCAGACACCGGCCACCTCCCGGTGCGGACCAACGCGCTCAACACCCTCGGCGGAATCCGCCTGCGCCTCGGTCAAGCCGCCGAGGCTCGCGCCGACCACGATCGCGCGCTGCGGCTCGCACGTGACGCGAACACCGGTTATGCCGAGGTCGTCGCCCTCTCCGGCCTCGCCGCCTGTCATCTCCGGCTGGGCGACCACGACCACGCGCGGATCCTGGCCGAACACGCGCTCGCCGAGGCCGACCGGGTCGGGTTCCGCATCGCCGCGGCTCAGGCGCTCACCGTGTTGCTCGACGTCCACCTCACCAGTGGCGACCTGCCCCAGGCACTCGCGTGTGGCGAACGCGCACTCGCGCTGCACCGGTCCACCGGTCATCGCCACGGCGAGGCGCGCACCGCACAGCTGCTCGGGCACGCCCGTCAGGCCGCCGCCCGTGCGCTGCTCAGGTAGGCACCCCGAATTCGGTTTGGGCAGGTAGGGGAGAATGAGTGCCGTGAGCGAGCACATCCTTGACGAACTGTCCTGGCGCGGCCTGATCGCGACGTCCACCGACCTCGACGCACTCCGGAAGGACCTGGACGCCGGCCCGCTCACGCTCTATTGCGGTTTCGACCCGACGGCGAAGTCGCTGCACGCCGGCAACATGGTCCCGTTGCTCATGCTGCGGCGCTTCCAGAAGGCGGGGCACCGGCCCATCGTCATGGCGGGTGGCGCCACGGGCATGATCGGCGACCCGCGCGACAGCGGCGAGCGCACGCTGAACTCGCTGGACACCGTCGCCGAGTGGGCCGAGCGCATCCGCGGCCAGCTGGAGCGGTTCGTGGACTTCGACGACTCGCCCACGGGCGCCGTCGTCGAGAACAACCTCAACTGGACGGGCCAGATCAGCGCGCTGGAGTTCCTGCGCGACGTCGGCAAGCACTTCTCGATCAACGTCATGCTGTCGCGGGAGACGGTGAAGCGCCGCCTCGAAGGCGACGGCATGTCGTACACCGAGTTCAGCTACCTGCTGCTGCAGTCGAACGACTACCTGGAGCTGAACCGCAGGTACGGCACCGCGCTGCAGGTCGGCGGCTCGGACCAGTGGGGCAACATCGTCGGCGGCGTCGACCTGATCCGCCGGGTCGAGGGCAAGCACGTGCACGCGCTGACCGCGCCGCTGGTCACCGACGCCGAGGGCCGCAAGTTCGGCAAGTCCACCGGCGGCGGCAACCTGTGGCTCGACCCGGAGATGACGTCGCCGTACGCCTGGTACCAGTACTTCGTGAACGCCGACGACGTCACGGTGCTGAACTACCTGCGCCTGTTCACGTTCCTCACCCGTGAGGAGCTGGACGAGCTGGAGAAGCAGACCGCGGAGGCGCCGCACCAGCGTGCCGCGCAGAAGCGTCTCGCGCAGGAGTTCACCGACCTGGTCCACGGCGAACGCGCGACGCAGCAGGTCATCCTCGCGTCGTCGGCGCTGTTCGGCCGGGGCGAGCTGCGTGACCTGGACGCGTCGGTGCTGGAGGCGGCACTGGCCGAGGCGCCCAAGGGCCAGGTGCGGCTGGCGGACGAGCCCACGATCGTCGACCTGCTGATCGCGTCGGGCCTGGCGGACAGCCGGGGTGCCGCGCGGCGGACGGTCAACGAGGGCGGTGCCTACGTGAACAACGCGAAGGTGACCGACGAGGAGTGGAAGCCGGCGTCGTCGGATCTGCTCCACGGCAAGTTCCTGGTGCTCCGCCGCGGCAAGCGCAACAACGCAAGCGTGCACGTAGAGCTCTGACCTGCACGTTCTGGTCGTAGAAGGCCGCCGATCCCACCTGGGACCGGCGGCCTTCGATCTTTCTGGCTGTGATCGCGGTCACAGTGTGCGGGGATCGAGCCTGGGATAGCTTGTTCATGGGTCCTGTACGGGGCTGTTGACCTGCGGTTTCTTAACCGCGGGCGACCATGGTGCCCCCGATTTGACCCTGCGTTGGCGTGCGTGTAACTTTCTCCATGTCAGCGAGGAACGGGCCGGGAACACCGGAACGGAGCGCGACGCAGATCACGAACCAAGCTTCCATGGACTGTGGTAGAGTGGGTGATCTGGAAACGACGAAGACCCAGCCGGTAGCTCTTCTGAGCTCAGAGGCCAAGGGCGTCGGAAGTTTCAATCACAAAGCTTAAGTACGACACAGCCCCGGAAGCGACATCTCTCCGTGAGACTAGCTGCGGTGTGCGCGTGTTCTTTGAGAACTCAACAGCGTGCCGAAACACAGCCAGTAATATATGAATTACCTCCTCGTCGAGGTAGTTCCTTTGAGGCAAGACCAGATTGATGCCAGACATATTCCGTCTGGAGCGATCAAACATAATCCTTATTGGAGAGTTTGATCCTGGCTCAGGACGAACGCTGGCGGCGTGCTTAACACATGCAAGTCGAGCGGTAAGGCCCTTCGGGGTACACGAGCGGCGAACGGGTGAGTAACACGTGGGTAACCTGCCCTGTACTCTGGGATAAGCCTTGGAAACGAGGTCTAATACCGGATACGACCACGGGATGCATGTCTTGTGGTGGAAAGTTCAGGCGGTATGGGATGGACCCGCGGCCTATCAGCTTGTTGGTGGGGTAATGGCCTACCAAGGCGACGACGGGTAGCCGGCCTGAGAGGGTGACCGGCCACACTGGGACTGAGACACGGCCCAGACTCCTACGGGAGGCAGCAGTGGGGAATATTGCACAATGGGCGAAAGCCTGATGCAGCGACGCCGCGTGAGGGATGACGGCCTTCGGGTTGTAAACCTCTTTCAGCAGGGACGAAGCGCAAGTGACGGTACCTGCAGAAGAAGCACCGGCTAACTACGTGCCAGCAGCCGCGGTAATACGTAGGGTGCGAGCGTTGTCCGGAATTATTGGGCGTAAAGAGCTCGTAGGCGGTTTGTCGCGTCGGCCGTGAAAACTTGGGGCTTAACTCCAAGCTTGCGGTCGATACGGGCAGACTTGAGTTCGGCAGGGGAGACTGGAATTCCTGGTGTAGCGGTGAAATGCGCAGATATCAGGAGGAACACCGGTGGCGAAGGCGGGTCTCTGGGCCGACACTGACGCTGAGGAGCGAAAGCGTGGGGAGCGAACAGGATTAGATACCCTGGTAGTCCACGCCGTAAACGGTGGGTGCTAGGTGTGGGGGGCTTCCACGCCCTCTGTGCCGCAGCTAACGCATTAAGCACCCCGCCTGGGGAGTACGGCCGCAAGGCTAAAACTCAAAGGAATTGACGGGGGCCCGCACAAGCGGCGGAGCATGTGGATTAATTCGATGCAACGCGAAGAACCTTACCTGGGCTTGACATGGACTAGAAAGCTCTAGAGATAGAGCCTCCCTTGTGGCTGGTTCACAGGTGGTGCATGGCTGTCGTCAGCTCGTGTCGTGAGATGTTGGGTTAAGTCCCGCAACGAGCGCAACCCTCGTTCCATGTTGCCAGCGGGTAATGCCGGGGACTCATGGGAGACTGCCGGGGTCAACTCGGAGGAAGGTGGGGATGACGTCAAGTCATCATGCCCCTTATGTCCAGGGCTTCACACATGCTACAATGGCCGGTACAAAGGGCTGCTAAGCCGCGAGGTGGAGCGAATCCCATAAAGCCGGTCTCAGTTCGGATCGGGGTCTGCAACTCGACCCCGTGAAGTCGGAGTCGCTAGTAATCGCAGATCAGCAACGCTGCGGTGAATACGTTCCCGGGCCTTGTACACACCGCCCGTCACGTCACGAAAGTCGGTAACACCCGAAGCCCGTGGCTCAACCCGCAAGGGGGAGAGCGGTCGAAGGTGGGACTGGCGATTGGGACGAAGTCGTAACAAGGTAGCCGTACCGGAAGGTGCGGCTGGATCACCTCCTTTCTAAGGAGCATCTACCGCTGACCTCAAGCGAATGTCTTGAGCAGTGGTCAGAACTCAACCCGACCTTGATGTTGGGTGAGGCTCATTAGTGGATGCTGGCTGGCTAGACGTTCGGTTGTTTCGACAGTAAGTACTGCAGGCTTGCCTGCGTGGAAAGGTGTCGAGAGGGCTGGGTGAACAGATCGGTACGCTGTTGGGTCCTGAGAGAACACGCTTTTGTGTGTCTTTCGGTGATCGGCTACTTGCCGCGGATGAACCACTCGGTCTTTGGATCGGGCCGGCGTTCGCAATCGAGCAGGTGGGTCTGATTGTTCTTTGAGAACTGCACAGTGGATGCGAGCATCTTTGTAGCAAGTTAGTAAGGGCATACGGTGGATGTCTTGGCACCAGGAGCCGATGAAGGACGTAGGAGACTGCGAAAAGTCTAGGGGAGCTGTCAACCGAGCTGAGATCCTAGAATTTCCGAATGGGGAAACCCGGACCCAGTCATGTGGGTTCACCCATACCTGAACACATAGGGTATGTGGAGGGAACGCGGGGAAGTGAAACATCTCAGTACCCGCAGGAAGAGAAAACAACCGTGATTCCGTGAGTAGTGGCGAGCGAAAGCGGATGAGGCTAAACCGCGTCTGTGTGATACCCGGCAGGGGTTGCATTCGCGGGGTCGTGGGACCTCTTGGTCAGTTCTGCCGAACTGGCAAACAGTCAGAAAACGTGTGGTTAGAGGAATACGTCTGGAAAGCGTGAGCGTAGAGGGTGAAACTCCCGTACTCGAAAACCTATCGTCTGTTTAGAGTGTTCCCAAGTAGCAGCGTACTCGTGAAATTCGCTGTGAATCTGGCGGGACCACCCGCTAAGCCTAAATACTCCCTGGTGACCGATAGCGGACTAGTACCGTGAGGGAAAGATGAAAAGTACCCCGGGAGGGGAGTGAAATAGTACCTGAAACCGTGTGCCTACAATCCGTCGGAGCCTTTAGGGGTGACGGCGTGCCTTTTGAAGAATGAGCCTGCGAGTTAGTGCTACGTGGCGAGGTTAACCCGTGTGGGGTAGCCGTAGCGAAAGCGAGTCTGAATAGGGCGCTTGAGTCGCGTGGTCTAGACCCGAAGCGGTGTGATCTAGCCATGGCCAGGGTGAAGCGCGGGTAAGACCGCGTGGAGGCCCGAACCCACCAGGGTTGAAAACCTGGGGGATGAGCTGTGGTTAGGGGTGAAAGGCCAATCAAACACCGTGATAGCTGGTTCTCCCCGAAATGCATTTAGGTGCAGCGTCGTGTGTTTCACCACGGGGGTAGAGCACTGGATGGTCTAGGGGGCCTACAAGCTTACCGAAATCAACCAAACTCCGAATACCGTGGTGTGAGAGCGCGGCAGTGAGACTGCGGGCGATAAGGTTCGTAGTCGAGAGGGAAACAGCCCAGAACGCCAGCTAAGGTCCCTAAGTGTGTGCTAAGTGGGAAAGGATGTGGGGTCGCACAGACAGCCAGGAGGTTGGCTTAGAAGCAGCCACCCTTTAAAGAGTGCGTAATAGCTCACTGGTCAAGTGGTCCTGCGCCGACAATGTAGCGGGGCTTAAGCACACCACCGAAGCTGTGTCATTTCGAGTTTACTCGGGATGGGTAGGGGAGCGTCGTGTAGCGGTTGAAGCGGCGGAGTAATCCAGCCGTGGACGCTATGCGAGTGAGAATGCAGGCATGAGTAGCGAAAGACGAGTGAGAAACTCGTCCGCCGGATGACCAAGGGTTCCTGGGCCAGGCTAATCCGCCCAGGGTAAGTCGGGACCTAAGGCGAGGCCGACAGGCGTAGTCGATGGACAACGGGTTGATATTCCCGTACCCGTGTGAACGCGCCCATGATGAACCTTGTGATACTAACCGCCCAAAGCACCTCCTGAAAGCCTTCGGGCCGATGGGGACTGTGGAGCGCGGGACCTGAACTTGTAGTAGTCAAGCGATGGGGTGACGCAGGAGGGTAGCTCCGCCAGTGAGTGGTAGTACTGGTGCAAGCGTGTAGGCCGAAGCATAGGCAAATCCGTGCTTCATTAAGGCTGAGACGTGATGCGTAGCCGATTGAGGCGAAGTAGAGTGATCCCATGCTGCCGAGAAAAGCCTCTAGCGAGCTTTCACGCGGCCCGTACCCCAAACCGACACAGGTGGTCAGGTAGAGAATACCAAGGCGATCGGGCGAACTGTGGTTAAGGAACTCGGCAAAATGCCCCCGTAACTTCGGGAGAAGGGGGGCCGTAGCGCTTGAAGCCTCTTGCAGGCTAGGGCGAGACGGCCGCAGAGACCAGCGAGAAGCGACTGTTTACTAAAAACACAGGTCCATGCGAAGTCGCAAGACGATGTATATGGACTGACGCCTGCCCGGTGCTGGAACGTTAAGGGGACCGGTTAGTCCTTCGGGGCGAAGCTGAGAACTTAAGCGCCAGTAAACGGCGGTGGTAACTATAACCATCCTAAGGTAGCGAAATTCCTTGTCGGGTAAGTTCCGACCTGCACGAATGGCGTAACGACTTCTCGACTGTCTCAACCGCAGGCCCGGCGAAATTGCATTACGAGTAAAGATGCTCGTTACGCGCGGCAGGACGGAAAGACCCCGGGACCTTTACTATAGCTTGGTATTGGTGTTCGATTCGGCTTGTGTAGGATAGGTGGGAGACTGTGAAGCGCTGACGCCAGTCAGTGTGGAGTCAACGTTGAAATACCACTCTGGTCGTATTGGATGTCTAACCTCGGTCCGTGATCCGGATCAGGGACAGTGCCTGGTGGGTAGTTTAACTGGGGCGGTTGCCTCCCAAAGAGTAACGGAGGCGCTCAAAGGTTCCCTCAGCCTGGTTGGCAATCAGGTGTTGAGTGCAAGTGCACAAGGGAGCTTGACTGTGAGACTGACGGGTCGAGCAGGGACGAAAGTCGGAACTAGTGATCCGGCCATGGCTTGTGGAAGCGTGGTCGCTCAACGGATAAAAGGTACCCCGGGGATAACAGGCTGATCTTCCCCAAGAGTCCATATCGACGGGATGGTTTGGCACCTCGATGTCGGCTCGTCGCATCCTGGGGCTGGAGTAGGTCCCAAGGGTTGGGCTGTTCGCCCATTAAAGCGGTACGCGAGCTGGGTTTAGAACGTCGTGAGACAGTTCGGTCCCTATCCGCCGCGCGCGTAGGATACTTGAGGAAGGCTGTCCCTAGTACGAGAGGACCGGGACGGACGGACCGCTGGTGTGCCAGTTGTTCTGCCAAGAGCATTGCTGGTTGGCTACGTTCGGAAGGGATAACCGCTGAAGGCATCTAAGCGGGAAGCTCGTTCCAAGATGAGGTATCCCACCCTTCGTGGGTTAAGGCCCCCAGCTAGACCACTGGGTTGATAGGCCAGAGGTGGAAGACCGGTAACGGTTGGAGCTGACTGGTACTAATAGGCCGAGGACTTGTTACAAAGACGCTACGCATCCACTGTGCGGTTCTGGAAGAACAACCAGAACCGATCGAACCCGCTACGGGCCTTCTGGGTCTGTTGGATCGGGGTTCTAGGTTGAATTCCATAGTGTTTCGGTGGTCATAGCGTTGGGGAAACACCCGGTCCCATTCCGAACCCGGTAGTTAAGCCCTTCTGCGCCGATGGTACTGCACTGGTTACGGTGTGGGAGAGTAGGTCGCCGCCGAACTTTACTTCCCTGAAGGGGCTTGTGATCGCGGGGCACAATTACAGTGCTTCGATCACAGGCCCCTTTCAGCGTGTCCATAGTAGGAGGATTTGGTGTCCAGGTTCGGGGATCGTCCCGGCGACCGTCAGCGTGGCCAGGGAGACCGACCGCGCCATTCCGACGGTGGCCGTCCATCAGGCGACCGCAAGTTCAGCAGCAGCAACAACTCCAGCAGCAACTCTCAGCGCGGTGAAGGCTCCGGCGACCGCACCAACAGCGGCGACCGTCGAGACAACCGCGCCGGCTCCAGTGACCGCGGCGGTTACCGCGGCCAGGGTTCCAGCGACCGCGGCAGCTACCGCAAGGACGACTCCGGCGACCGCGGTGGCTACCGCGGCGACCGTTCGAGCGACCGCAGTGGCTCCAGCGATCGTGGTGGCTACCGCGGCAAGAGCGACTCGGGCGACCGAGGCGGCTATCGCGGCCAGGGCTCCGGTTCCGGTGAGCGCAGCGGTTTCCGCAGCGACCGCCCCGGATTCCGCAAGGACGATTCAGGTGACCGCGGCGGTTACCGCGGCAAGAGCGATTCAAGCGACCGCGGTGGTTACCGCAAGAGCGAGTCCAGCGACCGTGGCGGCTATCGCGGCCAGGGTTCGAGCGACCGCCCCGGCTACCGCAAGGACGACTCCGGTGACCGCGGTGGCTATCGCGGCAAGAGCGATTCCGGCGACCGCGGCGGTTACCGCAAGAGCGACTCGGGTGACCGTCCCAGCTTCCGCAAGGACGACTCGGGCGACCGTGGCGGTTACCGCGGCAAGAGCGAGTCGAGCGACCGTGGCGGGTTCCGCTCCGGCGACCGTGCCGGCTCGGGCGAGCGCGGTGGGTTCCGCAAGAGCGACTCCGGTGACCGTGGCGGTTACCGGGGTTCCAGCGACCGCGGCGGTTTCCGCAAGAGTGAGTCCAGCGACCGTCCCGGTTTCCGCAAGGACGACTCGGGCGATCGCGGCGGCTACCGCGGCAAGAGCGAGTCGGGTGACCGTCCCAGCTTCCGCAAGAGCGAGTCGGGCGACCGTGGCGGCTATCGCGGCCAGGGTTCGAGCGACCGTGGCGGCGACCGCGGTGGTTACCGGGGCGAGCGCTCCGGCGATCGTCCCAGCTTCCGCAAGGACGATTCAGGCGACCGCGGCGGTTACCGCAAGAGCGAGTCGAGCGATCGCGGCGGCTTCCGCAAGAGTGAGTCCGGCGACCGTCCCAGCTTCCGCAAGAGCGACTCGGGTGACCGCGGCGGTTACCGCGGCAAGAGCGAGTCCAGTGACCGCGGTGGTTACCGCAAGAGCGACTCTGGCGACCGTCCCAGCTTCCGCAGGGACGACTCCAGCGACCGCCCCGGCTACCGCAAGAGCGACTCGGGTGACCGTCCTGGCTTCCGCAAGAGCGAGTCGAGCGATCGCGGTGGCTACCGCAAGAGCGATTCCGGTGACCGTGGCGGCTCGCGTTCGAGCGACCGTCCCGGCTTCCGCAAGGACGACTCGGGCGACCGCAGTGGCTACCGCAAGAGCGAGTCCAGTGACCGCGGCGGCTTCCGCAAGGACGACCGGGGTTCCAGTGACCGCGGCGGTTACCGCAAGAGCGACTCGAACGACCGCGGTGGGTACCGCGGCCAGGGTTCGAGCGATCGCGGTGGCTACCGCAAGGACGACTCGAACGACCGTGGCGGCTACCGGAAGAGCGATTCCGGCGACCACCGCAACGACGAGCGTTCCGCCCCGCCGCGCGACGACCGTCGTGACGAGCGCAGCCGTGAGCGTGCGGCGCGCTTCCAGGGGCGTCAGTCGGAGCCGGAGACCACAGGCAAGGACGGCGCCGAGGCGTCTGCCGAGGTGACTCCGGCCGCCGAGCGCGCCGGGTACCGCCTGGGCGACGGCGCCGCCGCCACCCGCGCGGCTGCCGGTCGTGAGCCGGCCGCTGACGCCGAGGTCGTCGCTGAAGGCGCCGAGGTCGTCGAGACCGCGGTCGCCGCTGACAGCGACACCGAGGTCGACGCGGAGAAGCGGGACGACGAGCCCCGTGCGGAGCAGGACGACGCCGACAGCGCGGAGCAGCGCGACGAGGCGCCCGCGCCCCGTGGCGGACGGCCCGAGCTGCCGGAGGAAGCCGACCTGTCGCTGCTCGACCCGGAGATCAAGGCCGAGCTGCGCAGCCTGCCCAAGGGCCTCGCGGAGATCATCGGACGGCACCTGGCCGCGGCCGGGCTGCTGATCGACGAGGACCCGGAGCTGGCCCTGGAGCACGCGCGGTACGCGCGGAGCAAGGCTGCTCGCGTCGGTGTCGTGCGGGAAGCGGCGGGTCTCACCGCCTACTTCGCGGACGAGTGGGCCGAGGCGCTCAGCGAACTGCGGGCCGCGCGCCGGATGATGACCGGACCGGGCCACCTGGCGATCATGGCCGACTGCGAGCGGGCCCTTGGCCGGCCGGAGCGGGCGATCGACCTCGCCAAGGACCCGGCGGTCAAGGACCTCAGCCAGGAAGACGAGATCGAGCTGCGGATCGTCGCGGCCGGCGCTCGTCGCGACATGGGCCAGCTCGACGCTGCCGTGATCGCACTGCAGGGTCCTGACCTCGACCCGGGGCAGCGCAATCCCTACTCCGCGCGGCTCTTCTACGCTTATGCCGACAACCTGGCCGCGGCCGGTCGCATCGAGGAAGCCGTCAAGTGGTTCCTCAACGCCGCCGAGGCTGACGACGAAGGGGAGACGGACGCCGCCGAGCGCGCGTTCGAGTTGACCCAGGAGGAGACCCCGCAGCAGTGAGTGAGACGTTGCTCGACAGGTACGACGCGTTGCTGATCGATCTCGACGGCACCGTCTATCGAGGGTCCGAGGCCGTGCCGGGTGCCGCAGAAGCGATTGCTGCGGCCAGAAGCAAGGGCGTCGGGATCCGCTATGTCACCAACAACGCCTCCCGCTCACCGCAGATGGTGGCCGATCACCTCGTCGAGCTCGGGTTCGAGACGAACGTCGACGAGGTGAGCACCTCCTCGCAGGCAGGCGCGGCCATGCTGGCCGAACGGCTGCCGAAGCGATCCACTGTGCTCGTGCTCGGCACAAAGGCCCTCGAGGCCGAGGTGTTCAAGCGCGGACTCATCCCGACCGACACCGCGGAAGGCGCGGTGGCGGTCCTGCAAGGGCTGTCCATGGACCTCGGCTGGCGTGAGCTGGCCGAGGCCGCGGTGGCCATCCGCAACGGCGCGCTGTGGGTGGCGTGCAACGTCGACGCCACCCTGCCCACCGAACGCGGCCTCCTGCCCGGCAACGGCAGCCTCGTCGCGGCGCTGAAGACCGCGACCGACCAGGAACCGCTCGTCGCCGGCAAGCCCGCCACCCCGCTGCTCCAGCAGGCGGCGAAGGACCTCGGCGCGAACCGCCCGCTGGTGATCGGCGACCGGCTCGACACCGACATCCTGGGCGCGGTCAACGCCGGCATGGACTCGCTGCTCGTGCTCACAGGTGTGTCCACGGAGCAAGAGGCGCAAGCGCTTCCGGCTGAGCAAAGGCCCACGTATGTCGGCGCGGACCTGTCGGTACTCCATCGGCTACCGTAAGACCGTGAGCTACCCCCTGCCCGGACCTCCGCCCAACCCGGCTGACGCCATCGACGGCGCGCTGGAGAGGCTCGACGGGCTCGAGAACGTTCCCCTCGACGAGCACGTGGCTCGGTTCGACGCCGTGCACTCGACGCTCACCGACGCACTGTCGAGCATCGACAAGGTGTGATGCACAGTGCCTCGCAGGGTGCGGCTCGACGCCGAACTCGTGCGCAGGGGGCTCGCCAGGTCCCGTGAGCACGCCAGCCAACTCGTCGCGGACGGCCGCGTGAAGGTCCGCGGCACCGTCGCGACGAAACCCGCGACCGCCGTGGAGACCTCCGACGCGGTCGTCGTCAAGGACATCGGCAACGACCCGAACTGGGCCTCCAGAGGCGCGCACAAGCTCATCGGCGCGCTCGAAGGCTTCAAGATCGACCCCACCGGCAGGCGTTGCCTCGACGCCGGCGCGTCCACTGGCGGTTTCACCGACGTGTTGCTGCGCAAAGGCGCGCGTCAGGTGGTCGCGGCCGACGTCGGCAGGGGCCTGCTCGACTGGAAGCTGCAGACCGACGACCGGGTCGTGGTGAAGGACAAGACCAACGTCCGCACCCTTACGCCCGAGGACATCGGCGGCAAAGTTGAACTCGTGGTGGCTGATCTTTCGTTTATCTCGTTGAGGCTTGTGCTTCCCGCACTGGCCGCGTGCCTCGACGAGGAGGGCGACCTGCTGCCCATGGTCAAACCGCAGTTCGAGGTGGGCAAGGAACGCCTCGGCTCCGGTGGTGTCGTGCGTGAGCCCGAGCTGCGTGCCGGAGCCGTGCTCGACGTGACCAGGGCGGCAGCAGAACTCGGTTTGGCCGTGCACGGGGTCGTCGCGAGCCCGTTGCCCGGCCCGTCCGGGAATGTCGAGTACTTCCTCTGGCTTCGCAAGGGTGAACCCGTCCCTGCGGAGGAGATGGTGCGCACCGCCGTCGAAGAAGGGCCCCAATGAGGGAAGTCCTGCTGGTCGTCCACACCGGTCACCAGAGCAACATCGATCTCGCCCGTCAGGTCGCAGGCCGTCTAGCGGTCGGGGGCGTCACGACGAGGGTGCTCGACGACGAGGCGCGTGACCTCGGCCCGTCGTGCTGCACCAAGGTCGTGCCCGCCGACGACCACGCGGCCGAGGGCACCGAACTGGTGCTCGTCCTCGGCGGTGACGGCACGCTGCTGCGCGGCGCCGAGCTCGCCCGCCCGGCGCGGGTGCCGGTGCTGGGCGTGAACCTGGGCCGCGTCGGGTTCCTCGCGGAAGCCGACTCGGACGCGTTGCACGAGGCCGTCGGCCACGTGCTGGAGCGCGACTACTTCGTGGAAGAGCGCATGACGCTCGACCTCGTCGCGAAGGTCAACGGCGACGTGGTCGCGCAGACCTGGGCGCTCAACGAGATCACCGTCGAGAAGCTGATCCGCGAACGCATCCTCGACGTCGTCGTCGAGGTCGACGGCCGGCCGGTGTCGGCGTTCGGCTGCGACGGCGTGATCTGTGCGACGCCGACGGGCTCGACTGCCTACGCGTTCTCCGCCGGCGGACCGGTCGTGTGGCCGGACGTGCAGGCGATCCTGGTGGTGCCGAGCAACGCACACGCGCTGTTCTCACGACCGCTGGTCGTCTCGCCGAAGTCGCACGTGGCGTTCGAGATCGACTCGTCGGGCCACCCGGCGGCGCTGTCCGCGGACGGGCGGCGCACGTTCGAGCTGCCCGCGGGCGCGCGGATCGAGATCGTGGAAGGCGCGGTACCGCTCAAGGTCGTGCGGCTGCGCCAGGCGCCGTTCACGGACCGGCTGGTCGAGAAGTTCGCCCTGCCGGTGAAGGGATGGCGGGGACCATCGGCAGGCTGACCGCGCCGCTCGGCGCGTCGGCACTCGCTGGCTATGGTGCCCCCAGAGCAAGGATCCATCCGGAAATGTCGGACCCGACAAGTAAGGTTCGCCCTGTGCTGGCCGAGATGCGCATCAATGGCCTTGGCGTGATCGACGAGGCCACCCTTGAACTGGACCCCGGATTCACCGTAGTGACTGGTGAGACGGGTGCGGGCAAGACCATGGTCGTGACTGGATTGCACCTGCTCGGCGGTGGCCGTGCGGAGGCGTCGCGGGTGCGTACCGGAGCCGACAAAGCGGTGGTAGAAGGCCGCTTCCAGGCTCCGGCGGGCAGCCCTGCCGCGAAGGTGGCGGAAGAGGTCGGCGGTCAGGCCGACGAGGACGGGTCGCTGATCGCGATCCGCACCGTCGGAGCCGACGGCCGCTCGCGTGCCCACGTCGGCGGCCGCTCCGTGCCGGTCGGCGTCCTGTCCGAACTGGCGGAGCAGCTCATCGCCGTCCACGGCCAGAACGACCAGCTGCGTCTCATGCGCCCGACCGAGCAGCGCGCCGTGCTGGACCGTTTCGCGAGCGACGACGTGAGCGGGCCGCTGCGCGCGTACCAGGCCGTCCGCGAGGAGTGGCTGCGCGTCTCCACGGAACTGAAGGAACGCACCGAGCGCTCGCGTGAGCTCGCCCGTGAGGCCGACCTGCTGCGGCACGGCCTCGGCGAGATCGACGCCGTCGACCCGAAGCCGGGCGAGGACGTCGAGCTGCACGACGAGGCCCGGCGGCTTGCCGACGCCGACCAGCTGCGCGAGGCCGCTCAGGGCGCGCAGTTCGCGGTGTCCGGCTCGCTGGAGGGTGATCCCGACAATCCTGGCGCGCTCGGGTTGATCTCCGAGGCCGCTCGCCGGTTGTCGGCTTCCGAGGACCCGAAGCTGCGGGAGATGGAGCCGCGGCTGGTCGAGGCGGCGACGTTGCTGGCCGACGTCGGTGCCGAGATCTCCGGCTACCTGGATCATCTGGAGGCCGACCCCGGCCGGCTCGAGTCGGTGTTGCAGCGGCAGGCCGAGTTGAAGGCGCTGACCCGGAAGTACGCGGCCGACATCGACGGTGTGATCGCCTGGGCTGCTGACGCCAGGGCCCGGCTGGGCGGGCTGGACACGTCCGAAGAGGCCTTGAGCTCGCTGGCCACTCGGCGGGACGAGCTCGCCGTCGAGCTGGGTGCGCTGGCCGCTCAGGTCACGGCCGCCCGGGTCGAGGCCGCGCTGGAGCTGGGAAAGGCCGTCACCGAGGAACTCGACGGGCTGGCCATGCCGCACGCCTCGGTGGAACTGGCCGTCCGGCCTCGGCACGCTGAGGCCGGGGACGCCCAGGCGCTGGCCGTGGGCAGGTCGATCCTGCACGCCGGGTCGTCCGGAGTGGACGACGTCGAGCTGCGGTTGATCTCGCATCCCGGTGCGCCGGCGTTGCCGGTGCACAAGGGGGCCTCCGGAGGTGAGCTCTCCAGGGTGATGCTGGCGCTGGAGGTCGTGCTGTCGCACTCCGATCCGGTGCCCACCCTGGTGTTCGACGAGGTCGACGCCGGAGTCGGCGGGCGGGCCGCGGTCGAGGTCGGACGGCGGCTGGCTCGGCTTGCCCGGTCGCACCAGGTGATCGTGGTGACCCACCTGCCTCAGGTCGCCGCGTTCGCCGACCGGCACCTCGTGGTGGACAAGTCCGCTGACGGGACCTTCACGCGGTCCGCCGTGCGGAAGCTGGACGAGACGCAGCGGGTCGTCGAACTGGCGCGAATGCTGGCAGGCATGGATTCCACCGACACCGGCCGGGCCCACGCCGAGGAGTTGCTGGCCGCGGCCAAGGCGGACAAGTCCTCCGCGGCGGTGGTCCGGCGGCGCAAGAAGAAGAGCTGACCTCGGCTCCGCCTTCGTCATCGCGGTTGAGCTGAGCGGTCGCGGTGTGGCCTGTTTCGGCATGATGGGGGTGTGACCGTTACCGGATCTTTGACCACGCGCCGGGTGTTCGGGGCCGTGCTGGTGGTCGTTGCCGCTGGGCTGGGTGTGACGGCCACGTTCTTGTCCGCCTACACGGTGCAGGTCGTGGCCAACGGCCGGACGTGGCGGTTCGAGGCCACCTCGTGGGTGGTCGAGCGGGACGACTTCCGCGACCTGTTGTTGCTGGAACCCCTGGAGTTCGGGGAGCCCGCTGTGGCGGCCGCGCTCGTCATGGCGCTGGCGGCGGTACTGGCCTTTCGGGTTCCCGCTGTCCGGGTCGGGTCGTTGCTCGGCGCCGGAGTGCTGGCCGGGGTGGCCTGGTCCGCTGTCACTCGGGTGCAGGGCGTGATCGACAGGCTGGCCGAGGTCGAGTCGCCGGCGACCATCGAGGTGGCGCAGGGAGACGGGGTCACGATGCTGATCGTGGCCGCGGGCCTGGCCGTGGTGGCGGCCGTGCTGCACCAGGAGCTTCCTCGGGCCGTGCCAGGGGACGCTGCCGGTGAAGGGGCTGTGATCCATCAGATCGACGACGAGGCGGACGACACCGACACACCGCCGTACGGGTATCCGGTGATCGTGGAGCCCAAGAGTGATTGAGCGTCGCAAGATCGCGTGGGTGCTGCTGGCGCTCGGGGCCGTGCTGGCGGTGATCGGGTCGATCCAGGACGTCTTCAGCACGGTCTACAAGGGGTTCGGGACCGATCTGCGCTCCACCTCGACCCTGTGGGTCACCACGTCGAACCCGCAGAACGAGGCGGTCGAACAGACCGCGCTCTTCGCCGCCGGGTGGCCAGTGGTGGTCGCGGCGATCATGATGGCGGTCGCCGTGGTGCTGCTGGCGCGTCAGGAGACCGCGTTCGCCGGACGGCCGCTGGCCATGGCCGGGGCCGGGGTGCTGGCCGGGATCCTGTTCCTCTACGTGTTCCAGTTGCGGGAACTGAAAGAGCTCATCGACTCCGAGCCGCCGCGCGGTGCCGGCAAGGACGAACTGCTCTACCACGACGGCTTCTACCTCCTGCTGGTCGCGGCCGTCGTCGGGCTCGTGGGCGCGGTGCTCGCCCAGCGGAGGAGTCCCGAGCCGGTGGTGGACGACGAGGACGAAGGGGACGGGGTGGTCGTGCACCAGCTCGACAGCGACGACGACACGCCTCCCTTCGGGATTGCGATTCCTGACGACGACGAGCGGGAGACCCGGTGATCGGGAGACCTACGGCGATCGCGTTGATCGCGGCCGGAGTGGTGCTGAGCGCTACGGCGATGGTGTTGCCGTGGTACTCGACGGCGTACGCCGGTGGCGTTGAGGTCGTGGTGCGGGCCTGGGGGACCGAGGTTCTCAACAAGCCAGGCGACTGGCCCGCCGGGGAGCTCTCGCCCTGGTACGGCGTGCCTGTCGTGGTGACGGTCGCGTTGCTCGTGGCCGGGATCTGGATCAACCGCGCGGCGCTGGCCGGGGCTGCCGGGCAGCTGGGTGCGGTGGGGGTCGTCTCAGCGCTCGTGGTGTCCGAACGCGGGCACGCGATCGAGCAGCAGGGGGACTTCGCGGTCGGGTTCGGGCTGGTTTTCCTCGTCGTGGGGACGTTGGTCGGGCTCGTGGGAGCTGTTGCGGCACAACGGGAGGCGGCGTGAGGAAGATCCTTGGCGTCGTGCTGCTCGGGCTTGCCGCGGTGGCCGCGGCCGGGGCCACGTTCCTGCCGTTCTCCGAGCTGCTGATCCGGCTTGCTCCCGGGCAGCCGCAGACCGCCTACGTCACCAGTGGGTGGAGCACGCACTTCGGTGGCACCGCGGATGAGCACGCACCGTTGTTCGGTATCCCGATCGTGGTGATGGCCGCAGTGGTGCTGGCGGGTGTTCGGTGGCGGAAAGTCGCCTTTGCCGGAGCGGTGGGGCTGGCGGGCGTCACCGGAATGTTGTTCGTGTATTTGCTGAACGCGATCAGCTTTCACCAGGAGGGCAACATCGCCATCGATCCGGCGCTGGAAGCCGGGTTCGGCAACGGTATTTGGGTGCTCATAAGTGCAGTGGTTCTCGCGTTTGGAGCCGTAGTAGTTCACCCCGACGACTGACCAGCGAGAAATGCCCGGCGTGCCTCACCTGTCGCGTGCGCACCGTGAGTCACTATCGGCTCATGAAGCTTTCCGGGCTGCTGAGCCGCACCAACCACGAACTTCCCGGTGTCACGGGCGTCGCGCGGGTTGATCGGCGCGCGAGCGACCTGGTGCGGCGCGTCAGTGCCGGTGACATCGCTGTGATGGACCTCGTCGACCTCGATCGGCGGACCGTCGAAGCGCTCGTCTCGGCCGAGGTCGTCGGTGTCGTGAACGCGTCACCGTCGATTTCCGGGCGGTTTCCCAACCTCGGGCCGGAACTGCTGATCGAGGCGGGCATTCCGCTGATCGACAACGTCGGCGCCGTCGCGCTGCGGGAGATCAAGGAAGGCACGAAGATCCGGCTGCACGAAGGAGTCGTGTACGCCGGAGAACGTGAGCTCGCCACAGGGATCGAGCAGAACGCCGAAAGCATCGCCGACGCGATGATCGAGGCGAAGGCCGGCATGTCGGCTCAGCTGGAAGCGTTCTCCGCCAACACCATCGAGTTCCTCCGCCGCGAACGCGCGCTGGTGCTCGACGGCGTCGGCGTGCCGGAGGTGTACGTGCCGATGCGCGACCGGCAGGTGCTCGTCGTCGCGGGCGGCCCGTCGCACGCGGAGGAACTGCGCAAGCTCCGCAAGTACATCCGCGAGTACCGGCCGGTGCTGATCGGCGTCGACACCGGCGCGGACACGCTGTACGACGCCGGGCTCAAGCCGGACATCATCGTCGGCGACCCCGACGGCATCGGCACCGCGTCACTGCGCGCGGCGTCCGAGGTGGTCGTGCCCGCGCAGACCGACGGCCACGCGCCCGGCCTGCAACGGATCCAGGACCTCGGCATCGGCGCGGTGACGTTCCCGGCGTCGGGCAACGCGGAGGACCTCGCGTTGCTGCTCGCCGAGGCGCACGGGGCGTCCCTGGTGGTGACGGTGGGGCTGCGCGCGACGTTGCGCGAGTTCCTCGACCGCGGGCACTCCGGTTCCAACCCCTCCACGTTCCTCACCCGGCTCAAGCTCGGCAGCAAGCTCGTCGACGGGGAGGCCGTCGCGACGTTGCACCGCAGCCGGGTCTCGCTGGGCGTGATCGTCCTGCTGGTGACCGCCGCGATCGCTGCCATGGCGGCGGCCCTCGCGGTGTCCGGCGTCGGTCACGTCTACGTCGACATCGTGGTCGACGGCTGGCAATCCGTCGTCAACTGGTTCAAGGGGTTCCTCTCGTGATCACGCTGCGCTACCACATAGTTTCGATCACCGCCGTGTTCCTCGCGCTGGCGGTCGGTGTCGTGCTGGGGTCGACCGCGATCAGCGGAAGGCTGCTCTCCGGGCTGAGCGACGAGAAGAACTCGTTGGCACAGCAGGTGAACGACCTGCAGAACGACCGCAACGCGTTGAACGCCAAGCTGACCGAGGCGGACAAGTTCGCCGCGTCCGTCGGCCCGCTGGCGGTCAAGGACCGGCTCACCGAACGCACGGTCGTCATCGTGACCACGTCGGACGCCCGTCCGTCCGATCGGGACGCTCTCGCCGGGCTGCTGAAGTCCGCGAGCGCCACCGTCACCGGCGAGATCCAGCTGACCGACGCGTTCGCCGACCCGTCGCGCGGCGATCAGCTGCGCGATCTCGTGGCACGGCTGCAGCCCGCAGGCTCGCAGCTGCCCACGGCCGCGGACCCCGGCACCCGCGCGGGCGGTCTGTTCGGGACGTTGCTGCTGCTCAACCCGTCCAGCAACGAGCCGCAGGCCACGGCCGACGAGACGGCGTCCGCGCTCGCCGGGCTGACGAACGCGGGGTTCGTGAAGGCGACCTCGGGCGTGAAGCCCGCACAGCTCGCGATCGTGCTGACCGGTGGCGCCGCGATCGGTGACTCGGCCGCGGACCGGGCGGCGACCGTCGCGCGCTTCGCCACCCAGCTCGACCGGGCCGGCGCGGGTGTCGTGCTGGCCGGCGCGAACGGTTCCGCGAACGGCACGGGCGCCATCGGCGTGGTCCGCGCGGACACCGCGGCGACGTCGATCCTGTCCACGGTGGACAACTCCGACACCCCGGCGGGCCAGGTCGTCGTGGTGATGGCGTTGCGCGAACAGCTGGAGGGCCGCTCCGGCCGTTACGGCGTGGCGGGCAACGCGGAGGCGTCCTCACCCGGCACAGCCGGCTAGAAACTCAGTGCTCGGTCGTCCACTCGCCGGGCAGGGCCTTCAGGAGCTGGTCCAGCGCGTCCGGCGTGCGGGCGCGGGCCCACAGCCACTGGCGGTCGTCCTCGCGGACGATCAGGTCGTCCGCGGCGAACCAGCGGGTGCCGGGACTGTGCAGCGGCAGCAGTGCGAAGTGATCTTCGAGCAGGGAGACGTCCGCCTCGGACGTCTCCCTGTCCGCTGTGTCGGCCCCGTCGCGGAACAGCGCCTCGGACAGCACCATCTCCACGCACGCCAGCGAGAACCGGGGCAGCCACGCGTCCCAGCGCTCCTCGGCCCTGTCCACGAGGTCGAGCTTGATCCGGACCTCCGGGTCGTCGCCGTCCAGCGTGGTGCCCCAGGCCGCGACCCACTGGTTCTCGTCGCGGAACACCAGGACGTCGTCGACCACGCGCAGTTCGGACGGCGTCAGCAGGCGGTCCTGGTTGCTGGTCAGGTCGGGACGCTTGCCGAACAGCGCCAGTGCCTCCTTCACCGCCTCGGGCAGCCGGACGAGCAGCTGCTCCTCGGTGGCGGCGAGATCCGACCGGTTCCAGCCGTCCTGCGGTTCCAGCGGCTCGGCCCACTCGGCCGCGAAACCCTCGATGAAACGCCACGCCGCCGAGCGGTCGTGCATGGCTCGTGCGGCGCTCCCCGCCACGTCGAAGGTCACGTGACAACGATTCCTGATCCCGGCGCGTGCCGTGGGAGTTCGGGAAAACCCCTCGCTGCGCCGATCGGGTGATGTGATCTGCCGGGTCGTGGTGCGCTGAGTGACCGGCGGCGTGTTAGCGTTATGGCCCGTGGATAGGGGGATTCGGCCCCCACGATTTTCACGGGAGCCCCGTTGGTGCAGCAGGCACGTACGACCAAGCACGTCTTCGTCACAGGGGGCGTCGCCTCCTCCCTGGGCAAGGGGCTCACTGCCTCCAGTCTCGGCCAGTTGCTCACCTCGCGCGGCCTGCGGGTAACGATGCAGAAGCTCGACCCGTACCTGAACGTGGACCCGGGCACGATGAACCCGTTCCAGCACGGCGAGGTCTTCGTGACCGACGACGGTGCGGAGACGGACCTCGACATCGGCCACTACGAGCGGTTCCTGTCGCGGGACCTGAGCGGCGACGCCAACGTCACCACCGGTCAGGTGTACTCCGAGGTGATCGCCAAGGAGCGGCGGGGTGAGTACCTGGGCGACACGGTCCAGGTCATCCCGCACATCACCGACGAGATCAAGCGCCGTATCAGGGCGATGGCCGAGCCGGACGCCGACGGCGTCACTCCGGACGTGGTCATCACCGAGGTCGGCGGCACGGTCGGTGACATCGAGTCGCTGCCGTTCCTCGAGGCGGCCCGCCAGGTCCGGCACGACGTCGGCCGCGACAACGTCTTCTTCCTGCACGTCAGCCTGGTGCCGTACCTGGCGCCCAGCGGCGAGCTGAAGACCAAGCCGACGCAGCACTCCGTCGCCGCGTTGCGGAACATCGGCATCCAGCCGGACGCGATCGTGTGCCGCGCGGACCGGGAGATCCCGGACGCGCTGAAGCGCAAGATCGCCCTGATGTGCGACGTCGACACCGACGCCGTCGTCGCGGCCGTGGACGCGCCGTCGATCTACGACATCCCGAAGGTCCTGCACGCCGAGGGCCTCGACGCCTACGTCGTGCGCCGCCTCGACCTGCCGTTCCGCGACGTCGACTGGACGGTGTGGGGCGACCTGCTGGAGCGGGTGCACAACCCGTCGGAGACGGTGAAGATCGCGCTCGTCGGCAAGTACGTCGACCTGCCCGACGCCTACCTCTCGGTCACCGAGGCGCTGCGTGCGGGCGGTTTCGCGCACCACGCCAAGGTCGAGATCAAGTGGGTGCCGTCGGACGAGTGCCAGACGCCAGAGGGCGCGGCACGGGCGTTGTCCGGCATGGACGCGGTGCTGATCCCCGGTGGGTTCGGCGTGCGCGGCATCGAGGGCAAGGTCGGCGCGCTGAAGTACACCCGCACGCGCGGTGTGCCGACGCTGGGCCTGTGCCTCGGCCTGCAGTGCATGGTGATCGAGGCCGCGCGGAACCTCGCGGGCATCGAGGACGCGAACTCCAGCGAGTTCGAAGAGGGCGGCACGCCGGTCATCTCCACGATGGCCGACCAGCAGGACGTCGTGGCCGGTCAGCGCGACATGGGCGGCACGATGCGCCTCGGCGCGTACACCGCCAAGCTCACGCCGGGGTCGGTCGTCGCTCAGGCGTACGGCGCGACCGAGGTGTCCGAGCGGCACCGTCACCGTTATGAGGTCAACAACGCGTACCGGGGCAAGCTCGCCGACGCCGGCCTGGTGTTCTCCGGCCTGTCGCCGGACGGCCGCCTGGTCGAGTTCGTCGAGCTGCCGGCGGACGTGCACCCGTTCTACGCGGCCACGCAGGCGCACCCGGAGCTCAAGTCGCGTCCCACGAAGCCGCACCCGCTGTTCGCGGCGTTCGTGAAGGCCGCGATCGACTACCGGGTGGCCGACCGCCTCCCCCTGACCGCGGGGGCCGGCAAGTGACCCGGCACGACTTCCGGACGGTCTCCAGCGAGGACGTGCACGTCGGACGGGTCGTCGCGCTGCGGGTCGACGAGGTCGAGATGCCCGGTGGCGGCACGGCCAAGCGCGAGATCGTCGAGCACATGGGCGCCGTCGCGGTCGTGGCCGTGGACGACGCCGGTGAGGTCGTGCTGATCCACCAGTACCGGCACGCGCTGGGCAGGCACCTCTGGGAACTGCCGGCCGGACTGCTCGACCACGACGGCGAGGAGCCCGTCGTCGGCGCCCGCCGTGAGCTGGCCGAGGAGGTCGGGCTCGACGCCGCGCGCTGGGACGCGCTGGTCGACACGGCCGCGTCTCCCGGGTTCACCGACGAGGTCGTGCGGGTGTTCCTGGCACGCGAACTGTCCGAAGTGGACCGTGACGTGCAGGGCGAGGAGGAGGCGGATCTGGAGATCCACCGCTTCCCGCTCGACGAGGCCGTGCGGATGGTGCTCTCGGGCGAGATCGTGAACTCGTCGGCGGTCGCCGGGCTGCTCGCGGCGCGTGAGGTGCTGGCGGGGCGGGCGGAGCCGCGTCCGGCCGACGCACCGTTTCGCGACAAGCCGACCCGGTTCGCCGCGCGCAGGAAGTAAGTTGGGCTGATGCAGACGCTGAAGGGTTCTCTCTCACGGATGAGAGGACCCCTCAGCGTGCTCGCGGCCGGCGCCGCGGGTGCCGTGCTTTTGCTGTTCGTCGACCCGAACCAGCCGGGCAACCTGTTGCCCAAGTGCCCCTTCAAGGCGCTCACCGGGCTCGACTGCCCTGGATGCGGGATCACGCGCATGGCGCACGCACTGCTGCACGGCGACGTGGTGGCCGCGTGGCATTTCAACGCCGTGCTGCTCGTGCTCGGTGTGCCGCTGATGGCCTGGCTCTTCACGCGCTGGACGGTGAGCCGCTGGAAGGGAGAACGGCGACCGGTGCCGGCATCGGTCGGATTCGCCGCTCTCGCCGTCATGCTCGTGTGGGGCGTGGGCCGCAACCTCGCCGGTGTCTAGCCCTTCAGCGGGCGTCCTTCCGCGTCGGTGCCACCGTTGATCAGGATGAGCACGCCGTCGATCAGCGACCAGATGCCGCAGCCACCGCACGTCAGCAGTTGGGCGACCGCGATTCCGGTGTCCCCCATGTAGAACCGGCCGATGCCGAAGTTGCCGAGGAACAGCTGGAGCAGGCCCGCGGCGATCTTCGACTTCTCCGAGTACGGCACGCCCGTGTACGGGTCGCGGCCCCACGGGGCGCCGGGGTCGTAACCCACGCCGTGGGGAACCATGCCGGGCGGCGGGACCGCGTACTGCGGGCCGGTGGGCGGCGGAACCGCGTACTGCGGCTGCGGGCCGGTGGGCGGCGGGTAGTACGCCTGGGTGTGCTGCGGCGCGTAGCCGGGCGGCGGCGGGGGCACGGCGGTGAACGGCACCGAGGGCGGCGCGAGGAACGGCGGGTGGGGCTGCGGCAGGTCGCGGAACAGCTCCGCGAGCTCGACGTAACTCTGCGCGCCGGACGCGCGGTTCACGCGTTCCTGGTACTCGCCGATGTCGAGCCGCGCCATCGCGAAGTGGTCGTTGAGCGCGGTGATCGCCTCTTCGCGCTGCTGGTTGCCGATGCGCTGCTGCTCAGGCCCGAATGCTTCTGACACGGCTGACCACGTTATCCGATGCAGCAGATCGATATCGGGAATACGCTGCGACGATGCTGGTCGGTGTCCCAAAGGAGATCAAGAACCACGAGTACCGCGTCGCGATCACACCGGCCGGAGTGGTCGAGCTGGTCCGTCGCGGGCACTCCGTCGTCGTCGAGCGCGACGCCGGTGCGGGCTCGTCGTTCCCCGACCACGAGTACGTGGCCGCCGGTGCGCGGATCGCCGCTTCCGCGGACGAGGTGTGGGGTTCCGCGGACCTGGTCCTGAAGGTCAAGGAGCCGATCGAGCCCGAGTACCACCGCATGCGCCGCGACCAGGTGCTGTTCACCTACCTGCACCTGGCGGCGTCGCCGTCGTGCACCGAGGCGATCGCGGCGTCCGGCATCACGGCCATCGCCTACGAGACCGTGCAGCTCGCGGACGGGTCGTTGCCGTTGCTGGCGCCGATGAGCGAGATCGCCGGGCGGATGGCCGCCCAGGTCGGCGCGCACTGCCTGGAACGGGCCCAGGGCGGGCGCGGTGTGCTGCTGGGCGGTGCTCCCGGCGTCGCCGCGGGCAAGGTCGCGGTGATCGGCGCGGGTGTGGCGGGGATGAACGCGGCGACGATGGCCGTCGGCATGCAGGCCGAGGTGATCGTGCTGGACAACAACGTCAACCGGTTGCGGCAGATCGACTTCACCTACCGCGGGCACCTGCAGACCATCGCGTCGAACGCCTACGAGGTCGAGAAGGCCTGCCGCTGGGCGGATCTCGTCGTCGGGGCCGTGCTGGTGCCCGGCGCGAAGGCGCCGAAGCTCGTCAGCAACGACCTGGTGTCGCGGATGCGCTCCGGCAGCGTGCTCGTGGACATCGCGGTGGATCAGGGCGGGTGTTTCGAGGACACGCGGCCGACGACGCACGACTCACCGACGTACCGTGTGCACGATTCCGTGTTCTACTGCGTCGCGAACATGCCTGGTGCCGTGCCGAACACGTCGACGTACGCGCTCACGAACGTGACGCTGCCGTACGTCATCGCGTTGGCGGACAGGGGTTTTGAAGCTGCGGTGGCGTCGGATCCGGCTTTGGCCAAGGGCGTCAACGCGCGTGACGGGAAGATCCTGTTGGAAGGGCTCGCGTGATTGCTGAGTTGGTGGCGACCTATCTCGACCACCTCGCCGTGGAACGCGGCACCGCCCGCAACACGCTCGACTCCTACACCCGTGACCTGCGCCGCTACACCGAACACCTGGAGTCCCTGGGTGTCACGGATTTGGGCGCGGTGACGGAGATCCAGGTGAGTGAGTTCCTCGCCGTGCTGCGCGAGAGCGGGCTCGCGGCGTCTTCTGCCGCACGGACGTTGGTTGCCGTGCGCGGGTTGCACCGCTTCGCACACCGTGAAGGCGTTGTGCCGCAAGACGTTGCACGGGCCGTGCATCCGCCGTCGCCGCCGAAGCGGCTGCCGAAAGCTTTACCGATCAATGAGGTTCTCACCCTCCTGGAAACTGTGGGAAACCTCAGGGACAAAGCGCTTCTGGAGCTGCTGTACTCGACGGGAGCGCGAATTTCCGAGGTGGTCGGGCTGGACGTGGACGACATCGACGCTTTCGAGCGGACGGTGCTGCTGGACGGGAAAGGAGGGAAACAGCGGCTGGTTCCGGTCGGGCGGCCGGCGTTGGCGGCGGTCGACGCCTACCTGGTTCGGGCACGTCCCGCGTTGGCGGCGAAGGGGCGTGGCACACCTGCATTGTTCTTGAATGCACGTGGCGGAAGGCTCTCCCGGCAGAGTGCGTGGACCGTTCTGAAGACCGCTGCGGAGCAAGCCGGAATCACGGCTGTGGTGTCCCCTCACACGTTGCGGCATTCGTTTGCCACCCATCTGCTCGAAGGGGGTGCTGACGTTCGGGTGGTGCAAGAACTCCTTGGGCACGCATCGGTTACGACCACTCAGGTGTACACACTGGTAACCGTTACGACTTTGAGGGAGGTCTACGCAACTGCACACCCTCGAGCCACTGGAACATGAGGCTTCCACGGGTACGGTGGGCAGGTGCCGAACTTGGACGAGCCGTCCCCACAGGCCATTGATCTAGCCGCCGTGCTGCACGCGCTGAGTGACCCGACAAGGCTCGCGGTCGTGCGCCAGATCCAGTCGAGCGGCGAGAGGCTGTGCGGGGCTTTCGAGGTCGACGTAGCGAAGTCGACCCTTTCTCAGCATCTGCGGGTATTACGCGAAGCGGGCATCACACGAACACGATGCCGCGGCAATCAACGGTGGGTGTCACTGCGCCGCGATGACCTGGACCATCTGTTCCCAGGCCTGCTGGACGTGGTGCTCTCGGCCGCCGATCGGCGAACACGAACGGATGTCACTGTCTAATCAAGTCTTGACAAGCCCGGCGAGGCGCGTTGCCGCTCGCACGGGTGCGGCCTAGGCTGCGCCCGGAGAGACGACTACGACCAGTGAGGGAACGCCAGCCATGTCGACACCGGAGCACGTTTTCGCGCCCCGTGCCGATCTGAACATGGCTCCGCACGCCGCACCGGTGGACGACGTCGCTCACGAGCAGATCGACGGCATCGGCCCGACCGGCCGCACGCGCCGCCACATCCCGGATCCGCCGCAACTGCTGCGCCACGGCCCGGCGAAGATCCTCGCGGTGTGCAACCAGAAGGGCGGCGTCGGCAAGACGACGACGACCATCAACCTGGGCGCGGCGCTGGCCGAGTACGGCCGGCGGGTGCTGCTCGTCGACTTCGACCCGCAGGGCGCGCTCTCGGTGGGCCTCGGCGTGCACCCGCACCAGCTGGAAACCACGATCTACAACGTCATCATGGAGAACGACACCGCCGTTCCCGACGTCATCCGCAAGACCATGATCGACGACATGGACCTGCTGCCGAGCAACATCGACCTGTCGGCGGCCGAGATCCAGCTCGTGTCCGAGGTCGGCCGCGAGCACACGCTCGTGCGCACCCTTCGTCCTGTCATCGACCACTACGACTACGTGCTGGTCGACTGTCAGCCCTCCCTCGGCCTGCTCACGGTGAACGCCCTCGCGGCCGCGGACGGTGTGCTGATCCCGCTGGAGTGCGAGTTCTTCTCGCTGCGCGGGGTGGCGCTGCTCATCGACACCATCGAGAAGGTCAAGGAACGCTTGAACCCCAAGCTCGACATCACCGGCATCCTCGCCACGATGTACGACCCGCGCACGCTGCACTCGCGCGAGGTCATGGCCCGTGTCGTGGAGGCGTTCGGCGAGATCGTGTTCGACTCGGTCATCAACCGCACGGTGCGCTTCCCGGAGACCACCGTGGCCGGTGAGCCGATCACCCGCTGGGCGCCGCGCTCGGCCGGCGCCAACGCGTACCGCGGCCTGGCTCGCGAGGTGATCGCCCGGTGAACCGTCGCCCTTCACTGCCGGGGGCCGCGGAACTGTTCCGGCTGACCTCTGCCGCGCCCGCGCCCGAGGTCTCCTCGGACGAGGTCACGCCGCAGCAGCGCCGTGGTTCCGGCCGCACCAAGCACACCACGAAGATCACGGTCTACGTGTCCGACGAGGAACTGCTGGCCCTGGAGCAGGCGCGGCTCGTGCTGCGCGGCTCGCACTCGCTGGCCGTCGACCGCGGCCGTGTCGTGCGCGAGGCGATCGCCATCGTGCTCGACGACCTCGAGACGCTCGGTGACGCGTCGTTGCTGGTACGCAGGTTGCGCGAGCAGTGACCGAGGAAGCCCCTGCTGAGGTTGCTGCTCCGGACGATGGCAAGTTCAAGGTCAGGCTCACGAACTTCGAAGGTCCGTTCGACCTGCTGCTGCAGCTGATCTCCCAGCACACGCTCGACGTGACCGAGGTGGCGCTGCACACGGTCACCGACGACTTCATCGCGCACCTGCGCGGCATGGGCGACAAGTGGGACCTCGACGAGACCACCGAGTTCCTGGTCATCGCGGCCACGCTGCTGGACCTGAAGGCCGCCAGGCTGCTGCCCACCGGTGACGTCGAGGACGAGGACGACCTGGCGCTGCTGGAAGCGCGCGACCTGCTGTTCGCCCGCCTTCTGCAGTACCGCGCCTACAAGCAGGTCGCGGCCCTGTTCGCGGAACTGGAGCGGGGCGCGTTCCGGCGCTACCCGCGCTCGGTGTCGCTGGAACCGCGCTTCGAGGGTCTGCTGCCCGAGGTGATGCTCGGCGTCACGCCCCACAAGTTCGCGCTGATCGCGGCCACCTCCTTCCGCCCGAAGCAGAAGCGCACGCTGTCGGTCGACCACATCCACCAGCACCGCGTGTCGATCCGCGAGACCGCGGACATCCTGCGCGCGATTCTGATCGAGAAGGGCACCGCGTCGTTCTCGGAGATCGTCGCCGACTGCACCGAGACCATGGAGATCGTGGCGCGGTTCCTCGCGCTGCTGGAGCTGTACCGCGAGAAGTCGCTGGCCTTCGAGCAGGAGGACCCGCTCGGGCCGCTGCAGGTGACGTGGGTCGGCGGGACGTTGGACGACGCGCAGGCGCAGGTGCACGCCGGCGACGAGGATGAGGACTACGGCGGATGAGCGAGCCACTGGTGGGGCCGGACGCGGCGGAGATCGAGAAGCCGGGGCCGGCGTTCGACGGGGGCGAGTCCGAGGCTGAGCCTGAGGAGCCGGCCGAGCCCGACGCCGCTCTCGACGACGCCGCTCCCGCCGCCGTCGTGCTGGACGAGCCCGCAGCCGAGCCCGAGCCCGAACCTGACCCGGCCGACGCCGAGGACGCCACCGCCCTCGAGGCCCAGCTCCTCGCCGCCGCCCCCGAGGAGGCGATCGAGGACAGCGGCCTGCCCGACCTCACCGACGACGCGGTCTTCGAGGCCGCGCTCGAGTCGGTGCTGCTCGTGGTGGACAGCCCGATCGCGGAAGACCAGCTCAGCAGTGCACTTGAGCAGCCGGTTAAGCGAATCAAGGCGGCACTCCGTAGACTGGCCGCTCGGTACACCGAGTCCGGCAGTGGCATCGACCTGCGCAGGGCGGGGGACGGCTGGCGGTTCTACACGCGGGACCGGTTCGCTCCGTTCGTGGAGAAGCTGCTGCTCGACGGTCAGCGCGCGAAACTCACCCGCGCGGCCCTCGAGACGCTCGCGGTGATCGCCTACCGGCAGCCTGTCACTCGGGCGCGGATCGCGGCGGTTCGCGGCGTCAACGTGGACGGCGTGATCCGGACCCTGGTCGCACGGGGGCTCATCGAGGAGACGGGCACCGACAGCGACACGGGTGGGATCCTGTACCGCACGACCGAACTGTTCCTGGAGCGGTTGGGGCTGTCGTCACTTGCCGACCTGCCGCCAATCGCCCCGCTCCTGCCCGAAGTGGATGCGATCGACGATGTCTGACAACGAGGGCGTGCGCCTGCAGAAGGTGCTCGCGCAGGCGGGGGTCGCCTCGCGCCGCGCTTCCGAAGAGCTGATCGAGCAGGGCCGGGTGCAGGTCGACGGCAAGGTCGTGACCGAGCAGGGCCGCCGGATCGACCCCGAGACGGCCGTCGTGCACGTGGACGGGCTGCGGGTCCAGATCCGCGAGGACGTCGTCACGATCGCGCTGAACAAGCCGTTCGGGATGCTGTCCACGATGGAGGACGACCTGGGCCGCCCGTGCGTCGGCGACCTGGTGCGCAGCCGCAAGGAGCGGCTGTTCCACGTCGGCCGCCTCGACGCCGAGACCGAGGGCCTGCTGCTGCTCACGAACGACGGCGAGCTCGCGCACCGGCTGATGCACCCGAGCTACAACGTCAAGAAGACCTACCTCGCCGAGGTCCCAGGGCCTCTCGAGAAGGGCCTCAACAAGAAGCTCAAAGAGGGCATCGAGCTCGAGGACGGGCCGGCCAAGGTCGACTCCTTCAAGCTCATCAGCTCCGTTCCCGGCAAGGCGCTGGTCGAGATCGTGCTGCACGAAGGCCGCAAGCACATCGTCCGCCGCCTCATGGAGACCGCCGGTTTCCCGGTGCAGTCGCTGGTCCGCGTCGCTGTCGGCGGCGTCTCCCTCGGGAACCAGCGCCCCGGTTCGATGCGCGTGCTGAACCGCCAGGAAGTCGGCGGTCTTTACAAGCTCGTCGGTCTCTGATCAGAATCTGAACCCCGCTCGCTCCTCCGGCCCCCAGAGCCGGAGGAGCAACTGCGGTGAATCCCCATTCACCTTGCGACGGAAACGCTATGGCGACGACGTTGTAAGGGGTCGGAAGTGCGCTTTGAACAACAAGGTGTGGACAATCAGTCTCAGGGGGAGACCGACATGCCACGCACCGAACGTCCGCTGGACTGCGAAGACACCGAACTCGGCCAGTTCGCCGCCGACCTGAGGAAACTCCGCGAGAAGGCGGGCAAACCGTCCTATCGCGCGCTCGCTTCACGCGCGCATTACTCGGCGGCGACGCTTTCCGACGCCGCAGGCGGCAAGAAACTCCCGAGCCTCGCGGTCACGCTCGCCTACGTCAAAGCGTGCGACGGTGACGAACAGGAGTGGGAACAGCGCTGGCGTGCCATCGCCGCCCCGCCCGAACCGACCGGTGAAGCCCCGTACGTGGGCCTCAAGGCGTTCCAGAAGGAAGACGCCGACCGTTTCCACGGCCGCGAGAAACTCACCGCGAAACTGGTCGAACTCACGCACGCGCGCCCGTTCGTCGGCGTGTTCGGCGCGAGCGGCTCCGGCAAGTCGTCACTGCTGCGCGCCGGCCTGCTGCCGAGGCTGAAGCAGGCGCTGATCTTCACCCCCGGCGTCCAGCCGCTCGACGAGTGCGCCGTCCGCCTCGCCCAGCTCACCGGGCACTCGGCGGTGGTCCTGCGCAGCGAGCTCACCGACCCCGCGGCACTGGGTCTGCTGATCCGGCAGCACGACGCCGGCCTCGTCCTGGTGATCGACCAGTTCGAGGAGGTCTTCACGCTCGCGAGCCCTGAGCAACGCGACTGGTTCGTCCAGGCCCTGATGAGCGCCCCGCACGTGGTCATCGGCGTCCGCGCCGACTTCTACGGCCACGTCGGCCGCCACCCCGAACTGGTCGAGGCCCTCGACGGCGCCCAGGTCCTCGTCGGCCCCCTGACCACCGACGAACTGCGCCGAGCCATCGTCGAACCGGCCCAGCGCGTCGGCGCCACCGTCGAGTCCGCCCTGGTCACCCGCCTGGTCGCGGACGTCGCCGGCCAGGCGGCCGCCCTGCCGCTCGTCCAGCACGCCCTCGTCGAGACCTGGCACCGCCGCCGCGGCATGACCCTGTCGCTCGTCGGCTACGAGGAGGCGGGCGGCGTCGAGCACGCCATCGCCCGCACCGCCGAAGCCGTGTACTCGCAGCTCACCGAGGACCAGCAGCAGATCGCCCGCCGCACCTTTCTCCGCCTGATCGCGCTCGGCGAGGGCACCGAGGACACCAAGCGCCGCGCGAACCGCGAGGGCCTCGACGCCGAGGTCCTGGAACACCTCGCGAACGCTCGCCTGGTCACGCTCACCGAGCAGCACGCCGAGCTCACGCACGAGGCGTTGATCCGCTCCTGGCCACGCCTGCGCGACTGGATCGCCGAGGACCGCGAGACCCTGCGCGTGCACCACCAGCTCACCGATGCCGCGAACGGCTGGGACGGCGACCCCGACCTCCTCTACCAGGGAGTGCGGCTGGCTCAGGCCGCGGAACTGAGCGCGGACTCGCTGACCGGACCCGAACGCGCCTTCCTCACCGCGAGCCAGGCGGAAGGCCGCCGCCGCGTCCGCCGTGCCCGTGCGGTCATGGCCGTGCTGTCGGTCCTGGTGCTGCTGCTCGCGGGCACCGTCGTGTTCGCGATGAGGAAGGCGGACGAGGTGGCCGCGCAACGCGACATCGCGGTGGCGGGCAACGCGGCCGCGGAAGCCCGATGGCTCGCGAGAATGCCGAACGACACCGGGCAGGCCGCGCGGCTCGCTCTCGCGGTGTACCGGGTGTCGCCGACCGAGTCGAACCGCGACCTGCTGCTCAGCACCGACGGGGCGAGGCAGGTGCGGTACTGGAACTGGCCGACGAACGGGGAGACGAAGAGGACCAACGGCGGCTCGCTGTACGTGACGACCCACGCGGACACCACCGTGTCGGAGCTCTGGGACCAGGCCGGCTACCGGATTCACACGGTCCTGCCGAACGTGCCGCTGACCTTGAGCCCGGACGACCGGCGCGTCGTCATCGCCGGGGACAACGCCACCAAGCTCCTCGACATCTCCGTTCCCGGTCAGCCGCGCGAGCTCTCCGACCTGCCCGCGCACCGCGGCACCTCCCTGGTGTCGAACGGTGACGTCGACGTCGTCGCCGGCCTCGTGGGCGAGGGCCGGGGCAAAACGGAGGTGCCGAAGGTCTGGATGCGCGACGGTTCCGGCGTGCGGGAGACGGCGCTGCCGGAGGGACGGAACCTGGGGGAGCTGGGTCTGTCACCGGACGGCAGGACGCTCGCGCTGGTGCGGGGCGGAGGCCTCAGCGGGATCGAGCTCTGGCGGCTCGACGGTGGACAGCCCCGCCTCGCGGCCCGCGTCGAGGTGATCAGCTATCCGGTACGACCGACGTTCAGCCCGGACGGACGCTTTCTCGTGCTTCCCGACCCGGGAGGCGCGGTCGCGCACGTGTGGGACGTCTCCGATCCGGCGAACCCCGTGCGGTGGGCCGAGCTCAGGGAACAGTTCGCCGGCACCGCCGCACCGGCGGTCGAGTTCGCGCCGGACGGCAGGACGGTGCTGCTGGCCACCGCGAGGACGGTGAACATCTGGGACCTCGGACAGCGGGACGCGCCCAGGAAGGTCGGCGGGTTCGACAACTTCATCACGGACGTCACGTCGGTCGGCCACTCGAAGGAGATGAACTCGTTCTTCGCGGTGACCAACGGGGTGTTCGTCTGGCAGTTGCGCCTGGACGCCGAGCAGATCGTGCGGGACATGTGCCTCGGCGGCGCCGAACTGTCCGATCGGGAGTGGGCGAAGTACTTCCCGGACATCGAGCGCGTGCCCGTCTGCTGAGTTCGTGAGCCGTGGGTGGCACGTGCGCGAGCCACCCACGGCCACTCCGGCGCCGGTTCGGGGCGCGAGCACCGGGTCTTCCCCCGTGTGGTTCGTCTATCTCGACATTAGGGCGAACGGGTTGTTCACGGTCATGTGTTCGCCGCTGAACAAAGTTCTCTGAACAATGACGGGATGCCGAGACGGGAACGCCCTCTCGACGAGGGCGAGAGCGGTGTCCTGCGGTTCGCGGCGGATCTGCGGCGGCTGCGGGAGCGGGCGGGCAGCCCCACCTACCGGGAGCTGAGCCGGCGGGCGCACTACTCGGCCGCGGCGTTGTCGGAGGCCGCGGGCGGGCGGAAGTTGCCGAGTCTCGCGGTGACCAAGGCATACGCCAAGGCCTGTGACGCCGATCCGGAGGAGTGGGCGCGGCGGTGGCGTGCGGTGGCCGAGGCCGAACCGCACGCGGCGGAGGACAGTCCGTACGTCGGGCTCGCGATGTTCCAGCCCGATGACGCGCCGAAGTTCTTCGGGCGTGAGCGGTTGACGGCCGAGCTGCTCGCCACCAAGAACCGTTTCACCGGCGTGTTCGGGCCGTCGGGTGTGGGGAAGTCGTCGTTGCTGCGGGCCGGTCTCATCGCGCGCACCCGTGAACCCGTCCTGCTGTTCACTCCCGGCGCGAATCCCGTGGAGGAGTGCGCGCTCGCGCTCGCCCGGCTCACCGGTGGGGAGGCGATCGAGCTCGCGGACGAACTGAAAGAGCCGTCGCAACTCCGGCATCGCCACGGGCACCTCGTGGTCGTCGACCAGTTCGAAGAGCTGTTCACGTTGTGCCGCAACGAAGAGCTGCGCCAGTGGCTGATCACGGCGCTCACCGGTTGCCGGAAAGTGGTGATCGGCATCCGGGCCGACTACTACGGCCACTGCGCGCAGTACCCCGAACTGGTCGAGGCGCTCGACGGGTCCCAGCTCCTGCTCGGCCCGATGACGCCGGACGAGCTCCGCCTCGCGATCACCGAACCTGCCACCGTCGTGGGCGCCAAGGTCGAGACGGCGTTGCTGGCCAGGCTCATGGCCGACGCGGTCGGGCAGGCGGCCGTGTTGCCGTTGCTGTCGCACGCGCTTGCGCAGACCTGGCAGCACCGGCGCGGCATGACGCTGACTCTCGCCGGCTACGAGGAGGTCGGCGGCCTCGACCACGCCGTCGCCCGCACCGCGCAGGAGGTCTTCGACGCGCTCTCCCCGGCGGGGCGGGAGCAGGCGAAACGGATCCTGCTGCGGCTCGTCACCGCCGAGGACACGAAACGCCGCGCGGACCACGCCGAGCTCGAAGCCGACGACGAGGTGCTGTTCGCGCTGGCGGCGGCGCGGCTCGTCGTGATCGACCGCGACGGCGTCGAACTGGCGCACGAGGCGTTGATCCGCGGCTGGCCCACGTTCCAGGGCTGGGTGGAGGAAGACCGCGAGAACATCAAGGCACAGCGCGAACTCACGCTCGCCACGCAGACCTGGGAGTCGCTCGACCGCGACGCGGGCGCGTTGCTGCGGGGACGACGGCTGGCGAACGTTCCCGGCGGACTTTCCCTGAATGCCGGGGAGCGTGCCTTCCTCGCCGCGAGCCTGGCCGCGGAACAGGAGGTCTCGGCGAGCGCGCGAAGACGCACCCGCCGCCAGCGTCAGCTGCTCGCCGCGCTGGCGGCACTCGTGGTGGTCGCCGCCAGTTCGACCGCCTTCGCCTTGCAGGCAGGCAAAGCCGCCGACGAGCAACGTGCCAACGCCGCCGTCCTCGGCGCCGTGGGTGAGGCCGCCGCCCTGCGTTCCACGAACCCCGCGCTGGCCCAGCAGGTCGCGCTCGCCGCCTATCAGCTCGTGCCGTTACCTCAGGCGCGCAACGGTTTGCGGCAGGAGGACGTGCCCTCCCAGGTGCTGCGCGAGGCCCAGTCCGAGGTCACCGCGCTCGTGGTCGGGCCGACCCTGCAGCAGATCGCGACCGGGCACCGCGACGGCACTGTCGTGCTGACCGGCCTGGCCGACCTGCCGGCACCGCGTGCCTCCTACGACGCGACCCGGCATTCCGGCGCCGTCACCGCCCTCGCGATGGACTCGACCGGTGGCCTGGTCGCGTCCGCCGGCGACGACGGCACCGTGCACGTCGTCGACGTCTCCCTCGGCAAGCCACGCGAACTGCCCGTGCTTCCCGTGCGCGCCATCGCGATCGCCTGGCAGGGCAGCACTCTCGTCACCACCGACGAGGCCGGCACCCTGAGCTTCTGGACGGACCTGCGCCGCGAACGCCCGAGGCTCCTCACCACGGCCCAGCTCGGCCTGGGGCCGCTGGCGGGCCTGTCGTTCCGTCCGGACGGCCAGGTCCTCGCCGCCGTCACCACCGGCCGCGCCGTGCACCTGGTCGACGTCACCGATCCGCGTGACGTCAAGCTCCTGTCGCTGACCAGGGAGTTCGCCGGCACCGCCCAGTTCGCCGGCGCCGAGCGCCTGATGACCACCGCCCGCACGGCCGTGCACCTCTGGGACACCACTGATCCGCGCGGCCCGGTCCTGCGCGCCAGGATCCCGTCCGGCGGTGGCGAGGTCACCTCGGCCTGGCTCGGCGCGGACCACGTCGCGGTCGCCACCGACGACGGACTGGTGCGGCTCTGGCGGCTCGGCGCCGGCGAACCGGTGGAGCAGGCCCTGCTGCGCGGGCACGCCGGGCCGGTCACCGCGGTCGGTCTGACGCCGCAGGGCGACGAGGTCGTCACGGGCGGTGCGGACCGGGCGGTGCGGCTGTGGAACGCCGACCCTCGCGACCCGGCGGTCAGGATCTGCGAGCAGGCCATTCCGCGGATGACCCGCGAGGAGTGGGAGCAGTTCTTCGGCGATCTCGACTTCACGCCGCCGTGCCGCGACTGAAAGCCCAGCACCTGGCAGGTGGAACGATCACGAAGCGCACGTCCTGGTGGTGAGCGGTTAGCAGGCCGTTAGACGGAGGGCGAACCTCTGGTGGACAATCCGGCCAGGAGGCGGCATGCCACGAGGTGAACGACCGCTGGGTCCGGAGGACACCGCGTTGCTGCGGTTCGCCGGTGACCTGCGCAGACTGCGGGACCAGGCAGGCAAACCGAGCTACCGCGAACTGGCCAGGCGCGCGAACTACTCGCCGACCGCGTTGTCCGACGCGGCCGGTGGGCGCAAGCTGCCGTCGCTCGCGCTGACGCTCGCGTTCGTGCGTGCCTGTGAGGCCGATCCCGCCGCGTGGACCAGGCGCTGGCGTGAGCTGGCCGCCGAGCACACGCAGCCGTTGCACCCGAACACGCCGTACCCCGGCATCGCCCCGTTCACCGAGGACGACGCGAAGCGGTACTTCGGTCGTGAGTGCCTCGTGGAGCAGGTCGTCGAGTCGGTCAAGGCCAAGCCCCTCACCGTCGTCTTCGGCGCCTCCGGATCAGGCCGGACGTCGCTGCTGCTGGCCGGTCTGCACCCCGCGCTGGACGACGCCGTGGTGATCACGCCGGGCCAGGACCCGATCCAGGACCTGGCCGCCGCCCTCGCCGACGTCTTCGAGAACACCACCGCGGACCGCCTGGCCGAGGAGTTCCGGGAGGACCCCGAGCACCTCCGGCTGCGGATCCGCCAGCACCGCCCCGGCCTCGTGCTGCTCGTCGACGACTTCGAGAAGGCACTCGACGCGGAGGACTTCGTCGCCGCCGTCACCCGCTGCCCCCACGTCGTGCTCTCCGTGCGCGCCGACCACGAGCAGCGCTGGCGTGAGAAGGGCATCAGCGGCACCGAGATCGTCATCGAGCCGATGAGCGCGGACCAGTTGCGCCGCGCCATCACCGAACCCGCCGCCAAGATCGGCGCCACCGTCGAGACCGCGGTCATCGCCCGGCTGGTGGCCGACGCGGCGAACCAGCACGCGCTGCCGTTGGTGCAGCAGACACTGGTCGAGACGTGGCGGCGCAAGCGCGGCATGACGCTGTCGCTCGCGGGCTTCGAGGAGTCCGGCGGCATCGAGCACGTCGCCGCGCAGGCCGCCGAGACGTTCTTCACGGGCCTCGGCGAGGACGACCAGCGCGCGGCCAGGCAGATCTTCCTGAGGCTCGTCTCCGTGCAGCGCAACGGGATCGCGCAACGCCGCGGCCGCAGGCTGGACATCGACACGCACCTGCTGGACCTCCTCGCGAAGGCCAGGCTGGTGACGCTCACCGAGGACGGCGTCGAGCTGGCCCACGACGCCGTGCTGCGCTGGCCCAGGCTCGCCGGGTGGATCGACGAGGAACGCGAGAACCTCAGGACTCACCAGCAGCTCGTCACCGCGATCGAGCTGTGGGAGGCGAGCGACCGCGATCCGCTGGCGCTCTACCGGGGCCCGCGGCTGCGCAAGGCCAAGGATCTCGGCGAGTTCTTGACGGTGCGCGAGCGCCAGTTCGTCGACAGGAGCATCAAGCGGGAGACGCGCCGTTCGACGGCGTTGATCGCGGTCGTGGCGGTGCTGCTCGCGCTGGTGCCCGGCACCGTCGTCTACGCGCTCGCGAACGAACGCAAGATCACCGAGATGAACGACCGTGAGCTCGGCGGCAAGGCGCTGTCGCAGTCCGAGGCGCTGCTGGAGCAGCGCCGGCCGTACGCGGACAAGTACGCGCTGGTCGGCTACGAGGTCAGCCCGTCGGCCGAGGCCGAGAAGGTGCTGCGGCTCGCGAGCGCCGTCGCGCGCGGCATCCCGTTCACCGGCACGCCCAAGGACGACGCGGACGTCGTGGTCGCCCCGCGCGGGGAGATGGCCGCGGTGACCGACGAGGACGGCACCGACCGGATGTGGAGCTTCGACGAGGACAAGGCGGTGCCAGGCAGGAAGTTCGCCGACCGCCACCGGGTCGTCAAGCTCGCCGAACGCCGTGCCGTCACGAAGGACTTCACCGGCCAGGAACACCTGTGGGCCGTCAACGACGCGGGCGACATCACCTACCTCACGGCGCTGCCCAGCCGGTTCCGCACGCTCGACCTGAGCCCGGACGGCTCGCGGCTCGTCGGCAAGGTCGGCGACGCGGTCGAGGTCGGGCTTCCGACGCCGGACGAGTCCGAGCACGCGGAGCTCTACGACCTGAGCGACCCGCGCAACCCCCGCAAGCTGCCGATGCCGGTGCGCGACCCCGAGACCGTCGCGCTGAGCCAGGACGGCCGTGAGCTCGCGACCGGTCTCTGGGATCCGGTCACCGGCACCACGACCATCGAGTTCTGGAGCATCGGCGGCACCGTCGAGTCCGCGGGACCGCCGCTGCCGCAGCACGTTTACGTCCGCGGCATCACCTACAGCGGCGACGGGCGCTGGCTCGCCGTCGAGCACTCGTCACCGGAGTCGATCGTCGAGGTGTGGCAGCGAGTGCCGAGCGGAACGCCCGTGCTGCGTGCACGGCTCGACACCGCGTTGCGTGCCGGAGCCCGTGTCACGTTCTCCGACGACGGTCGCGTGGCCGTCGTGCGCGACAACATCTTCGAGGTGCACCAGCTCTACCCGAACGACCGTGCGGCGGATCGGCTCGCGTACGTCGTCGGGCAAGGCAACTCGACGCGCGCGGTGTACCGGCCGCAGAACCGCGACTTCCTCGTGCGCAGCGGAGGCCAGGATCCCGAGTTGCTGCCGTACGACCTCGACACCGGTTCGATCATCAAGCGGATGTGTGAAAAAGACGGCGCACGGCTCACGGACTCCGAATGGGTTAAGAGCTTCGGCGAAGTGGCGCGCGTAGAGGTCTGCTGAACCGCCGCGATGTGTGGGAAACAACCCGGAGTTGAGCAAACACGCATTGTGAAGCCGAGATCCACTCTCTAGGGTGACCGAGTGCGTGCGTTCACAAGGGGACTACTCGGCATTGCCGGGTTCCTCGCGCTCTGGGAGCTCTTAGGACGCTCTCCCCTTCTACCTGCGGACTCGCTTCCGCCACCGTCCGTCGTGTTCGGTGAGCTCGTCGTGCAGCTGACCTCTCCCACCTTCATGAGTCATGTGGTGGCAACGGTCCTGGCGGTGCTGATCGCCATCTCGATCGCCATCGCCATCGCGGTGCCGAGTGGACTGGTGCTCGGCAGCGTTCCCGCCGTGCGCCACGCGACTCGCGCGGTCATCGAGTTCCTGCGTCCGATCCCTTCTGTGGCACTGATTCCGCTCGCTCTGGTGATGCTGGGGTTCGGCCCGGAAACGAAGATCACGCTCGCGGTCTACGCCGCGCTGTGGCCGATCTTGTTCAACACCATCTACGCGCTCGACGAACTGGACCCCCTGCTCGTCGAGACGTCACGGGTTTTCGGCACCGGACGCGTGGGTGTGCTGTTCCGCGTGGCCCTGCCGAGCGCGTTGCCGTTCGTCCTCACCGGAATCAGGCTCGCGGCGACGACCGCGCTGATCGTGATGGTGAGCGTCGAGCTCATGGCCGGCAGCCAGATCGGGCTCGGTTTCTTCATCATGGAGGCCCGCAGCGGGCCCGGCCGGATGGACCAGGTGCTCGTCGGCACCGTGGTCGCGGGCGCGATCGGCGTCCTGTTGAACAGCGGTCTTGAGCGCGTCCGCCGGCGTTGGGTGGCCTGGTGAACAAGTTTCTTCAACGGTGGACCGTCTTCGCCGGTCTCGTCGTCGTTTGGCAGTTGCTCGGCATGGTCGCCGAGGACCCGTTCTTCCCGCCGCCGTCCGACATCGTGACGGCGGCCTGGGAGTGGTGGGTCCTGGAGCCGGAGAACGTCACCGAGCACATCCTGCCGTCGATCGGCAGGCTGCTGTCGGGCTGGGCGATCGCGTCGGTGATCGGCGTGGCGCTGGGCCTGTTGCTCGGGCGCTCCGACCGGGCGATGGAGTACGCGGGACCGCTGCTGGTGTTCCTGCGTTCGATCCCGCCGCCCGCGTTGGTGCCCGTGTTCCTGTTGCTGTTCAAGACGGGCACGTCGATGCAGCTCGCGACGATCGTCTTCGGCGTGATCTGGCCGGTTCTGCTCAACAGCGTGGACGGTGCCCGTTCCGTCGACGTGACCAAAGTGGACACTTCCGCGGTCTTCCGGATCCCGCGCTACCAGTGGGTTCTGGGCGTCGTGCTGCCCGCTGCCTCCCCGAAGATCTTCGCGGGGTTGCGGGTGTCCCTGTCCCTGTCCCTGGTGTTGATGGTCATCTCCGAGCTCGTGGGCACGGACAACGGCATCGGTTCACAACTCATTCAGGCACAGCGCGAGTTCGACTACACGCGCATGTGGGCGGGCATCGTCCTGTTGGGCGTGCTCGGCTACGGACTCAACACCGTGCTTCTGGCGGTGGAACGCAGGGCTTTGGCTTGGCAACCGAGGAGCAGGGATGAGCAACATGCTTGAGGTGGCCGACCTGGGCCACACCTACGGCGACTACGAGGCCATCGGCGGCCTCACCTTCACCGTCCGCGCCGGCGAGCTGGTGTGCGTGGTCGGACCATCCGGGTGCGGCAAGTCCACACTGCTGCGCACGATCTCAGGACTCATCGCACCCTCCCGCGGCGACGTGTCCCTGAAGGGTTCCCACCTCGCGGTGGTCTTCCAGGACTACTCGCGCTCGCTGTTCCCGTGGCTCTCGGTGCAGGGCAACGTGGAGTTCCCGCTGAGGTCCCTGCCGCGCGCCGAGCGCCGCGCCCGTGCCGCCGAAGCCCTGGAGTGGGTGGGTCTCGGCGCGGCGGCCAAGAAGCGGCCGTGGCAGCTTTCCGGTGGTATGCAACAACGTGTGGCGATCGCGCGCGCTCTGGCGTACCGGCCGGCGTTGTTGCTGATGGACGAGCCGTTCGCCTCGGTGGACGCGCAGACCCGGTTCGAACTGGAGGACCTGTTGCTTCGAGTGCGCCGTGAGCACGACACGACCGTTCTCGTTGTCACGCACGACATCGACGAGTCGGTGTACCTGGGTGACCGCATCCTGGTGCTGTCCGGCTCGCCCGCGAAGCTGGTGGCCGACCTGGAGGTGCCGCTTCCCGCAGAGCGCGACCAGGTGACCACGCGCACCGACGAGGCCTTCGTGGCGTTGCGCTCCAAGGTGGCGCGGCTGCTGAACGTCGGTGGCAAGCCCACCATGGACGTCGAGAAGTGGGCTGCGGCGGAACGGGAATCGCTGAGCGAGACCGTGTCCTCCGCGAGTAACTAGTTCGAACGACAGCAACGACAGCTGAGCCCCGGACCGCGCGGTCCGGGGCTCAGCTGCGTCGTGGCGCGCCTGGCCTCACGAGGAGGGGGCATGGACCAGGCTCACCGGAGAGCGCGTGCAAGCGCCTTGTGGGCACGACAAGGCATGAGGCCCGGGTTGGCGCCCCGGCGCTCGCTTGGGCAACGCCCTGCCTGTGCTGGTTACTCGTTCAGAACACAGCGGTCAGAAGTGGAGGTTCAGGTCGCCGTTGCCGATGCCGCCGTCGAGCAGGTCGATGTCGCCCACCTTGACGTCACCGATGACCTGGCCGAGGTCGTTGTGCACGTCGCCGACCTGAGCGACGTCCTGCACCACGTTGCCGGTGACGTTGTCGGTCACGTCCAGGACGTCCTTGACGTCGACGTCCACCGAGTCGACGACGTCCTTGACCAGCACGTCGGAGTCCACGACGTCCTTCACGAGCACGTCGGCGTCGAGGTCCTTCACGACCACGTCGGTCACGCCGTGCACGTCCGCGACGTCGGTCACGGTGCTGATGACGGAGGTGTCGTGGGCGATGCCGGTGACGTCCGAGACGACCTCGTCGGCGTTCACCACGTCGAGGGTGCCGGTCACGTCGCCGAGGCCGCCGAAGTCGGTGACCAGCGCGGTGATCGCGGAGGGGGCGGCGACGTCGGCGATGCCCGTGACGCCCTCGATGTTGCCGGTGATCAGCTTGAGGCTGTCCACGGCGGTCAGGTCGCCCGCCTCGACCAGCACCTTGTCGATCGCGTCGATCTTCACGACGGACGCGCTGTCGAGCACCAGCGGGAGGATCTCGTGGACGTCGACCGGCGAGATGTCGCCCAGACCCGCGGCCTCGAGGGTGCCTTCCGGGTCGAGCTGGAACGCCTCACGGGCGTCCAGGTCGCCGAGGAGGTTGAGGGTGAAGTCGTGCAGCGTGGTCTGGGTGGCCATGGAACTCGAGCTCCCTGTGGGGTGGATCGGGGGGATGTCGTGTTGAACCGTATGGACGAACGACATCCCCCAGCATCGGGAGTTGGCCCCAGATTGTGACGTACCGAGATCCCTAGGGGGAGGGCGTCACCCGTTAGGGGGGCGGGGATTTCACCCTTGAGGGTCGACTTTTCGCCATCACGGGCCGACGTAGTTCTCCGCGAAGGTGGCGCGGTAGGCGGGGGACTCGGCCAGGTGCTCCAGCCGTGCCTGGGCCAACCGTCCGAAGAACGGGGAGCTGACATCGGTGTGGATCATGTTCACCATCCACTGTGAAAATTCCTGTGCCCGCCAGACGCGGCGCAGGCAGTCCTCCGAGTAGGTCTTGAGACCGGTCTCGGATCCGGTGCCGTAGAAGTCGATAAGCGCACGTCCGAGCGTTGCGGCGTCGTTCATGGCGAGGTTCATGCCCTTGGCGCCGACCGGGGTGATGATGTGGGCTGCGTCACCCAGCAGGAAGAGCCGGCCGTACGACATCGGCTCGACCACATGGCTGCGCATGTCGAGCACGCGCTTCTCGATGATCTTTCCTTCGGTCAGTCCCCACGATGAGTCGTGCAGTGCGAAACGTTTGTGCAACGCTTCCCAGACCTGTTCGTCGGACCAATCGGAGGCCTTTGTTCCGACCGGCACCTGCAAATAGAAGCGGGATATCGACGGCGACCGCAACATATGTCCCGCGAATCCATCCTCGTGCAGCGCGTAAATGATGGCTTTAGTCGACGGAGGGGCCTCCGCGAGAATGGCCAGCCACTCGATCCCGTGCTGATGCGTGAATTCCTTCAGCACGCCTTCCGGAATGGACGGCCGGCTCACGCCATGAAATCCGTCACAGCCTGCCACAAAATCGCTCGTGATGGTCTCGCGGGTGCCGTCTTCGCTGGTGAAGGCCACTGAGGGGGACGAGGACGTCAGGTCGTGCAACTCCACGTCGCTGACCGAGAACCGGATGTCCCCACCCGTGTCCAGAAATCCCCCGATGAGGTCCTTGACGACTTCCTGCTGGGGGTAGACGTAGTGTTCGCGGCCGCCGTAGAGGTCGCTGTAGGACACCTGGAACGCCTGGCCGCTCACGCGGAATTCACACGTACCGTGACGGTCTGCTTCCATCAGCAAACGATCTGCCAGTCCGAGTGACTCCAACATGGTTACGGAGCGGTGCTCCAGGACTCCCGCCCGTGCCCGGGTTTCCACATGGGTTCGACTAGCTCTTTCGATCACAACACAGTCGATACCTGACTGCTGGATCAGGTTTGCCAAGGTCAGACCGGCCGGCCCTGCACCGACAACGGTCACGGAGCGCTTCAACTGGGGTTCTCCTAGCCCTAGACCTGCTGTGCTTAGATGCTCACCGCAGGTAGTTGACTGGAACCTGCTCGTGTCGGTCAACTGGGGTCTTTTGGAGCAGCGTCATTACTCTGAGTGGTTGACCGTCGCGATCCTTCCCCGCAACGACGACACCGCTCCGACAGGAGAGTGCTCCCGATGACTCGAAGAGTCCGCCGTATGGCCATCCGTGGCATCGCCCTTGCCACGCTGCTCGCCACCGTGGCGAGCTGTGGTGCGCTCGGCGGCACAGAGCAGGCACCCCAGACTGGCCAGAACACCAGTGGTCCGGTCGAGAAGGCCAAGATCACTCTGGGGGTCCTTCCCATCCTCGACGTGGCGTCCGTCCACGTCGCGATCAAGAAGGGTTACTTCGCGGCCGAGGGCCTCGAGGTCAACCTCAAGGTCATCGAGGGTGGAGCCAAAGCAATCCCCGGCTTGATCAACAAGGAACTGGACTTCACCTTCGGCAACTGGGTCTCGTTCTTCGCCGCCCAGTCGAAGGACGTCGCGAAGGCAGTCGACGGAATCAAGCTCATCTCCGACGGCTACCAGGCAAAACCCGACATGTTCCTGATCTTGGCCGGCGGTGACTCCGCCATCAAGAGCCCCGCTGACCTCGCGGGCAAGACCATCGCGATCAACACGTTCAAGAACATCGCGGAGCTGACCGCGAAGGCGACCCTCGAGGCCGCGAACGTGGACGTGAGCACGGTCAAGTTCAAGGAGATGGCGTTCCCGGACATGCAGGCCGCTGTCCAGAACAAGTCCGTCGACGCCGCCTTCATGGTCGAGCCGTTCATCACGCGCGCCCAGCGTGCCGCCGGTCAGATCAAGGTGCTGGACGCCGCGACCGGCCCGACGGACAACATCCCGATCGCCGGCTATGCCACGAGCGGCGAGTTCGCCAAGAACAACCCCAAGACCGTCGCGGCGTTCCAGCGCGCGATGGCCAAGGGTCAGGCCGACGCCACCGACCGTCCCACGGTCGAGCCGCTGCTCGTCGAGTACGCCAAGGTCGACAAGGAAACCGCTGGTCTCGTCCACTTCGGTGCCTTCCCGACCACGCTCGACGCGACCCGGTTGCAGCGGGTCGTCCAGCTGATGGTGCGGTACCAGATGATGGACAAGGAGCTCGACGTCAAGCCGATGCTCATCCAGCCCTCCGGTAGTTGACGAACCGCGCGGGTGACTGTGATCAGGCCGTGATCACGGTCACCCGCGCGAACGTTTCCGCCAGATGAATTATCGCTTAGGGGCCGTTTAGTCGCCCAGTTCAAGTTGTTGATTCTCGAACCAGCTGTTTTGTCGTCCGAACGGCGGTATGAGAACAGCGCGTTTTACTCCAAGATCCACCAGGTTTGCAGCTATTAAACGGGCGGGGAGTGTTGACGGTGCGCGGTCGTGAGGACCAGCGAGGCATCGACCGGTTCCGCCTACGCAACTGGCGGTTGCGGAGCAAGCTCGCGGTGGTGTTGCTAGTACCAGCCCTGACTACCGCGACTCTTGCGGGCCTGAGGCTGAACACCCAGCTCGACGACGTCGAACTCTTCGGCAGCGTCCAGCGCGAGCTCGCCGTGAGCCACCAGGCCGCGAAGGTGGAAAACGCTCTACAGGTCGAACGTGACTGGGCAGTGCAGTGTGTGGCCGCCGGCAGGCAGAACGCGTGCCCTGAGCACGCCGCCCGCACGGGTCTCACCGATGTGGAATTGAGCAAGTACAAGGAATCGGGCGCGACGGCCACGGCCTTGAGCGCGCCCCTGCAGGAGGCGTTCACCAAGTCGCTGCAGGCCCTCGCGGGCCTGGGCAGCTTGCGCGTGACGTTGTTGAGCACGAAGTACCCCGACGTCGCCGTGATCAGTGCGTACAACCAGATCAGCGCGTCGCTCGGCACGGTGCACCGTGCCGCGGTGTCGAGCCTCAGCGAGCCGGAGATCGTTCCGCTGGTCACCGCCGCGCAGTCGCTCTACACCGCGCAGGAACAGCTCGGCCAGCAGAACTCGATCCTGACGTCCACCGCGCTGCGCAAGGGTTTCGCGCCCGGTGCGGCGGACGAACTGCGTGCCGCGCAGTCCCGGCTGGACGCGGCGTTCAACGAGTTCAACGACGTGGCGTCGTCGGGCAACCAGCAGAAGTTCCAGGACGTCGTGTCCGGTTCGGCCGTCGACGGCCGCAACCGGCTGGTGCGGCTCGCGCTCGCGCAGGACGCCGAGCGCAAGCCCGTGTCCATCACGGACGCCGAGGTGCTCAAGATCGGTCAGGACACCGCGAACCTGGTTCGCGAGGTCGCGACCGAGCTGGAGAGCCAGGCCGACGCGACGACCACGCGCCTTGCCGACGAGGCACGGGGTTCCGCGTGGCGTGACGCCGGACTGGTCGCCATCTCGCTGCTGATCGCGTTCGGTCTGATGGCGATGGTCGCGCAGTCGATGCTGCGGCCGCTGCGAGTGCTGCGGCGCAGCGCACTGGATGTGGCACGCAACCAGTTGCCTGACGCGATTCGCCGCATTCGTTCGCACCGCGACCCCGAACGGGCCGCGGAAGAGGCGATCGTCCCGGTGCCGCTCAACACGACCGAAGAGGTCGGCCAGGTCGCCAGGGCGTTCGACCTCGTGCAGCGCGAAGCCGTCCGCCTCGCCGTCGAGCAGGTGGCACTGCGCGCGAACGTCAACGACATGTTCATCAACCTGTCGCGGCGCTCGCAGGCGTTGGTGGAACGGCAGATCAGCGTGATCGACCGGCTCGAGCAGGACGAGCAGGACCCGGACCACCTGGCGTCGCTGTTCGAGCTCGACCACCTCGCGACGCAGATGCGCCGCAACAGCGAGAACCTGCTGGTGCTCTCCGGCACGACGGTCAACCGCCGCGTCACCCGCCCGGTCGCGATCGCCGAGGTGCTCGGCGCCGCGGTGTCCGAGGTGGAGAAGTACGCGCGCGTCCAGATCGCGCCGACGCCGGAGCTCATGGTGCAGGGCCGCGTGGTCAACGACCTCGCGCACCTCGTGGCCGAGCTGCTCGACAACGCGACGGCGTTCTCCAAGCCCACCACCAAGGTGACGGTGCGGACGATAGAGACCCGCAAGGGCGAGGTTGCCATCCGCATCCACGACCGCGGTGTCGGCATGCAGGAGACCGACGTCGTCGAGTTCAACGCGAAGCTCGCCGAGCCGCCGGAGGTCGACGTCTCGGTGGCCCGCGAGATGGGCCTCTACGTGGTCGGCCAGCTCGCGAAGCGCCACGAGATCCGCGTGACGCTCGGGAACAACGACGACATAGAGGGTGGCGTCACCGCCCAGGTGATCCTGCCGATCTCGTTGCTGCACAAGGGATCCGCACCCGCGCTGCCGTTGCCGGCCGCACCGGTTCCCTCCGCGATCGAGTCCACCAGCGCGGGCGAGGCCCTGTCCGGTGTGCCGAAGTGGACGCCGGAACACCCGGTCATGGTGCCGGGCCCCGCCACCGAGGACGACAACTCCGGCCGGCACCGCATCGAGCAGACGTCCACGGACGGCCTGTTCACCGCGCGGATCGAGGCGTCGGAAGACGCCGCTGAGGAGGGTTACTCCTACGAGCCGCCGGCGGACCGTCCCGCCGACCCCGCCACGGAGATCTTCCCCGCGATCGTCGACGAGCCGTTGATCTCCCACGACGACCTGTCGCGATGGTTCCAGACCCCCTCGGCGCCCGAACCCTCCACAAAGGTCATTCCGTCAGCGGAGCCGGAACGCGCCGAGCACGACCAGCCGGTGCACGCCCCAGCAGGGCACGACCTTGCAGGGCACGAACTCGCAGTGCACGACCAGGCAGGGCACGACGAAGCGGAGCACGACGCGGAGCCCGCCACGGTGAACGGCCTGCCCAAGCGGCAGCGTTCGGCGGACACCGTGAAGATCGAGGCACCAACGGCGGTGCCGCGCGCGGTCGCCGACTACGCCGACTCCGACTGGGGCGCGGCGGACGAGGGCTGGAAGGCCGCGGGCGCGCTCGGCAACGGTGGTACGGCTCAGACGACGGAGAACGGTCTGCCCAAGCGCGTCCCGAAGGCGCGCCTGGTCCCCGGTTCGCTGCCGAAGCCGTCGTCACCGGCACCCCAGCTGACGAGCGCCTCCGCCATCCCCGGCCGGTCCGCCGACCGGTTGCGTCAGCGGTTCGCCACGTACCAGAAGGGTGTCCAGATGGGCCGTGAGTCGCTCTTCGACTCGGCCGTCGGAGGCATCCCCGTGATCGCAGAAAGGGAACGCCAGTGACCACCGCGACTGAGGAACTGGACAACTTCAGCTGGCTGGTCGAGGACTTCGTCAGCAGGGTGGCCGGTGTCGCGCACGCGATCGTCGTCTCCGCCGACGGCCTGTTGCTCGCTTCGTCCGACCGTCTGCCGCACGACCGCGCGGAGCAGCTCGCCGCCGTCTCGTCCGGACTGGTCTCGCTGAACCTCGGCGCGGCGCGCTGTTTCGAGGCCGGTGAGGTCAAACAGACCGTCGTCGAGATGGAACGGGGCTATCTTTTCCTGATGTCCATCAGCGACGGGTCCTGCCTCGCCGTGCTCGCCGCACCCAACTGCGACATCGGGCTCATCGGCTACGCGATGACCCGCCTGGTGGAGAGGGTCGGCCTCCAGCTGACGCCGGAGATTCGCGCCCAGCTGCACGTTTCCATGAGAGCCTGAGTAGAGAGAAGTTCCCATGAGCAACGGTGCTCCGGGTCGTCCGGGGTCACCTGGGGCCGGCCTGAGCGTGGTGTCGTCGAAGATCGTCGTCGCCGGCGGGTTCGGCGTCGGCAAGACGACGTTCGTGGGGTCGGTCTCCGAGATCACCCCGCTGACGACCGAGGCCGTGATGACCCAGGCATCGGTAGGCGTCGACGACCTGTCGATGGTGCCGGACAAGGTGACCACCACGGTGGCCATGGACTTCGGCCGGGTGTCGCTGGACAAGGACCTGATCCTGTACCTGTTCGGCACGCCCGGTCAGCACCGGTTCTGGTTCATGTGGGACGACCTGGTCCGCGGCGCCATCGGTGCCGTGGTCATGGTCGACACCCGCAGGATCGACGAGGCGTTCGCGCCCATCGACTTCTTCGAGGACCGCGATCTGCCCTACGTGATCGCGGTGAACTGCTTCGACGGGCTCATGCACCACCGTGCGGAGGAGATCCGGGACGCGCTGACGATTCCGTCGTCGGTGCCGATAATTCCGTGCGACGCCCGCAACCGGCAGTCCACGAAGCAGATCCTGATCGCGCTGGTGGAGCACGCGCTGCGCCAGCCTTCGTTCGCTTAGACCCGCTTCCCGCGGAAACGGGGCCGGTGCCGTGTGCACCGGCCCCGTTCGCGTTGTGCGGTAACCATTTTCGCGTCGCGGCCGATGACCCGGTGAGTTCGTGCTCGCCGGGTCATCGGCCCGCTGGTGAACAGGACGAAACCGCGGTGGACGTTGCGCCTTCTGGTCCATCAGAGCCAGACGCGTGTGAACAGTTATTCGTCCGTTCGGCGGCGGCCTGTCCGGTGTGGAAGTGCGCGCGAAGTCCGGTAGTAGGGCGTGTTTCGCCTTGCCGTGCGGTACTTTCGCGATCCGGGTCGTCCGATCACCTACGAACGCACTTGACCGTGCCAGCGGCGGTTCACACTTGACTCTTCTTGTGCCCCAACGGCGCAGCGATACAGTCGGGGTGCAATTACCCTGCATTGCGAGGAGATTCCTGTGTCCCTGCGCAAAACAATTGCTGTGGTCGCCAGTGCTGCCGCCCTCTCGGTCGGTCTCATCGGCACCGCGGAAGCCGCGCCCCGCCAGTTGACCTACAACTCGTCCGGCGCCGCTGAGTTCGTGGCGGCCGTCGACGCGGGCGCGAACGTGTGGAACACGCAGCTCCCGAACACGATCAAGCTGGTGAAGGTCTCCGGGGCCGCGAACATCACCATCGTCGCGGACAACGGCTGGCCCCGCGCCCAGACGACGAGCCTCGGTCGTGGCCGGGTCTGGATGGGCCGCCAGGCGGTCACCGAAGGCCACGACAAGGTCAGGATCGCCGCGCACGAGCTCGGCCACATCCTGGGTCTGCCGGACCGCCGGACGGGTCTGTGCACCGACCTGATGTCCGGTGCCAGCGCCGGCACGTCGTGCAAGAACCCCAACCCGAACGCCGCGGAGAAGGCCGAGGTCGTGCGGAACTTCGGCGGGTCCGTGACGGTTCAGGCCACGACGTTCGAGGACGCTGCCTAGAACGCACGTGAGTGGTTGTGGCCTCCCTGACGGCCACAACCACTCACAGCGAGACCACCAGGTCCACGCCCAACGCCCGAAGCTCGTCCGGATCGCCCGGCCCGCCGATCACGTGCACGCCGGCCGACCGCAGCAGCGGCACCATGAGCGCGAGCCCTTGCCGCGCAAGACGTTCCGAAGGTGGCCTGGCCAGCCGGACACCCCAGACCGAACTGCGGTCCACAGTGGACAGCCCGGCGAACCCGCCGCCGAACTCGTGCAGCAGCACGTGCACGCCCATGTCGTGCAGCACCTCGAGGTTCTCCTCGCCGTCCGGCATCGACCGGACGTCCAGCGCCAGGAACAGCGAAGAAGCCGGGAACGAGTTGTCCCGCAACGTCGATCGCACGTGCGCCGCGAGGTCCGGATCCCGCGACTGGTCCCGCGACAACCGGATCAGCACCGGCTCGCCGCGCGAACACGCGTCCTGCAGCACCATCCGCGCGAGCCGGGCGGCCAGGCCGAGCGCGTCCGCGTGGGCGACGACGTCGTCGTGCCGGGTGGCGCCCCACCGCAGTGAGGCCTCCACGAAGGCGAGCGGTCCCGAGACCCACGACACCGGCGCGTACTCCACGGAGATCTCGCCGTTCTCGAAGGCACCGGGCATCGCCGCGATCCGCGCGAACCGGGTGCGGTCGGCGGCGTCGGCCTCGTGGTCGTAGATCGCCCACTGCCTCTTGCCGCCGGTTTCTGCTCTTCGCAAAGTCGAATGCGCGCGCCGCAGCACCGCCGTGGGATCCACACCGGGGCCCGACGTGTGCACGAAACCGATCGACGTCGACACCGCGACCCCGGCGCCCTGCAGGTACACCGGCTCGGACAGCTCCTCGTCGATCATCGCCGCGAGCGCCGCGACGTCGGGAGAACCCTGGATCAGCACGACGAACTCGTCGCCTCCAACCCGTGCCACCACAGCGTCCGGCAGCACCACCCTCAACCGCCGCGCCACCTCGACCAGCACGGCGTCGCCCGCCACGTACCCCAGGCCGTCGTTGACGATCGTCAGGCTGTCGACGTCCAGGTAGCCCAGCGTGTGCGGCTCCCCGGTCGCGAGCGCGGACTCCAGCTTGTCGGTGAACGACGCCCTGTTCGGCAGTCCGGTCAGCAGGTCCGTCAGCGACTGGTGCCGCAGCCACTCCTGGAGCATCCGCTGCTCGGTGACGTCCTCGATCAACGCCACGTGGAACTTCGGCAGCCCGTCCGACCCGCGCAGCACGGACAGCACGACGTTCGCCCACACCGTGTCACCGTTGGCGCGAGCGAGCTCCCACTCCCGGCGATCAGTGTCCACAGAGGACGTGAGGATCCGCCGGCAGGCCGCGGCCAGCGCGGTCGCGTCCGGCTCGGCGAACAGTTCCTTGGGCATCTCCTCGTGCCCGAGGATGGCGGCCAGCGCCTCGTTCGCCTCCACGACCGCGCCGTCCAGGTCGAAGATCGCGATGCCCACCGCCGTCGTCGCGAAGACCTGGGCGAAGCGGGCCTCGCTGTCGTGCAGGTCGCGCTGCGCGTCCTCGACGGCCTTCAGCAGCGCGTTCTTGACCAGCTCCTGCTCGGCGAACAACTGGTCGCGCGTCGCCCGCACGTAGCCCGACGCCAGCGCGCCGAGCACCTCGGGCGGGAACTCCGGCCCGAGCACCTCCAGCGTGCGGCGCAACGAGTCCGGTCCGGTGAAACGCTTGCGCACCAGCCATTCGCCGATGGCCACCGCCGCCTGACCGGCATGCAGCCGGGCGGCGTGTTCCTCGAGGTGCTGCGTCAGCTTCCGCCGTGACATCGGCGAATACGCGCTCTCGATCAGAACAGCCGCCCAGCGCTCTGCGACGGGCGCGGCGGACATCAGGGCTTGCGACCCACCGCGGCGTAGAGGTTGGCCTTGGACGGATCGTCGCCGACGTCCTCGGGCGTCTCGGGCCGCCACTCCGGCGTGAACACGATGCCGGGCTCCACGATCTCGGTGCCCGTCAACATGTCCGTCACCTGAGCGCGGGTGCGCGGGGTGATCGGTTCCGCGGTCTTCGCGAAGATCTCCTTACCGGCAGCCATGGCCGCCGGCATGCTGTCCGCGGTGAAGTGCGACAGCGCCAGGTACGAACCGGACGAGAGTGATTCCACGTAACGGGACAACACGCCCCACGGGTCGTCCGAGTCCGGGATGAACTGCAGGACGCCCACGACCAGCAGACCGATCGGCTGGGAGAAGTCCAGGTGCTGCTGAGCCTGCGCCACGACCTTCTCCGGCTCGCGCAGGTCGCCCAGCAGTGCTGTCACGTCCCGCTCACCGGCCAGCATCAGCTCGGCGTGCGTGATCGCGACCGGTTCGAAGTCGACGTACACGACCTTCGAACCGGGGGCGACCTCGTGCGCCACCTCGTGCACGTTGCCGACCGTCGGGATGCCGGAGCCGAGGTCGAGGAACTGCCGTACGCCCAGTCCGGCCAGTTCCAGCACGACCCGGCGCAGATAGGCGCGGTTGCGCCGTGCCATGTCGCGCACCGGAAGGACCTTGATCAGCGCTTCCGCCGTCCTGCGGTCCGCCTCGAAGTTGTGTCCGCCGCCGAGCAGGTAGTCGTAGATCCGGGCGGAACTCGGAACCTCGACGTTGACGCCTTCCGGAACCCAGCTGACTCGATCGACCACAGCCACACCTCTCGCGATGCGAATTCTGAGCGTCGATAACCCTACTGGCCGCAGATGTAGGCCGAACGAGGGAATTCACCCATCACACGAATGGTGAGTCAGAGGATGAACCAATCGGTGCAGCCACTTGCGAACCGGAACTTCACCGGTCCTCGTGGTGCGACCCCCATGACGAACATGCCCATTTCGTCGAGTTCCGCTGTCTCGTGGTCGCCGGCCGGCGTCACCAGGGTGACCTGTCCGTTGGCCGGCATCAGCTGGCCGGTGACCCCCGCCGCCGACACCTCCACCTGCAGCATCACGCCGTCCGCGTCGAACACGAGCTGCCGCGCCGTCGACGTCGACCGCGCACGGGCGAACAGCGTGTCGTCCAGCACGGAGTCGTACGACGTGATGAGCAGCAGCTCCTCGTCGATGTTCCGCCACGTGAAAGCGGCCTTCGCGGCCTCCACGAACTCTGGCGGCACCTCCTCGGAAGGTGTGCTCAACGCGTCCCGCAAGGCGTCGAGCAGCAAGTCGTCACTGTCCCAGTCGTGCCGCACCCAGCACACCTCCTCTCTTCAACGGTGACCCCAGAAACGCTGACAGCGCAGGGGTCTTCCGCAACTTCTCCAGGCAACGTATTCGCGTCGGACCGATGCTGCCGACCGGCATCGAGAGCTCTTCGCTCACGACCTGGTAGCTCGGCGGCGGATCGGTCATCAGCCTCGTCAGCAACCGCTTGCACTGCTCCGTGAGCTCGGCGAACCCATCTCGCAACGCCTGCCGCCGCTCCACGGCCAGCAGGTCCGCCTCCACGTCCGCGTCCACCTGTTCCGACTCCAGCGCGTCGGACTCGGACAACGGGTCGTAGAGGTGCGTCCGCTGCTGCACGCGCAGCACGCGCAGACACTCGTTGCGGGTGGTCGTCATGATCCAGCCCGGCAGCGCCTCCGGCTCGCGCAGTCGTCCGATCTGCTCCACGAGCCGAAGCCACAGCGTCTGGTTCACGTCGGCCGCATCCGAAGGGCGCAGCCGGTGCTTGTAGATCACCGACACCACCAGCGGCGTGTAACGGTCCACGATCTCGTTCCACGCCGACTGATCGCCCTCGGCCGCCGCGCTCACGAGCGCGGCGATCGGGGATGCAGAACTCACGTCGACTCCTTGCGATCACAACTGGCGGAGGCCGAGGTTGCTCCCCAGATACAACTATTTGACGAAAACTCCGTAGCCGGGATGCAGCTCCGGCCCGCTCAGCAGTTTGTCACGTGCCTGAGCTGCGCCGATGCCGTCTGACACCATCGTGGCGGCGATCCGGCCGGTGACCAGGGGCGCGGCGAACGACGTGCCGTACCACTCCGCCCACAGCGCGAACGGCGTAGCGGCGGCCTCGCCGGGCAGCTGCCACTCGCCCTTGAGATAGGTGGAGGCCCGGTTGCCGATTGCGCACGCGTCGACCCAGTGACCCCAGTTCGAGTAGAAGGCGGGGCCGATCGAGCCGTCCCGCTCCTGCTGGGCGGCGGCGACGGCGGTGACCCCGCACAGCGCCGCGGGCCAGCTCGGCCGCTGGGTGCCCTGGTTGCCGGCCGAGGCCACCACGACGATGTCGGCGGGCAAGGCCTCGATGGTGCGCCGCAACGGTTCGGAGGCCACGTCGTCCTCGGTGAAGCAGCCGAGCGACAGGTTCAGCAGGTTGATCTTCTTCTTGGCCAGCTCGGTGATCTTGCGGCAGAGCCGTTCCTCGTCGCCGAAGCCGTTCGGGTCGAGGCCGACCTCCGGGTCGAACGTGACGCCGGGCGCCGCGTTCTGGATGACACCCGCGACGAACGTGCCGTGCCCGCCCTGCAACGCGAAGTTGTCGCCGCTGCTGTAGGCGGGGTCGACGTCGTCGGCCTCCTTGGCGTAGCGGCCGTCGAACCAGTCGGAGTGGTCGCTGTCGGCGCCCTGCGAGATGCCCGTGTCGATGATGCCGACGCGGACGTCCTTGAGGCGCTCGTCGATCTTCGGCGCGGACACCGGGTCGGCCGGGTAGGGCCGGTCGCCGGGGTTGCCCATGACGAGGCCGCCGTGCCCGACGATCACGTGGTGCGGCTGTACGAGGGGGACGCGCTCGTTCGGCCAGTTTCGCTGGTCGCGCAACAGGCGAACAATGCGGGGAATGTCCTCCGCGTTGTTCGGCAACGTCAATCGCGCCAAACCGGCGAATCCTTCGCCTGGCCGGGCGACGATGTTGTTTTCGCGCAGTTTCTCGATCACGCGTTGCTGATCCTCGGCTGCGACGAGCAACTGGCCGGGTCGATAAAGGAATTCACGCCCGCGCTCGGCGTGGAAGCTGATGTTCTTGTCCTCGGCGATGAGCTGCAGGAAAGCTCTTTGGTAAAGCTCCGCGCTTTCTGGCGTTTTCGACACCACGGCCTCACTAAAGCAGCGTTGACGGGCACCCCGACCGAGCTTGATCAAGCTACCACAGCGGATAAAGTGTTGCCGTGACCGACTTTTGTGCGGAGGACGCGCTGGAGGCCAGGCAGCGCAACCCACGCGCGGCCGTGGAGATGGCCCGCGCTGTCCTTCGCGCGACGGAAGATCGCTCGGAATGGTCGATCGCCGAGCGCGCGATCGGCCTCGCGTTGCGGGAGATGCACGACTTCCCCGGCGCGGCCAGGCATCTGCGTCGCTCGATCAGGATCGCCTCGGACGCGTCGCTGCCCCGATTGGCCGCGCTGGCCCAGATGAGTCTCGCGTGGGTGCTCGCGTACACGGGCAAGCAGAAGGCCGCGCTGACGTTGCTGGACGACGCCATGCCGGAACTGACAGGAGCGGATTCGGTGGCCGCCCTGATGCAACGCGGCGTCGTCTTCCACTACCTGACTCGCTACGACGACGCGCAGCGCGACTACACGGCGGCCATTGCCGGCGCACGCCGCGTGGGGGACCAGTTGGTCGAGGCGCGCGCTCTCAACAACCGCGGCCTCGTGCGCGCGTACGTGGGGAACATGCGTGAGGCGTCGGCGGACTTCGAGCTGGCGGCCTTCCTGCTGGGCGAACTCGGCCAGGAGCTCGGCGTCGCCGACGTGCACTGGAACGCCGGCATCATGGCGACCCGCGGTGGTGACGTGCCCGCCGCGCTGACGTTGTTCGACAAGGCGGAAGAGGTGTACCGCCGCCTCGACGTGATGCGGCCCGTGTTGCTGGTGAACCGGCTGGAACTGCTCGTCTCGGTGCCGCTGCTGGACGAGGCCCGCGCCGCCGCCGACCGCGCGATCACCGAGCTGAAGGCGCTGAAGAACCCGTTGGGCGTCTCGGAGGCTCTGTACTTCCGCGCCCGGATCGCTCTGCTGGACGACGATCCCGACGCCGCCAACTCGTTCGCCGCCGAGGCGCGCCGCCGGTTCCGCCGCGAGCAACGCCTGCTGTGGGCGGCCGGTGCGCGCTACCTGGAACTGCACGCGGCGGTGCTGCGTGGGGACCGGACCAGGCCGTTGCGGCTGGCCTTGTCGCGGGTCGCCTCCGAGCTGGACGCGATGGACTGGAGGCTGCCCGCCCTGGAGGCCCGCATCGACGCCGGTCTGGTCGCCGCCGACCTGGGCCACCGCGCCCGTGCCGTCGCTGAGTTCTCCGTCGCGGCCGGTGCCCGTCTGCGCGGACCGGCCGGTCTGCGCGTGCGCGGCTGGTACGCGGAAGCGTTGCGCCGCAAGCTTTCCGGTGACGTGCGGGGGACCTCTGCCGCGTTGCGCCGGGGGATCGGGCTGCTGGACGAGTACCGGGTGTCGCTGGGCGCGGCCGAGCTGCGGGCGTCGACCGGTGTGCAGGGCCAAGCGCTCGCTCTGGAGGGCCTGCGGCTCGCGGTCGCTTCGGGAAACGCGGCGCGCGTGCTGTCGTGGACCGAGAGCTGGCGGGCCGGGGCGTTGCGGATGAAGTCCGTGTCACCGCCGGACGACCCTCGCCTCGAAGACGCTCTGGCGTCGTTGCGCGCGGTGGCGGCGGACGTGGAATCCGCTGTGTTGGCCGGGAAACCCGCCGGTGCGCTGCGCGTCAAGCTGGTCCGCGCCGAGCAACGCGTCCGCGACCTCACCCGCCAGGTCTCCGGCGAGGTCTCCGTCTTCAAGCCACCGTCGGTCGGCTCACTCGGGTCCGCTCTGGGCTCCTCGGCGCTGATCGAGTTCGTGGAGGACGACGGTGTGCTGATGGCCGTCGTCCTGGCCGGCGGCCGCGCCTCGCTGCACTCCCTGGGCGCCGTGGAGGGCGTGGTCCGCGAGATCCGCCTGCTCCGCTTCGCCCTGCACCGCCTCGTGACCCTGCCGCCGCAGCTGCCGAACATGGCCGTGGCCCGCTCGTCGGCGTCGCACGCCGCTTCGCTGCTGGCACGCCGTCTGCTCGATCCGCTGGCCTCGCGGATCGACGGCCGGCCTTTGGTGGTCGTGCCGACCGGTGCTCTGAACGGACTGCCGTGGGCGGTCCTGAACCGCCAGGTGACCGTCGCGCCCTCGGCCTCGGTCTGGCTGCGCGCCACTTCGGTGCCCGACGCCTCCGGGGAGGCCGTGCTGGCCGCCGGGCCGCGGATGGCCGCAGCCCCCGCCGAGATCAAGGCCATCAGCGCGCACGTGTCAGGGCGCGTGCTGGTCGACGCCGAGGCGACCGTGAGCGCCGTGGCGTCCGCAATGGACGGTGCGGCGCTGGCTCACATCGCCGCCCACGGCTCGTTCCGCGTCGACAACCCGCTGTTCTCGGCCTTGGAGCTGGCCGACGGGCCGTTGACCGTCTTCGACATCGAACGCCTGCGCACCCCGCCGACGCTGGTGGTGCTGTCGGCCTGCGACACGGGCCAGTCCGCTGTCCGGCCGGGTGACGAGTTGATGGGTTTCACCGCGGCGCTGCTCGGCCTGGGCACGCGCACGTTGATCGCGCCTGTCGTGCCGGTGCCGACCGACGGCACGGCTCCGGTGATGGTGGAGCTGCACCAGAAACTCGCGGCCGGGATGGCTCCGGCCGAGGCTCTCGCCGCCGTGCAACGGGCTTCGGTCGACAACGCCGCTTATGCCGCAGCAGTGGGCTTCGTCTGCTTCGGCGCTGGTTAGTGCGGTGGCGGCGTCGCGTAGAGGACCAGCGCGCTTTGGCCGGAACAGCCGATCTCGCCCGGCTGGGTCTGCACGCGCGGCGGGTGCCAGGCTTCGACCGTTCCGTTGGCGAGCCGCACTCCGTTGAGGCAGTCGCCGCCACCACCGGCGATGATGCCGACGGCGCCGTCCTTGACGAACGCGTCGAGGCGCGGCTCCTTCCAGGGCAGCTTGGTCTCCGGATCGACCGGCATCGGCGGCAGGCCGGCGCGCAACGCCGCGAGCACCTCGTCCTGCGTCGGGGTGGGTGGCAGTGCGGTGAGCACGGTCTTGAAGGCTTCGACGTAGCTCTCCGGAACGCCGGTGCGCTGGGCGGGTGGCGGGACGATCGGCCTGGCGCCGTCCGGGCAGCGGACTCGGTCGGGGCCGCCGTCGGTGACGCCGTAGTGGTTGAAGTCCGCGCGGTAGCACGCGGTCACCGGATCCTCGTCCCAGAGCCGGAAGCCCGTGGACTCGGTGGTACCGGGGTCGTAGACGCGGAAGAGCAGGCTGACGCGCACCTTCTCCGGGTCGGTGACCGGGCTGTCGGTGATCTCCAGGACCGCGAAGTACTTCTGGTCCGTGTTGCCGTGGAGCGCGGAACGGGCGTAGTCGTTGCCGTCGGTGCCGCGCGGGTAGCCGATGCGCTCGGCGACCTGTCTCGCCTTCTCGTCGGTGTCGCTGTTGCCGTCCGGACGCGTCATGAAGTAACCGGCCGCCACCACGGCGAGCACCGCCGCGGCCAAAGCCGTTTTCCCCCCAGGCTTCATGGCCTCGACGCTAGCGGTTTCTGCTCCGAGGCATTCCAGAACTCGAACGTTTCGCTTATGGTTGCTCGTCATGACAACGAGGTCGTGGTGGGGCTGGGGCAACGTCGAGGACGCCGTCACCCCCGAGGAACGCCGTGCGCTGGTCGAGCGGGTCCGGGCCGTGCTGCCGGATGCGGACCTGACGTTCCACGAGCCACCGGACCCGTCGACGCTGGACCTGCCTGAGCCGCGCGTCCAACCGCCGGGCGAGATCTACTCGACCGATCCCGTCGACCGGCTCGCACACGCCCGCGGCCAGGCCTATCGCGACGTCACCCGCAACCTCGCCGGCGACGTCGGCCCGTTGCCGGACGCCGTCGCCCGGCCGCGCACCGAGCAGGACGTCGTGGACGTGCTCGACTGGTGCGGGTCGAACGGAGTGGCGCTGATTCCCTTCGGTGGCGGCACTTCCGTCGTCGGCGGGGTCGAACCTCGTGACCTGGACCGGGTCGTGACGCTGGACCTCGGCGGGCTGGACCGGGTGCTGGAGGTCGACCCGACGAGTCGTGCCGCGCGGATCCAGGCGGGGGTGCTGGGGCCGTCGCTGGAGGCCCAGTTGAAGGAACACGGGCTGACGTTGCGGCACTTCCCGCAGTCGTTCGAGTTCTCGACGCTCGGCGGCTGGCTCGCGACGCGCGCCGGTGGCCACTACGCCACGCTCTACACGCACGTCGACGACCTGACCGAGTCGCTGCGGGTCGTGACGCCGAGCGGGATCTCCGAGTCGCGCCGGCTGCCGGGGTCGGGTGCGGGTCCGTCCCCGGACCGGCTCTTCCTGGGCTCCGAGGGCACTTTGGGCGTGATCACCGAGGCGTGGATGCGGCTGCAGGAGCCGCCGGTCCACCGGGCGGGCGCGTCGGTGCGGTTCGCGTCGTGGGACCGGGCCGTCGAGGCGACGCGGCTGATCGCGCAGTCCGGGCTGCATCCCGCCAACTGCCGGCTGCTCGATCCGGCGGAGGCGTTCCTCAACGCCGGGTCGCCGTCGTCCGTGCTGGTGCTGGCCTTCGAGTCCGCCGACCATCCCGTCGACGCGCTGCTGGCTCGAGCATTGGAGCTCTGCGGTGACGGCGAGGTCGTCGAGGGAGCGGCACAGCAGTGGCGGAAGTCGTTCCTGCGCATGCCCTACCAGCGGGACGCGATGGCCCAGCACGCGATGATCACCGAGACGTTCGAGACGGCCTGCACCTGGGACCGCTTCCCCGGCCTGCACGCGGCGGTGACGGAAGCGGCGACCGAGGCGCTGAAGAAGGTGTGCGGCATCGGCATCGTCACGTGCCGCTTCACCCACGTCTACCCGGACGGTCCCGCGCCCTACTACGGCGTCTACGCGCCGGGCCGCTGGGGCAGCCTCACCGCGCAGTGGGACGAGATCAAGGCCGCGGTCTCCGAAGCACTCATCTCGTCGGGCGGCACGATCACGCACCACCACTCCGTCGGCCGCGACCACATGCCCTGGTACACGCGCCAACGGCCGGACGTCTTCGGCGCGGCCCTGTCCGGTGCCAAGGCCGCGCTGGACCCTCAGGGCGTGCTCAACCCCGGCGTCCTCACCACACGATCGACCTGAGGATCAACGCCGCGATGAACACCACCGTGAACGCGAGGTCCAGCCCGAACCCACCGAACCGCACGGGCGGCAACACCTTGCGCACCGGCGCCAGCACGGGCTCGGTGATGCCGTGCGTCACCCGCCGCACCTTCCACACCCAGTCACCGCGCGCCTGCAGCGTGACCGCCCAGTCCACGATCATCCGGCCGATCATCACGAGGATGAACAGCGTCAAGATCCAACCGACGATCCATCCGACCAAGCCGAACAAGATGAGCCTCCCTATGTCCTGTATGTCCATCAAGCCACACGAAACTGAGAGGCGCCTGGCAACTCGCTGAGACAAGATTCAGCGTGTGGCGTACGACGAGGGCCTTGCGCACCGTCTGGGCGAGTCGCTGGGCGACCTCCCGGACCTGAGCACGAAGAAGATGTTCGGCAGCCTGGTGTTCATGTGGCGGGGAAACATGCTGGTAGGAGTGCTGGGCTCCGATGTGATCGCGCGCGTCGGCCCGCAGGCGCAGGCCGACGCGCTGGCCCAGCCGGGCGCCCGCGTCTTCGACTTCACCGGACGGCCGATGAACGGCTGGGTGGTCGTCGACGGGGAGGCGGTGGCGGAGGACGAGGCGCTGGAGGACTGGATCGCGCGGTGCCGCGAGTTCGTGGAAGCGCTGCCGCCGAAGTGAGCCTGGTGGAACGGGTCCGCGCGGCCCTGGCGGAATGGCGTGACATCCGCGAGGTCCCGGCGCTCGGCGGGCTGGTGTTCGAGTGGGACGGTGACCCGCTCGTCGGCGTCGTGGACGACGAACTGGTCGTGCGCGCCGAAGGCGGCGGTTGGGCGACGGTGACCGGCGACATCGACGAGTGGTTGGCGCGGTCGGCCGACGTCGTGCTCGACGAGTGCGTGGTGCGCTGGCACGGCGAGCTCCGTGCAGGCGGCCTCGACGCCTACCAGGCCATGCTCGCCCTCGTCCGCCACGACCCGGAACGCGAGCAGTTGCAGCGCGTCCTGCTCGACGTGACCCGTGGCTCCGACCGAGATCTCGCCCAGCTCGCCGTCACCTGCCTGGGACACGTGGGCAGGATCGACCGCGAGGTGCTGCCCGAGGTCGTGCCGCGGCTGCGGGAGCTGCTCGGCGATCCGGACCGCGCGGGCAGGGCCGAGGACGCGCTCGACGACATCGGCGACTTCGTCGGTCGCACCGACTGACAGCCCCATGTCCCTTTTCTCCCGACCTTCGGACGTGTCGAGCCGAAAATCCCCTACGTAGCGTGCGCTCGGGATTCCGAGAGGGGAACGACAAGTGCGAAGAGTTCTGGCGGGAGCAGCGGCGCTCGCGCTCATCACCGCGGGCATGGTCACACCGGCGACCGCGACGCCGCCCGCGCAGCCCGAGGTGCAGGAGACGCGGCAGTCCGACGAGCAGCCGCACGAGCTGGAGGTCAAGCGCCGCGCGTTGAAGCAGCAGGCGCTCGCCGACGTGCTGACCGGTCAGGCCACGACCGAGAAGCGGGGGACCAGCACCGTCGCGAAGGTCGGCAAGAAGAAGGACAAGGACCAGTACGTCGAGCTCAAGCGGGAGAAGACCGACAAGATCTTCGTGATCCTGACGGAGTTCGGCAACGAGCGGCATCCCGACTACCCCGACCGCGACACGAACCCGGCCACGCCGGGGCCGCAGCGGTTCGACGGGCCGGCGCACAACCAGATCCCCGAGCCGAACCGGGCCGTGGACAACACGACGATCTGGCGCAAGGACTTCAGCCAGAAGTACTTCCAGGACCTGTACTTCAGCCGCAAGAAGGACGCCAACTCCGTCGCGAACTTCTACGACAAGCAGTCGAGCGGCCGGTACACGGTCAACGGGCTCGTCACGGACTGGGTGAAGGTCCAGTACAACGAGGCGCGCTACGGCCGCAGCAACGGCTACCCGTGCAACGACAACATTTGCAACAACTCGCGTGAGCTCATCAAGGACGCGGTCACGCAGTGGGTCGCCGACCAGAAGGCCGCCGGCAAGACGACCGCTCAGATCAAGGCGTCGCTGGCCGAGTACGACGTGTGGGACCGCTACGACTACGACTCCGACGGCGACTTCAACGAGGCCGACGGCTACATCGACCACTTCCAGATCGTGCACGCCGGTGGCGACCAGGCCGACGGCGACCCGTTGCAGGGTGAGGACGCGCTCTGGAGTCACCGCGGTTACGCGTACAAGAACTACACGTCCGGTCCTGGCAGCAACAAGCTCGGCGGCGCGCAGATCGGTGACACCGGCATCTGGGTCGGCGACTACACCGTGCAGCCCGAGAACGGCGGCGTGAGCGTCTTCGCGCACGAGTTCGGTCACGACCTCGGCCTGCCGGACCACTACGACACCAACGGCGGCACGAACGGCGTCAACTGGTGGTCGATCATGGCCCAGAACCGGGTGAACGCCCCCGGCGAGGCTCCCGGTGAGCGCGCCAACGAGTTCTCCGCGTGGGACAAGCTGCAGCTCGGCTGGCTCGACTACGAGGTCGCGGTCGCCGGTCAGGAACGCGTCTTCGACCTCGGCCCGCACGAGTACAACAGCGCCAAGGCCCAGGGGCTCGTGGTCGTCCTGCCGGACATCTCGAAGAACTTCGACTACGGCGCTCCCTTCGCGGGCAGCAAGATGTGGTGGAGCGAGAAGGGCAACGACCTCGACCACTCCATGACCGCCCCGCTCGACCTGCGCGGCAAGACGTCGGCGTCGCTCACCCTCAAGGCACGGTTCGACATCGAGGTCGACTACGACTACCTCTACGTCGAAGCGTCCAACGAGGACGGCAGCTGGACGCAGCTCGACGGCACCGCTGGTGGTCAGCCGTTCGCGCGGGACTCCGGCAACTCGCCCGCGATCAGCAGCTCGTCGGACAACCAGTGGGTCGACGTGAACGTGTCGCTCGACGCGTACGCCGGCAAGAACACCAAGCTGCGCTTCGCCTACCGCACCGACGGAGCCCTCGCGCTGCAGGGCTTCTTCGCCGACCAGATCACGGTGACCGCGGACGGCGCCCCGGTGCTGACCGACGGCGGCGAGACCGCCGGTCTGTGGACCACGCGCGGCTTCCGCACGACCGAGGGCAAGGAAACGAAGGCGTTCGACCAGTTCTACATCGCCTCGAACCGCACCTACGAGTCGTACGGCAAGTACAACCAGACCGGCCCGTACCGCTACAGCTTCCCGGACAAGCCCGACTTCGTGGAGCACTTCCCGTACCAGGACGGTCTGCTGGTGTCGTTGTGGAACACGAGCTTCCTCGACAACAACGTCAGCGAGCACCCCGGCGAGGGCCTGATCCTGCCGATCGACGCCAACCCGGCGCCGCTCTACAATCTGGAGGGTCAGCGCTGGTCGCCGACCGTCAGCGGGTACGACGCGCCGTTCTCGCTGCAGAAGTCGGACTCCTTCACGTTGCACGTCAACGGCAAGGCGTCCTACGTCCGCGGCGCGGCGGCCCAGCCGACCTTCGACGACACCAAGCAGTTCTGGTACGCCGAGCAGCCGAACGCGGGTGTCAAGCTGCCCGCCGCCGGTGTCGGTCTGAAGGTTCTGCGCCAGGGCGGCACGTCGATGACGGTGAAGTTGTACAAGACGAAGTAGCGTCGAACGCATGACTGCTGAAGACATGCTGGCCGTCGCCGTCGAAGAGGCGCGGATGGGGCTCGCCGAAGGCGGGATCCCCATCGGCGCGGCACTCTTCGACGGCGACGGCCGTCTGCTGGGCCGGGGCCACAACCGGCGCGTGCAGGACGGCGACGCCTCGATGCACGCGGAGACCTCGGCCTTCCGCAACGCCGGCCGTCAGCGCAGTTACCGCGGCACCACGATGGTCACGACCCTGTCGCCGTGCTGGTACTGCAGCGGCCTGGTCCGCCAGTTCGGCATCTCGAACGTGCTGATCGGCGAGGCCACGACGTTCCACGGCGGCCACGACTGGCTGGCCGAGCACGGCGTCGGCATCACCGTCGTCGAGGATCCCGCGCTGGTCGAGCTGATGACGACCTTCATCGCCGAGCGTCCCGAGCTCTGGTACGAGGACATCGGCCAGGATTAACGTGGGACGCATGGCTTCTGTGCTGATCACCTCGGCCGCGACCCCGGACTCGCTCGACGTGCTGGTCAACCACGGCGGAGCCGCTGAGGAGACGTTCGAGGCCGCACTCGAAGGCGCGGCCCGCGTCCTGCAGGCCTACCTTCCGCTGCTGGAGCGGTCGGCCTCCCCGGTCGTGGTGAACGTCAGCGGCCCCCAGGACTCGCCGTCCGCGGCAGCGGTCAACGTGGTCACGGTGCAGTACGCGAAGGCGTTCCCGCGGATGCGGATCAACGCCGCCGAGCAGAACACCGGCGCCGTCGAGCGGTTGACGCGGATCGGACCGGACGGGCCGACCGGCGGCTACTTCGCCGAGTAGCGCTCCACGGCCTCGTCCATCGATCCCAGGATCGTGAACACCGCGTCGAGCCCGGTCGCCTCGATCGGCCGCAACGCGGCGCGCGTCGACGCCACCACGACGAACTCGACGCCGGTCCGCGAAGCGCGTTGCTGGCCGAGGACGAGAGCCTCCAGCCCGGCGGAACCCAGGAACTTCACGCCGCCGAGATCCACGACGATGGCCCGCTGGCCTTCTGTCACGTGGCTTTCGAGCGGACCGGTCAGCTCGCCGCTGGACGTGGTGTCCAGCTCGCCGGACACGTGCAGCACGGCGACGTCCGGGGCGATCCGGTCGGCGACCACGGTGGCCAGAGCGGTGGGGTCAGGCACGCGAGCTCCTTCAGTCGGTCAGCACCCCACGTTAACCCGGCTCGAAACCAGCGGTCGACGGCCCCTCAGCGAGCTGCGGCCTGCCTGCCGGGAAACGTGGACGTGCTGAGTGAGGCGGGCGTGCAGTTCGTGGCACGCGGTGAAGCCGAGACGGATGTCGTCCGGCGGGCACTGGACGGGCAGCAGCTGCGCGAACGGGTCACCGCCGATGGTGTCGACCGCGGTCAGGAACCCGACCAGGGCGCCGACCAGCCGCCGGTGCAGGCCGAACAGCGACAGCGCGTTCGCGAGGGCCAGGGTCGGCGCGGGCATTTCGTCGACGCCGACGGACGGTTCCAGATCGCGCAACGTCACGGTGAACAGCACGGAATGCGTCCGCTCGGACCGAGTGCCGTACGCGTCGCCGTGGATGTCGCGCAGCACCGACCGCATCTCGCGGCGCGGCTGCCAGAACGAGTGGTGCCGGCGAAGTTCGGCCACCCCCTCCGGCGGCAACGCGGCGGGCGAGGTGACCTCGGTCAGCGACCGCAGCGCCTCTTCCCAGCGCGCTTCCAGGGCCGCGTGGAACTGGGCCAGCGCGGGGTGGTCCTCCCAGCCGGAGGCGACGTCGTCGAAGCCGCGCATCCGCAGCTCGTAGCAGATCCACAGCGACAGCTGCAGGTCGTCGTCGAGCCACGCCTCCCTGGTGCCGCCGCTGACGAGCAGCGCGGGCCGCGGTGGGGGCGGCAGCCGCAGTGCTGCGACCAGGGCGGAGCTCATGTGGCCGCGGGGACCGGGGAGGCGCATCAGGTTTCCTCACGCGTTCGGGCGATCAGCATGTCCACAAGGGACTCGGGGTCCGGGCAGCGTCGTTGCCGAGCGGCACCGCAGCCGTTGTGGCGCAACCAGTCCAACTGCTGCTCCACAGTAGACAGAGTGCCACGATCGCGCAGTGCGACCGCGACGTGCTCGACGAGCGACGTCGCCCGGTCGAACGCGGGGGAGAGTTTTCCGGTGTGTGGATCGGCGGCCAGTCCGTCGACCCCGTCGCGCGACGCCCGCCAATATGCCGCTCGCAGCACGGAATCGTCCACCCGCTGTTCGGAGGGTTCCGTCACGACGAGGGCCCGGACCAGCTCCGCGAGAACCGCGACTTCCGTTGCCAGTTGAGGAATGTCCGCAACGCGCACCTCAACCGTCGGATGATCGGCGGAGGGGCGGACGTCCCAGTACACCATCGCCCTGTCCATCAACGCTTCCGAGCTGATCAACGCGTCGACGGTGCGGTCGTAGTCGCCAGGCCCGTTCCAGAACGGCGGCGGTCCGCTCACCGGCCAGCGCGACCACACCATCGACCGCCAGCTCGCGTATCCGGTGTCCTCTCCCTGGGAGTACGGGGAGTTCGCGCTCAGAGCCAGCAACGTCGGCAGCCACGCCCGCAGCTTGTTCGACGCCGCCAATGCTTCGGACTTCGATGAAACACCCACGTGCACATGCAATCCGCACGCGCCCGTTCCCGATACGAGTCTCCGGTGGGAGTACTCGATCCGGTGATAGCGGGGGTCATCCGATCCGGGAGGGGGACCGGCCTCGCCGATCGGCGGCATGCCCGCTGCCACGAGCCGGCACCCGGCCTCCTCGGCGGCGTCCACGAGCACCCGCCGTCCCTGCCGCACCTGCTCGTCCAGTTCCTCGAAGGACGAGGTGACGCCCGTGGCCACCTCGATCTGGAACGGCGTCAGCTCGCCCTGCACGTCGAGGTCGCCGGGCGCGCTGGAGATCTCCCTGACCCGGGGTGCCAGTGCCACCGGCCGCCGCGAATCGGGATCTACCAGCAGGAACTCCTGTTCCACGCCGACCGTGTAGTGATTCATCGCGGAGCGGGTACCCGCGTTTCATGGTGATCAACCTCGGAGTGGCCGGATGAGACTGAGGCGCAGCAGGACGGCGGGTCCCGGATGGACGCGGCGCAGGCACGGCCAGGGTTTCCGCTACCTGGACGAGGCGGGTGACCCACTGCCCCAAGAGGACGTCGACCGGGTGAAAGCCCTGGTCATCCCGCCGGCGTGGCAGGACGTGTGGATCTCGCCGCACCCCAACGGCCACATCCAGGCCGTGGGCGTGGACGACGCCGGCCGCCGTCAGTACCTCTATCACGAGCAATGGCGGACCGACCGCGACACGGAGAAGTTCGTCCGGGTGCTGAAGCTCGCCCCGAAGCTCGGCGGGTTCCGCGAGCAGATCGAGAAGGACATGAGGTCGCGCGGCTCCAAGAGGCTGCTCGCGATCGCGTTGCGGATGCTCGACCTGGGCATCTTCCGCGTCGGCAGCGAGGAGTACGTGGAGGAGAACGGCTCGCACGGCGTGTCGACCCTGCTGTGCGAACACCTCTCGGTGACCGGCGATCGGGTCCGGTTCCGGTTTCCCGCCAAGTCCGGCGTCGAGGTCGATGAGGAGGTCACCGACCCGCGGCTCGCGCGGGCCGTCCGCGCGCTCGTCAAGGACAAGCCCGCGGACTGCCGGGTCTTCGACCTCACCGCCGACGACGTCAACGAGCGGTTCCGCGAACTGGTCGGCGACGAGTTCAGCGTGAAGGACCTGCGCACCTGGCACGCCACGGTGTTCGCCGCCCAGGCCTTCGCGGCGCAGCCCAAGCCGTCGAAACGGGCGGTCGGCAAGGTCATGAAGGAGGTCGCCGAGAACCTGGGCAACACGCCGTCGGTGGCGCGGAAGTCCTATGTCGACCCGCGCCTGGTCGACGCGTTCGAACAGGGACACGTCATCGGCAGGGGTGACCCGGAACGGGCGGTCCGCAGGTTGCTCAAGCAGGCTTGAGGGCGGCCCGGTCGCACTGCCGGCACCACGCGGCCCCCTGCGCCGCGGCCAGCGACGCGAACCCGGCGAACAGGTGCAGCGCGTTGCTGCCGGGATTGACGTTGAGGAAGTTGACGACCTCGTCGTCGTAGCGGGCCAGGCCCAGCCCGAACAGCACCAGGAACGCCACCGCCACCAGCAGCGCCGTCCCGCTCAGCGCCTTCAGCCGCAGGGCGGCGAGCAGCAGCGCGACACCGAAGACCAGGTGGATGACGTTCTGCAGCGGGTTGACGCGCAGCCAGAGGATCCAGGTCTCGGACTCGCCGGCGAAGGAGGAGAAGCCGGTCACGAAGAACCCGGCCACTCCCCACAGCACGAGCAGCGAGCCAGTGCCGATCGCCAGCTTCTGAGGCCACCGCAACCGGTTCATGAGGTCAGTATCGCCAGAAACGGACATTCCCGCTCGCTCATTTCACTCTTCCGCCAGCAGGTCGTGCCGCAACTGCTCCAGTGACTTGGTGAGCAGCCGCGACACGTGCATCTGGGAGATGCCGACGCGGCGGGCGATCTCGGTCTGGGTGAGCCGGCCGAAGAACCGCAGGACCACGATGGTCCTCTCACGCCGGGGAAGGCCCCGCAGCATCGGCTGCAGGGCCTCGTGGATCTCGACGCCTTCCAGCGCCGGGTCGTCGACGGTCGAGCCTTCCAGCGAGTCGAGCGGCGCGAACGCCACGTTCTTCTCGATCCGCAGGCCTTCGTAGACGTCGGTGAGCGACACCCCCAGGTGCCGGGCGATCTCGGAGGGAGTGGGAGATCGCCCGGTGCGGTGCGACAGTTCGGCGGTGGCTCCGTCGATGGAGTCGCACAGCTCTTTCAACCTGCGGGGGACCCGGACCGCCCAGCACTGGTCGCGGAAGTGGCGCCGCACCTCACCGGTGATCGTGGGCACGGCATAGGACAGGAAGTCCGTCTGCCGGCCCACGTCGAACCGGTCGATCGCGTTGATGAGGCCGACCGCCGCCACCTGCGCGAGGTCTTCGATGGGCTCGCCGCGTTCGCTGAAGCGGCGGGCGATGTGCCGGGCGAGGGGGAGGTACTCGCGCACCAACCGGTCCCGCAGCGCGTAGTAGCACTGCGAGTCACGGGAGGTGCGGGCGAGTTCCTCGAACGCCGCGTGCTGGTCCGGCGTCAACGCACACCGCGATCAGACCTGGGGCGGCGGCGTCACGTCACCACGCCAGGCGCCCGTCTCGGTACCGCGATTCTCGATGAACTCCTTGAACCGCTTCAGGTCACCCTCGACCCGGTGGCCGACCACGCCGAGCGCGGCACCGGCCTTCTCGGTGAGGGTCTCCGGGGCGTACTCCATCTGGAGGTGGACCCTGGTCGTGTCGTTGTCGAGGCGGTGGAACGTCACCACGCCACCCTGCGGCGGCCCGTCGACCGTGGTCCACGCGACGCGTTCGTCCGCGTGCTGCTCGGTGATCTCCGCGTCGAACTCGCGGACGACGCCACCGATCTTCGTGGTCCAGTGGGTCCTGGTCGGCGTGACCTGGTCGATCTTCTCGACGCCGTCCATGAACGCCGGGAAGGATTCGAACTGGGTCCACTGGTTGTACGCGGTGCTCACTGGCACGTGGACATCCACCGACTTCTCAATGGTGGTCACGAAACCTCCTCCTTCGATTGGTGTCTTCTCGTGAGTACCCGAGTCACGCCGCGTTACACATCGGTGACACGTCCATAAAGGACGGTCACGCTGAGTGTTGATCCAATCGCCATCTGCGCATCACGAATTCGCCCACAGTGGTCAAATCGCTATGTGATCCATGTAACAAGAGCGGCATACTGCGCGGTATGTAAACGCCCCCTAGGAGGCGCTGGTGCTCGAGGCGAACAACCTTGAGGTTGTCTACGACGACGTGATGCTGGTGCTCCGAGGCGTGAGCCTGCAGGTGCCCCAGGGCAAGGTCGTGGCACTGCTCGGAGCCAACGGAGCAGGCAAGACGACGTTGATGAGGGCCTTCAGCGGCCTGCTCGACGTGCACGACGGCAAGGTCACCAAGGGCTCGATCACGCTCGACGGTGAACCGATCCACCGCCTCTCACCGGCGAAGATCGCGGACCGGGGCATCAAACAGGCTCTGGAGGGCAGGAGGATCCTGGCCGAGCTGACCGTCGAGGAGAACCTCAAGGTCGGTGGTCACGCGAGACCCAAGCGGCTCAAGCAGAACCTGGACCGTTGCTACGAGCTCTTCCCGCGGCTGCTGGAAAGGCGAAGACAGAGCGCGGGTTACCTGTCCGGCGGCGAGCAGCAGATGCTCTCGATCGGCCGGGCGCTGATGTCGGAACCGTCCTACCTCCTGCTGGACGAGCCCAGTCTCGGCCTCGCGCCGTTGCTGGTGCAGCAGATCCGCGACCTCGTCGTGAAGATCAACGAACAGGGCACCACGGTCCTGCTGGTCGAGCAGAACGCCAGCATGGCGCTCTCCATCGCCGACCACGGCTACGTGCTCGAGACCGGCAAGGTCGTCATGGACAAGCCGGCGGAGGCACTGCTGGCCGACGACGACATCCGCGAGTTCTACCTCGGTCTCGGCACCTCCTCGTTCCGTGCGGTCAAGCACTACAAGCGCAGGAAGAGGTGGTTGTCGTGAGCGTGCTGGAAGTGAACGACGTCCGGCTCGCGTTCAACGGGGTCGTCGCTGTCGACGGGGTGTCGTTCAGCGTCGAGGAGGGCGAGCTCTTCGCCATCATCGGCCCGAACGGCGCCGGCAAGACGTCCATCTTCAACGTCCTGAGCGGCGTCTACCGGCCGCAGCAGGGCACCGTGCGGTTCCACGGCGACGACCTGATCGGCATGCGGCCGCACCGCATCGCCGCGCGGGGCATGGCCCGCACGTTCCAGAACATCGAGCTGTTCTCCCACCTCACCGTCGTCGACAACCTCATGCTCGGCCGCCACAACCACATGCGGTACGGCGCGCTGTCGGCGTTCTTCTGGCTCGGCAAGGCGCGCGACGAGGAGCTGAAGAACAGGGCCGCGGTCGAGGACGTGATCGACTTCCTGGAACTGGAGCAGTGGCGCCGGTTCCCGGTCGGCCTGCTGCCCTACGGCGTGCAGAAGCGCGTCGAACTGGGCAGGGCACTCGCGATGAAGCCCAAGCTCCTGCTGCTCGACGAGCCGGTCGCCGGCATGAACGTCGAGGAGACCGAGGACATGGCCCGGTTCATCCTCGACGTCCGCGAGGAGCTGAACATCCCGATGATCATGGTGGAGCACGACATGGGCCTCGTGATGGACCTCGCCGACCGCGTGATGGTCATGGACTTCGGCCGCCCGATCCGCACCGGCACGCCCGCGGAGGTGCAGCAGGATCCCGACGTCATCCGCGCCTACCTCGGCGAGCAGCACAAGAGCGTGACGCCATGACCACCACGGTAGTGACGCGCGTCAAGGACAGGGCGCTGAGCACGCCCGACCAGATCGCCTTGCGGGCCAAGGACTTCGGCATCTGGCAGGAGGTCAGCTGGTCCGGCTACTGGGCGAACGTCGAACTGGTCGGGCACGCGTTGCTCGCACTGGGCCTGCAGCCGGGTGAACGGGTCGCGATCGGATCCGAGAACCGGCGCGAATGGCTCTACGCCGACCTCGGCATCGTCGCGGCCAGGGGCATCACGGTCGGGCTCTACCCGACGAACCCCGCGCCCGAAGTCGCCTACCTCCTGTCGCACTCCGGCGCGCGGATCCTGATCGCCGAGGACCAGGAACAGGTCGACAAGGCGTTGCTGGTGCTGGAGGACATGCCTGACCTGGAATGGATCGTCTACGTCGAACCGCGCGGGATCAAGGGCCGCTACGACAACCCGAAACTCCTGGCCTGGGAGGACTTTCTCGCCCTGGGCGCGCAGCACCGCGACTCGTTCTCCGGTGAGCTCGCCGAACGCATGGCGCAGACCGAGCCCGACGACGTCATGACGTTGATCTACACGTCCGGAACCACCGGACCGCCCAAAGGCGCGATGCTCACCGTCGCCAACGTCGAGTTCGCCGTCCACGTGCTGGTGGAGGGCGGCGGTTTCACTTCGCCACCGCCGTCCTCCGCCGACGTCACGCTGTCCTACCTGCCGTTGTGCCACGTCGCCGAACGCATCTTCACGACGTGGTTCAGCGCGGCCAGCGGTGTGCAGGTCCACTTCGCCGAGTCGATCGAGACGGTGCAGGCGAACCTGCGCGAGGTGCAGCCGACGATCCTGTTCGGCGTTCCGCGCATCTGGGAGAAGGTGCTGGCGGGCGTCACGATCGGGGTGTCGTCGGCTTCCCGGCTCAAGCGCACGACGAGCAGGTTCTGGCTCAAGCGCGCGGAGAGCATCGGCGAAACGCTGGTGCACAACGGCGGCAGGCACACCGGCAAGAGCCGGTTGATCTACGCGCTGGGCTGGTTGTTCTGCTTCCGCGCGCTGAAGGCCAGGATCGGCATGCGGCACGTCCGGTACGCGGCGTCCGGAGCCGCGCCGATCGCGCCGGACGTGCTGAAGTTCTTCATGGGCATCGGGGTGCCGATGCACGAGGTCTACGGCATGACCGAGAACACCGCCGTGGCAACGGGAAACCGGCCGGGACGCGTCAAGATCGGCACGGTCGGCGAGCCGCAGCCCGGCACCGAGCTCCGGATCGACGAGGAGACGGGCGAGATCCTCACCAGGCACGGCGGCACGTTCGCAGGCTATTGGCAGGATCCCGATTCCACGCAACGGGTTCTGAACGACGGCTGGCTGCACACCGGTGACGTCGGCGAGTGGGTCGACGGCACGCACGTGAAGATCACCGACCGGATGAAGGACATCATCATCACCGCGGGCGGCAAGAACATCGCGCCGTCCGAGCTCGAGAACGCCCTGAAGACCTCCCCGTACATCAAGGAGGCCGTGGTGATCGGCGACCAGCGGGCGTACCTGGTGGCGTTGATCGGCATCGAGTTGGAGACGGTCGGCCACTGGGCGCAGCAACGTCGGATCACCTACACCACCTACCGGGACCTGTCGGAGAAACCCGAGGTCCTGGAACTGGTGCAGACGATCGTGACCGAGGCGAACGGCAAGTTCGCGACGGTCGAGCAGATCAAGAAGTTCCGCATGTTCCCCAAGGAGCTCGACCACGAGGACGGCGAGCTGACCGCGACGCAGAAGGTCAAGAGATCCGCGCTGGGCAAGATGTTCGACGATCTCGTGGAGAGCATGTATGGATGAGTTTCTCCAGTCGCTGATCCGGGGTCTCGGCACCGGGTCGATCTATTCGTTGCTGGCGCTCGGCTTCGTGATCATCTACAAGTCGACGCAGGTGATCAGCTTCGCGCAGCCGGCGTTCATGCTGGCGGGTGCGGTGCTGGTCTCGTACCTCTCGCCCGCGGTGTCGTTCGTCGGGGCGGTTCTCGTCGCCGCCGTGGTGATCGCGGTGCTGGCACTGGGAGTCGAACGCACGGTGCTGCGGCCGATGGTCGGCAAACCGGTGTTCGTGGTCGCGATCATCACCATCGGCGTGGACGTCGTGGTCAGGGTGGTGACGAACGCGTTCATCGGCCTCGACGTCCGGCAGGTCGGCGACCCGTGGGGCCTGAACACGGTGAACTTCCTGGGCGCCGAGGTGCAGCAGCGGTATCTGGTGATGATCGCGACGACCGCGGTCGTGACGGTCGCGCTGTTCGCGTTCTTCCGCTACTCGCGGATCGGGCTCGCGATGCGGGCGGTCGCCTACGACCAGGAAGTGGCGCTGGCGCAGGGGATCTCGGTCGGCTCGGTGTTCGCGCTGTCGTGGGCGCTGGCGGGCGGGCTCGCCGCGCTGGCCGGCGTGTTCGTCGCGACGGGCGCGGGCGTCGACCAGCAGCTCTGGATCGTGGCGCTGAAGGCGTTGCCCGCGATCATCCTCGGCGGCCTGGAGTCGCTGGGCGGGGCGGTGGTCGGCGGGCTCGCGGTCGGTGTCGTCGAGTCGCTCTTCGGCACCTACCAGGGCGATTTCGCGCCGTGGCTCGGGTCGAACTTCGGGCTGGTCGCGCCGTACGCGTTGATGCTGCTCGTTTTGCTCGTCAGACCGTATGGACTGTTCGGCAAGAAGGAGGTGGAGCGGCTGTGAAGGGGCGTCCTGAGCTGTACACCTCTTATAAGCAGGACATGGGGTTCCTGAACACGCGTCCCAAGCGCGCGTGGACGGGCGGCCTCGTCGTTGTCGCCCTGGTCCTGCCGTTCATGATCACCGACGACCTGTTGCAGCTGCTCGCCACCGGTTTCGTGGCGGCGATCGGCGCGATCGGGCTGAACATCGTCACGGGGTACGCGGGCCAGGTCTCGCTGGGGCACGCGTTCTTCCTCGCGATCGGTGCGTACACGGCCGCGGCCCTCAGCGGTCCCGAGACCGGGCGGGTGATCGGGTTCGGCATCACGTCGCTGCCGATCTGGCTGCTGGCCGCGGGGCTGGTGGCCGCGTTGTTCGGCGTCCTGGTGGCGCCGGTGGCGGTGCGGCTGCGGGGCCTCTACCTCGCGATCGTGACGCTGGGGCTGGTCTTCCTGGGAGAACACGTGTTCCGGGAGTGGACGTCGCTGACCGGCGGCCCGGGAGTCGGGCGACCGGCGGCCGTGCCCGAGCTCTTCGGGGTGCGGCTGGACCAGGACAACGGGATGTTCACGGCGGCACAGCAGCTGTACCTGCTGATGTTCGTGCTGCTGGTGATCTTCGGTGTGCTGGCGCGGAACCTGGTGCGCTCGCGGGTCGGGCGGGCGTTCGCGGCGGTGCGGGACCGGGACCTGGCCGCGTCGGTGATCGGCGTCGACCTGACGAAGTACAAGGTCCTGGCGTTCGCGGTGTCCTCGTTCTACGCGGGTGTCGCGGGCGCGTTGTTGTTCGTGGTGAACGGGTTCTTCGATCCGGGCTCGTTCAGCCTGCTGTTGTCAGTGCAGTACATCGCGATGGTGCTCATCGGCGGCGCGGGCACCATCTCCGGAGCGATCATGGGCGCGCTCTTCATCACTCTGCTGCCACGCATCACCAGGGAACTGCCCACGGTGCTGCCGTTCATCAGTGGTGACGCGACCGGCGTGATCACGGTCTTCCAGTTGGAGGCCGTGCTCTACGGCGTGCTCATCATCGTGTTCCTCATCGTCGAGCCACGCGGGTTGTTCGGCATCTGGGTCCGCGTCCGCAACTACTGGCGCACCTGGCCGTTCTCGTACTGAGGAGAGAGAATCCCCATGTCTGGTAAGAGACTTGCGGTCATATTGGTAGGGGCGTTGTTACTAGCCTCGTGTCGTGGCGGGGACGGGGCCGCGCCTCAGGAGGGCGCGGGCGGCATCAAGGTCGACGCCGGCGTGACGAAGGAGGCGTGCCCCGAGGCCGTCGACAAGTCCAAGGGCTGCATCTACCTCGGCACCATCTCGGACCTCACCGAGGGCCCGTTCAAGACCCTGGCCGTGCCGATCACGGACTCGCAGAAGGCGTTCTGGAAGCGCGTGAACGACAAGGGCGGCATCGGCGGCTACGAGGTCGACGTCACCAAGTACGTCAAGGACAACAAGTACAACCCGCAGATCCACAACCAGGTCTACCAGGAGATCAAGAACAGCGTCCTGGCGCTGACCCAGACGCTGGGCTCTCCCACGACCGTCGCGATCCTGCCGGACCTCGAGAAGACCCCCATGGTCTCGGTGCCCGCGTCGTGGACCTCGTTGTGGGGCCACGAGGAGGTCGTGCTGGAGTCCGGCGCGAACTACTGCGTCGAGTCGATGAACGCCGTCGACTACGCCACCGAGAAGATGGGCGTGAAGTCCGTCATGGCCGTGCACAACGCCGGTGACTACGGCGACGACGCGGCGGCCGGGACGAAGATCGCGGCCGAGAAGCGCGGGCTGACGTTCGAGAACGTGACCACCACGGCCGGCCAGGACAACCAGGGCGGTGCGATCGACGCCGTGGTGTCGAAGAAGCCGGACCTGGTGATCCTGACGACCGGCCCGACCGACGCGGCCGTGATCATCGGACAGGCCGCGGCCCGTGGCTTCAAGGGCAAGTTCATCGGCACCTCGCCGACGTGGAATCCCGGTCTGCTCAAGTCGCCGGCCGCTCCCGCGATCAAGGCGCTGTACATGCAGTCGGCGCCGTGGAAGTCGTGGGGCACCGAGTCCGTCGGTCACACCGCGATGCGCGCGGCACTGCCCGGCGTGACGCCCAACGACGGCTACACCGCCGGTTGGGTGTGGGCGTACCCGCTCAAGGCCGCACTGGAAAAGGCCGCCTCCAACAAGGATCTGACGCGTGCCGGTGTGCTCGCCGCTGTGCGCCAGCTCACCTCGGTGGACTACGAGGGCATGCTTCCTTCGGGTGCGGGCAATTTCTCCGCTTCGCCCCAGGACGCACTGTTCCGTCAGTCGACCCTGTACAAGCCCGACGACGCCGCTCCGACCGGAGTGACGCTGGTAGAGGACTTCTTCACCGGTTCCACGGCAAAGGATTTCAAGTTCGAGAAGCCCTGCTACCAATGAACCGAACGGGTGACACCCGACGCTGAAACCGGACATCGCTGACTAGTCTCACTTTTGAGCTTCTAGGAGGTTGTTGGCGGTGTTGTCGTGCGTCGAGGTTCGCCGATCCGCTGGAGGACTTCGGTTGTTCGTTCGTCCCCTGGCCGCGTCGCGTTGGAGCGCGCGGCTGGGGTACGAACGGGTGGCGGAGTTGCTGGCCGCGATTCGTCAGGCGGAGTCGTGCACCGTGCCGGACGTGGAACTGCGGTACGTGCCCGACCAGCGCACCGGCGAGGCGGTGCTGGCGTGCGAGACGGGTTCCGTGCTGCTGGACGCCGACGAAGTGTGCGCGCTGCACGACACTCTTCGCGCGCACATGCCGGACCGGATGCGTCCCCTGCCCGCCTAACCCAGCTTGCGCGCGAGCCATTCGGTGCGGGTTCGCCTCGCCGTGATGGAAAGCCGTGCGTCCGGGTAGAGCGCGTCGAACCCGTGGAACCCACCTGCCCACGTGTGCAGTTCGGCGTCTCCTCCCGCCGCCCAGATCCGGCTGGCGTAGTCGACGTCCTCGTCCCGGAACACCTCCGCGGTCCCGGTGTCGATGTACGTGGTGGGCAATCCGGACAGGTCGTCGGCCAAAGCCGGTGACACGTAACCGGGAACGTCCGCGAGATCGCCGAGCACCGACCGCCAGCCGAACTCGTTCATCTCGCGCGTCCACACCGCGGGGTCGCCGGAGTACTGCGCGCTGGACGTGGTGTTGTTGCGGTGGTCGAGCATCGGGCAGATCAGCACCTGTGCGGCGATCTCCGGTCCGTCCAGGTCACGGGCCATCAACGTGACCCCCGCGGCCAGGCCGCCACCGGCGCTGATCCCCGCCACGACGATCTTGCCGATGCCGAGCGACTCCGCGTTCTCGACCGTCCACAACAGACCTCGGTAGCAGTCCTCGACCAGCGTCGCGCCGGTCGCCTCCGGTGCGAGGCGGTGTTCCACGGTGACCACGACGACGCCGAGTTCTGCCAGCCACTCCAGGGGAATGTCGATCTGCGAGAACCGGTCGCCCATCACCATGCCGCCGCCGTGGATCCAGTAGACGCACGGTGCTGGTTCGGTGAGTTCCTTGGGGCGGAAGACGGTCAGCGTGATCTCGCCGAGCGTCACGTCGTGCCGTTCGGCGTCGGTCTTGAACGGCGGCGACGGCATCTGGCGGATCTGCTGGACCAGCTCGTAGGTGAGCTCGGTCCCCAGCGGCATGTCGGCGAGCAGCGTGCGCAGCTCGGGGTCGAGGGCGGGGCGGGACATCAGAACGCCGCCTTGCCGCCGACGGGCAGCTCGGCGGAGTACGTGGACTCGCCGGCCAGCAGGGTCTGGAGGTTCGCGACGAGCGCCTGCGCCTCCTCGGTGGCGAAGAACGCGCTGTGCGCCTCGGCCGTCGTCCAGCCCTCGGTCACGTAGACGACGTCCGGGTCGGTGGTGGAGCGGCCGACCAGGAAGACCACGCAGTCGTCGTTGGTCAGCGACGGCGCGTCGAGCAGGAACTCGATCACCTCGTCGCGCTTGCCGGGCTGTGCGGTCATGGTGGCGTGGAAGCCGTGCTCGACGCTCATCTGTTCCTACCTTCTGTTCGTTCTGCTGTTCTGGCGATGGACTCATCAGATCAGCTTGAACAGGGATGACAGGAGATCGATGCTGCCGAGCTCTTGCCCAATCCTCGCGATCTAGCTGATCGGCGCCAGCGAGCTGGCTTCCGGCACGAGGACCGCGGGCGTGCCGGCGCCGTCCGCCGGGACTGCCCACACGTCGTTCAGGCCGTCGTCGCGCTGGATGCCGTACGCGACGGTCCTGTCGTCGACCCAGGCCGGCTGGTCGTCGACGCTGCGGGTCTCGGCAAGCTCGGTGATCCGGCGAGACGCCAGATCGAGCACGGACACCCGCCAGCCCTTCTGCGGGTCGCCGCCGACGGCCTTCTTGTAGGCGATGCGGGTGCCGTCCGGGGACAGCGACGGGCACTCGACGTTGTCCGCGTCGGTCAGCGGGCGGACCTTGCGCGCCGCGAAGTCGCCTTCGAGCAGGTAACGGTGTCCGCCGGTGGACATGGTGGCGTAGAAGCGGTTGTCGTCGGCGGTGAACGTGACGCCCCAGTAGTTCGTGTCGACCGGCCGTTGGGGCAGACCCTCGACCGTGAACTCCTCCAGGGACGTGACCAGCGTGCCGGTCTTCGTGTCGAGGATGCCCGTGCTGGTGGAGAACCCGTTGGCGGCGTAGGAATGCCCGTCGACGAACAGCGTCCACGCCACCATCCGGCCGCTGGCCGACACCCGCGTGCGGTTCGGGAAACCGGTCAGCGGAACGGTTTTGAGTTCCTTCAGATCGTTGTCGAGCACGGCGAGTTCGCTGGCCTTCAGCGCTCCAGCCGGGCGCAGGCAGGAGATCGTGCCCGCGGCCGAGTACACGCGGTCGCAGCGCTGTTCGGTGACCTCGCGCGCACCGGCGGGGTCGGTGCGGGACACCGTGGAGAGCTTGCCGTTGCTCAGGACCATCAACCGCGGCCCGGCGCCGGTCGGAACCGACTGCGCGGCGCCGTCCGGAGTGGCGCCGGACAGCGCGGTGTAGCCGACGGCGACGCCGCCGAGCAGGACGGCGGCGGTCAGGGTGATCAGCAGGCGCTTGTTCATGAGCGGCGTCCCAGCAGTGCGGCGGTGGCGATCAGGGCGCAGACCACCGCGACGGCGGCGATCCTGGTGGCGGCCTCGGGGCTCCAGAACTGCCAGGCGAGGCCGAACAGCACGGACGAGCCGAGGTAGGCGAGCGCCTGTCCACTTTGGATCAGCGCGATGCCGGTGGTGCGCAGGCGTTCCGGCAGGACCGGGCCCGCGAGCGCCATCAGCACGCCGTCCGTGCACGCGTAGAAGACGCCGTAGAGCAGCACGACCAGCACGAGCAGCGGCCAGCCACCCAGAGGTCCGTGCAGCAACAGGTAGACGACGGTCAGCGCGCCGTACCCGGCCAGCATGACCTTGAGCCTGCCGACGCGGTCGGCGAGCGCGCCCAGCGGAGCCGCGAGCAGCAGGTAGACCAGACTCGTGCCCACGGCGAGCAGCGGGAACCAGCCGAACGCCAGCCCTTCGCGCTTCTGCAGCAACAGGTACACGAACCCGTCGCCGATGGTGACCAGGCCGAGCAACGACGCGGCCAGCACGATCTTCCGCACGGCCGGGTCCTTGAGCAGGGCGAGCTTGAGGGGTTCCTTGCGCTGCACGGGTTCCGGCCGGTCCCGCACGTAGAGCACGAGGACCAGCACGCCGAACGCGGCGATGCAGGAGCTGACGACGAACACCGCGTCGAACGACTGGGCGGAGGCCGCGAGCACGGCCATCGCGACCAGCGGCCCGGCGAACGCGCCGATGCCGTCCATCGCCCGATGCACACCGAACGCTCGCCCGAGATCGCCGCTGGGGGTCGAGAGGGTGATCAACGCGTCGCGTGGCGCGGTCCGCAGGCCTTTGCCCGCGCGGTCGGCGGTGATGACGAAACCCAGCGCGGTCAGGGAGTTGCCCGCCGCCAGGAGTCCGAGCTTGGCCACCGCGGAGAGCCCGTAACCGAAGCCCGCGACGGCTTTGCGCTTGTTGGTCCGGTCGGCGAGATAGCCGCCGGCGAGTCTGAGGAGCGTGGTGGCGCCGGTGTAGACGCCGTCGATCAGCCCGTACGCGGCCGGACTGAGCTGGAGGCCGATGACGAGGTACAGCGGCAGGATCGCGGCCACCATCTCCGACGAGACGTCGGTGATGAGGCTGACCGTGCCGAGCGCGAAGACGTTGCCGCTCAGCCCTTTCCAGTTCGCTGACTTCGGTTTGTCGATCGTGGAAAGATACATCGCCGGCCTCCAGCGGTCCGTCAGTGACAGTTGGTCGTGCCGCTGTCGGTGTAGGTCTTGCCCGCCACGGGGACGAACTGCCAGTCGAAGCTGTTGCTGTGCAACGTCAGCTTCAGCACGCCCTGGGTGCCGGTGTTGCGGGCCTCGCTGTTGGGCCTGATCGTGCCGAAGCCGTAGGCGCCCGCACCGCCCATGCCCGCGACGAACGACCTGATGCCACGCGAGTTGTCCAGCCCGCCGCTGGGGTTCTGCGGGGCGAACCGCTCGTACTGGTGGTTGTGCCCGGTGACGACGACGTCCGCGTTGTAGTCGTACAGCGCCTGGAACAACGGCTTGGTGGCCGTCGAGGGCGAGTGGTTGGCGCCGCTGGTGAACAGCGGGTGGTGCCAGTACGCCGCGGTGCACGGCTTCGTGCTCGCCGCCAGGTCCTGCCGCAGCCACTGCTCCTGCGCGCTGCCCGCCGACATGCTGACGTTGGAGTTCAGCGACACGATGTGCCAGTCGCCGAGGTCGTAGGAGTAGTAACCCCGGCCGGACGGCCCGGCCAGCGCGCCGAAGTAGTTGTAGTAACCGGTGGCTCCACTGGTGTTGTAGTCGTGGTTGCCCGGCGAGGGCTTGGTGCGCGCCTTGTGCCGGCCCCACGTGGGCTCGTAGTAGGTGTTGAACTGGCCGGCGGTGCCGTCCGGGTAGACGTTGTCGCCCGTGGTCCAGACGGTGCCCTGGATGTTGTCCAGCAGCGCGGCCGTGGCCGTGTCACCGGAACCGGAGTCGGCGATGTCGCCCGCGCCGACCCAGACCGGGTCGCCGGGAGGCGGGATCGTGCCGTCCGTGACGACGAGCTGAGGTGCGGTCGACCCGCTCTCGCGCGAGTCGTAGTCGGCGCCGTCCGTGCTGCTGGACGTGATGCCGATGCTGAAGGTGCCGTTGCCCGTGACGTAACTGGTGACGTCGACCTCGTACCACGCGTTGCGCGCGACCGAGCCGAGGGAACCGAGCGTGGCGCCGTCGATCGCGGGCTGGTTGGCCCAGGTCACCGCGGTCTCGGTCCAGCTGACGGTGGACATCGCCCGGAACGTGCCGCCGTTCGGGCTTTCCGCGCCCGAGACGTCGTCGGTGTGGATGCGCAGCTTGGCGTTGCTGACGCCGCCGGTGATCCCGGAGACCGTGAACTTGAGGAACGACCGCTTGACCGGCGAGTTGTCGATGCCGAGCTGGCCGGACGTGCCGTAGTTCGTGCCGGTCGACCCGTTGTCGACGTAGGTGTCGGCGGTGGGGGTGAACGTGGTCGTGGCAGCGTGAGCCGCGGTGGAGGCGGTGAGTGTGGCCGCCGTGACGATGACGGTGGAGAGCACGGCTAAGGGAGCCCTGCGACGTGACATGCCTGTCCTTGTGGTGGTGGGCGGACATGGGCCGTCGCGAAGGGTAGGGCTCAAATGAGCCGCACGCGGTGATCGTTTGGCGGCTACTGGGTGAACTGCCGGAAAATCCCCCTCAGGGGTGGCTGCGGCACGGAGGTATTTCCGCTCCGGCGAAGTGCTCAGTACAGGTATGGGAGTCGAGGTCCACGACCCTCGCTGGCTCGCCGCCGTGCCGGGAGCCGAGCTCGTGGTCGCGCTGGACGAGGTGGGCGGGCACGCCGCCGACGGGCACCGGGTGACGGTGTTGATCGATCTAGTGCCGGACAACGTGTTCATGTTGCGAGGCCTGGCCGCCGAAGCCGTGGGGGAGGGCGCCCGCAAGGTGCGCGTGCGGCCGTACGGCGTCGATCGGGTCGACCTGGTCTACGCGGCCGTGGAGCTGAACCGGGTCGCCGAGGACGCCGCCGTCGAGGTCCAGTTCGACGTCACGTCCGCCGCCCTGCTGCGAGCGGACCCCGCGGCGTTCGTGCGGGTCGATCCGCTGGTGGTCACGGCCGACGGGACGGTCGTGCCGATCTGCGCGGGCCTGGAGCGGTACGCGCTGGGTTCGCTGGGGTCGCTCGACGACCTGGTGGCCGCGTGGGATCCCGAGCCCGTCCGCGACCTGTGCCGGGTCGCGCTGACCCGCGCGCTGGCCGACACCGGGCCGCTCGTGTCCTGGTACGAGCACCTCACCCGGACAGCAGCCGGGATGCGGGCCTGGTGTTGATCACGGTGTCCGGGTCGACGCCGCACTCCTCCGCCCGCGCGCAGCCGTAGTTCAGCCAGTCCAGCTGGCCGGGCGCGTGCGCGTCGCTGTCGATGGAGAACGTGCACCCGGCGTCGACGGCCAGTGACAGCAGCCTGCGCGGGGGATCGAGCCGTTCGGGCCGTGCGTTGATCTCGACCGCCGTGCCGTGTTCGGCGCAGGCCTCGAAGACCTTCTCCGCGTCGAACTGGGACTCCGGGCGGCCCTTGCCGACGACCAGGCGGCCAGTGCAGTGGCCGAGGATGTCGACGTGCGGGTTCCTGACGGCGTTGACCATCCTGCGCGTCATCTCGGCTCGCGGCATCTTCAGTTTCGAGTGGACGCTCGCGACCACGACGTCGAGCCGTGCCAGCAGGTCCTCGTCCTGGTCGAGCGAGCCGTCGTCGAGGATGTCGACCTCGATGCCGGTGAGGATCACGAACGGCGCCAGGTCGGCGTTCAGTTCAGCGATTACCTCGAGCTGCTTCTCGAGTCGTTCCCTGCTCAGTCCATTCGCGACGGTCAGACGCGGCGAGTGGTCCGTCAGCACCATGAACTCGTGGCCGAGATCGCGGGCCGCCTCGGCCATGTCCCTGATCGGGCTGCCGCCGTCGGACCAGTCGGAGTGGACGTGGCAGTCGCCCTTCAGCTTCGCCCGCAGCTCCTCCCCGCCGGTGATGTCGACGTGCCGCAGCTTCGCCAGATAGGCAGGCTCGCGGTTCGCCAGCGCGTCCGCGACGACACCGGCCGTCGACTTGCCGACGCCCTTGAGATCGGTGAGCGTGCCGAGCTTCGCGCGTTTCTCGACGTCGGAGGGGTCCAGCTCGGCGAGGACGGCGGCCGCGTTGCGGAACGCCTGGACGCGGTAGGTCGGCTCGCCGGCTCGTTCCAGGTGGAAGGCCACCTGCTTCAACGCCTTGACCGGATCCATACCTCTTCCTACCTCATCCGGAACCAACACGCGGTTTTTGTTGTTGGAGCCCTGCCGATCAACCATGATGGCCGCCATGTCCCCACGTCCGGCCGGTGCGCCACCGGCGACCGGAGCCGGTTCACGGCGAAAGCGGAGCAAGGGCGACCTGACCTCGCAGGCCATTCTCGACACCGCCGAGCACCTGCTCGAGACGCGGGCGCTCGACGACATCGCCGTCGACGAACTGACCTCCGGCGCGGGAATCTCCCGTTCCACCTTCTACTTCCACTACGAGTCGCGCGAATCCGTGCTGTACGCGCTGTCCGAACGGGTCGCGGAAGGCCTGTACGACTCCGCGGCGCTGTGGCTGCGGCGCGGCAGCGAACCGCCGGAGGACTCGATCCGGCGCGCGATCGCGGGCACCGTCGCGTTGTGGCGGGCGCACGGCCCGGTGTTGCGGGCGGCGGTGCGGGCGCGGGACACGAGCGAACTGATGCGCGGATTCTGGTCCGGGGTGGCGCGGCGGTTCGTGGACTCGACCGCACAGCAGATCGAGATCGAGCGGGAGGCGGGGATCGCGGTGCCGGGGCCGCCGACCGCGCGTGCTCTCGCCACCGTGCTGGTCACGATGAACGAGTCCATGTGTTACAGCCTCTCGCTCTCGCGGAGGTCGGCGGCGCGCGACCGTGAGGTGGTCGAGACGCTGACCGCGGTGTGGCTGCGTTCGGTGTACGGGGTTTCCCCGGCGGGGTGACGTCTCAAATGGCCTCGGTGCGGTGAATTTCACCCGACCTTCGGGGGTGTCGATCGGGTCGGCGACTGCGGAAGCGTTCTGTCGCTGGCCGACGATCGTGAGGGGTACGCGGTGAGGAAGCGTTGGGGTGCGGCGGCTTTGGTCGCTCCGCTGTTCATGTCACTGGTGGGAACGGCCCAGGCGGCGCCAGGCCCGTTGGACGAGTACTACAGCCAGACGGTCGCCTGGGCCGAGTGCCCGGCCGGGTGGGTCACGCCCTCGACGGGGATCGAGTGCGCCACGGTCGTCGTGCCGATGGACTACAAGAACCCGGGCAACGGTAACCTGGAAATCGCCATCTCGCGCAAGAAGGCCACCGATCCCGCGCGCCGCAGAGGCGTGCTGATGACGAACCCCGGTGGCCCAGGCGGTTCCGGTTTGGGCGCCGTGCACTGGTTCAACGCCCAGACCGACATGCTGAAGATCTACGACGTCATCGGCATGGACCCGCGCGGTGTCGGCCGGTCGACGCAGATCCGCTGCATCTCGACGCCGTCCGACGACGAGTTCCCTTCGCGCCCAACGGATTCGCAGCTCGCGAACTGGTCGGACTACGCCCGCGCCGTCGAGGAGAACTGCCAGCGCGGCGGCGGTGAGATGCGCCGGTTCATCTCGACCATGAACACCGCCCGCGACATGGACGTCATCCGCGGGGCCATGGGGGAGAAGAAGATCTCCTACGTCGGCTACTCCTACGGCACGCAGCTCGGCGCCGTCTACGGCTCGATGTTCCCCAAGTTCCTCGACCGCAGCGTGCTCGACTCCGCACTGGACCCGCTGAAGACGTGGCACGAGCAGGACGTCGACGTGGTGGACGCGATCACCGACAACCTTCGCAAGTGGACGGAGTGGACCGCCGCCCGCAACGGCACCTACGGCCTCGGCACCACGCCCGCCGCGGTGCGCGCCGAACTCGACAAGATCGCGGAAAAGCTGAAGACGGCCCCTCACGGCGGCTACGCGGACGTGACCTCCTTCGACTACGCCGTCGGCGCCACCCGCTACCGCCGTTCCTGGGCCGCGTTCTCCCGCCACATCGCCTCGATCAAGGCAGGCGTCGCCGACCCGGCGGAGGCGTCCGCGATCGTGGCGGCGCTGAAGAAGGGCGACATCGAACCGACCTCGGCCGGCACCTTCCAGGCCGTGGTGTGCGAGTGGGACTGGTTCAGCGACGTCAACACCTACTACAACGACATGAAGCGCTGGCGCGACACCAACCCGTACGGCGGCACCGTCGACTACATGGCGCCGACCAACTGCACGTTCCGCGCCTTCCAGCGCCCGGAGAAGATCCCGGCCATCACCCGCAAGTACCCGGCCGGACTCGTGGTCAACTCCGACGGCGACACCCAGACCCCGCTGGCCAACGGCCGCGTCATGGCGGAGCACCTCAGCCAGCCGCTGATCAGCGTCTCCAACGACGGCCAGCACGGCCACTACGCGTTGCGCCGCAACGCCTGCGTCGACGCGCTGGTCAACAAGTACCTGGTGTCCGGCATCCTGCCGGCCTCGCGGGTGACGTGTGCCGGCACGGACATCGCGGAGACCGTGCCTCCGGGCGCGGCGGCTTCGCTGGGCGCGCAGTCGGCCCGGCCGTTGAGCGACATCCTGGGCGAGATCGCGGCGGAGACGAAGCCCTTCTGACCGCTGAACGATCTTGTCAGACCTGCTGAGTACGTTATGACGCAGGGGTTCCCAGCTCAGGGGGACCCCTGCGTCAGCGTTGCTGCATCGCGTCCAGCACGCGGGCGAGCTCCAGCCGTGACGACACGTGCAGCTTCGCGTAGATCCGCGACAGGTACACCTCGATCGTGCGCGGGCTGTAGTGCAGCGCCGCCGCGATGTCCCGGTTGCGCATGCCCTGCTGCACCAGTCGCGCGACGTTCTCCTCGGCCTCGGTGAGCAGTCCCGGCGCCTTCGACCGCGCGCGAGGCACCTTGGCGCCGAGCGCCCGCAAGCGAGTGCCCGCCTGGCGCCGCAACCCGTGTGCGCCCAGGCGTTGGAACGCCGTGTAGGCCTCGACCAGCATCGGCACCTCGTCGTCGGAGACCTCGCCCAACGCGAGCTGCGCGCGTGCCTTCTCGAACTCCAGCCCACCCAAAGCAGCCTCGGACACCGCCTCCCGCAACGATTCCACGTCCCGGTGAACGATCCCGGTCACGCGGCGGAGCGTGGTGCGCGACCACGGCGACACCCGCGTGGCGGACACGTCGGACAGCCGGGCCAGCGCCTTCTCCGCCGCCTCCGGGTGGCCGCGCTCCAGGTCGAGCTCGATCATCCGCGCCACCAGCACGCACGAGTAGGCGGCTTCCAGGCCGGCGCCGACGTTGTCGTCCAGCAGCGCGTACGCCTCGTCGGCCCGGCCCCGCGCGATCAGGTACTCGGCCAGCGAGACAGCGTGCAGGCGCGAGATGTTCACGGACTGCGGCGCGGGCAACGAGGCGAGCCGCGCGGCGACGTCGAGTTCGCCGCGCCACGTGCGGATGGACAGCTCGATCGCCTGCAGCACCCCGAGTGCCTGGTCGGCCTGCGCGGCCTCGACGTCGGGCAGCCAGCGGCCGATGCCGTCGAGGGCCGCGTCCCAGCGGCCGCCGAGCCAGTCCAGCGCGACCCGCGAGGCGGCGCGTTCGGCGCGGAAGCCGTGGGAGCCGACCTGGTCGAGGAGGTCCTCCGCCCGGCGGACGCGCCAGGACGCGTCGTGCACCAGACCGGCCAGCGCGGAGATCGAGGCGCAGACGGAGAGCGCCTGGAGTTCGAGCATCGGCTGGCCGTCGCTGTACGCCAGCGCGCGGTTCGCGTACTCGACGGTGCGATCGTGCTGGAACAGCAGCGAGGTGAGCATCGCGAGGTGCTCGAAGACGATCACGCCCTCGGCCGGGGAGCTGATCGGCAGCGCTTCGATGCGGGCCACTTCGGAGACGGCGTCGTCGTGGCGGTTGTTGTAGACGAGGAGCACGGCGCGTTGGGCTTCCAACGACGCCGGTGCGTCTCCGCGCGCGACCTCGGCATCGGCCAGTGCCATGGCTTCTGCCGTGCGGCCGACCGAGAAGAGCGACGAGATCACGGCGGTGGCGACGCGCGTGCGTTCGGAGCCTGGTTGGAGGGACTCCAAGGCGGCGAGTCCTGGGTCGATCGCCAGCGCCGGACGGGAGGCGCGCGCCAGGACACGGCATTGCAGCGCCAGCAGTTCGGCACGTTCAGGGGCGTTGCGCGGCAACAACTGCAGAGCCCGGAAGCACAGCGCGGCAGCGGTTTCGGGTGCGGACGCACGGGCATGAGCCGCGGCCTCGGCGAGCACACCGACGGCCACGCGGTCGCCGGGAACGGCGGACTCGGCGAGGTGCCAGGCGAGTTGGAGGAGGTCCACGGGCAGGCCCTGCGCGCGGTCGTCCAGCAACCGCGCCGAGATCAGCGAGTGCAGGTGACGGCGCTGCGCCGGGCCGACCTCGTGGTACAGCGCCTCACCGACGAGAGCGTGCGAGAAGCGGTAGCCGTTGTCGTCGTGCACCACTATGTGCACGCGCAGCAGTTCGTCGAACGCCGCGACGACCGTCTCCTCCGGGAGCGATGCCACCCGTGCCAGCAACGAGATCTGGTCGAGCCGCACGCGCCGGAACACCGACACCGCCCGTGCGACGAGCCGCGTGTCGTTCTCCAGCGGGGCGACACGACGCAGCAACGCCTCGCGCCGGGTCAGCCGGATCGCGTCCGGCGACACCGCGAGCCGGGCCCGATTGCCGTCCACCGTCACCAGGTCGAGTTCTCGCAGCGAGCGCGCGATCTCGGTGACGAAGAACGGATTGCCGTCGGACCGCTGCTGGACCTCACGGGCGAGACCCTCGTCCACGGAGGTCTGCAGGACGGCCTCGACGATGCGCGCGACGTCCGCGCCCGACAGCGGGGCCAGGTCGAGACGCACGACCTCGGCGTACGGCTCGACGCGGTCCAGCAGCACCGCGTCGGCGGACCGGCTCGCGGTGACCAGCACGAGCGGCGCGGAGGACAGGCGCCGCAGCACCAGCGTCAGCAGGGCCAGGGAGTCGTCGTCGACGTGGTCGAGGTCGTCGATCAGCAACGCCGCGGGACGTGTCGCGGTGAGCTCGGTGAGCAGCCGCACCACCCGGTCGCACGCGCGCCCGAACCACGCCCCGGAATCCTCGTTGCCGGAGATCTCCAACGCCGCCAAGGCGTCCGCGCGGATCGTGTCCGGCGGCAGTGACCGGATCAGCGCCGCCACCGCGCCGTACGGGATGCGCTTGCCCAGCACGTCCGACGCCGACGTCAGCACCCCGCATCGCCGCTCCCGCAGCCGCCGCGCGATCTCCGCGAGCAACGACGTCTTGCCGATCCCCGGCTCGCCGCTGACCTGGACCACGACGAGCCCGGTCGCGGGCGCCTGGTCGACCCGGTCGAGCACGGCGCGCAGTTCCGGCTCGCGGCCCACGAGCGGCGTGGCGCGCGGTGGAGTGTCGGCGATGACGGCCTCCCGGCGGGACTTCGGCTGCTCCGAAGTCTTCCACGCCGCTTTCCGCAGCGGATCAGTCACTCCAGGTGCACGTCACCGGGCTGAGCGCGTTAGCCGATGAGGGTTCCCTACTGACCCGTGGTTCCGCCGGGTGATGCCCTTGAAGCCACCGCCGCCCGCCCAGGAGGATCAATGTCGATCCAGGGAACAGTCACCCCGCAGTTCGCAGAGGTGCGCACCGAGTTCGAACGCAACTTCGCCGAACGCGGCGAGGTCGGGGCCTCCGTGCACGTGACGCTCGACGGCGAGCCCGTCGTGGACCTCTGGGGCGGTGTCGCCGATCCCGCCACCGGCCGCCTCTGGTCCGAGGAGACCATCGTCCACGTGTGGTCGTGCACCAAGGCCGCCACCGCACTGTGCGCGCACATCCTGGCCTCGCGCGGTGAACTAGATCTGAACGCACCGGTCGTGAAGTACTGGCCGGAGTACGGCGCGAACGGCAAGGACGCGACTCTCGTCCGGCACGTGTTGTCGCACCAGGCCGGCCTGCCCGCCGTCACCACACCGCTTCCGGCCGGCGCCTTCTACGACTGGGACCTGATCACCTCGACGCTCGCCGCGCAGCAGCCGTTGTGGGAACCGGGTACGCGCCACGGCTATCACGGCCTGACGTTCGGCTTCCTCGTCGGCGAGATCGTCCGCCGCGTCACGGGCCTGTCGCTCGGCCGGTTCTTCGAGAAGGAGGTCTCGGGCCCGCTCGGTCTCGACTTCTGGATGGGCCTGCCGGAGGACCTCGAACCGCACGTCGCCCCCACGATCCCGGTCGACCCGGCCCAGCCGGGCGTCCTGCTGCCGTCGCTGTTCGTCACCGCGCTGACCCGGCCGGACTCGGTGCCGGGCCTGATGCTGCTCAACAACGGCGGCTACATGGCCCCCGGCGAGTCCGATTCCCGTCAGGCCCACGCCGCCGAGATGGGCGCGATCGGCGGCATCTCGAACGCCCGCGGCCTCGCCGGCATGTACCGGCCACTCGCTCTTCACGGCGCCTACAACGGCGTGCGGCTGGTCGAGGAGGCCCAGCTCCCGCAGATGTCGAACGTGGCCGTCGCCGGACTGGACGAGGTCGTCCTGGTGCCGACGCGGTTCGCGCTCGGGTTCCAGAAGGCCACCGACAACACCCACCTGCCGCCGAACGACCGCGAAGGTTTGCTGATCTCCGAAGAAGCCTTCGGGCACAACGGGATGGGCGGCTCGCTCGGGTTCGCCGACCCCGGAGCCCGGATCTCGTTCGGCTACGCGATGAATCGGCAGGGCCCTGGCCTGGGCGTCAACGAACGCGGCCAGTCCCTTGTGGACGCCGTCTACCGCGCACTCGGCCACCGGCGGACCGGCGGTGGCACCTGGTTCCGCTAACCGGGCGGAACGACGCGGCCGAGCCGTTTGCGCACACCGTCCTGCTGGTACCGCGCGACGGTCTCGGCCAGCTGCTCGCAGGCGCGCTCGATGGACCTCCTGGCCTCGTTGCGCTCGCTGGTGACGGCGCTCAGGATCAGCCCGGTCAGCGCCACCGACCCGTTGAACGCCTGCAGCACGATCATCGTGGTCAGCAGCCCGGTGTGGGAGAACTCCCCGGAGGCCGCGGACATCACCGCGGCCACCGAGATGATCGCGGCGCACGGTGCGGCGATGGCGTGCTGGAACCGCAGCGCCGCCCAGATCAGCATCGGGAACACCAGGAACAGCAGCCGCAGCTCGGATGTCGTCACGTAGGCCGCGAGGACCGCCGTGACCACGAGCAGCGCGCCGGCCTCCGCGAGCCGGCCGCGGGAGACGTTCCCGCGGCCAGGCAAAGTGACCAGCAACGGCGTGAAGATCAGCACGCCCATGGCGTCGCCGGTCCACCACACCGCCAGCACCGCGGGCACGTCGCTCCACGGCACGGCGCCGTCGATCTTCAACGCCGCCGCGCCGACCAGCGCGCTGACGAGCATCGCTCCGAGCGCGCCCGCGAACACGAGCAGCATCGCGTCCTTCAGGCGGTTCAGCGCGGGCCGGAACCCGAAGCGCGTCAGCAGGTACCACGCGGTCAGTGGCGCGAGCGTGTTGCCCACGGTGATCATCGCGATCGCGAGTGGGCCAGCGCCGAGTGCGATGTTGGCGGACAGCGCGCCGAGCGCGATGCCGGGCCAGATCCTGCGGCCGGACATGAGCAGCGCCGCCACGGAGATCCCCGTCGGCAGCCACAACGGGGTGACCTGCCCTTTGACCAGCGCCAGGACGAGGCCCACCTTCGCCGTCGCGTAGTAAGCGACCGCCACCAGGGCGATCGTGACTGCGGTGCGGAGAGCGGCGTTCACCGCCACATGCTGCACCGGCGCACACCCGATCGCCAGACCTCGGGACCGGGCGTACCCACCTGGACCCACGGCCCGGATTCTTAGCTGTTGTGGAAGCCGCACTACAGCCCGTCACCACGACGTCGTGAGATGGAGGGCATGCGCACAGCCGAGGCGGCCGACGAGGTCCGCGTGGAGGACGGCGGACGCCGCGTGGTGGTCGTCGCCGGCCGCCTGCGCCTGCCGGTCTCCGCGGGCGTCACCGACGCGCAGGCGCTGACCCTGGCCAGAGCGGGCACGACGGCATGGCACCTCCTCCGCACGTGCGCGCACCTCAGGCCGGACGAGTCGATCGTCGTGCACGACGCCGCGAGCGAGATCGGCGCGATCGCGGTCCAGCTCGCCCGCAGCTTCGCGGCCGGCCGGGTCATCGCGACCGAGACGAGCCAGGCCCGCCGGCGCCGGGCCGTGAAGCTCGGCGCGGACGTCGCCGTGGACTCCGGCCGAGGCGGTCTGGCACAGCGCGTGATCGCGGCGAACGAGGGCAAACAGGTCGACGTCGTGCTCGATCCCGGTGGCACCCTGGAGGCCTCACTGGACGCGCTGGCGCCGTTCGGCAGGATCGTCTGCTATGGCGCTGACCAGGACGAATCCATCAAACTGACGGGCCTGCTCGGCGGCTCACGCGCGGTCATCGGGTTCCGTTTCGAGCACACTCTCGATCGACCGGACATGATCGCGAGGGCTGTCAGTGAGCTGTTCGGGTTGACCTCGGCTGGGCGATTGCGTCCGATGGCAGACAGCTAGTACTCGTTGGTAACAAGCCGCTTAAGGGGACCCATGAGGACCGTGTTCACGACCTGCCCGCTCTGCGAAGCGACGTGCGGGCTGGAGCTGACGGTCGAGGGAGACCGCATCACGAAGGTCCGCGGCGACCGCGAGGACGAGTTCAGCCGCGGCTTCATCTGCCCCAAGGGCGCCTCGCTCGGCACGCTCGACGCCGACCCCGACCGCCTGAGCACCCCGCTGATCAAGCGTGACGGCGAGTTCCAGGAGGTCACCTGGGAGGAGGCCTTCGCCTACGTCGACGAACGCCTGAAGGACTTCCCCGACCGCAACGCCGTCGCCATGTACCTCGGCAACCCGGTCGTCCACTCGCTCGCCGGCGGCCTCTACGCAGGACCGCTGCGCAAGGCCCTGGGCAGCCGCAACGTCTTCACCGCCAGCACCGTCGACCAGATGCCCAAGCACGTCCAGTGCGGCCACATGTACGGCAGCGTCTTCTCGATCCCGGTGCCCGACATCGACCGCACCGACTTCATGCTGGTGCTGGGCGCGGACCCGTTCTCGTCCAACGGCAGCCTGTGGACGGTCCCCGACGTGCCGGGCCGGTTCAAGGACCTGCAGAAACGCGGCGGCGCGTTCGTCGTCGTCGACCCGCGCCGCAGCCGCACCGCCCAGGCCGCCGACCAGCACGTCGTGATCCGGCCGGGCACCGACGTGTTCCTGCTGCTGGCGTTGATCCACGAACTGTTCGCGCAGGACCTGGTCGATCTCAAGGACCTCGCCGGGCACGTCACCGACCCCACGGCGATCCGCGCGCACGTCGAGGCCTTCAGCCCGGACGCCGTCGCCGAACGCACCGGCATCGACGCCGGCACGATCCGTGCGCTGGCAACGCGGTTGGCCGGAGCGGAGCGCGCCGCGGTCTACGGCCGGATCGGCACGACGACCGTCGAGTTCGGCACGGTCGCGTCCTGGGCGGTCGACACGCTCAACGTCCTCACCGGCAACCTCGACCGGCCCGGTGGCGTGATGTGGCCGCTGCCCGCGCACAGCAGGCGCGGAACGGGCAGCGGCAGGGGTTTCGGCATCGGCCGCTGGCACAGCCGGGTCAAGGGACACCCCGAGGTGATGGGGGAGTACCCGGCCGTCACGATGGTCGACGAGATCGAGATGCCCGGGCAGGGCCAGGTGCGGGCGCTGTTCACGATCGGTGGCAACCCCGCGCTGTCGTTGCCGAACTCGGCGCGCGTGAACGAGGCGCTGTCCTCATTGGACTTCATGGTCAGCGTGGACCCGTACCTCAACGAGACGACGAGGCACGCGGACGTCATCCTGCCGACGCCGCCGCCGTCCCGCCGCGACCACTACGACATCGCGTTCCTCAACAACTCGGTGCGCAACGTCGCCAAGTACTCGCGCGCCGCGATCCCGTTGGAGGAGGGCAGGGTCGACGAGACGGACATCTTCTTCCGGCTCGCCACGATCCTCAGCGGACTGGGCCCGGCGGCGGATCTCGACGCCATCGCCGCGTTCCAGCTGGCAGACCTCAAGAAGAAGGCAGGCGCCGACTTCGAACCCGAGGGCGAGACGCGCGAGGAACGCCTGCTGGACCTCAAACTCCGCACCGGCGCGTACGGGGTGTCGCTCCAGCAGCTTCTCGACCACCCGCACGGCATCGACCTCGGCCCGCTCACCTCGCGCCTGCCGGAGATCCTGCGCACGCCGTCCGGGAAAGTCGAACTGACCCCGCAGCCGATCATGGACGACCTGCCGCGCGTCCGGGAGGCCCTGGGGGCCCGCGAGACCGAACTGGTGCTCGTCGGTCGCAGGCACCTGCGCACCAACAACTCCTGGATGCACAACGTGCCCGCGCTGGTGAAGGGCAAGCCGTTGTGCACGCTGCTGGTGAACCCCGGCGACGCTACCCGCATCGGCCTGACCGACGGCGCGACCGCCCAGGTGACCTCGCGCGTCGGCAAGATCGAGGTGCTGGTCGAGGTCACCGCCGACATCGCGCCCGGCGTCGTCTCGATGCCGCACGGCTGGGGCCACGACCAGCCCGGCACGCGGCTCACCGTCGCCCGTGAGCACGCCGGCGTGAACGTCAACCTCCTCACCGACGACCTCCGCATCGACCCGCTCTCGGGCACCGCCGTGCTGAACGGCACCCGCGTGCAGGTCGTGCCCGCCTGAAGACCTTTCCCAGAGCGTCTAGGAGCCGCCATGACCGCCGGTGTCACCATCCCGAACGCGGTGCAGACCATCCGCCGGATAGCCGACCTGCCGTTCCTCGCGGAGCAGGCGTACGGCGACGCGGTGGCGTGGCGGTTCAAGCGGGACGGGCAGTGGCGCGAGCAGACCTACGCCGAGATCTCCGAACTGGTGCTGGACCTCGCGTCCGGGTTCGTCCACGCCGGACTGCAGGCGGGTGACCGGGTCTGCGTGCTCGCGAACACGCGTCCTGAGTGGACGGCGGTCGAACTGGCCGTGCTCGCGGCGGGCGGCATCATCGTGCCGATCTACCCGTCGAGCACGGCCGAGGAGATCGCCTGGGTGGTCGGTGACTCCGGCGCGTCGATCGTGGTGGCGGAGAACGAGGAGCAGTGCGTCAAGGTCGAGGTCGTCAGCACCGAGCTGCCCGAGCTGCGCTCGGTGTTCTCGATCGACCCCGCCGGCGACCGGCCGAGGATCGCGGATCTGCAGGACACCGGCCGCACCTCGCCGCTGGCAGACGTGCTGGACGTCCGCCGCGCCGCGATCAGGCCGGAGGACCCGAGCCTGATCATCTACACCTCGGGCACCACCGGCCCGCCCAAGGGCTGCGTTCTCACCAACGCGAACTGGGTCGCACTTTGCCGTGTCGCGGAAGAAGCCCGCATCGACGCGATGACCGGCACCGTTTACCTGTTCCTGCCGCTCGCGCACGTTTTCGCGCAGATCATCATGTTCGGAACGATGTACCGCGGCGGTGCACTGGCCTACTTCGGCGGCGACATGAAGGCCATCGTGCCGGAACTGGCCGAGGTCCGGCCGACGTTCCTGCCGTCGGTGCCGCGCATTTTCGAGAAGATCTACACGTTCGTCACGTCGAGCGTGCCCCCGGAGCAGCTCGCGCAGGCCGTGACGCTCGGTCTGGAAGTGCGGCGCCGGCGTTCGGCGGGTGAATCGGTACCGCCGGAAATGGCGGCGGCGTTCGAACAGGTCGACGCGCTGTTCGCCAACGTGCGCGCGGTGTTCGGCGGCCGGCTCGTGCAGGCGTTGTCCGGCGCCGCGCCGATCTCGCGTGAGGTGCTGCAGTTCTTCCACGCGGCCGGCGTGCCGGTGCTGGAGGGCTACGGCATGACCGAGTCCACGGCCGTGGGCACCATCAACACGCTCGGCCGCTTCAAGCTCGGCTCGGTCGGCGCGTCCGGCGTGGCCGGCTTGGAGATGTCGCTGGGGGAGGACGGCGAGCTGCTGATGCGCGGCCCGCACGTCTTCGCCGGCTACTGGCGCAACGACGAGGCCACCGCCGAGACGCTGCGGGACGGCTGGCTGCACACCGGTGACCTGGGCGAGATCGACGCGGACGGCTTCGTGACGATCACCGGCCGCAAGAAGGACATCATCATCACCGCGGGCGGCAAGAACATCGCGCCGGCGAACGTGGAGAACGTGCTGCGCCAGTCCCGCTGGATCTCGCACGCCGTCCTGTTCGGCGACCGCAAGCCGTACTGTGTGGCGCTGATCACACTCGACGCGGACGAGATCGTGCCGTGGGCGACGGCGCGTGGACTGCCGTCCGACGTCGAATCATTGGTGGGTCACCCGGACGTGCGAACGCTCGTGCGGGAAGTTGTCGACGAAGCCAACTCGCACTTCGCCAGTGTTTCCCAGGTGAAGAAGTTCGTGCTGCTCACCAGGGACCTGTCGCAGGAGGAAGGGGAGCTCACGCCAACGTTGAAGGTCAAACGCAACGTTGTACATCGCCTTCACTCTGAGTTGTACGAAGGGCTCTACGAGTAACCCGTACGTACGAGAAATCCAAAAACAGGTACATCCACCCTGGCGGAATTCTTCGGCTCAGGGCAGAGTGGGACACCAAGCGGCGCTAGGCCCCCTCCCCCCTCGGGCCCAGCCGCTTCGCGGCCCCGGCTCAGGCGTACTCCCCCCAGACGCCCTGCCGGGGCCGCCTTGCTTCAAGTGCCGTGGCCCCCTTTCGGGCCACGGCACTTTTCACTTCCGAGGTGGCGTGGTGGTGCCGCGCACGATCAGTTGCGTCTCCGCCACGATCTGCGGCACCTCGGTGTTGTCCGAGTCCAGCCAGTCGAGCAACAGGTTCACGGCGGTGCGGCCGGCCTGCGCCACCGGCATTGCCACCGTTGTCAACGCGGGCGAGCACAGCGCGGCGTACGTGAGATCGTCGAACCCGGTCACCGACACGTCGCCAGGCACGGAGATGCCGCGATCCCGCAGCCGTGCCAGCACGCCCAGCGCCATGATGTCGTTGTAGGCCACGATCGCCGTCGTGTCGGCCGCCACGGCCAGATCGGCCGCCTGCAGACCGCCCTCGTAGCGAGGCGCGAACGGGCCGAGGTCGACGAGGTCCACCTTGTGCTGTGCGACCGCCTTCATCAGCCCGCGGCGACGCTCCTGGTTGGACCATGACGTGCGAGGCCCGTTGAGGTAAGCGATCCGGTGGTGTCCCAATGCGACGAGGTGGTCGATGACGGCGTGCATCCCACCCGCCGAGTCCATCAACGCGGCGGGCACGCCGGGCAGGCGCCGGTTCAGCAGCACCAGCGACGTGGCGCCGGCCACCTCGTAGACCTGTGAGTCCTCCAGGCCCGGCGCGCACAGCACGACGCCGTCGACCTGCTTCGCCATCGCGTGCACGAGCTTCGCCTCGGCGACCGGGTCCTCGTCGCTGTCCGCCACGAACACCGCGTAGTCGGCCTGCATCGCCCGCGCCTGCACGGCCTTGAGCACGCCCGTGAAGAACGGGTTGTCGAGGTCGGGCACGACGATGCCGATGTTGCCCGTCTTGCCCGTGATGAGCCCGCGGGCAGCCCGGTTGGGCTGGTAGCCGAGCTCGGTCGCGGCAGCCAGCACACGCGATCTGGTCTCCGGGCGCACGAGCTCAGGAGACGTCAGCGCACGCGAAACGGTGGCTACCGATACGTGCGCCCTACGAGCCACGTCGCGGATGGTGACTGCCACGGATACCTCACCCTCAACTGCCGGTTGAAACAATCATGACGGGTCAGGCATCAAGAAGGGTCCTTGAGTCTGGTCACGAGCTGGGTCGGGTTCACAAACCTAAGCGCGATCACCAGCAACACCAACATCGACCCCGTGTAGATCACGGCCATCGAGTCGACCATCTGCTGTGGCCGGATGCCCGCCGACGACATGGCCTCGTACAGCGACACCACCAGGGTCTGGCTGGCGGGACCCGCCGTGAGGAACGTCAGTTCGAACATGCCGACCGTCCTCACCAGCACGAGGATCGACGCCGCGAGGACGCCCGGCACGAGCAACGGCGCCAGCACGCGGGTGAAGATCGCGAACGTCGAGGCGCCGCACATCCGCGCCGCCGACTCGATCTTCGTGTCGATCTGCTCGATGAACGGCGTCATCGTCAGCACGACGAACGGCACGGCCGGCACGAGGTTCGCCGCGATCACCCCGAACATGCTGCCCGCCAGGTGGAACTTGTAGAGCACGGTCGCGAGCGGGATGCCGTACGTCATCGGCGGCATCAGGATCGGCAGCAGGAACAGCACGTTGAGCAGCTTCTTGCCGGGGAAGTTGCGTCGTGCCAGCGCGTACGCCGTAGGAACTCCGATGAGGACGGAGATGACCACGACCGAGATCGCGACCTGGAACGTCACGACCAGCACGTCCAGCAGCCGGTAGTCGCGCCACGCCTCGCCGTACCACTTGCCGGTGTACCCGTCGGGCAGCCAGGTGCCGAACCACGTCTCCGCGAACGAGTTCGTGACGACCGCGCCGACGATGCCGGCCAGATTGAGCATGAAAAACGCCAGAGCGCCCCAGGTCAGCCATACAACAGGCCGAGCGGTGAGCCTCATCCCTTGCCTCCCGTCGCACCGCGGTACAGGGACGTGCGCCAGATCAGCACCACGCCGATCACGATCAGCATCACCAGCGCCATCAGCATCGCGATCGCCGAGCCCAGCGCGAAGTCGTTGTCCCGCAACGCCGTCTCGTACGCGGCGATCGACATCACGTGCGTCTCGCCGACCGGGTCGCCGACCATGACCGCGCTGGGGAACACGCTGAACGCCAGCACGAAGCTCAGACAGAACGTGACCGCGAGCCCCGGTGCCAGCAGCGGCATGGTGATCGTCCGGAACCGCTGCCGCCGCGAGGCGCCCAGCGTCGCCGCGGCCTGTTCCAGCGTCGGGTCGATGCCGGAGAGGTATGACAGCGTCAGCAGGAACGCGAACGGGAACCCGGTGATGACCAGGCTGAACAGCACACCCCAGTAGTTGTGGGTGAGCTTCGCCGGTTCGTCCGCGCCCAGCGCCATCCAGATCCGGTTGAACCACCCGGCGGGCCCGAAGAAGGCGAGCAGTCCCTCCGCCGTCAGCACGGTGCCGAGCGTGATCGGGACGACCAGGATCGTCGTGAGCGCCCGCTTGCCCCGGAACCTCCCGCGCATCCGGAACGCGATCGGGATGGACGCCAGCACGTTGAACAACGCCGCGGGCAGCCCGAGCCGCAGCGTGATCCAGACGGTCTCCGCCAGGTAGGGGTCGGAGAAGAAGGTGATGTAGTTCTGGAACGGGCTGCCGCCGCCCTTGGGCTGGAACGACAGCTGCAACCCGTACAGGAACGGGTAGACGAACAGCAGCACCACGAAGACCACGCCCGGCACCAGCAGCCACAGCACGCGGTCGACGCCCTTCTCGGCGAGCCGGTGCCTCAGCGACGCCCTCTCCAGTAAGGCGGTCACGAGAACACCAGCACGCGTTCGACCGGCACCTTCACCATGATCGTGTCGCCGGGCGCCAGCCGGGAGTTGGTGCGGACGTGCAACGGCGAACCGTCGCGCAGCCGGGCCTCCACCGCCTGCTCACGCCCGTGGTACTCGACGATCTCGACCACTGCTTCGAGCGTGTTCTCGCCGGATTCCCCGACGATGAAGTCCTCGGGCCGGACCGCCGCCACGGCCTCCGTCCCGAGCTCTTCCCGTTTGACGCCGACGAGCCGCACGCCGTCTCCGGTGTGGACGGTCGTGTGCTCGCCGTCCTGGGAGGCGACGGTCACCGGGATCATGTTGCGGTAGCCCATGAACCCGGCCACGTACCGGTTCACCGGGTGCGCGTAGACCTCCTCCGGCGAGCCGACCTGCTGCACCTCGCCCAGCCGCAGGACCACGAGCCGGTCGGCGAGGGCCAGCGCCTCCTCCTGGTCGTGCGTGACGTACACGGTGGTGAGCCCGAGCGACTGGTGCAGCCGCCGGATCTCCGTGCGCATCTCCAGCCGCAGCGAGGCGTCCAGATTGGACAATGGTTCGTCCATCAGCACCAACGGCGGTTCCAGCACGATCGCGCGGGCGATCGCCACCCGTTGCTGCTGGCCACCGGAAAGCTGGGCCGGGAACTTGTGCTGGTGCTCCTCCAACTGCACGAGGCGCACGGCCTCGTCCACCCGCCGGTTCAGCTCGGCCTTGGGTGTCCTGCGCATGGACAGCCCGAACGCGATGTTGCGCCGCACCGACATGTGCGGGAACAGCGCGTAGTTCTGGAACACCATGCCGAACCCGCGCTTCTCCGGCGGCAGGTCGTCGATCCGCTTGCCGTCCAGCGTGATCCGCCCGCCGGTGAGCGGCAGCAGTCCCGCCAGGCAGTTCAGCGCCGTCGACTTCCCGCACCCGGACGGTCCGAGCAGGGCGACGAACTCGCCGCCCTTGATCGTGAGATCCATGCCCTGCAGGGCAACGGTGTCACCGAACGCCCGCCGCACGTGATCCAGGTGCAGTTCCGCGAACCTCACTTCTTGCCGATCTCTCGGTCCCACCGCTGGAACGCCTTCACCTGAGCCGTGGCCGGCAGCGACTGCTCCTTCGGGTTCTCCTCGATCAACCTGTCGTACTCGGCACGGCCGAACTTCGCGATGGCCTCCTGCGACTCCTTCGGCGCCATGTCCAGCGTGACGCCCTTGACCGCGGGGCCGGGGTAGAAGTAGCCCTTGTCGTAGGCCTTGGCCTGCTGCCGCGGCTCCAGCATGAACTTGATCAGCGCCAGGTTCGCCGAGAGCACGTCCGCGGAGACGCCCTTGGGGATCACGGCGTAGTGCGCGTCGGTGACCCAGTGGAAGTCCTTGAACGTCGCGATCTTCATGCCCTCCGGCACCGAACCGAGCACGCGTGGGTTGATGTCCCAGCCGGTGGTCGAGGCGACCATCCACGACGTGCCGTTCGCGAGGTTCTTCATGACGTCGGTCGTGCCGCCGGGGTAGTTGTCGACGTACTGGCCGAGTTCCTTCAGGTACGCCCAGGTCTTGTCCCAGCCGTTCTCCGGGTCCTTGGGATCCTTGTCCCCCAACAGGTACGGCAGTCCCATGAGGAACGTCCTGCCGGGACCGGAGTTCGCGGGCCGCGCGTACTGGAACTTGCCGGGATGCGCCTTCGCCCACTCCAGCAGTTCGGCCGGAGACGACGGGGGAGTCGGCACCTTCGCCGGGTCGTACTCGAGCAGTGGTCCGGCCGGGTAGTAGGTGATCGCGATGCCCTGGTTCTGCGCGAGCTTCTGCATCTCGTTGGCCGAGGGAAGGTACACGTCTTCGAGCTTCGGGAGCCTCGCCGAATATTCGGGGAGCACGGTGTGGACGAGTTTCTGCTCGATGACGCTCGCCAGGCCGTCGGTTCCGGTAAGCACCAGATGGGTCTGCGAGGTGCCCGAGTTCTGCTCGGCCTTCAGCTTGCCCGGCATGTCGGGCGCCGTCGCCTTGGTGGCGTTCACCTTCGACACGACATCGGGGTGCGCCTTGACGAAATCGTCGATCATGCCCTGCGTGAGCTGCAGGTTGCCGGCGACGTCGAGCACGTTCAGCTCGACCGGTTTCGACGGCTTGTCCGGGACGGAGGAGGGCGCGTCCTGCGCCTGGGGGACTTCCGGCGCACCACACGCCGTGACGAGCAGGAAGGCGGGGATGACGAGCCGCAACTTCATTGTCCAGCGCATCTCATGGCTCCCTAACTGACTCTGGACCTGGCGCGCGAAAACGTTTACGGTTTTTCTGTAACACTCGTACACCCGCCGCCGGGTCGAACGCAATGCCGCCGCCGCACCACCTTTTCCCAACGAAAGTGGGAGGCTTCTGTGGCACCCCGTTCACGGCGGTCGCCGGCGAGAACCGGCTTCCTGGTCACCGCACTCGCAGTGAGCTCGCTCGTCTCCGCCGCGCCTTCAGCCGCCGCCGCGGATGTCCTGCTGTCCCAAGGAAAACCGGCGACCGAGTCGGCGTCCGGCGGCGCGAACTACGCGCCTCGCAATGCCGTCGACGGCAACGCGGCGACGCGCTGGGCCAGCAAGTCGAACACCGACCCCGCGTGGATCCGCGTCGACCTCGGCGCGTCCGCGACCATCAGCCGCGTCCGGCTGCAGTGGGACCTCTCGTGCGCCAAGGCGTACCGGGTCGAGACCTCGGACAACGACTCGACGTGGACACCGATCCACACCACCGCGGACGGCAAGGGCGGCGTCGAGGACCTGACGGTCACCGGCCGCGGCCGTTACGTCCGCGTGTACGGCACCACGCGCTGCCGCACCGGCACGTCGTACGGCTACTCCTTGCAGGAGTTCCAGGTCTTCGGCAACACCGGCCCCGCCGACGCCGAACCGCCGAGCGCGCCCGCGAACCTCGTCGCGTCGGACGTCAAGCCCGACTCGGCGAAGCTGACGTGGGAGCCGTCGACGGACAACGTCGCGGTGACGTCGTACGAGATCTACAACCTGGGCCAGTTCGTGAAGTCCGTGCCCGGCACGTCCACCACGATGACGGACTTGAAGCCGAACACCACGTACGGCTTCTACGTCAACGCGAAGGACGCCGCCGGCAACATCTCGCAGGCCTCCAACACCGCGGAGTTCAGGACCCCACCCGCACAGGAGGATCCGATCCCGCCGACCGCGCCGAAGAACCTCCGTTCACCGGCGCAGACCGCGAACTCGGTGTCGCTGGCGTGGGACGCGTCGACCGACAACATCGGCGTGACGCGGTACGAGATCTACAGCGCGGGCGCGAAGGTCGGTGACTCGACCACGACGTCAGCGACCATCGGCGGCCTGAAGGCGAACACCGACTACAAGTTCACCGTCAAGGCCTTCGACGCCGTCGGCAACGCCTCACCCGCGTCGAACGAACTGACCGCGCGCACGAAGTCCGGCGGCGACCAGGTCGGCGCCGTTACGCAGATCGCCACCGACAACGACGTGCCGTGGGGCCTCGCGTTCCTGCCCAACGGCGACGGCGTCTACTCGCGCCGCGACGCGCAGGACATCGTGCGCATCACGCCTTCCGGCCAGAAGACCACGCTGGGCAAGGTTCCCGGTGTCTCCGGCACCAACGGCGAAGGCGGTCTGCTGGGCATCGAGCTCTCACCGGCGTTCGCCTCGGACGGCCTGATCTACTTCTACCACACGGCTTCCGGCGACAACCGGATCGTGCGCGCGAAGATCGAGGGCAACACGTTGACGGGCTGGACGACGTTGCTGACCGGCATCCCGCGCAACAAGTTCCACAACGGCGGCCGCCTGCGCTTCGGCGCCGACGGCAAGCTCTACGCGGGCACCGGCGACGGCCAGAACGGCGCGAACGCCCAGAACAAGCAGAACCTGGGCGGCAAGGTGCTGCGCCTGAACCCGGACGGTTCCGCGCCGTCCGACAACCCGTTCTTCAGCGAGGGCGGCAACGCGCGTTACGTCTGGACCTACGGCCACCGCAACGTCCAGGGCCTCGCCACGGACTCGCAGGGCCGCCTGTGGCAGGCGGAACTCGGCAACTCGAACATGGACGAGGTCAACCTGCTGCAGAAGGGCGGCAACTACGGCTGGCCGTCCTGCGAGGGAACCTCCGGCTCCTGTGGCGGTTACGTGGCACCGAAGAAGACCTTCTCGGTCGGCTCGGCCTCGCCCTCGGGCCTCGCGATCGTGAACGACGTGCTGTTCCTCGCGGCCCTGCGCGGCGAACGCCTGTACCGCATGCAGATCAGCGGCTCGTCGGTCGGCACCACGACGTCGCACTTCCAGGGCACCTACGGCCGGCTCCGCACCCCGGAACCCGCGCCGGACGGGTCGCTGTGGGTCACGACGTCCAACGGGGACAAGGACTCCACGGCGGGCAACAGCTCCACCAAGCTCCTGAAGGTGGCGCTGAACTAGCGGAACTACGCCTTGAGGGGCACTCCGCGCGGAGTGCCCCTCATCGTCAGGCGGACCGGGTCCGCCGCCCGCGCACGAAGATCGTCGTGACCACGTACGCCAGAAAAACCAGCTGCGCGCCGGCCACGGCTCCGGTCACCCACACCGGCGTCGCATCGGGAAGTGCTCCCAGCGCCAGTGTCGGACCGGCCACGCCACCCACGGTGGCCACGGCCAGCGACATCGAGTCGGTCAGTTCGTGCAACCGGCCCGACGGTCCTCTCACGTCCACGGCTTTGTCGTCGAACTCGATGCGCAGCTGTGCCGTGTCGCCAGGCTCGTCGTTCGGCTCCGGTTCGCCCAGGTCCGGAGTCACAACACCTGTGTTCACAAGTGTCTCCCTCTACCCGGCACAACCGTTGCGCTCGCCCTGAACGCGGCGACCGGGGGACCGTGTCGCGATGTTTCGCTCCCCCCAAGCGCCAAACGTCGCGTCGCGGTCCGCCCTCAGGATAGCGCCGCACCACCGGTCTTCCGCAACCGATTCGCCACATTTTCTGTGTCAAAAAGCTGCCGAACATGTGCGAGCATGGATGCATGGGAACCGACAAGCCGGCCGTCGTCGAACGCGTCAACGTCGCGTTGATCGCCGACTCGGCCGCCGCGCTGGCCAAGCTCCAGGCGCGCACCGGCATGAAGAAGGTCGACATCGTCAACCGGGCCGTGCAGCTCTACGAGTTCCTGGAGGCGCAGATGCGCGAGGGCAGGGAACTCGTGGTGCGCGACGAGAACGGCATCGACCGCATCGTCAAGGTCTTCTGACCGTCAACCCGTTCAGCAGCAACGAGATCAACCGCCGCGGGTCGTAGCGCGGATCGTCGTCGCGCCCGATGCACAGGTTCCCGATGCCGCGCATCAGCTCGAACGGCCGCACGTCGTCCCGGATCTCACCGGCCTCGACCGCCGCCGAGAGCAACGACTCGCACACCGGGCCGAGCCGGTCCAGGAAGTACTCGTGCAACGACTGGAACCCGCTGCTGTCCGACTGCATCGCGCCGGCGAGCCCGTGCTTGGTCACCAGGAAGTCCACGAACAGGTCGATCCACGCCCGCAGGGCCGCGAATGGCGAGTCCGAAGTGGACAACAGGACCGGGCCCGCCTCCGCGCACGCCTCGACCTGGTGCCGGTAGACGGCCACGACGAGGTCCGCGCGGGTGGGGAAGTGGCGGTAGATCGTGCCCATGCCGACGCCGGCCTCTGCCGCGATCTCGCGGATCGGCGCGTCGACACCGGACCTGACGAACACCTCGGCCGCGGCCGTGAGCAGGGTCTGCTCGTTGCGCACGGCGTCGGCTCGCTTGCGTGGTGGCACGCGCGCTCCCTTCGCGGACGGTTGACAAAGCGGAACAGTGCTCCGTATCGTTCCGGAACGTCGCTCCGCTTGAGTGGACTGTACTCGAAGGGAAACCCATGACCGTCTTCACGGTGAGCCCTGTCGTTCTCGACGTTCCCGGCAGGCCCGTTGACCTGCAGGTGAAGGTCTCCGCGCCGACCGAGGGCGTCGGCCTGCCGATCCTGCTGCTCTCGCACGGGCAGGGCTACTCGAACCACCTGTCCTCGCTGAACGGCTACGCGCCGCTCGCGAACCACTGGGCCGAACAGGGCTTCGTCGTCCTGCAGCCGACCCACCTGAGCAGCAGGTCCCTGAACCTGCCCGCCACCACGCCCGGCGCGCCGATGTTCTGGCGCGAACGGGCCGAGGACATGTCGCACGTCATCGACCGGCTCGACGAGATCGAGAAGGCCGTACCGCAGCTGCAGAACCGCTGGGACCGCACGAAGATCGCGGTCGTCGGCCACTCGATGGGCGGCCACACCGCGAGCCTGCTGCTGGGCATGAAGACCGAGGGCGTGAGCCTGAGGGACGACCGGATCAGGGCGGGCGTGCTGCTCGGCTCGACCGGCCGCGGTGACGCCGTCACCGACGTGGTGAAGGAGAACTACTCCTTCATGCAGACCACGGACTTCAGCGAGATGACCGCGCCCGCCCTCGTGGTCGCCGGTGACGCGGACGCCTCCGCGCACCTCACCACCATGGGGCCGGACTGGCACGCCGACCCGTACCACCTGGCGCCCGGCCCGAAGGACCTGCTGACCTTGTTCGGCGCGGAGCACGGGTTCGGCGGCGTCTCCGGCTACGACGTCGCCGAGACCACGGACGAGAACCCCGAACGGGTCGCGGTCGTGCAGCAGCTCACCACGGCCTACCTGCGCGGTCAGCTGCTCGGGACCACCGACTGGCAGGACGTGGCCACCGAGCAGGGCCGCATCGAGTCCAAATAGGACTCAGTGCGCGTTGGGCTCCGGATTCGCACCGGGGCGTGACAGGAACTCGAAGTCGCAGCCCTCGTTGGCCTGCGTGATGTGCTCGTAGTACAAAGCGCCGTACCCGCGTTCGAACTTCGGCGGCGGCGGTGTCCACGCGTCCCGGCGACGCGCCATCTCCTCGTCGGAGATCTCCACGCGCAACACCCGCGCCTCGACGTCCAGCGTCACGAGGTCGCCGTCCCGCACCAACGCCAGCGGCCCGCCGATGTGCGCCTCTGGTGCCACGTGCAGAACGCATGCGCCATAAGAAGTTCCGCTCATCCGCGCGTCCGACACGCGCACCATGTCCCGGACACCCTCGCGCAGCAGCTTGTCCGGGATGGGCAGCATCCCGTATTCCGGCATGCCGGGCCCGCCCTTCGGGCCGCCACCGGCCAGCACGATCACCGAATCCTTCGTGACTGCCAGCGAAGCGTCGTTGATCCGTGCCTGTAGATCCTTGTAGCCGTGGAAGACCACGGCGGGCCCGGTGTGCCGCCACAACGCGGGATCAGCCGCCACGTACTTGATCACCGCACCGTCAGGAGCCAGATTGCCCCGCAGCACAGCCAGTCCGCCCTCGGGGGAGATCGGGTCGTCCAGGGGCCGGATCACGGAGGAGTCGTACACCTCGGCGCCTTCGAGGTCCTCGCCGAACGTCCGCCCCGTCACCGTGATCCGCTTGAGGTGCAACGACTCCCGCAACCGCGACAGCAGCCCGCGCAGCCCGCCCGCGTAGTAGAAGTCCTCCATCAGGTGCTCGCCGGCGGGCTGCACCGAGGCCAGCACCGGCACTTCACGCGACAACCGGTCGAAGTCGTCCAGCGACAACGAGATCCGCGACCGCCCGGCCATCGCGATCAGGTGGATGTACGAGTTCGTGGACCCGCCCAGCGCCAGCACGGTCCGAATCGCGTCCTCGTAGGCCTCCGCCGACACGACGTCGTCGATCGTCAGTCCCTCGCGCACCATCTCGACCACGCGCATGCCGGACGCCGCCGCCATCCGGTAGTGCGCCGAGTCGACGGCCGGAATCGACGACGCCCCGGGCAGAGTCAGCCCCAACGCCTCCGCGGCGGCCGTCATCGTCGAGGCCGTGCCCATCGTCATGCACGTGCCGGGGGAGCGGGCCAGCCCGGACTGGATCTCCGCCCAGTCCGCGGACGAGATCGTGCCCGCCCGCTTCTCGTCCCAGAACCGCCACATGTCCGTGCCGGACGCGAGCTTCTCGCCCCGCCAGTTCCCGCGCAGCATCGGCCCGGCGGGCACGAACACCGTGGGCAGTCCGGCGGAAGCCGCGCCCATCAGCAACGCCGGGGTCGTCTTGTCGCAGCCGCCCATCAGCACGCAGCCGTCGACGGGATAGGAGCGGAGGATCTCCTCGGTCTCCATCGACAGCATGTTCCGGTACATCATCGGAGTCGGCTTCTGATACGTCTCCGACAACGTGGAGACCGGGAACTCCAACGGATAGCCGCCCGCCTCCCACACCCCGCGCTCGACCTGCTGGGCCCGTTCGCGCAGATGCATGTGGCACGGGTTGATGCCGCTCCACGTGTTCAGGATCGCGATGACCGGCTTGCCGAGGTGCTCACCCGGATTCATGCCGAGCTGCCGCATGCGGGCGTTGTGCGAGAACGCCCGCAGTCCCTCGCCCTCGAACCACGCAGCGCTCCGGAGCTTCTTCTGGGCGAACGTCACAGCAGACTCCACGAGTTCAGCAGCACACCCACGGCAGAACGATCAGCCTCGGACAGAACCGAAGCAGGCGGACGCACGTCCCGACGGCACAAACCGAGCTGCGCCAACGCTTCCTTCACCACGGACACGTTGTTCGCCGACTCGGAGGCGGCCCGCAACTCCTCGAACTCGCGGATGAACTCCCAGAACTCCATCGCCGCGCCGAACTCACCTGCCTGCAGACAACGGAACATCTGCACCGACAGCTGCGGCGCGACGTTCGCCAGCCCCGACGTGAATCCGGAAGCTCCGACCGCGAAGTACCCCGGCGCCGACAGCTCGGCCAGTCCGGCGACCCACGTCAGCCGCTCCAGTCCGGCGTCCCGCGCGACCGACGCGAACCGCACCGGATCCGGTACCGCGTACTTCACGCCGACGACGTTCGGGCACGTGTCCGCCAGCGCGGCGATCTGCGCGCCACCGATCCGCGGGTTCCGCACGTAGAGGACCACGCTCAGCTCGGGCACCGAGGAGGCGATCGCCCGGTGGTAGTCGACCCACCCGTCCAGCGAGACGTACGGGTGCACCGGCTGGTGGATCATGATCCCCTGAGCACCGGCCCGATCCGCGAACCGGGCGGCGGCGACGGCGGACGACAGGTCGTGCCCGACCCCGGCGACGATCGAGGCGCGGTCCCCGACCGCGTCCACGGTGATCTGCAGCGCGCGCTCCGTCTCGGCGGAGGACAACGTGTAGAACTCGCTCGTGTTGCCGTTCGGCGTCACGACCGAGACTCCGCCGTCGACCATCCGGTCCACGATCGCGGCGTAGTTCTTCTCGTCGATCGCCCCGTCCGCGTCGAACGGGGTCACGGTGATCGCCACGACGGACGCCAGCTGTTCGGAGAGGTCATCGAACGACATCGGGAAGCTCCTCGACTACTCGGTCGGCGAAGGTCTGGATGTGGCGGCGGAGCAGGTCGGCCGCGGCGTCGCCGAATCCCTCCTCGGCGGCGACGAGGATCGCGCGGTGCTCGGCGTCCTCGGCGTCCCAGGTCGGGCTGATGCCCCAGCCCGCGACGGTGATCAACGCGGCCTGGTCGCGCAGCCCGTCGAGGATCCGGACCAGCAACGGGTTGCCGCACCCGGCGTAGAGCGCGCGGTGGAAGCGGCGGTTGGCCAGACTGCGCCGGGCCAGGTCAGAGGTGTCGTCCAACGCCGATCGGGCCTCGGCGAAGTCGGCCCCCAGTGCGACGGAACGGCGCAGCGCCTCGGGTTCCATCAGCATCCGGACGTCGTAGACGGACGAGGCCATCTCGGCGTCGACCGTGCGGACCGTGGCCCCCTTGTACGGGCTCATCACGACCAGTCCCGATCCGGCGAGCGTCTTGAGCGCCTCGCGCACGGGCGTCTTCGAGACGTTCAGCGTCGCGGCGAGATCGGTTTCGACGAGCGCCTGTCCGGGCTTCAGCTTTCCATAAAGAATCGCTTCTTTGATCGATTCCAGAACGAAGTCCGTCCGGGACGCCGGAAGTGCTCCAACCCGGTCATACATCATATATGAGAGCGTAGGAGCTGCTGGAGGCCCAGGTCAACCGTCTCGTGTGGGCTGCACAACGTCCTTGTATCTGCGTTGAACCAACTTCCTCCACGGCTCGTTTTGAAGGTGTTGGTCACCGCCGACGCGGGACTGGAGAAGGAGAAATTTGAGTGAATCGTTCCGCGTAACCGTGTCCATTGCCGCGTCCGCCAGCGCATGGCACCGAAAGTCCTGGGCACCAACGAGTTGAACGAGAACGACATGCTGATGGAAGAACTGCCACCGGAGGCCACGCTCGACGGGCCTCCACCGAACGCGGACCACCTGCTCCAGCGCACGCTGGGCACAGTCCGCGAAGAGAGACATCAGGCCGTGCGCCGCCGAGGCCGCATCACGGCCCTGTCGTCGACCCTCGTGGTCGCTGGCGTGCTCGCTGGGGGCGTCTGGATGGGCCAGGGCCTGGGGGTGGGTGGCACCGCCGACGCGCTCTTGCAGGGGACCTCGTCGACGGGCGCGCACATGGCCGTGCGGGTCACCGACACCGAAGGTGGCCTGAAACTGGTCGCGACGGTCGACGGGATGCAGGACGGGGAAGCCTGCTGGCTGGTCGTGCACACGAAGGACGGACGAACCTTCACCGCCGGCTCGTGGAGGGCGCACGACGGTGAGGTGACCTTGGCCGGGTCCGCGATGGTGCGGGCAGGGGACGTGGCCGGGGTCAGCGTGGTGAACCACGATCGGCGGCCGCTGGTGACCGCCCAGTAGCGAAGACGCGCAGTAGTGAGGACGCGGAGCAGGAGCAGGACTCAGGTCGCGAAGACCTGCGAGTCGTCGGCGAACGCCTTCACCTCGATGGCGTTCCCCGACGGGTCGCGGAGGAACATGGTCCACTGCTCGCCGGGCTGCCCGGCGAACCGGCGGTAGGGCGCGATCGTGAACTCCGTGCCCGCTGCCTGCAGCTTGTCCGCGAGCAGCAGGAACGCCTCGACGGTGAGCAGCACCCCGAAATGCGGCACCGGCACGTCGTGGCCGTCGACGGCGTTGTGCGCGGCCTCGGGTCTCGGCCCCTGGACCAGGTGCGTCACGAACTGATGGCCGAAGAGGTTCCAGTCGATCCAGCTGTCGCTCGACCGGCCTTCCGGGCAGCCCAGCACGCCGCCGTAGAACGTGCGGGCCTCCCCCAGATCGGTGACGGGCACCGCGAGGTGGAAACGAGGGACGGTCTGGGTCACGTGGCGACTTCCTTCCGCTCGACCCACGAATTTGACCCTCCTGTTTCGGCGATGTCAACATTTGGACATGCCTCTCCCCGCTGTCCGGCCGGTCCTGCGCAAAGGTGTCGCGGGGGAGGCCGCGGACCGGATCAGAGACGCGATCCTGAGCGGTGAACTGGCCGCCGGCAGCGCGCTCAAGGAGGTCGACCTCGCGAGTCAGCTCGGTGTCAGCCGCGGTTCGGTGCGCGAAGGGCTCGTGCTGCTCGAAGGCGAGGGTCTCGTCGTGTCCGAGTGGCACCGCGGCACGTGGGTGCGCCCGCTGGACCCGGAGGACGTCGACGAGCTCTACACGCTGCGGACGGCGCTGGACGTCCTCGCGATGCGGACGGCGGCGGTCAAAGCCCGGAATTTCGACGCTCTCGACGCGGTTGTCGGAGCAATGGAACTTGCTCGGACGGACGCCGAACGGGTCGCGCTCGACATCGAGTTCCACGACGCCGTGTACGCGGCGACGGGCCACCGGCGACTGACGGAGGCCTGGCAGGCGATCCGCAGTCAGGTCCACCTGTTCCTGCTCGCGCGGATCGTCGGCGACCCCTCCTACCAGGGCAACGTCGTGCCGGAGCACGCCGGTCTGGTCGCGGTCCTGCGCTCCGGTGACGCCACGAAGGCAGGGTGTGCGGCGGAGGAACACCTGCGCGGTTCGTACGCGAAACTCGTGGAGCAGCGGTGACCGGTCCAGTTGAGACAGGCCACTTCGGTTTGCCCGAACGGGTTGGCAGGCTGTGACCGTGACCAGGAACAAACCGGCGACCCTCGCGGTCGCGGTGGTCGCGGTCCTCGTCGTCGCGGGCTCCGCGGTCCTGCTCAACGGCACGTCCAGCGGCGCGCCGTCCTCTGACCAGTACGTCAGCGAGCTCGACCAGGTGCTCACCGAACCGAAGACGCCGAACGTCGTCATCCGGTGCGGTGCGAACGAGGAACGTCACCTCAACGCCGACAACCCCGTTGTCTCACCAGGCATCCCGTTCGGCGCGCACCACACGCACGAGTACGTCGGCAACAGGTCGGCCGACGCCAAGTCGACCGACGACTCTCTCGCGGCCGCGTCCACGACGTGCGAGAAGGACGACCTCTCGACCTACTACTGGCCCGTGCTGCGCCTGACCGACGGCACCGGCCACGACGCGCACGCGGACGGCGGCGGCCTGCACGGCAACACCGGTGAGGTGCTCAGGCCGAAGAGCGTGGAGGTCCGGTACGACGGCAGCCCGGTGAGCGCCGTCCTGCCGATGCCGCGGTTCCTGCGCCTGATCACCGGCGATCCGTCGGCGTTCACCAACGACTACGGCCCGAACACGCGCGCCCGGTGGGGCTGCTCGGACCGGCCGGGCCGCTACACGACGAAATATCCGTTGTGCGGCAACGCGACCACCTTGCGGAGCTACGACTTCGGCAGCTGCTGGGACGGCAACAACACCGACAGCGCCTCGCACCGCACCCACGTGGTGTTCCCGCTGGCCGGCGGGATGTGCCCGGCCAAGACGTTCCCGATCCCGCGGCTGCACGTCACCGTGGGCTACGACATTCCACCAGGTCACCCGTTCGCCATCGACAGCTTCGAGGAGGAGCTGAGGGACCCGGCCACCGACCACGGCATGTACATCAACGTCATGCCGGACGCGCAGATGGCGGAGCTGGTCGGCCACCTCAACCGGTCCCGCTAACATCCGGCAATTCTATTTTCTGGTTCAAATCCGTTGAACCGAAGCTCTCTGTCGCTCGTGTGTCGGCTGAGGTCTTGAACAGGACGCCCGCAAGAGGTGTTCGCGGGCGGGGAGGAGTGGGTGGATGGCGGCTTTGTTCTCCCGCAAACGGGAGACCGCGGCCGACGAGGCACTGATCCGATCGCTCTACGAGGAGCACGGTCGGGCGCTGCTGGCGTACGCGACGCGGTTGACCGGCGATCGGGCGGCTGCCGAGGACGTGGTCCAGGAGACCCTGGTCCGAGCGTGGCGCCATCCCGACGCCCTCGTGAACGGCAAGGGATCGGTGCGCGGCTGGTTGCTGACGGTGGCGCGCAACATCGTCACCGACAGGGTGCGTGCGAAGGCAGCGCGCCCTCAGGAGGTGGCGGAGTCCCCGACGACGCCACCGATCGAGCGCGACCACGCTGACCAGGTCGTCGACTCGGTGGTGGTGCTCGAAGCGCTCGACAGGCTGTCCTCCGACCACCGCGACGTGCTGATGGAGATCTACTTCCGCGGCCGGAGCGTGACGGAGGCGGCGCAGGCGCTCGGGGTGCCACCGGGAACGGTGAAATCCAGATCGTATTACGCGTTGCGAGCCTTGAGGGAGACCTTCGGAGGTCAGAAGGTCGCACTGAAGGGGGTGGCCGGATGACCACGCAGCACGACCCGCAACTGCTCGGTGCTTACGTTCTTGGAGCACTGGACGAGCAGGAGGTGCGGGAGATGGACGAGCACCTGGCGTCCTGCCCTGAATGCGCGCGTGAACTCGGAGAGCTCCGCGACATGGAGGCCTTCCTCGGCGAGGTGCCGCCGGAGGCCATGCTGGACGGGCCGCCCGAGGGCGGCGATCTGTTGTTGCAGCGCACCTTGCGCCAGGTGCGTTCGGAACGAGGTGGCGTCGCACGGCGTCGTCAGTTCACGCTTGGTGCCGCGGCGGCCGTAGTGGCCGCGTTGGTGCTGGGCGCCGGAGTCTTCGTCGGTAAGGCCACTTCACCCGAAGTGAACTCGGCCCTTCCCACACCGACGGTGGCACCGGACCCGGCGGGCACCAGGCTCGCCACGTTCACGGACCCGGTGACGAAGGCGTCGATGACGGTGAAGGTCGTCCCCGCCGCCGGATGGGTCCGCACGAACATGGCGATCAACGGCATTCCCGAAGGCGAGAAGTGCCGGATCTTCGTTGTGTCGAAGGACGGCAGCCGCCAGGAGGCAGGCTCCTGGGTGGTGTCCAAGAAGGGCGCCGCCGAGGGCACGAACCTGGACGGTTCCGCGCTGGTCGACCCCAAGGACGTGCAGTCCGTGGTGGTCGAGAACTTCGCGGGCAAGAAGTACGTCGAGGTGCCGGTTCAGGCGTGACCGACGGACAATGGGGTCGTCCTCTTTGGACGGCCCCATTATCCTTTTCCGCATGTCCGGAATCTTCAACCTCGACTGGCCCGATTTCCCCGACCGCGACTACGAGACGTGGAACCCGTCCCGTGCCGCGATGCTGTGGGCCGTCGAGGTGTGCGCGGACCACGTGCGGGACGAGCGACTGGCCGTCTCGCTGCGGGAGATCGTGGCCGGCGAATACGGCTACTTCGGGCTGAGCTTCTACGACCAGGAGCAGGCCGCCGAGATCGTGCGGGTCATCCGCGCCGACCTCAAGGCAGCGACCGAGGCCGTGCAACCGATCGCCGAACCGCGGAACGCGATCATCCACGCCGTGGTCGACGAACTCATCGGCATGGCCGACCGCTGGGTCACGGCCTGAGCACCACTTTTCCGGCCGTGGCACGGGATTCCAGTGCCTCGTGCGCTTTCGGGGCGTCCTTCAGCGCGAACGCCGGGTTGACCAGCGGCACGAACCGGCCGCTCGCCAGCCCCGCCATCGACTCGTCCTCCAGCACTCGCAGCCCGCGCCGCATCAGGCCGGGCCCGAGCGCGACGGTCGCGGTGAGGCTGTTCGCGAACAACGCCTCCGTGCTGATCGGGGTCATGGTCCCGGACGCCCAGCCGTAGATGACGTGCCGCCCGCCCGGTCCGAGCGTCTTCAACGCCAGGGCGCCCGCCTCGCCGCCGACACCGTCCAGCACCACGGTCATGTCCTTGAGACCGTCCGCCCAGCCGGGCTGGGTGTAGTCGATGGCGGCGTCCGCGCCGTTGTCCATGACGAGGTCGAGCTTCTCGGTGCTCGCGAGGCCGATGACCTGCGCGCCGACGTTGCGCGCCTCCTGCACGAACAACGCGCCCATGCCGCCGGCCGCCGACGTCACCAGCACGACGTCGTCCTTCGTGAGCTTCGCCGAGTCGAGCACCGCGACCACCGTGCGACCGGTGCCGATCATGGCGACCGCCGCCTCGAACGACACGTCGTCGGGCAGCGCGTGCAGGGCGCTCACGCCGGCCACCGCGAGTTCGGCGTAGCCGCCGTTCGCCTGGCCCAGGTGCGCGACGACCCGGCGGCCGAGCCACTCCGGCTCGACGTCCTCGCCGAGAGCGGTGACGACACCGGCGACCTCACGTCCTGGCGTCATCGGGAAGCCGACGGGCCCGAAGCCGCCCTTGCGGATCGTGGTGTCGACGAGGTGGACGCCGGCGGCGGCCACGGTGACGCGGACCTGGCCCGCGGCGGGCTCCGGGTCGGGAACCTCCTCGAACCTGAGGTTCTCCGCCGGGCCGAACTCGTACTGCCGAATCGCGAACATGCCGCTGACGCTACGAACTCCACTTAACTGGAGGTCAACAGTCACTACGCTTCGGCGGGTGTCCTCCTACGTCTTCCTGAACAGGCCCGGCGAGGATCCCGCCTGGACGTTCAGCTGGAACGCCTCCACCGGGATGATCGACTGGGTGGCCGAGGTGCTCGAGCGCCTCGTTCCGAGCCCGGCGCTCGCCGCCCGGCTCACCGCGCACCGGGACCGCGGCCCTGACTGGCTCGCGTTCAACAACTTCGACGACGACGAGGTGCGCGAGCTGGTCCGGGTGATCGGGCAGCGGCTGGAGATCGAGGCGCGCAAGCGCTTCGAATTCGAGATGGACACGCGCGGTCACGTTCAGGAGCTCATCGACCTGACCCTGAGCTGGGCAGGCGGCCGCGGCTTCTGGGGAGGGTGGCGCAACCCGTTCCCGCTGTGGGTGCCCAGGGACTTCTCCGTGCTCTGGCATCACGTGGCGGACAGGAAGATCTGCTTCTGCTCGGAGCGAGGGCCGTCCGAGCCCACCGAGGTCCTGCTGATCTTCGAGGGCATCCGGGAGATGAAGGTCCCGCCGGTGCTGAGCCGGGTCGCCGTCGGCCTGGTCGACGGCGGCTACTCGCTGACCACGCCGGACTTCCGGGACGGGTACGTGCTGGCCGAGCAGTTCGAGTACCGCGAGAACGACGTCGCCGACTGGGGCGCGTTCGACCCGCTCCAGTACGAGAAGTACTTGATGAAGGGGTTCGTCCACCCCTTGTAGCCCTTTCGGGTGTTGATCTTCATCGGGTGGCCGGAACCGGGGAATGATCATGGTCGTGACGCTGGGACCGGAGTCGGTGACGTGGCGGCTCGGCTGGTACACCCGGTTCGAGCTGGTGGTGCTGGGCCGCGCCGTGCTGATGCAGGTCGCGCACCCGGTGATCGCCGCCGCGGTGCGCGACGGCTACCGCGCCGACCCGTTCGCCCGGCTGACGAGGACCATCACCTCGTCCCAGCTGCGGTTGTTCGGTGGCGAGCAGGCCGCGGGAGAGGCGGATCGGCTGGTGCGGTCGCACGCGTTGATCCCCGGCGCGGACGAGGAGCTGTTCCGCTGGGTGCACGCCACCAGCTTCGACTCGCTGCTCACGGCGTACCGGTTGCTGCGTCCCAGGATGCCCGCGATCCAAGAGGAGCGCCTGTACCGGGAGTGGCGGGAGACAGGCGAGACGCTCGGCATCAGGACGATGCCGGGCGATCTCACCGCGTTGCGCGCCTACCTCGACGACGTGGTCGCCACCCAGCTGGCGTGCACCGACGGGGTGCAGAGCCTGCTGGAGGCGTTCGAGCTGCGGTCCGGCAAGGCGCCGGGCACCGAACATCTGCCGAGCGCTCTCTGGCCGTTGGTGCGGCCGGTCGCGGCGCGAGTGCTGCCGGACTTCGCGGTCGGCACGCTGCCGGAGGCGTTGCGGGACAAGCTCGGTCTGGAGTGGACGGACCGCGACGAACGCAGGTTGCGCCGGTGGATCCGGATGATCCGGCTCGTGTCCGCGTTCGTCCCGGCCAGCCTGTTGCACTACCCGATGCCGTACCAAGCAATGCTCAGTGCGCGATCATCACGTGCTTGACGCGCGTGTAGTCCTCCAGGCCGTGCATCGACAGGTCCTTGCCGTAGCCCGAGGCACCGAAACCGCCGTGGGGCATCTCGGACGCGACGAGGCCGTGCGTGTTGACCCAGACGATGCCGAAGTCGAGCCGGGCAGTCAGTGCCGCCACCCGTCCGGTGTCGCGGGTCCAGATCGAGGACGCGAGCCCCTGCGGAACCCCGTTGGCCAAAGAGATCGCCTCGTCGTCATCCGCGAACGACTGCACGGTGATCAGCGGGGCGAACGCCTCCTCCTGGACCAGCTCGTCGTCCTGCGTGAGGCCGGAGACCACGGTGGGTTCCAGGAAGAACCCGGCCGAGCCGTACCGCTTTCCTCCACAGTGGACGGTGGCGGCGGAGCGGGACAGCAGGCCGAGCACCCGGTCCAGCTGGGCCTGGCTGTTCAACGGCCCGAAGTCGGTGCCGGGAACCTGGGCAGAAGCCGCCTTCACCAGCGCCGCGACGAACTCGTCGTGCACGGCCGAGTGCACCAGCACGCGTGACGCGGCCGTGCAGTCCTGGCCCGCGTTGTAGAACGCGGCGCCGACGATGCCCTCCGCGGCGGCGGCCACGTCCACGTCGTCGAACACCAGGACCGGCGCGTTGCCACCGAGTTCGAGGTGCGTGCGCTTCACCGTCGCGGCGGCACTGCGGGCCACCTCGACACCGGCGCGAGTCGAGCCGGTCAGCGACACCATGGCGGGCACGGGGTGTTCGACCAGCGACCGGCCGGTGTCGCGGTCGCCCAGCACGACGTTGAACACGCCCGCCGGCAGCACCTGCGCGGCCAGCGACGCGAGCAGCACGGCGGACGACGGCGTGGTGTCGGCGGGCTTGAGCACCACCGTGTTGCCCGCGGCCAGTGCGGGAGCGATCTTCCAGACGGCCATCATCAGCGGGTAGTTCCACGGCGTGATCTGCGCGATCACCCCGACCGCCTCACGCCGCTGGTACGAGGTGTGGCCAGGGACGTACTCGCCCGCCGCGGCCGTGCCCAGAGCGCGGGCGGCACCGGCGAAGAACCGGATCTGGTCCGCGCACTGCGGGATCTCCTCGTCCAGCAGCACCGAGCGGACCTTGCCGGTCTCCCGGACCTCCGCGTCGGCGACCGCCTCGGCGTTGGCTTCCAGGAGGTCGGCGAGCTTCAACAGTGCGTGCTGACGTTCGCTGGGCGTCGTGCGCGACCACGCGGGGAAGGCGTCTGCGGCGGCCTGGACGGCGGCGTCGACCTCGGCGGCACGCGACACGACCGCGCGCCCGAACTCCTCGCCGGTGGCGGGATCGATGAGCGGTGAGGTCTCTTCGGCAGCAGACCCCGTTGCGGAGATCTGGGTGCCGTTGACGAAGTTCGCGACGATCACGTGTGCTCCAGATGCGTGGGGGCGAACATGCGCAACACCGCGGGCAGCACGACCACGTGCGGGCCGTCCGCGGCGAACGCCTTGGCGAGATCCTCGCGCAGCGACTCGGGCGTGCTGCGGGTGGCGGGCACCCCGAACGCCTCGGCGAGCGCCACGAAGTCCGGGCGGCTCAGTTCGGTGGCGGTGGCCTGCCCGAACGCGTCGGTCATGTACTCGCGCAGGATGCCGTAGCCGCCGTCGTCGACGATCAGCCACACGACCCGCGACCCGTGCTGCGCGGCCGTGGCGAGCTCCGAGATCCCGTACATCGCGCCGCCGTCACCGGACACCGCGAGCACCGGCCCGTCGACGGCCGCCGCGACTCCGAGCGCGGCGGGGAAGCCGTAACCGAGCCCGCCGGCGCCCTGGGCGGAGAACTGCGCACCACCGCGCGGATCCCACGCCGACCAGGCCCAGTAGGCCAGGATCGTCATGTCCCAGCAGGTCGGCATGCCGTCCGGAACGGCCGCCCTCAGTGCAGCGAGAACCTGCCACTCCAGGTCGAGCTCCTGCCGCGTGAACCGTTGCCGCACGCCCGCGAGCAGCGCCATCACCCGTCCCTCGGCGACGTCGTCGGCAGCGCGGGCCGTCACGCCGGAAGTCAACGCGCGCAAGGCATGGCGGGCGTCGGCGTGGATGCCCAGGGCAGGGTAGTTCGACTCCAGCTTGCCGAGGTCGGCCTCGATCTGGATCACCGCGCCACGCGGCCGGAACGTCCGGTAGTTGCTCGACAGCTCACCGAGTCCCGACCCCACGACGAGCAGCACGTCCGCGTCGGCCAGGAACTCCGTGGTGTGCCAGTCCTCCAGCCACGACTGCGCGGAAAGCGGGTGCCCCCAGGGGAAGTTGCCCTTGCCACCGAACGTCGTCACGACCGGCGCCCGCAGCTTCTCCGCCAGCTCCAGCAGCTCGTCAGCGGCGCCAAGAGCACCACCACCGGCCAGGATCACCGGCCGGGCCGCGCCGTCCAGCAACCGCACGGCCTCCTCGACCAGCTCCGCACGCGGGTGCAGCTCGCGCGGCGACCAGGACACCGACGTCACCGGCGGCACGGAAACGGGGCCGAGCAGCACGTCCTGCGGGATCTCCACCCACACCGGCCCGAACGGCGCGGACAGCGCGATCTCCCACGCCTCGGCCAGCGCCGACGGGATCTGCGACGCGTGCCGGACGACCCGAGCGTGCTTGACCACGTCCCGGAACGACGCCAGCTGATCGGTCAGCTCGTGCAGGTACCCGCCGCGCACGCCACCGAGCCCGGCCGAGGGGATCTGCGACGAGATGCCCAGCACCGGAGCCGAGCCCGCGGCCGATTCCTGCAGCCCGGCAAGGGTTTGCAGCGCGCCGGGCCCGGTCGACACCAGCAGCGGCGTCACCGAGCCGGTGATCCGCGCGTGCCCGTCGGCGGCGAAGGCGGCGTTGACCTCGGTCCGCGAACCGACGTATCGCAGCTCCGATCGCCGCAGCGCGTCGAAGAGCCCGAGCGCGTGCTGGCCAGGAATGCCGAACACGGTGTGCGCGCCGAGCGCCTCCAGCGTCTCGACGACGACATCGCCACCGTTGCGAGTCACACGCCCTCCTTCAGTGCCAGCAAGCTCACCAGGTCGTAGGCCACCATGTGCGCTGTCTGCCACAGAAGTGATGACGATTGCGGGATGCTCACACGCCCTCCTTCAGTGCCAGCAAGCTCACGAGGTCATAGGCCAGGTGCGAGGCTGCCACAGAAGTGATGTCCGCGTGGTCGTAGGCAGGAGCCACCTCGACGACGTCCGCCCCCACCAGGTTGAGTCCCCGCAGTCCGCGCACGATCTCCAGCAGCTCCCGCGAGGTCATCCCGCCGGCTTCCGGAGTCCCTGTGCCGGGAGCGTGCGCCGGATCCAGCACGTCGATGTCGATCGACACGTACAGCGGCCGAGCACCGATCCGTTGCCGCAACGCGTCCACGGTCTCGTCCACGCCCCGCCGCATCACGTCCGACGACGTCACGATGCCGAACCCGAGCCGCCGGTCGTCCTCCAGATCCTTCTTGCCGTACAACGGTCCTCGCGTGCCGACGTGCGAGATCGCCTCGGTGTCGAGGATGCCGTCCTCAACCGCGCGCCGGAACGGCGTCCCGTGCGTGTACGGCTCACCGAAGTAGGTGTCCCACGTGTCGAGGTGCGCGTCGAAGTGCAGCAACGCCACCGGCCCGTGGATCCGCGACACGGCCCGCAGCAACGGCAGGGCGATCGTGTGGTCACCGCCGATGGTGACCAACCGGGTGCCCTCGGCCTGCAGATCGGTGGCGGCGCCCTCGATCGTCTCGATGGCCTCGCCGATGTGGAACGGGTTGACCGCGATGTCGCCGGCGTCCACGACCTGCATGCGTTCGAACGGCGACACGTCCAGACCGGGGTTGTACGGCCGCAATAGCCGGGACGCCTCCCGCACGGCCGAAGGCGCGAACCGCGCGCCCGGCCGGTACGAGACGCCGGTGTCGAACGGGACTCCCACCACCGCGACGTCCGCGTGCGCCACCTGGTCGAGGCGCGGCAGCCGGGCGAAGGTCGCTGGTCCCGCGTAGCGCGGGATCTTCGAGGAGTCGACGGGGCCGATCATGCGTTCACCAGTTCCTCTTCGGTCGCGTCACCGGCCACCCGGCGGTCCCAGTTCGCGAGCACCTCGGGTGAGGTGGGCGGGGTGGCCAGGCTGACCACGACGTACGTCACGAACGACGCGCCGAGGCTGTAATAGATGGCTTCGTTGGCGTACACGTCCACGAACACCATGAACCCGATCGCCGTCAGCGACCCGACCGCCATCGACACCATCGCGCCGAGCCGGGTGCCGCGCTTCCACACCAGACCGCCGATGATCGCGACCAGCAGTCCGCCGACGAGGATGTTGTAGGCGACTGTCAGCGCGGCCACGACGTCGTTGAGCGCCACCGCGACGGCGATCGCGACGACACCGATCACGAGCGTGAACATTCGGTTGTTGTGGACGTCCGAATCGGTCTTCCGCCGCCAGATGTCGTTGGACGCCACCGTGGCGCAGGCGATGAGGGCACCGGACGACGTGGACATCATCGCGGCCAGCGCCGCGGCGAGCACGAGTCCGCGCACACCGGTCGGCAGCAGGTTCTCCACGATTGTCGCGAACGCCTCGTCCTTGTTCGCGATGTCCGGGTACAGCGCCTTGCCCGCGAGACCGATCAACGCGCCCGCGACCGCGTAGACGAGGCAGTAGAGGCCGGAGGTGATGCCGCCCCAGGTCGCGACCTTCGGGGACTTGGCGGTGAACACGCGCTGCCAGATGTCCTGGCCGATCAGCAGGCCGAACACGTAGATCAGCAGGTAGGTGACGATCGTGCTGACGCCGATGTTGCCGACCTCGAACATCGCCGGGTCGTTGAGCCGCGCCTGGATGCCGTCGAACCCGCCGGCGGTGGCGAGGCTGATCGGCAGCAGCAGGAACAGGATGCCGACCGTCTTCACGACGAACTGGACGATGTCGGTCAGCGTGATCGACCACATGCCGCCGAGAACGCTGTACAGCACCACGATGCCGCCGCCGATGATCACGCCGAGGGACTTGGGCAGTCCGAAGAGGACGTTGAAGATGGTGGAGTAGGCGATCGTCGACGTGACGGTGAGCATCAGCGTGTAGGCCGCCATCACCAGGCCGGAGATCATGCTGGAGTTGCCGCCGTACCGAAGATCGAGCATCTGCGAGACGGTGTAGACCTTCAACTTGACGATCCGGCGCGCGAAGAGTGCGCTGAGCAGCAGGATGCCGAGGCCGATGGCGAACACCATCCAGGCGCCGGAGACGCCGAACTTGTAGCCGAGCCCGACACCACCGATGGTCGACGCGCCGCCGAGCACGACGGCCGACATGGTGCCGGAGTACATCGTGAAGCCGAGCCTGCGTCCGGCGACCAGGTACTCGCTCTTGCTGGTGGCGCGGCGCATGCCCCACCAGCCCATGCCGATCATGCCGAGCACGTAGGCGGCGATCACCGCGTAGTCGAGAGCCACTGTCGGACCTCCTTGGGTTGAAGGTCACGGTAGGAACGCGCGCTGGCGCTGGTAAGTGGTCGTTGTGCACAATCGGCGGACCATGGTTGTGCAAACCGTCCCGCTGCGGGATCTCGTGGCCCGAGTCGATCTCGGGCTGACCGTCCTGTGTGGAGCCGACGCGCTGGACCGGCCGATCCGCTGGGCGCACGTGTCCGAACTGGAGGACCCGACGCCCTACCTGGTGGGCGAGGAGCTGCTGCTCACGGCCGGCGTGCGGTTCCCGTCCGACGTGCCCTCCTACGTCGCCGGGCTGGTCGCGTCGGGCGTCTCCGCGATCGGGTTCGGTGTCGAGCCGGAGTTCCCGACGGTGCCGTCATCGCTGGTGGAAGCCTGTGCGGCGCAGGGGATGCCGCTGCTGGAGGTGCCGCCGTCGACGCCGTTCCTCGCGGTCTCGCAGGCACTCGGGGCGTTGCTCGCGGAGATCGCCTTGCGGGAGCAGCGGATGCTCGCGGACAGCCAGCACGCCCTGACCCGTGCCGCGACCCGCGTCCGTCCGGTCGAGTCGGTGCTGACCACGCTGGCCGTGGTGCTGAACTGCCGGGCCGATCTCGTGGATCCCGCGTTCGCGCCCGGCGACGTCGCTTCGCTCGTCGGGCGGGTCGCGTCGGGCAGGGGACCCCGTTCGGCCTCGACCCAGGTGGGTGAAGACCACGTCACGCTCGACCCGGTCGAGACCGCGGTGCTCGTGGTGCGCCGGCCGGCCCCGCTGTCGCCTGCCGAACGGGCCGTCGTCGCGGTCGCGCTGGCGTTGCTGGGACTGCTGCGCCGGGACCTGGAGAGCGAACGCGGCCAGATCGCCCGGCTCGCGGCCTCCGCATTGCTGCGGTCGCGGGTGTCCGGGGTGGAGAAGGTGCTGGGACCCGGCCCCTATCGGGTGGTGGCGGGGGAGTCGAAGGCGGACTACGACGTGCTGGCCCAGCGGTACGGACCGCTGGTGTCGAAAGAGGAGAGTGGCGGGTTCCTCGCGCTGCTGGCCGCGGGGACGGAGGTGTCGGGGCCGGTGGGGGTGTCACCGGTCGCCGATTCCCCCTCCGCTGACGGGGTCGCCTCCGTGCCCCGGTCCGAGCTGGACCGCGCGGCGGCCGAGGCCTTGACCCTGCTGGCCCGCGCCAAAGCCACCGGCGAACCCGCCTTTCCGGCGTCCGATCTGTCCTCTCTGGTGGACCCGGTGGCGGCACGCGAGTTCGCCCGCCGTGAGCTCGCGGGACTGCTCGGACGCCCCGAACTGATCGACACGCTGAGGGCCTGGCTCGGTCAGCACGGCAGCTGGGACCGGACCGCGGGGGTGCTCGGCGTGCACCGCAACAGCGTTCGGCACCGGATCTCCCACGTCGAACGGCTGCTCGGTCGTGATCTTGGAACGGCCGACGCGCGAGCCTCGCTCTGGCTCGCGCTGACGTGGCTCGATTAATTGCTTTGCGGCGGGTGCGCGTTCTCGGTCATCATTGTTCCATGATCCGAGCAGATGAATGGGCCGGAGCGCCCTCCAAGCTGTGACCTGCTAGTTCCTTTTCTTCTATTTCTGCGAGCATTTTTGTCTCAATGCTCGTTCCTGGCGTGTTCGTCTAGTGGTCAGGACGTCGGATTCTCAATCCGGAAACACGGGTTCGATCCCCGTACGCGCTACGTGGCCCGGTCTCAGTGGGGTGGACCGGGCCCTCCCGCAGAGGTGTCCATGTCAGACGGACCCAAAGAATCTTCGAAAACTTCGCCCGAATGGTCTAGGCGCCAGTTACGCTCTGCGAATGGCTGCGGTCCCCGCCTTCGCACGCTACGAGGTCGACGTACGTCGGCCGAACGCCGCGCGGATCCATGACTTCTATCTCGGCGGTGCGCACAACTACGCCGCCGACCGCGCGTTCGCCAAGCAGGCAGTCAGGATCGACCCGGAGTTGCCGCTCGTGACCCGAGCGCAGCGGTCGTTCCTGCGCCACGCCGTCCGCCACTGCTGGGCGGCGGGCGTGCGCCAGTTCCTCGACCTCGGCTCGGGCATACCGACGTGCGGTGCCACGCACCAGACGCTGCCCGACGCGCGCGTGGTCTACGTGGACTCCGATCCGGTCACGGTCGCGTTCTCACGTGGACTGTTGCGCGGCGAACCGCGGGCGTGCGCCGTGGAAGCGGACCTGCGCCGTCCCGATCAGGTGCTGCGGCATCCGGGCGTGCTGTCGCATTTCGACCTGCGCGAGCCGTACGCGGTGCTGATGGTCGACGTTCTTCGGTACGTCGACGACGTCACCGGGCCTGGCCGTGTCGTGCGCCGCTATCGGCACGCGCTCCCGGCCGGCGGGTTCCTCGTGGTGTCGCATCCGACGCCGGTCGAGCAGCTCATGGAAGGGCTGTCGATCGAGGCGCCGGCCGTGGTGCCGGGCGCGTACGCGGGAATCGGGCGCAAGGGACACCGCTGAAGCCGAACGTTTGGTCCCTGTGAGGTCGGGGTAGTCCGCCAGGCAACAAGACACGGAGCCTGGAGGGCGAAATGACCCACCGCATCAAGGTCGCCGGTCTGCAGCCGGTGCAGCTGCTGGCCGGACTGGCCGGCATCGCGTTCATCGTGTTCGGCATCGTGGGTTTCACTCGCACAGGGGTCGGCGACTGGGCTGCCAGCTCGTTCGTGCTCGGGTTCTCGGTGAACCCGTTGCACAACACGGTGATGGTGGCCGTCGGTGTGCTCGGCCTGCTGATGGCTCTCGGTTCGGGTCTCTCGCGGCTGTACGGCTGGCTGCTGTTCGCCGGCTTCGCCGCGCTCTTCGTGTGGGACCTGATGATCACCGGGATCCTCGCCCAGAACCCGGCCGAGCAGTACGGCAACCCGCTGGCGGTCAACACGAACGACAACTGGTTGCACCTCGGCCTCGCCGTCTTCGGCCTGCTGCTCGCGGTGATGCCCGCGCGCCGCAAGCTCGTCGAGGACCTCGACGAGGAGCCGGTCGTGCCCGAGCCGCGCTCGGAGGCGTTCCGCGACGAGCGGGACGGCTCGCCGCGCGTCGAGCAGATGGACCCGACCGTCAGCACCGGACCGACCGCGCCCATCACCGAGCCGCTTCCGACCGGTTCGGCCCGCGCCGCCCGCAACGAGCCGATCACCCAGGAGCAGGCGGTGGTCGACCCCAAGACCGAGCGGGTGAGCAAGGACAAGATCAAGCACTAGTTCATCGAGCACTACATCCGGACGAACCTGCTGTCCGGCACAGACGCGTCGTGCGAGCCCACATACGGCTCACACGGCGCGTCTGTTTCTATGTCGCGATGCCTTCCGAGTTGCTGACGCACGAAGTGCTGATCACGTGGGGAACCGCGCTGGCCGCCTTCCTGGCCGTTGCCGTGCACGGGATCTGGCGGTTGACCCGCAACGTCATCACCATCGCCCACGAGGGCGGACACGCGTTGCTGGCCGTGCTGACCGGGCGGCGACTGAGTGGGATCAAGCTGCACTCCGACACGTCCGGGCTCACCGTGTCGCGGGGGAAGCCGCGTGGGCCGGGGATGGTGCTGACGGCGCTGGCCGGGTACATCGCACCGTCGCTGCTCGGGTTCGGCGCGGCTGTGTTGATCACCAACGAGCAGATTCAGTTGATGTTGTGGATCAGCATCGGGTTTCTCGCGGCCATGTTGATCATGATCCGGAACGTGTTCGGGGTGTTGTCGATCATCGTTACCGGTGGGGTGTTCTTCTTCGTCTCGTTCTACGCGTCTGTTGAGGTCCGGGACGCTGCTGCTTATGTGTTCGCCTGGTTCTTGTTGCTGGGCGGGGTTCGGCCGGTGTGGGAGTTGCAGGTCAAGCGGTGGAGGAGGCAGGCGCCTCGGTCCGATGCCGATCAGTTGGCCTGGTTGACCGGGGTGCCCGCGCTGGGATGGGTGACGGTGTTCGGGGTGGTCAGCGCGGCCGCCCTCGTGGGTGGCGGGGCGTTGTTGCTCGGGCGGTGGTGACGCGGCCCTCGGCGGGCGCTGTCACAACCGGTTTGGCGCGGGTGAAATACTTGTGTGAACAAGCCGGTTGTCGAGAGGTGGGTTCAGTGCTGCGTGGGGATGTCGGGCTTGAGCTGGGCCAGCGGGTCGCGCGGGCGTTGCGCGTCGCCCTGGACGTGGACATCACCGCCGAGGAAGCGCTGATCCGACCGTCCAACCGGGACGGTGCCGACTATCAGTGCAACGTCGCGATGAGTCTTGCCAAGAAGATCGGGAAGAACCCGCGTGAGGTTGCCGCGCTGATCGTCGAGCACCTGGACGCGCAGGATGCGATCGAGACGCCGGAGATCGCCGGGCCTGGCTTCATCAACCTGAAGTTGCGGCGGGAGTGGCTCGAGGCTCAGGCCGCGAGCCTGGTGGGGGACTCGCGGCTCGGTGTGCCGGAGACCGACGAGCCTCGGCGGATCGCCATCGACTACAGCAGTCCCAACGTGGCCAAGGAGATGCACGTCGGGCATCTGCGGTCGACGATCATCGGGGACGCGTTCTGCCGGCTGCTGACGTTCGCCGGGCACGAGGTCATCCCGCACAACCATCTTGGTGACTGGGGGACTCCGTTCGGGATGCTCATCGAGCACCTGACGGACGAGGGGCAGGGGGCTGAGCACGAGATCAGCGACCTCAACGCGTTCTACCAGCAGGCCCGGCAGAAGTTCGACAGCGATCCCGGGTTCGCGGACCGGGCGCGGCGTCGGGTGGTGTTGCTGCAGGGGGGCGACGAGGCGACGCTCAAGTTGTGGCACGAGCTGGTCGGGGAGTCGCAGCGGCACTTCAACCAGATCTACGAGCTGCTCGGCATCGGGCTGTCGGCAGGCGACAACTACGGCGAGAGCTTCTACAACCCCTACCTCGCGGACACGATCACCGAGCTGCAGCAGAAGGGTCTCATCGAGACCAGCGACGGCGCGCTCTGCGTGTTCCCGCCGGGGTTCAGCAACCGCGAGGGTGACCGGTTGCCGCTCATCGTGCGCAAGAGCGATGGTGGGTACGGGTACGCCACCACGGACTTCGCGACGGTGCGGTACTGGGTGCGGGACCGGAAGGTCGACGAGCTCATTTATGTGGTGGGGACGCCGCAGTCGCAGCACTTCCAGATGATCTTCGCCACGTCGAAGCAGGCCGGGTGGCTCGACGACGCGCACACCGCCGTGCACACCGGGTTCGGCACGATCCTCGGGGCCGATGGCAAGACGATCCGGACTCGGGCCGGCGGCACGATCAAGCTGATCGACCTGCTCACCGAGGCCGTCGAGAACGCGTACAAGGTGATGCCCGAAACGTCCGATGTGGAGGGTGCGGACAAGGACGCGCTCGCCCGCACGATCGGCCTGGGCGCGGTGAAGTACGCGGACCTCTCCAACGACCGGGAGAAGGACTACGTCTTCACCTGGGAGAAGATGCTCGCCCACACCGGCGACACCTCGGTCTACATCCAGTACGCGATCGCCCGGATCAACGCGATCGGACGCATGGTCGGGCGCGTCCCAGCAGATGACGCGCCGCTCATCCTTCAGGAGCAGGCCGAACGTGACCTGGCGTTGAAGCTGCTGCAGCTGCCTACTGCGATTCAGGCGGCCATCGACGAGCTCGCGCCGCACAAGCTCACGAACTACCTCTTCGAGACGGCCACGGCGTTCACCGCGTTCTACAGCAGCGCTTCGGTTTCGAAGGCGGAGACGCAGGAGTTGCAGGACTCGCGGCTGCAGTTGCTCGCGCTGACGTCGCGGGTGCTCACGCTGGGGCTGTCCCTGCTGGGTATTGGGGCACCCGAAAGGCTGTAACAGGTTTATGCCTGGTCAGACCACGGGTACGCAGTGATCGCAACTCTTTCCCCCCAGCCCACCGGGAGTCGCGATGACCTGCACCACCCGTTTGCCCAAGCCGGTCACCGAAGTGTGGGACTGGCAGATGGACGGTCTGTGCCGTGGGCAGAACAGCGCGGTCTTCTTCCACCCGGACAACGAGCGCGGGTACGCGCGGGCTGCCCGGGAGGAGAAGGCCAAGGCGATCTGCGAGCAGTGCCCGGTGCTCGCGCAATGCCGCGCCCACGCGCTCGAGGCTCAGGAGCCGTACGGCGTGTGGGGCGGCATGGGGGAGGACGAACGGCGCCAGATCGTCGTCGCGGCCCGGCGCCGTGTCCGTGCCTACTCCTCGAGCACGTCCCTGAGCTGACGCAACGTCTTCGCGAGCAGACGCGAGACGTGCATCTGGGAGATCCCGACCTTCTGCGCGATCTGGGTCTGGGTCATGTTGCCGAAGAAGCGCATGACCACGATCTTGCGTTCGCGCTCGGGCAGCTTCTCCAGCAACGGGTGCAGCGCCTCGCGTTGTTCGATCATCGCGATCTCGGGATCTTCCTCGCCGATCGTGCTGCCCAGCGAGATCGACGAGTCCTCCGACATCAGCATGTCGTCCAAAGACGCGCTCTGGTAAGCGTTTCCGGCCGCGAGTCCTTCGTGGATCTCCTCGCGTGACAGGCCAAGGTGCTCGGCGAGCTCCGACGGCGTGGGCGCGCGGCCCAGCGACTGCGACAGCCTCGACGTACCCGCGTTGATCGCCAGGTGCAGCTCCTTGAGCCGCCTCGGCATCCGCACCGACCAGCTGGAGTCGCGGAAGTACTTCCGGACCTCACCCATGATCGTCGGCACCGCGAACGACAGGAAGTCGCTGCCGCGGTCGGGATCGAAGCGGTCGACCGCGTTGATCAGGCCCACCGTCGCGACCTGGACCAGGTCCTCGTGCGGTTCGCCGCGGTGACCGAATCTGCGTGCGATGTGCTGGGCGACCGGGAGGTGTTCGGTGACGAGCCTGTCCCGCAACGTCTCGCGCGCCGGGCCCGCGGGTGTGACCGCGAGCTCGGCGAACAACGGTGCCAGGTGGTCGTAGTCACCCGAGCGGGAGGACTTGGCCTCCGGCTTGGTCTCCTCCGTCTTGGTGGCCTCTTCCGCCCCGGTCACGCATCCACCGCCCCTGCCGTGGACTTCACGAGGTCGATGTGAACCACGAACCCTTCGGTCTCCTCGACCGCGGTCTGCACCGAGTCGACGAGCGCGGTCAGGACCCGCCAGCCGAAGCTGGCCTCGTCCGGGCCCGCCGCGGACTTCGCCGACACCTTCGCGGCGACGTGCACGGCACCTCTGTCGTCCACCGCGAAGTGGCAGCTGAGCACCGCGTCCTGGGCCGCCAGCGTGATCAAAGTCGAGCACGTCTCGTCCACGGCGAGCTTCAGGTCCTCGATCGAGTCGAGGTCGAAGTCCTGGCGCATCGCGATGTCCGCCGCGACCGCACGCACGATGGACAGCTGCGTGGGATCCGCGGCCATCCGAAGCTCGACGCCTGACAATTGAGTCACAGCCACCTCGTAGTCCGTTCTGCTGAAGGCGGGCACGTCATCGCCGTACCCGAATCGATCTCATTTCACACGTGTATTCGCGTCGTGGCCTGGGAAATCACCTGGCAGAAGCAATCAACGGGAGGGGCGCTGTGCTTGTGCACGAGGACTTCCTTGCCCTCAGATTCCCGGCAGACGCGCACGAGGTGGCGCCTGTACGGCACCAACTTCGCCAATGGCTGCAGGGCAGCGGCTTCGGCGAGGACGAGGCGAGCGACCTCGTTCTCGCGGTCAGTGAAGCGGTCAACAACTCCGTGGAACACGCCTACCCCGGCCTGGCGGACGGCACCATCGAGGTGCGTGCCCGCGTCGACGCGGACGGCACGGCGCGCGTCGACGTTGCCGACCACGGCCAGTGGCGCATACCGCCTCCCGCGCTGACCACGCGGGGCCGGGGACTTCTGCTCATGCGGGAAAGCGTGGACGAGGTCGAGATAGATCGCAGGGCGAGCGGCACGACCGTGCGCCTGCGTCGAGCTCGTTCGCCCGCACTGCCCGTGGCCCGGGCCGCGACTGAATGCGACGTCCAGGTCCACGAGACCTCCTCCGGCGTAGTAGCGGTGGTGCGCGGAAACGTGCCGGCCGAGGCAGGCCCGTCGCTGCGCCGCACGCTGACCACGGCGGCACGCGGCGGCACCGTGCCGCTGACCGTCGACCTGAGCGGGCTCGGCGTCGAGAAGAGCGGAGTGGAACAGGCCCTTCGCGCGGTCGCCGAGGCGCTCGGAGCGGCGGGCAACCGGCTCACCGTCCGCAGCACCGGCTGAGCGGACGGGTTACCCCAGGGCCGAGTCGACGGAGTCGTGCAGGCTGAAGACCTCGCCCAGTCCGGTGGCCTCCAAGGGGCGCGTCACCGCTCGTGCGGTCGCCACCACTTTGAGAGCGGCGTTCTCTCGCTGGGCCAGGCGGGCGGCCTCGACGAGCACCGCCAGACCGGCGGAGCCGAGGAACGTCACGCCAGTCATGTCCACCACGAAGGTGCCGCCGTCGCCGATGCCGTTGACCAGGGCGTCGCGCAGCGTGGGCGCGGACACCATGTCGACCTCGCCGGACACGGCGAGGACCGTGGCACCGGGCGCCGGCTGCCTCACCGACAGCGCGATGGTCTGCTCCGCACGCGGGTCCTGCACAGTCACCGATGTACTCCCTCTCGCGATACAGAAACAAGGGGAGCCGCCAATGCAGCGGCTCCTGTGCGGCTGCTGGCTCAACCGCTGCGGACACCACCGTACGGGAGTGACCGCTCGACAGGACAGATCGACCTAGCCATACCCAGACAATGGTCGGTTCAAACGCGCAGTGCCTCCCAAAGTCGTCGCGCCACGTCGAACGCGGCGGCCGGCGGTTCGACCGCCTCCTCCGCGCTGTCCTCCAGCGTCCCGCCCACGACCAGCACCAACGCGGTGGCCACGTCCCGCAGCTTCACGTTGGCGCGCTGGCTCGCCCGCACCAGCAGTTCGAACGCCTCGCCGGGCGCGCTCGGCCGCGCCCCCATCACCAGACCTTTCGCCTGCTCGATGTAGCGGCGGTGCTGGACCATCCGCACCATCTGGTCGGCGCGCATCACCTCGCCCGCGCAGAACTCGACCACCGCCGCCGCGGTCGCGATGAGCGGTTCGATCTCCTCGATGGCCTTCAGATCCGCGACCTGGGGCGCGTGCGAGAGGTACACCGTGAGCACCACCGGCCCGCTGTCCCCCCAGCTGCCCGGCACCGCGACGACGTGCATGCCGCCGACCTCGCCGGACACCTGCCGTTCGTCGCGCGAGGCCTCGACGAGCGGTCCCGCGCCGCTGGTCAGCTGCTCGGCGTCCAGTTCCACGGCGACCCCGTGGGCCCTGATCAACTTGCCGTCCGGCCACACGCTCAGGCCCGCGCCCTCGCAGCCGTCCAGCTGCGAGCACAGGTGGTCCATCACTCGCGAAATGAGTTCCGCACCGAATTTCACCTGGTTCACGCGCTGAGATTAGGCCCGGCCGATGAACTGGACGAGCCGTGCGGTCATCGTCGTACGACGAACGGTTGCGCAGGCAAGGACCCGGTCTTCCGTTCCGCTTCGGGCCCGAACAGCTCGGCGCGCGGTTCGATCCAGTTAACGCTTAGGACCCAAACAGGACACGTGTTCTGAACCACAGTCCGACAGAATTCGTTTCCAGGGATAACGCCGGAGCCCCGGTGCGCGACATCCCTGATGTCACGGAGGGACTGAAATGAGAACCGCCATGGAAACCCAGCCGATGCAGGACGCGGACTGCGATTCCGCTCTGCCGACCACGCCGTGCAGCGTGGTGTGGAGCCGGGGTCACGCCTACGTGCTCGAGGGTTTCCGCGCTCGCTGGGTGGGCCGCGACGACCGGGGCCGCCCGCACGCCATCACCGGTGCCGAGATGCAGCGCCGAGGATGGACGTTCACCCGGACAGCCTGAGATTTACCTGCTGGAAACGAACACAGTGAGATCGCACATCGGGCACCACCCGCAACCAGTCGCACCGCGTGCCGTGACGCCATCCGGCAGCCCTTGCGCAGTCACTCGTTTAGAGTGCGGGTGTGCGTGATCCGGCTGATCGCCTGCTGACGATTCCGAACCTGCTCAGCGTGTTGCGGCTGGCCGGTGTTCCGCTCTTCCTCTACCTGTTGCTGGGACCCCGCGAAGACGGCTGGGCGATCCTCGTCCTCGTCTTCGCGGGCTTCTCCGACTGGCTGGACGGCAAGCTCGCGCGCTGGCTCAACCAGATGAGCAACCTCGGCGCGCTGCTCGATCCCGCCGCCGACCGCCTCTACGTGTTCTGCACGCTGCTGGCGTTCGTGATCAGGGACATCGTGCCGCTCTGGGTCGCCCTCGTGCTCGTGGGGCGAGAGATCGTCGTCGGCATCTGCCTGCTGATCCTGCGGCAACGGGGCTGGGGCCCGTTCGAGGTGACGTACCTGGGCAAGGCCGCCACCTTCAACCTGCTGTACGCCTTCCCCCTGCTGCTGCTCGCGCAGGGCGACTCGGCGTGGGCGCAGGCAGCCCAGCCGCTCGCCTACGCGTTCACGGTGTGGGGCGGTGCCCTCTACCTGTGGTCGGCGCTGCTGTACGTCTACCAGTTCTTCCTGGCCCTGCGGGGTACACCTCGCACGGTCGCGTGAAAAGATCACCCCATACAGGTTCAGCACGAGGAGCGCAGTCAGTTGATTCCCGAGGAGCTTCGTTACACCGAGGAGCACGAGTGGATCGCCACCCGCGGCGAGAACACAGTGCGCGTCGGCATCACCGACTACGCCCAGGAACAGCTCGGTGACGTCGTCTTCGTCCAGCTGCCCGAGGTCGGCCACACCGTGGCGGCCGGCGACACGTTCGGCGAGGTCGAGTCCACCAAGAGCGTGTCCGACCTCTACTCGCCGCTCGACGGCGAGGTCGTCGCCATCAACGACGCGTTGGTCCAGACGCCGGACTCCGTCAACACCGATCCGTACGGCGAGGGCTGGATGGTCGAGATCAGGCTGAACGACCCCGAGGCGCTGGAAGGCCTGCTGGACGCGGACGCTTACAAGGCGTTGGTGGAGAAGGAGTGACGTCGATCTTTCGCCGGATCTTCGGCCGGAAGGGGAGCCGCGCTGAAGGCGGTGACCCCAACGCGATAGGTTTTACCGGAAGTGACGGATCCAGCAGCAGGAGGAGAGCTCAGGTGAGCACGAACGACGGCCCAGGCGTTCCGCCGGAGCAGTCCCCGGAGCGGACCTCCGTCTTCCGGGCGGACTTCCTCCAGGAGATGGAAGGCACCCCCGCCCCGGAGCCGGCTGTTGCCGGTGTTGACGCCCTTCCCGCCGGTTCCGCGCTGCTCGTGGTGAAGCGCGGCCCGAACGCCGGTTCCCGGTTCTTGCTGGACCGTGACACGACGAGTGCGGGGCGCCACCCCGACAGCGACATCTTCCTGGACGACGTGACGGTCTCGCGCCGCCACGCCGAGTTCCGCCGGGAAAGCGGTGAGTTCGTCGTCATCGACGTGGGCAGCCTCAACGGCACCTACGTCAACCGTGAGCCGGTCGACCAGGCCGTCCTCGCGAACGGCGACGAGGTTCAGATCGGCAAGTTCCGCCTCGTCTTCCTGACGGGTCCTGGCTCCGCGGGAGCCTGACGCGTGACGGCCGGGCGGCCACAACGCGGGGGCTTGAGCATCGGGGCTGTGCTCGCACAGCTTCGTCCCGAGTTCCCCGACGTCACCATCTCCAAGATCCGCTTCCTGGAAGCGGAGGGGCTGGTCCGCCCGGCACGCACCGCCTCCGGCTACCGCCAGTTCGCCGTGGCGGACGTCGAGAGGTTGCGGTTCGTGCTGTCCGCACAACGGGACAGGTACCTGCCGCTCAAAGTGATCCGCGAGCAGCTCGACTCCGTCCCCGAGGACGCCACGTCGCTGTCGCGGTTCGATCTGCTGTCCCAGACCGGTTTCACCGCCGAGCAGCTGTCCCAGCTCGAACGCGACGGTCTGCTGCGCCCCGGCCCCGGCGGCCGGTTCACCACCGAGGACATCACCGCGCTCCGCACGATCCGGACGATGACCGGGCTCGGCGTCGAGCGCGAGCACCTGCGCGCGGTCCGCGCGGCAGCGGACCACGAGGTGGTCGTGCTGAAATCTTTCTCAGATCCCGAGACGGTTCGGGAATTGGCTGACCTGTTCACCTCGTTGCACACGTTGTTGGTGAGAGCGGGCTTGCGGCAGTCCTGATCTACCGGACAGGGGTGCAGTGTTGATCACTATCTGCCCGCAACGATTGAGCACACGGCCCGCTTGGCGGGTAGCGTCGGACATGTACGCCGGGGGATGCTCGGGTGTGAACCGGGTCGTCCTCGAACGAACAGAGGGAGGCGAGGCCCGATGAGCGAAATGCGCGTCGTCGGCGTGCGGGTGGAGCTGCCCCAGAACCAGCCGATCCTTCTTCTGCGTGAAACCGAGGGCGAGCGGTACCTGCCGATCTGGATCGGCTCCGTCGAGGCCACGGCGATCGCGTTGGAGCAGCAGGGCGTTCGTCCTGCCCGTCCGCTCACCCACGACCTCCTCAAGGACGTCATCGGGGCGCTCGGGCGCAACCTCGAACAGGTCCGGATCACCGACCTGCAGGAGGGCACCTTCTTCGCCGAGCTCGTGTTCGACGGTGACGTGCGGGTGTCCGCGCGGCCGTCCGACTCGGTGGCTCTGGCGTTGCGGGTCGGCGTGCCGATCCACGCGGAGGAGTCCGTGCTGGCCGAGGCGGGCCTCATCATCCCGGACGAGCAGGAGGACGAGGTGGAGAAGTTCCGCGAGTTCCTCGACTCCGTCTCTCCTGAAGACTTCCGCGGAGCGGACACATAGGCACAGCAGAGGTGCCGACACCTGAGTTTTCCGGGTGTCGCACTCCGTCTTGTATGGGCCGTGAGTCAGTTCGTTTGGATGTCCCTCGAACGGACTACTTACGGTCGTTTTATTCGCTAAACGATCACTAAACGTCACCTGAACGTCCCAGTTCGGGTGACGGTATGACTCTCCACTTGAGGTTGAGGGTCGCAACTCCCCGCGCGTCGCGTTGACCAGCCCTCGGACCGGTCTTACCGTCGAACTCGAGTGGATGTCGCTGGTTCGCGTGAGCTGACGTAGCGGCTTGACGGTCATGAGTTTCGTGGCCGTTCCGAGGGGAGGCAGGCGTGGTCGAGGAAGCGCCCTTGCGGGCCGAATCCGGGCTGCAGGGTGAACTGTTCCCGGACTCCTCGCTGCCGGACGAGCTCGTCGGTTACCGAGGACCCGCGGCATGTCAGATCGCGGGGATCACGTACCGGCAGCTCGACTACTGGGCAAGGACCGGGCTGGTCGCGCCGACGATAAGGATGGCGCACGGCTCCGGGAGTCAGAGGCTGTACTCCTTCAAGGACATCCTGGTGCTCAAGGTCGTGAAGCGGCTGCTGGACACCGGTGTCTCCTTGCAGAACATCAGGGTCGCTGTCGATCACCTGCGGCGCCGCGGCGTGCAGGACCTGGCGCGCATCACGCTGTTCTCCGACGGCACCACCGTCTACGAGTGCACCTCGCCGGAAGAGGTCGTCGATCTGCTGCAGGGCGGTCAGGGCGTGTTCGGCATCGCGGTCAGCGGTGCGATGCGCGAGATCTCCGGCACGATCCACGAGTTCCCGGCCGAACGCGCGGACGGCGTCGAGATCGCTCCGATGACCGAGGACGAGCTGACCCGCCGGCGTCGCGAGCGCGCCACCGGCTGACCGGCCCCGACTGATCGGCACTGTGATCGATCAGCACTGTGAACGTGGCCGACTGGCGCCGTGGGATGGCCGGTCGGCAGCAGCGATCAGACCCTGCCGGTCCCTAGCGTTGCCTGCATGACGATCACCCCCTCCTATCAGGTCGTGAAGGTGCTGGAAGTGGCGGCGAAGCGCGCGCTCCGGCTGGAGTTCGGCTTCCTCGGCACCGAGAACCTGCTGATCTCGCTGATCGACACCATCGGACCCGGCCGCAAGCTCGGCGTGAAGTCGTTGCGGGCCCAGGCGATGGCGCGGGGACCCGAGCACTGGGCCGACGACGACGGTGGCGTCGTTCCCGAGGCTCATCCGGACGTCACGGCGTTGGTGAACGTCGCCTGCGACCGCCTTGTCATCGAGACCGTGCCGCCCGTCAGCCGTGCGCTGGAGGAGTGTCTGCTCTCGGCGTTCGCCCGGGCCGGTGACGGCGTGCTGACCACCACCCACCTCTCGCTGGCGTTGCTGGAGCAGGGTTCCGGCCGTGCCGCCGACCTGTTCGTGCTGCGCGGAGTGGACGTCGGCGCGACGGCCGCCGCTGTGCGAGCGGACGCCGCGCGAACCCACGCGGAGATCGAGGAAGCGCCCGCCGTGCGGTTGCTGCGCAAAGCGGGAGCGTTGGAAGGGGAGTCCGGCGGCGGGTACGTGCGCTGGCTGATGCGCTGGATCGCCCGCGGTCAGGGGCTGGGCGGGCCGGTGCTGACCGTCGTGCGCAACGAGGCCGGACGGCTGGCCGTGGCCGCGAGGCGAGAGGTGTCGTCTCGCGATCTGGTGGAGGCGGTGCTGACGGTCGACCGCCAGTTGAAGGTGGCGGGCAGGAAGCTGAAGCCGGAGCTCGAGTCGGGCGGGGCGGCGGCGTTGCGCGAGGCAGGGATCGACCCGGCCGCGCTGCCCGTCAGCGGCGGCAAGGTGGAGCGTGCGATGGAACGGGCGAAGCTCGTCGCTGCCCGGCGCGGAGACGCGGTCGTGGGCACCACGCACCTGCTCGTGGCGCTGCGCGACGACCCGGCGGACCCCGTCGCGGGGGCGCTCGCCGGTCTTGGCACTGAGATGTAGGTCGCGTCCCTGGGGACTAGCGGGGCTGCCTGCGGGTATTCTTCTCGGGTAGTCGCCGAACTCTGGCGGGAGAGACCGGGTTTCGAGCCCGGCGCCGAAGGAGCAAGTCCCTCCCCGGGAACCTCTCAGGCATCCAGGACCGCCGAGCGAGACGCCTCTGGAAAGTGGATCTCTAGGGATCCCGCCGACGGTGAAAGCCCATCCTGACAGGTGGGTGAACCTCTCAGGCGCCCTTCGGGGTACGGACAGAGCGGGGAGGGCACCAGGACACGTGTGCCCGCAGCCCCCCGGAGGCGTTTGATGACGCAGGACCGCATTCCGCTCGCAGCTCTCGAGCACGGCACCCCGTTCGCCGACCGCCACGTCGGTCCGCGCCCCGCCGAACTCGCGCGCATCCTCGACGTCATCGGCGTCGGGTCGCTCGAGGAGCTCGCGCAGCACGCGGTGCCTTCGTCCATCCACGAGCGCGACCTCGTGCTGGACCTGCCCGCCCCGGCCACCGAGACCGAGGCGCTCGCGGAGCTGCGTGAGCTCGCGTCGCAGAACCGCCCGATGACGCAGATGATCGGCCTCGGCTACTACGACACCGTGACGCCGGGCGTGATCCTGCGCAACGTGCTCGAGTCGCCCGCCTGGTACACCGCGTACACGCCGTACCAGCCGGAGATCTCGCAGGGCCGTCTCGAGGCGCTGCTGAACTTCCAGACCATGGTCGGCGACCTGACCGGCCTGCCGGTCGCGAACGCGTCCATGCTGGACGAGTCGACCGCCGCCGCCGAGGCGATGACCCTGGTGCGCCGCGCGGGCAAGTCCAAGTCGAACAAGTTCGTCATCGACGCCGACACGCTGCCGCAGACGCTGGCCGTCATCGAGACGCGCGCCGAGCCGCTGGGCATCGAGATCGTCGTCGCCGACCTGTCGCAGGGCATCGAGGGCCTCGGCCTGGGCGGCGACTTCTACGGCGTGCTGCTGTCCTACCCCGGCGCTTCCGGCGTCGTGCGCGACCAGGCCGCGTTGATCGAGGAGATCCACGCCGCCGGCGCGCAGGCAGTCGTCGTCGCCGACCTGCTGGCGCTGACGCTGCTGCGCGCGCCGGGCGAGATCGGCGCGGACGTCGTCGTCGGCACCACGCAGCGCTTCGGCGTGCCGATCGGCTTCGGCGGCCCGCACGCCGGGTACATGGCCGTCCGGTCCGGTCTGGAGCGTCAGCTGCCCGGCCGTCTCGTCGGTGTCTCCGTCGACTCCGACGGCTCGCTGGCCTACCGGCTCGCGCTGCAGACGCGCGAGCAGCACATCCGCCGTGAGAAGGCCACGTCGAACATCTGCACCGCGCAGGTGCTGCTGGCCGTGATCGCGTCCATGTACGCCGTCTACCACGGTCCCGAGGGCCTGCGTTCGATCGCGACCCGAGTGCACCGCCTGGCCACCGTGCTCGCCACGGGCCTGTGCGAGGCCGGACTCGACGTCGTGCACGGCGAGTTCTTCGACACCGTCCAGGTCCGCGTCGAGGGCCAGGCCGCCGCTGTCGTCGAGAAGGCCCGCGAGGCCGGCATCAACCTGCGCAAGGTCGACGACGACGTCGTGGCAATCGCTTGCGACGAGAAGACCACGCGCGCGCACATCGTCGCCGTGTGGGAGGCCTTCGGTGTCACCGGGTCCGATGTGGACGCGATCGACGCCGACACCGCCGACGGCATCCCGGGCGACCTGCGCCGCACCTCGGACTACCTGACCCACCCGGTCTTCCACGCGCACCGCTCCGAGACCGCGCTGCTGCGCTACCTGCGCGCGTTGTCCGACAAGGACGTCGCGCTGGACCGCAGCATGATCCCGCTCGGTTCCTGCACGATGAAGCTGAACGCCACCGCGGAGATGGAGTCCATCACGTGGCCGGAGTTCTCGACGCTGCACCCGTTCGCGCCGGTCGAGGACGCCAAGGGTCTGCTGAAGATCGTGTCCGACCTGGAGGAGTGGCTCGCCGAGGTCACCGGCTACGACGCGGTGTCGTTGCAGCCCAACGCCGGTTCCCAGGGTGAGTTCGCCGGTCTGCTGGCGATCCGCGCCTACCACCGCGCGAACGGCAACGCCGACCGCGACGTCTGCCTGATCCCGTCGTCCGCGCACGGCACCAACGCCGCGTCCGCCGTCATGGCCGGCATGCGCGTCGTCGTCGTGAAGTGCGACGACAAGGGCAACATCGACATGGGCCACCTGCGCACGACGGTCGCCGAGCACGCCGACGACCTCGCCGCGATCATGATCACCTACCCGTCGACCCACGGCGTGTACGAGGACACCGTCCGCGAGGTCTGCGGCCTGGTCCACGACGCGGGCGGCCAGGTGTACGTCGACGGCGCGAACCTCAACGCGTTGATCGGCCTGGCCCGCTACGGCAAGTTCGGCTCGGACGTCTCGCACCTGAACCTGCACAAGACGTTCTGCATCCCGCACGGCGGCGGCGGCCCCGGCGTCGGCCCGATCGGCGTGAAGTCCCACCTCGCCCCGTTCCTGCCGAACCACCCGCTGCAGCCGACGGCAGGACCGGCCACCGGTGTCGGCCCGATCTCGGGTGCCCCGTGGGGTTCCGCGTCGATCCTGCCGATCTCGTGGGCGTACGTGCGCATGATGGGCGGCGACGGCCTGCGCCGCGCCACCCTGACCGCCGTGGCCGCCGCGAACTACGTGGCACGCCGCCTCGACGAGCACTACCCGGTCCTCTACACCGGCGAGGGCGGCTTCGTGGCTCACGAGTGCATCCTCGACCTGCGCCCGATCACCAAGGCCACCGGCGTGACGGTGGACGACGTGGCCAAGCGCCTCGCCGACTACGGCCTGCACGCCCCGACCATGTCGTTCCCGGTCGCCGGCACGCTGATGGTCGAGCCGACCGAGTCCGAGGACCTGGCCGAGATCGACAGGTTCATCGACGCCATGATCGCCATCAAGCACGAGATCGACCGCGTCGGCGCCGGCGAGTGGACCGTCGAGGACAACCCGCTGCGCAACGCCCCGCACACCGCGGCCTGCGTGACCGTCGGCGAGTGGAACCACCCGTACACCCGCGAAGAGGCCGTCTTCCCGGCGGGTCAGAGCGCGACTCCGAAGATCTGGCCGCCCGTCCGCCGCATCGATGGCGCGAAGGGCGACCGCAACCTGGTCTGCTCCTGCCCGCCGCTCTCGGCGTACAGCAGCTAGGCCCGCAGTGGAACTGGGGCGCACTCGGGGGTGCGCCCCATTTTCATGCTCCGACGGGGCAGGCGTCGTCGCCGCAGTTCTCGTCCACGCTCAGGCCCGGCTTGTTCAGGTCGTGCTCGAACGCGAAGTGGAAGCAGTCGGGATGCATCCGCTCGAACAGCTCGAAGTCTTCCCGTTCCAGCTCGACCGTCTCACCGCACCGCTGACACGTCTGTTCTTCTGACACGCGCAAATGGTCTCACCCACGCCGTGCGAACAGGATCGCGCCGTCGGTGCCCAGCAACCACTGCGCCTCCACGGTGAAGCCCGCCTCCCGCAGCCAGTCCGCCACGCGCTCGGGCTTGCGCAGATGAACGTGCACGCGCATCGGATGCCCGCCGTAGCCCTGCGTCTTGAGGTTCGTGCGGTCGCCGACGTGAAAACCGAGCTGCAGCAACCCGTCCGGCCGCAACGCCCGGTGGAAGTGCTCGAAGACAGTGGGCACCTCGTCGTCCGGCACGTGGATCAGCGACCACCAGGCGATGATCCCGCCGACCTCGTGGCCGATCGGTTCGGTCATCGACCCCACCTCGAACCGCAGCCCGGGGTGGTTCTGCCGGGCGAGCGAGATCATCGCGGGGGAGAGGTCGATCCCGAACGCGTCCGCGCCGAGCCCGTTCAGGAGCGCCGTGATGTTGCCGGGGCCGCAGCCGACGTCCGCGACGGGCCCGCGCACCTCTTCCGCGAACAACCGCAGCGCCGCCCGCAGATGCGGGAGACCGTCCAGGAGGTCGCGCGTGTGCTCGGCATAACTGACCGAGACCGTGTCGTAGGAGTCGCGTGTGTCCGTCAACCAGTCGCTCACGCCGGGGGAAGTTACTCCTCGAACGGCTCCGGCCGGTGCCGTCCGAACAACGCCAGCGCGGCGATCCACGTGTCCGGATCGCCGTCCCAGTCCAGCGCCTTGATCTGGTCGGCCGACCGCCGCCCGCCGATGGCCCGCATCAGCTCGAACGACGTGGTCCGCAACGTCCCGGCCGGTTCGCCGTGCCCGAGCACGCGGTCCCCGTGCTCCAGCGTGATCCGCAACGCCGGCACGTCGTTCTCCCGCATCCGCTGGTCGAGCTCCTGCAACGGCCGCACCAGCGCCGCCCGCACCTCCACGCCGTCCCGATCGCCGGGAACCCCCAGCGCCGCGCGGAGATCGTGCTCGTGCGCGATCACCTCGGACACGAGGATCGGCCCCATCGGGGTGTCGAACAACGGCTGGACCAGCGCGAGGTTCGCGTCCCACTCGGCGAAGGCGTCCTCCAGCGAGTTGTCGCGGCGGTCGCGGACCTGCCGTTCGCCCCACTCGCCGGACTCGACGCCGTCGAACCGGCGGTCCGCGAAGTCGCGCAGACCGCCGGCGAGGTGCGCCACCACGTCCTTCACCGACCAGCCGGGCGTCGCCGCGACCGGCGTCTGCGGATCACGCCCCTCGACGAGTGAGGTGATCCGGGTCTTGGCCGCGTCGTAGACGGGGGCGTTGGTCATCGTCAGACCTCGTACTCCAGGGTGTAGGTGCCGCTGCCATCCTCCGCCCAGTCCACCTTCACCGCACCTCGCGCGTTCAGGTACTTCCCGGTGCCGTCGACGATCTCGATCACGGCCTCCACAGAGGACCGGTACGCGCCGACGTGCCGCAGCACCAGCGTGCCCTCGTCCGCCACGATCTCCTCCAGCGCGGTCGTCCACGCCACGTCGTCGCCGTAGTACATGAGGTACCGGCAGCTGCCGACGCCGCTGACGTCGCCCGCGTAGCCGAACTGGACGTGCGCCTCGGTCAGCTTGCGTCCCTCGACCTCCTTGTAGGACCGGCCGTCCCAGGTCTTCTCGTCCCAGCTCTTCACTTCGATGGTCCCGGTTGCCTTCATGGGGACCACTCTGCTGGCTATTCCTGACAGATCGTGTCAGGTTTGAGGAATGAAATCCGGCAGGCTCCTCCAGGTCCTCCTGCTCCTGCAGTCCCGGGGCCGGATGACGGCCGACGAGCTGGCGTCCGAACTGGAGGTCTCGCCGCGCACGATCTACCGCGACGTCGAGGCCCTCTCGGCTTCCGGCATCCCGATCTACGCCGACCGCGGCCCGGCCGGCGGTTACCAGCTGGTCGACGGCTACCGCACCCGGCTGACCGGCCTGACGACCGACGAGGCGCAGTCGCTGTTCCTCGCCGGGCTCCCCGGACCCGCCGAAGCGCTGGGGCTCAAGGAGTTCGCGGCCGCCGCCCAGCTCAAGCTCCTCGCCGCGCTGCCGACCGAGCTTCGGGACCGGGCCGACCAGATCCGCCAGCGGTTCCACCTCGACACCCCGACGTGGTTCCGCGGCGACGAACCGACCGAGCACCTCGCCACGATCGCGGACGCCGTGTGGGAGCAACGCCGCGTGCGGATGACCTACCGGCGTTGGGGCAACCAGACCGTCGAACGCGAGGTCGACCCGTACGGGCTCGTGCTGAAGGCGGGCACCTGGTACTTCGTCGGCAGCGGCCGCACCTACCGCGTCTCGCGCGTGCTGTCCCTTCAGGCCACTCCGGACTCGTTCGAACGTCCCAAGGACTTCGACCTCGCGCGGTACTGGGCGGAGTGGTCGCTGGAGTTCGAGGCCCGCATGTACGGCGAGCGCGTCACGGTCCGCATGACGCGTGCCGGACTCGACAAGTCCCAGTACCTGCTCAGCGGCTACCAGGCCCGCGTCGTCCGAGACGCCGCACCGGAACCTGGTGAGGAGTTCGGCTTCCCCACGGAGTCACATCGGCACGTCGTCGCTGACCTGCTCAAATTCGGTGCGGACGTGGAAGTGCTGGCACCGAACGAGGTGAGACGAGAACTGGTCGAAACAATCAAGGCGATGCACGACGTCTACAACGATGCGAAGCTACCCGCATGGTTCCGCTGATCTCGTTGAACAACGGAGTACGGATCCCTCAACTCGGCTTCGGCGTCTACCAGGTGCCGGAGCAGCAGGTGGCAGGCGCGGTCACGACCGCCATCGAGGCCGGCTACCGCAGCATCGACACCGCTGCCGCCTACGGAAACGAGTCCGGTGTCGGCGACGCCATCGCCGGCGTCCCCGACCTGTTCATCACGACCAAGCTGTGGAACGCCGACCAAGGCCATGACTCCACGCTGCGCGCCTTCGACGAGAGCATGCGCCGCCTGCGCCGCGACGTGCTCGACCTCTACCTCATCCACTGGCCGACGCCCAAGCGCGACCTGTACGCCGACACGTGGCGCGCGTTGGAACGGCTCTACGCCGACGGCCGCGTACGCGCGATCGGCGTGTCCAACTTCCACACCCCGCACCTGCAGCGCCTGTTCGACGAGTTCCCGACCACGCCTGCGGTGAACCAGATCGAGCTGCATCCGTTGCTGCAACAGGAAGAGATGCGCAAGGTGCACGTGACGCACCGCATCGTCACCGAGGCGTGGTCGCCGCTCGGGCAGGGCGCGTTGCTGCGCGAGCCCGACATTGTCGGCCTGGCCGAGAAGTACGGCAAGACACCGGCCCAGATCGTGCTGCGCTGGCACGTCCAGCTCGGCATCGTCGTGATCCCGAAGTCCGTCACGCCGTACCGGATCAAGGAGAACATCGACATCTTCGACTTCGAGCTGGCCCAGGACGACATGCTCGTGATCACCGAGCTCGACAACGGCACCCGCACCGGCCCTGACCCCGACCGCTTCAACGCCGCCTGACCGGCTGGCTGACCGCGCTCGGTCAGGCCTTCGTCGACAGCACCTGACCGAGCGCCGCCTCCACGCCGTCCACGTTCTCCACCACCGACACCGACCCGCCGGTCGTCTGCGCGATGTCCGTCAGCGCCGCCTTGTCGACGTCGCCGCCGATCGCGATGAAGCTGACCGGCAGGTCCGTCCCGTGCAGCTGCGACTTCAGCGCCGCCAGGTCGATGCCGCCGTCCGAGGTGCCGTCGGTGATCACCACGACCCGGTTGACCCGCCCGGCCACGAACCCGTCGTGCGCGGTCTCGTAGCAGGCCGCGAGCGCGCTGTAGAGCTGCGAACCCTCCGCGGTCTTGAGCGCGTCGATCGACCTGCGCAACGCGTCACGCTTGTCCGCGACGGGCGCGGTCGCGACCAACTGCTTGTGCGGCTTCGAACCGTCGAGGTCGCGGGCGAACTCCCACAGCCCGAACGAGCCAGACACCGATCGGTCGACCTGGCCGCGCAGGGCCGACTTCACCTTGTCCAGCCGGGGTTTCATCGACGTGGACACGTCCGTCAGCACCGTGACGACCTGCCCGCCGCGGTCCGCCGACGCCCAGGCCGAGGAGATCTGCTGCGTGGTCGTCGCGTCGGCGGCGACGAGGTTCTCCGTGACAGGGGACCAGGACACGCCCGGCGAGGGCGACGGGCGGTCCTGAGTGGACTCGACGCGCAACCCGCCGCGCGCCAGGATGGCCTGCTGGCCCGGTTCGGTCATGAAGTCGCGGAACGCCTGCGCCGCACGCACTTCCGCCTCGCCGACCTCGGTGCCGCCCAGTGCCACGTACGGGAAGTCCGCCACCGGGGCCGGTCCGGCCGGCAGCACGCCGACCAGAGGCTTCGACGGGGCCTCCTTGCCCGTGTTGTGCTTGAACAGGTCCACTTCGAACACCGGCGTGGCGGAGAAGCCCGCCGCGTTGACCGTCGCGCTGTCACCCAGGCGCCGCAACGCGTCGCGCGTCGTCGGCGGAACCTCCGGCGGCACAGTGGCCGCGAGCTTGGTCAGCGCGGACTTCGAGGCGTCCGACCCGAGCGACTCCGGCGTGACGGGACCCACGCCGCCGGCCAGTGCCGACTGGATCGCGAGCGCGGACGCCGTGTTCGCGGCCGGATCGGGCATCGCGACGCTGAACCGGCCCCAGGACTGGCCGTACTTGCTCCAGTCCGTCACCCCGGGCATGTCCGACCAGCGGAAGTCCTTCAACACCGGCGCGGCGGCCTCGGGAGCCGCGAGCAACACCGGCGACGTGCCGACGGACTTCGGCGCCGAGCCGACCAGCTTCGCGTTCAACGCGGTCAGCCGGTTCGCCCAGAGCGTCGAGTCGGGCAGCCACGCGTGGGGCCGCTTGCCGAGCTTCGACTCGTCCCAGGTCGTCGTCAGGCCTTCCAGCACCGCGGAGGAGTCCGCGGAAGTCACTTCGATCGCGATGCAGTGGTCGTACACAACGGGCCGTGTCGCGCTGTAGGCGCGTGCGACGTCCCGGACAGCCTCCGCGACGCTCGGCGTCACGGAGACACGCAGCACCGAGTCACCCTCGCTGCAGCTTTGGGCCAGGGCCTGTGAACGCTTGTCGAGCACTCCGCCGGCCCACGACAGTGCGAGCCAGCTGAGGCCAAGCAGCACCACGAGCACGACGATGAGCACGGGCCACTTGGCGATTCCGCGCTTCACCTTCGCCCGCAGAGTGCGGTGTCGAGACATCGATCCCTCACAACTACTCAGCGGCCCCCGACGACCGCCAATCACGCTAACAGGTGAACTTCGTCAGCGAAGTGAAGTCACTCCATGTATCGACTGGCAAACGAAGATGAGCCGTTCTCGCAACGGTCTTGCCTGCTCAGCGAACTCCGCCTGCCTGCGCGCGTACTCCGCACGGCCCTCCGGCGTCTCGATCCGCACCGGCCCGTACCCGAGCCCCGCCAGGTCGTACGGGGAAGCCTGCATGTCGAGTTCGCGCACGTCAGCGGCCAGTTCGAAGCAGTCCGCGACCAGCTCTGACGGTGTAGCGGGCTCCAGTTTATAGGCCCACTTGAACAGATCCATGTTCGCGTGCAGGCACCCGGGTTGTTCGTTCAGCAACTGATCGTCGCGAGTGGGCTGCAGAGCGTTACGCGGCCGAGCGGGTGGCGTGAAGAACCGGAACGCGTCGAAGTGCCCGCACTGGATCCGGCTCGCCTCGACCACCTCATCCGTGCCGTCACTGCCCAGGCGCAACGGCCACGCGTTGTGCCGGACCTCCTCCGGCTGCTGCCGGTAGACCATCGCCCACTCGTGCAGCCCGAAACAGCCGAGCCGGGCAGGGCGGCTGAGCGTCGCCGTGAGCAACGCCCGCACGAACTCCAGCGTCTTGGCCCGTTGCCCGACGAAGCTCCCGACGTCGAGCGTGACGCCGTCAGCAGTGGCTTTGTAGTGCGGAAACTCCAGGTACTCCGCCGCGTCCTCCAGGACGACGCCAGGCCCCGGATGCCACCGTTCGAGCCGCACGGGCCGATGGCTGTAGTAGGTGAAGAGGAAGTCCATCACCGGGTGCTTCTCTTTGCGAAGCTTCCGCTCCTGATGCGGCCCCGTGAACCGGCGTACGCGCGCGACGTGCGAATCGCGCAGTTCGTGCCATTCGGCTCGGGTCAAGACCTCCACGAGCGATTACCGTACGCGCATGGTGCAGAGCCAAGCCTCGACGGTCGACCAGTATCTCGCAGAACTCCCTGATGAGCGGCGTGCCGAGGTCGAGACCGTGCGCGAAGTCATTGTCGCGAACCTTCCCGGCGGCTACGTCGAGGCGATGATGTGGGGGATGATCACCTGGTCCGTGCCGATGGAGGTGAGCGGCCCGACCTACAACAAGCAGCCGCTCAGCTACGTCGCCCTGGCGGCCCAGAAACGCCACTACTCCGTCTACCTGACCACGGTGACGGGCGAGGGCGAGGAGTCGTTCCGCTCCAGGTACGAGGCCACCGGCAAGAAGCTCGACATGGGCAAGAGCTGCGTGCGCTTCAAGCGCTCCTCCGACCTCGCCCTCGACGTCATCGGAGACGAGATCGCCAGCGTGCCGGTCGACGCGTTCCTCGCCTGGTACCGCACGGTCAAGCCCTAGAGGGGCGGCACGAGCCCGGTGAACGTCCGCGCGCCGGCGCAGTGCGGGCACTCCCGCCCGTTGTCCACGGTCCGCGGCGCGCCACCGATGATCGCGAGCGTCGGCGCGGCGATGTAGCTCGCACCCCCGCACAGGTGACAGACCGTGCGCGGCTCGGGCGTGACGGCGAAGAGGTCGTCCGGGTCTTCCTCGTCCTCGAAGTCGTCGTCCTCGGCGAACTCGTCCTCGTCGTCCTCACTCATGCCGCCCAACTTAGTGGGTCAACTCCGTCGCACGAGTGAGCGACTCCGGCGTCGCCTCTTCGCCGCACGCCGCGCACACGACGCGTGGCTCCAGCACGGCGCCGCACGAGTGCTCCCACACGAGGGGGAGGGGGCCCTCGGTCACGTAGGTGTCGCCCCACTCCTTGAGCACGAGCATCACGTTGTGCAGGGCGCGGCCCGTGTCCGTGAGCAGGTATTCGTGCCGTGGCGGGTGCTCGGAGTACTGGTGCTTCTCCAGCACGCCGGACGCGACCAGCTTCTTCAGTCGCACGGTCAGCACGTCGCGGGAGGCGCCGGTGTTCGCGGCGATCTGGTCGAAGCGGGTGCTGCCGAGGAAGACCTCGCGCAACGCCAGCAGTGACCAGCGCTCGCCCACCACCTCCAGCGCGTTCGCGATGGAACAGGTTCGAGGGGCCATGTGACCATCCTATCAGTGAGTTGGCAAATCCAACTTACCTCGCTAACGTGAGTTGGGAAAGCCAACTTAGGAGGTAGGGGTCATGGACTTCGACGGTGCAGCGGTGCTGGTGACCGGAGCCAACCGCGGGCTCGGCAGGGCGTTCACGCAGGAGCTCGTGAAGCGCGGGGCGAAGGTCTACGGCGGCGCGCGCAATCCGGCGTCCGTTGTGGACGAGGGCGTCATCCCGGTCCAGCTGGACGTGACCGACGACGCTTCGGTGGAGGCCGCGGCGAAGGAGCTCGGCGACGTCTCGATCGTCATCAACAACGCCGGTGTCACCGGAACCGGCGAGGGAGTTGACAGCATCAAGGCAGAATTCGAGGTCAACTTCTACGGGCTCGTCCGCACGACGGACGCGTTCGCGCCCATTCTGAAAGCCAATGGCGGCGGCGCTCTCGTCAACGTGCTGAGCATCCTGTCGTGGCTCGGCTACCCGGCGGCCCGCGGCTACGCGGCGTCCAAGGCGGCGGGGTGGTCGTTCACGAAGTCCACGCGGGATGCGTTGCGGGAGCAGGGAACCAGCGTGGTCGGCGTGCACGTCGGTTACATGGACACCGACATGGCGGCGCACATCGAGGGGCCCAAGGTCGCGCCGGAGGATGTCGTTTCCCAAGTACTGCAAGCGATTCAGAATGGTGATGACGAGGTGCTCGCGGATGACGGCACCCGTGCGGTGAAGGCCTCACTGGCCTCTTGAGACGGTCGGCCCTGCACACGCGAGGCCGACTCGGAACTAGGTGTTGTCCCCGATCGCCCGGCGTAGGTTTCCGCCGCATCCAACCGCTGCGGGAGCGTTCTCCTGATCGCATCCGCCTGGGGCGCTTAGGGGAACAGTGATGCTCAACAGACGAGGTGTGCTCGCCGCGGGCGGAATCGCGGCGGGAGTGTTCGGAGTGCCGAAGCTGCTCGCGCCGGCCGAGGGACACGAGAACACGACGCACGCCGCGCACGAGCCGGTGGCGTTCCAGGAGTCGAAGTCGTTTTCGGGCACCAGACCGGAAATAGTCCCGTGGACACGCCCGATGCCCGTCCCACCCGTGCTCAAACCGCTGGTCTCCACCTCGAAGCAGGAGGTCTACCAGCTCTCGATCGAACGCACGACCGCCGAGATCCTGCCCGGCCTGCAGTCGCCGGTCATGGGCTTCGGCGGTCAGTTCGTCGGCCCGACGATCAAGGCGAAGACGGGCCGCAAGACCCTGATCATGTTCCAGAACAAGATGGACGAGGCCGCGAACGTCCACCTGCACGGCGGCCACGTGCCGCCCGAGCACGACGGTCACCCGAAGGACCTCATCGAGCCCGGTCGCACCCGCCTCTACCTCTACCCGAACTCCCAGCAGGGCACGACCCTCTGGTACCACGACCACAGCCACGGCACCGAGGCCGCGCATGTCTACTTGGGACTGCACGGCGCCTACGTGATCGAGGACGACTCCGAGCGGGGCCTGAACCTCCCGTCCGGCGCCTACGACGTCCCGATCATGCTGCGCGACATCCAGTTCGACGACAGCGGCAACATCGTGGTCTTCGACGACCCGAGCAAGCGCACCACGGTCCTCGCCAACGGCGTGCCCCAGCCCTACTTCGAGGTCGCCGCCCGCAAGTACCGCTTCCGCCTGATCAACACGGCCAACCAGCGGATCTTCCACCTCAGGCTGACCGGCGACAGGTTCACCCGCATCGGCTCCGACGGCGGCCTGTACGCCAACTCCGTGGAGACGGAGGAACTGCTCCTCTCCTCGGCCGAACGCGCCGACGTCGTCGTCGACTTCTCGAAGTACCCGGTCGGTTCGAAGATCACGCTGACCGACTCCGTGGGTGGCGAGATCCTCCGCTTCGACGTGGTCCGCCGCGCCTCCGACTCGAGCCGCGTCCCGGCCGCGCTGCGCCCGCTGCCCGCGCTACCGCTGTCCACAGTGGACCGCGAGGTCGACCTGTTCTACGTCTTCAAGCCCAACGACCGCCCGGACGGCGTGATCAACGGCAAGGTCTTCGACATGGACCGCGTCGACTTCACCATCAAACGCGGCGCCACCGAGACCTGGCTCATCAAGAGCTCCGATCCGACCGGCGTGAAGCACAACTTCCACCTGCACCTCGTGCAGTTCCGCGTGCTGGAACGCAACGGCGGCCCGCCCCACCCGAGCGACGCGGGCCTCAAGGACACCATCCCGATCACGGCGGGGGAGACCGTGAAGGTGCAGGCGACGTTCACCGGCTACGCCGGCCGCTACGTCTACCACTGCCACTTCCTCGAGCACTCGTGGATCGGCATGATGGCGCAGCTGGAGATCGTTCCCTAGCGCAGCAGCTCCCACACCACGTCCACCCCGACCCGGTTGCCGATCGCGGGTTCGCGCGGCGGTGTGCGGCGGTCGATCTCGGTGAACCCGAGGCGCCGCGGCACCCCGCTGCTCGCGACGTTGGCCTCGTCGTGCCAGATCTGGATCCGGCGCACGCCGTCCAGCGCGAACGCGAACTCGACCAGTTCGGCGGTCGCCGCCGTGGCGTGACCCTGCCCGGTGTGCGCCGGATGCAGCCAGTAGCCGATCTCCACGAGATCGTCCCCGTGGTTCCGGTTCGCGGTCACCAGACCGACGATCGCGTCGTCGACGGTGATGGCGTGGGGGAACAGCGTCCCGCGGTCCCAGCCCGTGGCGGCTCCGTCGAGGAATTCCGCCAGCATCGACGCGTCGTAGCCGTTGGCAGCCCACGGCATCCAAAGGCGCAGATGCTCGAGCGACTCCGTGACGGCTCGGAACAGCTCCGGCGCGTCGGCGTCACTCAGTCTCCGGAGCTTCATACTTCACTTTGTAGCGCAGGTGCGTGACGGAGGCGCTCTCGACGACCGAGACCGGGCCCTCCAGTTCGTACCCCTTGCCGGGCGCGAAGAACGGCGTGCCTCCACCGAGGATCACCGGCACCAGGTCGAGGAAGATCTCGTCCACCAGGCCCGCGTCGATGGCCTGCCGCGCGATCTCGCCGGAGTTCAGGCCGACGACCTTCTCGCCCGCGTGCTTCTGCGCCACCGCCACTGCTTCCTCGATGCCACCGGTGACGAACGTGAAGTGCTCGTTGTCCTCCAACGGCCGATGGGTGAGCACGACGGTGTGCACGCCCATCGGGTGCCGGCCGCCCCAGCCGTTGGTGAAGTCATAAAGCTTGCGCCCCACCACCAACGCGCCGGTCGCCTGGATCAGCCCGCCGAAGTAGGTGGCGCTGGCCGGCGTGAGGTGGAAGGTCATGGTGCCGGTCGGGACCGTGAACGCCACGTCGCCCGCCTCGTACCAGGCGAACAGCTTGTCGAAGCCGGAGAAGTCCGGGCCGGAGACGTAGCCGTCGATCGAGGTGCTGGCGCCCGTGTAGACCTTGCCCATCTTGTGCCTCCCTGTGTCGTGTTCCTTCACAGGTACGTCGAACACGCCGGCCTCCGGATCGACACGATCGCCGGGGGCACATACCGGTTCAGCCGATGGGCTCGGGCAGCCTGGTGACCTCGTAGTCGCAGTCGATGACATCACCGGTCGCCGGGTCGCGCAGCTCGACCCGCCACTTCGCCGCGAACTGGTCCACGCCGTGGTGCATCGGGATCGTGCCGGACAGCAGCACGGTGCCGGGCTTGAGCAGGTCCAGCTCGCGCAACCGCTCCACCCAGTACCGCGGGGTGAGCAGCTCGGCGAGGGTGCCGCGCTGGATCTCCACGCCGTCCGCCCACGCCGTGAGCTCGATCTCGTCGATCCGGTCCTCCACCTCGGACAACCGCCACGCCTTGCGCCCCAGCACGTCCGGGCCGGCGTTCTTGCTCCACGCGACGCCGTGCACTTCCAGCGCGCGGTCCGTGTGGTCGCATGCGACCGTCAGCAGCACATCTGAACCTGCTTCGAAATCATTGGGGACGATCAACGCCCACTCGGCCTCGCCGGACGTCTTGCCGTGCTGCGCGGGAACCGTCGAGGTCTGCTGCGCGAGGTACGGCGACACGGGGTAGAGGCTCGGCGTCACAGACGGTGCGGGCACACCCAGTTCGGCGAGTTCGCGCACGTGAGCGGCCACGTCGTCCTGGCTGCGACCTGCGTATCCGCCGTTCAGCAAGGTCGTCACGGCGACCTCGGCGGTGCTGCCGTCGGGAAGATCAAAGACCAGCGTACAAGCGGTGGACATCCGGTACTCCTTGCGCATACGAGTTGTATACAGGCAGTATTACGCCATGCCGCCTGATTCAGCAACGACAGCCACATCGAATACGGGAACGCCACAGGACGTGCCTCGTTCGGCCCTGGTGCGCGCCTTCGTGGCCTCGCTCTCCGGTACCGCCCTGGAGTGGTACGACTTCGCGATCTACAACGTCGCCGCGGCCGTCGTGCTCGGCCCGTTGTTCTTCCCGAGCTCCGAACCGCTGACCGCGACGTTGCTCGCGTTCTCGACGTACGCCGTCGGTTACCTGTCCCGTCCGCTGGGCGGATTCCTGTTCGGCCGGCTCGGCGACAAGATCGGCCGCAAACGCGTGCTCGTCACGACGTTGCTGATCACCGGCATCGCGACGCTGCTCATCGGCCTGTTGCCCACGCACGCCGCGATCGGCCCCGCGGCCGGTGCGCTGCTGGTGCTGCTGCGGTTCGCGCAGGGCGTCGGCCTGGGCGGCGAGTGGGGCGGCGCGGTGCTGCTGTCCAGCGAGTACGGCAACCCGAAGCAGCGCGGCTTCTGGGCGTCAGCCGCCCAGATCGGTCCTCCCGCCGGCAACCTGATGGCGAACGGCGTGCTCGCGCTCCTCGGCGTCGCACTGTCGGACGAGGCGTTCATGTCGTGGGGCTGGCGGGTGGCGTTCCTGCTGTCCGCGGTGCTCGTGATCTTCGGCCTGTGGATCCGGGTGAAGCTGGAGGAGACCCCGGTCTTCAAGGCGATCGAGGCACGCGGCGACCGCCCGTCCGCGCCGATCAGCGAGGTGTTCCGCACCCAGACCCGGCCGTTGGTCGCCGCCGTGCTGTGCCGCGTCGGCCCGGACGTGCTGTACGCGCTGCACACCGTGTTCGTGCTGACCTACCTCACGACCCAGCTGAAGCTGCCGCGCAACGTCGGCCTCGTCGCCGTGCTGATCGCCTCGGGCTTCCAGCTGTTCCTGATGCCGTTCGCCGGCTGGCTGTCCGACCGGGTCAACCGGCGCGGCCTCTACGCGGCGGCCGCGGTGTGCGGCGCGATCTGGCCGTTCGTGCTGTTCCCGCTGATCGACACGAAGTCGTGGCCGCTGATCGTGCTCGGTGTCGTGGTGGGACTGGCCTTCCACGCGTTCATGTACGGGCCGCAGGCCGCGTTCATCGCCGAGCAGTTCACCGAACGCCTGCGCTACACCGGAAGCTCGCTCGCCTACACGCTGGCCGGCGTGATCGGTGGCGCGATCGCCCCGTTGCTCTTCACCGCGTTGCTGGCCGGGTTCGGCACGTGGGTGATCGTCGGTCTCTACGTCTCGGTGGCGTGCGTGGTGACGCTGGCAGGGCTCTGGCTCGGCCGCGATCCTCAGCCGGAAGACGAGATTCAGCCGCTGAGCAGCACCTTCAGCGTGGTGTCCAAGTGAGCGGTGATCGCCGCGGTGGCCGCGCCGACGTCTCCGGACTCGAGCGCGGCCACGATCTCGTTGTGCTCGTCGATCACGGCCTGCTGCCTGCCGTGCGCCCGGTACAACGCGACCACACCCGCGCGCACCTGCCGTGCGCGCAACCCCTCGTAGGTCTTCGTCAACAGCTCGTTGCCCGTCGCCGCCACCAGAAGCGCGTGGAACTGCCTGTCGACGTCGATGAACTGCCGGGCGTCCTCGACCAGGAACCGCTGCTGCTCGACGAGCTCCTGCATCTGCCGCAACGGAACGGTGCCCTCGGACATCGTGCGCTCGGCGGCGTACCGCTCGACGACGCCGCGCAGCTCCATCAACTCGCTGATCTGCCGCGAGGACAACGGCGCGACGTACGCACCCTTCTTCGGCATGAGCTGCACGAGGTCTTCGGCCGCGAGCAGCAGCAGGGCCTCGCGGATCGGCGTGCGGGAGACGCCGATCTGGTTGGCGACGTCCTGCTCGCTGATGAACCGCCCCTGCATCTCAGGGTCGGCGAGGATCGTGTCCTTGAGGAACTCGTAGGCCTTTTCTCTGCCAGACAGACTGTCGCTATCCCTGGCCGCACCCTGCATACAACATGTATACCAGAGGAGGATCATGCGCTTCGCGTTGTGCCAGATCAGTTCCACCGCTGATCCGCAGGAGAACCTTGCCACCGTCCGCGCCGAGGTAGCCGCCGCTGCTGCGAATGGCGCACGCGTGGCGCAGTTCCCGGAAGCCACCCAGTGCCGCTTCGGCGTGCCACTGAAGCCGATCGCCGAACCCCTCGACGGCCCGTGGGCGACGGCGGTCCGCGAGATCGCCGACGAGCACAACGTCGTCGTGGTCGCCGGGATGTTCACGCCCGGCGAGGGCGACCGGGTCACCAACACCACGCTCGTCACCGGCGCCGGCCTGCACCTCGGCTACGACAAGATCCACCTGTTCGACGCGTTCGGCTTCCGCGAGTCCGACACCGTCACCCCCGGCGAGAAGCCCGTGACGTTCGAGGTCGACGGCACCACGATCGGCCTCGCCACCTGCTACGACGTCAGGTTCCCCGAACTCTTCCGCGCCCTCGCCACCACCGCGCCGGTCATCCTGCTCGGCGCCTCCTGGGGAGCGGGCCCCGGCAAGGCAGACCAGTGGGACCTGCTGGTCCAGGCCCGCGCCCTGGACGCGACCTCCTGGATCCTCGCCTGCGGCCAGGCCGACCCGGACACCGATCACGGCTCCGCCCCCACGGGAATCGGCCGCAGCGCCGTGGCCGACCCGATCGGTTCGGTGCGCGAGCGGCTCGGCGGCGCCCCCGGCACGATCCTGTCCGATGTGGACACCCACCTCGTCGACGAGGTCCGCGCGAAGCTGCCCGTCCTGGCCAACCGGAGGCTGTGATGCGCGAGGAACACGAGTTCTTCCCGGTCGAGGCGATCGACTGGCGACCGGCCGATCCGGGCATCACCGAACGCGTCCTGAGCCGCGACCCGGACACCTCGACCCTCACGAGAATCGCGCGCTGGGAACCGGGCCTGGAGACCCAAGGCGTGATCCGCCACGACTACCACGAGGAGGTCTACCTGCTGGAAGGCGACCTCACCGACCTGACGCTGGACAGGACGTTCCGGGCGGGCGACTTCGCGAGCCGCCGCCCCGGAATGCCCCACGGTCCCTATCGGACGGACGAGGGCTGCACGATGCTGGAAATCCGCACAGCCCCCGGCCAAAGCCTCTAGACCCAGCGCACGTGGGTGCCGTCTCGCACGGTGCCCACGTACTCCTCCACCAGGTCCTCCAACGCCACGACACCGATCACCGTGCCGTCGGCAGCCACCGCGCGCGCGAGGTGCGACTGGGCCCGGCGCAACGCGGCCAGTGCCTCGTCCAGACGGGCGTCGACGGGCACCTCCGGCAACCCGCGCACACGATCACGCGGTACCGAGGTCGTCGCGCCCTCCAGGTCCAGCACGTCCTTGACGTGCAGGTATCCGATCAGCCGAGAGTCGGAGAGCACGGGGAAGCGCGAGAACCCGGTCGTGGCGACCACGTTCTCGATCTCGCCCACGGTCGGCGTGGCCGACACCGTCGTCAGCTTCTCCAGCGGCACCAGGACATCGGCGACCGTGCGCGCGGCCGACGACAACGTCTGCGCCAGCCGCCGGTGCTCCGAGTCCTCCAAAAGCCCCTCTGACCGGGACTGGCCGATCAGCAACGCCAGCTCGTCCGGCGTGTAGGCCGACTCCAACTCGTCGACCGGCTCCACGTCGAACCGGCGCAGCACCCACCGGCCCACAGCGTTGAACAGCGCCAACACCGGCGCGATCATCCGCGAGAACCCGTAGTGCACCGGAACCAGCCACACCGCGGCCCGTTCGGGACCGGCGATCGCGAGGTTCTTCGGCACCATCTCGCCGAGGATCGTGTGCAGCGCGACGACGATGACCAACGCCACCGCGAACGCCACACCGTGCACCACGGCCAACGGCAACCCGACGGCCCCGAGGGGCCCCTCCAGCACAGAAGCCAGCGCGGGCTCGGCGATCGCACCCAGGCCCAGCGAGCACAACGTGATGCCCAGCTGCGCGCCCGCGATCAGCAACGGCAGCTGCTGCGACGCCTTGATCGCGGTACGGGCCCGCGAAGAACCCTTGTCCGCCAACGCTTCCAGCCGGTCCCGGCGCGCGGTGATCACCGCGAACTCGGCACCGACGAAGAAGGCGTTACCGGCCAGCAGCAAAGCGATGATGAGGAAGTTCATGAGGACGCCACCACCCGCAGCTCGGCCACGCGGTGCTTGTCCATCCTCATGACGGTCACCCTCCACCCGTCGACGCGAATCTCGTCGCCGACGTCCGGAATCCGCCCGAGCCGCGCCAGCACCAGGCCGGCCAGCGTCTCGTAGTCGCCCTCGGGCATGGTGAACCCGGTCGCCTCGGCCACCTCGTCGTCGCGCAGCAACCCGGACACGATCCAGCTGTCCTTGCCCAGCGAACGCACCGGCGCCGCCTCACCGCGGTCGTGTTCGTCGCGCACGTCGCCGACGATCTCCTCGACCACGTCCTCCAGCGTCACCAGCCCGGCCGTGCCGCCGTACTCGTCGACGACCAGCGCGGTCTGCAGCCCGGACGCCCGCAGCCGGTCCAGCAGCGCGTCGCCTTCGAGCGTCTCCGGCACCGAGTACACGGGCCGGGTCAACGCCGACAGGGGAGTGGACACGCGCAAAGCGGAAGGCACGGCGAACGCCTGCTTCACGTGCACGATCCCGCTCACCTCGTCCAACGAGCCGTGGTGCACCGGGAACCGCGAGAAGCCGGTCTCCCGCGCCTTCAGCACGAGATCCGCGACCGTCGCGTCGGCGCGCAACGCCTCGACCCGCACGCGCGGCGTCATCAGCTCGCCGGCCGTCCTGTCGCCGAAGCGCAGCGACCGGTCCAGCAGCACCGCGGTGCCCTGGTCCAGCGTGCCGTGCTCGGCCGAACTGCGCACCAGCGCGCCGAGCTCCTCGGGCGACCGCGCGGACGCCAGCTCCTCGACCGGCTCGACGCCCAGGCGCCGGACCAGCCAGTTCGCCGAGTTGTTCATCCAGTTGATCAACCAGCGGAAGACCGTGGAGAAGCCGGCCTGGATGCTGACCACGCCCCGCGCGGTCTCCAACGGCTTCGCGATCGCCAGGTTCTTGGGCACGAGCTCGCCGAACACCATCGACAACGCCGTGGCGATCGCCAGCGCGAGGGCCAGCGACAACCAGTCGGCCACGGGTTCGGACACGCCCACCGCGGTGAGTCCGGGCTCGATCAGGTTCGCGATCGCGGGCTCCGCGATGTAACCGGTGATCAGCGTGGTCAGCGTGATGGCGAGCTGTGCGCCGGAGAGCTGGAACGAGAGAGTGCGATGCGCACGGTCGATGGTCCGCGCCTTCGCGTCGCCGACCTCGGCGACGTGGCGTTCGACGGTGCTCCGTTCCAGCGCGGTCAGCGAGAACTCCGCCGCCACCGCGATGAAGGTGCCCGCGGTCAGCGCCACGACGGCGACCAGACCGAGCACGCTCAGAAGTATTCCGGTCACCTACGCGCTCCAAGCGAGCGGATGACCGGGTTGGTATGCCAGCCAGGGCCAGACCCCATGGGGACGGCTCAACTCCTCATGACTAAGTACGTGAATAGCCAGACGAGTCTAATTGTGGGCAGTGGAGGCCCTGAGCACCACCTCACCCGCCACACGGACGGTGCGGGCCTCGTCACCCCCGGCGTCCAGCACGAGACCTGCGGCGATCTCGCCCATCTCCTCCAGCGGCAGTCGCACGGTGGACAGCGCCGGAACCGTGTCGCGCAGCGTCGGGATGTCGTCGAACCCGGCGATCGAGATGTCCTCCGGGATGCGCACGCCACGTTCGCGCAGCGCGGCCATGGCCCCCATCGCCATGACGTCCGTCACGGCGAACACGCAGGTAGAGCGCGACTTCGACGCCAGCAGCTCCATCGCGGCGGCGTACCCGCCGTCCCGGGTGAAGGCACCGTTGATCACCGTGGGCGGCGCGATCCCGGCGTCCGCGAGGCCTGCCTTGAACCCGGCGAGCCGGTCGCGGGCCACCACGAGTTCGGAAGGTCCACCCAATACGGCGAACTTCTTGTGCCCGAGTTCGGCCAGCGCACGGGCCAGGGCGCGACCACCCGCACGGTTGCCGGGAACGACCGTGTCGGTGCCGAGCTTCGCCTGCGACACGCACGCGACACGCCCACCCTGCTCGGTGAACGCGTCGATCTCGGCCGCGAGCCGCGACTGCGCCGCACGGTCCGTGGTGCGGGAACCGGCGAGCACCACCGCACGGGCCCGATGCGCACGCAGAGTGGAGAGCAGCTCCGCCTCACGCTCGGGACGGCGCCCGGTCGTGCCGAGGACGACGGAGAGCCCGGCGGCTTCGGCCACCTTCGTCACCCCCGCCGCGATGCACGAGAAGTACGGGTCGGTGATGTCGTGGACCACCAGCCCGACCAGCGAGCTGGAGTTGCGGGCCAGCGCCTGCGCGGACGCGTTCGGCACGTAGCCGAGCTCCTCCGCGGTGCGCAGGACCCGCTCGCTCAGATCCTCGCTCACCTGCCGCGTGCTGCCGTTGAGCACGCGAGAAGCGGTCGCCAGCGACACACCCGCCTGCTTCGCCACCTCGGCGAGCGTCACCTGTCGGGCGGACACGACCACCTCCGTCAACGTGCATGTGAGCGCTGAGACTAACTCGCGAGGAGGTTGACGGCCGTCAAGGACCGCGATTAGCGTGGCGGGAAAGCGCTTTCCAGCGCTGCTACCAGGGAGGTGCGATGGCGGTCAGGACCATTGGCGTGGCGGTCAACGGCGTCACGGGGCGGATGGGATACCGCCAGCATCTGGTCCGTTCACTGCTGCCGTTGCGCGACGAGGGCGTGCGGTTGCAGGACGGGACCGTGCTGAAGGTGGAACCGGTCCTCGTGGGCCGCAACGCCGACAAGCTCAAGGAGATCGCCGAGCGGCACGACCTCGCGCACTGGACGACGGACCTCGACGGAGCGCTCGCGGACCCGTCCGTGGAGATCTACTTCGACTCGCAGGTCACGTCGAGGCACGTCGAGTCGATCACCAAGGCGCTGCGGGCCGGCAAGCACGTCTACACCGAGAAGCCGGTCTCGGACACCGTCGAGCAGGCGCTGGAGCTCGGACGCCTGGCCGACTCGCTGGGCCTGAAGCACGGCGTGGTGGCGGACAAGCTGTACCTGCCGGGCATCCGCAAGCTCAAGCGGCTCATCGACGGCGGCTTCTTCGGCCGGATCCTCAGCGTGCGCGGCGAGTTCGGCTACTGGGTCTTCGAGGGCGACTGGCAGCCCGCGCAGCGCCCGAGCTGGAACTACCGGGCGCAGGACGGCGGCGGCATCGTCTCCGACATGTTCTGCCACTGGAGCTACCTGCTGCACGACCTGTTCGGCCGGGTCGAGGCCGTTACGGCGAAGGCCGTCACGCACATTCCAACCCGCTGGGACGAGCAGAACAACGCCTACGAGGCGACCGCGGACGACGCCGCGTACGGGATCTTCGAGATCGAGAACGGCGTCATCGCCCAGATCAACTCGTCCTGGTGCGTGCGCGTGCGCCGCGACGAGCTCGTCGAGTTCCAAGTGGACGGCACCGAGGGGAGTGCGGTCGCGGGTCTGCGCGAGTGCTTCGCGCAGACCCGCGCCGTCACGCCGAAACCCGTCTGGAACCCGGATCTGCCGGTCACGCACCCGTTCCGCGAGCAGTGGCAGCAGGTGCCGGACAACGAGGAGTTCGACAACGGCTTCAAGGTGCAGTGGGCGGAGTTCCTGCGGCACGTCTACGACGGCACGCCGTTCCCGCACGACTTCCGCGCCGGGGCACGGGGCGTCGCGCTGGCCGCCGCCGGTCTCCAGTCCTCTTCGGAGGGTCGCAGGGTGGAGATCGCGGATGTCTAGCCAAAATCAAGGTGATCGGATCGTGTTCGCCGCTGCACACGTTGTGGCGAAGGACGAACGCACAGTGGACTGGGACGCGACTCTCGCGTTCCGGCACCACCTGTGGTCGCACGGCTTCGGTGTCGCGGAAGCCATGGACACCGCGCAACGTGGCATGGGCCTGGACTGGCCGACGGCCGCCGAGCTCATCCGCCGCAGCGCCGCCGAGAAGGCGGGACGGATCTGCGCGGGCGTCGCGACCGACCACCTCACCGGTGAGCCAGGCCTCGACGACGTGCTGAACGCCTACCTGGAACAGCTCGACATCGTCCAGGAAGCCGGTGCACAGCCCGTGCTGATGTGCTCACGTCAACTCGCGGCGGCGGCACGTGGTCCCGAGGACTACGAGAAGGTCTACGGCACGTTGCTCGACCGCGTCAGCGAACCGGTGATCCTGCACTGGCTCGGCACCGCGTTCGACCCGTTGCTGGAGGGCTACTGGGGTGCGGGGGAGATCCCGCAGGCCACCCGGAACTTCCTGGAGATCATCCACTCGCGGCCGGACAAGATCGACGGCGTTAAGGTCTCGCTGCTCGACGCGGACCACGAGATCGGGCTGCGGCGCGCGCTGCCGGGCAACGTCCGCTGCTACACCGGCGACGACTTCAACTACCCGGACCTGATCGCGGGCGATGAGCAGGGCCACAGCCACGCGCTGCTCGGCATCTTCGACCCGATCGCCCCGGTGGCCGCTCGTGCGCTGGCGAAACTCGCCGAGGGTGACACCGACGAGTTCCACCGGATCATGGCGCCGACGGTTCCGTTGTCCCGTCATCTGTTCAGCGCGCCGACTTACTACTACAAAACAGGTGTCGTGTTCCTGGCGTGGCTGGCCGGGCATCAGGAACGATTCCAACTCCTCGGCGGCCTGGAATCCGCGCGCAGCGTCGAGCACCTGGCCGAGGCGAAACGTCTCGCGGAGATCGCCGGCGTGATCGAACCGGAGTTCGCGGAACGGCGGTGGAGCCAATGGCTCGCCTCTCGCTGAACCAGGCCACGATCAAACGCGCGACGGTCGCCGAGGCGGTCGAAGGTTGTGCGCGGCACGGCATCGAGTCGATCGGACTGTGGCGCGAACCCGTCGCCGACCACGGCCTGGAACGCACGGCCAAACTCGTTGCGGACGCCGGACTGCGCGTGTCGTCGTTGTGCCGCGGAGGGTTCCTCACGGCCGTGGACAACCGAAGCGCGCTGGACGACAACCGCCGTGCGATCGACGAGGCGGCGGCGTTGCGCACCGACACGCTGGTCATGGTCGTCGGTGGAGTGCAGGCCGACAAGGACATCATCGGTGCACGTCAGCGCGTTGCCGATGCCATCGCGGAACTGTCGGTGTACGCGGCGCAGGCGGGCGTGATCCTGGCGCTGGAACCGATGCATCCGGTGTTCTGCGCGGACCGCGGCGTGCTGTCGACGTTGGCGCAGGCGCTGGACATCGCCGAACAGCACGAGTCGGTCGGCGTCGTCGTGGACGCGCTGCACGTGTGGTGGGACCCCGATCTGGACGCGCAGATCGTGCGCGCGGGGCCGCACATCGCGTCGTACCAGGTGTGTGACTGGCTCACGCCCGTGCCCGCCGATGTGCTGCTCGGACGCGGTTATCCCGGTGACGGTGACATCGACCTGGACCGCCTGACACGGCACGTCGCCGCGACCGGATATTCGCGGGACGTCGAGGTGGAGATCTTCAACGCGGCCATCTGGGCGGCGGACTTCGACGAGGTGATCGAAGAGGTGACGCGCAGGTACCACGACATTGTGGAACCGGCGCTCTGACCAACGCGGGGAAGCCGGTCGTCGACGGCGGCGACGACCGACCCCGGCGTTGGTTTGTGTATATCCGAAAATCAGCGCTCTTTGGTCCAGATTTCAGATAAATCTCGGCAATCAGCCGCCGTTGACGAACCTGTAAACCTTTGCACGGTGTTTCGGCTTCGTGGTCGTGATCTTGATGACGGCGTCGAACATGGACCGTCCGAGCTCCGCGCGGGCCGCGACGGCCGGGTGCGTGGTGCTGAAGTCCTCGTCGTTCACGGCCTTGTCGCCGGCGAAGGTCCCCGACGCGAACATCGAGTAGATCAGGATCGCCCGGTTGTCCGCGCTGAACATGATCCCGGCCTCGTTGCGGCCGTCCTCGAACCAACCGGCCTTCGTCGCGACGCGCAGACGCTCGTTCGTCGTGAGGTTGAGCCGCACGCCGTCGGTGAAGCTCGCCGTCGCACGCAGGATGTTCAGCAGGTACGCGGTGGACGCCGCGGACAGCAGCTGACCGTCGACCAGCTTCTGCAGCAACGTGTGCGTCTCGCGCGCCGTCGTGGTGCCGAGGAAGAACCGGTTCGGGTTCGCGACCGGAACGACCTGCGTGTGCACGAAGCCCTTGGACCGCAGGATCTCGTTGAGCTCCAGCGCCGGCACGACCAGGCCGCACAGGCGGACCGCGGTGTTGTCCGAAACGGTCAGCAGGTTCGCCAGCGCGTGGCCGACGGTGACCTCGCTCGGGTACGCGCCGTCGAGCGCGAAGATGCCGTCGGTGTCCTGGATGACGATGGCGGCCGACACGGTGACCGTCTGGTCGAGCTTGATCAGCCCCCGGTCCACCTTGTCCAGCACGGCGACCGCGACAGCGATCTTGTTGACGCTGTAGGCCTCGACCACCTTGTCGGCGTCCTCGTCGACGGCGGCCTTCGTCGTCCCGTCGAGATCGGCGACCGTGATCAGCGACGACCAGCTGCCCTTCGCCTTGCGGGTCTGCCGCCGGTAGATCTGGGCCACGCGCTTGCGCGACCGGTCGGCCGTCGCCGGGGAGCGTTCGATCTCTACCTCCGCGTCTTCCTGGGCTTGTGCTGCACCGTTGGAGCCGAGCACGGCCGTCGCGGCCGCGACGGTTCCCAGCCCGAACACGGACCTGCGGTTCAAAGTCATGAGCGGTATCAAAACAGGCGCCCCTGACGTTTCCCTGACTAGGGTTCCGGATCATGGAACACGTCTTCGTGGTGACCGGCGCTTCCCGCGGAATCGGGGCGGCGACCGCTGTTCTCGCAGCTCAGGCGGGGTATCGCGTGGTCAGGGCCTCCCGCAGCGCCGAAGAATCTGTCGGAGATCGCGGCTGGGACGCCCGATGCGACGTCTCTTCCTGGGATTCCGTGCAGGATCTCATGTCCCGAGTGGAGTCCCGCTGGGGCCGGATCGACGTTGTATTCGCGAACGCTGGAGTTTCCGTCGACACGTCGTTCGTCTCGGACGCTGGCGCGAAGCCGTCGGAGTGGACGGACATGGTCGTCACGAACGTCTGCGGTCCCGCGTTCACCGCCCGTGCCGCGATGCCGGCGCTGATCCGCTCTGGCGGCCACCTGGTGATGACCGGTTCCGCCGCCGGCCGTGGCGTCCGGCCGGGCAACCTGTACTCGGCGACGAAGTGGGCGATCACCGGTCTGGCGCAGGCGATCCGCGCCGAGGCGGTGGCCACCGGGGTTAGGGTGACGGTGGTGCAGCCGGGCCTGGTCGACACCGACGCCATCCCGGCGTCGCGGGTGGACGACCCGAAGCTGGCACCGGAAGACGTTGGCAGGGCGGTGCTCTACGCCGTGTCCCAACCGTCCACTGTGGACGTGAACGAGATCCTGCTGCGGCCGACAGGACAGGCCGCGCATCGCTGACGGGGGTACTTCGTTGATCGTGCTCTTCGCTGTCGGAGGCGGTGGTGACCCGGAACGGCACCGCCCGCTCCTGGACCACTTCACCACTCAGGGCCACCAGGTGATCGCACCGTCCTTCCCGCGTCTGCACCCGCAGCAGGCGACCTGGGACGACTACCTGGCCCGGCCGCTGGGCCTGGTCGAGGCCCTGTGCGACGTCGCCCCGGACGCCGAGGTGGCCGTGATCGGCCACTCGATCGGCGCCTGGGCGGGCCTGTGCCTCGCGGGCGCGACGCCGTGGAGCAAGGAACGCGAGCCCCTTGACGTGCCAAGGGATTCCCGCGTCAGCCGCCTGGTGCTCTACACGCCACCCGCCGGCTGGTTCGCGGCCCCCGGCGCGCTGGACGCGGTGAAGGTGCCGATCCTCGCCTACGTCGGCGAACTGGACACGTTCGTCCCGGCGTCCGAAGTGGAGGTCCTGAAGACCGCTCCGGCCGAGGTGGACCTGCGGATCGTGCCGAAGGCGGGCCACTTCAGCTTCGTGCACGTGCCGCCGCCCGGCATGGACGAGGACCCGGAGTTCGACCGCGACCGGTTCCTCGCGCGGATGGTCGACGAGACCTACGAGTTCACGCTCCGCTGAGGAACTCGACCAGCAGCCGGTTCACCTCGTCCGGCCGCTCCAGGTACCCGACGTGCCCGGCGTCCGCGACCTCGGCGTACCGGGCGCCGGGAATCGCGTCCGCGACCTCGCGCGACAGCCGCGGCGGCAGCACCAGGTCGTCGGCGAACCCGATCACCAGCGACCGCACGGCGATGGCGCGGTAGGCCTCCAGACGCGTGTCGTACTCGGCCAGGCCGAGCTGGATCCGTTCGCCCGCACCGAGCGACGCCCCGGCGAACTCGTACATCTGCAACCAGTCGCCGGCGACCATCGGGTCGGCCAGGGTCGCCTGTGACAGGTTCCGGACCACCGACGCCGCCGAGTAGAACGCCAGCGGGACCTCGACGCCCTTGTCGTGCAGGTCGCACAGCGCCTGCGACCACGCCTGCTGCACCGGTTCGGGACGGCCGGCGGTCGCCATCATCACCGCGCTGCGCACCAGCGACGGATGCGCCAGCGCCAGTTCCTGGGTGATGCGCCCGCCCAGCGACGTGCCGATCACGTGCGCAGGGCCGCCCAGGTGCTCGATCAGCGCGGCGGTGTCGGCGACCATGTCGTCGAGCGTGAAACCCCCGGCGCACTCCGACGACGGCCTGATGCCGCGGTTGTCGAAGTACGCGACGCGGTAACCGGCCTTGACCAGCGCGGGCACCTGGTAGGTGCGCCAGACCCTGCCGGGACTGCCGGTGCCCATGACGAGCACGACGAGGTCACCGGAACCCTCGGTCTGGACGTTCAGCTCGATGCCGTTGAGCGGGACAAGCGCCATTCCGACGATCTTAGAGACGCTAGAACCTGCACAACGGTCGAATGGCGGCAGCGTGTGAGGGATAACGCGCGCACAGGTCGTCCGCGTGCCCGAACTCCACGATGTCGTCGGTGTACGGCGGCACCACGACCGTGCCGACCAACGACCAGTCGCCGGCCGGAGTGCTGCCCTGCCACACGCCCGCGGGCACCACGACCTGCGGGTTGGACGCGCTCAGCACCGGTTCGGTCACCGTGCCGTCCGGGTGCAGCAGCAGCATCCGCAACGGCGACCCGGCGTGGAAGTGGTAGATCTCCAGGTGCTTCAGCACGTGCATGCCGGAGAAGTCCGGGCGGCGCAACAGGTACGCGATCGCGGACACCTCGTCGGACCGGTGCGTCTGCGCGAAGTACCCGCCCTCGACGGGCAACTCCTGCATGTTCAACGCGGAAATCAACTGCTCTGGGGTCACGTCATCTCCGGAAGCGGGGAACCGTGCACGACGACCATGCCCTTGCCGAGCCGCTTCGCCGTGTACATCGCGGCGTCCGCGGCCCCGAGCACGTCGTCGGCAGTGATCTTGGGATCGTACGAGAACCGTTGCGCCACACCGATGCTGGCGTGCACCCGATGCACCCGGCCGAGCACCTCGTGCGGATGCCCCAACGCGTCCAGCAGCCGTGCGCCGATCTCGTCCGCGTCGCCGCCGTCGATCAGCACGCCGAACTCGTCACCGCCGAGCCGCGCCACGGTGTCCTCGGGCCGGACGTTGTTCTCCAGCCGTGCGGCGACATTGCGCAGAACCATGTCGCCCTCGGCGTGCCCGTTGTTGTCGTTGACCGCCTTGAAGCCGTCCACGTCGATGAACAGCAGGATCAACGGCTTCGCGCGGTCACGAACCGCGAGCGCGCGCTCCAGCCGTTCGCGGAAGAGCGAGCGGTTCGCGACGCCGGTCAACGGGTCGTGCGTCGCCTCGTGCCGTAGCTCCTCGCGAGAGACGCGGAGCTGGTCCATCAGCCGTACGTTGTCCATCATCGTGAGCAGCTGACGCACGATCACGAGGCACACGACCAGAAGCCCGACGTAGATCTCGACCGGGTTGAGGCGGCCACCCGTCGCGGTGTTCCAGATGACGAACAGGCCGGTGATCGCGAGCGGCAGGTACGGCACGAGCAGGTGCAGCAGGTCGGCCGTGCGCATGCGGCCGGACGTGGCTTCGAGGTTGCGCACCGGGGCCAGCGCGCTCAGCAGGAAGAACGCCGGGCACAGCATGAAACCGATGTCCGCGGCCGCCGGGATCGCCGTGTTGCCCTTGGAGATGTAGAACGCGAACACCCAGCCCGACGACGACTGCGCGATACCGGCCAGCGCGACGAAAAACATCGGCCACTGACGCACGGCCTGATGCGTCCACGACATCACCACGATCGCCACGAGCAGCACGAGGTACGCGGCGGGATGCGCGACGACGGTGGCGAACCCGGGACCCTCGGTGGCCCATGCCCGCGTCAGCGACTCCAGCGCCGACACCCACGTCAGCACGAACAGCGACCCGATCACGATCAGCCCGTCGAGCACGAGCACCGTGCGGCTGCGGTAGTTCGGCAGCAGGTCGTCGGAACGGCGTTTCTGCGCCTTCGCGATCACGGCGGCCAGGCAGAGCACCGGCACCATCGTGAAGCCGATCGGCGCGATCGTCGACGACGGCAGTTGCACGCCCATGATCTGCTGGCCCCAGATCCACGCGGACAACCCGACGCTCAGGCTGATCATCGCCGCCGTCATCCAACGGTCGCGTGCCCGCGCGTAGGCGACCAACGCCGCGATGGCGAACACCAGCTGCACGACTTTGTCGATTGCGATACCGATATCGCGCGGCGCGGAGAGGGCGGTGAGGATGGCGATCGCGATGAAGGTGCCGACCCACCCCGCGACGATCCAGAACCTCTTCACCGTGACTCCCGTGATCGAAACCCGACCACCGTAGTAACGGCGGCGTGGACTTGTCGAACCGTGTCGGTCCGTGTCGGTGCAAGTCCCCTATCGGTGCACCGGATATGGTTCGAACTGTTGTTCGTTCAGCGATCCGGGGAGCTGTTGTGCGGGTGTTCGGGGTCGACCCCGGTCTGACCAGGTGCGGCTTCGGCGTCGTCGACGGCGGACCAGGCCGAGTCGTGCGCGCCGTGGCCGTCGATGTCGTCCGCACGCCCGTTGACGCTCCGCTGTCCGTGCGCCTTCATGAGCTGTACGACGGCGTCTGCGTGTGGCTGGACCGTTACGAACCTCAGGTCGTCGCCATCGAACGCGTCTTCGCGCAACACAACGTCCGCACCGCGATGGGGGTCGCGCAGGCGTCGGGCGTCGTCGCTTTGGCTGCCGCGCAACGAAACGTGCCGGTCGAGTTCCACACGCCGTCCGAGGTGAAGGCCGCTGTCACGGGTTCGGGCCGCGCGGACAAGGCGCAGGTGACCGCGATGGTGACCAAGCTGCTCGGCCTGAAGGTCGCGCCGAAGCCGGCCGACGCGGCGGACGCGCTGGCCATCGCGATCTGCCACCACTGGCGCGCGCCGATGCGCAACAGGCTGGAAGAGGCGCAGGCCCGTGCGGCGGAACTCGCCCGCGTGCACAAGGCGAAGCTGGCAGAGGCGGCTCGCCGGAGCGGGTCATGACGGCTTCAGTGCGCGCCGAAATTGTCAGGGTCGGCTGGAAGAATGAAATCAAGGGGTCCCCTTCGCGAGGGGACGCCTGCGTGAGCGTGAAGTCCGGAGGACACAGGTGATCTCGTCACTGCGCGGCCAGGTGCAGCACGTCGGCCTCGACCACGCCGTCGTCGAGGTGGGCGGCGTCGGGTTCGCCGTCCAGATGACGCCGACCACGCTCGCCACCCTGCGCCGCGGCGAGGAGGCGAGCCTCGCCACCACCCTGATCGTCCGCGAGGACAGCCTCACCCTGTTCGGGTTCGCCGACGCCGAGGCGCGCGAGCTGTTCAGCCTGCTCCAGACGGTCAGCGGCATCGGCCCGCGCATCGCACTGGCCACCCTCGCGGTCCTGGAGCCGGACAAGCTCCGCCACGCGCTCGCCGAAGGCAACATCACCGTGCTCACGCAGGTCCCGGGCATCGGGAAGAAGGGCGCGGAACGCCTCATCATCGAGCTGCGCGACAAGGTCGGTCAGCTCGCCGCGCCCACGACGCCCGCGCACAGCCAGACGCGTGACCACGTCGTGGAGGCGCTCCTCGGCCTCGGCTTCCCCGCCAAGTCCGCGGAGACCACGGTCGACAGCGTGCTGGCCGCGAACCCGGACCAGTCCACGTCCGCCGTCCTGCGCCGTGCGCTCGCGACCCTGGGGCGCAAGTGACCGAGGACGAGCTCAGCCCCTACGTCGCACCGGCCGAACGCGATCTCGAGACCAGCCTGCGCCCGGCCGACCTGCACGAGTTCGTCGGTCAGCAGCGCGTGCGCGAGCAGCTCGAACTCGTCCTGCAGGGCGCGATGAGGCGAGGGACGGCCCCGGACCACGTCCTGCTCAGCGGCCCTCCCGGCCTGGGCAAGACCTCGCTGGCCATGATCATCGCCAAGGAGCTCGGCGCCGCCATCCGCATCACGAGCGGCCCCGCCCTGGAACGTGCCGGCGACCTGGCGTCGATGCTGTCGAACCTCGTCGAGGGCGACGTCCTCTTCATCGACGAGATCCACCGCATGGCGAGGCCCGCGGAGGAGATGCTGTACCTCGCGATGGAGGACTTCCGCGTCGACGTGATGGTCGGCAAGGGCCCTGGAGCGACCAGCATCCCGCTCGACATCGCGCCGTTCACGCTGGTGGGGGCCACGACCAGGTCCGGTGCGCTCACGGGACCGCTGCGCGACCGCTTCGGCTTCACCGGGCACATGGAGTTCTACACGCCGGAAGAGCTCGACCTGATCGTGAAGCGCAGCGCGAAGATCCTCGGCGTCGACCTCGCCGAGGACGCCGCCATCGAGATCGCCGGTCGCTCCCGCGGCACCCCCCGCATCGCGAACCGCCTGCTGCGCCGTGTGCGCGACTTCGCGGAGGTCAGGGCCGACGGAAAGGTGACGGAGGACATCGCCAAGCAGGCCCTCGTCGTCTACGACGTCGACGAACTGGGCCTCGACCGGCTCGACCGCGCGGTGTTGAACGCCCTGGTCAAGAGCTTCAACGGCGGCCCGGTCGGCGTCGCCACCCTCGCGGTCGCGGTCGGTGAGGAACCGACCACCGTGGAAGAGGTGTGCGAACCGTATTTGGTGCGGGCTGGCATGCTGGCCCGGACACCGCGCGGCCGAGTGGCGACGCCCGCCGCGTGGTACCACCTGGGGCTGGAGCCGCCCGCCGGTGATCAACTGTGGTGACCTGGCACAATCGGTAAAAGCACCTGGACATATCGGACGTGCGTCGAAGGCATGTCCACCTGATCGGAGAATGATGGGCAACCTTTCGTCTTTGATGTTCCCGTTGCTTCTGGTTCTGCTGGCGGTGCCGCTGTTCCTCAGCGCGCGCAAGCAGAAGCGGGCGATGGCCGAGCAGAAGAACCTGCAGGACTCGCTCGCCCCCGGCGACAAGGTGATGACGACGTCCGGCCTGTACGGCACCGTTGCCGACGCGAGCCACGACACCACCATCGACATCGAGATCTCCGAAGGCGTCGTCACGCGCTGGTTGCGTGCCGCCATTCGCGAGAAGGTCGCCGAGACCGACGAGGCAGTGGTCGAGGACAAGACCGACGACGTCGAGGAAGAGGTGCCCGCGACCACCGCACAGGTCGCCGAGCCCCTGGACCACGGCGCCAAGAAGTAACCAACAGGCCCGTGACACCTGGAGTTGGCAACTGTGAACACCGCCAACTCCAGGTAGTGACGCGCAGCTCACGCGGCGCGCGTTACGCTGCGCGCTCGGAAACCATAGCTACTAGGAGACGGACGGATCGTGGCACCTCCGGCCGGGCAAATTCGCCCTGCGAAGTATCTGGCGAGTTTTGTCCTCATCGTGGTCGCGCTCTACGCCCTGGTGTTTCTCACCGGGAACGGTTCGGCCAAACCCAAGCTCGGAATCGACCTCCAGGGCGGCACTCTCGTCACCCTGACAGCTCGGCAGGAAGACGGCGCACAGCCGAGCGAGGAAGCGCTCAACCGGGCACGTGACCTCATCGAGGTCCGCGTGAACGGTCTCGGCGTCTCCGGTGCCGAGGTCGTGCGAGACGGCAACAACCTGGTGATCACGGTCCCGGGCGCGGACAGCGAAGGCGCGAAGGGCCTCGGCCAGACCGCTCGCCTCGCGTTCCGCAAGGTCATCGGCCAGCCGGTGCCCGCGGGCGCCGTGCCGCAGACCCAGACGAGCGCGCCGCCGTCCGGCAGTGCGAGCACGCCTCCGTCGACGCCGCCGAGCGAGAGCGCCGGCAGCCCGCCGCCGTCGAGCGGTGCTCCGCAGGGCCGCCCCGCGCCGAACCTGGCCGCGCAGCCGTCCAGCACGCCGCCGTCGAACAGCGCCGCGCCGTCCAGCAACGCCAGCGCGCCGCCCAGCACGCCGTCCGCTCCCTCCAACGTCGACCCGAAGGTCGCGAAGGAGATCCAGGAAGCGAAGGCCCTCCGCCAGGCGACCGACCCGCAGATCCTGCAGCAGGCCGCGCTCATGCTCGACTGCTCGCAGCCCGACCCGCTGCGCGGCAACGACGACCTGGACAAGCCTCTCGTCACCTGTGACGAAAAGGGCGAGTTCAAGTACACGCTGGCCCCGGTCAACCCTCCCAAGGAGGACACCGAGACCAAGGCGGACGACTACACGAACTACTCCCGCCTCACCGGTGAGGACATCAACAACGCCGTCGCGAACAAGAACCCGAACGGCACCGGCTACGTCGTCAACCTGGACTTCAAGTCCGCGGGCGGCACCAAGTGGGGCTCGTTCACCTCGGCCAACGTCCAGCAGGCCGTGGCGGTCGTGCTCGACGGCGAGGTCATGTCCGCGCCGACCATCCAGTCGGCCATCGCGGGCGGCTCCACCGAGATCAGCGGCAAGTTCACGCAGAAGGAAGCCACGAACCTCGCGAACACGCTGAAGTACGGCGCGCTGCCGCTGTCCTTCGACTCGTCCGAGGCTCAGACGATCTCCCCGACGCTCGGCCTGCAGTCGCTCAAGGCGGGTCTCATCGCCGGCGGCATCGGCCTCGCGCTGGTCTTCGTCTACTGCCTGTTCTACTACCGCCTGCTCGGCATCCTGACGATCCTGTCGCTGGTCCTGTCCGCGGTCGTCATCTACGCGGTGCTCGTCCTGCTGGGCCGCCTGATCGGCTTCACGCTCGACCTGGCCGGTATCGCCGGATTCATCGTCGCCATCGGTATCACGGCGGACTCGTTCATCGTCTTCTTCGAACGACTGAAAGACGAGGTGCGTGAGGGCCGCACGTTCCGTTCGGCCGTGCCGCGCGCATGGGTCCGTTCGCGCCGCACGATCCTTTCCGCCGACGCGGTCAGCTTCATCGCCGCCGCCGTGCTGTACATCATCGCGGTCGGCCAGGTGAAGGGCTTCGCGTTCACCCTGGGCATGTCGACGGTCCTCGACCTCGTGGTCGTGTTCCTCGTGACGCACCCGCTGGTCGCGATCGCGTCGAAGTCCAAGCTCCTCTCCAACTCGAGCCTGTCGGGCCTGGGAGGTGCCGCCCGCGAGGGCGCATCGCACCGCGCCACCTCGACCGGCAAGACGACCGCCGTGAAGGAGGCCTGACATGAGCAGCGTGTTCTCACGCCTCTACGTGGGCAACGGCGCCTTCGACATCGTCGGCAAGCGCACCCGCTGGTACATCGTCTCGGGCATCATCCTGCTGGTCTGCATCGGCTCGATGGTGTTCAAGGGCTTCAACCTCGGCATCGACTTCGAGGGCGGCACCAAGATCTCGATGCCGTCCGTGTCGGCCAGCGGCCAGACCATCACGACGAGCACCGTCGAGGACGTCTACGCGAAGGCCCTGCCCGGCAAGAAGCCGAACGCCGTGCAGGCCGTCGGCTCCGGCGCCAGCGCGTCGATCCAGCTCAAGTCGCCGGCGCTGAACGTCGCGGAGGTCGCGACGCTCAAGACGGCTCTCGCGCAGGACACCAACCCGCAGGGCGGTCAGACGGCGATCTCCGACAGCGCCGTCTCCGCGTCCTGGGGCGGTGAGATCAGTGGCAAGGCCCTCTGGGCCCTGTTCTGGTTCTTCGTCGCCGTGACGGTCTTCCTGGTGTTCTACTTCGAGTGGCAGATGGCCGTCGGCGCGCTCGTCGCCGTGTTCCACGACGTCATCATCACCGCGGGCGTGTACTCGATCATCGGCTTCGAGGTGACGCCGGCGACGGTGATCGGTCTGCTCACCATCCTCGGCTTCTCCCTGTACGACACGGTCGTCGTGTTCGACAAGGTCAAGGAGAACACCAGAGGCCTGCTGGGCCTGACCCGCCGCACGTACGCCGAGGCGTCGAACCTGGCGCTGAACCAGACCCTGATGCGCTCGATCAACACCTCGCTGATCGCGCTGCTCCCGGTCATCGGCCTGCTGGTCGTCGGCGTCGGCATCCTGGGCGTCGGCACCCTGCAGGACCTGGCGCTCGTGCAGCTCGTCGGCATGTTCATCGGCGCCCTGTCCTCGATCTTCCTCGCCACCCCGGTGCTGGTGGACCTGAAGATGCGCGACCCGAAGTACATCGCGCAGGCCAAGCGCGTGGCCACCCGCCGCGCCAAGGCCACGGGCCCGCAGGTCGCCGAGGGCATCGAGTCGGTCGACGACGAGGCCCTCAACGCCGACCTGCGCAAGGAAGAGGCGTACGCCGCGGCTGCCTCGGTGCCTCACCGCACCGCCAAGGCAGGCGACGCCCGCCGCCGTCCGACCGGAAAGCGTCAGCGTTGAAATTGGATCGTGCTCTGGGACTGATGCGTGAAGTCCCGGACTTCCCCAAGCCAGGGGTCGTCTTCCGGGACTTCACGCCGGTTCTCACCGACCCGGACGCCCTGCGCGCCGTGGTCGACGCCCTTCAGGACAAGATCGACGACAGCACCCAGGTGATCGCCGCCATCGAGGCGCGCGGCTTCCTCCTGGGTGCTGCTCTGGGTTACGGCTGGCGCTACGGCGTCGTGCCGCTGCGCAAGCCGGGCAAGCTCCCGGTCGTCGCCGACTCGGAGTCGTACGAACTGGAGTACGGCACGGCGTCTCTGGAGCTTCCTGCGGACGCGATCCTGCCTGGGCAGCGTGTTGTGGTGGTGGACGACGTGCTGGCCACCGGCGGCACCGCTGAGGCCGCGTGCACGCTGGTCGAACGGGCCGGCGGCATCGTGACTGGTGTGTCCGTGGTTCTGGAGATCACCGCTCTGGGCGGACGCTCCCGGCTGGCGGGCCGCGAGGTAAGCGCTCTGCTGGCCGTGTAGAGGACTTTGCTTGCGAGGGGACCGGTGACGTTGTCGCCGGTCCCTTTTGCGTGTCAGCCGGTGACTGGCTCTGCGATGAACCGATAGGCGAAGACCACGGTGACCGCCCACAGGAAGTAGAAGATCGGCAGACCCAGCAGGATCAGGCGCCAGGCCTTCATGTCGCCGTGCCCGAACCGCATCAGGGCGGCCGAGGCGCCCAGCCACGGGACGACGCCCAGCATCGCCGCGCGGAGAGCCTCGCTGCCGCCGTTGGTGACCAGGCTGAGCAGGACGATCGCGGCGTACCAGATGCCCGCGAACGCCAGGCAGTGCCAGATCGGGCGGTGCGAGTGCATGGCTTCAGTTTCTCAGCCGGACGATCTCAGGCGATCGGCGGTGGGGCTACGAAGGCGGCGCCGATGCTGACGAAGACCAGCGTGACCAGTGACGCCGGTGCTGTTACTACCGCGATCTCCCACAGTTTTGGCGTCTTTGCGCGGCGCAGCACCAGCCAGCTGAGTGCTGTCGCGACCACCCAGCCGACTGTCGAGCCGATGATCGACCGCTGGTCGACGTAGCTGGGGTCGTCGAGGGCGAGGTACGCCATCGTGCCCAGCCACACGAACGTCATCGCGGCGCACCAGATCAGAGTCCTCACCGTGCCGAGTGTTCCAGGAGTGCACGGCTGCGCCGAACCGGCACATGCCCTCCTTCGTCGGGCGTGTGCCGGACTGCATTTCTGTGGTTTGTTTGCGTTGGTGGTTGCGGGGCGTGGTTTGTGTGCGTATTTCGCGTTTCTGTGCGTGCGTGGTTGCTAGTGGTTGCGTTGCGTCTAGAGAGATGTGCACTAACGGAACCTATGGCCATTGGCTAGGTCGTTCACCCGAACGTGTGGCCGCTGACGTGCTTTTATGTCGTGATCTTGCGGTAGTGTCGAACGCATGAGCGAACGAGACTTCTGCCTTCTGTCTACCGACGAACTGCTTGCCGCAGTCGTCGGAGACGTGGTGGAAATTCGCGTTCTTGAGAATGTGATGATGCAGAAGATCGCCGAGTTGGAGAGGCGCGGAGCGGCAACCGAGCTGGGGTACAGGAATGTGGCGCACGTGTTGCGTCATGCCGTGCGGTGGGACTTGAAGACCGCGCGTCAGTGGGTTGCGCGAGCCGAGCTGCTGACCCACCAGCTCACGCCGTCCGGTTCGCGTGTGGAGCCGGAGCTGCCGGTCACCGCCGCTGTGGTGGCGGAGGGCGCGCTCTCCGGGGAGCACATCTCGGCTGTGGCCGAGGTGATGAAGGATCTGCCGCCTGAGGCTGAGGGGCCTGTGGTCGAGTTCGCCCAGGCCAACGAGCCCAGTGCGGTGCGCGCGTTCGGCAAAGAGCTGGCGTACCGGCTCTACCAGCAGGACGCGGAGCCGGGTGAGGCTGTTCCGGCGCCGCCGGTCAACCGGCTGCGGATGGAGTGGAAGGGCGACCAGCTGGAGGTGTCGGCGAAGCTGGACAAGATCGCCGGAGCCAAGTTCGAAGCGATGATCGACCCGCTGGCCAAACCCCGCCCGACCACCCCGGAAGAAGGCCAGGACCCCCGCACGCGCGCCGAACGGGAAGGCGACGCCTTCGCCGACCTGATCGACCTGATGCTGCGTGCCGACCGCCTCCCCGAACACGGCGGCGAGCCGGTCACGCTGACCCTGACGATGGCCTACCGCGACCTGGCCGAGCAGACCGGCTTCGCCACCCTGGACACCCGCGAGCGCGTGCAGGCCAAGCTGGTCCGCCGCCTGGCCTGCAACGCCGGCGTCATCCCGGTGGTACTGGGCGGCCGCTCCGAGCACGTCGACATCGGCCGCAAGACCCGCACCTTCCCGGCCTCGATCCGCCGCCTCCTGGTCGCCAGAGACCAGGGCTGTTCGTTCCCGGGCTGCGACCGCCCGCCCAAGCACTGCGACGCCCACCACATCAGATTCTGGTCCGAGGGCGGCGGCACATCAGTTGAGAACGCGGCCCTGCTGTGCCGCCACCACCACACCCTGATCCACCAAAGCGAATGGGAGGTAAGGCTCCTCAATGGCACCCCGACGTTCACCCCGCCCGCCTGGCTCGACCCCACCCGCACTCCCAGAACCAACACCCACCCAGACCACCGCGAAGTCGCCTGATGACACCCGCGCGCGAGCAACCGTTTTCACCCGAATGAGCAGGTTCGTGGAGGAGGGTCAATGCCTACCGTCGGACGAATGACTGCGATCACCTCCACCGCCTACAGCCGCGACCTGGGCGACGAACTGCGCCGCCTGCGCGAGAAACACACCAGGCTGACGGGCTTCGGCTTCGCCGAACAACTCGGCTGGGACCCGAGCAAGGTCTCCAACATCGAAAACGGCAAAGCCCGTGCGAGCGAGATCGACCTAGTCCAGTACCTGATGACCTGCGGCCGCGACAGTAACTACTTCGAGGCCTTCCGAGACCGCTACCGCTACGCCTTCGACCCATACGTGCTGGTCGTACCCGACAACCTGCGAACGCTCGCGATGGCGGAGGCCCAGGCGACGAAGATCACCAGCTTCGACGGCCTGACCATGCCAGGGCTCGCCCAGACCCCTGAGTACGCACGGGCACTGCTCACTGAGGGTGGCAACGAGGCCCCGGAGAACATCGAGAAGTACGTCCAGCTCCGCATCGACCGGCAGTCGATCATGAGGCGCCCGAATCGGCCGGAGTGCACGTTCTACGTGCATGAGCTCGCGTTGCGAATGCGCGTGGGCAGCGCCCAGATCATGGAGGAGCAGTATCTGCGCCTGCTTTTCCAGCCCCACAGCCTTCGCATAGTGCCCATGTCGGCGGGCATCGCGATCGCGATGAGGTCAGCACGGAGGCTGTTCAGCTTCGAGAAGATGGTGCCGGTCGCCTACAGCGAAACCGATGTGGCGCAACTGTTCGCGCACGACGGCAAAGCCATCGCGAGCAGCCGGGAGTTCTTTAAGTGGCTGGATGCCCTTGCGTTGGATGAGGGACAATCGCGGAGCATGCTGACGGACTACGTCAGTGGACTGCGAGAGGACCTCAATGACGCTCGACCGGAGTTGGCGTAAGAGCACCTACAGCGGCAGCACGGACAGCGGTACTTGTGTCGAGGTCTCCCTGGACCAGGCTGCTCTCGTGCGGGACTCCAAGGCCTCTGGTGGCACCGTCCTGGCCTTCTCGCTCTCCGCCTGGCGTGCGTTCGTGGCGCAGGCGCAGGACTAGGCCGCTGTGCAACTGAGTGGTGAAGTGCGGTCGCGGGTAGCGCTGGTCACGGGTGGCGGTTCGGGTATCGGTCAGGGGATCGCGCTCGCGCTGGCCGCTCAGGGGCATCGGGTCGCCGTGCTGGACCGGGTCGAGGAGGCCGCCCGCGCGGTGGCCGACGAGATTCGTGAGGCGGGTGATGCGGCTGTCGCGGTCTGCGCTGACGTCAGCGATCCCGGGCAGGTCGAGCGGGCCGTCGCGGAGATCGGCGAGGCGTTCGGGGCGGTCGAGATCCTGGTCAACAACGCCGGGTTCGCCAAGGACAACCACGTGCTCGACATGCCGCTGGAGGACTGGGACGCGGTCGTCGACACGCATCTGCGGGGTGCGTTCCTGTTCCTCAAGGCCACGGCGCCGGCCATGCGTGCGGTGGGGTGGGGGCGCGTGGTCAACATTTCGAGCATTTCGGCGATCGTCGACGACGAGCGGGTCAACTACGTCGCGGCCAAGGCCGGGCTGGAGGGGCTGACGAGGGCGGCGGCGCTCGATCTCGCGCCCGTCGGGATCACGGTCAACGCGGTCGGGCCCGGGGTCGTCGTCACGCGGATGACCGAGGTCAGTGCGGCGCGGGCCGGGCGGACGCTCGAGGAACACCTGAAGCACCAGGCGAAGGGCATTCCGCGGGGGCGTACCGGGACGCCGCACGACATCGCGCGGGCCGTCCTGTTCTTCACCGCTGAGGACGCCGACTACGTCACCGGGCAGGTGCTCTACGTGAGCGGCGGGCCCCACGGCTGAGCCATGCCAGGGACGTGTCGGGGGAGTGTCGCCTGATCGGCCCAGCAATAATCTGGGGCGCGTTCACCGTGTGAGCTGTGCCGCTCAACGCGTCATCGGAAGTTTCCGCATCGTAAACGCGTTATCCTCGGTACTCGCGAGACCCGAGGAGCGTGGGGTTGAGTCAAGACACCGAACCCGCTGCGACGGTTGTTCAACCGTCGGCGACCCGGCGTGTGCGCGCCCGCCTTGCGCGGCGCATCACCGCCCAACGTGCGGCCCCGGTGAAGCAGGTCCTCGAACCTCTCGCCGCCGCGCACTACGACCTCCATCCCAAGGCCGATCTGGCGCTTCTGCAGCACGCATATGACGTTGCCGAGGAGAAGCACCGCCCGCAGCGCCGCAAGTCCGGCGACCCGTACATCACCCACCCGCTCGCCGTGGCGACGATCCTCGCCGAGCTGGGCATGGACACCACGACGCTGGTGGCCGCGCTGCTGCACGACACCGTGGAAGACACCGACTACTCGCTCAACCAGCTCAAGGAAGACTTCGGCGAGGAAGTCGCCCGGCTGGTCGACGGAGTCACGAAGCTCGACAAGGTCAAGCTGGGGGCAGCGGCCGAGGCCGAGACCATCCGCAAGATGGTCATCGCGATGGCGAAGGACCCTCGTGTCCTGGTCATCAAGCTCGCCGACCGGCTGCACAACATGCGCACCATGCGGTTCCTGCCGCCGGAGAAGCAGGCTCGCAAGGCCAGGGAAACGCTCGAAGTGCTCGCGCCGCTCGCTCACCGCCTGGGCATGGCGACGGTCAAGTGGGAGCTGGAGGACCTCGCGTTCGCGATCCTGCAGCCCAAGAAGTACGACGAGATCGTCCGCCTGGTCGCGAAGCGCGCGCCGAGTCGCGACACGTACCTGCGCACCGTCGTCCAGGAGCTGAACTCGCAGCTCGAGACCGCGCGGATCGTCGCCAAGGTCGAGGGCAGGCCGAAGCACTACTACTCGATCAACCAGAAGATGATCGTCCGCGGCCGGGACTTCGACGACATCCACGACCTCGTGGGCGTCCGGATCCTCGTGGACGAGGTGCGGGACTGCTACGCCGCCATGGGTGTCGTCCACGCCGCCTGGCAGCCCATGCCGGGCCGGTTCAAGGACTACATCGCGCAGCCGCGGTTCGGCGTGTACCAGTCGCTGCACACGACCGTGATCGGTCCCGACGGCAAGCCTCTCGAGGTGCAGATCCGCACCTCCGAGATGCACCAGCGGGCCGAGTACGGCATCGCGGCGCACTGGCGCTACAAGGAGACCAAGGGCACGCACAACGGCAAGTCCGTCGAGATCGACGAGATGGCGTGGATGCGCCAGCTCCTCGACTGGCAGCGGGAAGCCGCGGACCCCGGTGAGTTCCTGGAGGGCCTGCGCTGGGACCTCGCCGCGCGCGAGATCTTCGTGTTCACCCCCAAGGGTGACGTGGAGACGCTGCCGACGGGCTCCACGCCCGTCGACTTCGCCTACTCCGTGCACACCGAGGTGGGCCACCGCTGCATCGGCGCCCGCGTGAACGGTCGTCTGGTCGCTCTGGAGCGCAAGCTCGAGAACGGCGAGGTCGTCGAGATCTTCACCTCCAAGGCGGAGGGTGCGGGCCCGTCCCGCGACTGGCTGAGCTTCGTGGCGTCCCCGCGCGCCAAGGCGAAGATCAAGCAGTGGTTCGCCAAGGAGCGAAAGGAAGAGGCGATCGAGCAGGGCAAGGACGCGATCACCAAGGAGGTCCGGCGCGTCGGGCTTCCGATCCAGCGTCTGGTCAGCGTCGACTCGATGCAGGCCCTCGCCAAGGAACTGCACCACACGGACATGAGCGCGCTGTACGCGGCGGTCGGCGAGGGGCACACCTCGGCCCGCCACGTCGTGCAACGGCTCGTCGCCCAGCTCGGCGGTGTCGATCACGCCGAGGAGGAACTGGCCGACCGCGCCACCCCGTCCACGGTCACCCGGCGCCGCCCCACCGGCGACGCGGGCGTGATCGTCAAGGACGCGGGCGACGTGTGGGTGAAGCTCGCCCGCTGCTGCACCCCGGTGCCAGGCGACGACATCCTCGGCTTCGTGACACGGGGCGGCGGCGTGTCCGTGCACCGCACCGACTGCACGAACGCGGAGGAGCTGCTGAAGTCGCCGGAACGCCTCCTCGACGTCGAGTGGGCGCCGTCGTCCTCCAGCGTCTTCCTGGTCGCAATCCAGGTGGAGGCGCTCGACCGGCACCGGCTGCTCTCGGACGTCACGAAGGTGCTGGCCGACGAGCGCGTGAACATCCTGTCGGCGTCGGTGACGACGTCGCGCGACAGGGTGGCCGTCAGCCGGTTCTCGTTCGAGATGGGCGACCCGAAGCACCTGGGCCACGTTCTGAAGGCCGTGCGTGGCATTGAGGGCGTCTACGACGTCTATCGCGTGACGTCAGCCTCGTAATTCGGTCCAAGCACGCAGAACGGCCCCGGAGCGCTCGCTCCGGGGCCGTTCTGCTGAGCGGTGAGGGCTAGCTCGCGACCAGTGCCGACTTGATGTCGACCGGGGTCTTGGGCTTGCCGTCGCCCTGGCCGGGCTGCTGCGAGACCGTGCCGGTCTTCGCGACCTCGTCGATCTTCTTCAGCGACTCCTCGTCGACCGTGCCGAAGATCGAGTACTTCGCCTGCAGGTTCGCGCCGTCGCCGTAGACGATGAAGAACTGCGAGCCGTTGGTGTCCGGGCCCGAGTTCGCCATGGCGAGCACGCCGCGGCCGTAGGTGAGCTCCGGGTAGACCTCGTCCTTGAACGAGTAGCCCGGGCCGCCCATGCCGTTGCCGCCGGGGTCGCCGCACTGCAGGACCTGGATGCCGGTGACGACGAGGCGGTGGCACGTGGTGCCGTCGAAGTACTTCTGCTTGGCGAGGTTCACGAAGTTGTTCACCGTGCACGGCGCGAGCGCGCGGTCCAGGTTGAACTTCAGGTCACCGATCGAGGTGCCGAGCGTGACGCCGACCGTGCCGGTGGCGGGCTGCTCGCCGTTCGCGGGCGGCGTGTTCTCCTTGGCCGCCGGCTCCTGGCCCTTCGTGTATTCACAGTTCACTTTTTCCGGAAGCGCGGCCGGGCGCTTCGGGATCTGGTGCAGCGCGGTGGGAATGTTCTCCGCCTTGTCCACCGACTCCTGGGTGGGAGTCTCCGACGCGGCGGCGTCACCATTACCGAAGACGTCGTTAGTCGCGAGGAACCACACGCCACCTCCGACGAGCGCAACAACGACGACCGTCGAGACGACGGCGATGATACGACGCTTCTTGGCCCGCTCCTGGCGGTACACCATCTGACGCTCAAGCTTGCGCTTGGCTGCCGCGCGTCGCTGCTCGTTGGTGGGCACGTGCTCCCTCCCCAGGGACTCATGCGAATAGGGCGGTCGGCTCGGCAGTCTAGGGCCTGGGCATATGAGCTTTGTGTGGTGGTTAGGCTGTCGTTGAACAGGGAGGTCATTTTCGTGCTCGTGATCGGGTTCCCGACTGGTGCGCTCCAGGCGAACTGCTTCGTCCTGGCGGCCGGTGAGGGCGAGCCCTGCGTGATCATCGACCCCGGTCAGGACGCGGTCGAACCGATCGAACAGGCCCTGCGCCAGCACCGTCTCGCGCCTGTCGCCGTGCTGCTCACGCACGGGCACTTCGACCACACCTTCTCCGTCGCGCCCGTCTGCGACGGCAACGACATCCCCGCGTACATCCACCCGGATGACGTAGCGATGCTCGCCGACCCGTTGAAGGGCATCAGCGCCGAGACGGCCGCGTTCTTCGGCGGCAAGCTGGAGATGCGCGAGCCCTCGGAGGTGCGCGAGCTCACCGACGGCGCCGCGCTCGACCTCGCCGGGCTGCAGATCACCGTCGACCACACGCCGGGCCATACCGGCGGGTCGGTGATGTTCCGCTCCGGCGCGCAGGAAGGGGGTCGCCTGGTGATCTCGGGTGACACGCTCTTCGCCGGTTCCATCGGACGCACCGACCTGCCTGGCGGTGACCACTCACGCATGTTGTCGTCTCTGCAGAGCAAGGTCATGACCTTGCCCGATGACACAGTGGTGCTGCCCGGCCACGGCCCGACGACGACCATAGGCCGCGAGCGTGCGACGAACCCCTACCTGCTTCAGCTGCAGGACGCTCCGGCCGCCCCGCACCGAGGACTCTGAGAAACGTGTTTTCCGCACCCAAAGGCGTTCCCGACTACATCCCGCCGACGTCCGCCGCGTTCGCGCACGTCCGGTCGACGCTGACCCGTGCCGCCGAGCTCGCGGGCTACGGCTACATCGAGCTGCCGGTCTTCGAGGACACGGCGCTGTTCTCGCGCGGTGTCGGCGAGTCGACCGACGTCGTGACGAAGGAGATGTACACCTTCCTCGACCGCGGTGAACGCTCCATCACGCTGCGCCCCGAGGGCACCGCGGGCGTGATGCGGGCCGTGATCGAGCACAGCCTCGACCGCGGTTCGTTGCCGGCGAAGCTCTACTACGCGGGCCAGTTCTTCCGCGCGGAGGCCCCGCAGGCCGGCCGGTACAGGCAGTTCCACCAGGTCGGCATCGAGGCCATCGGCATCGACGACCCGGCGCTGGACGCCGAGGTCATCGCCGTCGGTGACGCCGGGTTCCGCGCGATCGGCCTCACCGGCTACCGCCTGGAGCTCACGTCCCTGGGCGACGCGAACTGCCGCCCGGCCTACCGCGAACTGCTGCAGTCGTTCCTCTCGAAGCTGCCGCTGGACGAGGCGACCCAGCAGCGGGCCGAGCTGAACCCGTTGCGTGTTCTCGACGACAAGCGCCCCGAGGTGCGCGCGCTGGTCGCCGAGGCGCCGCTGATGGTGGATCACCTGTGCGACGGCTGCCGTGAGCACTACGAGCTCGTCAAGGGGTACTTGACCGAGCTGGGCGTGAAGTTCGTCGAGAATCCGCGCATGGTCCGCGGCCTCGACTACTACACCAAGACGACGTTCGAGTTCGTCCACGACGGTCTCGGCGCCCAGTCGGGCATCGGCGGCGGCGGTCGCTACGACGGCCTGATGGAACAGCTCGGCGGCCAGTCGCTGTCCGGCGTCGGCTTCGGCCTCGGCGTCGACCGCGCGCTGCTCGCGGCCCAGGCCGAGGGCGTGCTGCCGGAGTTCAGCCGCGTCGACGTGATCGGCGTGCCGCTGGGCGAGGCCGCACGGGCCCGCCTGGTCGCGATCGCCGGCGAGCTGCGTGCAGCCGGCGTGCGCACGGACCTGGTCTACGGCGGCCGGTCGATGAAGGCGGGCTTCAAGGCCGCCGACAAGTCGGGCGCCAAGCTGGCGCTCGTGCTCGGCGACCGCGGCCTGGAGGCAGGCAACATCGGCGTGAAGACCCTCGCGACCGGCGAGCAGGTCGACGTGGCGCTGACCGACGTGATCGAGGCGGTGCGGGCAGCGCTCAAGCCGTCCGCGCTCGTGGCCGCTGTGCCGGGTGGCGTCGAGGGTCTGGCGTCGGACGCGGGAGCTGTGGCGGCCGAGGCGGTGCGAGAGACTCCGTGAGCGACGACAAGCTCGTTCTCGACCTGCTCGACAAGGCGACGGTCCGCAAGCGTGCGCGCATGGTGGCGATCGGCGGCCTGATGGTCGCCCTCGCCTTCGGCGCGATCGTGGGCTTCATCGGTGGCCGCTGGTCCGGCGTCATCGCCGGGCTGATCGTGTCGGTGCCGGTGATCCTGCTGGCGCTGTCCGAGGCCCGCCGCACGGTGTGGCTCGAGGGCACGACGGTCTACGTGCGGGCGTTCGGGACGCGCAAGGTCGACCTGGCCGTCGCGGACGGTCTCGACCTGCTGGTCACCGACCTGCGTGGCGCGCGGACCGTCGGCCTGTTCGTGCGCGGCAACAAGAAGGCGATCAACATCGCCCTGTCGATGTACGCGGGCACCGGCGGCCGCGAGCTGGGTGTCTACCAGCTCCGCCGCCTGGCCGACGCGCTGGCCGCGCGTGGCGACACGCCTGGTCTGGTGTTCTCGGAGCTGCTCGTGGCCCAGTTGCGGGCCGAGGCGCGCGGGATGGCGGCGGCGGAACGGCCGCTGTACCGGCTGGGCTCGCTGGCTCCGGCCGGGAGGATGGCGCAGAAGCTCCATCCGGACGCCGTCTCGAAGTTCGTCACCTCGCTGGACTGAAGTCGTTCCCCTGGACGCCCGTCGCGGACTCTCGCGGCGGGCGTTCTGCTTTCACGTTCCCCAGAGACCCGAAGGTGGGGCGGGCGAGAGAATTGCCGTCGCGTCCGTGGTGATCGGCGCGCCACCGATGAACTTCGTCAGCCCAGTGCCGTGTTCGACCCGGCCGGGGAACGGGTCTCCCGCCGTCGCGCGAGTGAGCTGCTGCATCGGCAGGCCGTTGTGCGAGGCCATGATCACGAAGTTGCCGAAGCGCCGGCCCCGGAACACGCCCGGTTCGGCGAGCACGCAGACGTGTTCGAACACCGAGCGCACGGTCGCGCACTGGGACCGTGCGAACTGCAGGCCGTTGCCGTCGCCGATGTTCGCCGTGTAGATGCCGTCGTCGGCCAGTGCCGTGGACGCCTGCTTCACGAACTCGACCGACGTCAGGTGTGCCGGTGTGCGGGCTCCCGCGAAGCAGTCGCTCACGATCAGGTCGAACGAGCCGGGACGTGCCTTGACCAGCACGGCGCGGGCGTCACCTGTGGTGATCTTCACTCGTGGAGGCGGCGGGAGTTCGCGGCGGACGAACGCGATCAGCCCTGCGTCGATCTCGGCCACCTGCTGAGACGCCCGAGGCAGTAGATCGGCTACGTAGCGCGCTAGCGTGAGCGCGCCACCGCCCAGGTGGAGCACCCGCGAAGGCGCGGTGAGATCGACGATGTGACCCAGCCGGCGGACGTACTCGAACTCCAGATAGGTCGGGTCGTCCAGGTCCACATGCGACTGTGGGGTTCCGTTGACCCGCAACGTCCAGGAGCGTCGTCCGCCGAGATCGGGGACCAGTTCGGCAACGCCGGAGTCGATCGACTCGGTGATCGCCTCGGTGTCGGGCCGCTGTCTTCCCACTGCTCTATTGTCTCACCGGGTGTGTCAGTCCAGAGGAGGACCCAAGTGCAGGTTGTCGCGAACGTTCTGATCGCCCTCGTGGCGGTGATCCATCTCTACATCGTGGTGCTGGAGATGTTCCTCTGGACGACGCCGCGCGGCCAGAAGGCATTCGGCCTCACGCCCGAGTACGCGCAGTCGACCAAGGCCCTCGCCGCGAACCAGGGCCTCTACAACGGCTTCCTCGCGGCCGGCCTCATCTACGCGCTGATCCGCCAGGACTTCGGCGCGTCCGTGCTGTTCACGGTGTTCGTGATCGTCGCGGGGATCTACGGCACGTTCACGGCGAGCCGGAAGATCTTCTTCGTGCAGGTGGTGCCTGGTGTGCTGACGTTGCTCTTCGTGCTCCTGGCTCACTAGGACGTTCCCACGGCCCCTTGTCGGGGTCGTAGCCGGTGAAGAGGTCGCCCTCGATCCGCGCGGGCCGTGGTTTCACGGGCTTCGCGGCGCGCTTCACGGTCTTCGGTTCGGGCTGTGACTTCGGTCGCGGTTCGGGTTCGGGTTCCGCAGCAGTGATCGGGGCGACCTCCTGGCGTACCGCGATCAGGGCGGCCAGCGCCGTCGTCACCGGGATCGCCGCCACCAGGCCGATGCTGCCGACCAGGGTCCGCACGATCTCCTGCGCGATCTGCTGCGAGGTCAGGATCTCGCCCATCGACCGCCCGGCCAGCGAGATCGCCAGCAGCAACGGCAGCGCCGCGCCCGCGTAGGCCATCACCAGCGTGTTCACGACGGACGACATGTGGTCGCGCCCGATCCGCGAGCCCGCCGCGAACAGCTCGCGCCACGTCAGCTTGTCGTTGGCCCGCCGAAGCTCCCAGACCGCGCTGGTCTGCGTGACCGTCACGTCGTCCAGCACGCCCAGCGCGCCGATCAGGGTTCCCGCGAGCAACAGCCCGCGGGTGTCGATGCTGGTGCCGAGCAGCGTGACGAGGTTCGTCGTGTCCTCGTCGAGGCCGGTCAGCTTCGACAGGGCCGAGAACAGCGCGCCCAGCACCCCGATCAGCGCGAGGCTGACCAGCGTTCCGAGCACCGCGGTCGACGTGCGCGCCGATATGCCGTGCGTCAGGTACAGCACCACGAACATGATCAGTCCGGCGCCGACCACCGCGACCATCAGCGGGTTCTGGCCCGCGAGGATCGACGGCATGACGAACAGCACCAGCACCACGAAGCTCAGCAGCAACGCGCCCAGGGCGGCGAGGCCCTGCCATCGCCCGAGGAGCAGCACGGCGGCCGCGAACAGCAGCGCCAGCACGGCGAGCGACCAGCCGCGCTGGAAGTCGACGATCTGGTACGACTCGGCGGCCTGCGGCTGGCTGCCCGCGTAGGACAGCACCACCTCGTCGCCGAGTTGGAAGCTCGGCGCTCCAGGGCCCTTCACGCTCGGGATCGTGATGCTCTGCCCGCTCGCGGCACCGTCGGTCATCTTCACGGTCACCGCGACGCACTTCTCGCCGCAGTTCTCGGCCACGCCGGTGACGACGGCCTCGACCGGCGTCTGGTGCAGGCCGATCTCCGCGCCGGTCTTCTGCTCGACCCCGAACGGGTAGAGCAGCGCCGCGCCGACGATCGTGGCCAGTGCCAACGGCACCAACAGCCACATCAGCAACGTGCGCACGCGCTCCGAGGCGGGTTCTACTGGTTGCGCATGGCTATGCCCGTGACCGTGACCCACGCGCGACATCCTGCCTCATCAGATGTTCGACGGCCGTTACGGCTGACGCGAACCTGTCCTCGGTGAGCTTCAGCCACGGCACACCGCGCCGCGCGAGCTCGCGTTCGAACAAGCCCGTCATCCACTCCCGCAGGTGTTCGCCGTCACGCCAGCCGTCCTGTTCGAACGGAACGCCGACGTGGTCAGTCAGCAGGTAGAGGTCCGGTTCGGTGCCGAGGAAGAGTTCCGGCCGGAAACCCAGGTAGCGCTCGCCCCAGACGGTCGCGGCGAACGCGTCGTTGTCCGCGACGACCAGCGGCGCGGTCTCGGCCTGGATGCGGCGTTCCTGTTCGTGGGCAACGTCTTCGAAGTCGCCCAGCGTCCACACCAGACTGTCCACGGTGGCGTGCGGATCGAACGATCGTGCGGCGGTGAGCTTGTGCTCGGTGTGTTCGCGGCCGTACTCGGGGATCCACGGCGCCTTGAAGTGCTCAGCGAGCTGTGTGGACAGTGTCGTGGTGCCGGTGCTCTCGGCGCCGACGACCACGACCTTCCAGCCGAGGCCGCGCTGGGTCGCGGGCGCGAGGTGATGCCAGTTCGCGACGGGATCGGTCCGCATCGCCGTGCCGGAGACCGGGTGCGTGAGGCGGTCGAGGTCGACGAGGACGTGCCGCGCGCCGAGTCGTTCGGCCAGTTCGTCGCCGTACTTCTCGCTGGAGAACACGACGTCGACCGGGGCTTTCGACGGGTCCCCGTCCGCGATCGCCCGCCTGGCCAGGACCGCGCGCGTCAGTGCGACGTGCAGGTCCCAGACCTCGTCGGAGTCGAAGTCCATCGGGTGGTCGTCGAGGTCGCCGATGATCCGCACGCCTGGGGTCGCGGCGTGCGTCTCGGCCAGCCAGCGCACGCGGTGTTCGAGCGGGAGGGTCTCGTGCGAGGCCGCCAGCACCGTGACGGTCGTGCGTTCACTACGCGAGGCTGCCGTCTCGATGAGGTGGTGATGCCCGTTGTGCGGCGGGTAGAACTTGCCGAGCACGAGGGCGTGTTCGAACTCCTTCACACGCGCACCTCGTCCTTCATCCAGTTACGCAGCCCGATCACGCACAGCACCATGAACCCCACGTACAACACTGCCGTCAGATAAAGCTCCTTGTACGCGTAGAGCGGCACGTAGATGACGTCCGCGGCGATCCACAGCCACCAGCACTCGATCTTCTTGCGTGCCTGTCCCCAGGTCGCGAGCAGCGACAACACCGTCGTGATGGCGTCCCAGAAGGGCACGGTCGACTCGGTGAAGGTCACCAGGACCCAGTGCAACAGACCGGTTCCGAGCACGCCGGCGACCGCGAGCCAGATCCACTGCGGCGTCGTCGTGCGGCTGACGTGCAGCGTCGTGTGCTGGTCGCCGCCGCGTAGCCACGCCCACCAGCCGTAGACCGCGAGCACGACGTAGACGACCTGGAGTCCGGAGTCGGCGTACAGGCCACTGCCCCAGAACAGCACGAAGAACGCGACGTTGTTGGCGATGCCGATGGGCCAGTTCCAGGCGTTTTGCCTGGCCACGAGCCACACGCAGAGTGCTCCGGTGATGAAGCCCGCGATCTCGACAACCTTTTCGGGTGACACGTGCGCTCCTTGACCGCTGTTCGAACATGTGTTCGAATCGAGGTGTGCGATGGGACGGACAGAAACTCGAGGCAGAGCCGCAGCAGGCGCTACCGGGGCTACCGGGACTGGTGCGCAGCGTACGAACTCCTGAGTTCGCGGACGTGGTGTTCCACGAGGTCCGCGCCAAATCCGTGCTCAACGGAGTGCCGGGTTCGTCGCTGCCCTTCTCGTGGACGGTCAACCCGTATCGCGGCTGCTCACACGCCTGCACCTACTGCCTGGCGGGCGACACGCCGATCCTCATGGGCAACGGCCGCACCAAGCCGTTGTCCGAGATCCGGGAGGGCGATGAGATCTACGGCACCGAACTGGTCGGCAACTACCGGCGCTACAAGCTCACCACCGTGCTGGCGCACTGGGAGACGCGCAAGACCGCGTACCGGCTGACGCTGGAGGACGGCACCTCCGTGGTCGCCTCGGGTGACCACCGCTTCCTGACCGACCGCGGCTGGAAGCACGTGACGGGCGAAACGGCGGGCACGGGCCGTCGTCCGCACCTCACGACCGGCAACAAGCTGATGGGCACGGGGGCGTTCGTCGAGCAGCCCTCCGTGACCGACGACTACCGCCGCGGCTACCTGCGCGGCATGGTGGACGACGAGCACGAGATCCGCATCCCCGCGGCCGACATCGAGGCCATGGACCGCACCCGGGAGTATCTCGACTACTTCGGTGTGCGAGAAGGGAGGGGATTTCTGCCCCAAGTGCGCGAGCTCGCGCACTGGCAGATAGCCCCGAACCCCGACTGGCTCAAGGGATTCCTGGCCGGCGCGTTCGACTACCTCGGGACCTGCTCGCGCAGCATCCTGCGGATGTCCACGCGCAACGCCACCGTTCTGGAAGCGATCTGCTTGGCTTTGAAGCACTTCGACTTCGACTTCGCGATCGAGGAACTGCGTCGCCGTCGTGGCGTGCGGGTCGTCCGGTTGCGCGGCGGACTGCGGGAGAACCTGCGCTTCTTCCACACCGTCGACCCGGCGATCACCCGCAAGCGCGACATCGACGGCGTGGCGATCAAGTCGCAGCAGCCGCTCGGCGTCGTGTCCGTGGAACCGTTGGGGGAGATGACGCTCTACGACATCTCGACCGGCACCGCGGACTTCATCGCCAACGGAGTGGTGTCCCACAACTGCTTCGCGCGCAAGACCCACTCCTATTTGGACCTCGACACCGGCAAGGACTTCGACAACCAGCTGATCGTCAAGGTCAACGCGGGGGAGGTGCTGTCGCGCCAGCTGCGTTCCTCGAAGTGGAAGCAGGAGCACGTGGCGCTGGGCACGAACACCGATCCGTACCAGCGGGCGGAGGGGCGGTACGCCTTGATGCCAGGGATCATCGAGGCGCTGACCGCCTCCCGCACGCCCTTCTCGATCCTGACGAAGGGCACGCTGCTGGCACGGGACCTGCCGCTGTTGTCGGCCGCCGCACAGGTCGTGCCGGTCGGGATCGCGGTGTCGCTGGCGTTGATGGACCGGGATCTGCACAAGTCGCTGGAGCCCGGCACGCCGACGCCCGCCGCCCGGCTCGATCTGGTGAGGAAGGTGCGGGAGGCAGGCTTACCGTGCGGGGTGTTCGTGGCCCCGGTGCTGCCCGAGCTGACGGATTCCGTCGAGCAGCTCGACTTCCTGCTGGAGCAGATCGCGGCCGCCGGTGCCACCGGCGTGACCGTGCTGCCGTTGCACCTGCGTCCCGGGGCCAAGGAGTGGTTCGCTGCCTGGCTTCGCCGCGAGCACCCGGACCTGGTCGAGACGTACCGGTACCTCTATGGACGTGGGTCCTATGTGGACAAGCGGTATCGCGCCCGGCTCGCGGCGCGGGTCGTGCCGTTGATCGAGAAGCACGGGCTGGTGCCGCGCGGGCGTCCTGCCGAGGCCGTCACCGGTGTGCCCGGTGACGACGACGGCGTGTGGCCCGACGGCAGCCTGCCGGTGGGTGTGCCGGCACCGCGCGTGGACCAGGAACAACTCACCCTGCTGTGAACTTCAGCGTGAGGAGCACCCTCTTCCCCAGGGTGTCCTTCGCGCGGTCTACTCGGCCCAGCCGCCCTGGGCCATCGTCTGGAACTTCCACTCGCCGCCGACCTTCGTGAGCAGGTCGCCGTAGCGGACCGTCATCCCGTTGATCGTGCCGTCCGTGATGACGAAGACCAGGTTGTCGTTGATGAAGTGCGGCGTCCTGGTGGACTCCATCTGCACCTCACCGCCCAGTTGTGCCCCCATCTCCCGGAGGAACGTCTCGCGGTCCCACGACGTGGCCGAGCCGTCGGTGACCGTGTTGATCGGGAACAGGGCCATGTCGGCCATCGCCTCGACGTCGCCCTTGACCGCGAGCTCGTCCCACTTCGCAAACCACTGCATGACCTCGTCGTACGCCATACCGTACATTGTACGGAACTTAGGCGATGCCGACCACTGCCGTGGTGTCCTCGCTGGTCACGAGCTTGGCTTCGAGTCCCGCGGCGGTGAAGGCCTGGAGTGCGGCCGGTGCCTGGCGTTCGCTGGTCTCGCTCATCAGGTGTCCGCCAGGCCGGAGCCAGGTCGCTGCCTGCGCTGCCACGCGGCGCATCACCTCGAGGCCGTCCACGCCGCCGTCGAGCGCCACCCGTGCCTCGTGGTCGCGGGCTTCGGTGGGCATGAACCGGATGTCGTCGGTCGGCACGTACGGCACGTTGGCGACCACGACGTCGATGTGGCCCTTGAGGTGCGTGGGGAGGGCGTCGAACAGGTCGCCCTCGAACACGTTCGTGAGGTTCTGGCGCGCGCACGCCACGGCCACGGGGTCGATGTCGGCGGCGTAGACCGTGGCGGCCGGCAGTCGATGTTGCAGCACCGCGCCGACCGCGCCTGACCCGCAGCACAGGTCGACGACCAGGGAGGGCTTCAGGTCGGTGGCCAGGTCCACCAGCAGTTCGGTGCGGTGGCGAGGGACGAAGACGCCCTTCGTGACCACGATCCGTTGCCCGCAGAACATCGCCCAGCCGACGGCGTGCTCCAGTGGCAGGCCGTCGACCCGCTGCCTGACCAACTCCTCGAGGTGCTGGTCGTCGCGGGCGGCTTCTTCCAGTAGTGCGGCCTCTTCCTCGGCGAAAACGCAGCCGGCGGCCCGCAGTCGTTCCACGATGCTCATCGCTGCCGGACGCTAGCAGCGACATTTACAAGCAGGCTTGACTGTTTGTTTGTTCGGCGGAACACTCGGGGGCGTGGAGACGAGGCAGCGCCAGGCCGACCGCAGCCGCGAGACCAAGCGGAAGCTGATGGAGGCGACCGTCGAGTGTCTGGTGGAACGTGGCTGGTCAGGCACGACGACGACCGAGGTGGCCGAACGCGCCGGGGTGTCCCGCGGCGCTCAGCTGCACCACTTCCGCACGCGCGGTGAGCTGGTGGCGGCGGCCGTGGAGCACGTGGGCGCGGAGAGCGTCGAGGTGCTCAAGCGGCGCGCGGAGATCGCCGAGAAGACCACGCACGCCGTGGTGGAGCTGATCGCGGACTTCCACGCCAGCGACCTGTTCACCGCGGCCCTGGAGCTGTGGGTGGCCGCGCGCACCGATCCGGAGCTGCGCGAGCAGGTGCTGGAGCTGCAAGCACGGCTGGGCCGCGAGGTGTACGGGCTGGCGCTGGAACTGCTCGACGTCGACGACACCGAACCGGGTGTGAAGGACGCGGTGCAGGCAACCCTGGATCTCGTGCGCGGGCTGGCGCTCGCCAACCAGCTCGCCGACGACGCCAAGCGCCGGGCGCACGTGGTGCGTTACTGGGCGCGGATGCTGGAGGAACAGCTGTGATCACCGAACTGCTGGCAGATCTCGACGCCGAGTCGCGTTCGCTCGACGAGATCGTGTCGGCGGCGGACGACTGGTCGGTGCCGACTCCCGCCGAGGGCTGGACGGTCGGGCACCAGATCGGCCATCTCATGTGGACGGACAGGGCGTCGGTCCTCGCCATCACCGATCCCGAGGCGTTCCAGGCGCAGCCGCTGACCGCCGACATCGTCGACCGGACGGCGGCGGAGGCCGCGGCGCTGCCGGACCTGCTGGAGTTGTGGCGGGACAGCCGGAAGTCGTTGCTGGAGCACCTCGCCCAGGCCTCCGGGAAGATCCTCTGGTTCGGGCCGCCGATGAGCCCCGCCTCGATGGCGACCGCGCGGATCATGGAGACCTGGGCGCACGGGCAGGACGTCGCGGACGCGCTCGGCGTGGTGCGGGAGCCGACCGCGCGGATCAGGCACGTGTGTCACATCGGGGTGCGGACGATGGGGTTCGCGTTCCTGCTCAACGGGTTGGCGGCGCCGACCGCCGAGGTGCGGGTCGAGCTGACCGGGCCGGGCGGGGAGGCGTGGACCTGGGGACCCGAGGACACCGAGAACCGGGTCTCCGGGCCGGCGCTGGACTTCGCGTGGCTGGTGACGCAGCGGCGCAACCGCAAGGAGCTCGCGATCGAGGCATCCGGGCCGGTCGCGGAGGAGTGGGTGCCGATCGCGCAGGCCTTCGCGGGGCCGCCCGGTGGTGGCCGGTGATCAGGATCGGCAACGCGTCCGGGTTCTACGGCGATCGGCTCTCCGCGATGCGGGAGCAGCTCGAAGGTGGCCATCTCGACGTCCTGACCGGTGACTACCTCGCCGAGCTGACCATGCTCATCCTCGGCCGCGACCGGATGAAGGATTCCGATCTCGGGTACGCGAAGACGTTCCTGCGGCAGATGGAGGACTGTCTGGCGCTGGCGCTGGACAAGGGCGTCAAGATCGTCGTCAACGCCGGTGGGCTCAACCCCGAGGGGCTCGCGCGCAAGCTTGACGCCAAGGTCGGGTACGTCACGGGCGACGATCTCAAGGCGCGGTTCCCGGAAGCCCTGACCGCCAACGCCTATCTGGGCGCGTGGGAGATCGCGGAGTGCCTGAACCAGGGGGCGCAGGTCGTGGTCACAGGGCGCGTCACGGACGCCAGTCTGGTGGTCGGGCCCGCCGCGGCGCACTTCGGGTGGGCGCGCGACGACTGGGATCGGCTCGCGGGAGCCACCGTCGCCGGGCACGTGCTGGAGTGCGGGACGCAGGCCACGGGCGGCAACTACTCGTTCTTCACCGAGATCGACGTGACCCGGCCGGGGTTTCCGATCGCGGAGATCGACGAGGACGGGTCGTGCCTGATCACCAAGCACGACGGCACCGGCGGCGCGGTCACCGCGGACACCGTCACGGCGCAGCTGTTGTACGAGATCGGGGCGCCGGAGTACCTGGGGCCGGACGTCATCACGCACTTCGACACGATCCGTCTCGGCGAGCACGAGCGCGGGGTCAGGATCAGTGGTGTCAAGGGGAGTCCGCCGCCGGACACCCTGAAGGTCTGCCTGAACACGTTGGGCGGGTTCAGGAACTCCACGACGTTCGTCCTCACCGGACTGGACGTCGATGCCAAGGCAGAGCTCGTCCAGCGGCAGCTCCACGACGCCATCGGTGAGGAAGGGCTGACGTGGACCCTGGCCCGGACTGATCAGCCGGACGCGGCTACCGAGGAGCAGGCGAGCGCGTTGCTGCACGTCACGATCAAGACGCCGGATCCCAAGCGGGCCAAGGGGTTCAGCCGGGCGGCGATCGAGCTGGCGCTGGCGAGCTATCCCGGGTTCCACGTGACGGCGCCGCCCGGTGACGGGACGCCGTTCGGGGTCTACCGGGCCGCGTACGTGAACCGTGACGAGGTCAGTGCCAAGGCGGTGTTGCTGTGAAGAAGCCACTGGGAACGATCGCCGGCGCGCGGAGCGGCGACAAGGGCGGGGACGCGAACCTCGGCGTGTGGGTCCGCACCGAAGAAGCTTTCGAGTGGCTCAACGGGTTTCTCACCACCGAGAAGCTGAAGGAACTGCTGCCGGAGGCCGAGAACGTCAGCAGGTACGAGCTGCCGAACCTCAGGGCGCTCAACTTCGTGCTGCACGGCCTGCTCGGCGACGGGGTGGCGAGCAGCACGCGGTTCGACCCGCAGGCCAAGGCGCTGGGCGAGTGGTTGCGCGGCAGGGAAGTAGAGATCCCCGAGGAGCTCCTGTGATCACGAAGGACCTGTACGAGCGGAAAGAACTCAGGGCACTCGTCCGCGACTTCACCCGCAGGGAGATCGCGCCGCACCTCGGCCAGTGGGAACGCGACGGCGAGGTTCCGCGCGAGCTGCACAAGAAGGCGGCGGAACTCGACCTGCTCGGCATCGGGTTCGAGCATGGCGATCTGCTGGACTCGGTGGCGCTGACCGAGGAGATCATCCAGAACGGCGGCTCGTCGGGCGTGATGGCGGCGCTGTTCACGCTCGGCATCGCGATTCCGCACATCTGGCAGTCGCGCGACGAGGATCTGATCGAACGGTTCGCGAAGCCCGCGATCCGGGGCGAGAAGATCGGCAGTCTCGCGGTCACCGAGCCCGGCGCCGGGTCCGACGTCGCGGCGATCAGGACCAGAGCGGTCAGGGACGGCGATCACTACGTCGTCAACGGCGAGAAGACGTTCATCACCTCGGGCTGCCGTGCGGACTTCGTGACGACCGCGGTGCGGACCGGCGGCGAGGGCTATCAGGGCATCTCGCTGCTGGTGATCGAGGACGGGTTCACCCGGCGCAAGCTCGACAAGATGGGCTGGCACTGCAGCGACACCGCCGAACTGCACTTCGACGACGTGCGCGTGCCGGTGGCGAACCTGGTCGGCGAGGAGAACCAGGGCTTCGCGCTGATCATGCAGCAGTTCCAGGTGGAGCGCGTGACGATGGCGGTCGAGGCTTATGCGACGGCGCAACGGGCGTTGGACCTGACCGTCGAGTGGACGCGCAACCGCGAGACGTTCGGCAAACCGCTGATCAAGAACCAGGTCGTGCGGCACAAGCTCGCGCACATGGCACAGAAGATCGACCTGGCGCGGACGTACACGCGCGAGGTCGCGGCCCGGATCGACCGCGGCGAGGACTGCGTGACCGAGGTCTGCTTCGCGAAGAACGCCGCCGTGGACGCCTGTTCCGAGGTCGTCGACGAAGCGGTGCAGCTGCACGGAGGCATGGGGTACATGCGGGAGTCCGAAGTGGAGCGTCACTACCGGGACGCCCGCATCCTCGGCATCGGGGGCGGGGCGAGTGAAGTGATGACCGAGCTCGCGGCACGACGATTGGGGTTCGCCTGATGGGCAACAGGGAGGCGCTGCTCGCGAAGATCGCGGGACTGGACGCCGAACACGCCAAAGCGCTCGCGGGCGGTGGGCCGAAGTACGTCGAGCGGCACCACAAGCGCGGCAAGCTCCTCGCCCGTGAACGGGTCGAGCTGCTCATCGACGAGGACAGCCCGTTCCTGGAGCTGTCGCCGCTTGCCGCGTGGGGCACCGACTTCCCGGTCGGCGCTTCGGTCGTCACGGGCATCGGGCGGATCGAAGGCGTCGAGTGCGTGATCGTCGCGAACGACCCGACGGTGCGCGGCGGCTCGTCGAACCCGTACACGTTGCGCAAGTCGTTGCGGGCCAACGACATCGCGTTGCAGAACCGGCTGCCGCTGGTCAGCCTGGTCGAGTCGGGCGGCGCGGACCTGCCGACGCAGAGCGAGATCTTCATCCCCGGCGGCCGGGCGTTCCGCGACCTGACCCGGTTGTCGGCGGCGGGCATCCCGACGATCACGGCGGTGTTCGGCAACGCGACGGCCGGCGGCGCGTACGTGCCCGGCATGTCCGACTACGTGATCATGATCAAGGACCGCTCGAAGGTGTTCCTGGGTGGTCCGCCGCTGGTCAAGATGGCGACCGGGGAGGAATCCGACGACGAGTCGCTGGGCGGCGCGACCATGCACGGCGCCACGTCCGGGCTCGCGGACTTCGTGGCCGAGGACGAGACCGACGCGATCAGGCTGGCCCGCCGGGTCGTCGCGCGGCTGAACTGGCGCAAGCTCGGGCCGGCACCGGCCGCGATCGAGGAACCGAAGTTCGACGCCGACAGCATCCTGGACGTCGTGTCCGAGGACCAGCGCGTGCCGTTCGACCCGCGGGACGTCATCGCTCGGCTCGTCGACGGGTCGCACTTCGACGAGTTCAAGCCGTTGTACGGCAACAGTCTCGTCACCGGGTGGGCCCGCATCCACGGCTACCCGGTCGGCATCCTCGCCAACGCGCGCGGCGTGCTGTTCAGCGAGGAGTCGCAGAAGGCCACGCAGTTCATCCAGCTCGCCAACCAGAGCGACACGCCCCTGGTGTTCCTGCAGAACACCACCGGCTACATGGTCGGCGCCCAGTACGAGCAGGGCGGCATCGTCAAACACGGCTCGATGATGATCAACGCCGTGTCCAACAGCCGGGTCCCGCACCTGACGATCACGATGGGCGCCTCGTACGGCGCCGGCAACTACGGCATGTGCGGCAGGGCGTACGACCCTCGCTTCTTGTTCACCTGGCCCAACGCCAAGTCGGCGGTGATGGGGCCCGCACAGCTCGCCGGCGTGCTGTCGATCGTCGGACGGCAGGCCGCGATGGCGAAGGGGCAGGAGTACAACGAGGAGCACGACGCCGCCATGCGCAAGATGGTGGAGGCGCAGATCGAGGAGCAGTCGCTCGCGCCGTTCCTGTCAGGGAAGCTCTACGACGACGGCGTGATCGACCCGCGCGACACCAGGACCGTGCTCGCCCTCTGCCTCTCCGCTGTCCACAGCGGACCGATCAAGGGCGCCGACGGCTTCGGCGTCTTCCGGATGTGATGACCCCAGTGATCAAAACTCTGCTGATCGCCAACCGCGGCGAGATCGCCCGCCGGATCATCCGCACCTGTCAGGACAACGGAATCCGCACGGTCGCGGTCTTCTCCGACCCGGATGCCGATTCGCCGCACGTGCGGGAGGCCGACTTCGCGGTCCGGTTGCCCGGTGCGTCGCCCACCGAGACCTACCTGCGTGCCGACCTGCTCGTCGAGGCGGCGACGAAGGCCGGTGCGGACGCCGTCCACCCCGGTTACGGGTTCTTGAGTGAGAACGCCGGCTTCGCGCGCAAGGTTCAGGCGGCGGGTCTCACCTGGGTCGGTCCGGAACCGGACTCGATCGAGGCGATGGGCTCCAAGGTCGCCGCGAAGAAGCGCATGGCCGCCGCCGGCGTGCCCACGCTGCCCGAACTGGACCCGGAGACCGTCACCGAGTTCCCGGTGCTGATCAAGGCGTCGGCCGGTGGTGGTGGCCGGGGCATGCGGATCGTGCGCGAGAAGGCCGAGTTCGCGGACGCACTGGCGAGTGCGCGGCGCGAGGCGGAGTCGGCGTTCGGTGATCCCACGGTGTTCTGCGAGCCGCTGCTGGAGCACGCGCGGCACGTCGAGGTGCAGATCCTCGCGGACACGCACGGCACGGTGTGGGCGCTGGGCGAACGCGAGTGCTCGATCCAGCGGCGGCACCAGAAGATCGTCGAGGAGTCGCCCAGCCCGGCGGTCACCGACGACGTGCGCAAGCGTTTGTTCGCCGCCGCGACGGCCGCGGCCGAGTCGATCGGGTACGTCGGCGCGGGCACCGTCGAGTTCATGTTGAAGGGCGAGGACTTCCACTTCCTGGAGGTCAACACCCGGCTGCAGGTCGAGCATCCGGTCACCGAGCTCGTGCACGGCGTGGACCTGGTCGAGTGGCAGCTCCGGATCGCCGAGGGCGCTCGATTGCCGGTGGACGTGCCGGAACCGCGCGGGCACGCGATCGAGGTCCGGCTCTACGCCGAGGATCCCGCGAACGACTGGCGCCCGGCGAGCGGCACGTTGCACCGGTTCCACGTGCCCGGTGACGTCCGGCTCGACAGCGGCGTCGAGGACGGGTCCGTGGTCTCCGTGCACTACGACCCCATGCTGGCCAAGGTGATCGCGTACGCCCCGACGCGCAGGGCGGCCGCCCGCAAGCTCGCCACGGCGTTGGAGAGCGCCCAGATCCACGGCCTGGTCACGAACCGCGCACTGCTCGTGGACATCCTCGGGAACGAGGCGTTCCTCAACGGTGACACGCACACCGGGTTCCTGACCGAGCACGACTTCAGCCGAACCGTTGACCCGCAACCGTTTGCGCGTGCGGCGGCCCTGGCTCAGGCGGCGAGCCGCCGGATCGGGCACCTGCCGCTCGGCTGGCGCAACGTGCGGTCGCAGCAGCCGAAGGCGAGGTTCCTGGTCGGTGAGGAGCTCGTCGAGGTCGAGTACGACCCCGCACAGGCGAATCCCGGCGTGATCGCGCTGGATCTGGACGGCGTGCGGACCCCGTTCCACGTCGCCCGCTACGGCGATCTGGTCGAGGTGGACTCGCCGCGCGGATCCTTGTCGTTGAAGGTCGTGCCGCGGTTCCCCGAGCCGGAGACGAAGCTCGCGCCGGGCGCCACCATCGCGCCGATGCCCGGCACCGTGGTCAGGGTCAGCGTGCGCCAAGGCGATGTGGTCGAGGCCGGTGCCGAACTCCTGGTGCTGGAGGCCATGAAGATGGAACACCGCGTGCTCGCGAACAACGCGGGCACCGTCACCGAACTCCTTGTCGAGCAGGCACAGCAGGTCAACGCCGGAGATGTCCTGGCCGTAGTAGCCGAAGAGAGTGGAGACCGATCGTGAGCTTCGTCGAGTCCGAAGAGCGGATCGCGCTGCGCAAGGCCGTCTCCGAGTTCGGCGCCAAGTACGGCCACGACTACTTCATCGCCAAGTCCCGGGCGGGGGAGAAGACCACCGAGCTGTGGGAAGAGGCGGGCAAACTCGGCTACCTCGGTGTGGCCGTGCCCGAGGAGTACGGCGGTGGTGGCGGTGGCATCGGTGACCTCGCGGCGGTGTGCGAGGAGCTGGCGGCGGCGGGATGTCCGTTGCTGCTCATGGTGGTGTCGCCGGCGATCTGCGCGACGGTGATCGCGCGGTTCGGCACGGACGAGCAGAAGTCGAAGTGGCTGCCCGGTTTCGCGGACGGCACGCTGAAGATGGCGTTCGCGATCACCGAGCCGGACGCGGGGTCCAACTCGCACAAGCTGAAGACGCACGTCCGGCGCGACGGTGACGACTGGATCCTCAAGGGCACCAAGACCTACATCTCCGGCGTCGACGAGGTCGACGCCGTGCTGGTGGTCGCGATCCAGGCGACCGGGCCGGTGCTCGTGGTCGTGCCGACCAACTCCGAGGGCTTCACCCACCACCAGATCGAGATGGACCTGGTGGCGCCGGAGAAGCAGTTCACGCTGTTCTTCGACGACGTCAGGCTGCCGTCCGACGCCGTCGTGGGCTCGCCGGACCAGGGGCTGCTGCAGGTCTTCGCCGGTCTCAACCCCGAACGGATCATGGGCGCGAGCATGGCGACCGGGTCGGCGCGGCTGGCGATCGGCAAGGCCGTCTCCTACGCCCGGCAACGTCAGGTCTGGGACAGCCCGATCGGCGCGCACCAGGGCCTCTCGCACCCCCTGGCGAAGATCCACATCGAGATCGAGCTGGCCAGGCTGATGACGCAGAAGGCGGCCGCGCTCTACGACTCCGGCCGCGACAAGGAGTCCGGCGAGGCCGCGAACATGGCCAAGTACGCGGCGGGCGAGGCGATCGCGGCGGCCGTCGACCAGGCCATCCAGACGCACGGCGGCAACGGGCTGAGCTCCGAGTTCGGGCTGGCGTCGATGCTCGGCATGTCCCGGCTGTCCCGCATCGCGCCCGTGTCGCGGGAGATGGTGCTCAACTTCGTCGCGCAAAACTCGCTGAAGTTGCCGCGCTCCTACTGACACACTGCGGTCCATGGGGACTTTCAGCACTTCAGACGGCGTCGGCCTCGTCTACCACGGCGAGGCCGACGATCCGTTGATCTGCCTGCCCGGCGGGCCGATGCAGGCGTCGTCGTACCTGGGCGGCCTGCCGCTGGACGACGTGATCAGGCTCGACCTGCGCGGCACCGGCGACTCGGAGAAGGCTGCGGCCTACCGCGTCGATCAGCAGGTCGGTGACGTGGAGGCGTTGCGCCGGCATCTCGGTCTCGACCGGATCAGCCTGCTCGGCCACTCGGCGGGCGGCACGCTCGCGATCCTCTACGCGACGCGGTTCCCGCAGCACGTCGAGGAACTCGTGCTCGTCGCGCCCAGTCCGCGCGTGGTCGGCATCGACGTCACCGATGACGACCGCAGGGACATCGCGCTGCGGCGCAGTGGTGAGCCCTGGTACGCCGAGGCGATCAAGGGATTCGAGGAGATCTGGGCCGGCAACGTGACGCCGGAGGCGTTCGCGAAGATCAGTCCGTTCTTCCACGGCCGCTGGGACGACGCGGCGCGGGCGCTGGACGACCACCCGCGCAACCCCGAGGCCGCCCGGGAGTACTACGCGGAGGGTGCGTTCGATCCGCTGCGGGTCCGCGAGGAGCTCGGGAACCTGGACGTGCCAACACTTCTGGTCGCGGGCGAGTACGACGTGGCGTTGCCGCCGAACCGCGCGCAGGAGTTCGCGAAGCTGATCCCGCGCGCGACGCTGGTCGTGCAGTCCGGCGCCGGTCACTTCCCCTGGGGCGATGATCCCGTGGCGTTCGCGGCGGCGGTCCAGCGCATTCCGTAAAGACCAGGGCCGAAGTCGAGCGCGGCGGCGTGTGCGTAGCCCCCTTCGTCCACGGGGGCCGGGCGGGTGCCGCCGGGCATTTCTGTTCCCGCCGGGCCGGAAGCGAATTGCTCACAGGACGCGGGCGGGGACTCGGCCGGGAATTTGATCTCCAGGACGTAGTCGTGCACGCGTTCGCCGAACCGCCGGAAATGCGTGTGCTCGACGGTCGGATGTGGATAGATCAATTCGTACTCGATCGCGATCGACTCTCCGGCGGAGATCGGTTCGTCGAACAACAGCTCCGCGACGAGCACGCCGTTCGTGCGTTCCCGCGCGATCCGGCCGACCTGGCAGGAACGGACGGCGGTGAGCGCGGGCTGCGCGGAACCTGTTTCCTGGCACAGGATCCAGCGGTCCACATTGGCGGAACTGGCCTGCAGGACCTGCCGTGAACGGATGCCGCGCACACCACCGCAGGGCGCGACGTCGACCCGGTCGTGCTGGGCGGTCAGCAACAGCCCGGAACCGTCCCACGGCGCCCGGGACGACAGCTCCCGTCTGCGTGAACGGCCGCGCGGCCGCGGCGGGCCCAGTAGGCGGCTCAGGGCGGTCTCCTGCAGCCCGAGCACGTTCTCCAGCTGCGCGAGCGCCATCAGCGACTCCGGCCGCTCGGGTCTGCGCCGGCCTGACTGCCAGTAGCTCAGCGCCGTCACGCTGATCGGCGCGCCCCGCACTTTCAGGCGGTGCTGCAGCCGTTCCAGGCTGAGTCCCCGCACCTGGATCGCGACCCGCAACGCGTCCGCGAACGGACCCGTCACGAGAAGGTCGGCGAGCTCCTCGCGCGGTGGGTAAATCGTGAGCATCGCTCCTCCGGTTTCACGGAGTCAAGGTCGGAAGGCTATCGGCAGCAAAGGGAGCGCGGTACAGCCGATCGGCGGTTTTGTCAGGGTTCGAAACTCGGCAGGTTCAGATCTCGGGACTATTACGCCGCCAATAGCCTCCGATTGGGTTCCTGAGCATCCCTGCGACGAACAGGACTACACAATGCGCAAGACCGCAACTCTGCTGGGCTCGGCGGTCATGATCGCGGCGTTCGCGGCACCCGCGACGGCCGCGGTGGGTGAGATCCGGGTGTCACCAGGTGAGAACATCGCGGGCAGCTTCATCGTCAAGCTGAAGGACGGCGGGGTCACCGCGAGCGCGCAGACTCTCGGTTCCCGGTTCGGCGGCCAGGTCGGGTACGTCTACGACACCGTCTTCCAGGGCTTCTCGGTCAAGATGAGCGACGCGCAGGCGCGCAGACTCGCCGCTGACCCTTCCGTCGAGTACGTGGAACGCGACCAGGTCGTCAGCACCCAGGCCACGCAGGTCAACCCGCCGTCGTGGGGCCTCGACCGGATCGACCAGCGCAACCTGCCGCTCGACCAGCGCTACACCTACAACAGCACCGGCTCCGGCGTGAACGCCTACATCGTCGACACCGGTGTCCGCATCACGCACCGCGACTTCGGCGGCCGGGCGCGCAACGGCTACGACTTCGTGGACAACGACGCCGTCGCGCAGGACGGCAACGGGCACGGCACGCACGTCGCCGGCACCGTCGCGGGCACGCTGCACGGTGTCGCGAAGCAGGCGAACATCGTCGCGGTCCGCGTGCTGAACAACTCGGGCTCCGGCACCATCGCCGGTGTCGTCGCGGGCGTCAACTGGGTGGCGTCCAACCACGTCAAGCCCGCTGTCGCCAACATGTCGCTCGGCGGCGGCGCCAACACCTCGCTCGACAACGCCGTGTCGGGTGCGATCACGCGCGGCGTGACGTTCGCCGTCGCGGCGGGCAACTCCAACACGAACGCGGCGAACACCTCGCCCGCGCGTGTGGCGGCGGCGCTGACCGTGGGCTCCACCGAGCGCACGGACGCCCGCTCCTCGTTCTCCAACTACGGCCCCGTGGTGGACGTCTTCGCGCCCGGCGGTGGCATCACGTCCACGTGGAACACCAGTGACACGGCCACGAACACCATCTCCGGCACCTCGATGGCGTCGCCGCACGTCGCCGGCGTGGTCGCCCGGTACCTGCAGGGCAACTTCAACGTGACGCCCGCGCAGGTGGCGACCGCGATCACCTCCAACGCCACCAACGGCAAGGTGACCAACCCCGGAGCGAACACGACCACGAGGCTCCTGTACTGGCCGCCGACCAGCTGATCGCGGCCACTTCGGATGTGCGGCCCCGGCTCCCTGTGAGCCGGGGCCGTTTTCCCTGCAAATGAAAGGAAGTCTGCCCGTGAGAGCCCTGCTGGCAGTCGCCGCCCTCGCGGCAACGGTCGTGGTCGCCCCGGCGTCCGCGGCCACGTCGTCGTACATCGTCGTGCTGAAGGACGGCGCTGTGTCGTCCTTCAGCGGTGCCGTCGAGCACCGGTACACCAGTGTTCTGAACGGTTTCAGCGCCCGGCTGACATCGGCGCAGCTCCGTGCGCTGAAAGCCGATCCGAACGTGTCCTCTGTGGAGCGTGACGGGATCGTGCACGCCAACAGCGTCCAGCCCAACCCGCCCTGGGGGCTGGACCGGATCGATCAGCGCGCGTTGCCGCTCGACCAGCGCTACGAGTACACGACCACCGGCCGTGGCGTGAACATCTACGTGATCGACACCGGTCTTCGCGTGACGCACGCGGACTTCGGCGGCCGTGCGCGCAACGGCTGGGACACCGTCGACAACGACGCGATCGCGCAGGACGACAACGGTCACGGCACGCACGTGGCGGGCATCGCGGCGGGCACCAAGTACGGCGTCGCGAAGCACGCCACGGTGTGGGGCGTGCGGGTGCTGAACGGGTCCGGTTCCGGCACGATCTCCGGTGTCATCGCGGGCGTCGACTGGGTGACGAGCAACGCCGTGAAGCCCGCGGTGGCGAACATGTCGTTGGGCGGCAGCGCTTCCGCGGCGCTGGACACGGCGGTGAAGAAGTCGATCGACTCCGGCGTCTCGTACACGGTCGCGGCCGGTGGCAGCAACACCGATCCGGGAAACTCGTCGCCGCAACGGGTTTCGCAGGCGATCTGCGTGGGAGCGTTGACGCAGAACGACACCAAGGCCTCGTCGTCCAACTTCGGGCCCCTGGTGGACATCTGGGCGCCCGGCGTGAGCATTCCCTCCGCCTGGAACACTTCCGACACGGCGACCAACACGCTGAGCGGTTCGTCCATGGCCGCACCGCACGCGGCCGGTGTCGCGGCCAGGTTCCTGGAACGCAACCGTGCCGCCACGCCCGCGCAGGTCGAGCGCGCGCTGGTTACCACGGGCACTCCGGGGACGCCACCCGTCACTCGTATCCTTTACTGGCCGCCATCCCTGTGAAAGGTGAAATGTCCGGCAATGCAAGCCCGTCTTAAATCTTAAGACACCCTTGGCAGGAACCGGATCTCTCCATAACGTCGAAAGCGCTTCGTTCCCCTGCAAAGAACGGAAAGCGACTCATGACGCGAAAGATCCGGTTCCTCGCCGGTGCCGGCGCGGCGACTCTCGCCATGTCGGTTCTGATGGTTCCCAACGCCTCCGCCGCGGAAGGCGAGGTGCTGTCCCTCAACGCACCCGAGAAGATCGCCGGCAGCTTCATCGTGAAGCTGAAGGAGGGCAAGGCGAACGGGCAGGCCCTCGCTTCGCGTTTCGGCGGCACGGTCGAGCGCGAGTACAAGACCTTCGGCGGCTTCAACGTGAAGCTCACGGAGAAGCAGGCCAAGCGCCTCGCGGCCGACCCGTCGGTCGAGTTCGTGGAGGCCGACCAGGTCGTCCACACGCAGGCCACGCAGACGAACCCGCCGTCCTGGGGTCTCGACCGCATCGACCAGCGCAACCTGCCGCTCAACCAGTCCTACAGCTACACCTCGACCGGTTCCGGCGTGACGGCGTACGTCATCGACACCGGTGTCCGCATCAGCCACTCGACGTTCGGGGGCCGCGCCTCGAACGGCCGTGACTTCGTGGACAACGACAACGTCGCGCAGGACGGCAACGGCCACGGCACGCACGTCGCCGGCACCATCGCGGGCTCGCAGTACGGCGTCGCGAAGGCCGCGAAGATCGTCGCCGTCCGCGTGCTCGACAACGCGGGCTCCGGCACCCTCGCGGGCGTCGCCGCCGGCATCGACTGGGTGGGCGCCAACGCCGTCAAGCCGGCCGTCGCCAACCTGTCGCTGGGCGGTGGCGCCAACGCCACGCTCGACACGGCCGTGCGCAACGCCATCGCCAAGGGCGTCACGTTCGCCGTGGCGGCGGGCAACTCCAACGCCAACGCCAACACGTTCTCCCCGGCCCGCGTGACCGAGGCGATCACCGTCGGCGCCACCGAGCGCACCGACGCCCGCGCGTCCTACTCGAACTTCGGTTCGGTGCTGGACATCTTCGCGCCGGGCTCGGCCATCACGTCGGCGTGGAACACGTCCGACAGCGCCACCAACTCCATCTCCGGTACGTCGATGGCCACCCCGCACGTCGCGGGTGCCGCCGCTCGCTACCTCTCGACGAACCGCGCGGCGACGCCGGCCCAGGTCGCCTCGTACCTGGTCGCGCAGTCGACGCCGTCGAAGGTGACGAACCCGGGCTCCGGTTCGCCGAACCGCCTGCTGTACCTCGCGCCGACCGCGTGAGCTAGCTCTGGGTGAAGGGCCGCGACTCCGGTCGCGGCCCTTTTTCCTATTGTTGGATCCATGGTGGACGGCCTGAAGAAGATCGACTGGTACCGGTTGCGGAGCCACGACGGGTTCGCCGACGACCTTCCCAGGCTGTTGAGGCAGGCCAGGACGTCCGTCGAGCCGCACGAGGAGCTGGTGCGCCACCTGACCGGGGACGAGTCCGAGGTCAGCGAGGCGACCGCGGCGGCGTGGCCGTTCCTGCTGGAACTCGTCGCCCACGACAACACCCCGAGCCGTGACTGGCTGCTGGAGAACCTGTGCGGCGCGATCGCGGTCGCCGGAGGCAGCGGTTCCGACGGCGTCGACCCCGGCTGGCCACCCGCCTGGGAGGCTTCGAAACCGGCGTTGCTCGCCCTGCTCGACCACAGCTCGGCGGCGGTGCGGCGGGGCGTGTTGTTCATGCTGGGGAAGGGGCTCGGGGACAGTGCCCTCGTGCTGCCCGCCCTGTCCCGGCGGTGGGAGGAGGAGGTCGATCCGGCCACGCGGTTGTGCGTCGTGATCGTCGCCACGGAGTTCGCCGGGCGGGGTGACGAGGCGGCGGCCTCGTGGTTGCGGGAGCTGACGGTCGCGGACGACGAACCGCTCGTGCGGATGCTCGTGTCCGCGGCGACCCGGCCCGACGCCGACGTGATCCTGCGCGCGCTGACCGGCGACCTGGAGCTGTTCCTGGCAACCGGGTCGTTCGAGATGGGCTACGACGAGGTGCTGGAGCACGTGCTCTGGCTGGTGGGGCCCAAGGACTTCGACGGCATCGACCTCGTGCTGGCGCTGGTGGACGTGCTGCCGTGGCGGACCGAGGCGCTCGACTACCTGCGCAGGCTCTTCGAACGCGACACGACCGACGTGGGGCTGGTCGTTCCGTTCGTGCCGGTGTGGATCGCCGATCCGGACGTGCGGCTCCGGGCGTTCGCGGTGTGGCTGACCGGCGTCGCGGGGGCTCGGGAGTACCGGGACCTCGTCGCCGAGAGGGTGCACGACCACGGCGTGACGTCGTTGGGGCAGAAGGTCTCGACGCTGGCCACGTCGGTGCTGCTGGAGCTCGGATGACACTGGAGGGGCTGGACGACGTCGCGTGGCACTCGATCGACCACGCCTACGGTCCCGCGCTGGACACGCCAGGCCATCTGCGGGCCTTGTCGTCCGAGGATCCCGAGGTGGTCGCGCGGGCCGTCACGGACCTGGACAGGACCGTGCACGAGGAAGGCGGTTTCGTGTGTCCCGCGGCCACGGCGGTGCTGCCGTTCCTGGTCGCGGTGATGCCGTCGCTCGCGCCGGAGCACCGGGCGCGGTTGCGGGACCTGATCGAACGGATCGCGGACGACGGTGAGAACGCCGAGCAGGTCGACGCCGGCTGGCACGCCGCCTGGGAGAAGGCGAAACCGGAGTTACAGGACGTTTTCCGCGATCTTGAGTGATACCAGGAACAGCAGAACCATCAGTGCCGCGCCGACCCACGGGCAGTAGGCGCGCGGCTCGCGCAGCGCGCGGAACCACGTCGCGAACGTCGCGGACAGGCCGATCACCACCGTGCCCACCAAGATGATCAGCAAGGGCGCGTGGCACGCGCCGGTGCACGTTCTGACCGGGGTGAAGCCGAGGACGCCGAAGAAGAGGACGCCCACGGCGGCCACGAACATCACCAGCATGCCCAGCAGGGCGACCGCGATCCGCATGCCGCGGAACCTAGCCAACGGAGATCATCTCCGCAGCGAAAAAGCCCTGCGTGAAAATCTGTCGGTGGCTCCGGCTAGCCTTGACGGCAAAGCTGACTTCGTCTACAAGGAGCCACCACCGTGTTGCGCACGCACGAGGCCGGATCACTCCGGGCCGAGCACGCCGGGCAGTCCGTCACCCTCACCGGGTGGGTCGCTCGCCGGCGGGATCACGGCGGTGTCATCTTCATCGACCTTCGCGACGCCTCCGGTGTGGCCCAGGTCGTGTTCCGCGAGGGCGAGATGGCCGAGCGCGCGCACCGGTTGCGCAGCGAGTACGTCATCAAGGTCACCGGCGACGTGAGCAAGCGTCCCGAGGGCAGTGACAACCCCGACCTCGCCACCGGCGCCATCGAGGTCTACGTGACCGACCTCGAGGTCCTCAACGAGGCCGCGCCGCTGCCGTTCCAGGTCGAGAGCGACGTGGAGCCCGGCGAGGAGGCCCGCCTCAAGCACCGCTACCTCGACCTGCGCCGCAGCGGCCCGGCCAAGGCCATCCGGCTGCGCAGCGAGGTCAGCCGCATCGCCCGCGAGGTGCTGCACGGCGAGAAGTTCTCCGAGATCGAGACGCCGACCCTGACCCGTTCCACCCCCGAGGGCGCGCGTGACTTCCTGGTGCCGGCGCGGCTGCGTCCCGGCTCCTGGTACGCGCTGCCGCAGTCGCCGCAGCTGTTCAAGCAGCTGCTCATGGTCGGTGGCCTGGAGCGCTACTACCAGATCGCGCGCTGCTACCGGGACGAGGACTTCCGCGCCGACCGCCAGCCGGAGTTCACCCAGCTCGACATCGAGATGAGCTTCGTCGAGCAGGACGACGTCATCGCGCTGACCGAGAAGCTGCTCGCCGCGATCTGGAAGGAGACCAAGGACGTCGAGCTGCCGCTGCCGTTCCGCCGGATCTCCTACGCCGACGCGATGGCGAAGTACGGCTCGGACAAGCCGGACCTGCGCTTCGAGCTCGAGCTCACCGACCTGACCGAGTACTTCAAGGACACGACGTTCCGCGTGTTCCAGGCGCCGTACGTCGGCGCCGTCGTCATGCCGGGTGGTGCCTCGCAGCCGCGCCGCACGCTCGACGCGTGGCAGGAGTTCGCCAAGCAGCGCGGCCACAAGGGTCTCGCCTACGTGCTGATCCAGGAGGACGGCACGCTGGGCGGCCCGGTCGCGAAGAACCTCACCGACACCGAGCGCGAGGGTCTCGCGAAGGCCGTCGGCGCCAACGCGGGCGACTGCATCTTCTTCGGTGCGGGCGACCCGCGTGACGCGCGCGCTCTGCTGGGTGCTGCCCGTGTCGAGATCGCGCACCGCGTCGGCCTGATCGACGAGAACGCCTGGGCGTTCGCGTGGGTCGTCGACTTCCCGATGTTCGAGTCGGTCGACAAGCTCGACGCGGGCGACGTCGCGGTCGGTGGCGGCAACTGGACGGCGCTGCACCACGCGTTCACCTCGCCGACGCCGGAGTGGATCGACAACTTCGAGTCCGACCCCGGCAACGCGCTGGCCTACGCCTACGACGTGATCCTCAACGGCAACGAGCTCGGCGGTGGCTCGATTCGTATCCACCGCGCGGACGTGCAGCAGCGCGCGTTCAACGTCATGGGCATCGGTGCCGAGGAGGCGCAGGAGAAGTTCGGCTTCCTGCTCGACGCGTTCAAGTTCGGCGCCCCGCCCCACGGCGGCATCGCGCTCGGCTGGGACCGCCTCTGCATGCTGCTCGCGGGCGCCGACTCGATCCGCGAGGTCATCGCGTTCCCGAAGTCGGGCGGCGGCTACGACCCGCTGACGGCCGCTCCGGCGCCCATCACGGCGCTGCAGCGCAAGGAGGCCGGCGTGGACGCCAAGCCGCAGGAGAAGGCGGCCGAGAAGACCGCCGACAAGGCCGAGTCGAAGGCTTAACGATCTTTCGGCGGCGTGTCCCGGAACGTGGCCGGCTCGGAGGCAACCTGCCGGATGCCTCCGAGCGTCTCAGAACATGAGACCCGTTCGCCCGATCGAGCAGCTACTTGATCGGTATTGACCCAAGGGCGGCGATCGATCGGGTTGATCGGCACGTAGTGGGCAACGGAAGGTGTTTCCACACGTCCACACGTCGGAGGGGGATCCGGAAACACCGCGAGCCGTTATCAACGAGTAGTGGTGGTCGCAGCCTGGCCCGATTAGCGTCGGTCCGGCTCACGGACTTGGGGAGTAGGGTCGGAGGGGATGAGCGTGGAGATCACCGCGGGCCCTCCCGACACGACTTCACCTGAGATCGCAGACGCTGTCGGGGCGGCTGAACGCGTACTGACCAGAAGACTGGGCGCACAGGTGCGCCTCGCGGACCCCGAGACTCTCGGGGGTACCGGTCGTTCCGTCGTCATTCGCGTAAGAGTGGCCTCCTCGCCGTTCTCCATGCCGCGCACGCTGGTCGTGAAGCGCTATCCCGCAGGGACCGGCGACCGCGACCCGTGGGCGCACGAGGCGGTCAGCCACCAGCTGCTCACGGCGCTTCCGGCCGAAGAGCGCGCCACCCCGGAACTCTTCGCCCACGACGCGGCGATGCGTCTGGTCGTGCTGGAAGACCTGGGCCGTGCGCCGCGGCTGTCCGAAAAGCTGCACGCGCCGGATGCGCGCGCCGCGGAACGTGGCCTGCTCTCGTGGGCACACGCCATGGGCCGCCTGCACGCCACGACGGCGGGCCGTGACGCGGACTTCGACGCGTTGATGCGGCGGGCCGGCGCGCAGTGCTGCCAGGACCCGATCGCGGTCGACGTGCACGCGGCGATCGCGGGCTTACCGGGGTTGCTGGAGACCACCCTGGGCGTCGGCACGTCCACGCAGGCCATCGAGTTCGCCGCGGAGTCCGCGCGGGCGTTCAGCACCTCACGGCGGCGCGCGTTCAGCCCGTCGACGTCCTGCCCGGACAACCACCTGGTCACCTCGCGCGGCGTCCGGTTCGTCGACTTCGAGGGCGGCTGCGTCCGCGACATCGTGTTCGACGCCGCCGCGCTGCGCGTGCCGTTCCCGTCCTGCTGGTGCGGATGGGGCCTGCCGCCGGGAATGTCCGAGGCCATGGTCGCCGCCTGGCGGGCAGAGGTCGGGTCGGTGTGGCCCGAGATGGACGACGACGCGGTGTTCTTACCGCGGCTGCTGGAAGCCCAGCTGCTGTGGGTGTGGCTCGCGACGTGGCGAGCGCTCTCCAAGCCCATGCCCAACGTTGTCAACGCTCCGCCGCGCAGTGTCGTGCTGACCGGCCGGTGGATCCGACTGAGGTCCGACGCGTTGCTGCTGGGCGAGAAGACGGTCGCGTCGCACGCCGACGCGGTGATCGGGGCACTGGCCGACCGCTACGGCCCTGAGGTGCTCGAACTCCCGCTTTACCCAGCATTTCGCTGAACCGTTCCCGCACGGTCATTCCCGGCTCACCGGGCAGGCTGATCCTGAACCGCGTGCTGGTGTTACTAGGTGACTCGACGGCGGTCGGGATCGGCGACCTCGTGCCCGGCGGATGGCGTGGCTTCGGCCCGATCCTCTCGTCCGCCTACTCGGACAACGGCTATCGCAACCACGCCGTCTCCGGTGCCCGGCTGGCCGACGTCCGACGCGTCCAGTTGCCGCAGGCGTTGCGCGACAGGCCCAGCGCGGCCGTCGTCATCGCCGGCGTGAACGACACGCTCCGGTCCGACTTCTCCGCGCGGCGGATGTACGAGGACCTCGACCACGTCTGCCGTGAGCTGACCGCGGCCGGGGTCGCCGTCGTCACCGTGCGGTTCCACGACCAGGGCCGCGTGTTCAAGCTGCCGGGCAGGTTGCGGCGGGTGCTCAAGGACCGCATCGACGAGTACAACCGCGTGGTCGACGTCGTGGTCGCACGGCACGGTGTGCGGTGCGTCGACCTGCACACGATGCCCGGCGCCTACGAGCTGGACACGTGGGCCGTCGACCGGTTGCACCCGTCGGAGCGGGGTCACCGCATGCTGGCGCGGGCGTTCGCGGCCGAACTGCGCGCGGACGGACTCCAGTTCGGCGACGTCAGCCTGGAGTGCTCCGGCGGCCGCGAGCTCACGGTGTGGCACCACATGGCGTGGCTGATGCTCAAGGGTGTTCCGTGGCTGTGGAAGCGCGGAGCCGACCTGCTTCCGCTGTTGTGGGCCGACGAGCCGGCCGAGGCGATCGGGCCGGTGCCGGGGGAGGTGCTCCCCGCCGACACCGGCCGTCTCTGAGGATCAGCCCGTGGTCAGGTCGTAGAGGGTCTGGCCGCCCGCCGTCGTGGACTGGAAGGTCGCCGCGACCCATTCGGCGATCTCGCTGCCGCCACCTCGTCCGCCGCCGCCACCTTCGACGTAGTACCGCACCCTGCCCTCCGCGACGAGCGCCTTGAACTCGTCGAGCGTCGGCGCGGGATCGCTGCCGTTCCAGCCACCGATCGCGATCACCGACCGCCCGGACGCCAGCTGCAGCGACGCCGCGCTCTGGGCGCCGGTCGTCGCGGCCGCCCACTCGGTGTCCGTGGCCTTCAGCAGCTGCACGACCTCCGTCGACGAACCGCCTTCCCGCATGCCCATGCCGGCGCCCTGCTGGGAACGCGGGCCGGACAACGGGATCGACCCGCTGTGCGTCGTCGAGGCGGTGGCGAACGCGTAGCCGGACGTGCCGAGCAACGCGGCGACCACCAGCGCGGCCGCGATCCAGCGGCGTCCGTTCAGGCCGAACACCAGCGCGAACACGACGAGCGCGGTGACGGCCAGCAGGACCCAGCGCAGCCACGGCGTCCAGTCCGGCGTGCGGTCGAGCAGGATGAAGCCCCACACACCGGTGGCCGCGACCATCGCCGTCAACGCCATCCGCACCGGGAAGTGGCCGCGGCCGCGCCACAGCTCCCGTCCGGCGATGCCCACGACCGCGGCGATCGCGGGCGCCAGAGCGACTGTGTAGTACGGGTGCGTGATGCCGCTCATGAAGCTGAACACCGCGCCGCTCACGAGCACCCAGCCGCCCCACACCACCAGTGCCGCACGCGTGCGGTCAGTGCGGGGCGCACGGCGCAGGAACCACAGTCCGGCGCCCAGGCCGATCAACGCGGCGGGCAGCAGCCAGGAGATCTCCGGGCCCATGCTGGCGCCGAACAACCGCCCGATGCCCGTCTCGCCGCCGAAGCCGATGTTGCCGTTGCCGCCCATCCCGCCACCACCGGGACCGCCGGAACTGCCGAAGATGCGGCCGAGCCCGTTGTACCCGATGGCCAGTTCCCACAACGAGTTGTTGGTCGACCCGCCGATGTACGGGCGGCTGTCCGCCGGCCACAGCTCGACCAGCGCGATGAACCACCCGGCTGAGACGACGATCGCGACGCCGGCGCCGAGCAGGTGCAGCAGCCGCTTGAGCGGTGAGGTGGGAGCCGCGATCAGGTAGGCCAGCGCGAGCGCGGGCAGCACCAGGAACGCCTGCAGCATCTTGGTGAGGAACGCGAACCCGATCGCCGAACCCGCGAACGCCAGCCACAGCGGGCTCGCCTTCTCCAGCGCCCGCACCGTGCAGTACGCGGCCGCGACCATCAGCAGCACCAGCAACGCGTCCGGCAGGTTGAACCGGAACATCAGCGTGGCCACGGGGGTGAGCGCGAAGGCCGCACCGGCGAACAACGCCGCGACAGGTCCGGACGTGCGCTTGACCGTCGCGTGCAGAAGTCCCACCGCCGCAACGCCTTCCACCGCCTGCGGGGCGAGCACGGCCCAGCTGGAGAAGCCGAACGCCTTCGCGAACAGGCCGCTGACCCACAGGAACGCGGGCGGCTTGTCGACGGTGATCGTGTTGCCGGGATCGAGCGAGCCGAACAGCAACGCCTTCCAGCTCTGCGACGCCGCCTGGGTGGCCGCCGCGTAGAACTCGTTGCCGTAGCCGGACGCGGTGAGGTTCCACAGGTACAGCACGGCGGTACCGGCGAGCAGACCGAGGAAGGCGATGCGGTGCACCGTTTTCGACTTCGGCTTGCGTTGTGGTTCCGGTGCCGGGGCAGCGGTGGGCGCGGGTGCGAGCGTGGCGGTCATGACGCGTCCAGTTCGTAGAGGGTGGCACCGGCGACGGTGGTCGCGGTGTAGTTCTCGGCGACCCACGCGGCGATGTCGTGGGCGGCGTCGCTGCCGCTCTCGCCCTGCATCATCCGGTCGGCCGCGACGTAGTAGTGGATCTGTCCACTTCGGACCAGCTCCTGGAACTGCTCCAGGGTCGGCGCGGGATCGGTGCCGTTGAAGCCGCCGAGCGCCATGACCGGCTGCCCGCTCGCGAGCTGGAGCCCGGCCGCGTTGTTGGAGCCGATCGTCGCGGCGGCCCACCTGTAGCTGCCCGCGTTGTCCTGCAACAGGGTCACGACCTCGGCGTCCGGGGTCGTCGCGTCGAGCAGTCCGCCGCCCATGCCGCCCATCCGGCCGTTCGACGGGCCCGCGACGGGCAGCGCGCCGGTGTGCGGGGTGGTGACGGTGGCGAAGGAGTACGTGGTGGGGCCGAGCAACGCGGCGATGAGTGCTACCGGGATGGCCCAGCGCATCGACAGGACCAGGCCGACCGCCGCGATCAGTCCCGTCATCAGCACCAGCACCGCGACGGGCGTGGAGAACTCGTTGATCAGCACGTAGCACTGCAGCGCGCTCAGCGCGACGGAACCCGAAAGCACCGCTGCCGCAACGGGTTCGCTGCGCCGGTCCCAGAGTTCGGTGGCGGCGATGCCGACGACGGCGGCGATCGCGGGAGCCAGTGCCACGGTGTAGTAGGAGTGGATGATCCCGTTCATGAAGCTGAACACCCCGGCGGTGACGACGAGCCAGCCTCCCCACAACGCGAGTGCGGTGCGGGCACGGCCCTTCGTCAGCCACAGCCCGGCGACCAGCAGCACCACCGCGGCCGGCAGCAGCCACGCGATCTGACTGCCCATCTCCGCGCCCAGCAGGCGGCCCCAACCCGCGGAACCCCAGCCGCGGCCACCTCCGACGCTGCCGACCTCGTCACCGGTCAGGCGGCCGAAACCGTTGTAGCCCAGGGTCAGTTCGAGCACGCTGTTCGTCTGCGATCCGCCGATGTAGGGCCGGTCCGGCGTCAGCTCGACGGCGACGATCCACCAGCCGCCCGCGACGACCATGGCGCCGAACGCGCCGGCCAGGTGCAGGAGCTTCCTGCCCGTGGAGATCGGGGCGGCGAGCAGGTAGACCAGTGCGAACGCGGGCAGAACCAGGAACGCCTGCAGCATCTTGGTGAGGAACCCGAAACCGACCGCGACGCCTGCGAGCGCGAGCCAGTAGGGATTGGCGTTCTCGACGGCACGGGTCACGCAGTAGGCGCCCGCGACCATCAGCAGGACCAGCAACGCGTCCGGGTTGTTGAAGCGGAACATCAGCACCGCGACCGGCGTCAGCGCGAGCACGGCCCCCGAGATCAGCGCGGCCGCGGGGGAGAACCAGCGGCGCACCGTCGCGTACAGCAGCCAGACGCTGCCCACGCCCATCAACGCCTGCGGCACCAGGATGCTCCACGCGTTGACGCCGAACAGCCGCGCGGACAGGCCCATCACCCACAGCGAGGCGGGCGTCTTGTCGACGGTGATCGCGTTCGAGGCGTCCGACGAGCCGAAGAACCACGCCTTCCAGCTCGTCGCACCGGCCTGCGCGGCGGCGGAGTAGTAGGCGTTGGCCCAACCCGAGTCCCCCAGTCGCCACAGGTACAGCGCGCCGGTCGCGATCAGCAGGACCGCCAGCGCCAGGCGTTCTCGTCTCATGGGGACGAGAGTCGCGGCCTAGCCTGGGTCGGTCGTGTGCTCCCGCTGTGAACGACCTGTGTGCAGCGAGACCGTGAACGTGGTGTGGCCCGGCTTGCTCGTGACGGCCACGTCGCCGTCGTGCGCGCCGACCACTGCCGACACGATCGACAGTCCCAGGCCGGTGCTTCCCGCCGCCCGCGAACGCGAGGAGTCGCCGCGCGCGAACCGTTCGAAGACCTCCAGGCCCTCGGGGATGCCGGGACCGTCGTCGGTGACGGTCAGGTCCACCTGTCCGTTGTGGACGGACAGACCGGTCGTGACGGTCGTGCCCGGCGGGGTGTGCGCGCGGGCGTTGGACAGCAGGTTGCCGATGACCTGGTGCAGTCGTTGCACGTCACCGGGAACTGTGACCGGCTGCTCCGGCAGCGCGAGCTTCCAGCGGTGGCCGGGGCCCGCGATCCTGGCGTCGCCGACCACGTCCAGCACCAGCCTCGACAGGTCCACGTCCTTGCTCTCCAGCGGTCTGCCGGCGTCGAGGCGGGCGAGCAGCAGGAGATCCTCGACCAGTGAGGTCATCCGCACCGCCTCTGACTCGACCCGGCTCATCGCGTGGGTGACCTCGGGTGGCAGGTCCGCGGTGGTCCTCCTGGTCAGTTCGGCGTAGCCGCGGATGGCGGCGAGCGGTGTTCTGAGCTCGTGCGAGGCGTCGGCGACGAACTGCCGGACCCTGGTCTCGCTGTCGTGCCTGGCTTTCAGCGCCTCGCCGACGTGGCCGAGCAGCTTGTTCAGCGCGAGACCGACCTTGCCGACCTCGGTGGCCGGATCGGTGTCCTCGTCCGGCACGCGCTCGGCGAGCGCGACCTCGCCCTCGTGCAACGGGAGTTCGGAGACGCGCGAGGCGGTCTCCGCGACCCGGTCCAGTGGCACCAGCGCGCGCCGCACGATCACCCTGCCCGCCAGGGCGACCGCCGCCGCTCCCGCGATGATGAGTCCTGCGAGGATCCAGACCATCTGCCACACGATGTCCGTGACGGGCCCCAGCGGCAGGCCCTTGATCCCGAACCGGTCGGTGACCACGCGGAACTCGCCCGCCTCACCCAGATCGACCGTGTGCGGACCCGACGGCGTCGCCGCCAGCAGCGCGATCTCGTCGTCGGTGAGCAGTCGTGGCGACTGCGACCCCGGCAGTTCGATCGTGCCGCTGATGCTGCCGTTGCGCTGGATCTGCGCGTTGATGCCGGGAGGACCGTAGGGCGAGCCGGGTGGCCCCGGCCGCAGGGTCGTGACCTCTCGGTCCAGGTTGCTCATGAGGAACGCGTGCAGCGCGAGCACCGACACCCCGCCGATCACCAGGCACAGCGCGGTGAGCAGGACGATCTGGCCGGAGACCAGCTTCGCCCGCAGCGTTCTAGGTCGCAGGCTTGAGGACATAACCGGCGCCTCGCATCGTGTGGATCATCGGGGTGCGCCCGGCGTCGATCTTCTTGCGCAGGTAGGAGATGTAGAGCTCGACGATGTTCGCCTGGCCGCCGAAGTCGTAGCTCCACACGCGATCCAGGATCTGGGCCTTGCTCAGCACGCGCTTCGGGTTGCGCATCAGGTAGCGCAGCAGTTCGAACTCCGTCGCCGTCAGGTCGATCGAGGCGCCGGCGCGTTCGACCTCGCGCGTCTCCTCGTTCAGCGACAGGTCGCCGACGATCAGCCGGGTGCCCGCGTCCGCGTCGGTCACGCCGGTGCGCCGCAGCAGCGCGCGCAGCCGAAGCACGACCTCCTCCAGCGAGAACGGTTTGGTGACGTAGTCGTCGCCGCCCGCGGTGAGCCCGGCGATGCGGTCCTCCACGGCGTCCTTCGCCGTCAGGAACAACACCGGCAGGATCGGCGCCTCGGCACGCATCCGGCGCAGCACCTCGAAACCGTCGAAGTCCGGCAGCATCACGTCCAGCACCACCACGTCCGGGCGGAACTCGCGTGCGGTCCGCACCGCCGTCGTCCCGTCGAGAGCCGTGCGCACGTCCCACTTCTCCATGCGCAGCGCCATCGACATCAGCTCGGCCAGAGTGGACTCGTCGTCGACGACGAGCACCCGGACCGGCTGCCCGTCCGGCCTGCGGAGTTCGGTCTTCATCGCGCGCATGGCTCCCATCGTGAACGCGGATCCTGTGTACCAGCTGTGAGCGACGCGCACAGGTCGTGCCTACGTCAGGCACAGGTTCGGCACAGCCGGCGCCGCCACGGTGGCTGTCATGACCGAACAACAGCCCCCGGAGTGGGGCGCACCCCAGCCCGCTTCCGAGCCCGCCGAGCAGTCTTCTGGGCGCCCGGCGTGGACCGCCAAGAAGACGGTGGCGGCCGTGGCCGTGGCCGTCGCCGTCGCGATCGCCGGTGCCGGTGGCGTCGCGATCTACGCCGCCAGCGGCACGAACCAGCAGACCGGAGCCGGAGGCATGGGACCCGGCGGCATGGGCGGAGCGCCACCGGACGGTGGCGGCGGCATGCGCGGCGGACTCGGGTTCGGCACGGCGACGCACGGCGAGTTCCAGTCCGGTGAGGTCACCGCGCTCAGCGACTCGTCCATCGAGGTGAAGTCCACCGACGGGTACACGAAGACGTACGTGATCGACGCCGAGACCGTGGCCGAAGGTGTCGAGAAGGGGGACGCGGTGACCGTGATCGCCACCACAGAGGACGGCAAGTCCGTCGCGTCCAGCGTGGTCGAACCTGGTCAGCGCGGTCAGCGGGACGGGCAGGCCCCTCCCACTAGGTGATTTGGGGTCAAGTGTGAGCGGTTATGGTCGGGTGATCAGCCCGACCACAACCGGAGGTGAGCGGCGTGCGCACGTTCACACTGACTGTGATGGGGTCGACAGACCTGCACGGCAATCTCTTCAACTGGGACTACTACCTCAACCGCGAGTTCGACGACTTCGCGCACAACGACGTCGGGCTCGCGAAGATCTCGACGCTCGTGAACGACGTGCGTGCCGCCGTGGGACGCCAACGGACGTTGCTGCTCGACGCCGGTGACACCATCCAGGGCACGCCGCTCGCGTACTACTACGCGAAGGTCGAGCCGATCACGCGCGGTGCGCACGTGCATCCGATGGCCGCCGCGATGAACGCCATCGGCTACACGGCCGCCGCGCTGGGCAACCACGAGTTCAACTACGGGCTGCCGATGCTGCGGACCTTCGAGCGGCAGCTGGAGTTCCCGCTGCTGGCGGCCAACGCGCTGGACGTGGCCACGGGCCTGCCCGCGTTCCAGCCGTACGTGGTGAAGACCGTGTGGCTGACGGGCGGGGCGCCGTTGCGGGTCGGGATCCTCGGGCTGACGAACCCCGGGATCGCGGTGTGGGACCGCGCCCACGTCGACGGCGTGCTGACGTTCCCCGGGCTGGTGGAGCAGGCGCTGCACTGGGTGCCGGAGGTCCGGCACAAGTCCGACCTGGTGATCGTGGTGGCGCACTCCGGGGCCGATCTGTCGTCGTCGCTGGGCGACCAGGTGCCGTTCCCGGAGAACTGCTCCGAGCTGCTGGCGGAGACGGTGCCGGGGATCGACGCGGTGCTGGTCGGGCACGCGCACGTGGAGATCCCGTCGCGGTTCGTGACGAACAAGGTGACCGGGCGGCCGGTGCTGCTGACCGAGCCGTTGTACTCGGGCAAGCGGTTGTCGGTGATGGAGTTCGACCTGCGCTACGACGGGCGCTGGGAGCTGGCCGAGTCGCGGTCGTCCGTGCTGTCGTCGGCCACGGTGGCGGAGGACCCGCGGATCGTGCGACTGCTGCGGCACGACCACGAGCGGGTCGTGTCGTACGTGAACGGGCAGGTCGGCACGTGTGCGTCGGCGATGTCGGCCTCGCGGTCGCGGTTCGAGGACACGCCCGCGCTGCGGTTCATCAACCACGTGCAGGCGCTGGAGGTCGCGAAGTCCACCTCGCTGCCGGTGCTGTCGTTGTGCGCGCCCTTCAACCGGACCGCCGCGATTCCGGCCGGGGAGGTGTCCCTGCGGGACGTCGCCGGGCTCTACATCTTCGACAACACGCTGGTGGGCGTGCGGATGACAGGCGGGCAGCTGCGCGACTTCCTGGAGGAGTCGGCGCGGTACTTCCTGCAGGTGTCCGGTCCCGGCCCGTTCTCGGCCGCCGAACTGTCCGCCGACGTGCCGGACTACAACTTCGACATCGCCTACGGGCTGACCGCGCCGCTGACCTACGACGTCGACATCTCGCAGCCGGTCGGCTCGCGGATCGTGGATCTTCGGTTCGGCGGTGAGCGGGTGGCGGACTCGTTCGAGTTCGCGGTGGCCGTGAACAACTACCGGCAGGCGGGCGGCGGCGACTTCCCGCACATCGCCTCGGCGCCCGTGCTGCACAACCAGCAGCAGGAGATCCGGCAGCTGCTGATCGACTGGGTGAAGGCCGCGGGCGTGCTCGATCCCGCCGACTTCGCGGGCTCGGACTGGCGCCTGGTGGCGTCCGGCGAACCTGTCGTGGTCTCCACGAACGAGTGAAATCGGGCGGGGTGTCCTGGGTGTTCCGGTCCAGGTGGTGGCACCCGGTCGGCCGAATGAGATAGGCCAGCCCCGTGCAGTTGCCGCTCCGCGTCTTCGTCTGCGCCCTCGTCGTGCCGGCGTTGCTCGCCGCGGTGGGCCTCGTCGCGCACCCCGCCCCTGGCGTGCCCGCCGGCCACCTGCTGCTCGCGGTCCGGTCGTCGGAGATCGTGCTGGCGGGCACCGCCGCGTCCCCGCAAGAACGCCAGGAGGTCGTGGACGCCGTGCGCGCGCTGACCACCTACCGGATCACCGACGTGATCACCTCCGACGCCGGTGAACGCCTGCCCGTCTCCCCGGCCGTGGCCGCCGCGCTGCTCGGGGCCGTGCTGGACCGGGACGTCACCGACTTCACCGGTGTCGTGCGCGCCGGACACCTGACCGCGTCGGCACGCGTCGCGGACCCGGAGCACGCGGGCTCGCTGAGCGACGCCCTGCGCTCGGCCGCTCCCGGACTGCGCGTCGACGAGGACTTCACGACTACGGGCTAGGAGCTGTTCGGTGTTCGGGTTCTTCTTCCAGATGTTCCTGCTGTGCGCGGGCGCCTTCCTCGCCGGCGTCGTGCTGACCTGGCTCACCATGCGCTCCCGCGCATTCACCACCGACGCTCCGGACTCCCCGCCTCTGTCGATCATGGAGGAGCCCGCCGCCGTCGTCCCCGCGATCAAGGCGAACTCGCGCACGATGATGTTCCACACCCCCGACTCGCCCTACTACAAGCGCATGAAGGGTGACGCGTTCTTCCACTCGCCGGAGGACGCCCGCCGCGCCGGCTACACGATGTGGACGCCCCGCCCCCGCGTACCGGCAGGCGCTTAGCGCTCGCGCAGCCAGGCGTCGAGTTCGAGGTAGTCGGCGTCGGTCAGGCCGTGGCGCGGGTTGACCTTGTGCAGCAGCGCCTTGCCGTGGTGCTGGGCGACCCAGGCGCGGTCCTTCTGGCCGATCTCGTCGTCCACCCAGACGAACGGCCTCGTGCCCGCCAGCGCGACCAGGCCGCGGGTCTTCCAGTGCAGGCCCTGGCGCGCGTCGGCGGCTTCGGCATCCGGGTCGTCCGGCCAGGTCGCGACCGGCAGCCTCGGCAGGCCGAGCAGGGGCGCGATGTGCGCGTTGGCGTCGTCCATCCAGGTCGTGGCCCACATCAGCTCGCACGGCAGGGCGGTGAGCCACGGGCCGTGCGCGGGGTCGAGTCGTGCGAGGCCCGGAGTGCCTGGAACGCCGTCGCCGAAGGGGAGCAACGGGCCGTCGACGTCGAGGAAGAGGATCGGGAGCGCGGCCACGGCGGGCACGCTACGGCGCACCTCGTAGGCTTGGCCACGTGATTGCCGACGTGATCAAGCCCGGGCTCGACGTGCTCTTCTGCGGCATCAACCCCGGCCTCGTGTCGGAGGCGACCGGGCACCACTTCGCGCGGCCGGGAAACCGGTTCTGGCCCGCCCTTCATTTGTCCGGGTTCACGCCGTCTCAGTTCGCGCCCGCAGAGCAGGAGAAGCTGCTCGACCTCGGTCTGGGCATCACGAACGTCGTCGCGCGGCCCAGCGCCAAAGCCGACGAATTAACAATTGACGAAATGCTTCAAGGTGGGATCGAGCTCGCCGGAAAGGTCGAGCGGTATTCACCGAAGGTTCTCGCGGTACTCGGCGTGACGGTCTATCGTGCTGCCTTCGGCCACAAGAAGGCGCAGGTCGGGGCGCAGCAGGACACCGTGGGCGGTGCGCGGGTGTGGGTCCTGCCGAATCCGAGCGGGCTGAACGCGCACTGGCAGTTGCCGGCGTTGGCGCAGGAGTTCGGGCGACTCAAAGCCAGCCTCTAGAACAGAACAAAAGTTCACATTCATGCCCACTGAAAGTGGGCTGGACGGAGTGGGCTCTGGTCTGGTTGCATCCAGATCTGCGTCCGTTCGAGTGCATTCACTCCGAAGTGGAACCCCCGTGCATCGGAATGCGTCAAAATTTGGCAATGCCGTGCAGAACTTGGTGAATGTTCAACACTGGTGGGGGCGCAGTGGAGATCAGGATTCTCGGGCCGGTCGAGCCGTCGGTGCCGCCGAAGCCCGCGCAGATCTTAGCCGTCCTGGCGGTCGAGTGCGGCAGGATCGTGCCCGTCGAACGGCTCATCGATCTCATCTGGGGCGAGGAGCCGCCGCCGCAGGCGCGCAAGTCGCTGCAGGTCCACATCTCCAGCCTGCGTCGCTCCGGGCTGCCGGTCGAGCACCGGGCGGCGGGCTACGTGCTCAACGCCGACCCCGAGAGCGTCGACCTGCACGCGTTCCGCAGGCTCGTGGCCAGCGCGGGCGACGAGGCCGACCTCAAGATCAAGGCCGAGGTCCTCAACGAGGCGCTGCAGCTCTGGCGCGGCACGCCGGTGGTGTTCGCGCAGACGCTCGACGTGCAACGGCTCGCGGCCGCCGAGGCGTGGGTCGACGCCGAACTGGCGCTGGGACGGCACGCCGAGCTGATCGACCGGCTCGGGGCGTTCGTCGCCGAGTACCCGCTGGCCGAACGGCTGCGCGGGCAGCTCATGACGGCCCTCACGCGGGCCGGGCGCCGCGCGGACGCCATGCGGGTGTTCCGCGAGACGCGGAAGGTGCTCGTCGACGAGCTCGGGGTCGAGCCCGGCGAGCAGCTCCAGCAGCTCTACCGCGACGTGCTGGAGGGCTCGCGGGACAGCCGCCGCAACTACCTGCCGCGCGACGCGGGCGACTTCACCGGGCGCGACCGGGAACTGAGCAGGCTCCTCGACAGCGACGGCGGCGTCTGGTGGATCGAGGGACCCGCCGGTGTCGGCAAGTCGGCGCTCGCGGTGCACGCGGCACATCGGCTCGCGGACCGGTATCCGGACGGGCAGCTGTTCGTCGACCTGCACTCGCCGTCCGGGGCGCTCGACGCGTTGCTGCGCGCGATGGACGTGCCGAGCGAACGGATTCCGGAGTCCGCCGAGGAACGCGCGGCGCTGTGGCGGGCCACGGTCGGCGGGCGGCGGGTGGTGATCGTGCTGGACGGCGTCACGAGCGTCTCGCAGGTCCGGCCGTTGCTGCCGGGCAGTCCCGGCTGCCTGACGCTGATCACGAGCCGCAGCAGGTTGTGCGGACTGGAAGGCGTGCGCCGCATCCCGTTGGACGTGTTGAGCAGCGACGAGGCCGTCACCCTGCTCCAGCGCATCCTCGGCGACGACCGGGTCTCCGCCGAACCTGACCAGGCGCAGGAGGTCGCGCGGCTGTGCGGGTACCTGCCGCTCGCGGTGCGGATCACCGGCGCACGGCTGGCCGGTCGCGCGCACTGGCCGGTGTCGAAGCTGGTCAGAAGGCTCTCCGACGAACGCAGCCGGCTCGACGAGCTCGTCGCGGACGACCTCGCGGTGCGGGCCGGCCTGGAGCTGACCTACCGGGCGCTCGACGACAACGTCCGCCGCGCGTACCGGATCTTCGGGTTCCTCGGGCTACCCGAGGTGCCGAGCTTCCTGTGGGTGCACCTGCTGGACGAGGACGTGCTCGACCAGCTCGTGGACGCGCGGCTGCTCGACGTCATCGGCAGCGCGCGGTACCGGATGCACGAGCTGGTGCGGCTGCACGCCCGTGAGCTCGCCGAGGCGGAAGACCGGCAGCAGGAACGGGAAGACGTCGTCAGAAGGGCCGTGGTCGCCGCTCTGTCCACTGTGGATGGACTGACCGAGCAGCTCTTCCTCGCCGTGCCGCGCATGCAGGACTCGCTGGGCATCGTCGCGACGGCGGCACGCCCGACCGACAAGGACGCCTGGTTCGCGCGCGAGGAGTCGTTGCTGACCAGGCTCGTGGAACGCGCGGCGGAGCTCGGCCTCGCGGAGATCGCCTCGCAGCTGGCCGAGGTGCTGGTGTTCGCCTGGTTCGGGCTCAGAAACCGTTACGAGGCCTGGGAACGAACACACACAGCGGCGCTGGAAGCCGTGTGGAGGACCGGAGACCTGCGCCTGGAGGCGGTGCTGCGGTGCAGTCTCGGGCAGATGCACTACAAGCGCGACAACCTGGTCGAGGCGCGGTCGTGGTTCGACACCGCGCAGACGTTGTTCGTGAACATGGGCGACCAGCGCGGCGAGGCCGTGGCGATGAACGGCATCGGCATGGTGTGCCGCGATCTCGGCCAGTACCCGTGCGCGCTGGAGGCGCTCGACCGGGCGCGCGAGCTGATGAAGTCGCAGGACCTCGAAGGCGAAGCGCACGCGCTGTACGGAATCGGCTCCATCAAACGGGAACTCGGCGACGACGAGGGTTCGTTCGAGACACTCCGCCTCGCCGAGTCGATCTACCGCCAGGCACGCAGCCGGCGGGGTGAGGCGCTGGCGGCCCGCGGGATCGGGCTCGTGCACCGCGCTCGCGGTGAGCTGGACCTCGCGGAGGACCACATCCGGCGCGCCCACGAGATGGTCGCGGGCACCGGCGACGAGCTGCTCGGCTGCTACACCGCCCAGGCGTGGGCGAAGGTGTTGCTGCGCAGGGGTTTGTTCGACCCGGCGGAAGTGCTGCTGCGGCAGGCGCTGGACGGCTGCCGCGACGTCGGCGACCGGTTCGGCGAGGCGCTCGTCCGCCGCACGGTGGGGGAGTGGCGGCTCGCCGCGGGCGACCACGCCGGCGCGCGGGTGGCGCTGACGGACCTGCTGCCGGTGTGGAACGACCTGAGCCTGCCGCTGTGGCGGGCTCGGACACTTCGGGACCTGGGAGCGGTCCACGCCTGTCTGGGGGACGTCGAAGGCGCGGACCGCTCCTGGCGCGAGGCCGCAGAGCTCTTCACACGACTGGGCACCAGAGAGATGGGGGAGGTGCGCCAGTGGCCTGCTCAGTGGGCCTCGCGTGCACTCAGCCGGTGATCTTCTTGTACTTCCACGGGGCGTAGCCACCGCTCTTGAGTGAAGAGATCGTCACGGTCTCGTGGTCCATGTCGGTGGCGGTGCTGCCCTCTTCGTAGATCCACGCGGACGTCTTCGCCGTGTTCGCCCACTTCTCGAACAGCTTCACGTGGCCGTTGCGCAGGATCATGTCGCCCGGCTTGAGGTTCGCCCAGGAGATCTTGGTGGCGACCTCGTCCAAAGTGGACGTGTTGCGGCTCGTCGTCAGCTTCCACGTCATGGACACGAAGCCGGAGCAGTCCGTGCGGTACTTCTTGCCCTTGCCGATGTCCCAGGCGTAAGCCGACTGGCTGTACGGAACCTTGCGGTCCCACCAGTCCTTGGCGCGCTTGATGACCTCGGTGCGGGAGATCGAGCCGCCGTATCCGGCCGCCGCCTCGACCTGCGAGATGGTGGTCTCCTGCTCGGCAGGACCCTCCGGTGCGGCCTGGGCGATGCCGCTCAGGCCACCCAGCAGCCCCAGCGAGATCGCGGTCGCCGCGACGGCGTGGCGAATGCGCATGTGTGTAGCTCCGATCGACTTGCTGTTGGTGATGACCGGAACTGTCCACCGTGGCGCCAAAGAACGGCCTAAAGCCGATTTAGGCGTTCCTTTACCGCTCTTTCTTAACTTCGCGGCACCTTGGGCATAAGGAGAGAGCACATGTTCGTTCGCACGATCGCAGCCGTGATCGCGATGTTCGCCGCTCTGATCATGGGCGCGTCCGTCGCGTCGGCGGCCCCGGCCAAGTACACCCACTCGCAGGCGACCGCGCAGCTGAGCGCGGCCGGCATCAGCTGGACGTCCAGCGGTGGTTGCAGCAACCGCAACCAGTCGAACTGCACCTCGTTCGAACAGGTCAACCAGACGACCATCGCGGGTGCCAAGACGTTCAAGAGCGCGTCGGGCTGTGCGCTGACCATCACCGGCGGCACGGAGACCGGCCACGCGTCGGGCACGTACTCGCACTGGAACGGGTACAAGGTGGACTACCGCCTGACCAGCTGCGTCACGAACTACATCAAGGGCAGCTTCTCGTCCATCGGCGGCAACAAGTGGAAGTCGAACGCGGGCAACATCTACTACCTCGAGTCGAATCACTGGGACGTCACGTACCACAACTGCGGTTGCTGAGTTTGTTGCTCAACTGACCAGGGGCCGGTAGATGTTGACGGGTGACCACACTCGGCGCCGTCTACCGGCCCCAGCTTCCGCCCGAGAACCTGCGTTCCGTCGTCCTGACCGCGGAGGAGTCCGGTGTGGACTCGTTGTGGCTGTGGGAGGACTGCTTCCTGGAGAGCGGCATCGCCTGCGCTTCCGCCGCCCTGGCCTGGACCTCCCGGTTGAAGGTCGGCGTCGGACTGCTGCCGGTGCCGTTGCGCAACGTCGCGATCACCGCGATGGAGGCCGCGACGCTCGACCGGTTGTTCCCCGGCCGCGTCACGATCGGCGTCGGGCACGGCGTGCAGGACTGGATGGGCCAGGTCGGCGCACGGGTGGCGTCGCCGCTGGCGTTGCTGAGCGAGTACACGGAGGCGTTGAAGGCGCTGCTGGCCGGCGAGCGGGTCACCGTGGAGGGCCGGTACGTCAAGCTGAAGGACGTCGCGCTGGACTGGCCGCCTGCCGCGCCGATGCCGATCTACGTGGGTGGCCTGGGCCTGAAGACGCTGGCCCTGGCGGGCGAGGTCGGCGACGGCACGATCCTCGACGCGTCGGCCGATCTCGACCGGGTCCGTGCCGTCAGGGCGGGCCGCGAGCACCCGGTGATCGTCTACGTCGAGACGGACTCCCGTGACCGCGCGTTCGTCACGGATCTGGTCTCCCAGGTGGCCGAGGCGGGCGCTACCAGCGTGATCTTGCAGCAGTCCGCCACGAGCGAGGATCCCGAAGGGTTCGTTCGTTTCGTGGGATCACTCGATGGTGTGAGCGCATAGCGTCGTAGATAACGGCGGATACCTCCGTGCGATGGAACGGTCATGGGCCTTTCGTCGCTGTTCGGGGAGGTAAGCATGCTCGGGCGCAAGAACCGCCGGATCGCAGAGCTGCAGCGGGCCGTGGAGAGCCTGCAGGAACTCCTCGCCCGAATCGGTGACGCCCAGTCAGCGCAGACCACCGTGCTGGACGAGGTCGACAGAGCCGGTGCCGAACTAGTAGCGCTGCGGCACCGGATCAAGAACGCGCGCGCCGAACTCCAGCCGCTGAAGGAAGAACTGACCTTCCAGCGGGCAGGTGTGTTCCGCGCCGACGCCGCCGCGGAGCACCAGGCGCAGCTCGACCTCATCCACGACGAGATGAAGACCCTGATCAAGACCGGCGCGGCGATCGAAGGTGGCGGGCAGGTCACCTACAACGGATCGGACGCGACCGGCCGCAGGCTCGTCGAGGACTGGTCCGCGCTGATGCTCCGCTCGTACAACTGCGAGGCGGAGAACTGCCTGCGCATGCTGCGAGCCGGTGGCCTGGACGCGGCGAGAAGGCGGCTCGATCGCTCGGCGTCGGCGATCGAACGTCTCAGCGGGACGTTCGCGCTCCGCGTCTCGCCGCGTTACCAGGCCCTGCGCACGTACGAACTCGAACTCACCGCCGACCACCTGCAGCGCAAGGCGGAAAGCCGCCGCACCCGCCGAATCGCCTCCTGACCAGCTGAGACCGGATTTCAGCACCCTTTCACTAGGTAACTAGTGAAAGGGTGCTACGGTGGTTCGCATGGGACAGAGGGAGCATCCGCCGGTCCTGGCGGAGGACCTGGGGAAGAAGTACTCGCGGGGCTGGGCGTTGCGTGACTGCGCGCTCGAGATCCCGGCGGGCCGGATCGTCGCGCTCGTCGGGCCGAACGGGGCCGGCAAGAGCACGCTGATGGGCATGATCACCGGATTGCTGCGGCCGACGACGGGCCGGATCTCGGTGTTCGGGGACGCGCCGAACGGGCGTGGGATGCATCGGGCGGTGGCGTTCCTGACGCAGGCCAAGCCCTTGTACCCGCAGTTCACGGTCACCGAGACGCTGCGGTACGGGCGCAATGCCAATCCCGGGTGGGATCAGGCGTACGCCGAGGAACTGGTCGAGAAGGCGCAGGTGCCGTTCGCGGCCAAGATCGGCACGTTGTCCGGTGGGCAGCGGACGCGGGTCGCGCTCGCACTGGCGCTCGGGAAGCGACCGAAACTCCTGATGCTGGACGAGCCGCTCGCCGATCTTGATCCGCTGGCGCGCGAGAGCGTCCTGCAGACGCTCGTGCAGGAGTGCCGGACGCAAGGGATCACGGTGCTGTTGTCGTCACATGTGCTGGCGGAACTGGAAGACGTGTGCGATCACCTCGTGCTGCTGGCCGACGGTCGGGTGCGGCTCGCGGGTGATGTCAGCGCACTGCTGCAAGCGCACGCGGAGCACCGGACGCTCAGCCAGCTCGCGCTCGCCTACATGCGGATGGAGGTCGCGGCATGACCTGGATCGTGTGGCGTCAGCAACGGCCCGTGTTCATCACGCTCGTCGCCGGGCTGGTCGTGGCGGTGGTGGCGATCCTGTTGCTGCGGGCCGTAATGGTCGCCGACCTCAGCGCGGGCAACCTCCTCGACTGCGTGGCCAAGGGGATCGACGCGTGCAACAGTCCTGCCGCGAACGACTTCCAGACCGCCTGGTTCGACAAGATGCACCTCGCCGCGGCGACGGTGCTCGCGGCGCCCGTGCTGATCGGCGTTTTCGTTGGTGCGCCGCTTTTCGCGCGGGAGTTCGAGCAGGGCACGCACGCGCTGGCGTTCACGCAGTCGGTCAGCAGGACGCGCTGGATGGCGACCAAGTTCGCCGTCGCCGCGCTGCCCGCTCTGGTCGTGGTGCTCGTCTACCAGCTGGTCGTGCACAGCTGGCTGGACGCGGCCGGTCAGCTCGGGCCGCTGAGCACGGGGCCGTTCTACTTCACGACGTTCGACGCTCACGGGGTCTCGCCGGTCGCGTACACGCTCTTCGCCTACACGCTCGGCATGTTCGCGGGCGCGGTGTTCAAACGGACCCTCGTGGCGATGACGCTGACGCTCGGCCTGTTCATCGCGGTGCGGTTCGTGATCGGCGGCGTGCGGGAGTCCCTGATCACGCCGACCAGGGTGCTCTCCGACGACCTGGACAGCCGCACGGTCGAGCGCGGTCCGCTGGTGGTGGAGTCGGGTTTCCTGGACGCCAAGGGCGCGGTGGTGGCGGATCCGACGCCGATGATGAACTGCGCGGGCAAGGGGGACACGCAGGGAGCGGTGGATTTCGCGGCCTGCTACCGGGAGAACGGCCTTGCGCAGAGGTACGCCGACGTCATCCCGGTCGACCAGGCGACGACGCTGCACCTGCTGGAGGCGTCGATCTTCGTGGGGCTCGCGGTGCTGTTCGTGCTGGGCTCGGTGTGGGCCGTGCGCAGGCAGGTGTGACGGACGGCGATCGCGGGGACGGGTGGACACCTATGCTGAGCGGCGTGATCGAGTTTCGCATCGATCGGCACTCCGGGGTGTCCACCTATCTCCAGATCGCCGCGCAGGTCAAGCAGGCCATGAGGATGGGGCTGCTCGGACCCGGCGACAAGCTGCCGACGGCACGCGAGGTGGTGGAGGCCACCAGGGTCAACCCCAACACCGTGCTGAAGGCGTACCGCGAGCTCGAACACGAGGGTCTCGTGGAGGGTCGCCGGGGCATGGGCACGTTCGTCACGGCCTCGCTCGCCACCGACGCCGCGAAGGCGGACGCGCCGCTGCGGCAGGACCTGGAACAGTGGATGGACCGCGCCGTGGACGACGGGCTGTCGGCCGACGAGGTCGACGCCATCTACACCGACGTGCGGGGCACGCACTACTGATGTCCACTGTGGACTTGGGAGCACGATGAACGCCAGTCCTGTGCAGGCGCAGAACGTCGCGAAGCACTTCGGGCGCACCAGAGCGCTCGACGACTGCTCGTTCTCGTTGCCGGAGGGCAGCGTGACCGGGCTCGTGGGACCGAACGGTGCGGGCAAGAGCACGTTGCTGTCGTTGATCGCCGGACTCGCGAAGCCCACCGGCGGCGAGATCACCGTGCACGGCACCGCGGTGAACGGCCGGATGCACCCCGACGTGTCGCTGTTGACCCAGAAAAGGCCGCTCTACGACCAGTTCACCGTCCGCGAGATGATGCGGGCCGGCTCGGCGATGAACGACCGGTGGTCGTCCGCCAGGGCGACCGAGGTGCTGGATCTCCTTGCGGGAGTGGACAAGGACGCGAAGGTGCGCACGTTGTCCGCCGGCGCCCGCACGCAGGTCGCGATCGCGCTGGCGCTCGGCCGCCTGCCGAAGGTGCTGCTGCTCGACGAACCGCTGTCCGACCTCGACCCGTTGGCGCGCGACGAGACGTTGCGGATCGTCATGACCGATGTCGCCGAGCGGGGCACGACGGTGCTGCTGTCGTCGCACCTGCTCACCGACCTCGGCGACGTCTGCGACCACCTGCTGTTGCTGGACGAGGGCCGCGTGCAGGTGGCGGGCGACATCGACGGGATCCTGGAGGAGCACCAGGTCGTCGTCGGGCCCGCCGGGCTGGACCTGGAGACGGACGGCGTCGTGGTCGACACCTCGCACACGCCCCGCCAGATGACGGCGCTGGTGCGCGGCGGCGGTGCACCCGAGGGCTTCGAGACCACGCACCCCGACCTGGAAGCGCTGGTCATGGGCTACCTGCGGGCCTCACGCACCCGCAAGTTCGCCCGCACTCAGTAGAGGGCCTTGTTCACGCCCTGGATCAGCGTCCTGTAGAGACCGCCGGCCGCGCCCCAGCGGGCCAGCGCCGCACGTGCCGCGTTCGCCCCCGCCGCACCGTGCACGCCTCCGCCCGGCCACGCCGACGAACCCGCCAGGTAGAGCCGGTCGAACGGGGTGTCCGCGCGGCCGAGCCCCGGCACCGGCCGGAAGACCAGCTGTTGGTGGATGGCACCGGTGCCGCCGTTGACCGAGCCGATCTCGGCCGGTCCGAGCACCGAACGCCCGAGGATGCGGGACCGGAAGCCGGGCGCGCGTTCCTCGATCATCAGCTCCAGGCGGTCGGCCCGGCGCTTCAGCCGGTCCGGCGTCCAGTTCCCGCTCAGCGGCACGTGCGTGTACGCCCAGGCGGCTTCGGTGCCCGCGGGGGAACGGGTCGGGTCGGTCGTCGTCATCTGGCCGATGAGCATGAACGGGTTGCGCGGCACCTTGCCGCAGGCCAGTTCGTGGGCCACGGTGGCCATGCCGTTGACGTCGCCGCCGAGGTGGATCGTGCCCGCCAGCGCCGCCTCCGGGTTGGTCCACGGGATCGGCCCGGACAGCGCCCAGTCGACCTTGATCGTGTCGGTGTCCCACTGGAACCGCATCAGGTCCTCGGCGAGCTTCGACGGCAACGCGTCGGCGCCGATCAGGTCCAGGTAGAGCGACGGTGCGGGCACGTCGGCCAGGACCGCCCGGCGTGCGCGCACGACCGAGCCATCGGCCAGACGCACGCCAACGGCGACACCGCGCGCGTGCAGCACACCCGTCACCTGGGCGTTCGTCTCGATGCGGCCGCCGAACCGCCGCACCAGCGACGCGGTCAGCTCACCCGCGCCGCCGCGGGGGACCGGGTTGCCGACCTCCTGCGCGAGCATCGCCAGCAGCCAGCCGAAGCCCGCGCCGCCGGCCTGGTCCGGGCCGAGGTCCGTGTGCATCGTGTTGCCCGCCAGCAACACACGGGCGCCCTCGCCGTCGAAGAGTTCCTCGCCGAGCCGGCGCACCGGCAACGTCAGCAGCCGGGCCAGCCGCAGGGCGTCGCCGACTCCCGCGGAAAGCAGCAGTGAAAGACCACCGCGCACGGGTGGAAACGGTTGCAACAGAGAGTGAAGTACCGCGTCGCGCACCTGGAGCCACTTCGAGTACTCCGTTTGCCAGCGCTCCGCGTCCGAGTGGGCAAAAGTACCGACGGATTTGGCCGTTTCGGCGACATCTCGCGAGAGCAAGGCCACTCGGTCATCCGGCAGCACGTGCGCTAGTACGGCCGGAGCGTGCTGCCACTGGACGTCGAGACCCAGCGCGCCGAGCACCGGCGAGCCCATTCCGAGCGGGTAGAAGGCGCTGAAGACGTCGTTGGTGAAGCCCGGTGCGGTGAGCTCTGCCGACGTCACGGCCCCGCCGGGCCTGTCGCGCTGCTCCAGCACGAGGACGTCCCAGCCCGCGTCCGCGAGCAACGTCGCGGCCACCAGGCCGTTCGGCCCGGACCCGATGACGACCGCGTCGACCTCGTTCACGCACGCCTCCTGTTGACCGTGTCCGCGCCACGATTCCAGATCTTCGCGCGTTCGGATGCGTCCGTACGGAGGTGTGAAATTCGGCCGGGAACGCCGTATCTCATTTCGTTCGGCACCGAAGAGCTAGCACACTCCGTAGTCGAGCGGTAGTCACATGAACCTTACGTATCTGTGTTCCGTACCACATAGAGAGGCATTATGTGACAACGAAACCAATACTGAGCTACCGCTTAGTATGCCGAGATCATTTGGACAAGGACTGCTGCATGCCCCTCCGCCGTGTACTGCCCACCGCCGCCTTGGCGCTTGCCGTCCTCGTGGCCGGTTGTGGCGCCAAGACAGACGAGAAGGTCCAGGTGAAAACCGGGCCGGGCGTTACCGACGACAAGATCTCGCTCGGCATCCTCACGGACATGACAGGCCCGTTCAAAGCTTCCGCGCTGACCCGCATGAAGGGCTACGACCTGTACGTGAAGCAGGTCAACGACCGCGGCGGCATCTGCGGCCGCAAGATCGAGCTCAAGCAGAAGGACCACGCGTACGACGTGCAGAAGGCGCTCGACGCGTACTTCGACCTGGAGCCGCAGGTGCTCGGTCTGCTGGAGCTCGCGGGCACCCCGATGACCGCCGCGATCGAGCCCGACATCATGCAGACGCGCACGCTGACCGCCCCCGCGTCCTGGGCGGCGTCATTGCTCGGCAACCCCCACATGATGATCGTCGGCACCACGTACGACCTCGACGTCATCAACGGACTTGATCACTACAAGCGTCGCGGTGTCATCAAGGAAGGCGACACCGTCGGCCACGTCTACGTCCAGGGCAGCTACGGCGACAACGCCGTCGAGGGCAGCCGGTTCGTCGGGACGCAGTGGAACATGAAGATCGCCGAGCAGCCGATCGGCGAGACCACGGCCGACCTCGCGCAGCAGATCGGCGCGCTGAAGGCCGCGGGCGCGAAGGCCGTCGTGCTGAGCACCACCCCCGCCCAGACCGCCGCCGCCGTCGGGGTGGCCGCGGCGCTGAAGTGGGAGGTGCCGTTCATGGTCAACGTGGTCGGCTTCGACACCGCCATCCTCGACTCGCCGGTCGGTCCCGCCGTGGAGAAGCAGGTGTCCGTGGTGACGTCGGTGGCGCCGTTCACCGGCACCCAGGCGGGCCCGCGCGAGGTGGCGGCGGCGTTCAACAAGTACTACCCGAACGACAAGCCGGCGATCTACGTCGACCACGGCTACACCGTCGCGAAGGTGTTCCTCTCGGTCATCGAGAAGGCGTGCCAGAACGGCGACCTCTCGCGCGACGGCGTGCTGGACGCGTTCCACAGCACCAACGGCCTGGACACCCAGGGCCTGACCAGCGCGCTGCACTACTCGCTCGTCGGGCGGCCGTCGGCCACGCAGTCCTACATCACCAAGGTCGACTCGAAGGTGCCCGGCGGTCTCACCACCGTCGAGGAGCTGTTCGAGTCCGATCTCGTGAAGATGAAGGGCACCCGAGCCAAGTAGCCGCCAAATGAGAAAGGGCCCTTCCCCAGTCGGGAGGGGCCCTTTCTCGTCGTCCTACTTGCCGAATCCGGCCTTGCGGAGCGCGTCCGCCATCGAACCGCTCGCGGCCGGCGGCGCGCTGCGCTGCTGGCCACCGCGCTGGGGCTGTCCGCCGCGCTGCTGCGGACGACGGTCACGGCCACCGCCGCCACCGCCCTGCTGTTTCGGCGCGGGCTTGCCCGGTTCGTCGGTCAGGCGCAGCGTCAGGCCGATGCGCTTGCGGGCCTCGTCGACCTCCAGCACCTTCACCCGCACCACGTCACCGGACTTCACGACGTCGCGCGGGTCCTTCACGTAGGTGTTGGACAGGGCCGAGATGTGCACCAGACCGTCCTGGTGCACGCCGATGTCCACGAACGCGCCGAACGCGGCCACGTTCGTCACGACGCCCTCCAGCACCATGCCGGGCTTGAGGTCGGCGATCTTCTCGACGCCGTCCGCGAAGGTCGCCGTCTTGAACGCCGGACGCGGGTCGCGGCCCGGCTTCTCGAGCTCGCGCAGGATGTCCGTGACGGTCGGCAGACCGAACTGCTCGTCCACGAACTGCTCGGGCCGCACCTTCGTCAGCACCGCCGTGTTGCCGATCAGCTCGGCGCCCGCGGCCTCCTGGATCCGCCGCACGACCGGGTACGCCTCGGGGTGCACCGAGGAGGCGTCCAGCGGCTCGTCGCCACCGCGGATCTTGAGGAAGCCCGCGCACTGCTCGAACGCCTTCGGGCCGAGCCGCGCCACGTCCTTCAACGCCTTGCGGGACTGGAACGGACCGTTGGCGTCGCGGTGCAGCACGATGTTCTCCGCGAGCCCGGCGGTGATGCCGGAGACGCGGCTCAGCAGCGGCACCGAGGCGGTGTTGAGGTCCACGCCGACCGCGTTCACGCAGTCCTCGACCACCGCGTCCAGCGAGCGCGACAGCTTCGACTCCGCCAGGTCGTGCTGGTACTGGCCGACGCCGATCGACTTCGGGTCGATCTTCACCAGCTCGGCCAGCGGGTCCTGCAGGCGCCGCGCGATCGACACCGCGCCGCGGATCGTCACGTCGAGATCCGGCAGCTCGGACGACGCGTAGGACGACGCCGAGTAGACCGACGCGCCCGCCTCGGACACCACGACCTTCGTGAGGTCGAGGTCGGGGTGGCGGCTGATCAGGTCGGCGGCCAGCTTGTCGGTCTCGCGCGACGCCGTGCCGTTGCCGATCGCGATCAGGTCGACGTTGTACTGCTTGGCCCACGCCGCGAGCTTCGCGATCGACTCGTCCCAGCGGTTCGCGGGCACGTGCGGCTGGATGACGCCGTGCGCGACGACCTTGCCGGTGGCGTCGACGATCGCGACCTTCACGCCCGTGCGGTAGCCGGGGTCGAGGCCCATCGTGGCGCGCGTGCCGGCCGGGGCGGCCAGCAGCAGGTCGCGCAGGTTCGAGGCGAAGATCTTCACGGCCTCGTCCTCGGCGAACGCGCGCAGGCGGCCGCGCAGGTCGATGCCGAGGTGCACGAGGATCCGCGTCCGCCAGGCCCAGCGCACCGTGTCGGTGAGCCACTTGTCGCCGGGACGGCCGCGGTCGTCGATGCCGAAGCGCGAGGCGATGCGCACCTCGAACGTCGACGGACCCTCCTCACGCGGCTCCTCCGGCTCCAGGACGAGGTCGAGGACCTCTTCCTTCTCGCCGCGGAACAGCGCCAGGATGCGGTGCGACGGCAGCTTGGAGAACGGCTCGTCGAACTCGAAGTAGTCGGAGAACTTGGCGCCGTCGGTCTCCTTGCCCTCGCGGACCTTGGAGACGACCCTGCCGCGCGTCCACATCTGCTCGCGCAGCTCGCCGATCAGGTCGCCGTCCTCGCCGAAGCGCTCGACCAGGATGGCCCGCGCGCCCTGCAGGGCGGCCGCGGTGTCCGCGACCTCCTTCGCCGGGTCGACGAACTTCGCGGCTTCTTCCTGCGGGTTCAGGCCAGGATCACCCAGAAGTGCGTCGGCCAGCGGTTCGAGACCGGCCTCCTTCGCGATCTGGGCCTTCGTGCGGCGCTTCTGCTTGTACGGCAGGTAGAGGTCCTCCAGCCGCGCCTTGGACTCGGCGGCGAGGATCTGCGCTTCCAGGGCCTCGTTCAGCTTGCCCTGTTCGCGGATGGAGTTGAGGACGGCCGCGCGGCGCTCCTCCAGTTCGCGCAGGTAGCCGAGCCGTTCCTCGAGCGTGCGCAACTGGGTGTCGTCGAGACCGCCGGTCGCCTCCTTGCGGTAGCGGGCGACGAACGGGACGGTCGCGCCACCGTCGAGCAGTTCGACAGCAGAGCCGACCTGGCCTGCGGCCACTCCGAGCTCGTCAGCGATCTTCTGGTGGATGAGCGTTGTCACAGCGCGCCATTCTGCCCGCTGTCCGATTCGACGTGGCACGGTGTCCTTCATGACCATCGCCGAGGTCGTCCCCTCACTGCTGTCGGGCCTGGACGTACCGGGTGCCGACAACACGCTCGGCCTTCCCGCGGCCCGGCGTGTCGTCCTGCTGCTCGTCGACGGTCTGGGCCACGAGCTGCTGCGCGCTCATGCCTCGCACGCACCGTTCCTGTCCTCGTTGCCCGACCGCTCGATCGACGCCGGTTTCCCGTCCTCGACGGCCACCAGCCTCGCGTCGATCGGCACCGGGCTGCGGTCCGGGGAGCACGGCGTCGTCGGCTACACGTTCGAGGTCGGCGACGAGGTCCTCAACTCGCTGAGCTGGACGCGGGCCAGTGAACGCCACCACGACCTGCGCAAGACGCTCGTGCCCGAGGTCGTGCAGCCGCACCCGACGTTGTTCGAACGGGCGGCGGCGGCCGGGGTCGCCGCCAGCACGGTCGCGCCGCTCGTCCATCGCTCCTCCGGCCTCACGCGGGCGGTGCTGCGCGGCTCGTGGTTCCGCGGCACGGCGGGGTTCGGCGACCTCGCGCTGGGCGCGGTGGCGGCGGTGCGGCAGGACCGTTCGTTCTGCTACGCCTACCACGCGGATCTCGACACGATCGGGCACATCTACGGGCCGGGCTCCGACGAGTGGCTGATGCAACTGGAGTTCGTGGACGCGCTGGCCTCGCGCATCGCCGCGCGGATGCCCCCGGACTCGTTGCTCGTTGTGACGGCGGACCACGGCATGGTCACCGCGGGCGACCGGATCGACTTCGACACCGAACCGCTGCTGTGGCAGGGAGTCCGGGTGATCGCCGGTGAGCCTCGGGTGCGGTACCTGTACACCGAGACCGACGAGGTGCAGGCCGTGTGGCGGGAGTTCCTCGGCGACCGCGCGGACGTGCTGACGCGCGAGGAGGCCGTGGAAGCCGGGTGGTTCGGACCGGTCAGCCCGCTGGCGGCCGACCGGATCGGGGACGTGGTGGTGGCGATGAAGGACTCCGCGGTGGTCCTGCGCGGCCAGGCCGAGCCCACGTGGAACGGCATGACGGGGTTCCACGGCTCGCGCACCTCCGCGGAGATGGCGATTCCGCTACTCGTCCACTCAGTGACTTCAGTGTAGATCGAAATCAGCCCTTCCCGTTGGCTCGCCTTAGGATCACCGGACGTGACGATCGAACTGCCAGGACCAGTCGGGTTCGTGCTCGGAGGAGGCGGAAGCCTCGGTGCCGCGCAGGTCGGCATGCTGCGCGCGTTGCGGGAGCACGGCGTCCGGCCGGACCTCGTCGTCGGCACCTCGGTGGGCTCGGTCAACGGCTCGTTGCTCGCCCTCGACCCGGACAAGGCCGCAGAACGGCTGGCCGTGCTGTGGGAGGGCATGACGCGCCAGCGGGTGTTCCCGGGCGGCCCGATCGCGCAGCTGAGGTCGTTGCGCACCAACAAGACCTATCTCTTCCCGAACACCGGTCTCGCGCACGTGCTGACCGAGGGGCTTGGTGGGTGCACGTCGTTCACCGAGCTGGCGCTGCCGTTCGGCGCGGTGTCCGTGAACGGTGTGACCGGCGAGGCCGTGAACATCGTGGAGGGGGAGCTGATCCCCGCGATCCTCGCCAGCGCGGCGATTCCTGGCGTGTACCCGCCGGTGCGCATCGGCGAGCAGGTGCTCTACGACGGTGGCGTGCTGGCGAACGTGCCGATCCGGCAGGCGCTCGCGATGGGCGCGAAGTCGTTGGTGGTGCTGGACTGCGCGTTCCCCGGCCACCTGCCGACCGTGCCGGAGACGCTCGCCGAGACGCTGCTGTTCTGGGCGACGCTGGGCATGCGCAACCAGGCCGTGCTGGAGGTCGAGCTCGCGTCCCAGACCGCGCCGGTGCTGTACCTGCCGGGTCCGCCCGTGCAGGCCGTGACGCCGTTGGACTTCTCGCACACCGCGGAACTGGTCGAGGCCTCCTACCTGGCCTCGACCACGTTCCTCACGACGCTGGAGATCGCCGGCGTGGGCCTGTACGGGCACCCGTCACACGGGTAGAGCCGAGAACTGGTTGGCGGGGCGCGGAAGGCCGTAGTGCTCGCGCAACGTCCGGCCGGTGTACTCGGTGCGGAACAGGCCGCGCTGCCGCAGGATCGGCAGCACTTCGTCCGCGAACCGCTCCAGCCCGGACGGCAGCACGGCGGGCATGATGTTGAACCCGTCCGCGGCGCCCGCCCGGTGCCATTCCTCGATCGTGTCGGCGACCTGGAGCGCGGTGCCGGCGAACGTCTTGTGCCCGCGCCCGCCGCCGAGCCTGCCGATGAGCTGGCGGACGGTCAGACGTTCGCGCCGGCCCAGTTCCACGATCAGCGTGTACCGCGACTTCGCGCCCTCGATCGCGGCCTCCTCCGGCAGGTCGGCGGGGAGTTCCTCGTCCAGTTCCAGGTGGTCGACCCTGAGCAGGCCCGCGAGCTGCCTGGCCGCGTGCTCCGGCACGATCAGCCGTTCCAGTTCGGCGTCGAGCGCGTGCGCCTCTTCCTCTGTCGAGCCGATCACCGGGACCAGGCCCGGCAGGATCTTGACCTCGTTCGGGTCACGGCCGAACTCGATCGCCCTGCGCTTCACGTCCCGGTAGAACGCGATCGCGTCGTCGAGCGTCTGCTGCGCGGTGAACACGGCCTCGGCATGCCTCGCGGCGAAGTCCCTGCCGTCCTCCGAGCTGCCTGCCTGGACCAGCAGCGGGTGGCCCTGGGGTGAGCGCGGCACGTTCAGCGGGCCGCGGACCCTGAAGTGCGGGCCGACGTGGTCGATGGTGTGGACGAGGTCGTCCCTGGCGTGCACACCTTGAGCCTTGTCCGCGATGATCGCGTCGTCGTCCCAGGAGTCCCAGAGCTTCTTCGACACCTCCACGAACTCCGCGGCCCGGTCGTAGCGGGTGAGGTGGGCGGGCTGGGCGTCGAGGCCGAAGTTCCGGGCCGCGTCGTCGCCGGCGGTCGTGACGATGTTCCAGCCGGCACGGCCGCCGCTGACGTGGTCGAGCGAGCTGAACCGCCGGGCGAGGTTGAACGGTTCGTTGTAGGTGGTGGACGCCGTGGCGATCAGGCCGATTCTCGTTGTCACGGCGGCGATCGCGGTGAGCAGGATGGTCGGTTCGATCTTGCCGGAGGGGAGGCGGCTCGGGTTTCCCCACAGCACGGGGGAGTCGGCGAGGAACACCGAGTCGAACCTGGCCTCCTCGGCGATGCGCGCGATCCGTTGGTGGTAGGCGATGTCGATGTGCGCCAGGGGCTCCGACTCCGGCAGCCGCCAGGACGCCTCGTGGTGGCCGGTGTCGTGGATGAAGAGGTTGAGGTGCAGCGTCATGCGGCGACTCCGATGCCGAGTGCGGACAACAGGTGCGTGCGGTCGGCGTCGTGCGCCGGGAGGTCGAGGCCGATGCGGCCCTCCTGCAGGACGAGCACGCGGTCGGCGAGTTCGATGGCCTCGTCGACGTCGTGGGTGACCAGCAGGACGGCGGGCCGGTGCTTCGCGCACAGCTCGCGCAGCAGGGCGTGCATCTTGATGCGGGTCAAGGCATCCAGTGCGCCGAACGGTTCGTCCGCCAGCAGCAAGCGGGGTTCGCGGACGAGGCAGCGGGCGAGTGCGACTCGCTGTTGCTCGCCGCCGGAGAGTTCCGCGGGCCAGGCGCGTTCGCGGCCTTTGAGGCCTACTTCGTCCAGCGCTGCCTTGCCCCTGCCCGGTTTGACGCCGAGTTCGACGTTGTCCAGCACCCGCAGCCACGGCAGCAGTCGTGAGTCCTGGAACGCGACCGCGACCTCGTGGGGGACTTCGAGGGTCCCTTCGCCGGTCACGTCGTGGTCGAGTCCGGCGATGGCCTTGAGCAGCGTCGACTTGCCGGAGCCGCTGCGACCCAGCAACGCCACGAACTCGCCGGGCGCGATCGTGAGGTCGAGGTCGTCGAGCACTTTCCGTTGCTGGAACTGCCTTGTCAGGTTCTTCACCCGGACAGCGTGCGTCGCCATGCCAGAGCCCTCCGTTCGATGATCCGCAGCAGCGCGTCCGACACGAACCCGAACAGGCCGTAGACGACGAGCCCGACCACGATGACGTCGGTCTGGCCGTAGTTCTGCGCCTGGAACATCAGGTAGCCGATGCCGCTGGTCGCGTTGATCTGCTCCAGCACCACGAGCGACAGCCACGACGCCGTGACCGCGAGGCGCAGGCCGAGGAAGAAGCCGGGCAGCGCGCCGGGGAAGACGACCCTGCGCACGTACTGGGTGCGGCTGAGGCCGACGGCTTCCGCGAGTTCGACGTACCGGCTGTCGATGCCGGTCAGTGCCGCGTACGTCTGCAGGTACATGATCGTCGCGATGGTCACGGCGATCACCACGATCTTGAACTCCTCGCCGATGCCGAGCCACAGGATCAGCAGCGGGATCAGGCCCAGCGACGGGATCGCGCGCTTGACCTGGACCGTGCCGTCGATCAGCGCCTCGCCGACGCGGCTGAGGCCGGAGAGGACCGCGAGCACCGTGCCGGCCGTGGCGCCGAAGAAGAACCCGAGGGCTGCCCGCTGGAGTGACGTGAGGATGCTTTCCGGGAGTTTGCCGCTCCCGGTCAGCTCGATTCCTGTGTGGACGATCGTCCACGGCGCGCTCAGGATGCGCGGGTCGAGCGCGCCGGTGGCGGACGCGATGCTCCAGACGGCGATGACCAGTGCGGGGCCGAGGACTCGTCCGTACGGGATGGGTTTGCCGAGTCCCAGGCGCTTGCGGCGCGTGAGGGTGGTGGGCGTGGCGATGGCGGCGGGGCGGTCGAGCACGTGGGTCATGTCCGGCTCCGGTACTTGGCGTCGACGGCCTCGGCGGCGACCTTCTCGAACCGCCGGTCGAACAGCTCGGTCACGTCGAACCTGGGCACGAAACCGCCCTCTGCCAGCAGATCCGCGGTCTCCTGCTCCCACGTGATCGCGCGGTCCCAGTTCGTCGGGAAGGTCAGCGGCGGCTGGGACTGCACGATCCGGTCGCCGTCGGCCTTGGAGACGTTCTGGTCCTTCACGTAGTAGGTGTCGACCCACTTGTCCGGGTTCTCGTAGCTCCACACGGTTCCGCGGGCCCAGAACGGGATGAACGCCTTGATCGCGGCGAGTTTCGCCGGGTCGTTGAGCACCTCGACCGGCGCCCACAGGACCGTGAGCAGATCGACGGACTTCATCTGGACGGCCTTGGCGTCCGGGTACTGGCCGAGGTACTTGGTGAGCTGCGGTTCGGCGAGCACGGCGACGTCGACCTGCCCTGCCTGCACCGCCGTGAGGAACTGGTTGCTGGTCAACGGGATCAGCTCGACGTCGGTGAGCTTGAGCCCGAGTTCCTTGAGCGTGCGCAGTACGACCACGCCCTGCGCCTGACCCTGGCTGAACGCGATCTTCTTGCCCTTGAAGTCCTCGAGGGACCTGATCGGCGAACCTGGCTTGGTGGCGTAGGTGTAGAGGGGTTTGTCACGCTCGCCGACCGCCACGATCTTCGTCGCGAGCCGGGTCGCCTGCGCCTGGATGGGCGGGATGCCGGCGTTGGCGCCGAGGTCGACGGACTTCGCGCGGAACGCCTGGATCACGTCCGGACCGGCCTGGATGTTGGGCCAGTCGCTGACCTGGAACGGGAGTTTGCCCAGCTCACCCGACGCTTCGAGCTGCTTGAGCGTGGTGCGGATGGAGATCGTGAGCCTGGTGTCCGGCGGTGGGGCCGTCGTGGGCAGGTCGCCGAGGACCTGCGTGGTGGTCGGGCTGCCCGCGGAGCACCCCGCGGCACCGAGAGCCGCGAGGCCGAGCAACAGGGAACGCCTGGTCAGCATCAGTCCACCACCACGGCGTGGTCGGCGGTGAACGGGCGGCCGGCGAGCAGCGTGGACTCGCGCCCGTCCGGTCCCACCGGGGTGTCGCCGATGAGCGTGACGCGGTGCAGGGTGCGCTGGACGTCGAGGTGCTCCAGGTCGCGCGGCGCGAGGTGGGCGGTGGCGCGGTTGTCCCAGAACGCGACGCTGCCCGGCTCCCAGCGGAACCGCACGGTGTACTCGGGCCTGGTCAACTCGGCGTACAGCAGGTCCAGGACCGCCTTGCTCTCGCTGGGGGAGACGCCGACGACGTGGCTCGTGAAGCCGGGGTTGACGAACAGGCCCTTCTCGCCGGTGACGGGATGCACGCGGACGACCGGGTGTTCGGCGACCAGCAGGTTGTCGTTGACGCGCTTGGCGTACGCGCCGTCCGCGGCCTTCACCGAGCCGCCGTAGCGGTGCTCGGCCCGTAGCCCGTCCACAAAGGACTGGATCGGGGTGGAGAGTCCGTTGTACGCGGCGACGAGGTTCGTCCACGTCGTGTCGCCACCGATCTCCGGCACCACCTCGGCGCGCAGGATCGACGCGGCCGGCGGGTTCACCGCGGCGGTGACGTCGGTGTGCCAGCCGGAGAAGTAGCTGTACTGGCGTTTCTGGGTCTGCTGCTTGAAGTCCTTGCCGTAGCGCTCCTCGTACCGGCGCGGGTCGATCGTGAAGATCTCCGGGAAGCCGGTCGGCGGGGCGTCGTCGTGCGGGTGGGCGTAGGTGAGCTCGCCGAACTGGCGGCCGAACGCGATCTGGCTCGCGTGGTCCAGATTCTGGTCGCGGAAGAAAATCACCTTGTGGGCGTGCAGCGCCTTGTGCACCGTTTCCAGCTCGGCCGCGCGGAGTGGCCGAGAAATGTCGATGCCCGAGATTTCCGCCCCGATGTGCCCGGCGATCGGTTTGACCGTGAGGGTCTTTTCCTGAACTGAGGTCATGGAACAAGCCTGCAGTTCAGGGGCTGTCGATGTCTATTTTCCGCTCAGGAAAAATAAGTCGGACCGCCGTAGATCTCACTGAGCACTACGCTTCCAGCCGCGACACTGAGAACGTCGCTGCCGAAACTGGTCTGAATGACGTCGCTATTACGTTCGCTGATTTCCGATGTCAATTGCTCCCAGCATCCGGGAATGAGGATCGCACCGGCCTCCACGACCACGAGCACGTCCGGGTTGATCACGTCGAGCAGCAGCTGAGCGGCCTGCCCGACCAGCCTCGACCGCCGCCGGAACAACTCGATCGCGCGTGGATCACCCTGCTGGCCGGCCTCGATCAGCACGTCCAGCGACGGTTCCGCGATGATCCCGGCCCGCGCGGCCCGTTCCGCGAGCGTCCGATTCGACGTCGCGGCCTGAAGACACCCGCGCCGCCCACAGGGACAGGGCGTGTCGTCGTGCCGCAGCCGGAGGTGCGCGATCTCGCCCGCCGCACCACCCGGCCCGCTGTGCACGGCGCCGCCGGTGACGATGGCCGCGTCGACCACGTTGCCCACGAACAGATGTACCAAGCTGGTGCGGGCTCTGGGGTCAGCCCCGAAGAGCTGCTCGGCCCGCGCGAGTGCCCTCGAGTGCGACTCGACCTGAACCGCCATGTCGAGCGCTGTGGTCAGAAACTCCTTGGCGCGCACGCCCTTCCAGCCGAGCTGGCTGTGCTCGACGATCGTGCCGCCGTCCACGCGCCCGCCGGTGGCCACCCCGACCCCGATCGGCACGCGGTCGTGCCGGCGCAGGAACGAGGGCACCCGCTCGGCGATCCGCCGCAACGCCCAGTCCGGCGCCGGCCGGTCGTGCGGCTCCCGTTCCTCGGCGAGCACCCGCCCACGCAGGTCGACGAGCGCCAAAGTCGTGTGCCCGTAAGCGATGTGCACCCCGCACACCACATGCCGGTCCACGTCGATGTCCACCGGCACGTGCGGCCGCCCGATCGTCACCCGCGGAACACGGGTGTCGACCTCGCGCACCAGCCCGCGTTCGGCCAGCTCGGTGTACTGCTTCGTGACGGTCGCGGCACTCAGCCCGGTGAGGCGCGCGATGGTGCTGCGCGCGACGGGTCCGTGGTCCAGCACGGACCTGAGCACGGTGGCGGCGGTGCGGCTCATGCGGTCCCTCCCCTTCTCGCAGGGGCTCGTCTGATCTCCGGTCAGGCGAAGGCGGGTGCCGCACAGATCGCGCTCGCCTGCCGACGGAGGTCGACGTGGCGGCGCGTGCTGAGCACGGATGCCTGGGACATGCCACCGATGCTGACACCCGGTCCCGTCCTGGCCAAGCACGCCCACGTGGTGAGATGCGCGGAAAGGTCGGCTCATTTGGAGCCTTTATCGATCCTTTCGTGATGTAACACGCTCAGACCTCCGATGACCTCTTGAAGTCAGGACGCGGAGTGGCGTAGACCTTTGCGCGGAACACCGAGCACGTCTTCCTACCGCCGCGGGGAGCGTCCACCAGGAGGCTGGCTCGTGGGCAAAATGTCGCGTCGTCTCGGCGTGTTGATTACCGCCGTTCTACTCGTCGCAGGGGTGAGCACGCCGGCGCGTGCCGAGGTGCTGCATCCCCGGCAGGACTGGTTGCGGGCGGCCACGTCCGGGCTGTTCCTGCACTGGGGGATGCGGACGAGTCCTGGCTACACCAGTTGCAGTGCTTGGGAAGCCGCCGTCACGGGCGGTGGGTGGGATGCGCAGTACTGGGTCGACGAGGCGAAGAAGCTGCACGCGCAGTACCTGGTGCTGGCGTCGTTTCACTCGCGGCTGGGCTATGCGCGGGCGTGGCCGTCGGCGATTCCCGGCAGTTGCTCGACCAAGCGGGACTTCCTCGGCGAGCTGATCGACGCGGCGGCCGAAGAGGGTGTGAAGGTCATCAACTACATGACCGACGACCCGCAGTGGCACGACGAGGGTGGGCACGAGTGGCTCGACTCGGCCGCGTACTCGAAGTACAAGGGCAAGACGGTGAACCTCCAGGAACGGCCGGGGTTCGGGCAGTTCAGCTATGACAACTTCGTCGAGGTCATGGCGCGCTACCCGAAGCTCGCCGGGTTCTGGATCGACAACGACAACGCCTACTGGGAGCAGAACGGCCTGTACGAACGGATTCGGCGCGATCGGCCGGACATGGTCCTCAGCAACAACAACGAGGACACCGCGATCATGGACACGATCAGCAACGAGCAGAAGACCGGCATGACGCCGAACTACGACTACCCGCAGGCGGTCTACACGGCGGCGCCACGGCTGATCGAGGCGTGCTTCAAGCTGCCGAGCGGCGGAGCGTGGTGGTACTCCGGCACGAACTCGACGGTCGACTACAAGCTGACCCTGGGACGCCTGATCACCAACGCGGGCAGTGACGTCAAGGCGTTGATGGCGGAGACCGCGATGGTCAACGGCAGGTTCCCCTCGAACCAGGCCGCCTTCAACAACTTCACGAACACCTACCTCGGCGACATCTGGGAGTCGGTCGGCGGCACGTACGGCGGCGGGTATCTCAACGGCGGGCTCAAACCGGGCTTCTGGAACGACGGCGCGCACGGCATCACGACCGTCTCCAAGACCAACCCGCACAACCACTACGTCCACGTGCTCACCAAACCCTCCGGCAGCACGTTGAAGATGCGCGACAACGGGTACGAGGTCAGTCGCGTCACGAACCTGCGCACGGGCGCTGCGGTGAACTGGTCGCAGGCCGGTGGCACGATCACGCTCAGCGGCATCTCGAACTGGGACCAGTACGACACGGTGTTCAAGGTCGAGACCGGCGAGCGTGAGGGGATCATCCCGGCCTCGTCGTACACGATGAGCGCGTCCGCCTCGGGGTCCGGTCACCCGGCCTCGCACGCGGCCGACGGCAACTACCAGACCTATTGGGACGCAACGGGTGCCGGCACGGTGTCACTGCGCTTCGATCTGGGCTCGGCGAAGAAGGTCGCGTACGTCGCGCTGAACCAGCGCGAGGACTCGACGACCTACCCGTCGTCGAACTCCGCGCGCGTCAAGAACTACAACGTGTACACGTCCAGCGACGGTGCCAAGTGGACGAAGGTCAAGTCCGGATCGCTGGCCAACCATCGCGGGGTGCAGTTCATCGACCTGCCCGCCAGCACGACCGCGCGGCACGTCCGGGTGGAGAAGACGTCCACGCAGGGCAAGGCACAGCTGCGGATCGACGAGGCGTGGCTCGGCTCGGACTACGCCGGGATTTAGTGGCGTGGCTCAGAACGTTGCCGGTGTATTCGTGGTCAGACGGGTGCATCGTGGTGCCGCCCCCACGTTCTCGTACTGGTTGTACGGGGGCGTGGGGGCGGCACCACGAGGTGCCCTGCTGAGCGCGGATTCGCCGCCGACGTTCTGAGTCACGCCACTAGCAGTTCAAGGCGCGTTCCACGTTGTGCTCGGCGATCTCCCGCATCGCGTCCCGGTGCGGGAAGTCGCCGTCCAGCAGGCGAAGCGGGCCCTCCACGAGGGACAGGTGCTGCGCCAGCCGGTAGAACGACATCCGTGCCGGATCGAGTCCGGCGACCGGCCGGTAGTGCGGGCCGAAGCGCAGTTCCAGGAACACGTGCTCCCACTCGACGTCGAAGAACATCACGCCCTCGATGTCGATCAGCACCGGCCGCCCGTCCGCCACGAGCACGTGGTCGGGGCCCAGCTCGCCGTGGATCAGCCCGTACGCCGTGCGCGGCTCGATCACCGAATGCCGTTGCCGCAGCTGGGTTTCCAGGCGATCGCGCTCGGCCGCGATCCGCGGCACCCGCTCGCAGCAGGCTTCCAGATGCCCGAGTGCCCGCTCCAGCACCACGTCCGGCGCTGGAGGCGCGTCCAAGGGTTGCAGCGCGCTCGGACGGCCGTAGCGCGGGCTCATGCGCTGGTGCATGGCCGCGAGGTCGTCCCAGAGGCGTTCGAGTGCTTCGGTTTCGTGGTCGAGCAGTTTTTCGAGGAACTCGGCGCCGAGGTCCTCGACCACGATCACGTCGCGGTCGACCAGCACCAGCCTCGGCACGCACGCCCCGGCCTCGGACAACGCGGTGTGCGCGGTGAGGAACAGGTCGCGTCCGCTCGCGTTGCCGAACAACGGATCGTGCTCGTGCGTGGGCCAGTAGTCCTCGGTCGCGCGCCACACGTAGGCGATGCCTGTCGTGCCGTCGTCGAGTGTCAGGCGGTAGACGCCCTTCTTGGTGCCGCCGTGCAGACGGACCACGTCGCTCAGGTCACGGCCGTACGCCGCCTGCGCGATGTCCGCGAGGTCGGCCACCCCCAGATGTGCCACACCGCGGAACATTAGTGGCGGGCACGTGAAACTGGTGCCAACACTTCTGGCGCGAGCGGACACGAACAGACATGACGACCGAAGACGACCGAGCGTTGTGGTCGCAGGCCGCTGGGGGCAATGCGCACGCCTTCGGAGTGCTGTTCGACCGGCACGCGAAGGCGGTCTACAACCACTGCTTCCGGCTGACCGCGTCCTGGGCGGAAGCCGAGGACCACCTGCAGGCCACGTTCCTGCTGGCCTGGCGCAAGCGCGACGACGTGCGGCTGGAGCGCGAGTCGGCGCTGCCGTGGCTGCTCACGGTCGCGACGAACGTGGTGCGCAACGAGCAGCGCTCCCTCAGCCGCCGGCTGAAGAACCTGCGGCGCGTCGGTGAGGAACGGCCGGTGCCCGACCACGCGGACCGGGTCGCGGAGCGCCTCGACGACCAACGGCAGATGAAGGACCTGCTCGACGCCGTAGCGGGGCTGCCGCGCAACGAACGTGAGGCGCTCGCGCTGTGCGTGTGGTCGGGGGTGTCGTACGCGGACGCGGCGGCGGTGCTCGGCATCACCGAAGGCAGCGTGCGGGCGCGGGTCAGCAAGGCGAAGTCGAAGCTCCAGCAGCACCGGGAGCTCGTGCACACCGGGGAGGACCGATGACCAGCATGCTTCCGCCCACCCGCGACCTGCCACCCGGTCGCCAGGCACGGATTCGCGCCGAGGTCGAACGCGCCGTGACCGGACGCAAGTCTCGCCGGCTGGCCGTTCCGATCCTCGCCGCCGCGGCCGTGATCGCCGTCGTCACCGCCGGCGTCGTGGTGCTCAGGCCGGTCCCGTCGCTGCCGCAACCGGCTGTCCACGTCACCACGTCACCACCGCCGAAAACCCCGGACTTCGGGGTGCCGCCGGAGACCGTCAAGGCGATCGAGAAGGGCTGTGCCGGGATCGCCGGGACCGGCGAGGCGAAGCTCTACCAGTTGCTCGACGGCGAGGTCCGGTGGGCGTTGCTCTACAGCGACAACTCCGCGCTGGACTGCACCATGGGCGTCGGCGGCATGGAGTACAACTCGGGCTTCTCCGGCACCGAGGTGAACTGGCTGCCCGGGCACTTCTCGATCGACCACAGCGGGGCGAGCTCCGGCGGCGACCTCAATCTGAAGCCCGTCTACGCCGGTGTGCCCGGCAATCGCACGGTCATCGGCAGGATCGACGACCGGGTGGCACGGATGACGTACACGATCGAGGGCAAGACCGTCGAGGCCACGATCGCGAACGGCACGTTCGCCGTCCGGATCTACTACCCGTCGAACTGGGTCATCCCGGACAGGCAGGAGCAGGGGATCATGCGAGCTTACGACGCGGCCGGCACCCTGATCGCCACCGACAGCGACATGTGGAACAAGTGCTTCGTCAACCCCGAGGGCAAGATCGTCCACGGCGACCGGCGGATGGACCCGCTGAAGTGCGAGCCGGCGCTCCCCTGGAAGCCGCGGTGAAGCTCACTACCGATCAGTACGACCAAGCGACATACTGGTTGGTATGACGACTGTGGCGAACTTCGGCGGCACCAGCCACCACGCGGACCTCGGCGGGCCCGTGCACTGGGTCGACTTCGGCGGACCGGCGGACGGGCCGCGCATCGTCCTCGTGCACGGCCTCGGCGGCTCGCACCTCAACTGGGTGCTGCTGGCGCCGTTGCTCGCGAAGAAGGCCCGCGTCACGGCCGTCGACCTCGCCGGGCACGGCCTGACCAACCCGGAGGGCCGGCGGACCACGGTCCAGGCCAACACGAGGCTGCTGGGCCGGTTCCTGCGCGAGGTCGTGGGGGAGCCGGTGATCCTGGTCGGCAACTCGATGGGCGGGCTGATCTCGCTCTTCCAGACCGCCTACGACCCCGAGCTGGTCAGGGGCCTGGTGCTGGTCGACCCCGCCCTGCCGATGGTGCTCGGGACGCGGCCCGACCCGGCGATGCTCGGCACGTTCTTCATGTACTCCGTGCCGGGCCTCGGCGAGCGGTTCCTGGCCAGGTCGAAGACCGTCCCTGCCCGCCGTCAGGTCGAACGCCTGCTGGAGATGGTCTGCGCGGACCCGTCGGGCATCCCCGAGGAGCTCAAGCAGGCCAGCGAGCACCTGATCGGCGAGCGCGCCAAGGTCGAGGGACTGGACAAGGCGTTCATCGAAGCCGCGCGCAGTGTCGTGTTCACGATCTCCAAGCGCGGCGCCTACCACGCGGCGATGTCCGAGGTCCGCGTACCGGTGTTCCTGATGAGCGGCGACCGGGACCGGCTCGTGAACGTCGCCTCCGCCCGGTTCGTGGCCCGCAAGTACCCGCATTGGCGCTACGACGAGTACGCGAACGTCGGTCACGTGCCCCAGATGGAGATTCCCGAGGTCGTGTCCGAGCGGGTCCTGGACTGGATGGACGCCAACCGCCTGAGCACGTCCGCGAGCTGACCCAGGGTGAGCCGCTCCCGCAGCACGGGGGCGGCTCCGGTCAGCACGAAGTGGTCGTCGAGCTGCTCGACGCCCGTCAACTCGATGCCGCGGGGCAGTTCCGGCACGGCGAACACGCGTGCGGGCAGCCACTTGTGCAGCCGCACGTGCAGCTCCGAGCCGACCAACTGGACGGTCAGCGGGAACCAACTGACCGGTTGTAACTCCGGAATGTCCGCGAAGTCCACTTCGACCCGGAACTCCACGGGCGACGACACCAGGACCGCGGGCGGGTTCACGTGCACGTCCCGGCACACGACGGTCGCGCGGCGAGCACGCCAGCGCGACCACCGCACGTCCTCCAGCTCGATGCGGACGTCGTCGACCTGACCGAGTGCCAGTCCGAGGGCGCCCAGCCGTGCGTCGAGTCCTACTACGGTCAGGTTCAGGTCGTGCGCGCCCGCCTGGACCGTCAGATCGTGTCTCAGGCCGTCGTCTCCGGCTTCACACCGTTGGCAGAGGAGTTGGTCGCCGCCTTGGTCGTCGCCCGCGGGGCACGAGGCTTGGGAGCGGGCTTCTTCGCCGCCGGTTTCGCGGCAACGGGCTTCGCGGCAACGGGCTTGGCAACGGCGGGCTTGCTGGCGGGCGTGGCAGCAGGCGCGGCGTCGACGATCTTCTGGGCGGTCTCCGCCCTCTCCGCCGCCTCGGCGGCCAGCGCGACCATCTCGTCGAAACCGGCGCGGATGCCGTCCGCGAGCAGCTGGACGTCCGGCACACCGTCGAAGTCGGCGTTGATGCCGAACGTGAACCTGTCGAGGTAGGAGAAGATGCCGACGGTGATCCGGATCGTGGACGCGATCGGCACGTACGGGAACATCTCCACGAGCGGCCGGCCGAGCATGTAGAGCGGGATGCGCGGGCCGGGGACGTTCGTGGTGACGGTCTGCAGGATCTGCTGCGGGAACCGCATCGCGGTCCGCGATCCCAGCGCCATCAGCGTCGGCGCGGCGAAGTTCGACAGGTTCGTGATGACGTCGGCACCGGCGGCCTGACGCGAGCTCTTCAGGTCGTCCATCTGCGCGCGAATCGACGCGAGGCGCTTCACCGGGTCCGCCTCGCCCACGGGCAGGTTCACCAGCACGGCGCTGACGCGGTTGTTCAGCTCGTTGTGCTGGTCGGACTTCCGCATCGACACGGGAACCATGGTCCGCACGACCATGCCCTCGGTCAGTTCGCCGCGCTTCTCCAGCAGATCCCGGAAACCACGCGTGATCGCCGTGAGGATGACGTCGTTGACGGTGCCGCCCGCGGCAACACGAATCTGTTTGATCTCGGCCAGATTCGCCCGTGCCCACACCCAACGGCGGTGCGGTCCGATCGGACCGTTCAAAGAGGTCGCCGCGCGCGTCACCAAACGCTTCGCCGTACCGGGAAGGGAACCGAGAACGGTCTTGCCGAAGTCCATGATCTCGCTGAGCGAGCGCACGTTCCGCGCCACGGCGGGCAACGCGGACAGGTGCTGCACCGGCGTCACGATGGCGTCACGCACGCCGTCGACCACCAGGTCGAACGTGGAGGGCTGCGGCTCCGGCTTCCACTCCTTCGGCTCCGGCAGCACGCTCTCCTGCCGGAAGTCCAGGATGAGCTGCAGCATGTCCGAACCGGACACTCCGTCGATCATGCAGTGGTGGACCTTGGAGATGATCGCCCAGCGACCGCCTTCGAGCCCCTCGACCAGCCAGGCCTCCCACAGCGGCTTCGAGTCGTCGAGCTTCTGCGCGAAGAGCCGGCCCGCGAGGTTGCGCAGCTGGTCCTCCCCGCCCGGCGACGGCACCGCGGTGTGGCGCACGTGGTAGAGGATGTTGAAGTGGTCGTCGTCGACCCAGACCGGACGACCGACGTGGAACGGCAGTGCCTTCACCTTCTGCCGGTAGCGAGGCACCTGGTCCATGCGCGCCAGGAAGAGACGGATCACGTCGCCGTAGGACGGGGCCGGCCCGTCGAAAACCAGGACGGAACCGACGTGCATGGGCACGTTCTCGTCCTCGATGAAGTAGAAGCTGGCGTCCAGAGAGCTCATCCGATCCACTTGAAAAAGAGTAGAGGACGAAAGCGTCTCAATCGACGTCCATGCAGGTGAGAGGCAGTGCACACCTGTGAGGTTGCCAACGTGTTACCTGTACGTGGCGAATCGAGACTCGAAAGTACTGGCAAAAAGATCGTTCACGAAACATCATGGACTCACTGGGCAACGACGTCCAGGGCGCCGGCTCGGGGTTGTCGACGTGTGGGGAGGCTCCTATGTCTGCCGTACCTTCGGACGAAGTCTTCGAAGTGTCTGCTGTTTCGCCCCTCCACCTCGTCAGAGGCAGTGCGCCCGGCCTGTTCTGGTACCTCACCGAGCCCACCCGCTGCGCGCTCGACGTCAGCGAGTTCGTGGCCACGCGCTCGATGTTGCGCGGCGCGCCGTCCGGTGACGGCCACCCGGTCCTGGTCTTTCCCGGCCTCGGTGCCGCCGACTCGTCCACGGTGATGCTGCGCCGTTTCCTGTCCGGTTTGGGCTATCAGGTGAATCCGTGGGGCCTGGGCCGCAACATCGGGCCGACGCGCAAGGCCGTGGACGGCATGCACGCCTTGGTGAAGAAGGTCTCGGACGCTCATGGCGGGCCGGTCTCCATCGTCGGCTGGTCGCTGGGCGGGATCTTCGCGCGCGAGATGGCACGCGACCACCCGCACCGCGTCCGCCAGGTGATCACCATGGGTTCGCCGTACAACATGAGCGATCCCGTGCAGTCACGGGCAATGCCCGCTTTCGCGTTGTTCTCCCGGCTGCACATCCCGAAGGACGAGTTCCCGCCGCTGGAGTCGACGCGGCCGCCGATCCCGGTGCCCGCCACGTCGATCTACTCCAAGACCGACGGCATCGTCTCGTGGGAGTCGTGCGTCGAGGAACCGGGACAGCGCAAGGAGAACGTCCAGGTGTCGTCCTCACACCTGGGATATGGCTTCAACTCCAGCGTTCTGTGGGTCGTCGCTGACCGGCTGGCACAGGCGGAGGGCACGTGGGCGCCCTTCGCCGCGCCGCCCGGGATGGCCCGCCTGTACCCGCGCGCCGCCTAGCACGGTCGTTCGTCCGAGTAGACGACCAGCGTCTGGTCGGGCCGCTCGGCGAGGTGGAAGGCCGTGTAGGCGTAGTCGAGCGGTCCGAGTCCGGGGTGCCGCAAGCGTTTCCGGCCGCCGTGCCGGGGCTGCACGTCGTAGAGGGGCCACCAGGTGCGCACCTCCTGGCTGGCCTCGTGCAGGTCGTCGATCAGGCGGGTGAACCGCTCGTCGGCGGGGTGCTGGCCGGCGAGCGCGCGCAGCCGGGCGAGCAGGCCGCGGGCCTCCAGTTCCCAGTCGATCAGGACGTGCCGCGCCTCCGGATCGGTGAACACCCAGCGCGCGAAGCTCGGTTTCTCCTTGCGGAGACCGGGAAAGAGCTCGGCCGCCGCCTCGTTGTGACTGAGCACGTCGTAGGTGGCGCCGATGATGAACGCCGGATGCGGGTCCAGAAACTCCGGTACCGCAGCCACTTCGGCGGCCAGCGGGTCTGCTTCCAGGGTCTGCGGCCTGGTGTGGCCCGCGAGCCGGAGCAGATGGTCCTTTTCGGACGGATCGAGCCCGAGTGCGGAGGCGAGCGCGCCGAGCACCTGGTCGGACGCCTGCACGTCGCGGCCCTGCTCCAGGTACGTGTACCAGGTGGCGCTGATCCCCGCGAGCACCGCGAGTTCCTCCCGACGCAGGCCGGGGGTCCGGCGCCGGCCCGTGCGCGGCAGACCCGCCTCGGCCGGGGTGAGCCGCTCCCGCCGGCTGCGCAGGAACGCGCCCAGTTCGTGCCGTTGATCGGCCGTTCTCCGCATTCTGGCACCTCCAGTACCAGAATAAAGGGGCTCTGGATACCAGGCTGAGGCTAGCGCAGTCTGGGTTCATGGCAATCAAGGACAAGGTCGTGGCGATCACCGGCGCCAGCAGCGGGATCGGGGAGGCGACCGCTCTGCTGCTCGCGGAACGGGGCGCGCGCCTGGTGCTCGGGGCACGCCGGTCGGAGCGTCTCGCGGACCTCGTGGCCAGGATCGAGAAGGCCGGCGGCACGGCCGTGCACACGCGCACCGACGTGACTCGCCGCGAAGACCTGCATTCGCTGGTGGCACTCGCCCGCGAACGGTTCGGGCGGCTCGACGTGCTCGTCGGCAACGCTGGGGTCGGCCCGATCTCGCCGCTGGACGACCTGCGCGTCGACGAGTGGGACGAGATGGTCGACGTGAACATCAAGGGCGTGCTGCACGGCATCGCGGCGGCGCTGCCGGTGTTCCGCGAGCAACAGGCAGGGCACTTCGTCACCACCGCCTCCACGGCCGCGTTCACCGTCGTGCCGGCCATGGCGGTTTACGCGGGCACCAAGGTCGCGGTCCGGTCGATCTGCGAGGGCCTGCGTCAGGAAGCGGGTCCTTCGGTGCGGGTGACCACGGTGTATCCGGGTTTCGTGCACACCGATTTCGCGGAGGCGTCGAGCAACACCGCTGTGCGGGAACGGATCGCGGGCATGCGGGACGAGATCGCGATCCCGCCCGACGCGATCGCCCGCGCCATCGCGTTCGCGATCGAGCAGCCGGCCGACGTCGACGTGAACGAGATCGCCGTGCGGCCGACTGCCCAGGCTTAGCTACTTGGTCATCGGCTTTCCGTTGCCGGTGACGTTGGTGAACTTCAGTCCGTCGACGTTCTTGACGGTGTTGGTGGTGCTGTCGAGGCCGTTGAACTTGGAGTCGCGCAGGTCGAGGCCCTTGACGTGCTCCTGCGCGAGGCCGGACACGTCGAGGACCTTGGAAGCCTTGGTGCAGCTGGAGTTCGAGACGGAGAACGGCCCGAACCTCGGCACGTTGCCGCCCGTCTGCGAGTTGTAGGTCGTGGTGACGTAGATGAACGCGCGCCCGAAGACGCCGGACACGCTGTCCAGGTTGATGTTCTGCGAGAAGCCGCCGCGCTGGGTGTTCGACTTGACGTACAGGGCGAACTTGGTGGCGTTGACGCAGTTCAGCCGGTAGCCGTAGACGTTGCGGATACCGCCGGTCTGCTCGGAGCCGCACGTGATGGCGCCCCAGTTGCCGTTCATGCGGCAGTTGACGACGACGATGTTCTGGCACGGCACGTTGATCCTGCGGCCGTCCTCGTCGCGGCCCGACTTGATCGCCACGTTGTCGTCGTGCGCGCCGAGGTCGCTGTTGGAGATCACGACGTGGTCGCACGATTCCGGGTCGCACGCGTCGGTGTTGTTGGCGGACGTGGTCGGGTCGGTGTGCACGTCGTCGACCGTGACGTTCTTGCAGAGCGTGGGATGGATCTGCCAGAACTTGGGGTTCTTCAGCGTGAGGCCCTGGATCAGCACCGCGTCGCAGTCGTAGGGCTCGATGAACGTCGAGCGCATGTTCTTGCCGGAGCCGGGAACCACGCGCTTCTCGGGCGGGGTTCCCTTGGCCACCAACGACTCCAGGTACGACCGGTCGCTGCCCTTGTTCCAGCCACCGGTGGCGCCCGCGTCGAGCGTGCCCCTGCCGGTGATGGCGATGTTGGTCTGCTTGTGCGCGTAGACCATGGGGGAGCGGTTCATGCACTCGATGCCCTCGTAGCGCGTGAGCACCGTCGGGAACTTCGAGGCGTCGCCGGAGAACTTGAGCAGCACGCCGTCCTCGAGGTGGAAGTCGACGTTGCTCAGCAGATGGATCGCGCCCGTGACGTAGGTGCCGTTCGGGACGATCACGTGCCCGCCGCCCGCGGCGTTGCAGGCGGCGATGGCCTTCTTGAACGCGTCGGTGTTGTCGGTCTTGTTGTCGCCCTTGGCGCCGTAGGCCGTCGCGTCGAAATTTCGGTCCGGGAACGACGGGAGTTTCGTGTTCCGCACGATCTCGTTGGCGGCCGGCCAGGGCAATGTGGGGACAGCGACCGCGAGCGCGGTCGCTGTCAGGGCCGGTGTTGCGACCGCGGCCACGATGGTGGACTTCATCAGCAGCCTGCGGTTGATCCTGCCGTCCATGCGTCCTCTTCCGGTGGGAGGCGTGACGGCGGCGGTGTGTTACAGAAAGACTGTAAACGTTTGCGCTGGGTCAGCGGAAGGCGTTGCGCGTGTAGGTGAGGCTGAAGGCGCCCTTGTTGCCGAAGTACTTGTCGATCACCAGGGCCGGATCGGTGGCCAGGTAGCCGCGGTAGATCGCGCCGTCGTTCTGGTCGTCCCAGCCCCACGGCGCGTTGGCGGCGTTGTCCTTGCCGTTGTCACCGCGGAAGGTGCCGAACGACGAGTAAGTCTCCGCGTTGTTGCGGCGCGCCCACATCCCGTTGGCGTCGAGGGAGTTCACCAGGCGGTAGCCGACGCTGCGGTCGTTGCCGCCCGACGGCACCTCGCCGGTGGTGGCGGGCTGGTAGATCACGCCGTCGCCGCCGGGGAAGTCGGTGCCGCTCCAGCGGTACAGGCCGTGGCCCTTGGCCTCCTGGAACGTGGCGGGGCGGCCGTTGACCAGCAGCAGCGTGCCGTCGATGGTCTCCGAGCCGTTCTGGTACGGCGACCCGGCGGGCACGTAGGAGTAGAAGTCGCTGTGCGCCACCGTGACCGCGGCTTCGAGCTGGCCGAACCCGGCGTCCTTGCGGACGACGAACAGGGTGCCCTCCAGGTCGTTCTCGTGGGTCCTGGTGCCGAACGGGTCGGGCTGGTCGTCCCAGTCGCGCGGGTGGAAGAAGCTGTAGACGAGGAACCAGTGCGTGGACGTCTCGACCACCGAGTAGTACGCGGCGCCGGTGAGTTTCGCGAGCTGGGTCTGGTTCTCCCAGTTGTTCAGCGTGTTCCAGTCGCCGTCGAAGTCCACAGAGGACAGGTAGTCGGCGTCTGCGTCCGAGTCGTCGGTGTCCTGGTGGTGGACCGGCGCCCAGTGCAGCGCCAGGTCGTAGTCCGAGACCGCGGCCTGGGCGGGCGCGGTGAGGGCCGTGGTGAAGAGAGCGACGGCCAGCAGGGAGGCACGGATCGTTTTCACGACGCCGGAGGTTAGCTGTAGATGGTGACCGTCAGGCGGGGGTTTGAGCGAAAGTCTGTCGACTCGTAGGCGACGCGCGCGAGTGGCATCGACCCGGCCGCCGCGGTCAGCGTCGTCTCGATCTCGTGGCGTTCGTCCTCGGTCAGGTACGCCCAGAACGAGCTGTGCCAGATCACCGTGTACGTGCCGCGCTCTTCTGGCGGCACGAGGTTCTCGCGCAACCACCGCCCGGCGGGGGAGCGCGCGACCTTCACGCCGACCTTGGCGGCCAGTTCGATGGCGTCGTCGAGGTCCCACCGCAGCGCGTCGTGCTCGGGCGGGATGAACGAGTGCAGGATCATCGCGTGCTTGGGGTCGGCGGGATCGCGTGGCTGCAGGTCGCAGCCGGCCCTGTCGACGATCTCCAGGTTCGGCGGCTGCGGCCCGACCGCGGCCAGCCGCACCGGCGAGTCCTTGTCGCCCCACTCCCAGCCGAGCCCGAACCAGCGGTAGTGGTCGAGGATGAGGTTCAGCCCGGCGCACGCACCGAGTTCGAGTAGCCGGACCTTCGGCGCCCCGATCATCGTGAGCCCGCGGAGCAGGAACCCGGCCGTCTTCGGCTGGTGCTGCTGGACGGTCCGGTCGAGCGCGGCCAGGATCTCGCCCGCGTTCTCGACGATCGCGCGCCGTGCCGCCAGCCACGCGAGCAGCGCCGTGGAATCGGACTCCCCGGCCATCGCCGCCGCGTGCGCGCTCGCGAACCGCTGACTGAGTTCCGGCGCCTTGCCCGACAACATCAGCAACCGCACGCCCGCGAGCGCCTGGATGCCGAACAGCGGGCTGTGCACGGCACTGTGCGAACACAGCAGGTCCGCCACGGGCCCGCCCCGGTCGAGTTCACTGGCGAGTTCGGAGAGGATGCGCGCGGACACCGGCGCACTGGTGCGCAACCGCACCGCGAGCGTGCGCAGCGTGGAAGCGCCGATGGCGGCCGCGGTCACGTTTCCTCCCCTCCCCGGCAGAGGGACCTTACAAGGAGGTGAACGCAATACCACCCAGCTGAGACCGCGCGAGCCGTCAGAAGGCGGTAGGTATCGTGCGGCGGGTGAGCGAGTTCCTGGAGCTGTCCGCGGCCGGTCCGGTCGCCACGTTGACGATCAACCGTCCGGCCAAGCGCAACGCGATGTCGTACGAGATGTGGTCGGCCATCCCAGGGCTCCTGGCTGACGTTTCCGCAGATGAGAGCATCCGCGCGCTGGTGATCCGGGGCGGCGACCACTTCTCCGCCGGCGCCGACATCGCCGAGTTCTCCACGTTGCGCCGGGGTGCTGAGGGCGCCGCGCACTACGGCGAGGCGGTGCACAACGGTGAACGCGCCATTGCCCAGCTGGACAAACCCACGATTGCCGCGATTTCCGGTTTCTGCGTCGGCGGAGGCTGCGAGATCGCCCTCGCCTGCGACATTCGGGTGGCATCTTCCGATGCCCGATTCGGCATCACGCCCGCGAAACTCGGCATCGTTTACAACTTCACGTCCACGAAGGCGTTGGTCGACGCGGTGGGCCCGGCCTGGGCGAAGCAGATCCTGTTCTCGGCCGATCTGATCGATGCTTCGACGGCCCTGCGGATCGGGCTCGTCAACGAGGTCGTCGAGTCCTTGGACGCCCGCGTGAAGGAACTCTCCGAACAGATCGCGGGCCGCGCGCAGGTGTCGGTGCGGGGCGCCAAGAAGATCATCAACTCGATCACCGACGGCGGGCACGAGGACGACTTCGTGCGCGCGCTGTACGCGGAGGCCGCCTCCAGCGCCGACTACGCCGAGGGCGTGACGGCGTTCCTGGAGAAGCGACCTCCGCGGTTCTAGCGTCTAGAACACCTCGGCGGCGATCGTGGTGTCCGCGCCGTGCCCGGTGTGCACCACGGTCTCGCCGGGCAGCGTCAGCAGCTTCTCCCGGATCGACGCCTCGATCGTCGGCCGGTCCGAGAACGACCGCCCGGTCGCCCCAGGTCCACCCTGGAACAGCGTGTCGCCCGTGAACACCGCGCCCAGCGACGGCACGTAGAAGCACACGGCGCCAGGCGAATGCCCTGGCGTGTGCAGCACGTGGATCTCCTCGCCTGCCACCGTGAGCACCTGGCCGTCTTCCAGCGCCTGGTGCGGGATCACGCCCGTATGCGTCAGGTTCCACACCACGTGGTCGGCCTGATGCAACGCCAGCGGCGCACCGGTGGCGTGCGCCAGGTCCGGCGCGACCCGGACGTGGTCGTCGTGCGCGTGGGTCAGCAGAATCGCCACCACGCGACGCCCGCCCACGACCTTGAGGATCGCGTCCACGTCGTGCGGGGCGTCAATGACAACGCACTCATTGCTGTCCCCGATGACCCAGACGTTGTTGTCGACGTCGAAGGTCTCGCCGTCCAGCGAGAAGGTGCCGGACGTGACGGTGTGATCAACGCGAAGGGTCATCAGAACACCACGACCGATCGCAGGACCTCGCCGCGGTGCATCTTCTCGAACGCGCCCTCGACGCCGTCCAGCGGGATCTCCTCGCTGACGAACGCGTCCAGGTCGAAGCGGCCCTGCTGGTACAGGTCCACCAGCATCGGGAAGTCGCGCGTGGGCAGGCAGTCGCCGTACCACGAGGACTTCAGGGCGCCGCCACGCGAGAAGAAGTCGATCAGCGGCATCTCGAGCTGCATGTCCGGCGTCGGAACGCCCACCAGGACAACGGTTCCGGCGAGGTCGCGGGCGTAGAACGCCTGCTTCCACGTCTCGGGACGGCCGACCGCGTCGATCACGACGTCCGCGCCGAACGAGTCCGTCAGGTCCTGGATGGCGACGACGACGTCGTCGACCTCGCGTGCGTTGATGGTGTGCGTGGCGCCGAAACCCTTGGCCCACTCCAGCTTCTGCGGGTCGGTGTCCACCGCGATGATCTTCGCGGCACCGGCGAGGCGGGCGCCCGCGATGGCGCCGTCACCGACACCGCCGCAGCCGATCACGGCCACCGAGTCGCCGTGGCCCACACCACCCGTGTTCATGGCGGCGCCGACGCCGGCCATCACACCGCAGCCCAGCAGGCCGACAGCGGCGGCGCGGGCGGACGGGTCGACCTTCGTGCACTGTCCGGAGTGGACCAGGGTCTTCTCCACGAACGCGCCGATGCCCAGCGCGGGGGACAACTTCGTGCCGTCCACCAACGTCATCGGCTGCGACGCGTTGAACGTCGAGAAGCAGTACCAGGGCTTGCCACGACGACAGGCGCGGCACGTGCCGCAGACCGCGCGCCAGTTCAGCACGACGAAGTCGCCGGGCGCCAGGTCCGAAACGCCTTCACCGACCGACTCCACGACGCCCGCGGCCTCGTGGCCGAGCAGGAACGGGAAGTCGTCGTTGATGCCGCCCTCGCGGTAGTGCAGGTCGGTGTGGCAGACACCGCACGCCTGGATCTTCACCACTGCCTCGCCGGGACCGGGATCGGGCACCAGCACCGAGGTCAGTTCCACCGGTTGTCCCTTGCCCCGGGCGACGATGCCCTTGACCTCTTGCGCCACTGCGACTCCGTCCTCAGTTGATCAGTGTCGTGCCTTCGAACTTGCCGAGTTCTTCCCGGTAGAACTCAATCCCTACACCGTTGGGGTCGCGGATGTACAGGCTGTCCTCGACGCCGCGGTCGGGGCCCAGGTACTCGATCCCCGCCTCGTCCAGCTTGGACTTGATCTCGTCGAACCGCTCGGGGGAGGTCGACAGGGCCAGGTGCTGAACGGCGCCGATCGTCTCGGAGAACGGCGGGTGGTCGTGGCCGGGGAAGTCGAAGAACCCCAGCAGGTTCTTGGCCCCGAGGTCGAAGAAGAAGTGGCTGGAGCCGTTGTAGTCGCGGTTCTCCACGAGCTCGACCAGCGGGAAGCCGAGGAACTCCTGGTAGAACCGGATGGTCTCCTCGACGTCCTTGCAGATCAACGCGATGTGGTGAACGCCCTGCGTGGGCGACCCGCCCCGTTCGGCGAGCGGCTTCACGTACCTCTTGCGCAGCTCGTCGCGCTTGGCCCGGATCGCGGCGAGGTCATCACCCTCTGGCTGTGGCATGCGCGTCAGAGTAGTTGAGGATTCAAACGTCCGCAGGCCTACCCGGCGATGCCCTCGAACTCCACCGCGTCGGCCCGGGAGAGCAGTGTGGCCTGCAGGAACGCCACCGAGGCCGCGGGATCCAGGCGGGCCTCGACCTGCGAAAGATCACCCGGTTGCCGGGCGTAGATCTTCAACGACGACACGTCGTGCAGCCCGAACCCGTCGTCGACACCCCACTGGGCGAGATTCGCCGTGCTCATCAGCTCCTCGGCGTCGTCGAGCGAAGGAGCCGAGAAGTACAGCCGCCCGTGCGCGTAGACGCCGCGCGCGCCGCTGGGGGAGATGATCGTGACCGGCTCGCCCGTCCGGCAGGCCAGGAAGTGGAACGCGATGCCGCCGCCGAGCGAGCCGACGACCGTGGCGGCGGTCAGGCCGCTCCACGTCACCGGCCGCCGCGCGAACGCCTCCGCCTGGCCCAGCAGGAACTCGCGGTAGGTCCGGGGGCTGAGGTCCTGCAGGTAGTTCCACATCCGGAAGACGTGGTGGTAGCCGAGCTTGCCGGCCAGTTCCAGCGCTGCCCGGAACGCCAGCCGGCCCGCGTAGGTGTGCTCGTCGCACGGCGGGATCCGCCCGGCGCAGAACAGGTACTCGCCGTCGTGCGCATAGGCGATCGCCTTGTGCTCACCGGATTCCACGCCGTGCGCGCTCGTCCAGACCTCCGCGAAGCCACTGCCCTCGTCGGCCAGATGCACCGTCAGTTCCGGATACCCGGCCTTCACCACGGGGTTGAAGGACGTGCCGGCGAACTTGACGACCCCCAGTCGTGAACGGGCCGGGTCGTCCGGAACGGCGGTGAGCGGCTCGAACGTCGAAGACAGCGCACGAGCCCGCACCTGACGAGTCATCACTGGCCTTTCCCAGGGGACCGGGCCAGATTAGGACGCCATCAGATCGTCCGCACCTACGCGTCTTGTTTGGACGGACAGGTGCTCAATCTTCTTCGTCACCGGGCCATTCGCCCGTCAGCTTCTGGAAACCCTTGGCACCGCCGCGGTCGATGGCGGCCTTGACCAGGCCGAAGATGGCGCCCTGCAACGCCGCCGCCATCAGCACCTCGGTCCAGGCGCGGTTGCGCATGGTGGCGCTGGGCGCTTCTTTGTCGCCCGCCACGAGTTTCCAGATCTGACCGAAGATCGCGCTTGCGAGGAAGCCTCCCAGCGCGCCGACCAGCATTCCCAGCGGGCGGTACAGGAGCTTCATCGGTTCCTCCTCGAGATCGCCCAGATCGCCACGATGAGCGCGATCAGAGCCGCTGCCATGGCGCCGGGGTGGCGACGAGCCTTCTCGACCTGGACGGCGACGGGCTCGGGCAGCGAGTCGACCGCCTGGTTGGTGGCGGCGGTCATCTTCGCGACCGTCTCGTGTGCCTGCTCCTTCACCCGGACGGCCGTCTCCTGGGCCTGTCCCTTCACCCGCTCGGCCGTCTCGTGCGCCTGCTCCTTGACCCGGCCGGGCACGTCCACCTTGTGCGCCAACGCTTCCACGGTCTCACCCAGCTCGCGCCGGGTGCGTTCGACGTCGCGCTGCAGCTCTTCCTTGGGGTCGCTCATCGGTGCGCACTCTCCTTGATCGTCGCGATGTCCTGCTGGACGTTGTCCATCGCCTGCCTCGGCACCGGGGGCGCGGCCTGCTTGACCTGGCCCTTGCCCACGAGCGCGAAGATGCCCGCGAACAGCAGAAGGGCGGCCGCGACGATCAATGCGGCCGCCCACGGCGGTACTACGAGTGCCAGCAGCAGGATCAGGCCCGCGACGACGCTGAGCCCACCCCACCACGCGAACACGCCGGCCGCGCCGAACATCCCGGCGCCGACACCGGCGTGCTTGCCCTTGTCCTTCAGCTCCGCGACAGCGAGACGGATCTCATCGCGCGCGAGCCTGCTCACCTGCTCGGACAGCTGGTGTACCAGCTGTGCGGTCGACGTGTCGGTGTTCATGCACGTCAGGTACCCACAGGTGCGGTAGACCAATCAGCCCTGCTGGGCCTGCGCCTCCGCGACCTTCGCGTGGACCTCTTCCATGTTCACTTCGCGCGCCTGCTGGATCAGGTCGTTCAGCGCGGGTGCGGGCAGCGCGCCCGGCTGCGAGAACAGCACGACGCCTTCGCGCACGATCATCAACGTCGGGATCGACCGGATGCCGAACGTGGCCGCGAGCTCCTGCTGCGCCTCCGTGTCGACCTTGCCGAACACGATGTCCTCGTTCTTGTCCGACGCGGCCTCGTAAGTGGGCCCGAACGCGCGGCACGGACCGCACCACTCGGCCCAGAAGTCGACCAGGACGATGCCGGAGCCGTCGGAGTCACCGACCACCTCGTCGAAGTTCTCCTTGGTCAGCTCGACCGTCGCCATGTTGGTCCTCCTCGTTTGCTGGGGGCACCCGATCCAACGGAGCAGAGGCCGATGGAATTCCCCGCGTGCTCCCGGTCACGCCTGGTTTCAACTTTTTGTGGACGTCTTCAACTGGACGTTGTACGGTCCCCGCCATGAAGCCGCGCCTGCTCGTGACCTCGCTGCTCGTACTGGGGCTCGCCGCCTGCGGGTCCACGTCTGACCCCGCTCAGACGTCCACGCCTCCGTCGTCCGACCTGGGCTCGGTCAAGAAGGACGACGCGCTCGCCGCGCTGCTGCCGCCCGAGATCGCCTCGGCCGGCACGTTGAAGGTGGGGTCGAACATCCAGAACCCGCCGAACAACTTCTACGACCAGGACGGCAAGACGCCGCTGGGGTCGGAGGTCGACCTGATCAAGGCGATCTCCGCGAAGCTCGGGCTCAAGGCCGAGCACAGCGACATGGCGTTCAGCTCGCTGATCACCAGCCTGGAGACCGGCCGCGTCGACGTGACGATGGCCGCGATGAACGACACCGCCGAGCGCCAGCAGAAGATCGACTTCGTCGACTACTTCACCTCCGGCATCACGATCATGGTGCAGAAGGGCAACCCGCAGGGCGTCAAGTCGGTCGACGACCTGTGCGGCAAGGGCATCGCGGTGAACCTGGGCAGCTCGCAGGAGCAGTTCGGCAAGGAGCAGAGCCAGAAGTGCCTGGCCGCCGGCAAGCCCGAGGTCACGCTGAGCGTCACCGACAGCGACACCGGCAACCAGAACCAGCTGCGCACCGGCCGCGTCGCCGCCATCCTCAACGACCTGCCGACCGCCGTCTACGTCGCGAAGACCGCGGGTGACGGCAAGTACTTCGAGGTCGTGCCGCTCGCTCCGATCAACGGCGGCCCGTACGGCATCGGTGTCGCGAAGAAGAACGCCAAGCTGTCCGAGGCGATCAAGGGCGCGTTGCAGTCCCTGATCGACGACGGCACCTACGAGAAGATCGTCACCACCTGGGACATCAAGCAGGGTGCGATCACGAAGGCCGCGATCAATGGCAAGTGATCTCCAGACCAGTGAGCTCCAGCAGGGGGAGCTCACCGTCGTGCCGCTGCGCCACCCCTGGCGGTGGTTCAGCGGCGCGATGATCCTCCTGGTCATCGCGGGGCTCGGCTGGGCGATGGCCGAGGCGCAGATCCAGTGGGAGGACGTGCCGGGGTTCTTCACGCACCCCGTGATGCTCGAAGGCCTGCTCAACACCATCGTGCTGGCTCTGGCCGCGCAGGGTGGCGCGATCCTCCTCGGCGTGATCGTCGCGTTGATGCGACTGTCGGCGAACCCCGTCGCGCGGTGGTTCGCGGTCGGCTACATCTGGCTGTTCCGCGGCCTGCCGGTGCTGCTGCAGATCCTGATCTGGTTCAACCTCGCGCTGGTGTTCCAGAACATCAGCATCCCGGGGCTGTTCTCCGTGCCCACCAACGTGGTCATGACCGCGTTCGTCGCGGCGCTGCTCGGCCTGGGTCTCAACGAGAGCGCCTACATGGCCGAGATCGTCCGCGCGGGCCTGAGCAGCGTCGACGAGGGCCAGACCGAGGCAGCCAAGTCGATCGGCATGACGCCGCTGACGACGTTGCGCCGAGTCGTTCTGCCGCAGGCGATGCGCGTGATCATCCCGCCGACCGGCAACAACTTCATCAACATGATCAAGGGCACCTCGATGGCGTCGGTGATCGCCTTCCTGGAGCTCATCCACGCCGCGAACAACATCTCCTCGCGCAACCTGGAGATCATGGAGACCCTGTTCGCCGCCGCGGCCTGGTACCTCGTGATGGTGTCCGTCGCGTCGATCGGGCAGCACTACCTGGAGCGTGCTTATGGCCCTCGTTGAGTCGATTGGGGTCCGCAAGTCGTTCGGCCACACCGAGGTGCTCAAGGGCATCGACCTGGAGGTCGAGCGCGGCGAGGTCGTCTGCCTGCTCGGGCCGTCGGGTGCGGGCAAGTCGACGTTCCTGCGCTGCGTGAACCACCTGGAGACGATCGACGCCGGCCGGATCTGGGTCGACGGCGTGCCCGTCGGGTTCCGTGCCGCGGGCGGGAAGCTCTACGAACTGCGCGAACGCGACGCGGCCCACCAGCGGCGCGACGTCGGCATGGTGTTCCAGCGGTTCAACCTGTTCCCGCACCGCACGGCGCTGGAGAACATCATGGAGGGCCCGGTCCAGGTCCTCGGCCGGAACCGGTCCGAGGTGCGCGCGGAAGCGTTGGCGCTGCTGGAAAGGGTGGGACTGTCCGAGAAGGCTTCCGCCTATCCCGGCCAGCTCTCCGGTGGTCAGCAGCAACGTGTTGCGATCGCGCGTGCCCTGGCGATGAAGCCCAAGCTGATGCTGTTCGACGAGCCCACGTCCGCGTTGGACCCGGAGCTGGTCGGCGAGGTGCTCGACGTCATGACCTCGCTCGCCCGCGACGGCATGACGATGATCGTGGTCACTCACGAGATCGGCTTCGCCCGCTCGGTCGCCGACCGCGTGGTGTTCCTCGTCGACGGCGCCGTGGTGGAGAGCGGCACGCCGGCCGACGTGCTGGACAATCCGCAGCAGCCGCGCACGCAACAGTTCCTCGCAAAGGTGCTCTGAGTTGATCGACGCCCCGTACCTCGCCCAGTTCCGCGAACCGGAGGGGTATCTCGACTTCGCCCGCTTCGGCCCACCGTCCCTGGCGGTGGTGACGGCGACCTCGCGCCTGATGGAACAGGCGTCCCTCGCCGGTCCGTCCACTGTGGACACGCTGATGCGCGAGGAACAACGGGTGAAGGCCGCTGTCGCGCGGTTGTGCCGCACCGACACCGACCACGTGGCCCTGGTGCCGAACACGTCGATCGGCCTGTTCCAGGCGGCCTTCGGCCTGTCGGGCACGGTCATGTACTCGGCCGCGGAGTTCCCGTCCAACACCTATCCGTGGGTGCGGGCGGGACTTCCGTCGGTCGTGCTGGACGGTCCCGTGCATCCCGCGGCCGTCGCAACCCATCTGACCGGTGACGTTTCCGCTCTGTCGGTGTCCTCTGTGGACTTCCGCACCGGCTACCGCGCGGACCTGGCGACGTTGCGCGAGGTCGTCGGCGATCGCCTGCTGATCGTGGACGGCATCCAGGGCTTCGGCGTCGTCGACGAACCGTGGGAACTGGCCGACGTGCTGGTCGTCGGTGGCCAGAAGTGGCTGCGGGCAGGCTGGAGCACCGGTTTCGTCGTGCTGTCGGACCGCGCCCTGGAGAGGCTGACGCCGGTGTTGTCGGGCTGGACCGGCGCCGTGGACGCGGGCCTGTTCGACGACTCGGTGCACGCCGCCGCCCCGGACGCCGCCTCGTGGAACATCACGAACCTCTCCCCGGTCGTGTCCGGCGCCTTCGCGGAAGCACTGGAACTCGTCGAACTGGCCGGCGTTTCCTCGCTGGACTCGGCGGTGAGCGAGATCGTCGCGGAGGTCGAGGAGATCGTGCTGTCGAGCGGCGGCAAGATCGTGTCCGCCCGCGAACGCCGCGCCGGCATCCTCGCTTTCACCATGCCCGAAGCCGCCTCAGTGGTCGGGGAAGCGTTGAACGCCTTCGGAATCACCGCCACGATCCGCCCCGAGCATGTCCGCCTGTCCCCGCACGCCACCACCTCACGCGCCACCCTCGAACGCCTGCGGGCCGCCCTGAAGTCGTTGTCCGCCTCGGCTTCCTCCCCGATCCCGGCTGCGCTGTCCGCGCTGGTGCCGACCATCGACAGCCTCGCCTCGGCCCTGGGCCCGGACACCGAGGTCGTCGTGCACGACCTGTCCAGGCTGCCGAACTCGATCATCGCGATCGCCGGCTCGCTGACCGGCCGCCAGGTGGGCGGCCCGATGACAGACCTGTTGCTGGGCCTCGTCCGGCGCGGCACGACCACCGACATGCCCGGCTACGAGACCTACGCCCCGGACGGCCGCGCGATCTGGTCGTCGACGACCTTCGTGCGCGACGCGGCCGGCGTGGCCGTGGGCTGCTTGTGCGTCAACAAACTCGCGGCACACGAGGCTTCCGGGCCCGTGGAGTCGTTTCCACAGGACGTGGACACGCTTCAGCGCGTGCTCGTCGAGAAGGCGATCGCCGACATGGGCGTGCCCGTCGAGCTGATGAAGAAGGTGCACAAGTCGCAGGTCGTCCGAGTGCTGGACGAGGCGGGCTTCTTCCTCATCCGCGACTCGGTCGACCACCTGGCGGGCGTCCTGGAGGTCACCCGCTACACGATCTACAACTACCTCAACGAGAACCGAGGGACCTGAGCAGGTTCCGGTGGCGCACCGCTCGTTCGGGTGAGAACAGTCCCGGTCCCCGGTTCGCGTTCCGGTGGAGTCTGGGAGCTTTCCCGTAACTTACGTCTTCCCTCACCGTCATCTCGGCTTTACCGTTCCAGGTGTGAGAGCGCTCTCAAAGGTGAGATGGCGGCGCGGACTGGCCGCCGTAGCGATTGCCCTGTCGTCATTGGCGACGGTCGAGGCCGCGTACGCGGCCGACGACTACACGCAGAACGTGACCGCGATCGACTCGACTCAGGCCCGGATCAACTTCACGCCGACGACCCCTGCTGTCTACGTCGACGTGCACTACCTGATCTCCGGCCAGGGGCAGCAGAACTTCCGGATGACCAACAACGCCGGGACCTGGCAGAAGACCGTCGGGTCGCTGTCGTCCGGCACGGTGATCGACTACTGGTTCACCTACGAGAAGTCCGGGCCTCAGTACGACACTCCGCACTTCAGCTACACGCACAACGGCGCGTCGCAACCGGTCGCGACGCCGACGTTCAGCCCGCCCGGCGGTACGTACTCGACCGCGCAGACGGTGACGATCTCGACCGCCACGTCCGGCGCGACGATCCGCTACACGATCGACGGCTCGACGCCGACCAGCGGTTCGACCCTGTACAGCGGCCCGATCTCGGTGCCCAGCAACAGGACCATCAACGCGATTGGTATCAAGTCGGGTCAGGCGAACTCGTCGGTCGGCAGCGCGTCGTACGTGATCGGCACGCCGGTCGCCACGCCGACGTTCAGTCCGCCGGGCGGCGCCTACGCGTCCGCGCAGACGGTGACGATCTCCACCGCGACCTCCGGCTCCGCGATCCGGTACACAGTGGACGGCTCGACGCCGACCTCGTCGTCGACCTTGTACAGCGGGCCGATCTCGGTGCCCAGCAACAGGACCGTCAACGCGATCGGTATCAAGTCGGGGCTCGCGAACTCGGCCGTGGCCAGCGCGACGTACACGATCGGCACGCAGCAGGGTTGTACGCAGTCCGACAACCCGAACTTCGGGCCGAACACGCGCATCTTCGACCCGAGCATGTCGGCGACGAGCATCCAGACGCAGCTCGACATCGACTTCAACAACCAGAAGGACACGATCACGGCGCAGATGGCACCGCGGCGGGTCGCGCACCTGTTCAAGCCCGGCACCTACAGCGGCATCCACGACGACGTCGGCTACTACACGTCCGTCTCGGGTCTCGGCCGCAACCCCGGTGACGTGCTGATCAACGGTGACATCACCGTGGACGCGTTCAACGAGTCCGACAAGGGCGTGGCGCTGCAGAACTTCTGGCGCTCCGCCGAGAACATGGCCGTCAACCCGGCCAGCGGCACCAACCGGTGGGCGGTCGCGCAGGCCGCGCCGTTCCGTCGCATGGACATCCGCGGCAACCTGGCGCTGTACCCGGCGAGCTACGGGTTCGCGTCCGGCGGCTACACGGCTGACAGCCGCGTGTCCGGTCAGACGGCGTCGGTCTCGCAGCAGCAGTGGTACACGCGGGACACGAACTACGGCAGCTGGAACGGCGGCGTGTGGAACATGGTGTTCTCCGGTACGCCGGGCGCACCCGCGACCACGTTCCCGAGCCCGCCGTCGACGAACCTCGCGACGACGCCGATCTCGCGCGACGTGCCGTACCTCTACCTCGACGGCAACCAGTACCGGGTCTTCTTGCCTTCGTTGCGCACCAACGCTTCCGGTGCGTCGTGGATCAACGGCGGCACGCCCGGCACGTCGTTGCCGATGAGCCAGTTCTACGTCGTGAAGTCCGGCGACACCGCCGCGACGATCAACGCGGCGCTGGGTCAGGGCTGCAACCTGTTCTTCACGCCCGGCATCTACAACGTCAACCAGACGATCAACATCACGCGGCCCAACACCGTCGTGCTGGGCATCGGCTACGCGACGATCGTGCCGCAGAACGGCGTCACCGCGATGCAGGTCGCGGACGTCGACGGCGTGCGGATCAAGGGCATCCTGTTCGACGCCGGCACCACCCTGTCGAGCTCGCTGCTGACCGTCGGCCCCGCGGGCTCCTCGGCCTCGCACGCGTCCAACCCGACCACGCTGCAGGACGTGTTCTTCCGCGTCGGCGGGGCGGTCGCGGGCAAGGCGACCAACAGCCTCGTCGTCAACAGCAACAACACGATCATCGACCACAGCTGGATCTGGCGCGCCGACCACGGCAACGCCGGCACCTGGGGCTGGAACGAGGCCATCGGTGACACCGGCCTGGTCGTGAACGGCAACGACGTGCTGGCCACCGGCCTGTTCGTCGAGCACTACCAGAAGTACCAGGTCATCTGGAACGGCAACGGCGGACGGACCATCTTCTACCAGAACGAGATGCCGTACGACGTGCCGAACCAGGCGGCTTGGAATGCTCCCAACGGGGTGACGGGCTACGCGGCCTACAAGGTCGCGGACAGCGTCACCACGCACGAGGCGTGGGGGCTCGGCAGCTACTGCTTCTTCAACGTCAACCCGTCGGTGAGAGCGGAGCACGCGTTCGAGGTGCCCAACCGATCCGGCGTCCGGATGCACAACCTGCTGACCGTGTCGCTCAACTACCAGGGAACGATCACCCACGTGATCAACGACGTGGGGGCGGTGACGCCGCCGGGCACCGTGCCGGTGAACGTCGTCAACTACCCGTAGTGCTGCCCTGAAGTACGGCCCGTCACCTCCTCCTGGTGACGGGCCGTATCGCTGCCGCCACCTATGATGCGGCCATGTCGATCGAGCGGGGCGCCGAGTTCGCCGAGTTCTGGGCTGAACGGCACCTGTGCACGTTGTCCACCGTCCGTCCCGACGGGACTGTGCACGTCGTCCCGGTCGGGGTCACGCTCGACGCCGAGGCCGGTGTCGCGCGGGTGATCACCAGCGGCGCGTCGTGGAAGGTCAAGCACGTTCGCAAGGCCGGGTACGCCGCTGTGTGCCAGGTGGATGGTCGGCGTTGGTCCACCTTGGAGGGTCCGGCGGTCGTGCGCGACGACGTGGAATCCGTCGACGAGGCCGTGCGGCGGTATGCGCTGCGCTACAAGCAGCCGCGGGTGAATCCGCAGCGCGTCGTGATCGAGATCCAGGTGAAGCGTGTCACCGGCACCGTCTGACGTCGTTGTCGTCGGCATCGGGGCCGACGGGTGGAATGGGCTGTCGCCCGCCGCTCAGCAGGCAGTTTCCAGGTCGCGGGTGGTGATGGGGTCGCGGCGCCAGCTCGACCTGGTGCCGGGGGAGTTCGAGCGGGTCGCGTGGCCGTCGCCGCTGGTACCGGCGTTGCCCGAGTTGTTCGAGAAGTATCGGGACGTGTGCGTGCTGGCGTCCGGTGACCCCATGTTCCACGGCATCGGCACGACCCTGGTCCGGTTGCTCGGCGACCGCGTGACGGTGATCCCGCATCCGTCGTCGGTGTCGCTGGCCTGTGCGCGGCTCGGGTGGGCGTTGAACGAGGTCGAGGTCGTGTCCCTGGTGGCGCGTTCGATCGATTTGCTACGGCCCGTGTTGACTCCGGGACGGCGCGTGCTCGTGCTCGGTGGTGACCCGGCCGCTGTCGCCGAGGTTGTCGGCGCGGACGGGCAGATCGTTGTGCTCGAACAGCTAGGTGGGCCCGCCGAGCGGGTTTACCCTTGGTCCGGGCAGGACTCGGATCCGTTGTGCGTGATCGCGGTCGAGTACAGCGGGAGCGCTCTCTCGCGGGTTCCCGGACTGCCTGATGACGTTTACGAATCCGATGGTCAGCTGACGAAGCGAGAGGTGCGGGCTATTTCGTTGTCGAGATTGGCGCCGCTGCCGGGGCAGCTGCTGTGGGACGTCGGGTCCGGGTCGGGTTCCATCGCGATCGAGTGGGCGCGCACGCATCCGACCTGCCGCGTCATCGCCATCGAGCAGTCGGCCGAACGCGCAGAGCGAATCGCCGGTAACGCTGCGTCTCTGGGTGTGCCGGGTGTGGAGGTCCACATCGGACGGGCGCCGGACGCGTTGGAGGGGCTGGAGAAGCCCGACGCGATCTTCGTCGGCGGCGGCGTGACCGTGCCCGGCGTGATGCAGGCCTGCTGGGACGCTTTGGCTTCCGGCGGTCGTCTGGTGGTGAACGCCGTGACGCTGGAGTCCGAGGCCGTGGTGGCGCAGTGGTACGCGCGGCTCGGTGGCGACCTGGTGCGGATCGCGGTGAACCGCGGCTCCGCCGTCGGCAAGTTCACCGGCTGGCGGCCGCACATGCCCGTGACGACGTGGAGCGTTACCAAGTGACCGTGCACTTCATCGGGGCCGGGCCCGGTGCGGCCGACCTGATCACGGTGCGGGGGCGCTCGTTGATCGAGTCGTCGCCGGTCTGTCTGTACGCGGGCGCGTTGGTGCCCGTGGAGTTGCTGGACTTCTGCCCTGACGGGGCGCGCAAGATCGATACCGCTTCGCTGACGCTGGACGAGATCGTCGCCGAGCTGGTCGCGGCCTCGGAACAGGGGCTGGACGTGGCCCGGCTGCACTCCGGGGACCCCTCGGTGTTCAGCGCGATGGCCGAGCAGATGCGCCGGTTGGACGCGCTGGAGATCGCTTACGACGTGACGCCCGGGGTGCCGGCTTACGCGGCCGCGGCGGCGTCGTTGCAGCGTGAACTGACCGTGCCGGGTGTCGGGCAGACGGTCATCCTGACGAGGACTTCGCAGCGTGCCACGCCGATGCCGGACGGTGAGGACCTCGACACGTTGGGTCGCAGTCACGCGACCCTCGTGTTGCACCTGGCCGTGCAGCGGATCTCGGACGTGGTCGCGGAACTGGTGCCGAACTACGGCCTGGACTGCCCGGTCGCGGTCGTCGCCTATGCGTCCCGTGAGGACGAGGTCGTGTTGCGCGGGACGTTGGACGACATCGCGGCGCAGGTCGAGGCCGCCGGGATCAAGCGGACCGCGGTGATCATCGTGGGGCAGGTGCTGGGGGCGACGCAGTTCCCGGACAGTCACCTGTACTCGGCCACGCGCGTTCGATGATCCTGATCCTCGGCGGAACGGGGGAGGCGCGCGAGCTCGCATCCCGTGTACCGGCTGTTTCCTCGCTGGCGGGGCGTGTCAGTTCGCCTCGGTTGCCTGTCGGTGAGGTTCGGATCGGCGGGTTCGGCGGTGTCGACGGGCTCGCGCAGTGGTTGCGGGACAACGATGTCAGCGCCGTGGTCGATGCCACGCACCCGTTCGCTCGGCAGATCACCTCGAACGCTTTCGAGGCTTGCTCTCAACTCGGCGTCCCGTTCCTGATCCTGCGGCGGCCTGGATTCACGCCGCAGCCCGGGTGGCACTGGGTCGACAGCGTTGCCGATGCCGCGCGCGATCTGCCTGGGGCGCGGGTGTTCCTGACGACCGGACGACAGGACCTCGCCGAGTTCGCCGCGTGCCCGCAGTGGTTCCTGGCGCGGATGGTCGAGCCGCCGGAACCGCCGATGCCACAACGGATCGAGGTGCTGCTGTCGCGCGGACCGTTCACTGTGGACGGTGAGCTGGAGCTGATGCGGTCCCGGGAGATCGACGTCCTGGTGACCAAGGACAGCGGCGGCTCGATGACGTCGGCCAAGCTCGAAGCCGCGCGCCGTCTCGGTGTGCCGGTCGTGATCGTGCGTCGGCCACCGCTCCCACCTGCGGAAACGGTGGCCGACGTCGACGGTGCCGTCAGCTGGTTGGGTACCGTCGGGGCGTGAAGACGACTCCCTGAGGCGTCAAGATCGTCTGCGACGAGCCGATGATCAGCAGGCAGCGCATGTCGATCGTGGCCGGGTCGAGCGCGCCGAGCGTGAGGACGCGGATCTCCTCCTCCGGGCCGCCGACATCGCGTCCGACGACGATCGGCGTCTCCTGGGCGCGGTGCTGGAGCAGCAGGTCGCGCATGTCCGCCACCTGGTGGGTGCGGGCCTTGGACGCCGGGTTGTAGATCGCGATGACCAGGTCGGCCTTGGCGGTGGCTTCCAGCCGTTCGGCGATGACGTCCCACGGCTTGAGCCGGTCGCTCAACGAGATCACGGCGTAGTCGTGCCCGAGAGGCGCGCCCGCCTTGGCGGCCACGGCGTTCGCGGCCGTCACACCGGGGATGACGCGCACCGGCACGTCCTGGGTCTCCGCGGCCACTTCCAGCACCGCGGTGGCCATCGCGAAGACGCCGGGGTCGCCCGACGACACGACGGCGACCCGCGCGCCCTTCCGCGCGAGGTCCAGGGCGAAGGCCGCGCGTTCGGACTCGACCTGGTTGTGCGAGGAATGGCGCTTCTGGCCAGGGCGTTCCGGAACCCGGTCGAGGTAGGTGCTGTAGCCGACCAGTTCGTCGGCGGCCTCCAGTTCCTGGCGGGCCTCCGGGGTGAGCCACGCGCGGGCGCCGGGACCGAGGCCGATGACCACGACCTCGCCCTTCGGCTTGGCGGGCTTGGACTGGCTCGGCAGCAGGGCCAGCGAGAAGTACGGGACGCTCTCGGGATCGACGTCGGCCAGCGGCGACATCTTCTGACGGCCGGTGGTGGCGCGTTCGACGTACCACGCGCCGTCGAGCCGGCCGGCCGTTTCGAGGGCCTCGCGGACGTTGCCGAAAGTGCGGCCCAGCTTGAGGATCGCGGCGCTGTCGGTGTCGGCGAGCCTGGTCGCGAGTTCGGCGGGCGGCAGCGTGCCCGGCAGGATCGTGAGCACCTCGTCGCGTTCCACGAGCGGTGTGCCGAGTACTGCTGAAGCGCCGCTCACGGACGTGACGCCGGGGACCACCTCCCACTCGTAGCGGTCGGCCAGGCGTTTGTGCATGTGCATGTAGGAGCCGTAGAAGAACGGGTCTCCAGCGGCCAGGACGACGACGACGCGTCCGGCGTCGAGGTGCGCGGCCAGCTTGGCGGCGGCCTCCTCGTAGAAGGCGTCGATCTCACCCTGGTAGTCGTCCGTGTCCTCAGTGGTGACCGGGTAGACGAGCTGTTCCATGATCTGCGGATTCGGATCGTCCTGGCTGCGGAAGTAGGGCGCCGCGATGGTCTTCGCGACCGACTTGCCGTGCCGGGCGCTGTGGTACGCCACCACGTCGGCTTCGTTGATGAGCCGCGCGGCCTTGACCGTCAGGAGTTCCGGGTCGCCGGGACCCAGGCCGACGCCGTAGAGCTTGCCCGTCATTCTTCTTCGCTCGCAATCGCGTTGATGGCCGCCGCCGTCATGGCACTGCCGCCGCGCCGGCCGCGCACCACGAGGTGCTCCAGATCCGTTGCGGCCAAAGCTTCCTTGGACTCCGCGGCCCCGATGAACCCGACCGGGATGCCCAGGACCGCGGCGGGCCTCGGGGCTCCGGCGGCGATCAGGTCGAGGAGGTGGAACAACGCCGTGGGGGCGTTGCCGATCGCGATCACCGCGCCGTCGAACCGGTCCGCGAGCAGCTCCAGGGCGGCGGCGCTGCGCGTGTTGCCGATGGTCTGCGCCAGCTCCGGTGTCCGCGGATCCTGCAGGTAGCAAAGGACTTCGTTGTCCTTGGGCAAGCGGCGGCGGGTCACGCCGGACGCGACCATGTTGGCGTCGCACAGGATCGGCGCACCGTTCCGCAACGCCTCCCGGGCGTCGCGCACGACGTTCGGGGAGAATGCGACGTCGTCCGGCAGGTCGGTCATGCCGCACGCGTGGATCATGCGGACGACGACTTTCGCGACGTCGGCGGGGAACCTGGTGAGGTCCGACTCCGCGCGAATGGTGGCGAAGGACTGGCGGTAGATCTCCGCCCCGTCCCTGATGTACTGCGTCAACGGATCTCCTCGTAGCCGTCGCCGGTCGCGACGAACTCGGTCACATCGCCGGCGGGACGACCGCAGCGGCGGGCACAGCCCGACCAGTGCACGGCGCCGGGAGTGTCGGACCTGCTCCCTAGAATTGAAATTGGGGGTACCCGGCCTGGCGCGTGTGTGTGGTCGGACGCATCGGGCCGTGTGTGCGCATCGGGCCGTGTGCGGCCGTTGACCCAAGCGCGCGCATCGGCGCGTACGTCGGAGAGCGACTTCGCGCAGCCGGGGCGTCCGGTGCAGGCGCTGACGCCGTGCCACGGGGAGACCGGGTCGGTGATGAGGCCGGAGGTGTCGGTGCCGGCGGGGACGACCAGGCTGCGCCACGGGGTCAGGCGGAGCGGGACGCCCGGGAGTTGGTGGGCGTCGAGCCGGCCCAGTGGAACGCCTGGGGTCAACGGTGAAGGTGCGACAGGAGTCACAGCCGGGACGAACAAGGCCTCGGAGGAGGCGCCGAAGTGGGCGGTGATCTTTCGCACACCGTCGTCCACTTCGGACAGGCGCCAGGACGCGCCGCGGAGCTGCTGGAAGAGGCGGGCGGCGGTGACCACCGCGTCGACGGGGTCGGTGACGCGGATGCCGGTGTCGCGGCCGGCGAGCAGGAGCACGTCGCCTGCCAGGCCGATGTCGCCGCCCAGCCCGCTCACCGAGGCCCCGACCGTCACCAGGAAACGCCCTGGTAGCGAAGCCAGCGCCGGGTCCGCGCACAGGGCCGCGTCGATCGCGTCGACCAGCGCCTGGTTGTCGTCCAGCGGGGCGGCGATGATGTTGCGGATCCGCTCGTGCGACGCGGAGGGCAGCAGTCCGGCCGCGGCCAGTCGCGCGCCCAGTTCCACGCCGTCCGCCAGCCCCCTGATCTGGAGGTTCGCCCGCGAGGTCAGTTCGACCGAGCCGGTGCCGAGTTCGAGCGACGCGAGGCGCACGACGTCCCACTGAGCAGCGGAAAGAGTGCCGCCCGGCACCCGGATGCGCGCCAGCCCGCCGTCGGCCGCGGCGTGCAGCTCGACGGCGCCGGGGCAGGCGTCCGGGTGACTACGCATAGGTCGGACTGTAACCCGCCGGTTAGGGTGAGCCCGAACGACGAAGCGCAGGAGGAAGCCGGTGTGAATCCGGCGCGGTCCCGCCACTGTGACCAGCGAACACCGCTGGGAGTCAGGAACTCCGCTTCGCCAGTCACCCGCACTTTGGGGCGAGGACCCCACGAGGGATGGAGCCTGCGTGATCCTGTTGCTGTCGACCTCCGACACCGACCTGCTGTCGGCGCGTGCGAGCGGCGCCGAGTACCGGCTCGGCAACCCCGCGCGACTCACGACCGACGACCTGCCCGAGTTGATCCAGGACGTCAGCCTCGTCCTCGTGCGCATCCTCGGCGGGCGCCGGATGTGGGAGGAAGGCCTCGACTGGCTGCTGGCGTGCGGCCTGCCGGTGGTGGTGCTCGGCGGCGAGCAGCAGCCGGACGCCGCGCTGATGGAGCTGTCGACGGTGCCCGGTGGCGTGTGCGCCGAGGCGCACCTCTACCTCGCGCACGGCGGTCCGGCGAACCTCACCGAGCTGCACAAGTTCCTGTCGGACACCGTGCTGCTGACCGGCCACGGCTTCGAGGCCCCCGCCGCCACCCCCACGTGGGGTGTGCTGGAACGCGAGGGCACCCCAGAAGGCCCGACGGTCGCGGTGCTCTACTACCGCGCGCATCACGTGGCCGGGAACACTGCCTTCGTCCACGCCCTGTGCGACGCGATCGAGGCCAAGGGCGGGAAGCCCCTGCCGGTCTTCTGCTCCTCGCTGCGCACCGCCGAACCCGAACTGCTCGACACGCTGCGCCAAGCCGACGCGCTCGTCGTGACGGTGCTCGCGGCGGGCGGCACGAACCCCGCGAAGGCGTCCGCCGGTGGCGACGACGACGCGTGGGACGTCGGCGCGCAAGCCGCGCTCGACGTGCCGATCCTGCAGGGGTTGTGCCTCACGTCGAGCCGCGAGTCGTGGGACGAGAACGACGACGGACTGTCTCCTTTGGACACCGCGACCCAGGTCGCGATCCCCGAGTTCGACGGCCGGATCATCACGGTTCCGTTCTCCTTCAAGGAGATCGACTCCGACGGCCTCACCGTCTACGTGGCCGACCCGGAACGGGCGCTGCGCGTCGCGGGCATCGCGGTCCGGCACGGCAGGCTGCGGCACATCCCGGTCGCGGAGCGCAAGATCGCGGTGATGCTGTCGGCGTACCCGACCAAGCACTCCCGCATCGGCAACGCGGTCGGCCTGGACACGCCGGCGTCGACCGTGCGGTTGCTGAAGGCCATGCAGGAGCACGGTTACGACATCGGCGACGCGCTGCCGGGTGTGCAGGAGCTGGACGGCGACGCGCTGATCCACGCGTTGATCGCGGCCGGTGGTCAGGACGCGGACTGGCTGACGCAGGAGCAGTTCGAGAGCAACCCCGTGCGCATCGCGGCCGCGGACTACCGGGAGTTCTACGAGACGCTTCCCGAGGACTTCCGCGAGTCGATGCAGGAGCACTGGGGCGAGGCCCCTGGCACGCTCTTCGTGGACCACAGCAAGTCCAAGGACGGCGAGATCGTGCTGGCCGCGTTGCGGTCCAACAACGTCGTCGTGATCGTGCAGCCGCCGCGCGGGTTCGGCGAGAACCCGATCGCGATCTACCACGACCCGGACCTGCCGCCGTCGCACCACTACCTCGCGGCGTACCGGTGGATCGAGTCGAACTTCGGCGCGGACGCGGTCGTGCACGTCGGCAAGCACGGCAACCTGGAGTGGTTGCCCGGCAAGACCGTCGGCATGTCGGCATCCTGTGGCACGGACGCGGCGCTCGGCGATCTGCCGCTGGTCTACCCGTTCCTCGTCAACGACCCCGGTGAGGGCACGCAGGCCAAGCGCCGCGCGCACGCCACGCTGGTCGACCACCTCGTGCCGCCGATGGCCCGCGCCGACAGCTACGGCGACATCGCGCGCCTGGAGCAGTTGCTGGACGAGTACGGCAACATCTCCGCGATGGACCCGGCCAAGCTGCCGGCGGCCCGCGCGCAGATCTGGACGTTGATCCAGGCCGCCAAGCTCGACCACGACCTCGGCCTCGAGGACCGGCCGCACGAGGCGGAGTTCGACGAGTTCATCCTGCACGTCGACGGCTGGCTCTGCGAGGTCAAGGACGTCCAGATCCGCGACGGCCTGCACATCCTCGGCGAGGCGCCGACCGGCAGCGTTCGCGTCAACCTCGTGCTCGCCATGTTGCAGGCACGACAGATGTGGGGCGGTCAGGTCGCCGCGCTGCCCGGTCTGCGCGAGGCTCTCGGCCTCACGACCACGGGTCGCGAAGACGTTGACGCGGTTGAGGAAATCGCGCGCGGGCTCGTTCAGGCCATGGAGGACGCGGGCTGGAACCGGGAAGTGGCCAAGACTCTGCACGAGTCCGAGGACGTGCAGAAGATCCTGGAGTTCGCGGCGGTCGAGGTCGTGCCCCGGCTGGCGCGCACCACCGACGAGATGACGAACGTCCTGCACGCTCTGGACGGCGGCTACATCCCGGCCGGCCCGTCGGGTTCTCCGTTGCGCGGCCTGGTGAACGTGCTGCCGACCGGCCGCAACTTCTACTCGGTCGACCCGAAGGCCATCCCGTCGCGGCTCGCCTGGGAGACCGGTCAGGCGATGGCCGACTCGCTGCTCGCCCGCTACCGCGAGGAGAACGACGGCGAGTGGCCGCCCTCGGTCGGTCTGTCGGTCTGGGGCACGTCCGCGATGCGCACCGCCGGTGACGACATCGCCGAAGTGTTCTCGCTGCTGGGCGTGCGGCCGGTGTGGGACGACCAGTCGCGCCGCGTCACCGGCCTCGAGGTCGTCTCGCTGGAGGAGCTGGACAGGCCGCGCATCGACGTCACGATCCGCATCTCCGGCTTCTTCCGGGACGCCTTCCCGCACGTCGTGTCCATGTTGGACGATGCCGTGCAGCTGGTGGCCGCGCTGGACGAGCCCGCGGAGCAGAACTTCGTGCGGGCGCACATGCTCAAGGACCTGGAGGAGCACGGCGACCAGCGCAGGGCCACGTTGCGCGTCTTCGGTTCCAAGCCGGGCGCGTACGGCGCGGGTGTGCTGCCGTTGATCGACAGCCGCAACTGGCGCGACTCGTCCGACATCGCCGAGGTCTACGCGGTGTGGGGCGGTTACGCGTACGGGCGTGGTGTGGACGGGGTGGCGGCGCGCGCGGACATGGAGTCGGCGTACCGGCGGATCGCGGTGGCGGCCAAGAACATCGACACCCGCGAGCACGACATCGCCGACTCGGACGACTACTTCCAGTACCACGGCGGCATGGTCACGATGGTGAAGGCGTTGACGGGCAAGGCACCCGCCGCGTACGTCGGTGACAGCACGCGCCCCGAGGCCGTCCGCACGCGTACGTTGACCGAGGAGACCTCACGGATCTTCCGCGCCCGCGTGGTGAACCCGCGCTGGATCGGCGCGATGCGCAACCACGGCTACAAGGGCGCGTTCGAGCTGCAGGCGACGGTCGAGTACCTGTTCGGCTACGACGCCACGACCGGTGTCGTCGCGGACTGGATGTACGAGAAGCTGACCGAGTCGTACGTGCTCGACCCGGAGACCCGGAAGTTCCTGCAGACCAGCAACCCCTGGGCGTTGCACGGCATCGCCGAGCGTCTGCTGGAGGCGGCCGAGCGCAAGATGTGGGAGCACCCGGAGGAGTCCACTTTGGACGCGCTGCGGGCGGCCTACCTCGAGACCGAGGGCGACCTCGAGGACGGCGTCTGAACGACCCGGACGCAGCAATGACCCGGTGACGGATCAAGGCGGGCGGACACGCCGTTCGCCTTGATCCCGTCCAGCAGGCCGTTGATCAGGCACAGGGTCATGCCGCACACCAGTTGCGCGTGCCGCTGCGCCAGGCTGTGGAACGGGCAGTTGCCCAGCAGGATCTCCTCGCCCTCGGTCCGGGGCTCGAAACCGAAGTCTCCCAACGCCCCGGTCAGATCGCCCGAGGCCATGGAGGCCAGGTCCGCGCCCCACTCGTGGGCACGCCGGTTGAGGATCTCGCGCGGAGGCTCGCCGGTGCTCTCCGCCTCCATCAACGCGTCCGTGACCAGGTGGCTCGCGGCCTCGTAGCGGCGGTTGGGCAGCGACACCTCGATCTGCTCCTCGGAGCGCCGGTACAGCTTCGCCGGCCGGCCCGCGCCAGGTCCGGTGCGGCCGGTGCGCCGCTGGTGCACCACTGTGAGCAAGCCCATCTCGACCAGCTTGTCGAGGTGGAACGCGGCCGTCGTGCGGGGGAGCCCAGCGGCCTGCGCGGCCTCGTCCTTGCTGATGGGCGCGGTCTGGTGCACGACGAAGTCGTAGAGCCGGCGGCGGTTCGGCTCGTCGAGGGCCGCGACGGCGGCGACGGGGTCGGCCATCTCTAAAACCTACTCTTGTTGACTAAATTCGGCGAACGGATCTACCGTGGCGAACATGGACGTCGAGGCGGCGCAGCGAGCGGTCACGGACCTTCTCAAGGCACTGGGCAAGGACCCGTACTCGGCGCACCTGGCCGACACCCCGCGCCGCGTGGCCGAGGCCTACGAGGAGATGCTGACCCCGCGCGCCTTCACCATGACGACGTTCCCGAACGACGAGGGCTACGACGAACTCGTGCTGGCGCGCAGCATCCCCGTGCAGTCGTTGTGCGAGCACCACATGCTGCCGTTCCACGGCGTCGCGCACGTCGGATACCTGCCGGGAGAACGGATCCTGGGCCTGTCGAAGCTCGCGCGGGTCGTGGAGATGTTCGCCCGCGACCTCCAGGTGCAGGAACGGCTCACCAAGCAGGTCGCCGACTGGCTGCAGGAACACCTGTCGCCCAAGGGGGTCGGCGTCGTGATCGAGGCCGAGCACATGTGCATGTCGCTCAGAGGCGTGCGGGTCAACGGATCCCGCACGGTCACCTCGGCGCTGAAGGGCGTGCTGCGGGAGAACCCCGCGTCACGTCAGGAGTTCTTCTCCCTCGTTCAGGCCGCCTGAACAGGCCCGAACACGTAGGAGCCGGCGGCGTCCGCGTTGTCGCCGGCCCAGAACTCCGCCCACAGGGTGGCGAACTCGGCCCGCGAGAGCCTGCCGTCACCGTCGAGGTCCAGGACGGAGAAGTCGGTCGTGCCCTCGTGGCCGAGCCAGGCCTCGATCATCACCCGGTACTCGTCCTCGGAGACGTAGTCGTCGCCGTCCGCGTCGACGGCACCGAACATCACGTCCGCGGTGCCGAGCACGGGCTCGATGTTGGTGGGCAACACGTCCACGACGTTCAGGACGTCGTCCAGCGTCACCCTGTCCGCTCCTCCCGCGGCCGACTGCAGAGTCGCCCACCAGCCGAGCATCACCTGGGACAACAACTTCTCGTCGCTGCCGCGCAGTTCCGCCCAGCGCGCGGCGAGGAGCCGGAAGTCCTCCTCGGTCAGATAGCCGTCACCGGTGACGTCCATCGCGCCGAACACCAGGTGCACCTTGCTGCGCTGAAATTCGCTCGCCATGCGCAGGACCATAGGCTGAATGCCGCAACGGGAACTATCGGCCGAATGGGTCCGAACTAGTCCACAAAGAGTGCATCTGCGAGCTGCAAACGGCCGGACACACCGAGCTTCCGGTAGATCCCCGAGAGCACGCCCTCGACCCCGTCGACGGGCATGAGCAGCGTGGACGCGATCTCGTCGTCCGAACGGCCGCGCGCCGCCAGTTCCGCGACCTGATGCTCCGTCGGGGTGAGCGCGGTCGGGCCGGTCTGGCGCATCCGCCGAGGTCCGGCGCTCGTCGCCACCAGTTCGGAGTAGGCCCGCGCGGCCATCGCCGAGGATCCGCACTTCTGCGCCAGGTCCATCGCGTCACGCAGACAGGTGCGCGCGAAAGCCGTGTCGCCCTGACGGCGCACCACGACGCCGAGGTCGACCAACGCGCGCGCCAGCTCCAGGCGGGCGGGGGAGCCACGCAGCACCCGCACGGCCTCTTCCAGCAACGTCCGCCCGGCCGCACCCGCCGTCACCCGGCCGGCCGCGCGCAACGCCATGCCCAACGCCCTGGGCGCGCCCCAGTCGCGGGCCAGCGTGACCTCTTCCATGGCCAGTTCGCGGGCCCGTTCGCCGTCGCCCATCGCGGCACTCGCCAACGCCGCGCCGGAACGCCACGCCAGCGCCGCCGGATTGCGGTACGGCCACGCCGCGCAGTGCCGTCCTGCGGCCAGAAACGCCTCCAGGGCCTCGTGATCGTCGCCTCGTGCGGTCAGCATCCGTCCGCGCACGGTCAGCACGCCGCCGTACGACCAGACGCGCCGCGCCCCGTCCGTCGAGGCCTCGGCGATGACGACGGCGGCCTCGTCCAGGCGGCCCTCTTCGAGCAGGATGTCGGCGAGCAACGCGGCGTGCCACGTCGACACCGCGTGCCAGCGCCGGTCCTGGCGCAGATGGTCGGCCGCGACCTCCAGGTCGGCGCGGGCGGAGACGAGATCTCCCTTGCGGCGCTGGACGTTCGCGCGCATCACGTTCGTCAGCGCCCGCAACGCCGGAGCCTGCGCGCGGTCGACCTCGTCCAGCACTGCCAGCGCCTCGTCCAGCGAGTCGGCCAGGTTCAGCGTCATCGCGGACGCCAGCGACGACAGCACGCCCGTGGCCGACACGAGCGGAACCGCCTCCGCGGCGCTGATGTCCCCGACCATCACGTGGTGCAGCACTCCGGCGGGCGTGTCGAGCGGCACCGACGACGGCACGGCCTCCTGCCACACCAGCCCGTGCACGGCCAGATGTGCCTGGGCCAGTGGGGAACCGCCCAGAACCGCGGGGATCTCGGCGGGGTTGCCCTCGGCGTGCAGCGCGTAGGACAGGGCCACCGCGGACTCCACGTCGTCCACATCGGACTGGAACGCCTCGCGCAGCCGGGCCGTCGCGCCGGGCAGGTTACCGACCAGCTCGGCGATTCCCAGCAGCCGCAACGCCCGTGACGGGTTCGCCACCGGTTCGCGCAACGCCCGCCACAGCAACCGCGCGGCACCGGCCGTGTCGCCGTGGTTCACCGCCTCCTGCGCGGCCCGGTCGAGCACCTCGCCCGCCCACGGTTCCAGGCCGGGCGAGGTCTCCAGCAGATGATCGGCGACGGCCCGGTCCGTAGCGCCGTGCGTGCGCAACGACCGCGCGGCCCGAAGGTGCAACGCGGCCCGCGCACCGGCCGGCATGTCGTCGAGGACGGCGGGCCCGGCCACGCCGAGCAACTCGACAGTCCGGACCGCCTCGGCCAGCTCGACGGGACTGAGCCGGGTCAGCTCGGCCAGCACGCCGGGATGCGGCGAAGAACCCAGGGCCGCAAGGCAATGAGCCGCGGCCACCACAGCAGCCGGACGGCGGCGCAGCCGGGCGGCCATGATCTCGCCGGCCACCTCCGCGCCACGCTGGGCGACCCGCCACGCCGCTTCGGCGGTCGGCGGCACCCGGTCCTCCGCCAACGCCTTGAGCAGCCGCGTCACCGTCAGCGGGTTCCCGCCGGTCGCCTCCGCACAGGCCGTCACGAACTCGGGCGCGGCCTCACCCAGCGCCGACGTGACCAGCACACCGATCTCGGCCGGCGTCAGGTTGTCCAGCGTGACCCGTTGGCACGCCGCCATGATCTCGCCGTAAGAAGGATCGTCACATCGCTCGCCCACCCCCACGGCCAGCACGAGAGCGATGGGCAGCCGTTGCACCCTCAACGCCAGATAGGCGAGCCAGCGCAGGGAAGCGGCATCGGCCCAGTGCGCGTCGTCCACGACGATGAGCAGATCGCCGCGCGCGGCCAGCCCGGCGGCCAGCCGATAGATGCCGTGCAGCGCGGGAAAGTCGGCGGTCACGGCTGTGAGCTGCAACGCACTCATCGCTTCCGCGGGCACGAGATCGGGGTCGATCAGGTCGAAGAGCTGTGCCACGATCCCGAACGGCAGGTCGCCTTCGAGCGCGCTGCCCCGCGCCCGCACGACCTGTCCCCGCCAGTGCGCGGCGAGGTCGTCCAGTGCCGCCGTCTTGCCCGTGCCGGGTGCGCCTTCCACCACCGTGGTCGTGCCCGGCACCACCTGATCGCTGATTCCGGCGCACCACACTTTCAGCCGGTTTTCCAAGATCTCTCCACAATCCGCCGCTGAAAGTATCAGCGGAATTGATGTTAGGAGAAAGCGCTCCACTTGCCCAGGTAAAGGTTCCCGCGTCAAGGGCGTCTCAACAGGAGGGCTGCACGTATGATCCCGCGGGCAACTACTCGAATGGGTAGCGGCAGCGTGGCGGCGGCCTCACCCGCTCATCCCAACGGCCTAGGAGAGGCGCTTCGGGGCTGGTCGTGGTGCAGGTCGTTGTGGTAATGCAACGAGTGTTCTCCGCCGCCGCGGAGCGAAAGGAAAAATGGGTGTCGGGGAATCGGGACGGGGTGTTTCGCGGCCGTGAGGGAGAACGGGAGCTCCTGAGCGGTGTGCTGAACGCGGGCACCGGTGTGGTGCTGATCGAGGGGGAGGCGGGCACCGGGAAGACGCGGTTGCTGGCCGAGATCGCCGCCGTCGCCGCCGGCCGCGGGTTCGAGGTGGCCACCGCCCAGGACGAGTTCGATCAGCCGTTCCTGCTGGCCCGCCTGGCCGACCGCCGCCCGGACGGCCCCGCACTCGTCGTGCTGGACGATCTCCACCTGGCCGAGCCGGAAACGCTGGCCGCGCTGCGCGCACTGTTACCCGCGCCCACGCACGAGAAGGTGGTGTGGCTGCTCGCCCGCCGTCGTGGCGAAGGCGCGGACCGCCTGTTCGCCGCCGCGGCAGGACGCGGAGCGACCCGGATCGAGCTGAGGCCGTTGGCGGACAACGCGGTCGAGGATCTCGTGACCGACCTGACCGGCGGCATCCCCGACCAGGACCTGAAAGCGCTTGCTTCGCTCGCCCAGGGCAATCCCGCCGCGCTGGTCGGCCTCTTCGCCGCTCTCCGGCTGGACGGCCAGGTGGTGGTCACCGCCGAGCACGCCTCGATCAGGACAGACCGCTCGCCGCACGCCACCGAGGCGTTGCTGCGCGACCGCGTGAGTGCGTTGAGCGGCAAGGCGAGGCACCTCCTGCAGGTCGCCTCGGTGCTCGGGCCGCGCTTCGAACCCGGTGACGTCGCGGAGATGCTGGCGTCGAGCACCGCGATCCTGTTGCCCGCACTGGACGAGGTCATCGGCGCGGGCGTCGTGACGTCGCTGGACGACCGGCTGGCGTTCCGTCACGAACTGCTCTGGCGGCTGGTCGCCGACTCCGTGCCCCTGCCCGTGCGGCGCGCGCTGCACCGCGAGGCCGGCGAGATGCTGCTGGCACGCGGGGATTCCGCCGTGCTGGCCGCGAGGCACCTGCTGCACGGCGCCCAGCGCGGCGACGCCCGGTCGATCGACGGCCTCGTCGCGGCCGCGAAAGCCGTGCTGTGGAACGCCCCCGAGGCCGCCGCCGAACTCGCGGTGCGCGCGCTGGAACTGACCGACCAAGCGTCTGCTTCGCTGGTCCACCGCACGGTCATGGCGGTGCGCGCGCTCACCGCGGCCGGCAAGCTCACCGCCGCGCAGGCGCTCGCGCGGGAAGCGCTGTCCCGGCACGTGTCCCCGGAAGCCGCGGCCAAACTCCGGCACTGCGTGGCCACGACGACGTTGCTGGGCGCCCGGCACACCGAGTCGCTGGAGATCTCCGAGGCGTTGCTGCGCGAACCCGATCTGGCCCCGGAACTCGCGCCGTGGGTGGAGATCACCCGGCTGATGGCCTTGCTCGGCCACGACCGGCGCCGCGCCGAGGAACTCGCCGAGGAGGTCGTGCGCACCCGTCAGGGGTCACCGGACGACGTGCTGGCAACGGCTTTGGCCGTTCTCGCGGCGATCGCGCGCGACACCGGACGGCCCGGCGCCGCCCTCGAACTCGCCCGCGAGGCCGCGCGATCGAGCACCTCCCACGACCTCAGCGCCTACCCGCAGCTGCTGTTCGCGACGCTGCTCGCGGGGCTGCGGGAGTTCGCCGACGCCGGCGACGTGGTGCGGCGGGTGCGCAGCGGGCCGTCCGCGGTGGTGACCAGGGAGGTCATGACCGCGGTCGTGCAGGCGCGGATCCTGTTGCAGGCAGGGCGGATCGAGGAGGCCTCCGTCGAGGCGCGCGCCGCGCTGACGGTGGCGGAGGAGACCGGGCACGAGACGGTGGTGGCGCCCGCGCTGGCGGTGCTGGCGATGGTCGCGATCCACACCGGCGACCTGCCCGCCGCGATCGAGCACGTCGAGCGCTACCGCGAGCAGGTCCCCGCCGACGAGATCCTCTTCTCCCGCGCCTACTACCAGTGGGCCGACGTGCTCGTCACGCACGTCGGCTCCGGGCTGGAGAAGGCGCTGGCGCTGCTCACCGACGAGTACCCGGGCCTGGTGTCGTCGGGGCTCTTCGCGGAGGAACCCCGCGCCGCCGGGTGGTTCGTCCGCCGGGCGCTGGAGGCGGGGGACGAGCGGCTGGCGAAGGCCGTCGTGGACCGCGCGGAACGGCTCGCCGAGGAACACCCCGGGTTCGGCGCCGTCGCCGCGGCCGCCGTGCACGCGCGCGGTCTGTTCGACGCCGACGCGAAGCTGCTGGAACTGGCCGCACAGCAGCACCGCGACCTGTGGGCGCGGGCGAACGCGGCCGAGGACCTCGGCGTGCTGCTCACGGGCACGCCGGACCGGGCGGAGGCGGTGAGGGCGCTGGAGACCGCGCTCGGCCTGTACCGGGAGATCGGGGCGTCACGGGACGGGGCGCGGGTCCTGGGCCGGTTGCGCAAGCTCGGCAGGCGCCGCAGGGCCGCTCCGGCGCGCCCCGCGTCCGGATGGTCCAGTCTGGACGACACCGAACGGGCGATCGCGAACCTGGTGGCCAAGGGTCAGACGAACCGGCAGATCTCCACGCAGCTGTTCATGTCACCGCACACGGTGAACTTCCACCTGCGCAAGATCTTCCGCAAGCTGGAGATCAGCTCTCGCGTCGAGCTGGTGATGAGGTCGCGGGACGACCAATAGGCGTGGCGGTCCGCTTGGCCTGACGACGTAGCTGCAGGATGCGGGCCGCGCCGACCACGGCGACGAGCAGCGCACCGCCGATCGCGCCGAACAGCAGCGCCACCCCGAGGGGAAGGCTGAACTCGCCCCACAGGAAGTGGATCGTGGCGTTGCCGCCGTTCTGCAGGATGAAGATCAGCAGGAAGATCAGCACGACGATCGCCACCAGCACGGCGACCCAGGTACCGCTGATCCGGGTGGGCCGCGTCGTCTTCTTCGGTGCGACCGGTGCCGGAGCGGCCGGGATCGGTTCCGTGACCGGCGTTTTCGGGGACTCGTCGCTCGGGTTCGCCACGATCCACATTATCGGCGCCCGTGCGTCGTCCCGCGCGTTGGCGAACGGTTACAACTTGCGCAACCCCGACAGCACGCGTTCGAGCAACGCGACGTTCGGCTGGGCGGCCGGCTCGTGCACCGCGACCAGGTTGAGCGTGATCAGGTCGCTCAGCAGCACCCGCGTGACGCCGAGCGGGATCTTCATGAGCGCCGAGATCTCGGCGACCGACCGCGGCTGCAGACACAGGCGCATCATCGCCGCCTGGTCGTTGGTGGCGTGGTGGAGCCGGTCCTCGTCGGTGGAGAGCAGCGTCTCCAGACGCAGGTCGTGGCGGGCCGTCGTGCGGCCGCCGGTGCGGGCGTAGGGACGAATGAGCGAGCTGTCCCTAGCAGGGGCGTGGGGCGGTTCTTGCTCTTGCACAGGCCACTCCGGTGGCGGTTCCGGTGGGCGTTGGCGCAACGGTTGCTGACGGGGCAGTTGTTGCGTCTCCGCGCCAGTGAAGTCTTCACTTCCGTCGGCGCGTAGCCGTCTACGGGTCGCGGGCGACCCGAAACGCGCCCCCGTGTAACCGATTGCCGTCGCTTCCTCGTCGTGCACGTGCTCAAGCTATAACGAAGTCGCCCAAATGTATGTGGATCACGTTGCCTTTTTGTCACTCAGATCGAATCTGACTTGGATTGCAGTGCCCGACGACGTCGTTTGGGTGCGCACGAGGTCCGCCAAACGGTTGACGAGCAACAGACCGCGACCGCCTGGTTCGTTTGCGTGAACAGGCGTTCGGCCGGCCAGAACATCGGTGATGTGCCCGTTGTCGTTGACTTGGCAAACAATACTTTTCGGTTCGGCCCAGACGCGGACCGTGCTCTCGCCCCCGCCGTGCCGCACGCTGTTCGTCGCGAGCTCGGTGACCGCGAGCGCGAAGTCGTCGACGCGACCATGGGACAGGCCGAGCTTGACGGCCTGCTCACGGGCGAACGCGCGCACCGCCGCCATCGTCCCGGCACCGGCGGACGTGCTCACCGCGTCGGACGGGATGGGCAACGGCATCGAGTGGGCGGCGACGACCACCCGCGCGGGGTGGAAGTGGTCGCTGGGACGGTGGCCGCTCGCGTCGATCACGACCGGGTGGGTCTTCTCGGCGTCGGCCAGGACGTCGTGGTTGAGGGTGGTGATGCTGTAGGGGCACAGGATGCTCAGGTCACGGCCGCTGAACGCGTAGTTGACCAGCGCCTCGTGCAGCGCGCACGCCGGGTACTCGACGTCGGTGTGCAGGTCCCACACCTGCTCGCTGATGATGCGGACGGCCCCGCGGTGCCGGTCGGCGAACGCGCGGAGCTCGGGGATGATCCGGCCGGGGTTGCGGCCGGTGTCCGCCATGTCGATGAACGTCACGAGGTGGGCGAACCCGCTCAGTGCCTCTTTGAGCAGCTCCAGGTTCGTGCTGGGCACCGCCACGGCGACCGGTTCGGCGCTCGCGAGGCCTTCCATGACGAACGGCACGGTCCCGTCGATGTAGGAGTCCTCGTCTGAGTAGAAGAGCGCCGGATGTGCGAACGTCATGTGCCACCTCTCGTCAACGTCCCAGGATGTCCACCCGGTGCGTTGCTCAAACCATCATTTCTTGACCCTCACACCGTGTCAGCCCCTACACAGGAGCAGTCATGTTCACCATCGGAGACTTCGCCCATCTGGGGCGGGTGTCGGTGCGGATGCTGCGCCACTACGACGCGGTCGGGCTGCTCCTGCCGGCCCGCGTCGACCCGGCCACCGGCTACCGCTTCTACACCGCCGCCCAGCTGCAACGACTCAACCGCCTGCTCGCGTTGAAGGACCTCGGTCTGACGCTCGACCAGGTGCGTGTGGTGCTCGACGAAAAGCTTTCCGTCGAGCAGTTGCACGGCATGCTTTCGTTGCGGCGCGCCGAGCTGCGGCAGCAGATCCTCGCGGACGAGTCGCGGCTGCGGCGGGTCGAGGCACGTCTCCGTGCCATTGAAAGAGAAGGCGCCATGCCCACCGACGAGATCGTTGTGAAGCCCGTTCCCGCCGTCCGGGTCGCCCGGCTGACCGCGACCGCCGCCTCCTACGGGCCCGAGGACATCGGCCCGGTCATCCAGCCGCTGTACCCGCAGCTCTTCGAACGACTGGGCCGCGCGGGGGTCGCGCCGTCCGGCTACGGGATCGCCACCTACGAGCCCGCCGAGGGCGACCAGGTCGTCGTGCACGCCGGGGTGACCGTGGCCGTCGAGTCGTCGCCGGCCTACGAGTTCGAGGTCGTCGACCTGCCCGCGCTGGCCGAGGCGGCGACCGTCGTGCACCGCGGCACCATGGACGACGTCGACGTGACCTACCAGGCCGTCGCGGCGTGGATCGAGGCGCACGGGTACAAGCAGAACGGGTTCGCCCGCGAGGTGTACCTGAACTACGGCGAGGGCGACCCTGCCGACTGGGTCACCGAGCTCCAGCTGGAGATCAGCAAGCCGTAGGAGGGCGATCGCGGCCCGGCCGGAGGACACGGCCTAGTGGTCGTCCTGGTGGATGCGCCGATGCAGCGACTCCATCCTGTCGTCCAGCTGGGCCGCGATCATCGCCGTCGACATCAGCTCGCCCACGAAGTCCGCGGGCGGGCTGTCGTCGTACTTGTAGAACAGCTTGTGCTCCAGCGTGGCCCAGAAGTCCATCGCGATGGTCCGCAGCTGCACCTCGACCTTCACGTGCTCGACCCGGTCCGACAGGAACACCGGGATGCGCACGATCAGGTGCAGGCTGCGGTAGCCGTTCGGCTTCGGCGTGGCGATGTAGTCCTTGGTGCGCAGGATCTCCACGTCGTGCTGGCGCGCCAGCATCGCCTTGACGCGGTAGACGTCCGACACGAACGGGCACACCACCCGTACGCCCGCGATGTCGTCGAGCCAGTCGCCGATCGCGTCCAGGTCGAGCGGGAAGCCCTTGCGCTGCAGCTTCTCCAGGATGCCTTCCGGCTTCTTCACGCGGTTGGTGATGTGCTCGATCGGGTCGTGCTGGTGGACCGAGTCGAACTCCTCGCTGAGGATGCGGAGCTTCGTCATGAGCTCCTCGATCGCGAACTTGTAGACGAGCAAACGTCGTTCGAGGTCGCGCAGCAGGCTCAGGTCGTCGGCCAGGTCGGTCACCACACCAGAGTACTGATCACCCCGGGTCAGAACTGGGCCACGGCCTCCGGCGCGTACCCGTAGAAGCCGGGAAGACCACCCGTGTGGAGGAACACGACCGGTACGTCGCTGTGCGGGGCGATCTCGCGGAACTTCACCGCGGCCTTGCCGGTGTAGACCGGGTCGAGGATCACACCCTCCGTCCGCGCGAAGAGCTTCAGCACGCTCCACATCTCCGGAGTCGGCACGCCATAACCAGGCCCGATGGTGTCGTCGGTGACCGTGACGTGGGCGAGCTTCGGGGCGGGCTGCCCGAGGAGGGCGGCGGCGTCGGTGGCGAGGTTCCGCAGCTCCTGCTCGGCGTCCTGGGCGGTGTGCGAGACGCTCGCGGCGTGGACGGTGCCGGGCCATCCGAGCAGTTCGGTGCCGAGCGCGATCCCCGCCGCCGTGGCGCCGCTGCCGTCCGGCACGACGATGGTGGCGTTGTCGATGCCGCGCTCGTTCAGCTGGCCCACGAGTTCGATGGCCGCCGCGACGTAGCCGAGCGCGCCCAGCCCGTTCGACCCGCCCACGGGCAGCGTGACGGCCTTGTCGTGGTTGATCTTCTCGTACGCCTGGACGGTCTCGTCGGCGTCCGCGCAGACGTGCACGTTCGCCCCGAACATGTGGTCCAGGACGACGTTGCCGGACCTCTCGTACGCGTCGCCCTTCATCGGCACCTTGGCCGTGAGCACGAGCTCGCACCGGAGACCGAGCTTGGCGCACGCCGCCGCCGTCTGCCGGCCGTGGTTGGTCTGCAGCGCGCCGAACGTGATGATCGTGTCCGCACCCTGCTCGATGGCCTGACCCAGCAGGAACTCGAGTTTGCGCAGCTTGTTGCCGCCCGCGCCGAGGCCGTTGACGTCGTCGCGCTTGATCAGGACCGGCGGGCCGCCGAGCTCGGTCGCGAGCCTCGGGGCGTCCTCCAGCGGCGTCGGCCAGGTGCCCAGTGAGACTCGGGGGAACGCGCTCAGGTCCATGGTTCGAGCTTAACGGCCTCGCTCGTGGAGGGCTTCTGCCCGATTCCGTGCAGAACATGGGCGAGGACCTCGATTCCGCGCACCACGCGCGGGCCCGGCCGGTTGAAGTACGACGGTCCATCCAGGACCCACGTCTCGGGCAGCGGCTGGTCCGGGAGTTCCCGCAGCGTCCGTTCGATCGGGAAACCGCAGGGCATCAGGAGGGCGATGTCCGGCTTGGCGTCGTGCACGGTCTGCCAGGTGATCGGCCTGGTGTGCTCGCCCTTCCCGGCGATGAGCGGAATGCCACCCGCCGCGGCGATCTGCTCCGGGACCCAGTGCCCGGCGGGCCAGACCGGGTCGAGCCATTCGATCGCGGCCACTCGCGGGTGCGCGAGACCTCCGGTCTGGCGCTCGATGTTCTCGATGCGGTGTCGCAGTGCGGCGATCTTGGCCGTGCTGTCGACGCCGAGCACGTCGCCGACGGTCTTCAGGCAACCCAGCACTTCGTCCAGTGTGGAGGGTTCGAGGCTGAGCACTTTCGGGCCCACGTCCATCATCCGGACCGTGTCGGTGACCTTGCGGTAGGAGATCGCGCAGACGTCGCAGAGATCTTGAGTGAGGATCACGTCCGGCTCGAGGTCGTTCAGCAGGTCCGCGTCGAGGCCGTACAACGACGACCCGTGGTGGACGGTCGAGTTGATCTCCCTGCTGCTCAGGGTGTTCTGGTCGATCCCGGTGCTCGTGACGACGGGGACGCCCTCGACCTCGGCCGGCCAGTCGCACTCGTGGGTGCGCCCCACCAGGTGCTCGACGAGCCCCAGTTCGGCGACGACGTCGGTGGCCGCGGGCAGCAGCGAGACGATCCGCATCAGACCTCCCGGCCGAACTCGGCGTACCGCGTGGAACCGCTCTCCAGGGCCGCGACCGCGAGGGTCAGCCGCCGGTGCAGCGACGGGTAGATGCGGTGCCGAGCCTCGTCCAATGTCAGGTACAGCACGCCCTCCAGTTCGGGATCGCACGCCACCGCGTCGTCCACGACACCACCGTCGAACACGAACTGGTGGCAGTCGCGCCAGACTCCGTTGCGCGGCGTCCAGTCCACCACCAGCAACGGCCCGAGCGTCAGCGACAGACCCAGTTCCTCGTGGATCTCCCGCAGTGCCGCCGCCTTCGGGGACTCGTCGTCCTCGGTCATGCCGCCGGGGATGTCCAGCACCGCCTTGTACGTCGGCACGACGAACAGCACGCGTCCGGTGGAATCACGGATCAGCGCGCCGCCCGCGCACGTCTTGGTGGGGCGCCGCGACGCCACTCCCTGCACGTGCTCGAGCTCGGCGGGACCCTCGTCGAGAACATCGGCGGCGAATGAGGCGGGATCCCCCGCGTGCAGTGCGGACACCAGTTGATGATCACACCACCGGGTGAATCGCGCACGTGCTGTGCAGGGGTTACGCACCGATGGGCGGATGTGCGGAAATGACGGTCTGCAACCAAACGACCGAGGAGTACGCTTGAGCCTGTAACTCCGTGCGATCAATCGCCGATGTCCACGACAACATCGGTGGAGGTGACGCCAATGGGGGCAACCGGTGCCGCCAAGCGCAGACACGAGAGCGGTTCGGCCCCGTGGTCGGTGGTCGGACTGACCGTCGTGTTCGTCGTGGTGGCCCAGGTCCAGTTCGCCATCGCGGTCTCGGAATCGGTCTGGTGGCCGGCCGTGCTCGGGGCGTTGCTGCTGGTCGCGGCGGTCGTGTTCGTGAAGACGGCGCGCAGGCTGCGGTGGGAGGACAGCGACTCGTACGAGGCACCGCCCGAGGTGGCCCAGCCGCTTCCGGCGCAGTACGAGAGCCACGTCGACGCTGACGGAAGCCTGGCACGCGCGGTCGGCGAAGTCGTCCACGCGTCCCGGCGCTGGCGGGCCTGACGGCCGCATGACGCGGAGGCCGGGCCACACGTGGTCCGGTCATTTCGCCGTGTCGTCGACAATGGCGCCATGCCGACGTCTGCCGAGTGGCTCGAAGTGCGCGCCCACCTGCTCGAACACCGCCACGCGCTGGCCGTGAAGGCGGTCTCGGAGTACCCGGACGTGCCCACGGTCGCGGGGACGCCGCTGCTCACGTCGCCGGGCTGGACGCCGGCCGTGCCGATCCCGCTGGCCGATCTCTCGCTGGAACTGAAGGTCTCCGCCGAACTGCCCGAGGTGCCGGCCTCTGTGCTGCCGGACGGGTTCGGCAGCTACTCGGCGGCGATGGCCGCGCTCGCGTCGCCCGCGGTGTTCCAGAACCGCGAGACCTACCGGCTGCTGGACTTCTCCGGCCGGCACCTGACGTTCGGCCTCGGCACCTACTTCGACGGCATCGACGTGGGCGAGGCCTGTGCGCACGAGTACGCGGCGCGGGAACTCGGCCGGATCGGCGCGCTGCCGTCGCGTTCGGCGGTCGGTGATCCGTGCGATCCCCGGAGCCGCCCGGTCAACGTCGCCATCAGCACCCTCACCCTGCGCCACGACGAGGCTTCCGGGGAGGCGACGTTCTTCCTGCACTGGCGCGATCCGAAGCGCGTCGGTCACGCGGGCGGCATGTTCCAGGTGCTGCCTGTCGGCGTGTTCCAGGGCTCGTCCGAGGACGACTTCTCGTTGTGGCACTGCATGATCCGCGAGTTCGCCGAGGAGATGCTGGGCGTGGAGGAGATCCACGCGGTGGACTACGCGGCCTGGCCGTTCGCGCGGCGGCTGACGGCGGCCGCTCGGGTGTTCTACCTCGGCATGGGGGTGGACCCGCTGACGTTCGCGACGGACGTGCTGACGGTCGCGGTGATCGAGGCGGGGGAGTTCGACGAGCTGTTCGGCGATCTGGTGTCGCACAACGAGGAGGGCGAGGTGCTGCGCGGGCTGCCGTTCACGGCGGAGAACGTCGAGCGCTTCGTGCACCGCGAACCGACGCAGGCGGCCGGTGCCGCGCTGTTGTCACTGGCGTGGCAGCACCGTTCGGCGTTGCTCAGCGCCTGAACGGGTTGGGCAGGTATGCCCACGCCGTCGTCTTCGGGGCGAGCCGCATCAGCGTGAGCGGCTTGGCCGGCAGCGGGTCGTTCAGCAACGCGTGCCGGTCCGGCGTGTCCGGGACGGTCTTCGCCACCACGTCCCACAGGTCGGCGTCCGGGGCGTCCAACGCGCCGATCAACCCGGTCAGCGCGGTCGCGAAGAACGTCGCGAACGTCTTGGCGCGCAAGGCTTCCGGGTCCGCGTGCAGTCGTACCGGAAGATCGGCGCGCGGGCTGACGCGGATGTCGGCCAGGTCGCGGTAGATCACCCGGCTCGGTCTTCCGTTCACCAGGCCCACCAGCAGGTTCTGTTCGTGCGCCTCCAACGCGACGCCGCGCGCCAGCAGCGTCATCAACGGCGGCACGGTCAGTTCGGCGAACTCGGCGAGCCACTCGATCGGGTCGGGGATCCGCCAGGCGCTCAGCGCGGCCAGGGGCAGCAGGGTCTCGCCCTCGCGTGGCACGGGCTTGTCGCGCAGGATCACGCCCAGCCTGCGGTCCGGTTCACCGTTGGTCAGCACCGCCGCCGACGCCCGGTTGTGCTGCAGTTCGATGCCCTCGACGGTCGCGCTCAGGAAGTCGGAGACCGTCGTCGCCGTCGCGATCGAGCCGCCGGAGATGTCCCGCACGGCCGAGGTGATCTGGGCGCTCAGCGTCGTTTTGACGTGCCAGGAACCGGTCGAGAGGGTGCGCAGCGCCATCAGCGGGCTCGCGTCCAGGGTGCCCACGGCAGGCACGTTCAGCAGGTCCGCCTGCCACGGGTGCACGGGGAGGAGGATCCGCTCGCCGTCGCGAAGCTCGTCGGGCCAGTCGCCGAACACCACGTGACTCCGCGCGGAGTGCAGTCGTAGCGGGACGACCGGGCGGTGCTCGGGGCCGTACGCGAGGTGGTCCTGGGCGGTGAACCCGGTGCGGTTGCGGCAGCACGGGTGCAGCGGATGGCCGTCGACGACGCTCTGCTCGTGCTCCTCCAGCGACCTGCTCAGGAACGGCGTCGTGAGCGGGCTCGTCGTGCGGGACAGGGCCAGCCCGGCGACGCTGTGGGCGACCTCCGTGATCAGGCTCTCAGCGCGCGGCCAGCGCAGTGCGGTGAGCAGGTCGACCGGGTGGAGGTACTCGGCGGGATCCACGCTGACCTGCGGCAACGGCTCGATCGCCAAGGCGCGGCGCAGGCGCGCGAGGATCGCCGCACGGGCTTCCGGCAACGCCGCGATGAACCTTTCGGCGCGTCTTTCGTCCAGCGCTGCGGCGAACTCGGACTCGACCGGTGTCTGCGTCAGAATGATCTGATCCTGACACATCCCCACAGGGAAGCGGACACCGGTGGACGCCAGCACTGACCCCGACGCCGTCACCACGACGGCCCTGCTGAACTGCCTGCGCCGCGAGGTGGGGGAGTGGGCGAACGGCACGATCCGCCTGCCCCGCACCGGCGTTCTGCTGCGGGTGCGGGAGGGGCGCTGGCTGTCGGATCCCGAGGTGTTCAGCGGATCGTGGCAGCCGTTGCCGTGGCACGAACTCGCTGTGCTCATCACGAAGGAGCTCGGCGATCCGCCGGTCGGTTTTCTGGACGAGATCGCGGGCTCGCGGTCGGCCATCGCCGCCGTGCTGGACGCCCGCGCCGCCGCGCCCGCCGACCTCTACCGGCGCTCCGAGCAGGCGCTGATCGCGGGCCACCGCTACCACCCCGCGCCGAAGGGCCGCGGTGGCCTGCCCGCCTCGCAGTGGCTGCCGTACTCGCCCGAGGTGCACGCGAGCTTCTCGCTGGCGCACCTGGAAGGCGAGTTCGTCGACGACGGCGAGGTGCCGCTGCCCGCCGGTGTGCTGCCCGCACATCCGTGGCAACTCTCCTTGCTGGGCCTCACGGGTGCGGTGGCGGAGCACGAGGTGTGGCCCACGTCGTCGGTGCGCACGGTCTACGACCCGCCCGCGGATCTGTTCTACAAGTTCAGCCTCGACGTGCAGATCACCAACGACGTGCGCCGGTTGTGGGAGCACGACCTGCGCTGGATCCCGCCGCTCGCGCGCCTGCTGAGACCGGTGTTCGCGGACATCGCGGCGGACTTCCCCGGCGCGGCCTTCCTGATCGACCGCGGCTACCGGACTTCCCCGGACTCGTTCGAGGGCCTGGCGGTCGTGGTGCGCGACGGCGTCCGGCAGCACGTTCTTCCCGGCGTGACCCCGCTGCTGGCGGCCGGGATCAGCGAGGGTTTCGACGGAAACCCGTTGGACGCACTGGATTCCGAGAGCGCGCTGCGCTGGTTCCGGCAGTACGTCTCGGTCGTCGTTCCTCCGGTGCTGCACGCGTTCTTCGCGCACGGCGTCGTGATGGAGTGCCATCTGCAGAATGTTCTGGTGGGCGTGGACTCCGCGGGCTTGCCGGTGCAGGCGATCTACCGCGACCCCGAAGGCATGCGGCTGCTTCCCCGGCACGCCGATCTGCTGTCCTCAATGGACGGACCGGACGGGTCGCGGGGAGTCTCCGAGGCGAAGGGCTGGGAGCGGCTGCAGTACTGCCTGATCGTCAACCACCTGATCGAGATCGCCGGCGCCGTGCTGGTCCGGCACCCCGGTCTGGACGTGTGGGCGCAGGCACGGTCTGTTTTCGTTGCTTATGCAAGAGATCACGGATGTGAACAGGTCATGTCGTTGCTGGAGAACCGGTTCGTGCCCGCGAAGGCGAACCTGCTGCTGCGCTGGACGCGCGCGGAGGGCGCGGCGAGCCGGTACGTCGACTGCCCGAACCCGTTGTACCGGAACTAGCTCCTTTCGTTGACACCGTTTTCATCGCGCCCATACGTTCAGGGACATGACACGTCTGCCGGCGTTCCTGCTGCCGCTGCTCCTGCTCTCGGCGATGTTCGTCGGCACACCAGCGGCTTCGGCCTACGTGCCACCGGTGACACGCGCGCAGGTGAGCCTCGACGCGGGCTGGCGGTTCCTGCGCGCGGACGCCGCAGGGGCCGAGGCTCCGGGATTCAACGACGCGGCCTGGTCGCAGGTCAGCGTCCCGCACACGTGGAACGCCACCGACGGCCAGGACGGCGGGGCGAACTACTACCGGGGAATCGGCTGGTACCGCAAGCACTTCACGCCGTCCACGACGCTGGCCGGGCGTCGGTTGTGGTTGCAGTTCGACGGGGTGAACCAGGTCGCGGACGTGTGGGTCAACGGCGTCAAGCTGGGCCAGCACCGCGGCGGCTTCGCCGGGTTCCGGTTCGACGCGACCGCGGCGCTGAAACTGGGGCAGGACAACGTGATCGCGGTCAAGGCGGACAACGCCGCGAAGGCCGACATCGCCCCGATCTCCGCGGACTTCACGTTCTTCGGCGGCATCTACCGGGGTGTCTCGCTGACCGCGCTGGACCTGCTCGCCGCACGCATGGGCGACTCCGGCGGTCCCGGTGTGTATCTGCGGCAACGGTCTCTGAGCGACGCGTCCGCGAGCGTCGAGGTGACCACGAAGGCCTGGAACAACCGCACTTCCACGGCACGGGTCAAGATCCGCGCGGTCGTCGCCGATCACGCCGGTGTCATCGTCGGTGAGACGACGTCCGCGACCCGTTCCGTCAACGCCGCCACCGGGTTCGACACCGTGCAGACGGTCGCGATCGCGCGCCCGCACCGGTGGAACGGCAAGGCGGACCCGTACCTCTACCGCGCGAGCGTGGAGATCATCGACGCCGACACGAACGTCGTGAAGGACGTCGTCACCGAACCGCTCGGCCTGCGCACCACCGCCGTCGACGCCAACGCCGGATTCTCCTTGAACGGCAAGCCTTTGCGGCTCAACGGCGTGAACGCCCACCAGGACCGGCTGAACGCGGGCTGGGCCGTGACGCCCGCGAACCAGCGCCAGGACTTCGACCTGATGGACGAGATGGGCGTCAACGCCCTGCGCACCGCCCACTACCAGCAGGCCGAGCAGATCTACGACCTCGCCGACGAACGCGGGTACGTGGTGTGGACGGAGATCCCGCTGGTCAACGAGATCACCGACAGCGCGGCGTTCCGCGCGAACGCCCAGCAGCAGCTGCTGGAGATGATCCGGCAGAACTTCAACCACCCGTCCATCGCGTTCTGGGGCATCGGCAACGAGCAGAAGACCAGCAACACCGCCACCAACACCCTGCTGCGCGACCTCGCCGCCGCCGTCCGGGCAGAGGACTCCGGCCGGCACTCGACCTACGCGAGCCACATCGGCGACCTCGACCCGGTCTCGGGCCACGCGGAACTGGCCGCCTACAACAAGTACTTCGGCTGGTACGACACCGGCAGCACCGGTCCCGGCGGCTGGGCGGACCGCCTGCACGCCCGCGACCCGGCCCGCAAGATCGCGCTGAGCGAGTACGGCGCCGGCGGCAGCATCGCGCAGCACGAGGAGAACCCGCGCCCGCCCGTGACGACCTCGCGTTGGCACCCCGAGGAGTACCAGACCCTCGTGCACGAGAACCACTGGGCGGACATCAAGACGCGCTCGTACCTGTGGGGCACGTTCGTCTGGAACATGTTCGACTTCGCCGTCGACAGCCGCTCCGAGGGCGACACGCTGGGACGCAACGACAAGGGCCTGGTCACCTACGACCGCAACACCCGAAAAGACGCGTTCTACCTGTACAAGGCGAACTGGACGAACACCCCGTTCGTGCACCTGAACAGCGCCCGCTGGACTCAGCGCACGGTCGCGTCCACCACCGTTCGCGCGTACGGCACGACCGACAACGTGCAGCTCACGGTGAACGGCGTGGCCGTCGGCGCCCCGAAGCCGCCGGCCGCCGACCACATCCACACCTGGCCGATCACCCTGCGGCCGGGCGCCAACACGGTGACGATCACCGGCACGCGAGACGGACGGACTTACACCGACACGGCAACCTGGACGCTCGCTTCCGCGTGAGTGTTCCGGGGGGTGACGCCGGGTGTTGCGTCTTCTGGGAGAAGTGAGCGCGGGAGCGGTGGACCTGGGACCGCCCCGGCAGCGGTGCGTCCTGGCGGCGCTGGCGGTCGACGCGGGGAAGGTCGTGCCGGTCGAGCGGCTGGTCGAGCGGGTCTGGGGCGTCGACGCGGCGCCCCGGTCGCGGACGACGTTGCACAGCTACGTGTCGCGGCTGCGGCGGGCGGTGGCCGGGATCGGCGGGCTGGAGATCGAGCACCGGTCCGGCGGGTACGTCCTGACCGGTGACGCCGTCGACCTGCTGCGGTTCCACGACCTGCGGGCCCGTGCACGGGAGGGCGACGCGATCGGGAGGTTGTCCGAGGCGCTGGCCCTGTGGCGGGCGGAGGCGCTGACCGGCCTCGACGGCGAATGGGTGCGCGAGGAACGCGACCGGCTGGAGCAGGAGAGGCTGGCGGCCTCGAACGAACTCGTCGACGCGCGGCTGGCCACCGGCGAGGGCGGGGAGTTGGTGGCGGAGCTGTCCGCACGGGTCTCACGGCACCCGTTGAACGAGCGCGTGGCGGGCCAGTACCTGGTGGCGCTGCACCGGTCCGGGCGCAGCATCGACGCGTTGGAGCACTACCGGCAGGTGCGCGAGCGGCTGCTGGCGGAGCTGGGCGCCGAACCGTCCGCCGCGTTGCGCGAACTGCACCAGCGGATCCTCGTCGCCGATCCCCGGCTGACCGCGGTCAGGACGATCCCGGTGGTGCCGCGGCAGCTGCCTTCGGAGCCCGCGACGTTCGTCGGGCGCCGGGACGAACTGGACCGCCTCGACGCCGTCCGCACCGCGGCCGTCTCGGCGATCGCGGGCACCGGGGGGATCGGCAAGACCAGCCTCGCGTTGCGGTGGGCGCACCGGCACGCCGGCCGGTTCCCCGACGGTCAGCTGTTCGTCGATCTGCGCGGCTTCTCCCCGACCGAGGAACCGATGACCGCGGGGGAGGCGCTGGGAGGCCTGCTGCACGCGCTGGCCGTCGACCCCGGCCGCATCCCCGCCTGCACCCAGGACCGCTCGGCGTTGTTCCGCTCGCTCGTCGCGGGCAGGCGGATGGTCCTGGTGCTCGACAACGCCGCGTGCACCGACCAGGTCGTGCCGCTGCTGCCGGGCAACGACGAGTGCGCCGTGATCATCACGAGCCGCAACCGGTTGCCCGGCCTGATCACCCGGTACGCGGCCCAGCACCTGCTGCTCAGCGAGCTCACCGAGGCCGAGGGCCGCGCGCTGCTCACCGACCGGCTCGGCGCGGGCCGGTTGGAGGCCGAGCCGTTCGCCACCGACCGGCTGATCGCGGTGTGCGGCGGATTCCCGCTGGCGCTGAGCATCGTCGCCGCCCACGCCCAGATGAGGCAGGGCCTTCCGCTGGCGACCCTCGCCGCCGAACTGGACGAGGCCGTCATCGACGTGCTCGACAACGAGGAGCCGTCCGCCAGCCTGCCCGCCGTGTTGTCGTGGTCGTTGCGCGCTCTCTGCCCTCGGCTGCGCGACGCGTTCGCGCTGCTGGGCATCGCTCCCGGCCCCGACATCGGCCTGGCGGCGGCGGTGAACCTCCTCGGCACCACACCGGCACAGGCCAGGCAGGTGCTGCGGGCGTTGGAAGAGGCTTCCCTGCTGCACCAGGACGTTCCGGGCCGATGGCGGATGCACGACCTGGTCCGCGCCTACGCCACGACGGTCGCCCGCGATGTGCCGGAACCGGTGCGGGAGAACGCTTCGCGGCGGGTGCTCGACCACTACGTGCAGGCCGCGCGGGTGGCGGAGGAGGTCATGGACCAGATCTGCTTCCCGTCGCCGCTCGACCACGTCACGGGCGACGTCCACCTCGACCCGGTGCCCGACGACGCGACGGCGCAGGCGTGGTTCGAGGCCGAGTTCGCGTGCCTGGTCGCCGCCCAGCAAAGTGCGCTCGACCAGCGGCGATACGCCGTCACGTGGCTCCTGGCGTGGCACCTGCACACGTTCATGGTCCGGCGCGGGCTCACGCACGCCAGGCTCACGACGTGGCGGCTGGCCGCCGAGGCCGCCGGGCACCTGGACGATCCGGCCGTGCTGGCGAACACCGAACGCATGACGGGTGTCGCCCACATCTCCCTGGGACACCACGAGATCGCCGTCGAGCACCTCCACCGGGCCCTGGCCATGGCCGAGCACTGCGACGACACCGTGCACCTGGCCGGCGTGCACTACTCGCTCGGGGTCGCCTGGGGCCAGCAGGACCCCCGGCAGGCGCTGACTCACGCTCGCCACGCGCTCGTGCTCTACCGGGCCGTCGAGGAACCGAGGTGGGAGGCGCGTGCGCTCGCGCAGATGGGCTGGCACGCGGCCGCCCTGGGACAGCTCGACGCGGCGCGGGGCTACAGCCGCCTCGCACTCGCCCGGCACCGCAGGCACGGCTTCCGCACCGGCGAGGCGGCCGTGCTGACGTGCCTCGGTCTCATCGCCCACCGGCGCGGCCACTACGAGGAATCCGCCCGGCACTACGAGGAATCCATCGCCGTGGTGCGGGAACTGGGACATCTCCTCGGGCTCGCGGACGGTCTCGAACGGCTGGGCCACACCCTCGTCGCTCTGGGCCGGCACTCGTGCGCCGAGGCCGTGTGGCGGGAAGCGCTCGGCATCTACCTCCATCGTGGGATGAAGGCGGAGACCGAGCGCGTTCACCACCTGCTCACCCGGTGAAGGAGGAGATCCCGGCGAACTCGCAGGGCTGCCGCGATCACAGGAGCCGCTTGATCTCTCCCCTCGCGCGGTAGAAGCCGCCGCTCGCCGAGGTGTGGATCTCGGTCACCAGGTAGCGCGCGCCGGGGACGCGGATGTCCTTCGGGAACTGCACGGCGCGAGCGCGGTCGTACCCGTCGGAGATCACGTGCACGCGCAGACGGCCGCCGTCCTGCACGCACTCCACGACGACGCCGCCGGCCGGAACCGCGCTGGCCACCACGGTCTCCACCGCTGCGGTGGCCTCGACGCGCTGCCAGTGGTCGGCCTTGATGTCGCTGCGCTGCGGCAGTTCTCCTTGCTCGGCAGCGTGAATCGCCGCCGGGCTCGCGTCGATGCACGCCAGCGAACCATCGGTCGTGACGATGTACAGGCGCTCGTCGCGGTACTGCATGGAGTACGCGGAACCGCAGCCCGTGCCGAGCTTCCACAACCGCGTGCCGTCGGCCGCGAAGCAGTACACCGACGAGTGGTTGTCACCGGCGAACACGTAGTCCCCGCCCGGCGAGGTGGCGCACGAGAAAACCGCCGCGTCACAACGGTAACGCGCCTTCTCGGCGCCATTCGAGCGAGCCAACCGGTGCACCCACCCGCGGCTGGTGCCCGCGAACACCTCGGCCGGTTCCTGCCAGCCGAACAGCACGGCGCCCACTGTCTCGGCGTGCCACACGGGATCACCGCTGCGCGCCGCGTAGTGCGTGACGCCGCGAGAATGCCCGTGGAACACCCCTTCCGGCGCGCACCGCACCATCCACGCGCTGTCGCCCGTGCTGCGGCGCGACCACTGGAACTCGTCCTCGTGGTCGACGATCGTGATGCCGCCCTGCCGGTCCGAGACGCCGAGCACGCCGTCGTCGATGTCGAGCCAGTAGATGTCGACGTCGTTGGCGATCTCGTACGCGACGCGCGGAACCTTGCCGCCCAGGTCGTACACGCGGCCGTCGTCGCAGCCGGCGTAGATCCAGAAGTCGTCGGCGACGATGCACTTCACGCCGTCCGGCAGGCCGTACCGCCCCGTCACCCGGCCGTCGTGCGCGAGCGTGAAGACGTCACCGCGTTCGTTGCCGACCCACGCCTCGTCCTCGCCGATGAAGATGCCGAAAGCCGGTGCGCCGGAGTGGAAGCGCCACAACACGGGCGCCTGCCGGGCACTCGACTGCACGCTCGTGATCTCGCGCCGGGTGATCGCCCGGCGCGCTCGCTGCCCCTTGACCGCGGGCGCGTACCCCTTGCGCACCTTCTCGCCGATCTTCTTCTCGGCCGCGCTCACCGCCTTGGCCGCATCGGCGAACGTGGACTCCCGTGTGGACCCGCGCTCACCGATGCGGCCGAACGTGATGGTCACCGTCGTGCCGGCGACGACCACCTCGTAGAACTTGTGCGCACTTCCGCCGGACTCCGACAGCTCCAGGTACGTGGTGGCAGCGGCCACTGTCTTTCCCCCTCGCGTTGATCAGCTGAAACCGACCGTAGCAAGGGGGTCCGACAATTCCGGCGACCGCGGTCGATCAGCCGACGCTGCAGGAGACGCTCGGCCAGTTCCAGTTGCCGCCGTGCTGGACGGTGAAGCCGAACGTGTTGCCGTTGCCGTTGGGGCGTGCGGTCATCACGTTGGCGGAGCCCCACGTGGCGCTGGTGTTCCAGGTGGCGATGATCTTCTGAGGCGAGCTCACGGTGACCGTGACGACCCAGTTGTCCGAGCCGGAGACCGTGACGTTGCCGTTGAAGCGGTCACTCCACTTCTCGCCCTCGGAGTACGTCGCCGTGCAGCCCCCGCCGCCGGGGTTGGACGACGTGGTGGTCGTGCTGGTGGTGCTCGTCGGCCCGGGGTCCGTGCCGTTGTTCAGGACGTTGAGGACCGAGGTGTAGGCGGCCTTCTTGTTGCCGTTGCCGTCGAACAACAACGGGGTGCCGGAAGCGCGCCACGAGTCGGAGTCGCGGATGCCCCACACGGTGATGCCGGTGCACCGCGAGACGGAGAGGCAGGCCTGGGTGACGCCCTGGTACTGCTGGGCCTGCGAGCTGCCGGAGCCCTCGATGTCCAGCTCGGTGATCTGCACGTCCACGCCGAGAGCGGCGAAGTTCTGCAGGGTGGTGTGGTAGTTGGACGGCACCGGGTTGCCGCTGTTGAAGTGCGCCTGGAAGCCGACGCAGTCGATCGGCACACCGCGGGACTTGAAGTCCTGCACCATCCGGTAGACGCCCTGGGTCTTGGCGTGCGACCAGTTGTCGGTGTTGTAGTCGTTGTAGCAGAGCTTCGCGTTCGGGTCCGCCGAACGGGCCGCGCGGAACGCCGCCTCGATCCAGTCGTTGCCGGTGCGCTGGAGGTTGGAGTCACGGCGTCCGCCGCCGCTGCCGTCGGCGAAGGCCTCGTTGACGACGTCCCAGGCGTAGATCTTGCCGCGGTAGTAGGTCGCGACCTGCGTGACGTGGTTCAGCATCGCGTTGCGCAGCGAGGAGCCGGACATGTTCTGCATCCAGCCGGGTTGCTGCGAGTGCCACGCCAGGGCGTGCCCGCGCACCCGCTTGCCCTGGTTGCGCGCCTGGTTCACGATCCGGTCGGCGTTGCCGTAGCTGAACTGGCCCTGGTTGGGCTCAGTCGCGTCCATCTTCATCTCGTTCTCGGCCGTGACCATGTCGAACTCGCGGTTCAGGATCCCGGTGTAGGTCGAGTCACCCAGTTTGTTCGCGGCTACCGCGGTGCCGAAGTAGCGGCCGCTTTGCTGGGCCGCCGCGCCCAGTGTGGAGGCGGCGCCACTGGCGGGCGAGGCTCCGATGATCGCGGCACCCGCGACGGCGGTGAGAAGGGCTGACACGAGCGTGACTCGTGCGACTGACTTCGCTGTCAGCGTCATTTTCGGCGCTTTCTGAGAAGCACCCGCGCGAGGCGGGTGGAGTGGATCGGTCAACACACCGTCCGGTGCGAGCGGCAGGGATTGCGCCAAATCCACATACCGCCCGAATCGAACTTCCAGCAGTGTCAACCGGATCGGTTCGACGGATCAAGAGCCGTCGAATTCGTCGAATCAGTTGTCGAATTCGTCGAAAGTCCAGGTGAATGCCCAGTCCGGCATCGCGGTGAAGGGCGCCGGACGACAAAGTTTCGAAACCGCCATCGACTTCAGTTCACCGGACAGGGCGAGAACAACCTGCGGGTGCCGGGGCCGCTGTAGGCGGCGCGATCGGAGAACCGGCAGCCGAAACCGGGCGCGGCGACCGCGTCACGATCGCCGATCGCGTCACCGGCGGGCTTGCGGCCGCGGTCGGTCCACGTCACGAGGTCGTCCCACGCCGCACCCGCCTCCGCCGGCGAGAACTCGCAGTGGTCCACCGTGCGGATCGCCCGCTGCACCAACAACTTCGACTGACCGTGGCGGGCGACGTCGGCCCGGTAGTCCTGTTCCATCGAGAACGGCACGAAGAGGTCGCCCAGGCCGTGCAACGAGAGCACCGGAACCTGTGGCCTGCCCGCGATGCCCGGCACCTCGGTGAGAGCGGGGGAGAGGCGGGTCCGCCAGTCGCGCGGCGCCACCCGCCGCACCTCGCGGTTGAGGTCGACCGGGGTGTTCGGCCGGTAGCGGGTGCCGAGGTTGGTCGCCAGCCGGCCGGGGTCGAGCGCGAGCGGCGCGCTGTCGTTCGCCGGCGAGGCGAGGCTGAACAGGAAGTCCTTCCAGTACGCGAAAGCAGGCGTCGAGCCGGGACGCGGCCCGCCGCTGAGCTCGACGACGTTCGCGCGGAACTGGGCGCCCCGCTCCGTGACGGTGTCCGGGCCGCCGGGCACGAGTCCGGTCAGCCCCAGCTTCTCCTGGATGCGCGGCACCACGGCCGTCGGGTAGTCGGCCGGGATCGGATAGGCGCGAATCCCGGCGAGCGCCTGCGACGTCAGCTGGTAGTCGAGGAAGAAGTCGAACAGCTCGTGGTCGCCGAGCACCCCGCACATCGGCAGGGCGCCGTCGTAGAAGCCGGGATACTGCTCCAGCGAACGGCCGATGACGTGCCCGCCCATCGACACGCCCGCGACGAACACCTCCTTCGGCCTGGCGACCAGAGTGCCGAAGTGCTGGGCCAGGTCGTGCGTCGCCGTGACGCCGGCACGGACGTCGTATCCGTTGCTGTAGTAGGAGGACGCGGCCCAGGCGTAGCCCTGGCCGAGCATCCGGGTGCGCAGGCCGTACGCCGGCGGATCCACGGTGAGCACGGTGCCGGTGCCGCGGTAGCCGTGCGCCCACATGGCCAGCCGGCCGTTCCACTTCGCGGGCACCTCGACGACGTACGCGGAGTGCCGGTGGACGCCCTGCAACACCTTCGTGGGCCGTCCGTCGATCACCTCCGGCGCCAGCGGAGGGTTGACGATGGTGTAACCGGGCAACGGCTGGTCGCCGGGAACGTGCAGCGGCTCTGCCACCGCGGGCGCACCACCCACGAGAAGTACGAGCCCCAGCAACGACACCACGAGCCGTGTTCGCATGGCACACCTCCGTTGGCGACTCCGCCGGATCATTGCACCCCGGCGGAGCCGCCCCGGTCACCACTCAACGGCCCAATGAGGCCCCGGCAACAGCTTCCTGTGGCAGACGGCCGAGCTCCGCGGTCGGACGCTTGAACGTCTCGCGTCCGGTCGCGATCGCCGTCGCACTGAGCGCGCACACCGCCGCCGTGAAGATCGCGACGCCGATCCAGTCGTCACGCCCGGAGCCGATCGCAGCCACCACGCTCGGCGCGAAACCGGCGATGGCGAACCCGATCTGCGTGCCGATCGCCATGCCGGACAGCCTGACCTCGGTGCTGAACATCTCGCCGTACAGGGACGGCCAGATGCCGTTGATCGCGGAGTAGCACACGCCGAACAGCAGGATGCCGAGCGCGAACACCAGGCCGTACGCGCCGACGGAGATCGACCACAGGTACGGGAAGATCAGGATCGCGCACGCGCCGCAGCCCGCGAGGAACACGGGTTTGCGGCCGATCCTGTCCGAAAGCCCTGCCAGCAACGGGATCGCGGCGAGCGCGACGACGTTGGCCAGCACGCCGACCCACAGCATGGGCGTGCGCGCCAGGCCGATCGTGTTCACCGCGTAGCTCAGTGCGTAGACGGTGAAGATCGTGCTGACCGAGGCGATGGTGGCCGCGAGGACGACCCGCAGGACGTCCTTCCAGTGCGTCCTGAACAACACCGCGGCCGGGAGCTTGGCCGCCTTGGTGCGCTTGAACTCCGCGGTCTCGTCGATCTTGCGGCGAATGATGAGGCCGACCACGACGACGATCGCGCTGCACCAGAACGGCACGCGCCAGCCCCACGTCAGCAGGTCCTCCTGGGGTAGTGCCGCCACGGGCAGGAAGATCGCCGTGGCGAGGATCTGCCCCGCCTGCGTGCCGCTCAGCGTGAAGCTGGTGAAGTACGCCCGCCGGTGGTCCGGGGCGTGCTCCAGCGACATCGAGTTCGCGCCCGCCTGCTCGCCCGAGGCAGAAAGTCCCTGCAGCAGGCGGAGGAAGACGAGCAGGATCGGTGCGAGGACACCCGCCGTGGCGTAGGTGGGCAGACAGCCGACCGCGAACGTGGCCACGCCCATCAGCAGCAGCGTGAAGACGAGGACCTTCTTGCGGCCGAAGCGATCCCCGACGTGGCCGAGGATCAACGCGCCGAGCGGCCTGGCGAGGTAGCCCACGCCGAACGTGCCGAGCGCGAGCAGGGTTCCCGTCGCCGGATCGGCGGCGGGGAAGAAGACCTTGTTGAAGACCAGTGCGGCGGCGGTGCCGTAGATGAAGAAGTCGTAGTACTCGAGGGCGCTGCCGATCCAGGCTGCCAGCGCAGTCTTGCGGGCCATCGATGTGGTCACGGCGTACTCCCATGTACGACCTAGTTAGTTAATACAAGGTCGGATACGCCACCCCCGCGTGTCAAGAGGAGATTTCAGCTGGTCAAATAGTTGATCAGCATGTCACCGAGCATGCGTCGGTAGTGCTCACGGCGTCCGGGATCGAGCATGTCCCTGCCGAAGATGGCGGCGAACGTGTGCCGGTTCGCGAGCCGGAAGACGCAGAACGAGCTGATCACCATGTGCACGTCGAGCGGGTCGGCGTCGGCGCGGAACCGACCGGCGGCGCGGCCCCGTTCGAGGATCTGCGTCAGGCCGTCGAGCGCCGGGTTCGCGAGTCCCGCCAGGACTTCCGAGCGCGCGATGTGCTCGGCGCGGTGGATGTTCTCGATGCTGACGAGCCGGATGAAGTCGGGGTGCGCCTCGTGGTGGTCGAAGGTCAGCTCCGCGAGCCGGCGGATGGCGTCCTCTGGTTCGAGGTGCTCGACGTCGAGTTCGGCCTCCAGCGCCCTGATCGCCAGGTAGGCCTGCTCCAGGACGGCGATGTAGAGCTGTTCCTTGCCGCCGAAGTAGTAGTAGATCATCCGCTTGGTCGTGCTGGTGCGCTCGGCGATCTCGTCGACCCGCGCCCCCGTGTAGCCCTTGTCCGCGAACTCCCGCGTGGCTACGTCCAGGATGTCGGCGCGGGTGCGGTCCTTGTCCCGCTGGCGCTCATCGGATGACGGCGGTGCGGCCACCGAGCCCCCTTAGATCTGCGGATGACCAGCCAACTCTAGAGCAGCACTTCCTGCGGGCGACTCGGCGCGCTAGAGTGAACTCACTAGTTCGTACATTAAGTGGAGGCCGGGTGACCACCTACCAGATCGGGCTCATCGGCTCCGGCATCGGCCCGTCGCTGAGCCCGGCGCTGCACGAGCGCGAGGCCGCCGAGCTCGGACTGCGCTACAGCTACCGGTTGCTCGACCTCGACGTCATCGGACTGCCGCTGAACGAGGTGCTGGCGCAGGCCAGGGCCGAGGGGTTCGACGGCCTCAACATCACCCATCCGGCGAAGCAGGCGATCCTGCCGCACCTCGACGAACTCGTCCCGCAGGCCGCCGCACTCGGCGCCGTCAACACCGTGGTCTTCGAGAACGGCAGGGCGATCGGCCACAACACGGACGCGACGGGTTTCGCCCGCAGCCTGAGCCGGGGCCTGCCGGACGCCGGGATGCGCGACGTCGTCCTGCTCGGCGCGGGCGGGGCGGGCGCCGCCGTGGCCCACGCTCTGCTGTCGCTCGGCATCGAACATCTCGGCGTCCACGACGTCGACCAGGAACGCGCCGCGAAGCTGGTGGCAGCACTGGAACTCAGCTTCGGCACCGGCCGGGCCACCACCTGCGCCCCTGAGGCCGTGCGCACGGCGGACGGTCTCGTCCACGCGACCCCCACGGGCATGGCGGCACATCCCGGCCTGCCGCTCGACGAGTCGTTGCTGCGGGGCGAACTCTGGGTCGCCGACATCGTCTACCGGCCGCTGGAGACAGCACTCCTCGCCGCCGCGCGCGCACGAGGCTGCCGGGTGCTGCACGGCGGCGGCATGGTCGTGCTGCAGGCCGCGGAGTCGTTGCGGCTGTTCACCGGCGTCGAACCGGACGCGGACCGGATGCTCGCGCACTTCGAGGAGCTGGAAGGAGAGCCCGCTCATGCGTCCTGAGCTGCGCACCGCCATCGCCACCGTGTGCCTGTCCGGCACCCTGGACGACAAGCTGACCGCGGCCGCCGAGGCGGGTTTCGACGGCATCGAGCTCTTCGAGAACGACCTGCTCGCCGACCGCCGCGGCCCGGCGGAGATCCGGCGGCGCTGCGCCGACCTCGGCCTGAGCATCGACCTGTACCAGCCCTTCCGCGACTTCGAGGCCGTGCCGCCGGACGTGCTCGCCGCCAATCTCCGCCGCGCCGAGCAGAAGTTCGACGTCATGGCCGAACTGGGCGTGGACACCGTGCTGGTGTGCTCCTCGGTGTCGCCGGAGGCCATCGACGACGACGATCTCGCCGCCGAGCAACTGCACCTGCTCGCGACGCGCGCGGGCGAACGCGGACTGCGCATCGCCTACGAGGCGCTCGCCTGGGGCAGGTACGTCAACGGCTACGAGCACGCGTGGCGGATCGTGCGCCGCGCAGGACATCCGTCACTCGGTGTCTGCCTCGACAGCTTCCACATCCTGTCCAAAGGGGACGATCCCAGGGCCATCCGCGCGATCCCGGGCGAGAAGATCTTCTTCCTGCAGCTCGCGGACGCGCCGACGTTGCCGATGGACGTTCTCCCGTGGAGCCGCCACCATCGGCTCTTCCCGGGACAGGGCGACTTCGACCTGACCACGTTCACCCGTGACGTCCTCGACGCCGGGTACCGCGGTCCGCTTTCGCTCGAGGTGTTCAACGACGTCTTCCGCCAGTCCGACCCGCACCGCGCCGCGGTCGACGCCATGCGGTCGCTCGTCGGTCTGCAGGACTCCTTGCGGCTGCTGGACGTTCCCGCCGCGCCCGTCCCGACCGGCTACGCCTTCGCCGAGGTCGTGGGGGAGTCGGACCTCGCCGTGCTGGGCTTCACGCGGGCGGGCGTGCATCGCTCGAAGCCGGTGGAGCTGTGGACGCAGGGCGAAGCGCGCGTGCTGGTCAACGCGGAGGGCGAACCCGGCGCGATCGGTGCGCTCGGCGTCTCCGTGCCGGACCCTGCCGCCGCCGCGTTGCGGGCGAAGGTCCTGCTCGCGCCCCCGTTGGCACGCAAGGCCGGTCCTGGCGAAGCGCCGCTGACGGCGATCGCCGCACCCGACGGCACCGAGATCTTCCTGTGCGCGGACGACGACTGGCTCGGCGACTTCGTGCCGACCGGTGAGTCGGCGCCGGAGGCCGGCATCACCGGCATCGACCACGTCGCGCTGACCCAGCCGTTCGACAACTTCGACGAGGCGGGTCTCTTCTACCGTTCGGTGCTGGGCCTGGAACCGGGGGTGACGGCGGAGTTCGCGGCGCCGTTCGGTCTGGTGCGCGGCCGCGGCGTGAGTGGTGGCGGCGTCCGGCTCACCCTGGACTGCGCGCTGGTCCGGCGCGGGGGCTGGGCACCGGCGGTGGAAGAGCCCCAGCACATCGCGTTCACCTGTGCCGACGCGGTCGCGTGCGCCGAAGCGTTGCGGGAGTTGGGCGCACGGCTGCTGGACATCCCCGGCAACTACTACGACGACCTGATGGCGCGCACGAACCTGCCGGCCGATCGGGTCGGCGCGCTGCGGCGGAACTCGGTGCTCTACGACCGCGACGAGTTCGGTGAATACCTGCACTTCTACACCGAACTGGCGGGCGCGAGGGTGTTCTTCGAGGTGGTCGAACGGATCGGTGGCTACCGCGGGTTCGGGGTGGTCAACGCGCCCGTCCGGATGGCCGCCCACCACGAGGCGCGGCGGTTCGCCCGCACCTGATCACCTCGGCACCGGTGGGTGCTCCCCGAAGATGAGCTCCCACTCCAGCTCCTGCTCGGGAGCCGGGCGCGGTTCGGGGATGTGGCCGTGCGTCGGGACGATCGAGCCGTTGAGGAACTGCCACACCTCGTCACCCGCGCGTTGCTGTGCGGCGGCTTTCCTCGGCACCGGAACGCCGGTCGGAATCGTTGCCACGAAACGGATTCCGCGGAACCCCTCGGCGTCGGTGGCCTCCAGCGTGCCGTGGTGCCTGGTGGCGATGCGCCGGGCGATCGCGAGCCCGAGCCCGGCACCACCCGCGGCACGGGTGCGGGCCTCGTCGAGCCGCGTGAACCGGTCGAAGACGCGTTCCCGATCCGCTTCGGGGATGCCGGGTCCGTCGTCGATGACCTCCAGCGTCGCGCAGGGCCCGCCGCGCAGCCGCACGACGACCGCGGTGCCCGCGTGCCGTTCGGCGTTGTCCAGCAGGTTGCCGAGCAGCCGGGACAGCTGGGCCTGCCGCCCGGGAACGATGACCTGGTCGTCGGCCTCCAGGGTGACCGTCCCCCGGCGGGAGACCTCCCGCCGCACCACACCGGTGAGGTCGACGGTGTCCTGCTTGTCCAGTGCGTCGGCGTCCAGCCTGGCCAGCAGCAACAGATCCGTGGTCAGCTCCTGCAGCCGTTCGGCGTCCTCCAGTGCCGCTTTCACGACGGTGGTCCAGTCGGCCAGGTGCGGGTGGGAGAGCGCGATCTCCAGTTCGGCCCGCAACGCGGCCAGCGGGCTGCGCAGCTCGTGCGAGGCGTCCCCGACGAACCTGCGGGTGTCCTCGACGGCGCGGTGCATCCGGTCCAGCGTCTCGTTCAGCGTCCTGCCCAGCCGGGCGATCTCGTTGTCGGAGGACGGCACCGGGACGCGCCGGGTGAGGTTGTGCTCGTTGATCTCGGCGACCTCGGCCCGCATCGCCTCCACCGGCCGCAGCACCCGGCTGGCCGCGGCCAGCACCGTGACCGACACCAGCGCGGTGATCGAAGTGAGCACGCCGAGCAGGACCAGCGTCGCGTTGTTCAGCTGTTGTTGCGCCTGGTCGACGATCTTCAGCGTCTCTTCTTCGTTCGGGGGCCACCCTTCCCCGATCACCTGGTACGGGGTCTGGCCGAGACCGGTGAACGGCCAGATCGACAACTCCGGCCGCACCTCGGTGCTCGCGTACCGGACCAGCACCCCCGGTGTGGGTGCGGTCGTCCCTTCGCGCAGCGGGACGCAGTTCTGGGCGCTGGAACACATGTAGTGCACGCGCGAGCTGCTCGCGGTCTGGTCGGCGATCTGCTGGCGCTGTGTCGTCAGCACCAGCACGCCGACGAGCCCGATCAGCACCGCGGTGATCACCGTGGCCAGCACGGTCACCTTGACCTGCAAGGACTTCATCGGTCCATCAACCGGTAGCCGACACCGCGCACGGTGGTGATGCTCCGCCGGTCGAACGGTGTGTCGATCTTGCGGCGAAGCGCGCTGATGTAGACCTCGACGAGGTTGGGGTCGGGGTCCTGCGCGGAGTCCCACACGCCGTCGATGATCTCCGACTTGGTGACGACCTCGTTCGCGTGCCGCAGCAGGAAGCTCAGCACCGAGAACTCCTTGGCCTTCAGGTCGATCCGCGCGGTGCCCCGGTGACACTCCCTGCTGACCGGGTCGAGCACCAGGTCGCCTGCCCGCAGCAGCACCGGCTGGGAGGTGCGCGACCGCCGGGCCAGCGCTCTGAGCCTGGCCACCAGCACCACGTAGGAGAACGGCTTGGTCAGGTAGTCGTCCGCGCCGGTGTCCAGGCCCTCGGCCTCGTCGAACTCGCCGTCCTTCGCGGTGAGCATCAGGATCGGCGTCCACACGCCCGCGTCCCGCAGCTCCTGGCACACCCGGTAGCCGTTGAGGCCGGGCAGCATGATGTCCAGGACGATCACGTCGTACGGGTGTTCCCGCGCCCGCCACAGCCCGTCCGTGCCGGTGCGCTCCACGTCGACGGCGAACCCTTCGGCGGTCAGACCGCGGGTGAGCAGGTCGGCGAGACGGGGATCATCCTCCACCACGAGCACGCGCATGGGAGCAGCGTGCCGCATCGCTCATGATCGCGTCCTGAAATCCGGTTCAGGTTCTTTCAGCGTCCCTTCAGGTTCACCCTGGCAGGCTCTGCCGCGTGGATGAGGGGATCCGCGATCGGGGGAGAAGGTGGCGGCGCGGCGGGGGGAACGGCGCTGCCACCTTCTGATCACCTCACGGGGTGAGCGGGCAGGGGACCAGCGCCCACACGGACTTCCCGACCGTGCGCTGGACCACGCCCCACTGCTTGGCCAGCTGGTTCACGATCACCAGGCCGCGGCTGCGCACCGAGTCGGGCGAGACCGGCTGCAGCACGGGCTTCGACGGGGAGGCGTCCTCGACCGCGATGGCGACCGTGCACGGCTCGGCGGACTTCCGCAGCCGGAGACGTGCCGGGAACCGCGCGTGGTCGTAGACGTTCGACACGAGCTCCGTGACGACCAGCAGCACGTCGACGAGCTCGTCCTGGTGCACTCCGGGGAGGGCGGCCTCGGTCCAGCGGCGAATCCTGCCGAGGTCGGTGGCGTCGCGGTCGAGTTCCAGGACGTGCGCGGCATCCGAAGAGGTGCTGCCGTTCATCACTTCGCCCTCCTTCGCGATGTCACGCCTTGTGCGTCGCTGAAGGGATGCCCGCTCGCCGAAGCGATCAACCGTTGCCCGGCTCACCTGAGCGAGTGACGGTCTTCAGCAGGGTGACGGCGACCTGGCGGAGCTTGACGTTCTCGCGCTGGGAACGTTCGACCAGCATCGTGAAGGCTTCGTCCGCTGTGCACTCGTACGCGGCCATCAGCGCGCCTTTGGCCTGTTCGATGACGGCACGCGACTCGAGCGCCTGCTCCAGATATTGGATGTGCTTGCGGGAGCGCTGCCACCGTTGCGCGCTGGTGATCGTGGCGGAGGCCGCGGTGGTGAAGAGGCGCATCAGGCTCTCGTCGAACGGGTCGAAAGCGGCCGCGGTGCGGCTGTAGATGTTGAGCGAGCCCACGTGCTGGGCCTCGGATCTCTCCGACGCCGGCAGCACCACGGGCACGGACAGGTAGGCGCGGATGCCGTGTGCCGCCGCGGCCGACTCGAACTCGGGCCACTCGTTGAGGTGTTCTCCGACCACCGCGCGGACGACCGTCAGGGCGCGGGCGGCCTCCAGGCACGGACCGCGGTCGGCGCTGTACTGCTTCTCGTCGACCTCGACGAGAAGCTGGTCGGTCGCGGCCGCCGTGTGCGTCTGGTCCAGCTTGAGCACCGAGACCGTCACCGCGTCGGCGTCCACGATCGCTTTGGCCGCTGTCTCCGCCAGCCGCTGCAGCGCCTCGTCCAGGTCCTCTTCGCCGGTCAGCGCGTCGCGCAGCACCGCGAGCGCTTCCGTCGTCTCGTCGAGACGTTCGACGGGATCAGGTCTGTCGTCGGCCGGCTGGTCCGATGATCGCGGGAACGGTCTTATCACGTCGGCCATGCCGCCGCACTCCTTCATAGCCTGGGGGAGTACACGGCGCAGGCTGCTCGACGCTCGCCAGAGCATCGTAGGGCCGTTCACCGTGCCAGGGTCGGTCTCGCCTCGGTGAACTTGGGCGGATCCGGTCTGGGGCGCAGTGCGAGGACGCAGACGTCGTCGCGACCCTGTTCGGGAGCGACGGCGCTGATGACCGCCGGAACGAGGTCGTCGAGGCGTTCGGGCAGGTGCGGCGCCGTCACGGCGGCGCACAGCTTCTCGACACCCGCGTCGATGTCGTCGTTGCGATGTTCCACGAGCCCGTCGGTGTAGACGACCAGCACGTCATCCGGGCGAAGGGACGTCTCGAACGCGAGGTACTCGGCGTGCTTCACGGCACCCGTGATCAGCCCGTGCCGGTGCGCCATCGGACGGGCGACGCCGTCGCGGACCAGCAGCGGATGAGGGTGACCGGCGTTGGCGTAGCGGAGAGTGCCGTCCCACGGCGTGTAGACGCCGTAGAACACCGTCGTCATCGTCATGTCGTTGCCCGAGTGGACGAGCAGGTTCAGGTCCCGCAGCACGCGGTCGGGACGCGGGTCCAGCATCGCGTAGGCGCGGATGGCACTGCGAACCCTGCCCATCGTGACCGCGGCCCTGATGTCGTGGCCGATCACGTCGCCGACCGCGATCGCGAGCCTGCCGTCGGCCAGCGGGAAGGCGTCGTAGAAGTCGCCGCCCACACCGGCAGAGCTGTTCGCGGGCTGGTAGGCCACGGCCAGTTCGGTCGCCTCGACGGCGGGAATGCTCGGCGGGAGCAGGGCCCGTTGCAACTGCAGCACGATCTCCCGCTCGTCCTTCAGCTGCTCCGTCATCTCGTCCGCTCGCACCACGGCCGCCCGCACGTCGGCCTCGGCCGTGCGCCGGGCGGTGCGGTCGACGCACATGCCGCGCAGCGCGACCACGGTTCCGGTGGCGTCCGCGACCGCCTCGGCGATCGCGGAGATCACGACCACGCGGCCGTCGGGCGTGCACAGCCGGTATTCGATGTCGGGTGTCGGCGAGTGCAGGGTGAGGCCGGTGAAGGACGCCCTGGCCGATTCGAGGTCCTCGGGATGCACGTGCGCGAGGACTTCCTCGAGCGTGTTCGGGGAGTGGGTGACACCGGCGATGCGGCAGAGGTTGGCCGACCACGTGATCCTGCCGCTGCGCAGGTCGACCTCCCAGGAACCCGTACCGCCCGCGCGTTGCGTCCGGTCCAGCCGGTCGGTCCACTCGGCCTCCACGCGCAGGCCTTCGAGCTCGGCGACCTCGTGGGACCTGGTGAGGTCCTGCACCGCCACCACGGCGGCGATCACCTCGTTCTCGTGATCGCACAGCGGGAACAGGTTGAGCAGGAGCTGTTTACTGGTGTTCGCGAGGTCGGCACGGGTCTCGACGTCGCGGTGCACGGCGCCGGCCCCGAGCACCTCGGCGACATGAGGTTCCAGCGTGGCCTCGTAAGCGGGGGAAACGACCTCGCTCACCGTCAGCCCGACGTGGTCACTGCCCACCAGGCCGTGCATCGACACGAACTCCGGGTTGGCGTAGAGGAACCGCATCCGCTCGTCCACCACGGCGAAGCCCACCGGCGCCCGCTCGATCATCGCCGCGATCTCCGGCAGCGACCGGCCAGACCCGGCGAGGCCGCGGGCGAGGTCGATGGTGCCCGCCGGCGCGCCGTTGAGGAACTCCGCGTTCTTCCCGTCCACGAACCACATGACTCGTCGTTCCTCCTGTCTCACCACACAGGCTTGGCTCCAGGTTCTTTGGCATGCCGGTACTTCCGGCAATCTTCATACCCGGCTCCCGGCGCGGGTAAACACGGAATCAACCTGACGGAGGCACGGCAGGTCCACAGAGGACGTGCGGGTGAGCGCGCGGCATTCGAGCCGGCGTGGGTTACAGGTCGGGCTGGATGATCATCAGCCGGAACGTCGCGGACGGCGACTCGCGCCCGCACGTCTGCAACATGTGCCAGGCCAGGTTGCCGGGGCCGTTGCCGGCCTGGGGCAGCCGCTCCCTGCTGATCCCGAGGACGCCGTCGGGGCTCTCGCCGAGGATCTCCGGCGTGCCGACGAGCACCGCCAGGCCGAACGCGAGCACGTCGGCGCGCAGGCCGTCGTCCAGGTCGTCGGTGAGCCCGATCTTGCACTGCGGCTCGCCGTCCGCGCCGGAACCGACGCCGACCAGGCCCGCGAGTCCAGCGCTGTGTGCCACGGGCACCTCGAACACGCGGACGTTAGTGCCCATCGCCAGCGCCATCATCCTGGCCAGCGGCGTGGTGAGCATGGGGTCGTCGATGACGGCGTCGCCGTTGCCCGCGGGGTCCTCCGTGCCTTCGCCCATGATGCGCCGGATCATACCGCCGAACGCCGGAGCACCCCTACGCCCGCGAGCTGCTCGACGCGGTCCCGGTTCCGCCACCGCTGTCCGTCCACTGCGGACAGCGCGAAGCAGCGATGAACAGACGGGGCAACGGATCGACGTCGTCGCCGCAGAGTGTGCCGGTATCGGCGACCGCGCGGGCTTGGTTTCGTTGCAGTCGAAGTTCAACTCATTCGGGTGACGGGGCCGACGACGACAGAACGGCCGAATCACGGGTTGTTCTGTCAGCAGGCGGGGGCGCCGATGGGGCCGAGGCCGATGTAGGGGGTCCAGTTGTTGCCGGCGGTCCAGAACTTCTGGATGAGGTCGCCGTTGCTGTTGCGGCTGAAGACGTCCATCCGCTGGTTGCCCCAGGTGGTGGCGGTGGGGCTGGTGGTGATGTAGCCACCGAAGTCCTGCGGTTTGTAGCTCGTGAAGTCCGCGCCGTCGGGCGAGTACCACTGGACGAGGCTGCTGTCGTTGTGCCTCAGGTACAGGTCCAGGCTGGTGCCGCCGCGGGTGGTGACGGCAGGACGGCCGACGTAGTTGCCGCCGCGGTCGGCCCAGTTGTACCACCCGGCACCGCTGGTCCACATCACCGACAGCAGGCTGCCGTCCGGGGCCCTGGTGAAGACGTTCATCCGGGTGCCGTCCGCGCTCGCCACGGCCGCGGGCGCGCTGGTGGCGGTGACGGTGCTCCAGTTGTCACCGATGCCCGACCAGTCGTTGACCCAGCCGTCGGCGATGCTGAAGTGGCGGTAGACGATCTTGTTCGCGGCGTTGCGGGCGAAGACGTCGAAACCGGTGTCGTACCGCATGGTCACGGCAGGCGACGAAGTGATGGCGTAGGTGCCGAGGTCCGCCCAGTCGTACCACTGCTGGCCGGCGATCCAGGTCAGCTTCTTGAGGCGGTTGTCGATACCTTGCGCGAAGACGTCGATCCTGTTGCCGTTGCCGGAGACCACGGCCGCGGGGTCGCCCTTGATCTTGGCGTTGCCCGGCAACGTGGACCAGCAGGACCACTTGCCCGCCGAGAAGTTCCGGTGCTTCAGGCGGTAGTCGGTGGTCGTGGCGAACACGTCGATCGAACCGTCCGCCCGCGACACCGACGACACGCCCGGCATCGAGGACGGCGCGGTGTCCTGGCTCCACAACGCGTTCGCGATGATCTGCGCGTCGCTGACCTGCACGGCGTACCGGTCGGGGTACCCGGAACGCTGCACGGCCTGACAGATGTCGCCGATGTCGCCGGTGTGCCACTTGTTGTTGGGGTAGAACCGGATCATCTCGTCGAGGAACGCGTTGGTCGCCCACTCGGCGTCGAGCCGGTTCGGCGCCGAACCCCAGCCGTCGCGCTGCTGGTACAGGCCTACGCTGTCGCGGTCGCCGCCGTTGATGTTCTCGATGTGGGTCTCGACGATGACCGTGGTGATCGCGATGACGGCGGCCCGTTCGGGAAGCTTGCGCTCCTTGATGGCCTGCACGATCACGCGGGCACAGGACACCTCGTACGCGCCCATCCTGCCGCGCATGTCCTTGGTGAGCTTGGGATTCAGCTGTCCGGCGATGGTCTGGTCCTGCGGGTTGGTGCCGCCCTTGTCGCACGCCCGGATGTCCGCGGCGGACGCGACCGGGGCGGTGAGCGCGGTCAGTCCCGCGGCGAAGGTGATGGCAGCGGCCAGCACCGTGAGAAGTCTCTTCACGATTTCGTTTCCTTGTCAGAAAGACGTCGTCAGCAGGCGGGGGCGCCGATGGGGCCGAGGCCGATGTAGGGGGTCCAGTTGTTGCCGGCGGTCCAGAACTTCTGGATGAGGTCGCCGTTGCTGTTGCGGCTGAAGACGTCCATCCGCTGGTTGCCCCAGGTGGTGGCGGTGGGGCTGGTGGTGATGTAACCGCCGAAGTCCTGCGGCTTGTACGTGGTGTAGTCCGCGCCGTCGGGCGTGTACCACTGCAGGAGGCTGCTGTCGTAGTGGCGCAGCAACAGGTCCACGCTGTTACCGGCCCGCGTGGTGGCGGCGGGGCGGCCGATGATCGCGAGCCCCCGGTCGGCCCAGTTGTACCAACCGGCGCCGCTGGTCCACATCAGGGTGAGCAGGCTGCCGTCCGCGGAGCGCGTGAAGACGTTCATCCGGGTGCCGTCCGCGCTCGCCACCGCCGCGGGCGCGCTGGACGAGGACACGGTGGCCGCGTTCTGCCCGATGGCCGCCCAGTCGTTGATCCAGCCGTCGGCGATGCTGAAGTGGCGGTAGACGATCTTGTTGGCGGCGTTGCGGGCGAAGACGTCGAACCCGGTGTCGTACCGCATGGTCACCGCGGGGGAGGAGGTGATGGCGTAGGTGCCGAGATCCGCCCAGTCGTACCACTGCTGCCCGGCGATCCAGGTCGGCTTTTTGAGGCGGTTGTCCACGCCTTGTGCGAAGACGTCGATCCTGTTGCCGTTGCCGGAGACCACGGCCGCGGGGTCGCCCTTGATCTTGGCGTTGCCGGGCAGGGTGGACCAGCACGACCACTTGCCGGCCGAGAAGTTCCGGTGCTTCAAGCGGTAGTCGGACGTCACCGCGAACACGTCGATCGACCCGTCCGCCCGCGACACCGAGGAGACACCCGGCATCGTCGGCGGCGCCTGCGTGCCGCAGTTCTGGCTGACGAACGTCTCCTTGCCCGTCGCGTAGTCGAAGGAGTCGCCGTGGAACGACGCGGGCCTGATGTAGTCGGGGTAGCTCTGGCCGCTGCCCCGGTTGCGGAACTCGAAGTGCAGGTGTGCCGAGATGCCGGGGGAGTTGCCGTCGGTGTTGCCGACCGTGCCGATCAGCTCGCCCTGGTGGACGGTGTCGCCGGTGCCCACGGACTTCTGGTCGAGGTGGGCGTACAACGTCGAGTAGCCGTCGCCGTGGTCGATCTCGACGTAGTTGCCGTAGTCGGAGTTCTCGCCACCCTCCCACCTGACGGTGCCGGCGGCCGCGGCGACGACGGGCTTGCCCCTGTCGGCGTCGCCTTTCGTGCCGGTCGCGTTGAAGTCGATTTCCTTGTTGCGGTGCGCGTTGCTGTCGCCGGAGTTGCCGTCCCACGAGGTACCGCACACGAACGGCAGCTCAAGGCTGGGCGCGGCGGCCTGTGCGGGTGTCGCGACCGCCAGCGATGACGTGACGATCGCGGCGACGAGGAGGAAAGGCCGGACTCTCGGCGTGTTCCTGGTACTTGGCGTGCTCATGCCGGTCACGATGTCCGGCCGATCATGTGAATTCTTTGCAGGTTTCTGCAAAGCGCAGTTCAGCAGCGGTCGAGGGAGTCGAGTCGCTCCTGGATCCGTTGTGCCTCTTCGGTCCGGCCCTGCTGCCGGTAGATCTCCAGCGCCTCCTGCCACGCCGCGCGCGCCTCGTCGAACTGACCGAGCGCGGCGTGCGGGGCGCCGAGTCCGGCCAGGGCCTCCGCGATCGCGTAGTCGTAGATGAGTTCTCGCTGCAGAGCCAGGGATTGGCGGTAGTGGTCCACGGCCTGCGCGTGGTCACCGGCGAGGTGGGCGATGTAGCCGAGGCTGTCCAGCACACCCGCCTCACCGGCCGGATCGTCGTGCGCGCGGTACAGGGCCAATGCGGCCTGACAGTGCTCCCGTGCCCGGTCGTGCTCTCCCAGCCGGACGGCGTACCAGCCGACGCCGTTGAGCGCTCCCGCCTCCCACACCGGGTTGCCGAGCACGCGGCAGAGTTCCAGGGACCGGACGGAGTGCTCCAGCGCGCTCCTGTCGTCTCCCTGCTGCTCGTACGCCCTGGCGAGGGCCGTGTGGGTGTGGGCCTGAGCGGTCACGTCGTGGTGCTGCTCCGCCAGGGCGAGAGCCCGCAGCAGGTGGTCCAGTGCCTGCTCGCGCAGGCCGAGTTCGGCGTGGACGAGGCCGAGCTGGCGATGGCCGAGCACGGTGGCGGCGGGGTCGGGCAGGTGCTCACTCGCGACCAGCGCGGCCTGCCAGGTGCGGACCTGGTCGTGGTGGTGCCCCCGGAGCTGGTGGAACGTGGACAGCGACCACGCCAGCTGCCAGACGGCCTGCCGCCACCCGAGCGCGGCCGCGATGTGCTGGGCCGCCAGCAGGCAGAGGTGTTCCGCGTCGAACCAGACCATGGCCGCCGACGAGTCCGGCAACGGCTGGGGTGAGCAACCCCGTGCGGGCGGGTCGAGCGGGATGTCCACGCGGTGCGGGTACACGAGGCGATCGGCGGCGTGGGCGGTGTGCAGGTAGAAGCCGATCACCCGTCGCAACGCCGACTCCCGCTCCGGCGCCGCCAGGTCGCGGTGCGCGGCGTCGTCGGCGTAGCGGCGGATCAGGTCGTGCATGCCGTAGCGGCCCAAGGCGTCCTGACTGATCAGCGATGCCTGTTCCAGACCGCGCAGCACGGTTCTGGTCGCGGCCTGGGACAGACCGGTGAGGGACGCGGCGGCGGGCAGTCCGGTGCCAGGCCCCTGGGCGATGGCGAGCAGTCCGAAGACCGTTCGTTGCCCGGCGGTCAACGCGTTGTAGGACAACGACAACACGGCGGGCAGGCTCGCGGCGGGGTCGCCTTCGTCGAGCACGTCGAGGAGGCTTTCGCGCAGCTCGGCGGCGAGAGCGGGCAGGGACGAGCCGGGACCGGTGTGGGCGCGTCCCGCGATGATGCTCAACGCCAGCGGGTACCCGCCGCACAGTTCCACCAGATCCCTCACCGCGGCGCGTTCCGCCTCGGCCTGTGCGGTCCCGAGCCTCGCACCGAGCAGGTCGCGTGACTCGGTGTCGCCGAGGACGTCGAGGACCACCTGCCGGGCGCCGTGCCCGGTGACGAGACCGGGCAGCCGGTTGCGGCTGGTCACCAGCACGGCGCACGACCCGCCGCCCGGCAGCAACGGGGTGACGTGGGCGGTGTCGGCGGCGTTGTCGAGCACGAGCAGCATCCGCTTGTCCGCCACGAGACTGCGGAACAACGCCGCTTGAGCGTGCGGCTCGACCGGGATGCGGCCGGGCTCGACCCCGAGGGCGTCGAGGAAGCCGCGCACGGCGGACGCAGGGGACAGCACGTCGCCGTCGGCGCTGAAGCCGCGCAGGTCGACGTGCAACTGCCCGTCGGGGAACCGGTGGGCGTGCCGGTGCGCCCAGTGCAGAGCGAGCCAGGACTTGCCGATGCCGCCAGAGCCGACGATGGCCGCGACGGCGGAGGTGTCCAGAGCGGCGTCCAGGGCGGCCAGTTCGTCCTGGCGGCCGACGAACGGCGCGGGCGCCATCAGGAGCTGCCGGGGTACCACCGCCCGCGGGCCCTGGGATCCACCGCCGGGCACGGAGTCCGCGGTCAGCAGCCGCTGGTGCAGGTCCTGCAGTGCCGCCCCTGGTTCGGTGCCCAGTTCCTCGACCAGGCGCGCCCGGACCCGCCGGTAGAGATCCAGTGCGTCGACGGTGCGTCCAGCCTGGTGCAGAGCGAGCATGTACTGCCCTGTCACCCGCTCGTCCAACGGCTGCCGGGCACTCCGCGCGGACAGCTCGTTCACCAGCTGCCCGCCTCTCCCGAGCCGCAGCACGGCGTCGGCCAGGTCGTGCTCGGCGGCCAGCCGTTCCTGCGAGAGCCGGTCGCGTTCGGCCTCGGCCCACTCGCCTTCCACACCGGTCAGCGGCTGTCCCCGCCACAACGCCAGCGCCTCGGTCCACACCCGCACCGCCTGGACGTCATCGCCGCCGGCCTGGGCGCACAGGTCGCGGAACCGGTGCAGGTCCGTCACCGGCTCGGCCGTGTCGGCGATCAGGGCGTATCCGCCGGAGCGGCGCACGATGCTGACGCCACCCGCGCCGGCCAGCGCCTGGCGCAGCCGGGAGATGTAGCTCTGCACCGTCGCCCGTGACCGATGTGCCGCGTCCGCGCCCGAGACCCGCTCCACCAGGCGGTCCATCGGCACGACCCGGCCCGCGTCCACGGCCAGCGCGGCCAGCACGCACCGCTGCTTGGGTGTGCCCAGGTCCACCGGCTGCCCGTCGACCTCCGAGCTGACCTCGCCCAGCAGGCGCACCACCACGGCCACGCGCAACGCCCCCTCGTCCCGATCGCCCGACCATGACACCACACCCGCCCTGGTCCGTCCGCGAGACGGCCTAGCGGGCCAGCGTGACCACGCGACCGGTGTGCAGGCAGCGCAACACTTCCCCGGCTTTCTCGTCATCTGCCCTTCGAGGACACGCCTGCCACCGCCTGCCAGGTCTTCAGGTCCTTGGACGACCACGTGAGTGCGCGTTCATACAGCAACTCTAAGTCAGAAATCGAACGCACAGCGGCACGGCAAAGCTCTCTCGTGCCAACACATCAACTGCGGCACCGCACTTGTGCAACTGGCGCGCGCAACTGCGGCCCTATCAAGCCCTGCACCGGAAAGGTCCTTCTCGTCCCAATCATGACGTGTCGCGGATAGACGACGGACAGCTCAACCGCTCACCCAGGGTGAGCGGTTGACAACCGCTCGGACATCACAATAGTGTAATTCTACTAGAGAATTGCGTCCTGGGGGGATGGCTCTATGCTAGAGGCGCTTGGGCTGAGTGAGACTTCCGAGTTGGTATATCTGGCGTTGCTGGATTGTACGGACGGAGACTGTCATCATCTCGCCAGCCATCTAGATCTCACGGAACGCGAAGTTTGTGACGCGTTGGACGAATTGACGAAAATGGCGCTGCTGCAGACCGGTGACGACAATCGGCATCAGCCGCCCCGGCTGGTCGACCCCGAGGTCGGCATGGCGGCGTTGATCGCCCGGCAGCAGGCCGAGATCGCGCGCCGGCAGCAGAAAATCGAAGAGAGCAAACTCGCGCTCGCTCGATTGCTCTCACAACATTCTGAATCCCGTACCAAATCAGCTGATTCCGGCGTCGAGCACCTGATCGGCCCCGCGGCGATCCGGCGACGCCTTCGCGAGATAGCGGCATCCTGCGAATGGGAGGCGTGCTCGTTCATGCCGGGCGGCGCGGAGTTCGCGGAGAGCCTGCCGGCCGATCGGTTCCCGGATTCCGGCGCCGTCGACCGGGGCGTGCGCCTGCGGACGATCTACCTCGACAGCATCCGCAACCATCCGTCCGCGATCGAGTACGCCCATCAGCTGTCCGAACTCGGCAGCGAGGTCCGCACCGCGCCGTCGCTGCCACTGCGGATGTTCATCGTCGATCGGCGGACCGCCCTGGTGCAGGTCGGCACCGACGACGATGACGAATCGGCGGTCGTCGTCTCGATCGACGGGGTCGCCAGCGCGCTGTACACGCTGTTCGAGTCGGTGTGGCGGACCTCGGCACCGCTCGGCCTGCCCCGGCCACGTGATGCGGACGGCCTGACCGGCCAGGGCCGGGAGGCGCTCAAGTTGCTGGGCCAGGGGTGCACCGACGAGATGATCGCGCGCCGGTTGGGCGTCTCGGTGCGCACGGCCCGCCGCGTCGCGTCGGAGTTGCTCGCGCGCTTGGACGCACGGAGCCGGTTCCAGGCGGGCGCACGGGCCGTGGCACGAGGATGGGTCGACATCGACGACCTGGACTAGCGGTGTCAGGGCCCCTGGACTCCGGGAACCTGGCAGGACGGGTCTTCGGAGAGCCCCTTGAGCTGGCGGTATCCCATGCCGCAACAGTCGCCGGTGATGTCCTCGTCCAGCGCGTCCGCCGGGTGCGGCACGTCGAGCGGCTGGACCTTGGTCAGGTCGATGGGATCCACCTCGTCGTCGATCCACATCAGACCGCCGATGGTGATCAGGTCCAGGTGCGCCCACGCCATGTACTCGACCCGGCTGAAGCTCTGGTTGTGCGCGCCGAACCCGAGGTGAAGACCGCAGCTGCGCTCGTTGATGTGCGAGTTCGTGGTGATGAACTCGCCGACACCGTGGTTCGTGCCGAGGCCGAACTCGCCGACGTTGCGACCGTTCGGGCTGTCCAGGCAGAGCTGGAACATCTCCTGCAGTTCCGGGCGGGCGCAGCTGACCGAACGGGCCTTGCCTGCCTCGATCTCCACCCTGGCCGGGTTGTCGGCCAGTTTCGCGTTCAGGTCGCTGATGATGTTGGCGTTGTAGGCGCCGTCGGCGACCAGGACGCCCTCGACGCCCGCGGGGTAGGTGGCGATCTCCCCGGCGGGCAGGATCGTGAAGCCACCGGGACGCCACACTCCCCGGTTGCTGATCCACTGGTACTTCTCGCTGTCGAGGTCGACCGTGATGTTCGTGCCGCCCTCGGTGGTCACGCGGACTCGCTTGGCGTTCTCCAGGCGGTGCAGCAACGTGCCGTTGAGCGACGACAACTCCATCGGACTGACGTTGAGCGCCTTGGTGAAGAAGTCGGCGGACGCGCTGATGATCCGCAGGATCATGATCTTGTCCTGGCCGTAGCGGCTCAGCAGCGGTGCGAGCACGTCGAAGTGCGACATCGTGTCCCGCTCGAGGGTGATGATGACCAGCCGGCCCGGCAGCCTGGCCGGATCCGGCAGCACCTTGCCGATCCGCTCGGCGAAGCTGCTGTCCTCCAGCGGACGCATGGGAATGATGTCCGGGTTGAAACCGCGGTGCTTGAGTCCGAGCGCGACCCAGGCCGCGGGCTCGCGGCTGTCAGGCGTGTAGGTGATCACGAACTTGTCCTGGTCGCGGATCACCACGTAGTCGTCCAACAGCGAACCGACACCCTCGAAGACCCGCTCGTCGGCCATCTGCGCAGTCATTGTTGCTCCTTGAATAGCGCCCGAAGTGAACGATTTCCTGGTCGGGTTGTGGTGACTCCGCTGGCATGCCGCCGGCGGAGCCACCATTCTTTTGACAACCCGTCGCGGCCGTTACCTCGGCGGGTCGGCGATATCGCCTACTGCGTGGCCAGATACCAGGCGATGGTTCCGAACTCGGTCTGCTCGGCCCTGCCGGGCTCGGGCTCGGACTCGGCCATGGCGGTGAGTAGGGTCTGCAGCTCCTGAGTGTCAGGCATAGCTTGAACCTTCCTTCGAGACCATACCGACAACTGCCGGCGAGACCCATGCTTCTGCACGCCGTTCACCTGTCGCGAGTGGTCAGTTCCTGCCATTGATCGGCGCGGCATGAACCGGCCACCATCAGCAATGGCGGCTTATTGCCGCGCATGTAGAATCGCCAAATATCGGCACAGCCGCTCGAAGTGACCTGGGGGCGCGGTATGAACACATCTTCGGCCGAGGAATATCTGCGAAATCAGCTCACCTCGTTCGAGATAAGCCCGGACGCGACCGCTGCCCTGGCGACGGTGTACCACCGGCGGCTCGGCCGGCGCCTCTGGTCGAGCCTCGCCGAGCAGGGCACGCCGCCGGACGGACCCGATGGCTGGCGGCAACTCACGTGGCTGCACCCGAGCGTCGTCCGAATGGTCACGACCGGCCCGATCGACGCCGGCGCTCTGCACGCCGCCGATGCCAACGGCACGTTGTACGCCGTCGCCGGCGGGCCGGCCCGGCCACCGCTGGAGCATCTGCCCGAGCGTGATGGCGTGACCTGGCTCGAGGACAGCGTTCGATACCTCGAACACGACATCCAGATGGTCGACGATGCCCAGTCGTTGACGCTGTCGCGACAATTGGCCGCGAGTTCCCAGCCACACGTCGACCAAGCCGTCGACGTGCTCGCTAGGGTGTGGCCTGCCGCCGCGCAGGAGTTCCGGACTCTGGTGCAGTCGATCGCGTACGTGGACGGAACCGTGTTCCGCTCGGCGACGGTCGAGCAGACGTACGGCGTCATCTACGCCGCGCCGCAATCGCTGGGCAGCGTGGCCGCCGCGTTCGAGATGCTGCTGCACGAGACCGGCCATCACGCCCTGTACCTGCGGAACTCGTTCGGGCCGTTCGTGCTCAACGGCTCGGCGCTGGCCTCGCATCCGCTGCGACCGGACCCGAGGCCGATTTTCGGCGTCCTGCACTCGGCGCACGTCCTGGCCCGGATGGCCACCGGCCTGCACCGCTGGACGGTGGAGGCCGACGCTCCCGACGAGGCGCACGAACGAAGGGAGCAGGCGCTGAAGAACCTGTCGCAAAGCCTGGACGTCCTCGGCCGGGAAGCCGAGTGGACGGATCAGGGCATCGACTACTTCAAGGACCTTCGCGCGTGTGAGGACTCGTTGCGGGCGGCGTGACCGGGCCCAGAAGGGGTGACCATGACAGGCCGATCACCATTGTTGATCGTTGTCGGCAGCGGCCATCGGGTGTATCACGAGTATCTGCTGAGCCTGATGGCCGAACACGCACGGGTGTGGCTGTTGCGGGATGCCGAGCCGACCTGGGAGAAGCTCTACATCGCCGGCTGCACGGTGGTGGACACCCGCGATTCGGCGGCGGTGGTCGAGGCGGCCACGCGCCTTGCCGACAGAGTGACGGTCGACGGCGTGTTGTGTTTGGACGAAGCCAGGTCCGTGCCTAGTGCACACGCCGCCGCCGCGCTCGGACTGCCGACCGCCGGGGCAGAAGTTGTCGGCCGAAGCCAAAATCCGGACGGGGTCCGCGATGCGTTGGCCGCGGCCGGCGTCCCTCATGTCGCCGAAGCCGAGCGACGTGCCGATGACCTGACCTTCGACATCGCCTGCGTCGACGGCGAACCGTTCCCCCTGTTCGTCAGCCGGCAGATCGACGCCGTCTTCCCCGAGCTGACAGGTTCGGGACATGTCGTGGATTCGACGTTCGCCGACGAGGAGATGACCGCCCTGGCGGTAGCTGCGCAGCGGGCGATCGGCGTGCGATACGGCGTCACCCACACACGAGTACGACGCACTGCACGCGGACCGAAGATCGTGAGTGTCCACTGGGGACTGAGCGGTGACCTCGTGCCCTATGCCGCGTCAATCGCCGCCGGCGTCAACCCCGGCCGCGTCCTGGTGCAGGTCGCCCGCGGAATTCGTCCCGACCCGATCCCCGTGCGCGCCCACCGCGTTGCCGCCGTCCGATTCCTCACCGCACAAGCAGATACCGCACCCGGCCTGGTTCACGCGGACGAGACCCGGCTGCCGTCGTCCGTGGACGTGGCAGAGGCGTTCCCCGCGCCCGATCGGCGATCGACCGGGACGGGTGGCGGAACTCGATCACTCCGTTACGCCTACAGCGTTGTCGTCGACGACACCGTCGAAGGGTGCGCACGGGCCCTCACCGCGGCCGAGAAGGCGTTCATGCCACGTTCGAAGGGAGAGTTTCGAGATGGAACCACTGGCATACCCGATGCCCCGGTCCTGCCCGATGCGTCCGTCGGACCAGTACGTTGAGCTGCGTGCGGGCGCACCGCTCGCGAGGATCACTCTGCCCAGCGGGCGGACCGCCTGGTTGATCACGCGCTACGAGCACGTACGCGGATTCCTCGCCAACCCGAACGTCACCACGAGCCGGCTGCACCCCAATTTTCCTTTCTACCTCCCGTTGTCCCGAAAACTGAGGGAGGACGTCAACGCGTCCCTCATGAGCCTGGACCCGCCGGAGCACACGGTGCTGACCCGGATGGTGATCCCCGAGTTCACCCACAAACGCGCGCAGAAACTGCGGCCCCGCGTGCAGAAGATCGTGGACGAGCACGTCACGACCATGCTGAACGGCGACAGGCCGGCCGACCTGGTGGAAGCTCTCTGCCGCCCGGTCGCCTCGCAGGTCATCTGTGAGGTCATCGGCGTCCCCTACCACGATCGCGAGATCTTCCACTCGACCAGCAAGGTGATGGCCAGCCGGACCAGCAGCTCGAAGGAACGCGACGAGGCAGACGCCACGCTTCGGGGCTACCTGAGCGATCTGGTGGCGGTGAAGGCGAAGGAGGCCGAGGAGCCGGGTGCCGTGCCGGGCGACCACCTGATCGGCCGGGTCATCGCCAAGAACCAGGAGCAGCGCGTCCTGGGGCTGGACGACATCGCCGCGTTGTGCGTGTCGCTCCTGAGCGCCGGGCACGAGACCACGGCCAACGTGATGTCACTCGGCACCGTGCTGCTGCTCGAGAACCCCGAGCAACTCGCCGCGATCCGGGCAGACCCGTCCCGCACACCGGGCGCGGTGGAGGAGATCCTGCGCCACACCAGCATCACCGACCCGAGTGGGCTGCGGGTGGCGCTGGCCGACATCGAGGTCGGCGACATGGTGGTCAGGAAGGGCGACGCCGTCGTCGTGTCCACCGCGGCGGCCAACTGGGACGACAGCGTCTTCGCCCATCCGGAGAAACTCGACTTCGACCGCGACGCGGGGCATCAGCTGGCCTTCGGCCACGGCATCCACCGGTGCGTCGCCCAGAACCTGGCCCGTGTCGAGATCGAGATCGTGTTCAACACCCTGTTCGCCCGGATTCCCGGCCTCCGGCTGGCCGCCCCCGTCGAGGAACTGTCCTTCAAGGACGGAGCGCTCCTCTACGGCATCCACACATTGCCCGTCACCTGGTGACACGCCGTGTCGCGGGCACGGCCGTGACCTCAGGAGAGCCTGCCGTCCGCTTGCTGGCTCCGCTGCGGGAACGACGCTTCGCGCTGTACCTCATCGGCCAGCTGCTCTCCCAGATCGGCGACGGCATCTACCTCGTCACGCTGCCGTTCGTCATGCTCGACCAGGGTGGCGGTCCGGCGAACCTCGGCGTGGTGCTGGCCTGCTACGGAACGGCCAGGCTGGCCGCCCTTCCGATCGGCGGAGCGCTCGCCGACCGCCTGGGCGCCCGGCCGGTGATGCTCGCCGCGGACGCGCTCCGTGCCCTCGTCGTGCTCGGTTTCGCCGTGCTCGCCGCCAACGGTCACATTCCCCTTTGGGCCATGATCGCCGTTGCGGTTCCGTTCGGCGTCCTCGGTGGGATCTTCATGCCGGCCTCGTTCTCCGTACTGCCGCAGATCGTGCGCCCCGAGTCGCTCGCCGCGGGCAACTCCCTGATCGCGATCATGCAGAGCACGTCGAGGATCGCCGGGCCCGCGCTGGGCGGAATGCTCGTCGCGTCGCTCAAGAGCGGCGTGGGACTGCTGATCGACGCGATCACCTTCCTGGTGTCCAGCCTGACCCTGATGGCGATCCGACCGTCCAGGCCGGCGACCGGAACAGCCGATGAACCGGCGGCGCAGCACGCCGACGACAGCGACCGACTGCGGACTTGGCGATCGGTGCTGCGGTATGCCGCCGGCTCTCCCTTGGTACGCATGACTCTGCTGACCACGCTCGTGTTCAACCTCGCCGCCGTCGGCCTGATCGAGGTCGCACTGCCGATCTTCGCCCAGGATTCGCTGGGCCGGGGAGCCTTCGGGTTCGGGGTCATGATGGCCGGCCTCGGTGCCGGCTCGGTCGTCGGAGCACTGCTGGGCCCGGCACTTCTGCGCCTGCGCCGTCGCGGGCTGATCGCACTCTGCCTGGGCACCGCCGAGGGACTCGCTCTGACGGGTGTCCCGGTGGGCAACTCGCTGGTGATGGCAACCGCGGCGATGTTCACCGCCGCGTCCTTGCAAGCCACCGTGAACGTCTTCTACATGACGATGCTCCAACGGGCAGTGCCTGCTCGAGCGCTGGGCAGAGTCATGAGCCTGCTGGCCACCTGTGCCGGTCTCGCCTTCCCCGCCTCCGCGCTACTGGCCGGGACGGCACTGGGCACTGCCGACCCGGAGGTCGTGATCATCGTCGCCGGACTGGGCGTGTCCGCGGCCTTCTCGGTCGGCTTCTTCAGTAGGCCGTACCGGAACCTCTGAGCACACGCCGAGGCGCGCCCGGCAACCGCCGGGCGCGCCTTCGGGGGAACAGCGTCACATGATGATGTCGAACATGTTCCAGCCGAAGCCGAGTTCCTCACCCTGGCTGTAGGGCCGGCCGTTGTCACGGATGATGTTGTTGGAGTACATCCACAGCGAGCCGTCGGGCTTGCGGGCGACGAGGTCGGAGAAACCGTCACCGGTCACGTTCGCGCCGACGATCTTGTCGAACATGTTCCAGCCGCTGCCGATCTCCTTGCCCTGGTAGTAGGGCCGGCCGTTGTCGCGGATGATGTTGTTGGCGTACATCCACAACGTGCCGTCGGGCTTGCGTCCCAGCATCTCCGCGAAGCCGTCGCCGGTCACGTCGGCCGCGGTCAGCGTGTCGAACATGTTCCAGCCGAAGCCGAGTTCCTGGGCCTGGTGGTAGGGGCGGCCGTTGTCGCGGATGATGTTGTTGGCGTACATCCACAGCGAACCGTCGGGCTTGCGGGCGACGAGCTCGGCGAAGCCGTCACCGGTCAGGTCGGCGCCGACGATGGTGTCGAACATGTTCCAGCCGAAGCCGATCTCGCGGCCGGAGCCGTAGGGCATGCCGTCTTCCTTGCCGTCGTTGGCGTACAGCCACATCGAGCCGTCGGAGGGCTTGCGCGCCACCAGGTCCGTGTAGCCGTCGCCGGTCACGTCCGCGGTCAGGACGATGTCGAAGCCGTTCCAGCCGTGGCCGATCTCCTGGCCCTGGTGGTAGGGCCGGCCGTCGTCGCGGATGATGTTGTTGGTGTACATCCAGATGGTGCCGTCCGGCTTGCGTCCCACCAGGTCCGTGAACGAGTCGCCGGTGATGCTGTGGTTGCCGTCCGGCTTCCCGCCACCGCCACCGCCGTCGCCGACGCCCACGGGGGAGACGTAGCCGATGATGTCGCCGTTCGAGCGCTGGTAGCTCGACCGCCGGACTCGGCTCGGGCTGCCCTGGTTGCCACCGATGGTGTTGACCCTGGTGCTGGAAGCGCTCGTCACGATGGCCACGTGGTCGATCGGGTGGTCGTCGCCGGAGCTGTGGTCCCAGTCGAACACGATGGCGTCACCTGGTTGTGGCGTGTACCCACTGGACCGTGAATGGTAGGTCCCGTTGTCCTGGCCGTAGGACTTGAACGACTGCGCCCAGCCGTCGAGGCCCTTGAGGTCCGTGACACCGCCCTTCTTCCACACCCAGCGGGCGAACTCCGCGCACCACGCCATGCCGCAGCTGTTGTTGTAGCCGGGCGAACAGGCGGAGCCGCCGAGCTCCTCGGTGGCGACGTCGACGATGCGGTCTCTCGACGGTGCGGCGTTTGCGGGCGGTGCCATCAGGAGGGTGCCGGCCATCAGGGCCAGCGCCGCGGACATCACGGTGCGGGTGGTCCTGCGCAGGCCGGTGCCGGTGGACTTGGACTCGCTGCCGCTGCGGCGGATTGCTGATCGGAACACGGGGTTCTCCTCGGCTCTGGGGGATCCGGCCGGTGTGTCCGGCCGGTGATGGACCCAACATTCGCCAGGAGGGGTTTCAAGACGGTCCACGAAACCTTTAACCGCAGAACAGAACGCGTGCACAGGGCGTTGTGCCACCCGAAGCGCGCCACCGGACGCGGCGGCCGCGTCCGGACGGACGTACGTGGCGTTAAAGAAAAATTCCAGTACGGGCGTGCACCGTCGTGCGACCGCGTGGTCAGAACGGTGAACCAGGAGGAGATCGTTGGAGATGGTGTGGCTGTCGGATCCCGCTGTGGCGGCGGTCCCGGTGCGCGAGCGCGGCGAGCCCCTGGTCGACCTGCGCACTGTTGCCGCTCTTCGGCTCGACAGCCGGCTTGCCGACGAGGAGGGGCTGTACGCCCAGTTGCGGCTCGGTGTGGTGGACCGGCTGGTCACCGCGCAGACGTTGCTGCCACCGGAGCTGAAGTTGCTGATCGTCGAGGGGTACCGGCCGCAGGCGTTGCAGATCGCGTCGTTCGAGTCGGCCGTCGCGGAGTCCCGTGCGCGCTCACCACAGGCCTGCGAGTCGGTGCTGCGACAGAGGGCGAGCATGCGCAGTTCCCCTCCGGAGGTGGCACCGCACGTCGCCGGGGCCGCGGTGGACCTGAGCCTGTGCACGGTGGACGAGATCGAGCTCGACCTGGGCACCGCGGTCAACGACACCGCGACAGAGCGCTCTCACACCGAGGATCCGGCGGTGGACGCCACGGCGCGCCGCCACCGCGCCGTTCTCGCGCAGGCGTTGCGCGGCGCCGGACTGGTCAACTACCCGAGCGCGTGGTGGCACTGGTCCTACGGCGATCGGTACTGGGCGTACCTGACGGGATCCGCCCAAGCTCTCTACGGTCCCATTCTTCCCTGATATATCCGCATTTTCCGGAACCCCGACCCCCCGGCGGGTGTGATCTACTTGCAGCGGTGACGCTGGGGAGGTCACGATTTGCTGGAGTTCCGACTACTGGGTCCGGTCGAAGCCCTGGTGGGCGGCAGAGCCGTACCGCTCGGCGGTCTCAAGCCGCAGGTGTTGCTGGCCGCGCTGGTGCTGGAACGCGGCCGGGTGGTGTCGGCGAGCCGTCTCGTCGAGCTGCTGTGGGGTGAGGAACCGCCCGTCAGCGCCCGATCGCTCATCCAGACCTACGTTTCCAAGCTGCGCAAGGCTTTCGCCGACCTCGGCGCGCCCGACGTCATCGTGTCCAGGTCGCAGGGCTACCTGGTCCGCCTCGACGACGCCCGCGTCGACGCCGACGAGCTCGCCGTCCTGCTTGCCAAAGCCCGGCAGCAGAGCCAGGTTCACGGACACGACCAGGCGGCGCGGCTGCTGGCGGAGGCTGTCGCGTTGTCGCGCGGTCCCTCGTTGTCCGGCCTGCAGGACACGCTTCTGAGCGGTCAGGCGCGGCGGCTCGACGAACTGCTCGTGTCCGTTGCGGAGGAACGCTTCGCGGCCGAGCAGAGCCTCGGCCGGTTCGGCCACCTCGCCGACCTGACCGCCGTGGTGGCTCGGTACCCGGTGAACGAACGGCTGCGCGGGCAGCTGATGGTGACGCTGTACCGCCTGGGACGGCAGGCCGACGCGCTCGCGTGCTACCGGGAGGGCCGGGACGCGCTCGTCGACGAGCTGGGCGTGGAACCCGGCTCCGAGCTCGGCGCGATCCACTCCGCGATCCTGCGCGGCACCCTGGAGCTGGTTCCGGTGGACGCGGCACCGGTCGCCAGGACCGCGCCGGCGACGGCACCCGCGCAGTTGCCGGCGACTCTCGCCGACTTCACCGGCCGGGCGCGGGAGCTCGGAGAACTGGCCGCCGCACTGTGCGAGGAGCGAGCCGCCGTGCAGATCGTGGCGGGACCGGGAGGGTGCGGGAAGTCCGCGCTGACCGTCCGCGCCGCGCACGAGGCGGCCCGGTCGTTCCCCGACGGCCAGCTCTACGCCGAGCTCCGTGGCACGAGCGATCTGCCCGCGACCGCGGGCGAGGTCCTGGGCCGGTTCCTGACCGCGCTCGGCATGGATCCCGGCCAGTTGCCCGAGTCGGCGCAGGAACGCCAGGAGCTCTACCGGACGTTGCTCGCCGGCCGCCGGGTGCTCGTCGTGCTCGACGACGCCGCGTCCGAGGAACAGGTGCGGCCCCTGCTGCCGGGCGCCGCCCGCTGTGCCGTGCTCATCTCGTCGCGCGACCGCCTCGCGGGACTGGCCGGAGCGCTGTTCACCGAACTGGACCTCGTGACGCCCGGCGAGGCGTACGACATGCTCGCGCGGATCGTCGGCGAGGCGCGGCTGGCGGAGGACGTGGACTCGGCGCACCGGATCGTCGACGCGTGCGGACGCCTGCCGCTCGCGTTGCGGATCGCCGGTGCCCGCCTGGCCTCGCGGCGGCAGCTTCCGTTGCGCGTCCTCGCCGACCGCCTGACCGACGAACGCCGCCGTCTCAACGAACTCTCCGCGGGCGACCTGGCCGTGCGCAGCAGCATCGCGTTGAGCTGCCGGGCGCTCGACGACCTGGCTCGCACCGCACTGGGCCGGATGGGACACCTCGGCCTGCCCGACTTCTCCACCTGGGTGGTGAGCTGGCTGCTCGAGACGTCCGAGGCGGACGCGGAGAAGGTCCTGGAGGTGCTCGTCGACGCGCAGCTGGCCACGCTGTCCGGTGCCGACGCGGCGGGAGTCCTGCGCTACCGGCTGCACGACCTGGTCCGGCTCTACGCCCGCGAACGAGCCGAGGCCGACGAGCCCGCCGAGCTGACCGCGTCGATCGCCCGCGTCCTGGACGGCTGGATCGCCCTGCTGAGCCGCACGGCCGCGAACAGCTCCTCGGCCGAGTCCACCTGGCGCCCGGCCGCCGGGCACCGCGAACCCGACGGCGTCACCGCCATGTCCGAACGCCTGTCCGACGACCTCGACGCCTGGCTGCTGGGCGAGGAACCGGCGTTCGCGGTGGCCGTCGAACGCGCCGCCGCCACCGGCCTGCACCGGCACGTGTGCGACTTCGTCTCGGCCCACACCGCGATCGAGCAGGCGACCAACTGCCACGACCTCCGCGACCGGATCATCGGCGTCGCGATGACGTCGGCCCAGCACGTCGGCGACCCCTGCCTCGCCGCGGACGTGCTGGCCGAACTCGCGCGCCTGCGGTTCTTCCAGGACCGCTTCGCCGAGGCCCGCCAGCTCTTCGGCGAGGCGCTGGGCCGCTACCGCGACCTGCACGACGTGCGCGGCCAGGCCTCCTCACTCACCGGGATGGGCCTCGCGTGCCGCGAACCCGGACACCTGACCGAGGCGGTGCACTTCCTGAGCCAGGCCGCCACCCTGTCCCAGGCGCTCGACGACCAGGTCGGCATCGGGCACGTGCTGCGGATCAGGGGTTCGGTCCACCTGGAACTGGGCGAGTACGACGAAGCACGAGCGGACCTGGAGCAGTCACTGACGGCGTACCGGCGGGCAGGCAGCAGACGAGGAGTCGCACTGTCGTTGCGCACCATGGGTCTCTACCACCGGGCACGCGGCGCCTACGAGGCGTCCATGGCCGCGTGCGCCGACGCCGCCACGATCTTCGCCGAACTAGGCGACGACCTCATGCACTCCTACGCCGTGCGGGCACACGCCAAGGCGCAGATGCGGATGGGCCACAGCGCGGAGGCGTTGCCCCGGCTCGAAGCGGCGCTCGCCACCGTCCGCGCCAAGGACGACCGCTGGGGCCAGGCCATCACCCTGCGCGTCCTCGGCCAGCTGCACCTGGCGGAGGGACGGCTGGACCTCGCGCAGAACTACCTGGACGCGGCGATGTCCATCTGGGACGCCATGGAAACACCACTGTGGCGGGCGCGCACCGAGCACGACCTCGCGCTGCTGCACCGGAGCCGGGGTGACGCGGAGGCGGCGGACGCGGCGTTCACGCACGCCCGGTCGGTGTTCCGCGCGCGAGGGGCACGGGAGTACACGGAGCACGCCGAGCTGCCGGTGTAGCCGTCGGCGTCCAGCGCGGCACGGCCTGAGCGCCGTTTTAACGGTCGTCTCAGGTCCGCTCGATAGGAAGTAGGCGTCGCCGGGCGACGCGGTCTCGGCCTCATGTCGGAACGCGCCGCGCTCTACGGCGGCACGGTCAGCGCCGGCCTCGCACCGGACGGCGGCTGAACCGTCCACGCGCCCCTGAAAGGCAGCCGTTCATGATCTCTGTGCTCGTGGTGGACGCCCAGCCGTTGCAGCGCTTCGGGTTTCGCATGCTGCTGGAGAGCACCCCTGACACCGAGATCGTCGGCGAGGCCGAGAACGGCGCCGAGGCCGTTCGGTGGACCACCGAGCTGCATCCCGACGTGGTGCTGATGGACATCCGCATGCCGGGCGTCGACGGGATCGAGGCCACCCGGCGCATCGCCGCCGCCGGTGGGCGTTCGCGGATCCTGGTGCTGACGACGTTCGACGTGGACCGGTACGCGTTCGCCGTGCTGCGGGCCGGGGCGAGCGGGTTCCTGCTCAGGGACACCCGCCCGGAGGAGCTGCTCGCCGGCATCCGGGCCGTCGCCGCCGGGGACGCGGTGATCGCGCCGGTGCTGACCCGGCGGCTGCTCGACACGTTCGCCGACCAGCTCGACGACGACCTCTGCGGGCCTGTGCGGAAGGATCCCCGGCTGGACTCCCTGACCCGCCGCGAGCGCGAGATCCTCGTCGCCATCGGCCACGGCCTCACCAACGGCGAGATCGCGCAACGGTTCACGCTGTCGGAGTCGACCGTGAAGACCCACGTCGGGCGGGTCCTCGCCAAGATCGGCGCACGGGACCGGATCCAGGCCGTCATCCTCGCCTACGACCTGAGACTCACCCGGCCGATCTAGCGCTCCGTCCCGCGCGTCCGAAGATCAGGCGAGCATCACCTGGCCCTCAACGACCTTGATCGGGATCTTGATCAGCGGTTTGGGTGCGGGCCCTCCGGTCACCTGTCCGTTCTCGTCGTAGGTGGCGCCGTGGCAGGGGCACTGGAATCCAGGGCCGACGTAGGAGACCGGGCAGCCCTGATGACTGCAGGTGGCGTTGAACGCCAGGAAGGTGTCCGGCGCCGGGCGCAGGAGATGGGCGGGCGTCCCGTTCGGCATGGTGAAGCTCTTCGACGAGCCGACGGCGATGTCGTCGACCGCGGCGATCACCGGGCCGTGACTCACCGAGTCCGCGGGCGGGCCGGCAGGGCGCCGGGCGAGCGCCAGCGCGCTGCCCGCGGTGACTCCGGCAGCGGTCGCCGCCCCCGCGATCAGACCGCTCCGCAGCACGGTGCGCCGCTCGACGTCGTCCTGCACCGTCCCGTCTTCCTCCGGCGCGGGGTGCACCGGCAGGCCGAGCCCGTGCCGCACCTTCGCGCGCAGGCGGGCACTCAGTGACAACACCCCGGCGTCGCCCGCGATCAGCAACGGGGTCCAGGCGAAGGCGAACACGATGTCGGCCCCGACGTAGTACGGCCGAGTCGTCCAGCTCACCGTCAGGAAGAAGCTGAGCGAGAGGAGGACGCCGCCGAGCGCGGCGAGCCGGGTGAACAGCCCGAGCAGGGTGGCGAGCCCGACCGCGATCTCCCCGAAAGCGATCGCCAGCCCGGCGACGGTCGCGTGGTCGGCGGCCAGCGAGACCAGCGGGCCGATCGGGGAGGTCGCGGCGGCGTTCACCATCTGCGCGTGGACACCGAGTGGCGAGGTGTCGTCCAAGTAGTGCGTGTCGAGGAGCTTGGAGAGACCGGCGTAGGCGAAGGTGCCACCCAGAAAAGCACGCAGCGGCAGCAACACCCAGACCGGCGACCGCCTCGGGGAATCCCAACGCAGCGGGGTCATCAGGACTTGCGCAGGGAAACCGTCATGATGCCCGTGCACATCTCGTCGCTGGTGCCGTCGCCCCACACCACGTAGCGCGGCGGCAGCTTGCTCAGCTGCGGCAGCCGTTTGCGCAACCCCGCGTCATGCGTGCACGTCACCCGCAGCGTGTCCCCCGGACCGATCTCCACCGGCTCCGGCAGCTTCACCAGCCGCTGGTTGTCGAAGTCGAACTGCGGCACGTCCAGCACGACCTTGGCGTTCGGCCTGCCAGGGTTGAGTTCGACCTTGATGGCCCGCCCGAGCAGGTGCATGTGGCCGAAACCGGCGAACAACGTCATCGGCTCCGGCACCTCGTGGTCGCAGGTCTGGGTGTCACCGGGCTTCGGCGCGCCCTGGCCGCACTCCTCCACCTGACGATCCGCGGTTTCGCCGACCTCTGACCCGAACCGCTTCGTCACGTCCGCGATCGAGGCCGCCCGGTCGCAGAGCGGACCCGACTCGTCGGCGGCGCAGGGCAGCTCGGTCGGTGCGTCGAGCGGGAACGTGTCGAGTTCCCTGGTCTGCGGCGTGCCGTCGGTCAGCCGCAGCCGCACCGCGGAGCGGTCCGACGCGGCCGGCTTGCCGTCGGTCGTCAACAGGTTGTAGTGCATCTGGAGGATGAGCAGGCTGCCCGGCTCCAGCTTGAAGCCGACGTCCTGGGTGTACAGAGTCTCCGTGGCGCCCGGCGCCCAGGTGTCCACCCACGTCGCGCCAGGGTCGGCGCTCTCGTCCTCGCTCTCCACGTCGGCGCCGACCACGCCGGTCCCGCCGAAACACTGCCAGCCGAGGCCGGGGGTCTTCGCGTCCTGCGCGCGCACGAGGGCAGCGCCGCCTGGCGGCACCGCGTACACGATGGCGTGATGTGCGAGGGCGACGTTCTCCGGCATGACCTGTGTCCCGGTCAGGAACTCCGCCTTGGTCAGGCCTGGATCGATCACCTGGCACCGGTACTCGTCCGTGCCGCCACCCTCCGGCGGCGCGGGCGTGTAGGCCTCGGCCATCTTCAGGTCGACGAACCGCTCGCCGGCGCGCAGCGGCAGCGGTGCGGCCGGCGACTGGCCCGCGTGCGCGTTGTGCGAGCCGGGAGGGACGGGCGCCGCACCGTTGCCGGCGTTCGATCCGCAGGCGACGACAGCGAACGCCGTCGCCAGCGCCACGGTGGTCGTCCCAAACCTCCACAGTGGACTATCAGGTTTCTTCATAGCCTGAACGCTAAGGCCAAATCCGTCCCGTTTCGTCGTACCGCGGTCGTCATTTCGGGAGGGAGGCGGTACGACGGTACTACTCCACAGTGTCCACACAGGACTGCCTGGTCCTGTCAACCGGCCTGAGCACCGCATTAACGGTCTTCTCAGATTCGCTCGGTAGGAAGTCGGCGTCAGACAAGCGATGTAACACTCATGTAGGAGGCTGGGAATGGCAGTCAACGCAGCGCCGTCCGGGGAAGCGCCGGCCGGTCGGTTGGCGGGCCGGTGGGTGCCGTGGCTGGTGATCGGCGTGTGGTTGGCGCTGACGGTGATCATGGGGCCGTTGAGCGGAAAGTTGAGTTCGGTCACCACCGACAGCGCCGCGGACACCCTGCCGGCAGGCGCCGAGTCCACCAAGGTCGCGGTGCTGGAGGACAGTCTCCCCGGCGGGGACGACAACACGTTCGTCTTCGTGTACCACCGCTCCGGCGGCATGACCGACGCCGACCGCGCGACGATCGAGCGCCACTACGACACCCTTGCCCAGCGGTATCCGCCGAAGGTGGCGGCCCCGGCCGGCGAGGACGACGAGGGCCCGCAGACGAGACCCTCCACCGACGGCAAAGCGATGATGTTCACCCTCGACGTGAGCACGACCTACGGCGCACCGGAGGCCATCGTCGGCCCGTTGCGTGACGCCGCTAAGGACCGCCCCGCCGGCCTGGAACTCGACGTGACCGGCCCGGCCGCGGTCGACGGCGACATGGACGCCGTCTTCGACGGCATCGACCTGCAGGTCCTGCTGACCACAGTCATCGTCGTCACGCTCCTGCTCATCATCACCTACCGCAGCCCGGTGTTGTGGCTCATCCCGCTGGTCGCCGTGGGCGCGGCCGCCCTGACCTCGATGGCGACCGTCTACCTGCTCGTCAAGGGCTTCGGCATCGTGATCAACGACCAGAACTCGGCGCTGCTGACGATCCTGGTGTTCGGCGTCGGCACGGACTACGCGCTGTTGCTCATCGCCCGATATCGGGAAGCACTGCACCACCACGAGAACGTCCGGGTCGCGATGGTCCACGCGCTACGCGGCGCGGCGCCGGCCATCGTCGCGTCCGCGGCCACCGTGATCGCGGGCCTGCTCTGCCTGCTCGTCGCGGACCTCAACAGCACCAGCGGACTGGGCCCGGTCGGCGCGGCCGGCATCCTGTGCGCGCTGGTGGCCATGTTGACGCTGTTCCCGGCGATGCTGGTGGTCCTCGGCAGGCGGATCTTCTGGCCGGCCATCCCGCGGCTCAGCACGGCCGTGGAGGGGAAGCCGGGAATGTGGGTACGGCTCGGCGCCGCCATCAGTCGCCGCCGGTGGGTGGCGACGCTCGGTTCGCTCGGAGTCCTGGGCGTGCTCACCATCGGCCTGGCGGGCAACACCAGCGCCCTGCGGGAGCAGGACCAGTTCGTGTCCGCGCCGGAGTCGGTCACCGGCTTCACCGTTCTCCGCCAGCACTTCCCGGAGCTCGGCGGCCAGCCGATGACGATCTTCACGCGGCCGGCGCACCAGGAGAGGGTGCTCGACATCGTCCAGGGCACTCGCGGTGTGGCAGTGGCCATCCCGGGTCAGACCAGCGGTGGCTGGACCGACATCTCCGTGTTCCCGACGGACGCGCCGGACACCGTCGCGGAGTACGACACGATCAAGCGGGTGCGCACCGCCGTGCACGCGGTGAGCGGGGCGGAGGCGATGGTCGGCGGGCCGAGTGCGGAGAACCTCGACACCGAGGTGACCACCAGCCGCGACGAGAAGCTGGTGATCCCGTTGGTGCTCGCCGTCGTCCTGCTCGTCCTCGGGCTGCTGCTCCGAGCGATCGTGGCCCCGCTGGTCCTGATGGCCACCGTGATCGTCTCTTTCGCGGCGGCCTTCGGCGGCAGCGTGTTCGTCTTCGACACGATCCTCGGGTTCAAGGGCGTCGACTATTCGGTGCCGCTGCTGGCTTTCCTGTTCCTGGTGGCGCTCGGCGTCGACTACAACATCTTCCTGGCCAGCCGGGCCAGAGAGGAGACCGTGCGTCTGGGCACCAGAGAGGGGATGCTCAAAGCCCTCTCCGCCACCGGTGGCGTCATCACCTCGGCAGGCCTGGTCCTGGCGGCCACGTTCGCGGTCCTCGCCACGCTTCCGCTGGTGATGCTGATCGAGGTCGGGTTCCTGGTCGCCTTCGGCGTGCTGCTCGACGCCCTGCTGGTGCGGTCGATCCTGGTGCCCGCCCTCACCCTGCTGATCGGCCGGCGGATGTGGTGGCCGAGCCGGCTGTCCCGGCCGGTGGAGCTGCCGGACGCTCAACAGTCGCTTGTGGACGATGAGGAGCCCGCGCTGCAAAGGTGAGCGCGGCGGCACGGACGAGATCCGGGACGGGCCCAGGCCCGTCCCGGATCTTTCATGGGCCCGACGGTCGGCGCCGTGCGGTCGGGGCGGCCGGAAGGTCGACCCGAAGCAGCGCGCCACCGCGTGGGGAGCGGGCGACGGTGGCCCGGCCACCGTGGGCGTCGACGACCCGCTGCACGATCGACAGCCCCAGACCGGATCCCGGCAAGGCCCGTGCGCTGTCGGCACGGTAGAACCGGTCGAACACCCGCGGTACGTCGGCGGCGTCGATGCCCGGCCCGGCGTCGTCGACCTCGATCACCGCCGACGCGCCCTCGGCACGGAGCTGGACCTGGACCGGTTGGTCCGCAGGAGACCACTTGCCGGCGTTGTCGATGAGGTTGAGCACCGCCCGTTGGAGCGCGGCGGGACGCCCGCTCACCCACACCGAGGTCACGTCGAGCGCGACCTCGACGTCGGGCACGCGGGAACGCGCACGGGTCACGGCGGCCACCACCACGTCGGCGAGGTCGAGCAGTTCGGTGCTCTCGTCGCTGACGTCACCGCGCGCCAGGTCGGTCAGCTCGGCGGCAAGGGTGCTCAACTCGGCCACCTGGGCGCCGAGATCGTTGAGCAGCCGGGTCCGGCTCTCCGAGGGCAGCGCGCTGTCCAGGGTGCCGCGCCGATCGAGCCGGACCAGCAGCTCGATGTTGAGGCGCAGGCTGGTGAGCGGGGTCTTGAGTTCGTGGGCGGCGTCCTCGGCGAGCAGCCGCTGGGCCCGCCGGGAGTCACGGAGCGCGGCGAGCATGTCGTTGATCGACCGGATCAGCCGCCGGATCTCCCCACCGCCCTCGTCCGGGATGTCGGCGTCGAGATCCCGGGTGTGCGCGACACGGACCGCGGCGGCGGTCAGCCGGTCGATCGGTGCCAGCCCGGTCCGCGCCACGGCCCGCCCGACAAGGGCGCCGCAGGCCACGCAGAACAGTCCGATCAGCAGCATGCCCAACCCGAACTGGTTGATCGGGCTGTCGTCGGCGGCGCGGGCCACCTGGACCGCGCCGTCGCCCGCCCGCAGCGTGTAGACGAGGTAGCCGTCGTCGTCGCTGTCGCCCGACTCCATCAGGTCGGCCGCCGCGCCCTGCACCACGCGCTCGGCGTGCTCGCTGACCGGGGGCAGCGCGGGTTGGCCGACCGGCGTCCGGATCGAGCCGTCGGGCAGGACGACCCGCACCAGCCGACCGGATCCGGGATACGGCGGTAGCTGGACCTCCGCCAGACCGGCGCGCTCCGCGTTCGTCGCCAGGACGCGGGAGTCGGCACGCAGCTGATCCTCCGCGGTAGCCTGCAGCTCCCAGTCCAGCAGCTCGCTGGCCACCTGGAAGGCCATGAACACGCTGGCCGCGATGGCCGTCGCCGCGATCACCGTCAGCCTGGTCCGCAGGGACCGCCGGCGCCACCAACGGGTCAGCCGGCCGGCGGGCCTGCTCACGGAGGGGTCTCCCGCAACGTGTACCCCAAGCCGCGCCGCGTGTAGATCAGTCGCGGCTCACCCCCGGCCTCCATCTTGCGGCGCAGGTAGCTCACGTACACCTGGAGGTTGTTGGAGGTGAGGCTCATGTCGAAGCCCCAGATCGCCTCGAACAGCGCGCCTTGGGTCACCACCCTGGTCGCGTTGCGCACGAGGACCTCCAGCAGGAAGAACTCGGTCCGGGTCAGGCCGAGCGGCCGCCCGCCCCGCCACGCCTCGAACCTGTCGGGATCGACCCGGACGTCGGCGAACGTCAGGATCTGCGACTCGTCGTCGCCCGGCGCGCGGCGGCGCAGCAGGGCCCGGACCCTGGCCAGCAACTCCTCGGTGGCGAACGGCTTGGGCAGATAGTCGTCGGCGCCCGCGTCCAGCCCCGCGACCCGGTCGGAGACCTGATCCCGGGCGGTCAGCATCAGCACCGGCAGATCCCGGCCCGCTGCCCGCAACCGCCGGCAGGTCTCCACCCCGCCGAGGCGGGGCATCATCACGTCGAGGATCAGCAGATCCGGCGCGTCGCCGCCGACCGCGTCGAGCACGGCGAGACCGTTGGCGACGGAGGTGGTGTCGTAACCCTCGACCTGGAGCACCCGCTCCAGCGACTCACGGATGGCCGCCTCGTCATCCGCGATCATGATCCGCACGCCGGCCCGCCCCCTCCAGTCGATGCTTTTGCCGCTCATGGTCCCCGATCAACCTGAGGCCAGGATTAGAGCGTCGCCGTCAATTCGTCGGGAAGTACGGGGCTGCCGGGCGCTAGCTGCCGCCGACAGGTGGCGAGTCGAGGGTGCCGAGCTTCTCCAACAGCTTCTTCAGCGTGTCCCATTCGGCGGCCGGCACATTCTGGGAAAGGCTGTCGTCCAGCCGCGTGGCCGCAGCACTTGCCAATTGCAGCAACTCTCGGCCCCTTGCGGTCACCTCGAGGCGTGCGGCATGGCCCTGGCCCGGGAGAGTCCGTTGAACTGCGCCGAGTTCTTCGAGCGCCCGAACGGTGGCGTTCATGCTCTGGCTGGTGACGTGAGAGCGACGAGCGAGATCGCTGTAGGACATGTCGGGATGGCGTGAGAGGTGCCCCAGTGCTCCGAGGTGACGGAGAGTGATTCCAATCTCGGACAGTTCGGCCTCGTATTGACGTTGCAAGATCCGGCCTATGCCGACGAGCCGCAATCCGACGGACTCGCCGGCGGGCGATGGCCCCGGGGCACTGGTGGTCATTTGCTGATTCTCGCATCTGCCGCGCAATTGCCTTCTTCGGCGACAGACGCGCCGGCGTGGTTCCGAACCAAGGATCACACGGCGGCGGAAGCCTCCAGCCTGTCGGCGGCCCGTCGCGCGCCCGCCGTGACCGCCTGTGTCCACCCATGGGATTCGGCGAGCGTGCGTCTGGTGAGTTCCGGCCCGGCCAACGCGGGCGTACCCACGCCGAAGAGGGGGCGCGGCGCGTACTCGGCGTTCAGTTCCGTCTGGCGAGCCACCTCGTCACCGAAGAAGACCTGGACCAGCCGCAAAGCGATCTCGATGCACCCGGTGGCCGGGCCTGCGGTGATCCTGTTCCGGTCTTCCACCACGTTCGGCGTCTCAACCGTCTTCGCGCCGAACCAGTTCAACTCGTCGTAGAAGTGGAAGTTGGTGGTGGCCCGGTATCCGCGGAGCAACCCGGCCGCACCGAGCACCAGGCTGCCTTCGCACACCCCGGCGACCCAGCCGGCCCGGGCACCCCGGTCGGCGAGGAACGCAAGTGTCTCCGAGTCCTCCAGAAGTTCCGTCGGCGTCGCCCCCACCAGCAGGACGTCCAAGTCCGCTGGGCAGTCGGCGAACGTGGTGGTCGCGCGCCCCGGAAATCCGCCATAGCCCAGGAACTCGTCCAAGTTCTTCCAGACGAGATGAACGTTCACCCCGGGCATGCTCGCCATCACCGCATGGAACCCGACGACGTCGACCGGCGCGTAGTCCGGGCACACCAGCACGGCGACCTCGATACGACGCTGTTCGTCAACCATGAGCTTGTCCCTTCTCGACTTACAGTCTGACTGCAAGTCTGACTTGCAGTCAGACTATAAGTCTTTGGGGCGACATGTCCAGACCGGCATCGACGCTTACCGGTCGGGGGGCTCGGTGATCGCGACTTCAGGCGACGAATTGGGGCGCTCGTGGGAATTCGAGGGGAAATGCTCGGCAAACGCCGAGCCGGGCCGCGCGAGAAGTTCCCGCCGTCGTTTCAGTTCAGGACCGCCGCGAGCGCCTGGGTTTGCGCGGCCCGGATCTCCTCGAGCGGCACGGCGAGCCGCAGGCCCGGCAGGCGGCGCAGCAGCGTGGGCAGCGCGATCTCCAGTTCGGCGCGGGCGAGGGTTTGACCGGGACACTGGTGGACGCCGTGACCAAAGACCATGTGTCCCAGGGCTTTGCGGTCGATGTCAAGGGTGTCGGGGTCGTCGGTGTCCCGGATCCGGGCCGGGGTGTCGGGGTTCTCCAGCAGTGCCAGGGTGCCGAGGCCGATCATGCACATGGACGGGGAGCGGGCGCGTAGCGTTGTGCGCCGTGAACGATCGTGCGGACGTGCCGGACCGGGTGCTGGACGAGGTGCGGGCCATCTGCGCCGCGCTGCCGGAGGCCACCGAGCAAGCGGCGTGGGTGGGCATGCGGTGGAGCATCCGCAACCGCAGCTTCGTGCACGTCTTCACGGCGCATCCCGGTGAGACCGGGGCGTACAGCCGGGCCGCCGAACTCACTGAACCAACAGTGATCATGACGTTCCGCGCCCAGTCCGAGGAGTTCGACGCCCTGGCCGGAGCCGGGGAGCCGTTCTTCCGGGCGGCGTGGGGCAAGGACGTGGTCGGGCTGAAGGTGCTGCCGGACGTGGACTGGGACGAGGTGCGGGAGTTGCTGACTGAGAGCTACCGCGTGCTGGCGCCGGCGAAGCTCGTGAAGCTGCTCGGTTGAGCGGTCAGGGCTCGCGGGTGCTGGGGACGGCGGTCCACGTCCGCTCGTGGCGATTGGCGGTGATCTCGGCGAATGCCTGGTTCACGGCGGCGGCGGCGGACGGTTGCTTGCGCGGGTGGTTCCTGGTCAGCAGGGCGGACATCGCGGAGGCGAGCGACTTGAACGCCATGTATTCCTTGGATCTGTCGGACTCCAGGGAATGGTCTCGTTCGCCCGGATGTGGCGGCGCAGCGACTTGAACGCCTGCCGCAGCCCGCCCAGTACCGCGATGTCGCCCTGATCGAGGACACGTTCGGCGGCCAGCTTGGCGAGCAGCTCGACGGACTCGCTGCTCGGGGTGCCGAAAATCTCGCCGCGATCGATCCGGTCCTGCTTGACCCATTTCGACAACGTCACCGGATGGATACCGAGGTCCACCGCGATCTGCTTCTGCTCTCTACCGGCCCGAACAAGCGCGACGGCACGCGCTCGGAACTCGGCGGGGTACGGACGGGGCACAGTGCACAGCCTCTCGGAGAGCCGCCACTTAGCCACCAATACTGGAACCCTTCCGGTGGGGCAGGTCAGTGGTAGTCACGCAGCCCGGCTGTCGGGCGAGGGCTACGGATCGATCCGGTAGCCCACCTCGGGCACCGTGTGGATCATCGGTGGCTGGTGCAGCTTGCGCCGGAGCTGGCCGACCAGCACCGGCAGGACGTTCGACTTCGGGGTGGCCATCTCGTCCCACGCGTAGGCGATCAGTTCGCCGTGCGTCACTGGTTTCCCCTGGTGCGTCACGAGAATCTCCAGCACCGCGAACTCCTTGGTGGTGAGGGTGAGCAGCACTCCGGCCCGCCGCACCTGGTGGCGTCCGAGATCGATCTCCAGGTCGCCGCACCGCAGCAGTGCGGCGTGCCCGGAGGCCGCCCGCCGGCACAGGCTGCCTACCCGCGCGACCAGTTCGGCCACGGCGAACGGCTTCACCAGGTAGTCGTCGCCGTGCTCCAGGCCGGCGACCCGGTCGGCCACGCCGTCGCGGGCGGTGAGGAACAGGATCGGTACCGGTGACCCGGCCGACCGCCTGGAGCGCACGTAGGCCAGTGAGTCGCCGGACGGCAGCATGCGGTCGAACACCGCGCAGTCGTAGGCGTTGACCCACAACGCCTGGTCGGCGGCGGGCAGATCGCCCACCGCGTCCACGGCGAAGCCCGCGCCGCGCAGCGACCCGCTGATCGCCAGCCGCAGGTTCTCGTCGTCCTCGACCACCAAGACACGCACGAACACGGACAGTAGCGTGCCTACAAGCAGGACGTGACGTCTTCCGTCAGCAGGCCGCGCAGCTCGTCGGTGTCCGGCATCCTGCCGAGCGCGCGCAGGCGTCTCGACTGCGCTTTGCGCATGCCCTCGAAGAGCTTGCGGGCATCGCGGGCGTTGCCGAACGACGCACCTCCGCAGATGGCGGCGAAGTGCTGCAGCAGCAACGGATGCGCGCCGGGGTCCAGCCGGTAGTCGCCGTCCGAGGCCATCCGGTCGATGATCAGCAGCAGTTCGTCGGCCTCGTAGTTCTCGAACTCGATGGTCTTCGCGAACCGGGACGCGAGGCCCTGATTGGCGGCCATGAAGCCGTCCATCTCATCGGTGTAGCCGGCGACGATGACGGCCACTCCGTCGCGGTGGTCCTCCATGAGCTTCACCAGGGTGTCGATGGCCTCCTGGCCGAAGTCGCCGCCGTTGCCCGACGAACGGGACAGCGTGTAGGCCTCGTCGATGAACAGCACGCCGCCGAGGCACTCCTCGAACACCGTCGCGGTCTTCTCCGCGGTGTGACCGATGTACTGGCCGACGAGGTCGCGGCGGGACACCTCGCGGAACTGGCCCCTGGGCAGCACGCCGAGCGCCTTGAGCAGCTTGCCGTAGATGCGGGCGACGGTGGTCTTGCCCGTGCCCGGGGCGCCGGTGAAGACCAGGTGCTGGCTGACCGTGCCGACGGTGAGCCCGGCGCCGAGCCGCCACTTGTCGACCTGGATCTCGTCGACGACCGTGCGCACCTCGGCCTTCACCGCGGCCAGCCCGACCATGGCGTCGAGGTCGTTGAGCAGGTCGTCGAGTCCGTCACCGCCCGACCGCACCGGGCGGGCGGCCTCGGTGATCGTGGGCGTGGCGCCGGGGGCCAGCGCGATCGCCGGTTCGGCGGTGTTCGTCAGCGTGCACTCCAGCACCGAGCCGGCGCAGTCCGCGCCGAAGGAGATGCCCGCCCCCTGCAGGTCGTGGATCTTCGTGCGGCGGATGACCGGGCGGCTGTGGTGCGCGACCGCGATGCCGTCCTGCGCGGTGCCGGAGATGTCGCACGCGTCGATCGTGGGGTGCGCGTACTGGTAGACGTACACCCCGCGCTGCCCACAGCCGAGGATCGTGCAGTTGGCGATCTCCGGATCGGCGCCGAGCCCGACCACGAGACCGTCGCCCGCCACGTTCTCGATGCGCGTGCCGTCGATCCGGCCGGACGACCCGTCGATCGTGATCCCTTGCGCCGCACCGGAGATCTTGCACCGGCTGATCGCGAACCCCTGGCTGTCGCGCACGCTGATGGCCGGCCCGGACCGGGCGGTGACGGTGCACAGCTCGACGGTCAGCGTCGCACCGGCGGCGACGATGCCCTCCACGTCGGCCAGGAACCGGATTCCCCGCACCGTCAGCGAACCGCCCCGCACCCGCAGGGCCGGCCAGTCCGCGCCGGTGCCGTCGATGACGACGTCGGCCCCGTCGTGCGCCTGCAACGTCAGCCTGCGGTCGGTCAGGTCGAACGTCTCCGCGTAGGTGCCTGCCGCCACCGAGATCACGCCGCCGTCCGGTGCGTCGCGGATCGCGTCGCCGATGCTCGGGTACGCGCCGTGGCGGTCCGGGGCCACCTGCAGGACACGCGAGGTCGTCACAGTCATCAGCCCGTCCGTTCCATCAGCCAGCCGCGGTCCGCGGCCTTGACGCCTGCCTGGAACCGGCTGCGCGCGCCGAGCCGGTTCATGATGTCGGAGACCATCCGGCGCACGGTCCGCACCGAGACGCCGAGCCGTGCGGCCGCTTTCTCGTCGGTGCTGCCCGAGGACAGCAGCGAGAGCAGTTCCCGTTCCCGCACACCGAGTTCCGCGCTCACCGGCAGGTCGTACGCGGCCAGCGGCACCCCGCTCGTCCACACCCGCTCGAACAGCTCGACGGTCGTGGTGACCAGGCTGGGCAACCGGAACATCGCGACGCGCCCGGCCGGTCGCGGCTCGGCGGACAGGACGACCACCTCGCCGTCGATCACCATCGAGTCGGTCGGCACCTCGGTCACCGTGCGGACGTCGGCACCGGCCAGCGAAAGCATCCCCAACTGGGGGCCGAGCACGGGTGCCGTGCGGGCGTCGTCGGGTACCACGACTCGATAGCGCACTCCGCGGCGGAGGTTGTCGTGGTCGTGCCGGCGGACGACGCCGAGCGGGTGGTTGACGGAGGTGACGAGGCTGCTCATCACCAGCACCTCGTGCTGTGCGGCCGCGAGCAGGGCGGTGATCCTGGTCTCGGCGGGCACCCGGCCGATGGGCAGTACTGGGGCGAGCGTCATTGCGGAAAGCCTCCGATCGGAAGAGATGCGGCCACTCCGGCCATCTGGGAGCCGTCGAGCCGGACCAGCCGGACGCCGGACGAGGCGAGCGGGCCGGTGAGGTACGCCGCCGCGGCCTCGACCGCGGACTCCGTGGGAGCCGCGAGCCGGAGCACGGCGGTGACGAGGTGGCCGGACCGCGCGGCGACGGTCACGGTGACCGCGACTCCCGCGGTCCTCGCGGCCAGCCCGGTGAGCAGGCCGTGGACTTCGTGGTCGCTGAGCCGGTCCCATCCGGCGAGGCGGAAACAGGCGTGGGAGACCACTCCGGTGCGCCAGAAGCCCCAGTCCTCACGCACTTCGGTGCGCCCGCCGGTCACGTGGCCGAGTGCGGCGATGGTGGCGAACGCGGCCTCGGCCGGCATCGGCTCGGCGGGCGTCCCCGACCGGTTGAGGGACCGGACCACGCGGCGGACCGCGTTGCGCAGCAAGGGTTCCAGCTCCGCGTCGGTGGGATGCTCGACCGTGCGGGACGCGTGCACGGTGAGCCAGTAGCGCGGGTGCTGGTCGAAGCGGGCTCCCGAGTGGAACACCAGCTGGATGCCGAAGCGGTGCGCTCCGCCGTCGGTGGGCGGCAGCAACGAGACAGGCGACGGTGGCGCTCCGGTGCGGCCGCCGCCGGTGGTCCGCGGCCGCACCAGCGTGGTCAGACCGGCGGTGTGGCTGATCGCCAGGGCCTCGCTCTGTCCGGTGTGGACGGTCAAGGTGGTGGCATCCGGCAGGAGCAGGCCGAGCAACGCGGACGCCTTGTCGTCGTCCGGCAGGTTGTGCCGCCGGGGGCGCAGCAGGTACGGCAGGCTCGGCGCCAGCACCTGGTGGAGCCACCGTCCGCGGATCCTGATCGTGGTGACGGCCAGCAACACGGCCGCGCCGGTGCAGGCGGCCGCCGTCACGGGCCACGGTCGTCCGATCGACACCGCGGTCGTGATCACCGCGACCTGCCAGCAGACGGCCTGCAGCGCGGTGACCTGCCGGACCGCCGCGCGTCGCCCCGGCCGTGGAGCCGGCACCGGCGGGGCGATGTGCCGCACTGGCAACGGAGTCACGGGCGGCCGAGGTGGTGGCGGGGGAGCGACGACCGGTGCGGCGACCGGGCGCGCGACGGCCGGGGCGGCGTGCGCGGCGGCGGAGACGATCAGTTGCGGCGTGCCGGTCCGGTGCGCGCCCTGAGACGCCGGCGCGGCGGAGCGTGGCGCGTCGAGCGCCTGTGGGTTGTGCACGGGATGCTCCTCGGATCAGGCGACCCTGGCCGGGCGCGAGGGCGGCACGGCGTGGACGAGTTCACGGATCAACGGGTGCGGGGTGAAGCGGTCCGTCGACGTCCGAGTCACCAGGTCGAGGTCGAGCAGGTCCTCCAGCACCACCTGGTCCTGGTCGGTGAGTCCTGCGGCCAGCGCGGTCAGCACCCGCTGGGCGGCAGGGGAAAGCTCCCGGCAGACGGTTTCGAGCTGCTCGGCGGCCGGGCTCAGCTCGGCGATCCGGGCGGTGCCACCGGCGAGCCGTGCGGCCAGCCTTCCCACCGTCCACATCGGACGGCTGTGCAGCCGGTCCGCCGCTGCCCGCAGCGCGCAGGGCAACCCGCCGCACAGCCGCACGACCTCGGCGACCGCACCGGGTTCGGGGGTGCCGCGCCAGTCGTCGCAGAGCGTGTCGAACAGCCTCGCGGCCTCGGCGTCCGGCAGCGGGCCGAGGACGAGCCGGTGAGCCCCGTCGACGACCGGCGTCCGCACGCGGGTGGTGACCAGCACGAGACAACCGGGACCGCCGGGCAGCAACGGTCGCACCTGTCGCGCGTCGGCGGCGTTGTCGAGCACCAGCAGGACCCGGCGCCCGGCGATCTCGGCCCGCCACTGCGCCGCACGGCTCGCGAGATCGGCCGGCACCGTGCCGGCCACCGCCTGGAGCAGATGCTCGAGAGCCGCCGCGGCGGTGAGGTCCCTCAGGTCCAGGTACAGCAAGGCGTCCGGGTAGCGGTGCGCGAGCCGGTGCGCGACGTGCACGGCCAGCGCGGACTTGCCCGCCCCGGCCATCCCGCTGATCACCGCCACATCACCCGCGAACTCCTCCAGCCGGGCGATCTCCGCGCTGCGGCCGGTGAAGTCCGGCAGGTCGCGGGGGAGGTCCTGACGAGCCGGACGCATTTCCCGCAGCGCGGTCCTGTGCGCCGCACGGAGCTCCGGGCCGGGCTCGACGCCGAGTTCCGCTCGCAGCATCGCGCGGGCCCGGTCGTGCACGGTCAGGGCGTCGGCGTGGCGGCCCGCTCGGGTCAGCGCCGTCGTCCAGCGTGCCCAGTGCGCCTCGGTGAACGGGTCGTCGTCGATCAGCGCCTGCCACACCGCGGCAGCCTTGCCGTGCTCGCCCAACGCCGTGTGGGCCTCCGCGAGCAGTGCGCGGAGTTCCGAGCGAAGGGCGCCGAACCTGGCTGACGCACCCCGCAACGCCTCGACGTCCAGGCCCCCGAACGGCTGGCCCCGCCACCGGCCGAGCGCGTCGGTCAGCGCCGCGACGGCCGTGCGCGGATCGTCGCCCTCCAGCGCGTGCCGTGCGGTGGCCGCGAGCTGGTCGACCTGGTCGACGTCCAGCTCTCCCGGCTCGACCCGCAGCCGGTAGCAGCCGGCCGCGCGCTCGATCCGCTGCTGGGGCAGCGCCTTGCGCAGCTGCCACACGTAGGTCTTGAGGTTGGCGTTCGCCGAGGCGGGCACGTCCTGTTCCGGCCACGTCGCCGCGATCAGCGTCTCGGCACGCACCCAGGCGTTAGCGTGCACCAACAGCACGGCCAGCACGGCGAGCGGCTTGCCGGCACGGACGCCAGGCGCCTCGACCGGGCCCAGCACGGAGAACAGTGTGGTGGACCGCATGGCCTGCACCCCGTTTCGACGGTCCGACAGGCGCGGGTCCGCGCCGTCCGCCCTACGATCTGCCGGGACACATGAGGATTTGATGACATGGGGAACGCCGTGCGGGTGATGGTGGTCGAGGACAACGAGGACCTGCGCCTCGCGGTGTCCGTCGAGCTGGGCTCCGCCGGGTTCGAGGTCGACGCCGTGGGGGACCTCGCGGCGGCCGACGCGGCACTGGGCGCGGGCGGCCACAGCTGCGTCGTGTTCGACCGCATGCTCCCCGACGGCGACTCGATCGGATACGTGCACCGCCGCCGCCAGGAGGGCTGGAGCGTGCCGGTGCTGTTCCTCACCGCCCGCGACAGCGTCGAGGACCGGGTCGCCGGGTTCACCCACGGCGGCGACGACTACCTGGTGAAGCCGTTCTCGGTCGCCGAACTGGCCGCACGGGTGCGCGTCCTGTGCCGCCGCGCGGGCCGCGGCCGCCCGTCCGTGCTGCGCCTGGCGGACCTGGAGGTCGACTGCGCGCGCCGGGAGGTCCGCCGGGCCGGAGTGCTGCTCACGTTGTCCGCCAAGGAGTTCGCCGTGCTGGAGTTCCTGATGACGCGCGCCGAGCAGGTGGTCGGCCGCGCCGAGCTGATCGAGCACTGCTGGGACGCGGAGAACGATCCAATGGCGAACGTGGTCGAGGCCGTCGTGAAACGCTTGCGCGGCAAGCTGCGCGGGCCGGAGCTGATCCACACCGTCCGAGGCCGCGGCTACCGGCTGGCGACCGCCGGATGACCCGCTCGTCGGCCGATCGGCTGCGCCGGCTCCGGCTGCTGATGACCCTTCTCGTGACCGTGGTCAACGCGGCGGTGCTGATCGTGCTGGCGGTGCTGGTGATCGGCGCGGACGCCGACCGGCGCGAGCAGGACCTCGACGCCGGCCTGCAGGTCGTCACGTCGTCCGTGCTGCGGCTGGTCAAGGACGACGGCCGCGGCGAGATCTCGGCCGCCGCCGTGGCCGCGGACGAGCTGAACGACAGGTGTCCACGGTTCGCCGTCCTGCCGGGCGGCCCAGGCCAGTTCAAGGGGTTCGTCAGCGATGGCGGCGGCTGCCCCGAGGTCGCCGCGGCGAACCTGGACGTCCAGGTGCAGGCTGCCGTGAAGTCCGGCACCCAGCTCCGGGGCTTCACCACGGCGACCGACGGCGGTTCGCTGCGCTTCCGGGTCGAGCCGTTCCGGCAGGGCGGCAGGTACGGCGGCAGGTACGTCGGCGGCGTGATCGCGGTCGCGGACGCCTCCGTCTCCGATGCCGAACACGACCGGCTGACGTTGCTCGTGATCGGCGGTTGCGTGCTGCTCATCGGCACGCTGGGGCTGGCGGGCCACGTGTTGTCCGGCCGGGCGATCCGCCCCGCCGCGGCCGCGCTGGAGCAGCAAGAGGTGCTGCTCGCCGAGACCGCCCACGACCTGCGCACCCCGGTGGCGGCGCTGCGGGCGCTGGCCGAGACGGCGCTGCGCAACCCGGCGGAGCGTGCGGACCTGTTGCCCAGGACCGTCGTGCTCGCCTCGCGGATGGGCAGCATCATCGACGGCCTGCTGGTCAGGGCGCGCCTCGCGGCCGGCGTCGACCAGCTGGCCGTGCAACCCGTCTGGCTCGACCAGTTGGTCGCGGGCGTCGTGGAGGACACCCCGGCCGGGGGAGCGAGCGTGACGGTGACGACCGCGCCGTGCAAGGTGCTGGTCGACCCGGCGCTGATCCAGCGGGCCATCGGCAACCTGCTCGACAACGCCCTGCGCTACGGCCGCCAGCCCGACCAGCAGGCGGTCGTCCAGGTCATCGTCGCGAACGGCCGGGTGACCGTCGCCGACCACGGCCCCGGCGTCGACAGCACGCTGGCCGACGCGGCGTTCGACCGCTTCGGCACCGGCGGCGGCTCCTCGGGACTCGGCCTCTCGATCGTGCGCTGGGTCGCGCAGGCCCACGGCGGCACGTTGAGCGCCTACAACGCCGAGGAGGGCGGGGCGATCTTCGAGCTCGCCCTCCCGATCGTTCCCGGTGGGACATGACGTCTCTGAGCTTGATGTACGGCGGAATGGATTTTTTCTGTACCCGCAGCGATACCCTCGCTCGGCGAGGAGGGGGTTATCGGTGACCGCAGTGAATGGAGGGGTGAACGTGTCGGCCGCTGGGGAGGTCTACCGGCTCATCTCGGACAACGTGCAGACCGTGTTGCGCGGCAAGCCCGAGCTGGTGCGCCTGGCGATCGCGGCGATGCTCGCGGAGGGGCACCTGCTGATCGAGGACGTTCCCGGGCTCGGCAAGACGACGCTCGCGAAGTGCCTGGCGCGCAGCATCGGCGGGAGCTGGAGCCGCATCCAGTTCACGCCGGACCTGCTGCCGGGCGACATCACCGGAGTGCAGGTCTACCACCAGAAGGCCGAGGAGTTCGAGTTCCACCCCGGCGCGATCTTCGCCAACGTGGTGCTCGCCGACGAGATCAACCGGGGCACGCCGAAGACCCAGTCGGCGCTGCTCGAGGTGATGTCGGAGCGGACGGTCACGGTCGACTCGGTCCGGCACGAGGTGCCGCGGCCGTTCCTGGTCGTGGCGACGCAGAACCCGATCGAGATGGAGGGCACCTACCGGCTGCCCGAGGCCCAGCTCGACCGCTTCCTGATGCGGTTGTCCGTGGGCTACCCCGACCTCGCCACCGAGGTGCTGGTGATCATGAGCGACTGCGCCAACGTCAGCCCGGACGAGTTGTCGCCCGTCGTCGACATGGCCATGCTGCAGGCGGCGGTGCTGGAGGTGCGGGCGGCGCACCTCGACCCGGCGGTGGTGGAGTACGCCGCGAGGCTGGCCGCGGCCACGCGCGAGCACGTGGCGTTGCGCTGCGGGGCCAGCCCGCGCGGCAGCATCGCGCTGGTGCGCGCGGGTCAGGCGCTGGCGGCCACCCACGGGCGCGGGTTCGTGACGCCGGACGACATCAAGCAGGTCGCGCAGGCGGTGCTGGCGCACCGGTTGATCCTCACCTCGGAAGCGGAGCTGAACCAGCGCGGCGCCGCCGACGTGGTGAACGAGGTGCTGGCCATCACCCCGGCGCCGATACCGAGCCACCTGGGATAGTTCGTCCGGAGCTGGCCGGTTCCGGCCGTGTGGCCCCCGGTGGCCACGGGCGAGCGGACCATGACGGGCATGACTGCGGTGGCGGCGAGGATGAGCATGGCGACGATCTCGGGCGACGTGGTCGGCGACGGTCCGGTCGCAACCGTCTACTCAGGACTGCACGACGGCGTTCCCGTGGCGCTCAAGGTTTTTCCCAAGAGCTTCGGCAAGCGCACGCTGGCCGCGTTCGAACGGGAACGCGCCGCGCTCTCCGCGCATCCCTGCGTCCTGCGGGTGGACGGCGTCGAGACGCTGTCCGGCGGCAGGCACGCCCTGCGGATGGAGCTGTGCGCGCAGTCGCTGGCGATGCTCGTCGCCCGGGTCGGGCCGTTGCCCGCCGGCGACGTCGCCCTGCTGGGCCAGGCGATCGCATCGGGTCTCGCCGCCGCGCACGCCGCAGATGTCGTGCACGGTGGCGTGAGCCCGCACAACGTGCTGTTCCGCCACAACGGCGAACCGGTGGTCGCGGACTTCGGGGTGACCCTGCGGCACGCGTTTCCGCGCGACCCGTTGCACGTCATCGAGTTCCTGCCACCGGAGGCGTTGCGCACCAGCGTGCTGGACGAGCGCACCGACCTCTACGGTCTCGGCGCCGTGCTGCACTTCGCGCTGACCGGCCGCTCGCCGCACCCCGGCCGGCTCGGCGAGCCGGAGAGCGAGCGGGTGCTGCGGGTGCTGCGAAGCCCGGTGCCGGCGATCTCCCGTCCCGACGTGCCGGTCGCACTGTCCACTGTGGTCGGACGGTTGCTGGCGATCGACCCGGCGCACCGCCCGGTGGACGCGGCGACGGTGGCCGCGCAGCTGGCGTCGATGGTGCCGGTCGCCCCACCGGTCGCGGTGCTGCCCGCGCCGATCTCGATGCCGCCAGAGCCCATCGTGATGCCGTTGCCCGAACCGATCGTGATGCCGCCGTTGCCCGCGCCACCCGTCGTCGAGCAGGCTCCGCCCGGCCCGGTGACGGACGTCCCGCGGACGCCGGTCGCGGAGCCGGGCGAGTTCGACGACTTCGCCCAGCAGGCGACGCCCGTCGCCCCGGCCGGGCACGAGGAGTTCGACGACTTCGGTGCCACGGCGGCGCCTCCCGCCCCGCCCTGGCCGCAGCCCGCGGGAGAGTTCCACGGCTTCGAACCGCCGCCGTTCACCCCGCCTCCGGCGGCCGTGGTCTTCGACACCGCGGGCACGCGTCCACGTCGGCGCGGCGTGCGTTACGAGCTCATCGCAGGCGGCGTGCTGCTCGCCGGTCTGGTGGTGCTGGTCGGGATCTACCTGATGCCGGTCGGCGGCGATTCCGCCTCGAGTCCGCCGGCGCCGCCTCCGTCGTCGGCGCGGGACATCCCCACAGCGACCTCCGTCGGCCTGGAGCTGGCGGATCCCGTCGACCGCAACGACGAGGTGGAGCTCTCCTGGAGCAGCACCGCGACGCTGGAGTTCGGTGTGGTGGTCGCGGGGGAGGGCGAGCAGACCAGAACCCTGGTGGCGCACCGCAACCGCACGTTCAAGGTGCCGGTGGAACCCGGCCGCAAGTACTGCTTCCTCATCCGCGCCACCGACGGCAACCAGCTCTACGAGAGCGCGCCGAAGGCCATCCGCGGCGCGATCTGCCGCAAGTGACGCGTCACCGTGCGCGCAGCACGGCGAGCGCCTCGCGCCACGCGCTCTCGGCCGGTTCGTCGGCCTGGTAACCGCAGGCCGCCATGTGTGCCACGAACTCCGGTTCCGGCGCGATCCCGTGGACCTCGACGTAGTAGCGCAGCGCGGCGCCCCAGATCCAGACGCCGTCGGTGAGGGTGGACAGCGGCACGGCTTCCGGGCGGTCCGGGTCCAGCCGGTCGGCGTCCAGTGCCGTGACCCGCGCGATCATCTTGCCGGACCTCAGGAAACCCGCGATCAGCGCGCGCTGGGCCGGGTCCTCGATGCGGGCGCGACCGGGAGCGAACATCAGGTCGCCACCGGCATCCCTGCCGTCGAACAGCCGGGCGATCCTCATGACATCTCCTCGGTCCTCGGCTCAATGGTCCGCCACCCGCCGTCCGGTGGCGGAGCGGGATCGTGCGTGATCACCAGGGTGCCCGACGAACACGCCAGGAACCCTTCGGTCACCGACGTCTCCGGCACCTGCACCGGGACGCCGACCATGGCGGCGAACCGCCGGAGGAACTCGGCGTCGAGCTGCCCGCCCCGCACGGCCAGCCGGATCGGCTGGTCCGTCCACTCCGGACTGGACGTGACGAGGTCGGCCAGCTCGTCCGGCCACAGCCGGTCGTCGCCGCTGTACAACGGCCGCAGCTCTGCGAACCGGATCTCCTCGTCGTCGGGCAGGAACAGGTCCGGCCGCACGTCGGGCTTCGCGGGGACGGGTTCCGCCGCGGCCGAGTCACCGCGCAACCGGTAGGGGGTGTCGCCTTCGCTGTGACCCTCCCATCCGGTGGTGGTTCCCAGCGAAGACCTGTCGGTCTCCGGGTTGTAGTGGAGCTTGGGCAGGTTCGTCCGGACGTCGTGCAGGATGGCGGAGCAGTTGGGACAGCACGAGGCCTCGGGGTAGCCGGCCTTCAGGAAGACGATGTCGGCGGCGAGGTCGGAGAGTCTCGCATCAGGTCGTGCCGCCAGCGCGGCGTCCGCCGCGCGCACCTCCGCGTGCCGGTGCGGTGCGTCGTAGCCGGGGTACCGGCGCTTTTCCGGGGTCTCGTCGCCTCGGTACTCCGGCCCTGGATACCCGCGCGGCGCGGAACGGCGGATCGCGTCGATGCGCATCCTGATCTGGGTCTGGAACTTGTGCCAGATGATCTTGCGGCCTTCTCGGCCGTTGGTGGACTCGAAGACCTCACCGGTGACGAGGTCCATCTGGAGGGCGAGGCAGCCTCCGGTAGACTTCTTCGACAGGGCGTTCTCCATCGCTTTCAGGTCATTGAGCTCCTTGCGGATGAGATCCATCTTGTGCCGGACTTCTTGCTGCTCGGGCCACGTGCCCTTGGACTGCTCGCGGTTCAGTTCCCGGTACTGGTCCTTGCGTTCCTTGCGCAGCCGGGCGTTGTCCGGAGACCAGTACAGCTTCGCGCGTTCCATGGTGAGCTCGCGAAGGGCGAGCCGGACGGGGACACCGCCGACGTGCGTGATCTGGCCGGAGTCGTTGCGCCGCAGTCCTTCGGTGAAGATGCCGATGCGGTGCGGGCCGACCCGTGCCGGGGGAAGCTCGGAGATCCCGATGACAGCGGGCTCGGCCGGCTCGTGCTCGGCCGGTTTCGGCGTGTAGTTGTTCTCGATTCGAGGCGTGAGCTCGGTGACCGGCTTGCGGAGGCTGAGCTGTGGCTGGAAGGTTCTCCAGGTGCCGTTCGGCGGGATCTTCGGGACCAGGTTGCCGCTCTCGTCGACGTACGCGGTCGAGACGAACGGAGCGCCGTCCGCGAACGTCCCTGCGTAGTCGGAGGGTGCGGTGACGGGGACACCGAGCCGGGTGGCGAGTTGCTGCGCGAAACCGTTGTCCTCGTGTCCGGCGTTGCACGAGATCAACCTGATCGGCTCGCCGTGCCAGTTCGGATCGGCCTCGATGAGCGCGGCCAGGTCGTCGGCGGTGAGCCGTTCGGTGCCGATCCGCACCGAGGTCGCGTTGCCGTGCATGTCGATCGTGTAGGAACCGGGTTCCGGCGGCACCTGGCTCGCGTCGGCCAGCATCTCGTCGCCGCGCTGGTAGAAGGCGCGACCGGCCGGGGTGGCCACGCTCTCGTCGAGGAGCTGCTGAAGTCGTTGGGGGAGAACGTTCTCCGTCGCCTCGGTGCCGGCCCGCAGCCGGGTGTTCGTATGCAGCTCGTGGTCGGTCGGCATCGGTGTGCCGTGCTGGACAAGTTGCTGGTAGGCGGTCCACAACGCGGCGAGGTCCGTGAGAGCCCTCGCGAGAGGAGCGCTGTGCCCGGTGCGTCGTTCGTGCGCGGCGAACTCCCGCACGCGCGCCGTCATCCGGTCGATGCGGTGCAACGCGGCAAGCCGGGAACCGAGCAGTGACCACGGCCGTGGCTCGCGCAACATCCGTTCGCGTTCGTGCGCAACCAACGCCTCGATGTGGCCGGGGAAACGCCGATCCCGCCTGCGCAGGATCTTCGGCACCTGAGGAGGAGCGGGCAGCGGATCCACCGGTCCTCCCGTGGCCGCCTGCACCTCCCTGGCCACGAACCTTTGGATGAACTCGTGCAGTGCCAAGGTTTCCGCGGCTTCGGCCGTCTGTTCCTCCGCGCGATCGGCCAGCGCCAGCTCGCCCGAGGCGAGCACCTCGGCCCGGCGGAACAGGTACTTGACCACGAAGCTCGCCGCCAGCATCGTGGCCGCCGCGCCGCCGACGATCATCGTGGCCGCGCCCTGGTCGAACGCCAGAGCGCTGCCGACCACCACGGCCTGGGTCGCGGTAGCCCGCTTGAGGTCCCACTTGTGGGTCGCCCGCCAGCTGCGGTAGCCGGTCGGGCGCCCGGTCCGGTCCTGCCGCACGCTCGGCAGCGCGTCCCGCACCTGTTGTGCCGCTTCGGCCGCGGTGAGGTGACCGTCGGCCTCACCGAGCAGCGCGTCCAGCGCGGCCTGTTCCAGCGCGACCTGCTCGGCGAGCTTGGCCGCCTTGTCGAACTCGAACCGGTTGATCAGCTCCTGCTGCTCGTCGCGCAACGACTTCCGGTCGAGGAAAGCGGCGATCAGCACGCCCAGCACGGCACGGACGCCGCCGTTCAGCAGGGCGTCGGACGCCGCGTCGCCGACCTTGGCCGTCGCGTCCGCACCGCCCCTGGCGACGTCGGCGGCCGAGCCCGGCACGGAGCTCGCGACGAAGCGGTGCAGTGAGGCGTCGTGCGACTCGGCGTCCGCGACGGGACGCGCCGCCTCCGGGGAACCGGTCGGCGCGGAGCCCGCCAGCCGGTCGAGGCGGTTCATCAACGCGTGCAGCTTCGCGACGAAGACCTCGTCGAACTTCGCCGCCTCGGCCTCGATCGCCCGCGCCGCCTCGTCGAACCGCGACCACTCCTGGCTCGTCGTCCTCGACTTCAGCATCCGCTCGAGCAGCGGACCGAACGTGGCGGCCAGTCCGGCGATCCCCAGATAGGCCGCCGCGTAACGGAACTCGAGTCCGGCGAGCGTCGCGAGACCGGCGGACCCACCGCCCGCCATCGGCGGCAGGCCCCTGTTGACCAGACGCGGTCCGTACGGCTGGTGGTCGGGAGGTCGTTCGTCGGGAGGCCCCGGTTCCGGCGGTCCTGGCGCGGTGAGGTCGATCCCGGTCGACCTGGCCCTGGCGAGCAACGGGGTGAGCAGTTCCTTGCGGCGCACGGCCGCCTCGTGGGCGCGCAGGGCCGCGAGGTACTTGTGCCCCGCCCTGGACAGCGCCCTGTCCCGCCTGCTGTACCAGCGTTTGACGAGCGTGCTGGTGACGCTCGCGCCGGCGGTGACCGCGCCCACCCCGAGTGCGAGCGCCGGCTGACCTCCCCCGAGCAGTGCGACCGCGGCGCCGGTGCCGGGCATCGCCTCCGACGCCAGGTAGGCGAGGAACGCGCGCCCCTGCGGCTCCCCGGTGGGCTCACCCGCCCAGCTGGGCCGACGCGAGCCGGTGGCGGCGTGCCTGGCCAGAACGGCGCGGACGCCGGGATCGGTGAGCACCTGGCGCTGCGGGCCGGACCTGGCGTCCGCGTGCAGGCCGAGGTGTTCGACCAGTGCGCGCATCTCGGCGGCGATCAGCCGTCGCCGCCGTGAGAGCACGGAGGCCTCGCGGTGTTCCCGTGCGAGGGTCCGCACCTCGGCCAGCCTGCCGTGGTCGGCGGCGGACAGCTCGGTGTGGCTGCCGGGATGCCGTTCGGCGGTGAGCAGGTCCTCGGCCACCTGGTTGCCCGCGAGCCGTTCGGACAGCTGCGCGAGCGCGCCGGACACCGCCCTGGCGATGATGAGTTGCTCGGCCCGTTGCGAGACCCGGATCAGCGGCGTTCCCTTCGCCGGAATCACCACGTCCGCCGGGTTCTCGCCCCGGGTCTCCCCGGCGACGACCATGACGACGAACGTCGAGCCGTCCGGCCGGGTGACCAGGTACCGGGCACCGCCGAGCGGCTGGACTTCGGCCATGCGCGCGCCACGCCGGATGTGTTCCATTGCCTGCCGCACGTGTGCCTGCACGCGCAACAGGTGTGCCGGGGCAGCACGGTTCGTGTGGAACCGGGAGTGCGGCACCGCGCCGACGGGGTACGTCCGCGGTGATCGTGGCGGGGCCGCGTCGCTGGAGCCGCGCAGTCGTGGCGTGGGAGCGTGGTGATGTCCTTCGGTGTCGCCCTCCCAGCCGGTCGGGCCGTCGACCGCGCCCTCTTCAGGGTGGTAGACCCTCTTGCCGCCGTTGCTGCGGACCTCCTGCAGGATCTCCGAGCAGTTGGGGCAGAAGGCGGCCGGCGACAGAGGCTTCTTGCCCTTCGCTCCCGCCCAGACCACATCGGCGGCCAGGTCGTCGAGCCGTGCCTCGGGGTTCTTGGTGAGGGCGGCGTCGGCGGCACGCACCTCGGCGTGCCGGAACGGTGAGTCGAAGCCCTTGAAACGCCGCGTGGCGGTGGTCTGCCCGTTGACGGTGTTCCCGCCGAACCGGGCGGGGTGGTGGAACATCGCCATGATCCGTGCCCTGATCGACGGCACGAACTTCTTGAGGATCACCGAGGGGTTGGTGCCGTTGGTCGACTCGAAGACCTCGCCGGTCCGCAGGTCCATGACCAGCGCGACGATGCCGCCGGTCTGGTCCCTGCCCAGCGGGCCGCCGGGCTGCTTGCGCAGTTCGTCGTAGAGCACGGCCCGCTGGTGCGCGAGCTCACGCAGCTTCTCCCGCACCGCCACGCCGCCGATGTGGGTGATGCGGCCGGGTTTGTCGCGGCGCAGCCCGTTCTTGAACGCGCCGAGGCTGTGCGGCTGGGCCTGGGGAGGCGGCAGCGGGCCGGACTCGATGTCCCCGGACTCGGCGGTGTTACCGGTGGGCTCGGGGGCAGCGGTGGCGACCGTGTGGGTGGGGGCGGATCTGGGTGTGGCCGTCTGTGGTTCCGGTGCGGACGGTGCCGCGGCGGACGCGGCGAGGACAGCGCCCGCCGGGGTGGCGGTGACCTGCCTGGGCGCAGGGGTGGTGTCTTGGTCCGGCGCGGCCTGGTCGAGCACTGGCTGGTCCAACACTGGCCGGCCGGAGGCGGCTTGAGCCGTCTGCTCCGGCGCGGCGTCCTCCGGAACTGGCCCTGCTGGGGTCGCTTCCGCGGCCTTCTCTGCGGGACCTGGCCTCACCGGGGCCTTCTTCGTTCCATCAGGCGGATTCGCGGTGGGAGAAGCCGCCTGGCCGGACGCCGGTGAACCGGTCGACGACGAGTGCGCGGGTCCTGAGTGGACGGGAGCTCCCTGCGTCGGCGCCACCGCGGCGGGTGCGGTCGGCGCTTCCTGGGACTGGCTCCCTTGGGACAGGGCTTCCTGAGACGCGGCTTCCTGAGTCGGCGCGACAGGGGACGGTCCTTGCTCCACCGCTTCCTGTACAGGAGCCGCGGGTGAGCTCGGATCTGTTGCTGTGCCAGGATTCTCCGCAGTGCCGGCCGCCTCGGCAGGAGCCGGGTGAACGGTCGCCTCGTCGCTCGAAGCGTGCCGCGGTGCCGAGGACTTCTGCTCATCACCGGAAGCGGGAGCAGCCCGGCGTTCCTGTTCGCCGGGATGCTGTTCAACTGACGAGCTGTCGCTGCGCAACGGGCCGTGGGTCGTCGCGCGACCGCCCGTCTCCACGTCGGCCCTGCGGCCACTCGGCGGGGCGGTCGAGCGGTCCGTCTCGGACGAACTTTCCGGCGTGGCACGGGAATCCGTCGAGCCGTCCGGCGCCACCACCGGGTCCGCCGCGCTCTGCCGGTCCAGCGGGGGCGACGAGTCCGGAGTGGTCGACGGGTTCGCCGCGGTCTGCCGGTCCGGAGTGGTCGTCGGGTCCGCTGTGGTCTGCTGGTCAGCTGTGGTCGACGGGTTCGCCGCAGTCTGCCGGTCCGCCGGGGACGTCGGATCCGCCGGGGTCTGCCGGTCCGGCGGGGGCGGTGGGTCCGCGCCCGGTCCGCCCGACAGTTCGCCGTTGCCCTGCCCTCCCCCTTCCGGCGGGGGCGTGGTGCCGACGAGCCGGTCCGCCAAGGCGTTGGCCTGGGCCTCGTGCCCGGGGTTCCGCTGCTGCACGGCGTCGATCACCATCGAGCGCGGCGCTCCGGAGAGCCCGGCGGCGAGACCGCCCTCCGAGATCTTCTGGCCGTAGCCGCTCAGGTCGGTGAGCGCCGCGACGTTGCCCCAGTTCTCGACGACGTACCCGGCGGTGGGGGAGGTGACGGCGTTGTTCACCCCGGAACCCAGGCCCGCGTTGAGGTTGCGCGCCACGCCACTGGTGGGCGCGGTCGGCAGCGACGGCATCACCCTGCGAGCCACCGTGCCGCCGGCCTTCACCGCCTTGCCGAATCCCTCGCCCAGAACTCCGCCCACGCCGCCGGTGATCGTGGCGTCGCGCAGTTCGTCGCCCTTGAACTCCTCGCGGGTGCCCATCAGGAGACTGGTCGCCTGCGTGGCCGCGTTGTTGAACGCCTCGTCGGCCGACTCCTTGGCGACCTCGACGCTGAGCTTGGCGAACCCCGCGGCGATGCGGCCGGCCATCCCGGTGATCATCGCGGTGAGCCTGCCCGCGACCGCGCGGGACAACGCGGCGGCGAGGAAACCACCGCCGGGAAGCCAGCTCAGCGCGACGAAGAGCCCGATGTTGACCGCGAGCTCCCACAGGATGGAGATCCGCGCCTCACGGATCTGGTCGCCGTAGGCCCTGACGCCCTCCGCGAGGAGCCGCATGTTCGCGGCGAGGTTCTCGTAGTTGGCGGGCATCGAGTTGACGGCACTCGTGAACTGGACGCCCGCGACGTCCATCCAGGCGCTCGGCAGCTGTGTTCGGGCCGTCCGCCACGCTTGCGCGGCGGTCTCCATCACGACGGCCGCCTCGATCCACGCGTCGGCCAGTTGCCACGCGACGTACTCGCTGTCCGGCGGCCACAGCGTGTCGATCGACTTGTCCTTGACGGACTCCCAGAAGCCGAAGTCGTCCTGTGGTTCCGGCATCGCCATGGCGGGTCGCTCTCAGCGGAAGTTCCCCGCGGACTCGATGTCCGCGGCCACGTAGTCGGGAACGGCCTTGGTGCCGTGCGCGGCGAGCTGTTCCGCCTGCGGCTGCACCAGGTCGACGCCGCCCTCCCGGACCTGCTTCACGCCGTCGTTGTACTGCTGGACCATCGGCCGTCCGAGCGGCCCGTTGCCGAGCTGGGCGTCCAGGCCCGCGATCTTCCCGATGGCCTGCTCCCAGCCCGTCTTCGCGTCCGCCGCGGCCTGGGTCAGATCCGCCATGATCGGCGCGGCACGGCCGGGGACCATGTCGATGCCCGCGCCATCGACGTCGACGCCACCCTCGCCGTTCATCGACGGCTCCAGGCCTGCGGGCCCTCGTCGAGCATGCTCAGCACCGGGCCGAACATCGGGTCCACCTCGGTACCCGGTTTCTGGTGCGGCATCAGCTTCGCCGCGATCCTGGCCGCGTCCCGCCCCGCCTCGGCCGCCGCGTCCCGGACCGTGTCGACGATCGTGCGCGCCAGCGTCGCCGCGTCCTGGTCGCGGAAGATCCTCTGGTCGAGTTCCAGCTCCAGCAGCTCGCCGCGGCCACCGACGACGGCGTGGACGAGGCCGTCGTCGGAGTCGGCGGTCGCACGGACGTCCGTGATCCCGTCCTGCACGGAACGGAGCCTGCCCGCGAGCCGCGCGTACTCGGCGAGCCTCCCGGTCAGGTCGGTGTCCGAACGGTTCATGGCGGTTCCCCTTGTCTCCCAATGCGTCCAGGATGACGATCAACGGACGGGGGACCAGCGGGCTGGCCTGTTCCGGCCACGCCACGCGGCGGCACGGCCGATCGCCGCAGGATGTGGTGGCATGAGAGCTGTTGCCGTCATGCTGATCGCGGCCGCGGTGGCCGGACCCGCGCCCGCTCTGGCCGCGCCACCGGACGGCGCCTGCCGAAACCCCGACCCCGCCCACGAGGTCATCACGCAGATGCCGTGGGCCCAGCAGTTGCTCGACGTCAAGCAGGCGTGGTCGCACAGCACCGGAGCCGGCGTCACGGTCGCCGTGATCGACTCCGGCGTGAACGCCGATCACCCGCAGTTGCGCGGAAAGGTCCTGCCCGGCAGGGATCTGGTGCTCCCCGGCAACGGGCGGGGCGACTTCGACTGCGTGTCGCACGGCACGGCGGTCGCCTCGATCATCGCCGCCGCGCCGGCGCCCGGAGTCGGGTTCCGCGGCCTGGCACCGGACGCGCGTGTGCTCCCGGTGCGGATCACCGAACGCGAGTTCTCCGACAGCGGCGACCCGATCCCGATCAACCCAGACGCGGTCGCGAACGGCATCCGGTTCGCCGCGGACGAGGGCGTGAAGGTGATCAACCTGTCGTTGTCCGGCTACGGCGACTACCCCGCCGTCCGAGCCGCGATCGGGTACGCGCAGGCCAAGGACGTGCTCGTGGTCGCGGCGGTGGGCAACCGGGCGAAGCTGGGCCTGGTGGCGTCCTACCCCGCGTCGTACGACGGCGTGCTCGGCGTCGGCTCGATCGACGTCGAGGGCGCCCGCTCGTCCGACTCGCAGATCGGCACGTACGTGGACCTGGTCGCCCCCGGTGAGAACGTGGTCGCGGCGGCCGGCCCGAGCGGCCACGACCACTGGCAGGGCACGAGTTTCGCCACCCCGATGGTCGCGGGCGTCGCGGCACTGGTGCGGTCCGCGCGGCCGGAACTCTCCGCCGCGCAGGTCGCCACGCGGATCCTCGCGACCGCGGACCCGACCAGGGGAGGCCGGGGCAGTGCCGAGTACGGCGCCGGCGTGGTGGACCCGTACCGCGCGGTGACGGAGGCGCTCACCGGCGACCGGCCGCAGGCGCTGCCCGCCGTCGTGCCCGCGCCGCCGGACCCGGCCGAGGTGCGCGAGGCCGCGTGGTGGAGCTGGACGGGCGGGGCGGCGAAAGCGGCGGCGGGCATGGTGTTGCTGGGCGTCGTGATCGCGGCGGTGGTGTGCTGGGCCGTGCCGCGTGGCCGCCGTCGACGGTGGACGCCGGGCCGGGTCGCGCCGGCTTCGCTCAGGGCCACCCGCGCGGAGACGCCGGACGAGGTCTTCCTGTTCCCCGTCAACGGATAGCCGAAAGCCCCGAGTCCGATGTGGACTCGGGGCCGTTGGTCGGACGGGTCAGAACGCGCCCATGGAACGCTGGACCGCGCCCAGCAGGTTCTGCTCGGTCACGTCGATCGCGCGTTCCGTCTCGTTGAGCTTGTCCTCGATCGACTGGGTGACCTGGTCGGCTCGCTGGTGGCGGCCGAACTTCGCCCGGAACGCCTCGTCGTCCCAGTCCTGGTTCTCCGTGTTGCGCGTGTAGCCGCTCTGCTTCTCCCGGACGGACGTCAGGTTCGCGCGTGCCTTGGCGATCGACGCGCGGAGGTTCTGCAGATCGGCGAACTTCACCGCGATGGAGTCGGGATCGTTGTAAGCCATGGGAAATCCTCGCTTCGTGCGGCTTCCGGGTCAGGCCAGCAGGGTCTTGAGCAGGTCGGCGCTGTCGGCGTCGCCGCTGATGTAGTTCGCCTGGGAGTAGCGCGTCTGCTCGGCGATGTCCTCGCCGTCGACGCGGTTCGTCGTCTGGTTGCCGTCGATCAGCGCGGACACGTTCGCGAACGCGGCCTTCGCCTGACCGCCCCACACGGCCTGTGCGGCGAGGGAGACCTCGTCCAGATCGCGCCTGATCATCTCCATGTCGGCGTTCGTGTCGTCCTGATGGGCCGCCGCCTGACCCATCGCGGTCGCGTGGCCGTTGATTTCCTGCATCGACTCCTCCTCAGGTCTGCCTGGGCACCGACGCTAGAGGCGCCGTGCCCGCCGGGGGGTGGCGCTGGCACGTTGATGCCAAGGGACGCACGTTCTCGTTGGCAGCGGCCACCATCGAGGCGAACAGTGCTCGGTCGGGGAGGTCGTCGTGGCGACGGTAGTGGTGCACAGGCCGGCGCGGCGGCCGTCGCCGGAGATGCCGGAGGGGGAGCTCGTCCTCGACGCTCCGCCGGAGATCCCGCCGCCCGCCGGACGGCAGTGGACGCAGGTGCTGATGGCGCTGCCGATGGTGCTGATGATGGCGGCGATGGTGTTGATGTTCAGCGGCAGCTTCGGTCAGCTGGGCGCGTCCGGCACGATCCGCTACGTCACCATGGGGCTCTTCGGATTCGCCATGCTGGCCATGGTCGGCGTCGCGTTCCTCAACGGCGGCGGACCGAGCAAGCGGGAGATGGGCAACGCCCGCAGGCTCTACCTGCGCGGGCTCTCCCAGCACCGGGTGCGCGTCGGCCGGGCGGCCAGACGGCAACGCACCGCGCTCTGGTACCTGCATCCCGACCCGGCCACGCTGTGGTCCGTCGCGGACAGCTTCCGGCTCTGGGAACGCCGCCGGGGCGACGACGACTTCGGCGTGGTCCGGATCGGCCTCGGCCGGCAGAGCCTCGCCACCACGCTGATCACTCCGGACACCAAGCCGCTCGAACAGCTGGAACCGTTGTCCGCCTTGGCGTTGCGCCAGTTCATCACCACGCACTCCGAGGTCCCCGACCTGCCGCTCGCGATGGCGGTCAACGGCTTCAGCCGCGTGCACGTGCTCGGCCGGCCGGCGGCCGGCCTGGTGCGCGCCATGATCGCCCAGCTCGCTGTCCTGCAGTCGCCGGACGACCTGCGGATCGCCGTGTGCGTGAGCCCGGAACGGCGTGCGGAGTGGGAGTGGCTGAAGTGGCTGCCGCACGCGCTGCACCCGGAGCGCACCGACGCGCTCGGCCCGCTGCGGCTGGTCGCCCCGACCGTCACGATGCTGGAGGCGATGCTCGACGACCTGCTGGCCGACCGGCCGAGGTTCGACCCCGAGGACGAGGTCACCAGGGTCGGCGGGCCGCACCTGGTCGTGGTCGTCGACGGCGGTGTGACCGCGGGGTCGGACCACCTGCTGGCGGGCGCGGGCGTCGAGGGCGCCACGGTGATCGACCTGACGTCGCCGGCGCCGAGGATGCCCGACCCCTCGACGGTGGTGCTCGACGTCGACGACGACGGCGCGCTGAGCATCTGCGGCGCTGAGGGCGAAGCGGATCTCGGTCGTGCGGACGGTCTTCCGGTGGAGAGCGCCGAGGCGCTCGCGAGGCAGCTCGCGCCGTTGCGGCTCACCGAAGGTGGACACGGCGAGCAGCCGCTGAGCTCCGAGCTGGGCCTGGAGGAACTGCTCGATCTGGGCGACCCGTACGCGTTCGACCCGGCGGACACCTGGGTGCCGCGGCCGAGCAGGGACCGGCTGCGCGTGCGGTTCGGCATCCGGCCCGACGGCACCCCGATCGAGCTGGACCTCAAGGAGTCCGCGCAGGACGGCATGGGCCCTCACGGCCTGCTGATCGGGGCGACCGGGTCCGGCAAGAGCGAACTGCTCCGCACACTGGTGCTCGCCCTCGCGGTGACCCACCCGCCGAGCTCGCTGAACTTCACCCTGATCGACTTCAAGGGCGGCGCCACGTTCGCGCGCCTCGATCGCCTGCCGCACACCAGCGCGGTGATCACCAACCTCGCCGACGAGCTGCCGCTGGTCGACCGCATGTCCGACGCGATCAACGGAGAACTGTTGCGGCGTCAGGAACTGCTGCGTGCGGCGGGCAACTTCGCGTCGCTGCGGGACTACGAGAAGGCCCGCGCCGCCGGTGCCCCGCTGCCCGAGGTGCCGACCCTGTTCGTGGTGTGCGACGAGTTCTCCGAACTGCTGTCCGCCCGCCCGGACTTCATCGACAACTTCGTGCAGATCGGCAGGATCGGCCGCGCGCTCGGCGTGCACCTGCTGCTCGCGAGCCAGCGGCTGGAGGAGGGCAGGCTGCGGGGCCTCGACGCGCACCTGTCCTACCGGATCGGGCTGCGCACGTTCTCCGACATGGACAGCCGGACGGTGCTCGGTGTCTCCGACGCGTTCTCGCTGCCCCGCGCGCCCGGCCACGGTTTCCTGCGCTACGGCGACGAGCCGATGACGCGGTTCCGTTCCGCGTACGTGTCCGGTGTGCACCGTGCGGACCAGGTCGGCTCGACCACGCCTGGGACCGCGCAACCGTTGGGGCTCAACGAGTACTCGACCGCCTACCACGCGCCCGCGGCCGAGGAGGAACAGTCTTCCGAGGTGCCTGGCGACGAGGGTGACGCTGGTGTGGGGGAGAGCCTGCTGGACATCCTGGTCGACCGGTTCGCCGGTCGCGGCACCCCCGCGCACCAGGTGTGGCTGCCGCCGCTGGACCGCGCGCCGACGCTGGACGAGCTGTTCGGCGAGCTGATCGTCGATCCGGAACGAGGGTTGCGGCCCGCCGACCCCGGGTTCGCCGGAGGGGTGCGCGCGGTGTTCGGTGTGGTGGACCGGCCGTTGGACCAGCGCCGCGACCCGCTCGTGTTCGACCTGTCCGGATCCGCCGGGCATGCGGTGATCACCGGAGGCCCGCAGTCGGGCAAGAGCACGGCGGTGCGGTCGTTGATCGCCGGCCTCACGCTCACCAGGACTCCGCGCGAGGTGCAGTTCTACTGCCTGGACTTCGGCGGCGGTTCCCTCGCGTCACTGCGCGACCTGCCGCACGTCGGTGGGGTGGCGAACAGGCAGAACGTCGCCGCCGTTCGCCGCACGATCGCCGAGGTCGCGTCGGTGCTGGCCGAACGCGAACGCCGCTTCGCCGAACTCGACGTCGACGGCATGCCCGCCTACCGCGCCCTGCGCGCGAACGGCACGATCACGGACGATCCGCACGGCGACGTGTTCCTGGTCGTCGACGGCTGGGCGAGTCTGCGCAAGGACTTCGAGGACCAGGAGGACATCGTCGCGAGCATCGCGGCGCGCGGTCTGGCGTACGGCGTGCACCTGGTCGCGACGACCGCGCGCTGGTTCGACCTGCGGATGGCGGTGCGCGACCTGTTCGGCAGCAGGCTCGAACTCCGGCTGGGTGACCCCGTCGACACGGCGATCGACCGCATGGGCGCCGCGCGCGTGCCGGAGAACGCGCCGGGCAGGGGACTGTGCTCGACCAAGCACCAGATCCTCACCGCGTTGCCCCGGCTCGACGGCGGCACCTCCGAGGACCTCGCGAGCGGGGTGGCCGCGCTGGTCGACGCGGTGCGGGCGGCCTGGCCGGGCGATCCGGCTCCGGCCGTGCGGATGCTGCCCGAACGCCTGCCGTACCTGGCGTTGCCGGGATCCGATGAGCCACAACGACATCGGCTGGCGGTCGGCATCGCGGAGCAGGACCTCGAGCCGGTGCGGCTGGACTTCGCCGCCGACGCCCACCTGATGCTGCTCGGCGACGCGGACTCCGGCAAGACGACGTTCCTGCGCACCCTGGCCCGCCGTATTGCCGACACGTACGCGCCGGAGCAGGCGCGCGTGCTGCTGGTCGACCACCGCCGCGGCCTGCTCGGCGAGGTGCCGAAGACCCACCTCGCCGGCTACGGCACCGACACCGCGACCACGGCGAAGCTCGTCGGGACGACCGCTTACGCGATGAGCCAACGACTTCCGGGCCCGGACGTGACACCGGAGCAGCTGCGCAAGCGCAACTGGTGGACCGGCCCCGAGCTGTTCGTCCTGGTGGACGACTACGACCTCGTCACCACGTCGATGAACAACCCGTTGCTACCGCTCATGGAGTACCTGGCGCAGGGCCGCGACATCGGCCTGCACGTCGTGGTCACCCGCCGCACCGGTGGCGCGGGGCGGGCGCTCTACGAGCCGTTCCTCGCGAGGATGCGCGACGTCGGCTCGATCGGATTGTTGTTGTCCGGCAGCAAGGACGAGGGCCAGCTCCTCGCCGGCGTGAAGGCGGAACCACTGCCACCCGGCCGCGGCAAGCTGATCACCAGGCGCGGTGACACGCAGCTCGTGCAGCTCGCGTGGGTGCCGCCCGCGGAGTGACTTTCCCGGCACACCAAGGAAAACGAAGGAGGAGACATGGCCGACGTGGATGAGATCTCGATGGACCCGTGGATGATGGGCACCTACAAGGCGGCGAACCTCAACGTCATGGACGCCGGCGGACGAATGCAGGGCACGATGGAGGAATCCGTGCAGTGCGCGGGCACCGACGGCGTCGTGAGCCAACAACTCCAGGACATGGTCCGCGGCGCCAACGACTTCATGAAGTCGTGCGAGCTCACCGCGATCGAGGGCACGAACAACTACGTAGGTGCCGACAACGAGAGCGCGCTGGTCATCGACGGCGTGGTCAGCCAGTAAAAGGGGTCGATCACATGGACTACAGGACCATGCCGTTGAGGCAGCAGGCTCAGACCATCAGCGCCGAGATGCGCAACGAGGCGACGCTCGGCAAGAAGGCGGAGATGTGGGCCCAGGCGGAGAAGGAGCTTCCGGCCGTCCGGGACGCCTTCAAGGCCGAGACCAACAAGATCACCGCTGCGAAGTGGGATCAGGACGCCGCCGGAAAGCAGTTGCTCACGCGGTCGGAGAAGGCTCAGACGATCCTGACGGACTGGAGCGACCGGGTCACCGGCGCACAGGCGTCAGCCAAGCTCAAGCTCGTCGCCGACTCCCTCATGCCCACGTTCGAGGCCGTCCGGATCCAGGTCGAGGCGTACAACGAGGCGCTGAACACCGCGCAGAGCGCCAAGACCACCCTGGAGGACATCGAGGCACCGTTCCGGATCAGGGCCGGTGAGGCGTTGAACGTGCTGGCCGGGTACTTCCGCGATGTCGAGGCGACCCTGCAGAAGATCCGGGGCGGGCCCAGCTTCCAGTCGCTGGACGGCGCACGCAACCCCGGCGGCCCTCGTGCCGGTGGCCCCGCAGGGGGTCAGGGCGCCGCGGCCGGCCAGGACGGAGCGGAGGACGCGGCTGCTGCCGCCGCCGGTGCTGACGTGGCGGCGGCAGGAGGTGCTGCGGAAGGTGCGGCAGGAGGTGCGGAAGCGGGCGCAGGGGGTGCGGAAGCAGGCGCGGCCGGAGGTCCCGAAGCGGGAGCCGGTGGCGCGGGGGCCGGTGGCTCGGGGGCCGCAGGCCCGTCGCTCAGCGGTGGTGGAGCGAGCGCACCGCCGATCCCGACGCCGAAGCTGCCGACCATCCCGCCACCGAGCCTGCCGGGAGGCCCGCCACTCATTCCGCCGATGATCCCCGGAGCCGGTCTCGGCTCGACCGCACGGCCGGGCATCGGCGGCATGGGCGGTGTAGGCGGTGGCGTGGGCGGCGCACGGGTGCCCGGTGTCAGCCTGGGCGGTGGCGGCATCGGCGGCATGAACAGCGCGAAGACGTCGCTCCCGGCCATCACGTCCTTCGGCGCACCGGCCAACGCGGTCCCGAACGGCTCGGCCCTGAACGCCCTGCCCCCGAACGCGCCTCAGTTCGGCTCCGCGGGCAGCACCGGACCGGCGGGCGCGGGCGGCGCGCCGATGATGCCGCCGATGGGCGGCGCTGGCATGGGAGCGGGCACAGGAGCGGGCAACGGTCCTGGTTCCGGTGCGGCGCAACGGCGCGGCAACAGCCGCACGAAGCGCAGGGACGGCAGCACCCCGGGCCTGCCGTCGATGCTCAGCGGCAAGGCGGGCAAGGCCGACACGGGCTCGTTCGCGGTGCGCGACCGCAGGCCGGCGGAACCACTGGCGCCACCGGCCGCCCAGGTCGTGGACGAGGACCTGTGGCGAGTCGACCAGTGGGGCTCTGCCGACGGCCGCACGACCCAGGCGCGCCGTCTGCACTGACCCGGTCGCAGGACGCCGAAAGGCCCTGGAGACACCGTCTCCAGGGCCTTTCGGCGTTGGTGTGGCCGGCACCGAAGGCGACCGCGTCAGCGGCGCAGTGCGGCGTCGTGGCCCAGGCCCGAGCCCGACGGGATCCTCGACACCAGCCCGGCCGGCATCCGGACCGGTGTCGCGCCCGCGAAACCCAGCACCTCCACCATCTTCGGTTCGGCCAGGGGGAAGGCGACGCCCTGGTCGGTCACCACCAGGAACGTGCCCCTGGGCGCGTCCGGGGTGGCCACCGCCTCCACCAGCGCGGCGTGTCCGGCGGGGACCAGGACGCGGTCGGCCAGCACGGCGCCGCGGTCGGTCTGCCGCGGGGTCGAGGTCAGCGGGTCGATCTGGGGCATCGCAGGGTCCAGCGTCACCGAGGGGACGCTCGCGCCCGCACCGAAGGTCAGGCACAGGGTCGAGGTGTCGCCGCCGCGCGCGAACTCCGGCCGCACCGAGGGAGGATCGCCGGCTTTGGGCGCCGCCAGAGGGTTCTGAGGTGTGGTGCCCGCCTCGCTCAGGCCCATCGGCAGCGCTTTTGGTTCTGCGCCGGGGTAGGCGGCCGCGGTCGCCTGGTGCGCGCGCTGGATGTCGAACTGCAGTTCGGTGATCGGCCGCAGCCTGCCGGTCTCGGCCAGGTGGTGCTGCACGCCGCTGGAGGTGGTCACGGCGAGGAGCTGACCGGCCAGATAGGACCCGAACCCGGCCGGCTTTCCCATGTCCGCCACCGGGATCGGGCCGAGGCCCGCGCCCTGGGGGATCGCCTCGATCACCGCGGGTGCCACCCGGACGGGAGGGGTCGCGCCGAGGGCGATGCCGACGGCCGGCACGTCCGCCTTGTCGATGAGGTGCCGGTATCCCTTGTGCACCAGGTAACGCGCGCCGGTCTCCTGGACGTCGGCGAGCACCGCCCTGTCTCCCAGCGGGGCGCCGCCCTGCGACTGCCGGCCCACCAGGAGCGCGGACCTCGGCGTGACCGTGCCCGCCTGGTCAGCCGTCGGTTGCGAGCACAGCGTCCAGCCGTCGGTGAGCAACGAGTCGGGGCCAGGCAACGAGTCCGGCGCGTCCGGGATGCCGATGCGAGGGCCGCGCGGCACGCCGGACAGCGAGTCGCGCGACACGGACAGCGTCGGCGCGTGCTGGTTCATCGCCAGCAACGCCGACGCGTAGTTCATGACGGGATGCAGCCGCTGGTCCAGGTACACGTACCTGGTGCCGGTCTCCTTCTCGACGATCACCGATCTGCCGTCCTGCCAGGCCGTGTTGCCGCCGGGGTTGATGATCCCGTACACGCCGGCCCCGGCCAGCGCTATCACCGCGATCGCGATGCCGCCGAACACGGCGTTGCCCGGCCTGCGGAACGGCGGCTGCTCGGGATCGGTCTCCCTGGTCACCAGCGCGGACGTGACGCGCTGGGCCGAGAACTGGTGCGCGTGCAGCTGATCGTGTTTCGACGCCATGTCAGCCCCCCAGCCCGCGCAGGTAGCCGTAGAGACCGAGCACGGAACACAGCACCGGCACGATGGCCAGCACCACCAGGACCTCCAGGATCTCGGCGTACCGGCCGAGGTACGGGCTCGGTTCCCTCGTGCTGTGCACGACCCCGAGCGCGACGGCGATCGCGCCCGCCACCAGCAGCACCGGCACCGCCATCGGCAGCAGCATGCTCCGGTCGGACATCAAGGGCCACAAGGCGAGGCAGGCCGCACCGGCGAGGCCCGCCGTCAGCAGGGCCGCCCGCTGCCGCAGGATCGGGTAGAGCCGGGCCCGGAGCAGGAACCCGAGCGTCAGCACGATCACCAGCACCAGCGCGGCCGTGCTGTCGCTGCGGATCAGCAGCACGAAGCAGAAGACGACCGCGAGAGCGAGCCCGCCGACCATGCCGGTGAGCAACGCGTCCGCCCGCACCACCGCCGCGTACACCGCCACCCGAGGTGGCCGAGGACTCTCGCGCAGCAGGTCGGCGGCGTCGCGGGGCAGCACGGGCAACGGCACCCGCGCCAGTTTGATCGACAGCGACGCGCACAGCGGTGAGACCACGAGGCCGCAGCCGGCGACGAGCGCGGCCGCCTCGTGTCCCGCGTACGAGTCCGACGTCGCGAGCCAGGAACCCAGCGCCCCCAGCGTGCCGGCCGTCGCGGCGCCCACGAACAGCGCCGCCCGGTCGGCCACCCCGGCCAGCGCGACCACCGCGGTGAGCAGGAGAGCGGCGCAGGCGGTCAGCAGGTGCGGCGCGCCGAGGTCCGGCAACGCCCGGTCGCCCGCGAACACCAGCCCACCGCCCGTGAACGCGAACAGCAGCGCGACGACCCCGAAAGCCGCACCGAGCCCGGCATCCCCACCGGCCCTGGCCAGCAACACGGCAGTACCGACCAGCACCACGGCGATGACCAGCGACCACAGCGCGGCCTGAGGCCACGGAGGCCCCGACCGCAGCACCGCGACGAGCCCGAGCACGGCGCCGAGCCCGCCCGCGACGAGACCGCCGAGCCGGGTGTGCCGCGGCGTCCACGTTCCGCCGGTGCGCGCGGACCCGCTCGCGATCGCGTCGACCAGGTCGTCGTACTCCAGCTCGGGCCAGTCGGTCTGGGCGGGCGTCAGGTGCAGCACCTCGCCGTCGCGCACCTGTTGGGCCGCCAGCGTTCTCGCGGGGTCGAGCGTCGTGCCGTCCGCGTGGCGCAGCACCCAGCCGCCGACGCTCGCCCCGGCGTCGGCGAGCGCGTCACCCGCGTGCGCCAGCAGGCCGGGCAGCAGTTCGGCGAGCGGCACCCGTTCCGGCAGCGCGAGGTCGATGCGACGGTCGGGAGCCGCGACCGTCAGCCGCACAAGGCCAATGGTGTTCATGTGGTCTTCCTGGGTTCGTCCTCCGGCGGCAGCAACCTGCCGACAGAGCTACCGGTGCGATGGACGTACCTAGGCTCACCGCGACGCGACGCTCGGGGAACGGGCTCGGCAGCTAGCGGACACGGCAAGGAGGCGACCGTGCACGAAGTTCTTCCGGTGGGCCACGATCTCGGCGCCCTGCACGACGGGGCCGGCGGGCACATCCGGCAGGTGCGGGCAGGGGCCGAGGTGTTCGAGCTGAACAACGCCGAATACGCGGCGTGGAGCGCGGCGCACGGCGTTCCGGGCGAGGACGGGCTGGTGCGACCCAGGACCACCGAGTCGTTGCGCGACGAGCACGGCGACGACGTCGTGACCGGCCTGCTGGCCCGGCGCCTGCTCGCGTTCCCGCACCCGGCGGCCGAGTTCGCCGCACGGCACCGGCTGGTGCCGCTCGCGCTGGGCCTGGGCGCCACGGCCGAGGAACCGTGGCTGTTCTCGGTGGGGTTGCTCGACCAGCCGGTGGTGACGATGACCGGTGCGCTGTACGACCTGTGGCAGTGGGCGCACCTGTCGCCGGACCTGGGGGAGGCCTGCCGGGAGACGGCGGCCGCCGCCACGGGCGCGGGTGTCACCGACGCGACGCAGACGGACCCGGACCAGGTGCTCGCGGGAGCGCTGGAGTCGGTCCCGCTCCTGCTCGCGACCAGGACGGCGTGCTTCGACGTGCTGATCGAGGGTGTCCGATGAACGTCTACCCGGTCGGCCACTACGTCGGCGAACGGCACCCGGAGGGCCATCACCTCGTGCGCCTGGGGCAGACGCACCAGACCATGAGCGAATCCGAGTTCGGCGTGTGGGTGCTGGCACACGGCATCGCGGGAAGTCCTGAGTGGACGGTGGAGGACCTGCTCGCACTGGCGGAGAAGGCCGAACTGCCCGGCGCACGGGCCGCCACCGACCGGCTGACCGGGATCGGCGTCCTGGTCGCCGGGAACGAGGCCACCTTCGCGCAGACCCACCGGCTCATGCCGTTGCTGGTCGGCCTGGGGAACTCGGAGCTGCACCCGGACCGGTTCGCCGTCGGTCTGCCCGGCTTCCCGCCGGTCGCGGTGCTCGACGAGGGCGGCTACGAGCTGTGGCAGTGGGGGCACCTCGCCCCGAGCCTCTGGCACACCTGCGAGGTCCGGGCGGCGGTCGCCGACGAACCGGTGAGCGCTCAAGACCAGCTCGGCGGCGTGCTGCGCGACCTGCGGCCGGTGCTGGCGGGCGGATGCGGCTACCTGGACGTGCTCAGCCGTGCTGAGCAGCGACTGTACTGATACTGGACCTCACGTGTACGTACGTGGATACGCTGCGGGCGTGCAGATTCGCAAGTGGGGACGGCGAGGCGCGGGGGAGCGGGACCGGGCCGCGAGGTGGCCGGTCGCGCTGCTCGTGGTGGTCGCCGTCGGCGCGGTCACCACGGCGCTGACCGGGGCGGCCAAGCCGGTGTCGGGGCTCGAGTTCCTGCAGAGCGGCCACTGGGTGGTGAACCTCGCGCTCGGGCAGGCGGTGCACGTCGACGGCGCGAACAAGAAGCCCGACGGCCAGGTGCCGATCCCGCGCGTCGACCGGGGCAGCCAGGTGGTGCAGAGCCCGACCAGCGGCTACGTCGTCGGGTCTGCCGACGTCACCGAGTTCGACAAGTCGACGCTGTCGGTGGAACGCACGATGCCGCTGCCGTCGGACGGCGAACGCCCGCTGGCCGTCGAGGTCGCGGGCGGGCCCTACCTGGTCTACGCCGGGTCCGGCCAGGTCGTGCGCCTGGGCTCCGAGCCGAAGATCCTGTCCGCCGGGCGCGGCCTCGGGTCCCCCGTGACGACCGACGACGCCACGCTGTGGATGCATCGCGCCGAGACGGGCGCCATCTGTTCGTGGGCACGCGGGGCGGACGAGCTGTCCTGCCCGGCGACCGCACCGGCGGGGCACGCGGGCGGTCTCACCGTCAGTGGCGGCAAGCCGACGTTCGTCGACGCGACCGAGGGCACGATGAGCACGGTCGAGGCCACCGGCATGGGCGAGCAACAGCCGCTGGGACTCCGCCTGCCGCCCACCGCACGGGTCGCGCCCGCCGACGTCGCCGGCAAGATCGCCGTTCTCGACCCCGACACCGACCGGCTGCACCTGGTCTCGGCCGGGAGCAGCCCCGTCACCGTCGACCTGCCCGCGGGCGAGTACTCGAGTCCCAGCGTCACCGGCACGTCCGTCGTGCTGCTGGACCGCGGCAACAACATGCTGCGCACCTACGGCGGCGACGGCCGGGCACGCAAGACCACACCGATCCCCGTCGAGAAGGGAGAGCCGCGCCTGAGCCGCGGCGAGGACGCGCGGGTCTACGTCGACGGCGCCGAGGGCAAGCACGTCGTGGTCGTCGACGGCGACGGGGCGATCACGCCGGTCCCGGTGGAGGGCAAGGGCAAGGACGAGGCCCCGCCGCCCACGCGGGTGCAGCCGCCTCCGATCAGCGTCGCGACGCCCGACCGTCAGCCTCCCGCCAGGCAGGAGCCCGTGCCACCGGTGACGCCCGACCGGCAGCCGCAGAAGCAGGTTCCGCCACCCGCACCGCCACCTCCGCCGCCGCCCCTCCCGGCGACGCCACCCGGCATGCCGGGCAACCTGGCCGTGCGCATCGCGGCCCCCGCCTCCGACGCGACCGTCACCTGGACCGCCGCGCCCGCCAACGGCGCCCCGGTCACCGGTTACGTCGTGACGTGGGTCCGCGAGGACGGGTCGAAGCGGGGCAGCGCCACCGTGCCGGGGCTGTCCCACGTCATCGCGGGAATCTGGTCCGGCCGCGACGTCGCGTTCACCGTGACCGTGGCCGCGGTGAACAGCGCGGGCCAGGGAGCACCGGCCTCCGTGCGCACCGTGCCGACGGTGCAACCGACGATCACACTCTCCCGCGGCGGGCGCACGTCGCAGTGCGATGAGCCGAACTGCGCCTGGATGCGGATGGTCTTTCAGGGCTTCGAGCCCGGCGCCACGCTCGACGTGATGCCGCACTCCTCCGCTCCCGGTTACTCCAACCCCGGCCACCGGCTGCACGCCGACAGCGAGGGCAACGCCGATCTCGAGGCCTTCTACTACCACGGGGTCGGGCACACGGTCTGGGTCACGGCCGGTGGCGTGACGTCGAACCGTCTGACGTGGACCGCGGGGTGAGGCTGACCCGGCGCGGAGTCGTCGTGCTCCTCGGTTCACTGCTGCTCGCGATCGGCGGGCACTGGGCTGGCTATCCGCTGCTGCGCGTGCTCGGCGCGGTCGGGGTCGCCGCGGTGCTGGGCGCCGTCCTGGTCACCGCGCGCGGCCCCCGCGTGACGGTGACCCGGGACGTCTACCCGGCTCGCGTCGAACGTGGACGCCCGGCGCTCGCCACGCTGCGGGTGCGCAACACCGCCTCCTGGCGGCTGCGCGGGTTCACCGCGGTGGACAGGGCCGGCGAGGACGTCCGCCCGGTGACGGTGCACGCGCTGGAGCCTGGCGCGGAGTCGACCTACCACTACGAACTGCCGACGACGACACGAGGTCTGATGCCGGTCGGCCCGCTGACGCTGCACCGCGAGGACCCGTTCGGTCTCGCCCGCAACCGGGTCACCGCGGGGGAGCCCGAGACGCTGTGGGTGCATCCGCGGGTCCACGCGGCGTCGGCCCGCATCGGCGGATTCCCGCGCCACCACCACGAGGGTGCCGCGACCGACGACGCGCTGCGCGGGTCGCTCGACCTCAAGGAGGTGCGCGAGTACCAGCCCGGCGACGAGGTGCGCAGCATGCACTGGAAGGCGACCGCGCGCACCGGGCGGCTGATGGTGCGCGACTCCACTGATCCCGTGCAGCCGAGGTTCACCGTGCTGCTCGACACCAGGGCCGGCCTGCCCGCGGCGCTGTTCGAGGAGGCCGTCGATCTCGCGGCCTCGCTGCTCAGCGCGTCCGCACTGGCCGGGCACCACAGCAGGCTCGTCACGTCCTGCGGGATCGACGTCCCCACCCCGGGCGGGGCAGTCGCGGCGAGGCAGTTGCTCGACCGGCTTTGCCTGCTGGGACAGGACTCCGCCGGCCGTGAGCTCGTGCCGCCCGCTTTGTCCGTCGCGGGGAAACGAGGTGGCTGTCTCACCGTGATCGCCGCCGGTGACGCGGACTTCGCCGCGCTCGCGGGACTGCGGGCCCGTTACTCCTCGCGCTACCTCATGGTGATGGGTGCGCACGCCGCCCCGGCCGTTCCGTCCGCGAGGGTGATCGCCGCAGGGGAGGCGCGTACCGGTGTGCGGCTGTGGAACGAGGTGACGCGATGACGAACCAGGATCGCGTGCAGGTCGCCTGCTTGGCGCTCGCCGCCGTGGTGGCGGGCCTGTTCTTCGCCCCGGTGTTCGGGATCCTGCCGTTGCTGGTGCCGATCGCCGCTGTCGTGGTGCCGGCGTTCGTCGTCGTGGAACTCTGCTCGCGCCACCGGAAACTCGCCGTGTGGCGACCGTTGCTCGTCGCGCTGGTGGGACTTGTCGGCGTCACGGAGTCGTTGCTGTTCCCCACCACCGTGGCCGGACTGCCCACCGGCGACACGATCGCGGCGCTGCGGTCGGGGGTCACCGAGTCCTGGCAGCTCACCCTGCAGTCGACCTGGCCCGCCCGGCCGGATCCCGCGCTGATGCTCTTCGTCCCGTTGCTCGTGCTGCTGGCGACCGTGCTCGGCGTCGAGCTGCTCCTGTTGCTGCGCAAGCCTTTGCCGGCGTTGCTGCCCAGCTTCGCCGTGGTGGTCGTGAGCCAGCTCTACCTGGCGTTGTCCGGTCTCGCCGCGGTGGCCGGTGCGCTGGCGTACGCGGCCGTCAGCGGGGCGTTGATCGCGTCCGGACGTGCCGACCCGATGTCCGGGCGGAAAGGGCTCGTGCTGCCCGCGCTAGTGCTAGGCGTGGTCGCCGCGATCACCGTCGGCCTGCTCCTGCCCGCGCCACCGCCGGGGTACTCGCTCAAGCAGGACCAGGCGGCGCAGGTGAACGCGCGCGTCACCAGCCCGCTCGGCGAGATCTCCTACCGGCTCGGGCATCCCGGCGACCCGGTCTTCACCGTCACCGGAGACCGGGCCGAGCGCTGGCCCGTCGTGGTGCTGCAAGCGTTCGACGGCGTGAACTGGACGCCCGGCGGGAGCTATCGCAGGCTCGGCACCGAGCTGGCGCCCGGACCCGTGGTGGCCGTGCCGGTGCACCGCCGCGACGCCAAGATAACCATGCGTGGTCTCGACGGGCGCTGGCTGCCCAGCCAGGCCTGGCCCGCCGCGGTGACCGGCGTCGACCCGCTGGTCGAGGAGACGCAGGGAACCCTGCTGGTGCAACGCCCGATGGCCGCGGCGGAGTACTCGCTGGGCTGGTGGGAACCGGAGGTGGGCGTCGCGAACCTCGCCGGCGCGGCCGTGAACCCGTACGCGGAGGGCGGTAGCGGGGGCGTGGGCACGCCGCCGGAGGGCGTGCGGGAGCTGGTCGCGAACGCCTTGCGGGGCATGCGTCCGAGCTTCCAGTCGGCGTTGCAACTGGAGCGCTTCTTCAAGGAGAACTACCGGCTCGCGACAGGCACCGACGTGCCGGGCGGGCACGGCTGGCCGCAGCTGCGGCGGTTCCTCTTCGACACCAAGGTGGGCACGAGCGAGCAGTTCGCGGCCGCGTACGTCGCACTGGCGCGGATGACCGGCATACCGGCCCGGCTCGTCGTGGGTTACCGCACTCCGGCGGGATCCGGCGGCGAGTACGTGGTGCGCAACGGCGACGTGCTGGCGTGGCCCGAGGTCGCGGTGGCCGGCGTCGGCTGGGTGCCGATGGATCCGTTCGGCTCCGAGAGCAAGGGGGAGGGCAACGGGGCAGGGCTCGCCGCGGCGGTCGCGCGGGCGAGGGACCAGCTGCCTCCCGTCGAGGAACTGCGTGACCCGCCGGTCGCGGCGCCGGACGGTGATGCCGGAGCGGCGAACGACTCCGCCACGCGGATCCCGTGGGGACTTCTGCTCGCCGTGCTCGCGGCCGCCGTCGTCGGCTGGCTGGCCGGGATTCCGCTCGCGAAGCGGGTCCGGGCCTGGCGCAGGCGACGGAGGCCGGGCAGCGGCGCGGTGCTCGGTGCGTGGCAGGAGGTGCGCGACCGGATGCGCGAGCACGGGGTGCCGTTCAGCGAGGGCATGACCCCACGCGATCTGGCCGCCGTCGCACCCGCGGCCGGACTTCAGTCCACAGTGGAAGGACTGCTGCTGCTCGGGTCCACAGTGGACCAGGCGCTGTGGTCCGGTGCCGAGACCACCGGCGAGGTGCGGGATCGCGCCTGGCACGCGGCCGGGTTGGTGCGTCAGCGGCTCGCGAGGCGGGGGCTGCGGGCCAGGATCCGGGCCGCCGTGGACCCCAGCACCCTGATCAGGCCTCGTACTCCCGGATCCAGTCGATCTCCATCGTCGACGTGGTCGCGGTGGACGAGGAGACCTGTGGGGCGCCAGAACTCCGTACACATGCGCTGAGCTGCGGCGGTCGGGCACTGTCTCAATCAGCAACCACGTCACATTTGCAGAGAAAGTGGGCGAGCACCTCTTACGGCACGGTCCGGCCGAGACCGCCTTTGCTTCTTGCAGTCGTCAGTGTGGGAACAACGATGCCAGGACCAGGCATCTCCAGTCAGGGCTGGAGCCAGCGGTCGAACCAGGCACGGGTGCGACGCAGGACGTCGAGTTGGTGGTTGCGTTCCCGGATCGAGTGGCCCTCCCTGGGGTAGATGACGAACTCGTGCACGGCACCGAAGTAGCGCAGGGCCCGGTGGAAGTACACGGCTTGGCCGAGGGGGACGTTGGTGTCCTCGGCGCCGTGCAGGATGAGCACCGGGGTGCGGACGCGGCTGGCAAAGGAGACCGGGCTGACCGCGTCGTGCGGGTGTGGGCCGACCCCATCCCAGCCGATGCTGCCGCTGAGCGCGCCGTCGAGCTGGCCGTGCTCCCCGGTCGCGGCGAGCATCCCCCAGTCGATGATACCCGCGTTGACCAGCGCGGCGCGAAACCGGTTCGTCTGCCCGATCGCCCAGGCGGCCATGAAGCCACCGTGGCTGCCGCCCGCGATGCCCAGTCGGTCGGGGTCGGCGATGCCCTCGGCGATGAGCAGGTCGATGCCGGTCAGGATGTCGGACCACTCCTCCCGGCCGACCCTGCCCGCGACGCTGGCCGCGAACTCGTGGCCGTGGCCCCGGCCGCCGCGCGGGTTGGGCAGGAACACCGCGTATCCGGCGGTGGCCAGCCACTGTGCCTGTGCGCCGTGGAACGAGAACAACTGGAGGCGATCGGCGTACCGGTCGTCGGGACCTCCGTGCACGATCGTGACGAGTGGGAACGGGCCGTCCGAGGCGGATTTCCCGGCCGGCAGCACGAGCAGACCGTCCAGATCAAGGCCGTCGGCGGCTCGATAGGCCAGCGGTCGCTGGGTACCGAATGCGATGCCGTCCAGTTCGGGGCGGGTGTCCGTGATCTTCCGCAGCGGCCCGGTCGGTGGCCCGACATGAACGTTCGTGGGTTGGTAACGGGTGCCGGTCAGTGCCGCGATCGTCTTGCCTGCGGGGGTGGTGGTGAGGGCGTCGAGGTGGCCGGGGTGCTGCGACAGTGGCGTGGGACCGTCGGGGTCGAGCCGGGCCAGGGTCGTGTTCAGGCCGTTGGCGAAGACCACCAGCGGGGCGGCGTCGGTCTGGCACAGTTCGATGGGGCACATCGGCAGGTCGGCGGTGCGGTTGCGGCGGACGCGGCTGCTCACAGCCAGGTCGAACACGGCGGTGCCGGCGTGGAGAACCGGTGGGGTGAGGGCGATGTAACCGAGGTGCCAACCGTCTTCAGCCGGCCACCAGGCCAGGGACTGTGCGTCGACCTCGACCGGTCCGAGGTCTTCCGCGGTCCCCGTGGCGGGGTCGAACAGGTGCAGCTGGCCGGTGCGGGGGCCGTAGTCCTTGTCGGCGCTGGCCTGGGTGAGCACGGCGAGCGGGCCACCGTCGGGTCGTTGCCGCAGTTCCACGACGTGCCGGCCGCCGAACACATCCGGGGTGGCGACCTGGCCGGTGCGCAGGTCAAGCAGGCGCAGCCGAGCACGCGGTTCGCGTTCGCCGAAGACAATGGCGTCGTCACGATCCCGCGCGCGGCGCACGTCCTGCTCGGTGGGCTCGTCCTCGGCGAGCAGCGCGATCAGGTCGGGATCGGCGAGCGGCAGGTGGTCGACGATGCCGGCACGCCAGCGGGTCACCGCGATCACCACGTCGTCGGCGGGGCTGAGCCGGTACAGCTGCGGAGTGCCACGCTCAGCGCGGTCGGACAGGAAGTACAACGTGCCCGAGTCCGCGGACCAGCGGGGCCGGGACTCCGTCGCGGTGTCGGCGGTCACCCGACTCCACACACCGTCGCCGTTGGTGTCGGCCAGCCAGAGCGCGGTGTCGAGGTGGTCACCGACTCGGCTGATGGGGGCGAGAACGTAGCAGAGCAGATGCCCGTTCGGAGCGAGAGCCGGTGCCTGCGGGACGTGACCCTCGACCACGAGTTCAGCGGTCAAACCTGTCATGTGATCAGTGTGCCAACGTCAACAGCGCACCACGTGGACGAGTCGCTGCGCTCGGCGCACTCGGCCGAAGCGTGCGGCCGCACCAACGGTGCAACCCCCCAACGCGCCCGGCCAGTCGAGGCACAGATAAGCACCAGCGAGTACAAAGTCCGTCCGCTGAAGATGGCGGCTCGGCAACTCCTCGGACATCCGCATCCACAGCAGGTTCCTCGTGGAGTCCATGCAGAGCAGGCGATCGGTATCAGCACCGACGAGTTCACACGGGCCAAGGACGCAGACGTCGCACACCTGCGCAACGTCTTCCCGTTGCTCGAACTCGGCTGGCGTTGGATCCGAGACCACGACCCTGACGGCTGGGTCGAAGCTGTGGAGTTCGACAAGGCCATCCGGCACGGCTGTCCACATGCGACTGAGCGCGGACAGCCGTTGCATGGCAGGTATTTCCTACACCACTCCTGCAAGCCGCTGGACGAAGTCGACCTCGAACCACGTACTGCCTCGCGGCCGCACCTTCAACTCGTCGGTACTGAGGCGGCAGAGCAAGCCGACCCCGACGGTTGCTCGCCGTGGACGTGCCCGCTCTGGCGCGGCAGTAGGAGAGGGTCTGCTGCACGAGTAGGTGACAGTTGTGACCTGCCCCACCGGAAGGGTTCCAGTCGTTGTGGCTAACTGGCAGCGGTGATGGCGTTGTGGTCGGAGCGTAGTTCGTACTCGATGGGGGTGAGGTAACCGAGGGCGGAGTGCCGTCGGCGGCGGTTGTGGAAGATCTCGATGTAGTCGAAGATCGCGTTGGCAAGCTCCACGCGGGTCTTCCATCGTTGACGGTTCAGTAGCTCGATCTGCATCGATGACCAGAAGGATTCCATCATCGCGTTGTCGAGGCCGTCGCCTACGCTTCCGAAAGATGGCAGCAGACCGGCTGAGCGGATCTTCTCGCCGAAGACCCATGAGGTGAACTGGGTTCCGTGATCGGCGTGGACGATGCCGCCGGGCTCGGGGCGCCGGTTGCGGATGGCCATGTCGAGTGCGTTGACGACCAGGGTTGAGTCCTGTGTGGAGTCAATCGACCAGCCACAATTCGACGGCTGAACGCATCGAGGACTGCGGCGCAGTAGAGCCATCCTTCCCTTGTCCTGTGCTGGGTGATGTCGGTGACCCACAGTTCGTTCGGTTTCAGTCGATGGAACTTGCGGTTCACCAGGTCGCCGGCGGTGGCGACGCCGCGGAGCTGTTTCACTCGTGCTGGCCCGGGAAGTCCGTGGATCCCGGCCTGGCTCATCAGCTGCCAGACAGTGCGTTCGCAGACGGTGATGCCCATGCCGAGAGTGAGTTCGGCGTGCACCCGTCGATGGCCGTAGGTACCGCGTGAGGCGACGTGCACCTCGCGGATCACGCCGGTCAGCCAGCGGCGTCGTAGCTCGGTCGGCGTGGTCGGTGTTCGTTTGGCTTTGTAGTAGTTCTGTCTGGCGACTCCGAGGACGCGACAGCATCGGTCAATGGGGATCCCGGCGTCGGCAAGCCTGTCGATCACCGGGTAGAACCTTTTGGGCGAGGGCGATCCATCCCAAGGAACGTCGCTGTCTGACGCACGATCAACAACTCGGTCTCGAGCTCCCGAATCCGTTGTCGAGCGGCACGTAGTTCGACGGACTCGCTGCTCGGGGTGCCGGGAATCTCGCCCCGATCGATCCGGTCCTGCTTGACCCATTTCGACAACGTCACCGGATGGATACCCAGGTCGGCAGCAGTCTGCTTCTGCTCTCTACCGGCCCGAACAAGCGCGACGGCACGCGCTCGGAACTCGGCGGGGTACGCACGGGGCACAGTGCACAGCCTCTCGAACAGGCCGTCAGTTAGCCACCAACTCTGGAACCCATCCAGTGGGGCAGGTCAGTTGTAGTCACGCAGCTCGGCTGGCTGGCGTGGTCATGATTGCTTCGTATTCGATGGGGGTCAACCGGCCGAGGGCGGCTTGGCGTCTGCGGCGGTGGTAGTTGCGTTCGATCCAGGTGACGATCGCGGTCCGCAGCTTGGCTCGGGTGGACCAGGTGCGCCGGTGGAGAACGTTGTTCTGCAGCAACGCGAAGAAGCTTTCCATGGCGGCGTTGTCTCCCGCCGCGCCGACCCTGCCCATCGAGCCGGTCAGGCCGTGGCGCGCGAGGACACGGACGAATTTCCTTGATCGAAATTGCGATCCGCGGTCGGAGATTACGGCCTTCGACCTCACAAAGAAGGTCGTTCGCATGGCCGCCACCACACGAGTCATCGCAGGCGGAGAGGCGGTGAAGGGTGCGGGCAAGAGCCAGAAGAGCCGTCGGCTGCTTGCCCTGAACAGCTTCACCACCGGAGTGTTGACCGTCCACTTCCAGCAATTGGAGAAGGAGAAGCAGGACTGGGGAGACGCCTATCAGGACCACGGGCTGGAATTCTGCTGGGAAGACGGTAGGCCGATCTACCCAGACACCATCACGGAGGAGTTCAACAAGATCGTCGATTTCCTGAGGCTGCCGAAGATTCGATTCCACGACGTGCGTCACATCTACGCGACCATCTAGCTGCGGGCCGGTGTGCACCCGAAGATCGTCAGCTCTCGCCTGGGACACGCGACGGTGGCGTTCACGCTCGACACCTACTCGGCGGACATCGAGGACCTTGACCGCGACGCCGCTGAGGCAGTGATTGGTCTGTTCCTGCCACCCTCACAGAAGGGGCTGGTCTGACGTGGAACTACGCCGGTTTAGCACCACTTTTTGCACCGAAGCCCCGAAACGAGGGGTCTGGACGTGCCCGAGAAACACGAAAGCCCCCGACCTGTGCAGGTCAGAGGCTTTCGGGTTGTGTGGGCGATACTGGGATCGAACCAGTGACCTCTTCGGTGTGAACTATGGCAGCGATACCGCGCTGACCTGTGAAAACAAGACTCTTGCAGGTCGGCGCGGCTCCGTTCAAGTCCTTTGAGGACCGTTCAGGCATGTTCAACGCGTGGAGTTGCTCCCAATCTGCTCCCACTCCGTGCTCCCAAGGCTCATCGGCTCTGTCTCGTCCGCAGCTCGGCGTGCACGCACGATGGCATGAGCGGACGTCGGTTAAGTGGCGGACGAGCACCGTCGGGAGTGTTCGGTTGAGCTGCGGTGCACAACTGGGTGCTTATCTCATTCGAACAGCTTGGCGTTCAAGGTGCTTCGGACAAGAGGAAGCACATATGGGTATCTGCCTTTCATTCCCCCACGGCTTCGATTCGCCTGATGAGCCACGGTTCTGACCCGAATGGTGAAGGGTGAATCGCTGCGCCGACCGTCCATCCCTCGGGGAGGCCGTTCTCACGGTCTGGGTCCACCACCACGGTACAGTCTTTGAATCTGATGTCAGCGTCCTCGTGTGTCCAATCCGAGAAATTCACCCAACCGAACGTGCAGTCTTGAAATACGGCCTTTCTGCGTACTTCCGCTCTGGAGAAGCCCAGCACGGCACCAGGTTTCGAATCTTCCATGTACATGCCCGATTCGAACGTCGCACCATTGAAACTGGTAAACGTTGCCTCAAAGCCAGAGAGTACAACCTGGCCGTGGAACTTCGTCCCCTCGCAGCTGACCTTTCCTCGAACCTTCGTGCCATCGAGTGCCGTCTTCCTTGCGATCGTCGCTCTGTCCAACGTCAGAGACCGGCACTCGCAGAACACCAGTTCGAACTCGTCGAGCGAGGCACCGGACAGGTCGATGTCCAGGTTGGGCCAGAAGTCCTCGCTCAAGATCTCCTCGCCATCCCGATCCGATATCCCGACCGTGTAGCAGTGTCGGATGATCAGTCGTTGACCGGCACGGCGGACCTCAAGCTCGGATTCCCGGTTGACCCCCGGAGAAGAGGCGTCCTCTCGGAACGGCATGCGCAGGTACGCGCACACGACGTCGATGATCGATTGTCGCAATGTTCGGTCGTTCGAATTCCTGCCCAGCCGTTCGAGTGCGTACAGCCCGGCTAGTCGCACTGCCGCTTGATCCGAGCCGAGCTGTTCTGCAGCACTCGAGTACAGCTCGGTGATCCGGCGTTCGGTGGCATCGTGAATGGTGTGCCGATCGGTGATCTCGGACGACTGCTGGCGACGGAACGCGAGCCAGAGTGCGAGACCTCCGCCGGTGCCGGCGGCAGTCGTCAAGCTCAATCGCAGGACGTCGACTCGCACCGACGCGGGGTCTGTCGCTCCGACGTAGCTGCTGGCCCAGACGTGGATGCCGATGCCGATCGCCGCCATGCTGAGCAGTGCGAGCGCGATCCACCACCACGACATCGGCCGAAGTTCGGGTAGGGCGGTCTTTTTCACAAGTGCCCTTGATACCAGCCTGCGGCGTTGTGGGTGTCGCAGATCCAGCACGGGCGAGGGCAGGAATGATCGTCACGGACAACGTGACAGTTCAGTGGTCGTTGGGGTGATCGAGGCTATCCGATCGTTCTCGCTGTTGGGAATTGGCTGAGCAGGGGGAGCCCGGGCGCTGGCAACGTCCCGAACGTCCTTTCATCGGCATGAGCGTGCGTTCGGATCGGCCAGATCCGGCCGTGTCGCCTACTTGCAGAGAAGCAATAAGTGTTCACCTGTGCCGTGATCGCCGTACGCGTCCGTTCGGGGCCGTTGACCTGCGATTTGGAACAGTTGGGGCGCAGTTCAGGTCGATCCGAGGACTCCTTCTGTGTGAACTATGGCCGCGATACCGCGCTGACCTGTGGAAACAAGACTCCTGCAGGTCAGTGCGGTCCGTTCGGGTCCATTGAGGACCGTTCTGGCATGTTCAGCGCACGGAGTTGCTCCCAATCTGCTCCCCACTCCGTGCTCCCAAGGCTCATTCGCTCTGTGTCGGTGGAGGCCGACGTGCACGCCCGGCGTGTTGGGCCGGAGGATCGAGGCGGACAAAGTCGCCCTCAGTACTTGCGTGACATGCTTTCTGTCGCCTCGCCCGACATCATCGGGCCGGACCTCGACGGTCTGGTCCATGTCGCGGGAAGCCCCAGGCAGGGTGCTTATGCCGTTGTGCCGCAAGGGTTCCGGTCCCGGGCGAGCGACTCAGCGCGACCTGCGTGGTGCTGTCGGCGAATCGCGGCCGCGACCCGGAAAGCGTGGTCGAAGTTGCCACGAAGGCCTTGTCGTCGTTCAACTGGCGCGACGTGGGCACGCTTTGGTATTCCCTTCTCATGCACGCTGACGAGGGGAAGCCGCCAGGCGCTTCCTCGATCACGCGATGGCCTGTTCGGGTTGGGCAGCGTCGACCGCGATCCCGGCCCCGTCGAACCTGCCGGCGCCGACTCTCGTGGGCATGTCAGGACCACAGGTCAGTCGTCTGCTTCCCGCTCGTCGAGCACCTCGGTCCCGTTCCACACGAACCGGGCGGTGGTGACGGCCTCGTCTCCGTCGCCACCCGTGATCAGCTGGTGGATCGCGATGCCGTCCAGTTCACGGTAGGTGCACCACTCGTGGTCGGAGGTGAGCACGAGATCCAGGTCCAGTGCGGACAGCAGTTCGAAGACCTGGCCGCGGTTCACGGTGTCGACGCCGACGAAGACCTCGTCCAGCAGGATGACCCGAGGTGCCAGGGCGACCGCCTGGTAGTGGGCCGCCACGGCGGCGAACAGGGGCAGGTGCAGGGCGATCGCCTTCTCACCGCCAGAGAGTGCTCCGTGGAGCTTCTTGGTCAACGGTTGCCAGCCCGTGCCGTTCATGCGGTCGAGTTTCACCACGAACCGGTGCCAGGCCGTGTAGTCGAACACCTGCCCCAGCTGCTGTTCCCAGCCTGCGGCGGACTCGTCGCCCTTGGCCTGCTCGACGCGCTCGCGGAAGAACCGGTGCAGCGACTCGCGATCGGCCTCGTTCAACCGCACCGGATCCTTGAGCAGGAGGTCGCGTGCGGCCTTCGTCCCGGTCGGCAGGTCGGGCGAGACCTCCCACACCAGCCGCACCGCCACTTTGGACGCCGTGCGCACGCGCTCCAGACGAGCGTTCATGCCGTCGACCAGTTCGTGTGCCTGCCGTATCCGGGCGGCGAGGTGACGGCGCGTGTCGCCGGTGAGGGTTCGGTCGAACAGCTCGCGTTCCTGTGCGGTGATGTCCTCCCGGCTGCGTTCCGCGTCGGATCGGAGCCTGTCGAACAACGCCGTCGCGCCGATGCGTGTCCCGTCCACCATGGCAGAGAAGACCTGGACGTCCTCGTCGGAGTCGAGTTCGAGGTCAGCCCGACCGCCGAGCACCTCGCGGGACGCGTGCACCTCCTCGGCCAGCCGATGCGCGGCGTCGCCGAGGTTCTTCGGCGAGTGGGGCAGCGCCGGCCACGCGGCCGCGACCGTCCTCGCAGCGTCGAGGGCCGCCCGGACACCGGTGGACGTCCTGAGAGCTCCGGTGAACGCGGCCAAAACGTGCACGCCGCCGTCGGCGGGGAAGCTGCCGTTCGCCAGATGGCGGAAACGGGCCGCCGCCTGGTCGCGCACGGCGGTGGCGCTGTCGCGGACCGCCGCGTCGGTGGCGCGCCGGGTGATCAGCTCACCCAGTCGCACGGCCAAGACGCTGATCTCCTTGCGGTTCCTGGCCGCCTCGCGCTTGACGTCGTCGAGTTCCTCCCGCAGCGCGCGGAGCTCGTCGAGCACCTGCCGGTAGTCGACGCCGATGGTGCTTTCGACCGCGTCCAGCTCGTTGTCCAGCCCACTTGCGACGGCTTCGGCCTCGTCCGCCTCGTCCTCTCGCTGCTCGGCGGCGAGCCGCGAGCGTTGTTCCTGCTCGGCGGTCCGGTCGGCTTCGCGCCGCACCGCGGTCAGGGCCGTGTGCTCATCGATCCACGCGTCTGCGGCCGCGCGGAAGGCGTTCACGGCGCCCGCAACGGCACTGAGCGCCTTGTGCTCGGTGGGAAGACCGTGTTCGGCCGCGGTCGCGGTCAGCTCGCGCAGGGCGTGTTCCACGCGTTGCTCGTGCTTCGACAGCGCGTCGAGCGAGCGCCGGACCACACCGTCGGCGGTGGAGACCGCCGCTTCCGCCCTGGTGAGCGCTTCCAGCGCCGCGTTCGCCTCGGCGTGGCCGGGCCGTGCGTCTCTGTCGGCCTGGACAGCCGACCTCCGTGACGCGAGTACTCGCAGCGTGGCGGTGTGCGCCTCGATGAGCTTCTCCGACGACGTGATCCGCTCGCGCAGGCCGGCCAACCGGTACTGCCGGGCCCGTTGCCGGGCGACCGCGCCGATGTGCGCGGCCTCGGCCTTCTGCCACGTGCCATTCACCGCGCCCAGCCGCCAGCCGCCGTCGGCACCGATCGCCGCGGGGTGCCCGTTCGGCAGATGTGTCCCGAAGGCCACCTCACTCAGCAGGCGGTTGACGACGTCGACGGCCACGGACGCGTCCGGCTCGGGCACGAGCACTTCGGCGAGCGATCGGCCTGGAGCCGCGGGGACGGAGCCGGGCACGGCGAAGGTGTCATGCCCGGTGATCGCGCCGTCGTTGCCGATCCAGGCGTCCAGCAGGCCCGAGGCCTCGAGCGCGGCCTCCACCGACGCGCGGACGTTCTCGGGCACCGAGTCGGCGAAGCGGACCAGCCGCCACAACGGCGCGCCGGTCATCGTCGCGCGGTCAGAGGTGCGCGTGCGTGGTGACAGGGGAGGCAGGTCCTGTTCGGTCAGCAGCCGGCGGACCTCCTCGCGTAGCGCGCCGCGTTCCTGTTCGGCTTCTCCCCGAGCTGTTTCGGCCAGGGTCTCCTCCCTGGTGATGGCGTCCAGCACCCGGCTCGCGGCGGCGTTGATCTCGCCCAGCAGGGCGGTCTCCGACGCGGCGAGGCCCGCCAGCGCGCCGGGCTGGGGGAAGGCGAGCTCGTGGCAGCCTTCTGCCCAGGCCGTGATGGCGGCTTGCAGGTCCGCGAGTGCTTCCTCGCGGCGGTCGCTGTGTTGCACGCGTTGTTCGGCTGCCTCCGCGAGTGTGTTCCTGGCGTCGTCGAGGATCCGCTCCGCTTCCTCCCTGCCGGCGACCGCGCTCCCGTGCTCGCTCAACGCGGCGCGCACCGCCTCCACCTGTTCGCCCCGTGCCTGCACGGCGGCGCGCAGCAAGGCCCGTGAGCGTGACGGGTCGGCGAGCGACCGGGAGATTTCCGCGTGAACGGAGACCAGACCGACACGGCCGGCCTCGGCCGAGGCGCCGTCGGCCAGCGCCGCCGTGGTCTCGGTTCGCGCCTGTGCGTGCTGGGCAGCGATGCCCGCGGCCTCCGCGTCGGTCTGGGCGGCCTCGCGATGGTGGGTCGCTTCGGTACGTCTCTTCGTGGCGGCCTCACGCGCCTTGCGGACCTGGATTCGCAGCCGGTCGAGCTGTTCGCCCTTCTGGTACGCCTCCCCACCGACCAGGCCCTGGACCCGTCCTTCGGTGTCGACGATCCGCCGTTCCAGCAGGCCGTCGAGCACTTCGGCTTCGTGCTTGCGCAGCGCCGCGGCGTCGTGCTCTTCCGCCGAGAGCTTCGCGGCCTCCGCTAGGTTGCCGAGCTCCGTCGTCGCGGCGATCAGTTTCGCCGCGGTGGCGCGCAGCACGCGCTGCGCGTACGCGCGTTGCCTCGCGCTGAGGCGCTGCGCCGCTTCGACTTCCGCGTCCATGCGGTTGAGCTGTTCACGTTGCCGGTCCAGGCGTTCGAAGCCCTCGGCCAGATCGCTGATCTCCGCGTCACCCAGCGGCGGCAGCGCCTTGGACAGCAGCGCGGACAGCAGCGCGGGGTCGAGCCGCTGGGAGAGTTTGGGTGTGCGGAGCTGGAGCAGGGCCGTGATGAGCGCGTCGTAGCGCTGTTCGCTCAACCCCTGGAACAGGGTCGAGCGCACGGTGGCCCGGTAGTCCGCGGCGTTCTGGTGGAGCACCCCGTGCTCGCCGAGCGCGGTTTCCAGGGCCTTGGTCGTGAGAGGCGCGCCGTGGGGATCGGTGAGCGAGAGGCCGTCCGGCAAGCCGATGCGCAGTTCGGTGGTGAAGTAGTCCGGGTGCACTGTGGTGGTGTGCCTGGTCGCGGCCAGCCGTGCGCCGCAGGAGAACCACCTGTCCGGTGAGTCGCTGGTGGAGGGGAAACGGAACTCCAGCCATACGTAGCCGACCCTGGTGGTCCCGGACGTCCCGTCTCCCATGAGGTTCCAGTGCATGGTGCGCTCGGACGTGCCGAACGTGGAGAGCCGGTTGGCGCGCAGGCTGGCGTCGAACAGGAAGGGCAGGAGCAGCTCCAGCGCCTTCGACTTGCCGGTGCCGTTGGGGCCCCGCAACAGCAACCGTCCTTTGTGGAAACGGAAGATCTCGTCGTAGTAGCGCCACACGTTCAGGATCCCGGCGCGTTCCGGGGTCCACCTGGCCACCGCGGCGGGTTCCGTGACGGTGCCGGCGGCGCTGTGCAGTTCGGTCACCGTCATGGCTCGTCCTCGACGTCGTCGGTGGTGGTTCGGGTCACCGCGTAGCGGGCGGCCGCGGGACGGGCTCGCACGACTCCGTTGCCGGCTCGGACGAGGCCGAACGCGACCAGCACGTCCAGCGCGTCGGCGACCAGCCGGCCGGAACCGTTCTCGCCGCGATAACCCTTGGCCCACTTGGGGAATCGACTCAGCAGCGCGTCGGCCTCGCCGTGCAGCTGTTCCACGGCGACAGGTCCGGGCGCGGACACGATCCGGTCTAGGAGCAGCAGTGCGGCGACCTTGGCGTTGCTCGAGTCGTCCGGGAACCGGCTGTCGGTGGCCAGGCCGTCCGGATCGATCAGCATGACACCCTCCGCGCGTTCCTCCACCACGAAACCCGCCTGGTCCGCGGCCCGGCGCAGGAGCTGCCCGCCGGTCGGGGATTCCAGGTAGGCGAGTTCCGCGGGCGTCAGCTCGTCGCGATGCACGACCGGGTCCTCGACCAGCCTGCGGAACACCGAGTGCCGCAGCCGCAGATTGCGTCGCGCGTCGGACACCTCGTCGTCGGCGTCCCCGTAACGTCGTTCGCGGGACAGCTTCGTCAGCAGCTCGGGGAAGCGCAGCGGGACCTCCTCGGCGGGCACCGCCACCTGCGAGGCGCCGACCGGAGCCGCGGGCATGCGCATGAGCAGCGTGGCATCCACCCGGTAGAGGACCTTCGCCGCGGCGGAGTCCACGTACGCGTCGGTGGCACCGTCCACCACCTCGACCGCGCCGGACGACTCCAGCAGGCGCAGTGCGTCAGCGAACGCCATCCGCTCGGCACGACTGGCCGTGTCGAACCGAGGCAACGCGGGGTCCGCGGCGCACGCCTGAACGACGCGATCCGCCAGCAGCCCGATGGTGGTCACCGGAATCGCCAGCAGTTCGGCGGCCACCACGCACATCAGCGTGTACCGGCGGCGGTCGAACGGGGCACGGCCGCCGCGGTGCCGTCGTGCCGGACGGGTGGGATCGGTGGCGACCCTGATCTTGGCCAGCCGGGCGTATCCCAGACGCGGCTCGACGACGAGCGACCACCCGCAGTAGTAGTCGAACCACTTCTCGACCGGAGTCTGCCGCCTGCGCACGAGGTCGAAGGTTGCCGGTGCGGTCCTGGCAGTGATCAGCGGTGCGGCGAGGAGCAGGCGGATCGCCCGCGCGACCTCCTCGCGCTCGGCGATGACCAGTTGGTTCGCCAGATTGCTCATCCCACCCCCGCTTCCCGGGGCCGTGTCGCGCGGCCACCCTGTGCGCGGATCTCGACGTCGTAGTCCGGGCTGACGAACACTCCGCGCGGGCTCCGGATCACGGCGTGCTCGCGGTACTCCCGCGGTGGGGTCAGCAGGATCTCCACCCGTCCGTCGCCCGTGGTGGTCCGGTGAACGCCGTGCTGGTCCGGTGTCGCGGCCAGTGCTCGTCCGAGCAGCTCCAGCAGCCGTTCGAGCACCTCGTGTTCCAGTCGCGCGAACCGGGAGAGCTGGACACCGCCTCCGGTGTCCAGCCGGTCCCAGGCGGCTTTCAGCGCGGCCCGTTCGGCACGAGCCCGTTCGGCACGCGCCGCCTTGACCGCCGCCACGTCGCGCACCCGCCCGGTGCGGCTGAACCTCTCCGTCCGGCCCGCGCTGCGCAGGAGAGCGGACACCTCGACGGGCGGCGCCTCGGACCACCCGGCCGACGAGCTGACCAGCTCGGGGTCGGCGTGCGCCAGATGGGCGTGCCGGGCCGAACCGAAGCCGAAAGCCGTGGCCCACAACAGGTGCAGGTCTTCCTCCGAGGGCGCCGCGGCGAACCAGCGGGCCAGCTCGCGGAAGTCGGCCGCCGCACTGGTCGACCGGCGCCGGGACTCGGTGATCCGGTCCAGGACCTGCAACAACGCGATGATCGCGCGCCGTGCGACCGCGAACAGCTGCTCCGCACGGGGTGTGCTGCCGTCCACCGGGAGGAACCACGCCCGCACCCCTTCCCACCTGGCCCTGCGCAGCTCCAGCCACGCCACGTCCGCGCCTTCGCCCGCGGTGGGCGGGAGCTCGGCCCCGAGCAGCGCCCGGTGATGCAGTAGAGGCATGCCGTAGTCCTCCACCACGGCGATCCGGCCGGCGATCGCGTGCGTGCGCTGCTCCAGATTCGTGGTGAACTCCTGGAGGTAGGCCACGGTCGCCGCCTTGACCTCACGAAAGGTGTCCTGGTCGGCACCTTCGGTGCGCAGCAGCCGCTGGAGTTCACCGTTGAACTGCTTCGTGTTGCCACGCAAGGCTTCCAGGTGGCCTTCGAGTTCGACCAGTGTGCTGAACACCCGGCGATCCGGAGCGGCGGGGTCACCCAGGTGCGCGGCCAGTTCGGCGAGCCTGTCCGCGATCGCGTCGAGCACGGCGGTCTGGAGCGCGCCGGTCGAGGCCAGCACGCCCACCGCGTGCACCACGCCGGCCAGTGCGGCCTCGCCTCGTCTGGTCAGCGAGTACTGGACGTTGCGCCGCTCGTACTCGTCGGCGGTCCGGTAGTTCTCGGCGTGGTTCTGGGTGACGTCGAGCAGCCCCCAGCCGCGCAGACTGCCCAGCGCGTCGGTGAGATCCTGGTCGTCGAGCGGGTCGAGCCAGCCGACGGAGCGAAGTCTCGACCGCACGTCGTCCAGCCCCAGAGCCGTTTCCAGCCGTTCGTTGGCCTCACCGAACGCCTGCAGGACCGCGACGTACAGCTCCGCCCGCTCGCCCGTGGTGAACCGGAACATCTCCGCCGGCACGCGCATGGCCGCCAAGGTGATCATCCTCCCTCAAACGACCACGCTACGGCAGACCACCGACAGTCCGCCCGCGTTCCTCGATCTCCTCCAGCAGGTGAGCGGTGACGCGCTCCTCCGGAACCGCCGACCCGTGCTCGCGCATCGCGTTCGCCAGCCCGTCGTCCCAGGGCGCCTCGGTCACCCGTCCCACCGGAGTGCCGTCACCCAGCGCCCGCAGGTAGTCGTCGGTCGCCATGCGCCACGGTGTGGCCCCAGTGCGTGCGACCACGTGCGCGGCGATCCGCACGCCCTCGCCGTCGAAGTCACCGTGGTAGCGCAGCGCCGAACCTTCCACAGCCAGCCCGCGCAGCAGGGCGATCACCGCGCTGTTGGGCCACCCCGACGTGCACACTATCGGCGGACAGGAAGGCCCGAACCGGGCGACCGCCACCGCGAGCACACTCGGGTTCTCGAAGACCCACACCTCCCGTGGCGCGCCGACGAACGAGGCGGCCCGCACCTGCGCCAACGTCAGCGCCGCGACGTGCCCCGCGTCCGCGCACATCCCCAGGACCCGGCCACCGACACCGCCCAACCGCAGCCCGGCGGCCAGAACGACCGACGAGAGCTCGTCCGCGACCACCCCGGCGCTCTCCCACAGCGCCCGTCGCTCCTGGGCGTTCTCCGGCAGTTCCACACCGTGCAACTCCGCCAGCGCCCGAAGGACCAGCCCCGAGCCCCGTGTCCCTTCGTCCAGGGAGTGCGGATCGCCAAGCAGGTTCTCCGCGAGCACCGGCAGTGGCACACCTGCCGCCGGCAACGCGGCAACAACGCGCAAGGCACGCTCAAGTTCATTCCTGGTGCGCTCGACAGACCTAGCGACGAGCCCAGCCCGCCGGACGGAGTCCGCCCATCCTCGCAACGCCGGTTGCGCGGTGACCACGGCATGCGTGTCCAGCCACGTCCAGAGCTCGGCGCGGGCGGCGTCGGCCAGTGCCCGCTGTCCCGCCCGGTCGTCCAGCGGTCCCAGCAGGGCGACGACGACCTCCCGTGCCCCGGCGCCGACCGCGGACAGGAGCACCTCATCGAGTGCGGCCACCGACACCGTCGCGTACTCGCCCGGCAGGCGATCGGTTCCCAGCAGATCGGCCACAGCTGCCCGTTGCTCTTCGTCGAGAGGGCCGGTCTTCACCCGGCTGACCTGACGGCCGGACGACATCCGGTCGTGCACGGCCTTCCACAAGGGCATGAGGGCAGGTGATCCGAGCCTGTCCAACGCGCGCTTCACGAGTCACCGGGTTGTTCGCCGTCCACCGGTGTCAGCAGGCCGGCGGTGCAGGCGAGCGCGTGGAGCTGACGTTCGGCCAGTTCGGCCGAGAGCGGTCCGCGCAGCGTCCCATCAGCGCTCGGGTGGAGCCCGACAACGGTGACCTGGATCGCGGTGGCCAGCTGGACCACTTCGCTGAGCCGGCCTTTGAGGTAGTCGTCGGCCGCCGTGAGCAGGTCCGCATTCCAGCGTTCGTTGCCCGCGTCGTGGTCGATTCCGTCATCGCCGAGGATTCCGTCGTCGGACAGCAGGTCCAGGGTGAGCTCGAGTTCGTTTCTGCCGTCGGCCAGGCAGACCTGCCGCGTCACGGGATCGTAGGAGGCCAGGACGCAGTGCGCGCCCCGGCGCAGCAGTGACTCCTGGACGCCACCCTCCCATTCGGACTCCTCCAACTCCACCCACCCGGCGCCCAGAAGGATCATCGAGAGTTGTTCGAGGACGGTGTCGGGGTAGCCGTCTCCGTTTCCGTCGCCGTAGAACAGCCGGAAGTACTCCTCGGCCGCGGCGGCCTCTGCCGCGTGCCCCGCGGTCACAATCGGAGTGAGCAGCACTGACGCCTCGAAGAAGTCGACATCGGGACAGCCGCCCCCGTGGCACCACTGCTCTCCTGGGCACGACAGGGCGATCCTGTGCACCGCTTCGACGGTGTCATCGCCCTGTGCGGACCGGGTGACGGCGAGTAGATAGCTGTGCAGGGGCATCGGAGTGCTGAACAGGCCGTCGCTGCCGCTCGCCGCGCCGCCGTAGACGTGGATGAGCACACCGCTGCGGTGTTCGTTCGCCCATCCGGCCATGGCGGCGCGAGCGACGGACGCCGTGGGCGTGCCGTCACCGGGCGTCCAACTCGTGAGCGACCACCGCGGGCTGTACCTCCAGTCGCCGGCGCTCAGCAAAGCTTCGGCGACGACGTCACGTGCTTCGGGACAGTCGTCCGTGACCCGCACTCCGCCCAGTACATCGCTCGTCGCGAGCAGTTCGCTCGCCACACCGCAGTCCTCCGTAGCAGCCATGGACCGGGGCGTCGTCGCTGACCACCACCGCACGTCCTCAGGCACCAGGGCCTCGTTCGCGGAGGCGTCGATGGTGATCGTCTCCGAAGGCGGGGGCTCGCCGGCCACACCGAGGAGGGCGAACAACGCGGCCTCCCACTCGCCGATGCCGCCAGGGGACATCGACAGTTCGGGACGTTCCGCCCAGGACTCGGGAAGCCGGACGGTCACCTCGCCGAGTTCGGGCAGCGTGGCCACCACCAGCAGCCGTTCCGGTGGCGTTTCGTCATCACCGGACGAGGGGCGCGAGGGGATGGGACGGCGGTCGGTGTCCAGGCGGGGAATCCAGGCGGGGCGCCGTTCCTGTCTCAGGCGGATGCGCGTCGCCTGGTCAAGCAGTTCGTCCTTGCTCGGATGCGAGCGGAGGAAGCTGGCCGCCACAGGGCGTACCAGCTTCTCCAGATCTGCCTTGAGCAGCACCGCCGGATCCAGTGGCAGTTCCACGAACACCTCGGGCACTGCCAACTGAGCCATCCGCGTCTCCATCGCGGCGGTGAACTTCGCCCGGAAGTCACCCCTGGTCGCCGCGAACGCCTTCTCGGCGACCTTCAGGTCGACCTTCTCGCCTGCGATGGTCGTCAACATCGACAGCAGCAGGTCGTTCTGGGAGTAGGCGTCGAACATGAGAGTCACGGTACTGGTCGGGCACAAACGACCGCAGCGTTTCATCGTGGGCGAGTACCAGGTCGAGACCACGTACCGTGCACGATTCGCGCGGCAGGCTGGCAGCGTCGCTGCTCTGGACGGGCAGATCGAGGATCGCAGCAGTATCTCGCAAGGGATGCCGGTGCCTGGCTGATCGTGGCGGCGAGGCGGATGAGTCCGGTACATCAAGTGTTCAGCGACCGGAGGCCGTCATTTGACCATTCACCACCGTTGTTACTTGAGGCTGCCGATCACGACGAGTTCGTTGGCGACCTCGGTGACAGTGGATCGTGCGGCGTTCAGCAACTCGTCGAGAAGTCGCAGCCGGAGAAGATCCTCAACTGGTGCGGAGGGCGCGTCCTGTCCTCTCAGACGATCGTTGATCGCCTTGCTCAGGTGAGGTTGCACGATGACGACTTCGGTTCGGGCCGTGGAATCGATCAACCTCAGTGCGTCGAGAAACTCGTCTCTCGAGGCCGTGCGCTTTCCGAGATCCCAACAGGCCGGACGTTCGAGGGTGGTGTTCGAAAGCCTCTTCAGCAGGAGATCGCGGTCGGTGTAGACGAGGTTCTTCAGAGCCTGCGCGACGACGACCTCGAACGGTCCCAGTGCCACCCGCCTGGCTTGGGACCGGCTGCTCGCTCCCTTCACGTGGATGAGCTTGAGGACGGAGCCGTCGGCCGGCACGTAGACGAAGTCCGCGGTCTCGCCTGGACCGTCGTCGCAGATCAACCAGCCGTCGCTGTGGTTGTCGACGACCCACGTGAAGAGAGACCTGTCGTTGTTCTCTGCGATCTTGTCGTGGATCTCCTGCGTTGCCGGGAACGGAGGCTTCTCCTGATCGATCTGGTAAGCACCGAAGTCCTCGAAGCTCCAGCCGGGGAACGGGAAGTCGCGCGGGCGGTTCTCCCAGATGCGCCCGTCCGCGATCACGTGACCGGAGCTGTAGTAGACGCGGGCGAGTTCGTTCGCGTACTGCAGCGCGCCCAGCACCCGCTTCACCGGTTCCGGATCGGCGGGGGTGCCGTCGTCGTACCCGATGTCCAGTGGGAAGCCCGGATCGCACGGGATCGGCTTTCCCCTCAATCGACCACTGATCTTGCCGTTCAACCCGACGTCGATGGTGAAGCCTGCTGACCGCGGCCGTGGCGCCACGTCGAGCAGCGCGTCCTCGAGCAGCTCAGCGGCCTGGAACAGTTCGTCGTCCGCAGAGGGTGGTAGCAGGGCCGCGGGCGTTGCGCTGATTTCGTATGCCCCGGTCACCGCGGTGAGATCAAAGACTTCCCGGGCGAAGTGAGGGAACGCTTCGTCGCTCGAGCCCGCAGCCAGTTCTTTCTCGATCAGTTCCAGCAGTTCGACCACCGCTGCCAGGAAGTCGGCGAAGTCGGACGAAGGTCTCAGCCAGACGGACGACGAGCCCGGTGCGCTGCCGATGGTGCCTGTCAAGGCCTGTCGGTCCGGTGAATCGGGAAGTTCGGATCGGGCCGCACCCACCGCGTAGGTCGAGCTCTCGGCTGGGTTGATCGCGTCCTGCAGCCGTAGGCCACCTGTGTTCATGATGTCCGGTTTCGTGGTGCGCGGGCGATGGACGCCACGCAGCCAGAGACTCTTGGCGTCGCCCCGGTGCAACGCGCTTTCCAGCGCCCGCGCGGGGATGCGGGTGAACGGCGGTCTCGGCGCCTTGTCCAACCAGCGTTGCAGTCGTCGCTCTGTCGCTTCGTCGCACCGCACCGCCACCAGTCGCCGGCGTCGCAGCGCGACAGTCAGGACGTGTTCCGTGTCCTCGAAGCCTGCTTCCTCCGTCGCCCAGGCGGGACGGTCGCGCAGTTCCGTGACGAATCCGGTCAGTTGGTCGACGTCCTCTCCGAGGTCGTACTCGGCACCGGACGCCACGACTGCGACTTGGCGTCCGGTATGGGCACGACGCGGCTTCAGGAGTTGCTTCCTGAGGCCATCAAACGCGATGGCGAGATTGTCTGCCGTGCATTGAAGAACGGTCACCGAGATGTACGGGTGAACAGTCGTCCAGGCGAAGGCTCTCGGCTCAGCACTCATCGGTACACCTGCTGATCGAATGAGAACGCTTTGCAGCGTGCTGTTGACTTCCGTGCCTGGAGGTCGCAGAGCCTGGCCGCGATGTTAACGGCAGCGGAGGGTTTCACTCGATTGGCGTCTTCGCCTCCGAAGGGGTTGACAGACGGCTTGCTCGGGTGAATCTGTTTGAATCCAAAATTGCCCAGATGTGCCCCGGCGCTGCCGCTGCACGCGAGCCTTGGTGCTGTGCTCGTCAATCCAGGTCGATCAGTGCGCTTTTGACCTGGAGGACGATGTGATGGCGTTTGCCGAAGGCTGGAACCGCTTCGGCGAGCAGCGCCGTCAGCACCCCCTTCGCCGCGCTGGTGTCGCCGGTGCTCGCGAGGTCCTCCGCCTGTCGTATCCGCTGGGCGACGTCATCGGGAGAGATGAAGCCCGATGAGCGTCCACGGTCGAATCTCCTGGTGCTCGGTCCGCGCTGCAGGTGACCTGCTTCGGGTGGATGGACCTCTCCCGGGAATCGGAACGGCAGGGTGAGATCGGGGTCGAAGCTGGGATTGGGCTCGTGATCGCCAGGTCGAGGTGCGTAGTCGGCCAGCGTGGTGATCACCTCGTCGCAGGCCGGTCTGTCGTCGGCGCACTTCGCCAGCAGTCCGAGCACGAGGTCGTTCAGCGGGGCGGGTACGTCGCGGGGCAACGGGGCGGGGATGTCTTCCAGGTGTTGCGCGCCGACGTCTTTGGTGGGATTCGTCTCCTCGGAGAACGGGAGCTGTCGGGCGAGCATCAGGTAGAGCACGCAACCGAGGCTGTAGAGATCGGCCGGCGGGAGAGCTCTCTTTTCGGGGTGCGCTATCCGTTCCGGTGCAACGTATCCGGGAGTTCCAACGAAACTTCCGGTGTAGCGAGTGGGGTCTCCGTCGAGGGGCAGCGCGATGCCGAAATCGATGAGGTAGACCCATCCGCGATGTGTGATCATGATATTTCCCGGTGTTAGGTCCCGGTGAACCACGCCAGCCGCATGGGTCGCGCTGAGCGCTCGCGTGACCTGGATTCCCAGGGCTACGGCTTCTTCTCGGCGAGGTGGATGATTGTTGAGCAAATAGTCTGACAGTGAGGTGCCGTTGATGTACTGCATGACGAAGTAGGGCAAGCCGCGGAATTCGTTGACGGCGAACACGTTGGGGATGTTGCCGTGGTGGATTCCTCGCAGCATGAGGGACTCGCGTCGAAACCTTCCGAGTGCCCTGGTGCGCGCTTGGTCGGTGATGGTCTGCAGCTGCTCCTCTTTGAGCGTCTTGACCACGACCCAGGTCTCGGGCTGTGCGGATCGCACGTCCTCGGCGAGGAACGTGCGGCCCATGCCCCCTTCCCCCAGTGGTCTCCGCAGTACGTAGGTGTCGTCGAGGATGTCGCCCTTCCGCACTTCTGGCCTTTCTGCGTGATCCGGATCCGGGTGTTCAGCGAGCGGGTTGCCAAGGTGATCGAAGTGGCCGCTAGTATGCCGTCGCCTTGTCTCGCCGAGTTTCCGCGGGGGTGAGGTGGCTAGTGTTCGGATGCGCACGACGTTGCGAGGATGACGAGTTGAAGCGCGAGCCTGCGGATATTCGAATCGGGTTGTCCGATCTGCATCTCGGCAAGGGAGGGTGCCCCACCGCTCGGGCTGTGAAGGTCCGTGGGGGACGTTCGTGGCCAAGTCGGATGGAAACTGGCGGAGGATTGCTCGTCGACTTCGCGCTCGGGCCGTTGATGAACTTGCTGGACCAAGTGGAATTCGGCACTCGCGGAATGGAGCGAGTTCTGGAGAGAGTTGTTCTGACTCGGGAAGAATATTACTTCCGAGGTGAACTCGTTCACCCCGGACTCGTCGACTGGACGATCGACCTGGTCAAGGCTTACCTGGCGGCGCGCGACACCCACCTCGCCCGGCAGGGGCCGTCATGTCCGATTCCGGTACGCGGGGAGTGGGTGGTGCGCACAGAGTTGAACCGCGTCGATCGACGCGGCTTCAGGATCTACGAACGGTTCTGCTGGGGGCGTCGCTACGAGTCCGCGGACGGCTCGGTGCGGGAGATCTGGTTGCTGTCGTTGGGCGCGGTGAAGGACAGATCTGTCGCTCAGTTGGCGTTGGGCGCTTACGTCGCCGCTCACGGGCAGGTGCCGGGTGTCTCCACGAGCAAGGTGGGCGCGGCCATGCCGCGGCTCGTCCGATTGGTCGGGTTCGGGGGCACCGGACAAGCGCGCGTGCTCGACCAGCGCTCCGGCGTCGAAGTGGGGGAGTATTTCGCCGACGCGGCGAAGGAAGCGCTCGCCGCCGTCATCGACACCGATGTACGAGTCCCCGGCGGTGACTGTGCTGGGTGTGGGGAGTTGCCGGACTGCGGATCAGTTGTGCGGGTTCGTCTCCTGCCTGATCTCGCACCTTCCCGGGCTCTGCGGACCAGGACCGTGTCGGCGACGGATTTGCGCACCTATTCCATCTGTCCCAAGAAGTACCACCTCGTCAGGCAACTCAAGCTGCGGGATCCGAACTGGGTCGAGGGGACCCAGATCACGCTCGGACGTGGGGTCGACGCGTTGCTCAACAAGCGACATGGCGGCGTTGGCGCCGTCCGATGCCGGCCAGATGACTCCTGGCCGCTTTCGACGATCGAGCTCGCCGCTGAACAGCGTGATCGGGCAGGAAGGATGCTCGCGCAACATTCGGGCTCGTGTCCGCTGACCAGTGAAGTGGACAGCCTGCCTCAGGTTCAGCGGACCGTTTCCGCGTATGACGCGCATCTCGACGTCGTCTTCGTCGGGACTCCGGACCTGCTCTACGTCGAGGACGGAGGCTGGGTCTGGCGTGAGACGAAGACTTCGAGCAAACCGCTCTGGGTAGGGCGCTCCCTGCTCCGCAGATACCCGCAGTTGGCCCTCGGCGTGTTGTTCCTCGCTGTGGGGGCGGTGGACTCGCGAACGTCCAGCGGTCGTGTCGAGCTGGAACATCTCCAGGTCGACGACCGTGCGGTGGAGGAACTCGACGTGTCGCAGCCGGCGGTGGTCGCCGAGGCGCGCAGCGTCGTCCAGGACCTTCTCGTTCCGCTTCTCGCGGACACCAGGTTCGAGGCTTCTCCCGGCAGGGACTGCCGAAGTTGCGAAGTCCTCAGGTGGTGCCCCGAAGGCAGGGAACACGTGCGACGAACGAGTGAAGGTGCGGAGAAGAGCGCCAGTGATTGATGGTGACGTCGACCTGGGGTTGTTCGGTTCGATCGCGCGCATGCTCGTGGAACTCGACGAAATTCCTGACCCTGCAGCGTTCAAGCATCCGTACCCGCTTCTGGCTCAACGCACGCTCAACGAGGTCGTGCTGCGCTGTCTGCTGGACGAGGCCAAGCCTCCGAACAGCTTGCCCGGAATGGTGAAGTGGTGCCACGAACGCTCGTTGCCGCAGTGGCCGCTGGCCACGCCCGAAGGCTTGTTCGACGAGGAAAGCTTCTTGTTGGACGGTGAAGCCGGTGTGCTCACGGAACTCTGCTACGAACTCGCCTTGGTCAGCGCATCGTCGGACCCTCTCCGCAAGGCCGTCGCGGTCATCGACGAAGCGGCGTTGGCCGCCCGGATGCAGCGCGACCAGGCGTCCTACAAGAATCTGCGGCGTCTGCTCGCGCAGAGGCCGGTGCTGGACAACGCGGGCCTGACCGAAGCGTGGTGTTCCAGCGGACTCGGTCAGCTCGACACCATGATCCCGAGGCTGTACCACCAGGTGCCGATTCGGTTCTACGACCGTGGCGTGTGCCGCTCATGTCCTGGCTGTGGACATCTGATGATGCCGCTGGAGACGGACTGGTGGTGCGAGAGGCGCGAGTGCAGGATCCGAGATGCCGGTGTCACAGGCAGAGTCTGGGCCGCACCTCACGGGGAACTGTCCCAACTGGATCGATGGCATCGCCAGTTCGTGGGGGCGCCAGGGCGGGTGACCCTTGCCCTGTTCGAACGGCTGAGCGCGATGGGGCTGAGTCCCGACGATGGCGAGGTCGAGCTGTGGCCGGACTTCGGCGCGTGCGATCTCAAGATCTCGTTTCCCGACGGACAGACCTGGGGACTGCGCGTCGTTGATTGGGAGAACGCAGCTCTGCTGGGGCACGCCACGGGTTCGTTGAGCGGATCTGTGTTGCCGGTGGACGTGGCGGTCTGGGTCGTACCTGATCACCGGGTCATGGGGAATCCCGGCTATCGCGACTCGTTCGCGGACTTCGCCGGAGGAGCGGCGCGAGGCGCTCTCCTCCGCACGTGCGACCAGGTCCTGAGCGAAGCGAGGTCGCGCCTCGGCGACCTGAAGGAATGGTGAGGACGCATGCGAGACCGGAACCGGTGGTACGCGCCGGTCACTCGGAAACTGCGGGAGCGTTGGCCTGATGCCGAGGACGGCATCTCACCGTCACTGCTGTGTCAGGTCGAACTGGGACTCCACCTGCTGTACCGGCTGAGCCCGGATGAACCCGCGGCCGGCGCGTGGACCCTGTTCAGCGGATACCCCTTCGCGCGGGCTGCCGGCCTGGCGTCCACTGAGGATCACGAGTGGATGCTGACATGTGCGCGACATCGGTTGGTCGGACTGCGTCGCCGGCATGTCTGGCGGCAGGCGCTCAAGGCTTACCGCAGACTCGATGTCGCGCTGCGGGGCTTCGACGTGCCCGCGGATCTCGGCCCGGCCCGTCCGATCCAGCTGTCCTCGGCCGAGAACCGCACGGATGTCTACGATCGCGCGCTGCGCGAGCTTCCCGGACTGGTCAGTGATCAGGTGCGCCTGGCGGAACCAGGACCGCACTACTTTTTCGAGAAAGGGAACCGCGCCCACATCACCATCACCGATGAGCTGACCGAGCTGCCGGTCGTCGAAGTCCGGCACCGGGTCGACCGGCCGACGCGGTCCAACGGCTGTCCGGTCTCCGTCCCCAGGAAGGAACTGAAACGGATCGCCAAGTGGATGGAACAGCGCGAACGGGAGATCAATGCCGAATATCCGGCGTTCCCCGTGAGGGACTGGTCAGCCGACCTGGAGAACGTGAAGTTCGACAACTGGGCGAGCGATGGCTCCGGATTCCAGGAGGACGACCAGGAACTGCGGCTCGACGGGATGCTGCACATGGTGGGCATGGTCGGCGCCGGCAAGAGCACTCTCATGACCCTGATCGCGGTGTGGGCGGCGAGACGGAGGCAGAAGCTGCGCGTCACGCTCGTCGTGGGCGACGTCGCGGAGCAGCTGAAGCTGACGACCTACTTTCGCGCGTTGTTGGGAGAAGGAGCGGCTGCGCCCGTCATCGGGCATTCGACCAGGGGACGACACGTGCAAAGTCTGCACCGCCGCTTGGCCGCGCAGGGCAAAACCTCAGTCCTGCACCACTGCGCGGACGACGGGTTCGACTCGTTGAGCACTGCCTGTCCGCTGGACGCGACGAGACCGCAGACGGCCCTAACGGCGCCCAGCCTGCTCGACGCGCCCTGTCACGATCTTTATCCGGTTTCCGAGGACGCGGACGAAGAGGGCGAACAGGTGCCTGAACGTCGTGACGCACGCGGATGTCCACTGTGGCACGGCTGCCCGCGCAACCACGCGGCTCGCGCTCTCCCCACCGCGGACATCTGGATCGCCAACATGGCGTCGCTGGTGACGAGCCCGGTGTCGTCTCACGTCAGTGGAGACAAGCTGCGACACCTGGAACTCGCGTGCCTGCGCAGTGACATCGTCATCGTGGACGAGGCCGACCGGGTCATGATGAACCTCGACGAGATGTTCGCTCCCTCGGCCACGTTGGTGACCAAGGGGTCGGACACGTCGTGGCTCGACCTCCTGCACGTGCACAACATTCGCGAACTGGCCCGCGACGGCCGCATCCAGCTGTCTGACTACGGCGTCGCGGACTGGGAGGCTTCGTTGTCCGTGGCGTCGCTGGCGACGAACCGGCTCTTTCCGGTGCTGAACGACGACAAGGACATGCGCAAGTGGGTCGGGGTCAGGTTCTTCAACTCCTGGACCTTGCAGAAGAAGGTCCTCGACGAGTGGTTCCCGGAAAGCCCGTCCGCGGAGTTCGGTCGCGAGAACGACGACGAGTTGTGGGACGACGAGGTCTTTCAGGACGAGGAGTCCGATGCTCGTCCCAGAGCGGTCAGCGACGAGCCGCCGTCGCGACGCAGGACGATCGAAGCGGCTTTCGACCAGTTTCGGGACGACCCGACAGGTGATGACGGCCCACACGACTCACTAGCGGACGACATGGCCTCGGTCGTTCAGCATCTGCTGATCACCCAGGAGCCGCGCGGTGCCCGGCGAAAAGTCGCCGCGCTGGTGAAGCTGCTGCGTTACGGATCAGCGGACGCCGACGACGAGCCGGACGGCTTCACGGTGCGCAAGCTGCACTTCACCTTGATGTTGGCGGCGTTGCATCAGCGGCTGGACCGCCTGACTTTCCTGTGGCCGCAGGTGGAAGCCGCGCTTCGGCTCGAATCCACGGACAACGAGCTGGTGCGCCGGCCACCGCTCGACTACCTCCCGCTCGTGCCCGAAGCACCGATGGGCAACGTGCTCGGGTTCCAGTACCTGCCAGACAACGGCAAGGAGCGCGAGGAGCAGGCGAAGGTGACGGGAACCCTCCGGTTCTTCCGCTGCGCCGGATCCGGAAGAGAGCTCCTGGCCACTCTGACGAACGTGGGGACGGACCGGGCTCAGGGTCGAAGAGGCCCGCACGTCGTCCTGATGTCCGGCACCAGTTGGGCTGGAACCTCGACCCGTGCTCATGTTCCGGTGCCGGTACGCACCGTGCTCAGGCCCTCTGACGAGTCTCTCGCGGCAGTTCTCCAGTCCTCGTTCGACACGCTGTTCCTGTACGACGAGGAGAACAGGCCGATCAGCCTGTCCGGCAAGGACCCTGACGTCCGTCCGTCGGTGCTGCGGAAGATGATCAACCTTCTCGGGCGCCCTCAGTCGGATGGCTTGAGCCCGCTGAGACGGGAATTCGATGCGATCGAGCACAGCCGGCGTCGCATTCTGCTCCTCGTGGGCAGCTATCGCGAGGCTGAGGTCGCAGCGCGTCAACTCGACGGCATCAAGGAGTGGCACGCGCACGTTCGAGTGCTCATCGCCGACAACGCCGACCTCGAGGAGGCCACGGGGGACGGGGACTCCGGCCCAGGCGCGATCCGGCGAGGCGACGTGGCCTCGTTCGCGAACGACCCGGACGCGTTCGTGCTGGTGGCACCGCTGCTCGCGTTGGAACGCGGGCACAACATCCTCAACTGGCAACGCAAAGCCGCGTTCGGCACCGTGATGTTCCTGGCCAGGCCACACCCCGTGCCCGGTGACATCAGCTTGTCCGTCTTCGCCATCAACGACTGGGCAGCCCGGTTCGTGCGCGGGTTCGCTGGAGAGCCCCGTGACGACAGGACGCTCAGGTCCTTCGACGAGTTCGTGGCCGGCAAGACCCTCGACGAGGCGGGGAAGGAGTTCCGGGAGCTCGCACGGAGCCGGTGGGGCCGGCTGCTCGTCCGGCGGTACATCTACCGGGCGTTGCCACCGGCCGAACGGCGCTCGTTCGCGTGGGACCAGCTGGTGACGATGTGGCAGGTGATCGGCCGACTCGTGCGCGGTGGTGTACCGGCGAGGGTGGTGTTCGTCGACGCCAAGTTCGCGCCCAACCTCGCGCTGGCCAAAGCGCCCGGAGCCGCCGAAGGGCGCCGGATCCGTCCTGACACGGACCGAACCAGCCTATTGGTCGCCATGCGGGACGTCCTCGCTCCCTACTTCTCGCCGCACGCCGACTGGACGGTCTTCGCCGGCACCGAGGACCCGGCCGCTCCTGAGTTGGTGCGCAAGCTCTACCAGCCCGTCCACGGCGCGTTGTGCAGGCTGCTCGACCAGCCAGCGCCGCAGGCCGAGCACCTCCCCGAGAGGATTTGATCTTGTTCTTCGCCTATCGGAACATTCGTCGCGCCGCGTACGTCCCAGCGCTGATGGACGTGCCGTTGACCGCCTCGTACCAGAGCCTCCCGTTTCCGGAGCAGCTCGCATCCGGTGTGCTCAGGGTGTGCAACCTCGGGCGAGTGGACAAGGAGCCGTTCCGGACCGCGCCGACTCATCGGCTGAACGGACTGCTGCAGACGCTGGCCTCGGACGTCGTGGTGCTGCGCCGCCCGCCCGCCGATCGCGAAAGCCTGGTTCCCCAGTGGCTCTACTGCCCGGCGGATCGCTCCAATCCCTTGCCGGAGAAGGTGTTCCACCGCCTTCTCGAGGCCTGGGCGTACGACCTCCGGCCCGAGGCAGAGTTCGGCGGTGACGTGCGTGAGCTGGTGGCGGAGCTCCGGGAGCTGCCGCCGATCTGGCCCGATGTCGACGTTCCGCTGCTGCGTACCCATCAGAGCGATGGAGGTACCGCACAACCCAACGAGCTCCAGTACCTGCTGGCCACCGACTACTTCGCGCGGCGAATCCAGGAACTGGAGCCGTACGACACGGGCACTGACCTCCTGCGCTTCCGCGCGGTGGCAAGAGGGCCCAGGCAGCAGGGAGCGGAGTTGATGTCCCAGCCTCTGCCGTACGAGAGCGGAGGCAACACCTGGTGGTTCTCGGTGATCATCAACCTGACCCTGCACACCGTGCCGTTCGACTCTGTGCCCACCCTTCACCTCCACTTGGGCCTGCGCCGCTGGGCGACGATCCCGGACGTGGACAGCGGCAAGCTCCGGCTGGGTTTCGGCTGCGACACCTCGGTCTACCTGCGTCCGACCGCACCTTGGTTGCCGGATGCTCCCATCAGCGACCGGTACGGCATTGCCAGGCTCACCTGGGACCGCGATGCCGGGGAGCATCGGTGGCGGCACGGAGACCCGGCAGGCCTGCTGAGCAGACTCGCTCTCAACCGGCCGTTTCCCTTGGTCTCCGACCTGCTGAGCCGCCCAGACCGCTGGATCCGCAGGAAGTCTGGTATCGACGCGCTCGTCGTGCACAACAACCGCATGCGCACCAAGCACGGCGTCGCCGTCGGGGTGATGTCGCACCAGCGATCGCGGATCGTGGAGTGGGCAGAACAGGCCTTGTTCCCCGAACTCGTCCGCGTTCCGGATCTCCTGCGGTCGCGATCCGGCCCGGACGCTCCAGCGAACAAGCGGAAGGACTCGTCCGGCGAGGCTCGCGCAAGAGCGGAGGAGCGCAACGCTCGCGCGCGGCGCATATCGGTGGGGCGAACCTGTGCCAAGTGGACCGAGTCCGGCATCCCTGTCTTCGAACCGAGGCTGCTGTGGCAGTCGGAGAAGACGAAGACACTCGCCATCAACGGTTTGATCGCCGCGCTCGGCCTGACGGGCGACGGCGGTGCCGCAGGGTCGGACGTTCACGCCGACCTGGACCAGCCGCTGCAGCTGACCTGGGACACGGAGGAGTTGGCCGTGCGGCTGCGCTGTGTCCGGCTCGTTCACGGTCTGGGCGACGGCCTCGGCGTCGACCAGAAGTCGAAGACCAGGCGCGATGATCACGTGGCGGCGTTCACCCGCTGCCGACAACGAATGGCGAAGTTCCTCACCGAGGACGGAGCGAGCATCGCAGCGCCGGACCTCGCCGTCGTGGAACTCGCCCCGCGCAAGGTCTTCCGCAATCGTGAGAACGATCCGAAGTTCCCTCTGCGTCTCGGGAGCGCGGACGTCGGTGTCTATACCCAGTTCATCGCCGATCGCGTGTCGGCCAAGTTCCACAGCGCGAAGAAGGACGAACGTCGCGCGATCGCGGTGTGGATGGACGGGCTTCGGCAACGAGGTGCGAGTGTGGTCCCGATTCCTCAAGTGTCACAAGGCCTTCCCGCAGAGACGCAGTATCTCGCGATTTGGATGGCGAGCCTGCGCAGGGATGGTCCGGGCCGACCTGCCCGGCGGTTCCCGATCGCGGTGCTGGTCCGCCCGGACTCGGTCGGCGCCGACGCGGTCCTCGGGTGGGACCTCGCCGCGTTCCAGGGAGTGGGGGCGTGGACGAGCTACCCGAGGTTCCTCACGAGACTGCCTGAGCTTGCGAACGTTCGCCCGGAAGACGTCGTCAACGCCGAAGACGAGGAGTGGGTGTCGTGGTCCGCTCATCGCAAGAAGATGGAACTGCGTCGTCGTGAGACAGAACGATTCGTCAAGAAGGTTCTGCTCTCGCCCGAGGTGAAGTCCCGTCCCACGGTGTTGCTCGCCCACTCGCAGAACGCCAGACAGCTGTGGACCTGGATGCAGGACGGTGTAGTCGTCAAGGACATGATCCGGACGGGTCACACGCCTGAGATGGAGCTGAGGCCGTGGCTGAGGCTTGTACGGGTGCGCACGGGTGATCAGCGTGAGACCGCGCAGTGGTGGGGCATCGACAACCCGTCAGAGGTCAACGGGCTTGCCGCCGGATTCTGGGAGCGCACGGACGATTCCGCGGACGCGCGGGTCTTCTACAGCACCTCGGCCAAGCCGGCGACGTTCAAGGACTCTGCGGTGGAGGCGGACAAGCTGACGCTGAGAACGATTCGTAGGGGAGAGCGCAAAGGGGAGCTGACGATCGACACCGCGGTGCCGGGGTGGAATCCGAACCTCCTGGAGATCGCTGTGGTCGGATGCCACCCCGGAGACGTTCCGGAGTCGATCGCCATGGCCGTGCACCAGTTGCGCCAGGCACCGGATCATCTGGATGCGTTGAGGCTTCCACTGCCGTTGCATCTTGCTGCGCTCGCACAGGAGTACGTGCTGCCTCTGGGGACCTCCGAGGACGATCTGGAGGAGGACGAAGAAGCGGCCGAGGACCCCAGTCACGAGGACGAGGCGACTACGGAGGAGGAAGCCGACGACTGACTCAACTGTCGCCGCAACCGAGGAGCGCCAAGTCATGCTTCAGCTCGCGCAGCAGCTCCCGGTCGCGATCTCGCTTGTCCGTCAACCTGTCCAGCAGAGCCACGGCGCGCTCTACGGCGGATCGTTGTTCAGCGCGCCTGCCCAGCCGGCGGTAGGACTCGGCCAGTTGAGCCTGGACGTGGGCCTCGTTGGCCGGGGCGCCCACCTCGTAGAGCCGGATCGCCGCCTCGGCGTGGGAGATCGCCTCGGTGTGCCGGTCCAGCTCTTGCAGGCAACGCACGAGATTGCGGTGGATCGCGCCCATGCCGTAGTTGTCCCGCGCATGTTCTGCCGCGCTCAGGGCGGCCGGTCCGCGGGCGATTGCGCGCCCGGGCTCCCCGTTGCCGAGGTCGATGCTGATCAGGCTGTTCAAGGCGTGTGCGACCCCGCGGTGATCCTGGTGCTCTTGGTAGAGCTCGCACGCCATGGTGGAGTGCGTCACCACGCTGTCCCATTGCCCGAGGTCCTCGCGGACGACGCTGAGGAGTTGGTGCGCGTGAGCCTCGTCCAGCCCGAATCGGCCTTCCTGGCAACGCAGGATCGACGACTCCAGGTTCTTGGCCGCGGGCTCCAGCAACCCCCGCTTGCGCTGGATCAGTGCGAGCAAGCGAAGCGTCACCGCGTCCGCCCACAGGCGTTCGGGGTCGGCCAGGGTCGACTTGTCGGCGTCCCTGGCCGACTTCAGCAGCCCCTCGGCGGCGGTCCAGTGACCTGCTCGGGTCTGGTAGGCGCACAGAACAGCGGGAAGGAGCCAGTTGAACGGCTGCTGGTCGTACGCGGGTGAACGAAGGACGTTGAGGAAGGTCGTGTGTTCCTGATCGAACCAAACCATCGCCGCCTTCTCGTCTTTAAGCTCGGGGAGCGGCGCGTTCGGATCCGGAGCGGGGACAGGGAGTTCACGGCCGGAGTTGAGGGCCTTGTCCGCGATGACGCCCGCCCACAGGAGGTAGCCGAGCAAGCGGTCACGTACGCATGTCACGTCGATGGTCGCTTCTGCTCCCGGAACCAGGTCAGTGAGACGTTCCCGGATGACGTCGTGCAGCGCGAAGCGGTTCGGCGGGGCCGCGATCGCGAGACTGCTGTCCAGCAACTGGTCCACCGCGCGAAGCGTTTCGTGAGTGCTGAGGTCCGCCAGGTACGAGAGTTGATCCGCGCGGACCGATGGACCGGGGTGCACTGCCATGACCTGGAGCACTCTGCGGGCTTGGGGAGTGAGTGTCTTCATCGACCAGTCGACCACCTCTCGTAGACCGGCGGTGCCGGCACTCGCCCCGATGTCCATCAGCAGGCGTCCGGCATCGAGTTCTTCCGCCAGGAACTTCAGTCCGTGCGGGTGTCGTCGCCGTGCTTGGGAACCGACGAGCGTGAGGGCCAGTGGCAGTCCGCCGCAGCGCCGCGCGAGGGCACGTGCTGCGAACGAATCGCTGTCGACCAGGTCTGAACCGGCGGTGTGGCGGAGAATTTCGAAACCGGCTTCGAGTTCCACCGGAGCCAGGACGATGTCACGAACCTGCGCGATCGTGTCGGGCGTGAGCAGCCTTGATCGGCTCGTCACCACAGTCATGTTCCTGGCGCCGGTGGCCAGCAGGGAGCGGACGTGGTCGAGGCTCAGCGCGTTGTCCAGGATCACCAGTGCGGAACGCTCGCTGACGAGAGACCGGTACTCGGCGGTCAACTCGTCGCCGGACAACTGCCGGGGATCACCCCTGAGCGCCCGGATGAACCGGGCCAGCACGCCCTCGACGGCCTGCGGCTCGTTCGCCGAATAGCCGTGGAGGTCCGCGTAAAGAGTCCCGTCTGGAAAGTGGTGCTCCGACGTCCGGGCCCAGTACGTGGTCAGCTGCGTCTTGCCCACCCCGGGCATGCCGGACACCGTTGCGAGCCGTGGCCCGGTCTCCTCTGCACGCAGAGCGTCCAGGCGGGCCAGTTCCGCGGCCCGCCCGTGGACGGGTGTCGCCGATGCCATCGGCAGTTGGCGCGGTACCGGTGAGTGCGTCGGGCGCGCCTCACAGTCCCGCGTGAGAGCCAAGGCCTCCAGGTCGCGTGCTTCCCGGCGGATCTCCTTGCTCAGACTGCCGCCGTTCCGGGAGACCGCGCGTTCGAGCTTCTCGACGTCACGCCTGATGTCATGGCTGCGACCGACCATTGCCAGCGCCTTCCACAGAAGGCCGGCCAACTCCTCGTCAGCACGCCAGAACTCGACCGCGCTCGCCGCGCTGACCGTGGCGGCCTCGGCTTCTTCCAGCAGCAACTCGGTTCTGATCAGGTCGGCGAACGCCCTGCGTCCGAGGTCGTTCAAGTCCTCGATCTCGGCGTCCAGCCGTACCGTGCCGACATTGGACAGTGGATCCTGGCCAGTCCACAAGGCACTCGCCTCACGCAGCGGCACCACTCGCTCCTGGGGAAGCATCCCTTTTGCTCGCGCGGAGAGCTGCCGAAGCTGCCAGTAGTCGATGTTCTCCTTCGGGATGCACAGGTGCACAATCCGATCCTGAGTGTCGGGAACAGCATCGGCGCCCAGTGCAGAGCGGAGACGCGACACGTGAGTGCGCAAGGTCCCGTCGGCCGGGCTTGAGCCGAACACCTCGCGCAACCGGGCGTACGTCACGGAGAAGGAATCGGCGAGAACGGCCGTTGCGAGGATGGCACGCTGACGCTCCTGCATGCGCAATTCCCTGCCGTCAAGAATTGCCGTAACTCGCCCCAGGACGCTCACCTGGATTCTGTCTGCGGACACGACAGTAAACCTACCCAGAGTAAATCCACCTGGGCAATCGCGTCGTTCGAACGGGGTGAGTCAACGCTCAGTCAACGCTCGGTCAACGGCGATTCGCCAGTCTTGTGGCGTCCAAGCGACATGCACGAGGAGAAGCATGAAAATGCGAGACAGTCCACTGGCGGACGGCGACGTGCCTGGCCTTCAGGTCAGGATGTGGATGTGCGGGTTCGTTCTGGCCCGGTACAGCGCGCGAAGCGCCGGATCGGTTCGACGGCGTCCCCATCTGCGTATCGCGGCCTGCCGCGACTCCAGCCTCGACCGCGCTCTCAGGTCCGCCACGTCACATGGCCACCGTGGTGGCCAGGGCAACACATTCGGGCGTTCGGCGGGCCGGGTGGGATCATTGGTGGTGTGCTGCTTCATGATTCTGGCGCGCTTCCACATTGTGGGTGTCACGTCGCCTGGTCGCTTCAAGTTCTGGGTGGCGCGTGCACTGTTCGATTCCCTCCGGTCGGCTCGGCGTCGCACTTCGCCGACAGTTGCAGCAGAAAGGTCCTGACCATGGACGTCGAAAAGAACAAAAACAGTGGTGGCGGCGGCAACGGCGGTACAGGAGACCGCGAGAAGTAAAGCTCGTTCTGCTGTCTCGCGGTAGGGGTCGGTAATCGCTGGTGGACCACCGACCCCTACCGCTGTGTTCACCGTCGCAGCGTCTTAAGGTGTTGGCGCCTTCGCGGAGGGGCATGCCGGTCATGAGGGCAGTGCTGTAGTCCAAAGGGCCAATCGTCCAATGATCGGGTCTGAGGTCGTACTGTGTGGGTTCCTTGGAAGGGATGCCGAGGTAAACGAGCCTGACACCTGGTGACCTCTTAGGTGGCGGCGAAGAGGTCACGAGCAAGTCGATGAGCCGCAATTCGCTGACCTGCGGATTTGTGAATCTCGGCGACAAGACTTCGCGTAGATCTAGTGGGTTGAGGGAGGACTTCTGCTCCCAATTTGCTCCCACGCAACGCAGATGGGGTGTCGACGAAGATCGTCGACACCCCATCTGACCTGGTAAAACACATCATGGGCGATACTGGGATCGAACCAGTGACCTCTTCGGTGTGAACGAAGCGCTCTCCCGCTGAGCTAAACGCCCGTGTTCTGTTGTGGTGTTGCCCCGCTCTCGCGGTGTGGCCATAGCCTACAACATCATCAACGAGAACCAAAAATCGGGCTCTGCAACCAGGACCACTCCAGGCCGAACCAGCCTCCCACCAGTGCGAACACGTTGAGGAAGTAGCAGGTGACGAGGACGATGGCGCAGACGCCCGCCATCACCAGGCCGCGGACCCACGGCGGCTGGCGCTTGAGCCACGCGACCCAGCGGTCGTAGTAGCGCTTCGCGAACTTCAGGACTCGGCCTGCCCACTCGAACTCCGTGGCCAGGATGGCGAGGCCCGCGAAGACGACGAGCCAGCCCGGGCCGGGGTACGGGATCATGATGATGCCCGCGATCAGCACCAGGCCGCCGATCACGCCCACGCCGATTCGGTAGGCCAGGTTCAGCGCCGGGTTCCGGTGGAACCAGTGGCGCCAGCCCTTGTGCTCGTCGGGCTTCACTTCGGGCTTCGTCATGTGTCGATCATCCTGTTGGGATTCAGGCGGGTGCAACCTGACCTCCTGCCAGCACCTCCGAGGGTTTCGGCGGGGCCTGGCGGCCTGGTTCGAGCGACACCGCGAAGGTCGTGTGCTTGTGCGCGTCGGCGGACCAGGCCAGCAGTTGCGGGTCTGTGGAGCCTGCGCGCACGTCGAACACCGCCAACGGTACCGGCGCTTTGGTGCTCGCACCCCAAACTACGTAAACGTGACCCGTGTCGTTCGGTTTGAGGTTCATCGGCATCACGGCGCCCGAGGTCGGGTTCGAGAGAACCACGGCCACTTCGTCGCCTGATCCGGTGCGCAGGACCGCCCTGTTGGTCGTCGGGTCCGCAGCGAGGGAGAGGGCCTTGTTCAGCTCGTCGGTGCGTGTCTGTGCGGCCGTGACCTCGCTCGAGAGTTGGTTCACGCGCACGCCCAGGTAGCCGCCGCCTGCCAGTACGACCAACGCTGCCGCGGCGGCCAGCAGCACGCGGCCGGTGCGGCGGCGGTGTTGCGGGCGCAGCGGAATCGGGGCCGCGTGGCGCGGGGTGTGTTGTGCCGGCACTTCCTGGGGGATGTGCTCGATCTGTTCCATCAGCCTCGCGCGGAGGCGGGGTGGTGGTTGTTCCTGGCGGACCGCGCCGCCGATGCCCGCCAGCACCTCCTGCGTCGCCTCCACGGTGCGCTGGCACGTGGTGCAGGTCGGCAGGTGGTCGCGAACCAGTGCTTCCTCGTCTGGCTCCAAGGAGTGCATCGCCCAGCCGACGGCGAGCTCCTCTTGAGCGCACAGGTCGCCGTTCACCGGTGAACTCCCGTCGTCTCGCCGGTCTCTCCGGCCCACAAGTTCCCCAACGTGCCTCTCAGGCGTCTGATCGCCGCGAACGTGCGCGATTTCACAGTGCCCAGGGGTACGCCTGTCAGCTTTGCCACTTCGCACTGCGTGTAGCCACCCAGATAGGCGAGCGCTATTACCTGGCGCTGTTCTTCCGGCAGCGTGTGCAGGGCCGCTCTGACCTCGGCGCTCACCACGCTGACCAACGCTGCGTGGTCGGAGCCCTCGGCAGGAGGGGAGACATCGTCGGTGAGGGGAACAGTCCGACGACGCTGAGTGTTCTCTTTACGTACGGCGTCCACCGCGCGGTGGTGAACCAAAGTCATCAACCAGGTGCCGAAACTTCCGCGGGCGGGGTCGAACCTGGCGGGGTTCCGCCAGAGCGCGAGGAAGGCTTCCTGGACGACGTCCTCGGCCAGGTCCGGGTCCACGCAGATGCGCCTGGCCAGCGAATACGCTGGTGTGCCGTACCTGTCGTACAGCTCACCGAACGCCGGCCGATCGCCCTGTGCGAGTCTTTGCACGAGCTCGAAATCGGTCGGCCGGCCGTCGCTCGACGCGACGGTTGGGCCGGGCGAGTCAGCCACCAGAGATGTCCTCACGTCCAACATTCGCGCAACAGCCGGTACCGGGTTCAGGTTAGACCCAGCAAGATGGGAGTCGCTGAACGTCGGCTAACGAGCGAGGAGGACACGGAGCGCGTGCATACGGTCGCGTTGCGGAGTCAAGCTGACCCGATGGGGTGATCTGGGCCCGATTCGCGAGCGTTCCTCGCCACATGCACGTCACAACTAAGGTGCTCGGTCGTTTCATTGACCGGGAAGGGAGAAGAGGGTAACGACGATGCGCAACGATCACGTGACGCTCCGCTCGACAGCGGTCTTCGACCTGCTGGCACCGAGGACCCCTGCGGTCCCGGTTCAAGTGGAGCTGCGATATGACACAAAGGACCCGTACGCGGTCGTCGCCGCGTTCCGCACCGGCCGCGCCGGTTGGGTCGAGTGGGTTTACGCCCGCGACTTGCTCGCCGACGGTCTCATCGCCGACGCCGGTGACGGTGACGTCCGGATCCGCCCCGCCGCCGACGACCCCGAGGTCGTCGTGATCGAGCTGAGCTCGCCTTCCGGGCACGCCATGTTCGAGGCGTCCGCACAGGAACTCGCCGACTTCCTCGACCGGACCTACGACGTCGTCGTGCCGGGCAACGAGCACCTCTGGGTCAACGTCGACGAGGCGCTCACGCACCTCATCTCGAACGACCTCAGCTGAATAATCCGAGGTAGGGGGCCCGCGATGGCGATGCGGGACCCCCCGGTGAAACCCGCTTGAACCCCTCGTATAAGCTTTGTTTCAACATCATGAAGTCAGTGATGAACGCGGATGTAGCGCAGTTGGTAGCGCATCACCTTGCCAAGGTGAGGGTCGCGAGTTCGAGTCTCGTCATCCGCTCTGTGGTTCCCCGGCGCTAGCCGTCGTGGAGTCATGCTCCTGGCGGAGTGGCCGAGTGGCTTAGGCAAGGGCCTGCAAAGCCCTGTACACGGGTTCGATTCCCGTCTCCGCCTCGGACGATTAGCTCAGCGGGAGAGCACTACCTTGACACGGTAGGGGTCACAGGTTCAATCCCTGTATCGTCCACTTTGGATCATCAGCGGGGCCGGGTGCACAGTGCACCTGGCCCCGCTGGCGTTTCCGCGCCTTTCTGGCCGGCTCGGCGCAGTCCGACAGGCTCAAGATCAGCCGATTTGGAACTTCCGGGGACCGTCGGATAAAGTTCCTCTCGCACCACGGGAAACCGGCGGAGCACGCGGATGTAGCGCAGTTGGTAGCGCATCACCTTGCCAAGGTGAGGGTCGCGAGTTCGAGTCTCGTCATCCGCTCGGACGATTAGCTCAGCGGGAGAGCACTACCTTGACACGGTAGGGGTCACAGGTTCAATCCCTGTATCGTCCACTCAACCAAGAAGCCCTCGATCGAACATGATCGAGGGCTTCTTGGCGTTCACGGCAACTTCTCGTCCGTCGCCCAGTTTTTGTCCAGTTATTGGTCGGTAGGGCGAAAAATGCCCACTTTTTTGTCTTTTATCGCGGCAAGGTCGCATCTACTGTTGGTCGCTGTGTCCGGCTATCAGTTCGATTTCTTCATCAGCTACAGCCGCCAGGGAAGTGTGCAGAAATGGCTGCTGAACCACTTCTACAACAAACTCGTCGAGTGCCTCGCCGATGAGTGCGCGCCCACGCCCAGGGTCTACATGGACCGGTTCATGCCCAAGGCGGTGGAGTGGTCGCACAACCTGGAGACCTCGCTGCGGCGCAGCAAGATCATGATCCAGGTCATGACGCCGCACTACTTCACGTCCGGCTGGTGCATGGCGGAGCTCTACAGCATGAGGGCGCGAGAGGACCTGCTCGGCTTCGCGAGTCCCAAGATCCCCCAGGGCTTGATCTACCCGATCCTCTACTCGGATTCGGAGAACTTCCCGATGGAGGAAAAAATGCGCAAATGGCACGACTTCAAGGAATACGCGCATCCCGATCCGGTTTATCAGCAGACCGTCCACTACTTCCAGTTTCACAAAGAGGTGAAGCAGCTGGCGCGCGATCTGGTCGAACTGGCGGACCAGGTTCCTGACTGGGAACCCGACTGGCCGATCGTCGAACGTCCCGACCCGATCGTCACTCCGCGAACGCCCTTGCCGAGGTTCAAGCCATGTCCGGAACCGTGATCACGTTCTACTCCTACAAAGGCGGCGTCGGGCGCAGCTTCACCTTGGCCAACACGGCGGTGTTGCTCGCTCGCTGGGGTTACCGGGTGCTCGCCATCGATTGGGACCTGGAGGCACCGGGTCTTCACCTCTACTTCCGCCCGCACCTTTCCCAGATGCCCGACAGCGGCGTGGTCGATCTCGCCTACGACTTCATCAGAAAGGTCGAAGCACCCGGATCGCACACCGTCCGGGTCGACGTCGAGGGCGGCGTGCTGGACCTGATGGCCGCCGGCAAGGTCGTGGGGAACAAGCTCGACGCCTCCTACACGTACCGGATGCAGGAGATCGACTGGTCGCACCTCTACGAGCAGGGGTTCGCCGAGTTCCTCGAAGACCGCCGCGACGAGTGGACCGCGAAGTACGACTTCGTGCTGATCGACAGCCGGACCGGTGTCTCCGACATCGCGGGCATCTGCACCGCGCAGCTCCCGGACCGCCTGGTAGTGGTGTTCACCGCCAACGAGCAGAACCTCAACGAGGTGGTGGACATCGCCTACCTCGCGGACATGGCGAGGGATCGGCTGCCCTACGACCGGCCGCGTCACCAGGTGATGCCGGTGCTTTCCCGGCTGGACAACCGGATGGAGTACCAACGGGCCGAGGAGTGGCAGCAGAAGTGCGTGGGGGTCGTCGCTCCCTTGTTCGACAACTGGCTGGTCAAGGGCGTCACCCCGGAACAGATGGTGCGGCATCTGACGGTTCCGTACATCTCCTACTGGAGCTTCGGCGAACTGCTTCCCGTGCTGTTTGAGCGCCCTCCGTCGCCGGACCAGATCTCCTTCGCCCTGGAGACCGTCGCCGCGGTGATGGCACACGAGTTCGACCGGACCGACCTGCTGGCCGACAACCGCGACGCCTACGTCGCAGCCGCTCGCACGCGGCGGCGCAAGTTCGACTGGGATCTCCTCGTGTCCAGCCCGCGAACGCTGTGGCGCACGGGAACGGAGCTGATCACCGAGCTGCGGCTGCTCGGCGTGACGGCGGACAGGTCGGTGTCGGGTGACCCGGAGTTCCTCGATCAGACCGGTGACCCCGCCGAGCACCTCTGTCTCGTGGTCGACGGCGAGCTGAGCCGGTGGCAGCTGACCGAAGCGGAACGGTTCATGCGGCGCACGCTCGGGCCGGACGGCGCCCAGCGGCAGATGTTCTGCCTGCTGACTCGCGGCACGGACCGCGAGCGGTTGCCCGGCTTCCTGCGCAGCCTGAGGCATCTCGAGTTCGACCGGACCTCACGTCCCGTCCGGGTGGCGCGGGAACTGCACGACCTCATCAGAGCGACACCGGCCCCTGAGACCGAACCGGACCTCGAAGCCCTGCGCGGTGCGGAGGCGGCTCTGCGGGAGTTGCCGGAGCTGCTGCCATACGAGGGGAGGTTCGCGCTCATCGACGAAACGGTGCTCGGCATGTCCTCGGCGCTCGACGACGGGGACATGGATCTGCTGCGCGACCGATCCGCCGACCTGCTGCTGCTCAGCAAGTCCCACCGCGACGGGGCCGGGATCGCGGTACCGGCGCGACTACGTGCCGAGGTGGGCGTCCTGCTCACCCGGATCGATCGACGAATCAACGCGTTCACGGACTGAAAGGCGGCGTGATGCCGGAGACGTACGGCCCTCAGGCACGGGCGGCACTAATGCAGCTGATGCTGGAAGACCGCGCCATTGCGCACAAGGAGTTGACCGACCGCTTCAAGATCAAGCTGCCGCCCAAGGAACGCGGTCCGCTGAACGACGACGAGTTGATGTCGACGTCGAAAGAGGGCCGCAGGCTGGTGCACGAGATCACCGACAAAGGTGTCGAGTGGTGCATGAACGACCTGGTGGGTGGCGAGCCGCCGTCTCCGTCGGGGCCGCTGGCGCGGGCACACGCCGAGATGCTCCGCCGTGTCATCGGGTTCCTCCACAGGCGGGGATTGCTCGCCGAGGCGGTCCGTTCGGGCGACCTGGAGTCGTTGATCCGCGCGGCCTACACCGATCTGGCCACCGCGCCGGAGGACTGGATCCGGCTGGCCCGCGTCCGTTCCCGGTTGAACGGCGCCGGCAAGAACGAGGTGGACGACGTGTTGCTGGAGATGATGAAGACCGGGACCGTCCACCTCGCCCCGGACTCGAACACCAAGATGCTCACCGCAGAAGACCGTGCCTCGGCGGTTCGGATCGGTGGTGAGGACTTGCACCTCATCGCGATCGAGGAGTCGTCATGACCGCCCAGCTGCGGGAAGCGCTGGCCGCGCTGCGTTTCAACTCCGCCGAGACGCCCGACGACGTCTGGCAGACCTCGCCGTCCCACGTCGACGGTCTGCACCCGAGGGCGGAGCACCGCATCAGGGCCGGTATCGCGGACGCCAAGGCGAGCGACGGTCCCAGCCCCATCGGGCTCGCACTGCAGGGGCGCAAGGGCATCGGGAAGACCCACCTGCTCGGCTCGGTGCGCCGCATGGTTCAGCGGGAGGGCGGGTACTTCTTCCTGATCGAGCTCACGTCCGGCCAGATGTTCTGGGACGACGTCGCCGACGCGATGCGCAGCGAACTGCTCAGGACCAACGATGACGGTGACTTTCAGCTGACGGTGTTGCTGAAGCAGTTGTGCGAGCGGGCGAACGCCTCGGAGGAGGTCACGCGGGCGGTCCTGGGTGAGGCTCCGTTGATTCCGGACGACCTCCGTGTGTTGCTCAACGGCCTGCGCCAGGTGGAAGGCCGGATCGCGGTCGAATGTGGTGACACGGTCAAAGCGCTGGTGTTGTACGCCTCCGAGCACGCGGACGTCGGTCGCGCCTATCTGGAAGGACTGGAGGAGTCGCAGGACGAACGCCGTCACTGGGGCCTGCCGGTCAAGCCGAAGCGCCCCCAGACTCTCGTGCGGGACATCTCCCGCATCCTTGCGCTGACGGGTCCGTGTGTGGTCGCCGTCGACCAGTTGGACACGCTCGTCAACAAGAGCCAGGAAGCCTTCGACGAGGAGACGACGAACAGTGAGCTCGCACAGGAGATCGCACTCATCTCCGACGGGCTGATGCAACTCCGCGAGACGACGAGGCGAACGCTGACGGTCGTGGCGTGCCTGCCCAACACCTGGGTGAGGCTCGGATCGATCGCGAGCGACACCGTGGGCGACCGCTTCACGACGACTCCGATCCTCGTCGCCATAACGGACGCGGAGCTCGCCCGCGTGCTCGTGGAGAAGTGGCTGGGCGCCATCTACCAGCGCAAGGGGATCACGCCACCGCACCCGACGTGGCCAGTCGCTCCCGAGGCGTTCGGTTCCTGGCAGCCGATGACTCCGCGAGAGCTGCTCAAGCGCATCCACGCACACGCTGAAAGCTGTTTCCACGGCGACATCAGGGAACTGCGCTCGTTCGACGAACAGCCGGCTCAGGAGCAGCCGCCCCAGAAGGCGGTGCAGAAGTCGGCCAGGAAAACGGCGCAGCAGCCCGTTGCACAGGCTCCTGGCACGCCCTCGCAGCAGGAGCCCGACGACCTGGCCGAGCTCGACGCCGAGTTCGAGAGACTGCGTGCGCTGCCCAGCATGGCGGCCGCGGACGTCAAGCCGCACAACGAGGACGAGGTCATGCCGGCGCTGCTGCTGGCAGGTCTGAGGTCGTGGGTCACCGAGATCGGCAACGACGACCTCACCTGGCATCCAGAACCCCAGGCTGACGACAACAGCCTGCACGCGGGACTGCGCCACACCGTGGATGAGGAGAAGGACGTCGAGGAGCGCTGGGTGTTCCGGCTCATCGCCAGCAGTCACGGCAACCGAGTGCTGCGCAGGTTGCGGGACGCGCGTGCCGCGGCGGCGAACGTTCGGGGCCGACACCTGATCCTGATCCGCAACGGCTCCAAGGGGTGGACCGGCGCGAAGACCCGGGGTGAGGTCGCCGAGTTCGAACGTGCTGGCGGCAGGAGCATCGACGTCTCCGACGACGACCTGCGGACCTTCGGCGCGCTCAAGGAGATGTGGTCGACGCAGAGCTACCAGCTGTTCGCGTGGCTCGCCGCACGCAAACCCGCCAGCAGCACCACGTTCCTGCAGCAGATCATGCCTCGTCCGGGACGGACCACCACGAGGAGCGGGCACCAGGAGACGCGCCCTCCTCCACCGCCGCGGGAGATGCCACGGCCGGCGATGCCGCAGCCAGAAGAGCCGCAGCCGGCGAAGCCGGAGAACCAGCCCGTGAAACCGAAGCCGCCGCAGGAACAGGGCGATGGCGAGATCGTGCTCGGGATGGACGGGGAGATCCGGATCGAGCTGGAGTCGTTGCGCAAGCACGCGATCGTGTTCGCCGGGTCCGGTAGCGGCAAGACGGTGCTGTTGCGCCGGATCGTCGAGGAGTGTGCGTTGCAGGGGGTGTCGGCGATCGTGCTGGATCCCAACAACGACTTGGCGCGGCTCGGGGACGCGTGGCCGGAGCCGCCGGAGGACTGGCGGCCCGGGGATCGGGAGGCTGCTGCCGAGTACCTGGCCTGCACCGAGGTGGTCGTGTGGACGCCGGGACGGGCTGCCGGGCGACCGTTGAGTTTTCATCCCCTGCCCGACTTCGCTTTGGTGCGAGGGGACGAGGACGAGTTCGGGGCGGCCGTCGAGGCTGCTGTGGCTCGGTTGGTGCCTCATGCGCGGATTGCCAACGAGACGAAGTTCGCTGTTCGTGGGCGGGCGGTGCTCAAGGAGGCGTTGAAGCACTACGCGCGCAACGACAGGCGGGATCTGAACGGGCTCGTGGATCTGTTGGCAGAGTTGCCGGACGGTGTGAGCAAGCTGTACTCGGCAACGGCTACTGCGGCTGACCTGGCGGAGACGCTCAGGGCCGCGATGGTCAACGATCCTCTCCTCGCCGGTACCGGAGAAGCCACGGATCCCGGGGAGTTGTTCGAGCCCTCCCAGGGGAAGCGGGCCAGGGTCTCGGTGATCAGCTTCATCGGGTTGCCGTCTGACGAGCAACGGCAGGGGTTCATCAGCCAGTTGCAGCTGGAGGTGTTCGCCTGGATCAAGCGGAATCCGGCGGTCGATCGGCCGCTCGGCGGGTTGATGGTCATGGACGAGGCGCAGACGATCGCGCCGTCCGGCCAGGCGACGGCCAGTACGCAGACCACGATCCTGCTGGCGTCGCAGGCGCGCAAGTACGGGCTGGGGTTGTTGCTCGCCACCCAGGCCCCGAAGGGCGTGCACAACCAGGTCACCGGCAATGCGACCACGCAGTTCTTCGGGCGGTTGAACAGTCCGGCCCAGATCGCCGCGGCCACGGACATGGCGCGGGCCAAGGGGAGTTCGATCGCGGACATCTCCCGCCTGGAGCGGGGGCAGTTCTACGTCACCGGAGACACGTTCGGGTTCCGGCGGATGCGGGCGCCGTTGTGCCTGAGTCATCACCCTCCGAGCCCGTTGCGGCTCGAGGAAGTGGTCGAGCGAGCCAGGAAGCAGTGAGAAAGGGCGGCGCCCCCGACGGGGGCGCCGCCCTTTTCGCGTTACGAGGCCAGCATGTCCTCGATCCGTTGGTGCAGCGTGGAGAGCAGCTCGGTGGTGCCGCCCAGGACGACGAAGTTCACGGTCTCGTCGCGGACTTCCACCGCGTACACGGTGTCGCCGGCTCGTTCGACGCGGACAGCGATCGTGGTGTCACCGAGGTGCAGCGTGCCGGCGAGATCGCGCTTGGCGCCCGCGGTGGCGAACTGTTCGGCCAGGGAACGCAACGGGCTCGTGGTGGAGGCCTGTTCGGTCGTGGGCGCCACCTCGAGCTCGGTCGCGACCTGAGCGACGGACACCCGTTCCCTGCCCGCGGTCTCGGCCGCCTCGACCCGGCTGACGAGAGCGTCCACCAGACCTTCGTCGGTGCGCAGGAACGATGACGGCGCGGGAGCGTCACCTGTCAGCACCGGCAGCACGTGCTCGTCACCGTTCACTGCCAGTTCGTCCACGCTGGACACGAACGGCACGAAGAAACGCACTCGGGCCTCGGGCAGGCCGTCGCCCTCGAGCACGGTCAGGCCGCGTTGCCGGCACGCCTCGACCACCTCGTCGACCACGGTGCGCTGCTCTTCGGAGAACGACACGGCGATGTCGTAGGTCGCGGATTCGGTCACTCCAGCCTCCTCAGGTGTTGACCGGCCACCGGCCGGGTGCGCGCAGCATCCACTCCGGATGTTGACCAGAAGTGGATGAGGAGTGGACGTGTTGACCACCTCGGTGGGCAACGGGAAACACCTGTCATCACGAATTCTGAAGATGAATCCTCGAAGTAGCCCGCAGAACGGCGGGCGAAATCCCGAAATCAATTGCGATTTCCTTCGGAGGATTCGTCATGTCCAAAATCGCGTCCACTTTCGTCGCCGGTGCCACCACTCTGGTGACCGCGCTCGCCGTCGCCGCCGCTGTTTCCGGTGGCGGCACGGCGAACGCGGACGACAACCCGCCGCCGCCTCCCACCACCACGACCACCACGGAGACGCAGGACGGCGGCGGCAACCCGTGGCACGGATGACATAACCGCAATTGCGCCCTGGCCATTATTTGTCATGGCCAGGGCGATTGCGTCGTGCAGATTCTGGTGATGTACTCGGCTGACGCCGGAACGGGAGGCAATCGTGGCTGGAAGTTTTGGTGAGTTGCTGCGTGAACACCGCATCGCCGCAGGGCTGTCGATGGGGCAGCTGGCGAAGTTGATTCATTACAGCAAGGGCTATCTGAGCAAGATCGAGAACGACCTGAAACCGCCGACGCCGACGGTGGCCCGCCTGTGCGACGGTGTGCTCGACGTGGATGGGAGCCTGATCGAGGCCGCGATGCACGGCACCCCGGCGCTCGCCCGGCGTCAGGTGCTGGTGGCGGGCACGATGCTCGGTGTCGGCGCGCTCGCCGGCAACGGGCTCCGACTTGCCCCGGACGCTCAGGTGATCGCGGGGATGCGCACCTCGTTCGAGAACCTGCGGGCGCTGGGACTGCGCACCAGCCCGATGGTGATCATCGAGCCGCTGAAAGCCCTGCAGCACACGGTGCACGGGATGGCGCGGGAGAACACCGGGTCGATCGGCACGGGGTTGCTGAGGCTCGCCGCGCGCCTGTCCGAGTACACGGGATGGATGAGCCAGGAGGCAGGCGACGACCAGGCGGCGCTGTCGTGGACCAGGCAGGCCTCCGAACTGTCGCGCGCGGCGGGGGATCCGGACATCGCGAGCTACTCGTTCGTGCGGGAGGCGGGCATCGCGTTCTACCGGCAGGACGCCCGGAGCACGATCAACCTCGCCCAGCAGGCGCAGTGGATCGGCAACGCCGGCTCACGTGTCCTCGCACTGGCCGCACGACGTGAGGCACAGGGACACGCACTCGCCGGAGACCGCTATGCCGCCGAGAGCGCGTTCGACCGTGCCGTGCGACTGATGGACTCCGCGCCGCTGGACAGCCCTTATCCGGCGCTCGGCCCCAGCGCGCCCGATCCGCTCGAACTGGCCAGGGGATGGGCGTTGAGCGATCTCGGGCTCAACGCCGAGGCCGCCGTCGTGCTGGAGCGGCAACTCGCAGTCGTACCGGTCACGTCACGCCGCACCAGGGCGCGCTTCGGCACGCGCAAGGCGCTCGCCCAGGCGTTGTCGGGTGACGTCGACCAGAGCTGCCGGACGCTCACCGCCACTATCGACGACGCGGCGCACGTCGACTCGGCCACCGTCCGGACGGATCTGCGGCAACTGGCCAGGACCCTAGGCAGGTGGCACAACCACGCCGCGGTGCGAGAGGTCTACCCCGATCTGAAACGGCTCCTGACTTACCGCTGACCGCACACACATGCCATGGCCGCACGCTCGGCCGGCACCTCCTGCGCTTCCGGCTGGTCGAGCTCGGTGAACACGGCCTCGGCCGCGTTCCAGTGCGCCACCGCGTCGGAATGCCTGCCCAGCGCGTGCATCGTCCGTGCCACACCGATTTCGCCGTGGGACCGGTGCGTGCGGTTGCCCGTGCCGGTGGCCACGTCCAGCAGCGTCCGATAGAGGCGCAGCGCGCCGGCCAGGTCGCCTCCGTCGCGTGCCGTGGCGGCCCGGTCGCGCAGGAGCCTCGCGCGCAGGTCCGCGTCGGCCTGTCCTACCGCGGCGGCGGAGGCCAGTTCGTGGTGACGCAGGGCTTCGCCCAGCCGACCGGCGAGCCTGTGGGCGTCGGCGATGTTGGTCAACGCGTAGGCGGCCACGCAGGCATCGCCGAGTCCGACCGCGATCTCGTGTGCCTCCAGGTGGTCGGGGATGGCCTCCTCCAGCATTCCGAGGTGCTGCCGGTTCGCGCCGCGGTTGTTCAACGCGTGTGCCAATCCCTGCAGGTGGCCGATCTCCCGCAACATCAGCACGGCCTCGCCGTGTTGCCGCACCGCGATGTCGTACCTGCCGTGCTGTTCGTTGAGGTAGCCCAGCATGCTGAGCGCGTGGGCCCGGCCCCGGAGGTCCCGGCACTGCTCGTACCTCGTCAGCGCGGCTTCGAAGCGCCGCACCGCCTCGTCGTGGGCGCCGAGTTGCATCGCGGCCATGGCGAGCGCGCAGAGCGTCGCCGCCTCGCCCGCCACGTCGCCGAGCCGGGACCACCTCTTCAGCGCCTGTTCGGCGAACTCGAACGCCTCGCTGTGCCTGCCGAGCCGGTCGTGAGCGGTGGAGAGGCGCAACAGCACGTGTGCTTGGCCGTGGTCGTCCTCCGCGCGAACGGAGTCGACGGCCTCGATCCAGTCCTCGAACCGGTTCGCCGTGTTGAAGTGTCGCCAGATCAGTGCGGCCAGCCGCCACGCGTGCTCCGGGCCTGAACGCTTGATGGCGGCCATCAGGTTGTCGCGCTCGGAGGTGATCCACGCCAGCGCCTCGTCCTCGCGGGTGAACCGCAGACCGAGCGGGCTCGTGCGGTCCACCGACGGCTGGACGGTGCGGTCGAACGGGTAGGCCGAGCTCACCGCGCTGCTCAGCGACACGAGGTAGAAGTCGAGCAAGCGCACCAGAGCGTCCGCGGGCGGAGGTTCGAGAGCGGCGAACTCCTTGATCGGGTCGAGCATCTGGTACCTGTTCGGCGCGACCTCCTCCAGCAGACAGACCTCGTGCAGGTCGTCGAGCAGCCTGCGGGTGTCGGAGACGGTGAGCCCCGCGAGGGCCGCGGCGCCGACGAGGTCGACGTCCGGTCCCGGGAGGTGTCCGAAGAGCCGGAAGAGCTCCTGCTGCCGGTCGTCGAGTTGCCGGTAGGACGCCAGCACCGCGGCGTCCTCCCGCAGCGGTCCCTCCTCGTCCATCAGGCCGAGCAGGTGGTCGAGCGACCACCGGTCGTGCCTGCGCAGCAACGCCGCCGCGACCGTGATCGACACGGGCAGGTACCCGCAGCGCTTCACCAGGCCCGCGATGTCCGCCGCCCTGCCGCGCACCCGGAACGGGTCGGTCAGCCTCCTGAAGAGCGCGGAAGCGTCGGCTGCGGGCATCGGGGCCAACCGCACGTGTTCGCTGATGTCCGGCTCGCCCATCCTGCGGCTCGTGACGATGGCGAAGCAGTCACGCGCTTCGGGCAGCAGCGGCCGGATCTGCTCGGGCGACGCCGCGTTGTCCAGCACCACCAGCGTTTTCGTGCCGTAGAGCTGGGTCTGGTAGAGCGATGCCTTGCGGCCCACCGTGTCCGGGATCTGCTCGGCCGGCACGCCCAGTTCGGTGAGCAGCTGGCTCAGCGCGTCCGAAACGGACATCGCTGCCACGTTCGGCGTGAACCCGTTGAGCCGCAACAGGAGCTGGCCGTCCGGGAACCGGGGACGCAACCGGTGCGCTGCCTCGACGGCCAGGCCGGTCTTGCCGACGCCGAGCGCGCCGCTGATCCACACCGCGCGTCGTTCACCGGCGCCGGCGGCGGCCGCCTCGATCGTCTCCAGTTCGCTGGTCCGGCCGGTGAACCCGCCTGGGCGGGACGGCAGCGAACTGACCGGCTCACCATGCTCTGCCCGTGCCGCGAGCTTGCGCAGCGCCGATCCCGGCTCGTAACCGGCTTCTGCGAGTGCTGTACAGGCGTACTTGTAGACCCGAATGGCGCCCACGCCGTCACCGCCCGCGATCAGCGCGCGCATGAGGAGTTCGGCGTACCTCTGGTTGGCGGGGTCTTTCGGCAGGGCTCGGCGCATGCGGTCACGCGCAGAGCGGTGGTCACCTACGAGCAGTTGCAGTTCGGCCACGTCGCCCAGCGCGTCGGCGAAGCTCTCGGCCGGTGAGATCACCGCGGCACCGCCGACCCGGTCGATGTCGATGTCCTCCAGGAACCTGCCGCGCCACAGGTCGACCGCGGCGCGCAGCAGGTCGACGGCCTTGAGCTGGTCGTTGTTCCGCAGGGCTTGTGCGGCCTCCTCGCGCAACCGGTCGAAGCGCACCGTGTCGATCTGGGTCTCGTCGACGCGCAGCACGTAGCCGGTCGGTGTCGTGTCGATCGTGGCGTCAGTGTGTTCGAACGCCTTGCGCAGCTTGTTGATGTAACCGCGGACCAGCGTTCTGCGCTCGGGGTTGTCGGGCCACACGGTCTCTGTGAGCCGTTCGGGTGACACGGGCTTGTTCGCGTGCAACAGCAGGACGACGAGGATGAAGCGTTGTTGCTGGTCTCCCAAGGTCACGGAAGTGTTGCCGTGCCAACATTCCAACGGACCCAGCATACGAAATTCCACGCCGTCCTCCCGGTGCACGAGCTTCCATCTGGGTGGAATGTCGCGCAAAGGCCCGTTGGCGTGTCAGCGAATCAGCTTTTTGTCCACGTTTGATCAACGCGATCCGGTAACGGTGTCCGCACCACGCATCGTGCTGAGGGGGAAGTCGGATGGTTCTCGATGTGTTGCCGTGCTATCTCGTGTGCGACGTGTCGTTCTCGATGAGCGACCACATCGACGAGGTGAACGCCGGGATGCGCGAGTTCCGCGGCGTGGTGCACGCGGATCGGCACGCTACGGCCCAGATTCGGCTCTGCGTGGTCGTTTTCGCGGAAAGCCCGCTGGTGGTGCGGCCGTTGCTGCCCGCGCTCGACCCGGCCGAGGAGATCACGCCGTGCGAGGAGTCGGGTTCTGACTTCGGTTCCGCGTTCACCCTCGTGCGCACCATCATCGAGCGCGACGTGAACCGCCTCAAGACACAGCGGGTCCAGGTGCGAAGACCGCTGGTGTTCTTCGTCTCCGACGGCAGGGCGACCGATCCGGCATGGCCCACGGCGCTCGCGAGGCTCACCGCCACCACGCTGTGCCCGGAGATGGTCGCGTTCGGGCTCGGGGCGGTTGACCAGCAGGCGCTCGGCCGCATCGGCAGCTCGCGGGTCTTCCTCAGAGGCGACGGTGTGCGCCTGGGCATCGCGCTGGCGTCCTCAGTAGCGCGGACCGTCCTGCGACCGCAGCACGTCTGACCGATCCACGGTGTGTCCACTTCTCGTCCACACGCCCGCCGCAACCTGACTCCGCCGCACGTGAGCGAGCAAGGGGAGGAGAGCGGAGATGATGAAGAACCTGGTCCGTGAGCTGAAGACCCTCCGTAAAGGACGAGGCGTGCACGCCGGACGGATCGCGGACAAGATCGGCCCGGCGCTGGCGGCCGCCTGCGGGATCACCAGGGCCGACGGGTCGATCGCCGCGAAGCAGAAGCTGGTCACCCGGCTCACCGAGCTGGTCGAGCAGCTCCCGGAGGACCTCCAGTTGCCTGCACGCGCGGCGTTCGGCCTGACCCCCGACGTCCGGCACCCGCTTTACCAGGAGCGCGTCAGCTGGGTGGCGGCGGAGATCGATCGCGACTCCCGCACCGTGCGCCGCCGCGTCGACGAGGCGGTCGACCAACTGGCCGAGCTCGCCGCCACGACCGTGCGGCGCGACGACGGCGGTTGGCACACCGTGGAGCTCAGCGTCGCGGTGACACTGGACCGCGGGCAGCCGGAGGTGCTGGAGCGCTACCAGGTCTTCGTCGACCAGGACGGGGTGGACTCGCTGGAGTTCGCCTCGCTGTTCCCGGTGCTGGAACGGGACGTGGACGTGCAGTTGCTGTACGGCGGCACGCTGCGGGAACGTGGCGGTGTGGACCGTCGCGGTTTCACGCTCGTGCCGGCCGAGCCACTGGTGCGCGGTGAGACCCACGACTTCGCGGTCCGCTACCGGTTCGCTCATCGCGACGCCATGCACCCGTGCGTGTTGCACGTGCCCGTACGTCCGTGCGACGTGTTCGACCTGCGGGTGCGGTTCGAGCATGACCGCAAGCGGCTCGTGCGGGCGTTCGACGGGGTGCTGCAGCGGTCCGACGTCGAGCCGAACGGGCTGCAGCAGGCCGTGGACCGGGCCGGTGAGGTCCACCTGCGGTTCCGGCAACTGCTGCCTGGGCTGCTCTACGGCGCCCGGTGGGGGAGTGCGGCGGTGTGTTCGGCCCGCAGGGCCTCATGACCGGCGGGGCTCGTACCAGGTCTCGCCCGCCGGTTCGCCCGCCATGTTCCACGCCCAGACCCTGGTGGGCGTGATCCGGCAGTAGACGCCGGGGCCGACGATGCCGGTGCGGGCCTCCGGGTCGTCGGCGGTGCCGTAGACGCGGATCGCCCGCGCCACGAACGGGCTGAACGAGACCAGGTCGTCGACCACGAGCGACACCTTGCGGCGGCCGGCGGTGATGTTGCGGAACTTGCGGGTGTTCCTGACCTGGTCACCCGCACCGCCGACCCAGAGGTGCGTGCCGTCGTACTCGAACGCCAGCGGCACCACGTCGGGCCAGCCGTCCTCGTTGATCGTGGCGAGGCGGGCCAGGGGCTGTTCGCGCAGGTAGGCGATCTCTTCGTCGGTGAACATGCCCTCTATACGAACAGGAACGGGCGTTTTCGACTACTTGGCGTCGCTGCTGAACGTGAAGAGGCACCAGCCGTCGGACTCCTTCTTCAGGAACCCGCCCGCCCTGGTCTCAGTGCCGTTCAGCGTGTACCACAGGCGGGCCTGGCCGGAGTCCTCCGCCTTGGTCGTGGTGACCTTGTCGTGCAGCCGCAACTGCCCGCCCGCCGCGATGGCCTTCTCGGCCCACGTGTTGACCGCGCGGGCCGTCGAGCAGATGTAGAGACGGGCGGCCGCGATGTCCTTGGCGTTGATCGCCTTGGCGAACGCCTGCACGCGGCCCGTCGGGCTGTTCGGGTCCGGGTCCTGCGGCGGTTCCTGGGCGTCGGCCACCGGCACGAAGCCCATTTCGCAGACCACGTACCTGTTGTCCTCCTGGAAGAGCGCCAGCACCCCGCGCCGCTTCTCGGGTCCGCTGTCCGTCGGGTACTCGACGGACATGATCGCGACGGTCGAGTCCTTGTTCTCGTCGTTGTAGACCGGGTCGCTGGGCTTGATCTTGCGGACCTCGTCGACCTTGAAGACCGGCTTGGCGTCGCTCTTCTTCCTGGGGTCGAGCGGCTGGACGTCCCGGTACAGGATCTCCTCGGCTTGCGAGATGTCCTTGTTCTCTGCTTTGTTGCGGCCGTCCCTGCACACCAGCACGTTCACGAACTGGTCGATGTCGCGCCGGTTGAGCGCGTCCTCGACGGCCTTCGCGGTGCTTTCCGGCGTGGACTGGTCGACCGGGGCGGAGTTCGTGGACGGCTTCGACTTCATCCAGCCCGGCCAGAGCAGGCCCGTGCCGAGGACGCCGGCCGTGCCGAGCAGCAGGACCACCAGACCGAGCACGACGAAGACCACCGGGGACTTCTTCTTCGGAGGGCCGGGAGGCATCGGCGGCATGCCGGGGTGGGGCTGCCCCCATGCCTGCTGCGGCTGCTGACCCCACGGTTGCTGTGGCTCCTGCGGCGGTCCGGACTGGTAGGGCGGCTGCGTCACGACGATCAGTGTGGCGGAGCCGGTGGCGTGGTGTGGCCCGAACGGGCGAACGTCCACCTGACGCGTGAGGCGGACGGTCGACCATCGCGGTGGCGCGCTACGCGTGGGAACGGCCCTTCGTCTGGTTCGACGACGACTTCGGGCTCCACTCCGCGCGCCGGGAGGAGTTCGTCCACAAGCGACGGCACCTGACCACCGCGCTCATCCACGTCGATCCCGGTACCGGGATCTCGGCACAACACCTGAGTGAAGCCCGCGAAGCATTCGGCGGCAACCCCCGGGACGCCGAGAATTCACGGTAGGAGTCGAGAAGGTCTCAACCGGCGCGGCTGGCTTGACAACGAAAGCATCCCGAGCCAATCCTCCGCTGGTGCTGAAGCGAGGGAACGTCACGACGAAGTTGATTGGCGTCGGCGCGTTGGTGCTGGCGGTGGCCGCCTGTGGCGCCCCGCCCGCCAAGGAGACGCCGGCTGGTGCTGCCGGAACCGCGAAGTCGGCGAGTGAGCTCGGCGGCATGGACAAGCTGGTCGAGGCCGCCAAGAAGGAGGGCAAGCTCAACGTCATCGCGCTGCCCCCGGACTGGGCGAACTACGGCGAGATCATCAAGGCCTTCGAGGCCAAGTACGGCGTCAAGGTCGACTCCGCGCAGCCGGACGCGTCCAGCCAGGAGGAGATCAACGCCGCGAAGCAGCTCAAGGGCAACGACCGCGCGCCGGACGTGTTCGACCTCGGGCTCAACGTGGCGCTGGCCAACAAGGACCTGTTCGCCCCCTACAAGGTCAGCACGTGGGACGACATCGCCGCGGAGCTCAAGGACGCGGACGGTGCGTACTACGGCGACTACGGCGGCTTCATGTCGATCGGCTACGACGCCGCGAAGGTGCCGGCGCCGACGAGCGTGAAGGACCTGCTCAAGCCCGAGTACAAGGGCAAGGTCGCGCTCAACGGCGACCCGACGCAGGCCGGTGCCGCGTTCTCCGGCGTCATGATGGCGGCGCTGGGCAACGGCGGTTCCGCCGACGACATCGCCCCCGGTGTCGAGTTCTTCAAGCAGCTCAAGGCCGCCGGCAACTTCCAGCCGGTCGACCCGTCGCCCGCGACCATCGAGTCCGGTCAGACGCCCGTCGTCATCGACTGGGACTACACCAACGCCGCCCAGACCGAGAAGCTCAAGGGCAAGCTCGACTGGAAGGTCGTCGTCCCGGCCGACGCGCAGATCGGCGCCTACTACAACCAGGCCGTCAGCAAGGACGCGCCGCACCCCGCGGCCGCCCGCCTGTGGCAGGAGTTCCTCTACTCCGACGAGGGCCAGAACCTGTACCTGAAGGGCATGTCCCGCCCGGTGCGCCTGGACAAGATGGGCGACAAGGCGGACAAGGCGGCGAAGGACAAGCTGCCGAAGACCGAGGGCAAGCAGGTGTTCCAGACGCAGGCGCAGGCCGACAAGGCCAAGGCCGTTCTCACCGCGACCTGGGCGCAGGCCATCGGATGACCTCAGTCGCTCCCGTAGCGGCGGCAAAGCCCGGCGGTCCCACCCCGAACAAGGGTGGGGCCGCCGGTCGGCCATCTGTGGCCGCCTGGCTCGTCGCGGTGCCGTTCCTGGCGTTCGTCGGCACCTTCCTCGTCTACCCCACGGTGCTCGTGCTGTTCGGTGCCTTCCAGGACTCCAACGGCGCGTTCACGTTCGACAACCTCACGACCCTGTTCACGGGTGTCGTCTTCGACGCCTTCGTGCGCAGCATCGAGCTGTCCGCGCTCACCGCGGTCATCGGCGCGATCTTCGGCGCGCTGCTCACGTGGGCGATCGCGGTCGGCAACCCCGACGGGATGCTGCGCCGGATCGTCGTCGCGGGCAGCGGTGTGCTCGCCCAGTTCGGTGGCGTGCCACTGGCGTTCGCGTTCCTCGCGACGGTCGGCTTCGAAGGTCTCGTCACGAAGTTCCTGCGTGACAACGTTGGCATCGACCTGTTCGCCGGCAGCGCGTGGCTGTTCGACCTGCCCGGCCTGACGCTCGTCTACACGTTCTTCCAGATCCCGTTGATGGTCATCGTGTTCCTGCCCGCGCTCGACGGCCTGCGCCCGCAGTGGCGTGAGGCGAACGCGAGCCTCGGTGGCTCGAGCTGGACGTACTGGCGGCACGTCGGCGGCCCGATCCTGACGCCGCCGTTCCTCGGTGCGCTGCTCCTGTTGTTCGCCAACGCCTTCAGCGCCTACGCCACGGCCGCCGCGCTCGTCTCGCAGGGCAGTCCGATCGTGCCGCTGCAGATCCGCGGGTTCCTCACCGGCGAGGTCGTGCTCGGCCAGGAGAACCTGGGCAAGGCGCTGGGCCTCGGCATGGTGATCGTGGTCAGCATCGCGATGGGCGTGAACGTGCTGCTGCAGAAGAGGGTGGCCAAGTGGGTTCGCTAGTGAAGCAGCGCGTCCTGCGCACGATCATCCTGCTGATCCTCGGCGTCTACTTCATCCTGCCGCTGATCGCGATGGCGGAGTTCTCCACGCGGGGCAAGGGCGGCAGCCGCAGCCTGGAGTCGTGGACGTCTATCGTCGACGACGAGGGCCTGATGGAGGCGCTCGTCAACTCGCTGCTGCTGTCGGTGACGAGTGCGGTGCTGATGCTGGTGCTGCTCGTGCCGACGATGGCGTGGATCCGGCTCAGGCTTCCCCAGCTGCAACGGCTCGTCGAGTTCCTGTGCCTGCTGCCGCTGGCGATCCCCGCGATCGTGCTGGTGGTCGGCATGGCGCCGCTCTACGCGTGGGTGAACTTCTTCCTCGGCGACTCACCGCTGACGCTGACGTTCGCGTACACGATCCTGGTGCTGCCGTTCGCCTACCGCGCGGTCGACGCCGGTCTCGCCGCGATCGACCTGAAGACGCTGGCCGAAGCCGCGCGCAGCCTCGGCGCGTCGTGGTTCACGGTGCTGTGGAAGATCGTCGTGCCGAACATCCGCGTCGCACTGATCGGTGCTTCGCTGCTGTCGGTGGCCTTGGTGCTCGGCGAGTTCACCATCGCGTCGCTGCTCAACTTCGACACGCTGCAGGTGCAGGTCAACCTGCTCGGCAAGCGCAACGCGGGTGTGTCCATCGCGGTGTCGTTGCTGTGCCTGCTCTTCGCGTTCGTCCTCCTGTTCGCACTTTCCTACGTCGGCCAGCGGCGCCGTCAGACCGTGGTCGAGGAGTAAGCACATGGGTCATCTGGAACTCAAGGGCCTGCGCAAGTCCTTTGGCGGCAACATCGCTCTGGACGGTCTGGATCTGGAACTGGCCGAGGGCGAGCTCGTCTCGTTGCTCGGCCCGTCGGGCTGCGGCAAGACGACGGCGCTGCGCATCGTCGCGGGCTTCGAGACGTCCGACTCCGGCACGGTCACCGTGGGCGGCAAGGACATCACGAAGGTCCCGGCCAACAAGCGGGACATGGGCATGGTCTTCCAGGCCTACAGCCTCTTCCCGAACATGACCGCGGCGCAGAACGTCGCGTTCGGCCTGAAGCTGCGCAAGGGCGACACGAAGCGGACTTCCGAGCTGCTGGAACTGGTCGGCCTCGCCCACCTCGGCGGCCGTTACCCGCACCAGATGTCGGGTGGTCAGCAGCAGCGCATCGCGCTGGCACGCGCTCTGGCGATCCAGCCGCGCGTGCTGCTGCTGGACGAGCCGCTGTCCGCGTTGGACGCCAAGGTCCGCGTGAACCTGCGGGACGAGATCCGTCGCATTCAGACGGAGCTCGGCATGACGACTCTGTTCGTCACGCACGACCAGGAGGAGGCGCTCGCCGTCTCCGACCGGGTGGGTGTCATGTCGCACGGCAGGCTGGAGCAGCTCGACACCCCGTCCGTCGTCTACCGGGAGCCGGCGACGGCGTTCGTGGCGCAGTTCGTCGGCGTCACGAACAGCGTCGAGGCCAAGGCGGAGGGCCAGACCGTCGTGGTGAACGGTGTCACGGTGGCCGCGTCGCACGACCAGCCGTCCGGAAGCGACGTTCGTGTCATCGTGCGTCCCGAGGACATCGGAGTCTCCGCGCACGACGGCGACTCCAATGGCAAGATCGTGGGCGACGTGCTGACCCAGTCGTTCCTCGGGCCGGTCACGCGGATCTCGGTCAGGGTGGGGGAGCAGGTGCTGCGCATCGACCAGCCCTCCAACACCGCCTCCGCCTACCAGCCCGGCACGCGGGTCGCGCTCGACCTCAGCGAATCACGAATCATGGTGGTGCCGGGATGATCAAGAAGCTCCTCGCGCGCGACACGGCGGAGACCCACCGGGTCGCGACGCCGTTGGAGCTGCTGTTCGACCTCAGCTTCGTGGTGGCGGTCGCCCAGGCCGCCGCCTCGTTGCACCACGCGGTGTCCGAGAACCACGCGGGCGCCGGCCTGCTGGCGTTCTGCATGGCGTTCTTCGCGTTGTGGCTGCCGTGGCTGAACTTCACCTGGTTCGCCAGCGCGTTCGACAACGACGACACGCTGTACCGGATCATCACGATGGTCCAGATCGCCGGCGTGCTGGTCATCGCGGCCGGCATCCCGGCGGTCTTCGAGCACCAGGACTACCGGATCGTCGTCAGCGGTTACGTCGTCATCCGGCTCGCGATGGTCACGCACTGGCTGCGTGCCGCGCGGGACAACCCTGCGCACAAGGCGTGCGCGTACCGGTACGCGGGCGGCATCGCGGCCATGCAGGTGCTGTGGGTGCTGTGGCTCTTCGTGCCGCCGGGCCTCGCGCTCGCGCTCTGGGTGCTCGGCATGCTCACCGAACTGCTGATCCCGGCCTGGGCCGAGCGGACGACCGCCACGACCTGGCACCCGCACCACATCGCGGAGAGGCACGGCCTGTTCACGCTGATCGTGCTCGGCGAATCGATCCTGGCCGCCACCCTCGCGTTCCAGAAGGGCTTCGACAGCGGCGTCAACCTCATCTCGCTCGCCGCGGCCTCGCTGATCATCGTGTTCTCGGTGTGGTGGATCTACTTCGAGGCGCCGTCCCACCTGCTCAACCTGAAGAAGGCGTTCCTGTGGGGGTACGCGCACCTGTTCATCCTCGGCTCCATCGCCGCCCTCGGCGCGGGTCTCGCCGCCAGCGTCGACTACGACCTGCACATCGCGCACGCGCCGGGCACGACGGTCGCCGCGTTCACGACGGTGCCGCTGGCCGTGTTCCTCCTGTGCGTCTGGTACGTGCAGGACTGCCCCGGGCAGGCGGGGGTGCGCAAGTACCTGCTGCCGCTGGGGGCGCTCGCGGTGCTGGCGGCGACGTTCGGACCAGCGCCGATCCACGTCACGGCGGGGATCGCGCTGGTCCTCTGCATCGCGACGCGGCTGGTGCAGTCGGCCGATCAGCGCGTGGCGGCGTAGTTCCGCATCGCCTCGCTGGAGGCGGGGAGCCCGTACTCGCGGACCAGCATGCTGAAGTTGCCGAAGTTCTGCCCGTCGATCAGCCAGGTGCCGGGGGAGCCGGCGAGCCCGTCGACGAGGCGGCGCTGCCGGTCGTCCAGCGACGGGTAGCCGGTGCCTGACGGGAGCGCTCCCGCCGGGAACGCCAGGTGCAGCGCTTCCTTCACGACGTGGAAGGCGCTGCTGCCGGACACCGACGGGACGCGCTCCAGCAGCGCGTCGAACGTCCTGGCGGCGTGCCGGTCGCCGGTCAGCCGCAGCACGCCACCCGCGTAGGCGGCGAGGTTGCCTTCGAGGAACGGAACCCTGTCGCTGTCGGGAAGCGCACCGGCGGCGGCTGAGATCAGTTCGTCCACGACGTCGTCGGTCGCATCCCGGCCGTCGACGGTGGCCAGAGCGATCGCGGCGCCCCAGCGGGCGATCGGCCGCGGGTCGTCGAGCGTGACGGTGGGACGGCCGCCGAGCAGGCCCATCGCGACCGACGCGGTCGCCACCACCACACCCTCCTCGTCGCCCTCGGTGACGTTCGCCAGTGCTCGCAGGCTTTCCGGTGCGTCCTCGGGGAACCAGGCCAGCGCGTACGCGGCCATGCACCGCACCGATGGTTCCGAGTTCAGCAGTTCCCGGAACAACGGGACCCCGGCGCGGACGGCGTCGTAGGCCCGCACCCAGACGTGCGCGAACATTCGGTTCCGGTCCTCGTCGGACAGGCCCTCGACGTACCCGTAGTCCGCCTCGTCCTCGTCGAAGTCGTCGTCGCCGGGACGGGGTGCGGCGGCCAGGACCGCCTCGCCGCCGACGGCCGCCACGCGGTGATCGGCGACGGGAAGCCCGCCGGGCAGCCACATCTCGTCGGACCCGACGACGATCGAGGTGAGCAGGCCCAGCAGCTGCGGTTGCTCGTCGCACTCGGGCGCCGTCAGCACTTCCAGCAGGAACGGGATCGCGTACGCCGTGGCCTCGTAGATGGTGCCCTGGTGGTAGATGTTGCCGTGCAGCTCCCACAGCGCCTCCTGCCGGCGCTCGGCGTCGGGCGACACCAGATCGCGGATCTGATCGGGCACGTCGTCGGCGGCTCCGTAGGCGTGCGTCAGCCGGGCCCAGTCCACCTGATCGAGTTCGTTCAGCACAGAAGCAATCCTGTCAGGCCGGTACTTCGCCGGGTTCGCCTTGTTCTGACACGAGTGGTGCGATGATCGTCGCCATGACCGGTGTCCGTGAACTCCGCCTGGTCGTCACCGCTGACGACTACGAAGAGGCCCTGCGTTTCTACCGCGACGTGCTCGGCCTCGAGCAACGGGCGGCGTTCACGTCCGACGGCGGGCGGGTCACGATCCTGGAGGCCGGCCGGGCCACGCTGGAGATCACCGATCCGCCGCACGCCGAGTACATCGACCAGGTCGAGGTCGGCAAGCGCGTCGCCGGGCACGTCCGGGTGGCCTTCGAGGTGGACGACTCCGCCGCGGCCACCCGCGCGCTGGAAGCCGCCGGTGCCGAGGTGATCGCGGAACCGACGCGCACGCCGTGGAACTCGCTCAACGCCCGGCTGGCCGCGCCGGCCGGGTTGCAGCTGACGTTGTTCCAGGAGCTGGGCGAATAGATGACGATCTCCGCTGCCGGGTACCGCGACCTCGCGAACCGGGACGTGCTGGCGTGCGCCGTGGTGACGGTCGCCGCGAAGTTACCGATGTCGATGACGCCGCTGATGATGGTGTTCCTGACCAGGGGACTGCCCGGTGGGTACGTGCTGGCCGCGTCGCTGGTCGCCGTCTACGTGCTCGGCGAGATCCTCGGCGCCGCGCTGCTCGGGCTCTTCCTCGACCCGTCGCGGATGCGCGGGCAGCTGTCGATCGGGCTGGTCGTCGGCGCGGGCGCGTTCACGACGCTGGCGCTGACGCAGAACGTGACGGTGCTGGCGGTCGCGGCGTTCGTCGCGGGCGCCGGGCCGTCGACGACGCCAGGCGGACTGCGGGCGATGCTGCTCGGGCTGGTGCCGGACTCGCTGGTGCCCAAGGCGATGGGCTTCGACGCCATGATCACGCAGGTGGTGTGGGCGGTGGCGCCCGCGCTGGTCACCGTGCTGGCGCTGAGCGTCGACCACCGCGCGCCCGTCGTGGTGTCGGTGTCGCTGGTCGTCGTCGCGGCCTGGCTGGTGTTCATCCTGCCGCGCGGGCACGTGACGTCCCGTTCCGGCACGGCGAAACCTCGTGTCGTGGCGTCGGCCTGGCCGATCTACCTCGTGAGTGCGGCGGCGCTGGCACAGCTGGCGGTCGCGGAACTGGTGCTGCCCGCGTTGCTGGAGCACCGGGGGATCGGGATCGGCTGGATCGGACCGCTGCTCATGGGTTTCGCGGCGTGCAGCGCGCTCGGCGCGGTGCTGTACGGGCTGCGGCCGTGGCCGGGATCGTTGCGCACACAGGGTTTGGTGCTGCTCGTCGTCACGGCGACGTGCGTCGGCGCGCTGGCGTTGTTCCCGAACCTGCCGGGCATCACGGGCGCGTTGCTCGCGGCCGGGCTGTTCCAGTCCGGCGTGCTGGTGACGCGCAGCCTCGCGTTGCGCGAACGGCTTCCGGTCGGCGCGCACGCGGCGGGGTTCTCGATGATGTACGCGGTGACCGGCGCGGGCTACGGGCTCACCGCCGTCGTCGCCGCGTGGGCGATGGACGTCGGCTCGCCGGTCTGGGCCGTTTTCGGTGGTGTGGCGGTGACCTTGGTCCTGACAGCAGTCAGCGCGGCTGCCGAACGCCGGCAACCGCGCTGATCTGAGAGGGAAGCGTCTACCCGCGGTAGAAGTTCCCCTGGGTCTGCACGTTCAGCTCGTCCGTGCGGAACAGCTTCGCCACGAACGTGCGCGGGTCGCGCATGTCGATCACGTCGAAGCCGCGGCCCATCTCCGAGGAGTAGATGTAGCCGTTGTACCAGTAGGTCGACCAGGTGCCGCCGCCCTGGAGGTTCGGCATCGGGCCGCGCTCGAAGAAGCCGATCTCACGCGGCTTGGCCGAGTTCGTGAAGTCCCACACCGAGATGCCGCCCTGGTACCAGGACTGCACCATGATGTCCTTGCCGGGCACCGGGATCAGCGAACCGTTGTGCGCGACGCAGTTCTCCGAGTCGCCCTGCATGCGCGGGATCTTGTAGTAGGACTTGAAGACCAGCTTGCGGTTCTTGCCCTTGCCCACGATGTCGTAGATGCCGTTGGCGCCGCGGTTCGGGCCGATCTTCTCGTTGCACGTCGCCGCGCCGCCGCCACCGAGCTCGTCGGTGAAGACGACCTTGGTGCCGCTGTTGTTGAAGGTCGCCGAGTGCCAGAACGCGAAGTGCTTGTCGTCCTGGACGCGGTTGATCTCCACCAGGTTCTCCCTGTTGGAGATGTCCCAGAGGACGCCGTCACCCATGCACGCGCCGGCCGCGAGGTCGAGCTGCGGGTAGACGGTGATGTCGTGGCAACCGGTGGTGGCCGAGGTGTAGCCGGTCTCGATGTCGCCGGGCTGGCCGGGGTTACCGCCGTCCGGGAAGAGCACCGGCGCCTTGAGCAGCGAGGCCGAGGCCGGGTTCTTCACGGGAACCTTGACGATCGAGATCTTGTCGTGCGGCGGCTGGCAGTCCGGGAACGTGGCGTTGGGCGAGTAGGAAGAGACGTAGAGGTACACGTCCTTCTTGTTCTTGCTCGGCACCATCGTGTGGGTGTGCGAACCGCAGGCGGTCTCGACGGCCGCGACGTACTTCGGGGCCTTCTTGTCGCTGATGTCGAAGACCTTGATGCCCTCCCACGCGTCCTTCTCCGTGGCGGGCTTCGTGACGCTCGCGCAGGAGTTGTCGCTGCGGGACGAGTCGGTCGACAGGAACAGCAGGTTCCCGTACACCGAGATGTCGTTCTGCGAACCGGGGCACAGGACCGAGCTCGCGATCTTCGGCGCCTTCGGGTTGCGGACGTCGTAGATGGTGAAGCCGTTGTAGTTGCCGACGAACGCGTAGTTGTCCTGGAACGCGATGTCGGTCTGGGTCGAGTCGAGCGGAGCCTGCTTGTCCAGGTGGGAGACCAGGACCATGTTGCGGCTACGACTGATCTCGTCGACGCCCGGAATGCCGTTGACGCCTTCCGCCTGCGCCTCGAGCTGAGCCTCCGACAGTCCCTTGCCGTCAGCGGGAAGGTCGGGCTCGGCGAACGCGGGCGCGGTCAACGTTGACAGCGTCAGCGCGAGCGCCCCCAGAACCGCCAACGGCGCTCTGCGCCGCCGGGCCGTTGCGCTAGAAGTCACAGCTGTACCCCCTCGGTACGGGTTGGTGAGGGGGAGTATGACCCTTTCGCCTTGCTAAGGGCCAGCGTCTTTCGGAGGGTATTGTCCGGAGCATGCGTTCTGGGGTTCTCGTCATCGTGGCGGCATTCGCCCTGCTGGCAGGCTGTACGTCGGAGCCGGAGGCGGCGCCGGTCATCGCACCGGACACGCCCGGCGGCTCGGCGCCCACCGTGGCGCCTTCGGACGTGAGCAGCGTGATCCAGCAGCCGCCGAACGATGCTGACCGTGAGTACGTGGCGATGATGATCGCCCACCACGAGCAGGCGCTCGCCATGACGAGGTTCGCTCCCGAACGTGCGCAGAACGAGACGGTGAAAGGCCTGGCGGACCGCATCCGGTTCAGTCAGGAACCCGAGATCGGCGCGATGAAGCAGTGGCAGCGCACGTTCAACGCCATCGGAACGCACGGTGACCACGCCTCGATGCCGGGCATGGCCACGCAGGACCAGCTCAACGCCCTGGGCGCCGCGCGCGGCAAGGACTTCGACCGGATGTTCCTGGAGCTGATGATCAAGCACCACGAGGGTGCCATCAAGATGGCGACGGACGTGCGCGGGGCCGGCGCCAACGTCCAGGTCGAGGAGATGGCGGACGACGTCGTGGCCACGCAGGACGACGAGATCAACCGGATGAAGAAGCTCCTGAAAGAGCTGTGAGCTTGGCGCGCACGGCGTCGGCGTCCGGCTGTCCGAGGTCTTCGAACGTCCGCAACGCCTCGGTCCACGCCTTGCGGGCGTCCTCGCTGTTGTCCAGGTCCAGGTGCACGTCGCCGAGTGAGACCAGCGTGACGGCGACGCCGTAGCGGTCGCCGGACGTGCGAGCGGCCTCCACCGACAGCTGGTAGTGGTGGGCCGCGTCCTCCAGTTCGCCGAGCTTGCGCAGGTTGTAGGCGATGCTGTCGAGTGTTTCGGCTTCGGCGAACCGGTTGCCGAGCTCGCGGTTGAGTTCCATCGCGCGTCGGCACGTTCTCAGTGCCTCCTCGTGGCGGCCGAGCAGTCCGAGGTTCCAGCCGAAGTCGCCCATCGCGCTGGCCAGGCCCATGCGGTCGTCCACCTCGGCGAAGAGGTCCATCGCGAGTTCGACGTGGTGAACCGACGCCTCCAGGTTCCGCAGGCGTTCATACACCGCGCAGAGGCTGCGGTGCACTCGTGCCGCTCCGCTCTTGTTCCCGTTCTGGCCGTAGAGCTCCAACGCGCTGTGCAGGTGCGCGGTGCATCGGTCGAAGTCGGTGAACCGGAACCACGTGTGTGCGACGAGGTGGTGCATGCGTGCGACCGCGTCGTCGTCGCCGAGTCGTTGTGCTGCTTCGAGTGCCGTGGTCAGCAGGGCGTTCCACTCGCGCCAGCGGGCCTCGCGGTCGAAGTACAGGTGCAGGCACCACGGCAGTTGCCACGCCTGCACGTCGAACCGCTCGGCCGAGGCGAGCGCGCTCATGGCGATCAGGACCTGGTTCTCCGTCTCGAACCACTGCCACGCCTGCTCTTCGTCCGCGACGAGTTCGGGGCTGACCCCAGGTTGGGCGGCGGCGATCGTGAAGTGCCTGCGGTCCTCGCCGAGGAGGCTGTCCGCGTGGTGTGCGCTGTGCAGGTAGTGGTCGACGGCGCGGTGCAGGGCGGCACGGGTCTCGACCGGGCCGGCGAGTTCGCGGGCGTAGACGCGGACGAGGTCGTGCAGTTCGTAGCGGTCCTTCGAGTTCGTGACGAGGTTCGCGCGGGTGAGTTCCAGCAGTGCCGTGCCCGCGTCGAATCCGGCGAGGCTCGTGGCCGCGGCGGCGGAGATGTCCGGTCCGGGATGGACACCGAGCAGCCGGAACAACGTCGCGGCGGCCGTGCTCAACCTGTTGTAGGACAGGGAGAACGCGGCGCGCACGCTCGTGGTCGGGTCGCCGGTGTCGAGGAAGTCCAGCGTGTTCTGCTCGTTGGCGAGTTCGTCGGCCAGCGCGGCGAGGGTGAGGTGGGGATCGGTCGCGGCGCGGGCGCCCACGATCGACAACGCGAGCGGCAGCCCGCCGCACAACGTGATCAGCCGTGTCACCGCGCCGGGTTCGGCGGTCACGGGGCTCACGCCGACGCGTTCGGTCAGCAGCGCGACCGCCTCGGTGTCGGTGAGTACGTCGAGGTCGAGCACGCGGGCGCCGTCCAGGTCCTTCATGCGGTCGCGGCTGGTGATGACCACCGCGCAGCCGTCGTGGCCGGGCAGCAGCGGGCGGACCTGGGCCGCGTCCCTGGCGTTGTCGAGCAGGACGACGAGGTTCCTGCCGGCCACCAGTTTCCGGTACAGGGCCACCTGGTCGTCGTGGCCGACTGGCATCCGCGCGGCCGGAACGCCGAGCATGCCGAGGAAACCGCGTAGGGCGTGCCCAGGTCGCATGGGCTCGAAGGCGGGGTCGAAGCCGCGCAGGTTGACGTACAGCTGGCCGTCTGGAAAGCGTTCTCCCGCCTCGTTGCACCACTGGACGGCGAGCGCGGTCTTGCCGATGCCGGCGGTGCCGCTGACGACGGTCACCGGTGCGGGCTTGGCGAGCGCGGCCAGTTCGCGATCACGGCCGGCGAACTGGGCGAGCATCCCCGGCAGTTGGCGCGGTACGGGGACGAGCGACTGGACGGCCTCGCGTTCCGCGTCGAGCTTCGCCGCGGCGTCGTGCACGCCGCCGACGTCCTCGAAGGCCTTGCCACGCCACAACGTGAGCGCCTCGGCGTGGCGGCCCTGGTCGCGCAGTGAGCGGAAGTCCCGCAGGTCCGAGTTCGTGACGTGGAGGAGGTAGCCGGTGCCGTGCGTGCGCAGGCAGTCGGCGGCTTCACCCAGTGCGCGCCGCAGCCTGCTGACGGCCTGGGGTGTGGACGACGCGCTGCCCAGTTCCTCGACGGGCACGATCTCGCCGGCGTTCGCGAGCAGTGCCGCGAAGATGGTCCTGCTTCGGCCCGCGGGCAGCGCGATCTCCTGCCCGTCGACCATCACCTGCAACGGTCCCAGCATCAGAAAGCGAACGTCCCCCATGCAGGGGGAGTATCGCCTACTCGGTGCGCTGGCGCGGCAGAACCATGTCCTCGGCGTGCGTGAACCGCTCCGGCTCGTTGCCCGTGACCAGGCGTGCGATCGTGCGGTGGCCATTGTGCGCCTCGCGGAACGCCGCGGAGTCGACCCACGCGCGGAAGGCGTCCTCCGACTCGAACTCGTTGACCGAGACGTACGGCTGATCGTCCTGCGTCGGCTTGAGCAGCGTGCTGCGCAGCAGACCGGGGACTCCGGGCAGGTGGGTGCGCATGTTGCCGCGGAAGTACCGCTCGAACTCCTCGGACATGTCCGGGTTCACGAACATCCGGTTGGTCGCGATGAACATGCTGGCCTCCCTGATCCCGACGCTCTGTCGGGAACTATTCCAACTCCCCGTCGGGAAATCAAGCGCGATACGATCCCGATGTGCCGAGGATCAGCGCAGACACCGTCGCGGAGCATCGCGCCAACCGGTTGCGCGCCCTGCTGGACGCCGGGCGGGACATCGTGGCGACCGAGGGAGCGGAGGCGCTGACGCTCGCGTCGCTCGCCAGACGCGTCGGGCTGTCGCGGCCGAGCCTCTACGAGTACTTCCGCTCGCGTGAGGAACTGGTCGCCGCGATCGTGACGGACGCGCTGCCGGAGTGGGCGGACAAGCTGGAGGACGCGGTCAACAACGCCTCGTCCGTGCCGGAGAAGATCGAGGCGTACCTGCGCACCGAGCTCGCGATCATCACCGACGGCAGCCACGGGGCGGTGGTGGCCCTGTCCGCGCACACGTTGCCGGACTCGTCGCGGGAGCAGATCAGGGCCGAGCACGAACGGTTGCTGGCGCCGCTGGTCGGTGTCTTCAGGACGGCCGGGGTGGAGCGCGCGGCGCTGCGGGCGATGCTCGTGCACGCGATGGTCGAGGCGACGTCACGGATGATCACGCCGGGCCGCAACGAGCACAACGAGGCCGTCATCCGGACGCTGCTCGACCAGGTGGTGCACGGGCTGGACAAGCCCATCAGCTGAACGGCACGACCTCGCCGTGGCGGACGAGTTCGCCGTAGTGCTCCGGCTTGAGCGGGCTGAGAACGAGATCCAGCAACGCTTTCGCGGCCTCGGCCGGCGTGGGCGCGGTGCTGACGTCCCACCACAGCGCGGACGTCGGCGTGTTGATCATTCCCGGGCACACCGCGGCGATCAGAACCCCTCGGCCGAGGTCGGTTTCGCGGCGTTCGTGCGCGAGAACGCGCACGGCGGCGACCTGGCCGATCTTCGACGGGATGTTCACGAACCCCGGCCAGACGCCTGCTTTCGTGCGGCCGTCCCTCACCGCGTCGCGCCAGCGGGCGACCTGCGCGTCCAGCTCGTCCAAAGAGGACGGTTTCGTGAAGTGCTTGTGCAGCACCGGTGCGAGGTGGTGCAGGGTGCCGAGTGAGCTGGCGACCACGATCAGCCTGCCGTTGTCGTTGAGCAGCGGCGCGAACGCTTTCAGGAGCCTGGTGGTGCCGAAGTTGTTGACCTCGGTGTAGCTGTCGATGATCTCGCGCGGGTCGTCGCCGGGGCCTACGCGCATGACGGCGTTGCCGAAGACGACGTCGATTCCGCCGTGCCTGTCGTGGATCTGGGCGGCGAGCTTCGCGGCGGAACCGGGGTCCGCGACGTCCAGCAGTTCGCCGCGGACCTCCGCGCCACCGCCCGGCAGGGACTGGACGGCGGAGGTGATCTTCCCGATGTTCCTGCCGGTGAGGTAGACGGTGTCGGTGGGCTCCAGGCGGCGGGCGAGCCCCTCGGCCAGCGCCAGGCCGAGGCCCTGGGTGGCGCCGGTGATCAGTGCGGTCGTCATGTCTCAGGCCTTCGCGAGGAGGGTCTCGGAGTACGTCCACAGCCGGGCGGCGTTGTCCGGGTCGACGGCGTAGCGGGCGACACCGTGCAGTGGCGGGGCCTCGTCGCGGCCGTCGACGGTCGGTGACTCGTTGCAGTCGTCGAAGTAGCGGCCGCCGATGCGCTTCAGCAGCGGTGACGTGGCCAGCAGGACCGAAGTCGCCGCGCCCTGCTGCGGCGTCTTGATCGTGCTGAGGTCGACGTCGCTCTCCTTGATGCCGAGGTGGGCCGACAGGTTCGTGAAGATGGCGCCGGGCATGAGGGCGTTCGCGGTGATGCCGTCCCCGGCCCAGCGCCGGGTCGCCTCGACCGCGAACAGGACGTTGGCGGTTTTGCTCTGGCCGTAGGCGGTCCACGCGTCGTAGGTGCGGAACGCGTAGTTGACGTCGTCGAAGACGACCGGCGAGAGCATGTGGCCGGTGGAGCTGACGACGACGATGCGCGCGTCACCGGCGGCCTTGAGCGCCGGGTGCAGGCCGGTGGCCAGCGCGAAGTGGCCCAGGTGGTTGGTGGCGAACTGCCACTCCCAGCCCTGGTCGGTGTACTGCTCGGGGACGGCCATCACGCCGGCGTTGGCGACCAGGACGTGCAGCGGCCCGTTCCAGTCGCGGACGAACGCGTCGACGGAGGCGAGGTCGGTCAGGTCCAGCTTCGCGACGCGGACGTCGCCGCCGATGTCCTGAGCGGTCTTCTCACCCGCGTCGGTGTTGCGGACGGCGAGGGTGACCTCGGCACCCCTGCCGGCCAGCGCCCGCGCGGTCTCGACGCCGATGCCGGAGGACGCGCCGGTCACGATCACGCGCTTTCCTGTCAGGTCGACGCCTTCGGCGACCTCGGCGGCGGTGCTGCTGAACCCGAATCCTGTTGTGATCACGTCTTCGACGCTAGGCTCGATTCAGTTATGCGGGTAGCGAGATTCTGTCAAGAGGGGTATGCGTAAACGTCATGTCTCTGGCTGATGCCTCACTGGTGGCGCTGCGGGTGTTCCGCGAGGTTGCCGAGCGTGGCTCGCTGACCGCGGCGGCCGCGGCTCTGGGGTACACGCAGTCCGCCGTGTCCCGGCAGATCGCCGCTTTGGAACGGTCGGCCGGTGTCCCGTTGCTGGAGCGCCGCCATGATGGCGTGCGGCTCACCGCGGCTGGACGGCTCGTGTTGCGGCGCGCGGCCGTGGTGGTCGATCAGGTCGATGCGGGTGCGCGAGAGCTAGCGGGACTGCCTGAGGACATGAGCACCGTCAGGCTCGGCTGGTTCGCGACGGCCGGGGCGTGGCTGCTCCCTCAGGCACTGACGGCGTTGGGGCGCACGCATCCGTCGATCACGGTCGTCACGCGCGAGGGGAGCACACCGGCGTTGGTGCGCGCGCTGCGTGCGGGCACAGTGGACATCGCCTTGATCTCGTCGGCGCCGCCGTTCCGCGCTCCGGACGACGAGATTCCCGCGCTGGAGGTCGACACCCTCGTCGAACGCAGCCTGCGCGTGGCCGTTCCGTCCATGCACCCGTTGGCACGCAACGACTTCATCGACGTCGAAGACCTGCGAGGCCAGCGCTGGATCGCCGGGCCCGGCGATCCGTGGGTGATGGGGGTGTGGCCAGGGCTCGACGAACGGCCGGTCGTCGCGCACACAGCGCGGGACTGGCTGGCCAAGCTGCAACTGGTCGCGGCGGGGCTCGGCATCACGACGATTCCCACGTCGCTGAGCGAGGTCGTCCCCGCCGGGGTGCGGATCCTGCCGGTGCGGGGCGGGCCCGCCGAACAGCGCCGGGTCCTGCTCGCACGGCTGCCCGGACCGTTGCCCGAACCGGTGGCACGCCTGGCCGCTGCTCTGCGCGCCGCCGTTCTCGAGACTGACTGACGGCATCAACCGATCGGTTGATCCAGGTCGCGCTCGTCGTTCGATGATCTTTGGGCGCCGTTCTCCGACGCTGGTGGCATGGCAATCATCGAAGTGAGCGACCTCGGGAAGAGGTACGGGCCCCGCGTGGCGGTGGACTCGGTGTCGTTCGAGGTCGCCGAGGGGGAGATCTTCGGCGTGCTGGGCCCGAACGGGGCGGGCAAGACGACGACGGTCGAGTGCGTGGCCGGGCTGCGCACGCCGGACCGGGGGAACGTGGCGGTGCTGGGGCAGCGACCCGCGGACGTCCGCGCGTCGATCGGGGTGCAACTGCAGGACTCGGAGCTGCCGGAACGGATGCGGGTCAGCGAGGCGCTGGAGCTGTTCTCGTCGTTCTACCCGGCACCCGCCGACTGGTCCGAGCGGCTGGGGCTGACGTCGTACCTCGGGGTCGAGTTCGGGCGGCTGTCGGGCGGGCTGAAGCAGCGGCTGTCGATCGCGCTGGCGTTGATCGGCTCGCCTCGGGTGGCGATCCTCGACGAGCTGACGACGGGGCTCGATCCGCAGGCGCGGCGGGACACGTGGTCGGTGATCGAGGAGGTGCGGGCGGCCGGCGTGACGATCCTGCTGGTCACGCACTTCATGGAGGAGGCCGAACGGCTCTGCGACCGGGTCGCGGTGTTCCGCGACGGGCGGATCGTCGCGCTGGACACCCCCTCCGCACTGGTGTCGCGTGTGGACGGTGCCACTCGCGTGCGGTTCGTGCCGTCCGCCGCCTTGGACGTGTCGTTGCTGGAGGCGCTGCCGGAGGTCACCGGGGTGACGACGGTGGGGGAACAGCTCGTGGTCAGCGGCTCGGAGGACCTGCTGCACGCGGTGACCTCCCTGCTGGCGCGACGGCAGATCGTGGCGCGCCAGCTCCGCGTCGACCAGGTCTCACTGGACGACGCCTACGTCGAACTCACCGGGGGTCGTCATGTTGAAGATCATTGAGATCGAGGCGCGGCTGTTCGTGCGCGATCGGCTGAACTCGTTGTTCGCGATCCTGTTCCCCAGCCTGTTGTTGCTGGTGCTGGGCGCGATTCCGGCGTTGCGCACACCGGACGCGAACTTCGGCGGCCAGCGGTTCATCGACAGCTACATGTCGGCGCTCGTCGTGTTCACGTTGGTGTTCATCGGCCTGCAACGGTTGCCCGCGGTCGTGGCCACGTATCGCGAGAAGGGTGTGCTGCGCCGGCTGTCCACCACGCCCATGCACCCGGCGCGGCTGCTGGCCGGCCAGATGGTGGTCAACTTCGTCGCGGTGATCTTGTCGGTGCTGCTCCTTATGGTGGTGGGGTACGTCGTTTTCGGCGTCGACCTGCCTCACCATCCACTCGGCCTGGCGTGTGCCGTGGTGCTGGGAGGCGCGGGCACGTTCGCGCTGGGCCTGGTGATCGCCGCACTGGCCCCGAACGCGCGGGCTGCCGGTGGCTGGGCGACGGTGGTGTTCATGCTGCTGATGTTCTTCGGCGGCGTGTACCTGCCGCGGTTCATGCTGCCCTCGGTGATCCAGGCGATCGGGTCGTACACGCCTCCCGGTGTGGAGGCGTTGCAGCAGGCGTGGCTGGGTACCGCGCCGGACTGGAGGCATCTCGCGATCATGGGGCTGGTGAGCCTCGTGGCAGGTACGGTCGCGGCCAGAACTTTCCGCTGGGAGTAGCTCGTGGACATGGCCGCGTTGGACACGTGGGAGCGCAGGCTCGCCGGGATCGCCAGGGTGATCCCGTACTTCGTGCTGACCGTCACGACGATTCTGTACGCGATCTTCACCATGCAGACGGTGCAGGAGCGCTGGTTCACCTACGGCGTCGTGGCGTCGTGCTTCGTGTGGATGGCGTGGTGGTTCACGCTGCATCCTGGGTGGCGCAACCGTCCAGGGCTCATGGCCGTGTTCATCGGTGGCATGGTCGTGTTCTACGCGGTGCTGGGCATGCAGGAGCACTGGTTCGGTGCGGTGTCGTACGCGGTGTACGTCTACGCGAGCGAGGTTCTGCGCGGTCGCTGGATGTTCGTCGTGGTGGCGCTGACAGCGGTCCTGGCGGCGTTGTCGTTGTTCGGTGGCTATCCGCCGGCGGGTGAAGAGGCCGCCTTCTGGTTGCTGCTGCTCGTCTTCGTGGTGCTGGCGTGCACCTTCACGTACGTCGGCCACGTGACGACCGAACAGTCCCGGCTGCGCAAGGAACTCCTGGAGGAGAACGAGGGCCTCCACGCCCAGTTGCTGGTGCAGGCGCACGAGGCGGGCGTGCAGGACGAACGCCACCGCATGGCCGGCGAGATCCACGACACCCTGGCCCAGGGCCTGGCGGGCATCATCACGCAGCTGTCCGCGGCGACCGAGTCCGACTGGGAACGCCGCGTGGCGGTGGCCGCTGAGCTCGCGCGCTCGAACCTGGCCGAGGCCCGTCGCTCGGTGCACGCCCTGCAACCACCCGCCCTGGACTCGGCGGCTCTGCACGAGGCGCTGGACGACGTGGCGTCGGGCTGGTCGAAGCACAACGGCGTACCGGTCTCGGTGACGCTGACCGGAGCCGTGCGCGAAATGCACCCGGAGGTGGAGGTCGCCTTGCTGCGCACCGCCCAGGAAGCCCTGGCGAACGTGGCGAAGCACGCCTCGGCGTCCCGCGTGGGCCTGACCCTGTCGTACATGGAGGACGTGGTGACCTTGGACGTGCGCGACGACGGCGTGGGCTTCGACCTCGCCGGCCCCTCGGACGGCTTCGGCCTGCCCGCGATGCGCCACCGCGTGCACCGCCTGTCCGGCGCGCTGTTCGTGGAGTCCGAACCGGGCGCGGGAACGGCGATCTCGGCGCGGGTGCCGGCGTGATCCGCCTGGTCATCGTGGACGACCACCCGGTCGTCCGCGACGGGCTGCGCGGAATGCTGTCCGCCGCACCGGACTTCGAGGTGGTGGGCGAGGCGGCCTCGGGCGACGAGGCGGTCGCCGTGGTGACGGCGATGTCGCCGGACGTGGTCCTGATGGACCTGCGCATGCCGGGCTCCGACGGCCTGTCCGCGATCGAACGCCTGCGCACCCACCCGTGCCGCGTCCTGGTGCTCACCACCTACGACACGGACCGCGACGTCCTGCCGGCCATCAAGGCGGGCGCCACCGGCTACCTGCTGAAGGACACCCCGCGCGACGAACTGCAACGCGCGATCCGTGCCGCGCACGCGGGCGATGCCGTGCTGTCCCCGGCGGTGGCGACGAGGCTGCTCGGGCAGGTGCGGGAGCCCGCGCTGGAACCGCTGTCCACCCGGGAGATCGACGTGCTGGCGTTGGTGGCCAAGGGATCCACGAACCGGGCGGTGGCGGCGGCGCTGTTCATCAGCGAGGCGACGGTGAAGACCCACCTGCTGCACGTCTACGCGAAGCTCGGGGTTTCGGACCGGGCGGCGGCGGTGGCGGTGGCGTACGAACGCGGACTGCTTAAGGGGAGCGGGCGTTGATCCCCGGCTATGAGGCCGATCCGCTGACGGAGGCCGACGAGTACCTGGAGCGGCCGCTTTTCTGGCCGTGCCACCTGAGTTCGTTGCTGCAGGACGAAGAGGCGCAGGAACTGGCCTTCGGAGCGGACTGGGAGGCGGCCGGAGAACTGGCGCGAGCGGGACGGCGTCTGGATCTGCGACGGCGCCTACAGCTACCGCTGCCCGCACAACGAGTTCTCGTTCGACCCGGAGCGACTCGCGAAGGTGAGCGCGGCGCTCAACGGAGGCTGAGGAGCGGAGATTCCCCCGCGGCGGGACCACTTCGGTTGGTCCCGCCGCGTGCGGCAACTCCCCCTTGCCAATGGCACCCCCCGATGCCATTCCCTCACCCCTCGCTGTGCAAGAACTCCCGCCAGTCGCCGAGATACGAGATGTCCCGGATGTCACCTGTTCGGAGTAGCGGATCGACCATGGCGTCGCGCAGGACGGTCGCGAGGGCCGCGCTGCCGTCCTCCAGTTCGATGACGCCGATCTCCAGTTCGGCGGGTTCGGCCGGGACGAGGTGGTCGCGCAGGATCTTCAGCGGCAGGTCGTAGAGCTCACCTACCACCGAGGCCGAGCCCGACTCGTGCATCGCGGGGAACTTCCCCCGCACCGAGAAGTAGCGGTACTTGGCCGCACTGCGCGCCTGGCACACCATCGGCGTGCCCTGCAGTTGCGAGTGCAGAGGGCCGCCCCGCATGCCGCCGCCGTTGAGGAAGATCAGTGCCATGACTCTCCAGGGTTCGGTGGATGGGGGTGGACAGCGCCGTCAACGGGAGCCCGGTGCCGCCGTGCCGCACGGCGACGAGTTCGGCCGCGATCGACACCGCGGTCTCCGCCGGGCTGCGGCCGCCGAGGTCGAGGCCGACGGGGGAACGGAGCCGCGCCAGCGACGCCTCGCCGACTCCCGCTTCGCGTAGTCGTTCGAGGCGCTCGGTGTGCGTGCGGCGGGAACCCAGCGCGCCGACGAACGCCAGCGGCCTGGCCAGCGCCTCCACGAGCACCGGGATGTCGAACTTCGGGTCGTGGGTCAGCACCACGACGGCGGTGGAGTCGTCGGTGTGGGTGGACGCTAGGTAGCGGTGCGGCCAGTCGACGACGACTGAGTGCGCCGCGGGGAAACGGGCGGGGGTGGCGAACACGGGTCGTGCGTCGCACACCGTCACGTGATAGCCGAGGAAACGCCCTATCTCAGCCACGGCGGCGGCGTGGTCGATGGCGCCGAACACCAGCAGACGCGGTGGCGGCATCCACGATTCGGTGAACGTCCGCCCCTCGGCCTCGAACCGCACCGACACGGGGTGCCCGTCGACCGAGGCCTGAAGTGCGGCGCGCAACGAAGGGTTGTCGCGCTGCACCAGCACGTCCAGAGATCCGCCGCAGGTGAGGCCGACCGCGAACGCCGTGTCGTCGGAGTAGCCGAACGTGGCGAAAGCCGGTTCGGAGGTCTCCAGCACCTGGCACGCCAGGTCGTGGACCTCGGCCTCCACGCAGCCGCCGGACACGCTGCCTATCACCTCGCCAGAGGGGCCGACAGCCATCGCGGCGCCGACCGGGCGGGGCGCACTGCCGCGCACGGCCACCACCGAGGCGACCGCGAACCGGTCCCACGACAGCAAAGTCGGCGCCAGATCACGCATCGAGCCCTCCAGGTCAGGAGAAGGGCTCGGCCGGGTGGCCGCCCGGCCGAGCCTGGGAACGTCACTTGCCGGTGATCAGATCCACGCCGAAGTACACGGCGAACATCAGCGCCAGGCCGGTCATCAGCCAGCCGGGCCAGCGGCCCTTGCAGACGCGCAGCACGACGTAGGACACGAGGCCCGCGCCGATGCCGTTGGTGATGGAGTAGGTGAACGGGATGATGGCGATGGTCAGGAAGACCGGGATCGTGTAGTCCGTTTCCTGCCAAGGGATTCGGCGGATCTGGGTCATCATCAGGCCGCCGATCACCACCAGTGCCGGAGCCGCCGCCTGGGCGGGCACGACCGTCGCCAGCGGCGTGAAGAGCAGTGCCACCAGGAACAGTCCGCCGGTCACCACCGAGGCCAGGCCGGTTCGGGCGCCTTCGCCAACGCCCGCGGCCGACTCCAGGAACACGGTGTTCGGGGCGGACCCCGTGACGCCACCGGCGATCGCGCCGGCGCCGTCGACCATCAGGATCTTGCCCATGCCCTCGACCTTGCCGTCCTTGGTGAGACCCGCCTCGTCGGAGACCGAGGTGATCGTGCCCATGGCGTCGAAGAAGCCGGACAGCACCAGCGTGAACAGGAAGATCGTCGCCGCGATCACACCCGCGGACACGAAGCCGCCGAACAGGTCCACCCGCCCGAACAACCCGAAGTCCGGCGAGCTGACCACCGCGTCCGGCAGCGTGGGCGACACGAGTCCCCAGCCCTGCACGTGGAACACGGCATTCACGACGATGGCGACGACCGTGGCCACCACGATGCTGATCAGCACGGCACCGGGCACACCGCGCGCCAGCAGCACGATCATCATCAGCAGACCCAGGCAGAAGATCGCGATCGGCCAGCCGCTCAGGTGGCCGTCGACGCCCATCCGCACCGGCACCGTCGAGTGCGCGGCGTCCGGCGTGCGGGTCACGAAACCGGCGGAGACCAGTCCCACCAAAGCGATGTAGAGCCCGATGCCCACGGTGATCGCGATCTTCAACGGCTCCGGGATCGCGTTGATGATCCGCTCGCGGACACCGGAGGCGGCCATGATCACGATGCAGATGCCTTCGAGCACCACCAGACCGAAGGCCTGCGCCCAGGTCATCGTCGGCGCCATCTGGAAGGCGACCACACCGTTCACGCCGAGACCGGCGGCTATCGCCAGCGGCGCGTTGCCGACGAGTCCCATGAGGACGGTCATCACACCGGCCGCCAGCGCGGTCGCGGTGGTGATCTCGGCGATGGTGAGCTTGGCGCCGGTGATGTCCGCGGACGCGCCGAGGATCAACGGGTTCAGCAGCACGATGTACGACATCGCGACGAACGTCGTGATACCGCCGCGCACTTCACGTCCGAACGTGCTGCCGCGTTCGGTGATGCGGAAGAAGTGGTCGAGCGACGAAGTCGTCGGTCGGCTCCGTAACTGGGTCATTGATGGACGGCCTTTCCCATGCCGGTGGGCGCGTTCCAACGCCGGAACGCGATTGTGCGTTGCGAGCTCCGGTCAGCTAGGCAGGCTTGTGGCCCTAGTAATCGATCCGAGTTGCGAGAGACGTCCACGCGGTGAACGGGGCGTTGTCCTCGCCTGTGGAGATCTGGTGCACCGGCAGGTCCCACTCACTGCGGGACTTGCTGAAGAGTTCGTAGAACTCCCGGTCGTCGAAACCCGCCGCCGCAGCGTCATCGCGGTCGGCGGCGTACACGACCTTGTCCACGCGCGCCCACAGCGCGGCGGACAAGCACAAGGGGCACGGCTCGCACGAGGAGATCAGCGTGCAGCCGGTCAAACGGAAGTCGCCGAGCGCCTGGCAGGCCGCGCGGATCGCGACCACCTCGGCGTGGGCGGTCGGGTCGAGGTTCGGCGTCACCTGGTTCACGCCGGTGGCGATCACCTCGCCGTCGCGGACGATCATCGCGCCGAACGGGCCCCCGCCGGAGGCCACGTTGCGGGTGGCCAGGTCGATGGTGGCGAGCAGATGTGCGTTCACAGCAGGAAACTCTCCCAAAATGATCAAACGCAGTGTCATGTACCGGTGAGGTGTTCCGGGCGGACCGGGACGCGGGTGAGCGCCAGGCCGGTCGCCGCGCGGATCGCCGCCACGATCGCCGGGGTCGACGAGATGGTGGGCGGTTCGCCGACGCCACGAATCCCGTAGGGGGCGTGGGGATCGGCGAGCTCGAGCACGTCGATGCTCATCGGCGGCATGTCGAGCACGGTGGGGATGAGGTAGTCGGTGAAGGACGGGTTGCGCACCTTGCCGCCGGAGGTCTGGATCTCCTCCATCACCGCGAGGCCGAGGCCCTGGGCGGAACCGCCCTGGATCTGGCCGACCACGGCCTGCGGGTTCAGCGCCTTGCCGACGTCCTGCGCGCAGTCCAGCGAGACGACGCGCACCAGGCCGAGATCGACGTCCACGTCGACCACGGCGCGGTGGGCGGCGAAACCGTACTGGACGTGCGCGTTGCCTTGTCCGGTAACAGGATCGAGAGGCTCGGTCGCGCGGTGACGCCACTCGGTGGTCTCGTCGATCACCTCGTCGCCGATGTCCGTACGACCGTCCAAACGCGACCGGACCAGAGCACAGGCGGCCTTCACCGCGCCGCCGGTGACGTACGTCTGGCGCGAGGCCGAGGTCGAGCCGCCGTTGCCGATGGTGGTGTCCATCGGCAGCACGGTGACGAGCTCGATGCCGAGCTCGGTCCGCACGATCTGCTGCATGATCGTCACCAGGCCCTGGCCGACCTCGCAGGCGGCGGTGTGCACGGCGGCGGCCAGCGTGCCGTTGACCATCGACACCCGGACGCGCGCGGTCGAGTAGTCGTCGTAGCCCTCGGAGAAGCAGACGTTCTTGATGCCGACCGCGTAACCGACGCCGCGAATGACACCTTCGCCGTGCGTGGTGTTCGAGACGCCACCGGGCAGTTCGCGGATGTCCGACGAGGTTCCGGTGGGCAGAGGCCTGTCCTGCACGAGCTTCAGCAGTTGCGCGACGGGCGCGGCCGAGTCGACGACCTGACCGGTCGGCATCACGGAACCCTCGGTCATCGCGTTCCGGATCCGGACGTCGACCGGGGACATGCCCAGCGCCTCCGCCAGCTTGTCCATTTGGGACTCGTAGGCGAAACCTGCCTGCACGGCACCGAATCCGCGCATCGCGCCGCACGGCGGGTTGTTCGTGTAGAGGCCGTAGGCGTCGATCGTGACGTTGTCGACCTCGTACGGCCCGACGCCCAGCGTGGCCGCGTTGGCAACGACAGCGGGAGTGGAGGAGGCGTACGCGCCACCGTCCAGGTACATGCGAGTGCGGACGTAGACGAGCTTGCCGGTGTGGTCGGCGCCGTGCTCGTAGTACAGCACGGCCGGGTGCCGGTGCACGTGCCCGTAGAACGACTCTTCGCGGTTGTAGACCATCTTCACGGGCTTGCCGGTGTACAGAGCCAGCAGGCACGCGTGCACCTGCATCGACAGGTCCTCGCGGCCACCGAACGCCCCGCCGACACCGGACAGCGTCAGCCGCACCTGCTCCTGCGGCAGGCCCAGCGCGGCCGCGATCTGGTCGCGGTCGACGTGCAGCCACTGCGTCGCGATGTACAGGTCGACCGAACCGTCCGTCGCCGGCACCGCGAGCCCGGACTCCGGCCCCAGGAACGCCTGGTCCTGCATCCCGACCTCGTACCGCCCGGTCACCACGACCTCGGCCTCGACGTCCTGCGAGCCGCGCCGGATCGGCACGTGCCGCACCAGGTTCCCGCCGGGGTGCAACGGGGTGTCCTCGGCCGCGGTCTCCATGTCCACCACGGGTTCCAGCACGTCGTAGGTCACGACGATCTTCTTCATCGCCCGCAGCGCGGTCTCCGGGTGGTCGGCGCCGACCAGCGCGATCGGCTCGCCCTGATAGCGCACGACGTCCACGGCCAGCACCGGCTGGTCCTTGTGCTCCAACCCGTACAGGTTGCGACCGGGTACGTCCGAGTGCGTCAGCACCGCGTACACGCCAGGCACCTTCAACGCCTCGGTCAGGTCGACCGACGTGATGCGGGCATACGGGTGCGGCGAACGCAGCGTCGCGCCCCAGATCATGTCCTCGTGCCACAGGTCGGACGCGTAGGCGAACTCGCCGCGCACCTTCAGGTTGCCGTCCGGGCGCTGCGGCGACGTCCCGATGCCACCCGAGACCGCGGAGGTGAGTTCGGCCGGAGTGAGGGTCATCGCGCTGCCTCCTGGAGCTTGGCGCCGGCCGCGGACAGGTCACGCGCCAGCTCGTCGGTCGACGCCGTGAGCAGGACACCGTCCCGCACCACGACCTCACCGCCGACGATCAACAGTTTCAACGGCGGGGGAGTGCCGAGCACCAGTGCCGCCACCGGGTCCGCGATGCCCGCGTAGTTCATTCCGGACAGGTCCCACACGGCGAGGTCCGCGACCTTGCCCGGCTCGATCGAGCCCAGCGCGTCCGCACGGCCCAGCACCTGCGCGCCGCCCATCGTGCCCATCCACAACGCCTTGCGGGCGTCCATCGCGCCCGGACCGCCCCGCTGCCGTGCCTGGTAGAGCGCCGACCGCAGCTCGACGACCAGCCCACCGTCCTCGTTGGACGCGGCGCCGTCGACGCCGAGGCCGACCGGCGCGCCGGCGTCCAGCAGGTCGCGCACCGGCGCGATCCCGGTGCCCAGCCGCCCGTTGGACGTCGGGCAGTGCGCGGAACCGGTCCGGGTCGCTCCCAGCCGCTTCACCGCGTCGGCGTTCAGATGCACGGTGTGCGCGAGCCACACGTCCGGACCCAGCCAGCCGAGCTGCTCGGCGTACTCGGTCGGCGTGCAGCCGTTCTCCGCCAGGCACTGCTCTTCCTCGTCCAGGGTCTCGGCGAGGTGCGTGTGCAGCCGGACGTCGTGGCGGCGAGCCAGAGCCGCGGCGCCGGTCATGAGTTCGCGCGACACCGAGAACGGCGAGCACGGACCCACGGCCACGCGAACGAGAGCGTCGTCGGCCGTGGAGTGGTAGTCACCGATCGCCTGCTCGGTCGCGATCAGCGCGGCCTCGGTCTCCTCGACCAGGTTGTCCGGCGGCAACCCGCCGTGCGACTGGCCGCGGTCCATCGAGCCGCGGATCGCCTCCAGGCGGATCCCGATCCGCCGCCCCGCCGACACCAGCGCGTCGAAGACGTCGCCGCCACCGGACGGGAAGACGTAGTGGTGGTCGGCGGCGAGCGTGCAGCCAGTCAACGCCAGCCGGGCCAGACCGGCGGATGCCGCCGCGTGCGTCACGGTGTCGTCCAGCCCGCGCCACACCGGGTACAGCGTGGTCAGCCACTCGAACAGCGTGGCGTCGGTCGCGAGCCCGCGCGTCGCCCACTGGTAGAGGTGGTGGTGCGTGTTGATCAGCCCCGGCGTCACCAGGCACGACGACGCGTCGACGTAGGTGTGCGACTCGGAGGGCCGAGGCGCCGCACCCGAACCGACGGACTCGACGCGTCCGCCGTCGATCACGACGTGCCCGGACAGGTGCTCGGTCCCGGCCTCGTCCACAGTGGACACCGCGCAGCGGTCGAGGACGATCATCGGCGCGACGCCGCCAATCGCACGGCGTCCAGGATCTTCTCGTACCCCGTGCAGCGGCACAGGTTTCCGGCCAGCGCCTCGCGGATCTCCGGATCCGACGGGTTCGGCACCCGGTCCAGCAGGTCGTGCGCCTGCACCACGAGACCCGGCGTGCAGAACCCGCACTGCACCGCGCCCGCCTCGACGAACGCCTCCTGCACCGGGTCCAGCACATCCCCGTCCGCGAGCCCCTCGACCGTCGTGACCTCGCGGTCCTGCGCCTGCCCGGCCGCGACCAGGCACGCACACACCGGCACCTTGTCCAGGTACACCGTGCACGAACCGCATTCGCCCTGCTCGCAGGCGTTCTTCGAGCCGGGCAGTCCGAGCCGCTCGCGCAGCATGAACAGCAGCGACTCGCCTTCCCACACGTCGTCGGCCTGGCGCTGCTCGCCGTTGACCGTCACGTTCACGCGCATGCTCGCTCCCCATCAAGAAGTTCCTGCCAGGCCCAGCCGAGCGTCCTGCGAGCCATCACTGCCAAAGCGTGCTTGCGATAGGCCGCCGACCCGCGCACGTCGTCGATCGGCGACGCGGCTTGGGACACCAACTCTCCGAACTCGCGCTTCACCGAGTCCAGCAACGGCTTGGGGTTGCGGAAGTCCAGCGCCGAGGCCAGGAACTGCTCGGCCTCACCGGCCCGGCGCGGTGTCGGGGCGGCGGACCCGACCGCCGCGCCCACCCGGTTCTCCTCGGGGAACAACGAGATCCCGAACGAGCACACCGCGATCACCATGGCGTTGCGCGTGCCGACCTTCGAGAACTGTTGTGGCCCCTTGGCAGGCGTCAGGTGGACCGCCACGATCAGTTCGTCCTGCTCCAGCGCGTTCCGCTTGACCCCCAGGTAGAACTCGGCGGCCGGAATCATCCGCGTGCCGCGCACGGAGGCCACCTCGATGACCGCGTCGGACGCCAGCAGCACCGGGTGCGTGTCCCCGGCGGGGGAGGCCGCGCCGAGATTGCCGCCGACCGTGCCGCGGTTGCGGATCTGCGGCGACCCGACCGTTCGTGCGGCCATGGCGAGGCCCGGCAATTGCGCGCCCAGTTCGTCGATGATCCGCACGTACGGCACGCCGGCGCCGACCCGCAGCCCGTCGGACCACTGCCGCAGCTCGGGAATCCGGGTCAGATCCAGGAGAGCGGAGGGCCTGCGGTGGTCGAAGTTCAGCTCCACCATGACGTCCGTGCCACCGGCGATCGGCACGGCGTCAGGGCGTTCCGCCTTGAGCTCCAACGCCTCCGCAAGCGTTTCCGGTCGAAGGAAGTCCATCGTCAGCTACCTCGGTAGGTGGAGTAGGCGAACGGCGACAGCAGCAACGGCACGTGGTAGTGCTGCGCCGGATCGGAGTAGTCGAAGGTGAGCACGACCTCGGGGAAGAACGGCGCCGCCTGCGCGGTGTCGAACACCAGCCGGTAGACCCCGGCCTCCAAGCCGTCACCCCATCCGGTGATCCGGCCATCGGTGTTCGTCTCGGCGTTGGCCACCTCGGTCCCGTCGCGGCGCTGCAGCGACACGGCGATTCCCGCGAACGGCCTGCCTCGCCCCGCGTCCAGCACATGCGTGGAGATCGTCACTCGCCCTCCCATCTGGTTGTGAGCCAGTACACAGACCTAGAGGTACACACCTCTACGGCGAGACACATGAATCAGGAGGTTCCTACACGTAACGAATTTGTGCTTTCCTACAAACACGAATGGACGAAAGTGACCTCTCATGTTGCTCCTGCGGACGTTGCTGCAGATGCCGGAACTGCGCCTGAGCCTGCACACCGGTGAAGACCAGCTCGACCGCACCGTCACCCGCGTGTACGGAACGGAGCTGCCCGACCCCAGCCGGTACCTGTCCGGCGGGGAACTCGTGCTGTCCGGCCTGCTCTGGCATCACGGCCCGCAGGACTCCGAGACGTTCGTCCGCTCCCTCGCCTCGGCCCGCGTCGCCGGCCTGGCCGCCTCCGAGACCGAGAACCGCGCCCTGCCCGACGACCTCGTCGACGCCTGCCTCCGCCACCACGTGCCGCTGCTGGAGGTGCCGGTCGACCTCTCGTTCGCGACCATCACCGAACGCGTCTCGATGGAACTCGTCGGCCTCTCCCGCCACCGCCGCCTGCTGAACGTCGTCGCGGAAGGCTCCGGCCTGCCCGCGCTGCTGCTGGCGGGCAGCCACGAACTCGGCGCCTCCTGCTGGGTCCTGTCCACGACCGGCCGCGTCGTCGCGGGCGGCGAACTGCGCGAGCGGGTCGCGCTGGTGAAGGAGTTCCTGCAGGCCGACCGCCTCCCGAAGACGGTCAGGGGCGTCACCCTGGTCCCCGTCTCCGAACGCGGCGGCAACCGGCTCACCAGCTGGATCCTCGTCGTGGGCGGTTCGGTACAACCCGAGGCCGCCGCCGAACTCGCGTCGCTGGTGGGGCTGGAGAGGCTGCGCGAGGCCCAGGGCCGCCAGATCGAGAACCGCACGGCCGCGCCCCTGGTGTCCGCGGTGCTGAGCGGATCGGCGGACCTGGAGTCACGGCTGGCGGCCGCCGGTCTGGAGAGCGCCCAGCTGCGGGTGATCAGCGCGGTCACCTCCGACCAGCGAACGGAACTCGCGGCGGCGGTGCTGGAGGAAGCACTGCCCCAGGCCCTCGTGACACCGGTCGGCGACACGGTCTACGCGGTGGCGAAGGCCGGCGACTCGCTGCCCGACGACGTTCGCGAGGCGATGCGCGTGATGGAACCGGGCCTCGGCTCGTCCCGCGTGCTCGTCGGCATCAGCTCACCGGTCACCTCTCGCGGTCTGCGCGGCGCAGCAGAGGAAGCCACGCACGCGCGTCGGCTGGGAGAACGCCGTGGCGGCCGTACGTGTGTGGTGGCGGGCGAGGAGATCGCACTGCACCAACTGCTGCTCGCGGGCGTGCCGGAGGAGTTGCGAGCGTCGTTGCGACGTCGGCTCCTGGGCCCGGTGCTGGACTACGACGCCGAGCACGGGTCGGATCTCGTGGGCACGTTGAAGGTGTTCCTCGACTGTTCTGGTTCGTGGACCGCGGCGGCGGGGAAGTTGCACGTTCACGTGAACACGTTGCGGTATCGGGTGGGGCGTGTGGAGGACCTGCTCGGCGCCGACCTGGCGGAGTTCGAGGCGCGCGTGGACCTCTTCCTGGCACTGCAGTCGGGGTAGCTTGGGCTGGTGCCCGAACATCGGCCGATAGAACGAATCGCGGCCGACCTTCGTCGTGTGCGCCGGATGCGGGCCTCCTTCGAGCCCGGGGCGTCCGCGATCAAGAAGATCGGCGCCCGTCAGGCCTATGACGCGCTGCTCGTCCAGGCCTGCACCGCGCTGGGCGTCGAGCACCGGTTGTTTTTGTTGCCAGAAGGAATGGACCGCGAGATCGAGCGGTTGCGGGTCGAGCAATGCCTCAGACACCACGGGTTGTCCGTTTGAGCTCGAACATGTGTGTTTCACTGTGTGAGTGGGTGTGGTGCTGCAGGCGTACCGGTTCGCCTTGGACCCGAACGCCGAACAGGAGATCGCACTGCGATCGCACTGCGGCGGGCAGCGTTATGCCTACAACTGGGGTCTCGCAAAGGTTAAAGCGAACCTCTCGCAGCGCAGCGCCGAGCGCACCTACGGTCTCAGCGATGCCGAACTGACGCCGTCGTTGAACTGGTCTGCCTACGCCCTGCGCAAAGACTGGAACCAGTGCAAGCGTGCCGTGGCGCCTTGGTGGAGCGAGAACTCCAAGGAGGCGTACTCGTCAGGTTTCGCGAACCTGGCGACGGCGCTGGCGAACTGGCACGCTTCCGCGACAGGAAAACGGCGCGGCCCCCGGATGCGGTTTCCCGGGTTCAAAGGCAAGAAGGCAACTCGGTCCTGCCGGTTCACCACGGGCGGTAGCTGGCTGGCGAAGCGCGACCGCAGGCACGTCCGGTTGCCGATCCTCGGCACGATCCGCACACACGAATCGACGCGCAAACTCGCTCGCCACGTGGAGCGGGGCGCAGCTCGTATCCGTTCTGCCACCGTGACGCTCAGGGCAGGGCGCTGGTTCGTGTCGTTCTCCGTGGAGATCACCCGCCACGACGCGGCCCCCGCCCAGCCCGATTCGACGGTGGGCGTTGATCTCGGGGTGAAGTCGCTCGCGGTGCTGTCCACCGGCGAAGTCGTGCCGAACCCGCGTCACCTCGAGGTCGCACAACGCGAGCTGCGTAGGTTGCAACGCCAGTTGGCTCGACGCAGGGGGCCTCGCGCGGGAGAACCGTCGCAGCGCTGGGGTAAGACTCGGGCGCGGGCGGCCAAGCTGCACGCGCGAGTCGCCAACGCGCGCCTGGACGGATTGCACAAGCTTTCGACCAGACTCGTCCGCACCTTCGGTGTGGTCGTTCTGGAAGATCTCCACGTCGCCGGCATGGTTCGCAACCGAAAGCTGGCTCGTCACATCGCAGGCGTGGGCATGGCCACGCTGAGGCGGCAGATCGAGTACAAGGCCGCCTGGGCCGGTGTGCACGTCCACATCGCCGATCGTTGGTACGCCAGCAGCAAGACCTGTTCGGGTTGCGGCGCGGTGAAAGCCAAACTGCGCCTCTCCGAACGCCGCTATCAGTGCGACGAGTGCGGACTTGCGCTCGATCGCGATCTCAACGCCGCCCGCAACCTCGCGGCGTTGGTGTCTTCCCGCAGTTGGCGGGTGACAGAAACGAGCCCGATGGAAACCCACGTCAGACCCACGCACATGTGGGCAGGGGTATCGCCACGGGAAGGCCCGCGCCGACCGGTGCGGGCCAACGCCGCCATCGCAAGATGACGGCTGCCTTGGCCGATGGATGTTCGTCCATCGGCCTATCAGGTAACGGTTGTCACTCTGATGGCTGATGCTTCTTGAGCCTTCAGGCTGATGCCGGAGCACCTCCCGGCTTCCTACCGTTCGGGGCATGAAGACCGCTGCCTTACTCGTGGGCCTGCTGCTGGCCGGAAGCGCCGGCTGCGCGGCAGCGCCCAACATCCGCGTGGTGGTCGAGGGGACCGGCACGACCGACCGGCTCACCTACACGTTTCCCGGTGAGGAGGAACGGACTCTGCGCAACCCCGACCTGCCGTTCGAGCGCATGGGCAAGCGCAAGGGGAGGGTCGTCATCCGGTTGGAGGGCGTGCACGGCGAGCTCACGTGCAAGATCATCGTCAACGGGCGGCAGGTTCGTTCTTCGACGTCGAAGACTGGGGCCGCGCTCACGTGCGATCACTCTATGGCCGTCTGATGTAAGACGAGGAAAGCCCGTAACTTCAACGTGTCGGGGAGGTACGGGTTGATGAGTGACGTACTGGCTGTCAGAGCCACAGGAGTCATCAGGGGCAGGAACGACGTACCGCCGCGGTTCCGGCCGCCCGCGCCGCCGCGGCACTTCGTCGGCAGGGACGCTGAGCTGGCGGGCATCAGGGCCGGGGTGACGGTGCTGCACGGCGCGAGCGGAGTGGGGAAGACCGCGCTGGCGCTGAAGTGGTTGCGGGAGCGGGGATCCGGCGACCAGCTCTACGTCGACCTGGCCGCGCGCGACCTGAGTCAGGTGCTGCGGGCGTTCGGGCTGGACGTCGAATCCGGTGACGAGTCGTCGGTCTTCCGCAGTCTCGTCACGTTGCGGCAGTTCACCCTGTTGCTGGACAACGCGGACTCCGCCGAGCAGGTGACGCCGCTGCTGCCCGCCTCGGGCACGGTGCTCGTCACGAGCCGTTCGCGGCTGAACCTGCCGCAGGCGCAGGAGATCGGGGTCGAGCCGCTCGCCGACGACGGGAGGCTCGGGCCGTTGCTCGATCGGTCCTATGTGGAGCTTCCGGAACGGCAGGCGCGGCTCTACCGGCTGTGCGCGTGGGAGCCGGACGCGTTCGGCGTGCCGGTGGCGGCGGCGATCGCGGGCGAGGCCGACTGCGACGTCGAGGACGCGCTGGACGACCTGGTGGAGAAGTCGTTGCTGACGGAGGTCGGGGACTACGCGTTCCGCTTCCATGACCTCGTGCGTGCTCATGCGCGCGCAAAGCGCTATCAATCGTAAATAGGGCGCACGGCCGTTTAAGGCAAAGCATTCCGTCTAACGAAGATCGTTGGCAGTAAAGGGTTGTCCACAGCGACCCGTCCCTTTCGGGAATCCGAATTGGTCATATCCTTCGCGTCATGCCGAAGGATTTCCGGGCCACGACGCTCGAACGCGCCATCGGGCGGCAGCTGGCCGGGTGGCGCGACGAGCGCGAGCTGAGCCTCACGGAGGCCGGTCAGCGCGTGGGTTTCAGCAGCGCCAAGCTGTCCATGATGGAGAACGCGGTGCAGCCCTCGGCGCCCGTGGACGTCATGGCGCTCGGTTACGTCTACAAAGTGCCGACTCCGGAATGGCAGGCCGTGGTGTTGCGAGCGCAGTACGCGGAACGGGCCCGTGCGCGCGTCGGTGGCGACGGCCTGAACTTCGATCCGGCGGCGGACTTCGCGAATCTGGTGTTCGAGGCGACGTTGTTGCGCGTGTTCACGACGGATCTCGTTCCGGCGGTGTTCCAGCTTCCCGGTTACACGAACGCCGTTCTGCAGGACGACGATCCGGTGCGGACGGCGCGGCTCGCGATGGTGCGCGAGGCGTGGGCGACGCGGCTGACCGACAAGGATCCGCTGGCGGTGCAGGCGGTGTTCCCGGAGGCCGTGCTGCGGCAGGTGATCGGCGGGCCGCGGGTGATGAAGGCGCAGCTGCTGCACCTGATGGAGGTCAGCGAGCACGAGGCGGTGACCGTGCAGGTCGTGCCGCGCGGGGCCGGGGCGTATCCGGCGATGGGGTCGCCGTTCACGTTGCTGGGGTTCCCGCACCGGCAGCACAACGACGTGGCGTACCTGGAGACGTTCATCAAGGGTGAGTACGTCGAGGAGCCCGGGCTGACCGAGCAGTGCGCGCTGCGGTTCGCGAGCCTGCGGGAGATGGCGCTGGGGACGGGGGAGTCGCTGGAGCTCATCGCCGAGGCCGCCGCTGACCTGTAGAGATGTCGGATTCCTGAGAAAACTCCTGTTCGGCCGTCAGCAGGAGAAGGATCAGGGACGCACCCCAATCCGACAAGGAGGCGGCATGTACCGCAGATTCGGTGTCCTGCTGGCGGCGGTCCTGGGCGTCACGCTCACCGCCGCGGCGCCGGCCACCGCGGACGGTTCCAGGCACTTCCCAACCGAGTTCTCCCTGCCCAACGGGTGGCAACCCGAAGGCATCGCGATCAGCGGCACCACGGCCTACTTCGGGTCGCGGGCCGACGGGTCGATCTACGCGGCGGACCTGCGCACCGGCACGGGCAAGGTGCTTGCGAAGGGGCCCGGCACGCCGTCGCTCGGTCTGAAGGTCGACAACCGCAAACGGCTGTGGGTCTCGGGTGGCACGGGCGGCGACGCACGGGTCTACGACACGCGCACGGGTGCGTTGCTGGCGAAGTTCCAGTTCGCCACCGCGGACACGTTCGTCAACGACGTCGTGCTGACCGACAGGTCGGCGTGGTTCACCGACTCGCGCAAGGCCGTGCTCTACGAGGTACCGCTCAACCTCAAGCCGCACCGGACGCTCGCGCTGACCGGCGACCTCGTCGTCACTCCCGGCGCGACGAACCTCAACGGCATCGTCACGGGGCTCGACGGCGGCTTGATCGTCGTGCAGAGCAACACCGGAAAGCTCTTCCGGATCGATCCCCGGAGCGGCAAATCGACCGAGATCAATTTGAGCGGTCAAACACTCACCAATGGTGACGGTCTGTTGCGTGAGGGACGGCAGTTGTACGTGGTGCAAAACAGGCTGAACAAAGTCGCGCGCTACACGCTCAGTCGTGATGGCGCGACGCTCGCGGCGGAACGCACGGACGCGCGGTTCGACGTTCCCACGACGGTCGCCGCGTTCGGCAAGCGCCTCTACCTGCCGAATGCCCGGTTCAGCACGCCTCCGACGCCCGAGACGACTTACAACGTCGTCGCGGTGGAGCGCCCGTAGAACGTGCGACAGAACTAGCCCGTACGGGGGTTCTCACAAGGCAAGAACCCCCGTACTGGGTGTTGCTTCAGTCACTCGACTGGGTAGCCTGCGACCGCGTACTGCGTGTGATCGCTGTCATTGGGTAACGATGATCTCTCCCCGTAACCTAAATGCAGCCGAAGGAGTTAGTTGGGTTACCCGCAGCGCTAGCCGTGGGACACAGGAGACCGTGAGAGCGCTGTGAACGAGAAGAGCGGTTACACACCGACCAACTACCGGACCATTCGGTCCCGGCTGGCCGGTGTCGTGGTCGTTCCCAGCGTGGTCCTGCTGGTCATGTGGGCCGTTTTCTCCTCGTACACCCTTTTTGACGGTTTCTACATGCGGTCGGTCGCCGCCGGGGTCAAGGGCGCGACGATCCCGTCCGTCGAGGCGCTCGCCGGGCTGCAGAAGGAACGCCAGCTGACCCTGGAGGTCCTCAGCGGCGTCGGGGGCGTCGACAAGGCCGGGTTGAAACGTCAGCAGGGCGTCACCGACGAAGCCGTGCGCAAGATGAAGGACGCGTTCGCGGAACTCTCCGACAGCGCGCCCCAGGACACCGTCGACCGGATCAACGCGCTCAACTCCGTGCTGAACGAGTTGCCGCAGCAGCGCACGCGCATCGACTCGGGGTCGGCGAACCCCCAGGCCGTCTACGACTACTACAACAGCCTGCTCGACTCGGGCGTCGCGCTGCTCGCCCGGCAGGCGCGCCTCGTGCCTGACTCGGAGGCGAGCCAGGCGAACGTCCAGGCCGTCACGATCTTCCAGGCCGCCGACTGGCTTTCGCGCGGTGCCACGATCGGTTCGCGCGGGCTGCTCAACGGCAGGTTCACCCCGGCCGAACGCGTCGAGTTCGCCCGGCTGGTCGGCGCGTACCACTCGAGTCTCGACGCCACGATCCCGTTCGCGCTGGAGCAGCCGCGTTCGCTGTACGACGCGTTGCGCGGCAGCACCGAGTACCGGTCGCTGCTCGATCTCGAAGGCCGGATCATCAACTCCGACGCGACGGTGACCGACGAGCAGTGGCGCGGGGTGGCCGCGCCGGTGCACGACAACCTCGTCGGGCTCGCCGTCACACAGGCCCGTGACGCCGCCGACCTCGGTCTCGACAAGGCCAACAGCCGGGTCGCCGCGGTGCTCATCGGCAGCCTGATCGCGTTGCTCGCGGTCGTCGTCGGCATCGTGCTGGCGTTGCGCATCTCGAACCGGCTCGTGTCGCGCGCCCTGGTCACCCGGCTGGCGTCGCTGCGGGAGGACACGCTGCGGCTCGCGCAGGAACGGCTGCCGCACATCGTGGCGCGGCTGCGCGGCGGCGAGCAGGTGGACGTCCACCGCGACATGCCGCCGCTCGACTACGGCAACGACGAGATCGGCCAGGTCGCGGACGCGTTCAACGCCGCCCAGTACACGGCGGTCGCGGCGGCGGTGAAGGAGACGCAGGCACGCGAGGGCGTGAACCGGGTCTTCCTCGACATCGCGCACCGCAACCAGGGCCTGGTGCACCGGCAGATCAAGATCCTCGACAAGCTGGAGCGCGAGGAGGAGCACCCCGAGCGGCTCGACTCGCTGTTCCAGCTCGACCACCTGGCCACGCGTGCCCGCCGCAACGCGGAGAACCTGATCATCCTCGCCGGGGAGCAGCCTGGCAGGCAGTGGCGCAAGCCGGTGCGGCTCAGCGACGTCCTGCGGTCCGCGGTCGCCGAGACCGAGCAGTACGTCCGGGTCAGGGTCAACCCGGTGCCGGACCGCGCGCTGGTGGGCGTGGCGGTCGCCGACACCATCCACCTGCTCGCGGAGCTCGTCGACAACGCGACGGCGTTCTCCTCGCCGCGCTCCGAGGTGATCATCCACTCCAACGCCGTGCCGCACGGGATCGTGATCGAGATCGAGGATCACGGCCTGGGCATGACGCAGGAGGAACGCCTGCAGGCCAACGCGAAGCTCTCCAACCCGCCCGACTTCGAGACGATGGCGTTCCGCGGCGAGTCCCGGCTGGGGCTGTTCGTCGTCGCCAGGCTCGCCGCCCGGCGCGGCATCAAGGTGGAGCTGCGCGACTCGCCCTACGGCGGCACGGTCGCGTTGTGCGTGCTGCCGCCGAACATCGTCGCCCCGCACAACACCGCCGGCGACATCACCGAGACCACACAGATGCCGGTGCAGTCGTTCCACGACACGCACCACGGCCACGGCGCGGACCACCCGAGCTTTCCCGTGAAGGTGAATCCCGAAGTGCAGGAGGCACTGAACGCGGGGCTGAAGGCGCTCGTAGAACCTGATATGAGCCCAGTTGCCCCCGCGGCCGTGTCCGCAGCAGAAGCATCGGTGGAGGAACCGACCCCCGCGGCACCTCCGGCCAAGGACGGGAAGGCACCCCTTCCCCGCAGGAAGAAGCGGCAGAACCTCGCGCCGCAGCTCATGCAGTCCTCGGAGGAGCCGCCACCCGCCGAGCCGGTGACCGGCGAAAGGCTGGCCGAGCGGACCCGTGACGGACTGGCCGCGTTCCAGCGCGGCACCCGTGACGCCCGGCTGACCGACGACTGGAGATCAGAAGGAGCCCCCTCGTCATGAAGGACAACGCAAGCCAGCACGGCGAACTGAACTGGTTGCTGGAGGACCTGATCCAGCGAGTGGTCGGCGCCCGCCACGCGGTCGTGCTGTCGGCGGACGGACTCCTGCTCGGCCGTTCGGCCGGGCTGTCCCGCGACGACTCGGAGCACCTGTCCGCGATGGCGTCGGCGTTCCAGTCGCTCGCCCGCGGCACCGGCCGGCACTTCGGAGGTGGCGCCGTCCGGCAGACGATCGTGGAGATGGAACACGCGTATCTTTTCGTGACGGCCGCCGGCCACGGTGCCTGCCTGGCCGTGCTGGGCGAGGAGGACGCGGACATGGGCATGATCGCCTACGAGATGAACATGCTGGTCAAGAGGGTGGGAACGTACCTGTCGTCGGCTCCGCGCCAGGAGACGGCGACTGTGCCCTCGGCGCGTGAGTCGCGCTGATGACCGGGCGCGACGACTGGTGGTACGACGAGGCCGCGGGACCGTTGGTGCGGCCCTACGCGATGGTGCGCGGCCGCACCCGGCCGAACGCGCCTGACCTTCATCTGGTCACGCAGGTCCGAGCCTCCGCGTTTGCGTCCGACCAGACGTCGCTGATGGTCGAACATCGCGAGATCATGGCACTGTGCGCACGCCCGCTCTCGGTCGCCGAGGTCGCCGCCTACCTCGACGTGCCGCTCGTCGTGGTGAAGGTCCTGCTGTCGGACCTCATCGAGCGTGGCGACGTGCTCGTGCAGAACTCCACCCCCAAGATTCCCGACAGGGATCTCCTGCAGGCCGTACTGGATGGTGTTCGTGGGATCTGATGGCCAGCTGAACGTGCCGACCGCGGTCAAGATCGTCATCGCGGGCGGGTTCGGCACCGGCAAGACCACCATGGTCGCGTCGGTGTCGGAGATTCCGCCGCTTCGGACCGAGGAACTGCTCACCGAGGCCGGTGTGCACGTCGACGACCTCGCGGGCATCGAGGGCAAGGACACCACCACCGTCGCCCTCGACTTCGGTCGCATCACCATCAACACCAAGGTGGTGCTCTACCTGTTCGGCACGCCGGGCCAGAACAGGTTCTGGTTCATGTGGGACGAACTGGCGACCGGTGCCATCGGCGCCGTGGTCCTGGTGGACACGCGGCGCCTCGACTCGTCGTTCCCCTCGATCGACTTCTTCGAGCACCGGGACATCCCGTTCATCGTCGCCGTGAACTGCTTCGACGGATCGCAGGCGTACACGGTGGACGAGGTCCGGCACGCCCTGGACCTGGACGAGGCGATCCCGGTGCTGCTGTGCGACGCGCGGGACCGCGAGTCCTCGAAGGCCGTGCTGGTCGGGCTGATCCAGCACTCGATGAACCGGCTGGCCGCGGTCTAGCGATCGCTCACGTGGTGCGCGTCCGCGGGCCAGGACCCCTCGCGGACGACGTGCTCACCGGGGGCCCTCCCCGTCGAGCAGCATCACCATGGCGCGCTCGGTGTTGGTCACGAAGGCGAGCATCCGGCCGGACTCGCTGGTCAGCCAGGTTTCGAGGTGCCCGGCGCTGAACCTCGCGCGCAAAGCGGCGACCACCTCGTCGGCTGTGAGGTGGTCGCCGTCAACGGTCCAGCTCTCCGGCACTACTTCGCGTAGTTGTGGAAACCCCGGCCCGACTTCTTGCCCAGCAGGCCCGCGTCCACCATGCGCAGCAGCAGCGGCGGCGGCGAGTACAGCGGCTCCTTGAACTCGTCGTACATCGACTCGGCGATGGCCTTCGTGGTGTCGAGGCCGATCAGGTCGGTGAGGCGCAGCGGACCCATCGGGTGCGCGCAGCCGAGCACCATGCCGTTGTCGATGTCGTCGGCCGAGGCGAAGCCGGACTCCAGCATGCGGATCGAGGAGAGCAGGTAGGGGATCAGCAGCGCGTTGACCACGAAGCCTGCGCGGTCCTGCGAGCGGATGACCTCCTTGCCCAGGGTGGCGCGCACGAACGCCTCGGCGCGGACCTGGGTGGTGGCGCCGGTCAGCAGCGACGGCACGATCTCCACGAGCTTGAGCACGGGCACCGGGTTGAAGAAGTGCACGCCGATGACCTGCTCGGGGCGGCCGGTGGCCATGCCCAGCTTCATGATCGGGATGGACGACGTGTTGGACGCGAAGATGGCGTCCTCGTCCTTCACGACCTTGTCGAGCGTGGTGAAGACGTCCGTCTTGATCTGCTCGTTCTCGGCGACCGCCTCGACCACGAACTGCCGGTCGGCGAACTCGCCCATGTCCGTGGTGAACCGGATGCGGCCCAGAGCGGCGTCGCGGTCCTCCTCGCTGAGCTTGCCCGACTTGACGCCCCTGGCCAGCGAGGTGGCGATCCGCCCCTGCGCTGCCTCGGCCGCACCCGCGTTGACCTCGGCGACGATGACGTCGAGGCCGGCACGGGCACTCACCTCGGCGATTCCGGAGCCCATGAGGCCGGAACCGACGACTCCCACACGTTGAATGTCACTCACAGGCCCGATCCTGCCACGACCTGCTCGAAACGAGGTCGCGGAGAGTCTCCTGGACCGTGGTCGCGTAGTCGCCGACCGGCCGGTAGCCGAGCGCGAGAGCGGCGGACGTGTCCAGGACGAAGCCGCGGTGCCACGGGTGGCGGCCGGCCTGGTCGTGGTCCAGCAGGATCTCGTGCCATTCGTGGCCGAGCGAGCGGGCGATGATCCGGGAGATCTCCAGGCCGTTCGGGGCGTCCGGGTCGGCGGCGTTCAGCACGCGCGCGCCGGGGTGCAGGGCGGCGGTCTCGATCAGCGCGGCGATGTTCGCGGCGGCGGTCGGGTGGTCGACGCCCTGGCCGCGCGACGCCAGCACGACGACCTTGTTCCCGGCGAGGATCCGTTCGACGAAGTACTGCTCCAGCGGCCGCTTGTTGCCCGGACCGTGCACTTTGGACGGTCGCAGCACGGTGATCGGCAGGCCGCTGTCGAGCAACGTCCGTTCCGCCGCGACCTTGTTCGGCCCGTATCCCTCGCGGGTGAACGGGTCCGAGTCGAGTGGCGCGAGCGTCGGCTGGTCCTCGGTCACCGGGGCGTCGAAGCGCGGCGGCTCGGAGGAGTTCGCGTGGCGTCCGTGAGAGTCCACGTACACGGCCTTGGCTGAGATCATTACGGTCGAGACGGCCTTGCGCGCCAACGGCACCAGCGTGCGCGCGTCGGCTGCCGAGTAGCAGAGGGTGTCGACGAGGAGGTCGGCGCCGTCGCCCATCGCGGCGGCCAGGGCTTCGGGATTGCCGCGATCGACCTCACGGCCGGGGGCGTCGACGGTCCAGCCCGCCTGCCGCAGACGCCGAGCGGCGGCACGGCCGATGAGGCCCGTGCCGCCGAGGATCAACGCTCGTCTGCTCACTCGAGCATCAGATCAGAGGCCGAGGCCTTCGGTCAGGCCGCCGACGCCGTCGAGCAGGTCGAGGTCGGTGACGTCGCCGCCGAGCACGGTGCCGACGGTGCCGTCGACGACGCCGTGGACGGTGTCGTGCACGCCGCTGACCGGCGCGACGTCCGGCACGACGTCGTGGACCACGTCGGTGACGGTCGTGAGGTCGGTGGTGACGGAGCCGAGCACGCCGGGCACGCCGTCGACGGAGACGACATCGGTCACGCCGGTGACGGTGCCGAGGACGCCGTCGACGTCCGCCACACCGGTCACACCGGTCACCGTGCCGAGCACGTCGCCGGTGCCGGCGAGGCCCGTGACACCGGACAGGTCGGTGACGTTGCCGAGGTCCGTGACGTTGCCCAGGTCCGTGAGGCCGCCCAGACCGGCCACGTCGCCGAGGCCGGGGACGACGCCGGTGACGCCGTCGAGGGTGCTCGACACGTCGCCGTGGCCGGACAGGTCGCCGGCGAGGCCGTTGACGGCGTCGAGGTTCGCGAGGCCCGTGAGGGCGCTGTAGGACGAGAGGCCGTCGACGTCCGCGACCGAGGCGGCGTCGAGCACCAGCGGGAGGATCTCCTGGACGTCACCGGGGGTGATGTCGCTCAGACCGCAGGCGCCCAGGACGCCTTCGGGGTCGAGGTCGAACGCCGTCAGGGCCGCCGGGTCGTTCAGGAGGTTCAGGGCGAACTCCTGCAGCGTGGCCGGCTGGGCCTCCTGAGGCACGGCCGCCGGCGTTGCCGGGGTGGCTGCCACGGGCGTGGCGGGCTGGACGGGCTGCGGGGTGGCCGGCTGGATGTCCTGCTGCATCATGGGAGTGGGGCTCCTACGGCGGTTCGGGGATGTCGTCAGGAACCGTATTGAGATCGACATCCCCCTGGCATCGGGTGTGATCCCCAGACTTCGGGCGGCCGACCTCCCTAGGGGCCGACGGTCACCCGTTAGGGGGATGCCGCACCTCGTTAGGGGCACCCGGACGCCGAGCGGCGGCACGGCCGATGAGGCCCGTGCCGCCGAGGATCAACGCTTGCCTGCTCAGTCCAGCTCGGCCTCCGCCTTGGCGATCGCCGCGAACTCCTCCTCCGGGGCGTTCGCGACCAGGTGGTGCCGGCTGTAGAACCAGTAGTACGCGACGGCGACCAGCACGATGCCCGCCGTCACAGCGGCAGCGATCTCGTCGACGAAGAACGTCGCGATGACGGCCGCCACGGCCAGAACCAGCGCCACGCCCGTGGTCACGACACCGCCAGGAGTCCGGTACGGGCGAGGCAGATCCGGTGCCGTCTTACGCAGGACGATGTGCGACACCATCATCAGCACGTAGGACAGAGCGGCACCGAACACCGCGATGTTGATGAGCCGCGCCCCACCGGTCACGGGGTCGACGCTCTTCATCACGGTCGCGAGAACGAACCCGATGGTGCCGGGCACGATCAAAGCCAGGTAGGGCGTCTTGCGCTTGCCGGTCTTCGACATCCAGCGCGGCAGATATCCCGCGCGGGACAACGCGAACAGCTGCCGCGAGTAGGCGTAGATGATCGAGAAGAACGACGCGACCAGACCCGCGAGACCGACGTAGTTCACCAGCTGCGACAGGAAGTTGTCACCGCCGTAAGCCGCGCGTACCGCCTCGGGCAGTGGGTTCCCGGATTCCTTCAGAGCGTTCGAGCCCGCGCCACCGGGAGCCACGAGCAGGATCGCCGCCGCGAACACCAGCAGCACCACCATGGCGCCGATGATGCCGCGAGGCATGTCCCGCTTGGGATCCCGTGCTTCCTCGGCGGCCAGCGGCACGCCTTCCACCGCGAGGAAGAACCAGATCGCGAACACGATCGCGCCCCACGCCCCTGTCACGCCCATCGGCAGGAACGAGCCGTCGCCGATGTCGAACAGCTTCGAGGAGTCGAACTTCGGGATCATGCCCGCCACGAACGCGACCAGCGCCACGACCGCGACACCGGTGATCACGAACATCACCCGCAGCGCCTCGCCGACGCCGTACAGGTGAATACCGACGAAGATCACGTAGCAGGCGAGGTACACCGGCCACGTGGCGTCCAGCAGACCGAGTGCCTTGATGTAGTCGCCGATGAACACCGAGATCGCCGCGGGAGCGATGGCGTACTCGATGAGAATGGCGATACCTGTGGCGTACCCGCCCAACGGGCCGAGCGCGCGCCTCGCGAATCCGTAGCCGGCGCCCGCGACAGGGAGCGCCGATGCCAGTTCGGCGAGACCGAACACCATGCACGTGTACATCGTCGCCATCAGGATCGTGGCGACCAGCATCCCGCCCCAGCCGCCCTGGGCGAGGCCGAAGTTCCACCCGGCGAAGTCGCCGGAGATCACGTACGAGACACCCAGCCCGGCCAGCAGGACCCACCCCGCTGCGCCACGCTTGAGCTGACGGTGCTCCAGGTAGTCGCTGCTCACCTTCTCGTACTCGACGTGCTTGGCCATATGGACTCCTAATAGTCCTTTAAGCAGTGGTTGAGGGTGGCGCTCGCCACCGGGTGGTGTCAAGATGGTGCCGCCAATGGCTCGCAGACATACCTTTGGAGGAACGCGGAGATGCTGACCGTCGAGGAGTTGCGCGCGGCCGTGGAGACCGGTGAGATCGACACCGTCCTGGTCGCGATCGTGGACATGCAGGGCCGCCTGCAGGGCAAGCGGTGTGCTGCCCAGTACTTCCTCGACGACGTTCTCGGGCATTCCGCGGAGGGCTGCAACTACCTGCTCGCCGTCGATGTCGAGATGAACCCGGTCAGCGGCTTCGAGATGTCGAGCTGGGAGCGCGGGTACGGCGACTTCGTGATGAAGCCGGACATGGAGACGCTGCGCCGCGTGCCGTGGCAGGAGGGCACCGCGCTCGTCATGTGCGACGTCGTCTGGGAGAACGGCGACCCGGTCGTCGCCTCGCCGCGCCAGGTCCTGCGCAAGCAACTCGACCGGCTGGCCGCGCTCGGGCTGGACTGCTACGTCGGCACCGAGCTGGAGTTCATCCTCTTCGACGACAGCTACGAGCAGGCCTGGAACGCCGGCTACCGCAACCTCACGCCGTCCAACCAGTACAACGTCGACTACTCGTTGCTCGGCACCGCGCGCGTGGAACCGTTGCTGCGCGCCATTCGCAACGGCATGACGGGCGCCGGCCTGACCGTCGAGTCGGCCAAGGGCGAGTGCAACCCCGGCCAGCACGAGATCGCGTTCAAGTACACGACGGCGCTGCGCACGTGCGACCAGCACGCCATCTACAAGAACGGCTCCAAGGAGATCGCGGCACAGCAGGGCAAAGCGCTCACGTTCATGGCGAAGTACAACGAACGCGAGGGCAACTCCTGCCACATTCACCTTTCCTTGCGCTCCAAGGAAGGCGAGCCGGTCTTCGCCGAGGGCCACGGCATGTCGCAGCTGATGAAGCACTTCCTGGCCGGGCAGCTGGCCGGGCTGCGGGAGCTCACCTACTTCCTCGCCCCGAACATCAACTCCTACAAGCGTTTCGTGAAGGGCTCGTTCGCGCCGACCGCGGTGGCGTGGGGTCGCGACAACCGCACGTGCGCGCTGCGGGTCGTCGGCCACGGTCACGGGCTGCGGTTCGAGAACCGGGTCCCCGGCGGTGACGTGAACCCGTACCTCGCGGTGGCGGCGCTGATCGCGGCCGGTCTGCACGGCGTCGAGCAGAAGCTGGAACTGGAGGACGAGTTCGTCGGCAACGCCTACGCGTCCGACCGGCCGACGGTGCCGACGACTTTGAAGGAGTCGGCGGAACTGCTGGCGGGCAGCACGATCGCGCGCGACGCGTTCGGCAAGGACGTCGTCGACCACTACCTGAACGCGGCCAAGGTCGAGCTGACCGCGTTCGAGGCGGCGGTCACGGACTGGGAGAAGGTGCGCGGGTTTGAGCGCCTCTGAGCCGCTCATCGGCATCAGCACGTACCTGGAGCGCACGCGCTTCGGGCTCTGGGATGTGGAAGCGGCGGTGCTCTACCGCGGCTACCTCGACTGCGTCGTCGAGGCGGGCGGCAACCCCGTCATGCTGCCGCCGGTCGGCACCTGGAACGCCGAGACCATCGGGTTCCTCGACGGCCTGGTGATCGCGGGCGGCGCGGACATCGACCCCGCCGCCTACGGTGCCGAGAAGCACGAACGGACCGGCGAACCGAGCCGCGCCCGCGACGACGCCGAGTTCGCGCTCGTCGAGGCCGCGCTGAAGCTCGATCTGCCGGTGCTCGGCGTGTGCCGCGGCATGCAGGTGCTCAACGTGGCGCTCGGAGGCACGCTGCACCAGCACATCGAGGGCCACAACGAGGCACCCGGCGTGTTCGGGCACACCGACATCACGGTCGCCGCCGATACCCAGCTGCACGCGATCCTGGGCGATCGAACGACCGTTCAGTGCCATCACCACCAGTCGCTGGACCGCGTGGCGGACGGGCTGCGCGTCACCGCGAAGGCACCCGACGGGACCGTGGAAGCCGTTGAGCTGGACGGGGCGCGGTTCGTCGTCGGCGTGCAGTCGCACCCGGAACAGGACATCGAAGACCTGAGGCTTTTCGAAGCTCTCGTAGCCGCCGCAAGGAGTAAAGCGTCGTGACCTTTGACGTCATCAACCCCGCCACCGAGAAGGTCGTGCGGTCCGTGCCGCACACCACTCTCGGCGACACGGACGCGGCGATCGGCCGGGCGCAGAAGGCGTTCGAGAGCTGGCGGAACGTCGCTCCCGGCGATCGCGCCAGGCTGCTGCGGAAGTTCGCGGAGATCGTCGACACGCACGTCGAGGAACTGGCGCGGCTGGAGGTCGAGAACTCCGGGCACACCATCGGCAACGCGCGCTGGGAGGCGGGCAACGTCCGCGACGTGCTCCAGTACTACTCGGCCGCCCCGGAGCGCCTGTTCGGCAAGCAGATCCCGGTCGCGGGCGGGCTCGACGTCACGTTCCACGAACCGCTCGGCGTCGTCGGCGTGATCGTGCCGTGGAACTTCCCGATGCCGATCGCGGGCTGGGGCTTCGCGCCCGCACTCGCGGCCGGCAACACGGTGGTTCTGAAACCCGCCGAGGTCACTCCGCTGACCGCGATCCGGCTCGGCGAGCTGGCGCTGGAGGCGGGCATCCCGGAGGGCGTGTTCCAGGTCCTGCCGGGCAAGGGCAGCGTCGTCGGCAACCGGTTCGTCACGCATCCGTTGGTGCGCAAGGTCGTCTTCACCGGCTCGACCGAGGTCGGCAAGCAGATCATGGCGGGCTGCGCGAACCAGGTGAAGCGGGTGACTCTGGAGCTGGGCGGCAAGTCGGCGAACATCGTCTTCGCGGACTCCGACCTGGAGAAGGCCGCCGCCACGGCGCCGTACGGGGTGTTCGACAACGCAGGGCAGGACTGCTGCGCCCGGTCGCGCATCCTCGTCCAGGCCAGCGTCTACGACAGGTTCATGGAACTGCTGGAACCCGCGGTCAAGGGCGTCAAGGTCGGCGAGCCCGGCGACGAGGCGACCGAGATGGGGCCGCTCATCACCGCGGCGCACCTGGACAAGGTCGCGTCTTACGTCCCAGACGACACCCACGTCGCGTTCCGCGGATCGTCGCCGGACGGACCTGGTTTCTGGTTCCCGCCCACGGTTCTGACGCCTCCCGCCGGCCACGTGACGGTCACCGAGGAGATCTTCGGACCGGTCGTCGTCGTGCTTCCGTTCACCGACGAGGCCGACGCCATCCGGATCGCGAACGACTCCGAGTACGGGCTGTCCGGATCGATCTGGACGAACGACGTCGGCCGCGCGATCCGCGTCTCGCGCGCCGTCGAGGCCGGGAACCTGTCGGTGAACTCGCATTCGTCCGTCCGCTACTGGACGCCGTTCGGCGGGGTGAAGCAGTCCGGTCTCGGCCGTGAGCTCGGCCCGGACGCGCTCGACTCGTTCACCGAAGTCAAGAACGTCTTCATCGCTACCTGATTCCAGGCGAACCCGAGGAGAACAACAGATGGTGCAGCGACTCGAAGGCCGCGTGGCCGTCGTGACGGGTGGCGGCAGCGGTATCGGCCTCGCGACCGTGCGCAGGTTCGCGAGCGAGGGCGCGAAGGTCGTCGTCGCCGATCTCGACCCCGCGTCGGGCAAAGCCGCCGCGGACGAGGTGAGCGGACTGTTCGTCCAGGTCGACGTGACCGACGAGGAACAGGTCAAAGCGCTGTTCCAGACCACTGTGGACACTTACGGCAAGCTGGACATCGCGTTCAACAACGCCGGTATCTCGCCGCCCGACGACGACTCGATCCTCACCACGGGCATCGAGGCGTGGGAGCGCGTGCAGAAGGTGAACCTCACTTCCGTTTATTTGTGTTGCAAGTACGCGCTTCCGCACATGCAGGCCAACGGCAAGGGTTCGATCATCAACACCGCGTCGTTCGTCGCGACGATGGGTGCGGCGACGTCGCAGATCTCCTACACGGCGTCGAAGGGCGGCGTGCTCGCGATGTCACGTGAGCTCGGTGTGCAGTTCGCCCGCGAGGGCATCCGCGTCAACGCCCTGTCTCCCGGCCCGGTCAACACGCCGCTGTTGCGGGAACTGTTCGCGAAGGACCCGGAGCGGGCCGCACGGCGCCTGATTCACGTACCGCTCGGTCGGTTCGCCGAACCTGAGGAAATCGCCGCGGCGGTCGCGTTCCTGGCGTCCGACGACTCGTCGTTCATGACGGCGTCGAACTTCCTCGTGGACGGCGGCATCGCCGGCGCGTACGTGACACCGCTCTAGCGATGATGGAGCACGCGCAGGAGGCGTTGTTCCGCCCGGTGCGGGCGGGCAACGCCTTCGAGGAGACCGTCGAACGGCTCATGCAGTCCATCCGGCTCGGCGTCGTCGCGCCGGGCGAGCGGCTGCCGTCCGAACGGGAACTGGCCACCCGGCTCGGCGTGAGCCGGGTGACCGTGCGCGAGGCCATCAGGTCGTTGCAGGAGAACCATTACGTAGAGTCCCGAAGGGGGCGGTACGGCGGCACGTTCGTCAACGAGGTGCTGCCGAAGTCCGCTCCCGGCAAGGAGTTCGGCGACCTCCACGACGTGCTGACGTTGCGGAAGGTGCTGGAGACGGGCGCCGCGGAGACGGCGGCGGGACGGTCGCTGGGACCCGCCGAACGACGAGGACTGCGCGCCCGGCTGGAAGAGGCCTCCACCTCATCGCTCGTGGAATATCGGCGAAAGGACTCGCGGCTGCACCTGGCGATCGCCGAGGCCACCGGGTCCGCGGCCCTCACCGCCGCCGTCGCCGAGTCGCGGATGCGCGCCAACGAGCTGCTGGACCACATCCCGCTGCTCGAACCGAACCTCGCGCACTCCAACGCCCAGCACGAGCGCATCATCGCCTCCATTTTGGACGGAGATCCCGCCACGGCCCGTCAGGCCATGGCCGAACACCTCGACGGAACGGCGTCGTTGTTGCGCGGTTTCTTGGTCTGACCGGTCAGACTCGCGCGAACGCAGCAGTGTGGAAAGGTCCTGAACATGAACGAGATGACCTGAAAACGTTTACAAGTCCAAATGTCCCGTTGTCATGCACATTCCGCATCGAACAACACTTGGCGTAGGGCTTTCGGACGGTTACCGTCCGAAACCTCGGGGACTTGCAGCGCAAGGAGCTGTTGATGCCAGGGTTGCGCAAGGTGTTTCGCGACGCCATGGGCAAGGTGCACTCACTCCGTGTCTTGTCCGAAGCGGGCATGGTGAGTCTCACGAACGTCAAGATGTCCGTGCAGGCTTTGAGAGAGGTCCAGGTCTGGGGGCCGAACGTGACGGCGCTGCGCCGTTCCGTCCGGCTGAATCCGGACGGCGTCGCCATCGTCGACGACCGTGGTTCGGTGACGTACAGACAACTGGACCGGCGCTCCAACGCGATCGCACAGGGATTGCGCGCGCTGGGGGTGCAGCACACGCACGTCGTCGCGCTGATGTGCCGCAACCACCGCGGCACGGTCGAGTCGCTGCTGGCGTGCGCGAAACTCGGCGTGCGCGTGCTGCTGGTGAACACGGGGTTCGGCGCACCGGTCGTCATGGATCTGCTGCAACGTGAACGCGCGTCGCTCGTCATTCACGACGAGGAGTTCACGCCGCTGTTCCACCAGCTGCCGCCGTCGATCCCGCGCTGGCTCGCGTGGTCGCGCGACGGACTGGACCGCCGCACGCCGACACTGGACCAGTTGGTCGCCAAGGCGCCGCGCGGAGAGCTCGAACCGCCGCGCGAACCGGGTGTCGTGATCCAGCTGACGTCCGGCACCACCGGCACCCCCAAGGGCACCGCCCGTGAGATCAAGTCGGTGCTGACCGCGTCCGACTTCCTCGACCGCATCCCGATGCACTCCGGCGAGTCGACGTTCATCGCCGCGCCGATCTTCCACTCCGTCGGCTACTCGCACCTGACGCTCGCGATGTCGCTGGGCTCGCGCGCGGTGCTGCACCGCCGCTTCGACCCGCGCAAGACGCTGTGGTCGGTGCAGGGCCAGCGCTGCACGACGCTCGTCCTGGTGCCGACGATGCTGCAACGGATCATGGAACTCGAACGCCACGTGATCGACTCGTTCGACCTGTCGCACCTGGCCGTCGTGTTCTCCTCCGGCGCGCCGATCTCGCCGGACCTCGTCGCACGCACCCAGGCGCTGCTCGGCCCGGTGCTCTACAACCTCTACGGCTCAACGGAAGTAGCCGTCGCCACCGTCGCCACACCGGAAGACCTCGCGGCCGCGCCGTCCAGCGTCGGCCTGCCACCGCACAACTGCGTCGTGCGCATCTACGACGCCGAGGGCAACCGCATCACGCGGTCGTTCGTGACGGGCAAGATCTACGTGCGCGGCTCACTGACCGTGGATCTCTACACGGACGGCACGCAGAAGGAGTCCATCGACGGACTCGTCGCGACCGGCGACCTCGGCCACTTCGACCCCAGCGGCCGGCTGTACTTCGACGGCCGCGAGGACGACATGATCGTGTCCGGCGGCGAGAACGTGTACCCGGTCGAGGTCGAGAACCTGCTCATGACGCACTACCGCGTGCGCGACGCGGCGGTGCTCGGCGTACCGGATCCCGAGTACGGGCAACGGTTGCGCGCGTTCGTCGTGCCCGTCGCGGGCGCCCGGATCGACGTGCGGGAGCTGCGCGAGTTCGTGCGCACCCGGCTGGCGCGGCACAAGGTTCCGCGCGAGGTCGTGGTCGTGCCGCAGCTGCCGCGCAACGCGACCGGGAAGGTGATGCGGCGTCAGCTGCTGGCGATCCGGCTGGGACCGCAACCGCACTAGAACCAGGGCATGGGCGGAACGCACGCCGCCGCAGAACGAGGGGGACTAATTCCGGCGGGGCGCGCGTTCCGGGTATTGGGGAGCGCGTGACTCACGGCGTCGGGGATCGGGACGTGAGTCACGCGCTCGGTCGGGTCACCGCTCGAAGCGGTCGCCGGGACGGCCTTCGCCGAACGGGCCACGCTGGTCGCCGCGGTCGCCGCCACGAGCGGGGCCGCGGTCGGGTCCGCGCTCGCCGCGCTCGTACATCCGCACGTGACCAGGGCCGCCGCGGTCGTCGAAGCGGTTGGCGGCGACGGCTCCCACGATGCCGCCGCCGAGGACGAGACCCAGCAGGCCCACGGCGACCAGCTGGGTGGCGCGGTGGCCCGCGAAACGCCTCGCCCGGCCACGGGGTGCCGGTACCGCGGCCGAAGGGGTCGGTGTCGCTGCCGGAGGGGGCGGTGGGCCCGCCGGCGCCTGTGCCGCGGCCGGAGCGGCGGGGGCCTCTGCGGCCGTCGCCGTCTGCTGCGGGGCTGCCGGCGCCGCGGTCGTCGCCTGCTGGTCCGCTGCCTGCTGCTGCGCCGCCGGGGTGGCCGGCAGCTCAGCGGTCTGCTGCTGGCCAGGCGTGGCCGGTGCTTCGGCCGGCAGCGGGGTCGTGGCCTGGTCCGGCGCGGGCTGGGCCGCCCGCGGATCGTTCTTGGACGGCTCCTGCGGTGGAGGCGTCTGTCCCTGCTCGCTCATGTCCTCAACGATGCGCCGTCCTGCTGAGCTGGGGCTGACAGCCACCTGTTCGTTTCCTGAAGTCCTTCAGGTCGCCTCAGCGAGTTCATGACAGGCCTGGAACCAGCGAAAACGTGCCGCTGGTCGGCATAGGTCGCGCCGAAGAGCTCGTCGTCCAGGACGCCCGTCCACAGGAAGTGCAACGTCGTGCGCGTGCCGTTGCGGGCGTCTCGCCGTGCGTAGTGGTCGCGCAGGTCGGCGTAGAGCAGGCGCAGTTCGTCCCGGTTGGACTCGGTGAGGCGGACCGGGCATTCGACGACCAGGTCGGACATGATCGATGCTCCATTCGGCGGGCCGGGAGACAACAGCGTGCTCGCCCTGGGCGCTTCGACGCATCCGAAAAACCACTCAGAAGCGTGTACGTAGCTGTCGTGGAAGGAATCCACTTGCGCCCACCGGCTTCAATCGGAGCATGGAACTCGTACCTCTGCGCAAGGAGTTCGCGGCCGAGATGGCCGCCGGTGGGACGAACGACGAGGTCAATCGGCTCACCGGTACCCACGGAACGTTCACGCTGGAGGATTACGAGGCCTACATCGAGCGGACCCTGAACGATCCGGACCGCTACACCCGTGCGATAACGGAGGACGGGAAGTTCCTCGGCGAGGTCGTGCTCACCATCAATCCGCACAACAGGTCCGCGGGCATGCGGATCGCGTTGTGGGGCGGTTTCGGCAAGGGCTACGGATCGATCGCGATCAGGCACGTGCTGGACCACGCGTTCAACGAGCGCGGCCTCCACCGGGTGGACCTGGAGGTGTACGACTTCAACGACCGGGCCATCCACGTCTACAAGAAGCTCGGCTTCCGCGAGGAGGGCCGGCTGAGGGACGCCCTGCTCTGGGACGGCGTCTTCCACGACGCGATCGTCATGTCCATCTTGAGCACCGATAACATCTGATCTGCAATCCGCATCTTCGATCGTAGGAGTCACCGTGTCCGAGTCGCGCCCAGCAGTCGCCCAGAATCCGCCGCGCGTGGTGGTTCCGGCTGGGACGACGGCGGGCACGGCCGTGCGCGAAGCCGGTCTGCCGGGCAAGGGTTCCGACGCGATCGTCGTCGTGAAGGACGCCGAGGGCCACCTGCGCGACCTGTCGTGGACCCCGCAGGTCGACGTCGAGGTCGAGGCCGTCGCCGCGGACACCGAGGACGGCCGCAGCGTCATCCGCCACTCCGCCGCGCACGTGCTGGCGCAGGCCGTGCAGCAGCAGTTCCCCGACGCCAAGCTCGGCATCGGCCCGCCCGTGAAGGACGGCTTCTACTACGACTTCCAGGTCGAGAAGCCCTTCACGCCCGAGGACCTGCAGGCGCTCGAGAAGCGCATGAAGCAGATCATCAAGTCCTCGCAGCGGTTCTCGCGCCGCGTGGTCGAGTCGATCGACTCCGCGAAGGCCGAGCTGGCGTCCGAGCCGTTCAAGCTGGAGCTCGTCGACATCAAGAGCGACGTCGACACCAGCGAGATCATGGAGGTCGGCGGCGGCGAGCTGACGATCTACGACAACCTCGACCCGCGCTCCGGTGAGCAGGTCTGGGGCGACCTGTGCCGCGGCCCGCACGTGCCGACCACCAAGCACATCCCGGCGTTCAAGCTGACCCGCGTGGCGGCGGCGTACTGGCGCGGCAACGAGAACAACCCGCAGCTGCAGCGCATCTACGGCACCGCGTGGGAGTCGCAGGAGGCGCAGGACCTCTACCTGGAGCGCCTGGCAGAGGCCGAGCGCCGCGACCACCGCAAGCTCGGTGTCGAGCTCGACCTGTTCTCGTTCCCGGACGAGATCGGTTCCGGCCTCGCGGTGTTCCACCCCAAGGGCGGCATCATCCGCAAGGCCATGGAGGACTACTCCCGGCAGCGGCACACCGAGGCGGGCTACGAGTTCGTCTACTCGCCGCACATCACCAAGGGCAAGCTGTTCGAGGTCTCCGGTCACCTGGACTGGTACAAGGACGGCATGTACCCGGCGATGCACCTCGACGCCGAGTTCAACGAGGACGGCACGGTCCGCAAGCCCGGCCAGGACTACTACCTCAAGCCGATGAACTGCCCGTTCCACGACCTGATCTTCAAGTCGCGCGGCCGTTCCTACCGCGAACTGCCGTTGCGCATGTTCGAGTTCGGCTCGGTCTACCGCTACGAGAAGTCCGGCGTGGTGCACGGCCTGACCCGCGTGCGCGGCATGACGCAGGACGACGCGCACATCTTCTGCGCGCGCGACCAGGTCCGCGACGAGCTGAAGTCGCTGCTGACGTTCGTGCTGGACCTGCTGCGCGACTACGGCCTCGACGACTTCTACCTGGAGCTCTCCACCAAGAACCCGGAGAAGTTCGTCGGCCCGGACGACATCTGGGAGGAGGCGACCGCGACGCTCGCCTCGGTGGCCGAGGAATCCGGCCTGGAGCTCGTGCCCGACCCCGGTGGCGCCGCGTTCTACGGCCCGAAGATCTCCGTGCAGGCCCGCGACGCGCTCGGCCGCACCTGGCAGATGTCGACGATCCAGCTCGACTTCATGCTGCCCGAGAAGTTCGAACTGGAGTACACCGGTCCGGACGGCTCCCGCCAGCGCCCGGTCATGATCCACCGCGCGCTGTTCGGCACGGTCGAGCGCTTCTTCGGCGTGCTGACCGAGCACTACGCGGGCGCGTTCCCGGCGTGGCTCGCGCCGGTGCAGGTCATGGGCATCCCGGTGACGTCCGAGAACGCCGACCACCTGTTCGCGGTGCGCGAGGTGCTGCGCAAGGCCGGCATCCGGGTCGACGTCGACGCGTCCGACGACCGCATGCAGAAGAAGATCCGCAACCACACCATGCAGAAGGTGCCGTTCATGCTCCTGGCCGGCGCCAAGGACGTCGAGGCGAACGCGGTGTCGTTCCGGTTCCGCGACGGCACGCAGATCAACGGCGTGCCGGTGGAGCGGGCCGTCGAGCAGATCGTCGACTGGGTCGGCCGTCGTGAGAACGCCTCGCCCACGGCGGAACTGCTCTCGTGACGCCTGAGTTCTCCGAGCAGGACGGTGTGGGGGTCCACGACGCGTTGCAGCGTCTGTGGACCCCGCACCGCCTGTCGTACGTCCAGGGCGCGGGAAAGGCCCACGGCGACGAGCCGGAGGGCTGCCCGTTCTGCCGGGTCGTGTCCCTGGACGACGAGGCGGGGCTGATCATCGCGCGCGGGGCCGAGGTCTTCGCGTTGCTGAACCTGTACCCGTACAACCCGGGCCACCTGATGGTGCTGCCGTACCGGCACGTGGCGGACTACACCGAGCTCACCGCCCCCGAGACCGCGGAGCTCGCCGCGTTCACGCAGAGGGCCATGAAGGTCGCGCGGCACGTGGCGGCGCCGCACGGGTTCAACATCGGCATGAACCAGGGCGTCGTCGCCGGCGCCGGGATCGCCGCCCACCTGCACCAGCACGTGGTGCCGCGGTGGGGCGGGGACGCGAACTTCATGCCGGTCATCGGGCACACCAAGGTGCTGCCGCAGTTGCTGGGGGAGACCCGGCAGCTGCTGGCGGACGGGTGGAAGGCCGTCGACTGATCGTTTCGCGGCGCCTATCGGTTGACTTTCGATAGATCGCGAGTGATAGTCGATCTATGCCTAGACTGCTGCTGCCCTTGGTGGGCTGTGTGCTCCTCGTCGCGCTCGGAGTCGGCGCGATCATGTACGCCGACTACGACGACGCCCCCGGTCTGGGGTTGATCGGCTTTGTGCTCATTTTCGGCGCCATCGCGCTGGGTGTTCGGGCGGTATTGCGGGCTAAACGCGACGTTTAGCGAGGGTGTTGTGATTGAAAGCCGTACCAATTGTTGGACAAAAGAGTGACAAAAACCACTCACGTTGTCCGCACTCGACAATCAAGGCAGTTTCCACGTCGAGCGGAATGGCTTTCGGTTACATCTTTCGGGTACATTTCTCCAGTCGATCGAGACGTAACACCAGCACAAAGCGATTCCAGGTAGGTGAGATCACCCACCTGGAGGTGTCAACTGCGAGTCAAGTCCCCGCCTATGGCCGATCGTCTCACCGTGTGCGAATGGTTACGGTGCGAACATGACCGCACCTGAGCGTTCGCGATTAGCGAGAGAGCGGCTTTCGCGTGAACTACGCCGGTTGCGCACCGAGGCGAAGATGACCGGCACGGCCACCGCCCGTGCCACCGGGATGAGCCAGTCAAAGCTGTCGAAGATCGAGAACGGCATGCTGCTTCCGTCCGTCATGGACGTGGAGCGTCTCGTGGCGGAACTGGCCGCCGCGAGAGAGACGCGCATCGAACTGGTCGAACTCGCCAGGTCGCTGCACGCGGAGGCGGAAACCCGCCGCGTCGTGCTGCACCGAGGAGCGCACCGCCACCAGCAGACGATCAGCCGCGTGGAGGCGCGGGCTGCGACGTCGAGGTTCTTCCAGGTCAACCTGGTACCCGCGTTGTTGCAGTCCGAGCCCTACCTGCGGACCGTGCTGGGGACGATGCCGCATTCGGAGCAGGAGGCCGCGGTGGCCGCCCTGCGCACCCGGCGTGCCCGGATGGACGACCTGGCGAAGCAGTTCGTGTTCGTGCTCTCCGAAAGCGCGCTGCGCTGGCGGATGGGCACGGCCGAGTTGATGGCGGAACAGATCGAGCACCTGGCCGCGATCCAGCGCCGCCCGAACGTCCGTCTCGGCGTGGTCCCGTGGTCGGCGGACGCGAACGTGGTCGCCCTGCACGGTTTCCACATCTACGACGAGCGCGTCGTCACGGTCAGCGTGCTGACCGGCAACGCCACCATCACCGACCCGCTGGACGTGCGCGAGTACCTCGCGCTGTTCGGCCGGCTGGAGCGGCTGGCGGTGCGAGGGGAGGAGTTGCAGGCGCTGCTGAAGCGCATTGCCGAAGACCACCGCCGACTCGGTTAGAGGCGGTTTCGCAGAGGGGGACTCGCGGGTGCCATGTCACCCGCGAGCCAGGTGTTTCGGCAGCCCAGCTAGGCTGCGACCTGCCATGCTGAACATCTTCGCTCGCGCGTCCGTCTCGCGCGTCACCGATCCGATCGGGGCGTGGCTGCTGGCGCGTGGCCTCACGCCCAACGCCGTGACCGTGGTCGGCACGATCGGTGCCGTGGCGAGCGCGCTGTGGTTCATTCCCCGCGGGCAGCTGTTCCTGGGCTGCGCGCTGGTGACCTTCTTCGTGTTGCTCGACCTGATCGACGGCGCCATGGCCCGTGCGCAGGGGCCCACGAGGTTCGGCGCCGTGCTCGACGCCACCTGCGACCGCATCGCGGACGGGGCGCTGTTCGCGGCGCTCACCTGGTACGCGTTCGACACCGGCGACCGGTGGACGGCAGCGGCCGGGTTCATCTGCCTGGTCGCCTCGCAGGTCATCTCGTACGTCAAGGCGCGCGCCGACGCGTCCGGGCTGAGCGCTGACGGTGGCCTGGCCGAACGGGCCGAGCGGTTCATCGTCGCGCTGATCGGCGCCGGGGTGCAGGGTCTGGGAGTGCCGTACCTGATGGCCATCTCGCTGTGGCTGCTCGCGGCCATGACGGTCGTGACGGTGCTGCAGCGGATCTTCTCCGTCGCGAAGTCGGCGCGGGAGGCCGCGTGAACCTCGCGACCCTCGGGTACAGCGCCGGGTGGCGACTGATCCGCCTGCTGCCGGAGTCGTGGGCGCGCGGGCTGTTCCAAGCCGGTGCCGACTACGCGGCCAAACGCGGCGGCGAGAGCGTCGACCAGTTGCGCACCAACCTGCGCCGGGTCGTGCCGCGAGCCGGCGAGGAAGAGCTCGACGAACTCGTGCAGGACTCGCTGCGGTCGTACGCGCGGTACTGGTGCGAGGCGTTCCGGCTGCCGTCGATGGACCTGCGCGCCGCCTACGAGAAGTGCGACTCGCAGGTGTCCGGCGTGGAGAACCTCGACGCCGCGCTGCAGGCCGGCACCGGTGCCGTCGTCGCCCTGCCGCACAGCGGCAACTGGGACATGGCGGGCGTCTGGCTCGTTGGCCACTCCGGCACGTTCACGACGGTCGCCGAGCGGCTGAAGCCCGAGTCGCTGTACCGCAAGTTCGTGGAGTTCCGCGAGACCCTCGGTTTCGAGGTGCTGCCGCTCAACGGCGGCGACCGTCCACCCGCGACAGTGCTCGCCGAACGCCTGCGCGCCAACAAGGTCGTCTGCCTGCTCAGTGACCGGGACCTGACGTCGTCCGGCGTGCCCGTGACGTTCTTCGGTGAGCAGACCCTGATGCCCGCGGGCCCGGCGCACCTGGCCGCGACGACGGGCGCCGCGCTGCTGCCGGTCGGCTGCTGGTTCACCGCGGACGGCTGGCACTTCCGCATCCACCCGCCGATCAAGGTCAGCACCGTCCAGGCCGCCACGCAGGCCGTCGCGGACGTGTTCGCCGCCGACATCGCCGCGCACCCGGCCGACTGGCACATGCTGCAGAAGCTCTGGCTCGCCGACCTGCCGGAGAAGCGCCGCGCCGCACTGGCCAGGAGGCTCTCGCGGTGAAGGTGGGGATCGTCTGCCCGTATTCCCTCGACGTGCCAGGAGGAGTGCAGGCCCACGTCGTCGATCTCGCCCGCGCCCTGATCGGCCTCGGGCACGACGTGAACGTCTTCGCGCCCGCCGACGACGAGCAGGAACTGCCGTCGTTCGTCACATCCGCGGGCCGTGCGGTCGCCATCCCGTACAACGGGTCCGTGGCGCGGCTGTCGTTCGGCCCGGTCTCGTACGCGCGGGTCCGCCGCTGGATCGACGAGCACTCGTTCGACGTCCTGCACCTGCACGAGCCCACCGCGCCTTCCTTGTCGTTCCTGGCTTTGGTGGTCGCCGACGGCCCGATCGTCGCCACCTTCCACACCTCGACGCCGCGCTCCAAGATGCTGTCGGCGTTCCAGCCCGTGCTGCAGCCGTTCCTGGAGAAGGTCACCGCCCGCATCGCCGTCTCCGCGCTGGCCAGGCGCGTGCAGGTCGAGCACCTCGGCGGCGACGCGGTGGAGATCCCGAACGGCGTCGACGTCGACTTCTTCGCCTCGGCGTCCACTTTGGACGGCTACCCGCGCGCGGGCGGCACGATCGGCTTCGTCGGCCGCTACGACGAGCCGCGCAAGGGCATGCCGATCCTCTGGGAGGCGTTCGGCCTGATCGCCGACGAGTTCCCGGACCTGCGCCTGCTCGTCGTGGGCCGCGGCGAGGACCCGTTCGAAGGCCCCTTCGCCGACCGCGTCGACCTGCTGGGCCAGGTCAGCGACGAGGACAAGGCCAGGATGCTGCGGTCCGTGGACGCCTACGTCGCCCCGAACACCGGCGGCGAGTCGTTCGGCATCATCCTCACCGAGGCCATGTCCGCCGGCACCGCCGTGGTGGCTTCGGACCTGGACGCGTTCCGCCGCGTGCTGGACGACGGCAAGGCGGGCGCGCTGTTCCCGGTCGGCGACGCCCACGCGCTGGCCGACGCGCTGCGCTCGGTGCTGCGGGATTCCGCGCTGCGCGCCGAGTACGTCGACCTGGCGTCGGCGCGGGTGCAGGCCTTCGACTGGTCCGTGGTCGCGTCACAGGTGCTGCGCGTCTACGAGACCGCCATCGCCGCAGACCCCCGCAGGGTGAGCGAGGCATGACAGCGCTTTTTCCTTGGTTCAACGCTGATCCATGCGGGGTGAGCCGACCGTGACCACCGCGCTCGTCGTAGTTTTCGTCGCTCTGCTGCTCGCCGCCTGGATCCTGAAGATCGCGAACCGCCTGGACCGCCTGCATGTCCGCACCGACGCCGCCTGGGCCGCCGTGGACGCCGCTCTGGGCCGCCGCGCCGTCCTGGTGCGCACGCTGCTGGTGCCGGAACTCTCCGCCGCGGCCTCCCGCGCCGAGTCCGCGTCGCGCGCCGACCGCGAACAGGCCGAGAACGAACTCTCCGGCCTCCTCGGAGCCCTGGACCGCTCGACTTTGGCCCCAGCACTGGCCTTCGAACTGGCCGACGCCGAAGAACGAGTGATGCTGGCCCGCCGCGTCCACAACGACGCCGTCCGCGACACCCTGTTGCTGCGCCGCCGCCGAGTGGTCCGCTGGCTGCGCCTGGCAGGCACCGCCCCGCAACCGTCGTACTTCGAGATCGCCGAACCCGTGAGTCCGTCCGACGCCGCGATGCTGCGACCCCGTCCCTCCGCCCGCGTGGTCCTGACGGACTCCTCTGGCCGTGTGCTGCTCTTCCAGGGCTTCGACCCCGCCCGCCCCCAAGAATCCTTCTGGTTCACGGTCGGCGGCGGCGTGGAGAACGGCGAGGACCTGCGCGCCACGGCCGTCCGCGAGGCCTTCGAGGAGACCGGTCTGAAGCTCGCGCCGGAGTCGCTGGTGGGCCCGATCTGGCGTCGGCGCACGGTTTTCTCGTTCGACGGCGAGACGTTCGACGCGGAGGAGTGGTTCTTCTACGCCTCCGTCGACGGCCTCGACGTGGACACCTCGGGCTTCAACGACGTCGAGGAAACCTCCATCACCGGATACCGGTGGTGGAGCGCGCAGGAGCTGGAAGCGGCCGAGGACACCGTCTATCCGGTGCAGCTGGCCGAGCTCATGCCGACGCTCGGCACGGAGTGGGACGGCGAGACCCGCACGGTCCGCTGACCTTCAGGTGCCCGCTTCGTCCAGGCGCCACTTCCAGTAGTCGAGATTGTTTCCGGTCAGCCGCGTGTCAGGATGATCTGGACCATGGATGCGACGCTGGTCAGCGAGTAGCTCTTTGAAGGTCGCCACTGCTTCCTCCACGTCACCTGCCTCACCTTGCAGGGTAGCGAGGTTGCCGCGTGTGATCAGTGTGCTGGGGTGGTCGGATCCGAGGACGCGGAGCCGGTCGGCGAGGACTTCTCGGTAGCCGGCGGCCGCCGCTTCGTGGTCGCCGATCCGGGTCTGGGCGTAGGCGAGGTTGTTGCGGCTGAGGAGCGTTTCGGGGTGGTCGGGTCCCAGGATGCGGAGGCGGTCAGCCAGGACCTCCCGGAGGGCGGCGACTGCCACTTCGTACTTACCGACATCCGTTTGGGCTGTGGCGAGGTTGTTGCGGGTGACCAGGGTGTCGGGGTGGTCGGGCCCGAGGACGCGGAGCTGGTCGACGAGAAGCTCCTCAAGAGCGGCCATCTCTCCTGCCGCATCGCCCGCTGCACCCCGCCGGCGGGCGAGGTTGTTGCGGGTCATCAGGGTGTCGGGGTGGTCGGCTCCGAGGATCCGGAGCCGGTCGGCGAGCAGGTCCTGGAGAGCGGCGACCGCCGCGGTGTTGTCACCGGCCTTGCCCTGCGCCGTGGCGAGGTTGCTACGGGTCCGAAGGGTGCTTGGGTCGTCTGGTCCGAGGATGCGGAGCCGGTCGGCGAGCAGGGCTTGGAAGGCTACGACCGCTCCAGCATGGTCCCCGGCCTCGCCTCGCACTTGCGCCAGGTTGCTGCGTGTGATCAAGGTGCTGGGGTCGTCGGGCCCGAGGACGCGGATCTTGTCGGCGAGGAGTTCTTCGAACGCGGCCATCGCTCCTTCCAGGTCACCTGCGTCCGCTCGCGTGGAGGAGTGGTTGTGGCGGAGGGTCAGGGTGTCTCGGTGATCGGAACCCAACAACCGGGTGGCGGTGTCGCGCAGCGAGCCGAAGTAGTCCGTGGCTCCGGCAGCCAGACCGGCGTCAGCGCGACTACGGCCTGCACGGAGCAGGACCTTGTGGCATCGCGGCTGCCACAGCTGTGACTGGCCGACAGTGGCAAGCGCATCCACGCTCGAGCGCAGGGCCTGACTCAGCACGGTGTCTCGCTCCACCTCAGGCCACACCTGGTGTACCGCCGTTGCGGCGGTTCTGACAATCGAACCGGTTCGCTCGTCGGGCCACGCGTCCCGGGTCGCGCGTTGCACCAAGGTGTGCACCCGTATGTCGTGCGGAGCTGAGCTGAGGTCCAGGGTGACCAGGCTCAGCCGGTGCAGACAGCTGAGTCCGTCTCGCGCGTCGGACTCGTCGACAGGGCGTCCAGCCGTCTCGCTCAGCAACTCGAGAGTCACGCCGGCGGTGAACACCGAGGCCGGTATCCCGTTGTGGTCCAAGACGCTCGCGATCTCCAGCAAAGGGCGGGCCACTCCCTCGGGTGCCAGCCGGTTCGCCAGTTCCACCGACAGCGACCAGGTCGCCGCCACCGTGGTCTGGTGCTCGTCGGGCAGGCCGTCGCCGTCCGGCACGACGTTCGCCAGACGTCGTTCGGCGAAGCGCGCTCGGTACTCGGAGCAGGACAGGTGCTTGTCCACCAAGTACGCGCCCGCCTGAGCAAGCGCCACCGGCAGGCGTCCCAGGTCCCGCACCAGGCCCTCGGCATCGTCGAGCAGCCGGGGCTCGTCGGTCAGCACCGTCTTCACGTAGGCGAGGGCTTCGGGTTCGTCGAAGACGTCCACCTCGACGAGGTTCCGGCGGTGGCCCCGCAGAGCGGAGTCCCGGCGTCGCGTCGTGACCACGACCTGGCCGTTCGGGCTCGCCGGTGGCCACAGCCGGGTCAGGTCTGCGGGGGTCTGCAGGTCGTCGAGCACCACCATCCACGACGCGGCCGTGGTCGCCAGCTGCTCCAGCAGGGTCTGCGCGCCCTGCTCTGGATCGGGAGTCACGTGTCCGGTGAGTTTGGCTGCGGCGTCGGCGTAGGCGGACACTATGGCTTCACGCGAACTCGCGGTCACCCACACCAGGAGTTGGACGTCGCCGGCCTCCCACCTGCGTTCGGCGTGGTCGGCCGCCAGCTGTGTCTTGCCCACGCCGCCCATGCCGAACAGAACCGTCACGCCGTCGGAGATGAGGTCCGCGCGTTCCTGGAACGAGGCCGCGCGCAGCGGAATCAGGCCTGTCCGCAGCGGTAGCTCGGCAGGGCGTTGAGGGGTGTGGACGTGGATGTCGCCGTGGTGGACGCCTACCTGAACGACCTGCCCCGACGCGTCCTCCACGGAGTTGGACACGGTGGGCAGGTCGTCGGACATGACGAACAGTATGGACCTAAACGGCGGAGATGATCGCCGAACCGTAGGCGTCGCGCGTCTTGTCCTTCTCGTCGTGCATCAGGTAGAGCGCGAAGTTGTCGACGCCGATCTCCTTCAGTTCCTTCAGGCGTTCGATGTGCGCGGATTCCGGGCCGACGAGGCAGAAGCGGTCCACGATCGCGTCCGGCACGAAGTCGGTGGAACGGTTGCCCGCCTTGCCGTGGTGGGCGTAGTCGTAGCCCTCGCGGTCCTTGATGTAGTCGGTCAGGGCCTTGGGCACCACGCCCGAGTCCCCGTACCGCGTGACGAGGTCCGCGACGTGGTTGCCGACCATGCCGCCGAACCAGCGGAGTTGGTCGCGCTGGTGTGGCAGGTCCGTGCCCACGTAGGCCGGTGCCGCCACGCACATCGTGATGGCCGACGGGTCACGTCCGGCGGCCACCGCCGCTTCGCGGACGGAGCCGATGGTCCAGCGGGCGATGTCCGGGTCCGCGGTCTGCAGGATGAAGCCGTCGGCCTGCTCGCCGACCATCTTCAGCGCGCGCGGGCCGTAGGCGGCCATCCACATTTCGAGCTTTCCGTTGCGCACCCACGGGATCTGCACCGCTGTGCCGTGGTGCTCGACCTCTCGACCCTCCGCCAGCTCCTTGATCACGTGCATCGCGTCGCCCAGTGTGGCCAGGGACGCGGGCTTCTGGCCGATCACGCGGCGGGCCGAGTCGCCTCGGCCGATGCCGCAGACCGTGCGGTTGCCGAACATGTCGTTCAGCGTCGCGAACAGCGATGCCGTCACCGACCAGTCCCGAGTGGACGGATTGGTGACCATCGGGCCGATGATCAGGTCGCGGGTGGCGCTGAGCACCTGCGAGTAGATGACGAACGGTTCCTGCCACAGCACGCAGGAGTCGAACGTCCAGCCGTAGCGGAAGCCGCAGTCCTCGGCCGCGCGGAGGCCTTCCACCACGTCCCGCGCAGGCGGGTCGGTCTGCAGCACTACACCGAAGTCCACGGGTTACCGCCTTTCTCAGACGAGGTACTGGTTGAGGTCGCGGGAGACGAAACGGCCGTGGCCCGTCGAGCCGTGGTACGCGCCGTCCGCGATCACCTTGCGGCCGCGGGAGAACACCGTCTCCACCCGGCCGGTGACCTCGAAGCCCTCGTAGGCCGAGTAGTCCACGGCCATGTGGTGCGTCTCTGCGGAGATCGTCTGTGAAGCCGTTGGGTCGTAGATCACGACGTCCGCGTCGGCTCCCGGTGCGATCACGCCCTTGCGCGGGTACATGCCGAACATGCGCGCGGGAGTCGTCGAGACGATCTCGACCCAGCGTTCGCGGGTGATCTCGCCCTTCACGACGCCCTGGTGCAGCAGGTCGACGCGGTGCTCGACGCCGGGCATGCCGTTGGGGATCTTGGAGAAGTCGCCGACGCCGAGCTGCTTCTGGTCCTTGAAGCAGAACGGGCAGTGGTCGGTGCTCACCACCGAGAGGTCGTTGGTCCGCAGGCCGCGCCACAACGACGACTGGTGTTCCTTGGGCCGCAACGGAGGCGAGGCGACGAACTTCGCGCCCTCGAAGCCCGGCCGCGCCAGGTCCTCCAACGACAGGTACAGGTACTGCGGGCACGTCTCGGCGAACACGTTCTGACCCGTGTCACGGGCGGCCGTCACGGCGTCAAGCGCTTGCGACGCCGACAAGTGCACGATGTACAGCGGCGAACCGGTCACCTTCGCGAGCTGGATCGCGCGCGAGGTGGCCTCGCCCTCCAGTTCCGGCGGCCGGGTCAGGCCGTGCTGAACGGGGTCGCCCAACCCCGAGGCCAGCGCCTGCGCGACGAGCTCGTCGATCGCGATGCCGTTCTCGGCGTGCATCATGACCGTGGCACCGGTCTCGCGCGCCTTCTGCATGGCGCGCAGGATCTCGCCGTCGGTGGCGTAGAAGACGCCGGGGTAGGCCATGAACATCTTGAAGCTGTTCACGCCGGCCGCGATGCACGAGTCCATCTCCTTGAGCGACTCATCGTTCACGTCGGAGATGATCATGTGGAAGCCGTAGTCGACAGCGCAGTTGCCATCGGCCTTGCTGTGCCACTTGTCCAGAGTGGACAGCAGCGACGAACCCTTGGGTTGCACGGCGAAGTCGACGATCGTGGTGGTGCCGCCCCACGCCGCCGCGGTCGTGCCGGTCTCGAAGGTGTCGGCGGACTGGGTACCGCCGAACGGCATCTCCATGTGCGTGTGGGCGTCGATGCCACCGGGGATGACGTACTTCCCGGCCGCGTCGATCACCTCGTCGGCCTGCACCTCGAACCCCGGCGTGACCAGGGCGGCGATGTGCTCGCCGCTGATCAGCACGTCGGCGGCGTGCGAACCGGTCGCGTTGATGACCAGGCCGTTGCGGATGAGAGTGCTCACGGGTTCACCAGGCCCTCGTAGGTGTCGGGGCGGCGGTCGCGGTAGAACGCCCACGTGTCACGGACCTCGGTCAGCAGGTCCAGGTCGAGGTCTCGCACGACGAGCTCCTCCTCGGTGTCGGACGCGGCCTCGCCGATGAGCTGGCCACGCGGTGACACGAAGTATGTCTGGCCGTAGAACTCGTTGTCACCCAACGGTTCCACGCCCACGCGGTTGATGGCGCCGACGAAGTACTCGTTCGCCACGGCCGCGGCGGGCTGCTCCAGCTTCCACAGGTACTCGCTCAGCGAACGCGAGGTCGCCGACGGGTTGAACACGATCTTCGCGCCCGCGAGCCCCAGAGCGCGCCAGCCCTCGGGGAAGTGGCGTTCGTAGCAGATGTAGACGCCGATCCGGCCGACCGCGGTGTCGAACACCGGGTACCCGAGGTTGCCTGGCTTGAAGTAGAACTTCTCCCAGAAGCCCTTCACCTGCGGGATGTGGTTCTTGCGGTACTTGCCGAGGTACGTGCCGTCCGCGTCGATCACAGCGGCGGTGTTGTAGTAGACGCCCGGCTGCTCGACCTCGTACATCGGCACGATCAGCACGATGTTGTTCTGCGCGGCCACTTCCTGCATGAGCTGGGTGGTCGGACCGTCCGGAATGGACTCGGTGTAGGAGTAGAAGTCCGCGTCCTGCACCTGGCAGAAGTACGGGCCGTAGAAGAGCTCCTGGAGACACAACACCTGTGCGCCTTGGGATGCGGCGGCGCGGATGTGCTCGACCGCGTTCGCGATCATCGACTCCTTGTCGCCCGTCCACTTCTGCTGGACGAGCGCCGCCCGGATGATGTTGCTCACCTGGTCGTCTCCTTTGCCGTGTTGTCCTTCAGAGCGAGGAAGACCAGGAAGCCGGCCGCGAAGCCGACGACCCAGTTGTAGTCGTAGAGCGGCTTGAGGAACGGGATCAGCCCGTCCACCGGGAACGGCCCGCCGTGGGCGCCGCCGACCGCGAGCACCGAGCCCACGAGCGTCGCCAGCACGGCCCGCCAGTTCCAGCCGCCGTTGAACCAGTACGCGCCCCTGCCGTCCAGGTAGAGGTCGGTGAGCTCCAGATGCGTCTTCTTGATCACCCAGTACCCGCAGACGAACACACCGGCCACCGAGGCCAGCAGACCGCCGTAGAACCCGAGCCACGCGAAGATGTAGATGCTCGGATCGGAGATCAGCCGCCACGGCTGGATCACGATGCCGATGACGCCGGTGATCAGGCCGCCGATCGCGAACGTGATCTTCCGCGGGAAGGCGTTCGAGAAGTCGTAGGACGGGCTGACGACGTTGGCCGCGAGGTTCGCCGAGATCGTGGCCAGCACCAGCGAGATCAGCGCGATGACCACCAGGAACGTGTTGTCGAAGCGGGACGCGAGATCCGCCGGGTCCCAGATCGCCTCGCCGTACAGCGCCTGCGCGCCGGACGTGGTCAGGATCGCGACGATCGCGATGAACGACATCGTGGTCGGCAGGCCGAGCAGCTGCCCGATCGCCTGCTTCTTCTGCGAACCACCGAACCGCGTGAAGTCCGGCATGTTCAGCGACAGCGTCGACCAGAACGCGATCATGCCCATCAACGCGGGGAAGAAGAGCTTCCAGAACTCCGGTCCCCAGCCGAGCTTGCTGGGCGCGTCGAGGATCGGCCCGAACCCGCCGGCCTTCACCAGCACGTAGCCCAGCAGGATCAGGAACCCGACGCTGACCAGCGGCGCCGTCCAGTTCTCGAACCGCCGGATCGCGTCCATGCCGCGCCAGATCACCAGCATCTGCACGACCCAGAACCCGAAGAAGCACAGCCACAACGTCCACGGCTGGCCGCCGATCTGCGACGCCTTGGTCCACCCGTCGCCGGTCAGCCGCCCGATGATCACGTGCAGCGCCTTGCCGCCGACCCACGTCTGGATGCCGAACCAGGCGCAGGCGATGAACGCGCGCAGCAACGCCACCAGGTTCGCGCCGCGGATGCCGTAGAAGGCGCGGGCGAACACGGGGAACGGGATGCCGTACTTCGTGCCCGCGTGGCTGTTGAGCAGCATGGGAACGAGCACGATCAGGTTGCCCAGGGTGATCGTGAGGAACGCCTGCACCCAGTCCATGCCGATCGCGATCAACGACGCCGCGAGCGTGTAGCTGGGGATGTTGTGGGCCATGCCCATCCACAGCGCGAAGAAGTTGTACGTCGTCCATGTCCGCTGCTCGACGGGCACGGGTGCGAGCTCGGGGTTGAAGAACCTGCTGTCCTTGATGGGACCTGCGTCGCTCAGTTCGACGCGGCCGTCAGGTGTGACCTGGGGCGGTGAGGACTCGACTGCCATCGTTCAACCCCCTGTTACGCTGCTGAAACAACCTCAATCCTGGCGGATTCCATCCCGGAATCCTGGGTCCGGCGCCGCAGGTGTGGCAGTGTCAGAGTGTCCACGCTTGTCATGATCGGCGCACATTGTGTTCCACTGGATCTCATGGGGATCTCGCGGCGAGTTGTCCTTCTCGGTGGTGCGGGCCTGGTCGGAGCGGCCGGGACGTACGGAGCGCTGACCCCGCGCGGCCGCCGTCTGCTCGGCTGGACGGGCCCGGACGGAGTGGTCCCCGACGTCGCACCTGTACCCGTTCAGCCCACGCCGTGGGGCGCGTGGATGGGCGCGTCCGGCCCGGTGGTGCTCGTGCTGCACGGCCGCGGCGGTAGCGTCGGGTGGTGGCAGGACCTGGGGCTGCCGAAGTTCCTCAACGGGTGCGCGTTCCGATGCGCCGTGGTCAACGGCGGCGAGGACTACTGGGTTTCGCTGACGCCGCCCGTGCCGTTCGACGCCGCGCTGGGCGTGTCGATGGGAGGGTTCGGGGTGCTGGACATCGCGTCCCGGCAGCCGCTGAAAGCCGTGGCGGCCATCAGTCCGGCCCTCTTCCCGTCGTGGGAGGACGCCCAGCGGATCGACGGGTTCGCGTCGCGCGAGGTGTGGGAGGCGCACGAACCGTTGCGGCACAAGGAGAGGATCAAGTCACCGGTCGGCATGTGGTGCGGGCAGGAGGATCCGTTCCACGATCCCGCGCGGGAGCTCGCGGAGGCGGTCGGTGCGCGGAGTTCGTTCGAACACGGCGAGCACGACGCCGGCTACTGGCGCCGAGTGCTGCCAGATGCGTTGCGGTTCATCGGGGATCGGCTGTGAGCATGCGTGCCAACGCGTCCCGGTCCACCGCCGCCAGCCGCGCGTCCTCGTGCCTGCCGTTGCGCTCGAAGGCGAGCACCAGGCCTTCCAGCGCCTCGTGCATCAGCGGCGGGTCGTTGCTGTGCCGCACGATCTTCCAGGCCTCGTAGAGGTTGCCCAACGCCCGCTCGTCGTCCGCCGCCCGCAGGCAGGAGTGTCCGAGGCGCACCCGCAGAACCGCGACGGCCCACGGGTTGTCCAGGTTGATCGCCGCGTCCACTGCCAGCTGGTCGGTCATCAGCAGGTCGTCCAGGTGGCCGCGCAGGCCGAGGTAGTCGTGCAACGACTGGGCGATCGCGCCGGCGTGGGGGATGTGCCGCAACAGGAGCGCGGACAGCACGGACGCGACGAGCGTCGGCCGGTGGCGGTCGAACCAGTGCAGCGCCTCGGGCTGTTTCGGCGTGCGGAGCGCTTCGTCCATCTGCACGGCCCGCTCGGCGAAGTAGGTGAAGAACCGCGACATCGCCTGTTCGCGGGTCTCCTTCTCCTCGTCCACTCGCACGCAGTCCGCCGCGAACTGGCGCACCAGGTCGTGGAAGCGGTCGCCGGGCTCGATCAGGTGCGCGGTCCGCAGTTCCCGCAACGCCTTGCGCGCCTTGACTTCGGAGCATCCGGCGAGTTGCGCGGCACCCTCGACCGTCACCTCGTGCGATGGATGCAGCGCGGAAAGCCGGAACACCCGGCGTTGCTCCTCGGTGAGTGCTCGGTAGGACAGTTCGAACGCCGCGCGCACGGACCGTTCGTCGCCGTCGTCGAGCAGGTCCAGCTGCACCTCGCGCAGTTCCGCGACCCAGTCGTGGCCGGGGTCGGTGCGCCGCAGCGCCGCCATGATCCGCAACGCGAGCGGCAGCCGTCCGCACAGTTCGGCGAGTTCGAGATCGCCCACCAGCGCGGCCGCCTCGTCCGGTGGGAGCAGTCCCAGCTCCAGGTGGTGGGCGTCGTCCAGGCCGACGAGCCGGTGCCTGCTGGTGACGATCGTGCGGTGCCGGTTGGGCAGCAACGGCCGCACGTGCTGCGCGGACCTCGCGTTGTCGATCACGATCAGCATCGGTTCGCGGTCGGCGACAAGGGTGCGGAACAACGCGGCGCGGGCGTCCTCGGAGCGCGGGATCTCGCGCACCCCCAGGGCGGTCAGGAACTCCTCCAACGCCTGCGCCGGCGTCACCCGGCGTTCGTCGTCGTAGTCCTGGAGGTCGACGAAGAGCTTGCCGCCGGGGAGCTTCTCGGCGTGGCGCAGCACGAGTTCGGTCTTGCCGACACCGGCGAGGCCCGACACCACGGTCAGGCCGGCCACGTCCAGTTCGGCGAGTTCCCGCTCCCGGCCGACGAACGACTCGCTGGCGTGCCGAAGACCGTCGAGCGCGGTGGGCGCTGGTTCGGGGGAGGTGAGGTGAATGGAACCCACTGTGTTCGCCTGCACCACGTTCCCGTGGTTCTGCCCGACCTCGTTGGTCACCGCTGGGATTGTGCCACTTTGAGGCGCACCACGGCCGTGCCCGCTTTGCGGTCGTGCCAGGTCCGCGTGCCACGGAGATCAAGCGCCTCCACGGCGGACAGCACGAGCAGCACGAACCCGCCGACCAGCAGCAACGACGCGAGCCAGGCCGGCGACCTCACGGCGACGTGCTCGCCGATGACGACCCACGGCTGCTGCCAGCCGAGGCCCGCCATCAGCGCCGGCTCCCGCCATCCCAGACCGGTCAGCACGAGCACCGCGCCCGCGCCGGGCAGCGCGGTCGTGATGAGCGTGCGCGTCAGTGCCCGCCGGAGGTTCAGGCCGGACGCCGGGCCCACGACCCGCAGCCCCGCGAGGACTTTGCCGAGGGTGTTCAGGCGGAGCAGCAGAGCGTCGTACAGCGCCGCGCAGAGCACCACCAGCACGGGTTCGTGGACCAACGGCCACGCCACGACCAGCACCAGGAGCCAGTCGAGCAGACGGGCGATCAGCCGACGAACGAGCATGATTCACGCTAAGCGGCAGAAGTCCGTCATAAGTGGTCAGTTCATGGCCAGTTAGCGCGCGAACTCCGCGGTCCAGCGGGCCCCGTCGCGACCCACCTTCAGGGCGGTGAGACCGTCCGTCTGGAACGCCATGACCTCGGACGGCGTCAACGGCCACGGCGGACCGTCCGCGACCGACTCTTCCTCGCGGGCCACGGCCAGGACCAGCAGTTTCGAGCCGGTCAGCCACGCGACCCGTTCGATGGCCTGGGCGTGCGCGTCGACGGGCAGCGCCTGCACAGTCATGTTCTCCACGACGAGATCGAACGCGTGGTGCCACTCGGCGGGCGGGTTCAGCAGGTCGGCGACCACGTACGAGACAGAGGACTCCGGATAGCGCGCCTGCACGGCCGCCACGGCGGTGGGGGAGATGTCGAAGGCGGTCACCTCGAACCCCAGCGAGGCTAGGAACTCCGAGTCACGGCCGTAGCCACAGCCCACGACGAGCGCGCGCTGACCCGTGCCGTCGACGCCGTCGGCCCACTTGACGAGGTGCGGCTGGGGGTGGGGGACGTCCCAAGGGACGGAGGCCGTGCCGGCTTCGGCCTCCGCGTAGAGATCTTCGAACCACCCGGTCGGGTTGGCGGCTTGCAGACGTCGGTCATCGGGAAGCATGACCAACTTCTACCGAACTCACCGTGCGGCGCGCGCCTGAGTTACGTAATCCACCAGACCGTCGTCGGCGGGCCAGCCGATCTGGGTACTGATCGACGCCTTGTTCTCGGTCCACGACTTCCGCGCCGCGGCCTGGACCGCCGGGTCGCCGCCGGTGAACCGGGCGCCGAGCTCGTCCCACTGCCGCGCGAGTTCGACGACGCGCGGGTCGGACGGTGGCGTGCCGTCGGCCATGTGCTGACGCAGCTGCCGCACCAGTTCCAGCCAGGACGCCTTCAGCGCCTCCACGGCCTCCGGGCCCATCGCCGCCGCGCGCGACCTCATGTCGCCCAGCTGGTCGGCGGTGAAGTAGCTCTCGTACACGGACATCATCTCCAAAGTGGACAGAAGGGACTCGGTGGTGTGCCCGTCGAGCAGCGCGGTGAGCCGCGACCGCAGTGCCTCCACCTGTTGCGCCTGGACGTTCAGCGCGGCGAGCTGGGCCTCGAAGAGAGGCCGCAGCGAGTCCGAACGGGACAGTGCCGATCGGACTTCCTCCAGCGAAAGACCGAGCTGGCGCAGCGATCTCACCTGATAGAGGCGGCGGACGTCGTCCGGTGTGTACCGACGGTGACCGGATGCCGTGCGCTCGGAAGCGACGACCAGTCCGATCTCGTCGTAGTGGTGCAGCGTGCGGACTGTCAGTCCGCTCGCTCTGGCCAGGTCACCGACGCTCCAACGGGTCACACCGAGACCGTAGGACCTCCCGTCGCGTGAGGTTCAAACCCTCACCACCCGATCGAGCGGGTTAATTCTCGAACCAAATGCGCCGATGAAATCGAAGATCGGTCCCCAAACCAGATTGAGGAAAACTGTGTCTCGTTCCGGACTGTTCCGTGCCGCCGCCCTGCTCGCCGCCAGCGCCGCCCCGCTCCTCGCGGGCTCGGCCAGCGCCGCCGAGCTGCCCCAGCTGGGTGCCGGCGTCCCCGAGGTCGGCGCGGGCAAGCTGATCTCCGACGCCCAGCAGCACGCGAACCCGCTCGAGTCGGCCTCCGCTGTCCAGCTCCCGCACGTCGGCGCTCCCGTCGCCAACGACCTGCCGGTGCCCGCGCTGCCCGCCGTCCCGGCCGCGCAGGAGCGCACCGCGCCGAACCCGGTCGCCGCCGAGCTGGGCACCCTGCCGTCGCTGCCGAACGCCGACGCCCTCGCGGGCAACGCGCACGTCGGTGACCTGAAGGCGCCGGCGCTGTCGGACCTGCCGACCAACAACGTCGTGCCGAACCCGACCGTTCTCTCGGGCACCTTCCCGACGATCAACGGCTGAGTTCCCACGTCGAAAATGGGCCCGTGCGCGCTCACGGGCCCATTTCGTGTACCAGCAGCGCGACGTAGAGCGAGAGCACGGACTCCGGGTCCTCCAGCGAGACGCCGAGAACCTGCTCGATCCGCGCGAGCTGCTGGTAGTAGGCCGTCCGGGACAGGTGCGCCGCCGCGGCCGCCGCCGACTTGTTGCCGCCGTTCTCGCACAGGCACCGCAGCAGCTCGACCAGCCGGGAGCCCTGCGCCGAGTCCCGCGCCAGCAACGGCCCGAGCTCGCGGTCCGCGAACGCCCGCACCCGTTCGTCCTCGCGCAGCAGGTGCAGCAACCCGCGCAGCCGGACGTCGTCAAGCCGGTGGTAGAGCTGGGATCCCGGTGCTCGCAGCGCCGCCCCTGCCACGTGCACGGCCTCGCCGAGCGACCTGCGAACGTCCGTTGTGGACGTGACCGTCGTGCCCACCGCGATCACCACCGCTGACGCCGCCGTCCGGTGGATCTCGCGCGCGACCTTGCGCAGAACCCCTTCCACACCAACGGTCACCGGCACCGACAGCAGCGCGCGCACCGACGTGTCGTCCACGACGCCGACCAGTGCCGCGACCGTCACCCGCCGGGCCGCCAGCGCCGTCGCCTCGGCGAGATCACGCAGAACCTCCTGCGTGGCAAGCGTTTGCCCCTGCAGAACGGACACCGGCCGGACCGCCACGCCGATCAGCTGGCGTCGTTCCAGGGGCACGCCGAGCGCCGCCGCCCGCGCGCCCAGATCCGGCGACTGCGGCGACTGGCCGAGCAGCTGGGCCAGCAACGTCCGGTGCGTCTGCCGTTCCAGCGACTCCCGATCGCGTGCTACGAGCCGATGCACGGCCAACGCCGACGCGGCGCGTTCGGCGACCACGACGTGCCGGTGTGGTGGTGGCTCCGGCGAGACCATCACGAGCCGGCCCCAGTCGGCACCGCGTGCCCCGACGATGGTGATCAACCAACCGGACGCGGTGTCGTAGGCGGTCCGCTCGGTGACCGTGACGGCCCGCGAACGCGCCGCCCAGTCGTCCAGCAGCGTCACGGGATCGTGCCCGGCCGCGTCGTAGGCGAGCACGTCGTGGCCCAGCGTCTCCAGCACGACCGCCAGCCCGGACGTCCTGGCCACCTCGCGCAGCACCTCGGAGGGTTCGGCGCCCGCGACCGTCAGGGCCGTGAACGTCTCGTGCACCTGTTCCGCGGCCCTGAGCTCGGCCAGCTGGGCGTCCACGATCAGCCCCACGACGGCCTCGGTCACGGCCACGTACTTGGTCTCCTCGGTGAGCGTGACCAGCGGTAACCCGTGCCGTTCCGCCGCCGTGACCAGAGCGCCGGGCACGTCGTCGCGCCACCGCCTGCCCAGCTCGACGATCAGGCCGGCGCAGCCGACGGCGGCCAGTTCCTCGATGTAGCGGGCGAGGCCGGACTCGGGCAGCATCACGCCGGTCGTGAGCACCAGTTCGCCGCCTCGAAGCAGCGGCGCGATGTCTGCGATCTCCGCCACATGGACCCATCGGACGCGTCTGCCGAGTCCGGCCGATCCGGCCACCAAACGGGGCTTTCCCTGCCGGATCACCGGCAGAGCGACGACTTCGGAGACCGTCGGGTACATGGACACAACGTAATGCCAACCAGCCGATCCGGGTACAGGTTGTGCATGGCGGCGCACCCGGCGCGCCAGCAGACTCCGAGGCAGGCGTCGGACCCCTTGGAGGACGAGATGGCTCACAAGGAGCTGCTGGCACGACACCGCGCGGTGATGCCGAAGTGGCTGGCCCTCTACTACGACGAGCCCATCGAGATCGCGAGCGCCTCCGGGCGCCGGGTGACCGACCGCGAGGGCACGACCTACCTGGACTTCTTCGCGGGCATCCTGACCAACGCCATCGGCTACGACGTCGCCGAGATCAGCGACGCGATCCGCTCCCAGCTCGACACGGGCGTGCTGCACAGCTCGACGCTGTACCTGATTCGCTCGCAGGTCGAGTTGGCGGAGAAGATCGCCGAACTCTCCGGCATTCCGGACGCCAAGGTGTTCTTCACGAACTCCGGCACCGAGGCCAACGAGACCGCGCTGATGCTCGCCACCCAGGCGCGCCGCAGCGAGCAGGTGCTGGCGCTGCGCAACAGCTACCACGGCCGTGCGTTCGCCACGGTCGCCATCACGGGCAACCGCGGCTGGTCCGCGTCCGCGCTGTCGCCGATCAAGGTCAGCTGGGTGCACGGCGGCTACCGCTACCGTTCGCCGTTCAAGTCCTTCTCCGACGCCGACTACATCAAGGCGTGCGTCGACGACCTGCGCGAGATCATCGAGACCACGACGTCCGGCGACGTCGCGTGCATGATCGTCGAGCCGATCCAGGGCGTCGGCGGCTTCACGTCCCCGCCCGACGGCCTGTTCCGCGCGTTCAAGGACGTGCTGGACGAGTACGGGATCCTCTTCATCTCCGACGAGGTGCAGACAGGCTGGGGCCGCACCGGCGAGCACTTCTGGGGCATCCAGGCGCACGACGTTGTGCCGGACGCGATGACGTTCGCCAAGGGCCTCGGCAACGGCCTCGCGATCGGCGGTGTCGTCGCGCGCGGCGACCTGATGGACACCATCAACGCCAACTCGATCTCGACGTTCGGCGGCAACCCGGTCTCCACGGCCGGCGCTCTCGCCACTCTCGACTACCTGCTCGACCACGACCTCCAGGCCAACGCGGCCAAGCTCGGCTCGCGGCTGCTGAGCGGGCTCCGCGAGCTCGCGGAGAAGCACCCGGTGATCGGCGACGTGCGCGGCAAGGGCCTGATGGTCGGCGTCGAGTTCGTCGGTCCCGAGGGCGAACCGAACGGCGCCGCCGCCGGTGTGGTGCTGGCGGAGGCGAAGGCGCGCGGGTTGCTCGTCGGCAAGGGCGGCCTGTACGGCAACGTGATCCGGTTGGCGCCACCGATGACGCTGACCGAGGACGAACTGGAAGAGGCTTTGGGCATTCTGGCGCAGGCGGTGGAACAGGCGTGATCAAACACTGGATCAACGGCAAGCCCTGGGACGACACTCCATCGAGGCTCGGGGACGTCTACGACCCGACGACTGGCAAGGTGGCCTCCCAGGTCGCCTTCGCGTCGGTGTCCGAAGTGGACGCGGCGGTCTCGGCTGCCGCGGAAGCGTTTGCGTCCTGGCGAAACGCGTCCCTGGCGCAGCGCTCGACGGTGATGTTCAAGTTCCGCGAGCTGCTCAACGACCGCAAGGGCGACCTCGCGAAGATCGTGTCCGCCGAGCACGGCAAGGTCGTGTCCGACGCGGGCGGCGAGATCCAGCGCGCGCTGGAGTCGGTCGAGTACGCGTGCGGAATCCCGCAGCTCCTGAAGGGCGGCTTCAGCGAGAACGCGTCGACCCGTGTCGACGTCTACTCGATCCAGCAGCCCGTGGGCGTGGTCGGCGTGATCTCGCCGTTCAACTTCCCCGCCATGGTCCCGCTGTGGTTCGTGCCGACCGCCATCGCGTGCGGCAACACCGTGGTCCTGAAACCGTCCGAAAAGGACCCTTCGGCGTCGAACTTCCTCGCCGAACTCTTCGCAGAGGCCGGTCTGCCGGACGGCGTCCTGAACGTTGTGCACGGCGACAAGGTGGCCGTTGATCGGCTCCTCGAACACCCGGCCGTGAAGGCGATCTCGTTCGTCGGCTCCACCCCGATCGCCCGCTACGTCTACGAAACCGGCACCTCGCACGGCAAGCGCGTGCAGGCGTTGGGCGGCGCCAAGAACCACATGGTCGTGCTGCCCGACGCCGACCTGGACCTGGCCGCGGACGCCGCCGTGTCCGCGGGCTTCGGCTCGGCGGGCGAGCGGTGCATGGCGATCTCGGTCGTGGTCGCCGTGGGCGAGGTCGGCGACGCGCTGGTCTCCAAGATCCAGTCGCGGATCGCCGACGTGAAGGTCGGCGCCGGCTCGTCCTGCGAGATGGGCCCGCTGGTCACCGGCGTGCACCGCGACAAGGTCACGTCCTATTTGGACGCCGGGGTGGCTGCGGGCGCGGTGCTGGCGGTCGACGGCCGCGACCACCCGATCGACGGCGAGGCAGACGGCTTCTGGCTCGGCCCGACGCTGTTCGACCACGTCGGCACGGACATGACGGTCTACACCGACGAGATCTTCGGCCCGGTGCTCTCGGTCGTCCGCTGCGACACCTACGAAGAAGCCGTCGAGATGGTGAACAGCAACCGCTACGGCAACGGCACCGCCATCTTCACCAACGACGGCGGCGCCGCTCGCCGGTTCCAGAACGAGATCGAGGTAGGCATGGTCGGCGTGAACGTGCCGATCCCCGTGCCGGTCGCCTACTACTCGTTCGGCGGCTGGAAGGAATCGCTGTTCGGCGACTCCCACGCGTACGGCCCGCACGGCGTGCACTTCTTCACCCGCTCGAAGGTCGTCACGTCGCGCTGGCTCGACCCGTCGCACGGCGGCGTGAACCTGGGCTTCCCCCAGAACACCTAGGGTGGTGCGGTGAGCACTCGCCGCTCGTACGACCGCGTGGCCGCGCGCTACGCGTCCGAACTGAGCGGCGAGCTCGCGGGGAAGCCGCTGGACCGCGCTCTGCTCGACGCCGTCGCGGACTCGGCGGACGGCCTGGTTCTGGACGTCGGCTGCGGGCCAGGCCACGTCGCGGCCCATCTGGCTGCGCGAGTGCCCGTCGTCGGCGTCGACCTGTCACCGCAGATGTGCTCGCACGCCGACGTGCCCACCTGCGCCGGCGACATGACAGCACTGCCCATCCGGTCCCACTCGGTTTCCGCGCTCGTCTGCCTGTACGCGGTCATCCACCTCGACGCAGGACAACGTGCCCAGGCGTACGCCGAGTTCGCGCGGGTACTGCGCCCCGGTGGGCAGGCGCTGGTCGCGTTCCACGTGCGCGACGCGGAAACCGAGGCGGGGCAGGCGAAGACGATGACCGAGTGGTGGGGCAACGAGGTCGAGTTGACCTTCCGCTTCCTCGACCCGGACGAGGAAGCGCGTGCACTGGCGGAGGCGGGCCTCACCGTGACAGCCCGCCTCGATCGCGTTCCGGATCCGCGTGTCGAGCACGCGAGCGATCGGACCTACTTGCTCGCGCGTGCCGCCAACGCCTCAGGCAGCGGGTCGTAACGGGAGAAGCGGCGCGTGAACGTGCCGGTCCCCGACGTCAGCGACCGCAGCTCCACCGCGTACCGCAGCAGCTCCGACGACGGCACCTCGGCGCGGATCAGCGTGCGACCGCCCTCGTCCGACTCGGTCCCCAGCACCCGCCCGCGCCGCCCGGACAGGTCGCCCAGCACGGTGCCCAGGTGTTCGTCGGGCAGGCGGATCGCGACCTCGTCCATCGGTTCCAGCAGTTGCGTGCGCGCGGCGGCCGCGGCCTCCTTCAGGGCCAGCGCGCCCGCCGTTTGGAACGCGGCGTCCGACGAGTCGACCGAATGTGCTTTGCCGTCAACGAGAGTCACCCGTACGTCGACGACAGGGGTGCCGTCGTGCAGGCCTCGTTCCAGCTGTGCGCGCACGCCCTTCTCGACGGACGGGATGAACTGGTGGGGGACCGAGCCGCCGACGACCTTGTCCACGAACTCGAAGCCGGCGCCGCGGGGGAGTGGTTCCACGAGGATGTCGCACACCGCGTACTGGCCGTGGCCTCCCGACTGCTTCACGTGCCGGCCGTGGCCCTTTCCTGAGCCGGCGAAGGTTTCGCGGAACGGGACGCGCACCGGTTCGGTGTCGATCTCCGCTCCGCCGGCGCGCAGGCGGGCCAGCACGACGTCGGCGTGGGCCTCGCCCATGCACCACAGGACCATCTGGTGCGTCTCGGCGTTGCGGTCCAGGCGCAGGGTCGGGTCGCTCGCGACCAGACGGCCCATGTTGCGGGCCAGGTTGTCCTCGTCGCTGCGTGTGCGGGGCACGACGGCGATGGGCAGCAACGGTTCTGGCATGTCCCACGGCGCCATCAGCAGTGGCTGTTCGGGGGCGGAGACGGTGTCGCCGGTTTCGGCGGTGGTCAGCTTCGTCAGCGCGCACAGGTCGCCGGCGACGCAGTAGGGGACCTCGCGCAGCGTCGAGCCCAGCGGCGAGTAGATGTGGGCGACGCGTTCGTCGGCGTCGTGGTCCTCGTGGCCGCGGTCGGCCATGCCGTGGCCGGAGACGTGCACGGGGCGTTCGGGGCGAAGGGTGCCGGAGAAGACACGGACCAACGACACGCGGCCGACGTAGGAGTCCACTGCTGTGCGGACCACCTCGGCGACGAGTGGCCCGTCCGGGTCGGCGGCCATGCGAGGTTGCGGGATGCCGTCCACCGACGTCACGTCCGGAACGTCGTGCTCCAGCGGTGACGGGAACGCGCGCGAGATGCCGTCCAACAGCTCCGTGAGACCCATGCCGGTTGCGGCGCACACGGGCATCACGGGGTGGAACGAGCCGCGCGAGACGGCGGTCTCCAGGTCGGCGATGAGCGTGTCCTGGTCGATCTCCTCGCCTTCGAGGTAGCGCTCCATGAGGGTCTCGTCCTCGCTCTCGGCGATGATTCCCTCGATCAACGCCGCGCGCTCGTCCGGGTAGTTCGCCCCGGACGTCAGCAACCCGACCAGTGCGTCGCCCTCCGGCATGTACAGCGGCACGACGCCCGCGCCGAACGCCGCCTGGCACGCGATGACCTCGGTGCCGAAGTCCGCACGGTGGTGGTCGGTGCGTGTGATGACGACGGCGCGTGGCATGCCGACGAGAGCGCACTCCTCCCACAACGAGATGGTGGCCGCGTCGACGCCCTCGAAAGCGTTGACAACAAAAAGGGCCGCGTCCGCGGCCCGTAGTCCTGCTCTGAGCTCACCCACGAAGTCGACGTATCCGGGGGTGTCGATCAGATTGATCTTGATGTCCCCGTGCTGGATCGGGGCTACAGCGAGGCCCACCGACCGTTGTTGCCGGACGGCTGCCGGGTCGTGGTCGCAGACCGTGGTGCCCTCGGTGACCGATCCCGCGCGGGTCAGGACACCGGTGGCGGCGAGCAGGGCCTCGGTGAGCGTCGTCTTGCCGGCGCCGGACGGGCCCACGAGCACGACGTTGCGGACTTTGGCCGGGTCGTCTACAGCGACCGCGCCTGCCGATGTGCCGTTGTCGGAGTTCTTGCTTCCCATGGCGACCTCCGTCAAGTCGTAGTGTTCGATCTCACACCCGTTCACAGGTCGTTACAACCCCGGAGACCCGACTGGTCGCCCACCGGCACGCGAACACAGTTCACAACCAGCCAAGTGACAGGGCTCACCACCTGCGGTTGATCGTCAAGTGGCCTTCTGGTTCGGGGCTCCAGTGGCTTGGGCGAGAGGGCCACGTCAGACGTAGGGTGAGTTCACCAAGACTTCCCCTCGTGAAAGGTTGCCCCGGTGAGCACTGATCAGGTCACGGGTACCGCCCGCGTCAAGCGCGGCATGGCCGAGATGCTCAAGGGTGGCGTGATCATGGACGTGGTCGACGCCACCCAGGCGAAGATCGCGGAGGACGCGGGCGCCGTCGCCGTCATGGCGCTGGAGCGCGTCCCGGCCGACATCCGCTCCCAGGGCGGCGTCGCGCGCATGAGCGACCCCGACCTGATCGACGGGATCATCGAGGCCGTCTCGATCCCGGTCATGGCGAAGGCCCGCATCGGCCACTTCGTCGAGGCCCAGGTCCTCGCGTCGCTCGGTGTCGACTACATCGACGAGTCCGAGGTGCTCACCCCGGCCGACTACGCCAACCACATCGACAAGTGGGCGTTCACCGTTCCGTTCGTGTGCGGTGCGACGAACCTCGGAGAGGCCCTGCGCCGCATCACCGAGGGCGCGGCCATGATCCGCTCCAAGGGCGAGGCCGGCACCGGTGACGTCTCGAACGCCACCACGCACATGCGCAAGATCCGCCAGGAGATCCGCCGCCTGCAGAACCTCCCCGAGGACGAGCTCTACGTGGCCGCCAAGGAGCTCCAGGCGCCGTACGAGCTGGTCAAGGAGATCGCGCAGAACGGCAAGCTCCCCGTCGTGCTGTTCACCGCGGGTGGCATCGCGACCCCGGCCGACGCCGCGATGATGATGCAACTCGGCGCCGAGGGCGTGTTCGTCGGTTCCGGCATCTTCAAGTCCGGCAACCCGGCCCAGCGCGCCGAGGCCATCGTGAAGGCCACCACCTTCCACGACGACCCCGACGTCATCGCCAAGGTCTCGCGCGGCCTGGGTGAGGCCATGGTCGGCATCAACGTCGACGAGATCCCGGAGCCGCACCGCCTGGCCGAGCGCGGCTGGTAGGTCCCAGGAACGAACGGAGAAGGGCGCGTCCCCCACGGGACGCGCCCTTCTGCCGTCCTACGACCCCGGTGTGAAGCAGTACGTGGTCGTCGTTTCCTTGAAGGCCATCGCTTTCGACGACTCCGGGCCGCACGCCGCCTCGTCCGCGACGTTCGTGAGCACCCGCACCTTGGTCGCCCCGGTCGTACCGCAGGCCATCCTCTTGTTCTCGGCGAGGTGCGAGGTGAAGTCGTAGCACTCGCCGTCGAAGAACACCGGGATCAGGCACAGGTGCTCGCTGAGGTCCTTGCGGCTGTCGTAGGTCGTGTACGAGTGCGGGGCTTCGCCGCAGTCCCCGCCCCGGGAGCCCAGCACCCTGCTCACGGTGTAGTTGTGCAGCCTGCCGTCGCAGGAGACCTTCTCGTACCTCGTGGCGGTCTCTGTGCTCGTCAGCTTCACGCAGTCGCCGACCGCCGTGCCGGGAGAGCTGTCCCCGCGGAGCAGCGACGCGCCCAGGACCAGTGCCACCAGCACCAGGCCACCGAGGCAGGCCGCGATCACCCTCCCGGCGCGGAATGTCCTTCGTGGTGGAACGAAAGCGGCCGGGTGACCGTGGGGCGGGAGTGCCCCGGCGGGTGGCGCCCACAGGTTGCGGGGCCCGTCAGGTGGAGTGGGCGGAGTCGTCATGGAATGCCCCCAGTGCGGCTCGACGCGGATGTGATCGTCTGGCCGACGCGAGCAGTCCCCCCAGACTTCCGCCCATCCTAGGGGGGTCAGATCGAGAACGTGTGGGTCAGGCAGTAGGTCGTCTTGATCTCCGGGTAGGCCAGCGCCAGCGCGAGCCGCTCGTCCTGACCGCACGCCGCCTTGTCCGCGGTTCCGGTGATCACCTTGGCCTTGACGACCATGTAGCCGCCGCACGCCTTCTTCGGGAACTCCGACTGCAGCGACGCGAGGGTGAAGTCGTAGCACTCGCCGTCGACGAACACCGGGATCAGGCACACGTTCACGCTGGAACCCTTGGTGTACTTGACATAGCCGTCCGGCGGCGTGCCGCACTCCTCGGTGGACGTCGCCGGCACCTTGGACACCGTGTAGTTGTGCTTGTTCTCGGCGCACGCGGTCTTCTCGAACTTCGGGTTGAACGACCCGCCCGCGAGCAGCACGCAGTCACCGACCTCCGCGAACGCCTTCGGCTTCGTGGTGGTCGTCGTCGTGGTCGTGGTGGCCGACGTGGACGAGGCCGCGGCCGGTGGCTTGTCGCCCCGGTTCACCAGGAACACGGCGGCACTGAGCCCCAGTGCGATCACGACCAGCCCGGCGATGATCAGGACCGCCTTGCCCGACGACTTCCGCGGCGGTTCCGGAGCCGGATAGGCCGGGTAGGGCTGGCCGGGGTACGGCTGGCCGGGCTGACCCGGATACGCCTGACCCGGATACGCCTGACCGGGGTAGGCCTGACCCGGAAACGCCTGGCCGGGGTACTGCTGGCCGGGATGGGCCTGATCCGGATACGGCTGCCCCGGGTTGGGCTGGCCGACGTGGGGCTGACCCGGATACGGCTGGCCCGGGTACGCCTGGCCGGGCTGCGGGCCCGGCACGGCCTGACCCGCGGGCGGAGTCGCCCACGGGTTGGCCGGGTCGTGGGGCTGGTTGGGCGGAGTGCTCACCAGCTGGACTTTAGAGCTGGTCAGAACCCCGCACCCACCGAATTACCCGCTTGTGCCCACGGTCTCAGCGAGATCGGACAAAGCGGCCGGCAACGCCCCGTGGTGCAGCACGCCGAGCCGTTGCGTGGCACGGGTCAGCGCCACGTACAGCTCCGCCGCACCGCGCGGCCCGTCCGCCATGATCCGTTCCGGCTCGACGACGAGCACCGAGTCGTACTCCAGGCCCTTGGTCTCCGAGGCGGGCACGGTGCCGGGCACGCCGGACGGGCCGATCACCACGCTCGTTCCCTCGAGAACCGCCTCCTGCTTGACGAACTCCTCGATGGCGCCGGGCAGCTCGTCCGGAGTCACCTGCCGCGACCACGGCTGAACACCGTTGGCGCGCACCGACTCCGGCGCGCGGACGTCCGGCGCGAACTCGGCGAGCACCCGTGCCGCGACGGCCATGATCTCCGCCGGCGTGCGGTAGTTGACCGTCAGCGACCGGTACTCCCAGCGCCCCGGCACGTACGCGTCGAGCATCTGGCCCCACGACGTGGCACCCGCCGCCGCACGACGCTGCGCCAGGTCGCCCACCACCGTGAAGGAACGGCCGGGGCAGCGGCGCATCAGCACCCGCCAGTCCATTTCGGACAGTTCCTGGGCCTCGTCCACCACCACGTGCCGGTAGGTCCAGCCGCGGTCGGCCAGCGCGCGTTCGGCGAGCGTGCGCTGGTCGTGGTCCTCGAAGCGCTCGGCCAGGTCCTCGGCGAACAGCATGTCCGAGGCGAAGAGGTGGTCCTCGTCGTCCATGTGGTCGAAGCGGCCGACCATGCTGTCGAGCACCTCGGCCGCGTACCGGGCCTCGGCCGCGCGGTCGGCGGAGGCGGCCTGGTCGTCGGCCTGCTCGCTGCCGTCCTTGCCCAGCAGGTCGTGCAGCTCGTCGAGCAACGGCACGTCCGAGACCGTCCACGCGGAACCGTCCACGCGGTGCAGCGACGGGTCGGCGCCCGCCTCCGCCAGCAGTTCCGGCGACGAGTACAGCGCGCCCAGCAGCTCGAACGGCGTCATGATCGGCCACAGGGAGTCGAGCAGCGCGGCGAACGTGTCGTCGTCGGCGAGGTCCTTGACCAGGCCCGTCCGCATCTCCTCCCAGGCCTGCTTGTCGGACCGGGACATCCAGCCCTTCCCGATCCGGCCGATCGCCCGCTCGGTCAGCACGTACGTGACGATCTCGCGGAACACCGCGCGGGCCTCGTTGTGCGGCAGGCCGCTGTCTCGCGCCTCCTGCCGGGCCCACTGGGCGACGTCCGCGCCGATGTGGACGACCACGTCCTTCATGCCCATCGGGATCGGCTCCGCGGGAACGCGCTGCAGGGCCGCGACGGCCGCCTTCAGCACGTCCACCATCTTGCGCGAACCCTTGAGCCGCGCGACGTCCGGAGCGTCCTCGGCGGTCGCGAGCAGACCGGGCAGCAGGCTGCCGGTCGTCGAGAACACGACGTCCGACTCGCCCAGTGACGGCAGCACACGGCTGATGTGGTTGAGGAACGCCGGGTTGGGACCGACGACGAGCACGCCGTGCCGTTCCATGCGCTCTCGTTGCGTGTACATCAGGTATGCGACGCGGTGCAGCGCCACGACCGTCTTACCGGTGCCGGGGCCGCCCTCGATCACCAGCACGCCGGGGTGGTCGAGCCGGATGATCGCGTCCTGTTCGGACTGGATGGTCGCCACGATGTCGCGCATGCCGTCGCCGCGCGGCGCGTTCAACGCCTCCAGCAGGGCCACGTCGCCCTGCTCCTCGCCGAGCCTGCCGAACACCTCGTCGGTGAACCCGGCCACCGACCGGCGGCGGGTGAGGAACTGACGGCGCCGGAGCATGCCCTCGGGGGTGGCCCCGGTGGCGGTGTAGAACGGCCGCGCCGCCGGTGCCCGCCAGTCGAGCAGCGCCGGTTCGAACTCGTTCTCCTCGTCGAACAGGCCGATCCTGCCGATGTAGGAACTGTCGCCGTCGACGCTGTCCAGCCGGCCGAAGCACAGGCCGTAGTCGGCCACGTTCAGGCGCTTCATCTCGCGGTGCCGGGCGCGCACCTCGTTGTCACGTTCCATTGCGGTCTCGCCGGTGCCACCCAGCGCTGACAGGTAGGCGGCCTTCACGCGCGCGCGTTCGCCATCGAGCCGTGCGTAGAGACCGGCCACGTATTCACGCTCGGACTGCAGTTCTTCTTCGTAACCCACGTGCTCCCCACAGCGCCCTTGTTCTGCCTGAGGCGATGAGTGTGAACGATCCATGGGGCCTTGTGGCAAGGCCCCCTGTCTGCTATACGGTTAAGCGGGAAGAATCGCACCCCGAACGTGTGGAGCGCGTGTAGGTCCCGTGTAGTTCTCCTCCCCAGGGTGAGTGGCATCCACTCGACAGGGGAGACCACTCATGAAGCGGATTCTCGTGGCGCTCAGTGCTGCGGTCATGCTGCTCTCGTCCACGTCCGCGATGGCGGCGCCGCCCACTCCCGCGTTCGGTGCGGCGATCGACAAGTACGCCACCTACGTGGGGCAGACGACGTGCGACCCGGACGCCAAACCGGGCGTCATCGGGTTCAGAGACCTGCTGAAGGCCGAGTACGGCCGCGCCGACCTCGGCATGACCCGTGCGTGCAACATCGGCGGCACGAGCGAGCACAAGGAGGGCCGCGCGCTCGACTACCCGTTCAACGCGGGCAACTCGACCCAGGCCGCGCAGGCCCAGGAGATCATCAACTGGCTCCTCGCCACCGACCAGCACGGCAACGCACATGCCCTGGCCAGGCGCTTCGGGCTGATGTACATGATCTGGAACGGACGGATCTGGCGGGCGTACGAGTCGTCGAAGGGCTGGCAGTCCTACAGCGGCGACAGCCCGCACACCGACCACATCCACTTCAGCTTCACCTGGGCCGGCGCCCGCAAGCAGACGACGTGGTGGACGTCGGCGCGCAGCCTGTCCGCGGAGAGCGTGAACGGCGACCGCTACGACGACCTGCTCGCGGTGGGCCCGGACAACACCATGCACCTCTACCCCGGCACGTCCGCTGGCAGGTTCGGCGGCTCCAGCGAGGTCGGGCCGGGCTGGTCGGCGTTCAACCGCATCGGGGTCGGCGACACGAACGCGGACGGCTTCGCGGACATCCTCGCCACCGACGCCGACGGCTCGCTGCACTACTGGCACAACTCGGGCCACGGCACGTTCACCAAGCTCGCGAACGGCGGCTCCGGCTGGCAGACGCTGGAGTGGTTCGCGGTACTGGACGTCAACGGCGACAACCGCGCGGACATCGTCGGCCGCGACGGCGGCCGCCTGTACTGGTACCCCGGCGAGGGCTCCGGCAAGTTCTCGGCCCGCATCTTCATCGGCGAGGGCTGGGCTTCCTTCCCGCGCTTCGCCGGCGGCGACGCTGACGGTGACGGCGACGGCGACCTGTGGGCCACGAACGCGGCCGGCGACCTGTTCTTCTGGGAGGGCAACGGAAACGGCACCTTCTCCAGCGGCCGCGAGGTCGGCGCGGGCTGGGCGGGCTTCACCGAGTTCAACGTCCTGGACGTGAACGGCGACGCGAAGGCCGACGTCGTGGCGGTGCGGTCGAGCGACTCGACGCTGTGGCGCTGGGGCGGCGAGGGCGACGGGACGTTGTCCACGGCGGTGCAGGTCGGCACCGGCTGGTCCGGTTTCCGGCCCGCGAGCTACTGACCTTGTGGGTGGTCGTGGCCTCCTGGCCACGACCACCCGCCATCATGTCGGTATGAACGTGCCGTTCCGCTGGGACCTCGTGACGCCCGACCAGCTCGGGTCGCTGCTCGACGACGTCGCGATCCCCGAGGTGCGCTACCTCGCCGACCTGGCGGAGTGCGCGGGCAAGGTGCTCGCCCGTGGTGGCAACGGCGACCTGGTGTTCGTCGGGCGCTCGCTCGACTCGATGTTCGACCTTCTCGGCGGCGCGCTGGAGGGCACGGACCACACCCTCGCGCGGCTGCCGCTGTCGTTCTGGCACCCCGACGACCACACCCGGCCGGCGGTCCTGCGAGCGCGGGAGATCCTCACGGAACTCGGCATCACGCCCGCCTCGCTGGCCCGTCGCACCCGGCCGGTGACGTTCGTCGACGTGGTGTCGTCCGGCCGGACGTTCCTGAGCCTCTTCACGCTGCTGGACGACTGGATCACCGAGGAGCGCGAGCCGTGGCCGGTGATCCGCCTCAAGCTCCGGTTCGTCGGGGTGATCGGGAGGACGGAGACCAGCCCCAAGACCTGGCGCTGGAAGCAACACGCCGAGTGGACGCGCAGACTGCCCGCCGCGTCTGTCGTGAACGTGTCGCTCGACGCGGGAGTCTGGTCGCACTTCGGCAACTGGCAGCAGAAGGTGACGAGATCCTTTCCGCCGCACAGATGGGTGGCCGACCCGCCGGAGACCGAGCGGGACGAGAGGACTCGCAAGGCGCTGGCCGAGGCGGTGCAACTGGTCCAACTCGGGCGCACCAAGGAGGTTCGGCGGATGATCGCGCGCGCCATCGACGGCGAGCCCGCGCTCACCGAACCGTGGCTGCGCACGCTGCGAGGTCAGCTGAGCTAGACGGTGTGCTCCATGACCATCATCGCGGTCGTGCCCGGTTCCAGGGCCTTGCAGATGTGCGGCAGGTCGCCGGGATAGACGATGTAGTCGCCCGGCCCGAGTTCGATCGGGTCGTCGGCGAGGCCTGCCAGGCAGCGGCCGGACGCCACGATCATGTGCTCGACGCTGCCCGGCACGTGCGGCAGCGACTCGCGGGCACCGCCGGGTTCGAGGGCCAGCCAGTAGATGTCGTGCTTGGTGCCCGGACGGCACGCGGCCAGCAGCGTCGCGGAGTAGTGCGCCTGTTCGGAGTGGATGACCGGGCCCTCGCCGGCGCGGATCACCTGCACACGCGGCACGGCGGGTTCGACGAGTCGGCTGAACGGCACGCCGAGCGCCACACCGAGTGCCCACAGGGTCTCCACGCTGGGGTTTCCGGCTCCGGACTCCAGCTGGGAGAGCGTCGACTTCGCGACGCCGGCCTTCTTCGCGACCTCGGTCAGCGACATGCCGGTGCGGTCGCGCTCGCGCCGGAGGTTGGCGGCGATGAGGTCGAGTGGTGCGTTCGACACAGAAGTCCATCCGTTCGTCTTGACGAACACCGATCCCAGGTGTTCATCTTAATGGGTGGTGCGTTCGATCTGGCGAACTCTTGATGCTGTGCTTCTGCGTGACGTGGCCGCAGTCGCGTTAGGTGCCGCGGTGACCGGCGCGAGCTTCGGCGCGATCTCGGTCGGCTCCGGCCTGCCGTGGTGGATGCCGGTGCTGATGTCACTGGTGATCTTCGCGGGCGGCTCGCAGTTCATGGCCGTGGGCGTCGTCGCCGCAGGTGGCAGCCCTGCCGCCGCGGTGCTGGCCGGGCTCGTGCTCAACGCGCGGCACCTGCCGTTCGGCCTCGCGGTCGGGGACGTGCTGGGCAAGAGCCCGCTCGCTCGGATCGTCGGCAGCCACCTGCTGATCGACGAGTCGACCGCGTTCGCGATGGCGCAGAAGGATCCCGCGAGAGCGCGTGCGGCCTACTGGGCGTGTGGCGTGTCGCTGTTCTTCAGCTGGAACACGGGCGTGCTCATCGGTGCGCTCGTGGGGCAGGCGATCGGCGACCCGATGACGTTCGGGCTGGACGCGGCGTTCCCGGCGGCCCTGCTGGCGCTCACGTTGCCGGCGCTCAAAGACGCGGCGACGCGCAACGCGGCACTCGTCGGCGCGGCGATTGCGCTCGCGACCACGCCGTTCCTGCCCGCTGGTGTGCCCGTGCTGCTCGCGCTGGCCGGGCTGTTCGCGTTCCGCACGACGAAGAAGAAGGAGGAGCCGTGCCCGTCACCGCAGTCCTGATCCTGGCCGCCGGCACCTTCGCGATCCGTCTCGCCGGACCGTTGCTGCGCGACCGCGTCACGTTGCCGGAGAAGGTCCGCGAACTGATGTCCGCTTCGGCAACGGTTCTGCTGTTGGCGCTGGTAGCGGTCTCGGCGTTGACGAACGGCAGGCAGTTCGGCGGCTGGGCGCTCGCGGCCGGCGTCGCCGTCGGCGGGCTCGCGGCGTGGCGCAAGCTGCCGTTCGTGGCGGTCATCGTGCTGGCCGCGGCGACCACGGCGGGCCTGAGGCTCATCGGGGTGGCGTAGCGCCAATGCTTCCGCGATAGGCGGCCAATGGCGGACAGGCCTCAGATGGACCCATGGGCGCGAGAGCGGGACTGGTCGGGCGGGACCGGGAGACGACGCGGCTGGCGGAGGCGCTCACCGCGGCGTCTGGCGGTGACGGGCACCTCGTGGTGGCCACTGGGGGACTCGGGGCCGGCAAGACGGCACTGCTCACGACCGCGCGGGAGCTGGCCGCGCGGCACGGGTTCACGGTGCTGGCGGCACGCGGCAGCTACCTGGAGCGCGACCTGCCGTTCGGGCTGGTCAGCCGCCTGTTCGTCTGCGTGCAGCCGGGGGACGACGTCCAGCACCAGCCGCGCATCGCGGCCGCGCTCGGGCAGTCCGACTCGCTGGCCGAACCGGGCCCGGTGACGTTGCCCGAACTGCACGTCCTGCATCGCGCGCTCGCTCGGATGGCCGCAGAACGCCCCGTCGCCCTCGTCGTGGACGACGCGCAGTGGGCCGACCAGCCGTCGCTGCAGTGGCTGAGCACCCTGCCGCACCGCATCGAGCACCTGCCGATCTTCGCGCTGGCCGGGATCGGGGCGGGCGAGGTGTGCGCGGGGCCGCAGACCCTTGAAGAGCTGCTCGCCGCGTCGACCAGCGAGATCCGGCTGGACGAGCTGTCGTTCGCCGACTCGCGCGCGTTGGTCGAGAACGAGCTGGGACCGCAGGACGACGACTTCATCGCGCTGTGCCGCGCTGAGGCGGGCGGCAACCCGTTGCTGCTGCTCAACCTCATGCGCGCGTACACCGACCACGTCGTCGGACTCACCGCACCGGCGTTGCTGCCGACCGTCAACGTCCGCCTGCGCCGCCTCGCGCCGCACGCTCCGGACGCGTTGCACGCCCTGGCTGTGCTGGGCGGCGAAGTGACTTTGCCGCGCGTCGCCGAGTTGATCGGCATCGAGCCGTGCGAACTGGCCGGGACGATCGCCGCGCTGCACCGCATGGGATTGCTGTCAGCCGATGGTTCGTTGGTGCATCCGTTGGTGCGCAACACTTTGCGCGAAGAACTGACCATCACCGAACGCCAGGACCTGCACGCGGCCGCCGCCCGGTTGCTGACCGAGACGGGCGCGTCGGCCGAGGCGGTGGCCGAGCACCTGGTCGAGACCCGGCCGCAGGGCGAGGAGTGGGCGACCGAGGTGCTCGTGTCGGCCGCTCAGCGGTCCAGAACGCGCAACCGGGTCCTGGACGCCGTCCGGTACCTCAGGCGCGCGATGGACGAGCCGGGGTCCGCCGGGCTGCTGGCCGAACTCGGCGAGGTCGAGTCCTATGTGGACGTCCCGGCGGCGGTGGACCACCTGGGAGAGGCCGATCCCGCGCACCCCGCGTTGCCGGGTCTGCTGGCGTTGCTGGGGGAGGAGCCGCAGGTCGAGCCGGACGTCATCGGTGATCCCGACGTCCTGCCGTCGACGCCCTCGGAGTTCGAGCCCTATCTGCGGGCCGTTGGGTTCGTGAGGATGCGTGGCGAACTGACGGCCGCCTACGCGCGTGTGGACCGTGCGTTGACCGTGGCACGCCGCTGGCAGCACCGGCCATGCGTCGCGGCTGCCCTCACGGCGCGTTCTGCGTGCCTGCGGGATTTGGGACGGCTGGTGGGTGCCGAGTCCGACGCCCGCGAGGCGCTGGCGGTGCTGGAGAGCTGCGGCGCGGTTCGGGTCTCGACGCCGGTGTTCGCTGCCCTGACCGAGCTTTCGTTGGCACTGCTGGAGATGGGCGACGTCGAGATGGCGTCGGCCGTGTTCGAGGTGGCGCCCGGCGAGGTGCCGGACCTGTTCGGTGCGCCCGCGTTGCTGGCCGCGCGGGGACGGGTGCGGATCGCAGCCGAGCGGCGCAAGGACGGTGTGCGCGACCTGCTGGACTGCGGCGAACGGTTGCACGTGCGCAGTTATGACAGCACCTCGTGGCGGCTGCCCCTCGGAGGAGACCACCTTCTCGCCGAGGAACGCCTCGCACGCTCGATCGGCGCCGTGCTGCCGTTGGCGGCGTCGTTGCGAGCGCAGGGCGTGCTTCTCGGCGTGGAAGGCATTGGGCTGCTTCAGGAATCGGTCGACCTGCTGGCCTCGTCGGGCGCCCTGCTGGAACGGGCGCGGAGCCACTTCGCACTGGGTCGTGCGCTGCACCTGGCCGGACGGGTGAAGCCGGCCCGCGCCGAGCTGCGGGTGGCCGTGGACCTGGCCGACGACTGCGGTGTCGAGGAACTGGCCGAGGAGATCCGGCAGGAGCTCGCGGCCGGGCCTGCGGGGTTGACGGAGTCCGAGCGGCGCGTGGCCGCTCTGGCCGCCGAGGGCAAGATGAACCGCGAGATCGCGGCCGTGCTGTTCGTGCAACTGCGGACCGTCGAGATCCACCTGACGAAGGTTTATCGCAAGCTCGGCATTGACGGCCGCGACCAGCTCGCACCCGCATTGCGGCTCGCCGGTTAATGCTTTCTGACGTGCGAGAAGAGCAGGTTCGTGTGAACCTCTGTCACCTCTCGCCGGCTGGTGAACTTGTCGAGCACGAGTCGTTGCAGATGGCCGACGTCCGATACCGCGACGTGCACCAGGAAATCCTCCGGACCGGTCACGTGGGAGAGCGCGAGTGTTTCCGGGAGGCTCAGCACATAAGCCATGAACGGGTCGACGATCTCCTTGGTGTGCGGGCGGATCTTCACCGCGAGCATCGCCTGGACGTGCTGCCCGACGGCGCCCGGATCGATCTCGGCGTGATAGCCGGTGATCACGCCGCGTTCCCTGAGAGCCCGGTGCCGGACCACCGCCGTGGACTGCGCGACGTTGACGCGTTCCGCCAGGTCCTTGTTCTGCAGCCGCGCGTCCTTCCGCAACTCCCTCACGATGGCCTCGTCGATCGAATCCAGCACGGCCGTTCTCCGTTCCGCCGAATCGCCTGCGGTCTTCTGACCGTCCTGCCGATGAAGTCTCCACCATTCGGGCCATGACGCGCATCGAGACCATCGCAGTGCACGGCGGCCGCGACGACCTCGCGGAGCTCGGCGTGCACGCGCCTCCCATCGACCTGTCCACCACCTACCCCGTACCTGACCAGGCGCTCGGCGGGGAAGCACTGGGTGAGTGGGCCACCGGCGCCGCGCAGGCGGCCTCGCCCGTCTACGCGCGGCTGCACAACCCGACGGTGGCCCGTTTCGAACAGGCGCTCGCGGCTCTCGAGCACACCGAGACGTCCGTGGCGTTCGGCAGCGGCATGGCAGCGGTGACCGCCGTCGTCCAGGCCGCCTGCGTGATGGCGGGAAAACCGCACGTCGTAGCCGTGCGGCCGTTGTACGGCGGCACCGACCACCTGCTGTCGTCCGGTCTCCTGGGCGTCACGACCACGTACGTCGAAGCGGGCCTGGTGTCCTCCGCGATCCGGCCGGACACCGGGCTGATCGTGGTCGAGACCCCGGCCAACCCCAACCTCGACCTGGTCGACATCGAGCACGTCGTGCGCCAGTCGGGCGGCGTGCCGGTGATGGTGGACAACACCTTCGCGACGCCTGTGCTGCAGAACCCCTACCTGCACGGAGCCTCGTACGTGCTGCACTCCGGCACCAAGTACCTGGGCGGGCACGGCGACGTGCTCGGCGGCGTCGTGGCCTGCTCCGAGTCGCTCGCGGCGGCGTTGCGGCAGGTCAGGATCATCACGGGCGCGGTTCTGCACCCGTTGGGCGGCTACCTGCTGCACCGCGGGCTCGCGACTTTGCCGTTGCGCGTCGAGGCGGCGTCCCGTTCGGCCGCGGTGCTGGCTTCGCGACTCGGTTCGCACGACGCCGTGGAGTTCGTGCGCTACCCGTCCACGTCACGGCAGATGCGCGGGACCGGCGCCATGATCGCGTTCGGAGTGCACGGCGACCCCGTCGAGGTCGTGCGTCGTCTTCGGCTCATCACGCCGGCGGTGTCGTTGGGTTCGGTCGACACTCTTATCGAGCATCCCTCGGCTTTGACCCATCGCCTGGTACCCGGCGAAGAACTGCGTGCTTCTGGCGTTCCGGACAATTTGCTGCGCATTTCCGTCGGACTCGAGCACGTCGAAGACATTTGGGATGACCTAAACGCGGCTCTCTGTGACGTCGCTTACGTTAAGTCTTCCCCAGGTGATTACTTGGTGATGACCGCCACTCGCTAGGGTTCCCCGAATCAGCGCGTCGGGGCGCGGGAGGTTCCGACGCGAGCATTTTTCCGTTTCGGAAGGAACCTCCTCGTGAGTTCTGTGGAAACTGATGCGGACGGCTACACCAAGGCGCTGACCAAGCGTCAGGTGCAGATGATCGCAATCGGTGGCGCTATCGGTGTCGGCCTTTTCCTGGGTGCGGGAGGACGTCTCGCCACAGCGGGGCCGTCGCTGATCCTCGCGTACGCGGTGTGCGGCCTCGCGGCGTTCTTCGTCATGCGCGCGCTGGGCGAACTCGTCCTCCATCGCCCCGTGTCCGGCAGCTTCGTCGAGTACGCCCGCGAGTTCATCGGTCCGTGGGCCGGCTTCACCTCGGGCTGGCTCTACTGGCTGAACTGGGCGATGACAGGCATCGCCGAGATCACCGCCGTCGCGATCTACATGCACAAGTGGTTCCCCGACCTGCCGCAGTGGATCACCGCGCTGGTGGCTCTTGCCGTGCTGATCGCCATCAACATGTTGTCCGTCAAGCTGTTCGGTGAGCTGGAGTTCTGGTTCAGCGTCATCAAGGTGACCGCTATCGTCGTCTTCCTGGTGGTCGGCGTGGGCCTGGTCATCGGCAACGCGGACATCGGCGGCACCACGGCGTCGGTCTCGAACACCCTGGGCCACGGCGGCCTGTTCCCGGCAGGCTTCGGCATCGCCCTGATGACGTTGCAGGCGGTCGTGTTCGCGTACTCGGCCATCGAACTCGTCGGCATCGCCGCGGGCGAGACCAAGGACCCCGAGAAGATCATGCCGCGCGCCATCAACGGCGTCGTCTACCGCATCGCGATCTTCTACGTCGGTTCCGTGCTGCTGCTGACGATGTTGTTGCCGTGGGACCACTTCACCGGCACCGAATCCCCGTTCGTAACCGTGTTCTCGGCCCTGGGCATCCCGGCGGTCGGCGACATCATGAACGCCGTGGTGCTGACGGCCGCGTTGTCGTCCTGCAACTCCGGTCTCTACTCGACCGGGCGGATTCTGCGTTCGCTGGCGCAGAAGGGTGAGGCTCCGGCGATCACCGGTCGGATGAACTCCCGGCACGTGCCGTACGGCGGCATCCTGTTCACCGGTGTCGCGTACCTGTTCGGTGTTGTCCTGAACTACATGGTGCCCAAGGAGGCGTTCGACATCGCGATCGCGGTGGCCTCGCTGGGGGTGGTGTCCACTTGGGCCACTCTGATCATCTGCCAGTTGCGGTTGCGCAAGAAGGCGATGGCCGGGGAGATCGCTCGGCCTTCGTATCGGATGCCTGGGGCGCCGTATACCTCGTACGGGACCTTGGCGTTCCTTGCGCTGGTGATCGGGCAGATGGCGTTTGCCGGGACTGCGGAGAAGATCGCGTTCTGGTCGATCCCCGTGGTCGCTCTGATCTTGTTCCTCGGCTGGCGCTTCGTGAAGTCGCGTCAGCCGGTGGAACAGCGGGACCTCGTCACCATCGACTGACGTAGCCCGTTCAGGCCGCGAGCCGTCCCCTCACAAAGGGGGCGGCTCGCGGTCGTTCTGACCTCGAATATGCTGGTGAGCATGGTTGTCGCTGCCCCTCCCGTCATTGGCGTGCTCGCTCTCCAGGGCGACGTCCAGGAACACCTCGTGTCGCTCGCGAAGTGCGATGTCACCGCACGGCCCATCCGCAGGCCCGAGGAACTGGACGAGCTGGACGGGATCGTCATCCCCGGCGGCGAGTCGACGACCATGAGCAAGCTGCTCGACAACTTCGAGTTGCTCGAACCGCTCAAGGCGAAGATCAAGGCCGGGTTTCCGGCCTACGGGTCGTGCGCGGGCATGATTCTGCTGGCCAACGACGTGCTGGACGGGCGTGCGGACCAGCACCAGCTCGGCGGGCTGGACATCACGGTGCGCCGGAACGCGTTCGGACGGCAGATCGACTCGTTCGAGACCGACCTCGACCTCGCCGGTGAGAGTGTGCACGCGGTGTTCATCCGTGCGCCGTGGGTGGAGGCGGTTAGCGAGGGGGTCGAGGTTCTCGCTACGGTGCCCGTTACGGCTGAAGCGGGTGATGCCGCCGGTAGGATCGTCGCGGTCAGGCAGGGCAACGTGCTGGCCACGGCGTTTCATCCGGAGCTCACGGGGGATGAGCGCGTCCATCGCCTGTTCGTGGACATGGTTCGTGGTTTGACTGGTTCGGAGGAGAAATGAGCGGCCACTCCAAGTGGGCGACCACCAAGCACAAGAAGGCCGCCATTGACGCCAAGCGCGGCAAGCTCTTCGCGCGGCTGATCAAGAACATCGAGGTCGCGGCCCGCACCGGCGGTGGGGACCCGGACGGCAACCCGACGCTGTTCGACGCCATCCAGAAGGCCCGGAAGAACTCGGTGCCGCTGGACAACATCGAACGCGCCCGCAAGCGCGGTGGTGGTGAAGAGGCCGGCGGCGCCGACTGGCAGACCATCATGTACGAGGGCTACGGACCCAACGGTGTCGCGGTGCTCATCGAGTGCCTCACGGACAACCGCAACCGTGCCGCCACCGAGGTTCGCACGGCGATGACGCGCAACGGCGGTTCGATGGCCGACCCCGGTTCGGTGTCGTACATGTTCAGCCGCAAGGGTGTCGTGATCGTGCCGAAGGCGGAGACGTCCGAGGACGACGTGATGCTGGCGGTGCTCGAGGCCGGTGCCGAGGAGGTCAACGACCTGGGCGAGGCCTTCGAGGTCGTGTCCGAGGCCGGCGACCTGATCCCGGTCCGCAAGGCGCTGCAGGACGCGGGCATCGACTACGAGTCCGCCGAGTCGAGCTTCATGCCTTCGGTGTCGGTGCAGCTCGAGGTCGACGGCGCGAAGAAGATCTTCAAGCTCATCGACGCGCTGGAGGACTGCGACGACGTGCAGAACGTCTTCGCGAACTTCGACGTGTCGGACGAGGTCATGGCCGAGGTCGGCTGACGAGTCTCGAACGAACGCCGGTCACGCGATGTGCGTGGCCGGCGTTTTTTATTCGGTGGAAAGAATCGGGATTTTACCTGCGATTATCGGGACCGGTCCCATTGAGGGAAATCGTCGAAATCACGAAGGATTTGTGCGACCCTTCGTCGCGTGGGCGGTTGCTTTCTGGTCTTCTTGCTGAGTGTTGTCATCTATCTGCAGGTGGTGCTCTATGAGCACTTCTCGTCGGCGGGTGTCATGGGTGCCCTGGTCCGAGTCGCGGGTGTCGATGTCGGAGTCCTGCTTGCCATCGTTGTCGCCGCTTACGTCATTCGCTTTGCGCGCGTGCCACTGACCAAGCCCGAACTCGCTGACGCGAGCGACTACGGAAGCGACGTCGCCGGAAGAGGATTCGAGGAAACGGTCGACGTGCTCACCGCGGCCCGCCGGTCACTCGAGCCGACTCTGCTCAAGCACTTGGGACACACGAGGCTTCGCATCATCGGCGAACGTCTTGACCTGATCACGGTTTATGACACACGTCGCTATCTGCAGACGTCACGGGCTTCGCGGACCGATTTCACCTATACCGACGTGCCGTTCCAGGGGCACTCGACTGCTTGCACCTTCGGTGTCCGCTGGACGGTCGAAGTCGGCGGGTGGTGGTCCTGGGAGCCTTGGTCGAGTGAGATTCTGCTCGTGGTCGATTCCGCCGGCGAGGCCGTCCTGCAGTGCCCACCGAGCAAGCGCAGTTATCCCGCCACCGCAGCCGGATGGCGGGCCTTGGTCGCCGCGTACCGACTGTGATTCAGCGGGACTGAGCGGCCTTGACTGTGGTCAAGAACGCTGACCACGCGGCAGGGGAGAAGGGCAGGTAGGTCGACGGCGCCTTGCTGTCGCGGATGCCGACGCCGTGGCCGACCTCCACGCAGTTGTTGCCATCGCCGGTGTAGGTGCTCTTGCGCCACACGGTCATTGGAGGCCCTCCAAGATGCTGTTGATCACCGCCCTCGATTCTTCCTCATCCAGAGCAACGGCAGCGAGGTCCTTCAGGATGTTCTCGTAGGTCTCGACGGTCTCCTTGTCATCGAAGAACAGGCCGCACTTGACGCTCTCGATGTAGACGACCGGCGGGTACTTCGGGAACTTCATCAGCCGGAAGTCACCGGCCGCTCCCGCGTGCATGCCGACTGACCTCGGGACGATGCGGATGCTGATGTACTTCCGGACCGACAGGCGCAGCAGGTGGGCGAGCTGCTCGCGCCACACCTCCTCGCCGCCGACCGGAAGCAGCAACGCCTGCTCGTGCAGGTAGAAGGTGAAGGTCCGGCTGTATTCGAGAATCTCTGCTCGGTCTGCCCTCGCGGCGACCACTGCCGGGATCTTCTCCGCCGGTACCGTGCGCGCCTTGGCGGTGACGGCCGCGATGTAGTCGCGGATCTGGAGCAGGCCAGGCACGACGATCATCGACCAGTCGGTGATCTCGTTGGCTTCCTTCTCCTGGTTGATCAGAGTGCGAGCCTGGTCGGGCAGGCCGTCCTCGGGAATCTGCACGAAGTAGCTGCCGGACTCGCGGAACAGGTCGAGCAGGCGTTCGCGTTCGGCAAGCGGGACGCGGCAGTAGGCGAGCAGCGTGGCGACTTCCAACTCGTTCACGCCGCCCTTGCCGGCGAGCATGTCGGACAGTTTGGCCTCTTGCCAGCCGAGCACCTCGGCGAGCTGGCGCTGGGTCAGTCCGGTGCTCTCGATGGCGGCTCGGACGCCGTTGCCGAACTCGCGGCCCACCACGCTGGACGATCTCTTGGGCATGGACGGACGGTAGGGGCAGGGACCGCGAAACCTCTATCGTTTCGCGCCAAATCTGCCTGAAGGTGGGAGCGTTGGAACAGCTCCAAGCAGGCATAAGGCGCCGGAGGGGTGCCGTAGGCTGGGTGTCGTGCTTTCCGACGAAGACATCGAGCTGAGGGCCCGTCTGCTCTCCGCGGCCGACCGGTACGGCCACACCAACATCGTCGTGAACCCGGACGCCGAGGGGCCGGGTTACGTGTTCTCGGTGGGGGCTTGGCGCCGGTTCGGGGTGGCCGAGGCGGTGGTGATCGGGCTGCCGCAGGGCATGGGCGAGAACCTGGTCAACATGTACGTGAAGCGGGCCAGCGACGGCGAGCGATTCCAGCCGGGCAAGCTCTACGACGACTTCTTCGAGGGCGTGCCGATCACGTTCGAGCGGGTGTACAAGGGGTTCTACCCGGAGTTCTTCGGGAGCGCTTACCTGCTCTACGACGGGTCGGAGTTCGCGGCCCTGCAGATGATCGTGCCGACTCCGCAGGGGCAGTGGCCGTGGCAGCCCGATGCGCCGCAAGGGTTCCACGACCACCAGATCATCCTCACGGAGAGCGGTCTGCCGGAGAGCTGGACGCCAGGGGTCACCGGGCCGTGAACGTCCACATCGGACCCTTGAAGTCAGAGCACGCCGGTGAGGTGATGACGATCCAGCGTGCCGCGTACCTCCAGGAAGCCAGACGGTACGGCGCGTGGGACCTGCCGCCGCTGGTCGAGACCCTCGACGAGATCCGCGAGCACCTCGAAGACGGCACGCCCGCGCTCGGAGCGTTCGACGGGCAGCGGCTCGTCGGGTCGGTGCGCAGCCGCGTCGACGGCGAGCGGATGGAGGTCGCCCGGCTGTCCGTCGCGCCGGACGTCCAGGGCGCCGGGGCCGGGCGGAAGCTCCTCCAGGCGATCGGCGAGCACGCGCCGGAGGCGGTGAAGGTCGTCTGGCTGTTCACCGGGGCCGAGAGCGACGGGAACATCGCGTTCTACGAGAGCGCCGGGTTCGTCCGGGTCAGCGAGCACCTGGACGCCGTGGGCATCAGGTGCGTCACTCTGGAGCAGAGACCAAAACGTTGTCCGGAGGTCGTTGTCCGCTGAAAGCGCTTCGACACCGGACAACGAACACCCTGTACAAAAGCGGTGCGATCAACGGTCCGGGGGGAATCCGGGGATCGTGGCCGGGGGAGGAACGCCCCGCCCCGCAGGAGGCACAGGGGGATGCGGAGCGGGGCGTTTCGGAAAAGGAACCGGGAAATCTAGTTCTGGCTCAGGAACTGCTGTGCGAGTGACTCACCGAGTGAGGTGGCCTTCGCGTGGTCCTCGATCGGGGAGACCTTCGAGTTCTTGAAGTAGATGTAGTGCACCGGGCCGTCGGTGCCGCCGTTCTCCGGGTTCGGGTTGATGCCCAGGTTCACCGCGGACGCGTACGAGGCCTCACCGATGATCGCGGTCGGGCCCGTGTCGCCGACCACCGCGTAGTCGACCCGGCCGTTGTAGATGACGGCGACGACGCCACCGCCCTGGATGCCGAACTTGCGGTAGTCCCAGGTGCCGCTCGGCGAGGGCACCACGACGTACGGGAGCTTGTCCGCGACCAGCGGCTTTCCCTTCGAGTCGTGGAACGCGGTGTCGGGCTGGAACCACGGGTCGGTGCTCTCGCTGCACTTCGCGGTGCGCTGTCCGTCGCAGTCGACGTCCAGGTCGGCCTTGTACCAAACGGCGCCGTTCTTGCCGCAGACCGGGATGTTCGCGGATGTCTCGGAATCCGACCGGTACTTGCCGCTGGAGATCTGCGAGCACGACGTGAGCTTGGCCAGCAGTTGCGACGCGCTGGGGCCGGCGGCCTGGGCGGCGGGGGACGCGAAAAGAGAAGCCACGAGAGCGGACACGGCGAAAAGCCCTGGGGCGAGCTTGCGCATTGTTGCCTCTTTCGACAGGGAACTTTCCTGACTGAAAGCGGCGGCAGGCTTACTGTGCGCAATTCACGATATGCCCGTCAAGGGGCTAAGGCTTACGTCCCAGAAGTCCAATCAGTCGTGTTTGGTCGTCGGCGTCCGCGCCAACCGGAACGGGCGAATCGAACATCGACGAACCACTCCAGTCCTCGACGTTGCGTTCGACGTAGGACAGAACAGCCGACGCGAGATCGGGATCAATGCGTTCGTCCGCGCCGATCGAGCGCGCCAGATCCCAGGTGTGGACCGCGAGATCCGCGGTCATCTGCCAGCAGTACTCCTCGGCGTCCAGCGTCCCCGACGACACGTGCACGGGTTTCGCCAGCGCGTGCTTGCCCAGCCACGCCTCGCGCGCCGCCGCGGCCGCCACGACCCAGGACACGAGCGGGTCGTCGCCCAGGTTGTCGTGGTCGAAGCGGTCGCCGACCTGCTCCGCCGTGCAGCCGGCGAGCAGTTCCGGTGCCCAGAGCTGCTCGTAGACCAGGTGGCCGACGAGGTCTCTGACCGACCACTCCCGGCAGGGAGTGCCGAGCGACCACTGGTCAGGAGCGATCTCCCGGACCCGTCGGTCGAACTCCGTCATCGCCACGCCGTGCGCCTGGATCAAGTCCATCCCAGCAGTGCATCAAATCCTGGCCAACCGCGCATCCTGGCGTGAGAGTTGGGCCACTCGGACGCAACCCCGATTTCTAACCGTACGAGCGTTCGGCGTAATCTCGACCAGATCCGCCGTGACATCGTTGACACGAGAGGACGATGACTGTGAGCGCTCCAGGCGCCAGCATCTCCGCGCAGGACAAGGGATTCTTCGGGCACCCCCGAGGCCTGTCCACGCTGTTCTTCACCGAACTCTGGGAACGGTTCTCGTTCTACGGGATGAAGGCCATCCTCGGCCTCTACCTGTGGACAGCCGTGGCCGAGGGAGGTCTCGGCGTCGACAAGGCGCTCGCCCTGTCGGTCGTGGCCATCTACGGCACCGCGGTCTACATGTCCGGTGTCGCGGGCGGCTGGCTCGCCGACCGGGTGTGGGGCGGCCAGCGCTCGACGTTCTACGGCGGCGTGCTGATCATGTGCGGTCACATCGCACTGGCGCTGCCCATCGGGATCACGGGCGTGTACCTCGGCCTGATCTTCATCGTCTTCGGCACCGGCCTGCTCAAGCCGAACATCTCGACCGTCGTCGGCGGCCTCTACAGCCGTGACGACACGCGTCGTGACGCCGGCTTCACGGTCTTCTACATGGCGATCAACATCGGTGGCTTCGTCTCGCCGCTGATCACCGGCGCGCTCGCGGACGGCGTCGGCTTCCACGCCGGGTTCGCCGTCGCCGCGGTCGGCATGGCGGCGGGCCTGATCCAGTACCGGCTCGGCCGCAAGAACCTGCGCGGCTCGGCCGCCGTGGCGCCGAACCCGTTGCACCCGAACGAGAAGGGCCGTGTCTACGGCCTGATCGGTCTCATCGCGGTCGTGATCGGCGCGCTCGGCGTCCTCTCGTACGTGCTGGGTGACGTCGAGGGCGTCATCCTGATGATCAGCATCATGTCGATCGTCCTGCCGATCACGTACTTCACCGTGATGTACCGCAGCAAGAAGACGCTGCCGGAGGAGAAGCCGCGCGTCCTCGCGTACATCCCGCTGTTCGTCGCGGCGGCGATGTTCTGGCTGATCTTCGAGCAGAGCGCCTCGGTGATCGCCGAGTTCGCCGACTCGCACGTCGACAACCACGTGTTCGGCTGGGAGTTCCCGGTCGCCTGGTTCCAGTCGATCAACCCGATCATGATCATCGCGCTGGCGCCGGTGTTCGCGTGGCTGTGGCTCAAGCTCAAGGACCGCGCGCCGTCCACGCCTCGCAAGTTCTCGGGCGCTCTCGTGCTCGTCGGTCTGTCGTTCGTGCTCATGTACTTCGCGAGCAACTCGGCGGCCGACGGCAAGGTGACGCCGCTCTGGCTCGTGCTGATGTTCCTGATCATGACCTGCGGTGAGCTCATGCTGTCGCCGGTCGGCCTGTCGGTCACGACGAAGCTGGCGCCCAAGGCGTTCGCGTCGCAGACGATGAGCCTGTGGTTCCTCGCGGTCTCCGCCGGTACCGGTGTGGCCGCGCAGCTCGTGAAGTTCTACACGACGAGCCCCTCGGCGTACTTCTTCACGCTCGGTGGCGCGGCCGTGGTCCTCGGTGTCGCGCTCGCGGTGGCGGCTCCGGCGATCAAGAAGCTGATGGCGGGCGTCGAGTAAGTCGCTCTTGAAAGGCGAAAGGGAGGCCCGTCGCGGCGGCGGTGCGGCGGGTCTCCCTCTCGTCTACAAGGATGCACTACGCACATGGGTCATTGGGGCACGAACATTGCTCCAGGCGGGTGAAGTCGAGCACTCCCCGCAACAAATCTCGCCCCAGGTCAGCGCTACTTCACCGTCAGTGACCGACTGGTTTCGTTGGCGCGCACCGGAAGTCGCAACGCGCCGCGGATGAGCTTGGACCGCCGACGCGTCATTGGGCCGTCCGCGCCGAGGTTCGGGAAGCGCTTGAAGAGCTCGTGCAACGCGATCGAGCCCTCGATGCGGCTCAGTCCCGCGCCGATGCAGTAGTGGATGCCCGCGCTGAACGCGAGGTGCTCGCGTGCGTTGGACCGCGTCGGGTCGAACTTCAGCGGGTCGGTGAACACGCGTGGGTCGCGGTTCGCGGCGGCCAGCATCAGCATCACCGGCATGCCCTTGGGCAGTGACACCCCGGCCAGCTCCAGGCGTTCCTTCGGCCAGCGGATCGTGTACTGCACGGGTGGGTCGAGGCGCAGGACCTCCTCCACGAACCCCTCGGCGTACTCCGGGCTCTGGGACAGCGGCGCGATCGTGTGCGGGTTCTCGAACGCCTTCAGCACGCCGTTGCTGATCAGGTTCACCGTCGTCTCGAACCCGGCGAAGAGCAACAACCCCGTGGTGGCAACGAGATCCTCGCGGCTCAGGTCCTCGTGCTGGGTGACGAGGTGGCTGACGATGTCGTCCTTCGGGTTGCGGCGGCGCTCGTCCATCAGGCCGTCGATGAAGTCGTTGTACTCGATGATCGTGGCGTGCAGGTTCTTGAGCTGCTTGTGCGACCACACGCCGTCGAGCGTCTCCGCCAGCGAGCTTCCCCAGCGCGCGAAGACGTCCTTGTGGTCGTCCGGCACGCCCAGCAGGTCCGCGATGACCTGGATCGGCACCTGTGAGGCGAACTCGGAGACCACGTCGAACCGGTCGTCGAGGCGGTCGAGGTACTGGGTGACGATCTTCTGAATGGACTCGGTGCGGTCCTTCAGCGCACGCGGCGTGAAGAACGGCTGGACGAGCTTGCGCAGCCGGGTGTGCGTCGGCGGGTTCATCATCAGAAACGAGTCCTGCACCGGGTTGACGATCTTCTCGCCGTCCTTGACCAGCGTGATCGGCACCATCGACGCCTCGTCGAAGGTGGCGGTGATGAACCTGTTGTCCCGCAGCACGGAGTCGCAGATCTCGCGGCTCGGCGTGACGTAGGCGCCCATGCGGCTGCGCACCATGTCGCCCTTGGCGCGCACCTTCTCGTACATCGCGTACGGGTCGCGGTCCGGCGGCGAGGCCATGACACCGGCGTACGGGTCACCGAGCAGCGCGTAGCCGCGGACGAGCGTGCGCAGCGCGAAGAACTGAGTGGCTGTCTTCAGCGTGGACGGCATACGTCCACATTGAGCGGTACGCGAAGAACTCTCAAGAGTTGCGGCGGTGTCGCCGCACGGTTTCTTCCACCAGATCGAGTACCGGCTCCATGTCGTCCGCGGGCAGACCCATCGCGAGGTGGGAGACGAGGCCTTCGAGGACGAGCTCCAGGAAGCTGGTCAGCACCGTCACGTCGACGTCGTCGCGCAGGTTGCCGGCTTCGCGCTGCCGGATCAGGCGCTGACGGGTCGCGGCGGTGAGCTGTTCGCTGCGCTCGGCCCAGCGCGCCCGGAAATCCGGGTCCGTGCGGAGCCTGCGGGAGACTTCGAGGCGCGTGCCGAGCCAGTCGGCGGCGTGCTCCTCTGTCCGCTTCTCCGGCTCGTCGAGGAGGTCGCGCATGACCTGGACGAGGCCCTGTTCGGCCACCACGTCGGCCATGCGGAGCGCGTCGTCCTCGGCGAGTGCGAGGAAGAGCGACTCCTTGTCACGGAAGTGGTGGAAGATCGCGCCGCGAGAGAGTCCCGTTGCCTCTTCCAGACGGCGTACGGTGGCACCTTCGTAGCCGTGTCGCGCGAAACAGGAACGCGCGCCGTCGAGGATCTGACGGCGGCGGGCGTCGAGGTGGTCCTGACTGACCCTGGGCACCGGTAGATGGTCGCAGGGGGAGGGCGGGAAATCCAATCCGTACGTACGGATTGGACAGGTCCATCAGTGTGATCTTCCCGGCGGATCCCTTTCGTGTGGATCATCGGGCGGGCCTGCGCGAACGGGCAGGCTTCCGGCCATATCCTTCCGCGCCATGGACACGCAGGAGATCATCAAGCTGTCGGCGCTCGCTGAGCGCCTCGGGTGGCAGCGGCGTGAGTCCACAGGCGTCCACGTGATCGATCTGCTGCTCAGCCACTCGGTCACGGATCTCATCTCCGCGCTGGCCGAGAACCGGGATCGGTAACGGGATTCTGGTAAGCGCTTTCCCGCAGTTCCCGGAGGGGGTTGACTCCGGATGTCGCGGGTGGTGTGATCTGCGCGACAGTCAGGAAAGTTTCCTGTCTAAAACTGAATCCGCCGCCGCTCCGTCGTGATCCCCCTACCCGTCTTGTGGGAGGCACAACAGTGGCACCGAGTAGAAGCCGGGCGTTTCGCACGTTCGGCGCGATGGGTGTTGCCTGCACAACAGCCATCGCGGTGATGTCGGTACCGGAGTCGGCCCTCGCGGCGCCGGTGCGGTACGAAGCGGAGAGCGCGACGATCTCGCAGGGCGTGGTGGAGTCGAACCACGCCGGGTTCTCCGGAACCGGGTTCGTCAACGTCGACAACGTGGCCGGGAGCTCGGTCGAGTTCACCGTGAACGCCTCGAAGGCGGGCCAGGCGAAGCTGGTCTTCCGCTACGCCAACGGAACCGCGGACAACCGGCCGGTCGACGTGAGCGTCAACGGCGGTCTCGCCGTCGACGAGCGCGCCTTCGCGGGCACGGGTGCGTGGACGACGTGGGTGTCGGCCGAGGACACCGTGAACCTGAACGCGGGCGAGAACAAGATCAAGCTCACGTCCACCGGTGCCACCGGCGGCCCGAACCTCGACTACGTGGAGGTCGAGGAGATCGCCAACGTTCCCGCCCTGGAGCAGGAGGCGGAGAACGCGACGATCTCGCAGGGCGTCGTGGAGTCCAACCACGCCGGGTTCTCCGGCACGGGCTTCGTCAACTACGACAACGTGATCGGCTCGTCCGTCGAGTACACGATCAACGCAGACTCCGGTGGCGAGCACGAACTCACGTTCCGCTACGCCAACGGAACGACGGTCGACCGCCCGACTTCGGTGACGGTGGACGGCGCTGGTGCGCAGACCGTGTCGTTCCCCGGCACGGGCGCATGGACGACGTGGCAGACGCGGACCCTGAAGGTCACGCTGCACGCCGGTTCCAACAAGATCAAGGCGACCGCGACGACCGCGAACGGCGGCCCGAACGCGGACAAGCTGACCGCGGTGCTGACCGGTCCCGCGGACAACGAGGCGCCGACGCCGCCGCGCAACCTGCAGTTCGTGAGCTCCACCCACAACTCGGTGTCGCTGAGGTGGGAGGCGGCCACCGACAACGTGGGCGTCACCGGCTACGACATCTACCAGCACGGACAGCTCGTCACGAGCGTCGGCAACGTGCTGGAGGGCACCGCGACCGGCCTGCGCGCCGACACCCTCTACGACTGGACGGTGTTCGCGAAGGACCGGGCGGGCAACGTCTCGCAGGCCTCGAACAACGTGCCGGGCCGCACGCAGCCCGCGCCGCCGGACGGCCAGGCGCCGACCACGCCTTCGGCTTTGCGTTCGACCGGCACCACGTCGACCAGCGTGTCCATCGCGTGGGGCGCCTCGACGGACAACGTGGCCGTCACCGGCTACGAGATCCACTTCGACGGAGCTCTCAAGCAGACCGCGGACGGGTCGGCCACCTCCGCGACCGTCGCGGGCCTGGTCAACGGCCAGACGTACCTGGTGAAGGTGCGGGCGAAGGACGCGGCGGGCAACTTCTCGGCGTTCTCGAACGAGATCTCCGTCAAGCCCGGCGCGGGCGGTGGCACAGGCGTGCCGAACCCCGGCGCCGTCACGCAGATCGCCAGTGGCGTCGACGTGGCGTGGGGCCTCGGGTTCCTGCCCGACGGCTCGGCGCTGGTGACCGAGCGCGAGACGTTCAACGTCCTGCGGATCACCGAGGGCGGCACCAAGACCGTCGTCGGCAAGGTGCCCGGCGCGGTCGGCACCAACGGTGAGGGCGGCGCGCTCGGCATCGAGGTCTCGCCGAACTTCGCCTCCGACCGTTTCGTGTACGTCTACCACACCTACGCCGACGGAAACCGCCTGGTCAGGGCGCAGTTCGACGGTTCCGCACTGTCCGGCTGGACGACGCTGCTGAGCGGGGTGCCGAAGAACCGCTACCACAACGGCGGGCGCCTGCGGTTCAGCCCGGACGGCCGGTACCTGTTCGTCTCGACCGGTGACGCGCAGAACGGCAACAACGCGCAGAACCTCAACACCAACGCCGGCAAGATCCTGCGGCTCAACCCGGACGGCTCCATCCCGTCCGACAACCCGTTCCCCGGCAAGGCGATCTGGAGCTACGGCCACCGCAACGTGCAGGGCCTCGACTTCGACTCGCAGGGCCGCCTGTGGGCCTCGGAGTTCGGCAACTCGCAGCAGGACGAGGTCAACCTGATCACCAAGGGCGGCAACTACGGCTGGGAGCCCTGCGAGGGCACGATCGGCAACTGCGCCGGTACCATCGCGCCGAAGAAGACCTGGTCGACCTCGCAGGCCTCACCCAGCGGCCTGACGATCATCAACGACTACGTCTTCGTCGCCACCACCGTCGGCCAGCGCATCTACCGGATGCGCATCGACGCCAACGGCAACCTCGTCGACCAGCAGATCTACTTCCAGGGCACCTACAACCGCCTGCGCACGGTCGAGGTGGACCGCGACGGCGACATCTGGCTGACGACCACGACCGACAAGGACGGCTCGGCCGGCAACGACCGCGTCCTGCACATCGACATCGTCTACGAAGGCGGTGGCGGCGGTGGTTTCAAGCTGACGTCCTCGGCGTTCGCGGACGACGCGATGATCCCGGCCAAGCACACCTGCGCCGGTGACGGCGTCCCCGGACAGGACCCGTCGCCGCCGTTCGCGTGGGGTGAGTCGTCCGGTGCTCAGGCCTACGCGATCGTGTTCGCGGACCGCGTGAACTCCGGCAACAAGCTGCATTGGGCGATCTGGGACATTCCGGGCTCCGCCCGGTCGTTGCCGGAGAACCTCGGGTCCGGGTTCAACGTGCCCAACCAGGGTGCGGCGAAGCAGAAGGCGATGGAGTCCGGGGCCAACTCGCTGAAGTACTTCGGGCCCTGTCCCGGTGGCTCCACCAACCCGTACACGTTCACGTTGTACGCGTTGAACACCGCGACTGTTCCCGGGATCACTTCCGGTTCTTCGATGGCGCAGATCGAGACGGCCATCAAGAACGCGTCAACCGCCAACACGGTGCTGCGCGGCCGTTCCAACGCCCGGCGCTCGTAGCTCCACCAGGTGAGACGGGTGCCCGTACGCACGCGTGCGTACGGGCACTTCACTTGTTTCGTAAGGATTCGAGAGCTGCAACTGTCAGACCCCGCGTGTAGCGTCGAACGGGCCAGACGATCACGGGGAGTGTGGCAGCGTGACTGCGTTGCGTAACAAACGGGCGCCGGCGAGGTTCGCCGACCGCGCCGAGGCCGAGGCTTACGTGGCCTCGGTCTGCTTCAAGCACGGGCCTCCGAGGCTGTTCGGCGTGGAGCTCGAATGGATCGTGCACCACGCCGGAGATCCGGCTCAGAAGCTCGACAGGCACAGGCTGGCGGCAGCTCTCGGGGAGCACGCGCCGCCGACACTCGTTCCGGACAGCCCCCAGCGGCCGCTTCCCAGCGGCACCCCTTTGACCGTCGAACCGGGCGGGCAGGTCGAGATCTCCACACCTCCCTGCACCAGCCTCCCGGACCTCTTCCAGACGGTCTCCCAGGACATCTCCCACCTCACCGCCATGCTGGCCGACCACGGTCTCGTGCTCGGCGAACGAGGCTCTGACCTGCATCGCAGACCTACGCGCATGCTTCAGGTGCCTCGGTACGCCGCGATGGAGCACGCGTTCGGCGCGCTCGGTCAAGACGGCATCTCGATGATGTGCAACACCGCGGGTCTTCAGGTGTGCCTCGACTTCGGCGAGCAGAAGTACCTGCAGGACCGGTGGGCGGCCGTGCACCAGCTCGGGCCGGTGATGATCGCGTTGTTCGCGAACTCGCCGAGCATCGGCGGGATGCACGAAGGCTGGGCGTCGGCACGCATGCGGACGCTCTACGGCTGCGATCCCGTGCGCACCAGACCCAGTGCTGTGTGTGCCGATCCGGCCCAGGCCTATGCGCGAAGAGTCGTGGACACACCCGTCATCGTGGTGCGCGGTCCCGGTCCTAGTTGGATTCCGCCGCGGCCCATGACGTTTGCCGACTGGATAAACGGGGCACACGATCGGGTCCCTACCAGCGACGACCTCGATTACCACATGTCGTTGATGTTCCCGCCGGTCCGGCCGCGCGGGTACATCGAGATCAGATACCTCGACACGCCCGCGCCTGGCGGGTGGATCGCGCCGAGTGCGCTGCTCGTCGCGCTGTTCAGCGACCCGTCCGTTGTGGACGGTGTGCTGGCGGCGACGGAACGGGCCGCCGGGCGGTGGCTCACCGCCGCACGGCACGGGATGGCGGACGAACGCGTCGCCAAGGCCGCGAGAGACGTTGTCGCGCTGGGCATCGAGGCGTTGCCCCGCACCGGACTCTCCGACGAACAGATCAGCACCATCAGCCGGGAGCTTGAGGGGAAGCTGTGACCCGCCAAATTGATGCAGATGGCCTCCGCGAGACAGTGGCGGAGGAACTGTCGCGCTCGCGCGCGCGTTCCACCGCCCTGACCGACGCCGTCGACGAGCACGATCTCGTCCGGCAGCACTCGAAACTGATGTCGCCGCTGGTCTGGGACCTGGCGCACATCGGCAACCAGGAAGAGCTGTGGCTCGTTCGCGACGTCGGCGGACGCGAACCGGTGCGCAGCGACATCGACGAGTACTACGACGCGTTCAAGTTCTCCCGAAGCGTGCGGCCCGAGTTGCCGCTGCTCAACCCGCGTGAGGCCCGCCAGTACGTCGGCGACGTGCGCGGCAAGGTGTTCGACGTGCTGGAGAAGGTGCCGTTGCAGGGCAGCCGGCTCGTCGAGAACGCCTTCGCGTTCGGCATGATCGTGCAGCACGAGCAGCAACACGACGAGACAATGCTGGCCACGCACCAGTTGCGCACCGGCGAACCGGTGTTGCACGCACCTTTGCCGCCTGCTGGAACCCTGGTTCCTCTAACGGAAGTGTTCATTCCGGGCGGACCGTTCGAAATGGGCACTTCGGACGAACCGTGGGCGCTCGACAACGAACGCCCCGCGCACGCCGTCCACGTCGACTCGTTCTTCATCGACACCACACCGGTCACGAACGGCGAGTACGCCGAGTTCATCCTGGCCGGCGGGTACGACGACCGTCGCCTGTGGACGGACGAGGGCTGGGAACACCGGACGAAGGCCAAGCTGGTCGCGCCGAGGTTCTGGCAGCGCGAGGAGAACTCGTTCGTGCGCACCGCGTTCGGCGTGACCGAGCCGATCGTGCCGGACGAACCCGTTGTGCACGTGTGCTTCCACGAGGCACAGGCCTACGCGAGGTGGGCTCACAAGCGCCTGCCTACCGAGGCCGAGTGGGAGAAGGCGGCCCGGTTCGACACGGCGACCGGAAAGACCCGGCGTTACCCGTGGGGCGACGAGGAACCGACCGAAGCCCACGCGAACCTCAACCAGCGACACCTGCGCCCGGCCCCGGTCGGCGCCTACCCGGCGGGGGCGTCGCCCAGCGGCGTGCACCAGCTGATCGGTGACGTCTGGGAGTGGACCTCCAGCGACTTCGGGCCGTACCCGGGCTTCGAGGTGTTCCCGTACAAGGAGTACTCCGAGGTCTTCTTCGGACCGGACTACAAGGTGCTGCGCGGCGGCTCGTTCGGCACCGACAAGTCGGCGGTCCGCTCGACGTTCCGCAACTGGGACTACCCGATCAGAAGGCAGATCTTCTCCGGCTTCCGCTGCGCCAGGGACGCCTGACCCGATGTGCCGCCATCTGGCTTACCTGGGCACCGCCGTGCCCATCGGCAGCCTGCTCTTCGACGCACCGCACTCGTTGGAGCACCAGTCGTACGCACCGGCCGACATGAGGGCCGGGGGAACCGTCAACGTCGACGGCTACGGCGTCGGCTGGTTCCCCGGCCCGGTGCGGTACCGGCGCGCCGGAACGCTGTGGAGCGACGCGAACCTGCGTCAACTGGCGGGTGCTGAATCGACGGCCTTCCTGGCCGCGGTCAGGTCGGCGACAACGGGCATGCCGGTCACCGACGCGGCCTGCGCGCCGTTCACCGACGGCACGTGGTTGTTCAGCCACAACGGACGCGTCGACGGCTGGCCGCACACCGTGGCGGGGCTGGCGAAGACGCTCGACGTGACCGACGTGCTCACGATGGACGCGCCGACCGACTCCGCGCTGCTGTGGACGGTCCTCAGACGTCGTCTGGAGGCAGGGAAGAACCCGGCCCAGACGCTCGTTGAACTCGTGCGGGAGGTCGCGGACGTGGCACCGAAGTCGCGCCTGAACTTCTTGCTGACCAACGGAAAAGTGCTCGTGGGGACAACGTGGACACACGCCCTGTGGGTGCTGCAGAAAGGCGAGGGCGTGACACTCGCGTCCGAGCCGCTCGACGACGACCCGGGCTGGCGGGAGATCCCCGACCGGCACGTGGTCACCGCCGATCCATCCACTGTGGAGGTTCGACCGATATGACCGAGCCGGTGCTGGACGTTCATCTCAAGCCGGAGGACGCCGCACACGCGCTACGTGCCGACGTGCGGGCCGGACTGACCGCGGACCCGAAGTGGGTCTCGCCGAAGTGGTTCTACGACGCCGTCGGCAGCGCGTTGTTCGAGGACATCACCCGACTGCCCGAGTACTACCCGACCCGTGCCGAACGAGAGGTGCTCGCCGAGCGCGCGGGCGAGATCGCGGCGACGACGGGCGCGCATTCGCTGGTGGAGCTGGGTTCCGGCTCGTCGGAGAAGACGCGGCTGCTGCTCAGCGCACTGAGGGAGCACGGAACGCTCAAGGAGTTCGTGCCGCAGGACGTGTCGGTGTCCGCGCTGACCGAGGCCGCGCACGCGATCATCGCGGACTACCCGGGCCTGCGCGTGCACGGCGTGGTCGGTGACTTCACGCAGCATTTGAGCTTGCTTCCAGGTGAATCGCCGCGCGTGGTGGCGTTCCTGGGCGGCACGATCGGGAACCTGATCCCGGAGGAACGGGAGAAGTTCCTCCGCACGGTCCGCGACGTGCTGGAGCCGGGGGAGTGGCTGCTGCTCGGCACGGACCTCGTGAAGGATCCGGGCACGCTGGTGCGCGCGTACGACGACGCGCAGGGCGTCACGGCGGAGTTCAACCGCAACGTGCTGAACGTGCTCAACCGCGAGGTCGGCGGAGACTTCGACGTCGAGGCGTTCGAGCACGTGGCGTTGTGGAACGCCGAGCAGGAATGGATCGAGATGCGCCTGCGGGCCAAGCGGGCCATGCGGGTGACGATCGCCGAGCTCGGCCTGACCGTCGAGTTCCGCGAGGGCGAGGAGCTGCGGACCGAGGTGTCGGCCAAGTTCCGCGAGGACGGCGTGAAGCAGGAACTGGCGGACGGCGGCTTCTCGCTGCACCGGTGGTGGACCGATTCGGAGGGCAGGTTCGCGGTCTCGCTGGCCCAAGCGGTGTAACCCAGGCCACAACCCGACGATAGGCGGGTTCACGCGGTGCGCGCTCAGTGATGGGCTGCATCGATGACTCCTGCATCAACGCGTGCCGTGCGCGTGGCGCTCGCCAGTGCGCTCGCGCTCGGTACCGTCATCACCGGCCTGGGCAGCGCGTCAGCCCAGCCCGAAGCCGCCTCCACCGTGAGACCCGCCGCGTGGGGGCCGTGCGCGGCGGACGTGCTCGCCGAGATCCCCGCCGCCGAACGCACCAAGGTCAGCTGTGCGATCCAGGCGGTGCCCGTCGACCACTCGCGGCCGCGCGGGGACTCGACCGGCGTCATCATGATGAAGCGCCCCGCCGGCGACCCGGCGAAGAAGATCGGCTCGCTGTTCATCAACCCCGGTGGTCCCGGTGGCGCCGGCCTGATCTACAGCGCGTACGGCTCCAGTTTCTTCACGCCGGAGATCCTGGAGAAGTTCGACCTCATCGGCTTCGACCCGCGCGGTGTGGGCCGCAGTGCGCCGCTGCGCTGCTTCCGCACCCAGGAGGAGGCCGACGCGGTGAACGTCGGCTGGTACGCGTTGCCGATCACCAAGGACGAGATCGCGAGCTCGATCCGGCAGTCCAAGGCCTACACGGACTACTGCAAGATCAACGCCGGTCCGCTGCTCAACCACATGTCGACCGAGGCCGTCGCGCGCGACCTCGACGTGATGCGCGAAGCCGTGGGGGACAGGCAGCTCACGTACGTCGGCTTCTCGTACGGCACGTTGCTCGGCGCGACCTACGCGAACATCTTCCCGCAGAAGTCGCGTGCTCTGGTTCTGGACGGCAACGTCGACCCGCAGCTGCGTCTGACCAACGGCGCGCAGTACGACCGTGAGCGTGCTCGTGGCTTCGAGATCGCGCTCGACGCGATGCTGAAGCGTTGCGACTCCGTCGGTGTCGAGAAGTGCGCGTTCGCCGGGGGTGCCCGCAAGAAGTTCGACAACATCCGCGAGTCGCTGCGCAAGGCGCCCACGACGTTGCCTAACGGCACGCAGGTGACGCTGACCGACGTCGTCGGCCGCACGTCGAGCAACCTGTACAGCCCGACGACGTTCAAGGCCCTGACCGCGTGGCTGCAGTCGATCCACGTGGCCCAGAACCCCTCTGCTTTGGGTGTTCAGTCCGTTGTGGACGTTCCCGCGATGCTGAACAACCTGGGCGGCAAGGCCGACGTGCGGGTGCTGCCGGAGACGCCGTACACGAGCGACGACTCGTACTACGCCGTCAACTGCATCGACAAGCCGTTCTCCCGCACCAACCGCAACTGGGCCACCACCGCGGCCAAGTGGGAGAAGGAGTCGCCCACCTTCGGCCGCTACCAGGCCGCGTCCGACCTGCTCACGTGCCCGACGTGGCCGACGCGCAACCCGGACCGCTGGATCGGCCCGTGGAACCGCCACACCAAGAACCCGATCGTCGTGGTGGGCAACTACTACGACCCGGCGACGCAGTACCTGTTCTCGCAGCGCATGGCCAAGCAGCTCGGCAACGCGCGCCTGATCAGCGTCGACGCGTTCGGGCACTGCATCCTCGGTGACTCGGCCGGCGCCGACGCGGCGGTGACGAGGTACCTCGTAGACCTCACCGCGCCTGCCAACGGCCAGGTCTTCCAGCCGAACGCGCAGCCGTTCTGATTTCTCGTGGGTGCGCCGCCTGTCGTCGGGACACAACCCGACGATAGGCGGGTACTAACTGTGCACGCTGGGTGATGGGGTGCATCCGTGACGTCATCTTCCAGTTCTCCGCGTGTTGTGCGCGCGGCGCTCGCGAGCGCCCTCGTGCTCGGCACCGTCGTTTCCGGCCTGGGCGCGGCGAGCGCCCAGGCCGATCCCGCCGTCAAGCCCGCTGCCTGGGGGCAGTGCGCGGCCGACGTGCTCGCCACCCTTCCCGCCACGGTGACGCCCGAGGAGCGCGCGAAGCTCACGTGCGCGGTCCAGGAGGTGCCCGTCGACCACTCGCGCCCGCGCGGTGAGAAGACCGGCATCGCCATGATGAAGAGGCCGGCCGGCGACCCTTCGCGCAAGATCGGTTCGATCTTCCTCAACCCCGGTGGTCCCGGCGGCTCCGGCCTGATCCGCGGCGCCGTGTCGAAGAACTACTTCCAGCCGTCGGTGCTCGACCGGTTCGACGTCATCGGCTTCGACCCGCGTGGCGTGGCCCGCAGCGCGCCGATGCGCTGCTTCCGCACCCAGGAGGAGGCCGACTCGGTCAACGAGGGCTGGTTCTCGCTGCCCATCACGAAGGACGAGATCGCCAGCTCCATCAGGCAGTCCAAGGCCTACACGGACTACTGCAAGATCAACGCCGGTCCGCTGCTCAACCACATGTCGACCGAGGCCGTCGCGCGCGACCTCGACGTCATGCGCGAAGCCGTGGGCGACCAGCAGCTCAACTTCGTCGGCTTCTCGTACGGCACGCTGATCGGCTCGACGTACGCGAACATCTTCCCGCAGCGCACGCGCGCGATGGTGATCGACGGCAACGTCGACCCGCGGCTGCGCCTGACGAACGGCGCCGAGTACGACCGCCAGCGCGCCGACGGCTTCGAGATCGCTTTGGACGCGATGCTGAAGCGCTGCGACTCCGCCGGTGTCGCGAAGTGCGCGTTCGCCGGTGACGCCCGCGGCAAGTTCGAGGCACTCAAGGTCGCGCTCGGCAAGGCTCCGGCGACGCTGCCGGACGGCACGAAGGTCACGCTGTCCGACGTCGTGGGCCGGGTAGCGGGCGACCTGTACTCGATCGCCAGGATCGCACCGCTGGCCACCTGGCTGCAGAGCGTCCACAACGCCTTGAACCCGTCGCTCGCCTTCAGCGTTCAGACCACTGTGGAACTGGCCGCGCCGTTGAACAACGCAGGCGGCCGCATGGACGTCGACCCGCTGCCGGACACCCCGTACACCGCGGACGACTCGTACTACGGCGTCAACTGCATCGACAAGCCGTTCTCCCGCACCAATCGCAACTGGGCTCAGACCGCGGCCAAGTGGGAGAAGGAGTCGCCCACGTTCGGCCGCTACCAGGCCGCGTCCGACCTGCTGACCTGCGCGACGTGGCCGACGCGCAACCCGGACCGCTGGATCGGCCCGTGGAACCGCAAGACGAAGAACCCGATCGTCGTGGTCGGCAACTACTACGACCCGGCGACGCAGTACCTGTTCGCGCAGCGCATGGCCAAGCAGCTCGGCAACGCGCGCCTGATCAGCGTCGACGCGTTCGGGCACTGCATCCTGGGCCGCTCGGCAGGAACGGACGCGGCGGTCGCGAAGTACCTGGTGGACCTCATTCCGCCGGCTGAAGGTTCGACGTTCCAGCCGAACGTGCAGCCGTTCGCCTGATCACCACGTAAGCCAGCAGCACTCCCGCACTGAGGAACGGCGTCAGCGTGGCCGTGGCCAGGGAAACCAGGGCCACGGCCGCGTCGGAGCCGTTCTTCGTCGCGACAGCTCGGATTCCGAGCCCGAGTGCGATCGCCAGGGCGATGATCAGGACGAGTGGAGCCTGCTCGGGTATCGCCCAGACCGCCACGCCGTACACCTCGGCCGCGACAGCCGTGCGCATCCTGGTATCGCCCAGCCGAACGTTCAGCCGTTCGCCTGACCCCTTCGCAGCCAGCGGTGGCGGTGCTCGTACAGCACCGCCACCGCGGCGGCGATGATCAGCAGGTACGCGGAGTACGAGGGCCGCAGCCACACGGTGAGGCCGAACAACGCGGCCGTGGCGAACACGGCCCAGGATCGCCGCACGACCGCCCACATCAGCACCGCCGCGGCGACCACCCAGAGCAGGCTGTAGTCGTAGAGGAAGTCGAAGTTCGCGCTCATCTCGACACCGCGCAGCGTGGTGACGCTTTCCTCGCCTGTGTACCAGTCCGGCTGGGTGCCGCAGCGTGCGCCGGGTTGCGCGCACACGTCGATCATCGGCGCGTTCGCGATCACGGTCAGCGCCGCGAGTGCGCAGATCCCGAGCACGGCCCACGTGGGGATCTTCACGACAGCAGGCTCCTGACGATCAGCACCACGGCGCTTGTCCCCGCCACGACCAGCATCGGCGTCCGGATGCCCTTGGCGTCGAACTTCTTGCGCAAAGGCCCCGAAAGCAGGAACCCGGCGACCAGGAACGGGACCAGCGCGACCCCGGTCCACAGCTGGTGCGCGCTGACCTGACCGGCGACGAGCAGGCCGATGATCGACGCACCGGAGCCCAGCACGAAGAACGCCGCGAGCGTCGCCCTGACCTGCGGCCCCGCCTGGTTCTGGTAGAGCAGCGCGACCATCGGACCACCCACCGCCGTGGCCGTGCCGAACGATCCACTCGCGAACCCGGCTGTCACCAGGGACTTCGGCTGGGGTTCCGGGCGCCAGGTCGTGATCGACAGCAGCACGCACGCCAGCACCGAGCCGCCGACGACCAGCCCGAAGCCCTTCGGGTCGAGTGCGTCGACGATCCAGATGCCGACGACGGTGCCGGGCAGGCGGCCGAGCATCGCCCAGCCGACGCCGCGCCAGTCGACGTGGCTGAACTCCCTCGCCAGCGCCATCGACGCGTGCGTGGCGGCGATCATCAGCACCGGCACCGGCAGCAGTGCCGGATCGAGCAGTGCGAGCAACGGGACGGCGACCAGCGCCAGGCCGAAGCCGATCAGGCCCTGCAGCAGGCCCCCGGCCGCGACGACCACACCTGCTGTGAGCAGCAACCCCCAGGACATAGTTCGCGATGCTATCGACCGTTGTTCGCCTGCTGTTGGCCCAGCACACCTACGCTCCGCGCCATGACCGCGTCCCGCCGTTCCTTCCTGCTCGGCACCGGTGCGACCGCCGCCGCTGCCGCCCTGGTCACGCCTGGTTCCGCCAGCGCTGACAACGTTGTCGGGTACGGCCGTCCCGACCCGGAGACACGGCGGTTCACGCTCGCCGTGATCCCGGACACGCAGTACATGTTCGACCTCGACCGAGGTGACTCGGCGCCGTTGAAGGCCACGCTCCAGTACCTGATCGACCGCCAGAAGTCCGAGAACATCGTCTTCATCAGCCACCTCGGCGACCTCGTCGAGAACGCCCAGAAGAGCGAGATCGACGACATCAGCGAGCGGTTCGAGGTGCTCGACCGCCGCCGGATCGGGTACAGCGTGCTCGCGGGCAACCACGACGTGCCGGACTCGCGGCTGGACGACCAGCGCGGCCGCACGCCGTACCTCGACAGGTTCGGGCCGCAGCGGTTCCGCACCTCGCCGACGTTCCGCGGGGCGAGCGCCGACGGTTACAACTCGTTCCACGTGTTCCGCGCGGGCGGCAGGGAATGGCTGGTCCTCGCGCTGGACTGGCGCATGTCCGCCAAGGGGTTCGAGTGGGCGCGCTCGGTGCTTTCCCGGCACGCCAAGTTTCCCGTCATCCTCACCACGCACGAACTCGTTCACGACGGCGGTGACGGTGCCGCGGTGATGTCCGACTACGGCCGCAGGCTGTGGGACGAGCTGATCAAGGACAACGACCAGATCTTCCTGACGCTGAACGGGCACTTCTGGCCGCCGGCACGGGCGACGTTGCGCAACACCGCCGGCAACGACGTGCACGTGCACATCACGAACTACCAGGACCGCTACTACGGCGGCGGCGCGATGATCCGGCTGTACCACTTCGACCTGGACCGCGGGGTGGTCGACGTCCGCACGCTGTCGCCGTGGCTGCTCGGTAAGAGGTCGCTCAACCCGTTGGAACGCAGGGAGACCGAGCTGACGGGCCCGGCCGACCGGTTCAGCGTGCCGATCGACTTCGAGCAGCGGTTCGCCCGCTTCGACCCGCCGGTGCTGCCTCCCGCGCAGCCGGTCAGGGACGTGCTCGTGCGCGGCACGGTCGCGTACTGGCGGCTCGGCGAAGGGCTGAAGGACCTGTCGGGCAACGGGAACGACCTCCGGCAGACCGGTCCGCTGACGGCCTCGGACGAGCACCACCGGTTCGCGCCCTCACACCGTTCGCTGTACTTCGGGAAGACCGGCTACCTGTCCACTGTGGATTCCGCGCCGGTCAACCGCGAGACGTTCGAACGCGGCTACACGATCGAGCTGTTCCTCAAGCTTCCCGCGGGCTTCGACCACCCGTGGTGCGGCCTGTTCACCAAGCTCGCACCTGGCTCGGCGGCCGGCAAGACCGGGGACGACCCGAGCGAGCCGATCGCCACGCTGAACGTCGCCGGAGGCGGTCAGCTGCAGTGGGCGGTGTTCCCGCGCAACCTCCCGGGCACCTCCACGAACTGGGGCCACGAGATGGACTACGAGACGTGGTGGCACGTCGCCGTGGTCAACGACGGCGTGCACACCACGATGTACGTCGACGGATCTCCGTTGCTGCGCAACCCGTCCACACCCGCCCGTGGCATCTCGACCGCCGGTGACCCGTGGCTCGTCGGCGCCTACGCGTACGACAAAGTCGTCGAGAAGTCGTTGCACGGCTGGATCGGCGACATGCGGATCGTGAACCGGCCGCTCGACCGTTCCGAGTTCATGCGGTCGAAGGCAGCCCGAACTTCGGGAACAGACTGAGGTCGAAGAACGACGAGACGCGCGTGATCCGGTCGGATGCCTCCACCACCTGGAGGTTGAACGGCCGGAACACGCCGTCCTCCGCTCGCAGGTAGAGACCGAAAGCGGGCTGGCCGTTCGCTTCGGTGGCGATCATCCTGGCGCCGTGCGGGACCGACGGGCACTGGTTCGTGAGGTGCCACGCGACCATGTCCGGGCCTCGGTAGAACTGCGGGTACGGAGGCATCTCCCAGATGACGTCCTCGGCGAACATGCCGATGATCGCCGGGATGTCCTTGGCCTCGAAGGCTTTCACCCACCGGTCGAGCAGCTGCTTCGCGTCCGCGGGCTCGACGATCTCGTCCTCGCTGAGGTCCTTGAGCTGCGCGTGTGCCCGTTGCAGAGCGCTGTTGACGGCCGCCACGGTCATGTCCAGCTCGTCGGCGGTCTCGGCGGCGCTGAGCTTCAGCACGTCGCGCAGGATCAGCACCGCGCGTTGCCTCGGCGGCAGGTGTTGCAGGGCCGCGACGAACGCCAGCCTGGTGGACTCGCGTTCGGTGACGATCGCGGCCGGATCGGTCGGGAACGGCTCCAGCCACGGGATCTCGTGGTCCTGGGTGAGCGGGTCGGTCTCCGTGGCGCCCTGGGTGCCGAGCCCGAACGGCAGCGGGCGTCTCGTCCGGCCGTCGAGCGCGGTGAGACACACGTTCGTGGCGATGCGGTACAACCAGGTGCGCACCGACGAGCGGCCCTCGAACTTGCCGTACGCCTTCCACGCGCGCAGGTACGTCTCCTGCACCAGGTCCTCGGCGTCGTGCAGCGAGCCGAGCATCCGGTAGCAGTGCGCGAGAAGCTCCCGTCTGAACGGGTCCGCGGCGGTCGCGAAGTCCACTGTCGCTGTCACCCCTGCACCCTAACCGCGTTCTGCATCCTGCCGATGAGGATCTCGATGTAGTTCCTGAGTTCCACCGGTTCGTGCACGTCGAACTCGAAGCCGAGGAACAGCAGGTGGAACACGATCCGTTCGAGAGCGTCGGCGCCCGTGCGCATCAGGCACGAGTTCTCGTCGATCGGTTCCAGCGCCGCGGACATCGGCGTGGTGCGTTCCGCGACGGTCTGCAACGGCGCGTGGATCGTGAGGACTGCCTGGTAGGTGTAGACGCTGGAGGCGACCTGCCGGGACACGAAGTCGCCCAGGGACTCGGCAGGTGGCGTGCGGGGCGGGAAGCGCGCGGCGAGAGTGGGTTCCTCGGTGATGCGGTCCACCCGGAACGTTCGCCAGTCCTCTTTGGACACGTCCCACGCGACCAGGTACCACCGGCGGCCGGTGTGCACGAGCCCCTGCGGTTCGATCAGCCGCTTCGAGGGCTCGCCTTGCGTTGAGGCGTAGGTGAACCGCAGCTGCTGGTGGTCGCGGCAGGCGGCGGCGATGATCGTGAGCGTCTCCGCGTCGACGGTCGGGCCCGCCGCGGTCAGGGGAGTGGTGTGCGCCTGCAGTGCCTGCACCCGCCTGCGAAGCCGGGTCGGCAGCACCTGTTCCAGCTTCGTGAGAGCGCGGACCGACGTCTCCTCGATGCCCGCGACCGAGCCGTTCGCCGCCGTCCTGAGGCCGACCGCGACGGCGACCGCCTCGTCGTCGTCGAGCAGCAGGGGAGGGAGTTCCGCCCCCGCCCCGAGCTGGTACCCGCCGGCCGCACCGGGCAGTGACGTGACGGGATAACCGAGACTGCGCAACTTGTCCACGTCCCGGCGAATCGTGCGCACGTCGACGCTGAGCCGCCCGGCGAGTTCCGGGCCCGTCCAGTCACGCCGCACCTGCAACAGGGACAGGAGCTTCAGCAGCCGTGCGGACGTCTCCAGCATGTGACGGAGTCTAGATTCCATTGCGGACAACGGCCTGTGCTGGTTAGGGTTGCCGGTATGACTGCCGGGTCGGCCTTGTGCCGTGAGCGGAACGGTTGCCCGGCCCTGACTTGATCAGGGCCCCTCCATCCCCGCGCCTATCCGTAGTTCGGGATACGCGCGCTTGGGAGAGGAGGTGATGCGCAATGCTTCCCAACGTTGGTGATGTCTTTTCGGGGAAGGTCGTCTCGACCGTTCCCTTCGGTTCGTTCATCGAGCACCCCGCCGGTGCACACGGGCTCCTGCACGGCCAGCAGGCCGAGGTCGGTGCTTCGGTGCAGGTGAAGGTGCTCGCGGTGGACGCGGAGCAGCAGCGGTTCAGCCTGGAGCTGGCGTGAGTTGAGCACCCGGGCAGAGGCGCCCTGCCCGGGCTTTCTCACGGTTTCCGGTAGTCCGCGCACTCGCCGGTCAGGCGGTCGTGCAGGGTTTTGCGGTGCCCTTCTTCTGAGGGCGCCGGACCCAGCGCGTCCGCGGGACTCGTGACGCCGTGCAGCAGCCGGTACAACACGACATCCGTTGCGGTGTAAAGCCAATCGTCCGCCCTGCCGGGAGGCGCGGCGGGTCCGAGCACGTTCTCGAACCACGCCGGGAACAGCAGATCACGCGCGACCGCGTCCTCGATGCGGGCGCGGATGAGCCGTCTCGTCCGCGCGATGGCCTCGTTGCCGGCCGACTTGGCAACGGTGTCCTTGGCGTACGTGTCGTCGTCCGGTGCCTCTGGCCGTTCCTGGGTCGTGATGGCCCGCCACTGCCTGTAGTTCTTGCGCCACAACGCTTCCGCTGTCGGCGGGAGATGCGTCAGGGCCTCGGCCGCGTCGATCGCCTCCAGTGCTCGGCGGTCGTACTCGGCGATGGCCTTGCGGGTGTCCTTGGCTTCCTGCGGAGTGAAAGTCCTGCGCGCGTAGGCTTCCTGGCCGGCCAGGATCTGCGTGATGAGCGGCTCGGCCACCTCCGGCCAGTCGTCGAAGTCGGCCTTCTGGGTCTCGCCCGCCCGGACTTTCCTGTTGAGCGCCACCAGGAGGCGTTCGAGCCGGTGGACGCTCTCCGCCAGTTCGGTGACGCGGTCGTTGGTCTTCGTGAGCTTGCGGGTGTTGTCCTTGAGCTGGTTCGTCTGGCTCAGCTGGGTGTGCGCCGCCTCGGTCTGGGCGTGGTCGATGCGGGTCTCGAGGGACTTCAGCTCCTTCTTGAGGCGCTCGATCTTGTCGTCCAGTGCCTTGACCGGGTCGATGTTCATCGGAGCGTCCTCCAGGCCCACCAGGCGATGCCCGCTGCCGTGACGAGTGCCGCCCAGCCGCTGGCCAGCGGGGTCAGCAGAGTGGCCGCCAGCGCCGCGCTGATCGCCGCGGTCCTCGCCCGCGGTTCCCAGATGGTGCGGCCGACGGGGTCCACCAGGACCGCAGCGGCCGTCGCCACCGCCAGCAGGAGCGACAGCAGCGACCAGGCGTCGAACCAGCCCACGGCGACGATCAGGGCCGCCGCCGTGGTGCCGGCGGCGATCGCCCGGTTCGGGACGGTCAGCCTGGCCGCCTCCACGTCCTTGCGGGCCGCCATCACGGCGTCGACCTCGGCGTTCGTGGTGGTGAGGAGGGTGTGGAAGTCGGGGCTGCCGGGGCCTGCGGCTTTCAGGGCTCGTAAGGCTGTTCGCAGGGACTGCTGGCGGTCGGCCAGGCGGGCGAACGGATCGGCTGCCATGCCCCGAAATCGTGATCAAGCCGGGTGGGCGCGGCTAGGCCTGTGAGGGGAGTTGGTCCGGTTGCCGACGAACTTCCCTCACTCGGCCTAGCGCGTCTCGGCTCGTCACGACTTCCGGCGTGCCTCGTCCGGCCACACGACCTCGATCGGCACCCCGGACGCCCGCGCCTGCTCCACCACGTCCGCCGTGCCGCCCTTCCCCTGGGCCGGCACGCCGTCCCACACCGCCACGAGCACCTCGACCGACGCGAGCATGCGTTCGTTCGCCGCCACGTAGGCCAGGCGCCCGCTCGACATGTGCGGCAGGACGCTGACCACCGTGGCGGCGGCGCGCAGTTCGTCGTAGTCGGCCACCTGGTGCGGCTTGAGGCGGTCGCGGTAGTCCAGGGCCGGGAGGACGACCTCCACCTGGCCGCCGAGTGCCAGGACGGCGCGGGCGAACACCTGGTCGGCGCCCGGCGCCAGGCAGGTCACGCCCACCAGGTCCGTGCCCAGCCGGGTCAGTGCCTCCGTGATGGCGGCCTGGACGGCGGGGACGCACTCGGGGACCAGGTTGCTGTGGCCGGTGATGCCTACGCGCATCAAGCGGTCCGGATCGCTCTGATCGCGTCCCTGGTGTCCTGCACGGCGGGGATGTGGCGGTGCCGTGCCGCTTCCTTGGCGAAGTCCTCCAGCTTGCGCAGGACTCTGCCCGAGGAGAGCTTCGCCGCTGTCGGCAGGACCTCGTTGATCAACCCGCACGCTGCCTCCGGGTCTCCCGCGACCATTTTGGTGCGCGCCAGTCCGATCACGTCGAAGGCGCGGTTGCGCACCTTCGACGGGTCTCGCAGTTCCAGGGCGCGCCGGATGTGTTGTTCGGCGAACACGGCCTGGGTCGGATCGTGCATGGCGAGGTCGCGGCAGCGGGCGCCGATGACGCCCTCCAGCTCGGCCTCGTCGAAGCTGTGCAGGTAGCGCGGCTCGCCGTTCGCGTCGCGTTGCGCGAAGCTGTCCTGCGCCATCCCCACGGCCTGGTGGAACTCCCGTGTCCTGCCCATCTGGGCGTAGGCCCAGGCCTCGCGGGTGAGCAGGAGGGCCTTGAGGGTCGGCGTGCCTGTCCGGCGGGTGCCGTACTGGCCCAGTTGGACCAGCTCCAAGCCGTCCTCCGGGCGGCCCAGGTCGAACATCTGCCTCGCCATGGCCGCCAGGCACAGGGCCGCGAAGCCGTCGTTGTGGCCGGCCTTGGCCATGCGGACGGCCAGCACGTAGTAGCGCTGGGCCGCGTTGTGCAGGCCGGCGTCGAACGACATGCTCGCGGCCACCTTCGACAGTTCGGCGCCGATGAAGAACGCGCGTTCCGTCGTCGGGCCGGACGGTGCCCGGCCCAGGCGTTCGGCCAGCTCGTCGAGCTGCCCCAGGACCGCCTTGCGGGCCAGTCCGTAGCCGCCGCGGCCTCCCCAGCCGCGCAGGCCGTCGGCCACGCGTTGCAACGCGAAGAGCTCCTCCTCGCTGATCGCCGAGTGCGACGACCACTTCGACAGGTTCTGCAGGGGGTGCAACCACCGCTGCAGCGGTTCGACCAGTGCTGACCCCACCGTCACCGCGGCGGCTCCGGTGAGCGCCGCTCGTCTGCTGATCGCCAAGTCGCTCCTCGCCGTCTCCTCGACCGAACGGGCAATGCTCGTCGCCTCCCACGGGGCGGCGAGCACGTCTGGCGGGCCCGTGATGGGGGTGCCCACCTGAGCTGGGATGACGACTCGGTCGAACCACAGTCGTTCGCCCGGAACACCGAGCACCACCGCGAAATGGCGCAGCCGGTCGAGGCGGTCGATCTGGTTCTCGCCCGACTCGTAACGCGAGAGCTGCGCCTGGCTTATGCCGAGCCACGCCGCCATGCGGTCCTGCGTGACCCTGCTCAGGTGCTGGGGGTGATGCCGGTACGCGGAGATCAGCGCGCCCATGTCGCGGTCGATGCACGCCGCCGCGATCGCGGGATGGTCCCAGAAGTCGTTGGGGACCTCAGGTGGTCCGTGCACGTCCGCACGAGCGTTGCGGCGGCACCGGTGACACAGCCGATCGGAGTTGTCGGCGGCGATGAACGCCCCACACGGGCAAGCGCGTCTGGATTTGGGTCTCGCTGCATCCATCGGCCTCGCCCCCGTCACTGAGCGTTTTCCCAGTGTACGGACGTGTGATCGTCAGTCCATCCATCTCATGCATAAGACGTAATGGATTCGCGTGTCGCAGTCCTGGTGCCCCCGTGCGGCGGATGAGCTTCATACGTCCGCTGCATGAGGCTCATGCAACAGGCGAGTGGTGTTGGCGGGAAGTGAGAAGCACCCTGCACAACGTCAGGCCGCGGGTCGATCCCCGTGGCGTGGCCAGTGCCTGACCCACCCAACGGGGAGGACAACCGCCGATGAGCCTCACTACCGCGGAGACCGGCACGTCCGGGATCCCACAGAACAGGGGACACGCACGTGCGATCGGGGAGGCCGTCGCCGGCTACCGGTTGCTCGGCTGGCAGGTGACCGTCACCGAGCAGGGTGTGTTCCTACCACTTGGCCCCGCCACGACAGCTCTGGCGATGCCGGCTCGGATCGGCTCGCGAGTGCTGGCCGACCTGAAGTCGCGCATGCTCGCCGGACCGGTCACGGTCATCCCCGGCCCCCGCGAGCACTGGATCTTCCTCGCGGAGCTGGTGGCGTTGCTGCCCACGCACCTCAAGGCGCCGCCGGAAGTGCAGTTCGTGCGCTCGCCCCACCGGATCGCGCTCCCACCCACGATGACCAGGTACGGATCGCTGCGCTGGGCGAACCCGCCGTCGCACTCGCGGCACTGGTTCCCGCCGTTCACCGCCGTGCTGGCACTGGCCCGGCAGGCCACCGCGGAGGACCACCGCCGATAATCGGTGCTCGTGGATCGTCGATCAGTGTTGTTGTGTGGGCTCGCCGCCGCTCTGAGCGCCTGTGGCGAGCCCGCTCCTCGCAAGGCGGGTGGCGCCGGAACCGCCAAGCCCGGGGATCGGGTCGTCGCGGTGTCCTCGGTGCCCGAGGGCAGTGGCCTGCTGGTGGACATGCCCGGCAACGCCCAGCTGTTGGTCGTGCAACCTCGACCGGGTGAATTCCGCGCGTTCAATCCCGCGTGTCCCCATGTCGGTTCCCTGGTGAATCCTCCCGCCGGCGGAGTCATCACCTGCCCGTTGCACGGGAGCGCTTTCGACCCTTTGAGCGGCGCCGTCCGCAAAGGACCTGCGACTTCGGGACTGACCGAGGTCGCGATCGCTCGTTCAGGCGATGAATTGGTGCTCTCCTGAGACCTGTGCATTTGCTGTGCATTGGGCTCCTGAATGAACTCTCACTGACCGTTCCGCGTAATGCTGTGGTGTGACCCCGAACACCCACCACCACGGAGGATCGGTCGTGAACACCGAAAGTCTGGTCAGCAGGCGAGCGGCGCTCTGCGGAATCGCGGTTGCCCTCGCGGTGCCCAGCGGACTCGTGACCGCCTGCAGTTCAACGGGTTCGTCCACGGGCTCGTCTCCCACCTCCGCCGGAGGGTCGGAACCCACGTCGGGAGCCGCCGGTTCCGCCGGTACGGCCCTGGTCGCGCTGGCCGACGTGCCTGAGGGCGGCGGTGCCGTCGTCGACGCCCCCGGTGGCCGCAAGATCGTCGTCGCGCGCATCTCCGCCACCGAGGTCAAGGCGTACGACGCCTCGTGCCCGCATCAGGGTTCCGTGGTCGCGGAACCCGCCGGCGGCACCATCACGTGCCCTTCGCACGGCAGCCAGTTCGGTGCTTCCGACGGCTCGGTGAAGAAGGGGCCCGCGACGTCCGGCCTGCGGGCGGTCGCGGTGAAGGTCGACGGCGACCAGGTGGTCCTGACCTGACCCTTTCTGTTTTTGTCAGACCACGTCGATAGTCTTGACGGCGTGGCAGATCCCTCGACGTATCGCCCCGCCGTGGGCACGATTCCTGAGGCTCCCGGCGTCTACAAGTTCCGCGACGCCGGTGGCCGGGTCGTGTACGTCGGCAAGGCGAAGAGCTTGCGCAGCAGGCTGAACTCCTACTTCGCGGATCTGGCCGGGCTGCACCCGCGCACCCGCCAGATGGTGACGACGGCGGCCTCCGTCGAGTGGACGGTGGTCGCCACCGAGGTCGAGGCGCTGCAGCTCGAGTACAACTGGATCAAGGAGTTCGATCCGCGCTTCAACGTCCGGTACCGCGACGACAAGTCGTATCCGGTGCTGGCCGTCACGCTGAACGAGGACTACCCGCGGCTGCACGTGTACCGCGGTCCGCGCAAGAAGGGCGTGCGCTACTTCGGCCCGTTCGCGCACGCCTGGGCCATCCGCGAGACGCTCGACCTGCTGCTGCGCGTGTTCCCGGCGCGCACGTGCTCGGCGGGTGTTTTCAAGCGGCACAACCAGATGGGCCGCCCGTGCCTGCTCGGGTACATCGACAAGTGCTCGGCGCCGTGCGTGGGCAAGGTGTCGGCGGACGAGCACCGCGACATCGTTCTGGACTTCTGCGACTTCCTGGCGGGCAAGACGGACAACATGGTCCGCCGCCTCGAACGCGAGATGCTGCAGGCGTCGGAAGAGCTGGAGTTCGAACGCGCCGCACGCCTGCGTGACGACCTGGGTGCGTTGCGCCGCGCGATGGAGAAGCAGGCCGTCGTGCTCGGCGACGGCACGGACGCCGACGTGATGGCGTTCGCGCAGGACGAGCTGGAGGTCTCGGTCCAGGTCTTCCACGTGCGCGGCGGCCGGGTGCGCGGCCAGCGGGGCTGGGTGCTGGACAAGGTCGAGGCCATCGACGACGGCGCGTTGGTCGACCAGTTCATCATGCAGTTCTACGGCGACAACACGGAGAACACCCCGCGCGAGGTCCTCGTGCCGGTGCTCCCGGACGACGCCCCCGCTCTGGAAGACCTTCTGTCCGAACAACGAGGCTCGCGCGTTGCCCTGCGCGTCCCACAACGAGGCGACAAGCGCGCCCTGATGGAAACGGTGGCCCGCAACGCCTCCGAAGCCTTCGCCCAGCACAAGCTCCGCCGGGCCGGCGACCTGACCGCCCGCTCGGCGGCGCTGCAGGAGATCCAGGACGCGTTGGCTTTGGACACCGCGCCGCTGCGCATCGAGTGCATCGACATCAGCCACGTCCAGGGCACCGACGTGGTGGCCTCCCTGGTCGTCTTCGAGGACGGTCTGGCCCGCAAGGCCGAATACCGCCGCTTCGCCCTCCGAGAAGCGGCAACGGAAGGGGACGTCGCCTCCATCGCCGAGGTGGTCCGCCGCCGCTTCCAGGCGATGCTGCGCGAAACGGCGTCCGGCGGCCCGAACCCCGGCATCGACCCGGACACCGGCAAGCCCCGCAAGTTCGCCTACCCGCCCAACCTCCTGGTGGTCGACGGCGCGGGCCCCCAGGCCGCCGCGGCCTCCGACGTCCTGACGGAACTGGGCATCACCGACGTGGCCGTCGTCGGCCTCGCCAAGCGCCTCGAAGAGGTCTGGGTCCCCGGCGAAGCGGACCCGGTGATCCTCCCGCGCAGCAGCGACGGCCTGTACCTGCTGCAACGAGTCCGCGACGAGGCCCACCGCTTCGCCATCGCCTACCACCGCCAGAAGCGCTCGAAGCGCATGACCACCTCCGAGCTCGACGAGGTGCCCGGCCTCGGCGAGACGCGCAAAGCCGCACTGCTCAAGCACTTCGGCTCGGTGCGGAAGCTGCGACAGGCCACAGTGGACGAGATCAGCGACGTTCCAGGGGTGGGACGTCGTACCGCTGAGGCCGTGGTGGCCACTTTGGCTTCGGCGGGCGGGAAGGCCTGATGGCTTGGGAGCCGGGCCGTCGCGTAGAGGTGGAGGCCGCCGGAGTCGCGAGCACCGCGTCGGCGTCGGACGACGGTCACGAGTCGCCCGCCTTGGACCTGCCCATGCCCGCGATCACGCAGCTGAAGGACGGCTCTCCTACAGCGGAGGAGGGCACGCGGTCGGGGAGCGCGGAGTCGCTGCCCGCGAGAAGTGCGACGGCTGCGGAGAGCGCGGTGTCGGCGAAAGCCGAGCCGCCGGCCCGCCGCGCCATGACCGAGGACGTGGCGTTGCGCCCGCTCCCGTCCGCCGCGGAGACGCTGCTGTCCGACCTGCGGGCTTCGCCCCGCCTGGTGGCGCACCTGCGGGCCGTGCACGACGTGGCCTGCGAACTCGTCGCGTGGGTAGAGCGGCATCACCCGTCGGTGACCGTCGACCAGGCCGCGGTGCTGTTCGGCGCGGCCACGCACGACATCGGGAAGGTGTTGCACCCCAACGAGTTGTCGGGTCCGGGCTCGGATCACGAGCCGGCGGGGTACGAGCTGCTGCGGGCTCGCGGGGTCGAGGAACGGCTGGCCCGCTTCGCGCGGACGCACGGGTCGTGGACCGCGGACGGCGTGGGGCTGGAGGACCTGCTGGTCAGCCTCGCGGACAAGGTGTGGAAGGCCAAGCGCGTCCCGGATCTGGAGCAACTGGTCACCGGACACCTCGCGGAGGCCGCGGGCCGGCAGGCGTGGGAGGTGTTCATGGCGCTGGACGACGAGCTGGACCGGATCGCGTCGGGTGCCGACGCGCGGCTGGCGTTCCAGTCGAGCTACCCGGTCGCGAGGTGACGCCTCTCATCCTTCTCATCAGCCGCAGTGGTCACTTTCGTCCTGCGGGTGCCCTGCGAACCGGGCGAGGATCGTGATCGCGGCCACGGCGCGACCGTGTCGACCGTCGAACCTGCCGCGCGCGAGGGCCGTTCCAGGGGAGACTGCATGCCGGGCGTGCCGCGACAGGAGCGCAGCCCAGCACACAGCTTGCCCAAACGAGAGCGCCCAGCAGCGCTCATGAACAGGTAACGGAGTCGTAGTCGTGAACGCGGAGAAGTCCGGCATCGAAGTCGCCGTGGTGACCGGGCTGTCCGGTGCGGGCCGCAGCACCGCGGCCAAGTGCCTGGAGGATCTCGGCTGGTTCGTCGTGGACAACCTGCCGCCGGAACTCATCGCCACCATGGTCGAGCTCGGCGCTCAGGCGCGCGGGGCGATCACCAGGGTCGCTGTCGTCATGGACGTGCGCAGCCGCGCGTTCACCGAGGACCTGGCCGCCATCATCAAGGACCTGGACGCGCGTGGGTACAAGCCGCGCGTGCTCTTCCTCGAGGCCACCGACGACGTGCTGATCCGCCGCTTCGAGGCGGTGCGCCGCGGTCACCCGATGCAGGGGGACGGGCGGCTGCAGGACGGCATCGAGGCGGAGCGGATCCTGCTGACGCCGCTCAAGCAGGAAGCCGACCTGGTGCTGGACACGTCCGCGCTGAGCATCCACCAGCTGCGGGCCAAGATCGAGGACTCGTTCGGCACCGAGGCAGCGACCCGCACGCGGGTCACGGTGCTGAGCTTCGGGTACAAGTACGGGCTGCCGATGGACGCCGATCTCGTCATGGACGTGCGCTTCCTGCCCAACCCGTTCTGGATCCCGGAACTGCGCGAGCAGACGGGTCTGGATGGTGAGGTGCGCAACTACGTGCTGTCCCAGGAGGGCGCTGACGAGTTCCTTGATCGGTACCACGAGCTGCTCAGGCTCATCGGTGCCGGTTATCGGCGTGAGGGCAAGCGCTACCTGACGCTCGCGATCGGGTGCACCGGCGGCAAGCACCGCAGTGTGGCCCTGAGCGAAGAGCTGGCCGCGAGGCTGGCTAGCGAGGACGGCATGGCCGTGAAGGTCGTGCACAGGGATCTGGGACGTGAGTGACGAAGTTGAAAGCTGTTGCTTTGGGTGGCGGACACGGGTTGCACGCGACGCTGACCGCGCTCAGACGGGTCACCGACGACGTGACGGCCGTGGTGACCGTCGCGGACGACGGGGGCTCGTCGGGGCGGCTGCGGCGGGAGCTTGAAGACCTGCTGCCGCCGGGTGACCTGCGCAAGGCCATGGCGGCGCTGGCGGGACAGGACGAGGCCAGCCAGCGCTGGACGTCCCTGTTCAAGCACCGTTTCGGTGGCACGGGGGCACTCGCCGGCCACGCGGTCGGGAACCTGGTGATCGCCGGGCTGCTCGAGCAGCTCGGCGACCCCGTGGCGGTCCTCGACCTGACGAGCCGGCTGCTCGGCGTCAAGGGCAGGGTGCTGCCGATGTCGAACGATCCGCTCGACATCGAGGCCGACGTCGTGGGCCTCGACGAGGACGAGACGGACGTGCGGCGCATCCGGGGACAGGTCGCCATCGCGACCACGCCAGGGTTGGTGCAGCGCATCCGGCTGACTGCCCCGAACGGGCGACCTGCCGGCTGTCCGGAAGCAGTACAGGCTGTACTTGACGCCGATGTCGTGGTACTCGGCCCCGGATCGTGGTTCACCAGCGTGTTGCCGCATCTGCTGGTGCCCGAACTGCTCGACGCGCTCGTGCACACGCGGGCCAAGAAGGTCCTTGTGCTCAATCTCGTCCCCCAACCGGGTGAAACCGCTGGTTTCTCTCCGGAGCGGCATTTGGACGTAGTCTGCGAACACGCACCCGAGCTGAAGGTGGACGCGGTGATCGCGGACGTCGACTCGGTCCCCACCCCGGACCGGCTGACGCGCGCCGCCTCGGCACTGGGTGCGCGTACGCATCTGGCCAAGATCGCCGCACCGGACGCCGCTGAGCGGCATGATCCGGAGGCACTGGCCGGTTGCCTGAGGCAAGTGGTCGAGGAGACCGGAGTGGGAGGGACAAGCCCGTGGCGATGACGTCGGCGGTCAAGGACGAGCTGAGCAGGCTCGCGGTATCCAAGACCTGTTGCCGCCGCGCGGAGGTGTCCTCCCTGCTCAGGTTCGCCGGGGGCTTGCACATCGTGTCCGGCCGGGTCGTCGTCGAGGCCGAGCTCGACCTGGGTTCCGCGGCCCGTCGGCTGCTCAAGGAGATCCAGGCGCTCTACGGCCATCACGCCGAGGTCTTCACGATCCAGTCCAACGGCCTGCGCAAGGGCACCCGGTACGTCGTCCGCGTGGTCAAGGACGGCGAGGGGCTGGCCCGCCAGACCGGCCTGCTCGACCCGCGGGGCCGCCCGGTGCGCGGCCTGCCCGCGCCGGTCGTGTCCGGTGGCGTGTGCGACGCCGAAGCCGCGTGGCGCGGCGCCTTCCTGGCGCACGGCTCGCTGACCGAACCCGGTCGCAGCTCGTCGCTGGAGATCACCTGCCCCGGTCCCGAGGCGGCGCTGGCACTGGTCGGCGCGGCCCGCAGGATGGGCATCTCGTCCAAGTCGCGCGAGGTCCGCGGGGCCGAGCGCGTGGTGATAAGGGATGGCGACGCCATCGGGGCGATGCTGACCAAGCTGGGCGCGCACGACAGCGTCATGGCGTGGGAAGAGCGCCGGATGCGGCGTGAGGTCCGCGCCACTGCGAACAGGCTGGCGAACTTCGACGACGCGAACCTGCGCCGCTCGGCCCGCGCGGCCGTCGCGGCGGCCGCACGGGTCGCACGGGCGCTCGAGATCCTCGGCCCGGAGGCGCCGGACCACCTGGCCGCCGCCGGGCAGCTGCGGCTCGCGCACCGTCAGGCGTCGCTGGAGGAACTGGGCCAGCTGTCCGACCCTCAGATGACCAAGGACGCGGTGGCAGGCCGTATAAGGCGTCTACTGGCCATGGCGGACAAGCGGGCCAAGGACCTGGGACTGCCGGACACCGAGTCCGCGGTCACGGCGGACATGCTCGAGGCCGAGGTCTAGACCGCGTCCTGCAGGTCCGTTCGATGAGAGTCACGGGCGATAGACCCGGCCCTCGGCCGCGACTATCGCGGACGAGACTTGCAGGCCGAGGTCTAAGAGGTGTGACGCCCGGCCCACACGGCTAGTTGGGCACGGGAGCGCAGTCCGAGTTTCGAACGAGCGTGCGTGACGTGTCGGGCAACGGTGTGCGGTGAGATTCCGAGCCGTTGCCCGATCTGCCGGTTCGTCAGCCCCTCCGCCACCAACGTCGCCACGTGCCGTTCGCGCGCGGAGATCGCGTCGTCGGACTCGGTGAGCGGCTGCGCGGTCAGGGCGTAGGAAATGGCCTGTGCCAACGACATCCGCTCGCCCGTCGACTCGGCTGCCCGCAGCCGTGCGGCGGTGATCCGGTCGCGGCAGACGGCCCGCGCGTCGTCCAGCAGGCCCTGCCAGTAGGGCTCGGCGCGGAACGCGTAGCGGGTGCGGACGACGGACGCCGACGTCAGCAGCGAGAGCGCGCGTTCGTCGTCGGAACCCACGCCGACCAGCCCGAGCGCCAGCCCCTCCAGGTCGTAGAACTGGTCCATCGGGTGTTCGGACCCCACCTCCAGGCTTTCCCGGAACAGGTCGACGGCCTCCGGAAAGCTCTTGCGCGCCAACGCGATCGCGCCCGCGCTGTGCAGCACAGGGTTCAGCATGTGCGGCAGTCCGATCAACCGCGTCAGCGTCAACGCCTCGCGCACCAGCGGCGCCGCCCGGTCCGCGAAGCCGTGCTGCAGCAACGTCCAGCCGTAGGAGTTCAGCAGGATGGCGCGCGCGAGCTGGTCGTCCGAGTCGCGCAGCAGCACGGCGGCCTCGTCGAACAGCTGCCAGGCCACCGCCGGATCGCCGATGTGGGCCTCGGCGGAGGCGAGCACCTCCAGCGCGCGGGCCGTCGTGCCGGGACGGCAGGCGTCGGCACGTTCGATGGCCAGGGACTCCTCGGCGAACCGGCGGGTCACGTGCCAGCCGCCGCGCACCCGGTGGTGCATCGCGGCCAGCACGGTGAGAGCGCTGCGGTACGCCTGCGGCATCGGCCGGGTCAGTGCCTGGTGCAGCAGTTCGGTGGGGGCGCCGCGCGGTCCGCGCGGGGTCGAGGTCCAGGCCGTGGCGACGATCGTGAGGGCGTGCCGCGGCCAGTCGCCGGTGTCCGCGGTCCTGGCCACTGCCAGTTCGAGCAGACCCACATTGCGGTCCAGGCGCAGCACGACGGGCGGCGACGGGAAGAACGACGAGATCTCCGGCTCCACGACCGAGCGCACCCACTCGACCACACGGTCGGCCACAAGAGAGACATCTCCGTGCGCGATAGCGCGCTCATGGCAGTAGAGGCGCACCGATTCGAGCTGACGGAACGTCGTGTGGCCATCGACCCGGTCGACCACCAGCAGCGACTTCTGTTCGAGGCCGGTCAGCAGCTCCAGGGCGTCGGGAACACCGCAGACCGCGCTCGCCACCCCGAGGTCGAACGGCACACCCAGCACCGCGAGCCGGCGCGAGGCGGCCTGCTCCTCCTCGGACAGCAGGTCGTAGCTCCAGCCGATCGCGGCCCGCAGCGTGCGGTGGCGGTCTTCGGCGGCACGCGGCCCACCCGTCAGCAACGCGAGGCGGTCGCCCAGACGGGCAAGGATGTCGGCGGGGGACAGCACGGTGATGCGTCGCGCGGCCAGTTCGATGGCCAGGGGCATGCCGTCCAAGGAGCGGCACACGGCGACCACGTCGGCGACGTTCGACGCGTCCACCTCGAACGAGCGGTCCACCGAGACGGCACGGTCGCGGAAGAGCACCACGGCGTCGTGACGCAGAGCTTCGGCGAGGCCGGCGTCCGCGGGCGGCAGCTCCAGCTCGCCGACCGCGAAGACCTGTTCCCCCGCAAGACGAAGAGGCTCCCGAGACGTCACCAGCACGCGCAGCCGGGGGCAGGAGGCCAGGAGCTCCGTCACGACGTCGCCGACGTCGAGCAGCAGGTGCTCGCAGTTGTCGAGCACCAGCAACGGCCGCCGGTGCTGCTCGATCTCGGTGATCACGGCGTCGCGCACCGACCTGTTCGGCAACGGGTGCGCGCCGACCGCGTGGTAGATCGCCTGGGTGGCGCCGGACGCGGGCGCCAGCGCCGCCCACCACGTCTGATCAGCGCGTTTGCTCACGTGCTGGACGGCCAGCCTGGTCTTGCCCGCGCCGGCCGGGCCGACCAGCGAGACGAGACGTCTCGTCTCGGTGCGCGCCAGCGCGGCCAGTTCCTCGCGGCGGCCGACGAAGGTGTCGAGCGGCGCCGGGAGCGAAGTGTCATGCGGGGAGTCGTCGCGTGCCGAGCTGCGTTCGCGGTACGCGCGTTGACGGCAGGCGTTGGAGCAGTAGCGTCGGCCCGCGACCGCTTCGGAGAGCGGGTTTCCACATGTCACGCAGGCGGCATTGGCCGTCATGACCGTTGACGGTACCGGCGCGTAACGGTCCGTAACACCCGCTGTTTCGGGGTATTGAAGGGTCCTTCCGAAGGTCGACAGGATCCCTGCATGACAGCGCAGGCCAGACCATCGAACCCGCTCGTGCCGCCGCAGGACCGCCTCGTCGTGGACGAGTGGCTCGAACGCATCGCCGCCGTGGTCGGAAGAGACGCGAAGGAGACCGGTCCGGAGGCTTGCCGGAGCGCCGCGGAGGCGGCAGAGGAACTGAGCGCGTACCTCTGGATGCTCCGCGCCCTGCGCCGCCGAACGGCCTAATCAGGACAGGTTTTTCTGGCTCGATCAAGAGATACTCACTATCCCTGTGACCAGGGACGCAGTTCGGCAGATAGGGTGGGCTTGTTCCTACCAAGCTGAACGCAAGGAGTCAGTCGTGACGGTTCGTGTAGGTGTCAACGGTTTCGGTCGCATCGGGCGCAACTTCTTCCGCGCCGTGAGGGCCGGCGGCCACGACATCGAGATCGTCGCGTTCAACGACCTCGGTGACGTCGCCACGATGGCGCACCTGCTGAAGTACGACAGCATCCTCGGTCGTCTGGACGCCGACGTGCAGGTCACCGCCGAGGGCATCTCCGTTGACGGCAAGGTCATCAAGGCCCTCGCCGAGCGCAACCCGGGCGCTCTGCCCTGGAAGGACCTCGGCGTCGACGTCGTGGTCGAGTCGACCGGCTTCTTCACCGACGCCACCAAGGCCCGCGCGCACGTGGACGAGGGTGGCGCCAAGAAGGTCATCATCTCCGCGCCGGCCAAGAACGAGGACCTCACCGTCGTCATCGGCGCGAACGAGGAGAAGTTCGACGGTTCGCAGACGATCATCTCGAACGCGTCCTGCACCACCAACTGCCTCGCGCCGCTGGCCAAGGTCCTCAACGACAGCTTCGGCGTCGAGCAGGGCCTCATGACCACGATCCACGCGTACACGCAGGACCAGAACCTGCAGGACGCGCCGCACAGCGACCTCCGCCGTGCCCGCGCCGCCGCGTTGAACATCGTCCCGACCTCCACTGGCGCCGCGAAGGCCATCGGCCTGGTGCTGCCGGAGCTCAAGGGCAAGCTCGACGGCTACGCGCTGCGCGTGCCGATCCCCACGGGTTCGGCCACCGACCTGACCGTCACGCTCAAGCGCGAGGTCACCGTCGAAGAGGTCAACGCCGCGTACAAGGCCGCCGCCGAGGGCCCGCTGGCCGGCATCCTCAAGTACTCGACGGACCCGATCGTGTCGGCCGACATCGTCACCGACCCGCACTCGTGCATCTACGACGCGCCGCTGACCAAGGTCATCGGCAACCAGGTCAAGGTCGTCGGCTGGTACGACAACGAGTGGGGCTACTCCAACCGCCTCGCGGACCTGGTCAAGCTCGTCGCCGCCAAGATCTGAGCAGGGGCCAACAGTCAGTGAAGACTCTCAGCGACCTGCTCGCCGAGGGTGTCGCAGGTCGGCGCGTCCTGGTGCGCGCCGACCTGAACGTCCCCCTCGATGGCGACAAGATCACCGACGACGGCCGTGTGCGCGCGTCGGTTCCGACGATCAAGGCACTCGCCGACGCGGGTGCCCGCGTGATCGTCACCGCTCACCTCGGCCGCCCCAAGGGCGAGCCGGACCCCAAGTTCTCCCTGGCCCCGGCCGCCGCTCGCCTCGGTGAGCTGCTCGGCACCGAGGTCGCGCTCGCGAGCGACCTGGTCGGCCCGTCCGCCACGTCCGTGGTCGGCGCGCTCACCGACGGTGGCGTCGTGATGCTGGAGAACGTCCGCTTCGACGCCCGTGAGACCTCGAAGGACGACGCGGAGCGCGCGGCACTTGCGGACGAGCTCGCGGCGTTCGCGGACGCGTTCGTGTCCGACGGCTTCGGTGTCGTGCACCGCAAGCAGGCCTCGGTCTACGACGTGGCGCAGAAGCTCCCCGCGTACGTCGGCGGTCTCGTCGAGGCCGAGCTCAAGGTGCTCAAGAAGCTCACCGACGACCTGGAGCGCCCGTACGTCGTGGTGCTCGGCGGCGCGAAGGTGTCCGACAAGCTCGGCGTCATCGCGAACCTGCTGGCCAAGGTCGACCGGCTGCTCGTCGGCGGCGGCATGGCGTACACGTTCCTCAAGGCCCAGGGCCACGAGGTCGGCACGTCGCTGCTGCAGGAAGACCAGCTCGACCAGGTCAAGGGCTTCCTCGCCGAGGCAGAGAAGCGCGGCGTCGAGCTCGTGCTGCCGGTCGATGTGCTGGTCACGGCCGAGTTCGGCAACGTCGAGCACGACGTCGTCGGCACCGACTCGATCCCCGCCGACAAGATGGGCCTCGACATCGGCCCGAAGTCGCGCGAGCTGTTCGCGTCGAAGCTCGCCGACGCCAAGACCGTGTTCTGGAACGGCCCCATGGGCGTCTTCGAGATCGACACCTACGCCGGTGGCACGCGTGCCGTCGCGGAGGCCCTGGTCAAGTCCGAGGCGTTCACCGTCGTCGGCGGCGGCGACTCCGCTGCCGCGGTGCGTGCGCTGGGTCTGCCGGAAGACGGCTTCTCGCACATCTCCACCGGTGGTGGCGCGTCCCTGGAGTTCCTTGAGGGCAAGGAACTCCCCGGCATCAGCGTTTTGGAGTCCTGATGGCAGCCCGGCTCCCGCTCATCGCGGGCAACTGGAAGATGAACCTCAACCACCTCGAGGCGATCGGTCTCGTGCAGAAGATCGCCTTCTCCCTCCCGGAGAAGTACTTCGCCAAGGTCGAGGTGGCCGTTCTTCCCCCGTTCGTCGACATCCGCAGCATCCAGACGCTGGTCGACGGCGACAAGCTGCTGATCAAGTACGGCGCGCAGGACATCTCGCAGCACGACTCCGGTGCCTACACCGGTGAGATCTCCGGCCTGATGATCAAGAAGCTCGGCTGCCACTACGTGGTCGTCGGGCACTCCGAGCGGCGCGAGTACCACGGCGAGACGGACGCCATCGTCAACGCCAAGGTCAAGGCCGCGCTGAAGGTCGAGGTCACCCCGATCTTCTGCTTCGGCGAGAAGCTCGACGTCCGCGAGGCCAAGGGTCACCTGGAACTGGTGCGCCGGCAGCTGGAGGACGGCCTCAAGGGCTTCACGGCCGAGCAGGTCGCCAAGATCGTGTTCGCCTACGAGCCCGTCTGGGCCATCGGCACCGGTCGCACCGCCTCCTCCGCCGACGCGCAGGAGGTGTGCTCGCTGGTCCGCTCGTTCGTCGCGGAGAAGTACGGCGAGGAGACCGCGGCCGTCGTCCGGGTGCTCTACGGCGGTTCGGTCAAGTCGTCGAACATCGGCGACCTGATCGGGCAGAAGGACATCGACGGGGCTCTCGTCGGCGGTGCCAGCCTTCAGGCCGACGAATTCACCAAGCTGTGCGCATTGGCTGCCGGCGGGCCTCTACCCTAAGTTGATCTGGACCAAACCCATAACCCCACTGGTTGCACACGTTCGGCAGTCGAACAGGTACTCTATGGCGTCGGCTGCCTGACAGCGAGGAAGAAATGATCCTGTTCCTGCAGATCCTGTTGATCGTCTCCAGCGTGCTCCTGGTGCTGCTCGTGCTCTTGCACCGCGGCCGTGGTGGCGGCCTTTCTTCGCTGTTCGGCGGCGGTATGCAGTCGAGTCTGTCCGGTTCCTCCGTTGTCGAGAAGAACCTCGATCGCCTGACTCTGTTCGTCGGTGCGATCTGGATCATCGCCATCGTGGGCATCGGACTCCTGATCAAGCTGCCTCCGTCAGCCTGATCAACCGTTCAGCGGCAGAAGCCCTCAGGGGCTTGGAGTAACCACTTGGTGGGGGTGTAACGGTCGATGTCCGGTGGTAACGCGATTCGCGGTACCCGCGTCGGCGCAGGCCCGATGGGCGAATCGGAACGCGGCGAGTCCGCGCCCCGTCGTCGGGTGTCGTACTGGTGCGCGAACGGTCACGAGTCCCGGCCTTCCTTCGCGGTCGAAGCGGATGTGCCGGAGAACTGGGACTGCCCGCGCTGCGGCCTGCCGGCAGGTCGTGACGAGCAGACGCCACCCGCGCCTCCGCGCAACGAGCCCTACAAGACGCACCTTGCGTACGTGAAGGAGCGGCGCTCCGACGCGGACGGTGAGGCGATCCTCGAAGAGGCTCTCGCCAAGCTGCGCCGTCAGCGCGAAGTGCCGTAAGTTCGGCTCGGATCTTCCAAATACGCGAAAGGCCCCCTCATCCTGCGGAGAGGGGGCCTTTCGCGTTTCTGTCTTATCGCCGCAGTCCCGAGAACTGACGGCGCAACATCGCGGCACCGACGAGCAGGAAGAACAACAGCACCACGAGCGTGCTGGTCGTGCCTCCGGACGAACTCGACAGCGTCACGTCCACGTTGCCCACGAGCACGATGCCGCACTCCGCGCGCACCTTGTGGCGGCCGGGCTCGATGCTCGAGAACTTCACCGGCGACCGGAAGGTGCCGTTCTCGTCCGCGGTCGTCTTGCCGACGTCCTGGCCCAGCGACTTCAGCGTCACGTTCGCGCCCTTGGGACAGCCCGTGCCGGTCGCGGTCAGGTCGTCACCGGGCTGGATGTTCTCCTTGTCCAGGATCAGCACGCCGTCGTCGGGGTTGGTCAGCGCGTCGGTGGACGAGGGCGGCGTCTCCGAGGACGACGACGGGGTGGTCGTGGTGGTCGTCGTCCCGGGGGTCGTGGTGGTGGTGACGCCGGGTGGGCGCGTCACGGGCGGGTTGGTGACCGGCGGGTTCGTCACCGGGGGATTGGTGACGGGCGGCTGCGTGGTCGGCGGCTTGGTCGTGGTGACCGGCGGGATGCGGACCGTGAACGTGTTGGACGCCGAGCTGGCCTGACACGAGGTCGGCTGGACGGTGACGCGATGGCCACCCTCGGTGGCGTTCGCCGGAACCGTTGCCGAACCGGAACCCGTGCCGCCGCTGTTGCCGGAGCCGCTGCCCACTACTGTCTTGCCGTCCCAGAGGACGCGCACTTGAGGGAACTCGCAAGTCCGGGGGAAGTAGATCCCGGTCCAGGAGACCTTGAAGCCCGATCCTGGTGCGCCGACGTTCGGGCTCAGCGAGAGCGCCGGCGGCTGCTGGGCCGAAGCCGGTGTGGCGACCAGCACCGTAACACCGGCCATCATGGCCACGAGTAAGCCTAAAGACCGCATTCCCTCTCCCCGGATCAGAACCTAAGGTGCGCTAGTGAGACGTCGCATGGCCGGTGCAGGTTTACTGCTGTGGTGCGGAATTATGCTGCTTCCCTCGGCGGCCCTCGCACAGGACGGGTCTGTGATCCTCGAGGCCGATGTGGACGGTAGGCCGGTTGGAGTAGGGAATCTCGTTCTGGACCCGTCGCAGACCGCCAAGGTCTCGGTCACGGTCCGCAACAACACGACCACGGTGCAGCGCGTGAAGACCGTGCGAATCAGTGGCACCGCGCTGGCGTTGACCTTCTTCTCTTACGACACAACGGTTCCGTTCGACGTGCCGGCGAAGTCCTCGGAGACCCGTTCGTTCCCGCTGGAGCCCACCGATCTCGGCTCGCAGGCGATTGGTCTCCTTCCGGTCACAGTTGAGGTCATCGACGTCGGGCGGGAGAGCATCGCGTCCGTCGAGACGACCGGAGACGTCAAGGGCTCGCTCTGGTCGGTCTACGGGGCGTTCGGTCTGGGCGTGCTCGTGCTGACCGGGCTGTCGTGGGCGGGGGCGTTGATCGCGCTGGCCCGCCGCCGGCTTCCTCCGAACCGGTGGCAGCGCGCCATGCGGTTCCTGCCCGCCGGGATCGGGACAGGGCTGGTCGCGGTGATCTCGTTGTCGGTGCTGCGGCTGGTGGCGCCGTCGCCCACGGCCGAGATCCCGTTCGTCGTCGGCGCCGCCGCGGCCGCGTTCGTGCTCGGCTACCTGACGCCGCACCCCGGTGAGCGGCGTCATCCGTCCGATGTGGATACCGTGAGGATTCAACGGTGATTCAGTCCAGTGTGGTCGCCGCGCTGCCGCAGTACGCCGTCGGTGAGCAGATCGGCGAGGGCGGCATGGGTGTCGTCTACGGCGGTGTGCACCGTCAGCTGGGGCGTCCCGTGGCGATCAAACGGCTGCCGCACGCGGTGGCGGAAGACCCGCGGATGAGCGAGCGCTTCGAGCACGAGGCGCGGCTGCTGGCCCGCCTCGACCACCCGCACATCGTGCCCGTCTACGACTACGTCCGGCAGCAGGGCGAGCACCTGCTGGTGATGGAACGGCTCGACGGCGGCACGGTCTGGTCGCGGTTCTCCGGCGACGGCCTGACCGCGCAGCAGTCCTGCGGGATCGTGCTGGCGGCGCTGTCCGGTCTGCACGCGGCGCACGAGGCCGGGGTGCTGCACCTCGACGTGAAGCCCAAGAACCTGCTCTTCACCTCGAACGGCGTGGTGAAGGTGGCGGACTTCGGCATCTCCCAGGTGGTGTCGGAGGGCGCGACGCTCGTGACGCACGGTGGCGCGGTGCTCGGCACGCCCGCGTACATCGCGCCGGAGCAGGCGATGGGCAACGCGCTGTCGCCCGCGGCCGACGTCTACGCGACCGGCACGATGCTCTACGAACTGCTGTGCGGCGACCTGCCGTTCGAACGCGGCGGCGGCCCGATCGCGATGATCCAGAAGCGGGTGTTCCAGGAGCCGAGGCCGGTGCCGAAGGTGCCGGAACCCCTTGCGGGCGTGGTGATGCGCAGCATCGCGCGGGAGCCGGACGCGCGCTACCGCAACGCCGAGACGTTCGCGATCGACCTGGCGGGCGCGGCGGGCCACCTGTTCGGCCCGGACTGGCTCGTGCGTCTGGGCATGCCCGTGCACCTCGCACCGCAGGTGTCGTCGTCTTCCACGCGACCGTCGCTGCGGCCCGTGCCCGAACGCGAGACCGTCACGCTCACGGGACAGCGGATCCGGGCCACGCTGGTCGACCCGATCCCCGCCGCACGGCTGAGCGGCAGCAGCACGCTGGTGCCGGCCTCGCAGGTGATCAGGCCGCCGTCGAAGCCGTGGGCGTTGTGGCTGGTGGCCGCCCTCGCGTTGATCGCGATGGCCGTCGTGCCGTTCGTGGCGACCGGCACCCCGCCCTCCACGACCATCGAGCTGGACCTCGCCAATCCCGTGAAGGTCGAGGGCACGCGTCTCGTCGTGACGGCGGCCGGGATTCCGCTCGCGGACGTGCCCGAGCGCACGCCGGAAGGCTTCGTGCTGCCGGGCGTGGCGCGGTGGATCATCGGCGGAGTCGTGACGGCTCAGGTCGACGACCAGCCGCCGTTCCTGCTGAAGTCCAGCCAGACGCCGTGGCTGAGCCTGATGGGCACCGGCTCGGCGTTGTTGCTGCTCTTCACGTTCGCGTACCTGGAGTCGAACCTGCGGGCGTTGCGTCGGCGGCAGACCGGGGTGGCGGCGGTGATCGCGTCCGTGCCGCTCGGCCTCGGGCTCGGCCTGTCCGTGTGGCTGCTCGTGTCCGTGCTGCTGGAGCACGAGCCGACGATGCCGATCGCGCTCACGTGCGGTGTGCTCGGCGCGGCGGCGGCTCTGAGTGCGTCACTCGCTTCCAAACCCGCCTGATTGAACGCGACAGTTCGCCCCTGACGGGCGTTCTCTCAGAAGCAGTGCTTCTGAGAGAACGACCAGTCAGGGGGAGCGATGATCAGTCGAAAGGTGTTCCTGAAGTCCGTCGCCGGTGCCGCCGCGCTGGCGAGCGTCGGGGGCGGCACGGCGTCGGCGGCACCGAAGAAGCGCGGCGGCGTCTGCTACGACACCGGCGTGCTGCACGCGGCGGGGGAGCCGTTGAGCCGCGTGCGCTGGAGCCGTCAGCAGCTGGAACGGGAGATCCGCCTCCTCGCCGGCGAACTGCGCTGCCCGTCGATCACGGCGTTCGGCACCGACCTCGGCCGCCTCGCCGAGACGACGGACGCGGCGTTGCGCCACGGCATGCAGGTCTTCGTGCAGCCGAGGCTCTACGACCACCCGCAAGAGCAGATCCTGGAGCACATGGCCGAGGCCGCGCGCACGGCCGAACGGAAGCGGCGCGGCGACAACATCACGTTCGTCACCGGCTGCGAACACTTCCTGTTCACGCCGGGCATCATCCCCGGCGACACGTTCCTGGACCGGCTCGCGAACATCCCGTCGATCACGGACTGGCCCGCGGTCATCCGGCGCTTCCGCGAGTTCATCGTGCAGGCCGTCGAGGTGGCGCGCAGGGAGTTCCGGGGCCGGATCACCTACGGCGCGGCCGCGGGGGCGGACGCCGACTGGAACGACTGGTCGTTGTTCGACCTCGTCGGCCTCGACTACTACACGCACTTCGAGACCGACGCCGAGTACACGACTGACCTGGACAGATATCGCCGCTGGGGCAAGCCGTTGATGATCCTCGAGTACGGCTGCTGCACGTTCACGGGCGCCGCGGCGGCCGGCGGGATGGGCTGGGACATCGTGGACTACGAGGCCACCCCGCCCGTGATCAAGCCCGGCTACGAGCGGGACGAACGCGAGCAGGCCGACCACATCGCCCGCATGCTGCGCGTGTTCGGCGCACAGCCCGATGTCGAGGGCTCACACCTGTACTCGGTCATCACGCCGGACTCGCCGCACAACCCGACGTGCCGCGATCGCGACTACGACATGGCCTCGTACAGCTTGCTGCGCACGATGCGTGAGCGGTTCGACGACGACAACTCGCCCTACCGCCTGGAGCCCAAGAAGTCGTTCCACGCGTTCCAGAGCTTCAATCGGTGATGACGCGTTCCCTCGGGAACGACGCCGTCACCAGGAAGCCGCCGTCCTCGGTCGGTCCCGCCGAGAACTCGCCGCCGAGCAACGTGGCGCGTTCGCGCAGGCCGACCAGGCCGTGACCTCCGCTGGGCAGCGACGACGACGGGCTGGACGCGGCGGTGTTGCGCACCTCGACCAGCACGTTGTCGTCGTACTGGGCGTCGATGAACACCGTCGCGCTCGAGCCCACCGCGTGCTTGCGGATGTTGGTCAGGGCCTCCTGCACGGTCCGGTAGACGGCGCCGGACACCGGTGCGGGGAGGTCCTCGATCGGGCCCTTGAGCTGGACGGCCACCTCGAAGCCCGCGTCGGCGGCCAGGTCGGTCAGTCCGTCGAGGCCCGGCTGCGTGTCGTCCGTGGTGCGTAGGACGGACACGAGCGTGCGGAGTTCATCGAGCGTGCGCGTCGACAGCGTGCGAATGGTGCCGGCGACCTGCTTGTGCTCGGCGTCGACCACGGCCATGCGCAGCGCACCGGCCTGCATGGCGATGAGGCTGACCTGGTGCGACACCACGTCGTGCATCTCGCGGGCGAGCTTTGCCCGTTCGTCGGCACGGATGGCGTGCGCGTGCAGCACACGTTCTCTCTCGCGTGACTCGGCCAGTTCGCGGATGCGGTCGGACAGCTCCTGGCGCGCGTGCACCAGCAGGCCGATCGCGATCGGCAGGCCCGACACCAGGAAGCCGTAGATCGCCGAGTGGAAGTGCCCGGAGGCCGGTCGCTCGATCAGCTCCTCGAACGGCCAGGCGACGAACCGGCACAGCCACACCAGCGCGGCCGCGAGGCCCGTCTGCCAGCCGCCGAGGTAGCGGCGGGCGACCGTGTACAGGGCGATCATCGCGGCGAGCTGTGACCAGCCGACGAAGAAGCCGGGGATGGTCAGCACGAGCGTGAGGAACGGGAAGCGCCGCCGCAGGACCAGCGCGCCGACCGCGAGCCAGTTGAGCCACAGCTGGTAGTTCTCGACCGGCGGGAGGTCCGTGATCGGGTCGGCTTCGAGCCACAGCCCGTACAGCCAGACGTCGAGCACGGCGAAGAAGATCAACGCCAGGTCCGCGAGCACCTGCCGGTAGTCACCACTGAGCGGCCAGCGCGAGCCGGCCGCGGTCTCCCTCGACCGTCTGGCCGGGAGCAGCGTCGTGGTCAGGATCCGACCTCCCCTGTGAGCCTTGCGATCCTCACCGTACTGCGCGTATGCGGCGGATGGCATTGGCTGCCCCTTTACCCCGACCTGCCCCGTCATGGGGGTAAGACGTCCGCACACGCGAATCTGTACGCCGCTCTGCTCACATATGTGCTACCGCACACGTCCGTGCGGACGCGTGCGGTAGTCACAGCACTACTGAGGGGCTATCAGAGGCAGGTTTTCCAGCTGAACTGGTAGGTCGTGTCGATCGCACCGTCCGTGGAGTCCATCGACACGAAGCTCGTCGTCGTGGCCGTGTTGGACGAGCCGGGGTAGACGCGGAGCTCGGTGTTGATGTTGAAGTTCCGCTTCTCACCGCACGGCGAGTAGACGATCGCGGCGACCTCGGTCTCGTCGGTCGCCTGCCAGTCGTCGCTGTGCGGGCCGTTGTACCGGTGCTGTGCCGAGTCGTTCTGCGACATGCCCTGGAAGTAGTAGTTGGCCTTCTGGATGGCGTACGCGCCTCTTTCCAGGTGCGCGAAACCTCTGTAGTCGGCCTGGGCGATGCCGTAGGTGAAGCCCTGCGGGACGTTGACCCGCAGGTTGAGCTGGCAGTTCTTGCGGAAGTCGGTCGGTCGCGCGCCGACGCCGATCTGGGCCAGGTAGTCGCTGTAGGTGACCGTGAAGGCCTTGTTGTCCTCGGACACCGCGACGGCCGCGGTGCCCGCCGGGCAGCCGGAGCCGTTGACCGTGACGACGTCGATGGTGATGTGGTCGGGCGGCGGCGTCTCGTTGGGCGAGCCGGGCGGGATGATGATGGTCGAGGCCAGCAGGGCAGCGGCAACCGCGTTGAGCATGAGGGCACCTTTCCAAACGCGTCTCGCAGGGAGGGTGGCGGCGGTTGGAACTTCGGTGGCGGCGGCCTTTGTCAGAAAATCAGCAGCGCTTCCACGAGAAGTGGTGCAACGTGCGCACTTCTCCGCGCTGGTAGTCCATCGTCATGAAACTGTTTGTATTGGCGTCCGAGCTACCTTTGTCGACACGCAGAGTGCTGTTGACGTTGAGATTCTTCTGCTCGCCGCACGGCGACCAGACGATCTCCGAGAACTCGGTCTTGTGGGTGATCGACCAGTTGTCGTCGAACGGCCCCGTGAACGAGTGCTTCCACGTGGTGGTGGCCGATTGACCCTGGAAGTAGTAATTCACCGACTGGTACCCGGTCGCGCCGGGTTTGAGGTATCCGTAGCCGCCGTAGGTTGCTTCCGCGATGCCGTACGTGAAGCCCTGCGGGACGTTGATCTGCAGCGTGAGCTGGCAGTTCTTGCGGAACTCGGTCGCACCGGCACCCTTGCCCGCCTGGGCCAGGTAGTCGCTGTAGATCACCCAGAACGAGGTGTTGTCCGGTGAGACGATCACTTCGGCGCTGCCCTGCTTGCACCCGGAACCGTTCACCGTCACCACGTCGATCGTCACGCGCTCCGAAGGAATCGTCGCGGCGTGTGCGGGTGCTGACGACAATGTGAACAGCGCGGCCAGAGCGGCTGCTGCCGTCGCTTTACGCATGAAGTTGGCCTTTCCTGGTGCCTCTTTCTCAGCGTGGAGCGGCAGCGGTGCGCGAAGGTTAGCGCAGACCCTCAACCAATGGTGTGATCCAAATGGCCCAGGTCACACTGATGGAGCAGTTCGTGAAGAATTACCAAAAATAGCCGGACACCTGGTGCTGAAGGCACGAATAGTTTCCGGCATACTTGCCCGCATGTCGCTGGCTGGGCTGGTGCTCGTGGTCGAGGACGAGGACCCCGTGCGTAGGTACACCGTGAGCCTGCTCGAGGAGCTGGGCTTCAAAGTTCTGCAGGCCAGCGACGGCATCGAGGCGATCGCGATCCTGCGCGAACGGTCCGCCGAGATCAGCGCGATGCTGCTCGACCACAGCATGCCGGGCCTGTCCGGCGAAGAGGTGCTGGCGCAGGTCGAACGCGAGGGCCTCGCCGTGCCGGTGGTGCTGACCAGCGGCTACGACCGCGCGTCGCTCGAGCGGCGGTTCGCGGGGCACGACGTCGCCGGGTACCTGCAGAAGCCGTTCCGGATCGAGGCGCTGGACGAGACGGTCCGTCTCGCTGTCGCCCGGCGCGCTCAGGCGTCCTGAGTGAGTACCTGCCGCACGCGTTCGAGCAGGTCCGACTCCACGTACGGCTTGGTGATCAGCACCTCGTCGTTGAGGACCTCGTCGGTCGTGTACCCGGACATGTAGATCACGGCCGGCGCCGCGCCGGTCGAGCGCAGCAGCCGGACGAGCTCGGGGCCGCCCATCTTCGGCATCACGACGTCGGTGAGCACGAGCTCGATGGTGCTGCGGTGCGCCGTGGCGAGTTGCAGCGCCTCCTGGCCGTCGCCCGCCTCGATCACCGCGTAACCCGCGGACTCCAGCGAGCGCCGGGTCATGACCCGCACCTGCGCGTCGTCCTCCACGAGCAGCACCGTGCCGATGCCTCGGTGCGTGGTGGTGCGACGCGCGCATGGCGCTTCGGGCGTGCCGTCGCGTTCGTGCGGCACGGGCAGATAGACCTCTACGGTCGTGCCCTCGCCCAGTGCGCTGATCAGTTCGATCTGCCCGCCGGACTGCTGCACGATGCCGAACACCGTGGACAGGCCGAGGCCGGTGCCCTTGCCGACCGGTTTGGTGGTGAAGTACGGCTCGAACACCTGCGCCTGCACGTCCGGCGCCATGCCCGCGCCGGTGTCCTGGACGCGCATCACGACGTACTCGCCCGGCCGCACGCCGACGATCCGGCCGGTGTCGTCGCCGCCGAGGGCCCTGTCCGCGATCGAGATCCGGAGCGTGCCGCCGCCGGGCATCGCGTCGCGGGAGTTGACCGCGAGGTTGAACAGGATCTGCTCGACCTGGCCGGCGTCCGCCCACACCTGCGCGACGTCCTCCGGCAGGTCCATCTCCAGTTCGATGTGGTCGCCGACGAGCGTGCGCAACATCGAGTGGACCTTGGTGAGGTTGTGCTTGAGGTCCAGGGACTCCGGGTGCAGGACCTGCTGGCGGGTGAACGCGAGCAGCTGCCTGGTCAGGTTCGCGGCCCGTTCGCCCGCGTGCCTGATGTCCTCGATCGCCGTGCGCCTCGGATCGTCCGGAAGGGTGCGTCGCAGCAGCATCTCGCTGTTGCCGTTCACGACCGTGAGGATGTTGTTGAAGTCGTGCGCGATGCCACCGGTCAACCGTCCGATGGCCTCCATCTTCTGCGCGTGCCTGAGTTGCGCTTCGGTCTCGCCGACGCGTTCCTCCAGCCGTGCGCGCGCGTCCTTCAGCTCCTGCATCAGCCTGATGCTCCGCAACGCGCTGCTGAGCTGCTGCTGCACGGCCTCGTAGATCCAGCCGGGCTCCGGGCCCTCCTCGAAGATCACGTACCCGAGGTGGTCCTCGTCGGTGTAGAGCGGGGCGATCAGCGCGCTGAACGGCACGTTGCGCTTGAACGGGTACGGCGTGAGGTTGATGGTGGGGAACGGGGTGTCCGGCGGGGCCTTGAGTTCGGCGTTCTCGTACCGGACGAGCGCGCGCGCCGTGCCTGGCGTGTCGTACGCCATGACGTGGCAGCCGGGGATGGCGAGGCGGGGGAGTTCCTCGGCGAGAGCGGTCGTCAGCTCGTCCACGTCCCGTGACGCGATGAGCCGTTGTCCCGCTTCACGCACCGTCTGGTCGTGACGCTCGTGCGACAGGTACTTGAAGCGTGCGTCCGTGGCGAACGCATCACCGAGAAGCAGCTGCACGCGCAACCACAGGTCGTTGATGATCGTCGCGTCGCTAATCCGTGCCGTCACGAACCGATGCAGGTCGAACAGCGGCGGCCACCACTTCGCCGGTTCGCACCCGGCGCGCGCACTCCAGCGGATGTACTCGGCCAGCAGCTTGAGGAACTCCGCGCCCTCGACCTCACCGCGGCCCGCCGCCATCAGCTCGACGACCAGCTGCTCGGCCCACCCGTCCGGCAGGTTCGAGGAGGGTTTCCCGAGCGAGTCGCGCAGGTGGTCGGCCACCGTGGAGGCGGTCGCGGACTCGTTGATGCTGAGCCGGTCGTGCGCGGGGGCGTGGTCGCCGAGCCCGGACGGCAGGCAGCCGCACGACCGGCGCACGATCAGCTCGGTCGGCAGGGTCTGGTGCTCGCGCGTCGGCCGGCCCTGCACCAGCGCCACCGCGAGTTCGGCCGCCCGGAAGCCCATTTCGAGGAACGGCGCCCTGACGGTGGTGAACGTGGGCGCCGCGTCGTGCGTGCGAACGTTCGTGTGGTTGCCGTACCCGACGACGGCGACGTCCTCCGGCGTGCGGTAGCCCAGTTCCTCCAGCGCGGACACGACCCCGATCGCGTAGTCGTCGTTCGCGGCGGCGATGGCGTCCGGCGGTTCCTTGATGCGCGCGAGCATCCTGCGCACGGCCTGTGTCGCGCCGCTCGGTTCCCAGATGAACGAGCCGGGCATCGTGACGAGCGCTGGATCGAACGGGATCCCGTGGTTGCGCAACGAATCCGCGTAGCCGAGGAACCGCTCCCGGGCGCCCGCATGCGTTTGCGGCCCCCGGACGAACGCGATCCTGCGCTTGCCGTGCACCTCGATGAGGTGGTCGACGGCCTGCTTCATGCCGTCGCGGTTGTTCATCAGAATCGTTGGCCACTGGGCAAGGCTTGTTTCGACGCTCACGATGGGCATGGGCGCGTACCGCTTCACGTACTCCTGCATGCCCTCGGACCCGATGAGCTGCCCCACGCGCGTAGTCCACACCACGAGCGCATCGATGCGGTTCGGCGAGATGAGGTCGTAGACCGTGTTCGCGCGACGCTTGAGCGGGTCCGGATGGTCCAGTTCACTGCCCACGAAACACACGAGGTCGCACCCGAGGCGCTGAGCTCCGTCGCTGACACCACGCCACTGCTCGCCCGCGAGCTCGATGAGCGGGCCAGCGGTGATCATCCCGATGGTGGGACGTCGCTTCGCACTGCCGTTTGCCACAAAACCCCCGCTACTCAACGCGATTGGGGATGATACGCGTTGTCGGGGGGAATGCCTGCCGTGTTACCAGGGAGATTGGTGAACGCTGTACTGGAGGGCCTGGCGTCGAACCCCGCGCTGCCGGCCACGTTGCTCGACCGCCTGGTCACCCACCCCGAGTTGGCCCCTGACCTGGCGCAACGCGCTGATCTCTCTCCTGCGCACGTACGCGCGCTACTTGCATATGGCGACTCCACAACCGTGTACACGCTGCTGGACAAGGGGTTGGTTCACCCGGTCGACATACCCATTACCAACGAATCGGTCGCCTTGGTGGTGACCGGAAGCCCTGACGCCGATCCCGCACTGGCCCGCGCACTGGCGTTCCACCCGGACCCCGCCCTCCGCGCGCGGCTCCCGGAGTGGGCCTGCCCGCTGCCCGCCGACGTGGTCGACCTGCTGGCCCGCGACCCCGATCCCTCTGTGGTCGCCGAGTTGGTTCTCTTCCAACCATTACCTCTCGCTTCGGCCGTGTCGCTGAGCAGCCATCCGAGCCTCGACGTGCGCCGCGCGCTGGCTTCCAGCCCGCACACGCCTCCGTCGGTGCTGACCTCGCTGAGCTCCTCGGACGCCTTCGTCCGCGAACTGGCCGCCAACCCCGCCACCCCTGCTTCCGTCGCTGCGGACCTGCTGCGCCACCACGCATCCCGCTACTTCCTGGCCGAACGCACCGACCTGCCGTCCGGCGTCTACGAGCAGCTCGCCTCGGAACTCGAACCCGGCATCCTGTCGCGGCTGGCCGCGAACCCCGCCGTTCCCGTGGCGGTCCTGCGCCAGCTCACCGCGACCCGTGCCCTGCGCCTCGCGCTCTTGCGCAACCCGGCGATCCCGCTGGACCTTCTGGTGGAACTGGCGCCGACGGCGCGCATCGGCCCCGATCCCTTGCCCCGCATCGCTTCTGCCTCCGTCGCGGAGCTTCGGGAGCTGGCCTCGTCTCGGGTGGCGCAGGTGCGGATGCTGGTGGCGGCGCGTCCCGACCTGCCCGCGGACCTGTTCGCCGGTCTGGTGCCTGATCCCGATGCCGGAGTCGCCGCCGCGGTCGCCGTCCATCCGCTGGTGACGGTGGCGCAGCTGTGGGAGCTGGTCGAACGGCATGGGCCTCGGCTGTACCCGCGGGTGGCACGGAACCCGTTGTGTCCGCCGGAGTTGTTGCACCACATGGCTTCGCGGGCCGGTTCGGTGGAGAAGACCTACCGGGCCGTCGCGCGGCACCCTGCCGCCTGGGGTGAGACTTTGTTGCTGTGTTTGGAGGATGCGCAGGCCCGGCACCTGGCCGCCGCTCATCCGCACCTGCCGGTGCCGGCGATCGTGGAGTTGCTGGGGAGTGAGTTCACGGCGGGAGCGGCGGCGGCGAACCCGGCACTGCCGGTGCACGTGATGGAGGACCTGGTGAACAGGAGCGAGGTATGAGCGACAAGACTCTTCGTCGCCGAGAGCCCGGCCACCTCGCCCCCCTGCGGACCAGGTACCTGTTGGCCGCGTAGAACTCTCGCGCGTGCACCCGGCGTGACCGTTCCACCACACCGCGCTGGGCGAGACGGGCGACTCGGCTGGACACAAACGGGATCGCGCTGCAACGCTCGAACCCGAGGTGATGACGTGCGCGCTCCCCGACGACGCTTCGACATGTCCGCCGTGATCGAGTTGCTGCTCGGGGTGCCGACGGTGCTGAGCAGCCTGCTGGTCATCACGCTCGTCGGCAGGGCCGTGACGCCGGAGAGACCGTGGTTGTTTCCGGTGGTGTGGCTGGTTTCCGGCGTGATCGTGTTCCTGCCGGCCACGGGCAAGTTGCTGGCGGCACTGGTGCACGGGATGCGTGGGCCGACAGGCACGGAGCGGGCCGCGCTGGAGCCGTTGCTGGAGGAGGCGTGTGGTGCGGCCGGGGTGGATCCGGGGAGGTACCGGCTGCGGATCCAGAACTCCAGGGAGATCAACGCGATGGCCGTGGGCGGGCACGTCGTGGGGGTGTCGACGGCGGCGTTGCAGTTGCCGCGCAAGCAGCTCGAAGCGGTGCTGGCGCACGAGATCGGGCATCACCTGGCCGGGCACACGAAGATCTCGTTGCTGCGCTGGTGGTTCGAGTTGCCGGCGCGTGTGACGGTGTGGCTGGTCATCATCATCGGGGTGGCCGTCTACGTGGCGGGCGACAAGATCGGCACGACCGGGGCCAAGGTCATCAGCTTCGTGCTGATCGCGGCACTCGGCATCGCGGCTGTGCTGGTCAGCCCGTGGGTGTTGCTGGTGCCGGTGATCGCGCCGTTGCTGGCGCTGGCGAGCAGGAAGGCCGAGTTGCACGCGGACAGGGTCGCGGCCGAGCTCGGGTACCGGCTGGTGCTGCTGGAAGTGTTGCAGCGCTGGGTGAAGGAGGGGCACGACGAGCAACGGGCCCGGGCCGGGTTCAAGGCGCGGATGCTGGCCTCGCACCCGTCGTGTGCGCTGCGCATCAGCAAATTGCGCGGAGAAAAGCGAAGGCCCCCAAGCTGGAGCCTGGGGGCTTGAACCGTCATGCCAGTGGCGGTTTGAACAACGCCGGTACCGCCGAGGCGGCCGCGGTGTCCAGCAGCCACAACGTCCTGCGGCGGCCGGTGGCACCGGCGGCGGGGATCTGCACCTCGCCGGCGCCGTCCAGTGCCATGGCCACGGCGGCGGCCTTGGCCTCGCCGGTGGTCATCAGCCAGATCTCCTGCGCGCACCGCGTGGACACCAGCGTCAGCGACACGCGCGTCGGCGGTGGCTTCGGGCAGTTGCGCACGGCCACGACCGTCCGCTCCTTCTCGTGCACGGCAGGAGAATCGGGGAACACGGAAGCCACGTGGCCCTCCTCGCCGACGCCCAGAAGGCAGACGTCGAACGTGGGCACGTCGCCGTGGTCCTCCGGCCGCGCAAGGGAAGCCAGCACAGCGGCGTAGGCCTCGGCGGCCGCCTCGGGGTCGTCGCCGAACTTGCCGTCCGAAGGCTCCATCACGTGCACCCGCGACGGGTCCAGCGGAACGTGGTCCAGCAGCGCGGCACGGGCCTGCGTCTCGTTGCGGTCCGGGTGACCGGACGGCAGGAAGCGCTCGTCGCCCCAGAACAGGTCGACGCGCGACCAGTCCACGGCGTCACGGGCGGCACCCCGGTTCAGGTGCTCCAGGACGGCGGTGCCGGTGCGGCCGCCGGTCAGCACGACGGACGCGTAGCCGCGAGCGGCCTGGGCGTCGACCATGCGGGTCACCAGGCGGGCCGCCGCGGCGGCGGCCAGAAGGTCGCCGTCGCGGTGGACCACCACTTGCGAATTGCTCACGAACCAGCCTTCGCCTTCGACTTCTTGGGTGCGGCGGAACCGTTGGCGGACTCCGCAGCAGCAGGAGCCTCCTCAGGCGCCTCCGGCTTCGCGGACGGCGTGCGGCCCCGCGAGATCTTCGACAGAGACTTCAACGCCGCCGCGTAGACCTCGTCCGGGTCGAGCCGGCGCAGTTCCTCGGCGAGGCAGTCACGCACCGAACGACGCTGCAGCGCGACCCGCCGCGACGGCTGGCCGGGCTGGGTCAGCGTGCCGGTCTTGCCGTCCGGGCGCAGCAGGTCGACGGCGCCGGAGGGACGACCGAGCCGCACCTCCACGATGCCTTCACCCGACGTCGCCTTGAAGCGCTTGGCCGAGACCTTCAGCCGGTCCGTCAGCCACGCGGCGAGCAGATCGGTGGACGGTGAGTCGGCCTCGCCGGTCACCTCGGCGTCCACGACCTTCTCGTACGGCGGCAGGTCCAGCGACGAGGCGAGCATGGCCCGCCACAACGTCAGACGCGTCCACGCCAGGTCCGTGTCGCCCGGCGCGTAGTGCGCGCGCCGCGACTCCAGGGCCTTGATCGGGTTCTTCTCGGCCGCGGCGTCGGTGATGCGACGCTGCGCGAGCTGGCCGATCGGGTCCTTCGACGGCGACACCGGCGCGTCGAACGGCCACCACGCCACGACCGGGGTGTCCGGCAGCAGCAGCGGCATGACGCACGAGGCGCCTTCCTTGGCCAGTTCCCCGTACAGACGAAGAACGACGACTTCCGAGGCTCCGGCGTCGCCACCGACGCGGATCTGCGCGTCCAGGCGAGGTGCCGCCTGACGAGCACCGCGGGCCACGACGATCACGCGACAAGGGTGCTCGCGCGAAGCGTCGTTGGCCGCGTCGATCGCGGCGTCGGTGCGCTGGCCGTCCTCGGTCACGATCACGAGGGTCAGCACGCGACCGAGGGTCGTCGCACCGCCTTCGTCGCGCAGCCGGACCAGTCGCGAGTTGATCTGGGAGGTGGTGGTCGAGGGCAGGTCGATGATCACGGACGCCTCCAGTGCCTTCCGGTCCGAGCCGTCATCGCGTCCGCCGACGGCGGCCCCCACGTACCGGCCTTGTACTTCTCGAGAGCGGGTTCGTCCTTGCGCGCCCAGAAGTCGAGGATCGGGTCGAGGATCTCCCAGGACAGCTCGACCTCGTCGTTCTTCGGGAACAGCGACGGCTCACCGAGCAGCACGTCCAGCAGCAGCCGCTCGTAGGCCTCCGGCGACGACTCGGTGAACGAGTGGCCGTAACCGAAGTCCATCGTGACGTCGCGGACTTCCATCGTGTTGCCCGGCACCTTCGACCCGAACCGGATCGTCACGCCCTCGTCCGGCTGAACCCGGACCACCAGGGCGTTCTGGCCGAGCTCCTCGGTCGCCGTGTCGTCGAACGGCAGGTGCGGCGCCCGCTTGAACACGACGGCCACCTCGGTGACGCGACGGCCCAGGCGCTTGCCGGTGCGCAGGTAGAACGGCACCCCGGCCCAGCGACGGGTGTTGACCTCGCAGGTGATCGCGCCGAACGTCTCGGTCTTCGACTCGGGCGAGAAACCGCCCTCCTCGAGCAGACCGGGGACCTTCTGACCGCCCTGCCAGCCACCGGTGTACTGGCCGCGCGAGGTGGTCTCCTCGAACGGCTCCGCGGGCCGCGTCGCCGAGAGGATCTTCACCTTCTCCGCCCGCAGATCGGATGGCTTGAAGGAGACCGGCTCCTCCATCGCGATCAGCGCGAGCAGCTGCAGCAGGTGGTTCTGGATGACGTCGCGCGTGGCGCCGATGCCGTCGTAGTACCCGGCGCGGCCACCGAGACCGATGTCCTCGGCCATGGTGATCTGCACGTGGTCGACGTAGTTCGAGTTCCAGATGGGTTCGTACAGCTGGTTCGCGAACCGCAGCGCCAGGATGTTCTGCACGGTCTCCTTGCCGAGGTAGTGGTCGATGCGGAACACCGACTCCTCGGGGAAGACCTCGTTGACCGTGCGGTTGAGTTCCTTGGCGGACTTCAGGTCGTGGCCGAACGGCTTCTCGATGACGACGCGACGCCACTGGTCGGGGGCCGTCTGGGCGAGACCCGCGCGCTTGAGCTGGTTGACCACCGTCGGGAACGCGCCCGGCGGGATCGACAGGTAGAACGCGTGGTTGCCGCCCGTGCCGCGCTCGGCGTCCAGGGCGGCCAGGCACGAGGCCAGGTTGTCGAACGACTGGTCGTCGTCGAACGTGCCCTGCACGAACCGGATGCCCTCGGCGAGCTGCTGCCACACGGCCTCGTTGAACGGCGTGCGCGCGTGCTCCTTCACCGCGTCGTGGACGACCTTCATGAAGTCCTGGTCGGCCCAGTCGCGGCGGGCGAAGCCCACCAGACCGAAGCCCGGCGGCAACAGACCCCGGTTCGCGAGGTCGTAGATCGCGGGCATCAGCTTCTTGCGCGACAGGTCACCGGTGACACCGAAGATGACCAGCGCGCTCGGGCCCGCGATGCGGGGCATGCGCTTGTCGCGCGCGTCCCGCAGCGGGTTGTGCCACTTGGCGGATGGGGTCACGAGCCGTCCTCCTGGACTGCCTCGACGAGCTGGGCCAAGCCGGCGATGCGGTCCTCGAGGTGAAGACGCAGCACCGGGCGACCGTGTTCGGCCAGCACCTGACCGTCGCCGAGCGCCTGCGCGAGCTGCAGCTGCGCCAGCGTGTAGGGACGGCCGGGCACCTCCAGGTCGTCACCGGACTCGCCGGTGATCTGGATGAACACGCCGTTCTGGTGACCGCCCTTGTGGTACTGGCCGGTCGAGTGCAGGAAGCGCGGACCCCAGCCGAACGTGGTCTGCAGGTGCGTCCTCTTCGCGATCTCCGCACGGAGCAGCTCGAACGACGCGTCGTCGATCCTGTCCAAGTACGCCTGAACCGAGATGTAGCCGTGGTCGGGCGCCACTTCAACGATCGCCGCAAGCGCTTCCGCGACCGTGCTGACCTTCCGCGGGGCCCAGTCCGTGCCGTGTCCCTCGACCGGGCCGTCCACAAAGGACGGGACGGTCGCGGCGACGGCCGGAGCGTCGAGCAGCGCGCGGGAGGCCTTCTTCGCGGCCTCGACGTCGGGCTGGTCGAACGGGTTGATGCCGAGCACCCGGCCGACGAGCGCGGTGGCGTACTCCCACAGCAGGAGCTGCGCGCCCAGCGGACCCTCGACCGCGATGTTCGCCGACCCGGTGGCCGGTCCGATCGCGACGGTGGTGGCGTCCGAACGTGCGTCCACGAACCCGGGAGCGCCGGGACCCTCGACGACGACCGGCAGCAGACCGGTGCCGTTCTTGCCGGTCGACTCGGCGATCAGCTGCTCGGCCCAGTCGCCGAAGCCCTTGATGCCGGACCCGGTGTCCGCGAAGATGATCTTCTCGGCACCGTGCGCGTGCGCGGCGCCGAAGACACCGGCCAGCACGACCGCCGGGTTCTCCACGGAGTCCTGCGACACGACCTTCGCGACCTCGGCCGCGTCGTCGAGGAGCGTTTCGACGTCGGCACCGGCCAGGTAGGACGGCACCAGGCCGAACGCCGTCAGCGCCGAGTAACGGCCACCGACGTTCGGGTCGGCCAGGAACACCTTGCGGTAGCCCGCTTCCTCGGACGCCTTCTGCAGGGGCGAACCGGGGTCGGTGACCACCACGATGCGGGACGCGGCGTCGATGCCCGCGTCCGTGAAAGCCTTCTCGAAGATGCGCCGGTGGCTGTCGGTCTCGACGGTTCCACCGGACTTGGACGACACCACGATCACCGTGCGCTCGAGATCACCGGCAAGAGCGTCGGCGACCTGGGCGGGATCGGTGGTGTCCAGCACGACCAGCGGCACGCCGGCCGTGCGCGTGATCACCTCGGGGGCCAGCGACGAGCCACCCATGCCGGCGAGAACGACGCGGTCGACGCCCTCGGCGTGCAGTGCGGCGCGAAGCGCCACGAGATCGGGGAGCAGCGCACGGGACGTCTCGTGCAACGTCGTCCAGGAGAGGCGGATGCTCGCCTCGGACTCGGCTTCCGGCCCCCACAGGGTCGGGTCCTGCGCGGTCAGCTTGCTCGGCACCGAATCCGCGACCAGGTCAGCAGCGATGATGCTGACCTGGTCGGCGTTCGGTGACCTCACGATTTCGACGGAGGTCACTTCGTGATCAGCCCTTCAGTTGAGCCAGTTGGTTCTTCACCGTCTCGAGCAACTCTTCCCAGGACTTCTCGAACTTCTCGACACCTTCGGTCTCCAGTGCGACGAACACGTCCTGGAGGTCGATTCCCACGGCGGCGAGCCGGTCGAACACTTCCTGGCCCTCGGCAGCGCGTCCGGTGACCGTGTCACCGGTGATCTTGCCCCCGTCGGCGACGGCGTGCAGCGTCTTCTCCGGCATCGTGTTGACGACGTCGGCGACGACGAGCTGGTCGACGTAGAGGGTGGGGGAGTAGCTCGGGTCCTTCACGCCGGTCGACGCCCACAGTGGACGCTGCGCGTGCGCGCCGTCCGCCTTGAGAGCCTCCCAGCGCTCGCCCTGGAACGTCTTCTCGAACGCTCCGTAGGCGATCCACGCGTTGGCGAGAGCGGCCTTGCCCTTGAGCGCGGTCGCCTCGTCCGTGCCGATCTTGTCGAGCCGCTTGTCGATCTCGGTGTCCACCCGGGACACGAAGAACGACGCGACCGAGTGGATCGAACGCAGGTCGTGGCCGTTGGCCTTGGCCTGCTCCAGGCCGGCGACGTAGGCGTCCATGACGGCCTCGTACCGCTCGACCGAGAAGATCAGCGTGACGTTGACGGAGATGCCCTCGGCGATCACCTTGGTGATGGCCGGGATGCCCGCCTCGGTGGCCGGGATCTTCACCAGCAGGTTCGGCCGGTCCACGGTCTTCCACAGGTCCTGCGCCTCGGCCACGGTCTTGTCCGTGTCGAACGCGAGGCGCGGGTCGACCTCGATGGAGACGCGGCCGTCCACACCGCCGGTCGAGTTGTAGATGTCGCGGAACTTGTCGCACGCGTTGCGCACGTCGGTCGTCGTGACCTCGCGGATGGTCGCCTCGACGTCGGCGCCGCGCGACGACAGCTCACGCATCTGCTCGTCGTAGGACTCGCCCTTCGACAGGGCGCCCGCGAAGATCGTCGGGTTCGTCGTGACACCGACGACGTTCCAGTCGCGGATCAGCTCGTCCAGGTTGCCGCTGGTGAGCCGCTCGCGGGACAGGTCGTCGAGCCAGATGGACACTCCGGCGCCGGACAGGGCGGCCAGATTCGGCTTGCTCACTGAATTAACCCCTCACTCGGTCAAGGGAACGGCGGGCGGCGGCCACGACGTTCTCGGTCGTGAAGCCGAACTCCTTGAACAGGACCTGGTAGTCGGCCGAGGCACCGAAGTGCTCGATCGAGACGATCTCGCCGTTGTCGCCGACGTAGCGGTACCACGGCTGCGCGATACCGGCCTCCACCGCGACGCGCGCCTTGACCGACGACGGGATGACCGACTCGCGGTACTCGGCGTCCTGCTTCTCGAACCACTCGATCGACGGCATCGACACCACACGCACTGCAACGCCGTCGGCCTGCAGGGCCTTCCCGGCCTCGGCGGCGACCTGCAGCTCAGAGCCTGTGCCGATGATCACGATCTCGGGGTTCTCGTCACCGAAGAGCACGTAACCACCGCGCTTGACGCCCTCCGCGGAGGTGCCTTCCAGCGTCGGCAGGTTCTGCCGGCTCAGCGCGAACCCGACCGGGCCGAGCTGCTCGATGACGGCCTTCCACGCGTACGCGGTCTCGTTCGCGTCACCGGGGCGGACCACGGTGAAGTCCGGGATCGCGCGCAGGGCGGCGAGGTGCTCGATCGGCTGGTGCGTCGGGCCGTCCTCGCCCAAGCCGATGGAGTCGTGCGTCCACACGTACGTGACGGCGGCCTGCATGATCGCGGCGAGACGCACGGCGGGACGCATGTAGTCGGAGAACACGAGGAACGTGCCACCGAACGGGCGGGTCGGGCCGTGCAGCGCGATGCCGTTGAGGATCATGCCCATCGCGTTCTCGCGGACACCGAAGTGCAGCACGCGGCCGTACGGGTCGGCGCTCCACATGCCCGTGGAGATCGACTCCGGGCCGAACGACTTGGCGCCCTTGATGGTCGTCAGGTTCGACTCGGCCAGGTCGGCCGAACCGCCCCACAGCTCGGGCAGGTGCTTGGCCAGCGCGTTGATGACCTCACCGGAGGCCTTGCGGGTCGGCACGCCCTTCGCGTCCACCGGGTAGACCGGCAGGTCGGCGTCCCAGCCCTCGGGCAGCTCGCGGGCGACCAGGCGCTCGAGCAGCTTCTTGGCCTCGGCGTTGGCCGAAGCCCACGCGTCGAACGACTTCTGCCACTCGGCCTTGGCGTGCTCGCCGCGCTTCACGACCTCGCGGGCGTGCGCCAGCACCTCGTCGGCGACCTCGAAGGTCTGCTCGGGGTCGAACCCGAGGATCTGCTTGGTGGCCTTGACCTCGTCGACGCCCAGAGCGGCACCGTGCGCGGCGCCGGTGTTCTGCTTGTTCGGCGCCGGGTAGCCGATGATCGTGCGCAGCAGGATGAACGACGGCTTGTCGGTGACGGCCTTGGCCTTCTCGACGGCCTCGAGGATGCCCTTGACGTTCTCGCCGGACTCCACGACCTGGACGTGCCAGCCGTAGGCCTCGTAGCGCTTCGCGGTGTCCTCGGACAGCGCGATCGTCGTGTCGTCCTCGATGGAGATCTTGTTGTCGTCGTAGAAGACGACCAGGTTGCCCAGCTGCTGCGTGCCCGCGAGCGACGAGGCCTCGGAGGTGACGCCCTCCTCGATGTCACCGTCGGAGGCGATCACGTAGACGTGGTGGTCGAACGGGCTCTGGCCCGGCGCGGCCGACGGGTCGAACAGGCCGCGCTCGCGGCGGGCGGCCATGGCCATGCCCACGGCGGCGGCGAGGCCAGAGCCCAGCGGGCCGGTGGTGATCTCGACGCCCCTGGTGTGGCCGTGCTCCGGGTGACCCGGCGTCTTCGAGCCCCACTTGCGCAGCGTCTTGAGGTCGTCGACCTCCAGGCCGTACCCCGACAGGAACAGCTGGACGTACAGCGTCAGGCTGGAGTGCCCGGCGGAGAGCACGAACCGGTCGCGGCCGATCCAGTCCGCGTCCGCGGGGTCGTGCCGCATGATGCGCTGGAACAACGTGTACGCGAGCGGTGCGAGACTCATCGCCGTGCCGGGGTGGCCGTTGCCGACGTTCTGCACGGCGTCCGCCGCGAGCACGCGCGCGGTGTCCACGGCGCGCTTGTCGAGGTCGGTCCAGTCGTCAGGCAGATCGGCCTTGGTGAGCCGGGCGATGTCGTCGGTGACGGTCACGGACTTACAGCTCCAAACTTGTCGCTAGGGCGGGTCTCTAGCGCGTCCGTGAATCGATCCCGAACGGCCTGACCCGCTTCTCTCCCACGTCCTCCGGCCAGCCTAGTCCTGAGAGATTCAGATGTTGCTCTGAAAGGTCCCAGGCACGTGTGTGCCGGGGCACACCAGCACCCGAACGGGCTGTGAATTCTTTACGCGGTTACCATCAGTCGCTGGATTTCACACCTGTCTCAACACGAGGAGCGTTCCCGCGATGAGTGCCGTCCTCGAGGCCCCCAGGTCGCCTCGCCAGGTTGTTGGCGCTTACGTGGCGCTCACCAAACCGCGGGTCATCGAGCTCCTGCTGATCACCACGATCCCCGCGATGCTCCTCGCCCAGCACGGCCTGCCGCCCCTGTGGCTGATCGCCTGCACCCTCACCGGTGGCACCCTCGCCGCGGGGTCGGCAAATGCCCTCAACTGCTTCATCGACGCCGACATCGACTCGGTCATGAAGCGCACGGCGGCTCGCCCGCTCGCGCACAACGCCATTCCACCGCGCAACGCCCTGATCTTCGGCGTCGTGCTCGGAATCGTCTCGTTCGCGTTCCTGTGGATCTTCGTCAACCTGATGTCGGCCGCGTTCGCGGTGGCGACCATTCTCTTCTACATCTTCGTCTACACGCTGGTCCTCAAGCGCCGCACCTCCCAGAACATCATCTGGGGCGGCATGGCGGGCTGCATGCCGGTGATCATCGGCTGGACGGCGGTGACGGGCACCGTCGAGTGGCCGGCGCTGGTCATGTTCGGCGTCATCTTCTTCTGGACTCCGCCGCACACCTGGGCCCTCGCGATGAAGTTCAAGGAGGACTACGCCCGAGCAGGCGTGCCCATGCTGCCCGTGGTGGCGACAGCTCAGCAGGTGACGCGGCAGATCGTGATCTACAGCTGGATCACCGTCGTCTGCACGCTCGCCCTCGCTCCCGTCACCTCCTGGATCTACGTGGCGATCGCGGCGCTGTCCGGCGTGTGGTTCGCCGTCTTCGCCCACAAGCTGCACAACGTCGTGCGCCGTGGCGGATCCACGAACACCATGAAGTTCTTCCACATGTCGAACCTCTACCTGATGCTGGTGTTCTGCGGTCTCGCCGTGGACGCCGTGGTCGGGTTGCCGGTGCTTGGCTGGCCGTTCTAGCTGCACTTCCAGTCGTACGGCTGTGGCGCCCGTTGAGTTCACCGTCACCGGTGGTGAAGGTTCACCACTGGACTTCGTCGCGGCGCTGACACCCGCGTCCTCCCTGGTCGTGATCACCGATCCGGGCGGGTGGGCGCAGGTCAGCCAGGGGCTGGCCGTCGGATCGACCGCGTCCGCCGTGGTCACGACCGAGGTGCGGGTGCTGCGGTTCGCGGTGCTCGACCTCCGGCACTTCTCGTCTGCCTCGTCACTGCCGTCGCTCGCGGACGTGCCCGGCGACGTGGTGGCGCTGCACGACACGCGTTCCTGGGACTCCGCTCCGGTGGTCGCGTCGTTGCGCGCACTCGGCCGGCCGGTCGTGCTCTTCACCGCCGTGCACACGTGGGTGTCCGGTGTGGACGCTTCGTCCGTGTTGATCGGGTGGAGCGCGCCGCACGTCGTGCTCGCGGTGCCGCGCGGTTTCGGCGAGGGCCGGCTCGAGGACGTCCTCTGGCAGTTCCGGGAGCTGGAGCGGCGAGGTGCGCTGACCTACACCTCCCTGCCCGCGCCGCCGGTGGTCGCGGACCGCGCGGTCACCGTGATGGTCGCGCTGCCCGGAGCGACCGAGGGCATCGCGGGAGCGTTGCGGCCCGGTGCGGACTACGAGGTGTGGGCACGCGTCGGCGCACACGGCACCGTTCTGCCGGGGGACCTGGGACTGCGGGCGGTGCTGAGCATGCCGGGCCGTCCGGTCCAGTCAGAGTCGTTCGTGCTGCCCGCGGACGGGCCCAGTTCGTGGGTGAGCTTCGAGGTCACCACGCCGTACGCCTCCGTGCCGTGGACCGGTGAGCTCGTCATCTACCACGGGGTCGTGCCGGTGCACGTCCAGCAGGTCGTGCTGCCGGTCGGGGCGGGCGAGTCCCGGACGGTGCCGCGGCTGAAGCTCACCCGCACGTTCGCCGATCTCGCGCCCTCCTCGTCGCGGGCGGCCTCGATCCTGGTGCTCGGTGACCGGGCGCTGGTGTCGGCCGGCGGGGTGCCGTCGTGGGTCAGCCTGGTCGGCTGTTCGCTGCCGCTGCCGGCGTTGTCCGGGCTGGATCCCTGGTACGGCAAGGACTTCCCGGCCTACTGCGCGGATCTCGCGTTCCTCGCCCGGCAGGGATCGGCGGTGCACTCGCGGCTGTTCGGTGATCTCGGGCTCGCCGACGCCGTCCGGAGGGCCGCACGGGTGACAGGTCGTCCGGCCGGACTGATGGTGGCGTCCCCCGATGCCGGCTCGGTGCCGTGGCCGATGATCTACGACCTGCCGTTCACGGACGGGCCGCACCGGTTGTGCGCGTCGGTCGGGCAGTTCGGTCCGTTCGGTGCCGGGGGAGAGGTGCCCGCGCACTGCCCGGTGGCCAATCACAGCGGGAACGTGTTGTGCCCCTTCGGTTTCTGGGGACTGTCGAGCGTGCTCGAGCACCCGGTCGGGCCGCTGGTGGCGCGTGTCTCGCCGCGCCCGTGGCAGTTCGAGGTGTCGATGGCGGTCGACGCGGGGATGGATCGGGGCCTGACCGAACGGCACGTCACGGAGCTGATGTCGCAGATCTCGCCGGAGTCCGTGTCATCGGCCTACGTCAGCCCCGCTGAACTGGGGCTCGTGCTGGCCGGTGAGTCGATGGACGTCGTGCATCTGCATTTCCGCGAGGGGTTCCTCGACGCCGAGGAGATCGCACGGTGGGACCGCGAGGGTGTGTGGCCGCGTCCGCACTGGCCCGTGCGCAAGCCGTTGGTCGTGGGGACGTCACCGATGGGGAGCCTGGTGCCCTCGTTCGTCGAGCACGGCGCGTCGGGTGTCATCAGTCCCGAGGTCGCCGTGCCCCAGGACATGGCCGGCTGGGTGACGGGAATGGTGCTGTCGCGGCTGGCATCCGGCCTGAGCGCCGGGGAGGCGTTGCGGCAGGTCCGCTGGGAGATGCTCAGTCGTGGCAACGTGATCGGGCTCGCGTACGCGTTGCACGGAAGTGCGGATCTCCGGCTTCGCTGAACCGGCGGCGTCGGCTGGTCGTTTACCTGGGCATGCTGAACTCCCAAGCCCAGATCCGTCAGGCCGTCGCGGAACTGATCGAGGCCTTCGGTGACCGGGTGCCGGACGAGGTGATCTTCGAGGTGGCCGCAGCGACGCACGCCGAACTAAGCCGCACTGCAACCGTGCACGCTCATCTCGCCGTGCTCACCGCACGACGCGCGGCCCGTGAACTCGCGTTCACCGCCATCGGAGTCACGATGCCTCAACAGCAGACCGCGGCCGTCACGCCTGCTCGCTGACTCGCAGGTAGACGGTCTCGGCGCGGCTCACGGCCGTGCGCGCAAGACGTGACAACTCACTGAGGTGCGCGAACGCGGCGTGGAAGTCCATGTCGACGAGAGGCGCCCACGACAGTGCGACGTCGTGCATTCGTGCCGGATCGGCTTTGACGAGCTGCGCCACGAGCGCATCAGGGAGTGCGACAACGTCGTCATCGGGCAGAGGCGCCCACACCTCGTTGAACACCTCATGCCACACGACAACGGCTTCGCGCGGGTCGTAGCCGCCGGCCGCGACCGACTCCGTGCCGTTTACGACGAAGAACGTGCTCAGGACGCCACCTTGGTCAGCAGGTCCTCGACGCACGGGTCGTCGAGGGACTCAACGATGCACTTCCACAACAGGAGGTTCGTCTCGGCCCACTTCGTGTAGGTCGCGGCGGCCTCCGAGTCGTAAAAGTAGTAGCCCTCGTCTGCTTTGCCCACCTGCTCGCCCACGATCTTGTACGCGAGCTCGCGCAACGTGATGCCGTTCTCCTGGAGGTACTTGTGCGCCAGGACTACCGGCGTGACCGGCAGCGCCTTGAACAGCGTGTCCGCGTCGGACAACGCCTGCGCCTCCAGCGAGATGTCCCGGGAACGGGTGCGCATCTCGGCCTCGACGACGATCCGCTCGATCCACTCGATGTCGCCCAGGGAGACGCCGGCGACGAACAGCACCTTGCGGCGCAACGCCTCACCGTCCGTGGGGAGAGAGTTGCGGCGGACCATGTAGTTCAGGTCGTGCACCAGCGCGGCGACCTCGACGATATCCGCCGCGGCGCCGTTGCGTCCGGCGAAGTGCACGGACTTGTCCCGGACGAAGCTCACGTGGTGCCAGCCGTGGAACTGCAGCTTCGCGGCCAGGTCCTCGCACAGCCGCCTCACGCGCTGCTCCACGTCCGCGATGACAGACCTCGGAATCAATGTGCGCGTACGCATCATCAGCCCTCCTGACAGGTGGGCTGATGGTAAGCGTGTCGCGGCGGCCTCAGCAGGCCTTCACAGGTGGTTCGTCAGATCCTCCAGTCGGTCCTCCACCGGCACGTGCCGGTGGCTGATTCCGGTGTCGGGGTCGTAGCTGAGGCTCCACGGGTTCACGGCACGTGACTTGACCAGGAACGTCATGGTCCCGTCCGCCGCTCGCGGGATGCGGTGGAACTCGTGCGCGAGCATCGTGCCGGTGGTGCCTTCGGCGCACTGAGTGCGGTTCGTGAGTTCCGTGCCGACGACCGTGCGGCCACCGACACCGAGCCGGGCGTCAAAACGTTCGTGCAGGTAGGCGCCGCTCAGGATGGTGGTGCAGAAGTGGTAGCGGTGGTTGTGCACCGAGTCGGCGTAGCCGGTCCGCCAGTCGCTCAGCGGTTTGTACTCGTGCAGCCAGAACGTGAACGGTTCGTCCGCTTCGTCGCGCAGGCACCATGCGTAATGCGTCGTCGTCTCGCGTGAATGCGCGATCACCCAGGTCGCCTCCTGGGGTGTGAGGCTGTCGATGTGCGCGCGAAGCTCTTTGCGCAACCCGGGACGGGCCGCCCATTCGCGAAACCACGTGCCGACATCGGCCCAGTGGTCCACGACGGGGAATTCGGCGCGCTGCACCCGAGTGGCGAGCTCCTCGAGCGCGGACACCCCGGTGAACTCGGCTAGCAAGATCGATCAGCTCCTCAACTGAGCGGATGCGGAGAATTCGCGACGGAATGCGTGGAACTTGCCTTCGAGCTCCGTGAAACCGTCGGTGGTGAGCGTCTCGCCGGTGATCTTCTCGAACAGCGCCACGAAGTCGTTCCTGGAAGTCGCTGGCGTGATGGCGAAGTGGTAGCCGGCCCTGGAATTGCTGATGCGCAGGAACTCCGCGCGTTCCATCGCGTAAAGGAACGAACTTTCGGTGAACCTGAGCGTGCGCGGATACGGCCTGAGCACTCCTGCGGTGTTGCTGTAGAGCGTGAGCCACGCCGAGTCGTCGAACAACTCGAGCCGATCGAGCGGCGGATCCGAAACGATGGTGACATCGATCCTGGAACATCGGCTGCGAGCCGCGTAGAGCCCGACGAGCCCGATGCCGATCTGCTCCTTGAGCCGTTTCTGGATCTCCTCGTAGTTCCCGTCCGCGCCTTCGTTGCGCAACAGGTACCGCGCTCGCCCGCTGATGGCGTTGTCGTCGCGCGGGTCGGCCAGCACGGCCCTGAGCTCGCACTCCGTCTGACTGAGCAGCACCCTGCCCGCCACGTACCGGCCCGCGAACCCGCGGAAGCAGTACAGCCGCGTCCGCTCCAGGTCCTGCATCATGAGCTGGTTGAACACCGGATCCGGCTTGGCCGTCGGCTCGAACACGTGACTGGGGAAGAACTCGCGATCGAGCGCCCGATACTCCTGGGTGAGTTCCCGAAGTGCCTTGCGGCTCTCCTCGATCACCGGAGCGAGAAGCGCCTTCTGCGCCGCTTTCGACGTGATCAACGTCTGTGTGAAGCTCACGACCGCCGAAATGAGAGTGCCGGTACCCAGCGCTGTCAGCAGGTTTCTCGCTGTCCCGGAATCCATTTGACTGGAAATGGCCAGCGACGCACCCGACGTCACGACGAGTATGAGGAGGAGCAACCCGGTCCGAGTCCAGAACAACTCCTGGATCAGGTTGCTGCGGATGCCTCCGGCCTCCGCGGACACGAGTCTCCACCTCCCGGATCACCAGATTGGCTGCTACCCGAACGGACGAATGCGGTCGGTGTCCGATCAAGTGCGAGGAGTTACTGTACGCGTCGGTCTAAAGATAAGGAAGCTGCTATTCGTGCGACATTCAGGGCCGGAATAACCGCCCTTGAGCCCAGTGGCCGACCCGCATCCGTGCACTTCGGTGACGCCCTGTCGCGACTCACCCCTCACGAGTCGGATGAGGGTGACCCACCAACCCGAACGCACCCACGGCGAGTGTCTTAGTCCGCCCAGCCGTTGCCAGTGTTCGTCCGGCAGGCCGAGTCACCCAGCCGCCTTCAGGACGAGGTCGCCCGGCCTGCTACACGCCGCTCACACCCGTCCGAATACGCTCACCCACCATGCGTAACGTCCTGCTCATCGCTTCCCTGGCGCTCGTGGCGGCCACCGGCCTCGCCGGCTGCGGCAGCACGGCCCAGCCCTCGGCCGGCGCGCCCACGACCCCCTGCAAGGCCGACGACTTCAAGGTCACCGGCGACTTCGGTGCGGCGCCCAAGGTCGAGATCCCCGCCTGCAAGCCCACCGACGAGCTCGTCATCAAGGACCTGGTGCAGGGCACCGGCGCCGAGGTGAAGGCGGGCACGACGGCCTCGGTCAACTACCAGCTCACGACGTTCTCCGACAAGAAGATCCTCGACAGCTCCTTCGAGCGCGGCGAGCCGTTCGACGTCGAGAACGTCGGCCAGGCGCCGGTCATCGACGGCTGGAACGAGGGCATCGTCGGGCTCAAGGAGAAGGGCCGCCGGCTGCTGATCGTGCCGCCCGCCAAGGGCTACGGCCAGGGCGGTCAGGGCATCAAGGCGAACGAGACGCTCGTCTTCGTCATCGACGGCGTGAAGGTCACCCCCGCCGCCTGACGCGAAACGAAAACGGCCCCCCCGGAACACTTGGGTTCTAGGAGTCGTCGCAACACCTCAGTTGAGGGGTTGCGATGGAGTTCGAGATCCGGGACCGGTCGGTCAACCGGGGCAGGCGTCGTCTGACGCGCGAGCGCGAGGCTTATCTTGCGCTCGTGCGTCGGGGCGTGAGCAGTCGAGAAGCATGTGGGATTGTCGGGATCAACGTCCGGACCGGTAAACGCTGGCGCAACGGACGTAACCCGACCGGCAGTGAAGCAGGGGCGTCGCCGATCATCTCGGCGGCGCTTTCTGTTGTGCGAGGCCGGTTTCTCAACGAGGACGAACGCGTCGTCATCGCCGACCGCCGTCGCACGGGTGCCACGCTGCAGCAGATCGCCGCAGAGCTAGGCCGCGATCGGTCGACGATCAGCCGCGAGCTGCGGCGCAACGCCCATCACATCTCCGGGGACTACCGGCCACACGCGGCCCAGCGCCTGGCCGAAGCGCGCCGGCCACGCCCGAAGACCGGCAAGATCGCCGCGAATCCCGCGCTGCGGCAGGTGATCCAGGATGGCCTGGACCTGCGGTGGAGCCCGGAACAGATCGTGCGACGCTTGCGCCGGGACTTCCCTGACCGGCCGGAGATGCACGTGGTCCACGAAACGATCTACCAGACCCTCTACCTCCAAGGACGCGGTGAACTGCGCCGCGAACTCGCCCAGGCGCTGCGCACCGGCCGCGCGATCCGCCGCCCGCGCCGCCAGGTCCAGCAACGCCTCCCGCGCATGGCCACGCCGATGGTCATGATCAGCGAACGTCCCGCCGAAGCCGACGACCGTGCCGTTCCCGGCCACTGGGAAGGCGACCTGATCATCGGCAAGGACGGCAAGTCCGCGATCGGCACCCTGGTCGAACGCGCCACCCGCTACGTCATGCTCGTGCACCTGCCGAACGGCCGCACCTCAGACGTGGTCCGCGACGCGTTGATCGACACCATGAGCGGCCTGCCCACGCATCTGGCCAGGTCATTGACCTGGGACCAAGGCAGCGAGATGCACCGCCACCACGAGTTCAGCCTGGCCACCGACATCCCGGTCTACTTCTGCGACCCGCACTCACCCTGGCAACGCGGCAGCAACGAGAACACGAATGGCTTGCTGCGCCAGTACTTTCCCAAAGGCACGAACCTGGCCGTCCACAACCGTGAGCATCTGGACGCGGTCGCGGTCCAGCTCAACGGCCGCCCACGCAAAACGCTCGGCTGGGACACCCCAGCCGAGCGCTTGACTAAACTCCTGACCGAAGCCAGTTGATCAGTTGTGTTGCAACGACCCCTAGAACCCAAGGAACATCCGGGGGGCCGTTTCTCGTCAGGTCACGGCAGGAGCAGCAGCTTGCCGGTCGTCTTGCGCGACTGCAGGTCGGTGTGCGCCTGCGCCGCCTCCTCCAGCTTGTACCGGCCGCCGATCCGGACGTTCAGCTCACCGGACATGATCGCCCCGAACAGGTCCGCGGCCCGCCAGTCGAGTTCCGCGCGATCCAGCAGGTAGGACCCGGTCGACGGACGCGTCAGGTACACGGACCCGGCCGCGTTGAGCCGCTGCGGGTCCACCGGCGGCACCGGCCCCGACGACGCCCCGAACAGCGCCAGCAGCCCGCGCGGCTTCAGCGACGCCAGCGACTGGTCGAACGTGTCGGCGCCGACCCCGTCGTAGACGACGTCGACCTTCTCGATCTGCGAGGCGAAGTCGCCGTACCGCAGCACCTGGTCGGCCCCGGCCTCGCGGGCCAGCGCCTCCTTCTCGTCGGTCGACACCGTCGCGACGACGGTGGCGCCCTTCGACTTCGCCCACTGCGTCAGCAGCAGCCCGACGCCACCGGCCGCCGCGTGCACCAGCACCCGGTCGCCTTCCTTCACCACGTACGTCGAGTGGATCAGGTAGTGGGCGGTGATGCCCTGCAGCAGAGCGCCCGCGGCCAGTTCGACGTCCAGCCCGTCCGGCACCCGGACCGCGGACGCCGCGGGCACCACGACCTCCTCGGCGTAGCTGCCCAGCACGCCCATCCACGCGACCTTGTCCCCGGCGGCGAAGTCCGGGGAGTTCGAGACGACGACCTCGCCGGCGCCCTCCAGGCCCAGTGCGGTGGGCAACGGCACCGCGTACTGGCCGCTGCGCTGGTACGTGTCGATGTAGTTGACGCCCGCCGCGGCCACCTTCACCAGCAGCTCGCCGTCACCGGCCACGGGCGACGGCACGTCGGCGTACTCCAGCACCTCCGGGCCACCGGCCGAACGCACCACCACTGCCTTGGGCATCTGTCCTCCTTGATCGACTCACCCTGCTCAACCCGGGCCGTGACCCCGATGTTCCCCCTCCCAGCTGGTGGGAGCAAAAGGAGCGCGACCCTGGTAAGACCGATCCATGCGAAAAACAACCCTGCTGCTGATCGCATGTCTGCTCCTCATGGGAGCGCTTCCATCCCACGCCGCCTCCGCCAAGAAGGGCGTGAACGCGGCCGACGACCCCGGTCCGGCCGGCGCCGCCATGACCGCGCTGGACGCCCGCTGGTACTACACCTGGGCCTCGGACCGGCGAGGGATCCAGAGCAACGCCGAGTTCGTCCCGATGATCTGGGGCGCGGCCAGTGTCACCGACGCGGAACTGAACAAGGCGAAGGCCAACGGCCGGCAACTGCTGGGGTTCAACGAACCCGACATGGCCGGCCAGGCGAACATGACCGTCGAACGCGCCCTGGACCTGTGGCCACGCCTGCAGAGCACCGGACTGAGGCTCGGCGCACCCGGCGTCGCGTTCGGCGGTGACGTCGCCGGCGGCTGGCTCGACCGGTTCATGGCGGGTGCCAAGGCGCGCAACCTGCGCGTCGACTTCATCCCGCTGCACTGGTACGGCCAGGACTTCTCCGCCGCGGCCACCGGGCACCTGGAGTCGTACCTGCGCAACGTCTACAACCGGTACAAGAAGCCGATCTGGCTCACGGAGTACGCGCTGATCGACTGGCGCTCCGGCCGTGCGGTCTACCCGAGTCAGCAACAGCAGACCGCGTTCATCACCGCGTCGACCAGGATGCTCGACGGACTGTCCTTCGTGGAGCGTTACTCGTGGTTCACCCTGTCCACGAAGACAAGTCCGACCGGCCTCTCCACCGGCACGGCGTTGACGGCGGCGGGCCAGGCCTACCGGCCCGCCTAGAGGCGCACGTGCCGGTGTCCCTCGGTGGGGAACGCCGGTGGCGCGGCGGGGATCAGGTCGTGCAGCGCGTAGCCGCACTTGACCGCCACCCGGCAGGACGGGTGGTTGCCGGCCGCGTGCACCAGTTCCAGCCGGGTGAGCGCGACCACGTCCTGGGTGCCCAACGCCCAGTGCGACAAGGTGTCCACCGCGCGGGCGGCGATTCCCAGCCCGCGAGCGTGGGCGGCGGTCCAGTAGCCGACCTCGGCTGTGCCTGCCGAGGTCGGCTTCACCACCACGTGACCCAGTGGGGAACGGTCGTCGGCGACCACGGCGAAGCTGAGCCGGGTCGCCGACGCCCACCCGGCTTCCTGCGCGTCCAGCCACTGCCGGGCCTCGGCCTCACCGGTCAGGGAGGTGGCCAGCCAGCGGCGCAGCAGTGGATCGCGGTGCGCCGCCACCAGCGCCGGGAGATCGTCCGGCTGCCACGGCCGCAACCGCAGAGCGGGCGCCGGCCCGGCGGGCGGTACGGAGAGGACTACCGTCACGGCCGGACTAGTCCTCGCCCAGGGCGACCCGGCGCGCGAGACCCAGCGGCAGCGCGCCGGAACCCGCGATCCGGTCGTGGAAGTCGCGCAGCGATCCCAGCCCCGCGGCCAGGTACTCGTCGCGGATCAGGTCGATCTCCAACGCCCCGGTCAGGTACGACGGCGCCTGCGTCGGCCGCGTGCAGTACCGCTTGACCTCGCCCACCGCGGTGCCGGGCGTCAGTGCCGTACGCGCCACCATGAACGCCTCGGCTTCGGCCGGTGTCATGTCGCCGCAGTGCAGGGCCGTGTCGACGATCATCCGCGCCGCCCGGAACAGCCGCGCCTCGACGTGCCCCATCAACGCGCCCTGAGTCGTGTAGTGGCCGACCGAGCGCAGCAGCTTCTCCGAGTACAGCGCCCAGCCCTCGGAGAAGTACGGCGTGCGGAACACCTTGCGCAACGGGTGCGCCGGGCCCTGCGCCGCCAGCCACGTCAGGTGCCAGTGGTGGCCGGGATAGGCCTCGTGCACCGAGATCGTCGGCAGCTGCGACCGCGCGTTGGTGCGCAGGCGGTGCGTGACCTGCTCGTCCGACGCGCCGTCGGGCGTGAACGGCACGAAGAAGTAGCCGGCTCGCCGCGACGTCAGCGCGGGCGGGCCGAGGTAGCTCGCCACGGCCATGACCGCGCGGTGGAACGGCGGCCCCGGCACGACGTGGCACTCCTCGCCCTCGGGCAGCGTCACGAGCGAGTGCTCGACCAGCGCGGCCCGCGCCCGTGCCGTCTCGGCCTCGTACTCGGCGCGCATCGCCTCCAGCGTGGGCGGGTGGTCGTCCTGCAGCGAGCTCATCACCGAACGCCAGTCCGGCGAGCCCGCGAGCTCGATCAGCTCGGCTTCCAGCTCCGCGTAGGCGTCCTGCCCGCGCTGGTGCAGCTCCGGCGCGCCGTAGCCGAGCATCTCCTTGTCCTGCAACAAGGACGAGTAGAGCTTCTCGCCCATCCGCCAGTCGCCGGTCGCCCGCACGGCCAGGTCTTCGAGGAACGCCGCGTGCCGGTCGAACGCGTCCGCGGCGGGCCCGGCGGCCTCGGCCAGCGCCGCGCGGAACTCCGGCGCCGCCTCCAGCGGCAACGAGTCCAGCAGGAACGACCGGCCCGTCCGCACCTGGTCCAACGCCCGCCGCACGACCAGCGGCGACGCCAGGGACGAGTCGAGGTTCGCCTCGGCGGCGGCGAGCACCGCGGGCACCTCGCGCAGCTTCGCCACCGTGGAGGCGACGATGTCGGCCTCGGGCAGCAGCCGGTGCAGGAACGGCGCCAGCAGCCCGAAGAACACGACCCCGGCGTACTCGTGCGGATCGCGCCGCCATCCCGGCCACGTCTCGTGCGCCGACGCTCCGTGCAGCACCGACAGCGCCAGATCGCGGTCCACCGACCTCGGCAACGGCTCCAGCCGAGCCAGCCACTCCTCGGTCTCCCTGGCCTGCCGCTCGAACGCGGTAGCGGAGAAATCCCCGAAGGTGGAGTAGTGCTCCAGCGAGCCGGCCTGCGCCGCGTGCGCGGGGTGGCGGTCGAAGTACCACGTGAGGAACGACGTGAGCGTGTCGGTGGTCACCCGACCGAAGCTACCCGCTGGTTTTACAGTGTGGGGGTGTCTGATCAAACCACTCAGAAGCGCATCGCCGAGTTCGTGCAGGCCCACGGCAAGCCGGGCACGGCGGTCAGGGCCGTCGTGGAACCGATCGGCCGTGCCGGCGCGCGGATCGTGCTGGTCGGCGCGGACGGCGCCATGGGCGACGTGATGACGAAGGACGTCGAGTCCGCCACCAAGGCCGTCGAGGCAGCCGACAACGTCGAGCAGTCCGAATGGGACCGCGAGACCACCGCCGCCACCAAGATCGGCTCCGGCCACCGCCGCAAGATGGCCAAGATGCAGTCATGAGGGTCGTGCTCGCCTCGTGCGACGGCCTGCCCGAGGGCGACGGCGACGAGGAAGCGCTGGTCGCCGCCCTTGTCCGGGACGGCGTCGACGTGTCGTGGCAGCCGTGGGGCGGCGCGGTCGACGCCGACCTCGTGGTCCTGCGCGCGACCTGGGACTACCCGGACCGCCTGGACGCCTTCCTGACGTGGTGCGCCGGCGTGCCCGAGCTGGCCAACCCGGCCTCGGTCGTGCGCTGGAACATCGACAAGTCCTACATGGCCGAACTGGCCGCGCACGGTGTCGCCGTCGTGCCCACCGCCGTGGTGCAGCCGGGGGAGACGCCGGTGTTCCCGGACGGCGAGTTCGTGGTGAAGCCGGCGGTCGGCGCGGGTTCGCGCGGTGCCGGCCGGTTCACCGACCACGCGGCGGCTCGCGCACACCTCGAAGCCATCGGCGTCAAAGCCCTGGTGCAGCCCTATCAGTCCAGTGTGGACGCGAACGGCGAGACGGCGCTGGTGTTCTTCGCCGGCGAGTACTCCCACTCGTTCCACAAAGGACCGATGCTGGCGCAGGGCCTCGGCGAGGCGGAGTCCGGTCTCTACGTCGAGGAGCGGCTGAGCAGCATCGAGCCTTCTGCTCGCCAGGTCGCGCTCGCGAACCAGGTCCTCGACGTGACCGCCGAGCTGCTCTCGTTGCAGCGCAAGGACTTCCTCTACGCCCGCGTGGACGTCGTCGAAGGCCCGGGCGCCGAACCGCTGCTGCTCGAACTGGAGCTGACCGAACCGTCGCTGGGCTTCAAGCTCACGACCGCCGAGGCCGCCTCCCGTTTCAGCAAGGCCATCCAGGAAGCCGCGTCCCGGTCCTAGTCCGCGCTACGGTCGGATCATGACCACCGCGAACGTCAACGGCATCACCATCGGCTACGACGACGAAGGCACCGGCGACGACGTGCTGGTGCTGGTGCACGGCCATCCCTTCGACCGCTCGATGTGGCGCCCGCAGGTCGAGCACTTCAGCGCCGCCGGCTGGCGGGTGATCGCCGCCGACCTGCGCGGCTACGGCGAGACCACCGTCGTCCCCGGCATCACACCGCTGGACGTCTTCGCGTCCGACGTCGCCGGCCTGCTCGACCACCTCGGCGTCGAGAGGTTCGTGCTCGGCGGCCTGTCGATGGGCGGGCAGATCGTCATGGAATGCGCACGGACGTTCCCCGAACGCCTGCGCGGCCTGATCCTCGCCGACACGTTCGCCCAGGCAGAGACCGAGGACGGCCGCAGGAACCGCAACGCCATGGCCGACCGGCTGCTGCGCGAGGGCATGTCGGGCTACGCCACCGAGGTGCAGTGGAAGATGGTGGCGCCGCACAACCCGGCCGTCGGCGAGTTCGTCGCACAGCTGATGCACAACGCACCGCCCGAGGGCGCCGCAGCGGCCTTGCGAGGCCGCGCGGAACGGCCCGACTACACCGAGACCCTCACCACGATCACCGTGCCGACGCTGGTGATCGTCGGCAGCGACGACGAGTACACCCTGGTCAGCGATGCCGAGTACATGAGCGAGCGCGTTCCCGGCTCGACGCTGGTCGTGGTCGACGGCGCCGCGCACATGCCGAACCTGGAACGCCCCGAGGTGTTCAACAAGGCGGTGGAGGAACTGCTAGCGCAGGCCTGACCCGATTCCGGTCAGCCCGCGCACCTCCATCTCAGCCTGCTTGGCCGTGTCCGCGCGCTCGCCGCCGAGGATCGTGCCCAGGAACCCGGCCAGGAACGACAGTGGGATCGACACGATGCCGGGGTTCGACAGCGGGAAGATCGCGAAGTCGGCGTCCGGGAACACCGACGACTTCGAGCCGGAGATGGCGGGGGAGAAGACGATCAGCAGCACGCACGAGGTGAGGCCGCCGTAGATGCTCCACAGCGTGCCGCGCGTGTTGAACCGCTTCCAGAACAACGAGTACAGCAGCGTCGGCAGGTTCGCGGAGGCGGCCAGCGCGAACGCCAGCGCGACCAGGAAGGCAACGTTCTGGCCGTTCGCCGCGATGCCGCCGACGATCGCGAGCACGCCGACGCAGACCGCGGTGATGCGCGCGATCTTGACCTCCTCGCGCGGGTCGGCCTCGCCGTGCTTGATCACGTTCGCGTAGACGTCGTGCGCGAACGAGGCGGAGGCCGTCAGCGTCAGGCCGGCGACCACGGCGAGGATCGTCGCGAACGCCACGGCGCACACGATGCCGAGGAGCACGGTGCCGCCGACCTGGAACGCCAGCAGTGGCGCCGCCGAGTTCTCGCCGCCGGGTGCACCGGTGATCTTGTCCGTGCCCACCAGTGCCATCGCGCCGAAGCCGATGACCAGCGTGCACGAGTAGAAGATCGCCATCATCCACGTGGCCCACACGACGGACTTACGCGCCTCGCGGGCGTTCGGCACCGTGTAGAAGCGCATCAGCACGTGGGGGAGCGACGCGGTGCCGAGCACCAGCGCCAGTGCGAGAGAGATGAAGTCGATTTTCGACAGGTCCGAGGCGCCGTACTTCACGCCCGGCGACAGCACGGCCTCGCCCAGCGGTGAGCGCTGCGTCGCGCGGTCGAGCATCGAGGAGAAGTCGAAGCCGAACTTGCCGATCAGGAAGATGGTCAGCAGCGACACGGACAGAAGCAGCAGCACGGCCTTGATGATCTGCACCCACGTGGTGCCCTTCATGCCGCCGACCAGCACGTACAGCACCATGACGATGCCGACGACCGCGATGATGATGGCCTGGCCGATCTTGCTGTGCACGTCCAGGAGCAGCGCCATCAGGCCGCCGGCGCCCGCCATCTGCGCGATCATGTAGAACAGCGAGATCACCAGGGTCGCGTTCGCCGCGGCCGCGCGCACGGGGCGCTGGCGCATGCGGAACGCCATGACGTCGCCCATGGTGAAGCGGCCGGTGTTGCGCAGCCGTTCCGAGATGAGCATCAGGCCGATCAGCCAGGCGACTACCCACCCGATCGAGTACATGAAGCCGTCGTAACCGTTCACGGCGATAGCGCCGGAGATGCCCAGGAACGACGCCGCGGACAGGAAGTCACCCGAGAGTGCGATGCCGTTCTGCGTGCCCGTGAAACTGCTGCCCGCCGCGTAGTAGTCCGACGCGCTGACGTTTCGCGACGAGGCCCGGTACACGATGTAGAGCGTCAGCAGCACGAAGATGCCGAAGACGGACAGGTTGATCGCGGTGTTCGCCCCGGTCACGCGAGCTCCTCGTCGGTTTCGACGAGAGCGCGCACCTTGTCGACCTGAGGGTCGAGCTTCCGCTTGGAGTAACGCGCATACGCCATTGTGATGATGATGGTGGTGACGATCTGGAGGAATCCCATCGTCAAGCCGACGTTCACGGTTCCGAACAGCGGAGTGCTCATGAAGTCGGCGGCGTAAGCCGAAAGCAATACGAACGTGACATACCAAGCGAGGAACAGCAGCGTCGCCGGGAGAATGAAGCGCTTGACCCGCCGCTTCAGAACGAGGAAATCCTCACTCGTTTGGAGGGCACCGAAATCAGGCTCACCGTCACCATCTATGAGCAATGAGTGAGCAGGCTCTTCAAAAGTCGCGAAACCGGGGGTCGCCGGGCGTGACACGGAGGGCAGCGCCTTCGTCATCAACCGCTCGCATTCGTTACGGGGAGTGCCCGGCGAGGCTCTGCGCGGAAGGCGCGTCCGGTCCGGGGGTGGGAGGCGCAAGCGTAACCACGCGTGGCGGCGAGTCAATCCCTGGAACGTGCATGACCACCCCAAAAGGTCTGTCGTCACTGCGGGTGATCGATCGTGCACGCCCCAGGTCGTTGTCGCGTCACGCTCTCTGGCCTACTATCCGCTAACACCCGATACGGCTGATCGAGATATCGAGCTGCGGGGGTCTCAAGCTCGCGGGGATTCACCAGGCCAGGAGGTAGCCGATAGTGGGGCACTTCGAGCGCGCCTTGGGGACCATTTCGTGAATGTCGAGTGGAGAAAGATCAGCGACTGGCGCAACTGGCGCCTGCCGGTCAAGCTCGGCGTCGTGCTGCTGGTGCCGGTGGCGGTCGCGGTCGGCGCGGGCGCACTGCAGATCTCCGGGTACGTGGACAAGTCCGACAGCTACGTGCAGATGCAGGGCCTGGTCCGGCTCAGGGCGGATCTCGCGCCGTTGATCTCCAGCGTCCAGCAGGAACGCACGCTCGCCGCGCAGAGCGCGACCAGCGGTTCCGGTGTGGGCGCCTACCAGAACCAGATCCGCGCCACCGACAACGCCGCCTCGACCGTGCGCCGCCGCGTCGAGCGCACCGAGGGCGTCAGCGACGTCGCGAAGCAGCGGTTCCTCGAACTCGGCGGTCAGCTGGAGACGCTCAAGAACCTGCGCGAGAAGGTTTCGCAGGGCGGCGACGGCGGCGACCCGTCCGGCGGCACCACCGGCTACACGGCGATCGTGAAGTCGTTGCTGGACTTCGAACAGGCGCTCGTCAGCCAGTTCAACGACAACGCCATCTCCGGCACCGCGCAGGCGCTGCACAACATGGTCATCGCGCAGGAGCAGATCTCGCTGCAGCACGCGCTCGTCTTAGCCGGGATCGGCCGGGGCAAGCTCCTCGGCCCCGAGGTCCGCGCCCTGGAGCAGTCCGACATCCGCCTGCAGGACCGTCTCAGCGACTTCCAGGCCATCGGCACCACCGAACAGCGCCGCGCCTACGACCAGACCGTGACCGGCGCCCCCGTCGCACTGCGCAACGCGTTCGTGGAACGGGCGCTCACCCAGCCCGAAGGCACCCCGCCGCCCGCCACGCGCCCCGGCCAGCCCAAGCCGCCGCAGGAATTCGGCATCGCCGTCGACGACTGGAACAAGTCGTCCGGCACCACCGCGCGACTGATGGAACAGGTCGGCCGCGAACTGCAGGACGAGCTCGCGAACACCGCCGCCTCGCTGCAGGACGACACGTCCAACAAGGCCGGCGCCGCCGCGGTCATCCTGCTCGCGATGCTGCTGATCGCCGGCACGCTCGGCTTCGTCATCGGCCGTTACCTGCTGCGTTCGCTGTCCGAGCTGCGGCGCTCCGCTCTCGACGTGGCGCACCACCACCTTCCCGAGGTCGTCGCCGCGATCCGCGCCGACCGCAAGCCGGACACCGAGATCGAACCGGTGCCCGTGCACAGCAGCGAGGAGTTCGGCCAGCTGGCGCGCGCGTTCGACGCCGTGCACGAGCAGGCCGTCCGGTCCGCCGTCGAGCAGTCGTCGCTGCGGTCGGGCATGAAGAACATCTTCGTCAACCTGTCGCGCCGCTCGCAGGGCCTCGTCGAACGCCAGCTCAAGCTCATGGAGGAGCTGGAGCGTCACGAGGAGAACCCCGAGCAGCTCGCCAACCTCTTCAAGCTCGACCACCTCGCGACGCGCATGCGCCGCAACAACGAGAACCTGATGGTGCTGTCCGGCACGGACATGGCACGCCGGTTCAGTCAGCCCGTCCCGCTCGCGGACGTGCTGCGCGCCGCCGCGTCGGAGATCGAGCACTACCAGCGCGTCGTGGTGAAGTCGACGCCGTCGGTCGAGATCGTCGGCTACGCGGCCAGCGACCTCGTGCGCCTGATCGCGGAGCTGCTGGACAACGCCACCGCGTTCTCCGCGCCCACCACCCAGGTCATGATCGGCTCGCGGATCGACCAGCAGGGCGCCGTGCTCGTCGAGGTCGCCGACCAGGGCATCGGCATGGGCCCCGCCGAGCTCACCGAGGCCAACGAGCGGCTGTCGTCCGGCACCGAGGACGACGTGCCGGTGTCCCGCCAGATGGGGCTGTTCGTCGTCGGCAGGCTCGCGGGCCGGCACGGCATCACCGTCCGGCTGCGCGGCGCGGGAGAGGGCCGTGAGGGCCTGCGCGCGTTCGTGCTCGTGCCGTCGGAACTCGTGCGCTCCCACGAGGAGGCCCCGGCGCCGTCGCAGCCGCGGCACGCCGCCCTGCCGCAGCCGAAGCCCGCGCTGGCCAAGCAGCCGCACGTCGTCGTGAAGACGCCGAACCTGGCGCCGCCGCCCGCGCCCGCCCCGGCCATCGACCAGCCGCGCGAGTCTGCGGAGTGGTCGTCGTTCCGCGGCGCCGCGATCGACGAGTCGTTGCCCCAGCGCACTCCGCGCCCCGCCTCGGCCGAGTACAACGGTGTGCCGGCCGCGTCACCAAATGAGACGACGTCTTCCTGGTTCAGGGGCACCGGAGTCTCGGGCGAATCGGTCAACGGTGATCATTCGCCGGCGACGACCCCACCTGTATCGTCACCGTCGGTAGTGGCGTCGTGGTTCGGGAAGAAGCCCGGCGGGACGGTCTGGGAGCAGGCGGGAGACCCCGCCACGGACGCGGGGGAGACCGGCGCCGGGTTGCCGAAACGGGCGCCGCGTAAGAACCTGCTCCCCGACCTCGCGGAACGTCCCGAGAACGGCACACGCCCTGCCACGGGCCCGAAGCGTGATCCGGAACGAGCACGGGGCTTTCTCGCCAGCTACCAGACGGGCCTGCGTCAGGCGCCGCTCGGTGGCAACGGGAACGGAAGCGGCCAGGCGAACGGCCAGTACAACGGGGAGAAGGCATGAGCACGCCTCAGTCGCGCCAGATCGACCAGTTCGGCTGGTTGATCACGAACTTCACGGATCGAGTGGCCGGTGTCGCCCACGCGATCGTGATCTCGGTGGACGGCCTGCTGCTCACCAAGTCGACGGGTCTGCCACCGGACCGCGCCGAGCAGCTCGCCGCGATCTCCTCCGGTGTCACGGCACTGACGATGAGCGCTTCACGTTGCTTCGACGGTGGCGGAGTGTTGCGCACCGTGATCGAGATGGACTACGGGATCATGCTTCTCATGTCCATTCGAGACGGGTCTTGTTTGGCGGTTCTCGCCGCCCCCGACAGCGACGTCGGTCAAGTGGCCTACGAGATGACCGTGGTCGTCGACCAGGTGGGCCAGATCCTCACCCCCGAACTGCGAGCACAGCTGCACAGCGTGAGGTGAACCATGAGCTCGTCCCCTGACGCGCACCGACGACGAAGGCGGGCCGAAACACCCGCCGAGCAGACGTTCGCCGACCTGATGAACGGGTTTTCCCTGGACTCGGGCCGAAAGCGGCCGCGCACGCCGGACCCGGTGCCCGCGCGGGAAGCGACTCCCGTTGTACCGCAGGAAGACTTCGAGCCCTCCATTCAGGAGGCTCAGGACTCCTCGATCGTTCGTGCATATGCCTGGACGGGTGGGCGCACTCGGTCCAACATCGACCTCGAGATCGAGACACTTGTCTCCGCCAATGATCAGAGTCGGCATTCGGCAGGTATCTTGCAGGCTGAGCACCAACGCGTTGTCGAGCTGTGCCACTCACCGCGATCCGTCGCGGAAGTGGCCGCACTGATGCGGCTCCCACTGGGAGTCGTGAAGGTGCTGCTCGGCGACATGGCGGAACGAGGTCTGGTGGACGTGCACCAGACCGCTTCCGCAGGCGGTGACACGCCGGACCTCGGGTTGATGGAGAGAGTGCTTAGTGGACTACGTCGGCTCTAGATTTCCCGAATTCGGCCCTCCTGGGCCGCCCGGTCGGGAGCTGACCTCGGCCAAGATTGTCGTCGCCGGTGGCTTCGGCGTGGGCAAGAGCACTTTCATCAGGTCCATCGTGGAGAACGATCTCCTGACGATGAACGCACTGCCGCCGGAACGCGCGGGCGCCGTGACGGAACTGGTGCGCATCCAGTTCGGACGCGTGTGGCTCGACCCCGGCCTGGCGCTGCACCTCTTCGTGGCCCCGCAGTGGCAGGACCCGCGCGCGGGCTGGGGAGACGTGGTGCGCGGCGCCGTGGGCGCCGTGGTGCTCTTCGACGTGATGCGCCCCGCGGACTCCGTGGACGCGATGCGGTACTTCGAAGACCACAACATTCCGTACGTGCTCGCGCTGAACAACGTGCACGCGTCCGTTCGAGCGGACGTGAAAGCCATCATTCGCGGCATGGGCATCTCGCCCGACGTGCCGGTCGTGAACTGCGACCCGCGCGTCCGGCTCTCGGTGCGCGAGACACTGATCTCGCTGACCGAGCACGCGAAGCTGGACCGGTGGCGCCGGCGGGCAGGGCCCGACGAGACGACTCCGCTCGCGCCTGTCTGCTGACTTGGAACTTCTCCAAGCGGTAGCTCTTTCTGATTGACCTGCTGACGAAACGGAGGCTAGGAGGCTTTGGCCTCCTAGCCTCCGTTTCGTGATGGTGGACGATGAAATGAGTGCTGCAGGGCGGCTGGAGGGTCACACGCTGGACGACTGGGAGAGTCTTGACCCCCAAGAGGGCCGTCGTATCGAGCTGGTCGACGGGCGGTTCGTCGTCCACGCCGCGCCTGCCATGAGGCATCAGCGGGTAGCTGACCGGCTCCAAACCCTCCTCGACGGGGCTGTCGCGCGCGAGGGCATGGAAGCGCTGACCGCGATCGCAGTCCGCCTGAACAGAACTCTCGGCTACATCCCTGATGTGGTCGTGACATCGGAATTCATCGATGCGGGCTCGGTCGATGTCCGGGACGTGACGCTGGTCGTCGAGGTGGTCAGTCCGTCCACGAAGAAGAACGACAGGCTGGAGAAGCCCGTGGCGTTCGCGGCCGCAGGCGTGGAACGCTACGACGGAGCTGGGAGGCATCTGCCTTCCAGCTTTTCGCATGCTCGAAAGCCGCCGTTGACAAGATCGCTACGATGATTTCAGTGTTGACCGAAAGCACGGTGTTCGCCTGGGAGGGCCAAAGATGAGCGTCGGACGCGAGACCCGCCTGTCCGCCTGGATCGAGCGGTTCGCGGCCCACTTCGCCGAGGAGGGCATCCCGCTGATCGGCGGCCGCATCCTCGGCTACCTGCTGGTGTGCCAGCCGGTGGAGCGCACCGCCGCCGAGCTCTCGCAGGAGCTGGAGGCGAGCAGCGGGTCGATCAGCACGAACCTCAAGTACCTGGTCAACGTCGGGCTGGTGACCAAGCGGACCCGGCGTGGACGGCAGGCGGCGGAGTACCGGATCAACGAGAAGGCCTGGACGGACTTCATCCAGCGCAAGCTCAACGCCATCGCCAGCGTGCAGACGCTCACCGAGGACGGCATGCGGTTGCTCAGCGGTGATCCGGAGCGGTCGATGCGGCTCAGGGCCGTCGACCACATCTACGGTTGGCTCTCAGAGGAACTGCCCGCTTTGTGGGAGCGCAGGCCCGCCTCGCCGAAGTAGCGTGGTGCCATGTGGCACCCGTTTCGCGACGACATCGAGTACTACGAGGAGCGGGCCAGGGGATTGCTGGCCTCCGCGTGGGACGGCGTGCCCGGTGCCCTCGAGGTCTTCGACGACGTGCCGCTGACGGACGAGGGCGCGCACAGCGTTCTCGCCCAGGCCCACGGGTGTGAGGACTGGAAGGCGCTCAAGGCCAACATTCGCAAGCCGCGGCCGTTCGCCCGTGCCTACCAGGCCATCGAGATGCAGAACCCCGGTGAGCTCAAGGCGATCATCACGCGCGACCCGTGGCTCGTGAAGGCCAGCGGTACCAACGGCAACGACCTGCTCGGGCTGGCGACGGCCAAGTGCGACGAACGCCTGGTCGAGGTGCTGCTCAACGACGGCGCGGACATCGACCACCAGAACGTCCACGGCTGGACGGCGTTGCACCAGGCGGCCTACGCGAACCTGCCGAGCCTGGCCGAGCTGCTGCTCGCCAAAGGCGCACGCACCGACCTGGACGCACGGGGTGAGGGCGGCACACCGCTCACCGTCGCGTTGTTCTGGGGGAACAGAGAAACCGCCGAACTCCTGGCGCAAAAAGGAGTTCACCCGCCGAACCTGCGCACCGCGGCCGGCCTGGGCGACCTGGACCTCGCCGCGGAACCGGAAGCGAAGCGCGGCTATTACCGGCCGCACAGCGGTTTCCCGCGCTGGTGGCCGACGAACGACCCGCAGGAAGTGCTCGACGAGGCGTTGTCGTGGGCCGCCCGCAACGGCCGAACCGAGATCCTGGGCGACCTGCTCAAGCGCGGCGCCAGGATCGACGCGGACGTCTACCGCGGCACGGCGCTCGCGTGGGCGGCCTGGTGCGGGCTGGAGAACGCCACCCGCACGTTGCTCGACCTGGGCGCGAATCCCAACCAGCGCACGGGTTTCGGCGGACCTATGCACGGCGAGGGTGTGACGGCGCTGCACCTGGCGGCCGAACGCGGCCACCTCAAGGTCATCCGCATCCTGCTCGACGCGGGCGCCGACAGGACCATCACCGACGTGAACTTCGAAGCCACACCGGCGAACTGGGCCGGTCACAACGACCAGGGTGAAGCTCAGGCCTTGCTGAGCGCCTGATCCTCGGCGGCGGGAACCTCGACCTCGTGCGTGCGTTCGCGGGAGGACGTCCACAACATCGCCGTGGCGACGACGACGGCGCCGGCACCCAGCACGTGCAGCGACACGAGCACCTCGGGCACTCCGGTCCAGTACTGGACCATGCCGAGCGAGCCCTGGGCGACGACCACGCCGACCAGCACCCAGTAGGCCTTGGTGCGCACGAAGAAGCCCATCGCGATGAGCATGCCGAGGAACAGGAACAGCAGGTCCGCGTGGATCTGCGCCAGCGTCGGCACCGGCACGTCCAGGCGCGGCGTCTTCGAGTCGCCCGCGTGCGGACCGGCGGCGGTGACGAACGTGCCCGCGATCAGCAGCGCGTACATGACGACCGCCATGACGATCTGCAGCCCGCGCGCCCCGGCCGGCACCAGCCAGCGGGCAGGGCCGTCGCCCTCGCTCAGCGAACGCAGGAGCAGCACGGCGAACCACACCAGCACCATCGAGACCATGAAGTGGACCGAGACGCTCCACCACACCAGCCCGAGCCGGACGGTCGCGCCACCGATGACGGCCTGCGCGAGCACACCGCCGACCTGGATCGCGGCGAGCGTGATGACCCGGCGGCGGCGCGGCTTGTTCAGCACCGCGGCGATCAGGCACAGGCCGGTGATGATGCCGATGACGCCGAACAGCGTCCGGTTGCCGAACTCGACCCACTGGTGCAGCGCGGCGACGTCCGGGTGCTCGACCGGGACGATGCTGCCGGGCACGCACTCCGGCCACGTCGGGCAGCCGAGCCCGGAGCCGGTGACGCGCACGATGGACCCGGTGACCGCGATACCGCCCTGCGCGATGATGGCGGCGATCGCAAGGGCGCGTTGCAGAGGAACGAGGAAAGCGGTCAATCGAGACACGCGAACGATGGTAGGCCGCGTCAGGTGAGCTTGGTCGTCCGGGTAGCCAACGCGCCCGCGACAACACCCCAGGCCACGAGGACTGCGACGGGGCCCACACCTGGCGCGGTGCCGTGCACCACAGAGGTTTCCAGTGCCTGGGCCAAAGCGGCGGACGGCAGCAGGTGCACGAACCCGACCGGCACCGACAACGCCACGCCACCGACCATCAGCAGCACGAACCAGATGATGTTCGCCAGCGCCAGCACGATCTCGGCCCGCAGCGCGCCACCCAGCAGCACGCCCAGCGCACCGAACGTCAGCGTGCCCAGGACGATCAGCAGCACGACCCAAGGCAATCCGGCCAGCGGGAAGCGCCAGCCCAGGATCAACGCCGTGACCCCGAGCAGCACGATCTGCAAAGCCACCACGACCAGCGCGCCGCAGACCCGGCCGGCGACGAGCAGCCACCGGGGCAGCGCCGAGGCCGAAAGCCGCTTCAGCACGCCATAACGCCGGTCGAACCCGAGAGCGATGGCCTGCCCGGTGAAGGCGGAGGAGATGATCGCCAGCGCGAAGATCCGCGCCGTCGCCGAACCCACCCGCGGCTCGGGCATCGGGATCACCGACATCAACGACAACGCCACCAGCAACGCCAGCGGGATGATCACGGTGAGCAGGATCTGCTCGCCGTTGCGCAACGTCAGCATCGCCTCGGTGCGCGCGTGCACGAAGAGCATGCGCGGCAACGAACCGCGGCCGGGCGCGGGCTTGAACGTGCCGGGAGCGAAGGTGGTCACGAGCGCAGCTCCCTGCCGGTCAGCTCCAGGAAAACGTCTTCGAGGCTGCGCTTGGCCACCGTGAGCTCCTCGGCCAGCACGCCCTGCTGCGCGCACCACGACGTCACGGTGGACACGACCTGCGGGTCGATCATTCCTTCGACGACGTACGCGCCCTTCGTCGCCTCGCGCACCTTCAAGCCCTCCGGCAGTGCGGCGGACAGCAACGTGAGGTCGAGACCGGGCCGCGCGCGGAACCGCAGCTGCTGGTCGTCCGGCCGGTTCGCGGTCAGCTCGGCGGGCGAGCCCTGCGCGACCACGCGGCCCTCGTCGATGATCACGACGTTGTCGGCGAGCGCCTCGGCCTCGTCCATGAGGTGCGTCGTCAGCAGGACGGACACGCCGTCGTCGCGAAGAGCCCCCACGAGATCCCACACCAGACGGCGTGCCTGCGGGTCCATGCCCGCGGTCGGCTCGTCCAGGAACACGAGTTCAGGGCGTCCGATCAACGCGCACGCGAGCGACAACCGCTGCTGCTGGCCGCCGGACAGCCTCTTGTACGGGGTGCGGATCACGCCACCGAGCCCGAGGATCTCGATCAGCCACTTCGGATCGAGCGGGTCGGCCGCACACGCCGCCACGAGGTTCAGCATCTCCAAGGCGCGAATGCCGGGATAACCGCCACCGCCCTGGGGCATCACGCCGATCCGCGGCCGCAGCGCCTCGGAACCCGCCGCCATGCCGAGCACGCGCACCGAGCCGTCGTCGGCCGTGCGGAAGCCCTCGCAGATCTCGACGGTCGTCGTCTTGCCCGCGCCGTTGGGCCCGAGCAGGGCGAGAACGGTGCCGGGCTGCTGAACGAGGTCGAGGCCGTCGACGGCGGTCTTCGAGCCGTATCTCTTGACCAGCCCCGACACTTCCACCGCAGGCTGGGGATTCGGGCTCACGAGCACGCAGCCTAGGCGGTCCGGGCAATCCGCACGCAGCTGGGTCATTCGGCCCATTCCTGAAGCAGAGCTGAAAAAGGTGGGGCTAGCCCTACCCCTGAGACTCAGGGACACCTCAGGGTCCCCTCGGGGGAGTTCCCCATTGGTTGATCACCGCATTCACAAGAGACTTTTCTCGTGATCCAAGCGGGGGAGAAAAGACGGGGCCTGGTGGTCGGGGGACTGGTGTTCTCACTGGTGCCGATTTTCTACCTGCATGTCGTGTCGGCGGGTCAGCTCAACCCGGTCACGGACGTGATCAGCGACTACGTGTTCGTGAACAACGGCACGGGCTGGCTCGCGGCGACGTCTCTTAGTCTCGCGGCCGTCTCGGCGTTGCTCGCCGTCAACCTGCGGGGTGTAGGCAGGTCAGCGCAGTGGCTGATCGGGATCTGGTCGGCGGGCCTGACCGTGTCGACGATCTTCCCGACCGATCCGACGGGAGCACCGACCTCGTTGTCCGGCTACGTCCACCGGTACGCGGGAGCGGTCATGTTCATGGCTCTGCCCGCGGCCGGTGTGCTCATCGCCCGCAAATTTCCGGCTCTGCTCGGTGTCGCAATAACGGCGACCGTGTCGAGCGCGGCGTTTCTGGTCAGCCACGTTTCCTTCGCCGGTTTCGAGGCGCGCGGACTTACGGAACGCGTTTTGTTCGCATCCCTTTATGGACTCCTTTTCGCCATCGCGGCACTACAGGTGAGGCGCACCTCATGACCATGCTCGCCATCACGCTCGCCGTGTTCGGTGCCGTGTGCTTCGCTCTGGCGGCCCGCCTGCAGCACGACGCGATCGCCCAGACCGGTGCGCGGGCCAGCGTCCTGAAGCAACCGCGGTGGCTCGCCGGGTTCGCGCTGCTCGTCGGCGGTGCCGGGGTGCACGCGGCCGCGCTCGGCATGGCGCCGTTGACCGTGGTGCAGCCGATCGGTGTCCTCGCGATCGGCATGACCGCGTTGATGGACCGCCGTTTCCGCGAGTTGCCGGCGATCCTGCTCACGACCGTGGGCGTGGGTGCGTTCGTGTTGCTCGCCTCGGGCAGTGCGACGGCGACCAAGGTCGTGCCGGACGTCGAACTCACCGCCGGACTCGTGGCTCTCGGCCTGATCGCGGTGCCGGGTGTGATCGCGGCCCTTACGCCGAACGCGCGCATTCGTGCCGTGGCGTTCGCATCGGCCGGTGGCGTCGCGTACGGGTACGTGTCCGTGCTGATGCGCGCCGTCTCACAGTCGGTGCAGCAAGGCGGTTTCGGGCTCTCGCACCTCGCGTCCGTGCTCGGCATCGCCCTCTCGCTCGCCGTGGGTGGCTGGCTGGTCCAGCACGCCTATGCGGGCGGACCTCCTCATCTCGCCGTCGCCTGCCTGACCGTGGTGGACCCACTGGTCGCGGTCGGCCTCGGCGCCTTCCTGCTCGGCGAGGCCGCGCATTTGTCTCCTTTGACCGGTGTCGCGCTGTTCGCCTGCGCTCTCGCCGCCGTTAGCGGCGTGTTCGCACTTGCTCGTCAACCTCGTGAAAACATCCGAACGGAGCTTCTCGTGAACACCTCCAGCGCGCTTCGCGTCGTCATCGCCGCGGACACGTTCCCGCCGGACGTCAACGGTGCCGCGCGGTTCGCGCAGCGCCTGGCGGTCGGTCTCGCGGAGAACGGCCACGACGTCCACGTCATCGCCCCGGATTCGCCCAGGGCCACGGAGATCCCCGGTGTCACGGTCCACCGGCTGCGTTCGCACCGGCTCCCGTTCTACCCGGACTTCCGCTTCTGCCTGCCGTGGCAGGCCTCCAAGGAGGCCGACGAACTGGTCAAGGCGCTGAAGCCGGACGTCGTGCACGTCCAGGCGCACTTCGTGGTGGGCCGGTTCGTCCTGAACTCCGCTGTCGCCCAGGGGATTCCGACGCTCGCCACGAACCACTTCATGCCGGAGAACCTGTTCAGCCACGCCCACCTGCCGAAGTTCCTGCAGGGCATGGCCCGCAAGTTCGCCTACCGCGACCTGGCCCGCGTCTTCGGCCGCGCCGACATCGTGACCGCGCCGACCCCGCGCGCCGTGCAGTTGTTGCACGAGAGCGGTTTCCCCGAACGCGCGATGCCGGTCTCGTGCGGCATCGACATCGCCCGCTACCAGCGCGAGGTCACCCACAACGACCGGCCGACCGCGTTGTTCGTCGGACGGCTGGACGAGGAGAAGCGCGTCGACGAGTTCCTGCGCGCCCTGGCCCGCGTGCCCGGAGCGTTCGGCGAGATCGTCGGGGACGGCACCTGCAAGGCCGAGTGGGAGCTGCTGGCCCGCGACCTGGGGATCACCGACCGGGTCCGCTTCCACGGCTTCGTGTCCGAGGACGACCTGCTCGACGCCTACGCCCGCGCCGACCTGTTCGTCATGCCCGGTGTCGCGGAACTGCAGAGCCTCGCGACGATGGAGGCGATGGCCGCGGGCAAGCCGGTGATCGCCGCGAACGCCATGGCGCTGCCGCACCTCGTGCACCCCGGCCGCAACGGCTGGCTGTTCGAGCCCGGCGACGTGAACCAGCTGGCCCAGCGTCTGCACACGCTCGTGCACGACGCGCCGATGCGGGCCAGGATGGGCGCCGCCAGCAGCGAGATCATCTCGCACCACGCGCTGGCGACGACCCTGGAGCGCTTCGAGGCGTTGTACGCGCGGGCGATGGGCCGGACGGTTCCGGTCATCGCACTGGCTGCCTGAGGTTCAGGCGGGGAGGGGACGCGGCCTGACGGGGGAGTCGTCGGGCCGCCCTGGCCGGGGTCAGCGTTCGTCCGCGGGGAAGTCCGCGGAGGCGCTGACCCCGGCCCACTTCCGCGTCTCCGCAGTCCTCCCGGCCTCCGCCGCCAGCACCGTCTCGACGGCGGCGGCACCCAGCACCAGGCGGCGCGGCGGCTCGTCCGAGGCGAGGACGTCGAGGATCACCCGGGCCGCGCGGGCGGGGTCGCCCGGCTGCACGCCGTCGGTCTCGTCGCGGAACCGGTTGATCGCGCCGACGGTCTCCTCGTAGTCGGGGCCGACCTCGTGGCGGACCATCGAGGAACCCTGCCAGTCGGTGCGGAACGCGCCCGGTTCGACGATCACGACCCGCACGCCGAACGGCGCCACCTCGTTCGCCAGCACCTCGGAGAAGCCCTCCACCGCGAACTTCGCGGTCTGGTAGGCGCCCATGCCCGGCGTGCCGCCCGCGCGGCCGCCGACCGACGAGAACTGCACGAACGTGCCGGAACGCTGCTGCCGCAACACCGGCAGCGCCGCACGGGTCACGTTCACGACGCCGAACAGGTTCGCCTCGACCTGGGCGCGGAAGTCGGCCTCGCTCGTCTCCTCGATGGGCGCGCTGTTGGCGTAGCCGGCGTTGTTGACGACTACGTCGAGCGAGCCGAACGCCTCGACGGTCTGTTCGACCGCCCGGCGGGCCGCGTCCGGGTCGGTGACGTCCAGCGCGACCGCGCGCACCCGGTCCCCGAACCGTTCCACCAGGTCCTCGAGCTGCTCCGGTCGCCGCGCCGTCGCGACGACGCGGTCACCAGCCTCTGCCGCGGCCTCGGCGAGCTTGCGCCCGAAACCCCGCGACGCCCCGGTGATGAGCCACGTCTTCGACATCGTCCGCCCCCTTCGTAAGTGTCACTCTCTATGACACTTACGACGCTGAAGGCAGCCCGGAAATGCCCGGAGCGGGCATGGCCTCGGTCACAGGTCAGGCGCCCACGCCGTGCAGGAACGTCTCGATCACGAGTGCGGCGGCCGGTCCGGGCTGGAGCGCGGGCATCTCCTGCGCGACCGTGTGCAGCTGGGTCTGCAGCATCCGCAACGTCCAGCCGCCGGGCAGTCCGGACGCGATCACGCCCGCCTCCTCGGCGCGGCGCAGGAAGCCGTCCATCCGCTCGTCCAGCTCCTCGCGGCGCCGCTGGATCGCCGGATCGGTGACCGCGCGGATGTCGACGGGCCAGTCGCGGCTGAGCCGGATGCCGCCCTCGGCGAACGCCAGCAGTGCGTCGCGCACCTGCAGTTCGCCGGAGAAGGCTTCGTCGATCAACGCCTCCAGCCGATCCAGCCGCGTGCGGTAGACCGCCAGCAGCAGCTCCTCGCGGGAGTCGAAGCGCCGGTAGACGGTCCGCTTGTCCACGCCGGCCGCGGCGGCGACGTCGCTGATCCGCGCGAGGGGATCCGCCGAGAACACCCTCGCGGCCGCCCGCAGCACCGCTTCGGCGTTGCGTGTCGCGTCGGCCCTCATCCGCGTGCCCTGAGCTTCTCCCCGATCCGTTGCGCGACAAGCAGTCCGGCCTGGGAGAGGGTGAGTTCGGCGGGATGCTCGCCCTCGCCCTTCACCAGGAACCGGTACAGCGAGGCGTGCCCCTCCAGCCGTTCGCGCAACGTCGCCGCGACGTCGCAGCCGTCCGGGTAGATCGCCGGAATCGCCTCGGCCACCAGTTGCTCGCGGATCCGGCGGCGCTCGATCCGCGGCACGTACCAGGACGTGATCAGCAGCAGCGTCAGGCCGAACGCCAGCGCGGTGCCGATCACCGCCTGCCAGCCCCACCCGCGCGGCCCGATGACCAGCAGCACGTCGGCGATCGCCAGGTACACGACGCCGTAGACCACGGCCCAGCCCGCGGTCGCGGCGGCAGGGGGCTCGGCGCGTTCCGTGCCCCACACGCCCTCGACCCGGCGCCAGCGCTGCAGCGACTTGCCGCTGGACAACGCCATGTAGATCCCGAACGCTCCACAGAGGACCGAGGCAGGGATCACCAGCCACGGCTTGGTGTGCAGCTCGAACCGCCACACCGACCAGACCATGCCCGCGACCACCAGCACGACCGCCGCCTGCTTCCAGCGGCGCTCGATGATCTGCCAAGGCCGGAAGTCGGCCAGCACGGCCAACGGCGTGCGGATCGGCGCGGGCAACGAACCGAGCACCAGCAGAGCAACGACGACGGCCGCGACACCGGCCACCGTGATCGTGCCGGTGGTGATCTCCGCGCCGTCCTCGGGCATCCGTTCGACCGCTATGGCCACCAACGGGATCACGGGGGAGAGCAACACCAGCCCGTGCAGCATCGTGCCACTGCGCAGGGCCGCGTACCCGAAGGCGGCGAGGAGGCTGGCCGCGCCGATCGCCGCGCCAGGACCCGCCGCCCACGCGGGCAGCATGCCGAACAACGCCATCACGACCAGCGCGCCACCGACCGCGAGCCCGAGCAGGCCCAGGAACTGCGCGAGGTTGCCGCCGCGGGTCAGGCCGGTGATCGTCCAGTAGGGGAGCAACGCGGCCCCGCGCATCACCCGCGTCACCGGACGGACCGCGGCGAGCCCTGACCGTTCGGAGTCGGCGACCGTGACGGCGACGGCCGCGGCGTTCGCGGCAGTGCGGATCATCTGGTCCGACGCCGCTTCCTGCGTGAGAGGCTCGCGGCCGATGCCCGCGCGGTCGAAGGCGTTGAGCGCCGACATGCCGAGCGTGACCGTGTGCTCCTGCGGATATTCCAGGCGCCGCAACAGGTCCGCGTGCTCCTCGAGGAACAGCTCACCGCGCGAACGCCTGTCCGCGCCGTCGCCGCGGTCGGCGATGATCGCGGCCCGCAGCCGGGGGAGCTCCTCGCAGATGATCCGCCAGTGCAGGCCCCAGGCGGCCAGTTCGGCGAGCTTCATCGACGACGGCGACAGCTCGTTGTCGGTCTCGTAGATGCCGCAGAGTTCCTTCTTCGCCTCCTCGGCGCACACGGCGACCTGCACCGGGAGTTCCAGGCCGAACATCGCCGTGACGACCTGGTCGACCACGGCCCCCGCTCGTTCCTCCGAGGTGCGCTGGTCGCCTTCAGGCCGTCCGAGGAGGTCCATCCGCCGCAACCGGCGCGGGTCGAACAGCACGCGGCACAGCATCGTGGCGCCGTCGAGCCGTCCCCAGATCCAGTCGTTGACCCGCCACGACCGCTTGAGGAACCCGGAGAACCGCGACAGCGACGCCCCACCGGCCTTGTCGTCGGCCGTGATGGACTGCTGCGCGAACGCGTTGCGCGTCTGCAACGACACCTGCACCAGTTCGACCGCCGTGTCCAGCCCGGTCGAGCTGTCGTCGGACAGGCACGTGCCGGCGATCTCCAGTGCCAGCAGGCGGCTGAGCCACCGTTCACCGTCGTCGAGCCCGGCCTCCGCCGGAGTGGCCGCGGGATCGAGCAGGGCGTGCCAGCAGACCAGGCCGCCGAGCTTCAGCCGGCGCTCGTCGAGGTCCGTGATCACCTTCCGGGCGGCGCCGACGATCCGGCCGATCTCGTCGACCTGCGCCCGGACCTCCAGGCCGAGATGCCCGTCGATCAGGTGCTCGTGGTAGCTCGCGAGCCTGCCGGTCCAGTAGGTCTCGCCGAGCGAGTCGGACGGCTTCCAGTCGAACAGCTCGGTGCGCAGCCTGCGCAGTTCCGCGCGGACCTGATGCAGTGCGCGGCGTGCCTGGGCGATCTCGTCGGCCTGGCTCTCGTCCACCACCCACACGAGCCGCTTGAGCAGGTCGAGTGCCGACGCCCCCAGGCGTTCGGCCATCGTGATGCCCCACTCCCAGCCCACGTCCTCGCGGCACACGACGCCGGGCAGCTTCACACCCGGCACGTACGGCAGGACGCCGTGCAGCTTCTTCCACTTGCGCTGCGCGGTCTCCGCGGCCCTGCGCGCCCGTTCGAACGACCAGTTCGCCGGATTCCCCTTGGGCAGCGCGAACTGCTGCGCCGTGACCTGGCGGGCGGCCAGCCGGATCTCGATGTCCTCGTAGTGGCCGAAGAGCTTGTCCGCCAGCGAGTACACCTCGCCGACCACGTCGTCGCCGCCCGCGTGCAGGCGTTCCAGCAACGACATCCGGCCGCCCCTGCTGCTCGCGGCGCGCCGGTTGTGCTCCTCGATCTTCTCGACGTAGGTCCTGTTGGCCTGGCCGGACATCGCGCCCAGCAGCTTGCCGCCGGACCCGACCGTCGTCATGCTCTTGTCGATCATGTCGGCCACCGGCTCGGAGCCCAGCGGCTCGGCGTGCGGGAAGACCAGCAGCATCACGCGGCGCACCGGCCCGTCCGCCGGCATCCGGTCGATGGCTTCGAGGGCCTCCTTCGTCGGCGTGTTCACGAGAACACCGCCGTCGACCGCGAACCTGCTGCGGTCGCCGCCGTTGGCCCAGCTGGCGACGTCCGCCATGTCCGGGCGGTCCGGCGTGGCCTGGCCGCCGACGGGGATGAAGCTCGGCTCGAACGCGAACGGGAAGCTGGCACTGCTGCGCGCGGCCAGCGCGAGCTGCAGCACTCGGTCGTTCAGCGTGGCGGGCGTGAAGTCGTCGCGGGTGTCCTCGGAGACCCAGGCGTACGGGTCGCGACGGAACGAGAACGAGCCCTGGTGCACCGACTGGGTCAGCGGCTGGCCCAGGTCGTCGTAGGTGATCGTCGGAACGCCGCCCAGCAGCGTGGTGGTGATCCGCAGGTCGATCGGGCGTTCGTCCGGCTCCGTCGGCTCGAAGTCCGTGGTGAGCCGCGCCAGCGCCTCCTGCAGCCGGGGGAGGAAGAACTCGTCGCCCTTGAGCAGCGACGCGGGCTGGCCGCGGAACGGCGTGCGCAGCAGCTGTTCCATCCGGCCCTGCTCCGCCCAGAGATCGCGGAGCCGCGTCAGGTCGGCCTGCTTGTTGACCTGCGACAACGCCAGTGCGGCGCCGTTGATGCCGCCTGCCGACGTGCCCGCGATGACGTCCGCTCTGGCCGTGCAGCCGACCAGGTCGAGCAGCGGCTGGTAGACCGATCCCGGCCTGGTCAGACGATCGAGCTCCAGCACGACGCCGCCCATCCAGACGGCGAGGCTCACGCCCCCGTTGAGCACGACGGCGAACCGGACCTCTTCGCGCGACATGGGTTGTTCTGACATGTCACGTCACCCCCTCCGGCGACGATCTTCCTCTGCTGGTTGGTCGTTCGCCGGGAGTTCGGGGTTACCGGTCAGACCTGCCCGCCACCGGCCGGGTCCGCCTTCAGGAACGGCCCGACCCGCTTGCGCGCGATCAGCACGCAGACCGCGAACGTGATCACCGCGCCCGCGATCGCCTGCGGCACGGTGTAGGCGCGCCCGTCGAACGCGGACCCGGTCGGCGGCAGGATGATCGCGATGATCGCCGAGGTCACCATGGCGAACATCCGGAACTTCGGCCCGACCACGGCGGTGGCCAGCGGGATCGCCGCCCACAGCACGTACCAGGGCTGCAGCACCGGCCCGAGCACCAGGATCGCGCCGAGAGCCGCGCCCAGGCCGTTCATCGCCTTGATCCGCCCCTTGAAGCTGCGCCACAGCAGCACGACCGTGATCACCACGGACACGCCCTGCCCGAGCATCCTGGTCAGCGAGATCATCGCCTCGGTGTGGTTGCCGAGGCCGAGCAGGATCCCGGTGCCGGCGCCCAGGAAGCCCAGCGCGGTCGGCGGCGACATCCACGACTTGACGGTCGACGCGACGTTCAGCGTCTCGACCCAGCCGAAGCCGAACCCGGTGCCGAGGCAGATCACCACCACCCCGACCCCGGCTATGACGGCCATGATCCCGGCCACCAGCGCCAGGTGCTTGAGCTGCCCGCCGAGCTTGCGCGCCACCATCACGCCGAGGAAGCCCAGAGCGGCCATCGCGGGGATCTTCACCATCGCCCCGCACACGATGACCCCGGCGCCCAGCGCGATCCACGACCACTTCAACGGTTCCAGCCCGCGCATCGCGAGCTCCAGGCCGACCAGCATCAGGCCGAGCGCCAGGCCGTCGTTGTGCACGCCGATGACGATGTGGAACAGCACCAGCGGGTTCAGCGCGCCCAGCCACAGCGCGCCGACCGGCGGCACCCCGAACCGGGCCGCGAGCCGGGGCAGCGCCCACACGATCATCCCCAGGCCGACCAGCACCAGCAGCCGGTGCACGAACACGCCGGACACCACGTGGTCGCCGGTCAGCATCGCGGTCAACCGGCCGAACGCCAGGAACAGCGGCCCGTACGGCGCCGGCGTCTCCCGCCAGATGTTCGGCACACCGCGCGTCAGCACGTGGTCGACGCCCAGCGCGTTGGCCGGCCCCAGCTCGTACGGGTCGAGCCCGCGCGCCGCGATCTCGCTCTGCGCCAGGTACGAGTACACGTCGCGGGAGAACATCGGCACGCAGAAGACCAGCGGAACGGTCCACATCAGCAGCGTGCGGTCCATCTGGCCGCGCGAGATCAGCCGCGGCCGGCCGGGCTTCACGAACCGGCCCAGCGCCAGCCAGGCCGACACGATCATGAAGATGCCGGTCCAGACGACCCCCATCGCGACACTGGGCATCCTCGAGAAGAGCCCGAGAACGGGCACGCCGTAGAGCGGCGAGTAGATGGGTGCGGCCCCGCCGCCCAGGGATCCGACGGTCAGCAGCAACGCGCCGATGGTGCCCCAGCGACGGACGATGTCCAGCTGGCGACGCTCGCGACCGTTCAGAAGGTCGCTCTCCGGAGTGATGGCTCCGCCGTTCGTGGACATGTCAGGAGAGTATCGAGCCACGTTCAGCCGTGAGTCAGGTCACCCTGTGACCGCGATCTTTGCTACCTCCGGCTAAATACGCAACACTGGTGTTGTGAAAAACGCCGAGAGCTACCTTGACGCCGTGCCGCAGCACGACGGCAAGACTCGGCGTGCGGTCGCCAGGCTCCTCCTGGAGCAGGGCCCGGTCACCGCGGCGAGCATCGCCGAGGAGCTGGGCATCAGCCCCACGGCAGTGCGTCGGCACATCGACGCGATGCTGGTGGACGGCGAGGCGACGACCAGGGACGCACCGCGGCAGACCCAACGTGGTCGTGGCCGTCCCGCGAAGTTCTTCCTGCTGACAGACGCCGGACGCGCCCGGTTCGGCCACGCCTACGACGACCTCGCGGTCGCCGCCCTCAGGTTCCTCGCCCAGACGGGTGGGGAAGAGGCAGTGCGCGCCTTTGCGCAAAGTCGTGTCGACGCACTCGTGGACGGTCACCGCTCGACGATCGTGGCCCAGGCCACGCCCGCCGAACGGGCCAAGGCCCTTGCGACCGCGTTGACCAGGGAGGGTTACGCTGCGGCGGCGCGAAATGTGGGTACGGGCGAGCAGTTGTGCCAGCACCACTGCCCGGTCGCCCACGTTGCCGCCGAGTTCCCCCAGCTGTGCGAGACCGAGACGGAGACGTTCGCGAATCTCCTCGGTACCCACGTGCAGCGCCTCGCGACGATCGCCCGCGGCCACGCCGTGTGCACGACGCACATCCCGAACGTTCCACGGATCCCAGATGATGGAGGGGAGCCCGCATGACTGCCGCTGCCGAGCAGCGCACGCCCACCACGGTGCAGTCTCCGCTCACGCAGGAAGAGACGATTGCGTCTCTCGGCAACTACGAGTTCGGCTGGGCCGACTCGGACACTGCCGGCGCGAGCGCACGCCGAGGCCTCAGCGAGGATGTCGTCCGCGACATCTCGGCGAAGAAGAGCGAGCCCGAGTGGATGCTCGAGTACCGGTTGAAGGCGCTCAAGCTCTTCGACCTCAAGCCGATGCCGAGCTGGGGCGCTGACCTCTCTGGGATCGACTTCGACTCGATCAAGTACTTCGTGCGTTCGACCGAGAAGCAGGCCACCTCGTGGGAGGACCTGCCCGAGGACATCAAGAACACCTACGACCGCCTGGGCATCCCGGAGGCCGAGAAGCAACGCCTCGTCGCCGGTGTCGCCGCCCAGTACGAGTCCGAGGTCGTCTACCACCAGATCCGCGAGGACCTGGAGCAGCAGGGTGTCCTCTTCCTCGACACCGACACCGCTCTGAAGGAGCAGCCGGAGCTCTTCCGGGAGTACTTCGGCTCCGTCATCCCCGCGGGTGACAACAAGTTCTCGGCGCTCAACGCCGCGACGTGGTCCGGCGGCTCGTTCATCTACGTGCCGAAGGGCGTGCACGTGGACATCCCGCTGCAGGCCTACTTCCGGATCAACACCGAGAACATGGGTCAGTTCGAGCGCACGCTGATCATCGTCGACGAGGGTGCCTACGTGCACTACGTCGAGGGTTGCACCGCGCCGATCTACTCCTCGGACTCGCTGCACTCGGCCGTCGTCGAGATCATCGTGAAGAAGGGCGGCCGCTGCCGCTACACGACGATCCAGAACTGGTCGAACAACGTCTACAACCTGGTCACCAAGCGCGCCAAGGCCGAAGAGGGCGCGACCATGGAGTGGGTCGACGGCAACATCGGCTCCAAGGTGACCATGAAGTACCCGGCCGTCTGGCTGATGGGCGAGCACGCCAAGGGCGAGGTCCTCTCGATCGCGTTCGCGGGCGAGGGCCAGCACCAGGACGCCGGCGCCAAGATGGTCCACATGGCACCGCACACCTCTTCGACGATCATCTCGAAGTCGGTGGCGCGTGGCGGTGGCCGCACGTCGTACCGCGGCCTGGTCCAGGTCAACAAGCGGGCGCACCACTCGAAGTCCACGGTGAAGTGCGACGCGCTGCTGGTCGACACCATCAGCCGCTCGGACACCTACCCGTACGTCGACGTCCGCGAGGATGACGTGCAGATGGGTCACGAGGCCACGGTCTCGAAGGTCTCCGAGGACCAGCTGTTCTACCTGATGTCGCGCGGCCTGAACGAGGACGAGGCCATGGCGATGATCGTGCGCGGGTTCGTCGAGCCCATCGCGCGCGAGCTCCCCATGGAGTACGCCCTCGAGCTGAACCGCCTGATCGAACTGCAGATGGAAGGGGCCGTCGGCTGACATGGCCGCCCTGTCTACGAAACCTCACTCCCACGGAGCTGTCGTTCCGGTCGCCTCGCGCGCAGCGCACTTCACGTCTTACGACGTCGATGCGTTCGAGGTCCCGGGCGGCCGTGAGGAGATCTGGCGCTTCACGCCTCTCAAGCGTCTGGCCGGTCTGCACTCCGGCGCTGCGGCAACGGGTTCCGCTGCCGTCGAGGTGAACGCCGCCGAAGGTGTCACCGTCGAGACCGTGGGTCGTGACGACTCACGGCTCGGCACCGCCGGCACTCCCGGTGACCGCGTCGCGGCGCAGGCGTACTCGTCGTTCGAGAACGCCACGATCGTGACGCTGCCCGGTGACGTGAAGTCCGAGCCGACCACCGTCACGGTGACCGGCGCGGGCGTCGGAACCGTTTCCTACGGCCACGTTCAGGTCAAGGCGTCGCAGTTCGCCGAAGGCACCGTGATCGTGGACTTCCGCGGTTCCGGCGCGTACGCGGACAACGTCGAGTTCCTCGTCGCGGACGGCGCTCACCTCACGGTGATCACCATCCACGACTGGGCCGACGACGCCGTGCACGTCTCGCAGCACCACGTGAAGCTCGGTCGCGACGCGACCATCAAGCACACCGTGGTCACGCTCGGCGGCGACGTCGTGCGCGTGACGCCGGTCGTGCAGTACGCGGGTCGCGGTGGCGACGCGGAGCTGTTCGGTCTGTACTTCGCGGACGCGGGCCAGCACCAGGAGCACCGGCCGTTCATCGACCACGCGCAGGCGAAGTGCCGCAGCAACGTCGTCTACAAGGGCGCGTTGCAGGGCGCGGGCGCGCACACGGTGTGGATCGGCGACGTGCTGATCCGCGCGGCGGCCGAGGGCACCGAGACGTTCGAGCTGAACCGGAACCTGATCCTGACCGACGGTGCGCGTGCCGACTCGGTGCCGAACCTGGAGATCGAGACCGGCGAGATCGAGGGCGCGGGCCACGCCAGCGCCACCGGCCGGTTCGACGACGAGCAGCTGTTCTACCTGCAGGCGCGCGGCATCCCGGAGGACCAGGCGCGGCGTCTCGTCGTGCGCGGCTTCTTCCAGGAGCTGATCGCGAAGATCGCCGTCCCCGAGGTGCGCGAGCGCCTCGAGGCCGCCATCGAGGCAGAGCTCGAGGCGGTCGGCACGTGATCAAGGTGTGTGCGCTGTCCTCATTGGACGACCGCAAGCCGTTCGCCGCCAGCGTCGACGATGTCGATGTCGTGCTGGTGCGCGACGGCGAGCGGGTGCACGCACTCGCGGATCTGTGCTCGCACGCCGCGGTGTCGTTGAGCGAGGGCGAGGTCTCCCGCAAGGGGATCGAGTGCTGGTTGCACGGGTCGTGCTTCGACCTGGCGACCGGCCAGCCCTCCTCGCCGCCCGCCAGCGAACCGGTCGACGTCTACGCCGTCGACATCCGTGACGGCGACGTCTTCGTCGACGTCACCGTCACCACGAACTGACTTTTTGGCTACACCACCAGGAGAACGGCAAGTCATGGCCACCCTTGAGATCAAGGACCTGCACGTCTCGGTCGTCAGCGAGGACGCTCCCAAGGAGATCCTCAAGGGCGTCGACCTGACGATCAAGGCCGGCGAGACGCACGCCATCATGGGCCCCAACGGCTCCGGCAAGTCCACGCTGTCCTACGCGATCGCCGGGCACCCGAAGTACACGATCACCTCGGGCACCGTCACGCTCGACGGTGAGGACGTCCTCGAGATGTCCGTCGACGAGCGCGCCCGCGCGGGCCTCTTCCTCGCCATGCAGTACCCGGTCGAGGTCCCCGGCGTCTCGATGTCGAACTTCCTGCGCACCGCCGCCACCGCCGTCCGCGGCGAGGCCCCGAACCTCCGCCACTGGGTGAAGGAGGTCAAGGGTGCGATGGCCGACCTCGACATCGACCCGGCGTTCGCCGAGCGTTCGGTGAACGAGGGCTTCTCCGGCGGCGAGAAGAAGCGCCACGAGATCCTCCAGCTGGGCCTGCTCCAGCCGAAGATCGCGATCCTCGACGAGACCGACTCCGGTCTCGACGTCGACGCGCTGCGCGTCGTGTCCGAGGGCGTCAACCGCTACAAGGCCTCCGGTGAGGTCGGCGTCATGCTGATCACGCACTACACCCGGATCCTCAAGTACATCCAGCCGGACTTCGTGCACGTCTTCGCGAACGGCCGCATCGTCGAGTCCGGTGGCCGCGAGCTGGCCGACGTGCTCGAGTCCGAGGGTTACGTGAAGTACACGGGTTCCAAGGAAGCCGCAGCCCTTTCCTAGCGGACCTGTGTCGAATTTTTTGGGGATGTTGAGAGGAGGCGCTGTGACCACCACCGCAGCACCACTGGACGTGGCCGCCCTCAGGGCGGACTTCCCGATCCTGTCTCGCACCGTTCGTGACGGGAAGCGCCTGGTCTACCTGGACTCCGGCGCCACCTCGCAACGCCCGACGCAGGTTCTGGACGCGGAACGCGCGTTCCTGGAACAGCACAACGCCGCTGTCCACAGGGGCGCCCACCAGCTGGCCGAGGAAGCGACCGACGAGTACGAGGGTGCGCGCCAGCGCCTCGCGGACTTCGTCGGCGCCTCGTTCGACGAGCTGGTGTTCACCAAGAACGCCACCGAGGGCTTCAACCTCGTGGCGTACGCGATGGGCAACGCCGCGACCTCGGGTCCCGAGGCCGCGCGCTTCGTCGTGGGTCCCGGCGACGAGATCGTCGTGACCGAGATGGAGCACCACGCGAACCTCGTTCCGTGGCAGCAGCTCGCTTCCCGCACCGGCGCGACGCTGAAGTGGTTCAAGCTGACCCAGGACGGTCGTCTCGACCTGTCCGATGTGGACAGCGTGATCACACCGCGCACCAAGGTCGTCGCGTTCACGCACCAGTCGAACGTGACCGGCGTGATCAACCCGGTCTCGGTGCTCGTCGCGGCCGCGCGGAAGGTCGGCGCGCTGACCGTGCTGGACGCGTGCCAGTCCGTTCCGCACAGCCCGGTCGACTTCCGCGAGCTCGGCGTCGACTTCGCGTCGTTCTCCGGCCACAAGATGCTCGGCCCGTCCGGCATCGGTGTCCTCTATGGACGTCGCGAACTGCTGGAAGCGTTGCCTCCCTTCATCACCGGCGGCTCGATGATCGAGCTCGTCAAGATGGAGGGCTCGACGTTCGCGCCGCCGCCGCAGCGCTTCGAGGCCGGTTCCCCGATGACGTCCCAGGCCGTCGGCCTGGGTGCCGCGGTGGACTACCTGAGCATCGTCGGCATGGAGCGGATCAACGCTCACGAGCACGCCCTGACCGTTGCCGCGCTGGAAGGTCTGTCGGGCATCAAGGGTGTCCGCCTGATCGGCCCGCAGGACGCGGTCGACCGGGGCGGCGCCGTGCCGTTCGAGATCGAGGGCGTACACCCGCACGACGCCGGCCAGGTGCTCGACAGCCTGGGCATCGCCGTCCGCGTGGGCCACCACTGCGCGTGGCCGCTGCACCGCTGCCTGAACGCCCAGTCGTCGGTGCGCGCGACGTTCTACCTGTACAACACGCTGGACGAGGTCGACGCACTGGTCGACGGCGTCCGCGAGGCGCAGAAGTTCTTCGGGGTGGCCTGATGCAGCTCCAGCAGATGTACCAGGAGATCATCCTGGACCACTACAAGAACCCGCACGGCCGTGGCCTGCGCGACCCGTTCGACGCGGAGTCGTTCCAGGTCAACCCGACCTGCGGCGACGAGGTGACGCTCCGGGTCCTGGTGCGTGACGACGTCGTGCAGGACGTGTCCTACGACGGCCAGGGCTGCTCGATCAGCCAGGCCTCGACGTCGGTGTTGACCGACCTCGTCGTGGGTAAGCCGGTGGGCGAGGCGTTCAAGAAGATGGACGCGTTCGTCGAGCTGATGCAGAGTCGCGGCCAGATCGAGCCCGACGAGGACGTCCTCGAAGACGGCATCGCCTTCGCCGGCGTCTCGAAGTACCCAGCACGCGTGAAGTGCGCGTTGCTGGGCTGGATGGCCTTCAAAGACGCAGTAGCACGAAGCCAGGGAGCAGCATGAGCACCGAAGAAGTCGTCCGGGGAGCCGAAGGCATGCCGGTCTTCGAGCCCAAAGCTGATGTCGCCGCGCTCGACGACCTCGAAGAAGCGATGCGCGACGTCGTGGACCCGGAACTCGGCATCAACGTCGTGGACCTCGGCCTCGTCTACGACATCCACGTCGACGAGAAGAACGTCGCCACGATCGACATGACGCTCACGTCGGCGGCCTGCCCGCTGACCGACGTCATCGAGGACCAGACCCGCGCCGCCCTCACCGGCGGCGGCAGTGGTGGCCTCGTGGCGGACTTCCGCATCAACTGGGTGTGGATGCCGCCGTGGGGCCCGGAGAAGATCACCGACGACGGCCGCGAGCAGCTGCGCGCGCTGGGCTTCACCGTCTGACCTGTTCTAGCCGAACGGCGCGCATCCCATGCGGGGTGCGCGCCGTTTTGCTTTGTGTGCAAGCGGTTGGTCCGGAAGCGCTAGTGACGGCCCTGGGTACGCCTGGGATGGTGGACTGTGCCAGTCGGCCTGGGGGCTTCCGGCTCACGCCTTCGATTCGGGAGGCTCGTTCTCGCGCGCCCCTGTGCCTTCACCACACCTGGGGGGACAGACGCATCATGCAGGTAAAGCCCACTCTTGGCAGACGTGTCGCCGTCTGCTTGACGACCATTCTCGCGTTCATCGGGATGGTGGCCGCACCCGTTCAGGCGGACACCGAGAAGCCGCCTCCCGGAATCAGCACCGAAACGTGGCGGGCCCGGCCCACCGCCCCGGTCTTCAGCGCCTCGGCCAGTCCGATCCTCTGCTTCTCCGGACACGTGCAGGGCATCGGCTGGACGGCCTGGGACTGCAACGACGGGGACTGGGCCTTCGCGGGTACCGAGAACCAGTCCCTGAGCCTCGAAGCCATCCTGATCATCGCTTACAACACCGGCGGCAGGACGTGTGCCCAGGCACACAGCAAGGACATCGGGTGGGGAGCCTTCCCCTGCGAGGACGACGGGCGGGAGTTCGCGGTCGGCACGACCGGACAGAGCCTCCAGATGGAGGCGTTCAGGTTCCGCCACACCACTCGGTGGAGCTGCAACAACGCGCACGGCCAGAACTACGGGTGGCAGACCGGAGGCTGCGTCGGTCCTGACCAGTCCAGGATGGCGGGTACCACCGGCCAGTCGCTCCGCCTCGAGGCCGCGACGGCCACCATCCTCTGATGCGTTGATCATGACGCGGAGGGCCGCTCGAAAGGGCGGTTCCTCCACGCCGTCTGATCTCGGTTCGTCGTTCAGAGCAGGTCGAGGAACGTCGTCGCCAGTGGGCCGTTCAAGGACGTCCGGCGCGCCTCGGCGACGCTCACGAGCCGGGAACGCAGCTCGTACCCGTCGGTGTCGGTCCAGTCGGACCCACCGGCGCGTTCGGTCGCGGTGCCGTGGAAGACGACCTGGAGGAAGTCCGGATAGGGGTAGAGGTGGTCAGGACGCCTCGGGGCGAGGTGTTCGAAGTGCAGCCATCCCAGCGGGCGAAGGCTTTCGCGGTCGAGCAGCCACCCGGTCTCCTCGTGCACCTCGCGCGTCACGGTGTCCGCGTGCGTCTCGCCGGGATGCCGCCGGCCGCCGGGCAGGACGTGGCCGCCGTCGACGTTCTCGCAGAAGACGTGTGCATGACCAGCAATCTCGCCACGTCCGGGTGACGCCCCCCGAATCCAGGCCCAGTACCCCACATGAACGTCATCGAAACAGAGACCCACCATCTGGAACACCGCGAGAAGCTTGAATAAATGCGTTGCGAGCGTGTCGAACGCTCGCATAGCTTGATCCCATCACGAACAACAGAGATCAACCGGAGGAAGACATGCTTGCCAACGCACAGCTCGCGGGATGGCGAATTCTCGCCCTCATCGCCGGCGGTCTGCTGGCGGTGGCGTGGGGCTCCACGCCATGACCTGATCCCCAGGTCATGACCTCGGAGCCGCCCACGGGAAACCCTGGGCGGTTTTCTTTTTGCCCGGCCTTCAATGCCGATGAGCTTTGGAAGCGGAACGGATTCCAAACCCGTTTCCCGAGGGTTCGACTCCTTCCATCGGTGCTGCTCGAAAACAATGCGGTCGTGGTGAACTCGGCGGACACGTCGGTCTTCCAAACCGAAGAAGAGGGTTCGATGCCCTCCGACCGCTCGCTTCAAGTGGATCTAGCCCAACTGGTAGAGGCACATGGTTGAGGGCCATGACAGTCAGGGTTCGAATCCCTGGATCCGCACGCCCCGGTAGCCCAACGGAAGAGGCAACGCGCTCAGAACGCGTCCAGTGCAGGTTCGAATCCTGCCCGCGGCACTGCACAACTGAATCGGGGGACGCGCCGGCGCGCAGGTGATCCTTGCAAGATCGCCCTGGAGGGTTCAACACCCTCGTCTTCCACTCCGTCCCGTAGCTCAGCCCGGTGAGAGCGTCCGCCTGATACGCGGTAGGTCCCAGGTTCAAATCCTGGCGGGACGACCACACGATAAATTGGACCCACGACCGACGGGAGTGGGTAGGAGTGGCACGTCTTCACGTCGGCTGCGCGATGTGGAACCACAAGGCGTGGCCCGGACGGTTCCTGCCACAACCCTCGCCACCGAAGGAGCGTCTGCGGGCATACGCGGGCTGGTGCAACGCGGTCGAGGGCAACACCACCTTCTACGCGACTCCTGCCAGGGCCACCGTGGAAACGTGGGCGCGGCAGACCGATCCCGGTTTCCGGTTCGTGGTGAAGCTGCCGAAGGTCGTCACGCACGAGCGCAGGTTCGCCGGGGTCGAGGCGGAGATGCGGGCGTTCCTGGACGCGATCGAACCCCTCGGCGAGCGGGCCGTGCTGTGGACGCAGCTGCCCGCGTCGTTCGGCCCGCTCGACGTCGACGCACTGGGCCGGTTCCTGCGCAGGCTGCCCGCCGATCTCCGGCGCACGGTGGAGGTGCGTCACCTCGATTTCTTCACCGACGCTCGTTCGGCCTCGCTGCTCGAGGGAACGCTCGACGACGTGCACGCCGAGTGGATGACGTTCGACACCGAGGTCCTCTTCCAGAGTCCGCCGACCAGCGAGGGCGAAGCGGAGGCGTGGGCCAAGAAGCCGAGGATGCCGCGGCGGACGCGTGCGCTGACCGATCGGCCGGTCGTCCGCTACCTGGGCCGGGACTCCGTCGAGGAGACGGTCGAGGGATGGCGGCCGTGGGCCGAGGTGGTCGCGAACTGGCTCCGAGAGGACCTGTCGCCGACGTTCTTCGTGCACACACCCAACAACGACGACGCACCCGCTCTGGCCCGTCGCTTCCACGACGACGTGCGCGCACTGGTTCCCGGACTCGATCCACTGCCCGAGCCGGCACCGGTCGAGCCCGCGACCCTGTTCTGATCCGTACGAAGGAACTGTGGATCACAGCAGCAAGGCGATCTCCGCGGCGGGCGCACTCTTCTTCGACGCCGCCGGTCGCCTTCTGCTCGTCGAGCCGACCTACAAGCCGCACTGGGAGATCCCGGGCGGGGTGATCGAGCACGGCGAGACTCCGAGCGAGGCCTGTCGCCGCGAGGTGGCGGAAGAACTGGGCCTGGTCAGGGAACCTGGCAGGCTTCTCGTGGTCGACTGGGCACCCCAGGGCGACCAGGACCGCGTCCTGTTCGTGTTCGAGGGCGGCCTGCTCACCGCCGACGACCACATCCGCCTCCAGGCGGAGGAGCTCGGGCAGTACGAGTTCGTGACCCCGGACGAGGCAGGCCGACGCCTGATCCCGAGACTCGCGCGCCGCGTCTCCGAAGCGCTGCGAGCCAGGGAATCAGGCGAGACCCGCTACCTGGAGCACGGCGTGGGCAGGTCGGACGGTCAGGCGTAGACCCGTTCGACGAACGACGCCAGCTCGTGCTCAGGCAGGTGCCGGGCGAGGTCCGCCTCCGACACCATGCCGACGAGCCGGTGGTCGTCGATCACCGGCACCCGCCGGATCTGGTTGTCCTCCATGGTCCGCAGCACCTGCGCCAGCGAGTCCGAGGCGTTGACCCAGTGGACGTGGCACCCGAACTCGCCGACCTTCGTCGCGGCCAGGTCGAGGCCACCGGCCACGGCCCTGATCACGATGTCGCGGTCGGTGATGATCCCGTGCAGCCGGTCGTCCTTGCCGCAGATGGGCAGGGATCCGACGTCGAGGTCCCGCATCATGCGGGCGGCCTCGACGAGGTTCGCGTCCTCGTCCACGCACTGCACTCCGGGGTGCATGATCTCGCGCGCTGTCGTCACAACATCCTCCTTCCGGCCTTGTGTCACGAGCATCCGCGCACCCGCACCACTCCGCAGATCAGTCCGCTGAACGGACTAGACCCTTGCCTGCCGGGCGGCCCAGAGTGCTACTCTGAGTGTTCCTAGAGTGACGCAGTTGCTATCTCCGGGGGCCGCGATGAGGCTGTTGGCGCGACTGACCGACGATCCCTGGGGCGGCCTTTCACCGTCCGTGTACGAGACGGGCAGACTCGTCGCGCTGGCGCCGTGGCTGCAGGGGCACGACGCCCGGATCCGGTACCTCCTCGACACCCAGCACGCCGACGGCACGTGGGGCGGTCCTGGCGAATACGCGCTGGTCCCGACCCTGAGCGCGGTCGACGCGCTGAAGAAGCACCCGGCGGCGCGCAGAGGCCTCGAAGCCCTGCGCAAGCTGCTCAGCCGCCCGCTGAAGCTGCCCGACACGGTCGCCGTAGAGCTCATCGTTCCCGCGCTCGCCGAACGGCTCGGCCTGCGCACGCCGCTCGACCCGCGCTCGTTGCACGCGCTCAGGAACCGCCCGCTGCCGGACAAGCTCTGGCACACACTGGAGATCTTCGGCCCACGTCCCGAGGTCGTCGCGGTCGACGGCATCGTCGCCGCCAGCCCGGCCGCGACCGCGGTCCAGTTGCAGGGCCCGGTGCCGGGGGACGGCCTCGACTACTTGGAGGCCGTCCAAGAACGGCACGGAGGTCCCGTCCCCGCTGGTGTTCCGGTCCCGCTGTTCGAACGCTCGTGGATCATCGTCGCGCTCAGATCCGCGGGCCTGGACGTCCCCGATCCGATGGTGGAGCGGCTCCAAGCTGCGTTCGGTGTGCGGGGCGCGGCAGGCGGACCGGGCCTCCCGGCCGACGCCGACGACACGGCCACCGCGCTGCACGCCCTCGCGTTGTGCGACAGCCCCGGTCCGGCAGAGACCCTCGACCACTACCGGGAAGCCCGTCACTTCGCCTGCTTCCCGCACGAGCGCACCCCGTCGACCAGCACGAACGCCCACGCGCTCCAGGCGATCGGGTACGACCGGGAACTGGAGGAGTGGTTGCGGGACATGCAGGAACCGGCGGGCAACTGGCGCGACAAGTGGCACGCTTCGCCCTACTACGCCACGGCATGCGTCACGAACGCCCTGCGAGGCAACGAAAAGGCCGTCGACTGGGTCCTCGGCACCCAGCGCGACGACGGTTCGTGGGGCCGTTGGGAAGGCACCTACGAGGAGACCGCCTACGCCATCCGAATCCTGTCGCACGCACGGCGGGACGTCACCGGAGCGGTGAGCCGCGGCGCGAAGTTCCTGCACGAGTGGGGCGATCGCGAGCACCCGCCGTTGTGGCACGACAAAGACCTTTACACCCCAACGAGAATCGTTCAGGCGGAAGGCCTGGCCGCACTCCACCTCGCCTGCGCGGTGCGCCGATGAACCGGACGGAGCTGAGGTTCACGCTGCGGCTGATCCCGTTCCTCGACTCGGTGGAGAGCGTCGAGGACGGCCTGGTCAGGCTCCGGGACCGGCGCTGGCTCGTCTGGCACCCGGACGTCATGGCCGCGCTCTTCCGCAACGACCGCGCGTTGCGGCACCCGCCGAGCCGCACGCTGAGTCCGTTGCTGGGCAACCGATCCGTGCTGTGGCTCGACGGCGCCGAGCACACCGAGTACCGCCGCACGCTCGCCCCGATGCTGCGCGGCGCCCGGTACCAGGAGCTGATCGAGGAGATGACCGCCCGCTCGATCGCCGACCTGCCGAGCGGTCCGACCAGCGTCTCCGCGTGGACCAGGAAACTCACCCTCAGGATCATGGGCCGTGTCGTCTTCGGAGTGGACGACGACGAGCTGCTGACCGCGTTCACCCGCTGGCTGGACCGGCGCCTCGGCAACCGCGCCCGCACCCTCGCGCACCGTTACCTGACACCCGGCGCCACGAGGTCCGACCCGCACCTCGACGCGATGCTGTTGCACCGCGCCCGAACCGCCGAACCTCCGGCGCTGGCGGCGTTCCTGCCACGGGAGGATCTGCGCGACCAGGTCGTCTCTCTGCTGTTCGCGGGTCACGAGACCACGGCGAGCGCCATCGCCTGGACGTTGTACTGGATCAGCCGGACACCGGGTCTCGCCGGCGAACTCGACGACGACCTGCTCGACGCCACGATCAGGGAGTCGCTGCGGCTGTCCCCGCCCGCCGCGCTCGCCGGCAACCGGATGAGCGACGAGGGCATGGTGATCACCCCGAGCATCTACCTGGCGCACCGCCGGGCCGCGACGTACGAGAACCCGCACGTCTTCGACCCTGCTCGCAAGCCACCGCCGCCCGGCGCGTTCTTCCCGTTCGGCGGGGGAGTGCGGCACTGCCCCGGCAAGGACCTGGCGCTGCTGGAGATCCGCCTGGTCGTCCGGGCGTTGCTGGCGCACAGGCACGTCCAGCTCAGTTCCCCGACCAGCACACCCCAGCTGCGGGGCGCCGCGATGGCGCCGCCGCCGGACCTCGCGATGGTGGCCACTTGCCGGCGTTGATCCACCTCCACCGCCTGGAGCATCCCTTCGGCATGCACTACGCGTGCGCCGCCGCCTGGGGTGCCTGCTACGCGACGAGGTTCGACCTCGCCGTCGTGATCGCGGTGCTCGCCAACTTCGTCGCGATCGTCTCCGGCAACCCGCTCAACGCCTACGCCGACGTCCGCAACGACATCCACACGGCGGACAAACGCCATCTGGCCCAGGCGGTGCAGGAGATCGGCGCGCGGAAGGTCCTCGCGCTGGCGATCTTCGAGATGATCTTCGCACTCGCGCTGGCGGCCGCCGTCTCGTGGAAGGTCGCGGCCGGCGTCGGGCTGATCCTGGTGCTGTACCTGGCGTACAACCTCGAACCGGTCAGGCTGAAACGGCGTGGGTATTCCGGTCCGGTGGTGCTCGCGATCGCCGCAGGGCTGCTGCCGAGCATCACGGCCTATTCGGCGGCAGGGGGACAGGCCGATCCGGCGGTGTGGCTCGTGTTCTCCGGTGTCGCGGCGCTGGCGACGGGGCGCGCGCTCTGGTGGGCCGTCCCCGACCGCGCCGGCGACGCTCGCGTCGGGTCACGCACCCCGGCCGTCCTGTACGGCGCTCGCCACGCCGTCAACGCGACCACCCAGCTGACCGTGGGCGGGTTGCTGCTGGTCGGCGGCGGCCTGTGGTTCCGGTTCGGGCCGTTCTGGGCGGCGGTCGGTGTCGTCGCGTGCTCGGCGTTCCTGCTCGCGCGAGACCTGCCGACAGCGGGTCAGCAGCTGCGTTACGGCATGTCGATGGCCGTGACGTCGACGATCGTGCTGGCCGCGATCCCGTTGCTGGCCTAGAGCTTGCGCGCGAGGCCGCCGGATCCGTGGAAGTTCTCCGGGTTGCGGTCCTGGACCTCGCCGGGATCCGGTTCCCACAACGGGATCGGCACCACGCCCGGTTCCAGGACCTCCATGCCGTCGAAGAACCGCACGACCTGCTCCGGGTACCGGAACGTGAAGGCGGGCAACGGCTGATCCCCGTACATGGCACCGAAAAGTCCCACCGCGGCCAGCATGAACGGATCGCGGCACGTGTGCGAGAGCCCGAGGTGGCTGCCGGGCGCCAGCGCGTTCAGGTACTTGGCCAGCACCTTGTACGGTTCGGCGTCGTCCGGGACGAAGTGCAGCACGTCCAGCACCAGCACCGCGATCGGCTCCGACAGGTCGAGCGTCGAGCGGATCTCCTGCGACTCCAGCACCTTCTCCGGATCGCACAGATCCGCGCACAGGTACGACACGCGCGGCTCGTCCGCGATGATCTCCCGGCCCTCGGCCGCCACCGCCGGGTCGACGTCCACGTACACCACGCGCGCGTCGGGCGCGGCGAGGTGCACGTGGCCCGCCGTGGGCAGGCCGGAGCCGAGGTCGATGAACTGCCGCACGCCGAGCGCCGTCAGTCGCCTGACGACCCTGCCCAGGAACGAGCGGTGCGTGCGGCACAGGTAGGGCAGGTGCGGTGCCGCGGACACGAGGTGCGCCGCCAGTTCCTGGTCGGCCTCGGTGTTGTGGGTGCCGCCGAGCCAGTAGTCCCTGACCCGCGCGGTGTTGGGACGCTCCGGACCGTTCACTCCCGGCGCCCAGATGGGGGTGGCCACGGAGATTAACTACCGGTTCGAGGCTTGGAGGTGACCCAAGAGAACCCGAGGTTTACCCAATCGAGTGAACGTCAGACCGGCGCAGTCTGCGCGACCAGGAATCCCACCACGTCGTCACGGCGGCCGCGGCGTGCGAACGCCCTGCGCTGCCGCACCGCGCCCGTGCCGTCGAGCAGCAACCGGTCGATCCCGGTGGTCACCATCTCGTAGTCACCGGAGAACTCCAGCGCCGGCCGGATCCACCGCACCAACGACGCGACGATCGACGACGCCGGCGTGGGCGCGCCGGTGACCGGGTCGATGCCGAAGCCCTCCAGGCCGTCACGCGCGGCACGCCACATCGCGACCTTCAGCAGATGCGGCGGCGGTGCCACGGGCGGCGCACCGGAACTCAGTGCGGTGGCGGCGATCCCGCGCACCAGAGCGGCCATCAGCACCGCCTCCTCGACCGTCGGCGCGACGTCGGAGACCCGCAGTTCGAGCGTGGGGTGACGGGCGGAGAGCCGGATGTCCCAGTAGAGCATCCCGGCGTCCATCGCCGCGCCGCTCGCGACGATCTCCTCCCGTGCCGTGAAGTACTCGGCCGCGGAGCCGAAGTGCGGCGGCGCACCCGAAGTGGGCCAACGGTTCCAGACCACGTACCGCCAGCTCGCGTACCCCGTGTCGCCGTCGACCCAGTACGGCGAGTTCGCGCCGAGCGCGAGGATGGTGGGCAGCCACGGACGCAGGTGGTTGCTCACGAAGATCTTCGACTCGTCGTCGGGCAGCCCGATGTGCACGTGGCAGCCGCAGATCGCGAGGTCGTTGGTGAGCGCTCCCATCTCCTGCGCCATCCGGTGGTAGCGCGGGGAGTTCGTCAGCGGCGTCGGCATCGTGAGGCCCAGCACGGGCGTCCCGGTCGCGGCCAGCCTCGCGTCGTGGTGCGCGGCCCGTTCGATCAACGCCCGGCGCGCCACCGCGAGTTCGTCGCGCAACACGTTCATGTCCGTGCAGATGCCGCTGGCCGATTCCACCTGATACTGCGCGATTTCCGGCTGCAGGTCGACGTCGAACCGGTCGGCACCGGCAAGAACTTCCTTGGCACGGTTGGCCAAATGGCCCGTGGAAGCTTCTACGAGAACGAATTCTTCTTCCACACCAACGGTGAGGAGGCCGTCCGAGCTCGTGCGTTGCGCGGGTACCGCTTGAGTTCTGCTGCCGACGTGCACGCCGAACCTCCAGTGCGCTGAGTAGCAATACCGATGCTATGAGTGATCAGCGCGCCGCACAGGAGGCGTTTGGTTGTACTTGTTAACTCACCGCGCGTTGCGCGACACCACGCAGCACGTCACGTCGTTCCGTGCCCGGCCGGCCCATGACCCAGCTGGACCCCGCAAGCGACTTCGCGTGCTCCTTCACCGGTGCCAGCAACCGCGACACCTCTCGATACGACCCCACTGATCCCGGGGCACAGATAAGGGTCGCAAGAGAGAGGGTGACGTGTCGTCCTTCTGCCGTGTATTGCTTGTCGAGCAATCGAGCACTCAGCGGCACCGTTTCGTCGAGCCCGGCCAGCAGGAGGAAGTCGTCGCCGCCGACGTGCCCGACCTGCACGCCGGGGAACGCGTGCGCGAGGTCCGCCAGGGCGTGCCCGATCTCGCGGATCAGGTCGTCACCGGCCGCGAACCCGACCGTGTCGTTGACCAGCTTGAAGCCGTCGACGTCCAGCCAGGAGATCGCGAAGATCTCGCCGGACTCGATGCGCTGGTCGACGTTCCTCGCGATCGCGTCGCTGCCGGGAAGGCGCGTCAGCGGGCTTAGCGCGGCCGCCTGCTCCACCTTCAGTTCGGCGACACCGCGCACAACGTCCGCCACGCGCACAACACCCATGCACCGTTCGTTGTGGTCCACGACGATGAGGTCGTCGTTGGTGCGCTCACGGTTCGCACCCGTTACGACGTCCAACAGGTCGAGCGCCGACGACTCGGTGCCGATGAGGTGCGGCTTGTCCGCGAGCCGTGCGGCCTCCCTCTTGGCGTGCAGGGCGTGGCCGTACGGACCGGTCACGGCGAGCAGGAACCGGTTGCGGTCCACCGACCACTTCGGGCGTCCCTCGTCGTCGATCAGAACGACACCCGTGACCGACGGCTGCGACGCCAGGACCTCACGCACCTCTTCACTGGTCGCGTGCTCGTGCAGTGTCGTCGCCGGGTGCAGGAAGGCCGTGATCCGGGGACCCGTGGTGCTGCGCCGGATCTCCCCGGTCTCCGTGACCGACTCGGGCGCGATGCGGGCGTTCACCGCGGGTCGTCGCTGCGGCGGCGCGAGGAGCTTGCCCTGCGCGTACCCCACCCCCAGCTTGCGCAGGTAGGTCAGCTCCGCCTCGGTCTCCACGCCCTCGGCCACGACCTGACCACCCGTGTACTCGCCGAGGTGCACCAGCGACTTCACCAACGCGCCTCGCGCGGCGTCGTCGGGCAGCGTGCGGACGATCTCGCGGTCGAGCTTGATGTAGTCCGGCGAGGCACTCGTCAGCAGGCCCAGCGGCACGTCGCCCTCGCCCACGCAGTCGAGCGCGATGCGGAAACCGTTGTTCCGCAGCGTTTGCATGCCACGGGCGAGGCGCGCGCGATTGGCCCGCGAGTACGGTTCGCCGATCTCGATGACGATGCTGTCCGGCGACCGGCCCGCGTCCCGCAGCGCACCGTAGAGAGGGCTCATCACCTCGGGCTTGTCCGCGATCGTGAGCGCGAGCAGGTTGACGTGCAACGGCAGCATCAGGTCGAAGTCGGCCGCGGACCGGATGGCGCGGCAGGCGAGTCCGACGTCGGCGTTCGCCAGCAGGCCCGCCCGGAAGGCGGCCTGGAGCAGATCCTGCACGCTGCCGTCGTGCGGCCGGGCCAGAGCCTCGATCGCGACGACGCCCCCGGTGTTCAGGTTGAACAGCGGCTGGAAGGCGAACCTGACGTCATCCAGCAAGGCGGGCACGCCCCCGATCGTGCCGGTGCGAACGACCGGCACCAAGCGGGTTCACCAGCTGTTCACGAGCTCGGCGACGATTTGCCACACCGGGGCTGCGCTCGGTGACGCGGCGTTCACGCTGGGAGTTCAGCGCGGGAGTTTCCACCTGAGATGGCCTGGAGCCGTGCGGAACAACGCGAGCATGGCGGCTGCAGTTCCTTTGACGTCCTCACGGCCAGACAGGTACGCACGCTGATGCTCCGGCTCGAGCCGGAAGAACACCTCGAAGAAGTCCAGCGTCTCGTCCGGACCGAAGCGGAGAAGCGCTTCGAGGCCCCTCATGCGCATCGCGTGCACGATGCGTGCCTTTATCGGCCAGATGACGTGCTTGGGGTTCTCGTTCGCCTTGATCGCCGCGGCGACCAGCGGTGCGAGTCGCAGTGAGGTGGCGACGCTGTAACCGGTGGCGGGGTGGACGAAGCCGGCCGCGGCGCCGAACGCGTTGCCCGCCACCCTCGGTGCGTCCAAGGGGAAGCGCACGCGTTCCTCTTCTTCACCTGGGGCGAGGCGAGCGTGCAGGCGTTCGCGGAGTTCCGGCAACGGCTTGGCGGGCCTGCCCGCCAAGCAGGTCTCTTCCACCAACAGCCGGTTACCGCCCAGCGGGACCGTGTAGAGGAACGTGTCGCCGTTGCCGCGCCAGTCCATCAACGTGGTCTCGGTGCTGTCCGACTCGATGACCGTTCCTACGGCCGTTTGTTCGGCACGGCCCTTGCGCGCGCCTGTGGCGTTGAACGTGTGGCGCGCTGCTTCTGGCCGTTGGAGTACTTGGACTGTGTCTGGCAGTTCGTGGAGCTTGGCGTTGTCCAGCACGACGTAGGTGCGTTGGATCAGGTGCTCTTCGCGCGCGTAGGCGCGAACAGTGGTGCTTGCGGATTTGATCGGGGTGTCTGCTGGGAGCTCGTCGGCCCACGCGCCGTACGTCGCCGTCCAGGGCCGGTGGGGGTGACGGTCGACGATCGCTGTGTGGAGACCTTCCCCTGCACACGCGCGTGCGAGCGCACGGCCTGCTGGACCTCCGCCAATCACCACCACGTCGAACGTCATGAGGTCCATGATTGACCTTGTGGCCAAGACCTACCGCCAGCACCTCGTCCGTCGCGTCGGCAACGTCGTCATCAGCCGTGCTGTCTCGCTCGGCATCGCGCCCTCCCACTACGTGCTGCTGACCATCCGTGGCCGGCGCAGTGGTGCGGAGCGGACGATTCCCATTCGCCTGATGCGGCACGACGGCCAGGAGTGGCTCGTCGCGCCGTACGGCGTTCGCGACTGGGTGCACAACGCACGGGCAGCTGGTTCGGCGGTCCTGCGAAGGGGACGTAGGTCACGTCAAGTCGTTTTGAACGAGGTTTCCGCGCCCGTCGCGGCGCCCGTGCTGGCCGCTTACGTGCGGAAGGAGCCGGTGACTAGGCCTTTCTTCGACGCGCGGGTCGGTGACCCCGTCTCGGCGTTCGAGGCCGAGGCCGACCGCCATCCGGTCTTCGAAGTGACGAACGCGCAGGTCAGCGGCGGTGCGGGCGCTTAGGTGACCCCCCGATTTGGAGATCGAAAGTGCCCCGTGTAATGTTCTCCAAGTCAGAGCGACACGGGCCGGGAAACAAGCCGGAACGGGCCTGACAAAAAAGCCGGAAGACAAAGAGCCTCTAAGAGGCCGATTTGACACTGGCTCGCAAGACCAAATAAGCTTCAGCAACACAAGCCCCGGAAGTAAGTCAGCGAAAAGCTGATGTGA